>NZ_AP024657.1:0-4406092 GCF_019977375.1 Arthrobacter sp. NicSoilB11
ATGACAGTAGACGAAGCCAACCACGCCAATACTGTCGGAAGTTCCTGGCGCCGGGTTGTCAGCCTGCTGGAACAGGACCACCGCGTATCACCCCGCCAGAGGGGCTTTGTCATCCTTGCCCAGGCGCAGGGGCTCATCGGTTCCACCCTCCTGGTGGCCGTGCCCAATGAACTCACCCGGGAAGTGCTGCAGACCCAGGTCAAGGACGCCCTGGACGATGCCCTGCACAACGTCTTCTCCGAGGACATCCGCTGCGCCATCGACGTCGACACGGATCTGGTTCCCATCCATGAGGAGCCTGAGCCCGTCGTCGAGCCCGCCTACGCACCTGACCAGCTGATCGAGCAGAAGCCGCAGCCCATGCTGCCCAGCACGTCGCATGAATTCGGCCGGCTGAACCCCAAGTACGTCTTCGACACCTTCGTGATCGGTTCCTCGAACCGCTTTGCCCACGCAGCCGCCGTCGCTGTCGCCGAAGCTCCTGCCAAGGCGTACAACCCGCTCTTCATCTACGGTGACTCCGGACTGGGTAAGACCCACCTCCTGCACGCAATCGGCCACTACGCCCGGCGGCTCTACAGCGGGATCCGTGTGCGCTACGTCAACTCCGAAGAGTTCACCAACGACTTCATCAACTCCATCCGTGACGATGAGGGCGCCAGCTTCAAGACCACGTACCGGAACGTGGACGTGCTGCTCATTGACGACATCCAGTTCCTGGCGGGCAAGGACCGGACGCTGGAGGAGTTCTTCCACACATTCAACTCGCTCCACAACAACAACAAGCAGGTAGTCATCACCTCGGACCAGCCGCCCAAGCTGCTGGCAGGGTTCGAGGACCGCATGAAGTCCCGGTTTGAGTGGGGCCTGCTGACGGACATCCAGCCGCCGGAACTCGAAACCCGTATCGCCATCCTCCGCAAGAAGGCACTGAGCGAGGGCTTGTCGGCACCGGATGATGCCCTGGAGTACATCGCTTCCAAGATTTCCAGCAATATCCGCGAGCTTGAAGGTGCCCTGATCCGGGTAACGGCCTTCGCAAGCCTGAACCGCCAGCCCGTGGACGTGGCACTTGCCGAAATGGTCCTGAAGGACCTGATTACCGACGACGGCGCGCAGGAGATCACGTCCGCCCAGATCCTCCAACAGACGGCGGACTACTTCAAGCTCAGCATGGAAGAACTGTGCAGCAAGTCCCGGACCCGGACACTGGTCACCGCCCGGCAGATCGCCATGTACCTCTGCCGGGAGCTGACTGACATGTCGCTTCCCAAGATCGGGCAGGAACTTGGCGGCCGCGATCATACGACGGTCATCCACGCCGACCGGAAGATCCGCGAACTGATGGCCGAACGCCGTGTGATTTACAACCAGGTGACAGAGCTGACCAACCGGATCAAACAGCAACAGCGCGACTCCTGAATCCACACCGCCCCCGGCACTCCATACCTTATTAACAGGGACATGTGGATAAGCCTGTGGATAGTTAAGGGGACAAGCGCGGTTAATGGGCTTAAAACCCTTAAGCCGTCTGTGGATCGTTAAAAACCGGCCTTCACGTTGTCCCCATCCACACCCTGTTTAAAACCCAGTTAACGCACAGTCCGTGAACAGGCCTTAACCGCGGAACGGTGGGGCAGGACAGGGTTATCCACAGTTTCCACAGCAGTTATTAACACTACGAATCCCAAAAAATTGAATTCCCTCAAACAACAAGATCGATCCGGACGCCCGGCGAGGGGGCCTGCCGGCCCCAAAGCGGGCCGGGCTGTACACCGGGGGATGGGTTAATCGAGGATCTTCCGGCTAAGCTGTCAGCAGCGCTCCCATCCCTGGGTTTCTGCGTGGTTGCGAGCTCGACGAACCATGCACCAGCCAGGGTGCGCCCCACTTCTTCCGGAGTTTCCCTGCGAAATTCCCGGGTTTACCTGGCAGCAGCAATGAAAGGCGGCACCCTTCCGTGAAGTTCAGAGTCGATCGGGACGTCCTGGCAGAAGCCGTCACCTGGACAGCCCGCTCGTTGTCTCCGCGGCCGCCGGTGCCTGTCCTCTCCGGCCTGCTGTTGAAGGCTGAAGCGGGAACGGTCAGCCTCTCCAGCTTCGACTACGAGACCTCGGCACGGCTTGAAATCACGGCGGACATCAGGGACGAAGGAACCATCCTCGTGTCGGGCCGCCTGCTCGCCGACATCTGCCGCAGCCTGCCTTCCGCTCCGGTGGATGTCGAAACGGATGGCAACAAAGTCACGCTCACCTGCCGCCGAAGCAGCTTCCACCTGGCCACCATGCCCGAAGCCGAGTACCCCCCGCTGCCTGCCCTGCCGGCCATCAGTGGAACCGTTCCGGGCGACGCCTTTGCCCAGGCCGTTTCCCAGGTCATCATCGCTGCGAGCAAGGACGACACCCTCCCCATCCTCACCGGCGTGCGGATGGAGATCGAAGACGACCTGATCACGCTTCTGGCAACGGACCGGTACCGGCTCGCCATGCGCGAAGTACCATGGAAGCCGGTTACCCCGGGCATCTCCACCAGTGCCCTGGTCAAGGCCAAGACCCTCAACGAGGTGGCCAAGACGCTGGGCAACAGCGGTGACATCAACCTGGCCCTGTCCGACGACGACAGCCGGCTTATCGGCTTCGAAAGCGGCGGCCGCACCACCACTTCACTGCTGGTGGACGGTGACTACCCGAAAATCCGTTCGCTGTTCCCGGAGTCCACGCCCATCCACGCCACCGTCCAGACGCAGGAACTGGTGGAGGCTGTCCGGCGCGTCTCGCTCGTGGCCGAACGCAACACCCCGGTCCGGCTTGCTTTCACCTCAGGCCTGCTGAACCTGGACGCCGGCACCGGTGAGGACGCCCAGGCCTCCGAGGAGCTGGAGGCCCAGCTTTCCGGTGACGACATCACGGTTGCCTTCAACCCGCATTACCTGATTGAAGGCCTCAGCGTCATTGAGACCAAGTTCGTCCGCTTCTCCTTCACCACGGCGCCCAAGCCGGCCATGATCACGGCCCAGGCAGACGCCGACGGCGAGGACCAGGATGACTACCGCTACCTGGTGATGCCGGTCCGCCTTCCCAACTAGTCCCCATCGGCTCCCAGCCTTCGCAAGCTCAGGCCGGGTCCCTCGCCGATGGGGCCCCAACCACCGCCACCCTCGCCTCATCGGCTCCCGCCATGCAGAAAGAGAACCCGCATAATGCACATTGGACTGATTGGCCTTGGCAAAATGGGATTCAACATGCGCGAGCGGCTGCGCAAAGGTGGCGTGGAGGTCACCGGCTATGACCGGAACCCGGACGTCACTGATGCCGCCAGCGTCGATGACCTGATCGCTGCCGTCCCGGTGCCCAGGATTATTTGGGTGATGGTGCCGTCGGGGGCCATCACGGACGCGGTAATCAGCGAACTCAGTGAAAAACTGGAACAGGGCGACCTGGTCATCGACGGCGGGAACTCCCGGTTCACCGAAGACCAGAAACACGGCGAACTGCTTGCCGCCAAGGGGATCCGTTTTGCGGACTGCGGCGTCTCGGGCGGAGTCTGGGGTCTGCAGAACGGCTATGGACTGATGGCCGGCGGTGACGCCGCCGACATCGAACGTGCACTGCCCGTCTTTGACGCCCTGCGCCCCGAGGGCGAACGGGCGGACAGTTTCGTCCACGTGGGCGGCATCGGTGCCGGCCATTACGCCAAGATGGTCCACAACGGAATCGAGTACGGCCTGATGCAGGCATATGCCGAAGGCTACGAACTGCTCGCGGCCAAGGACATCGTCACCGACCTGCCCGGCACCTTCCGGGCATGGCAGAAGGGAACGGTGGTCCGCTCGTGGCTGCTGGACCTCATGGTCAAGGCACTTGACGAGGACCCGGGACTGTCCTCGATCGACGACTACGTGGAGGACTCGGGCGAGGGCCGCTGGACCGTGGAAGAGGCCATTGCCAACGCAGTGCCCGCTCCGGCCATCACCGCCGCGCTGTTCGCCCGGTTCGCATCGCGCGAAGACACCTCTCCTGCCATGAAGATGGTTTCCGCGCTCCGCCACCAGTTTGGCGGCCACGCCACCCGTCCCGCCAAGTAGCACCCACCGGGAACCAGCAGCGTTCCCAGAATTGCCGAAAACCGCGTGTACCTGGAACACCTTTCACTGACCGACTTCCGCAGTTACGCCCAGGTTGACCTTGCCCTGGGCCCGGGCGTCACCGTCCTGGTGGGATACAACGGCATCGGCAAGACCAACCTCATGGAGGCCATCGGCTACCTGGCCACGCTCAGCTCGCACCGGGTGGGTTCCGATGCGCCGCTGCTGCGGTTCGGCACGGAGCGTGCCCTGGTGCGTGCCCGGCTGGTCCGCGGAACCCAGGTCACGGTCCTCGAGCTGGAAATCAATGCCGGCCGCGCCAACCGTGGCCGCATCAACCGCAGCAACCCGGTCCGTGCCCGCGATCTTCTCGGCATCTGCCAGACCGTCCTGTTCGCGCCGGAAGACCTGGCATTGGTCAAGGGCGATCCGTCCAACCGCCGCCGCTTCCTTGATGAGCTGCTGGCCAGCCTTATTCCGCATCATGCCGCCACCCGCAGTGACTACGACCGTGTCCTGAAACAGCGCAATGCCCTGCTGAAATCGGCCCGCGCCGGAAAATTCAGCGCAGCGCATGAATCCACCCTCGACGTGTGGGACCAGCACATGGCCCGCGCCGGCGCGGAACTGTTGCACGCCCGGCTGGAGCTGGTGGAACGGCTCCGCCCGCACCTGGCCCGCGCCTATGCTGAGCTCACGGACGCCACCAAGCCCGCCGACGCCACCTACCGTTCAACGCTCCAGAACCAAATGGACGACGACGGCGTCCCGGCCGGCGGCGTGCAGCGCGCCGCTGCCGGGGGTACTTCGGACGGGCAGGATGACCTGCGACTTCTATCGGTGGAACAACTCACGGAACGGTATGTCCAGGCCTTTGCGGAGTCGCGGAAGAAGGAACTGGAACGGGGCATATCGCTGGTCGGGCCGCACCGTGACGAACTGGAGCTGATGCTGGGCCAGGCGCCGGCCAAGGGGTATGCCTCGCATGGGGAAACATGGTCCATGTGCCTGTCGCTCCGGCTGGCCTCGTACTACGTGATGCTGGACGATGCCCGGACCGGAGGCTCGGCGCCCATCCTCATCCTGGACGATGTGTTTGCCGAACTTGATGTCCAGCGGCGGCGTAAACTGGCGGCAATAGTCTCCGGCGCGGAACAGGTCCTGGTGACCGCCGCCGTCGACGCCGATATTCCGGAAGAGCTGTCCGGGCGGCGGGTGAAGGTCATCCCGGGAGGTATCGATGAGCACTGAGCAGGGCGGGGGGCCGCAGCCCGGCCGCGAGCCTGACAACATCGATGCCCCGCAGGCTGCGCTGAACCGGATGCGCGAAGCCGCGGCCGCGCGCGGTGAAGTCCGGCGCAGGGTGGCCCGGCCTGGTTCGCAGAAGGCCAAGGGCGGTATCCGTGACACGCGCGGCTTCAGCCAGTTCCACTCCACGGGCCGCGACCCCCTGGGCCTGGGAAAAGTTGTTGGCCGGCTGGTGGCAGAGCGCGGCTGGACGTCACCGGTGGCCGTCGGTTCCGTCATGGCGGAGTGGGCCACACTGGTGGGGCCGGAAATCTCGGCCCACTGCACTCCCGAAAGCTTTACCGACACCACACTCCACGTGCGGTGTGATTCCACTGCCTGGGCCACGCAGCTGCGGCTTTTGAGCAGCAGCCTCCTCGATAAATTCCGCCGGGAACTGGGCGACGGCGTGGTGACCAGCATCCAGGTACTCGGCCCCTCGGCACCCAGCTGGCGCAAGGGTGGACGCAGCGTCAACGGCCGTGGGCCGCGGGACACGTACGGATAGCCGGCACCCAGCTCTTGAAACTGCGCCCGAGGGCGTGTAGGGCGCTGTAAGGACCGCAGCGTGTATAGGCACCCGGAGGGCGTACCGCGGGGCCGCCCTAGGCGGGACCCAGAGCCTCGGAGGGCCATGTTCACTGGCGGCGAAGGCCCTCCGAATGCAGGGATCTGGACCTGTTCGCGGTAGAATCGATGCAGATAACTGGGCGCGGATGAAACGTTGACACCAGTCCGTTCTCCGCGCGCTATCCGCGTGCGGAGCGTGGAGCACCAACCGTCAGCAAGTCACCGGCGCCATAAGTTTGTGCCTGTTGGCGGGTGGCTTTTCCTTGGGAAAAGAAACCGGCCGGCCATCATCGAGAACAGAGGAGTCGCAGCGCCTGTGGCTAACGACAATACAGATATTCTGGCAGCAGATACAGCAGTCGAGGATGGCCGCACCCCTGATACCCCGGCTGCGCCCAGCACCCAAAGGGAATACGGCGCCAGCGATATCACTGTGCTTGAAGGCCTGGAAGCTGTCCGCAAGCGTCCCGGCATGTACATCGGCTCCACAGGGCCCCGCGGCCTGCACCACCTGGTCTATGAAGTGGTGGACAACTCAGTGGATGAGGCGCTGGCCGGCTACTGCAGCCATATCGAGGTGGTCCTTCAGGCCGACGGCGGCGTGAAGGTGGTGGACGACGGCCGCGGCATTCCCGTGGACATGCACCCCACTGAACATAAGCCCACCGTCGAGGTGGTCATGACCATCCTGCACGCCGGCGGCAAGTTCGGCGGCGGCGGTTATGCCGTCTCCGGTGGCCTGCACGGTGTCGGCATTTCCGTGGTCAACGCCCTCTCCAGCCGCGTGGACACCGAAGTGCGGCGCCAGGGGCACGTATGGCGGATGTCGTTTGCCGACGGCGGCAAGCCCCAGGGCAGCCTGGTTAAGGGCGAGGAGACGGACGCCACCGGCACCACCCAGACCTTCTACCCCGATCCTGCGATCTTTGAATCCACCGAGTTCGATTTCGAGACGCTCCGCGCCCGTTTCCAGCAGATGGCCTTCCTGAACAAGGGCCTGCGTATCACCTTGACGGACGAGCGCACGGCAGCCGACGACTCGGACGGCGACCTGGACCTCGACGACCTCAGCACCGAGGGTGAGGTCAGCGCAGAGCACCGCACAGTGGTGTACCAGTACGACGAAGGCCTGCTGGACTACGTCAAGCACCTGAACTCGGGCAAGAAGGTGGAGGTTGTCCACGAAGACGTCATCGCCTTCGAAACCGAGGACACGGAACGCCGCATCGCCCTGGAAATGGCCATGCAGTGGACCAGCGCGTACTCCGAGAGCGTGCACACCTACGCCAACACCATCAACACCCACGAGGGCGGCACCCACGAAGAAGGTTTCCGCGCTGCCCTGACATCCCTCATCAACCGGTACGCCCGGGAGAAGGGCATCATCAAGGAGAAGGAAGACAACCTCACGGGTGACGACATCCGTGAGGGCCTCACCGCCGTCATCTCCGTCAAACTGGCTGAACCCCAGTTCGAAGGCCAGACCAAAACCAAGCTGGGCAACTCCGAGGTCAAGGGCTTCGTCCAGCGCGTTGTCACCGACGGCCTGGGCGACTGGCTGGAGCGCAACCCAGGCCCCGCCCGCGACGTCATCCGCAAGGCGATCTCCGCCGCCCAGGCAAGGATGGCAGCGCGCAAGGCCCGGGACAATGCCCGGCGCAAGAGCCCGCTGGAGTCCTTTGGCATGCCTGGCAAGCTTTCCGACTGCTCCTCCAAGGATCCGGAAAAGTGCGAGGTCTACATCGTGGAGGGTGACTCCGCCGGTGGTTCCGCCAAGCGCGGCCGCAACCCCGAGACACAGGCCATCCTGCCGCTGCGCGGCAAGATCCTGAACGTGGAACGCGCGCGCCTGGACAAGGCCCTGGGCAACGCGGAGGTCCAGTCCATGATCACCGCCTTCGGAACCGGCATCGGTGAGGACTTCGACCTCGCCAAGCTGCGGTACCACAAGATTGTGCTCATGGCAGATGCCGACGTGGATGGCCAGCACATCACCACCCTGCTGATGACCCTGCTGTTCCGCTACATGCGTCCCCTGATCGAGAACGGCTACGTGTACCTGGCGCAGCCGCCGCTGTACCGGATCAAATGGTCCAACGCGCCGCATGACTACGTCTACAGCGACCGCGAACGCGACGCCAAGCTGGTGGCGGGACAGGCCGCCGGTCGCCGCATCCCCAAGGATAACGGCATCCAGCGCTACAAGGGCCTGGGCGAGATGGACTACACCGAGCTGTGGGACACCACCATGGATCCCGACCACCGCACGCTGCTGCAGGTGACCATGGACGATGCCCTTGCCGCCGACCAGATCTTCTCCGTCCTCATGGGCGAAGACGTGGAATCACGCCGCAACTTCATCCAGCAGAACGCCAAGGATGTCAGGTTCCTGGACATCTAAGGACCCGCTCCAAAGTATTCGGAACCAGACATATACCTGAAACGGAAAATAAAGAATGAGCGACGAAACCCCCGAGATTCCCGCCCCCGAGGCCGGGACTCCGGACACCGTTCTTGAAGGCGACGTGCTGATCGACCGTGTGGAACAAGTGGACCTGCAGACCGAAATGCAGCGTTCCTACCTGGACTACGCCATGGCCGTCATCGTGGGCCGTGCCCTTCCGGACGTCCGCGACGGCCTCAAGCCCGTGCACCGCCGAGTCCTGTACGCGATGTTCGACGGCGGCTACCGCCCCGACCGGTCCTTCAACAAGTGCGCCCGCGTGGTGGGCGAGGTCATGGGCCAGTACCACCCGCATGGCGACACCGCCATCTACGACGCCCTGGTCCGCCTCATCCAGGACTGGACCATGCGCTACCCGCTGGCCCTTGGCCAGGGCAACTTCGGTTCGCCCGGCAACGACGGCGCAGCGGCACCCCGGTACACCGAAACCAAGATGGCACCGCTCGCCATGGAAATGGTCCGGGATATCGACGAGGAAACCGTCGATTTCCAGGACAACTACGACGGCAAGAACCAGGAACCCACCATCCTGCCGGCAAGGTTCCCCAACCTGCTGGTGAATGGCTCCTCGGGCATTGCCGTTGGCATGGCCACCAACATCCCGCCGCACAACCTCCGGGAAGTTGCCGACGGCGTGCAGTGGTACCTGGCCAACCCCGGCGCCACCCGGGAAGAACTGCTCGAGGAACTGCTGGTGCGGGTCAAGGGCCCCGACTTCCCAACCGGCGCCACCATCCTGGGCCACAAGGGCATCGAGGACGCCTACCGGACCGGCCGCGGTTCGGTCACCATGCGCGCAGTGGTTGCGGTTGAGGAACTGCAGGGCCGCACCTGCCTGGTGGTCACGGAGCTCCCGTACCAGGCCAACCCTGACAACCTGGCCATCAAGATCGCCGAACTGGTCAAGGACGGCAAGATCTCAGGCATCGCCGACCTCCGGGACGAAACCTCCGGCCGCACCGGCCAGCGCCTGGTGATCGTCCTCAAGCGCGATGCAGTGCCCAAGGTGGTGCTCAACAACCTTTACAAACACACAGAGCTGCAGAGCAACTTCTCCGCCAACATGCTCGCCATCGTGGACGGCGTTCCGCGGACACTCAGCCTCGATGCGTTCATCCGGCACTGGGTAACCCACCAGATGGACGTCATTGCGCGCCGTACCCGTTACCGCCTGCGCAAGGCGGAAGAGGAAGCCCACATCCTCCGTGCCCTCCTTAAGGCACTGGACATGCTGGACGAGGTCATTGCCCTGATCCGTGCTTCCAACACCACCGAAGCCGCACGCGACGGATTGATGGAACTGCTGGATATCGACGAGCTGCAGGCCCGGGCCATCCTGGACATGCAGCTGCGGCGCCTGGCCGCCCTGGAACGCCAAAAGATCCAGGACCGGCACGCCGAACTTGAAGCCCTGATCGAGGAGTACAACGCGATCCTGGGCTCCGAGCAGCGCCAGCGCGAGATCATCAGCGTCGAACTGGGCGAAATCGTTGACAAGCACGGTGACGACCGCCGGACCAAGATCCTGATGGGCTTTGATGGCGACATGTCCATGGAGGACCTCATCCCCGAAGAGGAGATGGTGGTCACCATCACCCGCGGCGGCTACGTCAAGCGCACCCGCAGCGACAACTACCGGTCGCAGCAGCGCGGTGGCAAGGGTATCAAGGGTGCCCAGCTTCGGGGTGACGATGTAGTGGAGCACTTCTTCGTGACCACCACCCACCACTGGCTGTTGTTCTTCACCAACCTGGGCCGGGTCTACCGTGCCAAGGCGTACGAGTTGATGGAAGCGGGCCGGGACGCCAAGGGCCAGCACGTGGCCAACCTGCTGGCATTCCAGCCGGATGAGCACATTGCGCAGGTCCTTGACCTGAAGGACTACCAGCAGGCGCCGTACCTGGTCCTGGCCACCAAGAGGGGCCTGGTGAAGAAGACCAGGCTGGAGGACTATGACACCAACCGTTCCGCAGGCGTAATCGCCATCAACCTGCGCGACGGCGATGAACTGGTCTCCGCCCAGCTTGTGTCGGAAACCGACGACCTCTTCCTGGTGTCCCGCAAGGGCCAGTCCATCCGCTTCACCGCTACGGACGACGCGCTGCGCCCCATGGGACGTGCCACCTCGGGTGTGACCGGCATGAAGTTCCGTGAGGACGATGAACTCCTGGCTGCCGACGTGGTCACCGACGGCTCATTCGTGTTCGTCGTAACTGAGGGCGGCTACGCCAAGCGTACGGCCGTGGAGGAATACCGCCTCCAGGGCCGCGGCGGCCTGGGCATCAAGGTGGGCAAGTACCAGGAAGAGCGCGGGCACCTCGTGGGGGCGCTCATTGTCCAGGAGGAGGATGAAGTCCTGGTGGTCATGGAGGGCGGCAAGGTTGTCCGCTCCTCCGTTGCCGGTGTCCCGGCCAAGGGCCGTGACACCATGGGCGTCATCTTCGCCAAGCCGGACAAGAACGACCGGATCATTGAGGTGGCACGCAACAGCGAACGCGGTCTTGAGGACGAGGAATCCTCGGGGGATGACGTAACGTTGGCTGAAGATGGCGGGACCGCTGGGGAATCCGCCGAGCCAGCAGTGGCAGAAGAATCACCGGCCGTTGAGTCAGAGGACGCCTCGGGCGACGCTGAGCCGAACGAAGACAACACGGAGGTAACGAGTGAGTAATTCCGACTCATTTCCCAAGCCGAACAGTACTGTTCCCGACGGGAACCGGCCTGCAGGGGCTCCCCGCGTGAACGCCCCCGTACGTCCGCAGCAGCGGCCGGCAGCCCCTGCCGGCGCTCCCGGCCAGCGACCTGCTGTCCCGGGCCAGCGGCCGCAGCAGGGAGACCGTCCCGCGCAGCCCGGCCAGCGCCCCTTCCAGGGCCCTCAGGGGCAGCGCCCGGCACCGGCGGGGCAGCGTCCCGCCCAAGGGGCCCCGGGCCAGGGGACGCCCGGCCTGGTCAAGCCGGCGCCGAAGGCCAAGGTCCGCCGGGCCCGTCTTCTGATCAGCAAGGTGGACCCGTGGTCCGTCCTGAAGATGGCGTTCCTGCTCTCCGTGGCACTGGGAATCGTTACCGTGGTGGCCGCCATTGTCCTCTGGACTGTTCTGGACCTGACCGGGATCTTCGACCAGGTGGACAGCCTGCTCGGTACGCTCGCAGGTTCTGAAAGCGGTGGCTTCGAACTGAAGAAGGTGGCCTCACTGGGACAGGTCGCCTCGTTCGCCACCATCATTGCCGTGGTCAACGTCGTCCTGTTGACGGCGCTGTCCATGCTGTCAGCTGTCCTCTACAACATTTCTGCCACCCTGGTGGGCGGCATTGGCGTTACCCTCACCGACGACTAGGAAGCCATTTCCGCCGGCCCAAAACCGGCGGAAAGGCCCGATTTGAGATCGGGCCGGGGTGTGCTGTAAAGTCATGTCTCGGCCCGATGAGGGATCGGGGCGTATAGCTCAGGCGGTTAGAGCGCTTCGCTGATAACGAAGAGGTCCCAGGTTCAAGTCCTGGTACGCCCACGGAACCTGTGCAGGTTTCAAACAAGGGTCAGGGATGGATTCATCCATTACCTGGCTGGAACGGGGAGCATGTGAAGAAGTTGCTTGTACTGGCAGCGGCAATCGCAGGCATCCTGGTCTACCGGAAAGCACAGGAATCCGAAGCCCGGAAAACAGTCTGGAGCAAGTCAACCGATACGGTGGACTAGCCCGGGAGCCCGCACCGGGAGCCTGTCAGGGGCTCCACGGTTCTAGGGTATGATTGACGGGTTGCTTCTTATGGGGGCATGGCGCAATTGGTAGCGCACCTGCTTTGCAAGCAGGGGGTTCGGGGTTCGAGTCCCCGTGCCTCCACCATAAGGAAGTCCCGGTCAGCGGAAACGCTGGCCGGGACTTTTCGCTTTCCATCTCTGTCAGGGACGAGCTTCAGGGGGTTGCCGTGAATCTGATCATCGCGGCCCTCGGCGTTCTCGGCGTCGCCTCATCGGGCCCCCTGATAGCGGCCACACTTGGCGCAACCAGCGTCAGCGCCCTGGCCATTGCCTTTTGGCGGAACGCCATCGGAGCGGCCGTCATGGCCACGCCCACCCTGGTCCGGGAGCCCCGCCAGTTCGGCATGATTTCCCGCCGCGAGTTCGGCTGGTCGTCCCTGGCCGCGGTCGCCCTCGCACTGCACTTTGCCTGCTTCATCACTTCCCTGCAGCTCACCTCCGTAGCCGCCGCAACAGCCCTGGTCTGCCTGCAGTCGGCCTGGATTGCGGTCTTCCAGCTCTTCCGCGGCACCCGGCACCGCTGGCAGGTCCTGGCCGGTCTGGGCATCGCCTTCGGCGGGGTCGTTGCCATCACCGGCTTCGACCTCGGAACCTCACCGCAGGCACTCACGGGAGACCTGCTGGCGGTGGCCGGTGGCGCACTGGCAGGCCTCTACACCCTGGCCGGGGGCAAGGCGCGGCAAAGCATGACCACCGGAACCTACACCACGCTTTGCTACGGGATGTGCGCCGCCCTCGTGGCAGTACTGGCGCTGTTCGCCGGCCAACCCCTGGCCGGGTTCGAGCCCGCAGGCTGGCTGGGAATCGCAGCCATCACCGTCTGTGCGCAGCTGGTGGGCCACACCGCATTCAACCACCTGCTGGCCACCATGAGCCCGCTCATCGTCTCCATGATCATCCTCCTGGAGATCCCCGGCGCAGCGCTGCTGGCTGCCGTGTTCCTGCACGAGACCCTGCCGGCCGGCACGTACGCCGGACTCGGCCTGATCCTGGCTGGACTCGCCGTCGTGGTCCTGGGCCAGAGGGCCGCAATGGCAACGCGGCGCGGAACGGCCCCGCCACCGGACCGGCTCGCGGAGTTGGGGACGGACTGAGCTACTGCCCGCCGCGGCGCACGGGCTGGGCTGTGTTGACCGTGTGGATGGCCCGGAGGAGCTTGGCCGGGAAATATACCGAGAAGAAGACCACCATGGGGGCCTTCAACGCCATCTTCCTGACATTGTGGGCTTTATAGGTCCGGTCAAAACGGGTGACGTAGTAGCGGTAGTCGCGCGGGGAATCCTCCAGCCGGCGTGCCGACATCCCGGACACCATTTGTGGCCAGTACCGTACCGGAAGCTCATGATCGGCCAGGTGCAGGGACAAATCGATGTCCTCGTGCATTTCGTCCTTTTCGTCGCGGCAGGTCTCGGAGCGGATGGTCTCCCAGGCACTGGCCCGCAGGGCCATATTGGAGCCGAACAGGAAATGGTACTGGTGCTTGGCCAGCTTGAGCATCAGCTGGCGCATTTTGTCGTCGGCCTTGAGCCCAAAGCGGCGCATCGGCATGTCGTAGTACACCACAGGGCCCGTGGCAGCCTGGACGGACCAGTCAGCGAAAGCCTTCTGGACCTGCTCAACCCAGTCCGGTTCCACGATGGAGTCCGCGTCAATGCGACCCAGGATGTCCCCGGTGGCGCTGTCCAGACCGAAGTTCCGGGTGGGGATCAGTCCCTGCTCCCGGTCCTGGCTCAGCAGGATGATGGGACCTTCCGGGTACTCAAGCTGCATCTGGCGGACAATGTCGGCAGTGCGGTCTTTGGAGAGGTTGTCCACCACGATGATCTCGTGGGCGGGAACGGACTGGTAGATGGCAGCGATGAGGCACTGCCTGATCACGCTTTCCTCGTTGTAAGCCGGGATGACGATGGACACGCGGAGCTGTTCGGCTGCGTCGTTCAAGGCATCCCCAGAGGGTCGATTGGCTGGCATCACTACAAATCTAGCACCCGGGCCACCGCCTGCCTTATGCGGTGGCCGCGCTTCTGCGGCGGCCCGGGAGTCTGTGGAGGGCAGTCAGCAAAATCGGCGGGAGGAATGGCTCTGGTACGCAAAAGGGGCCCCGCGGTGAAACGGAGCCCCTTGGTGCGTTGCGGGAAAACTAGGCCTGGCTGCTGCCCTTGTCAGTCTCCGTGGCCGGTTTTGCGTCATCGGCTGTGCTCTTGGCAGCCTCCGAGGTGTCGGCGGCCACGTGCTTGGCCTTGTCAGCGGCGTCTGCGGACTTTTCAGTGGCCGTATCCGCTGCCTCACCTGCCTTCTCCGCTGCGGCGGCTGAGGCAGATCCGGCAGCAGAGGCAGCGCCGCCGGCAGCGTTTGCCGTGTTTTCCTTGACATCACTGACAGTGGTGGCGGGCACCGGGGCAGGAGTCGGCGTGACCGGTGAAGGAGTCTTCCAGGGGTCCTCCACAGGCTTGGATGCCTTCCACGCGGCGACACCGGCGGCAACGGCAGCAGCAACAACTCCGAAGACCAGCCAGCCGCGCTTCTTGGGCTTTTCGGGCTGGGCCAGCTGGAGTTCAGCGGCACGGCCGGCACCTGCTGCGGCTGCCTTCAGCTGTGCACCGGTTGCCTGGGCCTGTTCCTGGAGGGCGTGGATGATTCCCACATCGCCCAGCTTCTGTGCGACGGCATCCACCCGTGCCGGAGTGTTTTCCAGGGTGCGGTGGACTGCACCGGATGCCACGCCGATCTGGTCCGAAAGCTTGGGCAGGTATTCCACCACCACCCGGTCGCGCGCATTCAGGACAACGGGCGTGGCTTTGTCCAAAGCCTCGTGCAGCCTGGGTGATGCGCCTTCGACGACGTCATTGATCTTGGGGGCCAGCTGGGCCAGACCGTCCTGGATCCGGGGAGTCACGGTGGCAACACCGTCGGCCAGGGAGTGCGCGGCCGTCTTCAGGCCTTCCTGGATCTTGGGAGAAGCGGTATCCAGGCCGTGCTGCAGACGGGGAACAGCCCAGTCCACTGCAGCTTCCACCCGCGGCGCCGCCCAATCCTTGGCATTTTCCACCGCACTGGTGACCGACTGCTCAAGGTCACGGGTAATACGATCCGATTTCTTCACAACTACCTCCCGATTAATGTGACGGTTCTGTCGCTAGCCTACGTGCCCAGATCACCCCGGGCTATTCACTCTGCGGATTTTAGGGGGATTTCACCCAGCGCGGAACTGCCCCCGCAGCCGTGGCCGCAAATAACCGACATGGGAGAATGGGGCCTATGACTGCCATCGCAACTGCAAAAGCAACCATCCACACCAGCCTCGGCGACATCGTGGTTAACCTCTTCGGCAACCACGCGCCCAAGACTGTCAAGAACTTCGTTGGCCTTGCCACGGGTGAACAGGCATGGACCCACCCGGAAACCGGCGAGGACAAGACCGGCACCCCGCTCTACAACGGAACCATCTTCCACCGCATCATCAAGGACTTCATGATCCAGGCGGGCGACCCCCTGGGCCGTGGAACCGGTGGCCCCGGCTACCGCTTCGACGACGAAATCCACCCGGAGCTGAGCTTCAACCAGCCCTACAAGCTCGCCATGGCCAACGCGGGAATCCAGATGGGCAAGGGCACCAACGGTTCACAGTTCTTCATCACCACCATTCCCACCGACTGGCTCCAGGGCAAGCACACCATCTTCGGTGAAGTGGCTGACGAGGAATCCAGGAAGGTCGTCGACGCCATTGAGGGTGTCCGCACCGGCATGGGCGACCGCCCGGTTGAAGACGTCACCATCAACAGCATCGACATCGAGCAGCTGTAACACCCCAGCATGAGTTACGGAATTCCGTCGGCCGAGCCGTCCGCCCAGGTCCCGGTCTGTCCCCGGCACCCGGACCGGCCGTCCTACGTGCGCTGCCAGCGCTGCGGGCGCCCGGCATGCCCTGACTGCCAGCGGGCGGCCGCCGTCGGATTCCAATGCGTTGACTGCGTCAACGAAACAGGACGTTCGACGCCGGAAGTGCGGACCGTCTATGGCGGCGCCGTTGCCACCGGCAAGCCATTGGCGACGTTCGGCATCATCGCGGCCTGCGTTGTTGTTTACGCACTGCAGATGCTCATCCCGGGCGACTTCGTATACAAGCAGTTCGCCTATAACAACATTTTTGTTGCCCCGCAGTACGGTGCTTTCGAGCCTTGGCGGATGCTGACATCAGCCTTCCTCCATTCCCCGGATTCGCTGCTGCACATCCTCCTTAACATGTATACGCTCTGGATTTTCGGCCAGGCCCTCGAACCCGTTCTGGGCCGCGTCCGGTTCCTGGCGCTGTACCTGATTTCAGCGGTTGGTGGTTCAGTCGGCTACCTGCTGCTCAATCCCGTGTTGGTGCCCGGCCAAGGGCTCGTGGGGCTGGTAGGTGCTTCCGGAGCCATCTTCGGCCTTTTCGGCGCCATGCTGTTGGTTCAACGGCAGCGCGGCGGCGACACCCGCCAGCTGTGGGTCCTGATTGCCATCAACGGCGTCATTGGCTTCCTGATCCCCCACATCGCCTGGCAGGCCCACCTGGGCGGCCTCATTACGGGCGGACTGTGTGCGGCCGTCCTCGCCTACACTCCGCGCGGACGCCGCCAGGGTGTCATCCAGGCCTTGGGGCTGGCGGCCGTGCTGGCCCTGCTCATCGCTGTGAGCTGGGTGCGGGTAACTCTCTAGGATCCCGCCCAAACCGCAACGGCACTCTGCCCCCGCCACCAATGGTGTCGGGGGCAGAGTTGTTTTCCACAGGGCTTATCCACAATGTTGGTAACTTACACAGCTGTAGTTCATATGCGCGTCCTCCCGTTTATGGCCTGCGTCCGGGGATGGGCTGGAAGGCTGCGCCACTTTCTCCACATCTGTGGATAACCTGTGGGGATATTGCTGTGTGTAAGTGGATAAGCAGGGGATTCCACGGGATTTTGTGGACAACTACGCACCGGCAGCGTCATGTTGGCCCAGTGCACCACCCCGGAGGGGCGTTATCGACACCCTTATACACAGTGTTAATAACTGACAGAGGTGTAGTTTCCGCGTTGGAAAACCCGCGGGAGTAGGCGCAGCGCCCGGCGGCGGGAGGATTTCCACGGGCTTACCCACAGTTGTGGATAACTTGTGGGTATTGCGCTGTTGGTAAGTGGATAACATCCCCGGCGGGCCCTCCGCGTCCTGCCTATGATGGTTGCCTGCCAAGCCGTTCTATCGACAAGGACCCCCGTGAGCGTCACCGAGCATCTATACCTGGACAAACAGCACCCCGCTCTCTGGAAGTCAATCAGCGGCCTGGGCCTCAGGGTGCAGGAAGCAGCAGAGGAGGCTGGAATCGGGCGCGGCCTGCTGGAACTCCTCAACGTCCGGATCTCCCAGATCAACGGATGCGCCTACTGCCTGGACCTACACGTGCGGAAGGCGGGCGAGGCAGGGGAAACCCCGCAGCGGCTGGCAGTATTGCCCGCGTGGCGTGACACGGCCTTGTTCACCGGCAAGGAGCGGGCGGCCCTGGCGTTGGTGGAGAGCATCACTGAACTCCCGGACCAGCGGACGCAGGAGCATGCGGAGGCGGCCGCCCGCGAATGCCTCACGGCAGAGGAATTTTCGGCCGTGAGCTGGGTTGCGGTGACGATGAACGCGTTCAACCGGGTTTCCATTACCAGCCACCATCCCGTCAAGCGGGACCGCCTGTAGCCTCCCGGACCCCCGGACCCCCGGACCCCCGGACCCCGCGGGTATCCACCGGGCACGTAGGGATTATCCACAGGTATTCCACACTGTTAATAACCGCATCTGCCCGGCAGACTTAGCCTTATCAGCACGGCCCCGGGGGCCGGCTGCCACATCTGGAGCTGCCAGGGAGGCTTTTCCACACTGTGGATAACTTTCCCAACAGTTGGGGATAACGGTGTGCCGCGGACCGGTTCTGCCCCGACCGGCCTCACACCTGCCAGACGCCGGAAGATCCCCGCCGATGGCTCGCCAGGAGGTGGGTGTCCACGATTCCCACCGCCTCCATCAGGGCGAACATGGTGGTGGGTCCCACGAAGGAAAAGCCGCGCTTCCTAAGTGCCTTGGACAAGGCAATGGACTCTGCAGACTGGGTGGGAATCTCCGCGGCAACCCGGGGCTCCGGGGTGCTGTCCGGCCGGAAGCCCCAGACAAAGTCCACCAGGCCGCCGTCGTTCCGAAGCTCCAGGGTGGCCTGTGCGTTCTTAACCGTGGCAAGGATCTTCAGCCTGTTTCTGATGATGCCCTGATCCTGCAACAGCCGCTCCACGTCCGCGTTGCTGAACAGGGCCACAGCCTCCGGATCGAAGCCGGCAAAGGCGGCGCGGAACGCGGGGCGTTTGCGCAGGATGGTGGCCCATGAAAGCCCGGCCTGGAAGCCCTCCAGGCAGATGCGTTCATACAGGCCCTGCTCGTCGGTGACGGGCATGCCCCATTCCTGGTCGTAGTAGTTCCGCATGAGCGGGTCCGTCGCGGCCCACGCCGGCCGCGCGAGGCCATCCTCGCCGATAACTACGCCGGCGGATTCGGGAGCCACGGCAGTCCTCCCCGGAACAGTCGCGGGACGCCGCTCAGGAGCGCCAGCGGGTAGTCATCAGGAAGCCGACGATGGCAATGCCAAAGCCGGCAACGATGTTCCACGACTGCCAGGCCTGCACAGGGAAGCGTCCCTCGCTGATGTAGAACGTGATGATCCAGAAGAGGCCAATAATCATGAGTCCAAACATGACCGGCTTGAACCAGACGGGATTGGGCTTGTAAGCCTGGGGGGAAGCCGGCTGGGCGGTGCTGGCGGTCTTCTTGCGAGGCTTTGACTCGGGCACTGGCTCTCCTTGGCGGGCTGGGCAAGACCGGCGCCCCGGGCTTGGTATCCTGCAAGAAGGAAATTTCCAGCGGTCTGCGCGATCTTGGTCAAATCTGGATTCTTACTAGCAGCCAATTCTAGCCGCAGTTGATGGGCAGCCGGTGCCCAGGGTAAACGCCCGGAGGAGAACGCGTGGTATTGCAGGAGAAGGCGGGGCCCGCCACTGCGCCCGCCCCCCGTCGTGCCCTGCTGCGCGGCACCATCCAGCTTCTGGGCGAGCTGTTGATAACCGCCGGCGTCATCCTCCTTCTCTTTGTGGCATGGCAGCTGTGGTGGACCAACGTCGAGTCCGATGCCAGGCAGAGCCAGGTCATCAAGGAATTCGCCCAGGACCTGGGCACTGCCGCCCCCGCTCCCGCACCAACTGCGCCCGCCGCGGCACCCGCCGCCGGTGAGGATTTTGGCAAGCCCGTGGTGGGTACCGCCCCCGGCCACGCGGGAACGATCGGCATCATGTACATCCCCCGGTTCGGCCCCGGCTACACCCGCCCCATTGTCGAGGGGACCAGCCAGGATGTCCTGGACACCCTGGGCCTTGGGCACTACGGCAACACGGCCATGCCCGGTGCGGTAGGCAACTTTGCGGTGGCTGGGCACCGCCAGACGCACGGTGCAGTGCTGGATAACATTCACACCCTGGTGCCCGGCGACAAGATCTACGTCCAGACCAAGGACGGTTATTACGTCTACGTCTTCCGGAACAACCAGATTGTGATGCCTTCGCGCACGGACGTCCTGGAACCGGTACCCACCCAGCCCGGCGCCACGCCCACCGAAAGCTACCTCACCATGACCAGCTGCAACCCCCGCTTCGGGGCGGAAGAACGCATCATCGCCTACGCCCTCCTGGACAGCTGGCGTCCGGCTGCAGCGGGCCCGCCGGCCGAAATCGCGGCGCAGGTTGCGGCAGCCACCGGAAGGAACTGACTGTGTACGCCTGGATTTTCCGCCACCTGCCCGGACCGCTCTGGGTCCGGATCTTCATCTCGCTGGTTCTGATCTTCATTGCCCTGGTATTGATGGTCCAGTTCCTGTTTCCCTGGATGTCCCATTTCACCCAATTCACCGACTCGACGATTGGTTCCACAGACCAGCCATGACCACAACCAAGATCCTTGTAGTGGATAACTACGACAGCTTTGTCTACACCCTGGTGGGCTACCTCCAGGAGCTGGGCGCCGAGACCACAGTTGTCCGGAATGACGACGTGACGCTGGCGGAGGCGATTGAGCTTGCCAGCACCCGCGACGGCGTCCTCATCTCCCCGGGTCCGGGTAATCCTGCTGAAGCGGGCATCTGCATCGAGCTGATCAAGTGGTGTGGCGAAAACAGCGTCCCCATGTTCGGCGTATGCCTGGGCCACCAGGCACTGGCCGAGGCCTTCGGCGGCAAGGTGACGCACGCCCCGGAACTCATGCACGGCAAGACGTCCCAGGTGGAGCACATCGGCACCAGCGTTTTCGCAGGGCTCCCCTCCCCCATCACGGCCACCCGCTACCATTCCCTGGCCGCGGTCCGGGAGTCCATTCCTGACGTCCTGGAAGTCACCGCGCAGACCGCATCCGGCGTGGTCATGGGGCTGCAGCACCGGACCGCGCCGCTCTGCGGTGTGCAGTTCCATCCCGAATCGGTCCTTACCGAAGGCGGCTACCAGATGCTCGGCAACTGGCTGGAGTCCCTGGGCATGAAAGGCGCAGCCGCGCGGGCGGCGAAACTGAGCCCCCTCATCCAGCACTAGGCCGGCGCCCTCCACCAACCGAAAACAGGTCCAGGGAGGACGTCAGCCCTTCCTGGTGGGCTTCGGCGTGGGAGTGGGAGTGGGCGTCGGCGTCGCCGTTTCGGTCGGAGCCGGTGGGGGCGGAGCCTTGGCCACAACGATGCCGATGGTCTTTCCCTGGTCGACGGCGGCGTTGGCGGGGTCGCTCTGGTCCGTCACCTTGCCCGGCTCTACCTGGGAATTCTCCGCCTCCATCACCGACGGCACCAGGCCAAGCCCCTTCAGGGCCGCCTCGGCCTCATCACGGGCCAGGCCGCGCAGTTCGGGGACAACCACCTTGCCCGTGGAAACGATGAGTTCCACGCTGGTGCCGACGCCAACGCTTTGCCCGGGCGCCGGATTGGAGGTGATCACTATTCCTGCCGGAACGGTGGCGCTGTTGGCCGTGCTGGTTGACGGCGCGCCCACCAGTCCCACCTGCCGCAGGATATCCCGGGCGGCTGCCTCGGTCTTGCCCGGGATGCTGTCCGGGACCTTAACCGAACTGGGGCCCTCGGAGATGTTGAGGATGACCTCCGCCCCCGGCTCCAGTGACCCGCCCGCCGCGGGATCAGTCCCAATGGCGGTTCCCTTGGGCACTGTGTCATTCACCGCCCGCGCGATCCTGGGGCGCAGGCCGGCGTTGTACAGTGCCTGAAGCGCCGCGGTCTCCGTCATCGACGCCACCGAGGGGATTGACACTTTGGGTGCAGCGGGGGCTGGGCGGTTGACCGTTTGGTAGAGCCACAGGCCACCGCCTGCCAGTACCAGCAGGGTGAAGATCACCAGGGTGGCGATCCACGCACGACGGCGGGACTTTTGCCCGGTGGTCCGCTCACGTTCCGGAGGGAAGCCAAGCGGGAGCGGCGCAGCCGACCCGTAATCGTCTGCCCTGTATCCGCCCGGCCTGTACCCGTCCATCTCCTGCTCATCCGCAAGTTCCAGCGGACCTGCTGCTCCGTCGTCATGGAGGGAGGTGGCTGCCAGGCGGCCGGTGGGCGCGTCATCAAGGAAGTTGGTCCCCGATGCGGCGAACGCCTCCGTTGGCGGGGACGCTTCGGGAACGTGGTCGTTGGGATCGGTGGGCGCCTCGGACACAGGCACGGCAGGGACAGGGACCCCGGCCTTTGCCGCCCTCAGGGCGCGCCGGAAGGCTGCGGCATCCTGGAACCTGTCGGCCCGGTTCTTTTGCAGGGCCTTGGCCAGTACGGTGTCCAGGGCCGGTGACACATCCGGATTCAGGCTGCTGGCGGGCTCCGGAATTTCCCGCACGTGCTGGTAAGCCACGGACACCGGGCTGTCCCCGACGAACGGAGGGCGCGAGGTCAGCATTTCGTAGAGCAGGCATGCGGCGGAATAAAGGTCACTGCGGGCGTCGACGGTTTCGCCCCGGGCCTGTTCCGGTGACAGGTACTGCGCTGTTCCCACCACTGCCTGGGTCTGGGTCATAGTGGCGGAGGAATCGGCAATCGCGCGGGCAATGCCGAAGTCCATCACCTTGACGGAATTGCTGCCCGGGCAATACATCACATTGGCGGGCTTGATGTCCCGGTGCACGATTCCGGCCTTGTGGCTGTATTCCAGGGCGCCCAGGACCCCCAGGCAGTACTCGATGGCCTGGTCGATGCTGACCTCATGGGCGCGGATCAGATCGCGCAGGGTCTTTCCCTCGACGTACTCCATCACGATATAGGGCACGCGGACGTCCTCGCCGGTGCCGTCGTGGACCAGGTGTTCACCGGTATCGAAGATGGCCACGATCGAGGGGTGGTTCAGGGCCGCCACCGCCTGTGCCTCACGCTTGAACCGTGCCTGGAACTGCGGGTCGCGGGCCATATCCGGCCTGAGCAGTTTGATGGCAACAGTCCTGCCCAGGCGGGTGTCGGTTCCCCGGTAGACATCCGCCATGCCGCCCCGGCCAATGAGGCTGCCCAGTTCGTAGCGGCCGCTCAGGACACGCCGGTTGTCCACCGGCAGGCTGTCCTCCCGGTGCAACGGTGTGCGTGGTGACTCATTCACTGGTGGTCCCGACGTTTACGGCGTGCAGGTCGCAGGCGTTCCGGGCGTCTGGCCGGCCGCACAGGTTGGCAGGGGCGAGAGGGGCGTGGGGCCCGCCACGGGTGAGGACGTGGTGGGAGCAGGCGTGGGTGCCGCCGTCGTGGGCGCGGGTGATGGAGCGGTCGCGTAGATGACGGTAATCAGCGAACCCTTGGGCACCACGCCGGTCGGATTGAGCTCCAGGACGGTGCCGGGGGCGGCCGTCCGGCTCTCCTGCGGCAGGACCGTCACCTGGAGTCCCAGGTTGGCAAGGGACGTCCGGACCTGGCGGTAGTCCTTGCCGAGGTAGGCGGCCGGGATCACGTTGACAGTGTCCTGGGTGGGCTCGGAAGTAGGCGTCGGCGTCGGTGTGCTGCGCGTCTGCGTCGGCGTGGCTGACGCAGTGGTCCGCGTGGGCGTTGCCGACGACGGCGGCGCGCTGCTGGTGGTGATGCCGGATGTCGGGTTGCCGGAGGGCGAGAAGAGTCCCATTTGGTTCAGCAGGAAACCCACCAGCGCAAACAGGAGCAGCAGGATCAGGGCGACCAGGGGCCAGGTCCATGGACTGCGTCCCTTGCGCCGGGGCTCATCGGAGGGACCGTCGTCGTACGTTTCCTCCTCCTGGTCCCAGTTCCGCTCGGCAGCCAGCGCATCGGCCCGGGCCAGTGGCCCCTTGGGAACATCCCCGTCGGCGGAAGCGCCCGCGGCGCCCGCAGCCAGCCCGGCCGCGGCGCCCGCCGCGCCGGCACCCAGCACTGGAAGGGCTGATGTGGCAGCCGGAGTGGAGTCATGCTGGGCGCCAATGACTCCGGTGGGGGCAGTGGCAGTGTCAACGGGGGCCGTGATGGGCCCTGTGTCGGCGTCGAAAAGAAGCATGCCGGGAACGGCGGCGCGTGCTGCGCTGATGTCGCCGTTGCGGATGGCCTCCGCAGCCTCGGCCAGCCTGATGGCGTTGGCGGGACGGTCCTTGGGGTCCTTGGCCAGCATTGACATCAGGAGGGCCCGGACCGGGGCCGGCAAGGTCTCCGAAAGAGGCGGCGGAGCGTCGTTCACCTGGGCCAGGGCAATGGCGATCTGCGATTCGCCGGAGAAAGGACGGTGCCCGCTGAGGCACTCGTAGCCGATAACGCCGAGCGAGTAGATGTCCGAGGATCCCGTGGCGGTCTGGCCGGTCGCCTGCTCGGGTGCCAGGTACTGCGCCGTTCCCATGACCTGGCCGGTCTGCGTGAGGGGCACCTGGTCGGCGAGTCGGGCGATGCCGAAGTCCGTGACTTTGACCCGTCCGTCCGGGGTGATCAGGAGGTTGCCGGGCTTGACGTCGCGGTGGACCAGGCCCTGGGCGTGGGCGACGGCCAGGGCGCGGGCGGTCTGCGCAATGATGGACAGCGTGCGGTCCGGCGACAGCACTTGTTCGTGCTCGATGATGCTGCTCAGGGGCTGGCCCGGGACCAGTTCCATGACCAGGTAGGCCGAGCCTTCTTCTTCGCCGTAGTCAAAGACGTTGGCGATCCCCACATGGTTCAGCAGGGCAGTGTGGCGGGCCTCCGCACGGAAGCGCTGGAGGAATCCGGGGTCCCCCGTGTACTCCTCCTTCAGCACCTTGATGGCGACGATGCGGCCCAGGACGAGGTCTTTGGCTTTCCAGACTTCCCCCATGCCGCCGATCGCAATCCGCGTGGTCAGCTGGAATCTGCCGCCGAGGGTGATTCCGGTTGTAGGCCTCACTTATTCAACACCGCCTCAAAAATCTTCTTCGCGTTAGGACTGGTCAGCTGTGCGCCGGTGGTGATGTTCACGCCCTCCATGACGATCGTGACACTCACCTGCGGATTGTTTGCGGGCGCGAAGCCGGTGAACCAGGAGTTATTGGTTCCGTTCCCGAGCTCTGCGGTTCCTGTCTTGCCGGCCACCTGGACGCCGGGGACCGCTGCGCCCTTGGCAATGCCCTCGCTGACTGCGCTTGCCATCCACTCGGTGATCTGGCTGGCGATCTGCGGGGTGGTGGAGGTGCGCAGTTGCTGCGGCTGCGGTTCGTCGATGACACGAAGGTCCGGAGAGCGCAGGGTCTTGATGAGGTTAGGCTGCATCTGCTTGCCGCCGTTGGCGATGGCGGAGGTCATCATGTTGATCTGCAGCGGCGTGGCGCGGACATCCTTCTGTCCGATTGCCGACTGGGCAAGGCCGGGTGCGTCCAGGTTTCCGGGGAAACCATTGCCCAGCGCGTGGCCCAGCTTCAGCTGGCCGCCGACGTCCTCGCCGAAGCCGAACTTCTTGGCCTGGTCGGCGATGGCGTCGCGGCCAAGATCCAGGGCAATGCTGGCGAAGGGGGTATTGCAGGACTGCTGCAGCGCGAAGGCGAAGCTGGCGGTGTCCCTGGTGTAGCAGTTGCCGCCCGCGTAGTTGGGCAGTTTGTACTGGATGCCGTCAAAGGGCATCTCCGCCGGGTTGGGGAGGACACTCTCCTTGTTGTACTTGCCGGAGGCAAGCGCCGCCGCGGTGTCCACGAGCTTGAAGACCGATCCCGGTGCGAGCAGCTCGCCGGTGGGGCCGCTGACGTTCTGGTTCAGGTTGATGCCCGGAACCTTGACCAGCTCGTTCATGCCGGCGCGCTCCGCGGCAGCGTCCTGGGTGGCCACCACGTTGGGGTTGTAGGACGGCTTGGACACCATGGCCAGGATGGCGCCGGTCTTGGGGTTGGTCACCACAATCGAGCCGCGCTGTCCGTCCGGGATCAGGCTGTAGGCAAGCTTCTGGATCTGGGGGTCGATGGTGAGTTCCACGGACGCGCCCTTGGGCTGGTTGCCCAGGAAGAGCTGGCCCACCCGGTCAAGGAAGAGCTGGTCCGAGTTCCCCGCCAGTTCGGCGCCCATGGCCTGTTCCAGGCCGGTGGCGCCATAGTTCTTCGAGAAGTAGCCGGTGATTCCCGCATACAGTTCCGGCTGCGGGTAGGTGCGCTGGAACTTGCAGGTCTCCGAACCGGTTTCCACCGACTCGGCAACGGGGGTGCCCCCAACGATGATGGCGCCGCGGTCGTTGCAGTAGTTCTGCAGGATGGCACGCTGGTTCAGGGGGTTGGTCTTGAGGTCGTCGGCGCCTACCACCTGCACGTAGCTGATGGCCCCGAACAGCAGTGCAAACATGGCCACTGCGGCTACCCATGAATGCCGGATTGCCTGGTTCATGCCTGCTTCACCGCCTCGGTTGGAGTGTCAATGCCTGTTGCCGCTGCCGTCCCGGCCGGCGGCAACGGTGTAGTGTCCACCGGCCCGCGGGCCGCATGCGAGATCATCAGGAGCAGTCCCACAATGATCCAGTTGGCCAGAAGGGACGAACCGCCGGCCGCCAGGAACGGCGTGGTAAGCCCGGTCAGTGGAATGAGCCGGGTGACCCCGCCGATGACCACGAAGCACTGAAGCGCCACCGCGAAGGAAAGGCCGCAGGCGAGCAGCTTTCCGAACGCGTCCCGCGTGCCCAGGGCGGCGCGGAATCCGCGGGTGATCAGCAGCAGGTACAGCAGGACGACGGCGAACAGGCCGATGAGGCCCAGTTCCTCGCCCAGGGAGGCGATGATCATGTCGCTGTTGGCGAACGGGACCAGGTCCGGGCGGCCCTGGCCAAGGCCGGTGCCCACCAGGCCGCCGTTGGCCATGCCGAACAGGCCCTCGATGACCTGCCGGCTGCCGTTCTCGTAGACATCGGGGGAGAAGGCGTTGAGCCAGCCGTAGACGCGCTGCTGGACGTGGGAGAACACCTGGGCGGCCACGAAACCGCCGCCGAGGATCAGCGCCAGTCCAATCACCACCCAGCTGATGCGGCTGGTTGCCACGTAGATCATGACGATGAACAGCCCGAAGAAGAGCAGGGAGGAACCAAGGTCCCGCTGGAAGATCAGGACACCGATGCTGACCAGCCACGCGGTGATCATGGGGCCCATGTCCTTGAACCGGGGAAACTGCAGGGGGCCGATCTTGCGGCCTGCCAGCAAGATGAGGTCACGGTTGGAGGAAAGATACCCGGCGAAGAATATGGCGAGCGTAATCTTGGCTACTTCGCCCGGCTGGAACGTCATGGGGCCAACCCTGATCCACACCCGTGCGCCGAGGATTTCGCCGGCGCTGACTCCCGGGACCAGGGGCAGGATCAGCAGCAGGGCGGACGCAGCCAGGGAAATGAAGGTGAACCGGCGCAGGATGCGGTGGTCCTTCAGGAAGAACACGACGGCGATGGCCACCGCCATGGCGATGAGGGTCCACCGGAGCTGGTTGTTTCCCGTGTCCTCGCCCGGAGCATCCAGGCGGTGGATCATCGCAAGACCCAAGCCGTTAAGGGCGACGACAATCGGAAGTATTACCGGATCGGCATACTTTGCGCGGAAGCGCAGGACACCGTGGAAGGCCAGGGCTGCCGCTGCCAGCAGGCTGGACTGGAACCAGAAGTCGGAATCGAAGGCCTTCTCCTGGTCCACGCCCACCATCATGTTGGCGCCGATGCCAACGGCGAGGGCCAGGAGCAGGAGGGCAAGTTCAACGTTGCGGCGGGGCTTGGGCAAAGTGCTTACCTGGCTCATTTGGCCGCCTCGCAGGTGATAGTCGGAGTGGGGGACGGAGAAGCCGCGGAGGGTGCGGGCGCGGCGGCATCCGGTGCGGGCGGCGGAGCGGCTGCGCTGGCGGGCGGCGCTGCACTTGCCGACGTGCCTGTGCTTGCCGACGGGGCAGGCGCAGTGGCGGAGGCAGATGGCCTGGGGCACTCCTCCTCGGGGGAGGTTGTTCCCGTGAGCTCCAGGTTCTTGACGATCCGCTGCGCGTCATAGAGGTCATTGGCGGGGACGGTCTGGCGGACCCGTTGCTGCGAGAACGGCGGGAGCGAGTCCATGCGGATATCCGTCACAGCCTCAAGGGAGGACAGCTGGATGGGTCCCAACCGTTGGGAGACCCCGTTGTAGATGGCCACCCGGGAATCGAACTCGCCGACGTAGTAGCGGGTCTGGGTCCAGGCGTACCCCAGCCACAGGCCGACGGCAACGACAACCAGCACGGCGGCTGCAACGGACCAGGCCACCCAGCGGCGCGGACGCAGCGTCGGCAAAGTGTCCTCGGGATCGACGGCCGGTTCTGCCTTATGGGTGAGGAGCGTGGCTGCCCGTCGTGCCACGGTACGTCCGGCCACGGTGGGGATGGAGCCCGATTCGGCGGCGGCAGCGGCAGCACCCACCAGTTCATGCGGGCGGGAGGCAAGTTCTTCGCGGAGGACTTCAGCGGAAAGATGTTCGCCCAGGTGGGGGTCTGTACTGCCGGCCTCGGAGGAGCCGGCCTCCGGATCCCTGGTGCCGCCGACGGCCGTCTTCTTTTCGGGCGCCCGTTCCTGCCCGGCATCGTCAGTGGCTGAACCGGACTTGGCCGGTTCCGTCCCGCCGGCCGGAACAGGGGACGCGGCGGTGGCGCCTTGCCCGCCAGCTGCCGCGGCAGCGGACTTGCCGCCCTGCACCGGCGGAACGATTTCGACGGCGGCCGTGCTGACGTCGTCGGGCGTTTCCTCCACGATGTCCACCATGACCACGGTGACGTTATCCGGCGAACCGGCCTCAAGAGTCAGTTCAACGAGGGTGTCAGCGCATTCGTGCAGGTTGTGGGTTTCCCGGACCGTCCGCTCCACGGCGTGCGCGGCGACGTAGTTCAGCCCGTCGGAGCACAGCAGCCACCGGTCGCCGGGACGGGCGTCCAGGGTGTCCAGATCGAGTTCGGGGCTGGCATCGACGTCGCCCAGGACCCGCATGAGGACATTCTTGTGCGGGTGCGTTTCCGCTTCCTCAGGCCTGAGCCGGCCTTCGTCGATGAGCCGCTGTACGAAGGTGTGGTCCACGCTGACCTGTTTGAATTCGCCGTCGCGGAGCCGGTAGGCCCGGGAGTCGCCGATGTGCGCGAAGTGCAGTTTGCCGTCTGCCAGCAGGAGGGCCGTCACGGTGGTGCCCATGCCGGCCAGCTTGGGGTTGATGTGCACCAGTTCGGAGAGCAGTGAGTTGGCGGTCTGGATTTCGTCGGCCAGGATCGTCCCGGCTTCATCGCCGTGGTCGGGGCTGTCCAGGTGGATCATGTCCAGGACGGTCGCGGCTGAGGCAACGTCACCGCCCGCGTGGCCGCCCATGCCGTCGGCGACGACGGCGAGGTGGCGGCCCGCGTAGGCGGAATCGTCATTCTTCGAACGGATCCGGCCGACGTCGGACCGCGCCGCGAAGCGCATGATGAGGGGCCGCTGCGCCGGGCTGGAGCCGGTTGCGGGGTTTTCAGCCTCGGCCACGGTCACGGCCTCAATTCAATGACCGTCTTGCCGATTCTCACGGGGACCCCTGGCTCCACGGGCAGGGCACGGGTCAGTTGCTGGTCTCCCAGGTAGGTTCCGTTGGTGGAGCCAAGGTCTTCGATGAACCAACGGCTGCCCTGCGGGAAGAGCCGGGCGTGGCGGCCGGAAGCGTAGTCGTCTTCCAGCACCAGGGTGGCTTCCTGGGCGCGGCCCAGCAGGATGGGGCTGGCCGCCAGGGGCAGGGTCCTGCCCTTGAGCGGGCCTTCGACCACCACCAGTTGCCGGGCCTGCTGCTTTACGGGCTGCGGGGTCTCGGCAAGTTCCGGGTTCCGGCGGACCTGGCGGGCGGTGGGCACGCCGGATGCGGCCTTCCGGCCCAACATGAGGTCCCGGCGCATGGCGGAGACGATGCTGAAGATGAGTACCCAGAGGAGCAGCAGGAAGCCGAACCGCAGCGCGGTGATGGTCAGGTCGCTCATGCGTGGCCACCCGGGTTGGCAGGAAGCAGGCGGAAGATGATCTTTGTCCGTCCCATCGTGATGGTGGAGCCGTCTGTGAGTTCGATGCTTCCGGAGACCTTCTGCCCGTTGACGTAGCTGCCGTTGGTGGATCCCAGGTCCACGGCGCTGGTGGCGCCGTTGGCCGTTCGGATTTCCAGGTGGCGCCGCGATACGCCTGTGTCATCAATGTGGATGTCTGCCTCGGACGACCTGCCCAGGACGATGGACGGGGCGTTCAGCGAATAACGCTGGCCCTCGATGTCCAGCACAGGCTGCAGCCTCACGGGCGGCCGGCTGGGAGCTGCCGGCACGTTCGGCCGGGGCGGCGTGGCGCCGCCGGAGCCTTGGGACTTTTCGGTGGAGGAGGCAATTTCGAAATCACCGGGGCGGAGTGCCGTTTCGCGGCGGAAGGAGATCCGGACGGGCCCCTGGAGGGTGTAGCCCTGGCTCCGGACGTGGTTGATGACCACGTCGCAGAGTTCTTCGGCCAGCGGCGTGCCCCACTCCTGTGCGCGTCCGAAGTCCTCATCGCTGAGCTGGACGTCGAAGACGTTGGGCACCAGCGTACGTCCGGCCGCAATGGTGATCGCTTTATGGTCCACCTCGCGGCGGAGCCTGCTGGCGATCTCCACAGGTTCGACCTGGGCCTTGGAACCGGTGGAGAAGACACCGCGGACGGCCTTTTCAATGCCACGTTCAACCTTGTCCAGCAGACCCATGGTTCTTCTCCTTTCCCCCCGGTTCCGGGGCAGTAGTTGTTGCTGACCAGCACCTGCAGGGCGGTCCGGCACTGCGCGGCATGCCCGCCGGCAGCGGCCACTCCTACATCCGATACTACTGGGCACCCCTGCGAATGACCTTAATCCACAACGGCCGGGCGCCGGCAAAAGTTCAGATCTGTGACTGGTCCGGTCCCAACCCGCGCAAACCGGCGGCGGCTCCGGCCCTCCGTCTCCGGCCGGTGAGGCCCCTCTGTTATGCCGCCTTTAAGGGCATGGGGAAAGGGTGCCGGCGGCCAATTGGTAATTTGCGGCATCTGTCCGTTATGCTTGATCTCGCTGCTTTTACGAGGCGCGGAAACGGGAAACCGGACCGGCTGAGTGGAAGAAGTTGCGCGCGAGTGGCGGAACGGCAGACGCGCTGGCTTCAGGTGCCAGTGTCCGAAAGGGCGTGGGGGTTCAAATCCCCCCTCGCGCACGCAAAATGCTAAGGGCCCCAATCACACGATTGGGGCCCTTAGCTATTTAACACCGGCCTGGGTCTGGAAACGTCAGGGGCTTGTTCGCAGATCCGGCCCTCGAGGGCCTGGATCCGCGAACAGGCTTAGGACCCGGCGGTCCTGGCTGCGTCCTCCTGACTGGACGGGCGCGCCGACGCCTTGAACCGGCGTCGTGAGTTTGCCAGGTGGCAGCGCATGGCTGCCGCGGCCGCAGCCTCGTCACCATCTGCGATGGCGTCCCGGATGGACCGGTGCTCCAGCACCACCTGGTCGAAATGGTCCCGGGCGTAGTGTTCGACGCCGGTCATCAGGCGGGTTCGCGGCATGGCGATCATGGTTTGCCCCAGCGCCGCCAGGCAATCTGAGTAATAGGGGTTGCCGGATGCCGCCGCCACAGCGCGGTGGAACTCGAAATCCGACTTCATGGCGTGGGCAGGGTGGCCTGCGCTTTCGGTGAAGGATTCCAGTGCGGCGCTGACGGCCCGCAACTGGCGGTCCGTGCGGTTCCGCGCCGCCAGTGCGGCGGCTTCGGCCTCCACTCCCATCCGGAATGCCAGCAGGTGCAGCCGGTCCTCCGTGGTGGCCACCGGGCGGCCACCCGGCACTGCCGGGGGCACGTCGGTGGGGGGAGTGAGGGCGAAGCTTCCCCGCCCCCGCTCGGTTTCGACAAGCCCTTCGGCCTGGAGCCGGGTGAGGGCGGCACGGACGACCGTGCGGCTGACGCCAAAGTCGTTGATGAGCGTGTTCTCGCTGGGCAGCTTCTCGCCCGGCTGGATCACGCCGTCGACGATGCGGTTGCGAAGGTCAGCGGCAAGGTCCGCGGTGAGGTTCCGGCTCATGGCTCAAGATTACGCGCCGAACTCTACGCGCTCGGTGGTCCAGGCACGGGCCTGATCGCTGAGCGTGATGCCAAGGCCCGGGCGGTCCGGAACGATCATGCGGCCGTCTTTGGTTTCCAGCCGTTCATTGAACAGCGGGTCCAGCCAGTCGAAGTGCTCCACCCAGGGTTCACGGGGGTAGGCCGCCGCGAGGTGGAGGTGGATTTCCATGGCGAAGTGCGGTGCCAGGCCCAGCCCGCGTTCGTCTGCGAGGGCGGCGAGGCGCAGGAACTGGGTGATGCCGCCCACGCGCGGGGCGTCGGGCTGGATGATGTCGCAGCCATTGGCGGTGATCAAGCCCTTGTGCTCGGCCACGGACGCCAGCATCTCGCCGGTGGCAATGGGCGTGTCCAGGACCTGTGCCAGATGGGCATGGCCTTCGAAGTCGTAGGCGTCCAGGGGCTCCTCGATCCAGACCAGGTCGAATTCCTCGAGGCGGCGGCCCATCCGCAAGGCGGTGGCACGGTCCCATTGCTGGTTTGCGTCCACCATGAGCGGCACGTCCCAGCCGATGTGTTCGCGGATCCCTGCCACGCGGCGGAGGTCTTCCTTGCTGTCGGGAAGGCCAACCTTGATTTTGATGCCACCGATGCCTTCCTCGACGGACTGCGTGGCCCGGGCCTTAACTTCGTCCAGGGTGGCATTCAGGAAGCCGCCGGAGGTGTTGTACGTCCGGACGGAGTCGCGGTATGAGCCCAGGAACTTCGCCAGCGGCAGGCCTGCGCGCTTGGCCTTGAGGTCGTACAAAGCAATGTCGACGGCGGCGAGAGCCTGGGTGGCGACGCCGGACCGGCCCACCGAGGCACCTGCCCACAGGAGCTTGGTGTAGATCTTCGCGATGTCGTTGGGGTCCTCGCCGATGAGGCCTTCGGCGACTTCCTTGGCGTGGGCGTACTGCGCCGGGCCGCCCGCGCGCTTGGAGTAGCTGAAGCCGATGCCGGAGTGGCCCAGCTCCGTGGTGATCTCCGCGAACAGGAAGACCACCTCGGTCATGGGCTTCTGCCGCCCGGTGAAGACCTTGGCGTCGCTGATGGGAACGGCGAGGGGAAGGCGGGCGGTGGACAGTTTGACGTGCCGGATCAGATCAACGGTGCTCATAAGTTCTCCTGGAGGCGGGATAGGGCTCCTTCGCCCCACCTGCTTAGGATATAAGTATCAGACTTGTATTACAAGTACATCCGCCGGAGGTGTGGTGCGACACTCCCGGGCCGGAGCAGGAATAGTGGCGGACCGCTGCGCCGTTGTCGCAGGCATGAAGGCAATTACCTACAGCGAATACGGAAGCCCGGACGTCCTTGAATTGACCGAGAGGCCGATGCCGAAGGTGGGGCCGGGGATGGTCCTGGTCAAAGTGAAGGCAGCCTCGGTGAACCCCGTGGACTGGAAGATCATGGCCGGTTACCTGGATGCGGCAATGGACCTGCAGTTTCCCGCGATCCCGGGATGGGACGTGGCGGGGGTCGTCGAGTCGGTGGGGATCGACGCCCGGGCGTTCCAGCCCGGTGACGAGGTCATTGCCTACGGCCGGAAAGACTATGTCCATGGCGGAAGTTTTGCCGAGTACATCGCATTGCCGGAACGGCTGCTGGCCCGCAAGCCCGAGTCTCTGGGATGGAACGAATCGGCGGGGCTTCCGCTGGCCGGACTGACTGCTTACCAGGTCCTGAACCGCCTGGGCCTCGCGTCCGGTGAGACTGTCCTTATCCACGGTGGCGCCGGTGGAGTGGGGTCGCTGGGCATCCAGATTGCGGTGGCACTGGGTGCGAAGGTCATTGCAACGGCCTCCGAAAAGAACCATGAATTCCTCCGCTCCTTGGGGGCCGAGCCGGTTGCCTATGGGGAAGGACTCGTGGAGCGTGTTCGTGCATTGCGTCCCGCCGGCGTGGAGGTCGTTGCCGACTTCGCTGGAGGCAATCTTGAGGCGACGCTGGCCGTACTGGCTGAAGGGGGCAGGCATGCATCCATCGCCGACAGCGAAGTGGAGGAGCACGGCGGCACCTGGATGTGGGTCAGTCCGGTGGGAGCAGACCTGCAGGAGCTCGCCGGGTTGGTGGACCGGAACAACATCAGGGTAGAGGTTGCCAAGGTTCTTCCGTTGGCTCAGTCCGCGGAGGCTTTCCGCCTGAACATGGAGGGCCATACCCGGGGCAAGATCGTGGTGGCCGTGGACGGAGAAGCCTGATTCAGGGCTTTTGCGGCACGGCTGCCAGCGCTATGAACCGGATGTGGCGTCCTGTGTTCGCAGAGCCCCCAGCCCGGAGATCAGCGCATCAAGCCCCAGGCTGAAGGCGGTGTCGGCAGGTCGGCCACGCTCCCGGCCGGCTGCCGAACTGCGCACCGCGGCGGAGAAGTTGGGGGTGGAGCCGGCCATGGAGCCGGAATCGAAAATGTCCTCCGGAGCGGTGACGTCGTAAGCGGAGCCGAAGATGAAGGACTCCAGCGCCACGATGGCGGGGATGATGCGCTCCTGGGGGAAGCCGGCGTCGAGGAACCCCTTGCTCACGGTTTCGTACATGGCAAGGGTCTGCGGCGCGTCCGTCACGGGCAGGACGGCGATCACGGGAATCAGCGGTGTGTGCTCGGCGAAGACATCCCGGTAGCTCCACGCCCAGGTCCGGACGGCGTCCTCCCAGCTCCCGCCGCCGAAACCCGTAACGTCCACCAGGGACATCAGGTGGTCCTCCACCAGCAGCAGGACGTCCTGCTTTGATGCCACATGGTTGTAGAGGGCGGAGGGAGCGACGTCCAGCACCTTTGCCAGGGCGGCCATGGTCAGCCCGTCATATCCCTTGCGGCTGATCAGTTCCAGTGCGGCTTCGGTAATTCCGGACTTGGCCAGCACGGCCGCAGACGGCCTGCCTGCCCGCCTCCTTTGTGCTCCGCCGTTGCTGGTGGAGCGTCCCTGTGCGGCTGATACTGCCGGCATTGCTGCCCTTTCGTCGATGTCCCCTGCATTATTCCACCCGGCACTTCCCCTCCCGGCAGGCACCCGCTATAGTTCTCATAAATGAATGGCATTCATTTAGTGGTCCCCGTCACTAAGGGGCCCAGAGAGGACATCATGCTGAACCTGAACCGCGACGTCGTGGTCGTCGGAGCCGGGCCGTCCGGACTCACCGCCGCCCGCGAACTGAAAAAGGCCGGCCTCACGGTCGCCGTGCTCGAGGCCCGTGACCGCGTGGGCGGCCGCACCTGGACCGACACGGTGGACGGTGCCATGCTCGAAATCGGCGGCCAGTGGGTTTCCCCGGACCAGACCGTACTCCTGGACCTGCTCCAGGAGCTGAACCTGGAAACGTACCCGCGCTACCGCGAAGGGGAGTCCATCTACATCGGCGCGGACGGCGCACCCGTGCGCTATACGGGTGACACGTTCCCGGTGGATCCGGACACCGCCGTCGAAATGGACCGCCTGGTGGCTCTGCTGGACGGCCTTGCGGCGGAAATCGGCCCCACAGAGCCCTGGGCGCATCCCAAGGCGCGTGAACTGGACACCATTTCCTTCCATCACTGGCTCCGGCAGAACTCGGGCAACGAGGAAGCATGCAAGAACATTGGCCTCTTTATCGCCGGCGGCATGCTGACCAAGCCGGCCCACGCCTTCTCTGCCCTGCAGGCCGTCCTGATGGCAGCCTCCGCAGGTTCGTTCACCCACCTGACGGACGAGGATTTCATCCTGGACCGCCGCGTGGTGGGCGGAATGCAGCAGGTCTCGCTGCTGCAGGCGCAGCAGCTGGGTGACGACGTAATCCTTAACTCCCCGGTGCGCACCGTCAACTGGGAGCCGGATTCCGACGGCGGCCACCGGGTCACCGTTGAATCCGACCGGGCCACGGTCAACGCCCGGTTTGTGATCATGGCCGTACCGCCGAACCTCTACTCCCGCGTCTCCTTCAACCCGCCGCTGCCGCGCCGCCAGCACCAGATGCACCAGCACCAGTCCCTGGGCCTGGTGATCAAGGTGCACGCCGTCTACAGCACGCCCTTCTGGCGGGACAAGGGACTCTCCGGCACCTGCTTCGGGGCGGACGCCCTGGTCCAGGAGGTCTACGACAACACCAACCACGGCGATCCGCGCGGCACCCTGGTGGGCTTCGTGTCGGATGAGAAGGCGGACGCCGTCTTCGAACTCAGCGCCGAAGAACGCCGGAAGGCCATCCTGGAATCGATCGCCGGCTACCTTGGCGACGAGGCCCTGGCGCCGGAGGTCTACTACGAGTCCGACTGGGGCTCGGAGGAGTGGACCCGCGGCGCCTACGCCGCCAGCTACGACCTGGGCGGACTGCACCGTTACGGCAAGGACCAGCATGCACCCGTGGGCCCCATCTACTGGTCATCGTCCGACCTTGCTGCCGAGGGCTACCAGCACGTGGACGGCGCGGTCCGCATGGGCCGGATTACCGCTGCACGCATCGCCGAGGTGGCAAAGGTGCCGGTGGCCGCCGGCTGGTAAATAAGCATGCTTACTAATAGGCTGGCGGCGGGGAGCGTCCCCGACTTTCGACGAACGAGGTGAGGCATGACTGACGCCCAGAGCATCAGCAAGGTTACTGAGATCATCAACGATTCCAGGATCGGGATGGTCACCACCATCAACGAAGAAGGCGCCCTCGTCAGCCGGCCGCTGGCCGTCCAGGAGGTAAAGGACGACGGCGACATGTGGTTCTTCACCGGCCTTGGCACTTCCCAGGTTGCGCATGTCCGGGCTGATCCGCGCGTGAACGTCGCCTTTGGCAGGAAGACCGAATGGGTTTCCGTGGCCGGGACCGCCGAAGTGGTCACAGACCGGGCAAAAATCCGTGAACTGTGGAACCAGGCGGTTGAAGCCTGGTTCCCTGATGGCCCGGATACCCCCGAGGTGTGCCTGCTGCGCGTCGATTCGGATTCTGCCGAGTACTGGACCAGCCCCGGCGGCACGGCCGCCACGGTGCTGCAGTGGGTGAAGGCAAAGGTCACCAACAGCCGGATGAGTGTCGGTGAAAGCGGCACCGTGGAGCTGTAGTTCCCGGGAGCGCCGGGTAAGCGAACGGGGCGGAGCGGCTAGGGCTGCTCCGCCCCTTTCAGTGCCTGCAAGACCGCCGGAAACAGTACGCCGTTCCTTCCCCAGACCGGATCCAGGATTTCCACGTACCAGGAGTCGGCCAGGAGCAGGGCCAGGGCATCATTGGTTTCCTCTGCCCAGTCCCGGATCTGTTCCTCCTCAACGGGGTTCTCGCTGGAGCCGAGCACGGTGGTGACTTCCGATCCGGCAAGGGTTACCGGGATGGCTGCACTGCTTGCCTCGCCCGGTGCATGTGCCACGGTCACCAGTTCGGTGCGGGTGGACAGCGCCAGCAGTTCACCGGCGGTGGCGGCGCTGCAGAATCCGGTGACGTACTCCCGTTGGGCCGCGGCCCCGTTACGGATGCCGGGCTGGGATTCCTTGGTGAACAACCCGTGACGGTTCAGCTCTGCCAAGTCTGTGGCGATGGGTTTGGTCTCGTCGTCGGAGCCCGGCGCAAAGTGTCCAGGCTGGTAAGAACTCCCGCCCTCCAGCCACCGGGCAGTCAGTTCGCCGGCCGCTTCCAGTGTGGTGGCCTGCCGCCAGACTCCGCGGTCCTCCAGCAGGCGGCCATACTGATCGTGGACAGGCAGTTCCTCAGGCTTCATCCTGGGATGCTACCGCCGGGCTCTCCGCTGATCCACCGCCGGCGACACAGCAGTTAACCTCAGGTGGCCTGCTCCGCAGGCAGCGCGGCCGGGATTCCCGCCGCCCGTTCCGCCGCTGCCAATGACGCAGCCAGCCTTCCGACGGCGTCCGGGTAACCCTTGTGCGCGGCCGTCCGCAACTGGTCCGCCGTCCGCATCGCCTTGATCAGTGCCGACGTTTCGGGCAGCCGCACGTCAGTCAGTGCCGGGTAGTCGATGCTGTACGCCGGATCAAGTTCGTAGCGCCGCCACCGGACCATGAGCTCGTCGTGATGCGCGCTGGCGGCCTGGTGGGCCGAACGCTGCCGCCGCCCTTCCCGGCGGACGGTGCGCCAGGCCAGGAACCGGGGGCTGCCACGGTAGGCGGCGATGCCGGCAGCGGCAGCTGCCCCTGTCAACAGCAGTCCAGCCCACGGCGAGACCAGGGCGGGGATAATCAACGCGGGAAGGGCGACACAGGCACCCAGGAACAGGTCCCAAAACAGCTGGTCCGGAGCCTCCGCTGCGCGGCCGGCCAGTGCGTTGCCGGCTGGTGCGCTGCCTCCGGAAGCCAAAGCCCGGCGTCGGACAACAAAGACCGTGGCGGCCACGCTGGCCACCAGCACGGGACCGCACAGCAGGACCGCCCACGCACCTTGAAGCAGCCCCTGCATCAGAGACTCCGCCACAACTGACATCCTGCACCTCCAGCGCCCAGCCCCCGGCCGGAAGAGGCCGGGCTGGTCCTTCCATTGCACCGTCTCCCGGGCGCAGCGTCAATGGCGGAGAAGGCGTGCCACAACCTCCCGGAGCAGCCGGAATAAAAGGACATGGGGATGCCTTCACCTGAGTTACAAAGGTGCCATCCGCAGGCCAAGGAGGAAGGCAATGGTCAGGATCGCCGTGGTTGTCGGCAGTACGCGGCCGGGGCGGCGCAGTAGGCAGGTAGCCGAGTGGGTCCTCAAGCACGCACAGGAGCACGGCGGCGCCGAGTTCGGGATGCTGGACGTTGCCGATTTCGCCCTGCCCTTGCTTGATGAGCCGTTGCCGCCCTCTTTGGGCAAGTACCAGCAGGACCACACGAAACGGTGGGCCGCGGCGGTAAAGGGGTTCGACGGGTTCATTTTTGTCACCGCCGAATACAACCATTCCGTTCCGGGCGCCCTCAAGAACACGCTGGATTACGGCTACGCGGAGTGGCCGTTCGCCGCGGATTTCCAGGAATACACCACCTTCACACCGTCAGAAGGGGCGGAAGAGGCGCTGCAGCCGCTGCTTGATCAGGTCATTTCCTGGTCCAAGGCACTGCAAACCGTCAGGAGCTGAGCGGTACGGTGAAGGCATGCGACTCAAAATGTGCAGCATCCACGTCCAGGACCCCGCCGCCGCCCATGCCTTCTATACGGGAACGCTCGGCTTTGACACGCTCATGGCCATGCCGGAGTACAACCTCTACATCATCAAAGACCCGGGAGCGGACGACAGTTCAGTAGGACTCCTCCTCGAGCCCAGCGACAACCCAATCGGCGCGAACTACATGAAAGCCGTGCGCGAGGCGGGCCTACCCGCGATAGTCTTCGGGGTTCCCGATGTGCAGGCGGAATACGACAGGCTGGTGGCCGCCGGAGTCAGCTTCAAGACCCCGCCCACCACGGATCCGTTCGGGACCAGTGCAGTGTTCGACGACGGCTGCGGAAACTACATCCAGATCCACCAGGACTGAGGGCTAACGGGCCTGGGTGCGGTCCTTCTTCGCCTGCTTCTTCGCGGCCTCTTCCTTGACCCGCTGGGCCTCGGCGCGGACAGCCGCGTGGGTGGCACGTTCGGTGACCAGCCACTGCGGCGGAGCCTGCAGCAGCGCGGTGATTTCCGCCGTCGTCAGTGCTTCCTCCACGCCGCCGCGGGTTAGGCCGCTGATGGACACGTTCAGCTTCTGTGCCACCACGGGGCGGGGGTGCGGGCCGTTGCGGCGGAGCTCGGCGAGCCATTCCGGCGGGTTGGCCTGCAGTTCGGCGAACTCCTCGCGGGTGATGGTTGAATCCTGGAACTCCTGCGGCGTGGCCGGGAGATAGATGCCAAGTTTCTTGGCAACGGTGGCCGGCTTCATGGACTGGGAGTTTGCAGAGGTCATGCTTCAAGGGTATCCGGGCGGCGGGTACTGTGAAGACGTGCCCTCCGACAATACCCCCTCGCCTGATGCCCAATCCGCCCCTGACGGGCCGGCCGACCAGGCGGCACCCCGGGTGCTGCGCATCGCATACGTGGCCGGCGTGACGCCGGGCAAATGGATCCGCCGCTGGGAAGAGCGGATGCCGCATATTCCCCTTGAGGCATTCATGGTCGACGACGGCGCGCAGCTTGGGAAGCTGCGGGACGGCGCGGCGGACATGGGTTTTGTCCGCCTTCCCATCGAGCGGGAAGGGCTCAGCGTCATACCGCTCTACGAGGAACAGCCGGTGGTGGTGGCGCCGAAGGGGCACGAGATTTCAGTGTTCGAGGAAGTGGCCCTGGCCGACCTGGCGCAGGAGTCATTCCTCGATGTTGCTGCCCTGGGCGGACCGGAGGCCGCGCTCCAGGTGGTTGCCGCCGGCGCCGGCCTGGTGGTCCTCCCCATGTCGGTGGCCCGCCACTTCAACGTCAAGGACACGGTGGCGCGCAGGCTCACCGGCGCGGACGGAACTGAGATCGCGCTGGCCTGGCCGACGGAGGCCACGGATGAGGTGCTGGAGGAGTTCATCGGCATCGTGCGCGGACGCACTGCCCAAAGCTCACGCCAGCCCTCGGCCCAGCCGGTCAAGGTCAAGAAGGATCCGAAGCCGGACCGCCGCGGCACCGGCGCCAAAAAGGCGCCCAAGGTAGCCCAGAGATACGCCCCCAACCCGGACAAGGGCCGGGGGAAAGGGTCCCGAAAGAAGGGCAAGCGCTAGGCAGGAGTCCAGGCCCGGCAACGGCAAAGCCGGCCCGCGGGATGCGGAGCCGGCTTTGCTTTGGTACGTGGATACCCACGCGGGTTACGTGTTTTGGACGTGGTCTTTGGCGTCGGTGGCGCGGTCTTTGACGTCGGTGGCGGCTTGTTGGCCTTCGAGTTTGACGTTTTGGGCGGCGTCGGTGGCGGTGGCCTTGACGTTTTCCATGGCTTCCTGGGCTGGTTCCTTGAGGTCCTGGGCCATGGTTTTGGCGGCGTCGGTGACCTGGGTTGCCAGGGGCTGGGCTGCGGTTTTGAGCTGGTCCGCGGCTTCGCGTTCCTTCTGGCTTGCCGGGATCAGCGAGGAGACCAGGAGTCCGGCGCCGAAGGCGATCAGGCCGGCGGCGAGGGGGTTGCCGGCGGTTTTGGCTTTGACCTGGTCCGGGGCGGCGGAGACGGCGTGGCCGGCGTCGCTGAGTTTTGCTGAGACGGTGTCGCCTGCCTGGTGGAGGCTGTCGCCGGCGGTGTGCATGGCGTTGGTGGTGTGCCCGGCGCCGGTGGCGGTGGTGTCGTGGACATTGGTGGTGGCGTTGTCTGCGGCGCCCATGATTTTCTCCTTGACGCCGGTGACGGCGTCTTTGACCTTGTCGGTTTGGCGGTGGACGATGTTGGACGGGGTGACCTTGTCTGCCACGGCGTCCACGTTGGTGCCCAGGCGTGCCCGGGTGGCTTCTATGTCTGCGCGGATGACGTCAGGGTTTTCGCTCATCGGTTTACCTCACCTGGTTTTAGGGTTGGGGGAATTTCTGAGAGGGTTTCCCCGGTTTGGGGCAGGCCTTTGATCTGCTTGAGTTCGTTGCGGCCGATGGAGGCCAGGACGGCGGCGATGATGGCCCAGATGACGGCGACGATCAGTGCGGACCAGCCCAGGGGCATGATGGCGCCCAGGGCCCACATCAGGGCCAGGGAGAGGAAGAGCAGGACGAAGTGTCCGCCGACGCCGGCGCCGGCGAGCATGCCGGCGCCTTTCCCTGCGCGGGAGGTGGATTGTTTGAGTTCGGCCTTGGCCAGTTCCACTTCCTGGCGCATCAGGGTGGACAGGTCCCGGGTTACGTCGCCCAGCAGCTCGCCCAGGGACGCGTTGTCCGCTTTCACATGCGCCGCACTCGGCGGCATTTCCGGAATCTGGCTACTCATTACAGGCCACCCGTGCCGCGGCGGCCAGTCCCGGAGGTTCCCTCGGTGCCGAACGCCTCGTCACCGGTGTACACGCCGTTTTCGGCCCGGTAGGGGTCGTCGTCGAACCGGAGCGGGGTTTCCTCCGCGGTACCCGAGGGAAGCGTGCTGGTGGATACCGGGGTTGCGCCTGTGACGGTGGGCTCATTGAAGAGGTCATCGTTACCCGCGGCGTACACGGTCTCCTGCCGCAGCGGCGCTACCGGTGACTGCACTGCCGGGGGTGTCTGCGCCGCGCGGTGCTGGCCCGAAGCCTGGACCTGCCCCTGCGAGTCGGGGGCGCCTGCGGTGAGGCCGCGGGTGAGGCGTCCGGCAAGGACACCGGCGCCGGCGGCGAGGAGCAGGAACGTGCCGGGATTGTTGCGGGCGTACCGCTGGACCTCGGTCAGGAGGTCACCGGGTTCCCGGTTCTCCAGCCAGGACGCGATGGAAGACGTCCGCTCGGCTGCCTGCCGGACAAGGTCGCTGGCCATGCCCTGCTGGTCCGGGGCGCTGGCCATGCTGTGCAGCTGGCTGGAAATGTTGCGGATGCCCTCGGCGGCCTTCTGCTGCTGCGTGCCGGCCTGGGTGGTCAGGCCCGACTTGGCCTGGTGGAGCAGGTCCTGGGCATTGAGCTTGGCCTCGTGGGCCACATTCGCGGCCTCGCCCTTGGCGGTCTCCGCTACATTCTGGGCGGCTGATGCGGCTTCACCAGCAACGTTGGAAGCCTCTTCCTTGGCTGCCTGCGACTTGGAGGAATCGGTTGAAACCCCCGTGTAAGAGTCATGCTGGGGCGCTGTTTCCGTTGCGCCGTACGGATCGGCAACACCGGGGGCGGCGGGGGTATGTGGAGTCTGGGGCCATTGGTTCTCTGTCATCATCGCTCTCTTTCAGAAAGGGTTAGCTGGCGAACAAGAACCAGCAGTGCTGGCAACTTAGTAAGCAAGGTTACTAATTAGATACTAAGCACACTTCCCATTTCGATTGCAAGGGGTAGTGGTGTTCGGCTTCCAATGGCTGCGCCTATGCAAGGGCGTGAAGGTGGGCGGTTAGTAAGCCTACTTGCGAATGTGTTGCTAAGCATGCTTATTGTAGGGGTGTAGCGACGCATGGTGACCAGCACTTTCGCCACCTACAGGAAGGCTGCGGCCGATGACCAGCAATCTCGATCCGGACGCCCGGAGCAGCTACCGCCTGATCACTCTGGCGGCACGGCTGATCCAGCGGCGGCAGGACGATGCACTGGCCCCCCTTGGCCTCACCCGTGCCGCTGTTATTGCATTGGAAGGCCTGATGGGGGGCCCACTGAACCAGGAACAGCTTGCCGACGCGATCAGGGTCCAAAGCCAGACGTTGGGCCGTGTCCTGACCCGGCTTGAATCCACAGGACTCATCACCAGGATGCGCCATGCCACAGACCGAAGGCAGCTGAAAGTGGAACTCACCGATGCCGGTGTTGCCGCCGTTGAAGCGGCGCGGGAGGCAGAGGTCAAGGCCTATCCTGACGATCCGGACATCGCATGGAAGGCACTCCGCGAGGAGCTGACAAAGTTTGTCCGCGCCGCACCGCTCAGCCACGACACCGGCGTGGTTCCGTTTGCCCCTCCCGAACACCGGGCCGCGCACGGTCACCGGCCGCAGGCCGGGCGTGCAGGCGGCCTGCGGGGATGGGACCAGCCCCGCCAGAATTGACGGGAAGTCTAAAAAGCAGTGGCCGGACCTTTCGGACCGGCCACTGTTTTGTCCAACCTTCGGCTTCCCGTTCCTCCTCCAGCAGTCCCCCTTGCACCAGGTGGGCTGCATAGGCTGATTACGACGACGGGACGCCCGGGCCCGGGGACCAGCGGAGCAGTGCCGCCACATCCACGCCCTCCGGCAGGACAGGTCCAGGGACCAGGAGAACGCGGGCGTCAGTCAGGGCAGCTGCCCGCAACAGGGCGGCAGGGGCCGGAACTTCGCCAAGTATTCCTGCCGCCAGGGCTTCCTCTTTGGCCGTGGCGATCCACGGTTCGGCATCCAAGGCCAGCATGGTCCGCCGGGACAGGGCGGCGTCATCAAGGATCAGGACCTCAACCTGTCCCTGCTGGAGCGCGTGGACCACAGCTCCCGCCCCGTGGGCCGCTTCCGGATTTGCCTGGCCCTCCTGGACTGCCAGCCTGTCCATGACCGCCTGCTGTTCTTCAGCCCAGACCTCCGCCACCCGCTGGCTGACCTGGTCCTCCAGGTTGGCGCTGTCCGCCCCGGCAGTGTGCGTGTGGGAATCGACCTCCGACAACAGTGCCCTGCCGGCCTCGGAGAGGCTTTCCCTGACCAGCCCGCGGGCGCGGATATCGCCGGCGAGAACAATCAGCCGGGCGCCGCCCGCACTGGCCACCCTGTCTATTTCGCCCGCCACTTCGTCGGCGTTCCGGCGCCACACGTCCTCGGTGTGGTGCTGGAACCGCAGCTCCGACCAGCCGCCGCCATGGAATTTGTGAATGTGTTCGGACTCGCCCTCCACCTCCCGGACGCTGGCAGGGGCCCCCGCCCCGGCACGGTACAACCGGATTTCCCCATGTTCGCGGCTGACCTCGGCCACAACGTACGGAAACTCTTCGGGCTGGTGTTTCAGCAGCGGGAGCAGGTCCGGGACGGGCTCGACGACCATCCTCTCCGGCAAGACCAGCCGGCCCGGGAGCACCTCGTTGAGTTCGGCTTTCCCGCCGTGGACCAGCACGAACCTGGACACGGGGGAGGGCATCCCCGTTGCGGGCGTGAGGGCCTGTTCCATGGCGTCGATGTCAGCGGACGTTGCTCCCTGGGCCTCGAGCTGGGCGCGGGTGTTTCCGGCCCGGACGTCGCCGGCTTCCAGGCTGTCCACTGTTCCGGTTCCGGCATCCACGTAGGCTGTGCACCAGGGGCCGGGCAGGCGGTACAGGTCCGCGTATGCCTTCAGGCCGGAACCGTGGGTGGTATTGCCGCGTTCTGCCATGACGATCTCCTTCGCGCGTGACGTGGTGTCACAGGCTTATTGGTTCGTCACTTCACGCTAGCACCGGGGAAGAGGCGGCTGAAGGGTCTTCCGGCCCCCCGACAGTCAGCCCGTCCGTCAGGCCTGGCAGGCGTCCTTCAAGGCCCGGACTGAGTCTGCCGGCACCTGGTCTCCGGCTTCGGCGATCTGGCCCAACGGCGTCGTAATTTCCGCCGGTACCCCTGCCGTGCGTGCCGCCGAGACGAGCCCGGCCAGCGCCTGTCGGTCCTCCACGCTGACCAGGCCGTCCTGCACCACCGCGCAGATTTGCCGGTTGACTTCCTGTGCGGCGGCGGAGGCAACTTTGGATGCGGCATCGCTGGCGGCATTGCCCGCAGCCTCCTCCACCCCGCCACATCCGGTCAGCAGCAACAGGGCGGTGGACAGGGAGGCGGCAGTAACGACGGCGGCGCGGAAGGTCATGCCTCAAGCGTACCGGCGGTGCCTACCGGCGGGCCGGGACGCCGAGGATGCTGTCCAGGAGTCCGTTCCGGAACTTGCCCTCCGGGTCGTGCCCGGCAGCAAAGGAACGGAAGTCGGCGAAGCGCGGGTACAGCTTTTCCCAGTCATGGGCGTCCGCTGTGAACAGTTTGCCCCAGTGCGGGCGCGCCCCGAAGGGCCGGAGGGCGTCTTCCAGGAATGGGAGGAAGGCTTCCACCTCCGGCTGCAGCGGTTTCCAGGTGAAGTGCAGGGCAACGCTCTGCTGGCGGTAGAAAGGGCTGAGCCAGAACTCGTCGGCGGCTCCGGTGCGGATCTCCGAGACGAAGAGCAGGGGTGCAAGTTGGCCGGCCAGCCCGCGGACTGCCTGGAGGGCGGCGGGGGCGTGCTCCAGGGGAAGGATGAATTCGCTTTGCAGTTCGTCCCCGTTGCTGGGAGTGAACTCGTGCCGGAAGTGCGGCAGCCGGTCCAGCCAAGGCCCGGGTTCGTCCAGCTGTGCAGTGCAATTCTCGGCGGACATGTCCGGCAGCGGGTGCCGGGGACGGAGGGCGGCGGTGGCACCAAACAGGTTGGCGGGTGGTTGCTCCCCGTCGAGTGCTTTGAGCCAGACCTGGTTGATCCGGTCGCCGGCGTAGTCCGTAAACAGGCTCACGCTGTAGGCGCTGGAGACGATGGCGGTGAAATCCGACAGGGCGTTGTCCCAGGGAAGGTCCTCCAGGACACGCTGGCGCACTGTGAAGCTGGGACGTACCGCCAGTTCCAGTCCGGTGACGATGCCCAGGGCGCCGATGCCCACCACGCTGGCAAGGAACTCATCGCCGTCCGCCCGGGTAAGTGTCACCTGCTCGCCCGAGGCCCGCACCAGGTCGATGGATTCCACGGCGCCGGCGAGGGACGGGTTGTCCACCCCGGAGCCGTGCGTGCCGGTCTGGACCGCACCGGCTACCGAAATGTGCGGCAGCGAGGCCAGGTTGTGGATGGCAACCCCGGACTCCTCCAAGGTCCGGCACAGTGCCCCGTAGCTCACCCCGCCGCTGACCCGCACGGTTCCCCGCCCGGCATCCAGTTCCACCTGCTGCGGCAGGGCATCGAGGAGGATGTGGACGCCGTCAGTGTCGCCCACCCGGTTAAAGGAGTGCCGGGAGCCCAGGGCCTTGACCCGCGGCGAGTCCGCCACGATGTCCGCCAGCTCCGCTACGGATTCCGGCCTCCGCACGTCCGCGGAGGAGTATTCGAGGTTTCCTGCCCAGTTCTTCATCGGGTGGCTTTCGTTTGACATCGGTTTCCTCCAACTGTCAGCGCTAACAATCTTCGCTGTCAAGGCGCTTCCACGGGACGGGCGGGGGCCGCAGGAGTGGCAGCATGCCAGTGCCCGGGCTGCTCAAGCCCGGCGGGGAGGAGGGTGGAAGCGCTGCCGTGGGCCGCGGTGATTTGCGCCTGGGTGAGGAAGAGCGCCCCGGTGAGGTCGGCGTCGTCGAGCTTTGCATCCCGCAGGTCGGCACCAAGGAGGTCCGCTGCCGTCAGGTCGGCGCCCCGGAGGTCCGCGGCGATCAGGCAGGCACCGCGAAGGTCCGCAGCGCACAGCGGCAGGCCGCGCAGGTTTGCTCCCGCGAGGTCGGCGCCCGGCGCCAGGCGGACCAGGCGCGGATCGTCGCCGGAGGGGCCGGCGCCGAAGTAGCCCGCGCGGACCTCCTCACTGACCTCGCGGAGTGCGCCGCCCACCTGGAGGTGCAGGGATGCGATGTCGGCTGCGAGGACCTCCTCAAGGGCGCCCGCTGCAACTGCCCTGACCTTCGCCTGCAAGCGGCGGACATCCTCCGCGGTATCCGGGCCGTAGGCTTTCGCCCCAGCCTGGGCCAGGAGCCACAGCATTTCGTGCAATTGGCGCAGGACTTTAAAGGCGCCGAACATGTCCGGCGCCGATTCCGGGTCTTCCCGCCAGCTGATGCCCCTGAACAGCCGCTGGCTGACTGCCTGGCCTGCGCCGAAGCAGTCGAAAACCGTGCAGCCCGCAAACCCGCGGGGCCGGAGCCGGTCATGGATGGTGCAGGAGAAGTCCGGCGCCAGGTTGGGGCATGGCGTGGCGGGCGGTTTGTCGATGGCGAAGTCGGCCGAGCGGGTGAACCCGAAAGCCGTGCAGCACAGGGCAAAGCACTGCGAACAGTCAGGCCTGAGGGCGGCCGGGCCGGTGGGGGTGGCGGCGGAAGGAGGGTTGGTGGGTTTCATGATTGCTCCCGAGGGTGGTTCCGGTAGGGGCGCGGGACGGAGGGGAACCCATGGTGGGGTTCCCCTCCGTGGCACGCGGAATCACCGTTCCTGCCGGGAATGACGGGAACTGCGGACGGCTGGACATCAAAGGCAATGAAGGAGAATCACTGCGTCCAGAATATCCGCATCGGGCGGGAATGGTCAGTCGCTGTTCGTGTTTACCGTGCCCTTTCCTGAGGCTTTTCCTGTGGGCGTGGTGCGCGGCGGTGGAACGCGGCGGCTCCCGGTGGCTTCGAAGGCCGCGGCCAGCCGCAGCACGTGGGTGTCACTGTAGGCGCGGCCGGCGATGGTGAGGCCAACGGGCATCGCGATATCCGCAGCGATGCCCATCGGAACCGTGACAGTCGGGATGCCGAGGTGGCGGGGTACCAGGTTTCCATTGGCCACCCAGACGCCATTGCGCCAAGCGATGTCCGCCGAGCGTTCATTGGTATCCGCGTCGGCAGGTGCCACGTCGGCCGCCGCCGGGAACACCACGGCATCCAGTCCCAGCCGGTCCATCCATTCCTCCAGGTCCACCCGGCGGGTTTCCTCAAGTCCCGCCAGGCCTTCGGGCAGGTGCGGAATGTCGGCCAGGACGGGAACCCCGTTGTCGCGGATCCAGGAAGGATAGTCGGCGATGTCGTCGTCGAACCCGTCGTAGCGGTCCGGCAGCGCGCCCTGGGGGGCGGGGAAGATCGCGGAACCGTCGACGTCGGCAAGGCGGTTCAGCCGCGGGTCGCCGTTGGCGTCGAGGAAGTCATGCCACGCCCAGGCCGACAGGTCCACGATCTCCCGCCGCAGATACTCCGGCGACACTAGTCCGCGGGTGGCGATGGTGGGCGAACCGGGCCGGTCGCCCTCATAGTTGGACACCACGGGGAAGTCCACTTCCACCACTTCCGCGCCCGCGGCTTCCAGAGCACGCCGCGCCGCGTTCCAGAGGTCCAGGATGGACCCGCGCGTCTCGATCCGTTGCCCCGTGGGACCGCCGATGCCAGGTGCTTCGGCCGTACCGGCGGCGGGATCGGCATTGATGTACATCCGGGGGATGCCAAGCCTTTGTCCCGCAAGCACGCCCGCGGCCGCCGAAGCGTCCCGGACCGCGAGGCCAACGTACGACGGCGGGCGGACGGCGGATGCCTTGGGCAGCGGGATCCACGGCTGGACGCGCCAGAAATCCCCGCGGGCCTCGGCGTCATCCGCCACCACCACATCCAGGACCTCCAGCAGGTCCGCCATGGTGCGGGTGTGCGGCACCACCACGTCCATGGTGGGTACCAGGGGCCAGTTGCCACGTACGGAGATGATGCCGCGCGAGGGTGTGTAGGCGCACAGGGCATTGTTCGACGCCGGTGCCCGCCCCGAGGACCAGGTTTCCTCGGCGAGGCCGAATGCCGCGAAGCTGGCGGCCGTGGCGGTACCGGAGCCGTTGGATGATCCGGAGGCGAAGGCGGCGGTGAGGTATTCCGCGTTATAGGGGCTCTCTGCCCGGCCATATACGCCGCGCTGCATACCTCCGTTGGCCATGGGCGGCATGTTGGTGAGCCCGATCAGGACCGCCCCGCCTGCCCGCAGCCGTTCGATGGTGAAGGCATCCCGCTGTGCCACCAGGTCCTTGAAGGCCGGTGAGCCCGCGGCTACGGTAAGCCCCTTTACCTGGTAGCTGTCCTTAGCCGTGTAGGGGATACCGTCGAGGGGTCCCAGGGTGAAGCCGGCAGCGCGGCGCCGGTCTGACGCCTGTGCTTCGGCAACTGCATCCGGGTTCATCACGACGAGGGCGCTGAGGCGTATGCCGTGCGAGTCATACTTCTCGATGCGGTCAAGGTAGAGACGGACCAGTTCCTCGCTGGTGACCTGGCCGGAGTCGAGGGCGGCGCGCAGCTGTGCGATGCCGGCCTCCACGACATCGAACGTCTGCCCCACCGGCAGCGGAACCTCCGTTTCGGCGAGCTTCACAGTGTGCCTCCATCCTTGGCAGCCGGCTGCTGCTGCGTGATGCAGTGGATGCCGCCGCCGAAAGCGAAGATGTCCCTGGCATCCACCAGTTCCACGGCCCTGCCCGGATACGCGCGTTCCAGGATCCCCGCGGCGATGGTGTCGTTGGGATCGTCAAAGCTGCACAGCACCACCACGTCGTTGCCGACGTAGTGGTTGATGTAGGACCAATCCACCCAGCCATCAGCATCGCGCAACACCGTGGGTGCCGGGACGTCGATAATGCGCAGCGGCCGGCCTTTGGCATCCAGCTGGCCCGCGAGGACGGCCTTCAGCTGCAGGTAGACGGCATGGTCGGGGTGGGCGGGATCGTCCTGGCGGTGCAGCAGGATGGTGCCGGCGCCGGCGAAGGCTGCCACGATGTCCACGTGTCCCCGGGTGCCGAATTCGTCGTAATCCCGGGTCAGTCCGCGTGGAAGCCAGATGGCTTTGGTGGTGCCCAGGGCGGCGTGGACTTCTGCTTCAACCGATTCCTTGGTGGCGCCGGGATTGCGGCGGGGATCCAATTGAACCGTTTCGGTAAGCAGGACGGTCCCTTCGCCGTCCACATGGAACCCGCCGCCCTCATTCACCAAGGGGCTCGGCCAGACGGGAACTCCGGTGCCTATTGCAACAGTCCGGGCAACGTCCTGGTCCTTGGCCCACGCCGCCCACTCCTGGGCCCCCCATCCATTGAAGATCCAGTCGACGGCTGCCAGTGCGCCGTTGGGCTGGTGCACGAACGTGGGGCCGCTGTCCCGCAGCCAGGCGTCATCGAGCGGGACCTCCACGACGTCGATGCCGCTGCCGAGCCATTCCCGTGCGGCCGTGGCGTCCCTGGGGTCAGCCACCACCGTCACGGGCTCGTGCCGGGCGATGGTCTGGGCCACCGTGGTCCAGGCGGCCCGGGCCCGGTCAAGGGTGGGGCTGCCTATGGGGCCGAAGGTGTCGTTGGGTGGTGGAAACGCCATCCATGTGCGCTGGTGGGCCTCCCACTCTGCGGGCATGTGGCCTGCGGTGCCGGTGGATACATGGTCAGGGGCGGCGCTGTCCCGGACTGCGGTCGAATAAATGAATGCCATTCATTTATTATGGGGACCGTACTGGCAGCGCGCAAGAGTATTTCGTTTCAGTCCCTGCCTGTCCGGTCCACCGCCGACAGGATGGCCTGGGCCAGTTGGTCCGGTTTGGTGAACTGCGGCCAGTGCCCGGTGGGCAGGTCGATGAATTCCACGTCCCGCACCTTGGCCAGTTCCGCCACGAAGGGATGGTTTGCCGCGATCCACTCCCGGAGCATGGCCGAGGGGAACCCGCACGAGATGACGGTGGCGGGAACGTCGTAGCGGCGCCCGTCATGCAGGCGCTGCCTGCCGTACGCCACGCCGCGGGGTTCGGGAATGGCGCGGGCGCGGAATGACTGGCGCAGCCGGTCGTTGAGGTCCACCGGTTCGGCGTCGTCAAAACTCTGCCAGGGCGGCAGCGGGACATCGTCCCCGTGGGCAGGCAACTGGTCGTTGATGACGCTGCCGTCAGCCAGCGGCCCGCTGTCCACGTAGATGGCGCGTTCCACCCTGTCCGGCCGCGCATCCACTACCCCGTGAATGATTGCCCCGCCGCCGGAGTGGCCCACCAGGACCACCCTGCCCGGCAGCCCGTCCAGGACCTCCACCACCGCATTGATATGGTCCTGCAGGCTGATGCCTGCGCGGCTGGCATCCACCGAGTCCTTGCCGGGAAGCGTGAGGGGATGGGGGCGGTGCCCGGCTGCTTCCAGGGCAGGTGTTACCCCCTCCCATGACGAGGCGTCCAACCAGAAACCGGGTACCAGGATGATGTCCATGACCGAACCCTACTCCCCACCCATGACACGGAATAGGCGTTCTCCTACCGCTTGCGCTTCCGGTCCTTGTCTCCGTTCCGGCTTCCGCGTTCGGAGGCCTCGCGCTCAGCCCAGCGTTGCGACTTCCCCGCCGAAACCACCTTCTGGTGCCACTCCCGGTGGTAGGCGCGCTGGGCGGCGACATCGGAGCGGCGCGCCAGCGCCGCCAGTTCCCGCTGCATCTTCAGATACGAGTTCCAGCGGCGCGCGGCCAGGACGCCGGTGTCGATTGCTTCGCGGACAGCGCAGCCAGGCTCGCTCCCGTGTGAGCAGTCAGCGAACCGGCAGCCGGCAGCCAGTTCCTCGACGTCGCCGAACATCCCGTCCAGGCCGTCCCCGGCATCGAACAGGCCAAATCCGCGCACGCCGGGAGTGTCCATCAGCACCGTCCCGTTGGACAGCGGAACCAGCTCGCGGACGGTGGTGGTGTGCTTGCCCTTGAAGTCTCCGGACCGCACTTCGGCGGTCTGCTGGACGTCGCGGCCCACCAGGGCATTGATCAAGGTGGATTTGCCAGCACCGGACGGTCCCAGCAGCACGATGGTTCCGCCCGGCGGAATCCGTGCCATCAGTTCGTCGATACCGTCGCCGTTTTCGGCGGATGTGGTGACCACCTCCACGCCCGCCGCCTGAAGGATAACTTTTCCGACGACGTCGTCCGCCACCTCGGCCAGGTCCGCCTTGGTGATGATCACCAGGGGGGTGGCGCCGGAATCCCATGCGGCGACGAGGGTGCGTTCCAACCGGTTGTGTGTGAGGGGCCGGTCCACGGGCACCACCACGCCCACGGTGTCCACGTTCGCGGCCAGGACCTGCGCGGCGGACGAATCCTCGAAGGCACGTTTGCGGCTGAGTTCCGAGCGGCGGGGGAGGACGGCCAGGATTTGCCGGTCGCCGCCCCGGTTGGGGCCGATCCAGACCCAGTCTCCGGTGACGGCCGGCTCGCCCGAGAGCGGGTAGGGCAGGTGGAGGAGACCGTCATGGACCGCAACGAGCAGCAGGGTGCGGTCCACGCGGACCACCCGGCCCCGTTCAGTTGCCGGCGGACAGGGATGCTGATCGAAATAGCCGGCAACGGCGGGCGTGTAGCCGTATGCGGAGGGGCCGGGCAGCGGACGAGTGCCAGCAGCGCTGTCTGTTTCTGTGGTGTTGGTGGTGTCCAGGGGGTTGCCTGAAGAAGTATGCACTGTGGTTCCTTGGGCTGTCCCCGGTGCAGTGCGGCTGGACGCGCAGCGTCAGGAACCGCGAAGGCAGCCGGGAGGGATGGTGGGTGTGATGGATGCGGGGCGCCCAGGGCGCGCGGCAACTGCAGTCATCAAAACCACCTCCATTCCCTTGTGCGGTTTCCCGTCCTCCTGCCGGAAGCGGCGGGGCGGGACCGTCTCCCACTTTAGCGGCCGCCAACGCCGGAGGCTAGAGGTTGGCATCTTCCGCAGGGGATTGCCGCGTGCTACCGCCGAAGTTCCTGCGCCCGCTTCTGCCGTCCGCTGATGGACGAAGCGTAGCCGCAGTTGGTGCAGGTGATCAGGTATTTCCGGGACACCGTGAGGACAGGGATGAAGAACAGCGTGAACTTGGTGGCCTGTTCGTCCAGGGCATGGTGGACGAAGGCGCCGCAGTGCTGGCAGGTTGCCGTCCGGCCCGGCAGGGCCTGGTGGACGGTCTTGAAGCCGAAAAGGAGGAGCATGGGCGGGCCTTTCATTGCCTGGGTGGTACCTGCCACCCTAGGTGAGTTTGACGGCTGTCCTTCAGGGGTACGGACGCTTCTGTACGGTGTGCGTGGATGCCATACTGTGCTGGGCAACATCGGGCCTTCTGGGGGGACTTCTGGCACATGGTTCTGGACACGGCGACCCTGCGCATCGCTTTCGGCCTCATGGCCCTGGTCCTGGTGGTTCTCTTCTACTTTTCCGCCTACCGGCTGACGCGTTCGCCATACAGCGCCTGGTGGTGCGGTGCCCTGCTGTTCTTCCTGGCCGGATCAGGCTGCTTCCTGTTTGACGGCACAGTGCATCAGGTGTGGGCCAACCCCCTGGGAAACACCCTGCTGGTGCACGGCGGCGTTGCAGTGTGGGCCGGGGCGCGCTCCCTGCGGACCGTACGGCCTCCCAGGTGGGCCTTTACCGGCATTCCCTTGGTCACCCTGGTGGCCTCCCTGCTGGACCAACCCGCCACCAACACCTGGTCCGGCGGCACGGTGTTCCTCGCCGCCATGAGCCTGACCGTCGGATTGGCGTCCCGTGAGCTCTGGCGCCTTGAGCCCGGGTATTCGCGGGTCCGGATCCCCATGGCTGTGGCGGCAGGAGGGCTCAGTGTCTTCTACTTCTTCCGTTGGCTGGCGTTCCTGGTGGAGGGCCAGAACGGGCCTGTCTTCGTCACCGTTTTTGGGTCCGCCATCACCACCCTGGTGACCATGGTCCTGCTGGTGGTGGTGTCCTTCAGCATGGCGGCCTTGAGCACCGAACAGCAGACGCGTGCCCTGCGCGTGGTGGCCAGCCGCGACGACCTCACCGGGCTCCTGAACCGCAAGGCCTTCCTGGACCTGGCCACCGAGCAGTTGGCCGACCGCACCATCACCGGCGGCTCGGGAGCCCTGATCCTTGCCGACCTTGACCACTTCAAGACTGTCAACGACACCTATGGGCATGCCGCCGGCGACCTGGCGCTGCAGGCCTTCGCCGACGCCTGCGCTGCCACCGTGCGCTCCACAGATCTGACGGGGAGGTACGGCGGGGAAGAGTTCGTCATCCTGGTTCCCGGAGCAAGCGCCGAACGGGCCGAGACGATTGCCGAGGAGATCAGCAGGCGCATGGCCGGCGCGGACACGCCGGCCGGCATGGAGATGCCCACCGCGAGTTACGGCATTTCCACCTACGACGGCGTGACCTCCGATGTTGATCAACTTATCGCCGCAGCGGATGCCGCCCTGTACCGGGCCAAATCGCTGGGCCGGAACCGCGCCGCCCGCAGCGACGGGCTGCGGTAGCTTTACTGCCCAAAGCGGCACGGTTCCGGACAGCCGGCTACTGGGACTGGAGCGCATCCGCCTGTTCGGCCAGGACGGTGAGGGCCACGCTTTCCGGCCGCTCCACCGTGCTCCGGATGCCGACCGTCATGCCGCTGCGTGCGGCTTTGAGGACGGATTCCATGACTTCCAGGACGTGGAAGGCAAGTGCGCCACCCGCCCTGGGCTCCTTGCCTTGCGGGGTGGCGGCAAGGTCCGCGATGCCGAACCCGCGTCCGGCGTCGACGTACCCTGCGGAGGCGGGAAGGGTCTCCCAGTCCTCGGCGCCGAGGGAGAACAGTTGGACGTCGCCGTCAAAGTGGTTCGGATCCGGCACCACCAGGGAACCGCGCTCGCCATGGATCTCGATGTTGGGCGACTTCGACTTCACGGCATCGAAGCTCATGAAGAGGGTGGACAGCGCACCGGAGGCGTGGACCAGGACGCCGGTCACGTGGGAGTCGATGGTGACCGGCACTTTCTCGCCCTGGCGCGGCCCCGAGCCGATGGTGCGCTCATTCCGGGTGTGGCTGGCCGCGCCCATCACGGAGACGACCGGACCCAGCAGGGTCACCAGGGCGGTGACGTAGTAGGGGCCCATGTCCAGCAGCGGGCCGCCGCCGGGCTGGTAGTAGAAGTCCGGGTTCGGGTGCCAGCGCTCGTGGCCTGGGGTCACCATGGTTGCCGACGCCGAGATGGGGGCGCCGACCAGCCCGTCGTCGATCGCCTTGCGGGCGGTCTGGATGCCGGTGCCCAGTACGGTGTCAGGAGCGCAGCCGACGGCGACGCCGGCCTCGCGTGCCGCGTCCAGCACCTGGCGCGCCTCCTCAGTCGTGGCAGCAAGGGGCTTCTCGCCGTAGACGCTCTTTCCGGCGGCGATGGCCTTCAGTGCCACCTCGGCGTGGGCGGCGGGGATGGTCAGGTTCAGGACAAGTTCGACGTCGTCCGCGGCGAGGAGTTCCTCCACGGAGATGGCGCGGACACCTTCGTAGCCATCCGCCACGGCCTGGGCACGTGCGGGGTCCAGGTCCGCCACGGCCACCAGGTCGATCTGGCTGAGTTTGCGGAAGTTCGCCAGGTACTGCGCGATGATGGCTCCGCAGCCAATGATTCCGACTTTCAACGGCTTGCCCACAGCAGGCCCCTTTCGATGATGGTGCGGACATTGGTGTCCTGGAGGATTTCGACCCGATGGCCGGGGGTGGCGACGAAGATGCGGCCCTTGCCCCACTGGCGGGTCCAGATGGCGGGGGAGGTCACTTCACGGTTCCACGGGTCCCATTCACGGACCTTCTGGGTGGTGGTGGCCAGGACATCGATGTAGTCGTCGGAGAGGACCCAGTACTGCTCGGTGACCAGGTCGAAGTCCTGGATGCCCCGGGTGATGGGGTGTTCGGCGGCCGCGGGCAGCATGTTGACGGTATAGGGCACGTAGTTGTCCGACTGCTCGCCGATGCACTCATCCGGGTGCTTGCCAGGGTGGCAGGCGAACTGGCCGCCGATCAGGTGCAGGTAGTCGGAGGTGTTCCGGTAGGAATCGGCGATTCCACCGTGCCAGCCGGCCAGGCCGGTGCCGTTCTCCACGGCGGCCCGCAGTCCGGCGAACTCGTCCTTTTCGATGGTGGACATGGTCATGCACTGCATGATCAGGTCCACACCGGCCATGTAGGCGGCGTCGGCGTAGACCTTGGGGGATTCCTCCACCCGGACGTCATAGCCGTTGTCTTTGAGATAGGGAATGAAGAGCTCGGTGGCCTCGTAGGGCTGGTGGCCGTCCCAGCCGCCGCGGACCACCAGTGCATTCTTTCGTTCTGTCATTGAATTTCCTTTGTTTGGCTACCGGCCTTGCGGGCCGGAAAGAGCAGGGGGTCAGCGGCTGGCGAAGGCGGCGTCGAACGCCGCTGCGGGCGGGGCGATGCGGGCCAGTTCCTGGACCATGGCAAGGGCCTGCGGGGCGCCGATGAGGCGGTCCATTCCGGCATCCTCCCATTCGATGCTGGTGGGGCCGTCGTAGCCAATGGCATTCAGGGTCCGGAAGATCCGGTTCCACTGCACGTCACCGTGTCCTGCCGTGACGAAGTCCCAGCCCCGCCGGGGATCCGCCCAGGCGAGGTGCGAACCCAGGCGGCCGTTGCGGCCATCCAGCTGCCGGACGGATTCCTTTACATGCACATGGAAGATCTTGTCCGCGAAGTCCTGCAGGAACATCACGGGATCCAGGTCCTGCCAGATGAAGTGGGAGGGGTCGAAGTTCAGGCCAAAGTTCGCCCTGTGGCCAATAGCCTCAAGGGTCCGTTTCGCCGTCCAGTAGTCGTAGGCGATTTCAGACGGGTGGACCTCGAGTGCGAACCGGACACCTGCCTCGTCGAAGACGTCCAGGATGGGGTTCCACCGGTCCGCGAAGTCCTGGTAACCGGCGTCGATCATTGCCTGCGAGGCCGGCGGGAACATGGCGACGGCCTTCCAGATGGACGAACCGGTGAACCCCGTCACGGTCTTGACGCCAAGCCGTGCGGCCGCCCGCGCGGTGTCCTTCATGGCCTCCGCCGCCCGCCGGCGCACCCCTTCAGGCTCGCCATTGCCCCAGACTTCCGCGGACAGGATGCCCTGGTGGCGCTCATCGATAGGGTCATCGCAGACGGCCTGGCCCGTGAGGTGGTTGGCGATGGCGAAGACCTTGAGGTTGTTCTTCTCGAGGATGTCCAGCCGGCCCTGGAGGTAGTTGTCGTCCTCCGCAGCCCGGCGGGGGTCCAGGTGGTCGCCCCAGCAGGCGATTTCCAGCCCGTCAAAGCCCCACTCGCCGGCAAGCCGGGCCACTTCCTCGAAGGGCCGGTCGGCCCACTGGCCGGTGAACAGCGTGATTGGTCGTGTCATTGGGTGTTCCTTGGTTTCTTGAAGCTGTAGGTCGCTCAGACTTTTTGCCACTGGCTGGAATTCGCGGCGCTGGACTCCACTGCGGCGAGGACCCGCTGTACCTGCAAGGCGTCGCCGAACGACGGTTCCGGTTGGCGGCCCTCGCCGATGGCCGTGACCAGGTCCACCACCTGGTGGGTGAAACCGTGCTCGTACCCCAGGCCGTGGCCCGTGGGCCACCAATGCCCCACGTACGGGTGCTCGGGCTCGGTGACGAAAATCCGGCGGAAGCCGGCGTCCGGCGATTCGGCCGAATCGTAGAAGGACAGGACGTTCATGTCCTCGAAATCAAAGGCGAGGGAACCCTTGGTGCCGTTGACCTCCAGCCGCATGGCATTTTTCCGGCCCAGGGCGTAGCGCGTTGCCTCAAAGACGCCGATCGCGCCCGCGGAGGCGCCGCCGTCGAACTTTGCGCTGAAGATGGCCGCATCATCAACGGTGACGGTCCCGCGGGGGGTGTCACTGCTGAGGTCGCCGTGGCCCCCAAGGCCCACCAGGTCGCCTGCCAGCGGACGTTCCCGGACAAACGTTTCCAGCATTGCCGACACCCCGCTGATGTTCTGCCCCGTGACCCACTGGGCGGCGTCGATGCTGTGTGCGCCGATGTCGCCCAGGGAGCCGGAACCGGACTTGTCCTTGTCCAGCCGCCAGGTCATGGGGGCGTTGGCGTCGGAGAGCCAGTCCTGCAGGTACTGGGCCCGGACGTGCCGGATGTCGCCAATCCGTCCTTGCTCCACGAACCGCTTGGCCAGTGCCAGTGCCGGGGTGCGGCGGTAGCTGAAGCCGCACATGGAGAAGACGCCATGCTTTGCGGCGGTCTCCGCTGCCAGTGTCATCCGCTCGGCTTCCTCCACGGAGTTGGCCAGCGGCTTTTCGCACAGCACGTGCTTTCCGGCCTCGAGGGCTGCGATGGCAATCTCTGCGTGGGTGTTGCCGGGCGTGCAGATGTCGATGAGGTCGATGTCGTCGCGCTCGATCAGGCGCCGCCAGTCGGTCTCCACCGACTCCCAGCCCAGCTTGTCAGCTGCCGCGCGGACGCCGTCGGCATTCCTGCCGGCGACCGCGGTGAGCTGTGGCTGCAGCGGCAGGTCGAAGAACCGTGGCGCGGTCCGCCAGGCGTGGGAGTGGGCGGCACCCATGAAGGCGTAGCCCACCATGCCGACCCGCAGGGGTTTGGCGGTGGTCATGGACGTGTCCTTTCTACTTGCTGAAGCCGGCCGTCAGGCCTGCCAGCAGTTGGCGGCGGCCGATGACGTAAAGCACCAGGATGGGCAGCGTGCTGAGCATCACCGAGGCGAGAACGGCCGGGATATTGACGCTGAATTCACCCTGGAAGCTCCACAGGCCCAGGGGCAGGACGCGCAGGCTGGGGCTCTGGGTCAGGACCAGCGGGAGCAGGAACCCGTTCCAGACATGCAGGCCGTTGTAGATGGCAACGGTCACAATAGCCGGGCGGGTCAGGGGCAGGGCGAGCCGCCACATGGTCTGCCACTCGCTGCAGCCGTCCAGCCGCATGGACTCGAACAATTCGTTCGGGACGTCGCGGATGAAGTTGGACAGGATCAGCACTGTGAGGGGGATGGCAAAGGCAATGGACGGCAGCATCAGTGCCAGCAGGCTGTCGTACAGGTTGAGCCGGATGATCATCAGGTAGATCGGGATGATCGTCGCCTGGAGCGGGATGGCCAGCCCCATGAGGAACATGCCGTTGACCAGCTTGAGGAACCTTCCGCTGCCCCGGACGATCGCGAACGAGGCCATGAACGAGATCAGCACCGTGGGAATTACGGAACCGAGCGTGACGATGACGCTGTTCATGAAATATGTGGCGAAGTCTTTCTCAAGGACCAGTTGGTAGTTCTCCAGCGTGGGCGAGGTGGGAACGGCCAGGGGATTCTGGCCGAAGTATCCCGCCTGCGTCTTCAGGCTGGTGATCACCACGTAGTAGATCGGGAGGATGATAATGGCCAGCCAGATCCACCCACCGAGGCCGCCGGGGATGTTGAGCCGCCTCAGCCGTTGGCCGAGTCCCTGCTTGGGTGCGGCGGAACCGGCCGTGGTTCCGGTCCGGGCCTCCTGCGAATTGCTTTTCAGGACGGTACTCACCCTACAAACCTTCCAATTGGCTGCCTTGTTTGTCCTTGCCGCCAAGACGCTGGAGGAACAAGGCCAGTGCAAGGCCGATGATGACGAGAATGACGGCGATGACGCTGGCCGGGCCCATGAGGTTGGCCCGGAAGCCCCGCAGGTACATGTCCAGGGCCAGGATCCGCGTGGAGTTTCCCGGTCCGCCGCCCGTGAGGACGAAGATCAGGTCGAAGTAGGTCAGCGAACCCACCACCATCAGCGTGGAGGACGTGATGATGGTGTATTTCAGCTGGGGCAGGGTGATGTGGAAGAACTGCTTGATGGTTCCGGCACCGTCGATCTGCGCTGCCTCGTAAAGGGACTTCGGGATCTGCCGCACCCCGCCCTGGTAGATGAGGGTGTGGAACGGGACGAACTGCCAGGCGATGACGAAGATGACCAGGCCTACGGCCAGTTGGGGTACCCCCAGCCAGTCCTGTGCCAGGAAGGGCAGCCCCAGGCCGGTTGCCAGGCCGAAATTCGGGTCCAAAAGGGCCTTGAAGGCGATGGCGACGGCGGCTGAGGACAGCAAGAGGGGCAGGAAGTACAGGACGGCAAGGGCAGCCCGGTAGCGCTGGCTTCCCGCCGTGAACACCCCCAGGAGCAGGCTGATGGGAGTCTGGACCAGCCACGAAACGATCATGATCAGGAAGGTCAGGCCCAGGGCGTTGTACAGTCCCGGATCCGCCAGCACAGAGAACCAGTTGTCCAGTCCAGCTGCCCCGATGGCACCGATTCCGTCCCAGCTGCTGAAGCTGAGGATGAGCACCCCGGCCAGCGGGATGACTGCGAACACCAGGAAGAAGAACAGTGCCGGCAGGGTCAGCCACGCCAGGGCGGCCCTGCGCTGTTCGGTCTGCTTGGAATCTTTCGCCCTCGTGGCGGCCCGCGGGGCAGTGGAGACGGCGTTGCTCATTTCCCTAGGGTGCCGTTCATGTTCTCGGCGAACTGCTGCGGCGTGATCGACTTCAGGAACAGCTGGTCGATGTTGTTCAGCAGGGCCTCAGCTGCGGTGGGGCTCAGCGCCTGGTCCCAGGACTGCTGGAAGTTGGGTGCGTTCTTGGCCATGTCGTAGACGAAGTTCAGGAACTCCTTGTCCGGGGAGGTGTTCAGCTTGTCTTCGATGCCGTTGACAATCGGCACGGAGCCGGAGTTGATGTAGGCGTCGACCACGGTATCGGTCAGGATCCCGTCCTTGAAGAACTTCTTGGCGGATTCCTTTTCCTTGTCGCTGGCCTTGGAAGAGATTGACATGTACGCCGCGGGGTTTCCGACGCCGTTCTTCGGGTCGCCCTTGCCGCCGGCAACCGTGGGGAAGGGGACGAAGCCCAGCTTTCCGTCCTGCACAAAGTTCTGGCCGGCCTTCTTCATGGCGCCATAGGTCCAGGAACCGTGCAGCATCATGGCTGCCTTGCCGGAGAACAGGAGGGCCTGGTCTGCCTGCGAGTCGGCAGTGATGGAGGAGAAGCCCTTGATGAAGCCGTCAGCAGAGACCAGCTCCTGGATCTTGGTGCCGGTCTCGATCACGGCCGGGTCCATCCAGGAATTGGGCTTGCCCTCGAAGATCGCCTTGAAGACGTCCGGCCCGCCGATGCGGTCCAGGAGGTATTCAAGCCACATCATGGAGGTCCAGCGCGACTGGCCGCCCAGGGAGAACGGGGCTACGCCCATGCCGTTGAAGGTCTTGACCAAGGACATGATGTCGTCCCAGGTCTTGGGCGGCTGGACGCCTGCCTTCTGGAACAGTTCCTTGTTGTAGAACAGCACGATCGGGGCGACGTACTGGTTGGGCAGGGCGTAGATCTTGCCGTTGACGGTGGCTGCACCGAACACGGACGGGAAGAACTTCTTCTTCAGGTCCGGATTCTGGTCGAACCAGCTGGTGAGGTCCTCAACCTGGTTGGCCTCGGCGTAGGTCTTCAGGCCACCGCCGCCCCAGCCGTAGATGATCGTGGGTGCCTGGTTGGCGCCGATGGCGGTCTTGATCTTGGTCTTGTAGGCGTCGTTCTGGAAGTACGTGACCGTGATCTTGTCGGCGGAGTTTGCCGAGTTAAAGGCATCCACGGCTTTCTGCATGGTGGTCTGGTTCGGCTCGCCGGACAGGTACCACATGCTGGCGCCCCCGCCGCCGCTGGAGGCACCGGGGCCGGACGTCCCGCAGGCAGTGGTCGCGGCAACGGCAAAGGGAGTGAGGGCAGCGAGGGCGAGAAAAGACCGCCGGGAGGACTGGGGTTGCTTCATTGCTTCTCCATTGTGAATTTGCGTCGGGGTACGGGGCGTCAGCTCCGCCGTTCGTTCGAAACATTTCGAACGGTGATATAAGTCACGCTGTAAACTAAAGCCCTAATTATCGGCGGCGTCAAGGGATCGTAGAGGATCTTTTCTGTCTACTCCCTATGTCCCGGTGCTCTTGACCGGAGAAGGCCCCACTCTGCACAATGAAAACGTTTCCCCACTTTCGAAAGATTGCGAACCGATGACGAGCAAATTGCAGGAGCGGACCAAACCCACGCTCGCTACCGTGGCCAGGCAGGCAGGGGTTTCGGCGCCTACGGTGTCCAAAGTGGTGAACGGGCGTGAGGACGTGGCCCCCGAAACCAGGGCCCGGATCCTTGCCGCACTGGAGCAGGCGGGCTACCAGTCGCCTGTCCAGCGCCGGGCGGCCGCCGAAAGCGGGACCGTGGTGGAAGTAGTGATCGACGTGCTCGACTCCGCATACACCATCCAGGTCCTCAACGGCATCCTGCAGTTCGCTGCCGCCGCCGACGTCGAAATCCTGGTCAGCGTGACCGGCCAGTCCACCCCCGCCCGCCACACCCCCGAGCGCCGGGCGCAGCGGATGCTCGAAGAGGGCAGGGCCGGGATGATCGTGGTGACCTCGGCCTTCAGCGAGGCGCAACTGCACGCGTTCAGGCGCCGCCACATCCCCGTCGTCGTCATCGACCCGCTTAACCCGCCCTCCGCCGACGTCGTCAGCGTTGGGGCCACCAACTGGGCCGGCGGCAAAGCTGCCACCGAGCACCTGCTGGGACTGGGACACCGCCGCATTGCCTACATCGGCGGCATAGAGGGCGCTGAATGCAACCAGGCGCGGCTGCACGGATACATGGCAGCCCTGATGGCACAAGGGATCAAGGTGGACCCCCAGTACGTTGTTTCCGGCGGCCGGTTCCGGACGGAGAGTGGGGTCAATGGATTCAAAGAGCTGCTGAAGCTTGACCCACGCCCCACGGCGATCTTCGCCGGAAGCGACACCATTGCCCTGGGCGTCCTCAGCGAAGCGCGGCGCCACGGAATCAGGGTTCCCGAGGACATCAGCCTCATCGGCTTCGACGGCACCAACCAGGGTGAGCAGTCCGTTCCATCGTTGAGTTCCGTGGCCCAGCCCCTGGAGGAGATGGGGCGGGCGGCCCTAAGGTCGCTGCTGCGGCAGGTGCAAGGCGAAGTCCTCGATTCCCACCGAGTGGAACTGGCAACCCAGGTAATCGTGCGGGAATCCACCGCCCCTCCCGCGGACTGAAAGACAACCATGAAAATCACCCATCTCGACACCGTGGTCGTGGACTTCTACCGGACGAACCTCATCTTCGTCCGGCTTACAACTGACGAGGGGCTCACCGGCATCGCCGAGGCGACCCTCGAAGGGCAGGAACATGCTGTCCTCGGGGCGGTGGCTGTCCTTGCCGAAGCCGTCAGGGGCAAGGACCCCACGCGGATCACCCAGACCATTTATGAGCTCAACCGCGACGCCTACTGGCGCGGCGGTCCGGTATCCATGACAGCCCTGAGCGCCCTTGAGATGGCGATGTGGGATGTTTCGGCGCGGGCATTGGGCGTCCCGGTCCACCGGATGCTGGGGGGACAGGTCCGCGACCGGGTCCGCGCCTACGCCAACGGCTGGTTTTCCGGGGCCATCACTCCGGAGGATTTCGCCGAGGCCGCTGTACGGACGGTCGGCCAAGGCTTCCGCGGCCTAAAGTGGGACCCTTTCGAGGCCGCGGACCTTTTCCTGGAACCGCGGGACCTGGGGCGCATGCTTGAACCTGTTGAGGCAGTGCGGGCGGCAGTGGGCGACGACGTTGAACTGTTCATAGAAGGCCATGGCCGCTTTGATGTCCCCACAGCCATCCGGGTGGCCCGCGAACTTGAACGGTTCCAGCCGGTGTTTTTCGAGGAACCGTGCCCGCCGGACGGGATCGACGCCCTCGTGGAGGTGCGCAGCAGGTCCCCTGTTCCCATTGCCGCGGGGGAGAGGTGGATGGGCCGGAACACCTTCATTCCCGCCCTGGCCCGCAACGCCGTGGATTACATCCAGCCGGACGTCACGCACGCCGGCGGGCTGCTGGAACTGTCATTCATTTCCACTCTGGCGGCAGCCCATTATGTGCCGTTCGCACCGCACAACCCCAGCGGGCCACTCAGCACTGCGGCAACCCTGCAGCTCGGGGCCACACTGCCGAATTTCCGGTACCTGGAGATCATGGCCACGGACGTGCCGTGGCGCAGCGACATCTCCAGTGAGCGCCTTCAGCTGACGGCAGACGGCGATGTCATGATCCCCGAAGGCGTTGGGCTGGGCATCGACCTCGACTATGACGCGATCGCGGAGCATCCTTTCACGCCGCATCCCATGCGGATCTTCAGCGACGTGGTGGCCGATATCCGGCCGCCGGACGCCCGGTCCTACTTCAACCTCGCAGGCGCAGGCGTCCGCTGACGCGTCGGACAACGAAAAAACGGCGGCGTCCGCCCGGCCTAATAACCGGACGGAGGCCGCCGCTGCGGGTGTGCCTAGCGCTTGACCGCCTCGAGCTTGAGCAGCTTGGCGATAACGCCGTCGAGTTCGGAGTCGTCGAAGATCTTCTTCCAGTCGTCCTTGATGATGCTGTCCTTGCCGTACCAGGGTTGGCTCCAGGATGGCGTGCTGCTTGACGGTGACCCAGTGCACGTCGATGACGGGAGCGTAGATGGTGCGGATGACGGCCTCGGCAGAGTCACGGGAGGCGCCGGACTTCAGATTGTTTCGCTTGGGAGGTGTCCGTAGAATCTGCCGCCTCGACGGCCAAGATCAGTGCCGCCCTGGGCTCCCTGGGGCGCCTTGGAAATCCTGGGCATCGTGGTGGTCCGTCCCGGCTCCGACACCTATCTTAGGGACGGCGTCTCCGAACTCCTGCCCCGGACCCTCAGTTGGGGACTGATGCTGGGTGCGCCGCGGACGCGTGAACTCGTTGAGCTGCGCGGCGGCCTGGAAGTCCAGGCTTCCCAGCTGCGCTGAAGGAACACACGGAGATCTATGAGGCTCTGGCGGTCCGCGATGCGGAGGCCGTCACGGCCACCATGCGATCGCATATGCAGACCGCGTCCCGGCGCCTGCTGGCCGGTTTCGACGCCTCGCAGTAGGTTCCCGCGTATCAGTTGAGCGAGGCCGCCAGCTTTTCCCGCTGTGGATCGTCGCCCGTCCGGCGCGGGCCCACTGAACCGCGGCGCACCAGGGTGGCCGTGAACTGCGCCGGAGCGGCGGGCGGCAGCCCCTCCATCTGGCGGATCAGTGCCTTGGCTGCCGCCACGCCCATGTTGTAGACCGGCTGGGCGATGACCGTCAGGGGCGGCGTGGTGAGCCTGGTCCATGCGAAGTCGTCGTACATCAGGAATGACACATCGGCCGGAATGGACAGGCCCAATTCCTGGATCGCTTCCACCACGCTGAGGGCAATCAGGCCGTCCGAAGCGACCACTGCCGTGGCTTGGTCCGGGCCCCGGAGCACTTCGCGGGTGATGCTGCGGATCGAGTCGGCATCGCCGGCATTCAACCTGACCAGGTCTTCCGGGAAGGGCAGCCCCGCCGCAAGGAAAGCGTCCCGCATCCCCTCGATGCGGTCCGCAATCTGGGAGGACTCCAGGGTCATGCCCGGCGTGTAGGGGGTGTCCGTCCGCAGTGTGGAGATGAAGGCGATACGCCGGTGCCCTGCCTCGAGCAAATACTGCGTAGCTTCCCTGGAAATCCGCGCCATGTCCACGGCCATGGTCTCCACCTTGAGGTCGCCGGCGGTGCGGTCGATGAACACCAGGGGGCGTCCGGACCGGTGCACCTCCTGCAGGTGTTCGGTGTCCACTGATGATGCCGGGGCGACGATGAGGCCGTCCACCCGCTTGTCCAGCAACACCCGCACCGCGTCCACTTCCGCCGCCCGGTCCTCGTCGGTGTTGACCAGGATGACGTTGTACCCGGCCTTCTTGGCAGTGTCCGTGATGCCCCGGGTAGCAAGGCCGAAATGCGGGTTTTCGATGTCACCCACCACCACGCCGATGGTGTGCGATTTTCCGGTGTTCATGCTGCGGGCCAGCTCGTTGGGACGGTAGGAAAGCGCCTCGGCAGCGGCGAGGACGCGCTCGCGGACGTCGTCGCTGACCGCGCCGTAATTGCCCAGTGCACGGGCGGCCTGTGCCTTGGAGACCTGCGCAGCTTTTGCGACGTCGGCAACGGTTACGTCCCGCCGTCGTGCTCCATCACCGTTCATCTTCACCTTTCGACGGGGTTGTTGACGCCCCATGTGACATCGGCTACATTTCTATCAATCGATGTGAGTCCGGTCTCAATCCTAAGCTGTGAGACCGGACTCAACAAGAGCATCGACGACTTTCTTCGGCGGCCCTGACAGCACCGCCTTCCCACCAACGATTGGACAACGCTGTGAAGAAAAAGAATCTCCGACCTGCCGGATTTGCCGCGGCAGCCCTGGCCGCGGTCCTGGCGCTCTCCGGCTGCAGCTCCACCTCCGCCGCCTCCACCACAGAGAACAACCCCTACGGACTGATCCAGCCAGGCACCATCCGGGTGGCAAGCCTGGGTGACTCAAAGCCGTACACCTTCGCCGATGCCTCCGGAAACTTCACCGGCTTCGACGTGGAACTCTTCAAGGACGTGGCCCACCGGGCCGGTGTGGACAACGTGGTCTTCACCGGGCAGGACTTCTCGGGGCTCCTTGCCGCAGTGGCAAACGGACAGTTCGACGCCGGCGTCGCAGCCATCGGCATCACCGACAAGCGCAAGGAAACCGTGGACTTCTCGGACGGTTACCTGGCCGGCTACCTCACGGTCATCACCACCAAGACCTCCGGCATCACCAGCGCGGACGGGCTGGCCGGCAAACGCCTGGGCGTGGTCCAGGGAACCCTGCAGGAAGCCTATGCGGTGAAGAACTTCACCTCGGCCAGCCTGGTCCGCTTCCCTGACAACAACACCGCCATCGCCGCCGTGAACAGCGGAACGGTGGACGCGCATTTCCTGGATTACGAGGCCGCCAAGGCTTACGAGGAGCAGCACGGCCTGGTCAGCGCCGCGGACATCCCGTCCTTCGACGCCCCGGCCGGGTTCGCAGTGGCCAAGGGCAAGACGGCCTTCAAGGAAGCCCTGAACAAGGGCCTGGCCGCAGCCATGGAGGACGGCACCTGGAAGAAGCTCTACCAGAAGTGGTTCCCGGGCTCACCGATGCCCGAGCAGTACCTGCCCAAGGCCGAGCAGACCGCATCACCCTCGCCAAGCAAGTAGCCCCCAAGCATTATTTGCCGGGCTGTCAGGCCTTATGGCCACCTGGCCGGGCGGGCCGCCGTAAGCGGCCTGCCCGGCACCTCCCCTTCATCTACGTCTGAGAGCAATCATGGACTGGCTCAACACCATCATCCGTACCTTCTTCGACTTCGGCGCTATGGCCGAGGTCCTGCCCCAACTCCTGGCGGTCGGCCTGCTGAACACGCTGATCATTTCCATTGCCGCCACCGTCCTTGGCACGGTGCTGGGAATGGTGGTGGCCGTCATGGGCATCTCACCATCCAAGTGGCTGCGGGTCCCGGCCAGGATCTACACGGACCTTTTCCGTGGCCTGCCCGCCATCCTCACCATCCTGCTGATCGGCCAGGGCTTTGCCCGCCTGAGCCAGTCGATCTTCGGCCCGTCACCCTACCCGCTGGGCATCATCGCGCTGAGCCTGATCGCCAGCGCCTACATCGGGGAGATCTTCCGCGCCGGGATCCTCAGCGTGGACAAGGGCCAGGGCGAGGCCTGCCGTGCCCTGGGCATGAGCTACGCCAAATCCATGGCCCTGGTGGTGGTACCCCAGGGCGTCCGCCGGGTCCTCCCGGCCCTGGTGAACCAGTTCATCGCCATCGTCAAGGACTCCTCCCTGGTGTACTTCCTGGGCCTGCTGGTCACCGAACGCGAACTCTTCCGCGTGGGCCAGGACGCCGCCGTGCTGTCCGGGAACCTTTCACCCCTGGTGGCCGCCGGACTCCTCTACCTGGTGATTACCGTCCCGCTGACGCACCTGGTGAACCACTTCGACAACAAGTTCCGCACCGGCCGCCGCCGCGCCGCACCACCCACCAGCGGCCTGAAGGAAGTCAAGGAACTCGACGCGGCATCGCCGCTCACAGCCGGGAGCAACACATGAACACCCCCACCCCCACCACCATGAATGCGGCCACCTCGGAGGAACAGTCGTTCCGCGGCTCAAGCCTGGAACTGCGCAACCTCACCATGGCCTACGGCGACATCGAGGTACTGCGCAACGTCAGCCTCACCGTGGCGCCGGGCACCACCACCTGCATCATTGGCCCCTCAGGATCCGGAAAATCCACCCTGCTGCGCGGCGTCAACCGGCTGCACGAACCCAAGAGCGGGAACGTCCTGCTCGCTGGCGACAGCACCCTGACCGTCAACCCGGACACACTCCGCACCCGCATCGGCATGGTGTTCCAGCATTTCAACCTCTTCCCGGACCACACCGCCGAGGAAAACGTGGCCCTGGCCCTCTGGAGCGTCAAAGGCATGCCCAAGGCCCAGGCCATGGAACGCGCCCGCCAACGGCTCGCCGAGGTTGGCCTCGCCGAACGCGCCGACCACCGCCCCCGTGACCTCTCCGGCGGCCAGCAGCAACGCGTCGCCATCGCGCGGGCCCTGGCCATGGAACCCGAAGTGATGCTCTTCGACGAGGCCACCAGCGCCCTGGACCCCGAACTGGTCAAGGGCGTCCTGAACCTAATGGCCGGCCTGGGCCGCCGGGGCATGACCATGCTCGTCGTCACCCACGAAATGGGCTTCGCCCGGAAAGTGGCAGACCAGGTGGTCTTCATGGATGAAGGCGAAGTAGTGGAGGCCGGGACACCCGCCCAACTCTTCGACAATCCCCGCAGCGAACGCCTCCAGCGCTTCCTTTCCGAGGTGCTCTGATGGGTGCGGTTGCAGCGGCACCCATCCGGACCGCCGTCGTCGGTTTTGGAATCTCCGGCAAGGTCTTCCACGCGCCCCTGGTGGCGGCCAACCCGGACTTCTCGCTGGACGTCATCGTCACTGCCCAGCCGGAACGTGCGGCGGAGGCGGCACGGCTGTATCCGCAGGCACGGATTGCCGGCACCCCGGAGGAGCTGTTCGCCCTGGCCGCGGACCTGGACCTGGTCATCCTGGGCACCCCGCCGCACACGCACTACGGGCTGGCCGCGACAGCCATCGCCCACGGCCTGCATGTGGTGGTGGACAAGCCTTTCGTCCCCACGTCCGACTTGGGCGGGGAGCTGATCAGCAGGGCGGCCGACGGCGGGGTGCAGCTAACGGTGTTCCAGAACCGCCGGTGGGATGCAGACTTCCTCACCCTGCAGAAGGTGCTGGCGTCCGGAGACCTTGGCGGGGTCACCAGCTTCGAATCGCGGTTCGAATGGTGGCGGCCCGAAGGCTTCGGAAACTGGCGGGACACCGTGTCCCTGTCCGAGGGCGGCGGCATCCTGCACGACCTCGGCGCGCACCTGATCGACCAGGCCATCCACCTATTCGGCCCGGTGGAACGGAGCTACGGCGAGACGGCCAACCGCGGTCCGCATCCGGACGCGGCGGATACGGAAGCGTTCGTGTCGTTGCTGCACGCCTCCGGCGTCCGCACGCGGCTCTGGATGAACGGCATGGCCGCCCAGGCCGGGCCGCGGTTCCACGTCCTGGGTTCCCGCGCCGGCTACACCAAGTGGGGCCTGGACGGACAGGAACCTGCCCTCGCTGCCGGGACGCCGCCGTCGGACCCCGCCTATGGTGTGGAACCCCAGGAGCGTTGGGGGCTCCTGGGCGTGGACGGGGCAACGGCGGCCGTCCCCGCCGAACGCGGCGCCTACCCGCAGTTCTACGTCCAGCTGGCCGCCGCCCTGCACGGGAACGGGCCGCTGCCGGTGGATCCCGCCGAACCGCTTGAGGTGCTGAAGGTGATCGAGGGCATCCACGCCCTGACCTGACGCCACACCCAATTTCCCCTGCTTTCCCTGACGCGTCGTCAGCGTCTTCCGCAACCACGAATTCCACAGAAAGGGACACCATGTCCTCTCTTCCAGCCACCAAGCGCGTTGCCGTCATCGGCGGCGGCATCCTCGGCGTCTCCACCGCGGTCCACCTGCTCCGCGAAGGAGCGTCGGTGATCCTGCTGACCGAGCGCGGCCTCGCCAGCGAAGCCAGCGGCCGCTCGCTGTCCTGGCTCAACTCCGCCGGCGAACGGTCCACCCCGTACCACCAGCTGCGGGTGGCCGGCGTGGACCGCTACCGCACCCTCTTCGCCTCGGACCCCAGCCGCGACTGGCTGCAGTTTGGCGGCGGCCTGATGTGGAACGCCGCGGGGCAGGGCGAGGCCACCGCGGCCCGGCACGCCTACGAAAAGTCCATCGGCTACGACTCCCGGCTTCTCGCCCCCAGCGGTATCGCAGCCACCACCCCCGGCATCGATGCGGACGCCGTGCCGGAGAATGCCATCTTCAATCCCGGCGAGGGCTGGGTGAGCCTGCCGGACCTGATCGACTTCCTCATGGAGGAGTTCCACGCCCGCGGCGGCGAACTGGTCCTGAACGCGGGAAAAGCCTCCGTCATGGTGGAAGGCGGCCGCACCTCCGGCGTGGAGACAGCGTCGGGCGGGACATACCCGGCCGACGCCGTGCTGGTGGCCTGCGGCGCGGCGACGCCCGCCGTCGTCCAACCCCTGGGAGTGCACATCCCCAACGGCTCTCCCGTGTCCATGCTGGTGGTGACCAAGCAGGTGCAGCACGACGTGGCCGCGGTGATGAACACCCCGCGCGCAGCCTTGCGGCCCAACCCGGGCGGGACGTTTGCCCTGGACCACGACTGGTACGAGGAACACATTACCGAGCACGCGGACGGCTCCTTCAGCATCCCCGATGAGGTGGTCCAGGAACTGGCCGATGAGGCATCGAAGCTTGTTGCCGGCAATCCGGAACTCAAGCCCGCCTCCTGGAAGATGGGCTATAAGCCCATTCCCGGGGACGGCGAACCCGTCCTGGGCGAACTGGGCCAGGTGCCCGGATGCTTCGTTGCCTTCACGCACTCCGGCGCCACGCTGGGACTCATTGCCGGTGAGCTCCTGGCCGGGGAAATCCTGACCGGCAGGAAGCACCCCATGCTGGCCACCTTCCGGCCGGGACGCTTCTCCTAAGCCGGGCTGCAAAGGGGCGGGGCCGTGCGGATTGCGGCTCCGCCCTTTGCCTGTGCCGTCCGGACTGGATGCCGTCCGGCGTGTCAGGCGCCCAAATGACCGGTGAGCCGGCGGTGGAATCCGGTGCTGCGCTCATCGAGGCCTTCGATCCTCACCGTGGCCCCGTGGTCCGCGTATTTCGTTTCAATGGAGTCGAGGGCGGCCACCGTCGAGGCGTCCCAGATCTGTGCACGGCTGAGGTCGATGGACACCAGGCCCGGATCGTCCGCGTAGGCGAAGTGTTCCACCAGGTCGTTGCTGCTCCCGAAAAACAGCGGGCCCACCACCTGGTAGCGGACACTCTCCCCGTCGCCGGCCAGGGTCCTCTCAACAGTGATCACATGCGCCACCCGGCGGGCGAACAGGACCATGGCCAGGATGACGCCGACGAGGACGCCGTAGGCCAGGTTCCCCGTCAGCACCACGACGGCCACAGTAACAGCCATGACCAGTGTCTCCGGTATGGGCATCCGCTTCAGGGTGGACGGTTTGACGCTGTGCCAGTCCACCGTGGTGACGGCAACCACCATCATGACCGCGGCGAGGGCCACCATGGGAATCTGCCCCATGATCGAGCTGAGCCCGGTCACCAGGGCCAGCAGGAACAGTCCGGCCACGAACGTCGAAATGCGGGTGCGGGCCTGGCCGGTCTTCACATTGAGGACGGTCTGCCCGATCATGGCGCAGCCGGCAATGCCGCCGTAGAAACCGGCGAGGATGTTCGATACGCCCAGCCCCCAGGACTCGCGTCCCTTATGGGACGGGGTGCCGGTGATGTCATCGACGAGTTTCGCTGTGAGGAGGGTTTCCATGAGGCCGACGAACGCCACGCTCAGTGCCGTGGGCAGCACCAGCTGGAAGGTGGCAAGGTCAAGCGGGAAAAGGAACGGGGTGATCCCCGGCAGCTTGCCCGTAAGGGGACCTTCGTCCGCGACGCTCGGAACGGCCACGCCGGCGATGATGACGATTGCCGTGACGGCCACGATGGCAACCAGCGGCGACGGAACCACCTTGGTGAAGCGCGGAAGGACGAAAATGATCGCGAACGTCAGGGCGAACAGGACGTAGGCGGGCCAGGGGACATTGAGGACATGGGGCACCTGCGCCATGAAGATCAGCACGCCCAGGGCGTTGACGAATCCGATCATCACCGATCTGGGGATGAAGCGCATCAGCCGGGCAAGGCCGGCCAGGCCAAAGACCACCTGGATCACGCCGGCGAGCAGCACGGCGGGCAGGACGTACTGGACACCGTGCTGGTGCACCAGCGGGGCGATCACCAGGGCGACGGAACCGGCTGCGGCGGTAACGACGCCGGGCCGGCCGCCAAGGACCGACATCGCAAGGGCCAGCACGATGGAGGCGACCAGGCTCACCATGGGATCCACCCCGGCCACGATCGAGAAGGATATGACCTCGGGGACCAGGGCCAGGGTGGTGACCATGCCGGCCAGGACCTCGCGGGAGAGCTGCCGCGGGGAGCGCACGGCGGTCAGGACAGTGGTCGGTTGCCGGACGGGGCGGGGGCGGGCGGTGACGGCCAAGGAGCGGCTCCAGGGGACATGGCTCTGCTGGGAGAGCGGGTGTGCAACGTTTCTGCGCGCCACGGTGCGCACGGGTCCAGCCCGGCCATGGAAGACAATGGGGTGGGAAGGGAATGCGCCGGTGGCTTTCGGCTGCATAGGCAACACTACCCGCCAGGGTTTATGGAGGGGCAGCCAACCGCGATACGCAGTTCCGCAGCCGTTGCCAAACTGTGGCGCTTCCGCCCGGCCCGGCCCCGGGCGGAAGTAAGCTCGGCTGATAAAATGGCCGGGTTGCAGGGCGGCCATTTGAAGCTGGGGCGAGCAGTGCCGTAACAAGTCAGGGGACCACACAAACATGACGGCAGGCGGGTCACACCTCAGGATGTCGGAGAGCCGGCCGGGCACACCGGCCGGGGTTTCCGTGCCCGCCAAAGGCCGTGCCTACCTGGCAACCCTCGAAGGCTTTGTCGGCGCCCTCATGATGTTCGTCGGTTCCATCGGAACGGGCTGGATCGCCAACGGGTCGCCCATGATCCGGCAACCGGTGGTGATCGCACTCCGTACCGAAGGCTGGGGCGTGGCGGTATCCACCGTGCTGCTTACGGCCGGTGCCATGCTCCTGATGCGCTCCTGGCTTCGCCTGGGCCAGAGGCTGGGGGACTGGGGACAATCCTCCCTGCGGTCCGTGGTGGTGGCCATATCCGCCTGGTCCCTGCCGCTCTTGTTCTGCGTTCCGGTCTTCTCCAGGGACGTCTACGCCTATACGGGGCAGGGCCGCCTGGTCCAGGAAGGCCAGAACCCGTATGAGGTGGGCATTTCCACCCTCAACAACTGGTTCTCCCTGGGGGCCGACCCCGCCTGGGCGGAAAACCGGACCCCGTACGGGCCGTACTTCCTGTGGCTGGCGCGCGCGGTGGTGGGACTGACAGGAGCCCAGCCTGACGCGTCCGTCCTGCTGTTCCGCCTCCTGGCCGGCGTCGGCGTGCTGCTCTGCGTCATCTACGTGCCCAGGCTCGCCGAACTGCACGGGATCAACGGTGCCCGCGCGCTCTGGATCTCCGTGGCCAACCCGTTGTTCCTCATCAGCTTCATCGCCAGTGCCCACAATGACGCCCTGATGGTGGGGCTCGCCGTGGCCGGTGTCTACCTGGCCGCCACCCGCCGCTACCTCCTGGGCGTCCTCCTGGTCACCGCCTCCATCGGCATCAAGCCCATCACCGTCCTGCTGCTGCCGTTCATCGGTGTGATGTGGGCGGGGCCCGCTGCCTCCTGGCCGCGAAAATTCCTGATGTGGGGTGCCACGGCGGGCATCAGCTTCGGCGTGCTGGCCCTGAGCGGCATCCCCTACAACCTCGGCATCGGCTGGACGTGGGCCATTATGGACCCCACCCCCGGCTACACGGGCTACTCGCCGTCGGGCTTCCTGGGCCAGCAGGTGGAGATGCTGGCCAACGCCCTGGGACTGCCCGGCGGAACGCTGGCCACCTGGCTGCGGACCGCCATGAAGTGGGCGGCGATCGCACTGGTCCTGCTGCTGATGTTCCGCGGCGACTACTCGCGGGCGGTGCGGCGGATGGCCCTGGCGTTCACCGCCGTCGTGATGCTCTCGCCCATCATCCAGCCCTGGTACATCCTGTGGTTCCTGCCGTTCCTGGCGGTCACGGGAATCCGGGACGACTGGCAGATCCGCTCGCTGTACGTGGGCGTGACGTTCTTTGTGGTATTCGGCGCCCAGGACCAGCTTTCGGTCTGGTCCTTCGTGGAACTGCCCATCGACGCCTCGTCCCTGGCCTTCTTTACGGCCCTGGCCTTCACCTTCTACCTGCTGGTCCTGGACGTCCATACCCGCAAGCTGCTCATCGAGGGCAAGCCGCTGGACGTTGCCCGGCGGGCCTGGCGGTGGGTGGCGGAGCGCCGGGCCGCGCGCCAGGCTGAGGCCCGTGACGCCGTCGACCGGTCGTCCGGGGGCAGCTAGGCTCCGGCCGGCACCTGGGCTGACGTTTTCCGGCCCAACTCCGCGGTGCGCTTCACCGACCACCACAGCAGGACCACCAGGAGCACGTTGCGGGTGGTCAGGATGGCTGCCATGACGGGGTGCGCATGGATGAGCGGGGTGTAGAACAGCGGGTAGATCACGAACGTTGTCATGGCAATGCCCATCATCAGGGCGGCCGGGACCTTCCAGCGCTCCCAGTCATGCGCCAGGCCGGCGATGATCACCGGTGCCAGCCAGATGATGAACTGCGGCGAGCCCACCTTGTTGAACACGATGAAGGCGGTAACCATCATGAGCGCGCCTTCGAGGAACAGTTCCTCGCGTTCGGCGCCGCGCCGCAGGGCGCGGACCAGAAGAATGGCCGCGGTGACGGCCGCAAGGACCAGCAGCGGCTGCATCAGGAATGCGGCGGTGCCGGCACCGGGGCCGTAGACCTCGGTGGAATTGATGGCGGTGTTGTCGGCCATCCGTGAACCGGCGATGTGGAAAACGCTCAGCCACACCCAGGGCGTGGAGACGGTGGCCTCAAGCTGCATTCCGCGCTCGCCCTGGTTCAGGAGGAAGTCCATGATGTGCGGCAGCCCGCCGGTCAGCCACGTGCCCAGGCCCACCACCGCGGTGACGGCGGCGCCGGCGAGGACCACCTGGATCCGCTTGTGGCTGGCGATGACGATCGGGACCAGGACGGCTGCGGGCCAGACCTTGATCCAGGTGGCGATGCTGAGCAGGACGCCGGCCACGACGGGCCGTTCAGCGGCATAGAGCAGGGCGATCAGCACGATCGGCGCCGTGATGCCCTCCACCCTGGCGAAGCTCAGGTAGCCCATGAACACCGTGAAGAACAGCCACCACCAGGCGGGGGCAATGCCCGTGACCTTCCGCGGGCCACGGGTGAGGTAGACCAGGCCGACGGCGTTGAGCGCCGTGATGATCAGGAACCACACCAGCAGGTAGAGGCCTGGCCCGGCGATGTTGGCCAGGAAGATGGGGATCTGAGCCAGCACCGGGTAGACCCAGGGGCTGATCTTCCCGGTCAGGTCCGCCGGGTTGTAGCCGTCCAGGGCCCACTGCCGGTACTGCTCGGTGTCGCTGAACGTATCGCCGTTCAGGAAAAAGGATGCCATCCAGCCCAGGAAGTACAGATGGACGACGGCGAAGCCCCACCAGACGCTGGATGGGCGGGCGAACCAGTCCACCACTTTTGCCGGGAGCAGTCTGGTGCGGACGGTCACCAGGCGGTCAAAGAACCTCGTGGAAATGTCAGGTCTCCTTGAGCGCGGGGGCGGGGGCTGCGGTCTTCTTGCCCAGCGTGTAGAGGCGCCGGACGCTCCACAGGAACAGGACCACCAGCAGGACGTTGCGGATTGTCAGTACCAGGGCCATCCAGGGGTTGTTGTGGCTCAGGGCGTCGTAGAAGAGCGGGTAGATGAAGTAGGTTGCCACGGCGATGGCGATCAGCATTGCCGCCGGAACCCGCCATTCACGCCAGCTGTGCGCCAGGCCCACCGCGACGGCGGGGCCGAGCCACACCATGAACTGCGGCGAACCCACCTTGTTGAAAACCACGAACGCGGTGGCCAGGGTCAGGGCCCCGGCCAGGAGCAGCTCGGTGCGGTCCACGCCGCCGGCCACCTTGTGCTGCTTTCCGTTGTGGAGCGCCCAGAAGGTCAGGCCGGCCACCAGGAGTGCCGCCAGCACCAGGAGGGGCTGCATCAGCACGGACATGGTGGCGGTGCCCGGGCCGTCCACCTGCATGGAGTTGATGTCCGTGTTCATGTACATGCGCGAGCCGCCGATGTTCAGGACGGAGAGCCAAAGCCAGGGGGTGGTGAAGGTGGCCTCGAGCTGCATGCCGCGGTCGCCCTGCTGGGTGAGGAAGTTCAGGAGCTTGGGGACGCTGCCCAGGGCTGCTGCCAGCGCCACCACGCCCGCCGTCGTCGCGATTCCTGCCAGCACCACCAGCAGGCGGTTCTTTACGACGGCGAAAAGGGCCAGCATGATGGCCGCCGGCCAGACCTTCACCCAGGTGCCGACGGCCAGCAGGACCGAGGCGACGAACGGGCGCTGGACGCCGTAGGCCAGGGCCACAAGGACCAGCGGGGCGGTGAGGCCGTCCACCCGGGCGAAGCCCAGCCAGCCCATCAGGAAGGTGAAGGCCAGCCACCACCAGCCGGCGGGGATGGCGCTGGCGTTGCGGCCCCGCCCGGTGAGCTTGAGCAGGGCCCAGGCGTTCAGGAGCGTGGTCATGAGGACCCAGATGAAGAAAAACGGTCCCGGTCCCGCCAGGCCTGCGATGGCCATGGGGATGAGCGCCAGGATGGGGTACACCCACGGGCTGGGGCCGCCCCGGAGGTTCGCGTCGTTGAATCCCGCCATGGCCCAGTCACGGTAGATGAAGGTGTCGCTGAACGCCTCGCCGCGAAGGGAGAGGGAAGCGGCGAAGACCAGGAAGACAAGGTGCACCACGATGAATCCCGCCAGCAGGCCGCCCCCGGTGTTCAACCGGCTCCGCACCGGGGTGGGGAGGATGACGTTGCGGATCCTGGTGAGATTGCCGAAGAGAGCGTCGGTGGAAATGGCGGATCCTTGTCAGGTCGTGGCACACGTGTGGTGTCGTGCTGGTGGCTTGGTTCTGCCGCAGGGCTGGGTCAGGGGCAGCGGAGCCGTTCGGAAACAGCTTCCACTCCTGTCCAACTCTAATTCACGGTGCTTTAGCGCCCGTAATTGCTGAGGCAGGCTCGAGCCGTCACGCCTTGACCTGCGGCGACTTATTACTTGATTTTTCAAGTTGCTGGTGATCCATCCCTCGGGCATTATGAGCTGGGCACAAAGGTTCCCAAACTTCGCCTGCAGCCTTGGGGAGCGCAGGTGTTGGATATCACCCCCTACCCCCAACACACAAAGGCTAGACCCATGAACTTCCCGCTGACCCTCACCGTGTCCGACCGCCAGAGCATGGACCGCGAGCTCGACGCCGCCGTCGCTGCCGCCAAGGCCCACGCCCTGGACGGCAAGAGCCACGGCATCCTCGTTACCCGGCACGGCGCGAACAAGTTCACCGTTGCCCTCAGCGACGCGGTTCCCTTCGGCCTTACCCGCGAACACCAGGCCTGGTAGGTCCTGGCCTGGCGTTGGCGCCACAGGATCTTGACGCCAACGCCTGGTGCCGGCCCGGCTGTCCTTTTCTGCTGACGCTCGGATTTTTTACCTGACGGACTCTTCGGCCGCCGGCGGCACCTTCCCGCGGGAGCGTGCCCGCCAGCTGCGCCACAGCCGCTCCAGGGCGTCGAGCTCCTCCGGGGTGGCGTTCCGGAAGGGCGGGTCCGCGGGAAGGTGCGGTTCCTGCCGGCCCGTGCGCCGGGTGGCGATGAGGCTCGCCCCGACGGAAACGCCCAAAATGGCGGTGATGACGGCGAGGGAGACCGGCGTCGGAATGTAGTAGACGTCGATCTTGAGCGCCATCTTGATGCCCACCCAGATCAGCACCAGGGCCAGGCCCGTCTTCAGGTATACGAAGCGGTGGATGAGGTCCGCCAGCAGGAAGTACATGGCGCGCAGGCCGAGGATCGCGAACGCGTTGGCCGTGAACACCAGGAAGACCTCGTCCGTGACCGCGAAGATGGCCGGGATGGAGTCGACGGCGAAGATGATGTCCGTGACTTCAACCAGCACCAGGACCGCCAGCAGGGGAGTGGCAAGCAGTGCACCGCCCTTCCGGATGAGGAAGCGCTGGCCATGGAAGGCGTCCGTCATGGGCACGTGCCGGCGGAACAGCTTCAATGCCTGCGACTTCCCGGGGTCGATGTGCTCGTCACGCTGCCTGAGCATCCGGTAGCCGGTGAAGAGCAGGAATGCCGCGAACAGGTAGAGGACCCACCCGGCGCTGGCGATGATCGCCGAGCCCGCGGCGATGAACAGGCCGCGAAACACCAGCGCCCCCAGGACACCGAAGAAGAGCACGCGGTGCTGGTACTCGCGGGGAACGGCGAAGAACGTAAAGATGATTGCCCAGACAAAGACGTTGTCCACGGCGAGCGACTTCTCGATGAGGTATCCGGCGAAGTACTGCTGGCCGAACTCCGCGCCGTACAGGAACCACACCAGTGCGCCGAATGCAACGCCGAACAGCACCCAGATCCCGGACCAGGCTGCGGCCTCGCGGACGCTGATGACATGGGCGTGGCGGTGGGCCACGAGGTCGACGACAAGCATGAGGAGGATGAATCCGATGACGGCGAACCACATCCAGAGGGGAACGTTCATGGGGCACCTGCTTCCAGTCAGTGACAACCAACTGGAGGTCTCTCCCGGCCGTCATGCGGCCCGCCCACCGGAAGGCTCAGGGGCCTCCGTACTGACGATGGACTGTGAAGTGGGGATACTCCCCTCCGTATGAATAATTTACAGAATCCTGGAGACGTTGGGTAGGTATGGAGAACACCAAACCTGGACCGGAAGGCGGATTCGATGGATACGAAACCCAAGGTGGCTGTGCTGGGGACGGGAATCATGGGAGCGGCCATGGCGCGCAACCTCCTGCGCGCCGGTCATGAGGTCTCGGTGTGGAACCGGGACGCGGCCAAAGCGGAACGGCTGGCCGCGGACGGTGCCCGGCATGCCGCTGCCCCCGCCGAAGCTGTCGAGGCAGCCGACGTGGTCCTGACCATGCTCCACGACGTTGCCGCGGTGGAGCAGGTCATCCGGAGTGCCGCACCCGGCGTCCGGCCGGGCACAACGTGGGTCCAGTCCACAACGGTTGGGGTGCAGGACGCGGCCGCTTTGGCCGCACTGGCCGGCGAACTTGGCCTGGACCTGGTGGAGGCGCCCGTTTCCGGAACGCGCGCCCCCGCAGAAGCCGGCCAGCTTCTGGTCCTCGCCGCCGCTCCCGAAGCAGTGCGCCAACGCGTGGGGCCGGTCCTCGATGCCATTGGCGCCCGCACCATCTGGACAGGCGACGACCCGTCCAAGGGTTCCGCGGCCCGCCTCAAGCTGGTGGTCAACAGCTGGGTCATCGCGGCGTCCAACGCCGCCGGCGAAGTGGTTGCCCTTGCCCAGGCGCTGGGCGTCGATCCGCAGCAGTTCCTCGACGTGCTCGACGGCGGCCCGCTTGACCTGCCCTATCTCCGCCTGAAGATGGACCTCATCCTCAACGACCAGCTGGAGCCTGCCTCCTTCGCCGTGGACACCGCGCGCAAGGATGCCCACCTCATTGTGGATGCCGCCGTCGAGCATGGCCTGACGCTTGACGGCGCCGTTGCCTCCACAGCCCGGCTGGACCGGGTGGCCGGCCAGGGCCGCGGCAGGCAGGATATGGCCGCGGCCTACTACGCCAGCCGGTAGCAGGACCCCGCTCATCCTGGCGCGGACCGTTCGGGATAGCGCTTGCCCATTGACGTAACCGGCATCACCTCCTATATTGGATGAATCGATTCAAAGAGCTGCCGCTCCAGTCCATGACGGACTGCGGCGGCGCAGACACCACCACGAACATCGGCTGAATTCCAGCGGTTCCGGTTCCTTGCCAATGAAGACGAAGGACATAAGCACATGAGCACCACCCCAACCCGCGTGGCCCTCCCCAGCCAGGGTGCCGGCACCGGTTCGCGGGACCCCAGGAAAGCGGCGATGAGCGGCTGGATTGGAAGCGCCCTGGAGTACTACGACTTCGCGCTGTACTCGCTGGCCGCGACCCTGATCTTCCCCACCATCTTCTTTCCCTCGGAAAACCCCACTGTCGGCATTATCGCCTCCCTGGCAACGTATGCCGTGGGCTATGTCTCCCGTCCGGTAGGCGCGGTTGTCCTGGGGGCGTACGGTGACCGGCACGGCCGCAAGAAGGTACTCGTCTTCGCGATGCTGCTCATGGGCTTTGCCACCTTCGCCGTCGGGCTCCTGCCCACCTATGGGCAGGTGGGCCTCCTGGCGCCCGCCCTCCTGGTGCTCCTCCGCCTGATCCAGGGCTTTGCGGTGGCCGGCGAGCTCGGCGGCGCCAGCGCGATGATCGTTGAACACTCTCCCGATGCCCGGCGCGGATTCTTTGCCAGCTTCAGCCTCCAGGGCACCCAGGTGGGCTCGATCCTGGCCACCGCCGTCCTGCTCCCGCTCGCGGCAGTCCTCCCCGCCGACCAGTTCGGCACCTGGGGCTGGCGCATCCCCTTCCTGCTCAGCGCCGTCGTGATCCTGGCCGGCTACTTCATCCGCCGCCGGGTCCAGGAACCGCCCGCCTACGCAGCACAGTCCGGCAAGCCCGAAACCAAGCGCTTCCCGCTCGTCGAACTCCTGCGAACGCGGCCGGGCGTCCTGGTCCGCTGCATCGCGATGACCTTCACCAACGTGATCGGCATGGCCACCCTGATCTTCGGCGTCTCCTTTGCCACCCAAAAGGGCTACGGCAACGGCTTCTCCAGCAGTGAGTTCCTGTGGGTGACACTCGTGGCCAACATTGCCGCCGTCATGACCATCCCGCTGTTCGGCGCGCTGTCCGACAGGATTGGCTGGCGGACGCTCATGGCTGCCGGCGGGGTGGCGGGCGGCCTCCTGGTGGGCGGATACCTGTGGGCCATTGAACAGGGGAGCCTCCCGCTGGTCTTCGTCTGCGTTGTGATCGTGCAGGGCATCTTCTTCCAGATGTGGAATGCCACCTTCGCCACGTTCTTCCAGGAGCAGTTCCCCATGCGGATCCGCGTGACCGGGTTCGCCGTTTCGCAGAACATCGGGCTCATGATTGCATCGTTCTTCCCCAGCATCTTCACGGCGATTGCCCCTCCGGGCTCCACCAACGTTCCGTTCACCATCGGACTGGCCACGCTGGGCATCTGCCTCATCTCCGCAGTGGCCACCCTGATGTCCCCGGACACCAAGGGCAAGTCACTCGAGGACCTCGAGGTGCAGAAGGTGGCACCTGCCGGTACCGCCGGCAAGTAGTCCAGCCGCAGTGCGTCCGGCCCGGGGCGCGCCACCGGGACAGGGGGAGGGGCGGTGGATGCTGCCCCCTCCCTGGTGTTTCCGTGACTCGGGACTACTTGTATAGATGTATACAAGTATGATGGCCGAGGAGGTACACCATGGCCGAATCACCTGCCCGGAACACCGGGGCACACGTTGTCTACGCCGAGCTGAAACGGCGGATCCTGAGCCTTGAGCTCAAGCCGGGGGAGCGCATCTACGAGCCGGCAATGGCCTCGGCCCTGCAGGTGAGCCGCACACCGCTCCGGGAGGCCATCCGGCGGCTCATTTCGGAGAGCCTGCTGGAACAGCAGCCCACCGGAGGCGTGCTGGTGCCCGCGCTGGACGAGGCAGCCATTTCGGAACTCTACGAGGTCCGCGCAGCCATGGAGTCCCTCATGGCGCGCAATGCCTGCATAAAGGCAACGCCGGCTGACATCGAGGCCCTCGAAGGCATTCTTGAACGCAACGCGGCCATGGTGGCGTTCGCCGATGACGCGATGCAGCAGGGCATGGCACTGCACGCAAAGATCGCGGGCATTGCCGGGAACTCCTGGGCCCGCCGCTTCCACAACCAGATTTCAAGCCACATGGAACGGTACCGGCACTTCACCAACAGCACCCAGGAACGGCGCGACCAGGCCCTGGCCCAGCACCGCACCCTGGTGGCTGCCCTGGCCGGCGGCGACCCGGAGAAGGCAGCCAAGGTGGCGTTCGACCATGTCATAGGCGCCCGCGACGCCGCCGTCCAGGCCATGTCCGGCACCAGCGTCCCCGGCTCATGATCGGCGAGCTGGGCCGCCGCTCGGCCACTGCCCTCCTGGTCCACTCGGCGCTGATCCAGGCCGTCACCTTCCTGGTCCGGCCGGCGGCCACCTACCGCGCATTGGAGCTGGACGTTCCGGACTTCGCCCTGGGCCTGCTGGCTGCCAGTTATGCGGTGTTTCCGCTGCTGCTTGCCGTCCCCACGGGCACCCTGGTGGACCGCCTGGGTGAGCGGCGGCTCATGGCGATCGGGGCCGCCGTCGTCCTTTCCTGCTCTGCCTTCCTGCTGCTGTGGGGCTCGTCGATCGTGGCGCTGGTGGCGGGAACCGCGCTGCTTGGTGCCGGTCAACTGGCCTGCGTGGTGGGGCAGCAGGCCGTGGTGGCCAATAATGCTGCCTCGTCCCGGATGGACTCCGCGTTCGGCTACCTGACGTTCGCCGCCTCCCTGGGGCAGGCCCTCGGACCGCTGGCGATTGCGCTGGTGGGCGGCGCCTCGGTCCGGCCCGACACCCAGGCGATCTTCCTGCTCTCGGTGGTCATGAGCCTGGTGCTGTTCGCTGCCACGTTCGCCGTATCGGCGCACGTCAGCGGCGGCAGGAAGAAGGGAGCGTCCGCTGGCAGCAGCGCCAGTGGCGTCTCACTGCTGAGGGCTCCCGGCGTGGCCCGGGCGCTGGCCACCAGCGCCACCGTCCTCGCCGTGGTGGACCTGACCGTGGTTTACCTGCCCGCGCTCGGCGCCGACCGCGGACTCACAGTGGCAACAGTGGGTGCCATGCTGACGGTACGCGCCGTGTTCTCCATGGTTTCCCGTCTCATGCTGGGCCGGGTGTCCCGGCGGATCGGCCGCATGAGGTTGCTGGTGGTGAGCCTGGCCCTGTCCACGTTTGCGCTGGCTGCGCTGGCAATCCCCATGCCCCTGTGGCTGCTGTTTGCCGTCATGGCATTGCTCGGGCTGGGGCTCGGCATCGGCCAGCCGCTGACCATGTCCTGGCTGTCGGCCCAGGCGCCGGCCGGGCAGCGGGGCAGGGCGCTGGCGCTGAGGCTCGCCGGCAACCGGGTGGGGCAGGGTGGTCCTTCCGAGCGCCATCGGCGGCGTGGCGGCCGGGCTGGGGGCGGGTGGAGTCTTCCTTGCCTCGGCGGTTGTGGTGGGCGGGACGCTCCTGCTGCTCCGGGGCGTGCAGCTGGACTGACTGCGGATGCCCTCGCGTCACGCCGGGCATGCTTTGGAGGAATGGACGACGGCGGGACCCCGCGTTTCCGGGGCCACGGCCACCTCAGGTGGCCCGAAAGCGCGCCGTGCGTGACGCCGTCGTGTGCTTTCCCTGCCGGCCGTTTCCCCGGGTGCCGTCAGTAGACGGAGCCCTCAAGCAGTTCCGCCAACCTGGCTGCCGCCCGCTTCAGCTCCGGAACGCCCACCTTCAGCGTGTCCTCGGAGGCGGCCTCCACGGGGCTGGTCAGCGAAATTGATTCCGTTGGCTGTCCTGACCTCCTGGGCAGGGCTACAGCCACCGACAACACTCCTGAAGCGCGCTCGTCGGCTGAATACGCGTAGTCGGCATCCGCCGCGGGCAGCCGCGACTGCAGCTCCCCGAGCGTGAAGGCCTTGCCTTCATGGCCTGCTCCGATGGCGGCCTCCACGGCCTCCTGCAGTTCCTCCACGGAGGCCGTTGCCAGCAGGATCTTTCCGGCCGCACCGGATGTCAGGGGCAGCCGCTTGCCCAGCGGGAGGTCATAGCGAAGCGGGGCCTCTCCATCCACCCGGGCCACCAGGATCCGTTCATAACCCAGGCGCGTGTAGAGGGAGGCGGTGAGGCCGGTCTGCGTCGCCAGCTGCTGGAGGACGGGCCGGGAAGAGACCACCAGGGGGTCGTTCTCCAGGTAGCTCCTGGCGGCCGGGAGGACGGCAGGGCCGATCCGGTAGGACTTGTCCGTCTGGCTCACCATCCCGAAATCCTGCAGGACCCGAAGGATCCTCAGTGTGGTGGGCAGGCTCATGCCGCAGTTCCGCGCAAGATCGCTGAGCCGCTGCGGGCGTTCCGCCCGCTGCAGTTCCGCGAAGACCTCCAAGGCCCGGGAAAGGGAGCGCATGTTCGAGGACTTGGGGCTGTCCTCCGTCGGGCTGCCTGAAGTGGAAGTCATCGCCATCATTTCATTCTATGTAAGTTTCTTGCGCTTGACAGCCGATGTGTCTGCTGTCACTATTTCTCAGTACGCAATATAGTTTCATTCTGTGAAACGCAATGACGCGCAGTGAAAAGGAAATCCATGACAACGGAGTCAGTCACGACGAAACCCGGAAGTCCCGTACGGGTGGCCCGCAGCGTGCTGGTAGGAATCGGTGCGTTCGCCGCCGTCGGCGTCTATGTCCTGGCCAGCTCGATCGGCCTGGGACTCTGGACCTCCCTGGGCCCGGGCCCGGGCCTGTTCCCCTTCGCCATGGGCGCAGTCCTCGCCGCCATGGCCGTCCTCTGGCTGTTCCAGGAACTCCGCAACCCCAGCGAAACCGCAGCCGGCGTTGACCGGGGCCTGGTGATCGCCGTCGTTGCCAGCCTGGTAATCCTTGCGGCCGTCATGGACCTGCTTGGCTTCCAGCTGAGCATGTTCCTGTTCCTGCTGTACCACCTGAAACTTCGCGGGCGCAGGACCTGGAAGTCCTCGCTGATCATCGCGGTGGCCGGAAGCTTCGGAGCGTTCTATGCCTTCAACTACGGCCTGAACGTCGCGCTGCCGGTGTCCGCCCTTCCCTTCCTTAACGCGATCGGACTCTAGACGTGGATACCCTCAACGAACTGGTCAACGGCTTCGCGGCCGCCATGACCTGGCAGAACCTGCTGTTCGCCTTCCTCGGCTGCCTCCTGGGCACCATCATCGGCGTGCTGCCCGGCATCGGGCCCGTGGCAGGCGTCGCCCTGCTGATCCCGCTCACGCTGAACATGGACGCCACCGGGGCGATCATCATGCTGTGTGCCATCTTCTACGGCACCGCCTACGGGGGAACCATCACCAGCGTGCTGCTCAACACCCCCGGCGAAGCAGCATCAGCCATCACCACCATCGACGGCTACGCCATGACCAAGATGGGCAAGGCCGGCGCCGCGCTGACCATCGCCGCCGTCGGATCCTTCGTTGGCGGAACCATCGCCACCCTCGGCCTGGTGGCGGCAGCCAAGCCGCTGGGAGAACTGGGCCTGCTGGTCGGGCCGCCGGAATTCTTCGCCCTGATGGTGGTGGGCATCTCGCTCCTGGTGGCCCTGGCCGGGAAATCCATGGTCAAGGCCGTCATCTCCGGCGCCCTGGGCCTGCTGATCTCCATGGTGGGCATCGACCCCGTGGCCGGTGCTCCACGCTTCACCTTCGGCATGGACCGGCTCCTGGACGGCGTCAGCTTCGTGGCCGTCATCGTCGGAGTCTTCGGCCTCTCGGAACTCCTGTCCTACCGCAAGGGCGACCAGCCCGCGGCGGTGCACGCCCCCAACCTGCGCTCGCTGCTGCCCACCGCCACGGAGTGGCGGCGCAGCGCCCCGGCGATGGCCCGCGGCACCGGCATCGGCTTCGGCCTGGGGCTCATCCCCGGCATGACCGGGTCTGTGTCCTCGCTGCTGTCCTACGGGGCGGAAAAGAAGTTCTCCCGCCACCGCCACGAACTGGGCAGGGGTGCCATCGAAGGCGTGGCCGGACCCGAAACGGCCAACAATGCCCACGCCAACGCGGCCCTGATTCCGCTGTTCACGCTCGGCATCCCGGCCTCGCCCACCATCGCCGTGCTGATGGGCGCCTTCCTGCAGCAGGGCCTCACACCGGGACCCACCCTCTTCACCGAGAACTCCGAGATCGCCTGGGCCATCATCGCCAGCCTCTTCATCGGCAACCTGATCCTGCTCCTGCTCAACGTCCCGCTCGTGGGGCTCTGGACCTCCATCCTCCGTGTCCCGTCAACAATCCTGACGGCCCTGATCCTGCTCTTCATGGTCATCGGCGCCTACACCATCAACTTCAGCGTCTTCGATGTCTTCGTGATGATCGGCTTCGGGCTCCTGGGCCTCGCCCTCCGCCACCTGGACATCCCGCTGGCGCCCATGGTGCTGACCCTGGTCCTTGGTCCCCTGATGGAGCGGTCCCTCCGTGAGTCGCTGGAGATCTCCCAGGGCGACTTCGGCATCTTCACCAGCCGTCCCATTTCCGCGGTCCTGATCGGCATCGGCCTGCTGATTGTCATCAGCCCGCTGCTCAAGCTCCGCAAGCCCAAGGCTCTTACCGAAGACCCCGAAACCTAAACCCCACCCGCGCACCTGAACCCCGCACCCCTGAACCCCCCCACCCCTGAACCCCGCACCCCTTCAAAGGAGAAGACCTATGAAAACCCGCCTCCGCCTCACCGCCGCCCTTGCCGCGGCCTCCCTGATCGGCCTCACCGGCTGCGGCGCCAATACCGGCGCCACCAACAACAATGCCGCCAGCGACTTCCCGAAAAAGGGCAAGTCCATCGACCTCGTGGTCGCGTTCGGTTCCGGCGGTGCCGTGGACACAGCCGCGCGGCTCATCCAGCCCGTTCTCGAGAAGGAACTCGGAACCAACGTCGAGGTCATCAACAAGCCCGGCGCCGGCGGCCAGATCGGCTACACCCAGCTCACCAGCGCCAAGCCGGACGGCTACACCATCGGCGCCACCGGCTCGCCTTCCGTGGTCGTCTCGCCCCTGGACCCGTCCCGCGGCGCCAAGTACACCCGGGACAGCTTCCAGCCCCTGGGCCGCCAGGTCATCGATCCCACAGTCATCGCCGTCCAGCCGGACAGCCCGTACCAGACGCTGAAGGACCTCCTGGAAGCGGTCAAGGCCAAGCCGAAGTCCATGACCGCCAGCACCACCGGGCTTCAGACCGGCGAGCACTTTGCCCTGGCCCAGATCCAGCAGGCCACGGGTTCCGAGTTCGCCCCGGTCCACTTCTCCGAAGGCGCGTCGCAGGCAACCACCGCGTTCCTCGGAAAGCACGTGGACGTGCTGGTGGCGAACGTCAGCGACGTGAACGACCTCACCAAGCAGGGCAAAGCGCGGGTGCTGGGCGTCATGTCCGCGGAACGCGCACCCTCCCTGCCGGAGATCCCCACCTTCAAGGAATCCGGCTATGACCTGACGGCGGGAACCGCCCGCGGCTACTCGGCCCCGGCCGGCCTGCCCGCGGATGTGGCCAAGAAGCTCGAGGCCGCCATCCAGAAGGCCATCGAGGACCCCACCGTGGTGCAGAAGATGAAGGACCTGGGCCTGCAGACCAGCTACCTCAACGGCGCCGACTACAAGACGTTCTGGGCCGGCCAGGAAGAGGACTTCAAGGAAGTCCTCCCGCTGGTCCAGAAAAAAGACTGACCCCCACTGCCCGGAACGGAAAGATCCATCATGACAACTCCTGCCATTGACGCCATTGGCGCTGACTTCGCACGTCCCAGCAGCGACATCGTGGAAAGGCTCGGCAAGCTTCCCGCGGCCAATATCGGCGACGCCATGGACCGGCTTGGGGTGGCGGACTCCGCCATCCAGGCGGTCTGGCCGGGCGCAAAGCTCGCCGGCCCGGCGTTTACGGTGTGGACCCGCCCCGGAGACAACAAGGGCATCCACGCCGCCCTGCAGCTGGCCCGTCCCGGAGACGTCATTGTGGTGGCAGGGGGCGGCGATGAATCCCGCGCCCTGCTGGGCGAACTGATCGGGGAGCGCGCCATCAACCTTGGTGTCGCGGGATTCGCGCTGGACGGAGCAGCCCGCGACGCCGGGGCGCTGGCAGAGATTGGCATGCCCGTCTTTGCGAGGGCTACTTCGCCGGCCGGCCCCTACAAGGACGGTCCCTTCCGGCTGGGAACCGCCCTCGCGTTCGGCGGCGTCCCCGTTCTGCCCGGCGACGTCATCGTCGGCGACTCGGACGGCGTGGTGGTCATCCCCCGGGAACAGGCTGCCGCCGTCGCCGATGCCGCCGAAGCGGTCTTCGCGGACGAAACCAGCCGCCGCCAGGCCATCGTCGCCGCCCGCAACTGAACCTTCACCAAAGCCAAGAAAGAACAGAGCAAACCATGACAGCGTGCACCGTCATCGGCCTCGGCGAAGCCGGAGCCACCTACGCCGCGGCCCTGACCGCCGCCGGCCACACGGTTACCGGCTTCGATCCGGTGGCCCCCAGTACGCCGCAGGGAGTAACCCGGGCAGCAACAGCCGCCGAAGCATGCACCGGTGCAGACATCGTCCTGGTGATGACCGGCGCTGCCGCGGCCCGCAGCGTGGCACAGGAGTGCCTTCCGGTCCTTGCCAGCGGCAGCGTCTACGCCGACTTCACGTCGTCCTCACCGGCTACCATGCAGGAACTGGGGCAGCTTCCCGGCAAGGCCGCCTTTGCCGATGTCGCCATCCTGGGACCGGTCGCGGCGTTGGGCGAGAAGACACCCCTGATGGTGAGTGGCCCCGGCGCCCAGGCCGTGGCCGACCTGCTGCGGCCGCTGGGAGTTGATGTTGAAATCACCGGCGGCGGCCCGGGGGCGGCGATGGCGCACAAACTGCTGCGCAGCGTCCTGATGAAGGGCCTGGCATCTGTGGTGGTGGAAGCCGTGACGGCCGGCCGGGCGGCCGGCCTTGAGGAGTGGATCCGCGCCCAGATCGCCGGTCAGCTGGCCGGCGACGGGCAGGCCGTGATCGACCGGTTCCTGACGGGCACCGCCAAGCACGCCGTGCGCCGCTCCAAGGAGATGCAGGACACCGCAAGCTACCTCTCGGACCTGGGTGTCCCCGCCGAGATGACCAACGCCTCCGCCGCCGCGCTGGCCCGTATGGCGCAGACCTCGGAGCCGGCCTTGCGCTGACCGCGCAGTCAGGCACAATCAGGAACGGGTAATACACGTGACCACAACAACCGGCATCTTGCCGTCAGGAGCAGCAGCATGATCGGCATTTGGGCACTCGGCGCCTACCTTGCCGTCATCCTGCTCTGGACCACGGCCTTCAAGCGGAGCGTGGGCGAAGCCATGATCCTTGGCTTCCTGGCCGTCCTTCCCTTCACCGGTGCCGCAGCAGCGGCAATCGGCTGGGACGCCCTGTACTCTGCCATCACCGACGAGATCGTGTACGCCACCATGGCGTTCGTCTTCATGGGCTACCTGCTGGACAAGGCCGGCGTGCTGGACCGGCTGATCGACCTGCTGAACTCCCTGATCGGCGGGGTCAAGGGCGGGCCGGCCTGGGTCTCCACGGTGGCCTCCGCAGGCCTCGGCGGCGTGGTCCACAACCAGGCGGCCATCGCCGCCACGGTGGGCTCGGTGACCATTCCCTGGATGGAGAAGTCCAGGCTGGACAAACCGTCAGCAGCCACGCTGGTGGCGGGGAACGCCGGCATGGGCATCACATTCCCGTTCAGCGCCTCGATGTTCGTCCTGGTCGGTTCCGCCACCGTGGGACCGCTGCTGGACATCAACGCACTGGTCCTGCCCCTGCTGTTCGGCGGACTGTGGTGCTTCCTGCACCGGCTGGTGGTCACTTGGCTGCTGGTCCGCAAGAGCGGGATGACCCCGCTGGACGCCGCGCACCGCCTGTCCGTCCGCTCGGCGTTCGGCCGCGGCTGGGCCACCCTGCTGCTGTTCGTCGTGGTGGCCGTCCCGCTGGTCATCACCACCGGCGCCATCGCCAAGAGCCTGTCGGAGTGGACGGGCGGGGACGTTACCAAGTCGGTCAGCGTCATCGTCTGGATCCCGGTGGTCCTCATCATCACCGGTCTCCTGCTGGGCAGGAAAACGCTGCCCCGCGACGGGCGCGGCTGGTGGGCGCTGCTCCGGGAATCCGCTCCGCGGTTTGGAATCGTGGGCGTCACCGTGGTGTTCGCCTTCGCCGGCGCCAACGCCCTGGCTGCCACCGGCCTGCCCAAGCAGATGACCTCGCTCCTGAACGGGATGAACCTGCCGCTGTGGCTGCTGGCCATCCTGATCGGCCTGATCGTCATCGCGGTGGCGGCCCCGCTGTCCGCCACCGCCACCATGGCCGCCGTGGGGACGGTGGGAGTGGCAACCCTGGTGGCCGCCGGGGTTCCGGCCACCACCGCGGCCGTGGCCGTGCTGGTGTTCTCGTCCTGCGAAGCGGCGGTCCCGCCCGGCGGCGCCCCGCTGTACGTGGCCTGCGGCATCGCTGACGTGGACCCGCTCAAGACCTTTGCCCGCCTGCTGACCCATTACGCCCTGCCGCTGCTGGGCATCGGCGTCCTGATCATCCTCGGCATCCTGCCAATCTAGGAAACATTCCATGAACACCATCCGAAGGGCCATCGAAGTCCTCTTCGTCCTGACGCTCGCCGCACTCCTGGGCGGGGGCATCCTGTTCGTCCTCGGCCAGGCCATTGGCCTGGTTGCGGGGCAGGCCCAGTGGCTCACCCTGCTCAATGACGCCATCAAGACACCCATCTGCACGCTGCATCCGTCTGCGCCGTTGCCGGGTTCCTGCTCAGCTACAAGCGCCGCCAGCCCCAGGAGCAGCACCAGAAGGCCGGTGCACGGTGAATGCCGCTGAAGGAATATATCCGGATTTTGAAGGTCTGCTGCAAAGGGAGGGCCGCCTGGCCGGCACCTCCTGGGGCCTCTTTCCGCACCAGAGCCGCGGGACGCCGTCGTTCATTACACCCCAAGGTGTGCTGGATGCCCGGCAGTGCATCCGCACCGGAACGGTGTTCGGCCTGGACTACCCGGCTGACGCCTTCGATCCCGGGATGTCCCTCAAGCGCGGCGCCCCGCGGCACACCATCTACTCCTCGCACCCGGCGCACCGGGACGACTACTACCTTCAGGGGTCAACCCAGATTGACGGGCTCAGGCACCGCCGGGCCGATGATGTCGGTTTCTACAACGGCACCCCGGATGACCGGATCACCGAGGGCACCCCGGACCTCGGCATCCAGGAATGGGCGGAAAACCCGATTACCGGCAGGGGCGTGCTGGTGGACCTCGAGGGTCACCGGGACGAAGCAGGGGAGCCCATCGACCACGCGGGCGGGGAACCACTCACCCTGGACCTGGTGGAGTCCGCCTTGAAGGCCCGGTCCCTCTGCACCCAGCCCGGGGATATCCTCATGCTCCATACAGGCTGGTGCGAATGGTTTCTGGGTCTGTCCGCGGAGGACAAGCAGCGCATCCGCCAAAGCCGGAAGGCCTCAGGCATGGCGCAGTCCCGGGAGTTTGCCGCCTGGGCGTGGGATAACCGCTTTGCCGTCCTCGCCGCCGACAACTTCGCCCTCGAGTGCCTGCCCGCGGTCCCGGACAGCCCCTACCGGCATTCGGCCGCCAACGACAACGGCATGATGCACCAGCAGCTCCTGGCCAAACTCGGCCTGCCACTCGGGGAACTATGGAAGCTGGGACCGCTCGCCCGGCATATGCGCAGCACCGGCAGATGGGACGCCTTCATCACCATTAAGCCGCTGAACATCACCGGGGGCACGGGCTCCCCGGCCAACGCCACCGCCATCACGTGACGTGAGGAAGGGGCGCCGTCGGACGCCCTCCTAGGGAAGCCGCGACGGCCGCAGCAGGCTCGCCCGGCCCGCCTGGGCCGGGTCCAGCGGCACCGGGCTGACCAGCACGGCCGGACCCCGGTGCAGCAATCCGCTGGACAGGGCACGGCAGCGGATGCCGCCGCGGCCCCGCATGGCCGGGTGCGCCCCCGGTGCCAGCATCCCGTTCATCCACGCGCACGGTTGGGCGTGCCGGCCGCCATGGAACGAAACAGCCGAGCCGCCGGACTCCAGCGCAAAGTCCTGCCCCAGCAGGGGAGCCAGCTGCGCTCCGCGGAGCACCACGTTCCGCCGGGTCAACAGGGGATTGAACGGCCCGGCGCCAAGCTCCGCGGCGATGGCCTCAAGGGATTCGACGGCGAACAGGGTCACCGCCGCGTCCATGTGGGCGGCCTTCCCGAAGAACCTGTCGCCCACGATGCCCTTGCCGGCCACCACCTCTGCCGTCTGCGCATCAGTGGTGGGAACGTCCGCCGCGCCGTCCCGGGCGCGTCCGAAATAGGCGTGCGCGGGCGACACCAGCAGGTGCAGGATCTCGACGTCATAGCGGTAGGTTTCGGGCATAAGCCCAGCGTAGGCCAGCGTTCAGCCACCCACGTACGTGGCCAGGTGCTGCCCGGTGAGCGTCGCCCGCCCGGCCACCAGCTCGGCCGGCGTGCCCTCGAAGACGATCCTGCCGCCGTCGTGCCCTGCGCCCGGACCGATGTCGATGATCCAGTCAGCATGCGCCATCACGGCCTGGTGGTGCTCGATGACGATAACCGACTTGCCGGAATCCACCAGCCGGTCCAGCAGGCCCAGGAGCTGTTCGACGTCGGCCAGGTGCAGGCCCACCGTTGGCTCGTCCAGGATGTAGGTGTCACCGGTCTCCGCCATCTGCGTGGCCAGCTTGAGCCGCTGGCGCTCGCCGCCGGACAGGGTGGTCAGCGGCTGGCCGAGGGTGATGTAGCCCAGGCCGACGTCCGCCAGGCGTTCGAGGACTTTGTGGGCGGCCGGGGTCTTGGCCTCGCCCCCGGCAAAATAGGCAAGGGCCGCGTCCACGGACATGTCCAGCACGTCGGCAATGTTCTGCCCGCCCAGCGTGTATTCGAGGACGGCGGGCTGGAAGCGGCGCCCCTCGCAGTCCTCGCAGGTGGACTCGACCGTGGCCATGACACCCAGCTCGGTGAAGATCACGCCCGCGCCGTTGCAGGTGGGGCAGGCGCCCTCGGAGTTGGAGCTGAACAGCGCCGGCTTCACGCCGTTGGCCTTGGCGAACGCCTTGCGGATGGGCTCCAGCAGCCCGGTGTAGGTGGCCGGGTTGCTGCGCCGGGATCCCTTGATGGCGCCCTGGTCGATCACGATCACGCCCTCGCGCCTGGCCAGTGAGCCGTGGATCAGCGAGCTCTTCCCGGACCCGGCCACGCCCGTCACCACGCACAGCACTCCCAGCGGGACGTCCACGTCCACGTTGCGCAGGTTGTTCGTCGAGGCCCCGCGGACTTCGAGTGCCCCGCTGCGTTCGCGGAACGAATCCTTCAGCCGGGCCCGGTCGTCCAGGTGGCGCCCGGTGATGGTGCCGCTGGAACGCAGCCCGTCGACGTCGCCCTCGTAGACAATCTCGCCGCCGCCGGTGCCGGCCTTGGGGCCGAGGTCGACGACGTGGTCGGCGATGGCGATCATCTCCGGCTTGTGCTCCACCACCAGGACGGTGTTGCCTTTGTCCCGAAGCTGCAGCAGGAGGGTGTTCATCCGCTCGATGTCGTGCGGGTGCAGGCCGATGCTGGGCTCGTCGAAGACGTAGGTGACATCGGTGAGGGAGGAACCCAGGTGGCGGATCATCTTGGTCCGCTGCGCCTCGCCGCCGGAGAGGGTGCCGGCCGGGCGGTCCAAGGAGAGGTAGCCCAGGCCGATTTCGGCAAAGGAATCGAGGAGGTCCCGCAGCCCGATGAGCAGGGGACGGACGGAGGGCTCGTCCAGGTCGCGGATCCACTGCGCCAGGTCACTGATCTGCATGGTGCAGAGGTCCGCGATGTTCTTGCCGTTGATCCGTGCGTTGAGCACTTCCGGGGTGAGCCGCGTCCCGCCGCAGTCGGGGCAGGTGGCGAACGTGACCGTGCGTTCCACGAACCTCTTCACGTGCGGCTGCATGGCCTCCACGTCCTTGGAGAGCATGGACTTTTGGATTTTGGGGATGATGCCCTCGAACGTGAGGTTGACGCCCTCCACCTTGATCTTGGTGGGCTCGGCGTAAAGCATCGTCTCCAGCTGCTTCTTGGTGAACGTGGCGATGGGCTTGTCCATGGGCAGGCCCATGCCTTCGAACAGGCGCCCGTACCAGCCGTCCATGGAGTAGCCGGGGACGGTGAGCGCGCCTTCGGCGAGGGACTTCGACTCGTCGTAGAGGGCGGTCCGGTCAATGTCGCTGATGTTGCCCATGCCCTCACAGCGGGGGCACATGCCGCCCAGGTAGGTGACCTGGCGGACCACGTTCTTTTCCACCCGGCCGCCCTTTTCGGTGCTCATGATGCCGCTGGCCTTGCGGGTGGGAACGTTGAAGGAGAACGCGGTGGGCGGGCCGACGTAGGGTTTGCCCAAACGGCTGAACAGGATGCGCAGCATGGCGTTGGCGTCGGTGGCGGTGCCCACGGTGGAGCGCGGGTTGGCGCCCATCCGTTCCTGGTCCACGATGATGGCGGTGGTCAGTCCCTCCAGCCGGTCCACGTCGGGGCGGGCCAGGTTGGGCATGAAGCCCTGTACGAACGCGCTATAGGTCTCGTTGATCATGCGCTGCGATTCGGCGGCGATGGTGGCGAAAACCAGGGAGCTTTTGCCTGAGCCGGACACACCCGTGAATGCCGTGAGCCGCCGCTTGGGCAGCTCAAGGCTGATGTCCTTGAGGTTGTTCTCCCGCGCCCCCTGGACGCGGATCAGGTCGTGGGTGTCGGCGATATGGGTCCCGGCCTTCGTGGCCATGCCCTCGTCGGTGGTGATGTCCGTGCTCAAGATGTCCCCCTTCTCCCGGAGCGGCGCGGAGGGAAGCTGCGCTGGCAGCCTCCCTCCGGCGTCGTCCCTTATATACGTGAATGGTTATATGCCTAGGACTGCTGGTTGATCCGGACGGTGTTTCCCGCGGGGTCGCGGAACGCGCAGTCGCGGATGCCGTACGGCTGGTCGATGGGCTCCTGGACGACGTCCGCCCCGGTCGCCTCCACTTTGGCGAACGCGGCATCCACGTCCGGGGAGGACAGGACGATGGTGGCGTAGGTGCCTTTGGCCATCATCTCCGTGATGGTGCGGCGCTCGTCGTCGGTGATGCCGGGGTCTACGGCCGGCGGGTGCAGGACGATGGAGACGTCCTTTTGGCCTGCGGGGCCAACGGTGATCCAGCGCATGGTGCCCTTGCCCACGTCGTTGCGGATTTCGAAGCCCAGGGCCTCGCGGTAGAACGCCAGCGAGGCGTCCGGATCGGTAGCGGGAAGGAAGGTTGAGGAAATGTTGATGTCCATGGCAGTCATGCTAGTAACGGCTCGGGGGCGGACGCTTCTCGATTCCTGACCGGTCTGGTGACCTGCTTCGCCACGCAGGCGGGGATGCCCGCCGTCGCGCTTTGCGCTTCCTGCTTGTAGATGCTGGGCGGCATCCCCACCAGTTCGCTGAAGCGGGTGCTGAAGGTTCCCAGCGAGGAACAGCCGACGGCGAAACACACGTCGGTGACGCTGAGGTCACCCATCCGGAGCAACGCCATGGCCCGTTCGATGCGGCGGGTCATGAGGTAGCTGTAGGGGGATTCGCCGTAGGCGAGTTTGAACCGCCGGCTGAAATGGCCCGCGGACATATGGACGTCCCTGGCGAGGGATTCGACGTCGAGCGGCTGGGCGTACTCCCGGTCCATGCGGTCCTTGACGCGCCTCAGCTGGGTGAGCTCGCGAAGGTAGGGATCGGAAGCGGGACTGGTGGTCACAGCTCTGATCGTGCTACGCGGGAGGGGTCTTGTCCACCCTTCGGGCGGTGGGGGATTCGGCGTCAAAGTGACCCTCGGCAGCGGGGTATGATTGTGCCGCTGCCAGCGCATGAGGTCCTCGCCCGAACAGGGCTCGAGGCAACGCAGAGCTGGCGAAACCAAACCCTGAATCACCATCTTCAGCCCTGCCCGGATACTGCGCAGGCACCACTTTGGAAGGACACCATGGAACTGCTGTGGGAAATTGCCGGCTGGGCAGGCGCTGTTGCGATTCTCAGTGCTTACCTTGCGGTTTCCATGGGCTGGCTGAAGGCAGGCAAGGGTTTCCAGACGGCCAACCTGTTCGGATCCGTTGCCTTCATCATCAACGGGACGCTGCACGGGGCATGGCCGTCCGTGGTTACCAATGTGGCGTGGTTCCTGATCTCTGCCGTTGCGCTGGTCCGCATGCGTTCCGAAAACCCAGCTGCTGCCGTCGAGCCGGCGCAGGTTCAGTATCCCGGTGTCCCCGACACCACCGGCCAGATGACGGTTGTTGAGGCCCTGACCGGTTCCATGCCCGTTGTGGCTTCCAGGCCTGTTGGGGGTTCCGCCCCGGTTGGAGCGGACGGGCCGCGCCTGGCGTTGTAGGGTTCGACGGCGGCCCGCGCGTGGTGGCGGCGGTTACAGCAAAGGGTGTGGCTGGTTTGTCAGATTTCCGGCCCGCCCGGTTGCCCGTTCCACGATTTCCTGTGCGATCGCGTGCACCTTGCGGTTCGTATCCTGGCTCAGCTGGCTCATGAGGTCGTAGGCCTTGTCGGCGTCAATGCCGGTGCGCCCCATGAGGATGCCTTTGGCCTGCTCAATGACTGCCCGGCTGCGGGCTGAGGCGGCGACCGCCTCGGTAGCCAGTTGGTGCCGGTCGGTATGAATCGATGTGGTGAGGTCCACCACCACGCCCCAGACGCCAACAGGGGTGTCCCCGTCCCCCTCAAGGATGAAGTCCGCGGAGTAGAGCAGTTTGTGTTGACGGTCCTTGCGGTCCCGGATGGAAACGTAGATCGATGATGGGCCGCCAGCGGATGAGACGTGGTCCCAATACGCCTGGACCCGGGGCCGGTCTGCCGGCTCGATGTGGGCCATGGCCATGTCCATGGAGGGGACAACCTCGCCGCGCTCATACCCGTAGATCCGGTACAACCCGTCCGACCAGCGGAAGATGCCGTCCGCGAAGTAGTACTCGACCAGTCCGGTGGGACAGTCGAGAAAGACATCATTCGGGATATCGACGGATCCAAGTCCTGGAAAACTGCTGCTGGAAGTCACTGAAGGGCCATTCGACGTGCTGTGTCCCGGCTACCCCCGGCCTGGACGTGAAAGCAACAGAATATAGCAGCGGCCCCCACCCCGCGGATCCCGCACGCATGAGTGCGGGATCCGTGGGGCGTGGGCGGGACGGCGCCGGTTGTTACCTGGCGTCCTCTACGAGCACCAGGTCGCGGCCATTCGTTTCCGGGGTGAAGAACGTGGTGGCGAACGAGATTGCCGCCAGGACCAGCGAGTAGACCGCCGGGACCAGCCAGGAGTGGTTGGTCACTGCCAGCAGTGCCACGCCGATCATCGGGGCGAAGCCGCCGGCAAGTACGGCAGACAGCTCGCGGCTGAGGGCCACGCCGGTGAAGCGGTGCTGGGAGCCGAAGAGTTCCGGCAGCAGCGCGCACTGCGGGCCCAGCATGGCCTGCACGCCGAGGGCGATGCCCATCACCATGACCACCCACACCAGGGTGACATTGCCCAGTGTGACCAGGTAAAAGGCCGGCAAGGCGATAACGGCCTGGAAGAGTGCGCCGTAGCGGTAGACGGGAACCCGGCCGAAACGGTCGGACAGGGCGCCGAAGGCAACAACCATTACCGCGGCGAAGCCCGCGGCAATCAACAGGCCCGTGGGGCCGATGAACTTGTCGCCGGCGAAGACACCTGCAGGCATGCTGATGAAGGACACCAGGAGCGCGGAATAGATGGACGAGTTGCCGTTTTCCCCCATCCGCAGGCCGATACCTATGAGCACGTTTTTCTTGGAATGCTTCCAGATCTGGCCCACAGGGTTTTTGGCCACGGCCTTGTGCTTCTCGAGTTCCTGGAAGACCGGCGTCTCTTTGAGCCGAAGCCTGATGAAGACGGCAATCGCAATCAGGACGACGCTTGCCAGGAACGGTACGCGCCACAGCCAGGCCTGCAGGACTGCCTTGTCCGCCAGCGCCATCAGGGCAAATGTCCCGGCGCCCAGGAGGGTGCCCAGCTGGATGCCAACGAACGGCAGCGAGGCGAAGAAACCACGACGGCGGCGCGGAGCCACCTCCGAAATAAGGGTCGTGGCGCCTGCCTGCTCGGCGCCGGCGCCAAGGCCCTGCAGGATACGCAGGGCCACCAGGAGTACCGCACCGAGCATTCCCGCCTGTTCAAAGGTGGGCAGGAGGCCGATGGCGCAGCTGGACAGGCCCATCAGGCCGATGGTCAGGATCAGCACCATCTTCCGGCCAAAGCGGTCACCAATGTAGCCGAACACCACGCCGCCGAAGGGCCGGGCGGCGAAGCCGACGCCGTAGGTGGCGAAGGAGGCGATGACTGCTCCACTCTCACCCAGTGGTGCGAAGAAGAGCGGGCCGAAGATCAGGGCCGAGGCAAGGCCGTAGATGTAGAAGTCGTAGTACTCCAGGGCGGAGCCCACGGAGCTGGCAAGAGTTGCCCTTCGCAGCTGGTCCGGATCGACGACGGCGCCGTCCGCGGTGGCCTGCGGTGATTTAGTACGAGTTGTCACGAGAACTCCCTCTAACGCACTCCAGGCCCCCGTTGGCCTGGTGGGATAGCGACAACGCCCATTGCGTCGATCACTATGCTGAACACGATACAGCAAGTTGAACAACTGGCAATAGTCTCTGGCTGTTATATGTCGCAGAAGGCCGCCGCTTGGCGTTCAGCCCATCGGGTTGCCCAGCGAGTGGGCCAGTTCCTGCAGCTCCTTGACTATCTGGGAACCCTGTTCCGGCGTGTAGGTGGCTTTGAGGGCCGTGACGGACAGGCCCAGGCTGGGGCCGTGCGCGCCCCGCGTGGGAACGGCAACGGCCAGGCAGACCACGCCGGTGGTGGATTCTTCGTCCTCGAAGGCAAAGCCCTGCTCGCGGATTTCCCGCAGCTGCGCCTTCAGCTCCGCCCCTGTCCGTAAGGACTTTGGCGTGAGGACGGGCAGTTCTGCGTCATCGGGGAACATCTCCTCGATGTCGTGCACATTCAGCCGGGCGATCAGCGCCTTCCCCACTGCGCAGAGGGATACGGGCATCTTGTCGCCGATATTGGAGGTGAGCCGCACGGCCGGGTGGCCCTCGTACCGGGCAAGGTAAATGACGTTTGTTCCGTCCAACATGGCGATCCGGACCGTCTCGCGGGAAAGGACGGAGGCCTGTTCGCAGTAACGGTAAAACTCCTGGACTTCGTCCATGCGGCCCAGGTAGGCGGCACCCAGTTCCACCAGCTTGCGGCCAAGGGTGAACTCCGAGCCCTGCCTGCTGATCAGGCGCGCCTCCTCCAGGGCCAGCAGGAGATTGGAGGTGGATGACTTGGGAATTCCCACTTCGCGCGAGAGATCGCTGAGCGTCAGCCGCCCGGTTGCCGAGGCGGCCAGGGCATCCAGGACGGCCGCGGCGCGGGTGACTGCGGGCGCCGGAGAGGCGGTTCCCGATTTTTCGGATGACGCAGGAATGGGGGAATCGGCCATGATTCTCCTTGGGTTTGCCGGGGCGGGCTTCGCTGTTGTTCAGTCCTCTGAACGTTATCCATCTTAACGTCCTGCGACGCCCGCTGACGCCGGCCCGGCTCAGGCCACGCGGTTGCTCAGGGTTCCAATGCCCTCCACCGTGATGTCCACACGGTCCCCGGGCTCGACGGGAACCACTGTGGCGGGCGCTCCGGTCATCACCACGTCGCCGGGTTCCAAGGTCAGCCATGAAGTGACATAGATGAGGCAGTCCACCACCGAGGAGGGGAGGTTGAAGGTCCCGGAAGTGGCCTTTGCGGCCCCATTGACGTAGACGTCGATGGCCACCCTTTCGGGATCCGGGAGTCCGGTTTCTATCCAAGGGCCCAGGGGTGTGTAGTTGACGCCGGCCTTGCCCTGGAAGTTCCGCTCGTCCACCGCGTTCTGATCCACGTTGGTGACGTCGTTGACGCAGGTGTAGCCGAAGACGTGCTCCAGGGCGTTTTCCGCGGTCAGGTTGGCGGCGGTCCTGCCCATCACGACGGCGAGTTCACCCTCGGCATTGACCGTGCCTTGTCCACGGACCGCGGTGATGGCATCGCCCGGCCCGGCGATGGTGTGGACGGACTTGTGCCACGCCTGGATGGGCAGGGGATGGTCATTCAAAGTGCGGTTATGGCCAATGCCCAGGACGACGGCGGGCCTCACCGGGGCGAGGAATATTGCCTCGTTGTGGGTGGTGGCACCGCCGGTGTAGCGGAGGCTTTCCTCAAACGGGTCGACGATGTGGTCCCAGCCGCTGTCGCTCTCAACGGCGTAGTGCGGACCAGCTGCTGTATTTAGTCTTGCGATGCGCACCGGTTCTCCGCCCCGTCCTAGTAGAAGTGGACCGTGTCCACGAGGTGGGGGAGATCCCCACCGTCGAGGAAGGTGCGCAGGTTGCTGCAGAAGCGCTCGGTGATGAGTCGGTTCTCGGCTGCGCTGAGGGCCGAGGTGTGGGGCGAAACCATGACCCGGGGATGGTTCCATAGCGGGCTGTCCTGCGGCAGCGGCTCCACGGCGAAGACATCCAGGCAGGCGTAGCCCACCTGGCCGTTGTCCAGTGCCTCCAGCAGGGCGTCCTCGTCCACCACGGTGCCGCGGCCTACGTTAACGAACGTCGTGCCGGGCTTCATGGCGGCGAACAGTTGGCGGTTAAACAGCTTCTCCGTGTAGGCAGTGCCGGGCAGGGTGTTGACGACGGCGTCTGCCGTGGCCAGGAGGGCAGGAAGGCCGGCGTTGTCCACAACCTGATCGATCCCGTCGATGGGCTCTACGGACCGTTTGGTGCCGCTGACCTTCATGCCCAGTGCGCGCGCGATCCGGGCCGTTTCCAATCCGATTTCCCCCAGGCCGCTGACCACGAGGTTGGAGCCGTTGACGAGCCGGGTGGGGACGCGAAGGGTGGGCCAGGCCTTCGCCGCCTGGTCCTGGGCAAGTTCGGAACTCCGTTTGAAGCCGTTCAGGATTCCCATCGCAGCGAATTCCGCGAGGGGCAGGGCGTGCACTCCGGCGGAGGTGGTGATCCTGAATTTCTGCAGGACGTCCTGGCTGAGGCCGGACGCCTTCACCGCTCCGCCCGCTCCCGCCGCCATGGCATGGATCCATTGCAGTCCGGGATTGTCGCGGGCGATGCGGGCAAGGCCCGCAGGGCTTTCGTTGGGGAATCCGTAGAGCACTTCGGCGCGGTTGAGCATTGCCCAGTAGCGCTCCTCCTGCTCGTCGGTGCGTTTGAAGGCGGGATCGCCGGCGTGGTCGGCTGGATAGCGTTCCGGGGGCAGGAGGTCGGGCTCGTAAAGGACGGTAATCGAAGGATCAATGGCGCGAATCTGGTCCACAAGCTCTGCTTCGAGCGGGACGGCGATGGCTACGGTCGTACGGGAAGTCATCTGTTCACTATAATGGATAACGTTCGGTAGGTTGGACTTCGTAGGACTTCTGTGAAGCTTGCGAGCCCTGACAGGCGCCCTGGTAGTTGGGCACCGAACTAACTGGTTCCCGGCTGGGACAAACCTTGGCTGCGTGTCAGGTTGGGATCTATAGAGGTTGGATTAGCACGTCAGGAAAACGGGTTTCCGACTTCAACCTGACGTAGCTCATACGCCTGGCTGACGTCAGGTTGGGGTGTGCCCCAACTATGCAAGTGCGGGAGGAACCTGTCTCGAAGCCCTTCCCTGTGGTGCTCCCCGCAAGGCTTGTCTTAAACGCGGTTAGAGGCAGCGGTTCATGTTTCAGCCGTGGAGAACAGGGACTAAGTCAGACAGCTCCTCTCAGCGAGGCAGAAGTCCGATGCAGTTCGTGTAATTACTGGACGGCATGCACTCTTGGGAGTACTCTCACCGCTAACCCTAGACAGAGGTGCATCATGGGCAAGGACGCCAATGACGGGCAGGTTGACGCAACCGGACGCGTGCTGGGCATGAGCGGAGTTGCTATTCTTGCCGTCGTGTTATTGGCGGTGGTTATCATGATCTCTTTCATAGTCCCACCCCTGATGGACCGGGAGAATAGACCAACCGCGGAGATGGCGCTTTCTGGATGGCTGGTCGTGGGATCGGTCGTCCTTCTCGTTGTTCTGATGGCTGTTGCACTCTTGTCGAATTTTGTGATTGGAAATAGATCGATACCAGGGCCTTTGGGCATGCCAGAGGGATCAGTAAGCGCTGTCATCGCCTTAATGCTGCTCTTGATTTTTGCAATAACCTCTATTTACCTTTTTAGTCAGTTGCAAGGTGCGGAAAATAATGGCCGCGATTCCTCGGGGGTGACCTCGGCAGTACTGCAGGGACTCCCGCAGGACAGGATTCTTGAACTACGGGTCGAAAATCCGGCCGCACCGGTGGCGGACCGCACCTACACTGTAAAATTGTCGGCGACGAACCGCGTTAGCGTCGATTTCGCACAAGCAACCTCATTGACGATCGGAACATTGCTGACGGCCGTGGCGGGATTTTATTTTGGGCAGCGTGCCACGCAGTCTGGCATCAAGCAGGCCAAAGACATTAGGGACGGCCAGCGTTCCAAGGCACAAATCGATGGGAAGACGCAGCAAGACATGGCGGTAAGTACCGGGAAAAAGAACGGGGAGAAGACACCTCAAGAAAACCCGAACTTCGGCGGCGAGCCGCCGAAGGAACCTTAGAAAGAGCACCATTCCCTAACAGGGGGCCCTAGTCAGATGACGATCTAGGAAATCACAGTTCTGGTGGGATACGGCGCTTCTTCGAAAAACTGGTGGTTTCCTATTCACGGGGAGGACGTGTGATGGCCGGAGAGCTGGAGTTGGCGGAGTTGGTAGCGGGCCTGCGGGCCGAGCTTGAGCGGGCACGTGAGGACGGCGCGAATGCCGGTATCCGTTTTGCAGTGGGACCGGTGGAGTTGGAGCTAAGCGTTGTCACGGAGAAGAAAGGGACCGTCGAGGGCGGCATAAAGTTCTGGGTCGTTACCGCCCAAACGGGCGGCGAGATATCCATGACCGGCACTCAGCGCATCAGGCTGACTCTCCAGCCCAGCACAGGGGAGGGCCCGTTGGATATTGGCGATGAATCGAAACAGGGCGAGCGGTAAGGATAAGCACGGTGCCCGTTGGATGGGACGTTCGCCGAGTAGCGGAGATTATCTCTACCTTCCCGGATGGTCGGGAAGAGCGCGGTTCCGGGTACCGAATAACCGAGGCCCGGGTGCTGACTTGCTGGCATGCGGTGAAGGACGCTATAAGGGTCCGGGCCAGATTCGAAGCCGGCACTGTGGAACCTTCTGCCACGGAATGGGAAGTAAATGCTGGCCCCCCGGTCTTCCTAGGAAATGATATAGCTGTTCTTCCGGTTGCAGCCCCTGAGGACATGAATGCGCGTCCTGTGTTCGTTCCTGCCTACGGACGGGTCAGAGCAGGGCTTGCGTATCCCTCGGCTGTCGCGGTGGGTTTTCCCTCGGCCCAGGCACGGGAAAATCTCAAGCGTGCGGACGGGTCTGCTGCTTCATATCGGGACTCCAAACAGGCCATAGGGAATCTGACCCCTTTGAGCCAGTTGAAATCAGGCAACTGGGAGTTCAGCGTCAGCAACCCCCCACCCGGGAGCACGCAACCGGATAAATCATCTTGGGCGGGCATGTCCGGGGCATCAGTATGGGTTGCTGAGCGTCTGGTCGGGGTGATAACCGAAGACGTCCATCCGAAAGGCGCGAACACCCTCACGGTCTCACCGCTGGCCGGCCTCTGGGAGCTTCCCCCGTCCTTAGCTGCTGGTTCGCTTGAGGAGTTTTTTGAGTGCAGCGATCCGGCCGCTTGGGTGGATGTTTCGGTCGCGGACAGCCTCCAGTCGGTGCTTTCAGATCATTACCGGCAGGTACTTGATATTGCCCCGGAGGGCGGGGCGAAGGACCGGCAGCAGGAACTGTCACGGATGACCGCGTTTTGCCGGGACGAAGTGACAGAGGGGTATTGGTGGTGGCGGGCTCGTCCCTGGGCGGGAAAGACCGCGCTGATGGCAAGTTTCGCCGCGGAGGCGCCGCCGGACCTGCGGGTGGCCTCGTTCTTTATCAATAGTCAGCGGGAGAGCCGGCGGGACAGCCGCGCGTTCAGTGAAGCGATTCTGCCCCAGCTGGATGCTTTGGCAGGAAATGTTCGACCGACCCCCGTCACACCGGGTGCGGAGGATCAGACATTGAACCGGTGCTTGGATGCTGCGGCAAAGGCCTGCCGGGAGCAAGGAACCCACTTAGTGCTCGTGGTGGATGCCTTGGATGAAGATAATTGGACCGATATTGGCGGCATCAGGCCAAGCATTGCTTCTCTGCTGCCCACCAGGACCCCTTACGGCCTGCGGGTTCTGGTTTCCAGCCGCTCGAACCCGGAACTCCCGGTTGATGTCCCCGCCAACCACCCCCTCAAGGCGGAGACAGTCAGACATGAACTCCTTCCATCTCCGCATGCTGCGGAAGTAAAAGAAAGGGCCACGCAGGAGACCAAAAAGATTCTTGGAAGTGAGGGAATCGAAAACGAAGCCCTGATCCTCATCGCCTTGGCCGGTGCACTCTCACCCAAGGAAATCGCAGACATCACCCGTGGGCGCTCCTTCAAGGTTGAGGACGTGCTATCCCACTGCCGTGTCCTCGCAGGCGAAGACCGGCACTTCATCGAAGATACCCCGGAACGGGTTTACGCACTCTCCCATACCACCCTGCCGGAACTCATAAAGGATCTTCTGGGAGAGGATGAAGTGCGCGTCTATCAGGGCCGGATCAATGAATGGGCAAGAAAATACAGCCGAGACGGATGGCCGGACGCTACGCCAGCGTTCTTTCTCACAGGGGCGTACCCTAAGTTCCTTGCCTCCGCGGGCGAGCTGAAACTGCTGGTCGAGTGGGCACTGGACCGTCAACTCCAGACCCGCCTCTGGCAGCTAACCGGTAGCAGTCTGCAGTCGCTGGAAGACATCCGGCTGGCACAGGACCAAAACATCAAGAGGCGGGAGATCGACCTTGCGGCGGCTTTGCGGCTTTGCATGATGCGCAACGAAATCGAGGCCGCCACGACAAACCTGCCCGCCCGGATACCGGTACTCTACGCTCGGATGGGGCAGCACCGCAGGGCATTCATCCTGGCCATGAGCATCAGGGATTCGTCTAGTAGAGAGCAATCGCTCACTGAGATGTCGCAGGTGCAGGCCGACACCGGGCATCTCCATCAGGCCAAGAGCACGGCAAGCGCCATCACCAACCCCCGGGCCCGGTCTGTTGCGTTGGTTCGCATCGCGCGGGCGTGGGCGGGTGCCGGGCAAGACCCCATCCCCGCCCTCGAAGACGCCTTGGACGCAGCCCGCAGCATTAACGACCCTATGTGGCGGTCGAAGGTGCAGCAGGACATCGCGCGGGCTTTAGCGGACGCCGGGCAGGACCCCGCCCCTGTTTTTGAGGAGGTTCTGGACGCGGCCCGCAAAATCGACGACTACGAGGACGACGCCTTTGACCCTGGACGGCGACCGAAGGCGCTGCTGGAAATCGCGCGGGTTATGACGGAGACCGGGCAGGATGCGACGGCTGTCTTTCAGGAGGCCGTGGACACAGCCCGCAACGACGATCCTGCGCGGCGCCCGCAGGCGCTGCTGGGCATCGCCCGTGTGCTGGCGGACATCGGTCAGGATGCGGCCCCCGTCCTCCCGGATGTCCTAAACGCGGCCCGCAACATCGATGACCCTGGGTGGCGCTCTTTAGTGCTGCTGAACATCGCCCGGGTGCTGGCGCGCCTCGGGCAGGATGCGGCACTCGTCCTCCAGGACGCCTTGGACGCGGCCCGCCACGAGCTTGTCCCTGAGCAGCGTTCGAAGGTGCTGCTGGACATCGCGCGGGTCTTAGCCAGTGTCGGGCAGGATGCAGCCGCTGTCCTTCAGGAGGCCCTGGACGTTGCCCGCGAGGTTGATGAATGGCGCCGCTCTGACGTGCTGCTGGACGTCGTCCAGGCCTTGGCAGACACCGGGCAAGACTCGGCCCCCGCCCTCCGGATTGCCCTGGCGACAGCCCGCAGCATCACCGACCCTGGGCGGCGATCGAAGGCGCTGCTGGACATCGCGCAGGCTTTGGCAAACGCTGGGCAGGATGCAGCCACTGTCTTTCAGGAGGCCCTGGACGCAGCCTGCAACATCGACGACCCTGGGTGGCGCTTGAAGGTGCTGCTGGATATCGCGCGCGCCTTGGCGGACGCCGGGCAGGGCCCGGCTCTGGCCCTCCAGAATGCCCTGGACGTTGCCCGCGAGGTTGATGAATGGCGCCGCTCTGACGTGCTGCTGGACGTCGTCCAGGCCTTGGCAGACACCGGGCAAGACTCGGCCCCCGCCCTCCGGATTGCCCTGGCGACAGCCCGCAGCATCACCGACCCTGGGCGGCGATCGAAGGTGCTGCTGGACATCGCGCAGGCTTTGGCAAACGCTGGGCAGGATGCAGCCACTGTCTTTCAGGAGGCCCTGGACGCAGCCTGCAACATCGACGACCCTGGGTGGCGCTTGAAGGTGCTGCTGGATATCGCGCGCGCCTTGGCGGACGCCGGGCAGGGCCCAGCTCTGGCCCTCCAGAATGCCCTGGACGCAGCCCGCGAGGTCGATGAACGGCGCCGCTCTGACGTGCTGCTGGACATCGCGCAGGCCTTGGCAGACACCGGGCAGGACCCGGCCCCCACGCTCCAGGATGCACTAACCGCGGCCTCCACCCTGAGCCCCCGACTGGACTCAGGTGCACTGGAAAACCTCGCTCAGGGACTGAGAGAGAGCAACCGTATTACCCAAGCCCTCGGCTCGGCCTATAGCATTCCCGACCCCAAACGACGTTCTATGGTGCTGCTGGATATCGCGAAGGCAATGGTGCACACCGGGCAGGATGCGACCTTCCTCTTTCAGGAGGCCCTGGATGCTGTCCGCAGCATCGACGACCCTGGGCAGCGCCCGAATGTGCTGCTGGACATCGCGCGGGCTATGGCGGACACCGGGCAGGATGTGACCTCCGTTTTTCAGGAGGCCCTGGACACGGGCCGCAACTACTATGCGAGCACCGACGATGCTCCTATAGGCGTCAAATCTCATCCCGGGCTCCGAGTGTGGGCCTCCTCCTGTCGCATATCTCGTAGCAGGGTTACCCTGAGCCATGGCTGGTGATGATCAGATTTGGGGAATGCCTAGATTGTTTCTGCGGATCGTAGTCGGCGTCCTGGTTGGGGTTGTCGCCGGGCTGCTAGGCGGATGGCCGATTGGTTTGACCTTTGCCCTGATCTTTTTCCTTCTTGGGTGGGCAGCAAGAAAGGGCCAGCGGCAGAAAGTGGAGCTAGAAGCCTACCGAGAGCAGTGGCTAATCAAGCGCAGGACCGGCAACCATGGCGGGCCGCCGCCGGAGTAGCTCTCTACGGACGTGGTTTGGGGGGAGACGAGGCTGTCACCTAATTCTGGCCCGGCTGGACGGCTATGACGGCCCCGCTGAGCGGCTGACCGGAGCCGAAGGTTCTTCTCACCGTTTTGTTGGAGTTGCTACCTGCGACGTGGATCAACCGAGGTGTGGAGCTTGTCCCCGCTAGCGACGAGATATTTCAAGGGGGACGGTCCCGTTGATGGTCGCGATGTAGATGGCCATGAAGGCGTATCCGAGAACGTAGACCAGCGTATAGGGCCACCTCGTTTTGGCTTGAGCATCTGCGGGGAGAGCCCTGCGTCCGTCATTGCTGGCGAGCCTGGTCCGCAGGTCCATGACCTTGACACGGTATAGGAATAGCGACGATAGAAAGAGCGCTGCCGCGATGAAGGCCAGCGCGGGTATCCCGACGAAATTGGTAGTCAGGGGAAGAATCATCGCCAGAAGACAGAGGCCTGCGTTGCAGAAGACGTTGATCACGCCAAGGATTCTATCCATCCGCGACTCCCTCTTCAGAGGAAATCTGTACCGTCCCCAGTAAGCTCCAGCCTGGCCAACAAAAACAGCAAAGACATAGATCAGGATTCTATTCACGGCTCACCACAGACTGAATGCATCGGTGGCCTTGGGGTAGCCAAGTTCCTCCAAACATGCGAGCACGGTGGCGGGCTCGCGTGTTACGAATGTCCATGGGCGACCGACCACGGGTATGGCTCTGACACCTTGGTAGGGAGCTAACCATGTCCGCACATGCTGGATCTCCACTACGTCTTCACGCTTAAGAATCCAGGGTCCAAAGAACCGCGCCAGGCCATACGAGAGGCTGAATTCCAACGCTTCCGCCGTCGGGCTCAGCACCAGCATCCGAAACTGCGGAGAGACCGAAAAGACCACCGGCTGGTTTCCCCACATCTTGGATAGGGCTCCCCCTTTCACCGGTATGGTCCCGCCGCCGTCGAAGTGCTCCTCCTCAAGAAATACTTCGGGGGGTGCCGGTTCTTTCCTCAGGTTGGTGACGGTCATTGCGATTCCGACCAGCGCGAGCTGTACTCCGGAGATTATGAGCTGGCCGCGCGTGGGATTCATGGCAGCGAAAATGACCGCCGTGAGCAGAAGAAAGAGCTCAAGAACTGTGATCCTGATTCGAGGGATCCGCCACGATTGACGTTCCTGCGCATTCATCGCGGCCCCCGACGCCTGATGTTGACGGAATGGACAGCCAACTGGTTGATCACAGGCTCATCTTGGCATGAGCGGGGCGAATCGCAAGCACATCCGCTTCAGGATTGAGGCCGCCGGCGAGGGAACTCTTATTCCCACCTTCAGCAGGGAAGCCCAAATGGGAATGTACGAGTGCTGAAATTAGCAGAGGAGATGAGTGATTCCGGGTTGCTCTAGCGAAACAAGCCACGTCCTCGGCCAAGCCGGGTGGAGAGCTAAGGAGACGCGAACGTCACCCTTTAGGGCTTTGCCAACCTTGCGGCCAACGGCTCATCTTGGGTCGTTTCTTTGCGTTGCTGAACTAACCATTCGCGATATGTCGAGGCCAGGCTGTCGTTGCGGATGTGTCCGCGTTCCAGACGGGAAATGATGGAAACCCACTGGCCAAGTTCGAGGGCTGCGGTCGTGATGGTGATCCCGAATTCGGTCCGCATTTGGCGGAGGTCGGAGTTGTTAGGTGCTGGCCGGGGGTTGGTGATCTGGCGGTAGATTTCTCTGGCTGCGTAGCGTTTGAGGCAGCGCATGATTTCGCGTTTGCTCTTGCCCTCGGCCGTGCGTTTAGCCACGTAATCCTTGGTTCGTTGGCACGAGGCCATGCGGACCAGGACTACCTGGTGCAGGGCGTTATTGGCGCTGCGGTCGCCGCCTCTACTGAGCCGGTGGCGGGTTGTCTTGCCTGATGAGGCTGGTACCGGGGCGACCCCGACGAGGGATGCGAATTGGGCTTCGTTTCCCAGCCGGTCCGGGTTGTCGCCGAAGGTGATCAACAGCTGACTGGCTACTTCGCTCCCGACACCTGGGAGATCACACAGCATTGGAGCATAGCTGGCGAGGATCTCCTTGAGTGCCACATCAGCGGCCTCGATTTCTGTGGCCAGCGCTTGGCAGCGTGCTGCCAACGCCTTGAGCGTCAGCAGGGTCACGTATTCGGGGTCAGCCAAGTGTCCCGAAGGCCTGGTTCGCTGCAAAGCGGCGATCAAAGCGGTGGTAGCCAGCGCCCGGTATTTCGCCCGGACTTTGTCCGGGGACGAAACGAGGAGCGCCTTGATCTGGTTGATGGCCGCGGTCCGGGCCTTGATTGCTGATGCACGCCCGGAACGCAGGATCCGCAGGCATTCAACGGGGCCGTCCTTGGCCTTCGGGATCGCCTTCGTCCGTCCCTCGAGTACCGACTTGGCCGCCTGGTAGGCATCCAGCGGGTCGGATTTCCCCTTGAGCCGGCGGGCGGCCCGATTTGGGCGGTTTACCTCCAGCACGGTCAGTCCTTCACCCCGGAGGGTTCTGGCGAGCTCGGCGCCGTAGGATCCTGTTCCTTCGACCCCGACGGCGGTGACTGTGCCGTAGGAGGTGATGAAGTCGATGATTTTCCGGTATCCGGATCCCACGGCCAGGAATTCCTTGTCCGCGAGGGGTTTGCCGTGTTCGTTGATGACGGCTACGTGGTGTGTGTCGGCGTGGGTGTCGATACCCGCGATGACTTTTGTTGGTTCGCTTGCCAAGATGGAAATGCCCCTCAGTCGCGTCGAATGCTGATTGATCGGGCGCGGGCCAGGTGGGCAGACAAAACGGTAATGGGACTGGTCGTATCAGGCTCCTATGAGGTCATGTCCGCCTGGCTCGACACCCCTTGTAAACGACCTTGAGCCGGCGGACAGATCGTCGGGAAGACAGTGCCGCCTGGTACGTCAATTTTTGGCTGGGTCACGCCGGCTCAAGGACTGTTCCAGTATTACCGTTTTGGCTTGCATCATGCGGGCACTGGCGGACGTCGGACAGGGTTCGGCCTCCGTCTTTCAGAGCGTCTTGGACGCCGCCAGCAGCACCGAGGACTGGGGGCGCCCGCAGGTGCTGCTGGACATCGCGCAGGCGCTGTCGGACACCGGGCAGGATGCGACACCCGTCCTCGCGGATGCCTTGGAGGCAGCCCGCCACATGCGTGTCCCTGAGCAGCGTTTGAAGGTGTTGCTGGGTATCGCGCGGGCCTTGGCTGACACCGGGCAGGATGTGACCTCCGTTTTTCAGGAGGCCTTGGGCGCGGCCCGCAACACGGAGGTATGGCGGCGCGATGACGCCTTGATGGAAGTAGCCCGGGCACTGGCCGATGCCGGGCAGGATGCAGCCACCGTCTTTCAGGGTGTCCTGGACGCAAGCCAGAATATCGACGACGCCGGGCATCGCTCGGCTGTGCTGCTGGTTATGGCGCGGACCTTGACGAACGTGGGGCGGGATGCGGCCTCCGTCTTTCAGGAGGCCCTGAGCGCTGCCCGCAATGCCGAGAACTGGCGGCGCCCTTACGCTTTGTTGGAAATAGCCCGGGCACTGGCCGGCACCGGGCAGGAGGCAGCCCCCGTCTTTCAGGAAGCCCTGGACGCTGCCCGCAATGCCGAGAACTGGCGCCCCTACGCTTTGTTGGAAATAGCCCGGGCACTGGTCGACACCGGGCAGGAGGCAGCCCCCGTCTTTCAGGAAGCCCTGGACGCTGCCCGCCACATCGATGGCTCTGACTCGCGCTGGCGGGCGCTGAGGGACATCGCGCGGACCTTGGCAGACCTCGGGCAGGATTCGGCCCCCGTTTTTCAGGAGGCCTTGGACGGGGCCCGTAACATTGACGACAGTGGGAGGCGCTCTGAAGCACTGCTGGACATCGCGCGGGCCGTCGCTGACACAGGGCAGGATGCAGCCTCCATCTTTCAGGAGGTCCTGGACACGAACCGCAATACAGTTGGCATCGCGCGGGCGCTACTTGATGCAGATCTGGTGGTGGAGGCTTTCAGATGTCTCGAAATGACGCCCCACCCCAGTGAAGCCGGCGGCAAATTGTGGTTGGAGATTGCAGGAAAGGCCTTCGAATCAGGGAACACGACGTTAGCACGCAGCGCGGCCGCATATTCTCTGGCTATGTCCTCATGGGACTCCACCATTGGCACCATAACCAAGATCGATCCTGAATTGTGGACGGAAATTGAATGCTTTGCTCGGACTAAAGGGTAAGGACTGGTCGAAGCTCCAAGACTTCTGACGTTGTTCCCAGTCAACCTTCCACGAGTTCTAAGGCCTGCTCGAAGGAACCGTATTTGAACCCGGCCGGTGTTCGCCAGCTGGAAGCCGCCGGATACCTGGAGAAGGTCCAGGTCGACCACCACGGGGACACGCGTGGTGCGACCCCATCACCCAGGGCAATGCACTGGCGGTTGCAATTCCCGGAAGCATGATCAGCCGCAAGACAGACGATCGGCTGGTGAATGAACTGGTGGAGCGGGCCCGACTGACGGTCGGCGCCCGGCGCGGGCCTCTCGGAGGTTCCAGCGGTTTTCCTGGCTAGGAGGAGATCATGGATGCCTTGGCCCACACGGCTCATTCTGACCATGCCGAACACTTTGCGTCGGTGGCCGACATACCAGGCTCCGATGTGCCTTTTGACCCCACCTTCATGGAAATTTCTACCGTGAACCGAGTGCTGGCTCAGCACTTCTGACATACGGAATCCGGGAAAACGTCACGAATGCCGCAGGCCCAGCCACCCAGCCCTTTTCCGGGCCTTTCCCCCAGCCTTTGGCCAGCGCCGATAATGGAGATTCTGTAAGGTTGCGACTCCTTGCGCGTTTGGCCGCTACGCCATCCCGAGCGAGACCCGGTTACGTTCGGGCTGGATCTCAAGAATCTTCACGGAAATACTTTGCCCAACTTCAAACTTGCTCACTTGGTTCCCATTCATTGTCTGTGGCAGTCGAGAGTTGTGAATTAGTCCGTCGATTCCATCTCCAAGAGTTACGAAAACTCCAAAGTTCGTGAGGTTCTTGACTGTTCCCGCGATGGTGCTTCCGACCTTAAGCCGCGACCAATCTTCCTCATTTGGGGTTCTTCGCTGCTTCCTAGCCACCGAAGGCTTTTCCACGCCCTCCCGATTCTTTCGAGTATGATTCGCAGCCGTTTGAGGCGGGACCATTGGTGCGGCGCGAGAAGCAGACCTTCCCCGAGGCTCGGGAAGGTCTCCAACTACCTCTATGGCCTGCTGTCGGATCTGGTCCAGGTACCTCTCGTAAGCTTGATCAGCAAGAGCTCGATCGCGAATTAGAGTCCCTTCCTCCATCCGATAGCGCCGGCTGCTATCACCCCTGAATGAAAGCCAGTTGAAGCTTGTGGTTACGTAAAAGTCATCGCCGACTAGAACTTTGGCATGAGTGTTTTTCAACCTCACTACCGCCAATTGATTCTTTCTGCCGGCTGCTGCGTGAAGGCCGGCCAAAGCCGAGTCGATTTTCGGGTTGTCCTCGTAACCCCAAGCAATGGTCACTGGACACCTGTGTGCCAGCCTCTCAAGCTGGCGGATCCACTCTTTCGTTACCACCGCACTCGTTATCCATGGACTGATGATGAGCAGCCGCCTCCGGCTCTTCGTCAAAGCCTCATCGAGAATGAGCGGATGCTCGTATGTTCCTAACCACCGGACTGCCGCTGATTCAATGGTTTTCCCAGCCTCAAGCTGGTCGTCAGTTGTAGCACTAGCCCCGTCCGTCGCTTGTTCCACCGTATCGGCCAGGGCTTGTAGTCGGAGAACCTCGTCACGCCCCAACTTTTTGGCAGGCTCAGGGAAGCCGAGGGAAAGGTCGCTCGGTGGCAAGGGCTGCGGCCCCTCAACTCGGATACCGAGTCGTTCGGCGACGCCCATCCTTTCAAGAGCTACTTCGTGGTCCGGGCTCCAAATGCCGTCAATGTCGATGCCAAGACGAATTGAATCATTATCAATCCCCTTATAGATCAGCAGAGTGGCTTCCTTAAAATACCTCCGGTTCTCCGTGACGCCTAGCGCGCCAAGGATCCTGTTGACCTGGTTCCTGCCCGCCAAGATAGGGCCAAGGTTTGCTGGAGAGAGTTCGTCTATAGTTACCGGCTCACCTGTCGCCGGCGGCAGCCTAAAGAGGCCTTCCGTGTTCCTCGCGTCCCACTCACGTGTAAGGGATCTCTTTGTCCACGCGACAGGAGTGCGGGTAATCCGATCGAACATGACCGACAGGGTGACAACTTTGGGAGCTGCGGCTACTACGCCGTCCACGGCGTCCAGCCCAGGAGGCAATAGTTGAATGTTGCGCTGCTTGTTGTCCTGTGCCCGGTAATCGATCATCTCGAGTTGCAGCAAAGAACTGATTACGTTGGCCGTGTCGGTACTCTCAAGGCCTAAGAACCAGGAAAGCTCTTCTAGGGTGTTTATTCCCTTTGAGACCGCCAGTAGGGTGTATCGCTCCGCCACGCCAAGGTCAGTTGCTCGCTCTGCCAACACGTCGACGGTAAGTACGGAAGCCGGGATAGCGCAGGGCTCGGCGGCCACGAGGAGGTGGCCGGGAATTGCGTGGGCGTGTCGGCGGGCTGCTCGAACCAGTGCGTCAGTCACACAAACTCCATTCCACAGCCCTTGGCATTGCTGATGTGTTCAAGCACTCTCTTGAGTGGCCCATCCTTGGCAGCGCAGAACTCCGAGTCTCCTACAACCCACAGAAGTTCCCTCGCCCGAGAGAGCGCCACGTTGATGCGTCCTTCGCCGAAGGATTCAGCTAGGAACCCCATCTCGAGACGAGCATTGCTCCGGGTGACGGAGAAAATGACGACGTCGGCCTCCTGTCCCTGCACCGCGTCGATTGTCTTTACTTTGACCTCGAGGTGGGGAAGCCGGAGACTTCGGATCGCGCGATCCAGCATTAGAAGCTGTCGCTGGTATCCCGTGAGAACTAGAACCTCGACGGAGGCTCCGTCAAGTCGTCGGACCTCACCTTTGGCGACCTTTTCGTCGAGCTGGCGGAGGCGGTCGCACACGATATCAACCTCGACTGAGTTAGAGGAACTTCTAACCTGTGACGAGTCCTCATATCGTTTCTCTCGTCTGCTAGTCGAATACCAAACGACCCGAGATTGGTCACGAAGCGCATGTCCGTCTAGGGAGGGATGTGGGTCATGCACCAACTGCTCGCCGTAAAAGGTCTTGGAAATCAAATTCCCTATGGGAAGCGCCATTCGGTGCTGAGTGATGAGGCTGGCCCGACACTCTTGGGGTGATTCAGCCACCAAGATACTAAAGAGGGAATCAGTTCCAAGGAGTTCGTTGAGATCATAGGCTTCGACAATTTCAGGGTAATCCATGACCTCTTCGCGCATGGGTGGGAGTTGCTTAGTATCGCCAACGAGAACCCACCGCCTTGAACGGACCATCGGCACGAAGAGTTCAGTCGACGTCGCTCGGGAAGCCTCGTCGACGATACAAAGATCGAAGTCGATGTCGCGGACGTTCTGGTTGCTAAGGAAGCCCATACAAGTGCCAGCGATAACAGATTGTTTAGGTAAGAAGAGCAATTCAGCTGAACGGGGATCCTGGAGACTGGCGAGCCAATCTGCTTGGGCATGCATGATGTCCCTCAGATTTTCGGCCTCCGCCTGGCCGTCCAAACAGGATGTGGACAGTTGTGTGAGCCCACTTATGCTAAGCGGTACATCGACTCTTACACCCTGCCTTTCCACGTGGGCCTGAACTGCCTCTACTGCCGCATCAGCGGCCTGCTCAGCTCTCGTGAGCCGATCCCGCAGTTCGTCCGCGACGTCATCGTCGCCTGTCGCGGAGTCGAATGCTTCGAGCTCCTCTTGGCGGCGGTCCTTCAGTCTTAATGCGGCGGCAGCTTCCTCAGCAGCGAAGGCAAGGTGGAGGCGTGGGGCTGAGACCCCAGCCGAAGCAACGAGTTGTTCGAGTCCCTGCGCAGCCCGCTGCCTGACCTCCGCGATCCAAGCCCGCAACTTATTCGGTAGCAGTAGGTGAGCCGCGTCTACGGCAACCCGATCCTCACGTGTGGAAAGACGGACGATGCCAGATACACCGGCTTTGTCTAAGCGACTTACTGCGTTGTCCAACGCAACGTGCATCTGACTTACGAGCAGGATTCGGTCGTTTGGCCGGGCCTGAAGATGCTGTGCAACCAGCTCACATATAAAAGAGGTCTTACCAGTTCCCGGGGGACCTTCCACCAGAAAGAGATCCGGGGCACCGAGGGCGTTTGCCACCGCCACGCGCTTGTCATCGTCGAGGTTCACGTGCTGGGATGCAAATTCGACCGGACGAGAAGGGGAACTTCCTGATGGATCTAATACGAGACTCCGTAGATCCGTGCGGAGGCTTCGTTCGTCTCGGATGGCGCCGAGTGCTTCTCGTTGCCGTCGCACAGCCGAGGTAGAGGCAGTGCGGTTGCGGACGAGGAGACCGTCCTCGGGAAAATCGTCAGGATTTCCATTTATTCGGACGAGGGCTTCATCACCGTCAACCTCCTCCACGTTGCAGGGCACGTTGATCGTGGATGGACGTGAGTTATCGCGGGCCAGCAGATCCTGGTCAACGATGTCCTCGCGAGGTTCGTTGGTCAATCGCAGTTTCGCAGTGTTCCATGAACGGGACTCAAGGCTGTAACCGACCGGGTCTTCCAGCTTCCGGTCCAATTCCTCCTTAGCCTCGATGAGCCGTGACCACCCGTCGAGCCGCGCTTGGCGAAATCGTTCACTTTCACGGTCTTCAGCATCCTGGATGGCTTGGCTCAGAAGGCTACGCAATGCCCTGGCCGCTTGAATTGCAGCAAGCTGCTGCCTTGGTGGTCGTGCCGTCCAGATGTATTCGTCCGACGGAAGGAGTACTGCTCCGGGCATTCGCCGGCGGCGCTCCAACTCGTAAAAGTCACGGACGCCTGCTCGATTGCACACCATGCCCTGACTCGTGTGTTGCACATGAAGAAGCAGCTCGTCTCCTACAAGATCAAATTCATCGGGTGTAAGAGGTGCCCCCGGCCCTGGCATCGACACGGACCTGCGGGGCACGGCGTACGTCGCACTACCCATAAGGGTTTCGACAGTTTGCTCGGGGCTTAGGTCCAGACGTTCACGTTGCAGTTGCGCTCTTGCTTGCGGTGCAAGCGTCAGCACCAGCTGGGTCTGGGCGCGCCATTTCCTGCTTCTATCGGTGTGCATCTTCCGCAGCTCGAAGTCTAAAATCTGGCCGTCCTTCGGCCTGACGCTCGGGTCATTGCTCAGGCAGCGCTTCAGGAGATCCATGGCGCGGTCGGGGACGTCAATGCCGTCGCGACTATCCGAAAGTGCCCTGTCGATGTCCGAATACGTCTTTAACTCGAAAGGAACAAGACAGCGTAAAAGGGTTGCCGCCAGTCCATGAACATCCCTATTCGAAGCTGCCTTCGTTACTCGCTCAGGTGGTGCAAAGGGAGTTGAAGCATGATCGACAACTGTTGCATCACCTGGAGCTGCAACTTGGCTTTTGATCTTGCTGATACCAAAGTCAGCCAGAAGCGGCTTGCTCCCGTCCCAAAGAATGTTTGTTGGTTTGATGTCCCGGTGGAGCACATTCTGAGCGTGCGCGTGGGCCAGGGCATGTGAGAGGGGAAGCCCGACATTTTCGCACAAATCGTCCCACCCAGGGGGCTCATCGAGAGCCGCTAGCCAATCGACCAAGGTGCTCGGAATCCACTCGAGCACGATGTAGTAAACGCCCAACGAGGCGTCGAAACCCTTATCGAGAAGACCGGTGATATTCGGGTGATCGAGCCTGGCGAGGGCATCCGTCTCCCTATGAAAGAAGACAGTATTTATAGGGTCTTGCGTTCCTGGGATTACCTTGACGGCAACAAATCGTCCGTTGTCGACAAGGTCGACAGCCTTGAAAACGTCACCCTGTCCACCCTGCCGCCGACTACCAATAATTTCCGCGTACCGACCAGCGATGAACTCTTGCGCCATTCCCCCACCTTGAACCAAGAATACGTGTGCTTCATCATCCTAGATACAAGCACCGACAGCGCGGATTTCCAGGCTCCAAGAGGACAATTTGCGCAAACCTTGATGTCCATCCAGTCTTCAGGATTTGTCATCGTGCCAAGGGTATCGACCCAGGGGATGGATTGCGAGCAGGCAGATATAAGCTCAAGGCAGTAAATGAATTCGTTCCATCGTTGGGCGCAGAATTTGCTTGGAGCAGAGAAGCTTTCCGCGGGGGAGGAGACGGGCTTACTCCACTCTTGCTTGACGGAGGTATTGGCAGACGGTTTCCCTGTTGATTCCGTGGTCACGTGCAAGGACGACTTTCGGGATGCCATTGCCGGCGGGGTGGACGAGTTCGGCCGCCCGCTCCGGTGTGAGCGTCTTCTTCCGGCTCTTGTGGACGCCGCGCTGCTAGGCCAAGGCAATGCCTTCGCGCTGGCGTTCCCGGCTCAGGGCCCGCTCGAAGTCGGCGAAGGCACCCATGACGGCAGCATAAGGTTCGCCATGGGGGAGTCCTCGCCGGTGAAGACAGGATGCTCTTTGAGGAACTCCAACTGCACCCCTCGTTACGTAAGTCCCTGGACCAGTGCGCGCAGATCGTCGAGGTTCCGGGCTAGGCGGTCCATGCTGTGCACAACAACGGTGTCCCCGTCCCGGACGAACCGCAGCAGCTCGTTCAGCTGCGGCCGCGCGGTGTCCCTGCCGGAGGCCTTGTAGGTGAACAGCCGGTCCAGGACCTCGCCCTCCAGCTGACGTCGCTCATTCTGGTCAAGCGTGTTGACCCGCACGTAACCGATTCGCTGTCCATGCTCGCCGGCCTCCAACCCTTAGGTATGAACGAGTGTCAGCTCGGGCAAGGAAACACGTCAAGACTTCCGCGCAGGCGGACCGGCTCGCACCCGGTGGATTGTCCACGGGCGGCACGGCAAAGCCATCGCCGCTGATGCACGTGTCGGGACGCTCTTCCCGGGAAACAACGCCGCCATGGTGTACGTTGCTCTCTGGTCAGACAGGAAGCCGACAGAGAACAGAGAAGAGAACCGCCAAACATGGCTACCGACTACGACGAAGTCCGCTCCGACGTCAAGGAATCTCAGGAGAGTTCCTTGGAGGCGTTGAAGTCCGCCAGCGCTCCGGATGCCCGCAGCGTCGTCACCGAGCTCGATGAAGCGGACGCCCTGGACGAAGGGCTGACTCCCGGCGGGGAAATCGTCTCCGAGGAGCTCATCGTCCAGGTCATCCCGCAGGGTGCGGACGAGTTCACCTGCTCATCCTGTTTCCTGGTCCGTCACCGGTCCCAGCTGGCACGGCAAAGCAATGGCCAGTGGTACTGCATCGAGTGCGAAGGCTGAGCCCCGGAAACGGCAGAACCGGGCGGCCGACGGCCAGTGCACAAAGTCCCAAAATGATGCAACTGATGCAGTACGCCGTTCTCTACTTGACATAACGTCGGCTATCGGTCAGAGACGTTTTCTTAGCCGAGGCAGGGGAGTGGCTGCCTTCCGATCCTGGGCGGTCGCAGCCCAGGATCGGAAGCAGCACCTAGCGCTTTCCGTATTTACGGTGGACGGCTTGCTTGCTCGCGCCCAGGCACAGCGCGATGGCTTCCCAGGAAAGGCCGGCCTGCCGGGCCTTCCTGACCAGTGACGCTTCTGTTCGCCCGACTTCCTTCTGCAGCTGGGCGACCGCCTGCAGGGCTTCAGCCGGTCCTTTCCCGTCCATGGATGCAACCAAAGTCTTCATCCGATCCACCTCCATGCGTCAACATTAGTTGACGCCAGGGGGTGGGTCAACATATGTTGACGACCTGCCGAGCACTGAGGCTGTCTCGTGAACCCACGAGGAACGTGCGCGTGGACTGGACACCCGAGAGCAGGTGATCACTTCTGTTGGATGCCGGGCGACATCTTGCGCCGGCAAGCGGTCCCACGAGAAACTCGAGGAACGCGCGCTGAATTGATGAAAATTTGGACGGCGGGATACCAGGGAAAACGGAGGCAACGATGCCGCCGCTCCTGTCTGGCGGCAAAGATGCCGCCACAAGATCCCGCAGACGAAAGGATCGGAATGGCAGGAATGTTCGAACTATTTATCGACACCGAATCTGCGTTCAGGTTCCGGCTCACAGCACCAGATGGAACTGTCATGGCAGTGTCCAAGCCCTTCGATACCAAGACCGACGCCGTTGCCGGCATCGCCGCCGTGCGCGAATATGCCGGCATGGGACTGATCACCGACCACAGCACAACAACCACAAATGCGGCACCGCCGGCCACCTGGACTGACCCCGGCAGTCAAACTGACGATTCCCCGCGCATGCCAAAAATCGACTTCCACACCCGCGCCAGGGCGGTCCGCCGGGCCGTCTCGGGCCCCCGCTGGGCCGGGGCAATCCACAGCCTTTCCTGAACCGCCGGGGAGGGGCGCGGGGACCCCTTTCAGCGCCAGCTTTACATAAGGTCCACGGCCTTGATGAGAGTCTGCTGCGTCCGTCGGCCTCTTGTCCCAACATACGAAGAAGGTCAAGGGTGGTCATCCTCAGCTCCATAGGCGTGCTGGTAAAAGAGCGGCGTCAGGTGGACCTGAGGAGTGCTGTCGAGTTCTCGGATCAGCTGCCGTGCCTCCGCAATAACCTCCCCATCGTTCCGGGAATCTGGTTAAGGTCGCGGGTTCGATCCATATAAACGGGCCGTCAAGGTACCTACCCCTACTTCTTCGTCATCCGATACCGTTCGATCTGCCGCAGCCGCCGCAGGAGGCTGTCGCGCCGCGGGTGCGGGACGGCGTCGGGCCCTTCCGCGGTGAGGTCGATGTGCTTGGTGCCGTACTGCCACAGGAGGAGGTCGTCCAGGAGCCGGTCCGGCCCGGGGGAGTAGCGGTGGTCCAGGGCCTTGCGGACCTCCGTGATGCGGTTGGCACTGAGCAGCCCGGCCAGCTGCATGGTCTGGTTCAGGCCGTGCGCGGCGAGGAGTTCGGCGGCCCAGCCCCAGTCGTCGTCCACCTTGCGGTCAACGTGGGGGAGCAGCGTGCGCCACACGTCCCGGATCCGGTTGGGCGTGAGCGGCGCGGCCCCTTCGCCGTCCACGTCCCAGAAGCTGCGGACTTCCTCATACCGTTCGTGCAGGTCGGCGAAGGCCGTCTCCACGGTTTCCAGCATGGCCGCGGTGGCGGTGAACTGCCGGTCGAAGTGCGGGGTCCAGGCGCGAGGGTCCTCGGCCTTGAACCGGATGTCGTGCTCGATCTCGCTCCATGCGTGGGCGAAGATGGTGCGGATCTGGCACTCGAAAAAGTAGCTGCCATTGGGCTGCAGGTCCGGGTTGAAGACCTGCTGGTATTCCTTGACGGCCTCGTTCTGGATGGTGCGCAGGATGAGGTGGCGGCTGGAATACCCGTATGTGCCGCTCTCGATGGAGCCGATGTCCTTCTCGCGGTCGCCGCGGCAGTCAAACAGCTGCCGTTGGCGCTTGATGATGTTGGCCACGGCGGCGTTCTCGGCCGGCAGCTTGGTGATCACCCGGATGCCCACCATGTCATTCAGCGTGCGGAAGGGGTCCGGGAACTTCAGGAGCCGCCGGCCGCCGGGTTCCAGCGGCTCCTCCGTGCGGGAGATCTTCTCCTTGAACGATTCCACCGTCTTGGTGCGGCCGGTGACAAACAGCGGCGTGACCTCGCTGTCCTTCAGCATGTCCCGCAGAACCAGCAAAACGTCCCGGGTAACCAGCTTCAGGGCAGGCCGGACGCGCTCATAGATCTCCACGTTGTGCTGCACCGACTCACGCAGCGGCTCGTCCAGGTTTTCCCAGTTACTCGGCATGGTCCCAGCTTACGGCGGGGGTCCGACAGGAAGCCTTTGGGCCCCCTACGTTTCGGCGGCCGACGTGGACCCGCGCACCACCAGGGAGCTCTCGAGGATGAGTTCCTCCTGCTCCAGCGGCCGGCCTTCCATCAGGCGGCGGAGCTGCTCCCCGGCCTTCAGGCCCAGCAGCGCCGCGGGCAGGTGCACGCTGGTCAGGCCCGGGCTGCTGGTAGCGGAGTACGGCAGGTCGTCGAAGCCGGCAACCGCCAACTCCTCCGGAATCCGGACCCCTTCCACCCGGGCTTCCTGCAGCACACCGTAGGCGTGGGTGTCCGTGGCACAGACGACGGCGGTCACCCCCTGGCGCTGCCAGTCCGGCCACGCTGCGGCAAAGGCCGCCGCGGCCTCGCCAACGTCGATGGTGGTGGCAGGGATATGCTGCGGATCCACCGCCATGCCCCGGGCGGCCGCTTCGGCCAGGAACGCCTCGCGGCGGATGGCAAAAGTTTCGGTTCCGGTCACGCTGTCCAGGTAGGCCACGCGCCGGTGCCCGGCCCCGGCGAGGTGGGCGGCCAACTCCCGGGCGCCCTGCGCGACGTCCAGATTGACCGCGGGAGCAACCGATTCCAGGCCGGGTGCGTCCAGCAGGACCAGGGGCCCGGCCACGGACAGATCGGCCAGGAAGTCCGCGTTCGGTGCGTCAACCAGGAGCCCTGCCGGCCGCAGGGACATCAGCTTCCGGACGTCGTCGGCCTTGGGGAATTCGCCCGAATCGGTGACGGAGAGCAGCAGCTGGTAGTTGGGCCCCAGGGATTCCCGCACCCCGCCGATCACCTTGGCGAAGAACGGATTGGAGATGTCCGGCGCCACCAGGATCACGATTGAACTGACGCCCTTGGCCAGCGAGCTCCCGATGCCGTCCACCACGTACCCCAGCTCGGCGATGGCCTCCCGCACCCGGGAAATGTTGTCCTCGGACACCCGGCCCGCCGTCTTGCCGTTGGCCACCAATGACACCGTGGCCACGGAGACGCCGGCCCGCGCCGCCACCATGGCTGCCGTCACCCGCCGGGGCCGCGCCCGCTGCTGCACCTGTTCCCCGGAATCCATACTTCGATCCTATCCGCCGCAGGGAACACCAGGGGCAGCAACGCATCAAGCGTTTGACGTGCGGCAATACCTCCCCAACGTTAAGCGTTTGACGTTGGGCGCAAAAGCCTGCCATGATCACTCCCGGAAGACTGAATCCCTGCCTCCCCGGCAGGCCCCAATGACGTGGAGAACCATCGTGGAACTAGATCCCCGGCCCGTAGACAGCCACCCAAAGCCCCGGAAGATCATCCTGGACTGCGACCCCGGCCACGATGATGCCGTGGCCCTGCTGCTGGCGCACGGCAGCCCGAACATCGAACTGCTGGCCGTCACCACGGTGGTGGGCAACCAGACCCTTGAAAAGGTCACCCGCAACGCCCTGGCCGTCGGTACCATCGCCGGGATCACCGGCGTCCCCTTCGCCGCCGGCTGCCCGCGGCCCCTGGTCCGCAGCATCGAAACCGCGCCGGACATCCATGGCGAGTCCGGCATGGACGGCCCCGCCCTCCCGGAGTCCACCATCGAACTGGACCCGCGCCACGCCGTCGACCTCATCATCGACACTGTCATGGCGCACGAGCCCGGCACCGTCACCCTGGTCCCCACTGCCGGCCTGACCAACATCGCCATGGCCGCCCGCAAGGAACCGCGCATCGTGGAACGCGTCCGGGAAGTGGTCCTCATGGGCGGCGGCTACCACGTGGGCAACTGGAGCGCCGTGGCGGAGTTCAACATCATCATCGACCCCGAGGCCGCGCACATCGTCTTCAATGAAAAATGGCCGGTGGTGATGGTGGGCCTTGACCTCACCCACCAGGCGCTCGCCACCCCCGAGGTCGTGGAAAAGATCGCCGCCATCGGCACCACCCCGGCCAAATTCGTCACCGAGCTGATGGACTTCTTCGCCCACACCTACAAGGACGCGCAGGGCTTCGATCACCCGCCGGTCCATGATCCGTGCGCCGTGGCCTACGTGATCGACCCCAGCATCGTCAGCACCCGCAAGGTGCCGGTCAACATCGAACTGCAGGGCGCCCTCACGCTCGGCATGACCGTGGCGGACTTCCGCGCCCCCGCCCCCGCCGACTGCCACACCAGCGTGGCCGTGGACCTGGACCACGCGCGCTTCTGGGACCTGGTCACCGACGCGCTGGAACGCATCGGCGAGCCAATCACCAAAGGCAACGCGTCCGACGTCGAACGCCAGGCCAGTGCCTCCCTCACCGCCGGAGGGGTCAAGTAAATGACTGCCACGATGACCGAAACCAAGACCGGCCGCGGCAACATCGCCGCCCTCATGACCGCACTGCTGGCAGCCTGCGTGGCCTTCCAGCTCAACGCCTCCATGCTCAGCCCCGCCCTGGTCACCATGGGCGAGGAGCTCAACACCGACCAGGCCGTCATCGGCCTCTCCCAGACCTGGTTCTTCACCGCCGCCGCCCTCTTCTCCCTCTTCCTGCCCCGGCTCAGCGACATCGTGGGCCGCAAGAAGGTCCTGGTGGGCATGATGGTGCTGATGGCCGCGGGGTCCGTCATCGCGGCCCTCGCCCCGGACGTCACGTGGCTCTTCGTGGGCCGCATCATCCAGGGCGTCAGCGGACCCACCGTGCCGCTGTGCCTGATCATGCTGCGTTCTGCGGTCAGCAACCCGCGGAAATACGGCACCCTGATGGGCCTCATCACCGCGGTCAACGGCGGCGTGGCCGGCGTGGACTCCTTCGTGGGCGGCTACTTCGCGGAGCACTTCGGCTTCCGCAGCATCTTCTGGCTCATGGTGGTGCTGGCCGCCGCCGCCACCGCCCTGATCATGGTCCTCGCGGCGGAAAGCAAGCCTGCCGCCGGCACCCGGATGGACTGGCTGGGCGTGTTCTTCATCGTGGTGGCCGTCGGCGCCCTGCTGACCGCACTGAACGAGGCCTCCAAGCTGGTGGGCGGCTTCTCCGCCACAACGCTGATGCTGAGCCTGGCGCTGGTACTGGTGTCCGCCGTCGCGTTCTTCGCCTTCTGGCGCACCGAACAGCGCGCCGCGCAGCCCATGGTGGAAACCGTGCACCTGCGCCAGCGCTCCACCTGGGCTCCGCTGCTCACCACCACGCTGACCATGACCGGCATCTTCGCCGTCATCAACGGCATCGTTCCCGCCTACGTCCAGGCCGCCAACCCCGGGTTCGGCGTGGGCCCCACCGAAATGTCGCTGATCATCCTCACCCCGTACGCCCTGCTGGGCTGGCTGGTGGGCCCGATCAGCGGAAAACTGGCTCCGGTCCTTGGCTACACCAGGGTGCTCCGGATCGGCCTCCTGGGCAGCATCGCCGCGCTGGCGCTGATTGCCTTCCTGGGCCTGGACAGCCTGCCCCTGATGATCGCCGGCACGGTCTTGCTGGGCATCATGTACGCCGGTACGGTCAACATCATGCTCAACGGACTCGGTGTTGTCCTCTCGCCCGCCGGAAACCCCGGCTTCCTGCCCGGCATGAACGCCGGCGCGTTCAACCTGGGCGCAGGCCTCAGCTTCCTGATCCTGCCGGCCGTGCTGGTGGCGACGTCGGCACTTGGCGACGCGACGGCCTCCTACCTCACCGTCGTGGTCGTCGGCTTGGCACTGACCGTCGCCGCCTTCGCCGCGTCCCTGCTGATCCCCAAGCCGGTTGAAGCTGAGGTGGCTGAATGAGTACCGCGGCCGGCAGCACGGGCCGGATCGTCGTCGTCGGCTCCCTCAACGCCGACCTCACCATCTACTGCGAACGCCTGCCGCAGCCGGGCGAAACCGTCCAGGGCAACGGATTTGCCGTGAACCCGGGCGGCAAGAGCGCCAACCAGGCGGTGGCCGCCGGCCGACTGGGCGGCCACGTCAGCCTGGTGGGTGCCGTGGGAAAGGACGCCAACGGAGCCATGCTCGAGGCCTCGGTGGCAGGGGCCGGCGTGGATGTGGGGCACGTGCGGACCTCCACTGAGCCCACCGGCGTCGCGGTCATCGCCGTGGACGCCCGTGGCGAGAACAACATCATCATCTCCGCCGGGGCCAACGGCACTCTGTCCCCGGCCGACGTCGCGGACGCCGGGGACGTGCTGGAGGAGGCCGCCGTGGTGAGCCTCTGCCTTGAGGTCGGCATGGACACGGTGCTGGCCGCAGCCCGGGCAGGGCACGACGCCGGCGCAACGGTCCTGCTGAACCTCTCGCCCTACGCGGAGATTCCGTCAGCCCTGGCCGGATTGGCTGACGTGCTGCTGGTCAACGCCCACGAGGCCGCGCTGTTCCTTGGTGTTTCCGTGCCGGGTGCCGGCGCGCCAGCCGACGAGTGGGAAGCGGCGCGGGAGCGGTTTGCCGCCCGGGGCATCCAGCAGGTACTGGTGACGCTCGGTTCGCAGGGCTCCGTGGTGCTGGACTCGCTGGCGTCTCCCGGCTCCCGCGTGACGTCCGTTCAACCCACCCAGGTGCACGCGGTGGACACCACCGGTGCCGGGGACGCGTTCACGGGAGCAGTTGCCGTGCGGCTTGCGGCGGGGGATGCGCTCGCCGATGCCGCCGCCTTCGCCTCCGTTGCCGCGGCCCTGGCAACCACCCGCAAAGGGACCCAGGCAGCGTACCCGGACACGGCCGACGTCGAACGCCGCCTCCGCGCGTCCTGACGCCGCCGGCGGGGCCGGCCGGTGAGGCTAGGCCCGCGCCTGGGCCCGGACCGAGGCCCGCTCCACTGGCGGGCAGTGGATCTTGGCGGCCCCGTCTGTGGCGGCGTCGATGCCCAGGAGGGTCCGCACACCGGCCGCGCCCAGCTCATAGTGCGGCAGGGACACGGTGGACAGCGGCGGGCGAAGGTGGGCGGCGATGACCTCCTGGTTGTCGAAGCCCACCACCGCCATGTCGTCCGGGATGGACAGGCCCCGCTCCCGCAGGCCGTCGTACAGGCCCATGGCCATTCGGTCGTTGTAGCAGTACACCGCCGTCACGTCGCGCGTGAGGAGTTCCGCGGTTGCCCCGTAGCCGCCCTCCTGGTCCGGATAGGCCTCCATCACCAGCCCGGGATCGAACGCCACCCCGGCCTCCTCGAGGGCTTCGCGGTAGCCGGCCAGGCGTCCGTCCTTGGCCGGAGCGGGAATGGTGGCGTTGATGAAGGCGATGCGGCGGTGGCCGTTCCGAAGCAGGATTTCGGTGGCGGAGCGGCCGCCCTGGACCTCGTCCGGAACCACGGCGCGGGTGCCCGGCTCGTCGGAGAAGCAGTTGACCAGGACGAACTCGGCTTCGCGCAGCGGCTCCGGGATCTCGGTCTGCCGGTGGAACCAGGTGGAGTACAGGATGCCGCGCACCTTGTACTCGAGCATCATCTTGATGGCGTCCTGTTCCAGTTCGCCGTTGCCCTCGGTGTTGGCGATGAGCAGGGCGTACCCGTGCTTCCATGCCTCGTCCTGGGCGCCGTGGATGATCTGGCCCGCGAAGGGGGTGGTGGCCACGCCGTCGGCCACGAGCCCGATGAACTTCGAAGTCCCGCTGACCAGCGTCTTGGCCATGGCGTTGGGCCGGTATCCGAGGGTGCGGATGGCGTCCTTGACGCGTTGCCGGGTCTCCTCGGCGATCCTGGCGCTCTTCTTCTTGTTGACCACAAGGGAGACGGTGGCCGTGGAGACTCCGGCGGCTTCGGCCACTTCGCGGAGGGTCACCGGATGGGCGCGTTCTGGCATCCGCGGCGGTTGGGCGCTGGGCGCCGGCCCGCCTGGCTTGTTCTCCGTTGACATCTTCTGGCCTCCGTCTGGAGTATATCTGCCTGCCGTGGCGGTCATCCCTTGGTCGCCCCGCTTTCGAGGCCCTGGATCATGGCCTTGTTGAGCACCAGGAACACCAGCAGCAGCGGCGTGATGGTGACGCACACGGCGGCGAAGGTTGCCGTCCAGTCCACCTTGCCCATGGCGCCGATGTAGTTCTGCAGGCCCAGCGGAATGGTCTTCAGCTCCTCGGACAGGACGAACGTGTTGGCGAAGATGAAGTCGTTCCAGATGAAGATGCTGTTGACCAGCACCACCGTGACCACGGTGTTCAGGGACAGCGGCAGGGTGATCAGCCCGAAGATCCGGTAGGGCCCGGCGCCGTCCAGGGAGGCCGCCTCATAGGTTTCCTTGGGGATGTACTCGTAGAACGAGCAGAACAGGTACACGGACATGGGCAGGGAAAACCCGGCCAGCGGGATGATCATGGACTGGTACGTGTCCAGCAGGTTCACCGTGGAGTAGTCGATGAACAGGGGGACCAGGGCGATCTGGACCGGCACGATGATGCCGATCAGGAACAGCCCGCGGACCAGTTTGCTGAGCCGGAAGCCCAGCACCTGGATGGCGTAGGCGGCCATCATGCCCAGCAGGACGATGAGGATGTTGGCGCCCATGGTCACCACGAAGCTGTTGAGGATGTTCCGGCCCAGGTCGCCTGTTTCGAATGCCCTGGCGTAGTTGTCCCACGTCAGGGCGCCGGGCAGGGCGAAGGGGTCGCCGGTCGCGAAGTCGTGTTCGGTGCGGAGGCTGGTGAGGAACAGCCACGCGAGCGGGTAGACCTGCACGATCACGATCAGCATGATCAGCACGCGGGACAGGGTCCGGAACAGGTCCGGCCGGCGCCTGCGGCGTGGTGCGGCCGGCGTGGGCGGGACGACGGCGGCGGGCCGGGTGGGCGGGGCTGCCTGGGTGATCATGCGTCTGCCTTCCGCTTGAGCAGGAACAGGATGAGGCCGACGGCCACGAGGCACTCCACCACGATGAACACCGAGATGGTGCTGGCGTAGCCGAAGTCCGTGCTGGTGAACGCGGTCTTGTACATGTAGGTGGTGAGCAGTTCCGAGGACTGGCCCGGACCGCCGTTGGTCATCAGGTAGGGGATGTCGAAGCCGCGCAGCCCGTAGGTGGTGGCCATGATCGTGGTGGTGATCCACACCGGGCGGATGTACGGGAAACGGATCCTGGTGAACAGGGTCCACCGGGAGGCGCCGTCAAGGACCGCGGCTTCCTCCAGCTCCTTGGGCACCGCCAGCAGCGCCGCGTAGATGATGAGCATGTACAGCCCGGTGAAGCGCCAGCCTTCCGGCGCGGACACGGCCGCCAGGACGGTATTGACGTCCGAGAGCCAGGGCCGTTCCAGGCTGCCCAGCCCAATCCAGTGCAGGAGCTGGTTGAGCAGGCCTACCGGCTCCAGCGAGTAGATCCGCACGAAGAGGAAGGCGATGGCCACGGTGGAGATCACGGCAGGCAGCAGGTACAGGGTCTTGATGAGCTCCCGTCCGCGGCGGAGGGAGGTAAGGAGGCTGGCCACCACCAGGGCGCCTCCCAGCTGCAGGACCAGGCAGATGGCCAGGTAGAGGAGGGCGTTCAGGAACGCCCGCCAGAAGATGTCGTCCGCGGTGAACATGCGGAGGTAGTTCTCCAGTCCCACGAATTCCATGTCGCTGATGCCGTTCCAGGAGAAGAAGCTCAGGAACAGGGACTGGAGGATGGGAAAGAGGACGGCCGCGCCGTACAGCAGCAGCGGCGGGAGCAGGAAGACCAGGACTGAGGTCCTCGATCTGTTGGGAAGCATCCTGTTGGGGAGCATGGCTGGCCTTTACTTGAAGAACTTGGGGGCGTTCTGGGCGATGGTGCTGTCCATGGTCTCCGTGAACTGCTGGGGCGTGATTTCGCCCTGGACCAGCAGGACGAGCTCCTGCTGCAGCCGCCCGTTGGTGGTGGGGTCCAGCTGGGTGTCCCAGGGCATGGCCTGCTTGGCGCCCAGGTCCTTGGCCTGGTCCAGCGCCTTCCGGTACAGCGGCGTGGCGTTGGCAGGAATGGCGGTTTCGACGTCGGTGGTGGGGGAGAGTGCCCCGGTGGCGGCGTATTCAGCGGGGTACTTCTGCAGGGCGAACTTAAGGAAGTCGCTCACCAGCGGATCGTAGGTCTTGGCGTTGACCGCCATGCCGATGCCCGACGGGGACACGAACTCGTTGGCCGCCGTCACCGAGCCGGCTGTGGTGGGCAGGGTGAAGAAGTCGATGTCGTCGCGCACGGCAGGGTTGAGCTTGTCCGTGGCCAGGCTGGGCAATTCCCAGGTGCCGATGTTGTACATGGCGGCCTGGCCGGAGGTGAACTGGTTCTGCGCGTCTGAATAGCCCTGCGCGGAGAACCCGTCCTGGAAGCACTTGGCCTTGCCCAGTTCCGCCAGCCAGTTGACGGTCTTCTGTCCTGCGGGGTCGGTGAACTTGGCCTCGCCCTTCTTCAGTTTCTGGACGAACTCCGGTCCGGCTGCCCGGAAGGGCTGGTAGGCGGCGTACCGTTCCAGCGGCCACTGGTCCTGGCCGTCGATGGCAATCGGCGTGATGCCGGCGCCGCGGAGGGCGGTGCACATGGCGGGAATGTCGTCCAGGGACTTGGGCACGGCCACCCCGGCCTTTGCCAGCAGCGCCTTGTTGTACCAGATGTATTCCAGCTCGTACTGGAACGGGATCATGTACAGGGATCCGTCGTCGAACCGCTGGTAGTCCAGGGCCCCGGGGCGGTATTTGTCGTAGATGTCCAGTGTCTTCAGCAGCTTCTCGGCGTCCAGCATCTTGCCCTGCTTTGCCAGCTGCTGCGCGAACGGAGTGGCGTCGGTGTCGAACAGTTCGGGCAGCTTGTTGGCCGCCGCCAGGGTTTCGAGTTTCTGGATGTAGGAGGGGCGGTCCGGGGTGGTGATCAGGTTCAGCTTGAAGCCCGGGTGGTCCTTGCCGTAGTCGTCGGCCAGCTTCTTCATGATGTTGATGACCGCGCCGTCGGCCGGGCGGGACAGCAGCCACGAAATTTCGCGGGGCTTGATCTCGCCGGTGGGGGCGACGTTGGTGGAACTGGTGGAGCTTCCGCCCCCGCAGCCGGTCAGGGCCAGGGCGGTGACTGCTGCGACGGCGGCAGCGCGGAACAGGTTCTTCATTGCGGCAATCTCCCTTGATTGGAGTGGATCATGTGGAACGGGTCGGGTGGAACGGAGGAGTGGTATTTCAGTTGTCGGTGCGCTTGCGTACTTCGAGGTCGGTGACGGTAACGCATCCTTCGCCGGCGAACACGCCTATTGCGCCGGCGGGAAGGTCGTAGATCCGGGTGCTGAGCGCCACCTGGCGGTCCACGACGGCGACGCAGAGGTCCCCGTCCACCACCACTTCCAGCGTGTGCCGGCCGGGTGGAAGGTTGCAGGGGCGTTCGAGTTCGATGGCGAAGGGAACATCGCCGGACACGTGCCACTGGGCGTCGCCGGTGATGGTCCGGGGCCAGCGGTCGAACACCAGGCGCCCGCGCTTCGGTTCGAGGCGGAGGACGTAGGAGCGGTCACCGTCCGGGCTGGAGCGGAGCAGCATTCCGCATTCGGTGGTTCCGGCCTGGATATCGAACACCGCCCTGGCGTGGAACTGGGCGGGCAGGTTGTTGGTGGCGACGGCGGCACCGTAGCCGTCCGGCACGTCCAGCCGGAGGGGCAGCCCGGTTTCAAGCTCCAGCGGCACGTCGTCCCAGAAGCTGTCCACCAGCTCGTCGGCGAACCCGAACGCCAAAGTCCCGTCCGGGTTCTGCCGCGCCTCCAAGACCGCCATGGTGCCCGCCCACTGCCAGGCGCCGTCGTCGGAATTCCCTTCCTTGCTGGCAATCCAGCCGAAGAAGAACCGCCGGCCGTCCCGCTCTGCCGTCTTGGAGGCGTAGAAGGCGCGGCCGTCCACGCTGTCCAGGGCGGGGACGGTCCACGGGCCGGTGGGGCTCTTGGCCATGCGGTACCTGGTGGTGAAGGTTTCGGAGAATTCCGAGTAGACCATGTACCACCAGCCGTTCCATTCAAAGGCGTCGGGGCACTCGTGGGTGATGTAGCGGCGGGGGTCCCAGAACGGGTCCGTGTGCGTCCAGGTCATCAGGTCGGTGGAGACGCACTGGGCGATGACGCCGCGGCGCCGCTCGGGCCCGTCGGAGTGGCGGGCGGCGAGCAGCATCCGCCACAGGCCGGCGGCTTCGTCGCGGAAGACGAAGGGGTCCCGCCAGTCAGCGGATTCATACCCGGTGGGTGCCCCGAAGGTGAGCCCGGGGTGCTTGGTCCAGGTGTCCATGCCGTCCGTGCTGGTGGCGTGCATGACCAGCTGCAGGGGCAGCCCGTCGGTGCCGAGGTTGGCGGGGTTCTGTCCGGTGTAGAACAGGTGGTGCACCCCGGACCCGTCGGCCACGATGCTGCCGGTGTAGCAGTTGAAGTCCGGCTCCTCCGTTGTTCCGTGGGGGAGGGCCACCCCGTGGTCCTGGAACTGGGTGAGGTCCTTGGTGGTCACCAGGTTCCAGGCGGTGCCCGGCTTGGGTTCGGCCCGGACTTCGTGAAGGTAGAACAGCCAGAACTCGCCGTCCTTCTGGAAGGGGATAAGGTCTCCAACCCAGGCATCGGCGGGCTGGAAGAAGACGGGATAGCTCATCGGCGGTGATGTCCATTTCTGCTAAAGCGTTTGATCACCACGAAGGTAGCGTGGAATGCGCCACTTGATCAAGCGTTTTAGCAAAAATACTTTCCCCGGTCGTTTTCGGCCGCATTGGGACGGGTGCCATTTTGCTGAAACGCTTGACCAGTCGAGTGGATGGACATTACCCTCTCCAGCTAAAGCGCTTAAGCACGGCGGTGAGTCCTGGGCTGACGAGGGTCCCGGCGCCGTCGAGCGCCCCGGCGATGACGCCGGCCATGAGAGGAAGTCAACGATGACCCACGCCCTGTCCCGCCGCCACGTCCTGCAAGGTTCAGGAGCAGGCGCGCTCGCCCTGTTCCTGGGCAACGGACTGACCGTCCCCGCGCGCGCCCAAACCTCACTGCGGGCCGCCTACCACATGACTCCGCCGTCGGGCTGGCTCTGCGACCCGCAGCGTCCGGTTCACCTGGACGGCACCTACCACCTCTACTACCTGCATTCCGAGCAGAACAACGGCCCCGGTGGCTGGGACCACGCCACCACCGCGGACGGTGTGGCCTTCACGCACCACGGGGTTGCCCTTCCACTGCAGCCGGACTTTCCTGTCTGGTCCGGCTCCGCAGTGGTGGATACGGGCAATACCGCAGGCTTCGGAACCGGTGCCGTCGTTGTGCTGGCAACGCAGCCCACGGGCGGCATCCGCAAGTACCAGGAGCAGTACCTCTACTGGTCAACGGACGGCGGCTACACCTTCACCTCCCTGCCCGAACCGGTCATTGCCAACACCGACGGGCGTACGGCCGTTACCCAGGCGGAAATTGAAAATGCGGAATGGTTCCGCGACCCGAAGATCCACTGGGACGCGGCCCGCGGGGAGTGGGTGTGCGTGATCGGCCGGGCGCGCTACGCTGCCTTCTACACGTCGGTGAACCTGCGGGACTGGCAGCTGAAGCGCAACTTCGACTACCCCAACCACGCGCTGGGCGGCATCGAGTGTCCGGACCTGTTCCAGATAAAGGCCGACGACGGGACCTGGCATTGGGTGCTTGGCGCCAGCATGGATGCGTACAGCATCGGGCTGCCCATGACCTACGCCTACTGGACGGGAACCTGGGACGGTAACCAGTTCCTTGCCGACGACGTGGACAATCCGCAATGGCTGGACTGGGGCTGGGACTGGTACGCGGCGGTGACCTGGCCTGCGGCCGAAGCACCGGAGACGCGCCGCTACGCCGTTGCCTGGATGAACAACTGGAAGTACGCCGCCCGGGATGTCCCCACCGATGCCACGGACGGGTACAACGGACAGAACTCGGTGGTGCGCGAACTGCGCCTGGAGCGCCAGGCAGGGGGCTGGTACAGCCTGCTGAGCAGCCCCGTCAGGGCGCTCGCCGGGTATGCCACGGCCACCACCGGGCTCCCGGACCGGACCGTGGAGGGGAGTGCCGTCCTGCCCTGGAACGGCCGCGCCTACGAGCTGGAGCTCGACATCTCATGGGAGGCGGCCACGAATGTGGGGGTCTCCGTTGGCCGCTCGGCGGACGGGACCCGCCACACGAACATCGGCAAGTATGGGGCCGAACTGTACGTTGACCGGGCGCCCTCGGACCTCCCCGGCTACTCGCTGGTGCCCTGCACACGGGCGGCGGCGCCCATCGACCTCAACGCCAAGTCCGTCCACCTGCGCGTCCTGGTGGATACCCAGAGCGTGGAAGTGTTCGTTAACGCCGGCCACACTGTTCTGTCGCAGCAGGTGCACTTTGCGGACGGCGATACCGGCATCTCGCTGTACACCGACGGCGGCCCGGCCATCTTTTCCGGCATCACCATCCGGGAACTGGCGGCCCCCGCGTGAAGGGCTAGGCCAGCGCGTCGAGGGTGACCCCGGTGTGGTCCGCAAGGCGGGCCAGGAGGGCGTCCTGGAACCGGGGGTCGGTGGCCGCCGGATGCGGCGTTTGCCGGTGCTGGTGGTACCAGTAGCCCCCGCTGGCCAGGGCCCCGGGATCATCACTGGTGGCCAGCCACTCCTGGGTCCGGTGCCCCAGTTCCAGGTCATCCGGAGCTGACCGGCCGCCCATCCGCGTGGGTACCCAGCCGGGGTCGACGGCGTTGCTGGCGACATGCGGGACAAGGCGGGCCAGCGCTGCCGACAACGCAGTGACGTGCAGCTTCGTTGTGGAGTAGGAGGCCGTCGTCGTCCGTCCTGCCCAGTCCAGGCCGTCCAGGCCGATGCTGCCGCCGCGGTGCATGCCGCTGCTGAGGTAGATGAGCCGGCGCGGGCCGGGAATGATGGCGGTGAGCAGGTACGGGGCCACCACGTTCACCGGGAGCAGGGCCGCACCGTTGAGTACGCCCGCGTTGTGGATGACCGCGTCGATGCCGCCGATCGCGTTGGCCTGGTCCGCGATCTGCCGGACTTCCTGTGCAACCGCGAGGTCACCGGTGACGCAGTGCGCCCCGCGGTCCAGCAGGTGCTGCACCGCGGGGACGCGCCGGGAGGACCGCGCATGCACGATCACGTCGTGGCCGTCCTGCAGCAGCGTCTCCGCCGCGGCCAGGCCAAGCCCGTCGGTGGATCCGGTGATGAAAACGCGTGCCATGCGCGGCCCTCCCTTGTTCCTGGGTTTGTACCCAGTATCACGGTGTCAGACGGCGTCGGTGGGGGCGGCGCGGTGGTCAATCGCAGCTGTCAGGTCGTCGATGCGCTCCATGGCTCCGTTGAGTTTCTCTACGGCGGCCCACAGGTCCGGATGCTGTTCCCGGACCTGGTCCAGGGTTGCACCGGCGGACCGCAGTGACCCGAGGTCAAAGCTGACGTTGGTGCGTGCCCCGGCAACGGCAGCCCGAAGGGCGCCGAACGCGACGACGACATCGGCCACGAGCGACCGGTTGCCGTTTGTTGCCAGCCAGCCCAGGTCGTCGATGGCCCCGATGGCCCGTTCGCCCAGGAGGGCGGAGGACGCCGCGGCTTCCAGCGACGCGGAACGGATCGCCTCCTCCCGCTCCTGGCCCGGCTCCAGCCGGAAGGCGGCGCCGAACGCCTTGGAAGCGGACGCGTCGTCATCTGCCAGCCGCAGGGCTTCCTGGCGCAGTGCGTGCGCCCGGGCGCGTATCCGGGCCGGCTCCCCGCCGTCGTCCCCGCTGTAGCCGGCCACCATGGACGTCAGCGAGGCGGCGACGGCGAGCATCAGCCCTGTCCCCGCCCCTCCGCCGGGTGAGCCTGTGGATTCCGCCAGCGCGCGCGTCCAATCTTCCACCGTTGACCCTTGGGTGGTCACTGCAGGTTCCTCCATGCCAGGGACCGTGCCCAGAAAAGTGAGGGGCTAAACGTCAGGGAACGGCGGCACCGCGCGCTTCTGGCCCAGTTTTGATGGGCCTGGCCGCGGAAACACGGGGCTCTTCCGGCGATCCGGGCCGCTAAAGTGGGCCAGTGTGACGCGACGCTACCGCCATGATTACGGCGACGACCCCAGCCAGTGGGGCGAACTCTTCCTTCCCGACCTTCCGGTTGGCGGGAGGCACCGGGGCGTGGTGGTGGTCATCCACGGCGGGTACTGGCGCTCCACTTACGGGGCCGAACTGGGGGAGCCGCTGGCCAAGGACCTGGCGGAACACGGCATGGCGGCCTGGAACCTCGAGTACCGGCGTGCCGGCAACGGCGGCGGCTGGCCGGGCACCTTCCAGGACATCCTGGCCGGCATCGACAAGCTGGCCGACCTGGCAGCACCGCACGCGCTGGACCTGGGCAGAGTAGTGGCGCTGGGCCATTCCGCCGGCGGGCACCTGGCGGTGTGGGCGGCAGGCAGGAACAGGCTGGACGGGCTCGGACCCGCAGAGGGCAGCCAGGTGGAAAACAGCATCGACGGCGTCCGCCTCACCGGGGTGGTGAGCCAGTCGGGGGTCCTCAACCTGGGCGGGGCCGAGCGGCTCAGCCTCAGCGATGGTGCGGTGGCAAACCTGCTGGCCGGGCCGTCGTCGGAATTTCCCGGACGCCACCGCATGGCCGACCCCATGGCCGCGCTGCCGCTGGACGTTCCCGTCTATGCCGTCCACGCGCTGGGGGACGACGACGTCCCCCTCAGCATGTCCACCACCTATGTTGAGGCCAGCCAGGCCGGACCCGTGCCGGCACAGCTGGTCAGGGTGCCGGGGGACCACTTCGCCCTGATCGACGTCACGGCGGAGGCGTATCTCACGTGCCGGGAACTGGTGGGCGGGCTGCTCCGCTGACACGAACTGCTGACCGGTCCGCTTTCTGGCAGAGTATGACCATGCTCACAGTGATCGGCGAAGGCCTTGTTGACGTTGTCCAGCGCGCCTCCGGAATTGAGGCCCATGTGGGCGGCAGCCCGCTGAACGTTGCCGTGGGCCTGGCCCGGCTGGACCATCCGGTGCAGTTCATCGGCCGCTACGGCCGGGACGCGTACGGCGATTCGGTGGCTGCCCACCTGCGCGCCAGTTCCGTCATGCTGCCGGTACCGCCGGATGAGTTGCCCACCAGCGTGGCCACCGCGTTGATTGACGACGACGGCGCCGCCACCTACACGTTCGACCTTACCTGGGAGCTCCCGGGCCTCGCGGACCGGCTCGGCTTCATGCTGCAGGGCACCACGCTGCTGCACACGGGTTCGATAGCCACGATGCTGATGCCTGGTGCCACCGAAGTCCTGGCCGCCGTCGAGTACGCCCACCCCTCGGCCACCATCAGTTTCGATCCCAACTGCCGGCCCAGCATCATCACCGACGTGGACTTTGCGCGGCGGCAGGCGGAGAAGTTCGTCACCCTGGCGGACGTGGTCAAGGCCTCCGACGAGGACCTGGAATGGCTTTATCCGGGGCAGGACGTCCTGGACTCGGCGCGGAAGTGGCTGGCCCTGGGAGGCTCGGAGGGGCCGGCGCTTGTGGTGGTGACCCGGGGCGCGGATGGGCCGTGGGGAGTGTGCCGCGCCGGCGAAGCGTCCGTTCCCGCACCGAAAGTTGACGTGGCGGACACCGTGGGGGCTGGGGATTCCTTCATGGCGGCGCTGCTGTCCGGCCTGGTGGACCGGGACCTGGACGGCGCGCAGAACCGCGGGGCGCTGCGCGACCTGCCTGCCGAAGGGCTGGCCGAACTCCTTGCGCATGCTGCCCGTGCAGCGGCTGTCACGGTGTCGCGGCCCGGCGCCAACCCGCCGACGCGGGCTGAGATGGACCGGCTGGGAACGGCCGAAGAGGGTTAGTACAGCTAGCAAGCGATGGGCTCCCAGGGCCCGCTACACTCCGTGGTCGTAGTAGGGCCACGGCAGGAAGCGGCGTTCGCCGCGCCGGTCCGGGCCGTCCAGCGTGACTTTCCCCGTCGCGGCCCATTCGACGCCGCGGGGGAACATCCGGATGAACTCGATCCGCCGGAAGGTGTCGATGTCGTGCCCGATGGTGATGGTGAAGCTGCGGCCTTCCCCGTAGTGGTTGATCCAGGCCAGGGGCTGGAGGGTGTTAATGCCGGGCAGGCCGCTTAGTCCCTCCACCGGGATGGCCACCGGGTAGTGGGACATCGGCCACATGGGTGCATTCCCGTACGACTCCACGTCATCGAAGACCGAGACCAGCACCTGTGCTCCTTCGTACAGCTGCACTCCGGTCAGGATGTCGTCGCCGGTCACAGTCCAGGTTTTGCTGATGCCCTCGGTGATGGCGTGGCGCGGTTCAGCGGTTTGCACCAGGGCCTCCCCCCACGGCCTCGGCCGCAGTCCGGTGGGCACGCTGAGCTTGGCACCCCGCATTATGTTGTACTCCTCCGGATATCCCCAGTCGTCCTCCTGGACGGCAGAGCCATGGAACCAGACGATGCCCTTCCCGTCCTGGTGGACAAACTTCAGCAGGGCAGCGTCGGTTACCGCGCCGAAGCCCACGGCCTTCTCGTGGTATCCGTCGCGGCCCTCGAACACCACCAGGACAACGTCGTGTCTGTCGATCACGTCGGACCCCAGTCCCCGGGGGTCCTCCACCACCCTGACCCGGAACCGGCCCGTGTCCTCGAGGAGGGTGGTGAGCCACTGATTGTGGGCCCTGAAACTGCGGAATTCATTGTCATGCTCCCGGGTCATATGCCCGGAGAGGATAAGGGCGTTCAGGATGTCGGCCATGGCAGCACTGCCTCGTTTCAGCGGTTTAGGAGAATGCATACATACTTATGTATGAAAACAACATAACGATGTTACGCTGGTTCCGCACCTAGAGAGAGTGAGCAACGATGCTTCTCGAGAGAGATCTCATCCAGTCATCCGGCTTCCGCAATGTTCGTGAGGGCGGCCGCATCACCGGTTTCCAGTTCCGGGTCCGGATGCCTTCCTACCGCGGCATGACGGCGTCCCTTATCGATGGAATTGCAGTGCGCGTAGGCAACCTCGTGGACGTGCCCGCCGATGTTCCCCTGTGGACTTTTGACGGCAGGCAGTACTCGCTGCAGGAACTTTGGAACAGCGATGGCGTCCGCTGGCCCCTTGAGGAGGCGGCGCTGGTCACGGTTCCGTTCGACGGCGGCCTGCCGCAGGGTGTCCACGAACTCACTATCGAGCTGCGGCTGAGGATGTCCTACATCCCCCTTGAGCACCAGCCCTCCACCTACCGCGTCAGCCGCACGGTGACGCTGGCTCCCGAAGGCGGCGAGGGTATCTTCCGCTACGGTGTGTCCCTCTACAGCTACATGGACGACTTCGGCACGGTGATGGACCTGGAGACAGCCTTGGCCGCCGTCGCCGACGTCGGGGCCACCGGCGTGGAGATTCTCGGCGAGGGGCATGTGGCCAGCTACCCGGAGCCCTCTCCGGCCTGGATCGACAATTGGTTTGCGCTGCTGGAGAAGTATTCGCTGGAGCCAACCAACTACGGGTCATGGATCGACACCCGGCTGCACCCGGGCCGGTCCATGACCGCCGCAGAAGGGGCGGAAGCACTGCAGCGGGACCTAAGGCTGGCCAGCCGCCTGGGTTTCAGCTTTGTCCGGCCCAAGATTGGAGTGGTGTCCGGCGACCTTGTCCCGGATCCCATCTGGACGGAATCCGTGGAGCGCTCCCTGGACCTGGCCCATGAGCTGGGAGTCATCATCTGCCCCGAGATCCACTCGCCGACGCCCATCAAGCATCCGGTGGTGGACGACTACATCGCCCTCATTGAGCGGACCGGCACCAAAAACTTTGGCCTGCTGATCGACACCGGGATTTTCCAGGACCGGCCCATCCCCCTGCGGGAAGGGGAAACCCGGGAGGCGCGGCCCGCCTTCCTGGACGGCATCGGCGTGGACCCGGCCGGCTTCAAGGACATTGCGCAGTACGTGGTGTTCATCCAGGCCAAATTCCATGACATCAACGAGGGCCTGGAGGACCAGCAGATCCCCTGGCGCCCGGTGCTGCAGGCCCTCAAGGACTCCGGCTACACCGGCTACCTCTCCAGCGAATACGAAGGCGAGCGGACTCCCTGGCGGGCCATCGAACAGGTCCGCCGCCAACACGCTCTGATCCGGCGCATCACGTCCGAACTCGCCTGACCCATCCCGACTCCCACGAATGAGACCCCATGCCCAACGGACTTCTTAACGAATCCAGCCTCCGCTCCCATCCCGACGGCCTTGCCCTTGCCCTGACCCTGCCGTGGTACCGGAGCCTTTGGCTTTCCTCCGTCTCCAGCCTCAGGCTGACGGTCGACGGCGAAGAGATTTCCACGGAGGACCTCTCGCTGGAACTGGGCGGCATCCGCTACGCGCTTCCGGAGCTGCCCTCCCAGAGCGAAACTCTCTGGTACCTCCAGGAACATCCGCTCCTGATCGCCACACGGGAAACCCCTGTAGTCCTCGGCGGGCAGCACACGGTTCAGGTAGTTGGCGAACTGCGGCTGCCGTACATGCAGATTGCTCCGGGACAGGACGGCGGCCCAGGGATGTATGTCCCCAACTTCGTGAACCAGACGCTGGAACTCACCGTCACGGACAAGGCGACCCCGGCTCCGGCTCCGGCCCTGGCGGCCGCGGTCCCGCCGCCTCCGCCGAAGGCCGAAGAAGACCCGTTCTCCCTCGGGCTCACCCTGTACTCGGCCAGCGCTGAGTACAGAGCAGGCTGGTATGACTTCGACGGACTGTTGAACAGGGTGGCAGAACTGGGTATTGGCCCGGGCATCGAGATCGTGGCGTCGCAGGTCCTGCCGACCTATCCGCAGGTCACGGGTGATTTCGCCCGGTCCTGGCACGAAACTTTCGACAAGCACGGCTTCGCCGCCAGCTCCTTCGGCGCGAACCTGGACATGGGCCGGCGCCGCGACCGGGACATGACGCCGGATGAGGAATACGAGTTCACCGAAACGTTGTTCCAGGGCGCGAAGAAACTTGGCTTCCCCCTGGTCCGCATCCAGAGCGCCAAGCCTGACCTGTTGCGCCGCCTCCTGCCGCTCGCCGAGGATTTGGAGCTCAAGCTCGCTTATGAGATCCACGCGCCATTGGGGCCCAACTCACCGGAGATCATGAAGGTCCGCGATGTGTATGCGGAGCTTGATTCGCCCCTGCTTGGGTTCGTGGCGGATTTCTCTTCCACCATGCACAGCATGTCACCGACGCTCCTGCGCGCTGTCCGCCGGGCCGGGCTGGACGACGAGGCCGTCCGGACGCTGCAGGCCATCTGGGCAACGGACGTCCCGATGCGGGCCCGGCAGGAGGAGTTCATCGGCTACCTCAAGGACCGCGACTTCGATCCCGCCCTGCTGGGTTCCTTTGCCCACCTGGCGTTCAACATGCACGGCCATGTCGACCCGCAGGAATGGGCGGACATCATGCCCCAGATCCTGCATGTGCACGCCAAGTTCTACGACATCGACGAGCAGGGCAATGAGCCGGCAATCGACTATCCGGAGCTGGTGCGCGTGTTCGTGGAGGGCGGCTACCGGGGTTACTGGTCCAGTGAATGGGAGGGCCACGCCTTTGCCGAGCTGGGCGAGGTGGACCCGTTGCTGCTGGTTCGCAAGCAGCACGACCTGATCCGGAGGAGCATGCGTCCGGTATCTGTTTCAGCCTGATCCGCCGGCAGCGGAGCAGGGCCCGGCCGGTACTCCCTGGCCGGGCCCTTTGCTTACAGCGCCTCTCTGGCTGCGGAAGCCGCAACGATGTCGCCGGCCTCCTTGAACAGGGCCCGCATCCACTCGTGCTCGGAGTCCCGGTCATGGCTCGGGTGCCACCACAGCGCATTAACCAAAGGGGTTGCGTCGAAGGGCAGGGGCAGGACCCGCACGCCGTCCAGCTGCAGGGCAATGGGTGCCAGGGCTGCCTGGATAAGCCCTATCCGTTGCGTCCCCAGAACGAAGTGGGGGAGGGATAGGAAACTCTCAACCGCGACCTCTACGCGCGGTTCAATCCCGAGTTGCTGGATCTGGCGCTGGGCCGACGTAAATGCGGACCGGGACTGGAAGGTCATGACCCACGGAAGCTCCGCGACGTTTTCCATGGTGATGCGTTCGGCCACTGCCTCGTTGGATGAGGAGACAACGGCCATCCAGCCATCCCGCCACAGGTCCTGGTACGGGAGGCCGCTGAGGAAGCCGTGCGGAATCACCATTCCGTCCACGGCGCGCAGACGGTTTGCGGCGTCCTCAACCACGAGCGGGTTGTGCAGCATGAACCGGAAGCGGACCCCGGGAGCGCGTTGGGCTGCCAGCTCCGAAACGACCCGGCCAATGGTGCTGAAACCGTAGTCGGAGCCATAGATGGCGAATTCGCGCTCTGACTCAGCCGGCTCCCACGACGCCTGGCTCTCAAAGACGCGGCGGGCAGCCTCCAGTGCGGTGGTGGTGTGTTCGGCCAACCGCAGCGCGAAAGGCGTCAGTTCATAGGCATTGCCGCGCCGGGCCAGGATGGGATCACCAAAGTGAGAACGGAGCCGCGCCAGTGAAGCGCTCAATGCCGGTTGGCTCAAGTGAAGGCGCTCCGCTGCCCGGGTCACGCTGCGTTCCGTGATGAGCGCATCCAGCGAAATCAGCAGGTTCAGGTCAAGCCGGGCGAGCGGTGCGTAGTTGGTCACGGAGCTGTCTTTCGATCGTGAAGTACGTCACCGGATTCTATCAGTGCCTTCAATGCGTCGAGCGGTGTGTATCACCCTCTCTAATGCGACCTGGGGCGCTCCGGCAACGGTGCCCGTTCCGCAGACCCCCGTCAAACTTATGTCTTTCATAGCAAAGACTTATGTGCTTTTCCTACACATCTCCTTCATACTGGTGAGTGACCGGGATCACCGCTCCCGGATGTTCTTCGACAACGAAGTCTGAAAGGCTGAACATGACACAGCACCGACGCTCCCTGGGCCTGAAGGTTGCCGGCGCCCTTGCCGTCCCCACCCTGGCTGCCCTGGCCCTTACCGGCTGCTCCTCTTCCGCTGAAAGCGCCAGCTCGTCGGGCAGCAAGGAGTTCTCGCTCTCCTTCGCCACCTCCAACACGATCGAAAGCCCGTTCCAGAAGCTGGGCGAGGACTACATGAAGGCGCACCCGGACGTAAAGATTACGTTCAACCCGCAGCCCAATGACTCCTACGACCAGACCCTGCGTACGCAGCTCCAGGCCGGCAACGCCTCCGACGTCGTGGTGACTTCCCCTGGCGCGGGCCAGGGGCGCAGCATCCTCCCGCTGGCCGAAGCCGGCTTCCTGGAGCCGCTGGATGACGCTGCCAAAAAGCTGCTTCCGGCAGGAAGCGACAGCACTTTCGGGAAAGACGGCAAAGTCTACGGCCAGGCAACGGAAATAACCGTGGCTGCCCTGGTCACGAACGAGACCGCGGTCAAGGCCGCCGGCCAGTTCCCGGCTGACTTCGCGGCCCTGGAGGACCAGTGCAAGACCCTTGCGGCATCCGGCAAGTCGCTCTTTGCCATCGCCGGCTCGGCCCCGCCCAACACTGGCCTGATGGCCATGTCCCTGGCTGCCACGCGCGTCTACGCGGAAGACCCCAAATGGAACGAAAAGCGCGCAGCCAAGGAAGCGACCTTCGCCGGTTCCGATGGCTGGAAGTCCGCCCTGGAGTCGGTCAACACCCTCAAGGACGCCGGCTGCTTCCAGAAGGGCGCCGCCGGTGCCGGTTTTGACGCCATCACCAAAGGCCTTGCCGGCGGAACGTCGGTAGCAGGCTTCATTCCCGCTCCCAGCTGGAAGCAGCTGCAGTCCGCCGCGGCCGGAACCGACTTCGCCGTGCGCGCACTTCCAGCGGAGAAGGGCTCCGGCAAGGACTACGTTTACGCCAGCGCCAATTACGCCTTCTCCATCAACGCTGCCTCCAAGAACAAGGACGCTGCCAAAGCGTTCCTGGACTGGGCAGCCGAGCCGGAGCAGACCAAGGCTTTCGCCGAGATCGACGGCGCCCTCCCCGTCAGCGGGCTGGACAAGTACGACTTCGAAAGCGGCGCCTACAAGAACGTCGGCGAACTGATCAAGAACGGCAGCTACAGCCCCCTGCCGAACATCCAGTGGCCCAACTCCGCGGTCTACGACGCGCTGGCCACCGGGGTCCAGGGCATCGTCACGGGCCAGAAGAGCCCTGACCAGGTCCTGCAGGCCATGGACGCCGCCTGGGGACAGTAAGCGTTCGTCACCATCAACGTTCCGACATGACTCAATGGGACAAGCAAGGAAATACCATGACTGCGACGATGCAACCCAAAAGCGAAGCAGCTGAAGCACCCCGGCGAGGCAGGCGCACCCCGGCGGCGGGCCAGGACGCCCGCCCCCGCGGCCGCGGCCTGGAGTTCGGACACTGGTGGTGGGCCCTGCCCGGGATTGCCTTGGTGTTTGCCATCCACTATGTGGCAACAGGAATCGGCGGCTTCTTCGCGTTCACCAACTGGACGGGCATCGGCGCGTTCAAGATCACGGGCTGGGCCAACTTTGAAGCGATCTTCAGGGACCCCACCAAACTCGGGGCACTGTCAAACACCCTCTTCCTGGCCTTCGGCTCGGTCCTCCTTGGCAACATCGCAGGCCTGATCATTGCACTGGGGCTTAACCGCGTAATCAAGACGCGCTACATCCTCCGCACCCTTTTCTTCATGCCGGTAGTGCTCAGCCCGTTGGCCACGGCCTACATCTGGAAGTACATCTTCGACTTCGACGGCCCGCTCAACGCTTTCCTCGCAGCGATCGGCGCCGGCGACCAGGCCAAACCCTGGCTGGCGGACCCGCAATGGGCCATCTGGACCGTCCTGGTAGTGCTTGTCTGGTCCTCCACCGGCTTTGCCATGGTCATCTTCATGGCCGGCCTGGCCGGCGTCCCGGTCGAAGTGGAGGAAGCGGCAGCCATCGACGGCGCCAACCTGTGGCAGCGGTTCCGCAACGTGACCCTTCCCGCCATCCGCCCCGCCGTGGCCGTTGCCACTACGCTGGGGATCGTCCAAGGCCTCCGGGTCTTCGACCCCATCATGGCGCTCACCGGCGGTGGGCCGGCCGGGGCGACGGAAACTCTGGCCACCCAGGTCTACAAACAGGCCTTCGCGCTGGGAAACTTTGGCGGCGGCGCCGCCCTGGCGCTGGTACTCGCCGCGATCATCCTGATCTTCGCCGTAATCCAGCAGCGGCTGACGCGATCGAACCCCGAGGACTAACGCATGTTCCGCTACACCAAACTGACCCTGCTACGGGAAATCGGGCTCTGGGCCCTGGCCCTGGTTTTTCTCGCCCCGTTCTACTTCCTGGTGACCACGGCACTGAAGCCAAACGGCGAACTGTTTACTACCTCGGCGCTGGCTCCGCCCGTCAACCCCGATTTCAGCAACTTCATTGCGGTGCTGTCCGCAAAGGGAAATTCCAACGTGGTGATGGGCCTGGTTAACAGCACCATCATCACCGCCGGCAGCATCCTGGGGCTCGTTGCCCTCGGCTCCATCACCGGCTACGTCATCTCGCGCAGCACCAGGCGCTGGAGCAAAGGAGCTTACTACCTGTTCCTGATCGCCATCATCCTTCCGGGCCAACTCGGCGCTGTGCCTCTGTATATGGGTGCCCGCGCCCTCGGCCTCACCGGCTCTGCCTGGGGCCTGATCGTCCTGTACACCGGCATGCTGCTGCCGCTGTCGATCTTCCTGTATTCAAACTTCTTCCGCGGCCTCGGCACGGATTATGAGGAAGCGGCAACGATTGACGGCGCCAGCAAGTCCCAGATCTTCGCCCGGGTGGTGTTCCCCATGATGGCTCCGGCCACGGGAACGGTCACCATCTTTGCCGGGCTGATCGTGTGGAATGACTTCTTCACATCGCTGATCTTCCTGGGCGGCTCCGCCAACCAGACACTGCCGGTGGCCATGTACTACTACATCGGGTCCCTGGTCTCCCAGTGGAATTCGATCTTCGCCATCGTGATCGTGTCCATGATCCCCATCCTGGCCCTGTTCCTGTTCGCCCAGAAGCGCTTCATCCAAGGTTTCTCCGGCGGCCTCAAGGGCTAAGCGCCACCCACGACCATGCGCCCCCAGGCGCCTGCCCTGGTCCACCGCGCCCAAAAACGGCACCCGGGGAAGAACAACCTCACCTCCTTAAACAACCCATCCGACTTCAGGAGACACCCATGTTTCAACTTGCACCCAATATCGACCTGCTGTTCACCGAAGCTGGAGAAAGCGCCGCCGACCGAGTCCGCGCCGCCGCCGCGGCCGGCTTCGACGCGGTGGAGATGTGGGGCCCCACGGGCAAGGACATCCCGGCCCTCAAGGCAGCACTTGAGGAAACCGGGGTCCAGCTCACCGCACAGCTGGCCGAGCCCCGGATGCAGTTCATGATCCCGCCCAAGGACCACGCCCCCTTCTACACAGGCCTGGACGCCGGAGTCGAGGTGGCCCGACAGCTCGGCTGCCCGCGGATCGTGGTTGGCAGCGGCACCGGTTTCGGCGGGCGCAAGCGCCAGGACCAGCTGGATGAACTGATCGAGATCTTCACCAAGGGCGTGGCCCATATCGAAGGTTCCGGCATCACCCTTGTCCTTGAGCCGGTGAACATCAGGGTGGACCACCCCGGGGCACTCCTGGACCGGACCTCGGAGGCAGTCTACGTGGCCAGGGGAGTCAACTCGCCCGGTTTTGGTGTCCTTTACGACCTCTACCACTCCACTGTCGAGGGCGAGGACGCCGTGGCCGAGCTGGCCAACGCCGGCGACCTCATCAAGTACGTTCAGATCGCCGACGCCCCGGGGCGCGGTGAGCCCGGCTCCGGTTCCATCGACTGGCCCTCGCGGCTCGCGGACCTGCGCAACAGCGGCTACGCCGGCCCCATCGGGCTTGAGTACTACCCGACGATCGACTCTGCGAAATCCGTGCGGCGGATCCAGGAACTGGCGGCGGAACGGTGAGCGGCAGCCGCTACCCCGGCTCCGTGGACGTCGCCATCGTCGGCAGCGGTCCCACGGCTTCGGCCTACGCCCGGATCCTCAGCGAGGAAGCACCGGGCGCCACCATCGCCATGTTCGAGGTGGGCCCCACGGTCAGCAATCCACCCGGCGCCCACGTCAAGAACATTGAGGATCCGGAACGGCGGACCCTTGCGCAGCGTGCCTCGGAAGGGCCCGGTGCGGGAGCTGAGACGGTAAATTCCCCCGGAGCGGTCAAGAGCGGGCAGCGAAGGGCCAGGCCGGGCACCTACCTGCTCCAGGACGGCTACTCCTTCCCCGGCGAAGACGGCATGCCCGTAGCAGCCATGTCCAGCAACGTGGGCGGAATGGCCGCGCACTGGACGGCCGCCTGTCCACGGCCCGGCGGCAATGAGCGGATTGCGTTCCTTCCGGACCTGGAACAGCTTCTTGACGACGCGGACCGCCTCCTGGGTGTGACCAGCTCCGCCTTTGACGGCGCACCGTTCTCCGACCTCGTACGGGAACGCCTCGCCGCCGCGGTGGACAGCGGCCGGGCCCCCGCCTACCGGGTCCAGCCCATGCCGCTCGCCGTCCACCGGCGGGAGGACGGCCGGCTCGCCTGGTCGGGGTCCGACGTCGTCATGGGCGACGTGACCCGGGAAAACCCGTTGTTCCAACTGTTCGACGAATCCCTGGTGACGAAGGTCCTGGTGGAGGATGGCGCGGCAGCCGGCGTCGAAGTCCGGGACCGCCGCAACGGAACCATCTCCCGCGTGGCCGCCCGCTACGTGGTGGTGGGCGCCGATGCACTGCGCACGCCCCAGCTGCTGTGGGCTTCCGGCATCCGGCCCGATGCCCTGGGCCGGTACCTCAACGACCAGGCTCAGGTGGTGTTCGCCAGCAGGCTGCGCGACGTCTCCGCGGGCGGCACGCACCCGGCGGCCGCCGGCGCGCTCAGCGAGCAGGCCGGGGTGGCGTGGGTTCCTTACACCGATGAGATGCCCTTCCACGGGCAGATCATGCAGCTGGATGCATCCCCCGTCCCGCTGGCGGACGACGACCCTGTTGTTCCGGGCTCAATCGTTGGGCTGGGGCTGTTCTGCGCCAAGGACCTGCAGCGTGAGGACCGGGTGGCGTTCGACGACGGCGCCCGCGACTCCTACGGAATGCCCGCCATGCGCATCCACTACCGCCTCACGGAGCGGGACCACGAGGTGCTGGACCGTGCCGGCAGGGAGATAGTGCGGCTGGGCAAGGCGGTGGGCGAGCCGCTCGACGAGCGCCCGTTCGTCCTTCCGCCGGGATCGTCGCTGCACTACCAGGGCACCACGCGGATGGGAAGGACCGACGACGGCGAGAGCGTCTGTTCCCCGGACAGCCAGGTGTGGCAGGTCCCCGGCCTCTTCGTGGCTGGCAACGGCGTCATCCCCACCGCCACGGCGTGCAATCCCACGCTGACGGCGGTGGCGCTCGCCGTGCGTGGGGCCAGGAAAATCGCTGCCGATATCAACAGCGCTTTACTTATGTCAGAATCAGACAATAGACTGTCAAAACAATGAAGAAGAGGCCCGGTGTGGCCCTTCACAGCAAGTGCAGGCTAGGCATGCCGCAGACAAGGAGGTCTCGATGATCGCCGACCGCATAATCGAGCAGGGAACACTCACCACGCAGGGCGGCCGCACCGCCGTCGAAGTCCGGATCCCGTGGTACCGCGCCCTTCCGGGTTCCTGCATTGCAGGGGCAGCCCTGACGGTGGACGGCGTGGCCGCCGCCGAAGGTTCGCTGAAGTGGACCATGAACAACCGCACCTTCAGCTTTGAGGAACTCGTGGAGGAAACCGGCGAATGGTGGTTCCCGCTGGACTCCGCCGTCCTGTCCGGGGACCTTCCCGTGGCGGAGGGCGAGGCTGAGCACGAAGTCCGCGTGGACCTGAAGCTTTATATCCCATACATCATCACCGACCACGGCGTGCTGCACATCGAAGAGCACGACACCAAGACCATGAAGGTGGCACAGCGATGACCAGCCTTGGCACGCCCATCCAGGGCGTCACCCTCTACAGCTTTACCCGCGCCTTCCACGGCCGGCAGTACGACCTCGACGGCCTCATCCGCCGGGTCGCGGCCGAAGGATTCGGTCCGGGACTGGAGGTCATTGGCTTTTCCAGCCTTCGCGGCTTCCCCGACCGCATCGATGACAACTTTGTGGGCCAGTTCCGGGACCTGGTGGCAGAGGCGGACCTGGTTCCCACCTCCCTGGCCGTCAACGTGGACACCGGCATCCGGCGCGATCGGCTGATGAACCATGGCGAGCTGGTTGAGTACATGCGCAAGCAGATCGAAGTGGCTTCCAGGCTGGGCTTCCCGATCGCCCGGGTCCAGATCTCGCTGACCCCGGACGCCATGGAGAGCCTGCTGCCCGTCGCCGAACAGTACGGCGTCACGCTGGCCCTGGAAGTCCATGCCGACCAGCACGGCGCCCACGAACGGGTGCTCGCGCTCCGTGACCGCTACGAAAAGCTCGATTCCCCACTGCTCGGGTTCACTGCCGACTGGGGTGCCACCGTGACCGGTTTTGCGCCGTCATTGCTGGAGGCCTACCGCCGCCGCGGCGCCTCGGAAGACCTGCTCTGGCAGGTTGTGGAGCTGTGGAACGGCTTCTACGCCGAGGGCCCGCCCAACACCCAGAAGGTTCACGGTGAACGCTTCGGCGCCTTCATCGGGCTTGCTGCCCGCAACGGCAGGCCGGACCTCGGCATCGACTTCGCCATCAACGGCACCGGCCTCTTCGGCCCCGCACCGCTGGACACCTGGCTGGAAATCATGCCCTGGGTCCGCCACGTCCACGGCAAGTTCTTCGGCATCGACGAGAACGGCGAGGAACCCTCCGTGCCGGTCCGGGACCTGGTCCGCCAGCTCGTGGAGAACGGCTACTCCGGGGCCATCTCCAGCGAATACGAAGGCTGGCACTGGAACAACTGGCAGGACCCGTTCGACATCATCCGCGGCGAGCAGGCCGTCCAGCGGTCCGCAGCCGCCAACGCGGGCTCGGCCATGATCACCGACCCCGCAGAAGCCCGCCGCATCCTCAACAGCCACCTCGCCCAGCCCGTCCGCGGCTGACACTGAAGGGAACACAAACATGACTGAAGGCATCGCCGGCTCCGGCATCGAGCTTGGCATCACCCTCTACTCACTCACCTCCGAATTCGCCGCCGGGCACTATACGCCGGAGACATTGATTAAGGCCGTGGCCGACGAAGGCCTCGGCCCGGGCGTCGAGTTCAACATCGCGCAGATGCTGCGCACCTACCCCGACGTCGACAACGACTTCGTGAAGCTCTGGCGCGACAGCATGGACCGCTACGGACTGACCCCCAGCGCCGTGGGCACCAACCTGGACATGGGCCGCCGCAAGGACCGTGACATGACGCCGGACGAAGAGTTCGACTTCTTCGCACGGCAGCTCAAGACCGCCAACACGCTGGGCTTCAACAAAATCGTCATCCGGTCCGCCGGCAAGGAACTGCTGCGCCGGCTGCTTCCGCTGGCCGAAAAGTATGACCAGAAGCTGGGCTACGAGATCCACGCCCCCCAGGGCCCCAACGATCCGAAGATCCTGCAGATCCGCGAGATGTATGAGGAGCTCGGCAGTGACCGGTTGGGCTTCACCGCGGACTTCAGCTCCACCATGCACAGCCTCTCGCCCACCCTGTTCCGCACGCTGACCCAGATGGGCCTGCCGCAGGAACACTTTGCCGTCATGCAGGACATCTGGCGCAAGCCGCTGCCCATGCAGGAACGCAACCAGGAGTTTGAGGACTACCTGCGGGAGAACAACTTCGACCCGGCGCAGCTGGGTCCGTTCACCCGGCTGGCCTTCAACATGCACGGCCTGGTTCCACCGGAGGAATGGTTGGACATCATGCCGCAGATGTTCCACGTCCATGCCAAGTTCTATGACATCGACGGGAACGGCAACGAGCCCGCCATGGATATTCCGAGGATTGTCCGGCAGTTCGTCAAGGGCGGCTACCAGGGCTTCCTCTCCAGCGAATGGGAAGGCCACGCCTTCGCCGACCTTGGCGAATCGGATCCAATCGACCTGGTCAAGAAGCAGCATGCCCTTATGCGCCAGGCCATCGAGGAATCAGTGGTTCCCGCCTAAGGAGAAATCAATGCCTGCGACCGACACCGACCTCACTGCCGAGGTGGAACGGCTTCGCTCCGAGCTTGGCGAAGCGCTCCGGCTGGCGCGCCGCGCCAACGACCGGGGCGACATCGAGAACCTGTTCAACCGCTACATGTACCTCCATAATGCGTTCGAGGATGAGCAGATCATCCCGCTCTGGGTCAAGCCGGGAACGCCGGGCATCCGGGCCCGCTACACCAACGCCGGCCAGTACACCGACTACGACAGCGTGATCCGCTATCACCAGGGCCGCCCCCGCCCTGAAGGCAAGCTCATCCTGCACTACACCACCACTCCGGTCATCGAAGTGGCGGCCGACGGCAAGACCGCCAAGGGCGTCTGGATCATGACCGGCAACGAGTCCGGCCTGACCGACCCGGACGTGGCCAAGGAGAGCCCCGATTACATGTACTCGCCGGGCGAAGTCCAGGGCAAGAAAGTCTGGGCCCACTGGGTCTGGTGCAAATATGCGGTGGACTTCCTGCGTCAGGACGGCGAATGGAAGATCTGGAAGTTCCGCTGCTACGAGTTGCTCCGGGCACCCTTCGAGGAAAACTGGATCAGCTTCGCGGAGAAGAACCAGCACGCCTTCGCCCTGGACCTCATGTACTTCGGTGACGACGGAAAGCCCGTCTTCATGCCGCCCGCGGACCAGCCGGTCCCCAGCCAATACCACCCCTACAATCCGTCGGCCCGGCAGACGCTGGAACCGCAGCCGCCGCTACCCCACCAGACATTCGTCGACACCTTCGAGTAAGGACCATCATGGCAACCCACAACTCCCTTTTCCAGGACGCTGACGTCCGCCGGCACCCCGAGGGCATTTCCGTTTCCGTCCAGCTGCCCTGGTACCGCAGCCTCTGGCTGTCCGCCGTTGACGACGTCGCGGCCACCGTCAACGGGAAAGAAATCCCCAAAGAATCACTCCGCTTCGAACTGCAGGGCCAGTCGTACTCCATCGCGGAACTCCCGGAGCAGTGGGAAACCCTGTGGTTCGTGGCCGACAAGCCGGACATCATCATCCCGCTGGACCGTGTCCCCGACGCCGGCGAGGAAATCGACGTCGAAGTCATCCTGACCCTCCGCCTCCTGTACATGCAGATCGCCCCCATGCACTACGTGGGCAACCGCGTCGCCGTCGAACGGAAAGTAGTGCTGGCATGACACGCCTGCGCGTGGCCATGATCGGCTATGGCTTCATGGGTGCAGCGCACTCCCAGGGCTGGCGCACCGCGCCCCGCTTCTTCGACCTGCCGGCCGAACCGGACATGGCCGTCGTGGTGGGCAGGAACGCCGACGCCGTTGCTGCCGCCGCCGGGAAATGGGGATGGGCTGAGTCAGCCACGGACTGGCGCGAGGTGGTGGCGCGTAACGATATCGACGTCGTGGACATCGTCACGCCCGGCGACTCGCACGCGGAAATCGCCATTGCGGCGCTCGAAGCGGGCAAACACGTGCTGTGCGAAAAGCCGCTGGCCAACACGGTGGCGGAAGCAGAAGCCATGGCGGAGGCGGCTGAAAAGGCGGCAGCCCGTGGCGTACGGGCCATGGTGGGCTTCACCTACCGCCGGGTCCCCGCCGTCATGCTCCTGCGCAATCTCATTGCCGAAGGTGCCGTAGGCAAGGTCAACCAGGTGCGCGCCTCCTACCGGCAGGACTGGCTGGTTGACCCGGACATGCCGTTGGCGTGGCGCCTCCAGAAGGAACATGCCGGCTCCGGCGCACTCGGCGACATCGGTGCCCACGCCATCGACCTGGCGCAGTTCGTGACCGGACAAAACATCGACAAGGTGTCCGGCGTCATCGACACCATCGTGAAGGAGCGGCCGCTCCTGGACTCCGGGTCCGGGCTGTCCGGCACGGCCACGGCCGGCTACGGCCAGGTGACTGTGGACGACATCGCCATCTTCACCGGCCGGTTCGCATCGGGCGCACTGGCATCGTTTGAGGCCTCGCGTTTCGCCACCGGGCGGAAGAACGCGCTGCAGATCGAAATTTCGGGAGACAAGGGTGCCCTGGCCTTCGACCTGGAAGACCTCAACAGCGTCCAGTTCTACGACCGGACAGTACCGGCGGACAGGCAGGGCTTCCGGAAGATCCTGGTCACCGAGCCGGACCATCCCTACGTTTCGGCCTGGTGGCCGGCCGGCCACATGCTTGGCTACGAGCACGGCTTCTCGCACCAGGTCAAGGACCTCGTGGAGGCCATCTCCAGCGGCATTGACCCGCAGCCGACCTTCGACGACGGGCTCGGGGTGCAGCGCGTGCTCGACGCCGTCGAGCGCAGTTCCGACAATGACTCCGCCTGGACGCGCGTGGCCGCCCGTGTCCCCGTCCAGGCCGGCTAGGAAAGGGAAACTACATGGCACGACCAATCACCCTCTTCACCGGCCAGTGGGCCGACCTCCCCTTCGAGGAAGTGGCCCGGCTCGCCGGCGAATGGGGCTACGACGGGCTGGAAATTGCCTGCTGGGGAGACCACCTGGACCCGTGGCGCTGGGATGACGAGGCCTACGTGCAGGGCAGGCTGGACATCCTGCAACGGAACAACCTGAAGGTGTGGACCATCTCCAACCACCTCAAGGGCCAGGCCGTCTGTGACGACCCCATCGACGAACGGCACCGGGGAATCCTGCCGGACGTCGTCTGGGGTGACGGCGACCCCGAGGGCGTCCGCCGCCGTGCCGCCGAGGAAATGAAGAACACTGCACGCCTTGCCGCGAAGCTGGGCGTCAAGACCGTGACAGGCTTTACCGGATCATCGATCTGGAAGTACGTGGCCATGTTCCCGCCCGCCTCCGAAAAGATGGTGGACGCCGGTTACCAGGACTTTGCGGACCGGTGGAACCCCATCCTTGACGTCTTTGACGAGGTGGGTGTCCGGTTCGCCCACGAGGTGCACCCGTCCGAGATCGCCTACGACTACTGGACCACCCAGCGGGCCCTGGAGGCGATCGGGCACCGGGAGGCCTTCGGGCTGAACTGGGACCCCAGCCACATGGTGTGGCAGGACATCGATCCGGTGGGATTCCTCTGGGATTTCAAGGACCGGATCTACCACGTGCACTGCAAGGACACGAAGAAGCGGCTGGCCAATGGCCGCAACGGCCGGCTGTCATCCCACCTGCCGTGGGCCGACCCCCGCCGTGGATGGGACTTCATCTCCACCGGCCACGGTGATGTGCCCTGGGAGGACGCCTTCCGGATGCTGAACTCGATCGGCTACCGGGGACCGCTGTCGGTGGAATGGGAGGACGCCGGCATGGACCGCCTGGACGGTGCGCCGGAGGCCCTGGCGTTCGTGCGCCGGCTCTCCGGGTACCAGCCCTCGGCGGCGGCCTTCGACGCAGCCTTCAGCACTAAATAGCGACGCCGGCAATGGAACGGCCGGCCCTGGAAGATCCCGGGGCCGGCCGTTTCCCTGCTGGTGGAACCAAGCGCCGCGCAGGCTCAGCCGAAAGGGGCCAGTGCCGTTTCCGCCAGCGCCAGGTGCTTCCGCGTCATCTCCGTGGGGTCGTTCGTCAGCCATTCGTGGCCGCCCCATTCGCTGGTCAGCGTGCCGCTGAAGCCGCTGCGGCCAAGCAGGCAACCAAGGTCCCGCAACGGCTGGGAAACCCGGCCGCCGTCGTCGTCCAAATCCCAGAACTTCAGGTGGAAGGCACCCACGCGCGGCAGGATGCCCGCCAGGTCGGCGGCGCCGCTGCGGCCAAAGCGGATGAGCAGGTTCATGAAGAGGGTGTGGATCTGCGGAGGCACGTCGCCCGAACGGAGCAGGGCGGTAACGGCGTCGAGCGTGGCGGGGTCCCGCCATTCGTCTTCCAGGCGGCGGATGAGGTCCGGGGAGATGCCTCCCCGCCTTAGTTCCTCAAGGTAGGTGACGGGAAGGGTGGGCATCAGCATGCTGATGTCAACGAGGACCCGCACCCGGTCGTCGTCAAGCCGCGCAATCGCCTCCAGGGCCGGTGCCACGGCGGGATGGTCCGGAACCTGCTGGCCCTGGATTTCCTCGTACAGGACCAGATCGAGTTCGTGCAGCAGCGGCCGCACCATCGCAAGGAGCTCCGGGCCCGCCTGCCCGATGGGGAGCCGGACGCCGCCCGCTCCCACCCGGTGCGCCGCGCGGAGCTGGGGGACCAGGAAGTCCAGGCGCTCCTGCGCGGAACGGCGCTGGGTACGGGTAACGAAGTCATCCAGGCTCACGCCAACGATACTGACGCGTCCGCCCCGGGCCACCAGGCTCTCCCGGAGCTCATCCACCTCGCCGTCGCTTGGATCCGGGAACGACCGCCACACCAGCCCGGGTTCGAGCTCGATTGTCTTTACGGTGGAGTCGGCGATTCCGGCCACGATGTCAGGGGCCCTTCGGCGGGCCGCGACAATGTCCGGCGCCCAGTTAAATGTGCTGGCACACAGAGTCCAGCCCTCCGGAAATACCGTTTCCACAGCAAGCCCTCCCGGTTATGCTTTTTACCTGCAAACTTATGCCTAATTCAGGATAAAGGATATCGACTATGTTGGAAATGGCCCTGCGGCATGATGCGCTGACTGCCACCCCGGAAGGATTCGAACTGCGCCTGGGCCTGCCCTGGATCCGTTCCATGCCCCTGGCCAGCGTGGCCGGTCTCCGGCTGGCGGTGGCCGGCGTTGCGGTGGCACCCCCTGAGCTGGCGGTGGTGCTGGGCGCCCGGCGGGTCCCGGCGGACGCCCTTCAGGCGGAGGCCGGGTGGTGGTTCATCCAGGACCGGCTCGTCCTTGCCGCCCCGCGGGAACTCCCGGCCGGGACGCACGCAGTCGCCGTCGATTTCGAGCTGATGGTGCCATATCTGCAGGCACGTCCCGGCTCGCCGCTGGTCCTGCCGTTCCACGTGGAGTCGCGGCTGGACGCTGGCCGGACGGCGGAGCCAGGTACCTCGCGCGACGTGGCCTGACCTGCACCCAGGCCGGTTCCGAAAAGGAGCCTAGGCGGGTACCGCCACCCGCTCCGGAGACGGCCTGCCTTCCGCGAACCAACGGGGGAACGTGATCTCAAACAGCTGCTCGCGGGCCAGTTCGGCGCCGCCACGAAGGGGCTCCCGCTCATCATTCACCGACAGGGTAATGGTGAGGTCCCGGGTAGCCAGGGGCAGGGAGAGTTCGTAGACGCGCCGCCGCACCTCGGCCAGGAACACTTCGCCTGCCGAGGCGATGGCGCCGCCAATGACGATGACGCCCGGATTGAACATGTTGACCAGCGCGGAAATGGTTTCACCCGCCACGCGCGCCGACTTCTGGATGAGTGAGATGGCAAGGGAATCCCCGCCCTGCGCAGCGAGGGTGATGTCCTCCAGGGTCAGCGGGGCCTTCTTTGTCCGTCCGGCGAGGGAGGTTTGGACTCCCTCCTTGATGGCCTGCTCGGCGTCCCGGACCAGGGCCCAGCCGCCGGCCACCGCCTCCAGGCAGCCCACCTTGCCGCACCGGCACTGGGCGTCGGAGTCGGCAACCCGGACGTGGCCGATATCGCCGGCCGCCCCGTTTGCACCACGGTGGATCCGGCCCTTGGACAGCAGGCCGGCCCCCACTCCGGACCCGATCTTGCAGTAGATGAGGTCCGTCAGGGAGTCGCGCCGCCGGGCGCGCTCACCCAGGGCAAGCAGGTTGGAGTCGTTGTCCACCCACACCGGTGCATTGAAGCGCTCCTCGAAGGGGGTGCGGACGTCGAAACCGTTCCACCCCGGCATGATGGGCGGGGCCACGGGTTGTCCTGTTGCGAAGTCGACGGGGCCGGGAAGCCCCACTACCACGGCCCACACGGGCACTGCGGGGTGCTTCTTCAGCACATCGTCGACCAGTGACATGACGGCGGTGATTGTTTTCTCCGGCCCCTGGGCGATGTCCCATGGGCGGTGCGCGTGGTCCTGGATGTCCCCGTCCAGCGCGGCTATGCCCACCCGGATATGTGCTGCCCCGAGGGCGCAGATCACGATCCGCCCCTGTTCCGCGCGGAAACGGAGGGTGCGTGGAGCGCGTCCGCCGGACGACGCTCCAAACTCTCCATCGCCCAGGAAGCCGATCTGGATGGCCTGGTCCACGCGCTGGCTGACGACGCCCCTGCCCAACCCTGTGACCTTGCCGATCTCGGGCCGCGTGGTCGCCTCGCCTGTCCGGACCAGGTTCACGATCCGGAGGAGGCTGGTCACTTCATCCGTCTGGGCTCCAAAGCGGAGGGTGGAGTCTGTCGTCATGGCAACAATTCTCACACAGGGAGGCTCACTAACGCGCTGTTTGTGGGAACTATGGCTGCAACATCCCAAACTTATGCATAATAAATACATAAGACGGGAGGCTGGGATGCCGTGGAATGTGGGAATACTGGGAGCAGGACCCGGGGTGGTGGCCCTCCATCTCCCCGTGCTTCGACGGCTGCCGGACCAGTTCACCGTGCGGCATATTGCCGATGCCGGCAGTGGGCGCGCCCGGGGGCTGGCGCAAGGGTGCGGTGCCCGCTGGTCGACGGGCGAGGCGGACCTTCTGGCGGACCCGGACGTGGACGTCATTGCCGTTTGCAGCCCGCCCGGTGAACATGCGCGCCAAATCCTGGCTGCCGTGGCGGCCGGAAAGCGGGCCATCTTCTGCGAGAAACCGCTGGCCATTTCCCGGGAGGAGGCCGGCGAAGTCATAGACGCGTGCAGGTCCGCGGGCGTCCTCCTGCTGGTGGGCACCAACCATCTCTTTGATGCTGCCTGGGGACGCGCCAAGCACCACCTGGTGGCACGTGAAGGAAAGGTCCAGGCCGTCTCGGTCACCGTGGCGCTTCCTCCCAATGACAGGTACCACCAGCTGGTAGCGGAAGGCGGTCCCTTCCAGGCTCCCCGCCGCGGCCACCCGGATTTGGATGACCCGGCCGTGGCGGCCGGAGTCCTGCGGCAGCTGCTGACCGGGTTTTCCGTCCATGACCTGCCTGCCGTCAGGGACGTCGCGCCGAGTATCGACGAGGTGGCCTACGCGCGGCTGGTTCCGCCAATTGGTTATCTGGTGGGGTACCGGGCCGGCGGCGTCCTGGTCCATCTGGCGCTTACCATGCTGCCGCAGGGGCCGGATGCCTTCTGGCGCATGACAATCGCCACCTCCCGCGACAGGATCGAGGTTGATTTTCCGACTGCCTTCGTCCATGCGGGCAGCGCTGCTGTCCGCGTACGCAGTGTGGGCGGGCAATGGACGGAGTATCGGCGGGACGAGGACGACGGCTACCTGGCGCAGTGGCGGCTCTTTGCCTCCCTCCTCGAAGGATCCGCCCCGGTGGAGTACGACGAACTGCTCGCGGACGCGCAGTATGTGGTCGACCTTGCTGATGCCGCTGCAGCCCGGCTTCTTGAAGCAGCGCGGGCATGAGCAGCGCGGGCCGCGTGTGGAGCGTCTTCACGGACCTGCCGTCCTATCGCGCCGCCGTCGCCGAACTGCCCGTCACCACCATCCGCTCCACGGGTGCCAGGGGAAGCGTGGTGGTGGTTCCCGGGGGAGGTGACTGGTGGAGCGGCATGCTGGACGCCCGGGACGAGGGAGCGGTGGCCGTGGTGATTGCCGGCCCGGGGATGCCGCGGAAGGCTTTGGTCCAGGAGGCGTGGCCCGGAGATATCCCTGTGATTGTCGAGCGGCCCCGCCTGCGCAAGGACGTTGTTGAAGACGCCCTCCGGGCAAGGGGCCGCAGCGCGGCGCGCCTGGTATCCGTGGAGTGTGCGGGGCCGGTTGCGGCGCTGGATGCCCTTGCCTGCGACGGATTTGGCTGGCTGCGGTCATTGGCGGGAGCATCGCCGGCGCTCAAATCGGCCGCGGCGACGGGTGGGGGCAGGATGGCGCTCCTGCACCACCCCGGACGCCCTGCAATGGCTCCCGGCACCCTCCTGGCGACGCCTGTCGGCGGGGCCCATCCGGGAGGCCTGCTGCAGGTCCTTGCCCTTGGGGAGGTTCGGACGGAAGTGACCGTGGACCAGCCGGCCGGACTGACCCGCGTGGAGACGGCCACCGAGGAGGGATCCGTGCGGGCCTCGCAGCGCTACGAAACGTCGCCCCGCCTGGCTCTTCGCCGGGCAATCGCGGCGCTGACCTCCGGGGTGCCCGTGATGGACCTGGCGGAACTGTTGGACGACATGGCGCTGGCACTCGCCCTCCGGGATGGGCGCTTTGACCCGCAGTCATGATGTCAAATTGAAGCATTCTTATGTTGCTTTCCAACGTAAGTCTCGATAGGGTGGAAGTGGCGCCGGGGTTCCAACCGGACCCGTTCTCCGTCGTGATGCTGCGCCGGAGGCACACCACGTCGCGCCGACGGCCCGATCGTTCGGGCAGACCACAATGACACTCTCGCCTGTAAAGCTCCGCTTCCTCGTCGCCTCCCTCCTGTCCGTCTCCTTCCTCGGGGCACTGGATCACACTGTCGTCTCCACCTCCCTGGCCACCATTGCCGGCGAACTCGGCGCGCTTCAACTGATGAGCTGGGTGGTCGTGGGGTACACGCTGGCCAGCACTGTGCTCCTGCCCGTGCTCGGCAAACTCGGCGACGTCCTGGGGGCCCGCCGGGTCTTCCTGGCTTCCCTGGTGATGTTCCTGGCCGCCTCCCTGGTGTGCGGCTTTGCCACCAGCATGGAGTGGCTGATCGGCGCCCGCGTCCTGCAAGGCATGAGTTCGGCCGGCCTGCAGCTGATGTCGCAGACCATCATTGCCCGCGTGACTACGCAGCGGGAGAGGCCGCGCTACATGGCCATCATCGGCGCTGCATTTCCCATCGCCATCCTGGTAGGCCCCGTCCTCGGCGGTGCCATCACCGATTACTGGGGGTGGCAGTGGGTCTTTTGGATCAACATCCCGGTCGGGGCTGCGGCACTCGCCTTCGCGCTGGCTGCCGTCCCGCGCCTGGAGCCAGGCCCCGCACCGCGGCATTTCGACGTTGCCGGCGCTGGAGTGTTCACCGCCTCGCTCGTGGCACTCGTCCTCGCCGCCTCCTGGCTCGCAGAGCCTGACGCCGGCGTGGCCACCGCAACCGCGGTGGCCATCAGTGTCCTGGGCTTCATTGCCTTTTTCCTTATCGAGCGGCGGGCCCCTGAGCCCATCATCCCGCTCCACCTCTTTGCCAACCGCACCATTGCCGCAAGCACCGCACTCTCGGCGATTATCGGTGTCGGCCTTTTCTCCATCACTGCCTACCTGCCCACCTACTTCCAGATGGCGTACCAAACCACCGCCACGGTGTCCGGCCTGGTTCCCATCGCCACCGTGTTCGGGATGCTGATCAGCAACCTGCTCACGGGCTGGGTGGCCAGCCGCACCGGCCGGTACAGGATTTTCCCCATCCTGGGGACAGTGCTGGGAGCCGCCGGGCTGCTGGTGATGGCGGTGCTGCCTGCCGGGCTTCCGCTGTGGGTGCCCATGATCGTGATGGGCTTTGTGGGCATGGGCACCGGGGCTTTCATGAGCCTGATCATCGCGGTTGTCCAGGGCGCCGCACCCGCCACCCAGACCGGCACCATGACCGCCACCATCAACCTGGTGCGGCAGGTAGGTTCAACGGTGGCCACGGCAGTGATCGGCGGAGCGATCGGCTCCGGCGTCGCGGTTCTCCTGCCGGCAGGCCTGGATGCCGGCAGGCTGACCCCGCAGCTGGTGCATGCGGCCGCGCCGGCGGTCCAGTCCGCTGTTGCCGGGATCTACAGCTCGGTGTTCACCCCCATTTTCATCAGCCTGGCAGCTGCCTACGCCCTGGGCATCCCCGCGGCCGTGCTGCTGCCGTCCGGGCGCCTCTCGGACGAACCCGTATCCGCTCCCCGCACACCTTCCGAAACCCTCTCGGCCTGATCTCAAAGGAGACATCATGTCCAACCCCACCATCGCCGTCGTCGGCAGCGGGCCCATTGGCTCCGCTTACGCCCGCGTGCTGCTGGAACAAGTCCCCACTGCCCGGGTGGTGATGTTCGAAGCCGGCCCGCAGCTGACCGCCGTTCCCGGCGAAAGCGTCCGCAACATCGCTGATCCCGCCGAGAAGGCCCGGGCCCGGGAGATGTCCCAGGGGCCACAGGCTGGGGAGTTCCGGGAATCCCTGGGCATTCCGGCCGGAACCGTCACCGAAGGCATGTTCACCGCCCGCCAGGGAACCCATCTCCTGGACTTTGGCGGGGAAGGCTCCGCCCACGCGCCGACCTTCCCAGCCGCAGCAGCCGCCACCAATGTGGGCGGCCAGGGTGCGCACTGGACCTGCGCCACGCCGTCGCCTGCCTTCAGCGAGAGGATCCCCTTCATCGCAGATGAGGAGTGGGATGGGCTGATTGACGAGGCAAAGCAGCTGTTGCACGTCCACAGCGCGGCGTTCGCCGACTCGAAGGTGGGGGAGGCCATCCGCAGCCTCCTGGACGAGGAGTTCGGTGCGGAGCTTCCCGAAGGCTACGGGGTGGGCAGGCTTCCGGTCGCCGGAGACCCGCAACCGGACGGATCCGTGCGGTGGGCCGGTGCCGACGTCGTGCTGGGCCCGCTGGTGGACGCTGGCAGTCCGCTGTCAGAACGGTTCGAACTCCGCGACCTCACCCTGGTCCGCCGGGTTGAGCTGGACGGAAACCGTGCCACCGGTGTCACCGTGCAGGACCTGCGGACGGGGGAGGAATCCTTTGTGCCGGCGGACGTGGTGGTGGTGGCGGCCGATGCCTTCCGCTCGCCCCAGCTCCTGTGGGCCTCGGGCGTCCGTCCTAAAGCGCTGGGCCACTACCTGACCGAACACCCGGTGGTGATTTCCACGGTGGCCCTCGACGCCGAAAAAATGCGCCGCTTCGCCGCGGAGGAGGACCTTGATGCCGAACTGGCACGACGGGCACAGAACCCCGCGGATCCCGTCGCTGCTGTGAACCGCATCCCTTTCTCCGAGCCGGAACACCCTTTCTCCGTCCAGGTCATGTACTCGGAGTCCACACCGTTCCCGATGGAACCCGGCAGCGCGTACTCGGACAACAGGTGGGGTTACGTCAACATGGGCTATGGCCTGCGCAAGCATCCCCGCTACGAGGATGCCGTCAGCTTCGACGACAATGAGCCCGACTACCGCGGCTTCCCCAACATGACCATCGAATATGCGCTCACCGACCGCGAAGAAGCGGAAATTGCCCAGGCCACCGAGCGGCTGCGGCGTGCCGGCAAGGCCCTGGGTGTCTTTGTGGCCGAGCCCCGGCTGATGCCCAATGGCTCCAGCCTGCACTACCAGGGCACCATGCGCATGGGGGCGGCCGACGACGGCAGCTCAGTGGCGGATCCCTGGTCCAGGGTGTGGGGCTACGAGAACCTGGTAGTGGGCGGGAACGCGCTCATTCCGACGGCCACGGCCATGAACCCCACGCTGATGAGCGTGGCCATCGCGGTGCGCGGTGCCCGGAAGGTGGCCGAGGAGCTGGGTTCCTGACCCGGCAGTCTGCAGCAGGCGGCATTTGAAAAGGCACGATCCGGGCACGGATAACCTGTGGGTATGAAGAATCTGGACCTGAACCTGCTGCCCCAACTTCAGGTCCTGCTGGAACTGCGCAACATTTCCCGGGCGGCGGAGCGGCTCCAGCTGAGCCAGCCGGCCACCAGCGCGGCGATGGCCAGGCTCCGGCGCCATTTCGACGACGAGCTCCTGGTCCGCAACGGCCGCACCTATGACCTCACGCCCTTTGCCCAGTCGTTGGTCCCGCTGGTTGATGAAGCCATGCTTCACATCCAGCGGGCCACGCGCGTGCGGTCCGGGTTCGACGCCGCCACCAGCGAGCGCGAGTTCATCATCGCCGCCTCGGACTACGCTGCGGCGCTCATCGTGGGGCCGCTGCGTGGGATCCTGCGGGAAGAAGCGCCGGGTGTTTCCGTGGACTTCGTCCCCACGGCCGGTTCGGGCATCCAAGGCCAGATGGCCGACTACTCCAAGATCGACCTGTTGGTGGGGCCAACGGGATACCAGATGCAGGGAGCCAGCAAGCAGCTCTTCCGTGACAGCTTCGTGGCCGTGGCCGACGCCGGCAATCCGCTGCTCCAGCAGCCCCGCCTGACCCTCGAAGACCTGACCGCGGTGCCTCACGCCGTCGGCTATTTTGGTGAGGGCATCAGCACCCCGGCGGACAAGCTGTTCGAGTCCCGGGGCATCCAGCGCCGGGTGGCTGCCGTGGTGGCCGGCTTCCTGTCCCTGCCGCTCCTGGTTGAAGGCACGGACCTTGTGGCACTGGTCCCGAGGATGCTGGCCGGACGGGCGCAGCGCGGCGCGGATATCGTGGTGCTGGAGTTCTCCGGCGGCACCGAAGCGTCCCTGGTGGAGGCCATGTACTGGCACCCGTCCCAGGCGGAAGATCCCGCGAGTGTGTGGCTGCGGTCAGTGGTCCAGCGCTCCTGCGCCCGGCTCCACGAGCTGTTCCCCGTCAACGCCCATCCGGTGGCTATCCACGCGGCGGATACCCCGTGAAGCCAGGCTTATTTTCTCCCGTGTCGGGGTGTCCTGGCCGATAATTCCTCCCGTGACGGGGTGGTTGGGCAGTCGTAGACTCGTGCGCAAGCGAGCCGTGCAGCGACTCAAACAACCCAAGGAGGACTGTCATGAGCAGTGTAACCACCAGCCCTGAGGCGGCGGCCGCGGCGCAAACCTTGTTCCGGGTGGCACTGGGAGGAGTGCTCGTCGCTCACGGATCCCAAAAACTCTTCGGCTGGTTTGGCGGGGGAGGCGTCGAAGGCACCAGTAAGGGCATGCACGCCATGGGGTTCCGCCCCGCTAAAACAAGCGCCGTCCTTGCGGGCGTAGGTGAAGCGGGAGCTGGGCTTGCCTTGGCCCTTGGGTTTGCCACGCCTGCCGCCGGTTCTGCTGCTGCAACCACCATGGGCGTAGCGGCCAGCGTCCATGCCCCGAACGGATTCTTCGCCCAGGAGGGCGGCCTCGAGTACCCCGCGGTGCTGGGCCTGGCAGCAGCGGCCTTCACTATCGGCGGCTCCGGGCCCTACTCCCTCGATGCCCTTACCGGCCATGTCCTGGACCGGCCCTGGATGCGGATCACCGCTTTGGCCGCAATCCCCACCGCCATTGCTGTCCAGGTTGCCCGTCGGCGCAAAGCCCTCGCCGCGGACGCTGCGGCACCGGCAGCAGGCACTGCCGCGACGGAAGAGGGCTGAACCCGTCCTGGCGATATCTGCGGGACTATCCGCGCGGCGGATACCACCTAGACCCAAGACGCCGTTCCGTGCCGGGCGAATTCCTGCGAAAGTCGTGAAAACACGCTTTCGGGAGGACTCCTTATGCCTGTCTCCAGCCACCGCCTGGCCGGCAGAACCGCCGTCATTACCGGAACGGCCAGCGGCCAAGGCAGGGCGGCCGCGCTCGCCTTCGCTTCCGAAGGGGCCTTGGTTGTCGGGTGTGACATGGACGACGACGGCGCCGCGGCTACCGTAGCGGCGGTCACCGACGCCGGGGGACGGATGAGCAGCAGCCGGGTGGATCTTACCGATGAGGCAGCAGTGGCTGGTTGGGCTGCCAACGTTGCGGAGCGCCACGGCCAGGTCCACATCCTCTACGCCAATGCCGCCGTCACGCGTTTCTCCCCGGTGGAGCAACTGACCTTTGCCGACTGGAAGTGGAACATTGAACACGAGATGGACGTGGTGTTCCTGCCGGTCAAGTACTTCTGGCCCCAGCTGATCCAGGCGCAGAACGGGGCCATCGTGTTGGTGGGATCCACGGCGGGGGTCACCGGGTCCATGACCAACGGCCGGCTGGCGCACACCGCCACGAAGGGCGCCGTGGTGGCCATGACCAAGCAGCTCGCGGCGGAAGGGGCCAGGCACGGCCTGCGCGTGAATGCCGTCAGCCCCGGCATGATCCGGACGGCCGCCACCGAGGGCAACCTCCTCGCCCCCGACCACCCCATGCGCACCATCGCCGGCAGCATCCCGCTGGGCCGGATGGGCGCAGCCGAAGAAGTGGCAAAGTGCGCACTGTTCCTTGCCTCGGACGAAGCGTCCTACGTGACCGGAGCCAACCTGATGGTCGACGGCGGCTGGTCGGCGGTGCTCCCGGGCTGACCCGTCTTCCGGGTCGGTCAGCGCAGCGCGTCGGAGACGGACTTGGCGCCGCCGTGGGAGGACTGGCCGCCGTCCACCGGAATTTCCGCACCCGTCACGTAGGACGAGAGCGGGCTGAGGAGGAAGAGCACGACGCCGGCCACTTCCTCGACGCCTCCGGTACGTCCCAGCGGGGTTTCGGCCAGGGTTGCCTGCCGGAACTCTGGTTTTGCGCCCGCTGTCATGGGTGTTTCGATGAAACCCGGATGGACGGTGTTCACACGGATCCCGCGCGGGCCCAGTTCCAAGGCGGCTAGCTGGGACAACCCGCGCAGCGCCCACTTGCTGGTGGTGTAGGCCACGGGATAATGCGCGGTCAGGCCCGCCACAGAGCCGACATTAACAATCGAAGCGCCGCTGCCCATCAGGGGCGCGAGCGACTGGATCCCCAGCAGGGCTCCGGCGACGTTCACCCCATAGACCTTCTGCAGATCGGCCACTGACGCGTCCAGCAACCGGCTGCGCTGGGTGATGCCTGCATTGTTGACCAGTCCGTCCACCCGCCAGCCGTGGGACTGGAGCCAGGAGGCGAGTTCGGACCAGCCGGAGGCATCGCTGACGTCCAGCTGCCGGTACAGCAACTGCCCGGCAGGGCCTGATTCTGCACGGGCCAGCTCCGCGGGCATGTCCGCCGCAAGGTCAGTGGCGATGACGCGTGCCCCGGCTTCCACCAGGAGCCGCGCCTCGGCAGCACCCTGGCCCTGGCCAGCGCCGGTGACCACCACCGTCCGGCCCTCGAGCTGAAGCGAAACCACCCTAGATTCCGGAAGGAGCAGCAGCGGCAACACGGTTCCGCGGCCGGTTCCGGGCGGGAACCCGGGTCGCGGCTTCGCGCCGGGAGCCCACGGTGTTCTCGATGGTTCCGATGCCTTCCACGGTCATGCGGACCACGTCACCTGTTTTCAGCGGCGGGGGAGTCTGTGCCCCGTTCCGGCCCCAGAGCTCGGCCAGGCAGCCGCTGCCGCAGGTGCCGGAGCCCAGCACGTCGCCGGGCCGGACCACGGAATCCTGCGACGCATAGGCCACCAGTTCGGCGAACGGCCAGCCCATGTTGGAGAGCAGGTCCTGCCCAATCAGCCGCCCGTTGACTTCCACAGCCATGGAGATCGGCAGGAACCCGTCTGCGTCGTGGCGGTCCTCGAACTCGTCCGCCGTGACAATCCAAGGCCCCAGGGTGTTGGCAAAGTCCTTGCCCTTGCACGGTCCCAGGCTGACCTTCATCTCCCGGCGCTGCAGGTCGCGCGCCGACCAGTCGTTGAGTACGGTGTAGCCAAAGATGTGCCGGTGCGCCTCCTCTGCGGTCAGGTTCCGCCCGTCGCTGCCGGGGACGCGGCCGACGACGGCTGCCACCTCTGTTTCGAAGTCCAGGTCCGTGCAGCCTGCGGGAATGCCAATCACCTCGCCCGTACCGGTGACGGTGTGCGGGTTGGTGAAGTAGAACGTGGGTGCTTCGTACCATTCGGGCACCACGCCCGCCACGCCGTCGATGCTCTTCCGCACTCCTTCCACGTGTTCCTCAAACGCCACGAAGTCCCGGATGGTGGCCGGTTCCAGTGGGGCCAGCAGCCGCACCTCCGCCAGCGGTACGGGTGCGGCGGAAGCGGTGACTTTCCGGGCAAGGTCCAGTGTCTCCTGCAGCCCGGCATCGAGCAGTGTCTGCACGGACTGGCCTGCCGGCAGCGCATAGCAGTGTTCGCCGTCCACGAAGCCGGACCGCGTCCCGCCGTCGTGGTTCCAACGGGCAATCTTGACCATGTGGGTGTTCCTTAGGCGTTGGGGCGGGTGGCCAGGGCGGCTGCCGCGGTGATGCCCAGGGCCCGTGCGTTGCCGCCCAAGACCCGGGCCGCGTCGTCGGCCGGGAGTGCGGCAGCCTCCACTTCGTCCACCGGCAGGTCGGACCCCATGTCGAATGGGTAGTCCGAGCCGAGCAGCACCTGCCCAGGCCCGGCGGCAGCCACCAGGGCCCGCAGTTCAGCCGGGCTGTGGACCAGCGAGTCGAAGTACAGCTTCCGCAGGTAGGACGACGGCGGCGCGGCGCACCCATGTGCCTCCGGCCGCACCTTCCAGGCATGGTCCGACCGGCCCAGCGTAGTGGGCAGGTAGCCGCCGCCGTGGGCGGCCAGGACCTTCAGGGCGGGGTGCCGGTCCAGGACGCCGCTGAAGATCAGGTGGGACAGGGCCACCGCGTTCTCGGCCGGCTGGGACACCGTGTTGGCGAGGTAGAAGCGGTCCAGCCGCTCATCCAGCGAGCAGCCGAACGGATGCAGGAACACCAGGGCGTCCAGCTCTTCGGCGCGGGTCCAGAACGGTTCCAGCCGGGGGTCCGAGAGTTCAATGGTGCCTCGTTCCGGGTCACCCGGAGTGGCGGCGAAAGACCCGATTTCGACTCCCAGCAGCCCGCACTCCAAGACGGCGTGTTCCAGGGCATCCACCATCAGGCCCGGGTGCTGGAGCGGGACCAGGCCCAGCCCGTTCAGCCTCCCCGGCGCGCGGTCCACGAACTCGCGCACCGCCTGGTTTGCGGCCCGGGCGAGTTGCAGGGACAGCTCCTCCCCGGCGAAGTAGTAGAAGTGCGACGGCGACGGCGAGACCAGCTGCACGTCCACGCCCTGGGCGTCCATGTCCGCCAGCCGGCGGTCCAGGTCGGTCAGCTGCGGCCAGCGTTCCTTGATCATCCGGCCCGAGGCGGCCATGGATTCGGGTCCGTTGCGGCGCACCTCCAGGGCCTGCTGGGCGCCGAAGGCCTCCGGATCGGCCTCGGCCACCAGCTGCTGGAGGGCCGGCAGCAGGATATGGGCGTGGACATCCACCGTGGGGTTCGTGTGGGGACGGGTGCTCATGCCGGCTCCTTCAGCATGACGGACAGGCCGTGCATCAGCCCGGGCATATCGGCATCGCGGACGCCGTCGAGCATCCACTGGCCCAGCTGGACCGAGGCGTTCACCACTGCCTTGGCGCGGTCCAGCCGGCGGTCGCTGAACTCCTTGAACAGGGTTTCGGTGACGTCGTCGGCCCTGATCAGCAGCTCGGCCAGGACGGAGGCGTCCTCCAGTGCCATGGCTGCACCCTGCGCCACCGTTGGGGGGCAGCTGTGCGCGGCGTCGCCGATGATCACGGTGCGGCCGCGGTTCCAGGGCCCGTCCACCAGGTGGGTGGTGAACCACGTGTAGTTGATGCGGGCACTGTGGTCCAGGTTGGCGCGGATCTCGTTCCAGGGCCCGCCGTAGGCTGCCGCGAGTTCGGCCATGATGCGGGGGCCGTCCTCGTGCTTGCGTTCCTGGGCCTTCTCCACCAGGTAGGCGTAGATGGTGTCCGGGCCGGTGGGGCAGTAGCCGGCGATGAAGCAGGGGCCGCCATAGGTGAGGTCGGTCCGGACCACTTCCTCCGGCCGTTCCACGAACGCCCGCCAGATGCCCATGCCGGTGGGCTGGGGTTCCACGTCGATGCCAATGGCCTTGCGCACGGCCGAGTGCAGGCCGTCGGCGCCGATCAGGAGGTCGTAGGTGGCTGTGCCGCCGTCGGCGGTGCCCACGGTGACCGAGCCGCCGTCGTCCGTGATGCTGGTGACCGTCCGGCCGTAGCTGATCCGGGCCCCCGCCTGTTCCGCCCGTTCACGGAGGATGGCCGTGAGGTCCGGCCGGTACATGCCCATGGTGGCGGGGAGGTCGTCACCGCCGGTGCGGATATCCTCCAGGACGGCGAGCACCGTGCCGGCCGGGTTCGGGGCGCGCAGGCCGAGCGTGCTGAAGGCGTAGCCCTTGGCCTCCACCTGGTCCCAGACGCCGAGGTGGCGGAGGACGCGCAGGGCGTTCCCCTGCAGCGTGATGCCGGACCCGAGGGTCTGCGGGGCGTCTGCCTTCTCGAGGACTTCCACCTGGATTCCGGCGTCGGCCAGGAGGATGGCGGCGGCCAGCCCCGCGGCTCCCGCCCCCACGATTCCGACGTTCTGTACTGCTGCCATCGCTGACTCCTTTGTATTGACGGCGTTACTGCTGGTGGTTTGTTGTAGTGAAAGCTACCGGACGGCGATCGGGTTGACCGGTGATCCGACGGCCCCGGTGATGGGGAGCGGTGCTGCGGTCAGCAGGAAGTCGTACCTGCCGTCCGCCGCGCATGCCTCCGCCAATGCGTCGGGGTCCCACATCTCGCCCAGGAACAGGCCCAGGTTGGGGATGGCGATCTGGTGGAGTGGCTGGAATGCGCCGTCGAACTCGTTGGGCCGGACCTCGAAACCCCAGGTGTCCGTGGCGATCCCGGCGATCTCGCTGCGGTGCAGCCAGGGTGCCGTGCTGAAGGACAGCCCGGGGGCGGAGCCGCCGGCATAGTCGCCCCAGCCGTCGCGGCTCACCCGGGTGTACTGCCCGGTGCGGATCACAACAATATCGCCCCGGCCCACTGTTGAGCTGGGCCCTTGGAGTTCGATGGTCCGCTGGAGGTGTTCCGGAGTGATGGCGAAACCGTCCGGCAGTTCGCCGTCGTTCCGTCCCAGCCCGGGGCCCAGCGCCCGGCCGACGTCGAGCAGGACGCCGCGGGTGACGATCTTGGCGGCGGCGGTTTCGATGCCGGTCACCAGGTCACCCTCGGAGGTGACCACGTCACCTGCGGCGCGCCCGTTCCAGGCCTTGCCCTGGTCGAAGATGTGGCCCAGGCCGTCCCACTGCGTGGAGCACTGCAGCGGCATGGCGATCACGTCATCAGCGCCGCCGAAGCCGTGCGGGAAACCCTGGTTGCCGCGTTCGGCGTCCACCCCGGTGTCCGTCATGGTGTGCACGGGGTTGGTGCGGCGGCGCCAGCCCTTCTGCGGGCCGTTGGTGTCGAAGGGCTGGGACAGCGAGAAGGCCTCGCCGGTCTTCACCAGGGCCGCTGCTTCGATGCGCTTGGCGGCGTCAATGAAGTTCAGGGTGCCCAGGACGTCGTCCTGGCCCCACCTTCCCCAGTTGTTGTGTGCCCGTGCCATGGCACGGATGCTGCCGAGTGGATCGTCACGCCGGATGACCGGGGAATCCGCGGATTCCCCGGCGCCGGTGACTGGTGCTGTGTCCTGCGTGGTCACTGCCTGCTGCTTTCCATTGTCACTTCGTCCTTGCAGTGGATGAGCTGGGTGCCCAGGCCCGTGATGGTGCCTTCCATGACGTCCCCGTCCTGCAGCAGCCGGCCCCAGTGCTGGCCGTTGCCGGCCGGGCTGCCCGTGAGCACCAGGTCGCCCGGGCGCAGCGGCATGATCTGGGAGGCTTCGCTGACCAGCTTGGCTACACCGAAGATCATGTCCTGCGTGGATTCGTCCTGCATGGGCTTGCCGTTGAGCTTCAGCGTCACCTGGACGTCCTGCGGGTCACCGAAGAACTTGGCGGGCACCAGCAGCGGCCCGGTGGGCAGGAAGCCCGGGGCGTTCTTGGCGCGGTACCAGTCGGAGCCGATGGCGGGCATGTCCTTGCGGAAGACATACTCACGCGTGGTGATGTCGTTGACCATGGTGTAGCCGAACACGTACTCGAGGGCCTCCTCCGGGGTGACCCGGAACGCCGTCCTGCCGATCACCGCGGCCAGTTCCAGCTCCCAGTCGTGGGACTTGGAATACGCAGGCAAGGTGAGATCGTCCGTGGCGGACGCGACCGCCGTCGGAAGTCCGATGAAGAAGTACGGCGTGCCCTGGCCTGCGCGCTTGTCCATCATCGCGGCCGTCTTGGCGCGCACTTCCTCCTCGTCCTCGCCGGGTTCGCGGTGCGCCGCGGCGAGGTCGATGACGTGCTTGCGGTAGTTGGCGCCCGTCTGCAGCACCTGGGCGGGCTCCACCGGGGCGAGGATGTCGACGTCGGCAAGCGCCAGGCCGGTGGCCTTACCTGCCGTGGCGGCCAGGGCGTCCAGCTGTCCTTCGGTGGTGTCCCAATGCTCGATCAGCGAGTTGATATCCCCGTCCAGGGGCAGGACCCTGTCATCAACCAGCAGGCCCGCGCGGGGCTTGCCGTCACCGGCCTCCTGGAACCGGATGAGTGCGTACTGTGCTTCGGCCATGGTGCCGTTAGCCCCGTCCGTGCTTGGCGTAAGGGTTCAGGAGCGCTTCCTTCATTTCCGGGGACGCGCCTTCCTCGGTGGCGGTGAAGCCTTCGGCCGGTGGGAAGGATTCGGTCATGGAGTGCGGCATGGCGCCGTTCTTGTAGAAGTTGTTGGACCCTTCGGACGGCTTCCAGGTGTTGGCCTCCCAGTCCGGCACGTAGTTGCGGTAGCCGCCGGAGTTGAGCTCGACGCGCAGGCCGGACGGTTCGCGGAAGTAGAGGAAGTTCTGCTCGCCCACGCCGTGGATGGAGGGGCCGTATTCCATGGGGGTGCCGTTTTCCATCATCACGTCGGCGGTGCGGAGCAGGTCCTCGGTGGTGTCCACCCAGAAGGCGATGTGGTTGACGCGGCCCGGGCGGTTGGAGGTATCGGCCACCACGCCCAGGTCGTGGGACTTTTCGTTGGTGGTGAGGACTGAGAAGACGGTGATGGGGGCCTCGTCCAGGTCCACGAAGGCCATGACGCGGAAGCCCAGGGCCTCGTTGTACCACTTGGCGAAGCCGCGGACATCAGACGCGGCAACGGTGACATGGTCCAGGAACCGGGGTGCTGCGGCGTGGCTGCTGCGGCGCTCGGGCCGGTCCGGGTAAGTGGATTCGAAGCCGGGCTCCGCCACGAACTTGTCCACCTCGTAGAAGAGGCGCATGTGGTGGCCGTAGGGGCCGGTGAATTCGTAGGCCTTGCCGTAGCCGTGGCCGCCGGCGGTCCAGGTTCCCTGCACGCCGGTCGCTTCGATGCGCTGGGCTGCTGCTTCCAGGGCTGCCTGCGAATTGGTGCGCCATGCCATCCGGCCAAGGGAGGCTTCGGGTCCTTCCGTGACCACCAGGCTGTACCGGTAGTAGTCGCCCCAGCAGCGGAGGTAGAGGTTACCGTCCACGCGGTCGATGATGCGCATGCCGAACTTTTCCTCGTAGAACCGTGCCGAGGCTTCGACGTCCGGGCTGGTGATCTCGAGGTGGGCAAGATGGGAGAGGGGAGTTTCCACGTTGAAGTCCTTCTGGTTACTGGCTGCCGTCTGATTGGTGCAGGTCCTGTAACTACTGTGAAGTACTTCATATATTTGGGGAAGACGAGCTTTTCGATATCAGATATCCACGAAGCTGATACTCCGCAATCTTCCTCCCTGCCGGGGAGACGGGCCGATGTTCCCTAGAGTTGCGGCACGCACGGGCCGGCTCCCAGCAGGGCAAGGCCGGCGCGGTCACCCGCGGCAAAGTCCATGATGCCCATGTTTTTCGCGTTCATCAGTTGAGCCGGATCATCGACGTGATCAAGGCCCAGCACGTGTCCGAGCTCATGCATGATAATTGCGCGCACCTCTGCCGTACCGTCAGGGCGGCTGGCGATGATGCCGCCAAGATCTGGCGCGTCAAGGCGCACCTGTCCGGCGGCGAGGACCAGCGGCACCAGCGGCTGTCCGGGGGCCTGGGCGTAGCCGCTGCCGCCGTTGCCCGCAACATCGCCGGCAAGGCCGGGAGATTCCGCAGGGGTGGACCAGGCGATCAGCACCGGCGCCCACCGCTTCCCGTAGCGGTCAGGCTGGAACGCCTGCCGGTCATCCGCCGGGGCCTCCGTGGTGGTTCCGTCATACACAAACTGCAGGCCGGAGGCTTGGGAGGCTGCCGCTATTGCTTCCCGGACGAGGATGTCGCCACCCTGCACGGCGTTGTCCGGCCGGACAACGTAATGGATCGGGCGGCACGGATCGTAAGCCACAAACGGCTGGCCCTCCTTTGGCGACTCCTGCAGCACAAAGGCGGTGGAACCGGTGGTTGCGGGAGGCGTGCCGAGGGGCGATGAGGAGGCCTCGTACCCGGGCGGCGGCACTTTCGCGCCAGGCAGGTACGGGGCCGCAACAGGAAGAATCACGCGGTCAAAGAGCGCCGGCGCGAAGTACAGGCAGACAACCAGGGCAATCCCCAGCACGGTCTTGAACTGCATCGACCGTTGTGGCCGCCGTCGCGTCCTTGACCAGGCCCAGGACGTCTTCCGTCGAGGCCGGGGAGGCTCGGCGCGCCATGGAGATGGTGTTTCCGCCCTGCCGAAGGCCTCATCGATGGCCCATTGGGGGATCCGTCCGCTGGGGGAACGCCGAACATGAGGTGGGGCAAGTCCGCCAGGAATGTCTGGCTGTGACCGGTTGCTCTTCCCGTAACCATGCATTGGCATCCCCCTGGCTCCCGCGGCCCGCCACGGGCCAACCTCCATAGCCTAGTGGCGTGCTCCTGAGCCTCAGCGCCGGAAATGCACAGGATTTCCGCAGGAATCGGCTGCTCCGCAGGTGCCGTTCTGAGGACTCAAAAGGACACCTGCGGAGCAACCGATGGAGGGAGGGCCTACTCCTTGCCAAGCCCCGCTGCCGAGGTCTTCCCGTCCGAGACGCTGTTGAGGGCCCGCAGATCGAAGATGCCGTTGATGTCCGCCTGCTTGGTGGTGCCGGCAGTCACGCCGTCGGCCAGGAGCTTCTGGTAGGTTCCGGCGAGCGGGTCCACGGTGAAGACGATGTTCTTCAGTGAACGGTCGATGACGTCGGCCTTCAGTTCGGCCCCGGCGGCTTCCTTGAGCGCGGCGTTGATGGCAGTTGCCTTTTCGTTGGCCGGTGCCGCGTTCAGCCACTCGACCGACTTCACATGCCCCTTCAGGAGTGCCCTGACGGTGTCCGGATGGTCGGCGGCGAACTTCCGGTTCACGATCAGGATGGTGGTGGGGAACTCGCCCGGCTTGCCGGACAGTGTGCCATCCCACAGGTCCTTTTCATCGACCAGGACCTTCGCTCCGGCCGTCAGCACCAGCCGTGACGCCCACGGTTCAGGCAACCACGCGCCGTCGAGCTTGCCGTCCTGGAACAGCTTTAGGGTCTGGGCGTTCTCGGTGGGATTGATGGCCACGTCCCCGCTGCCGTCCACGTTGGTCTTGTAGCCCTGGGTGGCAAGCCAGGCCCGGAGGGCGACGTCCTGCGTGCCGCCGAGCTGCGGCGACGCGAGCGTCCTGCCCTTCAGGTCTGCAGCGGAGCCGATTTCCGGCTTGACCACCAGCTGTGCGCCGCCGGCCGCGGCACCGGCGATGATGTTGACGGATTCGCCCTGGCTCTTCACGAAGGAGTTGATGGCCGGGTTCGGGCCGATGTAGGTGGCGTCGATGGCGCCGGCGTTCAGCGCTTCGATGGCTGCGGGGCCGGCGTTGAACACCTGGGTGCTGAGCTTGGTGCTGCCCAGTTCATCGGCGATGAAGCCCTTGCTGACCCCTACCAGGGCGGGGGCGTGGGTGACGTTGCCGAAGTAGCCAAGCTTCAGCTCGGCCGCCGGGTTGCCGGCGGGCGCCACGTCGGCTGCCGGTGCAGCGGTGCCGTTGTTGACGGCGGAGGCGACGGCGGCACCCCCGCCGATCAGGGCCAGCGCGGCTGCCGCGATGCCGATTTTGAGGCCGAGCGGGCGCTGGGGCTTGGCTGACCCGCCGGCGATGATGCGGGTGGATGCTTGCTGGTTTTGCGGACTCTTGTCCTGCGGGTTTGCCATGGGGAAATCCTTTGCTGGGGCTGATGCTGAGACGAGATTACGGAGCGCCCGGCGGCCCCACAATCATTCGTGTCGCAGTGGTTCACGGGGAGACGCGAAGCCTCAATGCGGCGTAGCAGGGCGTTAAAAATCGTCGCGGAGCGTCTTGATTCGGCCCTCCTGGTGCCCCTACGCGGCCTTCACCAGGGGGAGCTCGTCCCAGTGCGTGGTGTAACGGGGCGAACGCATGTCCCGCTTCATGGTCCAGTCCAGGCCCGACTTGATGCCCGCATGCCCCAGCCCGATGGACCCCCGTCCAAACCGGCGGCTCACATCCTCAAGCAATGGCCCGATGCCGCGTTCCTCGTGCCGGTTCTCGAACAGTTCGAGCGGGGGCTGGTTTCCCGTGGGCCGCAGGTCGGTGAGCATCAGGCCCGCTTTGGCATATTTCAGTCCATCCCGGATATTGGGCAGCAGCGCGTGGGCGGCTTTGGTGAGCAGGAGTGGATCCGCGGTGGGCATGGGCAACGAGACGCAGACCGAAGGGTAGGCCTGTTCGTAATCCCTGAAGGGGGACGTGGCAGCGAAGGCCGTCAGCACTTTCGCCTGCAGTCCGTGCTTGGACAGCCTGGCGCTCGCCTGCTGCCCGTAGATGCTCAGAACCTCGCGCAGGCCGGCGGCGGTGGTCACGGGAGTGGCGAAGGAACGGGAAAATATCAGCTGGTCGCGGCCGACGCGCTCCTCCTCCATGGGAATGCACGGGGTGCCGCGCAGTTCCAGGACGGTGCGCATCAGCACCACCGAAAACTTGTCCCTGATCGCCACCGGATCCGCCCGGACCAGGTCCAGCACGGTGAAGATGCCCAACACGTTGAGCCGCTTCATCAGCCGCCCGGCAATGCCCCACACCTCGTCCACCGGCAACCGGCCCATGAGGGCCTCGCGAACGTCGGCCGGGACCGACTCCCAGAGGCAGACCCCGCCAAAAGCGGCGTTGTTCTTGGCCCACTTGTTGCAGAGCTTTGCCAGGGTCTTGGTGGGGGCGATGCCCACGCAGACCGGCACCCCCACGTGCCGCCGCACGGCCTCTTTCATCCTGCGGCCCAGGGCCAGCAGCTCGTCGGGTTTTCCCTTCACGCCCAGGAACGCTTCGTCGATGCTGTAAACCTCCAGCCACGCCGAGTACCTGCCCAGCAGCTCCATCACCCGGGAGCTGATGTCCCCGTAGAGCTCATAGTTGCTGGACTTCGCCACCAGGCCCCACTCCTTGGCCCGCGGCGCGAGCTTGAACCAGGGCTCGCCGGTGGCGATGCCCAGGGCCTTCGCCTCGGGGGAGCGCGTCACCGCGCAGCCGTCATTGTTGGACAGCACCACCAGCGGGCGGCCCTCCAGGGAGGGGTCGAAGGCGCGCTCCGCGGAGGCGTAGAAGCAGTTGACATCCACGTGGGCGATCTGCGGCATCCGCCGCATGAGCACCGGCTTAGGCATGCTGCTCCTCAAACGTGGAATATCTCAGACATGGTGCAGGCACCTGGTGGCGACACCCCAGATGGTCAGCTCGGACAGGGCGGGGACGTGGATATCCGGATATTTGGGGTTCTCCGCCTGCAGCACCACGCCGGTGCCGGTGATGCGGAGGCGCTTAACCGTCAGCTCCCCGTCCAGCACCGCAATCACCACACACCCGTCCTTCGGCTCCAGTGCCCGGTTCACGATCAGTTCGTCACCGTCGCTGATGCCGGCGCCCTCCATGGAGTCCCCGGTGACCCGGACCACGAAGGTGCTGGTGATGTCCTTGATGAGGTGCGCGTTCAAGTCGATCCGCCCGTCAAAGTAGTCCTGCGCAGGAGACGGAAACCCTGCCGCCACCGCCACGGGGGAGATCAGCACCGAGAACAACGAGGCGCCCGCATCTATCACGCGGGGACCGATAATAACGCCCACAACACACCCTTATTCGAATATATGTTCGATAGTTTCAGTGTAGACCCGGAGGCTGACAACGGCACCACCCCGGCCGTCCCTGGACAGCCCGCGGACCCGAAGCGGCCGCCCCGGCGGCGACGGTGCGCAAACCCCCACGTAGACTGGCATCATGCGGCTGGTAGCAAGCGATATTGACGGAACGATCCTTGGGCACGACGGAAAAATCAGCCCCCGCACCATCCGCGCCTTCCACGCCTGCCGCGATGCCGGCGTCGAGCTCGTGTTTGTCACGGGCCGTCCGCCGCGCTGGCTGCACCCCCTCGAGGAGCAGCTGGGCCACACGGGACGGGTGATCTGCTCCAACGGTGCCGTGGTCTGGGACCTGGAGACGGACCGCCTGGTCTCCGCCCGCACCCTGGCGATCCACACCGTCCTGGAGGTCCGCGGCATCATCAAGGCGCTCCGCCCCGCGGCCCTGTTCGCAGCGGAAACGCTCACCGGATTCCATCTGGAACCGGGCTTCATCGAAAACGAATCCAGCGAGCTGCTGGCCGAATTCACCCCGGCCCCGCTGAAGGACACGCTCACCAGTGACGATTCGGTGGTCAAATTCCTTGCCATCGTCCGCGACGGCACACCCGATGATTTCCTCGCCGAGGTGGCACCCGCCGTCGAGCACCTGGCCGCGACGACCCACTCCTCGCCCGGCGTTGCCATGCTGGAACTCTCCCTGCCGGGTGTCAACAAGGCCGTTACCCTGGCCGAGTACGCTTCGGGGCTGGGCATTGACGCCGCGGATGTGGTGGCCTTCGGCGACATGCCCAATGACATCGAGATGCTCCGGTGGGCGGGTCACGGCTATGCCATGGCCAGCGGCCATCCGGAGGCCATCCGCGCGGCGGGGCAGCAGGCACCGCATTTTGACGACGACGGCGTGGCCCAGGTTTTGGAGGCGCGGCTCGCCTCCCTGGGCGTCCAGTTTTCCTGACCGCAGCAGCCCCCCGTATTCACAGCTGCCGCTCACCTGGCGTTTACCTTCGCCCCCTAGCGTGAACCATGGAAAGCAGGCACTACTTACGCCGGCTCATAGGGGGCAACCATGGCAAGGAACGTCAAACAGCACATGGCCGATGGGCCGCACCGGCCAGCAACCCCGGCTCCGCACTGGAAGCAGCTGCGCCAGGGCGACCGGGTCCGCGTCCTGCTTTCTCCCGGTTTTGAGGCGGGCGGCGTGGTGGACACCATCACCGCCGACCACACGGCAGTCTGGGTCCACCTGGACGGCGGCCGCGGCCGGACGCTCCTGCACTGCGGCGACGGGGTGGACATTGTGCCATGCGGGGAAACCGACTGCGCTGACTGACCCGCCGGCCCCAACCCCGCGCGGCTCGGGTACGCTCACATTGTGACCCTGCCCTTTTTCGAGCACAAGGACGACGCCGGTCGGCAGCTACCCATCGCCATGGCCCACCGCGGGTTCTCGGCTGAGGGGCTGGAAAACTCGATGGCTGCGTTCCGCTCCGGCGTCGAACTGGGCTTCCGGTACCTGGAAACGGACGTGCACACCACGGCCGACGGCGTGCTGCTGCTCTTCCACGATGAAGCCCTGGACCGCCTGACCGACGGCAGCGGCCGCGTGGCGGACCTGCCGGCCGCGGACGTCGCCAAGGCCAGGATCAACGGCCGCGAGCCCATCCCCACGTTCGATGAATTGGTGACCCAGCTGCCACACGCCCGGCTGAACCTGGACGTCAAGGACTGGGGCTCCGTCCACAGCACGGCCGCCGCCATCGAGCGGCACCAAGTGCACCAGCGGGTGCTGGTCACCAGTTTTTCGGACCGTCGACGGCGGGCGGTGCTGAAACTGCTCAGCCGGCCGGTTGCCTCCTCCGCCGGCGTGTCCTCCAATGCCCTCTTCACCCTGCTGGGCCCCGTGCTTCCACGCCCGGTGTTCCACCGGCTCATGCGCCGGGTGCTCAGGGACGTCCATGCGCTGCAGGTCCCCGTCCGCTATGGACGGATCCCTGTGGCCACCGCCGGGTTCATCCGCCGCGCCCACGCCCTTGGCCTGGCGGTGCACGTCTGGACCATCAACGATGCCGCGGAAATGCACCGCCTCCTCGACCTGGGCGCGGACGGCATCGTCACGGACCGCGCGGACCTGCTTCGCGAAGTGCTCATGGAGCGCGGGGAGTGGCCGCAGGGCCACCCGCCTGCGCCGGGTTCCTAGCCTCCGGACGGCGCGGTGGCGTCGCCGGTAAGGCCGTCGCGGTCCGCCTGGCCAGGGTCAGTTTCGTCGGTGTCACCGCCCAGGGGACGGTTGGAGACCGGTGCCGGGGCAGCGCCTGTCTTGAGGCCGGGCGCCTTCTGCTTCTCCGCCTCCATGGCATTTGAACCTTCACTCAGGGACGAGTGGACTTCCACGCCGTCATTGGGGTTCGTGGGGTCGGGCACATTCATCTTCTCCGTCGGCTTGGATGTTCCGGCCAGGTCCTCCATGGCGTTTTCTGCTGCCTTGCCGATGCTGTCGCCGATTCCCATCTGACTGCTCCTTCCGACATTGCGTGCCGGCGCCCAGCGGCATACCGGCCCTACTCCTCCAGAATTATCAGCATGCTTACAATTAGTCCAGTGCTGGGGAATCGGACCGCAGCCGGAGAGGAAGGAAGATCAGCATGAGCACTTACCATCCGGAGAATGACCCCGCGAACCCCGACCGCCCGGGGAAGGAAGACGTTGGCGCCGCCCAGCCGCACCTGGCGGAGCAGCGCAGCAGGGAGGCGGCCGGTTCGCCAAACCCCGACCCGGCAGAGGGCAATGTCACCGGGCTGGAACCGGGCGGGGGAGTGCCCCCGGGAGAGACGCCGCCGGCAGAGGACCAGATGAGCCGGGACCAGGGCCACTCCGAATAGCGGTTAATGGCAGGCGCGGCGCCTGGCGTCATGCCATGCGCCGCGCTGCTCGCCTTAGGTGTGAGCGTGCTGTGTGTCAGGAAGTCTCTTTGCCATGGCGGCCCCGCGACTCCCCTGGTCCCGCCAAATGGCGCTCCAGGCCGTCCACGTCCAGCCGCGTGTTCCAGTTGGCCCAATCCTGGGGCCGCACTGACGGCCGCCCCAGCAGGTAACCCTGGCCGGCGCTGATGCCAAGTTCGGTGAGGACCTTGAGTTCGCCCACCGTTTCGATCCCCTCAGCCACCAGGATGGTGCCGATCTGGTCGGTGAAGTCCACCAGGCAGGCCGACAGGGCCCGCTGGAGGCCGTCCTTGTCGACGTCGCCGATTACGTTGCGTCCCACCTTGAGGAAGTCTGGACGCAGGTGGATCATGCGGCTGAGGGCGCCGGCCCCGGTGTGGGTGTCATCGACGGCAATCCGCAGGCCCTTTTCCCGCAGTGGATTGATCGCGGAAATGAACTGCAGATATTCCTCTTCCGGAATGTCCTCGGTCAATTCGAGCACTATGCGGTCGATGGGGAGTTCAATATGGTCGAACAGTTCCGGCAGCCGCGGGTCCATGCAGGAGGTGGGCGAAATATTGAGGGACACATAAAGGTTGTCCGGCAGGTCGCGGGCTGCCGCCGCGGCGGATCCCAAAGCCGAGAACTCCAGGTTTGCGCCCAGGCCCACGGCCGCGGCCTCGGCGAACCACAGTTCTGCAGCGGCACCGTCATCGCTGACGAAGCGCGAGAGGGCTTCCGCGCCGACCACGGTTTTTCCTTCCAGGCCGTAAATGGGCTGGAATGCGGTCATCAGCATTTGGTTCTCGAGCAGGGCGCTGATCCGTGAGATGCTGCGGATGGCGTCCAGCTGCTCAGCGAACTGCGGCGGCAGGGTGGGCGCTGTGAGGCGCATGTCCCTGGCCGCTTCCAGTGTTTCCACGGTGTTGGCATCGCTGCGCCGGGTCTCCAGGAGATACTCCAGCAAAGCGCGTTCCGGCACGCCAGGATTCTCGTCAAGGCTCCTGCTCAGCCGTTGCCGGACAGCGGCTCCCGCAGGATCCGTATCCGCCAGCACGGCAGCGATAATTCCCCATGCCTGTACCCGAACCGACATTAGCAACGCCCCCAGTTGACGAAGTAATGACCCGATGGCCCAATAATGTTCAAATTTCCAAACGCCTTATAAAAGTACGGTGTTGCCAGACCTGAATTTCGCGGCGGCGAAAAACCAGACACCGCACGCTGATCGTATAACGGCGGCCACAAAAGCGCAGTAGTTTTGCGTTACTGGTTAGCGCTTTCCTGCTGGTCAGCCAGCAGTTGGGGTATCTGGTCCGGCGGAACCGGACGGCTGAAGTAGTAGCCCTGCGCGCTGCGGCAGCCAAGCCCGCGCAGGATTTCCGCCTGCTCAGCGGTTTCCACGCCTTCCCATACGGCTTCCAGCCCGCACGCCCGTACCAGCTGCAGCACGGCGGCCACCAGGGCAGGCTGGCTGGGATCGGTCTCCAGCCCGGTAATCAGCGTTCTGTCCACTTTGACCCGGTCCACGGGCAGCCGGCGGAGGTAGCTGATGGAGGAGTAGCCGGTGCCAAAATCGTCAATTTCGATGCCCACGCCCAGGCCGCGCAGCCCGCCCAGCGAGTACCGGTCCAGTTCATTGCCCTTGACGATGGCCACTTCGGTCAATTCGAGGACCACCTGGTCGGGCCTGACCCCGGTCTCCTGGAGCACGTTCCGCACGTCCTCGATGAACTGCAGGCTCTGCAGGTCCGTGGCGGAGATATTGACGCGCACGGAAAACGTACTGTCCAGCAGGCATGCGTCGATCCAGGCCCGGAGCTGCCTCACAGCCGTCCTGAGCACCCACAGGCCCAGTTCCGAGATCAGTCCCGCCTCCTCGGCAAGGGGAATGAACTCGTCCGGCATGATGAAGCCGCGGGTGGGGTGGTTCCAGCGGACCAGTGCCTCCACGCCCTCGATCCGTCCCGTGGCGAGCTCCACCACGGGCTGGTAGTAAAGCGTCAGCGCGTCATCCTTGATGGCGGCCCGCAGGTCGTCCACCAGCTGGCTGCGGAGCCGCCGCATCAGCAGCAGGGCCGGCTCGAACCGGTGCAGCCTGTTCTGCCCTTCGGCCTTGGAGGCATACATGGCGACGTCGGCCTCCATCAGCATGTCCTCCGGGCTGTGGCCTTCACTGCCCACGCTGAGCCCGATGCTGGCACCGCAACGCACGCTGCGGCCGGGCAGTTCGATGGGTTCGGTGAGCGCGGCCAGGATGCGGTGCGCCACGATGGCGGCCTGGTCTGCCGACGCCGACGGCATGACGATCGCGAACTCGTCACCACCCAGCCTGGCGACGACGTCCGCCGCGCGGACCGCGGTCCGGAGCCTTTCGCCCACAGTCACCAGGACCTGGTCGCCGGCCGTGTGTCCCAGGCTGTCATTGATGGATTTGAACGCGTCCAGGTCCATCAGCAAGATGGCGGGGCCTTCATCCGGCGGCTCGCCGCCGGCCGCGGTGCGGGCTTCGAGGGCGGTGCGCAGCGCTTCGATCAGTGCGGACCGGTTGGCCAGGCCGGTCAGCGGGTCCTGCATTGCCATCTTCTGCATCTCAAGGTGCGCCTCGTGCAGCAGCTGGGTCCGGACCTGCACCCGCTGCTCAAGCTCCTCGTAGATGATCTGCAGGTCCTCGGCCAGGAGATTGGTGCCCATGATGATTGCGTCCAGTTCATCCCGGGCGGGTGAGACCTCGATCCGGGAGCTGAGGTCCCCGGAAGCCAGCCGGACAATACCTTCCAGCAGCTGCGAAAGCCGGGGATCGTCGTCGGCAAACATGGCAGGTCCTCCTTCGGCGCCTAGTTGGCCTGGACGTGGTCGGTGCCGAGGGGAAGGCTGACGGTGACAGTGGTCCCGGAGCCCAGGGTGGAGGCGACGTCGATCCGGCCGCCGTGGCGGTCCACGATGTCCTTGGAGATGGCAAGGCCCAGGCCTGTTCCCGGGATGGCGCCGTTCATCGCGTTGGAGGCGCGGTAGAACCTGGTGAATACGTGGTTGATTTCATCGCTCGAGATGCCGATGCCGGTGTCGGCGATGCGCACGGTGGCCCATTTGGAGCCGTCCGCGGCGGCATGGGACTCGCTGCCCACCTCGATCCGTCCACCACTGGGCGTGAACTTGATGGCATTGGACACCAGGTTGGTGAAGACCTGTTGCAGCTGCACTTCGTCCGCGAGTATCTCCGGATCCTCCGGAACGGGGTCCACGTCGATGGTGACGTTCTGCAGCGTGGCCAGCGGACGGAGCGCCGCGGCCACCAGATCCAGGGTCTGACCCAGCCGCACGGGTGCCAGCTGCATCGCGGCGTTGTCCAGCCCGCCGCGGGAGACGCTGAGCATGTCCTCGATGAGGGTGCGGAGGCGTTCGGTGTTGCGGACCACGATGTCCAGCATCTGGTGGACCTCCCGGGACACCGGATGCTCGGTGCTTTCCTGGATCATGTCCAGGTACGCCATGATCGAGGTCAGCGGCGTCCGCAGCTCGTGGTTCACCGTTGCCAGGAAGTCAGTCTTGGCCTTGTCGAGTTCCCTCAGCTGCTTGACCACCTGCTGCTGGCTGCTGATCAGGTGGCTTTGGATGAGGCCGTAGGCGGCGTTGCCGGCCACGTGCTGGATCAGCCCCAGTTCAGCGCTGGACCAGGTCCGGGGCCGGTCCATCATGGCGATCCAGATGATGCCCAGGGAGGAATTTCCTTCGCCGATGGGCACCGCCAGGGTTGAGGCGGCTCCAGCGATGGCGGGACCGGGGCCGGGCCTCGCCTCGCTGCGGGCGGCCGGTTCGTTTCCGTCGGCGGAGAGCGTCTCGGTCCCGGCCCAGAGCATGTCCGCCGTGGCACGGGCGTCTTCCTCGCGTGGAAGGGCGTCAGCGGGCAGCTCCGCGAGGCCCCGCCTGTGCCACCCGGCCGTGATGACGGGGACGCGGTGATCCTCGAAGGTTGCCAGGACAACGTGGTCGGCCTTGAAGGTGCGGCCGAATCCCGCGACGACGTGGTTGGCGATTTCCTGGGGGTCGTTGGTGGCGCGCACCGCGGCAGAGACTTCACGCAACTGCTCCCGGAGCGCTTCGGCTTCCTGCCTGGAGGCGCGGCGGCGGGATACCTGGTCGATGAGGACGGACGCGCGGTGCACCAGCTCCTGGGGTGCAGGCGGCTTGGTGATGCAGTCGTGGACACCTGGCGGGTTGGCAGCTGCGATCTCCGCGGGGCTGTCCAGGTCCACCATCACCAGGACCGGGGCGGCGGACGTGGTGGTGGACAGGACGCCGGAGAGGAAGGCATCGGCGACGACGACTGACGGTTCACCGCCGTCCAGCACCGCGGCGAGGCTGCCGGCGTCGGTGGCTTCGAGGACGGTGTATCCGGCGTCGCGCAGCGCCTGGGCGTTACGGGCCCTCCGGCCTGCGTCGGGATCGGCCACGACGGCCGTGCGGGGCAGGCGCGCGTCACTCGGGACAGCCGTCACAGTGCTCCCTTCCCTCCCAGTTGACTACATTCTAGGGGGATGCGGGCGAAGCGGGTCCACGGCGTGCGCACCCTTACCCCCGCTTTCCGCGCTGCCAGGGAGTTGTGGCACGCCGTAATGTTGCCGAAGGTCCGCCACCGGGACGGGCAGGACCATATATTTGAGCCGTGTCTCCAACAAAGTCGCCACGGTCCACCTGGCAGAAGTACCTGATGATCCCCAAGCTCATCAGGCTCTCACGCAGCGCCCCCAAGGACCGGCATAAGGCGTGGGACCGGTACTGGGCCGGCATTACTTCCACCGGTCCGGGCGGCGAGGTCCTCTGGGACTCGGGGAGCAACCATGAGTTCCAGGGCTACCAGGACAGCCTCCTTCGTAACCTGGACCCTGCGCTTCCCGTTGTGGACACCGGCTGTGGGCACGGCAGCTTCACCCGCGCGCTCGCCGGGATCTTTCCACGGGTCATCGGCGTGGATGTCTCACCCCATGCTGTTGCCCGGGCGCGGGCGGAGTCCGCAGGAATCGGAAACGCCGCCTTTGAAGCCAGGGACATGACGGCGGAGGGTGCTGCCGGGCAACTGGCGGAGTCCTTCCAGTTGGGCCCTGACGGCGCCAACGTCTTTATCCGCGGCGTGCTGCATGTCCTCGATGCGGCCCACCAAACGGCGATGGTCGACAACCTGCGGATCCTGGTGGGCGGCCGCGGGACGGTCTTCATGGCGGAAACCAACTTCCAGGGAAACCCGCTGGAGTACGTCACCCATCTTGGGGCAAGCACGCATGGCATTCCGGCGCCGTTGGAGCTGGCCATCCGCGGGCTTCCCATGCCGGGGCACTTCGGGCCGGAAGAGCGCGAACGTGCGTTCCCGGCGTCGGACTGGGAACTCCTTGAGGATGGCCATGTGGCCATCGAAACCAACCCGGTGACCGGCGTGCCGGGCCAGGACAGGGTGCCCGGGTATTACGCGGTGGTCCGCCCCCGCCGGTAGCCCTGGCAACGGGGTGTTCGAACTGTTCCGCAGACTTCACGCATATCCCCGCAGTCCGGCCGCAGGCTGCCTTCCATCCCCTTGACAGGGGCCGGATCCGGAGGCTCCATGGTAAGTAGACTTACTAGTTAGCTGGGGATGGAGGGAAGACTGCCATGGCAGGAGATAAAGGCAACCGGATCCGCGATGCGGATGCTGCGGACCGCGAAGACGCCTAAGCCGCACCCGCGCCACCCCGTTCGGCCGCCACCGGATCACCCTCCGGCGCCGCCACCCCGACCGCCGGCGCAAGACCTACAGGAACCATCATGAGCAACTTCATTCCATCCGGCGCCCTGCGCCGGATGCTCCTTCCCCCCACCTACGGGCGGCACGTCACCTCCGCCACGGAGTTCACCATCCTCTCAGTGGAGGTTTGGGCATCCGGCCTGGTGGTCAACATCCACCTTCCCTCGGATGACGCGGCTGAACCGCACCTCATCGTGGAGGACCACTTCGGCACGGAATACACCCTGCAGGAATCGGCCACCGTCGGTTCCCGCAACCTGCAGGTGTTTACCCCGTCGGTGCCGCCCGGCACCAGGAGCCTGACCATCAGGTCGGCGGACGACGGCGGTGCCCGGCCGGTGGTGACCTTCGCGGTTCCGTTGATGGCCGTGCCCGAACCACAGCCGGAGCCCCGGGAAGCCGGCGGCAGCCCGGCCACCGCCGCCGACGAGTCCTACCAGCCCGATCTCCGCCGCCCCGCCTGACGCAGAGCCGCCCTGACAAGACCCGCCCTGACAAGACCCGCCAGACCTGACGAAAGGCCCCGCCATGCCGGATACCAGCAACTTCACGCCCACCACTGCCATCGTCACCGCTTCAGACTCAGGAATCGGCAAGGCCACCGCCGTGGCGCTCGCCCGCGCCGGCATGGACGTGGGTGTCACCTGGCATTCGGATAAGGCAGGCGCCGAGGGTACCGCCGAAGAAATCCGCGGCTTGGGGCGCAAGGCCGTGGTCCGGCAGCTGGACACCACCGAGCTCCACGCCGCTGCCGGCGTGATCGATGAACTCGCCGGGGAGCTGGGCGGCCTGGATGTCTTCGTGAACAATGCCGGGACGGGTGCGAGCACAAAGTTCCTGGACATGGGGATCGATGACTGGATGAGGATCCTGGACACGAACCTCAACGGCGCATTCGTGTGCCTGCAGGCGGCAGCAAGGCGCATGGTCAAGGCCGGGAAGGGCGGCCGGCTGGTGGCGGTGTCCAGCGTGCACGAGTTCCAGCCGCGCGTCGGATCGTCCGCCTATGATGCGTCCAAGCACGGCCTGGGCGGCCTGATGAAGACGCTCGCCCTGGAGCTGGGCCAGTACGGCATCACCGCCAACACGGTGGCGCCGGGGGAGATTGCCAGGCCAATGACGGGGCAGGAGGACCAGGACCCGACGACGACGAAGCGCCCCGGGGTGCCGCTGGGCCGGCCCGGGCATGCCCGGGAGATCGCCGACGTCATCGCCTTCCTCGCCTCGCCTGCCTCCAGCTACGTGACCGGTGCGGCGTGGGTGGTCGACGGCGGGATGCTCCAGATGGGTCCGCAGGCGGGATCGCACATCACCAGCAACGACTGGCGCGAAGCGTAGGCCCCTTGTGCCTTTCGCTGGCTGTTCTCCTGACCGTGGGGCAGTCACAGAGTCCATATCGCGGATCTGGCAAGCGCTTTCCGGTGGCTTGCTGGCATGATGGAGCGCATGCGCATTCTTATCGCTCCGGACAAGTTCAAGGGGTCCCTGACGGCGGCCGAGGCTGCCGCTGCCATCGCGGAAGGCGCCTTGCGGGTGTATCCGGACGCCGTCGTCACGCAGTTCCCCATCGCCGACGGTGGCGAGGGCACCCTTGAGGCGGCCGTGGCCGCAGGCTACGAAGAGCGGCTGAACGCCGTGGTGGGGCCCATCCTTGCCCCGCTGGGCGCTGCCTGGGCCATCCACAAGGCCGGGGAAGGCAAGGTTACGGCAGTGATCGAAACGGCCCAGGCCTCCGGTTTGGCGGACATGGAACCAACGCCCGCCAACGCCCTGCGTGCCCACAGCTATGGCTGCGGCCAGCTCATTGCTGCCGCTCTGGATGCGGGCGCCACCGAGATCGTCCTGGGCCTGGGCGGCTCGGCCATGACCGACGGCGGCAGCGGCGCCCTGCGCGCCCTCGGCCTGAAGCCCCTGGACGGCGCGGGGAACGTGGTGCCCCTGGGTGGCGGTTCCCTGGCGGACATCGTCGCCCTGGACACCACCGGGCTGGACCCGCGGCTGTCTGCAACCACGTTCCGCATCGCCGTCGACGTCCGCAACCCGCTGTACGGGCCGTCCGGTGCCGCGCACGTTTTCGGCCCCCAAAAGGGCGCGGACCAGGACAGCGTGGAAATGCTCGACGCCGGGCTGCGCAACTGGGCGTCAGTGCTGCGGGAAGCAACGGGCCGGGACGTGAACGTCCCAGGCGCCGGCGCCGCCGGCGGCTTCCCGGCGTCGTTCCTTGCCTTCACCGACGCCACGCTGGAAGGCGGCTTCGCACTGGTGGCCGGACTGACCGGCCTGGCCGCGCAGCTGGACCAGGCAGACCTGGTGATCACCGGTGAGGGATCCATGGATTCCCAGTCACTCACCGGCAAGGCGCCGATCGCGCTCGCGGACGCAGCCCGGGAACGCGGAATTCCCGTCATCGTGGTGGCCGGCAGGATCCTGGTGACCCTTGAGGACCTTGCCGGGCACGGCGTGGTTTCCGCGGCGCAGCTGCTGGACGTCGCATCCAGCCCACAGGACGCTGTGGCGAACGCCGGCAAGTACCTGGCCTGGGCAACAAGCCAGGTACTCGAAGGGGCCTAGCCCACGGCCACTTGGGTGGGGCTGGTTGGATTGCCGGCTGGATTGGGCCGGGTGTTGGATCGGCCAGGTGGGCCGGGCCTTCAGGTCCCGGTCTCGTAGTGGGGTTCGGCAACGGGCTTCGATTCCGGGGACCCCTTCTCCCGGAGGTAGACCGACGCGCCCACCAGGACCGCGACGGCCAGGAACTCGCTTTGCCAGTTTTGGAAGGACTCAAACCAGAAGCGGCTGGTGCCCAGGTACTGCAGGTACGTGATGGCGGGCTGGCCATGGCTTTGCTGGTCCTGGTTGTACTCGTCCACACCGCCGGCGGCGTGCAGGAAGAACGAGCCAAGGAACAGGGAGAACAGCAGGATCGACAGTGAATGCTCGTACACCTTGAGCACCACTCCGCCCCGCCGCACCGGCCAGGGCGTGGCCTTCCGCAGGGCCGCCTGGCGGGGATCTTCATCCTGCGGCGCCTCCTTGCCCATTGGCTTGGATTCGGATGAGCCTTTCTGGAACAGGAACACGGTGAGGACCACGTACATGGCCATCTGCAGGAACTCCGATTCCCAGTTCTCGAAGGTGGCCTCGACGAAGGCGCCCGTGCCCAGGAACTCCAGGACCGAGACGGCGGGCTCCCCGTGGGCCTGCTGGTCTTCACTGTAGGAAGCGGCTCCGGAGAGGATCATGCCCACGAAGAACGCCAGGAAGCAGCTCAGGTTGGCCAGCAGCAGGCCATGTTCCCTTGCCCATTTGCGCATGTCTTACTCCTTGTCCGATGGTGGCGGGAGGATCCTGCCTGTAGCCCGCTTGTTCAGGCGGAGCGGAACGAAAACCAGCATGATCACCATGACGCCCAGGAGTGCACCCCCGGCCGTGACGCCGGCAGACCGCCCGGCGGCAACATCGAACACCAGGGCGGCTGTTCCGGCGCTCAGCAGGGCGATGCCGCCCAGTGCGATCTTGGTGATGCTGTCGGCGCTGGAGACCAGTGTTTCCTTGAGCCGCTTGCGGAAAAGCCGGCGGTGCACACTGACCGGGAGGAGGATGAAGGCCGTGGTGAGCGCGGCGATGACGACGTTGACGAGATACAGGCCAACCTCCCAGCCGTCCAGCTTTTCGAACCGCTGCTGGAACGGCAGCGTCAGCAGGAAGCCGGCCAGGATCTGCACCCCGGTCTGAAGTACGCGGAGCTCCTGCAGGAGTTCCGCCCAGTTGCGGTCAAGCTGCTCCTCGCGGGTTTCATTGCGTCCCGTCCGGCCCGTGTAGTCCTCAACCTCAGACATCGGCCCTCCTTCCTCTCCGGCCGCGGCCCAGGCTTTCTTTCTACTCCTCCCGTACCCAGAAACAAGGCAGGCCGTTGCGCGTGCTCCTACATTTGATAAGTTTACTGATTATTAGTCTTGGGCGGTGGACTTGGTCCTCCGCCCGGGATAGCTTCGAAGGGCCGGAGCACGGCGGGCCCTTCGCACCGACACAGGTCAACCGACACAGGCAGGCGGACTATGAGCGAGACCGACAAGCAAACAGACCAGCCGAAGGATCCGCGCGGCGGCTACCACTCGGGCCCGTTTCCCGAGCAGGAACAGAAGCAGCCCGGGCTGACCGGCCCCATGGACCCCAAACCAGACCACGGGGAGCGCAGCTACGAGGGGCACGGCAAGCTCGACGGCAAGGCAGCCCTCATCACGGGCGGGGACTCGGGCATCGGCAAGGCTGCCGCCATCGCCTTCGCCCGGGAAGGGGCCGACGTCGCGATCTCGTACCTGCCTGAGGAGGAAGACGACGCGCAGGATACGGCGGAATGGATCCGGAAAACCGGCCGCCGCGCGCTCCTGCTTCCCGGTGACGGACGTGAGGAGGAGTTCAGCACCCGCATCGTGGAGGAGACGGTCTCCGGATTCGGCCGCCTCGACATCCTGGTCCTGAACGCCGCGTACCAGAAGAACCGCGAGAGCCTCGAGACGCTCCCCACCGAGGAGTTCGACAGGGTCTTCCGCACCAACCTCTACTCGCTGCTGTGGTCCGCGCGGGCGGCCGTGCCGCACCTGAAGGCGGGTGCCTCGATCATCACCACGGCCTCCATCCAGGCCTTCAACCCGTCACCCGGGCTCATCGACTACGCCATGACCAAAGCGGCGCAGGTGGCGTTCACCAAGGCCCTGGCCCAGGAACTGGGTCCCAAGGGGATCCGCGTCAATGCCGTGGCCCCGGGCCCCATCTGGACACCGCTGATCCCGGCCACCGAATGGCCGGACAAGCTCCCCTCCTTCGGGCAGGACACGCCGCTGGGGCGCGCGGGGCAGCCGGCCGAGCTTGCCGCGGCGTACGTGCTGCTCGCATCCGAGGACGGGTCCTACATTTCCGGTGCAGTCCTCCCGGTCACGGGCGGCAAGGGGCTTTAATGGGCGTCCCACCCGCTGGGGCATCCGGGCCGGCATCACCAGACCAGCAATATCGGCAACGAACAACAGGAGGAAGCATGACGCAGGAAAACCAGCAGGCTGAACCCGAGACGGCTCCGGGCGGCTACGGCACCCCCACGGCCGAGCAGGAGGCGGCAGGCACGCAGGGCGGCCAGCAGTCCGGCGGCGCGTCCACGGCCGGCGCGGACACGAACGAACCGCAGTCGGGCGCGGGCCAGGCTCCCGTCCCGCACGACATGGATCTTCCGTCCAGCGCGGCCGAGATCGACGAGTCCAATGACGATTCCCAGGGGTCGGCGCCGGTGTCCTCGGAGTCGGGCCAGGAAGCGACGGGCCTTCCGGACGGCAGCGGAAACGACCTTCCGAAGGAAGAGTCGCCCAATGACGACGACGAGAGCTTCGACGCCGGATAAAGCCTCCTGACCAAAGGCCCCCGTTTCCGCTGCCCCCGGGCAGTGGAAGCGGGGCCTTTGCGGTTTCGCCAAGGCGAATACATCCCGTCCCTCGGGGTACGGAACACGCGGAACCCCATCCCGCCGGCAGGCAGCAGCAAGCAGCCTGCGCTGCCGCCGGCACCAACGTCAACGCCAGGAAGGTGGAGTGTGGGCAGGAGATCTTCCGAACAGTGGGCGCGGCCGCAGGACCGGCCGGACAAGGTGGCGGTGGACGTCCTGGTGCCCACCTGCAACCGGCCTGCCGAACTCGCCGTCACCCTCGCGGGACTGGCCGCACAGTCCGAGCCCGCGTTCGCCGTCGTCATCAGCGACCAGTCAGCCGGACAGCCGGCCTGGGACCATCCCGCTGCCGCCGCCATGGTGCGGGTGCTGCAGGCGCAGGGCCGGCCCGTCACGCTGCTGCGGCACCTTCCGCGGCGCGGACTGGCCGAACACCGCCAGTTCCTGCTGGACCAGTCCACCGCGGATCAGTGCCTCTTCCTGGACGACGACGTCTGGCTGGAGCCCGGTGCCGTGGAACGGCTGAGCAAGGCACTGGACCAGCTCCAGTGCGGTTTCGTCGGGATGGCACCGCAGGGCCTGTCCTTCCTGGACGACCGCAGGCCGGAACAGACGGCCTCCTTCCAGGCCTGGGACGGACCGGTGGCTCCGGAGCGCATCCGTCCGGGTGCCCCGGGTTTTGAACGCTGGCCGCTGCACAGCGCCGCCAACCTCAGCCACGTCTGCGCGGAACTGTCGCTGCAGCCCGGCGAGTGGGTGCCCTACCACGTGGCCTGGCTGGGCGGCTGTGTGCTCTACCGCAGGGAGGCGCTGGACGACGCCGGCGGGTTCCGTTTCTGGAGCACGCTCCCTGCAGACCACGCCGGGGAGGACGTGGTGGCGCAGTGGCAGGTGATGGAACGGTACGGCGGGGCCGGGATCCTGCCGTCCGGCGCGGTCCACCTTGAATCGCCCACGACCGTGACGGACCGGCGGGTAGAGGCGTACGACGTGGTCCTGAACGAGGACGCTGTGTGACCAGGCCCTAGTGGCCCTGCGCGGCGTCCAGCGGGTAGGCCACATACGCGAACCGCTTCGAATCCGGCGCCCAGCTGTTGACGTTGAGCGTGCCCTGGCCGCCGAACAGCGGCCAGGTGTGCAGCGGCGCGGTCCAGTCGCCGGTGGAGACAAGGACGACGTCGACCGGCAGGTCTGCGGGGTGGCCCCGGGTTCCAGCGGGAAAGCGCACATAGCTGGCCAGGCGCCCGTCGGGGGACAGGTGCGGGAACCAGTCGACGGTGTCACTGCTGACGAGCCGCTCGAACTGGCTGCCGTCCGGGCGGACCCGGGCAAGCTGGGCATGGCCGGGTGCCGTGGTGAACGACTCCGTGTTGAGGTACAGCCAGTCGCCATCGGGTGAATACTCGGGCCCGTCGCAGTGTCCCCCGCCCACCTCCACGTCCCAGGGCGGGCCTCCGCCAGCGGGGATGGTGCGCAGCCGGCCGGGCCGCGTGAAGTCTCCCGCCGCAATGTCCACGTACGCCAGCCTGCGCCCATCCGGACTGACGCCGTGGAGGAAGTGGAAGGATCCGTCGTCGTCCGTGATCCTGGTGGCCCGCCCGCCTGCCAGTGGTGCGCGGTAGATGTGGCCGTCCTCGCCCGAGAGGAAGATGCTGCTGCCGTCAGGGTCCAGGACGTGGTCATTGTTGAGGTCCGGGGCGCCGGTCAGCGGGAGGGGCTCCAGCGAACCGGCCGCCAGGTTGAGCCGCCACAGTTCCCCGTTTCCGTTAAGGATCAGCGCCCGGCCGTCGAGGGTCCAGTTGGGCGCCTCGAGCAGCATGTCCCCGGTGCGGAAGACCAGCGAGGATTCGCCGGTGACCGACGCGGTCCACACCTCGCAGCGCTGGCCTGGTTGAAGGGTGCGGACCACGTCAGTTCGTCCTAGTCCTTGCTGCTGAAGGCGGCGTCGAAGCTGGTTTGGGAGGCGGGGAAGTCGTACTTTTTCAGGGCCGTGAGTGCTTCGGGGGCGCCGTGCAGGCGGTCCATGCCGGCGTCCTCCCATTCGATGCTGATGGGCCCGGTGTAGCCGATGGCGGCGAGGGCGCGGAAGGAGGCTTCCCAGGGGACGTCACCGCGTCCGGCGGAGACGAAGTCCCAGCCGCGGCGGGGGTCGCCCCAGGGCAGGTGGGAGCCCAGGACGGTGTTGCGGCCGGTCTGGCGGATCTTGGTGTCCTTGCAGTCCACATGGTAGATCCGGTCCTTGAAGTCCCAGATGAAGGAGACGGGATCGATGCCCTGCCACATCATGTGCGAGGGATCCCAGTTCAGGCCGAACGCTGCCCGGTGCCCGATCGCTTCGAGGGTGCGGACGGTGGTCCAGTAGTCGTAGGCGATCTCGGAGGGGTGGACTTCGTGGGCGAAGCGGACGCCGCATTCGTCGAAGACGTCCAGGATGGGGTTCCAGCGGTCGGCGAAGTCCTGGTAGCCGGCGTCGATGACTTTTTCCGGGACGGGAGGGAACATGGCCACGTATTGCCAGATGGAGGAGCCGGTGAACCCGACGACCGTGTCCACGCCGAGGGCTTTGGCCAGCCGGGCTGTGTGTTTCATTTCCTCGGCGGCGCGTTGGCGGACGCCTTCGGGGTCGCCGTCGCCCCAGACTTTGGAGCCGACGATGGCCTGGTGGCGGAAGTCGATGGGGTCATCGCAGACGGCCTGGCCTTTGAGGTGGTTGGAGATGGCCCAGACCTTGAGGTTGTACTTGTCCAGGATTTCGAGTTTGGACTCGACGTAGCCGGGTTCGTCCCAGCGCCAGGCGTCCAGGTGGTCGCCGGAGACGGCGATTTCCAGGCCGTCGTAGCCCCAGCCGGAGGCCAGGCGGGCGACTTCTTCGAAGGGCAGGTCGGCCCACTGGCCGGTGAACAGGGTGAACGGGCGGGGCATGCAGGGCTCCTTGGAAGACGGGGGTGCTAGTGGCGGACGACGGTGAGGGTGCTCTTGTTGGCAGCGGATTCCTCCACAGCGTCCAGGACGTACTGGACGTTCAGTCCTTCTTCGAACGACGGCGAGGGCTGGTTTCCGTCCCGGATGGCCAGCAGGAAGTCGCGGACCTGGTGCGTGAAGGTGTGTTCCCAGCCGATGATATGGCCCTGCGGCCACCACGCGTCCAGGTACGGGTGCTCCGGCTCGTTGACCAGGATCCGGCGGAAGCCCTGTTCGCGGACCGGGACGGTGGCATCCAGGAAGCCGAGTTCGTTGAGGTTTTCCAGGTCGAACAGGAGGCTGCCCTTGTCCCCGTACACCTCGATCTGCAGCGAGTTCTTCCTGCCGGTGGCCACCCGGGAGACCTCGACTGAGGCGACCGCCCCGGAGGTGAGGGACAGCGTGGCCCAGGCGGCGTCGTCGACCGTGACGTCCTCGATGCCGTCCGTGCCGGGGCGGCGGCCCACGAAGGTGTTCAGCCGGCCGCTGACCTCGGTGACCTGGTCGCCCAGGAGGAACAGGACCTGGTCGATGGCGTGGCTGGCGATGTCCCCCAGCGCGCCGGATCCGGCGGTTTCCTTCCGCAGCCGCCAGGTCATGGGGGCCTGCGCGTCGGCGAGCCAGTCCTGCAGGTACGCGGCGCGGACGTGCCGGACCGTGCCCAGGCGGCCTTCGGCGATGAGCTCCTTCGCCAGTGCCAGTGCCGGGACGCGCCGGTAGTTGAAGCCGATCATCGACTGCACGCCCTTGGCCCGGGCCTTGGCCGCGGCGGCGGTCATGAGCTCGGCCTCCGCGAGGGTGTTTGCCAGGGGTTTTTCCACCAGGACATGCTTGCCTGCTTCCAGGGCGGCGATGGCGATCTCGGCGTGCATCCACCCCGGGGCGCAGATGTCGACGATGTCGATGTCGTCCCGGGTGATCACCGAGCGCCAGTCGGTGGCTGATTCTGCCCAGCCGTACTTGGCCGCCGCCTCGGCGACGGCGCCGGCGTCCCGGCCCACGAGGACCTTCTGCTCGAAGGCCGGGACGTCGAAGAAGCTGGCCACGTTCCGCCACGCGTTGGAGTGGGCCTTGCCCATGAAGGCGTAACCGATCGCGGCTACACCAAGCGGGCGGGGAGCCGGTTGGGAGGCCGAAGGTTCGGACGGGTGTGCGGGTGTGGTCATGATGCGTTCCTGCGTGCTTCCTGCTGGCTGGACTACGTGCTGGATTTAGAGGGTGGCGGTTTCCGGTGCCCAGTCCTCGGGGAGGGCGGGGGATACCGGGGCCGAGCTTTCGACGTTCACGAATGTGCCCGCATCGATGGACTCGGAGATCGAGACCATGGTGTCCAGGACGTGGTACGCCAGTTCGCCGGTGGCCCTGTGGGCTGTTCCTGCCCGCAGCGAGCGTGCCATGTCCAGCACGCCCATGCCGCGGCCGTTGGCGGGCCCGGTGGCCGGAACGGTGGTCCAGTCCTCGTCGCCGGCGCGCCAGAGCTTGATGTCGCCCGTGAAGTAGTTGGGATCCGGCAGCGAGATGGTGGCTTCGGTCCCGGTGATTTCCACGAATCCCATCCGGGTCCGGGGGGACTCGAAGGAGAAGACGCTGTGCGAGGAGGCGCCGGATTCGAACTGCGCCATCGCGGAGACGTGGGTGGGCACCTCGACGGTGAACTCCTCGCCGGCTTTGGGCCCGGAACCGATCACGCGCACATCCTTGGCCTTGGACCCGACGGCGGCCACCTTGCGGATGGAGCCGAAGGCCTGGACCAGGGTGGTGAGGTAGTACGGGCCCATGTCGAACAGCGGGCCGGCGCCGTGCTGGAAGAGGAACGCGGGGTTGGGGTGCCAGGATTCCGGGCCGGGGGTCTGGAACGTGGTCATCGCCGTCAGCGGCGTGCCGATGTCGCCGCGCTGGATCAGGCGCAGGGCCGTCTGGATGCCGGCCCCGAGGAAGGTGTCCGGGGCGCAGCCAAGGCGGATCCCGGCGGCGTCGGCGGTCTTGAGCAGGCCCAGCCCGGATTCGCGGTCCAGGGAGAACGGCTTTTCCGTCCAGACGTGCTTGCCGGCGTTGACGGCGGCGGTGGCCACCTCCACGTGGGCGGCGGGAATGGTGAGGTTGACGATGATCTCGACGTCGGGGTGGTTCAGGGCCTTGTCCACGCCGCCCCACTCCGGGACGCCGTACTCCTTGGCCCGGGCCTCGGCGGCTTCCTCGAAGAGGTCGGCGATCACGTGGACCTTGAGGTCCGGGAACGCGGTCAGGTTGTCCAGGTACTGCTTGCTGATCACGCCGGCGCCGATGACGCCGACGCCCACCGGCCCGGTGCGGGCCGGCTTGCTTGCGGGGGTACTCACGCGTTGGCTCCTTCGGCTGCGGTGTTGCTGTCGGTGTCGCTGTTCAGGAAGGCAAGGCTCTGGGCGATGCCATCGAAAATGTCGCCGGCGTAGTCATCGAACTCCACCACGCCCACCTCCAGCGACTTTGCTGCGGCGATGACCTCCATGACGGGCACTTTGCCCTGGCCTGCGGGCTGCTGGGCCTTATTGTCCTTGTTCAGGGGGCCGTCCTTGATGTGGATGAACTTCACCCGGTCGCCCAGCCTGGCCAGGAGTTCCACGGGGTCCTGGCCGCCCACGGCTGCCCAGTAGGTGTCCACCTCCAGGACCAGTTCCGGGTCCAGCAGGGATGTGAAGTACTCGAGGGCCGTGCGGCCCTCGATGGTGGACTCCAGTTCCCAGGCGTGGTTGTGGTAGCCCACGCGGATGCCGTATTCAGCACCCTTTTTGGCGGCCGCGTTGAGCTTTTCGGCGGTGGCCTGGATGTCTTCGGCCTTTTGCCAGTGCTCGGCGGGAAGGAAAGGATCAATGACGGTGGTGATGCCCAGTTCCTTGGCCGCCGCGAAGATTTCGTCCTGGTCCTGGCTCATCAGGGGCGCGTGGCCGGACGGCGCGGTGAGGCCGTACTCCTTCAGGGCGGCGCCGAGTTCCTTGGCGGTGGCCACGAAGTTGTACGGCTCAACCTGGGTGAAGCCGATCTCCGCCACCTTCCTGATGGTCCCCGGAAGATCCTCGGAAATGGCGTTGCGGAGCGTGTAAAGCTGCAGTGAGTAGGACATGGGTTTCCTTAGCGGTTCTGTAGAGGTCGTTGGGGTTGGGGTCAGCGGCCGGCGAGCGAGCCGCCGATGCCGCCCACGCTGAAGTACTTGTTCAAGGTGGCGAAGACGATGACGGGCGGGAGCATCATGACCACGGCCAGGGCCATGACCGAGGTCCAGTCCGTTGCATTCTGCTGGAAGAAGGACTGCACGCCCATGGCAAGGGTGAAGATTTCATTCGAACGCAGGAACACGATGGCCACCAGGTAGTCGTTCCAGGCCAGGAGGAAGGCGAAGATCGCGGTGGAAAGGACACCGGGCAGGGAGTTCCGCAGGACCACCTTGGTGAAGGAGCCGAAAACGGAGCAGCCATCGATCCAGGACGCCTCCTCCAGGCTGATCGGGATGGAATCGAAGTAGGCGGCCATCATCCAGGTGGCAACCGTCATGGTGGAGCCGACGTAGATGATGGTCAGGCCCAGGAGGTTGTCCACCAGGCCCATGCCGGCGAACAGGATGAACAGCGGCACCACGGACGTGATGATGGGCAGCGACTGCATCACGAACAGGAGCAGTGAATATCCGGAAACTGCCTTGCTGCGGCCCCGGGAGAGGACGTAGCCGGCAGGTGCGGCCACCGCCACGGACACCACCACCGTGGAAAGGGTGGTGATCAGGCTGTTCTTCAGCCAGGTGGCGGCCAGGGTCTTGGAGAAGACGTTGCCGAGGTTTTCAAAGGTCAGGCCGGTGGCCGTGCTGTTCGGTCCGGGCATGAAGGCCAGGAGGATGGTGACCATGATGGGCACCAGCACGATCCCCGTGATGATGAGGATCGCGGCGAACCGCCACCAGCGGCCGCGCTGCCCCGCCTCGGAGAGGACCCTGCGGCGTTTGCCGGCATCGACGCCGAGCGTGGGGCCGGATTCGGGATGGGCGTGGAGTACTGCGCTCATTATTCGACGCTCGACTTTCGGATCTGGCGGTACAGGATGACCGAGATGACCACCAGGGTCATGGTCATGAGGAAGGCGATGGCCACGCCGGGGCCGGTGGCGAAGTCCTGGAACACGGTCCGGTACGCCAGGACCACCAGGGAGGTGGTGGCGTTGACCGGGCCGCCGCCGGTGAGCAGGTAGATGGTGGGGAAGTCGTTGACGCAGAAGATGGTCATCAGGATCCAGCTGATGTAGTTGGAGCGGGCAATCAGGGGCAGGGTGATCTGGCTGAACTGCTGCCAGCGGCTGGCCCCGTCCATGCTGGCCGCTTCGTAGACGGTGCTGTCCACGGAGGCCAGGGCCGCGGAGATCATCATCATCATGAAGGGAAAGCTGACCCAGACCTTGAACACCATCACCGTGACCGAGGCCAGGGTGGGGTCCGCCAGGAAGAGCGGTGTGCCCAGGCCCAGGTTCCGGAACAGGGACGGAACCAGGCTGTCCGGGGTGGCCACCAGCCAGTTCCAGGCGGTGGAGGACACCACGACGGGCACCACCCAGGGCAGCAGGAGCAGGACCTTGAAGGTGTTGCCGGCCGGAATCCTGGTACGCAGGAGCAGGGCGAGGCCCAGGCCTACAAGCCAGGATCCGAAGACGCCCACAATGGTGAACCAGAGCGTGAACTGGGCGGCCTTCCAGAACGCCGGCGAACTGAGGACGGTGGCGAAGTTCTGCGCGCCCACGAAGTTGCCGGTCTGGAGCAGGTCCCCGTCATGCGTGGCCTGGACGGCGGCGTAGATCAGCGGGTAGCCGTGGATCAGGACAAGCAGGACCACGGAGGGAAGCAGGAGCCAGAAGAACGTCTTGGTGGCCTGCGCGGAGAGCTTGCTCCTGCGTTTACCGGGGGCGGACCCAGACCCGCCGGGGGCGAGTCCCCGGCGGGCCCGTGACAGGCCGGACTGGGTGGTAGTGCTGGACATGGGCGCTCGGTCCTACTTCTTCAGGACCGACTCGAGGCCGGACTGGAAAGTCTGCAGGGCAGTCTTGGCGTCGGCCTTGCCGGTGATGATGGTCTGGCTGAACTGGTTCAGTGCCTGGCCGCCGTCGAGGGCCGCCAGGTTCGCATTGAGCCGGCTGCCTTGGGCGGCGAAGGTCTTGGCAATGGGCTGCCAGTCCTTGACGATCTTGACGTTGTTGGGGTCGTTGGCGAACTCGGGGATCTCCGTGATCGACTTGAAGACCGGCAGGGCGGACATCAGCTTCTTCTGCCACAGCTGCTTGAGCTGGCCCAGGTAGTACACCAGGAACTCCTCCGAGGCTTCCTGCGACGGGGTGTTGGTGTACATCATGATGTTGTTCGGGAAGACGATCGTTGCCTTGTCGCCGTGCGGACCCTTGATGGGGTCAGCCACCAGCAGGTCGCCCGAGGTATCGCCCACACGCTGCGGAACGTTGACCTGGAACAGGCCGTAGCCTGCCTTGCCGTCCTTCCATTGGGCGGACATGTTGTCCGTGGTGTAGCTGACCGCGGCGGGGTCGACGATGCCGTTGGACACGAGTTCCAGGACGAACTCCATGGCCTCCACGTTGCGGTCGTTCATCAGGTCCAGCTCGCCGTCCTTGTTCCAGACACCGCCGCCGTTGTTGACCATCATCATGATCATGGAGTGGTTGGCGTAGTTGTTGCCCGCGCCTGCGCCGGTGGTGAAGCCGAATGCGCCCACCTTCTTCAGGGCCTTGCCTGCTTCCAGCAGGGACGGCCAGTCCGTGGGGAGGGCAACGTTTGCCTTCTCGAACAGCGACTTGCGGTACCAGAAGACGCGCATGTCCAGCTGCCACGGGACCGCCACGTAGCCCTTGTCCGACTTGAAGGGGTCCAGCACGCCGGGCAGGAAGTCGTTGAACTGGCCATTGGCCTTCAGCTTCTCGATCACCTTGTCCGCGTACGCGATCTGGCCCTGCTGCTCGAACTGGAAGGCTTGGAAGCCGCCGCCGGTGGAGACAGCCGGGCCCGTCTTCGAGGCGATCGCGGAGGAGAAGGTCTGGTAGAAGTTGTTCCACTGGATGATCTGGTACGAGGCCTTGGCGCCGTTGGCTCCGGAGAAACCTTCCGCGATGCCCTTGGCGGCGTCGTTGTAGGCGGGCGTTGCCCACGGCATGTCCCAGAACTTGACCGTTCCGCCCGCGCCGCCTCCGCCGCCCTGCGATGCCGAGCCGCCGCCGCAGGCGGCGAGGAGGGGTGCTGCGGCGGCGGCAGCCGTCAGGCCCAGGAAACCGCGCCGGGAGAAGGGGCGGCGCTGTTCGGAAGTTGCGTTCATGATGTGTCCTTTCGGGACCGGCCGGCGCAGTGCGCCGTTGGTGCGGTCCTGCTCATCGTCGAGAGTGGAGGTGGGACTGGACTGCTGTTCAGGTTGCGTATCGGTGGGTCTGGTTACGTGGCAGCGAGGGTTGCGTAGAGGTCGGTCAGCCGGGCGAACCCGGCCAGATCGTCCGGCCGGGTGCCGGCGCCAAGATGGTCCTTCAGGCGCCGCCACGCTGACCGGTGGGCGGATTCGTAAAGCGTGGGAAGCAAGAGTTCGCCATGGGCTCCGGTGACCCGGACTTCGGCCGGCCAGGCGGCGTCCGGATCCGGGACCTGGACGGACACCCCGCCGTCGGCGGTGTAGAGGCGGATGTCGACGGCGGCCGGGCGGGCAGCGGTCAGCACGCCCTGGGCGGTGAAGGGCGCGCCGTTGGCCAGCCTGCCGGCCACCGTGTATCCCGTGGCGTCGCTGCGGAGGAGGCTTACGCCGTCGAGCGGTCCGCTGACGGCCAGCAGCGCGGCGAGGTGTTCGCCCAGGAGCCGCTGCGGGTCGGTGCCGGGGGCCGCCGTCGCAACGCTGTCCAGCAGGGACGCGCTGCCCAGGGCACTGCGCACTGCGTCGCGGGCGTCCGGGGTGCTGCCTTCCGCCACCAGGGCGGGGTTGGAGGCCCAGCGGAGGTCCAGGACGACGGCGGTTCCTGCGGCGTCAACGGCGGCGGCCAGTTCCGTGGTGTCCTCGGGTGCCGGGTTGGCCACCACAACGCCGCGGGCGCCGGCGGCAACGGCGTGAAGGGCTTCGGTGGTCCAGCCGGGTCCGCCTGCGACCACCAGGACGTCGGCGGTGCCCTGCCGGCTCTCCGGAGCCGGGCCGAAGGTTGCAGGCAGTGAGGCCACCGTTTGGGTAACCGCGCCCTCTTCCCGCGCGGCGGGTGATGCCGAGACCGTGTACTGGCCGCTCATGGCGTAACTCCTGCTTTTCCCGCGGCACCGGCATGCCCCGCCCCGGCGCTTGCTGCCGTGGCGTCGGCGATGGCGAGGGCAAAGGTGAGGTCGTCGATCAGGGTTTGTGCGGCGGGTGCCTGGCGGGTTCCCCGGGCAAGCCCGGCAAGTTCACGCCATTCGCCCTCATAACCGTTGTGGCCGTACGGGCCGAACGTGCGGGTATCGCTGCCGTTGCCGCGGGTGAGGGTGGCCACTGCGGAGCCGGCCTGGACATACGACGGTGTGAAGTCGATGTGAAGGGCCGCATCGTCCCCGATGGCCTCGAAGGTCCACTCGGGCTTCCAGGTGCCGTTCATAACGGCACGCAGTTCGATGACGCGGGTTGGGGTGCGCAGCGAAACGGCATAGCCGAACGGGCGGACGTGGAACACCTGGAGGACTTCGAGGTCCGTGAAGTCCGGGGTGAACCGGCGGACCAGCGGCAGGTCGTGGATGGCCAGGCCCATGATCCCGCCCCGGAGTGCGCTCTTGATGACGTCCGGGTCCGAGTAGTCGGGCCGGCCTGCGGCCGGCCGCGTGACGATCTCGGTGGCGAAGTCCTCGAACCGGGCATTGGGCGGCAGGACGATGGAGGAACGGATGGTGTGGACCTGCCCGGGAAGGTCGCCCCAGTTCTGTTCGGCCGCGAGCCAGCCGGGGTCGAAGGTGTGCATGGCCCCGACGACGATTGGCACCCCGGTTTCGGCGCTGACGGCCGAGATGCGGGCGGCTTCCTCGGCGTTCATGGCGAAAGGCTTTTCGCAGAGGACGGCCTTCTTGCCGGCCCTGCAGGCGGCGATGACCTGGTCGGCGTGGAACTGGTGGGGGCTGCAGATTGCCACGACGTCCACGGCGGGATCGTCCAGCAGGGCAGCCATGCTGGTGCCGGCCGTGGCGCCAACGCGGGCCGCCACCGACGAGGCCACGGCGGCATCCACATCCATGATGTGCCGTACTTCCAGGATGTTCTGGAGGCGGGCCAGTGCCGGGAGGTGGATGGCCTGCGTGACGGGCCCCGCGCCGAGGATGCCGACGCCGAGGAGCGGCCGGTCTGCCGGCGCTGCGTGCTGGGACGCTGCTTGCTGGGACAAGGTCAGTTACCTCTTTGTAAGCGGACTCTGGGGGTGTAAGCGGATTACGGTGCCGGAATCAGTGCGGCTGATGTTCACCATCGGATCCGCGAATGTGCCTTGAGTCACAACGTAGAACTACTTTTGACGCACGTCAAGCAAAAGTTGTTTGTTGCGCGTCATTCTTCTGATTGGTGACAGCAGAAAGTAAGAGTGTTATGACTTAGACATGACTTCAGTGACAGGTAAGCAGGCCGGAAAAGAGTCCGATGTCGGCAGCCTGTCGCGCGCCGGGGACCTCTTCCAGCTGCTTCGTGACGGCCGGGCCCGCACCCGCGCCGAGCTTGCGCTGAGCACGGGTCTGGCCCGCTCAACCGTCGCCTCGCGGATCGATGCGCTGATGCTGTCCGGCCTGGTGGGTCCCGCGGGTGAGGCGCTCTCCAGCGGCGGCAGGCCGCCGTCGCGCTTTGCCTTCAACCCGTCAGCCCGCCTGGTGCTGGCCGTGGACGTGGGCGCCACGCACGTCATCGTTGCGGTGACGGATCTCGGCGGAAACATCCTGGCCGAACACCGGCTGGCGCAGCAGGTGGCCGACGGGCCGGAAGCCGTGCTGGACCAGGTGGTGGCGCAGGGCAAGGAACTGCTGGCGTCCACCGGACGGACCGTTGCGGAACTGGCCGGGATCGGCATCGGGCTGCCCGGGCCCGTGGAACATGACACCGGCAAGCCCGTCAAGCCGCCCATCATGCCGGGCTGGGACGGGTTCGACGTGGTCAGCTACGTCCAGCGGTCCCTGCCCGTCCACGTGCTGGTGGACAATGACGTGAACATCATGGCGCTGGGGGAGCAGTCCGCGCACTGGCCCGAACACAACAACTTCTTCTTCGTGAAGGTGGCCACCGGCATCGGCTCCGGCATCATCAGCAACGGGGAACTGCAGCGTGGTGCCAACGGCACGGCAGGCGACCTGGGCCACGTCCAGGTGGCCCGCGGCGCGGATGTCCTGTGTGCCTGTGGAAACTATGGGTGCCTGGAGGCGCTGGCGTCCGGTCCCGCCGTCGTGCGCTCCCTCCGGGACCAGGGACTGGACGTGGCAAAGGGCTCGGACGTGCTCCGGCTCGCCGCCGACGGCAACCTGCAGGCCATCCAGGCGCTGCGCCAGGCCGGCCGGGACATCGGCGAGGTTCTGGCCACCGTGGTGAACCTGCTCAATCCGTCCGTGATTGTGGTGGGCGGCAGCGTTGGCGAGACGGGCGAGCACCTGGTGGCCGGCATCCGCGAGGTGGTGTACCGGCGCTCCCCGCCGCTGGCCACCTCGCACCTGCGCATCAACGGCTCCCGCGCCGGGAGCCAGGCGGCGGTCCTTGGCGCAAGCAAACTGGTCACCCAGTACGTCCTCTCGCCGGCCGTCATCGAAGCCACGCTGGCAGGCGCCATCGCCGGGTAAAGCCGGGAATCCCCGGCCTACCCGGCGTGGGCTCTACGCCTCCGCCTCCGGCTCGGGCGCTTCGGCCAGGATCAGTGCCGTGCCGCCGTACGCGGGCAGCTCCAGGAAGAAGCTGTGCAGGTCATCCACCTGCCCCACCGTCTCGCCGCTGAACAGATCCTTGACGTTGGCGCCGGACGGCAGCTCGTTGGACTGGATGCTGCCGGCGATGTCCTGCCCGGAGAAGTTGAGCGCCGTGACCTGCAGGCTGCCGTCCTTCAGCCGGTTGACCAGCACCAGTGCGCTGCGGTTGGAAACGTCCGGGACGTCGAGCAGGGTGCCGGTGGCGATCCCGTTCTCTTCCCGCACGGCGAGGATCCGCTGCAGCCGGCGCGCGAACGAGTCGGGGTCCTTGAGCTGTTCGGGCAGCGGCCCGTACAGGCTGCGGGCCCGGGGCATCCCGGCGGACGAGGTGGTGGCGTCCGGACTGGTTCCCATGAGGTCGTGGGCGCCGCGGTTGATCCAGCGTGTATCGCCCTGCGAGGTGAGCTCGCGGACGCTGCTCCGGTCCAGGGCCAGGATGCCCGTGAGGTCCCAGCCGGAAAGGGCAAAGACGCCCGGCTGCAGGGCGTTGTACATGGCCAGGAGCAGGTGGACGTCCCGGATCTGGGCTTCCTGCTCCGGGGTGGTGGTGGACGGGTCCTTGATGCCCAGCGCGGCCATGATGAAGCTTACCGAGGTGCAGGCAATGCCGTTGGTGGTGAAGACGGCGTTGTAGGGCCCGTTTTCGCCGGTGAGCCGTTCCCGCAGGGTCTGCTGGACCTGTTCGGCCAGCTGCGCCCCGGTGAGTTCCTCGCCGTTGAGCTCGAACATCTCGTCCCGGTGCCCGGCGGCGAAGTGCAGGAGCTCGTAGGTGAGTTCGTCATGGTTCTGCAGGGCATGCACCAGCGACGCCTGGTCCACGCCGATTTCCAGCGATAGCCGGAGGGTCAGCCGCAGGAACTCGGTGTCGGCCGTGACCAGGGAGTAGTGGTACGCAGGCCGGGTGATGAAGTCGTAGGACAGGTCGGGGCCGGCATCGGAGGTTGCCTTGATGTCGTCGATGGTCAGGTTCAGTTCCTGGAAGGAGAACCCGCCCACCTTCCGGATCATGGAGCCGATGAGCTGGTTGGCTGCCTCGGACAGTGGGTGCCCCTCGGACCAGCCGGGTTGTTCTTCGGCGCTCTTCTCCACGCCCAGGAAGCCGTTGGCGTCCAGGCGCAGCGCCCCCGTGCCCAGGTCCACCAGCGAATGCAGGGCATCGCCCACCACCAGGCGCATTCCGGCGAAGGTGGGGTCCAGCCAGTTGATGGAGGGCTGGCCGGCCTTGAAGTAGTGCAGGTAGACCCAGCGGCGGGTCTTGCCGGTGGTATCCACGATGGGCCGCGTGGCGCTCCAGTTGGTTTCCTTCACCCCGGGTTCGTAGAAGATGACCCGCTGCAGCCTGCCGATGATGTAGCCGGCCTTCTGCAGCGCCTGCTCGGAGTCGGGGCTGAGGTTGACCGAGTCCGCCCCCTCCGGGACGTCCGGGAGCAGGTTCCAGTCCTCCTCCGGAATATCGATCATGTGGTAGATGCCGGGGTAGTCCCGGAAGTTCATTTCGGCCAGGCGGAAGTCCGCGCCCTTGCCGGTGTGGCCCGGGACGATGTCGTCGATGACGGTGCCGTCGTGCTCGGCGGCCACCTCGCACATCCGCCGGAACTCATCCTCGGTGCCGAAAACAGGGTCGATCGCCATGCTGATGCGGTCGAAGTGCCCGTCCACGCTGGGCGTGTGGGACCAGCCGCTGATGCCGCCGGCGAGCTTCACGGGCCCGGTGTGGATTCCGCGGATACCGATTTCGCGGAACGCCTTCCACATGGCCGGATCGCCCAGCGCCGAAAGGAATGACTGGCCGGACGGGGTGATGAAGGACAGCGGGTAGGCGGTGAACCACACGGAGGCGCGTTCGACGGCGGCCCGCGGGTTGGGATGGGCGTACGAGTTCTGCCACATGCTGGCCTGGCCGGACAGCTGCCGGGCCAGCGTGTTCGCGTCCCCGAGCATCGCCTGGTTGCGGAGCCAGTCCACGTACGCCGCGTTCCGCCCGTCGAACTCAAAGGACGGCCTGCTGCCGACGAACTGGCGCCGGCGCGCGATGGGCCGCAGCGCCTTTGGCCTGGCCGCGAAGAACTGCTCGTCGAAATTGACGTCCAGTTCCGTTGACGGCTCCGCAGCGCCCGCTTCCACTTCCCCGATGGGGGCGGCTGCATCCGCTTCCGAAGTGTTCCCGCTGGTGCCCGGCTCAGGCATAAGCTCCTCTTTCCATTGCTCGTTTCCGTGCTGGCATGGATGCTCCAAGACCCCTTGCCCAAGGAAACGTACCCAGGGCAACAGGGAGTATTCGGCGTTCCCTCTCCCGATGCTACTGCTCAGCGGAGCCGGTGGAGGGGACGCCGGCGTGCCGTCCGTCCCCAACCAGACGAAACCCCCTTGTTTCGCCAACTTTGCCCACTATGGCGGCCAGCGGTCGTATTCTTAGAGCAAGGTTTTGCAGTGGGCCCGGTGCGCTGATAGCAGGGCTGGAGCATGGCCGCTGAACCCACGGGGCAGGTTGGCTGGGGACCGCTTCCAGTTACCCCGGAGCCGGTTTTCGACAGCAAGGACGTTGAAGACTACCTCCGGGACGTCACCCGCGACTTCATGGCGGGTATCAAAGGTGAGCGCCGCAGCATCAGCTGGGCGGCCACCCTCTTCCGCCTGGGCACGGCGCGGACCATCGCAGCCAGTACGGAGCAGGCACGCGAAGCGGACCGGGAGCAATGCTCGTTCGCTGACGGGCCGGTCATGGAAGCCATGCGCACCGCAGAATTCGTCCTGGTGTCGGACCTGAGCCGGGACCGCCGCTGGCCGGGGTATTCCAGCGCTGCCGCGGCCCATGGGGTGCAGTCCCTGCTCTCCGTCCCCATCCTCACCGAAGGCGGGACCAGTGCCGCCATCAATCTTTACGCGCCTTTCCCGCACGCCTTCACCAGCGATGACCTGGTGCGCAGCCAAAGCTATGCCCGTGAGGTGGCGCGGGCCATGCATGTTGTGGTCCGGGTGGCCGAACGCGCGGAAACGACGGCGGGTCTCGCCGTCGTCCAAAGCTCCCTGGTCCTGGTGGACCTCGCCGTGCGCAGCCTGATGAACGAATACGGACTCACCCGGGAGGGTGCGCTGCGGTTCCTGCAGACGCAGGCGCTGCACCACGAGCTGGATCTCCGGGACGTGGCATTGAACGTTGTGGCCCCCGCAGGGATGGACCTCGGGGTTGGGCAGCCGTCGGGGCTGCGGCAGGAAACGTACGACGGCGTGGCGGAGCTCCCGCGGCCGTCGCCGGCGGGGCGGGACTTTCCAACCGGAAGGTCGGCCCGCAAGGACGCTGCGGCGGGGACGGAACCCCCGCCTGCTGCGGAAGGGAGGACGGCATGACTATCGGGAAACAGGAACTGCGCTCCATCACGGAAGGACCGGGCAGGCACCCCTGGCACCGGTTCGTCGCCCTGGGGGACTCTTACACCGAAGGGATCGGCGATCCCGAGCCGCACAGCCTGGGCGGCCTCCGGGGCTGGGCTGACCGCGTGGCGGAGGAACTGGCGGACAGCCAGCCGGACTTCGCCTATGCCAATCTGGCCATCCGCGGCATGCTGCTGCGGCAAATCCTCGACGGGCAGCTGGCACCGGCCCTGGCGTTGAAGCCCGACCTGATTGCCATGTCCGGCGGTGGCAACGACATCGTGTTCCGCCACGGCGACCCGGACAAGCTGGCGGAAAAGATCGACGAGGCCGTGGGTATCCTGGCTGACACGGGCGCCACCATCCTGCTGTATGCAGGTCCCGATTGGGGGAACACGCCGGTCTTCGGCAAGATCCGCGGCCGCGTGGCGGTCTACAACGAACACCTCCACAGGATCGGGGCCCGGCACCACGCCATCATGGTTGACCTTTGGTGCCTGCCGGAGCTGCAGCATGCTCTGATGTGGGACCCGGACCGGCTGCACCTGTCCCCGCTGGGCCACCATTCGGTAGCGGTGGCCACCCTCAACGCCTTGGGCGTACCGCATACGCTCAGGCCGCTGCAGCCGCGGCCGCTTCCCGCGCACGGCTGGACGCAGGCCCGGGCCGAAGACCTGGTCTGGGCCAAGCAGTACTTTGTGCCGTGGGTGCTGAAGCGGATGCGGCCCCACCAGGTCAGCGGGTTGGCGGCCAAGCGGCCGCAGCCGGTCCCGGTGTTTGGCCTTGGCCGTCCCGGTCCCTTCCCGCCCGGACATCCCGCGGCCAGGACCTCCGGACCGGGTTATGACGGACAGCCTGGAGTGGACCCCGGGGTGGAAACCGGCAGGGTGGCTTAGCGCTTCCTGGGGGAGCGCTTGGCCGCGGCCTTCATCGCGGCCTTCGCTGCCGGAGGCAGTACGCCCTGCTCGGTTTCGGGTTCGGCCACCGTTCCGCGCGCCTTCGCGACGGCCTTCATGCCGTGGTAGATCACCAGGGCGGCAGCAGAACCCAGGGCGATGCCGGTGAACTTCAGGTCGCCAATGGTCCAGGTGTAGTCCGCGATGCCGATGATCAGGGCCACTGCGGCAGTGGTCAGGTTGACCGGGTTGGAGAAGTTCACCTTGTTCTGGACCCAGATCTTCACGCCCAGGATGCCGATCATGCCGTACAGCATCGTGGCGGCGCCGCCCAGCACGCCTGCCGGGACGGTGGCGATCAGTTCGCCGAACTTCGGCGAGAAGCTGAGCAGGATGGCGAACATGCCCGCCACCCAGTAGGCCGCCGTCGAATACACCTTGGTGGCCGCCATGACGCCGATGTTCTCCGCGTACGTGGTGGTGCCCGATCCGCCGCCCAGGCCGGCCAGCACGGTGGCAGCACCATCTGCCATCAGCGCGCGTCCGGAGACGCCGTCGAGGTTCTGTCCTGTCATGGCGGCAACGGACTTCACGTGGCCGATGTTCTCTGCCACCAGCACCAGGACCACCGGGACGAACAGGCCCAAAACGCCGATGTGGAACTCGGGGGTCTGGAAATGCGGCAGCCCAACCCAGGCTGCGGCGTCCATCTTGTCGTACTTCACCTCGCCGCGGAGCATGGCCACCAGGTAGCCCACCACAACGCCAACCAGGATGCTGAGCCGGCCCAGGATTCCGCGGAACAGGACGCTGACCAGGATGATGGTAACCAGTGTGATGAGGGCCGTAATCGGGGCGGCGTCGAAGTTCTGCTTGGCGGCGGGGGCAAGGTTCAGGCCGATCAGTGCCACGATGGCACCCGTGACGATGGGCGGCATCAACCGGTTGATCCAGCCGGCGCCGAACTTCTGCACCACGGCCCCCACCAGGGCCAGGGTGACGCCGGCAAGCACCACGCCGCCCAGGGCGCCGGGGATGCCGAACTGCGCCTGCGAGGCGGTGATGGGTGCAATGAAGGCAAAGCTTGAACCCAGGTAGCTGGGCACCCGGCCCTTGGTGACCACCAGGAACAGCAGCGTGCCGATCCCCGAAAAGAACAGCGTGGTGGCGGGCGGCATCCCGGTGATGATGGGAACCAGGAAGGTGGCGCCGAACATGGCCACCACGTGCTGCATGCCCACGCCGATGGTCAGGGGCCACGCCAGCCGCTCATCCGGGGCCACCACCTGGCCGGGCTTGATGGTTTTGCCGGTGCCGTGCAGCTTCCATTTGATTCCGAGCATGCTCATGGGAAGGAAAGCCTTTCAGGGGGTGCCGCGAGGGGGCGAAGATCAACTCGCTCCAGAATACCGCCAAGTGTTTGTGCGGGCCCGCTGTGGCCAAGGTCACCCGGCGTCACGGGAAGAGGAGGAAAGCAGTTGAAGTTGCAACTATGGAAAGCATCAGAGGCCACCCCGGCAGGCGGGCGGCGCAGCGAAAGGTAAGCCAATGACCATTGCCCACGAAGAAGCGGTTATCGATTCGGCAGCCGTGGACGCCATCTTCGCCCAGGCCCGCACCGCCAACTCCTTCACCGGCGAGGTGACCGAGGAGCAGGCCCAGGCCATCTACGAGCTCACCAAGTTCGGCCCCACCGCGTTCAACTCCCAGCCGCTGCGCGTCACCTATGTCCGCTCGCCCGAGGCCCGCGCCACCCTGGTGGATGCCCTGTCCCGCGGCAACCAGGCCAAGACGGCTTCCGCCCCGCTGGTGGCCATCCTCAGCTACGACACCGACTGGGCCGGCAAGTGGGACGACTTCCTCCCCGGCTACAACGCCCCCAAGGCCATGTACGACGCCGACCCGCAGCTCGCCGCAGCCACGGGCAACAACAATGCCCACCTGCAGGCCGGCTACTTCATCCTGGCCGTCCGTTCGCTCGGTTTCGCCGCCGGCCCCATGACCGGCGCTGACTTCAACGCCATCGACGCCGCCTTCTTCCCGGCCGGCGACCAGAAGAGCTTCCTGGTGGTCAACATCGGCCAGCCGGGCGAGGACGCCTGGGGCGAGGCAAAGCCCAAATTCTCCTACGACGAGGCTGTCCGCACCGTCTGACGCCCCATCACTTCCTGCGTCTTTTCTCCAAACGCCCCATCACCTGGTGATGGGGCGTTTGGGTTTTTTGGGCGGGATGTGATGGGGCGTTCAGAGGCGTGGAGGTCGGCCGGTGGGAGACTGGGCGTATGCCGATGCGGAACCTCATTTTTGTGGCCTTCGTGGAACCGGTGGCGGACGGCCAGGTTTTTCTGCGGACGGAGTGGCCGCTGCACGTCACCCTGGTGAGGTTCGACGCCGCCGCCACGGACGGTGCCGACGCCGCCCAAAGCATCGCCGCGCTTGCAGATGGGCCGGCCAACGCAGCGCTTGGCGCGGAGCTGACCGTGGGGGAGGACGCCGCCTTTGGCCGCAACGGGTCCGTCCCCGTCAACCTGGTGGAGCCGCACCCCGCCCTGCAGGAGCTGCATGAGCGGCTGGTGCAGGTGGTGGTGGACGCGGGCGGCAGGATCCTCACGCCGCGCCACACGTTGTCCGGCTACCGGCCGCACGTCTCCCACCAGGCCACCCCAGGCCCGGACGCCAAGCGCCTCCACCGGGGCGACGCCGTCGTGCTTGACCGCGTGGCTTTGGTGGACATGGCGCCCGGCGGCGACCACGCCATCAGGCGCATCCTCCGGTTGTGGAGCCAGGAACCTTCGCAGTACTAGGCGATGACGCTGTCCACCAGCGCCTTGGCCTCCGCCTGCACCTGCTTCAGGTGTTCCTCGCCCTTGAAGGACTCGGCGTAGATCTTGTACACGTCCTCCGTGCCGGACGGGCGCGCCGCGAACCAGGCGTTTTCGGTGACCACCTTCAGGCCGCCGATGGGCGCGCCGTTCCCTGGCGCCTCGGTGAGCTTGGCGGTGATCGTCTCGCCCGCCAGTTCCGTGGCGGTAACGTCCGACGGCGACAGCTTGCCGAGTGCAGCCTTCTGCTCGCGGGTGGCGGCGGCGTCGATCCGGGCGTAGACGGGGGCGCCGAACTGGTCCGTCAGCCCCTTGTACAGCTGGGACGGGGAGCTGCCGGTGACCGCGGTGATCTCCGAGGCCAGCAGTGCCAGCAGGATGCCGTCCTTGTCCGTGGTCCAGACGCTGCCGTCCAGCTTGTTGAAGGAGGCACCGGCGGATTCCTCGCCACCGAACGCCCCTTCACCCGAGAGCAGGCCGGGAACGAACCACTTGAAGCCAACGGGCACCTCAACGAGCTTGCGGCCCAGGCTCTCGGCCACGCGGTCGATGATGGAGGAGGACACCAGCGTCTTGCCGATCACCGAGGCGGGGTTCCAGCCGCTGCGGTTGCGGTAGAGGTAGTCGATGGCGACGGCCAGGTAGTGGTTGGGGTTCATCAGCCCGCCGTCCGGGGTGACGATGCCATGGCGGTCGGCGTCGGCGTCGTTGCCCGTGGCCACGTCGAATGCAGGCTGGCCGGAGGCGGCGGCGTCGGACATCCGCTGGATCAGCGACGCCATGGCCGACGGCGAGGAGCAGTCCATGCGGATCTTCTCGTCCCAGTCCAGGGTCATGAAGGCCCACTGCGGGTCCACCGTGGGGTTCACCACGGTCAGGTCCAGGTGGTGGCGCTCGCCGATCTCGCCCCAGTAGTCCACGGACGCGCCGCCCATGGGATCGGCACCGATCCGGACCTCGGCATTGCGGATGGCGTCCAGGTTCAGGACGGACGGAAGATCGTCCACGTAGCTGCTCAGGAAGTCGAACTTGCCGGTGGTGTCTGCGGCCTGGGCGTCCGCCAGCGGGATCCGCTTCACGCCGCGCAGCCCGTTCTCCAGCAGCTCGTTGGCGCGGTTGGCGATCCAGCCGGTGGCATCCGAGTCCGCCGGGCCGCCGTGCGGGGGGTTGTACTTGAAGCCGCCGTCGCCGGGCGGGTTGTGGCTGGGGGTCACCACGATGCCGTCGGCCTGCGGGGCGCCCGGTGCGGCTTTCCGGTTGTACGTCAGGATGGCGTGGCTCAGCGCCGGGGTGGGGGTGTACCCGTGCCTGGCGTCGACGAGGACCTGGACGCCGTTCGCGGCGAGCACCTCCAGCGCGGAGTTCTGCGCGGGCTCGCTCAGTGCGTGGGTGTCCTTGGCCAGGAACAGCGGGCCGGTGACGCCCTGCGCAGCCCGGTATTCCACGATTGCCTGCGTGATGGCAACGATGTGCTGTTCATTGAACGAGGCCTTGAGGCTGGAGCCCCGGTGCCCGGAGGTGCCAAAGACGACGCGCTGGCCGGGATCACCCAGGTCCGGCGCAACGTCGTAATACGCGTCAAGAAGCGCAGTGATGTCAACAAGGTCCTGGGGTTGGGCAACTGTACCCGCGCGGCTAGCCATGGCTCCAGCATGCCAGAACCTGGCAGGAGTCCAAACGACCCGCCCATAATCCGGACCCTGTGACGCGCAATGTGCTCGTCAAACCAAGTAGTCCACCTGAGTACCCGGCCCGGAAAGTACCTATATACCGGCCCTTTGACGCCCTGCTACCTTTCAAAAAATTCCAGGAAACAAGGGAAAGGAACGGACGACGGCGGGCCGCCGCCGGAGTCCTGTCCGGCTAGGAAACGGGGACGTCCAATGGGGGCAGGAGACGGGGCAGCGGAGCAGTCCAGGCTGGCTGCCGAGCGCGTTGCGAGGCTGAAGCGCCAACTCGACCAGGCCGAACGTTCCACGAAGGCGTGGGACGCCGGCGCCGCAGGGGAGCGGGTGGTGGCCGACAAGCTCAGCGAACTGGTCCCGCGCGGCTGGTACGTCCTCCACGATGTCCACTGGCCCGGCCGGCCCAAAGCGAACCTTGACCACGTCCTGGTGGGCCCCGGCGGCGTGGTGGTGATCGACTCGAAGAACTGGACCGGTGAGGTGCGGGTGGCTTCCGGGGTGCTGTGGCAGGGCCGCTTTGCGCGGACCCAGGCAGTGGAAGGGGCCCTGGCCCAGTGTGCTGCCGTGGCCTCGGTGCTGACTCCGCCGCACCGGCGCCTGGTGCGTCCACTCATCTGCATGTCCGCGCAGCCCGACCTTTTCGGGGTGACTGAATCCGACGTTGCCGTGGCCGGTTCCCAGCGGGTGGTGGGAGCCATCGAAGCGCTGCCGGCCGTGCTCGACCAGCAAACAGTGGTGGGCCTGTACGCGCACCTGGGCCAGCAGCTCACCCATGAACAGGAACCAGGCATCACCGCTTTTCGCAGCGTACGGCCGGGAACCGTGGTGCGCCCGGCGGGAGCATTGCCCCCGGCCGGCCCCGCAGCAACTCCCCGCGGGAAGCCCGGCTCCCCGGACGAAACGGGCCGCAGCCAAAGTGCATCCCGGCACCCCGCAGGGCGGGCCCTCCCCCCGGGCGGAACGAAGGCAGGACAACCCACAGGGCACAGGGCGGGAGCGCCGGCCGGAACGCGGACCGGGGCGTCGGCGGGATCGGCGCGCCGCGGCAGGAACGGCAAAGCGCAGCAGCATGGCGGCACCAGTGGAGGGAAGCTTGCCCTGCTGGCGGCCTTCGTCATTTTTGCCGTCTATATCCTGCCCTACTTGGGCCGCTAGCCTCCGGCGCATCTCCTGGCAGCAGCCGGTCTTTGGCGGCCGCGCGGACTGCTCCGGTCATCCGGTTGAGCCGTTCCGAGTCCAGGGTCCAGGCCTGCCAGTACAGGGCCACGTCCTGGTGGGGGCCGTCCTCGAGCCGCACCAGGGCGCCGGACTCCAGCTCGTCCGTGAGCTGGAGCTCCGGAATCATCCCCCAGCCCAAACCGGCTTTGACTGCCGCGAGGAATCCCTGGGACGAAGGGACCGTGTGCGTTGGAGGAAGCTGCCGCAGGCTCCTGGCCGTAAGCAGCTGCTCCTGCAGGTTGTCTTTCGTGTTGAATTTCAGGACCGGCATTGCCGCCCAATCCACGCCGCCGGACACGGAAAACCGCCGGCGCAGCCCGGGGGTGGCCACCGGAACGTACCGCATGGAGCCCAGCAGTTCCACCCTGCACCCGCTCACCGGGACAGGGTCCGACGTCACCGCTCCCATGACCTCGCCCTCGCGGAGCAGCTGGCTGCTGTAGCCCTGGTCCTCAACGTGGAGATCGAGGGCTGAGTCCTCCCACGGGGCGGCCTGATGCAGGACGGGGACGAACCACGTGGCCAGTGAGTCCGCGTTGACGGCCACCGGCAGCTGGGCCCGGGCCGGCGACCCTGCGCCCAGTGCCGCCGCCGTCTCCGCTTCCAGCACCTGCACCTGGCGGGCCATCCGCAGCAGCAGCGCGCCGGCGTCGGTGGCCGTGCAGGGCAGCCTTCGGCGGACCAGGACCTGGCCTACCGACGCTTCCAGTGCCTTGATCCGCTGGCTCACGGCGGACGGCGTGATCCGGAGCAGATCGGCCGCTGCCTCGAACGTTCCTTCGTCGATGACAGCCATCAGGGCCTTCAGGTGCTCAAGATTCATGAAGACATCCTAATGAATACTAAGAATCATTCATTTGCCTGCATGTCATGCGGATCCTACCGTCAGTAGGTATGTGGACTGCTGGAATAACGGGAATGCTCACCGGGATGGCGCTGATCGTGGCGATCGGCGCCCAGAACGCCTTCGTGCTGCGCCAGGGCATCCGGCGCGAGCACATCGGGGCGGTAGTGGCCGTCTGCATGGCCGGCGACGCCTTGCTCATCGTCGGTGGCACGGCCGGCATCGGGGCGTTGGTCACCCGGTTCCCCGAGGCGCTGGAAGTCCTGCGCTGGGCCGGCGCCGCGTACCTGCTGTGGTTCGCCGCGCGGTCCTTCATGGCGGCGGTTAAACCCTCCACCCTGGCGGAGCAGGCGCCCAAGTCGAAGAACTCGGTCATCGCCGCCACGGCCGCCCTGACCTTCCTGAACCCGCACGTCTACCTGGACACCGTGGTGCTGCTGGGCAGCCTCGCCAACCAGCAGGGAGCCGATCTGCGCTGGGTCTTTGCCGCAGGCGCAGTCACCGGAAGCGTGCTGTGGTTCTCCGCCCTGGGGTATGGGGCACGCGCGCTGGCTGGAGTGCTCGGCAGCCCGCGAACGTGGCGCTGGATTGATGCTGCCATCGGTGTGCTGATGCTGGCCCTGGCCATCCGCCTGGTCCTGCACTGAAGTAGGCTGGAGCCGAGATCCGCAGGGGAGAAACCATGAGTAACCAGCCATCCCAGGGGCCTGACTACCAGCGTGACGGTTCGCCGTGGCCCAGCTACCGGCCGCCGGCCGAGTACGGACGGGGACAGTACGGGCAGGGACAGTACGGCCAGCCCCAGTACAACCCGGGCTCCTACAACCAGGGCCAGTACGGCCAGCCGCAGTATTTCGGCCAGCCGTCCTACTATGGCCGGCCGGTGGAAGCGAAGACCCTGAGCATCGCAAGCATGGTCTGCGGCATCGCCTCGGTCATCACGGGTTGGCTGTTGCTTCCGCAGTTTGCCGCCATCATCACCGGCCACCTGGCCCTCCGGCGCGAACCCTCCGGCAGGGGGATGTCCATCACCGGCCTGGTGCTGGGCTACCTGTGCCTCCTGGGCTACGGCGCCCTTTGGCTGCTGCTCATCATCGGCCTGGCCATCGCCGGCACCGCCGGTTCCAATACGGGCACCTTCTAGCCCTGGCCGGCTGGGAAAGCACGGCGACGGCGGCCGGGCACCTGCGCCCGTGCCGCCATCGTGCCTTACCCCTTGACTGCTGCGGTGGCGGGCACCTCTACCGGATACCCGGGGTAAATGGTCTCCGCCGGCGCGCGGTTGGTGGCCTTGGCCCAGGGGTAGTAGACGGCCAGGGTGGCAACGATTCCCACCAGCCAGGAAATGTCCGCGCCGCCCAGCAGCTTGGTGACGGGGCCCGTGTACAGCGCCTGTGCCAGGAACGGGACCTGGATGACGACGCCGATTCCATAGGAAACCAGGGCGGCCACGTTCCAGCGGCCGTAGCGGCCGTCCGGGTTGTAGAGGGCGGGGATGTCCAGCCGGTCCCGGGAGACCTTGTAGTAGTCCACCAGGTTGATCACGGACCAGGGCGTGAAGACCATGAGCAGCAGGAGGACGAAGTTCTTGAACAGGTTCAGGAAATCCTTGCTGGCGAACAGTGCGATGAGCACGCTGGCGCCGATTACCGCCACGATGAAGGCAATCCGCACGACTTTGGAGACGGTATCCCTCCGGTTGACGGCGGTGCTGATGGTCACGCCGCACATGAAGGCGCCGTAGGCATTCAGGCAGTTAACCGTCAGCTTGCCGGTGACGATCATCAGGTAGATGAAGATGGCGATCAGCCCGCCGCCGGCGAGATCGCCCATGTAGCCCACCTGGTTCTTCAGGAAGTCCCCGCCCAGCTTGGCGGCGGAGAGTCCGCCGGCCAGGGCGCCCAGGGTCATGGCCCACTGCGCCCCGCCCACCGAGCCGGCGAAGGTGTACCAAAAGGTCTTCCGTTCCGAGGTGTCCGCGGGAAGGTAGCGGGAGTAGTCGGCAACGTATGGGCCGAAGGTGAGCTGCCAGCCGGCACCCAGGGCAACGGCGGTGAGGAACGTGGGCCATTCAAAGCCCTTGACCATCATCACCTGGGTGATGTCGAACTTGGTGGCAACCGCCAGGGTCAGGTACAGGAAGCCTGCCAGGCCCAGTACGGTGGCGATGCGGCCCAGCGCGTGGATGTACTTGTACCCCAGGATGGCCAGCAGGGCCGTTGCGGCACCGAAGACCAGGATTCCGACGGCGGGCGCGTCCACTCCCAGCATGAGGTTGATCGCCTGCCCCGAGAGGACGGTGCCTGTTGAGGCGAACCCGACGTACATGAGGATGACCAGCACCAGCGGAATCACGGCCCCGTAGACGCCGAACTGGGCGCGGCTGGAGATCATCTGCGGCAAGCCCAGCTTGGGACCCTGGGCTGAGTGGAGGGCCATGACCGCGCCGCCCAGCACATTTCCCACCAGCAGGCCCACTATTGCCCAGAAGGCGTCCGCGCCGAACACCACGGCCAGGGCGCCGTCCACGATAGCGGTGATCTGGGCATTGGCACCAAACCACAGGGTGAACTGGCCGCGCGGGTGGCCGTGCCGCTCGCCCGGTGGGATCATGTCGATCGATCGTGCCTCAACGGCGGTACTGCCTCCGGCCATGGCCTAACTCCTCAGTGATGGAAACGTAGGGTCCATCACACCGGGTTTGGCGGCCGGCCAACACCCGCAACCGGGTCCTGCTGTCCGGGAAACCAGACGCCTCCGCGTGTCGCGCGGCCTGGCTAGCGGAGCAGCTCCACGTCCGAGACAAGCTCGATGTGCGCCAGCATGGCGTCCGCGGCCGCCTCCGCATCCTGGGCCCGGACGGCATCCGCGATTTTCCGATGCGACGCCAGGGACTGTTCGGGCCGGCCGGGCTGCCCCAGCGACTCCATCCGCGTTTCCAGGATCATCTCGGCGATGAAGGCCATCAGCTGTGCCAGGACGGACGAGTGTGCTGCCGCGGTGATGGCCTGGTGGAACAGTTCGTCGCCGTGGGTGCCGCGGTCGCCGTCGTTGATTTCCCTGGCCATGACGTCCAGGGCATCGTCGATGGCGGCAAGGTCCTGGTCGGTCCGGCGTTCGGCGGCGAGGGCGGCAAGCTTCACTTCCAGGGTGCTGCGCGCCTCCACGATTTCGGGCAGCCGGCTTTGGTGCTCGCGCAGGCCCTTGATGACCGAGGCTACGCTGGGCCGCCGGGCCAGGACTGCGCCGGTGCCGTGCTGCACGTCGATGACGCCAAGCACTTCCAGGGCCACCAGCGCCTGCGCCAGCGTGGCGCGGGAAACCCCAAGCCGTTCGGCAAGGTCGCGCTCCGCCGGCAGGAGATCGCCCGGCCGGAGCTGGGCGGACTCGATGTAGGCGAGGATCTGCTCCACCAGCTGCTCGTACAGCCGGGGCCGGGTGACGCGTTCCAGGCCCAGCCGTGCTGTCTTCTCCACAAAGCCCTCCCTTGGGGTCGTAGGGACCAGAATACCTCCTTCGTCTATTGACAGATAGACTCACTGTCTAAGAGGCTAGTCCAGTGAGCCAGTAACTCACGTCACATTCTTTCTTTCCCCAACGGAGGACCAACGATGTCCGCTCCTGTCTTATCGATCATCATCCTCGCGGCGATGTTCCTGCTCGCCACCGTCCTGCCCCTCAACATGGGCGCGCTCGCCTTCGTCGGCGCGTTCCTGCTCGGCGCCCTGGTGCTGGGCATGTCCACCAACGAGATCCTGGCCAACTTTCCCGGCGGCCTCTTCCTCACCATCGTCGGCGTCACCTACCTGTTCGCCATAGCGCAGAACAACGGAACCATCGACCTGCTGGTCCGCGGCGCAGTCCGCCTCGTGGGCAGCCGCGTTGCCCTCATCCCGTGGGTCATGTTCGCCATCACCGCCGTCATCACCGCCGTGGGCGCCCTGTCTCCCGCCGCCGTCGCCATCATTGCCCCCATCGCCCTGAGCTTCGCCGGCAAGTACAAGATCAGCCCGCTGCTCATGGGCATGATGGTGATCCACGGCGCGCAGGCGGGCGGCTTCTCGCCCATCGCCGTCTACGGTGTCACCGTCAACGGCATCCTGGCCAAGACGGACCTTGCCTTCAGCCCCACCGCGCTGTTCCTGTCCAGCTTCATCTTCAACCTGGTCATCGCACTGGTGCTCTTCGTGGTCCTCGGCGGCAGGAACCTTATGTCCTCCAAGGTGGGACAGTTCGTGGAGCAGGCAGCTGAGGCACGGATGGCCGTCAGCGTCGGCGCCAAAGCCGGCGCCGACGTCCCCTTCAAGGGCTCCGGCTCCGGCATGTACGGTCCCAGGGACCCCGCAGGCGACGGCGTCGCGGCCACCAAGGAGCGCAAAGAGCGGATTCCGCAGCTGGTCACCATTGCAGGCCTGATCGTGCTGGCCGTCGTGGCCCTTGGCTTCAAGATGGACGTCGGCTTCGTCTCCATCACCATCGCCATTGTGCTGGCCCTGGTGTCACCCGCAGCCCAGAAGGGGGCCATCAACAAGATCAGCTGGTCCACCGTGCTGCTGATCTGCGGCATGCTGACGTTCGTCGGAGTGCTGGAGGAAGCCGGAACCATCAAGTTCGTTTCCAGCGGCGTTGCCGGAATGGGAATGCCGCTCCTGGCCGCCCTCATCATCTGCTTCATCGGTGCCGTGGTATCCGCCTTTGCCTCCTCCACCGCCATCCTTGCAGCGCTCATCCCGCTCGCGGTTCCGTTCCTCTCCACCGGCGAGATCGGCGCCGTCGGCGTCATCTGCGCCCTCGCAGTGTCCGCCACCATCGTGGATGTCTCACCGTTCTCCACCAACGGCGCGCTGGTGCTGGCCAATGCCCCGGAAGGCGTGGACAAGGACCAGTTCTACAAGCGGATCCTCGGCTACAGCGGCATCGTGATCGTGGCCGGCCCCGTCCTGGCATGGCTGGCGCTGGTGGTGCCCGGCTGGCTCTAGCCGCCGCTGCCCCACACCGGCGGCCGTCCGCCACCCGTTCCAGAAAGGAAACCCAAACCATGAGCACCGAGAACCGCCAAGGCCCCCTGGCCGGGCACACCGTCGTCGACCTCAGCCGCGCACTGGCCGGGCCCCACGCAGGCATGATGCTGGCGGACCTCGGCGCCCGCGTCATCAAGGTGGAGAACCCCGGAACCGGTGACGACACCCGCGGCTGGGGGCCGCCCTTCGTCGGCCCCGAAGACGACCTCCAGTCCACCTACTTCATGTCCTGCAACCGCAACAAGGAGTCCATCAGCCTGGACCTGAAGAGCGGCGACGGGCAGGCGGTGCTCCGCGGCCTGCTGGAGCGGGCGGACGTGGTGATCGAAAACTTCCGGCCCGGGGTCATGGACCGGCTGGGCTTCTCCACCGCGGCGATGCATGAGATCAACCCGCGGCTGGTGATCCTGTCCATAACCGGCTTTGGCCACGACGGGCCCGAGTCCCAGCGCAGCGGCTACGACCAGATCCTGCAGGGCGAGGCCGGACTCATGTCCCTCACCGGGTCAGGGCCGGACAACCCCCAGCGCGTCGGCGTTCCAATTGCCGACCTGCTTTCCGGGATGAACGGCGCCTTCGGCGTGCTCGCGGCGCTGGTGGAGCGGACCCGGACCGGCCAGGGCAAGGTGGTACGCACGTCGCTGCTGGCATCGCTGATCGGCGTCCATGCCTTCCAGGGCACCAGGACCACCGTTGCAGGCGAAGTTCCCCAGGCCCAGGGCAACCACCACCCGTCCATCGCCCCCTACGGCCTGTTCAACTGCAAGGACGGCAGCGTACAGATCAGCGTCGGCAGCGAGAAGCTGTGGGCGTCCTTTGCTGCGGCCTTTGGCCTGGAGCCGGGTGCCCCCGGCTTTGCCAGCAATGTCGAAAGGGTGCGGAACCGTGCGGGGGTGATTGCCGCCGTCGAACGCGCCTTCGCCGGCTACGGTGCGACGGAACTGCTGACGAAACTGAACGACGCCGGGATCCCGGCAGGGAAGGTCCGCTCGCTGGACGAGGTGTACGCCTGGGAGCAGGTGGCATCCCAGGGGCTGGTGGTGGATGTGGACCACCCGCTGCTCGGAAAAGTGAGCCTGCCCGGCCCGCCGCTGCGGTTCTTCGCTCCCGGGGATGCGGCCGAAACCACCCCCACCCAGCACGATGCACCGCCGCTGCTGGACGAGGACGGGCCGGCAATCCGCGAGTGGCTGGGCCTGGCTTCTGCAACGGCGGGGGCCAAATAGCATGCCGACGAGGGAAAAGGTGCGGCACCTGAACGCAACCGAACTGCTGGACGCCGTGGTGGACCAGGGCTCGTTCGTCTCCTGGGACACCGAACCGGAACAGCCGGACGTCTCTGACGAGTACGCCCGCGACCTGGCAAAAGCGCGCGAACGCAGCGGCGCCGATGAGTCGGTGGTCACCGGCGCCGGCCTCATCCGCGGCCGCCGCGTTGCGCTGATCGTCAGCGAATTCTCCTTCCTGGCCGGCTCCATCGGCCACGCGGCGGCGCAACGGATCGTTGCCGCCGTCGAACGCGCCACCGCGGAGGGGCTGCCGCTGCTGGCCGGGCCTGCGTCCGGGGGAACCCGGATGCAGGAAGGGACGCTCGCGTTCCTGTCCATGGTGAAGATCACCGGCGCCGTCCGGGCGCACCGCCAGGCCGGGCTGCCGTACCTGGTCTACCTGCGGCACCCCACCACCGGTGGCGTCATGGCATCGTGGGGTTCCTTGGGCCACATCAACGTGGCGGAACCTGGGTCCCTGCTGGGCTTCCTGGGTCCCCGGGTGTACGAGGCGCTGTACGGCGAGGCGTTCCCGGAGAACGTGCAGGTGGCGGAGAACCTCTTCCACAAGGGACTGATCGACGGCGTGGTGGAACCCGGCGATCTTGCAGACCTTGTGGGCCGGGCACTGGACATCCTCTCTCCCGGGGGTCCGGTGGCTGCGCGCCCTGCCCCTCCCGAGACCCTCAACGTCCGGCCTTCAACAGTTGACGCCTGGACGTCCATCGGGATCTCCCGGCGTCCCCGGCGGCCGGACCTGCGCCAGCTGCTGAAGGTCGGCGCCACCGACGCTCTCCCCCTGAACGGAACCGGACAGGGGGAGAAGGACCCCGGGTTGCTGCTGGCACTGGCGCGTTTTGGCACCCAGTCCTGCATCGTCCTGGGCCACGCCCGCCCGCTTCGGAAGGACGCCGCCGGGATGGGACCGGGTTCCTTGCGGGAGGCGCGCCGCGGCATGAAGCTGGCGGAGGAACTGCGGCTGCCGCTGCTCACCGTGATCGACACCGCCGGCGCTGCTTTGTCGCAGGAGGCGGAGGAGGGCGGACTTGCCGGCGAAATTGCGCGCTCGCTGCACGAACTGATCGGTCTGGAATCGCCGTCGGTGTCCGTGCTGCTTGGCCAGGGCGCCGGGGGAGGTGCGCTGGCACTGCTGCCCGCGGACAGGACCATCGCGGCCCAGCACAGCTGGCTTTCACCGCTTCCTCCGGAAGGTGCCAGCGCCATCGTGCACCGGACCACCGCGTTCGCCCCGGCCATGGCCCAGGCGCAGGGAGTGAACGTGGCCGCGCTGTACGCGAACGGCCTGGTGGACCACATTGTGGATGAGCGGGACGATGCTTCTCTGGAGCCGCGCGAATTCTGCACCCGGATGGCCCGGGCGATTGAGTTTGAGCTGGGCTCGGTGGCCGGCGTTCCCGTGCCGGAACTCGTGGCTGCCCGGGCGCGGAAGTTCGCATCCCTCGGCGGCAGCTGACGGTTGCCACTTGGTCGTGGGGCAGGCCCGGGAGGCGCCGGAGTATCGGTTCCGGCGCTTCCTACGGCTGGTCCGGCACGTAGAGGGCCATAATGACGCCCGTGGCGGTGTGTGCGGCTTCGAGGAGCCGCAGCGGCGTTTTTGTTGCCCCGGTGAAAAGCTGGTGACCGTTGCCCAGCACCAGGGGATGGATCATGAGCAGGTACTCGTCGATTTGATCTGCCGCCATAAGGCTGCGGATCAGCACTCCGCTGCCCATGATCACGAGGTTCCCGGGGAAGGTTTCCCGGAGCTCCTTCACAGCCGCCGGAACGTCCCCGCGAAGGAGCGTTGAGTTTGGCCACTCAAGCTTCAAGGCGGGGTCACCGGAGGCGACGTACTTGGGCGTGTTGTTCAGGGCTTCCTTGAATGGACCGCCCTGGGCGTTCCATGACGACAGGAGCTGCACGTAGGTGCGCCGTCCAAAGAGGAAAGCGTGGCCGGCGCCCATGCGCCCGCCCATCTTCTGGACCGTCGCCTGGTCGGCATGCGGAACGGCCCAGCCGCCGCCGGTGAATCCTCCCCGCGGATCTTCATCCGGGCGCCCCGGTCCCTGCATGACGCCATCGAGCGTCACATGGTTCATCACCACGACCTTGCCCACTGCGGTCAGCCTTTCCGTGGCGGGAAGCGCCCGCGGCGGCGGGCGGCACCCGCTGCCAAGGGACTACCTCCTGGACTGGACTCTGGTCCGGTGGGCGTTCCTGCGCAGCTGCAGGATGCGCGCTCCGCCTGCCACGGCCACCAAGACGCCGCCTGATACGGCAGCGATGAACAGTGCCATCCCCAGCGGGACGGAACCCTCAAAACCAAGGAACCGGACCAGGGCCTGGTCCTGGTTCTGCAGGATGAAGACGATCAGCAGGATCAGGAGCACCAAGGATGCCACTACACCTGCCCAGATGACTCCGGCGCGGGTGACCTTGCGTTCAGGGACTCCACGGCCCGTCGCCGCTGTCCCGGTGGCCGGTGTCCCCGTTGTTCCGACTGTTCCCCCTGCGTCCGGTGCGTAGGACGGCGCGCCGCCGTAGGTTGCGGCCCGGTCTCCCGATGGCTGCGCTGCGTTCGACGGCGTGGTGGCATCCGGTTCCTGCCGGCCTTCCGGCCCTGGCGTGTACTGTCCTGCGCTCATGTCCGTCCCCTTTCCCAAAATGCTAAGCATGCTTATTGTCTAACCATAGACGCCCCGGTTGACGCGGCACAACGACCGGTACCGCGTCCTGCGTTAGGAATTGCATCATGACCGGCGCAATGACCTGCGCAGGAAAAGGGTGCGGGGGAGCCGTCGGCCAGGAGGGGCCCTCACGTGAGAACCCCTCCTTCCGGCAGTCTGGCCGGGCCATTTTCGGTCCGGTCAGCCCGGCCCGGGTCTCACCGCCCGGGTCAGACCCTCTCCTTGCTCCGTTCGGCGGAGGGGGTGCGGGGCGCAGGCATCCTGCGCCAGTTGGGGAAGGCCCAGAACGTGAAGTCCGGTGCCTTGACCGGCTCCTCCGGAGTTTCCGCAGGGGCTTCCGTTTCGGCTTCAGGCCGGCGCTTGGTTTCTTTCCTGGCGCCCCACCCGAAGTCCTTGTTCGATGCGTAGCACATCACAGACCTCCTCATGGTGACTGCCCTTTAATCGTCCTCCTGATTGGCGGGGGAGTCGATATGCCAACGCAGTCCAGGGGCAACGAACGCACCAGAGGCCTCAGCGGCCGCATGAGTGATGTCCGCGCTTGTCAGGCGCCGTCAACCACGTCCTGTGCCTCCTGCGGGCGGTGGAACTCGCAGGGCCCCTGATGCCGGAGGGGGAGGAGGCAGGTCCGTCCCGTGGGCAGGTGGACCAGCGCGCACCGGCCTGTCATCGCCAGGTCTTCCCTGACGTTCGAGTTGCTCATGTCTGGACGTCCGTCGTCTGCCGTCATGGTGGCTTCGGTGCCTGGGGCAGGGTGTTCAACGTTCATGGTGGGGCAACTCCTCATCGGGCGGAGGGCGAATGGAGGGTGCTGAAAGGTGCTCCTTCAAGTGTGCGCCGCCAGGGTTACCAGCGGATTAAGCCGGTGTTAGGAGCAGGTCAACATCTGCCCTCCGGCGAAGCTTCCCGAAGTTTCCCTAGTAGCCCAGTTGGTGGGCCACCTGCAGGAGGAGGGCTTCGGAGCCCATGGGGCCAACAAGTTGGATTCCCATGGGAAGTCCACTGCCGGCGCTACCCCCGGTCCAGTGCACGGGAACGGTGATGGCCGGCAGGCCGCACACATTCACCATGGAGGACCACGGGGCGTATTCGCACTGCTTCCGGTAGTCGCCGTCGGCGTCCCCGGGCCACTGCGCCGACGGCCAGCGCTCCCCGCCATGCGCCGTGCCGGTGAACCATCCCACCGGCCGCGGCGTCTGCGCCAGGGCCGGCATCAGCATCAGGTCCCACTGCCCGTACTGCGCCACCGTGTCATGCTGGAACTGCCGCAGGAATGCCAGTGCCTCCGCGAGCTTGGCGGGGCTGCGCTGCTGTGCCCGACGGCGGAAGGTCCGCGTCAAGGGGGCCAGTAGAGCTTCACGCGTCGGACTGATCCTGGCTGCGCCCACCCCGGCGGTCCACGCCGTCGTGAAGGCATCCGGGTAACGGTTGTCGTAGCGGATGGATGCATCACCCAGGCTGTGGCCGGCGTGTTCCAGGAGGGCCTCACCGGCACGGAGCGCGTCCAGGGCGTCCTGTTCGGGCGTGAAGGGAAACGTGCCGGACCACGGGCTGTCCAGGGTGACGCCGATCCGCAGCCGCGGCGGCTCCTCTTGTTGCACTGCCCGGAGGTAGTGGTTTTCCGGGACCATGACGTCCATCATCAGCGCCGCGTCCTCCGTGCTGTGGGCAAGGGGACCGGGCACCACCAGCCGCGCGGGATCGCCGGCACTTTCCCCGGCTGCCACCAGCCCCCGGCCCGGCTTCAGGCCCACCAGGCCGCATGCTGCCGCCGGGATGCGGACTGACCCGCCGCCGTCGGTCCCCGGAGCGAAAGGCAGCAGCCCCGCTGCCACGGCCGCTGCACTGCCGCCGGACGAACCTCCCGAACTCCTGCTGGGTGCATGGGGATTGCGCGACGGCGGTGCGATGCGGTTTTCGCTGTAGGCCGTCAGTCCGAATTCAGGTACCTGTGTCTTGCCCAGCGAAACCACGCCGGCATCCTTGAAGAGGGACACCAGCGGAGCGTCGGCGGGGGCGGGTTTGTGGTCAAGGGCGGCACTGCCGTGCGTGGTCACCACCCCGGCCACGTCCGTCAGGTCCTTGAAGGCAAGGGGCATGCCGTGCAGCACAGGCAGGTCATCGGCGTCGGCGCGGGCATGCAGGGCATCGGCCGCCTTGGCCTGGTCCATGGCCTGTTCCGCGGTCACGGTGATGAAGGCGCCGAGAAGGGCGTTCCGCTGGCCGGTCCGGGCCAGGAAATGGGCGGCGGCCTCCGCGGCGGACACTGCTCCACTCCGCAGGAGGTCCCGCAGGGCCAGTGCCGAAAGCTCATGGAGTTCAGTCACGGAACCGGGACTCCGTTTGCGCACCGGCAGGCCGTTCCGTGCGGGCGGCCGGAGCCGGGGGTGCGGGGAGGGCGGCGGGCTGTTGGGACATGAAAACCTCCTTGGGCTTCACCAGCCTAACCCGGGGCTTTTTGCATACCTGTTCACGGTGGAAGGGGGCGGAAGAGCTAGGCTTAAACCTGACTCTGATCCGCCAAGACAGGACTCCGATGAGTGACTTCGATACCGTCCCCGTGCATGACATTCCCGCTGACGCGGTGATCCTGGACGTCCGGGAGGACTACGAATGGGTCGCCGGCCACGCTGACGGCGCACTCCACATCCCCATGGACCAGATCCCGGCCCGGCTGGGTGAGCTCGATCCGGACGAGGACCTCTATGTCATCTGCCGTACGGGCGGCCGCTCCTTCCGCGTTGCCCAATGGCTCACCGGCCAGGGATATTCCGCCATCAACGTCTCGGGCGGGATGGACCAGTGGCTGGAGGCCGGCAAACCTTTGGTTTCGGACAACGGACTCAAGCCGTTGGTGCTTTAGTGGCCGGTACTTCCCGCACCTACACGTTCCTGGGTCCGGAAGGCACCTTCACCGAGGCTGCCCTCCTCCAGGTACCCGATGCCCTTGAGGCGGTGAGGATCCCGGCGTCGAACGTCAACTCCGCCCTTGGGAAGGTCCGTGAAGGTGCGGCCGACGCCGCCATGGTCCCCATCGAGAACTCCGTGGAGGGCGGTGTCACGGCCACGCTGGACGCCATCGCCACCGGCCAGGAACTGCGGATCATCCGCGAGGTCCTGATCCCCATCAGCTTTGTCCTGGTAACCCGTCCCGGGGCTGGGTTGGAAGATGTCCGGCGCGTTTCCACGCACGGCCACGCCTGGGCCCAGTGCAGGCTGTGGATGGACAAGAACATACCCGATGCGGAATACGTTCCCGGTTCCTCGACCGCCGCCGCGGCCTTGGGGTTGCTGGCGGCCGACTGCCACTACGACGCGGCCATCTGCGCGCCGCTGGTGGCCAGCGAACATGCTGGACTGTCCGTGCTGGCGGAGGATATCGGTGACAACCCGGGTGCGGTCACCCGCTTCATCCTGGTGAGCCTGCCAGGCGCCCTGCCGGCGCGGACCGGTGCGGACAAAACCACGGTTGTGGTGCCGCTTCCGGAGGACCGTCCCGGAGCCCTGATGGAGATCCTGGACCAGTTCGCCAGCCGCGGCGTCAACCTCAGCCGGATCGAGTCCCGGCCCACGGGCCAGTACCTGGGACACTATTTCTTCAGCATTGATGCCGACGGCCACGCAGGCGAGGCGAGGGTGGCCGACGCGCTGGCGGGGCTGCACCGCATCAGCCCGGGGACGCGTTTCCTTGGCTCGTACGCCAGGGCAGACAAGCAGGAGACGCCGGTCCCGGCCTATGTCTCCGACGCGGCGTTCTCTGCGGCCCAATCATGGGTGGAATCCATACTCGATGCAGAATCCTTCGCAGGTGAAACCGGTTCCGCAGCTTCGCCCAGAGCGTAGGCAAATGGCTTGGGAACTACTTCCGCGGGCTGCGGACAATGCGTATGCTTGCTTGATCCACACGGGGTATGGCCCCTGACGAAGGGAGAGGGTCATGACCAGCAGCACTGAGAACGACGGCCAGGGGATGATCGTCAACCCCAAGCCGACCGCTGACAACCAGGACTGGGACGGGGATGACGCTGACCGCGCCGACCGCCTGCGCTTCGAGGAAGAGCAGGCCATGATCCGCGAGCAGTCTGAAGCCCACGCTGCCGCCAAGGCGGCCGCCGATGCAAAGAAGCAGGCCAGCGCCTGAGCCGCGCAGCACTCTTGCTTTTGTCACGTAACAGCGCTGTCAGCGCTCTTTTGTCAACGCACCTTTGCTAACGCACCGCCGTGGCACTGCTGCCATGGACGTCCCGCTTGACCCGGACCAGGAGTGACCGCGGCAGAACCTGGACGGTGAGCTGCGTGGCTTCACCCGAAGTGTCGCCGTCGAGCTGTGTGGGCATGGGTTCGGGGCACTTGATCACCACCCTGCCTGACCGGTAAACGGTCATGATGGGCAGCTTGCCGCTGTGCTTGAACATGATTTTCACGTACATCAGCAGCCACCCCAGCGCGCTGCGGGGGCTCATCACCACAACGTCGAGCATGCCGTCGTCGATCATGGCCTGCGGGATCAGGTCGATGCCGCCGGGGACAAGGCCGCAATTGGCGAAAAGCACACTGCGGATATTCCTTACCTGCTCCGGGTTTCCGTCCAGCGCAATGGAAACCTTCTTTCGCCGGCCCGGCAGGTGGCGTACGCCCGCCTCCGTGTACGCGAGCCAGCCCACCGCCTTCTTCAACCCGTCATTGGTGTCGGCCAGGACCTCGGCATCCATGCCTATCCCGGCGATCACCAGGAAGATGTGCTCGGAGTAGTGGCCGGTCCGGGAGTTCTCGATGGCCATCCGTGCGGTGTCGATGTAGCGCTGGCGGCCGAACAGTGCTGTCTGGACGTTGCCGTGAAGGTCGTTCACATCCAGGTCCACGTTCCGCGCCAGCAGGTTGCCGGTACCCAGTGGAATCAAACCCATGGCAATGTCCGTGTGCGCCAGGGCCTCGGCCACCACCCGGACGGTACCGTCGCCGCCGCCCGCAAGGACGACGTCCGGCTTGCCGGCCAGAACCGCCTGCATCTGGGAAAAGCCGGGGTCCTCCGCGGTCGTCTCGAAGAAGACAGGCTCCTCCCACCCGGCTGCCAGGCAGGCGCGCTGGATGATTTCCCTCGCTTCCCCGGCCCGCGCCTTGATTGGATTCAGGACCACGGCCACCCGCTGCTGCGCCAGCCCGGAGTCGTAAACTTCCCCCGCCACGGTGCTGCGCATATGCAGTGCTTTGAGGCGGCGCACCCCCCACCAGCTGGAGGTGGCGAAGGCAAGCGCCACCGCAATCAGCAGGTAGAGAATCCAGTCGCTCATGGTGCTTCAACAGTAGCCGTGCGGGCGGCGCGTGGGGGCACGCACCCTGCCGCCCGCCGTCGTGCGCGGTATTGGATACCCTTGTGTGGTGATCGACGTAAAAGACCTCAGCGAAAACCCGGAGAAATACCGTGCCAGCCAGCGTGCCCGTGGCGCGGACGAATCAGTGGTGGACGCGATCATCTCCGCGGATTCCGCCCGCCGCGCTGCCCTGATCCGCTTTGAAAACCTCCGCGCCGAGCAGAACGTGTTCGGCAAGAAGGTGGCGCAGGCCAAGGGTGAAGAGAAGCAGGCGTTGCTGGCAGAGGTCAAGGAGCTCGCCAACTCGGTTAAGGCTGCGTCTGCCGAGGCCGATGCCGCGCAGACCAAGCAGGAAGAACTCCTGCGCACCATCCCCAACCTTATTGAGGACGGCGTGCCCGAGGGCGGCGAGGACGACTACGTGGTGGTCAAGACCGTCGGCACCCCCCGCGAATTCCCCGACTTCGAGCCGCGCGACCACTTGGAGATCGGCGAGCTGATCGGCGCCATAGATATGGAACGCGGTGCCAAGGTCTCTGGTGCCCGGTTCTACTTCCTGCGCGGTGTGGGTGCCCGGCTGGAGATGGCCCTGCTGCAGATGGCCATGGACCAGGCCATCGAGGCAGGGTTCGTCCCGATGATCACCCCCACGCTGGTGCGTCCCGAGACCATGCAGGGGACCGGCTTCGATGTGAAGCACGACGCCGAGATCTACCGACTCGCCGAAGACGACCTGTACCTGGTGGGCACCTCCGAGGTTGCCCTGGCCGGGTACCACGCAGACGAGATCCTGGACTTCTCCAAGGGCCCCATCCGTTACGCCGGCCAGAGCTCCTGCTACCGCCGCGAGGCCGGCTCGCACGGCAAGGACACCCGAGGCATTATCCGCGTCCACCAGTTCAACAAGGTGGAGATGTTCATCTACACCACTGTTGAAGAGGCCGCCGCCGAGCACCAGCGCCTCCTGGCGTGGGAAGAGGAAATGCTGGCCAAGTGCGAACTGCCGTACCGCGTGATCGACACCGCTGCCGGTGACCTCGGCACCTCCGCCGCACGCAAGTACGACTGCGAAGCCTGGGTTCCCACGCAGGGCGCCTACCGCGAGCTGACCTCCACCTCCAACTGCACCACCTTCCAGGCGCGCCGCCTGAATATCCGTGAGCGCGTGGTGAACTCCGAGGGCGTCGCCAAGGGCACCCGGGCAGTGGCCACCCTGAACGGCACCCTCGCCACCACGCGCTGGATCGTGGCGCTGCTGGAGCACCACCAGAACCCGGACGGCTCCGTCAACGTGCCCAAGGCGCTGCAGAAGTACCTGGGCGGCCTCGAGGTCCTGCCGGTCCTCTAAGGGAGCTTTCATAAGCTTGTTCGCGGATCAGGACCTTCATGGTTCTGATCCGCGAACATGCTTAGGCCTGACGGACGCTTGTCCACATACAGGCAGCGGACCGGTGACGGCGCTTCCATGGTCCAACATCCTGTTGGAATGGACATGCCGCCCGGACTGATTGATACTGCCGCCATTCTCCGCACGGGCGCCGGCACCGACGGCGTGCACCGCGCCTTCAAGGCAGGGCAATTGGTGCGGATTCGGCGCGGCTTCTACGTCTCCACCGAGGACTGGCTCAACGCGCTGCCGTCCCAGCGCTTCGCATGGACGACGACGTCACTCGCCAGATCGGTCAAAGGTGCCGTTTTGTGCGGGCAAACGGCAGCGGTGGCGAGCGGTCTGCCGACGCTGGGAACGCCACCGTGCGTGGAGTTGGCGACTGCCTTGCCCGGCCGAAGCGGCATCAGGAAATCGCCGCTGTTGGTCCTGGGCGGGGACGGAACGGCCCAAGACGTGCGCCGCACGCGTTCCTATCCGCTTAGGTACCGGCTCAAGAGCGTGCTGGAACCTGTCCGCCATGGGGAGTTCCTCTGCACAGGACTCATGGAGACCACCGTGGATGTCATTTCCTCCACGAACCTGAGCCAGGCACTGGTACTCGCAGACGGGGCCGCCCGCAAACTCCTGGCCGACGGCGTTGTGGATCCTGGCGCCAGCCTTCTGTCCGTGCCGGGCATTGCCGCCGGCATAGCGGCTCTTCCGTCTGCGGCTGCCCGGCGCCGCGCGGAGCGGGTCGCTGCCCTGGCGAGCCCCCAGCCGGAGTCCGTTGGGGAGTCGTACAGCCGGGCCATCTTTGAGTTCCTTGGTTTCGAACAGCCCGAACTTCAACACGTCTTTAAGGACGGCAACGGGCTTCATCGGCAGGAGCGATTTCTGGTGGCCTTCCCAGGGGGTGGTGGGTGAGTTCGATGGCAAGGGGAAGTACGTCCAGGCCGCCCTGCGTGACGGGATGACGGCTGACGAGGCCGTATATCGGGAGAAGCTCCGCGAGGACCGGGTCCGGGCGCTGGGCCACGGCTTTGTTCGCTGGCGATGGGCTGACCTCACGGACCCCGGCCGGCTGCGGTGCAAGCTCCTGGCAACCGGACTCCGCCCGGGGTGCGGCACGTCCTCGCCCGCGAATCAGAAGCTTGTTCGCTAATCAGAACCGTGAAGGCACGGATATGCGAACGAGGTGAGGACTGTCGGTCCAGGGAAGACGGGGACTCGTCCGCCCAGGGGGATCTGCTGCGCGAGGGACCGCCGGGATGTGGGAATCCGCCGTGTTTACCAACAGTTCAATAAACCTGTGTCCTGCGTCCTAGCGCGTGTCAGTTACGTCTGGTTCACTATGTGGATGACAACGCTGACTGAAACCTCAGTCGCCGGCAACGATGACCGGCGAGACAACAATCCGAACAACAACACCAACACCCTCGGCTTCGCCGCTGTGGACCAGAAGTTCATGGTCGCCCTGGACGTGGACGGCACCTTGGTGAACCACGACGGCCACATGTCCCCAGGTGTGCGGGAAGCCGCCCAGGCCGTGGTTGCAGCGGGGCACGAGGTGATGATCGCCACCGGCCGCTCCCTGAACGCCACCCTTCCCATCATCGAGAAGATCGGAATCGAGCGCGGATACGCCGTCTGCTGCAACGGCGGCGTAACGCTCCGGCTCCACCCTGAACTCGAAAACGGCTACGAAGTGATCCACAAGGCCACGTTCGATCCCGCTCCGGCCCTGCGTGCGCTCCGGGAGCGCCTCCCGTCCGCCAAGTACGCACTCGAGGATGCCGACGGCAATTTCCTCTCCACCGAGCGGTTCCAGGACGCCAGCTTCGGGGTGGAGGCCGTGGGCGTGGACTTCCACACCATGCTGGAAGCCACCGCCGTCCGCGTGGTGGTCTTCAGCACCGAAAACACGCCGGAGGAGTTCAACGAGGCCATCAACCATGTGGGCCTGGCGGGAGTGACCTATTCGGTGGGATGGACTGCGTGGCTGGATATCGCTGCCGCAGGGGTGACCAAGGCCAGCGCCCTGGAAAACCTTCGGGTCCGCCTTGGTTTTGAAGAGCACCTCACCGTCGCCGTCGGTGACGGCCGGAACGACATCGAGATGCTCACCTGGGCCGCCCGGGGTGTAGCCATGGGCCAGGCTCCGGCGGAGGTGGTGGCCGCCGCTGATGAGGTCACCCATTCAGTGCACGACGACGGCGCCGCCCACGTGCTGCGCAGCCTCCTCTAGGCCGGGGTACTTCCGTCCGTCCCGATTCCGGACCGCGTCCTGGGTCAAGGCAGAATAGAAGCATGACCCTTACGACGTTCGCCCTCGTCCGCCATGGCCAGACCGACTGGAATGCCGAGCGCCGGTTGCAGGGAGCCACCGACATCCCCTTGAACGACGTCGGACGCGGCCAGGCGAGGGACGCCGTCGCCGTCCTTGCCCCGTACGAATGGGACGCAATCGTTTCGTCGCCCCTCAGCCGTGCCGCGGAAACCGCAGACCTGATTGCCGAAGGGCTCGGGCTGGGGGTTTCCCGGCGCGTTCCGGAACTCACCGAGCGCAGTTTCGGCCCGGCCGAAGGGATGCAGGCCGGACCCGAGCTGGACGCGCTGCGCATTCCGGGCGGCTTCAAGGGCGCGGAAAGTGAAGACGAGGCCGCCGGCCGCGGCCTTGCCGCACTGGAGGCGCTGGCGGAGGAGTTCCGCGGCCAGCGGCTGCTGGTGGTCACCCACGGCACCCTGCTGCGCGTGAGCCTCAGCCGGGCCATTGGCCAGACCCTGGCGAGCGTGGACAACGCGGTGCTGAACCTGGCGCACCACCACGCGGTGGACGGCTGGAAACTGGAGTACTTCAACGGCGAGCCCGTGATGGCAGCCGCCGGCAACTAGGCCGGCCGGCCCTGAAGGTAACTAAAGAGCGCTGGCAGGACAGTCAGCTGGCTACCGGGCTTCGAGGATCAGTGCCAGCAACCTGGCAGCTGCGGGCCGGGCGCCGTGCTCCTCGTTCCACTGCGCCCGGGCCACCGCCTTACTGACGGCCTGGGTGGTGATGCCCAGTTCCTGCGCCACGGCTTTTTGCTGCCCCCGGACCCCGGGGGTCAGCAGGTCCAGCACCCGCCATTCAGCATCGGAACGGTCACGCACGATATGGCCCAGCAGCCTGAGGATGGCCTCGGCGTCGTGGGCGACATCGGCCAGCGGTCCTTCCACCGCCACCGGGATCCGCTCCTTGCTGCTGCGGAGCCTGTCCACGGCCCGGCGCGCGTACACCAGACCGTGGCCGGAGGCGTCCTTGATCTGGTTGGGCAGCGGCTCATTTACCGGCCCCGCGCCGATCCCCACGTACCAGTGCCCGCTGCGAAGTGCGATCAGTGCGGCATCCACGGCCTGGTGCGGGCAGTCGACGATTCCCTGGACTTCGTCCTCCACCGACCGGTCGAAGTCCAGGCGCGCAGGGATGTGCCGCAGCGCCTTGAGCAGCTGCGGCACCTGGTCGCCGTCGCGCCGGCTGTCCGTCTGATTGATGGTCAACGTGAACATTTCTGGATCCACACTACCCGGAAGTAGGAACTACGGAACGGCCGATTGCAGGGCCCGGTTGCCGGTTGGGCAGGAGATTTTCCCGGCCCGGGCGAGCCCATGCCGGCTGGCGCGGGGTGGCAAGAGCGGAAAGCCCGACGGCGGGGCTTGCCTGCCTGCCCCTCCATCTGTTGCCATGGGGGAACGGCCGCCTGCAGCGGCACACCCGACGTGAGGATGGTTATGGCCGGCAGCACTGGGCAGGATGAGATGCAGCAGGACGACGTGCAGCAGGGCGGCGCACGGCAGGAGGGGCCGGGGCAGGAAGACCTGGGCCTCGTCGACAAATGGTGGCGGGCCGCCAACTATCTTTCCGTGGGGCAGATCTACCTCCGGTCCAACCCCCTGCTGCGGGAACCGCTGCAGGCAGAGGACACCAAGTCCCGCCTGCTGGGGCACTGGGGCACCACCCCCGGACTCAACTTCGTCTACGCCCACCTGAACCGCGTGATCCGCCGCGACTCCCTGGAGATGCTCTTCGTCGCCGGTCCCGGCCATGGCGGTCCCGCCGTCGTCGCCAATGCCTGGATGGAGGGGACCTACTCCGAAATCTATGCCCACGTGGGCAATGACGAGGCAGGCCTGGCCGAACTCTTCCGGCAGTTCTCCTACCCCGGCGGAATCCCCAGCCACGCGGCCCCGGAAACCCCCGGCTCCATCAGCGAAGGCGGGGAGCTGGGGTACTCCCTGGCCCACGCGTACGGATCGGTGTTCGACAACCCGCAGCTGGTGACCGCCGTGGTGATTGGCGACGGCGAGGCGGAAACCGGTCCGCTGGCCGCCAGCTGGCACTCCCACAACTTCCTGGATCCCGCCGTGGATGGTGCCGTCCTGCCCATCCTGCACCTGAACGGCTACAAGATCGCCAACCCCACCATCCTGGCCCGGATGCCCCAGGACCAGCTGGAGCAGCTGCTGCGCGGATACGGGCACCAACCGTACTTCGTCACGGTGGCGGACCCGGACGACACCGAAAAGGCGCACCGCGATTTCGCCGGCGTCCTGGACCGGTGCCTGGCGGATATCAAGGCCATCCAGGATGCCCACCGGCAGGACGCTTCCGGTGAAGAGGCGGGGGAGGGCGGACACCGCTGGCCCCTGATCGTGCTGCGCTCGCCCAAGGGCTGGACCGGACCCCGCATGGTTGACGGGCTGCAGGTGGAAGGCACCTGGCGGGCCCACCAGGTGCCGCTGTCCGAGGTCCGCACCAACGGCGAGCACCTGAAGCAGCTGGAGGAGTGGCTGCAGTCCTACCGGCCGGCGGAACTGTTCGACGGCGACGGCCGGCTCCGGCCCGACGTCGCCGAAGGTGCGCCCACGGGCGACTTCCGCATGAGTGCCACACCGCATGCCAACGGCGGATTGTTGAGGCGCGCGCTGAAGCTGCCCGCCTACCGCGACCACGCCGTGGAGGTTCCCAGCCCGGGCACCGAGCGGGTCAGCCCCATGGTTACGCTCGGATCCTGGATGCGGGACGTGATTGCGCAGAACATGGATAACTTCCGGCTGTTCGGCCCGGACGAGACGGCCTCCAACCGGCTGCAGAACGTCTATGAGGTCACCGACAAGGTGTGGCAGTACAGGATCGATGACGTCGACGAGCACCTTGCGCGCTCCGGCCGGGTCCTGGAGGTGCTGAGCGAGCACCTGTGCCAGGGCTGGCTGGAGGGGTACCTCCTCACCGGCCGGCACGGCGTCTTCAACTGCTACGAGGCCTTCGTCCACATTGTCGACTCCATGTTCAACCAGCACGCCAAATGGCTGAAGGTCTCCCGGAAACTGCACTGGCGCCAGCCGGTGCCATCCCTGAACTACCTGCTGTCGTCGCACGTGTGGCAGCAGGACCACAACGGCTTCTCGCACCAGGACCCCGGCTTCATCGACCACGCCGTGAACAAGAAGGCCGAGGTCATCCGGGTCTACCTGCCGCCGGACACCAACACCCTGCTCTCCGTCATGGAGCACTGCCTGGCCTCCACGGACTACGTGAACATCGTGGTGAGTGGGAAGCAGCCCTCACCCACCTGGCTCGGTCCGGCCGATGCCGCCAACCATTGCCGCCGCGGCCTGGGGATCTGGACGTTTGCCGGTTCCGAGGTGCCCGGCGAGGAGCCCGACGTCGTCCTGGCCTGCGCCGGTGACGTCCCCACCGTGGAGACCGTGGCGGCCGCCGAACTGCTCCGGAAGGGCGCGCCCGGACTCAAGGTGCGGGTGGTGAACGTGGTGGACCTGATGCGGCTGCAGGACGACAGCGAGCACCCACACGGCCTCCCCGGCCATGACTTCGACGGGATTTTCACCGCCGACAAGCCGGTCATCTTCGCGTACCACGGCTACCCGGCGCTGATCCACCGGCTCGCCTACCGGCGGACCAACCAGCAGGGCCTCCACGTGCACGGCTATAAAGAAGAGGGGACCACCACCACACCGTTCGACATGGCCATGCTCAACGGAATCGACCGGTTCACCCTGGCTATCGACGCGATCGACCGGGTACCCGGCCTGGCTGAGAAGCACTCGCTCCTGCGCCAGGACCTGCAGGACCGCCGCAACCGGGCGCGCGAGCACACCCGCACCCACGGCGAGGACCCGGAGGAGATCCGGGACTGGAAGCTGGGCGGCTGACCCCCACCTAGTTGCGGAGTTCGTCCAGCGTGCAGGAGGGCAGGTGGATCCAGCCCTCGCTGCGCGCTGCCCGCGCATGGGAACCGTCCGGCAAGAGCGTACGACGACGGGCGGCGGCCCGGGCAGTCAGGGAAGCGATGACGGCGTCGAAGAGATCGTCCGAGCCGGCCAGGGCGCCCCGGTGCCAGCCCAGGTCCAGCCATGGCGCCTGCTCTTCGAGGGCCGCCAGCAGGAGGCCGAGGCGTTCGGCTTCCAGGACGCCCCGGCCCTTGTAACCGCGCCCGTTCAGGCCCCAGATCTTCAGGGATGCTGCCGGGTAGACCTCGGCCAGGCGTCCTGAGCCGTCACGCGCCTGTGGGCCGTGCAGCGCGGCGATCTTTGCCTGGATCACGGCGCAGCGCATGGCAGGATGGGCCAGCCGGTCGGCGGAGACGCTGAGCGGGATCAGCCCGGTTTCGCGCGTGACGAAGCGGTCGGTGTCCCGGTAGGCGAGCAGCCTCCGGCCGGCAATTCCGTCGTACTCGAGGACGGGATCGGCGTCGAAGTTCAGGTGGCCGGTAAGGAACGGGATCAGCGCGTCGGGCCAGCCCACCGGACAGTCGACGCCGGTCATCTCGCAGGAGCCGAACAGCTCCACGATGTCCTGGTCGTCCACGTCCAGGGCCAGGTGGGTGAGCCGGGCCGTATCTGGCTCCCACTCGATCACCGCGACGGCGGTCTTCCTGGTGGCCGCCGCCAGGTCCACGCCCAGCGTTTTCACGCTCTCAGGCTGCCTGATACTGCAGGACTCCGGTGATGCCGCCGGACTTCCCAAGGTCGGCGCCGCGGGCGAAACCGGCCCACAGGGCCCGCATCTTCCGGCCAGCCGCCTCCACGTCCTCCCAGCGGGCGCCGGCGATCAGTCCCACCCCGTCCCATGTTTCCCTGGTGCCGAGCAGCAGGGGCAGGTCCACGGTGTGGGCCGCGCCAAAGATATTGCCGGGGGCATGCCAGGTCAGGAGGTACCGGTGGGCGTTTCCGCCCGCTTTGGCGTGGCGCCGGGCGAACCGGCGCGTTGCCCGGCCGTACACGGTTTCGGTGACCACCCAGTCGATGGCACGCACGGCGTGCTGACCCACCAAGGGGATCCCGGCCAGCCGCATCAGTCGAGGGCTGCGGGGAAGGAACAGGCGCGCCTCCTCCGAGGTATGGCCGATCAGCACCTCGATGCCGGGCGCCGTCCGGTCCCACGCCGCTTCGATCCCGGCTTCCTCCGGGAGTGGATCGTGCCCGTACTGTGTGCCAAAGGGCATGGCGGCCAGCATGCCGAACTTTTTGGCCACCTGGGTGACCTGTTCCTCGACCGCCACCACGTCCATGGCCGGTGTCTGTTCGGTGACCGATTCGGCGGCGATGCCCATGGCGTGGTTCATTTTGGCCCGCCCGCGGGTGATGCCCAGCGGTGCACTTTGGATGATGGCGCGCTGGAAGAGTGTGGGCGCCTCGGGTGTGGCCATCAGGTGGGCGATCGCGTCACCACCGGCGGACTGGCCGAATGCGGTGACCCGGCGGGGGTCGCCGCCAAAGGCCTGGATATTCCGCCGCACCCACCGGAATGCCTCCAATTGGTCCAGGAGCCCCAGGTTGCCGGGACGCCCCGCGGGTGTGGCCAGGAACCCGAACAGCCCCAGCCGGTACGTCACGGAAACCACGATGACGCGGTTCTCTGCCACCAGCCGGGCGGGGTCGAAGATGGCCAGGTCCCCGGAGCCGGTGGTGTAGGAGCCGCCGTGGATCCAGACCATGACGGGCAGCTTTTCGTCCGGCCTGACGTCGCCGGGCATGGTGATGGAAAGGTTCTGGCAGTCCTCGCTCCCCGGAAGCTCCCCGTATCTGGTGCCCAGGACGTCGTCGAGGAACGGCACGGGCGCCTGGGGGCAGGCAGGGGAGAGGGACGTGGCGGACAGCTCGGAGGTCCAGTCCGGGACCTGCACGGGCGGCTGGAACCGGGCGGCCTCGGCGTACGGGATCCCTGAGGCGCGGATAACCTCGCCGTCCCGCCAGCCGGCGACAGGGCCGCAGGGCGGATGGAACAAGAGCTGGGAAGTCAGTGCTGGCTCAGAACTCACAGCCCCACGATTCCACAGATTTACCTTAGTGGGGACAACGACAAATCCCCGCCTCCCGGACCTATCCCCCTTGCATGAAGCGGGGACTTGTCCGGCCGACGGGGATTCAGGGCCTGGCCGCCCTAAGGCGGTGGCCCGGTGGAACCAGTGCGCCGGTGGAACCAGTGCGACGGTGGAACTAGTGCGACGCGGGCGCGTAACGCTTGATGGAGGCTTCCAGCTCGGCTTCGGCCGCGGCGCGGTCGCCCCAGCCCTCGGCCTTGACCCACTTGCCGGGCTCCAGGTCCTTGTAGCGGGTGAAGAAGTGCTCGATCTCCTTGATCAGGAATTCGTTGACGTCGCTGACTTCCTGGATGTGGTCAAAGCGGGCATCCACGGGGACGCAGAGGATCTTGGCGTCCCCGCCGCCGTCGTCCGTCATGTTGAAGACACCGATGGGGCGGGACTCGACGATGACGCCGGGGTGCAGGTCGAAGTCCTGCAGGAGCACCAGCGCGTCCAGCGGGTCGCCGTCCTCGCCGAGGGTGTTTTCGAAGTACCCGTAGTGCGTGGGGTACTGCATTGAGGTGAAGAGGACGCGGTCCAGGCGGACACGGCCGGTCTCGTGGTCAACTTCGTACTTGACGCGCGATCCCTTGGGGATCTCGATGGTCACGTCGTGCTTCATGGAATGCTCCTCGGCAATTGCAGGGGGTGCGCGGCACACTTGACGGGCCCACAAAAAAGAGTGTCGGTGCCGCCGACTACTATTGAGGATATAGCGAGAGGCCCTGGAATCAGGAACTTGTGGGGAAATTTCAGGACTTGAGGACCAGCACCAGCATGACCAAAACAACCGGCCAGGAACCGTGGCGCGCGCACCGGTCCGCGCGCGCCGGCAGCCTTGGCCGGACCCCCGCGAAAGGGCCGCGCAAGCCCTGGCCCCTGGCCCTGGCGGCCTTGATCCTGCTTGTCCTCGCCCTCCCGGGAGCCCTGCTGGTGGCACCAGGGTTCCTGGGCCCAGGGGTCTCTGGCGCCGGGGTCTTTGGTGCGGCTCCCCAGCCCGCCCCGGCGCCTCCAGCCTGGCAGCAGGCCCCCGCCACCCTGTCCGCCCCGCAGGCGCTCGCCCCGCTTCAGCAGTCCGCCCCAGTGCCCCTTCCGTCAGCGGTGGCAGCCCAGGTGGATCCGGCATTGAAGGCCGACGGCGGCGGTACCTTCACCGGCATGGTGCAGGACGCGCTCACGGGCCAGGTCCTCTTTGACCGGGGCGGCGCGGAAAGCCGGGTGCCGGCGTCGAACCTTAAACTGCTGACGGCCGTGGCCGCACTGCGCACCCTGGGGCCGGACCACCGCTTCGCCACCAAGGTGGTGCCGGGCTCCGCCGCCGGGGAGGTGGTGCTGGTGGGCGGCGGCGACGTCCTCCTGGCCGCCGGGGAGTCGAAGCCGGACCAGGTTATGGGCCACGCCGGCCTTGCCACCCTTGCCGCCCTTACAGTGCAGGCCCTGCAGGCCGCCGGAACCACGGGAGACATCAAGGTAGTGGTGGATGACTCCCTCTTCACCGGCGCGGCGTTGAATCCGGCCTGGCAGAGCGGCGACGTGGAAGCGGGCGAAATAGCGCCGCTGTACCCCCTGGCCCTCAGCTCTGCACGCTTCGACCCCGCCGTCACCACCGGCCCCCGGCCCCAGGATTCCGCCATAACCGCCGCGGAGGAGTTCGCGGCCCGGCTCCGTGCGGCAGGTGCCGGGGCCGGCCTCACCGTGGCGGCCGGCGTCGAACGCTCACCCGGCGCGTCCCAAGCCGCCGCCCCAGCCCTGGCTGCCGTCCAATCGGCCACCGTGGCTGAGCAGGTGAACCTGATGCTGCAGGTATCTGACAACTACCTTGCCGAAACCATGGGCCGGATGGCCGCGGTGGCCACCGGCCGGCCCGGAAGCAATGACGGTGCCACGGCCGTGGTCGCGGCCGAACTCGCGGCAGCGGGCATCCCCTCTGACGCCGTGAAGCTGGTGGATGTGTGCGGGCTGGCCATGGGCAACCAGGTTGCGGCCCGCCAGTTCACTGACGTGGTGCGGGCCATCACCACCGGCGCCGACACCAGGCTGCGGGCCGCCCTGGACGGCTTTCCGGTTGGTGGCCTGTCAGGAACCCTGGACACCCGCTACGGGGATGCCACCACGTCCGGCGGTGCCGGCCTGGTTCGCGCCAAGACCGGGACACTGAACACCGTTCTGGCGCTGAGCGGATATGTGGTGGACTCCGACGGGCGGCTCCTGGTCTTCTCCTTCATCGGCAACGGCCTGACCCCGGGCGCGGCCGGCAACAAGGAAGCCCTGGACCGGGCCGCCACGGCGCTGGCGGGCTGCGGCTGCCGCTAGCACGGCTGCCATTGGTACTCCATGAGGGGGATTCTTCCGGCACTTCCAACGTGCCGGCCTGGACTGGGACGGCGCTTCTGGCCTCCTGTGCCGGGGCTGTGCAAGTTCGCCGGTCAGCGAACTTAAGGACGATCCCCAGCCTGCTGTGTTCTGATGGGAACCATGGAGTCCACTGCGCGCGAATCCGCATCGACGTTGTCCCCAACAGCCCAGTCCCTGATCAACTGGGACCTCGCTGCGTCTGCCGCAGCGCGGCTGGCTCCCGCCGGGCCGGAGCTCGATGAAAAGGCCATCGGGGAAGCGGTGGACAGCCTTCGACGGCTGGCGGACGCTTCCGTTCCGCACGTGCACGACATCACCGGCCTGGAGGCGGCGCGCGACCTTCGCGATTCCTCGGTGCTGGTGGTGGACCGCGCGTCCTGGGCCAAAGCCAACACGCAGAGTTTCGCGGTGATGCTCAAACCCGCAATGCAGAAGATGCTGGACAGCCGCCGCGGAAGCCTCAGCCCCGCTGCCGCCCAGGTCAGCGGCGCCATCACCGGCAGCCAGTTGGGCGCCGTGCTTGCCTTCCTGTCCAGCAAGGTCCTGGGCCAGTACGATCCCTTCGCGGCGCTGGCAGAAAACTCCACGGCTCCCGCGGCCGGCCGGCTCCTGCTGGTGGCCCCCAACATCGTGTCGGTGGAACGGGAACTCAACGTCACGCCCGAGGACTTCCGGCTCTGGGTCTGCCTGCACGAGCAAACCCACCGTGTCCAGTTCGCGGCCGCCCCCTGGCTGCGGCACCACATGCTGGAACAAATCGACGAACTCAGCGGCCACCTGCTGGGCAACGTCGACACCCTGATGGAGCGCGCCACCGCTGCTGCCCGCTCCCTGAAGGACCGCTCCGCCACCGGAAACACTCCCGGCCGCGGCGCCATCCTGGACCTGCTGCAGGATCCGGAGGAAAAGGCCGCCATCTCGCACCTCACCGCCGTCATGAGCCTCCTCGAAGGGCACGCCAACGTGGTGATGGACGCCGTCGACGCCAGCATCGTCCCGTCCGTGAAGACCATCCGGCAGCGGTTCAACGACCGCGGCAAGGACCGGGGCGTGATCGAGAAGTTCATCCGCAGCCTCCTGGGCCTGGACGCCAAGATGCGCCAGTACTCCGACGGCGCCCGCTTCGTCCGGGCCGTGGTGGACGTGGCCGGAATGGACGGCTTCAACAAAGTCTGGGAGTCCGTGGACCACCTGCCTACCGAGCCCGAAATCCACGACGCCAAGCTGTGGCTTGAGCGGATGGGTCACTGATTGACGGACACACCTGTACCCGGGACTGAGTGGCCTGCCGGCACCGCCGGGCCACGCAGCGGACGGCGCCGGCCCGGAAGGCTCGCGCCCGTCGTCGGGACTGCGCGCAGGATGCTGCAAAACGCGCTCGCCGATGCCGGATATCCCGGCCACGTCGTCGTGGCGTGCAGCGGAGGCCCCGATTCCCTGGCGCTGGCCGCCGTCGCTGCGTACTTTGCCCGGCGCGGGCATGTGGACGGACGCCCGCTGACCGTGGGAGCCGTGGTGGTGGACCACCAGCTGCAGGAGGGGTCCGGCGACATTGCCGCGCGCACCGCCAAGACCCTGGAGGAGCTGGGCCTTTCACCGGTTGAGATCCGCACGGTCACGGTGGCTGGTGCCGGTATGGGCCCAGAGGCCGCCGCACGCGAAGCCCGGCACGCCGCGCTCGAAGCCGCCGCGGCGGGACAGGGCGCCGGCGCCATCCTGCTGGGCCACACGCTCGACGACCAGGCGGAGCAGGTACTGCTGGGCCTGGCCCGGGGCTCCGGCTCCCGCTCGCTCGCGGGCATGCGGCCGTCCCGGGCAGGCGTCGGAAACAGTGTCCTGCTGCGCCCGTTCCTCGGCCTGCGCAGGGCGGACACCGAGGAGATCTGCGCGGTGGAGGACCTGGATCCCTGGCACGATCCCACCAACGCCGATCCCGCGTTTGCACGCTCCCGGACCCGCGTGGAGGTCCTTCCGCACCTCGAGGAGAACCTGGGCCCCGGGGTTGCCGAATCCCTGGCCCGGACCGCCGCCATCCTGCAGCTTGACGCCGACTACCTGGAGGCTGTGGCGGAAAGCACCTTCGCCTCCCTGGTGGAGCGGGACGGCGGCACACTGGCGCTGCCCGAGGAGGCGTTGCGTGCCCTGGCCCCGGCCATCAGGTTCCGTGTGATCGCCAAGGCAGCGGCCGACGTCGGCGGCCAGCAGCCCAGCTACCAGCGCCTTTTGGCGGCGGAAGCGCTGCTGCGGCGCCAGGGTTCGGCGGGTCCGGTGGAGCTTCCCGGCGGCGTCAGCGTGTACCGGCTGTCGCTGGCACAGCTGGAGGGATCAAAGGACGCCGGCGTGCCGGGTGCCCAGGGCGGCCCCGGTTCTGTTCCCCGCGAACGGGCGCGCTGTGGGAAGCTAGTATTCCGGTCCCAAAAACCGCCCGCAAAATAGTCGCACCCCGCATCTAAACAGGAGCCATTGGTGGATTCAAACGACGTCCAGGCAGATCTCAAGCACGTTCTCTACACCAAGGAGCAGATCCAGCAGCGGATCACGGAGCTCGCTGCGCAGATCGACAAGGACTACGAAGGGCGCGAGATCCTCCTGGTGGGCGTGCTCAAGGGCGCCGTCATGGTCATGGCTGACCTTGCCCGCGCACTCCACAGCCACATCTCCATGGACTGGATGGCAGTGTCCTCCTACGGTTCGGGCACCCAGTCCTCGGGCGTGGTACGCATCCTGAAGGATCTGGACACCGACCTGATGGGCAAGGACGTGCTGATCGTCGAGGACATCATCGACTCCGGCCTCACCCTGTCCTGGCTCAAGACCAATCTGGAGTCCCGCGGCACCGCGTCCGTGGAGATCTGCACGGCGTTCCGCAAACCCACAGCCGCCAAGGTGGAAATCGACGTCAAGTACGTCGGTTATGACATCCCCAACGAGTTCGTGGTGGGTTACGGCCTGGACTACGCCGAAAAGTACCGCAACCTTGACTTCGTGGGCACCCTGGCCCCGCACGTCTACGAGTAAGCGGCGCCGCACACTCCGCCGCCGTACTCCGGTAAAACCGCGCCATGTGGGCAACTCCTGGGCTGTCCCGGCACTGCTACGCCCACAGGGAACTTTTGCTTTTCGCTATGCGTGATGTACTCCGGACGGTGTATAGCTAGAAGCTGACGCAGCACCATCACGCGCGCAGACTACTCGCCGTGAAGCACTACCGGAAGGGACGGGGCCAGCCCCCGAACAGATGAAAGCTAAGAACTTCTTCAAAGGCCCGGGCATCTGGATCGTCGTTGTGGTCGGTCTGCTCCTGGTGGCCTTTGCAACGCTCGCCCCCGGCGGTGCCGCCCGCATCGATACGGACAAGGGCCTGGAACTGCTCTCCGGCAACAAGGTGGAGCAGGCCAAGATCTTCGACGGCGAGAACCGCGTTGACCTCACGCTGAAGGACAACCTGCAGGTGGACGGGCAGGACAAAGGCAAGAGCGTCCAGTTCTTCTTCGTTGACGCCCGCGCACAGGACGTGGTGAAGGCTGTCACCGACGCCAAGCCGGCCCAGGGCTTCACCGACCAGCCGATTGAAAGCAACTGGTTCTCCGGCCTGCTCTCCCTCCTGATCCCCGTCATCCTGCTGGGTGCCCTCTTCTGGTTCCTGATGACCCGGATGCAGGGCGGCGGCTCCAAGATCATGCAGTTCGGCAAGTCCAAGGCCAAGATGGTCAGCAAGGACATGCCGCAGGTGACCTTCGCCGACGTCGCAGGCGCGGACGAGGCCGTCGAGGAACTGCAGGAGATCAAGGAATTCCTGCAGGAGCCTGCCAAGTTCCAGGCCGTTGGCGCCAAGATCCCCAAGGGCGTGCTGCTGTACGGCCCGCCCGGCACCGGCAAGACGCTGCTGGCCCGCGCAGTGGCCGGTGAGGCCGGCGTCCCCTTCTTCTCCATCTCGGGCTCGGACTTCGTGGAAATGTTCGTCGGCGTCGGCGCATCCCGCGTCCGCGACCTCTTTGAACAGGCCAAGGCCAACTCGCCCGCCATCATCTTCGTGGACGAGATCGACGCCGTTGGCCGCCACCGCGGTGCAGGCATCGGCGGCGGCAACGACGAACGCGAGCAGACCCTCAACCAGTTGCTGGTGGAGATGGACGGCTTCGACGTCAAAACCAACGTGATCCTCATCGCCGCCACCAACCGGCCCGACGTCCTGGACCCGGCACTGCTGCGCCCCGGCCGTTTCGACCGCCAGGTTTCGGTGGAGGCGCCGGACCTCATTGGCCGCGACCAGATCCTGCAGGTGCACGCCAAGGGCAAACCGATGGCGCCCGGCGTCGACCTGAAGGGTGTGGCGAAGAAGACGCCCGGCTACACCGGCGCAGACCTCGCCAACGTCCTCAACGAGGCCGCACTGCTCACCGCGCGCTCCAACGCCAACCTGATTGACGACCGCGCCCTGGACGAGGCCATTGACCGAGTCATGGCCGGCCCGCAGAAGCGCAGCCGCGTCATGAAGGAACACGAGCGCAAGATCACCGCCTACCACGAAGGCGGCCACGCCCTGGTGGCGGCAGCCCTGCGGAACTCGGCTCCGGTCACCAAGATCACCATCCTTCCGCGCGGCCGGGCCCTGGGCTACACCATGGTGGTCCCCGAAAACGACAAATACTCCATCACCCGCAACGAACTCCTCGACCAGATGGCCTACGCCATGGGCGGGCGCGTTGCCGAGGAGATCGTGTTCCACGACCCCTCCACCGGCGCCTCCAACGACATCGAGAAGGCCACCGGCACCGCCCGCAAGATGGTCACCGAGTACGGCATGAGCGAACGCGTCGGCGCGGTCCGACTGGGGCAGGGCGGCGGCGAACCCTTCCTGGGCCGCGACGCCGGCCACGAGCGCAACTACTCGGACCAGATCGCCTACGTGGTGGACGAGGAAGTGCGCCGGCTGATCGAGCAGGCCCACGACGAGGCTTACGAGATCCTTACCGAGAACCGCGACATCCTGGACATCCTGGCCCTTGAGCTGCTGGAGCGCGAAACCCTCAACCAGTCCGAGATTGCCGACATCTTCCGCGACGTGCGCAAGCGCGACTTCCGCGAAGTGTGGCTGTCCAAGGAAACCCGTCCTGTCCAGATGGCAGGCCCCGTGGAGTCCCGCCAGGAAAGGGCGGAACGCGAGGCGCAGGAAGAGGCAAAGAAGGCCCGGCTGGACGAGCCTTTGGACGCCCAGCCGCCGCACTCGCAGGGCGTTCCGGAGGACGCTCCGTTTCACGGAGGCACCTCCGACTCGGGGCCTGACACCCTTCGCGGCTAAGCTTTCCCTGTGACTTCTTTCGACGACGACGACGTTCCCGCCTCCGCCGTACACCTGGCGGAGGACGGATCCCACCATTCGAAGCGCGAAAAGGTGGACCGGCCGAGGATCGAGGCGGCCGTCCGCGAGATCCTCCTTGCCATTGGCGAGGACCCGGACCGCGGCGGCCTGCGCGACACCCCGAAGCGGGTTGCGAAGGCGTACGCCGAGGTCTTCGCTGGACTGCACCACGATCCTGCTGACGTGCTGTCCACCACCTTCGACCTGGACCATGAGGAACTGGTCCTGGTCAAGGACATCCCGTTCTACTCCACCTGCGAGCACCACCTGGTGCCGTTCCACGGGGTGGCCCACGTGGGGTACATTCCGTCCCACGACGGCAAGGTCACCGGGCTGAGCAAGCTGGCCCGCCTGGTGGACATCTACGCCCGCCGCCCGCAGGTGCAGGAGCGCCTCACCACTGAAATCGTCGAAGCGATGGTCCGCTACCTCAAGCCCCGTGGCGCCATCGTGGTCGTTGAATGCGAACACATGTGCATGTCGATGCGCGGTATCCGCAAGCCCGGAGCGAAGACCGTCACCAGTGCGGTCCGCGGGCAGCTTCATGACCCGGCCACCCGTGCCGAAGCCATGAGCCTCATCCTCGGAAGGTAACTACAGACCATGGATTCACTCGCTGCAGCCCCTGGAACGGGGCCCGCAACCTCCCCGCTGCCCATCCTGCGCAAGCCCCGCCCGGCCGCGCGCTTCGAAGGCCTGCCCACCGACCGCACCCTGGTCATGGGAATCCTCAACGTCACCCCCGATTCCTTCAGCGACGGCGGGAAGCACGCCACGGCGGACACCGCCATCGCCGCCGGCCTGCGGATGTTTTACGCGGGTGCGGACATCATCGACGTCGGCGGCGAATCCACCCGGCCCGGCGCTGACGATGTCAGCCCGGAAGAAGAGCAGCGCCGCGTCCTGCCGGTGATCGAGGCCCTGGTGAAGGCCGGCGCACTGGTCAGCATCGACACAACGCATGCCTCGACGGCGGCAGCGGCGGTAAAAGCCGGCGCAGCCATCATCAACGACATCTCCGGCCTGAGCATCGAGCCCGAAATGGCCGAGTTCGTGGCGGCCTCCAAGGTGCCGTACGTCCTCACCCACCGCCGTGGGGACGCCCGTACCATGAACTCCCTCGCCGAGTACACGGACGTTGCCGGTGAAGTGGTGGCCGAGCTGGCAGGAGTCCGCGACAAGCTCTACGCCGCCGGTGTCAGCCAGGAACAGATCATCATCGACCCCGGCCTGGGGTTCGCCAAGAATGACGCCCAGAACTGGGAACTGCTGCAGAACCTGGACCAGCTGGACAGCCTGGGCCACAAGGTCCTGGTGGGCGCTTCCCGCAAGCGCTTCCTCGGCACCCTGCTCACGGTGGCCGGCAAGTCCGCCGCCCCGGAGGAACGGGACGGGGCCACAGCGGCGATCACAGCCATCAGCGCCTACCGCGGGGCCTGGGCCGTCCGCGTGCACGAGGTGGGGTCCAGCCTTGACGCCGTCAAGGTGGCTGCACGCATGGCCGCAGCATCCACGGCACAAGCCGTACCCAAAAACCAATAGGGCCGGGGGACCCATGGACAGGATTACGCTGACCGGAGTGACCGCCGTCGGCCATCACGGCGTCTTTGATTTCGAACGCCGGGAGGGCCAGCCTTTCGTGGTGGACGCAGTTCTCCACCTGGACTTCACCGAAGCGGCAAAGTCCGACGATGTCCGGGACACCGCGCACTACGGCGAGGTGGCGCAGCGTATCACCGACTGGATCTCCGGTGAGCCCCTCAACCTCATCGAGGCACTCGCGGTGCGGATCGCCGACAGCCTCCTGTCCGAATTCAAGCTCCAGGCCGTGGACATCACCGTGCACAAGCCACAGGCTCCCATCGCGGTTCCTTTCGGGGACGTGGCTGTCACCGTCCACCGGGCACTGGTCCCCGCTGGCCAGGACGGCTCCGGGGTGCAGACGTGAACGGGACCTATACCAAGGCCGTGCTGGCCCTGGGCAGCAACCTTGGTGAACGGAACGAGACCTTGACCGAGGCTGTGGGGGACCTGGTGGATCCGCCGGAGGTCCGGCTCCTTGCCGTTTCACCCATAGTCCAGACCAAAGCCGTGGGGGGCCCGGCCGGGCAGCCGGACTTCCTGAACATGGTCATCACGGTGGAAACCAGCCTGAGCCCCCAGGAACTGCTGGAACACTGCCAGGCGGTGGAGAACAAGCACCACCGCGTCCGCGAGGTCCACTGGGGGCCGCGGACGCTCGACGTCGACATCATCACCTACGGCGACCACCGCAGCGATGATCCCGCGCTGACCCTGCCGCACCCGCGTGCCGCGTCGCGGGCTTTCGTCCTCTACCCCTGGTCGCTTATCGAACCAGCCGCTACGCTGGACGGCGAACGGATCAGCGCCCTGGCAGCCCGGGCAGAGGATTTCAAGGACCTGTCGCCGTTCGACGGGTTCGGCGACTTTGACGGCATGCCCACGGCGGGAGCGGTGGAGGAGCGATGAAGCCGATCAACCCGCTGCGCCTCCTGCTGATCTGCGTGATCCTCGCCGTGGCGGGCTGGTCAGCCACGGTAGTCACCAGCCGGTACAGCATGGCCACGCCTGTCCTGCCCGCCACAGCGCTGGCCACCATGGGCGTCATCGTTGCCATCACGCTGATTCTGGGTATCCGGGTGCTGCGGTGGCGCAACAGCCTCAAGCCCAACAGCACGGCCACGAAGACTCAGCTGGACCCCCTTCTGGCCGCGCGGACGCTGATTCTGGCACAGGCGTGCGCCTACGCTGGAACGGTGCTCCTGGGCTGGCACGTGGGCATCTTCCTGGACCAGCTGCGGATCTGGAGCCTGCGCAGCGACCAGGGCATCACCTGGCTGGCCCTGGCCATGGCCGGCGGCGGCCTGGTGATGATCGTGGTGGGGCTCCTCGTGGAGCGCTTCTGCAAGATCCCCCCGGAGGACGGCGACGCCAACAGCCTCGACGGGAAGAAGGGCCGCCCTGCCCGCGGGGAAGCCGCCGGGGAAGGCGAATATGCATACCGAGGCGATTGACCCGCCGGGTATCGCCTGGCAGCGGGTTTCACCGAAATACATCACAGTCCGCCTGGTGGAATGGGCTGTGGCCAACCTTGTCACCGTAGTGGTCCTGGCCGCTCCGCTGCTGTTTGTCCTCCTGGGCTGGTGGCGGTGGCCGCCGCTGTGGCTCGCCATCACTGTTCCGTCTGCCACGCTCCTGGCTGCCCTGTGGCGGCTGGTGCTCATTCCGCGGCAGGTCAGGGCCATCGGCTACGCCGAGCGCGACGAGGACCTGCTGATCCGGGGCGGGATCTTCTTCCAGCGCACCATGGCCGTCCCCTACGGCCGCATGCAGTACGTGGACATCGGCGTCGGACCCGTGGAACGCGCGCTGGGCCTGTGCACCGTGAAGCTGCACACCGCGTCACCCGGAACGAACGCACGCATCCCCGGCCTGCCGGCAGCGGAGGGCGCACGGCTCCGGGAACAGCTGGCCGCCCGCGGCGAAGCCAGGCTGGCAGGGCTGTGACCACTGACGGCCAGCTGCCCGGGCAGGCAGCGGTTCCGCCTGCAGCGGCCGGGCCGCAAACCAACGGAACGCCCGACGGCGAATGGCTGCGCGTACATCCCGCCTCGCCGTTCGTCCGCGGCTGGGTTGCCCTGGCAGCCATCACGTTCTTCTTCGGCCGGGACCTCTTCGAGCGGACACTGCAGGGCCAGCCCGTGTTCGAGGAGGGGTTCGCCAGGCGCGCACCATGGCTGCTGGGCGGCGGGGCCGTGGTGCTGGCCGTGGCGGTGCTGGGATTCGTGCTCACCTGGTACTTCACCAAGTACCAGGTATCCGGCGGCTACGTCCGGGTCAACAGCGGGCTCATCTTCCGCCAGCACCGGCAGGCACGGCTGGACCGGGTGCAGGCCATTGACATCGTGCAGCCCCTGCTGGCCCGGATCTTCGGACTGGCCGAACTCAAATTCGAGGTGGCCGACGCCGGCGAATCAGCGGTGCGCCTGGCCTACCTGAAGATCGATGACGCCCGCCAGCTTCGTGCCACCATCCTGGCGCAGGCTTCCGGAGCAGTCTCCAGCGCCGGTTCCCATACCGGTGCCGGCGCTGGTTCCGCCCCGGATGGTTTTTCCGGGGATTCTGCGGGGCCGGGACGCTTTCCCCAACCCGCACCCGAGGCGCCGGAAATCACTGTCCTCGCCGTGCCGCCGTCGCGCCTTCTCGGATCGCTGATCCTCAGCGAGCAAAGCGTCTTCATTGTGGTGGGCGGCATTGCGTCGGTGGTTCTGTCGGCACTGACGGACAACCGCGCGTTCTACTTCTACCTGGTGCCCGCGGCCCTGGGCCTTGCCGCCGGCTACTGGAACTATTTCAACAAGGGATTCAACTTCACCGCAGCGGTTTCGCCCGACGGCATCCGGCTGCGGTACGGGCTGCTGGACACCCAGGCGCAGACGCTTCCGCCCGGCCGGATCCAGGCGGTGAAAATCGCCCAGCCTCCGCTGTGGCGGCCGTTCGGCTGGTATCGGATGCAGGTGAATGCGGCCGGCTACGGGGTTTCCGGCAACGCCGTCGAGGGCAACACCAGGACCATCCTCCTGCCCGTCGGCAAGCTTGCCGACGTCATGGCAATGCTGTCGCTGGTCCTGCCGGACCCCGGGACGGACCGGCCGGAGCTGGTGTTCACCACCGGGCTTGCAGGCAGGGATTCCGACGGCGGATTCGTCACCACGCCGCGCCGGGCCCGGCTGCTGGCGCCCCTCGCGTGGCGCCGGAACGGGTTCACGTCAACGGACACGGCCCTCCTGATCCGTTCCGGGCGGTGGTGGCGTGAGCTGGTGCTGGTTCCCCATCAGCGGACCCAGTCGCTGGCCCTGCACCAGGGGCCCCTGGCACGCCGGTTCCGGGTGGCGGACCTGGTCCTGCATACAACCGCCGGGCCGGTTGTGCCGCGCCTGAGGCAGGCCGGGCTGGACGAAGCCAGGCAACTCTTCGACGACCAGTCAGCACGCGCACGGCTGGCCCGGAAGCGGCAAACCACCGAACAATGGTTGCTGCAGGTTGTTCCGGCAGTTGCGCCCACGCTGCCGGGTGGCATGCAATTGGGCGTGCAATTGCCTGCCGGGCCGACCCCTGCCGCGCCGATGTCCCAGGCGGCGGCCGGCGAAACCCGCACCCACCACCAACAGGAAGGCCAGCAGCATGGCTAAGCCCGGACGCCTCGGCGTCGGAATCATCGGTGCCGGCAAGGTGGGAGCCGTGCTTGGCGCGGCTTTGCGCGCAGCCGAGCACGCCGTCGTCGGGGTGTCGGCGGTGTCCGACGCAAGCCGGGAACGGGCTGAAGCGCTGCTGCCCGGCGTGCCCATCCTGGAAGTGCAGGACATCGTTGAGCGCGCGGAACTGGTGTTGCTGGCAGTGCCGGATGACGCCCTCCCGGGCCTGGTGGAGGGCCTGGCGAAGCTTGGGGCATGGCAGCCCGGCCAGCTTGTGGCACACACTTCCGGTCGGTTCGGCGTCGGCGTGCTGCATCCCGTCCGCGCCGCCGGTGCCATTCCATTGGCGCTGCACCCGGCCATGACTTTCACCGGAATGAGCCTGGACCTCACCCGGCTGCTGGACTGCACCTTCGGGGTGACGGCCGATGCCGCCATGCTGCCCATCGCCCAGGCGCTGGTAGTGGAGATGGGGGCGGAACCGGTTGCAATCGCCGAGGCGGACCGGACGCTTTACCACGCTGCCCTGGCGCACGGCTCCAACCATTTGGTGACCCTGGTGGCGCAGGCGTCGCAGCTCCTGCGGGAGGTTGGCGTGGAGGCGCCCGAACGCATGCTTGGTCCGCTGCTGAGGGCCACGCTGGAAAACGCGCTGGCCTCAGGGGAGTCTGCGCTGACCGGCCCGGTGGCCCGCGGGGACGTGGGGACGGTCCGTGCCCATGCGGAGGCTTTGCGGGAGTTCGATGGCGGCGGGCACGGTGATGTGCTTGAGGCCTACCTTGCGATGGCGCGGGCCACTGCCCTCAGGGCAGAAGGACGTGGACTGCTGAAACCTGACCAACTGAAGGGGCTGCACGAGGCCCTCGATCCAAAGGAGGACTGAATGTCCATTCAACTCGTCAAAACCGTTCACGAACTGCACGCGGAAAGCGCCAGGCTCCTTGGCGCCAGGCGCGGGACCTCGCAGGGCCTGGTGCCCACCATGGGCGCACTCCACGAAGGCCATGCCGCTCTGGCGCGCACCGCCGTCGAGCACAATGACGTTGTGGTGGCCAGCATCTTCGTCAACCCCCTGCAGTTCGGCGACGCTGTGGACCTGGACCGCTATCCCAGGACGCTGGACGCCGACCTTGCGCTGCTGGAGGAACAGGGTGTTGACCTGGTGTTCGCGCCGTCCGTGGAGGAGGTTTACCCCGGTGGGGAGCCGTTGGTCCGGATTACCTCCGGCCGCCTGGGGGAGAAGTGGGAGGGCGCTTCCCGGCCCGGACACTTCGACGGCGCCCTGACCGTTGTGGCAAAACTGCTGCACTACGGAATGCCGGCAGCGGGCCTTCCTTCCGGTTCCACTGACGGGGCTTCACAAGCAGGCGGCCTGCCGGCGTACCGGGCCTACTTTGGGCAGAAGGACGCACAACAGCTGGCCCTGGTCCGGCGGATGGCTGCCGACCTGAACTTTCCGGTCGAGATCGTCGGCGTGCCCACGGTCAGGGCGGAGGACGGCTTGGCGTTGTCCAGCCGCAACCGCTTCCTGTCCGACGCCGAGCGGGATGCCGCGCTTGTTCTGTCCAGGGCCCTGCGGCTGCTGGAGGAGCGGGCAAACGCGCATGAGCCGCTGGACCTGGACTCCGCGCTGGCGCTTGTGAGGTCCCAGCCACTGGTGGAACTGGACTACTTCGAGGTAGTGGATCCGGGAACCCTTGAACCGTTGGCCGAGAACTGCCGCGAGACTCCCTTCCGGGGTGAGGCCCTGGCGCTCATCGCCGCCAAGGTTGGCCCGGTGCGGCTGATCGACAATATGCCGCTCAGTTCCTGACTTCTTGTTTCACTGGCCTCCAGCCGGGCTGAAGCGCCGGGAACGAGGATGGCGGGTTAAGGGGCAAGCCCGTCCTCGCTGGCCATCAGCTGTTCCAGGAGTGCTTTTTCCGGACGGCCGGGGTTGCGTGCAACGAACTGTCGAAGCCGTGCCCTGGAGAGTTCTTCGGCCGGATCCGTGCTGGAAAGCTGTTCGTCGATAATCTCCTGCGCCTGCCAGCGCAGGGATTCGATGGCGAACTGGCGGATCTCCACAGGAGTATCACTGGGGATCCACGGCTCGGGAGCCGATGGCACGCCTTGGACCGACCGCTCTACGGTCATAGTGGCCTCCTTGCATCAAGCTGCAGTGGCCGGGGAACCACCGCGACGTTCGAATGCACTGCACGTAGGACAAACATTACAACGGGGAAGACAAGTCTGTCTCATGACAGAATTACCCCATGGACGTGACGAATCCGGAGCCCGAAAATTCATCGTCCCCAGCATCGTCAGGGCCGGAATCGCCAGTGCCACTCCCAGCGGCGCCGGCTTCGCCGAGCGGCCAGTCGAGCCCGGAGGAACGGATCCTGTCCGTGGCGTACGAGCTCTTCTCGCGCCGGGGGATCCGGGCTGTGGGCGTCAACGAGCTCATCGAGCGTTCGGGTGTAGCGAAGGCGACTTTCTACCGGCATTTCCCATCCAAGGATTCGCTGGTCCTGGCCTTCCTGGAACGGCGGGATAAGCAGTGGACGGAGGACAGCATCATTTCCAAGGCCCGCGGCAAGGGAAGCACTCCCGTTGAGCAACTATTGGCGATCTTCGACGTCCTGGGCGACTGGTTCCAGCAGGACGATTTCGAAGGCAGTGCCTTTATCAATGTCCTGCTGGAGATGGGGCCCTCCCACCCCCTGGGCCAGGCGAGCATCGACTACCTGGCGAAGGTCCGCGGGCACGTCCGGGGGCTGGCGGAGGAAGCCGGTTTGGCCCGACCGGAGGAATTTTCGCGTTCCTGGCACATCCTGATGAAGGGCTCCATAACTTCAGCCACCGAGGGTGACCTCCAGGCCGCCCAGCGCGCCCAACAGATGGCGCGCTGGCTCATCGAGCACCACCGGGCATAGCGCCCGATGCCAGATAGGCGTCCGAGGCGAGGCATAAGGTACGACGCGATGCATTGCTCCGGCGCCACAGTTAATACTGCCCGGCGCCAACGCGGTCCGGAAAGGGCGCGAATGGCGTGGTGTAGAAGTCTGCCCAGAGGGGGTCTTCCGGTGACAGGTCGTTGAGGTCTATGAAGGTGTCGTCGTCTGGTTCCCACTGTGGGTGCTCCGGGCCGGGATCTCCACCCTGGTTTGCAGCAGCGGGCATGGGCCATTGTGGCCGGTGGGTTGGTTGGGGGTCGTGGTGTTCGGGGTTGTAGTGGCGGCCGGTGGGTGAGGTCCAGCCGGGTGGTCCGTTGTTGGTGGCGGGGTCGGGGGTCCAGGTGCGGGCGTGCTTCAAACGGTGATGTTTGGGGCAAAGCTGCGCCAGGTTCCGGACGGCTGTTCTGCCGCCGTGTTCCCAGGCGGTGAGGTGGTCGGTGTGGTTGTCGGGGGTGTGGTTGCTGCAGCCGGGGAAGGTGCATTTCCGGTCCCGCATGCGGATCCATTGTTTGATGGTTTCGGGTAGCCGGTAGCGGGTGCGTCCGATCTCCAGGGGTGCCCCGTCGCGGGGGTCGACCAGGACGCGGTAGAACGACTCCGCCCCGTCCGCGACAAGCCTCCGCGCCATCGACGCCGGGATCGGGCAAAGGCCGTCCAGCACGGCCGGCTCATCGGTGAGGCCGAGCAGCGAGAACACCGGGACGGTGACCAGGACATCGGCCCGTGGGGCGGGAACCTTTCCAACACCACCAGTGCTCCCTGTGCCGGAAACGCTGCCTGCGGCCGCCGTATCACCTGTAGCCCGTGCAGCCCCACCCGGAGCAGCCTCACCCGCGGCCGTGGTGATTCCTGCGCCGAGGAGGAATGATGCTGCGATGTCGGGGCGGAGTTGGGTGAGGGTGCGGTGCTCGTTAGGGCCTTGGAGGCCGCGGGCGGTGGCGGTGGTGCGGTTCCAGATGGCGCAGGCGGTGTCGCCGGGGAGGTAGAGCGAGAGCCAGGCCATGCCGTTGCGGTCCGGGGTGTATTCCATCCGCCGGTCCGCGACGCCTTTGGCGTGGCGTTTTTCGAGGGTTTCGGGGTGGTGGCGTTCCCGCCAGGCGCGGACCTTGGCGCGGAACCGGGCGGGGACGAGTTCACCGGGCGCGGCGCCGCGGGCGGGGTTGGGGGCGTCGGGGTCGAAGAAGTGCGCCACCAAGGCAGAAGCCCCGTCGGGGGTGAGACCTTCGGTTTCGTCGGCGACAATCCTGGCATGCTGCCACGACAGGTCACCGGCTGACAGGGCGCCCAGGAGCGGCGGCAGGGAACACACCCGGCGGGATTGTTCCACCAAAGCACCCGCGGCCGCGGAACTGATGCTCAGGACTCCGGCGATCTCCTCCACCGCGGACATCTCCGAAAACATGCGCTCATCCACCGGGACGTCCGGGGGCAAGGAGTGCCTGCTGGATCTCGACCGCTTCTGCCGCGTCACGGGCCTTCACCGCCGCGAGCTGAGCCTCGACCCGGGAGACTGCCTCCAGCCGTTCCAGCCGGAGCTCATACCGCCGCTGCAGCACATCCACGTCAGCGCCAACACCGGTCCCGGCGGCAAGGAAATGATCCTCACGGTCCAGCGCATCGAGGGCAGCAACAGAGGCAGAAACACCCTCCAAAACCACCCCAACATCCGTGCCGATTCCCATACCCACATCATCCAGCGAGGCACTGACAATCAGACCTGCCGACCAGCCCTGCCCCCAGGCTCCTGCCCGTACCCCAACGTCAGCCGCAGCCAAGGTGCCGCGAGCGTGCCAGCCCCGTGCCGCCGTCGTACGCCTTATCGACCGCACATTCCTTTTCGCACCCCAAATATGCCGCGCGAAAAGGAAGATGCGCAGCGCCAAAAGATATCCGCAGCGAAAAGGGCGCCGAGGCACAATCCGCAGGACTCGCAGCTCCCTTTGCCGTGCGCAGAAGGAACCCGAAAGGCCCGCAGACAACCCGCCAGCGTGCAGCCCCGTGCCGCCGTCGTCCTTGCCGGCCCGCAGCCGCCGTACCGAACAAAGCACGTACCTCGGAAAGTAAATAGTCAGCTTGCTTATGACTTTCAACTTTCCTAGGCTGGAAAGCGTCAGGCAAACAACTCTCGAAGCGGGACCTGTGCGCCAAAAGCGTGCAACCGCAAGCATGAGGAGGATCAATGTCAGAGCACAGCATCGCAGGCAAGAAGGTGGCATTCCTGCTCACTGACGGCGTGGAGCAGGTGGAGCTCACCAGCCCCTGGCAGGCAGTGAAGGATGCCGGCGGCGAGCCCACCCTGGTGGCACCCAAGAGCGGCAAGCTGCAGGGCTACAACGGCACCGAGAAGGGCGACACCTTCGACGTCGACCTCACCGTGGCAGAGGCGAATGCCACGGACTTTGACGCCCTGGTGCTTCCCGGGGGCGTCGTCAACGCGGACCACCTGCGGGTGGACAAGGATGCCCAGAGCTTCACGCGCAGCTTCTTTGAACAGCACAAGCCCGTGGCATCCATCTGCCACGGACCCTGGCTGCTGATCGAGGCGGGAGTCATCAGGGGCCGGAACGTCACGTCCTACTTCACGCTTGAAACCGACCTGAAGAACGCCGGCGCCAACTGGACGGACCAGGAAGTGGTGGTGGACCAGGGCCTGGTGACAAGCCGGAACCCGGACGACCTCCCGGCCTTCAACAACAAGCTGGTGGAAGAGATCTCCGAAGGCCAGCACGCGGGCCAAACCGCCTGACCCCCAATGTTCCCTCAGGGTTGAAAAACCCGTATGGAGGAATTACTCCAGCGGGTAGAGTGTTTGCATCTGCAGCGGCGCCGGCCGTGCATCACTTCCAAAAACCCCTGAGGGAACACCCATGTCTACCGAAGTCTCTCCGAACGCCAGCGGCAAGCCCGTTCAGGGCGAAGGAATACGCGCTGAAACCCGCGAAGGAACCCAGTCCGCAGCGCCGGAGAAGATGTCCCGTGAATCGGTAACCATCATCAGCACGCTGCTGGTGGCGACATTCGTGGTGATCCTCAACGAGACCATCATGAACGTCGCCCTGCAGCGGCTCATGGTGGACCTTCGCGTGGACGCTCCCACGGTCCAGTGGCTATCCACGGGGTTCATGCTAACCATGGCGGTGGTGATCCCCACTACCGGCTTCATCCTCCAGAGCCTGTCCACGCGCGCCGTCTTCATGCTGGCCATGGGCCTGTTCGCGGGTGGAACGGCGCTTGCGGCGGTGGCTCCCGGGTTCGAGGTCCTGCTCCTGGCGCGCATTGTCCAGGCCGGCGGCACCGCCATCATGCTGCCGCTGCTGATGACCACCATCCTCACCCTGGTCCCGTTGGCCAAGCGCGGCGCCGTCATGGGCAACGTGAGCATTGCCATCTCTGTGGCACCCGCAATGGGTCCCACAGTGTCCGGCCTGATCCTGGAGCATTTCACCTGGCGCTTCATGTTCGTCTTCGTGCTGCCGGTTGCCCTGGCGGCGCTGGCCATCGGCGCCAAATACCTCACCAACGTGGGGAAGCCTGAAAAGGCCAGGCTGGATGTGCTGTCCGTCATCCTCACCGTCCCGGCCTTTGGCGGCCTGGTCTACGGGCTCAGCCAGATCGGCGGCGGCCATGGCGGCCAGGCCGGCCCCAGTGCCGGCGCCATCGCAGCCCTGGTCATCGGCGTGGCCGCCCTGACGGTTTTCGTCCTCCGCCAGGTGCGCCTACAGAAAGCAGCCGCGCCGCTGCTGGACCTGCGCGCCTTCAAGTTCCGGATGTTCACCGTCTCCGTCCTGCTGATGGTGGTGGCCATGATGGCCCTGTTCGGCGGCGTCATCCTGCTGCCGCTCTACCTCCAGCAGGTCCGGGGCCTGGGGTCGCTGGAAACCGGCCTGGCATTGCTCCCCGGCGGCCTGGCCATGGGCCTGCTGGGCCCGGTCATCGGCCGGGCGTTCGACAAGGTGGGTCCGCTGCCGCTCACCATTACCGGGTCCGTCCTGATGGTGGTGACCCTCTGGCAGTTTTCAATGCTCGACGCCGGAACAGCGGTGTGGTGGATCGTCACCTTGCACGTTGGGCTGAGTTTCGGCCTCGCGCTGCTGTTTACCCCCGCCTTCACCACCGGGCTCAACCCGCTCCCGCCGCACCTTTACTCGCACGGCTCCGCTATCATGAGCACCACCCAGCAGGTGGCCGGTGCCGCTGGAACGGCGCTGCTGGTGTCAATCTTCGCGGTTGTGAGCGCGACGTCGGGACTCGTCGCCGGGATGAGCGCCGCCTTCCTGACGGCAACCGTCATAGCCCTTGCCGCCGTCGTGCTTTCAGCGATGATGCGCAAGACCGAAGGCGCCGGCGCGGGCCACGGCGCAGGACATTAGCCCAGGCCGCGCTAGCCGGCGAAGAAGTCGCTCAGTTCCTTGATCAGCCTGTCCGGGGCCTTGATGGCGCCGTCGTGGCCCAGCCCGGGCAGGATGGTGTAGCTGGAGCCGGAAAGCACGTCGTGGATCTGGCCGCAGGCGATGCCGAAGTAGGCGGGGCTCTTTTCGCCCACCACGATCAGCGTCTCCAGGGGGAGCGCCTGGAACGGTTCGGCCGGCATGTCGGCGGCAATGATGGCTTTGATCTCGCGGACTCCGGTGCGCATCAGCTCGCGCTGCTGCTTGCCCTCGGTGGTGCCGGCGGTCAGTTTGTTGGCCAGGGTCAGCATGGACAGCGGCATGCGCGATGAGAAGGAGCCGCCGGCTTCCAGCCCGCGCTGGATCACGGCGAGGGCGCGGTCATGGTCTCCTGCGGCGATGGCACGCTCGTACTCCACGATCCAGTCGGCCGTGACGCTGCCGTTCACCGAGACCGCGGGGTCGTAGACGGCCAGCCGTTCCACCGGAAGGGTCCGGGCCGCGTGCAGTGCGACGGCGCCGCCGAAACTGTGCCCAAAGACGTCCGTGCTGGAGGTGTGCTTCATCACCGTGTCCAGGTCCCGGATGTCCACGTCCAGCGTGTAGTCCTCGGGCTGCGGTGACGAGGATCCGCGGCCGCGCCGGTTGAAGGTGTGTACGGGGCGGCCCAGGGAGGCGCTCAGTTTCTGGGCGAACTTGGTGTAATCCGCGGCGGTCACCATGGAAGGCGGCACAACCACCACGCCCGAACCGGCAGAAGCAAGCTCAGCGCCGGTGGAGAAGAGCTCCACAGTGCCGCCGTCGGGGGTCCTGATGTTCTCTCGCGTCATGTTCCGAGCCTAGCCGAGCAAGCCGGGCGGGGCATCCCGGCTACCGGCGGCCCGGAGGTCAGGCAAGGCGGTCGATGATGGCCTGGCTCGCGGCACGGATGGCCGGCAGCCGGTCCCCGAGCCCGCACAGGATCAGCCCGGCGTCGGCGGCCTGCAGCGCCGATTCGGCGTTGGCCGCACCGTCCGCGCGGAGGTAGATCAGGGATTCGACCAGGCGGAAGGTGAAGTCGCCGCCGTCCGGTCCGTGCGGGGAGGCTGACAACCCGGCGCCCAGTTCCCCGTAGAGCCGCCTGAGTTCCTGGCGGTTGTTGAGGAACCGGGCAAAGCGGGTGCTCCGGACCTCGGGCAGGTGGTACAGCACGCCAAGGTTCCACCGGGCGCTGCACAGTTGGGTGCCGTCATAAAGCGCGACGGCGTGCAGCCGGCTTCCAGCCGGACTTTCGGTTCCAGGTGCGTCGGCAGGAAGCGCGGCCACCGAGCGTGCGAACGTCAGCCCACCGGACACCGTCCCCTCGAGGAGGTCCTCGAGGATGTCGTCCTTGGTCTTGAAGTGGTGGTACAGGGACGACTGCCGGATGCCCACCGCGTCCGCGATGGACCGGGTGGAGGTGCTGGCAAAGCCGTGGGTGGTGAAAAGCTCCGCCGCGGCGTCCAGGATTTCATCGCGGGCGGTGGCACCTGGCCGCGAGGGCTGCTGGTGGCGGGGGCGTCCCGGTCCGGCTGAAGTCACGGCCCCATTCTTGCATTGCCGGGCGCGGCGGAAATGACGCCCGGACGTTGTGAGGGGACGGAAATCTGCCGGAAACAGGATGTCTATCCGCCTTTTACAGAGGCGAAACTGTTTGGGGACATCCCGCTGGAAAACTATCAAGTGACCGGTAATCCGCAGCCTTCGGCCGAGCGCTGCAGTGCCGGGAGGCTTCGCCCCCAAGATCCCTTTCCAGCCCCGGAGATTCCCGATGACATCAACCGTTCTCCCTACCGTCCACCAGGACGACGCAGACCTGACGTCCCTTGGCTACCAGCCCACCCTCCACCGGAAGCTCGGCCGCTACGCTTCGTTTGCCGCAGGCTTCTCGTTCGTTTCCATCCTCACCACCATCTTCCAGCTCTTCGCGTTCGGCTACTCCTTCGCCGGGCCGGCCTTCTTCTGGACCTGGCCCGTAGTGCTGGTGGGCCAGCTGCTCGTGGCCCTGAACTTCGCCGAACTTGCGGCCCGCTACCCCTTGTCCGGTGCCGTCTACCAGTGGGCGCGGCGCGTGGGCGGGGAAGGCGTAGGCTGGTTCGCCGGCTGGTTCATGGCGATCGCACAGGTGGTCACCGCAGCTGCTGCCGCAATCGCCCTGCAGGTGGTCCTGCCCCAGCTCTGGGACGGTTTCCAGGTGGTGGGCGGCGACTCCGCGCTCAACACGGTGACCGGCGCTTCCAACGCCGTGGTCCTCGGCGCCGTCCTCCTGGTCGCCACCACCATCATCAACTCCCTGGGCGTGAAGCTGATGGCCCACGTCAACTCCGTGGGTGTCACCTGCGAGATCGTGGGCGTCGCTGCCGTCATCCTGGCCCTCGTCAGTGCCGCCCAGCGCGGACCCGACGTGGTTGCGGACACCACCGTGCTGCAGGGATCGGACCTGGGCGCCGTGGGAGCCTTCCTGGTCTCGGGGCTGATGGCCGCCTACGTCATGGTGGGCTTCAACTCCGCCGGTGAACTGTCCGAGGAAACCAAGGACCCGCGCCGCACCGCACCCCGGACCATCCTTTCCGCCCTCCTCATCTCCGGCATCGGCGGGGCGCTGATGATCATCACCGCCCTCATGGCAGCGCCCAGCCTCGACGACGGCCGCCTCGCCACCGAAGGCCTGCCCTACGTCCTCACCGCGGTCCTGGGCACCTTCTGGGGCAAGGTCCTGCTGGTGGATGTCGCCATCGCCATCTTCGTCTGCACCCTGGCGATCCAGACCGCCGGTTCCCGCCTGGTCTTCTCCATGGCCCGCGACGGCAAGCTCCCGGCGTCGGCCCTGCTCTCCTCCGTGCACCCCACCCGCGGCACCCCCATGTGGCCCTCCATCGTGATCGGCGCCCTTGCAGTCGCCGTGCTGGCCATCAACGTCGGCAACGCCGCCCTGTTCACCACCCTGTGCAGCGTCTGCATCGTGATGGTCTACCTCGCCTACCTCCTGGTCACCGTCCCGCAGCTGGTCAACCGCCTCCGCGGCGACTGGAACCGGGTGGGGCAGACCATGCCGGCAGGCCTCTTCTCCCTGGGCCGCTGGGGCCTTCCGGTCAACATCCTCGCCGTCCTCTACGGCGGCGTCATGGTGGTCAACCTGGCATGGCCCCGGCCCGAGGTGTACGACCCCACAGGCGAGAACGGCATCCTTCTCTGGTCAGCGCCGCTGATGGTCACCGCGGTGCTGCTCCTGGGCATCTGGGTCCGGAGCAGGAACCTGGCCGCCAAGGCCTGACCCGCGGCCCCGCACCCAAAAACCACGCTTCCGCAAGCCACGCTTCCAAGACCTACAGGACTGACATGACACAGACCATCGAAACGCCAGCCGCCGGGACGGCCACCACGGCCGGTGCCCGCGCCCATGCCCGGGAACAGCACGGCAGGACCGCTGAAACCATGCGCCACGTACCGGCAGCGTCCGCGCCCGCGCACCTTCTGGCCGGACTGCCCGGAGTGGACGGGGCCGGCGCCGCGTCCCCCACATGGGCGGAATCCGTCGCCTTTGGCCGCTACACCACCATGTCCCTGGCGCGCGGCACCCGGGTCCGGCTCACCGACACGGCAGGCGACGCCTGCGTGCACGCCCTCCTGTACCGCGCCGGGGCCACCCACGAACGACTGAACGTCGCCGACACCGTCAAGGTCCCGTGGCAGGCCTACCCCGCCGCCGGGCACCCGCTGCTGTCCGACGCCGGCCGACTGATGGCAACGATCGTGGCGGACACCTCGTCGCGGCATGACGCACTCACCGGCGCCACAACCCTCGCCGGCAACACCGCCAAGTACGGCGCCGGAACCGCCCACAGCCCCTCCCCGGCAGCACGCGAACTGCTCACCCTGGGCGCCCTCAAGAACGGCCTGGGCACCCGCGACGTGGCGCCGTCCATCTCCTTCTTCAAAGGCATCACCGTCGACCCTGCCGGCAGCATCACCTTTACCGGAAGCGCCGGGCCCGGTGCCGCCGTCGAACTCCTGCTCCAGCTGGACACCGTGCTGGTACTGGCCAACACCGCCCACCCCCTGGACCCGCGCGCTGACTTTGCGGGGACCGCCGTCGACATCGTCGCCTGGCACGCGCCGCAGGACCTGGCGGCACTGGAGGCCGGCCACCTGGCCGGACCATTGGCCCCGGAACACCTGCAGGCCCTCCGCAACACCGAACACGATCTCGCCGCAAGGAACGCCCGATGAACACTGCCGTTGACACCACGCCCATCCCGGACGCCGCCGCCATCGCGCTGGCCCCTGGCGCCGTTGTACTTGATGAGTTCGTCGAAGCCCGCGGCCCCTGGTCTGCCGTGGTGGCAGCAGGCGACGTGCTGACCATCGTGGACCTGGAAGGCAACCAGGCGGTTGACTGCCTGCTGTACGCCGCGGCGGACACCACCGTGCGCTACTCGGCGGCAGCCACCATCGCCGCACAGCAGTCCATCGTCCTCACCACCGGTTCGGTCCTGCGCGCCGACAACCGCGCTGCCCTGATGACCGTCGTTGCAGACGAAGTGGGCGTGCACGACACCATCGGGGGCGCCTGCTCACAGGAATCCAATACCCTCCGCTACGGCCAGCACACCCGCGAACAGCACGCCTGCGTGGAGAACTTCCTGATCGAGGGCTCGCGCTGGGGCCTGGGCAAACGGGACCTGGTGTCCAACATCAACTGGTTCATGAACGTCCCGGTGGACCCGGACGGCGCCTTGGGCATCGTTGACGGCCTGTCCGCCCCCGGAAAGCGCGTGGCACTGAAGGCGGAGGTGGACACCCTGGTCCTGGTCTCCAACTGCCCGCAGATCAACAACCCCTGCAACGGCTTCAACCCCACCCCCGTCCGCATGATCGTCACCCGGCCGGAGGCTGCACTGTGAACCCCTTTGACACGCCGAACACCTTCGACACACTGTTGATCGCAAACCGCGGCGAGATCGCGTGCCGCATCATTGAGTCCGCCCGCAGGCTGGGCCTGCGCACCGTTGCCGTCTTCTCCGAGGCGGACCGCGGCGCCAAGCACGTCCGGCTCGCCGACGAGGCCGTACTGCTGGGGCCCGCGCCGGCCAAGGAATCCTACCTCCGGGTGGACGCAATCCTGGCGGCGGCAAAGGAAACCGGCGCCGGCGCCATCCACCCCGGCTACGGCTTCCTCTCCGAGGATGCGGCCTTCGCCGAGGCCGTGGAAGCGGCGGGACTGGTCTTCGTGGGCCCCACCGCCGAGCAACTGCGCATCTTCGGCACCAAGCACACCGCGCGCGACGCCGCCCGGGCAGCCGGGGTGCCGATGATCGCCGGTTCAGGGCTGCTTGGGGACGTGGACGACGCCGTTGCGGCCAGCACCGCGATTGGCTTCCCGCTGATGCTCAAGGCCACCGGCGGTGGCGGCGGGATCGGCATGACGGTCTGCCGCAACGAGGCCGAGCTTGTGGACAGCTTCCCCCGCGTGGCCCGCCTGGCGGGTGCCAGCTTCGGCACCGCAGGGGTTTTCGCCGAGCGGTACGTGGAGAACGCCCGGCACGTCGAGGTACAGATCTTTGGCGATGGCGAAGGCCGCGTGGTCAGCCTGGGGGACCGCGACTGCTCCCTGCAGCGCCGCCACCAGAAAGTCCTCGAAGAGGCACCCGCACCCGACCTCCCGGACGAACTGCGCGAAGAACTGCACCGCAGCTCCCGGGCCCTCTGCGCCTCCCTTAACTACCGCTCCGCCGGCACCGTCGAGTTCGTCTACGACTCCGCCCGCAAGGAAGCCTCCTTCCTGGAAGTCAACGCCCGGCTCCAGGTGGAGCACCCCGTCACCGAAGCCGTCACCGGGGTGGACCTGGTGGCATGGATGCTCCGCCTGGCCCAGGGCGGCAGCCAGGCCCAGGCAGTCCTTGCGGACGTGCCGGACAGCCTGCCCGTGACCGGCCACGCCGTGGAGGCCCGCGTTTACGCCGAGGATCCGGCCCGGGGCTTCCAGCCCAGCGCCGGAACCGTCACCAACGCCGCCTACCCCACGGCGGCAGAAGCACGCGTGGACGCCTGGGTGGAAACCGGCACCGACGTTTCCACCAACTACGACCCCCTCCTGGGCAAGATCATCACCTCCGGCACTGACCGCACCGAAGCTTTCGACCTCCTCGCCGCAGCGCTGGGCAACACCCGGATTGACGGCATCGAGACCAACTTAGGGCTGCTCCGCGCCGCCACCGGCCTGGAGGTGGTTCGCAGCGTTCAGCACTCCACCAGCACCCTGGACAACGTGGGGGACCCGGAGCCGCGCATCACCGTGGGCCGGCCCGGCCTGCAGACCAGCGTGCAGGACTGGCCCGGCCGCACCGGCCTCTGGCAGATCGGCGTTCCGCCCAGCGGCCCCATGGACGATCTCTCATTCCGGCTTGGCAACACCGCGCTGGGCAACCCCGAAGGCGCCCCGGGCCTCGAGTTCACCATGACCGGCCCCAGCCTGACCTTCACCCACGCCACCACCGTCTGCGTTACCGGCGCCGAAGTGGCTGTGACAGTTGACGGAACGGAGGTGCCCGCCTGGACGCCCGTGACGGTCCCGGCAGGCGGAACGCTCGACGCCGGCACCGCAGCCGGCAAGGGCCTGCGCGGCTACATCCTGTTCCAGGGCGGCCTGGACATTCCCGAGTACCTGGGCAGCGCCTCCACCTTCACCCTTGGCCAGTTCGGTGGCCACGCCGGACGGGTCCTGCGCGCGGGCGATGTGCTGCGGACGGTCAAGCCTGCCGCCGGCGCACCCGAGGAAGCCGCCGCGGCAGCGGTGCCCCTCGACAGCCGTCCCGCCCTCACCTCCACCTGGGAACTGGCCGTGGCCGAGGGCCCGCACGGCGCCCCGGAATTCTTCCAGCGTGAGGACATCGAGGAACTGTACAGCGCGGAGTACGAGGTCCACTTCAACTCCGCCCGGACCGGCGTGCGCCTCACCGGCCCCAAGCCCCGCTGGGCACGCACCGACGGCGGCGAAGCAGGCCTGCACCCCTCCAACATCCACGACACCGCCTACTCGGTGGGTGCCCTGGACTTCACCGGCGACACCCCCATCCTGCTCGGCCCGGACGGCCCCAGCCTGGGCGGTTTCGTCTGCCCCGTCACCGTGGTGACGGCTGAACGCTGGAAGCTCGGCCAGCTGCGCCCGGGGGACAAAGTCCGCTTCGTGCCCATCAAAGCCAGCCAGGCGCCGTCGGCCAGGGACCTGGGACCCGGCCGCCAGCTGGTGCTCCCGGGCGACGCCGGCTGGTCCGGCAATCTTTCAGCGCACCTCCCGGCGGTGAGCCCGGCAGCCGGCCGTCCCGCACGCACGGTACGCGGCGACGGCGACGACGGCGTGCTGGGCCGGGTGCCGGAAGGTTCCGGCCGGCCCGCGGTCACGTACCGCCGCTCCGGAGACGACAACCTGCTGGTGGAATACGGCGAGATGGTGCTGGACCTGGGCCTGCGCGCCCGGGTCCACGCCCTGCACCAGCACATCGAAGCGCTCCGGGTACCCGGCATCGTGGACCTCACCCCGGGTATCCGGTCGCTGCAGATCAAGGTGGACCCGTCCGTCCTCCCCACCGGGCGGCTGCTGGACCTGGTCCAGGAAATCGAGGCCGCCCTGCCCGCCAGCTCAGAATTGGTGGTCCCCAGCCGCACCGTCCGGCTGCCGCTGTCCTGGGACGATCCGGCCACCCGCGAAGCGATCGAACGCTACATGGCAGGCGTCCGCGACGACGCCCCTTGGTGCCCGTGGAACATCGAATTCATTCGGCGGATCAACGGCCTGGACTCCGTCAGCGACGTCTTCGACACCGTCTTCAACGCGGAGTACCTGGTCCTGGGCCTGGGCGACGTCTACCTCGGCGCCCCCGTGGCCACCCCGCTGGACCCCCGCCACCGCCTGGTCACCACCAAGTACAACCCCGCCCGGACCTGGACGCCCGAGAACGCGGTGGGCATCGGCGGCGCCTACATGTGCATCTACGGCATGGAGGGCCCCGGCGGCTACCAGTTCGTCGGCCGCACCACCCAGGTGTGGTCGCGGTACGCCGGTTCGGCCCCGTTCGAACCCGGTTCGCCCTGGCTGCTCCGGTTCTTCGACCGCATCTCCTGGTACCCCGTCAGCCCCGAGGAACTCCTGGACCTGCGCGCGGACATGGCAGCAGGACGCGGCCGCGGCGTGGAGATCGAGGAGGGCACGTTCTCCCTCGCCGAGCACGAACAGTTCCTTGCCGACAACAGCCAGTCCATCGACGCGTTCCGGGAGAAGCAGGGCGCAGCGTTCGCGGTGGAACGGCAGGCCTGGGCCGACGCCGGCGAGTTCGACCGGGCGGACGCGCTCGCCGCCGTCGTGGCCCCCGCTGTTGACGACGTGGTGGTTCCCGACGGCGGATCGCTCATCTCCGCACCGTTCGCCGCCAGCGTCTGGAAGGTGGACGTCAAGGCCGGCGACCGTGTCGCCAAGGGCCAGCCGCTGGTCTCGCTGGAAGCAATGAAGATGGAAACGGTCCTCGAAGCGCCGTGCGAGGGCGTGGTGCTCCGCGTCCTGCCGGCCGCCGGCTCCCAGGTGGTGGCCGGCGAGGCGGTAGTGGTCCTCGGCGCCGACTTGGGCCTTGAACCGGCAGACGACGCCCAGGAACTGGAAGAGGCAGCAGTATGAGCCCGGCAACCAACAGCAGTGCCACCAGTCGCGCCAAGGCGGCACTCGCGGCGCTGGAATCAGTAAACCGGCCTGAAATCTGGATCACGGTCCGCAGCGGCGAGGACCTCCTGGCGGAGGCTGCCGCGATCGACGCCGCCGTGGCAGGTGGCGCGGATCTGCCGTTGGCCGGGCTGCTTTTGGCCGTCAAGAACAATGTTGACGTGGCGGGCATCCCCACCACGGCAGCGTGCCCTGGCTTTGCCTACACGCCGGAAAAGGATGCGGAAGCGGTGGCCCGCCTCCGCGCCGCCGGTGCCCTGGTCCTGGGCGCCACCAACCTGGACCAGTTCGCCACCGGGCTGGTGGGGACGCGCAGCCCCTACGGCGCCGTCCGGGATTCGCGCCGGCCGGAGTACATTTCCGGCGGTTCCAGCTCCGGCTCCGCGGTGGCGGTGGCACTGGGACTGGTGGACATCGCGATCGGCACGGACACGGCGGGCTCCGGCCGGGTCCCCGCCGGGCTGCAGGGCATCGTGGGCATCAAGGCAACACTGAACGCCGTCTCCACGGAGGGGGTGGTGCCCGCCTGCCGGTCCTGGGACGCCGTCACCATCTTTGCCCGGCACCTGTCCACCGCCGAGCTGGCCATGGGCTTCATGGCCGGCAACTCCCGGTCCTGGCCCGCGGACATCAAACTGGCCGCGCCGGCACGTCCCCGCGTGGCATATCCCGCCAGCCTGCCCGCATTGCCCCCTGAGTGGGCGGCGGAATTCAAGCGGCAGGTTGACCGCCTGCGGTCCAGCGGGGTGGATGCCGAAGCAATCGAATTCGACGACTTCCTGCAGGCAGCACGGCTGCTGTACGACGGCGCGCTGGTGGCCGAACGCCACGCTGCGTTGGGGGCCTTCCTGGCAAAGCACGACGCCGGCACTGACGGCCAGGCGGGCATCGATCCCACCGTGGCGGGCATCATCCGGGCGGCCGGTACCGTTTCCGCCTCCCGGTACGTTGCCGATACCGCCCGGCTGGAGGAACTGCGGACCAGGGCGCTGGCCCGGATCGCCGGCTTCGATGCCCTCCTGGTTCCCACGGCGCCCTTCCACCCCACGCTGGCTGAGGTGGCCGCGGACCCGGTAGGCGTGAATTCGCTGATGGGCACCTACACCAATTTCTGTAACCTGTTCGACCTCTGTGCCGTGGCTGTCCCTGCCGGGGAAGTGGACGGCGCGCAGTTCGGCCTCACGGTGGTCGGCCGGACCTTCGACGATGCCGTGGCGGCCGATATCGCCCGCCGCGTGGAGCTAACCCCGGACGCTCCCGCCCTCTTCGCTCCGGGCGCAGCAGCGGAGGTTGGCCGCACCGGCGCCCACCCGTCGTCGTCCACGCCCTGGCCTTTGGCGGCGGGCGCAACGGCCGTGCCGCTGGTGGTGGTGGGTGCGCACCGCAAGGGCCAGCCGCTGGCGCCGCAGCTGGAGGAACTCGGGGCCTCGTGGGATGGTCCGGTCCGGACCGCCGCACGCTACCGCATGGTGGCGCTGGACACGGTGCCGGCAAAGCCGGGCGTTTACCGGTCCGACGACGGCGCGGAACTGGTGGGGGAGCGGTGGCTGCTGTCCCCTGCGGCCCTGGGGACGTTCCTGGCCGCCCTCCCGGAACCCATGCTCCTGGGATCCGTGGAGCTGTCGGACGGCTCCAGCGCCGTCGGGTTCGCCTGTGATGCGGTTGCCGCTGCGGGCGGGAAGGACATCACGGCCTGGGGTGACTGGCTGGCGGACCGGAGCGTGGAACCGAAGCCGCGGACCGTGTGGCGGGACCTGGGGGAGGCGGCCCTGGCCGGGTTCAGCCGCGGCGAGCGGGGATAGTGCCGGTGGCATCCGGGCGGGTTCCGCCGTCCGGATGCCCGCCCGTGAAATACGCCGCGATGTCGGTCACAAGCTCCTTGACGGCCGCCGGAATGGACCCGTGGAAGCACTTGGGGGAGAGCTGGTAAGTGCTGCCTGGAACTGCCTGGTGCAGCCGCTCCGCCGTTTCCTTGTAGCCCGGGCTGGTGGCCTTCTTCATGTGCGCCAGGGCGTGGCCCACCTTGCCGCCGTTGACGGCGTCCTCGAACCCGTCCAGCCACGCGGTGTCGATGCTGCCGTCGATGTTCACCGCTGCGTCGTACACCGCAAGCCTGTCCGGGACCTTTGCGGTTCCGGTGAACTCCTGCACGGTGTTCAGCGCCACCGCTCCGCCCAGCCCTCTCCCAGGCCTTTCGCCAGGGCGATGGAGAACTGGCGGTAGATCAGGGCCGTGAGGAACGCGCCGCCGATCAGCAGCACCCGCTTTTGCCCGGGCGCGTCTTCGGTGCCGTAGCTGTACAAAGCCAGCCTGCCGCCGTCGTGCGCTGGAAGTACCCGTTCTTTCACCCGTCCATCCCAGGGTGTGAGCCTGCGGGCCAGCTGCAAGTCCTGGCACCCAATGCCCGGTAAACTTGATGATTGTGACTTCCCAAAACACCCCCTCGCCCAAGAACGCCCCGGAGCCCGTTGATGCCAGCGAGCAGATGCGGATCCGCATGGAAAAGCGCGCCAAACTTCTTGAGCGCGGCACGGAGGCGTACCCCGTGGGGGTGGAGCGGACGCATTCGCTCGCCGAGATCCGGGAAAAGTACGCCCACCTCGAAGCCGACGACACCACCGGCGACACCGTGGGCGTCACCGGCCGCGTTGTCTTCATCCGCAACACCGGCAAGCTCTGCTTCGCCACCCTGCAGGAAGGCGGCACCGACGGCAAAGCCACCCGCCTGCAGGCAATGCTGAGCCTGGCCAACGTGGGTGAGGAGGCGCTCGCCGACTGGAAGGCCCTGGTTGACCTCGGCGACCACGTGTTCATCAAGGGCGAGGTCATCTCCTCCCGCCGCGGCGAGCTGTCCATCATGGCGGACTCCTGGTCCATGGCCTCCAAGGCCCTGCGCCCGCTTCCGGTCCTGCACGCGGACCTGAACGAGGAAACCCGCGTCCGCCAGCGCTACGTGGACCTGATGGTCCGCGACGAAGCCCGCGAAATGGTCTACACCCGTGCCGCCATCACCCGCTCCATCCGCGAAACACTGTTCCGGCACCGCTACGTGGAAGTGGAAACCCCCATCCTGAACCTGGTCCACGGCGGCGCCCTGGCCCGGCCGTTCGAAACCCACATGAACGCCTTCGACCAGAAGATGACGCTGCGCATCGCCACCGAGCTGTACCTCAAGCGCGCCGTTGTTGGCGGCATCGACCGCGTGTATGACATGGGCCGCGTGTTCCGCAACGAGGGTGTGGACTCCACCCACAGCCCCGAATTCACCACCCTTGAGTGCTACGAGGCCTGGGCGGACCAGTTCGTGATGGCAGAGCGGATCAAGGAGATCATCCTCGACGCCGCCGACGCCGTGGGTGCCGGACGCGTCCTTCAGACCGAGGCGGGGGAGATCAACCTCGACGGCGAGTGGGCCTGGCTGGCCGTCTACCCCGGACTTTCCGACGCCGTGGGGCAGGAGATCACGCCGGAGACGCCCGTTGAGGTGCTTCGTGAGATCGCGGAAAAGCACGACGTCAAGGCGGACCCCAAGTGGGACGCCGAAAAGCTGGCGGTGGAACTCTTCGGCGAAATCGTGGAGCCCACCCTGCTGAACCCCACCTTCGTCTACGACTACCCGCCCTCCGCCCAGCCGCTGGCCCGCCCGCACCGCGAGGACGGCCGGCTGATCGAGGCCTGGGACCTGATCATCGGCGGCATGGAGCGCGGCACCGCCTTCTCCGAGCTGATCGACCCCGTCATCCAGCGCGAACGGCTCACCGAGCAGTCCCTGCACGCAGCCGCCGGTGACGTGGAGGCAATGCAGCTGGACGAGGACTTCCTGCGCGCCCTGGAATACGGCGCCCCTCCCATGGGCGGCATCGGCCTGGGCATCGACCGGCTGGTCATGCTCTTCACAGGCGCCGGCATCCGCGAAACCATCCTGTTCCCCCTGCTGAAGCCCGAAGGGCACTGATCATGGAATACGTAGCGGTTATCCTGCCCTCCCTGGTGGTGGGCCTGCTGTTCTGGTTCGCCATGAAGGCAATCTTCAACGCGGACAAGGCCGAGCGCCAGGCGGAGGCCCGTGCGCAGGCCGAGGCGGATTCCCTGCCGGTGCAGCCTACGGACCGCCCGGGCCCCGAATCCAAATAGATAAACCCCCTTCTTTCCGGTTTTATCCCCAAGGAACCAATAGGCGCTTTGACGCGTTGCCAAGATAAGAGTCATAATTTTTTTGGGAAACATCCTGCTTTTCTGAAAACCCAAGAGGAAGACCTTTAATGGCACAGAAAGTAAACATCATCCTCGTTGATGATCTGGATGGGGGATCCGCAGACGAGAATGTTAAGTTCGGCCTCGATGGGGTCAACTATGAGATTGACCTGTCGGCAGCCAATGCCGCTGAACTTCGGTCTTCACTGGAGAGGTTCATCAACGCTGCACGCAAGGCTTCCGGAGGCCGCACCGCCCAGCGGGCGAAGGCTCCGGCCGGTGGCCGCAGCCACGATTCGGCACAAATCCGGCAATGGGCCCGGGATAACGGCTACACCGTTAACAGCCGCGGCCGAATTCAGGCTGAAATCCAGGAAGCCTACCAAAAGGCAAATTCCTAGGTACGCGCGTGGCCTGACTAAAAAGCCCTGCTTCCCACCTTCGGGAGGCAGGGCTTTTTGGCTGGGTGCAGGTATTTAGCGGTACGGGCGTAATTACTCCCGCGCCGCAGCCGGGGATTCACCGCTGTGCGATTCACGGCGCAGCAGGCTGCCGGCAGCAAACTGCTCGGCGACATAGAACACGAAAGGCGGAATATCGCCTGTTTTCGCCAGTACCACTCCACACCCGGCACTGGCGAGGGCCAGCGCTGCCGCCTCCTTTTTCCGGTGCGGCAAGGTTGCCAGGGTGCCGGACAGGGACCCGAGCGCGAGCACATGCAGCCACGCATAGGCGTGAAACGGCCACGCCGGGAAGCGGCGCGCCGCGAAACGCTCCAGGTCCGAGGCACGCATTGCAAGTTCGGACACAAATAACGGCGCCCCGGCGGCAAGTGCGACGGCGGCTGTGCCGGCGAGTGCCCTGCTCCTTCCGGGCGGGAGGGCCAGGGCCAGCCGGGCAAACGCCGCGGGCATGGCAGCCGTCCCCGCCGCCGCCACATGCTGTCCCGCAACCCACCAGCGCTGCCCCTTCCGGAGCATGTCCAGCCGCCGCGCAGCGTCGGGCTCCAGGTAGACCCCCGGCACCGGGCTGATGCCGGCCAGCCAAACCGCGCCGGCCGCGAGGGCAACCCCCGCCGGGCGCCTGACGCGTTCCAGGTCCACCTGCGACATGTTCCCGCCCTCCCCGCTGATTCACGCTGCCCATGTTGCTCCCGCTGGAGCGGCCAAGGCCGCCGTTAGGGCCAAGAATGGCCCATCACCCGGCGCGGGACAAGGGCTTCTTGGAGGGTTCCTTTGCCCGCTGCTGCCCGGCGGCCGAAGTCCGTGGAAGGGGGCGCGGCAATATTCCCGGAAGTCCCATGTTTCCCCTGTGGCGAACACGCTCCACAACTTCGGACCGGCCACGTAGCATCAAAGTACGTCGTAGCTAGGAGTGTGGCGAAATGTTTGAGCGATTTACGGACCGTGCCCGTCGCGTAGTTGTGCTTGCCCAAGAAGAGGCACGCATGCTGAACCACAATTACATCGGTACCGAACACATCCTCTTGGGTCTGATCCATGAGGGTGAGGGCGTTGCCGCCAAAGCTCTTGAGTCCTTGAGCATTTCGCTCGACGGCGTGCGCGAGCAGGTGCAGGAGATCATCGGGCAGGGCCAGCAGGCCCCCTCCGGCCACATCCCCTTCACCCCCCGCGCCAAGAAGGTGCTGGAGCTCTCGCTGCGCGAAGCCCTGCAGCTGGGCCACAACTACATCGGCACGGAGCACATCCTGCTTGGCCTGATCCGCGAGGGTGAAGGCGTCGCCGCCCAGGTGCTGGTCAAGCTCGGCGCCGACCTCAACCGGGTCCGCCAGCAGGTCATCCAGCTCCTCTCCGGCTACCAGGGCAAGGAAACCACCGGCGCAGGCGTCGGCGGCGGACAGCCCGAAGGCGCACCCGCCGGTTCCGTGGTCCTGGACCAGTTCGGCCGCAACCTGACCCAGGCTGCGCGCGAGAACAAGCTGGACCCCGTCATCGGCCGCGAGCAGGAAATGGAACGCGTCATGCAGGTCCTTTCCCGCCGCACCAAGAACAACCCGGTCCTCATCGGCGAGCCCGGCGTCGGCAAGACGGCCGTCGTCGAAGGCCTGGCCCAGGCGATTGTCCGCGGCGACGTTCCGGAGACCATCCGGGACAAGCAGCTGTACACCCTGGACCTCGGTTCCCTGGTGGCAGGTTCCCGTTACCGCGGTGACTTTGAAGAGCGCCTCAAGAAGGTCCTCAAGGAGATCCGCACGCGCGGCGACATCATCCTGTTCATCGATGAGATCCACACGCTGGTGGGTGCCGGTGCCGCCGAAGGCGCCATCGACGCAGCCTCGATCCTGAAGCCCATGCTGGCCCGCGGCGAGCTGCAGACCATCGGCGCCACCACTCTGGATGAGTACCGCAAGCACATCGAGAAGGATGCCGCCCTGGAGCGCCGCTTCCAGCCGATCCAGGTCAAGGAACCCTCCGTGGCGCACGCCATTGAGATCCTCAAGGGCCTGCGCGACCGCTACGAGGCGCACCACCGGGTCACCATCACCGACGGCGCCCTGGCCTCCGCTGCAAGCCTTGCCGAGCGCTACATCTCGGACCGCTTCCTGCCGGACAAGGCGATCGACCTGATCGACGAAGCCGGCGCCCGGCTGCGCATCCGCCGCATGACCGCTCCGCCGGAGCTCAAGGCCATGGACGAGCGCATCGCCAAGCTGAAGATGGAGAAGGAATCCGCCATCGACGCGCAGGACTTCGAAGGCGCCGCTTCGCTCCGCGACAAGGAACAGAAGATGATTTCCGAGCGCGCGGAGAAGGAACGCCACTGGAAGTCCGGCGGCATGGACGACATCTCCGAGGTGGATGAGGATCTCATCGCCGAGGTGCTGGCCAACTCCACCGGCATCCCCGTCTTCAAGCTGACCGAGGAAGAGTCCTCGCGGCTGCTCAAGATGGAAGACGAACTGCACAAGCGCGTGGTGGGCCAGGACGAGGCCATCAAGGCACTGTCCCAGGCCATCCGCCGTACCCGTGCAGGGCTCAAGGACCCCAAGCGCCCCGGTGGCTCGTTCATCTTCGCCGGCCCCACCGGCGTCGGCAAGACCGAGCTCGCAAAGGCACTCGCGGAGTTCCTGTTCGGTGAAGAGGACGCCCTCATCACCCTGGACATGTCCGAGTACTCCGAGAAGCACACCGTCTCGCGGCTCTTCGGTGCCCCTCCGGGCTACGTCGGCTACGAAGAGGGTGGCCAGCTGACCGAGAAGGTCCGCCGCCGTCCGTTCTCCGTGGTGCTGTTCGACGAAGTGGAAAAGGCCCACGCGGACCTCTTCAACTCGCTGCTGCAGATCCTGGAAGACGGCCGCCTCACCGACTCCCAGGGCCGCGTGGTGGACTTCAAGAACACCGTGATCATCATGACCACCAACCTGGGTACCCGGGACATCTCCAAGAGCGTTGCCACCGGCTTCCAGTCCGGCACCGACACGCAGACCGGCTACAACCGCATGCGTGCCCGTGTGACGGAGGAGCTCAAGCAGCACTTCCGTCCCGAGTTCCTGAACCGTGTTGACGACGTCGTGGTGTTCCCGCAGCTGACCCAGGACGAGATCATCGAGATCGTGGACCTGTTCGTCACCCGCCTGGAGAAGCGCCTCAAGGACAAGGACATGGGCATCGAGCTCACCAAGGCCGCAAAGGTGCTCCTCGCAACCCGCGGCTACGATCCCGCCATGGGTGCCCGGCCGCTGCGCCGCACCATCCAGCGCGAGATCGAGGACCAGCTCTCCGAGAAGATCCTCTTCGGCGAGATCCACCCCGGCGACATCGTCGTGGTGGATGTCGAAGGCGAAGGCGACGACGCGAAGTTCACCTTCGCCGGCAACGCCAAGCCCCGCATCCCGGAGATCGCCCCGAGCGTCTAGTCTCCACAGCCAAAGCCCCGCCACTCCGCAAGGAGCGGCGGGGCTTCCGCTTGTTAACCACCCCTCCGCCGGCTGGGTCCGGCGCTTTCATCTCTGGCTGGGTCCGGCGCCGGGGCCGGAGCGAACCCAGCCACGGAAAACGCACCCGGGCGCGCAGCCGGGCAGTGCGTGGCGGCTGTGCTCCAGGACACAAAACGTGTTGAATCGGGGGCATGGCTAACTTGGAACCGGCGATCCCGGATGAGCAACCACTAACCCCTTTCCACGACCTCGACCACTACCTGTCCATCCCGCGGGTAAGCGGCCTGGCCCTGAGCCCGGACGGCTCGCGGCTGGTCACCACCGTCAGCACCCTGAACGGCAAAGGCACCGAGTTCGCCACTGCACTGTGGGAGCTGGACCCGGCCGGGCAGAAGCATGCGCGGCGAATTACGCGCAGTGCCAAGGGCGAAGCCGGTGCCGCTTTCTCGGCCAACGGCGACGTCTACTTCACGTCCGCGCGTCCCGACCCGGACAGCCCCGACGAGGAACCGGTGAACGCCCTGTGGGTGCTTCCGGCGGACGGCGGGGAAGCCAGGGTGGCCCTCAGCCGGCCCGGCGGCATCAGCAAAGTGCTGACGGCCAGGGGCGCGGACGCGGCGTTCGTCACCGCCGAGGTCCTTGCAGGGTCCATGGACGAGGAAGACGACGCCGACCGGCGCAAGACGCGCAAGGACCGGAAAGTCTCTGCCATCCTGCACTGCGAATATCCGGTCCGCTACTGGGACGCGGACCTGGGGCCGGGCCAGCCGCGGATCTTTGCGGTGGAAGCGGGGGAGGGCAATGCGCCCGGCAAACCGGCAACGGTTGACGCCACCGCCCCGCTGGTCCTGCGTAACCTGACGCCGGACGCCGGGCCCCGGCTGCGGGAAGCGGAGACCGTGGTCAGCCCTGACGGCAAGACCATCTACAGCAGTTACACCAAACCACTTCCCAAGGCGGACAGCAGGTCCGTCCTGGTGGCGGTGGATGTGGCATCCGGCGGGCTCAAGGTGCTGTTGGACCAGGAGGGAATGAGCTACTTCCCGGGTCCGGTCAGCCCCGACGGCCGGACCCTGGTGGTGGTCAGCGAAAGCGACTCCACCCCGCAGCAGGCCCCCGACATCAAGATGCACCTCCTGGACGTCTCCGGCGGTGCCGCCGGGAACGCCGCGGGCCTGCAGCCCCTGGCCCACGACTGGGACCGTTGGCCCAAGCCTGCAGCGTGGCTCCCCGATGGCTCTGCCCTCCTGGTCACAGCGGACGACGACGGCGCGTCGCCGGTTTTCCGGGTCAGCATTCCGTCGGCTGCCGCTGAGGTTGGCGTCACCCGGGTGACGCAGGACGCCGCGGCATATTCCGACGTCGTCATTTCTCCAGAGGGGCGGAGCGCGTATGCCCTGCGCAGCTCCTACGAATTTCCGGCCGAAGCCGTCCGGATCGACCTGGCCACAGGGGAAACAACCCGCCTCCCGGCTCCTGCGGAACGTCCCAGCCTCCCGGGGCGGCTGGAACGCATCGCGGCCACCGCGGCCGATGGGTCCCGGGTGCCTGCCTACCTGGCCCTGCCGGAGGGCGCCTCCGCAAGTGAGCCGGCGCCGCTGCTCCTGTGGATCCACGGCGGTCCACTGGGATCCTGGAACGCCTGGACGTGGCGCTGGAACCCGTGGCTTCTGGCTGCCCGGGGATATGCGGTGCTGCTGCCGGATCCCGCGTTGTCCACGGGATACGGGCAGTCGTACATCCAGCGGGGCTGGGGCTCATGGGGGAAGGCGCCCTTCACCGACCTGATGGCCGTGACCGATGCGGCGGTGGAACGGCCCGATGTCGATGAGTCCCGGACCGCGGCGATGGGCGGCTCCTTTGGCGGGTACATGGCCAACTGGGTTGCAGGCAACACGGACCGGTTCAAGGCAGTTGTCACCCATGCCAGCCTGTGGGCCCTGGACCAGTTCGGGCCCACCACGGACGCCTCCCAGTACTGGCTGAAGGAAATGACCGAGGAGATGGCACTAGAGAACTCGCCGCACCTGCATGCGGAGAACATCGGCACGCCCATGCTGGTGATCCATGGGGACAAGGACTACAGGGTGCCCATCGGCGAGGGCCTGCGGCTTTGGTACGAGCTGCTGTCCAAGTCCCGGCTCGCGGCGGACCAGGACGGGCAGACCCCGCACCGGTTCCTGTACTTCCCGGACGAAAACCACTGGGTCCTCCAGCCGCAGCACGCCAAGGTCTGGTACCAGGTGGTGGAGTGGTTCCTGGCACGGAACGTCCTGGGCAAGGACATCGAACTGCCGGCAGAACTCGGCCTCTAAGCTGTTGGATACTCCGGCTCGGAGGCTGGGGCATTTGCCGCTTGCTGCTCGTTCCTCCCCGCTGGCCCCCTGCCTCGCAAGCTCGGCCGGGGACCCTCACCAGCGTGGGCCCAGCTTTGACGCAAGCTACGCAAATGTCCCAGCCTCCTTCGCCTCGTAGGATAGCTCTGTGACCGACTCCTTCCACATCCGCCCAGCACGCACCAGCGATGTCCCTGCCATCAAGAAGCTGGTGGCGCCCCTGGCAGAGGAGCGCATCCTGATGGCAAAGGAGACGGTGGCGTACTACGAGAGCCTCCAGGAGTTCCGCATTGCCGAGTCCAGCGACGGCGAAATGATCGGCTGCGGCGCCCTGCACGTGATGTGGGAGGACCTTGCGGAAATCCGCACCCTCGCGGCTTCGGGTGAATGGCGCGGCAAAGGGGTGGGGCACGTCCTGGTGGAAAGCCTGCTGGAGGAGGCCCGTGCCCTCGGTGTCTCCCGGGTCTTCTGCCTCACCTTCGAAGTGGACTTCTTCAAGCGCCACGGTTTCGAAGTGATGGCGGACCAGTCGGCGGTGGACCCGGAAGTGTACTCGGAGCTGCTGCGCTCCCATGATGAAGGCGTGGCGGAGTTCCTGGACCTGGCCCGGGTCAAGCCCAACACCCTGGGCAACACCCGGATGATCCGCACCCTCTGACGCTGTTCCGCACCCTTCAAAGCCAACCGCGGGAGCACGGGGGACTGTCGTATTGGCTTTACTCGAATTGATGGATAAACTACTGCAGGCCGGTATGTGGGGGGCCTCAGGAAAGGGACAGTCATTGGGGGCTGTCCCTTTGCTGCGTCCCGGGCCGGCGGTTCCGGGAAGCGGGCGGCAAACCCGGGCAGGAAGAACCTACCGCCACCTGCGATGACGGTAGTAGGGTCGGAAAACACACCCTTCAGGAGCACAGCCAGGAGCAACGCCGTGAAGAAACTCATCAACGATCCAAAATCCGTTGTCCAGGAAGCTGTCCAGGGCTTCGGCATGGCGTACGCCGGACTGGTGACGGTCAGCGAAGACCCCATCTACATCACGCGCAAGGACGCGCCGGTGGCGGGCAAGGTGGGGCTGGTTTCCGGCGGCGGAAGCGGCCACGAGCCGCTGCATGCCGGCTACGTGGGGAAGGGAATGCTCGACGCCGCGGTGCCGGGGGCGGTGTTCACCTCACCCACGCCGGACCAGATCCTTCCCGCCACCCTGGCAGTCGACTCAGGTGCCGGCGTCGTGCACATCGTCAAGAACTACACCGGCGACGTCCTGAATTTTGAGACGGCGGCCGAACTGGCCGAGGCGGAGGGCGTGAGCGTCCGCACCGTCCTGGTCAATGACGACGTCGCCGTGGAGGACTCCCTGTACACGGCCGGCCGCCGCGGGGTGGGCGGCACAGTGCTGGTGGAGAAGATCGCAGGAGCCGCCGCCGAGCGCGGGGACGATCTGGACGCCGTCGCTGCCATCGGCGAACGGGTCAACGCCAATGTCAGGACCATGGGCGTGGCCCTGTCCGCGTGCACCGTGCCCCACGCGGGCACGCCCAGTTTCGACCTCGCAGAGGATGAGATCGAGATCGGCATTGGCATCCACGGCGAGCCGGGCAGGCACCGCATCCCCATGGAAAACGCGGACAGCATCACCAACCGCCTGCTGGAGCCGGTCCTGGCTGATTTGAAGATCAGTTCGGGGGACAGGGTGCTGCTGTTCGTCAACGGCATGGGCGGCACACCGCTGAGCGAGCTGTACATCGTGTACCGGCGGGCCGTGCAGGTGCTCGCCGAAGCAGGTGCCACGGTGGAACGGTCGCTGGTGGGCAACTACATCACGGCCCTGGAGATGCAGGGCTGCTCCATTTCGGTCCTCCGGCTGGACGACGAGCTCACGGAACTGTGGGATGCACCCGTGCACACCGCCGCCCTCCGCTGGGGCGTGTGACCGTGGTCCTGGACGCCAATTGGGCCGTGAAATGGCTGACCCTGTGCGCGCAGGCCATGGCTGAACACCGCGTTGAACTGATCGAACTGGACCGTGCAATCGGGGACTCGGACCACGGCGAGAACATGGACCGCGGCTTCCAGGCCGTCCTGGCCAAGCTGGGCGAATCCACGCCGGAGACGCCCGGGGCGGCGTTGAAGATGACGGCCATGACCCTGATGTCCAAGGTGGGCGGAGCCGCCGGTCCCCTCTACGGCACCGCGTTCCTTCGCGCCGCCACCGCCTTCGGCGACGCGCCCGAGATTGATCCGGCAGGGCTGGCCTCTGCCCTGGAGGCTGCCCGGGACGGGATCGTGGCGCGCGGGAAGGCGGAGAGCGGCGACAAGACCATGGTGGATGCGTGGACGCCGGCAGTTGATGCGGCCCGGGCCGCGGCTGACGGCGACGGCACGGACGTCCTTGGCGTCCTGGTGGCAGCCGCGGAAGCCGCCGAGGCCGGGGCAGTGGCCACCGATCCCCTCATCGCAAGGAAAGGCCGGGCCAGCTACCTTGGCGAACGCAGCGCCGGCCACCGGGACCCCGGCGCTGTGTCCAGTGCGCTGATCCTGCGTGCGGCCGTTGGGGCGGCTGCGTGACCGTAAGCATCGTGGTGGTGTCCCACAGCGAAAAGATCGCCGACGGCGCCGTGGAGCTTGCCGCCCAGATGGCTCCCGACGTGGTGATCCTGCCCGCCGGCGGCACCGACGACGGCAGGATCGGCACCAGCCTGGAGAAGGTGCTGGCAGCCCTTGAACAGGCCGGCGATAAACAGCGCAATGCACAAGAGGCCGGCGCGGAACAGCCCGGAGTGCAGCCCGGCGGGAACGGCACGGTAATCCTGACGGACCTTGGATCAGCGGTGATGACGGCCGAAGCGGCGCTGGAGTTCCTGGAGGATGCCGCCGGCGTCCTGCTCGCCGACGCGCCGCTGGTGGAAGGGCTGGTGGCCGCTGCGGTCGCCGCCCAGGGCGGAGCAGATGTGCAGGCGGTCCGGGCGGCGGCTGAAGCGGCAGGCGGTCCGGCCCGCCGGCCCGAACCCGCACGGGCCGGGGGAGCGGGGCAGGGACCTGTCAGCAGCGCCGCACCGGATTCCGCCGGCGACTTTGAACTTGTGAACCAGGCCGGGATGCACGCCCGGCCGGCCGCGAAAGTGGCAGGGGGCCTGGCCTCGCTGGATGCCGAGGTCACCATCAACGGGGTGGATGGCGCGTCCATGACGGGGTTGATGACCCTCGGCGCCGGCAAGGGCACCGTGCTGCACGTGGAAGCGTGGGGGACGGATGCGGAACGGGCAGTGGAGTACGTCGGCGGCCTGGTGCAGGCCGGCTTCGGCGAGCCCTAAGCCCGATGGCGGGTTCCTGCGAATAAGCTCGATGGCATGGAACGGCCGCTTGCAGAGAACCCCCAGGAAATCGAAGTGCTGGACGGCCAAATCTCCGTGGAGGAACTGCTCGCCGAACTCGGCTTCGATTGGAGCGCCCAGCCCGTGGGTGGCGGTCCGGCGGCCGGAACTGCCGAAGGCGAAACCTTCACCCAGCCCGTGCTGTTCTAGTCCGGTGCCGCCCGGTCCAGTTACCCGGATGCAGGCTGCTGGTGCAGTCCGGCGTCGTCCAGGACGACGGACGCGGACAGGACCTTGCCGCATTGTTCACCGAAGGGGTAGGCCACCTGCGGCCTGAATTCCAGGGTGCGTACCGGCAGTGCGGTTCCCTCGGGCGCTGCACCGGACACGGTCACCGTCATGGGCGATTCGGTCAGGGTATCCAGCATCAGCACAGCGGTCTTGGTGCCATTGGGCGAGGCCGTGGCCGAACAGGCGCCCTCGCGGCTGCACCCCGCGTCCACGGAAGTGCTGCCCGGGCGGAGTTCGACGTCGGACTCCTTGCAGGTGCCGTCCTGGCAGGCGCGGACGTGCAGCGCCGCCACCTTCGGCGAGTAGCCGGCGCTGACGGTGATGGAAACGGCGGTGGCCTGCGCGATTGCGGGGCAGGCGCTGCCGGCAGGCCCGCAGGCGGAGATAAGGGCGGAGATGAGCGCGGTCGTCAATGCCAGGAGCAGTCCGGGCTTGTGCATGCTTTCAGGCTACGTCGGGCGGGCCCGCGCAGGGCCGGATCGGCGTCAATTGGAGGCAGCATTGTTATGCCTCCACGGCCTAACCCAGCGGGAAGATGCCGATGAACCAGAAGAGCGCGATGGCAAAGACCGAGAAAAACGCGATCAGGCAGCCCATGGCGGTGCGCGGCTCCGGGGAAACCTGCAGGGATTCGTTGGGGTTCTGCGGGTTGTAGGCCACCTCGATGAGGGCTCCCGGCACAGGCTGCTCCACCCCGGAGATCTCCGACTTGCCCATGAAGAGGGTGCCCTGCGGATCGGTGAACTGGTAGGTGGGGTAGTGGCGGAGGTTCCGGTTGGCGCCGCCCACGCCGCTGGTCCAGCCGGTGGTGCTGCCGGTGACGGTCGCCTGTACCTTGGGCCAGGCCGCCATCTGGTGTTCCTGGCGCTTGGTCCTGCGGGCCGCACGGACCAGCGAAAATATCGCAGCGGCAACGAACAATGCCCACACGATGTACAGAATGGTTTTCATGGCTCCCCCGGTTCCGGTCACCAAGAAGTATGCCATCCCGGCCTGGCCCTTGAGGGTCCAGCAGGTCAGGCGGGGAGCCGGTAGCCGCCGTCGTGGATCTCGGCGAGGCCGTCCGCCAGCAGTCCCGCCAGCGCCCGCTCCAGCTGCTCGGGGGCGGAGTTGAGCCGGTGCAGCGCGGCGAGGGGCACGCCGATGCCCTCGGCGGTGAACTCAAGGTCGGCGGGCTCGCGCTGGAACATGTCGGCCGGCACGGGAGTTTCGGCCAGCCGCAGCACGGCCAGCACCGCACCGCGGACCTGGCGGTCAGTGCCGTGCCACGCCTGGCCTTTGGGAACGTACGACGGCGGGGGCTCACCCGCGGCGAGCCACGCACAGGAGTCTTTCACCGGGCAGGCAGCGCACTTGGGTGCCCGGGCCCTGCACACCAGCGCCCCCAGTTCCATGACCGCAGCGTTCCAGCGCACGGAGGTTTCTTCGTCGTCCGGCAACAGGGCGGCGGCCAACCGCATCTCCGCAGCGGTCAGTGCAGGCGCGGGGAGCGCGACGCCGGACACCAGGCGGGCGTGCACCCGCCGGATGTTGGTGTCCACCACAGTCTCGCGGCGGCCATATGCGAAGGCGGCCACCGCGGCGGCCGTGTAGCTGCCCACTCCGGGCAAGGCCAGCAGTTCCGTGTAGGTGCCGGGGACATGGCCGCCGTGGTCCTCGACGATTGCTGTGGCTGCGGCGTGCAGGCGAAGGGCACGCCGGGGGTAGCCCAGCCGGCCCCATGAACGGACCGCTTCACCTGCCGGTTCGCCGGCCAGGCCGGCCGGCGTGGGCCACCGCTTGAGCCACTCGTGCCAGACCGGGAGGACCCGGACCACGGGGGTCTGCTGCAGCATGATCTCGCTGACCAGCACACCCCACGGCGAGCAGCCAGGTTCGCGCCAGGGCAGGTCCCGGGCGATTCCGGCGAACCAGGAGTTGATCCGGTGATGGAGCAACTCCAGGTCTGCAGGGCCGGTGGGAGCGACCGCGGCGCGGGCGGCGGTGGAGGTTTCAGTGTCGATGCCAACACTGTAGTGGATAGGTTCGGGCGGGCTGAAAACCGGGGTGTGACCAGTGCGATGGGCCTGCGGCGGCGTGGTGGCAGTGCAGATCCGGCGGCGTTCCCTAGCCTAGGAGGATGGGCAGGCAAGGCGATTCACCAGCACGCGGCACGGCATCCGGTTCCAGCAGCGTCCGGAAGCCCAGCCCCGCCGTGTACCGCCGCCGCCGCACGGTTGTTGGCGGCGCGCTCCTGCTGGTGATTGCGCTCGTGATCAGTGGTTTCGCCCTGGCCGGTGCCTTCAAGGGTGGTTCGCAGCAGGCGTCCTCCACGCAGCCGTCTTCCACCGATCCCGCCACCTCCCAGGCTTCCCCGTCTGCTGCCGCCAGTCCCTCTGCGTCCGCGTCGGCAACCCCGTCCGCCACGCCGTCGGCCACTGCCTCCGCTGCCCCCTCGTGCAACCAGAACCTGGTGACTGTTTCGGCGTCCACTGACAAGCCCGCCTATGGGCCGGGGGAAAACCCGATGCTCACCCTGAAGGTGACCAACGGCGGCACCGTCCCCTGTGAGGTCAACATCGGTACCTCGCAAATGGAATTCCTGGTGACCAGCGGTTCCGACCGGATCTTCTCGTCCAAGGACTGCCAGGCGTCCAGCGAGGACCTGGTGAAGGTGATCGCGCCCGGCGCCAGCGAAACCGCGAACTTTCCATGGAACCGGACCCGCAGTGCCGATGGCTGCAAGGCCGTGGCGGCGGCACCCGGCGGCGGTGGCGCTTACTACATCTTCACCGCCAAGCTTGGCTCGCGGGCCAGTCCAAAGGCCGTCTTCCAGCTGAACTGACGCATCCCGCCGGCGTGGTGGGAGCGGGCCGTGGGGTTGGGGCTTGGGGTTACAGGAAGCGGTCCAGGAGGCTTGCTTCGGCCATCCGGCTGAGCCCCTCACGCACGGTGCGGGCGCGCTGGTCGCCGATGCCGTCAACGGTCATGAGGTCGTCAATGGTGGCCGCCATGAGGAACTGCAGGCCACCGAAATGGTCCACCAGCCGGTCCGCTACCGCCTTGGGAACCGCCTTCAGGCCGGACAGGAGCCGGTATCCGCGGGGCTGGACGACGGCATCGAGGTTTGCCTCGCCGCCCGCGAACCCCACGATCGCGGAGATCTTGCCGAGATCGATCAGCTCTGTCGGGCCCAGGCTGACCAGTTCGTTGACGGCCTTTTCGATGTCCTCCGCGGAGGCGTTGGGGCTGGCGTAGTCGCGGATGATCACGTCGCTGCCCGGTCCACGGCCCACGGTGAGCTCGTCGAGCTGGAGCGAGAGGAGCCGGCCGTCTTCGCCAAGTTCCAGGACGTACTGCGAGATTTCCTCCGAGATGCGGCGCACCATCTCCTGCCGCTGCAGGGTCACGGCCACATCGCGCACCGTCACCATTGCCTCGATTTCCAGGGCCGAGAGCGAACTGGTGACCTGGTCCAGGCGGGCAACATAGCGCTCCAGGGTGGCCAGGGCCTGGTTGGCGCGGGCAAGGACGTTTTCCGAGCCCTCCAGGACGTGCCGCAACCCGTTGACGTACAGGGCGATGATCTGCATGGACTGGCTCACGGATATGACCGGGACCCCGGTCTGCTTGGCCACCCGTTCCGCCGTGCGGTGGCGGGTGCCCGATTCCTGCGTTTCGATGCTTGAGTCCGGGACCAGCTGGACCGCGGCACGCAGGATGTTGCCGGCATCCTTGTCGCAGATGATGGCGCCGTCCATCTTGGCCAGTTCGCGCAGCCGGGTGGGCGAGAATTCGATGCCGATATCGAATCCGCCGGAGCAGATGGAATCGATGGTGCGGTCGGAGCCGAGGACGATCAGTGCGCCGGTGCGTCCGCGGAGGATCCGTTCCAGGCCGTCGCGGAGGGGCGTTCCGGGTGCAACCCTGCCCAGAGTGGCCCTCAGCGATTCTTCGGGGCTCCGCGCCATAGGTTTTTCCCTTCAAAGGTGCGGACCGCCACCCGCAGGAATGCCGGCGTCCGCAGTTTGCCGGCAGGATCAAAAAGTGCACTGATTCCCGCAAGCTCAATGATAGGGGTAAGAAACCCAACTTCCGCACGGGCAAGCCCCAAAGTGCCCCATTAGGGGGTGCCCGGAACGGCGGCAAAAACGCTGGTTGGGGGCATTGCGGGGCGGCCACTTTCGCCGCTTTGGACCCCCGCCATTTTCAACCCTGCCCCGGCTTTGACCCTGCCCGGCCTTAGCTCTGCCTTTCAGCGGGTTGCTCAGGCGGAGGCTCCCAGGGGTGTGACTGTTCTGGTGCTGCTGTCCCAGAGCCGCGCTCCCGTGCAGCGGCCCTCGAGGCGCAGGTCCAGCAGGTCCACCGCCGTTCCGAGCTGATGGCCGGGAATACGCCGGGAGATGGTGACGTGCGGTGTCCAGGCCCCCGGACACGTCAGCGGCAGCGCCCCTGACAGGCCCTGGTGCAGGATTCCGTGCAGGTCCAGCAGGGGAGCAGTCGGCAGCACGGCGCGGGCAAGGACATATTTTCCTGCGCCGGCGGGAAAGACGACCGCTCCGGAGAAGGTGACATCCACGGGCAGCACCTCCCAGGGACCTTCCCGGGCGGCAACCAGGTCCGTGCCTGCCGCAAGGGTGATGTGCGGGCTGTTGCTGGGGGAGGTATGCCCTGCCAGGCTGGGGAGGCCGGCGGCCGCGAGCCGTGCCCAGTCAGCCCTGACCAGGGATTCGGTGGGGCCGTCAAAGACCAACTCGATGCTGCGCATGAACCCATCATGCCGTTGCCGGGTACCCGTTGCCGGGCACCCCCATGCCTGCCAGGTTTTGCCGCCGCGGGGACGTCAGCGCTTCCGGTCCCTGAGCATCCGCTCCAAATCCCGGCTGACTTTCGACAGTGAAGCGGCACGGAGTGCTTTGTGTTCAGCCGCTGTTTGCACTCCCCGTTTCCGGGACGGGCCGGTAGGAAGGACCGAACCCGGCGGCTGGGCCGCGGCGGTGCCAAGGACCGCACCCGCGTTGGCGCCCAGGTTGGTGGCCAGGGGGTCGAAAAAAAGGTTGCCGGTGAAAGTGGCGCCATGCATCATGCGCCCAAAGCTAACTGCCCCGCATTTCGCCGCCTTGAACGTCCGGTTTCGCCCGCGTTAAGCGGAACCCGTCCGGTTTGCAGCCCTGCGATAAACTGTACTTTGGCCGTTTGCCAATCACCTTCCCCGCCCTTGAGTCGCAGCGCAGTACCCGAAAGACACCTGGGCAGCCACAACCGCAGCGAAAGTAGCACCGTGTCCCAAGATGTCCTGACCCCCGCCCGGATCTCCGGTATCCACAAAGAGGCTGGCCGCCGCAGGACCTTCGCTGTCATCTCCCACCCTGACGCGGGCAAGTCAACGCTCACCGAAGCGCTGGCGCTGCACGCAAAGGTGATCGGCACCGCGGGCGCTTCCAGTGGCAAGGCCAACCGCAAGGAAACAGTCTCGGACTGGATGCAGATGGAAAAGGACCGCGGCATCTCCATCAGCTCCGCGGCCCTGCAGTTCTCCTACCGGGACACCGTCATCAACCTTCTGGACACCCCCGGCCACGCCGACTTCTCCGAGGACACCTACCGCGTGCTCGCCGCCGTTGATTGCGCCGTGATGCTGGTGGACGCCGCCAAGGGCCTGGAAACCCAGACCATGAAACTCTTCGAGGTCTGCAAGCAGCGCAACCTGCCCATCATCACGGTCATCAACAAGTGGGACCGCCCGGGCCTGGACGCCCTGGCATTGATGGACGAGATCACCGAGCGCACCGGGCTGCAGCCCATGCCGCTGACCTGGGCCGTGGGCATCTCCGGTGACTTCCGCGGCGTCTGGGACCTCCGCAACGACCGCTTCGCCCGGTTCCAGCGCAACAACGCCGGAGCGCAGATCGCCATCACCGAGTACTTCACTCCCGAGGAAGCGGCGGAAGACCAGGGCAGCAACTGGTCTGACGCGGTGGACGAGGCCGGACTGGTGATTGAGTCCAACCTGGAGTTCGACGTCGACGCCTTCCACGCCGGCAGGGCAACCCCCATCCTGTTCAGTTCTGCTGCGCTGAACTTCGGCGTCAAGGAACTGCTGGACGCGCTGGTGGACTTCGCCCCGCCGGCAGCGCCCCGCCCCGACGTGGACGGAAACCCCCGTCCCGTGGAATCCCCGTTCTCCGGGTTCGTCTTCAAGGTCCAGGCCGGCATGAACAAGGCGCACCGCGACCACGTGGCCTTCATCCGCGTCTGCTCGGGCGTCTTCGAGCGCGGCATGGTGGTCACCCAGACCCGCACCGGCAAGTCCTTCGCCACCAAGTACGCACAGCAGGTGTTCGGCCGCGAACGCGAAGTCATTGACGAGGCCTACCCCGGTGACGTGGTGGGCCTGGTCAACGCGTCCTCGCTGCGCGTGGGCGACAGCCTGTTCCTTGAGAACCCGGTGGAATACCCGGCCATCCCGCTGTTTGCCCCCGAGCACTTCCAGGTGGCCCGGTCCAAGGACCCCAGCAAGTTCAAGCAGTTCCGCCGCGGCATTGAGCAGCTGGAACACGAGGGCGTCATCCAGGTGCTCCGCTCCGACGTCCGCGGTGACCAGGCGCCGGTGCTTGCCGCCGTCGGGCCCATGCAGTTCGAAGTGGTGGAGGACCGCATGGCGCACGACTTCAGCGCACCCATGCGCCTGGAACGCCTGCCCTACTCCCTGGCCAGGATTTCGACTGCGGATGCCATGCCCGCGCTGGCAAACGTCCCGGGCGCGGAGGTGCTGCTGCGGTCCGACGGCGAATACCTCGCCCTGTTCAACGACGTCTGGGCGCTCCGGCGGATCGAGAAGAACCACCCCGACCTGACGCTCGTGCCCATCGGCACCCATAACCCCGCAAAGTAGCCAACCATGACGGCAGTACAACCACGCGCGCTGGTCACCGGCGCCGGCACCATCAACCCGCTGGGTTCCAGCGTCAAGGAAACCTGGGAGGCCCTGCTTGAGGGCCGGTCCGGGATCGGGCCGCTGGAGCAGGACTGGGCAGGGCAGTTGCCCGTCAAAATCGCAGGGCAGGTCACCGCAGACCTTTCGGAGCACCTCAGTACCCGCGAGATGAAGCGGATGGACCGGTGCGGCCAGTTGGCGCTGATCGCGGCGCGCGAGGCATGGGCGCAGGCCGGCGCCCCCGAGGTGGATCCGGAGCGGTTCGCCGTGGTGATCGGCTCCGCTTACGGCGGGCTCGGTTCCACCATCGAGCAGGACCGGGTGCTGGCCGAATCGGGCCCCCGGAAGGTTTCGCCGCATACCCTCACCCGCCTCATGGTCAACGGTCCGGCCGCGTGGGTGTCCATCGACCTTGGCGCCCGTGGCGGCGCCCGGACGCCTGTCAGCGCCTGCGCCTCCGGGGCTGAGGCGATTGTCCAGGCAGCCGAGATGATCCGCTCCGGTGCTGCCGACGTCGTGATTGCCGGCGGCGTGGACGCCTCCGTCAACGACCTTGTGATCACCGGCTTCTCCCAGATCCGTGCCCTGTCCACCCGGTCGGATGACCCCAAGCTGGCCTCGCGCCCGTTCGACGGCGGCCGCGACGGGTTTGTGCTGGCAGAGGGCGCCGGCGTGGTGGTGCTGGAGAGCGAGGAGCACGCCCGTGCCCGCGGCGCCGCCGTCCTTGGTGCTGTGGCAGGCGGAGCCGTGACCTCCGACGCGAACGACATCGTGGCCGCGGACCCCGCCATGCAGCGGCGGGTCATGCAGAAGGCGCTGGACTCGGCGGGCATGCGGCCGGCTGATATCGGATTCGTCCACGCGCACGCCACCTCCACCCCTGTGGGGGACCGGCTGGAGGGCCAGGCGATCAACGCCGTCTTCGGCGCTGACGTGCCGGTCACTTCCACCAAAGGGCATACCGGCCACCTGCTGGGCGGCGCCGGTTCCCTGGCCGCCGTCGTGGTCCTCGAAGCCCTGCGGACCGGGAAGGTCCCCGGGACGCTGAACGTGGAAGCGCTGGACCCGGAAGTGGACCTTAACGTCCTCACCGAAGGCACCCACCAGCTTCCGCCGGGTTATGCCCCGGCCGGGCTGGTGAATGCCTTCGGTTTTGGCGGCCACAGCGTGGCGCTGGTGCTTACCGCGGGTTAGGCCCTGCTGGGGAGCGGCGCCGTGTTGGGCAGTTCCGGCGTCTCGGGCGACGCCTCAGCCCCGCTGCGGCGTTCCTTCAGGAAGTAGACCAGGCCGGCTGCCGCCGCCGAAGCCGCAGCCAGGGCGAATAGTCCCGGGATGACGCTGCCGGTCTGCTCCTTGATGATGCCGAAACCGAACGGTGCCACGAACCCGCCCAGGTTGCCCAGCGAGTTGATGATGGCGATGGCCGGAGCCAGCACCAGCGGGTGCAGTCCGGACTGCGGAATGGTCCAGAACAGCGGTGAGGCGCTCTTGAACCCCATGGCTGCTACGGCCAGGAACACCAGCGCCAGCACGGGCGAGGCCACGGCCGCCGCGTAGGTACCGATGGCTGCCACCAGGAGCGCGACCACCAGCAGGGGCTTCCTGGACCTGGCCTTGTCCTGCCACTTCGCCGCGAAGTACATCGCGAACACGGCGCAGATCCAGGGGATGGAGGAGAGGAAACCTGCGGAGAGGTCGGTGGTCCCGGGGATCCGCTTGATGATGCCTGGCAGCCAGAAGGTGTTGGCGTAGATGGACAGCTGGATGGCGAAGTAGATGCCGCACAGGAGCAGGATCTGCGGGTTCAGCAGCATCTTCCAGCGGTTGACCTTTCCACTCTCCGCCTTGGCGTGCCCGGCGTCCTCCGCATCGATGGCCTGGGACAGCGCGTCCTTTTCGGCGGGGGAGAGCCACCTGGCGTCGGCGATTTTCGCGTCCAGCAGGAAGAACACAGTGACGCCCACCAGGACGGACAGAATGCCCTCGAACCCGAAGAGCCACTGCCAGCCGCGCATTCCCAGGGCGCCGTTGAGGCTCAGCAGCATGCCGGCGATGGGGCCGGAAATCGCCGCGGCAACCGAGGAACCGGCGATGAAGACCGCCGTCGCCTTCCCGCGCTGGCCGGCAGGAACCCAGCGGGCGAAGTAGAAGATGACGGCCGGGAAGAAGCCGGCCTCTGCGGCGCCCAGGAGGAACCGCAGGACGTAGAACATGGTCTCGTTCTGCACGAACGCCATCAGGAAGGAGACGATGCCCCAGCTGACCATGATCCTGGTCAACCAGACCTTGGCGCCGTATTTTTCCATCATCACGTTGCTGGGGAGCTCAAAGATGGCATAGGCGATAAAGAACAGGCCGGCACCGAAACCATAAGCGGCGGCGCCGATTCCCACGTCAGCCTGGAGGTGGTCCTGGGCGTAGCCGATGTTTGAGCGGTTCAGCTGGTTGCAGACCAGCATGACCAGCATGACCGGGAGCACGCGCTTGAAGAATTTCCTGGTGGCAGATGCCAGGTCCAGGACGGCGTTGTCCACAGACTTCATTGAATGTTTCCTTTGGGAGGGGTGTTGGCAAGGCGGGGGCCTTGGAGAAACTTACCGGACTTGCGGTTGCCGGCTTTCGTTACCTGCTGTCGTGGCCTGGCCCATTACCTGACCAGGCACGGCCGCTTGGGGTCGAAGGACCAGCCGTCGATGTAGTACTGCATGCCGATGCTGTCGTCACGGGCATCCAGGCCGTGCTCAAGGTACAGCTGGTGCGCCTTGTCCAGCGCGTCCCGGTCCAGCTCGATCCCCAGGCCGGGAGCCGCCGGGACTTCGATGGCGCCGCCCTTGATCTGCAGCGGCTCCTTGGTGAGGCCCTGTCCGTCCTGCCAGATCCAGTGCGTGTCCAGTGCCGTGATCCCACCGGGGGCGGCGGCTCCGGTGTGGGTGAACATGGCCAGCGAGATGTCGAAGTGGTTGTTGGAGTGCGAGCCCCAGGTGAGGCCGAACTCGTTGCACAGCTGGGCCACCCGGACCGAGCCGTGCATGGTCCAGAAGTGCGGATCGGCCAGTGGGATGTCCACGGCGTTGCTGCGGATGGCATGCGACATTTCGCGCCAGTCCGTCGCGATCATGTTGGTGGCGGTCTTCAGTCCGGTGGCCCGGCGGAACTCGGCCATCACTTCGCGGCCGGAGAACCGACCTTCGGCGCCGCAGGGGTCCTCTGCATACGCCACCACGCCCTGCATCCGCTTGCCCAACCGGATTGCCTCCTCCAGCAGCCAGCCGCCGTTCGGGTCGAGCGTGACCCTGGCCTCCGGGAACCGCTTGGCGAGTGCCGTGACCACGTCCACTTCGTCGTCGCCGGACAGCACGCCGCCCTTGAGCTTGAAGTCGGAGAAGCCATAACGTTCCTGGGCGGCTTCGGCCAGCGCAACGACGGCTTCCGGAGTCATGGCCTCCTGGCGCCGGAGTATTTCCCAGCGGTCCGACGGCGACTCCTCCACCAGGTACGGCAGGTCGGTTCGCGTGTGGTCGCCGATGAAGAACAGGTACCCGAGCATCGGCACGGACGTCCGCTGCTGCCCGTCGCCGAGCAGTTCCGCGACGGGAACGCCGAGGAACTGGCCGTGCAGGTCCAGCAGGGCGGACTCGACGGCGGTGACGGCGTGGACGGTGGTGCGCAGGTCGAACGTCTGCAGCCCGCGCCCGCCGGCGTCCCGGTCCGCGAATCCCGCGGCGATTTCCCGCAGCAGGGAGCGGTACCGGGCCACGGGCTTGCCCTTGATCAGGACGCCGGCTTCCTGGATGGTGCTGCGGATTTTTTCGCCGCCGGGAACCTCACCGAGGCCGGTGCGGCCGTCCGAGTCGGTAATGATCACCACATTGCGGGTGAAGAACGGGCCGTGGGCGCCGCTGAGGTTCATCAGCATGCTGTCGTAGCCGGCTACCGGTACAACTTCGATGGCGGCAATGGTGGGCTGGTTGCTCATGCGTTGCTCTCTGCTTTCTCTGCGGCGGAAACCACTTCGCCGTCGATGCGCCGGTTGAGGTGCCAGGGGTTGGCGTCCTGCAGGGCTGCCGGGAGCAGTTCCTGGGGGAGGTTCTGGTAGGCCACGGGACGCAGGAAGCGGTTGATCGCCAGGGTTCCAACGGAGGTGGTGCGCGAGTCCGAGGTGGCGGGGAAGGGGCCGCCGTGGACCATGGCGTGGCCGACTTCGACGCCGGTGGGCCAGCCGTTGACAATGATACGTCCCACTTTTTGCTCCAGGACGGGGATAAGCGGCGCCGCTGTTGGATAGTCCTGCTCGGTGAGCTGCAGGGACGCGGTGAGCTGGCCTTCCATCCGGCCGGCTGCCTGGAGGAGGTCCTGGATGGAGCTGTAGCGGATCACCAGGGACGCGGCGCCGAAGATTTCCTCATGCAGGACGTGGTTGCTGGTGAATTCGGTGACGCCCGTGCCGAAGATGGTGGGCGCCGGGGCGTTCTCGGTGGGGCCGGGAGTGCCCTGGCCGATGAGTTCGACGCCGGCTGCCGCGCCAAGGTTTTCCGTCCCGGCGTTCCAGGACTTGGCAATGCCTTCGGTGAGCATGGTCTGACCGGCGCAGTCGGACACGGCACGTCCGACGGCGGCAGCGAGTTTGTCCCCTGCCTCGCCTTCGGGGGCGAACAGGAGTCCGGGGGAGGTGCAGAGCTGGCCGGAACTTCCGGTGACGGCGGTGACGTACTGCTGTGCAAGGGCATCGACGTCGCCCTCGAGGGCGCCCTCGAAGACAAAGACCGGGTTCAGTGACGACATCTCCGCGTACACGGGAATCGGCTCGGGGCGGGCGGCCGCGGTTTTCATCAGGGCGATGCCTGCAGCCTGGGAGCCGGTGAAGCCGACCGCCTTGATGGCGGGGTCCGCCACGAGGGCCTGGCCGATGCTGGAACCGGGACCGTAGATCAGGGAGAACACGCCGGGGTGCAGCCCTGCGTCCTTGACGGCCTGGGTGACCGCCTGGCCCACCAGTTCGCTGGTGCCGGGGTGGGCGTTGTGGGCCTTGAAGACCACCGGGCAGCCTGCGGCGAGGGCCGAGGCGGTGTCTCCGCCCGCCGTCGAGAATGCCAGCGGGAAGTTGCTGGCGCCGAACACGGCGACGGGACCCAGGGGGAGCTGCCGCTGCCGGATGTCAGCCCGGGGGAGCGGGTTCCGGTCCGGGAGGGCGGGGTCGATGCGGACGCCGCGGAAGTCGCCTTGCCGCACCACGTCCGCGAAGAGGCGAAGCTGGCCGGTGGTGCGGGCCCGCTCACCGGTGAGCCGCGCCGCCGGGAGCCCTGTTTCCTGGCCGGCGCGGATGATCAGTTCCTCGCCCAGGGCGTCGATGTTGTCCGCGATCGCTTCGAGGAAGGACGCGTGGGTTTCCGGGTCAAGGGTGCTGAAGGACGGGAAGGCCTCGGCGGCCGCTGCCGTGGCGGCTTTCAACTGTTCTTCCGTGATCAGTGAGTAGGCGGGCTCCAGGGCCTGGTTGGTGGCCGGGTTGAACCCGCTGGTGGTTTTGCCTTCGCCGGTAACGGGCCGGCCGGCGATGAGTGAATGTCCGTTGAGGGTCATGGTGGGGCTCCTGTGTCTGCAGCGACGGCTAGGAAACGGTGGCGATCAGGGCTTTGAGGTCCGCGAAGTCCTGATCGTTGAGGTTCTGCAGCGGCGGCCGCACCGGGCCGGCGGGACGGCCCACGGCATCAAGGCCGGCTTTGACGATGGAAACAGAGTAGCCCTTCACGCGGTCGCGGATGTCCAGGTAGGGGATGACGAAGTCGTTGAGCTTCCTGTTCACCGCGGCCCGGTCCTGGTTGCGGACGTCCTGGTAGAAGTCCAGTGCGAACTGGGGGACGAAGTTGTACATGGCGCTGGAGTACGTGCTCATGCCGAGCTGCAGGAGGGGAAGGGCGAAGGTCTCGGCGGTCGGGAGGCCGCCCAGGTAGAAGAGGCGGTCGCCGAGCTTGGCGTAAACGCGGGCATCGTGTTCCAGGTCGCCCACACCGTCCTTGAAGCCGATCAGGTTCTGGTGCCGCTCGGCGAGGGTTGCCACCGTGGTGTCCCGGTAGATGGCGTTGGCCCGGTTGTAGATGATGACGCCCAGGGAGGTGGCCCGGCAGACCGCGCTGACGTGTTCCACGAGCCCGTCCTGGTCTGCCTCCGTGAGGTACGGGGGCAGGAGGAGGATGCCTTCTGCGCCGGCAGCCTCGGCAGCCTTCGCATTTTCGATGGCCTGCGCCGTGGAGCCACCGGCGGAGGCAAGGACGGGGATGCGGCTGCCCACCTCCTCGACGGCTGTCCGCACCACGTGCTCCGACTCGGCAGGAGTCAGGGAGAACCCTTCGCCGGTGCCGCCGGCCGCGAACAGGCCCGCCACCGGAAAGCTCGCCTGCCACGCCAGGTGCTTGCGGTAGTTCTCCTCATCGACCTGGAGCTGGGCATCGAACGGGGTCACGGGAAAGGACAGCAGGCCTTCCTTGAGCGTGTCCGCCAGTTCCTGGGGTGTGTACTTTGCCACGGTGTGGGTCCTCCGGGTGTGTGCGCCGCGGGCGGCAGGCTGATGATTCCGTTCCCACAGTAGGAGCGCCCTCGATGCCTGTCTAAGTGCATTTTTATATGCGTTGATACCTTTGCTGCATTACTGACCGGAGGGGCGCCGGTTACTCCATGGCGAACTCAAGGTCCCGGAGGAGGCGCGACAGCGCAGGATTGGTGACCCTCCGGTTCCACAGCGCATGCAGCTCCACCTGTTCGTGGTCGCCACCCTCCAGCGGGAGGAATTCAACGCCGCGGATACCTAGCATGGTGGCCGAGTGGGGCACGAAGGCCAGCCCGCGCTTGGCCGCCACCAGCGACACCATGGTGAGGATCTGGCTCACCGTGTGCACCACGTTGGTGTGGCGGATGGGGAGCATGCGCACCACCAGGTCATAGAAGTAGCGGGCCTGGGTGGCCGAGTGCATGATCAGGGGCTCATCGCTGAAATCGTCCGCGGCAATGCTCCGTTCCAGCTTCGTCAGCGGGTGCCCCTCGGGGACGGCCAGCATCATGGACTCGCGGTAGAGGAGATGCGAGTCAAAGGTCTCCCGGTCGAACGGCGGCCGTGCCAGCCCCAGGTCCAGTTCGCCCGTCAGCAGCCCGGCCAACTGGTCTCCGGTCACCAGTTCCTGCAGCTCGATGTCCACATCGGGGATGATGCCCGCGAGTTCCTCCAGCAGCGGACCCAGGATGCTGAAGCCGCTGGCCGCGGTGAAGCCTATCCGCAGGACGCCGGATTTGCCGGAAGCGATGCGGCGTGCGGTGACAGGTGCCCGCTCCGCGAGTGCCATGAGCCGGCGGGCCTCGTCCAGGAACGTCCGGCCGGCAGATGTCAGCTCCACTTTCCTGTTGTCCCGCTCCAGCAGTTCGGCGCCCACGGCCTTTTCGAGTTTCTGGATTTGCCGGCTCAGTGGCGGCTGCGTCATATTCAGGCGTTCTGCCGCCCTGCCGAAGTGGAGTTCCTCCGCTACGGCGATGAATCCGGCCAGTTGGTCGAAAGTGAACATGATGCCTTCCGGGTATCAAATGATGCAGATATGGGCTTAGACAGGCATCATAACTGCTCCCTACACTCAACACAGCGAGGCGGGGGTGACCCGCTTCACAGATGTACCGGGCGTCCCAGCCCGCACCTGCGCTTGCACCTAGGAGTCCCAATGATGCACTTCCCGTCCCGCCGCGCCGTTCTCGGAACGGCGTCGGCCTTCACCCTGCTGGCACTGACAGCCTGCGGCGGCAACGTTGCCGGCGGAGCCGCAGCCGGCAACCCGTCCAAGTACCCGGCCGGGCCCGTAACAATGACCGTGGGACAGGCCGCCGGCGGCAGCACGGACCTGATCGCCAGGGCGCTTGCAGACGGCGCCGCCAAGACCCTCGGAGCCCCGATGCCCGTGGTGAACAAGCCGGGCGCCAACGGCGCCCTCGCCACCAAGGAAGTTGCCGGCAAGACGGCCGACGGCCAGGAGCTGGTACTCCTCACAGCCTCCCTGGTCACCATCACCCCCCTTGCCGTGAGCAAGGACGAGGCAGTGAACCTCGACGACCTGGACATCATCACTGGACTTTCGCAGGACGACTACGTGCTGGTGGCCAGCCAGGGCTCCGGGTTCAGGAGCTTCAAGGACGTCACCGCCGCCGGCCGGAACGTCACGTTCGGGACCACCGGCGTGGGCACGGGCAGCCAGCTGGCCCAGACCGTCCTGTTCAAGCAGGCCAACGTGCAGGGCACCGATGTGCCGTTCGACAGTGGTAAGCCGGCACTGACCGCCGTCCTGGGCAACCAGGTGGAGCTGGCCACTGTCCAGCTGGGCGAAGCCATGGCACAGATCCAGGCCGGAAAAGTCACCCCTCTGCTGGTCTTCTCCGAAGGGCGCAACAGCTTCCTGCCTGACGTTCCGTCCGCCAAGGAAGCCGGCTACGACGTTCCCGTGGCACAGTACCGTGCGGTCGCGGCTCCCAAGGGCACTCCCCAGGAGGTCAAGGACAAGCTCGCCGCTGCATTCAAGGACACGTTCAAGACCGACGCCTACCAGGAGTTCAACAAGAAGAACCTCCTGACGCCCAAGGAGATCTCCGGCGAGGAAGTGGTAACGCAGTGGAAGGACTACGCCGCGAAGTACAAGTCCCTGGTGGAGAAGTACGGCATCAGCCTCAACGGGAACAAGTAACGGCCATGGGGACTACTCCAGCAGTGGCTGCCGGGCGGGGCGGCAGCTCCGCCCTTCCGCCGGGCTGTGACGGCCCGGAAGACCTGCCCGAGGCCCTGACCCCCGAAGAACTGGCTGCGCAGTGGGAGGAGGAAAAGCCTCCCGCTGCAGGCCCGCTCGCCAACGCGGCCTCATCCCTGGTGGTGCTCGCCGTCGGAACCGCCGCCCTGGCGCTGTCAGTTTCCATGGGCCTTGGCACTCCGGAGAAGCCCGAACCGGGGCTGTGGCCCTTCCTGACCAGCTGCGTGATGGTGGCCCTGGCCACCTTCCAGCTGGTGTGGGGCCGGCACAACCGGGACGCGGAGAAGTTCACCCGGATGTCCTTCGCGCCCCTCACTGGCCTGGCCACGCTGGCCGCCATGGTGGCGCTGATGCCGTTGATCGGGTTCGAGATTCCCGCCCTCATCCTGTGCATCATCTGGATGAAGTTCCTGGGCAGCGAGACCTGGCGTTCCACCCTCGTGATCAGTGCCATCGTCGTCGCGTCCTTCTACGGGATCTTCGTGCTGGCGCTGGGCACTTCCATCCCCCACCTCTTCTAGGAGACCGCCGTGGATTTCCTCAATCCTGTGATCAACGGTTTTTCCGTCGTCCTGGAACCAATGAACCTTCTCTACTGCCTGATTGGCGTGGTGATCGGCATGCTGATCGGCGTGCTGCCCGGGCTGGGCCCGGCCGCCACCATCGCCATCCTGCTTCCGCTGACCTACAGCGTGGAGCCGGTCACCGCCATCATCATGCTCGCCGGCATCTTCTACGGCGCCCAGTACGGTGGCACCATCACGTCCGTCCTGCTCCGGCTTCCCGGTGAGGCATCCTCCGTGGTCACCGTCTTCGACGGGTACCAGATGGCCAGGCAGGGCAAGGCCGGCACGGCCCTGGGCCTGGCGGCCATTGGGTCCTTCATCGGCGGAACCGCCTCGATTATCGGCCTGACCTTCCTGGCTCCCGTGGTGGCGGGCTTCGCGCTCGACTTCGGACCCGCGGAGTACTCCGCGCTGGCGCTGCTGGGCATCCTGCTGGTGGCAACCATCAGCGGAGGCGCCAAGGCCAAGGCACTCATCGCGGCCGCCGTCGGACTCCTGCTCGCTACCGTCGGCCGCGATATCTTTACCGGCGAAAGCCGCTTCACCTTCGGCAGCTTGCAGCTCGCGGACGGGATCGACTTCGTGCCCATCGCCATGGGCCTCTTCGGACTGGGCGAGATCCTCTACAACCTCGAGGAGCGGCACCGGGCTGCCAAGGCGCCGTCGAAGGTCTCGAATGTCTGGCCCTCCAGGTCCGACCTCAAGCAGGCATCGGGAGCCATTACCCGCGGCTCGGTCCTGGGCTTCTTCCTGGGCATTCTGCCCGGCGGCGGCGCCACCATCGCTTCCATGGCCTCCTATGCCATGGAGAAGAAGCGGGCCAAGCAGCCGGAGCGGTTCGGCAAGGGCGCACCGGAAGGCGTGGCCGGCCCGGAAACAGCGAACAACGCGGCAGCAACGTCGTCGTTCATCCCGCTGCTGACCCTCGGCATCCCCGCCAACGCCACCATGGCGCTGATGTTCGGCGCGCTGCTGATCCAGGGCGTCACCCCGGGCCCGCAGCTGGTGGAGCAGAACCCGGAGCTCTTCTGGGGCGTGGTCAACTCCATGTACATCGGCAACATCCTGCTGCTGATCATGAGCCTGCCGCTGGTAGGCATCTTCGTCCGGATCCTCCGCGTCCGGGCAGCCATCCTGGCGCCGGTCACCGCCCTGATCACGCTGCTGGGTGCCTACACCATCAACAACAGCATGTTCGACGTGACCCTTGTGGTGTTCTTCGGCGTGCTGGGCTACCTGATGAAGAAGTTCGGCTTCGAACCGGGGCCGCTGGTCCTGGCCTTCGTCCTGGGCGAGCTGTTGGAGAGCTCGCTGCGGCGCTCGCTGCTGGTCTTCGGCGGCGATCCCACCGGGTTCTTCACCCGCCCCATCTCGGCAACACTGCTGGTGGTCTTCGTGCTGGTGGCCGTGCTGCCGGGCCTCCGCAGCATGCTGGCCAAGCGCAAGGGCACGACGGCGGCAGTCGCCTCCGCCACGGACAGCACCAACAACATCAAGGAGAAGGTATGAGCATCATCGTTGGGTTCGTCCCCACGCCTGCCGGCGAGGCAGCCCTCGCCGCTGGGATCGCCGAAGCGCGGCTCCGGCAAAAGGACCTGTACATCGTGAACTCCGCCCGCCAGGGGGCGCTGGTGGACAAGTCCGTGGCCCCGGAGGACGTCCTGGCCCAGGCCGCGAAAAAGGCGGCCGACGCCGGAGTCAATGCCACCGTCATTCAGCCGCCGTACGAGCACGACCTGGCGGACGAGTTCCTGGACGTGGCCAGGGAAGTTGATGCTTCGCTGATCGTGATCGGCCTCCGCCACCGCACCCAGGTGGGCAAGTTCATCCTCGGCAGCCACGCCCAGCAGATCCTGATGCAGGCGGACCGGCCGGTGCTGGCCGTGAAGGCAGGGGTGCGTTCTTAATGGGTCGGGGCTTCACGCCAGCGCGGCGTCGCTGACCAGGGCACTAAGGATGGGCAGCTGGCCCTTCACGAGCTTGAGCCGCGCCTCCTGCTCGGGGAACCAGCGGGCGTCGTCGATTTCGGGGTAATGCTGGATCCTGCCGGACCCCTTGGGCCATTCCAGCGGAAACGTGTTGCTGCTGATCACGGCCGGGGCGAAGTCGGCCTGGGCCGCGAAGACCGTGATGAGCTTTCCGGACGGTTGCCGGAAATCGCCCAGAAGCCGGTACTCGGCGTCCGGGGCCGCGGTGCCCATTTCCTCGGCGAACTCGCGCAGCGCGGCAGCGCGTGGGTCTTCGCCCTCGCTGTATTCGCCTTTCGGAATCGACCAGGCATGCGCGTCCTTGCGGGCCCAGAACGGGCCGCCCATGTGGGCGATCCACACCTGCAGGCCCTCCCGGGCGCCGGCGGGCATGGCCGGGTCCTGCCGGTACAGCAGGATGCCGGCGCTTCGAATGGGCATTGATCCTCCAAGAAAGCCGCTGGGAACAGGAAAGGAAGTTGCCGTCCGCCGTTAACGTGGAGTTCACGGCCCTGCTTTAGGTTATTCCTTCAGGCACTCTGCCAGGCACTCTGGTCGAAAGGGACGGGACCACTCATGGCCAACATTGTCGAGGTTTTGGGGCGGCTTACGCCCGAAGAAGTCGATGAACTCCGCAGCCTTGGGCCGCAGGGCCACCTGCCGCGGCATCTGGTGGATGCCCTGGACCGTGCCGCCGGGGGAGCCGGATCGGGCCGCGGCTATTACGTGGTGAACGGCAACGTGAGCGCCACCGGCGGCCCCCTCCTCGTGCTGCGCAGCGACGTTTCCAGCTGGCTGGCCGGCACGGGTTCCTGACCCACGTCGCCTGCCGACGGCGCGGTTCCTCCTGAGGGGCAGAACGGGAGCTCCCTGCGATGGCGGGTCAGGATTCCGGCAGGATGAATGTTGCCCTGGTACCCCGGCCGGGTTCACTCTCCAGGCTGATTGATCCGCCGTGGCCCTCAACAATGGTCTTGCTCACCGGCAGGCCCAGGCCGGCGCCGGGAATGGCGGTTTCACGCGACCGGGCCGAACGGAAGAACTTGCTGAAGGCCTGCTCCTGCTCCTCCCCGGTCATCCCCAAGCCGGTGTCCGTGATGGAGCAGGCCAGGCCCTCCCGGGTCCGGAAGGCCCGGGCGGTTATCAGGCCGCCGTTGGGGGAGTACTTGATGGCGTTCGAAAGCAGGTTCCGGATCACCTGGCCGATCCGTGCCGGATCCATCCTGGCATGAAGCGGCTGCTCCACATCGAGCACCAGCTGCAGTCCGTTGCCGGCAGCCGTGGGCGAAGCTGCGTCCACCTCCCGGGCCACCAGCCGGGCAAGGTCCGCCTGCTCCAGCGCGAGGTCCACGCGTTCCGAGGCGACCGCAATGAGGTCGTTGACGAGTCCCAGCAGGTGTTCGGCATTCCGGCGCACCACCAGGAGCTCGTCGCGGATGTCCTCATGCCCGGGTTCGTCCAGGACCAGTTCCAGGTAGCCGAGGATGGATGTCAGGGGGGTCCGCAGCTCGTGCGAAACCGTGGCAACGAAGTTGTCCTTGGCCGCCAGCGCACCGATCAGGCTGGTGACGTCCACAAACGTGATGACGGCGCCGCCTTCCTGCCCGCCCGCCGGAGGAAACCCGTGCGAGCTCACGGAATAGGCGCGCTGCCGGTCCGCCGGGCCGGCCCAGTACAGCTCGTCAATGAAGGCTTCTCCCGCTGCGGCGCGGGCAGCGGGAAGCAGGTTTGCCGGCACTGGAGTGGAGCGGTCGGCGGACATCAGGGGTGCCTGGCCCCCTGCCGGGCTGATGACGCCGGCAAGGGCAGGGTCCGCGTGCATTGCCCTGTTTGCCAGCACCGTGTTCCCTTTGGCGTCCACCACCCAAACGCCCAAGCCAACCGCCCTGAGCACTGCGTCGAGCAGGGCCTGCCGGCGGACGCTTTCACCGAGTGTTCGGCCCAGGTGCAGTTCGTTTTCCATGAGCTTGATCCGCTGGCGCCGGATGGTTGTGGCCATCACATGCGCGGTCACCGCTATGACTGACAGGACCAGGGGAAGGATCAGGGTCCTGATCATCGATCCCCCCAGCACCGGGGAGCCCTGGACAACAGACGGAACCACGGTACTGAGGACTGCCCCGGCCATGGCCAGGACAGGCATGTACGGCCGGTCGTGGACGGAGAGCCAGATGACGGGGAACACCAGCATGATGCTGAGGACGTTGAAGGGCGGGCCTCCCGCCTCACGGGTGAACCCGATGGCCAGGCAGTCGAGCAGCGGGATGACGGCGAACGCACCTGCAGGGAGCCGGCCCCAGGGTGTTGCAAAGCACGCCGCGGCAATTGCCAGATGGAAGAGCAGCGCCGCCACGAACAGGTTGTCGTCGAACGTCTTCGGGCTGAAGATTGCCGTGGCGATCACCACGAGTGCAACCGTGGCCGTGACCGGCAGCTGGCTTGCGGCCACGCGCTTCCGGATGCTCAGGCCTTCGAGCAGTCCGTCAATCCGGTCCGACACAACCGGCTGCACAGGCGCCATGCGTACGCGGCCCGCACGGTCGGCGGTGCCCTGCTGTTCCTTGATTGCCATGCTTCCCCCAGCGCAGAAACCAAAAGCCTCCGTCTGCAAGAAGGTTTTGCACCAACAGTACCCGCCGAAAGCCCTGCAGAAACCAGGGCAGGGCGTTCCGTGGGCGCCGGCAATCTCCTGCCGCTACCCGATCAGGAGGCTGAGCGCTTCCGTGAGGTGTTCCACTTCCCGGACCGAAAACCCTGCAGGCACAGGGCCCGGGCCGGTGTGGCTGGCCGGAACCACGGCGTGGGTGAATCCCAGCCGGTGTGCCTCCTGGATGCGCTGGTTGATGCCCGGTACTGGCCGGACTTCACCTGCCAGCCCCACCTCGCCGAAGGCGATCAGCCGGACAGGCAGGGGCTTGCGGGCCTTGGCCGACGCCACGGCGAGGGCCACCGCAAGGTCCGTTGCCGGTTCGCTGAGCTTCACCCCGCCCACGGTGGCAACGTACGAATCGTCCTTGTGCAGCTGGGTCCCTGCGCGCTGCTGCAGCACGGCCAGGAGCATGGAAACCCGGGAACTGTCCAGCCCGCTGGTGGCCCGCCGCGGCTGAGAGTTGGGGCTTTCCGCCAGCAGCGACTGCACCTCCGCCAGCAGGGGGCGGCGCCCCTCCATGGTGACGGTGATGCAGGTCCCGGAAACCGGATCCTTGGTGCGGCTGACGAACAGCCCGCTGGGATCGGCCAGGCCGTCGATGCCGTTTTCATTCAGGTCGAAGCAGCCCACGTCATCCGTCGGCCCGTACCGGTTCTTCACGGCACGGAGCAGCCGCAGCCGGGAGTGCCGCTCACCTTCGAACTGGCACACCACATCCACCAGGTGTTCCAGCAGCCGCGGTCCGGCAATGGAACCGTCCTTCGTGACGTGGCCCACCAGCAGGGTTGTCATGTTCCGCCGCTTGGCTGCGGCAATGATGGAAGCCGCCACTTCCCGGACCTGGGACACGCCACCGGCACTGCCGTCCACGTCCGCGCTGCTGAGCGTCTGCACCGAGTCCACGATCAGCAGCCGAGGTTCGATCTTCTCCACCTGCCCCAGCGCCTGCCCAAGGTCCGTCTCCGCTGACAGGTAGAGGGATTCGGCGACGGCGTCGATCCGCTCCGCCCGCAGCTTCACCTGGGCGGCCGACTCTTCGCCGGTGACATACAGGACGTCCTGGGCTGTCCGCGCGAACTTGGCGGCAACGTCCAGCAGCAGGGTGGACTTGCCGACCCCGGGCTCACCCGCCAGCAGGATGACGGCGCCGGGAACCAGTCCGCCGCCCAGCACCCTGTCCAGTTCATCCACCCCTGTTGGCAGGAACGCCGCGGTGGTGGCGTCCACGTCCGCGATCCGCCGCGCCGGCTCCACGACTGTTGTGGCCGCGGTGGTCCGCGCCACCGCCGTGCCTGTTTCCTCAACCGTGCCCCACGCCTGGCACTCGCCGCAGCGGCCCACCCACTTCACGGTGGTCCAGCCGCATTCGGCGCATTTGTATGCGGGCGCCTTGGAGGCCCGGGAAGTCTTTGTTGCCATGCGTCCAACCCTAGTGGCGGGCACCGACATCGGGCCCACCCCGCGCTGGGCCCGGCCCATCCCGCCTACAGTGCGGGCAGCACGTCCCTGGCCTCGTCCGCGTCCATGCCCGTGGCCTCCAGCAGATCCACCATCAGTGGCCGGAACAGCATCACCACCGTTTCGCCCTCCAGCCGCTGCACCTCCAGGAGTTTGGGGTGCAGGCGAAGGGCGATTTCGCTCAGGTCGCGCCGGGCCGTACGCAGATGGGCGCGGCGGACGCCGTCGTGCGATTCCGCAAGGCCCAGCGAAAGCTCATCAATCGCGGCAGCGGTCTCCTGCAGCACCTCCGCGATGCTGTCCGTGGCCTCGTCCGAGAGGGCGGCGTGGTTGATGGCGCTGGTGAGCCGCCGCGCAAAGACTCGGCTGTTGCGCAGGGCCAGGTCGATGAAGTCCAGCGACTGCTTGAGCCGGTCCAGTTCATCCCGGTGCCGGCGGTAGGCGGGCGCCAGCGTGGCAACTTCCCCGGAGGCCCGCAGCGACTGCCGCATGGCATCGACCAGGGGCTGGCAGTTCCTGCCGCGGATCAGCGCATGCCACGCTTGGGTAGAGTCGCTGTTGGCCAGCGCGGAGGCGCATTCCCGCAGCACTTCCGCCAGTTCGTGCAGCAGTTTCTGGACGTCGCGGCGTGGTTCCCGCCGTGGGTCCTTGGGCATGAGGATGGTCACCAGCAGGGCGCACAGGCCGCCCACCACCGCATCGATGCTCCGGGTGAACGGTCCGCCCGACGGCGCCGGAAGCAGCACCACCAGCAGCGACTGCAGGGCCAGTTGGGTGGTGAAGATGTTCCCGCTGTCAAGGAACCGCGCCAGCAGGATGGAGAAGAGAAGAACGACGGCGGCCACCCAGATTTCCCCGCCCAGCCAGTGCAGGAGCAGGTCGCCAACGGCGATCCCGATGGTGCAGCCCAGGCCCACTTCCATCACGCGCCGCAGCCGCGGTTCCCGCGAAAACCCGAGCGCGATCAGCGAGGAGGTGGCGGCAAACAGCGGGCCGGAGTGGCCCAGGACGTATTCCGCGAAGGCGTAGGCGCCCACCGCGCAGACGGTCATCTGGATGGCAGGGACGAACGAGTTGCGGCTCCGGATCAGGCCGGTCCGGACGCGGCTGCGCAGGAACCGTTGGGTTGCCGAGAGTCCTGCTTCGATTGCCATGGGTTCAAGTCTATTCAGTGGCGGTGGAGCACCCGGGCAGGCCACTACGGCCGGACCTGTGATCCGCGCAATGGTGACCCGGCATTTGTCAGCCAATATCCCGCCGTCGTTAATCCTCCGTTCACTTTGGACAGCCCATCCCGTTACCTGCAGCCCATAACTTACTGAAAGGTACACACCGTACGCATCGCGCAGCAGGGTTCTCCGGCCCTGTCCCGCACCTGAATAACCCTGGAAGGGGTACATCTAAGTGAAGGCACTCCGCTTCGGCCGCCACGCGGCTATCGCTGTCATCGCAGCCGGCGCACTCGCGCTCAGCGCCTGCGGTTCAGACAATGCCACGGGCACCGCTCCTGCCGGCAGCCAGTCCGCCGGCGGCACCAAGGTCACCGGCACGCTGACCGGCATCGGCTCCTCCGCCCAGGGCGCCGCCATGGACGCCTGGAAGACCAACTTTGCCTCCGCCAACTCCGGCGCCACCGTGCAGTACTCCCCGGACGGCTCCGGAGCAGGCCGCAAAGCCATCCTGGACGGCTCGGCCCAGTTCGCCGGCTCCGACGCGTACCTGAAGGATGACGAATACGCCTCCTCCAAGTCCGTCTGCGGCCCCGACGGCGCCATCAACGTCCCGGTCTACATCTCCCCGATCGCTGTGGCCTTCAACGTTCCCGGCGTCACGGACCTGAAGCTTGACGCCACCACCGTGGCCAAGATCTTCCGCGGCCAGATCACCAAGTGGAACGACCCCGCCATCGCCGCCCTGAACGCCGGCGTCTCCCTGCCCGACCTCAAGGTCACCCCGGTGAACCGCTCCGACGACTCGGGCACCACCCAGAACTTCACCGACTACCTGGCCGCCGCTGCCTCCGACGTCTGGACCGACAAGGCCGCCGGTGTCTGGCCTGCCAGCCTGCAGGGTGAGAACGCCAAGGGAACCTCCGGCGTGGTCAAGACCGTGACGGACACCCCCGGTGCCGTGACCTACGCCGACGACTCCGCCGTGAGCGGCAAGCTGGGCGTGGCCCAGATCAAGGTGGGCGAGTCCTTCACCAAGATCTCCGCCGATGCTGCCGCCAAGGCAGTGGACGCCGGCAAGCCGGTTGAAGGCCGCGCCGCCAACGACCTGTCCATCAAGCTGGACCGCAAGACCACCATCGAAGGCGCCTACCCGATCGTCCTGGTGTCCTTCCACGTCCTGTGCACCACGTACGACAAGCAGGAGACCGTGGACCTGGTCAAGGCCTTCGAGCACTACGTAGTTTCCGCTGAAGGCCAGAAGGCCGCAGCAGACTCGGCCAAGTCCGCTCCGCTGTCCTCGGACCTCGCAGCCAAGGCTGTCAAGGCGATCGACTCGATCAAGGCCAAGTCCTAGCCATCGCTGCGAACCGGGTTCCCCGCCTGCCGGAAGGCAGTGCGGGGAACTTGGCTTTGCACCCTGCATTCCCAATCCAGCAACGACTCGAAGGGCCGTCGAATGACCGCCACCCCCCTGACAAGTACCCAAGGCGCCGGACGCGCCGGGGATAAAGTCTTTTCCGGCGCCACGCTGGCAGCCGGGTGCCTGATCCTTGCCGTCCTCTTCGGCGTCGCACTGTTCCTGGTTGTCCAGGCAGTTCCCGCCCTGACCGCGCCCGCCGACAAGATCCAGGGCGGCCAGGGCTTTTTCGCCTACATCTGGCCCATCGTGATCGGCACTCTCATCGCGGCCGTCATCGCACTGGTCATCGCCACCCCCATCGCCATTGGCGTGGCGCTGTTCATCTCACACTTCGCACCGCGCCGCCTTGCCTCCGGACTGGGCTATGTGGTTGACCTGCTCGCCGCCATTCCATCCGTGGTCTACGGTGCATGGGGTGCAGCGTTCCTGGCAAAGGAAATTTCTCCGGCGTACGTCTGGCTGGCGGCCAACATGGGCTGGCTTCCCATCTTCCAGGGTCCGGCCTCCACGACCGGCAAGACAATCCTCACCGCAGGCATCGTCCTGGCGGTCATGGTCCTGCCGATCATCACCTCGCTGTCGCGCGAGATTTTCCTGCAGACCCCCAAGCTGCATGAAGAAGCCGCGTTGGCCCTGGGCGCTACCCGCTGGGAAATGATCAAGATGGCAGTGCTGCCCTTCGGCAGGCCGGGCATCATCAGCGCCGTCATGCTGGGCCTGGGCCGCGCGCTGGGCGAAACAATGGCCGTTGCCCTGGTCCTGTCCTCCGGCGCTTTGACGGCCAGCCTGATCCAGTCCGGCAACCAAACCATCGCTGCCGAGATCGCCCTGAACTTCCCGGAAGCCAGCGGCATCAGGGTCAGCACGCTGATCGCCGCCGGCCTGGTCCTGTTCGTCATCACCCTGGCCGTGAACATGATCGCCCGCTGGGTCATCACCCGGCACAAAGAATTCTCGGGAGCCAACTAAATGACCTCCACGCTTACCCCCGTCCGCAGCAAGCGGTCGGCGCTCACCAAGGGCCAGCTGCCCAAGTATGCCCCCTACGCCGTCCTGGCTGCGGCCCTGATTGTTGGCGCCGCCATCCTGGCCCTGGTCGGCTTCAATGCGTTCGGCTGGGGACTGGTCTCCGCGATCCTGTTCGCCATCGGCCTGGTGTCCTGGAGCGCAGTGGTGGAAGGGTCCCGCAAGGCCAAGGACAAGCTGGCCACCTGCCTGGTGGTGGGCTCGTTCCTGGTGGCCCTCCTGCCCCTGGTTTCGGTGATCTGGACGGTGCTGGTGAACGGCATCCCGGGTCTTATGGACCCCGGGTTCCTCACCACCTCCATGAACGGCGTCACGGGCGCCTATGACAACAAGGCCGTGGAAAGCGGCGGCCCGGTGATGGGCGGCATCTACCACGCCCTCCTGGGCACGGTGCAGATCACCTTGCTTGCCACCGTGATTTCCGTTCCGGTAGGGCTGCTCACCGCCATCTACCTGGTGGAGTACGGCCACGACGGCCGCCTGGCCAGGGCCATCACGTTCTTCGTGGACGTCATGACCGGCATCCCCTCCATCGTGGCGGGCCTGTTCGCTGCCGCGTTCTTCTTCGTGGTGGTGGGCCCGGGCACCAAGACCGGTGCGGTGGCCGCCGTCGCGCTGTCGGTGCTGATGATCCCCGTGGTGGTCCGCTCCAGCGAGGAAATGCTCAAGATCGTCCCCAACGAACTCCGCGAGGCCGCCTACGCCCTGGGCGTGCGCAAGTGGCGCACCATCCTCAAGGTGGTTATTCCGACGGCGATTTCAGGCATCGCGTCCGGCGTCACCCTGGCGATTGCCCGGGTCATCGGCGAGACGGCGCCCATCCTGGTCACCGCCGGTTTTGCCACCAGCATCAACTCGAACGTCTTTGGCGGCTGGATGGCTTCGCTGCCCACGTTCATCTACACCCAGATCCTCAACCCCACCTCGCCCTCCAACCCGGACCCGTCCTCGCAGCGGGCCTGGGGCGCGGCGCTGGTGCTGATCATCCTGGTGATGGTCCTGAACCTGGTGGCCCGCCTGATCGCCAGGATCTTCGCCCCCAAAGCCGGCCGGTAACCAGGCCCTCCCTTCCGCCATACCGCGGCGGATCCTAGACTTCAATCCATACCCAGTAAGTGAAGGAACTCCATGTCTAAGCGCATCGACGTCAAGGACCTGAACGTGTACTACGGCGATTTCCTTGCCGTGGAGGACGTCAGCATCAACATCGAGGCCAAGTCCGTCACCGCGTTCATTGGCCCCTCCGGCTGCGGAAAGTCCACCTTCCTCCGCACCCTGAACCGCATGCACGAGGTCATCCCCGGCGCGCGCGTCGAGGGTGAGGTCCTGCTGGACGGCGACAACCTCTACGGCCCCGGCGTGGACCCCGTCACCGTGCGTTCCCAGATCGGCATGGTCTTCCAGCGCCCCAACCCGTTCCCCACCATGTCCATCCGCGACAATGTGCTGGCCGGCGTCAAGCTGAACAACAAGAAGATCTCCAAGGGTGAGGCCGACGTCCTGGTGGAGCGCTCGCTCAAGGGCGCCAACCTCTGGAACGAGGTCAAGGACCGGCTGGAGAAGCCCGGTTCCGGCCTTTCGGGCGGCCAGCAGCAGCGGCTCTGCATTGCCCGCGCCATCGCCGTGGAGCCGCAGGTGATCCTCATGGACGAGCCGTGCTCCGCCCTGGACCCCATTTCCACGCTGGCCATTGAGGACCTCATCAATGAGCTCAAGGACCAGTACACGGTGGTGATCGTTACCCACAACATGCAGCAGGCCGCGCGGGTTTCCGACCGGACGGCGTTCTTCAACATCGCGGGCACCGGCAAGCCGGGCAAGCTGATCGAATACGGCGACACCCACACGATCTTCAGCAACCCCGTCCAGAAGGCTACTGAGGACTACGTGTCCGGCCGCTTCGGATAGGGCACTCCAGCGTTGGCGATCTACTGGCCGGTTTAGTACGCTCATCTAGATACTTTTGAATCTAGTAGTAAGTCAGCTAAAGGAGTTTCGCCATGACGCAGACGGCCAGCAACGCCCTGGGCCCACAGCTTACGGTGTCCGTCCCCGGGCCGGGCGCACCGGCCCGGGATGCCGTGCTGCCCGTGGAGGGCTTTGCCGCAGCCGCCGGCCTGGCAGGACCCCTTGCCGCCGGCCCCCTGGCCCCTGAGCTTCAACCACACCTCGGGCTGGCTGCGGCCGGCCTTGAGGAAGAGGGCGATGTCCTGTCGGAGGTGTGGCGCACCAGCTCCCACCTCGAAAGCATGCAGTGGGAACTGGACAACGCCCTGCAGTCCCTGCACCAGGCGGTCCGCAACGCCTCCGCGGCCGGAGTGGCACACCACGAACTCTGCACCGCGGCGAACCTGACCGCCGAGGAGCTCGCGGCCGTCCTGATGGCCGAAACCGATGGCCCGGCCGCCATCCAGCTCTGACCGGCGCCCGCCCGGGCCCGGGCGGGCTTATTCCGGAACTTCCAGCTGGAATCCGCAATGGCAGCGCAGGACCCGGGTGGGCAGGGACACCGCGTTGAGGCCACTGCCCGTGTTGCTGCTGCGATAGCAGAGCCGCTCAACCTCGTGTTCCGCTTCCTCCATGGGGCAGCCGCAGTGGATGTACTCGTCCCCGAAGAGGATCACTTTCGCCATCCAGCGGACCTGGTTCAGGGCGGCCGCCACGTCGGCAGCGAAGGCACTGTGTTCCTGGAACAGGTTGCAGTCGTTGCAGGTGTAGGAAACCGTGACAAGGTCCCCGCCGGCGGCGCCGATGGACGTGATGGCATGAATGGTCAGCTGGTGCCCGGTTCCGCAGGCCTCGCACTGAAGTTGCCGTGGCTGTGGCAGGGGGCGCCGGAAATACGGGGAAGACATGACGCCTGCTCTTTTCCGCTTTGTGCATCCAAGCCGCCGTGTTGCTGCAGCGGTTGCCCGTCCGCGGCCCTGCACGCGGCCCGGACGCCGGTCCCCGCACCTTTGGCCCGGGGCGCTTTTTTCGAATCTACGTCACGGGGGTGCCCCTGTACAGGGGAGCTCCACCCTCCGCTGCCAGGGCCCACCGGGGGTGGATTCGACAGGGGTGGGCTAGGCAGAAACGGGGGACAGGGCCAGGGCCAGCACGAAGGCCAGGGCGCAGGTGGCCAGGGGCGTCAGGGCCCAGAGCCACAGGATCCTGATCACCAGCTTCCGGTTCGTTACCGAAAAATTCTGGTTCTCCCCGGCGCCCAGGGCCCCGGCGGTGACGGTATGGGTGGTGGAGAGCGGCCAGTGGAGCCCGATGGCGCCCACAAAGAGCATCAGTGCGCTGAAGGTCTGGGCCACCGATCCGCGCAGGGGGTCGATCCTGGTGAGCTTGTAGCCGATGGTGTGCGAGATCCGCCAACCTCCGAAGAGCGTCCCGGCGGTCATCATTACCGCGGAGAGTCCTGCCACCCACATGGGGATGCCGCCGTCGGAATAGCCTGCCGCCAGGAGGGCCAGCAGCAGTACCGCGCTGACGCGCTGGCCGTCCTGCAGGCCGTGGCCAAAGGCCACCGCGCCGGCGGCAACGGCCTGGCCCCTGCGAAAGCGCTGGTTCACCACATTGGGCTGCGTGTACCGGGCCACCCACGTGGCCGGATACACCAGCAGGAAGGAACCGCTGTAGGCCACAAGCGGGGACAGCACCAGGGGCAGCACCACTTGGAACAGCAGCGACTGGTCCACCCCGGCAACCCCCGGGCCGCCGATGGCAAGGCTGGCAAGGCCTGCGCCGGCAAGACCACCCACAAGGGCGTGGGTGGAGGACGCGGGGATGCCCCGCCGCCACATCAGCAGCCCCCAGGCGCAGGCGCTGGCCAGGCCGGCCACCAGGATGGTGAGCCCGTCGGCCCCGGCGGGAAGATGGATCCAGGTCTGGCTGGCGGCGACGGCAAGCAGGGCGCTCACCAGGGCGCCGACAAAGTTGAAGAACGCGGCAAGGAGCACGCCCACGCTGGGGGTGAGGGCCCGGTTCCGGACGGCAAGGGCCACTGAGGTGGACGCATCGCGGAAGCCGTTGAGGAAGGCAAACGCCGCCGCCAGCAGGACCACCGCCGCGAAGATGACTGCCGCCACCTCAGGATTCCTTGACGATGATGCTGCCTACCTGGGTGGCCACCCGCCGCATGTCCTTGGTGACCTCCACCAGCTGGTTGGCGATGTCCCGGTTGCGCGAGTACTGCGCCCATTTCATGTCCGCGATCATGTCCGCCACCCAAACCCGGTGGGTCCGCTCGGCACGCTTGGCCAGGCGCAGGATCTCGATCCAGTAGTCCTCAAGGTCATCCAGGTTGTTGAGCCTGCACATGGCGTCGACCGTCAGCTCGGCCTGCCGGCTGATGATCTCCAGCTGGTCCGCGGCGCGCTTGGGCAGGCGGTCCAGCTTGTACAGCGCCACCAGTTCCGCGGCGGCATCCATTTTCTCCATGGCCTCGTTGAGGTACCGGGAGAGGGCGTACATGTCCTCGCGGGGGAGCGGGTTCACGAAGCTGGTGCGCATGTGGGTCAGCAGGGCGAAATGCAGTTCGGCGGACTTGGCCTCGAGGTTGTGCATGTCCTCCACGAGGTTGCCGTGCTCGTCCGCGGGTACGCCAAGGATTTCGGCCAGGGTGGCGGTGGCCAGCACGATCTGTTGTGCCATCTGCGAGAGCAGGTTCAGCCCTGAGGGCTCCTGGGGGAAAAGGCGCAGCTTCACGTGTTTACCGGTCTCCGGGGACTTATCAAGGCGGGGGTCGCTGCCGTGTGACTTGACTCCGGCGCGCAACTGTCGCCTACTCTACCGGCCCGAAAGAGCACCTCTGAATTGTCCACCCTGAAGAGGGCAGAAAAATGGTGCCGAACCGGATACGCCTCTCGGCGGTAGGCCGCTCTAGGCGGCTAATTGTTGAAGCCCGGGGGTTTCGCGGCTCGGCACCGGTTTCAGTCTTCTACTTCACCCGGCCCAAGTCAATCTTGACAGCGGCGCCCTTGTTCGTCCCGAAAATAAGGGCCAGAGGGTGCCGGGCAGGCTCGAGCAACCAGCCCTGTACGGCCGGTTACCGGGTCCCGGCGGCCACTCAGTCCAGTTCGCCCAGGCGCCACGCGTTGGCGGCGTGCTCCAGGTCCTCGGCGGTCTTGACCAACTGGTGGGAGTTGCGGGTCAGCTTGCTGGCGTGTGCCTCGTTGGCGTGTTCGGCGCCGTCGGCAAGGGTGGCCTGGCCCAGCGCCACCACCCGGCAGAAGGCGGCGGACCGTTCCAGCGCGACGTCGAAATCGCCGTCGAACGCGCCGGAAAGGATTGCGTCGGCCATGGTGCGCATTTCCTCCGCGCCGGGTGGTTCAGCCGCGCCGGCCACCACGTTGGAGACCTGCGCGGTGTCCCGGCCCGCGCGGAAATACACGGAGATGCGTTCCGGATCCTGGACCGTAGCAGCGCGCAGCGCGTAAAGCCGCCACAGGGCGCCGGGAAGGGAGCGGGCCGGGCTCTCGGCCCACATCTCGGCGATGGCCTCCAGGCCCTGTTCGTCGGCAAGCTTCACGAGGCGTTCGGTGACCACCGGATCATCGCTGTCCCGGCCGTGGCGGACCAGGGCCTGCGCGGCGAGGTGGGCGGCCTCCGAGACGCGGGCGGGATCGGCCCCGCCGGCGAAGGGCTCGAAATCCATCGGGGCGAAAGGCTTGGGCTTGTGGTGCCGGTTGCTGCCGCCGTAAGGACTGGTTCCTGCTTGCTCGCTCATGCCCCCACGCTACTCCTGTGCCGCGGCGGAAATCGAGCGTCTGCGGCGCCCGGCTTCACCTGCGGGAAGAGGCGTCAAAAGGGGGATGAAAGCGTCCGACGACGGCGCCTGGGCCATGTGCGAAGCCGCCGGAACCATGGGTTAGAGTATTAACGTCCAGAAATGGATTGGGCCGGATGGGCAGACACAGCGTGTTTGGCTGGCCGGCAGGGGCCTTTAGCTCAGTTGGTAGAGCATCGGACTTTTAATCCGTGGGTCGTGGGTTCGAGCCCCACAGGGCCCACCGTTTACGCAGGCCAGAGGCATCCAGCCTCTGGCCTGCCGGTGGTTTCAGGGCCGTGGCCAACTATTGCGCGGGCGTCCGCGGGCCCGGCCTGCAAGCGTTTGGGTGCCTCACGGCCGGGATGGCGATGCCGGGGGAATCTGGCTGACCAGCCCCAGGGTGTTTCCCTCGCTGTCCCGGATGAATGCCATCCACTCCTCCGTGCCGGCGGGCCCCAGCAGGCCGTCGTCGTGGCTGAAGATCACCCGCGGTTCGGCCACTATTTCCACTCCCCGGCCCTTGAGTTGCTCCACAGTGCGCTTCACATCGGGAACGCCAAGATAGAGAAGCGAACTCGGCGCGCCCTGCTCCAGCAACAGCCGTACGCCGTCAAGGTCGAAGAACAGCAGCCCGGGCGGATCGAACACGGCCGTGTATCTTGCCGAAAGCAAGGCGCTGTAAAACTCCGCTGCCCGCTGCAGATCACTGGCGTGTTGAGCGACCTGAACCAAGCGCATGACCCCCGCCTTTTCCCAACCGTTCGATGCGTCCATCCTGCTCGTGTAGCACGTGTGCGGGCAAGGGATCCCACACCGCCGGGCCCTGACCGGTCCCATCCATTGCTCCGGCCCTTGGTAACCCCCGCCTCAGGCATGCACGATGGTCCCGTTGCGCGGCAGTCCGCCGGGGAACGAGAGGGGAACGCCGGAAGCCCGGGCCGGATCGGCGGAATCCATGGCCTGCACATGCAGATGCGGTTCCGTGCTGTTGCCGGAGTTGCCGCAGCGGCCCACCATCTCCCCGCACTCAACCGGCTTGCCGGGCCGGACGCAGACGCTCCCGCACTGCAGATGACACAGGGCGATGAACACCGCGCCGCTCCCGATGATCACGTGGTTGCCTGCAAGGCCCGGCCATCCCTCCCGCACCCGCCTGGCCTGCGAAGCGGCGTAACGTATGGATGGAAAGCCGCGGAAGGCGGCATGGTCCGGCTCCCCGTCATGGGCGGCGAGGACAATACCGGAGGCCGGGGCTGTCACAGCCCTGCCAAACCCCACGAACTGCTCCGGCGGCTCGGGCCGGAACAGCGACGCCAGGGTGACCGGCGCAGACCGCCCGTTCCGGTCCAGCGGGGTGAAGTCGATGGCGTGGCTCGTGGCGAAAAGCCGTGTCCCGTGGCTGGGGATCCGGTTGGCGGGAGAATTCTGCACCAGCCAGGGGCCGGTGAACGGATACTCCAGGTCCGCAGGGGTCGCCGCAGGCATGGTTTGGCGGGGCTTGATGGGTCAGCTGGCGGGATCGTACTGGAAGGCGCGCACTTCCTGTGCGCAGCGGCAGGCCGCGGCGATCTTCGCGGCCCAGTGCAGTGCGGCTTCGTAGCCGGGCAGTTCCAGCACTGTGTAGCCGCCTTCGATCTGCGCCGTCTGGGGGTAGGTGCCTTCGCTCACCGTACCGTCGCCGTCGACCATCACGGGCGGAACGCTCTCGTCGATGCCGCCGCCGAACACCCAGACGCCGGCGTCCTTCGCCTCCTGGACCACGGCATGCGCGGCGTCCGCTACGGCCTGCAGGCCACCATCCGGGATGTCCATGGCGCCGCTGGGAAACGAGATCAGGTATTTGGTCATTCTCACGGCTCCTTCGTTGGCAAGTCGATCAGCTTCATCCTTCCCATCGCTCCGCTGCCGCGCAAGGATTCAGGCGCGCTGTGCCGGCGCCCGGGGACGCCGCCGCGGGGGCTGCAACAGGCACAATAGGCTCATGGCAAATACCAGCAAGGGCCGGATGCCGCGCCTGGAAGACGTGGCCAAGGTGGCGGGGGTCTCCCACCAGACCGTCTCCCGGGTGGTGAACAACCATCCCAACGTCAGCAAGGCGACCCGGGAAAAGGTGGAGGCCGCCATTGCCGAACTGGGGTACCGGCGCAACACCGCGGCCCGGAGCCTGGTCACCCGGCGCTCGCAGACCATTGGCGTGCTGGCAAGCGAGCTTTCGCAGTACGGCCCGGCCAACACCCTGCTGGGGGTTGAACATGCCGCCCGCAACGCCGGTTACTTTGTCAGTATCGCGGCCCTGCGGGAAATCAGCCGGGATGCCATCTCCAACGCCGTGGGCCACTTCATGGACCAGGCCGTGGACGGGATCGCCGTGCTGGTGCCGCACTCGGACACCCTCGCAGTGCTGGAGCAGATGAATCTTCCCGTGCCCGTGGTGGCAGTGGGCTCGGCCGGCAGCGCTTCCGTCAGCGGTGCGATGGTGGACCAGCGTGCAGGCGCCAGGCTCGCCGTCGAACATCTCATCAGTGAGGGGCACCGGCAGATCGGGCACATCGCCGGCCCGCCTGACTGGACGGACGGCGCTGAGCGCGCGGAGGGGTGGCGTGCTGCCCTCCGGGATGCCGGCCTGGATGATTCCCTGGTGGTTGAGGGGGACTGGAGCGCGGGCAGCGGTTACGCGATCGGCCGCAAGCTGGCCTCCGGGCTCAGGGCCACGGCCATCTTCGTTGGAAACGACCAGATGGCCCTGGGCCTGCTGCGCGCGTTCACCGAGGCGGGGGTCAGGGTGCCCGACGACGTCTCCGTGGTGGGCTTCGACGACCAGCCGGAGGCGGGGTACTTCACGCCGCCGCTGACCACCGTCCGCCAGGACTTCGAGGAGCTGGGACGCCGCTGCATGGACATCATGCTGAAGGAAATCGAGTCGGGTGCCGCGGTGAGCTCCACTGTGGTCCCGCCGGAGCTGGTCCTGCGTGCCAGCACCGCCGTTCCAGCGCGCGCCTAGGCGGACGGCAACAAGCGCCAAAAAAAATCTCCATGATTCTGCATCCAAATCCGGGGCTGCGCCGGTAGTAGGAGTGTCAGCAAAATACGCCCGTCAGCCGGGCCGTTCAAGGAGATGGACATGCGCAACAAAATCTTCACCGCAGGTGCCGGTGCAGCAGCCATTGCAGCCGCAATCGCTCTGGCCGGTCCCGCCCACGCAGCAGACGGGGATGCCCAGCTGTCCGTGCTGCATGGCGTTCCCGGACTGACCGTGGACGTTTGGGTCAACGGTGACCGCACCCTGGATGACTTTGCCCCCGGAACCCTTGCAGGGCCACTGGCCCTTCCGGCCGGCACCTACGAAATCGCCATCACGGCAGCCGATGCCGCCGACGCCTCCGCGCCGGCCATTGGTCCGGTGAGCGTCACCCTTGCCGCCAACGGAAACTACACGGCCGCAGCCCACCTCGGCGCCGACGGCAAGCCCACCGCCAGCCTGTTCACCAACGACGTGTCCCAAATTCCCGCCGGGAAGGGCAAACTGACGGTCCGGCACGCAGCCGCAGCCCCCGCCGTCGATGTCCTGGCAGGCGGCACCGCCGTTGTCACCAACCTGGCCAACCCGAACGAAAAGACCCTGACCCTGGATCCCGGCACCGTCCCGGCCGCGGTGGCTGCCGCAGGCACCACCACCCCGGTAGTCGGCCCGGCCGACGTGGCGGTGGCTGAAGGTACCCACACCATCGTCTACGCCTGGGGCAGCCTGGCCGACCAGAACCTGAAGCTTGCAGTCCAGACCATCGAGGGCCTGCATTCCGCACCGGCCTCTGTGCCAGGTGCCCTTGACGGGTCCGCGGATGCCGGTGGAGCGGGCCCTGCCGTTGCCACCGCCGGGTTTGGCTTGGCAGCGCTGGCCCTCCTCGCGGGGGCGGTGGGCGCAGCCCGCGCGGTCCGCGCACGGCGGGCGGAACTGTAACCGGGCCAGACGCCCGCTGAAGGACCACACCGCAGGGGCCCGGCCGGCTACGGACGGGCCCCTGCACCGGCCCCGCCAATGGCCGGCATACATGGAAGGGAGGCGGCAGGCATGATGGCAGGCACGACGCCGGCACCCGGGTACCGCCGTCGCCATCCGGCAGGCGGCGCGGCCGCAGCGATGGTGGCTGCCGCGTTGGTTTTGTCCGGCTGCGGTCCTGCCGGTCCCACTGGTTCCCCCGGTCACACTGGTTCTGCGGGTCCCACCGGTTCTGCCGGGCAGGCGGCCCCCTCCACGGTTGCCGCGGCAACCGGCTCTCACGAGCCGGCGCCCTCGCCGGGGGCGCCGGCCCCTGCCGGCTCCGCTGTACCTCCCACCGGGGCCATCCCGGTCCGGCCCGCGGCCCCAATCGCCGCGGCGGTTGTGCCGGCACCAACGTCACTGACCGTGGCGGGCACTGCCATCGACATGCCGGTGGTGCCCGGGGGAGTTTCCGGCGGGGGAGCGATGGAAATCCCTGACGCCTTCGACCGGGCGGCCTGGTACAAATTCGGTCCGGCCCCGGGAGCAGCCGAGGGAACCGCCGTCATCGCCGGCCATATCGACACCACGTCCGACCGGGCACCGTTCTCGGCATTGAAGTCCCTCTCGCCGGGAATCCTCATCCGCGTGGGCAGGGATGGGGCCGGGCCGCTCGCCTACCGGGTGGTGGGAGTGGAACTGATGGCAAAGGACAAGTTCGACGGCGGCGCCCTGTTCCGCCGGTCCGGCCCGCACGAACTCAAGCTGGTCACCTGCGGCGGCCGATGGCTGGACGAGCGGATGGACTACAGCGACAATGTCATTGTCACCGCAGTTCCTGCATGAACCTGGTTTTTGCATCACCGGTGGCCAGCCATGTAACTCGTGCGCCGACGCCGGGAAGGAGTTGCCTGTGACGCTTCCCGGGCACGCTTTCCGCGGATGGGATGACGCACTGACCGACTCCTTCCTGGCCGGGGATGAGCACGCCCTGGCAGCGGCCTACCGTGAGTTCGCGCCCCTGGTGCACACCCTTGCCCTGCGTTCCCTGCCGGACAGGGCAGCGGCGGACGACGTGACCCAGGAGGTCTTCATCCGGGCCTGGCGTTCGCGGAGTACCTTCAACCCGCAAGTGGCCAGGCTGCCGGCGTGGATCGTGGGAATCACCCGGAACGCCATCACCGATGCCCATTCGGCGGCAGCCCGGGAAGCACGCAAGGCCTTCGCCGCGGCCGGAGCCGGTATGGGAGAAGACGCCGGAACGGGAACAGAGGCGGCGGAAATGCTGGCGGACAGGCTGCTCCTGGACGGCGAACTGGAGAGGCTGGGCGAGCCCCAGGGGTCCATCATGAAGCTCGCCTTTTACGAGGACCTGACCCACGAGCAGATTTCACGCAAACTGGGCCTTCCCCTTGGTACGGTCAAGAGCCACATCCGCCGGAGCCTGTCGCACCTGCGAAGCAGATTGGAGGTAGACCATGCCGCATCTTGATCCGGAACAGTTGAGCCTCCTGGCACTTTACGACGGCTGGGAGGACCCGGGTGCCCGGGAGCACCTGGCTGCCTGCCCCGAGTGCGCCGCCGATTTTGCCGCCCTGCGCCGCACGGTGGACGCGGTGAAGACCGCACCGGACACCAGCCGCCTGGCCGTGCCCGGGCCACAGGTATGGGCTGGAATCCACCGGGAACTGGGCCTTTCGGGGTCCGTGCGGGAGGATCCGCTGGCGGCGGACGCCGCCAAGGGAAACAGCGTGGGTCCGGCGGCCGCACCTGTGGACGCGCCGCCGTCGAACGTTATCCCTATCCGCCGGCGGACCAAAGGTGCCTGGTGGCAGCGCCCCGGTACGTGGGTGGCAGCTGCAGCCGCAGCCGTCCTGGTGGTGGTTGGTGCGGTGTTGACCTTGACCCGTCCGCCCCAGCCCCAGCAGCTGGCCTCTGCCCAGCTGGCGCCGCTGGCGCAGCACTCCGCCGCAGGATCGGCCAAGGTGGTGACGGCGCCCGACGGTTCCCGCAACCTGGAAATCAGCCTGGACAAGGATGAAGCCAAGGGTTACCAGGAGGTGTGGCTGATTGCGCCGGACCTTTCCCGGCTGGTCAGCCTGGGCGTCATGAACTCCACATCCGGAACGTTCCAGGTGCCCAGCGGCCTGGACCTCTCCCAGTACCCGGTGGTGGATGTTTCCGACGAACCGATGGACGGCAATCCTGCGCACTCCAGCGTGAGTATCGCCAGGGGCACCCTGTCATCCTGACGCGGTCAGCCGCCGAAGTGTGAGTGCGGGGCACCTTCCGGCAACCGCTCCAGCAGTTCCTCCGCCACCTTGCGCAGCTTGATGTTCCGGTGGCTGGAAGCCTTGGCAAGGATGGAGAAGGCCTCCTGGTACGAGCACCTGTTCTGGGCCATGATCACGCCGCAGGCAACGTTGATGGAGGTGCGGCTGTCCAGGGCCGAACGGAGGTCGGTGGCCAGCGAGCGGGCGGAGTGCAGGTTGATGGCCATCTGCAGGCTCTTGGCTGCCAGGGCGGCAAAGGTGCGTGCCTCGGCGATGGCCTGCAGCGGGAAAGCCTTCGAGTCGTGCGCGAAGAAGGCAAGTGCGGCGGCGGTCCGGCCGGGGCCACTGCTGCCGATCGTTTGGTCATCTTCCGCGGGGTCCGCTTCCAGACGGAGCCGTACGGCAAGGGCACTGCCGAACCCTGATAACTGCAACTGCGACGAATAGTGCTGCCACCGGAAATCCCCGTTCCGCTGGAGCACCGCGACGGGGTGCCCGCCTGACATGACGTCAGTTACCGGCCCCTCGTCCATTTCCCGTTCCCAGTCCAGCATCCGCACTACTTCACCGGTGGTGCCCGTTATGGCAGGAGTCCGCTTGGCCTGGTGCAGCACCAGGCCGCAGCCCACGTCAATCCCGGCGGTGGCGGCCACATGGTCAGCCGAGGCGGCCACCAGCAGCCTAAGGGAATCGGAGAGGGTCTGGGCGTCGTTGACCAGGTCCAGCACGAGGGCGGGGTTTCGGGGTGCACCGCGTTCACGGCCGCGCGGCTCCGGATGGGGCACGCGCGTCCTGCGGGCGTTCGCTGCGGAAAGAGGGCCGGCGACGGCTGGGGGAGAGCCCTTGGTCTCAAAGGACTCCTCGTCGCCGGCCCCGCTTAGTACCCGGGTCCTATGAACCGGGAAGCCTGGGTTTACCTGTCGTGCATGCATTGCCAGTCTCACACCCCCTAGTGAGCCAAGTACCGGAAAGCAGAACAGGTCTTGTCTCTGTGAAAAACCTAATGGCCGTCCAGCCCCCAGTGGATGCGTAACCAGTACCTGTTTTTCCGATTAGGGAGTACTTGGGCGCGCCCTGCGGAAACCCCTCAGGCGTGTTGCCGCAGGTGGGAAGCGGGTCGCTTGGCGGCCCAGGGGTGAGGCCGCGCTGCCGCCCGGTCAACGGAGCACTTGACTCCCGAGGCGGGCCCCCCAACAATAGTTTCTATAACGTTGTAGAAACCAAGCCGAGGATGCCTTCGTGACCCAGCCAGAACCCGCCGCAGCAAAAATCACCGTCGACCCGTCGTTCACCGTGGGGCCGGTCCGCCGTCGTACGTTCGGTGCCTTTGTTGAGCACCTTGGCCGGTGCGTCTACACCGGCATTTTTGAACCGGACCACCCGGATGCCGACGACGACGGGTTCCGGAGGGACGTCCTCGCGCTCACCCGCGAACTGGGGGTATCCACCGTCCGCTACCCCGGCGGCAACTTTGTGTCCGGCTACCGCTGGGAGGACGGGGTGGGCCCGGTTGACCAGCGGCCAGTGCGCCTGGACCTGGCCTGGCACTCCACCGATCCCAACACGGTGGGCGTGGACGAGTTCGCCACGTGGTCCGCCAAGGCCGGCGTTGAACCCATGATGGCGGTGAACCTGGGCACCCGCGGGGTCCAGGAGGCGCTGGACCTCCTGGAGTATTGCAACATCGACGCCGGCACGGCGCTGGCCGGCCAGCGCCAGGCGAACGGTGCCCGGGACGGCTATGGCATCAGGATGTGGTGCCTGGGCAACGAAATGGATGGCCCCTGGCAGATCGGCCACAAGAACGCGCTGGAATACGGCCGCCTGGCCGCCGACACTGCCCGTGCCATGCGCATGATGCAGCCGGACGTGGAGTTGGTGGCCTGCGGCAGTTCAGGGCCCACCATGCCGACTTTCGGTGAGTGGGAACGCGTGGTTTTGACGGAGACCTACGAGCTGGTGGACCTGATCTCGGCGCACCAGTACTTCGAGGACTTCGGCGACCTGCAGGAACACCTCGCCGCGGGACACAAGATGGAGGCCTTCATCCGCGACCTCGTCAGCCACATCGACCATGTGAAGTCGGTCAAGAAATCTTCCAAGCAGGTGAACATCTCCTTCGACGAGTGGAACGTCTGGCACATGAGCCGCGACGAGTCCAAGGTGCCCACCGGCAAGGACTGGCCCGTGGCCCCCGTCCTGCTGGAGGACACCTACACGGTGGCGGACGCCGTCGTCGTGGGGGACCTGCTGGTCACGCTGCTCCGCAACACGGACCGCGTCCACTCCGCCAGCCTGGCGCAGCTGGTGAACGTCATCGCCCCCATCATGACCGAGCCGGGCGGCCGCGCCTGGAAGCAGACCACCTTCCACCCCTTTGCCCTGACCTCACGGCACGCCTCCGGCACCGTCCTGCAACTCGCCGTCGAATCCCCACTGGTCAGCGGCGGCACCACAACTGACGTCGCCGCCCTGTCCGCCGTCGCCACGTATGACGCGGACAAGGGCGAAGCCGTGGTGTTCGCCGTCAACCGGTCCGCCGGCCAGGCACTGACGCTTGACGCAGCCGTGGCCGGGCTGGGCGATGTCCGGTTGCTGGAGGCGGTGACCTACGCCAACAAGGACCCGTACTGGCAGGCCAGCGCCGACGATTCCACCTCCGTCCTGCCATCGGAAAACGGCACCGTGAAGGTGGACGGCGGGAGGCTCACCGCCGAACTCCCCGCCGTGTCCTGGTCCATGATCCGGCTGTCCGTGGACAGCTGACCCCCCGGGGGCGGGAGGGCAGGGGCGCCCTTATGACGACGGCGGGCCGCAGGTGGGAGGATGGACGGCATGGAACTGCACATCACGGGCGATCCCGCCGCGGACAAGTTGTTGAGCGAGGACGACTTCGCCCTGCTGACCGGCATGCTGCTGGACCAGCAGGTGACGATGGAATCGGCCTTTGCCGGGCCCGAGAAGATCCGCAGCCGGATCGGGTCGCTTAAGCCGGAGGCCATCGCAGCGCAGGACCCCCAGGCGTTTGTGGAGATGTTCAAGGAACGGCCCGCCGTACACCGCTTCCCCGGTTCCATGGCCGCCCGGGTGCAGGCGTTGGCCGAGGCCGTCCAGAGCGAGTGGGACGGGGACGCCGCGGCCATCTGGACCAAAGGGTCACCGGACGGGGCCGAGGTGCTGCGCCGCCTCAAGGCCCTGCCCGGATTCGGCGAGCAGAAGGCGAAAATCTTCCTGGCCCTCCTGGGCAAGCAGCGCGGCCTGAATGCGCCGGGATGGCGTGAAGCCGCGGGACACTATGGTGAGGACGGCAGCTACCTGTCAGTGGCAGACATCGTGGACCCGGAATCCCTGGCAAAAGTGCGCGCCAGCAAGCAGGCCGCCAAAGCAGCGGCGAAAGCAGGAAAAGAACGTTAATGGCAGTCACCATGAACGACGTCGCACGGGCGGCGGGCGTTTCCCTCAAGACCGTTTCCAACGTCCTGAATGACTACGAGTTCATCCGTCCGGCCACCAAGCAGCGGGTGCAGGATGCCATTGCGGAGCTGGGCTACGAAGCCAACCTCACGGCGCGCAGCCTCCGGTCCGGCAAGACTTCCATGCTAGGGCTGGTCCTGTCCGACCTCTCCGCCCCGTACTACGCCGAGCTGGCGTCCAGGCTGATGAAGGCCGCTTCCCGCCGGGGTTACCGGGTGCTGGTGGAGCAGTCCGACGCGGAAGCGGCCGCTGAACTGGGCGCCCTGCAGGGGACGTTCCGGCAGCTCACCGACGGCCTGCTGTTCACGCCGCTGATGGTTGACGCGGAGGCCATTGCCGCGCGTGCCGGCAGCAAGCCCCTGGTGATGCTCGGCGAGCACATCATGGATCCCCGCTTCGACCTGGTCACGATGAAGAACGGGGAAGCCGCGGCGGCGCTCACGGCGCACCTGCTGGCCGGCGGCCGCCGCCGCATTGCCGTGATCGGGGCGAAGGCCGGGGAGACCTCCGGCAGCGGGGGCCTGCGCCTGAACGGATACCGGAAGGCGCTGGAGGCAGCCGGCATCGCGTTCGACCCTGCCCTGGTGGTGCCTGCGGAGTGGCGCCGCGACACCGGCGCCGCCGCCGTGGCCGGCCTCCTGGCATCCGGCGTGGAGTTCGACGCCGTCTTCGGGCTGAACGACGTGCTGGCACTCGGCGCATTGCACGAACTCCTGATCCGCGGGGTTAAGGTGCCCCAGGACGTGGCCGTGGCAGGCTTTGACGACATCGACGAAGCCCGGTTCGCGTCCCCGTCCCTGACCACCGTCTCGCCGGGCATGGACGAGATCGCGGAACGGTCCATCGGCCTGCTGCTGGACCGGATCGCCGGGCGCGAGACATCCGGGGCGGGCGTGCACGTGGAGGCCGGGTTCGAACTAAAGATCCGCGAGTCCGCGCCGTAGTTCCGGTGCTCTGGTCCCGGCGCCCTGGTTCCGGGCGGGCAGGTTTCGCCTGCTCCGCAAGCGGGTACGCCTATGCCACCGGTTCAAGAGACGGAAAGGTGCCGCCATGATTGCCCTCCTGGTCATCGACATGCAGAACGCTTTCTTCGAAACCCCCGAACTGGCAGCCCAGCGGGAACGGGTGGTCAGCGAGTGCAACCGGCTGCTGGAAGGGTTCAAGGCCGCCGGCCACAAGGCGCTGCTGGTGGGCACCGAACACGAGCGGGACAAATCCACCTGGACCCTCAGCATGCTCGACGACGACCAGGGGTTCATCTTCCGCGGCAGTGAACAGGCCCAGTCCGTGCCGGGGCTCATCACCGAAGACCTGCCCCAGCTGAACAAGACCCGCGACAGCGCCTTCGTGGGCACCAACCTGCTGGCCCGGCTGCGGAACTGGGGAGCCGACCAGGTGGTGCTCGCGGGCGTCTCAACCCACAACTGCATTGCCCAGACCGCCGCCGATGCATTCGCGCACAACATCCGCGTGACGTATGCCAGGGACGCCATGGCCTCCGAAGCCGACCAGGACGCCGCCGACATGCTCCGCATCCTTTCCGCTACCTACCGCCAGCCCGTCCAGTCCAGCGGGGAGATCCTTTCCGGGCTCAGCAAGTAGGCCCCACCGGTCAGCAAGCAGGCTCCGGATAGACCGGCCTGATGCTGCTGAAACCTGGCGGAAACGTGCCGGGTCTACGCTGGAGCCCACGCCGTTGGCCGTCGAAGGGAAATCCATGCATCTGATGCCGCGTGAGCAGGAAAAGCTCATGATCGTGGTGGCCGCGGACCTGGCCCGGCGCCGGCAGTCCCGCGGCCTGAAACTTAATTACCCGGAGGCCGTGGCCATCATCAGCTATGAACTGATCGAGGGCGCCAGGGACGGCAGGACCGTTGCCGATCTCATGAGCTACGGCACCACCCTCCTCAGCCGCGAGGACGTCATGGAGGGCGTGCCGGAAATGATCCACGACGTGCAGTTCGAGGCCACCTTCCCCGACGGCACCAAGCTCGTCACCGTCCACAACCCCATCCGCTAAGGAGAGCCGCAATGATCCCAGGCGAGTACGTTCTCCGGCCGGAGCCCGTGACCGCGAACGCGGGCAGGGACGCGATCGAGGTGGCCGTGACCAACACCGGCGACCGGCCCGTCCAGGTGGGTTCCCACTTCCACTTCGCCGAGGCCAACGCTGCCTTGTCCTTCGACCGGGACGCCGCCTACGGCCGGCGGCTGGACATTCCCGCGGGAACGGCTGCACGGTTTGAGCCGGGGGACTCCCGGAGCGTGCGGCTGATCGAACTGGCCGGGCGCCGCGAGGTGTTCGGGCTCAGCAACGCGGTCAACGGAAAGCTCGACGGCGGCACCCGCCAGGAAGGGGACGTCCAGTGAGCTTCGAGATCCCGCGCCGGCAGTATGCGGACCTGTACGGGCCCACCGCCGGTGACAGGATCCGCCTGGCGGACACCGACCTGTTCCTCGAGATCGAACAGGACCTCACCGTCTACGGTGAGGAAGTAGTGTTCGGTGGCGGCAAGGTAATCCGCGACGGCATGGGCCAGAACGGCCAGGCCACCCGCGACGAGGACATTCCCGACACCGTCATCACCAACGCGGTGGTCCTGGACTACACCGGCATCTACAAAGCGGACGTGGCACTCAAGGACGGGCATATCTTCCGCATCGGCAAAGCCGGGAACCCGCAGATCACCGACGGCGTGGACATCGTCATCGGGGCCAGCACCGAAATCATCGCCGGCGAACGGAAGATCCTCACTGCCGGCGGAATCGACACCCACATCCACTTCATCTCCCCGGACCAGGTGCCCACGGCCCTGGCCAGCGGGGTGACCACCATGATCGGCGGCGGCACCGGCCCTGCCGAAGGCACCAAGGCCACCACCGTCACACCCGGAAAGTGGCACATCCAGCGGATGCTGCAGGCGGCTGAGGGGCTGCCCATCAACATCGGGCTGTTCGGGAAAGGCCACGCGTCCGCCGTCGAACCTTTGGCCGAGCAGATCCGCGCCGGTGCCATCGGGCTGAAAGTCCACGAGGACTGGGGGTCCACCACCTCCTCCATCGACACCTCCCTGAAGGTGGCGGACGAGTACGACGTCCAGGTGGCCATCCACACCGACACCTTGAATGAGTGCGGATTCGTGGAGGACACCATCCGCGCCATCGACGGCCGCGTCATCCACACCTTCCACACGGAGGGTGCCGGCGGCGGCCACGCCCCGGACATCATCAAGATTGCCGGCATGCCCAATGTCCTGCCGGCCTCCACCAACCCCACGCTGCCCTATACGCGGAACACCATCGAAGAGCACCTGGACATGCTCATGGTGTGCCACCACCTCAACCCGGACATCCCCGAGGACGTGGCCTTCGCCGATTCCCGGATCCGGGCCGAAACAATCGCCGCCGAGGACGTCCTGCAGGACCTGGGCATCTTCTCCATCACCTCCTCCGACTCCCAGGCAATGGGCCGGGTGGGCGAGGTGATCACCCGCACCTGGCAGGTGGCGGACAAGATGAAGAAACAGCGCGGGGTGTTGGAAGATTCCGCCGCAGGAATCCATGGCAGCGCGGGCAGCGACAACTTCCGGCTCAAGCGCTACGTGGCGAAATACACCATCAACCCCGCCATCGCCCAGGGCATCGCCGACTCCGTAGGGTCCCTGGAGGTGGGCAAGTTCGCGGACCTGGTCCTCTGGGATCCCGCATTCTTCGGCGTCAAACCGGAGCTGGTGCTCAAGGGCGGGCAGATCGCCTACGCACTGATGGGGGACGCGAACGCCTCCATCCCCACTCCCCAGCCCCGCACCATGCGGCCCATGTTCGCCACGTTCGGCAAAGCCATGCAGCAGTCCTCCATCACCTTCCTGTCCCAGGCCGCGATCGACGCCGGGGTACCCCAGGAACTGGGGCTGGAAAAGGTCATCCGGGCCGTCTCCGGCATCCGGACCCTCACCAAGGCCGACCTCAAGTACAACGACGCCACCCCCGACATCCAGGTGGACCCGGAAACGTACCAGGTAACCGTCGACGGCGAGGACGTCACCTGCGAACCCGCGGACGTCCTGCCCATGGCCCAGCGTTATTTCCTGTTCTAGACCCCACCGGAGCCCCCACGTGATCATCGACAAAGTCCTCGGCAACCTGCACGACCTTCCGGACCCCGAAACCTACGCCGGGCTGCACCGGGAAAAGGTGGTGCTTCCCAGCTCCCAGCTGGTCAAACGCATCCAGCGCGCCACCACCGACCACGGAAAGGAAATCGGCATCCGCCTCCCCTCCGGCTCCGGGGACCTCCGCGACGGCGACATCCTCCACGTGGAAGAGGCCAACATGATCGTGGTGTCCGTGCTGCCCACCGACGTCCTGGTCATCGCACCCCGCACCATCTCCGAAATGGGCGTCACCGCGCACTCCCTCGGCAACCGCCACCTCCAGGCCCAGTTCTTCGACGCCGCTTCCGAATACGGGGCGGACGTCATGGTGTGCGCCTACGACCACACCGTCGAGGACTACCTCCGCCACAATGCCGTCCCCTACACCCGCCAGGAACGCGTCATGCCTGTACCTTTCCGCCATGCTGAGCACAGCCACTAACTATCAGCTGGCGCTTCAGCAGCTTGTCGATTCCGCTTTGCCTACCGGGGCGTTTGCGCACTCCCTTGGGTTCGAGACATACATCGAGCGGGAGCTCGTATCTGATGAAGAGTCCTTCGGTATCTGGCTCGGCGCGTTCATCGGGCAGCAGCTGACATACTCTGACGGGCTCGCCATCCGCTTTCTCTACGGGGGTGTTGATGTGGGGGAGCTGGATACTTTGCTCTCTGCGTCCCTGTTGCCCCGGCAGGTGCGGGAGGCGGGCATCAAAATGGGGCTTCGGTTGCTGGAGATCGGGGCGGAGGTGTTTCCGTCGCCTGCGCTGGAACTGTACCGGGACCTGGTGACCACGGGCCGGGCCGCCGGGCACCAGCCGCTGGCGTTCGCCGTCGTCGCCCGCTCCCTGGGCGTGCCGCTCCAGGAGGCGCTCGCCGCCTACCTCTTTGCCACCGCCACCTCCCTGACGCAGAATGCCGTCCGCGCCATCCCCCTGGGGCAGAACGCCGGGCAGCGGGTGCTGCGGAAAGCGCACGACGACGTTGCTGCCGCCATCGACAGCATCGCCCGCCTGACGCTGGACGACTTCGGCGCCCTCAGTCCGGGGCTGGAAATCTCGCAAATGCGGCACGAACGCCAACGTGCCCGGATGTTCATGAGCTGACCGTGCTTGTAAATACTGTGCTTTTGAGTCAAAGGAGGACATATGTCTGAACCCATCAAGATCGGCATCGGCGGCCCCGTGGGAGCCGGCAAGACCCAGCTCGTGGAGCGGCTCACCCGGCACATGAGCGGCGGGATCTCCATGGCCGCCATCACCAACGACATCTACACCATCGAGGACGCCAAGATCCTCGCCGCCAACGGCATCCTCCCCGTGGACCGGATCATCGGCGTCGAAACCGGCGGCTGCCCCCACACCGCCATCCGCGAAGACACCTCCATGAACACCGCCGCCATCGAGGAACTCAAAGCCCGCCACCCCGACCTGCAGGTCATCTTCGTCGAATCCGGCGGCGACAACCTCTCCGCCACCTTCAGCCCCGAACTCGTGGACTTCTCCATCTACATCATCGACGTGGCCCAGGGCGAAAAAATCCCGCGCAAAGCCGGCCAGGGCATGATCAAGTCCGACCTCTTCATCATCAACAAAACCGACCTCGCGCCGCACGTCGGGGCTGACCTGGCCGTCATGGAGCGGGATTCCAAGGAATTCCGAGGCAACAAACCGTTCTGCTTCACCAACCTGAAAACTGACGAGGGCCTGGACAAGGTCATCGACTGGATCCGGCACGACGTCCTGATGCTCGACCTGGCGCACTAGACATGGCAGTCGTGGACTTGCCCAAATCCGGCGAAGCCGCCGGATCCAGCCACGGACAGTCACCTATGGGGCGGCTTGAGCTGGGCGTCACTTTGCGGGGCCGCCGGTCCCTTGCCTCACATCAGTTCCATGAGGGGGCCCTTCGGGTACTCCGCCCGCACTATCTCGATGACTCCGGGCAGGTTTGTTATGTCGTGGTGAATCCTGGCGGGGCGTATCTTGGCGCTGACCTCTTCCTTGTTGATGTTGAGGTCCAGGCTGGGGCCGACCTTCTCCTGACCACCCAGTCCGCCACGAAGGTCTACCGGACTCCCGGGTCCTTTGCAGAGCAGCGGATGACTGTGCGGCTGGGGGAGGGGGCGCGGCTGGAACTCATGCCCGACCAGCTCATCGCCTACCGCCAGGCCAGTTACCGGCAGCGGACCTCCGTGACCCTGCGGCCGTCGTCGAGCCTGGTCATGGCCGAGGTAGTAACCCCCGGCTGGTCGCCCGACGGAGCCGCCTTCCGGTACCAGGAAGTCCGGCTGCGCAACGACATCCATATTGAGGCCGCTGATGGTGACCCGCAGCTGCTGGCACTGGACAACCTGCTGATCCGGCCGCCACTCCACGACGTCACCGGACTCGGCTTCATGGAGGGATACAGCCACCTGGCGTCGCTGGTGGTGGTGGACGCACGGGTGGACCAGGCGCTCGCCGACCAACTCCACGGCCTCACCGCCGGCCGGGAATCGCTGACCGGCATCTCCCTGACCCGCACCGTGGCAGGCACAACCGGACTGGTGCTGCGGAGCCTCTCCCACAGCACCGACGAACTGAACCTGCTGCTCCGTTCCTGCACGGACCTGCTCCGCGGACTCTGGTACGGCCAGGCCCCGCTAAACCTGAGGAAGCACTGATGACCAGCATCGGCATCCTCTACCGTGCCCGGGACCTGCTGCCGCTCCGGACCCGGGTGCTGTTCACTTTCGGTGCGGTAGCCGCGCTCCATGCCGCCGCCGTCGTCCTTTTGCTAGCCGGGACCTTCGGCGCAGGAAGCCGGCCGCTGTCCTCGGGGCTGGTGCTCACCGCTTACCTCGCAGGCGTGAAGCACAGCTACGACTGGGACCACCTCGCCGCGATCGACAACTCCACCCGCAGGTTCGTTGCCCAGGGGCAGGACCCGGTGAGCGTGGGCTTCGCCTTCAGCCTGGGCCACAGCTCAGTGGTGACCCTGGCAGGCGTGCTGGTGATCGCCGGCGCGTCCGTGGTGGGCGGACTGATGCAGGACGGTACGGCCGGAAACCTGGTCCTGGGCCTGATTGGCAGTGGTGTGTCCGGCCTGTTCCTGCTGGCCATGGGACTGTTCAACGGCTCCGCGTTCACCCGCTCACTTTCTGCCTACCGGCGCGCCCGTGATGGCGCCACCATAGGCCACCGGGACCTGGCGCCGCAGGGGCTGGTGGCGCGGCTGCTCGCCCGTCCGCTGTCCCGGGTGCGCCGGCCGAGGAGCATCTATGTGATCGGCTTCCTGTTCGGCCTGGGCTTTGATACTGCCACCACCATCGGGCTGCTGATGATGGCGACGGCGGCCTCGCTGGCCGGGGTGCCGCCCTTCGCCTTGCTTGCGCTGCCGCTTGCCTTCGCTGCCGCGATGACCCTGTGCGACTCGCTGAACGGCATGGCCATGATGCGGATGTACCGCTCCGCGTTGGATGATCCCCGGCGGAAGCTCGGCTTCAACGCGCTGGTCACGGGCATTTCCGCGGTCTCGGCGCTGTTCATCTCGGTGATTACCTTGGCCGGGTTCTTCCACGCGGCCTTTGCCCCTGAGGATCCGCTGACCGCGTGGCTGGCGTCCGTCGATCTGGGCGACGCCGGCCTGCTGCTGGTGGCGCTGCTCCTGGCCGTGTGGGGCGGGGCCGGGCTGCGAGGGAAGGCACTTCGAAACACGTAGCAGGGCGCGGTGCGGCCTTGACTGCCGCACCGCGCCCTGCGGTGGTCCTGAGGGGGTTCTTTAGCCGAAGTCGGCTACGTAGCTGGGAACTCCGACGGCGTCGGTTGACACCGGTGCGCCGGTGTCATTGACCACGTGGTCCAGCGTTCCCGCGCCGAGGTTCACCGTCAAAAGGCTGTGCAGCCTCACACCCGGCGTTACCGGAACCTCAAAGCCACGGGTGGCGTGGATGCTTGGATCCACGTTGTTGTACACGTAGCTGCCGCCGCCCCACAGCTCGTGGGTTTTGACGGAATCTGCCACCTTGTAACCTGCCCAGCCCAGGACGCCGTCGTGCTGCCACGCTGCCTGGTTGGGCGCGTCGTAGGGGAGCTCATTCTGGAAGAAGACGGTCTTGCCGCCTTCGCCGTTCCAGATGACGTTGTACTGCTGGTAGTGCTCCACGAACAGGCCCGTGGCGGTGACGTTGTTGCCGTTGACGATCACGCCGTTCGCGCCGGTGTTGGTGGTCCAGCCGACGCCGTTCCCATGGTCGGCGCGCCAGGCCCAGATGTGGTCCAGGAGGACGTTGTCGCTGTTGACTTCCAGGCTGACCGAAGCCTTGCCAACATGCGGGCCGCCGATGCGGAAGAACACGTCATGGAGCGTGGTGGGGTTGACCGGATCACTGAGGGCGGCGGAGTTGGCCGGCCCGCTCCCTGCGCCCTGGCGGGCCTTGCCGACGCGCATCAGGGCAGGTGACTCCATCTCTCCGGCATCTATGGTGACGGCGGCGACGTCGACACCAGGGACATCCGCCACCGTCAAGGGGACCGCTCCGTTGACGGCGGTGAGGGTCGCCATGCCCAGCCCGAGAACGACGGTTCCTGCCCGCTTGACCTCGATGCTTTGGTCAACGTCGTACACCCCCGGGGTCAGGAGGAGGTGCTTTCCCCTGGCCAGCTGGGAGTTGATGGCCTGCACTGAATCGCCGGGCTTCGCGACATAGAAGTCGGCCAAGGGGATGCTGCGGCCCTCTGTGGGACCGTTTTCCCACGTGGTCCCGGCAGAGTCCTGGCGGACGGCGGGCAGGAACACGTTGTACTGACCGGCCTGATCCAACGTCAGGTACGGCTTCTCGCGGCTGATCGGCGTGGCGGCCAGGGTGGTGTACGGCGGGTTCGGGAAGGACTGCGGAGGCGCCCCGTTTACGCCCGAGAACACCTGGTTCCACACTCCGTTGGACCAGCTGCCGATGCTGCTGTTGCGGACCAGGTACTGCTGCTGTGAGCCGTTGATGACGGCGCCCGTCTTTGAATCCGCGATGAAGCCGCCACTGGCGTACTGCGGCCCTGCCGTGCAGTAGTCCATGAGGGAAAGGTTGCCGCCGGTGATGTTGATCCGCCGCATGGGTGAGGCCTGCGAAGCCGCCCAGAAGTTCGCCGAGCTGCGGCAGCCTTCAAGTCCGGTGACGTTGATGGTGAGGTTGGACAGCGAACGCCAGAAGTTGTTCAGCGCGATGCAGTTGTCCGCGGACAGGCAGCGGTTGTAGACGTCCACGTGCCCGTTGATGGTGACGTCGGTGGGTGCAGCACCCAGCCCCGCAACCTCCGTGGAGTAGCCCACCTGGACAATCAGCGGCTGCTCCGGGGTTCCATAGGTGCCGGGTTTGAACAACAGGGAATAGCGTTTGGTCCCCATTTCGTCGTCCACCTGCTGCGCCGCGATGGAGTCCATCGTTGCCTGGATCCGGGCCACCGGCATGCTGGGGTCGAAGACGTACACATTGGGTCCGAAGGGGTGTTGCGTCGCCTGTGGAGGAGCCGGGATCGCGGCCGGCAGGGGGGCCTGGGGCGCGGCTGCCTGGGTCGGGGCCCATGCCTGTGGTGCGGCGGGCGACGCGACGGCCATTCCTCCTCCGCTGCCTATCAGGCCGGCCAGGAGGACCGCCGTGCCGGTGACGTGTCTGAGGGGGCTTTTCATTCGCCGCGGTTGCGGGCCGTTGGGCCTTTCGGCGCGCGGCGGTTGGGGCAGGTGGGCTAGCGGCATTGCTGGTCCTGTTCGTCGGTGGGATTCGTCGAGACGGATGTGGGCGGCGAAAAGACGCGGCCGTGGGAGCGCTCTCGTCGGGGAAGCCTAACACCGCAACGGGGTGTCGACAAGGGCATATGGGAGCGCTCCTACCTCGCCTTGACAACCATCTGTGAGATGGGACACCATTTGGTGAGAGCGCTCCCACCACGGATCGGCCTCCGACCCGTCCCCACCGCTCCCCAGCCCCACCGTCCATCGGACCAATGGGGCATTTCTGACGAAGGAGTCTTCCCCTGTGAAAAACCCCAGCAAGTTCTCCGTGCTTTCGGCTGCCGCCGCGTGCCTTGCCCTGTCGTTGACCGCGTGCGGTTCCTCATCGCCCGAGAAGGCAGGAGTCAACGGTGCAACGGGATCCGAGCCCGTAACGCTCACGGTCGGCACGTTCAACGAATTCGGCTATGAGGCGCTCTTTGAGGAATACAAAGCCCTGAATCCGAACGTGACCATTGTGCACAAGAAGGCGGCAACCACGAATGAAGCACGGGACAACCTCACGACGCGCCTGGCTGCCGGCTCAGGCTTGTCCGATATCGAGGCCGTAGAGGTGGATTGGCTCCCGGAACTCCTGCAGTATCCGGACCGCTTCGCGGACCTGAGCGACCCCGCTGTTGAAGGTCGCTGGCTGGACTGGAAGGCCGAGGCCGCCACAACCGCCGACGGCAAGCTTCTTGGCTACGGGACCGACTCCGGCCCTGAGGCCGTCTGCTACAACGCTGAGCAGTTCAAAAAGGCCGGCCTGCCCACCCAGCGTGAGGAAGTTGCCAAACTGCTGGGCACCACGTGGGACAGCTACTTCCAAGCCGGGAAGGCATTCAAGGCCGCCAGGCCGGAGTCCGCCTGGTTCGACTCCGCCGGGGCTATCTACCAGGGCATGAGCAACCCAGCTTGACAAGGTCTACGAGGAGGAAGACGGCACCGTCATCGCCACGGAGAACCAGAAGGTCAGGGACACCTACAACCAGGTCCTCAAAGCCTCCACCGAGGACGGGCTGTCAGCTCATCTCAAGCAGTGGAGCGATGACTGGGCGTCCGGTTTCCAGACCGGCGCCTTCGCCACCACCCTTTGCCCGGGCTGGATGCTCGGTGTCATCGAGGGCAACGCGGCGGGGGTCGCCGGCTGGGACGTGGCCAACGTCTTCCCCGGCGGCGGCGGAAACTGGGGTGGGTCCTACCTGACGGTCCCCACCCAGGGCGCGCACCAGGCCGAGGCGAAGAAGCTGGCAGGCTGGCTGACCGCACCCGAACAGCAGATCAAGGCATTCACTGCCAAGGGCACCTTCCCCAGCCAGAAGAAGGCCCTGGAAAGCAGTGAACTGTTGGACCAGACGAACGGGTTCTTCAACGGTGCGCCCACCGGCCGGATCTTCGCCGAACGCGCCAAAGCCGTTGACGTGACGCCTTTCAAGGGAACCAAGTTCTTTGCCATCAACGACGCCATGCAGCAGGCCCTCACCCGGGTGGATGTGGACAAATCCGACGACGCCGCCTCCTCCTGGGAGAAGTTCGCCGCCGCGGTGAAAGCCCTCTAGGCATGACTGTCACCGACCGGGTCAAGCCCCAAAGCGCCGGGGGACAGTCCCCGCGTCCGGCGGGCGCGAAGAGTGTCCGGCGCCTGGCCTTCTCGCAGCAGGTCTCCAGGTGGGACGTAAAGCTGTCCCCCTACCTCTACATCTCGCCGTTCTTTATCCTGTTCGCGGTCACCGGGCTGTTCCCGCTGGTATACACGGCATGGGTTTCCCTGCACAACTGGAACCTCATCGGCGGCCAGGGGAAGTTCACGGGCCTGGAAAACTACGCCTTCATCGTGGCCCAGCCCTACTTCTGGAACGCCGTGGGCAACACCTTCAGCATCTTCATCCTGTCCTCCGTTCCCCAGGTTGTTATCGCCCTGGTGATAGCGGCGGTGCTGGACGCGAACCTGAGGGCGAGGACGTTCTGGCGGATGGGGGTCCTGGTCCCCTTCGTCGTGGCGCCGGTGGCAGTAGGCCTGATCTTCAACAATCTCTTTGCGGACCAGTTTGGGCTGGTTAACGGGATGTTGACGGCGGCAGGGCTGGACCCGGTCCGGTGGCATTCAGAGTCCGTTGCGAGCCACCTGGCTATTGCCACCATGGTGAACTTCCGCTGGACCGGCTACAACGCGCTGATCTTCCTCGCAGCAATGCAGGCCATACCCCGGGATGTGTTCGAGGCGGCAACAATCGACGGCGCGGGCAGGCTGCGGCAGTTCTTTTCCGTGACCGTTCCCATGCTGCGGCCAACGGTGATCTTCGTGGTGATCACATCGACCATCGGTGGTCTTCAGATTTTCGACGAACCGCGGGTTTTCGACCAGTCCGGCCTGGGCGGAGCGGACAGGCAGTGGCAGACGCTGACCATGTACATCTGGGAACTCGGCTGGGGCCAGCGCAACTTCGGCAGGGCATCTGCCGTGGCCTGGCTGCTCTTCCTGATCATCGTGCTGATCGCCCTGCTCAACTTCCTCATCACCAAACGCATCGCAAGCAACGGAGGCCGCAAGTGAGCTCCATTCCCATGATCGAACAGTCCGCCGGGAAGGGGGCGGCCAAGGCAGCAGCGCGGCGCGGGCCAGGTACCCGGAAACAAAGGTCGGGCCACGGAAGTGACCGCCGGCCCGGCTTCCTCATCTACGGCTTCCTGGGCGCTGTCCTCCTGGCGTCCCTCTTTCCGCTCTATTGGTCCTTCCTGGTGGGCAGCCACGACAACACCGTACTGAGCCGCGGCATCCCGCTGCTGCCTGGCGGGAACTTCCTGGCCAACGCCGCCAAAGTCTTTGACAGCATTCCGTTCTGGAAGGCAATGGGCAACAGCCTTATCGTCTCCTGCGTGACGGCGGCATCCGTCGTCGTGTTCTCCACCCTTGCCGGATTCGCCTTCGCCAAGCTCCGCTTCCGCGGCAGCAAGGCGCTGCTGGTGTTTGTCATCGCAACCATGGCCGTTCCCACCCAGCTCGGCGTAGTCCCGCTGTTTATCCTGATGTCCAAACTGGGATGGACCGGATCCCTCTGGGCCGTCATCATCCCCGGCGTTGTTACCGCATTCGGCGTCTTCTGGATGACCCAGTACCTGCGCGACGCCCTCCCGGATGAACTGATTGAAGCTGTGAGGATGGACGGCGCTTCCATGATCCAGGCCTTCTGGCACGTCGGATTCCCGGCGGCAAGGCCTGCTGCCGCCATGCTCGCGTTGTTCACTTTCGTGGCCACCTGGACGAACTTCTTCTGGCCGTTCATTGTCCTTGACCCTTCGAACCCCACCCTTCCGGTGGCCCTGCAGCTGCTCCAGGCGGCCCACTTCGTGGACTACTCTGTGGTCCTGGCCGGCGCAGTCCTGGCCACCATCCCGCTCCTGCTCCTCTTTATCGCTGCAGGCCGGCAACTCGTATCTGGAATTATGCAAGGAGCAGTCAAAGGATGAGTCCCACCCGACTTGAATTTCCGGAGGGTTTCCTCTGGGGCGCGGCAACAGCTGCCTATCAGATCGAAGGCGCAGCACACACCGGCGGCCGAGAGGACTCCATCTGGGATGTGTTCGCCCGGCTGCCCGGTGCCGTCGCGGACGGCCACAACGGTGACGTGGCCTGCGACCACTACCGGCTCTACAAGCAGGACGTGGCGCTCATGGGCAAGCTGCACATGAAGGCGTACCGGTTCTCCACGTCCTGGGCGCGCTGCGTGCCCGACGGCGTCACACCCAACCCGGAAGGGATCGCCTTCTACTCCCGCCTGGTGGATGAACTGCTGGCCGCCGGGATCACGCCATGGCTGACCCTCTACCACTGGGACCTGCCACAGGCACTTGAAGAGAAAGGCGGCTGGGCCAACCGGGACACCGCATACCGTTTCGCCGAGTACGCGGCCCTGATGCACAGTGTGCTGGGGGACCGGGTCCGCATCTGGACGACCCTTAACGAGCCGTGGTGTTCGGCTTTCCTTGGCTACGCTGCCGGCATCCACGCCCCGGGGCGTCAGGAGCCCCGTTCAGCCCTTGCTGCGGCACACCACCTTTTGCTGGGTCACGGCCTGGCGGTCCGGGAACTCCGGCGCCGAGACGCTTCAACGTCCCTGGGCATTACCCTGAACCTGACGGTCGCCGATCCCAGGGACCCCGGCAGCGCCGGCGACCGGGACGCTGCCAGGCGGATCGACGGGCAGTTCAACAGGATTTTCCTTGACCCGTTGTTCCGCGGCGAGTATCCGGACGATCTCCTGGCAGACGTCGCACACCTGGGAATGGCTGACCTGGTGCATGACGGTGACCTGGATCTTATTTCCACGCCGCTGGACCTGCTGGGCGTCAACTACTACCACGGTGAATCCCTCACGAAGGACCCGGCGGACCCCGGGGAACAGGCGGGGCAGGAGACGACGTCGGTCCCCGGGCAGGCAGCGCGCCCGGTGTCCTCCCCTTTCGTGGCGGCCGACGGGGCGCGGTCGGTTCCAAGGGGCCTGCCAAGAACGGGCATGGGCTGGGAGGTCCAGCCGGAGGGGCTGCGGCGCCTGCTCAACCGGCTGCATGGAGACTACACCGGCCCGGCCGGGATCCCCATCTACATCACCGAAAACGGGGCCGCCTACAATGATGTTCCCAATGAAGCGGGGTTCGTGGACGACCAGGACCGGCTGGGGTTCTTCGCAGCCCATCTCCAGGCCGTCCACGGGGCCATCGAAGACGGCGTGGATGTCCGCGGCTATCTCGCATGGTCCCTGCTGGACAACTTTGAATGGTCCTTTGGATACCATCAGCGCTTCGGCCTGGTCCGGGTGGACTATCCAACCCAGAATCGTGTCCCGAAAGCGAGCGGTTTGTGGTACGCGGCGGTGGCATCCGGCAACGCCATGACGGCGGCCAGCAACCTCGTGCCGGCATCAGGTCAAGGTGTCGTATTGTCGGTGTAATGAACGCAAACTCCAGCCGCCCGGCCCCGGCAGGGGCGGGGCGGCCAAGTCCAACGCTGGAGGACCTGGCGTCGGCCGCCGGCGTGTCCCGCTCTACTGCCTCCCGTGCCATCAACGGCGGATTGAAGGTGAGTCCCGAAGCCAAAGCGGCCGTCGACGCCGCGATCGTCGCTTTGGGCTACACGCCCAACCGTGCTGCGCGGAGCCTGGTTACCCGGCGTGCGGGTTCGGTGGCCCTGGTGATCCCTGAACCTGATGCCAGGGTCATGATGGACCCTTATTTTGCTGCGGTGATCACGGGAGTCAACGAGGCACTGCGCGATACGGACCTGCAGCTGGTCCTGCTGATGTCCCGGGCAGGGGACGATTCTGCACGGACCATCCGCTACCTGCGCGGCGGTCACGTTGACGGCGCGATCGTGGTGTCCCATCACCGGGCGGACGACTGGGTGGAGACCCTGGGAGCCACCGGGCTGCCAACCGTCTTCATCGGCAGGCCGTGGGACACGGCATCCGGGATTCCCTACGTGGACCTGGACAACTTCGAGGGCGGCCGGTTGGCAGCGCGGCACCTGGCCGGCATCGGCCGCACCAGGCTCGGAACTGTTGCCGGCCCTACGGACATGACAGCCGCCGTCGACCGCCTGGAAGGTTGGCTGCAGGGATTGCGGGAAGCCGGCCTCCAGCCCGGGCCCGTCATCCACGGGGACTTCACGACGGCGGGAGGTGCGGAGGCTACGGAGCACCTGCTGTCCACGGCGCCTGAGGTGGACGGGATCTTCGCTGCGTCCGACCTCATGGCGCTTGGCGTCGTGGACACTCTTCGAAGTGCGGGCCGCCGTGTGCCCGTCGACGTGGCGGTTGTCGGCTTCGATAACCATTCCATCCAGGCGGCGAACGGCCTGGGACTGACAACGGTGGCCCATCCCATGGTGGAGATGGCTGCTGCGGCAGGAAAGCTTCTGGTCAGCGCCATCGGAAACCCCGAAGAGGCATCGGAACCGGTCATCTATCCGGCGGAACTGGTGGTGCGCGCGAGCACCGCCCCGTGACCCATTAACCCAGTAACCCGCGAACCTACAGCCCCGGGTTAGGCCGCTATCCCGCCCTTGACTCTCCGGTGCTGCCGGTGCCGGGCCGGTGCCAGGCGTGAGTGCGCCCCGGCGAGGACCTCGCTGCCGTCAGGCACCGTGCTGTCGCTGTCCAGGTGGGCGCCGTGTTCGATCAGGACGCTGGAACCAATCCTTGAGTGGCTGCCAATGTGGACCCGGTTGCCGATCACCGTGCCCCGGCCAATGCGCACGCCATCGCCGATCACCGTCCGGTCACCGATCGTCGCGTCCCGGTCGATCCAGCTGCCGTGTCCAATCCGGCAGCCTGCACCCACCCTGGCCCCGTGTTCCACATAGCTCATGGAGCCGATCCTGGCGCTGTCGGCCACGATGGCTCCAGGTGCAATGAGGCCGCCGCCGTTGTCGTGGCGGGCATACCGGGTGACCTTGCCGGCGTCGTCCTCAACTGACACAAACTTTGCGGTCATACCATCCCTCGTTAACGCCGCGGTTATTTACCGCGCAGTAGGTTAACGGCTGGGAGTGCCGTGGGATTCCCAACCGGGAAGGTAAAGAGGCCGAAAGCTACGCCACCAGGTTGGCTGCCGCGGTGTCCATGTGTTCCAGGATGGTCTTGCGGGCCAGGGTGGCATCCCCGGTGTCGATGGCGGCGACGATGTCCTTGTGCCGGTCCACGCTCATGTTGCTGACGCCTTTTTCCAGGCCGGCGAACATGATGGACATCCGGATGGAGCCCTCCAGGGATTCCCAGGAGTGGAGCAGTGTTTCGTTGCCGGTGAGCCGGCACAGCGTGCGGTGGAATTCGAGATCGGATTCGATCCGCGCCTCAAGGCTGCCGCTGGCCGCGGCCTCCATGGCGTCAATGGCCTTGTGCAGTGATTCGGTGACCTGCTGCCGGTCCGGCAGTTCGCACAGGGTCCGGGCAGCCAGGGACTCCAGGGCGGCGCGGACGGAGTAAATGTCCCGGATTTCCTTTTCGTCCAGGTGCCGGACGGACAGCCTGCCGCGGGGGCCGGCGGACAGCAGGCCCTCCTGCTCCAGTTGGCGGAGGGCTTCGCGAAGGGTGCCGCGGCTGATCTGCAGCATCTCGGACAGCTCGGTTTCCACCAGGTGGCGGCCGGGTTCCAGTTCTCCGCTGGTGATGGCGGTCCTCAGCGCCGAGAGCGCCTGCTCGCGCAGGCTCTTCTTTTCCAGTCCCAGCAAGGGGGCGGTCAGTCCGGCCATGGCTTCTGTCCTCAATGTCATAAGTCGACTGTTTACAGTCGGTAGTAGTTTCGATAGTACGGCAGAATGCACGGCACCGGCTTAGGACCGGTGCCGTGCATTTTCCATCTGGTGCCTGGCCTTTAGCCGAGTTCGGCCAGGACCTTGGCGACGATGCGGTCTGTGGCCAGCCCGTAGCGCTCGTGCAGGGTGGGCAGGGCGCCGGCGTCCAGGAACTGGTCGGGGAGCGCCACGGGCACCACCCGCTTGCCCAGGCCCGCGGTGACGACGGCGGAGGCGACGGTTTCGAACAGTCCGCCCACCACGGAGTGGTTTTCCAGGGTGACGGCGAGCCGGTCGGTGTTGATCTCCTTGAGGACGGTTTCGGCGTCGAACGGCTTGATGGTGGGGGTGTGCACGACGGCGACGTCCACGTTGTGTGCCGCCAGCGCCTTGGCTGCCTGCAGCGCACGCATGGTCATCAGGCCGGAGGAGATGAAGACGACGTCGTTGCCGCCGCGCAGCACCTTGGCCTTGCCGAGTTCGAACGTGTAGTCGTACTCGTCCAGGACGGTGGGCACGTTGCCGCGCAGCAGGCGCAGGTAGGTTGGTCCTTCGGAGGCGGCGAGCTGCGGCACTGCCTGTTCGATGTCGATCGAGTCGCAGGGGTCCACGATGGTCAGGTTGGGCATGCCGCGGAAGATCGCCATGTCCTCCGTGGCCTGGTGGCTTGGGCCGTAACCGGTGGTCAGGCCGGGCAGGCCGCCCACGATGTTGACGTTCAGGTTCGGTTCGGCCGCGTCCAGGCAGAGGAAGTCGTAGGCGCGGCGGGCGGCGAACACCGAGTAGGTGGACGCGAACGGAACGAGGCCGGTTTCGGCCAGGCCGGCGGCGGCGCCGAAGAGCAGCTGCTCGGCCATGCCCATCTGGAAGAACCGCTCCGGGAAGGCCTTGGCGAAGATGTGCATGTCCGTGTACTTGCCCAGGTCCGCGGTCAGGCCCACGATCCTGTCGTTCTCCTGCGCGGCCTTGACCAGGGCGTGACCGAACGGCGCGGAGGACGTCTTCTGTCCCGGGTCCGCGAAGGATGCGATCATCGCCGAGGTCTTCAGCTTCGGCTTGGCCGCGGCTGCGGTATCGGGAGCCTCGGTGGTGGTGCTCATGCTGGAGCCTTTCCTTCATATCCGGCGGTGAGTTGCTCGCGGCAGGTCTGCCATTCGTTTTCTTCGATGCGCATGAAGTGCGCCTTTTCGCGGTCCTCGAGCAGGGGGACGCCGCGGCCCACCTTGGTGTCGCACAGGATCACGGAGGGACGTCCGACGGCGGCGGCCTGGGCGGCTGCGTTGTCGAACGCTGCCAGCAGCGCGCCGACGTCGTTCCCGTCCACCCGCTGCGTGTACCAGCCGAACGATTCCCACTTTTCGGTGACCGGCTCAGTCCGGAGCACGGTGTCGGTCTTGCCGTCGGCCTGCAGGGCGTTGATGTCCACCATGGCGGTGAGGTTGCCCAGCTGGTGGTGGTGCGCGCCCATGGCCGCTTCCCAGGTGGAGCCCTCGTCCAGCTCACCATCGGAGAGGAAGTTGAACACCCGGGCGCTTGAGCCCTGGTAGCGCAGGCCCAAAGCCATGCCGACGGCGATGGTCAGGCCGTGCCCCAGGGAGCCGCCGGAAATTTCCATGCCGGGGGTGTAGGTGGACATCCCGGACATGGGCAGCCGCGAGTCGTCCGAGCCGTAGGTTTCCAGCTCCTCGACCGGGACGATGCCGGCCTCCGCCAGGGCGGCGTAGTGGCCGATGGCGTAGTGCCCGGTGGAGAGCAGGAACCGGTCCCGGCCCTCCCAGTGCGGGTCATCCGCGCGGAATTTCAGCTGGTCCCCGTAGACGGTGGCGAGCATGTCCGCGGCGCCCAGTGCCTGGCCCACGTACCCCTGGCCCTGCACCTCGCCCATGTTCAGGGCGTGGTGCCGGATCCGGTAGGCGGCGGCGCTGATCCTGTCCACACGTTCCGGGGTCACTGCGGTCTGCAGTGCGTTGTCCTGGACTGTATCTGTAGGCATTACTGGCTCCGTGATCGTTTGGTGCGTGCGGGTCATTCAGGCGTTGACGGTGTTGGGGGTGCTTTTGGTGGCTTCGTCGGCGAGCTCCCGTTCGCGCTTGCCCCAGGTTTCCCGGGTGGCGATGGCGGCCCAGAGGCCGATCAGGGCGTAGGCGCCGAAGAGCAGTGCCGGGCCCATCCAGCCGAAGCTGACGAACAGCAGGGTGGTGATGAACGGGGTGAAGCCGGAGACCATGGCGGAGATCTGGTAGGCCAGGCTGGCGCCGGAGGCGCGGGTGCGGGCCTGGAAGAGCTCGGGGAACCACGAGCCCTGGGCACCGGCGAGCGAGTTCTGGCAGACAGCGTACGAGATCACGATGGTGATGATGATGGCAATGAACAGGCCGGTGTTGACCAGCAGGAACATCGGGATGGCGAACAGTGCGGCAAAGGCGGTGGACCAGACGTACAGGGGGCGGCGCCCGATGCGGTCCGTCAGTGCTGCCCAGGCCTGGGTGGCGAAGATGCCGATGGCCGACGCGATGCAGAGGGCGATCAGGGTCTGGCTCTTGTCCGCCAGGTGCTGGCTGTTGATGTAGGAAATCATGTAGGTGATGGAGACGGCGTAGCCGGCGGTCTCGGCGATGCGCAGGCCGATGCCCTTGACGATGTTGCGCCAGTCAGTCTTGATGACCTCGACGATCGGGGCCTTGACGATGGTGCCGCTGTCCTTGACTTCATCGAAGACCGGGGACTCGGGAACCTTGGAACGGATGATGAGGCCCACGATCACCAGCAGGATGCTGGCGAGGAACGGGATGCGCCAGGCGAGTTCGTTGCCGAGCTGGACGCTGAAGAGGAAGGTCAGGTTGGCCAGCAGCAGGCCCACGGGGAAGCCGGCCTGGACGATCCCGGTGTACTTGCCCTTTGATTTCCAGGGGGCGTGCTCGTAGCTCATCAGGATGGCGCCGCCCCACTCCGCACCGAAGGCCAGGCCCTGGACGATGCGGACGAAGACGAGCAGTGCGGGGGCAAGCAGCCCCACCGCTGCGTAGGTGGGGAGCAGGCCGATGGCGAACGTGGCCAGGCCCATCAGGATCAGCGAGGCAACCAGGACGGGCTTGCGGCCCACCTTGTCACCAAGGTGGCCGCCGATGATGCCGCCCAGCGGACGGGCCGCAAAGCCGACGCCCAAGGTGGCGAAGGAGGCAAGCGTGCCGGTGACGGGATCGCTGCCGGGGAAGAACGCGGTGCCGAAGTACAGTGCGGCAGCGGTGCCGAAGCCGATGAAGTCATACGTCTCGATGACGGCCCCAACGCCGGATCCGATGGCAACTCGGCGGGCGTCCTTGGTGCCGTGCACCGGGCCGCGCATGGTCAGAGCATCTTTGCTCATGGTGGTTCCCTTTCGAAAAGCGGCTGAAGAAGTCCGCCGCTGTCGACTGTTAACAAATTGGTACGACCCAGTGTGACGCACATCATCTACACTGTCAACAGTCGACTTTCAGAGTTGACTGTTGACAGTTAACGCGACTACTGTGGTGTCCATCACTACCGCTCGGCACGATTCAAAGGATCAATGATGTTCCATTCCAGACTTGGGTGCTCATCCATCAGCTTCCGGCACCAGGACCTGGACACTGCCCTGGGCACCATGAAGGGTCTTGGTTTCGAGGAGATCGATCTGGGCGCCCTGCCCGGGGTCTGCGACCACGTGCCGTACGAACTTGACGGGGCCGCAGTGGCGGCGGTGTCGCAGGAAGTCGTCGCCTCCGGTGTGCGGGTCCGTTCAGTGAACGGCGACATCGGGGACCTGAACGCAGTCCTCGACGCCGATGGGCAGGACGCCAGGCGGCGCCACCTGGACGCCCTGCTCACCCTCACGGCCAACATCGGGGCCAAAGCCCTGGTGCTGCCCTGCGGCGCCCTGGACCACAACCCGGTCCGGAGCGTCGAGGGAGACCTGGACCTCATTGCCGCGCAGCTCGCTGCTGCTGGCCGGCGCGCTGCAGAGTTCGGCGTCGAACTCTGGACCGAATCCCTGCACTTCCTGCGGTTCTGCTGGAATCTGGAACGTGCGGGACTGCTGGCCGACCGGCTGGCCGGATCCGGCGTCGGAATCGTCATGGACTTCAGCCACATCACGGCTGCCGGCGAGGACGTCCAGGCGTATCTTGACCGGCACCCTGGCCGCATCAGCCATGTCCACCTGCGCGACGCCGTGCCGGGGAACATCAACCTCAGCATCGGCAACGGCGAGGCCGACTTCGCCGGCGGCCTGAAGCGGCTGGCCGCGGACGGCTACACGGGCCACTTCTCCCTGGAACTGGAGACCCGGGACGTCACCCATGACGAACGCCCGGCCGCCGCCGCCAAGGCTGCAAGCTTCATCACCGACCTCATCTGAACTGAACAACCCAAGGAGCACCACCATGACCGCCATCCAGCGCACCGCCGTCCTCACCGGAGCAACTTCGGACCGGGGCATCGGCATCACCACCGCCCGCCGCTACGCCCGTGAGGGCTGGGGCATCGTCATCCTGGACCTTGACGGCGAGAAGTCCGCCAAGGTCGCAGCCGAGATCGGCAATGAATTCAACGTTCCCGCCTTCGGCCACGAGATCGACGTCGCCAACGAAGCCTCCGTCAGCGCAGCCCAGGCCGCCGTCGCCGCAGAGGTGGCCGCCGGCAACCTCCCGCCCGTCGGCGCCCTGGCCAACATTGCCGGCATCACCTCCCCGGTTCCGTTCCTGGAAACCACCCTTGAGCTGTGGCACAAGGTCATGGACGTCAACGCCACCGGCACCTACCTGGTGACCAAGGCGTTCCTGCCGGAGATGATCGAGAACGGCTGGGGCCGGATCGTGAACATGTCCTCCGTCTCCGCCCAGCGCGGCGGCGGCGTCTTTGGCAAGGTCCCCTACTCCGCCGCCAAGGCAGCCATCCTGGGATTCACCAAGGCCCTGGCCCGCGAACTGGGCGCCACCGGCGTCACCGTCAACGCCATCACCCCGGGTGCCGTGGACACCAACATCCGCGTGGGCAGCACCGAGGAGCAGGAAGCCGCCATCAACGCGGGCATCCCGCTGGGCCGGAACGCCACCACGGAAGAAGTGGCCTCCGTCATCACCTTCCTGTCCTCCGAGGACTCCGCCTACCTCACCGGCACCACCATCGACATCAACGGCGGCAGCCACATCCACTAGCAGCAACAGCTCCCAGACCACCCCGGATGCCGGAGAACCCCCATGACCAAAATCTTCAATGACCCCTCAGAGTTTGCCGAGGAGGCCCTGGCAGGCTTCTGCGACGTCCACTCCGACCTGGTCCGGCAGGTTCCCGGTGGCGCTGTCCGCCGGTACCGGCCGGCGCAGCCCAAAGTCGCCGTCCTGGCCGGCGGCGGCTCGGGGCACTACCCCGCCTTCGCCGGGCTGGTAGGCGCCGGCTTCGCCGACGGCGCGGTGGTGGGAAACATCTTCACCTCGCCCTCCGCGCAGCAGGCCTACTCGGTGGCCAAGGCCGCAGAGTCCGGCGCCGGCGTCGTCTTCACCTACGGCAACTACGCCGGCGACGTGATGAACTTCGGCATGGCCAGCGAACGCCTGGCCGCCGAGGGCATCCCCGTGGAGAACGTCCTGGTGACGGACGACATCGCCAGCGCCCCGCCGTCGGAATCCGCTAAGCGCCGTGGCATCGCCGGTGACTTCACCGTGTTCAAGGTAATGGGGGCGGCGGCGGACAACGGCGCGGACCTCGCGGAGGTGGTGCGGCTGGGCCGCAAGGCCAACGACCTGACGCGGACCATCGGCAGCGCGTTTGCCGGCTGCACCTTCCCGGGCGCCGACTCACCGCTGTTCACGCTGCCCGAAGGGCAGATGGGCCTGGGCCTGGGCATCCACGGCGAGCCCGGCCTGCACGACACGGACCTGCCTTCGGCGAAGGACCTCGGGCAGGAACTGGTGTCCCGGGTGCTCTCTGAAACGCCACCTCACGCCGGCAAGCGCATCGCCGTCATCCTCAACGGCCTCGGCTCCACGAAGCATGAGGAGCTCTTTGTCCTCTGGGGAGCCGTGGCGCCGCTGCTCCGCGCGGCCGGCTACACGCTGGTGATGCCCGAGGTGGGCGAGTTGGTGACCAGCCTGGACATGGCCGGCGTCTCGCTCACGGTCACCTGGCTGGATGAGGAACTTGAGCGGCTGTGGGTTGCCCCTGCGGAGACGCCCGCCTACCGCCGTGGCAACGCGGCCCTGGAGTCCGGGGCCCGTGGCGTTGAGGAAACGTCCGACGGCGGCGCGGCCGCCGCTTCGTTCGTCGCCACGGACGCCTCCCGCGGGTACGCCGCCGCCTGCGTAGCGGCCATTGACGCCGCCCGTTCGTCGCTGCACGACGCCGAAGAGCGGCTGGGCCGCATGGATGCTATTGCCGGCGACGGCGACCACGGACGTGGAATGGTGCGCGGCGTGGATGCGGCAGCCGCCGCAGCGTCGGATGCCCTGGCCGGCGGGGCCGGCGCCGGGGATGTACTTGCCGCTGCCGGTGATGCCTGGGCGGACAAAGCCGGCGGCACCTCCGGCGTCCTGTGGGGAGCGGCGCTGCGTGCATTTGGCGAGACACTGGGCAACTCTTCCGCGCCCGAACCCGGTGCCCTTGCGGCAGCCGTGACCGCATTCGCTGACCGGATCATCCAGTTGGGCAAGGCCCAAAGAGGCGACAAGACCATGGTGGATGCCCTGCTGCCCTTCGCCTCCGCCTTTAGCCGCGCAGTGGCCGAGGGCGTGGAAACGGGCCGTGCATGGCAGGAAGCCGCGCAGGAGTCCGCTGCTGCGGCGGAAGCCACCGCGGACCTCCTTCCGCTCAAGGGCCGTGCCCGCCCGCTGGCCGAGAAGAGCCTGGGCACGCCGGACCCCGGTGCAACCTCCCTGGCGATGGTCTTCGCCGTGATGGGGCCGCACTTCACCCGCGCAACCGCTGCCACTGTGCAGGCGTCAGCAAAGTAATGGCAACGAAAGGAAACACCATGGGGCTGCGGCTCATTGTCGGCGCGGACGAGGCCGGCGTCGATTACAAGGACAAGATCCTGGCGGACCTGCGCACCGACCCCCGGGTCAGCGAGGTCCTCGACATCGGCGTCAACCGAAGCGACGCCCCGGACGACTTCACCAGGCCCTACCCCTACGTGGGCATCACAGCCGGCGAGATGATCCGGGACGGTGCCGCTGACCGGGCCATCCTCTTCTGCGGCACCGGAATCGGCGTGGCGATCGCTGCGAACAAAGTGGACGGCATCCGCGCCACCGCTGCCCACGACTCCTTCTCCGTGGAACGCTCCATCCTGTCCAACGACTGCCAGGTGCTCACCATGGGCCAGCGCGTGGTGGGCATCGAGCTCGCACGGCGGCTTGCGAAGGAATGGATCGGCTACACGTTCGATCCGACGTCGGCCTCCGCCGGGAAGGTCAAGGTCCTCACCGACTTTGAGGGCTGCTAGCGCTGGCGCGAAGCTGGGCGGGCTTACCCGTCCAGCTTCGCGCGGAGCCCTCCGATGATGACGTCGAGCCCGAAGTCGAACGCATGGTTGCCGCGCTCCGCCGGAGGGCCGGCATGGCTGACGGCGCGCTTGAGCGTGGGATAGCCCTCCGCCGGCGGATCCCAGACGACGTCCGGCGCGGCCAGATCCAGGGCCGCGCCCAACGCAAAGCTGTCAATCGTGGAAATCGCCGACACCACGTCCCGGCCACGGAAACCGGCAGCCTCCAAGGCAAGCGCGAGGTCCTCGTAAAGCCCGATGACCTCGGGGTCGGTAATGGACTGGAGCACCATCAGGGGTGCCAGCCGCGGATGGCGGGCAAAGGCGTCCCGGTAGGCGCGGATCAGGATCCGCAGGGCACCTTCCCAGTCCTCATGGTCCACCGGCGGATACGGCTCCTCGGTGATGATGCGGTGCCTGAGCAGTTCCAGGATCTGGTCCCGTCCCGAGACATGGTTGTAGATCGAGGACTGACTCACGCCGATCTTCCTGGCGAGTTTGGGAAAGCTGAAATCCCCGCTCTGGTCCACCAGTTCAAGTGCGGCCGTCGTGAGGGCCTCCACGGAAATCAATGGGAGGGGCGGGCGGCCCATCGGTTCTCCTGACTGCAGCTCTTGGACATCGGCTCCAGCCTAGCGGGCTGACACATATCCGCCCGTGCCGGCAAAACTATTGTGCTCTGGACCACTTGGTCCCATACTAAACGAAAGCCTTTCGTTTAAGTGGGCTTCAAGGAAAGGACAGAGCTGTGCCCGAGACCAAAACAAAACCAATTGCGCCGTCCGTGGATGGCGCACTCAAGCGCAATGCCCTGGGCACCGGAGGCATAGCCTTCCTGGTGATCTCGGCTGCGGCACCCCTGACAGTGATGGCGGGCGTAGCCCCGGTGGCGATCGGAGTAGCGGGCATCGGCGCCCCTGCCGGTTACCTCCTGGCGGGCATCGTCCTGACCCTCTTCGCCATCGGGTTCATGGCGATGACGCGCCACGTCAAAGCCTCCGGCGGCTTCTACACTTACATCTCGATTTCTTTGGGAAAGACCGTGGGGCTGGCGTCCGCCATCCTTGCGATCGTCTCCTACAACTGCCTCCAGATCGGCGTCTACGGGCTCTTCGCCGTCCAGACGCATGACATGCTGCAGGTCCTCTTTGGGCTTGAGGTTCCGTGGCCCGCCATTGCCCTCATCGCCGTCGCGGCTGTCTGGTTCCTGGGATACCGGGGGATCGACGTGGGCGCCAAAGTCCTCGGCGTCCTCCTGGTCGCGGAAACGGGCATTCTCGGCGTGATGGGCGTGGGCATCCTCAGCAGCGGTGGCGCACACGGTATCAGCCTGGGCTCCTTCAGCGCCGGGCAGGCCTTTGGACCTGGCGTCCTGGCAATCCTGGGCATCTGCTTCGCCGCCTTCATGGGCTTTGAATCCACGGTGTTGTACCGCTCCGAAGCCCGCAACCCGGATCAGTCCGTTCCCCGCGCCATGTACATCGCGGTGGGCTTCATGTCCGTGTTCTATGCCTTCATCGTCTGGGCCGTCATCCAGGCCTTTGGCGACGACCAGGTGGTGGAAGCCGCGGGCGAACTGTCCGGCGGGATGTTCTTCCAGACCATAGGGCAGTATGTGGGACCCTGGGCTGAAACTGCCATGTACGTCCTGATCGTCACCAGCGTCTACGCATCACAACTGGCGTTCCACAACGCCATCAACCGCTATGTCTACATGCTGGCCAGGGACGGGGTCCTGCCGGCGTTCCTCGGCCGCACGCACCACCGGTTCAGGTCACCGCACCGTGCCGGGCAGCTGCAGACCATGTTGGCAGCGGTGGTCATCACTGTTTGCGCCATCCTGAACGCGGACCCGTACCAGCAGCTCCTGATCTGGGTGAACACCCCGGGCATCTTCGGCATCGTGGGCCTCCAGGGGCTGGTGTCCGTGGCAGCATTCCTGTACCTCCGCCGGAACCCTGCTGCTGCCCGCAACAAACTCCTCGCCCCGCTCAGCCTCGTATCAGCGGTCCTGCTCTTCGGCGTCGTCCTCCTCATCGCACTGAACATCGAACTCCTTACCGCGGCCGACGCCCTGACCAACACCATCCTGATCCTGGTTACGCCTGTGGTGTTCGCCGGGGGCCTGCTGGCCGCCCGGTGGCTGCGCCGCCGTCGTCCTGCCACCTTTGACCGCATTGGAAGCTTCGAAGCACATGAATGACATGAATCCTGACCTGATTATCCTTGCCGGCACAGTCCACACCATGGACGGGACACCCAATGGACCTGCGCCCCAGGCTGTAGCGGTCCGGGACGGGCACATCCAGGCGGTTGGAACGCGGCGCGACGCGCAGTCCTGGGGTCCGGCCGAGGTCATCGATTTCGGTGACGCCGTCCTTACCCCGGGGTTGGTCGACTGCCACGTCCACCCCGTCATGGGCCTGGACATGACACGCGGCTGCGACCTCTCCGGCATCACGGACCTTGCCGCCGTGCGCGCCTTGCTGCGGGCAGAGGCGGCGGCAACGCCGGCGGGCGAATGGGTCCGCGGCTGGGGACTCGACCCAAATGCCTTCGGGTCAGCGCCGCCGCACCGGGAGCTGATCGACGACGTCGTGGCCGGCCGCCCGGCCGTGATCCGGCTGTTCGATGCCCATTCCGCCCTGGCGAGCACGGCGGCGCTGGAGACCGCCGGCATCACCGGGCCACGGCACTTCGACCAGGCAGCGGAAGTGGTCTGCGACGGCAGGGGGAACCCCACCGGTCTCCTGCTCGAAGCCGCGGCTTTGGACCTGGTCCTGAAACATATGCCCCAGGAGACTTTCCAGGAACGGAAGCGCCGGCTGGGTGAGCTCTTTGATTCGTTCTCCCGGGCAGGCCTGACAGGCATCCATGTCATGGACTGCGGGGAGGGAACCCTGGAGCTCCTTGCCGCCCTTGAGAACGATTTGGCCGGATGCGGCAGGGGCCTGCCGGTGCGCGTGCGGGTTTCGCCATGGTGCATGCCGGGAAGCGGGGAGGCCGACTGGCGGCGGCTGGTGGAGCAGGTCAGGACTGCTCGGGGCTCCCGGTGGGAAGTGGCCGGAATCAAGCTGTTCGTGGACGGCACGGTGGACAACGGCACGGCCTGGCTTTTTGAGCCCGACAGCCACGGCCAGTCCGTCGCACCCTTTTGGCCAAGCCCGGAGGAGTACAACCGGGCCATCAGGTTCTTCGCAAGCCAGGGCATTCCCACCGCAACCCATGCCATCGGTGACGCCGGCGTGGCGGCAGTGCTGGCAGCGTTCGAGGATCTTCCGGCGGACCTGCCCCGGGCTCCGCACCGGATCGAGCACCTTGAAACGGTCCCGGACGGACTCATCCAAAGGTTCGCCGGTTCCGGCCTGATCGCCAGCATGCAGCCCAGCCACTGCACCCACTATTCGCGCGCGGACCAGACGGACAACTGGTCAAGGCGGTTGGGAAAAGAACGGGCGGACCGTGGATGGCGGTCCGCTGACCTCCGGTCCGCAGGCGTAACGCTCGCGCTTGGCTCCGATTGGCCTGTCGCCCCCTTTCCGCCCCTTCCGATCCTCGCAGACGCGCAACTTCGGCGGCGGTCGGGCCACCCGGATGAACAGCCGATTGTGCCGGGCCAGGCGCTCACAGCACGCCAGGCGCTGGAAGGCTACACCTCGCACGCGGCCGAAGCTGCAGGGGAGCGGACGGTATCGGGCTCGGTAACGGTGGGCAAGCGCGCTGATTTCACCGTTTTCGACGTTGATCCACTGTCAACGGCCCCTGATGAGCTGGCGCAGGGTCACGTGCTGGCCACTGTGGTGAACGGCCTGCTGCAGCACTGTTCCGTGGGCGTCGCCGGCTAGCGGCGGCGGATTTTGCTCCAGGGGTTTTGCCCCAGCCCCCGCCGCGCGGGGGCTGGGCTTACGTGATCCCCCTTCCTAGACTGGGGTGATGATCACAGTCACCGGAAGTGTGGAAACCAACCTGTCCGCGGAGAAGGCCTTTGCCTTCATGAGTGAGTTCGAGAACACCCCCAAGTGGGACCCCAACACGCCCGTCATGGACAAAACCACCCCGGGGCCGGTGGCCGTGGGGCACAAGTACCATGCCGAGTCCGAGTTCCGGGGGAAGCGCCAGACCCTGGTCTACGAGGTCATCGAGCTGACCGACAACCACATCAAGCTGCGCGGCGAGAACAAAACTGTGACTTCCTTCGATTCCATCGACGTCACCCCCAACGGGACCGGTTCGGTGGTGAAGTACACGGCCGAGTTCAGCATCAAGGGACCGGCCAAGATCATCCAGCCCCTCCTGAAGCCCGCCTTCATGTCGCTGCGGGATCCGGCGCTGAACGGCATCCGGGACACCCTCAACGCGCTGGCAGCAGCCTGACGGCTTCGAAAAACTCCCTGATCTCATGGCGGGGGTCGGCTTCAAGCCGGGACTCGCCGTCGAGCACCATGGTGCGCCGCTGCCCTCCAACTCCCGGCCACGGAAGGCGTTCCGTGCCAGGTGACCCGGTTCCGGCGAAGGCCGCCCAGGCCCGGCTCATGGCGTCGCTGAGGGGCGCCGGTGCCTTGCCCCGTGTGAGGAAGGCGGCCTCCGGCGCGTCCAGGTGCCGGAAGACGAATGGGATGTCCAGGGCGTGGCAGGCACCCAGTTTCCCGCCCATGGCCGGGCTGCGCCATGTGAACAGGTAGGCGAAGTCCTTCCCGGCGGCTCCTTCACCGGTCGCTCCGTGGGCCAACCGGCCTGCGGCAGCCGCCTGCCTCGCGTCCAGCAGCCGGTTGCTGGGCTGGCGGTAAAGGGAATCCGCGATGGCGGCTTCCAGGAGTTCCTTGCCTGACGGTTCCCTGCCCAGCACCCTGGTGAGCGCCTCCGTATAGCCGGGGGCAAGCGCCGGCGGCACCCCCGCTCCGCACAGCACGGCGGCTGCACGGTCCGGGTAGCCCGGGTCCGACCCCGTGTCCGGGCGCATCTCGACGGCGAATGAGCCCTCGTTCAGGTTGGTGCCGATCAGCAGGTCCACCCCGAAGTTGACCCCGTTGCCGATACTTTCCAGCGGTGGCAACGGAAGCGACGGCGTGCCCACCGTGGGCTGGAATGGCAATGGAACCGCGAAGGACTCCGCCGCAGCACGCTGTTCCAGGGCGGCCTGCGCTTCCAGCAGCCGCTCCACAGGGACGGTCAGCAGTTGGTTGGCGGAGGAGGCATCCAGACCACACAACTCAAGGAATGTGGCGCTGATCCGCGCCGAGTCCTCCGGCCGGCGGCAGCGCTCGGCCGTGCCGCTTTGCATGATGGCCCGGCGGAAGAGCCCTTCCGACGCCGGCATGCCCAGCAGGGTGCCGATGGCTGCGGCGCCTGCGGACTCCCCGAAGATGGTCACGTTGTGCGGGTCGCCGCCGAAAGCGCCGATGTTGCGGCGGATCCAGCGCAGGGCCTCAAGCTGGTCCAGCAGGGCGAGGTTGGACGAATCGCCGTAACCGGGCCCCAGCAGGTCCGCCAGGTGCAGGAAACCCAGCGCGCCCAGGCGGTAGTTGATGGATACCAGCACCACGCCCGCCGCAGCCGCCAGCCGGGCGCCGTCGTACATTGCGTCACTGTTGGCGCCCATGAGGTAGGCGCCGCCATGGATCCATACCATTACGGGCCTGGCCGGGCCTTCCGTTGCCGGCGTCCAGATGTTCAGGTTGAGGCAAGCCTCTTCGCTCCAGGTGCGCGGCGTAGTGCCGGGAGGGGCATGGGACTCGGGATTCTGGGGCGCGGCGGGGCCAGGTGCGGTGCAATCAAGCACCCCGCTCCATGGCGATACCGGTACCGGCGGGCGGAATCGGTTGCTTCCCGACGGCGGCTCCGCGTAGGGGATGCCAAGGAACCGGTGGACGGTGGTCCCGTCAGTCTCAAGTGAATTGCCCAGGACGGATCCGTCCGGAGTGGAGAGGGGCGTCATGGTTGACAGGTTACGACACGGGCGAAGGTAGGCTGGCATCACCGTTCGGCAGTGGGCGGCCACAGAGGTGTGGCTTTTAACCAATGTCCGGGAGGTAAGACGCGTGCTCCATGCCGGCGTGCCTGAAGACGAGGATTTTGCAGACGTTGCCCTGCATCTCCAGGAGTCCTTCCTGCAGAACCCTGAAGTTGAGGCATTTCTCCAGGATCTTGCAGCCTACGCGGCGGCCCGGCTTGGCGGGGAGGGGCACGTGTGCTCCTGCGAAATCGTGGTGCTGCGGCCCAAAAAACCCGCGGCATGTGCCAGCAGCCACCGCAGTGCACAACTCCTCTGCCAGCTGGAGGCCACGCTTGGCGATGGTCCCGGCGCCACGGCCATGCGGGCAGGAAAGACAGTGCTGGTTTCCGACCTCCGGCGCGAAGACCGCTGGCCGGAGTATGTCCACGCTGTCCAGGAGCAGGGCTTCCGCTCGGTATTGAGTATCCCCGCGCTGCTGGAAGGCGATTCCCAGGGCGTGATTACGTTCCACTGTTCACAGCCCCTCGTCTTTGGCAGCCATGGCATCGGTGCCGCGGAAGCGTTTGTCCGGCAGGCCTCCAAGGGGCTGACACTTGCCCTGCGGATGCTGAAGCTGGAAGAGACCAGGGACGGCATGAGCGCCGCCATGCAGACGCGTACCGTGATCGACCTGGCAACCGGGGCCATCATGGCGCAGAACCGGTGCAGCCAGGCTGCGGCCTTCAAGCTGCTGCGGGACGCGTCCAGCACGCGGAACATGAAACTCCGGGATGTTGCGGCCGCCGTCGTCGCGTCAGTCGCCGGCGCCGCGGACACCTTCACCTACTTCGACGAGTAGGGATCCTTCCGTTCCGGGTCACGGTGTTCCGGCTGCAGGGTGGAAAGGGCGGAACCGCTGAGCGGAGCACGGAGCGGCAGGCCTTCGGAAGCGCAATGTTCGTTGACAGCCTGCGCCAGTGCGTCGCGTTCCTTCGTTGAAAGGGCGGCTTCGCCTGCGCAGTAGTCCCGGATGAGCTGTTCAGAGGCGTCCCCGCCCAGCCCAACGAACTCCAGCCACAACTGTGCCAGATCCAGCCGGTACTCCTTTATCAGAGCGCCGGTCAGGGCCTGCTGGTCCACGGCATCCATCGTCACGTCCTTGCCTTTGGTTGCACTCCTACGGTTGGGATTCGGAACCGGCGGCACCGTGGATGGGAAATGATCCAGGAAAATCCACAAGGGGAATTGACCCAGGCAGGCCGTGGGACCTTTGCCCCTAGGCAGGCAACTCCCGGAAGCAGTCAACTGGAGTGTCCGGAGCAGGCGAGTACACCCGGCGAGCACAACAGGAGGCAGAGACCATGGGCGCATGTGATGTCTGCGGCAGCAGCGAGGGCCGCATGTTCACCGTCAATATGGGGAACCAGACAGGCACGTTCGACAGCTTCGAATGCGCCATCCACATGATGGCTCCCGCATGTGAGCACTGCGGTTGCCGGATCCTGGGCCACCCCGTGGAAAGCCAAGCAGGCATCTACTGCTGCCTGCACTGTGCCAAGGAAGCAGGGAATCCCCACCAGTCCGCCAAACCTGAGCACTCCACGGTGGCCGTTCCGGCACACGGTGCATCAGCGGGTCAGGCCTAGTCCCGCCGGCACTACCGCAACAGGAAAAGGGAAGCCGTGGCCGGTAACGGAAGCTTCAGGATCGTGGTGGGCGTGGACGGTTCCGACCAGTCCCGGTCGGCAATGGACTGGGCCATCGAGGAGTCCAGGCTGCGCAAGGGTGAGGTCCAGGCGTTGACCGCCTGGAGCTTTCCTTATGTCAGCGATGCCCTGGGCACCGCCTGGGACTACGAGATCTTCCAGAAGGACGCCCAAGCGATCCTGGAGGCGGAGCTTGAGCGCATCAAGGACCAGGGCGTGACGATCACAGGACGGGTCGTGGAAGGCAACCCGGCAGCGGCACTCATTGACGCCTCCCGCGATGCCGACCTGGTTGTCGTCGGCTCCCGGGGCCATGGCGGATTTACCGGCATGCTGCTCGGCTCTGTATCCCACCAGACCATCCACCATGCGCACTGCCCGGTACTGGTCATCCGCGAGCCTGCCGCAGATTAGGACGGACCTTCCACCTTTCGGTGAATGGAAAGTGTCGTCGTGTGATGCTGCCTGCGCTGCAAGGCTTGCAGGATGGACATGATTCGGATTGAACCCCGGTGCCGCGTGATTGTCGACAACGACTGGGCCGGTGACCCCGACGGCCTGCTTGGACTGGCCCACCATGCCCTGTCCCCGGCAAACAGGATCGCAGCCGTCACAAGTTCCCTGACGAATCCGATGTTCGGGGTGCCGGAGGGCAGATCCCAGCGGGGCGCCTGCCTGGCCGGGGAACTGCTCCGGGTGCTCGAGCGCCCCGAACCGGCGGCGGTGCATCCCGGACCGGACAGCCCTTTTACCGGACAGCCACGGAGCTCCGCTGCGGCGAGCGCGATCATTGAAACCGCAATGACGGCGGATGACCTGCCCTTGATTCTGGTGTGCGCCGGTCCGCTCACCAATGTTGCGGACGCGCTCCTGCTGGAGCCGGGCATCGCCCGGTTGCTGACGCTTGCCTGGGTAGGCGGAGCCGCCCGGAACGACGACGAGTACAACTACTTCACGGACCCCGCCGCTGCGGACTTCGTGCTGGCGAACCAGGAGCTCGCAGTCTGGCAGTTCCCCGCCGAAACGTACCGGCAGATGGTGGCGTCCGTCGCGGAACTCGATCATGCCTTCAGGGTTGCCGGCCCGGCCGGCGAGTGGCTGTGGGAGCACTTCAACAGTCTTGAGGTGCCGGACTTCGTGAAATTCGGGCCGGTGTGGTGCCTTGGAGACAGTGCACCCCTGGTGGTCACCGGGCTGGATGACGTCACCTCGGTGTTCACCGAAACGTCCGCGAGGCCGTCCCGCCGGATTTATACGGGTGTGGACAGCCGGTTGGTTGTTGCGGACTTCTTTGCGAAGCTGCACCTGCACGCCCGGCGGCCGTAGACAAGGGCAAAAGGCCTGCGGCAGAGGAATGGCCCGGACTTCACAGGGAAGTCCGGGCCACTATGAACCACGCTTAAGCGGGTTGCGGTGCCCCGGCCCCGGCGTGCTCCCTGGCCAGGTTCCCCAGCCAGCGCGCGCTCTCCTTGGGAGTCCGCTCCTGCGTGGAGCGGTCCACGGCGATCAGGCCAAACTTGGGCCCGTAGCCGAAGATCCACTCGAAGTTGTCGAACGCGGTCCAGGCGATGTACCCGCGGACATCGATGCCGTCCGCAAGGCAGGAAGCAACCCCGTCGACGGCCGTCTGCAGGTACGCCACCCGCTGCGTGTCATCCTCGGTGGCCAGGCCGTTCTCGGTGACGATCACCGGGATGCCGGCGATCCTGTGGGCCTCGCGGATGGTGGCCTCCAGCGCCTGGGGATAGATTTCCTCGCCCATCTGGTTGGTGGGCACGCCCTCCGGTGCGGGGGCATGGCCATCGGGGCCGTACACGGTGCGCCCGTAAGTCTGGATGCCCACGAAGTCGTCACCCCGGGAGGCTTTGAGGAAGCGTTCGTTGACGTCCCGGCGCACCCGGTCTGCAATCCCTTCGCCACCGGGCAGCGCCTGGATATCGGAGTTTGCGAGGGTCCACCCCACCTGGAGGTCCGGGCGATGGGCTTTGATGGCCTTGGTGGCGGCCCGGTGCGCCGCCACCTTGACCTGGAACCCCGCCTCCGTGGAGCAGAACTGGAACGGGGCAACAGTGCTGGCATCCACGCCCAGGCGCTGGGCGGCGGCCGCCCAGATGGGCACCGAACCGCGGTTCTCCGGGGCTTCCCCGCCGATGCCGAATGACTCCAGCAGCCAAGGGAGGTTCGGCTCGTTCAGGGTGCAGGCGACGCCGATCAGGTCACCCAGGTGGGCCATGACCCGGTCGCAGTAGCGTGCGAAGAGTTCGGGCGTCCGGCTGCCCTCCCAGCCGCCGATCCGGAGGAGCCACAGCGGTGACGTGAAGTGGTGGAACGTGACCACCGGGGTGAGTCCATGTTCGTGGCAGGCTTCCAGCACCCGCTTGTAGTGGTCCAGCGCAGCCACCGAGAACTGGCCTTCCTCCGGTTCGATCCGGGCCCATTCAACGGAGAACCGGTAGCTGTTAAAACCGAGGCCGGCGATCAGTGCGATGTCCTCGCGGTAGCGGTGGTAGTGGTCCACGGCGTCCCCGGACGGCTCCGCGAAGATCGTTCCGGGAAGGTGCTCCAGGAACCAGGTATCGCTGTTGACGTTGTTGCCTTCCACCTGGTGGCCGGCGGTGGCCACGCCCCAAAGGAAGTCGCGGGGGAACGGGTTGGTCATGGGGTTCCTTTCGTGATGGACGCGTGCAGGCGTCCGAGGCTTCGTTGCCTTCCATCCATCCTTCCGCCCGGCGTGACCGCCGCCACAATACCTTTTCAATCAATGACATTGTCATGTTTGGCGCCTGTGGTCCCGGCTGATTCTTGAAGGGAGCCGGCGAGCAGCCAGCCCCCACAACCGTTCCTCCGTCATCACATCAGAATGCAAAGGCGCACTACATGAAACTTCCGAACTCCACCGCCCGTGCGAGCTCCGCCGTTCTGGCCGGTGCCCTGCTGATGGGTTCCCTGGCCGCCTGCGGCGGCGGGTCCAGCCAGGCCGCCGCAAAGGCTGATACCAGCAGCCTCACCCTGGCCATCGACAGCGACTCAGCCTCCTTCGGGTTCGACCCGCTGCGCGTCTCCGCAGCCCAGCGCCAGTTCTTCGAAGGCCTCTACGACAGCCTGATGACCCTTCAGCCGGATGGTTCCGCAGGTCCGGGCCTGGCCAAGGACTTCAGCTACAACGCGGACAACACCGTCCTGACGCTGAACCTCAAGGACGACGTCACGTTCACCGACGGCTCCAAACTGGATGCCGCCCTGGTCAAGGCCAACCTGGACCGCCGCTCCGATCCCGCGCTGAGCGCCTACTCCGCCGTCGCGAAGGGCGGCGCCCAGGAAATCACCTCCGTGGACGTGGTCAGCCCCACCCAGGTGGCCCTGACCTTCGCCAAGCCGCAGCCCGGATTCGAGAAAAACCTGGCCTCCACCACCGGCATGATCGTGGGCAGGAACGGCGTCACCGACACCTCCAGCCTCGCTGCAACCCCTGACGGCTCGGGACCGTACACCCTTGACCCCTCCACCGTGAAGGGCAACAAGTACGTCCTGGTGAAGAACGACAAGAGCGCGGACGCCTCCAAGTACGCCTACAAGAAGGTGGTCTTCAGCGTGGTCCAGGACCCGCAGGCCCGCGCCAACGCCCTGGTCTCCGGCCAGGCCGACGTTGCCATGCTGACGTCCTCCACGGTGGACTTCGCCAAGTCCAAGGGCGTTGGCGTTTCCCAGATCGGCGGCACTGTGAACACCATGATCTCCTTCGACAAGATCGGCAAGACCGCACCGGCGTTCGCCCAGGAGAAGGTCCGCCAGGCCATTCAGTACGCCATCAACCGCCAGGCCCTGGTGGATGCCCTGCACAAGGGCGACATCCCTGCATGGAACGCCCTGCCCAAGGATTCGGCCGGCTTCACCAAGGACCTGGAAACCACATTCGCGTACAACCCGGACAAGGCCAAGAGCCTGCTGGCCGAGGCCGGATACCCCAACGGCTTCGAGTTCACCATCATCGCAAGCGCGCAGACCCAGACGGACCTGCAGGCCGTCCAGAAGGACCTCGCCGCCGTCGGCATCACCATGAAAGTCAAGATGGCAGCCTCCACCGACGAAGCGTTCGCCGCCGTCGCCACCACACCCCTTGGCTACGCTCCCCTGAACTGGGACAACCCCGTCGGCGTGATGTACGGAGCCATCCTGAACGGCTTCACCAACGTGCAAAAGGCCACCGATGACAAGCTCAGCGCCGCTACCGGCGAGCTGGCCGCGGCCAAAGACGACGCCGCCGTCAAGGCAGCCGCCACCAAGCTGAACACCCGCCTGGTGGAGTCAGGCTGGATGATCCCGCTGTATGAGGCGCTGACCAACCAGGGCTACAACACCAAGAAGGTGGCCCAGGTGAAGTTCGCCGGCACCAACGCCTACCCGCTCCTCTCGTCCTACACGCCGGCCAGCTAATACCCGCACCTTCCCGCCGGGCCCTCCCCAAACAGGAGGGCCCGGCCGGGCAGGGCCTGACCGATGGAGGTCACCATGGCACTATTCATCACTAAGCGCCTGCTGATGGCGCTGGCCACCGTGCTGGTGGTTGCGGTGCTGGCATTCCTGCTGGTGCACGCAATGCCCGGCAGCCCGGGAGCCGTCTCCCTCGGCGCAGGCGCCTCCCAGGAAGCCATCGACGAGGTCAACCAGAGGATGGGCTGGAACGATCCGCTGTTCACACAGTTCTTCACGTGGCTTGGTTCCGCCGTCCAGGGCGACCTGGGCGTCTCGCTCATCGATGGCCGCTCCGTCAGCGCCGACCTCGCCGGCCGCCTCCCCGTCACAGCCTCGCTTGCCGCCGGCGCCACCGTCCTCAGCGCGGTCCTGGGCATCGCCCTGGGCGTCACCGCAGCGGTCCGCGGCGGCCTCCTGGACCAGGTGATCGGCGGCTTCGTTGGACTCCTGGTCGCCCTGCCGGCGTTCTGGGTGGGCGTCCTCTTCGTGTACCTGTTCGCCGTCCAGTCCTCCATCTTCCCGGCCACCGGCTACGTGCCGTTCGAGGCCTCACCGCAGGACTGGGCCCTGTCCCTGGCGCTGCCGGTGATCACCCTCGCCGTGGGCGGCGCTGCCTTCATAGCCCGCCAGACCCGGGCGTCCATGCTCGAGGCGCTGCAGCAGGAACACATCCGCACGCTGCGCGCCACGGCCACCCCCACCTGGAAGATCCTCTACGTCCATGCCCTGCGCTACGCCAGCCTGCCCATCGTGGCCGGCATCGCCCTGCAGTTCATCGGCCTGTTCGGCGGCTCCGTCATCGCCGAGCAGCTGTTCGCCATGCCCGGCCTGGGCCAGGCCGTCCAGACCTCCGTCAGCACCCATGATGCCCCCGCCGTCCAGGGCGTGGTGGTGATCGCCACCGTGGTGGTGGTTGCCGTCAACCTGGTGCTGGAGCTGGCCACCAAGTTCCTCGACCCGAAGTTGCGTGCCTCATGATCCCAACAGTTACCCCGGCCCCCGCGGACGCGGACCAGGCAGGAAGTACGACGCCGGCAGCAGCCCCCGCGCGCAACGCCGGCAGGGCGGCCATCACCAAGGTATCCCGGCACGGGCTGTTCACTTCGCCGGGCGCCGTGGCCGGCCTGGCCTGGCTTGCGGCGCTTGTCACCGCGTCGCTGACAGCGCCGCTGTGGCTGCCCTTCAAGACAGAGGACCAGGATTTCACCTCAGTCCTCTCCGGCCCCATCGCCGCCCACTGGCTGGGAACGGACGAACTGGGCCGCGACATCCTCAGCCGGATCTTCGCCGCCGCAGCCGGCACCCTGGGGACGTCCATGCTCACGGTGATTGTCGGCGTCGGGCTCGGCACCATCCTGGCCATGCTTGCTGCCGGCACCGGCGAACGCGTGGAGGCCGTGATCAGCAGGGTTACCGAGATCATGATGTCCCTGCCGGGAACCGTGATCATCCTGGCCGTCATCGGCGCGGTGGGAACCAACATCCCCGTGGTTATGGCCATCCTGGGCATCCTGATGTCCGCCGGCATCTACCGCGTGATCCTGGGCCAGGCCAAGTCCCTGCAGTCCCAGCTCTACGTGGATGCGGCCAAGGTGGACGGCGTCAACCCACTGCGGATCAGCCTCCGGCACGTCCTGCCCGGCCTGGCGAACACCATCGTGGTCCAGTCCGCGCTGATCTTCGCTGTGGGCATGCTCATCCAGGCCGGCCTCGCGTTCATCGGCTTCGGCCCGCCCATCCCGCAGCCCAGCTGGGGCGGCATGATCCAGGGCGCCTCACAGCACGTCTATGACGCCCCCTGGATGATGGTGCCCACCGGTGCCGTGCTGGCGCTCACCGTCCTCTCCGCCAATGCCATCGGCAATGCCCTGGGCAAGGCCCCCAACGCGGCCGCACCGCACCTGCCCTCCGCCGCGGCACGCCGGCAGCGCGCCAAGGCCGTCGCCGCCATCGCGGCGGAGGCGCCCGGATCGGAGGACTTGGCCGCATTGGACGGCGCCTCTGCCGATAAGGAGACGCTCAGCGTCCGTAACCTGTCCGTCGGCGTCGACAGTGCAGGTACAGGCACCGGCGTCCGCCTGGTCACCGATGTCTCGTTCGACGTCCAGCCCGGCACCGTCCTGGGTTTGGTGGGGGAGTCCGGCTGTGGCAAGACCATGACCGCGCTGTCCTTGTTGGGCCTGCTGCCCTCGGGCGTAAGTGTCACCGGCGGCCAGATCCTCTGGAACGGAAGAAACCTGGCAGCGGTGGCGGAGAGGGACATGGAAGCAGTGCGCGGCCGGGAGATCGCGCTGATCAGCCAGGAACCCATGCGCGCCCTGGACCCGATGTTCACCGTGGGGTACCAGCTCACCGCGACCATCCGCCGGCTCCGCGGCATGGGCAGGACCGAGGCCCGCCAGGAGGCGCAGACCCTGCTGGAAAAGGTGGGCATCGTGGACGCGGCGCGGATCCTGAAGACCTATCCGCACCAGATCAGCGGCGGCATGGCCCAGCGCGTGGCGATTGCCCTGGCACTGGCCGGGCAGCCGAAGCTGCTGGTGGCGGACGAGCCCACCACGGCCCTGGACGTCACGGTGCAGGCCGAAATCCTGTCCCTGCTCCGGACCCTGGTGAAGGACACAGGCATGTCCGTGGTGATGGTGACCCACGACCTTGGTGTGGTGGCGGACATCTGCGACCAGGTGGCCGTCATGTACGCCGGCCAGGTGGTGGAGAACGGCACAACCCAGGCCGTCCTGGACCACCCCCGCCACCCTTACACCCTGGCGCTCCTGGCCGCAGACCCGCACGCCAACCACGCAGACGACATGCCGGAACGTCTCGCCACCATCAGCGGACAGGTGCCGCAGCCCAAGGACTGGCCCACCGGCTGCCGGTTCGCGGCCCGCTGCCAGTTCGCCGGCTCAGCCTGCATGGAACCCGTGCAGCTGCTGCGCTCCGGCGCCGGCGAAGGGCTGGTGCGGTGTGTCAAAGCGGACCAGCTGGCCGTCGAAGGCATGGACTGGCTGGCCACGGACGTGCCCGCCTCCCGCGTTTTGGAGGTCACCCCCAAGCAAAACCCGATCGTTGAAAAGGACCCGGCATGAGCACCGCAGTGACCGAGCGCCAAGATTCCGCGGCTTCCTCCGCCGCCACCCCCATGCTTGAGATCAAGGACCTGGTGGTCCGCTTTGGACGGGGCCGGAAGGCAGCCGCCGCACCGGCCGCCGTCGACCATGTCAGCTTCAGCATCGCACCCGGGGAGACTGTGGGACTGGTGGGGGAGTCCGGATCCGGAAAGTCCACCATTGGCAAGGCAATCCTGGGCCTGCAAAAGGTCTCCGGCGGCACCATCACCTACCAGGGCAAGGACATCACCTCCGCCAGCGCCAAGGAGCGCCGGGCCCTGGGCGGGGAACTGCGTGCCGTCTTCCAGGACCCCAACTCATCGCTGAACCCGCGGAACACCATCGGCACGTCCCTGGCCGAACCGCTGCGCCTGCGAGGGGTTTCAGCGGCAGAGGCACGCGCCAAGGCCGGGGACATGCTCGAACGCGTGGGCCTGCCGCGGGACGCCGTGGACCGCTACCCCAGCCAGTTCTCCGGCGGCCAGCGCCAGCGCATTTCAGTGGCGCGTGCCCTCATCTGCGATCCCCAACTGGTGGTCTGCGACGAAGCCGTCAGCGCCCTTGACCTCTCCACCCAGGCGCAGGTGCTCAACCTCCTGGCCGACCTCCGCGACGAGCGGGGCCTGAGCTACCTGTTCATCGCCCATGACATCGCCGTGGTCCAGTTCCTGGCCCAGCGCGTGGTGGTGCTCTACCGCGGGCAGGTCATGGAAAGCGGACCTGCCGCGGCCGTCACCGGGAACCCCAGGCACCCCTTCACCCAGGCCCTCGTGGCAGCGTCCCCGGTGCCCCGGCCGGCGGAACAGGCCGAACGCCGCGAAGCCCGCGAATCGCTTGGCGTCCGCACCGGGGCGGCCGCGGTCCCCGGGCCCGGCGGATGCCCCTTCCGGCTCCGCTGCCCCCTGGCCACTGACCTGTGCGCCACCGAACGGCCGGCCCTGCGGCGTGTGGGTGCGGCGGATGTGGCCTGCCACTACGCCTGACCGGCACTTCTTCCACCTGCTTTTGACCAGCTTCCACCAGAACGGAACCCTCCTTCCATGACCTCCACGCCCTGGCACGCCGCCATGATCACGCCCCAACAGGACTTTGACGGCGCCCCCCTGCTCCGCAAGGAATTTACGCTCGACGAGGGCCACGGCGGCGTGGTGAAGGGGACACTCCGGGCCACCGCCCTCGGCGTCTACGAGGCATCCATCAACGGCACTCCGGTGGGGCCAGACGTCCTGGGCCCCGGCTGGAGTTCCTACGAATGGCGGCTGCGCTACCGCAGCTACGACGTCACCTCCCTGCTGGCGCCAACCAGCGTGCTGGGGGTGGAACTGGGCAACGGCTGGTACCGCGGACGGCTGGCCTGGCACGGGATGTCCAACCTGTACGGCAGTGAGCTGGGGTTCCTCGGCCAGCTGGACATCGAGTTCGACGACGGACACGTCCAGTCGGTCGCCTCTGACACCTCCTGGCAGGCAGGCCCCTCCGCCACCACCTTCAACGACCTCTACGACGGCCAGACCATCGACGCCCGCCGCCTGCAAAAGGGCTGGGCGGAGCCCGGCTTTGTACCCGGTGCTGACTGGACGGGTGTGCGTGGGCTGGCGTTCGACGGCGGCCGGCTGGCTGAGCCGGTGGGCCCGCCCGTGGTGCGTGCCGGCGTCGTGCATCCCGTGGAAATCCGCACCTCACCCACCGGCCGGACGCTGGTGGACTTCGGCCAGAACCTGGTGGGCTGGCTCCGCTTCACGGTGCGGGGCGAGGCCGGGCAGGCCATTACCGTGCGGCACGCCGAGGTCCTGGAAAACGGCGAACTCGGCGTCCGGCCCCTGCGGTCAGCCAAAGCCACGGACACGTTCATCCTCTCCGGCGGGAAAGACGACTTTGAACCCACCAAGACCTTCCACGGCTTCCGCTACGCCGAGATCACCGGCTGGCCGGGCGACCTCACCGATGGTGACTTGGAAGCCGTGGTGGTCCACTCCGACCTCGAGCGCACCGGCACCTTCGAATGTTCCAACGAACTCGTCAACCAGCTGCACCGCAACATCGTCTGGGGCCTCCGCGGGAACTTCCTGGACCTGCCCACCGACTGCCCGCAGCGCGACGAGCGGCTGGGCTGGACCGGCGACATCGCGGTCTTCGCCCCCACTGCTGCCTACCTGTACGACGTCAAAGGGTTCCTGCAGGACTGGCTGCTGGACCTGGCCGCCGAGCAGAAGGCCGCGAACGGTCTGGTGCCCATCACCGTGCCCGATGCCCTGAAATTCTGCCCGCAGCCGCCCGAATTCCCGGCTCCGGAATCGTCCGCCCTGTGGAGTGAAGCCTCCGTGTGGGTGCCATGGGCACTCTGGGAGGCCTACGGGGACCTCAGCGTGCTGCGGAACCAGTACGAGTCGATGGCCTCGCACACCCGCCGGGTGGAGGGGCTGCTCTCGCCCACCGGCCTGTGGGACTCCGGCTTCCAGTTCGGCGACTGGCTGGACCCCGACGCCGCGCCGGACCAGCCATGGGCGGCCAAGGCAGACACCGGCGTGGTGGCCACCGCCTGCATGTACCGCACCGCGCGCCTAACCGCCCAGGCTGCCGGGCTGCTGGGCAGGCACGACGACGAGGCCCACTTCGAGGCGCTCGCCGCCCGGGTGCGTACCGCCTTCGCCGAGAACTACGTCGCTGCCGACGGCACCATCCGCAGCGACTGCACCACGGTCTACGCGCTGGCTATCGCCTTCGACATCCTGGCCACCCCGGAGCTGCGGGAGTTCGCCGGGACCCGCCTGGCCGAGCTGGTCCGGGACAACGGCTACCGCGTGTCCACCGGATTCGCGGGCACCCCGTTCATCACGCACGCGCTGACGGACACCGGCCACATGGACGAGGCCTACCGGCTGCTGCTGGAGAAGGGCTGCCCGTCCTGGCTGTACCCCGTGACGATGGGAGCCACCACGGTCTGGGAACGCTGGGACTCCATGCTCCCCGACGGCACCATCAACCCCGGCGAAATGACCAGCTTCAACCACTACGCCCTGGGCGCCGTTGCCGACTGGATGCACAAAGCCATCGGCGGCATCCGACCGCTGGAACCGGGCTACGCGCGCGTCCTCATCGCCCCGCAGCCGGGCCAAGGAATCGACTGGGCCAGGACCTCCCTGAAGACTCCGCACGGTGAGGTCCGGGTTGAATGGACGCTCGACGGCGGTGCGTTCCGCCTCGAGGCGACCGTCCCTGACGGGGTGGCGGCCGACGTCGTCCTTCCCGACGGTGCGCAGCGCACCGTTGAGGGCGGCACCCACTCTTTCGAAGGGCGCGTTGCCCCCATGCCCGATTACGAGGCAAGCCGCTGATGGGCAGACAGGAGACGGTTCGGCTCCTGCGCCTCGATCAAATCCGGATGCGGGACCCTTTCATCCTGGAACCGGTTCCGGGGGAGTTTGTCCTGTTCGGAACCAGCGACAGGAACGTGTGGAGTGGCCCCGCCACCGGCTTTGACTGCTATACCAGCAATGACCTTGAACACTGGGAAGGCCCCTTTGCGGCCTTCCGGCCGCCAGCGGATTTTTGGGCGGACGCGCAGTTCTGGGCTCCGGAGGTGTACGCCCTTGACGGACGGTTCTTCATGTTCGGCACCTTTGCGACGTCAACGGGCAACCGCCCCCGGGGCGTCGCGGTTCTTGCCTCGGATCTGGCCACGGGCCCCTACCAGCCCTGGAGTGACGGAGCCGTGACGCCGGCGGCCGAACCGTGCCTCGACGGGACGCTGTATATCGACGAGGATTCCACCCGCTGGCTCGTCTACAGCCGGGGGACGGAGGGAACCGCTGATGCACCAGGGATCACTGACGGCGAGATGCGTGCCGTCCGCCTGGCGCCGGACCTGCGCACGGCAGTCGGTGAGCCTGCTCTCCTGTTCAAGGCATCCGCGGCGGCCTGGACCCGGCCGCTGCGGTTCCCGGAGGGGGTGGAACCCCCAAAGGACCTGAACCTTGCCGCAGATCCCCTGTTCACCGATGGACCGTTTGTTGTCCGTTCGCCGGAAGGGTCTTTGCTGATGCTGTGGTCAAGCCACGGCGAGGCCGGGTATGCAATGGGCATCGCCGAGTCGAAAAGCGGAACCATCAAGGGGCCCTGGATCCAGCAGGCGGACCCTGTGTGGTCCAGCAATGGCGGGCATGGAATGGTCCTCCGCACATCCGGCGGGCGTGACTATCTGGTCTTTCACGGGCCGAACGACACACCCAACGAAAGGGTCAGGATCACTGGCGTGGAAATCGACGGGAACAGCATCCGCGTCCTTCGATGAGGTGCAGCGGAGGCGCTGATCTGCAACGATGTGGCAAAAGATCATTCCCAGGGAGGACTCATGCCGTACACCGTGGATTTCAAGAACGTGTCCACCGCCGGTCTGGAATCGTCACCGGTAGCGGAGGCGTTGGCCGGGCTCCGCGCCAACGAGGCCCGCTACTACAAGAATAAATACGACCACGACTTCACGGTGGTCCCTGCCGGGGAAGCGCCGGAAGTGCTGGACTATGTGAACAACATCCTGTCCGCCGAGCGCAACCTGGTGATTGCCTCCAAACCCCTTGAGGTGTCCTCCTTCGAAGTGGACGGGCTGCGAATGGCCTACGTGTTCTACGAGTCAGGGCTGTCCATCAACGTCATGTACGGCATTGAGGAAGGGGGCAAGCGGGCGGTCGGATTCAAGCTCTCGGACGGCATGGACGTTCCGGAAGAGCTGGCGTCCAGCTTCAAGTTCGCCCGCCAAAAGTCGAAGCTGGCGGGCACCATCCGCGGCTCGTACTTCGTGATCAAGGGCGAGTACGCCTAGATGGTCACGTTAGACGCCGCCGCATAGACCGTCGCCGCGGATCCGGTCATGGTGGCCAGCTGGTAGATGCCGCCGTCGTCGCCGAACACGTTGTCTGACTGCAGCGTGGTCCGGGTCATGTTGGTGATGCTCTTTTCGTAACCAGGAGTTGCGTAGACGTCGTCACAGGCCGCTTTGGTCAGGGCAATCTGCGAGACGGTGAGCACCTGGCCGGCGGCGGTGGCGTTGTTCATGGATTCGAACACTTCGAAGTGGATGTGCGGCCACCGTCCGGCGTAGGCACCCGGGAAGATGGACGTGAAGGTGACCTGGCCGTTGGCGTCTGCCTCCTGGACGCCGCGCAGGTAGTTTTCGTTTTTCAGGCTCGAGTCGTACATCGAGTACTTGCCGTCGCGGTCGCAATGCCAGGCGTAGACCGCCGCGCCCGCCAGCGGTGTGCAGCCGTTGGCGTTGTCCAGCAGGGTGAGGGTGAAGGTCAACGGGACGCCCACCGCTTTAGCGGACGCGGTGCCGAAGCTGGAGGTGATGTCCTGCCGCACCACGCCGGAGGCTTCCAGGACGTTGGGTCCGTTGGAGCCGTCGCCCGGGTACGGTCCGGCGGTTTCCTGGGGAATCTCCACGCCGCACTCGGCAATGGCCCGGGTAATGGTGGGTGTCGACGTGGCGGAGGACGATGCCGTAGCCGAAGCCGATGCGGATTCGGTGGAAGCCGCCGTGGCGGTTGCGTCCGTGGCTGACGGCGCAGCCGTGGTTGATCCGTTGGGGCTGCAGGCAGCGAGTGCGACGGCGGCGCCGCCGGCACCGAGGAACATGCCGAGGGAGCGGCGGCTCATCAGCGTCGACAGGTCGATCAAGGCCGCGGTCGTGATCCGGGTGCGGCTGGTGCGCGTTTTCGGGGAGCTCATTGCGGTTGTGCGAAGTGGTCATGAACCCATCAGAAGCCACCGCACTATGCATCCGGTAGGCGGATTCTGTGAGCCACCTGTGTGACGTTGCCCCGCGACCCCGGCCTCGGCCGCGTAGGGCCGCTACCCCTGCGAGTGCGTCCGGGTGCCGGCGCTGACGGCAGCCTGGTGCCCCAGGTTCCTGGAGACGGCGCGGGCGGCCGCGCGGACAGCGGGGGCCAGTACGTTCGGGGGAGTGGACCCGTCCGGGACCACGATGGACAGTGACGCCACCACGGAGCCCTGGGCGTCGAAGATGGGGGACGCCACGGAGACGGTCCGGGACGGGACGGTACGGCGGATCATCGCAATCCCGGTGCGCCGCACATCCGAAAGGGTCCTGCGCAGCTGGCCCTCCGGCAACTCCGGCACTCCGGGCTCGTTTTCCGGCGGCCGCTTCAGGATGGTCTCCTGGAACTGCTGGTCCGCGCCCGCCAGCAGCACCAGCCCGATCGCCGTGGACCGCAGGGGCGCCCGGCCACCCACGCGGTACGCCACCTCCGTGGCATCCTTCGCGGACAGCCGCTCGATCAGCACCGCCTGCTCGTTGTCCCGCACCGCCAGCAGCACGTGGTGCCGGGTGACTTCGAACAGGTCTTCCAGGTAGGGAAGGGCAATTTCCCGCACCCCGTGACCGCGGGGCGACAGCGACGCCACTTCCCACAGCCTGACCCCCACGACATACCGGCCGTCGTCGAGTCTTTCAAGCGCACCCCATGCCACCAGCCGAGCGATCAGCCGCAGTGCGGTGGGCGCGGGCATGTCCGCATACCGGGCGAGTTCCGAGAGCGTCAGTGCCCGCCGCCGGTCGGAGAAGACGGCGAGCAGGCTCAGCGCGCGGTCGATGACGGGTTCGCCCTGTTTGGGCCGCTTTCCGCGGGCAGGCGGGGTGTCCGGGTCCGGAATGACAGTCATGGCGGTGGTTCCTAGCGCTGATGCATTGGTGAGCTGCCCCACAATACTATTTCGACCAATGAAAATGCTGTGTGGGGGATAGGAGCACGCCAACCAAGCTGGAACTCCCAGCACCCGCACCCCAGGAGCCCTGCCGCATGACCGCCCCCACCCGGCTTCGGGCCGAGCACCTGTTGGAAGCGATGGGCCTGACCATCCGGGAGCCCAGCCTCAGCTGGACGCCGCCCGCCGGAACCACAGGCCAGGCGGCATACCGCATCACCGCAAGCAACGGCTGGGACACGGGGAAGGTCGAGTCGGCCGCCTGCAGCGGCATCCCGTACGGCGGGCCGGCGCTGCGCTCGCGGGACCGGTTCGAGTGGCGCGTCCGCACCTGGGACAGGGACGAAAAAGGCACCGAAACACCGAGCGGCTGGTCCCGTCCGATGCCGGTGGAGCTGGGGCTGATGCATGCCGAGGACTGGACGGCGCAGTGGATCGGGCCAGACGAGCCCCAAGTTCCGGCGCCAGAAGACCGGCCCGGCTATGCCCTCACCAAAACCTTCTTCCTGCCGGCGGCCCCGCACAAGGCCCGCGCCTACGCCACCGCGCACGGCATCTATGAGCTATTCATCAACGGCCACCGCGTGGGCGACCAGCAACTCACCCCAGGCTCCACCAGCTACAACACCACGCTCCAGGTCCAGGCCCACGACGTCACCGCCCTGATCCGTGAAGGCAGCAACACCGTGCGAGCCGTCCTCACCGACGGCTGGTACCGCGGCACGTTCGGATACACGCGCGACGCCGACATGTACGGAACGCACACGGCCTTCCTGGCGCAGCTCGAACTGGAGTCACGGGCCGGCAGGCAGGTCATCGGCACCGACAGCTCGTGGCTGGTGTCCGCCACGGAGATCCTCCGTGCCGACCTTATGGCGGGCCAGGGCGTGGACTTCAGGAAGGCCGACGGCGGCAGCGCACCTAAGGCGGGCAACGGCGCCCCGGTTGCCCGCGCACCCCGGCCGTGTTCCGCAGTCGTCCGTCCCGGCAGTTTCACCGCACTGGCCGGACCCCTTGCGCCGCCCACCCGGGTGGCGCAGGAACTTGTTCCGGCGTCCATCACGCGGCTGGCCAACGGCAGCCAGGTGGTGGACTTTGGCCAGAACATCCACGGCTGGGTCCGGCTCACCCGGCTCGGCGCACCGGGCGAAACCGTCACCCTGGAATACGGCGAAGCGCTCGGAGCGGACGGTGACGTCAACCGGGACCATCTGCGCCCCCTCGACTTCCGGGCGCCGGGAGCCTTCCGGGACGCAGGCCAGGTGGACACCGTCACCGCCTCGGGTGCCCCCGGGGAAGTCTTCGAACCCCGGCACACCACCCACGGCTTCCGGTACGTCTCGGTCCAGGGCCTCGCCGCGGGCCTCCAGCCGGGAGACATCACCGGCTGCCTGGTGCGGACGGACCTGGAACGTACTGGCACCTTCAGCTGCAGCGATGCGCGCCTGAACGCACTGCATGACATCGTGGAATGGAGCTTCCTGGGTAACTCCTGCGAGGTCCCCACCGACTGCCCGCAGCGCGAGAAAGCCGGCTGGACCGGGGACTGGCAGCTGTTTGTCCCCACTGCCGCATACCTTTTCGACGTCACAGGCTTCTCCCGCAAGTGGCTGCGCGACGTCCGTGCAGACCAATGGGACAACGGCGTCATCACCAACATCTCGCCGTCCCCCGGGCCCGCGGCCACCTCGGCGGAGTTCATGGGCTTCACCAACGGGTCCGCCGGCTGGGGCGATGCGGTGGTGATGGTGCCCTGGGAGGTCTACCTGGCGTCAGGGGACGCCAGGATCCTCGCCGAAAACTGGGAGGCCATGCAGCGGTGGCTTCACTTTGTGCAGGCTACCGCCGAAACGGAGCGGCACGCCGCGCGCGCCGCCGCAAGCGCAGCGCCCGCGCCGCACGAGCGGTACCTGTGGGACACCGGCTTCCACTTTGGTGAATGGATGGAACCGGACGGCCCCGAACCTGACCTGTTCGCCGCCCGCAGCGCCGACCACGGGATCGTGGCCACGGCCTACTACCGGCACACCACGGACGTGATGGCACGAATCGCTGCTGTCCTGGGCCTGGATACAGAGGCCGCCGAGCTCGCGGAACTTTCACACCTGATCCGGGACGCGTGGGAGACGGAATACCTTGATTTTTCGGGCAGCGTAATCCAAGCCACGCAGGCCAACTGCGTCCGCGCCCTGGCCTTCGACCTTGTCAGCCCCGAACACCGCCCCACGGTCACCTCGCAGCTGGCCGCCCTGATCCGGAACGCCGGCACCCACCTGGGCACCGGCTTCCTGGCCACGCCCTACCTGCTCCCGGTCCTGGCGGACAACGGACAACTGGACCTGGCCTATGAACTCCTGATGCAGGACTCGGAACCGTCCTGGCTGACCATGGTGGACCGCGGCGCCACCACCGTGTGGGAGTTGTGGAACGGCATCGATGCCAACGGCACGCCGCACCAGTCGCTCAACCACTACAGCAAGGGTGCCGTGGTCTCCTTCCTGCACCGCTACACCGCCGGCCTGCGGCAGGCGCCCGGAAGCGCAGGCTGGGAGCGCATCATCATTGAGCCCCGCCCCGGCGCCGGCCTGGCATCCGCCTCCACCTCACACATGGGGCCACGGGGCCTGATCCAGGTGGCCTGGACTGCGGCGGAAGGAGCAATGGACGGCGGCGTGCTGACGCTCACAGCCACGATTCCCTCCGGCACCACCGCGGAGGTGCGGCTCCCCGGCGCGCCGGCCGCCGTCGTCGGGCCGGGACACCACACTTTCCCTGCCGCCACCGGCCGGGGCACTGCACAACCTGCGCTGATGAGGAGCACACTATGACAGTGGATGACGCTACCGGGGTACTCGACCTGTCCCCTTCCGACATGTCGCGTTCTGACATATCCCGTTCCGACACCTCCCGTCCCGGAGGCAGGAAGGTTCCGCCGTTCCCTGTCTTCGATGCCCCGGGCACGGCGGGGCAGGTCTCGGACGTATCCTCCGTGCACCGTGAAGTCACCTACGCCCGGGCCATCGGATTCCGGCCGCTGAAGATGGACATCTGGCTGCCCCGCAAGGCCTTTGGGACCACGCCGATGGTCCTCTGGGTGCACGGCGGAGCGTTCCAGCTGGGCGACCGCCGCGAACTGCCGCCCACCTTCGCCCCCGATTCCGTGTTCCGGCTGCTCAACGAGGCAGGCATCGCCTGCGCCACGGCAGACTACCGGCACTCGCTGGAAGCACCGTTCCCGGCACAGCTCCACGACCTCAAAGCCGCGGTCCGCTACCTCCGGGAGTTCGCCGGGGACCTCAACATCGACCCGGACAGGTTTGGCGCCTGGGGCGAATCAGCAGGCGGACACCTGGTAGCGCTCCTGGGACTCACCGGCAAGCGCGAAGACCTGGAGGGCGGTCTCGGTGCGCAGGGGCACCCAAGCAGCGTCAGCGCCGTCGTCGACTTCTACGGCGTGTCTTCGCTGGTGGACATCCCGCCAATAGTCACCCCGGACGGGCTCTTTCCCCCTTCCTTGACTGCCGCTGTCCCGCCGGGAATGTCGCTGCAGCCCGAGCAGATGCTGGTGGGCGGGTCGGACGACCCGAAACTGCTGGCCGCGGCCAGCCCCGTCATCTACGTATCGGCGGATGCCGCCCCGTTCCTCCTGGTCCACGGCGATTCGGATGGACTGGTCCCGCACTCGCAGACCGAGCTTCTGGCCGCCGCGCTCGCTGGCGCCGGCGTGGAACATGACGTCATGACCATCACGGGCGGCGACCACTGCTTCTTCGGCGCCGAGGACCAGCTGGATACCATCCTGGCCACAGCCGTTGACTACTTCTCACGGAAGTTGGGAACACCATGACACCCCGCACAAAACCAGACGTGGCTTCCCCCGACGCCACCCCGGCCGGCCCACAGGGGGAGGCCGCCGCCGGTTTCGCTGAGTACCTGGCCAGCCCGGAAGGACCGCAGTTCCTTAACCCGGACGCCCTGCGCTCACCCGGGCCGGACGTCCCCATCCGCGCCGTGACGGCCGACGGCCGGCACGGGCCGGTGGCCATCCGGATCTACGGGGAACCAGCCGGCGCGGACAGCCCCGCCCTCGTGTGGCTGCACGGCGGCGGATTCGTCAGCGGCAGCGTGGATAGCCCGGAGTCGGATTACCTGGCGCGGGTGTTCGCGAACCAGGGCACGCCGGTGCTGTCCGTGGACTACCGGCTGGCCCGCGACGGCGTGTCCTTCCCCATCCCGCACGACGACGCCCTGGCCGGCTGGTTTTGGGCCCGGAAGAACGCCGAAAGCCTGGGGCTGGATCCGGACCTGCTCTGCCTGGGCGGTGCCGGTGCCGGTGGCAACCTGGCGGTGGGCGCCGCGCTCTACCTGATTGACGCCGGAAAGCCGCTGCCCGCCAAGCTCCTGCTGGCCTACCCCTTCCTGCACGCGGAACTCCCGCCGCCGGCCGGGGGACTGGATCAGCGGGTCATGGCCGGGCTGCCCCGGCACCTGCGGTTCACCGTGGAGGACTGCATCCGGACGGCCGAGAACTACGTGGGCGGCCCCGTCAGCATGGCATCGTCCTATGCGATGCCCGGCTACGCGGACCCTGCCGGACTGCCGCCCACGGCCTTGCTCGCCTGCGAGTACGACGACGCCCGCGGCTCCACAGAGCTGTTTGCTGCTGAGCTGGAACGCGCAGGGGTTCCGGTGTCCTGCTTCCTCGCCCAGGGCGCGGTCCACGGCCACCTCAACCACACCGCCGGCCTGCCGGAAGGGCAGGCGGCCCTGGATTTCCTGGCGGGTGAGCTGCTGGCAGTCCGGCGGGCGTAACGCTTCCGGCGTCCGCTGGTGCTGCCGGCACCTGGCTTACCCGGGGTTGGCCGCGCCGTCGTTGACGGAAGCATGGCTGCTGGACCAGATGTCACCCATCTCCTCGGTGGACTGCTCCACAATTCGGCTCATGGCGGCATGCGCGGCGGCTGCCTGGCCCCGCTGGATGGCGCTGGCCACATCCACGTGCATCTGCAGTGCCTCATGGTCCGGAAGATGGGGCATCAGGCCGTGCTGGGTCCGCCCCGCCAGCACTTCCGCCACGAGTTTATGCAGCTGCGAAAACATCAGGTTGCCGGAGGCGTTGAGGACAGCGGCATGGAATTCGATGTCCAGGCGCAGGAAATCCTCCTGGTCTCCCCGCTGCCCGGCGGCCCAAAGCCGGGCTGCCATGGAAACAAGGTCGCTGGCCTGGTCGAGTGAAGCGCGCTCGGCCGCGAGCCGGGCGGCCTGCGGCTCAATGGCGCCGCGCAGTTCATTCAGGGACCGCAACTGCTCCAGCCGCTTGGCCGAGGCCAGCCGCCACCGGATCACCTGGGGGTCATAGAGGTTCCAGCTGGCTTCCGGCTGAACCACCGTTCCCAGTCGGCGGCGCGATTCCAGCATGCCCATCGACGACAGGACACGGGTGGCCTCCCGGATCACGGAGCGGGACACCTTGTGCTGCGCCTCCAGCTCATCCAAGCGCAGGATCGAATTCGGGGCCAGCGTTCCCTCGGCAATGGCGAGCCCCAGGTTCTCGACCAGCGATGAATGCAGGTCTGGGGACAACGCCGCCTTTGGGATGGTCATGAATAAATCATATGGGGGCATGGCAAGGTCTTGTATATGTCTGCCTTATTTGTTTATGCTCGCTGAACACAACAGACGTAACGAGGCGTCTGTCACCCGCCCGCGAAGCTGCGGGCCTGAAGGCAAAGGAAGTCGTAATGAAGCGGCATTCAATTGTGAAGTACGCGGCAATTGCCGCAGCGATGTCGCTGGGGCTGACCGCCTGCAGCGGCGGCGGAGGCGGCAGCGACCAGGCCAAGCAGTCCGGCACCGTCCGTGTCACCCTGGCCAACCACGTGTGGACCGAGGGCATCAAGGCCGCGATTCCGGAATTCGAGAAGTCCAGCGGGCTCAAGGTGGAGCTGACCCAGCTCGGCGAGGACCAGCTCTCCGACCAGTACAACGTCAAGCTCAACGCAGGCAGCGACGAGATCGACGTGATGATGTACCGCCCGCTGCAGGAAGGCAAGGCTTTTGCCAAGAACGCTTACCTTGCGGACCTGACCAAGAACGTCTCATCGGACTCGGGCTGGGACTGGAAGGATTACCAGGAGGGCCCGGTCAAGGCCACCACCGTTGACGGCAAGGTGGTTGGTGTTCCGATCATCACCGAGCGCGAAGTCCTGTACTACCGCAAGGACCTGCTGCAGGCCGCAGGCCTCCAGGTCCCCAAGACCATGGAGGAACTGGAAGCGGCGGCCAAGGCCATCAAGGCGTCCTCCCCTGACACCGCAGGCTTCGTGGCCCGCACCGGCAAGTCCGCCGCGGTGACCCAGTTCTCCAGCTTCCTGTACAGCTTTGGCGGCGACTTCATGGACTCCAGCGGCAAGGCCACTGTCAACACCGACGCCGCCAAGAAGGCCTACGCCTACTACGGCGGCCTGATCCGCAACTACGGTCCCGCCAACGTCAGCACGGACATGAGCTGGCCGGAGGCGATGGCCATCTTCACCCAGGGCGGTGCCGCCTTCTACACGGAGGCAGATTCGCTCTACAAGAACGCCACCGACCCCGCCAAGTCCAAGGTTGCGGACAAGGTTGGATTCGCTGCGCTGCCTGCCGGTCCCGCCGGTTCCAAGCCGTACAACATCCCCTCCTGGGCGCTGGGCGTGAACCAGAACTCCAGCAACCAGGACAACGCCTGGAAGTTCATCCAGTGGGCAACCAGCAAGGAACGCACCCTGGCAGCCCAGAAGGCCGGCGTCCCGGGCCCGCGCACCTCCGTCTGGTCCAACCCTGACGGAACCTCCACCTACCCGAAGGACCTTGCCGACGCGATCTCCGCCAGCGCCAAGAACGGCGTGGGCCACGACCGGCCCGAGGTTGTCACCGTAGGCAAGGCACGCGAAATCGTGGGCGCCCCGATTGTCGCCACCATCACCGGCGGGGACGCCGCCGCAGCGGCAAACGACGCCCAGACTGCTTTCCAGACCTTCCTGGACAGCGAAAAGAAGTAGGACACCGGGCGCCTATCGCGCACCTACATCCCGCCGGGACGGCCCATGGCCGTCCCGGCGCGGCCCACTTCACCCCCAAACTCCTTAGGTGAACCATGTCTGTATTGAACCCTCCCCGCAGCGCCCGCACCCGCCGGCCCGGTGGCCCCGCCGGTGCCGGGGGGAACTTTTCCGCCTGGGCCAACCGGCACCGAAAGTGGCTCTTCGCGGCACCGGCAATGATCTTCGTCGGCGTCCTGATCATCTTTCCGCTGGCCTGGACCGTGTACCTCAGCCTCACCGACTCCCAGGGATCCGTGCGGGCCGCAACGGAGTTCATCGGGCTGCAGAACTACATCACGGTCCTCAGCGATACCGAGCGTTTCTGGCCCGCCGTGGGCCGCACCCTTTCCTTCACCGGCGTCGCCCTGGCCTTCGAAGTGGTGCTGGGCATGGGCGTGGCGCTGCTTCTGTGGCGGCCCTTCCGGGGTGAAAAGTGGGTCCGGGTGGCCATCCTGCTGCCGCTCGTGGCCACGCCCGTAGCGGTGGGCATGATGTGGCGGCTGATCTTCGATCCCAACATCGGCTTCGTCAACCAGCTCCTGGGCATGGTGGGCATTCCGCCCCAGCCGTGGCTGTCCGGCCAGGACACCGCCCTGGGCACCACCATCTTCATGGACGTGTGGCAGTGGACCCCCATGGTGGTCCTGATCCTGCTGGCCGGGCTGACCTCGCTGTCCGACGAACCGGACGAGGCCGCCCGCGTGGACGGCGCCAACGCCTTCCAGCGGTTCTTCTACATCACGCTGCCCCTCATGATGCCCACCGTGATCGTGGCCATCCTGCTGCGCGGCATCGATGCGCTGAAGACCTTCGACATCCTTTACGCCACCAAGGGCAAGGGCGGCGGCTCGTTCCACGAAGTGGAGACGCTGAACGTCTACGCCTACGGACTCAGCTTCGACTACAACCAGTACGGGCTTTCCTCGGCGGTGCTGATCCTGTTCTTCATGATCATCATCGGCTCCATGTGGCTGCTCACCATGCGCAAGAAAGCGGTAAGCAAATGACCGTCATGACAGATTCCGCCGCCACCGCCGCGGACCGCCGGCCCCCGCGCCGCCGCAAGCCCCTGGCCACGCGCGCCTACAAGGTGTTCCGGGTCGTCGCCCTCATCCTTGTGGTGCTGTTCCTGCTTGCGCCGCTCTTCTGGATGCTGCTGGCATCGCTGAAGACCAACGTGGATATCTACGACACCGGCAAGGCGTTCCTGTTCTCGCCCACCATCGAGAACTACGCCAACGTGCTGCAGCGCAACAACTACTTCGTGTTCATCTTCAACAGCTTCTGGGTTGCCTTCGTCTCCACCGCGCTGTCAATCGTCCTCGGCGTCCCGGCTGCCTACGCCATGAGCCGGTTCACCATGCACCGCTCGGCGCTGGTGGTCCTGATGGCCCGGGTCATTCCCGGCGTCTCACTCCTGGTGCCTTGGTACTACGTCTTCTCCAACCTGCGGATGGTGGGGAAGTTCGAGGTGCTGATCCTCAGCCACATGTTCGTGGCCCTCCCGCTGATCGTGTACATCATGATGAGCTACTTCGACTCGCTGCCCCTGGAGCTGGAGGAATCAGCCGAAGTGGACGGGCTTACGCCGATCGGTGCGTTCCGGCTGATCACGCTTCCGCTGGCGGTGTCCGGCATCGCCACAGCCGGCATCCTGTCCTTTATCTTCTCCTGGAACAACTTCATGTTCGCGCTGGTGCTCTCCGGCTCCAAGACCAAGACCCTGCCGGTGGCGATCTTCGACTTCGTCTCCTACGCCAGCATCGACTGGGGCGGGCTGATGGCCGCGGCGACTGTTGTCACCATCCCCATCATGATCATTGCGCTCTTCACGCAGAAGTACATCGTCTCCGGCCTGACCGCCGGCGCCACCAAGGGTTAGGACCGCGGCGTGACCGTCATCAGCCGGATCGAAACATTCCTTGTTCCACCCCGCTGGCTCTTTGTCCGGGTCGAGACCGAAAGCGGCATCGTGGGGTGGGGCGAGGCCACCTGCGAGGGACGCAGCGAGACGGTGCGCGCCGCCGTCGGGCAACTCTCGGAGCTGCTCATCGGACGGGACGCCCTCCGGATCGAAGACCACTGGCAGGTGATGACCAAGGGGTCCTTCTACCGGGGCGGACCCATCCTTGCCAGTGCCGTCTCCGGCCTGGACCAGGCGCTGTGGGACATCGCGGGCAAGCACTTCAACACTCCGGTGCACCAGCTGCTGGGCGGCCACGTCCGCGACCGCATCCGGATGTACGGCTGGGTGGGCGGCGACGAGCCGAACGAGGTGGCGGACCAGATCAGCGCCCAGCTGGACGTGGGCCTCACTGCCGTCAAAATGAACGCCAGCGGACGGATGAGCCCGGTGGCGTCGGTGGCAGAGATCGACGGCGTCATCCGCCGTGTTGCCGCGGCCCGGCAGGTCCTGGGCGACCACCGGGACGTCGCCGTCGACTTCCACGGCCGGTTCAGCCTGGCCAACGCCAGGCGGGTGGCCCCCTTGCTGGAACCCTTCCGGCCCTTCTTCCTCGAAGAGCCCGTGGTGCCGGAAAACACCCACCTGCTCCGGGAATTCACCGCGTCCACCACCACCCCGGTGTCCACGGGGGAGCGGCTGTACAGCCGGCAGGAGTTCCTGCCGGCGCTGCAGGCGGGCATCGCGGTGGCCCAGCCGGACCTCTCCCATGCCGGCGGCATCACCGAGGTCCGGAAGATCGCGGCCCTGGCCGAGGTCTACGAAGTCCAGCTGGCACCGCACTGCCCGCTGGGACCGCTGGCGCTGGCCGCCTGCCTCCAGGTGGGCTTCGCCACGCCCAACTTCCTCATCCAGGAACAAAGCATCGGCATCCACTACAACCAGGGCGCCGAAGTCCTGGACTACGTGGTGGACAAGACGCCGTTCAAGTTCGTAAGCGGCCACATCGAGCGTCTCACCGGGCCCGGACTGGGCATCGAAATCGACGAGGCCGTGGTGCGGGCAGCGGACAAGCGCGGCCATGCCTGGCGCGGACCTGTGTGGCGCCACCCCGACGGATCCTTCGCAGAATGGTGAATCCCATGACATCCCAAAATCCAGCCGTCACCTCCGCCGGCCTGCTGGCCGGCATCCGGCAGTCGCGGCTTGTCGGCATTGTCCGCGGGAACGACGGCGGTGCTGCCGCCAAGGCGGCGCTGGCCGCCATGGAGGAAGGCTTCCGGTACGTGGAGATCGCCCTCACCACGCCCAACGCGCTGGAGGCAATCCGCGAGGTCCGCGCGGCTGCGCCGACCGGCTGCCTGGTGGGCGCCGGCACCGTCCTGAGCGAGGCCGACGTCGAACACGTCACCGCTGCCGGCGGCCAGTTCATCGTCACCCCCTCCCTTGCCCCCTCCATCAGCGAGGCGGCCAGTGCCGGCATCCCGGTCCTGGCCGGGGCGCTGACGCCCAGCGAGGCGTACGACGCGATGGAACGCGGTGCCACCGCCATCAAGCTTTTCCCGGCATCGATCGGCGGGCCCGGCTACCTGAAGGCAGTCCGCGATCCCTTCCCGGACATCCCCTTCATCGCCGTGGGCGGCGTGGGCCTCGGCGAGGCGGCCGGGTACTGGGAAGCCGGGGCGATCGCCGTCGGCCTGGGCGGTCCGCTGTTCGGCAGCGCAGCCTCCGGCGGCGACCTCACGGAAATGCGGGAACGTGCCCGCAGCTTCCTGGCCCTTGCGGCCGAATTTGCTGCCCGTGCCGGAACCGGGACCCCTTCATGAGCGTTTGCCTGCTGACCTTCGGCGAGTCCATGGTCTCACTCCGCGCCGGCGGCCCCCTGGCGAACGGCGGCACCCTGAACATGCAGGTGGCGGGGGCAGAATCGAACGTTGCCATCGGCGTCGCACGGCTTGGCCACAGCGCTGCCTGGGCCGGGGCGGTGGGCGCGGACCCGCACGGCGAGTTCATCCTGAAGCAATTGCGCGGCGAAGGCGTCCAGCTGCACCACACCGTGCATGCGGACCGGAGCACCGGGGTGATGTTCCTGGAGCAGCGCACCGCCGACCTCAGCCGGGCCTTCTACTACCGCGCCGGATCGGCGGGAGCCACCATCTCCCGCGGCCAGGTTGCTGCGGCCCTGGATGGCGGAACACGGATCCTGCACCTGACCGGCATCACCCCGGCACTCAGCCCGGAAGCGCGGGACGCGGTGGAGTACGCCGCGGAACGGGCAGCGGCTGAAGGCGTGGTGGTCTCCCTGGACGTGAACTACCGGAGCAAGCTTTGGTCCCGGGACCAGGCGGGAGCCGTGCTCGGCCCCTTGGTCCGGCACGCCACCATCGTCATAGCGTCCGACGACGAACTCGACCTGGTTGCCGTCCCGCCGGATGGGAGCAGGGAGGCCACATCCCCGGCCGATGAGGCCCGTGCGGCCGCCCACCTGTTGGACCTGGGAGTCAGCGAAGTGGTGGTGAAGCGCGGCGCCGCAGGGGCCGCGGTCCATACAACCGACGGCCTTCTTGAAGCTCCGGCCATCCCGGTTACGTGCGTGGACACCGTGGGGGCCGGGGACGCGTTCACCGCCGGTTACCTTTCCGCCCTGCTCGACGGCGAAGACGTCGCCGGCCGCCTCAAGCGCGGCATCCTCGCCGGCGCCTTCGCCGTCAGCACGCGCGGCGATTGGGAGGGCCTGCCGCGCCGCGATGAACTCGCCCTGCTCGACTCCGCAAGGGGCAGTACCCAGCGCTGACAAACTGCCCACCCCAACGGGAAATTCCCATCTACCCAAAGCCCCTACCCGAAAGCCAGCTGTGAAGATTATTGCCGCGGAAGTGTTCGTTACCAGCCCCACCCGAAACTTCGTGACCCTCCGGATCACCACGGACGACGGCGTGACGGGCATTGGCGACGCCACCCTGAACGGCCGCGAGCTGGCTGTGGCCGCCTACCTGAAGGAGCATGTGGCGCAGTTGCTCATTGGCAAGGATCCGCACCGGATTGAGGATACGTGGCAGTTCCTGTACCGGAGTGCGTATTGGCGGCGGGGTCCGGTGACGATGGCGGCGATCGCTGCGGTGGATATGGCGTTGTGGGATATCAAGGGCAAGGTGGCCGGGTTGCCGGTGTACCAGTTGCTCGGTGGTGCGTCGCGGAACGGGTTGCGGGCGTATGGGCATGCTTCGGGTGCGGATATTGAGTCGTTGTTTGATTCGGTGCGGGAGCATCTGGAGTTGGGGTACAAGTCGATCCGGATCCAGACGGCGATCCCGGGGATCAAGGCCGTTTATGGGGTTGCGGCGCAGGCGCAGGCGTCGGGGGAGCGGTATGACTATGAGCCTGCCGGGCGGGGTGCGTTCCCGCAGGAGGAGGACTGGGATACCCGGGCGTACCTGCGGCACCTGCCCACGGTCTTCGAAGCGGTGCGGAACGAGTTCGGCCCGGAGATCCCGTTGCTGCATGACGGGCATCACCGGATGACGCCGATCCAGGCGGCGAAGCTGGGCAAGGCGCTGGAGCCGTATGACTTGTTCTGGTTGGAGGACTGCACGCCGGCGGAGAACCAGGAGGGGCTGCGCCTGGTGCGGCAGCACACCACCACGCCGTTGGCGATCGGGGAGATCTTCAATACGGTGTTTGACTTCCAGACGCTGATCAAGGAGCAGTTGATTGATTATGTCCGGGCGGCGTCCACGCACTTCGGTGGGATCAGTCCGTTGAAGAAGGTGATGGATTTCGCGGCGCAGTACCAGATCAAGTCCGGTTTCCACGGTCCGACCGATATTTCCCCGGTGGGCTTCGCGGCGCAGCTGCACGTGGGGTTGGCGATCCATAACTACGGGATCCAGGAGTACATGCAGCACTCGGCCAAGACCAACGAGGTCTTTGAGCAGTCCATGACGTTCGTGGATGGGTACCTGCACCCGGGCGACAAGCCGGGCATCGGCGTCGAATTCAACGAAGAAGCCGCCGCGGCCTACCCCTACCAGCAGGCCTACCTGCCCTACAACCGCCTCGTCGACGGCACCGTCCACGACTGGTGAGACCGCCACGACTGGCAAGGACCGCCACGACGCGTGAGGCTGGCCACGACCTGCAAGCCGCTGCTTGCGGGGGCGCCCTAACCCTTGAGCCGGAAGGCCCGGCTCTCCCCGGCGAGTTCGGGGGCGAGCCGGGCTACCGTCTCCTCCGCGTAGGAGGCAGCCCCCTCCATCAGTGAGTTGTAGAGGGTGACGAAAATCCGGCGCGCCTCGAACAGTGGAAAATCGTGAGGCAACAGGTCCGGAGGCAAGCCCGGGTCCTCCCAGGGGAAAGCGCGCCACGCATCCATCACCTCGGTCCTCAGCCGGAAGGCCTCCTCCCCGCTCAGGCGCTGGGTGTCAAGGGTCTGGGCCTTCCCACGGTAGGCATCGATAAAGGGTGCGTACTGCCCGCGGAGTTCGTCCAGGTCCCAGGCCTCGATCAACGGCCGGCCGCGTAGTTCCTCCTCAGGCGTGCGGAAGATGGCATAGTTGTCCACGCCCAGATGGCGGCAGGAGTCCTCCAGATCCTGCACCGTGTCCCACGCGGAAACCCAGACCGCGCCGTACAGCGGAGCGAAACCAAGCCACTTGAGCCGGCTGCGGAGCAGGTCACGCACCTCCCTGGAGCTCTCGGGAACGGTGAAGGCCATGACAGTCCACATTCTGTCCCACCGGCGGTCCTCGGAACCGAAACCACTGACCTGGCCCACACCCACGTCGAGGCGGGCCTGGGCTTCCGGCGTGAAGCGGTAACGGGACGTTCGTCCCGCGTTCGACTGTTCCAGCACCCCGCGTCCGGCCAGGCGGCTCAGCGCCGTAGAGGCGGCCGACGCGCTGATGCCCAGTGCTCCCGCCAGGGCCACGATCAGTCGCGAGGGCAGCCATCCGGTGTACTCCCGCCAATAGTCCGCCATCATCGTCACCACCAGGTGCTGGGAAGCGGATCCCTTCAACGGCCGCGGAAAATTGACCTGCTCGGCGGCAATGCGGTGTGCGGCGGGGTCGCCGGAGTGGACGTGGAGGTTGCTGGTCACGGTCCATCTTCTCAGGCGTAGAGGGAACGGCAAATTGAACTTTGCAGTTTCCTTGACGGCCGTTGCAATAAGCGCATAACATCTATCCAAGTGATCCGGCCCACACCCCGCGCCGGTAGCTTTTCCCGCCGCAGGAGCGAGTCAGGCCCTGCTTCAAAACTTTCCAGGAGATCCGCAATGACCGCAGGTCCCGGTCCGCTGACGCCGTTGTCACCGGACACCGTTTCCGTCCCCGCCACAGCTTCCAAGGGCAACGCCAACGCCCGCCGTGCCGCTGCCGCAAGCTTCATTGGCAGCACCCTCGAGTACTACGACTTCTTCATCTACGGCTCTGCTTCGGCGTTGATATTCAACAAAATCTTCTTTCCCGGCATCGACCCATCCCTGGGCATGGTCCTTTCCATGGCCACGATCGGCATCGGCTACGTGGTGCGGCCCCTGGCCGCCGGCGTGATTGGCCACTTTGGTGACCGCATAGGCCGTCGCCAGATGCTGGTCCTGACCCTGGTCCTCATGGGAGTCGCCACGTTCCTGATCGGCTGCCTTCCGCCCGTGTCGGTGATCGGCGCCGCCGCCCCGATCCTGCTGGTACTCCTGCGCGCACTGCAGGGGGCTTCGGCCGCCGGCGAGTCCGTGGGTGCCGTGACCATGACCATGGAACACGCCCCTACCCACAGGAGGGCCTTCTACGCCAGCTGGGTCAACACGGGAGCGGTGGCCGGCATCATGCTGGCGTCGCTCGCGTTCCTTGCGGTATCGCTGCTGCCGCAGGACGATTTGCTCGCATGGGGATGGCGCCTGCCGTTCCTTGCCAGCATCCTGGTTGTCGTGGTGGGCCTGTACATCAGGCTCCGCCTCCCGGAATCGGAAGTGTTCGAGGCCGCCAAGGAATCTGCGGCCGGCCAGGAACTGCCCATCAAGGTGGTCCTGCGCGACCATTGGGCCACCATCCTCAAGGTGATCCTGTTCGGTCTCTAGAGCGTCGTTTCCTCGGTGTTCGCGGCCTTCGGTCTTGCCTACGCCGGCAAGCTCGGAGTCCCCGCGGCCGTCATGCTCACCGTCACTATCGTCACCGCGGCCCTGGGCATCGTCGTCCAGCCGTACGCAGGCATCCTGGCCGACCGGATCGGACGTAAACCGGTGTTCATCACCGGCAACATCGTCTGCGCGGCGTCGGTGTTCGCGTTCTTCTGGTCGATCAGCGCCGGCTCCATCCCGCTGATCTTTGCCACGGCCATCCTCTTCATGACCGTCGGCTACGGCATGGTCAACCCGCTTGGCCCATCCATGACCGCGGAAATGTTCGAAACCAGGATCCGCTACACCGGAGCTGCCACTGCCTCCCAGCTGGGGCTCGTCGTCACCGGCTTTGCTCCCGCCATTGCCGCCGCCATCGTCCAGCCCGGCCCTGACGGGTGGCTGCCCGTTGCCTTCTTCACGGCCGCCTGCTGCCTCGTCTCCGCCGTCGTGACCGCCGTGTGGGTCAAGGAGACCTACCGGACCCGGACCGAAGACCTCGGCAAGCAACCCGCCTCCGCGGCCTAGCACCCCCACCCAAACGAAAGGCACCCACGTGCGCTACCCTGTCGTCGTCGACGGCGATGTTGAAGCAACCATGACCGACGGAACCATCCTCCGGTCCACCGTCTACCGGCCGGACGCGCCGGATGAAACCTTCCCGGTGCTGCTCACGCGCACGCCCTACGGGCGGGACCTGGCGGTCAACTCGGCGTACTTCAATCCGCTGACCGTTGCGGCGGCCGGGTACGGGGTGGTGATGCAGGACTGCCGCGGCAGGTTCGGCTCGGACGGCAGGTTTGAGCCTTCGGTCAATGAAGCGTCCGACGGCGCCACAACAGTGGAGTGGGCCGCGCGCCTTCCGTGGTCCAACGGCAGGGTGGGCATGTGGGGCCGGTCCTACTTCGCGGAAACCCAGTGGCGTGCCGCCCGGCAGTCCCCGGCAGCGCTCAAGGCCCTGGCGCCGGGGGTCTCGGCGGGCGGCAACGCCAACAACGGTGCGCTGTACAGGGGCGGTGCCCATGAGCTGGGCAGCCGCCTGGCCTGGGGGCACGCCTCGATTTCCCTGAATGAACTGATGCGGGAACATGCTGACGATCCCGAGCGGCGCGCGAAGGAGCTCCAGGAATGGCTTGCCCTGGACACTGGATTTGCCGATGGTTCCTGCTACGGAGTCCTCCCGCTGCGGGACCTGGAACCCAGGCTGGGCACCTTCCTTCGCAACGAGGTCACCCCGTCCGCGGGGGAGGGGCCGGGGAGTGATTTCTGCCGGTTGTGGGATGCCGCTTCCGATGCGGCGGTGCCGCTGCCAACGCTGCACATCGGCGGCTGGTTCGATATCTTCGCCCCGAACACGCTGGACCAGTACCGCCGCCAGGCGGTCCTCAGCAAGACCTTCCCCGGCATTGAACCCCGCCTCATCCTTGGCCCCTGGACACACACCAACCTCACGGGCGGGTACCCGGACATCCACTTCGGCGCAGCCGCGTCCTCCGGCATCGTCGATGGCCGCGGAGATCTGTCGTCCCTCCACACGGCCTGGTTCGACGCCGTCCTCAAGGAGGACGGAGCGGCCATCGCCGCGGTCCCCAAGGTGCTGCTGTATTTCCTGGGCGAGAACCGCTGGCGCGGCTTTGATGAACTGCCGGTTCCCGCCGGGCAGAGGTCGTGGTTCCTTTCCGCCGAGGGGGACCTGCTGGACCAGGCGGGTGCGGACGGAAACGTTGAGTACGCCTACGACCCCCTGGATCCCGTGCCCACCACGGGCGGGGCCACCATGCTCGCCGGCGCCTTTCCCGCGGGACCGGCGCGGCAGGACGCCGTCGAGGCGCGCACCGACGTCGCCGTCTTCACCACGGAGCCCTTCACCGAAACCACCACCATCTTCGGTGCCGTCACCGCCACCTTGTTTGCATCATCCAGTGCCGTGGACACGGACTGGGTGGTCCGGCTTTGCAGGGTGTCAGCGGACGGAGTTTCACTGGGCATTGCCGACGGCATTGTCCGGGCGTCCTGGCGCGACGCGTACGCCGGTACCGGGCTCTTCGAGGAAGGGCATCCGCCGTCTCCCATCGAGCCAGGCCAGGTCTACGAGTACACCATCAGCCTTTGGGAGACGGCTCTGACTCTCGCCCCGGGGGAGCGCCTGCGCGTCCAGGTCACGTCGAGCTGCCACCCGCGCTGGGACCGCAACCTCAACACCGGCAAACTGGCCTACGAATCGGGAATTGCCGTAACCGCCAACCAGCGCATCCATCTGGGCACCTCCCACCCCAGCCGCCTGACGGTTGGCCTGCTGTGACGGCCCCGCCACCGCCGCCCCTTGAATTCCTTACCGAGCTCAACGTGACGGTGGATCCACCTGTAGATGGTGGCCCTGCCCCCACGGGCCACCGGAGGATCGTGCCAATCACGGGCGGAACGATGGTTGGCCCCGCACTTAACGGCACGGTGCTGCCAGGCGGTGCCGATTTCCAGGTCCTCCACAGCCCGGAACTGACCGAACTCGATGCCCGCTACATTATCCAAGCCGACGACGGGGCATTGATCCACGTGCACAACAACGCGCTCCGCCACGGCTCAGCGGCGGACATTGCACGCCTCAACCGCGGCGAGGAGGTGGACCCGGGTGCCATCTACTTCCGTTGCTCCCTGCGGTTCTCCACGGCCTCCGAAGAGTGGGCATGGCTCAATCACGTGATCGCCGTGGGCACTGGTGAGCGCTACCCGGATTCGGTGCGGATCGCGGTCTTCATCGTCCGCTAGGCACTGTCCCGGCCGGGCATTGCGGAACCCGGCCGGGACGGGCAGTACTATTTAGGCCTCCGCGCCCCACAACGCCTTGCGCAGCAGCCGCTTCAATTCCTGCGACTCCCCGTCGGAAAGCCCGGCCAGCTGGTTCAGCTCGGCCTCGTCCAGGGCTGCCCGGGCCTTGGTATGCATCCTGCGGCCCTCGGCCGTGGAGACGATGATCTTGGCGCGCCGGTCTTGCTTCCCCTGCGCCCGCTCCACCAGTCCGCGGCGTTCCAGGTCGTCCACCAGCGTGACCACCTGGCTCGGGTCCAGGCTGAGGAAGTCGGCAAGCTCCCGCTGCGTCGGCTCCAGCCCGCTGCACGCCAGTGTCAGGACTGAGAAGGAGCGCTCCCGCAGGCCGAAGTCCGCCAGTGCCTTGTTGTTCAGGACCGAGCCTGCGGCATGCAGCTTCGCCAGCAGCAGTCCCACGTCACTGCCGATCCTGGCTGCCGCAAGGCGCGGGGTCTGAACGTCTGTGCCCAAGGTGGCCATCACAACTCCGGTACTGGTAAAAAACAATCGTTGACTTTTTCAATGATCCGTAATTTCATTGAATCCAACAAGGATCTCACACCGCAGTGGGACCACCCCAACGGCTTCGGCCGGCGCATGCGAAGGAGCAGGCCATGAGCTTGAACGGCAAAGTTGCAATCGTCACCGGGAGCGGGCAGGGCCTCGGCCTCGCCTACGCAAGGGAACTGGCCCGCCAGGGTGCCGCCGTCGTTATCAATGACGTCAACGCTGAAACCGCCGCGCAGGCCGTGGCCCGGATCGAGGCCGACGGCGGCCGGGCCACCGCTGTGGTGGTTCCGGTGGGAACCACGGACGCGGCCAAGGCCCTGGTGGCCGGCGCCGTCGACGCGTTCGGGCGGCTGGACATCCTGGTCACCAACGCCGGGATCCTGCGGGACAAGTCCCTGCTGAAGATGACTGACGAGGACTTCGACCTGGTCATCAACGTGCACCTCAAGGGCACCTTCACCTGCGTCCGGGAGGCGTTTGGCTACTTCAAGGAAAACAACGTGCAGGGCCGCATCATCACCATCGGTTCCCCCACGGGCCAGCGCGGCAACTTCGGCCAGACCAACTATGCTGCGGCGAAGGCCGGGATCGTGGGCATGGTCCGCACCTGGGCGCTGGAAATGAAGAAGGCGGGCGTGACGGTCAACAGCGTCATTCCGGTGGCCGCCACCGCCATGACCAAGACCGTGCCGTACTTCCAGAAGGCAGTGGAGGCGGACGAGCGTGGCGAGGCCATGCCGTCATTCTTCCGCCATGACCTCGGCTTTGGAACGGCCGACGACGTCTCCGGACTGGTTGCCTTCCTCGCCTCCGACGAGGCAGCCAACATCACCGGCCAGGCCATCGGCGCCGGCGGTGACCGTCTGCAGGTCTGGACCCACCCGGAAGCGGCCACCACGGAATACCGCGACGGCGGCTGGACCTATGAGGCCCTGCTGGACAATGCCGGCCAGCTGTTCAACCGGGACACGCTGCAGGGCTACGGCGAGGAATTCCTGCCGCTGCCTGCAGAACTGCAGCCCGAACCGGTCCAGGCGCGCTGATCATGGCAGACCGATACGAACTGGGCGTCGACCCCGCCAAACTCGAGGCGATCGACATGCACGTCCACCTCGAGGTGGACAGCTGCGGGCACGGGTCGCTGCCTGAGGCATTGACCGAAGCATCGGCCAAGTACTTCAAGGCTGAAGACCGCACCCCGTCCCTGGACCGCATCGCCGAGGTCTACCGCGGACTGAACATGGCCGCCGTCGTCTTCACCGTGGACGCCCGCACCCAGCTCAAGCATGAGCCCAACAGCATCCCCGAACTCATCGCCGGCGCCGCCCGGAACAACGACGTACTGATTCCGTTCGGCAGTGTCGACCCGCGCACGGGTGAGGACGCCATCGCCGGGGCCAAGCACCAGGCGGTGGAGCTCGGTGCCCGCGGCTTCAAGTTCCACCCGTCCCTCCAGGGCTTCGACCCCTCGAACGAGCGCTTCTACCCCCTGTGGGGGACGCTCCAGGAACTGGGCCTGCCCGCCATCTTCCATACCGGCCAAAACGGCATGGGAGCGGGCCTGCCCGGCGGGTATGGCATCAAGCTCGCTTACTCCAACCCGTTGCTGCTGGACGCCGTGGCCGCCGATTTCCCGGGCCTGCAGATCATCATGGCCCACCCGTCGGTGCCGTGGCAGGACGAGGCAAACTCCATCGCCACGCACAAGGCCAACGTCTTCATCGACCTCTCCGGCTGGTCGCCCAAGTACTTCCCGGAGTCGCTGGTCAAGGCCTCCAACTCCTACCTTGAGGACAAGGTGCTGTTTGGCACCGACTTCCCGCTGATCACCCCGCAGAAATGGCTGGGAGCGTTCGCCGACCTCCCGCTGAAGGACGAGGTCCGGCCCAAGATCCTCAAGGACAACGCGGTCCGCCTGCTCGGGCTGGGCGGCTGACATGGGCACGCTGACGACGGCGGATGCCGCCCTGGGTGCCCGGCTTTACGAAGCAGCGGATTGGTACGACGCCGAGTCCCTGCTCACGCTCGAGGAGCGCCAGGTCCTGTCCCGGCTGCGGTCATTCCTGGACGCGGAAGCCAGGCCGCTCCTGGCCGAGTACTGGGAACGCGGCGAGTTTCCCGAACAGCTGGCGCGGCCGCTGATCGACCTGGACCTGATGGAACCGGCCGGGCTCACGGCGGACGGACCCGCACGGGGCATCTACCAGGGCTTCCGGATCTTTGAACTTGCCCGCACCGACGCGTCCCTGGCCACCTGGTACACCGCCCAGGCCGGCCTGTTCCGGACGGCCATCCGCGTGGGTGCCTCGGCGGAACAGCAGGCCGAATGGATGCCCAGGGTCATCGACTTCTCGCTCAAGGGCGTCTTCTCGCTGACCGAACCCGGGTCCGGTTCGGACATCGCCGGCGGACTGTCCACCACCGCCCGGCGGCAGGCTGACGGCAGCTGGGTCCTTGACGGCGCCAAGCGCTGGATCGGGGGCGCAGCCACCGCGGACGTCCTGGCCGTGTTTGCCCGGGACGCCGCGGACGGGCAGGTCAAGGCCTTCCTCGTGGACCGCGCCGCGGACGGAATCACGCTGGAAAAGATCCACGGAAAGACGTCGCTCAGGATGATGCAGAACGCCCACATCACCCTCACCGGTGTCCGCGTCCCTGAGTCGATGCGCCTGCAGAACGTGAACTCCTTCAGGGACGTCGCGGCAATGCTCCGGGCCATGCGCTCGGATGTGGCCTGGATCGCCACCGGCATCGCCGCCGGCGCGTTCGAGGCCGCGCTGGCCTACGTCAACGAACGCCGGCAGTTCGGACGCACCCTTGGTTCCTTCCAGCTGGTCCAGGAAAAACTGGCCCGTATGCTGGGGAACGTCACCTCCGCCCTGTCCCTGGTGGTCCGGCTTACCGAGCAGCAGGCCAAAGGCATCTACCGTGACCAGGACTCTGCTTTGGCAAAGATGCAGACGTCCCTTTTCATGCGTGACACCGTAGCACTTGCCCGCGAGGTGGTGGGCGGCAACGGCATCACGCTGGCCACGGATGTGGCCCGCTTCCACGCCGACGCCGAAGCCGTCTACTCCTACGAGGGCACCCACGAGATCAACGCCCTCATCATCGGCCGCGCCCTCACGGGCGAAAGCGCCTTCACCCGCTGAACCACCCACCCGCTGAACCTAACTTCCACACCCAACAAACAACTCCCAGGAGGCAACGATGCCCAATCTCGTCGTCGATTTCGACACCCTGCTCACCCTGTCCGGCAAGGACCTCGGCACCACCGACTACCGCCAGATCACCCAGGAACAAATCAACCTCTTCGCCGACGCCACCGACGACCAGCAGTGGATCCACACCGACCCCGAACGCGCCAAGGACGGCCCGTTCGGCGCCCCCATCGCCCATGGCTTCCTCACCCTGTCGCTGATCATCCCGTTCTGGGGCGAGCTGTTCGACGTCGACGGCGTCACCACCAAGGTCAACTACGGCCTGGACAAAGTCCGCTTCACCTCCCCGGTGACGGTCGGCTCCAAGGTCCGCATGCAGGCCACCATCGCCGAGGTCACCGAGGTCAAGGGCGGCGCCCAGATCAAGGTCAACGCCACCATCGAAATCCAAGGCCAGGAACGCCCCGCCGTCGTCGCCGAATTCCTCGCCCGCTTCTACAAGTAGGCCGCACTACCGGCAGTAACCCCTTCACCACGACGGCGGCACCACGCGGCGCCGCCTCTTCAGGCAACCCCAAAATCCCCTTCCCTCCGTACCCCATTCCCCAAACCCTAGGAACAGCCATGTCCGGACACACCACGCTCGCACCCGCGGGCACGGCCGCCAAGCGCAAGGAAGCGCGCACGGTCATCCTGTCCAGCTATCTGGGCAGCACCATCGAGTTCTACGACTTCCTGCTGTACGCCACGGCCGCAGCGGTAGCTTTCCCCAAGGTCTTCTTCGCCGGCACGGACGAATGGGTGGGCGTGGTGGCGGCCTACGCCACCTTCGCCGCCGGGTACGTGGCCAGGCCGTTGGGCGGGGTGATCTTCGGCCACTTCGGTGACAAGGTGGGCCGCAAGGGAATGCTGATCATCTCCATGGCCATGATGGGCATCGCCTCCACCCTCATCGGCCTGATTCCCGGCGCCGGCGTCATCGGGCCGTGGGGCGCCGTGATCCTGGTGCTCCTGCGCGTCTGCCAGGGCATCGCCGTCGGCGGTGAATGGGGCGGTGCCGCGCTCATGGCCCTGGAGCACGCCGACCCCAGGCGGCGCGGTTTCGCCGCCTCCTTCGTCAACGCCGGCGCCCCCACCGGCGCCGTGCTGGGCACCGTGGTGATGGGCATCTTCTCGGCATTGCCGCAGGACGCGTTCCTGGCCTGGGGGTGGCGGGTGCCGTTCCTGCTGTCCTTCCTGCTGCTGATCGTGGGCATGTTCGTCCGCCTGCGGGTCTCGGAAAGCCCGATCTTCGCCGAGGCCGTGGCCAAGGAAGTGGCCCAGGCAACCACCAAGCGCAAGATTCCGCTGCTTGAGGTGCTGCGCCGCCCCAAGGCCCTGATCATGATCATGTTTGCCGGCGCCGCCGGGTTCGGCCTGCAGGTGGTACTGCCCACGTTCTCAGTGACGTATGCCGTGTCCAAGGGGGCGCCGCAGCAGGGCGTGCTCTACGCCTTCGCCGGAGCCTCGGCCATCTCCATCATCTTCGTCCTCCTGGGCGGCCGCCTGTCCGACCGTTTCGGCCGCAGGCCCGTGATGATTGCCGGACTGGCCCTGTTCATCGCCTACCTTTTCCCCATGTTCGGCATGCTGGGCTCCGGCAACGTCGGGCTTGTCTTCGTGGCCTTTACCGTGGCACTGGTCCTGCACTCATCCCTGTACGGGCCGCTGGCAGCCTTCGTCTCCGAACAGTTCGGCACCACGTCCCGCTACACCGGCGCTGCGGTCGGCTACCAGCTGGCCACCCTGATCGGGGCGGGTTTCACCCCCGGCATCCTGGCCGGGCTCTACAAGGACTCCGGCCAGAGCATCGTTCCCGTGGTGGTGTTCCTGTCCGTCATGGCCCTCGTCTCGATTGTCTTCATCGCCCTGACGCGCGAGTCTAAGAACAACGACCTCACCACGGTCCGTTAGGAGAACCATGGACAACAACGGAGTTGGATCCTGGCTGCACCGCCGCCGCCGGAAGTCAGGCGCCAAGGCAGCCATCCTGTCCGGAGCCCGCACGCTGAGCTATGAAGAGTTGGCCGACAGGACCGACCGCCTGGCCAGCGCGCTCCGGGACAGGGGAGTGGCAAAGGGCGACCGGGTGGCCTACCTGGGCGAGAACCACCCTTCCTTCGTGGAAACGTTCTTTGCCTGCGGCCTGCTCGGTGCCATCTTCGTGCCGCTCAACACCCGGCTGGCTCCGCCGGAACTGCAGTTCCAGCTGCAGGATTCCGGGGCCCGGCTCCTGGTCAACGCCGGCGCCCTGGGGGCGTCTGCCGCTGCTGCCCTGGAAGGTACGGGCGTCACCCACCGGCTGGTTGTAGCGGCCGACGGCGGGACTGAACCTTCCGCCGGCACCTCACCCGCCGCCGTCGTTCCCTGTGAGGTGGCACCCTACGAGGAGGCGCTGCAGGCTGCGGCACCGGATCCCGCCGACGTGCCGGTGGGGCACGATGACGCGGCGATGATCCTCTACACCTCCGGCACCACGGGCAAGCCCAAGGGTGCCCTGCTGACCCACGGGAACATCACGTGGAACTGCATCAACACCATCGTGGACATGGACCTGAACCGAAACGATGTGGCGCTGATGATCTCGCCGCTGTTCCATGTGGCGTCGCTGGACATGGGCCTGCTGCCGATGCTGCTGAAGGGTGCCACCGTGGTGCTTGAGGCGAAGTTCGATCCCGCCAGGGTCCTGGAACTCATCCAGGAGCACAAGGTGACCACCCTTAACGGCGTGCCCACCACGTTCCAGCTCCTCTGCGAGCATCCGGGATGGGCCGCGGCGGACGTCAGCTCCCTGGACAAGCTCACCTGCGGCGGCTCCGCCATCCCCCGCCGCGTCCTGGATGCGTACGAGGACCGCGGCATCGGCTTCACCAGCTGCTACGGCATGACCGAAACAGCGCCGGGCGCCACCATGCTTCCAGTCGACAGGTCCCGGGACAAAGCGGGCTCGGCAGGCCTGCCGCACTTCTTCACGGACGTCCGGATCGCCGACCCGATGGGCGGTGCAGTGGACCCGGGCGGGGTGGGGGAGATCCAGATCTCCGGCCCCAATGTGATCAAGGAGTACTGGAACCGGCCGGAGGCCACCGCCGCCAGCTACGCGGACGGGGCCTGGTTCCGCTCCGGGGACATGGGCTACCGGGACCAGGAAGGCTTCCTGTTCGTCTCGGACCGGCTCAAGGACATGATCATCTCCGGCGGGGAAAACATCTACCCGGCCGAGGTGGAAGCCGTGATCGCGGAGCACAGGGCTGTCAGCAGCGTGGCGGTCATCGGGGTTAGCGATGACAAATGGGGCGAGGTTCCCCAGGCCATCGTGACCCTGCGGGAGGGCGAATCGCTGACGGAGGAGCAGCTGCGCAGCTTCCTGGACGGCCGGCTGGCCCGGTACAAGATTCCCAAGTCGCTGGTGGTGGTGGCGGACATGCCCCGCACGGCCAGCGGCAAGATCCGCAAGATGGAGCTCCGCAAGCAGCTCTGAGCACCAAAACGGGGCAGGTGCCCGCTGGCCCGTATGGTTCCGCCGTTGTTACCGTTCACGGTCATCAATTGGCGGAACCATACCAGCCGGTGACAGCATGGTTGGATGCTTGAGGCAACTAAATCCCATAATTCCCCGGACGGGACACCCGTCAACCCTGCGCTGCAAGCGGAGAGCAAGATCGCCCGCATCGCGGTGACGATGTTCCCCATCCTGGTGGTGGCCGCAGGTGTCATCGGCTTCCTGCTCCCCGGGGTCTTCAAACCCATGGCGCCCAGCGTGCCCTACCTGCTGGGCATCATCATGTTCTGCATGGGCCTGACCCTGACTCCGCCGGACTTCGCCGCCGTGGCCAAGCGTCCGTGGGCGGTGGCACTGGGCATCGTTGCCCACTACATCATCATGCCCGGGGCCGGCTGGCTGATCGCCGGCGCCCTCAACCTCGAGCCCGAGCTGGCCGTCGGCGTCATCCTGGTGGGATGCGCACCCTCCGGTACGGCCTCCAACGTGATGGCGTTCCTGGCCAAGGGCGACGTTGCCCTCTCGGTGGCGGTGGCATCCGTCTCCACCCTGATCGCCCCGATCGTCACCCCGCTGCTGGTCCTGTTCCTGGCCGGTTCCTACCTTCAGATCGACGCCGCCGGCATGGTCCTGGACATCGTCAAGACCGTGCTGCTGCCGGTGGTGGCAGGCCTGCTCGCCCGGCTCTTCCTCAAGAAGCTCGTCGCAAAGGTGCTGCCCGCACTGCCGTGGGCGTCCGCCGTCGTGATCTCCCTGATCGTGGCCATCGTGGTGGCCGGCAGCGCCGGCAAGATCATCGGGGCCGGCGCCATTGTGTTCCTTGCCGTGGTGCTGCACAACGGCTTTGGCCTGGGCCTGGGCTACCTCGCCGGCAAAATCGGACGCCTGGACGACAAGGCGCGCCGAGCCCTCGCCTTCGAGGTGGGCATGCAGAACTCCGGCCTGGCGGCGACCCTGGCCACCGCCCACTTCAGCCCGCTGGCGGCGCTCCCGTCCGCCGTCTTCTCCCTGTGGCACAACATTTCCGGCGCCATCGTGGCTGCCTGGCTCGCCCGGCGCCCGCTGCAGGAAAAGCAGGCCTGACCAGCGCCGTCACGCTCCACGGCCTGGAAGCCGGCCTGTTTCCATCCGTACTTCGTGGGTACAGGATCGGGTAGGGACAACGTCGTTCCCGATGTTGCCTGCCGGTTCCGGACAGGAGATGGACAGATGGCTCGGATTGACCGAATAGCTGAACCATGGGGGACAAGGACACCGTACGGCAGTGGCGGTGAGTGGCCGGTCAGGGTGGACACCCACCTGGCCGAAGGGGTGGCCCCGGAGGACGTGGACAGGTGGGTCCAGACGGCGTCCCTCCTGCACTCCAACGGCGACGCCATGGACATCGCGGTCAAGGACAACCGCATTGTCGGGGTGCGCGGCCGGGCTGTGGACCGCGTCAACCACGGCCGGTTGGGACCGAAGGACCTGTACGGCTGGCAGGCGAACGCGTCAGCCGACCGGCTAACCACGCCCCTGATCCGCGAGGGCGGAAAGCTGGTGGAAACCGACTGGGACACGGCCATGCAGCGCGTGGTGGACCGTTCCAAGGCGCTGCTGGCCGAACAGGGCCCCAGCGCCATTGGCTTTTACACCACGGGCCAGCTCTTTTCCGAGGAGTACTACACCTTGGGGACCCTGGCGCACGGCGGCATCGGCACCAATCACGTGGACGGAAACACCCGCCTGTGCACTGCCACTGCCGGAGAGGCGCTGAAGGAATCATTCGGCTGCGACGGCCAGCCCGGCTCCTACACGGACGTGGACCACGCGGACGTGATCGCCCTCTACGGGCACAACGTGGCGGAAACCCAGACCGTCCTCTGGACCAGGATGCTGGACCGCCTGGCCGGACCCAACCCGCCCAAGATCATCTGCGTGGATCCCCGCCTCACCCCCGTGGCCAAGGCGGCCACCCTGCATCTGGCGCCACGGCCGGGCACCAACGTGGCCCTGATGAATGGGATCCTGCACGACATCATCGCCAACGGCTGGGTGGACCACGAGTACATCAAGGCCCACACGGTGGGGTTCCCGGAGCTCGAAAAAGAGGTCAGGAACTACCCGCCCGCACTGGTGGCGGAGATCTGCGGCGTCCCGGCGGAGCAGATCTCCGAAGCCGCCCGTATCATCGGCCACGCCGAGCGGCTGCTGTCCACGGTGCTTCAGGGTTTCTACCAGTCCAACCAGGCCACCGCCGCCGCTGTCCAGGTCAACAACATCAACATCATCCGCGGCATGCTGGGCAAGCCAGGCTGCGGCATCCTGCAGATGAACGGCCAGCCCACCGCGGAGAACACCCGCGAATGCGGGGCCGACGGCGACCTGGCCGCCTTCCGCAACTGGTCCAACGACGCCCACATCCAGGACCTCGCCAGGGTGTGGAACATCGACCCCATGTCCATCCCGCACTACTCACCGCCAACGCACGTCATGCAGATGATGCGGTACGCGGAGGACGGCTCCATCCGGATGCTGTGGGTCAGCGGCACCAACCCCGCCGTTTCGCTGCCCGAACTGAAGCGGATCCGCAGCATCCTGGAACGGGACCGCCTGTTCCTGGTGGTGCAGGACATCTTCCTGTCCGAGACCGCCCAGCTGGCCGACGTCGTGCTTCCAGCTGCGACCTGGGGCGAAAAGACGGGCACCTTCACCAACGTGGACCGTACCGTCCACCTGTCGGAGAAGGCCGTGGACCCACCCGGTGAGGCCCGGCCCGACCTGGAAATCTTCATCGACTACGCCCACCGGATGGGCCTGCAGGACAGGGACGGGCAGCCGCTGATCAAGTGGCACGATCCAGAGTCCGCCTTCGAAGCGTGGAAGGAATGCACCCGCGGCCGCCCCTGCGACTACACCGGCATCACCTATGACAAGCTGCGCGGCGGCTCCGGCATCCAGTGGCCGTGCAACGAGGAAAACCCGGACGGCACGGAGCGCATCTATGCCGACGGGAAGTTCTGGGCACACCCGGAGTACTGCGAAACGTACGGCCGCGACCTGATCACCGGGGCGCCCGTGGAGCCGTCCGAATACAAGGCCCTCAACCCGGAGGGCAAGGCCATCATCAAAGCCGCCGAGTACATGCCGCCGCACGAGCTGCCCAGCCGGGACTTCCCGCTCCAGCTCATCACCGGCCGCACGCTCTACCAGTTCCACACCCGCACCAAGACAGGCCGGGCGCCGGAGCTGCAGGCGGCCGCGCCGGACGTCTGGGTGGAGTTGTCAGCGGACGACGCCGGCGCGTACGGGATTGCCGAGGGCGACCTTGCAGAGGTGGAGACACCCCGCGGTTCAGTCCGTGCCAGGGTGCGGATCAGCGGGATCCGGAACGGGGTGCTGTTCCTGCCGTTCCACTACGGCTACTGGGACACCAACGGCGGCCACCGGCCGGACGGCCCGGGCCGGGCGGCCAATGAGCTGACCATCACGGACTGGGACGCCGCCTCCAAGCAGCCCATCTTCAAGACAGCGGCGGCGCGCATTACCCGGGTTTCCGGCGGTGACGGGCCGTCCCTGGCGCCCACCACCACGGCGTCGGCTCCCGTCGGCGACTTCCCGGAAGAGGCCAGGACCAAGGGGACCGCCGCCGCCCTGGCTGACGAAGAAACCGGCACGGCAGGAGGGGCACGATGAAATTCGGGCTTGTACTTCAGGAAATGCACCGCTCCGAGAACGACCTGGCACACCACCTGCTGGTCATCTCGGAGCGCCACAAAGTGGACCACGAGATCTACCATCTGGCCCGTGACCTGGCGCGCTGGTCCCAGCAGCACGTGCGGGACATCGCGGAGATCGGCAGGAACTACGGCCAGGACCTGGACCCGGAGCCGCGCGGCGAAGCGGGGCTGATGGAGACCCTTCGCGAGAAGGGCAGTGAGATGGTGGGCCGGCGTCCGGAAACCGGGATGCTGCTGCTGCGGGACCTCCGGGAGCTGTACCTGATGGCGTGTGGGGTCTCGGCCGACTGGGAGCTGCTGGCCCAGGCTGCCCAGGGAATGAAGGACAAGGACCTGCTGGCCCTGGCCGAAAAGTGCCATCCCCAGACGATCCGCCAGATGAAGTGGGCCAACGGCAAGCTGAAGGAATCCGCCACCCAGGTCCTGGTCAGCTGAGGGGCTTGGTCAGCGGGTTATCCCGCCTCACGGGCTTCCTGCAGGTGAGCCACCAGTGCCTGCATCTGCTGCACCGTCCACGGCAGGTCCTTGCTGAGTTCGGCGCTGTTGTCGCTCCACATGGCGCGGGCGGCCGCCTTGGTGCCCTCGCTGCTGTGGAACCGGGAGCCCAGCTCATCCCAGCGGCGCACCAGCTCCCTCGCCTCCGGGCTGTTGGCAGGGACACCGGCGTCCACCTGGCGCAGGCCCTCCTTGACCATCCCGGCCCATTCGGTCCGGGATTCCTCGGTGGCTTCCGGGCCCAGCCGTTTGCGCTGTTCCTCGAGCTCCCGGCGCTGGTCCTCGGTGAAGTAGTTCTCGAACATCGTCATCCTTTCCAAAACGGTCATGAAATAAGCGGGGGCGGCGTCCCCCTGGTTGATGCGGCCCAGCAGGTCCCTGATGGTCCGCTGGAGCTGCCCGAGCTGGAGAGCCTGCCCGTCCAGTGCGTCCAGTTGGCGCTGCAGGAGATCCCGCATGGACTCCGGACTGCCACCCGACCGGTCCAGCACGGCGGCGATCCCGCCCAGCGGCACCCCCAGGCTCCGCAGGGCCCGGATGCTGTAGAGGCGCCTGAGGTCCTGGCCTGTGTAGCGGCGGTGGCCTGCCGCGGTCCGGGCGCTTGCCTGGAGCAGCCCGATGCTGTCGTAGTGGTGCAGCGCCCTGACAGTGACCCCCGTGGCCGCGGCCAGTTCGCCAATGCTCCAGCGCGGTTCATCCAGATGTTCCATACCGCCAACGGTAGGACCTAACGCCGCGTCAGGTTCAAGTCCTGGGACGGCGCTCCTTGAACAGACGGCGCTCCTTGAACAGAAGGCGCTGCTCGAACAGAAGGAAGGTGCAGCCGAAGGGGTTTCATTCAGTGAAACCGGCGGCGCGTCCGGAGCCGTCCATGGCCCAGAGTTGAGTCCATGAACGCGGAGCCCAGGATTGGCCCGCTCAAAGGCACAGGACAGAAACGGCGCGGCATACATGGAGTCAACGATGACGGTACTGCGGATCCAACGGGGGATCGAGTTCGCCCGGCCCCAAAACGCAGTCCCGCTGCTGCTGGACCTCTACCTTCCCGGTACTCCCGGGGAGGGCCCGGACCAGGGCGGACGCCCTGCCGTGATCCACTTCCACGGGGGCGGCTGGCGGATGGGTGAGCGTTCCTCGCTGGGGCCCGGGGTGGACGGTTTCGGCCTCAGCCCCATCGAACAGCTGGTGGACGCCGGGTTCGTGGTGGCCTCCGCCGACTACCGCCTGACGGACGTTGCCACCTTCCCTGCCCAGCTGCTGGACGCCAGGGCGGCGGTCCGCTGGCTCCGCGCCCACGCTGCCCACTATGGCGTGGATCCGCGCCGGATCTACGCCTGGGGCGATTCGGCAGGCGGCCACCTGGCCGCGCTCGTGGGCCTGACTGGCGGATCCTCCCAACCGGCCGGCACCCTGGACCACGACGGCGATGACCAGGTTGCCGCCGTCGTGGCCTGGTACCCGCCCACGGACCTGGAACGCATGGGCGAACAGGCCAGGACGGATGCCATAGCCCGCGCCGATGACCCCGGCTCCCGTGAAGCGCTGTTGATCGGAGCGCAGCCGGCCGCCGCCCCGGACAAGGCCAGGGCGGCCAGCCCCCTCACCTATGTGCATCCAGGCGTGCCTCCCTTCCTCCTGATCCACGGAACGGCGGACCGGTTCGTCCCCGTGGAGCAGTCCACCAGCCTCGCCGCAGCGCTGGAAGGTGCCGGTGCCGCCGTCGAACTTCTCCTGCTGGAAGACGCGGACCACATGTGGCAGCTGCCGGACGGCGGCAGCTCGGCGGCCGGGCAGGCAACCGCCGCCACCATTGATTTCCTTTGCCGGCAGGCAAAGCAGCACTGATTTCCCCACTTCCTTCGGTGCGCCATGCGCCCGGAACACACCCGAAAGGCACCTCCATGCAGTTCATTGGCATCACGCACCACGGCGAACCCTGGGCAGCAGCGCTCGCCGGTTCCCGCGTCCTCCCGCTGGCACCCGTCGCCGGCTTCTGGACCGACGCGGAAGGCTGGCAGGACAAAGCGGCATCGTTGGTTGCCGACGCGGCAGAGCATGACGCGTCCGACGCCGGCGCCTGGCTGGAGCGCGGCACCGTCACCGAAGTGCCGCTCGTCCCGGCGTCCGCACGGGTCATCTGCGTGGGCCTGAACTACAAGGCGCACGTGGCGGAAGGCAGCTTCAAGGACCAGGAACTGCCGCCGTACCCCACCCTGTTTGCCCGCTGGACGGCGTCCCTGTCCGTGGGCAAAGTCCCGGTTCCCGTCCCGGCCGGCGAGTCGGGACTGGACTGGGAGGGCGAAGTGGCCGCCTACATCGGCCGGCGCGTCGAGTCCGCGGATGAGGTAACAGCTGCCGGCGCCGTCTTTGGTTACTCCACCTTCAACGACATCACCTCCCGCAGGGCCCAGAAACTGACGTCGCAGTGGACCCTGGGCAAGAACGGCGACTTCAGCGGACCCCTTGGTCCACTGGTCAGCCGCGACGAGGTGGGCGACTTGCGGGACGGCCTGCAGGTGCGCACGCGCGTGAACGGAATCGAAGCCCAAAACGGCAACACCCGCGACATGATCTTCTCCGTCCCGGCCATCATCGCGCTCATCAGCCAAACGTTCACCCTGCACCCGGGCGACGTCATTGCCACCGGAACACCGGAAGGCGTGGGGTACGCCCGCACCCCGCAGTGGCTGCTGCAGCCCGGTGACACCGTCGAGGTGGAGATCGAGAAGCTCGGCACCCTGACCACGCCCGTGGGCGATCTCTCCCTCCGGAGCCGTGCCTGATGAGCACGTTCCCGAACGCCGGCCCCGCGGACATCCCGGAGGAGGCGCGGGTCCTGGTTTCCGGCGGCGGCCCCAGCGGGCTGTTCTTGGCCCTGGACCTGGCATCCCGCGGGATCCCCAGCACCGTCATCGATCCCCGGACCGCCGTGGACCCCAGCCGCCCCCGGGCCAAGACCACCAATGCCCGCACCATGACGCACCTGCGCCGGCTGGGCCTTGCCGACGCGCTCCGGAAGGCTTCGCCGCTGCCGGTGGACTACGCCCAGGACGTCATCTTCTGTACCGCGCTCACCGGGCCTTCCGCACATGAACTCCGCCGGTTCCGGCACGCCTTCCAGCTGGTTCCCGGCACCTACGGGCCCCAGCCGGAGTGCGGCCAGCAGGTGCCGCAGCCGGTCCTCGAAGAGGTGCTCCGCGCGGCTGTCGCGGACAACCCGCTGGTCACGTTTGTGACCGGGTGGTCCGTCCAGGAGGTCCAGGAGGTTCAGGAGGTTCAGGGGCCGGGCGCCCGCGGAGAGGAAGCCGGCAGCCATCACGCCGGACTTTCCCACGCCGCCGCTCCCGAAGATGCCGCTGATCCGGAAGGCGTGGCAGCCACGGCGCCGTACGCCGTCGTTATCGCCGATGTTTCCGGTACCCGGCGCACCATCCGCGCGAACTACGTTATTGGCGCCGACGGCGGATCCTCTGCGGTGCGCCGCAGCCTGGGCATGCGCCTGGAGGGCGGCTCCGCAGCCCTGTCCAACATCAGCATCCTGTTCCGTTCACGGTCACTGGCCTCCGCCGTCTCGCTGGATCCTGCCGTGCAGTATTGGGTGGTGGGATCGGAGACCTCGGGAATGGTGGGGCCCATGGACCGCACCGACACCTGGTGGGCGATTGTCCAGGGCGTGGATCCGGCCGTGACCGTCACCGCCGCCGATGCTGCCGCGATGGTCCGGGCGCTGGTAGGCACTGAGGTGGACGTCGAGGTGGTGGCCACGGACCCCTGGACTGCCCGCATGCTGCTGGCCCCGGAGTACAGCCGCGGCAACATCTTCCTGGTGGGCGACGCCGCCCACCTCAACCCGCCATGGGGCGGCCACGGCTTCAACACCTGCATCGGCGACGCCGCCAACCTGGCCTGGAAGCTCGCCGCCGCCATCAACGGCTGGGCAGGCCCCGGCCTCCTGCCCAGCTATGGGGAAGAACGCCGGCCCGTGGCAGCCCGCACCATCCGCGACGCCGCGGAGAACGGCAAGGCCCTGGCGTACCATTTTGCGGATCCGCACCTGGCGCTTGCCGGGACCCGTGGTGACGCTGCGCGCCGGGCTGCCCACGACGCGCTCGCCGTGAAGCAGAGCGAGTTCGACTCCCTGGGCCTGGTCCTGGGCTACTCGTACGCGGAGTCGGCCCTCGTGGTTCCCGACGGCCTGCCAGTCCCGGCCGAAGACCCCATCCGCTACGTACCTTCCGCCAGCCCGGGCGCCCTGCTGCCGCACGCATGGCTGGCGGACGGCACCTCCCTGTACAGCCATCTGGGCACCGGATTCACCTTGCTGGTGGACGCCGGCGCGGCAGGCGCGACCGCGGCTGAAGTCGCCCAGCCGGTGCTGGCGGCCGCCGCCCGGACGGGCGTTCCGGTGACCGTCGCAGTCGTCGGACCTTCCGACGACGGCAGGCCCCTTTCCCATGTGTGGGGCGCCAACACCGTGCTGGTCCGCCCGGACCAGCACGTGGCCTGGCGCGGGAATTCCGCCCCCGCCGCGGGCGCAGCCCTATCCGTGGTGGCCGGATGGTCGCCCACTTCCCTTGAGAACACCAGGAGCAACCGTGTCGACGCCGTCATTCCGTGATTACCTGTTTCCCCCGGACCACCCGCGCGTGGCGGACATCCGGGGCCTGAACGCCCGCGAGTACGCAGAAGCTGCCAAGACCGACCCGTTCGCCGGGCCCATGATCGAAGGCTGGCAGAAGCTGTACCCGCAGCCCTTCACCGGCATCACCAGCGACGGCGTTCGCCGGGAAGGCCTGTACCCGCTGGCACCGGCCCGGCCCGGGGAGGAAGCGCCTGCCGCGGAGATGGTGGCCGCGGCCTGCAAGCTGCTGGGCACCGTCACTGCGGACCAGGCGCGGAAGCTCAGCTACGCCGTGGATGCGCCCGAGTGGCAAAGCTGGGCCAACCCCGAATTCATGCAGCACGATACCGGGCTGCGCCTGGATGAGCTGGAACCACCGGTCCGCGACGCTGCCCTGGGCGTGGTGGAAGCAAGCCTGAGCCCGCAGGGGTTTGAGCTGGTGCGGAACCTGATGCGCATCAACGGGTTCCTGGGCGACCTGGTGGAGCTGCCGCTGCTCATGAACGAGTTCAGCTACAACTTTGCCCTCTACGGCGAACCGTCCGGGACCGAACCGTGGGGGTGGCAGCTCTTCGGCCACCACGCGGCGCTGAACTGCCTGGTGGCGGGGACGCAGCTGGTGGTGTCGCCGGTGTTCATGGGCGCCGAACCGGACATGATCGACGCCGGCCCGCACCGGGGCGTGAAGGTGTTCAAGGAGCGCATCGCCCTGGCCCGGCAGCTGATGGGCGCGCTGCCCGCCCAGCTCCGGGCTGGCGCCACCGTCTACGCGTCGATGGTGGACGCGGCCATGCCCGAAGGCCGCCTCCACCCGGGCGACGAGCGGCACCTTGGCGGGTGCTTCCAGGACAACCGGGTGATCCCCTGTGAGGGCATCCCCGTGCGGGATATGCCCACGGAGGCCCGTGAACTGCTGGACGCGGTGGTGGATGACTTCATCGCCTACCTGCCGGACGGGCCCCGCGCCGCGCGGTGCCGGGAGATCCAGCAGCACTACGGTGAATCGTTCTTCAGCTGGATCGGCGGCTGGGAGGGGGAGGAGGCCTTCTACTTCCGCCTGCAAAGCCCTGTGGTGGTGCTGGAACTGGACCACCACACCGGCGTGTTCCTCAGCAACGACGAACCTGCCCCGTTCCACATGCACACCGTGGTCCGCACCCCCAACGGCAACGACTACGGCCGCGAACTTGTCAGGCAATACCCATCGGCTGCTCCGTAACTGCCGTTTTGAGTGTCCGGAACGGCCGCTACGGAGCAATGGATTGATGACAAAGCCAGGGCCCGGATTTCCTTTCGGAAGTCCGGGCCCTGGCCTTGGGAGCAGCGGTTAGGGGATGTCCAGTGCCGCGCGGCGCTGGGGCGGCGGCCCCACCACCGTCAGGTCCATTTCGGCCTGGGCGCGGCCGAAACCTTCCATGTCCATATAGGGTTCGCCGCCCTCGGTGTACATGTAGTCCTCGGTGGGCTGGTTGAAGTACTCGAAGAACCCGTTGAAGACGGACGGCGTCAGGAACCCCACCATCTGGGTGTTGTGGGCGTCAAACGCGAACGAGTGGATGGTCCCGGCGGGGGCGTGCACAAAGTCGCCCTTGGTCAGCAGCATTTCCCGGCCGTTGGCGTACAGCCACATCCGGCCCTCCGTGCAGAGGAAGTTTTCCGTGTGCTGTGAGTGGAAGTGCAACGGGATGTAGGGGGACTTGGCGCCCTTGGTGTGCACGGCGAAGTAGTTCGAACCGGTGTTCGCCGGCCGGGACAGGTAGGTGAACATGGTCTGGTAGCTGACCAGCCGCTCACCCTCCCCGGCACTCAGGAAGTAGGGGCTCTGCGCAGGCGGGAGGCCGGCGTCGTGCTTGAACGACGGCGCCACGCGCTGGACGTCGGGGAAGGTGATGCCGAACTCGGCGCCCACCTCCGCCTGCTCCTGCAGGCTGGCCTTGTGTCCCGCGCGCACCGGCGGGATGTGCGAATCGATGGGCGTGCCCACCCGCTCGTAGTACTTTTCGCCGCCGCCGGGCGTCATCCAGTTCAGGAACCGCGTGTAGTGGCTCGCCATCCGGTAGGCGTGCGGGGTGTTCGGCGGGATGACCACCGAGTCTCCGGGGGTGAGGATCCTGCTCTCGCCGGGCAGCCAGACGTGCAGGATCCCGTCGAAGACGTAGAGGGTCTTGTGTTCGATGCTGTGGCTGACAAAGGGGGATTCGGTCCCCATTCCGCCGGAGATGTAGGCCGCGCTGAAGATGCCGCCCGTATCGGCGGCGCGGGCGATGACAGTTACTAACTGGCCGTTGATTTCGTAGCGCGCGCCCTCGCCCGACGCCATGTAATACGGGACTGCCTCTCCGGGCAGCACGTTGGCCGCCGGGAGCTGCTTGTTCATTTCCTCAACGCTGAGGGACATGGTTTCCTTCTTTCCAGTCGGCCGGCCTTTGCCGGAGCGTGACCTACATCATGGCTGTCCATCGCTCCGGCCACGAGTGCAGATTCCAATGGTTGGAAACCGAACGCAGTTGGCCGTCGTGCCCCTGCTAGCCCTCACATTCCTTGCAGTACTTCTTGCCATCCTTCTCGCGCGCCAACTGGCTGCGGTGGTGGACCAGGAAGCAGGACATACAGGTGAATTCGTCTGCCTGCACCGGGACCACCTGGATGAGGAGTTCCTCGTTGGAGAGGTCCGCGCCGGGCAGCTCGAAGCTGTCCGCCAGGTCCGTTTCGTCCATATCGGGAGCTGCCTCCCGGCGGCCGGACTTATCGGACTTCAGCTCCTCCAGGGCGACGTTCGGCTCTTCCTCGGGCGTGACCCGTGGAGCGTCGTAGTCAACTGACATGTGGTGTGTTCTCCTGTCCAGCTGCTGATGTCCAGATTGTTCTGGACAGATCGACAACGCCGGACGCGGGCAACAAATTCCCGTGCCCCGGCATCCGGCGCCGCCCCGGCATGCGGCCCGTGCGGCGGGCATGAACGGTGGCGCTCACCGGAAGTCAGTCCCCGCCAGACCGGCACAGGCGTCCCACAGCCGCCGCCGCGCCTCCGGGTCAGAACCCATGCCGGGGGTGGGAAGCTCTTTCCGGCCTGCCCACAGCTTGCCGGTCAGCACCGCCGTCTCGGGTGAGGTTGCCAGCCAGAGCGGCGTGTCGGCAGCCTTCTCTGCCGACTTTCCCAGGGTGTTCGTGATCCACCGGAACGGGCCGCCCACGTCCTGCAACAGCCCCGTGTTCTTCACCAGTCCGGGATGGACGGCGTTGACCACCACCCCTGTTCCACGCAGCCTGGCGGCGAATTCCTGGGTCAGGAGGACCCGGCCCAGCATGGTGGGCGGCGTGGAACGGAGGAAGCTGTATTTCCCCTTCGCCGTCTGCAGGTCATCGAAGGGGATCCGGACATTGCCGTACTTGGACGCGATGTTGATGACGCGCGACGGCAGGGCGGCGGACGCACCCTTCCCGAGATCGTCCAGCAGGAGCCCGGTGACCAGGTAGTAGGACATCACGTTGGTGGCGAAGGTGAGCTCCAGCCCTTCGGCAGTTTCAAGGCGTTCCTTGCGGAACACGCCGGCCGCGTTCACCAGCACATCCAGCCTGCCGTGACGGGAGCGGAACCCGTCCACGGCAGAGCGGATGGAAGACTGCAGTGACAGGTCGCAGGCCAGCGGCTCAAGCTCCGCGCCCGGAACGCGGGTCCGGATATCGGCCATCGCCGCCTGGGCACGCGCCACGGTCCGGCCCACCACCACGACAGTTGCGCCTTCGCGGGCAAGGCCGGCAGCCACTGCCCGCCCGATCCCACCGGTGGCACCGGTCACCAACGCAATACGCCCGTTCAACCGTGCCATGCCCATCGCCTCCACATCGCCAGCAGTTGCCGGCACTATCCCAGCACTTATTGGGGCGGCGGGCCAGGGTCTTCCGGACCGGACTCAGGTGCCCGGGCCGTTACGGTGCAGCGATGCCCCTGGTCAGCTTGCGGATCCCGTCGTGCTTCGGGCCGGTGGCCGCGGCCGTTGAAGTTTTGGTTGGCGTGCTGCAGCCAGCCGGAGCGGCCCTGGCGACAGGAAGACCTCTTAGTGGTTGGCTGTTGGTGCCGTCATTAAGAGGTCTTCACTTGTTCACAACTGAATCAACGTTGTGGGACGTTCAGCGAGTCCGTGATCATCTCAAGGGAGATATCCCGTCATCCAGCTTTTGGGTCTAACCGGCGAGGCCGCGGGCAGCTGAGCTTGGGGACATGGCCGCGGCCGTGAGGACGGACGTTTCCCGTTCGCTCTGCTGCACCTCGTCGAGCTCCTTGAGGGTGTACTTTTTGGTCTCCTTGGCGGTCAGGGCTGAGGCTCCGGCCAGGACCATGAACCCGAGCGCGACCATGGACGGTCCGACCCAATCTTTCAGGTCGGGGCCAGCGAGGGCTGTCGAGAGAACGGGGCCGATGACGCCCGAGATGGCGAAGCCGACCTGAGTCCCAAGGGCGAGTCCGGAGACGCGCAGGCGGCCGGGGAACATCTCCGCGAAGAATGACGGCCAGGACGCGTTCACCATTGAGTAGAAGAGGGAGTAGTTGATGATGCCGAACAGGAAGATCAGCGACCAGTTCCCGGTCGTGATTGACCACAGGTAGGGGACCATCGTGACGCCCACGCCGCCCGTTGCGATGAGGAACATCGTTTTGCGGCCGATCTTGTCCACAAGGAATCCTGCCAGGGGCGTGATGCCGAGCGCGATCACGGCCGAGACTGTGGTCGTCAGGAGCATGGTCGGCTTATCCAGCTTGTATCCGGCGGTACCGAATGCCACCGAGAAGGTCTGCATCATGTAGCTCGTGCCCGCGATGAGGGCACAAAACACGATCCGCAGCACCGCACGCCAGTGGAAGCGCAGAAGATGCCGGAGGGGAGCAACGTTCACCTTGGCGGCCTGGGCCTTTACGAACTCCGGCGGCTCCTCAATGTGGCGGCGGATCAGGTAGGCGGCGACGACTACGAGGGCGGAGGCCCAGAACGGCAGCCGCCAACCCCAGCTCAGCAACTGCTCCGAGGGCATGGCGGCGATCGGGATGAAGACCAGCAGGGTGAGCAGCGTGCCCGAGGAGGAACCCAAAGTGGTGAAGCTCGCGAGGAACCCGCGCCGGCCTTCGGAAGCATGCTCCAGGCTCATGGTGATGGCACTGGGCTGCTCGCCGGAAAGGCACAGTCCCTGGATGACGCGGATCAGCACGAGCAGGACTGGAGCAAGAGGCCCGATTTGGGCGTATGTGGGCAGGCACCCGATCAGAAAGGTGCAGCCGCCGATGCCGAACAGTGTGATCATCATGACGAACTTGCGGCCGCGACGATCGCCCAGCGGCCCCAGGATGAGGGAGCCGAGGGGGCGCACCGCGTAGCCGACCGCGAAGGTGATCATGGCGAGCAGTACGCTGAGGCCCTGGGGCAGCTCGGGTGAAAAGAAGAGCACGTTCAGAACCAGCGCCGACGAGGTGCCGTACACCGCGAAGTCGTAGTACTCCAACGTCGTACCGATCCAGGCCGCGATTGCGGCCTTGACCGGGGTCTTCCTGGGAAGTGTGGTTTCTGTCATTTCGTCTCCGTGGGTGATGGGTGAACACCGGTTGCCGCTAAACCTGGGCTCTCGGAAAGAGATCTTGAATGGAATGTCCTGTTGGTCCTGCTGTGAGCTCTCTCGCAAATCGTGTTTACGGCTTTGCGGACCGGCCTCAAACATCAAGTTAACGTTTGCGGTATGGGTCACACAAAGTCGGCTTTTATGTACCTACATAGCGATTTGTTATGGCTTGGAGTCGAAGGACCGGAGACCTTGGACAACACGGAAGCTCGCCGTGGAACGGGGATGGGAGGGCGGAAGGCCCGCCGGCCCGCCGGCCGGGGATCAGGCGGGACGATTACTGCGGCTGGGCCACACGCAAGCCGACGCCCCTGGTCATTTTGCGGATTTCGTCGGACTTAAGCCCGCTTGCCCCGGCAAGTTGGTAGTCGTCAAGGAGCCGGGATTTCCTGGCCAGGGCCAGAACCTGCGTTCGTTGTTCTTCCGCGTCGCTCCGGGCGCCTTCTGCTGCCGCCAGCTCTGAAGCCAATCCCGCAATGAGGTGAAGATGCCCGCTCCGGGTTTGGCCGGACGGGTACAGCTCGCCGCGTGCCAGCGCGGCAGACCGGATACTTGCTGCAGGCTGTCCGGCGGCCTTCGCGACGGCGGCAACCTTCACGCCATCGCACACGGCCTGGGCAAGGCAATCACCCAACTCGGCGGTGAGGGCACGTACCCTGCTGGACCGAAGTGCGAGGGTCGTCCTCAGCTGGGCCAGCATGGCCAGGACTTGTTGGGCTCGGGCCGTGGCGGGGTCCGGCTTCGGGACGCCGCGGTACCGGTACGCTGCCACGCCGGCCGCGCCCGTGCCGGTCCTGGCTGTACGCGGAGGTATCTGATCGTGAATTTTTCTGCCGGGCACCTCTGCTCCTTGTCTCCGTTGGTGTTCGCCTGCCCGCGCGGCTTCCCGCCCGTCGGACGTGGAGGCGTCGCGGGGGCCGGCGGTGTGCCTTCATTGGGCCCGTTATCCACCCTGCAGGTTACGCCCCGGTCAAACCGGCAGGGCAATACCGAAAGTACTTGGAGCAATAGGCGAAAGTTCTAGGTGCTCCGTCATAAGGGCTGCTTATCTGTCCACGCACTTTAGGTCTTATCCAAGGGGGCGGCTCCTTCCCTAGGCTCAAATGAACCACCCCCATCCGTACCGGAAGCCTGGAAGACACCATGCCTGAATTCGTGCCCGCATCACGCGTAACCCGTATCAAATCCTCACCCAGCGTTGCCGCGGCGGCCCGTGTCCGGGAGCTCAAGGCCGAGGGCCGCCGGATCCTGGACCTGACGGTCGGCGAGCCGGACTTCGACACGCCCCAGCACATCAAGGACGCTGCCGTCGCGGCCATCGACCGTGGTGAAACCAAGTACACATCGGTCACCGGGACGCCCGAACTGCAAAAGGCCATCCTGCAGACGCTGCACCGCAAAACAGGGCAGCAGTACACCGCCGGCGAAATCACCATCGGGGGAGGCGGCAAGCAGGTCATCTTCACCGCGTTCATGGCCACCCTCGATCCGGGCGACGAAGTTGTCATTCCAGCGCCGTACTGGGTCTCCTACCCGGACATGGTGCTCGCCAACGAAGGCACCCCCGTCATCGTTTCCTGTGGTGAGGACACCGGTTTCAAACTAACCCCCGAGGCACTGGCAGGCGCACTGACGGAGCACACCAAGTGGGTCATCCTCAACACGCCCTCCAACCCCACCGGAGCGGTCTACTCCCGCCAAGAACTGGCAGGCCTGGCCGCCGTCCTCAAGGACCACCCTGACGTCTATGTCCTCACCGATGAGATCTACGACGAGATCCACTTCGGCGAAGAGCCCATAACGGGTCTCGTGGCCGTTGCCCCTGAGCTTAAGGACCGTGTGCTGGTCACCAACGGGGTCTCCAAGGCCTACGCGATGACCGGATGGCGGCTGGGTTACGCCGGCGGCCCGGCGCCCCTGGTGGCTGCCATTAACAAGCTGCAGTCCCAAATGTCCTCCTGCCCGTCCTCGATCAGCCAGGCGGCTGCCGCCGCGGCGCTCACGGGAGACCATGCGTTCGTCCGCGAAAGCGTGGAGGTGTACCGCGAACGGCGTGATGCGGCAGTCGCCGGGCTTAACGCGGTCAATGGCCTGCAGTGCGCGACGCCGGAAGGCGCCTTTTACGCGTACGTCAACTGCGCCGGGGTCATCGGCAAGACGACACCCGACGGCAGGCGGATCAGCAACGACGAGGACTTCACGTTGTATCTCCTGGAAGCGGCGTCCGTTGCCGTCATCCAGGGTTCGGCGTACGGACTAAGCCCCTACTTCCGGATTTCCTATGCCACCGGCCTGCCGGTGATCGAGGATTCCATCGCTGCCATCGAAAAGGCCGTCAGGGCGCTGGCCTGACCCAATCACTGCTTTGCCCACGCTTTCTACAAAACAGGAGCACCTCATGATCCATGTCAAAACGAAATTCGACCGCCCTTCCGAAGATGCCGTTCAGCGGCTCTCCAAGTTCTCATCTGCCACCGTGCATGAAGCCCAGGGCCGCAAAGGTGCGCTGAGTTCGAAGATCAAGCCGATTGACCGCAGCATGTCCTTCTGCGGCCCCGCCGTCACCGTGGTCTGTGCACCGCGGGACAACCTGATGCTTCAGGTGGCCATTCACTACGCCAAGCAGGGCGACGTTGTCCTGGTGGCAGCCGGTGAGTACGAGGAAGCCGGGACATTCGGCGATGTGCTGGGCAACGCCATGAAGGCGAAAGGCCTGGCGGGTATGGTTACGGATTCAGGCGTCCGCGACACCAAGGACCTGATTGAACTCGGATTGCCGGTGTTCTCCGGCAGTGTCTGCATCAAGGGGACCGTCAAGGAAACCATTGGCCCGATCAACCATCCCCTGGTGTTCGGCGACGAAATTGTCTACCCGGGCGATGTCCTGCTGGGTGATGCCGACGGTGTGGTGGTGGTCCGCAAGGATGAGATCGAGGAAGTCATCAGGCTGTCGCAGGCACGCGTGGACGCTGAGGACGACCTCATCCGCCGCTACAAGGAGGGTGGCACCACCATCGAGTTGTGCAAGCTGACCGAGGTCCTGAAGGCCAAGGGGCTGCTGGTGGAGGACGCCGAATTGGAACCTGCGCTGTAGCTTCACACCGATGGGGTTAAACCACAGAGGCCCGGAGTTCCTTCTGGAACTCCGGGCCTTCTGTTGGCCGCCGGCGGTGCGGTGGTTCAAGCCACCTCAGTTCATCCCGGGAAGAAGATACGCAGGCGGCCCCACCTGGGAGTCGTCCAGGTACCACATGGTGGATCCCCGCTTGCCCGGCGGCATCATGCTGCCCTCGAAGACAAACACCGGATCCGAGGCAGCGCCGTCCTCGGCCCGCCAGAAACCATTGGTGGGGCAATGCGAACCGGTGCTGGCCTTAAGCTGGATCCTTCGTTCCGAGGATTTCCGGTATTGCAGGCTGGTGATCTTTTTCATGCTGGGCTCCAAGGGAATCATTTGTGCCGGGTAAACGCCGTTGGCGAACCTTTATGGCTTTTATCCTAGGACGCAGCAAAATCCATGGATAAGACGAATGGAGCGTGACCTGATAAGGGCCGCTTATGATGCATCCGCGCCAGCGGAGGGTGTTCCGCTGGAAAGCGGCTGGTATTTGCTGCGCAGCATTTCCTGGAGCATTTCCTTCAGCACCAGCAGAACGGCGGAACCGGCCTCAGAGAGCGGTTCGTGGTCCGGAGTGCACAGCGCGATCTTGCACTGGAGTGCAGGCCCGGTGATCCGCAGGACCCGGAAGTCCTCCTCATGGAACAGGGCATCCGCGGCCGACTTTGGCAGGATGGTCGCACCCAGGTCGCTGCGCAGCAGCCGGGTCAGGGACGGCACCGATTCCACTTCCCCCACCAGGTGCAGCGTGAGGCCCTTGCTGTCGAAGCCCGCCTCCACCACCTGGCGGAGGGTGTGGATCCGTTCGGGCAGGAACAGGCCCAGCGTGGCCGCCGCTTCCAGGGCGATGGTGCCGGCCCCGGGATCCACCGGAAGCTCCCGCGCGGCGTTGACCACCAGGTACAGGTCCTCGACGATGAGGGTGGTGAATTGCACACCCCGGATGGGCCCCGGTTCATAGATGAGGGCCATGTCCAGCCGCCCGTTCTTGATGGCCTCGCTGAGTACGCCGCCGTATATCTCCGTCAGGTGCAGCACGATGTCGGGGTAGCGCCGCCCTACTTCGCGGATAATCCGCGGGGTAAGGCTTGAGGCCATGCTGTAGGGAGCGATTGCTATGGAGACGCGCCCGGAAGGTGCCGCTCCTGAAGCTGCCACATCGATCCTTGCCTGCTCCACTTGGCGCAGGATGGTTTGGGCGTGCCGGTAGAGGGTATGGCCGGCCGCCGTGGGCTCCACGCCCTGCTTGCTCCGGATCAGGAGCCGCTGCTTCAGCTCCGTTTCCAGGGCCGACACCTGCTGGCTCAGCGCCGGCTGGGCGACGTGGAGGGCGGCGGCCGCCTTGGTGATGCTTCCTGAGTCGACGATCTTCACGAAGTACGCCAGCTTCCGGGTGTCCATAGCGCTCCTCTTTTCCAGCCGGGGACGGCACAGCATGCGGGGTCATACGTTGGCGCTATGGCGGGACAGGCAATACGTCTTTGTGTGATCCGAGTCTCGGGCATAGGTTAATTGCAGATGACTTTTCCAATGACCAGATCATTCTATCCCGGCCCAAGCCATCGCCGGTTTTGATGCCGGCATATGTTTTGTGCATAAGCAGGAAAAAATTTGTTGGAAAAGCCAGTCTTGTTGTTACGAAATAAGGGCCGCTTGAATTTTTCGGGGTCGCCAATAGCGCCCCTAAAGGTCATAACTGTTCCCTATAGCGTGATACCGCATTCGTCTTTGTGTGGCTCCAATCCCGATGCCACACTGATTTACACCCGCAGCACCAGCAGAGGAAGGCCCGCAATGCCCACAGTTGATCTCGTAGCGGATCTTGGTGAAGGTTTTGGCGCCTACTCGATCGGCGACGACAACGCCCTCCTGGAAATCGTCTCCAGCGCCAACATCGCCTGCGGCTTCCACGCGGGGGACCCTGACATCATGGACGCCACCGTGGCTGAATGTGTCAGGACGGGAGTCGGCATCGGCGCCCACCCGAGCTTCCCGGATCTTCGCGGCTTCGGCCGCCGGGCCATGGACCTCACGGCTGACGAAGTCCGCAACGATGTGATCTACCAGCTGGGTGCCCTGTCGGCGTTTGCCGCCTACCACGGCGGTACCGTCTCCCACCTGGCTCCCCACGGCCGCCTGGGCAACCTGGTGGCCACCCGCGCGGACTACGCCCGAGCCGTAGCAGATGCCGCCGCCCGGGTGGACCCGAAGCTGATCATCCTGGCGCAGGACGGTGAACTCGCCACTGCGGCGGCGGAGCGCGGCCTGCGGGTGGCCATCGTTGGCATCGCGGACCGCGCCTACCAGGATGACGGTACTCTGGTGCCGCGCAGCCGGCCCGGCGCCGTGATCCACGACCCCTCCGTCATTGTCCGGCGCACTGTGCGGATGGTGACCGAAGGACTCATCGAAACAGTCTCCGGCAGCGACATCGCCATCCATGCCGACACGGTGCTGCTCCACGGCGACAATCCGGGCGCCGTCGAACTTGCCCGCCTGGTTCGCAGCGAACTGATCGCCGCAGGCGTCACCATTGCCCCGTTGGCACAAGTGCTCGCCGCAAAGCAAAAGGTTTCCTGACCATGGCCGCCCCAACGACAACCAGCCGGACAATGCTGGACATCTACGAGTCAGGCGACGCCGCCCTGCGTGTGGTGGCACAGGCCGGTGACGCAGAAGCCAACTGGGCCACGGTCCACTCCCTGGCCGGCTGGCTGGCGACCGCCGGCGTCGAAGGCATCCATGGCGCCGTTCCCACCTACGACTCCGTCCTGGTCGAATTCGACCCCTACCTCACCTCCGCCCGCCAGGTCAGGGCGTTCATCCTCCTGGGGATGCGCCAGCTGGACTTTGTTGGCACCACCCTGCGCGAGCCGCGCCGCTTCGAGGTACCGGTCGTGTACGGGGGCAGCTACGGGCCGGACCTGGAAAGCGTGGCAGAGCACCAGGGCCTGGACGTCCAGGACGTGATCGCCCGGCACACGGCCAAGACCTACGTCATCCGCTGCCTCGGAGCGCCGGCAGGCTCGCCCATGATGGACGGACCAGACTTCCCGGTCCCCGTCCCCAGGCTCAAAGACCCGCGGCTGTCCGTACCCGCCGGTGCAGTATCCGTGGCCGGACGCCAAGCCGTGATCGCGCCCGCCGTCGCACCAGGAGGCTGGTGCGTCATCGGCCAGACCCCCCTTACGGTCCTGGACGCAGCACGCGAACCCCTGGTGCCCTACGTCCCCGGCGATGAACTGCGCTTCTACCGCATTCCCGCGGAGGACTTCGGAAAGTACGAGGGGCAGTTCCTGGAGGCCCGGCCATGACCGGGTCACTTATCGTCCTTCAGCCCGGACACTCCGTCGTCACCGACCTTGGCCGGACGAAGGGTCCTGCATTCGGACTTCCCGTCAACGGCGCCCTGGACCAGTTTTCGGCCAAGGCCGCGAACATCCTGGCCGGCAACGGGGACAACGATCCGCTGCTGGAACTAACCGCCCTGGACTTCAGGATGCGCGCCACCACGGACCTGCTGATCGCCGTGACCGGCGCGCCGCTGGACCTCTCGGTGGGCGGCCGCGACTGCCCCCAGTGGGAGCCCGTCTCCGTACGGGCCGGCGAAACAGTGGCGGTCCGCGGAATCCGCACCGGTCTCCGGGCCTACATCGCCGTCCGCGGATCCTTCACTGTCCCCACGCTGCTGGGCAGTTGCGCACCGGACACGGTGGTGGGCTTCGGACTGAAACTTGTTGAGGGCACCCGGCTTGCAACGCAAAAGACCACCGCGCCCCTCACTCAGCCATACTTCGGCTTGCCCCTGTTCCGGCTGGGGCTGGCAAAGCCGGAATTCACCACCCACCCGGTCATCGACGTCACCGACGGGCCGGACGTAGCCGAATTCGGCGACACCGCAGACCTGCTTTTCACCACGCAGTACACCGTGAGCCCCCGAAGCAACCACATCGGACTCCGGCTCGGCGGCGCACTTCCCGAACGCCAACTCACCTCCGAGGTCCTCTCCCGCGGTGTCCCGGTGGGGGCCATCGAGGTTCCGTCCCGGGACGAACTGCTGGTCCTGCACCGGGGACGCGGCGTTACGGCGGGCTATCCGGTCCTGGGGGTCGTCACAAGCCGCTCCCTGGATGTCCTGGCACAGTCCAGGCCCGGACACACCGTCACCTTCAGAAAGACAACCGTGGCTGAAGCAACAGCCATGCACCGCACAGCCTGCCTGGAGCTGGACAGACTCCGGAACACCGTGAACACAGTCTTTGGACTCCTGGGGGTCGGCGCCGGCCAGCGCTGGCACGAACTCAGCCCGGCGTCAGGAGCCTGAACATCATGAATGCCCGTCCCACCGCCCGGGACCGCACCCACAAACCGCTACGCGATCCCTAACCCCCTGCCAACCACTACGCCCAGCCCATTGCCGGACCTAAGAGCCCCGCCATTTACCACTTATTGGAGTCCCTGTGCCTTTTTCCGACTACACCACAGCCCTCGTCACCGGAGCGTCCACCGGCATGGGCGCGGCCATCGCCGAACGTCTCGCCAAGCGCGGATTGACCGTGCACGCGGTGGCCCGCAACGAGGAACGCCTCGCCGAACTGGCCGACCGCACGGGAGCAGTCCCGCATGTGGTGGACCTGACCGACACCGCCGGCCTGGCCGGCGTCGTCCGCGACCTCAAGGTGGACGTCCTGGTGAACTGCGCCGGGGTCTCCCGGACCGGCAACATCCTGGACTCCTCCGAGCAGGACATCGACGAACTCATCGACGTCAACCTCCGCGGCCTGCTGCAGCTCACCCGGCTGGTGCTGCCCGGCATGGTGGAGCGGGACCTGGGCCACGTGGTCAACATCAGTTCGATCGCCGGGCTCTACAACTTCTACGGCCACACCGCGTACCACGCCACCAAGGCCGCCGTGCACCAGATCTCCCGGCAGTTGCGCAACGACACGGTCGGCAAGCGCATCCGCGTCACCGAAATCTGCCCCGGCCGGGTGGAGACCGAAATCTTCGGCCGCAACCTGGGCGGCAGCCCCGAGGCCATGGAAGAAGCCTGGCAGACCTACTACGAGGGCTACGAGTCGCTCACCACGGACGACATCGTCAATGCCCTTGATTACGCCATTGAAACCCCGCGCCACGTGAATGTGGGCATGCTCGAGCTCATGCCCACCTTCCAGGTCCCCGGCGGACTGACCTTCGACCGCCGCGACGCATAACGATCCGCCCGCAGCACCTTCCCACCAACCGATAGGCCTTCAACGATGCAGCACGTGCAAACCGTCAGTTTCCCCGAACCCCAGCTCCTGGCCGATTTGTCCCCGCTCCCGGAGGGACTGACGGGAGTGGTGTGGGACATGCAGGGGGCCCCTGACGAGGCCCACGGAAGCATCGACGGGGTCATCCTGCCGTACCTCAATGCCGGTGCGGTCCTGGCGAACCTTGGCAAGGTCCCGGACCTGAAGTTCGTGCAAACTCAGTCAACAGGGTTCGACGGCGTCCGCGAGGCAGCGGGTCCGGCCGCCGCCGTGGCAAACGCCTCGGGCGTCCATGCAGCTGCCACCGCGGAGCTGGCCGTTGGCCTCATCCTCGCCAAGCTCCGCGGCATCGACCAGGCCGCCCGCGATCAACAGGCCGAACGCTGGAACCCGCAACGCCGCCAGTCGCTGGCCGACCGGAAGGTCCTGCTGCTGGGCATCGGCGGAATCGGGAAGGAGCTGGCCCGCCGCCTGGAGCCCTTCGAAGTCACACTGACCCGGGTGGGAAGCGCCGCACGGACCGATGCGGACGGCCAGGTCCACGGTCCGGATGAACTCGTGGCGCTCGCCGCCGGCCACGACATCCTGGTCTCCGTCCTTCCCCTCACCGAGGCGACCCACCACCTGGTGGGAGCCAAGGTCCTGGCCGCCCTGCCGGACGGCGCCCTGGTGGTCAACGTCGGCCGCGGCGCCGTGATCGACACCGACGCCCTAACGGCTGAAGTGGTGTCCGGCCGCCTGCACTGCGCCATCGACGTTGTCGACCCCGAACCGCTGCCCGCCGGCCACCCGCTCTGGTCGTCGGAGAACGCCCTCATCACCCCCCACGTTGGCGGCAACGCCTCAGCGTTCGAACCACGGATCCTGAAACTCCTGAAACGGCAGCTTGAGGCCCTCGCCGCCGGCGACACCCCGGTCAACCTGGTGCAGCAGGGACCGTTCGCATGAGCTCACTGTTTGACCTCACCGGCCGCGTCGCATTGGTCACCGGCTCCAGCCGCGGCATCGGCTCGTCACTCGCCCGGGCACTGGCCGACGCCGGTGCCACGGTTGTGCTGAATGGCATCAACCCGGAGCGGCTCAAGGAAGCCGAAGCCGCGCTCGCCGCCGACTTCCCGGCCGGCCGCATCGCCAGCATCGCGTTTGACGTCACCGACGGCGAGGCGGCAGCCCGCAGCATCGCGTGGATCGAAGAGCACGTGGGTCCGTTGGAGATTCTGGTGAACAACGCCGGGATCCAGCACCGGGTGCCGATGCTGGACCTTGAGGTGGCGGATTGGGAGCGGGTCATTTCCACGGACCTGACCAGTGCGTTCCTGGTGGGGCGGGAGGCGGCCCGGCACATGATTCCGCGCGGCCGGGGCAAGATCATCAACATCTGCTCGGTGCAGACGGACCTGGCCCGCCCCACTATCGCCCCGTATGTTGCCGCCAAGGGCGGGCTGCGGAACCTCACCCGGGCCATGACGGCCGAGTGGGCCGCTTCCGGCCTGCAGGTCAACGGGATCGCGCCGGGGTATATCCACACCGAGATGACGCAGAACCTGGTGGACGACGAACAGTTCAATACCTGGATCCTGGGCCGCACCCCGGCCCACCGCTGGGGCACGCCGAAGGACCTGGCCGGGCCCGTGGTCTGGCTGGCCTCGGACGGGTCGGACTTCGTGAACGGCCAGACCATTTTCATCGACGGCGGAATGACGGTGGTGGTCTGATGCCCGCGAACACACCCGTCCAGCCAGGCCCCAACACGCTGCCCGCCTCCGGGCCGGCCGTGGTGGCCCACGCCGCCGGGGACCTCCGGATCGATGAGGTCCCGCTGGCCCTGCCGGCGGATGACCAGGCCGTCGTCGAGGTCTTGTACGGCGGCATCTGCGGCTCGGACCTGCATTACTGGCTGCACGGCGCGGCCGGGGAATCCATCCTGAAGGCACCCCTGGTCCTGGGCCACGAAATCTCCGGCCTGGTGGTCCGCGCCGCCGCCAACGGCCAGGGACCGCAGCCCGGAACCGCCGTCGCCGTCCACCCCGCCACCCCGGGACCCGGCGCGGCCAGGTACCCCGCGGACCGGCCCAACCTCTCACCCGGCTGCACCTACCTGGGCAGCGCCGCCCGCTACCCGCACACCGACGGCGCATTCAGCCGGTACGTGAACCTGCCCGTCCGGATGCTGCGGGCCCTGCCCGAGGGCATCGACCTGCGCACGGCCGCCCTGGTCGAACCCGCGTCCGTGGCCTGGCACGCGGTCTCCCGCGCCGGGGACGTGGCCGGGAAGACCGCGCTGGTGATCGGGTCCGGCCCCATCGGTGCCCTCGCTGTCGCGGTCCTCAAACGCGCCGGTGCAGCGCACATCACCGCTGTGGACCTCCATCCCAAGCCGCTGGAGATCGCCAAGGCCGTCGGCGCGGACCAGGTCATCAACGCCGCAGACACGGAAGCGATCGCCGCCGTGGAGGCGGACGTGGTGATCGAATCCTCCGGCAACCACCACGGACTGGCCTCCGCCATCCGCGGCGCGGTGCGGGGCGGGACCGTGGTGATGGTGGGGCTGCTGCCCACCGGCATGCAGCCGCTACCCATCTCGCTGGCCATCACCCGCGAACTGGACCTCAAGGGCTCCTTCCGCTTCAACGACGAAATCGACGAGGTCATCGCGGCGCTTGCCGACGGGTCACTGCACATCGACCCCGTCATCACCCACCAATACCCCGTGGAGGACGCCCTGCACGCCTTCGAGGTGGCCAAGGACTCCACCAGTTCCGGCAAAGTCCTCCTCAGCTTCGACGGGAACGGGGAGGAACGGTGAACGCCCCGTTGCCGCCCCTGGTGGTGATGGGCGTGTCCGGCTCGGGGAAATCCACCATGGGCTCCCTGCTGGGCCTGCGCCTGGACATGCCATTCTTCGATGGCGACGATTTCCATCCGGCCGCCAACAAGCAGAAAATGGGCGCCGGCAAACCGCTCACGGACGTTGACAGGGAGCCCTGGCTTGGCACGCTGGGGGAGCTGCTCGCAGGAAAGGCCGACGGCGTCACAACAGTCCCGCCTATCGTCGCCTGCTCAGCGTTGAAGCGCCGCTACCGGGACCTGCTGCGCAGCGCAGCGCCGGATGTTGTCTTCATCCACCTGACCGGAAGCGCGGGCACCATTGGCGCGCGGATGGAAGCCCGCGCCCACGAGTTCATGCCGCGGACCCTGCTGGAATCCCAGTTCGCAGCCTTGGAGGAACTGGACGAGGACGAGGCCCACCTCCTGGCCGATATCACCGAGCCCCCGGAACTCCTGGTGGAACGGCTGGCCACGGAGCTCCAGGCCGTGTCCGCTAAGACGGTCCGCACCGCCTGATTCACAAACGGGTGTTCCGCCCTTGTGGTGGTAGTAGGTAGACTGGCCTACCTACTACCACCGCAAGGAGCCCCATGCCTGTGTCACGCGCTTCGGCGACCAGCCGCCGCCCCGCCCGGGTGCTGCTGCTCGACGCCGCCGCACGCCTCTTCTATGCCCAGGGGGTGGCCGCCACGGGAATCGACACCATCACTGCCGCGGCGGGCGTTGCCAAAAAAAGCCTCTACAACAACTTCACGTCCAAAGCGGACCTCGTGGCCGCCTACCTGGAAGCACGGCATGAGGAGTGGCTCGGCCTTTACCGGACGCGGCTGGAAAAGGCCGGGACCCCGTCGGAGCAGGCACTGGCGGTCTTCGACGCCTACCTCGACCACGCAAATGCCGCCTACCAGCACGGATTCCGCGGCTGCGGGCTGCTCAACGCGGCGGCTGAACTGCCCGCAGGGGACCCCGGGCGGACTGCAGTGCGGCTCCACAAGGAGGAAGTGCAGGAACTCCTGGCCCGGCACGTCACGGCACTGTTGCCCGGGAGGGAGGGGCAGGCGCCTGCCGTTGCCGCCCACTTGGCCTTCCTCCTCGAAGGTGCCATGGCCAGGGCAGGCCTGGAGGGCGGCGACGTGCCGCTGCGGCAAGCCCGGGCCATCGCCGGGCAACTGCTGGACGACCTGTGAACAACAAGCCAAACCATCAGCAGGCCCAGCCCTGGGGAGCGCTCTCCATAGTGGCGGCATCCATCCTCTGGGGAACCACCGGAACAGCGGCCACCTTCGCGCCCGCCGTGAGCCCACTGGCCATCGGCGCGGTGGCAATGGGGCTGGGCGGACTGATGCAGGCACTGTACGCCGCACGGCACATTGCCGTTCAGTCAGGCAGCCTGCTTGCGCGATGGCGCCTGGTATCTCTCGGTGCCGTGGCGGTTGCTGTCTACCCCCTGGCCTTCTACAGTTCCATGCGCCTCTCCGGAGTGGCCGTGGGTACGGTGGTTTCCATCGGTTCAGCTCCGGTAGCGGCCGCCCTGATCGAACGTTTCGCGGACGGGAAGCCGCTGAGCCGACGCTGGATTCTCGGGGCGCTGCTGGGAATTGGCGGCGCAGCCCTGCTGTCCCTTGCCGGGCACTCGCCGGCAGCACCCGCACACGGGGCTGCTGGCGCCGGGGCTGATTCCTGGAACTCGACTTCCTTGACTTTGACTTCCTTGGCGCCGACGGCGGGAATCCTGCTGGGGCTGCTGGCCGGAACTACTTATGCTCTGTACTCCTGGGCGGCACACCGGCTGACCGGTGACGGGGTCTCTTCACGGGCGGCCATGGGCGCCGTTTTCGGACTCGGCGGGCTCCTCCTGGTGCCTGTCCTTGCCGCAACGGGACGCCCGCTGCTGGAGTCCTGGACCAGCGCCAGCGTCGGCGCCTACATGGCGGCGGTCCCCATGTTTGCCGGGTACCTGCTGTTCGGGTGGGGCCTGGCCCGGGTAGGGGCGAGCACGGCCACCGGCATCTCGCTGCTCGAAACCGTGGTGGCCGCCGTCCTGGCCGTGCTCGTGGTGGGAGAACGGCTCCCAGCACTTGCCTGGCTTGGCGCCGCCGTCGTCCTGGCAAGCATGTTCATCCTGGCGCCGCGGCGGCAAACTGCTGCGGCACCCGGGGGCCGCGCAGGTGCACCACCACGGCCATCAGCCGGTGGTCTGCCGGCCGCCGCTCCGGGCCAGCACCGTGGGACCGAGCAGCAGGCAGGCGCCCAGCCCCAGCAACAGAATCCCTAGCACCACCGCACCGGGAGCCGGCAGCCCGGCCCCCGCGATAATGAGCACCACACCAATCAGTGCCGCCGCCATGCCCGGGAACAGGCCTGCGGGGAAACGGCGTGCCGGATAGCCGGACAGCAGTTCCATGGCCAGGTGGGGATCGTCCGCGATCAGCCCCAGTTCCAGCTCCTTGAGCAGGCGTCGCTCCTCATCGGACATTGGCATGGCAGGCCCCGGCTTCCTTGGGCGGCGGTATCGGTATCGACCGTAGGAGCCTTCCACCGGTTAGTCAATAGTCCGGGGTCCGGGCTGGAAGCCGCCTACCGGCGTCGTAATTCCGCGAACTCGATGGACGGCACGATTGCGCCCGCGTCCCGCTCCACAAAGTTGGTTCCCGGCGGCACCAGGTCGTCGATGGCATCCAGTACGGTCTCGCCCAGCTGGACATCCGCCGCGCGCAGGTACGCCCGGAGGTGTTCCTCGCTGCGCGGGCCGATGATCACGCTGCTGATGGCGGGATGGGTCAGGGCAAACCCCACGGCCAGGTCCACCAGGGACATTTCCAGCTTGTCCGCCAGCCGGGCCAGCGAGTCCGCGGCCAGCAGCTTCCGCTCGCTGGATGGCCCGGAGATGTCGTACCGGCCGGGCAGTGTGTGGACCCGGGTGGGCGGCTTGCCCGATTCGAGGACGAAGCTGCCGGACAGCCAACCGCCCGCGAGTGGGCCGTAGGCCAGCACGCCCAGGCCATACTGCTGGGCGATGGGCAGGACGTCCCGCTCGTTGCCGCGGACCAGCATGGAGTACGGAATCTGGTTGCCCAGCGGCGGGATCAGATGGTTTGTGGTGGCCAGCCACTGGGCCTCCACCAGCTGGGCCGGCGTGAACACCGAGGTCCCGTAATACAGGATCTTGCCCTGGCGGATCAGGTCGTTGAGGGTGGTGATGGTCTCCAGGACGTCGGTGTTGTAGTCCGGCCGGTGCGCCTGGTACAGGTCGATGCGGTCCGTCTGCAGGCGCCGGAGGCTGCCCTCCACGGCCTGGGTGATCCAGCGCCGCGAGTTCCCGGAGTGCGCCGGGTTGGGGCTCATCTGGCCGTGGAACTTGGTGGCCAGGAAGACATCGTCCCGGCGGCCGCGGAGGGCCCGGCCCACCACCTGTTCGGACTCACCCTGGGAGTAGACGTCAGCGGTGTCGATTGCGGTGATGCCGGCGTCCAGGGCTTCATGGATGATCCGGATGCTCTCGTCCGCGCCGGTGGGGGCGCCCTGGGAGCTGCCGTTCCCCTCGCCGAAGTTCATGGTGCCAAGGGTGAGGGGACTGATGGGGGTTCCCGACCGTCCGAACACCCGCAGTTCGCTCCGGCTCATCTGCGGCCTCCTCCATTCAGTTGCCGTGCCTTGGATCGTCACGAGGCTACACAGATTCGGCAGGCCGCCACAGATTCCCGCCTTAGTCCTTCTCTTTTCGTCGTACGGAGTAACCGGCGCCCCGCAAATGACGTTTTGTGGCGCGCACGCGGCACTCCATAGCGCCTATATTGAGGGATGGGCTCCTCCAATCGTGACGGCCAGTTCGTCCAGTTGCATGACATCATCATGGGCAGCGGCAATGTTGCTGATTTCCTGACTGAGCTGTCCTCTGTTGCAGCCTCCGCCGTCAGCGAGGACGCGGGCGTGTTCGTCGAGTGCGGCGTGACCCTCCAGCGCCGCAAACGCAGTGCCACCATTGCGGGCAGCAGTGAACGCGCCGTTGTCCTGGACAAGCTGGAGCAGGTCCTGGGTGAAGGTCCGTGCATTGCGGCGCTGGAGGCCATGAAGCCCGTCATCCTTTCCAATGTGGAGACCGATACCCGCTGGCCCAAGTACCAGAAGTTGCTGGCCGAGAACGGCTGCCGCAGCGTCCTGGGCGTCCCGCTTGCCCTGGACGGGCACCAGTCCGCCGCGTTGAATTTTTTCGCTTCGGAACCGGACGTCTTCGCTGACGAAGTCGTTCGCAGGGCTGAGGGGTTTGCTGACCTCGCGGGCCGCGCATTGAGGCTGGCACTGCGGATCGCCGACGCCCAGAACCTGGCGGACGACATGAGGGCCGCAATGGCCAACCGCACCACGATCGACCTGGCGTGCGGGGTGATCATGGCCCAGAACCGGTGCAGCCAGGATGAAGCCATGGCCCTGCTCACCAAGGCGTCCAGCCACCGGAACCAGAAGCTGCGGGACCTGGCAGCGGGAGTCATCGGCCGGGTCAGCGACGGAGCCGTGACCACGCACTTCGATCCGTAACGTCCACCTCCGGAACCCGTCCTGATCCGCCTGGATGCCGTCCCGGTTTCGCCTCCGCGCCGCCCTGCAATAATCTGAACCAACGGTTGTGCACGGGGGTGTCAGCGCCCGGTACAACAGCACTGTAAGTTCCGGGACCATCACAGACGAGGCGGACACCCATGACGGCTTCAGACCAGCAGCACGCACCAGGCCCAGCGATCCCAGCAGGCCCTCCCGCCGCTGCGGCCGGGCCAGTCGATCCGCACCTGCTGCAGCAGCTGGCCGACGCGCATGGTGTGGGTACGTCCTTCCAGGGCTGGGATGGGCTGCCGCATTCCGTTGCCCAGGAGACGCTGGTCAAGGTGCTGGCAGCCCTCGGTGTTGAGGCACACACCAACAGTCACATTGAGGCTGCCCTGGCCGAAGCCGAACTGGCGCCGTGGCGGCGGATGCTGCCGCCCGCCGTCGTCATTAAGCAGGGCGAACCGGCCCAAGTGCCGGTCCACGTGCGCGACGGCGCCACCGCGCGCCTGACCGTCACCCTGGAAGGTGGAACCGGACAGCGCGAAGCGGTCCAGCAGGATGTCTGGGTCCAGCCCCGGGAGGTGGACGGCGTCTCCACGGGACGTGCCACCTTCGCGCTTCCCCAAGACCTGCCCTTGGGCTGGCACACGCTGCACGTCGAGTCGGAGGGCGCTATGGCCAGCGCCGCCCTGGTGGTAACCCCTGCGCGGCTGGCCACGGCAAAGCCGCTGGAGGAACGCCGCGGCTGGGGGCTGGCCACGCAGCTGTATTCGGTCCGCTCAAAGCGGTCGTGGGGCATCGGCGACTTTGCGGACCTGGCGGACCTGGCCGCGATCAGTGGTGCGCGCGGCGCCGACTACGTGCTGGTCAACCCGCTGCACGCGGCCGAGCCGGTACCGCCGGTCCAGCCGTCGCCCTACTCGCCGTCCACCCGCCGGTTCTTCAATCCGCTGTACATCCGCATCGAGGCCATTCCCGAGCTGGCATACCTCCGGCCGCGGAAACGTGCGGCGCTGGAGAAGCTGCACGAGGAAGTGGCAGGGCTGAACCGGGAAGGCACCCGCCTCGACCGCAATGCCGTGTACGCGGCCAAGCTGCAGGCGCTGGAAATGCTTTATCACACGCGCCGTTCACCGGCCCGGCAGGCCGCCTTCGATGAGTTCTGCCGCAGCTCCGGCCGCGGCCTGGAGGACTTCGCGCTCTGGTCAGCCATCCGCGAGGACCTGGCGCCGGACGACCCCCTGTGGACAGACCCGGAGTGCGCCATCGGAACACCGGAAGCCGAAGCCCTCCGGGAGAAGCTGGCGGACCGGATCGGGTTCCACCGCTGGCTGCAGTGGATCTGCGACGAGCAGCTCGAGAACGCCCAGAGGGCCGCGCTCCGGTCGGGGATGCGGCTGGGCGTGGTGCACGACCTTGCAGTAGGCGTGGACCACAGCAGTGCCGACGCCTGGACGCTGCGCGGCGTGCTGACCCCGAACACCAGCGTGGGCGCACCTCCTGACATGTACAACCAGCAGGGGCAGGACTGGGGCCAGCCCCCATGGCACCCCGCACGCCTGGCCGAGGCCGGATATGAACCGTTCCGCAACATGCTGGCCAACGTGCTCAGGCATGCCGGCGGCATCCGCGTGGACCACATCCTGGGACTCTTCCGGCTGTGGTGGATCCCCATGGGGAACGCTCCGGGGGATGGCGCCTACGTCCGCTACGACCACGAGGCCCTGATCGGCATCCTCGCGCTCGAGGCGCACCGCGCCGGTGCCGTGGTGATCGGGGAGGACCTGGGCACTTTCGAGCCCTGGGTGCGTGACTACCTTGCGGCCCGGGGGATCCTGGGCACGTCCATCCTGTGGTTTGAGTACGACGGCGATTCGCCCCTTGCGCCCGAAAAGTACCGCACGCAGGCGCTCGCCAGCGTCAACACCCACGACCTGCCACCCACCGCCGGCTACCTTGCCGGGGACCATGTGGGGCTCCGAAGCCGGCTGGGGCTGCTGGAACGGTCCGAGCAGGAGGAGCGCGCGGAGCACAACGCGTCTTTGGAGAAGATGTTCGCCCTGCTGCGCGAGCGCGGGTACCTCTCCGAGGGCGCCGCCGGCGGCGTGGAGGGGCAGCCGTCCGAGGAGCACACCATCGAGGCGCTGCACCTGCTGCTGGCCCAGGCGCCGTCGGTCCTGCTCGGCGTGGCCCTGGTGGATGCGGTGGGGGAGCGGAGGGTCCAGAACCAGCCCGGAACCACAGAAGCCCTGTACCCCAACTGGCAGGTGCCCCTGGGTGGGCCGGACGGCAAACCCGTCCACCTTGATGACCTCCCCGCCAACAAGCGGTTCAACTCGCTGCTCGCGGCGGTGGAGGGAGCCCTGCACCGGGCCTAAGCGGTTCTCAAGGCAACAGGCCCCGCCGCTTTTGTAAGCGGCGGGGCCTGTTGCCGTAGTTGCTTTGCCTGGTTTGCCTTGTTCGGCGGGTGAACTAGTTAGCGGCGATCACATGGGTGAAGTGGTCGTACCGGATGGTGACCGGGCCGCCGTCGTGCTCAAACACTATGTTGGCACCCGGGGAAGCGCCGCCGGCCCCATAACTGATGTCCCAGCTGCGGTTCAGGGCCGCCTTGAACTCGTAGCTTCCCGCAGGAAGGTCCGGAACGGACAGCTTCCACACGAGGTCTGCCGGGTCCAGCACCAACTGCGCCTGGTTACAGGACGGCTCCCAGTCCGAGGCGCAGCCCAGCTCGCTGTCCATGCTTCCGGCTGCCGCCACGGCGGCCGGCTGCTGCGAGGCGTAGACGGCGCTGAGCAGGTGGGTGCTGTTGTCATAACGGAAAGTCACCGGGCCGCCGGGATGGTCCAGCACGATGTTCTGCCCGTTGAGCTGGCCGTCGGCGCCGTAGTTTTCGTCCCAGCCGCCGTTGAGCGCTGCCTTGTATTCGTACTTCCCGGCCGGCAGGTCCACGGTCAGCCGCCAAATGCGGTCCGCCGGGTCCAACACCATCCGGGCCTGGCTGCAGCCTGGATCCCATTGTGCGCTGCAGCCCATCGCCTGGTTCAGTGATCCGGCCACCGTGACCGAGTCGGGCTGCGGGGCCTGGCCCACCGTGACAGTCCTGGTTTCGCTGGTGACGTTGTAGCCGGTGCCGGTTATGGCCGCCCGATATTGGACCTTGGTGCCGTCCGCCAGCCCGGTCACGTCGTCGGTTGCTGAGTAGACGGGCGAGGACGAGTCGGTGCCCACAGCGGTCCAGACCCCGCCGCCAACACTGCGCTCGAAGGACACCACGTGGTTGGCCTTCTCCGGGTCAGCGGTGGCGCTGAGCTCAACCTTGCCTTCCACGCTGCTGCCCTCCGCAGGCTTCTGCAGGGTCAGCACGGGCGCGGGTACGGCCGCGGAGCGGCTTTGGCTGGTGGCGGAATGCCCGCCGTTGTCCAGAACGGTGGCGCGGTACTCCAGCGGTGTGCCGGCATCCAGCGCCGCGACGTCGTGGAAAACCTGGTACGGAGCGGTGTCGTCCGTGCCGATCGGCTGCCACGCGCCGCTCGCCGTCCGGGCTTCAAAGGTGACCTCGTAGAACGAAGCACCGTCGACGTCGGCCGTTACGTTGATGCGTCCGTTGTCACCAGGCGCGGCGGCCGGCTGCCGGAGGGCGACGGCGGGAGCCTCCTTGGAGTGCGGAATGCGGCCCGAGGATTCGTAGACGACGGCGGAAAGCGGCGGCACGGTCACGGTCAGTTTTGCGTCGTCAGAGGTTTTGGCTTCATCGGCGCCTTCGCCGTAAACGCGCATGTAGCTGCGCTTGGCGATGTAGGTGGGGACTTCCACCGTCTGTGTCTGGGTGCTGTTGTTCAGTGCCACCACGTATTCGCGCTGGTCCTTGGCATCGGTGCGGGAGAAGGCGTAGATGCCCGGCCCGTCAGAGGCGTAGCGGTGCTGGTGTGCGCCATTCCGCAGTGCCGGGTGCTCTTTGGTGAGGGCTGCAAGCTCCCGGATTTTGGCGTAAAGCGGGTGGCTTGGATTGAAGTTGTCCGTGGCGTGGGTGGCGTCCGTGCCCAGCAGGTCGTCGTCCAGGTAGTCCGGGACTTTGCTGGCGAAGAGGGTCTGGCGGGCATCCTGGTCGCCGCCCGGGCCGGTGAAGCCCTGTTCGTCGCCGTAGTACACCACCGGGTTGCCGCGGGAGAAGTACATCAGCTCGTGGGCCAGCTCGTCGCGTGCCACCTTCTCGGCATCGCCTGCGGCGGGGTTGTCCTGGGCGATAAAGCTGCCGATGCGGCCCATGTCGTGGTTGCCCAGGAACGTGGGCAACTCATAGACGTTGGAATCGGCGTCGGTGTACCAGTCGTCACCGGCGAAGAACGCCTGGAGCGCCTTGGCGTCCTGGCTCTTGGAGGCAAAGTTGCGGGCGGCATCCTGGAAGGGGAAGTCCAGCACGGCCTGCATCTTGTTGCGGGTGGTGAACTGGGACGTGAAGCTCTTGGTGGTGTCGAAGACCTCGCCGAACATGAAGAACTCGTCCTTGCCGTGCTCCTTGGCGTAGCTGAGGACGTTGGGGCCGAATTCCTGCCAGAACTCGTTGTTCACGTGCTTCATGGTGTCGATCCGGAAACCGTCCACGCCAAAGTCGCCGATCCAGGACTTATAGATGTCCTCCATGCCGTGCACCACGGCGGGGTTTTCGGTGAAGAGGTCATCGAGGCCGAAGAAGTCGCCGTACATGGAGTCCTCACCCGTGAAGGTGGTGTCGCCGCGGTTGTGGTACAGCGTGGGGTCGTTCAGCCAGGCGGGAACCTTGAGGTTTTCTTCGCCCGGTGCCAGGACCGGCTTGTAGGGGAATGACGTGTTGGCGTCCAGCCGGGGGAAGGTTCCGGTACCGGCGTAGTCGCGGTCGTCGAACGCTTCGCCGGAGGCTGTCTTGTAAGGGACTGCGTCCTTTGAGATGTAGCCTTTCCGGTTGCCCTCCTGGTAGCCGATGACGTCGGCCGTGTGGTTGGTGATGATGTCGAAATAGACCTTCATGCCGCGGGCGTGGGCCTCGTCGATCAGGGCCTTGAGCTCACCGTTGGTGCCCAGGTGGGGGTCGATCTGGGTGAAGTCGGTGACCCAGTAGCCGTGGTAGCCTGCCGACTTGTCCTCGGGCTGGACCGCCTTGTTCTTGAAGCTGGGGGTCAGCCAGATGGATGTGGTGCCCAGGCCCTGGATGTAGTCGATCCTGCTGCGCAGGCCGGCCAGGTCGCCGCCGTTGTAGAAGCCCTTCCTGGTGGGATCGAAGCCGGAGACCATGGGATCCGGCCCCAGGCCGCCCTGGTCATTGGCGGTGCTGCCGTTGCTGAACCGGTCTGCCATGACGAAGTAGAAGTTCTCGTCCGTCACGGGACCGCGGAGCGAATGCAGGGCGGTGGAGGATCCCTGGCCCTGGGCGCCGGGATTCTTGGAGCCTGAATCCTTGAGGCCCACCGCGGCATGGGCCGGGAGGACTGCTGCGGAAACGGCCACCGCAGCGGCAAGGAGGCCGGCCGCCGACCTCGCCGTGATTGCCCGGCCCGGGGCCCGGCGGCGGGTTGTGGGGTGCTGTGTTCCTGCGGGCTTTGCCTGCAGTTGGGCGCGTGGGGGCGCGCCGGGAGGGGTGCGGAATAACAAGGGTGAGACCTTCCTGGGAAGCAGCGCTGCTGTACAGGCTTGCCGTTGACAAGGGATGCGGCAGGAGGGTTCTAAGGACAGCATGTAGACCTGTGAACCAAGTCACAACTGTAAGCGCTTGCACTGAATTACTCCAGCGTCTGGGGAAGAGTAAGGGGAGGAAGCCGTAGCGGGCATCGCAGTTAGCCGGCGGACACCAAGGCAGTGGGAGAGGGGGTGCGAAGATCATGAAGCACGGGGCCCGGGAGCCCGGTGACGGGATCCAGTTCAAAAGTGGCAATGTTGTCCGACCTTTCGTGGGCCACGTGCAGCCAGCTGCCCCGGACCATGTGGTGCCGCGGCCAGTCCCCGCCGCTGTCGAAGTCCTTGACGGGGATCAGTTCGGTGCCGCCGGCTGCTACTTCCAGGACGCTGAGGAGGTTGGATCCACGCACGCCGGCGTAGGCGAAGTTCCCCTGCGGGCCAAGGCAGATTTCGGCGGCCGAATCACCGTCCTGGCTGCCGCCCGCAGTTGCAGGTCCGCGGAATATCAGCTCATAGGTGCCGGCCTCGGGCCGGACCACGAAGACCTCCACGGAGTACTCCGACACAATGAAGACGTTGCCCGTGGGGTGCTCCACCATGTGCCGGGGACCGGTGCCGCAGGGGAGGACCACCTCGTGGTCGGCTACCAGGCCGGTGCCCGGCTCATAGGTCCAAATGCGGAGGGTGTCGTGGCCCAGATCGGTCGTCATGATGCGCCCGTCGCGCAGCATCAGGCTGGCATGGGCGCGGCTCGGCCTGGGGCTGCCGGGGAAAAGGCCGGCGTGGGGGTCAACCGACGGTGCCGCGGGGAACCGTGCCGTCATGCCGCCGTCGTCATCCAACTCGTAGAGCAGGACCTGCCCGTCACCCCAGCATGCAGCGGTGACAAACCGGCCGTCCGGGTCCACGGCGACGTGGCAGGTGGCCTCTCCGGCAGGCTCCGGTGCCCCGGACAGTTCCAGCGCAAAGTCACCCCGTCGGCGGTAGGCCTGAACCATTTTGCGCTGCTCCGCCGCTGCGTAAACCAACGGCAGCGTCGGGTGCACGGCCAGGAACGACGGCGACTGTGCCTGGACTGCCGTGCCCAACCATTCAAGGCTTCCGTCCTGATGCTCCCGCACGGCCCCGATGCCATTGGCGCGGCCGCCGCCGTCGGGGGTGTAGGTGCCGATCCAAAGAATGTTGCTGGCTGTTCCCGTGGTCATTAACCCATCCTGCCAAGAGTTGGCATCCATTCCCGAGCACAAGGCCACCTATTAGCATGGGATTTCCAGCAGCGGACGAAGGAGGTGGATCCCATTACCGCAGTCACAGTTTTGGGTATTCCCGTTCGGTGCCGTCCGGAGAGCTTGGCCTAGCCGCCATGGGGACGCCCGTCTTCCCACCGAAAGGCGTTGCTGTGCCCCCTCTCGACTCACGGACTGCCGGCAGTCCTGCCCCGTCGCCGGTCTTCGAAGGCATTGTCTCCGCATTGCGGTCCGCCGGCTGCGTTTTCGCGGAGGAAGAGGCCCGCCTGCTGCTGGCGGAGGCCTCACTTCCCGGCGACTTAGCGCGAAATGTCCGGCGCAGGGTGGAAGGCGTCCCCTTGGAACTCATCCTGGGCTGGGCCGAATTTGCGGGCCGGCGCATTCTGGTGGAGCCCGGTGTCTTCGTGCCGCGCCGCCGTACCGGGCTGCTGGTAAATGAGGCCCTCGCCCTGCTGCCGGCGACGTGGCCGGAGGGGCCCCGGCGGAAGCCCGCTGTTGTAGTGGACCTCTGCTGCGGGTCCGGAGCCGTGGGAGCGGCCATTGCTCATGAGGCGCCATGGGCGGAGGTGCATGCGGCGGACATCGATCCTGTGGCCGTCCGGTGCGCCAGGCGGAACGTCGGGCCCGTGGGCGGCCAGGTTCACGCGGGGGACCTGTTCGATGCCCTGCCGCGTGAACTGCGTGGCCGCGTCCGGGTGCTCGTGGTCAATGCTCCCTACGTGCCCACGGAGGCAATCCGCACCATGCCCCCCGAAGCGCGGCTGTACGAACCTGCGGCATCCCTCGATGGCGGTCCTGATGGACTGGACTTCCACCGACGCGTCGCCGCCGGGGGCATCGGATGGCTGGCTCCCGGCGGGCACCTGATCATCGAAACCAGCCAGCGGCAGGCATCCGGCACCTCCGCGATCCTGGCCGCCGCCGGGTTCGGCACCCGGACAGTCCATTCGGAGGAAGTGGACGGCACCGTGGTCGTGGGGCGCGTGGCGGCAGGGACCCACTAACCCGTCCTCCCGCTCCCCAATATCTTGCCTGCCGCCTGGAGGATCGAGCCAACCAGGCCCAGCAGCCGTGGACCGCACGTAACGGTCCTTCTGAACCGTCCGGAAAACCCCAGTACGCCAGGCTGCGTTCCCTACCAGACTGCGTTCCCTATTCGTATTGGTGGGGTGGTGGTGGGGGTTTGAAGTAGTGGTTTTGTTGGGGTTTTTGGGTGGGGTCGATGTGGGGTGGGGGGATGAAGGTTGGGGTGTGGTTGGTGGTGGTGATGGTCCATTGTTCTTTGTGGATGAGGTGGTGGTGGTGACTGCAGAGCAGGACGCCGTTGTTGGTGGTGGTGGGTCCGCCGTGTGTCCAGTAGGTGATGTGGTGTGCTTCGCACCAGGGTGCGGGGATGGTGCAGTTGGGGAAGGCGCAGCCTTGGTCGCGGGTGGTGAGGGCGGTGCGTTGGGCTGGGGTGAAGAGGCGGGTTTTGCGGCCGAGGTCGAGGATTTCGTTGTTGGTGCCCAGGAGCGCGGGGATGATGTCGGCGTCGCAGGCGATTTTCCGTAGGGTGGTGGCGGCGACGGGGCCGGTGAACGCGAAAGCCCCTGTCCCTGCCTCTGTCCCTGTGCCTGTCTGTGTCCCTGGTGGTGCGGGTATTCCCGGCCGTTCTCCTGTCGCTGTTGCTGTGGTGTGGGTGGGGAAGAGGTCCCGGTAGTGGATGGTGGCGATGATTTGGGGTTTGTTGCCGCCGGTGGTGGGCAGGGTGTTGGTGGCGAGTGCGGTTTTGGCGGCGGTGATGATGCCGTCGAGTTGTTTTTGGGCGCGGGTGCGCCGGTCCAGGTCCGGCAGGGCCGGCTGGGCAGGCAGGTCGGGCACGGCTGCTGTTTCGGCTGTTCGTCCGTGGTGTTCGGTGCCGGTGGTTGGGGTGGTAGTGCCGGTGCTGGTGTTTGGGGTGGTGGTGCGGGGGTTGGTGGCGGTGTTCATGACGGTGAGGAGGTGTTCGTATTGGTCGGTGGTGGCGAAGATTTCGAGGTGGTGCAGGCCGTGGCGTGGTTTGCGGATGAAGGCGCCTTGGGTGTGGCGGAGGGCTTCTTCGGTGGGTTCGGTGCCGTCGGCGTCGATGGTGTCGGTCCAGCGTTGGGCCAGGCGGGTGAGGAAGTCGGGGTCGGTGGTGGTGGCTGCGGTGGTGAGGTGCTTTTCGATCCGGTCCAGGGTGTGCGGGGTGGTGTGGTGTTGGAGCCGGTCCAGGGTGGCGGTGATGAGGGTCGCGGCGTGGGAGGACACGGCCGGTGCCTGGAGGGTGGTTCCGGTGGGCGGTTGCGGGGTCCGGTCCGTGGCGGGGTGGGGTGTGAGGGCGGTGGCGAGGTGGGGCCGGGTTGGCGGGAGTGGTTCGCCGGTGAGGCTGGTGCGGGGCAGGGTGTGCTGGGCGAGGGTGAGGCGGCGGCGTGCTTCGCGGATGGGGATGCGGAGCCTGAGGCGGAGGAACTCTGCGGTGTTGCGGCAGCCGTCATCGGCAGGGGAGGGCACGGCAGGGTGGGTGGTCCTGGCCGCGGCCTGGGTGATGGCCTGGGTGCGGGTCCGGTCCACAGTCAGGGCTGAGATGAGTTGCAGGTACTCCACGGTGCGGGCAAGGTTCTCGACCCGGGCGGCGTAATCGGCGGCCTCGATGTAGGTGGCGGTGGCCAGCACGCCCGGGGCGGCCAGGGCGGCGGTGGCGAGTTCTTCGGCAAGTGCCCCGAGGATGGCAGGGCCGGATCCCTCCCCGCCGGGGACGGCGCGAAGGCGGGCCGGACTCGTCCGCCGGCTGCCGGCGTCGTCAGCGTTCCCGCCGAGCAACCCACCGTATAACCCGCCGAACGGCCCGTCCAGCTGCTCCCCAATGGCCTCCATAACCCAACTCTGCCAGCCACCACCGACAATCAAGAGCCCCCAAAACCCCTATGTGGAAAACCCGGCAGGGCGGCAATGCAGGCCGCGTTAAACGCTGCCGGCCGCCGCGTCCCCCAAGGATCGCGACGGCCGGCAAGGCGATTCAGTTGTAGCACAAAGCCCGCATCTTCCCATGTCATACGCACTTTCATGCGTAATGATGAGGGCGGAAGCGGGAATCAGGCCTTTGTGCCCGTCCCGTCGGACGTACCAAGGTTGGTGGTGTCCGGGTGCGTGCTGTGGGCCGGGATGTGGTCTTCGCCCAGGCTGTTGGCATCGCTCCCCACGGAAGAGGTGGTGGGAGTACCTGTGGAAGGCCCGGATGACTGGCTTCCGCTGGAGCTGCCCTCCCGGTGCATCGCAGAGCCAATGACCGTGCCTGCCCGGCGTGCGGCTTCACCCAACTGGTCCGCAACCTCGGGAGCCTTTTCCTTGATGGCCTCGGTGGCCACGGATACCTTGTCCTGGACCGGCTTGCTGTCCCAGATGCCGGCTGCCCGGGCCTTGAGCTTGTCATAGGCGGCACGGCCTGACCGCGAGCCGAGGACATAACCTACAGCAACGCCTACACCCAAAAGAAGCTTGTTTTTCACGATGAACTCCTGCTCTGCGAGAAGGTTGTCAGTCCCGGCCGGCGTATCGGGCGCCTAATACCGGAGAAAAAGAAAGCCGGCCTGGGGATGGTGTCCCCAGGCCGGCTTCCTGGCTTGCCCGTACAGTTATCCGCGGGCGCTTCGCTTGGTGACCATGCCGTAGATGGCAAGGACGATCAGCGAGCCGACGATCGCCAGCAGCCACGTCTGGATCGAGAAGAACTCCTGCAGTCCGCTGCCGAAGATCATTCCACCCAGCCAGCCACCGAGGAAGGCGCCAACGACGCCCAGGATCAAGGTGATGACCCAGCCGCCACCCTGCCTGCCCGGGAGGATCGCCTTAGCGATCGCACCAGCAATAAGTCCGAGAATCAGAAATGCAATAAATCCCATTTGTTGCTCTCTTCCTGCTTAGAGGAGGCCTCCGGGTTCCGGAGGCACTTCATCCTTCTGCCCCAATAGTAATCATGCTTACTATCTATTTGCCAACCCCGCTTTTGGGAAAAAGAGCAGTTCAGGAGTGTTTTAGTGCCCGGTTTTGTCCGAGTCGTTGCCCGCACCGGGGCCCTCGTCGAGGATCGATAATTCCGCTAGATCCTGCGGGTCCAGGGCGAAATCGAACACGTCCAAATTCTCTGCCATCCGCTCCGGGGAAGCGGTCTTGGGAATCGTTACCAATCCGTTTTGTATGTGCCACCGAAGGACCAGTTGGCCGGGTGTTTTTCCATGCTTTTCGGCCAACTGGGTAAGGATGGGAGCACCCAATAAGCCGGCGCCCGATCCGCCAAGCGGGCTGTAGGATTCCGTGACAATCCCGTGGCGTGCGTGGAATTCACGTTCTGCGGTTCGGGTGATTGCGGGGCTGAGCTGGATCTGGTTTACCGCCGGAACCACATCAGTCTCCGCCATCAGCCGTTCCAGGTGCGCGGGCTTGAAGTTGGACACCCCGATGGACCGGACTTTCCCCTGTGCCTGCAGCCGTTCGAACGTCTGCCACGTGGAGACATACTGGTCCCGTCCCGGCAGCGGCCAGTGGATCAGCAGCAGGTCCACATAATCCAGCCCCAGGCGCTTCAGGGATCCATCCAGGCCCGCCACAGCGCGGTCGTGGCCCTGGAATTCCCCGTCCAGCTTGGTGGTAATGAAGAGTTCGCTCCGGTCCACCCCGCTGGCGCGGATGCCGTTGCCCACGCCGCGTTCGTTGCCGTACTTCACGGCGGTATCGATGTGCCGGTAGCCGGCTTCCACGGCGTGTACGACGGCGGCAGCCACCTGTTCGTCGTCCAGCGGCCAGGTGCCAAGCCCCAGTTGCGGAATCCTGTTGCCATCATTGAGGTCGATGAGGGGTGCAAGTGTCATGCCATCAGTCTGCCCTCCCACGGCCGTTCCTGTCCCTAGGCGGGGTCCTCAGCCAGCTTCCGCTTCAAAATCTTCCCGCTGGGCCCCAGCGGGAGTTCGGAAAGAATCCTGATCACCCGAGGGTACTTGTACGCCGCGAGCTGGTTGCTGGCGAAATCCATCAGCTCAGTTTCGCTGACGGTTGCCCCGGCATCCAGCACGATCGCCGCTGCGATTTCCTGCCCGTGGACGTCATCGGGGATGCCGTAGACGGCAGCACTCACCACAGCCGGGTGGGTCAGCAGGACTTCCTCCACTTCCCTGGGATAGACGTTGTATCCGTTGCGGATGATCATGTCCTTCTTGCGGTCCACGATGGTGAGGTACCCGTCGTCGTCCTTCGTCCCCAGGTCACCGGTGCGGAACCAGCCGTCCACCACCGCCTCCGCCGTTGCCTCCGGCCGGTTCAGGTACCCCTTCATCAGCAGGTGCCCGCGGATGACGAGTTCACCGAGTTCCCCGTTGGGCAGCAGCTCAATGCTCTCCACCGTCTCCGGGCGGGCGATTTCGATGTCGACGCCCCAGATCGGGATCCCGATCGTTCCGGGCCGCGGCGCCGTGCCCACATGGTTGAAGGCCGCCACCGGGGAGGTCTCCGTCAGGCCGTAGCCCTCATGGATTTCCACCCCGAAGACGTCGCGGAACTTGTCCATGACGGCCAGTGGAAGCGATGCTCCGCCGGAGATGCCGTAGCGGAGCGCCGTGGGCCGGTCCGGCACGGTCTTGGCGGCTTCCAGGAGCGCCACATACATCGTGGGTACGCCCAGGAAGATGTTGACGTTGTGCCGTGCCAGCAGCTTCAGGGCGTCCTCGCCGCTGAAGCGCGGCATAAGCACGATGGTGGCCCCGGCGCGCAGTCCGGTGTTGAGGACCACGGTCTGTCCGAAGGTGTGGAAGAGCGGCAGTCCGCCGAAGAGGACGTCGCCAGGCCGGAAGTCCATCACGCTGGTCAGCAGGACACTGGTCTGTTCCACCAGGGCGAAGTGCGTGCCCAGCGCGCCCTTCGGTTTACCGGTGGTGCCCGAGGTGTACAGGATGGTGGCTGTATCCGACGGGCGGCACGGCTCATACGTCCGGATCGGCTCGGTGCGGGCGGCCTCCGCTTCCAGTCGGCGGAACCCGCCGTCGTCGGGAGCCATCACGGTCAGCACGTCAATGCCGTTGGCCGCCGCGCCGGCGGCCCCCTCCGCCAGCAGGGGAGCGGCGCAGACCAGCAGCTTGGAACCGCTGTCCTGGAGGACGTACTCGATTTCGCGTGCCTTCAGCAGGGCATGCACCGGGACAACGATGGCGCCGAGCGACAGGATGGCGTAGTACACCCGGGCGAAGTCCGGGACGTTGGGGATCAGGACGGCGACGGCGTCTCCCGGGCCGATGCCGCGGGCCCGCAGGGCTCCGGCGTAGGCCCGGGTCTGGCTCCAGAGGTCGGCGTAGCTGACCTGGTCCTCCCCAACGACGAGGGCAATGCTGTCCGGAGTCCTTTTGGCTGATTCAGCCAGAACGGCTGCGACGGAGATGGTGGCGAAGCCGTCGGCGGAGTGGGTATTGGTCATGGCCTGCTTCTTCGGTGGGAGGGTCATGCTTTGAGGATGAGGGCGTCGCCCTGTCCGCCGCCGCCGCAGAGGGCCACGACGCCGGTGCCACCGCCGCGGCGCTTCAGCGCCAGCGCCTGGTGCAGCACCAGGCGTGCGCCCGAGGCGCCAACGGGGTGGCCCAGGGCGATGGCACCGCCTTCGGCGTTCACGGCTTCGGGGTCGATGCCCAGGTCGTTGGCGGACTGGATGAGGACCGAGGCGAACGCCTCGTTGATTTCCACCACGTCCAGTTCCTGGACCGTGAGCCCCTCGTCCTTGAGGGCACGTTCGATGGCCCGGGCAGGCTGGGAGTGCAGGGACCCGTCCGGTCCCGCCGTCTGGCCGTGTGCTCCGATCTCGGCGATCCACTCCAGCCCTGCGGCAATGGCGGCCGCCTTGCTGGCGATGACCAGGGCTGCGGCGCCGTCGGAGAGGGGAGACGATGAACCGGCGGTGATGGTGGCCGTCTCCTCCTTGGAGAACGCAGGGCGGAGCTGCGCCAGTGATTCGGCCGTGGTTTCCGGGCGGATGCCCTCATCGTGTTCAAGCGTCACGGCAGGGCCCTTCCGCTGGGGCACCTGGATGGGGGCGATTTCCTCAGCCAGCACCCCGGCGGCCCGGGCCGCTTCGGCGCGCTGGTGGGAGCGGGCCGCCACGGCGTCCTGCCCGGCACGGGTGATCCCGCGCTCGGCGTTGCCGGCGTCGGTGGCCTCGCCCATCAGCTTGCCGCTCACCGGATCCTGCAGCCCGTCGTGGTTCAGGGAGTCGAGCATGGGAGCGTCGCCGATCACGACGCCGGCGCGAAGCCCGGGGACCAGGTGCGGTGCGTTGGTCATCGACTCCTGGCCGGCGGCGACAATGAAGTCGGCTTCCCCGGTGCGGATCATCCGGGCGGCGTCGATCACGGCCGTGAGGCCGGACAGGCAGAGCTTGTTGATGGTGATGGTGGGAACGTCCCAGCCGATTCCGGCGGCCAGGCTGGCCTGGCGGGCTGGGCCTTGCCCGGCACCGGCCTGGATGACCTGCCCCACGATGACGGCGCCGATCTGCTCCGGGGCAACGCCGGTCCGTTCCAGGGCCGCCCGGATGGCGTGGGCACCGAGCTGGCTGGAGGAGAAGGGCGTGAGGCCACCGCGGAACCTGCCGAACGGGGTGCGGGCGCCGCCCAGGATGACGGGGATGTTGGCGTTCTGGTTCAAGAACAGTCCTTTCGGGGATGCGGGGCGGAGATCAGGCGAAGGCGGACATGCCGGTGATGCCCCGGCCGATGATCAGGGCCTGCACAGTCTCGGTGCCTTCGTAGGTGTGGATGGCTTCGATGTCGGCCAGGTGCCGGGCCACGCGGTTTTCCAGCAGGATGCCGTTGCCGCCCAGCAGGTCGCGCGCATTGGACGCTATGCCCCGGGCGGTCCGGGTGCAGGTGTACTTGGCCAGCGACGCCTGCTCCGGGGTGAGTAATCCGGCGTCGTCCAGCCGTGTCATCTGCACCACCATCAGTTGCATGGTGGCCAGTTCGCTGAGCATCCGGGCCAGCCGTTCCTGCACGATCTGGGAGGCGGCCAGCGGCCGCCCGAACTGCTTGCGCTGCCTGGCGTACTGCACGGCAGTCTCGTAGCAGGCGGTGGCGTGCCCGACGGCGGACCAGGCCACGCCCAGGCGGGTGGCCAGGAGGACGCGGGCTGTGTCCTTGAAGGTCCGGGCGCCCGGCAGGACGTTCCCTTCCGGGACAAAGACGTTTTCCAGCCTGATATGGGCCTGCCAAATGGCGCGCAGGGCCAGCTTGCCCTCGATTTTGGTGGCGGTGTAGCCGGGGGAGTCCTGCGGGACCAGGTAGCCATGGACCTGGCCGTCGTCGCCGCGGGCCCACACAACGGTGACGCCACCTACGGAGCCGTTGCCGATCCACTTCTTTTCGCCGTTGAGCAGGAAACCACCGTCGGTACGGGTCGCCGTGCTTTCCAGGGCCACCGAGTCGGAGCCGTGGGTGGGCTCCGTCAGGGCAAAAGCGGCGTACTCGCTGCCCCTGGCGATCGGCGGGAGCCAGCGCTCCCGCTGCGCGGCTGATCCGCATTCCGCCACGGACCGCAGGGCCAGGCCGCCCTGGACAGCGATCATGGTTGCCACGGAGCCGTCACCGCGGCTGATCTCCATGTTTACCAGCCCGGCGGCCATGCTGCTCATCGGCGCGAAACCATCAACCGCCACGCCGTCCCGCAGCAGGTCCAGTTCGCCAAGGCGCCGGAGCAGGTGCAGCGGGTACTCGCCGCGTTCCCAGTAGCCGTCGATGACGGGGAGGACCTCATCCTGGACGAAGCGGCGGGCCCGGTCCCAGTACGCGCGGTCCTCATCGCCGATGCGGGTGAAAACGGATGCGGGGTCAGTCCCGAGGGCCTCGGTCAGAAAGTAGTCCGGCTCCACGGTGCCTGCAGGAAAGCCTGCGGGGCTTTCGGTGCGGCCGGACACGTCGGTCCGCGACGTCGTCGTCATTAATCTGCATCCTTTAAATCAGTGGCGGGAAGCATGTGGCTTGCACCACACCGACTAAGGATGCCTTGAAACTCAGTTCCACGTCAAGAAACTGGGTACCACGGAGGGATGCAGCGGACTAGGGAAGGGCGTCGAGGACGGCCTGGGCGATCGCCTCCCTGCCGGCCTGGCCCGGGAGAACGGTGACGACGACGGTCGGCGCGGGTTGGGCGGTGGCGGCGGCACCAAGGAGTGCAGGCCGGAACGTATCTGAGAGGGCACGAAGTTCGGCCGCGAGGGCTGCAGCCCTTTTCCGGTCCCCATCGTCGGTTTCCCCGGCGCCGGGCGAGGCGCGCAACCACTGCCGCAGGAAGGCGTTGTGCACGGCCACCACGGCTGCGGCGAAGGCCACGGCCTTGTATCCGCTCCGCTGGTCGTCGGGCAGCCTGTCGTTCAAGTATTTCAGGAATGCCCGCTCGTACCGGTGCGACGTGACCAGCTCGCGGTCCCTGAGGGCCGGAACCGCCTGCAGCAGTCGATACCGGGCCCGGGACGTATCGCGGTTCCGCATATGGTGTTCGAAGACCAGCAGTGCCGCGTCCGCGACGGCGGCCAGGGGCTCGAGCCTGGATTCCGCGAGCCGGTCATTCACCTGGCGCAGGATCCGTTCGTGGTCGGCGAAGACCACGTCCTCCTTTGACCCGAAGCGTCGGAAGAACGTGCTCCGGCTCATGCCCGAGGCCTCGGCAAGCTCCTCAACGGACGTTGCATCGAAACCCTGCGAGGCCAGGAGCGCGATGGCGGCGGCGACAGGCTTATCGACGGGCTGTTCGGAAGGGGGCAACGTCATGCGCCGAAATTAGCACAGCCGGCAGGCATCGCTGGCCCGCCGCTGGATGCGGCGGCCCCAGCGATACCGGCGACGCAGGCTCAGGCGCCCTGGCGGGACCAGCCGGTGAGCTTGTCCGAAAGCTGCATATAGGCTTCGTCCACCTGCTGCAGCTCCGGGTGGCTGTCGTACCAGTCCACAATTTCCCGGGCCCCGTCCGCGAACGGGATGGTTGCGGTGTAGTCCGGGACCAGGGACTTGATCTTGGTGTTGTCAAAGACCACCGAATGGGACCGGTCGCCCAGGAGGTTGGAACCGAGTTCCTGGTCATGGGCGGCGATGGTCTCGGACGCCACGTGCACCAGTTCCGGCTCCCGGATCCCAGCTGCCCGGGCGAACAGCCGGTAGATCTGGTTCCAGGGCAGGTACTCGTCAGAGGTGATGGTGTAGCTCTCGCCCACCGCCTGCGGCCTTCCGAGCAGCCCGACGAACGCCTTGGCGAAGTCCTTGCTGTGCGTCAGCGTCCACAGCGAGGTGCCGTCGCCGTGGACCATGACGGGGAGGCCGCTGCGCATCCGGTGGATGTCCGTCCAGCCGCCCACCATGGCGATCTTGGTGCGGTCGTAGGTATGCGACGGCCGGATGACTGTCAGGGGGAAGTCCTGCTCCCGGTAGGCCCGGAAAAGCAGTTCCTCGCACGCGATCTTGTCCCGGGAGTACTGCCAGAAGGGGTTCTTCAACGGCGTCGACTCCAGGATAGGCAGCCTGGTGGGCGGCTTCTGGTACGCGGAGGCGGAACTGATGAAGACGAACTGGCCAGTCCGCTCCCGGAACAGGTCCATGCTTGTTTGCGCCTGGTCCGGGGTGTAGGAGATGAAGTCCGCGACGGCGTCGAACTCCCTGCCTCCCAGGACCTCCCGGACCGACGCCGCATCCCGGACGTCCGCGTGCAGCACTTCGGTCCCGTCCGGGACCGGCCGGGTGGACCGGCCCCGGTTCAGGATGGTCAGCCGGTGGCCGAGCTCGACGGCCCGTTCCGCCGCCGCGGTGCTGATGACGCCGGTGCCGCCGATGAAGAGGATGCTCCGCGGCGCCACCGTATCGGCAACAGGCGGGGTTACCACGCGTAGTCTTCCGGCGCCGTGCGGTGTCCCGGGAAGATGTCGTCCAGCCGCTTGAGCGCGTCGTCATCGAGGGAGACGTCCAGGGCGCGGATGGCGGCGTCCAGCTGTTCCTGGGTGCGCGGGCCGACGATCGGGGCGGTCACGGCAGGCTGGTGCAGGAGCCACGCCAGGGCAACGTCGCCGGGCTCATGGCCCAGTTCATCGGCGAAGTCCTCGTACTGGCGGATCTGGTCCTGGTGCTTCTTCAGGGTTTCGGCCGCCCGTCCTTCGGTCCGCCGCACGCCCTGGCGTTCCTTCTTCAGCACACCGCCCAGCAGCCCGCCCTGCAGGGGCGACCAGGGGATCAAGCCAAGGCCATATTGCTGTGCCGCCGGGATGACTTCAAGTTCCACCTGGCGCATGAACAGGTTGTAGATGGACTGCTCGCTGACCAGGCCGGTGTAGTTCCGGCGGCGGGCTGCTTCCTGGGCCTGGGCGATGTGCCAGCCGGCAAAATTGCTGCTGCCCGAGTAGAGGATCTTCCCCTGCTGGACGGCAACTTCGATGGCCTGCCAGATCTCGTCCCATGGCGTGTCACGGTCAATGTGGTGGAACTGGTACACGTCGATGTAGTCGGTCTGCAACCGCTTGAGGCTCGCATCCAGGGCCCTGCGGATGTTCAGTGCCGAGAGCTTGGATTCATTGGGCCGGTCCGTCATGGTGCCGTAGAGCTTGGTGGCCAAGACGGTGTGCTCGCGGCGCTCGCCGCCCTTGGCGAACCAGCGCCCAATAATTTCCTCGGTCCAGCCGCGGTGGTCTGCCCCGCCGTAGACGTTGGCGGTGTCAAAGAAGTTGATGCCGGACCCGTGCGCGGAGTCCATGATGCTGTGGGCGTCCGCTTCCTCCGTCTGAGGCCCGAAGTTCATGGTGCCCAGGCAGAGGCGGGAAACTTTCAGGCCGGAGCGGCCAAGGTGCGTGTACTGCATGGAAAATCCTTTCGGTGGCGGAGCGTTCCGGCGGCTGGGTTGCCGGACGCTACATCTGGGTGAAGGCGGCGACGGCGGGATCGGACCCGATGCGGGCACCGGACTCCAGTGCCGTGATGGCGGCCAGTTCGTCCTGGGAAAGCTGCAGGGACGAGGCTGCGAAGTTTTCCCGGATCCTGTCCGGGTTCGCCGACTTGGGAATGACGATGTTTCCGCCGGCAAGGTGCCAGGCGAGCACAACCTGGGCTGCCGTGGCGTTGTGGGCATTGGCGATTGCCGTGACGGCGTTTCCGTTCAGGTCCCCGCCCTGCCCCAGCGGACTGTAGGCCTCCACCGCGATGCCCAGGCCCCGGCACTTGGCTGCGAGGTCCGCCTGCTGGTAGCTGGGGTGCAGTTCGATCTGGTTGACGGCCGGAACGGTTTCAGCCGACTCCAGCAGTGTGTCGAGGTGGTCGGAGAGGAAGTTGGAGACGCCGATGGCGCGGATTTCCTTGTTCTCGTACAACCGCTCCATCTCCTTCCAGGCCTGGACGAAGAGCCCCTGTGAGGGGACCGGCCAGTGGATGAGGTAGAGGTCGATGAAGTCCAGGCCCAGTGCCTTGCGGCTGTTCTGGAACGCTTCCTGCGCCCGGCCCTGCTCGCCGTTGCGGAGTTTGGTGGTGACGAAGATGTCCTCACGTGCTATCCCGGTGGCGGCAAGTGCCGCCCCCACCCCTGCCTCGTTGCGGTAGGCCGCGGCGGTGTCAATGTGGCGGTAGCCCGCTTCCAGCGCGTCCTCCACGGTCCGCTGGGTGTCCTCCGGAGGGACCTGGAAGACGCCGAAGCCAAGCTGCGGGATGGTGACGCCATTATTCAGGGTCAGGTTCGGGGTCAGCTCTGACATGGTGTGCTCCTTGGAAAGTCTGGTGCTGGGATTTAGGGCCGGGTGGTGCGGGGGTATGACGCCGTCCAGAAAGCGGTTTCCACCGGCTCACTCCCGAGCCTATGCACTTTTCGCCATCAAGTCAGCAGGCAAGGCTGTTCCTGTTTTTCCTAGGACTGCCAGTCCTACCTTCGTTGTAGAGGAGGGCAGTCATCGCAGGCAGAATGGTCTGCATGGGTCAAAGCGCGGAGTTCGGAAAGTTCCTCAAAGCCATGCGGTCCCGGTTGAGCCCGGACGTTGCCGGAACGGGTCCCAGCACCGGGGCCCGAAGGGTTCCGGGGCTGCGGCGGGAGGAGGTGGCGCGGCTTGCCGGCGTCAGCACCGACTATTACGTGCGGCTGGAGCAGGGGCGGAACATCCACCCCTCGCGGACGGTCCTGGATGCAGTGGGCAGGGCGCTGCGCCTGGACAGCAGCGAACACGCGCACATGCTGGACCTGCTGGAGAACTGCGCCGGCGCTCCCCGCGAACCCGGCGCGAACACTGCGCAGGGTGTCCGCCCGGCGCTGCGCCAGCTCCTCGACGCCGTGGGGGAGGTGCCCGCTATGGTGCTGGGCCGGCGCAGCGATGTCCTTGCAGGCAACCGGATGGCCTTCCTGTTGTTCACGGACTTCCCGGCACTGCCGCCCGCGGAGCGGAACCTCACCCGCTGGACCATCCTGGACCCCGCAGCCCGGGAACTGTTCAGGGACTGGAAGACGGTCGCGGCGGAGGCCACGGGATCCCTTCGGCTGGACGTGGGACGGCACCCCAACGACCCCCAGGCCAGCCACCTGGTGGGCGAGCTCGCGGTCCACAGTGAACACTTCCGCCAGTGGTGGGCCGGGCACCGGGTGGCCACCCGCTCGGCCGGCACCGTCCGGCTGCACCATCCCGCGGTAGGGGACCTGGAGCTGAACTTCGAAAACCTTGTCCTGCCGGAGGATCCTGACCAGACGCTGCGGGTGTACTCCGCGCGGCCGGGATCGCCGTCGTCGGACGCCCTTGCCCTGCTGGGCAGCCTTGGCGCGGGGACGGACGTCCGCCCGGGCCGCGACCCCGCGGCGGTGGGCGAAAGCGGAGAAGCGGGCTGAAAGCCGCCGTGCTCCTGTACATTCGTCCAGCGAAGGGCGGTGATTCTGGCCAGCCGCCCATTGGCCGTTGACCAGGCGTTTCCTAGGGTGGGAGTACACGTTTTCCCTGCCCAGTCTTCACACCCAGGATGGTCTCAACGATGAAACGCATCGCCCTGCTGAAGGAGCGCCAGGCGTCCGCCGGCGCCGCTTCCACCGCCACCGGTTCGCACTGCCCGGTTTCGGGTCTTTGGAGCCCGGACCTCGATCCGCACACGGTCCTGTCCTTCTTTGAGGGCCACGTTTTCCCCGCGTTCGACGGCGTCCCAACAGTCTGGCGGCGGCGCAGCCAGGGCACAGCGAACTAGGGCGCCTTAAAGCAGAACTGACCCGCAGTCACCGTCGTTAAAACCAGGTTTTGCGACGATGGCTGCGGGTCAGTTGCTTAAGTCAGTGCTCTTCCAGGCGGAAGCCAATCTTGATGGTGACCTGCCAGTCTGCGATCTTCCCGTCCTCCAGGTGGCCGCGGACCTCCTTGACCTCAAACCAGTCAAGGTTCCGCAGGGTCTGGGATGCCTTGGCAATACCGTTGCGGACGGCGTCATCCACGCCCTGGGTGGAGGTGCCGACAATTTCAGAAATGCTGTACGTGTGGTTGGACAACTTCGCTCCTCGTGATCATCGTTGCTCCCGGTTGCGGGCCGTCCCTGAAGCCTAGTGGGACTGCGGGAGCGTTGAACAGACCCTGTCCGCGCGCCGGCTACTTGGCTTCCAGCACCAGTTGCTTCAGGTCGTCGAGGGTTTGCTGCATGTGGGCGTCCATGGCCTGGCGTGACCGGGCTGCATCGCGGGACTCCAGGGCCTCGGCAATGTTCTGGTGATGGCCGATGGCGTGCTCCTGGATTGCCGGAACGGCAGAGGTCTCAGTCCGGCGCTTTTCCAGCACGCGGTGCAGCGGCTCGAACAGGACCGATACGAAGACGTTCCCGGATGCGTGCAGGATGACGTCATGGAAGGCCAGGTCTGCCTCCACGAAGGCCGCGACGTCGTTGATGCTGTGGGCGGCCTTCATTGCCGCGATGTAGTTGAAGAGGGCCTTGATGTCCTCCTCGGCGATCCGTCCGGCCGCAAGCTCGCAGGCTCCCGTTTCGAGCATCCGGCGGAGTTCGATGAGCTGGATGGAGGCGTCTGCATCATTTTTGCCCTCGGACGCGGCCCGGAGCACGGCTTCCAGCGAAGCCCAGCGGCTCAACGGGTTGACGAATGTTCCCCGGCCCCGCTCCACGCTCAGGATGCGTTGGGCCTGCAGCGTCTTCATGGCTTCGCGGACGGTCATTCGGCTGACCTCGTGGCGGGCACTCAGTTCGTGCTCGCCGGGAACGGTGGAACCGGGTGGAAACTCGCCTTCGATGATGCGGTCCAGCAGTTCGTCCGCCACCACGCCTACCAGTGACTTCCGTGCCATGTTGCCCCCCGATCCCTGTGCCCGGCCGACGCCTGGCGGATATGTCAGACAAGTGTACTTGCGCGTCCGTATGCCGTGTGCCACACTAACATTCAAATGCAAGATGTCAGACATCTTACAGTTACCCTTACATCAGGATCCGTCCGCCCGGATCGCTACACAACGGAGTGCACTGTGACGCTTGAAGCAGACGTTCTGGCCGCCTACCCGGCTGACATGGAGATCCCCGCCGGGCTGGTTGCCGGCGCGCTGGCCGCTTCCAACGCGGAGGTTCCCCGTGTCCTGGTAGTGCTCGACGACGACCCCACCGGCACGCAGTCCGTGGCGGACCTGCCCGTTCTCACCCGCTGGGACGTGGAGGACTTCACCTGGGCCTTCGGCCAGGACAAGCCCGCCGTCTACGTCCTCACGAACACCCGCAGCCTCGACCCGGCAGAGGCCGCGGCCCGCAACGGCGAAGTGGTCCGGAACGCCCTGGCAGCAGCAGGTTCCGGCCTGCGCCTAGGCTTCGTCAGCCGCAGCGACTCCACCCTCCGGGGCCACTACCCGCTGGAACCGGACGTCATCGCAGCCACTGTTGCCGCAGTGAGCGGGGAAAAGACCGACGGCGTTGTCCTGGTTCCCGCATTCCCCGACGCCGGCCGGCTCACCATCGGCGGCGTCCACTACATGCGCGGCACCGGTGACGCCAAGGGCACCCTGGTCCCCGTCTCCGAGACCGAGTTCGCCAGGGACGCCTCCTTCGGCTTCAGCACATCCGTCATGGCCGACTACGTGGCGGAAAAGTCGCAGGGCAGGTTCCCCGCAGACTCCGTGATCGTCCTGGACCTGAACATCATCCGTGCAGGCGCCGCCGCGCAGGACCCGGCCATCTCCGCCAAGGCCATTGCCGATGCCATCGAGCCGGCCACCGACTCCACGCCCATCGTGGCCGACATCGTCACCGAGAACGACTTCCGGGCACTGGCCCTGGGCCTTGAAGAAGCGGAACGCCGCGGCAAGAACCTCCTCTACCGCGTCGGCCCCCCATTCGTCCGCGGCCGCATCGGCCAGGAAATCCGCACCGCGCTCACGGCCGAAGAGGCCTATGCCGGCAACACCCCGTCAGAGGCGGGCGGCCTGATCGTGGTGGGCTCGCATGTTGGCCTCACCACCCGGCAGCTGAACGTCCTCACGGCCCAGCACAGCTCCGCGCGCATCATCGAGATCGACGTCGAAAAGCTCCTCGGCGCCGAACCGGACGCCAAGGCGCACCTGGACCAGACGGTGGACGCCGTCGTCGACGCCCTCCGCGCCGGTGACGTCATCGTCCACACCAGCCGCCTGCTCATCAAGACGGACGACCCCGCCGAGAGCCTGCGGATCGCCCGGACCGTCTCCGCCGCCGTCGTGGACGTGGTCAACCGGACCCTGAAGACCTTCCCTCCGCGGTTCGTCATCGCCAAGGGCGGCATCACCTCCTCCGACGTCGCGGCCCACGGCCTGGAAATCCGCCACGCCATTGTCCGCGGCCCCATGCTGCCCGGCATCGTCAGCCTCTGGGAACCGGTGGACGGACCTGCCAAGGGCATCCCGTACATCGTGTTCGCCGGCAACGTTGGCGACGACGACTCCCTGGCCCAGGTCACCCGCAAACTCAGCAACACCTTCTGATCCCCACCCGGCACGAACCCTGATTCCCGCAAGAATTCAATGGAGAACACCATGACCAGCAATTACACCGTCACCGTCCTGGGCCTTGGCGCCATGGGCCTGCCCATGGCCACCCGCCTGGCATCCCAGCTGACCGTCCACGGCTTCGACATCGCCGAGCCCCGCCTCAAGTTGGCGGAAGAAGCCGGCATCGCCACCTTCACCACGGCACGCGAAGCCGCCAAGGGCGCCAACGCAGTCCTCCTGGCCGTCCGCAACGGCGAACAGCTCAACGACGTCCTCTTCGGCGAGAACGGCGTGGCCTCCGTTCTCGAGCCGGGCGCCGTCGTGATCCTCGGCAGCACCGTGGGCACGGACGCCATTCCCGCCACCGTGGCCAAGCTGGCCGAATACGGCGTGGACCTGGTGGACGCCCCGCTGTCCGGCGGACCCAAACGCGCCGGCGAAGGTGACCTGTTGATCGTCGTGGGCGCTTCCCCCGAAGCCCGCGAGAAGGCCGCCCCGGCCCTGGACCTGCTGGCCTCCACGCTCACGGTGGTGGGCGACAACCCCGGCGACGGCCAGGCCCTGAAGACCGTCAACCAGCTCCTGTGCGGCGTGCACATCGCCGCTGCGGCCGAGGCCCTGGCCCTGGCCGACGCGCTGGGACTGGACCAGGCCAAGACCCTCGCCGCCCTGGAAGCCGGTGCCGCAGGTTCCTTCATGCTCTCCAACCGCGGCCCCCGCATCCTTGAGGCCTACGACGAGGACGGCGCCGAGGTCCTGTCCCGCCTGGACATCTTCGTCAAGGACATGGGCATCGTGGGCAAGGCCACCCGTGCCGCCGGCCTGGCAGCCCCCGTTGCCGCCGCCGCCGAGCAGCTCTACCTCCTGGGCCAGGCCCAGGGACTCGCCGCCGCCGATGACTCCGCCGTCATCAAGGTCGTTGCGCCCACCAAGCGCACCAAGTAGGCCTACCCGGCAGTAGGCCCTCAAACGGTGCGACGACGGCGGTCCCCCCTCCGCCGTCGTCGTACCTCCCAGCGCTGCCGGCTTTGTTCCGCAGCGTTCCATCCCCGCCGTAAGACCTGATGCCCGTCTGCCCCGGACGGCACGTCAAAGGAGACATTTTCCCGTGAACCACCTCATGACCCCGCTGATACAGCGGGCGGCCGACGCCCCGGCCATCAAGCCCGCCGTTGAGCTGGGCACCCCGGTACTGCTCACCATCGCGGCGGTGGGCATTGCCATCCTGCTGGTGATGATCATCCGCTTCAAGATCCAGGCCTTCGTGGCCCTGCTTACCGTCAGCATCCTGGTTGCCGTGGCTGCCACCATCCCGCTGCAGGACATCTTCACGGTGGTGTCCGGCGGCGTGGGCAGCACCATGGGCAAGGTGGCCATCCTGATTGCGCTTGGCGCCGTGCTGGGCCGGATGATCGAGGTGTCCGGCGGCGTCCAGTCCCTTGCGGACCACTTCACCCGCAAGCTGGGCGCCAGGCGGGTGGCCGTAGCGCTCACCGCCGTCGGCTTCCTGGTGGCCATCCCCGTCTTCTTCGAAGTCGGCATCATCGTGCTGGTGCCCATCGTGTACGCGTTCGCGAAGATCGCCAAGGTCCACCCGGTCAAGTTCGGCCTGCCCATGGCCGGCATCATGCTCGCTATCCATGTGGCAGTCCCGCCGCACCCCGGGATTGTGGCCGGTGCGGGCGTGCTCGGTGCCGACATCGGACTCATCGCCCTGATCTCCCTGCTGATCTGCATCCCGCTGGGGTTCCTGTCCTACTGGGTTGCCGCCATCATGAACCGCAAGGATTACGAATTGCTGCCCGCCGTCAAGGCCCAGGTGGAGGAGTTCGGCTCCGACTCGCTGGTCAAGGTGGGCCACGACGGCCCCGGTGCCGCCGCCATCGCACCTCCCCGGCCGGCCCTGATCATCTTCCTGATTGCCGCGCCCATCGTGCAGATCCTCCTGGGTACCGCCGGCACCCTCATCCTCCCCAAGTCCCACCCCCTGTATGGCCTGGCGGCCTTCGTTGGCAACCCCTTCCTGGCGCTGCTGGTGGCAGTAGCGCTGTCTTTCTTCCTGCTGGCCGTCCGCCGCGGCTGGTCCTTCAAGGAAACCGGCGAAATCTTCGAAGGCTCCCTGCCTCCCATCGCCTCCATCCTGATGGTGGTGGCCGCCGGCGGCGTGTTCGGCAACGTGCTGCAGGTTTCAGGTATCGGTTCGGCGCTCTCCAAGACCCTGGACACCCTGGGCGTACCCCTGCTGCTCCTTGGCTTCATCATTTCGCTGGCGCTGCGTGCGGCCCAGGGTTCAGCCACGGTGGCCATCGTGACCACCACCGGCCTGCTGTCCGCAGCGGTCAGCGGCGGCGGCTACAGCCCGGCGCAGATCGCCGTGATCGTGATCGCCATCGGCTTCGGCGCCCTGGGCCTGTCCCACGTGACGGACGCCGGCTTCTGGGTTGTGGTCCGCTACTACGGGCTCACCGTTTCCGACGGCCTGAAGACCTGGACCGTGCTGACCACCATCCTGGGCCTGGCCGGCTTCGCGCTGACCTTTGTGGCCTGGATCCTGGTGGGAGGACTGGGCGCCTGATGCAGACCCGACTGGACCACCTGGTCACCTCCGCCCTGCAGCAGGGTTCCGCGGTACCCGCTTTCACCTGCTACGACTTCACCACCGCGCTGGCCGTGGTGGGCGCCGCAGAGGAATCCGGCCGGGGCGTAATCCTGCTGGTGGCACCCAAAACCGCCGCCACCGCAAACGGACTCCGGCTCATCGCGGCGCTGCGCGGCCTGGCCGACGCTGCCGCGGTGCCTGTCGCGGTGCAGCTCGACCACGCCTCCGACCTCAAGGTCATGGCCGACGCCGTCGCGGCAGGGGCGGATTCCGTCCTCGCCGACGGTTCATCACTTCCGTATGAGGAGAACATCTCACTTGTCCGGGCGGCCCGGGCCCTGCTGGGCGCCGACGTGGTGCTGGAAGCGGAACTGGGCGGCCTTGCAGGCGACGAGGACCGTGCCTTCTCGGCCGAGCAGCCGGCCGGCCAGTCCGGCGTGGACGTGGCAGGACTGACGGACTCGGCGCAGGTGGAGGACTTCGTAGCCCGCACCGGTGCGGAACTGCTGGCAGTGGCCGTTGGAAATGTCCACGGCAAGTACAAGGGTGAGCCGCGGCTGCGCTGGGACGTGCTGCAGGACATCGCGGCGCGGGTCCACATTCCGCTGGTCCTGCACGGCGCCTCCGGCATCCCCTCCGCGGAGCTCGTCAAGGCTGCGGCCATGAACGTGGGCAAGGTCAACTTCAACACCGAGCTCCGGACCGGGGTGCTGGCCACCCTCCAGGACCAGCTTCCCGCCCACCGCGCGGACGGGGAGAACCTGCAGGGCCTGCTGGCCACCTGGAACCGGTCGGCCAAGGGCTTTGCCGCCACCACGCTGGCCACGCTGGCACGCTGACGTCGCAGCAGGCGCCGCCGCTGGATTGGCGGACCCCACAGGGAGGCTAGGATCAAGCAATGGTCCTGGCCTCCCTTCTTTTTGCCTTCCTTGCCGGCACGCTGCACGTCTTCATCTTCACCATGGAGTCGCTTACCTGGACACGTCCTGCCACCTGGAAGCGCTTCGGCCTGGCCTCCCAGTCCGATGCCGAGACCACCAGGCCCATGGCCTACAACCAGGGCTTCTACAACCTGTTCCTGGCCATCGGGGCATTCATCGGCATAGGACTCGTGGCGCTTGGCGGCCCGGGATCGGCGCAGGACGTGGCAGGGTGGACGCTCATCTTCAGCTGCTGCGGCTCCATGCTGCTGGCGGCCGCCGTCCTGGCCTTGACCGGGCGAAAGTACCTCCGCGCCGCCCTGACGCAGGGCACCACACCGTTGGTCGCCGTCGTGCTGGGACTCCTGGCAACGCTGCAGTAAGGATCCACAACCGGCTTAAGTCCTTAAATCCGCGCGGCCACCGGGGGCACAATGGTGGCATGGGCAGCGTCAAGTCCTTATAGGCCCCCATGGGAAGCGCCGGGACGCGGGGGACAGTAACCGGAACGGACACGGCAGACCGTGATCCGGCCATCGACCTTGTCCGCCTGGTCTGCCTGGTCCTGGTGGTGGTGGGGCACTCCATGATGGTCAGCCCGGTCCTGCACCCTGATGGGACCGTGACCACCGAGAACACCCTGGCCGAGCAGGACTGGTTCGAGCCCGTCATCTGGATCTTCATGGTGATGCCCCTGTTCTTCGTCACCGGCGGCATCACGGGCCTGCAATCCTGGCGCCGGCTCAAGGCAGGCGGCGGGACGGCGGCCCAGTTCATCCGTGCGCGCCTCCTGCGGCTGGTCCGCCCGGCCACGGCGCTGCTGGCAACCATGGTGGCGGGCCTGTCCGCGGCAGCCGCGCTGGGCGTGGACCGGCAGGTGGTCCAACTCGTGGCCACCGGGGCGGGCATGCCGTTGTGGTTCCTGGCAGCCTACCTCGCGGCGCAGTTGAACATTCCAGTCCTGGCGGCGCTCCACCACCGCGCGCCCTGGCTGACCCTTGCGCTGCTGGCCGGCCTGGTGGTTGCCGTGGACTGCTTCAGGGGGGCGTTGCCGGACCTTGCCAATGTCAACCTGGTGTTCGTGTGGTGCGCCGTACAGCAGCTGGGTTTCCTGGCCGCCGATGGCTACCTGGCCCCGCTCTCCCGCTCCGGACTTGTGGGCGTCGCGGTGGCGGCACATCTGCTGCTGGGACTCGTTACGGGGCTGGGCCTGTACCGCGGCAACATGCTGGTCAACCTCAACCCGCCCAACCTGACCCTGGTGATTCTGGGCGTTTCCCAGCTGGCGGTGATGGAACTGGCGCGGCCCGTCCTGGCACCCCTCGCCGGGATCCGCTGGATCGCCCGGCTCCTGCAGCTGGCGGGTGCCAGGTCGCTGACGGTCTACCTGTGGCACCTGCCCCTGTTGGGCGCCATGTCCGGGTTGCTGCTCCTGACGCCGGTCCCCAAACCGTCGTCCGGTACCGCTGGATGGTGGTGGTCGCGCCCCCTGGTGGTCCTTGCGCTGGTCCTCCTGCTCCTGCCGGCGACCGCAGCCTTTGGCCGCCTGGAGGAACGGACGACGGCGCCCCAGGCCTTCCGCTGCAGGCCCGCCGCCGCCGGGGCCGCCGTCGTGGTGGTCTTTATTCCCGTGGCGGACGCCGCCCTCAACGGCCTCTCACTGGGCCTGCTGGCAGCGGGTACCGTCTGTTTCGCCGTGGCGATCCTCCTGCTGGGCGGTTTGCCGCTGCGGCGGCGGAGAGCCGTCCCCGGGGGCCGGAAGCGGGGTCCGGGGAAGAGGGGCCCACGGGGCATTGCCAGCGGCGTGAAGTAGTGCCAGTGTCGAACCATGACCGAGAACACCGCGTCCACGGAGGACACCTTCACCGCCAATGTCTCGCTGCAGCGCAATGACGCCGAGCACCGGTATGAGCTTCTGGTGGATGGAAGGCTGGCTGTCAAGGCCTTCTTCCGCGACCTTCCCGGGCACATCGACTTCACCCACACGGAGACGGGCGAGGAGTTTGAAGGCCAGGGCCTTGGCAAGGTCCTGGCGCATTTTGCCCTGGACGACGTGGTGGCCACCGGTAAGCGCATCATTCCGCACTGCCCGTTCATCTCCAGCTACCTCCGCAAGCACGAAGGCTACGGCCAATTCGTCGACTGGCCGGAGCGCTGAGCGGCGGGAGCGCTGAGCGGAACTAGCTGGCCAGGGCCTGGTCGGTGACGGGCATGGCGGCGCCGGGATCGTCGATGGTGAAGCCGCAGGCGCACCGGTAGGTGACTACGCTCTCCGGGACGGACCCGGGCCGCAGGGCAACGATGGAGTTCCCGTCGACGTAAACGGGCTCCCGGACCGGCATCTCCGCATGGTCTACGCGCTGCATCGGCACGCGGCAGTGCATGCGGGAATTCAGGGTCATGAGCAGCCCAGCGTCCACGGGTACGGTGGTGGCCAAGAGCTGCCCAGCTGCCTCGCTGCGTTCCCCAAACGCCGTCAGCTGGTTTTCCGGTGCGGTGGTCATTATGTTCTTCCTTGGGCTTCTTTCACGGAACCGCCGGCGTTGGCAGCCCCGCCGCGAACTGCTTGCGGAGGTTCATCTACGCCATAAGCAAAGCATGCTTACTAAATAATGCACAAGTCAGGGCTGGCCATACGGTGGTGGTCCATCCGGTGGCTAGGCTTGCAGCATGACGCCTACCACCTCCCGAACCACAGCACTCGTCACCGGGGCCAGCGCCGGGCTCGGCCATGAATTCGCCAGGCAGCTTGCCGCCCAGGGGCATGACCTGGTCCTGGTGGCGCGCAACGCGTCCCGGCTGGCGGAAACAGCAGAGGACCTCCGTCGCCGGTACGGAATCACGGCTGAGGTCCTTCCCGCAGACCTGACGGACGATGACGACGTTGCCGCCGTCGTCGAACGCCTGGAAGACACCAGCCGCCCGGTGGGAATCCTGGTGAACAACGCAGGGATCGGCCTGCTGCACAACTTCGAGGACAACCACGCGGCAGAGGAGAAGAAGCACCTGAAGCTGCACACGGAAACGGCCATGGTGCTGACACATGCGGCGCTCAAAGGCATGCTGGAGCGCGGGCAGGGCAGGATCATCAACGTGGCCAGCATGGCGGCGTTCCTGCCGCGCGGCACGTATTCGGCGGCCAAGGCCTGGCTGGTGAGCTTCAGCCGGTGGGCCAATCTGGCTTACCGCAGCCGGGGCATCAAGGTCACGGCGGTCTGCCCCGGCTTCACCCACACCGAGTTCCACGACCGGATGGGGATGGACAAGTCCGTGGCCCCGTCCTGGACGTGGCTGCGGGCGGATCGGGTGGTCCGTGAAGGGCTGGCGGACAACGAGCGCGGCAAGGCCGTGTCCATCCCGTCCAAGCGCTACAAGATGGTGGCAGCGGTGGCCAAGGTTGCTCCGGCGCGGCTAATGGCGGGGCCGGCGCGGAAACCGAAGTAGCGCCGGGAACGCGGCAGGCGTGCGGGCGCCGGGGCGGCGGACAGCCACCACCACCAGGATCCCCAGCAGTGCGCCCACCAGCGTTTCCACCGCACGCTCAAGGATCAGGACCTGCGGTTCGGCAGGGAAGGCCAGCTGGGTCATCAGCAGAATGACCGGCGTGAACCAGACCATCGCCAAGCCATAGTGCCGGGTCATGAACAGCTCGGTGGCGAACTGGAAGAGGATGACCAGCAGGGCCAGCACCGTGGCGTGGTGCACCGGCTCCTCAAAGGCGGGGTAGAGCGCAGCGAGCGCCCAGGGGCCCGGAAGAATGACGACGGCGGTGACCGCCAGGCCAAGGAACGTCCCCACGATGCGGTGGACACCGCGCCGGACGCTGCTGGGCAGGTCTGCGCCGGCGAGCGGTACGGCGGCTGCGGCCATGGCCCAGTGCGGGTGGCCGCTGCCGCTGATGACCCCCACGGTCCCGGCAGCACCGACGGCCAGGACGTACCTGGCAGCGTGGACGGCCAGTTCGCGCCGTCCCGCCGACGAGCGGGCCGGCACGCTCCTGGTGGCGCCGGGTTTCCAGGCCCTCCGGCGCATCCAGCCGCTGAAGCCGATCAGTATGGAGAAGAGCGCGGACCCGCCCGCGATGAGTATGGCGGCGTACCAGGGGACTGTGGTGGGAACGGAGGCGCAGGCACCCAGGGCAAGGATGCCGAAGAAGGGCCCGTTCGGTTTCAGGTGTACCCGGTCCGAGTACACCGAGCCCACTCCAGCCAGCGTGGCTTCCACCGCCACCAGCCACCAAGAGTGGATGTGGTTGATGGACAGCGTCACCCCCACGGCTACCCCGGTGAGCAGCACCAGGGCGGCCTGGCCCTGATGCCGGAGCCGCAGCTGGTGGGGTTCTGACCGGCCGTACATGCCGGTCAATGCGCCGAACACGGCGTAGATCATGAGGTCAGTCCGGCCCGCGGCCAGCAGGAGCAGCGACGGGACCGCCACGCTGAGGGCCACGCGCAGGGCGGCAAGATGGTCGTTGTTGGCAGGTTCAAGCCGGTGCAGCGCGCGGACCTGTTCCATGACGCGCTTCATTTTCCCGACCTGTCCTGTCCTGTTGTCCTGCAGCGGCCCGGGGGCCTTTGGGAACGTATCACCGGCACCGGACGGAGTCATATTGCCGGCAGTCACACTTGGACATCCGGCAGGAACGCCAAGGCCCGTCCGGCGTGCTTCCCCCAAGGAAACACGCGGGACGGGCCTGTGAGCGTGGGCTACAAGAGTGCCCGGGCGGCCGGCGGGATTATGCTCCCGCCGGAACCTTCCGGCCAGCCTGGGCGTCGATGCCGTCCTGGGTTTCAAACGGCAGTTCGTCCAGGTCGATCAGCGGGTTCTCATCCTGGGTGGCCACCAGTTCCTTCGCCTCCGCCTGGGTGTCCACGCTGGGCATGGAGCCCGGCAGGGGACGGTTGGCGGATTCCTTCAGGAAGTAGATGGCGATGGCGCCCACCAGGGAGGTTGCCATGAGGTAGTAGGCAGGCATCATGTCGTTGCCCGTGGCGCTGATCAGGGCTGCCACGATGAACGGCGTGGTCCCGCCGAAGATGGCCACGGCGAAGTTGTAGGCAATGCCCATGGCTCCGTAGCGGCTGGACGTGGGGAACTGTGCCGGCAGGGCCGAGGCCAGGTTGGCCACGTAGAAGGTCACGGGGAAGGCAATCAGCGAAAGCCCTGCAAGGGTGGACCAGATCTGCCCAATGCCGATCAGCATGAATGCGGGAACAGCCAGGACGATGGTGCTCACGGCGCCGATCCAGAGCACCGGACGGCGGCCGATCCGGTCGGACAGCTTGCCGGTCAGCGGGATGCACAGGCTCATGACCACCAGCACCGGAATGGTGAGCAGCGTGCCGTGGACTTCGTCGTAGCCCTTGGACTCCGTCAGGTAGGTGGGCATGTAGGAGGTGAGGGCGTAACCGGCGGTGTTGGCAGCGGCCACCACCACCATGGCAACGATGATGGGGCGCCAGTAGGCCTTGACGATGCCCACAGGTCCCTTGGCCGTCGCGGTGTCTCCGGCGGATGCATTCTTGGCGTTTTCTTCCTGGGCATCAAGGGTTGCCTGGAACTGCGGCGATTCCTCGATCTTGCTCCGGAAATAGACGGCGATCAGGCCCAGCGGACCTGCCACCAGGAACGGGATGCGCCAGCCCCAGTCCTCCATGGTGTCCTGGCCAAGCGTGAGCTGCAGGACGGAAACCAGGGCGGCGCCAATGGCGAAGCCGAGGTAGCTGCCCAGGTCCAGGAAGCTGGCGAAGAAGCCGCGGCGCTTGTCAGCCGCGTATTCGCTCACGAACGTGGTGGCACCGGCATACTCGCCGCCGGTGGAAAAGCCCTGGACGACCTTTAGGAGCACCAGCAGCGCGGCGGCCCACAGCCCGATCTGTGCGTACCCGGGCAGGAGGCCGACGGCGAAGGTGCTTGCCGCCATGATCATCAGCGTGGTGGCCAGGATCTTTTGGCGGCCCACCTTGTCGCCCAGCCAGCCGAAGATGACGCCGCCCAGGGGGCGGGCGATGAAGGTGGCGGCGAAGGTTCCCAGCAGGAACAGCGTCTGGGTGGTGGGGTCGGACTCGGGAAGGAATACCGGCCCCATGGTGGTGATGAGGTAGCCGAAGACGCCTACGTCGTACCATTCCATGGTGTTGCCAACAATGGTTCCGCCGAGTGCCTTTTTGAGCATGGGCTGGTCCACCACGTTGACATCTGATTCCTTGAGCCGGCGGCGCGGCAGCAGCCTGGGCTTCTTGGCAGCCACGGGGGCTGCCGGGTCTGTTCCGCTGGCGTTCCTGGCGCCTGCTGGAGAGTCGGTCCTGCTTCGGTCTGTGGGCATTTGGGCAACTCCTATGGAGGTCATTTGCTTGCGACTTGTAGCTGCCCCGCTCTGGGCAGGCCTTCAATTTTACGGGATTTCTGTAGCGCGCCGGCAGTTCAATGGCGTAGAGTGCGCCCTTTTGGGCCACTCCAGGGGGGATTCCGCAATTTTTTGTGCCGCGTTTTCCCGCGCCATTACTGGGAAGCACGCTGATCAACGGCGGTGTTACCAAAAATTTTCCGTCCGGAACCGTTTCAGGTCCCATTTTTGGGTGATGGCGGCCGCGAAAGTGACCGGGGCCACGGCCTTTGGAGGGGGTTCACAGGACCCCGTGGCATGCCTATGGTAGAGCGATGAACACACCTCTTTCCGGGTAACAGTCCGCGCGCGCCCGGACGCTTTTCGTTGGCGTTTCGTTTCAAGGAAGAACGAAGGAAAGAAGGGAAGAACCACAATGGGTGAACAGTCCAACCAGTTCCATATCAACCCCGAGGTGGCGGACCACCTTGCGGCGGCCATGGATGCGCCGGTGGCCCCGGGCCCTGCGGTCATGGGCACCGGCCCGATGGAGCAGCAAAGTGGATGGCCGGACGGCTACGGGAAGCGCCGGCATCCCAAGGACCGGGCTGCCGGCCATGGCCGGATGGGACATGAGGCGGCCGTGACCGCCGTCCACCGCACCGGCCGGCCGCAGATGCCGCACTCCTCGTAACCGGCACCTAAAGTAACCGGCACCTAAAACCGCCGTCGACCCGCAAATTACCTGGCGCCCCCGAAATCTGGCGGGCGCCAGGTAATTTGCGCGTCGTGGGGTGGTTGGCGCGTCGAAAACCCGGGTCAGGCTTCCCGAACCACTTCGGCCGGGTCCTTGTCCACGCGCCAGCCGCGCCACCGGGGATGCCGCAGCCTGCCCGGCCCGGTCCATTCGCCGTAGGTCACCTCACCCACGAGTTCCGGCGAGACCCAGTGGGCGTCGGCGGCGTCGGGGCGGGGGACGTCATGGAACGGCGACGTCTTCCGGCCAAGCCGCTCCACCGTCTGCCGCAGTTCCGTGAGTTCGCGCATGCTGAAACCGCTGCCCACCCTGCCGACGTATTGCAGCTTGTCGCCGTCGGGAATTCCCACCAGCAGCGACCCCACCGTGTCCTGGCGTCCGCCCTTTCCCGGCCGCCAGCCGCCCACCACCACTTCCTGGGTCTGTTCCGTCTTGAGCTTGATCCACGTCCGGGTCCGCTGGCCGCTCACGTAGCGGCTGTCCGTCCGCTTGGCCATGATTCCTTCCAGCCCAAGCTCCTGCGCGCTTTCCATTAGGAGGTCCACAGGTTCGTCCAGCACCATGGAGAGTTCCACGGGGCAGCCGGACGGGCGGAAGAATTCCTCCAGCCGGCGCCGCCGGGTGCTGAGCGGCTTGCGCCGGAGGTCTTCTCCGTTGTCGAAGAGCAGGTCGAACAGCATCAGCTGGACCGGGATGGTGGTGCGGGCTTTGGCGACGTCGGCGGCCCGGGTCAGCTTCATCCGTCCCTGCAGCAGGCCGAAGTCGGGTTTCCCGCCGGGCCCGACGGCGATGATCTCACCGTCCGCCACGAAAGGGTGCTCCGGCCAGCAGGCCCGGTCCGTGAACTCGGGATAGGTGCGGCTGACGTCGTTGCCGTTGCGGGAGAAGATCCGGACCCTCTCACGGTCTGCCACCAGGATGGCCCGGACGCCGTCCCATTTGAGCTCGTACTGCCATGCGCTGCCCTGCAGGTCACTGGTGTTCCCGGAGGTGGCCATCATGGGCTGGTATTCCAGTGGGTCTGCGGGAGCGCCGTTGGCGAGGTCCGCAGTTTCAGCAGGCGCGGCGGCCGGTGCAGGGTCCACTGCGCCTGCTTCCTGCGACGGCTCCGTCGCTGCCGGGGCCGCGTGCCGCCGTCGTCCGCCTTGATGCTCCTGGTCCATCAGGTGGACCAGCCATTGGCTTTCGGCGTCCTTGCCCTGTCCGCGGCCCGTATGGATAAGCGCGATCTTCCTGGTCCCGCCAAGGCCGCCGCCCTCCGACCCGGTCAGGGTGACGATGACTTCCTTTCCGTTGATCCACTTGTGCAGTTCGTACGTGCCGGTGTCCCAGATGGTCATGACGCCCGCCCCGTACTGTCCCTTGGGGATTGTGCCGTGGAAGGTGAGGTAGTCCATGGGATGGTCCTCGGTCTGGACCGCCAGGTTGTTCTTGGCCCCGGACTCCGGAATGCCCTTGGGCAGGGCCCACGACACCAGGACACCCTCGTGTTCCAGCCGGAGGTCGTAGTGCAGCCGGCTGGCGTGGTGCTCCTGGATCACAAAGCTGTTGCCACCGGCCGGGATGCCCGCGAAGGGCTCGGGCGTTGCCTTGGGATCGCGCATGGAACGGTACCTGCCCAGGCGGGGATCGCCGTCGTGGGATGCCTCCCCCTGGCCGGGGCCGCCGTCGGGAGTGCCGTCAGCGCCTTCCGCAGCGCCGGCTGCGGCACGGGCCCCGGCATTGACGACGGCGGCGAAAGGGTCCTTGCCGTCGCGCACCCGGCTCAGGACCTCCTGGTAGTCCAGGTGCTTGAGCCCCTGGGATGCGATTTCCCGCCAGGTCCGTGGTGCGGCCACCAGGGGCGTGGGCCGGCCCCGCAGTGAGTAGGGGACCACGGTGGTCTTCGCGGCGTTGTTCTGGCTCCAGTCCACCAGTACCTTTCCCGCACGGAGCGATTTCTTCATGTCGCTGACGGCGAGGTCCGGGTGGTCCGCTTCAAGGGCCCGGGCCAGTTCCCGGGCGAAAGCGGAGATCTGCTCAGAGGTCTGCGTCCCGTCCAGCGCCGCGTAGAGGTGGATGCCCTTGCTGCCGCTGGTGACCGGCACCGGGTCCAGGCCCACATCCTGCAGGATGGACCGCGCCAGGAGGGCCACCTCGCGGCATTCGGGCAGCCCGGCCCCTTCGCCCGGGTCCAGGTCGAGCACCAGCCGGTCCGGGTTGAGTTGGTTGCCATGCGAATCCACCCGCCACTGCGGTACGTGGATTTCGATCGAGTTGATCTGGCCGAACCAGGTCAGGGTGGCGGCGTCGTTGACCAACGGGTAGTAGATGGTCCGGTCCTTGTGGGTGATCGCCGCCCGTGGCAGCCAGCCCGGCGCTGAATCCTCCAGGTCCTTCTGGAAAAACACCTCACCCGGCTTGTCCCCGGTGCCCACGCCGTTGACCCACCGCTTGCGCGTGGCGGGACGGTTGGCCGCCGCCGGGATCAGGACGTGGGCCACCGCGGCGTAGTAGGCCAGCACGTCCGCCTTGGTGGTGCCGGTCTCCGGATAGATGATTTTGTCCAGGTTGGTCAGCGTCAGTTCGCGCCCCGCTACCCGGACACGTTCCCTACTCCCGGCCACGGGGCTTCACCTCCGGCCCGCTCTGATGTTGACTGTATGAATGAGAGCCATCTGGAAAGGTGCCATCGCGTTCGGGCTGGTCAACGTGCCCGTCAAGGTCTACAGCGCCACTGAGGATCATGACATCAGTCTGCACCAGGTTCACAATGCCGACGGCGGCAGGATCCGTTACCAGCGCCGGTGCGAAGTGTGCGGCGAGGTGGTGGACTACTCGGACATCGAGAAGGCGTTCGAGGAGGACGGCCGCACGGTGGTCCTGTCCAAGGATGAGCTCAAGTCCATTCCCGCGGAGAACAGCCACGAGATCGAGGTGGTGCAGTTCGTTCCGTCTGAGCAGCTCGAACCCATGATGTTCGAGAAGAGCTACTACCTGGAGCCGGACTCCAAGTCGCCCAAGGCCTACGTGCTGCTCCGCCGGGCCCTGGAGGACACGGACCGGGTGGCCATCGTCCAGTTCGCGCTGCGGGAGAAAACCCGGCTGGGGGCCCTGCGGATCAAGGACGACGTGCTGGTGCTGCAGTCCCTTCTCTGGCCCGACGAGGTACGGGAGGCGAACTTTCCCGCCCTGGACGCCGACATCAGGATCTCCGCCCAGGAACGGGACATGTCCGCGGCGCTGGTGGAGTCCATGGCTGCCGATTTCGACCCCACGTCCTTCACCGACGAGTACCAGGTGCAGCTCCGCCAGCTCATCGAGGCCAAGCTCGAACAGGGTGAATCGCTGGACACGGAGGAGACCTTCGGCGTCGAAGCCGGTGAGGGCGGCAAGGGCGAGGTCATCGACCTGATGGAGGCCCTCAAGCGGAGCCTGGACAGGAAGCGTGGCGGCGGCGAGGCCGCTGCCACGGGGACTTCCGACGACGAAGCAGATACCGGGGAGGAGGAGGCCGAGCCCGCCAAACCGGCGCGGAAAGCGTCCGCGAAGTCCCCGGCTCCGAAAACCGCTGCCGCCAAGTCGAGCGCAGCCAAATCGACGGCTTCCAAGTCAACGGCCGCCAAATCGGGTGCAGCCAAATCAACCGCCTCCAAATCAACAGCGTCTAAATCAGCGGCCAAGTCCACGGACACCAAGTCCACTGGAACCAAGACCGCAGAAAAGCCTGCGGCCAAGGCCACCAGGGCGCGCAAGCCTGCCTGACCCGGGCGCCCAGCCGCAATCCTGCCTTTACAGCGGCCTGTATCGCGTCCACAATGAGTCGCATCGCAGCCTCCGCTGTGCCAACAGTGTGCTGTCGCCCATTTTGAACGGACACGTAGAGGGGCACGGACATGGACAACCAGACCGACGTGATGGACGCTGACCGGGAGCTGAAGAAGAAGCACCGGGCCATGTGGGCGTCAGGTGACTACCCGGCCCTCGCCGATGAGATGCTCCTGGAACTGGGCGCCGTCCTCGTCGAAGCCTCCGGTATCAGGCCGCGCCAGCGGGTCCTCGACGTGGCGGCAGGAACCGGCAATGCAGCCATTCCCGCAGCCATGATGGGTGCCAAAGTGGTGGCCAGCGACCTCACCCCCGAGCTTTTCGAGGCGGGGCGCCGGGAAGCCGCGAACCGCGGCGTCAGCCTCGAGTGGCAGGAAGGGGACGCCGAAGCCCTGCCCTTCGGCGATGCAGAGTTCGACGCTGTGATGTCCTGCATCGGCGTCATGTTCGCGCCGCACCACCAGGCGGCGGCCGACGAGTTGCTCCGGGTGTGCAAGCCGGGAGGGTCCATAGGGCTGCTGTGCTGGACGCCGGAAGGGTTCATCGGGCAGATGTTTACCGCGATGAAGCCGTTCGCTCCACCGCCCCCGCCGGGCGCGCAGCCGGCGCCGCTGTGGGGGAGCGAGGAGCATGTCCGCAAACTGTTGGGCGACAGGGTTACCGAAATCCATACCCGCAAGCAGAACCTGGCGGTCAAGAGCTTCCACCAGCCCGCGGACTTCGTCAGGTACTTCAAGTCCCATTACGGCCCCATGATCTCCGTGTACAAATCACTGGGCGAGGACCAGGACAAGGTCAAGGCACTGGACCAGGCCCTCACGGAACTGGCGGACTCGTTCGGCGACGCCCACGGCGACGTGCCTTTCCAGATGGAATGGGAGTACCTGCTCTTCACGGCCAGGAAAGCCTGAGCCATGGCGGAGAACCATGTGGCAACGTCCGCCACCACCATCAACGCAAGTCCTGGGCGGGTGTGGGAGGTGATCACGGACCCGGCTGCCGTAAAGGAGTTCATGTTCGGGACCACGCTGGAGACCGACTGGAACGTTGGAAGCCCCATCACCTGGCAGGGCGAGTGGGAAGGAAAGGCGTACCAGGACAAAGGCGAAATCCTGGCGGTTGAACCGGGACGGAAACTGGTCCACACCCATTTCAGCCCGTTGTCCGGCCAGGAGGACGAGCCGGACAACTACCACACACTCGAATGGACGCTCGAGGACCAGGGCGGCGCCACCCGGCTGACACTGGCCCAGGACAGGAACCCCACCGAGGAAGCCGCCGCGCACTCGAAAGCCATGTGGGACAAGCTCCTGGCCGACGTCAAGGCGCTCGCTGAACGCCGCTGACCCGCCCTCCCTTGGAACCAACGCTTAACCGGGGTGCCCAACGCTTAAAAGCCAAGCGGCCGCCGTCGGATGTTCTTCCAATGGGGGAACATCCGACGGCGGCCGCCGGCTTGTGTGCTGCCCTCAGGCAGCGTGGCTGCTGCTAGGCGTCGTGGTCCGTTTCCAGGATCTGCACCAGGTGGTCCAGCGCATCGTCCGCACCGGCACCTTCGGCGCGGAGCACCACCACGTCGCCGTGCGACGCGCCCAGGCTCATAAGGGACAGGATGCTGGCGGCGTCCATCGCCTCGTCGACCGGCTCGCCTTCACGGGCGATGGTGATGTCCAGGTCGTACTCGCCGGCTGCCTCTGCAAAGATGGCGGCGGGGCGGGCGTGCAGGCCCACGCGGCTGGCGACGGTTGCGGTGCGTTCTGGCATTGTTGCTCCTTAGTCTTTCGGCGTGCTGAGGGTTCAGCGGCCGGTGGGGTATGCGGCTAAGCCGGTTCAGACGGTTACGGGAACCGGTTCAACCGTATCAACGGTCTTCTTGACTGCCCAGCGCTTCAGGGCGATGACCGACAGCGCGGTGATTACCGTGCCGACGGCGATTGAGACGACGAACATCAGGAAGTTGTCGATGGCGAAGAACACGAAGAGTCCGCCGTGGGGCGCCTTGGACCCCACGCCCGCCGCCATCGAGATGGCTCCGGTCACGGCCCCGCCCAGCATGCTGGCGGGGATGACGCGCAGCGGGTCGGCTGCGGCGAAGGGGATGGCACCTTCGGAGATGAAAGAGGCCCCCAGCAGCCAGGCGGCCTTGCCGTTTTCCTGCTCAGCCAGGCTGAAGAGCTTCTTGTTCAGGACGGTGGAGGCCAGTGCCATGGCCAGCGGGGGAACCATGCCGGACGCCATGACGGCTGCCATGATCTGCCACGGTGCCTGGTTGTCCATGGTTGCTGCACCCAGGCCGGCGACGGCGAAGGAGTAGGCAACCTTGTTGACCGGTCCGCCGAGGTCGAAGCACATCATCAGGCCCAGGATTACGCCCAGGGCGATGGCGCCGGCGCCGGTCAGGCCCGACAGCCACGCGTTCAGGCCCTTGGTGATGGCCACGATCGGTCCGCCAAGGATGACGAACATCAGGCCGGAAGCCACCAGGGATGCCAGCAGCGGGATGATGACCACCGGCATCAGGCCGCGCAGCCACCGGGCCACCTGCAGGCGGCCCACCACGTGGGCGATGTAACCGGCGAGCAGGCCGCCCACGATACCGCCGAGGAAGCCGGCTCCCATGAATCCGGCCACTGCACCGGCAACGAAGCCGGGGGCGATACCCGGACGGTCAGCGATCGCGTAGGCGATGTAGCCGGCCAGCGCCGGGACCAGGAAGCCCAGTGAAAGCGCACCGATCTTGAACAGCACCGCGCCCAGGTAGGCGCCCAGCGGGCCCCAGGCGTTGTCAGGGAACTCGGTGGGCAGGTTGAAGAGGCTGTTCTGGACCACGATGTTGTCTGCGTACTTGGTGATCAGGTAGCCGCCCATGAGGAAGCCGAGGGCGATCAGGAGGCCACCACCTGCCACGAACGGAATCATGTAGCTGACACCGGTGAGCAGGGCCTTCTTGAGCTTCTGCCCGATGTGCTCGCCCTTTTCCTCAGCCTCGTGCTCGGCCTGCTCCTCAGCCCCGAAGTGCGGGACGCGCCGGGCATTGGGGTTGTCGGCTGCGGCGAGCGCTTCCTGGACCATCTTGTCCGGCTCGTCGATGCCGCGCTTCACGGGGGCGTTGATGACGGGCTTGCCGGCGAAGCGCTCCTTGCCGCGCACGTCAACGTCCACGGCGAAGATCACGGCGTCCGCCGCGGCGATGACGGCGGGGTCCAGCGCCTTGGCGCCGGAGGAACCCTGGGTTTCCACCTGCAGGTCCACGCCTGCTTCCCTGGCGGCTGCCACGAGGGAATCGGCCGCCATGTAGGTGTGTGCGATGCCGGTGGGGCATGCGGTGACGGCGACGAGGCGCTTGGGGCCCTTGCCGGCGGAACCTGCCGATGCCCCTGCGGGCGCACCGGCAGCAGCCGGGGAACCGGTTGAACCGACGCCGGCGCCAACCGGGACTGCGTCAGCGGGGGCGGGTGCGGCGTGTGCGGCCGGCTTGTCAGCCAGTGCGCCTTCGACCAGTTCCACAATCTCCGTTTCCGATGAAGCGTTGCGGAGGGCTGCGGTGAAGTCCTTCTTGATCAGGGACCGTGCCAGCTTGGACAGCAGCTTCAGGTGCTCCTGGTCCGCGCCGTCCGGAGCGGCAATGAAGAACACCAGGTCTGCCGGTCCGTCCTTGGCGCCGAAGTCCACCTTCGGGTTGAGCCGGGCCATGGCCAGGGTGGGCACGGTGACCGCTGCAGAGCGGCAGTGCGGGATGGCGATGCCGCCGGGGATTCCGGTGGCCGTCTTCTGCTCGCGGGCGAAGGCGTCTGCGAACAGGCCTTCGACTTCTGAGGCGCGTCCGGCGGCAGCTACCTTGCTTGCCAGATGCCGGATCACCGTTTCGGGGGCATTGCCCAGGTTCTGGTCGAGCTCGACCAGTTCCGTGGTGATGAGCTGGGTCACTGTCAATCCTTTCGAAGGGCCGTGATGGTTACGGCATCCGGGGTGGTTTGGTTTACTGCCGGAACAGTGGAACCCGGCAGGGAGGCAGCGGCGGCACCATGGGCCACCGCCTGGCGAAGGCAGTCGGCAGGGGTGGCGCCCCGGCCGTGGGCAAGCAGGTAGCCGGCAAGAGCGGAATCGCCCGCGCCAACCGTGCTGACCGCGGCGACCGGCGGGTGCGTGGCCAGCCACGCGCCGTCGGCCGTAACAAGGACAGCTCCCTTGGAACCGAGAGTTGCCAGCACAGCACCCACACCGGAACGTACGACGGCGGCTGCGGCGGCCGCGGCAGCAGCCGGGTCCGCTTCCAGTTCGTCACCGGAGGCCGGGGCGAAGCCGGCGGCTGCGGCCAGCTCCGCCAGTTCCTCGGCATTGGGCTTGAGGAGGTCCGGTTTCCCGGAACCTGTGGTTGTTCCGCCGCCGGTGCCTGGTCCGCCGCTGGTTCCGGCGTCAGAGGCGCCGTTGCCAGTCAACGCGGCGGCCAGGGGCGCCCCGGAGGAGTCGACGGCGATCAGCGGCGCAGTGCCGTTGCCCGCCTCCCGGATCCGCCGGGCCACCGTGGCGTAGAAGTTGTCCGGGAATCCAGGCGGCAGCGAGCCGGCCAGGACCACCCAGCTGGCACCGCGGGAGCTTTCCAGCAGCAGCTTGACGAGGGCTTCCTGCTGGTCGGCGCCCAGGACGGGGCCGGGTTCGTTGATCTTGGTGGTCACGCCGCCGGGCTCGGTGAGCGCCACGTTGGTGCGCAGCGGCTCATCGATGGGGAGCGAGACGAAGGGAACTGCGCTTTCACGCAGGCCGGCGAGGACGGGATCGCCGTCCGCCCCGGGGAGGACGGCAAGCGACTCCAGGCCGGAAGCCACCAGTGCACGGGAGACGTTGACGCCCTTGCCGCCGGACTCCTGGCGGACGGAGACGGCGCGCTGCACTTCACCCCTTTCCAGCGGGCCCGGGAGGGCGACGGTCCGGTCAAGGCTGGGGTTGGCCGTGAAGGTGATGATCATGCGACCACCACGTCTACGCCGGCATCTTCCAGGGCGGCTGCGAGCTCAGGTCCGGGTTCACTGTCTGTGATCAAGGTGTCCAGATCTTTCAGGGAGGCGAACTGGACCAGGGTTTCCGTGTCCAGCTTGGAGGAGTCGGCCAGCACCACAATGCGGCGTGCCGACTGGACGAAGGCTGCCTTGACGGCTGCTTCTTCAGGATCGGGAGTGCTGACGCCAAAAGTGGCGTGGATGCCATTGGTGCCGATGAACGCTAGGTCGGGGCGGATGCGGGCGGCGGCGTTCACGGTTGCCTGTCCCACGGCCACCTGGGTGATTCCGCGGACCCGGCCGCCCAGGATCTGCAGGGCAACGCCGGGGACGTTGGAGAGCTTGCTGGCGATGGGGACGGCGTGGGTGATGACCACCAGTTCGTGGTGGGGTCCGTTCCCGTCGGAAGGTTCGACGGCGGTGCGCCGCGCCAGCATGTCTGCCAGCACCTCGGTGGTGGTGCCGCCGTCCATGAGGACGCTGGCGGACGAGTTCCGGGGGATCAGGGCCAGGGCGGCTTCGGCAATCCGGATTTTTTGGTCCGGCCGCTGGATGGCCCGGTCAGTAACGCTTTCCTCGGTGGTGCTGAAGCGGTCTGCCGCTACCGCGCCGCCGTGGACACGGCGGACAGTGCCGGCATTTTCCAGGGCTGCAAGGTCCCGGCGGACTGTTTCGGTGGTGATACTGAAGCGCTCAGCCAGCAGGGTCACACTGACCCGGCCACTGCCGGCGACAAGCTCGGCAATCTTTTGCTGGCGCTCCTCGGCGAACACGTACCCTCCGTTGCGTAGGTCCTGCTGTTTCTGTTGCCTTGCGGGTTCCCGACATCGACGTGACTGGCATCACATCGATGTTGAGTTACTTGACTTTATCTTTGCTTCTGTTGGTTTGTCAATGGAAACCAACATGAAACAATATTTGCGTTTCTTGGGGGGCGTTGCCGGGAATGGCGAAAGCCGGGCTGGACAGGTTCTGTCCAGCCCGGCTTTCCGGGTTTTCATCGACGCCTCTCCGGGCACCTGCCCCGAATTGCGCCTTGCTTAGACGCCGCCGTCGCGGCTTTCGTGCCGGGTGATGCGCTCGCCGGTATTGGGGTCAATGACGGAGCGGGACTCGCTCACGCGGCGGCTGCGGCCGGGGGAAGCGAGGATGAGCGAAGCGATCAGTCCGATCACGCCCACGGCCATCAGGATGTAGCCCACCAGCTGCTGGTCCACGAATGGAATCAGCCCTGGAGCAACGGCCCAGGCAAGGATGGCGCCGAGGGCGATGAGGAAGATTGACGAGCCGATTCTCATGACTTGCTCCTTAGGGCCGCGTCCTGCGCGGCGCTGGTAGGGCCTGACGGAAAGGTGGTGCGTACACTTCGAAAGCTAAGCCTGCTGTCTGTCAAGCGTCACGCTACCTCCCTGTGATTCCGGATTCAACGACCCGCCCGGGACGGCGCGGTTCCATGGCTAGGCTTGTCCGGTGGAAACAGTTGTGTGGTCCAGGCCGGAAGGGCAACGCGCCGGCACTCCCTTACTGGTGATGATGCATGGATACGGGACGGACGAGTCGCGGATGGTGCGCCTGTTCGAGTACCTGCCGCAGGAGTTCACCTTCGCGGCGCTGCGGGCCCCCATGCCCATCGGCGACCACTGGGGCTGGTTCCTGCTCGACTACTTCCTGGCCAACGACTTTGCGGACGTCATCTCGGCCGCCAACGCGGTGCACGCCTGGATCAGTTCCGTCAAGGACCGGCACAGCAGCGTCAGCCTCATGGGGTACTCCCAGGGCATGGCCATGGCCAGCACCCTCCTGCGGCTGCATCCCGAAGACTATAAGGCCGTCGTGGGGCTGTCCGGCTTCGTACTCAACAACGAGCTCCTCTCCGTGATGGATTCGTTCGAGGCCAAGCCGCCATTCTTCTGGGGCCGGGACAAGGCGGACCTGGTGATTAACGAAGACGCCGTTGCCTACACCGCCGAATGGCTCGAAAAGAACACGCTGTTGACTGCCCGCACCTACCCGGGGATGGGGCACGCCATGTCCAAGGCGGAAATGGTGGACGTCAGCGCCTTCCTGCGCCATTACGTGCTGCGCTGACCCCTATGCCGTTGCATGGCCGTGGGCAGTTGTGTGAACGGCTAAAAAAACATTTGCAAGTCAAATTTGCAAGCGCTTACACTCGTCTACGGCCATGATCGGTCCTGCAGTGGGCGGGCAAGGAAGCGATGCTGTGCGCAAATGCGCCGGCAGCACCTTCCTTCAGGCTGTCCCGGCAGGGCCGGTAGTCCGCAACCCGAGAGGACACCGCACTGCTGATGACACAACAAACTGCAGCTGATACCGCCGCCTGGACCGGCGCGGCAGCAATCCTGTTTGACCTGGACGGGGTGCTGACGCCCACGGCCACTGTGCATGAGCGTGCCTGGCAGGAACTGTTCGACGGATACCTGGCCTCGCAGCCGGGGGTCTCCGGTTACAGCGAAAGCGACTACTTCGACCATATCGACGGCAAGCCCCGCTTTGACGGAGTGCGCGACTTCCTGGCTTCCCGGGGACTCACGCTGCCGGAAGGCCCGCTGGATGACGACCCTTCCAACGACACGGTCCAGGGCCTGGGCAACCGGAAGAACGCGATCTTCAACGACATCGTGAGCGCCGGCGTCGAACCGTTCGAAGGCTCGGTGCGCTTCCTCCAGGCTGCGCTTGAGCGCGGACTCAAGGTCGCCGTCGTCTCCTCCTCCCGCAATGCCCCCGCCGTCCTGAAGGCCGCCGGACTCAGCCACCATTTCGCCGTCGTGGTGGACGGGGTGGTGGCCGCAGAGCGTGGCCTCCCCGGAAAGCCAAGCCCGGCCACCTACGAATACGCAGCCAAGCTGCTGGACCTGTCCAGCTCCGGGTGCGTGGTGGTGGAAGACGCCGTGTCCGGCGTGCAGGCCGGACACGCGGGATCGTTCCACTCGGTCATTGGCGTGGACCGGGGCGCAGGGCGGCAGACGCTGCTCGATGCCGGAGCCACCCTGGTGGTCAACGACCTCCAGGAACTTCTTCCCTAAACCCGCCGCCAGAAACCCCGTTGCCTTTCCCCGGGCAACCCCTGCTGCTTCCCCGGCAGCACCAATTCGAATACCGCATTCCCCCGAATACTCCGTGCCGGCCCGCCCGCCCGCACGGCATCGCCAAAAGGACCCCGACCATGGCACTGATCACCGCGGACCGCGAACGGTTCCCCGACACCCCCTGGCAGCTCGTTGAAACGCGCCATGAATCCGAAAACGCGGGAACGCTTGAGACCCTGTTTGCCCTGGGCAACGGGCACCTGGGCATCCGGGGTGCCCATTGGGCTGCGGCCGACGCCGAACTCCCGGGCAGCTTCATCAACGGGCTGCACGAAATCTGGGACATCAAGCACGCCGAGAATGCGTTTGGGTTCGCCCGGACGGGGCAGCGCATCCTCTACATCCCGGACGCCAACAACTTCACGGTGGTGGTGGACGGGGAAAGCCTGAGCCTGGCCGAATCCGAGGTCGTCGACTATCGGCGCAGCATCGACTTCTGCACCGGCATCTACGAATGCCGCATCACCTGGCAATGCCGGTCCGGCGCCGTGGTGACCACCACGGAACGGCGGGCCGTTGGCTTCGCCTCCCGCGGCAGCCTTGGTATTTCGCTTGACGTTGCCACGGACCGCCAGGTCTCCCTGGACGTCACCTCCTCCGTCATCAACCGGCAGGACCAGCCGGTGGAAGACCACTCCGTGCATGATCCGCGCCGCGCCGGCCGCCACGCCGGGCGCGTGCTTTTGCCCGTGCGGCTCGACGGCGGCGATGGCTCCCTGCGCCTGTCCTGGGAGGCCTCCGAATCAAAGCAGCGCGTGGGGATCGCGGTTGACCACTGGACGTCCCCCGGGCACCAGCCGTTCGAGACTCTGGTGGACCAGGACGACAGCAGCGTCCGGTACGTCCTGGCAGTGGATGCCGCCGAGCCGTTCCGGCTGGAAAAGAGCGTCAGCTACGCCGCCGGCCGCACGGTGCAGGACCCTGACGTCGACGCAGCTGCAGTGGCCGAAGAGGCGCTGCGCCCGGTGAATGACATCTTTGCCGAGAGCGAAGCCCATTTCCGCGGCTACTGGGCCACATCGGACATTGTGGTTGAGGGCGGCGGGCCCGGCCTGCAGCAGGCTATCCGGTGGAACCTGTTCCAGCTGGCGCAGGCCACCGCGCGCGCCGATGTTGCCGGCATCCCTGCCAAGGGCGTGACGGGCTCGGGTTACGAGGGGCACTACTTCTGGGACCAGGAAGTGTACCTGTTGCCGTACCTCACCTACACCAATCCCGACGGCGCCCGGCAGGTTTTGGAGTTCCGCCACGGCATGCTGCCCGAAGCCAAGATCCGCGCCAAGGAGCTGAGCGTTGACGGCGCCCTCTTCCCGTGGCGCACTATCAACGGGCTCGAGGCCAGCGCCTATTACGCCGCCGGCACCGCGCAGTTCCACATCGCGGCCGCCATCGCCTTTGCCACCAACAGGTACCTCTGGGCCACCGGCGACGCCGCCTTCCGGGAAGGAATGGGTGCCGAGCTGCTGATCGAGACCGCCCGGATGTGGATCTCCCTGGGCTTCTTCGGCAAGGACGGCCTCTTCCATATCCACGGCGTCACCGGCCCTGATGAGTACACGGCCGTGGTGAACGACAACCTGTACACAAACGTGATGGCCCGCTTCAACCTGCGTGCCGCCGCCGCGCTTGAGCATGCCGAAATCACCAACGAAGAGCGCCAGATGTGGGAAGCCGCGGCCAGCCGGATGCAGCTTCCGTTCGACGAGCGGATGCAGGTGCACTCCCAGGACAATGACTTCATGACCCTGGAGGCCTGGGACTGGACCACGCCGCGGTCCAAGTATCCGCTGCTCCTGCACTTCCACCCGCTGGTGATTTACCGCCACCAGGTCCTCAAGCAGGCCGACACGGTGCTTGCCATGTTCCTGCAGTGGCAGGATTTCACGGCGGAGGAAAAGCAGCGCGCCTTTGACTTCTACGATCCCATCACTACGGGCGACTCCACCCTGTCCGCCTGCGTCCAGGGCATCATGGCTGCCGAGGTGGGCTACTTCAAGGAGGCCCTGGACCACTTCACCAACGCCGTGTTCATCGACCTCGACGACACCCACGGCAACACCATCGACGGCGTGCATATCGCGTCCACAGGCGGCGTATGGAGTTCCCTGGTGTGCGGCTTCGCCGGACTGCGCGACCAGGGCCCGGTCCCGTTTTTCGATCCGCGCCTGCCCGGACAGTGGGAAGGGCTTGCCTTCCACCTGAAGATCCGCGGCCGCCTGCTGCTGGTCCGGCTTTCTGCCGACGCCATTACGCTCACGGTCCAGGAGGGCGAACCCCTGGAGGTGGACGTCCGCGGCCAGCGGTTGATGGTCACGGGCCAGCCCGTGCAGGTGCACCTGGAGCGCATCCCGGAGCCGGAGCCCACGGTCTTCCCGAGCGGACCGCCGACGGCGAGCATTCCCGTGGTGCGCGGCAGAAGCTAGGTTCACGGGTGCGTGCAGGGGCTCCTTAGCCTGCCAGGAGGGTGGCGGCTTCCTGGCGGGTGGTGCCGGAGTCCTGGATGCCGTCGGCGATGTGGGCGAGTTCGGCGGGGATGTCGCGGCCTTTTTTGCGCATGGCGGTGGCCCAGAGCCGGCCGGCGCGGTAGGAGGAGCGGACCAGGGGGCCGGACATGACGCCGAGGAAGCCGATTTCCTGGGCTTCGTGCTGGAGGTCCACGAATTCCTGGGGTTTGACCCAGCGGTCCACGGGCAGGTGCCGTTCGGAGGGGCGCAGGTACTGGGTGATGGTGATCAGGTCGCAGCCGGCGGCGTGGAGGTCGCGGAGTGCTTCGCTGATTTCTTCGCGGGTTTCGCCCATGCCCAGGATGAGGTTGGACTTGGTGACCATGCCCAGGTTCCGGCCCTGGGTGATGACGTCCAGGGAGCGGTCGTAGCGGAACGCGGGGCGGATCCGCTTGAAGATCCGGGGCACGGTTTCGACGTTGTGCGCGAAGACCTCGGGGGCGGAGTCGCAGATGGCCTTGATGTGCTCGGGTTTGCCGGAGAAGTCCGGGATGAGCAGTTCCACGCCGGTGCCGGGGTTCAGTTCGTGGATTTTGCGGACGGTTTCGGCGTAGAGCCAGACGCCTTCGTCTTCCAGGTCGTCGCGGGCGACGCCGGTGACGGTGGCGTAGCGCAGCTGCATGGATTGGACGGAGCGGGCCACCTTGGTGGGTTCGAACCGGTCCAGGGGTGAGGGTTTGCCGGTGTCGATCTGGCAGAAGTCGCAGCGGCGGGTGCATTCGGAGCCGCCGATCAGGAAGGTGGCTTCCTTGTCTTCCCAGCATTCGAAGATGTTGGGGCAGCCGGCCTCTTCGCAGACGGTGTGCAGGCCTTCCTTTTTCACCAGGTTCTTCAGGCCGACGAATTCCGGGCCCATCTGGACCTTGGCCTTGATCCACTCCGGTTTGCGTTCCACCGGGACCGCAGCGTTGCGCTGCTCAATCCGCAGCATCTTCCGGCCTTCAGGTGCCAATGTCATGGTTGTTTCCTTTGCTTGCTTGGGGATTCGCGGCAGGTTGTTGCCGGTCAGCATTCGACGACGTTGACGGCGAGGCCGCCCATGGCGGTTTCCTTGTATTTGGAGGACATGTCCTTGCCGGTTTCGCGCATGGTGATGATGACTTCGTCCAGGGACACGCGGTGGGTGCCGTCGCCCCAGAGCGCCATTTTCGCGGCGTTGATCGCTTTCGCGGCCGCGATCGCGTTCCGTTCGATGCAGGGGACCTGGACCAGCCCGCCGATCGGGTCGCAGGTCAGGCCCAGGTTGTGTTCCATTGCGATTTCCGCGGCGTTCTCCACCTGCGCCGGGGTCCCGCCCATGACCTCGGCCAGGCCCGCGGCCGCCATCGAGGACGCCGACCCCACCTCGCCCTGGCAGCCGACCTCGGCCCCGGAGATCGAGGCCTGTTCCTTGTACAGCACCCCCACCGCGCCCGCGGCCAGCAGGAACCGCACCACCACCGCGTCCCGGTCCTCCTGGGTGGCCTTGTCCATGCCCGGGGCGAAATGCAGGGCGTAGAACAGCACCGCGGGGATGATCCCGGCCGCCCCGTTCGTCGGGGCGGTGACCACCCGCCCGCCGGAGGCGTTCTCCTCATTCACCGCCAACGCCACCAAATTAACCCACTCCTGCCAATACCTGGCATCGAACGGGCCCGCGTCCCACGCCGCATCCGTCTCCTCGACCGGGGCGCCCGCGGATTCCTTCTTCAACCGGTCGTGCCAGTCAGGGGCGCGGCGGCGGACCTTCAACCCGCCCGGCAGCACCCCTTCCCGCCTCAACGAGGCGCCCACGCAGCCTTCCATCACCGACCAGATCTGCAGCAGCCCCGCCCGGATCTGCTCCTCGTCCCGGGAGACTTTTTCGTTCACGAGCATCACGTCGGCGATGCCCAGCCCGGTCGCCGCGCAGTGCCCCAGCAGCTCCGCCGCGGTCCGGAACGGCAGCGGCAGTTCCTGTTTGGACGCGTCCAGTTCCTGCTGCGCCGCGTCCTCCTCGCCCTCCCGGACGATGAACCCGCCACCCACCGAGAAAAACGTCGCCGCATGCAGCACCTCCCCGGCCGCATCAGTGACCGTGAACGTCATCCCGTTCGTGTGCCGCGGCAACACCGTCAACGGCCGCAGCACCATGTCCTTCACCCCGTACGGCAAGGCCACAGCACCGGCCAGGTTCAGGACCCCGGTCTCCGCGATCGAGGCCAGCCGCTCCTCCACCTCGGCGGGCAGGATCAACTCCGGATGGAACCCCTCCAACCCCAACAAAACGGCGGTCATCGTCCCATGCCCATGACCCGTCGCCGCCAACGACCCATACAAATCAACCCGCAACCCCGCCACATCACCCAGGACACCCAGGCCCTTGAGCTCCTCAGCGAACACCGCAGCAGCCCGCATCGGCCCCACAGTATGCGAAGACGAAGGCCCAATCCCGATCGAAAACAGGTCAAAGACTCCGACTGCCATAACTAAATCCTTACTGAAACTGTGGTTCGGTTGGTGTGGCCGGGCTGGGGTGGGCGGGCAGGACATCCTCTGCGTGCTCGGTCGCGAAGACGCCCGCTAAGCGGACGTGACGCTCCCTTGGACGCACGCTGCCGGATGCCCCGCCCACTCCCAGGGTCTGTCACCAAGGCGACATGCCCACGAGGGGCCGGCGGAGCCGGACTTTTCGAAAGCCTGCGTCAAAGCGACGAAGGAGCAGCAGGCGTGAAAATGTCCGGTCCGCCGGGCCCGTTAGCGATCACGATCCCTCAGGACAGAGGTGCCACGCCCGGGTAGAGCGGATGCGCCGAAGCCAGGACCTCGACGCGGTGACGCAGACCGGAGAGGTCGGCGTTGGCGTCGGCGATCAAAGCTTGGGCGATGATGTCCGCAACCTCGCGGAAGGCGTCCTCGCCGAACCCGCGGGTGGCCAGTGCGGGCGTGCCGATGCGCAGGCCTGAGGTGACCATGGGCGGGCGGGGGTCGAAGGGAACGGCGTTGCGGTTGACGGTGATGTCAATGGCGGCGAGCCGGTCTTCGGCCTGCTGCCCGTCGAGGTCGCAGTTGCGCAGGTCGACCAGGACCAGGTGCACGTCGGTGCCGCCCGAGATCACGCTGATGCCCTTGGCGGTGACGTCCGGCTGGACCAGGCGTTCCGCCAGGAGGCGGGCACCGGCAAGGACTCGCTCCTGCCGCTCGCGGAACTCTTCGGACGCCGCGATCTTGAACGCCACGGCCTTGCCGGCGATCACGTGTTCCAGCGGGCCACCCTGCTGACCGGGAAACACAGCCGAGTTGATCTTCTTGGCGATGTCGGCGTCGTTGGTCAGGATGATGCCGCCGCGCGGACCGGCGAGGGTCTTGTGCGTGGTGGACGTGGTGACGTGGGCGTGCGGGACCGGCGACGGGTGCAGGCCCGCGGCGACGAGCCCGGCGAAGTGCGCCATATCCACCATCAGGTAGGCCCCCACGGAGTCGGCGATCCGGCGGAATTCCGCGAAGTCCAGCTGGCGGGCGTAAGCGGACCAGCCGGCCACGATCAGCTGCGGCTTGTGCTCCTGGGCCAGCCGTTCCACCTCTGCCATGTCGATGGTGTGTGTGTCCTCGCGGACCTGGTACGGGACCACGTTGTAGAGCCTGCCGGAGAAGTTGATCCGCATGCCGTGGGTCAGGTGGCCGCCGTGCGCCAGGTTGAGGCCCATGATGGTGTCGCCGGGCTTGATCAGGGCGTGCATGACGGAGGCGTTGGCCTGTGCACCGGAGTGTGGTTGGACGTTGGCGAACCCGGCGCCGAAGAGGTCCTTGACCCGGTCGATGGCGAGTTGCTCGATGACGTCCACGTGCTCGCAGCCGCCGTAGTAGCGCTTGCCGGGGTAGCCTTCGGCGTACTTGTTGGTCAGGACCGAGCCCTGGGCCTGCATGACCGCAGCGGCCGTGTGGTTCTCGGACGCGATCATCTCCAGGCCGTCGCGCTGGCGGCCAAGCTCGTCGTCAATCTTCGCGGCAACCTCAGGGTCCAGGATGGACAGGTCGGCGTTCAGGCTTGGGGAGGCCACCTGCTCGAAGGCGCCCACTTCTGCCGGGGCGCTCACAGCTCGCCGCCGTTTGCTGCGGCGTATTCCTCTGCCGACATGAGCGGGCCTTCCTCGGTAACGGCCACCTTGAAGAGCCAGCCCGCACCGTAGGGATCGCTGTTGATCAGGGCGGGGTCCGTGACCACGCCGTCGTTGATCTCGGTGACCTCACCGGTCACGGGGGCGTAGAGGTCGGAGACGGATTTGGTGGATTCCACCTCGCCGCAGGTCTCGCCGGCCGTCACGGTGGAGCCGACCTCGGGGAGGTCCACGTACACGATGTCGCCCAGGGCGTCGGCAGCAACGGCGGAAATCCCGATCCCCGCTGGGCCGGATCCGTCAACAGCAACCCACTCGTGCTCGGCGGAGTACTTCAGTTCAGAAACAACTTTGCTCATTGTCTACTTTCCTTCTCTTCAAAACCTGTGGTGGTTGGGCGAAATCGATTTACTTCTGGCGCTTGTAAAAGGGGAGGGGGACGACTTCGAAGCGCTCGGGCTTGCCGCGGAGGTCGATGTCCAGGACGGTCCCGACTTCAGCAAATTCGACGTCGACGTAGGCCATGGCGATGGGGTATCCGAGGGTGGGGGAGGGCTGGCCGGAGGTTACTTCGCCCACCAGGGTGCCGTCCTTGAGGACGGGGTAATGGGCGCGGGCAGCGCGGCGTCCGGCACCCTTGAGGCCCACCAGCTTCTGCCCGATGCTTGAACCGACTCCTGCGGCCTTGATGGCGGCCAGGGCGTCCTTGCCTACGAAGCCGCTCTCCTTCGCCAGCGACACCACGGGGCCCAGGCCGGCCGCGTAGGCGTTGACGTGGCGGGAGAGTTCGTTGCCGTAGAGCGGCATCCCGGCTTCGAGGCGGAGCGAGTCGCGTGCGGCCAGTCCGGCTGGAACCAGGCCGGAGCCTTCGCCGGCCTGGAGCAGGGCCTCCCACAGTGCGGGGGCGTCCAGGTTGGGAACATAGATCTCGAAGCCGTCCTCGCCGGTGTAGCCGGTCCGGGCCACGAGCAGGTCCTGGACCGTACCGTTGACGGCGATGCCCACCTCGACGGCGGCGTAGTACTTGAGCCCGGTGAGCAGTGCGTGCTGTTCGGCCGGGACCAGCGTCAGGAGGATCGCTTCGGAATTCGGTCCCTGGACGGCGATCAGCGAGGTGTCGGCGGAGGCGTCCTCCACAGTGACGTCGAAGGCGGCGGCGCGTTCCAGCAGTTCCTTGGCCACCACTGCGGCGTTGCCCGCGTTGGGCACCACCAGGTACCTGTCCACGCCCTCTTCGGGGGATGGCCGGCGGTAGGTGATGAGGTCGTCGATGATGCCGCCATCGGCGTTGCAGATCAGCGAGTACTTTGCCTTGCCCACGGCCACCGCGGACAGTTTGCCGGCAAGGGCGTAGTCCAGGAACGCGGCGGCGTCGGGGCCTGTCACCCAGACCTCGCCCATGTGGGAGAGGTCGAACAGGCCGGCCGCCCTGCGCACGGCATGGTGTTCCGCGAGTTCAGACTCGTACTTGAGCGGCATCTGCCACCCGCCGAAGTCCGTGAACGAGGCCCCGGCCTTCTTGTGCTGCTCGAAAAGAGCGGTGTAGTTCTCAGTCATTGGAAGTCCTCAGTTCTCAAATTCGGCTGTGCTGTCCTCGAACGCTTCGAGGGGCGGGCAGGAGCAGATCAGGTTCCGGTCGCCGGCGGCGCCGTCGATCCGGCCGACGGGCGGGAAATACTTGTCCTGGCGGAGCGAGGCAACGGGGAAGGCCGCCTGCTCCCGCGGGTAGGCGCGGTCCCAGCCAGAGCTGACGACGGCGGCCGCCGTGTGGGGTGCGTTGCGCACCGGGGATGCCTCCAGGGTGATGTCGCCGCTGGCCACCTGCTGGATCTCGCCATGAATGGTGATCATGGCCTCGATGAAGCGGTCGATCTCGGCCAGGTCCTCGGACTCGGTGGGCTCCACCATCAGCGTGCCCGCGACAGGGAACGAAAGGGTGGGGGCGTGGAAACCGAAGTCGATCAGCCGCTTGGCCACGTCCTCGGCCGTGACTCCCGTCTTCGCCGTGAGTTCGCGCAGGTCCAGGATGCACTCGTGCGCCACCAGCCCGCCTTCACCGGTGTAGAGGACCGGGAAGTACTCGTTCAGGCGGGACGCGACGTAGTTGGCCGCCAGCAGCGCGGACTTGGTGGCCTCGGTCAGGCCCTCACCGCCCATCAGCTTCACGTACGCCCACGAAATCGGCAGCACGCCGGCCGAACCGAACCGGGACGCCGAGATCGCCACACCGTGCCCGGCTTCGTGCGCCGCCTTGTTCGCGTCGCCCGGCATGAACGGTGCCAGGTGCGCCTTGGCGGCAACGGGCCCGACGCCGGGTCCCCCGCCGCCGTGCGGGATGCAGAAGGTCTTGTGCAGGTTCAGGTGGGACACGTCCCCGCCGAACTGGCCCGGCTGGGCCAGCCCTACAAGTGCGTTGAGGTTGGCGCCGTCAACGTAGACCTGGCCGCCGGCAGCATGCACAGCGTCACAGACTTCGCGGACATCGGAGTCGTACACGCCGTGCGTGGACGGGTACGTGATCATGATGGCCGAGAGGACGTCCTTGTTGGCCTCGATCTTGGCCGTCAGGTCGTCGTGGTCGATGGTGCCGTCGGCAGCCGTGGCAACCACGACCACCTTCATGCCCGCGAGCACGGCGGAGGCGGCGTTGGTGCCGTGCGCCGAGGCCGGGATCAGGCAGACGTTGCGCTGCTGCTCGCCCCGGGAATGGTGGTAGCCGCGGATCGCGAGCAGCCCGGCGAGTTCGCCCTGCGAGCCCGCGTTGGGCTGGATGGACACCTGGTCATACCCGGTGATCTCGGCGAGGTCCGCTTCCAGGCCGGCGATGAGTTCGCGCCAGCCTTCGGTCTGGGAGTCCGGGGCGAACGGGTGGATCGAGGCGAACTCCGGCCAGGAAATGGCTTCCATCTCGGCCGTGGCGTTCAGCTTCATGGTGCATGAACCCAGCGGGATCATGGTGCGGTCCAGCGCCAGGTCGCGGTCCGAGAGCTTGCGGATGTAACGCAGCAGCTGGGTTTCGGACCGGTGCGTGTTGAAGACCGGGTGCTGCAGGTAGGCCGAGGAACGCAAAATAGTGTCGGGCAGTTCGAATCCCTGGGCGTCACCCACCGGACCGGCGCCAAAGGCGACGGCGACGGCGGAAAGTGTTGCCGCCGTCGTCGTCTCATCAACGGAGACGCCCACCGTGTCCGGATCGATGAAGCGCAGGTTGATGCCGCGGGCTTCAGCGGCGGTGATCACCTTGGCGGCCTTGCCCGGAACGCGGACGGTGAGGGTGTCGAAGAAGGAGTCCGTGACCAGTTCGCGGCCCAGTGACGTGAGTGCTGTTGCCAGGACCCTGGCCTTGTGGTGGACGGTCTCTGCGATCGCCTTCAGGCCGTCGGGGCCGTGGTAAACGGCGTAGAAGGAGGACACGATGGCCAGCAGCGCCTGGGCGGTGCAGATGTTGGATGTGGCCTTCTCGCGGCGGATGTGCTGCTCGCGGGTCTGCAGTGCCAACCGGTAGGCAGGCGTGCCGGCGTTGTCCTTGGAGACGCCCACGATCCTGCCCGGGAGGGTACGTTCCATTCCCTTTTGGACGGCCATGTAGGCGGCATGGGGGCCGCCGAAGAACAGCGGCACGCCAAAACGCTGGGTGGAGCCGACGGCAATGTCCGCGCCCTGCTCGCCCGGAGGTGTGATCAGTGTCAGGGCCAGCAGGTCCGCAGCCACGGTGACCAGCGCGCCCCGGTCCTTGGCAGCGGCGATCACGGCGGATTGGTCCCACACGCGGCCGGAGACCCCGGGCTGCTGCAGCACGACGCCGTTGATGTCGCCGTCGGGCAGGCCCTTGGACAGGTCGGCGACCTCCACCTCGAAGCCGAGCGCCTCCGCCCGGCCCAGCACGATGGCGATGGTCTGGGGGAGGCAGTCGGCGTCGAGCACCGTCTTGCCGTCCTTCGCGGGCTTGGTCTTGTTGGCGCGGCGCATCAGCAGCACGGCCTCGGCCACGGCCGTTGCCTCGTCCAGCAAGGAAGCGTTGGCTACCGGGAGCGCCGTCAGGTCCTGCACCATGGTCTGGAAGTTCAGCAGCGCCTCAAGCCGGCCCTGGGAAATCTCCGGCTGGTAGGGCGTGTAGGCGGTGTACCAGGCCGGGGATTCCAGGATGTTGCGGCGGATCACCGGTGGAGTCACGGTGTCGTAGTAGCCCTGGCCGATCATCTGGACTGCCGTCTTGTTCTTGGCGGCAAGCTTCCGCAGTTCCGTGAGGACTTCAACCTCGCTGAGGGCGTCGGTCAGCTTGAGCGCAGTTTCCTGGCGGATGGGCGCGGGGACGGCCACGTCAACCAGGCCATCCAGGCTGTCGTAGCCGATGGCCTTGAGCATGGTGTCGATGTCGGCCTGGCGGCGCGCGCCGATATGGCGGTCAACAAACGATGTTGGATGCGAATGAATCGTCATGAGGAACTCCAGATCTGGCCGGCCGAAGGTGGCACGGCGTGGGATGGGTTCCTCCCCGCTCTGTATTGGACCTGAGAGATTCCGCGTTGCCTGCTGTTGGCAGGGGACCGCTTGCACCGTCGGTGAACCAGGCAGAAGCCTGATTGCTTTCCAGAGTCGCCTCGCCGTGACGGTACGGGGGCCTGAGAGATTCCTGGGGAGGATTTGCTCCTACGGCGCCTGACCGGTGTTTCGCCGGGAGGACTCTCCCGTCACAGCTCGAAAGGCTTATTCAAATGTGGGTGATTCGGCTCACAAGGTACCGGGATAGACCCGTCCGTGGCAAATCGGGCGGCTTCCGTGCGGGGCTCGAGGGGCACGTGACGCCGTTCTTCCCCGCTTGTGTCGGGAGGGGTTTGACATTCGATCGTGACGGACACCACACTGAACCCCGGGAATGGCGCCGCCGGTGGCTGGCTCAGCGTATCCGGAGCAGCCCACCAGTCGGTGCCTGTCCCATTGCATGACCGGCCGTGGCCCAAAAAGCCTGCGGCTTCCAACTGAATACGCCTTCGACCTGCGGCGGGAGAGCCCTGCCGGGTACATCCAGCAGGCGCCGTAGGAGCAAACCCTCCCCAGGAAACTCTCAGGCCCACGTACCGCCGCGGACAGGCAACTCTGGAAAGCAGCCGGGCATGACCCTGGCTCACCGGCGGTGCAAGCGGCTTTTGCTGCGGAAACTCTCAGGTCCACTACAGAGCGGGGAGGAACCAAATCTTTTGCGGCACCCAAAAGCCGCTTTATCGATGGAGTTCCTCATGGCGATTCATCCCCCCACGTCCAACGGCGAACCAGCCCGCAGCCAAGGCGCTGCCACGGCAGCCCGCAGCGAGCCTCCCCACCTGGAGCGGCAGCTCACCAACCGGCATATCCAGCTCATCGCCATCGGCGGCGCGATCGGCACGGGCCTGTTCATGGGTTCCGGCAAGACCATCTCCGCGGCCGGCCCATCCGTGATCTTCGTATACATGATCATCGGCTTTATGCTTTTCTTCGTCATGCGGGCCATGGGTGAACTGCTGCTCAGCAACCTGAACTACAAGTCCTTCAGTGATTTCGCCGCCGATCTCCTGGGGCCGTGGGCCGGATTCTTCACCGGCTGGACGTACTGGTTCTGCTGGGTGATCACCGGAATCGCGGACGTCATCGCCATTGCAGGGTACTCAAAGGAACTTTGGCCGGCGCTGCCACTTTGGATCCCGGGCCTGGCCACGGTGGGCATCCTGCTCCTGCTGAACCTCGCCACCGTCAAGGCGTTCGGCGAGACCGAGTTCTGGTTCGCCCTCATCAAGATCGTCGCCATCGCAGCCCTGATCATCGTGGGACTCTTCATGATCTTCACCGGTTTCCAGAGCGACGCGGGCACCGCAAGCTTCACCAACCTGTGGAGCCATGGCGGGTTCTTCCCCAATGAGTTCATGGGCTTCGTGGCCGGATTCCAGATCGCAGTCTTCGCCTTCGTAGGCATCGAACTGGTGGGAACCACCGCCGCCGAGGCCAAGAACCCCGAGCGCACGCTGCCCAAGGCCATCAACGCCATCCCCGTCCGCGTGCTGCTCTTCTATGTCGGTGCGCTGGTCATCCTGATGGCGGTCACCCCGTGGACCCAGTTCGCCGCCGGCCACAGCCCCTTTATCGGGATGTTCTCCCTGGCCGGCCTCGGCGCCGCGGCCACGGTGGTCAACCTGGTGGTCCTGACTTCGGCGATGTCCTCCGCGAACTCCGGCATCTACTCCACGTCCCGCATGGTCTTCGGCCTGGCCCAGGAAGGCGATGCCCCCGGTATCTTCAGCCGGCTCTCCACGAGGAAGGTGCCCAGCAACGCGCTGTTCCTGTCCTGCGTCCTGCTGCTGTCCGGCGTCGTACTCATGTATGCCGGCCAGGATGTTGGCATGGCCTTTGAAATGGTGACCACCGTGTCTGCGGTCTGCTTCGTCTTCGTCTGGTCGATCATCCTCGCCAGCTACATCTCCTTCCGGCGCCGCCGGCCGCACCTGCATGCGGCGTCGAAGTTCAAGATGCCCGGTGGCATTCCCGCCGTGTGGGTGGTGTACGCATTCTTCGCCTTCGTCCTTTGGGCCCTTACCACCCAGCCCGACACTCTCGTTGCACTGCTGGTAACCCCCATCTGGTTCGTCATCCTGGGCGTGGCTTGGGCCATTCTGCGGCGCCGTCCCGCCCACCTGGCCCGCTTCGAGGTCTTCCGTGCCGAGCTTCAGGCAGACCAGGCCACTGCCGCGCGCAGCGGCGGCCAGGACGCCGGGGCGGCGGGGCGCGAGGTCCAGCAGGCCGGGAAGTAACGTCCGACGGCGGGTTGCAGCGGCGGCGGTGAGGTGCAGGTACCGCATCCTGCCGCCGCAGCCCGCCGGACGAAGCCACGGCCCGGAAGTTAAGCATGCTTAGTGTCTATCCACATAGGATGGAAAGGCACGGCAGCCTAGCCGCTGCAGGTCGATTTGAATGAAGGTGACCATGGCCCGGCGCAGCAACCCCGCAGTACGCATCGCACAGGAAACCGCCCACAACGCAATGTTTGACGCCGAGGGCAAGCCCAAGCCCGGCGTCCACAACATGCTCCTGAAAGCAGTGCAGATCCAGCGGCCCCTGGTGGTTGGCTACATCCGCAGGCTCCAGAAGAGGCATCCGCGGGCGACGGCCGCGCAGCTGGCGGACATCGCAGAGCGCGACTACCTGCGGGCTGTTGCCGGAGGGGGAGCCCTGGTGGGTGCCACCGCCGTCGTCCCCGGCGTTGGAACCGTGGCGTCGCTGGGACTTTCCGCAGCCGCCACCGTTGGCTTCCTGGAAGCCACAGCCCTGTACGCAACTTCGCTGGCTGAACTGCACGGCATCCGTCTGACCAACCCGGAAAAGGCCGGCACCATGGTCATGGCCATCATGCTCGGCGAGGAGGGCACCGCCCTGCTGGGCACGCTCAGCGGCCAGGCATCCGGCGGCGCCACCAACACCTGGGGCAACGCGCTGTCCAAATCCATGGTGGTGCCGGGTTTCGGCAGCGTCCGGAAGAGGATCCAGCATGCCTTCCTCAAGAACCTGCTCAAGCGCCAAGGGACTGCCTTGTTCGGGCGGGCCCTCCCGTTCGGCATAGGGGCCGTTGTCGGCGGAGCCGGTAACCTCGTGATGGGCCGTGCGGTGGCCAAGAATGCCCGGGAGGCGTTCGGGCCGATGCCGGACACCATTCCCGGGGAGCTGACTTCCGCTGCCGGGCCGGACAACCTGACGCTGGAAGGCAACATCATTGGATCTCAACGCTGACGTAGGCCAATCATTCGGCTCCTGGACCGCGGGAGGCGATCCGGCGATGCTCCAGCTGGCAACCAGCGCCAACGTAGCCTGTGGCCTCCACGCGGGGGATCCCGTCACCATGCTCGACAGCTGCAGGGCCGCGTACGAACTTGATGTCACCGTCGGTGCGCACCTGGGCTACCGGGACCTGGCCGGCTACGGGCGCCGCATGCTTGGCATGAGCTTCGACGAGCTCTTCGGGGACGTGCTGTACCAGCTGGGCGCGCTCGACGGGGTTGCGCATGCCGTGGGCGCCTCCGTGGACTATGTGAAGGCGCATGGAGCGCTGTACGACACCACGATCCATGACGCCGAGCAGGCCTCCGCCGTAGTGGCTGCGGTCAACGCCTACGATCCAGGCCTTCCGTTCCTGGGCTTCCCGGGCTCGGAGCTGCTGAAGCAGGCCAAGGAAGCCGGGCACCCGGTGTTCGTTGAGGCTTTCGCCGACCGTGCCTACCTCGCCGACGGCAGCCTGGTGCCGCTCTCCGAGGACGATGCCGTCCTGTACGACGTCGATGCGGTGGTCGAACGGGCCGTCCGCCTGGCCACGCAAGGCGAAGTGGTTGCCGTGGACGGATCCGTAATTGCGGTACGGCCCGACTCCCTGTGCATTCACGGTGGGACCCCTGACGCCGTAGAAATGGCGGCCCGGATCAGGGCAGGACTTCAGGACGCAGGCGTCGGGTTGGAGTCCTTCGCGTAGGAGCCTGCAGCCGTACGGCGGGCCGACTTCTTTCCAACAATTCCAGCGTCACTCCAGCCCTCCGTGCCGCCGTCGTACGCCTTATCGACACGCACATTCCTTTTCGCACCCCAAATATCCCCAGCGAAAAGGAAGATGCGCAGCGCCAAGATGAATCTGCAGCGAAAAGGAAGATGCGCAGCGCCAAGTCCACCCGGGACCTACAGCAGCGGAAAACTACCCAAAGATCAGCTGTGCCACCGTGAAAATCCCCAGCCCGGCCAGGGACCCCACCACGGTGCCGTTGATGCGGATGAACTGCAGGTCCTTACCCACCTGGAGCTCGATCTTCTGCGAGGTTTCCTCGGCATCCCACCGAGCCACGGTGTCCGTAATAACGCCTGCGATGTCCGAACGGTAGGTGCGGACCAGGTACCCGGCGGCGTCACCGATCCATGCGTTGACCTTCCCGGCCAGTTCGGGGTCGTCCACGAGCCGTGACCCAAAATCGCGCACCGCAGCCTTGAACTTGATGGTGAGTTCGCTGTCCGGATCATCCACGGCGCCCAGCAGCGCGTTCTTGACCGTTCCCCAGGTCCGCGAGGCCAGTTCGCGCACTTCGGGGTCGCCCAGGACCTGCGCCTTGATGTCTTCCGCGCGCGCAATCATCGCGGGGTCATGCTGCAGGTCCTGTGCCAGGTCGTTGAGGTACTTGTCGATTGACTGCCGCACCTGGTGGCGGGGGTCAGCCTGGACGGCACGGACGAACTTCAGGATCTCGATATAGACCTTGTCGCCCACCAGTCCGTCCACGAACTGCGGAACCCACGTGGGGGAGCGGTCGGACACCAGGCGGGTGACGGTTTCGTGGTTATCGTCCACCCAGTCCGCCGCGCGGTCCACCAGCAGGTCCACCAGCGTGTGATGGTGCCCGTCATGGAAGATGCGCTCCGCCAGCCTGCCCACGGGAGGTCCCCACGGCGGGGTGAGCAGATGCTTGCGCACCATGCCCTCGATGACGGCCTGGACGTCGTCGTCATTCAAAACCTTGAAGGCGCCGCGGATAACGGCAGCTCCCTCCTTGGCCACGCGTTCGGCACCACCAGGGCCAGCCAGCCAAACGCCGGCCCGGCGCGCGATGTTGACGCTGGCCAGCTTCTCCTGGACCACCTGCTCGGAGAGGAAATTGGTCTCCACGAACTCGCCCAGCGAGGCCCCGATCTGGTCCTTCCGGCGGGGAATGATGGCGGTGTGGGGAATCTTGATGCCCATGGGGTACTTGAACAGGGCCGTCACGGCGAACCAGTCGGCCAGCGCGCCCACCATTCCGCCCTCGGCCGCCGCGCGCACATACTGCAGCCACGGGTAGTCCTTCTGCAGCGCGAACGCAAAGACAAAAATCACGGCCATGGCGATCAGCAGGCTCAGCGCCAGCAGCTTCATCTTCCGCAGCGCTGCCGCTTTCTCGGCGTCGCCGGCACCGGGCTGGCGGCTTACGACGGCGCCTGCCGCCATAGTGCCAGGGCGCACCTGCTGCGCGGCCTCGGCGGGGGAATCCTGCGTGGTTGGCCCAGTAGTTGCCTCAGAGTTCACCTGCATGTGCCAAGCCTAGCCCCGAAGGCGGGGGCCGGTCGGCTACCGTGTGTCCATGACAATTGACGAGTCAGTGCCGCAGCGGCCGCTGGTCTTTGCCCATCGTGGTTCCAGCGGCGCATACGCCGAACACACCCGGGCCGCCTACCTGCAGGCATTGGCTGACGGGGCCGACGGGGTGGAGTGCGACGTCCACCTCACCCGGGACCAGCACCTGGTCCTGCTCCATGACGCCAACCTGGACCGGACGTCGGACGGGACCGGGCCGGTGGCTGAACGGACCCTGCGCGAGCTGCACCAGCTGGACTTCTCATCCTGGAAGGGGGTCCGCATTCCCGAAGAGTATGGAGCACGTTCGGAACAGCTGCTGACCCTCCCGGAGCTGCTGGACATCCTCCGCGGGGCGGGCCGCCCGGTGAAACTCGCCATCGAGCTCAAGCATCCCAGTCCCTACCAGCTCAAACTGGAGGACCGCGTGCTGGAGGTGCTCCGCAGCGAGGGCTGGGACCCGCAAAGCTCCACCGTGGACAACGTGGCCGTGACCTTCATGAGCTTCAGCCCGGACTCGGTCCGCCACCTGCTCCAGTCCGTCCCGCCGCAATACATCTGCCAACTGGTGGACGACCTCACCATCCATGAGATCCGCGGCGGGCTGGGCCTGGGCCTCATTACGGGGAGCGCCGTCGCCAACCTCATGAAGGCCACCCAGCTGGAGGGTGAACGGATCCTGGACGACCGGGAAGTAGGAATGGCCGGCCCCGGCATCGACTACGTCAGGGAGCGCCCGGCCACAATCCGCCGATGGCTGGACTCCGGGCGGCGCTTCCGGGTGTGGACCGTGGACTCCCCGGAGGATGTGGCACTTTGCCAGGAGCTGGGCATCCACGAGATCACCACCAACGTGCCGGCCCGCGTCCTGGACCAGCTCCACGCAGCCTCTCCGCAGGGAAAGTAGGGCGGACGTGGACGCGCACCACGTCAATCCGCTCCCGTATTCGCCCCGACGCTGGTGGGCCGGCGCCCTCGACGTCGAAGGCCTGGCACTGTACTCGGTGGGAGCCGCGGCGGAAGCGCTGAACCTGTATGCGCGCACGCCCGGCCGGTTCAGCACTACGCCGGCGCTTACCGCGGCTGCCTTCGATTCCTTCGGCCACCTGCGGATTGCCGGACGCAAGCCACAGGGCTTCGCGCCCCTGTCGGGCTTCCGGCAGACCCGCGATGGCTGGATCCGGCTCCACGCCAACTACCCGCACCACGAGCAGCGGCTGCTGCGCGCCTTGGGAGCCGCCTCCGCGGAAGGGGCGGAACAGGCTCTTCGTTCCATGGCGGCGCTTGAGGCTGAGGCCGCCATCCAGGGCCACGGCGGGATCGCTGCGGCCGTGAGGACGCGTGACGAATGGCTTGCGTCCGGCATGGGCCGGGCGGCGGGATCCGGACCCTGGATTGCCGTGGAGCATACCGACGGCACCACGGCCCGTCTGGGACTGCAGGACTTTGCCGCGGCGGCTACTACGGCAGGCGGCGAGGGCATCGGTGGCGGCCACAAACCGCCGCTGGAGGGGCTGCGGGTCCTGGACCTGACCCGGGTGATTGCAGGGCCGGTGGCCACCCGCCTGCTTGCAGCATTGGGAGCCGACGTCCTGCGGATCGACCCGCCAGCCTTCCCGGAAATCGAAGACCAGTTCGTGGACACCGCGTTCGGCAAGCGCAGCGCGGAAGCCGATCTGGGGCTTCCGCAGAACCAGCACAGCCTCCAGCAGCTCCTGGCCCGCGCCGACGTCGTGGTCACGGGTTACCGGCACGGCGCCCTGGACCGTTTCGGGCTCAACCCGCGGGAACTGCTGGCCTCGCACCCTCGGCTGGTGGTGGTCACCCTCAACAGCTGGGGGAGCGCCGGGCCATGGAGCGGTATGCGCGGTTTTGACAGCATTGTCCAGGCCGCCTGCGGAATCGCGCACGTGTACGGGAAGGACAATGACGACGGCGGGTGGCGCCCGGGTGCCCTGCCTGTCCAGGCGCTGGACCACGCCACAGGATACGGGGTGGCTGCGGCGGCCGTCCGCCTCCTGGACCGACGCCGGGAGGCTGGGATGGGTGCCTGTGCGCAATTGTCCCTGGCCCGCACCGCCGAGGAACTGTTTTCCCTTCCAATGGGCACCGAAGCAGGGGACACCGAACCAGGGGTCACTGACGGCCCGGCAGAGCTACCCGGACCCCACCACAACTCCATGGACAGCACCTACGGGCAGCTCCGCTACGTCGGTCCACCGTTGCTGGACGCGGGCCGGGCGGTGGACTACCTGTCCCCGCCGCCCCCGTATGGAAGCTCTCCGCCCGCCTGGAATTGAGGGACCTTGCCTCACAGGCCGGTTTCTGGCGGCCACCGTGGCTGTGATTGAGTGGTTCCATGCCTCTTCCCTGGTCCGGTCCTGCAGTCAGGGGCTTGTCCGTACCGAACTGTTCCCTTCAGGGCCCCGCCGTTCAGACCCTGTCCGCGGCTGCCATGGGAGCCCTCCTGCTGGCCAGCGCGGGCAAGCACTTCAGGGATCCCGGCTTCTACCGCGACGTCGTTCCGGACTACCTCTGCCGCCGGGACGCGGAACCGGATCCGGAACCCGGTGCGGCCCACACTGTGGTGCCCAACCATCCTGTGCCCAACCATCCCCTGGCCGTCCTGTCCCGGGATGAGTGGATCGCCGTGAGTGGACTGCTGGAGTTGGCCGCCGCCGTCGGAATCCTCCTCCCGCCCACCCGGAAGCTGACCGCCACCGCCCTCACAGCGATGTTTGCCGCATTCCTGGCGGGACACGCTGACGCACTGGCGAAGGCTTATGGTCCGCAGGGTACGCCCCGCCGGCGGAAGATCCACACCGTGCGGTTGCCGCTCCAGGCACCGTTGATCCTCTGGGCCTGGAGCCTCCGGAAGCCCATCCAAAAGGCACGCAAACCTGGAGGCTGGGTGTGAAACTCCTGGCCTCGCCGGCGGTCAGGGTGGGGATTTCCATCAGCATCGCCACCGGCCTTTATGGGGTGTCCTTCGGAGCGCTCGCAGTGACCTCGGGGCTCAACCTGTGGCAGACCATGGCCCTGAGCCTGCTCCTCTTCAGCGGTGGTTCGCAGTTCGCGTTTATCGGTGTGGTGGCAGGTGGAGGTTCGGGCATCGCCGCAATGAGCGCAGCAACCCTGTTGGGCATGCGCAACGGCATCTACGGCATGCAGTTGAACGCACTGCTGCGGCCCACCGGCTGGCGTAAGTTTGTCGGCGCGCAGCTGACCATCGACGAATCAACGGCCACCAGCACGGGCCAGACGGACCCGGCCGAGCAGCGGCGGGGATTCTGGACTGCAGGGATTGGCGTCTACGTGCTGTGGAACCTCTTCACCGCCGTGGGCGCGCTCGCCGGGAGCGGACTGGGCGATCCCAAGCAATGGGGGCTCGACGGTGCCGCGGTGGCCGCCTTCCTGGCGTTGCTCTGGCCGAGGCTTAAGGGCCGCGAGCCCATTGCCATCGCGGTGGTGTGTGCGGTGGCCACCGTTGTCGCCGTTCCCTTCGTGCCGGCGGGGGTGCCCATCCTGGTGGCCGCCCTGGTGGCCGCGCTGGTGGGCTGGTTCAGCCACGGCCGGCGCGACGAGGGCCTTGAGCCGGACGTCGAGCCCTATGGCGGACACCGTGACCATCACCCTGGCCGGCAGCAGGACGCAAGCCGCCCGTATACGGGTGCGCAGGGGAGCGAAGGCACGGATCCGGGGGCAGGCGCATGAGCCTGTGGATCTGGCTGCTTCTTGCCTGCGCGCTGGCGTACGCCTGGAAGATCGTGGGCTACTTCGTGCCCGCCAGGTTCCTCGAGGACCAGCGCACATCCCGGGTTGCGGGCACCATGACCATCGGCCTGCTGGCCTCCCTTACCGTGGTGAATGCCGTCGTGTCTGGCCAGGGACTCGCGGCTGACGCCAGGCTGGGGGCGCTTGCCGCGGCCGCACTCGCGCTGGCGTTCCGCGCACCCTTCCTGGTGGTGGTCATCGCCGGGGCCGGTACCGCTGCCCTGCTGAGGGCATTGGGCTGGAGCTAGTTTGGCAGGCGTCTGCATAAATTAGTGATGGGGGTCACTTCCCCGGCGCGGCGGCGGCTGTACTATGAAATCGGCTTATGCAGTTGGCCATGGCATTCCTACGAACGGCGACCATGGAAAATCAGCTGTATCCCGCAGGCGGCTTGGCGGGCAGACCCCGCCACAAGGACGCCCGACGGCGGGCGGGCCTCCCAGCCAAACGCTTCTTCAGGCGCTTTTCCCGCCTTTCGGACGTGCCGGAAGAGGACCTGGAAATTCTCGCCCAAAGGCTCCGGGAGGCATTCGACCTGGACCCGTCGTCGTCCGTTCCAGCGCTGCAGGCCCTGGTGCGTCAGGAACTCCGCAAGCGGGCAGACGCGGGCAACGCCTAGCGGGCCAGCATCGCGGGGCCAGGTGTGGTGGACTGGAGGAGATGCAGCCCACACCAGGCGGCCACCAAAGGAGGAATCGAGATGGACGAACAGTCACGGCCTGATAAGCCGCAGGACGGCCAGGGCACAGAGGACACCGAAGGGAAGGCTGGGGAAGCGCGCAGCACTGGAATTCCTGCCGCTGAGCAAACCGGCAAGCTGCGGCCCGCCTACCTGGACCCCCGCGGCTCCGAGGCAACGCGTGAATTACGGGACACTGCACGGCGGCGCCGGGATGCCGAGGAGAAACTCCAGCAGCACCTGATGGAGGCGAAGCACCACATCCCCAACGAGTTCCATGAGCACCATGACCACGAACCCCAGTCACACGGGCATCCTGAGCCAGGACAGCCATCAGAACAGCCCCGGCCCGGCACCCAAGGCGGAGAAACCGGCACTGGAGAAAACGGGGAAAATCCCTGACGGAACGCTCCCGATACCGGGGAAACACTCCTGACAGCCGGGCAGCGCCGGCCGGCTGTCAGGGGCTCGATACAGCGGTAGCTACGCCACGCCGTGGGCTGCGCCGTCGGGCGAGACCGACCTGCGGCAGCTTTCTTCCACGCCCATCTCGTACCACACCTGCGCGCCGAACTCGGGCTCGGGGGTATCAAGGTTTTGGTACAGGGCGTCAAGCAATTCGACGAGTTCCGCGGTTGTCAGCGCAGGGAGGACTTCTTCTGGCCCGCGGGCGTCAGTGAGGTAGTGGAAGAGTTTTGATCTGGTCATCGCAGCGCGGCGGTTGCAGGGTGGATACGCAGGAAAAGTTCCATGGGTCGCTCCATCTCGGACTATTCGAGGCTGGCTGCCTAACCCCGCTCTGAGTTTATTGCACGTGTTGTGTGCCGACAATGGTGCCCCCGGGGATGCCGGGTACTGCGGCAGCAGGGACGGGCACCAGCGCGGGAAGCGGGCGTGGCGGGCGGACCGTACGGATGGCGTCCTCGACCAGTGCCAGCGGACGGCGCCATGCATCGGAGCCCGGCTCCATGGTGTCGACAACGCCGATCAGCATGGCCAGCAGCCGGAACATGTCCGTCATGGTGATGTCCGTGCGCAGGCTTCCCTGGCCTTGCCCGCGCACCAAAAGGATGCTGATCGACTCCATGAGGGACCCGGTAATGCCGGTGAGGAGTTCGCGCCGGCCCGCCACAGCGCACAGCAGGTTGGCGTCGTCGCTTGCCGCAGCCATCAGGGCCTCGAGCACGCGCAGCAGCCCGGCAGCGGCATCGATATCGGCCAGGGCGCCGTCCATGACGGGATCCACGGTAAGCCGGAGCTGCCGGTTCAGTGCCGCCAGGACCAGTTCTTCCTTGTCCGCGAAGTTGCGGAACAGGGTTGCGGGGCCAACGCCCGCGGTGGATGCGATGGTTTGGAGCGGTACTTCCGGGCCGAACTCCCGGAAGCACTGGCGCGCCGCCGTGATGATTTTGTCCACGTTCCGCGCTGCGTCTGCGCGGAGGGGCTTACGGGCGACTGCGAGGCTCATGCCCAAAAGGGTAGCAACGGAGTCTTCGGCCACCATGGTTACTCCGGGGTAGGAGCTTATGTGACGGCGCGCTCCCGCGTTTGGGCCTGCGGCAGTCCGGGGACCGCGTGCGAAACTTGGAGGCATGTTGCTTGCATTTTCTGTTGCTCCGTCAGGCGTTCCCAGCGAAGGTTCCCGGCCAAACGATGCGTCCGTGCACGACGCCGTTGCAGCCGCCGTGAAGATCGTCCGGGAATCCGGGCTGCCCAACCAGACCGATTCCATGTTCACCACCATTGAGGGTGAGTGGGATGAAGTGTTCGACGTCGTAAAGCGCGCCACCGAGGCGGTCGGACGCTACGGCAGCCGCGTCTCACTGGTGATCAAGGCCGACATCAGGCCCGGTTACAGCGGCGAGTTGACGGCAAAGGTGGACCGCCTCGAAAACGCCCTGGCCCAGGAGTCCTAAGCCTGTCCTGAGCCTCCGCGCCGGGGCTGGCGTGGGCCCGGCTAAAGTGTCTGGACCGCCGGAACGCCGCGTGCCAAACTGTGCCCATGTTCGAGCACAAACCCCGGCCGGAATGGATTGCCACCGAGGAGTTCCTGTCCCGCACCGTGGTGCATCCGGACGAGGCGGTCCAGCAGGCCATCCGCACTGCGGCTGACGCCGGCATGCCGGCCATTGAGGTGGCGCCAAACGCCGGGAAGCTCCTGAAGCTCCTGGTCCAGTTGTCCGGCGCCCACCGCATCCTGGAGATCGGGACCCTGGCGGGTTACAGCACCATCTGGATGGGCCGCGGCCTTCCCCACCACGGCAAGCTCGTCACCTGCGAATACCTGCCGCAGCATGCAGAAGTGGCGTGGGCCAACATCGACGCCGCCGGCCTGGGTGAAAGGGTGGAAATCCGGCTGGGCCCCGCGCTGGAAACCCTGGCTGCCCTCGAGGAAGAGGACAGGGAGCCGTTCGACTTCATCTTCATCGACGCCGATAAGCAAAACAACAGCCGCTACCTCGACTGGGCCGTCAAGCTGGGCAGGCCGGGTGCGGTGGTGGTCCTGGACAACACGATCTGGGAAGGGGCCGTCCTGGACCCGGACATGGACCCGGTGAACGCGCCAGGAATCATCGACGCACTCCGGCTGCTCGGCAACCACCCGCGCCTGGACGCCACTGTCATCCAGACGGTGGGTTCCAAGGGGTGGGACGGGTTCGCGCTGGCGCGCATCCTCCCGCAAAAACAGTAAGTAAGCTGTGGAGATGCGTCCGGCGCAGTGCCGGGCATCGTAGAGGGAGGGCTTTTTGCACGCGGCACCTGCTCCTGTACTCCTGGACTCCACGCCCGCAGATTTTTCGCCATGGGTTCCGCTGGTCGAATCCGTCGGCGCCGCAACGGGTGACGTCCCTGCCCTGCTGGCCCTTGCCGTCGAGGCCGGGCGGACGTGGCCGCGGCCCGGTGAGGGGCGGACCGCCGTGTTGTGGGAGCTCCTGGCTTCCGTGGCTGCCACCGATGTGGCCGCGGCCCGGGTGCTTGAGCCGCACCTCGACGCCGTCGCCATTCTTGCCCAGGCTGCCCACGCAGCTGAGCCCGGACACCCGCTTCCGGACGGGAGCAGGGATGCCGCATGGGGCGTCTTCGCCGCAGAGGCGCCGGGTGCCCGGCTCGAAGCGCATTCCGCAGGTGCCGGCACCACCCTCAGCGGGTCCAAGCCGTGGTGTTCCCTCGCCGCGGCCCTGGACTGCGCGGTGGTCACCGCCCACACGGACGACGGCGGCAGGGCGGCCTTCGCGGTCAATCTTCGCCATCCCGGCGTGGCATGTGAGGAACCGGAGTGGATCGCGCGCGGGCTCCAGGAAATCCCCAGCGGAACAGTTCACTTCGACCAGGTCCCGGCGAGCCCCCTGGGTGGTACCGGCTGGTACCACAGCCGGCCTGGCTTCGCCTGGGGCGGGATAGGCGTGGCTGCCTGCTGGCTGGGGGGAGCAGTGGGCGTGGCACGGGACTTCCGCAACGGCTTGCTGGCAGGGGCCGAAGCGGGGCGGGAGCCCGACCAGGTGGCACTTGCGGCGCTCGGAGAGGTGGACCGCACGCTCTCGGCTGCCCTGCAGTATCTTGCCCGGACCGCAGCGGGCATCGATGCTGGCACCCTCGGCTCCGCCGGCAACCACAGCGCGTGGAGCGAAGCCCAGCGGGTCCGCGGAACTGTTGCGGCCGCCGTCGAACGCGTCCTTTCCCTGGTGGCTTCCAACCGTGGTCCAGGTCCGCTTGCCTTTGACGGGCCGTACGCCAAGAGGATGGCCGACCTGGCACTCTACGTCCGGCAGCATCACGGGGCACGGGATGATGCCCAATTGGGCCGGCTTGCGCTCAAGGGGGACTGCCCGTGGTGACCTTTTCGCACGCTGACCAGGGAACCGGCGAGGCCGCCTGGGCCGTGAGCGGCCTGGACGCAGCACCCGAGCTGCCGCTTGACCCCGCCGAACTGGCCGGCATGCGCTTCGTGGTCCTGGCGGCGCATCCGGATGACGAGACACTGGGGGCCGGTGGGCTGATGGCGTCCCTGGCGGCACTGGGAGCCGAGGTGGAAGTCCTGCTGTGCACGGCAGGGGAGGGGTCACACCCGGATTCGCCCACCACCTCCCCGGAACAGCTGGCCCACACCCGGCTGGCTGAATTCTCAGCGGCCCTGGCCGCACTGGGCCTGGCGGACCGCTGGGCATTCCTCGGGCTGCCGGACCGCGGACTTGGAGAGCATGCCGGAACCATCGCCAAGGCTGTCCGGGAGGCCGCCCGCCGGCTTCCCGGTGATCCCGACCGGCTGGCCCTCGTGGCACCGTACCGGGCCGACGGGCATGGTGACCACGATGCGCTCGGTGCGGCGGCGGCAGAAGTTGCGCGGCAGGACGGCCACGCGCTGCTGGAATACCCCATCTGGTTTTGGCACTGGGCCGCACCCCAGGTGCCGGAATGGCGGTCATGGCTGCGATTCCACCTGGATGAACCGGCCCGGGCGGCTAAAAGGCGGGCCATGGCGGAGCACGCAACACAGGTGCAGCCCCTGTCTCCGCTTCCCGGCGACGAAACACTCCTCAGCGGGCAATTCCTGGCGCACTTCTCACGCCCCTTTGAGGTCTTCGCCTGGACGCCGGCGCCCACTGCATCCGCGCAGGCGCATTCAAGCGATGACGCGGAACTGGTCTTCGACGGCGTGCATGGTGGCTCCACGGATCCCTGGAACTACACCGGGAGCTGGTACGAGCGGCGCAAGCGGGCGCTCACCCTTGCTGCCCTCCCGGAGGAATCCTATGAAAGCGGCCTGGAAGTGGGCTGCTCCATCGGGACGTTGACAGCCGGGTTGGCTGCCCGGTGCCGCAAGATGTTGGCGGTGGATGCCAGTGGAACCGCGGTCCACCGGGCCAGGCAGCACCTTGCAGGCTGCCCCGGGGTCCGGGTTGAACACTGCGTCGTCCCCGGGGCATGGCCGGGCGGAACTTTTGACCTTGTGGTGGTTTCGGAGGTTGGTTACTACCTGTCCGCGGGTGAGCTGGGCCAACTGTGGGACCGGATCGAAGCGTCCCTGAACCCGGGCGGAACCCTGCTCCTGTGCCACTGGCGGCATCCCATTGCAGGCTGGGAACTCGACGGCGACACCGTCCACGCGATGGCCCGGCAGCGTCTGGGCTGGCGGACCGCAGGACTGTACCAGGAACGGGACTTCGTATTGGAACTCATGGTGGCCCCCGGCCACAAAGCGTCGGCATGACGGTCACGGCTTCAGGGGGAAGCAGCGCTGCCAACAGCATCCGGCAAGTTGCGGTGGTGATTCCCGCGCACAACGAGGAGCAACACCTTAAGCGTGCGCTGACCGCAGCCCGTGACGCGGCAGACCAAGCCGAGTCGAACCTTACCGGCGTACGCGTGCAGGTGGTGGTTGTCCTGGACAGCTGCACGGATGGCTCCGCTGCGGTGGCGGCGGTCTTCGCTGCTGAGGACCCGCGGTACATGGTCCTGCCGGTGGACTTCCGGAGCGTGGGCAAGAGCAGGCAGGCAGGGGCCGAAGCCGCGCTGGAGAACGCAACCAGGCGTTCTCCTGCGGGTGGATCCACGGCAGGTTCTTCGCTGCGGCACGTTTGGCTGGCCAACACGGATGCCGATTCCTGCGTTCCGGAAAACTGGCTGGTGCGCCAACTGGAATTGGCCGCCGGGGGCGCCGACGTCGTCCTTGGATCTGTGGAGCCTGATGGCCACGGCATGCCCCACCACCTCGCTGCCCGATGGCATGCCCGGCATGTTCCAACGGAGAACCACCCCCACGTGTACGGTGCCAACCTTGGGGTGCGTGCCTCGTCCTACCTTGCGGCAGGCGGGTTTCCCGGGGTTGATTTCGATGAGGACCGGGCTCTGGTGGACCGGCTTCGCAGCAGCGGGGCGAGCATGGTTGCCACGGACACAACCCGGGTTCTCACCTCCGGAAGGACCGTGGGGCGGGCGCCGCGGGGGTTTGCCGCCTACCTCCTGGCACTGGCCCAGCCATAGCCGGGACCCTCAACGGCGGGGCAGCATGGGATGCAGAAAGGGCTGCTGCCTTCCGGCAACAGCCCTTTACGGTGCGGACGCAGGTTCCGCGTGCAGGCCTTATACCAAGTCCGGAGCGCTGGCTACGATGTAGTCCGCCGCGGCGGGTCCGGTCATGGAAAGGTTGTTGCTGTCCGGGTTGATCCCGGCATCGTGCATGGCTTCCCAAAGCGCAGCCGGCGGCTGCAGTTCAGCTTTGCGCAGGAGGCACCAGCTGGTGTAGAGGCCGTACAGCTCGTCGCGTCCCAGGCCCAGGCCTGGCTCCCTGTCCGCGACAACTGCTTCGGAAAGAAACTGTTCAAAATGGGTAGCAGGCATGTCCGCTCATAAGGGTTGACCGTGGTGCCGCCGTCTGCTTCAGCGGACCTGCCGGTCTCCAAAGGATCCCGGCGAGGTATTCAAGAAAGTATTGCAGTTCACTGCGCTTTGTCCAGTCAGGGCCTGACCCCCGGGGGGAGGCTGAGGGGGCCGACGGCGACTGGGGGGACTGGCCTCGGTCTCAGAAGAGGCCATCTCACCGCCGGCCCCGCATTGCCCCGGGCCGCATGCCACCCGGGAAACCTCAACAGGACCTCCAAGATGAATTTTCCTCCATCTTGAAGGTCCTGCCTAGTCCCTCTTCCGGTAGCCGGACCGCGCCCGCTACGCCTTCCCGCTTGGCCGGCCGTCGTCGTCGGACTCCCCGTTGCCAGCACGGTGCTGTACCTTCTCGCGGACCCTGTCGCGGTGCCGCTCACCGTGTTGGCCGCCGTCCTGGCCATTGCCGGCAGGCTGCCCGTCCTGGCTGTCGGCGGAGCCGTTACCGCCGTTCTCCGAGGAGTACTTCTCCCGGAGTTCACGGCCGTGCTTGATGTCTTCCTCAATCTGCTGCTGCATCTTTTCGCTCTTTTTGGTATCCCGCGGGGGCAACTGGATGGTCTCCTCCGCCTTGATGCCGGCCTGGAGCTGGCGCCCCCGCTCGACTTCGGCGTCGAACTCAGCACCGAAGAGCAGGGACATGTTCAGGATCCAGAGCCAGAGCAGCATGATGATCACGCTGCCCAAGGCGCCGTAGGTCTTGTTGTAGTTGCCGAAGTTACCCACGTAGAAGCCGAAGCCCAGCGAGGCGATCAGGAACACGACCAGCGCGATTCCGGAGCCCATGCTCATCCAGCGGAACTTGGGCTGCTTGACGTTGGGCGTGGCGTAGTAGAGGACAGCAATGATGGCGATGATCAGGACGATCATGACGGGCCACTTGGCGATGTTCCAGACCATGAGGAACGGGCCGCTGAGGCCGATGAGCCCGCCCACGGCCTCGGAGACCGGCCCGCTGAGGACCAGCATGCCGGCCAACAGTGCCACGATGACCACGGCCAGGAGGGTGACGGCCAGCATGGTGCCACGGAGCTTCACGAAGGCGCGCCCTTCATCCACCTCGTAAACCCGGTTCATCGCCCGCCCAAAGGCGCCAACATAGCCGGATGCCGACCACAGGGCGGTGGCAAGGCCGATCACCAGGGTGAGCCCGGCCGCCGGGGCACTCGTCAGTTCCGAGACGGGACCGCTGATCGTATTGACGGTCTCGGCAGGAGCGAAGCCGCGCACGATTTCCAGCAAGGCATTAGTGGTCTTCTGGGGATCGCCAAAGAGGCCAAGAAGTGAGACCAGTGCCAGCAGGGCGGGGAACAGCGACAGGACCGCGTAGTAGGTCAGGGCTGCTGCCAGGTCGGGGCACTGGTCCTTGCTGAACTCCCGGAGGGTCTTCCTGGTTATGTATTTCCAGGACGGTTTGTCCAGGTCCCTCGGGCTGGTGGGTTTCCTTGCGTCGTTTGGATCCGGAGCCTGGCCCGCCTTGGCGGTACTGGTCTCGGAATCGTCGTGAGTGGCCATGGGGTGTCCTCTCAATCAGGGGCGAAACGAACAGGCCGGCCCGCGGAGTGGCGGTGCCGGCCTGCCGAACGAAACTATTGCCTTACGGTGCGGTGCTGGACTGATCAGGTGTTTTGGACGTGGTCTTTGGCGTCGGTGGCGCGGTCTTTGACGTCGGTGGCGGCTTGTTGGCCTTCGAGTTTGACGTTTTGGGCGGCGTCGGTGGCGGTGGCCTTGACGTTTTCCATGGCTTCCTGGGCTGGTTCCTTGAGGTCCTGGGCCATGGTTTTGGCGGCGTCGGTGACCTGGGTTGCCAGGGGCTGGGCTGCGGTTTTGAGCTGGTCCGCGGCTTCGCGTTCCTTCTGGCTTGCCGGGATCAGCGAGGAGACCAGGAGTCCGGCGCCGAAGGCGATCAGGCCAGCGGCGAGGGGGTTGCCGGCGGTTTTGGCTTTGACCTGGTCCGGGGCGGCGGAGACGGCGTGGCCGGCGTCGCTGAGTTTGGTCGAGACGGTGTCGCCTGCCTGGTGGAGGCTGTCGCCGGCGGTGTGCATGGCGTTGGTGGTGTGCCCGGCGCCGGTGGCGGTGGTGTCGTGGACCCTGGTGGTGGCGTTGTCTGCGGCGCCCATGATTTTCTCCTTGACGCCGGTGACGGCGTCTTTGACCTTGTCGGTTTGGCGGTGGACGATGTTGGACGGGGTGACCTTGTCTGCCACGGCGTCCACGTTGGTGCCCAGGCGTGCCCGGGTGGCTTCTATGTCTGCGCGGATGACGTCAGGGTTTTCGCTCATCGGTTTACCTCACCTGGTTTTAGGGTTGGGGGAATTTCTGAGAGGGTTTCCCCGGTTTGGGGCAGGCCTTTGATCTGCTTGAGTTCCTTGCGGCCGATGGAGGCCAGGACAGCGGCGATGATGGCCCAGATGACGGCGACGATCAGAGCGGACCAGCCCAGGGGCATGATGGCGCCCAGGGCCCACATCAGGGCCAGGGAGAGGAAGAGCAGGACGAAGTGTCCGCCGACGCCGGCGCCGGCGAGCATGCCGGCGCCTTTCCCTGCGCGGGAGGTGGATTGTTTGAGTTCGGCCTTGGCCAGTTCCACTTCCTGGCGCATCAGGGTGGACAGGTCCCGGGTCACGTCGCCCAGCAGCTCGCCCAGGGACGCGTTGTCCGCTTTCACATGCGCCGCACTCGGCGGCATTTCCGGAATCTGGCTACTCATTACAGGCCACCCGTCTGGCCGCCCCGGCTGCGGTCCTGCGTGAGGGGGTCGTTTGCCATGGGATCGTCGGCGAGTGCGCGGTCACGCAGCGGATCGTCCGAGAGCTGGTTTCCGGACCACGGTTCTTCCACCAGCTGCGGGCTGTCCAGGCCGCTGGCCGGCCCCGCTGCCTCCGGATAGCTGCTGCCCGGTGCACCGCCGTCGTAACCGGCCGTAGTGGTGGCCGGGCCGGGGAGCTGGACCGGAGGCGGAGGAACGGTCCCGCCGGCAACGGGGCTTGTCTGGTTGTACTGGCCACCGTAGGGGGTGCCGGAGTACTGGCCGGACAGGCCGGATGTCCTGGTGCCGGCAGAAGTGGATGAAGTGTCGGGGGCGCCTGCGGTGAGGCCGCGGGTGAGGCGTCCGGCAAGGACACCGGCGCCGGCGGCGAGGAGCAGGAACGTGCCGGGATTGTTGCGGGCGTACCGCTGGACCTCGTTCAGGAGGTCACCGGGTTCCCGGTTCTCCAGCCAGGACGCAATGGAGGAGGTCCGCTCGGCTGCCTGCCGGACAAGGTCGCTGGCCATGCCCTGCTGGTCCGGGGCGCTGGCCATGCTGTGCAGCTGGCTGGAAATGTTGCGGATGCCCTCGGCGGCCTTCTGCTGCTGCGTGCCGGCCTGGGTGGTCAGGCCCGACTTGGCCTGGTGGAGCAGGTCCTGGGCATTGAGCTTGGCCTCGTGGGCCACATTCGCGGCCTCGCCCTTGGCGGTCTCCGCTACATTCTGGGCGGATCCGGCAGCGGTCCGGGCCACATCGGCTGCTTCTTCCTTGGCAGCGTCTTTGCGCGAGGACGCAGAGGTGTCACCGGTGGTGGGGTAGCCGGTTCCGGCCTCGCCCGCGTATGGGCTGGCGGTTGACGGGAAGGTGGTGGCCTCCCGTTCACCGGGGATTCCTGTGCTGCCCGGAGGAGTCGTGTAAGCGGGGTCCTCGGGCCATTGGTTCTCTGTCATCTTCGCTCTCTCTTTCCAAGAAGGCCGGTTGTTGATCAAGAACCAGCAATACTGGCCGTAAAATGATAAGCATGGTTACTAATAAAAAGTAAGTACCCTTGCTAAGCGAGTTATAACCGTTCCAAAAATGTCAGCCGGAATGGCGAGGGCCTGCCCGGTCACAACGAAGTGGAAAGTGGTGGGAAACATGGATACAGCTCCATGGGTTTGGGTGATAGTTGCCATCGTTGTCATTGCACTGATCGTGGTGCTCCTTTTGGCCGGCGGAAAGCGCCGGAAGGCCCTCCAGCAGAAGCGGGACCAGGAGCACCGGGAAAAGGCGGCAGAGATCCGGCGTGAAGCCGAGAACATGGAAATCGACGCCCGCGAGAGGGAAGCCAAGGCCACTCGGGCACGCGCCGACGCCGAACAGGCACAGGTCGACGCGGCGCGCCTTCGGCAGGAAGCCGAGCAGCGGGCCCATGAGGCGCAGGCCCTGCGCGGCGACGTAGCCAGCCACACCCGGAAGGCGGACGAGCTCGATCCCGACGTCGGCCGGGATGGCCGGCGGGACCAGGCGGCGGGCCCAGACGGCCGCCAGGCGGAATACGGGAATGCCGGCCATGACGGGCGTGGACCTGCCGACGCTGGTGCCGGCCGGGCTACGGGCGGGGACGCGGGATACGTGGAGGGCCGCCATGCCGACCTGCCACATGACGGCCGCGGCAGCCGCGGCACGATTGACGGCGGAAACGAGTCGGATATGCCGGTGGGCATGACTGGCGCCGAATCCGAGCGGAGGCGTCATCGCGATGAGACTGGCACCCCGGGAAATACGGGCACTTCGGAAAATCCAACTAGTTCGGAAAATCCAAACACCCCCACGGGACGTGATGCACGCGGCAGGGAAAACCCGCGTATCTAAAGCCCGCAAGCGGCCGCAGGCGGCGGCCGCAGTGGTTGAGCCCGGGGTCTTAAGCGCTAGGGCCGCCGCGGCTTGAGGACGGGGGAAGGGCCAACGCCTTCCCCCGTTCCCATGCCCGCGAGGACTTCCTTGACGGCGTCTATTGATGACACCCGTGGTTCCCACCCCAGGATCCGTTGTGCGCGGCTGGTGTCCATGATGGGCGCGCCCGCCGCCATCTCCACCCATCCGGAATCCGTGGGCTGGATACGTGCCCGCCACGTCAAGTCCACCACGGCGTGAAGCAGCCGCATGGGGATGGGGAGGATCCTCTTGGCGCCCAGGATGCGGCCCAGTTCCTGCGGGGTCAAAACCGGCTCGGCGGCGATGTTGAAGGCTCCGCTGGCCCGCTGGTCCACCACCCGCCAGTAGGCCTCTGCCACGTCGTCCGCGTGCACGGCCTGGAAGACCAGGTTGTCCGGGACCGGCAGCAATGGAACCCAGGGTTTGCGGGGTACGAGCTGCGAAAGAACCCTTCCCAGGAAGTACCTGCCAATTTCACTCCCTGCGTTTCCCTGGAAGATGAGGGCCGGCCGCAGCCTGGCGACCGAAATCTCCGGTTCAGCGGCGGCGAACTGGTCAAGGAGCTTTTCCTGCTCGGCTTTGTGGCGGCTGTAATGCGATCCGGCCATCCCGGTGGCGGGCCAGGACTCGTCCCTGCGCCGGTCTTTGTCCGCCTTGCTGTAGGCGCCGACGGACGAGGCGCAGACAACCTGTTTGACGCCCATCTTTCCGGCAGCGTCCAGGACATTCCTGGTGCCTGTGACATTGGTGCGGTGCAGGAGGGGCAAATCGCGGTTCGGCTGGATCTGCCACGCCAGGTGGACGACGGAATCAACCCCTTCGAGCGCCTTCTCGAGCAGCGGCCTGTCCTGTTCCAGGCCCACGTCCAGGCTGTGCCACTGCACGCCGCCGTAGGGGTCCCGGGACGTGTCAGGCACCCTCCGGCTGATGCCAACCAACTGCAGGCTCCCGGGCTTTCGGGCGACGTGGCCCTGCAGGTTGCGCAGCAGTGCTGTTCCCGCGTTTCCGCTGGCCCCGGTGATGGCAATGCGCATGCCAACGACTCCTTTGCACGCTTGGACTGGTTGCGGGCCCTTCAGGACGAGCCTACAGCGGAGGAGCATTGTTTTATAAGCAACCTTATGATTTGCTGCTTCTAAGTCTTGCCGCAGGCTTTCGGAACCAGACCGAGGGAAACCAACACTCATGCCCGAATCCTTTGCCGCATTTGCCGTGGACGCTGCCCCTGTCCGCTGCCAACAGCCCGAACCGGCACAACAACCCACTCCTCCCGCAACCTCAGGACGGCTGCGGGAAACGTTTGAAAACGAACTGGTCCTCCGGTACCTGGACCTCGCCGAGGCTTTGGCCGCCCGTTTTGAGGCCCGCGGCCGGGAGCGGGCAGACCTGAACCAGGTGGCCTACCTTGGCCTGGTCAAAGCGGCCCGCGGCTTTGACCAGGCCAAGGGCGAGAGCTTTCCGGCCTACGCCGCGCCCACCATCACGGGCGAACTCAAGAGGTATCTCCGCGACCGGACCTGGGTTGTGCGCCCGCCACGCCAGATCCAGGACCTGAGGACGCGGCTGTTCCGTGCAGAGCCGGAACTGACCCAATCCCTGGGCCGGAATCCCAGCGTCGCCGAACTGGCCAGCGAATTGGGAAGCGACCCGGCTGAGGTGCAGGAGGCCATCTCGGCATCCAGCAGCATGCACCCGGACTCCCTTGACGCCGCGAACCCCAACTCGGATGCCCCGTCCATCGGCGACGTCCTGGCAAGCCCCGAGACGCCCCTGGAACGGCTTGAGGAACTCGCCTGCCTGCGGGACGCCATGCAGGACCTGGATGACTCGGACCGGGAGCTTTTGTACCGGCGCTACTTCTGTGAGGAGACGCAGGTGCAGCTGGGGAAGCGGTTGGGGATGTCCCAGATGCAGGTGTCCCGCCGTTTGGCCAAGGTGCTGGTGGAACTGCAGCGGCGCCTGGAGGACGGCGCCCAGTTCGGCGCGCCGGAGGATGCCGCCGGCAACGGGACCTCATCCCGGGTTGTGCCGGCAGGCCGGACAGCCAACCACCCCGCGCCTTTCCGCCGTGCCCGGAACGGGCACACCGGCGCAGGTGCCGGCCGCCGCTTCGGCGGTGCGGAGACCAGGTAAAGCCCGGCCTTCGACCGGACCCGCGCAGTCAACGGACGACGGCGGGTGGCGGCCGCGGAAGCACATCATCGCCGGCTGCCGGGAGGGGCTGCGAAGCGCCCCGGAGGGAGTGCCTGCAGCAACAGGCATCCTATCTTGCCTGTTCAGCCGCCGAAAGGAAACACGCTCCTGCGGCTGAAAGAGGCCGTGGCCCTGTTTAGGAGCATCAGCAGGAGGGAACTGTTTGGTCATGGGAAGCTCTGAAAGATCCAAGCTCCGCGCTGTCCTGTTCGACCGGGACGGAACCTTGGTGATCGATGTGCCCTACAACGGGGACCCCGGCAAAGTACGGCCAATGCCCGGCGCCAAGGCCGTGCTGGACAGCCTGCGGGCGGAGGGTATCGCCACCGGCGTGATCAGTAACCAGTCGGGCATTGCCCGCGGCCTGATCTCGGCCGGGGACGTGGCAAGAGTCAACGCCCGGGTGGAAGAACTGCTGGGACCTTTTGACGTGTGGGAAGTCTGCCCCCACGCGGAGCAGGACGGCTGTACATGCCGGAAACCCGCTCCGGGGATGGTCCACAGCGCCTGCCGCAGACTTGGCATCCATGCCTCGGAGGCCGCCCTGATTGGGGACATTGGCGCCGACGTCGGTGCTGCCGAAGCGGCCGGCGCCACCGGAGTCCTGGTTCCCACCCCCGTGACCCGTGCCGAGGAGGTGGCTGCGGCGCGGCTGGTTGCTTCCGACCTGGCGTCCGCCGTCGGCCTGCTGCAGGGGACGCCCTGATGGGGCGCGTCCTGGTGGCCCGGCTGGACAGCATGGGCGATGTCCTGCTGGCAGGTCCGGCCGTGCGGGCGGTAGCCAACGGCCGTGCCCAGTACGGCGGCAGCACCAACCACGTGGTGATGCTGTGCGGCAGGCAGGGTGAAGCTGCGGCCGCGATGCTCCCTGGCGCCGCTGAGGTGTACAGCTGGGACAGTCCCTGGATCATGAACCCGGCGCCCGGGATGACCGGGCCGCACGCCGACCGGCTGATCGAGTATGTCCGCAATTCCCGGATCACCGAAGCAGTCATCCTCACGTCCTTCCACCAGTCGCCGCTGCCGCTGGCCCTGTTGCTGCGGCTGGCAGGAGTGGAACGCATCACCGGCGCCTCCACTGACTACGCCGGCTCCCTGCTGGATGTCCGCCTCAAGCCGGGGGAGGACTTCCCCGAAGACCAGCCCGAGGCGGAGCGGGCACTGGGCATTGCCGAGGCCGCAGGTTTCCGACTTCCCGCGGGCGACGACGGGAAGCTGCGCGTGAAGTCCGGTCCGGACGTGACGGGCCTGGTGGGTGACGAACCGTACGTTGTGGTCCACCCCGGAGCCGCTGTTCCCGCCAGGGCGTGGCCCCCGCTGCACCATGCCGCCGCCGTCGAACTCCTCCAGGGTGCCGGGTACCGGGTGGTGGTGACCGGCGGACCCGGCGAGGAGTCGCTGACCGCCACGGTGGCCGGCCCCTCTGCGGTGGACCTCGGCGGGCGCACCGACCTGCCCACCATGGCCGCCGTCATGGCCGGAGCCGATGCGGTGGTCAGCGGGAACACCGGACCGGCCCACCTGGCAGCTTCGGTGGGCACACCCGTGGCGTGCCTGTTTTCCCCTGTGGTCCCGGCCATCCGGTGGGCGCCCTATGGCGTGCCCCTGGAACTCCTCGGGGACCAGAACGCACCCTGCCGTATGTCCCGCGCCCGGCTTTGCCCCGTCCCGGGCCACCCCTGCCTCGACTCCGTATCGCCGGAGGAAGTGGTGGCAGCGGTGGAACGCCTGATCAGCGGAGTGAGCTCCTTCAGCACCCATGTCAGCACCCGTAGAAAGGCCCGCAACAGATGAGAATCCTGCTCTGGCATGTCCACGGTTCCTGGACGGACGCCTTTGTCCGCGGCCGCCACGAGTACCTGCTTCCCGTCCTGCCCGGAGGCGGCGCATGGGGCCTGGGCCGCGCCGGCAGGGACTGGCCGGAATCAGTGCGGGAGGTGGACCTGGCGACGCTCCACCCTGACGCCGTGGACGCCGTCGTCCTCCAACGCCCGGAAGAGATCGATGAGGTGGTCCGAACCCTGGGCCGGATGCCCGGCGTCGACCTTCCGGCCGTGTTCGTGGAGCACAACACGCCCAAAGGCAACTTCCCGAACACCAGCCACCCGCTTGCGGACCAAACCAGCATCCCGGTGGTCCACGTCACCCACTTCAACCGCCTGGCCTGGGACAACGGCTCCGCTCCCACCACGGTGATCGAGCACGGAATCCCGGACCCTGGCCAGCTCTATACCGGTGAACTGCCGGAACTGGGGGTAGTGGTCAACGAACCGGTCCGCCGCGGCCGGGTCACAGGAACCGACCTGCTGCCGGCCTTCGCGTCGGTGGCGCCGCTGCAGGTGTTCGGCATGAAGACAGAGGGCCTGGCGGCAGCCACCGGAATCGAGGCTTCACGCGTGACGTCCCGGGGCGACCTGAAGACCCGGGACCTGCACCGGGAACTTGCCCGCTGCCGGGTCTACGTCCATCCCATGCGCTGGACCTCGCTGGGGCTGTCCCTCCTGGAAGCCATGCACCTGGGCATGCCGGTGGTGGTGCTTGCCACCACCGAGGCCCCACGTGCCGTGCCGCAGGAAGCCGGTGTGGTCTCGGCCGACGTCGACGAGCTGCTCCGTTGCGCGGCGCGGCTGGTGGCCAATCCGGATGAAGCCCGACGGCGGGGAGTTGCCGCCCGGGAGGCGGCACTCGAGCGTTACGGCCTGGGCAAGTTCCAGGACCGCTGGGATGAGCTCCTGGCGGATCTGCGGAACCATCCGCGGCACCCCGTTAACGAGCGGCCGGACGAGCGGATCCTCGTTCCGGCGCGGGAGAGGAAGACACCATGAAGATCGCCATGATTTCTGAACACGCCAGTCCGCTGGCGGCACTGGGCGGGGTGGATGCAGGCGGGCAGAACGTACACGTTGCCGCGCTGTCCGAGGCCCTTGCCAAGCGCGGCCACCACGTCACCGTCTACACCCGCAGGGACGCAACGGAGCTTCCCGCACGGGTCCGGGTGGGGCGCCGGTTCGAAGTGGTCCACGTGGACGCCGGGCCCGCCCGCCACGTGCCCAAGGACCAGCTGCTGCCCTACATGGGCGACCTCGCGGACGGCGTGGCCAGGGACTGGGGGCATCGGCCGCCGGATGTGGTGCACGGCCACTTCTGGATGTCCGGCCTGGCAGCCCTGGAGGCGGCCAGGCGGCCCGATGCCGGATACCGCGTGCCCATGCTGCAAACGTTCCATGCGCTGGGCACCGTCAAGCGGAGGCACCAGGGCGCGGAGGACACCAGCCCGGAGGCACGCCGCTGGCTGGAACCCGGCGTGGGACGAGCTGCCGACCGGATCATCGCCACCTGCTCAGACGAAGTTTTCGAGCTCAAGGCCATGGGTATCGCCACCGGCAAGATCTCCATTGCACCCTGCGGCGTGGACCTGGGCTTCTTCTCTGCAGAGGGGCCGGTGGCAGCCAGGAAGCGCCGCTACCGGATCCTGTCTGTGGGGCGGCTGGTGCCACGCAAGGGTGTGGACCTGGTGATCCGTGCGCTCCCGTACCTCAAGGCGGCGGGATTCGACGACGTCGAACTCCTGATCGTGGGCGGGGGCGGCGACGCGAACGTGATGCACGCCGACCCCGAAATCCGGCGCCTGCTGGACCTCGCCGCCGGGCTGGGCGTGTCTGAACACGTGACCCTGCAGGGGCAGGTGTCCCGCGCGGAGATGCCCGGCATCTTCCGCAGTGCCGATGCCGTGGTGTGCGCACCCTGGTATGAACCGTTTGGCATCGTGCCGCTGGAAGCCATGGCATGCGGCATTCCGGTGGTGGCAGCAGCGGTTGGCGGCCTCCGGGACACGGTGGTTGACCACACCACCGGCCTGCACGTCCCGCCGCGGGACCCTGAAGCCATTGCCTCGGCACTGTCACTGCTGCTGGAAAACCCCGCCCTCAGGACGAAGCTCGGCCAGGCCGGGGAGCGGCGCGCGCGCACCCGTTACTCCTGGGACCGGGTGGCAGCGGAAACCGAAAAGGCATACCAGCTGGCCATGGCCGGTGCCCCGGCCAGCGTTTCGGCCGGGATCGTACCGATGGAAGGAGCCGCCCTGTGACTGCTGAATCGTCCCTGCGTGAAGCAGACCTCCGTACCCTGACCGCAGTACCGGCCCTGCCCGCTGTGCTCCCGGGCGCCACGTTCGTGGATGCCGCCAGCGCCGAGGCCGTCCGCACCCACCTGGACAACGTCATTCCGGCGCTTGATTCGCTCCGCAGCCAGTCGGGCCGGCTGGCTGCCTGGGGCGTGGAGCTGGCACAGCGCCTGCTGCGCGGCCAGCGGCTCCTGGCCGCGGGCAACGGCGGCTCAGCCGCGGAGGCGCAACACCTCACCGCCGAACTGGTGGGCCGGTTCGACAGCGAGCGGGTCCCGTTCTCCGCCATTTCCCTGCACGCGGAGTCATCGGCGGTCACCGCCATCGCCAACGACTACGGGTACGACGAAGTCTTTTCCCGGCAGGTCCGCGCGCATGGCCGCTCCGGTGACGTGCTGATGCTGCTGTCCACCAGCGGCAAGAGCCCCAACCTGCTGCGCGCCGCGGAAGCGGCCTCCCGGCTCAACGTGACCACCTGGGCGCTCACCGGCTCCGGCCCCAACCCGCTGGCCGACGTCTGCGACCAGGCCGTCATGATCGACGCCCTGAACGCCAACGCCCAGGAAGGGCACCTGATCGCCCTGCATGCCGTGTGCCGGGCCTTCGACCTTGAGGTTGCCCGGCACACCCCGTCAGTGGTCCCAGGGTTCCCCAGAGATGGCCGGCCATGAGGATCGTCGTCGTGGGAGACGTGATGCTGGACGTCGACCTTTCCGGTGAGGCCACCCGGCTCAGCCCGGACGCCCCTGTTCCCGTGGTGGACGTTTCGGCTGTCCGCCGCCGCGCCGGCGGCGCAGGCCTGGTGGCGCGCATGCTGGCCCAGGACGGCTGGCCCGTCACGCTGGTGACGGTCCTTGGCAACGACGACGCCGGCAGCCAGTTGCGTGCGCAGCTGGCCGGCGTGCGGCTCGTCGCGGGCAGCAGCAGCTATCCCTCGCCCGTCAAGACCCGGGTCCGGGCGGGTTCCCATCCGGTGGTCCGCTTCGACCAGGGCTGTGAAAAGACGCCGGTCCCGGAGGTCAGCCCCGCCATGCTCCGCGCCGTGGAAAAAGCCGGCGTGGTGATCGTGGCGGACTACGGCAGGGGACTGGCAGCCAACCCGCAGCTGCGCGACGTGCTGGCCCGGCTCGCGGACAGGGTGCCGGTCATCTGGGACCCGCATCCCTCGGGGCCCGATCCGGTGCCAGGCGTAACCGTGGTGACCCCGAATATCTCCGAGGCCACCAAGGCGGTGCAGTCCGGTCCGGGGAAGGGCTCCGCCCAGGCGGATTCCGCAGACCCAGCCGCAGCCGTGGCAGGGGTCCTGCTGGAACGCTGGCGCAGCCAGGCGGTGCTGGTGACCAAAGGCGAGGAAGGGGCCGTGCTGCTGCAGCGGGGCGGTACCGCCGCCCGTTCCGTTCCCGCGCCGAGGGTGGAGGCCGGCGATCCCTGCGGGGCAGGCGACCGGCTGGCAGCCAGCCTGGCGGTGCACCTCCTGGCCGGCCGCGACCTGCCGGATGCGGCGGCCCTGGCGGTCCACGATGCCGCCGATTTCCTGGCCGCCGGAGGAGTGTCGGCCCTGCCCGATGCCGGTGGGGAAGATGCCGCCCCCGGACATCGCGGGCCGGCGCAGGCGCCCGGCCGGCGTACCACCGAACCACTGCTCCTGGCCCGTTCGGTCCGTGAAAACGGCGGAAAAGTGGTTGCCACCGGCGGCTGCTTCGACCTGATCCACGCCGGCCACGTCCGAACACTCACCGCAGCCCGGGAGCTGGGGGACTGCCTGATCGTGTGCCTCAACTCCGACGATTCGGTGCGCCGGCTCAAGGGGCCGGAGCGTCCCATCATCGGCCAGCATGACCGGGCCGAGCTGCTCCTGGCGATGGAATGCGTGGACGCCGTGATGGTCTTCGACGAGGACACACCGGAAGCCGTCCTGGACCGTCTGCGTCCGGACATCTGGGTCAAGGGCGGCGACTACAAGGGCGCCCGCCTGCCCGAGACGGACCTGGTGGAAAGCTGGGGCGGCCGCTGCCTCACCGTCCCCTTCCACCCGGCCCGCTCCACCACCGGCCTGGCGGACGCACTCGCCAAGGTCAGCTGAACCTCCCTGCCCATCGACTTGTTTTCCCCATTGAAAGGAACACCATGACAGCAGAACCAACTGCAACCGCACCCACCAACCCCGGCCGCGTCCTGGTCACTGGAGGTGCCTCCGGACTGGGGGCCGCCGTCGTCGACGCCGTCCTCCGCTCAGGTGGCACCCCGGTGGTCCTGGACCGCGACATCAGCAGCGTCTCCGGGGTGAAGGCGTTCGAAGTGGACGTCGCTGACCGCGCTGCCGTGGAGAAGGCTGTCCTGGAAGCCGCCGAAACCCTGGGCGGCCTGGACGCCGTGGTCACCGCCGCCGGAATCGACCGCTGCGGCAAGCTCGCCGACGTCGAAGCCAACGAGTGGGAAAAGGTCATCGGCGTCAACCTGATGGGCACCGTTTCCGTGGTCCGCGCCGCCCTGCCCTACCTAAAGGAAACCCACGGCCGCGTAGTGACCGTGGCATCCACCCTGGGCAAGCGCGCCGTGGCTGATGCCACCGCGTACTGCGCCTCGAAGTTCGGCGTGGTGGGGTTCAGCCACGCACTGGCCGCGGAAACCGGCGGCGAAATCGGCGTCACCACCATGATCCCCGGCGGCATGAAGACCCGGTTCTTCGACGACCGCACCGAGCAGTACAAGCCGCAGGACGACTCCCGGCTCAACGACCCCGCCAACACCGCGCAGGCCATCCTGTTCGCACTCAACCAGCCCACCGGCTGCGAGGTGCGCGAGATGCTGATCTGCCACGAGGAAGAGGGCTCCTGGCCCTAAGCCGCCGCCGGCCACAACTACGCTGCCATCCGCAGTTTGCACAAGCGACATATCCAGCACCGACACATCCAGCACGGAAAGGCGGGAGGAACACCATGCCCACCACAGCCACCGAAACATCCGCAGGCCATGAGACAGTCCAGGGCTCCGGCATCACCATCCAGGACCCGCGAACCGGTGAAGTGCTTTGGACGGTGCCCGAAGCGGCGCCCGAGGCCATCAACCACGCCGTGGGTGTGGCCCGCAGCGGTGCAGCAGCGTGGGCCGCAACCGCACCGGCCGAACGGGGCGCCGCGCTGCGGGCAGCCGCCAAAGCCCTTGATGCAGCTGCGCGGGAGCTCGCGGGGCTGAACGCCAGCGAAACCGGCCGGCCGGAGGATGAGGCCCTGGCCGGCATCGCCGCCGGGGTTTCCACCCTGGAGCAGTACGCGGAACTTGGCCCGGTCCACCGTGGCCACAGCCTCCGCGGCAACCGGCTCGCCTCCGACTACACGCTGGCCGAACCGCGCGGCGTGGCCGTCCTGCTGACCCCCTGGAACGATCCGGTTGCCGTTGCCTGCGGGCTGATCGGCGCCGCGCTGGCCACGGGCAACACGGTCATCCACAAACCCAGCGAGCGGTGCCCGCGGCTTGGGGAGGCGCTGGGCGAAGTGCTGGCGCCGGCCTTCCCTGCCGGGGTATTCCAGACCCTCTCCGGTGGCGCAGGGGTGGGAGCGGCGCTGTCGCAGGCCGCCGTGGACGTCATAGCCCACGTGGGATCCAGCGCCTCAGGCGCCCGCATTGCCCAGGCCGGAGCCCTTACCGGCGCCCACGTCATCAGGGAAAACGGTGGCAACGACCCCCTGCTGGTGGACCGCGACGTGGATCCCGGGTGGGCTGCCCAGCAGGCAGCCATCGGAGCCTTCAGCAACAGCGGCCAGATCTGCACCTCCGTGGAACGGATCTACGTCCATAGGGACATTGCCGCCGAGTTCTGCAAAGCCCTGGAGGCCGAGGCAGCGCTCCGGAACAGCAGCGGCAGCGTGGCGCCGCTGGTGGACCTGCGGATGCGCGACGCCGTCCACGCCCACGTCGCCGAGGCCCTGGCCCAGGGCGCCCGCGCGGTGGAGGGCGGTGCCCTCCCGGCCGGCCCGGGTTCCTTCTACCCGGCCACCGTCCTGCTCGGCTGCACCGAAAGCATGCAGGTGATGGCGGAGGAAACGTTCGGCCCCGTGGCTCCGGTGCAGGTGGTGGACACGTTCGACGACGGCCTGCGCCTGGCGTGCAGCGGCAGGTATGGATTGGCGGCCACCGTCCTAAGCAGCAACATCGCGCACATCCAGCAGGCGGTGGCTGCGCTGCCCGTGGGAACGGTGAAGGTCAACGAGGTGTTCGGCGGCGCCCCCGGCGGAGCAGCCCAGCCGCGCGGCGAGAGCGGGGCCGGGTTCGGCTACGGGCCAGAGCTCCTGGACGAGTTCAGCCAGGTCAAGGTGGTGCACATCGCGGCCCCGCCGGCGGCCGGTTCCGGCGACGGCCCGGATACCATCATCAACACTGACGACCGGGACCTGCCGTGAACGCGTCCCCGGAATCCATCGACCTGTCCACCCAGCGGGCACTGTCCGACTGGCTCCCCGGCCGGCTCGCCGCGGAACATCCCTCCATCCTGGTCATCGGCGACGTGATGCTCGACGGCTGGTGGAGCGGCAGCATCGAACGGCTCTGCCGGGAAGCGCCCGCCCCCGTGGTGGACATCCAGTCCCGCGAATCGGTCCCGGGCGGCGCGGCCAACACCGCCATGAACCTGGCCGCCCTGGGAGCAAAGGTCTCGGTAGCCGGAATCATCGGCTCGGACGACGCCGGCGAAGACCTCCGTGCGCAGCTTGCCGCCGCCGGCATCGACGTCCGGCACCTGCACACCCACCCGGACATGGTCACCACCACCAAGATCCGGATCAGCAGCGGCGGCCAGGTGATGCTGCGCCTCGACGACTCGGCCGGCGCTGTCCCGGCCGACGCCCTGGCCGCGCTCGCCGCCTCGGTGCGTGCCGCCGTCGAACGCCAGGACGCCGTGCTGGTGTGCGACTACGGGACCGGCGTGGTGGCGGACCCTGTCCGCACGGAACTGGCGCGCGTCCTGGGACCTGACACCGCCGGCGAAAACCGTCCGCTTGTGGTGGTCGACGCCCATGATCCGCGCCCCTGGGCTGCCCTGCAGCCCCACTTGGTGACCCCGAACGCGCAGGAAACCGCCCGGCTCCTGGACCGGAAACTGCCGGAAGGGCAGGCGCGGGTGGAGGCGGTGTCCGCGGAGTCCGCGGCCCTGCTTCAGGCAACCGGCGCCCGGGCCGTGGTGGTCACCCTGGACCGGGACGGAACCGTGCTGTTGATGCCCGACGGCGTGCGGCACCGGACGTGGGCCCGGCCCGCCGCGGAGAAGCAGGCATCCGGGGCAGGGGACACCTTCGTGGCGGCCCTGACGCTTGCCCGTGCCGCCGGGCTGCCGCTGACCGCCAGCCTGGACCTGGCCCAGTCGGCCGCCGACGTGGTGGTCCACCAGCCCGGCACGTCTGTGTGCAGCACCGCCCAGCTCAGCCGGTACCTGGAGGCCTTCGCCGATACCGCCCTGAGTGCGGACGAACTGGAACGGCAGATGGAAATACACCGCGCCCAGGGCCAGCGGATCGTGCTGACCAACGGCTGCTTCGATGTGCTGCACAGCGGCCACACCAGGTACCTCAACCAGGCGAAACAGCTGGGCGACATCCTGGTGGTGGCACTGAACAGTGATGATTCGGTGCGCCGGCTCAAGGGCCCCGGCAGGCCCATCAACACCATGGCGGACCGTGCAGCCGTGGTGGCGGCCCTGAGCTGCGTGGACTATGTGACAGTGTTCGATACCCCCACGGCCACCCCGCTGATCCGCCGGCTCCGGCCCGAAGTCTATGCCAAGGGCGGGGACTACACGCCGGAAATGCTGGAGGAGACCCCGGCGGTGGAAGAGTACGGCGGCCGGATCGCCATCCTTGATTACGTGGCTGAACGGTCCACCACCGCCGTGGTGAAACGGATCCGCGACGGTGAAGGCGCAGTGCCTAGCAACTAAGGTTGAAGCATGACTGAAGCGTGGCACGGGTAATGGCAAAACGCGGAAGGTCAGGGGGCCGGAACAGCATCCGTGCGGTTGCAGGCGTGGTGGAGGTGCCTGCGGGCTCCCGCCAGAGTGGTCCGGTGGAGGGTGTCTACTACATCGATACCGGTGACTGCGAGCTGGTGGCGGACCAGGACAACTCCACGGGCTGGCTCCTGAAGATCAACGGGGTCATGAGCTCGCACATCGACCTCGCCGATCCCCTGTTTTTGGACTTCGAGTACATGCGGTGGATGGCGGCGCTCATTGAATCCCGCTGGCCGCCGTCGGACGCATCGTCGGCAAAGCTGCGCGGGCTGCACCTGGGCGGCGGCGCCTGCTCCATGGCCCGCTACTTCGCCGCAGCCTACCCGGACGCCCGCCAGGTGGTGGTGGAACTGGACGGCAAGCTCGCGGAGCATGTCCGCAACTGGTTCGACCTTCCCAAGGCGCCTTTGCTCCGGATCCGGGTAGGGGAGGCCCGCGCCGTGACGGAGACCCTGACGGCCGGCACCCGGGACTTCATCATCCGCGACGTCTTCGCCGGCGCCCACACCCCGCGCCCGCTGACCACCGCCGAATTCAATGCGCACGTCAAACGGGTCCTGGCCCCGGGCGGCCTGTACGTGGCCAACTCCGGCGATGCCCCCGACCTCCGGAATGCGCGGGAGGACGCGGCCACCATTGCGGCAGCCTTCCGGCACACGGTGATCATTGCCGACCCCGCCATGCTGAAGGGCCGGCGCTACGGAAACATGGTGATGGCCGGCAGCGACTCGCCCATCGTGGACGACCCACAGCTGCGGCGCAGGCTCCTGGGCGGAGCCGTCCCGGCCCACCTCTGGGACGACGCCCAGGTCCGGGCGTTCGCCGCCGGAGCGGCAGTCCGCCACGACCCGCCGGCGCCCCCGGAAGCCTAAGCCCGGCCCAGGAGCGCTTCGCGGTAATCCGCCATCCGTTCCCGGAGGGCCTGCACCACCGCGGCAACCGCGGGCCGGCGCAGCGAATCCGGGCGCAGGACCAGCCAGTAGGGGAGCAGTTCGCCGATCTCGTCGGGCAGCAGCCGGACCAGGTCATCGTGCAGGTCCGCCATGAAGCACGGCAGGAACCCGACCCCCGCCCCGGCCCGGGTTGCCTCCACGTGCACGAACACGTTGGTGGAGGTGAGGCCGTCGCGCATGGCCGGAACCAGCCGCCGCGGCGCGTCAAGGTCATCCACCTGCAGCATTGAATCCACGAAATACACCAGCGGGTGCCCGTTGAGTTCAGCCACGGTGGCCGGTGTCCCGTGCTCCGCCAGGTAGGCGCGGGACGCGTACATTCCCAGCCGGTATTCACCCAGCCGGATGGCCTCCGCCCGGTGCACCTGCGGCTCGCCTACCACCACCTCGATGTCCAGGCCGGACCGCTGCTGCAGGGCACGGCGCGTCATGGTCACCACTTCCACGCTGAGGCCCGGATGGTCCCGGCGCAGGCGCGCCACCGCTGGGGCTGCAATGTAGGCGCTGAAGCCATCGGTGGCGGTCATGCGTACGACGCCGGTAATCGGGTCGGGTGCCTGGCCTGCCGGTCCCAGCGTGCCCAGCACCGCTTCCACCTGTTCCGCTGCCCGCACGGCCCGTTCGCCGAGCTCCGTCAGTTCCCAGCCGCCTGCTGCCCGGGACAATACCCGGCCGCCGAGCGCTTTCTCAAGGGCGGCGATCCTGCGGGACACCGTGGTGTGGTTCAAGCCCAGGGCCTGGGCCGCCGTCGTGAACCTGGCCGAGCGGGACACTGCCAGGAGGACCAGCAGGTCATCGGGGTTCGCATTCATATCTGCAATTGTGCACACGTTTCGTGCCGCTTTGGGCATTGAAGCGCCTGGTTTGTGCAGCAATACTCATCTGAGTCACTTGTGCTGGAGATCACAGCGCGTGTCAATGTGGACACTAGGAGAAACCATGAGCGTAGAGCAGCGCCCCGCCAACGAGGCCGGGCATGCACCCAAAGGATCAGGACTGAAGAAGATCGTCGCGGCCTCCATGGTGGGGACGGTGGTGGAGTGGTACGAGTTCTTCCTCTACGCCACCGCCGCCACCCTGGTCTTCGGCAAGTACTTCTTCCCCGCCACCGGAAACGAGCTCGACGGGATCATCCAGGCCTTCCTCACCTACGCCGTGGGCTTCATTGCACGCCCGCTGGGCGGCATCGTGTTCGGCCAGATCGGTGACAAGCTGGGCCGCAAGCCCACGCTGCAGCTCACCATCGTGATCATCGGCGTCTCCACGTTCCTGATGGGCTGCCTCCCCGGCTTCGCCGACATCGGGTACCTGGCCCCCGCACTGCTGGTGGCCCTGCGGTTCATCCAGGGCTTCGCGCTGGGCGGCGAATGGGGCGGAGCAGTCCTCCTCGTGGCAGAACACAGCCCCAACAAGACCCGCGCCTTCTGGTCCAGCTGGCCCCAGGCCGCCGTCCCGGTGGGCAACCTGCTGGCCACCCTGGTGCTGTACATCATGTCCACCACCCTCAGCAGCGAGGCCTTCCTTGGCTGGGGCTGGCGCGTGGCCTTCTGGCTCTCGGCCGTGATCGTCTTCGTGGGCTACTACATCCGTACCCACGTCAGTGAATCCCCCATCTTCCTCGAAGCCAAGGAACTGGTGGAAAAGGAACAGGCCGTCAGCTACGGCGTGTTCGAGGTGGTCCGCAAGTACCCCAAGGGCATCTTCCAGGCCATGGGCCTCCGGTTCGCGGAGAACATCATGTACTACCTGGTGGTCAGCTTCGCGATTGTCTACCTCAAGAGCGTGCACAAGTACGACACGTCATCACTGCTGCTGGCACTGCTGATCGCGCACGTCATCCACTTCGCCATCATCCCGCAGTACGGCCGCCTGGCGGACCGGATCGGCCGCAAGCCGGTCTACCTCGCCGGAGCCATCCTGGGTGCCACCTGGCCGTTCTTCGCCTTCCCCATGTTCGACACCCGGAACGCCGTGGTGATTGTCCTTGCCGTGACCATCGGACTGTGCCTGCACGGCCTTATGTACGCCGGCCAGCCGGCCATCATGGCCGAGATGTTCCCCACCCGCATGCGGTACTCCGGAGCCTCCCTGGGTTCCCAGGTCACGTCCATCTTCGCCGGCTCCCTGGCGCCGCTGCTGGCCACCCAGTGGCTCAAGGACACCGGCTCATGGGTGCCCACCGCCATCTACCTGGTGGTGGCCTGCGCCATCACAACCGTGGCCGTCCTGAGCCTGAAGGAAACCAAGGGCATTGCCCTGGAAGACGTGGACAAGGAAGACGCCGCCCGCGAGGGACTGCTCAGCCCCACGCATGGCTGACCTGGCCACCATTGGACCGATGGAACCCGCTGGACTGCGTAGGCGCACAAAAGGAGAACTGCAATGGAGGACACGTTGAATGGACGCAAGGCGCTGGTCACCGGCGGTGCCAGCGGAATCGGGGCGGCGTGCGTGCGCGCACTTGCCGCGCGGGGAGCGAAAGTGGTGGTGGCCGACGTCGACGCCGCCGCGGCGGCGACGCTCGCCGATGAGGTGGGCGGCACCGCGTGGGGCGTGGACCTGCTGGACGTTGACGCCCTGGCCACCCTCAGCCTGGACTGCGACATCCTGGTGAACAATGCCGGTATCCAGCGCATCAGCCCCATCGAGGACTTTGAGCCGGCAGATTTCCGCCGGCTCATCACCCTCATGCTGGAGGCGCCCTTCCTGCTGATCCGGGCGGCGCTGCCACACATGTACGCGAACAACTTCGGCCGCATCATCAACCTCTCGTCGGTGCACGGGATCCGGGCCTCCCCGTTCAAGAGCGCCTACGTTTCCGCCAAGCATGGCCTGGAAGGGCTGAGCAAGGTGACGGCGCTGGAAGGCGGGGCTCACGGGGTCACGTCCAACTGCATCAACCCCGGCTACGTGCGCACGCCCCTGGTGGAGTCGCAGATCGCCGACCAGGCCAAGGTTCACGGCATCCCCGAATCCGAGGTCCTGGCCAAGGTGATGCTCACCGAGGCGGCCATCAAGCGCCTGGTGGAGCCGGAAGAAGTGGCGTCCCTGGTGGCCTGGCTGGCTTCCGCGGACGCCGGAATGGTCACCGGCGCCAGCTACACCATGGATGGGGGCTGGTCCGCGCGGTAGCACCCGTCCGGCCCCGCGCCTCCTATTCCAGGGGTTTGACCAGCCGGTGGTCGAAGAAGAAGACGCCGTAGGTCGTCTTCACCCCCACCGAACGCCGGTCCCGCCACACGACGACCCCTTCGCGCCTGCCGCTGAAGGGGTCGTCGCCTATGACGGTGTCACCCACCCGGTAAGGGGACCGCGGACTGAAGGCCTCCAGCATCAGTCCCAGGACCTGTCCCAGCGCTTCACCCACGCTGACGGGCTGGCCCAGGCGGGAAAAATCCTGTGCGTAGTCGTCCCTGGCCATGTGACCAACTCCTCCAGGCGGCAGCCTGCCGCCCGCTAACGGTGCTGGTTGGCCGAACGCTCCCAGCGGAGGATGGTCCTCCCATTCCGGCCGCCACCGTACGCCCACGCTAGGCGCTAATCACATCAGCAACATCAGTAACAGGTACTCAAGTTCTGAGGGGGGCATTACCTGCCCAGGCCGGCTCCGTTGATGATGTCCTCGGCGTTGTCGAATGCCCACGCAACCAAAGGCACCAGGAGAGCGCTCAATTCGTAGCCCCGCTCCGTGAGGCTGTAATCCACGCGGGGCGGAATGACCGGCTGGGCGTTCCTGCTGACCAGGCCATCACGCTCCAGGGTCTTCAATGTCTGGGCCAGCATCTTCTCGCTGATTCCCTCGGCCCGCCGCCGCAATTCACTCCAGCGCTGCTCACCCTCGGACAGGGAAAGCAGGATCAGGACTCCCCATTTGCTGGTGATGTGGTCCAGCAGGGTCCGGCTGGGGCACCCGGCGGGGAACACGCCGTCGGCAAAGGCCTGCGGGAGGGGCGACGCGTGAGGTGCTGTTTCCATGCCTTCAGCTTACCCAAAGCCTGGTACCTAACTCTTGGGTTAGTACCTTACTTCAAAGTGCGTACTCTCTGTTGGGAAGTTCTGCCGACTGGCCATGGTTGTGCCCTCTGACAGAGAAAAACCCCCGAAAGGAACCACCGTGAGCATTGTTGTTACAGGCGCCACCGGACAGTTGGGCCGCCACGTTCTTGAAGCCCTCCTGGAGAGGGGCGTACCCGCCGCGGATATCGTGGCCGCCGGCCGGTCGGTGGAGAAGCTCGCAGACCTTTCCGCGCGCGGGGTACGCGTGCAGCACATGGACTATGCCGACCCTGGTTCCGTGGCCGAAGCACTCAAGGGCGCCCGGCGGGTGCTGCTGATTTCCGGCAGCGAAGTGGGCCGGCGGGTGGAACAGCACCGCACCGTGATCAACGCCGCAAAGGCCGAAGGCGTGGAGCTGCTGGCCTACACCAGCATCGCCAATGCGGACACCACGGGCATGCTGCTGGCGGATGAGCACAAGGCCACGGAGGCGCTGCTGCGCGAATCCGGCGTCCCCTTCGTCCTGCTGCGCAACGGCTGGTACCTGGAGAACTACACGGAACAGCTGCCGGGCACCCTGGCCCAGGGAGCGCACGCGGGCAGTGCCGGAGCGGGCAAGGTCAGCGGGGCCGCACGGGCCGACTACGCCCACGCCGCAGCAGCGGTCCTGGTGGCCGATGGCCAGGCCGGCAAGGTCTACGAGCTGGGCGGCGACGAGGCCTTCAGCATGGCGGACCTGGCGTCCGAGATCACCGCAGCCACCGGAAAACCCGTCCGCTACAACAACCTGCCCACCGAGGATTACGTTGGCCTGCTCACCGGTGTGGGTGTTCCCGAGGCTTTTGCCGGGATCCTGGCTGATTCGGACCTGGGCATTGCGCGCGGCGATCTCCTGGTCAGCACCGGCGACCTGCGCAGGCTGATCGGGCGCCCGACGACGTCCCTCGGCCAGGCGGTACGGGCCGCCGCTGCTGCGGGCTAGGGGAGCGCAGGCCTGACGGGGCAGTGGGCTGACAGGGCAGTGGCCTGACAGGCGCCGGTCTTACAGAGCAGAACATGGAAGTGCCCGGTCCGTTCGGGGACCGGGCACTTCTTGCTTCAGTACTGCTGCCAGGGCAGGTGCAGTCCTAGGTTTTGGATCCGGTTAGGGCCAGCGTTCCGCCGAGGCCGATCATCATTGCCCCGCCGACCGCCTCCACCGCGGGGACGCGCCGCGGTGAGCGGACGAACCACAGCCGCGCCCACCCCGCCGCGATCGCCCACACGCTGTCCGAGACCAACGCGATCAGCAGGAAGACAGCACCCAGCAGTGCAAGCTGGAACGGAATGTTGCCGGCAGGGTAGTCCACGAACTGGGGCAGGATCGCCACGAAGAACACCACCGACTTCGGGTTCGTGGCGCCCACCACCGCCCCCTGGCGCACCAACGTCCACGGAGTGGAGGCCGGCGGCGGCGCAAGCCGCCGGGAACCGTGCCCCCGGCGGACAATGGTCCGGATCCCCAGGAAAACCAGGTAAGCGGCACCTGCCAGCTTCACGATGCTGAAAAGAAGCACGGACTCGGCCACCACCACACCCACGCCAAGGGCCACGGCGATGACCTGGACCAACTGGCCCGTGGCATTTCCCAGGACGGTGAGGACGCCGCCGCGCCACCCCAGCGCGAGGGAACGTCCAATGACGAACAGCACGCTGGGGCCCGGGACGGCGATCAGGATTACGGACGCCAGGGCGAATGCCACCAGGTTGGACATTGGAACCATGGCTGATTGTAGCTCCGGTACGGGCGTCCGCAGCCGGCTGTTTCCGGCTTAGCTGCCCGTGCCTGCCCCGACCACCGGCAGCGGCGAGGTCTCGTCCTCAAGGTGGGCCCGGCGTCGGCCGTCACCCTTGATCCACAGGCGGTAGGCCATCACCAGCAGTCCCAGCCATGCCGCGCCCACGTACAGGGCGATCCGGGTGTCCTCGAACGCGCCCAGGATGGCGATCACCAGCACCATGAAAGCGATGGTCAGGACGGAGGCGGCGGGCCACCACGGCGACGGGAATTCCGACGCCGGCAGGCCCCCGCGGGCGATTTCCCGCTTCATTGCAACATGGGACGCGAGGATCATCACCCAGACCCAAACGGTGGCGAAGGTGGCAATCGAGGCAATCACCAGGAACACGTCCTCAGGAATAACGGCATTGAGGACCACTCCCACCAGGAGGATTCCCGCCATCATGACCACGGTCATCCACGGGACGCCGTGCCGGGAGACCTTGCCGAAGGCGGCCGGCGCGTGGCCCTGGCTGGAAAGCCCGAAGAGGATGCGTCCGGCGCCGAAGATATCGCTGTTGATGGCTGAAAGCGCGGCCGTGATCACCACGGCGTTCAGGATGTGCGGTGCTGCCGGGATGCCCAGGCCGCTGAAGATCTGCACGAACGGGCTGCCACTGGTGCCCACCTGGTCCCACGGGAAGAGGCTCATCAGGACTCCGAGCGTGAGGACGTAGAACAGCAGCACGCGCACGGGCACAGTGTTCACGGCCTTTGGGATGACCTTTTTGGGGTCAGCCGCCTCGCCGGCCGTGATGCCCAGGGTCTCGATGCCGCCGAACGCGAACATCACCACGGCGAACGATGCCAGGAGGCCTTCGAAGCCGTTGGGGAACAATCCGCCATGGTCAACGAGGTTGCCCAGTCCCGGAGCCACGGCAGTGCCGTCGCCCTGGAAGCCGAACACGATCAGTGCAGCACCGCCCGCGATCATGGCGATGATGGCCGCCACCTTGATCAGCGAGAACCAGAACTCAAGTTCGCCGAAGACCTTAACGCTGAGCAGGTTCAGCGCGGCGAGGAAGCAGATGACGGCCAGGATCCAGATCCAGCGGTCCACCTGCGGGAACCAGAAGCCCATATAGATGCTGAAGGCCGTGACGTCGGCGATCGCCACGATGGCCATCTCGAAAACGTACGTCCAGCCGGTCACGAAGCCGGCGAGGGGGCCGAGGTACCGGCTCGCGTACTGGCTGAAGGAACCCGATACCGGGTGCCGCACGGCCATTTCGCCCAAGGCGCGCATCACCATGAACACGGCTGCGCCGCCGATGATGTAGGCCAGCAGAACTGCCGGCCCGGCTTTCTGGATGGCGGAGGCTGAGCCATAGAAGAGGCCGGTGCCGATCGCCGAGCCCAGCGCCATGAAGCGGATGTGCCGGACGTTCAGCCCGCGGTTGAGGACATGCCCCACGCCGGCAGTTGGCTTGTGCGTTTCCGCCGCGGTTTCGGTCCGGGTTGGGGTTGGAGCTGGTTGCATGCAAATACCTTCTCGTCATTGGGAGGGGAGCCGCTAACCAGCAGACCATTTTCGCAGGCACCGTGATGAGGCTCACGGCGGGTTGCTGTCTTTCATTTCAGACTGTTCGCGGCGCTCTTTCGCTGCGGATATCATTTGGCGCTGCGCATCTTCCTTTTCGCGCCGGATATTCAGGGCGCGAAAAGGGATATGCGTGTCGATAAGGCGTACGACGGAGCGAATGTCCGGTATTCCAGACACGGTGAGTCCGAACGGGGTTCCAGTGCCACCTCAAGGGGCGCAAGCTTAAGTACGGGATACCGGACAGAGCTAGCCAGAAAGACCCTTCCAGCCGATGAGCACTGCACTAAGCGCCGAAACAGGGGGCGCCGGGAACCAGGCGCCCCGGGCATCCGTCAAGGCAACGTCAAAAGTTCCTGCCGCAGAAAACACCCTGCGCATCCTCAAGCTGTTGGCTTCGCGGCGTGGCCCCATGGCGGCGTCGCAGATCGCGTCCAGCCTGGACCTGCCCCGCTCCAGCGTCTACCACCTGCTGGGGGTGATGGAGGCCAATGGCTTCGTCCTCCATTTGCACGAGGAACAGCGCTACGGGCTGGGCATCAGCGCTTTCGAGCTCAGCTCCGCGTACTCGCGCCAGGAGCCGCTGTCCCGGTTGGGCCGCCCACTGCTTGCCTCGCTGGTGGACGCGATTGGCGAGAGCGCCCACCTCGCCGTCCTGCACGGCCGCGACGTCCTGTACATCGTGGAGGAGCGGGCCAAGAACCGCCCGTCCCTGGTCACCGACGTCGGTGTCAGGCTTCCCAGCCACCTCACTGCCAGCGGCCGGGCCATCCTTGCCGCCCTGCCCAAATCCCAGGTGCGCGCCCTGTACCCCAACGCTGCTGCCTTCACTGCGCGGCACGAGGTGGAGGGGGCCATCATGAAGTACTCCGCCCTGTCCTCGCACCTGGACCAGGTCCGCCAGCGGGGCTACGCCACCGAACACGGCGAGGTGACCCCTGGCTTCGGCTCCATTGCCGCCGCGGTCACCGACCATTTGGGGTGGCCTACCGCGGCCGTCGCGGTCACCTTCCTGGAGGACAAACTGCCTGCTGACGAGTGGCCGGTACTGGCGGCCCGGGTGCAGAAAGTAGCCGACGAACTCTCGGTCCGCATCCACGGCCGCCCGGTCAAATGAGCGCAGCCAAACAACTGACGGCGCTGGTCTGAAATACCGGACAGCACCCCGCTAAAACCGCTGTGAAGCCCGTCCTCAAAGGGCTTTAGTTGATACAGAACTTCTTCGAAACCTCAGACACTAAGAAAAGGAGCCCATCATGGCACCCGCCGATTTCACCACCGGGGCCCGCCCGGTCAAAGCAGCCCGCGGCACCGAGCTCACCGCCAAGTCCTGGCAGACCGAAGCGCCGCTGCGCATGCTGATGAACAACCTGGATCCCGAGGTCGCCGAGCGCCCGGACGACCTGGTGGTCTACGGCGGCACTGGCCGCGCCGTCCGCTCCTGGGCAGCGTTCGATGCCATCACCCGCACCCTGGAGACCATGGAAAAGGACGAGACCCTGCTGGTCCAGTCCGGAAAGCCGGTGGGCGTCTTCCGTACCAACGAGTGGGCCCCGCGCGTGCTGCTGGCCAACTCCAACCTCGTCGGCGACTGGGCAACCTGGCCCGAATTCCGCCGGCTCGAGGCCGAGGGCCTCATGATGTACGGCCAGATGACGGCCGGTTCATGGATCTACATCGGCACCCAGGGCATCCTGCAGGGCACCTTCGAGACCTTTGCCGCGATCGCCCGCAAACTCACAGGGGACGAAAACGGCACGCTCGCCGGCACGCTGACCCTCACCGGCGGCTGCGGCGGCATGGGCGGCGCCCAGCCGCTCGCCGTCACCCTGAACGAGGGCGCCTGCCTGATTGTCGACGTCGACGAAACCCGCCTGCGCAGGCGGGCCGGCAAACGCTACCTGGACGAGGTGGAAACCGACCTCGACGCCGCCATCGCCAAGGTGCTCAAGGCCAAGGAGGAACGCCGCGGCTGGTCCGTGGGCTACGTGGGCAACGCCGCCGAAGTCTTCCCCGAGATCCTGCGCCGCCACAAGGCCGGCGAACTCACCGTGGACATCGTCACCGACCAGACCTCCGCCCACGATCCCCTGTCCTACCTGCCCGAAGGCATTTCCGTGGACGAGTGGCACCGCGAGGCAGAGGCTGATCCTGAAGGGTTCACCAAGAAGGCCCAGGCATCCATGGCCCGGCACGTCCAGGCCATGGTGGAATTCCAGGACGCCGGCGCCGAGGTGTTCGACTACGGCAACTCCATCCGCGACGAAGCCCGCAAGGGTGGTTACGCCCGGGCCTTCGAGTTCCCCGGCTTCGTCCCCGCCTACATCCGGCCCCTGTTCTGCGAAGGGCTTGGCCCGTTCCGCTGGGTCGCCCTGTCCGGTGACCCGGAAGACATCCGGGTGACGGACGAAGCCATCAAGGAGCTCTTCCCGGAGAACAAGCACCTGCACCGCTGGATTGACGCCGCCCAGGAACGGGTCGAGTTCGAGGGCCTGCCGGCGCGCATCTGCTGGCTCGGCTACGGTGAACGCGCCAAGGCCGGCCTGCTCTTCAACCAGCTCGTCAAGGACGGCAAGGTCAAGGCTCCCATCGTGATCGGGCGCGACCACCTGGATTCGGGCTCCGTCGCCTCCCCGTACCGCGAAACGGAGGCCATGGCGGACGGCTCCGATGCCATCGCCGACTGGCCAATGCTGAACGCCCTGCTCAACACTGCCTCCGGCGCCACCTGGGTGTCCCTGCACCACGGCGGCGGTGTGGGCATCGGCCGCTCCATCCACGCCGGGCAGGTTTCCGTCGCCGACGGCACCGACCTCGCCGCGCAGAAACTCGAGCGCCTCCTCACCAACGACCCCGGCATGGGCGTCATCCGCCACGCCGACGCCGGCTACGAACGCGCCCTCGACGTCGCCAGGGAACGCGGCGTCCGCATCCCCATGAATGAAGGCAAGTAGAAAATGACTGTTACGACACACGAACCGCTGACCGTCACCCTCGGGTCCGTCGGCGTCACGCCCGGGGATCTGCTCGCCGTCGCACGCCACGGCGCGAAGGTGACCATCGCGCCGGACGCCCTGGAAACCGTCGCCAAGGTGCGCGCCCACATCGATGACCTCGCCGCCAGCGACGTCCCCGCCTACGGCATCTCCACCGGGTTCGGTGCCCTGGCCAACCGCCACATCCCGAATGAACTGCGCACCCAGCTGCAGAAGTCCCTCATCCGGAGCCACGCTGCGGGCATGGGGCCGGCCGTGGAGCGGGAAGTGGTCCGCGGCATCATGTTCCTGCGCGCCAAGACCCTCGCCTCCGGCCGCACCGGCGTCCGCCCCGTGGTCCTGCAGACCATGGTGGACGTCCTCAACGCCGGCATCACCCCCGTGGTCCGCGAGTTCGGCTCGCTGGGCTGCTCCGGTGACCTGGCGCCACTGTCCCACTGCGCCCTGGTCCTGATGGGCGAAGGGGAAGCGGAAGGGCCCGACGGCGTGACTTACGGCGGGCGGGGAGAGCGGCCTGTCGCTGAGCTGCTGGCAGAACACGGCATCGAGCCCGTCACCCTCGCCGAAAAGGAGGGCCTGGCCCTGGTCAACGGCACCGAGGGCATGCTGGGCATGCTCCTGATGGCCATCGCCGATCTTCGCCAATTGCTGTCGACGGCGGACATCACCGCCGCCCTCAGCGTCGAGGCGCTGCTGGGCACCGACCAGGTATTCCTGCCCGAACTGCACGCCGCGCTGCGGCCCCACCCGGGCCAGGCGGCAAGCGCGGACAACATGCTCCGCGTGCTGTCGGACTCTCCCATCGTGGCGTCGCACCGGGTGGGGGACTCCCGGGTGCAGGACGCCTACTCGCTGCGCTGCGCCCCCCAGGTTGCCGGTGCCGTCCGGGACACCGTTGACCACGCCGAATTGGTGGCCACCCGGGAGCTGGCGGCAGCCATCGACAACCCCGTGGTCCTTCCCGACGGGCGTGTGAGCTCCAACGGCAACTTCCACGGCGCGCCTGTGGCATACGTCCTGGACTACCTGGCCATCGCCGTCGCCGACCTCAGCTCCATCGCTGAACGCCGGACCGACCGCATGCTGGATCCTGCCCGGTCGCATGGCCTGCCCGCCTTCCTCGCCGCTGACCCCGGCGTGGACTCCGGGCTGATGATCGCCCAGTACACCCAGGCCGGCCTGGTTTCGGACAACAAGCGGCTTGCCGTTCCGGCCTCCGTGGACTCGATTCCGAGCTCCGCCATGCAGGAGGACCATGTCTCCATGGGCTGGCATGCGGCACGCAAGCTGCGCAAGGCGGTGGAAAACCTCCGCCGCGTCCTGGCCATCGAACTGGTGACCTCGGCGCGGGCGCTGGACATCCGCTCGCAGCTCTCGGGCGGGGTCCTGACGCCGGGGCCCGCGGGTACCGCTGTCGTGGCCGCGCTCCGCGGGGTGGTGGAGGGGCCGGGGACGGACCGGTTCCTGTCGCCGGAACTGGAAGCGGCTGACCGCCTGGTCGCCTCAGGTGACGTGCTCCGGGCAGCCGAATCCGCCGTCGGGCCGCTCGCCTGATACCGAAGAATCTTCAGCGCCTACTGACCGTCCGTCCGAAAGGTGGAATTTCCGGCGCCACGGCCCACCGTGGCGCCGGGAGTGTAGTAGAACTGAAGATGTAGTGAAAGTCACATCAAAGAAGCTGTGGCAGCAGAACGATACAAAGGGGTAGAAGTTCAAATGAAAGCACGTGGGGCAGTCCTGTCCAGGCGCAATGCCCATTCCGCCGCGGTATCCAACTGGAAGGCCCTCAAGGCCGGGGACCGCGTCGAGATCATCAAGCATGCGCATGTGGTGGCAGCCGGGGAGGTGGAAGAGGTGTCCCAAAGCGGCAACGTCCTTTGGCTGGTTCCGGCCGGTCCGTCAGGCCCCGCGGAGAAGCAGCTTTTCCTGAAGTCCGACGGCGTGGAGGTCCGCCGCGGCTAGCAGTCCCGCAAGCAGCAATAAAAAATCCCCGCACTGCCGTATGGCGTGCGGGGATTTTTTGTAGGCGTGGTCAGACCGCGAAGGACTCGTACGTTTCGCCGAAAGGTACTGATGCGTCCAGGGCTACCGTGTAGCTTCCCGGGTGCAGCCTGGTGACGCGGATGCCGCACTCGGCATCCTTCGCTGCCACCCCAATCAGTTCGGCCACCGCCTCTTCCAGTCCTGCGTGGACCTCGCTGGCGCTGGAGAACTCCAGGCTGATGGACCGCAAAGCAGGTCCTTCGGTGGGCTTGGCGGCGGTGGGGATCCGCTCCAATGTGGCTGTAGTCATGTACTGCACTTTCTGTGTTTCGTGCCAAGATGGCTCAACCATTCTACCGACTGCTCCGGTTAGATGTCAGATGACTGTCCTTTCGGGCGCTGGATGTGCAGTCACAATGGCGTCCGTTCGCGGGATCGCAGCGAATCAACGACCATGGATCTCGGGGCCCGGGGGCCCTGGAAGCACCCGATCGATACGGCTTGAGGAGAATTCGGTATGAAGATCATGCGCCTGGGCGAAAGCGGCAGCGAGCAGCCTGCGGTCCTGGTTTCCCCGGCGGACGGCATCGACCGGTATTTCAGCCTGTTGCCCCTTACCGCCGACGTGGACGGGGAGTTCCTTGCCGGGGGCGGACTGGACAGGGTGCGGGATGCACTGGAGGCCGGGGAACTGCCGGTTTTGGCGGGCGCCGCTGCGCTTCGGGTTGGTTCCCCCGTGGCCCGGCCCGGTTCGGTGGTGGGCATCGGGATGAACTACGCCGCCCATGCCGCCGAATCGGGTGCCGAACCGCCAACGGTTCCCGTCGTCTTCCTCAAGCCCAGCAACACCGTCACCGGACCCTGCGACCCCGCCCCGCTTCCGCCGCACTCCACCCAATATGACTGGGAAGTGGAACTGGGCATCGTGATCGGCAGCGAAGCCAGCTACCTCGGGTCCGTCGAAGAGGCGTCCAAGTGCATTGCCGGCTATGTGACCGCCAACGACTTCTCCGAGCGGGAATACCAGTTGCCGGGAGCGGCGGGGCAATGGACCAAGGGGAAATCCCTTCCCGGGTCCACGCCCCTGGGCCCCTGGCTGGTTCCGGCGGGGGAGATCGACGGCGGCAACCTGCGGCTGCGCAGTTGGGTGAATGGTGAGCCGCGCCAGGATTCGTCGTCGGCGGAGCTCATCTTTGATGCGCCCACACTGGTCCACCACTGCAGCCAGTACATGCGGCTTGAACCGGGTGACGTGATCCTGACCGGGACGCCGCAGGGTGTGGCCCTCAGCGGCCGTTTCCCCTACCTCCAGCCGGGCGACGTGGTGGAGGTAGAGGTGGACGGCCTGGGCCGCCAGCGCCAGGAGTTGTTCCGGGCACGGGCGGCCGTCAGAGCCTAGGGTTACTGGCCCGCTTTTACCGCCAGGACCGGGCAGTCCGCCTCCAGCAGGATGCGCTGGGATGTGCTGCCCATGATCAGCTTGCCCACCGGGGTGCGGCGGCGCAGGCCGATCACGATCAGTTCGGCGTTGTGCTCCTCCGCGGCGTCCAGCACCTCGGCCGCGGCATCATGGCCGCGGACGGGCCGCTTGATCAGGTACTCGATGCCCTGGCCGGCCAGCCGCTTCTCGATGTCCTGGATGTCGCCGTCCTGCGCAAAGCGGTTGTCCACCGGTGCTTCGCCCTTTGAGGAGTTGATCAGCACCAGGGTGCTGTTGCTCTTCCTGGCCTCGGTGATGGCCTGGGTGAGGGCGGCTTCGCCCTCGGGGGTGGGGACGTATCCCACAACGACGGTCATGGAGTCTCCTTTTCTGCTCGATGCGGGTAGTGGGATCTGGCGACGGGGCGGGCCTGCTCAGTCGCTGTAGTCAGCTGCGCCCGAATTGGCGGGAACCAGCGGCCTGCGGTCCGGACGGCTGCGCCGGTACAGCTTGTAGGCAAAGGGCCAGAGCAGGATGAGGCCAATGATGACATAGATCCCGACGGCGATCGGCTCGCTGAAGAGCCCTGCCGGGTCACCCGCGCTCAGCTGCAGGGTCTTGCGGAGCTGCCCTTCGATCCGCGGACCCAGGATCACGCCGAGGATCAGCGGCAGGACGGGAAGCCCGAAGCGCCGCATCATGAAGCCCAGTGCGCCCAGGACCAGCAGGATCACCAGGTCGAACGCCTGCAGGTTCACCGAGTAGGCGCCCAGCGTGGCGAAGAACAGGATGCCGGCATACAGGTAGGGGCGGGGCAGCTGCAGGAGTTTCGCCCACATCGGTGCCAGCGGGAGGTTAATCAGCAGGAGCAGCAGGTTGCCAATGAAGAGGCTGGCGATCAGCGCCCACACAAGGGGCCCTTGGCTTTCGAAAAGCTGCGGGCCCGGCTGGATGCCGTAGCTGGTGAAGGCGGCGAGCATGACGGCGGCGGTGGCGTTGGTGGGCAGGCCCAGTGCCAGCATGGGGGTCAGGGTGCCGGCGGCCGCCGCGTTGTTGGCTGCTTCCGGACCGGCAACGCCCTCGATGGCACCCTTGCCGAACTCTTCGGGGTGTTTGCTGAGGCGCTTTTCCGTGACATAGGAGAGGAAGGTTGGGATCTCGGCGCCGCCTGCCGGCAGTGCGCCGAACGGGAAGCCAAAGGCGGTCCCCCGCAGCCAGGGCTTCCAGGAGCGCTTCCAGTCGGACTTGCCCATCCAGGGCTGGCCCACGGGAATGGCATGCAGGGGGGTACGGCGCAGGTGCGCGGCCACCCAGAGGGCCTCTCCCACGGCGAAGATGGCCACGGCCACCACCACGATGTCCAGGCCGTCCGCCAGGAGCGGCTGGCCGAAGGTGAGGCGGCGCTGGCCGGTCACGGAGTCCATGCCCACAAGACCAATGGCCAGGCCCAGGCCCAGGGAAGCAAAGCCGCGCAAGCGCGACGAACCGAGTACGGCCGTGACCGCCAACAGCGCCAAGACCATGATGGCGAAGTAGCTGGGTGCACCAAGGCTCACTGCGAACTTCACCACGATCGGCGCGCAGACGGCCAGCAGCGCCGTGCCGATGGTGCCGGCGACGAACGAGCCGATGGCCGCCGTCGCAAGCGCCTGCGCCGCCCTGCCCGCCTTGGCCATCTTGTTGCCCTCGATGGCGGTGACCACGGAGGACGATTCGCCGGGAGTGTTGAGGAGGATCGAGGTGGTGGAACCGCCGTACATGCCGCCGTAGTAGATGCCGGCGAACATGATGAAGGCGCTGGTGGGTTCCAGGGCATAGGTGACGGGGAGCAGCAGGGCAACGGTCATGGCCGGGCCCAGGCCGGGGAGGACACCGACGGCGGTGCCCAGGACGACGCCGATGACGGCGTACAGGAAATTCATGGGGGTCAGGGCGGTGGCGAAGCCGTCCATCAGGGAGGACCAGACGTCCATTTAGAGGATTCCTTCCAGGAGGCCGGCCGGCAGCGCGATGCCCAGGCCGAGGTAGAAGCCGTAGAAGGTCAACAGGGACAGGGCCACGGAGATCGCGCCGTCCCGGACGTAGCGGCGGCTGCCGAGGGCCAGGACGCTGCCCCAGAACAGGACGGTTCCGGAGATCACCCAGCCGGCCCAGTCGATCAGCAGGATGTTCAGGATGAAGGCGCCGGCCAGCGGCAGGACGGTCTTCCAGTCGGCGGGGTGCGTGAGGTCGACGTCCTCGCCGCCCTCAGCCTCGCCCTTGCCGCCGCGCAGGACGTTGACGGCCAGCAGCACGGCGCAGACCACCAGCATTCCGGCCACGATGAACGGAACGGTTTTGGGACCCACCGGGTCGGACTTCGAATACGGGGTTACCAGGCCGTTGGCATCCAGGAAGACCAGGACGCCGGCCGCCCCGAGCAGGAGTGCAACTCCCAGCTCGGAGCGGCCTTTGAGGCCTGTGGTCAGGGAGGTCACGCCAACCCAAGCTTGGTGAGGACGTCCGCCACCCGCTTGTCCTGCTCGGTGAGGAAGGTCTTGAACTGGTCACCGGTGATGAAGGCATCGGTCCAGCTGTGGGTCTTCAGCGCTTCCTTCCAGCCGGCCGTGCCGTGCATCTTTTCCAGGGCTGCGATCAGGGATGCCTTGTCCTTGTCGCTGATTCCCGGAGGGGCCACGACGCCGCGCCAGTTGGTGAACACCAGGTCGATGTTGGATTCCTTGAGCGTGGGTGCGTCCACGCCGTCCAGGCGCTTCTCGCCGCTGGTGGCCAGGACCCGGACCTCGCCGGATTCGATCTGCTTCAGGTACTCGCCGGCGCCGGAAGCGGCGAAGCCCAGCTTGTTGCCCAGGATTGCGGGCAGGAGGTCGCCGCCGCCGTCGTAGGCAACGTAGTTGACCTTGGTGGCGTCGATGCCCACGGCCCCGGCCAGCTGCATGGGCAGCAGGTGGTCCGGGCCGCCGGGGGAGGAGCCGCCGCCCACGGCGATGGAACCGGGATCGGCTTTCCAGGCCTTCACCAGGTCATCGATGGTCTTGTACGGGGAGTCCTTGCTGACCATGATGGCGCCGGGCTCTTCGATCAGCCGGGCCAGCGGGGTGGTGTCGGTCAGCTTGGACTCGGACTTGTTGGTGTAGCTGGCGCCGACAACGCCCAGGCCCATGAGCATGGCAAGATCGCCGTTGCCCTTCTCGTTGACCACGCGGGCCAGGCCCACCGTGCCGCCGGCCCCTGCGAGGTTGAAGACCTCGGTGTTGGTGGAGATCTTCTCGTCGTCGAGGACCTTCGCGGCGGCGCGGGCGGTGGTGTCGTAACCGCCGCCGGGGGTGTTGGGGACCATGATCTGCAGGCCGGTGATGGGTCCGGCGGCGGCGCCGGAGCTTTCCGAACCGGTGGAGCTCTTGCTGGTGGCACCGCAACCGGTGGCCATCAGGGCGATGCCGGCGGCAACGGCGGCAATTCGCAATGCGCGGATCTGGCGCATGTGTTCCTCTTCTCTCGAACAAATCTGACCGGCATCGGCTGCCTTGCGGTTCCGATGCCTTGTGGTTCCGATGCTAGGGGCGGCCGTGACGCCGATCACTCTTGTGTACGCAGAGAAAGTTGTGTTCATTGCGTTCACGTTTCCAAACCCCCACAACGGCCCGGCCGCGGGCTTTGGGATATAGTTCCCGGTACCAACCCCGGCCCTGGGCCCGCGCTGCTGCGCGCATAAGGGGCCAGCCAAACCCGCCGGACAACTCCCGGCCCAACCAGCAACTCCAGGAAGACCATTGTGACTCGACGACGAGGAATGTCCCTCGCGGGGCAGTACCTTCTGCTGCAGTTGCTCATTGTCCTGGCCGTCCTGGTGGGCGTGGTGGCCATCTCCCTGGCCCAGTCCGCGGCCGCCTTCGAACGGATCGAAGGCAGGCGTGCCCTGTCGGCCGCGGAAGCCCTGGGCGGCAACCCCGTGGTGCGCGAACTCCTCCCGGACGCCGAACCGCGCGGCGGGGCCGTCTTGCCGTCGGTGGCGGAATCCGTCCGGATCGTCTCGGGCTCCTCCCGGGTCGCGCTCGCGAAACTGGACCGCACCGTGGTGGCGTCCTCGGACCCCAGCCTGCTGGGCGAGCCGCTGGAGCTCGGCGCCAGCCGGGTGATGGAAGGCAGGGCCTGGACCGGAGTGGTGGGCGGCACGCCGGCCCCGCTCCTCTCCGCCCACGTCCCGGTCCTGGACGATACCGGCCGCATGATCGGGATCGCCTCCATCAGCCGCAACTATCCCACCGTGCTCGAGCGGCTGGGCGACGCCGTCCCCAACCTCCTCACGTACCTGGGCGTCGCCAGCGTCCTGGGCATTGCCGGCTCCTTGCTGCTCTCGCGGCGGGTCAAACGGCAGACTCTCGGCATGGAACCCAGCGAAATCACCAGCCTGGTGGAGAACCGCGAAGCCATGCTGCACGGCCTCAAGGAGGGTGTGGTTGCGCTGGACCTGCACGATCGGATCACGGTGGCCAACCACAGCGCCCGCGCCCTGCTCGGACTCCCGCCCGACTGCGTGGGCAAACGCGTGGCGGGCCTCGCCGTCGAACCCGCCCTCAAGGAAGTCCTCACCCGGGACCAGCCCGGGCCGGACCAGCTGGTGCTGGTGGGGGACCGGCTGGTGGTGATGAACCGGGTGCCCATCCAGTCCCGCGGCCGGGTCATCGGCTCGGTCACAACCCTTCGCGACCGCACGGAACTCTCCGAACTGGAGCAGGAACTCGGCACCACCCGCACTGCCACGGACACCCTGCGGGCCCAGGCGCACGAGTTCGCCAACCAGCTGCACGTCATTTCCGGCCTGATCCAGATCGGCGAGTACGACTCCGTGGTCCAGTTCGTCAACGGTGCCACCGTGGACCGGACCCGGCTCAATGACGAAGTGACCGGCCGGATCAAGGATCCCGCGCTCGCTGCCCTGCTGATCGCCAAGTCCAGCCTCGCCACCGAACGGGGCGTGGCCCTGCAGCTGCACCCCGACTCCGTGCTGGACCCCGTTGATGACGAGTTGTCCCGGGACCTCACCACCGTGGTGGGGAACCTGGTGGACAACGCGTTCGACGCCGTCACCGGGCTTCCGCAGGGAGCCGTCACGGTGCGGGTGGAGGGCAAGGCAGGGAAAGGCGTCGTGGTGACGGTGCGGGACAATGGTCCCGGCGTTCCCGGCAGCTCCACGGACCACATCTTCCGCCAGGGCTTCACTACCAAGGAACCGGGCCCGGCCGGCAGCCGCGGTTTCGGGCTGGCGCTGTCCCGGGTGGTGTGCCGCCGCAGTGGCGGGGACCTGGCGGTGGCCAACGATAATGGGGCTGTCTTTACCGCCGTGCTGAAACGAGGGAGTACCCAGCCATGATCAAGGTCCTGATCGTCGATGACGACTTCATGGTGGCCAAGGTGCATGCCGGCTTCATCCAGCGCACGCCGGGCTTCGCCGTGGTGGGTGCGGCACACACCGGGGCCCAGGCCGTGGCGGAAACCGAACGGCTCCAGCCGGACCTGGTGCTGCTGGACATCCACCTTCCGGACATCAACGGCCTTGACCTGATGCAGCGCCTGCGAGCGGTGGCACCGGAGCTGGACGTGCTGGTCATCAGTGCCGCACGGGAGGTGGAGACCGTGCGGAAGGCGCTCCGGGGCGGCATTGTCCATTACCTGATCAAGCCTTTTTCGCAGACGGACCTGCAGGAGCGGCTGGAGCACTACCGCAATGCCTACCAAGGCCTTGACGCGTCCAAGGACGTGGCCGAGCAGTCGGACGTCAACCGGGTGTTCGGCCTGGACCGCGCCGAACGTCCGCTCCCCAAGGGCTGCAGCATCGAGACCCTGAAGCTGGTGGAGGCGGCATTGAACGCTGCCGCCGGTGACGTGTCAGCCGCAGAAGTGGCCCAGGAACTGGGCACTTCCCGCGTCAGCGCCCGCCGCTACCTGGAATACCTGCACGACGAAGGCACCCTTGAGGTGCGGCTCAAGTACGGCGTGGGACGGCCGGAGCGCCGGTACGTCCTGAAGGGAGCCTGATTCCGGGCTGCGGCGTCTTTCAGCGCAGCAGCGTGTCCACCAGCCGCGCTGCGGTTTTGGCGGTCCGGCCGTCGATATCGAAGGCCGGGTTCAGCTCCGCAACGTCCAGGTGCAGGAGCTTCCCGCTCCGCGCCACCTGCCGGCACACGGCGGCAATAACAGGCAGCGGCACGCCATAGGCCGCGGGCGCGCTCACCCCGGGCGCCACGGCCGCGGGCAGCACATCCAGGTCGATGGTCAGGTACAGCACGTCGATGTCCGCCAGGAAGGCGTCCACGAAGTCCCGCACCCTCTCTGCGTCGCAGTCCTCGTCCAGCACGTACCGAACGCCCAGCGTCCGGGCGGTGTCGAACAGGACCCGGGTGTTGTTCGGCTCCGAGATGCCCACGACGGCGTAGCGGAATTCCCGCCCGGCGTCCGCTTCCGCATGGGCCATCTGCAGGAACGGGGTCCCGGAACTGGGCACCGGCTCGTCGCGGAGGTCGAAGTGGGCGTCAAGGTTCAGGACACCAAGCCGCTGCCCGTTGCGGACCGCCGACGAGGCGCTGACGCCGAGGTAGCTCGCGTAGGCGGTTTCGTGGCCGCCGCCCAGGACAACGGTCTGGTGGCCGGCGTCCAGCAGGGCCGCCACTGCGCGGCCAAGCCGTTCCTGCCCGGCTTCCAGGTCTTCCCCCGGCACCGCCACGTCGCCGAGGTCAGCCACCGTCCGGTCGAGGTGGAAAGCGAGCGGGCCCAGCGCCTTCCGCAAGGCTGCGGGGGCGGCGGACGCTCCGGTGCGCCCCTTGTTCCGGCGCACGCCCTCGTCGCTGGCGAAGCCCAGCAGGGCCACGGGCCTGCCGGTCGCCGTACCCCCCGTACCCGCCCTACCCATCCCGTCCCCCGCACCCGCCGTGGTGCTGTCCATCGCGTCAACTGCCTGCCACCATCGGCGGTGGCCGGGACCGTCGCCGTCGAACCTCCCGGTCCAGGGCTGGGGCGGGACATCGACGGCGGGGAGCTGGAGGGACATGACTCAAGCTCACCGCATGCGGGGCACGAAAACCAGCAACGCCGCCGTCGTCCTGTCCGGGATCCAAGAACCCCCTAACTCCAGGACCCGGCTTCCAGGTACCCGGACTTCTTACTGCGCCGGGGATATGCCGGGTGCAGGGGTTATGGTGAGAGCAGTCCGCCCCATCGAAGCGTGGCGTGTCCGCTTCCGGATCCACGCAACCATTCCAGGCTGGAGAGCCTTCCCCATGTTCGAAGCCCCAGACATCCTCTTTGCCGCGGCAGGCATCGCCGTCTTCATCGCCGCGGTCCTGCCCAAGCTGCTGCGCGACATGCCGCTGTCCATGCCCATGGTTTTCCTTGGTGCCGGGATGGGGGCGTTCGCGCTGATTCCATCGCTGCCGGACCCCAACCCGGTGGAGCACGGCGATTTTGTCATGCACCTTGCGGAGGTCTGCGTGATCATTTCGCTGATGGGCGCCGGACTGGCCCTGGACCGGCCGGTGGGACGCAAGCGCTGGTCCACCACGTGGCGGCTCCTGGGCATCGCCATGCCGTTGTGCATCCTGGGGTTGACGCTGCTGGGCATGTGGTTCCTGGGCCTGGGGCTGGGCGCGGCCCTGCTGGTGGCCGCCAGCCTCGCCCCCACGGACCCGGTCCTCGCGTCCGAAGTCCAGGTGGGCGAGCCCGCGGACCAGGATGGCCATACCGACAAGGAGGATGAGGTCCGGTTCGGACTCACCTCGGAAGCCGGGCTGAACGACGGGCTGGCTTTCCCGTTCGTGTACCTGGCCATTGCCATCAGCGTCGCCGGGGCAAGCCCAACTGCCTGGTTTGGCGAATGGTTCGGGCTGGACGTGCTGTGGCGGCTGGCCATCGGGCTGCTGGTGGGCTTCCTCACCGGCAAGCTGCTGGCAAGGGTCTTCTTCTCCGCCCATGCGGAGAGCTTCAGGCTGTCCAACCACTCCGAGGGGTTCGTGGCCCTGGCGGCGACGTTCCTGGCCTATGGGCTGACGCAGATGGTGGCGGGCTACGGATTCATCGCGGTCTTCGTCTGCGCCGTGACCATCCGCGCAGCTGAACGCACCCACGGCTACCACCGGGTGCTGCACTCCTACGTGGAGCAGCTGGAACGGCTCCTGACGGTGGTGATCCTGGTCCTGCTCGGCGGTGCAATCGCCCGTGGGCTGCTTGAAGGGATTGGCCTGGTGGAAGTGCTGGTGGCGTTGGCATTCCTGCTGGTGGTCCGGCCGCTTGCCGGCTGGCTGGGCCTGCTGGGCGGCAAGACCGGGCCGCGGGAACGCGTGGCGCTCTCCTTCTTTGGCATCCGCGGCATCGGGTCGCTGTACTACCTGGCCTTTGCGCTGGGCGAAGGCCACTTCACGGACCAGGCACACTGGCTCTGGTCCTTCATCGGGCTGGTGGTGGCGCTGTCCATCGTGATCCATGGCGCCACCACCTCGCCCCTCATGAACCGGCTGGACCGGCTGCGCGAAAGGAAGGCGCTGGCGGTGTCCGGCGACGAGGGACTCGCGCCGAACACCCCTGTGTAGCTACATGCCCAGTGCGGCCTCGATGGGCCCGATGGCGAAGAACAGTGCGAACGCCGCGGCCACGGCCCACATCAGCGGGTGGATGTCCTTGACCCGTCCCTGGACGGTGCGGATCAGGACGTACGCGATGAAGCCTGCGCCCAGGCCGTTGGCGATGGAGTAGGTGAACGGCATCAGGGTGAACGTCAGGAACGCCGGGATGGCGATGCCCCAGTCCTGCCAGTCGATCTTGCCCACCTGGGACACCATCATGAAGCCCACCACTACCAGCGCCGGGGCTACTGCCTCGAACGGCACCAGGTTGATCAGCGGGGTGAAGAACATGGCCACCAGGAACAGCAGGCCGGTGACCACCGAGGCGATACCGGTGCGGGCGCCTTCGCCGATGCCGGCGCCGGCCTCGACATAGATCTGGTTGGAGGAGACGGAAGCGCCGCCGCCGATGATGGCGCCGAGTGCGTCCACCTGGAGCACGCGGTCGACGTCGGGAATGTTGCCGTGCTCGTCCACCGTTCCGGCCTCGTTGGCCAGGCCCACCATGGTGCCCATGGCGTCGAAGAAGATGCTGAGCAGGATTACGAAGGCCAGCAGGGTGGCGGCCACGAAGCCGAGGTGTTCGAAGGCGCCGAAGGGATTGGCCTTGCCGATCAGGGACAGGTCAGGGGCGGCCCAGCCGGAGAACGCCGGCGCCACCAGGGACCAGCCCTGGGGGTTGAAGTTCTTGCCGTCGAAGCTGGGTCCGATGTGCAGGGTTGTCTCAAGGATCACGGACAGCACGGTGGAGGTGATGATGCCGATCAGGATGGCGCCCTTGATCTTGCGCACCACAAGGGCGATGGTCAGGATCAGGCCGAAAACGAACACGGCCGTGGGCCAGCCCAGCAGCTTGCCTTCGAAGCCAAGGCCAACGGGCACCGTGGTGCCTGCAACGTCCGGAATGCGCCGCACGAATCCGGCGTTGACCAGCCCGATCAGGGCGATGAACAGGCCGATGCCCACCACGATTGCCGTCTTGAGGCCGTCCGGCACGGCCTTGAAGACGGCGGTCCGGAAGCCGGTGAGGACCAGGATCAGCATGGTGACGCCGGAGAGGACCACCAGGCCCATCATGTCCGGCCAGCTGAGTTCCGGGTTTGTGGCCACGGTGACGGCCACGAAGGCATTCACGCCGAGGCCGGTGGCCAGCGCGAAGGGGTGCCGGCCCCAGGCGCCCATCAGGATGGTCAGGATGCCTGCCACGAACGCGGTCACGGCGGCCACGGCGGTGAAGCCCAGTGTGGTGCCGTTCGAGTCCGGACCGGACAGGATCAGCGGGTTCAGCACCACGATGTAGCTCATGGCGAAGAAGGTGGCGAACCCGCCGCGGATCTCGCGGGAAAGGTTGGAACCGCGCTCGGTGACCCTGAAATACCGGTCCAGGGCAGAGCCTTGCTTAAGCATTAGTCCTCCGGGGAAGTGTGTGGGGATACCTGCATCCTAAGGGGGCGGCAGGGAATGGGCCGGCAAATGCGCCTAGTCTGTAAGGAAGCCAACACAAGGAGCAGCCCAAACATGCGCCACGTCCGCCGCCGACTGCTGGGCTTTGTGCCCGGTTTCTTCGTCCTCTCCGTTGTCCTCGCCGCCGCGATGCTGGGCCTGGCGGGCCCGGCCAGCGCCCATGATGCCGCAGAGTCCACCAGCCCGGCCCAGGGTGCGGCGCTGCCGGCGCCGCCCGGCGAGGTTTCGGTGACCTTCAGCAACAAGCCGCTGGGCATCGGCTCGTCGTTCTCGGTCAAGGACGCCGGCGGTACCGAATGGGCTGAGGGGTCCGTGCAGATCGTGGACAACGTGGCCACCCAAAAGCTTCGGCCAGGCGGCCCCGCGGGGAAGTACACCGTGGCATGGCGCGTGGTCAGTTCGGACTCGCACCCCATTGAGGGCACATTCACTTTCACCGCGGCCACAGGCGACCCGTCCGCAACGGCGGGCCCGGCCAGTCCGACGGCGGCGGGTGCAGTTCCGGGAATGGGTACAGCACAGCCCGGGGTTACGGAGGAGCCGTCCGTGCCTGCCAATGCCGGCGAGCCCTTCCAGTGGAGCATCGTGATTTTTGCGGCCGTTGCCGTGGGGCTGCTGGTGGCCCTCGGCGTCCTGGCCCGGCGCCGGCTCACAGGCGACGGGGATGACGGGGACGGCATGGATGCCGGGGAGGACGGCCGGGGGTAGCCCGGCCCGGGGGTGCCGGCCGGCTCCGGCCTGGCGGCGGGCAGGGCTGTCAGCAGGTCAGCACCGCAAAGCTGCCCGTTGCCGGGAAGGCGCCGCCGGACGGGTGGCCACTGCCCGGATTGACCTTGGCGGAGATGGCCTGGCCCACCGTCTTGGCCTGGCGCAGTACTTCCTTGGGCGACGGCGTGATCAGCTCACCCACTCCCACCAGGTAGATGCCAATGGCCCGCATGGCCGCTGCCACGTTCCGGCCTACGGCGATCCCGAAGTCGTTGAGCATGCGCCGCAGCTGGCTGTGGGCGCACCTGGTCAGGACGATGTGGTCGGCCACCAGGACGCCGGTGGGGGTGTGCACCTGCCATTGCGGAGCGGCGCCGTGCCCGGGTCCCTGGAGCATGGTCAGCTGGACCGCGCGGGTTGTGTTCCGGACGTCCACGCTGTGGCTTGTGGCGTAATTGCGCAAATGGCGCAGGATCTCGTTGCGTTCCCGGAGGGTGTCGCTGTCCGCCGCATCGCAGCGCTGCAGCGATGACGTGTTTGCGGGTTGCCCGGCGCCGAGGATGTCCAGCCCGTCCACCACAATGGAGGCCACGCGGTGGCGGCGCAGTTCTGCGGCCACGGCAAGCCCGGACAGGCCCGTGCCAATGATGACAGTGGTGGTCTGTTCGGTCTGGGCATCCCCAGGCATGCTTGACACTACAGTTTCCCTCCTTCGAAGCTTTCGGCAGGTGCCGGCGTCCTCGCCGGCCCGCGTCCCGTTACCCCCAAGTACGGCCGCAGCGCATGGCCCGGGACAGTGCGCGCAGGAAGTTGCGGTTGGCGTCCCGGACCAACAATGTCCTGAAGACTACAGAACAAATGCGGCCGTGGATAGCCCAACGAGGAAAACGTTTCTGATGACATGAAGGCGCTTTCCCAGCCGCTCGGGATGGCCTGTGGATAACCCGGCCTACCCGCCCCTGAACAGGCTTGCTAAGCCTTGGGGGACGGAGAATAGTGGGAATCGGGAACGGGCCTTTTCCTGCCGGTGCCGCTGGGGGCCGGGATGCACGGGGAGTGGTCCGTTTTCTGGCAGAATAGCCGCAACATCAGGCGTATCGCGAGGAGGCGGCCCCCATGGGCTCACGAGAGTTGCACCCGGACCAGGCCCGGGACGGTGGTGGTGCGTCACCCGCTCCCCACGGCATCGTGGTGGGCGTGGACGGTTCGGACCATGGCCAGTGCGCCTTGGTGTGGGCCGCGCGGGAAGCCCAGCGCCGCCGTCGTCCGCTCCATATCGTCACCGCCTATTCCGTGCCGATCTTCGCCGCGTCCGGACTGGACGGAGGCTATGCCACGGTGGACGATTCCGTCATCCGTGAAGGTGCCGAGGCCATCGCCAAGCAGGCTGTTGAAAAGGTTTCCGCTTACGACATTGATGTCAGTTCCTCCGTAGAGAACGGCGACGCAGCAGGAGTCCTGCTGGAAATCTCCGAAACCGCGGAACTCCTGGTGGTGGGCACCCGCGGCCGCGGCGGCTTCGTGGGCCGCCTCCTGGGATCGGTCAGCAGTGCCCTGCCTGCCCATGCAAAATGCCCCACCGTGACGGTCCCCTTGTTCTGTTCGGACCGGCTCGGTGAAACCACCGAGGACCGCCGCGTCAAGGCGGAGCAGGCCAAGTCTGGCCACCGGCTGGTGGAGAACGTGGTGGTGGTCGGCGTCGATGGCTCCGAGCAGGCACGCGTTGCCGTCCTCGAAGCAGCCGACCAGGCCGAACGGCTGGGTGCCTCGCTCCGCGTGATCTGTGCCGTCCCCCAGTACAGCGGTTCCCTGGCCTGGGTTCCCGCACCCATGGACCGGAAGGCATTGTTTGACGATATCCGGGTCACCCTGGAGGCCGGCATGGCGTGGCTCCGCAGCCACTACCCGCACCTGCGGGCTGGCTACGAGCTGAAGGACGGTTCGCCGGTGGACGTGCTCGTGGAGGAAAGCCGGCACGTGGAACTGGTGGTGGTGGGTACCCGCGGCCGCGGGGGCTTCACCGGAATGCTTCTGGGCTCAACGTCCGATGGTGTCCTGCACCATGCAAAGGGCCCGGTCATGGTGGTCCCGGACCGGGAAGACCCCCGCCTGGCGGACCGTGCGCGGTTCGGTCCGATCCTCGGCGACGCCGCCTAGCCGGCACCGGACAAACAGCAAGGCATCCCCGGAATACCGCCGCTCGGATAAGGCATCTGGGACATGGAGCAGCCAGGGCTGTCAAAAGTCGGCACCAGCACGGACGCCGGGCTGGTGCTGGACCTGCGCCGGCTCGACGCCGGAATGCTGGGCTTGGCGGGTGGCAAGGCAGCCAACCTTGGAGAGCTGTTGTCCGCAGGGTTGCCGGTCCCGGAGGGTTTCTGCCTCACTACCGCTGCATACCGGCAGGCAACCGGCGCCCCCGACTCCCTGCCTCCCGCGCTGGCCGGGGTTTATGCCACCCTGGGGGACGCCGCCCGGTCCGGCGTTACGGAACCGCATGACGTGGCAGGGCTGGCTGAAACAGCCCGTGCCGCGATCCTGGCACTTCCGCTTCCGGCGGCGGTTTCCCGCGAGGTGGAACAGGCGTACGCGGCCCTGGGACCCGATGTTCCGGTAGCGGTCAGGTCCTCGGCCACCGCAGAAGACCTGCCATTCGCCAGCTTCGCCGGGCAGCAGGACACCTACCTCAACGTCGTCGGAGTGCCTGCCCTGCTTGAGGCCGTCCGCAACTGCTGGGCGTCGCTGTGGACGGACCGGGCAACCGCATACCGGGCAAGCCTGGGGATCGATCCGGCCGGCGTTGCGCTCGCGGTGGTGGTCCAGCGGATGGTGGACGCGGACGCCGCCGGCGTCATGTTCACGGCGAACCCCCTGACCGGCCGCAGGCGGCAGATCGTTATCGATGCCAGTCCCGGCCTGGGCGAGGCCGTCGTCTCAGGCGCCGTCAATCCGGACCACTTCGTGGTGGACGCCCTGACCGGAAGGGTCCTGGAACGGAAACTGGGAGATAAGGGCGTGGCGGTACGCCCCCTTCCCGGTGGCGGGACGCAGACCCTGAAGGTTCCCGCAACCAGCAATGCAGCCTGCCTGACGGACAGCCAACTGGCTGGACTGGCGCGCCTTGGCCTGGAGGCCGAGGATCATTTCGGCGCCCCGCAGGACACCGAGTGGGCCATCGACCGTACCGGGGCCCTGTGGCTCACCCAGTCCAGGCCGATCACCACCCTCTACCCCGTCCCGGAGAGCAACGGTGCCGCGGGCAGGGTCCCCCAGGGCAGCCCCGCCGCAAGCGGTACCAGGGCGTATCTCTGTTTCAGCCTGGCCCAGGGGCTTACCCGCCCGCTGACGCCCATGGGCCTTGCGGCGCTGCGGCTCGTCGCCTCCTCCATCGCCCAGGCTGCAGGCTTCCCTGTTCCGGACCCCCGTGGCGGACCGTCGCCCTATGCCGAGGCCGGGCAGCGGATCTACGTCGACTTCACCACTCCCATCCGCAGCACCGTGGGCCGGCGCCTTGTACCCCGCGTCTTCGACATCATGGAGGCCCGGACAGCAACGGTCATGCGGCAACTGTTCGACGATCCCGCCTTTTCGGTGACCACGAGGACGCCTTTCGGGCTGCTGCATCACATCGTTCCCGTCGCAGCCCGCGCCAAGGTTCCTGCCACGCTTCTCCGGGCGCTGGTCCGGCCCCGGGCAGCGCTCCGGCGGCTGGACCGCTTCACGCGCGACTTCGAGGCATCCCTGGGCTCCGAAGACGGTGCCGGCGCGCCGGCACGCCTTGACCACGCCGAATCCCTCCTTGGGCAGCGCCTGTTCCCGATTGTTCCGGCAATTCTTCCCCTTCCCGCCCTGGGGTTCGCCATGCTCGGCGTTGCGGGAAGACTGCTGGGTGGCAATGCCTGGGCTGAGCTGCAGCCCGTGATCCGTGGCCTGCCCAACAACATCACCACCGAAATGGACCTGGAGCTGTGGCACCTTGCCAAGGAAATCCGGGAAGACGTTCAATCACGAACCGAACTCATGGCCGGCGATCCCACCGTCCTGGCAGCCGCGTTCCAGGCCGGACAGCTGCCCGCACGCCTCGATGCGGGCCTCACCCGGTTCCTGGACGAGTACGGCCACCGGGCAGTGGGCGAAATCGACGTTGGCCTGCCGCGATGGTCCGAAGAGCCGGCACACATCCTGGGCATCCTCGCCAATTACCTCAGGCTCGAGGACCCGGCCCTGGCGCCTGACGCACAGTTCAGCAAGGCCGTGGAGGACGCGGAAACGCAGGTGGACCGGCTCGTTGCCCGCGCCGCCGCCCGCGGCAGGATCCGGGGAAGGCTGGTGCGTGCCGCGCTGCACAGGGCACGGCTGTTCGCCGGCCTGCGCGAGCTGCCAAAGTACCAGCTGGTGACCGGCCTCGGGGAAGTCCGCCGGCAACTGCTGCTGGTGGGCGGGGAGCTGGCCCGGGCGGCCGTCATCGAACAGCAGGACGACGTGTTCTTCCTGGACCTGGTTGAAACCAGGCAGGCCTTGTCCGTGGACGCCGACGGCGGAGCGCCCGTCCAGGACTTTCGCGCACTCGTGGCCGGCCGCCGCGAGGATTACGCCCAGGAGCTCAGGCGCCGGCATATTCCCCGGGTTCTGCTCTCGGATGGAACCGAACCCGAAGCGGTGCGCACCGCCGTCGGCGTCACCATGGAAGGAATGCTGACAGGCAGCGCAGCCTCGGCAGGAACAGTGACCGCTGCCGCGCGCGTCATCCTGGATCCCGTGGGAGCCCGGCTTGAGCCGGGCGAAATCCTGGTTGCCCCTTCCACGGACCCCGGCTGGACGCCGCTGTTCCTCACTGCGGGCGGGCTGGTGATGGAAATGGGCGGAGCCAATTCCCACGGCGCAGTTGTGGCCAGGGAGTACGGGATACCTGCGGTGGTCGGAGTCGCGGACGCTACCGGGCTGATCAGGACCGGCCAACAAATAACGGTCGACGGCGGTGCGGGCACCGTAGTGCCGGAACGGCCCGGCCGGCAGCAGGATGGGGGCGCTGCGGGTGACACCGATCCACCTGCACCGGCGTAGTCTTTACCTATGGGCTCCAACACGCTGGATTCCAGCGGACCGTCGCAACGAAACAGCACAATGAACCGCCGGGCATGGCTGCGGTGGCTGCCCGCCGTCGCGGCTCCGCTGGCGATCGCTGCGGGCGCCTTGGCCGGCTCCCTTCCGGCCGGTGCCAGCAAACCACTTCCGGCCAAGACGCCGGCGCAGGTCCTGGAGTTGGCGGCAAGCCACCAGGTGCACACGTTCTCAGGGACAGTGGAGCAGTCCGCCGACCTGGGGCTTCCGGAGCTGCCCGCCACCGGGAAGCCATCCGGTCCCGCGGCCGCGGGGAGTGCCGCATCCGTGATTGAGCTGCTGTCCGGCAAGCACACCGCGCGCGTCTACCTGGACGGCAAGGACAACGCCCGCGTGCAGGTGATGGACCAACTGGCTGAACGTGACGCGGTCCGCCACGGCAGCGACGTCTGGTTCTATTCGTCGAAGGACAACACAGCCGCACACTTGACCCTGCCGGAGCATGCCCAGGATCCATCCCGGGCGAAGGACCATCAGTGGGCAGGTGGGATGCCGACGCCAGGCGACCTGGCACAACGCTTCCTGTCCAAGGTTGAACCGACCACGGCCGTTTCGGTGGGGCCGGACGTTTCCGTCGCAGGACGGGCTGCCTACAACCTGCTGATTGAGCCGCGCACCGACGCGACCCTGGTGGGTAAGGTGGCCATCGCCGTCGACGGTGAAAACGGCATGCCCCTGTCCGTGCAGGTGACCGCACGCGGAGCGGACACCCCGGCGTTCCGTTCCGGGTTCACCAGCCTTTCGCTGGAGGCTCCTGACCAGTCCGTCTTCACCTTTACCCCGCCTCCGGGCAGCACGGTCAAGGAACTTCCCGTTCCGGACAAGCGCCATGAGCCTGCAGACATGCACAGCCCCGACGGCATGCATCCCGGTGCCACTAAGGACGTTTCCGTAACCGGCGCCGGATGGGAGACCGTGGTGGGCACGGCGCGTGGGTCTGCTGCCGCTGCCGAGTCGCTGCTGCAGGACCCGCTGCTGTCCCAGGCCGCCGTTGCCGTCCCCGGCGGCCGGCTGCTCTCCACCGCCCTGCTCAACGTCCTGGTCACGGACGACGGCCGGATCTTCGCAGGAATGGTGCCACCGGAGCGGCTGCAGGCCGCAGCAGCAGCAGCCCAATAAGTGTTGGGTGGACGGGGGAGTGTTGGCCGGACGGGGGCCGGCACGGTGAGCGCGGGGTTGGCGATCGAGACCCGGGGACTCAGCAAGCACTTTGGCCGGCAGGCCGCCGTCGACAGCGTGGACCTGGCCGTCCCGCACGGGAGTGTCTTCGGCTTCCTGGGGCCCAACGGCTCCGGCAAGACCACCACCATCCGGATGCTGCTCGGCCTGGCGGCCGCATCCGCGGGGACGGTTCACCTGCTGGGCCAGGAGATGCCCGGCAAGCTCCATGATGTGTTGCCGCGCGTGGGCGCCCTGGTGGAAGGCCCCGCCTTCTACCCTTTTCTGTCCGGCGCCGCCAACCTGCACCGGCTCGACGCCGCGGGCCCGCACACCGTGCCCGCCACACGCAAAGCGAGGGTGCAGCGGGCGCTGGAGCGCGTGGGCCTGGAGCACGCCGCCGGCAAACGGGTGCACGCGTACTCCCTGGGCATGAAGCAGCGGCTGGGCATCGCCAACGCCTTGCTGTCGCCACGGGACCTGCTGGTACTGGACGAACCCACCAACGGGCTGGACCCGCAGGGGACGCGGGAAGTCCGGAACCTGGTGCGGTCGCTGGCGCATGAGGGCACCACCGTTTTCGTGTCCAGCCACCTGCTGGCCGAGGTGGACCAGATGTGCACCCACGCTGCCGTCATGAGCGCAGGAAAGCTCGTGGCACAGGGGCCCCTGGCTGAGCTGCGGCAGGCTGGCAGCACCCGGCTCCGGCTGGTAACGCCCGACGGCGGTGCGGCCCGGCAGGTCCTGGCGCGGCTGGGGCTGGTACCGGAACCTGGACACGCTGAACCCCGACCCGCTGAACCCCGACAAGCTGAACCCCGACCCGCTGAACCCCGACCCACTGAACCCCGACAAGCTGAACCCGGACCCGCTGAACCCCGACCCGCTCAACCCGCGCGGGCGCGGCCGGACGGCGAGACGATCGTTGCGGCCATGGCGGATGGTGCCCAGCCGCCCGCGGTGCTTCCCGAGGACGTCGTGGCGCACCTGGTCCAGGCCGGCGTCCGGGTCCGGGGATTCGCCGTCGAGCGTGAAAGCCTTGAGGACCGCTTTGTTGCCCTCACGGGGGAAGGATTCGACGTTGCCCAGTAGTGTTCCCGCGGATCTACCGGAGGCTGCCGGAACAGCCCGGCCGGCCGCAGTGCCGCGCAGTTCCGGGCTGTCCCTGTTGGGGTCGGAGCTCAAGGTCCTGTTCGGGCGCCGGCGGACCTGGGCGCTGCTCCTGGCGCTCGCTGCCATTCCGGTCCTGATTGCCGTTGCCCTGAAGGTCTCTTCCGCGGTCCCGCCCGGGCGGGGACCCGCCTTCCTTGACCGGATCACCCAGAACGGCCTGTTTGTGGCCTTCACCGCCATGCTGGTTTCCGTGCCGCTGTTCATGCCGCTCGCGGTAGGTGTGGTGGCGGGGGATACGATCGCCGGGGAGGCGAACCTGGGCACCCTCCGGTACCTGTTGGTGGCACCGGCCGGGCGGGTCAGACTCCTCCTGGTCAAGTACGCGGGCGCGCTGGCCTTCTGCATCGTGGCCCCGTTGACCGTCGGTCTTGCCGGCGCTGCCATTGGCGCGGCACTTTTCCCGGTGGGTCCCGTGACACTGTTGTCCGGCGGGGTGGTCCAGCCGTCCGAAGCTGCCCTGCGCATCGTGCTGATCGCTGCCTACCTGGCGGTGTCACTCGCCGGCCTTTCGGCGATCGGGCTTTTCCTGTCCACGCTGACAGTGGTGCCGGTGGGAGCGATGGCCGCCACCGTGGTCGTCTCGGTGGTCTCGCAGGTCCTTGACCAGCTTCCGCAGCTGGAGTGGCTGCACCCCTGGCTCTTTAGCCACTACTGGCTTGGTTTCGGTGACATGTTGCGCCAGCCGTTAGTGTGGGATTCCTTTGCCAGCAATGCGCTCCTGCAGGCCGGGTATATGGCAGTGTTCGGTGCGCTCGCCTATGGCCGGTTCGTCACCAAGGACATCCTGAGCTGAGGCAGTCAAGCAATCTATCCGTGGAAGTCAACCGCACAATTCAACCGCACAATTCATCCGTGCCGCCTAGTAGCGGGCCGCGTAGGGATAGAGGTCCATGCCCACCATGGAGCTGATGGTGGAAACGGTAATGCCTTCCTGCGGGTTGAGTGCCTGCACCACCTGGCCGTTCCCGAGGTAGATGGCCACGTGGTAGAAGTTCGGTGCCGAACCCCAGACCAGCAGGTCGCCGCGGCGGGCCTGCGAAATGGGGACGTGGACCGGCGCGGCGGCATATTGCTGTGAAGCTGTGCGGGGAAGGTACTTGCCAGCTGCGGCGAAGGCGTTCTGCACCAGCCCGGAGCAGTCAAAGCCGTAGGGACCGGTACCGCCCCACTGGTAGAAGTACGGCGCGCCCACCTTTCCCAAAGCGACGGTGATGGCTGCCTCGTAGGTGCCCGAGCCGGTGGCAGGGGCAGGGGCAGGCGCCGGTGCAGGCGCGGGAGCCGGTGCCGGTGCAGCGGGTGCGGGTGCTGGTGCGGCAGGGGCGGGTGCGGGGGCAACCGGAGCAGGAACGGGGGCGGGTGCAGCCGGGGCAGGCGCAGGAGCGGCGGGGGCGGGAGCAGCCGGGGCAGGCGCTGCCGGGGCCAGTTCCTGCCCGCGGCTGTTCTGGTTCGCTGCCTGATTCTGTGCTGCCTGGTTTTGGGCGGCGTTGTCCTGCGCAGCTTTTTCCTGGGCGGCCTTGTCTGCGGCGGCGGACAGGGCGGCAAGCCGCGCCTCTTCACGCTGCCGTTCCAGGGCATCCACGCGGGCCGATTCAAGGGCCACAGTGGTGTTGCGGAGCTGCGCCAACTGGTCCACCAGGATGGTCCGCTGCGCTTTCGCGTCGGCCACGGCCTTGGCCTGCGCGGCATTGGCCTGTTCCGCCTGGGACTTCCGTTGTTCAGCGGTCTTCGCTGCGTCGTCTGCGGCTTTGGTGGCGTCGTCGGCAGCTGCCGTCAGGGACCGGTAGGCGGTGGCCGCGGTGTCCGCCGCTTCGAAGGCCCGGCTGCGGCTGGCCGAGAGGGCCTCGAGCGTGGCTGCCTGCTGCAGGCTCTCACTGCCGCTGGCAATGGTTCCGAGGGTCGGGTTCAGGCCGCCGTTGCGGTACAGGTCCCCGGCAAGCTGCCCAACCTGCTTCCGGGTCTTGTCCTGCTGTTCGCGGGCGGACGAGGCTTTGGCTGATGCAACGGATGCCGCTTCGGTCCTTTGCTGCAGCTCCACCAGTGCCTCGCTGTACGAGTTGTTGGCCTGCATGGCCACGGCAAAGGCTGCCTGCTGGGCTGCGGACGCGTCGGCAAGGATGCGCTCGATGGCGCCGACCTGGTCCGCCGTGGCGGCCTCACTGGCCTTAGCCGCGGCAATGTCCTCCGGCGAAGGGATGTCAGGCGACGCCGGAACGGCCAGTGGAGCGGACGGCGCCGGTACAGCGGTTGCCGGCGTTGCCGCGGATGCAAAAAGGACGACGGCGGCGCACAGCACGGCCGTCCTGCGGCCGGATCCGGATAAAGCCATCTGCAGAGACCTCGCAACGTTAAGGCCGGGAGTGAGGTTCTGGATGCGGCACGACGATGCCCCTCAGCTGCCCCCAGCAGTCCGAGGTTACGTGACCCCCTGCACATTAGCAACAGCAGTCACATCAATAACATAAACCACAACAGTGTCATTAGGGGCGGTTTTTGTCCGGTGTGTCGTGGTCGGCCGGGGTCAGGCGTGCTGGTGCGCCTCATGCTCGGAGTGGCTGGCAGGTTCCAGCTGGAAGGTGCAGTGGTCGGTATCGAAGTGGGAGCCCAGGCAGGTGATGAGCTTGTCCAGCAACTGGTCGGCGCCGCGGGCATTGAGCACTCCGTCCTCCACCACAACGTGGGCCGAGAAGACGGGGACGCCGGACGTGATGGTCCAAATGTGGATGTCATGCACATCCGTCACACCGGCCACCGAAAGGATGTGCTCGCGGATCATCTGCACCTCCACCCCTTTGGGACTGGCTTCCAGGAGGACGTCCACCACATCGCGCAGCAGGCTCCACGCCCGCGGCAGGATCATCAGCGCGATCAGGACGGAGGCAATGGTGTCCGCCGCCTGGAAGCCGGTCAGCATGATCACTGCGGCGGCGATGATGACGGCCACGGAACCAAGGAGGTCGCCAAGGACTTCCAGGTAGGCGCCGCGGATGTTCAGGCTCTCATCCTGTGCCGTGCGCAGGATCACGAGCGACACCAGGTTGGCCACCGCACCGAGGACGGCCGCAAAAAGCATGATGTCCGTCTGCACTTCCGGCGGGGCACCGAACCGGCGGAGCGCCTCCGTGAAGATGACCACGGAGATCACGATCAGGATCAGCGCATTGGCGAGGGCGGCCAGGACCTCAGCGCGCTGGTAGCCGTACGTCCGCTGGTTGCTCGCCGGGCGGCCCGCAATCCAGGAGGCCAGGAGCGCGATGGTGACACCTGCCGCGTCCGAGAGCATATGTCCCGCATCGGCGAGAAGGGACAGCGATCCGGACAGCACAGCCCCGATGATCTGGATGACCACCACGCCAAGCGTGATTCCCAGGACGGCCACAAGGCGTTTCCGGTGCCGCCCCGTGGCGGTGATCCCATGGCTGTGGTCGTGTCCCATGCTTACAAGGCTAGCCCCAGCCCAGCTCATGCAGCCGGTCATCGGAAATCCCGAAGTGGTGGGCGATCTCATGCACCACAGTTACGGCCACCTCGTGGATCACATCGTCCCTGGAACCGCAGATCTCCAGGATGGGTTCGCGGAAAATGGTGATCCGGTCCGGCAGCGAACCGGCGTCCCACCAGGAATCGCGTTCCGTCAGCGGAACCCCTTCGTACAGTCCCAGCAGCACGGTGTCCGGATCTTCCCCCGGCCCCGGCACGTAGTCGTCGTCGATGAAGACGGCCACGTTGTCCATGGCCCGGGCCAGCCTGTCCGGAATGCTGTCCAGGGCATCCTGGACGGCTGCCTCGAACTCGTCAGGGGACATGGTGAATTCCGGCGGTTCGTGCGGGCCGTCGGGAATGATGGGCAGTCCCGGCGGAAGGCTGGCTGGCATACCCCGACTCTAGCGCCGAAGCGGCCGCGGGCCGCCGTGGACCCGGCTCCGCCGCCGGGTGAGCCCCACCCCCACCAGGCATACCAGCCCACCCACCAGTCCCAACGCCGAGGGGATTTCACCAAGCAGCAGCCAGGAGATGAAGACCGTGGTGCCGGGGACCAGGTATGTGGTGGCGGCCAGCTTCCCGGCGTCCACCAGTGACAATGCGTACGCCCAGGTGGTGAAGGCGATGGCGGTGGGGAACACCCCCAGATACACCAGCCCCAGCGTGGCCTGCGGCGGAGCCGCCTGCACCTCGGACACCAACTGCCCGGCGAACGGCAGGCTGCACACTGCCCCCACCACGATGCCAAACCAGGTTGCCTGCGCCGCCGGGAACTTCCGCACCACCGGCTTCTGGATGATGACGCTGACTGCGGCGAGCACCGCGGCAAGGAGGCAAAGCGCCACCCCGGCCAGTTCCGCCGTCGAACTTTCCCCCGTCCGTGGCTGTCCGGAGCCGAGGGCGATCAATGCGACGCCGGCGAAAGCCACGGTGCTGCCGATGAGCAGCCAGCGCGGGAAGCCTTCCTTGAGGAAGATGCCGGCCATGATGGCCACCAGGATGGGGTTGACGTTGATCAGCAGGGCGCTGGTGCCGGCATCAAGGATGTGCTCGGCGGCGTTCAGCGCCACGTTGTAGCCACCAAACCACATCACGCCATAGGCGAGGATGGGCAGCCATTCCCGTCCCCGCGGCAGCATCCGGCTCCTGAGCAGTTGCGGCACCACCAGGAAGGCCAGCACGACGGCGGCAATCGCCAGCCTGCCCAGGGTCAGCGGGCCGGGGGAGAAGTGGGGGCCGATGGCCCGGATGCCCACGAACGCCGAGGCCCACAGGACCACCGTGACCACCATGGCCGCCACGCCGAGGGCCTTCACGGGCTTTCCTGCTGCAGTGGCGGACGCCAGGGGTTCATGGGCGGGGCTGGTTGGCGGCATGGGACAAATGTACGGCCGGAACGGACGCCGGGCTGGCGGAAATCGGCCATGTCGGCAGCGGTGGTAACCGTGCCTGCGCCTTCCAGGGCCTACTTCGAACCGGCCCAGGCCAGCAGTTTGTCCGCCGGCCAGGTGGTGATGATCCGCTCGGCAGGCACGTTGTTGCGGGCGGCCCGCTCGGCACCGTACTGCAGGAAATCCAGCTGCCCTGGTGCGTGCGCGTCGCTGTCGATCGAGAACAGGCAGCCTGCATCCAGCGCCAACTGGATCAGCGCATCGGGCGGGTCCTGCCGTTCCGGTCGGGAATTGATCTCGACGGCCACGTTATGCTCCGCGCAAGCGGCGAACACTTCCGCGGCGTCGAATTCCGACGGCGGCCGGGTTCCGCGGGTGCCCTCCACCAGCCGCCCGGTGCAGTGGCCCAGGACGTTGGTGTGCGGGTCCTGGATGCCGCCGAGCATCCGGGCGGTCATGGTCTTCCTGTCCGCGCGCAGCTTCGAATGAACGCTCGCCACCACAATGTCCAGGCGGTCCAGCAGCCCAGGCTCCTGGTCCAGCTGGCCGGACTCCAGGATGTCCACTTCGATCCCGGTCAGCAGCCGGGTGTTCCCGCCGTTGCTGTTGATCGCTGCCACCACGTCCAGCTGGTCCAGCAGGCGCCCGGCCGACAGCCCGTTGGCGATGGTGAGGTTGGGGGAGTGGTCGGTCAATGCCAGGTACTCCCGGCCCAGCACCTCCGCTGCCGCCACCATCAGCTCAATGGGGGAGCCGCCGTCGGACCATTCGCTGTGGCTGTGCAGGTCGCCCCTCAATGCCCCACGGATTTCCGTCCCACCGGAGGCCAGCGGCTGGGCGCCCTTCTCCCGGAGGTCGGCCAGGTAGTCGGGAACCTCGCCGTCCACCGCCTGCCGGATCACCGCGTAGGTCCGGTCGCCGATGCCCTTCATGGACTTGAGCCGGCCGGTCCGGGCCCGGGTGGCTACTTCCTCAGGGCCAAGGGGGCCGATGGCCGCCGCCGCTTTGCGGAAGGCCTGGACCTTGAAGGTGGCGGCGCGTCCGCGCTCCAGCCAGAAAGCAATCTCATTGAGCGCTGCGACGGCATCCATCCGTCCATCTTGACCCGTGCGGCGGCGCAACGGCGCGGTTTTTCGCCGATTTTGGATAATTCCTGCGGAGGCCCTATAGTTTTAGAGTCCAGTTCGGAGAAACGCAAAGGACAAAGACGGAAAGCCTCGCTTGACGCCTTTTATTTTGTTCCGAACGGGTTCTGGCCCCCATCGTCTAGCGGCCTAGGACACCGCCCTTTCACGGCGGCGGCACGGGTTCGAATCCCGTTGGGGGTACGCAAGGAACTGGTCAAACAGGCTAAAAAAGTCTGGTAGGCTGGAAGCCTTGAAAAAAGCGGTAGAAATACTGCGAAAGCAAGAAACGCAAGGCCCTGTAGCGCAGTTGGTTAGCGCGCCGCCCTGTCACGGCGGAGGTCGCGGGTTCAAGTCCCGTCAGGGTCGCTCTGATTGTTGGAAGAAATTCCGGCTGTCATGGTGACTAGTCACCTAGGCTCTGTAGCTCAGTTGGTAGAGCGTTCGACTGAAAATCGAAAGGTCACCGGATCGACGCCGGTCGGAGCCACCACTGGGAAGCATCAGTTCTTCGGAACTGGTGCTTTTCTTCATTTAACCGCCATTGGCCAGCCGCTCTTCAAGTGCGTTCCGTGCCCTTGTCCAGGTGGATGGCCCCGGAGCAACTGTCCGGCGCCCGCCTCACCTCCGGCGCACCAACCGCGGCATTGGCACGCAAAATCGAAACCGACACCCTTGGTCGCCTGCGCAGCCCACATTTGCGTATCGATACGGAATATGGGCGGCGCCGGCGAATGTGCGCGTCATGCTCAGGTGGGCCGGCCTTTAGGGATCGTGCGTGCCCGGCGCCACCAGGACGAGCGGACTGCGGCGGCGTGGCCTGCGCAACAAATCGCTTGTCTTGCCAGGAAAAAATCGCGCCGCCCTGAAACATTTGATTATAGCCAAACCGATGTGGCACGCGCGCGCGTTGGCTTGCGTAAGCGCTTGCACCCTACTCGGCGGTAGCCGTTTTTGGGCTGTGAAACAGGGTTTGAACTGCATCCGGCGCCCGTTCTAGCGTGGAGCGCGGCGGAGGGAAAGCATGCTTTCCATCGGCCGCAGGGCCCCACCCAGGTCCTGATCCCCCCAGCACAACGGCGTCCCCGGCGACGCCTGAGGTGTTACCGGGCCGCGGTTGTTTTCGGGGTCATGGGCACATGCCCGTCTTCCACGAACAGTTACAACTCCGCGAGAAGAGCAAGAAATGCACAAGCACCCCCAACACCGGCTGCTGCGGTGGCGCCCTGCCGCCGCAGCACTGGCCGCAGCCGTTGCTGCCTCGGCCTTCCTGGCCGTCCCCTCTGCCCAAGCCAACGAGCCGTCGGACCCGCCGACGGTCGGGCAGCTGCCGGCCCCCACTCCCGGTTTCGCCCTCCCCACCGAGCACACGCAGGAGGCCTTCGACCCGGCGTCGGACTTCACCTCCAAGTGGACCCGCGCAGACGCCAAGCAGATCATGGCGCAGAGCGATCCCACGGTGGCTCCCGGCCAGAACTCCATGAGTCCCGACGTCACCATGCCGGAGATCCCCCAGGATTTCCCCGCCATGAATGACGACGTCTGGGTCTGGGACACCTGGTCCCTGACGGATGAAAACGCCAACCAGATCAGCTACAAGGGCTGGGACGTCATCTTCTCCCTTGTTGCCGACCGCCACGCCGGCTACGGCTTCGACCAGCGCCACTGGAACGCCCGGATCGGCTACTTCTTCCGCAAGACCAACGCCGACCCCGCCAAGGACAAGTGGAACTACGGTGGCCACCTTTTCCTGGACAACACCTCCATCGGCAACACCGAATGGTCCGGCTCCACCCGCCTCATGCAGGGCGACCACGTCAACGTCTTCTACACCGCCACCACCTTCCACGACGTGGCCGAGCGGAACGCGGGTGGCGGCGGGATCGCTCCTGACGCCGCCATCGCCAAGGCCCTGGGCAACATCCACGCTGACAAGAACGGCGTCAGCTTCGACGGCTTCGAGCACACCAAGCTGCTGGAACCGGACGGAAAGATGTACCAGACCAAGGCGCAGAACCCGGGCTTCGCGTTCCGGGACCCGTACACGTTCGCCGACCCCGCCCACCCGGGAAAGACCTTCATGGTCTTCGAAGGCAACACCGCCGGCACCCGCGGCGATTACCAGTGCAAGGGTGAGGACCTCGGCTACCAGCCGGGCGACCCCCAGGCAGAAAGCGTCGGCGACGTTCAGAACAGCGGCGCAAACTACCAGACCGCCAATGTGGGCCTGGCTGTAGCCGACAACAAGGACCTCACCAAGTGGTCCTTCCTGCCGCCGATCCTTTCGGCCAACTGCGTCAACGACCAGACGGAACGTCCGCAGATCTTCATCCAGAATGAAAACGGCAAGAACAAGTACTACCTGTACACGATCAGCCACCAGTTCACCTACGCGGCCGGCATGCGCGGCCCCGACGGCGTCTACGGCTTTGTTGGTGACGGCGTGCGCTCGGACTACCAGCCGGTGAACAACAGCGGCCTGGCCCTCGGTTCACCCACCGACCTCAACCTGCCGGCCAACAACCCAAGCGGTACCATCTCCGGGCAGCAGAACGGTCGCCAGTTCCAGGCATACTCGCACTACGTGCAGCCTGGCGGACTCGTGCAGTCGTTCATCGACAACGTCAACGGCGTGCGTGGCGGATCGCTGTCACCCACTGTCAAGATCAACTTCAGGAACGGCGTGACCCAGGTGGACCGCAGCTTCGGCCAGAACGGCCTCGGCCCGTTCGGCTACCTGCCCACCAACGTCAGGGTTGGCGGCGAAGGCCTCTACAAGTAGGACAGCCTGCACACCTGAATAGACCGCGGCTTTTGCCGCACCGCCGCTGACACAGGCGGCACCGCTCAGGCGGGAATGTCCTTGGGGGCGTTCCCGCCTGGGTTCTTTAAGCCCAGGCCGGTCGGCGGGCCGCAGAGTTTCCAGCGCATGTGCCGCACCCTGGGGATAGGGTGGAAACAACAGAAGGGGGAGTGCCTGATGGAATACCAGAACCCACAACCCGTGGTGCCAAACCGTCCTTCCGGAAGCCCGGCTCCGGGGCCCGGCCGGACGATAATTTCCGAGACTGCCGTGGCAAAGGTGGCGGGAATTGCCGCGCGGGCGGTTCCCGGGGTCTACTCCCTGGGTTCGGGCCCGTCCCGTGCCTTGGGCGCGATCCGCGACGCCGTCGGAAGTTCTGACCACGCTGCGGGCGTCCACGCGGAAGTGGGCGAAACGCAGGTAGCTGTTGATATCACCCTGGTGGCAAGCTACGGCACACCGCTGCATGCATTGGCCAATAATGTCCGCGCCGCCGTGTACCGCGCAGTTGAGGAACTGGTGGGGCTGCAGGTCATCGAGGTGAACGTCGAGATCGCGGATGTCTACGTTCCGCCGCCGGTCAAAACAACCGCGCCGTCTGCTCCCGAACGGGAGGCGCTGCTGTGAGCCTCACGATTGCCGGCACCGCCATCGGCGCCTTCGTGGCGTTCATGTCCCTGCAGTTCGGACTGTGGGGTTTCCTCGTCTCCCTGCTCTTCATGGCAATCGGAGCGCTCCTGGGCCGTGCCGCCGAAGGGAAGCTGGACCTGCGCGGGGTGTTCGATGCCATCACCGGCCGGCGCTCGTCCTCATGAGCTCGCCCGCGCCCGTTGTGCGTGGGCAGGCGCTCAGCGGCCATAACCGGATCAGCACCCAGGCCTTGACCAGCCTCGCCAAGGCTGCTGCGGCCCAGGCGTTGGGCGTCGACGCCCAGGACGTGCGGGCGGACTGGACGGACGACGACGGCCTGCTGGCTTTGTCCCTCGTCACCCCTATCGGCGTCCCGCCGTTGCAGTCCGTGGTGGCCAACCCTGCACGGGTGGACGCACTCGGCGGGTCCATCTGGGACCGCGCCGTCAGGGCCAAGGAAAGCATCCTGGCAACGGTCTCGGAATTGAGCGGTTCCCGGCTGAGCCGCGTGGACATCCGGATCAGCGGGGCAAGGATCAGTACAGAAGGGCGGGTACGGTGAGCAGCAGTGTGGAAAGCCGCCCGGTGAACAGCGGACCGCGCAGAAGCAACGGACCGGACATGCGCAGGGTGGTGTACCGCGAGACCCATTCCCCGCGGGCGGTGGTGTCGGTTGTTGCCGCCGCCCTTGTGCTTGTGCTGGCCGCTTACGGCGTCCTCGAATCGGGAGTGCACGCCGTGGGCCAGCCCGCGTGGCTGATTGAGCCCCAGGTGGCGGCGCAGCGCATCGTGGATCTTCCCGCCGGAACCTCGCCGCTGCTGCTTGCCGCGATCGGCGGCGTGCTCGCCATGGTGGGGCTGATCTTCCTCCTCAGCGGCATCCTCCCGGGAAAGCGCGCCCGCCATCTGCTGGCCGGCGGACGGGAGGAAGGGCTTCCGGCGGTGGTGGTGGACGACGAAGTCATCGCCTCCTCCCTCGCCCGCCGGGCACGGCTGGCCGCCAACGTCACGCCTGAACAGGTCATGGTGATTGTCTCCCGGCGGCAGGTTCTGGTGAACGTACGGCCCACCTCCGGTGTACCTGTGGAGCAGGACAGGGTGCTTGAAGCCGTCCGCGACGAGCTGGACCAGATGCTGCTGGAACCGGCGCCTGTTCCCCGCGTCAATGTCACTCCTTCGGGGGTGATCGGAGCGTGAACAGCACACCGGCGCTGCTCAACCGCATCCTGCTCACCCTGCTGGGCCTGATCCTCCTGGGGGCGGGCGTCCTGCTGTTGCTGCTGGCGGCCGTTCCTCCGGTTGCCTCCTGGTGGCACTCCTGGTCCGCCGGGTTGTGGAGCGGCATCAACCGGCTCTTTGACGCCACCCGGTTCCCCGGCCGGCCGGAAAGCTGGCTGTGGATTGTGGTGGCACTGGCGCTGCTGGCATTGATGGGCCTCATGGTTGCCTGGATTGCCCAGCAAGGAAAGGGCCGGTCAAACCTTCTGGCCGCCGAATACGATCCCGGCGACACGCCCGGCGACGTCCGGATCGGCGGCGGGGTGGCGGAACAAGCGCTGCGGCACGCCCTCGAGGGACGGCCGGACCTGGCCGGTGCCACCGTCACCACCTACGACGTCAAGGGCTCTCCCGCGTTGAAGGTGCGTCTCCTGCCGCGCCAGGGCGTGGCACCGCACCTGCTGGCAGTGGAGGTCGCCGGGCTGCTTGACGCGATGGAAGCTGTGGTGGGCAAGGAAATTCCTGTCCTTATCCACATCGGGGCGGGCGCGCGGACCCGCTTCAGCCGGGCCGAGCGGGTCCGCTGAACCCATTGCCAACCGTAGGCTGCCGCGCCCGCGGTGCCGCTGCGCCAGTTGCGCAGCGGCACCTGCCCCGCTTCATCCTTTGCAGCTATATCCGTTGCAGGTACACGGTGCAGTCCACAGGAACCTCTGTCATCCCGGTCCAGTCGTCGGCCGGTTCGGGACCGCTGGAGAGCACTACGGCATAGCCTTCGGGCACGGGGGCCGAGGCGAAGCCCATGTTGGACAGGACCACCACCTCCCCGTTCCGGAACGCCAACAGTCCACTGTCCGGTGCGTGTTCGTCCGTCCACTCCACGCTGCCGCTGCCCAGGTGCCGGGCTGACCTGAATGCAAGGGCGGCACGGTAAAGCTCCAGCGTTGAGCCCTCCTCGCCGTCTTGCTGATCGGCGGCCAGGGGGCCGAAGCTTTCCGGCTGGGGGAGCCAGGGCTCGGGAGCTTCCCCTGACAGTGCTCCGGAGAAACCGAAGCCGGGTTGATCCCCTGCCCACGGCAGCGGGACGCGGCAACCGTCCCGGCCGATCTCGGCACCGTCGGTCCGGAAGAAGGTAGGGTCCTGCCTGGCCGAGTCGGGGAGGGTGGTGTGCTCCGGGAGGCCCAGCTCCTCGCCCTGGTAGAGGTATGCCGAGCCCGGAAGCGCCAGCGCGACCAGTGAGGCGGCCCGGGCCCGGGCAAGTCCCAGGGCTGCGTCGGGCTGTTCGTCTGCGGCGCCGATGCCCTTGGGGAAAGTAGTGGGATCTTTGAGCCCAAACCGGGTGCTGTGCCGCAGGGTGTCGTGGTTGCTGAGGACCCACGTGCACGGAGCACCCACGGATGCTGCCGCTGCCAGGGATGCGTCGATGGCGTCGGCCATGCGTTCGGCGTCCCAGCCGGCCAACAGGAAATCGAAGTTGAAGGCCTGCTGCATCTCATCGGGCCGGACATACCGTGCCAGGCGCTCGGCAGGTTCCACCCAGGCCTCGGCCACCATCATCCGGTCACCGCCGTATTCGGCCAGGACCCGGTTCCAGTCCCGGTAGATGGCATGGACCCCGTCCTGGTCGAAGAACGGCGACGGCGGGTACATCGGGGAGACGGCCCGGTGCGGTTCCTCGGCATCGGTGTGGGCATGCGGGGCGTCGCCCGGCAGGTGGCTTTCCAGGCGCGGAGCGGAGGTTCCTTCCACCATCGCCGCCACCCCATCCCAGTCCGGAAGACCCGCTTCCTTTACCAGGCCGTGGGCAACATCCACCCGGAAGCCGTCCGCGCCGCGGTCCAGCCAGAAACGCAGCACCGAACGCATTTCCTCCTGCACTTCCGGGTTGTCCCAGTTCAGGTCCGGCTGCTTGGTGTCGAAGAGGTGCAGGTACCACTGTCCGGGTGACCCGTCGGCTTCGGCCACTCGGCTCCAGGCCGGGCCGCCGAAGACGGACTTCCAGTTGTTGGGCGCCCGTCCGCCATCCCCGGACCCCGGCACCTCATCCTTGCCGTCCCGGAAGATGTACCGGTCCCTTTCCGGGCTTCCCGGCTCCGCCGCCAGCGCTTCCCGAAACCACGCATGCTCATCGGAGGTGTGGTTGGGAACCAGGTCCACGATCACCTTCAGTCCGCGGCGGTGAGCTTCCTGCAACATGGCGTCGAAGTCGGCCAGCGACCCGAAAAGCGGGTCCACTTGCCGGTAGTCCGCTACGTCATAACCGCCGTCGGCCTGCGGCGACTTGTAGAACGGGGACAGCCAGATGGCATCCACTCCCAGCCCTTCAAGATAGGGGAGCCGGTCCAGGACACCGCGAAGGTCGCCCATGCCGTCGCCGTTGCCGTCGGCAAACGACCGGGGATAGATCTGGTAGACAACGGCGTCTGTCCACCAGGACGGCATTTGGCGGGGCGCCGGAACGGTTGGGTCGGGCATTTGGTTCCCCTCTGATAACTTTTTGATGTAAACGCTTGCATTCCCGACAGTCACCTTACTAGTGTGATGGTCACCACATCAACCTCACCTAGCAAGCGCACTGTCGACTTACTTGTCACTCAGCGAGGAGCTTCAAGCCAATGAAAACCCCGAGATTCCTGCTTCCGGCGGCCACTGCCGGCATCCTGGCCCTTACGTTGTCCGCCTGCGGCGGCGGAGGTGGAGGGGGTACCACGGGCGGCGGTGGAGGCAGTGACGCTGACGCCAACCTGGATGCCCGCGGCCCGATCACCTTCGTCCAGGGCAAGGACAACAACAATGTGATCCGTCCCCTCATCGATAAGTGGAATGCGGCCCACAAGGATGAGCAGGTCACCTTCAAGGAACAGACCGACCAGGCAGACCAGCAGCACGACGACCTCGTCCAGCACTTCCAGGCCAAGCAGTCCGACTACGATGTCACCGACGTGGACGTCGTCTGGACGGCAGAGTTTGCCGCCAAGGGCTGGCTGCAGCCGCTGAAGGACAAGATGGCGGTTGACACGAGTGCCATGCTTCCGGCCACCGTGAACAGTGCCACGTACAAGGGCACTCTTTACGCTGCACCGCGCACTTCCGACGGCGGCATCCTCTTCTACCGCAAGGACCTGGTACCCAATCCGCCCAAGACCTGGGACGAGATGATGGGCATGTGCTCCATCGCCAAGCAGAACAACATCGGCTGCTACGCGGGACAGTTCAGCAAGTATGAAGGCCTCACGGTCAACGCGGCCGAAGCCATCAACTCCGCCGGCGGCTCAGTCCTGGACAAGGACGGCAAGCCCAGCCTGAACACCGCTGAAGCCAAGGCCGGCCTGGGGAACCTCGCCAAGGCCTACGCGGACGGCAACATCCCCAAGGAAGCAATCACCTATAAGGAAGAGGACAGCCGCCAGGCGTTCCAGAGCGGCAAGCTCCTGTTCCTGCGCAACTGGCCCTACGTTTACAGCCTCATGAGCACTGAAGGCTCGTCGGCTGTGAAGGACAAGTTCGGCATGGCTGCCCTTCCGGGCAAGAGCGGCCCCGGTGCATCATCACTGGGTGGCCACAACACCGCAATCAGCGTGTACTCCAAGCACAAGGCCACTGCACTGGACTTCGTGAAGTTCCTGACCTCGGCCGAGAGCGAGAAGTTCTACGCTACGCAGGGCTCGCTGGCTCCGGTCCTTGGATCGCTGTACACCGACCAGGAACTTGTAGCCAAGCTGCCCTACCTGCCGGTCCTGAAGACGTCCATCGAGAACGCCGTGCCGCGTCCCGTGACGCCGTTCTACCCGGCCGTGACAAAGGCAATCCAAGACAACGCATACTCCGCAATTAAGGGAGAAAAGCCCGTGGAAACCGCACTTTCTGACATGCAGAAGTCCATCGAATCCGCCGGTGCGGGATCGTAGTTCTGCCATGGCAACCGAACTAGGCCCGACGCCGGTCAAAGCACCGGCGTCGGGCGGTACCCCCGTCCATCACGCGCCCAAGGGTGTGGGGGAGGACAACAGGATCGCCAGCCAAGGACGCTGGGCATCCTGGCTGCTCGCTCCCACCATCCTTGCCTTGGGCATTGTCATTGTTTACCCCATCATCAGCGCCATCGTCATGTCCTTCCAGAAGGACGCCGGCCTTGACCCAGCCACCGGCCTGTTCACCGCGGGTGGCCCGGCAGGCATCCAGAACTATGTGAACTGGCTCGCGCAGCAGTGTTCGGCGCCGACAGGCGGAACAGTCGCCTGCCCGCCTGGCACCCTGGGCGGCCAGTTCTGGTCCGCCACCGCCACAACATTTTTCTTCACCGTCGTCACGGTCGCGTTCGAAACGGTGCTTGGTTTCTGGATGGCCATGATCATGGCCCGCGAATTCCGCGGCCGCAGCCTGGTCCGCGCAGCTGTCCTGGTGCCGTGGGCCATCCCCACCGCCGTGACGGCCAAGCTCTGGTTCTTCATCTTCGCCTTCGAGGGCATCGCCAACAAGCTGTTCAACACCACCATCCTGTGGACGGGCAGCGAGTGGCCGGCCAAGTGGGCTGTGGTCATCGCTGACGTCTGGAAGACCACGCCGTTCATGGCTTTGCTGATCCTGGCAGGCCTGCAGATGATCCCGGCTGAAGTGTATGAGGCCGCAAAGGTGGATGGAACCACTGCATGGCAGCGGTTCCGGCTGATCACCCTGCCGCTGGTCAAGCCGGCGCTCATGGTGGCGATCCTGTTCCGTACCCTGGATGCACTGCGCATGTTTGACCTGCCCTACATCCTCACCGGCGGCGCCAACAACACCACCACCTTGTCCATCCTGGTCATTAACCAGATCAGGCAAGGCTTCAACTCGGCAGCCGCACTGTCCACCATCACCTTCATCATCATCTTCCTTGTGGCCTTCATCTTTGTCCGCTTCCTCGGGGCAAACGTCGTTGAACAGAGCGGCGCCACAGGAAAGGGGAAGAAATGACCACGGCAACGGCAGACGCCTCGGCGCTGCGGGCAAGGCAGGACAAGGGCCGCAAGGCTGCGCAAAACCGGGAAAAGTGGGCGCAGGGCAGGACCTACATCAGCGCGGCCATCGTGCTGCTCTGGTGCCTGGCGCCGGCCTACTGGATGGTGGTGACCGCCTTCCGCGAGGTCGGGTTCACCTACGACACGTCGATCCTTCCCACGCACGTGACCCTGGACAACTTCAGGACCGCCTTTGATACGTCATTCGGCAACAGGTTCGGCCAGGCGCTGCTCAACAGTGTGTTCATTGGTGGCGTGGTGACGCTCGTGTCCCTGCTCATCGGCGTGTTCGCCGCCTACGCGCTGGCCCGGTTGAACTTCCGGGGCAAGTTCCTGGTGCTCGGCTTCATCCTGGGAGCTTCCATGTTCCCCGGTGTTGCCCTGATCACCCCGCTCTTCCAGCTGTTCACCAACATTGGCTGGATGGGCACGTACCAGGCGCTGATCATCCCGAACATCTCCTTCGTGCTCCCGCTGACGGTCTACACCATGACCTCGTTCTTCCGGGAAATGCCTTGGGAGTTGGAAGAATCGGCGCGCGTTGACGGCTGTACCCAGGGACAGGCCTTCCGCAAGGTCATCATGCCCCTGGCAGCGCCGGCAATCTTCACCACGGCGATCCTGGCCTTCATTTCCTCGTGGAATGAGTTCCTGATCGCCAGCCAGCTGTCCAGCGACGCAACCCAGCCGGTGACGGTGGCCATTGCCAACTTCGCCGGTGCACAGCCCAACCAGATCCCGTACACGGCCATCATGGCCGCGGGCACCATCGTCACCATCCCGCTGGTGATCCTGGTGCTGGTGTTCCAGCGCAAGATCGTCGCCGGCCTTACGGCTGGTGCGGTCAAGTGACGCCCAACGGTTCCCGCCCCCGCACTCCGGGGGCGGGAAACCGCAGCCGTATGGTCCGTTCGGGCGAAGACTTCGACATCATTATCGGCTTCCTCGCATTTTGGGCCCTTGTCCTCCTGGTGGTAACCGTGTGGATGGAAGTCACAGCCCAACCGGCCCTCGGCTGGGCCCTGGGCCTGCTGGCAACACTGCTGGCGCTGTATGGAATGGTTCGCCTGCGCCGAAAGCTGCCGGCCCGCAGGTAAGGGAGCCCATGCGTCGGTTCCCCGCCATAGTTATCAATGCCTCGCCGTGGAATGCGAAAATACAGGGCGGGCGTAACGCAGGGCCTTTCGGCCCTACGCCGAAAAGGAGTTAAAGAGGGGACACGGTGGCACGGACAACGGAAAGGTCCCAGCGGGGCGGCCATAACGGCGTCAGCATCGAGGACGTGGCGGCAGCCGCCGGAGTCTCAACAGCAACTGTCTCCCGGGCTGTACGCGGCCTGCCCCGGGTCTCGCCGGCCACCCGGGAAAAAATCCTGGAGGTGGCCGGAAACCTGGGCTACGTTGCATCGTCCTCCGCCTCCGGCCTGGCCACGGGCCGGACCAAGACCATCGGTGTCCTGGCCCCGTTCGTCAGCCGCTGGTTCTTCTCCAAAGCAATTGAGGGCGCGGACCGCGAGCTGCATGCCCGGCACTACAACCTCTCCCTGTTCAACCTCGGCGGCCACGGCAGCAACCGTGAGCGGCTCTTCAGCAAGACCATGGTCTACAAGCAGATCGACGCCCTGCTGGTTCTATGTATGGCGCTCAGCCACGAAGAGATCGAGCACCTGCAGAAGATCGACATTCCGCTGGTAGTGGTGGGTGGCCACGTGGAGGAATGCCCCTACATCGGCATCGACGACTACGCCGCCGCCTCAACAGCCGTCCGGCACCTGATCGACCTGGGCCACCGGGATATTGCCCTGCTGCATGGCGACGACGAAACCGACCTGAACTTCGACGTCCCCCGGGTGCGCATCCTGGCGTTCAAGGACGTGATGGCCGCGGCCGGCCTGCCCACCCGGCCGGAATGGGACGAATGGGGGGACTTCACGGTCCGCAGCGGACAGGAAGCCTTCCGCCGCCTGTGGTCCCGTCCCGGACAGAAGCCCACGGCAATTTTCTGCGCCTCGGACGAGATGGCCATGGGAGTCATCTTCGAGGCCAACCGCCTGGGCGTCAACGTCCCCGGCGAACTGTCGGTGGTGGGCATTGACAACCATGATTTCGCCGATGCCATGGGCCTGACCACGGTTGGGCAGCGCCCCGACGAGCAGGCCGAGCTGGCCACCAAGATGCTCCTGGACGAACTGGACGGCGAGATCGGATCCGTCCACTCAGCCGTCGCGCCCCATGAACTCATCATCCGGCGCACCACAGCGCCCCCCAGGAACTGACGCGTCAGGACGCGCGGGCCAGCTGCCGGATGGGGATCCAGCGGGACGCGAGCCTGCGGTAGGCGGCCGCAGCCCCGGTCATGTCACCCTCCGCCAGGCACTCGATGCCCAGCCGGATATCCATGGGGGATTCGTCCGGGTAGACCTTGTCTGCCACGGCGCCGTAGTCCAGTTCCACCATGGAGTTGACGTGGAACAGTTCAAGCCACTCCGTCAGCTGCGCCAGGTCGTCAAGCATGTCCAGGTCCGGGGCGGCGAGGGCCAGGTTGGCCACCGCGTAGCGGGCCCGTTCCAGGGCATCGGTGATGGGCGCCCAGACCCGAACGGTGAGGATGCGCCCAGCGGCCTCCACCACATCCTTGCGGTCCGACTCCATGAACAGCGAGAACCAGCTGAACGGGATTCCCCAGGTTGACGCCCGCGTATGTACCCGGATGGATCCGTCCCGGGACTTCACCTGGTCGATCCGTTCCTGGTGCCGGTCACGCTGCTCCTCCGGGATCAGCAGCTCGGCCAGGGGGCCATGGATTCCCTCCATCAAGGCGTTGGCCGCCAGTCCGGCGCGCAGGACAAGCTGGCTGGGGCAGTACAGGAGGACGGGCTCGGCGTCGGCGTCAGCACCGTCGTCGGGCGCTCCACCCTCCGGGGCCGGCACGGTGGTGACGCGCACCAGGTCCGTGCGCCCCGTGGGGAAGGGGTCCCCGCCGGAGCGGGTGATACGGCCCAGCGAGGCCAGCAGTTCAGCGTTTTCGACGGCGGCACGCGGGACCGCCCGGGCCCCCGCGGCCTTGATGGCCGGACGCTGGTCCTCCGGAAAGGCTTCCAGGGGTTCGTAGACGCGCAGGGTTGAGGAAAATGGCAGGCCGGCCTGGCCCCGATAGAGGTTTCCCGTCATTACGGTCTCCTTGAATGGGTCCAGGATGCAGTCATCAGTCCGCCAGTTCCACCAGCACGGGAGCGTGGTCCGAAGCGCCCTTGCCCTTGCGTTCCTCGCGGTCGATCGAGGCCCCGGTGACGCGCGCGGCCAGGGCGGGGGAGGCCAGGATGAAGTCGATCCGCATGCCCTCCTTCTTGGGGAACCGCAGCTGGGTGTAGTCCCAGTAGGTGTAGACGCCGGGGCCCGGCGTGTAGGGGCGCACCACATCGGCGTAGCCGGCAGCTTCGAACGCGTGGAACGCCTCCCGTTCTGGCGGGCTGACGTGAGTTGCGCGGTTCCGGATGAACAGGTCGATGTCCCAGACGTCGTCATCAAAGGGCGCGATGTTCCAGTCACCCATCAGGGCCACCTGTGCCTGGGGGTTGTCCGTGACCAGGGCCTGGGCGTGCGTCTTGAGGCTTTCCAGCCACTTGAGCTTGTACGGCATGTGCTCGTCGTCCAGCGAACGGCCGTTGGGGACGTAAAGGCTCCAGACCCGGATGCCGCCGCAGGTGGCAGCCATGGCGCGGGCTTCCTGCACGGGATCCTTGCCCGCCTTGCCGAACGAGGGCTGGTCCAGGAACGTCCGCTCCACGTCTTCAAGCCCCACCCGGGAGGCAATGGCTACGCCGTTCCACTGGTTCACCCCGAAGTGGGCCACCTCGTAGCCCATCCGTTCAAAGAGCTCCCAGGGGAAGTTATCGTCCTTGCACTTGGTCTCCTGGATGGCCAGGACGTCGCAGTCGCTGCGCTGGAGCCAGGCTTCAACACGGTCGGCGCGGGCACGGAGCGAATTCACATTCCAGGTAGCTATCTTCACGGTTCCTAACTTACCTTGGCAGCCGCAGGGCGGGTAAAGCCTTGGCCGTCCCCGCGTCCGCGATCCGCCGTGGTTGGTTCCGGGCGTGAAGGGGCGGGTATATTCGCAACAGAATGACCTGGATCACTCATCCGGCCACCATGCGAAGGAGCACCCAGCCGATGACCGCAGCCAAGGACAGCACAACGGACAACGCGGCAGGGGACGGAAGCGCGGACGTACTCTTTGAGCGCCGCGGCCGGCTGGGCGTGATCACCCTCAACCGGCCCCGGGCCGTCAACGCACTTACCGCGGGAATGGTGGGGCTGCTCCTGCGGCAGCTCACCGCATGGGCAGGGGACGACGGCGTGGCCACCGTCCTGGTCCAGGGCGCCGGGGAGCGGGGCCTGTGCGCGGGCGGGGACATCGTGGCCATATACCGGGACATGCTGCACGGCGGGAACGGGACGGCCCACTTCTGGCAGACCGAGTACCGCCTGAACTCGCTGATTGCCCGGTACCCCAAACCGTACGTCGCCCTCATGGACGGCCTGGTCCTGGGCGGCGGGGTGGGCATCTCCGCGCACGGGGACGTCCGGGTGGTCACCGAGCGGACCAGGATGGGGATGCCGGAGACCACCATTGGCTTCGCGCCCGACGTCGGCGGGACCTTCCTGCTTTCACACGCACCAGGCGAGGCGGGAACCCACGCGGCGCTTACGGGAGCACACCTGGCAGCCGGGGATGCCCTGTTCCTGGGCCTTGCCGACCACTACGTTCCGTCGAACGCGCTGCCGCGCCTCGTGGCTGCGCTGGAGAAAGAAAGCCCGGAAGACGCCGTCGCCCGTTATGCCGGGCAGCCCCCTGCCTCCATGCTGGCCGGGCAGCGGGAATGGATCGACTCCTGCTACGCCCCGGACGATGCTGGAGAGATTGTCCGGCGCCTCCGGGCGTGGACCGGGCCCGGACGCGACGATGCCGCGGAAGCCGCCGCCACGATCGAAGCCAAGTCACCCACCTCGGTCACGGTCACCTTGGCGTCGCTGCGCCGCGCGGCCGGCCTGACCCTGGATGAGGCCCTGGCCCAGGAGTACCGGGCCGGGATCCGCTTCCTGGCCGCACCGGACTTCCGCGAAGGAATCCGCGCCCAGGTAGTGGACAAGGACAGGAACCCGCAGTGGAAACCTGCCACGCTGGCCGAGGTGCTTCCCGCCCAGGTGGAGGGGTTCTTCCAGCCCCTGGACGGCGGGGAACTGGACCTCCATGTCCCGCCTGAGCTGCACCCCCGGCTTGAACCGCACTCCAACCCCGACCTGCAGATGAAGGAGACGGACCATGCCTGACAAGAGCGGTGTGGCCTTCCTGGGCCTTGGACACATGGGGCGTCCCATGGCCCTGAACCTGGTCCGCGCCGGTTACCGGGTTGCTGGTTTCGACGTGGTCCCTGAAGCCCTGCAGTCGGCCCGTGCACAGGGCATACCGGTGGCAGGGAGCGCCGTGGAGGCGCTGGCCGGTGCCGACGTTGTCCTCACCATGTTCCCCAGCGGCCGCCACGTCCTGGACGCCTACGTGGGCGGTGCAGACGGACCCGGGCTGCTGGCAGAGGCGCCGGCCGGGACGATGTTCCTGGACTGTTCCACCATCAACGTCGACGAGGCCAGGGACGCCGCCCGCCTGGCCATCGAAGCAGGCCACCGCTCCGTTGACGCCCCCGTTTCCGGTGGCGTGGTGGGGGCCGAAGCAGGCACCCTGACCTTCATGGCCGGCGGCGACGGGGCTGACTTTGAGGCGGTGCGGCCGCTCCTGGAGGTCATGGGCAAGCGGGTGGTGCACTGCGGCGGACACGGAGCCGGCCAGGCGGCCAAGATCTGCAACAACCTCATCCTGGGCGTCTCGATGATTGCGGTCAGCGAGGCCTTCGTGCTCGGCGAAAAGCTGGGCCTGACCCACCAGGCCTTGTTCGACGTCGCTTCCGCCGCGTCCGGCCAGTGCTGGGCGCTGACCACCAATTGTCCGGTGCCCGGACCGGTTCCCACCAGCCCCGCCAACAGGGACTACCAGCCGGGCTTTGCCGCAGCGCTCATGGCCAAGGACCTCAACCTCGCCGTCAACGCCCTGGACAGCACAGGGGTGGCGGGACAGATGGGAGCGCTCGCCGCCCGGATCTACGATAGGTTTGCCGCGGAAGGCGGCGCGGGCCGCGACTTCTCGGCCATCATCACCGACATCCGCGACGCCTCCGGGCAGCATGCAGCGAGGCAGCAAGAGCCGGCGGCGGGGGAGAACACCGGCACGGAAATGCCGGGCCGGCCAGGGACCACAACAGCACACGACGACGGGAGCCCCGAATGACGGAGTACGCCAACATCCTGGTGGAGCAGCAGGGCAGGGTAGGGCTGGTAACCCTCAACAGGCCGTCGGCGTTGAACGCGCTGAACAAGGCCACCATGGAGGAGTTGGTGGCCGCCGTTACCGCCATGGATTCCGATCCCGGTTTGGGTGCCGTGGTGATCACCGGCTCGGGCAAAGCGTTCGCGGCCGGAGCCGACATCAAGGAAATGGCGGACCAGGGCTACATGGACATGTATGCCGCCGACTGGTTCCGGGGCTGGGAGGACTTTGCCCGGCTGCGGATTCCCACCATCGCTGCGGTGTCCGGGTTTGCCCTGGGCGGCGGCTGCGAACTGGCCATGATGTGCGACCTCATCATCGCCGGGGACAACGCCAGATTCGGCCAACCGGAAATCAACCTCGCCGTACTCCCCGGCATGGGCGGCTCGCAGCGGCTCACCCGGGCCGTGGGCAAGGCGAAGGCCATGGACATGATCCTCACCGGCAGGTTCATCGAGGCGGAGGAAGCCGACCGGTGCGGGCTGGTGTCCCGTGTGGTTCCGGCGGCGGACGTCGTGTCCGAGGCACTCAAGGTGGCAGGGGTGATTGCCGCCAAGTCCAAGCCCGCGGCGATGGCTGCCAAGGAAGCTGTCAATGCCGCCTTTGAAACCGGGCTGGCCCAGGGGGTGTTGTTCGAACGGCGGCTCTTCCACTCCCTGTTCGCCACGGAGGACCAAAAGGAAGGCATGGCGGCGTTCGCCGAGAAGCGCCAGCCGGAATTCAAGCACCGGTAACCCGGGCGCAGGGGACGGGACGGGCGTATGTGGACAATCTTGACCGGTGCAGCCAGCCCCACTGAGGGACTCACCGGAATCGTCGGGTCTGCGGCGAGGGCCATCGACACTTTGGGGGAGTGGGGCGTGGGGGGCTTCACGCTCGCCGAAACCGTGGTGCCTCCCATCCCCAGCGAGGTGATCCTCCCCCTGGCGGGATATCTGGCCAAGCAGGGCTCCCTGAACCTTTTCCTCGTTTTTGCCACCAGCACCCTTGGCGCTTATCTGGGGGCGCTGTTCCTTTACTGGCTCGGCGCCAAGCTGGGGCTGGAGCGGTCCATCCGGTGGTTGTCCAAACTGCCCTTGGTGGACCGCGAAGACTTCGAACACGCGGCAGGATGGTTCCGCCGCCACGGCAGGTCATCCATCTTCTTCGGCCGCCTGTTGCCCGGCGTCCGCAGCCTCATCTCCCTTCCGGCGGGGGCGGCGGCCATGCCCTTTGCCACCTTCACCCTGTTCACCCTGGCCGGCAGCGGGCTGTGGAACGGCGCCCTCATCGGCCTGGGCTACCTGCTGGGCACCCAATACAGGCTGATCGAGGAGTACTCACGCTTCCTGAACTATGCCGTCTACGCCGGATTGGCCATTGCCGTGGTGCTGCTGGTGGTCCGGCGGACCCGGCGCGCCAAGACTGATCGGGCGGGCGCCGGCAGCTCCAAGACCAGCCGCTAGGCTGCCTTCCGCCTCTGCCCTACAGATACTTCTCCGCAAAACTGCGAAGGGCCGCCCGAACGAAGCCCGCCCCCTCCACTCCGCCGTAATTGGCGGCGAAGCGCAGGTCTTCCACGTACATGTCCGCCAGCCCCAGGACGTATCCCTTGACATTCCCGCTGTTTCCGGCGGCCGGAGTCCCGGGGATGGACCTCAGCCAGTCGACGTGCCGCGTTGCCAGTTCCCGGGCCTCGGGACCGTCCGCAGCAACGCCGGAGCGGGCGGCAGCCTTCCAGTCGTTGCCAAGGGTTTCCACCTTGGACATCCACTCCTGCTTTTCGTCCGACGCCATGCCGCGCCACCACGCGTCGGATTTTGCGTAGGCCTCCTTGCCCCACCGTTCCTCCACCTCATCCTTGTACTGGGTGTGGTCGAAGCCGTCGAACATGTCCTCTGCCATCAGTTGGCCTCCTGCCCTTACTGTTTCAATGGTTCGCCGCACGGATTGCATTTGCCGTGCCAGCCGCTGCTGCTCCTGTCCGAGCCACTCAAGATGACGGGTGAGCGCGGTGACCGGGTCAGCCTGCTGGTGGAAGACCTCCGCGATGGCCGGCAGGCCCAGGCCCAGCTCCCGCAGCAGGAGAATGCGCTGCAGTTGGAGGAGGGCGGCGCCGTCGTAATAGCGGTAACCGTTGCTGCCCACCCTGCTGGGCTTCAGCAGGCCGATGTCATCGTAGTGGCGCAGCGTGCGGCTGGTGGTGCCGGCCATCCTGGCTACGTCCTGGATGGACCAGTCCGTGCCGGTGTCGGGGATGTCTTCCATGCTCCGAGCCTAGGGTTTGACGCTGCGTCAAGGTCAAGGTCAAGGTCAAGGTTTGAAATTGTCACCGCGCCTGCCGGCGGCGCCTGGCCTGGGCCACCAGCCGCGTGAAAGCGAAAACAAACACTGCCTCGATCACCAGCATGAGGCCCGCCAGCAGCCACTGCTGCCGGCTGATGAACACAATGCACCCGGTCAGGGCCAGGATGGTTCCCAGCGCCAGGGCGTAAACGGCAAAGCCGACCGCCACCCGGGCGCTGCGTACCCCGGTGCGGAAGCCGAAACCGTAGGGCTCCCCGCCGGGCTGGCCCGGCACGCGGTCCGGTGCAGCGGGCCCCAGAGCGTCAAACTCCTCCCACGGATCCTTGTCCCTGTCCTGGTCCTGTCCGGTCATGGATCAATTATCCCAAAAGGGAAACCGGAGGACTGGCCCCGGGAACACGTGCCCCACAAAACCCCCACATAAAAGCAGCGGCCCCTCCAACCTGAGCTGGAGGGGCCGCTGGATGGGGTCCCGGCAGGTGCCGGAGGCCGCCGAAGACTTAGAGCGGGCGGATGTTCTCTGCCTGCGGGCCCTTGGGGCCCTGGGTCACATCGAATTCGACCTTCTGGTTCTCGTCCAGTGAGCGGTAGCCGCTGGTGGCGATTGCCGAGTAGTGGGCGAAAACGTCAGCGGACCCGTCATCGGGGGCAATGAAGCCAAAACCCTTTTCGGCGTTGAACCATTTAACTGTGCCTGTTGCCATGGCTGCATTCCTTCATGTGACTCTGATTCTCTCCCCGGGGAATCATCCCGGAGTGCGCGGGAGTTAGTCCCCGCAGTCCCAAACGTACGGGGCACAGGGCCCGGGTGCAAGGGTAAGGGCCATAAACCGCGGTTACCGCATGCCCTCACGGCGTATCGCGGTGGCAATAGCGGCCGCCCGCGTATCCACTCCGAGCTTTGCGTAGATGTGCGCCAGGTGGGTTTTGACGGTGGCCTCGGAGATGAAAAGCCGCCGCCCGAGCTCCCTGTTACTGAGGCCTTCAGTGAGCAAACTGAGCAATTCTGCCTCCCGGGGGGTGAGGACTTCTTCGGGGTTGCGCAGCTGCTGGAACAACCGCGAGGCCACCGGCGGGCTCATCACGCTCCTGCCCTGAACCGCGCCGCGTATGGCGGCAAAGATTTCCTCCGGTGCGGCGTCCTTCAACAGGTAGCCCATGGCACCGGAATCGACTGCGCGGACAATATCGGCATCCGAGTCGTAGGTGGTGAAAACCAGGACTGCCTGCCCGCTGTTGAGATCCCGGATCCGCCTGATGGCCTCGATTCCATCCATGCCAGGGCCCATGGCAAGGTCCATCACCACCACAGCCGGGAGGTGCGCATGCACCAGCTGCAACGCTTCCTCTCCCGAGGATGCCTCCGCCACAACCGCCAGGTCAGGCTGGGTTCCCAGCAACGCGCGCAGCCCGCTCCTGACCACAAGGTGGTCGTCCACCAGCAGGACCGTGATGCTGCTCATGCGCCCTCCAACGGCAATTGCGCCGCCACGATGGTCCCCTCGCCGGGGGCACTTTGGATCGAGAATATGCCACCCAGCTGCTCCACCCGCTGCCGCATGGCCCGCAGGCCGTAACCTCCGGCCGTCGACGGCGGAGCTGCCGCCGCCGGATCAAAACCGGCGCCGTCGTCGTAGATGTCCAGGGTGACGGCGTCCGGCAGGAAGCCCACCGTCAGGGCAGCGACTGAAGCCGCAGCGTGCAGCGCGGTGTTGGAGGCCGCACTCTGCACCACCCGCAGCAGTGCGTGCCGGATGTCCGGTGAGACTTGCCTGGGGGCTCCTGTCACCACAAGGGTGGCTTCCGGCAGGTATTGCCGGGCGGCCAGCAGCAGCGCTTCCGGCAGCGGCGTTGATTCCAGCCCGGGGGAAGCAAGCTCGTGGACCAGGCTCCGGGTTTCCGCCAGGTTGGTGCGGAGCAGGCTGGTGGCCTGGTGGAGATCCTGCTGCGCGGCGCCACTTGGCCAACCACGCCCCGCGGCTTCGAGCAGGAGCAGGCTGCTGGCGAGCCCCTGGGTGACGGTGTCGTGGATTTCCCGGGACACCCGCTCCCGTTCGGCGATGGTGCCGGCCCGGCGTTCACTGGCCGCCAGCTGGCCTTGGGCCTCGGTAACCTCCGCATGCAGGCGGCGCTGCTCCTCGGCGTCGTGCTGTATCCGGTCATAGATGAGCGTCAGCATGACGCCTACGGCCACAGGCCCCAACAGCATGGCAAGGTCCGTACCGTTGCCCAGCCGGAACAGGCCGGCCGCGGTTGCCAGGGTGATGCCGCCCGCCAGGACGTAGGACGCAGCACCGCGCAGGGCACTCCTGCACAGGAAGAAGAGGGCGAAGGAACACCAGGCGAAGCTCGGTGCTGCCACCACCAGGACCGCCCAGACAGCCACCAACGCGACCATCCACGGCGCGCTGTGCCGGTCCCGCAGCGAGAGCAGGGCCACGACGGCGTACAGCAGGCAGGCGGCGGCGGCGAGTCCCAGGACCAGGACGTTGTCGGAAGGGGAATGCCGCATGACATAGCGCACCACCGATGCCACCAGGAGCACCGCGAAGCCCAGATGGACGGCGGCCTCAATGCTGCCCAGGCGGCCCTTGGGGGTGGGCGGCACCGGACGGGACGCGCCCCCGGCGCCCCCGGCGGCAACGGCGGCCGCCAGGCCGGTGGCCGGGGTGGAATCTTTGGCAGGCATGCGGGATCCGGATCTCGTGGTGGGAAGCACTGCCTTCCATGCTAGGGCTCCACGCCTGCAGGGTTCCTCAGCCTTTTGGCTGATACGGCTGGCCTTTCGGGCCAGCAAGGGGCAGCCGAAGGCCCGATGCCACGCCAACCGCTGCCGAGAAGGATGGAAACCGGCAACAGCACACCTACCAACCCAAGGAACGCACCATGAAGAAATCCCACAAGGCACTCACAGCCGCCGCAGCCGCAGCAATCCTGGTCACGGCCGGAGCCACCGCAGCCGCCAACGCCGGCACCGGCCGCGTCAGCGGCACTGAAGCGCCCGCCGTCGTGCCCGCCGTTGACGTGCAGCCGGCGCCGGAGACTGTGGTGCAGCAGAACCGCATCTCCGCCACAGCCTCCGCCCAGGCAGTCGCCGCGGCACTCGCCAAGTGCCAGGCGGACAAACTGCCGTTCGTCACGGTGGCGCTCGTTGACCGCTTCGGCACCGTCCAGGCACTGCTGCGGGGAGACAATGCCGCGGCGCACACCATTGAGGCCGCCAAGGAAAAGGCCTACACCGCAGCAGCTTTCGGTACCCCCACCAGCGAGCTGGCCAAGCGCATCAATGGCAATGGCCCCTCGATCGCAGACTTGCCGGGCACCCTGTTCCTGGCAGGCGGAGTCCCGCTGAAGGTCAACGGCGTTTCCGTGGCCGGCATCGGTGTGGGCGGGGCGCCCGATGGCGCCCTTGACGAAGCGTGCGCCACTGCCGGCGCCGAGTCCATCGCAGGCACTGCGAAATAGGCTGCGGTCCGCCGTCGTGAAAGCAGCCCACGACGGCGGACCGGCCCCGGACAGCTACACGGCCTCCAGGATGCTGACGTAATTGGCGATGCCCACGCCGCCCATGTTCTGCACGGCTGCCCGGCGCGGAGCCGGGAGCTGCATGTCGCCCGCGGTGCCCGTGAGCTGCATGGCCGCCAGGACGTGCTGGGACACGCCGGTGGCACCCACGGGGTGGCCTTTGGACTTGAGGCCTCCTGAGAGGTTGATGGGAAGTTTCCCGTCCTTGTAGACCCAGCCTTCCTGGAGCGCCAGGGCGCCCTGGCCGGGTTCGGTCAGGCCCATGGCCTCGTACATGAGCAGCTCAGCGATGGTGAAGCAGTCATGGACTTCGGCCAGGTCCAGGTCCTCAATCCCGACGCCGGCCATCGCCAGGGCACGCTGCCAGGACACCCGCGTGGCTTCGAACGCCGTCGGGTCCCTGCGCGCCGCGGGGAAGAAGTCGTTGGCCTGGCCAAAGCCGGCGAGCCGTACCGGTGCCGTGAGGCCTCCGGTTGGCGAAGTGGACAGCACGACGGCGGCGGCACCGTCGGACACGGGGGAACAGTCGGTCCGGCGCAGGGGATCGGCCACCATGGGGTTCTTGTCCGAGACGGTTTGGCAGAACTCCTCGCCGAGGTCCTTGCGGAGCTGGGCGTACGGGTTGTCCACGCCGTTGCGGTGGTTCTTGGCCGCGATGGTACCCAGGACGTCGCCCAGCTTCCCGTCAGCGTCGTAGCGTTTGGCGTAGTGCCTGGCCACTTCCGCGAAGAGTCCGGTGAACCCGGTGGTGGAGGGCCTGCCGGCCATGTCGTAGTCGGCGCCCAGCAGCCCGGCGCCCACCACATCAGCTCCCGCGTGGGTCATCTTTTCGGCGCCGATCACCAGGACCGTTTTGGCGGTTCCGGCGAGCAGTGCCTTGGTGCCCTGCTGGAAGGCCGCCGAGCCCGAGGCGCACGCGTTCTCCACGCGGGTGGACGGGACGTTGGCCAGGTCCGATGACACCTGCAGCGCCAGGGAGGATGGAAACGCCAGCGGCATCATGCCGGAGTTGAACTGTCCCACGTAGATTTCATCGATCCGGGCCGGCTCAATCCCTGCGCTGCTGATGGCGTCCGTGGCCACCTGGACGATGAGGGATTCCAGGGTGTCGTCGGTGAGCTTCCCGAACATGCTGTGACCCCAGCCGGTGATCAGGACATCCTTGCCGAACTGCTTTTTGAGGCTCATGCCGAGGCTCCTTCCAAGGTGGTGGCTGGATCGAGGGAGGGGGCGACCTCAAAGCCGGCTTCGGTCTTCTCCCGGATGTCCTCCACGGTGACCCCCGGTGCCAGCCTGGTCAGCGTGAGCTGCCGCCCGCCGTCGTCCTTTTTGTGAAGGTCGAAGACGGCGAGGTCGCTGATGATCCGGTCCACGCAGCTAAGCCCGGTCAGCGGCAGCGTGCATTCGCGGACGATTTTGGCGGTGCCGTCCTTGGCGTTGTGTTCGGTGAGGACCACCACGCGCGGTGTTCCTGCCACCAGATCCATGGCACCGCCCATGCCTTTGACCATCTTCCCGGGGATGGTCCAGTTGGCCAGGTCGCCGTTGCCGGAGACCTGCATGGCGCCCAGGATGGCCACCTTGACGTGCCCGCCCCGGATCATGCCGAACGAGGTGGCGGAGTCGAAGATGCTGCCGCCCGGCAGGACCGTGACGGTCTGCTTGCCGGCGTTGATGAGGTCGGCGTCCTCCTCGCCCTCGTACGGGAACGGGCCCATGCCCAGCAGCCCGTTCTCGCTCTGCAGCACCACCCGCACGCCCTCGGGCAGGTTGTTCGCCACCAGCGTGGGGATGCCGATCCCCAGGTTTACGTAGTCGCCGTCGTTCAGTTCTTCGGCCGCAATCGCAGCCATTTCATCCCTGGTCCATCCCATGGGTTTTCTCCTTTGGTCGTCTTGGCTGTAATTCAGTTGGGTATTACCGGCGGCACGAACTCGAACGTCATTCCCAGCAGCCAGGCGAGCAGCAGGACCACCGGCAGGTGGAACAGGAACTGCTGGAACGTGAAGCCCACCAGGTCCCGGGCGCGCAGGCCCAAGACGGCCAGCAGCGGCAGCATGAAGAACGGGTTGATGAGGTTGGGCAGGGCCTCGGCCATGTTGTAGATCTGCACGGTCCAGCCGAGGTTCATGTTCACGTCGGTGGCGGACTGCATGACGTACGGTGCCTCCACCAGCCACTTTCCGCCGCCGGACGGAACGAACATGCCAAGGAGTGCCGTGTAGATGGCGATGATGACCGCGAACGCCCCGTTGCCGCCGATGCTGGTGAAGAAATGGGCCAGATGCTCCGACACCGAGAGGCCGCCCGCGCCGGTGGCCTTGGTCAGGATGGCCGCCATCGCGGCATAGAGCGGGAACTGGACCAAAATGCCTGCGGTTGCGGGCACGGCCTTGGTCACGGACTGGAGGAATTTGCGCGGGGTTCCGTGCAGCACAAGCCCCAGCATCAGGAAGACCAGCTGGTAGCCGTTCAGTGAACTGACCACGCTGAGGATGGGCAGGGTCAGGAGTTGGGACACCAGCCACCCCAGCGTCAGAACCCCGGCCAGGACGGGGAGGACCCTGCTGTATTCGAGCCACTCGCCGGGGCGCGACTTTTCGGCCGGCGGTTCGGGCTGGTCATCAAGGTCGACGCCGAGGTCGGCCGCGGTTTTGACGGCGCCGCCCGTGGGGGCGGAGAAGTGGGCAATGACGGTGGTCAGCAGCATCAGGATGACCAGGGTCAGCAGGGACTGCCAGGTGAAGATGGTGGTGCCGAAGTCCAGGACGCCGGTGATCTTCAGCAGCGCCGGGGGAATGGAGGCCTTTGTGGCCTGGAGCTGGGCCGCGGAGGAAGACATGCCCAACGCCCAGACGGCGCCCAGCCCCATGAAGGCCGCTGCCCCGAGCGCCCGGTAGTCGACGTGCAGATCCGCCCGGCGGGCCACGGCACGCGCCAGGAGGCCGCCGAAGATCAGGCTCAAACCCCAGTTCACGAACGACACCGACATGGACATCACGGCAACGAAGCTGACGGCGGCGCGCGCGGAGTTTGGCACCTGCGCCAGCCGGTCAATCAACCGGGCCACGGGCGGCGAGGTGGCCACCACGTAGCCGGTCAGCACCACCATGGCCATCTGCAAAGTGAAGGCGGTGAGGTCCCAGAAGCCGTTTCCGAAGGAGTCCACCACTGCCTTGGGAGAGGCGCCGATGGCGAGTGCCGCGATGGCCACCAGCAGCACGCCTGCCAGGGCGAAGATGTAAGCGTCCGGGAACCACTTCTGCGTCCATCCGGCCAGCTTTTCAGCCATCAGGGCCAAGCCCTTCTGGCGGACGTCCGGCTGGTCGAGCTGGCTGGTGGCCATGGCGGTGTTTCTCTCCATTGAGTGATGTTCTTCCGTTGTTGGGGTGGCCGGCGTCGGAGGCCGGTCAGGCGGAGACGAGGCCGGCGCGCTGCCGGACGGTCCGCTGCTCGATGTCCTTGACCCGGTCCGACGCCTGCACCAGCCGCTGGACGAAGACGCCGGGGGTCGCAACGTGGTTCGGGTCCAGCCGGCCGGGCTCCACGATCACTTCCGCCTCGGCGATGGTCAGTGTGCCGGCTGTGGCCACTACGGGGTTGAAGTTCCGGGCCGTGTAGCGGTAGATGAGGTTGCCGTCCGTGTCAGCGGTGTGGGCATGGACAAGCGCGACATCGGCCCGGATGGCCCGCTCCTGGACGTACGTTTCGCCGTCGAACACCTCGTGCGGTTTGCCTTCGGCAACCAGGGTGCCCACGCCGGTTTTGGTGTAGAAGGCAGGGATGCCGGCGCCGCCGGCGCGAAGCCGCTCGGCCAGGGTGCCCTGCGGAGTGAATTCCACCTCCAGCCTGCCGGCAAGGTACTGCTCGGCAAACAGCTTGTTCTCGCCGACGTAGGACGCGATGACCTTGCGGACCTGGCCCGCCTCGATCAGGATGCCCAGCCCCTTGCCGTCCACGCCCATGTTGTTGGACACCACGGTGAGGTCCCGGACGCCGGAATCACGCACAGCTTCGATCAGGTCGGCCGGAATGCCGCTCAGGCCAAATCCTCCTACGGCGAGGGTGATGCCGTCCTGCAGGGCCCCTTCCAGGGCGCTGGCGGCGGAAGCTTGGAGTTTCTTCATGTCGTCTCCTCGTTGAGCACGGTGGTGTCCACTAAGTGGATGCCGGGGATCTGAGTCTGGAGACTACGGGGGCAGGATTGCGCCTGTCAAGGATCATGTAGTGGCCTATTTACAGTGTGGACAGTACGATGGCGTGTATCCATATTGTGGACATTAGGAGGGTTCATGGCCATGCAGGTGCAGGGCGCGCAGGTGGTAACGCGGATCGCCGGCCTGCTGCGGCTGGTGGGCAGGAGCTCGGAGGGAATGCCCCTGGTGGACCTCGTGCGGGGATCCGGCCTTACCCGTCCCACGGTCCACAGGCTCCTGACGTCCCTGGCCGCGGAAGGCCTGCTGGACCATGATCCCGTGACGGGGAACTGGGTGCTGGGCCCCGAGATCCTCCTGATGGGCTCGGTGGCTTCGGCGCGGTTTCCCCTGGAGGACATCGCCCGGCCCAGCCTCCGCCGGCTGGCGCAGGCCACGGGCGAGAGCGCCTTCTTCTCCATCCGCCGCGGCGCCGGGACGGTCTGCCTGCTGCGTGAGGAAGGCAGCTTCCCGGTCCGCTCCTTCGTCCTGCACGAGGGTGTCCGGTTCCCCCTTGGCGTCGCGTCGGCCGGGACGGCCATCATGGCCTTCCTGCCGGAAAGCGAGCAGGAGGAAATGCTGGGGCGCTGGAGCGAACACGCGGGCGAGTTCGCCGGGAACCATACTCCCGAACTGGTGCGGAAGAACCTGGCCCGCACCCGGCTGGCCGGCTATTCGGTGAACCCCGGCCTGGTCCTGGAGGGAAGCTGGGGGATGGGTGCGGCGGTGTTTGACCGCTCCGGGAAACCGGCTTGGGCATTGTCGTTGACGGGCATCGAACCACGCTTCAAGCCGGAACGGCAGGAGGAACTCGGCGGCCTCCTGATGGCGGAGGCGCACCGGATTACGCAGCAGCTTGGCGTGGGCGGCGACGCCGGGCGGCGGCCCCGCTGAGCCTCCCCGGCTCTGGCCGCGAACGACGACGGCGGGCGGCACCTTCCGGTGCCGCCCGCCGTCGTTCTCCCCGAAGACGTGCTCCCCAAAGGTGGGGAAGTCCGGCGAGGCTGCCTAGAGGCCCACGCGGGGCTCCTCGGGGCCCTGGTCCTTCCACCACGTGTCAAAGATGGTGACCGGCACGGTGCGCTTGTGGCGGGTCCGGAGGTACTTCTGTTCGATGGAATCGGCAACGGCGTCCGGAACCTCGCGGCCTTCGAGGTAGTCGTCGATCTGGTCGTAGCTGAGGCCCAGTTCGTCCTCATCGGTTCGGCCTGGCCGGTCATCGAGCAGGTCGGCGGTGGGTACCTTCTCCCAGACGCGCGCCGGCGCTCCAAGTTCAGCCAGCAGGGCGCGGTTCTGCCGCTTGTTGAGGCCGAACAGGGGCAGGATGTCCGCGCCGCCGTCGCCGTACTTGGTGAAGAAGCCGGTGACGGACTCGGCGCCGTGGTCGGTGCCAACCACCAGGTAGTTGTGCTCGCCCGCCAGCGCATACTGGGCGATCATCCGGGTGCGGGCCTTGGTGTTGCCCTTGTGGAAATCGGAGATCTCCGAGCCCACGGTCTTTTCGAACTCGTCTTCAAAACCGTCCACGGCGGCGGAGATGTTGAACGTCCATTCCGTCTTGGCCTTGATGAAGTCCAGGGCTGCCTGGGCATCTTCCTCGTCGTGCTGCACTCCGTAGGGAAGGCGGACGGCCACGAAATTGGCTTCCACGCCTTCGGCCTCAAGCTCATCCACCGCCAGTTGCGCAAGCTTGCCCGCCAGGGATGAATCCAGGCCACCGGAAATGCCCAGGACAAAGCCCTTGGTGTGGGTTGCCTTCAGGTATTCCTTGAGGAACGTGACGCGTTTGCGTACCTCCCCCGCGGGATCGATCCGGGGCTGAACGCCCATTTCTTCAATGATTTTGGCCTGGAGTTCGCGCATGTTGTCCAGCCTAGCCAGCACTGTCAACAACCCTCAACTGTTCCGGGCGGCCCCTGCGCGGCGTAGCGTAACTGCATGGAGCGGACAGGGTGTGCCGTGGTGGGCGGAGGCCCCGCGGGAATGATGCTGGGACTGCTGCTGGCCCGGGCCGGAGTGCAGGTGACCGTCCTGGAGAAGCACCGCGACTTCCTGCGCGACTTCCGCGGCGACACGGTGCATGCCTCCACCATCCGCCTGATCGACGAACTTGGCCTGGGCGCGGGATTCCGCAGCCTGCCCCAAAGCAGGCTGAACAACGTGGCTGTTCCGGTCCCCGGCGCCGGCCTGGTCACCCTGGCGGCCTTCGACTCTTTGAAGCCCCCGTACAACTACGTGGCCATGATGCCGCAGTGGGACTTCCTGGATTTCCTCGCCTCGGCGGCCGCTGCGGAACCGACGTTCAGCCTGCTTATGGAGAGCGAGGCCACCGGCCTGGAGTTCGACGGCGGCCGCGTCACCGGAGTGCGCTACAGGGCCACGGGCGGGGCCGGGCCGGGGGCGGAACACGTGCTGCATGCAGATGTGGTGGTGGCCGCGGACGGGCGCCATTCAGTGCTGCGGGAGGCGGCGGGAATGCGCACCAGGGAGTACCCGGTGCCGTTCGACACCTGGTGGTTCAGGCTCCCGCGCCACGCTTCCGAGCAGGGCGAAGTGGCGGGTGTGGTGCCGTCGCTGGGTGACGGGGACGCCATGATTGCCCTGAACCGCACCGACTACTACCAGCTGGGGTACCTCGCCCCCAAGGGCTCGGATGCCGGGATCAGGGCCGGCGGCGTGGAACGGTTCCGGCAGCGCGTGGCGGCACTTCGTCCGGATCTCGCCGACCGCGTCGACTCCATTCGCAGCCTGGACGACCTTCACTGGCTGGACGTTAAGCTGAACCGCCTGCAGCGCTGGTACACCGACGGATTCCTGTGCATCGGGGATGCAGCCCACGCGATGTCACCGGCCGGCGGCGTAGGCATCAACCTGGCCATCCAGGATGCAGTGGCGGCCGCCGAACGGTTGGCCCCGGACCTGCGGCGGGGCCACGTGCCGGCCAGGACCCTCGCGGCAATCCAGCGCCGCCGGCGCATGCCTACAGTGGTGGTCCAAACCGTGCAGCGCATCCTGCACAGGGTGGTTTTTGTTCCGCTCTTCGCCGGGAGATTGTCCGGGGCGACCCTGGCCGGGGATGGTGCCCGGACTACGCTCTCCATCACGCGGTTGGTCTTCTTCATCCTGCGCCACAACCCCGTGGTCAGGCGTGTCCTGCCGCGCGTCATCGCCTTCGGGCCCCGCCCCGAGCACGCGCCAGGCTTTGCCCGCCCACTCACCGTCCGCCCACCCACTAAACTTGAGCCCATGACTTCGCCCTCTGACACTGCGGTAGACACCGCAGCTGCCCGCGCCCGCCTGCTCGAACTCATCAAGGAACTCGCCGTGGTCCGCGGCAAGGTGATCCTCTCGAGTGGGGCCGAGGCTGACTACTACATCGACCTCCGCCGCATCACCCTGCACCACGAGGCCTCCAAGCTGGTGGGCCAGGTCATGCTCGCCCTGGCGGACGACGCCGGGATCGACTTTGAGTGCGCCGGCGGCCTCACCATGGGTGCTGACCCGGTGGGCACTGCAGTGATGCACGCTGCCGCTGATGCCGGCCGTGCCGTGGATGCTTTCGTGGTCCGCAAGGCCCAGAAGTCCTACGGCATGGGCCGCCAGGTGGAGGGCCCCTCCGTTGAAGGCCGCAAGGTGCTGGTCCTGGAGGACACCTCCACCACGGGCGGTTCCGCGCTGACGGCAGTGGAAGGCGTCCGGAAGGCCGGCGGCAACGTGGTTGCGGTGGCAGTGATCGTGGACCGTGACACCGGTGCCAAGGAAAAAATCGAAGCCGAGACCGGCGTTCCATACCTGTTTGCGTTCAGCAAGGACGAGCTGGGGCTGTCCTAGGTCCTGCTGCGGACCCGGGAAATCGCCTGGGAACAAGTATGCTGGCCGTTGGCCGGGCTGTTGGCGCTGCTTTATGATGTCCTTTAACACTTTTCAGTTGCTTGGAGATCATGCATTTGCTCCCCCCAGAACAGCCTTTGAGCGCAACCGACCAGGTCCAGAACCTCATCCTGGAAAGCGCTGATTTTGAGGACTTCCTCAACGAACTGGCCCGTTTCTCCGCCCACCAGATGGCAGGCGACGGTGACGACGCCCTGTGTGGCATCACCCTGCTCCGTGACCGCAAGGCGGCCACCATCGGGTGGAGCAGCGATTCGGCGCGGGAAGTGGACGAAATCCAGTACTCCTTGTCTCAGGGCCCCTGCCTGACTGCTGCGGAGGAGGAACGCGAAGTCCACGTTCCCGATCTGCTGGAGGAGAACCGGTGGGGTCCCGATTACGCAACGGCCGTTGCCGCCCATGGCCTGCGTTCGGTGCTTTCCCTCCCGTTCACCCTGCAGGGCGAGGCCAAGGCGGCCCTGAACCTCTATTCCGATGTTCCCCGGAAGTTCGAAGGACGGGCCACGGCAAGGGCCCGGGACTTCACCCGTGAAATTTCGCAGGCCCTGCGCCTTGCCGTCCGGTTCTCCCTGCATGCGGACAGCGCGTCGAACCTCCGGGCCACGCTGGAGTCCCGCACCATCATCGACATCGCCGTGGGCATTGTCATGGCCCAGAACCGCTGCAGCCAGGCGGCTGCCGTCGAAATCCTCACCGAGGCATCCAGCAACAGCAACACCAAGCTGCGGGACATCGCCAAGTCCCTGGTGGACTCAGTGGGCGGAGCCGGTGCCCGGACGCACTATGAGGAGCCGGGAAAGGTAATCCGCGCGGCCCGTTCCTAAGGGTTGGGTTGTGCAGGGGCTCCCGCGGAGGTTAGGCTTGCGGAGGTTGAGCCGTCGGCCATAGACCTCTTTTGGAGTACCTATGGACCGAGCATTAGACGCAGTTGTTAATTTTGATGTCCCTGCAGACATCGTCCGGATTGAAGTCCGGGGGAGCCTTGACAGCGGTTCCCGCCCCCACCTGGTCCACATCATCCGCCGTGTCCGGCGAATGGGCATCCGCTGCCATATTTGCGTTGACCTCTCAATGGCGGACCTGGTGGAGTCAACCGCGCTGGCCGGCCTGCGCAGCGACCTGAATGCGCTGGATGCCAACGCGCTGCCGGGAGCCTGTGGTGCAGGCGTTTCCCTGCAGCTGGTACCCGCTGCCCACAATGCTTCCTTGAACCGGCCATCCGGCGAGCAGCCACTTCCCCTGGACGGCGACGTCCGTGAGCTGTTCCCCGGAGGCCGCTTCGCCGGGGAGTATCCACACCTTCCTGTCATGTGGATCGAGGAGTTGTACGGGCCGCCCCTTACGGAATACTCCAACGAGGAGCTCCTTGCGGCCAGTGACGCGCTCTTCGCGCTGCTCGACAATCCAAACACCCAGGACAGTGCCGACCTGCTGGGCCGCTACAACGACATCGGCCTGGAGATCCATCGCCGCCGGCAGGAACCCACGTCCCCAATCCCCGCCGCGGAGGGCCAGGCCGCCTGCTGACCCCAGCGTCACCGAACGGTTACCCCCGCCCGTTGCGGCGGTACGTTTGGGTGGGTTTACGGTAGGAGTGTGCCGTATGAGGGGGAGGTAAGTCCGCAGGGCGGGCGCGGGGTTTCCCACGCCCGGCTGCTGGCGGAGGCGGCTGCGCTGAAACGCTTTTCGCGGCGCACGTTCCTGGCGGGTGCAGGGGCGTCCGGGCTGCTGGCTGCCGACATGCTGGTGACCCGCGAGGTCCAGTCGCAGCGCCGGACCACCAGGATCCTCAGCGTTGCGGACGACTTCGCGGACGCCTATTACCCGGATGCCAGCTGGTTCCTGTTCCCGGGGTACAAGACCAGCTGGGAAGAGGCACAGTGGATCCTCAACACCCTGCGCGGGGCGCTGAACAAGCGCGCCCGGCTCGCCGCCGTCGGATATTCCAACCTGGGGCTGAACATCACGGAGGTGGTCAACGCGATCACCGACTACATTGCCGAAGAGAAGATCACCAAGCTCTTCTTCTACGGGCACAGCTTCGGCGGGATGCTGGCCACCCAGGTGGCTGCCCGACTCCTTGCCCTGCAGGGAGTCCAGGTGCAGTTCATCCTCCTGGACTCCAGTCCCTACAGTGCGCACGACGTGCTGGACCAAAGCTGGTTCGACGGCGTGGTGTTCCTTTACGAGCGCGGCGTCAGGTTCCCGTCCACGCTGCGCGGTGGGTATGAGCTGGGTGAACGGATCATCCACAAGGACGAACGGAGCTGGCGGCAGGTCCTGGACCAGACCCTGGAGCAGCTGTCCCCGATCGCACCGTCCAGCGTCCTGATCCAGACCGAGTCCGCGTATATCTACCACTTCGAGGGAAGCCAGTTCGCCGGAAGGCTGGGCACGGCCAAGATGGCCTATATCGGGAACCCCAAGGACAGGACGGTCGACTACGAAACCGCGGCGGAAACCTGGGCCGTGGTCTTCAAGGACAACATGGTCTCAAGCAACCTGCAGACCACCGGCGCGGCACCCGCCCACGCCAGCCCCGGCTGGAATCCGCAGGTCTACCGGCCCCTGGTGACGGAACTGCTGGACGGGTTCTTCCCGCTGCCCCGGGGCGGCTCCCGGGTGAGCATCTTCTAGTCCTAGATCTGGTTCTTCAGGTCCGCCACGGAGTTCAGCACCTGGTTGGGGCGGAACGGATACGCGGCAATGTCATCCTTGTGCGTGATGCCGCTGAGGACCAGGACGGTGTGCAGGCCCGCTTCCATGCCGGCGATGATGTCCGTATCCATCCGGTCACCGATCATGGCGGTGGTCTCGGAGTGTGCATCGATCTGGTTCATCGCGGAGCGGAACATCATGGGATTCGGCTTGCCCACAATGTACGGCTCGCGGCCGGTGGCCTTGGTGATCAGGGCCGCGATGGCACCGGTGGCGGGCATGGGGCCGTCCTTGGAGGGGCCGGTGGCATCCGGGTTGGTGGCGATGAACCGGGCACCTGCAAGGATCAGCCGGATGGCCATGGTGATGGCTTCGAAAGAGTACGTGCGCGTCTCGCCAAGCACCACAAAGTCCGGGTTCTGGTCGGTGAGGATGAAGCCGGCCTCATGCAGCGCCGTCGTGAGCCCCGCCTCACCGATCGTGTAGGCGCGGTTGCCGGACTCTGAGCCCCGCACCTGGTCCTTGAGGAACTGCGCCGTGGCCAGCGCCGAAGTCCAGATGTTTTCCTCCGGAATTTCCAGGCCGGAGGAACGCAGGCGGGCGGCAAGGTCGCGCGGGGTGAAGATGGAGTTGTTGGTCAGCACCAGGAAGCGCTTGGACGTATCCACCCACCGCTGGATCAGTTCCGCGGCGCCGGGGATCGGCTGGTTCTCGTGGACCAGGACGCCGTCCATGTCCGTCAGCCAGCACTCGATCTCCTGGCCGCTGCGGTAAACCGCGGGGTTTGCTGCTACCTGGTCTTCTTCTGCCACGTTTACCTCCACCGGTGATGAATGCTCCAGTGCTCCAGTCTAGTGTTGAGGGGTGAACCAAACGCCCGGCCTGCCAGACGAACCCCGCCACGAGCCCGGGGAGGCCGAGCCCGCAAAGGCGGAGGTCGGCGTCGGGCCCTGGGAAGGCGAACTGCCCGAAGGCGACCACTGGGACCCTGACCTCCTTGCCGACGGGGACCGCCGCAACGTCCTGGACAAGTACCGCTACTGGAAGCACGAAGCGATCGTGGCGGAGCTCGATTCCCGGCGGCACAACTTCCACGTGGCCATCGAGAACTGGCAGCACGACCTGAACATCGGCACGGTGGTGCGCACCGCCAACGCCTTCCTCGCCAAAGAGGTGCACATCATCGGCCGGCGGCGATGGAACCGCCGCGGCGCCATGGTCACCGACCGCTACCAGCACGTCCGCCACCACCCCACGGTCGAGGACTTCGTCCAGTGGGCGCAGGGGGAGGGGCTGGCGATCATCGGCATCGATATCTTCCCGGACTCGGTTCCCCTGGAGACTTACGAGCTGCCGCGCGACTGCGTGCTGGTCTTCGGACAGGAGGGCCCGGGCCTGACCCCCGAAGTCCACCAGGCCGCCGCCGCCACCCTGTCCATCGAGCAGTTCGGCTCCACCCGGTCCATCAACGCCGCCTCGGCAGCCGCCATCGCCATGCACGCCTGGATCCGGCGGCACGTGTTCAACCAGCACGTCTGAGTGTTACTGAGCGGTGACCCGAAACACCCTCGTGGTCCGGGAATGGCTAGGATGGTGCCTAGCCGTAAGCGGTCTACTTGAGGGTCTTCCACCCACAGACGAAACTCAGCAGAGGAGCCAGCATGCCCATTGCAACCCCAGAGATCTACTCCGAAATGATCGACCGCGCGAAGGCGGGCGGCTTCGCATACCCGGCCGTGAACGTCACGTCCTCGCAGACGCTCAACGCAGCGCTCCGCGGCTTCGCCGAGGCGGAGTCCGACGGCATCGTCCAGGTTTCCACCGGCGGTGCGGCCTACTGGTCCGGCGCATCCACCAAGGACATGGTTGCCGGTTCCCTGGGCTTCGCAGCCTTCGCCCGCGAAGTAGCCAAGAACTACGGCGTCAACGTCGCCCTGCACACGGACCACTGCCCCAAGGACAAGCTGGACGGTTTCGTCCTGCCCCTGCTGGCTGCTTCCGAGGCTGAGGTCAAGGCCGGCCGGAACCCGCTGTTCAACTCCCACATGTGGGACGGCTCCGCCGAGACCCTCCAGGAAAACCTGCGCATCGCCCGCGAACTGCTCGGCCGCACTGCTGCCGCCAAGATGATCCTCGAAGTGGAGATCGGCACCGTTGGCGGCGAGGAGGACGGCGTGGAAAACGCCATCAACGACAAGCTGTACACCACCGTTGAGGACGCCCTGGCCACCATCGATGCCCTGGGCTCCGGTGAAAACGGCCGCTACATCACGGCCCTGACCTTCGGCAACGTCCACGGCGTCTACAAGCCCGGCGGCGTCAAGCTCCGCCCGGAGATCCTCAAGGACATCCAGGCCCAGGTGGGCGCGAAGATCGGCAAGGACAACCCGTTCGACCTCGTGTTCCACGGCGGCTCCGGCTCCTCCGACCAGGAAATCGCCGACGCCGTCTCCTACGGCGTGATCAAGATGAACATCGACACCGACACCCAGTACGCCTACACGCGTCCGGTTGCTGACCACATGTTCAAGAACTACGACGGCGTCCTGAAGGTGGACGGCGAAGTGGGCAACAAGAAGACCTACGACCCCCGCGTCTGGGGCGCCTCCGCCGAAGCCGGCCTGGCGGCCCGCGTGGTGGAAGCCACCAAGCAGCTCGGTTCGGCCGGAAAGACCTTCTAGATGTCGGACGAGTTCCGCCGGAACCTGATGGGGCCGGAGCCCACTCTCCTGCCTGCCGAAACCGAGGTGAACGCGCAGCTTGAGGCCGGCCAGGAGGCCCTGGACCTGGTGGCGAAGCACCCAACGTCCTCGCTCCTGTGGGCCGTCCTGGCTGAGGAGGCGTGGACGGAAGGCCGCACCATCGACTCCTACGCCTATGCCCGGGTGGGTTACCACCGCGGACTGGATGCGCTGCGCCGCAACGGCTGGCGCGGCGTGGGGCCCATCCCCTGGGAGCATGAGCCAAACCGCGGGTTCCTGCGGGCCCTCTACTCCCTGGGCCGGGCCTCGTCGGCCATCGGCGAGGCTGAAGAGCCGGAGCGGATCGAGAAGTTCCTGAACGATTCCGACCCCACGGCAAAGGCAGCCATCGAGGGCGAATAACTCCCTGGGCCCACGCCCGCACTGTTTCCTGGTGCAGATTGCCAGGGAGGGGTTCGGGCTGGGAACGACGGCGGGCGGTCACCTTTCAATGAGAAGGTGACCGCCCGCCGTCGTATCCGGCCTGGAATGCGCCGTCCCTCATTTCGGTTAAAAGAATCGAAGGGCCAGGGGAGGAAAGGAGGAGCTGCGCGAAGCGTGGGAAAGCAGGAGAAATCGCGTCTCAGGTTCTGTGACTACTACTCGTGGATGTCGTACGCCGACTTCACCACCTGGGTTGAAGCCGAAGACGAATCGGCACCGGGAATTTCGTTTACCGAGTCCGATGCCACAGGCTGAGCGGCGCAGGTCTTAAGGTTTGGCAATACCCGTGCGGGCCATGGCGTCTGCATAGGCAGTGCGCATGTCCTCCAGGTACTCCTCCTGGCGGGCCGGGGAACCGGCGAAGGCGCGGCCGCTCAGCGAGCGGACCTTGTAGGTCTTCAGGCCGCGGCGCCAGAGGAGGGGCACCTCGGTCTTCAACAGCAGGTTGGCCAGGCGGTTGGCTTCGGTGCCATGCGCCACGATCACCGAGGCGCGGGGGACCAGGGCCAGGAACTTCAGCAGGGGCTTCAGGCCTGACTGGATCTGGTCCGGAGTGAACTTGCCGTTGGCTTCGCCCGGGACGTGCCAAGGGTGGACGTTCCACGGCATGACGAACTCCGGGCGCAGGCCAAGCTTCCACTGGATCCCCAGCATGCGGGTAACAGCGTCCTGGTCGCCGGGGGTGATGAACCCGGACGGATCCACCTCGCCGATGTTGGAGAACAGGCTGATGATGCGGCATTCCTCCACGTCGTGCATGGGGTCCACGTAGGGCACCACGGTTCCGGGCTTGGCCTCCTGCAGGGAATCACACAGTTCGTTGACGGCGGCAACGCTGGGTTCGTAGCGGCGGCTCATGAGCTGTTCGTGGAATGTTTCGGGTGCCAGGGCTGTCATGAAGTGCTGGATCTCCTGCGGGGATTGGCGTTGCTGCCGCCACGGACATGGGCGCACGGCGGCACGGCACATCAGTGGCGGTTGATTGGGGTGGACCAACTCCTGGTCGGCCTACTCCAGTTTAGCAAGCCCAGGCAAGCGAAACGCCGGCCGCCCCTTCCGGTGATGGAAGGCACAGCCGGCGCGTCGGTGCGGGAGCGGCTAGAAGAGGCGCTTCGAGGCGCGGCGGGCACCCTCACCCAGTGCCTCCAGCTTGGCGAAGGCGATCTGCGGGTGCACCCTGCCGCCCAGGCCACAGTCGGTGGAGGCAATGACGTTCCCGCGGCCCACGAGGTCCGCAAAGCGGACGATCCGGTCCGCCACCAGGTCCGGGTGCTCCACCACATTGGTGGCATGCGAAACAACGCCCGGGATGATCACCTTGCCCTCGGGGAGCTTTGTGTCCTCCCACACCCGCCATTCGTGTTCGTGGCGGACGTTTGCCGCTTCAAAGGAATAGGCGCCGGCGTTGACCTGAAGCACAGAGCCGATGATGTCGGCGAACGGGATGTCCGTGGTGTGTGGGCCGTGCCAGGATCCCCAGCACACGTGCAGCCGGATCTGTTCCTGCGGCAGGCCGCGCAGCGCCCAGTTGGTCGCTTCGACGCGCAGCTGGATGAACTTCAGGTAATCGTCCAGGGACGGCTCGGGATTGATCTGGTCCCAGCTTTCGGCCAGGGACGGATCATCGAGCTGCACCGTAAGGCCGGCCTCGATGATGGCCTTGTATTCCTCCCGCATGGCATCAGCGCAGGCGTAGACGAGTTCCTCGTCGCTCTTGTAGTACTCGTTGGCTACCCGCGCGCATGAGCCAGGGGAGAGGGAGGCCACGAAGCCATCCGTGAGGCCTGCGGCGGCGAGCCCGGTCCTCAGGTTCCGGATGTCCGAGGCCACCAGGTCCTGGCCCGTGTACGTCAGCGGTCCGGCGATCTTGGGCTGGGCAACGCTCCTGCGGTGGGTGAGGATGCCGGATGCGGGATCGCTGTAGGCCTCGTTGAAGGCCTGCCGGTCGCGCCGGTCCGGGAACGAGGTCAGGACAACGTTGCCGGGGGACGAGCGGCGGACGCCGGACTCGGCCCAGCGGTCCACGGTGGTTGGCTCAAGGCCCCCGAGCCGGGCGAAGGAGTAATTCCACCACGCCCCGTAATCCACCGAGCTGGACATGGTGTGCCCGTACTCGCCGTCGTTGGGGATGTCGATGCCAAGGTCCTTCTGGCGCTGCACCACGTCCACTACGGAGGCTTCGAGGAGTTCCAGGAATTCCGGCGTGATGCCGTCGGCTTCCTTGGCGGCGTTGGCCGCAATGAGTTCAGGGGTGCGGGGCAATGAACCGGCGTGGGTCACGCGGATATGGTCGGTGTTCTGGGACATGCTGGAATCTTCCTTTCCATCGGTCCTGGCAGTAGCACCTTCGGCCGGCAGGAGTCTGCCGGGACGTGGTTGCTGCGGCGTCATTGAGCCAGGTCTCTCGGCCGCTCCGGATGGTTCACTCCCACCTAAAGCGACAGCGTGGCGGCGGGGCAACTCGGTTTCATAATGTGGCGCGGCAGCGTCCGTCGGAGCGCGTCCGCACGATTCCGCCGGAGAAAGCGACAGTTGATAACATTTAATACACCGACTTGACTTTAATTAGTAAGTAATGATGATGTAGAAACATCGGTCTTTTGGGGGAAATATCGATAATCCCCCATACCAGTGTCCCGGTTCCTACCGTTCGGGGTTTAATTCTAATTTGGGGGAAATCATGGTTGAATCAACCAGCGCTAAGCCGCGCTCGCAAAAGGCTAATAAAGTCCGCGCTATTCTTGCCGGCGGCCTTGTCTTGGGGATCGGCGCAGCCTTCACTCTCGCTGCGTGGACGGACAACGAGTGGGTCTTCGGCCAGAGCGGGAACGGCGGCGGCCCGGGTACCAAGGTCTACCACATGCAGCAGAACACGTGGTCCGGTACTTCAAGCGAGGCGGTTTGGGCTGACGAGCCGACTGCTCCCGGTGGAGCCCTGACATTCAGCGTCAATGCTGACGATCTCGTGCCGGGGTCGACGGTCTACGCCCCGATGCAGTTGCGGGCTTCCGACAAGTCCCAATCATTGGTGGCCACGCTGACGGGGGCTGCCCGGCTCGACGGAACTGATTCAGCCACCAACTCTGCAGCGCTGTACGGTGCTCTTCGGTACCAGCTGAAGAAGGAGGTGGACAAGGACCTTTGCAACGCCACCAACTTCTCCTCCAATGGAACTGATCTTGTTCCTGTTGGCTCGACCCTGAACACCCGTTCGGACACTCCGATCAACCTTCCGGCCGGAGCTACGGACGCAGCTGCGGGCACACCTGTGAGTCTTTGCTTCGCAATGACGCTCCCTTCGAATGCAAGCGTTGATCTTCAGGGATTGCGGACCACCCCCTTGTGGACCTTCAGCAGCACCGTAGGCCAGTCGTAGCCGCCACCCGTGCTTCGGATGTCCGCCAGGCGTGAGTCCGGGTTCCGGGCGGCGGCCGTGCCGTCCGGAACCCGGCTCCCGCCGGGGGTGGGAAGCGTGGCCCGGGGGTTCAGGGAGGTATTGCTTTCCGTCGTTGCCCTGCTGGGACTGGCATGCATCCTCTCCCTGGTCCTCGGCCTTTTCTTCAAAGCGTCCTTCGTCGTTTTCCGTACGGGATCGATGGAGCCGCTCTATCCAGTCGGTGCGCTGTCCCTGACCGTGCAGGTCACCGCCAAGGATCTCGTCCCGGGCGACGTCGTGTCGGTCCGCCGGGATGCGGCGACCGCCCTGGTGACCCACCGCGTGGTGGCAGTTGACCCGCCCAGTGTGGAGGGGGCCACAGCGTCGCTAAGGCTTCGCGGCGACGCTAACACTTCGGATGACCCGTTGCCCTACGAGGTGGCCACGGCGCAGAAGGTGCTGATCACCGTTCCCGGCTTAGGAGCTTGGGTCATGGCTTCACGGGGGCCGGAGTTCCTGGGTGCAGCAACGCTCGCTGTGACCGTGCTGGTGACATGGGCCTACTGGCCGAGACACGGTGCAAGTGGCCAGGCGGAGGTCGACGACGAACCCCCGGCGAAACCACAACAGTAAGGTCGTAAATGACATGGCGGGAGCCAGCTTCAGGCGCGTCGCAAGAGCCGCGGGGGTTATCGCAGTTTTGCTGGCCACCGCTGCGCCCGGCGCAGCGGTGGCTGACGAACCATTGGTTCCGGTTCCGGAGACAGGAGCGGCAGGCTTTCTGTCCCTTTCTTCGTCGATGTATCCATTGGCCCTTCCTGCGCTTCAAGCAGGGGAGTCCTTCAGTTGGCAGATTGGCATTTCGGTGGACCAACCCAGCGGTGAGTCGACGCTGCAGGTGACTGCGGACGGTGGGCTTGCCGGCACAGGGACCTACCTGGTTTCCGTGGACGAATGCGACGTCGCCTGGCAGGGAAGCAGCGGCCTGGGCGGGGATTTGCGCTGTCCCATCGGTTCCACGCCGCGCATAGCGCCGGTGACGCTGGCCGAACACCGTCAGGACGTGCTGGTTCCCTTGCGGGATCTGCGCGGCGGCCCCTCACCTTACCTCCGCTTCATCCTTTACCGGCCCGCGGGTTCGCAGGATCCACCGGACACGTCGCTGACCTTGGGCATTGGGGTCACCGCTGCAGGCATTGACGACGCCGTGACCCCGCCGGGGCAGCGGCCGCCAGCACCGCTGGCGAACACAGGGACGGCGGTGCTCCAGGGACTGCTCGCGGGCTGCGGCCTCCTGCTGCTGGGCGCGGCGGCCGTAGCTGCCGGCCGCCGAACCAGGGCCCGGACCGGGAGAACATCATGACATCTCCGCGCAGGAACCTCCTCCACCGCGCGGCCAGGAACCCGCGCACCTCCCTGGCGATAGCAGCGGCGGCTGCGGTATGCCTGGCGGCAACCACTACGGTCACCACGGCGGCGTGGGTGGACAACGAATGGGCCGCCGGCAGCGTAGGCGTCGGCTCTCCGGGGGACTGCGCCACCAACACGCTCTTCAGCGGCGAGGCATCGGCCACCCAGCTCACGGGGAGCGTGCTGGGCACAGACCTGAATTCCGTAGCCGGAGTTGAGGGTCTCACAGTCACCAACGTCGACGGTGCGGTGTCACCGCTGCCTCTCACGGCTACTCCGGTGACAGGCGTTCCGGACGCCTTCATCAGCAAGCTGCCTGTCACGGCCCTTGGCGCTAATCCGGTGACGGCGGGCCTGGGGCTGGGGCTCCCGGTTGGTGGCCTGGGCACCTATACGCAGTGGGCGCAGGCGCAGGACAGCGGACAAACCCGCGCTGCCGCCGGGCTCGTCACTGACCAGTCCGGGGCTGTGGACGTGGGCGGGACGGCCACCGGAGCCAACACTGCGCCGCAGGCTGCCACGATCTCGCTGGGCAACGTCGTGCCCGGGTCGCTTGCCGGCGTCACCCTCGACGTCGGGGCCGTGGCGTCCTCCGCATCGGTCCAAGCGTGCGACCTGATCAACGGCTGGCCTACGCTGGCTGCAACTCCCGCCGTTGCGCGGGAGTACGGTATCGCCAGCCTCAACCTAAGGACCAGCGTCCCTGCGATTGGGGCTCTCAGCAGGAGCGGAGAATCCCAGCTCGACGATGTGCCGAACCAGTTGACGGCTTTGGTTGCCCCCGGTGCCTTGACCACCGCAATCTCCAGCGGCCTGAACTCCCTGCTTGATCCTGTTCTGGGACTGCTGGACAGTTCGGCCTCCACAACGGCCACTTTGTCAGCTCCCAGCCTTGGCGCAGTGCGCGCCCTCATGGAAGAGACGCTGGTCGACAATGAGAATACGGTCGCTGTCGACCTCGCGGCCGGTACCGTCCGGATAGACATTGCAGCGCTCACCGATGGGACGCTGGGACTTAACCGTCAAGTGGCAAACCACACGGTCCTGGACAGCACCGTGACGGGGAAGGCCACTGCCAAAGTCACCCAGCTCCTGAACCAGTGGGAGATTCGAGTTGCGGATGCCTTGACTGCGGCCATACGTGAGGCCACAATCGAGTCCCGCTCTGTTGTGACTGTGGTGGGCACCCTGGGCGTGCCGGTGGCCGAGATTGTCGTTGCTACCGGCCCGTTGAAGCTGAATGACTTCCTGGCCGGTACGGCCCCTCCACCCCTCGTCACCTCCAAGCTGCTGGGGCTCGGAATCGGCGGAACCCTTCTGAACATCATCCTCAGCACTCTGACCAACGGTGCCAATGGCGTGATTCAGGACGCCCTTCGAGCGACGATCTTCACAGCAGGCCTGGTGCCGCAGGTGGGGGCGGGCATCGATGCGCTGGTCGTTGATGCGGGAACAGCCGTCGGCAACCTGCTGTCGTCGATCAGCTCCCTCGTCTCCGTCCACGTAAACGTCCAACCTGACAAACCCTGGGCCGGGGTAAAACCCGCTGACGTATCAGCCAAAGCAGGGGAATACAAAGTGTCGGCTGTAAGGATTGGCGTGATTAATGATCCGGAACCACTGAGTCTTTCGCTTGGCACTTCTTCCGCTGGGCCGGTAAATTACCGGCCTTCGTGATTTTGCTGTCCGCGCGGGAACTTTTTCGGCATTTCAATCGTTACTGGCATTGTTTTGAAGTGCTTCCGATATTAAATACGACTGTCAAATTAATTGACAGAATTTCGCATTATTGCTTGGATTTTGTCACAGTCCGCGATGGGGGACATGGCGGCTGGACCCACTCAATGCACTCGAAAGAGGTACCGCACGTGAAAATATCCCTGTCTTCTTTCAAGGCCCTCGCCGCCGCAGGCGCCCTGTCGCTCGCTGTCGTCGCAGCAGGTCCGGCGCCCCTGGCCGGCGCCGTAGGCGAAGGGCCTTCCTACGACGGCAACGGCCAGATCACCACGTCGAAGCTGGCCACCTACGACCAGATGGTCTCGTTCCTGAAGGACCAGGATGCGCGCCAGCCCGCCATGGAGCTGGAGGTCATCGGCCAGACCGTCAAAGGCCGCGACATCCACCTGGTCAAGTACATATCGGACCCGGCCAAGCCCACCATCCTGTATTTGACCCAGCAGCACGGCAATGAACAGCTCACCACCGAGGGTGCCCTCGAGTTCGTCAAGCACCTGGGCACGGGCAAGTCGGCAGGCATCCTGGACGGCGTGAACATCCTCATCGTGCCCATGCTCAACGCGGACGGTGCCATGGGGGATGTCAACTTCTCCCTGGACGACTACCTTGCCAAAGGGGACCGCCACCTCACCCGCTACAACGCGGAGGGCGTGGACCTGAACCGGGACCATGTGGCCAAGGTCCAGCCGGAGACCCAGGCGCTGCACAACAACGTGATGCGCAAGTACCGCATTGACTACATGATCGACCTGCACCACCAGGGCACCCGCGCCGAGCGCGACGGCAAGCTGGTTTCCGGCTCCATCCTGTACCCCACCACCCCGAACGCCGACCCCGCCGTCGTCGAGAAATCAAAGCGGCTCGGCGCCGTTGTCTTCAACAACGTTGACTCCACCGGCTGGGGCCACCTGGGCAGGTACCAGGGCGGCAGCGCCGAGACCATCAGCCGCAACGGCATCTCCGTGGAATACGGCATTGCCACCCTGCTTTTCGAGATGCGCGGCATGTCCGACCACTACCTGGATGGTTACGCGCTGGGGCAGCGGAGCAATGGCTACCTGATCAAGCAGACGGTCACCACGCTGGCGTCCACCGCCGCGGCCATCGCGGATGGATCCATTGCCGACGCCGACACCTCCTTCTGGGACACGCTCGCCGAGCAGACGTCCCGGCCCGCGGGGGAGGCCGAGGACGAGTAGGAGGCCCGGCGCCCGCCGCGGCCCATATTTGCGAAAGGGCCGCGGCGGGCCACAACAGTGGACAAAGTGCCCCATCGGCTAAACTTGGGTGGTAAGAGCCCCGGAACTCTTGCTTCGCCGTGCCGTGCTGCGGCTGTGCGAAGGCCGGTATGTTCGGGGCATTCTCATGAACGGCGCTGCATGGGCCCGCCACCAGATGGCTGGACCCGGGCAGCCCGAACGAATGGGGGAGGATCCCATGCCAGCAATTGTGATCGTAGGAGCCCAGTGGGGCGACGAAGGAAAAGGCAAGGCCACCGACCTTTTGGGCGGCCGTGTTGACTACGTCGTCAAGCCCAATGGCGGCAACAATGCCGGGCACACCGTCGTCGTAGGCGGTGAAAAGTACGAACTCAAGCTGCTGCCGGCAGGCATTCTCAGCCCCAACGCTGTTCCCATCATCGGCAACGGCTGCGTGGTGAACCTCGAAGCCCTCTTCCAGGAAATCGACGGGCTCCAGGCCCGCGGTGCGGACACCTCGAAGCTGCGGGTTTCCGCCAACGCCCACCTGGTGGCCCCGTACCACCAGGTCCTGGACAAAGTGACCGAACGCTTCCTGGGCAGCCGCGCCATCGGCACCACCGGCCGCGGCATCGGCCCCGCCTACATGGACAAGGTGGCCCGGCTGGGCATCCGCGTCCAGGACGTCTTTGACGAATCCATCCTCCGCCAGAAGGTGGAAGGCTCGCTGCGCCAGAAGAACGAACTCCTGGTCAAGGTCTACAACCGCCGCAGCGTTGTCGTGGACGAGATCGTGGACTACTTCCTGTCCTTCGCCGAGCGGCTCCGTCCGCTGGTCATCGACAGCACCCTGGTCCTGAACACCGCGCTGGACGAGGGCAAGGTGGTCCTGATGGAAGGCGGCCAGGCTACGTTCCTGGACGTGGACCACGGCACCTACCCGTTCGTGACCTCCTCCAACCCCACCGCCGGCGGCGCGTCGGTTGGCTCCGGCATCGGGCCCACCCGCATCTCGCGCTCCATCGGCATCATCAAGGCCTACACCACCCGCGTTGGCGCCGGCCCGTTCCCCACGGAACTCTTCGACGAGATGGGCATGTACCTGCAGAAGACCGGCGGCGAATTCGGCGTCAACACCGGACGCCCGCGCCGCTGCGGCTGGTACGACGCCGTCCTGGCCCGGCATGCCTCCCGCGTCAACGGCTTCACGGACTACTTCGTCACCAAGCTGGACGTGCTCACCGGCATCGAACAGATTCCCGTGTGCGTGGCCTACGACGTGGACGGCGTCCGGCACGATGAAATGCCCATGACGCAGACCGAGTTCCACCACGCCAAGCCCATCTTCGAGTACTTCGACGGCTGGACCGAGGACATCACCGGGGCACGCACCCTGGCGGACCTGCCGGAGAACGCCCGGAATTACGTGCTGGCCCTTGAGAAGCTTTCCGGAACCCGGTTCTCCGCCATCGGCGTGGGCCCGGACCGGGACCAGACCATCGTGGTGAACGACCTCATCAACGACTGACACCCCCCAGGGCAGCATGACGACGGCGGCAGGCCACCTTTGCGGGTGGCCTGCCGCTTGTGCGTCCCGGGACGTTCGGCCCCGGGTGGAAAAGCAATTTACACAGGCTTAACGCGCACGGTCTTGTGAGGCTGCACGCGTACCGGCAAGACTCGGTAGTACCCCCTGGTGCCCAAGGAAGGATCGTCATGGCCGGAAAATTTGAAGCATTCATTGACGCTGATTCGTTGTTCCGGTTCCGGCTCCTGGCCCCGGATGGCGCAGTGGTGGCTGTCTCCGGGCCGTACCATGACAAGCAGGCCCTGGCGGCAGGGATCGCTGCCGTGCGTGAGTGCGCCGGCACCGGCCTGGTCACCGACCTCTGTCCCGCCGGGGCCGTATCCCGTCCCGCAACCGTGCCCGTAGCGGCAGCCGCCGCCGTTCCCGCGGAGCTGCCCTCCGCCGTCGTACCTGTCTGTGGCGACGAGCGCCTGCCCGCCAGGCTGCACTTTTTCGCGCTGGCCAAGGCATCGCGCAGGCAGGCGACGCCGCCCCGGTGGACCAGGGCAGCTACCCGCTGACAGCCGCGGAACGGCTGCCAAAAAAGTTTTTGAAATCGCGTAACCCTTTGGGGGTGCGCAGCGATTACCCCTATGAAGTGCCGGTCTGGAACCTGTCCCCCATCACGTTCCAGACCGGCTCTTTTGTTTTCCGCCCAGCCGGCTTCAGGTGCCGGGAGCCCGCAACGGCCCGCTTACCCGGCGCCGTGGCGCTTCCGGCAGCGGTTGTTACTGAAGGGTAAAGTAGGGGCAGCGTTCCGGATGTACTGAGCGTTCACCTTGCCAACTCCCTCTTTGACGGAAAGCACTACGTCAGTGACCGATGCACAGACAGACGAGGCTCCGGACCAGCCAACTCCCGGGACCGCTGCCTTCAGCCTCGTCTACAAGACGTACGCGTCGCAGGTGCTGGGCTATCTCACCGCCCGGGGAGTCGAGGATCCGGAGGCCGCCATGCAGGAAGTGTTTCTTTCCGTCCTGCCCAGGCTCGACAGTGTCCGCGGAGGGGATGCGGGGCTGCGTACCTTCATTTTCTCCGTTGCCCATGCGCGGATGGTGGACGACCACCGCCGCCAAAGCCGAAGCCCGCTCAAACTGCCGTTCGAGCCAGAGCTTGACCAGCGCCAGGACAGCTCAGCGGAAAAGCTGGCGCTGGAGCGCATCTCACCCAGGGAAGTCCTCGGGCTGCTGGACGGGCTGCCGCAGGACCAGCGGGACGTGCTGTCGCTTCGCCTGGTGGGTGGCCTGACAGTGGAACAGACCGCGGAAACCATCGATAAGAGCGCCGGTGCCGTGAAACAGCTCCAGCGGCGCGCGCTGCTGAAACTTCGGGAACTTGCGGCAGTGAAGGAGTATTTCACGCCATGACGTCCGCTTCGGATTATCTCATCGCCCTCGTCGACGACATGCTCCAGGACGCCGGTGCAGCCCAGGATGCGGAACTCCGTGACACCCTGGTCGCACTGGGCGCCCTGGCCTCACTGCCCGTACCCGCGCCCACCGGCGAGCTTGCCGCGATGCTGGCAGCGGGAGGTCCGGCAGAAGACGCCACTTCCGGGAAACTCGAGGGTGAGCAGCGGGTTGAGCAGCCGGATGGTGAGCAATGGGTTGACGACCCGCCGGGCGATGAACTGGCGCGCCGCCGCCGTCGGCACCGCCCCACCGCGCTGGGCCTGGTCCTCGTGGCGGGAATGGGGCTGGGCGTTGGCGGAGTAGCCGCCAGCTCCACCGCTCCCGGAGGCAGCCCCATTGAGCACGTGCTGACGGAATGGATGCCGTGGAACCATACGACCGACGCCGCGTCGGCCGCCTCCTCCACCGACGGCGGGCCAGACGTGGCCGCGGACGGGGAAGTCACCCAGTCCGGCGCAACTGCCGCACCGGCTGGGGCTGCGGACGCGTCACACCGTGCGTCCCGTTTCCTGCGCGATCCTGCCGGCCTGTTCGGCCGCACCCGCACGCCGGCGTGTGCCGGCCCCGTCAAGCACGACGCCGGCACAGGTCCAGGGAACTGCGCGGCCGAACCCGGGGCTGCTGCAGTGGGTGGAGCCGTCGGCGGCATGGATGGCAGCGGACGGGCTGTGCCGGCGGGAACCCCGGCGGATCCGGCTGCGGCCGGACCGGGCAAGGCCGGGGCGCCGGCACCGGCTACTGTGGCAGGCGGCGTGGACCCGGCCGGGACGGCGCAGAAGGCGGCCGGTTCCGCTGCCACCACCGGCCGGGTGCCGGGCCAAGGCCAGCCACAGGACCCAGGGACACAGGAACCAGGGACACAGGGCGCAGAGGGTTCAGAGTCGCAGGGCACAGGCCCCAAGGCCGCCACCCCGCTGAAGTAGCTGAAGCATGACAGGACGGGCAGCGTAGGCTGATCCCATGGGCCACACGAACGATCCCGCAGTCATCGAACGCCTTCTGCGAACCAAGGGCCGGTGGGCCATCGTCGGACTCACCACCAATGAGTGGCGCTCCGCCTACGACGTCTCGCTGATGATCCGCGACCGGCTCGGCATGGAGATCATCCCCGTCAACCTGAACGGCGACACTGTCCACGGCGAACCCGGCTATCGCACCCTCGGCGACATCCCAGCGGACAAGCAGCCCATCGACGTCGTGGACTGCTTTGTGAACTCGCAGAAGGTGGGCAGCGTGGTGGACCAGGCCATTGCCGCCGGGGCGAAAGCCGTGTGGCTGCAGCTGGGGGTCATCGACGAGGCAGCGGCGGAACGTGCCAAGGCGGCGGGGCTGGACGTGGTGATGAATCTGTGTCCGGCGCAGCTTGCCTGGAAGTACAACCTTTAGCGCTTCATCAACTCCGGATAGTGCCGTTCGGTCACGTCCGGGTGTGCCCGCATCCGGCCCTTGAGCATGTTGAGGCCGAACGATGCCAGGAGCGGGTTGTCCGGATCGTCCGTGATACCCCGGGCAGCCGCCTTTAGCTCGGGTGCCAGGGGGACGGGCTCGATGACCGCGTCGAGCCGCGGCGACCAGAAGAACGGCACCGAGTACCGGTCGACGCCCGGTGGCGGTGCCTGGACGCGGTGGATGGTCGCCGCCAGGTATCCCTCCGTGGCTACTTCGAGCATCTCGCCAAGGTTCACCACCAGTGCCCCCGGCAGGGGCTCCACAGGCAGCCACTGGGTGGTTCCGGGCGGCAGCACTTCCAGGCCGCCTACGTTGTCCTGCAGCAGGAGGGTTACGAAGCCGTAGTCCGCGTGCGAGCCAACGCCCTGGTCCCCGGCCGCTTCCACCACGCCGCCCACGTAGTGGACCAGCTTGCCCATCCATGCCGGTGAATCCCGGAAGGGCCCGTCGAAGTAGTCCTCCGGCAGCTGGAGCGAAACGGCGATTGTCCTCAACAGTTCCATGCCCACGCCGGACATCAGCTCCGCCCACTCCATGGCAGCAGGCTTCAGCTCGGGGAATGTTTCATCGGGCCAGAGATTGGGACCCTGCAGCAGCCAGTAAGGCTGGCTGTCCGGGTAGTCCCGCACCGGCTCGCGCTCCGGTGAATAGTCGATCTGCTCCCGAGCGTCGGCCCGGCCCTGGGTCACCTCGGTGCCCATGCGCGTGTAGCCACGGAAGTGGGGGGAGAGGCGGTTGTCCAGCTTCATCCGCTCCTCAAGGGGCAGGTCGAAGAAGCGCTGAATAGTGTCCAGGAGCTCTTCGGCCTGTCCCGGGCGGCCACCATAACCGGTGACCTGGAAGAACCCGATGTCGTGGGTGGCGTGCCGCAGCTGGTCGATGAACTCCGGGCTGAATGTGCCGTCGGCCCGCCGGGCGGCACGCAGGTCCAGAACAGGTATGGCTCCCTGGTCGCGTGACATGTTCGCAGACTAGCACCGCGCAGGTCTGCTTTATAGGCTTCCGTTATGGACCCAAGTGCGCTGCGGAAGATCTGCCTTTCGTTTCCCGGAGCCTATGAGGATTTTCCGTTCGGACCGGAGACTTCGGTCTTCAAGGTCCGTGCCGGGACTGCCGGGGGAGCGCGGCACGAGGCTAAACTGTTTGCCCTGTCGTCCATGGACGAACGCGATTTCTACGTGAACTTGAAGTGCGAGCCGGCCCTGGCCGTGCAGCTGCGCGCGGTACACCCGGCAATCACCGGGGCGTGGCACATGAACAAGACCCACTGGAATGGTGTGCGCATCGACGGGTCGCTGCCGGACGGGATGATCCGGGACATGGTTGAGGACTCCTACGACCTTGTGGTGTCAGGCTTGAGCCGGAAGCAGCAGGATCAACTGGGGTGGGCACGCCTCGAAAGGGCAGGCGGCGATGATTGACGCGGGAAGACTTGGCTATCCGGGAATTGGCGGCACGGAGCGCGGCGTCGCGCCAGTGGGGTACGACCGCGTCCTTGAGGAAGCCCGCCTGGGTACCGGCCTTGGCGTCTACCGGCGCGTGGCGGACGGCATCCTGGGCTGGGAACTGCAGCGGAGGGCTGGCCTCACGGTGCGGGCAGACTCGCCAAGGGCGGTGCCCGGGGCACACGTGGTGAGCGGTTTCGGCGTCGGGCCCTTCCGCCTGCCCGCGCCCTGCCAGGTGGTGTGGGCGCGGGAGCCGGCACCGGACGGTGTTCCCCAATCCGCCGGGTTTGGCTACGGGACGCTGCCCGGCCACCCCGCCCGTGGCGAGGAATCCTTCGAGGTGGAGATCAACAGCCACGGAGAGGTGTGGCTGCGGATCCGTGCTTTCAGCAGGCCTGCCAACTGGTTCTACGCCGCCGGTGGCCTGGTCACCCGCGCGGCACAGCGCTACGTTACTTCCCGGTACATTGAAGGGGCACGCACCCTCGCCGCGGAAGGAACATCCCAGTGATCTTTATCGTCGTCAAGTTCAAGGTCAAGCCCGAATGGTCCGGGCGCTGGCTCGATCTGGTGGCAGACTTCACCCGGGCTACCCGGGAGGAGCCGGGCAACCTGTGGTTCGACTGGTCCCGAAGTTTGGACGATCCCAACGAGTTCGTCCTGGTGGAAGCGTTCAAGGACGACGCCGCGGGAGACCATGTCAACAGCGGGCACTTCAAGAAGGCCATGGCCGACATGCCCCAGGCACTCGCCGAAACACCCAGGATCATCAGCCGCCAGCTGGACGGCGAAGGGTGGGACCTGATGGGTGAGCTCACCATCGAGTAAAGACAGGGGCGGCCATGTGGATCGGCTGGATCGAGTTCGACATCCTCCTTGGGGACGTGCAGAGCCTGAAGGAAAAGCGCTCCGTCGTCAGGCCGCTCCTTGCCGAGCTCAAACGCCGCTTCGAGGTGTCAGTCGCCGAAGTCGGGGACCATGCCCAGTACCGGCGCTCGCAGGTCGGCGTTGGCCTGGTGGCAGCTGACCGGGCCCATCTCGTGGAGGTGCTGGCCGCCGTCGAACGTTTTGTGGCAGCCCGGCCGGAGTTCGAGCTGCTCAGTGCACGGCAGCGGGAGCTGCACAGCGAGGACTGAACCGGTCCTTAAATGCGGACGGACACCCAAAGCCCTCGCTATGGGCTTGAGTGTCCGTCCGCGTTCTGTGGGGCCTAGCCGAAGTACTTCGGCAGGGTCCCTTCGTGGGCTTCGCGGAGCGCGTCCAGGGACAGGCCCTCCACGCCGTTGATCTCCAGCTTGCCGCTGGCCGCGTCCACCACGCCGATGCGGGTGTGGGTGAAGCCGCGGGCGGTGCACATGTCCGTGAAGCGGACTTCCTCGGAGCGGGGGACGCCCACAACGGCACGGCCCTGGGACTCGGAGAACAGGGCCGTGAACAGGTCCACGCCGTCCCGGTCCATGACGTCCTGCAGCGCGATCCGGGCACCCACGCCGTAGCGCAGCGAGGACTCCACCAGCGCAGCCGCGAGGCCGCCTTCGGAGAGGTCGTGGGCGGAGTCGATCATGCCGTCGCGGGACGCGTTGATCAGGATCTCGCCCAGCGCGCGCTCGGCCTCGAGGTCCACCTTCGGCGGCTGTCCGCCCAGGTGTCCGCGCATGTTGGCCCATTCGGAACCGTCCAGCTCGGCGCCCGTGGTGCCCAGCAGGTAGATCGCCTGGCCATCCTCACGCCAGCCCGACGGCGTGCGGCGCGCAACGTCGTCGAGCTTGCCCAGGACTGCCACCACCGGGGAGGGGTGGATGGGCGTGGTGCCGGTCTGGTTGTAGAGCGAGACGTTGCCGCCGGTGACCGGGATGCCCAGCACCATGCAGGCGTCGGAGAGGCCGCGGATGGCCTCGGCGAGCTGCCACATCACATCCGGGTCCTCGGGGGAGCCGAAGTTCAGGCAGTCGCTGACGGCCATGGGGATGGCGCCTGCGGTGGCTACGTTGCGGTAGGCCTCGGCCAGTGCCAGCTGCGCGCCGTGGTACGGGTCCAGGTAGGTGTAGCGGCCGTTGGCGTCGGTGGCCAGGGCAACGCCCAGGCCGGTTTCCTCGTCCACGCGCACCACGCCGGCGTCGTCGGGGAACGCCATGGAGGTGTTGCCGCCCACGTAGCGGTCGTACTGGTTGGTGATCCAGGACTTGGAGCACATGTTCGGTGACGCCACCAGTTCGGTGACGGCCTTTGCCAGCTCAGCGGGGGCGGCCGGGCGGCCGGCGTCCTGCACGGAACCGGTGAAGGTGTCCGCCTGCACGGCATCCTGCCACTCGGGACGGGCATACGGGCGGTCATAAACCGGCCCGTCGTGCGCCACGGTGCGGGGGTCGACGTCGACAATCACCTCGCCTTCCCAGGTGATGATCAGGCGGCCGGTATCGGTCACCTCGCCCAGCCAGGAGTACTCCACGGCCCATTTGTCCATCACGGCCTCGAACGCTTCCACGTTCTCCGGGGTGACAACGGCCATCATGCGTTCCTGGGACTCGGACATCAGGATCTCGCCCGGGGTCAGCGTGGGGTCGCGCAGCAGGACGGAGGTCAGCTCGACCTGCATGCCGCCGTCGCCGTTGGAGGCCAGCTCGGACGTGGCGCAGGAGATGCCGGCGGCGCCAAGGTCCTGGATGCCTTCCACCAGCGAGCCCTTGAAGAGCTCCAGGCAGCACTCGATGAGGACCTTCTCGGCGAACGGGTCGCCCACCTGCACTGCGGGGCGCTTGGAGGGCTTGGTGTCGTCGAAGGACTCGGAGGCCAGCACGGACGCGCCGCCGATGCCGTCGCCGCCGGTGCGGGCACCGAACAGGACCACCTTGTTGCCCTTGCCGGAGGCGTTGGCCAGGCGGATGTCCTCGTGCCGCATGACGCCGACTGCCAGGGCGTTGACCAGCGGGTTGCCCTGGTACACGGAGTCGAACACCATCTCGCCGCCGATGTTTGGCAGGCCCAGGGAGTTGCCGTAACCACCGATGCCCGCAACGGCACCATGCATGACGCGGGCGGTGTCCGGGTGGTCGATGGCGCCGAAACGCAGCGGGTCCATGACGGCAACCGGGCGGGCGCCCATGGAGATGATGTCGCGGACAATGCCGCCGATGCCGGTCGCGGCACCCTGGTAGGGCTCAACGAACGACGGCGAGTTGTGCGATTCGATCTTGAAGGTCACGGCCCAGCCGTCCCCCAGGTTGGTCACGCCGGCGTTTTCGCCGATGCCCACCAGCATGTCCTTCTTCATTTCCTCGGTGACCTTCTGGCCGAACTGGCGCAGATGGTTCTTGGAGGACTTGTAGGAGCAGTGCTCGCTCCACATGACGGAGTACATGGCCAGTTCCGCGCCCGTGGGGCGGCGGCCCAGGACCTTGACGATCTCGTCGAACTCGTTCCGCTTCAGGCCAAGTTCGGCCCAGGGAAGTTCCGTGTCCGGAGTTTTCGCGGCGTGCTCGACGGTGTCGATGTTGAACTTCTTGGTGGTTTCCGTGGTCACTTGTCGCCTCCCACAATCTTGTTCAGGACGGAGGTGAAGAAGCCCAGGCCGTCGGTGTCGGAACCGCCGATGCCGTCCAGCGATTCGGGCCCGAAGCCCGGCTCCACGGCGTGTTCGGGGTGCGGCATGAGGCCCACCACGTTGCCGGCGGCATTGGAGATGCCGGCGATGTCGCGGCGGGAGCCGTTCGGGTTGAAGCCCACATAGCGGAAGACAACGCGGCCCTCAGCCTCAAGGGCGTCCAGGGTCTTCTCGTCCGCGATGTACTGGCCATCCTGGTTCTTCAGCGGGATGGTGATCTCCTGGCCCGCCTGGTAGTCCAGGGTCCACGCAGTGTTGCTGTTCTCGACACGCAGCACCTGGTCGCGGCAGAGGAACTTCAGGTGGTCGTTCTTGATCATCGATCCGGGCAGCAGGTGCGACTCGGTGAGGATCTGGAAGCCGTTGCAGATGCCGAGGACCGGCAGCTTGGCATCGGAGTTGGCGGCGTCGATGATCTTGGACATCAACGGCGCAAAGCGGGCAATGGCGCCGGCACGCAGGTAGTCGCCGTAAGAGAAGCCGCCGGGGATGACCACGGCATCCACATCGCCGAGCTGGCTGTCGCCATGCCAAAGTTCGACGGCGGTGCCGCCCGCAAGGCGCACGGCGCGGGCGGCGTCGCGGTCATCAAGGGTGCCGGGGAAGGTAACGACGCCGATGCGGGCGCCGGCGAGGCGCGGCTCCGCCGCGACTGCGACGGCTTCGCCGATCAGGGGGAGTTCAGTCATGTCAGGCCTCGACGACCTCGACGTTGACGACATCTTCGATCACGGGGTTGGACAGGAGGGTCTCGGCGGCGTCGCGGGCCTGGGCCAGGATTTCCTCGGTCACCTCGCCGTCGACCGTCAGTTCGAAACGCTTGCCCTGGCGGACAGAGCTGAAGCTGGTGAAGCCCAGCCGGGGGAGAGCGCCGACGATCGCCTTCCCCTGCGGGTCCAGAATCTCGGGCTTGGGCATGACGTCAACAACGATCCGGGGCATCCGGCAACTCCTGTGCGTGAGCTTGGGTAAGGGCGCAGCGGAGTGGTGCCGTCTCACGCCGTACCGGGGTTGGGGGGACTGTTGGTCACCTACGTTGGTTCACCATGAGGTCGGGCGCTCCGCGAGCTTGCCTTACCATTCTACCGGGCCGGGCGCACCCCTTTGCATCCGGCCTCCTGGGCAGCCGGGCGGCGGGGAATGAACCGGGGACAGGGACGCCCCTGGGCGGGGTTATGGAGTTGCCGGAGGGCGTTCACTAGAGTTGCTGAATGGGAGAAAATTCGAAGTCCGTGCTGTTGCCGATGGTTGCCGCGGCCGTGTTCGCCGGCCTGGGCAGGATGGTGTTTCAAAAAGTGAAGGCGGACCGCCTGGCCCGGGAGACGCGGGTAGCCGGTCCTGTGGATGAAAAAACCAGGCAATGGATCAGTGACGTGGTGCGCACTCCCCGCCAGTAGTTTCGCCGGCGGTCTCTCGTTCGCCAGGGCGTCCTTCGGGGCGCCCTTTTCCATGCCTGTTTCCGGGTCCTGCGGGCCAACGCCCCACCCCGTATGACAAGCGGAAAATTCTCGAATGTGCCCTATGTCATATCGTGCTCTCAGTCTGTACTCTGTGAACAGTCTGGTCTCAGCAAATTACAAAACCTGTAATTCCCTCTGCAGTTCCAGTCGTTCGGGCTGCCCACCAAGGCTGGGCGGTACATCGTGAAAGGGTTGCACGTGAAATCAACTGGAAAGAGCCCCTCGCGGGCTGGGGGCCTCCGGAAAGCGGCCGCACTGGCCGTCGGGTTGCCCCTTCTCCTTAGCTCCATGGCCGTGGGTCCCGCGTCGGCGGCACCCGGCGGCCAAGGTACGGAAAATGCCTCCTCCACTGCGAAGGACAGCCAATTCAATGACGGCCGGTACATCGTGGTGCTGGCCGGCCCGGCTGCCGCGGCGTACGAAGGGGGAGTTGCCGGACTGGGAGCCACCAAGCCCCAGCAGGGCAGGAAGCTCGACGCCGGCAGCCCCAACTACAAGGCCTACGACGCCCACCTTCGCAACCAGCAGCGTGAAGTCGCAGCGGCGCAGGGTGTGAGCCCCGCAAAGCAGTACACCGCAGCACTGAACGGGTTCACTGCCGAGCTGACCGCAACGCAGGCGGCAGCCTTGTCCAAGGACAACCGCGTCCTGGTGGTTTCACCCGATGTCGAAAACAAGCCTGACTACACCACCACCGACTTCCTCAAGCTCACCGGCCCAGACGGCGCATGGGCCCAACAGTTCGGCGGCCAGGCAAACGCCGGCAAGGGCGTTGTGGTGGGTGTCATCGACTCGGGGTACGCACCGGACAACCCCTTCCTGCAGGGCGAACCCGTGAAGCCACTGCAGGGTGACCCGCAGGTGGGCGTCCCGTACCGCACCGGCGATGGCAGGATTGCCATGCTCAAAGCGGACGGCACCACCTTCGAAGGGGAATGCCAAAAAGGCGAGGGCACCGGGGCCGGGTTTGACGGCTCGCTCTGCAATACCAAGGTCATCGGCGCCCGATACTTCGCCGATTCCTTCCTGCAGTACGTGGCGCCGGGAAACCGTGCCCCGGAAGAGCAGATTTCCCCGGTGGACGTTGGCAGCCACGGCACCCACACCGCCACCACGGCGGCGGGCAATGCCAATGTCGAGCAGGTGATCGATGGAACCAGCTTCGGCAAGAGCTCGGGAGTGGCCCCCGCAGCCAAAGTCTCGGTGTACAAGGTCTGCTGGGAGGACACCAACCCGGACACGGGCGGCTGCTACTCCTCGGCGTCGGTCGAGGCCGTGGACGCAGCCATCAAGGACGGCGTCGATGTCCTGAACTACTCCATATCGGGCAATAACAACAGCACCACCGATCCCGTGGCGCTGGCGTTCCTGAACGCGGCTTCCGCAGGTGTCTTCGTTTCGGCTTCGGCCGGCAACTCCGGCCCTGCGGCCTCCACCGTGAACCATGCCTCACCGTGGCTGACCACCGTGGCTGCTTCCACCTTCCCCAGCGACCTGCTGGGAACGGTCAAGGTGTCCGACGGCTCCCTGTACCGCGGAGCGTCCATTATGAAGTCGGAAGTGGCGGACAAGCCCGTTGTCCTTGCCGCGGGCGCCGCGGCCGCGGGTGCGGCAAACCCGAACCTCTGCGGCCCGGGGACCCTTGACGGCTCCAAGGTGGCCGGCAAGGTTGTGGTCTGCGACCGCGGCGTGGTGGACCGCACCGCCAAGAGCCAGGAGGTCCTGGACAAGGGCGGCGTGGGCATGATCCTGGTGAACCTCACCAGCAGCTCGGAGGACGCAGACAACCACGTTGTTCCAACTGTCCACGTCAATGCCCCCAAGAGCCTGGAGCTGAAGTCCAAGCTGGAAGCCAATCCGGCGCTGACCGTCAGCCTGGTCAAGGGCGACCTGACCGGTCTGCCACCAGCCGCGGCACCCCAAATCGCGGGCTTCTCGTCCCGCGGGCCCACCCTGGCATCCGGCGGCGACCTGCTCAAGCCGGACATCTCCGCCCCGGGCGTCAACGTCCTGGCCGGTGTCTCCACGATCGGTAACGACGGCGACCAGTTCGGGTTCATGTCCGGCACCTCCATGGCCGCACCGCACATCGCCGGTTTCGGTGCCCTGGTCCTGGGCAAGCAGCCGAAGTGGACCCCGGCAATGGTTAAGTCCGCCATGATGACCACCGCCTACCCTCTGGTCAATGCCGACGGTTCGCCCAACACCGACCCCTTCCAGGGCGGCGCCGGCCACATCGATTCCACCCGCGTCCTTGATCCCGGGCTGGTCTACGACTCCGGGACCCAGGACTGGCTCGGCTTCCTGAACGGGCAGGGCGTTGACACCGGAGCGCCGCAGGCCGGCAGCATTGCCGCCCGCGACCTCAACCTGCCCTCCATCGCGCTGGGCAGCCTGGTGGGCGAAGTCCAGGTGAAGCGCAAGCTGACCGCCCTGGTCCCGGGCATGTACCACCCCGAGGCGAACATGCCGGGCTTCAACGTCAACGTCGAACCCAAGGCACTGAACTTCGCCAGGGCCGGCCAGACCCGTGAAGTTACCGTCACCATCCGGAACGTCAGCGGACCGGTTGGCAAGTTCAGCACTGGAAGCCTCACCTGGAAGGGCCCGCGGACGGTTACGTCCCCTATTGCCATCCGTCCTGTTGATGCCCAGATTGCCCCGTCGTTCTCCTTCAGCTCGGCCACGGGCACCGGCAGCGGCACGATGGAGCTCGTATCCGGCTCCGACAACCCCATCGCCGTCGGCGTGGAGGGCCTGGCACCACTGAGCCAGACCGCCATCACCAAGACCCCGGGCGAGTACGCGGCCACGAATGACGCGCACAACGCCCTGCTCCAGGTGAAGGTGCCGGCCGGTGCCTCGTTTGCGCGGCTGGGCATCCAGGCACAGTCGAACGACGTCGACTGGGACATGGTGGTCTACGCACCGAGCGCGTCGGGCGGGTTGACGGCCACCCAGGTGGCCACTGCCTCGGCCAGTGAATTCCTGGACCTGGAGTCGCCGCGGGCGGGCACCTACTATGTGGTGGCCAACCTTTACGCCACGCCGGACAATGGGCCGGCCACCGCGTCCGTCCAGGCTGTGACCTTCGCCGGTGACGCGGGCAACCTCACGGTGAACCCGAACCCCATCGTGGCGCCGAACGGAACCGCCACCTCGGCGACCCTGAGCTGGACCGGACTCCAGGAGGGCTCCTACCTCTCCCGGCTGAGCCTTGGCAGCAACGGCATCAAAACCTGGGTGAACGTGCAGGTGGGACAGGGCGCTGCCCCCGCCCCGGCCGACGCTCCCCGGCTTGACCTGGCCCAGGCGGTACCCGCAACCTGATCCGGAAGGCATGGGGGGAGGTCCCGGGCGGCTATCAGGCCGCCCGGGACCTTTTTACGTTCCTGCCGGCGGGAAGGCCAGGCAGCGGAAGGCTAAGTGGCTGTGCCGCCCAGTAAAGGTGCCATGGCCTTCCAGCGGGCGATCTCGCAGCCGTCGGTGCGGGTAAAGGTCGAGTTGACGTGGCGCCCATGGAAAGTTCCGGTGACCGTGGCAACCTGCGGGCCGCCGTACTGCTGGGTGCACAGCTTGGGAGGACCAGGTTTGGGGAAGAAGATGCCTTCACCGAACCGCTCCACGGCGGCGAGGGCTGCTCCAGGTCGGGGCAGCGTGGTCCCGGCTGCGGGGGCGCCATCCGTGGCTACCAGCCGGAACACATGCTCCGGCGCATCGGGGGCCTCGCGGATTCGGATGGTCAGGTCGATCAATGCGGCGCTCCGTCCGACACGGCCCCGATTTCCGCGGCGAGCCGTTCCCGCAGGGCCCCCGCTTCCGTGGCGAAGGCACGCTGGTGCTCGACATAGGCGGCCTTGCCCTGCGGCGTTTCGATGGGGATGGCCGGATAGCCCCAGCCAGCCAGATCGTACGGGGAAGCCTGCATATCCATGGCCCGGATCCGCCAGGACAGTTCAAAGCAGTCCATGACCAGTTCACTGGACAGCGCAGGCAGCAGCTTGTACGCCCACTTGTAAAGGTCCATGTTGGCGTGCAGGCAGCCCGGCTGTTCCATGTGGCGCTGCGTGTCCCGGCTGGGGGAGTGTTCGTTGAGCGGGATGGCGTCGGGGGTATAGAAGCGGAACGCATCGAAATGGGTGCAGCGGATCCTGTTCTCCTCCACCACCCGGTCGGTGCCGGCCGCTCCCAGCCGCAGCTGCAGATACTCATGCCGGAGGTCGAATTTGTCCTGGCGGTACACCATGGCCCACTCGTGGAGGCCGAAACAGCCGAACTGTGCCGGCCTGGCCGCCGTCCCCCGGAGGATGATGCCGGCAAAGGCCACGGCATCCTTGCGGTCGGCCAGGAAGGCGCGCCGATCTAAGGTGGCCGCGGTGCTTCCCGCGGCCAGCCCCAGGGAGGCGAGCTCGCCGTCGTCGAGCATCCTGTAATGCTTCCACCCCAGCCGCGTGGCTGCCTGGGCGCCGGTAAGGACCGCTCCGGCGCCGGGGTGCCAGCGCTTCAGCTGGCCCGGCTTCTGCGTGTAATAGGTGAAGAGAAAATCCTCCACCGGGTGTTTTTGGCCAGCGGACCGTCGGGCCAGGTAGGGATCGGCGTAGCGGCTCACGCGCTGCAGGTGGGCTTCTTCCCTCGCCTGGGCGTTGTCTGCCGCCAGGAGCTTAAGAGGCTCCACCGGCGGCACCCAGCACGTCCTTGGCAGCGTCCCACGCACTGATTTCGCATCCGTTGGTCCGGGCAAAGGAGGAGTCCACGGCAACACCGTCAACCATGCCCGTCACGGTTGCCTTCTGGGGGCCGCCGTACTGCTGGGTACAGGGTTGGGAAGTTCCCGGGGCCGCCGGGGACAGGATGGCCGGGTTGGCTTTCAGCGCTGCGCAGGCCGCGGCAGCGTTGGGGTGGCTGCTTTCCGCGGCAGGGGTGCCGGCGGAACAAACCAGGGTGTAGTCGAGTTCATCCGCGCCCTGGGACGGCACCACCGTGATGGCGAGTTCAGCGTTTCCCTGCCCCGGGCCGGCACTTGGCCGGGACGTGGTGGGGGCGGGAGCCGGTACCGACGTTTCGGTGTCCGGGGAAGGAGTAGGGGAGCCGGCGGATGAGCTTCCGGCTGCGGAGGTGGAGGGCGCAGGTGAGGCGGACGTGCCATTGTCAGGAGTGCCGCTGCAACCGGTGATTAGCCCGGCGCCAAATGCCAGGACCGTTGCGAGTATGCGGAAACTACGCATCAGGCTTCCTCTCCTTGGTCTGGTTATTCTAGTCGCTTGACGCCCTGCCGACGTGCCCTGGACGGGTCCTGCCGGCACTTAACGGGACGTTGCAGCGATCAGGCCCATCATGGACGCGTGCAGTTCCGTCACCTGCTCCCGGGTCAGCCCGAGCCGCTCCATCATGGTCCCCGGTACCTTGAGCGCCTGCTGCCGCAGGGCGGCACCCTTGGCCGTGAGTTCGACGGCGAGGGCGCGCTCGTTTCCGTCCGCCCGGTGCCGCGTGAGCAGGTCCGCTGCCTCCAGCCGCCGGAGGAGCGGGGAAATGGTGGCCGGCTCCTGGGCAAGGGCCTCGCTGATGTTCCTTACTGTCCGCGGGCTGTCTTCCCACAGGCAGAGCATCACCAGGTATTGCGGATGGGTGAGGTTGAGCTTCTCGAGCACGGGTTTATAGGCCCCCACCACACTGCGGGCAGCCACCGTGAGGGCGAAGCAGAGCTGGTGCTTCAGCAGCAGGTCGTCCTCCTGCACCCCGGATGGCCCTTCTGCAGAGTGTTCTTCCGTTTGCGCTTCTGCTGCGGCGGTCATACGTCCTCCATTGTTAGTGCACTAATCATTAGTGTACATTTGTTGGAGGTGAACAGTGAGTGGAAGGAAGCCTCTTCATGGGCAGGGACAAGTCCGCAGGCAAGGGCAATGCTTCCCAGCGCTTCATGCGCGCCACAGGCAAGCTGCGGGCGGTTTTCGGTCCCGCCAGCCGCACCGCGCTGGCGCACGACATGACCGAAGAAAACCGCCGGCTGCTGGTCCAGCGCCAGGCGGAAACCCAGCAGTGGGAAACCATCACCAGGCCGGACGGCAGCACTTACGTGGTGCCACGGAACCCCGAAGACCGGTCCCTGCGCTAGCAGCCCGTTCCGCCGCGAACAGGCGCCTTTTTCCTGCCCCGGGTCTAAAATAAGGGCACTGGCTCCTGCCGGAGCCTGCTGCACTTTCGCCCGAGGTCCGGGAAGGGGGTGGAAAACAGTGGCACATGTCCTCAGCGGTTTCATGAGCCTGACTGACAGGCTGCGCTTTGTCTTTGGTCCCGCCACCCGGCTGGATGCCGATGCGCCTGTAGTGCACAAGCATGATGAGTTCGAACAGGCCTCCGAAGAGGAACTCTCGCACTTCGTGGTCGAGACCGATTCAACCGGCCACCACTACGCGGTGCGCCGCGAAGACCTGGAACGCGAAAGCTAAACCTGTCCAGGCGCACGGTAAGACCAAAAAGCCGGGCTGCCTTTCCCGTGGGAGGAGAGGCAGTCCGGCTTTTTCGTTGAGTCCTTAGCGGCCGGTGCCGCCGTAAACCGTCGCTTCGCTTTCAGTGTCAAGCCCAAACGCCTTGTGGATCACGCGGACAGCCTCATCCAGCAGGTCGGCGTGGGTCACCACGGAAATGCGGATTTCCGAGGTGGAGATCATGTTGATGTTGATGCCGGCGTCGGACAGCGCCTTGAAGAAGGTGGCGGAGACGCCCGGGTGGGAGCGCATGCCGGCACCGATCAAGGAGAGCTTGCCAATCTGCTCGTTGTATTCAATGGCCTCAAAACCGATCTGGTCCTGGGCAGCGTGAAGTGCGGCCAGGGCGTCCGCGCCTTCAACGATGGGCAGGGTGAAGGAGATGTCGGTCTTGCCCGTGCCATGGGTGGACACGTTCTGGACGATCATGTCGATGTTGGAGTGTGCGTCGGCGATGACCTGGAAGATTGCGGCGGCCTTGCCGGGGATGTCGGGGACGCCGACCACGGTGACCTTCGCTTCGGAACGGTCATGCGCAACGCCGGAGATGATTGGCTGCTCCAAGGCAACTCCCTCTTGAGTGGTGATCTTGTCGTCGGCGCTGGGGATGACCCAGGTGCCTTCATGCTGGCTGAATGAGGAACGGACGTGCAGGGGGACGCCGAACCGGCGGGCGTATTCCACGCAGCGCAGGTGGAGGATCTTGGCACCCGAGGCGGCGAGCTCCAGCATCTCCTCGCTGGAAATGGTGTCGATCTTCTGTGCCGACGGGACCACGCGCGGATCGGCGGTGAAGATTCCGTCCACGTCGGTGTAGATCTCGCAGACATCCGCTTCGAGGGCAGCCGCCAGAGCCACCGCCGTCGTGTCGGAGCCGCCGCGGCCCAACGTGGTGATTTCGTTCGTGGCCCGGCTCATGCCCTGGAAGCCTGCCACGATGGCGATGTGGCCCTTGTCCAGGGCGGTGCGGATGCGGTGCGGGTCGACGTCGATAATCCGGGCCTTGCCGTGGATTCCGTCGGTGATCATGCCTGCCTGCGATCCGGTAAAGGACTGGGCGGAGGCGCCGAGCTTGTTGATGGCCATAGCCAGCAGGGCCATGGAGATGCGTTCACCGGCCGAGAGGAGCATGTCCATTTCGCGGGCGGGGGCGGAGTCGGTCACCTGGGCAGCGAGGTCCAGGAGTTCATCAGTGGTGTCACCCATGGCTGAGACGACTACAACTACCTCGTTGCCGGCTTCCTGGGCATCCACGACGCGCTTTGCCACGCGCTTGATCCCGTCGGCGTCCGCAACGGAGGACCCGCCGAATTTCTGCACGATGAGCTGTTTCGTCACCGCGCCGGCGGCGGGGGCCACCTGGGGCTGGGTTGCGTTGTGCACTTCGGCAGTGGGCGTACTCATGCGCGTACCTTCATTGGATCAATTGGAGTTCTGGGAAACCAGGCAGCCTGACGCCGGGACGGCGCGACTTTCCTCCGACAGTTTATCGCCGCGCCCGGAGCGGCGTTGAATTGTGACCACATACCGGCCACGACGGTTCCTATGGACAGGCCCGGGGTGGTGGACCACGATGGGACCAGTTACCCGGCTTCACGGGCCGTAGCCCGGACCTTGGCAGGCACAGGGCCGGGGGTCCTTTGGAGATATGGAGGATTCCGTAGTGGCCGACGACCCGCAGCCAACTGCAGGAATGCCCCAGGAGCCGGTTTTTGAGCCGATCGGCCCGGACGCGGATAAGCGCGGCGGGGAAAGCGCCAACGAGGGCCTGGATACCGGCCGTTCCGGGTCTCCACGCCCGGGCTTCGCAAGGACAAGCCTGGTCAAGGGACTGGCCGACTGGCTGGTCAGCCTGACAACCATCCGGTTCTGGTTTACGGTGGCGGCCGCGGTCCTGTGCACGTGGGCTGCTGCCGGCTCCGTGGTCCTGCTGGCGCCCCTGGGCGGTGGGGCCGGTCGGGAGGTCTTTCCCATGCTGGTCTACTCGCTGGCGTCAGCCCTGATGCCGGCGACCGCCACTTTGCCCGCTGTTGCCTGGGGCGTGCGAGCGGAGGTCAGGTTCCGCGGCGTGAGGGGGCGTACCGGAGGTTTTGCCCTGTTGGCGGTACTGCTGGCCACGGCTTTGCGGGGACTGGTGTTGGCAGCTGTTGTTCTCGGTGTACTGCTGGTGCAGGCCTGGATCGCGGGCGCTTCGGGGGCAGTGGCGGCCGTTTCTGCGGGCGTCGTCCTGGTGGAGTGCGGGGTGTTTGGTGCCATGGGCGCTGGGCTCTCCGCATGGGCTGGACGTCGGCGCCTGGCGAATGCCGCCGGCGGGTTGCTGGCCTTGGCCTTTGTGGCAGGGGCCCCGGCCGCAGCCATCGGATTGTTGCCCCTGGTCCGGGCGGAGGAACGTGTCACGGTGGCGCTGAATGTCGAACGGGCGCGCGACGGAACCCACGTGGCCTTCCGATGCTCCGAGATCGAGGCCGGCATCAGCGAGGTTTACCACACCGAGCGTCTGATGTGGCTCCCGGCGCTGAGCCCGCCCGTCCTGTTCCTGATGGCTGGGGCGGAGGCAGACCGCGCCGGCCGGGTCCTGGGATGGGTGCCCGCAGCGATTCAGGAAGCTGCGGACGGGATGCAGGTGCCATGCGTGCAGGGGCAACCGCGCAGCCGGGACGAGCCCCGGGCGCCCATGCCCGGGATGGGGCTCCTTGGCCAGGCGGCGATTGCCGGCGCCGTCGTGGCGGGAGGTTACCGCGCAGCGCGGCGCCGCGACGGGGCACGGGGTGATCCGGCCTGAAGGGCGTGCTTCGGAAAAACCGGGCGCCTGCGCTCAGCCCAGGGCGTTGCGCCGGCCCTCGAAGGCGCGGCCCAGGGTGACTTCGTCCGCATACTCCAAGTCACCGCCCACGGGCAGGCCGGAGGCAAGACGGGTGACGGCTATGCCGATCGTCTTGAGCATGCGGGCCAGGTAAGTAGCCGTTGCCTCGCCCTCAAGGTTGGGATCGGTGGCGATAATCACTTCCTGGATTTCGCCGTCGTTCAACCGTGTGAGCAGCTCGCGGATCCGCAGCTGTTCCGGTCCCACGCCGGCGATGGGATTGATGGCACCGCCCAGCACGTGGTACCTGCCGCGGAACGAACGGGTGCGCTCCACGGCCAGGACATCCTTGGATTCCTCCACCACGCAGATGATCGCGGGATCACGGCGCGGGTCGCGGCAGATGTTGCACAGTTCCTGCTCCGTGACATTGCCACAGACCGTACAAAACTTGACCCGCTCCTTGACGGTGGTGATTGCTTCCACCAGCCGCTTCATATCCTGGGGGTCGGCTTCAAGGATGTGGAACGCCAGCCGCTGTGCGGACTTGGGGCCCACCCCCGGAAGGCGTCCGAGCTCGTCGATCAGCTCCTGGACAGCACCTTCGTACACGTTTCCCTCTTTAGTTTGGTGTGGATGGCGGGTGGAACACTCAGTTGGTCATGGCTGCGGGGCTGCCCGCCGGCGGTCGACCTGGCCGGCCGTCAATAGCGTGGCGTGACCGGGCTTCCGTCCAGCGACCGCTCCTCGATCAATTTTCCGCCCAGGATGCGTTCCACGGCAGCCCGGCCGAAGACGCCGGACTCCTCGATGGTTTCATCGTCGGCGCTGGGCACGTCCTGGACATAGGAGCTGGGTGCGGACGCGGCCCTGGCCGGTGCCTTCGCCCGTCCTGCCTCAGCTTCTGGGCTGTTGGACAGCCGCTGGTAGAGGCTTTGCCGCGTTTCAGTCCGTCCGGCCACGGGTGCAGCCGCCGCCGGCTGGGGACGGGAGGGCGCAACCGCTGCCTTGGCCACCGGGGCGGCTGCCGCCGAGGCCATGGCGAATTCCGGCGCGGGAGCGGAGGCGGGGGACTGCGCCGGGTAGGATCCCGCGGCGGGCGCGCCGCGACCGGGGCCGGAGACTGCCCCCGGGGCGGAACCTGCGATGGAACCCGTACTCGTGCCCGAACCCCATCCCGCTGCTGCGACAGGGGCAGGGGCAGGGGCCGCGGCCGCGGGTGAAACGGGGATGGAGGGCGGTACCTGGGCTGTTGCAGGGGCGTAATGCGGAACGTCGGCCTGTGTTCCGATGTTGTCGGGTACAGAGCCGGGTGCGGGGTTGGCACCCACGTTGCTCTTGTCTCCGACAACCCAGACGCCGGGGGCCTGTTCCACAGCCCGCGTCCAGGGATCGTGGGCCGGACCCGCATCTGTGCTGCCGGGCTGGGCAACGGTGTCCGGGGTGGAACCACTGGTTGCTGCCTCCCGGGGGCGCGCAGCGGCGTCACCGCGGGAGCCTGACGGTTCCTGGCTGCCGCCCACCTCGGGGGCTGGTGGCGTTGCCCGGTTGCCGGACGGCGTGGCGGGCACCCAGTCCATCGGGGGTTCCTCATCCAGCGGGGGAGCGTCCTCATCCCGCGGCGGGCCCCAGTCGTCGTCGGAGTAGGAGTAGTCGCCACCCGCCGACGGGTATGGGGATTGGCCGGCGTCCGGGCCTGAGGTGCCGGCGGCTGTTCCCGGGCCCTGGGCGCCGGGACGGGAGGGCTGTGCGTCCCCGTGGCCGCGCACGCCGGCGTCGGTCACCGGACCTGCGCCTGGAGAGCCGGCCACAGCGGGAGTCCCCTCCGGTACGGCTTCCGGGCTTGCGGCAACAGCTGTGCTCCCGGAGCTTCTGCCAACAGCGGGACCCTGGGCAGGCACCGGGTTCCGGGCCGCGGCGGGGCTCTCAGGGCTTCCGCCCGCCGGAGCCGCGGGTGGGGCGGCTGTGGGAGCCTGCGCCGGCGGGACAGGCTGCGCGGGGGCAGGAGCAAGCCCCCAGGCAACGTCAGCTGAAGTGGCCGGAACCACCGGGCTGGACGGCACTTTTGGGTTTGGCTCAGAGCTCGTTTGGCTGGTGCCGCCGGAAACCGCGTTGATCTGGCAGTCGATGCCGACGGTCTTGTGGATGGCCTGGCGCAGGTTGTCCGAGTGGTCCGCCCTCCCAAAGGCGCCCGCGAGTCCCGGCGTGGTGAAGGACAAGGTCACAACACTGCCGTCGAAGGCGCTGACCTGCGCGTTGGGCTCAACGAGGGCCCAGGTGCTGCGCTTGATTTTGGACAGTGCCTGCAGGACATCCGGCCACGCCCTGCGGAGGACCTCCACGTCACCCATGGCCGCGGGAGCCGCAGGGGCGGGCCTGGCGGGCGCCTCCTGGTGCGGCGGCGGCACCGCTGCCTGGGCGGAAGCCTGCCGGTCCTCCAGGGAGGGCGTTGCTGCGTCGCTTGGCGGCGCGGCATTGGCTTGCGGTGCTGCGCTGCTGGACGGCACGGCATTGCTTTGGGGCGCTGCGTTACTTTGGGGCGCTGCCTGGCCGGTGCGTGCGGCGGCGGGGCGCTCCGGTGTCCCGAGGCGCGCCGGGTCCTCGACAGGCCAGTCATTGGTGCTTACCCGCGGCGGTGTCAGCGGGCTCCGGGGCGCGTCAGTGCCAGGCCGGGCGGGCGCGGCCTGGGCCGGAATGGACTCGGCAGCGCCGGGCCGGGTGGGTTCGGATGGCATGGGGACGGCTTGGGCCTGTGGCTGTGGTGCGGCCTGAACGGAAGGGCCGGCCGCCACCGCTGGGTGCCGGGGCTCGGGCGAGGAGGTGCCCGGGGCGGCGGCGGAAGTTGCGGCTGCCGGCACTGCCGTTGCGGGAGCAGCCTTGGCCGCCGGAGCGGTGACGTCGTTCCCGGTGTAGTTGAGCCGCCGCTCCACCCGGTCAATGCGGGCCGCCATGCCGCGCTCATTCTGTTCCGAGCTGGGCAGCAGGATCCGGGCACACAGCAGTTCAAGGTGCAGCCGCGGGGACGTGGCTCCGGTCATTTCGGTCAGGGCCGTGTTGGTGACATCCGCGGCCCGCGAGAGTTCCGCGGCGCCAAGGTTGTGGGCCTGGTTCTGGAGGCGGGCGATCTGGTCCGCTGGCATTCCCCGAAGGATGGCGTGCGCACTTTCGGGCATGGCCTGGACAATGATCAGGTCCCGGAAGCGCTCCAGCAGGTCCTCCACGAACCGGCGGGGATCGTGCCCAGTCTGGATGACCCGGTCCACGGCGCGGAAGACTGTGGCGGCGTCGGAGGCGGCCACGGCCTCCACGACGTCGTCCAGCAGCGAGGCATGGGTGTAGCCCAGCAGTGCAACGGCGAGCTCATAGTCCAGTCCATTGGGTCCGGCGCCTGCCATGAGCTGGTCCAGGACGGAGAGCGAATCACGGACGGAGCCGCCGCCGGCGCGGATGACCAGTGACAGGACGCCGGGGGCGACGGGAACGTTTTCCTGGCGGCACAGGAGCTCAAGGTAAGCCATCAGCGGCTCGGGCGGCACCAACCGGAAGGGGTAGTGGTGGGTCCGGGAGCGGATGGTTCCGATGACCTTGTCCGGCTCCGTGGTGGCAAAGATGAACTTGATGTGTTCCGGCGGCTCTTCGACGATCTTCAGCAGGGCGTTGAAGCCGGCGGAGGTGACCATGTGGGCTTCGTCGATGATGAAGATCTTGTAGCGGTCCCGCACCGGGGCGTAGGTGGCGCGCTCGCGGAGGTCCCGCGCATCGTCAACACCGCCGTGGCTCGCCGCGTCAATCTCGATGACGTCAAGGGAACCGGAACCGCCGCGGGCCAGCTCGACGCAGCTGGGGCAGGTTCCGCAGGGGGTGTCCGTAGGGCCCTGGGCGCAGTTGAGGCAGCGTGCCAGGATGCGGGCGGACGTGGTCTTGCCGCAGCCCCTGGGGCCGGAAAAGAGGTAGGCGTGGTTGACCCGGTTTTTCCGCAAAGCCGTCATCAACGGCTCGGTGACATGCTCCTGCCCGATAACGTCAGCGAACGAGTCGGGACGGTATCTGCGGTACAGGGCGGTAGTAACTGTCACAGAGAAAACCCTACCAATCCGGGCCGACATCATGCCGCCCTGTGGGGGAATAGTAAAGACCCCCCATGCACCCGCCAGAGCCCGTCTACCCTTGCTACCTTCCGGTCCTGGGGGAGTTCAACAGGATGACGCCACATGAGGGGCCGCGAGCTACTTTACCCGAACATCCGGCTCGACTCGAATCGGCCGTCGCCTGCTTCCCGGAGCCCGCTTCTGGGGAACAACGCAGTGCCGGAAGCTATTCAGACGGCGGTCTTCATTGCTTATCCCACCGGCAGCCGCGATCATTGGTATGTACACCGATTGGGGCAATCTCAAGGTTGTGAGCTGCGTGGCCTGGCTGAACGGGACGGACCCGGCAGCTCAACGGTGCATCGGGGAATGGGCGCGTTGGGGGCGTCCATTTCCAGCTTAAGGGCGACGCGCAGGCGTCTCCGGGCACGGGCAGGGGAGCGCGGAAATCCTGCTCCGAACAGCCCAATTGGGCGATGCGGAAAAGTTCAGGTAATCTAATACCTGCTTTTGATTCAGAAGCAGTTGGAGAATTCGCCTAGCGGCCTATGGCGCACGCCTGGAACGCGTGTTGGGTTAACGCCCTCGGGGGTTCAAATCCCCCATTCTCCGCCGGTTAAGAACCCGGCCCCGGTGATTCCGGGGCCGGGTTCTTGCGTTTCCGCCGTCATGGGCTCCTGGTCGTGGACCCCCTAGGCCATGTCCGCCAAAGGCTCGCCCAGCCGCCTCAGGCGCCGCCTCGCAGCCAGTTCGCTGGGACCCGTCCGCCGGCGAAGCCCGCCCAGGGCAAGATGGACGACGCCGAGCACCACCTTTGTGCCCAGCCTCACGGGCAGGGGGAAGGGGCCCAGCCGTGGAACGGAAAGCCCGAGCATCTGGCGGTACCGGGGTTCCAAGCTGTAGACGGCGGCCGCAAACAGGATCCGGTAACCGGGCTTTAGCAGGGGATGCAGCGGAGCGTTGCGGATGAACTGAACCGTTTCCTTCACCCTGTCGTCCGCGCGCAGGACGCCCTGCGTGTACCACTGGTCCAGCTGGCCGCGCATCTCCGCCTCGGTCAGCGGCGGGTTGTCCACTCCCATCAGCCGCCCGGCCTGGGCCCACTCCCGGACGTAGGCGTCCGGGCCGCCAGGAATGGGTCCGCCCCAGATCTTATGGGCTGCCAGGAAGCCATCCGTGAAGGCGATATGGATCCAGCCGGCCAGCCCGGAGTCGTTGGCACTGTAGGTGCGTGTGCCGCCGTCGTTGTCCTTGTAGGTGCCCTGGACCGGCTCATGGAGCCGGCGGACACGCCGTGTTGCCTCCTCGGCGGCCGCCGTTGAGCCGTATGTCACCGTGAAGATCCACCGGATGGTGTTGGCCAGCCGGCGCAAGGGGTCTTCCCGGAAGTTGGAGTGTTCGTGCACTCCCGCCAGGGCACCGGGGTGCAGCGACTGCATGAGCAGCGTCCGGATCCCGCCAACGATCGGCGTCATGGAGCCATGAACTGCCCAGACGGCCGAGCCGGGCAGGTGGTAGCCGGCGTCGTCGCCTTCCGCGAGCCGCAGCGACCAGTCCGGTGGTGCATCAGCCTTCCCTGAAAAGGTCTTCTTGATTTCGTCCTGCCATGTACGAAGGACATTGCGCATGAGACATTGTTGCCCATTTCTGCAGGGGCACCGCGACCAGCCTCCTGAGCAGCGGAAACTCCCAACCCCCTAACGCCCGCAAAAAACCCGCAATGTGCACCCATGGGGTTTCCACCCCTGCGGTGCTGTGGTCCCATGGGACATACCGTCGAGACAACGGGCGGCAGGCCACGACGTGGAGTCAGTCACTTGGGCAAGAATCCAGCGCCCGGCACCAGAAAGCCGGCCCAGCGTAGCTTTCCCCCCGTTGCACGCGCCGTCGCCGCGGCGGGGGTGCTGGCGGCGTCCGTTTATGCCGTCAACCTTTCTGCCGGCCCGGCAGGGCCCGTGCAGTGGACGGGATCAGTTGCGGGCACCGGGGCCGAGGGTGCTGCAGTCCCCGGCGGAACATCCGGCGGGAACAGCATCGAGGAAGCGCAAAGGGAACCCGGTCCGCCGGCGTCGGACCAGGTCGGCGCCGGCGCCCTTCCGCCGGCCATCCTGTCCAGTCCTATGGTCACCCTGGCTTTCCCACATACGGCGATAGGAAGTACGGGCGCAGATGCCCCGGCGGCCCTGACAGTAGGGCCGGCGGGCACGGGCAGGCCCGGAGCCGGCTTTTTGATGGCCCCGCTTCAGCTCCTCGAGCCGAGTTCGCCGTTCGGCTTCCGGGTCAGCCCGATCAGCGGGACTGCTGGTGATTTCCACCTGGGCCAGGATTATGCAGCGGCCTGCGGCATGCCCGTCCACGCAGCCGACGCCGGTGTTGTACGCGCGGCCGGATGGCATCCCTGGGGCGGCGGCAACCGTGTGGAGATCGATCATGGCGACGGCCTCATCACCACCTACAACCACCTTGAGTCCATCGGCGTCCATACGGGCGATACAGTGCAGGCAGGCCAAGTCATCGCGCGCGTTGGTACCACCGGATGGTCCACGGGCTGCCACCTGCATTTCGAGGCCATCCTGAACGGGCGGTATACAAACCCCCTCAGATGGAGCTTCCTGCAGCTCCGCACTTTGAACTGGGCCCTTCCTGCCGACATGGTCTCCTACGCGCCCGGCCAGGGGCTGTCTGCCGGCAGGATCAGCTGGACCATCCCCCTCCGGGTGGATCCGGGCGGAGAAATCCCCGCTGCCGGGCTGCAGGTTTCACCCTTCCCGCCACTCCTGCCGCTTGCACCGGCACCTGCGCCCTCGGAGGCGACGGGTGTAGTGCTTGCGCCCCCTGACGCGCAATTGACGACGACGGCCCCGCCACCCGCTGAACCTTCGGGGAGTGCCGCGTCGCCGTCGCCCACGGACCCCGCGCCCGGCCCGTCGCCGTCACCGAGTCCATCGCCTACCGACCCGGTAACTTCGACGCCTTCGCCATCGCCTTCGCCGACCGACCCGGCAACTCCGACGGCCTCGCCCAGCCCGTCGGCGAGTGATCCAACTGCCTCGCCCAGCCCGACGCCGTCGCCGACTGACCCGGCAACTTCAACGTCAAGTCCGACGGCCTCACCCAGCCCGACGCCGTCGCCGACTGACCCGGCAACTTCAACGTCAAGTCCGACGGCCTCACCCAGCCCGACGCCGTCGCCGTCGCCCAGTGACCCTGGTCCAACTCCGACGCCGACTGAACCATCGCCCACCGCTCCAGCGGCCGCTACCCCGACCCCAACCCCGAGCCCCACTCCGACCCCGAGCCCCACGCCAACCCCAACCCCGAGCCCGGCGCAGACAACCCTCGAACCGACCCCAACCCCGAGCCCGGCGCAGACAACCCTCGAACCGACCCCAACCCCGACCCCGACCCCGACCCCGAGCCCCACGCCAACCCCAACCCTGGCGCCTCCGCCGGCAGAACCCGAGCCCACGGCAACCACCTCGTCAACCATGACGCCAAGCGCGACGGCCACCACCCCGCCGGCCTAGGAAATCTTCACTTTGGACCCGTACGGTGGGACCTCGGCAACGAACTGTCCATATGAGCAACCTTCCGCAGACCCGACGGCATGCGCCGCTGTATCCCATCCCGCTGGTCCTCAACGACGGCACCCGGACGGACTTCAGCCAGTTCAAGGGAAAAGTGGTGTTGGTGGTCAACGTGGCCTCCAACTGCGGCTTCACCCCCCAGTACGCCGGACTGGAGGCCCTTTACGAGAAGTTCCGGGACCGCGGATTCGAGGTCCTGGGCGTTCCGTGCAACCAGTTCGCAGGGCAGGAGCCCGGAACCGACCGCGACATCGCGGAGTTCTGCGAACGCAATTTCGGGGTCACGTTCCCGCTCACCGCCAAGGCCGATGTCCGGGGCAGGAATCAGCACCCGCTCTACACCGAGCTCACCAAGTTCAAAACGGGGCTGCTGCCGGGGCTGGTGAAGTGGAATTTCGAGAAGTTCCTGGTTAACCGCGACGGCGAGGTGGTGGCGCGCTTTGCCCCCACCGTTGAACCGGACTCGGCCGAGGTCATCGACGCGGTCGAGCAGGAGCTCGGATAAACGCGGTCTGGCCGAACCGGGTCTGCAAAAGCGCAGTTCTTCCAACTTTTTCCACATCAGCTCCGGCGATTTACCCCAAGTTTGCCAAATGTCTGATTGGATAAATATTACTGAAGGGTACAAGGGAAGAACGGCTTCCCACCGACCATAGAGGTAGCAATGGAGCACATCGAGGCCGAACACCCCCGGCCACGCCACTTCCTACTCCACCTGAGCGATCCCCACCTGTTGGGAGGTCCAGACCCCCTCTACGGAACTGTCGACAGCGAAGCCAGGCTCATCCAGCTCTTCGACGAAGTCAAAGCATCCGGCGCAAGGCCGGAGGCCGTCATCTTCACCGGCGACCTCGCTGACAAAGGCGATCCCCGGGCCTACGTGAAACTGCGGGCCATTGTGGACCCTGCCTGCAAGGAGCTCGGCGCCCAGGTCATCTGGGCCATGGGAAACCACGATGACCGGGCCAACTTCCGCAAGGGCCTGCTCGACCAACCCGGCAGCGACGAGCCGGTGGACCACAGCTACTTCATCAATGGGCTGCGCGTCATCACGCTGGACACCACTGTGCCGGGCTTCCACCACGGCGAACTGAGCGGCGCCCAGCTGGACTGGCTGGCCCGGCAGCTGGAAACCCCTGCCCCGGACGGCACCATCCTGGCCCTCCACCACCCTCCGGTCCCGTCCGTGCTTGACCTTTCCGTGCTTGTGGAACTGCGCGACCAGGCCTCGCTGGAGGCAGTGGTCCGCAACTCGGACGTCCGCACCATCCTGGCCGGCCACCTGCACTACTCCACTACGGCTAGCTTCGCCGGCGTCCCCGTCTCGGTCGCTTCCGCCTCCTGCTACACCCAGGACCTGAACGTCCCGGTAGGAGGCACGCGCGGGCAGGACGGCGGCCAGGCCTTCAACCTGGTGCACGTCTACGAGCACACCATCGTGCACTCCGTGGTCCCGCTGGGCGCTTCACCAACGGTGGGCGAGTACGTGTCACCCGAGGAAACGGCCCGGCGGCTGGAGGCTGCGGGGATCCGGATCCCGGAGACCACCAAGCAGCGCGGCAACGCCAAGCTCGGAGCGTCCACCAGGCGGTGACTACAGCCTGGACCGGGCTACTTCTCCCAGGGCGCCTTGATGGGGAAGTACCTTTCCAGGAAGTCCGTGACCACTTCGGCGCGCTCGTCCGCGCTGATCTCCGGGAAGCTCCCGTCGTTCAGGCAGAAGAAGTCCATGTTCCGCTTGGCCAGCAGCTTGGGCAGGTATTTCAGCCCTGAGCGCATGGTGGTGTCAACGTAGCGGACCTTGGCGGCTGTCTGTGTAACGGCCCGGCCGGTGAGCAGTGCGTAGTAGTGGTAGAACGAGTTGGTCACGGAGATGTTGTCCGCAGCGCGGAAGCGGCTGGCTGCCGTCTTGCTGAACTCCGCGGGGAACTCCTCCTCCATCTGGGCCACCACGCTGCGCCGCAGCGGCGCGGCGGTGTGCTCCAGGTGGCGGGTGGTAATCCGGCCGAACCGGTTCCACAGGAGCTTGCGGTTCACCCTGGCGGCATTCTCAAACCCGCTGCGCTCAGCGGCGTTCTCACCCAGGCCGATCCTGGTTTCCGCCTCGATGAACTTGGTGATGCCGCCGGGCGTGAAGAACATGTCAGGGCCCACGGGGCGGCCAAAGAACATGTCGTCATTGGAGTAGAGGAAGTGCTCGGACAACCCTTCGATGTGGTGCAGCTGGCACTCCACGGCCTGGGAGTTGTGGGTGGGCAGCACGGAGGGGTCCGCGAAGAACTCCTCGCTGCGGACAATGGTGACCGACGGGTGCTCTGCCAGCCAGGCAGGCGCGGGGGAGTCGGTGGCGATGAAGATGCGGCGGATCCACGGCGCGAACATGTACACGGACCGCAGCGCGTACTTGAGTTCATTGATCTGCCGGAACCGGGCCTCGTGGTCGTCACCTTCGCCCAGGACGACGCCCTGCTGCTGCGCGCGGCGGGCAGCAATGTATTCCGGGGAGCTTCCGTCCACCCAGGAGAAGACGAGGTCGATGTCGAAGCTGATGTCGCTTGCGTGGTCGGCGAACATGTTCTCGATGGTGGGCCAGGTGTGGCCGTAGCGTTCCACGGTGCCGCGGACGGCGTCCTGGCGCAGCAGGGTCCTGCGGGTCAGCGAGTTTTCGATGGGAAGGATGAGTTCCTCGCCCTCGAAGGACCAGAGTTCGATCTGCACCCCGGCAGAGGCGCCGAACTCGAAGCCGCCCACCGGCTCCACCCGGGGCCGGTACAGGCGGAAGATGCGGCCCTGCCGGTTGGGCGAGAGCTCCCCGTCGGCCACCAGGACAGACGTCTTCTTCTTGGCGTCCACGGTCATGGAATAGAAGGGCTCGTCCCGGCACGCCTCCACCAGGGCGGCCCGGAGCTTCTTCCGGTCCTTCCAGTCCAGGGCCAGGACAGGGCGGTCGTTGTTGCCACGGACCAGCAGATAGTTGAGGCCCGCGTTCGCCAGGACATTGCGGAGGAACAGCAGGTCCTCCACCATGGCCTGGTACGGAGTCCTGGTGTCATTGATCAGGGCAAAACGGCCCTTGTGCCGGATGACATCGGGGCGGTGCCTGAGCCGCTGCTCTGCCGCCGGAGACGTGATCTCGGCGTGAAATTGTTCCTCCACGGACGCCTGGCCGCCGTAGTAGACCTCGTCCTGGACCGGTGCTTCTGTAATGGTTGTCTCCGAGCTGGTGGAAGTGGGCATTCTTAACTGCATGATAGTCCTGCTGGAGTAACGGAAGGTTTCGGGGCCCGGTTGAAGCCCCTTGGCGACGTTTCGACGGCGGCCCGGCAGGGGCTCAGGCGTCCAGCGCCTCACGCCAGCTGCGCAGGAAGGCCCCGCCGGCGTCGTCGTGGATCACTGTTTCCTCCAGCCCGAGGTCCGCTGCGGTCAGCACCGGATAGGGCTTGGCCGGCACACCGTCCGCCGGCCGCACATCCACGTGCTTCACCGGGTGGTCGTTATGGTGCAGCCAGTCCGCCATGGCGTAGTCGGTGCGGGAATCGCCCACCGTCCGCCACGCCTGCGGCGTGATGCCCTGGGCCGCCAGCAGCTCCACCGCCCGGCTGGCGCCAAGATCCTTCCCCAGCCGCACCGACTCGATGTCCGTGGAAATGATGGTGGGGTCCACGCGGTAGTCCACCTCGTCGTCGGAGTTCGGTGCGTGGTGGTCCAGGCGGACAACGCCCAGCCCGTGGCGCCCCATGAGCGCCATGGCCTCGGCGTCGAAGAGCTTCTGCTCGGCCAGGTAGTCCGCGCTGGGCACATCGATGTGCTGCTCCACGGACACCATGGCGCGCTTGGTTTCGTCGAAGAACATGTGGGCTGCATAGTCCTCCGCCACCAGCCGGCGGATGTCGTCGCCGTACGCCGCCGGAACGGCAAGCTCCCGGTCCACGTGGATGGGGCCGGGGCCGGCAGAGGTGTAGCTGAACCAGACCGCACCCTTTTCGCAGACGGCATGGATGACAGTTCCGGCTGGAATGCCGGCGGCGATCATCGGTTCCATGACCTGCTCGCGGATGAAGGCGTCGGAACGGCCGGTGTTGAAAATGACGGGGATGCCGGCTGCGGCCAGCGCCACCAGGTCCAGGATGATGTCCGGTTTGACGTCCCGCGTCAGCGGGCTGGCCACGGGGCCGTCCACGTCAAGCAGGAGCGCCAGCGGCGGCGCGGACGGCTGGCGGATTCCGGGCACGGGCGCGGCAGGGGACTCGGATACTGTCATGGTTCCATTCTGTCAGCACGGCAGGCGCTGCCGCTGTGTGTCCGCCCTACGGCCGGGGCGCATGGCATATGGTCACTGTTTGGCTACAACCTGGCGCCGGTCCGCCCTGCCACTTTCGCTGGGGCAGCGCGGTGCCTACTGTGGCATGGTGATATTCAAAGCTGTGGGCGAGGGCCGCCCTTACCCCGACCATGGTTACAGCACCCCCAAGCAGTGGGCGTCGCTGCCGCCGCGACCGGTCCGGCTGGACGAACTGGTCACCACCAAGCGCACCCTTGACCTGGAAGCGCTGCTGGCGGAGGATTCCACATTTTTCGGCGACCTGTTCCCGCACGTAGTGCAGTACAAGGGGACCCTCTACCTCGAGGACGGCCTGCACCGCGCGGTCCGGACCGCCCTGCACCAGCGCACCGCGATCCACGCCCGGGTCCTGGTGCTCGATGGCTAGGGGGCGGCCGAAGGACCCGAGTGTCCTTCATGGCCACCATGTTGTTTCCGGCCCTGAGCTGCGCGCCGCCATGGAAGCGGCCGCGGATGCCGATGAGACCGCCCGGGTCCGCCGCCGCGTGCTGCACGGGGTGGTGCTGGTCCTCCTGGCAGGCCTGATCGCCGCAGGCATCATCGTTGCCATGGCCATCATCAACGGCCGGTTGAAGATCCCCGCCGCCGAGCCCGCCCCGGCACCGGTTTCCTCCTGCCCGGCCTCCATGTTCGACTACGTACCCAACGACAAGATCAACCTCAACGTCTACAACTCCACCACCAGGGCCGGGCTGGCGCGCTCGGTGGCGGACGAGTTCCTGGCGCGGAAGTTCGTGGTGGGGAACGTCTCGAATACCAACGCCGGCTACCGGGGTGTGGCGGCCGTGGTGTCAGGTGCGGGCGGACAGTCGGCGGCATTCACCGTGCAGCGCAACGTGCCGGGGTCGGACTACTTCCAGGACGGCAGGACCGACGCCAGCGTGGACGTGATCCTGGCGCAGGACTACAAGGCACTGGTCCCGCCGGATCTGGTGGACCAGACGCCGGGAAAGCTCAGCTGCCCCCGGGAAAGCCGGCGCATAGCGGACACCAACAGACTGCCTGTCACCCCCGCGGCCTGACCTCCAGCCAGCCGGTCCTTAGCCGGCCACTGCGGGAAGCTGCGCCACTGCCGAAAGCTGCGCCGCTGGCGGAAGCTGCGCCACCCGGATGGGCCGCCCGTCGTCGTCGAACCGCGCACCCGCACCCAACTGGATGAAGCGCACCGTCCTGGCCACGCGGGCTTCCAGCTCGGCCGGCTCGTCGCTGCCCCTGGCCGCACTGGAGGACAGGGTCCCCAGGATCAGCTGGGACTGCTGGCCCACGTCCGCCACCGGCAGGTACCCCTGCTCCATGCCGTCGCGCAGGATGTCCTGCAACAGGACGCTCAGCTCGCCTACATGGTCCGAGAGCTTGGCAAAGGACGACGGCGACAGCACCGCCCCCATGGCAGGTCCGGGCGGGAGGTGGCGGCGGCTGAGGTCAACCACCTGGGCGCGGACGTACAGGGCCAGCCGTTCCACGGGGTTGTCCAGCCGGGCCAGCGATTCACGCAGATCGGAAAGGAACTTCTCGGTCTCATCCAGGGCGTAGGAGATCAGGAGTTCTTCGATGTCTGCGTAGTAGTTGTAGACGGCCGTGCGGCCCACCCCGGCATGCCTGGCCACGTCTGTCATGGTCAACCCCGGGAGGCCATGGGTGAAGAGGAGTTCCCCAAAAGCGGTGAGGATGCGCCGCTGGGTGTCCGCGCGTTGTTCGGCATTGCTGGCCGCTGAAATCCTGGGCATGCAGACACTTTACCGCGATGTGTCAGTAAAAGGCGCTACACCGCGCAGCCGTCGGGGCCGCAGGCGCCGCCGTCGGAGGAGTTGACCAGGACCAGCGGGTTGGCAGCCTGCCAGGCCTGGGTGAGGGCGGCGGTGAACGTCTCCGCCGGCTGGGCTCCGGACAGCCCGAACTTGCGGTCGATCACGAAGAACGGAACGCCGCTGATGCCCAGGCCCTGTGCCTCCTGGACGTCGAACCGGACCTCGTCCGTGTACTTGTCCGTGGTGAAGAGCTCCTCCACCTCATCGGACGGCAGGCCAAGATCGTTGCCGAGGGAGGACAGGTAGTCCCGGCTGCCGATGTCCTTGCCGTGCTCGAAGTGGTCGCTCAGGAGGCGCTCCTTGGCCGCATCCTGCCGGCCGTGCGCCGCTGCAAGGTGGATCAGGCGGTGCGCGGTGAAGCTGTTGGCCACCACCACTTTGTCGAAGCGGTAGTCCAGGCCTTCGCCTTTTGCCTGCTCCGCCACGTGCTCAAACATCTGCGCGACCTGCCGTGACGGCATGCCCTTGCGGCTGCTCAGGTACTCCAGCTCGGTCCCGTCGTAGTGTTCCGGCAGGGTGGGATCCAGCTGGTAGCTCCGCCACACCACCTCAACGGCGTCACGGTGAGGGAATGCTGCCAGGGCCGCCTCGAACCGGCGCTTCCCGATGAAACACCACGGGCAGGCAACGTCAGACCAGATCTCAATCTTCATGCCTTGCACAACCGGGCCGCGCCTGCGGCCATTCCGCCGGCACCTTATGAGATGGCACACATCCGCTCTTGTGGCCGGGGCAATCCTGGGCAATAGTCGGAGTTAGGTGAAGCAGACGCCAAACAAAATGAGAACACCACGGGACCCCAACGGTCCCGCGGGTTGATGCGCCTGGCGGCTGGGGAGCTCGGGCCCCTTCCTTGGAGGCCAGACATGCGAATTGGACTGATTGCGGGACCCTGGATTCCCATCCCTCCGTTGACTTACGGCGGCATCGAAAGGGTGGTGGACACCCTGGCGCGTGGCTTCGCGGCGGCCGGACACCAGGTCCTGCTCGCCGCCCCTTCCGAAAGCACATGCCCCGTGCCGCTGGTGCCGGGCATGCGGCCGGCGTCCCGGGACGAGCTTGGCTCAACCATGTCCGAACTCAGCCACGTGATCCGGGCCTACAAGGGGCTGCAGGACGTGGATATCATCCACGACCATACGCTCGCCGGCCCGCTCTACGCCCACCGTCCGGCCAAGGTTCCGGTGGTCACCACCATCCACGGCCCGCTCCACAAGCAGGCAGAGGACCTGTACCGGGCCATGGCGCCGGATGTGGCAATCGTGGCGATCTCCCGCGACCAGGCTTCACACGCTCCCGAGGTTCCCGTCACCCAGGTGATCCATCACGGCATGGACGTTTCCACTGTCCCGGTGGGAAGCGGCCGCGGCGGTTACCTGTGCTTCGTGGGGCGCGCATGCCATGACAAGGGGCTGCTTGAGGCCATCACGATCGCCCGCAGGGTGGGCATGCACCTGAAGATAGCGGTCAAGATGCGGGAGAAGGACGAGGTCCGCTACTTCCGGGAGGTCATCGAGCCCATGCTGGGCCCAAACGAGGATTTCGTGGGGGAAGTGGACGATGCCGCCAAGTACCGCCTGATGGGCGAGGCCACGGCCTTCCTCAACCCCATCCAGTGGTCCGAACCGTTCGGCCTGGTGATGATCGAGGCGCTGGCCACGGGCACTCCCGTCGTCGGGACGCGCGTCGGTTCAGCGCCCGAGATCGTGGAGCATGGCCGGACGGGCTTCCTGGGGCAGACAGAGGATTTGCCCGGATTCGTTGAGGCAGCAGCCGGCTTGAGCAGGGAACGGTGCCGGGCATCAGTGGAGGAGAGGTTCAATGCCCAACGGATGGTGGCGCAGCACCTGAGGCTCTTTGATGAACTGCTGGCGGGCAGATTGCCCGGAGGGGTTCCGGATGCCGCGCCCGTGCACCAAAATCGTTAAGGGGGCGGGCGGCCTTCCGGCTCCCCGGCAGCAAATCGCCTGAGAAGGGAGTCCTTCATGACCGCCTGGAACGAAGACAACGAGGCCTCCGGGTCGGACGTCGGCGCCGTCACCGTCCTGGAGGGTTCTTCGTTTTGCATATCGGCCGGAACCGGTGACATCAGCCCAGACGCCGGCACGAACGGCGCGTTCTTCCAGGACACCCGGATCATCTCCTGCTGGGTGCTGCGTATCAACGGCTCGATGCGGGAGCCGCTGTCTGCCCAGCGGCCGCATCCGTTCGAGGCCACGTTCGTTGGCCGTGCCGCGTGGCCCGGGGGCAGGTTCGACAGCCCGTTGGTGGTCCGTCAGGTCCGCCACATCGGGCCCGGCCTGCAGGATGACATCAGCCTGGAGAATTACGCGGCGGAGCCTGTTGAGTGCGACATCGAACTCCTCGTGGATGCGGATCAGGCCGATCTCTTCGACGTTAAGGGCGGGCGGACCACCGGCCCGGACGATACAACGCGCACCGTGGTGGATGGAAAGCTCATCATCGAGGCATCACGGCATGGCCAGCAGCGGGGCTCCGCCATCGGGGCACGGGGTGCAGAGGTGGACACAGACGGGTTGCGTTTTCACATCACCGTCCCTGCCCGGGGCAAATGGGCCACCAGCGTGATTGTGGTGCCGCTGGTGAACGGGGAGGCGCCGGAAAAGCCCTTCAAGGAAGGGCAGCTTCCGCACCACCGGGAAGGTGTGCGGCGGCATCTGGCCTGGGAAGAGAACGTCCCGCGGATCAGCGTCGAGGACGCAAGCTTCCAGAACGTGCTCAACCGGAGCCAGAGCGATCTTGGTGCCCTGCGGATCTTCGACGCCCATCACCCCGACCGCGCCGCCGTAGCCGCAGGTGCGCCCTGGTTCATGGCGTTGTTCGGACGGGATTCGCTGCTGACTTCCTACATGAGCCTGATGGTCAACCCGAACCTTGCGCTGGGCACGCTGCAGACCCTGGCCGGGATCCAGGGGAAGAAGGTTGACCCGGATTCAGAGGAGGAACCCGGCCGCATACCGCACGAGGTCAGGCTTGGTGTCACCGCCGGCCTGTCGTTGGGCGGCACCGCGTATTACGGCACCGTCGACGCAACCCCCCTGTTCGTCTCCACCCTTGGCGAGTTGAGCCGGTGGGGGCTCTCCCGGGATGCGATCCAGCCCTTGCTGGCGCACGCGGACCGGGCCCTGGAATGGATCGAAAAGTACGGCGACCGCGACGGCGACGGCTTTGTGGAATACCTTCGTCCCAACGACCATGGCCTGGTGAACCAGGGCTGGAAGGACTCCTGGGACGGGATCAACTTCGCGGATGGGACCATCGCGGAGGCGCCGATCGCCCTCTGCGAGGTCCAGGCTTATGTGTACTCCGCCTACCTGGGCAGGTCCTTGCTGGCCCACTGGAGCGGCGATTCGGGGCTGGAACAGCATTGGGCCGGAAAGGCGGCAGCTTTCAAGGAGGAGTTCAACAAGAAGTTCTGGCTGCCGGACAAGGGGTACTTCGCGGTGGCACTGGACAAGGACAAACGGCATGTTGATGCGCTGACCTCCAACATTGGCCATTGCCTATGGACGGGGGTGGTGGACGAGGACAAAGCCACGTCCGTCATGGAGAACCTGATGTCCCCGCAGATGTTCACGGGCTGGGGCATCCGCACGCTGGCGTCGGACATGGGCGCCTACAACCCCGTCAGCTACCACAACGGCTCGGTGTGGCCACACGATACCGCGCTGGTGGCCACCGGGCTGATGCGCTACGGATTCGTGGACGAAGCCAGGCGGGTGGCCATGGGCATCCTCGACGCTGCCGAGCACTTTGACGGCCGGCTGCCGGAACTGTTCTGCGGCTTTGACCGCGGCGAATTTCCCGGCCCCGTTCCGTATCCCACCGCTTGCTCACCGCAAGCCTGGGCTGCGGCCGCGCCGGTGCAGCTCGCCCGGATCCTGCTCCGGTTCGACCCCGTCTTCACCCGCGGGGTGGTGCACCTCGCACCGATCCTGCCGGAGTCCGTGGGCTCGTTCCGGGCGGAAAACGTCCTGCTGGACAGCAGCCGGGTGACCATCAGCGCCGCCGGATCCACCGGCACCATCGACGGTCTCCCGCCGGGGCTGAAACTCCTGGACGAACCGCGTCCGCCGCTGGCCTACCCGGTGGAAAGGGTGGGCGCCGGCGCGAACGCCAGCAGGCTGCACTGACAGCGGCGCTGCTAATCAAGGACCTGGACCGCTACGGCAGTGCGCGCTCCAGCACGAAATCATGCTCCACTGTGCTGCCCAGCCGGAAGGATTTGGTACCCACCCTCCGGAAGCCGGACTTTTCATAGAAGCGGATGGCGCGGGCATTCTGGCTGTTGACACCCAGCCATGCCCCGGCGCCGCCGGACCCTGCGGCAGCCGCCAGGCTGGCATGCATGAGTTCGGCGGCGGCGCCCAGTCCGTGGTAGTCCGGGTGGACGTAGCATTTGCTGATTTCCACGGACGGCAGCAGGGTCAGGACGGACGCCACATCCGGATCCGCGGCTGGCCGGTCCACCAGCAGGCTGTAGCCGTTGAGCCGGCCGTCCGCGTCGATGACCAGGATGGTGGTGTCCGGGTCCGCGAGGTATCCCTTGAAGTGTTCCTCGCTGAGCGTGTTGGCCAGGTGCGCGGCGATGTCGGCAGGTGACGACGACGGCGGGCAGGCCAGCGGAAAGGTGACGGAAGCCAGGGCGGCGAGCGGGCCGGCGTCGTCCGTTGTTGCCCTGCGGATGGTGTGGGTCATGCGTTTCTTCCAGGTCAGGCGGTGAGGGTCCGGATGGGGGCGCCGGCGAGCCAGGCGGTGATGTCCTCAAGGGCGCCGCCGTAAAACAGCCGGTAGCTTTCCTGGGTGACGTAGCCCAGGTGGGGGGAGAGCACGGTGTTCGGCGCGGCCAGGAGCGGATGGCCGGCCTGAAGGGGCTCCTGGTCGAAGACGTCCAGGGCGGCGCCGCGGATCCACCCCTGGTTCAGCGCCGTGACCAGCGCGTCCTGGTCAACCAGCGGGCCGCGGGCGGTGTTCACCAGGATGCCGTCCGGGCCCAGCAGCCGCAGCTCGGCCTCGCCCACGGTGTTCTCGGACCGCGGGGAGAGCCGCAGGTGGAGGGTGGCGACGTCGGCTGCCGTGAAGAGCTCCTCCTTGGACACCAGCCGGGCGCCGGCCTGTGCGGCGTCCTCAGCCGTGAGGTTCTGGCTCCAGGCCACCACGTCCATGCCGAACGCCTGCCCGTAGGCGGCCACCCGCCGGCCGATCTTCCCCAGACCCACGATGCCCAGGGTTTTGCCGGCGAGCTCCACCCCCACCGTCGACTGCCAGGTACCCGCCCGGAGCGAGTTTTCCTCCGCCGGCAGGTGCCGGGCGATAGCCAGCAGCAGGGCCCAGGTCAGTTCCGGCGCAGCGGAGGGCGAACCCGGCGTACCGCACACCGTCACCCCGTGGTCAGCAGCTGCCGCCAGGTCGATGGAGGCGTTCGCCATCCCGGTGGTGACCAGCAGCTCAAGCGCCGGCAGTTTTTCGAACACCTCACGGGGGAAGGCCGTCCGTTCGCGCATCGCGATGACCATGGTGGTGTCTGCCAGCGCCGACACCAGCGCATCCGGGGATGTGAAGGGCTCCCGGTAGGACGTCACGGTGACACCCTTCGCCTCCAGGGCCGCGAAGTCGGCGAAGCCGTGGGCCACGTCCTGGTAGTCGTCGAGGATGGCAAGGCGGTGCGTCATGGCTGTCCTTCGCGGTGTCCTACGTCCTTGGGTCACGTTCATCGTATGGCAGGGTGCCTGAAACTCCCGTCACGCCGGGCATGATAGCAATGGGAGTGATGAATCCACGCCCATTCCCGATTTTGCCCCTGTGAGCGGCCACGTCCTCTCCCGCGTCCCGAAGAGCTGGGTCCTGCTGGCCTGCATCGGCCTGCTGGCGCTGAACCTCCGCGGCCCCTTCGTCGCCGTCGCGCCCCTGGTGGACCCCATGCAGGCGGAACTGCACTTTTCGCCGGTCCTGCTGGGACTGCTCACCAGCATTCCGGTGCTCTGCTTCTCGCTCGCGGCTCCGCTGGCGTCCCTGGCCGCCCGGAAATTCGGGGCCGAGTTCGCGGTCACGCTGACCATCCTGGGCGTACTGGCCGGCGTGCTGGTGCGCTCCGCCGGGGGCCCGGTGCTGGTGGTGGCCGGCACGGTGGTCATCGGGTTGGCCATTACCGTGGGGAACATCGCGGTGCCGCTGATCATCCGCCGTGATTTTGCGCCGCGCCGGCAGGGGACAGCGATGGGAATCTACACCGCCGCCCTGAATATCGGGTCCTTCCTGACCTCGGTGGCCATGGCCCCGCTGGCGGCCGTGACGGGGTGGAGGCTGGCCCTGGCCGCCGTCGCCGTCCTGGCAGTCGCCGCGGTGGTGGTGTGGGTCCTGGCCGTGGGACCGCGGACGGCGTTCCTGGTATCGGGGGACGACGGCGGGGACGCGCCGCTGCCCCGGGCGGCCGGTTCGGGCTGGACCACCTTCGGCCTCACGGCCGGCTTCGGCGGCCAGGCGTTCTCCTACTACGGCGTCACGGCATGGTTGCCCAGCTACCTCCACGACGAGCTCGCCATGTCCACGTCCGAGGCGGGCGCCGCGTCCTCGATCTTCCAGATCCTGGCCATCGTGGGCGGCCTCGGCGTGCCCTTCGCGGCCAAATACATGAGTACGACGGCGGTGGCGGTCACCCTGGGTACGTTGTGGCTGGCGGTTCCCCTCGGGCTGCTTTTGCTGCCTGAGCTCTGGTGGCTGTGGTCCACGGCCGGCGGCATTGCGCAGGGCGGCGGCATTACCCTGATCTTCATCGCCATCATCAAGCTGGCACGCGACCAGGCTTCCGCCGGCCGGATGTCCGCCACCGTCCAGGGCCTGGGCTACTGCCTCGCCGCAGTGGCCCCGCCGCTGGTGGGCTTCGTCCACGACAGCTCGGGATCATGGACTCCCGCACTGCTGGTCATCCTGGTGTCGGTACTGGCCTTCTTCGTCAGCACTACCCTGTCTGTGCGGAAGGTGCCGAAAGGGCGCTGAGGCGGGCGTCCGCCGTCGAACGTTCCGCCACTCAAACGCCCGCCCACTTTCTTTGGGAAAGCGGGCGGGCGTCTTGGTTTTCCCGCACCAAGTGAGCGGGGGTGTGGCGGTTGCTCCGTCGCCGGGCCGGCGCCCCGGATTTCGGGGGGCCTGTTGCGGAGGGCGTGCCGGCCCGGCGGACGGAAGTGTGTGGTGCTGGTCCCTGGCTAGGCTGCGGCCAGCTCCTCGACGGTGGCCTTTTCGCGGGCCTCGGTGAGGTAGCGGGCGTAGGCGGGGAGGGTGAGGAAGGACGGGAACTCACGGGCCAGCGTTACTTCTTCGAAGATGTCCCGGGCGTCCTCGAAGCGGTCGCCGTCGAAGCGCTCCAGCCGGGCGAATTCCTCGTCCAGGAGTTCCTCCACCCATTCGTGGCTGATGATCTCGCCGTGGTCCGTGATGGCCCGGGCGTAGATCCACTGCCAGAGCTGGGACCGGGAGATCTCGGCGGTGGCGGCGTCCTCCATCAGGTTGTGGATGGCCACCGCGCCGTTGCCGCGCAGCCAGGACTCGATGTAGCGGATGCCCACTTCGATGTTGTTCCGGATGCCCTGTTCGGTGATGGTGCCGGTGGTGGCGGCCACGTTAATCAGGGCGCGGTCATCGGGGGTGACGTCCTCGCGGAGCCGGTCCAGCTGGTTGGGCTTGTTGCCGAGGACGCCGTCGAACACTTCGCGGCAGACGGGCACCAGGTCCGGGTGGGCTACCCAGGAACCGTCGAAGCCGTCGTTGGCCTCGCGGGTCTTGTCCGCACGGACCTTTTCGAGTGCGTTGGCGTTGGCTTCCGGGTCCTTGCGGTTGGGAACGGCCGCGGCCATGCCGCCGATGGCCATGGCGCCGCGCTTGTGGCAGGCCCTGACCAGCTGTTCGGTGTAGGCGCGCATGAACGGCTGCGTCATGGTGACCTGGCCGCGGTCCGGGAGGACGAAACGGGGGCCGCGGGTGCGGAAGTTCTTGATCAGGGAGAAGATGTAGTCCCAGCGGCCGGCGTTCAGGCCCGAGGCGTGGTCGCGCAGTTCGTAGAGGATTTCCTCCATTTCGAAGGCCGCGGTGATGGTTTCGATGAGCACCGTGGCGCGGATGGTGCCCTGCGGGATGCCGAGCAGGTCCTGGGCCAGGATGAAGATGTCGTTCCAGAGCCGGGCTTCGAGGTGGTTCTCGATCTTGGGCAGGTAGAAGTACGGGCCCTTGCCCTGCGCCAGGAGGCGGCGGGCGTTGTGGAAGAAGAACAGGCCGAAGTCCACGATGCCGCCGGCGACGGGCTGGCCGTCGATGAGCATGTGCTTTTCAGGCAGGTGCCAGCCGCGGGGGCGGACCACGATGGTGGGCAGGTCACCGGCGGGGCGGAGCTTGTATTCCTTGCCTTCTTCGCTGGTGAAGTCGATCCGGCGTTCCAGGGCGTCGGTGAGGTTCAGCTGGCCCTTGATGACGTTCCGCCAGGTGGGGGTGGAGGCGTCCTCCATGTCCGCGAGCCACACCTTCGCGCCCGAGTTCAGGGCGTTGATGGTCATCTTCTTGTCCACCGGGCCGGTGATCTCCACACGGCGGTCCTCCAGCCCGGGTGCCGGGGGAGCCACCCGCCAGGACGGATCATTCCGGATCTCCTCGGTCTCCCGCAGGAAGCGGGGGTCCGCCCCGGCGGCAATGTCGGCCCGCCGTGCCCGCCGTGCCTGCAGCAGCTCCTGCCGCCGCTCAGCGGTGGCCCGGTGCAGCTTGGCAACGAACGAGAGGGCGTCCGGAGTCAGCACCTCGTCCTGCCGGCAAATGGGCTGGGCGGTCAAGGTAATGCCATTGATCGTAAAGCTGTCAGTAAAGCTGTTCATCTCAGTCTCCTTAAAGACGAAAGGGAAGTTCGACGGCGGGTAGCAGCAGGGTGGCGACCGAGGCACGAGGCCGAGGAGCCGGTGTCGCGGCAGCCTGCGTAAAAGGGGCCCTGCGTCCGGCCTCGGCGAGTTCTACGAGCCCAAGGCCGGACGTGGGGAATAGCAGGCAGAGCGATGCCGGTCCGAAGGCCGGACGGAAGCGCCGCCGTCGTAAGCGTTAGTGGAACTGGCCCTCTTCGGTCGATCCGACCAGGGCGAGGGTGGAGGCGTTGGGGTTGAGCGCCGTGGAGATGGTGTCGAAGTAGCCGGTGCCGACTTCGCGCTGGTGCTTGGTGGCGGTGTAGCCGCGGGATTCGGAGGCGAATTCCTTTTCCTGGAGCTCGACGTAGGCGCTCATGCCTTCACGGGCGTAGCCGTGGGCGAGGTCGAACATCGAGTAGTTCAGGGCGTGGAAGCCGGCCAGGGTGATGAACTGGAAGGTGAAGCCCATGGCGCCGAGTTCGCGCTGGAACTTGGCGATGGTGGCATCGTCCAGGTGCTTGCGCCAGTTGAAGGACGGCGAGCAGTTGTAGGAGAGCATCTGGTCCGGGAACTCGGCCTTGACGGATTCGGCGAACTTGCGGGCCAGCTCCAGGTCCGGCGTGCCGGTCTCCATCCAGATGAGGTCGGAGTACGGGGCGTAGGCCTTGGCGCGGGCAATGCAGGGTTCGATCCCGTTGCGGACCTTGTAGAAGCCCTCGGCGGTTCGCTCCCCGGTGATGAATTCCTGGTCGCGTTCGTCGACGTCGGAGGTGATCAGGGTGGCTGCCTCGGCGTCGGTGCGGGCAATGACGACCGTGGGGGTGCCGGCGACGTCGGCTGCCAGGCGGGCGGCGTTCAGGGTGCGGACGTGCTGCTGGGTGGGGATCAGCACCTTGCCGCCGAGGTGGCCGCACTTCTTCTCCGAGGCGAGCTGGTCCTCCCAGTGAACGCCGGCCGCGCCGGCCTGGATCATGGATTTCATGAGTTCGTAGGCGTTCAGCGGGCCGCCGAAGCCGGCCTCGGCGTCCGCGACGATCGGCACCATCCAGTCCTCGACCGTCTGGATGCCCTCGGAGAACTCGATCTGGTCCGCCCGGAGCAGGGCGTTGTTGATGCGGCGGACCACCGTGGGAACGGAGTTGGCCGGGTAGAGCGACTGGTCCGGGTAGGTGTGGCCGGAGTTGTTGGCGTCGGCCGCCACCTGCCAACCGGAGAGGTAGATGGCACGCAGGCCTGCCTTGACCTGCTGCACGGCCTGGTTGCCCGTCAGGGCACCAAGGGCGTTGGTGTAGCCGCCGGTCTTGTGCTCCTCGGTGAGCTGCTTCCACAGCTTCTCCGAACCACGGCGGGCCAGGGTGTGCTCTTCGGAGACACGTCCCCGGAGACGGACGACGTCGGAGGCTGAGTAGTCCCGGGTCACACCTTCCCAGCGGGGGTTGGCGGCCCACTCGAGCTCCAGGGCGGCGGCCTGCTGTTCGGGCGTCTGCTGGGTGGGCTCAAATGCTGCAGTCATCGTTGATCTCCTTGATTGAGCTCCGGATGGGGTAGGTGGGAACCGCGCCGTTGCGGTTCCCACCGGCTTTTCCGGTGCGGTGTTTCTTTCCGTAGCAACTACTTTTCAGCACTTCCAACCCCCTTTCTAGAGAAAAAGGGTGGAAAGAAATGCAGTTCTTCACGTATTCTTCAGAAATGTCACCTTCAAGCTGGAATAGGGACGTTTCCCAGCCGTCGTCCACCGCCGCCCCGGAACTGGACGTCATTGCCCTGGGTCGCCGCGTCCGCCATCTGCGCAAACAAGCCAGGCTCACGCTCGATGACCTGAGCGCCGCCGTCGGCACCGCTCCCAGCCAGCTCAGCCTGATCGAAAACGGCAAGCGTGAACCCAAGCTGACCCTGCTCCAGCACCTCGCGGGGGCGCTCAATGTCACCATCGACCAGCTGCTGGGGGCCGAGCCGCCCAGCCGCCGCGCCGCCCTGGAAATCGAGCTGGAACGGTACCAGCGCGGTCCGCTCTACGAATCCCTGGACCTGCCGAAAATCCGCATCAGCTCAAGGCTGCCGCTGGATGTGCTGGAGGCCCAGGTGGGGCTGCTGCATGAGCTCGAACGGAAGATGAACGAGCAGGTGGCCACCCCCGAGGAAGCCCGCCGCGCCAACGGGGAACTGCGGGCCATGATGCGGGAACGTGGGAACTACTTTCCGGAGTACGAAGCCGAGGCCCAGAAGGTCCTCAAGGAGGTGGGCTACACCACCGGTCCGCTGAGCCAGCACGTCATCGCAGACATCGCCGCGCACCTCGGTTTCACCCTGCACCACGTGGGTGATTTGCCGCACTCCACCCGCTCAGTGACGGATTTGAAGAACCGCAGAATTTACCTGACCCAGAGCCAGCGGCAGGACCACGACCCCCGCTCCGTGCTGCTCCAGGCTCTTGGCCACTACGTCCTGGGCCACGAAACGCCCCGGAACTACGGCGACTTCCTGGCCCAGCGGGTGGCCACCAACTATTTCGCCGCCGCCCTGCTCCTGCCCGAGCAGGCCACCGTGGAATTTCTGCAAAAAGCCAAGGCGGCCAAGGAAATCGCCGTCGAGGACATCCGGGACGCGTTCGCTGTGTCCTACGAGACCGCCGCGCACCGGTTCACCAACCTGGCCACCAAGCACCTGGGCATCACCACGCATTTCCAGAAGACACACCAGAGCGGCATCATCTACAAGGCGTATGAGAACGACGGCGTGAACTTCCCGCAGGACCATACCGGCGCCATTGAGGGCCAGCCGTCGTGCAAGGCGTGGACGTCGAGGGCGGTGTTCGACGTGCCGGACAAGTTCAGCGCGTACAGCCAGTACACTGATACGCCGTCCGGGACCTACTGGTGCACCGCCCGTACCGAGCGCTCGGCCGCCGGGGAGTTCTCCCTGAGCATCGGGGTCCCGTACCAGCACGTGAAGTGGTTCCGCGGCCGGGAGACCACTGCGCGGGCCACATCCAACTGCCCGGATCCCACCTGCTGCAAGCGGCCACCAGCCGAACTGGCCACGCAGTGGGCCGGCAACGCGTGGCCCTCAGCGCGGGCGCACTCGCACCTGCTCGCCGCCATGCCTCCGGGAGCCTTCCCGGGCGTGGACGAAACCGAGGTGTACAGCTTCCTGCAGGCCCACTCGGGGAGCTGAACAACGCCCGCTCACTTCTGGCAGCTTGTCGCTGAACGCCCGCTCACTTTCTTGACCAAAGTGAGCGGGCGTCGGCGTAAGTGCTGCCAAACGTGAGCGGGCGTCGCCGTAAGTGCTGCCAAATGTGAGCGGGCGTTTGGTTAGCCGTGCAGCGCCCGGTACGCGTCCGCCGCGGCCGGGTGCAGGGGGACCCCGGCGGTGTTGATGAGGCTCTCGGCGCTGAGGAACTGCACGCCCAGGCTGGACTGGGGGATCAGCTCGGCGGCCGAATGCACCAGCAGCTGCACCGTCCGCTCCACGGTGGCATTGTCCAGGTCCCGGCGGCACAGGAGCAGGTTGGGAGCGCCCACCGTCCACACCTCCGGCACTCCGGGATAGCTGCCCTCCGGGATGAGCACGCGGTCGTAGATGCCGCCGTACCGCCGCCGCAGTTCCGGCAGCAGGCCGGACAGGTCCAGAAGGCCCAGGGCCACCTCCTGCTGTGCCGCGGCGATGGCGGCAGTGGGAACGCCACCGGACCAGAACAGGGCGTCGACGGCCCCTGCCTTGAGGGCGGCGATGCCGTCGTTCAGGCCAAGGTTTTCGACGGCGGCGCTTCCGGCCGGGGGCGCCGCGGCACCCGTTGAGGTACCCAGTCCCGCCGCTTCGAACAGCCGCGGCGTGGTCAGCGACGTGCCGGAGCCGGGCTGGCCCACGGCGACCCGGCGTCCTGCCAACCCGGAAATTTCCCGGATGCCGCTGTCCTTCCGCACTACACAGTGGACATAGTTTTCATACACTTTGCCGACCGCGGCGATCCCGGCGGCGTCAGCGCCCGGCTCCTGGTTCGCAGCATCCGCCAGGGCCACAGCAAACGCTGCCCGTCCGGCCCGCAGTTCCGCGATGTTGTCCAGGCTTCCCCCGGTGGTCACGGCCCTGGCGTGCTGCGCCAGTCCGTGCCGTTCCAGGGCAGCGGCCAGCAGGGTTGCGAACTCAAGGTAGAAACCGCCCGGTTCGCCGCCCGCCACAATGAGGCTCTCCGGCCGGTCCCCGCCGGTGCAGGCACTGAGCGCAGGCGGCAGGCATGCGGAGAGTCCGACGGCGAGGGCTGACTTGAGCACGGAACGCCGCCGCGGGTGGGGGGCAGCACCGCCCGGGGCGCCAGGTTCACGCACGGGCACCATCCCTGCCGGACCCGGCTGCCAGCTGGGCCGCCGATGGGGTGGGGAACCGGATCCGGGCCGCGAGACCGTGGGGGGCCGCTTCGGCCAGCACCAGCCGGGCCCCGTTCGCGGCGGCAAGCTCGCCCACAATGGTCATGCCCAGTCCGGTCCCCGGAACCGAAGAGTGCCTCGGAGACCGCCAAAACCTGGTGGCAGCCGAGGCGCGCTCGGACTCCGAAAGCCCCGGCCCGTCGTCGGAAATCTCCACCACCACCGCGTCCTTTTCCGTCCGCACGGCAGCGGTGACGGTGGCACCCGGGGCGTACTTGATGGCGTTGTTGAGCAGTTCGCCAGCCATCTGCGCCAGTTCTGCCGGGTGGCAGGCAACCAGTGCCGCCGGCTGCGGCGCCGCGGCAAGGACCAGCCGGCAACCGGCCTGCTCCGCCAGCGGTGCTGCCCGCTCCAGCTCCCCCTGGAGGATGGGAAACGGGTCCACGGGCTGGGCGGCCGCATGGTCTGCGGGAGTGCCGGACGCCCGCAGGTACCCTTCGGATGCCCTGTGCTCCGCGGCGGCGAGCTTCAGGACCCCGTCCAGGATCTCCTCCACCCGCTCAAGCTCCGTCAGGGCGCGCTCGGCGGCGTCGTGCTCGCGGGCGGTCTTCAGCTCGAGCTGGAGCAGGTCCAGCCGCAGCCGGAGTGCCCCCACTGGGTTCCGCAGCTGGTGCGACGCGTCCGCAATCAGCTGCCGCTGGGCCGCCATGCTGGCGCTCACGGTCCGTGCCATCGCCGTGAAGGACCGGCTCAGTTCCCGCAGTTCGGGCGGTCCGTCGTCCGGTAGGCGCCCGGCCCGCCCGGTCCGCTCCAGCTCGTGTACCGCTGAGTCCAGCCGCAGGACGGGCCGCAGCACCCAGCCGGTGACCCGCGCGGCGCCCACCAACAGCACGGCGGCCAAGGCAAGCGCAGCGATACCCACCGCGAGCCACCGCTCCCGGAGCTTTTGCTGCGCCGTGCCGGCGCGGACGTCAAGGACCACGGCGCCCAGGACCTGGCTGGCACTGCCGAAGGGCCTGAAGATGACGCGGGAACTGGAACCGAAGGGCTCCAGCGGTTCCAGGGATGTGTTGCTCACGTTCAGCCGGGCAAGGGACAGGGCATCCTGCACGTCGGACCGCCCTGCATCCAGGCCGCCGGACGCCAGCGTGTCCTGCTGGACCCGTACTACGATTCCTTCCCCGTAAAGCCCGGAATAGGTGTCCATCTCCCGCTGCAGCCGCACGGTGTCGCCGTCGCCTGCGGCATCAAAAGCGACCTGCGCCAGCCGGTTCAGGGACGCCGCCCGGTTGATCTGGAGTTCCTGCGTCAGCTCGCGGGAGGCAGACCCCAGGATGGTCCCCGAAATCAGGAAGACCACCACCAGGCAGAGCACGCTGAGGACGCCCAGCACCCGGAGCCTCATGCGCCGGCCGCCTCCACCCGGTAGCCCACCCCGCGGACATTGATGATGAAACCGGGTTTCTGCAGTTTTGCCCGCAGCCCGGTGAGGTGCACGTCCAGGGACCGGGAAGAGGCCAGGAACGCATCGCCCCACAGGGCGTCCAGGATCTGCTCACGCGTGACCACAGAGCCGGCATGCCGTGCCAGCAGTGCGAGGAGTTCGAATTCGGTGGCCGTGAGGGGGAGCGGGTCACCGCCCTTGGATGCGGTGCGCCGGTTGAGGTCGATGGCAAGGTCGTCCAGGACAATAACGTCCTCCTGCGGTGTCCCGCTGCTCCGTCCCGCCCGCCGCGTCACGGCTTCAATCCGGGCCAGCAGCTCCACCAGCTTCACGGGCTTGACCAGGTAGTCGTCGGCGCCGGAGCGGAGCCCGAGCACCACGCTGCGTTCGTCGTCGCGGGCGGTCAGGATCAGGATGGGCACGTCGGTGACCTGCCGCAGCTTGCGCAGCACCTCCAGCCCGTCCATGTCCGGAAGCCCCAGGTCCAGGAGGATCACCTGGAAGTTCCGGTGCGAGAGCAGCGCGTCCGCACCCCGGGACAGCCGCTGCGGGTGATGGCCGGCGCTTTCGACGGCGGCGGTCAGGGCACCGGCCATGGCGTCGTCGTCCTCGACGATCAGCACGTCCATGGCCATCTTCCTTGCTGTAGTGCGGTGTCCGGTTCACCCCCGCTTGGTGAGATTACCGCGTGCCGGCCCGATTTGCCCGGCTGCAGCGGGCAGAACAGCGGAGCCGGGCGCCGAATCCTAAGGAAGTGTTAGGAAATGCCCCACAACGTTGGTTGTGCGGTGGATCACCCATACCGTGGATGAGGCCCTCCGCTGCCGGAGGCCGCCGTCACTACAAGGAGGAACTCGCCGATGAGCACCCAACAGACCGCACCCCCATCGGAGGCAGCCCAGACCCGACGGGCCGTGGGCAATATCCTGAAGGGCTCCGCCGGCAACCTTGTGGAATGGTATGACCTCTACGTCTACACCGTCTTCGCCGCCTACTTCCAGGCCCACTTCTTCAACTCCAAGGACGAGCTCCAGGCGGGCCTCGAAGCGATGGCCGTGTTCTCGACGTCGTTCCTCATGCGCCCCATCGGCGCCTGGTTCTTCGGCCGGTACGCGGACCGCAAGGGCCGCAAGGCGGCGCTCACGCTCAGCGTCACCATGATGTCCGCCGGCTCATTCGCCATCGCGGTGCTGCCCACCCAGGACGTGATCGGCCTGTGGGCCATGATCCTGCTGGTGCTGGTCCGCGTGATCCAGGGCTTCTCCGTGGGCGGCGAGTACGGCACCAGCGCCACCTACATGTCCGAGGCCGCCACCAGCCGGCGCCGCGGCTTCTTCTCCAGCTTCCAGTACGTCACCCTGATCGGCGGCCAGATGCTGGCCCTGCTGGTCCTGGTGATCCTGCAGAACGCCATGCCCAAGGGCGACCTCAACGAGTGGGGCTGGCGGATCCCGTTTGCCATCGGCGGCGTGGCGGCCCTTATCGTCCTGTGGCTGCGCCGCTCCATGGAGGAGACCGTCTCCGCCGAACAGATCAACGCCGCAAAGACTCCCGCCGTGGCCGGCCAGGCCCAGCCGGGCACCATGAAGCTGCTGTTCACCGGCTACTGGAAGTCACTTCTGGTCTGCATTGGCATCACCCTTGGCGGCACCGTGGCCTTCTACACCTACACCAACTTCATCCTGAAGTTCATGAACGATACGTCCGGCATCGCCAAGACCGACACCTCCGTGATCAACTTCTGGGCCCTGTTTATCTTCATGCTGCTGCAGCCCGTCTACGGCATCATCTCGGACAAGGTGGGCCGCAAGCCCCTGCTGCTCTGGTTCGGCATCACCGGTGTGCTGTTCACCTGGCCGCTGCTGTCCACGCTCGCCGGCACCAAGGATCCGTTCACCGCGTTCCTGCTGATGATGGGCGGCCTGCTGATCGTGGGCGGCTACACCTCCATCAATGCCCTGGTGAAGGCCGAGCTCTTCCCGGCCTCCATCCGTGCCCTGGGCGTGGGCCTGGGCTACGCGATCGCCAACTCCCTCTTCGGCGGAACCGTGCCGCTGATCGGTGCCGCCTTCCAGAAGTCCGGACGGGAGGACCTCTTCTTCACGTACGTCACGGTGGCGGTCGCCATCTCGCTGGTGGTCTACATCTTCGCCCTGAAGAACAAGAAGGCCACGCACCTTGACGCCGAACAGGGCCACGCATGGGCATCCAACGCGGCCGACGGCGAAGAGCGCGTGGGTGCCGGACGGTAGCCTTTAGCGGCACCCGGGGGCCAGCTCCCCAAGGAGGCGTACGACGGCGGCTGCCAGGCCGCCGTCGTACGCCTCCTCTGCATGCCCGTCAGGTGCCAGCCCAGGTGGGCGGACTATATTGGGCCATGTCAGCCACCACCACAAACGCGGGAGTCTGCACCCATGGCCAAGGAACTTGCCACCCAGCTCATCGAACAACTCCAGGCTGCCGGCGTGCAGCGGATCTACGGGATTGTGGGTGACAGCCTCAACCCGATCGTGGACGCCGTCCGCCAGACGGGTGGCGCCGCGAAGGGCGGCATCGACTGGATCCACGTCCGCCATGAGGAAGCGGCCGCCTTTGCCGCGGCTGCAGAGGCGCAACTCACCGGCAAGCTCGCGGTCTGTGCCGGATCCTGCGGCCCCGGGAACCTGCACCTGATCAACGGCCTCTACGACGCCAACCGGTCCGGCGCGCCGGTGCTGGCCATCGCCTCGCACATTCCCAGCAAGCAGATAGGCAGCAGCTTCTTCCAGGAGACCCACCCGGACCGGCTGTTCAACGAGTGCTCGGTGTATTCGGAGCTGGTCAGCACCGCGGAGCAGGCGCCCCGCGTGATGCACAGCGCCATCCAGCACGCGCTGGGACTCGGCGGAGTCGCCGTCGTGACCCTTCCCGGCGACATCGCAGGACTGGAAGCCGCAGGCCCCACGCCGCTTCCCGCCACGTTCCGGCCGGCCAGCCTGGTCCCGGACCCGGCCAGCGTCCAGGCCCTCGCGGACGCCATCAACGACGCCGGGAAGGTGGCCATTTTCGCCGGTGCCGGCGTGGAAGGCGCCCACAGCGAGCTGATGGCGCTCGCCGAACTGGCCAAGGCGCCGGTGGGGCACTCGCTCCGCGGCAAGGACTTTGTCCAGTACAACAACCCGTTCGATATCGGCATGACCGGTTTGCTGGGCTACGGTGCCGCTGCGGAGGGGATCGAGGACGCGGACCTGCTGATCCTCCTCGGCACGGATTTCCCGTATGACCAGTTCCTGCCCGACACCAGGACCGCGCAGGTGGACCGGGCGGCGCACCGGCTGGGCCGCCGGACGGACGTGGACATCGCCGTCCACGGCGACGTGCTCCCCACCCTGCGCGCCCTGCTGCCGCTGGTGAAGGCGAAGAAGAGCCGCCGGTTCCTGGACCAGATGCTTAAGAAGCACGACCGGCTGATGAACAAGGCGGTGGGCGCCTACACCCGCAAGGTGGAGAAGAAGCAGCCCATCCACCCGGAGTACGCGGCCTCGCTGCTGGACCAGGTGGCGGCGGAGGACGCCATTTTCACGGCCGATACCGGCATGTGCAACGTCTGGACCGCGCGCTACATCAACCCGCTGGGCACCCGCCGGCTGATCGGGTCCTTCCTCCACGGCTCCATGGCCAACGCCCTCCCGCATGCCATCGGGGCCCAGCTGGCCAACCCGGGCCGCCAGGTCATCTCGGTTTCGGGTGACGGCGGGCTGTCCATGCTGCTGGGCGAGCTGATCACCGCGGCCGCGTACAAGCTGCCGGTCAACGTGGTGCTGTTCAACAACTCCACCCTGGGCATGGTCAAGCTGGAGATGCTGGTGGACGGGCTGCCCGACTTCGGCGTGGACGTGCCGGACGCCAACTATGCGGCCGTGGCCAAAGCCCTGGGCTTCCATGCCGTGCGGGTGACCGATCCTGCGCAGATCGAGTCGGCGTACCGGGAGGCCTTCGCCCACCCGGGCCCGTCACTGGTGGAGCTGATCACCGATCCCAAGGCGCTGTCCATCCCGCCCAAGATTTCCGGCTCGCAGGTGATCGGATTCGCCACCGCCATGTCCAAGGTGGTCCTGAACCGCGGGGCGGGCGAGGCCGTGAGCATGGCCCGCAGCAACCTGCGCAACATCCCCCGGCGCTAGCCACACGTCGAGCTCGCCGGGAACTGCCGGGTTCGCCGGGAACTGCCGGGTTCGCCGCAAATTCCCGGCGATCTCGAGGGTTTCCGGCGAACCCGGCGCGGGGAGATCGGTTCTACCGGGCGCCGCCCTGCCAGAGGGCGTCGAACGGGGCGCCGGAGGCAACACGGTTGCGGATGCCGGCGGTGACGAAGTCCTTTGCGGTCCGTGCAGCCTCCAGCGGGCCGGCGCCCTTGGCCAGCTCCGCGGTCACGGCCGCGGCGAGTGAGCAGCCGGCACCGGAGACGGCAACTTCGCCCACCTTCGGGGCGGTGAGGACTTCCAGGGTTTCGCCGTCGTAGAAGACGTCGACGGCGTCCGGGCCTTCCAGCCGAACCCCGCCCTTGGCAAGAACTGCCGCGCCGCTGAGTTCGTGGATGCGGACGGCGGCGGCCTTCAACGACTCGATGTCGGTGATTTCCAGGCCGGACAGGGACTCCGCCTCGAAGTGGTTGGGCGTGACGAACGTTGCCAGCGGCAGGATCTGCGCCTTCAGGGCCTGGTCCGTGTCCAGCGCGTGCCCGGGCTCCTGGCCCTTGCAGATCAGCACCGGATCCAGGACCACGTTGGCGAAGCTGTTCTCCTGCAGGGCAGACGCCACCGTGCTGATGGTCGCGGGGCTGCCCAGCATGCCGATCTTCACGGTGTCCAGGGCGGAAGGGGCGCCCGACGCCGGACCGTACGCCGCCGTCGTCGCCTCCAGTTGGTCGGCAATCACCTGTTGGTCCACCGGCACGAAGCGGTGGTTCCAGCTGTCCTTGGGGTCGAAGGACACGATGCAGGTCAGGTTGGCGATGCCGAAGACGCCCAGTTCCTGGAAGGTCTTCAGGTCCGCCTGCGCGCCGGCGCCGCCGGTGGCTTCGGAGCCGGCGATAGTGAGGACGACGGCGGGGCCGGCGGCGGACAGCGTTGCGTCAGGGGTAGCGGAAGTCATGCACCCATCCTGCCACCCGCCGTCGGACGCATTCCATGTGGTGCCGTACAGGGCGCCGGGACGTCATATGGTCAGGGTTCCAGCGGTGGGCCGGGCTTCTGCGCAGCCACGGGTCCCGCGCGGGCGCGTCATGGATTGTGACGAGGCCGGACACAGCTGCCCGCCCCAGCGCCGCGCAGCACCCCGTCCACAGGACCATGCCCCGCATCGCGGACCAGTGGCTGCCTGTGATGAACATGAGCGTAAGCATCCCGGTTGCCAGCCCTGCCACGCCGACGGCCAGGACGTGCAGCAGCTGGTTGCGGACGGTCCGCATGCAAATCCCGGCAGCCAGCGCCAGGGGCATTCCCAGAAGCAGTGCGGCGAGCGTTCCGTAGAGATAGCCGGGGAAGCCCAGGGGGAACCCGAAGACCAGGACCGTAAGGCCCGCGCCGGGAAGGAACGCGCCAGGACCGAAGGTGACGCGGAGCGGGCGGCTCATTCCCGGCCCTTGGCGATCTGCAGCAGTGCCCGGCCCAGCTCCGGCTGGCTGTAGACGAAGCCCGCGTCGAGGAGTTTCTGCGGCTGGACCCACCTGCTTTTGAGCACAAGCTCGGTTTCGGTGCGGATCAGGACGGCCCCTGCACGGAGGAGCCACGCAGGGGTGGGGAGCCCGAAGCGGGCGCCGTAGGCGCGCCGCACCAGGCGCATCATTTCCCGGTTGCTCACCACGTCCGGCGACGCCACATTAACGGGTCCGGTGACGTCGGTCCGCATATGCAGGAAGCGGATGCTGCGGTACAGGTCCTCCACGTGGATCCAGCTGAACTTCTGCCTGCCGTCGCCCATGTGGCCGCCCAGGCCCAGCCGCGCCAGGTTCTTGAACGGCGCCAGCGCGCCGCCGCCGCGGCCCAGCACGATGGCAATCCGCAGCGGGATCTTCCGGGTGGCCGGCGTGGTGGCCGCCGCGAGGGCGGCCTCCCACGCTTTGGCTACGTCCACGGAGAACCCGGAGCCAAGCTCGCCGTCTGTTTCAGGCTGGGGGCGGTCCCTGGCATCGCGGTAGATGGTGCCGGTGCTGGCATTCAACCAGGTCGACGGCGGCTCCGGGCATTGTGCGATGGCACGCCCGAGCGCCTGGGTGGTGGCCACGCGCGAGTCCATGATGATCGTCTTGTTCCGCCGGTTGTAGCGGCAGGAGACGGACCGTCCGGCGAGGTTCACCACCAGCCCGGCGCCGTTGAGCACCCGGGCCATGCCGGCGTCGTCATCCCATCCGGCTGCGGCGCTGCCCGTTCCCTTGCGTCCAATGGTGCGCACGGTCCATCCGTCTTCCTGGAAGCGCCGGCGAAGGTACGTGCCGATGAAGCCGGAAGCCCCCGCCACCACAACGGTCTTTGTGCAGCCCATCTTTTCCCCCAATGTTTCTTCTCTAATCGCGGATGCTGCGGCCCAGGTCCAGGACGTCGTCCAACACCTTGCTGACTCCCGGGATGCGGGCCAGAGCGAGACCGCGGGCAATGAGTGGGGCCGCGCCGTCCACCAGCCTCCTGGTCCGCCTCTGGCTCTCCGAGGCGTCATAGACCCAGAAGAGGGTGATGCCCATGTAGCAGAGCCACAGCAGCTCCGGCAGGTCGGTCCGCAGTTTCTTCGGTACGCCGGGCCGGGCCCCATCCACAGTGCGCCTGAAGATGTCCAGGGAGGCCTCGCGCGCAGGCGTGGACCGTGCTGAGAAGGGGTTCACCGGTGATGTTGGCCGGATTGCGGTGGAAACGAAGTCCGCACCGAACCGGTGGTAAGGGGCCATGACGTCAAGGCCGGCATGCAGCGTGGCCTTCAGGCGCTCAGCCAGGGAAGCGGTCCCGTCCAACGCTTCCGAGGCCCGCGCCGCGTGCTCTGCCTGCACCTGGATGTACAGCTCGTGGACCAGGTCATCCTTGGACGCGAAGTAGTAATAGGCGTTGCCGACGGAGACGCCTGCCCCGGCGGCGATGGCGCGCATGGTGGTCTTCTCGAACCCGATATCTCGGAACATGCGCAGCGCCGTGTCCGCCACCAGCTGCCTGGTCTGTTCGCTCTTCGCTGCCATCGGCATCCCCATTCTTTGAACATGTTCAAAAGCAGTGTGCCACAATAGTTGAACATGTTCAAAAACTGTCGGGGCTAATCAACCCTTCTCCTTGGGGAGCTTTGCCACGCGGCCCGGTGCGAGAATGGCACGAGTGCTAATACAACCGGCCGCCCAGTACGGCAGGCCGGCCAACCACTCCTGAACGGATCCCTCGATGACCTCCGCCCCCGGCCACAGTGCCCTGCCCCAAACCGTCCAACCCACTGCCGCAGGTCCCGCCGCCAGATTCGCGGACATCGGTTCGCCCTACTTCGGGATCATGCTGGCAGCCATGGCAGTGGTGCTGATCCTGTCAAACATCGGAGCGTCCAAGGGGGTGGCATTCGGCCCCATCGTCACCGACGGCGGCTTCTTCCTCTTCCCGCTGGCTTACATCCTCGGCGACGTGATCAGTGAGGTCTACGGCTTCAAGGTGGCCCGCAAAGCCATTTTCACCACATTTGCGCTGTCCGTCTTCGCTTCCCTCTGCTACTGGGTAGTCATTGCGCTCCCCGGATTCGACGACGAGTACGGTGCCGCCAAGCAGTCCGCCCTGGAAGGGGCGCTTGGCCCCGTGCCACAAATCGTCCTGGCCTCCCTGCTGGCATTCCTGGCGGGGCAGACCATCAATTCCTGGATCCTGGTCCGGATGAAGGCCCGCACCGGGGAGAAGTCCCTATGGGCGCGGCTCATGGGATCCTCGGGCGCCGGGGAGTTTGTGGACACGCTGATCTTCTGCAGCATCGCCGCACCCGTCATCGGCATCGCCGACCCCGGCAGCTTCGTGAACTACGTGCTGGTGGGTTTCGTCTACAAGACCGTGGTGGAGTTCCTCTTCGTCCCCGTGACCTCGCTGGTCATCAACTGGGTCAAGCGTCGCGAGCCCAGTTACGGCGTCGCGGGCCACGCCGCGGAAGCGGTGACAAACGCCGCATAGCTGCCGCCCGGCGTCGTACGTTCCAACTGCTGATCGCGTGGGATCGCCGGAAAGCTGCCGGATCGCCGGAAATTACCGGCGGCCTGGTCCCGTTCCGGCGATTTGGCGCTCCGGCGGCGTGGCTAGGGCCGGAGCGCAGCAAGGACACGGGCTTTGAACTCATGTTCACGGAAAAGGTCGGCCCATGTCAGGCGAAGGAAGGTCCAGCCATTCTCGGTGAGGGCCTTCTCCCGCTGCCGCTCCTGAAACAGCACCTCAGCCGTTGGCCCGTAGTCGAAGTACTTCGTTTTCCCGTCGAATTCGAGTGCCACCTTCTTATCCTTCCAGGCGAAATCCAGCCGGTACCGGCCAGCACGTGTTGCCACCAACACTTGAGGCTCCGGCAGGGGAAGTCTCAGCCGCGTCAGGAGTTCGCGGGTTAGTGTTTCACCAGCTGACTCCGAACGTGGATCGGCGTGGGTAAGGGCGCGCCGGAGGGTCCGGACCCCGCGGCGTCTCTCCAGGCCCTCGGCCATGCTTTCCAGGAGGGCTTTGTCGGCCCCAAGCCGGAGGGCGTGATCGGTGAGCACCAGGGCCTGCCGGTAACCCAGCATCATGGCGCAATCCACTACCGTCCGCTCCAGCGAGGTCGCCCTGAGGCCGCCGAGGGTTACCACCTCCGACGCTGTCCACGGCCGGGTATGGCCCCGGACATCCTTGCCGAGCCGCTCGCTGGAAGGGTTCCCCGGCAGCAGAAGGTGGATCGTGTCATCGACTGCCCACAAGTGCAGACCGTGCAGCCGGGCGGCAGAGGTATGGCTGTACACATAGCCGCCCGCAGACCTGGTCAGCGTCCCGTGCGCGTGGGCGCGAATCAACTGCTTGCTGCGGACGGGACTTGTCTGCTTCTCCCACAGCTCAGCGCGGATGTAGCAGCCGTGGCGAAGACGTACCAGCTTCCCGTGGAGGACCAATGCCTTGATGGCCCGGGAATTGAGGCCCCTCTCGTGCAACTGCCCCGTCCGCCACAGGTTGCCGGTGCTCGGAAGGGAGGGGAGGCGGACTGGCGGCTGGGGTGTCATCCCGACAGGATCCTGCCGCTGCGACAGCTCAGGAAGGCGCCGCCGTCGTCATGTGGAAAACCTGCCAGGACCGTCCTGTCTCCCGGGGTCGCCGGAACCCGTCCGGCTCGCCGCAACGTTCCGGCGATCCGGCAGCTTTCCGGCGAGTTCGACGGCGGCCGGGTCAGCCCTTCAGTGTCCCGTCCAGGAGGGCACGCAGCTCACGGAAATGGCGTTCGGTGGCATCAGGGTGGAAGGCCGACGTGTCCGCCATCGTGTACCCGTGGGGCGCCCCTTCATAGATGACGTTGGACGCCTCGAGCCCCGCAGTCTGGAGCGCCTTGCCCAGCCGGGCGACGGCGTCGGGAGCCATGCTCCGGTCATGGTCCGCGTGGCCGAACACGAACCGGGCCCGCGCCTTCCCGAGCCCAAGGTGCGGGCTGTCCGGCTCGTCAGTGGCCAGTCCGCCGGCGTGGAAGCCGCCGCAGGCAGCCACCACTTCAGGGTGGGAGGTGGCGGTGCGCACAGCCAGCCGGGCGCCCATGCAGTAGCCCACGGTGCCGATGGGGCCGGGGGCGACGCCGTCCAGTGCCGCCAGCGCCGAAATCCACGCGTCGATGTCCGGCAGCGCCTTGTCAGGAGTCAGGCGGCCAATCCGCGGGAAGGCGGCCCTGCCCGCCGCTTCCCGGCCTTGCTGGGTGGTCATGTCCGTGGCGGGGGCGAGTTCGGCGGCCGTTCCGTCCCGGTAGAAAACGTTGGGGGCCAGCACCACGTAGCCCCAGTCGGCGATGCGCTGGGCCATCTCCTGGATGCGGGGGCGCAGGCCGAAGGCGTCCATGTAAAGGATGACGCCGGGAAAAGGACCGGTTCCGGTGGACGGGCGGGCCACCAAGGCCTCTGCAGTACCTTCCGCGGCAGGGATATCAATGAGCATCCGGCCAGCCTAGCGGACGTGCCTAGGAGTAATACCGGCCCAGGGTTTCCGCCTTGAAATCGAAGAAGGTGCCGGACTCGATGGCCAGCCGGGCGTCATCCACCATCTTCACCACGAACCGCTCGTTGTGGATGGAGATCAGGGTGGCGGACAGCATCTCCTTGGCCTTGAACAGGTGGTGGATGTACGCCCGCGAGTAGTTGGCGCAGGCGTAGCAGTCGCAGCCTTCCTGCAGCGGCCCGAAATCGCGCTTGTACTTGGCGCCCGAGAGATTGAACCGGCCGTCCGGGGTGTAGAACGCGGAATTCCGGGCCACCCGGGTGGGGGAGACGCAGTCGAAGGTGTCGGCACCGTTTTCGATGGCCGTGAAAATGTCATCCGGCTCGGAGATCCCCAGCAGGTGGCGTGGCTTGTCCTCCGGCAGTTCCTCGTTGCACCACCGCACGATGGTGCCCAGGTTCTCCTTCTCCAACGCCCCGCCGATCCCGAACCCGTCGAACGGCATGGCACCCAGGTCCCGGCAGGCCTTCCGGCGAAGGTCCTCGTACTGGGCGCCCTGGATCACGCCGAACAGTGCCTGGTACGGCTTGCCGGCCCGTGCCTCCGTGAGGCGGAAGTGCTCCTCGAGGCACCGCTCCGCCCACAGGCGCGTGCGCTCCAGCGACTCCTCCTGGTAACCGCGTGAGTTCTGCAGCGTGGTGAGCTCGTCGAACGCGAACATGATGTCCGCCCCGATCTGGTGCTGGACCTGCATGGAGATCTCGGGGGAGAACCGGTGGCGGTCCCCGTTGAGGTGGCTCTTGAACCAGACGCCATCGTCGTCGATATGGGCCAGGCGTTCCTTGCCGGGGGCCACGGCATCGTCCGGTCCGGGCGCGCCCGCGGCGGCCACAGTCTTCATGTCGATGACCTTCTTGAACCCGGAGCCCAGGCTCATCACCTGGAATCCGCCGGAGTCCGTGAAGGTGGGGCCCGGCCAGTTCATGAAGGCACCCAGGCCGCCGGCCTCGTCCAGGATGTCCGGCCCCGGCTGCAGGTACAGGTGGTAGGCGTTGGCCAGCAGCGCCTGGGCGCCCAGGTCTGCCATGGATTCCGGCAGTACGGACTTCACCGTGGCTTTGGTCCCGACGGCGATGAACGCCGGCGTCTGGATTTCACCGTGCGGCGTGGTGATGGTGCCGGTGCGGCCCAGGAACTCCCCGCCGTTTTCAGCCGTCCGGGCGGCAGCGGACGGACAGGTCTCCGCCAGGCGGGTGCCCACCGTGAAGGAAAACTGTGACCGGGTATCAGGCAGGGCAAAGGCGGGATCGGCAGGCACGGTACCAGTGTGCCAGCAATTGGCGCTGCCTCAATAAACCAGCCGGCGCCGTCAGCTGACTGGTTCCGAGTCCGGGTAGTTCCTGGAGCGCCACGAATCCCAGGCGGACCGGATGGCGTCAACCTTGCCGGCGCCCAGGTCGTAGGTGGAGGCGATGACCAGCGACCCTTCACCCTCTGCCCGGACGTCCTTGATGGCGGGATGGTCGGCCACCACCAGCAGCCCCTCGCCATGCTCTGCGTAGCCGTGCACGGTGAGTCCCACCTGGTGGCTGGTCCGGTACCAGACCTTGCCGCTGATTTCCTCTCCGGTATCCAAGGTGATTTGGTACGGCTCGCCCGGGGCAGGGAGGTCGGCCAGCCCCAGTTTCTCGATCGCGGAGCCCTTCCCCTCTGTCAGGTGCAGGAACAGGGTGTGCCGCTTGCCGTGCGGGTGGCGTTCCAGGGCAAAGCGGAGCTGCTGCAGGAAGGTCAGCCAGCCCTGGGTGATGTCCTCGTCCCAGGCAGCCCACTCGGAGTCGTGATCCATGGCCCCGCGGGTGACGCTGACCCGGGTTCCGCCGGCCACCGGGTGAAGCTCGAACGTGTCCCCGCCGTGGACGGTGAGGCTGGTATGGTCCGCGGATTCCTCCACGTCGCTGGAAAAGTAGATCTCCTTGATCTCGGACTCCAGGTCCTCGGCCTGCCAGCCGTGCCACTGGGCTACCTTGGACGGTTCACGCAGCATGGTCCAGACCTGCGGCGCGTCGGCGTTGATCACTACGCTGAGATTGTTGGTCATAGCCCCGAATGTACAACTCCGGCTACGCCCCGGGTAGGGGTAATTTCCCCCGCCCCGAAGCCGGTCCTGCGGTCAGGACCGGACAGCCTCCAGCTCATTGCTGATCCGGCGTTCCAGCTCGGGCATCCCGATGGTTTCCGAGCCGCCGTGGGCCCGCAGGAACAGCAGGCTTTCCAGCCGCAGCAACCGCCATTCACGCTCGGCATCGTGGTTGGAGTTGTCGATGGAGCGGAAGATTTCCTTGTCGTACAGGTTGGGTTCGTTGAGTGAGCGCTGCCGCACCTTGGCGGCCATGCGTGCCTTGAACGCATCCGTTTCCTGGTTTTCCGGGGTGCGGATCAGCTTCTCATAGACCTCGGCGCGTTCGTCCTGGCCGTCCTGCCGGCAGATGTAGCTGGCCAGGGCGAGGGAGGCCTCCACCGAGGTCCACCGGCCGGGGTTCCCGTCATAGGGCAGCACGGTGAGGAGGTCAGCCACGGCCAGAGCCCCGTCGGCATCCTTGAGCGTGATGAACAATTCGTGCGCCAGGTCGGTAAGGTCCTTCAGGCAGCTTCCGGACTTGAAGTTGACGCCCTTGGAGAGCCGGTCGGCCAGGAGCAGGACGCCCTCGGCATCCGGGTGGGCCTCGGCGGCGGCTTCCACCACGGACTCAGGGGTGCCGGCCGGAGCCGGGATGAGGGCGAGTTCCTCCTCGCTGGGTCCGGTCGCCGCGGGCGGTACCGGCGGCAGGGGAGGTACGACGACGGCGGGCGCCACGGTGATGGGCCCGGTCCCGGCGGTTTCCACCGGGGGTGTGGCTTCCGGGAGGTCAGCCGGCAGCGGCAGCTGGGTGACGTCGTCGTGCGTTCCGTCCACAACGGTGACGGTGGCACCTATGGCGACCCGCAGCGTCCCGCCGCCGGAGAGGCTTGCCAGCACCAGTGCCGGGGAGCCGAAATCGTCCCGCTCAAGCTCCACCTGGTCGATTTCGGCGGTGCGGTGGCCGTCCGGAAGGAGGATGTGGGTGCCGGTGGTCAGAGATCCAGCCTGCTGTTCACGGTGGTGCCTGGCGGCTGGTGATTCGGTCATGGGAGTCCTTAAGTTCTCTTGCGGTCCGCCCTACAGTCTACAAAGGCGGGCGCCTAAAACCGGGGACCCCCAGGTCCCGGCGCGGATGTCAGAAGCCCACACCTGCGAACGCCAGGGCCTGCCGGATGAGGCCGCCGCGGCCTCCTGCGAACTCCATCTGGACGCCAGGGCTGAGGACTTCCTCGGGGGTCATCCATGTCAGTTCCAGGGCGTCCTGGCGGGGTTCGCACTCGCCCGTGACCGGGATGATGTAGGCCAGGGACACGGCGTGTTGCCGCTCGTCGGTGAACCCCGTCTGGGACGGTGCCGGGAAGTATTCGGCCACCGTGAACGGCACGGGGCTGAGCGGCAGCTGCGGAAACGCCAGGGGGCCCAGGTCCTTCTCCATGTGCCGCAGCAGGGCGGCGCGGATGGTTTCGCGGTAGATGACCCGGCCGGAGACCAGGGACCGCACCATGGTCCCGTCGGCGTCGGCCTGCAGCAGCGTGCCCACCTCGTTGACGTACCCCAGCGGATCCAGCCTGACCGGCACGGCCTCCACGTACACCATGGGCAGCCGCCCGCGGGCCTCAAAGAGGTCTTCTTCAGAGAGCCAGCCGGGATTCGGGTCAGGTGTGCGCACGTTCATGGTTAAGTTCTACCCCATGGGGCGGTGCTGGGAGATCCAGAGCGTGGCGGGCGCGTTGGGGCTGCCCACGTCCGGATTGGCCACGTGAAGGGTGCTCCCAAAGGCTTCCTCGGTCAGGCTGGCCGAGAAACCGGCACCGGCGAGGCGCTCCCGCAACGGTTCCAGCCCGCCGTCGTATTCGAAGCCCAGGCCTGAGCGCGGGGGCCCCGACGCCGGGCGCACCAGGAGGACGCCGCCGTTCTTGGCCGTGAAATCGGCGGTTTCGTCGTTGTCCGGCACCGGCCGGGGACGCGCGCCGGCGTGCAGCAGGGTGCGGATGGCTGCCTCCGGGTCCGGGGTGTACCAGACGCCGGCGACGGCCAGTGCGGGATCGGCATCGGCGCACTGGGCGCCGTGGACGGCCTTGTCCGCCAGGAAGCTGAATCCGTCCGGCGCGGTGACCCGGCAGGCCTCACCGTGGTCCGTTGCGACGAGTTCGGCCGGCTGCGTTGGTTCCTCTTGCGTTCCGTCCGCCTGCGGTCCGCCCTCCTGGGCGGACAGGTTGGTGCGGCGGGCGAACTCCGCCACGTCGCCCACTTCCACCCCAAACACGGTGCGGCCGTCCTGGCCGGACCCTGCCTCGGCGCCGTGCAAAGCCAGGCGGCCTGACGCGGAGTCGAAGACCTGCCACCCGCCGTCGTCCTCTGTCTGGACCATTCCCAGGGCGGTGAGGAACTGCTTCCAGGGCTCGATGCGGGACGTGAAGTGGACGGGACGGACTCGGAGCATGGCATTGTCCTTGATGCTGGTTGACGGGCGGCCGTGGGTGACGGCTGCTGTATGGCCATGATGCCACCGGAAGCGCCGGCGCACACAGGGCTTGTGGCCTGGGATTCTCCGGGCAGAATGGGGCCATGGCCGATGACCTCGAGGAACTGCTGGTACCTGACGCTGCCGCCTGGCGTGCATGGCTGGAAGAAAACCACAGGACCAGCCCGGGAGTGTGGCTGGTCCTGCACAAGAAGGGCGGCACGGTAACCGGCCTGGACTACCCGGCGGCGCTGGACGAGGCACTCTGCTTTGGCTGGATCGACGGGCAGCTGCGGCGCCGGGATGATGAAAGCTCCTTCCAGCGGATGACGCCGCGGCGTCCGCGGAGCGTCTGGTCCGCCCGGAACGTGGGGCATGTTGCGCGCCTGGAAGAGGAGGGGAAAATGACCGACGCCGGCAGGGCAGCGGTGGAGGCGGCCAAGGCGGACGGCCGCTGGGACGCAGCGTACGGCGGGCAGGCCGACGTGGAGGTTCCGGCAGACCTGGCTGCCGCGATTGCCGCGAATCCGGCGGCCCAGGCGATGTTCGACGTCCTCACTAAAACCAACCTGTTCGCCCTGGTGTACCGGACCAATTCGGCCAAGCAGGCAGCCACCCGGGAACGCCGGATCGCGGGGTTCGTGGAGATGCTGGCCCGGGGCGAAACCCCGTTTCCGCAGAAGAAGCGCCCTGCCGGCCAGGACCGGCAATAGTTCATGACGCTCCGGGATTCGGTTCCCGGGCGCCGGGCCGGTAAAATTGACGGTTCACTTGCGCTGGTGCCGTTCCCCGAACCCGGGGGACGGCACTTGTGCGTTCAGCGACGGATCGACACAACATGCCATCCACCTTTTTCAGAACCGCGTTTGCAGCCCTTCGGCGGCGGCCCCTCCTGTGGTCCGTGGTGGCCGCGGTTGCAGCCCTGGCCCTGGCCGGTTCGCTGGTGCTCGTGGGAAATGCCCAGCGTGACGACAGCCGGCCGGCCGGGCAGCCCACGGCCGCACCCACGGAATCTTCTCCGGCTCAGGATCCCGGCTACCGCCCCGCCTACCACCTCAGCCCGGACCAGCGCTGGATGAACGATCCCCAGCGGCCCTTCCTCCTGGACGGCGTCTGGCACTATTACTACCTCTACAACGCTGACTACCCGGACGGAAACGGCACCGAGTGGTTCCACGCCACCAGCACGGACCTGGTGCACTGGAAGAACGAGGGCGTGGCCATCCAGAAGTTCCGCAATGGCCTGGGCGACATCGAGACCGGATCCGCGGTGGTGGACACCGAGGGGACGGCCGGGTTCGGCAAGGGGGCGGTGGTCGCCGTCCTCACCCAGCAGCACGACGGCGTCCAGCGCCAGTCCCTGTTCTACTCCACGGACAAGGGCTACAGCTTCCAAAGCTACGGGCAAAACCCCGTGATGGAGAACCCCGGCGCCGAGCACTGGCGGGATCCGCGCATCGTCCGGGACGACGCCAACAACCAGTGGCTGATGCTGCTTGCCGAGGGTTCCAAGATCGGCTTCTACACCTCGAAGGACCTGTTGCAATGGACCTATGTGTCGGGTTTCCAGAAGGACGGGCTGGGCATCCTGGAGTGCCCGGACTTCTTCCAAATGGATGTCGACGGCGACCCCGCCAAGCGCACCTGGGTCCTGGCGGCGAGCGCCAACGGCTCCGCCGAGGGCCGCAGCACGGGGCTGGCCTACTGGACCGGCGGCTTTGACGGCAAGGCCTTCACCCCCGAGGGCAGCCATCAGTGGCTCGACGGCGGCCCGGACTTCTACGCGGCCGTCACCTGGGAGGATCCGCGCCTGGACGACGGCCGGCGGACGGCCTCCCGGCACGCCATCGGCTGGATGAACAACTGGGCCTACGCCCGGCAGCTGCCCACAAAGGACTGGCAGGGGGCCGCCTCGGTGGTGCGGGACATCAGCCTCACCTCCGAGGGCGGCCGCCCGGTGCTGGCGTCATCGCCCACCGCCGGGCTCCGGTCGCTGGAGGGGGACCCGGCGCACCTGCAGGCCGGCAGCATCGGGGACGGGCAGCCGCTGCCGGTTCCCGAGGGCGGCGCCTTCAAGGTCGACGTCGAACTGGAGAAACCCGGGAACGGGACCGGTGAAGCCCGGCTGCTCCTGCAAAGCGGCGGGAGCACCTACGCCACCATTGGCTACGACTTCACTGCCGGGCGGGCCTATGTGGCCCGCGACGGTGACACGGTGGCAGGCGGCCAACGGAAGGCCGCCGACCCGGCAGCCGACACCGAGTACCGGCAGCCGCGTTCCGTCCAGGTCCGGCCCACGGGGGACACGGTGCACCTCACGGCATACGTGGACCGCTCATCGATCGAGGTCTTCGTCGGCGGGCAGTCCCTGACCTCCCTGGTGTTTCCGCCCGCGGGCCCCAGGGAGGCCCGCCTGGCGGCCGACGGCGGGGTGCTGCTTGGGGCCGGCACCGTCACGCCCCTGGCCGGCATCCGTTAGCCAGCGGTTGGCGCGCTGCCGTCGGGACTTGCCGCGGCAACTGCCGCGGCAGCCTCCAGCGTCATCCACGCCTGCAGCTGCGTGGAAAGCTCGACGGCGGCGCCCGGGGGATACGCCTCAGCGGCCGGGTGGGCGGCATGGATGGAGAAGATGCTGGTGCCTTCAAGCCGTGCCCTGGCCTCCCCGGCGCCGACGGAGCGCCGGCCGGACCAGAACGCCTCCGCGGTGTCCGTCACCAGCCGGGCAGCCGTGGCACGGGTGGCTGCGGGCAGCCGGGTGTCGGCTGCCGCGAGCGCCAGGTAGCGGCAGAGGATCCCGGTGAAGAGGCCGCCGTCGCCCGTTCCTTCGCACCGGAGCACTGGGCTGTCCACGGCGGTGAGCTTCATGTTTACCGCGTCCACCAGGGCTGCCGCCCGTGCGAGGTTGGCGTCGCCGCCCAGTTCCAGGAGGGCCCCCAGCACGGGACCCTGGTTGTAGGTGTACACGGCGCGTTCGACCACCACGCCGCCGGCGGGGTCCGGGCGCACACCGTCCAGGTACAGGCCCTGGTCCCGGTCGAAGAGGGTGGCGTCCAGCCAGTCCAGCAGCGCCTGCGCCTTGCCGCGCTGCCCGGTGCGGGCGTAGAACAACGCCACGGGGGCCGTGGCAGGGGTGTTCTTGAAGTCCCGCTTCTTGCTCCAGAACGTGCCGCCGCCCAGGTCATCGGTGCATGCGGCGTCGAACTGCAGCGTCAGCGATGCGCGGACCGTGGCGTTGCGGCGGCGGCCGGGGCGCCGTGTCTCCTCAGCCAGCCCGTCCAGCCTCAGCGTTGCCAGCGCCAGCCACGCCATGTCGTCGTAGTAGCTGTTCACGAAGGTCAGGGCGTTGCGCAGCCTGATGCCGGTGACCAGGCGCGAGGCCAGGCGTCCGGCGCTGGGCCGGTCCGGGCCGTTGAACCGGGCCGCGGGGGTGGCTCCGCCGCCCAGCTCCCGCCAGCCGGTATCCACCAGGCAGTCCACGTAATGGGCCTGCCACCAGTAGTGCCACGGGAGGACCAGGCCCGCGGCCGGCCGGACGCGCCGGAGCGCCGCGAGCCACCGTCCCAGCCGCCGGACGCCGGGCTCCTGTCCCTGCCCTGCCGCAGGCTGGTCCTGCCCCGCCGGGTGCTTGCCCTGCCACAGCACGGCGCCCAGGTGGGTTCCGGGCAGCAACAGCAGTTTCCGGCCGAACAGCGCGGTCACCGACCGGGCCGCGTGGTTCGCCCTGTCCTGCCAGGCGGTCAAGGAGGTGCTGCTGGAGGTCATGCCGTCCACCCTAACGGGGCACACGCAGCCCGGGCGCGTGCGGCGGTGGCGCATTTCAGTTAACATTCATTAACTGTTGCTCGAGGCCGCGCCGCGGCATGGGGACACGCATCAAGGAGGATGTATGGACATCAAGGGCTGCGTCGCACTGGTGACAGGCGGTGCCTCCGGGCTGGGAGCTGCCACGGCGCGGAGGTTGTTCGACGGCGGGGCCTCCGTAGTGCTCGTTGACCTCCCGTCTTCCAACGGGCAGGCAGCCGCGGACGAACTCAACGGCCGGGCCGAAGCCGGCCAGTCCGCCGTCTTCGCCCCCGCTGACGTGACCAGCGAGGCGGACGTGCGGGCCGCCGTCGGGACCGCCGCAGGGATGGGCCCGCTCCGGATCGTGGTGAACTGCGCCGGGATCGCCACCCCCGGAAAGGTCCTGGGACGCGACGGCGTGCTGCCGCTGGAAACGTTCAGCCGTGTCATCCAGGTGAACCTGATCGGCACCTTCAACGTCCTGCGGCTGGCGGCCGAGGCGATGGTGGCCACCGAGCCCGCCGTCACCGCGCTGGGCGGCCCGGAGCGCGGCGTCATCATCAACACCGCCTCCGTGGCGGCCTTTGAAGGGCAGATCGGCCAGCCTGCATATTCCGCGTCCAAGGGGGCGGTGGCCGCCATGACGCTGCCCATCGCGCGGGAGCTGGCGCGCTCGCTGGTCCGCGTGGTCACCATTGCGCCGGGAATCTTCGAGACCCCCATGATGGCCGGCCTGCCCCGGGAGGCCCAGGACTCGCTGGGCGCCCAGGTTCCGCACCCGTCCCGGCTGGGCAAGCCGGCGGAGTACGCCAACCTGGTGGCGCACATCGTGGACAACGCCATGCTGAACGGCGAAACCATCCGCCTTGACGGTGCCATCCGGATGGGGCCGAAATGAGCGCGCCTGACGTGTCACAGCTGCCCGCGGCGGACTTCTTCGCCGTCGAATCCCTGCTGGGCCAGGCCGAGAGGAACAAGCTGGCCGAGCTGCGGGACTTTCTGGCCGCCGAGGTGGCGCCGTACGCCGGGGACTGGTGGAACAAGGCCGAGTTCCCCGCCCACATCCTGCCCAAGCTGGCTGCGCTGGAACTGAGCACGCCCGCCCACCGCGGCTACAGCCACCTGTTCGCCGGGCTGGTCATTGCGGAGATGACCCGGGTGGACACCTCCATCGCCACCTTCTTCCTGGTCCACCACGATCTCTTCGTTGAGTCCCTGCACACCTTCGGCAGCGAGGACCAGAAGCAGCGGCTGCTGGCTGACGCCTCGGAGCTGCGCACCACGGGCGCCTTCGCCCTCACCGAACCCCTGCACGGGTCCGACGTGGCGGGCGGCATGGAGACGCGGGCACGGCGGATATCGTCCAGCACCGGGGAGCCGGACGGCGGCGGCGACACCTGGGTGCTCAACGGCGCCAAGCGGTGGATCGGCAACGGGACATTCTGCGACTACATGCTGGTGTGGGCACGGGACGAGGGGGACGGTTCCGTGCGGGGCTTCGTCGTGGACGCCACCCTGCCGGGGGTAAGCCGGAGCAGGATCGAGAACAAGATCGCGCTGCGCACTGTCCAGAACGCGGACATCGTGTTCCGGGAGGTCCGGGTACCGGAGGCGGACCGCTTCAGCGGGATCAGCAGCTTCGAGGACACCAAGGAACTGCTGCGCAGCTCGCGGATCATGGTGGCCTGGCAGACGGTGGGCCAGCAGCTGGCGGCGTTCGACGTCGCCCGGCAGTACGCCGTGGAACGCGAGCAGTTCGGCCGCCCGCTGGCACACTTCCAGCTGATCCAGCAGCAGCTGGTGACCATGCTGGGCAACGCCGTGGCCAGCATGGCCATGATGGCCGGGATCGCCAGGCTGCAGGACCAGGGTGCTGCAGACATGCCGCAGGTGGCGCTGGCCAAGTCCTACCTGAGTGCCAGGATGCGGGAAACCGTGGCGCTGGGCCGTTCCATCCTGGGCGGAAACGGCATCGTCACCGATTACCGGATGGCCAAGATCTTCGCCGACGCCGAGGCCATCTACACCTACGAGGGATCGTTCGAGGTGAACACCCTGATCGTGGGCCGGGCCATCACCGGGATCTCCGCCATCTCCTAGGCAGGGTACGGCTGCTTCTCGCCTGCCTCCACCCGGATGTCCAGGCTGTTGTTCCTCACCGGCATGGGGCAGGTGCCGTAGGGCGTGAAGGCGCTGGGGTAGTTGATGGCCCGGTTGAAGTCCAGCACCACGGTCGTCCTGCCCGAGGCATCGTGCCGGGGCCTGGGCATGGAGAGTTTCCGCCATTCGTCGGTGGTGTCGCCGTTGGTCTCGTCATGGAACGTGACGGTCAGGGCGCCGAGCTTCTCTTCCTCCGCCTGGAGCCGGAACTCATGGTTGCTGCCGGGCAGCCTGAACACCACTTCCCCCACGCTGCGGTGCACGCCGTCCACCAGGGGGTTCGCGGTGCTGATCGGCACGTCCACCGGGGCCGGGTAGGGCTCAAACCGGCCCGCCACCTCCCAGTCCGGGTTGTACGGGTAGGTGGGGACGCCGTCAAACCCGGTGAAGGCCGGAGATGCAGAGTCCCGGGTGCGGATGGCGTACCGCCCGCCGCGCATGGCCAGTTCCACCACCACCTGGTCCCCATTGGGGCCGCCGAACTGCACCCACATCAGCGACTCCTCGTCCGCCAGGACGGCGGACACCGTGCCGTCCACCTTTTCCCCCGTCTCCACCAGCGTGAGCCCGTCCGGCGGAGCAGCGGTGAGGAACGCCGCGGTGCCTCCGGGGTCCGTGGACCACAGGCCCGGGGCCAGGTCGACGGCGGCGGGGGCGTCTTCGAGCCACTGGAACGAGGTGAGGGTGAGCCAGCCGTGCGGCGCTGCCAGGGCTTTGTCCCGGCTGGTGCGGAAGCGCTGCCAGCGCTCGACCTTGGCGGCGGGAATGGCGGCGGGGGCGTTAGCGGGGGTGGCTGGGGTGGTGGCCATGGTTCCTTCCGGTTGCGTTGCCCCCGCTACAACCGCAGGCATGGACGGTTCATTCCGCCGGACGGACGCCGGCAACCCGCTGGGCATCCCGGATTCCAGCTGCACGGTGGTCCGCCGGGGTTGAATGGAGGGGTGGACATCCTTGCCGGAGTGAATCGGGAGTGGCTGGCGGCGCTTACGTGGCTGGCGGCGCTGGTTGCCGGTGCCATGGTGCTGGCATGGCGACGCAGGCGGGCCGACCTCGCCGCGCTCGCCGCCGTCGTCGTCTTCATGGCAGCCAATGTTGGCGCCGGCATCTACGTCCTGAACCACCTGGCGGACGGGCGCTGGGGCGGGGACGCGCAAGCCAAGCTCGTTCCGCCGCCGCTTTCCGGGACCCCGGTGGTGGGCCGGTTCCTGGAGCCGCTTGACGGGGCCCTGGCGGGCATGGCCGGCGGGGTCAACGACTTCATCGACTTCCGCGCTGCGCTGCCTGTGGCCCTGGACTTCTTCGCAGCCGCCGGCTGGGCCCTGGCCGTTTCGGTGCCGGTGGGGCTGGCGGCCGCCGCCGTTCAGGCGGGGAGGGCCCGCCGTCGTAAGGCTGACGATGCCGCCTGGCGCAGCGAGGTGGAGCAGCTCCGCGTGGAACTGGACGCCGTGAAGCGCCATGTGGGGTACCGCGACATCTTTTGAGACGGATTCCACTGCTGCACCGCACCGGGGGTAGCATCTTTAGCTAGTAACGTGGCTCACAGTATCCAGCGCAGTGTACGAGCCAAGTCCATAACCCTCGAAAGATTGCTTCAATGGCACACACTGCAACAGCGCCCGAAACAGATCTCGCCTCCGAACTGCGCGCGGACGTCCGCCGCGTTTCCACCCTTCTGGGGGAATCGCTGGTCCGCCAGCACGGACCCGAACTCCTGGACCTGGTGGAGCAGGTCCGGCTCCTGACCAAGGAATCCAAGGAAGCAGCCCGCGGCGGTGCACATGCCACCGGCCCCTGGAGCGCGCACGACGTCGTTGCCCAGGTCCGTGAACTGCTCGGATCCCTGCCCATCGAGCAGGCAACCGACCTGGTGCGCGCCTTCGCGTTCTACTTCCACCTGGCCAACGCCGCCGAGCAGGTCCACCGCGTTCGCGGCCTGCGGACCCGGGCCGAGAAGGACGGCTGGCTGGCCAAGACCGTGGCGGAGATCGCCACCCAGGCCGGCCCCGGGGTGCTGCAGGAAGTGGTCAACGGGCTGGACGTGCGCCCCATTTTCACGGCGCACCCCACCGAGGCCTCCCGCCGCTCCGTCCTGGACAAGATCCGCAAGCTCTCCGACGTCCTGGCCCAGCCCACCGCCGAAGGGTCCACCGCACGCCGCCGGCAGGACCGGAAGCTGGCCGAGATCATTGACCAGATGTGGCAGACCGACGAGCTGCGCCAGGTTCGGCCCACCCCTGTGGATGAGGCCCGGAACGCCATCTACTACCTGGGCGGCATCCTCACCGATGCCATGCCGGAGATGCTGTCCGAGCTCTCCGAGCTCCTGGGCGAACACGGCGTCACCCTGGCGTCCAAGGACGCCCCCATCCGGTTCGGCTCCTGGATCGGCGGCGACCGCGACGGCAACCCGAATGTCACCGCCGCCGTGACCCGCGAAATCCTGCAGATCCAGAACCAGAGCGCCATCCGGATCAGCATCGGCATGATCGATGAGCTGATTTCCATCCTGTCCAACTCCACGGCACTGGCAGGCGCGGACGAGGCATTGCTGAAGTCCATCGATGAGGACCTGAAGAAGCTGCCCGGCCTGGACAAGCGGGTCCTGGAGCTGAACGCCCAGGAGCCGTACCGGCTGAAACTCACCTGCATCAAGGCCAAGCTCATCAACACCGGCAAGCGGGTGGCCGCAAACTCCAACCACGAGCACGGCCGCGACTACAACGCAACCGATGAACTCATGGCGGACCTGCAGCTGCTGGAACTGTCGCTGCGCAACCATTCCGCCGCCCTGGCCGCGGACGGGTCCCTGGCCCGCGTCCGCCGCGCCATCGCCTCCTTCGGCCTGCACCTGGCCACCCTGGACATCCGCGAACACGCGGACCACCACCACGACGCCGTGGGGCAGCTGATGGACCGGATCGGCGGCCCGGGGCTCCGCTACGCCGAACTGAGCCGCGAGGAACGCTTCGAGGTCCTGGGCTCCGAGCTGGCCTCCCGCCGCCCGCTGTCCGGCCACCCGATCAAGCTCGACGGCGCCGCGGACGGAACCTATGACGTCTTCCGCGAGATCCGCCGGGCCCTGCGCATGTACGGCCCGGACGTCATCGAGACCTACATCATCTCCATGACCCGCGGCGCCGACGACGTCCTGGCCGCCGCCGTGCTGGCCCGCGAAGCCGGCCTGGTGAACCTTTTTGGCGACAAGCCCTACGCCAAGCTCGGCTTCGCGCCGCTGCTGGAGACCGTCGAGGAGCTGCGCGCCTCGGCCGAGATCGTGGACCAGCTGCTGTCCGACCCCTCCTACCGCGAACTGGTGCGGCTGCGCGGGGACATCCAGGAAGTGATGCTGGGCTACTCGGACTCCAACAAGGAATCCGGCGTGATGACCAGCCAGTGGGAGATCCACAAGACCCAGCGAAAACTGCGCGACGTGGCCGCCAAGCACGGGGTGCGCGTCCGCCTGTTCCACGGCCGCGGCGGCTCCGTGGGCCGCGGCGGCGGGCCCACCTACGACGCCATCCTTGCCCAGCCGAACGGCGTCCTGGAAGGCGAAATCAAGTTCACCGAGCAGGGCGAAGTCATCTCCGACAAGTACTCCCTGCCGGAACTCGCCCGGGAAAACCTGGAGCTGTCCCTCGCCGCGGTGCTGCAGGGTTCGGCCCTGCACCGCGATCCGCGGACCTCGGAGGACCAGCGCGAGCGTTACGGGCACGTCATGGAGGCCATCTCGGATGCCGCCTTCGACCGCTACCGCAAGCTGATCGACCACCCGGACCTGCCCGCCTACTTCATGGCCTCCACGCCCGTGGAGCAGCTGGGTTCCCTCAACATCGGCTCCCGCCCCTCCAAGCGCCCCGACTCCGGCGCCGGACTCGGCGGCCTGCGCGCCATCCCCTGGGTGTTCGGCTGGACCCAGTCGCGCCAGATCGTGCCCGGCTGGTTCGGCGTCGGTTCCGGACTGAAGGCGGCCCGTGAGGCCGGACATTCCGCCCAGCTGGTGGAGATGATGGACCACTGGCACTTCTTCCGCTCGGTGCTGTCCAACGTGGAAATGACGCTCGCCAAAACGGACATGGACATCGCCGGCTACTACGTGGCCACCCTGGTCCCGGAGGAGCTGCACCACCTGTTCCGGAGCATCCGGGACGAGTATGAGCTCACCGTTGCCGAGGTCCGGAAGCTGACCGGCGAGAACCTGCTCCTGGACGCGCAGCCCACGCTGAAGCGCTCGCTGGAAATCCGCGACCAGTACCTGGACCCCATCAGCTACCTGCAGGTGGAACTCCTGCGCCGCATCCGTACCGAAGCCGGGATCAGCGGAGCGGAAATCGACGAACGCCTCCAGCGGGCCATGCTGATCACCGTCAACGGCGTGGCGGCGGGCCTCCGCAACACCGGCTAGGCACACGCCCGCTCACGTTTGGCGGCTTTCCATGGAACGCCCGCCCACCTCCCGCCCGGAAGGTGGGCGGGCGTTTCGGATCCAGGCGCAGGATGTGAGCGGGGGTTTGGATAGGGTTGGAGGCATGCCTTCCTTCCAGACCCGCCTCAAGATCACCGGGCTGCGGCCGGGCAATCCGCCGGAGGCTGTCATGGACGCGGCCGTGGAGGCGCTGGGCACGCGCCACCACGTGGAGGCGCACCAGCTCCAGCTCGCCGGCGGCGTGCCGCAGCTGAACCTGCGCTTCCTCGTCGAAGCCAGCGAGTACAGCGGCGAGAACCGGCAGGCGGTGGAGTCGGCAGCCATGATGCGCGACGCCGTCGAACGCGTTGCGCTGACAGGCTCGCTCAGCGTGCTGCGGCGCAGCCGCGGCACGTGGCTGCCCGTCTAGCCTGCGTCGGGGATCGGCTCGTCCTCCACCGGCGACCGGTCTCCGCGCCGCCGGGTGACGATGATCCCCACGACGGCGCCGATCACCAGGCCAACGGCCACGCCGATGAGTGAGCTGGCCCAGAACGGCAGCTTGGTGGCCGAACCGGTGAAGTAGCCCAGCCCCACCAGCCAGCATGCCCACAGGACCGCCCCCAGCCCGGCGCAGAGGCTGAAGCCCCGCACGGAGACGTTCGCGATCCCGGAGGCGGCCGATGTGGCCAGCCTGCCGCCGGGGATGAACCGGGCCCCGATGATGGTGCCGTAGGTGGATGAACGGCCCGCCTTGGCCAGTCCGGCATGGATGCCGGCGTGGACGCGGCGGCCCCATTTCCAGCGGTCCAGCACATGGCTCAGCCGCCGCCGGAAGAGCTGGAACACCACCATGTCTCCCATCCAGGAGGCCAGGGCGGCCAGGACAAGCACCAGGAACACGTTGGCCCGGCCGTCGGCGGACAGCGCGCCTCCGGTAATCACCACCATCTCCGACGGGATGGGCGGAAAAATGGCGTCGCCGATCACCACCGGGATGACCCAGAAATAAAGGGCCGCCCCCCAGCTGTCAATGCCGCCGAAGTCCATTGCCACAAGGTACCGCACTTGGGAAACTGGCGGCATGCGGATCTCGGTTCTGCAGGGCGACATTACGCAGCGGCGGGTGGACGTGGTGGTGAACGCCGCCGACCCTTCGCTGCTGGGCGGCGGGGGAGTGGACGGTGCGCTGCACCGGGCCGCCGGGCCGGAATTGCTGGCAGCGTGCCGGGAACTGCGTGTCACGGCGCTGCCGCACGGCCTCCAGACCGGGGCCGCCGTGGCCACGCCGGCGTTCCGGCTGCCGGCCCGCTGGGTGATCCATACGGTGGGACCCAACCGCCGCGCCGGACAGACCAACCGTGCGCTCCTGGTGTCCTGCTTCAGCGAAAGCCTGCGGCTGGCCGACAGGTTGGAAGCCGGGGAGCTTGCCTTCCCGGCCGTGGGGGCCGGAGCCTATGGGTGGCCGGCTGCGGCGGTGGCGCAGGCGGCGCTGGAGGCCGTTGATGGTTTCCGGGCCTCGCATCCGGCAAGCGGCCTGGAACTGGTGGAGTTCGTGCTGCACACCGCGGACGTGGAGGCGGTGTTCAGGGACGTGCTGGGGCCGCTTCGCTGAGTTCCAGGCTGCTGCGGTACTCCACCGGCCGGCCGGAGATCGGATCCACGAACCGTATGCCGCGTGCCAGCAGCTGCAGCGGTCTGGCGTAGTCGTCCGGGGCTTTGTCCAGCAGGTCCGGGTAGAAGGCGTCGTTCACGATCCCCAGCCCCAGCGAGGCCATGTGCACCCGCAGCTGGTGGGTCTTTCCGGTGTGCGGTTCCAGCCGGTACCTGGCCAGGCGCGGCCTGCCGCCGGCACCGGTGCCCGCGGCAACCGCCGCCGGGCCGCCGTCGAACGTTTCCAGCCGCTCAATCCTGGTTTCCGCGTTCGGCTCGCCGTCGATGACCTCCGCCAGCAGGTAGCTGCGGGACTTGGTCATCCGGTTGCGCACCACCACGGGAAAGTCGATGGCGGGGTACCCCTGCGCGGGCTCGGCGGCCGAGACGCACTCGTATTCCTTCTGCACCTGCCGCTTCTCAAAAAGCACCTGGTACCGGCCGCGGGTCTGCGGGTTGGTGGAGAAGAGCAGGACGCCGGCGGTCATCCGGTCCAGCCGGTGCATGGGGATCAGGTCCGGCAGGTCCAACTGGTTGCGCAGGCGCACCAGGGCCGACTCCTGGATGTACGTGCCGCCCGGGGTGGTGGGCAGGAAGTGCGGCTTGTCCACCACCAGCAGGTGGTTGTCCTGGTGGAGGATGCTGATTCCCACGGGCAGCCGCGTCTCCGGCGGCAGCGTGCGGTAGTACCAGATGAAGGTGTGGTCCTGCAGCGGAGTGGCGCGGTCCAGGGGGACGCCGCCCTCGCCAACGATCTCGCCGGCGTCGAACCTCTCCTCGATGCCCTGCGGATCGATATGTCCCCAGCGGTGCATCATGTAGTCCATTGCGGTGTGCCACGGACCCTCTTCCGGAAGGCGCAGGCGGGTGGCGTTAACGCCGTCGCGCACGGGAAGGGGGGATTGCATCACCCGCCCATTCTACCGGGGCCGCCGTGGCCCTCCGGGGCCGGGTCCAGCCACCACCGACGATAAAAAAGTTCTTGACAATAAAAGTTGTCGGTTGCGATAGTGGAGGCATGCAGGACATCGCCGTCATCGAGGACCCGGCCACGGCCGAGGTATCCCTGGACCCCATCCGCACCCGGATCCTGCGCGAGCTGGTCCAGCCGGCTTCCGCCACGCAGCTGGCCGTCCGTGTCGGCCTGCCCCGGCAGAAGGTGAACTACCACCTCAAGGCGCTGGAGCGGCACGGGCTGGTGGAACTGGTGGAGGAACGCCGCAAGGGCAATGTGACCGAGCGGGTCCTGCAGGCCACGGCGGCGTCCTACCTCATCTCACCTATCGCGCTGAATGAGGTGTCCCCGGACCCGCGACGGTTTGCAGACCGCTTCTCCGCCTTTTGGCTGCTGGCGCTCGCGGGCCGGATGGTCCAGGAGGTGGGCAAGCTGATTGCCGGCGCCGCCGCTGCCCGGCAAAAGCTGGCTACGTTCGCCATTGATGGCGAGATCACGTTCCGCACCGCGGCGGACCGTGCAGCCTTCGCCGAGGAGCTCGGCACCGAGGTCACCCGGCTGGTGGACAAATATCACGACGACGCCCAGTCACCACGGGGGCGGCGGCACCGGCTCGTCGTGGCGCTGCACCCGGCACTTAAAGAAACCGGTGCCCCCATGGCAACCAACGAATCCCATCCAGGCAAGGAGCAGGACAAATGACCGACAACCGCAACTTCGAAATCGTCTACGACACGGAGCTCCCCGGCACGCCCGAGCGGGTGTGGGAAGCGGTGACCAATGGAACGCCCGCATGGATGTTCCCCACGGACCAGTGGCCGGACGTCAGGACGGTGGAGGAGTACCCGCACCACCTGGTCTCCCGGATGGACGGGCCCGACGGCTGGTTCAACCAGCTGGAACATGTGCTGGAACCGCTGGACGGCGGCCGGGCCCGGCTCCACTACGTCCACAGCGGCATCTTCGCGGACAACTGGGACCAGCAGTACGACGGCGCCAGCCGCCACACCGAGTTCTACCTGCACACGCTGGGCCAGTACCTGCAGTACTTCGACGGCAGGCCTGTGGTGTTTACGGACGTCCAGGCACCGGCGGCATCCCAGGCCCCCGATGGTTTCATCCGGCTTCGCGAAACGCTGCGTGCCGGCGCGGCCGGGCAGGGCGCTGCGGTGGATGTGGAGCTCGACGGCGTGGGCCGGCTGACAGGCGAGGTGGACTTCTCCAATGAGCACTTCCTGGGCGTGCGCACCCCGGACGCCCTCTACCGGTTCTTCGGCCGCAACGCTTTCGGTGCCCCCGTTGGCATGACCGTGCACGACTTCAGCGGCACCGCCGATTCCGCGACCACGGCCAAGGCCTGGGGCGGTTTCCTGGAGCGCGTGTACGCGTAACTGCCCCTAACGTTCTGTGTGGCGCTCCAAATCGCCGGAACGGTGCGGGATCGCCGTACCTCTCCGGCGATTTGGCACCGTTCCGGCGATTCCGACGGCGGCCGGTCCGGGCCCGGCGTCAGGCGATGGCGACGGCGGGGGCATGGGTGAGCGAGCGCCGCAGCTGGGGAGCCGAGTCCAGCTTGTCCTGGGCGGCGCGCAGCGCCAGCACCGCCGTTTCGAGCTTGTCCGGTGGAAGGGCGAACGGCACCCGCAGGTTGCGTTCGAACGCGCCGCCGATGCCGAACCGGGGTCCCGCCGCCAGCCTGACCCCGAAGTCCGGCGCGAGCACTGTCAACGCCGTGCTGATGGGCGTGGGAAGCCGGCACCAGATGGACAGGCCGCCGGCTGCATGCGTGGTGCGCCAGGTGGGCAGATGTTCGGCCAGGAGGCCGAGAAGTGCTGCCCGGTTGCCGCGGAGGGTCTCCAGCAGCGCGGGCAGCGGTTCGTCCAGGGCCCGCACCAGGTGGGCGGCGGCGAGCTGTTCCATGACGGGTCCGCCCAGATCCAGGGTGGTGCGTGCCGCGGCAAACCGCTGGATCATCGTTTCCGAGGCCCGGATCCAGCCGGTGCGCAGGCCGCCCCAATGCGACTTGCTGAGGGATCCGATGGACACCACCGTGCTGCCGAAGGCGGCCAGTGGAGTGGTGGCGACGCCGTCCAGGTTCAGTTCACGGAGTGTCTCGTCCGCTACCAGCACGGTTCCGGCAGCGGCGGCGGCGCGGACCAGCCGCCGGCGCTGGGCGTCCGGCATGATCATGCCCGTGGGGTTGTGGAAGTCGGGGACAAGGTAGGCGAGCTTTGGCTTTTGCTGGGCCATGGCCGACTCCATGGCGGGCAGGTCCCAGCCGGACTTCGTGAAAGCCACCGGGACGGCACGGCAGCCGGCCGCCCGGATGGCATCCAGCGCGTGCGGGTAGCTGGGGTGTTCCACCATGACCCGGTCCTGCCGGCCTGCCAACGTGCGGATGATGATGGTCAGGGCATGCTGCGCGCCGGACGTCACCATGATCTGGCCTGCCTGGGTGGGCGCCCCGGCTGCCGAATACCTGTCCGCAATCGCCTGGCGCAGGGGCCTTAATCCCAGGGCGTCGTAGCCGAATCCCGGCAGCAGGGCGGGAAGCTCCGTCAATGCCGCGGCGAAGGCCCGGTGCACCACCTCGCCGCTGGCAGGCAAGGCCGAATAGGCAAGGTCGATCAACCCTTCCGGTGCGGTGAGGCCAGGTGCGGTAAACGGTTCGGCCGGCCGCGGCTGCGGACCGTAAAGCGCCCGGCCGAACGGCGTGAGTTCGGGGATGCGCGTCTTGCCGCGGCTGCCCTGGCCGCTGCTGAGGAAGCCTTGTTCCCGGAGGCTGGAGTAGGCGGCGGTAACGGTTGTCCGGCTGATGCCGAGGGCTGCCGAAAGGGACCGTTCGCTGGGCAGCGCGCTGTCCAGGGCTACACGGCCATCCAGGATCAGGAGCCGGACCACATCGGCCAGTTCCCGGTAGGCCGGGCCGGTGCCGTTGTGCCAGGTGCCAAGCAGGCGGGACAGGGCGGTGGCGCTCAAGGTGGTGGACATGTAGCCAGTATCTCAAACTGGCTATGTATTCCGATGCCAGTTGCATGGAATGGTTGTTTGCATGATGACCCGCAGACTCCTCCAGCTCTTCACCGGCCTCGCCATGTACGGCATCTCCCTGGCCATGTTCATCCGCGCCGGGCTGGGGCTGGACCCCTGGGACGTGTTCCACCAGGGGCTGGCGAACCGGACGGGTCTGAGCATCGGTGTGGTGGTCATCGCTGTGAGTTTCCTGGTGCTGCTGCTCTGGATACCGCTCCGGCAAATGCCCGGCTTCGGCACTCTCTGCAACGCGGTCCTGGTGGGCGTATTTGCGGACGTCGGCCTGGCCCTGATTCCTGCCGTACCCCACGTGGCCGGCCAGGCCGGGCTTCTTGCAGGGGCCGTCCTGGTGAACGGCGTCGCCTCAGCCTGCTACATCGGGGCCGGGTTCGGGCCGGGTGCCCGCGACGGGCTGATGACGGGACTGGCGCGCCGGACCGGGTGGTCAGTCCGGCTGTCGCGCACGCTGATTGAGGTGTCCGTGCTGGCCATCGGCTGGCTGCTGGGAGGCTCGGTGGGCGTGGGCACGGTGGTCTACGCCCTGGCCATTGGTCCGCTGGTCCACGTGCTGCTGCCGCGCTTCATGGTTCCTGCCGCCGTTCCGAAGACCGACGGCAAGGCACGGACCGCCATGGCTCCGGAGGGCTGCGCCTGACAGGACCACCTGCGCCTAAAGATCAACTGGGTACGGGCTGGCATTTCGGGCAGAAGTAGATGTCCCGCTCCTCCTCACCGTTTGGCTTGCCCAGGAGTCCGCGCTGGATGGGCGTGCCGCATTTCAGGCAGGGCTGGCGTTCCCGGCCGTACACCCAGTAGCCGGGCCTGCCTGCCATCCTGCCCACCGGCATGCCGCGGGCATTCAGGATGGTGACGCGGCGGCCGGGCCCGAGGTTCACTTCCAGAAGCTGTTTGGCATCGGTCATCAGGGTCCGCACGTCCGTGACCCCGGAAACCGGCGTGGCGGGATGCACCCCGGACAGGAAGCACGTTTCGCAGCGGTAAATGTTCCCGATGCCTGCGAGGTTCCGCTGGTCCAGCAGGGCAACCCCCACCGGCACCTCAGGGCGCGAACGGATGCGCCGTTCCGCCTCGTCCGGGTCCCAGTCCGGGCCCAGGAGGTCCGGGCCGAGGAATCCCACGATGGAGTCCTCATTGGCTGTGGCCACCACTTCCACAATGCCAAGGGAAAAGCCGACGGCGTCTGCCACGGCCGTGCGGAGCACGCACCGGGCGGTGAATCCCGGCTTCCGCCACCTTCCGCCAGGCGAATACACCTGCCAGGCGCCTTCCATCTTCAGGTGCGAGTGAATGGTCAGCCGTTTGTCCTCCGGGCTGACCACCCGCATCAGCAGGTGCTTGCCCCTGGGAACCACCTCGGCAACGGTCCAGCCGGCCAGGTTGAGGGTGGCGAACCGGGGCACGCGGAAGTCCGAGGCGAGCAGCGTCTGTCCGGCTAAAGCCTGGTGCAGCTGGCGGGCGGCCCGCCAAACCGAATCGCCCTCAGGCACGGATCCTCAATCCCTTCGGGGTGGAGTAGGCGCCGGCGGAGCTGAGGGCAGCGGCCACCGGGGTGTCCAGGATGCCGTGCCCGTTCACTTTCTCCATGATCAGCTTGTCCACCGCACCGCGGGTGACCACCCCCACCAGCGCGGCACCCGCCGCCGCCAGGACGGCCTCGTCATCGCTGAAGGCCAGCAGGGTCTTCCCGCCACGCTCGACGTACAGGACCAGCGCACCGTCCACCAGGACCACCAGCGCGCCGGCCTTCCGGCCGGGACGGTGGCCGGTTCCGGCGTCGTCCTGCAGCGCGGGCCAGGGGAGGGCCGCACCGTAGGGGTTGGCGGGATCGGTGGCGGCGAGGGCCAGGGCCACCGGTTCGGCCTTAGCCAGCTGCGTGTCTTCCGAGTAGGAGCGGAGCCGGTCCACGGTGGCCGGAACAGCGAACTGGGCGGCACCAAGATGTTCGATGAAGTACCCCCGGCGGCAGCGGCCCGTCTCCTCCAGCCGGGCCAGGACCTTGTACATCAGGCCGAAGCCACCCACGATCTGTTCGGCCATGACCGAGCCCCGGGTGACCACGCCATAGCGGTCCAGCAGGAGTTCCGCCGTGGCGCGGGCATGGATGGTGGGATCGAGTTCAGGCTCGGGAAGCGCCGACCACCGCCCGGCGGCGGTGGGCGGAGTGGCGGCACCCTGCGTTCCATACCGGCCGCCGGCCAGCCCGGGGGAGCCCATCAGGCCGGTGCCGTGGGAGCGGCCCAGCCGGCTGAGCCGCGGCGCCCTGGCACGTGGTGCCCTTGCCACCTGGCGGTGGGCCGTGTGGCCTCCCGCGATCAAGGCCCGGACCGGGGCGAACGTGTCACCGGTGATCCTGCCGGCCCATGCGAGGTCCCACAGCGCAGCCACCACCTCCTGGTCGCTCAGCACGGCGTCCATACCGCCCGCCACTTCGGTCAGCTGGCGGAAGAAATACCCGCCGCCGTTGTTCCGCAGGTGGTCCAGGAGCCGCTGGCCGGCGTCCCCCGGTTCAAACTCGGGCGATGGGTTGAGGGTCAGTTCCACCGAGTCCGCCAGGTGAAGGCTGATCCAGCCATCGTTTCCCGGGAGCGCCCCGGCCCCCGACCACAGGACTTCACCTGCAGCCATCAGTTCATCCAGCATCGCGGGCTGGTAATTGGATACCCGTGTGGCCAGCACCAGGGGCTCCCAGGCTGACGCGGGGACGGGCACCCCTGAGAGCTGGTCGATGGCGGTGATGATGCCGTCCAGGCCGCGCAGCGAGGGCTGGCCGCGGCCGCCGCCGGGAGTCCTGACATGCTGCCACGCGGGCAGGAAGCGTCCGTAGGCGGCAGCGTCCACCGGCTCCACTTCGGCACGCAGCGCGGCCAGGGAACGACGGCGGAGCTTGCGCAACACCTCGGCGTCGCACCATTCGCTGGGGATAGTGTGCGCAACGTCGGGGACGGGAGCGCTGGCGGCTTCATCGGCTGGCGGTGGTCCGGCAGGTTCGCCGGCCTCCGGCGGCGCGGTTTCGGGCGGGGTGACGTGGGGCCGGAATTCCCCCTCCACCACGCGTCCATCCGCTGCCAGGCGTTTCAGGGCCGTACCCACCACAGCCACACCGAGGCCCAGCCGGGCAGCGGCTTCGGCAGCGGTGAAGGGCCCATGGGTCCGGGCATACCGGGAGACAAGGTCGCCCAGGGGATCGGCCACCGGCTCGATGAAGGCCAGCGGAACGCCCATGGGCAGCGGAACGCCAATGGCGTCGCGGAGTCGGGCTGCATCCTCCACGGCGGCGAAGCGTTCAACCCCGCCGATGTTGACCTTGATGGCGCGGTTGGCGCGCTGGAGCGCGGCCAGGTGGGCCGCCGCCTCCTGCACGGTTGCCGCAGCCTCGACCGGCGGAGCGTCACCGGGCTCGGGCACCTGGATTGCGTCCCCTGCCGGCTGTGAACCCTGGAGCCGTGCCGCCGTTTCCCCAGCCGTCAGCGGGCCCAGCAACCGCAGGAGGTCCGCGACGCCCTCCATGCCCCGTGCACGCCGGTCAGGGGCCAGCCGCTGCAGCTCGCGTTCGGTGGCCTCGATGACTTTGGCGTCCAGGAGTTCGCGCAGTTCCACCCGGCCCAGCAGCTCGTTCAGGAGGGTGGAGTCCAGGGCCAGGGCGGCGGCCCGCCGTTCGGCGAGCGGGGAATCGCCCTCATAGAGGAACTGGGCCACGTAACCGAAGAGGAGGGACTTGGCGAACGGCGAGGGCTGTTGGGTGGTGGTCTGCAGGATCCGCAGCTCACGCCGTTCCACGGACGCGGCGATGTCCTTCAACGCCGGCAGATCGTAGACGTCCTGCAGGCATTCGCGGACTGTTTCCAGCACGATGGGGAACGTGGGGTACTTCCTGGCCACGTCCAGCAGCTGGGCCGACCGCTGGCGCTGCTGCCAGAGCGGCTGGCGCTTGCCCGGGGTCTGGCGCGGCAGCAGCAGCGCACGGGCAGCGCACTCCCGGAACCTCGAGGCAAACAGGGCGCTGCCGCCCACCTCTGCCGTGACGATCTGCTCGAGTTCCTCGGGATCGAAGAGGAACAGCTCGGCGCCGGGCGGCTCGTCCTCCATCATGGGCACCCGCAGCACGATGCCGTCGTCGGCGGCCATGGCGGAGCCGTCCAGTCCGTAGCGCTGGTGCAGCCGTTGCCCCACAGCCAATGCCCAGGGCGCGTGCACCGGCATGCCGAACGGGCTGTGCAGGATCACGCGCCAGTCGCCCAGTTCGTCGTGGAACCGCTCCACCACCAGGGTGGTGTCGCTGGGGACCACCTCGGTGGCCTGCTTTTGCTCGTTGAGGTACTGGATGAGGTTGTTGGCGGCGAAGTCGTCCAGGCCGCTGGCCTTGCAGCGCTCGGTGGCAGGGCCGGCGTCGGACGCGGACAGTTCGCGGACGAAGGCGCCAAGTGCGCGGCCCAGGTCCACGGGCCGCCCCAGCGAATCGCCCTTCCAGAACGGCAGCTTGCCGGGCTGCCCGAACGCGGGGGAGACCAGGACGCGGTCGTGGGTGATGTCCTCGATCTTCCAGCTGGTGGCGCCCAGGGCAAAGACGTCCCCCACCCGGGACTCGTAGACCATTTCCTCGTCCAGCTCGCCCACGCGCCGGCCGCCCTTTGGTGCGCGCGCCGGTTTGCCGTCCCCGGAGGGGGAGGCAGAGCCTTCCTGTTCGGTGCCGATGATGTAGACGCCGAACAGGCCGCGGTCCGGGATGGTGCCGCCGGACGTAACGGCCAGGCGCTGGGCTCCGGGCCGCCCCTCGATGGTGCCGGCGTTGCGGTCCCAGATGATCCGTGGCCGCAGCTCGGCGAACTCGTCGGACGGGTAGCGCCCCGCCAGGAGGTCGAGGGTCGCCTCGAACGCTGACCGGGGGAGGGAAGCAAAAGGCGCCGAGCGCCGGACGGTGCTGAACCACTCCTCCACGTCGATGCTGCCCAGGGCGGTTGCGGCAACGGTCTGCTGGGCCAGGATGTCCAGCGGATTGGCCGGGATGCTGAGCCGCTCGATCTTGCCACCCAGCATCCGCTCCACGGTGATGGCTGTGTGGACCAGGTCTGCCCGGTGCTTGGGGAAAAGGACGCCCTGGGAAATCTCGCCCACCTGGTGCCCGGCGCGTCCCACCCGCTGCAGGCCGCTGGCCACGGACGGCGGCGACTCCACCTGCACCACCAGGTCCACGGCACCCATGTCGATGCCCAGTTCCAGGGACGACGTAGCCACAACGCAGCGCAGCCGCCCGGACTTGAGGTCGTCCTCGATGAGCGCGCGCTGGTCCTTGGACACGGAACCGTGGTGGGCGCGGGCCAGGACCGGATCAGCGCCCGCGGAGCTGCCGGCCTGGGCCATCATGTGCGCAGGGGTGGCGGTTGAAGCGGGAATGCCCGACGGCGGTCCCCCCGGCGTGCCGGGCGCGCCGGCCTGCCCTTCCGGGCCGGGATCGTCCCAGCCCCCGCCGACGGCAATCAGCTGGCGTTCGGCGTAGATCTCGTTGAGCCGCGCCGTGAGGCGTTCGGCAAGCCGCCGGGAGTTGGCGAAGACGATGGTGGACTGGTTGGCCAGCACCAGGTCCACGATCTTTTCCTCCACATGCGGCCAGATGGAAGCCTGCGGCTGCAGGCCGGAAGCCGGGCCGGAGTCGAACGCCCCTGCCGCGCCCTGCAGGTCCGACATGTCCTCCACGGGCACCGATACGGTGAGGTCCCAGTTCTTCCTGGCCGGCGGGGCGACGATCTCCACGGGGGCTGAACCGGCCAGGAACTGGGCCACCAGCTCCCGCGGCTCCACCGTGGCGGAAAGCCCGATGCGCTGCGCAGGCTTGGGCAGCAGCGCGTCCAGCCGCTCCAGGGACACGGCAAGGTGGGCCCCGCGCTTGGTCCCGGCCACGGCGTGGACCTCGTCAATGATGATGGTGTCCACCTCGGCAAGGGTTTCGCGGGCCTTGGAGGTGAGCATGAGGAACAACGACTCCGGGGTGGTGATGAGGATGTCCGGCGGGTTGGTCAACAGCGTCCGGCGGTCCGCAGCGGGAGTGTCCCCGGACCGGACCCCTACCGTGATCAGCGGGGCGGGAAGTCCCAGCCGCTTTGCCGTCTGGGTGATGCCGATCAGCGGGGACCGCAGGTTCCGTTCCACGTCAACGCCCAAAGCCTTAAGGGGCGAAATGTAGAGGACACGGGTCTTGCGCTTTGGCGCCCGGGCCCGCTTGCCTTTTGCGGGCGCTTCGGCAGCGGCGGGATCAGGGGCCTGGGACGCCGAGGCGAGCAGCCTGTCCAGCGCCCAGAGGAAGGCCGCGAGGGTCTTTCCGGAGCCGGTGGGGGCCACCACCAGCGCATGCGATCCTGAGGAGATGGCGTTCCAGGCCCCGGCCTGCGCAGGAGTCGGCTCGGAAAACGCGCCAAGGAACCAGTCCCTGGTGGGCCGGCTGAACTGGCCCATGGGGGCGGCCGCACCGGAAACACTGCTGCCGGCAGGACGCTGTTCCTGGTTCATGCCTCCATCATGCCGCAAGGCACTGACACCCGACTCCCGGGCGGCCGGGGTTCCGCCCGAAGCCGAACATCACCCCGTCCACCCCCGGGATTTCGGCCAAGGCAGACGGCAGCCCTGCAGGGCCTCGGCCGGCAAATCCCTGTTCAATAGCTGATCAATTCCTGTTCAAACAGTTTCGGACTCCGGCAGGTCCTTGGTGGCCGGGCCTTCAAGCAACCTTCCCTGGTTCGTGAAGCGGGAGCCGTGCAGGGGGCAGTCCCACGTCTGTTCGTTGTCGTTCCAGTGCAGGATGCCGCCCAGGTGCGTGCAGACCGCCGAGAGCCTGCAGGTGGTTCCTTCCACGGTGGATACAGCCACCGGCCGGTTGCCCTGGCGGTAGACCTTGCCCTGGCCTTCAGCCGGGACGGCGGCAGCAGCACCCGCAGGACCAGGTGTCCCGGCGGCCGGGCCTGCGGTATCAGGTGTTGCGGGGGCAGGCGCTGCGGGAACGGTGGGTCCGCGGGTTCCCCGTTTGAGGCCGTCAATCCTGCGGCCCTCAGTGGTCACCTTCCCCCAGTCGGAGGCCATCCTCGCGGCAACGCCGGCGTTGAGCGCCACGGCGGACAACGCACCTGCCGGCGATGTAATGCGGTGGTGGATGGTGTCCGCCCAGGGCACCTGGCCGCCCAGGATGTCCGCCGAGATGCCCAGCGGCGGCGACGGCGTTGGTCATTCCCCACTTGTTGTAGCCGGTGCCGAAGTAGATCCGGCCCTTGCCGCGCGGGAGCTTTCCGAAGAAGGGCATGAGGTTGGTGGGCATGTAGTCCTGTGCCGACCACGTGTGCGTGGTGACCGCACCGGGGTAATGCCGGCCCGCCCAGTCGAGCAGCCCGGTGAGGTGCGCTTTCTCTGAGTCCGTCCGCCCCACGTGATGGCCGTGACCGCCCACAAGCAGCAGGTTCCGGCCGTCCACCTCATAGTCGCGAAGGGAGTGCGTGGGCTGCTCAACGGAGATATACATGCCCGGGGGAGGTGCCTGGTCCTCCTGCAGGGCAAGGGCCGCCGCGTAGGAGCGGCTTGGCTTCAGCTTGGCGAAATAGAGGCCGCGGTTCAGGACGGGGATTCCGGTGGCAAGGACGACCGTGTCCGCCCTGACACTGCCACGGTCGGTCCTGACGGCGGAGGGCGCATCGCCGGTGACGTCCTGGAGGCGCACGCCGCTGACGATCCGGCCGCCACGGCGGCGGATGTCCGCCACCAGTGCGTCGAGGACCTCCATCGGGTTGATCTGGGCCTGGTCCCGCAGCCGGGCGGCCCCGTGGACGGGAAACGGCAAACCCGCGTCGCGGACGTAATTCACGTCCAGCCCGGCGGTGGTGGCGGCGCTGACCTCCTCCCGCAGCTTTTCCGTTCCCTGTGCTGACGCAGCATAGGTGTAAGCGGTGCGGCGCTGGAAGGGCACGTTGTGCTCCTCCAGGTAGCGCAGCAGCCAGGCCTGGCCCTCCCGGTTTCCGTCCACGTACGCCTGCACCTGTTTCTGCGAATACTGGCGGGCCAGCTGGGACAGGAACGTGCCCTGCAGCAGCGTTACTTTTGCAGTGGTGTTGCCGGTGGTCACGGCCCCCGGCCGGCGGGCCTCCAGTACCAGTACGCTTTGCCCGGAGCGGGCCAGCAGCAGTGCGGCGACCAGGCCGGTGAGGCCGGCCCCCGCCACCACCGTGTCATACCTGGTGTCCGGTTCAAACGGATCAGAAATGAAGGGATCCCTGCGGTCCAGCCAAATCGACGTCATGCCAGTCCAACCTGCCTACGGTCCACGGCCCTCGCAGGCCAGTTTGTGCCTCCCTCCATTCCCGGTTCCCTCCTGGGTCAGGTCCCGGGGTCAGGCGGGCTGGAACGCTCCAATGCTGAGCAGTGTGATGTTTGCGTTGCCGCAGGCCCGGGTAGGTTGCGGGAGGAACAGGGAATCGGTGTCCTCGGGCGGATAGATCCGGTAGCCGGCAGCATCCACGGGGGAGCAGTCCATGTAGTTGCCTGCCTGCGTGTAGCGCAGCACCGCAGTGGCCATCTGGCCGGGGGCCAGCAGAACGTCCACGACACCTGCGGACTCATCCCGCGTGGCGGGGGCGCCAATGGGGGCGCCGGCGGCGTCTGCCACCAGGGAGACGCCCGGGAAGCCCCTGAGGATGCACGGCTCGGAGCCGCTGTTGGTGAGGTTGAGCTTCATGTAGACACTGCCGGCAGCGCCGCCACCGGACGGATCCGTGGCCGCCGTGAGCCCGGCCGCCTTGCACAGGCCCGGAGTGCCGGCAGGGCTGACGGGGGACGGGGAAGCCGGCGTCGACGTGGCCGGCGCCGAGGACGCCGGAGGCGCCGTTGACGCGGTCGGCGAGGGGGACTGGCTGGCCTGCCCGGTGGCGGGCGCCGTCGTAGTCTGGGACTGCGGCTGGCTTGGACCGCACGCGGTGAGCAGCAGCGCTGCCGCTGCGGCCGCCGTCGTCATGGCAAACCCCTGGGAAATTTTCTGAGACCTCATGGGACCACCTTCGCGGTAGCCGTTGCCCGCGTCAACGATGCCACCTGCAGTAGGGGCAATTTGATGCCCGGATCGTGATGATCCGGGCACCAATTACGACCCTAGGGCTTGCCGGCCGGCTCCCGGCCGGCAGTGCCGGCGGCAGTGTTGGTGCCCGGCGCGCGGAGCCTGCCCTTGCTCCGCAGCAGTGCCGCCCCGCCCAGGACCAGTCCGCCCACGCCGGCAGCAAGCCCGGTCCAGCTGCGCGCCTCCGCGCCGCTGTCCGTCCCCGCCGCCTGTCCGGTGCCGTGGGCAGCTCCTGCCGCGCCGTGGGCGTCCGCGCTGTCCGCCGCCGTGATGGTGAGCGAGGGGGCGGGGGCTTTCAGCCCGTGGGGGTCCTGGCCGTCAGCGGCGACCTGGGACCAGTCGGTCTGGCCGCTTTCGCAGGTCTGCAGCGTGGGGAAGTTCAGGGTTGTCCCGGCCATGTCCGGCAGGTGCACGGAAAGGACCAGGGCGTCGCGCAGTTCGGGGCTCAGCGGCGTCTTGGCCGTATAGACGATCTGGCTGGTCCGCTGCGTGATGGCGGTTCCGTCCGGGAGCTTCCGGGGTTCGGCGAACTGTTCGGTCACCTTTTCCGCTGTCCAGTTGGGGTTGACTGTGGGTTGGGCGTCATTCAATTCCGGGGGCAGCGTGATGGCCACCTTCGTGGTGGGGGACGTGCCGCAGCCGTGCGGAATGCCGAACGTCAGCAGGGCATAGGAACCGGCGCCGGTCTTGTCCGGCGTCACGCCAACATGCGCTGAGGCGCCGCCCGCCGCGGCGAGCAGGAGAACGGCTGAGCCTGCGGCGGCTGCGGATGCGGTCAGGGTACGGCGAAAAAACGGGGTTGTCATGGGTTGCCTTTCTGGCGCACACCACTGATTCAGGGCGTGCAAAATGTGTACCCCGACGCCGGGCGGAAGGCCGGTGCGGGGCTTTAGCAGGGAAGCACGACGGCGGAAGGCGGGCCGCGCCGGCTGTCCTGGCGGACGTTGCGCCAGGGGGAGCGGTACAAGGGAACGTGCCTGAACAGTCCGTTGAGGCGGACGGCAGGGACAGGTGCCACCGGCCCGGGAAGGCCGGCAAAGGGCCGCAGCCAGTCGGCCAGTGCCCACAGGGCAGCTTCGCCTTTGGCGAGGAGGAGGGCGCAGCCCAGCGTGGCCGCCGCGTGCGCTGCGAGCATCAGTGGTGCCAACGCGGGATTCGCGGGACTCAGGTGCTCCGCCAGGGGAGCGAACGCTGCGAACCCGGCCAGGGGGACCTGGTGCAGGTGGGCCGCCGCCGGCGCACCTGCTGCGCTCTCAAGGGGAGCGGAAAAGGCGGTGAGAAGCTCGTGCAGGGCCAGCTGGCCGCCGCCCAGGAGCGCGGCCATGGCCGGAAACGCCAGCCGAAGGCGGGTTGCGGCCGTGCTGGCCAGTGCTGTCAGGGCCAGCACGGCCAGGAGGATGCCCGGGGCCGGAAGGCGGCCTCCGCCAACCACGTGGGCGCCGCCGGCGAGGGCCAGGGTGCCGGCGGCCAGGGTCGAGGCACGGAGGAGGTGGAAAGGGACCTGCGGGAGGGCACCACGCACGGCTGCTCCTCCTGCTGTCCGCCGGCACTGCAGGGTGCAGGGCCGGTTCCGCCTACGGGTCCGGAGCCGGTGCCCGGACCCTCAAGATTCTACCGGCCCCTTAGTCAGTCTCCGGCCCGGTGCAGTAGGGGCAATCGTCCGGGCAGTCCGTCATGCCGGCACCCCTGCCAGGTCGTAGCCGTCGGCGATATGGAACAAGCGCCGGTCTCCCGCGGGGGCTGCCACCCACACCACGTCGCCGTCATCGGTCCGGGCATCCACCAGGCCGCTGAAGGCGGTGTGCCCATCCCTCCTGAGTTCGACGCTGTCGCCGACCTGGACAGCGTCCCAGCGGACAGGGCTCTTTACGCGGCTCGTCATTGAAGTCACGGATATTCCTTTGAAGAGGCTTGGCCGGGGCGGCTGCTGCGGCCCCGGTGATGCCATCAAACCGCTGCGCCACGGCGCGGCTCAATGGAGGAATGGCCACGGGTTCCGGTCCCTTGTTGTGCATCCCTCCAGCAGGGACCCTGTGCCGGCATGGAGCGGCAGGGTTAGACTGCCTGCATACGTGTTGGCGATCGAAGGAGAAGTTCATGGACTACACCGGAAGCCAGTCGGAGAAGGCCGTAACCGCCGGGGAACTGGGCCGCAGCCACATCGGGCAGACCATCAGCTTCAAGCCGAACGAGTTCACGGTTGTGTTCGGCAAGCTCGCGGGCATCGCCCGGACTGAGGCCATGGTCTACCTGTCGCTGACGGGGGTTGGAAACGGCACCCACCTGAAGGACGAATATGACCTGCCGCTGACCCATGAGGTCTTTGTGCCGGTGGACGTCATCACCAACGCGGAATCCACCATCAAGGACCTGTTCGGCAAAGTCCAGGAAAACCTCCGCGGGGCCGGCCACAAGGGTGGCGAGGACCGGACGGACCGGCTCTAACCGCCCGCAGCAAGAGCAAGGAAGAAGGCCGGCACTTTCGTGCCGGCCTTCCCCTTGGCCTAGTACGCCTTGACCCGCTGCTCCACCACGAGATGGATGAGGGCGAATACGCCGTCCCGGTCAATCGCTGCCAGGGCTGCATCCAGCGCTGCCGGGACATCTCGGTCCTCGGTCACCGTGACCCCGAATCCGCCGAAAGCCCTGGCCATCAGCGCAAAGTCGGGGTTCTTCAGCTGGGTACCGGAGACGCGCCGGGGATAGTGCCGCTCCTGGTGCGTGCGGATGGTGCCGTACTCCTGGTTGTCCATGACCACCACCAGCGGCGTGGCCCCGTACTGGGCAGCCGTGGCCAGCTCCTGCCCGTTCATGAGGAATTCGCCGTCCCCGGCGATGGTGACCACGCGCCGCTTCGGTTCGGCCAGGGACGCTGCGATGGCCGAGGGGACGGAGTAGCCCATGGACCCGTTCCGCGCGCTGATCATGGACGCGTAGCGGCGGGTGGGGAAATACCGGTGCGCCCAGTTGGTGTGTTCACCTGCACCGAACGTCACCATCGCATCCTCCGGCAGCCGGGGGACGAGGTTGGCCATCAGGGTGTCCATCCGGGCCTGCCCGGCCGCCGGGGCAGCAGGAGGCAGCGTGGCAAAGCGCTCCTGCTCGGCGCGCATCCTGGCCGTCCAGGCCTTCCACTCTTCCTTCACGGGCAGGCTGATGCCCTCCAGGCCGCGCACGAACGCTTCCGGTTTGGCCAGGATCTGCCGCGACACCGGGCCGGACCTTCCCCGCAGCGACGGGTCCACGGTGACCAGGAAATTTTCCTTGTTCCAGTCCTGCCGGCAGACGAAACCGTCCGTAATGACGTCGCCCGGCACCGTTCCCACGAAGACCAGGAGGTCGGTCTCCTCCAGCAGGTCGTAAGTGGGGCGCGGCCGGCCATAGCCGATCGGTCCCACGTAGGACGGCGAATCGAAGGGCACTGTTCCCTGCGTCCGCCATTCCGCCGCCGCCGGGATGTGGTGCCGTTCCAGCCAGGCGGTGAGCTGGTCCGCGGCCTCCTGCGTCCAGTCGTTGCCGCCGGTCACGAACAGCGGCTTGGACGATTCCGCCAGCGCCGCTTCCAGGGCTGACGCATCAGCGCTGCCCATCCCGCCTGCGGCCACGGGAATCGCAGGATGCAGCGCAGGGCTGACCTCCCGCCGGATGACGTCCTCGGGCAGGCCCACCACCACGGGCCCGGGCCGGCCGCTCATTGCCGCAAACATGGCCTCCGCCACGATCTCGGAGGCCCGTTCCGGGTGGTCAAGGACCATCACCCGCTTGGCGCCGGTGTCGAACCAGGACTTGATGTCGAATTCCTGGAACGCCTCGCGGTCCCGGTGGGCAAACGGGATCAGGCCCACGAAGAGCAGCATCGGCGTGGAGTCCTGCCAGGCGGTGTGCAGCCCTACGTGGGCGTTGGCCGCGCCGGGCCCCCGGGTCACCATCGCCACGCCCGGGCGCTGGTTCAGCTTTCCGTCGGCTTCCGCCATGTACGCGGCACCGCCTTCATGGCGGCAGACGATGGTTTCGATCTTCGAGTTGTGCAGGCCGTCCAGCACATCCAGGAAGCTCTCGCCGGGAACCACATAGGTGCGTTCCACGCCATGCGCCACCAGCGAGTCAACGATCACGTGCCCCGCGGATTTCAGGGCGGGCGCCACGGTGTCCTGGTGATGGACGACGGCGGCGGGCCGGGTGGGGGAGGAGGTCAGGGTGGGCTGCGGCTCTGGTGTCATGTTCTTTCTTTGGCTCGGAAGGTTGGCGGAAGGGATGGGGTCAGGAGATGGGGGTGCGGTTGGCGATGACGGGGGACTTTCCGGTGTAGCCGTCGCGGGTTTCGGCGATTTGGCGGATGCGGGTGCGGCAGGCGTACCAGCCGGCGACCATGAGGATGGAGGCGATGGCGGTGACGAGCATGGTCAGGGGTGAGTCGATGAAGACCATGATGAGGACGCCGATGAGGAAGAGCAGGGAGAGGTAGCCGGTGTAGGGGGCGCCGAACATGCGGAAGGAGGGGCGGGTGACCCAGCCTTTGTCGGCCCAGCTTTTGAGTTGGATTTGGCACAGGACGATGGTGGCCCAGGTCATGATGATGCCGACGGAGGCGATGTTCAGGACGATTTCGAAGGCTTCGGCGGGGACGAGGTAGTTCAGGGGGACGCCGAGGAGGGAGACGGTGGCGGTGATGGCGATGCCGCCGTAGGGGACGCCTGCTTTGTTCATGCGGGAGGCGAAGCGGGGTGCGGAGCCGTTGACGGACATGGAGCGCAGGATCCGGCCGGTGGAGTAGAGTCCGGCGTTCAGGGAGGACAGGGCGGCGGTGAGGACGACGAGGTTCATGATGACGTCTACGCCCTGGACGCCGATGGAGCCGAAGAAGGTCACGAAGGGGCTGACGCCTTTTTGGTAGGAGGTGAAGGGCAGCAGCAGGGCCAGGAGGATCACGGAGCCGACGTAGAACACGGCGATGCGGAAGACCACGGAGTTGATGGCCTTGGGCATGATTTTTTCGGGGTTTTCGGTTTCGCCGGCGGCGGTGCCGACGAGTTCGATGGAGGCGTAGGCGAACAGGACGCCTTGCATGAGGATGATCATGGGCAGCAGGCCGTTGGGGAAGATCCCGCCGTTGTCGGACAGGAGGCTGATGCCGACCTGTTGGCCGTCCACGGGGGTGCCGAAGATGACGAAGTAGGTGCCGATGATGAGGAACGCGACCAGGGCGGCGACCTTGATCAGGGCGAACCAGAATTCCATTTCGCCGAAGACCTTGACCGAGACCAGGTTCAGGGCCAGGACGACGATGAGGGCGGTCAGTGCCCAGGCCCACTGGGGAACGTCGGCCATCCAGGGGATGTAGTTGCCGAAGAAGTGCATGTAGAGGGCGGCGGCGGTGATGTCCACGATGGTGGTGGTGGCCCAGTTGATCCAGTAGAACCAGCCGGAGACGAACGCGGCTTTTTCGCCGAAGAATTCGCGGGCGTAGGAGACGAACGAGCCCGAGGAGGGCCGGTGCAGGACCAGTTCGCCCAGGGCGCGCAGGATCAGGAACGCGAAGAACCCGCAGACCGCGTAGGCGATGACCAGGGACGGGCCCGCGGCGTTGAGCCGGCCGCCGGCGCCCAGGAACAGGCCGGTGCCGATCGCGCCGCCGATCGCGATCATCTGGATCTGCCGGGGCTTGAGGTTCTTGTGGTAACCCTTGTCCTCCGCGTGCAGGGAGGTCTCGGACGCATGCGCGTGACCACCATCAATTATGTGGTCGAAGCCAACCTCGTCATTGGGGTTGTTGGGCATGGGTATTTCCTTTCGATCCGGGGAAGATCTGTCTTGGATGGGAAAAACTAGAAAACTGACCAGCCGGTGCGGTCGGAGAGGTCGGCAAGGGCTGCCGTGCCGGCGAGGGAATTGCCCTTGGCATCCAGGCGCGGGCTCCAGACGCAGATGGCGCACTGGCCCGGCACGATGACCAGTATTCCGCCGCCCACCCCGCTCTTTCCGGGCAGGCCCACGCGGTAGGCGAATTCGCCGGCGGCGTCATACATGCCGCACGTCAGCATGATGGAGCCGATCCGCTTGGCCTCGCTCCGGGACAACACGGTGCCGGCGGCTCCCTGTCCGTCATTGGCAAGGAACAGGCCGGCCTTGGCCAACTCCGCGCAGGTCATCATGATCGAACACTGGCGGACGTAGTTCTCCACCACTGATTCCGCAGGCTGCGTGAGGTTCCCGAAGTCCTTCAGGAAATGCGCCAGGGCAAGGTTGCGGCTGCTGCCGGCCAGTTCACCGGCGGCAGCTGCCTCGTCAATGAACGGCCCCTGTCCCCGGCTGTCCGCCTGTCCCTGGTGACCCGCTTGTCCGGTCAGGAACCGCAGGAGGTGCGCGGCGGCGTCGGGCGTCTCCTGCATCAGGTGGTCGGTGACCACCAGCGCCCCGGCATTGATGAAGGGGTTGCGCGGGATGCCATGTTCGGCCTCGAGCTGGACCAGGGAGTTGAAGGCTGTTCCGGACGGTTCGCGCAGCACTCGAGACCACAGCCGGGCGGACCGGCCGCCCTGCAGCGCCATGGCCAGGGTGAAGACCTTGGAGATGCTTTGGATGGAGAAGGGGACATCGGCGTCACCGGAGCAAAAAACGTCACCGGACGTGGTGGCGACGGCAATGCCAAACCGGTCGAAGGGGACCTTGGCCAGGAAGGGGATGTTGCGGGGTACTGCACCCGTTTCCTTCCGCGGACGGTGACGCCGGACGATGTCCTCGAGGACGATGTCCAGGGGTGGTGCGCCGAGTGTTGTGGTCATTTCCTGCCTGAAGTGTCGTAGGAAGTGGAGGCCCACTCCTGGAGGTGGAGCAGCGCCACCAGGGAATCCCTGGGGCTGCCGAAGTCGAGGCCGGTCACCCGGGTGGCTTTGGCCACCCGGTAGTAGACAGTGTTCTTGTGCAGGTTCATCCGCCTGGCGCATTCGGCGACGTCGAAGGACGCATCGAAATACGTGCGGAGGGTGTCGGCGAGTTCGGCGTCCTCCTGGAGGAGCGCTGCCAGGCCGCGGTGGCGGAACGGTGAGGTGTGGAAGTTCCGCACCGCCTCGCGGTAGAGGATTTCCGCTTCGAAATCGCCCACCGCGGCAACCGTGCCGGGTTCTGCCGTGCCCACGCAGGCCAGCAGCGCCTCCGTCACCCCGGTCACCGTATGGAGGGACAACAGGTCCGGCACCAAGGGGCCCACGGCCGCGAATGGACTGATGCCGAGGTGCTTGCGGGCATCCCGGACGATTGCCTCGGCAAGGGACCGCAGCCCCGATTCCGCGGTGCTGGACTGCAGGTCAGGCACGATGATGGCGGTGTCACCCTTGAACTGGCCCACGACGGCGGTGGGCTTGTACGCGGCCGCGTGGATGGAGGCGAGATTGGCAAGTTCCCCGTGCTTGAGTGCGGCGTCGTCGGCGCGCGAGTCGGCGTCGGACATGCCGATGAGGATGAGGGCGGCGGGACGTTCCGAAGGGATTTTTCCGCTGTGCGCGCTGGCGGCGGCCTCCGCGGGACCTGACAGGATCCGAACAATCCGGTCCTCCCGCATATGGACGGACTGCTGGTTGCGGTACCGGATCAGTTCGGCCGAGACGCGTGCCGCGGATCCCGTGAGGACATACTCAACGTCCGGGCCGAAGCCGGCTCCGGTCTCCTGGAGCCAGATGTAGCCCATGATCCGTTCGCCGGCAAAGAGCGCGATGGCCACCCGTTCCCGCAGCCCGTCCTGGGGCCGTGCGGGTACCCGGACCGGCTGCCGGGTGCGGTGCAGTTCGCGGTAGGCGCCAAGATCCTTGAGCAGCAGTTCGTATTTGCGGGGGCCGCGCCGGGCCAGGATGGAAGCCTTGCGGAGTTCGTCGATGTCATTGGTGACGGTGGAGTAGGCCAGGACCTTGTTGGCCGCATCCTCGATGAGCACGTGGCTGGACGTGAGCCGCGCTGTGGTCTGGGCGATCGCGAACAGGTCTTCCTCGAGCAGGGTCAGCACTTCGCTCTGGTAGCTGCGCGGCTGGATCCGGTCCTTGGCAATGGAGAGCAGGCGGTCCCAGTCTGCTGCCGGATCCACCAGCAGCAGTCCCGATCCGGCTGCGCGGAGGAGTTCTTCCGCTTCCGCCAGGTCTTCGCGCTGGCCCTTGACGGCGACCACCGGGGGCGGGTCCTTCAGGAGGCGCCGGAGGGCAGGCAGCGCCGAACGGCCACGGACCCCGATGAGCAGGACAAAGGCTTTGCCGGCCTGGGCTGCTTCATCGTCGGCGTCGACGATCAGGAACCGTTCGATGTCCGGCGCCGAGGGGGCCGGGCGAAGGATGAGGCTGGCGAAGCCGAGGGGAAGATCCGAGAGGATGTCATCCACCGTAACCGCGGCCATGGGTTGTCCTTTTGCGTCGATCCCACCGGACGGCTCTGTCCGGTCACCTCATGCTATCCAGCGTCCTGGGCTGATTTTATGGAACCTCCTCCAAGTCCAGGGGATCCTTTTTAGGCTCCAGCCTGAGGCGACGCACCGCACGTGACGGGACATGCGGGCAGGAACGCCGAAAGGCGGGCCAGCCGGTGCTGGCCCGCCTCTGGTGCGGTGCTGTGGCGGGTGCCACGGCGGCCTGTCAGATCCAGGCCGGTGCCGGCGGCGCCGGGGTAGCTGCTTCGCCGTCGCGCTTCGCCGTGGTTCCGTCCGTGCCGCGGCCCGCGGCCCACTGGGCGATGGCGGCCAGTGAACCTGACACCACGGTGGGCGACAGGGCGGCGGTGTCCCCAAACGACAAGCCGGTGCCGTCCACTGTGATGAGGAGCCCGGCGTCGGTGCCGCGCGCATGCCAGGCGCCGGTGATGTCCTTGAGCAGGCGTTCCAGGACGGGTGCAGGGATGTCCTTGAAGGTGGCCCCGTTGTCCAGGTCCACGGCGTGGACCCAGACTTCGCGGGTGCGCATCCACACGGTCTCTTCGGCCGGGACGGTCCTGCCCTGGACGGTTTTGACCTTGTGGTGCCAGTTGGCGGCGGGCAGGTCGCGCCATTCGACGTTCAGGTGCACGGCGGAGTGGTCGAACAGGTTCCGCAGGGCGATGGGACTGAGGGTGGACCCGAAGTCGATCTCGTGGTTGCGGACCTCAACGGAAGGGTACATGGGTGTTTCCACCCCGGTGGCCGCCCACTCGACCAGACGGGCGATGGCCCTGGCGTTGTAGCCCACGTGGGCTACAACGTGGCGGCGGGTCCAGCCGGGCAGCAGCGAGCCCCCGTCCAGTTCCGCGTCGGGAAGCTCGTTGAGCTTGCGGGCGAAGAACGCGGTGCCGCGCCGGGCCTGCAGCAGCCCCTCGAGCAGCACGGGGTCGCTGGCCTGGTCGTGCCGGGCAACCATCAGGCTTCCTTGACCACGCGGTTGGTCAGCTGGCCCAGGCCCTCGATGGTGGTGACCAGGACCTGGCCCTCCTGCAGGTAGCGCTTGGGGTCCTGCGCGTGGCCCACGCCGCCGGGGGTGCCGGTGGCGATGACGTCGCCCGGGTTCAGGGTGATGATGGTGGAGATGTAGGAGACCAGGTATTCCGGGGTGAAGACCAGGTCGCTGGTGGGGGTGGACTGCTGGACGTCGCCATCCACGGCCGAGGTCATCAGCGGCCCGGGGGTGAATTCGTCCTTGGTGACCAGGGCCGGGCCGAACGGGGTGGACTTCTCCCAGGTCTTGCCCTGCAGCCACTGGATGGTGCGGAACTGGTAGTCGCGCATGCTGATGTCGTTCAGCACGGAGTACCCTGCGATGTGCCCGGCAGCCTCTGCCTCCGGGATGCGCCGGCCGGCCTTGCCGATGACGACGGCGAGCTCGGCTTCCCAGTCCACGGTGTCCGATTCCTGCGGCAGCGCGAGGTCATCGTTGGGCCCGATCAGCGACTCGGCGTACTTGGCGAACAGGGTGGGGTACTCGGGGACCTCGCGGCCCATCTCCTTGATGTGGTTGCGGTAGTTGTGGCCCACGCAGATGATCTTGCCCGGGGAAGGCACGACGGCGGCGAGGTCGGCGCCGTCGAACGCGTGTGTTGCGCCGTTGGCATCCTTGGCGATGGTTTCCCAGTTGGGGTCCTGCAGGAGTGCCCCGACATCGGAAAAGCCCGGGACTTCGGTGAGGGTCTCGCCGTCCTGGCGTGCGGCCTTTGTTCCGTCGGGAGTGCGGAGGGTGAGGAGTTTCATTACTTGGTGCGTCCTTCGATGTAGGTGCGGTTGAAGTTCAGGCGCTCGAAGATGGGGGCGTCGCTGAACCGGAACAGATCAAACTCAGTCCCGGCTTCCAGGGACCATTGCTGCCAGGACGGGACGACGAACAGGTCGCCCTTGGCCAGGACCTTGGTTTCGCCGTTCAGGGTCACGGATCCGGTGCCTTCGAAGACCTGCCAGACGCTGGAGCCCACCTCGCGGACGGTCTCGGTCCAGGCGCCGGCGCGCAGCCGGTGGAACTCGGCGCGGATGGTGGGCATGACGTCCCCGCCCGTGGTCGGGTTGGTGTACCGGATGGCGGCGTGGCCCTGGGAGACGGTGGCGGGGTGGCCCTCGTCCTCGAGGAGCAGCTGTTCGCGCAGGGCGGCGTCGGTGTACTTCCACCGGTAGGCCGCGATGGGGGAGTTGGTGGTGTCATCGAGGCCCGAGAGCGGGCGCAGTCCGGGGTGGGCCCAGAGCCGCTCGGAGCGGGAGATGTCCGGGGTGGCTTCGTCGGTGACGCGTTCGGTGCCGAACTCGAAGAACCCGGCGTCCGCGTAGTGCACGAACGGGATGTCCAGGCCGTCGATCCACGCCATGGGCTCGTCGGTGTCGTTGTGGTGGCCGTGGAAGTTCCAGCCCGGGGTGAGCAGGAAGTCGCCGCGGGACATCCGGACAGGGTCCCCGTTCACCACGGTCCACACGCCCTCGCCCTCCACCACGAACCGGAACGCATTCTGCGAGTGGCGGTGCTCCGGGGCCGTTTCACGGCCGCCCAGGTACTGGATGGCCGCCCACAACGTCGGGGTGGCGTAAGGCGTGCCGGCCAGGCCCGGGTTGGCCAGCGCAATGGCGCGCCGTTCCCCGCCGCGGCCCACCGGCACCAGGTCCCCGGCGCGGGCGGCCAGGGGGTACAGGTCATTCCAGCGCCAGACGTGCGGCACTGCTTTCGGGGACGGGACCATGGGCATCAGGTCCGCGATCTCCGTCCACAACGGAATCAGGTTTTCCTTATCGAAATCCCGGTACAGCTGCTCAAGCTGCGCAGCCTCCTCCGGGGTGGGCCCGGGAACGTGGTGTTCCTGCGCCACGGATTCGTGCGTTTGTTTTTCAGCGCTGATCGACACTGGCCTTCTCCTTGCGTGCGGACTGACTGCGACGTGGATTCGACCCTAGGGAAGATCTGCTGTGATCCCCAGCATATTCTGGCATGCAGAATTCCTTCGGCCCTGCCGGTCAGCTTCCGGCTGCCCCGTCCGCCGGATTGGCCGCGATGTCTATTTCCAGCTGGCGCCGGGTCTCCATCATGACGCCCACCAGCCCGGCGTCGAACAGGGGCCGGAACCGTGCCACGGGAGTGGCCACGCTCAGGGCGCCCACCACCATGCCCTTGCCGTTGTGCAGGGCCATCCCGAAGGCGCTGATGCCCTCCTCGGTACCCTCGAAGTTGGCGGCAAATCCGTTGGCGCGGACGGACTCAAGCTCGCGCAGGAACGCGGGGTAGTCGGCGTCCGGGATGTAGTCTCCGCCCAGTTCCGCGTTGGGGCTGCGGAACAGCTGTTCCAGCACGGCGGGATCGAGCTCCGCCAGGATGGCCTTCCCGCCCGAGGCTTTATGCGCGGGGAGCAGGGTCCCCTGCCGGTCCCCGACGCGCAGGATGTTGGTGCTTTCCACCGTGTCCAAAAAGCGGACTTTTGTGCCCACCCGGATCATGAGGTTGACGGTCTCGTTGGTGCGCGCGCACAGCAGTTCCATGTGTGGCCGGGAGATGTCCCGCAGCTGGCGTGTCCAGCTCAAGCCCGCCGGGCCGGCGCCCATCGCGGGGCCCGGCACATACCGGCGCGTTTCATCCTGGACCGCGAAGCCCCGGTACACCAGCATGGCCAGGAGCCGGTGTGCCGTGGACGGCGCCACGCCGAGCTCCGCCGCAGCGTCCTTGAGCCGCAGGCTGCCGACGTCCCGCAGGAGCTGGAGGAGCTGCAGGGCGTTATCCACCGCTTCGATGGAGTAGGTGGGCTTCCGCCGGGCAGGAAGATTCTGCATGACAGAATAATATGGGCGCGCTGGTATGACTGCCAGCACAGTGGTGGGATGAATCACACAACTTCCGCTGCAGCGCCGCAGCGCACGGCCGCCCCCAGCTCGGGCGCAGGCCTTTCCGGGTTCCCCCGGCGTTCCGTACTTGCCGTCCTGGTGTGCTGGCTGCTGGTCGTTTTCGACGGCTACGACCTGATCGTCTACGGCACCGTCCAGGGCTCACTCATCAGCGACACCGGCTGGGGCCTGACCAAGGCCACGGCCGGGACCATCGGGTCCATGGCCTTTGTCGGCATGATGATTGGAGCGGTCTTTGCCGGCCGTATGTCCGATACCTGGGGCCGGCGGCGCACCATCATCGGCTGCGCCATCGTGTTTTCCACGTTCACCATCCTTTGCGCCTTTGCCCCCAATGCGCCGGTCTTCGGCGGCCTCCGCCTGCTGGCCGGCATCGGACTGGGGGGCCTGGTGCCCTCAGCCAACGCTTTGGTGGCCGAACTCGTGCCGGAAAAATGGCGGTCAACCATCGCCACCCTGATGATGTCCGGCGTTCCCATCGGCGGCTCCCTCGCCGCGCTGGTGGGCATTCCGCTGATTCCGGCCTTAGGCTGGCCCATCATGTTCCTCGTGGCCGTCGTCGCCCTGGTGGTAGTGATCCCGCTGGGGTTCCGCTACCTGCCGGAAACACTGGCACCCAAGACAACCGGCGGCAGCACCGCGAAGGAGTCCGTGGGATTCGGCTCCCTGCTCCGGGCGCCTTACCTTGGCACCAGCCTGCTGTTTGCCATCGGAACCCTGGTGACCCTGTTCGCCTGGTACGGGCTGGGCACCTGGCTGCCCAACCTGATGCAGCTGGCCGGGTACAACCTTGGCTCCGCCCTGACGTTCGCGCTGGCGCTCAACCTGGGCGCCGTGGCTGGCTCGGTACTGACCGCCTGGGCCGGCACAAGGTTCGGGCCCATTCCCACGGCGATTGCGGCAGCGGCGGTGGCCGCCGTCGCCCTGGTGGTCCTGGTGTCCGGGCCGCCCGTCGCCGTCGTCTATTTCATGCTGGTGCTTGCCGGCGTGGGAACGCACGGCACCCAGTGCCTGATTATCGCGGCCGTGGCCAGCCACTATCCGGCACACCTCCGCGGTACTGCCCTTGGCTGGGCACTCGGCGTGGGCCGCATCGGGGCAGTGGCCGCACCGCAGGCCGGCGGGCTCCTGCTCGCAGCGGGCCTGGGCGTCAACTCAAACTTCCTGGCGTTTGCCGGAGCAGCCGCCGCAGCAGCAGTCCTGCTCGCAGCAGTCGGCATCAAAATCAAGAAATCAACAGCAGTAGGAGTTTCCAATGTCTAACGTCAAAGCGTCCACCGACGTCCTCGTGGTGGGCGGCGGCATGGCCGGGCTTGCCGGAGCGCTGGCGCTTCGCGAAAACGGCGCCGACGTCACCCTGGTTGAAGTGGCACCGGCCTTCGGTGAAGTGGGTGCGGGCCTGCAGATGGCCCCCAACGCATCCCGCGTCCTGAAGCGCTGGGGCCTGCTGGAGAAGGCGCTGGAAATTGGCGTCCAGCCCAAGCACCTGGTGTTCCGCGACGCCATCACCGGCGAGGAGCTGACCCGCCAGACCCTGGGCGGTGAGTTCGAGGAGCGCTACGGCGCCCCCTACGTCGTCATCCACCGCAGCGACCTGCACCGGATCCTGCTCGAAGCCTGCCAGGAAGCCGGCGTCACCCTGGTGAACGACGTCCTGGTGCAGAAGGTGGAAACCGACGGCGACCGGGGCCGCGCTTACGCCGCCAAGGGCGAGGTCTTTGAAGCCGACGCCATCCTGGCTGCGGACGGGCTCAAGTCCACCTTGCGCGGCACCGTTGCCAATGACGGTCCGGTGAATTCGGCCTACGTGGCGTACCGCGGAACCGTGCCCATCACCGAGGAGACCCCGGCCGCGGACCTGGAGGACGTCATCGTCTACCTGGGACCGGACTGCCACCTGGTCCAGTACCCGCTGCGCAAGGGCCAGCTGCTCAACACCGTGGCGGTGTTCAAGTCCCCGTCCTTCGAGCGCGGCGAAGAGCAGTACGGCGGCGTGGACGAGCTCGAGGCAGCCTATAAGGACTGCGTCCCCGCCGTGCAGGAAGCCCTGAAGAACCTGGCCACCGGCATCCGCTGGCCCATGTACGACCGCGACCCCATCGAGAACTGGGTTTCCGGCCGCATGGCACTCATCGGCGACGCCGCCCACCCGATGCTGCAGTACCTGGCCCAGGGTGCCTGCCAGGCGCTGGAGGACGCGGCAGTCCTGCAGGACGTGGCCCGCGAAAAGGTCTTCACGCCCGAGGGCATCGACGCCGGCGCCTGGGAAGCTGCCTTCCGCGAGTTCAACGAAGCCCGCGCCGCGCGGACGGCCCGAGTGCAGCGCACCGCCCGGATCTGGGGCGAGTCCTGGCACGTGGGCGGCGTGGCACGCATCCTGCGGAACATGCTGTTCAAGAGCCGCGGCGACAACAACTTCCAGTACAACGACTGGCTGTACGGGCGCGGTGAGCCGGGCGTTCCCGCGGAGGTTCCGGCCGGGGCCAGGCTGGTGGAAGCCTAAGCACTGATTTTCCAGGGCGGGCGTACGACGGCGGGTGGCTGCCGCCGTCGTACCCCCGCCGGAGCGGCCCCCACCTGGACCCGCGCCAGCGGGGCCATTCCAGGCAGGAAGTCGTTGACGCCATCGCCCGCCGCGGACGTCTGGGGGGAAATGAGCCTCGCCTTCCTATAGTCGTGCAGGGCCTGTGGACTCCCGGATGGTCAAGTGGGTGGGCATGACCGCCAGCTGCCGGGCGGCTCTTCCCGCCAGCGGGTTGAGCTGGGCCAGCAGCATGGACACCGCCACCCGGCCGGCCTGCTCGATGGGACTTGAAATGGTGGTCAGGGGCGGGTTGCAGAAGTCCGCGCCGAAGATGTCATCGGACCCGATGATGCTCATGTCCTCCGGGACGCGGATGCCGCGGGCCTGGAGGCGCTGGAGCATGCCGATGGCCAACAGGTCGTTGAAGACGATGCAGGCAGTGGCACCCGTCCTGACCGCCGCGTCCGCCGCGGCAGCCCCCGACGTCGTCTTCGGGGTGTAGGGCCCGATCCGGTGGACCTCCATACCGCGCCGTTTCGCGTCCTCCTCGAAGACCTTCCACCGCATCTGGTTTGACCACGACGTGGGTGGTCCGGCGACGTAGCAGACCTTGTGGTGGCCCAGGGAGGCCAGGTGTTCCAGGGCCTGGATGATGGCCGACGGCGTATCGATCATGACCGTGGGAGCGCTGGTGGAGGCGCGGTTGAAGGTGACCAGGGGCTGCGTCCGCGAGACCTCCGCCAGCTGGGCGTCCGTCAGGCGGGAGGCAGCGAGAATGAAACCGTCGGCGGATTTGCGCATCTTGTGCAATGCATCGAGTTCCACCTCGTTGGATTCTTCAGTGTCCACCAGCAGCTGGGTGTAACCGGCTGCCTTGAGCTGGTGCTGCGTGCCCCGGATGATGTCGAAATAGAACGGGTTGGTGATATCGGGCACCAGCACCGCCACGGCGTTGGTGCGCCCCGAACTGAGTCCCCGCGCCTGGGAGCTCGGCACGTAGTTCAGCTCCGCGGCTGCCTCTTCGATCCGCTGCCGGGTCCTCGCATTGACCCGGTCCGGCCGCGACAGGGCACGTGACACCGTGGAGGTGGCCACTCCGGCCAGTTCCGCCACGTCGCGGATGGTGGGCGGCCGGTTTGCACTGGCGTTAAGGTCTAGCGCACCGCGCGTGGTGGCTTCGACGGGTAGATCAGCCATAACGCTGGACCTTTCCTCGCTGGCTGGACGAACCGCCGTCGACAATTAACGCCGGCGAGGCCCCTGACTCTGTAGCCTTAATCCCACCATTTTTGGCAACTTTTGGCAACCGCTTGCCGGAGTTGTTGCATCCTTCCTAGACTGGCATTCGAGTCGCCTGCAGTGATTTCCGCCACAGGACGGATGTGGCCATGTGGGTGTCCTAGAGGAGAAAAACAATGAGGTTTAAATCGACTACTGGGCTTGCGGCGATTGTTACGGCTGCAGCACTGGCCCTGACCGGTTGCGGTTCGGGTTCCGGGACTGGCGGGGGAGGGTCCACGAATGCGGACGGCAAAGTGGACGGGACGGGCAAGACGCTGAACGTCCTGACTGGCGTTCTCAGCCAATACCCCGAGCAGCAGAAACAGTGGCAGAGCGATATTGCAGCCAAGTTCAAGGCTGAAACCGGGGCCGACGTGAAGTTTGAAACCTTCGCCTCGGCCAACGACGAGCTCACCCGCATCCAGACTTCCGTGGTCTCCGGCCAGGGGCCGGATGTCTACGGACTCGGCACGACCTTCACCCCCACGGCCTATGCCACCAAGGCCTTCGTCACCCTCTCGGATGACGACTGGAAGAAGGTTGGCGGCAAGGACCGCTTCAACCAGGCTGCCCTCGGTATTTCCGGCCCGGACAAGGACCACCAGGCCGGTATCCCCTTCGTCAGCCGCCCGTTCGTGATGGCGTACAACAAGGACCTGCTCGCCGCGGCCGGCATTGACAAGCCCGCAACCAGCTGGGACGAGCTCGCAGCCCAGGCCAAGAAGATGACCAAGGCTGATACCTATGGCATCGCCACGGGCTACAAGGACAACTATGACCCCTGGAAGTTCATCTGGGCCATGTCCGTCCAGGCCGGAAACCCCTTGGTCGACGGTAACAAGCTCAAGATGGACGACCCCACCGTCAAGAAGGCCTACCAGACCTACTTCGGCTGGTTGACCCAGGACAAGGTCGTTGACCCTGCTTCCGTCGGCTGGAGCAACAGCAACGCCGTGGCGGCCTTCGCCAGCGGCAAGGCCGGCTACCTGATGATGACCACTTCCAGCTCCATCCCCACCCTGGACAAGTCCGCAGTTGCCGGGAAGTACGAGTACGCCCTGATGCCCACGGTCGCACCGGGCGAGACGCAGTCCAAGTCCGATGGCGAGGCCGCCAGCATCCTCTCGGGCGACAACCTGGTGGTGGCTGATTACTCCAAGCAGAAGGACCTTGCCTTCGCCTACATCAAACTGATCACTTCCAAGGACGAGCAGTTGAACTACCAGAAGACCTTCGGCGACCTGCCTGCAAACGCCGAAGCCCTGGCCGCTCTGACAGACCCCAAGCTCAAGCCGGTGGCTGACGCCGCCGCCAAGTCCAAGGCCACACCGTTCACTGGCGCCTGGGGCGATATCCAGCTCGGCCTCCTCAACGTCACCGTGCAGTCGATCCCGGACCTGGCCGCGGGCAAGGTGGACGAGTCAGCACTCGAACAAAGGATCAAGGACGCCCAGAACAAGGGCCAGGCTTCCCTGGACCGGGCCTCCAAAGGATAGGTTCTGATGTCAACCGACGCCTCTCATGAAGTCCGGCCTGCGGTGGATTCCGCCGCGGGCCGGGCGCCCCGCGATTCACACGACGCCGGGCAACAGCCCGGCCACCAGGGCGGCCTGCGCCGCAAGGGAATGAGCGAACGCAACCGGCCGCTCTGGATGCTGATCCCGGGTGGGGTCCTGATGATCATCATCATCGTGGTCCCGCTGCTGCTGGGCATCTACATGTCCGTCCTCAACCTGGACCAGTACACCCTGCGGAAATGGATCAGTGCGCCGCTCATCGGAGCCGAAAACTTCGTTGAAGCGGTGACGGCATCGCCCTTGCTGCACGCCGTCTGGCTCAGTGTCAGCTACTCGCTGCTGGCCATGGTGGTGACGCTGCCGCTGGGCATCGCCGCCGCGGTGGCCACGCAGAACGCGTTCAAGGGCCGGGCAGTGATCCGCTCGGTTTTCCTCATCCCGTACGTCCTCCCATCCTTCGTGGTGGCCACCGTCTGGCGCACCATGCTCCAGCCCGGCGGGATCGTGGACGAGGCCTTGGCCACCGTGGGGATCCACGTGGGGCTGTGGCTCAACGGCCCGCAGACCTTTTGGACGCTGGTACTGGTCCAGATCTGGGCATCGTGGCCGTTCATCTACCTGCTGGCCCTGTCCGGCCTGCAGTCGGTGGACCATGAGGTGCACGAAGCGTCGGCACTCGACGGTGCGCTGTGGTGGAACAAGCTCCGGTACGTGGTGTTCCCGTACTTGAAGGGCCCGCTGGCTCTGGCCTTCCTGATCGGGATGCTGCACCACATCAACAACTTCACCCTCCCGTTCGTGCTGTTCGGCGTCCCTGCGCCGGCCGACGTCGAAGTCCTCCCCATCCTGACCTACGTCACCAGCTTCCAGAGCTTCCGCTTTGGACTCAGCGCCGCAATGGCCTTCATTTCCCTGGTGCTGATCGCCATTCCGCTGTTCGTCTACCTCCGTGCCGTCAAGCTTGACGACGCCGAAACACCAGGAGCGAAGAAATGAGCACCACGACAGCCACCCGGCGGAGTGCGTCAACCGTTGATGTTGACCGTCCGGGCTCGCACCGCCAGCATGAGGTGCTCCGGCTCCTTCCGGGCCCCCTGCTGGTCATCATCCTGGTATTCCTCGGCGCACTTGTCCTGATCCCTGTGCTGTACATCTTCCTGGCTTCGGTGAACTCGGACATCGGGGTGGCCAATGGCGAGTTCTGGCCGTCCTCAGTCACATTCGATAACTACTCGAAGATTTGGACCAGCGTTGGCCTGGCCACCGGCCTCACCAACAGCGTCCTGGTGGCGGGAGCAACCGCGGTGGTCTCCGCAGCGATGTCCATCTCCACTGCGTTCGTCCTGGTCCGCTACAGCTTCCGCGGCAGGCTGACCATCCTCCGCGGGCTGCTGGCACTGCAGTCGGTGCCCGGAACCCTCATGGTGCTGCCGGTCTTCGTCCTGTTTTCCTCGGCGGCAACCTACCTCGGCATACAGGTGATCGGAACCCAGTGGGGCCTGTTCGTGACCTACCTCACCTTCGCCATGCCGTTCTCCACCTGGGTGATGGTCACCTACCTTCGCGGACTTCCCAAGGAACTTGAAGAAGCAGCACGGATCGACGGCGCGTCCCACCTTGGCGTCCTGTTCCGGATCATCCTTCCGCTGAGCTGGCCCGGCATCGTGGTTTCAGGCATCTTCGCCTTCCTGCTGGGCTGGAATGACGTGTTGTTCGCCTCGGTGATGACCCGCCCGGAAAGCCAGACGGCCGCCGTCGCACTCCAAATTTTTGGTGCTTCGCAGGAAGGCGGCGCCATTCCGTTCTACGGCCAGATGATGGCGGCGGCATTGGTTTGCGCCGCTCCTGTGGTCATTCTTTACCTGATTTTCCAGCGTTACCTAGTAGGCGGGCTCACCGCCGGAGGAGTTAAATAACCATGGTTTCGACCACCCAGGTCACGTGGCAGCTGTCAGGCTTCGGCGACGAGATCGACGACGACCCAGCGGTCCAGATAGCAGTGCTGCAGGCCCTCGGCGCCAACCACATTGAAGTCCGCAGCGCCTGGGGCACCAACATCGTGGACCTGAGCGATGAACAGCTCCAGTCCCTGGCGTCCCTGCTGGCGGAGAAGGGCATGAAGGTCTCCGCGATCGCTTCCCCCATTGGCAAGGTGGACGTCAGCCTGCCGGTGGAGCACGAAGTGGAACGGCTGCGCCGGGCGGTCAACGCCGCCAAGGTCCTGGACGCCAGGTACATCCGCATCTTCTCCTTCTACTACGGCGAGTCCGTGCAGGTGGAGTCCATCCGCGATGCCGTCATCGAACGCATGCGGGCGCTCGCCGATGTGGCTGAGGAAGCGGGCGTGATCCTGCTGCACGAGAACGAGAAAGACATTTTCGGCGACGTACCAGACCGCGTCCTGGACATCATCGAAACCGTCAACTCGCCCGCGCTGAAGGTGGCATGGGATGCCGCGAACTTCGTCCAGGTGGGGGTCAAGCCCTTCGATGAGGGATACGCCAAACTGCGTCCGCACCTTGAGTACCTGCAGGTCAAGGACGCATTGTTCGAAAACGGCCACGTGGTGCCGGCAGGTGAAGGCGACGGGGATGTGCTCCGCACCGTGGAGGCGCTGAAAGCAGACGGGTACCAGGGCTTCGCCTCCCTGGAGCCGCACCTCGCCGGTGCCCACGGACTGGGCGGTTTCTCCGGCCCCACCGCGTTCGGCATCGCAGCACGCGCCTTTGCAAAAGTCACCGCAGAAGCAGGAGTCCAGACCGCATGAGCACCCTTAACGTAGCCATCACCGGATGCGGCGTCATCGGGCGCACCCACGCCGTAGCCCTCGAGGCGTTTCCGGAAGCCCGGATCGTGGCACTGGTGGATGCCATCCCGGCCGCCGCCGAGGCCCTGGCGGACTTTATCGAACAGCGCGGCGGCCAGAGGCCGGCGCTGTACAGCACGCAGGCGGAGGCCTTTGCGGCTGAGGACATCGATCTTGTGGCCCTGGCCACCCCCAGCGGCCTCCACATCCAGCAGGGCCTGGAAGTCCTGGCCGCCGGTAAGCACGTGGTGATCGAAAAGCCACTCGACGTTGACCTCACCCGGGCCCAGGAAATCGAAGCCGCAGCCAAGGAAGCGGCCAGCAAGGGGATTGTTGCCTCGGTGATCAGCCAGCACCGGTTTGACCAGTCAAGCGTCGCCGTTGCCGACGCTGTGGCCAAAGGACGTTTCGGGCGGCTGACGTCCGCCATCGCTTCCGTGGCTTGGTGGCGCAGCCAGGGGTACTACGACTCCGGCGACTGGCGCGGCACCTGGGCCATGGACGGCGGCGGTGCGCTGATGAACCAGGGCGTCCACACGGTGGACCTGCTGCTGTGGTTCATGGGACGCCCCGTTGAGATCCATGCGCACACCGCCAGGCTTGCGCACGAACGCATCGAGGTGGAAGACACCGCCGTTGCCACCATTACCTTCGAAAACGGCGGCCTGGCCGTCCTGCACGCCACCACCGCTGCCTACCCGGGGCTGACCGTACGCGTCCAGCTCATGGGGTCCGAGGGCTCGGCGGTGGTGGACAACGACCGGCTGCAGTACTTCCACAGCAAGGACGCGGGCGGCGAGTCCGCGGACATGGGCCTTCAGGGCGGGGGCAACCAGGCGGAAGAGGAACTGGCCAAATACCCCGAGGAGGACTACAAGGCCGCGGACCCCACCGTGTATCCGGCCGGCCACGTCCGGCAGTACCGGGACATCCTGGGCGCCATCGCCGGTGGGCGGCAGGCCGGCGTCACTGTCAGCGACGCCGTCAACGCACTCGCCGCGGTGCGTTCCGTCTACGTTTCGGCCACGCTTGGCCAGCCCGTCCTCTTCGACGATGTCCTGGCCGGCAAGTACAACGACCTCGAAGTCCGCACCGGCGGCACTTCGGCAGAAAGCGCCTGAGCCATGAAGTTTTCAGTATTTACCGCATCAACCCCCGAATGGACCCCCGACGAAGCAGTGCAGCACCTGGCCCGGCAGGGCTGGGATGGCATTGAGTGGCGGATCACCGACCAGGCCGACGCTGCCGAGCCGGGCTTCTGGGCCGGCAACAAGGCCACCGTCCCGCTCACCGGCATGGAGGACCACCTGGACCGGATTGCCGCCCTCACATCCGGCGCGGGCCTGGAATTCTCCGGCATCGGGGGATATGCACGGTGCGATAACCATGCGGACGTTGACCGGATGCTGGCCGCCACTGCCAGGCTCGGCGCCGGGCAGGTCCGGGTGACCACCCCTCCGTTGGGAACGGCCGTCTGGGGGAACGAACCGGCCAGCGGTACCCCGTACCCTGAGCTGTTTGCCGGTGCCCGCCGTGACTTCGAGTGGATCGCCGAACGGGCTGCCCACCACGGCGTGAAGGCACTCGTGGAACTGCACCACCGCACCATCACCGCTTCGGCCTCGTCCGCGCTGCGGCTGCTGGACGGACTCGATCCGCGGCACGTGGGAGTCATCCATGACCTCGGCAACCTGCTGATCGAAGGCCAGGAGGACTACCTCCCCGCGTTCCAGCTCCTGGGCGACTACCTGGCCCACGTGCACGTCAAAAACGCCGTCTGGGTCAACAGCGGCAAAACCGACGACTCCGGTGCCGCCATCTTCCGGAACGAGTGGGCCCCGCTGCGTTCCGGCCAGGGCAGCGTGCTGGAGTACTTCAAGGCACTAGCGGCCCATGGCTATGACGGCTGGGTGACGGTGGAGGACTTCTCCACCGAACTCCCGCTGGCTGAACGGACGGCAGATAACCTTGACTACCTCCGCTCCGCGGCCGCGCTGGCGGGACTTTCCGTCCCCGCAGGGAGGCGATGACCCGTGGGAACGCCGATTGCGGAACACCCCGACCGGCTGCTGCCGGCTGATCCCGGTGTCCGGAGCATCGCACGGTCACTGTTCACAACTGTGGAGGGGCTGCCCATCATCTCCCCGCACGGGCACGTGGACGCTGCGGTCATCGAGCAGAATACCCCTTTCCCGGACCCGGCTGCCCTGCTGGTCACCCCGGACCACTACGTCACCCGGCTGATCCACGCCGGCGGGGTGCCCATGGACCAGCTGGGGCTGGGCAGCCAACCCGCCGCGTCACGGGAGGTCTGGCGCCACTTCTGTGCCGCCTGGCCCACCTTTGAGGGAACGGCATCCGGTTACTGGATCCGGCAGGAGTTCGCCCACGTGTTCGGCCTGGCGGAGGAACCGTCCCGGGAGAACGCGGACCGGCTTTACGACGCCCTGCAGGCCAAGCTCTCTGAGCCGGGCTTCCGGCCGCGCGAGCTGTTCAAGGAATTCAACATCGAGGTGCTGGCCACCACGGATGATCCCCTGGACTCACTGGACAGCCACGCCGCGCTGCACGCGGACCCATCCTTTGCCGGGCGCGTCCTGCCCACCTTCCGCCCCGACCAGTACCTGAACATGGCGCACCCGGCCTGGCGGGACAACGTGGACCGCCTGATCGCTTCGGCGGGGGATGGCGCTTCGGGTTACGCCGGGTACATCAAGGCGCTTGAGGCCCGGCGCAGGCATTTCGTGGAGCGGGGCGCCGTCTCCGCCGACCACGGCGTTTTCACTCCTGCCACCCTGAAGCTGGACGACGCCGAGGCGGAGCGGCTTTTTGAGCGCGGGCGCAACGGCCAGGCGGATGCAGCTGACAGGGAAGCCTTCGAAGCGCACATGATCTACCAGATGGCGCGGATGTCCGTGGAGGACGGCCTGGTGATGACCGTCCACCCCGGATCCTTCCGCAACCACCATGCCCCCACGTTCGAGGCGTTCGGGGCGGATACCGGCCACGATATTCCTGTGGCGGTCAACTACACCGAGGCCATCCGGCCCCTGCTGCAGGATTTCGGGACCGCCAAGGACTTCCACCTGGTCCTCTTCACGCTCGACGAGACGGTGTTCTCCCGGGAACTTGCCCCGTTGGCCGGGTTCTACCCGTCGGTGTACCTGGGAGCGCCGTGGTGGTTCCTGGATGCGCCGGACGCCATGCTCCGTTTCCGGTCTGCCGTGACGGAGACGGCGGGCTTCTCCCGGTCCTCCGGCTTCATCGATGACACCCGGGCCTTTTGCTCCATCCCGGCCCGCCATGACACGGCCCGGCGGATCGAAGCCTCCTTCCTGGCGCGGCTCGTGGCCGAGCACCGGGTCACCGAAGAGCGGGCGCACGAACTGATCGTGGACATCGTGGACGCCTCGCCCCGCCGGGTGTTCAAGCTGTGAGTGCCCCCTTTACGTCCCCTCCGTCGGCCACGCCGCCCACTGCGGAGCTTCCGCGGCTGAACCGAACGCTCCGTCAGGTGCCCAAGGCGCCGGTCCGCATTGTCCACCTGGGGCTGGGCGCCTTCCACCGTTCGCACCAGGCCTGGTACACCCAACAGGCATCAGATTCCGCCGGTTGGGGGATCGCCGCCTTCACTGGCCGCCGGCCGGATGCGGCCCTTGCCCTGGCTGAACAGGATGGTCTCTACACGCTGGTGGAACGCGCAGACGAGGGCGACTCCTTTACTGTCATGGGCAGCATCGTGGAGGCCCTCGACGGTGCGGACATCGAGCGGCTTGCCGCCCTCGTGGCTGCACCGGAGACCGCCCTGGTTACGCTGACCATCACCGAGGCCGCCTACGGGTTGGGTGCGGACGGCAAGCTGGACACCAAGGCGCCCGACGTCGCCGCCGACCTTGCGCTGCTGGGTTCCGGCAGCGGACGGCCCACCACGCCGTTGGGACGGCTGGTGCTTGCGCTCGCCGCCCGCCGGGAAGCCGGTTCCGGGCCGATCGCGATTGTCTGCTGCGACAACCTGTCCAACAACGGCACGGTGGCACGGCAGGCAGTGGCGGGGTTTGCCGGGGCCTGGGATTCCGAATTCGCCGCGTGGGTCACGGGCAATGTCAGCTTCGTGAGCACATCCGTGGACCGGATCACGCCCAGGACCACGGAAAGGGACCTCGCCGTCGTCCGGGAAGCCTGCGGTTACGTGGACAATTCCCCGGTGGTGGCTGAACCCTTTTCAAGCTGGGTGCTCAGCGGGGACTTCCCCGCGGGCCGCCCGCGATGGGAGGACGCAGGTGCCCTGTTCGTCCAGGACATCGAACCCTATGAGAACCGGAAACTGTGGCTGCTGAACGGCGCACACTCACTGCTGGCTTATGCGGGCCAGTTGCGGGGTCATGCGACCGTCGCGGAGGCATTGGCCGACCCCTGGTGCAGGCGGGCAGTGGAGGCTTTCTGGGACGAAGCAGAAACGAACCTTGCCGGCCCCGCCGACCTGCGGATACGCGAGTACCGGCAGGCTCTCCTGGCCCGTTTCAGCAACGCGAGGATCGCCCATAACCTGGCCCAGATTGCCATGGACGGCAGTACCAAACTTCGGATGCGCGCTGTCCCGGTGCTGCAGGCTGAACGCGCCGCCGGACGGTCCGGTGCCGCGTCGGCGCTGATGATTGCCGCATGGATGGACTACAGTGCCACCGCGTCCCCGTTCCACGACCCTCTGGAGCAGGCCGTGACAGCCGCCAACCGGCTGCCAGGCACTGAGCGAACCAAGGCGCTGCTGGCAGTTGTCGACCCTGCCTTGGCAGGGGATGCCGGTGTGGTGGGACTGGTGGAAAGCCTGTGCGGCACCGCTGCCGGGCGTTCCGCTTCCGAATAATCATGAGTCAAATCTGCCCGGCACGTGCGCGTGCCGGGCAGTTTTTGTGTGAAACGAAATTATGGCAATTTTTGGCAACCGGTTGCCACTGGGTTTGCCGTTTCGTTAGTATTACTGCCGGAGCAACACCCGGCGCGCCCACGCGGCCCGCACTTCTTCTCTTGGCCACCACCGCAATGACGCGTTAGGACTCTCAGAATGAACAGGCTGACCAAGCTCAGCATCCTCGGCTATGGCGCGGGGGATCTTGCCAACAATCTTGCATTCACCCTCTCCACTACCTACCTCCTGCTGTACTACACGGACGTCGCCGGTATCTCAGCGGCGGCAGCAGGCACCCTCTTCCTCCTGGTGCGCGTCTTTGATGCTTTTGCGGACATCTTCGCGGGCCGGATCGTTGACCGCACCTTCCACAGGAAGCTGGGCAAGTTCCGCCCCTTCATCCTCTTCGGTGGCCTTCCCCTGCTGATCATGAGTGCCCTGACCTTCTCCGTCCCGGCGGACTGGAGCCATGACGGCAAGCTTGCGTACGCCTACCTGACCTACGCCGGCCTGGGCCTGGCATACTCCATGGTCAATATCCCGTACGGCTCGCTGGCCGGCGCCATGACGCAGCAGCCGGCGGAGCGTGCCAAACTGGGCGCTGCCCGCTCCTGCGGTTCACTCGTTGTGGGCTCCGGCCTGCTGTTCTTCATCACGCCGCTCACCAAACAGGGTGCCGCGCAGCTGCAGCCACTCTTCACCACGCTGACCATTGCCTTCGTAGTGGTGGGCATGGCGCTCTACCTGCTGACCGTCTTCACTACCCGGGAAGTGGTCCACCGTGAGGTTCCCAAGGTGACCTTCAAGCAGTCCCTGGCCACCCTGAAGGGCAACCGTCCACTGCTCATGCTCTGCATTTCATCCCTGCTGATGCTTACCGCCAGCACGGGGCTGTCCACCATCCAGGTCTACTACCTGCGGGACGTGCTGCAGAATGTCAGCCTTGCCCAGCCCATGGCCGTCATCAACGTGGTCCTGGCCGTGGTGGTCATCGTGCTCACGCCGGCCATGGTCCGGCGCTGGGGGAAGAAGGCCCTGTACCTGGCAGCCGGAGGCCTGGTGGTGCTCGGTTCGCTGGTGGTCATGCTGGCCCCGCACTCGTTGACCTACCTGGCCTTCACCGGGCTCGTCATCAGCCTCCTGGGCGTGCAGATAATGAACATCGTGGTGTGGGCACTGGAGGCGGACACTGTGGAGTATGGCGAAGCACGTACGGGTGTCCGAACCGAAGGCATCATCTACTCCCTCTTCTCCTTCACCCGGAAGATGGGCCAGGCGCTGGGCGGAGCCGTCATGGCCTACGCCATTGCCAGCGCCGGCTACGTCCGGTCGGACAGCGGCCAAAGCGAGGCCACCATCCAAGGGCTGCAGCTTGCCGCAGGACTGGTGCCCCTGGTCCTCTGTGGGCTGGGCATGGCCATCATGAAGTTCTACAGGCTCACTGACACTGCCCACGCGGAAATCGTCGCCGAGATCAAAGCCCGCCAGGCTGTAGCCGCCGCCGGTACAAGCCGGCAGGCCGCCACCCACGCGGAACTCCACTGACCACCGAAAACACTCCTTCCCGCCACAACGCCCCCTCCGACCGACCGTCTCCGAAAGGACCAGCTGTGAAAATCATTGCCGCGGAAGTGTTCGTTACCAGCCCCACCCGAAACTTCGTGACCCTCCGGATCACCACGGACGAGGGCGTGACGGGCATTGGCGACGCCACCCTGAACGGCCGCGAGCTCGCCGTCGCCGCCTACCTGAAGGAACATGTGGCGCAGTTGCTCATTGGCAAGGATCCGCACCGGATTGAGGATACGTGGCAGTTCCTGTACCGGAGTGCGTATTGGCGGCGGGGTCCGGTGACGATGGCGGCGATCGCTGCGGTGGATATGGCGTTGTGGGATATCAAGGGCAAGGTGGCCGGGTTGCCGGTGTACCAGTTGCTGGGTGGTGCGTCGCGGAACGGGTTGCGGGCGTATGGGCATGCTTCGGGTGCGGATATTGAGTCGTTGTTTGATTCGGTCCGGGAGCATCTGGAGTTGGGGTACAAGTCGATCCGGATCCAGACGGCGATCCCGGGGATCAAGGCCGTGTATGGGGTGGCGGCGCAGGCGCAGGCGTCGGGGGAGCGGTATGACTATGAGCCGGCCGGGCGGGGTGCGTTCCCGCAGGAGGAGGACTGGGATACCCGGGCGTATCTGCGGCACCTGCCCACGGTCTTCGAAGCGGTGCGGAACGAGTTCGGCCCGGAGATCCCGTTGCTGCATGACGGGCATCACCGGATGACGCCGATCCAGGCGGCGAAGCTGGGCAAGGCGCTGGAGCCGTATGACTTGTTCTGGTTGGAGGACTGCACGCCGGCGGAGAACCAGGAGGGGCTGCGCCTGGTGCGGCAGCACACCACCACGCCGTTGGCGATCGGGGAGATCTTCAATACGGTGTTTGACTTCCAGACGCTGATCAAGGAGCAGTTGATTGATTATGTGCGGGCGGCGTCCACGCACTTCGGTGGGATCAGTCCGTTGAAGAAGGTGATGGATTTCGCGGCGCAGTACCAGATCAAGTCCGGTTTCCACGGTCCGACCGATATTTCCCCGGTGGGCTTCGCGGCGCAGCTGCACGTGGGGTTGGCGATCCATAACTACGGGATCCAGGAGTACATGCAGCACTCGGCCAAGACCAACGAGGTCTTCGAGCAGTCCATGACGTTCGTGGACGGGTACCTGCACCCGGGCGACAAGCCGGGCATCGGCGTCGAATTCAACGAAGAAGCCGCCGCGGCCTACCCCTACCAGCAGGCCTACCTGCCCTACAACCGCCTCGTCGACGGCACCGTCCACGACTGGTAAGACCGCCACGACTGGCAAGGACCAAACAATGATCAAACATCGCATTATCGTCATGGGCGTCTCCGGCTGCGGCAAGACTACCATCGGTGACCTCGTCGCCCGCGAACTGGGCGTCCCGTTCGTTGACGGCGATTCCCTCCACCCCGTGGAGAACGTCGCGAAAATGGCTGCGGGCACACCGCTGACGGACGAGGACCGCTGGCCCTGGCTCGCAACGGTGGGCAGCAAGCTGGCGGCTGCCGGCGACGGTGGGCTGGTCCTGGCGTGTTCTGCCCTGCGCCGAAGCTACCGGGACGCCATCCGGGAACAGGCCCCGGACACCGTCTTCCTGCACCTGGACGGCAGCAAGGAGGTTCTGAAGGCGCGGACCGAGGGACGGACCGGGCACTTCATGCCTCCCGCGCTGCTGGAATCCCAACTCGCCACACTGGAACCTCTGCAGGAAGACGAGCGCGGCGTGGTGGTTGACATCGCCGCACCCGTTCAGGACGTGGTGGCGGAGGCACTCAAGGGGATTGCCGCCGTCGTACCTCCTGCCATGGGGGCCGCGGGCACCAGGCCGCGCCAGTTCGACGTCGACCTTGCGGCAGCGCCATTCATGCTCGACGCCGGCGCGATCGCCTGGGTGGAAGGCACCATTGGTGCCATGACGCTCGAGGAAAAGATCGGGCAGCTGTTCATCAACCACAACAACGACTACTCGCCCGGATACCTCGACGGGGTGCTGGAAAACTACCACGTGGGCGGCATGCGGTACCGGCCCGGCCCGTCCGCCGCCGTCCAGGAACATATCCGCTACGCGCAGTCCAAGTCCCGGATTCCCTTGCTGATTGCCTCCAACCCGGAGATGGGCGGGGCCGGCAGCTGCGACGACGGCACGTTCGTATCCACGCACCTGCAGGCAGGCTCGCACCCGGACAGGAACATCGCCCGGAAGATGGGGCAGGTGGCAGGCGTGGAGACGGCTGCCCTGGGCTGCAATTGGGCCTTCGCGCCGATCGTGGACATCCACTACAACTGGCGGAACACCGTCATTTCCACACGGTCCTTCGGCAATACGCCGGAGGTGGTGGTGGAGCGCGCCAAGGAGTACTTCGACGGCATCAGCGAATCACCCACTGCCTGCGCCATGAAGCACTTCCCGGGCGACGGCATCGACGAGCGGGACCAGCACGTGGTCACGTCCTACAACACCCTCGGGTACGAGGAATGGAACCGGACCTATGGGCACGTGTACCGGGAAATGATTGCGCACGGCGTGCAGTCCATCATGGTGGGCCACATTGGGGCGCCGGAGGTCTCGCGGCATTTCCGGCCGGGTCTTCCTGATGCCGGGATCCTGCCGGCCACGTTGTCCCCGGAACTGCTGCAGGACCTGCTGCGCGGCGAACTGGGCTTCAATGGCCTGGTCCTCACCGACGCCTCGCAGATGGTGGGCCTGACGCAGGCAATGAAGCGGAAGGACCTGGTTCCGGCAACGATTGCGGCCGGCTGCGACATGTTCCTGTTCTTCCGGAACCCCGCCGAGGACTTCCAGTACATGCTGGACGGATACAAGTCCGGGGTCATCACCGAGCAGCGGCTGCACGACGCCCTGCGGCGGATCCTCGGACTGAAGGCATCCTTGGGGCTGCACCTGAAATCCGCTGACCAGTTGGTGCCGCCGGCCGAGGCGCTGGCCGTGATCGGCAGTCAGGCGCACCGGGCGATTGCGGCCGAGATCGCCGACAAGACCGTCACACTGGTCAAGGACACGGCAGGGAACCTGCCCATTACCCCCGGGACTCATCCGCGGATCCGGTTGTACGGCATTTCCGGCGGCGCCGACTTCACGCGGGCAGATCCGCTGGCCTACCTGGACGTGGTGAAGGAGGAACTGGAGGCCGCCGGCTTCGAAGTGTTCTTGTACCGGACGGCTGAACAGCGCGAGGCGGCGGGGGAGACCGGGGTGAACTTCATGTCCGTCATCTCCGAGGAAGCCACCGGGGACTACGCGGAAAAGTACGACGCCGCATTTGTCTTTGCCAACGTCAAGGGCTTCGCCCAGGAGGCCGCCATCCGGATCAAGTGGTCCTCGCCGATGGCAGCCGAGATCCCGTGGTACGTCACGGAGGTGCCCACGGTGTTCGTGTCCCTCAACCAGCCGAACCACCTGATTGACGTGCCCATGGTGAAGACGGCAATCCACGCGCATGCCGGGACTCGGGAAGCCATCCGTGCCGCGGTGGAGAAGATCCAGGGCAAGTCCGCGTTCCAGGGAACGTTCAACGAGAACGTATTTTGCGGGTCGTTCGACACCCGGCTTTGAGCAGGTACTGAAGAAGGAGGCGCCGCCGCAACAGCGGTGGCGCCTCCTTCATGCCCGGAAGGCCAGGGCTGGGTTCCGGAGACCGCCACGTTCTTCGGCGCACTGCCTGATGACTTCGTGATGGGTGGTTGCCAGGCAGTTGCCTGAATGGGACGTCAGTCGTTGCAGGGCGGCCGCAAGGGGGGCCTTGGACTCTGTGGCGCCCAGATGATGGTTTGTAGGCTGCAAGGCATCGCGGAACCACCTCAACCAAAGGGAGGCGTGCCATGAGCAGCACGGCGTCGGATGTCCTGGCCTTCATTCGGCCGAAGACAGGCACGAATCATTCATCCACCCCTTCCCGCCGCCGGCTTTCCGGATTCCTTGGTGCTGCGGCCGCTGCCGGGTTTCTCACGCACGCCCTCGTGCCGCGTGCCCTGGGGACATGGGGAACCACGGAGCCCGAAAGAACAATGCCCCTTCCGGGGGACGAATTGATTCCCGATCCCGAGGACATCCAGACCATGGCGGTCACTGTCTCCGCCCGTCCCGACCAGGTGTGGCCCTGGATAGTGCAAATGGGTGTGGACCGGGCGGGGCTGTATTCCTACACGGCGATGGAGAACGGATTGCTGCACCTGGGTGTTACGAACGCGGACCGCATTCATCCGGAGTGGCAGGACCTGCAGGTGGGGGACATCATCGCCTTCACGCCGGAAGGTTACCCGGGCGGCCGGCGCGGGCCGCGCGTGGTGGAGTTGGAGGAGGGCCGACACCTTGTTCTGGACTCAAGCCCTGGTGCCCCGCCCGGAAAAGTGACAGGAACCTGGCAGTTCGTCCTCCACGATGCAGGTGCTGCCGGTACCAGGCTGCTGCTCAGGACGCGCACGGGCCCGGGACGCCCTGCCGGGCTTCGTGTGACGGACTTCCTTCTTCGACCCGGCTACCTGGTCATGGACCGCGCCATGCTCCTGGGCATCAAAAAGCGCGTCGAGACGGAAGCGCAGGGGCGTCCGCCGTTGTCGACCCCGCAGTGACGCCGTCCTGGACGTGGGCGCCTATATGGGCTCGGCGTAGTGTGAAGCAGTGGACTTTTCCTGTGTGATTGCCGAAGGTGTTGTGCTCCGTCCCGTCCGGGCGTCGGACGCAGAGGCGCTGGCAGCGGCGTTTCAGGAGAACCGGTCATATCTCGCCCCGTGGGAGCCTGTCCGGCCTGAGGAGTTCTACACCGTCCAGGGCCAGCGGGACGTGGTTGAAGGGCGGCTTGTTGAACTCGATTCGGGCACGGCACTTCCCATGGTGCTGGCACAACATGACGGTATCGTCGGGCTGCTGACCCTCAGCTCAATCGTGCGTGGCGCATTCCAGAACGCGCACGTTGGTTACTGGATTTCCCGCACAGCCCAAGGGAAAGGGCTTATGACGGCGGCAGTAGCGGCGGCCGTCAATATTTCACAGGCTGCATTGGGACTTCACCGACTCGAGGCAGCAACCCTGGTGCACAACACGGCGTCGCAAAGAGTGCTGGAAAAGAATGGCTTCGTGGCCTACGGCACGGCCCCCGACTACCTCCGGATAGCCGGCAGGTGGCAGGACCACCGGATGTATCAGCGGATTCTCTAATCCTGCGGAGACCGGCAGTGACGCCAATGCTCCCGGCAGCATCCGTGGCTGGCCAGCATGTGCGGCTTCGCGGCAGGACACAGGGGAGGGAGTTCGATGCACCATCGCCGCGTGCGAAGATGTCGCCGGACTCCCGGCTGAACAGGACGGGACGAATTCGATGCCTGGAGGACACTATGCGCGCGATTGTCATGAACAGCATTGCCGGGCCGCTGGCGGTTCACGAGGTCGACGCCCCGGAGGCGCCTGCCGGCGGTGTGGTGATCACCGTCGTGGCCACCGGATTATGCCGCAGTGACTGGCACGCATGGGTAGGCCACGACGACATCGCTCTGCCGCACGTTCCAGGCCATGAGTTCGCCGGCGTTGTGGCCGTGGTTGGTTCGGGTGTGACCAGATGGACGGTTGGCGACCGCGTGACCGCACCCTTTGTGGAAGGCTGCGGCGCCTGCGAATGGTGCCTCGGCGGCAACGCGCAGGTCTGCCCGGAGCAGCAGCAGCCAGGCTTCACCCATTGGGGTTCCTTTGCCGAGCAAGTTGTGATCCATGCGGCCGACACCAATCTCGTGGCAATTCCCGAAGGGGTCAGCTTCGAAGCAGCGGCCAGCCTGGGATGCCGCTTCGCCACTGCCTACCGGGCGCTCACGGGCCGGGCCCGGCTTGCGGCCGATGAATGGGTGACCATCGTCGGGGCAGGCGGTGTGGGGCTCAGCGCCGTCATGGTTGCGAAGGCGCTCGGCGGAAAGGTTGTGGCTGTCGACCGGAACCCCGCCGCCCTGGAGGTGGCCGCTTCCCTCGGCGCAGACCACGTATTGGTCGCGGACGCCTCGGACATCCCCGCACAGGTGCATGCGATCACGGGAGGATCCCATGTCTCCATTGATGCTGTCGGCAGCGAGCAGACGTGCGCCGACGCGCTCCTGAGCCTTCGTCGCCGTGGACGGCACGTCCAGATCGGCCTCCTCCCGCCCATAGAGGGTCACCCCCGCGTGCCTATGGCGCGCGTTATTGCCTGGGAACTGGATGTGTTCGGAAGCCACGGGATGGCTGCGGCCGACTACCCGCAGATGCTCGCCCTCATCGAGTCGGGGTCACTGGAACCGCAGAAGCTCATCGAACGCGTTATCGGGCTGACCGAGGCCGCTGACATGCTCCCGCAGTTCGACACTGTTAAGGTCGCGGGCATGACGATGATCGATCCCGCGCGCTGACGCTTTGGCCGCTGAGGACACATGGCCCGGGGAAAGCAAAAGGCCCTGGTTTCCTTGATGTACAAGGGAGCCCAGGGCCTTTTCCTATATGGCGGTGACGGTGGGATTTGAACCCACGTTGGCTTTTACACCAAACAACATTTCGAGTGTTGCACCTTCGGCCGCTCGGACACGTCACCAACCTCAATAGGGTACCGGAGCATGGCCTGCATCCCCAAAACGGACGCACAGTGGGTGCCTATTGCGGGTTTCATCCAACCCAGCGCTGCCTGGGGATGGGCGTTGGAGCAGGATCATAATTGTCGGACCCCCTTGTCATGATGGGTTTATGGGGAAAGTGGCGGTGGTGAGGGCGTTCGAGGAGATTCGTGCTGCCCTTGCTGTGCTTCAGGCTGAGGTGGATGGGGAGGGTCTGGAGGCGTTCTCGGATGCTGATTCGTTTTTGGATGCTGAGCCTTTCTCGGTTTCTGATCCGTTGCGCGGTTTGGCGGATGGGTGCCTGGACATCCTCGCCGGGGCCCGGGAGGTGGAGGCGCGGGTTGCGGGGGTGAAGGCGAAGGCTGCGGTGGCGTACGCGGAGGCTGCGCATGCTGTGGCGGGGCCGGACGTGCCGGTGGTGGCGCAGGAGATGGCGGTCGCGGCGGAGATCGGGTGCGTGCTGGCCCTGGGTCCGCGGGCGGCGGCGTCGTTCCTGGCCACCTCCCACGCCCTGACTGTTTCCTTGCCGCGGACTTTGGAGGCGCTGCAGTCCGGAACCCTGTCGTGGCAGCACGCGCTGGTGATGGCCGACGAAACGGCGAGCCTTGATGTGGCGGGGGCGGCGGCGTTGGAGGCGCATTTCCTGCCACCCGATACACCGGACCCGGACGCCCTTCCCCCGGCCAGGGGGTGCCCGGTTGGGGAACTGCCGGCGCACCGGTTCCGGGTCAAGGCCCGGACCTGGCGGGAACGCCACCACGCCGAATCGATCGAGAAGCGGCACGCCAGGGGTGTGGCGGAGCGGCGGGTGGAGTTCCGGCCGGACCGGGACGGGATGGCGTGGCTGGGCGCGTACCTGCCCGCGGACCAGGCCATGTCCGGCTGGAACCGGCTCACCGCTGCCGCACGGGGCCTGCAGGGGCCGGCCGAGGACAGGACCATGCCCCAGCTGCGGGCCGACAGTTTCGCCGCAGCGATCCTCGGCAGCGGCGACACCCGGGGCGGCAGCACCAGTCTCAGCAGTGCCAGTGCCAGTGCCAGTGCCAGTGCCACTGCCGGCGCCCTGGCTGCTGCGCGGCCGGGCGCCGGTGCCGGTGGCACTGATAGCGCCGCATCGGGAACTGGCCACCAGTCGCCATCGGTCCGCGCCGAGGTCCTGGTTACGGTTCCGGTGTTCGCGCTGATGGGCCTGACCGATGAGCCGGCGATGCTGGATGGGTATGGTCCGGTGCCGGCGTCGATGGCGCGGCGACTGGTCGCGGACGGGGCGGCCTCGTTTTACCGGGTGTTGGTGGACCCGCGGGACGGGGCGCCGTTGGAGATCGGCCGGAAGAGTTACCGGGTTCCCAGGGCGATGCGGGCCTGGCTGCGGATGCGGGACGGGAAATGCCCGTTCCCGGGCTGCAGCAACACCTCCCTGGACACGGAGGCCGACCATCTCCTCGCCTGGCACTACGGCGGCACCACCGGAATCAGCAACCTGGGACAGCCCTGCCCGAAGCACCACAGGCTCCGGCACACCACCGGCTGGAGACCCACCCCGGCCAGCACGAACGAACCACCGGGCTGGACCTCGCCCACCGGCCGCCACTACACAAGCGAACACCAGGACTGGGAACCACCAAAGTGGCCACCCGGGTTCCTGCCCGGCGAACGAAGCCTCCTCGAGGAGGCACTGCTTAAACACCTCGGCGTCTAAGCCGAAGCTGCTGCACTGCCGCGTCTTCAGTCCGGTCCGCCCGCGCAAGTTGCGGCACGTCCGCCCGGGCCCCTGCCCGTCCGCACATGTTCCGGCAGGTCCACGCCCCGCCGCCCTCTGCACCTGCACCTGCACCTCCTGACGCCCTACCCGCCCCCAGCAAAGGCTCCTCAAGAAGGGCTGGCACCGACGCCGCCGCGCGGCACCAAACCCCGCCATCCGCCGTCGGACTTTCCCCGCCACCGCGCGTCCGGTTAGATTCATCAGCAAGATGACAAATTCACAGACTCCGATCCACGCAACCGCTTACTGGACCACCGCCAAGGAACACGGCGAGCTCAGGGCCGAAGAAGTGCCCGCGCCGGGGACAGGTGAAGCTTTGGTGCGTGCCCTGTACTCCGGCATCAGCAAGGGCACCGAAATGGTGGTCCACGCCGGAGCCGTGCCGCCACGTGTCGCGGAAGAGATGCGTGCCCCACGCCAGGAGGGAACGTTTCCAGGGCCGGTGAAATTCGGCTACCTCTCGGTGGGAGTCGTGGAGGAAGGTCCTGAGGAGTGGAAGGGCCGGCGCGTCTTTTGCCTGAATCCGCATCAGGACCTCTATGTGGTGCCGGTGACCTCTCTAACCAGGGTTCCCGACAGCGTTCCATCCCGGCGGGCGGTCCTCACCGGCACGGTGGAAACCGCAGTCAACGCCCTGTGGGAAGCCGGGCCTCGGCTGGGCGACCGGATTGCCGTTGTCGGAGCCGGCCTGGTGGGCGGCATGGTGGCTACGCTGCTGCGCACCTTCCCGTTGCAGCGCCTGCAGTTGGTGGACCTCGATCCGGGCAGGAAAAAGCTCGCGGACACCCTGGGCGTGGACTTCGCACACCCCGATGACGCCCTGGCGGACTGCGACATCGTGTTCCACTGCTCGGCCTCGCAGGAAGGCCTGGAGCGCAGCCTGCAGCTCGCCGGCGATGAAGGCGAAATCATCGAAATGTCCTGGTATGCCAACCGTGAGGTCACTGTGCCGCTGGGGGAGGACTTCCACGCCAGGCGGCTGTCCATCAGGGCGAGCCAGGTGGGCATGGTGGCGCGTTCCCGGCGCCACAGGCGCACCAATGCGGACCGCCTGGACCTGGCCGTATCGCTGCTAAAGGACCCCGTCTTCGACGCGTTCCTGACGGGATCGTCCCGGTTCGAGGACCTGCCTGGCGTGGTCCAGAGCCTGGCGGACGGCAGCCTGGAAGCCCTGTGCCACGTCGTCGAATACCCTGCCGGCAGTCCCGCGCCCAGCCCAGCCACCCACACCCCCAAAGACTTGAGGTAACAATGTTCAGCCTGACCATCCGCCGCCACTTCATGATTGCCCACAGCCTTCCCCGTGAGGCTTTCGGCCCCGCCCAGGGCCTGCACGGTGCAACCTTCGTCGCCGAGGTGGCCTTCCGCCGTCGCGCCCTCAATGCCGACGCGATCGTCCTGGACATCGGCGCTGCCGGGACCATCATCGAGGAGGTGCTCGCCGGCCTGAACTACCGCAACCTGGACGAGCACCCGGACTTCGAGGGCAAGCTCAGCACCACGGAAGCCCTCGCCGAGTACATCGCCCGGAAGGTGGCCGCAGAGATCAAGGACAACGACGACGGCCGTGAACTCGCAGGACTGGAGGTCACCCTGCGCGAGAATCCTGACGCCTGGGCCACCTTTTCCCTGGACCTCACCGCGTAGCAATGCGTCCCATCCGGCTGCTGGTTCCCGGCAATATCCGCCACAGCTCAGGCGGCAACGTCTACAACGCGCGCCTGGTTGCGGGCCTGCAGGAACGGGGCGCGGAGGTGGAGGTGGTTGCCGTGGAGGGCAACTGGCCGGACGCCGGCGCCAAGGAACGACGCCGGCTGGCCACCCTCCTCGGAGCATGGGAACCTGAGGCACACCACGGGGAAGCAGTGGCCATCGTGGACGGCCTGGTGGCGGTAGGTGCCCCGGATGAACTCGAATACGCCGCGAAGGCGGGCGGGGAAACATGGGTCCTGGTGCATATGCCCGTTGAGGAAAGCTCCGGGGCCGCAGCCCTGGAACGCGAAGCGAGAGCCCTCCGTGCGGCAACCGGCGTGATCTGCACCAGCACGTCATCTGCATCCCTCCTCCTGGAAAGGGGGCTTTCCCGGGTCACCGTTGTCCTTCCCGGCGTCAACCCCGCACCCCTGGCCCAGGGATCCAGGCCGCCGCACGTGGCGGTCATCGCCGCGCTGCTGCCAAACAAGGACCAGTTGCTGTCCGTGCATGCCCTGGCCCGGATCCAGGACCTTGAATGGACTGCGTCGTTCGTGGGCTCCGAGCAGGCGGACCCGGACTACGCACGGGAGGTCCGGGCTGCCATTACTGCCCACGGGCTCCAGCGGCGGGTGCAGCTCACCGGCGAGCTCATTGGCGAAGCCCTGGAGGCCGAATGGGCGCGGACGGACCTGACCCTGCTGGTGTCGCGGCTGGAGGCTTTCGGCATGGCCGTCACCGAATCCCTGGCCCACGGCATTCCTGTTCTGGTCCGTGCCGGGACCGGGGCGGTGGAGGCGCTTGGCATGGGCGGGCTGGGAACGGCCGACGGCGACCCCCGCCTTCCGGGGGCAGTGCTTACCCTTCCAGACGGCGGACAGGAGAGTCCCGGCCGCCTGGCCAATGCCCTGCGGGGTTGGCTGGTGGATGGAAAGACCCGGGAAAAATGGCGTTCAGCCGCGCTTGATGCGCGGACCAGGCTGCCGGGATGGAGCGAAACAGCGCAGGACGTGCTGGCCCTCCTGGAGGGACCCGGCGGACACGGGGAGCGGCAGGGCTAGAGGCTGCTCCGGTGGGCGGCGAAAAATTCGCGCAGCAGTAAAGCGCACTCTTCCCCGCGGACCCCGGGATACACCTCAACCCAGTGGTTCAGCCGGCGCTCGCGGAGGATATCGAATACCGATCCCGCAGCGCCGGCCTTCTCATCCCAGGCCCCGAACACAACCCGGGGAATCCTCGCCAGGACGATCGCGCCCGCACACATGGCGCAGGGTTCCAGGGTGACCACCAGCGTGCAGTCGGACAAGCGCCACCCGTCGCCCTGGCCGCCGCCGAGCCGTGCCCGTTCCCGCAGCCGTCCGGCCGCCTCCCTGATGGCCACCACCTCGGCGTGGGCTGTGGGGTCGCCCAGCTCCTCCCGCTGGTTGCGTCCCGAACCCAGAACGTCGCCGTCGGGCCCTATCACTACGGCGCCGATGGGCACGTCCTCCGTGTCGAGCGCACGGCGGGCCTCCGCCAGGGCAAGGCCCATCCAGGCCTCGTGTTTCTTTTCGGGCAAGGGCATGGCTCAATGATAGTTTCGGGGTTAGTCAGGTTACTTGCCGATGCCGGGAGGCACCATGGACACTCTTCGGGACCGATTGGGTATTTGGTTCAAACCCTATGCGGCGTTGATCCTCACCATCCTTGTGGGCGGTGTGGTCATCGTGTCCCTGGCGCTGCTTGGGGCAGAGGTCTACGACGATGTGGTGGACTCCGCTGGCCTGGCCAACCTGGACAAGCCTGCCCTTGCCTTTGCCGAAGGCCTCCGCAGCCCCGGCCTTGACTCCTTTGTCACCGGTTTCACCAACATCGGCGGCGGCATCGGGATGCCCATCCTGGCCAGCATCCTCACCGCGTGGTTGACCTTCCTGAGCCGGAACTGGCGTCCGCTGGTCCTGATCGGCGGTGCAGCGGCAGCGTCCGTCACCGCTACCACGTTCGGCAAGAAGCTGGTGGGCCGTACCCGGCCCGACCATGCGGACGCCGTCCCCCCTTACGAGGATTCGCCATCCTTCCCCAGCGGACACACCCTGAATACCACCGTGGTGATCAGTCTGGTGATCTACCTCATCTGCCTTCAGTTCCACACCATGCGGGTCCGGGTTACCGCCATCACCGCCGGCTCGATCTTCATCATCGCCATGGGCCTGAGCCGGGTCTTCCTGGGCCACCACTGGCTCACGGACGTTATGGCCGGCTGGATCCTGGGCCTGGCCTGGGTGGCAATCGTTATCCTGGCCCACCGGCTGTTCCACCTGGTCCGAAGGCGCGAGCACGCAGGGGCAGCGCCGTCGTTCGACCGTCCCATCGTCCGGGACGTGGTGGCCGAGGAACTGCACGACGGCGAACACTCCGGACGCGGGAAGGGCAGCGCCGAGTGATAGTTTTGGGGGATGCGCACTCTCGTTGTTGACCACCCCCTGGTCGCCCACAAGCTCACTGTCCTGAGGGACAAGAACACGCCGTCGCCGGTCTTCCGCCAGCTGACGGAAGAGCTGGTGACCCTGCTGGCCTACGAAGCCACTCGGGAGGTCCGCACCGAGCCCGTCACCATCGAGACGCCCGTCAGCACCACCGTCGGCACCGCCTTCACCAAGCCCACCCCGCTGGTGGTTCCCATCCTGCGCGCCGGCCTGGGAATGCTGGAAGGCATGACCAAGCTGGTTCCCACCGCTGAAGTGGGTTTCCTGGGCATGGCCCGGGACGAGGAGACACTGGACATCATCACCTACGCGGAGCGCCTGCCGGAGGACCTCACCGGCCGCCAGGTTTTCGTCCTGGACCCCATGCTGGCCACGGGCGGAACCCTGCGCGAAGCCATCAAGTTCCTGTTCAAGCGCGGCGCTTCCGATGTCACCTGCATCTGCCTGCTGGCCGCCCCCGAGGGCCTGGCGCGGCTGGAGGAGGAACTGTCAGGGGCCAACGTGCACATCGTCCTGGCCTCCATCGACGAGAAGCTCAACGAGAAGTCCTACATTGTCCCCGGGCTGGGCGACGCCGGCGACCGCCTCTACGGCATCGCCGGGTAGCACTTCGGCCCTGTTTGAACGGGCTCTTTCCCAACGGGTGTCCCGCCGCTAGCCTGTGCGGATGGACTGGAAACTCGAGCTTGTCTTTGTCCCCGTATCCGACGTTGACCGTGCCAAGGACTTCTACGTCAACAAAGTGGGCTTTAACGCCGACTACGACGAGCGGCCGTCGGACTCCATCCGCTTTGTGCAGTTGACGCCGCCGGGCTCGGCCTGCTCCATCTGCATCGGCGAAGGACTCGTCGACGCCCCGCCCGGCACGGGCTCCAACCTGCAGATGGTGGTCGACGACATCAATGCGGCGCATGACCAGCTCAAGAGCAACGGCGTGGATGTCAGCGATGTGGACGTCCAGGACTGGGGCCACTTTGTGTACTTCGCCGATCCGGACGGAAACAAGTGGGCTGTCCAGTACATCCCGTGGCGGAACGCCGGGCAGGGCGCTGGCGGGAACACCGGACAGGGCGCCGGACCGGGCGCTGGTTAACCAAATCGGCGGCCCGCATCATGATGATGCGGCCCGCCGCTTTGGTGCAGTCCCCCCGGCATCGCTGCCGCCGGGGGGGAGGAGTGCCTAGTACCAGTTGTGGGCCAGGTGGAAGTTCAGGGCACCACAGGGCGACTGGTAGCTCTTTTTGATGTAGTCCAGGCCCCAGTTGATCTGCGTGCGGTAGTTGGTGAGGTAGTCCGCGCCGGCGCTTGCCATCTTCTCAGCGGGCAGGGACTGGACGATGCCGTATGCCCCGCTGCTGGAATTGGTGGCCGTGGTGGTCCAGTCGGACTCCTTGGTCCACAGCGTCTGCAGGCACTGCATCTGGTCCGGTCCCCAGCCAAACACCCCCAGCTGGCTGGCGGCGTACGCCTGGGCGCCTGCAGGATCGTTAACCGCGACGGCGCGAGCCGGCTCAGGTGCGGGGGCGGGCTCAGGCGCCGGGGCCGGGGCAGGCGCTGCGGGTGCTGCCGGTGCCGCTGCGGGGGCCGGTTCAGCTGCCTGCGGTGCCACGCTGATGGCAGCGGGCGCGGGGCTTGCTGCCGGGTTGGAGCGGATCTCGCTCTTCTCGATGCTCATTTGAGCGTCTGACGCCGTCGTGGAAGGGTTGGACGCGGTGGATGACACCGGAGTCATGCTGCTGGTGGCCTGTCCTGCCGCGCCAACCCCCACCAGCACCGCGCACGATGCTGCAAGGACAGCGGCGCGCTGGCCCAGGGTGGTCTTCTTGGCCTGCTGCGCGGCCCTGTGTTTAGCCTTGGCCTGCAGCAGGCGTGCTTCTGCCGTGTTTTTGGACATGATTGATCGCCTCTCACACCTGCGGAGTTAGCTGTCGGGTTCGGATGAGGGCATCCGGCCATACGGAAAGATCACGTACTGGCTTAACCCCAAGGGCATTCAATGCCCGGGACGGTGGGTCCCCCGCCTCTGCCGTAGCTCAATCGGAATCCGGGGAAGCGGCAGAGCTTGGCGTCGACCCGGGATATGCGGCCCGAACGGGGGCCGCACCCAATCGACGCTACAGGAAGTGCACGCGAAAGTCACATTTAGGTAACGGAAGTCACGATCCTCAGCGCGTTGATTTGCCGGATTCCCCGTTCGTAACCTCGGTCCCATTGGGGTATGGCCGCCCCATTTCATGAGCGCAGCGCGCCGACCGTTACAGTTCCCGTTACCCAGCCAACAGGTAGACGGTGGTGCCGCCAATGCTCTGCGCCGTGAAGTTGTTCGCCACCCACTGGGCGATCTGGGCGGCAGCGTCCGAACCGGTACTGGCCCGGATGGTTCCGCCTGTGATGAAGTAGTGGATCTTTCCCTGGGACACCAGATCCTGGAACTCCGCCAAGGTAGGGGCGGGATCTGTGCCGTTGAACCCACCCACCGCCATGACCGGCAGTTCCGTTGCCAACTGGTAACCGGCAGCGTTGTTCGAACCCACCACTGCCGCTGCCCAGGTGTAGCCTGAGGCGCCATTCCTGAGTGCTGCCACGAGTTCCGCGGACGGCGTTGGGGCGCCCAAGAGGCCTCCCAAGGCTCCGCCTCCGCGACCACTTGCAGCAGCGGTTCCGCCGGGAAGTGTTCCTCCGGGCGCGCCCTGCTGGCGGGCCGTGTTTCCCTGGGTTGCTGGCTGCCTGGTGCTGCCTGTCCCGGTCCCGCCAAGGCCGGTCCGGCCAGGGCCCGTCCCGCCAGGGGCGAAGCCCGACGAGGGCCCGGCACTGACGATCGCCCCGCTGTGCGTTGTCGACGCCGTGGAAAGGGAGTACGCCAGCGGCCCGGTGAGCGACGCCGCAATGGCGAGCGCCGCCGTCGTCCGCTGCACGGCACGCCAGCGCAGGAACCTGCCGAACGCCACGCCCGCTGCGGCCGCCAAGCCTCCGGAAAGGACCAGCCAACGCAGCCACGCGCCGTAGGCGGACGTGGTGCCCAGCAGCTGGAAGGCCATCAGGGCGGCCGCGGCCACCGCTGCGGCCAGCAGGAGTGCGGCGGGTGGCTGCTGCCGGTGCTGCCACAGGAGGACCGTGCCCAGCCCCGCAAGCCCGGCGATCCCCGGCGCCAGCGCCACGGCGTAGTAAGGGTGGATGATGCCGGCCATGAAGCTGAAGACCAGGCCCGTCACCAGCACCCACGAGCCCCAGATGATGACGGCGGCGCGCACCGCATCGGTCCGCGGGGCCCGCCGGCCCAACCACAGCAGGCCCGCCGCAAGGATCAGGGCGGACGGCAGCAGCCACGCGATCTGGCCGCCGAACTCGCTGTTGAACATCCGGAGCAGCCCGGGATCTCCCCAGCCGTTGCCGCCGCCCACACTGCCGGTCTCGTCGCCCGTCAGCCGGCCCAGCCCGTTGTAACCCAGCGTGAGCTCCAGGATGGAGTTGTTTTGCGATCCGCCGATGTAGGGACGCAGGCCGGCCGGCGTCAGCTCCACCGCCAGGAGCCACCACCCGGCGGAGGCCACCATGGCCGCTCCCGCCGCGGCCAGCCGGAGCAGGCGCCGCGGGAGACTGTGCGGGCCTGCCAGCGCGTAGGCGATTGCGAATCCCGGAACCACCAGCAGGACCTGCAGCTGCTTGGCCAGGAAGCCGAAGCCCAGGAACACTCCGGCAAGCAGGAGCCAGCGCAACCGGTCCTCCTGGACTGCACGGAGGACCGCGTAGGCGGCTGCCGTCATGAGCAGCACCAGCAGGGCGTCCGGGTTGTTGAAGCGGAACATCAGCGTGGCAACGGGGGTGAGGGCCAGGACGGCCGCGGCGATCAGTCCTGCGCGGTGCGCCAGGCGTGGATCGGCCGTGGCAGGCGACGCGGCCCGCCGTACGGCCAGGTAAAGCAGCCAGGCGGTGCCGACGCCCATCAGTGCCTGGGGGACCAGGATGCTCCAGGAACTGAGGCCGAAGATCCGGACGGACAACCCCATGATCCACAACGACGCCGGCGGCTTGTCCACCGTGATGGCGTTGGCCGCGTCGGAAGAGCCGAAAAACCAGGCCGTCCAGTCCTGCGATCCGGCCTGGGCCGCGGCGGAATAGAACGCGTTGGCCCAGCCGGATGCTCCAAGGTTCCACAAGTACAGCACGGCGGTCCCGGCCAGCACCGCTGCCAGTTCCAGCCCCCGCCGGAGCGCCCGCGGGTCCGGCCGGTAGCAGGCCGGGACAGGATGATGCGCGGCGGCAGGAGCGCCGGCAGGGTGTCCGGTGTGGACCGACGCAGTGTGGACGGACGCTGGGTAGTGGCTGGCCATGGAGTCCTACTTGGTGAGTTGGTACACGGTGGAGTTGCCTACGGTCTGGGCCTGGAAGTTGGCCTGGACCCAGGCGGCCACCTCGGAATTGCCGCGACCACCCATGCCGCCGCCACCCATGCCACCGCCTTGGATGAAGTAGCCGATCTCGCCCTTGGCCACCATGTCCTGGAACTCGGCGAGCGTGGGGTAGGGGTCACCGCCGTTCCAACCGCCCAGGGCAATGACGTTGGTGTTCGTGGCGAGTTCCAGGCTGGCTGCCTGGCTGGCGCCGGAGACGATCGCGGACCACTTCGTGGTGGTGGCCTTCAGGAGTGCCGCCACCGCCGCATCTGCGGATCCTTCGCCCGGGCCGCCGGCGCCCCCGGCACCCCCGGCACCTCCGGGGCCGGCTGCGCCGTCGAGGCCGCCGAAGGGATCGAGTCCACCCGCGCCCTTGGCAGCGTCAGTGGCGGCCTCCCTGCCGTCAGCCCGTGCGCCGCCGAATCCAGCGGCACGGTTGCCGAAGCCACCCGCGGACGAACCCGCCGGGCCCGACGTCGGAATGGAACCGGAGTGGGCGGAAGCAGCGGTAGCGAGGGTCCACCCCGCTGTCCCAAGACCGCCGGCCAGGAGGGATACGACGACGACGGCGGCCGCACCGGCCCGGCGGAACCGTCCGGAGGCGCCCAGTTTCGAGGTGCCCGGTTTTGAGGTGCCCAGTGCGTCGAGGCGGAGGAGGATTGCGGCGGCGGCGAGGACGCCGAGCACGATGATGGCGACCCGCAGCCAGGGGAGCCACGACGTGTCGCGGCCCAGCAGGACTGCCGACCACACAGAGGTGCCGGCGACGGTCACGGCGAGGACGATCCGGGCCGGCCAGTAGCTTCGGCCACGCCAGAGCTCCACTGCGCCTATGCCCACCAGCGCTGCGATCGCCGGCGCCAGTGCCACCGAGTAGTAGGGATGGACAATGCCGCTCATGAAGCTGAAGACACCTCCGGTGACCACGAGCCAGCCGCCCCACAGGATCAGGGCCGCGCGGCCCGGGGAGGTGCGTACTTCCCGGCGCGTGAACCAGAGGCCTGCCACCAGCAGGACCAGGGCGGCGGGCAGAAGCCACGAGACCTCACCGCCAAAGCTGGTCCCGAACATCCGCAGCAGCCCGGCCGCCCCGCCGAATCCGGCGTTGCCGCCGCCGAAGCCGCCTCCGGGACCGCCGGCAGCACCCCCGGCCCCGCCGGGCATGCCCTCGCCGGAACCGGTGAGACGGGCCAGTCCGTTGTACCCGAACGTCAGTTCAAGGAAGCTGTTGGTGCTGGACCCTGCCATGTACGGCCGCTCCGAGGCCGGCGTCAGCTGGAACAGGGCGATGTAGCTGCCGGCAACCACGACGATTCCGCCCAGCGCGCCAAGCAGATGCACCAGCCGGCGCCCCACCGGCGTGGGTGCGGCCCACAGATAGGCCAGTCCCAGAGCGGGAACAATCAGGAAGCCCTGCAGCATCTTGGTCAGGAAGGCCAGGCCAACCACGGCACCGGCGGCCACCAGCCACTTCCAACCCGCCCTCTCAATGGCGCGGGTGGTGAAGTAGGCGGCGAGCACCAGGCACAGGGTGAGCATGGCGTCCGGGTTGTTGAACTTGAACATGAGCGCAGCCACCGGCGTCAGCGCCAGGGCAGCGCCGGCCAGCAGGCCTGCGGCAGGTCCCGAGACGCGTTTGACGGCCAAGTAGAGGAACCCGACGGCGGCCACCCCCATGAGTGCTTCCGGCACCAGCATGCTCAGTGGTGAAAAACCGAAGATGCGCCCTGCGAGGGCGGGGATCCAGAGTGCTGCCGGCGGCTTGTCCACCGTGATGGCGTTCCCTGCGTCCAGCGAGCCGAAAAGGAACGCCGTCCAGTCCTTGGTGCCGGCCTGGATGGCGGCTGCATAGAAGGAGTTGCCGTAGCCGGTTGCTGCCAGGTTCCACAGATACAGGATCGCCGTGGCTGCCAGGAGCCCCGCGGCGGAAGGCCTCACCCAGCGGGGCTGCGCACCGAAGGCGTAGCGGGTCCAGCGGGGTGCCGTATCGGCCGCCCCGGGGGAGGAGGCAGCGTGGCCGGATGGCGACGGCTGCCGGCCGGCGGGTGAGCCGGCGTCCGCCGGCGAAATGGTGGAGGTCATGATGCTGCCGTTTCTGTCGAAGTGGGGGCGTCTTTCGTGGTCCGGTTGCCGTGGTTGCCGCGGAACACCCAGAGCCGGAACAGCAGGAACCGGACCGCCGTGGCTGCCAGGTTCGCCGCCACAACGGTGAGGACTTCCACCCACCGGTCAGGCGTCGTCGTCCGGTGTACAAAGGCGAGTGCTCCGGAGGTGAGCAGCAGGCCGATGCCGAACACGATCAGCCCTTCGAAGTGGTGCCGGACCGGGTTGCCGCCCTGGATGCCGAACGTGAAGCGCCTGTTGGCGCCAGTGTTGGCCACGGCGGTGATCAGCAGTGCAAGGAAGTTGGCCAACTGCGGGTCCATGAATCCCCGGCAGAACACGAAGATCAGCAGGTACGCAAGGGTTGAGGCGGCGCCAATCGCGGCGAACCGGACCAGCTGGCCGAAAAGGCTGCTGCCGCGTGTCTGCTCACCGGACCGCGAGGACGCCGGGATCGGACCCCGTGCCAGGGCTGCGCGCAGTTCCGGGACCGGGATGCGACCGTAGACCAAGTCGCGGGTGAGGCGGGCCATTCCCCTCACGTCGGCCAGTGCTGTGCGTACCACGTCCACGCTGGAATCGGGATCGTCGATCCAGTCAACGGGGACCTCATGGACACGCAGGCCGCAGCGTTCGGCGAGGACCAAAAGCTCGGTGTCGAAGAACCAGGAGTTGTCCACGGTGTAGGGCAGGATCTGCTGGGCGACGTCGGCGCGGATGGCTTTGAACCCGCACTGCGCGTCGCTGAAGCGCGCGCCCATGAACGAGTGCAGCATCATGTTGTAGCTGCGTGAGATGAACTCCCGCTTGGGCCCGCGGACGACGCGGGAGTTGCGGGTCAGCCGGGTGCCGATGGCGAGGTCCGAATGCCCGGAAATCAGGGGCGCCAGCAGCGGCGGCAGGGCGGCGAGGTCGGTGGAAAGGTCCACGTCCATGTAGGCCAGCACCGGTGACGGGGAGGCCAGCCACACTTTGCGCAGGGCGTTGCCGCGGCCCTTCTCGTCCAGGTGGACCGCCACGAGCTCAGGGAACTCCCGGGCCAGCCGCTCGGCGATCTTCAGGGTTCCATCCGTGCTGGCGTTGTCCGCCACGGTGATCCGGAAGCTGTGCGGAAAGGTATCCAGCAGGTGCCCGTGGAGCCGGCGGAGGCATTCCTCAAGGTCCCGTTCCTCGTTGAAAACGGGGATGGTCACGTCAAGGACCGGAACGGTGGTACGGGTGTCCACGGGTGCGCGCCGTACGGCATGTCCGCGGGAAGGAAGGCCCGCCGGCGCCACCGCGGCGTCCGGCAGGGTTCCTGAAGTGGAGTCGGTGAGCGTCATGCATCAAGAGTGGCGCCGCCGGATTTGAGGGCTTTAGGCGCAACCTGTGATGTGCCTGTGTAACTGGCGCTGTGCAAACGGCGCTGTGCAACTGGCGCAGTGCAGTTGGCGCGGGCTTGGCCTTCAGTGGCCACCGCCCTGTGCGTGTGTGGCGGTCAGGCGGCGGCGGGTCCGGGCACGGGAAGGCGGACCGCAAACTCGGTCCTGCCTGGCCGGGACACCAGTTCCACCGTGCCCCCGTGGGCCATGACGATGGATTCGACGATGGACAGGCCCAGGCCCGACGAGCCTTCTGAGCCTGAGCGGGCGGCGTCGGCCCGGGTGAAGCGCGAAAAGATGTTGCCCTGGAATTCGGCGGGGATGCCGGGCCCGTCGTCGGTAACCGTCACCACCACGCTCCCATCGGCCGAGCGCATCAACCCGGTGGTTACGGTGGTGCCGGCCGGTGTGTGCTTCCGGGCGTTGGACAGCAGGTTGGCCAGCACCTGGTGCAGCTGGGTGGCATCCCCGCGGACCGTGACGGGCTCGTCGGGCAGCGTCAGCTGCCACGTGTGGTCCGGGGCCATGACCTTTTCATCGCTGACGGTTTCCACCACCAGCTGGGTAAGGTCCACATCGGTGGTTTCGGTTGCCTTGCCCTCATCAAGCCTGGCCAGCAGGAGCAGGTCCTCCACCAGCGCGGTCATGCGCTCGGACTGGCTTTGGACGCGGCCCAGTGACTTCCGGCCGTCCTCGGTAAAGGTCTCGGTCATGCGCATCAGCTCGGTGTACCCGCGGATGGCGGTCAGGGGCGTCCTGAGCTCATGGGAAGCGTCCGCAACGAACTGGCGCACCTTCATCTCGCTGCGCTGCCGGGCTTCCAGGGCGCTGGAGACGTTGTCCAGCATCAGGTTCAGGGCATGGCCCACGCTGCCCACCTCGGTGGTGGGATGCGCTGCGGACGGCGGTACGCGCACGGCAAGCGCCACCTCGCCGGCGTCGAGGGGCAGTTTGGAGACCTTGGTGGCGACGTCGGACAGCTGTTCCAGCGGACGCATGGTCCGGCGGATCAAGGCAGTGCCCGCAAGCCCGATCACGACCAGGCCGCCCAGTGACACCAGCACCATCGTGAGCACCAGCGAGGCCTCGGTGCTTTGTTTCGTTGCCAGCGGCAGGCCGGTGATCACCACGTCGCCGTAAGGGGTGGCCGTGGCCATCAGCCGGTAATCGCCGTTGGACAGCTTGCGGTCCACGGGAAGGCCATTGCGGGGCAACGCCTGCAGGGTGGCCACATCGGCGGAAGTCAGCGCCGTGCGGGTGGCATCGGAAGACAGGAAGCCCGCCTCCCGGCTGACCTGGCCGCCCACCACCCGTGCGTTGAGCGTCCCCACACTCTGGCCCCGGGCATCGAGGGGGTCCGGTCGGCCGGACGGGTTGCCCTCCGGCGGCCGTCCGCGGGAGGCCAGCATCAGCTGCGAGTCCAGCTGGTTGGTCAGGACCACATCCATGGAGGCGTAGCTGACCACGCCGATGGCGCTGGAGATGGCCACCAGGAGCGCCATGGAGAGCAGGATCAGGCGGGTGCGGAGGTGCCAGGTGGACGGGTTGAACCAGGACCGGCCGGTGGGCCGGGGGACACCGGAAAGAGACACGCGTATCCTTTGGCTAGTCTGCGGGCTTGATGACGTAGCCTGCTCCGCGCACGGTGTGGATCATCGGCGGATGGTTGGCTTCGATCTTCTTGCGCAGGTAGGAAATGTACAGTTCCACGATGTTCGCCTGGCCGCCGAAGTCGTAATCCCAGACGTGGTCCAGGATCTGGGCCTTGCTGACCACGCGCTTGGGGTTTTCCATCAGGTACCGGAGGAGCTCGAACTGTGTTGCCGTCAGCTGGATCCCTTCCCCGGCACGGGTGACTTCACGGGTGTCCACATTGAGCACCAGGTCGCCGACCACCAGTTCGGCAGTGTCCATGGCGGCCACGCCGGAACGCTGCACCAGCCGGTGCAGGCGCAGCAGGACTTCCTCCATGCTGAAGGGCTTGGTGACGTAGTCGTCCCCGCCGGCGGCCAGTCCCACAATGCGGTCCTGGACGTCGTCTTTGGCCGTCAGGAAGAGCGCAGGCACCTCCGGCGCAAAGGCGCGGATCCTGCCCAACAGCTCCACGCCGTCGAACCCCGGCAGCATGACGTCCAGCACCAGGACATCCGGGTGGAAGTCCTTGGCGAGCTTGACGGCAGTGGGACCGTCCGCTGCCACGGCCACAGACCAGCCCGCCATGCGCAGGCCCATGCTCATGAGCTCGGACAGGCTCGGCTCGTCATCCACCACCAGGGCACGGATCGGCGACCCATCCGGGTGGGTGAGCTGGGGAAGGTTGTTGGTCATGGAGTGCGGGGATGCCATGGGACAACTCTCCGATCTGTCGGTTTGCCGACGCTTTGCCGTTGCTGTGCTCCAGCTGTGAGGTCCAGCCTAGCCACCTGAACCCAACGCAAGCTCTGCCTTGGGGATGCGGCCCCGAAGGTCACAGGCAGGCTTGGCCTGCCGCACAGCCGCCGCACAGCATGGCGGCAGACCCTGTTGGAACAACAGCATCACCACCATCAGTTTCAACTTCTTGGAGAAAGCCATGGATCAGCAAGACGACCGCGCCGTCCCCGGGGCATCGGGGCAACCCGGCGCCTCAGGACACACGCCCCAGCCGGCTCCAATCTGGGGCGGGGCAGCCGACGGCACCGACCGGGACGGGGCAGCCACAGGATGGGGTGTCCCCGCAGGCAGTACCAGCGGCCGCGGGGAGCCGGCCCGGTCACCCCAGGGGCAGCCTGTGCAGGGTTGGGGGTCGTCCGCTTCCGCTGCGCCTTCCGCAGGCTGGGGAACGACGGCGGCACCTGGCCAGGTGCCAAACGCCGGCGGTGGGTGGGGCGCGCCGCAGCCGTACGCCTCCGGCACGTCTTCCCGTTCCGGTAAAGGAAACTGGACCGCGAAGAAAGGCCTGTTGGTAGGCGGCGTGGCGGTGGTTGTGGGCGCCGCGGCCGGTGCCGGCGCCTACGCTGACGGAAACGGTGCCACTGCGGCGTCCGCGAACAACGGCCAGGGCACAGGTGCCGCGGGCCAGTTGGGCCCGGGAGGACAAAGCGGCATGACCGGACAGGGCGGCATGATGGGCCCCGGCGGCCAAAGCGGCTTGGACGGCGGAATGGGCATGGACGGCGGCCCCGGTGGCCTGGGGATGGGAGCGGCCGGCCTGAACGCTGCCGTCCACTCCGAATACGTGGTCCTCCAGGATTCGACCTACGTGACCATGGCGGGCCAGACAGGCACGGTCACGGAGGTTTCCGCGACCTCCCTGACTGTCAAGAGCGGGGACGGCTTCTCCCGTACTTATGCGGTCGGTTCCGGCGTGCAGGTCACGCAGGGAATGCGGCAGCGGGGCAGTGCATCCACCAGCAGCACGCTCAGCATGTCCAACGTGACCACGGGAGCGGGCGTCCGGGTGACGGCCGTGAAGGATTCGGACACCTACACCGCCCAGACCATCCAGCTGGCAACATCCGGCACGGCAACCACTCCGGGCTCCGGAGCAAGCAGTAACTGACACGCCAAGACGAACGGGGCGAACCATGTGGGGCCGGGCACCCGACGGTCCCGCGGCAAAAAAATTCTGGAGGAGAGGGAATGTCGGCTGGACAGGAGAGGGGCCTGTCCAGCCGATTCTATGTCAAACGGTTGAATTTCAGAGAGATTCGGTCAAATCTGATTCGAGCGAATAATGTTCTGCAAACTGGTAGATAGAAGGCCGTTCACCGGATAAGCATCAAAAATAAATCCCTCTTCCGAAATAGTGATCTACCGCACAATCCTGCGTTTCGTCTCACAATGCGGACGATTTGGTCCATTGTTACTTGCAAGTTGGCATTGTTACGCTGCACACTTCCAATGTGAACAAGAACTCAACAGCACCTGCAGCCGCAGAATATTGGCCCAGCACATCCGCTGCTGCCGACATGCGCTGTTGTCGAATGCACGCCTGACCTTCCCACCCAACGAAGTTCTTAGGCATTCGCCCCCAAGCCCAGCGTCGGGCGCCCATCCCCGGTTCCTGTGACGGGGAAGCCAGCATTCGAGCCGCGAAAACGGCCATTTCACATTGAGGTAAGCATTTCATGTCAGTTGCATCCGGATACGTCCACATCTCAGTCCGTAACGCCGCCAAGGCAGGCCAGCCCTCCGGCCTTCGTCCCGGTTTCGGCCCGCGCCCGGCACTCGCTCCCTCCACTCCCGGAAGCAGCTTCCCCGGCCAGGGTTTCGCCCCGCAGGGATACAACCCCAACTCATACGGGCAGCTCCGCGCCGTACATCCCGCAGACTCCGCGCCGGTGACCGCTCCCACCCCAGTCGTGGCCGGCGCCAACCAGGTCCGCCCTGTCGCCAACGAGAACGTCGCCCGCGGATTCGTCCTCTACATGGGCATCGACGAGGAGACCGCGGCAGCAGCCGGAACCTCCATCGCCAAGCTCGCGCAGGAAATCCGCGCATACGCCCAGTCGCTGGTCTCCGGCGCCGAAAGCTACGCCGCCGTCGCAGTAGCCCCGGCCGGCACCCCCGGTTCCGCTCTCGACGTCGTCCGTTCCACCTTCGGCGACCCCACCGTGAACTCCCGCCAGCGCTCGGAAACCCCGCGCCCTGCCCAGCCGCAGGAACCGCGCCCCTCCGGCGTGCTCATCGACCTCGCCCGCCGCGAAGTCCACCTCGACGGCGAATCCCTGAACCTGACGTTCAAGGAGTTCGAACTCCTCAACTACCTCGTCGAAAACGGAACCCGCACCGTGGGCCGTGACGAACTGCTCGAAGGTCTCTGGCGCAACGCCGAAGAGGTTCCCAACGAGCGCACCATCGACGTCCACATCCGCCGCCTCCGCTCCAAACTGGGCCGCCTCGCCAACACCGTCCGCACCGTCCGCGGCCAGGGCTACCGGTTCTACGAGCACCCGGAAGTTGTTGTCTGGGCCGCTCCGGAGTACTCGATCTAGTTCCTCTGTACGGGAGGCGCCCGCCCTCTGGGGATCCTCGTGTCACTGTGGGCATGCTTTTGCTGGGGCTAGGCTTGGGCCATGAGTTCGCACCATGTCCGACGCCTTGTGATCATGCGCCACGCCAAGGCCGACTGGCCCGGCGGGGTGGCCGACCATGAGCGGCCGCTCGAGGAGCGCGGGCACCGGGAGGCGCCGCTGGCCGGCCGCTGGCTGCTCAAGCACAACATCGTCCCGGACTTCATCCTGTGCTCCAGCGCGCTGCGCACGCGGCAGACCTGCACCTGGGTCTGCTCCGAACTCGGCGACAAAGCGCCGACGCCCAAGCTGGAAGACGGCCTGTATGCGGCCTCGGCCCTCCGGATGCTCACCGTGGTCAACCACGTGCCGGACACCGTGACCACCCTGATGGTGATCGCGCACCTGCCCGGCGTGCAGGACCTGGCCATGCACCTCGCCTCACGCGACTCCGACCACGACGCCTACATGGACGCCGCCACCCGCTTTCCCACCAATGCGCTTACGGTCCTGGAGACGGAGAAAACGTGGGCGGAACTCGATGGGCAGGATGCCCGGATCACCCGCTTCAAGGTGCCCCGGGCCCACTAGCCCCAGCCTCACCAGCTCCCGGGCTCACTGGCTCCCAGCCTCACCGGCTCCTGGCCCATCCGCCGCGATGCCGCGCAGCAGCGCCGCGACGTGCCTGATGCCCGGACTGGCCGTCATGGTCCTGCGATGGACCAGCCCCACCTGCCGCGCCTGGACCGGATTGACCACTGGAATTGCGACGACGTCCGGAGGCAGCGCCGGGCGTCCCAGCCGGGGCACCAGTGCAACCGCCACGCCCTGCTCCACGAAAGCGATGTGCGTGGCAAAATCCGGATCGTAAACCCTGATGTCCGGAACCCGGCCCAGGTCGGCGAAGATCCGCAGGAGCGCTTCATTGCAGATCGCGCCGGCCGGCGTACTGATCCAGCGCTCGTCGACAAGCTGGGCAGGGTCAACTTCCGCCCTAAGCGCGAGTGGATGCCCGCGGTGGACCAGGACATCGGCCACGTCCTCGCACAGCCACTCCAGCGCCAGGTGCTCAGGGATCACCAGCGGCACGGAGTTCCAGTTGTGCACCAGGCCCAGGTCGGCTTCGCCGTTGGCTACCCTGGCCACGGCCTCGCGCGGGTCCTCCGCCAGGACGGAAATGTCGAGCGCCACCCCCGACTGCCCAACCTGGGCCAGCAGAGGCCCCACCAGTCCACGGCAGGCAGTGGAAAACGAAACGATGCGGAGGCTGCCGCTGGGCTTCGCCGGGTCTGCCAGCAGCGTGGACTCCAACTCCTCGAGCTCTGCCAGGATGCGCCGCCCATAAGCTGCCAGGGCCAGCCCCCGCTCGGTGAGCAGAACCCCGCGGCCCCGGCGTTCCAGGACAGCGAAGCCGCCCTCTTTCTCCAACTTCTTCACCTGCTGGGACACGGCGGACGGGCTGAATCCCATGGCTTCCGCCGCCGCAATAACCGTCCCATGCTGCTCGATTGCCGCAAGGGCGCGCAGCGACCCGATGTCGATCATGAAGAAAACGTACACGATCCAGTGCTGAATTACGCGCTGGTGCTTCATTGATACCTCTGCCAGAGTGGGAGCGTGAGCCTGCGCGAATCCCTCCTTGCCGTCCTTGTAGCCCTGCTGTGGGGCCTGAATTTCGTGGCCATCGACATCGGGCTCCACGCCGGCGGCCGGAATTTTCCCCCGTTGCTGTTCGTCGCGCTGCGTTTCGTCCTGGTGGTTGTCCCCTGGATCTTCTTCGTCAGGAAGCCGGACGTGGGCTGGAAGGCCATTATCGGCGTCGGACTTTTCATGAGCGCCGGCCAGTTCGGCCTTCTGTACCTTGCCATGGCGCTTGGCATGCCGGCCGGTCTTGCCTCGCTGGTGCTTCAGGCACAGGTGCTCCTGACCGTCCTGCTCGCCGCCGGGTTCCTGCATGAGCGGCCCAGCGCACGCCAGCTCGCGGGTGTCGTGCTGGGGGTAGCAGGACTCGCCCTCGTGGCCGTGGGACGAAGCGCCGTGGCACCGCTCCTGCCGCTGGTCATCGTCCTGGCGGCGGCACTGTCCTGGGCAGCCGGAAACGTCATTGCCCGGAAGGCCAGGGCTGCCTCCGGCCTGGGGCTGGTGGTCTGGTCCGGCGCTGTGGTGCCGCTGCCGCTGGGGGCATTGTCGCTGGTGGTTGACGGGCCGGGCGCCGTGTGGGACTCGCTGTCCAATCTCCAAGGGCCAACCATGCTCAGCGCCCTCTACACCGCTGTTTTCGCCTCATTGGTGGGCTACGGAATCTGGAACCGGCTCCTGGCCAGCCACCCGTCGTCGGCTGTTGTTCCGTTCACCTTGCTGGTCCCCGTGGTGGGCATGAGTGCTGCGTGGCTGGTGCTCGGGGAAGTGCCGTCGCCAACGGAGCTGGCTGGCGGGCTGCTCCTCCTGGGCGGGGTGGCGACGGCGGTGCTCACCGGTGCAGGCAGGCGGCGTCAGCGCCGGGAAGCGGAGCCGCTCCCGGACCTGGGTGCCGGCCTGGCTGAGGGGGAGGCGGACGACGACGGGCGCCTGGCTGCGGTCGAAGAGCCGCCGGACGGTCTACGGGTGACGGAGGCCCGCTGAGGGGCGGAGGCCTGGTTGCCGGAGCGCGCGGAGGGGCGCGTTGCCTGGGGACTTCCGCGCCTGGCGGAGGAAGGCCTGCGGGCCGGCATTGTCTGGCCCCTTCCCGGCCATAAGGCACCCAGGAAGAGGATCCCGAAGGTTCCGGCAAGGGCGCAGGCGGCACCCACGAAGTAGTTGTCGGGGTCGTCCGTGGGGAGTGGGGTGCCCAGGAATGAGGACTGGCCGCTGAACGCCAGCTCCCACGTGCTGACGAACGCCAGGGAGAAGCCGAGTGCCAGGGCGGTCCCGGCGCCCGCGGCCAGCAGGGCAAACCGCCGCCGCCTGACCAGGATCTCGGCAAGCGCGCCGAGGTAGGCCAGCCCCAGGACGCCCAGGAAAGCCAGGAAGACCGGTTCGGCCAGTGTCATCGCCGTGAGTACCAGCAGCCCCGCAGCGACGACGCCGCAGATGACCGCGAACTTTCCGCTCTTCCCCGTATGGCGCATGTGCTCCATCATCCCCGAGGAGCCGGCTCCTTGAGGACGTAGCCGCGCATGATGGCCATGATTGCTGCAACACTTTGGTCACGGGTGCGCTCGGGGTTGTAGGTCTGCCGGTCCAGGCCCACTACGAAGCAGGCCCCAAAGATGGCCGTCTCCAGGCTGCCCCGGGACACCGATTCGTCCACGGGATAGGTCTTGGCCACCCTCTCCACGGCCTGGCCAATGACCTCCAGGAGCTCGCGGCGCAGGACCGAGAAGGTGCCCTGCCATTCGCTGGGGATCCGCCAGTTCTCGCTGACCCACAGGCGGGCGAAGGAAGGGTACTCGGCCATGAAATCCATGGCCTGGCCGATCATCGCTTCCATGGCCAGCAAGGGGTCCCGGCCGGTGCCTTCGCTGTCCGCGGCCTCGAGCAGCTGCGCCTTGAGGATGTCCACACCGTGCCGCAGAAGCTGCGCGATCAGCTCCGATTTGCTGCCGAAGTTGTAGTAGACGGTGCCCTTGGAGACCCCGGCCGCCGCTGCGATCTCATCCACCGTGACACTGGCCGCGCCGCGCTCGCCGATCAGCTCCATGGAGGCATCGAACAGTTTCTGGCGGGTGGCGTTGGTGCGGGCGGGCCGAAGCCCTTTGCCCGCGGCCGTGGGTTCGGTGCTCATACCGCGATCTCCGGTTTCAGTGTCTTGAGCGTCCAGTATTTGTTCTTGCGTACTGCGAGGGTGGACATGGCCGCCCCCAGCAGGGTGTAGCCCAGCAGGCCCGCCAGCGTGGGGGCAATCATGGACAGGTCACCGCCGTAAATCAGGTGCCGCATCCCGGTCACCACGTAACCCATGGGCAGGACCTGGTGCACCACGTGCAGCGGCTGCGGGGTGGTCTGCCACGGGAACGTGCCGCCGGATGACACCAGCTGCAGGACCAGCAGGATGAGCACCACCAGCTTGCCCGGCGAACCCAGCAGCGCCACCACACCCTGGATGAGCGCGCTGAACGCCATGGCAGCGGCGAGCATGAACAGCCACATCAGGACCGGGTGTGCCGGGTCCAGGCCCAGGGCCACGTCCACCACCAGGGTCAGCAGCGACGCCTGCACCACCGAGACCAGCAGGAAGGGAAGCCAGCCGCCCAACGCGATCTTCCACGACGGCGCGTTGGAGGCCAGTGCCCGCTGGGTGATGGGGCGCATGGCCTGGACCAGCATGAAGATCCCGATCCACAGGGCGAGCGTGAGGAAGAACGGCGCCAGCCCCGCACCGTACGATCCGGCCTTGGCCTGCGAGACGTTGCTGACCGCCACAGGATCGGCCATGACCTGGGACAGGTTGCTCTTCTGGGCATCGTCCGGGTTGGGGACCTGGCCGGCGCCCTTCCCGATCTCGTCGGCGAGAGTACCGGACCCCGTCGCGGCCTGGGCCGCTCCGTCGGACACCTGCGCCGCCCCCGCATCCACCTTCCGTGCTCCGTCCGCAAGGCCGGCGGCACCGTCGACGGCGGACTGCTCACCGGCTGCCAGCGCGGCAGCGCCCGTGTGCAGCTGGTCAGCCCCTGCCGAGGCCTGCGCGATCGCGTCCCTGAGGGCCGGCATCCCGGCTGCCAGCTGGGCTGCGCCGACACTGACCGCCTCGGAACCGCTGGCCAGCTGCTGGACCTGGGCCGCATCCGTCTGGATCCTGCTTTTGGCCGCTGCCACGGGGCTGGATGCCGCGGCGGCGTCGAAATCCGCCAGCACCTTGTCCGCCTGCTCCTGCGTCAGGGCGCCCGAGGCGACGAGCCTGCTGTTGGACTCCACCACCCGGGAGCGCAGTCCCTGGTCCGCTGCCTCCAGCTGCGCCGCCACATCCTGGACCTTGGCGTTCAACTGGGCGTTCCCGGCAGCCACCTGGGCGGCGCCGGACGCGAGGGTCTGGGTATCGGTTGGCAGGGTGGCCGTCTTGTCCTTCAGGACTGACAGTCCGCTGCTGAGCTGCCCCGCGCCGTCGGTCAGCTGGTTGGCGCCGTCCCGCAGCTTCAGCTGGCCGGCGTACAACTGGTCCGCCCCGCTGCTCAGGGCCGAGGTCCCCTCGTGGAGGGTGACCGTTCCGTCCCTGAGCGTGGCCACGCCGTCTGCCAGCCGGGTGGCACCGTCCGCGGCCTGGACCATCTTGGAGTGGATGGTGCCGAACCCGGTGAGCAGCTGGTTGGCGGTCTCCTCACCCACCTCCTTGGCGACACTGGAGTGCACGGCAGTGGTCAGCTTGTCCACGATCGTGCTCAGGAGGTAGTTGTTGGCGTCGTTCGTGGTCACGTTCAACATGGCCTGGCTGGCCGAGTCGAAGCTGCCGGGCGATACCAGGTTGGCCGAAAAGTCCTTGGGGATCTTCAGTGCGAAGGCGTACTGCCCGCTGCTCACACCCGCGTCGGCCTCCGTGGAGCTGGCCACCGGCACCCAGTGGAAGACATTGCCTTCCACCAGGCTGTCCGCCACTTTTGTTCCGGCCTCAAGCCGGCTGCCGTCCGCCGTGGTTGCGCCCGCATCCTCCACCACCAGGGCTGCGTCCAGGTTGTTGAGGTGGCCGTACGGATCCCAGTTCGCGTAGAGGTACACCGCGCCGTAGAGGAGGGGGACCATGGTCAGCGCCAGAATGGTCAGCTTGGGGAGCAGGCCGCCGGTCATGCGCTTGAGTTCGGAGCGGGCCAGCCGCAGGACAGTCACTTGGCAACCTCTGTTTCGAGTGGGGTTTCCTGGTTTTCCGGGTCCGGCCCGGCTTCCGCGGCAGGGGCCGGCTCCGGGGCGGCGTTGCCGATGGCGGCGACGGGCCCGTCCCATGAGCCGGGGACGGCGCTGACGGCCGCAACCACGGCAAGCGGCCGCCCGCCGTCGTACGCCAGCTGCTGCAGGCGCGGCAGCCAGGTGAGCTCATCTGCACTGTGGCGGTCCGGGGAATCCACCACCAGCAGGTCCGTGCGGGGGTTGGCCAGGGCCAGCGCCGTGAGGAGTTCGAGCCGCCGGCGGGGTTCAAGCTGTTCCGTCCAGAGGCCCGCGATGTCCTCGAACCGGTTGACCTTGAGCCACGGGCCGCTGAGCAATGCCCCACGGTAGCGCCGGGGTATCAGGGCCAGGTCCTCGGTCACCAGGTCGCGGACGCTGAGGTGTTCTTCAGGTTCATTGACGCCGGGGGAGTCCACCAGGGCCGCTGCCAGGCGGAGCTGCTTGGTCCGGGAACTGTTGTCCCAGCCGACCTGGCCGCCCGAAGCCTTCATCCTCCCGCTGAGCAGGAGGGACAAAGCGGTGCGCTGGTCCTGGCGGTCACCGGTAACGAGCAGCAGTTCGCCGCGGCCCACGGCCAGCGAGGTTGGCGGAAGCAGCGGGTCCCGGCGTCCTTTGGCATGGAGCTGGAGTGCTGAGAGCAAGGCTTGCCTTTCGCAGGAATGGTCTGCATCAAGGCTAACCGAACTGACTGGTCAGTTCAAATAAGTGTCACAGGCCGTACTTCTCCAGCAGCCGGAGCCACACCTCGCTGATGGTGGGGTAGGAGGGGACGGCATGCCACAGGCGGTCCAGCGGCACCTCGCCCACCACAGCGATCGTGGCCGCGTGCAGCAGTTCCGCCACGTCCGGGCCGGCGAACGTTGCGCCAAGGAGGACCCGTCGGTCTTCATCAACCACCAGTTGGGCCCAGCCTTGGTAGTTCTCCGAATGGAGCGACGATCCGGCCACCTGGATGGGCAGCTCCACCGAGGACGCGTTGTGCCCGTCCTTCCTGGCCGCCTGCAGGGTGCGTCCCACGCTGGCCAGCTCGGGGTCCGTGAAGACGACGCTGGGCACGGCGTGCTGGTTGGCCGTCTGGGCGAAGCGGGTCCACTCGCCGGGCGTGCCCTTGAGCTCGCCCCTGGCCCGTGCGGCAATGGCGTCAGCGGTGGCCCGCGCCTCGTACTTGCCCTGGTGGGTGAAAAGGTTATGGCCGGCGGCGTCTCCCACCGCGTACAGCCAGGGTTCGTCACCGGGGGTTCCCTGGACCAGGCCGGAGGTGTCCGTGGTGAGCGAAAGGTGCCCGGAGCCGTCCGGCTCGAACCCGACGCTCTCCAGGCCCAGGCCTTCGAGGGCCGGATGCCGGCCCGTTGAGACCAGGACCTTCTCGGCCGTGACGTCGGTTCCGTCGCCCAGGCTGACGGTGAGGGTGCCGTCGCCGTTCTCGCTGATGCGCTTGGTGGCGGTGTTCAAGCGGAGTTCGACGCCGTCCGCGCGCAGTCCTGCCGCAACCAGTGCCGCGGCCTCCTCCGGAAAGTTGCCCAGCAGCCCGCTGCGCGCCACCAGGGTCACGCTGGAGCCCAGGCGGGCGAAGGCCTGGGCCAGTTCGGCGCCGGCCACGCCGCCGCCCAATACTGCCAGGCGCTCCGGAACCTCGGCCGCCGATGTGGCTTCACGGGTTCCCCAGACCTGTACATCCTGCAGACCGTCGATGGGCGGGGTGTTGGGGGTGGAGCCGGTGGCGAGTACTACGGCATGCCGCGCCCGCAGCAGGTGGCGGGTACCGTCCAGGCCTGCCACCTCCACCGCCCTGGGGGCGGTCAGCCATGCATGGCCGCGCACCAGGTCGATGCCGGTATCCTCCACCCATGAGACCTGGCTGTCGTCCTGCCAGTTGGAGGTGAAATAGTTTCGGCGTTCCAGGACGGCCGCGGCATCGAGGGTACGGGTGACTGCTTCCTTGGCGCCCGGCGTCGTCTGTGCTCCGTGCAGCGCGGTGCCGGGCCGCAGGAGTGCCTTCGATGGCATGCAGGCCCAGTAGGAGCATTCGCCGCCCACCAGTTCCGCTTCCACGAGCACGGCGGTGAGCCCGCCCTCCACAACGCGGCCGGCCACGTTTTCCCCCACGGCGCCTGCGCCGATAACAACAACATCAAATTCGCGCTCAGCGGCGTCGGGCATCATGTGCAAAGCCTAGCCGGGGATCACGGGCCCGGCTGCACAAAAAAGGTCCGCACCGGCGAGCCGGTGCGGACCTTGTTGGTGCGCCCAAAGGGATTCGAACCCCTGACCTTCTGTTCCGTAGACAGACGCTCTATCCAGCTGAGCTATGGGCGCATTCCGTGTCCCGGGAGAAGAACCGCTCTCCCCGAACCTCGAATTACTTTACGCGAGCAGGGCCCGTAGTGCCAAATCGAACCGACTGTAATCTCCGCAACTAGACCGGTATAGGTGACCTTTGTCACTTAATCGGCGTTTTTGCGGGAATAATTCCTTGATTTTCCGCGGAATTCACATTTGGTGACCGGAGATGTCAGTCAAGCTCCCCAAAAACTCCACTGGTCCGGACCATAGCATTTAGCTCACACCGATGAACCCGAGGAAGGGAACTGCAATGGGCGATCTGGCGCAGAAGCCGCTGCTTGAGAAAGCACCCACCACACATGCCGGCCTGCTGGCATGGGTCGAAGAGGTTGCTGAGCTTACGCAGCCGGACCGCATTTACTGGGTTGACGGGTCCGAAGAGGAAAACACCCGCCTTACCGACGAGCTTGTTGCTGCCGGCACCCTGACCAGGCTCAACCAGGACCTCTTCCCGAACTCCTTCGCTGCGTTCTCCGATCCCGCTGACGTCGCCCGCGTCGAGGAACAGACCTTCATCTGCTCGGAAAACCGGCGTGACGCCGGCTTCACCAATAACTGGATGGAACCGCGGGAGATGAAGGAGAAGCTGCGCGGGCTGTTCGCCGGTTCCATGCGCGGCCGCACCATGTACGTCATCCCGTTCGTCATGGGCCACCTCGACGCAGAGGACCCCAAGTTCGGCGTGGAAATCACCGACAGTGCCTACGTTGTCGCTTCCATGCGCATCATGGCGAACATCGGCACCGAGGTCCTGGACAGGATCACGGCCACCAACGCCTTCTTCGTTCCGGCCCTGCACTCCCTCGGCGCACCGCTGGCCCCCGGCCAGGACGACGTGCCGTGGCCCTGCAACCCGGACAAATGGATTGTCCACTTCCCCGAAGAGCGCTCCATCTGGTCCTTTGGCTCCGGCTACGGCGGCAACGCCCTCCTTGGGAAGAAGTGCTACGCCCTGCGCATCGCCTCGGTCATGGCGCGTGACGAGGGCTGGCTGGCCGAGCACATGCTCATCCTCAAGCTCACCTCGCCGGAGAAGAAGTCGTACTACATGTCCGCGGCCTTCCCCTCGGCCTGCGGCAAGACCAACCTTGCCCTGCTCGACCCCACCATTGAAGGCTGGGAAGTCGAAACCCTTGGCGACGACATCACCTGGATGCGGATCGGCAAGGAAGGCGAGCTGCGCGCCACCAACCCGGAGGCCGGCCTCTTCGGCGTAGCCCCCGGCACCGGCTGGGGCACCAACCCGAACGCCATGCGCGCCATTGCCAAGGGCCACAGCATTTTCACCAACGTGGCATTGACCGACGACGGCGGCGTCTGGTGGGAGGGCATGACGGACGAGGTTCCGGCGCACCTGACCGACTGGCAGGGCAACTCCTGGACCCCAGATTCGGGCCGTCCCGCCGCCCACCCGAACTCCCGGTTCTGCACCCCCATCTCGCAGGTGGACATGCTTGCCGAGGAATACTACAGCCCGGAAGGCGTGGAGCTCTCGGCCATCCTGTTCGGCGGCCGCCGCAAGACCACCGTTCCCCTGGTCACCGAGGCACGCAGCTGGACCAACGGCATCTTCATGGGGTCCACCCTTTCCTCCGAAACCACGGCCGCAGCCGCCGGACAGGTCGGCGTGCTCCGCCGCGACCCGATGGCCATGCTGCCCTTCATCGGTTACGACGCCGGCGACTACCTGAAGCACTGGATCAGCGTCTCCGGGAAGGCCAACCCCGAACGCCTGCCGCACATCTTCCTGGTGAACTGGTTCCGCCGCACCGCCGACGGTGGATTTGCCTGGCCCGGCTTCGGCGACAACGCCCGCGTCCTGAAGTGGGCCATCGAGCGGATCGAAGGGAAGGCGGACGCCGTCGAAACACCCATCGGCTTCGTGCCCGCCGGCCATTCACTTGACCTCACCGGCCTTGACCTGACCCACGCCCACGTGGAGGACGCTGTCCGCGTGGACCGCGGGGAATGGGACGCCGAGCTGGCCTCCATCGAGGAGTGGTACGCCAAGTTCGGGGATTCACTCCCGGATGCCCTGCGTGCCGAGCTCGCTTCCCTCAAGGAACGCATGGCCAAGCACTAGTCACTGCTGAAGCCACGACGGCGGCCCCGCACCTTTTTCGAAAAGGTGCGGGGCCGCCGTCGTTGGATGGCTGTTTCAGCTGGCGAGCCAGATGTCCGGGCCGAAGACCTCGTAGTGGATCTTGGTGGCCGGGATGCCGGCGTTGATGGCCTCGTTGCGGATGTTCTTCATGAACGGCAGGGGGCCGCAGAGGTAGAGGGAGGCGTCCGCCGGAAGGTCCACTTCGCGCAGGGACATGAACCCTTCCCGGGCGCCCTCCACCGGCTTCTCCAGCCACAGCTGGAGTTCCGCGCCGTCCAGGCGCTCGACGTCGTCCGTCATCTGGCTGCGCAGGGCCCAGCTGTCCAGGGTGCTTTCGGCATGCAGCACCAGGACCTGCCGGTCGGAGCCTGATTCGGCGAGGGAGCGGAGGATGGAGGCGGTGGGCGTGCAGCCAATGCCGGCGGAGGCGAGGACCACGGGGCCGTCGCCCTCCTTGAGCGTGATCTCGCCGTAGGGGTTGGAGATCTCGACGACGTCGCCCACCTGGACGGTGTGGTGCAGGACGGGGGAGACCTCGCCGCCGTCGTCCAGCTTGGTGGTGAAGATGCGGCTGGTGCCTGCATCGCCGGAGAGGGAGTACTGGCGGACCTGGCGCAGCCCGTCCGGGAGGGCCACTTTGACGCTGATGTACTGGCCGGGCAGGGCGGGGGTGACGGGGGTGTCGTCGGCCGGCTCCAGGGTGAAGGTCATGGACCCGGTTCCTGCCGGTGCCTTGGCTGCCACCCGCCAGGGCGTCCACATTTTGTCGTTGGCCTGCGCGGCGTAGAGGCCCTTTTCGAGCTTGATCAGGGCGTCCGCCATCAGCCAGTACACCTCGGTCCAGGCTTCGGCGATTTCAGGAGTGATCACCTCGGCCAGGTCCTCGGCGATGGCGGCGAACAGGTGCTCGTAGACCACCTGGTACTGCGGCTCCGTGATGCCCAGGGAGGCGTGCCGGTGCGCGATGCGCGAAAGGACAGTTTCCGGCAGGGTGCCCGGGTTGTTCACCAGATGGGTGGCGAAGGCGGCGATGCTCCCGGCGAGGGCCTGCTGCTGGTTGCCGGAGCGCTGGTTGGAGCGGCTGAACAGGCCATCCATCAGTTCGGGGTGCGCCGCGAACAGGCGGGCGTAGAAGTTGGGGGTGATGGATCCGATCCGGGAACCGACCAGCGGCAGGGTGGCCTCAATGACGGGGCGGGACTTGTCCGAGAGCATCTGAACTCCTGAGGTAGTGGCCGGGGCCTTCGTCCGGCCGGAGGAAAACTCATATTTGAAATACGAGTATTTCTGCCTCAGTTCTACACCTTGTAGAAGTTTGAAATCAAACCGGGAGCCTGCGCTCGGATAGTCGGTTCAAAGCCCCGGGCGGAGGCCGATCATCTGGAAGACCGGAGCCATTTGCCGGGCCTGGGGGAGTTCCGCGATCACCACGGAGTCCAGCTCCGCATAGAAGGCTTCGCGGGCGCGGGCCAGTGCGCCGCGCAGTTTGCACTCGTTAATGAGCGGGCAGTTGCCGCCAGGCGCAACACAATCGGCAGGATCGGTGCGGGTATCAAGCTGCCGCAGGATCTGGCCCACGGAGGCGATCCGGCCCGCATGGCTGAGCCGGGAACCGCCGGACCGGCCCCGGACAACCTCAATCAGGCCCATGCTCCGCAGTTTGGCCATGGCCTTGCTGACATGGTTGTAGGGTGTGCCCACCGCGTCCGCGATGCTCTGGGTGGTGAGCAGCGTGCCGTCCGGAACGGCTGCGAGCACCATGAGTGCTCGCAGGCTGACGTCAGCGAAGGCATTGATCTTCATGGCTGCGGGTCCGGTCTAGTCCACCCAGATCGCAGGCTCGCTGGCGTCCGCGCCCAGTTCGCCGAACTCCCAGGACTGTGTGGTTGCGTTGGCGGAGTATGGCAGCACGGCCGCAAACAGGGATCCGTCGCGGTGTTCGGCGGCCACATGGATGGCGTCCGAATCCTCCTCCACCAGCAGGATGTCGCAGACCACCGCGGCGGCGCGGAAATCGTCCCGGTTCTGGCGGAGGAGGGCCTGAAGGTCGTGGATCATGGCATCCGCGTCGAAATCCCCGTCCGCGCCGTCGGCGGCATCAGCAGGCGAGACGGCCACCAGCCGCACCTCGCCGTCGTTCTGGACTGTCAGCGCGAAAGGCAGGAAACCGCCGTTGCGCTGGAGCTGCTCCTGGGCCGCGCTGACGCCCGTGCCCAGGAGGTTCTCCAGGTCAGTTGCCGTGGCCTCGGAGACGGAATCGCGCCAGCTTTCCTGCCCGCCGGTTCCGCCCGCTGCCTGCCCCGTGTGGTCAGCCATCCGCTGCTAGGCCCGCACCAGGGACAGGACGCGGTCGCGGATGCGTTCCATGGTGGCCCGGTCCGTTGCCTCGGCATTGAGCCGCAGGAACGGTTCGGTGTTGGAAGGGCGGAGGTTGAACCAGTAGCTGCCGTCGTTGGCCGTGAACGTGCTGCCATCCATGTTGTCCACGGTGAGGTCCTCGTCCGCGAAGGCCTGGCGCACCCGCTCCACCGCTGCGGGCTTGTCCTCCACCTCGGAGTTGATCTCGCCGGAGCTGACATACGGCTCGTATTCGCGGGCCAGCTCGGAGAGCGGGCCGTCCTGCTCGCCCAGGGCTGCCAGGACGTGCATGGCGGCCAGCATGCCGGTGTCAGCGTTCCAGAAGTCGCGGAAGTAGAAGTGGGCGGAGTGCTCGCCGCCGAATACTGCGCCTTCCTTTGCCATGACTGCCTTGATGAAGGAGTGGCCCACGCGCGTGCGGACGGCGCGGCCGCCGTCGTGCTCCACCAGTTCGGCGACGGCGCGGGAGGTCAGCAGGTTGTGGATGATGGCGGGCTTTTCCTCGCCCTGGGCCTTGGCGCGGGCGATCTCGCGGCGGGCCACCATGCCGGTGATGGCCGACGGCGAGACGGGCTCGCCCTTCTCGTCGATGACAAAGCAGCGGTCGGCGTCGCCGTCGAAGGCCAGGCCGATGTCCGCGCCGTGTTCGATGACAGCTGCCTGCAGGTCGCGGAGGTTTTCCGGCTCCAGGGGGTTGGCCGGGTGGTTGGGGAAGGAACCGTCCAGTTCGAAATACAGGGGAACGATATCGAAAGGCAGCTTGGGCAGCAGCGCGTCACCCAGGACGGCCGGGGTGGTCAGGCCGGCCATGCCGTTGCCTGCATCCACCACCACCTTCAGGGGGCGGGACGCGGAAAGGTCAACGAGCTTGCGGAGGTACTCGGAGTAGTCCTTGAGCACGTCGCGGACACTGATGAGGCCGCGCATGCCGCCTGCGGGGATGGACCCGGAGTTGAGGTACTGCTCCGCGAGGGCCTGGATTTCCTTGAGGCCGGTTTCGGAGGAGATGGGGACGGCGCCCGCCTTGGCCATCTTGATGCCGTTGTATTCGGCGGGGTTGTGGCTGGCGGTGAAGGTGGCCCCGGCGCGGTTGAGGAACCCGCAGGCAAAGTACAGCTCATCGGTGGAGATCAGGTCCAGGAGCTCCACATTGGCGCCGCGGGCTGCCGCTCCGTTGGCGAAGGCCTTGGTGAACTCGGGGGAGGAGGGGCGCATGTCCCCGCCCACCACGATGGTCTGGCCTTCGAGCTGCAGGACATCCACGAACGCGGCCCCCACGGCTTCGACGATTTCGGCGGTGATCGACTCGCCTACAATCCCACGGACGTCGTAGGCCTTGAAGGATGCCGAAAGGTCAAATGTCGTTGTCTGTTCGCTAGTCACGGGCTTTATCTTACGTGGGCAGCGCTTCCGGCCAATGTGGATTGGGGAGCTCTTTCGTAACGGGTCCGCTTTGCGGCCGGCTTTCCACATAGCAGCCCGCGGCTGTGCAGGGTGTCGGAGGGTGCTGGGATACTGAACCAATGGCCGATAACCAGTACACGTCCACAGTTTCCGCTACCGCCGCTGCAGACATGGCAGCTCCCGGCGCACCGGGCACCGCCACCCATGCCGAAGCGCTTGAGGTCCTGCGGGGCCTGGTGGGGCACCCGGACGCGGTCTTCCATGACGGGCAGTTTGAGGCCATTGAGGCACTGGTCGACGGCGGGCGGCGGGCTTTGGTGGTGCAGCGCACCGGCTGGGGCAAGTCGGCTGTGTACTTCGTGGCCTCCCTGCTGCTGCGGCGCCGGGGCGCCGGGCCCACCCTGATCGTCTCGCCGTTGCTTGCCCTGATGCGGGACCAGGTGGCCGCCGCCGCCCGGGCCGGGGTGCGCGCCGTTGCCATCAACTCCGCCAACCAGCTGGAGTGGGACGCCGTGCGTGGCCAATTGGCCGCCGATGAGGTGGACGTCCTCCTCGTCTCGCCGGAGCGGCTGACCAATCCCGCGTTCCGCGAAACCCAGCTGCCCGAACTGCTCCGCCGGACCGGCCTGCTGGTCATCGATGAAGCCCACTGTATTTCCGACTGGGGGCACGACTTCCGCCCCGACTACCGCCGGATCGCGGACCTCATCACAAGGCTGCCGGATTCCGTCCCGGTCCTGGCCACCACCGCCACGGCCAACTCACGCGTGGTGCACGATATCGAAGAGCAGCTCGGTGAGGGAGTCCTGACCATCCGCGGCTCCCTGGGCCGTGACTCGCTGCGGCTTGGTGTCCTGTCGCTCCGTGACTCCAAGGAACGGCTGGGCTGGCTGCTGACCCACCTGGCCGATCTTCCGGGCAGCGGGATTATTTACACCCTTACCGTTTCCGCGGCCGAGGACACCGCCCGCCTGTTGTCAGAAGCGGGGCACAACGTACTCGCCTACACCGGACGGACCGATCCCGCAGACCGTGAACGGGCCGAACAGTTACTGAAGGACAACCAGGTCAAGGCGCTGGTGGCCACGTCCGCCCTGGGGATGGGCTTCGACAAGCCCGATCTTGGCTTCGTCGTCCACCTCGGTGCGCCGTCCTCGCCCGTCGCCTACTACCAGCAGGTGGGGCGTGCCGGACGTGGTGCCGCCAACGCGGACGTCCTGCTGCTCCCGGGCGCGGAGGACCGTGAGATCTGGCAGTACTTCGCCACCGCGTCCATGCCGTCCGAGGAGAAGGCCGGAGCCGTGCTGACGGCCTTGGCTGAAGCCGGAACCTCCCTGTCAACCGTGGCGCTGGAGGCCAGGGTGGACCTTCGCCGCACGCCGCTTGAGCTGTTGCTGAAGGTGTTGTCGGTGGACGGGGCGGTGGAACGGGTCGGCGGGGGATGGCGGTCCACCGGCCAGCCCTGGGTTTATGACGCGGAACGCTACGGCCGCATTGCCGAGGCACGGGTGGACGAGCAGGACTCCATGGTGATCTACCAGGACACCGCAGGATGCAGGATGGAGTACATCACCTCGGTCCTGGATGACGAGACGGCCCGTCCCTGCGGGCGGTGCGACAACTGCGCCGGCCGGTGGTTCCCGGCAGACGTGGCAGCCGATGCCACGGCGGCGGCCGGCCAGACCCTGAGCCGGGCCGGCGGCGTCCTTGAACCGCGTCTTCAGTGGCCCAGCGGGATGGACCGGCTGGGAGTACCGGTGAAAGGAAAGCTCAAGCCGGCAGAGGGCCTTTCGGAGGGACGTGTCCTGGCCCGGCTGACCGACCTGGGGTGGGGCGGTGCCTTGCGGGAGCTGTTTGCCGCCGGCGCGGAGGACCGGCCGGTGGATCCCGGCATGCTCCAGGCCTGCGTGCAGGTCCTGCGCGAATGGGGAACCGGCGATGCCCGGAGCCCGGGCTGGAGCGGCGCGGGCAGGCCGGCCGCCATCGTGGGTATGCCGTCCCGCAGCAAACCGCAGCTGGTGGGCTCGCTGGCCAGGGGGATTTCCGAGATCGGGCGCATTCCCTACCTTGGTGATCTGCAGCCGGCGCACGGCGGTCCTACCGGCGGACGCGGCGGAAACAGCGCTTACCGGCTGGCGGGCGTGTGGGACAGGCTGGTGGTGGGCCCGGAGCTCGAAGCCGCCCTGCAGTCCGTCCAGGGCCAGACGGTCATGCTGATTGATGACCTCGCCGACAGCCGGTGGACCCTTACCGTCGCGGGGCGCGCCCTTCGGCAGGCCGGGGCGGGAGCGGTGCTTCCCCTGGTTTTGGCCCAGGCCGGCTGACGGCTGCCCCCGCATGGCGGGGGAGCAGGATGCTGTCCGCGGTGCTGGCCAGCATCAGGACGGCCATTGCCACAAAAGCGCCGCGGAAGGGCCCGGCGGGGTCCTGCGGTCCGAGGGCCAGCCCGTCAAAGGTCCGGATAAGCAGGGCTGCCACCGCGATACCCGAGCCGGTGGCCAGCTGTACCAGGGTGGCCGACACCGTGTTGGCGGAGGTCAGCTGTGCCGGCGGGATGTCGGCGTACTGCACGGAGGCATAAGCCGAGAAACCGATGGAGCGGAAGGCCCCGCTGCACACCAGCAGCACGAACATCAACGCCTCAGGGGTCTGCGGTGTCAGCAGGGCACAGAGGGCGAAGGTGACGGCGGAGGCCAGCGAGGCGAACACCAGCATTGCCTTGAAACCGAACTTCCGGATCAGCGGGGTAGTGGCCGGTTTGATCCCGATATTCCCAATGAACACGGCCGCCACCAGCGCCCCGGCATGCAGGGGAGACCAGCCGAACCCGGTCTGGAACATCAGGGGCAGCAGGAACGGCACTGAACTGATGGTGACCCGGTATATGAACCCGCCGGTGGCCATGGCCCGGAAGGTCCGGGTGCGGAAGACCTGCAGGTTGAACAGCGGATGGGGAGTCCTGCGCATCCAGAACACGGCCCCGGCCAGGGCGGCAACCCCGGCGGCGGCACTGATCCCGGCCCAAGGCAGTTCAGGATGGCTGCTGGCCAGTTCCAGACCGGCCACGAGTGCGCCCACCCCCACCGTGGTCAGGGCCATTCCGGGCCAGTCCAGCCGCCGGTGCGGATCTCCCGGAGCCGGGGGGACCAGGCGCAGGGCGGCGGCAAACGCGGCGGCACCAAGGGGAATGTTCACCAGGAAGATCCAGTGCCAGGAAAGGTACGTGGTGAGCGCGCCGCCTACCAGCGGCGCGAGGACGGGTGCCAGGAGCCCGGGCCACACCAGGAAGGCGGTGGCACGCAGTAATTCGGATTTCGGCGTTCCGCGCAGGACCACCAGGGTTCCCACCGGCACCATCATGGCCCCGCCAACGCCCTGGGCGATGCGGCTCAGCGTCAGCGTGGCAAGGTCCTGGCTGAGGGCGCAGGCCAGGGAAGCGAGCGTGAAGATGGCGATGGCCGCGCAGAAGATCCGCCTGGCGCCGAACCGCTCCGCCAGCCAGCCGCTGATGGGGATGCCGACGGCTACCGTCAGCAGGTACGCGGTCATGGTGATGTTGACGTCGGCGGCGGGGATGGCGAAGTCCGACGAAATGCTGGGAATGGCCGTGGTCAGGACCGTGCCGTCCAGGAATTCCATGAAGAACGTTGCCGCCACCAGAAGCGCCAGGCGTGGATTCCACGCCGCCCGGCCCACATCCGGTTGGTTTGAGTTGCTGCGTGCCGCCATGCGCTAATCCTGCCACTGCGGCAAGGCCTGCGCGCCCAGCGTCCGGCTACCGGACAGCGTTTTCCGCGGACCGGGCCCACGCCCGGCGTTTTCCGCGGACCGCGCCCACGCCCGGCGTATCAGAAGCTTGTTCGCGTTTCCGAACCTTCAGGGCGCTGATTCGCGAACGGGCTTAGGACTGGCCAAGGGCACCCTGAAACGCAAAAGGCCCCGGTCCAGGACCGGGGCCAAACGCGGAGACGGGGGGATTTGAACCCCCGGTCGAGTTTAACCCCGACCCTTCATTAGCAGTGAAGTCCATTCGGCCGCTCTGGCACGTCTCCAATTGCTATTCCTAGCCCACCAAGGATACGCAGATCCGGCCATGCAGTGCAAAACGGTCCCCGCCACGGCCGCGGGCATGCCGGCCCGGGGCCCCGGCGTCCTATGGCAATCGTTGCCCGGGGCGGACGATGCGGATTTCCGGGAGGCCGGAACCGGCCCTCCGGACAGCCAGCCAGGGGCCCACGCCGGTCAGCCTGCCAGCGCCTTCCACAGGAAGTGCTGGCTGCGGGCCTGCAGCGCGGCAGCCTGCCGGTTGTCCGAGGCGCCGGCATGGCCACCCTCCAGGGCTTCGTGGAACCAGACGTTGGGGATGCCCATGGCCAGCATCCGGGCTGCCATCTTCCGCGCCTGCACGGGGCCAACCCGGTCATCGGAGGTTGCCGTCCAGATGAAGGTCTCCGGGTACTCCACCGCGTCCTTGAGCAGGTGGTAGGGCGAGAAGGTCCTGATGTACTCCCACTGTTCGGGAACGTCCGGGTCACCGTACTCGGCGATCCACGAATGCCCGGCGGAGAGCTTGGTGTAGCGGCGCATGTCCAGCAGGGGCACCCCGCAGGAGACGGCCCTGAACAGTTCGGGGTACCGGGTGAGCATGTTGCCCACCAGGAGGCCGCCGTTGGAGCCGCCCACGCAGCCCAGGCGGCGGGGCGAGGTGACGCCGCGGGAGATGAGGTCCCGTGCCACGGCCGCGAAGTCCTCGTAGGCCCGGTGCCGGTTTTCCTTCAGTGCCGCCCGGTGCCAGGCGGGCCCGTACTCCCCGCCGCCCCGGATATTCGCCACCACGTACACTCCGCCGCGGGAGTGGGGCGCCTTCCCGCCGTCGCCGCCGGACAGCGTGGTCCGCCGCTCCAGCCATGCCCGGCCCACCGTGCCGCTGTAGGACGGCGTCCGCGAAACCTCAAACCCGCCGTAGCCGGACAGCTGGGTGGGGTTCTGCCCGTCCAAAGCCAGCCCCCGCGGAGCAATCTGGAAATACGGAACCCGGGTGCCGTCGTCGGACACGGCGAAGTGCTGCTCCACTTCATAGTCAGTGTCGGCAAAGAACGACGGCGAGGCCTTGATTGCCGCATGCCGGCCCACCACGCCGGACGTCCCGGCGCTGTGGTGCTCCAGGGTGCCGCGCATGAGCGTGGTGGGGGTGGTGAAACCCGTGGCGACGAGCCAGAAGTCGTCGCCGGCGCCGCCGTCGGCTGGTCCGTCGTCCTCGTCGTCCACGGCGTAGGCATTCACGTCATGCAGCGGTGGGCAGGCGTCAAGGAGGGTGGCCGCCCAGCCGCAGTCCGTGGTGCCGGCGGGCCTGGATGGATCCAGGACCCGGATTTCCGAGGAAACGTCCCTGAGCAGGTTCAGCAGCAGGAAGCTGCGGGTCCAGCTCCAGGACTGCAGCGATGTGTGGTCATCGGGGGTGAACAGCACGGTGAGCTGCCGGCTCCCGGCGAGGTAGTCCTCGAAGTTTGCGGCGAGCAGGGCGCCGGAGGGGTAGGTGGTTCCGTCGAGGACCCAGTCCTGTTGCGGGCGGAAGAGCAGCCATTCCCGGTGCGCGCTGACGTTGACGTCGGTGGGCACATCGATCGGCGTCCAGTCACCGTCCCGGAGCACAAAGTTGGTCCGGTTGAAGAAGTCGATGTAGTCAACAGCGAAGGTGCGCTCAAATCCGGGTGTGGAATCGTGCGCCGCGACGGCCATCATGTGGTCCTCCGGCACGTCGAAAAGGCGCGGGGCAGCGGCCAGGGAACCGCCGCGTTTGAGGGTCACCGCTGTGCGGGCGTAGGACGACGCGGTCTTGGGCAGGCCTTCCGCGGTGGAGGAAACCAGGAGTGTGTCGGCATCCAGCCACGACACGTTGCCCTTCGCCGTCGGCAGGTCGAACCCGCCCCGGGCGGGGTCAACGAAGCCGCGCGCCTCGACGTCGAACTCGCGGTAGCGGTTCGCGTCGCCGCCGTCGGGGGACAGGGCCAGCAGCGCCAGCCGGTAGGGGGCTCCGGCCGCGGGGCGCAGGAACGTGGCGCCGTGGAACACCCACTCTTCGCCTTCGGTCCGGGACAGCTCGTCCACGTCCAGCAGGACGTCCCAATCGGGGGAACCGGTGAGGTAGCTCTCCCAGGTGGTCCGCCGCCACAGGCCCTTGGGGTTCTGGCTGTCCTTCCAGAAGTTGTAGTACCACTCGCCCCGCTTGCCCACCATGGCAATCCGGTCCGTGGAGTCCAGGACCTCCAGGATGCTGGTCTCCAGTTCGGCGTACCCGGCGTCCTCCAGCAGGTCCTCGGTCCGGGAGTTCTGCTCCCTGACCCAGGCCAGCTGTTCCTCGCCGTAGATGTCCTCCAGCCACACATTCTCGTCGACGGGCACGGGCGCAGTTCCCTGGGATGCGGTGCCGGAGGTGTCCTGGCCGGGGCCGGGAGCGGAGGCTTGATCAGCTGCTGTGGTGGTCATGCGCCCCATCCAAACAACATCCCCCAAGGCTGGCAAGTCAAGCGTCCGGCACATCCTCCGCTTTCAGCCCGTACGCTGGATGCCGTGGAATTATCGCAGAGCAACCGGGCCGTCATTATCGGCGGCGGCCCCCGTGGCACCAGCGTGCTCGAGCGGCTGCTCGCCCACGCCGCCGCGGCCGGAGGCCCTGCACAGCTGCACATCGACGTGGTTGACCCCTACCCGGCGGGCCCGGGGCACGTGTGGCAGCCCGGCCAGTCACGGCTGTTCCTCATGAATACGCAATCCTTCTACCCCACGCTGGTTCCCCAGGAACCGTCGCTGCCGGCGCCCGTGGCCGGCACCACGTTCGACCAGTGGCGTGCCCGGCAGCAGCGGGATCCGCTGCCGGCCCTCACCGGTGAGGAGCGGGCGGAACTGGCGGTGCTGGGGTCCAATGACTTCCCCAGCCGCGCCCTGTACGGCCGCTACCTGAAGTGCATGCTGGAGGAGCTGCTGGCCAAAGCTCCCGACGGCGTCACGGTCGAATTCCACGAAACGTCGGCTGTGTCCGTGCGTCCGGTGGGGGACGGAATGTTCGACGTCGGCCTGGCCGCCGGGGCTGCCCTCCGCGCCAACGCAGTGGTGCTCGCCCTGGGGCACATCCCGTCCCGGCTGAATCCGGAACAGCGCGGCCTGCACGCCGCGGCCGAGCAGCTGGGCCTGCAGTACTTTCCCCCTGCCGTGCCCGCAGACGTGGACTGGACACGGATTCCCGCGGGGAAACCCGTGCTGGTCCGCGGGATGGGCCTGAACTTCTTCGACACGATGGGGCAACTCACCGAAGGCCGCGGCGGAAAGTTCGTGTCCACGGGAAGCCGCCTGGAGTACGAACCGTCCGGCCAGGAACCCCTGATCATCGCGGCGTCCCGGCGCGGAACCCCCTACCGTGCAAAAGCAGCCCTCAACGGCTATTACGCCACCTCCATCACGCTCCGCTACCTCACCGAAGCCGCCCTGGAGCGGCTGGCCAAGGCCGGAATCCGGCCCTCGTTCGACCACGACCTGTGGCCCCTGCTGCACCGCGATGCCCTCTGGGCGTACTACTCAACCCTGGTGCGCTCGCAGCCGGGGGCTGTCCCCGATGCGGCGGCTTTCCTGGCAGCGCTGGAGGAAGCCCTGCAGCCGCACGCCCACACCGCCGCCAACTGGGAAGACGCCGTGGAAAGCGTCCTGGCCGTCCACGTTGGTCCGCGGCACCGGCTGGACCTACCGGGCCTCGCGGCCCCCTTGGCGGGGCGCTCCTTCGCGTCCCGGCGCGAGCACGATGCCGCCGTGGTGGAGTTCCTGCTGGACGATGCACGCCGGTCCGCGCTCGGCGAGGACGACCCCGTCAAGATGGCCATCGGCGCCCTGCACCACGGGCGGGCCCTCCTCAAAACGGCGGTGGCCGACGGCGGCATCACCGATGAATCATGGGTCGCCGGGCTGCGCGGCTGGTTTGAATCCTTCGTGGAAGGCCTTGCCAGCGGGCCGCCGGCGCTGCGCGCCGAACAGCTCGCCGCACTGGCCAGGGCAGGGGTGGTCAGCTTCGTTGGACCCGACCCCAAGTTCGGCGTGGACCGGCAGTCCGCGATGTTCACGGCTTCCTCGCCGTGGGTTGCCGGTCCGCCGGTCCTGGCACGGACCATGGTGGAGGCCCTTGCGCCGGGCAACAGGGTGTCGGCCAATGATTCGCCGGTCCTGGAGCAGATGCTGTCCGATGGGCTGGTGCGTCCACGGCTCATGATGACCGCAGAAGGTGCCCCCGTCGAGTCCACGGGCCTGGACGTGGAGCCCCACCCGTACCGCCCACTTGCCTCCAACGGGTCCGTGACGGAAAACCTGTACGTGCTGGGCCTCCAGTTGTCCTCCACCCAGTGGGGCACGGCCATCGCGGCCGAAGCCCTCCAGCCGGGCAGCCCCGCCTACCGCAGCGGCCAGCGCACCCTCAGGGATGCAGACGAGATCGCGGCAGCCATCCTGCGACGCTGACCCGAACTCCCTGTCACGCTTGACCGGTAAGGCAGCAGCGCCCAAAACACAAAACCCCTGGCGGCCGGTGCCGGCTGCCAGGGGTTTCCAGTGCGGAAGGTAAGAGATTCGAACTCTTGGTACGGGGTTACCGCACACTGGTTTTCAAGACCAGCTCCTTCGGCCGCTCGGACAACCTTCCTCAGCTAGTAGTGTTTCATAGGCACTTGCCTGCAACAAAACAGGAGCGGGAAGGTGCCCGGTGCACACTTGTTGCAGCCAGGATTTGAGTCAGGAACGGGAGAGGTCCATGAAAGCCGTCTACATATCGGAACCGGGCGGCCCGGAAGTGCTGGAAGTCCGGGACGTGGATGCGCCGGTGCCTGGCCAGGGCGAAGTGCTCATTGACGTGGTGGCTGCGGGCCTGAACCGGGCCGATGTCCAGCAGCGCCGGGGTTTCTACCCGCCGCCTCCCGGTGCCTCCGAGATCCCCGGGCTGGAAGTTTCGGGCCGGATCGCAGGCTTTGGCCCTGGCGTCAGCAAGCCATTTTCGTTGGGGGACAAGGTGGTGGCCCTGCTGGCCGGCGGCGGCTATGCCCAGCAGGTGGCGGTTCCGGCCGAGCAGGTACTGCGGGTGCCGGACGGGGTGGACCTGGTCACAGCGGCCTCGCTGCCGGAAGTGGCCGCAACGGTCTATTCGAACCTGATCATGACGGCGCAGCTGCAGCCGGGGGAGACCGTCCTCATCCACGGCGCCACCGGCGGGATCGGCACCATGGCCATCCAGCTTGCCAAGGCCTTTGGCGCCAAGGTGGCCACGACTGCCGGCACTGACGAGAAGGTGGGCACCGCCAAGGCGTTCCTTGGTGCTGACATCGCCATCAACTACGCCGAGGAGGACTTCCCGGAGAGCCTGCGGCGGCAGAACGATGGCTACGGGGCGGACGTCATCCTGGACGTGGTGGGGGCCAAGTACCTCAAGCAGAACGTGGAGGCCCTGGCCGACTACGGGCGCCTGGTGGTGATCGGCCTGCAAGGCGGCACCAAGGGGGAGCTGGACCTGGGCCTGTTGCTGAAGAAGCGGGCAGCCGTGGTGGCCACCGCCCTGCGGCCCCGGCCGGTAGCGGAAAAGGGTGCCATCATGACTGCGGTGCGGGACGCCGTGTGGCCGCTGGTGGCTGACGGCCGGATCCGTCCGCTGGTCGCCAAGACCTTCCCGCTGGACCAGGTAGCGGCAGCCCACCGCTATTTCGACAGCGGCGACCACGTGGGCAAGGTCCTCCTGGTCATGTAGGAACCCCCGGTTGCATACCCGGTATTGCGCCGGGGCGTCAGTCGGGGCTAGGCTGCCTATACGCGGTATGCACGGGTCTTGGGGGCTCGTGCATACCGGTTGGAACCAGCCCGGGGGAGCACAATGTCCATTCGCCACAGCCTCCTTGCCCTGTTGCAGGACCAGCCGCGCTACGGCTACCAGCTGCGGGTCGAGTTCGAGAACCGCACCGGGGCCACGTGGCCGCTGAATATCGGGCAGGTGTACACCACACTTGACCGGCTGGAGCGCGATGCCCTGGTGGCCAAGGAGGGCGACGACGGCGAAGGGCACGTGGTGTACAGCATCACCCCTGCCGGCAAGGACGAGGTGCGGAACTGGTTTGCCGCCCCCGTGGAGCGGAACAGCCCACCACGCAACGAGCTCGCCATCAAGCTTGCGCTCGCCGTTACCCTGCCCGGGGTCGATGTCCAGGCCATCATCCAGGCCCAGCGCGTGGCGTCCATCCGCGCCCTGCAGGACTACACCAGGGCGCGCCGCGATACGGCGGCAAACCAGCGGGCCACGGATACTGCCTGGCTGTTGGTGCTCGATTCACTGATCTTCCAGACCGAAGCGGAAGTCCGCTGGCTGGACCTTTGCGAGGCCAGGATGGTCCAGCAGGCGCAGGCCACGGCGGCAATTGGAGCCCGGAAATCCTCCAACGGGGCCACGGAAGACACCCCGCTCAACGCGGACATCCGCCGGTGAGCGTGCAGGGGCCGCAGCAGGTCCTTGAACTCGCCAGGGTGGGAAGGACTTTCGGGCACGGCGCGACGGCGGTCGCCGCCCTCCGCGACGTTGACCTCACCATTTCAGCTGGGGAGTTCGTCGCGGTCATGGGCCCGTCGGGCTCCGGCAAGTCCTCCCTTCTGGCCATTGCCGGCGGACTGGACCGGCCGACGTCGGGCGCTGTCTACGTTGAGTCCACGCCGCTGGCCGGGCTGGGCCTGAACGAACTGGCCCGGCTGCGCCGCCGGGCCGTGGGCTACGTCTTCCAGGACTTCAACCTGGTTCCCACGCTGACCGCCGCGGAGAACGTGGCGCTGCCGCTGGAACTGGACGGAACTTCCACCAGGAAAGCGCACCGGCAGGCCGCCGATGCGCTGCGGCAAGTGGGGATTCCCGAACTGGCGGACCGGTTCATGGACCAGATGTCCGGCGGCCAGCAGCAGCGCGTCGCGATCGCCAGGGCCATCGTGGGCCAGCGGCGGCTGATCCTGGCCGATGAACCTACAGGTGCATTGGATTCGACAACGGGCCAAGGGGTCATGGAGGTCCTGCGGGCCCGTGCCGACGCCGGAGCGGCCGTCATGCTCGTCACCCACGAAGCCAGGCACGCCGCCTGGGCGGACCGCGTGGTTTTCCTTCGGGACGGGCGGATCATCGACCAGGCCGCCGCCATGCACGATCCCACCATGCTGCTCACCCAGGCCGGTCTCTGATGCCGGTGGACCTTGCTCCGGCGCCCACAAGCCGCCGGAGCAGCCTTCGGGTTGCCCTGCGGCTGGCGCGCCGGGACATCACCCGCCACAAGGGGCGGTCCCTCCTCATCATCCTGCTCATCATGCTGCCCGTGGCCGGGATGACGGGTGCCGCCACCCTCTACCAGAGCTCACAGCGGACGCCGGGTGAAATCGTCACCTACGAACTGGGAAACACCCAGGCCAGGTTCAGCGTCCTGCCCGTTCCCAGCGCGGACTCCCTCCAGGACCCGCTCAATGACGGTGTGGTCGCCTCCAGCACCGGCCGGTTCGATCCTGAATTCCGGCGGACCGACCCGCTTGACGCCATTCCCGCGGGCTACGATGTGCTGCCGCAACGCCTGCTCCAGCTGACCACCGGCGTGGGGGAAGCACTTGTTTCGCTGCAGGGCCGCGAAGTGGATGCCCTCAATCCGGCCTTCACCGGAAAGTTCAGCCTCCTGGCGGGCCGGCCCCCGCGCGACGGCACGGAGGTGCTGGCGTCGCCCGGGCTGATGACGCGCTTCCACCTCACTTTCGGACAGGAATTTACGACGTCGGCAGGCACCTTCGTGCCGGTGGGCACCATTCGCGATGCCGGCCTCCCGGACGGCACCAGCTTCCTGTACCTGCAGGCAGGACAGGTACCCTCTGACCTTGCCAAGGGACCGCAGACCCGCCAGTCCGTGTCCTACTACCTGGTGGGTCCGGAGCCGGTCACCTGGCCGCAGGTCATGGAAGCCAACAGTAAAGGCGTGGGCGTGCTGTCCCGCAGCGTGGTGCTGGACCCGCCGTCCCGGGAGGAACGGACCGTTGCCGGTTCCGTGCCCCGGGATGATTCCACGGAAGCGGTGGCCGTCTACGCCGGGTTCGGCCTGATCGGCGCCCTGGCGCTGCTGGAGGTGGGCCTGCTGGCCGGTGCTGCCTTCGCCGTGGGCGCCAGGCAGCAGGTGCGTGAGCTGGCACTGCTGGCATCCTCGGGTGCGGAAGGCCCCGCCATCCGCGCTGTTGTCACCGCGGGTGGACTCTGGCTGGGCGGCGTTGCCGTTGCCGCCGGAGCCGCGGTGGGGCTGGGAGCCGCTGCCGTCGTCGTCCACGTGGTCCGGTTGCACGGCTCGGCACGGCTGGCAGGGCTGCATCCGGATTTCCTGCTGACACTCGCCGCCATGGCCATGGGACTGGCATCCTGCACCATCGCGGCGATGGTGCCTGCGCGGCAGGTGTCCCGGCAGGCTGTGCTGGGTGCCCTCAAAGCCGGCCGGGCCCCCTCGGCGAAGACGCGGCGGGCAACCGTGGCCGGCACCGTGGCGCTGGTGCCCGCTGCCGGGCTGCTGGCGGCGGGCTGGCTGCTGGGACGGTCCACCAACGATCCTGACCGGCTGGCGGAGCAACTGCCGCTGGTGGTCACGGTGCTCATCCTCGGCGCCGTGCTGGCGGTTGTTGCCCTGGTGCTGCTGACCGGCTGGCTGGTCCTCCGCCTGACCTCCCGCAGCCAGTGGATGCCGCTGTCCCTCCGGATGGCGGCCCGGGATTCGGCCCGGAACCGCGGGCGCAGCGTTCCCGCCGTGGCCGCGGTACTCGCCGCCGCCACCCTGGCAAGCGCCGCCCTGGTGCTCTCTGCCAGCCAGCAGGCGGGGATGCGGGAAACACATTACTGGGGCGCCCTGGAAAACCAGGCGTACCTGCCGCTGGTGGTGGATCCGCCGGCGTCGGCCGATGGCAGCAGGAAGCCGCCCGTCCGGGTGGATGTCCATAAGCTCTCCTCTGCGGTGGCAGATGCCCTGGGCACCGTCGAATCGACGCACGTGATCACGGCGCCGGAGAGCCTGCGCAACTGCCCCGAGGGCCCGGCTGATCCCGGATTGCCGGCGCGCACGGATACGTCAAACTGCCTGCTGTTTTCGCTTGCCAGGCCGCAGGCAAATGAATGCCCGAGGACTCCCAAGGGAAGGGTGTTGGACCCGGGCGACTGGCGGTGCCGCGGTTCCATGGTCAGCGAACAACCGTCCGGCCGGGCCATCCTGGTGGGCGGCGGCGAGGAGATCCGGGCGGCGCTGGGCCGCAGCGCCACCGCCGAGGCAACGGCGGTGCTGGACGCCGGCGGGATGGTGGTGACGAACCCGGTGTTCGTCAGTGCTGGAAGGGTACTGCTCGAGGGAAAGGACGTACGGACCCAAGAGCCGGCATCCTCGGGGCCGGGCACCGTCCCCTCAACCGTCAGGAGCGACTCCCTTGCCGCGGCAGTGCTTGAACCGGCTGTCCCGGTGCCCTATTACGGCGTTGTCTCGCCGGAAACCGCCGAACGCCTGGACCTCCGCGCGGCCCCGGCCGGACTGCTCGTGCAGCTCTCTGCCTACCCCTCCGAGGCTGAGGCAGATGCGGCCTCCGCTGCGGCCGCCGCCGTCTACGGGCAGCCGGGCATGACTTTCCAGGCGGAACCGGGCGTTTCGCAGGTAAGCCAGTGGATCACCTGGTCCATCGTGGCCGCGGCTGCGCTGATCACCTTCAGCGCGGCGGGCATTACGACCGGACTCTCCATGGCTGATGCACGGAAGGACCATGCGGTCCTCGCCGGCGTCGGGGCCTCGCCAAGGCTGCGCAAGGCCCTTGCCGGGGCGCAGGGACTGTTCACCAGCTGCGTTGGAGCCGTTCTGGGGACGTTGGCAGGAACGGTGCCCGCGGTCCTGCTGGTCCTTTCCACGGACATGCGGACAGCCCTCGAGGTTCCCTGGCTGCACCTGTCCGCGCTGCTGGTGGCAGTGCCCTTGACGGCGGCAGCGCTCGCCTGGGCCTTCACCCGGTCCGGGCTGCCCCTGTCCAGGCGCAGCCTGGTGGAGGGGCATTAGGTCAAAGTATTGGGTCTTTTTGATCACCGGGATCAGGCCTACCGTAGGTGCACGAGCCGCCCGCCCGGGCGGTGGAACTTACGGAGGAACTTCATGACGACCCATGTTGCCGACTGCAGTGTCACCCGTTGTTCATTCAACGACCATGAAGGCTGCACCGCCCATGCCATCACCGTGGGGGGAAGCCAGGACCACGCATCCTGTGCCACGTTCATCGAGACCGGCATCCACGGCGGCCTGCCCAAGGTCCTCGCCGACGTGGGAGCCTGCCAGCGGGCCGAGTGCGTCCACAACGACCACCTGATGTGCAACGCCCCGGAGGTGCACGTCGGGCCGGGAGCCGACAACGCCGACTGCCTCACCTACGCCCACGCCTGACCGTCCCTGCCGCCATGCGAAGGGCGAAGGCTCCCGTCCGGAATCCGGACGGGAGCCTTCGCTTTTGCCGCAGCCCGCCGTCGTACGTCCGTCACCGCTCATTCAGCGCCGGACTGCCGCCGCTCGCCGCACAGGCCGGCGCCGCGCCGCCGTCGGACCCTTTTGGCAGGATCGGCGTTGGTAGGGTGCCCAGTAGCAAACGAGGGAAAACTCTCAAGGAGGAGACATGGCCGGAATGCCTGACCAGCGGAACAACGGATCCCGGGCGGAGGGCGGGTTGGCGACTGACCCGAATCTTCCCCCGCCCGCTGTGGACGAGGCACGGCTCGACGCCGAAGACCGGAGGTGGACGCCAGGCAAGATCGCGCTCTGGGCAGCAATCGCCCTCCTCGGCGGGGTGGCCTGGTTCATGCTGGCGATCGTCCGCGGGGAAACCGTCAACGCCATCTGGTTCGTCTTTGCCTCCGTCTGCACCTACCTCATCGGGTACCGCTTCTACTCGAAGGTGATCGAGCGCTACATCACCAAGCCTGACGACCGGCGCGCCACCCCTGCCGAATACAAGGCAGACGGCAAGGACTACGTCCGCACCGACCGCAACGTCCTGTTCGGCCACCACTTCGCCGCCATTGCCGGCGCCGGCCCGCTGGTGGGGCCGGTCATCGCGGCGCAGATGGGCTACCTGCCCGGCACCATCTGGATCATCCTCGGCGTCGTCCTTGCCGGGGCCGTCCAGGACTACCTGGTCATGTTCTTCTCCATGCGCCGCGGCGGCCGGTCGCTGGGCCAGATGGCCCGCGAGGAACTTGGCGTCATCGGCGGCACGGCCGCCCTCATCGCCACCCTGCTCATCATGGTGATCATCGTGGCCATCCTGGCGCTCGTCGTCGTTAATGCCCTGGGCGAAAGCCCGTGGGGCGTGTTCTCGGTGGGCATGACCATCCCCATCGCCCTGTTCATGGGTGTCTACCTCCGTTACCTGCGCCCCGGCAAGGTCATGGAGGTCTCGATCATCGGCTTCGTCCTCCTGATGGCGGCCATCATCGGCGGCGGCCTGGTGGCGCAGACCCAATGGGGCGCCACCGTGTTCCACCTGGACAAGGTCACCATCGCCTGGGGCCTGATCGTTTACGGCTTCATTGCTGCGATCCTGCCCGTATGGCTGCTCCTGGCTCCGCGCGACTACCTCTCCACCTTCATGAAGATCGGCGTGATCGTGATGCTCGCGCTGGCCATCATCGTGGTCCGGCCCGAAATCACCGTCCCGGCCTTCAGCGAATTCGCCGGCCGCGAGAACGGGCCCGTGTTCTCCGGCGCACTGTTCCCCTTCCTGTTCGTGACCATCGCCTGTGGTGCGCTGTCCGGTTTCCACGCCCTGATCTCGTCCGGCACCACCCCCAAACTGGTGGAGAAGGAACGGCAGACCCGGTACATCGGCTACGGCGGCATGCTGATGGAATCCTTCGTGGCCATCATGGCGCTGGTAGCAGCCATCTCGATCGACCGCGGCCTCTACTTCGCCATGAATGCCCCCACGGCGCTGACGGGCGGCACCGTGGAAACGGCAGCCACCTGGGTCAACGGCCTGGGCCTGAGCGGCGTCAACATCACCCCCGGCCTGCTCAGCGAAACCGCCGCCAACGTTGGGGAGCAGAGCATCGTCTCCCGCACCGGCGGCGCACCCACGCTGGCCGTCGGGCTGGCGCACATCATGCAGCAGTTCATCGGCGGGACGGCCATGATGGCGTTCTGGTACCACTTCGCCATCATGTTCGAGGCGCTCTTCATCCTCACCGCCGTGGATGCCGGCACCCGCGTTGCACGTTTCATGCTGCAGGACTCGATCGGCAACTTCGTCCCCAAGTTCAAGGAAGCCTCCTGGCGGCCCGGGGCCTGGCTCTGCACGGCCATCATGGTGGCTGCCTGGGGTGCCGTGCTGCTGATGGGCGTGACCGATCCGCTGGGCGGCATCAACACCCTGTTCCCGCTGTTCGGCATCGCCAACCAGCTCCTGGCCGCCATCGCGCTGGCTGTATGCCTGGCCATCGTCGCCAAGCGCGGCACCTTCAAGTACCTGTGGATCGTTGCCCTGCCGCTGGCCTTCGCCGCCGTGGTCACCATCACCGCCAGCTACCTGAAGATCTTCTCGCCCGTCCCTGCCGTGGGGTACTTCGCGAACAACGCCGCCTTCAGCAAGGCGCTGGCGGACGGCAAGACCGAGTTCGGTACCGCCAAGACCGGGGCCGCCATGGAAGCTGTGGTCCGCAACACGGCCATCCAGGGCTGGCTGTCCGTGATCTTCGTGGTGCTGAGCATCATCGTGATTGCCACGGCGGTGCTGGCCACGGTCAAGGCATTCCGTGACAGGGCGGCCGGCACTGCCACCACGGACAACGAGGACCCGGCGGTTCCCTCGCGCGTCTTCGCCCCCGCCGGACTGGTGCCGACGACGGCCGAACGTGAGTTGGCAGCCGAGTGGGACAGGGTGCCCGCAGACGCACGGCTTGAACGGGCCAGGCACTGATGGGCACCGGTGTGGCTTTGGTGGCCAATGGCTTCCGCGGGTTCGCCCGCTACCTGGGCGGCGTCATGGGCGCGGACGCCTACACCAAGTACCTCGAGCACCACAGGGCAGCCGGGCACCAGGAGGAGCCCCTCAGCGAACGCGAGTTTTGGCGGGACCGTACGGACCGCCAGGACAACAACCCGCAGGGCAGGTGCTGCTGATTGGGCCTGCTGATTGAGCCGGCAGCGGACAAGCCCGCCACAGGCGTTCACGGGTGGACTCCGGGCGGATGGGCCGTGAGAGTATGAACGCATGAGCGATCCCAACGACACTCAGGCAGCTGAGGACCTCCCGGTAGAAGGCACTCCCGTTGACGACACCCAGGACCCCGTGCAGATTCCGTCCGCCGCGGACGGCAAGCCCAGGGGCAGCAGCCTGCAGGATCTGGTGGACGAGCCTGCCAAGGTGATGCGGATCGGCACCATGATCCGCCAGCTTCTCGAAGAGGTGAAGTCCGCGCCGCTTGACGACGCTGCGCGGGGCCGGCTGGCCGCCATCCACGCCCGCTCCATCAAGGAGCTGGAGGACGGGCTTGCGCCGGAGCTGGTGGCAGAACTGGACAGGATCAACCTGCCCTTCTCGGACGACGCCACGCCCTCCGACGCCGAGCTCCGGATCGCCCAGGCGCAGTTGGTGGGTTGGCTTGAGGGCTTGTTCCACGGGATCCAGACCGCCATCGCGGCGCAGAACGCCGCCCGCGAACACGCCGCCGCGCAGCTGCAGCTGCGTCAGCTGCCGCCAGGCACCATGATTGCGCCCGGCGTCGTCATCGGCGAAAACGGCGAGCCGCAGCGCGCCCCGGCCGGAGCACGGCCGGGGGCGCAGGCACGGCCCAACCAGCGTGACGAACCGGACCACGGTCCCGGGCAGTACCTGTAGGCTCCGCTTGGGCTTTTTCAGCGCCGCACGGCAGGGGCGCAAGGATGATGTTGAACTGGGCAAGGGGTTGTGGCGCCGCGCGCACGACCGCTTCCAGCGGGGACTTGACCGCTTCCACCAGGTGCTCGAAGGGGTGGAGGACGACCAGCTGTACGGGGAACTGGTGGATATCGCCAACGAACTGGCCGGCCTCCTGCAGCGTGTCCGGACGGTATGCATGGAAGCGCAGCGGCGTGCGCCCAGTGACGGCCTGGACATCCCGGCCGGCCTTGCGGACGTCCACAGGTCCCTCTCCAAGGCGGGCAATTCGCTGGCGACCACGGCTGAGGCGGCGGCAATGCTGCGGCTCGCCGTGGGGCCGGTACCGGTTGGTGCGGTGTCGGTCCGGCGCCGGGCTGAGGCGGTGTTCCAGCAGGTGAACGACGCCGAGAGGCAGCTTCGCGGGGAGTAGCTGGACCGGTGCCGCGCAAATATTCCCGGTTTGGGACGTAAATATCGCGGTTACGCGTGTGGCTGACATTGAACCAAACGGGAGCCTGAAGCGGGGGACGTTTGGCAGGATGAAGAAATGACTTCTTCACCTACCTTGACTTTCAACGACGGAAACACGATCCCCCAGCTCGGCTATGGTGTGTGGCAGGTTGAGGACGGCGTGGCTGAAAAGGTTGTCCGCCAGGCCTTCGAAGCCGGCTTCCGGCACATCGACACGGCGAAGATCTACGGCAACGAGGCAGGCGTTGGCCGTGCAATCGCCGGCTCCGGCCTGTCACCGGAACAGATCTTCATCACCACCAAGCTGTGGAACGCGGACCAGGGGTACGAATCCACCCTCGCCGCCTTCGAGGAATCCATGGACCGGCTTGGCCTCGAAACGCTGGACCTCTACCTGATCCACTGGATGCAGCCCAAGCAGGACAAATACGTGGACACGTGGAAGGCGCTGATCGAACTCCAGAAGCGCGGCCGGGTCAAGTCCATCGGTGTCTCCAACTTCACCGCCGAGGGCCTGCAGCGCCTGATCGATGAAACCGGAGTGGTTCCGGCCATCCACCAGATCGAACTGCACCCCTACTTCAGCCAGCGTGAACTGCGGGAATTTGGAGCAGAAAAAGGCATCCTGACCCAGGCATGGTCCCCGTTGGGCCAGGGCGGGGAACTGCTGCAGGACCCCGTTGTTGCGTCGATCGCTGCCAAGCACCAGGCGACTCCCGCCCAGGTGGTCATTGCGTGGCACCTGGCCATCGGCAACGTGGTCATCCCCAAGTCCGTGACTGAGTCCCGCATCAAGGAGAACTTCGCGGCACTCGAGGTTTCCCTGGACGCCGGGGACGTTGAAGCCATCAACAACCTGGACCGCACCGCCGGCGGCGAGGGCCGCATCGGACCCGATCCCGCGGTCTCCGACTTCGCGTAACCCGCGACCGGCGGTGCCGGCCCAACCGGCCGGGGACCTCCGCCGAACCAACGTCAGCCCGTGCTGCCGGCAACCGCCAGGCAGCGCGGGCTGACGGCTTTAATGCGAGGCTGGCGCCCGTGACCGGCGTGGCTGTCCTGCCTGGTTTGCACCCTGGTTGGCGGAGCTGGGCCGCGGCTGGCCTGGGCCGTGGACCGCGGGGTTTTTGGCTGAACCGGTCAGGCGGCGATTCGGACGTGCTCCACGGTGACGGCGTCCACCACGGCCCAGCTGTCTTCGCCGTGGCAGTGCCGGGAGGCGAAGCGCTCGGCCTCTTCGAGGGTGTCAAAATACTCGGAGCGGGCCCGGCCGCAGTCGGCGTCGAAGTACGTTACGTGAAATTCCTGTACGGCTTGGTTTTCCATAAATCCAGTGTGCAACCGGGGTCTGACATTCACCGGAAGCAGCGCCGCGTGTTGTTGGGATTTGCCAACCCGGCTGAAGCCAGGCCGCGCACCTGGCGGGCTAAAGGGCCCGTGGATCCGGGACTGCGGCGCCGGTGGCCCGCACCTTCAGCACGAGTGCGGCCACGGACAGCATTGCCAGCCCGCTCCATGTGAGGGTTCCGCTCCATATCTCGGGCGGGAAGCTGAGCGCCCGGTCGTGAAGCGCCACAGTAGCGAAATAGGGGGCCCAGAAGACGACAGGTGAGAGGCCTGCCGCGGTCAGGAGCCGCGCGGGACTGTCCGGGACCGGCCGCGCCACCGCCCACACCACTCCTACCAGGAGTGAACCGGCCAGGGCAGCCGGCAACAGCCAGGCATCCCGCAGGGCCACCATGATCTGCAGGGCTGCGGAGGGGACAAGCACCATCGCCGCCGGCACCAGGGCCGGCAGCCGCCACCGCAGCGACAACAACAGGATGGGAACGAAGAGCACGAACGTCGAGACCAGGAATGTCGCCAAGGAGACCATGATGCTCGACGACGTTGGACCCGTCACCGCCGGCTGGGTCCCGGCGGGGCCGGAGTACGTCTGGATGAGGCCATGGCGGGAGAAGACCGCAAACTCCTGCAGGATGAAAGCTGCAACCATGCCGGCGAGCATCGCGCTCACGAACGCCGGCACCAGCCGGGCCCACGGCCGGGCAGGTGAGTGCCACGCTGCCGAGAAAGGTGCACCAAGAATGAGGAAGCCGCCGGTAGCCAGACCCAGGTGGGACGGGCTGAACAGGGCGCTGATGTTCTGCTCAATGCCGAACACCGAATGCCAGGCGAAGTCGCCCAGCCCGGAAGCAAGGAAGAGGAGTACGCCGGCGGAGGCTGCCCCATAGCCGGCAGGGACTGCTTCCCGCCACCTCGTCCCCGGGGCGTGCCGGCGCCAGGTCAAGGCGCCGATCCAGAGGGCGCAGGCGGCGAAGCCTGAGTAGAGGATCGCGTGCCACGGTGTGAAGAACGTCTCCAGGCCGCGGAGGTTGTTGTGCGCCCAGCCGTCAACGTAGGTCCCCGTGAGGAGCCAGACGCCGGCCGCGAGGGTGACGGCGTCTTCCACGGCCGTGGTGGGACGGTGAACCGATACCGGCGGGATCGCAAAGGCGTGTGCTGCTGCGGCGTCCATAGCTCCACAGTAGGTCCCGCCGATGCCCGGGGCGAGAGGGCATGCCAAGTAGTTGGCGCCCCTCAGGTGCTGGCCAGGCGGAGTACGCGTTCCTGTGCCAGCATGGCCGTGCGGCTGGCTTTGTCGGCCGCCCGGACCGCCTGTTTCGCTTCTGCGGTGGTGGCGGCGAGCCGCTTCCGGGAACGGTCCAGGCTTTCCTCGGCGGCCTTGAGCCGGTTTCGAAGCTCAGCCGTTTCCTGCTGCAGTAACGCGATTTCCGCACGTGTCTGCTCCTCCCGGTCCTGCAGCTCGCCCGCGAGCCGGGAGGCCTCCTCTTCAGCGGCCTGGGCCTCGGCCAGCGCGGCCCTGGCCCTTTCCAGCGCCGGCGGCGAGGCCGGCCGGGGAGTCTGCCGCACTGCCTCAAGCCGGGGCTTGGCGGGCTTTGGCTGGGTGTGGTGCTCCGCCGTCATGCGTGTCTTTGCCGCTGTTGCCTTTGGCCCCGCTGCCTGCGCCTCCGTTTTCGTCTTTGGAGCCGGGGGAGCACTTGCGCGGGCGGTGGCCGGCGCGGCCGGGAGCAGCCCGGGGAGGGCCACCGCCCCGTCCAGGTCGACGTCGTTGATGCCGTCGGCTGACAGGACTTTCAGCAGCCGGCCGCTGCCCACCGCAGCCGCCGCACGCTCGTCTGCCGTCAGTGCCCGCAGGGTCTCCTCAACGTCGGCGGCCATCGCGTCGCTGATGGAGCGGCCCTGCTCCTGGGCCACAGACCGGGCAGCGTCGACGGCGTCAGCCAGCATGGTGCGGCGCTCCCGGCCCAGTTCGCGCAGGGCGGGCGCATCCAGCGAGTTCTGCGCTGCCCGCATGCGCTCGCCAAGTCCGCGAAGCGCGGCCAGCACGTCCGGCCGGTGCCGTGCCAGCATGTTGAGCGCCCACGCGGCGACGGATGGTTTCGGCAGGGCGCGGACCGCTGCCCCCAGTTCCTTGTCCTGCCGCCCGGCGTCCTTCGCAGCGGCGGTCCTGGCCGCTATGAAGTCGTCCAGCGTCCCGCCGTACAGCCTGTCCGCAATGTCCGCCAGGGCTTCGTCTTCCATGCCGCCATCTTAGGTGCCGTGCTCCCGCCGGCGTCCGGTCCCGGCGGGCGCCGGACGCCGGCCGCCCTGCCAGTGGCCTCGGCACTCTGTTACTCATCGGCCCGGAGGGGTAAGTTGCACGAATGGACGATTCATACCAGGTCATCGTGGTTGGCGGCGGATTCGCCGGAAAGACGGCGGCTGAGGAGTTGGGCCGCAAGGGCGTCCGGGTGCTGTTGCTCGATGCCAACAATTACCAGCAGTTCCAGCCGCTCCTGTACCAGGTGGCTGCATCCCAGATTGGCGTCTCGGCGGTCACCCGGCCGCTCAGGTCGGAGTTCCGCAAGGTCAACAATGTCCGCGTCCTCACCGCGGAGGTGACGTCTATCGATGCGGCCAACCGCACCGTCACCACCGCAGACGGCTCCAGCTACCGGGCCAGGATCCTGGTCATCGCCACCGGGGCCGTACCGAACTTCTTCAACACCCCGGGCGCCGAAGAGCACGCCTACCCGCTGTACTCGGTGGCGGACGCAACGCGCCTGAGCGCCGCGATCACTGCTGTTTTGGACGAAGCTGACCGCGAGCCCGGGGCGGAAGCCGACGTGGTCGTGGTGGGCGGGGGTCCCACTGGTGTGGAAACTGCAGGCGCCTTGGCGGAGAACGTCAAATACATCGTGCCAAAATACTTCTCGCCGGGGCTGGCTGCCCGGTGCCATGTCCACCTGGTGGATATGGTTCCGAACGTCCTTGCCGCGTTCTCCGAAAAGTCGCAGGCGTATGCGCGGGACCGCCTGACCAAGCTGGGCGTACAGCTGCACATGGGCCAGCCTGTTGGTGAGGTCCGCCCGGACGGCGTGACCCTCAAGGACGGCACCGTTATTCCCGGCCGGGTGGTGGTGTGGGCCGGTGGCCTCCAGGCCGGCCGGATCATTACCGGGTCCGGCCTGAAACAGGGCAAGGGCGGCAGGGTGGACGTGCAGGCCGATCTGACAGTCCCTGATTTTGACGGCGTTTACGTGCTGGGAGACTCCGCCAACATCACCGATGCTACTGGAAACAAACTGCCGCAGCTCGGGTCGGTTGCGCAGCAATCAGGCAAGTGGGCGGCCCGCAATATCTATGCAGACCTTACCGGCGGTGTGCGCCAGCCTTTCCGGTACTGGGACAAGGGGTATATGGCCATGGTGGGACGCGGCGCAGCGGTCGCGGAGCTGGGGCGCCGCCGCCTGCAACTGCAGGGCCCACTGGCGTTCGTGTCCTGGCTGGCGGTCCACCTGGCCCTGCTGCCCGGATTCCAGCAGAAAGTCAGGGCGCTGTTCTCCTGGGCCAACGGCTACGTCACCCACAGCCCGGCCCAGGTGGTGGTGGGCAGGCCGGATTAGTTCCCGGCGAAACCCGGATGGTGGCGCCCGCCATCGCGCATCGACGGGGTCCTGCGTTCGCTAACGTATGGATCAGCACCTACCCGGCCGGCGGAGCTCCGGAGGCATGCTCAGGGCAGATGGGTGAAGGAGATTCCTGCTGCCAGCAGCTTGTCCACCGCCTGCTTCACGCCTTCCGCCGTTCCGCCGCTGGGGTGGTTTCCATGGCAGATGACCACGTCTCCGGCCCGGGCCTTTCCCACTTCTTTGGCGACGACGGCGGCGGGATAGGTGGCGCCGCCGTCGCCATTGATGCTGAAGCCTGCCGGCTTCACGCCCAAGGTATTCAGGATGTCCACGGCGATGTCATCCATGTACGCGGTGCCCGGGCGGAAGTACCGGGGACGCTTACCGGTGATGCCGGCCAGGACGCCGTCGTTGGGTATGACCTCGTCATAGACTTCCCCCGCGTTCCTGGTGCCCGGGATGCCGTAGGCCGTGTTGCCGGCGGTGGACAACGGCTTATGGGACGTCCCGTGGTTGGCGATCTCAAAGAGCGGATCCGCTGCCAGCTGACGGGCCGTGGCCGGGTTGGCTGTGATCCACCGCGAATTCAGGAACAGCGTTGCCGGGACGTGCCGTTGGCGCAGGGTATCAATCAGCACCTGATCGTAACCGCTGCCGCCGGGACCGCCGCAAAAGTCGAAGGTGAGGGCGATGCCCTGTGATCCGGGCGGCAGCCGCGTCAGTACGCCGGGTGCCTCCAGGCCCCAGTAGTGGGCCTGGCGCTTCGCATAGGTGTCGATGATCTGTGCCCGGGCGGGCACGGTGCCTGCAGGCGTCCTGGATGCCGGCCCGTCGCCGTCGGAGCCGGTATGCGACAGCGGCGCGGAGCCGTCCGCCGGACCGTTGGCGGTGTCCGCGGACGTGTCCTGTGCCGCGGAAGGGTGCCCTGGTTGCGGCTGCAGGTCGGGCACGGCGGCCGACAACGTCAGCACGGCTGCCAGGAGGATGGTCCTGCGGGCGGGTCCTTTCCCGTCCTGGTTCATGTGCCGGGGTGCGTGCTGGTTCACCCCTAGGATCCCCCCAACGCCGCGAAGTGGGCGCTTGTCCTGCCCCGCCGGGCCGGGCCTCCGGGGGTGTTCGGCAGGAGGTGGCCGAAGCTGCTTGCATGTGCCGCGGCGCGCGGAACAGCAGCCTGGAAGCGGGTGGTCATGTGGGGAGGATACCTTGGCTTTCTTGCCGTTCCCTGAACCTCGCGCTGCACCCGGGGTGGCGGGCGTAATAAAGTGCGGATCCGGGCCCTGCGGTGGCAGCTCGGCGTCCCGGTTCGGGGCAGGCCGTTCCTAAGTTCCCTTCCCTGGGGCGCCCCGGACAGGAGCGGTTGTCGGGGCGGCACTGAAGGTAGCTGACCACGTTCGGCGGCCGGTAGGGGACGCCGGAGCACCCCCTTCACGTTCAATCCTGCCGACGCCTGCTTGGCTTCCGCGCAGCGCTCGTCAGCCGACGTGAATGCCTGGCCTTGCCGCCTGGTCGGGTTCAATCTCGCGGAGGATCTCCCGCACCAGCGGCGGGGTGTCACCCTGCCCGAGGAAAAGATAACGCATCAGGTGCGCCACCGGGCTTCCCTCGGACCACTCGAAATAGCACTGCGGCTTCACGCCGGTGGAGTTCCGCATCGCCAGCAGGACCGCCGCGATGGCATTCGGCACGGCCGGGGATTTCACCCTAAGCACCCGGTAGCCCTCGACTTCAAGACCTTCGACCCGGAGCGTGTGCGTGAAGTCCGACGGGTCGGAGATCTCGACCTCGAGAAAGATAACGTCGGCTGGGCCCGGAACCGGGTTCAGCCCCCGCTGTTCGTACTCCTTCTCGGCGTACTCAGCCTTGTCACCGCTTTGCTTCTTGTTGGCGATGATGTGCAGCTCGCCGTCGAAGGCAATCGAGTCTGTGATGAACTGGCGGGCGGCCTCATCGAATTCAATGGTGTCCACGCGCAGTTCGGTGGAGCGGGTGACCCGCGAGATGAGCGAGACCGCGATGATCCCGGCGATGAAGAACGCCGAGATGACGATCCCGTCCGGTTTTTCGAGGACGTTGTCGCCCAGGGCGTACAGCAGGATCAGGGTCAGGATGCCGAAGCCGACGGCCCCGGCCCTGCTCCGGCGCCGGAGGGCCGAGACCGTGACGGCGACCGCCCCCGAGACCATCATGGCCAGGATCCCGGTGGCGTACGCGCCGGCCTGGGCGTTCACGTCAGCGCGGAACGCGATGGTGATGCCGATGCTCAGGACGGTGTAGACCAACACCACGGGGCGGACCGCGCGGGCCCATTCCGGTGCCATTCCGTAGGCGGGCAGGTACCGCGGCACGATGTTGATCAGCCCTGCCATGGCGGACGCGCCGGCGAACCAGAGGATCAGGGCGCTGGAGATGTCGTAGACGGTACCGAACCCGGCTCCGAACAGGTCGTGGGCGAGGAACGCGAGGGCGCGTCCGTTGGCCTGTCCACCCTCCTCGAATTCCTTGGCGGGGATCATGACCGTGGTGATGAAGCTGGTGGACATGAGGTAGACGCTCATGATGAGGGCGGCCGTGGTGAGCAGCTTGCGGGTGTTTTTGACCCGGGAGGCCATCGCTTCCTCGGGTGTGCGTCCCGTGGCCTTGATCAGCGGCATCATGGAGACGCCGGTTTCGAAGCCGGACAGGCCCAGGACCAGCAGCGGGAAGGCGATGATGGCAGGGCTGACCAGCCCGATCGGGCCGCCGCCGCTGGAGAACAGCCGGTCGGTCCAGCCGCTGACCAGCGACGGATCCGCGGCCAGGTGGAGGAACCCAGCCACCACAACGGCTGCATTGAGGAGCAGGTAGATGGCCACCAGGGGGATCGCCACACCTACAGCTTCGTTGAAGCCGAGCAGGAACACCCCGCCGAGGATCAGAAGCAGGATCACGGTGATGATGACGGCGCTGCCCTTGAGGGCCTCGGGGAAGAGCGGGTTCTCGAGCAGGTGGACGGTCGCGTCAGCGCCGGAGAGGGTGATCGTGATGATCCAGGAGGTTGCGACGAAGCCCAGGAGCAGCAGGACGAAGAACTTGCCGCGCCAGAACGGCAGCAGCTTCTCCAACATTGCCACCGATCCTTGCCCCTGGGGGCTTTCCTGCGCGACCCTGCGGTACATGGGAAGCATCCCCAGCAACGTCAGGGCCACAATCAGCAACGTGGCCAGTGGGGAGAGGGCACCGGCAGCCAGGGCGGCGATGCCGGGCAGGTAGGACAAGGTGGAGAAGTAGTCGACTCCGGTCAGGCACATGACCTTCCACCAGGCGTTGGGTTTATGGTCTTCCTTGGCCTCCGGGCCGGCGGGGGCCACCTGGTTGGCGAGCAGCCAGCGGACCAGGGGAGCCTGGTCCAGGCTTGAGTCCTGCTTCAGGGAGACCTGGGCCGGAACCGGGTGGTCAGAAGGGGGTGTCATTGAGGACTTTCTATTGATGACCAGGGTGGTCGGCGACGAATCGAAGCGCCCGAACGGGCCAATTCTAGTCCGGTTCCGTACGTGGAACTGGGGTTACGGGGCGTCCATTGGGCCTGTCCCACAGCGGCGGCGGCTGGTCCGGGACGGGTTGCGCAGTGTCGGTGATTGGCCCGCCGACCATGAGCAGATGGTCAGGTGTGGAGTTCGCGCCAAAGTCGCTGCAGCAGTTTTCGGGGAACGCCCCCGGTTCGTGCGAAGTAGGCGTAGAACGGCGCGTTGTGGTGGTTTCAGCGGCAGCTCGCTCCCGTCAATAGCCCTGGCGGACTGACGTCCAGGGCCTGCTTGGCGCACGTTCCGGGCGGCCAGCACTGTCTTTGGATCGTGGCCGGGAGGGGTTCCCATCATGTGCCCTGCCCTCCGGCAGTACTACCCGCTTAACCAGCGAAAAACCCCGGAAACCCCTGAAAACAGGGGCTGTCCGGGGTTTATCCCGAGCTTCCTATCAGAATCGAACTGATGACCTTTTCATTACGAGTGAAACGCTCTACCGACTGAGCTAAGGAAGCACCGCACCAAATCCCCCGGACGAACCGGGCGCTTCATGCAAGAGTCAACTGTAATAGAGTCCCGCCGCCCCGGTCAAAATGGCCGGCGTGACGCTGCTGCGACCCTCAGCACACCGTATTGTCGGCCGGCAGCTTGCCGCTGACCAGATAGTTGTCCACGGAATCCTCCAGGCAGCTGTTGGCCCGGCCGTACGCGGTGTGTCCTTCACCCTTCCAGGTCAGCAGGGAGGCGTTCCCCAGCTGCTTGCGCAGTGATGCTGCCCATTCAACGGGGGTTGCGGGGTCGCCGGTGGTGCCGACGACCACGATGGGGGAGTCGCCGCTGTACTCCACCGCCGCCGGCGTGCGGACGTTTTTGTACGGCCAGTCTGCGCAGATGGTTCCGCCGTAGGCAAAGAAGTAGCCCAAGGTGGGTGAATCCTGTTCCAGCCGCTTTTCCTCCGCCCGCATGCCCGCGGCGTCCGAAACCATGGGGTAGTCCAGGCAGTTGACCGCATTGAAAGCGAGCGCCGAATTGGACGTGTAGGAGCCGTCGGGGGCCCGGTCGGCACCGATATCGGCAAGCCGGAGCATGAGGCTGACGTCCCCGGAGACGGCGGCCTCCAGCGCTTGGGTGAGGGCCGGCCAGCTTTGGTCGTTGTAGAGCGGGGTGATCAGGCCGCTGACGAACTGGGTTGCATTGACCAGCCGCCCGTCCTTGGCCGGGCGGGGTGTCTGCCGTATGGAGTCAATGAGGTCCCGGATCTGCTGAACGCCGGAGTCGACATCACCGCCCAGGGGGCACTTGGTCTGCTTCTGGCAGCTGGCCACGTAGCTGTGGAGCGCCTTTTCGAAGGCCCGGGCCTGGCCGCTGGTCAGGTCCTCATTGCTGATTGACGGATCGAGGGCGCCATCGAGGACCATCCGGCCTACGTTGTCCGGGAAAAGCGAGGCGTAGGTGGAGCCCAGGAACGTGCCGTAGGAGTACCCCAGGTAGTTCAGCTTGGAGTCGTTCACAACCGCGCGGAGCACGTCCAGGTCCTTCGCGGCGCTGACGGTGTCGATGTGGCCCAGGACGGGGCCTGTTTGTGACGCGCACTGGGTAGCGATTGCCTTGCTGTCAGCCAGTGCCGCCGCCAACCCGGCATCGGTTTCGTACGCGTAGATCTTGGCCCGGGCGGCGTCGCGTTCGGCGTCCGTGGCACAGGTGACCGGAGCGGAGCGCTTCACGCCACGCGGATCGAAGCCCACGAGGTCGTAGGCGTTGCGGACAGCCGCTGAAAAGTGGGTTCCGGCAGCGTCTTTGACAAAGTCGTAACCGGAGGCGCCCGGGCCGCCGGGATTGACCAGGAGGCTGCCGGTCTTCTTACCGGTGCTGGGTGCCCGGAGCGCTGCGATCTGGATGGTGTCGCCGCCGGGATTGGCGTAATCCATGGGCACGTTCACCTTGGCGCACTGGAATTCCCCTTCGCAGGGCTCCCACACGATTTGCTGCGAGTAGAACTTTTCCAGCCCTGCGGGAGCAGACGCCACGATGGAGGGGTCAGCCTTGGCCGTGGCAGCTTCCGGCGGGTTCTTGTCGCCACCAAGGAGGCTGCAGGAGGCCAGGACAACGGCCACGGCCATTGCTGCGGCGGCGCGGACAGCGACCGTCAGGGACCTGTGGCGTGCGGGCAGGGGGCGGGCAGTCATCGGGTCTCCTTGGAGGGCTGTATCAGGCTGGCAGCCATGGACTCAATGGTCAGCAGCGGGGCAACGTTGGTGGTGGTGATGCGTTCACGGGCTTTGTTAATGGCGTCCATGCGGGCCAGCGTGGCTTCCGGCGTGGAGCGGGCTGCGAACTCTTCCAGCTCACTCCTCAGCTCAACGTTGACCAACTCCACGGCGTTCCCAAGCTGGATGATCAGGACGTCGCGGTAGAAGGACAATAAATCCGTCAGGGTCCGGTCCAGGGAGTCCGTGATGGATCTCTTGGCCCGCCGCTTCTGGTCGTCTTCGAGCTGTTTCAGCTGGCTGCGCATGGCCGGGGGGAGGGCGCCGGTTTCCGGTGCTCCCAGCGTCGCCAGCAGTGCGGCCTTCTCTGCTGCATCGCGTTCCTCGTTGGAGCTGTTGGCCTCCGCAGTGGCGATCTTGACCAGCTTGTCCGCCATCATGACCGCCGCTGTTACGCCGCGCAGCCCCAGCGGGAAGCGGACAGTCTCCAGGCGGCGTTCCCTTGCCGCCGGATCCCTGGCCAGCCTCCGGGCGATGCCCACATGGCTTTGGGCAGCGCGGGCGGCCTGCTCCGCAAGGGCAGGGTCCACGCCGTCGCGCCGGACCAGCAGCGCTGCCACGTCCGACGCGGGCGGCAGCCGCAGGGCAACGCTTCGGCAGCGGGACCGGATGGTCACCAGGACATCGGCCGGGGACGGCGCGCAGAGCATCCACACGGTCCGCGGCGTGGGTTCCTCGATGGCCTTGAGCAGCACGTTGGTGGTCCGCTCGGCCATGCGGTCGGCGTCCTCCACCACGATGATCCGCCACCGCCCGGACGACGGCCGGTTGCCGGCGGTTGCCACCAGTTCGCGGGCCTCGTCAATAGTGATGGTGACCTTCTCTGTGCGCACGAAGGTCACGTCCGAATGCGTTTCACCCAGGATCGTGTGGCAGGCCTGGCACTGTCCGCAGCCACGCTGGCCCACGTCCTCCTGGTCGCAGTTCAGTGCGGCCGCGAACGCCTTGGCGGCATTGGAGCGACCGGACCCCGGCGGACCGGTGAACAGCCAGGCGTGCGTCAGGCTTTCGCCGCCGGCGGCTTGGCGCAGTTGTTCGACGACGGCGGGCTGGCCCTGGAGGTCATCCCAGACGGTCATGAGTCACCGCCGTCCGTGGCTGCTGCGGCGGCAGGAACGGCAAGGAGGGTTTCCACCCGGGCGAGGATCTGAGCGGCAAGGTCTTCCACCGGCAGGTGGGCCGGGAGGACCAGGTACGACTCCGGGCGGTCCGCAGCAAGGCTAAGGAAGGCCTCCCGGATCCGGGTATGGAACTCGTCAGCCTCGGATTCCAGGCGGTCTTCCGCTGCCTGGCCGGCAGTTCGGCGGCGGCGGCCAAGTTGGGGGTCAACGTCCAAAAGGACTGTGAGGTGGGGCTGGAGGCCCGATGTGGCCCACTCATTGAGGGAACGCACCGCGTCCAGGCCCAGGTTGCGGCCGGCACCCTGGTAGGCCACCGAGGAGTCGATGTACCGGTCCGTCAGGACGATTTCACCGCGGCCAAGAGCCGGGCGGATTACCTGGGTGGCGTGCGCGGCCCGGGAAGCCGCAAATATGAGGGCCTCGGTGTGTGCGTCGATGTCGCCATTGCCGTGGTCCAGCACAAGCGACCGCAGCTTCTCGCCAACCGGGGTGCCGCCGGGCTCCCGGGTGCGCAGCACGGTGTAGCCCAGGGACTCCAATGCTGCCGCAAGCCGGCCGGCCTGGGTGGACTTGCCTGCACCATCGCCACCCTCGAACGCGATGAATACGCCGGCCCTCTGTTTGTTCACTTCTCAAGCCTACCGAGGGGTACCGACTTTTCCCGATCCGTAGCTACCTCGAAGGCGGCAGTCCGGTGAACGGCAGCCGTCCACAAAACGACACCGCTTCCGGCGGATCCGGCAGGAACAGTACGCTTTTCACCATGAGTCTTTCCGAGCACCAGGCCGCTTCCCTTTCACCCGAGACCGTGGTGGTGGCGGCCGGGCGTCCGCCGCGGGAAAGGGACCAGCCGGTCAATCCTCCCATCACGCTTTCCTCCACCTACTTCGGTACCGGTCCGCTGGGCGACGGCGACCGGGGTTATGGCCGCTATTCCAACCCCACCTGGGATCCCTTTGAGGAGGCCCTCGGCCAGCTTGAAGGAGCTGCCCTTCCCGGACTGCTCTACGCGTCGGGGCTGGCGGCGGTCAGTTCCGCGCTGTCCCTGATCCCTGCCGGCGGCGTGCTGGTCATGCCCAACCACAGCTACTCCGGCTCCCTGGTGATGGCGACGGAACTTGCCCAAAAAGGATTCATCGAACTCCGGACAGTGGACATTGCCGACACGGACGCCGTCAAGGATGCCCTGGCACCGCAAGGCCCGTCGGCGAAAACCGCGGCCATGCTGTGGCTGGAAAGCCCCACCAACCCCATGCTCGGAATAGCGGACATGCCGGCCGTCGCTGAGGCCGCCCATGCAGCCGGGGCAATCGTCGTCACTGACAACACCTTTTCCACGCCACTGGTGCAGCAGCCCCTGCAGCTCGGATCCGACGTCGTCCTCCACTCGGTGACCAAGTACCTCGCCGGGCACTCCGACGTCGTCCTTGGCGCCCTGGTTACTTCCAATCCGGACATCCGGTCGTCGCTGCTCCACCACCGCATCATCCACGGCGCCATCGCGGGTCCCTTCGAAGCGTGGCTCGCACTGCGGGGTCTGCGGACCCTCGCGCTGCGCGTGGAACGGTCGCAGGAGTCGGCAATGATCCTGGCGGAACGCCTCGCCGCCCACCCCGCCATTGATTCCATCCGGTTCCCCGGGCTCGATTCCGACCCCGGCCATGCCCGCGCCAAGGAACAAATGCAGGGCTTTGGCTCCATTATCTGTGTCCAGGTGGCACCCACGGCGGGCCTGGGCGGCGCCGACGCCGCGGACAAGCTGGTGCAGGCGTTGGAGCTTTGGCTGCCGGCCACCTCCCTGGGCGGGGTCGAATCCCTGATCGAACGGCGGCGCCGGCACTCGGCGGAACCCGCCAGCGTCCCCGAAAACCTGGTTCGGCTGAGCGTCGGGGTGGAAAATGTTGAGGACCTGTGGGCTGACCTGAAGCAGGCGCTGGACACGCTGGAGGGCTAGGCTGGGCTTGTGGACGGTCGAATAATTATCGCGTACGTAGAGCAGGCAGTGTTCTTTATCCTTGGCCTGGTGGCCCTGGGGCTTGAACTGTGGGCGTTCGTGGACTGTGCCAGGCACCGGGCCAACGCCTTCGAAGCCACGGGCAAGCGGACCAAGACGTTCTGGCTTGCCCTCACCGGCGGTGCGTTGCTGGTGGGCATCATTTCGCTGTTCGGCGCCGGTGGCGGCATTATCAGCACCCTTGGCCTCTTCGGGCTCGCCGCCGTGGTGGCAGCCTCCGTCTACCTGGCCGACGTCCGTCCCGCAGTGAAGGACGCAGGCCGCGGCGGCAGCCGCAACATGGGCCCCTACGGCCCCTGGTAACCAGGTTCCACGGCCGCCCAGTCCACCGTCAGCTCGCCCAGCCGCCACCTGGCCGGCCCGTCCTGCACCGGCCACCCGGCCTCGCGCAGGCCCCGGCACATGCCGACCCAGCGCTGCCTGTTGCCGAACGAGGCGAGCGGCGCGCTCCCAAGCCATGCGCGGTCCATCGCCTGCATGAAGGCATGAACAGGTTCGCCAGGGACGTTGCGGTGGATCAAGGCCTTGGGAAGCCGCTCGGCCACGTCCGAAGGCAGGTCGAAGCTCCCGAAACGGACCGAGATGCTCAGCGACAGCGGACGGACCCGGTCGAGGGTCACCCACGCCACGCGCCGCCCGATCTCGTCGCACGTGCCGTCCACGAATATGCCGCCCGGCGACAACCTGCCCTGCACCAGCTGCCAGATGCCCCGGACATCAGCTTCCTCGTACTGCCGCAGGACATTGAAGGCGCGGACCAGGACAGGATGGCCGGGAACGGGCAGCTCGAAGCCGCCCAGGTGGAAGGTCAGCCCGGGCCGCTGCAGCGGAAGCGCAGCGCGGACGCGCTCCGGTTCGATCTCGATCCCGCAGACCCGCACGTCCGGCCGGACAGCGGCGAGCCTTTCATGGAGTTCGACGGCGGTGGCTGGTGTTGCGCCGTAGCCCAGGTCAATGACGAGCGGGTCAGCCGCCGACCGCAGGCGCCAGGCCTGAGGTCCGGCCAGCCAGCGGTCCACCCGGCGCATCCGGTTGGGGTTGGTGGTGCCGCGGGTGACGTTGCCCACCGGACGGCCCTGCCGGGCGGCGGATGTCCTGCCGGATAGTTGCGGGGAGTTCACCCGTTCAGCCTTTTGAACCACCGCACAACCCTATCCCTGGCCCTGGGGGAAGCGGGCCCCACCGCGGCCTGGCTTGTAACGCTGGGCGGGCGGCAACACTGCTCGGCTAGGATGAAAATCATGACTTACAAGCTGATTCTGCTGCGCCACGGCCACAGCGAATGGAACGCAAAGAACCTGTTCACCGGCTGGGTGGACGTTGACCTGAACGACCAGGGCCGCGCGGAAGCAGCGCGCGGCGGTGAGCTGCTGGTGGAGAACAACATCCTTCCGGACGTGCTCTACACCTCCCTGCTGAAGCGGGCCATCAACACCGCGAACATCGCCCTGGACAAGGCCGACCGCGGCTGGATTCCGGTCAAGCGCGACTGGCGCCTGAACGAACGCCACTACGGCGCGCTGCAGGGCAAGGACAAGGCGCAGACCCTCGCCGAATACGGCGAAGAGCAGTTCATGGAATGGCGCCGTTCCTACGACACCCCGCCGCCGCCCCTCGACGACAACTCCGAGTTCTCCCAGGCGCACGACCCCCGTTACGCGGGACTCGGCGATGCCCTGCCGCGCACCGAGTGCCTCAAGGATGTCCTGGTGCGGCTCCTGCCCTACTGGGAATCGGACATCAAGGAGGACCTCAAGGCAGGCAAGACGGTCCTGGTGACCGCGCACGGCAACTCGCTGCGTGCCCTGGTCAAGCACCTCGACGGCATCAGCGACGAAGCCATCGCCGGCCTGAACATCCCCACCGGCATCCCGCTGGTGTACGAACTGGACGAGGACTTCAAGCCGGTCAAGCCCGGCGGAACGTACCTGGACCCCGAAGCTGCCGAAGAAGCCATCCTGGCAGTGGCAAACCAGGGCAAGAAATAGGACATTAAACCCGTACGACGGCGGGCCGGTCACCTCAGGTGACCGGCCCGCCGTCGTCCTCCGGCAGCTTGGGTGTCAGCTGTGTTCTGTCCCGGTGGGCTGCCATGCGCCCGTGACCAGGTAGGTCACCTTCTGGGCGACGGAGACGCCGTGGTCGGCGAAGCGCTCGAAGTAGCGGCTGGCGAGGGCCACGTCCACGGTGGTGGCGGGGGACTCGTGCCACTCAGGCGCGGCGATGGCCTTGAAGACGCTCAGGTGCAGGTCATTGATCGCCGTGTTGGCCTTGAGGATGTCCCTGGCCACCTCGAGGTCGCGGCTTTCAAGCAGGACGGTCAGCTTGTCGGCGATCTCCTGGTCGAGCTCGGCCATCCGGTTGAAGGTCTCCGTCATGGACTCCGGAATCACCGTGGAGGGGTAGCGGAGGCGGGCCAGTTGGGCGATGTGGCGGGCCAGGTCACCCATCCGCTCGAGGGACGCGCTCATCCGCAGGGAACCGACGATCATGCGCAGGTCGCTGGCGACAGGACCCTGCAGTGCCAGAATGTCGATGGCCCGCTCATCGAGGCTGTTCTGCAGGAAATCGATGCGCGCGTCCGCGGCGATGACATCCTGCGCGAGGTCCACGTCCGCTACCTGGAACGAGGTAGTGGCCTTGTTGATCGCTTCGCTGACCAGTCGGGAGATCTCCACCAGCTGGTCACCGACCTGGGTGAGCTCTTCCTGAAAAACCTTACGCACGTAGGCGTCCTTTCCTTGGAACTCCCGCCGGCCGCTGCAGGGCAGCAGGAATCGTGTCGCCATTAGGCGCTCTGACCACCAACTCTGTCATCGCCCGGTAAACGATTATGCCCACACAGATGAACGTTAGTTGAACCGTTGGCCGGATAGGCCGGAAGTCGGCAGGGGGCTTAGGGCAAGAGCATAAAGTGGAGCTGTGGATCCTATGCTCATTGGTCTGGTTGCCGGCCTTATCGGTCTGGCGCTTGGCACGTTCGGCGTGCTTGCCTACCGGGTCAGCGAGAAGCAGCGCGAGCTGCTGGAGATCGACGCCGGGGAGCTGGCACTGCCGCCCGGCGCAGCGGAGGTGCTCGCCGTCGTCGGACGCGCTTTTGTGGTGCTGGACGACGTGGACGGCGTGGTCCGGGCCAGCCCCGCAGCGTACGCGTACGGCCTGGTCCGCGGGCACACCGTGGTCCACAGGGAACTCCTGGACATGACCGCGGGAGTCCGGCGGGACGGCGTCATCCTGGAAAAGCAGCTCGAACTCCCGAGGGGGCCGCTGGGCAAGGGAACCATCATCGTCCAGGTGCGGGCGGCCATGCTGGGTGAGGAATACATCCTGCTCCTCGCCGATGACCGGACGGAGATCACGCGCACCGAAGAGATCCGCAACGACTTCGTCGCCAACGTATCCCACGAACTGAAAACCCCCGTGGGTGCCATTTCGCTGCTGGCCGAGGCGCTCGAATCCTCCGCCGACGATCCTGACGCTGTCCGCCGCTTCGCCAAGCGCATGCACAAGGAATCCGCCCGCCTGGCCGCCCTGGTCCAGGACATCATCGAACTTTCCCGTCTGCAGGGCGCCAGCGTGACCCAGCAGGGCGGCCCGGTGGACATCAACGCCGTCATCGCCGAGGCCGTGGACCGGTCGCAGCTTCCCGCGGAAAGCAAGAACATCAGCATCGTGGTGGGCGGCCGCACCGAGGGCAAGGTCTTCGGTGACCAGGACCTGCTGGTGACGGCGCTGCGAAACCTTATCGACAACGCCATCCGCTATTCACCCGACAACACCCGGGTGGGGATCGGTGTACGTTCCAGGGAAGGCGTAGTCTCGATTTCCGTGACGGATCAGGGCGAGGGGCTGACCCCTGAGGACCAGGAACGCGTGTTCGAACGCTTCTACCGGGTGGACGCCGCCCGTTCCCGCCAGACGGGCGGTACCGGCCTGGGCCTGAGCATCGTGAAGCACGTGGCGTCCAACCACGGCGGCGAAGTGACCCTCTGGTCCCAGCCCGGGCAAGGGTCCACCTTCACCCTCCGGCTGCCCGAAATGGAAGGCCAGGACGGCGAGGACGCGCCGGCCGGGCCGGAAGCACCGGCACAGGCGCCGGAAAAACTCAGTCTTACCCACCTACCCCGCGCCGCCGGCGCAACAGATCGAGGAGCCAGCGCTTGAGCAGGATTTTGATTGTCGAGGACGAGGAGTCGTTCAGCGATCCGTTGTCCTATTTGCTGGGCAAAGAAGGGTTCGAGGTGGAGGTGGTGGACAACGGCCTTGATGCCATCACCGAATTCGACCGCAACGGCGCCGACCTGGTGTTGCTTGACCTGCAGCTCCCGGGTCTCTCCGGCACTGAAGTGTGCCGGCAGCTCCGCCAGCGCTCAAGCGTCCCCGTCATCATGCTGACCGCCAAGGACTCGGAAATCGACAAGGTGGTGGGCCTGGAACTCGGTGCTGACGATTACGTCACCAAGCCCTACTCCTCCCGCGAACTGGTGGCCCGCGTCCGGGCGGTATTGCGGCGCCAGGGGGAGCCTGAGGAGCTGATTTCCTCAACCGTCCAGGCCGGTCCGGTCCGCATGGACATCGAACGGCACGTGGTGAGCGTGGACGGCCAGCAGGTCCTGCTTCCCTTGAAGGAGTTCGAGCTCCTGGAGATGCTGCTGCGCAACTCGGGCAGGGTGCTGACCCGCGGCCAGCTCATCGACCGCGTCTGGGGCTCCGACTACGTGGGCGATACCAAGACCCTTGACGTCCACGTGAAGCGCCTCCGCGGCAAGATCGAACCCGATCCGTCCGCTCCCCGCTACCTGGTGACCGTCCGCGGCCTTGGGTACAAATTCGAGCCGTAGGCCGTACCGGGACTCCGTCAGCAGGCATAACAAAAGGGAGGAGCCAGTGGGCTCCTCCCTTTCGTTGTGTCCGGGGTTCCGGCGCCTGCTTAGCGGCTCGTGGCGGTCGCGGTGGCAGTAGCCGGGGCGGAGGCGCTCGAAGTGGCGCTGGTGGTTGCGCCGGCAGAGGGGGTGGCGGATGAAGAAGCGGACGACGAGGACGTTGCCGAAGCGCTCGGCGTAGGTACGTAGTCCTTGTACTCCTCCAGCGTGGCGTCCAGGACGGGAACCTTGACGGTGTTGCTGACGTTGGTGCCGTTCTCGCTGATCTTGACGTCCACCAGGGAGCCGGGCTGGCCACCAGTGGTGCTCAGGATGGCTTCGTCGGACTTCTCGTTGAGGAGCGTGTACGAGTTGGCCTTCACCGGTACCTCGGTCTGCGAGCCCTTGGCGCCGTTGACCGTGAGCTTCACGTCCTTGGAAGAGGAGTTGTAAACGGCGCCGATCAGGCGGCCGGGCTTGTCCTCGCCGGTGGAAACAATCAGGATGTTCCGCAACTGCAGGGGACCGAGGTCCGCGCGGATGCCGTCCGAGGCGGAGTACTGATGGCTGGTCTGCTGGGGCGTGATGTAACCGCAGCCCGCGGTCAGCAGGCTGGCGCCAAGGGCAGCAGCCGTCAGTGCCAGTTTGCCGCGCTGGGCCCGGTTCATCGCAGTGGAACGCACGTCACGTACTCCTCGAGAAATTTGAAGTCTTTTTCAGCCCATAGCCTATCCGCAATGAGGGGCAAACGAGGATTCGGCGGTGTCACATCCACTGTGGGAGCGCTCACCTGATGCACTAATCCTCCCATCCGTCAAGGGGGTGAAGGGGGTTGATTGGGCCCATTTTCCGCGTATTTTCGCGGTTGGAGGCCCTTTCTCCGGCCGGTCATATGCCTGAATCGTGATAAACTGGTCTGCGGGAAAGGGGAAATGTCCACATGGTATTTGAGGTCGGCGAGACAGTAGTTTACCCTCACCACGGTGCTGCGAAGATTGAAGAAATCAAGATGCGCACCATCAAGGGCGAAGAGAAGATGTATCTCAAGCTCAAGGTGGCTCAGGGTGATCTGACCATTGAAGTTCCAGCAGAGAACGTTGACCTTGTTGGGGTCCGGGACGTAGTGGGCAAGGAAGGCCTGGAGCACGTGTTTGATGTGCTCCGCGCCGAGTTCACCGAGGAACCCACCAACTGGTCACGCAGGTACAAGGCAAATCTGGAGAAGCTTGCTTCCGGTGACGTCATCAAGGTGGCAGAGGTCGTTCGCGACCTGTGGCGCCGGGATCACGACCGGGGCCTTTCCGCAGGCGAGAAGCGTATGCTGGCCAAAGCCCGTCAGATTCTGATTTCAGAACTGGCGCTGGCTGAAAAGACCGACGAGGAGAAGGCTGCAAGCGTTCTCGACGAGGTCCTGGCTTCCTAAGAATTTAGCCCCGGCGGCACGCAAGTGCCGCCGGGGCTTCTTTTTTTGGCATCACCCGCCGGTGTCCAAGCCGCCTGACCGCAGTGGCGGCGTCGTAGGCTAGTCCGCATGAGTGAATCACCCACGCGCCTGGTCACGGCCGTCATCCTCGTGGCCGCCGGTTCCGGGCAGCGCCTCGGCTACGGCATGCCCAAGGCCGCTGTTCCGCTCGGCGGCGAGCCCATCCTGATACATGCCCTGCGGGGCATTGTCGCGTCAGGAGTGGCCAGCCAGGTGTGCGTGGCGCTGCCTGCCGGTGACCAGGGCCTGCGGGAGTTGTGTGACGACTTCCGTGGCGAGCTTGCCGATGGTGGTCCACTCCTGACGATTGTCGACGGCGGAGCCACCCGGGCCGACTCCGTCCGCGCAGGCATCTCGGCACTGATGGACGGCATCGAGGCGGTCCTGGTCCACGACGCCGCCCGCGCGCTCACGCCCGAATCCGTTTTCCACCGCGTCTCCGATGCCCTTGCCGCCGGCGCTGCCGCCGTCATTCCGGCGCTGCCCGTGGTAGACACCGTCAAAACGGTGGCCGCCACTACCGGGGAGGACGCGGCCTTTGCACCCGAAGTTGTCACGGGGACAGCCCGCCGCCAGGAGCTCCGGGCCGTGCAGACGCCCCAGGGTTTCCGGATCGGCGCGCTGCTGCAGGCGCACCAGGCCGCACAGTCCCTGGACCAGCAGCAGTCCGCGGCCGTCACCGACGACGCCATGCTGGTGGAGATGCTCGGCACCCCCGTCCATGCCGTCCGCGGATCAACGCAGTCCCTCAAGATCACAACGCCCCTTGACCTGATCTTCGCGGAAGGGCTCCTGGAAGGCCCGCTCGGCGCCCGGTGGGTGGAAGGATGAGCGCGGAGATGGTTCTGCCGCGCACCGGGGTGGGGATCGACGTCCATGCCTACGCGCCGGAAGACTCGCCCCGGCCCCTCTGGCTCGGTGGACTCCTATGGCCCGGCGAACGGGGCCTCGCCGGGCACTCAGATGGTGACGCCGTCGCCCATGCGGCCGCGGACGCCCTGTTCTCGGCCGCCGGTATCGGCGACCTTGGCACCCACTTCGGTACCGACCGCCCGGAGTTCGCCGGCGCATCCGGCGCCACCCTCCTGGCCGAAGCCGCCCGGATTGTCCGGGCAGCCGGGTTCGAAATTGGCAACGTTGCGGTGCAGTTCGTGGCCAACCGGCCCAAGTTCGGGCCGCGCAGGGAAGAATCCCAAAAGGTCCTCAGCGAAGCCGCAGGCGCCTCTGTGGGCGTCACGGCAACCACCAGCGACGGCCTGGGATTCACCGGACGCGGGGAAGGCATTTCGGCGGTGGCCACCGCGCTGGTGTACCCCCAGCAGCCCCAGCCCATCAGCTAGTCTGGAGCGGTGACCCTGCGCTTCTATGACACCGCCTCCGCCGAAGTCCGGAACTTCGTCCCCATCGTCGACGGCAAGGTCAGCCTCTACTACTGCGGCGCCACCGTCCAGGGCATGCCGCACGTGGGGCACATCCGCTCCGCCATCGCCTTTGACCAGCTCACCCGCTGGCTTGAGTACCGGGGCCTGCGCGTCACGGTCGTCCGCAACGTGACGGACATCGACGACAAGATCCTGGCCAAGTCCGAGGCTTCGTTCGCGCCGGACTTCAGCCCGGAGGTGGGCGAAGTGCCTCAGGAGGAATGGTGGGCGCTGGCGTACCGCTACGAGCAGGAATTCCTGAAGGCCTACGACACCCTTGGCGTCTCCCGGCCCACGTACGAACCCCGGGCCACCGGACACATCCCCGAGATGCATGCCCTGATCCAGCAGCTCATTGACCGCGGCCATGCCTATCCTGCCCTGGATGATTCAGGGGACGTGTACTTCGACGTCCGTTCGTGGGACACATACGGCGCACTGACCCGGCAGAACATCGATGACATGCAGGCAGCGCCCGACGCCGACCCCCGCGGCAAGAAGGACCCCCGCGACTTTGCGCTGTGGAAGGGCTCCAAAGAAGGGGAGCCGGCCACCGCCAGCTGGGCTTCGCCCTGGGGGGCAGGACGGCCCGGCTGGCACCTTGAGTGCTCGGCCATGGTCACCAAGTACCTGGGTACCGCATTCGATATCCATGGCGGCGGCCTGGACCTGCGCTTCCCGCACCACGAAAACGAGATGGCGCAGTCACAGGCGGCCGGACACCCGTTCGCCAACTTCTGGATGCACAACGGCATGGTGACCTACCAGGGCGAAAAGATGTCCAAGTCCATCGGCAACACCATCAGCCCCGCGGAGATGCTGGAACTCGCGTCGCCGCGGGTGGTGCGCTACTACCTCGGCCAGGCGCACTACCGCTCCATCCTGGACTACCGGCCCACCTCCCTGCAGGAGGCCGCGGCCGCCGTCGAACGCATTGACGGCTTCATCAGCCGGGCCGTGCGTGCACTTTCCTCTGACGGAACCTACACCCTTGCCACGGACGGTCTTGTTCCCGAGGCGTTCGAACGCGCCATGGATGACGACCTGAACGTCCCCCAGGCGCTGGCAGTACTCCATGACACGGTCCGCTCCGGAAACACCGCCCTCACTGAGGACCGGCTGGAGGACGCCCGGCAGGCGCTGCACCATGTCCACGACATGCTCGGGGTCCTGGGGCTGAACGCAGTCGAAGGCTCCGCTGCCGCGGCAACCCGGGAGGCCGAGGCCCTTGGCGTGCTGGTCGAAGCGCAGCTGGCCGCCCGCGCGGCTGCCCGGGCCCAAAAGGACTGGGCCGCCTCCGACGCCATCCGGGACACGCTCAACCAGGCCGGCGTCGTGGTGGAAGACGGCCCGGACGGCGCCACGTGGAGCCTCAAGCGGGACTGATCCCTACCCGCCCCAGGGGACGGATCGCTTGCCGGCGCTGCCGATTTTTCTTCGGTCAGTAGACTGGTAGGCAGATTCAGTCAACACAATCAAGGGTGGAACATCATGGCCAACAATGGTCGCCGATCGGTTAAAGCGAAGAAGGGCCCAACCATCGGAACCGGTGGCCATGGCCGCAAGGCCCTCGAGGGCAAGGGCCCCACGCCCAAGGCCGAGGACCGTCCGTACCACAAGGCACACAAAGCCAAGCAGCTGGCCGAGCGCTCCGCTGCCAAGCGCGGAACCGGTGCCCGCAGTGCCGGTGCCGCCAAGTCCGGACCCAAGGGCCGTGCCACCGAGGAAGTGGTGACCGGACGCAATTCGGTCGTAGAAGCGCTCCGCGCCGGCATCCCTGCCAAAGCCCTGCACGTTGCCATCCGCATCGAGATGGACGACCGCGTCAAGGAATCCCTGAAGCTCGCCGCCGAACGCGGCATCCCGCTGATGGAAACCGGCAAGGCGGAACTGGACCGGATGACGGACGACGCCGTCCACCAGGGCCTGGTGCTGCAGATCCCGCCTTACGATTACCAGGACGCCTACGAACTGGCCGAGGAAACCGTGGAGAAGTGGAAGAAGGGGCACGTCGCCAACGCGCCGCTCTTCGTTGCACTGGACGGCATCACGGACCCCCGGAACCTGGGTGCCATTATCCGCTCCGTCTCCGCCTTCAGCGGCCACGGCGTGATCGTGCCCGAGCGCCGCTCGGTGGGCGTCACCGCCTCGGCCTGGAAAACCAGCGCCGGCGCGGCGGTCCGCGTGCCCGTGGCCCGCGCCTCCAACCTGAACAACGCCCTGAAGCAGTTCAAGAACATGGGCATCTTCGTCCTGGGGCTCGACGGCGACGGCGACGTTTCGCTGCCTGACCTCACCCTGGCCAAAGAACCGGTGTGCATCGTTGTGGGCTCCGAGGGTAAGGGCCTGAGCCGCCTGGTCCGTGAGAACTGCGACCAGATCGTCTCCATCCCCATCGACTCCGCCATGGAGTCACTCAACGCGTCGATGGCCGTGGGCATCTCGCTGTACGAGGTCTCCCGCCAACGCGCGGCGGGGTAAGTACTTCCAGCCCGGTATCCCGGGATGGTTACCCGGCGCCGCTGTGGCGTACGGGCAGGTCAGGTGCCGCTGGCGGCTACTATTTAGGTGATGGTCATGCCGCTCTTCGACACTGCTTCCGCCATGGATGCCTCCTCGGCTGTTCCCCTCGGTGTCAGCGTTCCGCGCGCTGATTCCGGAGGTACCCGCCACCACGCCGGCGCGCGCGCCAACGTCGCCTGCCTTGCCCCCGGGGTGTCCAGCCTGGACATCGTGTACTGCCCTCCGGGCGGCCAGTGGCGGGTCCAGACGCTGCCCAACGTTACGCGCGGCGTCCATCACGGCATTGTCGAGGACCTGCCCTACGGATCGCACTACGGCTTCTGTCCCACGCCGGACCGCCAAACCCTGCCCTCCGGGCTTCCTGCAGGCAATGGGAACGGTTCCCGCAGCCAGCCCCTGCTCCTGGACCCCTATGGCCGGGGAGTGGACCAGCGCGACGGCGTCCTCACCAGCGTCCGGACCGCAACCGACTTCGACTGGGGGTCGGACGAACGCCTGCGCCTTCCCTGGCGCAACACGATCGTGTACGAAGCCCACGTCCGTGGCCAGAGCATGCTCCATCCCGACGTGCCGGAAGAGCTGAGGGGCACCTATGCCGGCCTGGCCCACCCAGCCGTGGTGGAGCACCTGACCAGCCTGGGCGTTACCTCCGTCCAGCTCCTGCCGGTGCACTTCCACGTCGATGAGCCGCACCTGCAGGACCTGGGACTGACCAACTACTGGGGGTACAACACCGCTGCGTTCTTCGCCTTGCACCCCGGGTACGCCACCCGGGCCGCCCGGGAGGAAGGCCCGCAGGCTGTCCAGGATGAGTTCAAGGCCATGGTCAAGGCACTCCACGAGGCCGGGCTGGAGGTCATCCTCGACGTCGTCTATAACCACACCGCCGAGGCCGGCCCGGGCGGACCGGTCCTGAGCTTCCGCGGACTGGGGGAGGACACCTACTACCGCGTGGACGGTCACGGCAGGTACATCGACACGACGGGCTGCGGCAACACGCTGAACTTCGCGGACCAGCGCGTGGTCCAGCTGGTGACCGATTCCCTCCGGTACTGGGTGGACGAATACCACATTGACGGGTTCCGGTTCGACCTGGCCGTCACGCTCTGCCGGGACGCCGCGAACGAATTCGACCCCGAACATCCTTTCCTCACCGCTGTCGCCGCCGACCCCGTGCTGTCCGAGGTCAAGCTGATTGCCGAGCCCTGGGACATTGGCTACGGAGGCTGGCAGACAGGCCGCTTCCCGCCCGGATGGGTGGACTGGAACGACCACTTCCGGGACGCCGTCCGTACCTTTTGGCTGGCAGACCGTGCCGCCATCGACACTGGCGGGCACGGCGGGACCATGGCCAAACTCGCCGACGCCCTGTCCGGTTCCGCCAGCCTCTTCCAGGCGTCCGGCCGGTCACGCCTGGCATCGGTCAACTTCGTCACCGCCCACGACGGCTTCACCATGAACGACCTCGTGTCCTACGACCGCAAGCACAACGAGGCCAACGGCGAAGAGAACAGGGACGGGCACGGGGACAACCGCAGCTACAACCACGGCGTGGAGGGCCCCACCGAGAACGGTGTGATCCTCGCCCGGCGGGCGCAGTCGCGGCGGAACCTGATGGCATCACTGATGGTTTCGCTGGGGGTTCCCATGATCACCGCCGGGGACGAGCTCGCCCGGACGCAGCAGGGGAACAACAACGCCTATTGCCAGGACAATGCCATCACCTGGCTTGACTGGACCATGACGCCGGAAGCGCACGAAATGCTGCGCAGCACCAAACGGTACATCCGCCTGCGCAAGGAGTTCCTGGCTGCCCAGCCGCATGATTTCCCGGTGCGGGACGAGCAGTCCTACCTCTACTGGTTCGACCAGCACGGCCAGCCCATGTCCGCTGAACGCTGGAACGATCCGCACCACCGCGTCATGCAGCTCCTGCTGGGTGACGACGGCGGCGAACTGGCCGGCCTGGTGGTAGTGAACGGCAGTGCCTCGGACGTCACGGTCACCCTGCCGGACGCCGGGAGGAAGAATCCAAGCCTGTTCGAGCTTCGGCTGACCACCTCGCCCCGCCACAAGCAGCGGCAAGGCATCCAGGTGGCTTCGGGGGAAACCGACCTGGCCGAGGCCAACTCCATCAGCATCTACCGCACGTAGCTCACATGCGGAACCGCTCCATCCTCCCCCTGCTCCTGGCCGTGCTGGTAGTGCTGGCCATCGTGGCGTTCGGCGGTGCCGGGCTGCTGGGCCGGCAGACGGAAGGCACGACGCCGGAAACTGCTTCCAGCCGCACCCCCACACCGGGCGGAGCGGCAACGTCCCCGGCAGCGAAGCAGTCCCCGCCGCAGCGGGGCGCGAACCCGTCCAGCCTGCCGGAGATCAGGGAGTCTGCCCTTCCCGTGGAGGGCCGCCGGGTGCTGGGGCTGATCCGGGCGGGCGGTCCGTTCCAGTACAGCCAGGACCAGCAGGTGTTCGGCAACTTCGAGCGGGTCCTGCCGGTCCGGAACCGTGGCTATTACCGCGAGTACACCGTCCCCACCCCCGGCGAACCGGACCGGGGCGCGCGGCGCATCGTGGCCGGTGACGGCGGGGAGAAATATTACACCAGTGACCACTACGCAACGTTCAAGTACATAGCGGAAGGCAGCTAGCGCAACCATGAGAATCTTCTCCGGCGACACCTGGACCCTGGAAGAGCTGCAGGAACAGGTGGCGGATGCCGGCCGGCGCAGCGTGGTGGTCCCACCCGCGGACAGCAAACGTGCCGTCCTGGAAACCTTCGGTGAGGTCCTGGATTTTCCCGAACACTATGGCGTGAACCTGGACGCGCTGAACGACTCGCTCCACGACTTCGCGGACAGCATCACCGACAATGGCAACCCACCCGTCACGGTCCTGTGGCAGGTGGCTGCCCCGTTCCGCAGCGACAGGTCGTTCGGGATCATCTGCGAAATCCTGCAGGACGCCGAACGGTACGCGGGCAATGACCTTGCCGTCACCGCCGTCATGCTCTGACCCGGCTCCCGTCCTGAAAGTCCCGTTCCTCCCCAAGGGACCGGGCACACGCGGCTAGCCCTCCGGTCGCTCCTCGTGCGCGGCATAGGTGTCCAGCAGCGCAGAGGCCCGGCCGCCGTCGTCCTCCGCTGACAGCCCTTTCCGCATGCTCTCCGCCTTCTGGCGCCCGGCCGGGAACGGCGGAAGCAACGGGACCTCGGGGTCGGTCAGTACGTCGATCACCACGGGGCAGTCCGCGGCGAAGGCCTGGTCCCAGGCGTCTGCGATTTGCTCCGGGTCCTCCACCCGGATGCCCCTCAAACCCAGCAGTTCCGCGTAGCCGGCGAACGGAAAATCGGGAAGCTCCTGGCTTGCGGCAAACCTCGGCTCGGCCTCCGACTCACGCTGCTCCCACGTGACCTCGGTAAGTTCCCGGTTGTTGAAGACGCACACCACGAACCGTGGGTCCTGCCACTGGCGCCACCTGTGCGCCACCGTGACCAGCTCGGCCACGCCCAGCATCTGCATGGCACCGTCCCCGGCCAGGGCCACGAGCGGGCGGTCCGGATGCGCCAGCTTGGCGGCAATCCCGTAAGGGATGGCGCAGCCCATGCTGGCCAACGTCCCGGACAGGTGCGCCGGGACGTTCAGGGGCAGCACCAGTTGACGGGCATACCAGTAAACACAACTTCCGACGTCGAAACTCAGCTGGGCGTTCTCCGGCAGCCTGCCGTTAAGCTCACGCACCACACGTTCAGGATTAATGGGGCTCGCCGCAACTGCAGCCCGGTCTGCCGAGAGGATGCGCCACCGGCTGACGGCCTCCTCCACATCTGAACGCCATTGGGTGCGTGGGCGGTGTTCCAGCCGTTGGTTCAAGGCTTCCAGGGCGGACGCGGCGTCTCCCGCCAGGCCCACCTCCACGGGGTAGCGGTTGCCGATCTTCTTCTCGTCAATGTCGATCTGCACGGCGCGCGCGGCCCCGGGCGGCGGGTAGAACTCGGTCCAGGGGTCGTTGGAACCCACTATGAGGAGGGCGTCGCAATTGCCCAGAAGGTGGGCACTGGCCGTGGTGCCCAGATGCCCCATGGTTCCCACCGCGAAGGGCAGGTTCTCATCCACGTAGGGCTTGCCCAGGAGGCTGGTGGCGATGCCGGCCCCAAGCTTTTCCGCCACGGCAACCACTTCCTTGCCGGCGTGCCTGGCACCCTGGCCCACCAGGAGGGCTACCCTCTCTGCGGAATTGAGGAGGGCAGCTGCGGCGGCCAGGTCTTCCCCGCGGGGGCTCTTGGCCGCAGCACTCCAGGAGGGGGCTGTGACAACGATGCCGTGCTGCTGTTCCAGCTCCGGGGCAGGCGCGGACTGCACGTCATGCGGAATGATGGCCACGCAGGGGGAGGAGGTTGCCTTCGCCGTCCGGAAGGCACGGTCCAGCACCATGGGCACCTGCTCGGGCGCGCTCACCAGCTGCACGAACTGGGAGGCGACGTCGTTGAACAAGGCGTTGAGGTCGATTTCCTGCATGTAGGCCGAACCCAGCACGGTGCGGCTCTGCTGCCCCACGATGGCCACCACCGGCACGCCGTCCAGCTTCGCGTCGTACAGCCCGTTGAGCAGATGGACGGCGCCGGGGCCTTGGGTGGAGGTCACCACGCCCACTCCGCCCGTGTACTTGGCATGGCCCACGGCCATGAAGGCCGCCGACTCCTCATGCCGGGCCTGGACGAACTCAACCCGTCCATCGGTGCGGCGCAGGGCACCCATGAATCCGTTGATGCCGTCCCCGCTGTAGCCGAAGACCCGCCCCACACCCCACGTGGTGAGGCGCTCCACGATCACATCCGCTACCGTACGTTCGGTCATTGCGCCCTCCTGCGTCGGGTTGGTCCCTGCCTGCCCAGGAGCCGTACCCATCGGAGCGGCGGGCTAAGCGTTGACGATCAGCCCCAGCTCCGCCTTGGAGGCCAGTGCTTCATGCCGGGGCAGTACGCGGACGGTGTATCCGAACGGTCCGGAGCGGTCGATCACCAGCGAACCGCTGAACAGGTGCCGTCCGTTGCCAAGGTCCTCCTTCACCTGCAGCTCCATCATGGTGATGTCTGCCAGGGCGTCGTTCTCTTCGGCCCGGCCATAAGCCACTTCCACGCAGACATCCTCGGGGGTGAGGGCATTCAGCGCTATGTAGGCGTTGACCTGCAGTGTGTCGCCGATCTGCGGATCCTCGGACACACCCACGGAATCCACGTGCTCCACGTGCACCTGGGGCCAGGCCCCGCGGACCTTGGCCGACCACGACGCCAGGGCACGGGCCTGGGCATAGGAGTTGGCGGTGGCGCTGCGGCCGGCTTCGGCGGCGGGGCGGTACAGGATGTTCACGTAGTCGCGGAGCATGCGCTCCGCGGAAACGGCCGGACCCAGGTGGGACAGGGTGTGCTTGATCATGGACACCCAGTGCGTGGGGACCTTCTCGCTCCTGGTGGTCGAAGGCCCGGCAGCTCCTGCCCCCTCGGATACCGTGCTCCCGTAGAAGCGCGGTGCCACCTGCGTTTCAAGCAGCTCGTACAGCGCCGCCGCCTCGATGTCGTCGCGTTCCTCGGGGGAGGCGTCGTTGTTGGCGGTGGGAATCGCCCAGCCGTTCTCGCCGTCGTACATCTCATCCCACCAGCCGTCCAGGACGGACAGGTTCAGCGAGCCGTTCAGCGCCGCCTTCATTCCGGAGGTCCCGCAGGCCTCCAGCGGCCGCAGCGGGTTGTTCAGCCAGACGTCACAGCCCGGGAACAAGGTCCTGGCCATGGCGATGTCGTAGTTGGGCAGGAACGCGATACGGTGCCGCACCTCGGGATCGTCCGTGAAGCGCACCAGGTCCTGGATCATTTTCTTCCCGGCATCATCGGCAGGGTGCGACTTTCCAGCGATGACCAGCTGGATGGGGTGCTCCTTGTGCAGCAGCAGGGCCTTGAGCCGGGCAGGTTCGCGCAGCATCAGGGTGAGCCGTTTGTAAGTGGGCACCCGGCGGGCAAAACCGATGGTCAGCACATCCGGGTCCAGGACGCTGTCCGTCCAGCCCAGCTCGGCGTCGGCCGCGCCGCGCTTCTTCCAGGCAGCGCGCAGCCTGCGGCGGACGTCCTCCACCAGCGCAGCCCGCATCTCCCGGCGAAGCGCCCAGACATCGGCGTCGCTGACGTTGTAGGCCAGGTCCCATTTGCCCAGCGCTTCCGCCTCGCTGCCGAACTGGTCGCGGGCCAGTTTGGAGATGCGGCTGTCCACCCAGGTGGGCACGTGCACGCCGTTGGTAACCGAGGTGATGGGCACCTCGGAGTGGTCGAAGCCCGGCCACAGGGCGGAGAACATGCCGCGGGACACTTCGCCGTGCAGTTTGGCCACGCCGTTGGCGCGCTGGGCAAGGCGCAGGCCCATCACCGCCATGTTGAAGACGGACGGGTTGCCGTCCGCATAGTTTTCCCTGCCCAGTTCCAGGACCCGGTCCAGCGGCACCGCGGGAGCCAGGCCGGCCTGGAAGAAGTGGCTGATCTGGTTGATTTCGAACCTGTCAATGCCTGCCGGGACGGGCGTGTGCGTGGTGAACACCGTGGAGGCACGCCCCGCGGCCAGTGCTTCGTCGAAGCTCAGGGCCTGTTCACCGGACATCAGCTCCTGGATGCGTTCGATCCCAAGGAACCCGGCGTGCCCTTCATTGGTGTGGAACACCTCCGGTGCGGCGCAGCCTGTCAGCTTCTGGAAAGCGCGCAGGGCCTTGACGCCGCCCATGCCGAGCAGGAGTTCCTGCTGCAGCCGGTGGTCGCCGCCGCCCCCGTACAGCCGGTCCGTGATGCTGCGGGCGGCATCGTCGTTGCCCGGCACGTTGGAGTCCAGCAGGAGCAGGGGAACGCGTCCGACGTCGGCACGCCAGATGTGTGCCAGCAGCCGCCTTCCGTTGGGGAGGGGGAGTGAGATCTGCAGGGCCTTGCCGTTGCCGTCGGGGGACGGCTCGCGGAGCAAGGTCAGGGGCAGCCCGTCCGGATCCAGGACCGGGTAGGTCTCCTGCTGCCAGGCATCGCGCGAGAGTGATTGCTTGAAATAACCCGCCTGGTACAGCAGGCCCACCCCGATCAGGGGAACACCCAGGTCCGAGGCAGCCTTCAAGTGGTCACCGGCCAGGATGCCCAGGCCGCCCGAATACTGGGGGAGGACCTCGGTAATGCCGAACTCGGGGGAGAAGTAGGCGATGGAGGCTGGGGCGTCCGGGCCCAGGCCCTGGTACCAGCGGGGCTCCTCAAGGTACCGGTCGAGGTCCTCTTCGGCAGCCCGCACCCGGTCCACCACTGACTGGTCCGCGGCGAGCCGCTGGAATTCCTCGCGGCTGACCATTCCCAGGAAGCCGATGGGATCCTGCCCGCTTTCCTCCCAGAGGCGCGGGTTCAGTGCCGCGAAAAGCTCCCGCGTGGGCCGGTGCCAGGACCACCGCAAGTTGCTGGCCAGCCTGGCCAGGGGCCGGATGGGCTCGGGGAGGACTGTACGGACCGTAAACCTGCGGATTGCCTTCACCTGCGTCACACTAATCGACAACATGCGCGGCTGGAACCAGCTTTCGGTTTCTTTTGGGTAAATGACAGGGGCGTGAAGAAATTGGGCCGCGGCGCGAGGAATTTTAGTGAGCACGCTTAGCAATCCTGGCCATTTCTCGCTAACGTCGAGCCTGTGACGACTAACTCAGGAACCAGTGCCGCATCCACCAAAATGCCCCAGCGCCGTATCACGGAGGGCCTTCGGTTCGGGCGTTTTCCCATTACCGCAGTGCAGCCCGTCGTCGAGGGCGGCAAGTTTCCGGCCAAAGCCCTGCCCGGCGAAGCCATCGTGGTGGGCGCCACCGCCTTCCGCGAAGGGCATGACCAGCTCGGTGTGAGCGCCGTGCTCCTGGACCCCTCCGGCGCGGAGCGCCAGCGTGTGCGGCTCGCGCCGCCCCGCGGGGAACGCGGCATGGGAACGGACCGCTGGGAAGGCGTGCTCACGCCGTCGGAAACCGGGAACTGGTCCTTTGTGATCGAAGCCTGGCACGACCGCTACGGCACCTGGCACCACAACGCCGAGGTGAAGATCGACGCCGGGATCGACGTCGAACTCATGCTTACCGAAGGTGCCAAACTGCTGGGCGAAGCGTCCACCGAGGACTTCCGGGACGAGGTGGACCGGGCAGCGCTGCGGCACGCCTCCGACGTCCTGGCCGACCAGTCCCGCAGCACCGAGGAACGGCTCGGGGCAGGGTTCAGCCAGGAAATCGCTGACATCGTGGCCCGGCAGCCCATCCGGGAACTGGTGACGGTTTCCGAGAAGTTCCCCCTCCTGGTGGAGCGGGACCGCGCCGGCCGCGGCGCCTGGTACGAGTTCTTCCCCCGCTCTGAAGGCGCGGTCAAGGACCACAACACGGGCGCTTGGACGTCAGGAAACTTCCGGACCGCGGCAAGGCGGCTCGACGCCGTGGCCGCCATGGGCTTCGACGTCCTGTACATGCCGCCCATCCATCCCATCGGCGTGCAGCACCGCAAGGGACCCAACAACACCCTGGTTGCCGGCCCCAATGATCCCGGCTCGCCCTGGGCCATTGGAGCCAAGGAGGGCGGCCATGACGCCATCCACCCCGACCTCGGTTCCTTCGAGGACTTCGACGCCTTCGTGGCGCGGGCCAACGAACTGGGCCTGGAAGTTGCCCTGGACCTTGCGCTTCAGGCAGCCCCGGACCACCCTTGGGTGGAGTCCCATCCGGAATGGTTCACCACCCGGGTGGACGGCAGCATTGCCTACGCCGAAAACCCGCCGAAGAAGTACCAGGACATATATCCGCTCAATTTCGATAATGATCCTGAAGGGCTTTCCCGGGAAATTCTGCGGATTGTCCTGTTGTGGGTCAGCCACGGCGTAAAGATTTTCCGGGTGGATAACCCGCATACCAAACCGGTGTGGTTCTGGGAATGGCTTATTGCCGAAGTGAATAAAACGGTCCCGGGCGTGGTGTTCCTCGCCGAAGCGTTCACCCGCCCCGCCATGATGCACGCACTGGGCAGGGCCGGCTTCCAGCAGTCCTACACCTACTTCACCTGGCGCAACACCAAGAAGGAGATCGAGGCGTACTTCGACGAAGTCAGCCACGAATCCCCGGCCTTCTTCCGCCCCAACTTCTTCGTCAACACCCCGGACATCCTGACCGAATACCTGCAGTACGGCGGCCCCGCCGCGTTCCGGATCCGGGCGGTCCTTGCCTCCACCGGAAGCCCGCTCTGGGGCGTCTACGCCGGCTACGAACTGTACGAGCATGTGGCCCGGCCCGGCGCCGAGGAGTACATCGACAACGAGAAGTTCGAGTACAAGGCCCGCGACTGGGACGCCGCAGCCGAGTCCGGGCGCTCGCTGGCACCGTACATCACACGGCTGAACCACATCCGCCGTGACCACCCGGCGCTGCTGGACCTTCAGAACCTGACGGTCCACCAGAGCACGGACGAATCCACGGTGGTGTACTCCAAGCACAAGACCCTTCCCGACGGGACCAAGGACACCATCATCGTGGTGGTCAACGTGGACCCGCATGTCACCAAGGAAAGCAGCGTGGTGCTGGACCTGGCAGCCCTGGAGCTCGATCCGCAGGACCGCACCCCGGGCGGCGGCTTCTACGTTGACGACCTGATCTCCGGCCAAAGCTGGGAGTGGGGCGAGTACAACTATGTGCGGCTCGACCCGCACGTGGAACCGGCCCACATCCTGAGCGTGAGGAGAATGCATTCGTGAGTTTTAATCCGCAAAGTTCCGGCCACTTCACCCCAAAGAGCACGTTCGAGCTAAATGCCCCTGGCCTCCAGCATGACCCGCTGTGGTACCGCAAGGCCGTGTTCTATGAAGTACTTGTCAGGGCCTTTGCGGATGCCAACGGCGATGGGTCCGGGGATTTCTCCGGGCTCATCGACCGGTTGGATTACCTGCAGTGGCTGGGCGTTGACTGCCTCTGGCTGCCCCCGTTCTTCCAGTCACCGCTGCGCGACGGCGGCTACGACATCTCCGACTACAACTCCGTCCTGGACGAATTCGGCACCATCAGCGATTTCAAGCGCCTCGTGGCAGAAGCCCATGCCCGCGGCGTCCGGGTGATCATCGACCTGCCCCTGAACCACACTTCCGACCAGCACCCGTGGTTCCAGGAATCGCGGAAGGACCCGGACGGCCCTTTCGGGGACTTCTACGTCTGGAGCGACACGGACGAGAAGTACCAGGACGCGCGCATCATCTTCGTCGATACCGAGGAATCGAACTGGACGTTCGATCCCATCCGCCGGCAGTTCTTCTGGCACCGGTTCTTCAGCCACCAGCCTGACCTGAACTTCGAAAACCCGAAGGTGATCGACGCCGTCTTCGACGTTGTCCGGTTCTGGCTGGACCAGGGGATCGACGGTTTCCGGGCAGACGCCATCCCCTACCTCTTTGAGGAAGAGGGCACCAACTGCGAGAACCTCCCGGCCACCCACGAGTTCCTCCGCCGGCTGCGGGCCATGGTGGACGAAAGCTATCCCGGCCGCGTCATCATTGCCGAGGCAAACCAGCCGCCCACCGAAGTGGTGGAGTATTTCGGCACCGTTGAGGAACCCGAATGCCACATGGCGTTCCACTTCCCCATCATGCCCCGCCTCTATTACGCGCTGCGGGACCAGAAGGCCGCTCCCATCATCGAAACCATGCGCGACACCCCCGACATCCCCGAGGGCGCGCAGTGGGGAACATTCCTCCGGAACCACGACGAGCTGACACTGGAGATGGTCACCGCCGATGAGCGCGCGGCGATGCTGGGCTGGTACGCCCCCGACCCCCGGATGCGGGCGAACATCGGCATCCGGCGCAGGCTGGCACCGCTGCTTGATAATTCCCGCGCCGAGATCGAGTTGATCAATGCCCTCCTGCTCTCGCTTCCGGGCAGCCCCTTCCTGTACTACGGGGATGAGATCGGCATGGGGGACAACATCTGGCTTGAGGACCGCGACGCCGTCCGCACCCCCATGCAGTGGAACCCGGACCGGAATGCCGGCTTCTCCCATGCGGATCCCGGCAAGCTGTACCTGCCGCCCATCCAGTCGCTGGTCTACAACTACGGCATGGCCAATGTCGAAGCGGAGGCTGCCCACTCCGGGTCCCTGCTGCGCTGGACCCGGCAGATCCTCAGCGTCCGCAAGAACCACCCGGCTTTCGGACTGGGCGGGTTCAAGCACGTGGAGGCGGACCACGACGCCGTCCTGGCCTACCTCCGTGAACTGCCGGACAGCAACCCTGCGGGCGTCGATGGAGAAATAATTTTGTGCGCCTTCAACCTCTCCCAGCACCCCGTCGCCGCCACGCTGCGCATTCCGGAATATGCCGGGCGCGGGTTGCGCGACGTCTTCGGTGGACAGATCTTCCCCGGCATCGGCGATGACGGCACCCTCACCCTGACCCTCGGAAGCCATGACTTCTTCTGGCTCCGCATGCGGTCGGCGGGGTCCAATCCGTCGTCGCCCTTCACCCAGGCCATGCCCATCCTGTCGATAGAGAACTGAGATGAACCAGCCAATCCTCACTCCCGCCCTGACCGCGCTGCTCAAGGAATGGCTGCCGCAGCAGCGATGGTTCCCCGTCAAGACACCCGATTTCGCCATTTCCCAGGCCGGCAGCCTGGGCCTGGAGGATCCCACCGGGCACGCCGCGCTGGCCGTATTCCTCCTCAACGTCACCATGGAGGGGCCCGACGGCGGCCCGCGCAGCGCCGTGGTCCAGGTCCCCTTGAGCTTCCGCCCGGCACCGGCCGGCGGCATGGAACGGGCGCTGGTAGGCGAAGCCGCGGGAATGGATCCAACCCGTCCCTGGGTCTACGACGCTGTCCACGACCCCGACTTCGTAGGCGCCTGGCTCGACCTCATCCGGGACGGGTCGAAGGCCGCGAGCGGCAGTGCCACCGGATTCCGGGTGGAAGGGCCGCACCGCCTGCCCACTGCCAAGGGCGTGGTGAAGGTGCTCTCGGGGGAGCAGTCCAACAGTTCAGTCATCGTGGACGACGGCGAATCTGCCGCCATGGTGAAATTCTTCCGCGTCCTGTCGGACGGGACCAACCCGGAGATTGAAGTCGGTGCTGCCTTGACCAGGGCCGGCACAGCGGAAGTCCCCGCCACCCTGGGCTGGGTCCGCGGGGAGTGGCTCGGAAAATCCGGTAACGCCGGACAAAGCAGCCGCTACGTCCAAGGTGAGCTTGCGGTGGCCCACGAGTTCCTCGCCGGCGGCCGCGACGCCTGGCGGCTGGCGGTTGACGCCGCCCGCTCCGGCACCGACTTCACGGCAGAAGCCCGCGCCCTGGGCGCGGCCACCGCAACGGTGCACAAGCGGTTGGCGGAGGCACTGGGGCAGTCAGCCGAGCCCGAACCCGGAAAGGCGCCAGGAGCTGCTGTTGCCCAGCGTGTCCGCGCTGCTTGGGCGGAAGCCCGTGCCGCCGTCGGGCCTTACGATGACGCTCTGGACGCCCTGCTGGCCGGCCTGGACAAGGTTCCCGCCGGGCCGCTGCAGCGCATCCACGGCGACCTCCACCTGGGCCAGATCCTCCTCGTGACCGGACAATCCGGCGACCAATCGCGCTGGGCCATCCTGGATTTCGAGGGCGAGCCCCTGCGGCCCATCTCCGAACGGAACGTCCCGGACGTACCACTCCGGGACGTGGTGGGAATGCTGCGCTCCTTCGACTACGCGGCCGGTGCGGCGCAGCGCGAGCAGGAAGGTGCACAGGTCCCGGACAGCTGGGTCGACGATTGCGCCGATGCCTTCCTTGCCGGGTACGCGGGGGTCATTCCCGGCACGGTGGACCGGACCTCGCCCCTGTTTGTGGCATTGTGGCTGGACAAGGCGCTGTACGAAGTTGTTTATGAAATGCGTAACAGGCCCGACTGGGTGGCGATTCCAGTAAACGCCTCCAGGCGGCTCCTAAGCGGTAACGGTGCCGGCGATCAGGCCGGTGCAGCATCGGAAGGTAACAAAATGACAGGCTCAGCACGAACTGACCAGCCGGGGGTGCCGCTGCACGTGGATGAAGGCACCCTGGGCAGGATCGCGAACGGTGAACACCACGCCCCCCACTCCGTCCTGGGCGCGCACCTGGACGACTACGGGCATGTCACCATCCGCACCGTGAAGCATCTTGCCGAAGCGATCACCGTGGTCACCCAAGCCGGTGAAGTGCCAATGCAACACGAGGCACACGGCGTTTGGGTTGCGGTCCTGGATCCGCAGGACCAGGGCCACGTTCCCGACTACCGGCTCTCGGTCACCTACCCGGGCAAGGACCCGGTGACCATTGATGAGCCCTACCGCTACCTGCCCACCGTAGGCGAAGTGGACCTGCACCTCATTGGTGAAGGCCGGCACGAAAAACTGTGGCAGGTTCTCGGTGCCCACGTGCGGCACTACAAATCATCGCTTGGGGACGTCAACGGTGTGTCGTTCGCCGTCTGGGCCCCCAACGCGCAGGCCGTCCGGGTCAAGGGCGATTTCAACGCCTGGGACGGACGGGAAAACTCCATGCGGTCGCTGGGTTCCTCCGGTGTCTGGGAAGTGTTCATTCCCGGCGTCCCGGCAGGTGCCTGCTACAAGTACGAGATCCTGACACGGGGCGGCTACTGGGTCGAAAAGGCCGATCCGCTGGCCTTCGGCACGGAGGTGCCACCACTGACGGCGTCCCGGGTGGTGGAACCTTCCTACGCCTTCAAGGACGACGAATGGATGGAAGCACGGGCCAAACGGGACCCGCACAACTCGGCCATGAGCGTCTACGAAGTGCACCTCGGGTCCTGGCGGCTGGGCCTTGGCTACCGTGAACTCGCCGACGAACTGGTGGAGTACGTCAAATGGCTCGGGTTCACGCACGTGGAATTCATGCCCGTCGCGGAGCATCCGTTCGGCGGTTCCTGGGGTTACCAGGTCACCTCCTACTTCGCACCCACGTCCAGGTTCGGACATCCCGACGAGTTCCGCTACCTGGTGGACGCCCTCCACCAGGCGGGCATCGGCGTGCTGCTGGACTGGGTGCCTGCACACTTCCCCAAGGATTCCTGGGCATTGGCCCAGTTCGACGGCGAGCCTCTTTACGAGCACGCGGATCCGGCGCTGGGGGAACACCCGGACTGGGGCACCCTGATCTTCGACTTCGGCCGCACCGAGGTCCGGAACTTCCTGGTGGCCAACGCGCTGTACTGGCTGGAGGAGTTCCATATCGACGGCCTGCGTGTGGACGCTGTGGCCTCCATGCTCTACCTCGATTACTCCCGCCAGGAAGGCCAGTGGCGGCCCAACCGCTTCGGCGGAAGGGAAAACCTGGAAGCCATCTCCTTCCTGCAGGAAGTCAACGCCACCGTCTACAAGACACACCCCGGCGCCGTCATGATCGCGGAAGAGTCGACGGCCTTCCCGGGCGTCACCGCTCCCACCAGCCACGGTGGCCTGGGCTTCGGCCTGAAGTGGAACATGGGCTGGATGCACGACTCCCTCAAGTACATCTCCGAGGATCCCTTCAACCGCAAGTGGCACCACGGAACGGTCACCTTCTCCCTGGTCTACGCCTTCACGGAGAACTTCCTGCTGCCCATCAGCCACGATGAAGTTGTCCACGGCAAGGGCTCCATGCTCCGCAAGATGCCGGGCGACCGCTGGCAGCAGCTGGCCAACCTCCGCGCCTTTTTTGCCTACCAGTGGGCGCACCCCGGCAAGCAGCTCATCTTCATGGGGACCGAGTTTGGCCAGGAAGCGGAGTGGTCTGAGCAGCACGGACTGGACTGGTGGCTCGCGGACATCCCCGCGCACCGCGGACTGCAGCTGCTGACCAAGGACCTGAACGAGCTGTACGCTGCCACACCCGCCCTCTACACCCAGGACAACGTTCCTGCGGGTTTCCAGTGGATCAACGGGGGAGACGCCGACCGTAACGTCCTGTCCTTCATCCGATGGGACGCCGACGGCAACCCGGTCGTCTGCGCCATCAACTTCTCCGGTACGCCGCACGTCGGCTACACCCTTGGAGTTCCCACGGCCGGCGCATGGATCGAGGTCCTTAATACGGACCACACCACCTACGGCGGATCGGGTGTGCTGAACAGTGGAGAGCTGAAGGCCACCAACGAGGGACAGGATGGCCAGCCGGCCACCCTTACTGTCACGCTGCCCCCGCTGGGAGCGTCCTACTTCAAGCCCGGGGCCGCATCGGCTGACCAGGCCGACGGGAAGAAATAACGGCAGATGCAGTAAGCGAAAGGCCCGGAATCCGCGTGGTTCCGGGCCTTTTGGCTGCCCGCAGGACGCCCTCCGGCAGCGGACTGGCGATCCGTAATGAGTGGTGGTAGAGTTTATTTCCGCGCTGCTCCACGGAGTCAGACGGAAAACCGAACCCCCCAAGCTAACGCTGAGGATGGTCGCGGACGCCGGTTTGACACGAGAGAGATCAGCCGGTAAGTTTGGAAAGTTGCTCCGGAGCGAGCCTGGACGTTGGTTTGGGTGGTGCCGGGTGTGTCTGTTGTTTGAGAACTCAATAGTGTGCCAAGTTTGTTGATACCGATTATGTATGTAATTGGTTGATTGTGCTGTGCCGCCACCCCGTGGTGTGCATGGTGTTTTTAGCTGGTTTCAAATTTTGTGCAGCTGTTTCTGCCGTTATTTCCGGTGGTTGTGGTTGTGTCTGTTTTTGTTTTACTTCAACGGAGAGTTTGATCCTGGCTCAGGATGAACGCTGGCGGCGTGCTTAACACATGCAAGTCGAACGATGATGCCAGCTTGCTGGTGGATTAGTGGCGAACGGGTGAGTAACACGTGAGTAACCTGCCCTTGACTCTGGGATAAGCCTGGGAAACTGGGTCTAATACCGGATATGACCTTCCATCGCATGGTGGTTGGTGGAAAGCTTTTGTGGTTTTGGATGGACTCGCGGCCTATCAGCTTGTTGGTGGGGTAATGGCCTACCAAGGCGACGACGGGTAGCCGGCCTGAGAGGGTGACCGGCCACACTGGGACTGAGACACGGCCCAGACTCCTACGGGAGGCAGCAGTGGGGAATATTGCACAATGGGCGAAAGCCTGATGCAGCGACGCCGCGTGAGGGATGACGGCCTTCGGGTTGTAAACCTCTTTCAGTAGGGAAGAAGCGTAAGTGACGGTACCTGCAGAAGAAGCGCCGGCTAACTACGTGCCAGCAGCCGCGGTAATACGTAGGGCGCAAGCGTTATCCGGAATTATTGGGCGTAAAGAGCTCGTAGGCGGTTTGTCGCGTCTGCCGTGAAAGTCCGGGGCTCAACTCCGGATCTGCGGTGGGTACGGGCAGACTAGAGTGATGTAGGGGAGACTGGAATTCCTGGTGTAGCGGTGAAATGCGCAGATATCAGGAGGAACACCGATGGCGAAGGCAGGTCTCTGGGCATTAACTGACGCTGAGGAGCGAAAGCATGGGGAGCGAACAGGATTAGATACCCTGGTAGTCCATGCCGTAAACGTTGGGCACTAGGTGTGGGGGACATTCCACGTTTTCCGCGCCGTAGCTAACGCATTAAGTGCCCCGCCTGGGGAGTACGGCCGCAAGGCTAAAACTCAAAGGAATTGACGGGGGCCCGCACAAGCGGCGGAGCATGCGGATTAATTCGATGCAACGCGAAGAACCTTACCAAGGCTTGACATGAACCGGACCGCTGCAGAAATGTGGTTTCCCCTTTGGGGCTGGTTTACAGGTGGTGCATGGTTGTCGTCAGCTCGTGTCGTGAGATGTTGGGTTAAGTCCCGCAACGAGCGCAACCCTCGTTCTATGTTGCCAGCACGTGATGGTGGGGACTCATAGGAGACTGCCGGGGTCAACTCGGAGGAAGGTGGGGACGACGTCAAATCATCATGCCCCTTATGTCTTGGGCTTCACGCATGCTACAATGGCCGGTACAAAGGGTTGCGATACTGTGAGGTGGAGCTAATCCCAAAAAGCCGGTCTCAGTTCGGATTGGGGTCTGCAACTCGACCCCATGAAGTCGGAGTCGCTAGTAATCGCAGATCAGCAACGCTGCGGTGAATACGTTCCCGGGCCTTGTACACACCGCCCGTCAAGTCACGAAAGTTGGTAACACCCGAAGCCGGTGGCCTAACCCCTTGTGGGAGGGAGCTGTCGAAGGTGGGACTGGCGATTGGGACTAAGTCGTAACAAGGTAGCCGTACCGGAAGGTGCGGCTGGATCACCTCCTTTCTAAGGAGCACCTCCAACTCTTCTGTGCTGGTGAATGCCGGTGTGGGGGGTTGTCAGGAAGCAAGCCCGCAGCATGGACGATTGTTCCGTGGCGGGTGCTCATGGGTGGAATATCAACAAATAGGTGCCTGGTGGCACGGACCGGTTTGGTTAGTACGAATGTTTTGTTCTTCTCTTCGGGGGAGGGCGGGTGTTCTGGAACGCGGCTGGTTTGGGTTGCTGGGTAGTGTTTGGCACACTGTTGGGTCCTGAGGCAACAGGGCCGGGGGTTTTCCTTCGGGTTTGTTTGTTTCTGGTTTCCCTGCCGTGACGTTCCGTGCGCCTGTTTGGGTGTGTGGGGTGTGTGGTGTGGGGTTGTTGTTTGAGAACTACATAGTGGACGCGAGCATCTTGTATAAGAAGCAATTTCCAAGATTAATGAACCTGGATCTGGCTGCGCTGTTGATGCCCTTTGGGGTGTTGGGGTGTGGTTGGTTTCTGTGGTTCTCTCGAGAAATGTTTTTGATCTTTGTGGTCAAGTTTTTAAGAGCACACGGTGGATGCCTTGGCATTAGGAGCCGAAGAAGGACGTAGGAATCTGCGATAAGCCTGGGGGAGTCGATAACCGGACTGTGATCCCAGGGTGTCCGAATGGGGAAACCCCGCCGAGCGCGCGAGTGACTCGGTGACCCGTACCTGAACACATAGGGTGCGTGGGGGGAACGCGGGGAAGTGAAACATCTCAGTACCCGCAGGAAGAGAAAACAATAGTGATTCCGTTAGTAGTGGCGAGCGAACGCGGATCAGGCTAAACCGTTCCATGTGTGATAGCCGGCGGGCGTTGCATGGTCGGGGTTGTGGGACTTTCCATACCAGTTCTGCCGGGCTGGTGGGGTGTGATGTGCGCGCATAGGTGAACGGTTTTGAAAGGCCGGCCAGAGAGGGTGTTAGTCCCGTAACCGTAATGTGTTTGTACCGCCTGTGAGAGTATCCCAAGTAGTACGGGGCCCGAGAAATCCCGTGCGAATCTGTCAGGACCACCTGATAAGCCTAAATACTCCCTAATGACCGATAGCGGACCAGTACCGTGAGGGAAAGGTGAAAAGTACCCCGGGAGGGGAGTGAAACAGTACCTGAAACCGTGTGCTTACAATCCGTCGGAGCCAGTCTGATTCTGGTGACGGCGTGCCTTTTGAAGAATGAGCCTGCGAGTTAGTGTTACGTCGCGAGGTTAACCCGTGTGGGGCAGCCGTAGCGAAAGCGAGTCTGAATAGGGCGTGTGAGTGGCGTGATCTAGACCCGAAGCGAAGTGATCTACCCATGGCCAGGTTGAAGCGACGGTAAGACGTCGTGGAGGACCGAACCCACTTCAGTTGAAAATGGAGGGGATGAGCTGTGGGTAGGGGTGAAAGGCCAATCAAACTTCGTGATAGCTGGTTCTCCCCGAAATGCATTTAGGTGCAGCGTTGCGTGTTTCTTGCTGGAGGTAGAGCTACTGGATGGCTAATGGGCCCTACAAGGTTACTGACGTCAGCCAAACTCCGAATGCCGGTAAGTGAGAGCGCAGCAGTGAGACTGTGGGGGATAAGCTTCATAGTCGAGAGGGAAACAGCCCAGACCACCAACTAAGGCCCCTAAGCGTGTGCTAAGTGGGAAAGGATGTGGAGTTGCCCAGACAACCAGGAGGTTGGCTTAGAAGCAGCCACCCTTAAAAGAGTGCGTAATAGCTCACTGGTCAAGTGATTCCGCGCCGACAATGTAGCGGGGCTCAAGTACACCGCCGAAGTTGTGGCATTCACATTTTAGCTAAGCCCTTGTGGTTCAGGCGTGTGGATGGGTAGGGGAGCGTCGTGTGGGCGGTGAAGTCGCGGTGTAAACCAGCGGTGGAGCCTACACGAGTGAGAATGCAGGCATGAGTAGCGAAAGACGGGTGAGAAACCCGTCCGCCGAATGATCAAGGGTTCCAGGGTCAAGCTAATCTGCCCTGGGTAAGTCGGGACCTAAGGCGAGGCCGACAGGCGTAGTCGATGGACAACGGGTTGATATTCCCGTACCGGCGAAAAACCGCCCATGCTGAGCGGGGGATACTAACTGCCCGAAGCCTGCCCGAGCGCCCTTGTGGTGTGAGGGTTTTGGTGGAGCGCAGGACCTGATCCCGGGAGGCAAGCGTATTAACAGGTGTGACGCAGGAAGGTAGCCGAGCCGGGCGATGGTTGTCCCGGTCTAAGGATGTAGGGCGAGTGGTAGGCAAATCCGCCACTCATGGTGCCTGAGATCTGATGGGACCCCCGTTTGGGGGGATTTGGTGATCCTATGCTGCCGAGAAAAGCATCGACGCGAGGTTTTAGCCGCCCGTACCCCAAACCGACACAGGTGATCAGGTAGAGAATACCAAGGCGATCGAGAGAATTATGGTTAAGGAACTCGGCAAAATGCCCCCGTAACTTCGGGAGAAGGGGGGCCCCAACCTTGATACACCCTTGCGGTGTGGAGGGGATCGGGGCCGCAGAGACCAGGGGGAAGCGACTGTTTACTAAAAACACAGGTCCGTGCGAAGTCGCAAGACGATGTATACGGACTGACTCCTGCCCGGTGCTGGAAGGTTAAGAGGACCGGTTAGCCGCAAGGCGAAGCTGAGAATTTAAGCCCCAGTAAACGGCGGTGGTAACTATAACCATCCTAAGGTAGCGAAATTCCTTGTCGGGTAAGTTCCGACCTGCACGAATGGAGTAACGACTTCCCCGCTGTCTCAACCATAAACTCGGCGAAATTGCAGTACGAGTAAAGATGCTCGTTACGCGCAGCAGGACGGAAAGACCCCGAGACCTTTACTATAGTTTGGTATTGGTGTTCGGAGTGGCTTGTGTAGGATAGGTGGGAGACGTTGAAGCCCGGACGCCAGTTCGGGTGGAGTCATCGTTGAAATACCACTCTGGTCACTTTGGACATCTAACTTCGGCCCGTAATCCGGGTCAGGGACAGTGCCTGATGGGTAGTTTAACTGGGGCGGTTGCCTCCTAAAAAGTAACGGAGGCGCCCAAAGGTTCCCTCAGCCTGGTTGGCAATCAGGTGTCGAGTGTAAGTGCACAAGGGAGCTTGACTGTGAGAGAGACATCTCGAGCAGGGACGAAAGTCGGGACTAGTGATCCGGCGGTACATTGTGGAATGGCCGTCGCTCAACGGATAAAAGGTACCTCGGGGATAACAGGCTGATCTTGCCCAAGAGTCCATATCGACGGCATGGTTTGGCACCTCGATGTCGGCTCGTCGCATCCTGGGGCTGGAGTAGGTCCCAAGGGTTGGGCTGTTCGCCCATTAAAGCGGTACGCGAGCTGGGTTTAGAACGTCGTGAGACAGTTCGGTCCCTATCCGCTGCGCGCGCAGGAAATTTGAGAAGGGCTGTCCTTAGTACGAGAGGACCGGGACGGACGAACCTCTGGTGTGTCAGTTGTACTGCCAAGTGCACCGCTGATTAGCTACGTTCGGATGGGATAACCGCTGAAAGCATCTAAGCGGGAAGCTCGCTTCGAGATGAGATTTCCATACACCCTCGGGTGTGAGAGGCCCCCAGCCAGACCACTGGGTTGATAGGCCGGATGTGGAAGCGAGGACTAACGACTCGTGAAGCTGACCGGTACTAATAGGCCAACAACTTACACCACACAGATACATACAAACTCTGCTTGCGTCCACTATGTGGTTCCCAACCAACAACCCCCCAACACACGGGGTTGTCACGGCACGGAACCACCACAACTGAATAACAACACCACAATGTTGTAACCACCAGACTTCCCACCCCCGAACAAAACACCGGGCGGGCGGGTACAAGGGTTACGGCGGTCATAGCGTGGGGGAAACGCCCGGTCCCATTCCGAACCCGGAAGCTAAGACCCACAGCGCCGATGGTACTGCACCCGGGAGGGTGTGGGAGAGTAGGTCACCGCCGGACACACATTAAGCAGGGCCCTGACAACGAATGTCAGGGCCCTGCTGCTTTAACCGAACAGCACAAAGAGGATGCCCTGCCTCCGGGCGGACTCTACCCCCGGGCACCGTGCCCGGGGGTAGAGTAGTCCCTCATGAGCAGCATCTTCAGCCACCCGCAGGACCCTTTCGAAGAAGCCGGACAGCGGGCAATTGAGCCGCTGGAACCGGTGGTCCACACCGTAGTCGTGCCCGGTCCCGTGGCCCGGGCTTTCGTTGGTTTCACGGAGCACACCCACCTCTGGTGGCCCCTTGAGCAGCACAGTGTCTATGGTGCCGGCTCCTACGTGGAGTTTGAAGAGAACCTCATCCTCGAAACAGCCGATGACGGCCGCACCAGTATCTGGGGAACCCTTGATGACTGGCAGCCGCCCCTGTCCTTCCATGCCACCTGGCATCCCGGCACTACGGCGCTGTGGTCCACCGAGCTCCTGGTGGCGTTCCGCGCCCTCGGCGGCGGAACTGAAGTCCGGGTCTTCCATGAAGGGTGGGAAGGCGCCGAGGATCCTGCCGCCGCGCGTCAAGAGTACGCGGAGGCGTGGCCCCGGATCCTGGACAGGTATGCGCGGTTCATGGGCGCCGGGGACGCCGCAGAGGACAGCGCGACTGGAGGCGTGGCCTAGCCCCGCCCCGCGGCCTTGTCCGGCGGCACGGCGGTGCTGTTCCGGATCACAAACTCCGTAGGGTATTCCTGGTCCCGCGCTCCATCCGCCGCTAGGCCGCCGTCGGAACCTGCGCCCTCGGAACTTGCGCCCTCGGAACTTCCACCCGCATTGTCCAGCAGGGCCAAAGCAGTGGCAGCCGCGAGCCTTCCCTGTCCGCGTGGATCCTGGCTGATGGTGGTCAGCCCAAAGGTCTCTGCAAGTTCGTGCCCGTCAATCCCCACGACGGAAAGGTCCTGTGGGACCTGAAGGCCGAAGTCCCGGGCGGCGAGCATGATGCCCACGGCCATCTCGTCGGACGCGGCGAAGACTGCGGTGGGGCGGTCAGCGGAGGTGCCCAGGAGCCGGCGGCCCGCCGCGTACGCGCCCTGGATGGTGAAGTCGGCCGTGGCCTGCCACTCTTGCCGCACCGTCAGCCCGGCTGCTGCCATAGCCGCTGCAAAGCCCTTCTGGCGCAGCTGCGGAAGGTTGAAGTCCCGGTTCAAGGCCGCATCCCCGGTAACATGCGCGATCCGGGTATGGCCCAGCCCGATCAGGTGCCGGGTGGCCATCATGGCCAGGCCTTCGTCGTCGATCCTTATGGTCGAGGCGCCCCGCAGCGCCCCGCCGATGCCCACAATCGGACGGTGCACGGCGAGCAGCTGGCCGATCTCTTCCTCGCTGAGTACCAGCGCCACCGCAATGACGGCGTCCAGGCGTTTCCGCAGCAGGAAGTCGTTCAAAATGCTGCTGCGGTGCTCCGGCTGCTCTCCCACGTTGTACAGCGTCAGGTCGTAGCCGGCGTCCAGGAGGGCTTCCGAAACGCCCTCCAGGACCGAAGAGAAATACCAGCGCTGGACGTTGGGCACCACCAGGCCGATGTTGTGGTTCCGCCCGGAGGCGAGGCTGGAGGCGTGGTAAGAGGGGACGAACCCGAGTTCCCGTGCCGCCTCCTGCGCAAGGCGGCGGCTCCTGGAGGAGACGTTGGACTTGCCGCTCAGCGCCCTGGAGACGGTGGCCACGGACAGGCCGGCCCGGCTGGCAACTTCTTTGATGCCCGCCATGGTCAGCCTGCTGCTGTGATGCGGATCCAGGCGGTTTCGCCCGAAGCCAGCAGTCCTTCCGTGCCGGACCTCGTACTGCGGATAAGGACGCGGCCCGCAGGTATCTCCAGCGGCTCGTGGTTCAGGTTCATAACCACCAGCGTAGTGCCGTTGAGGTAGCCCAGCGATGACCCGGTGCACCAGTCCTCGGCCCAGGACAGGGATCCCCGGCCCAGGTCCAGGTCGCGGCGGCGTGCCAGGGCGTCGCGGTAGAGGGACAGGTGCGACGACGGCGATTCCGCCTGCAGGTCCCTCGCCAACCCGCCAAAGGAAGCGGGAATGGGCAGCCATGGTTCATTTCCCGAACCGAAGCCCAGGTGTTGTTCTCCGGCACGCCAGGGCAGCGGCACCCGGCAGCCGTCACGGCCAAGCCGCTGCCCGCCGGTCCGGGCGAACGTGGGGTCCTGGCGCAGGTGGCCGGGGATGTCGATGCCGTCCGGCAGCCCCAGCTCCTCGCCCTGGTAGAGGTAGGCGGCACCGGGCAGTCCCAGCATGAACAGCGAGGCAGCAGCTGCGCGCTGCCGGCCGAGTTCCTCATCCGGCTGGGGATCGGCCGCCCCGATGCCGTCGCCGTCCCGTGGGCCATGGCCGTTGTAGCCAAACCGGCTGGCATGGCGGACCACATCGTGGTTGGACAGCACCCATGTGCTCGGGGCGCCGACGCCGTCAAGGACGGTCAGGGAATCGGTGATGACCGAGCGCAGCCGGTAGACGTCCAGGCCCGCATGGAGGTAGGGGAAATTGAACGCCTGGTGCATCTCGTCGGGCCTGACCCAGTGGGCCAGCCGGTGAAGGTCCACGCTTGCCTCGGCGCAGAGGATCCGGTCCGGGCCGTACTCGTCCAGGATCAGCCGCCAGTTGCGGTAGATGTCGTGGACGCCGGGTTGCCCGAACATGGGTGCCTCGTGGCCGGGGTACCCGTCGCTGTTGCCGCCATCGGCCCGGCCGCCCCAGGCGGGCAGGCCCGGGGCCTTGACCAGGGCATGGGCTACGTCCACCCGGAAACCGGACACGCCGCGGTCCAACCAGAAACGCAGCACGCGCTCGAACTCGGCGTGGACGGCGGGGTTGTCCCAGTTGAAGTCCGGCTGGGAGGAGTCAAAGAGGTGCAGGTACCACTGGCCCGGCCGGCCGTCGGCGTCTGTTACCCGTGTCCAGGCAGGTCCGCCAAAGTGTGACTGCCAGTTGTTCGGTGGCTCCTCTCCGTCAGGCCCGGTGCCGTCACGGAAGATGAACATGTCCCGTTCGGGGCTACCGGCCGGTGCCGCAAGGGCTGCCTGGAACGCCGGATGCTGGTCCGAACAGTGGTTGGGCACCAGGTCCACGATGACCCGCAGGCCCAGGCGGTGGGATTCGGCCATCATGACGTCGAAGTCGGCGAGTGTGCCAAAGATCGGGTCAACGTCGCAGTAGTCGCTGACGTCGTATCCGGCGTCACGCTGGGGGGAACGGTAAAAGGGTGACAGCCAAACAGCGTCGACACCCAGGTCCGCCAGATGCGGCAGTTCCTCGGTAATTCCCGCGAGGTCTCCCACGCCGTCACCGTTCAGGTCCCGGAATGACCGGGGGTAGACCTGATAGATCACGGCAGAGCGCCACCAGCCGGGAGCGGTATCGGCAGCGTGGATGAGCGTCAGGGGGCCAGTGGCAGCTGAGGTGTCCTGGGTCACAGTATCGACAGACATGAAAGCCAGCATAGCGGCGGACGGGCGATAAATGAAAACGCTTCCATACATGTTTCGCCTAATTTTGCACGAACTTTCGAGGCTCTGCAGTCCAACAACTGGAAGCGATTGCACGCCGGCAAATCCAGAAGACCGGAGCGTCGCACGCCCTAGACTGGGTAGACATGTCCGACGACGGGTGGAGGCTTTGTGGGAAGCATCGTTGACGAGCTGGAGGCCATCCTGGCGCCAGGGCAGCTGGATGTCAGCGAGGTCTCGCTCCGGCGGTACGCCATCGACCAGGCCCCCGTCATCGATTTCCAGCTTCCCCTGGCGGTGGTGTTCGCCGAATCAGTGGCCGACGTGCAGGCGGTGATGAAAACCTGCGCCGGCAGCGGAGTGGCCATTGTCCCCCGGGGTGCGGGTACAGGCGTTTCCGGTGGTGCCCATGCCACCAGGAACTGCATCATCCTTTCGCTGGAGCGGATGAACCGGATCCTCGCCCTGAACCCAGACGATGAGACAGCCATGGTGGAGCCCGGCGTGGTGAACGCGGTCCTCAACGAAGCCGCAGCAGCGCACGGCCTCATGTATGCCCCCGATCCGGCCAGTTTCCGAAGCTCCACCATCGGCGGGAACGTGGCCACCAATGCCGGCGGCCTGCGCTGCGCCAAGTACGGGGTCACCAGGGATTCGGTCCTGGCACTGGATGTGGTCCTGGCCGACGGGTCCCTCATCCACACAGGCCACCAAACCTTCAAAGGCGTGGCGGGCTATGACCTGACGGGCCTCTTCGTGGGATCCGAAGGAACCCTGGGCGTCGTCGTCGGAATCACCGTGCGCCTGAAGTACCTGCCACGGGAAGTCCACACCGTGGCCGCCTTCTACCCGGACTTCAGGATGGCTGCCGCAGGGGTCCTGGCCGTAGGCAAGGCACGCGTCCAGCCGGCGATCACGGAACTGCTCGACGGCGGTACCCTGGCCCAGCTCGACGACATCCACGGCTCCGACCTCACCGCCCGCGGAAAATCACTCCTGCTGGTCCAGACCGACGGGTTTGGCGCCGCCGCGGAAGCGGAGGTTGTGCGCCAGGTCCTCCGCGCCGGCGGGGCAACGGTGACTACTGAGGCAAGCGCCGAGGCGGAGCGCCTGGTGGAACTCCGCCGGCACAGCAGGGGGACGGAGGTGGACGACGAGTACCGTGTAGGCGAGGACGTGGCCGTTCCCCGCTCCCGGTTGGTGGACTACGTCGCGGAACTCGAAGCCATGGCCGCCAGGCAGCAGGTACACCTCAAGGTGGTGGCCCACGCGGGTGACGGCAACCTGCACCCCACATTTTGGATCGACCGGCAGGGGGCAAGCGTGGACTCCGCAGCCATGCAGCGGCTGCAGGCGGCACTGGACGAGTCCATCACCGCGGCGCTGGCGATGGGCGGCACCATCACCGGTGAGCACGGAGTAGGGCAGTACAAGCTCCGGTGGCTGGGACAGGAGCAGCCGGAACCGGTGCGGGAGCTCCAGCGCAGGATCAAGGACCTGTTCGATCCCGCGGGGATCCTCAACCCCGGTAAGGCGATCTAGGACTCAGTCGTCCGAATCCGGGTATTCGTCCACCGATTCGTCTTCGCCGTAACGGGACTCCTCGGTCTCCACCTCAAGGATTTTCAGCAGCTCGGTATCAGGGTTCAGCATGATCGCGGCCTCGTCCCGGCGGTGCCGGAGGATCGAGTCGATGTAGGACTGGACAGCTTCCGCCAGCGGAATGTGGCGCTCCTGCTTCTCGGACATGTACCACCGGTGCTCCAGGACCTCGTGGACCACTTCGGCGTGCTCCAGTTTGCCGGACAGGTCCCGGGGAATGGCGCGCACGATCGGTTCGAAGATCTGGCTGACCCACAGGTGGGCGCTGTATTCCTCATCCATGTCCGGGTTGTTGTCCGCCCGGAAGGAGTCCATGTCATTGAGGAGGCGGCGGGCCTGGTTCTCCTGGGCGTCCAGGCCGGTAAGCCGCAGCAGCCGCCGCTGGTGGTGCCCCGCGTCCACCACCTTGGGCTGGAGCTGGATGGTGGAGCCGTTCTGGGTGGTCTTTATGGCGTATTCCTCGACGTCGAAGCCGAGTTCGTTCAGGCGCCGGATGCGGGCGCTCACCCGCCAGCGTTCGCCCAGCTCAAAGGATTCCTTCTCCGTCAGCTCGGCCCACAGCCGCCGGTAGCTGTCCATGATCAGCTCACTGGTGGCCACGGGGTCCACCTTTTCCTCGATGAGACCGCCATCCAGGAGGTCCATCAGCTCGCCGGCGATGTTCACCCTGGCGATCTCAAGGTCGTATTCGCGCTGGCCGGTGGAGAGGTCGGGGTAGAGCTCACCGGTTTCGGCGTCCACCAGGTAGGCGGCAAACGCGCCGGCGTCGCGGCGGAACAGGGTGTTGGACAGCGAGACGTCGCCCCAGTAGAACCCGATCAGGTGCAGCCGCACCATGAGCAGCGCCTGGGCGTCGATGAGGCGGGTCAGGGTGTCCTTGCGCAGCATCTGCGAAAACAGTGCGCGGTACGGCATGGAGAATTTCAGGTGCCGGGTCACCAGGACGGGGTTCAGCGGGCGTCCGTCAGGGGTGGTGCGGCCGGTGATCACGGCCACGGGTTCCACGCAGGGGACGTCCAGCCGGGCCAGCTTGCGCAGCATGTGGTACTCGTGCCGGGCCACATGCTCGGAGGTTTCCTTGATGGCAATCACCGAGCCGCCAAGGTGGGCGAAGCGCACGATGTGCCGGGAGATGCCCCGGGGGAGTGCGGCCAGGTACTGCGCCGGCCACTCCTCGAGGGCGATGTGCCAGGGCAGGTCCAGCAGCTCCGGATCCGCCGCTGCGGCGGTGATGCTCAGCGAGGAGGCTACCGAAGCGGCCTTGTTCTCGTCGGCGCTGGCGGCCACGAACCGCGGGAGCTTACCCACCTGGGCATAGTCTGTGGGTTCGTCATGCCACTGGGCGCTGTGTTCCTCGGTCATGGGCTCAATTCTTCCGTACTCAGGGCAGGGACGGTAAATCCTGTGCGGCCATGGTTAAAGGCCGACGGCGGCCCGCACCGTTGCGAAAAGGTGCGGACCGCCGTCAGTTACGCGCGTGGGTGGGCCCACGCCGTTAGGGTGCCGGTGGGGAGTTTAGTCGCCCAGGCGCAGGCCGGTCTTCGTGTCGAAGAGGTGCACGTGGCCGGACTGCGGACGGACGTAAATGACCTCGCCCTTCATCGGGGGGCGGCGGCCATCGACACGGGCCACGATGTCGTGGTCCTTGCCGTCCAGCGTGGTGTGGCCGTAGACGTAGGCGTCGGCGCCGAGCTCTTCAACGACATCTACCTCAACCTTCAGGCCTTCGCCGTGCGGAGCGGTTTCCAGGTCCTCGGGACGGCTGCCCAGCGTAACCGTGGAGCCGTGTGCCTCTTCGAGGACGTCGCGCGGCACGGGGTAGACGGTGCCGCCGAACTGGACGCCGCCGTCGACGACGGGAAGTTCCAGCAGGTTCATGGCGGGGGAGCCGATGAAGCCGGCAACGAAGACGTTCTTGGGGCGGTCGTAGAGGTTGCGGGGGGTGTCCACCTGCTGCAGCAGGCCGTCCTTCAGCACGGCGACGCGGTCGCCCATGGTCATGGCCTCGACCTGGTCGTGCGTGACGTAGACGGTGGTGACGCCCAGGCGGCGGGTCAGAGATGCGATCTGGGTGCGGGTCTGGACACGGAGCTTGGCGTCCAGGTTGGACAGCGGCTCATCCATGAGGAAGACCTGGGGGTTACGGACGATTGCGCGGCCCATGGCAACACGCTGGCGCTGGCCGCCGGAGAGTGCCTTCGGCTTGCGGTCCAGGTACTGCTCAAGGTCAAGGAGCTTTGCGGCTTCGCGGACGCGCTCGGCGCGCTCTTCCTTGGAGACGCCGGCGATCTTCAGGGCGAAGCCCATGTTGTCGGCCACAGTCATGTGCGGGTACAACGCGTAGTTCTGGAAAACCATCGCGATGTCGCGGTCCTTCGGCGGAACATCGGTGACGTCACGGTCACCGATCAGGATGCGGCCTGCGTTGACGTCCTCCAGGCCGGCGAGCATGCGCAGGGAGGTGGACTTGCCGCAGCCGGAGGGTCCAACGAGGACCAGGAATTCGCCATCGGCGATGTCGATGTTGAGCTTATCGACGGCGGGCTTATCTGTGCCCGGGTACAGACGCGTAGCGTTATCAAAAGTAACTGTAGCCACAGTTATCAATCCCTTCACCGGCAGGTACGTGCCGGACGATCCGTTGTGAATGGTTCATGTTTATTCAGTTGTGTTCCCACAAAATGCTCCGCGGCTTTGCGCGGAGCACCACGTGACGCCGCACGGTTGTTGTGCGCCACATCACACCCAAGAGTATGCCAGAAGTTGCTTCTTTTACCGCAAATGTTACGGATGTCACATGTGCTTCCGGCCGCGGGCTATCCGGAAGCGGCCTGGGGGTCTTCCTCGGCGACGGCGATGCTCCGCTCCTGGAGCAGGGCTTCCAGCAGCTCCGCGATATGGACAGGCGCCTCCACCCGGTATTGGGCCTGGGTGAAATCGAGGCCAACCTTGACCCCTACGTCGCCTGGTTCAAGCCGGCCGAAAGCGTCCTCGTCCGTCACGTCATCACCGGCGAACAGCACGGCAGTGGCCCCGGTGGCCTGCCGCAGGAAGCTGACGCCTTCGCCCTTGGAGGCATTGACCACGGAGGTCTCCAGGACGCGCTTGCCCTCCTTGAGGAAGATGCCCTTTCGCTCCTGGAGCACCGACCGGGCTGCTGACACCGCGTCCTCGGCCACGTCATCCGCAGCCAGTCGGGTGTGCAGGACGACGCCGGCGGGCTTGTATTCCAGGGACGTGCCAGGCGCCTCCGCGACGATAGCCGCCAACTCGGCGCGCACCTCTTCAAGGAGGGTCTTCTGGCCGTCGTCCAGCGTCAGTTCCGTGGAGCCCGGCCCAAGCCAGGCTTCGGCCCCATGGCTGCCAATCAGCAGGGTGTCCACGGGCGGGGACGCCACCTCGCGCAGGCTGGCGAGGGCGCGCCCGGAGATGAGTGCCGTCGTCGTGCGTGGAAGCACGGCGAGCCCCGCGAGCGCCGCGGCTGAGCGTGGAAGCGGCCGCGCATCCTGGGCGCGGCCCACGATGGGGGCGATGGTCCCGTCAAAGTCCATGGCCACCAGCAGGTGCTCCGTACCGGCAATGCGGTGCAGCGCTTCCCGCAGTTCGGGGGTGAGCGCCAGCGCTGCCTTGGTGTGGCCGTCAGGAGTCATCGCGGACCACCTTCTCGTTCAGTGCGTTCAGGAAGTCGGCGGACCAGTGGTCCACGTCGTGTTCGAGGATTTGCTTCCGCATGGCCCGCATCCTGCGGCCGGACTCCCGCGGCTGCATCTCCACGGCACGCATGATGGCGCTCTTGAGGCCGTCGATGTCGTGCGGGTTCATCAGCAGTGCCTGCTTGAGCTGGTCGGCTGCGCCGGCGAACTCACTGAGGACCAGCGCGCCGTCGTTGTTGGTGCGCGCCGTGACGTATTCCTTGGCGACCAGGTTCATGCCGTCCCGAAGGGCCGTGACCAGCATGACGTCGGCGGCAAGGTACAGCGCCACCATCTCCTCCACGGGGTAGCTGTGGTGCAGGTAGCGGACGGCGGTGTTCTCGATGGTGTCGTAGGTGCCGTTGATGTGGCCCACCGTGCCCTCCACCTCCTCACGCAGGAGCCGGTACTGCTCGACGCGCTCGCGGCTGGGGCTGGCCACCTGGATCAGGGTGGCGTCTCCAACCGAGAGCTTGCCGTCTGCCAGGAGCTCCTCGAAGGCTTTAAGCCGGTGCCTGATGCCCTTGGTGTAATCCAGTCGGTCGACGCCGAGCAGGATGGTCTTCGGGTTCCCCAGATCCTGGCGGATCTGGCGGGCGCGCTCAATGATGTCCGGCCTGGCGGCTAGCTCGCTGATGTGCTTGACGTCGATGGAGATGGGGAAGGCCTGTGCCCGGGCAATGTGTGTGACCTGCCCGTCCTGGCCCTTTACGTGGACCTGCTGCTGCTTAACGCTGGCACCGAGGAAACGGCGAGCGGAGCGCATGAAGTTTCCGGCATCGCTGGGCCGCTGGAAACCCACCAGGTCTGCGCCGAGGAGTCCGTCGATGATGGCCTGGCGCCACGGCAGCTGGGCAAAGATCTCCGGCGGAGGAAACGGGATGTGGTTGAAGAATCCGATGCGCAGGTCCGGCCGCGCCTCGCGCAGCATGCGGGGCACCAGTTGGAGCTGGTAATCCTGCACCCACACGGTGGCGCCTTGGTCCGCATGCTGTACGACGGCGTCGGCGAACCTGCGGTTGACCCTTCGGTAGGCGTCCCACCAGGTGCGGTGGAACTCCGGCGGGGCAATGACGTCATGGTAGAGCGGCCAGAGGGTGGCGTTGGAAAACCCCTCGTAGTACAGCTCCACGTCGTCGTTGCTGAGCTGGACCGGGACGAGGTCCATGCCGCCGTGGCTGAAGGGTTTGACAGTCTCGTCCGGCGCGCCGTGCCATCCGACCCAGGCGCCGTCTGTCTTGGTCATCATGGGGGCCAGGGCGGTCACCAGTCCCCCGGGGGAGCGGCGCCAGCCAGACTCGTCATCACCGGCATCCCCTGCCGCGACCCGGTCAACAGGCAGCCTGTTGGAGACCACCATGAAGTCGTACTTCGTATGGCCGGCATGGCTGGGACCGGAGCTGCCGGCCGTTGCTTTGCCGGCGGGTTTTTCCTGGACGGGTGTTTGCATTGCTGCCCCCTGGGGTTGCTTGTGCCTCTTAGCCACCCTAGCCGGACGGAATCATCGGGGCTATTCGTCCGTTGGTCAAGCCGGTGGAATGGTTGAAACCGCAAGCGCTCAGCTTTCTCCCCTAAAATGTTGGAGTGCCACGAAGTGGTCCCCCTACGTCGACCGACCCAAGGAACTCATGAGCCCCGCAAACGAAGTACGTAAGTCCAAGGCTGAGCGAACCGCGGAGGCGCGGGAAAAGGCGCGCCTGATCAGGGAAGAGCAGCTGAAGAAGGACAAGCGCAACAAGCTGCTGATCGGCTGGGGCATCGTGGCGGCAGTGGTGGCCATCCTGGTGGTGGTGGCGCTGGTGGTGACGAACAGCCTCAAGCAGAACGCCCCCATAGCGGACCAGGGCCCCACGCCTGCCAACGCCAACGTGCATGGCGGCGTCACTTTGCTGGCCAATACGGATGTGGCCAAGTCGGAACCGGCCACGGTTGACGCCGCCTCCCTGGGGGACGCGCCGAAGACGGCGCCCGCCGAGGTAGTGGCTCCCGGCGCCGAAGCGGAGGCGGGCAAGCCGGTCAAGGTGGTCCTCTACATCGACTTCATCTGCCCCATCTGCAAGAACTTCGAGACCCAGTACAACGACCAGCTCACGTCGCTGCGCAACGAAGGCAAGATCACCGTTGAGTACCGGGCCCTCGGATTCCTGGACAGCCGGTCCACCACCAACTACTCATCCCGGGCCGCCAACGCAGCAGCGTGCGTGGTCAACGAATCCCCGGAGAAGTACTCCGATTTCGTCAACGCATTGTTCGCCAAGCAGCCGGCGGAAGGCAGCGCAGGCCTTTCCGACAGTGATTTGAAGAAGATGGCGTCCGACATGGGCGTCAACATCGGTTCCTGCGTCGATGACAAGACCTACCGCCCGTTCGTGAAGTTCACCACGAAGGAGGCCGCGGCCATCGGCGTCACCGGTACGCCCACCGTGTTCGTGGACGGCAAGCAGTGGGGCAAGGGCGACAGCGCGCAGACGCCGTTCCCGGACTTCCTGCAGGCAGCCATCGCCGCCAAGGGCTAAGGATTCCCAGCCAGGGCAGGGGCCCGCTCCGGACCGTTTCCGGGGCAGGCCCCTGGCGCATTCACCGCCGGTAGTCCGGCGTTTTTACGCCCGGCGGGAGTTGGGCTAACCTTATCTAGCGCCTTCACGGTGCACGCCCGCAGGGGCGCGCCTCCTTAGCTCAGTTGGCCAGAGCACCGCTCTTGTAAAGCGGGGGTCGTCGGTTCGAATCCGACAGGGGGCTCCATTCAACCTCCGGGTTTAAGCTGGATCCATCCACATAATCAGCGTGCTGACTAAAGGAGGATGGGTGCCATGCCCAAGACCGGCAAGAACGATCATGCCCGCAAGGAAGAACTTCCTTCCACCCTGCAGCGTTCTGAGCAAAAGGCGCAGGACACATTCGCCAAGACCTATGATTCCGCCCTTGAGTCGTACGACCAGGATGAGCAGCGGGCGGCCCGCGCAGCATACGCATCCCTGAAGCACAGCTACGAGAAGGTGGGCGACCACTGGGAGCCCAAGGAAAAAAGGGGCCCGTCGGACAAGCGCGCAGAACAGGGCATCCGCTCCTCCGAACCCACCGCGGGCGGAGTCAACGCCAATGCGTCCAAGGACCACCTCTACAAACTGGCCAGGGAACTGGACGTCAAAGGCCGCTCGAAGATGGACAAGGGTGAATTGGTCAAGGCCATCCAGAAGGCCAACGACGCCGCCACCCGCAAAGCCCGCAGCAAATAGCCTGTGCTCTTGCCGTCCTGCCGTCCAAGGTGTCGAATCAGAGGGACACGTCAGGTCGGGTCGGCGATGATGCCAGGAGGTTCCAATGTCGGTGAAGAGCACCAAGGAGTCAGCGCGGGCGGGAGGCGGCAGGAACGGGCCTGAGTCAAAGCGCGCCGACCAAGCCACCGGCATCGCGGCCCAGGACCCGGCGCGGATCCGGAACGTGGCCCTGGTGGGTCACTCGGGCGCCGGGAAAACAATGCTGATCGAGGCGCTGCTGGCAGCCAACGGCATGATCACGCGCAAAGGCTCCATCGCCGACGGATCCACGGTCAGCGACTCGGACCCCGCCGCGGTTCACCAGCAGCGCTCCGTCACCCTGTCCCTGGTGCCCCTGATGGTGGACGAGACAAAAGTGAACCTCCTGGATACACCGGGCTACCCCGACTTCATTGGTGAGCTGCGGGCGGGGCTGCGCGCCTCCGATGCTGCCCTCTTCATAGTGTCGGCCGTGGACGGAATCGACGCCACCACCACCGCCCTGTGGGGCGAGTGCGCGCACATGCTGCTGCCACGCGCCGTCGTGATCACCCGGCTGGACCACCCGCGGGCAGATTACGACGGCGCCCTGGCCGCCTGCCGCAAAGCGTTCGGCGAGGGCGTGCTGCCGCTGTGTGTCCCATTGCCCTCAGCAGAGGAGGCCGCCGGGCCGCTGTCCCTCCTGGGCCTGCTGTCCCGGGAGGTAACGGACTACTCCTCCGGCGAGGCAACCCCTGAAGTCCGGGCCGCCACGCCGGATGAACTCGCGGCTGCCGGGCCTGCCCGGGGCGCACTCATCGAGGGCATCATCGCCGAAAGCGAAGACGAAACGCTGATGGACCGCTACCTGGAAGGCGAGGACATCGACACCGGAGTGCTCGCAGCAGACCTGGAAACCGCCGTCGCACGTGGCTCGTTCTTTCCCGTGCTGCCCACGTCCGCCGTCACCGGGCTGGGGACCGCCGAACTGCTGGACCTGCTGGTCCGCGCCTTTCCGCCGCCAGGGGAGCGCAGCCTGCCGGACACCACCGACCTCGCGGGGGAACCGGCCGGAATCCTGTCCTGCGATCCGTCCGGCCCCCTCGCCGCCGAGGTGGTGCGCACCTCCAACGATCCCTTCCTGGGCCGCATCTGCCTGGTGCGGGTGTTCAGCGGCACACTCCGGGAAGACTCGCCGGTCCACGTGGGCGGCCACGGCCTGGCCGACCGGGGTCACCAGGACCATGACACCGATGAACGGGTGACCCATATCTACTCACCGCTGGGTGCCACCCTTCGCCCCGTCCCCTTTTGCGTGGCGGGGGACATGTGTGCCCTGGCGAAGCTGGGCAGCGCTGAAACCGGCGACACCATTTCCGCCCGGGAAAGCCCGCTGCTGCTCGCCACGTGGGAAATGCCTGAGCCGCTGCTGCCGGTTGCCGTGGAAGCCGATTCCCGCAGCGACGAGGACGCGCTGGCCCGCAGCCTGGGCCGGATAGCGGCGGGTGACCCCACCTTGCGGGTGGACCGGAACGCCGAAACGCATCAGCTGGTGCTCTGGTGCATGGGCGAAGCGCACGCGGAGGTGGTCCTGGACAGGCTGCGCGAACAGGGAGTGAAACTGCACACCGTGGACGTGGTGACGCCGCTGCGGGAAACCTTTGCCACCGCCGCCTCCGGCCACGGCCGCCATGTCAAGCAGTCCGGCGGACACGGCCAGTACGCCGTGTGCGACATCGAGGTGGAACCGCTGGAGCGCGGCGCGGGGTTCGAGTTCGTGGACAAGACGGTGGGCGGCGTGATCCCGGGAACGTTCATCCCGTCCATTGAGAAGGGCGTCCGGGCCCAAATGGACAAGGGCGTCGCCGCGGGCTTTCCCGTAGTTGACCTGCGGGTTACCCTGGTGGGCGGCAAGGCCCACAGCGTGGATTCGTCGGATGCGGCGTTCCAGGCGGCCGGGGCGCTGGCGCTCCGGGAGGCCGCGGCAGCAGGAAGGATCCAGCTGCTGGAGCCGGTGTCATCCGTCTCCATCACGGTCGCCGATGAACATGTGGGCACAGTGATGAGTGATTTGTCCGGCCGGCGGGGACGCCTCACCGGCACCACCTCTTCCGGTGAGGGCCTCACGGAGATCAGCGCCGAAGTCCCGGACCAGGAACTCCTGCGGTATGCGGTGGAACTGCGGGCGCTGACCGCCGGCACCGGGCGCTTCCGCCGCCAGTACCTGCGCCATGACCCCGTACCCCCCAATTACAGCCCATCCTGAGCCCGCCATGGCAGGAACAGATACAGGGAACGGCCGCCGGTGAACGCCGCAGCACGAAAGATCCAGACCGTATACCTGACGCTGACGTTGGGCAACACCCTTGCGGCGTCGTTCATTTGGGGCATCAATACGCTGTTCCTGCTCGACGCCGGGCTGACCAACCTGGAGGCCTTCGCAGCAAACGCCTTCTTCACTGCCGGGATGGTGCTTTTCGAAGTGCCCACCGGGGTAGTCGCGGACAGCTGGGGGCGCCGGACCTCCTTCCTGCTGGGCACCGTAACCCTGGCAGGATCCACCTACCTCTATTACCTGCTGTGGCAGTTGTCCGCACCGTTCTGGTGGTGGGCCGGGGTGTCGGCGCTGCTGGGGCTTGGCTTCACCTTCTTTTCGGGGGCAGTGGAAGCCTGGCTGGTGGACGCCCTGCACTTCTCCGGTTACGACGGCGGCCTGGAAGCGGTCCTGGGCCGCGGCCAGATGGTTTCCGGGATCGCCATGCTGGCAGGGTCAGTGGCCGGCGGCGTCATCGCGCAGGCAACGAACCTGGGCGTGCCGTTCCTGCTGCGCGTCGCGGTGCTGGTGGCAATGTTCGCGGTGGCCTTCCTGCTCATGCACGACGTCGGCTTCACCCCGGAGCGTTCGGCCCACCCGGTGCAGGCCACGCGGGCTGTCCTGCGCGCCTCGCTGGACGGCGGCCTGCGGAACCCGCCGGTGAGGTACATGATGCTGGCTGCGCCGTTCACCGAGGGCGTGGGATTCTATGTCTTCTATGCCCTCCAGCCTTACCTGCTGCAGCTCTTCGGAGATCCCAGGGCCTACGCCATCGCAGGCCTGGCAGCGGCCATTGTTGCCGGCGCGGACATCCTGGGCGGCTGGCTGGCTCCGCTGGTCCGGAAACTGGTCCGCCGGCGCACCACCGTTCTGATCATTTCTACCATCACCAGCTCGGTGGTCCTGGTGGTGCTCCTGGCCACCAGCATCTTCTGGCTGGCACTGGTGCTCCTGGCACTCTGGGCCGTGGTGGCCTCCGCCGGAACCCCCGTGCGCCAGGCCTACCTGAACGACATGATCGGCTCGAAACAGCGGGCAACCGTCCTGAGCTTCGCCTCGCTCATGGGGTCCAGTGGGGGAGTGGTGGTGCAGCCGGCGCTCGGCAGGGCCGCAGACCTCTACGGCTACCCGGCATCGCTCGCATTGGGCGGCGCGGTGCAGCTGCTGGCGGCACCCTTCATCCTCCTCAGCCGCCGCCGGCGCTCGCCGGCAGATGTTGCTACCGGGCTCGCGGCAGCGCCCTGAGCCGCAAAGACCCGGGCCCCGGACGCGTCGTCCAAGGCCCGGGTCTGCACGAAGCAGCGCCGCGGCCGCGGTAGCCGCTACTTGACGCCCACGGTTTCGCTGGCCGCCGGCGTCGGCTTTTCCTCGGCGGGCGGGGGCGTAGTCTTCAGCTTGAACCGCTTGCCGAGGTCACCACCGCCGCCGCTGCGGTTCTTGTTGAAGATGTCGAAGCCGACGGCGACAAGGAGTACCAGGCCCTTGATGAGCTGCTGGTAATCGGTGCCCAGGCCCAGGATGGACATGCCGTTGTTGAGCACGCCCATGATCAGGCCACCGATCATGGCTCCCGCGACTGTTCCGATGCCACCGGTAACGGCGGCGCCACCGATGAAGGCCGCGGCGATGGAGTCCAGTTCGAAGCCTGTTCCACCGGCGGGCTGTGCCGAGTTGAGCCGCGCAGTGAAGACCAGGCCTGCCAGTGCGGCGAGCACGCCCATGTTCACGAAGAGCCGGAACGTGACGGCCTTGGTCTTGATGCCTGACAGTTCAGCTGCATGGAGGTTGCCGCCGATGGCGTACGTGTGCCGCCCGAAGACACTGTTGCTCATCAGGGCGGTGTAGGCGATCACCAGGACGGCCAGGACCACCAGGACGATCGGGGTGCCGCGGTAGGAGGCCAGCAGGAAGGTGATGATGAGCATGAGCAGCGCCGTGAAGGCGGTTTTGATGACGAACCAGACCAGGGGTTCGCTTTCGAGATCGAACTTCCTGCGGATCCTGCGCTCTTTGAGGGCCTGGATCAGCAGTGCCACCGTAGCGCCGACACCCAGGATGACGGTGAGCCATTCCAGGACGGAGGTGCCGCCGGAGATGTCCGGAAGGAAACCGCCGCCCAGGGCCCGCAGTTCGGCGGGGAAGGGGGTGATCTGCTGGTTCTTGAGGGTGATGAGCGTGAGTCCGCGGAAGATCAGCATGCCCGCCAGCGTGACGATGAAGGCCGGGATCCCCACATAGGCGATCCAGTAGCCCTGCCAGGCGCCCACAAGGGCACCCACCACCAGGCAGGCAGGGATTGCGGCCCACCACGGCCAGCCCCAGTGCACGATCATGACGCCGGCCACCGCACCGATGAACCCGGCAACGGATCCGACGGAAAGATCAATGTGCCCGGCGATGATCACCATCACCATGCCGATGGCCAGGATGAGGATGTAGCTGTTCTGGACCACCAGGTTGGTGACGTTTTGCGGTTCCAGCAGGATCCCGCCGGTCAGCCCCTGGAACAGCAGGACGATCAGGATCAGGGCAACGAAGATGCCAACCTGGCGGAGGCGGCTGGTGAGGAATCCGAGCGATTCTCGTAAGGCGGACATTTCGCTATTCCTTCTCTTTGGTCATGTAGTGCATCAGGGTTTCCTGGGTGGCCTCGGCGATGGGGACTTCGCCGGTGATGTGGCCGGCGGCGAGGGTGTAGATGCGGTCGCAGATGCCCAGGAGTTCGGGAAGTTCCGAGGAAATGACGATCACGGCTTTTCCTTCGGCCGCCAGTTTGGCGATGATCGTGTAGATCTCGAATTTTGCCCCGACGTCGATCCCGCGGGTGGGTTCATCGAGGATGAGCACGTCCGGGTCGGAGAACATCCATTTGCTCAGCACCACCTTCTGCTGGTTGCCGCCGGAGAGCTTGCCGGTGATGGCGGCCACCGAGGGCGCTTTGATGTTCATGCTCTTCCGGTAGCCGTTGGCCACCACGGTCTCCTGGTTCTTGTCCACGAAGCCGCGTTTGGCGAGCTTGCGCAGCGCTGCCAGGGAGATGTTGCGCTTGATGTCCTCGATGAGGTTCAGGCCGTAGTGCTTGCGGTCCTCGGTGGCGTAGGCGATGCCGTGGCGGATGGCGTCGGAGACGGTGGAGGTGTTGATTTCCTCGCCGTACTTATAGACCTTGCCGGACATTGCGGTGCCGTAGGTTCGGCCGAAGACGCTCATGGCGAGTTCGGTGCGCCCGGCGCCCATCAGCCCGGCAAGTCCCACCACCTCGCCCTTCCTGACATGCAGGTTGGCGTTGCGGACCACCATGCGGCTGTGGTCCTGGGGATGCCGGACGGACCAGTCCTCGATCCGGAGGACTTCCTCACCGATGTTCGGCTCGCGGTCCGGGTACAGGCTCTCCAGGTCGCGGCCCACCATGCCGCGGATGATGCGTTCCTGGGTGATCTGGCCTTCATCGAGCCGGAGGGTCTCAATGGTTTTGCCGTCCCGGATGATGGTGACGGCGTCGGCCACCTTCCGGATTTCATTGAGTTTGTGGCTGATGATGATGCTGGTGACCCCCTGGCCCTTCAGATGGAGGATCAGGTCCAGCAGGTGGCCGGAATCCTCGTCGTTGAGGGCGGCCGTGGGCTCGTCCAGGATGAGCAGCTTCACTTCCTTGGACAGCGCCTTGGCGATCTCCACGAGTTGCTGCTTGCCCACGCTGATGTGCTGGACGGGGGTGACGGGGTTTTCGTCGAGGCCCACGCGGGCCAGCAGCTTTGCTGCCTCCAGGTTGGTCTTGCGCCAGTCCACCCATCCGTTGGTGGCTTGTTCATTGCCAAGGTAGATGTTCTCCGCGATGGAGAGGTACGGGCTCAGCGCCAGTTCCTGGTGGATGATCACGATGCCCCGCTTCTCGCTGTCCGAGATGCTGGAGAAGTTGCAGGGTTCGTTTTCGAAGAGGATTTCCCCTTCGAAGGTGTTGTGTGGATAGACGCCGGACAACACTTTCATGAGCGTTGATTTGCCGGCGCCGTTTTCGCCGCAGATGGCGTGGACCTCTCCACGGTTCACATCGAGGGTGACGTCCTGCAGCGCTTTCACGCCGGGGAAGGTCTTGGTGATTCCTCGCATTTGAAGAATGGGTGTGTTCATCGTCAATTCCCACTGACTGGTCGAAGCTTGGCCGTCCTGCTGCTGCAGGAGGTTGCGGGCGGGGCTGCGGCCGGATGGAGGTCCGGCCACAGCCCCCGGACGCTGACTACTTGACGTCGGCGTCGGTGTAGTAACCCGAGTCGATCAGTTCCTTCTTGTAGTTGTCCTTGGTGATGATCACGGACTTCAGCAGGAAGGCCGGAACAACCTTGACCTTGTTGTTGTAGGTCTTGGTGTCGTTGGTTTCAGGTTCCTGGCCCTTGAGGACGGCGTCGACCATCTTGACGGCCTGTGCGCCGAGCTGGCGGGTGTCCTTAAAGATGGTGGAGTACTGCTCGCCCGCGACGATGGACTTCACGGAGCCCTTTTCGGCGTCCTGGCCGGTGACCACCGGAAGGCTTCCCTTGGCGTAGCCGCCGGTGCTGGTGAGGGCGGAGATGATGCCGATGGACAGGCCGTCGTACGGGGAAAGGACGCCGTTCAGCTTGGTGCCCGAGCTGTAGGCGGAGGTGATGATGTCCTCCATGCGCTTCTGCGCCACGGGTGCCTGCCAGCGAAGGATGGCGGCCTGCTCAAACTTGGTCTGGCCGCTGGGGACCTTCAGGGTGCCGGCATCCATGTAGGGCTTGAGGGTGTCCATGGCGCCGGTCCAGAAGAAGTTGGCGTTGTTGTCGTCCGGGCTTCCGGCGAAAAGTTCGATGTTGAAGGGGCCCTTGCCGTCCACCTTCTTGCCGCTCGCGTCGACCAGGCCCAGGCCGGTCAGCAGCGAGGTGGCCTGCTGGACGCCCACGGTGTAGTTGTCGAACGTGGTGTAGTAGTCCACGTTCGGAGTGCCGTTGATAAGGCGGTCGTAGGCGATGACCTTGACGTTCTGCTCCTTGGCCTTGGCCAGGACGTCGGTCAGGGTGGTGCCGTCGATGGCAGCGATGATCAGGGCCTTGGCGCCCTTGGTCAGCATGTTTTCGATCTGCGAGACCTGCGTGGGGATGTCGTCGTTGGCGAACTGGAGGTCCGTCTTGTAGCCGAGGTCTTTCAGGGACTTCTCAACATTTGCGCCGTCGGCGATCCACCGTTCAGATGTCTGGGTTGGCATCGAGATGCCAACCAGCGAGTCGCTGGGCTTCGCTGCGCCGCTGGATTCGCTGGTTCCGCCACGGGAGCCGCAACCGGTGGCTCCCACGGTCAGGGCGAGGACAAGGGCCACCGCGCCCATGAGTTTTCTGATTCTCACCATAATCTCCTTCCGCGGCAGCATTGCCGCGAAGTGTTGTTGGGCCGGGAAGCAACGGTGCTCCCGGTCCTGGCCACATGGTTGATGTGTCGGTTCAATATAGACTGATTTGTGAACGCTAACAAGAGCCTGCTCCCGGAAACTCCGAAATCTTTCGATGTCATTGACTTCTTCTTTGTTAGCGTTCACACTTGCTGCAGCACTTAGCTCGACCCTGACCCTACAAAACCGGTAATGAGGCCGCTTGCCTCCCGGATGGAGGCAACCCCATGCCAGATGCGCTGTTCACTTCCAGCTCCGACCCCCGCCACGACCACTGCGTGGTCGGCGTGGACTTCGGGACCCTGTCCGGCCGCGCCGTGGTGGTGCGGGTCCGCGACGGCAAGGAGCTTGGGAGCGCCGTCCATGAATATCCCCATGCGGTGGTGACCGGCTCCCTGCCCGGTGACGTGGCGGGCGACGACGGCACGCGGCTTCCCGGCGAATGGGCGCTTCAGGTGCCCAACGACTACCGGGACGTCCTGCGCACCGCCGTTCCTGCCGCGGTGGCTGACGCGGGGATCGACCCGGCCGCCGTCGTCGGCATTGCCACCGACTTCACCGCCTGCACCATGGTGCCCGTGAAGGCCGATGGCACGCCGCTGAACGAATTGCCGGGCTATGCCAACCGCCCGCATGCCTACGTGAAGCTCTGGCGCCACCACGCCGCCCAGGGGCAGGCCGACCGGATCAACCGGCTGGCGGCCGAACGCGGCGAAGACTGGCTTCCCCGCTACGGCGGCCTGATCTCGTCCGAGTGGGAATTCGCCAAAGGCCTGCAGCTGCTGGAAGAGGACCCGGAGGCCTACGCCGAAATGGACCACTGGGTGGAGGCGGCCGACTGGATCGTCTGGCAGCTGTGCGGCCGCTACGTCCGCAACGCCTGCACCGCCGGCTACAAGGGCATCTACCAGGACGGGCGGTACCCCTCGGAGGATTTCCTGGCCGCCCTGAATCCGGACTTCAAGGACTTTGTCAGTTCCAAGCTGGAGCACACGATCGGGCGGCTGGGGGACGCCGCAGGGACCCTGACGGCGGAGGCTGCAGCCTGGACCGGGCTGCCGGAGGGCATCGCCGTGGCCGTGGGAAACGTTGACGCCCACGTCACTGCCCCTGCTGCCAAGGCCGTGGAATCCGGCCAGCTGGTGGCCATCATGGGCACCTCCACCTGCCATGTGATGAACGGCAGCGAACTGCGTGAAGTGCCGGGAATGTGCGGGGCAGTGGACGGCGGCATCGTGCCCGGCCTGTGGGGCTACGAGGCCGGTCAGTCCGGTGTGGGGGACATCTTCGGCTGGTTCACCAAGTACGGCGTCCCCCCCGAATACCATGAGGCTGCCGGGGACGCGGGGCTGGGAATCCACGAGTACCTCACCGGACTGGCGTCGCGGCAGGCCATCGGGGAGCACGGCCTGATCGCGCTCGACTGGCACTCGGGCAACCGCTCGGTCCTGGTGGACCACGAGCTGTCCGGCATCGTGGTGGGCCAGACCCTTGCCACCCGGCCCGAGGACACCTACCGTGCCCTGCTGGAAGCCACGGCCTTCGGAACCCGCACCATCGTGGACGCCTTCCGCGACGCCGGGGTTCCGGTCAGGGAATTCATCGTCGCGGGCGGCCTGCTCAAGAACAGGCTGCTGATGCAGATCTACGCGGACGCCACCGGCCTGCAGCTGTCCACTATCGGCTCGGAGCAGGGCCCGGCCCTGGGATCGGCCATCCACGCCGCCGTGGCCGCGGGTGAATACGCGGACATCCGGGAAGCCGCCGCCGCCATGGGCGCCGAACCCGGCGAGGTCTACACGCCGATCCCGGAAAACGTTGCCGCGTACGAGGAACTGTTCCAGGAATACAGGGCACTGCACGACTACTTTGGCCGCGGCGGCAATGACGTGATGCACCGGCTCAAGGCCATCCAGCGCAAAGCCGCCCGGGCCAGCCTGCCCGGCTCCGCCGCCGAACCTGCCGTGGGGGTCTCCGCATGAGCACCGACACCGGGATCCTGGAAACCATCGCCCGGGTCCGTGAGGAAGTGTGTGCGCTGCATGCCGAGCTGACCCGCTACGAACTGGTGGTGTGGACCGCAGGCAACGTTTCCGCCCGGGTGCCGGGCACCGACCTCATGGTTATCAAGCCCTCCGGGGTCGCCTACCAGGACCTGACCCCGGAACAGATGATCGTGACGGACCTGCACGGCATGCCCGTCAGGGGCACCAACGTCGGTGGCGGCGGGACCGTGGACTGGGGCAACCCGCCGCTGTCGCCGTCGTCGGACACCGCAGCGCACGCCTACGTGTACCGGCACATGCCGGAGGTGGGGGGCGTGGTGCACACCCACTCCACCTACGCCACTGCCTGGGCTGCCCGGGGGGAGGCCATTCCGTGCGTGCTGACCATGATGGGCGATGAGTTCGGCGGCTCCATCCCGGTGGGCCCATTCGCGCTGATCGGGGACGACTCGATCGGCCACGGGATCGTGGAGACGCTGAAGAACTCCAATTCACCGGCGGTCCTGATGCAGAACCACGGCCCCTTCACCATCGGCAAGGACGCCCGCTCCGCGGTGAAGGCCGCCGTGATGTGCGAGGAAGTGGCCCGCACCGTCCACATCTCCCGCCAGCTGGGCGAACCGCTGCCCATCGACCAGGGCTCCATCGACTCCCTCTATGCCCGCTACCAGAACGTCTACGGCCAATAAACAACACAGGCCAGTAATCCACGGCGCCGTCATTACACAACTTCCCAGGAGAATCCATGAGCACCGCAGCAAGCACCTCCCTCGACGGCTACGAGGTCTGGTTCCTCACCGGCAGCCAGCACCTGTACGGGGAGGAGGTCCTCAAGCAGGTGGCCGCCCAGTCGCAGGAGATCGCCAACCAGCTCAACGCCAATTCCGCCGTCCCGGTCAAGATCGTCTGGAAGCCGGTCCTCACCGATTCGGATGCCATCCGGCGCACCGCCCTGGAGGCGAACGCCGATGATTCCGTGATCGGTGTGACCGCCTGGATGCACACGTTCAGCCCGGCCAAGATGTGGATCCAGGGCCTGGACCTGCTGCGTAAGCCCCTGCTGCACCTGCACACCCAGGCCATCCGGGACCTGCCGTGGGCGGACATCGACTTCGACTTCATGAACCTGAACCAGGCCGCGCACGGCGACCGCGAGTTCGGGTACATCCAGTCCCGGCTGGGCATCGCCCGGAAGACCGTCGTCGGGCATGTCTCCAACCCCGAGGTGGCACGCCAGGTGGGCTCCTGGCAGCGCGCCGCCGCCGGCTGGGCCGCCGTCCGCACCCTTAAGCTGACACGCTTCGGGGACAACATGCGCAACGTCGCCGTCACCGAAGGCGACAAGACCGAGGCGGAGCTGCGCTTCGGCGTCGCCGTGAACACCTGGTCCGTCAATGAGCTCGCGGACGCCGTGCACGGCGCGGCGGAGGCCGACGTCGACGCACTGGTGGCGGAATATACGGACCTTTACGACGTGGTGCCGGAGCTCCGCGCAGGCGCGGCCAGGCATGAATCGCTGCGGTACGGCGCCCGGATCGAGCTGGGCCTGCGCAGCTTCCTCGAAGCCAATGGCTCCGCCGCGTTCACCACCTCCTTCGAGGACCTGGGCGCGCTGCGGCAGCTTCCCGGCCTCGCCGTGCAGCGGCTCATGGCCGCCGGGTACGGGTTCGGCGCCGAAGGCGACTGGAAGACCGCCATCCTGGTGCGCGCCGCGAAGGTGATGGGTGCCGGCCTGCCCGGCGGTGCGTCCCTGATGGAGGACTACACGTACCACCTGGAGCCCGGGTCCGAGAAGATCCTGGGCGCCCACATGCTGGAAGTTTGCCCCTCCCTCACGGCGTCGAAGCCGCGCCTGGAAATCCACCCGCTGGGCATCGGCGGCAAGGAGGACCCGGTCCGCCTGGTGTTCGACGCCGATGCCTCCCCGGGCGTCGTCGTCGCCCTGTCCGACATGCGGGACCGTTTCCGCCTGGTGGCCAACGCCGTCGACGTGGTTCCCCTGGACCAGCCGCTGCCAAACCTGCCCGTGGCCCGCGCCCTGTGGCAGCCGAAGCCGGACTTCGCAACCTCCGCCGCCGCCTGGCTCACAGCCGGCGCAGCCCACCACACCGTGCTCTCCACCCAGGTGGGCATGGACGTGTTCGAAGACTTCGCCGAGATCGCCAAAACCGAACTGCTGACCATTGACCACGACACCACCATCCGGCAGTTCAAGAAGGACCTGAACTGGAACGCCGCCTACTACAAGCTGGCAGGCGGGATCTGATCCAATGGCACGGCTGAGCTCCCGGCGCCCGCCACGGACAACAACCCCGTGACGCACGGCAAACCACGCCGGCTGCCGAGGCTTGAGGACGTGGCGGAGCTGGCCGGGGTCTCACACCAGACCGTGTCACGGGTGGTCAACAACCACCCCAACGTGAGCCCGGGGACGCGGGAAAAAGTGGAAGCGGTGATAGCCCGGCTCGGCTACCGCCGCAACACCGCAGCCCGGAGCCTGGTCACCCGGCGCTCGCAGACCATAGGCGTCCTGGGCAGCGAGCTCTCCCAGTACGGTCCTGCCAATACATTGCTGGGCGTGGAACGCGCTGCGAGGGACGCCGGATATTTCGTCAGCGTCGCCGCGTTGCGGGAGGTCAGCCGGGACGCGATCCTGGACGCCGTCAGGCACTTCCTGGACCAGTCGGTGGACGGCATCGTGGTGATCGTTCCGCACCTTGAGACGCTGGCCGCCCTGGCGGAACTTCCCATCGGGGTCCCGGTGGTGGCCGTTGGACCCGAGGGGAATGACACTGTTGGCGGCGTCAGGGTGGACCAGCGCCGCGGGGCCGAACTCGCCGTGCGGCACCTCATTGGGCAGGGGCACGTCAGGATCGGGCACGTCGCGGGCCCGCAGGACTGGATCGATGCCGTGGCGCGTGCCGACGGCTGGCGGTCCACCCTTGCCTCCGCAGGACTCGAGGCGGACCTGATCATCGAAGGTGACTGGAGCGCCGGCAGCGGCTACGCCATCGGCCGACGGATCGCGGCCACCCGCCGGGCCACCGCCCTCTTCGTGGGCAACGACCAGATGGCCCTGGGAGTCCTGCGCGCCCTGACCGAGGCCGGCATCAAAGTGCCGCAGGACGTGTCCGTGGTGGGCTTCGACGACCAGCCCGAGGCCGGCTATTTCAGTCCGCCGCTGACGGTGGTCCGGCAGGACTTCGAGGAACTGGGCCGGCGGTGCATGCAGATGATGTTGACGGCGTTCAGCGGCGCGGAAGGACCCCGGACACTTGTCGTGGAGCCGGAACTCGTCCTGCGCAGCAGCACGGCACCGCCCGCCTGAAGAACCCGCCTGCCGAATCCGGCCGGAGATCCTGCCGGCAGCTGATTTAATCCGGGGGAGACCGGCGCGAAACGTGGCCACAACAATCGCTGCGTAGTTTTCAGTGCATGACGGCTACCCTGCTCATCCGACTCCGCGACTGGCTGCTGGACACCTTCACCTACGAATCCGAGTCCAGTGCCGCCGGCGCCATGGCCGACGCCACCCGGTGGGGCTGGCTTCCGGCCTTGAGCGGAGTGTCCCTCGGTGCCGACCAGGCCCGGTCCGGGCATGCAGGAACAGCGGGCGGAAGCGGCAGAATGTCTGCTTAGCCACACTATTGCGCCGGTAGCGCGATAATGCCCTAAACTGCTGCACTGAGGTGCCTGAAATGGCGCTGCGCAGCAACGAAAGTGAACACGCTATGGCTACCGATTACGATGCTCCACGCAAGCAGGAAGAAGAGTCGCCGGCCGACTCTCTCGAGGCCCTCCAGGCGTCACGGGGCGGCAACGCGCAGACCGCGGTTATCGATGTCGACGAGAACGACACCGCTGAAGGCATCGACCTGCCCGGCGCCGATCTGTCCAATGAGGAACTGACCGTCATTGTGGTTCCCGAGCAGTCCGATGAGTTCACCTGCTCGTCGTGCTTCCTGGTCCGGCACCGCTCCCAGGTTGCCCGTGAAAAGGACGGCCTGAAGTACTGCCGCGACTGCGAAGGCTGAGTGTCTTCCTGATTTTTGCCGGCGCCGGCCACCTCCCCGAGGTGGCCGGCGCTGCTTTGTCCCCGGACGCCGTCGTTATCAAAATGCCCCCTCGTTTCCCGGTCCGGACACTCCTACGCTGGAAGCATCCAATGGTCTTTAGTCGTGGATGGCACTGCTATGAAGAAGTTCCTCACCTGGCTCGCGGCAATCCTGTTGGCTTCCGGGCTGGGAATCGTGGTCCAGGCGCCCGCCTCGGCGGCGCCCTACTGCGGCCTCACATGGGGCTCCCTTGCGAAGACCGGGCAGGATACGGGGACCGCATCGGTCACCAATGTCCGGACCGGGCAGCACTACTGCTTCGACCGGCTGGTGGTGGACCTCAACGGGCCCGCCGTGTCCTACACGGTGCAGTATGTGCCGCGGATTGAGCAGGAAGGCTCCGGGGCCTTCATCCCGGTACGGGGCGGCGCGCGCCTGCATATCAGCATCAAGGCGCCGTCCTACGACCAGAACGGCAACCCCACCTACAACCCGGCGGACAAGGCTGAACTCAGCAACGTGGCCGGCTACCAGACGTTCCGCCAGGTGGTTTCGGCCGGAAGCTTCGAGGGGTACACAAGCCTCGGTCTGGGCGTCCGGGCCCGCCTGCCGTTCCGGGTCTTCACCCTGGCCGGTCCCGGCCCGGGCTCGCGCCTGGTGATCGACGTGGCGCACTACTGGTGAAAACGAAAAAGGTGCCGTGCCCCTGATGGGGGCACGGCACCTTTTTCGTTCAGGCAGCGTTGTGGCGGCCTCCAGCGATCTATTCCGGCACTACCAGCGCGGGGGTGTCCCGCTTGAGGGTTTCGCCGCGGAAGAAGCCGGGGTGCGTGCGGGACATGACCAGCATGACGACGGCGCCCAGGGCCAGGATGCCGATGCCCAGGATGAACACCAGGCCCACGCCGAAGACCTCGGAACCACTGCCGAACTCCGGCGCCAGGCTGTCCACGGCGGTCTGGACGAACACCACGAACAGGCCCACGCCGCCCACCACCGGGCATACCAGCCGCAGCAGGAAGTGGCGGGTGCTGTTGAACAGGCTGTGGCGGAAGTACCAGGTGCAGGCCAGCGCGGTGAGGCCGTAGTAGAAGCAGATCATCAGACCCAGGGCCAGGATGGTGTCATTCAGGACGTTTTCGCTGACCACGTGCATCACCGCGTAGAACCCGGCGGACAGGATGCCGGCGGCGATGGTGGCGTAGCCCGGCGTCGCGAACTTCCTGCTGATCCGGCTGAACGGTTCAGGCAGGGCGCCGTAGTGCGCCATGGCCAGCAGGCTTCGGGACGGCGACATGAACGTGGACTGGAGGGAGGCCGCGGAACTGGACAGCACGGCGAGGGACATCAGGATGGCGAAGGGGCCCATGATGGGGGAGGCCAGGGCCGTGAAGATGTTCTCTTGGTTGTCGGCGTTGTTCAGGCCGTTGCCGGTGTCCCCGACGCCGGCGAACATCATGGTGGCGATGCTGACCAGGAGGTAGATGGCCAGGACGATGACGGCGGTCAGGGTGCCGGCCAGTCCGGCCGTCTTCTGGCCGTTCGCTGTTTCCTCGTTGACCGTGAGGCACACATCCCAGCCCCAGTACACGAAGATCGACAGCGAGATGCCGGCGGCAATCTGGCCGAACGTCTCGATCTTCGTGACGTCGAACCAGTCCCAGCTGAACGGGATGGCCGTTTCGGACGTGGACCAGTTGGCGAAGGCCATGGCGACGAACAGGCCCAGGACCAGAAGCTGGAAGCCCACCAGGCCGTACTGCACCACCTTGGTGGTGTGCAGCCCGCGGTAGCTGACCCAAACAGCCAGCGCCACGAACACGAAGCAGGTCAGGACGTTCAACGCTTTGTTGCCGGCCAGGTCTGCCAGTTCCGGTGAGCCGGTGAGCTGGGACAGGAAGAGGTAGAAGAAGTCGACGGCGACGCCGGCCAGGTTGGACAGCACGATGATGTTGGCGGCCAGCAGGCCCCAGCCGCCCATCCAGCCGACCCAGGGGCCGAAGGCTTTGGTCACCCAGGTGAAGGTTGTGCCGCTGTCCGGGGAGTCGGCATTGAGCTCCCGGTAGGCGAGCGAGACCAGGATCATGGGGATGAACCCGATCAGGAAGATGACTGGCAACTGGAGTCCGGCTTCATTGACGGTGGGTCCGAGTGCGCTGGTGAGGGTGTAGGCGGGGGCGATGGTTGAAATGCCCAGGACGACGACGGCGAGGAGCCCGAGCTGCCCGCCCTTGAGGCCTTTGGCGCTGACGCCGTCCGCGGACGGGGCGTGGGCGTGCGGACCGGGTTTGGCCGTACTGGTGCGGATTGTCTCTGTCATGGCACCACTTTCTGGAAGGCTGTGAGACGGAGGTCACTATATGAATGGCGTTCATTTAGTATGGGGGTGCCGGACCTGTGATGCAAGACGCAATATGAATCACATTCGTTTATGACTTCCTTTCCAAATTAGTAAGCTCACTGAGAAATTGCCGAAAGCCCTGCCGCCGCTAGGTGCTCGGCTGGTAGCGTCGGCCGTATTGGACCACTTGAGGAGGACGCATGAAAGCTTCACCGACACTGACCAACAATCTGCAGGCTGTCCTGGCCGACCTGATCGAACTGCACGTCCAGGGCAAGCAGGCGCACTGGAACATCGTGGGCACCAACTTCCGCGACCTGCACCTGCAGCTTGATGAGATCGTCGACGCTGCCCGCCAGTTCGCCGACGACACAGCCGAACGAATGCGCGCCCTGCATGCACTCCCGGACGGCCGCAGCTCCACCGTTGCCGAAACCACCAGCCTGGCCCAGTTCCCTGAAGGGCTGATCAGCACTACGGATGCCATCGAGCGGATCGTTGCTGCCATGGAAGCCGCCGTGGGCACCATGCGCAAAGTCCATGACGAGGTGGACGAGGAGGATCCCACCTCCGCGGACCTCCTGCACGAGTTCATTGCCCGGCTGGAGCAGTTTGCCTGGATGGTACAGGCTGAAAACATGAAGCCGACCGCCAAGGTCACAGCCGCCGACTCCAAGTAGCCGGCAGCCACCCGCCTGGACCCTTTGGGCGCCTGGTATCGGAATTAATCCGGTACCAGGCGCCCTTTTTGTTTCGCTTGGTTAGGCCGCTTTCGGCACCTTCCGCAGCACGACGGCGGCGAGGACTGCCGCCGTCGCCATCAGTACCAGCCCAATTGCCGCAGTGATGTGCACGCCGGAATCAAACGCTGACGCCGCAGCGTCCCGGACGGTGTCCGACAGGGAAGCGGGCAGCAGGTTTGCTGCTTCCACTGCGCCGGCAAGTGTTTCCCTCGCGCTGTGCAGGGAGGAGCCGGGCAGCATGCCGTCAAGGCCTGCGGGCAGCCGCAGGTTCTGCTGGTAGGACGCCGTCAGGATGGAGCCCAGTACCGCCGTGCCCAGCAGCGACCCCACCTCGTAGCCGGTCTCGGAGATTGCCGCGGCAGCGCCTGACTTCTCCGGCGGCGCGGACCCGAGGATGAGGTCGTTGGAGATGGTTTCGGCCGTACCCACGCCCAGTGCAAGGACCAGCAGGGCTGCCAGCAGCAGCGAGGGGCCGCCGTCGTGATTCCCGAATGCCACCATGGTGTAGCCGGTGGCACTGAACGCCAACCCCGCAGCCACCACGTATCCCGGGCGGACCTTGCGGACCAGCGGCACCACCACCAGGCCGGCCACCACCGTGGCGGCCAGTGCCGGGATCATGGCAACGCCCGCTGCGGACGGCGTCATTCCCTCGAGGAGTTGGAGGTGCTGGGCGAGGAACAGGATGAAGCCGTTGAAGGAGAACAGGGCAAGGATGTTGGCGCTGATGGCCATGCTGAACACCCTGTTCCGGAACAGGGACATGTCCAGCAGGGGGTGCGCCAGCCGCTGCTGCCGCTGCACGAACACCGCCCCCATGGCCAGGCCGAAGGCGATGGCGCCCAGACCTGCCGCCCCTGGACCTTCGGTGGCAACTGCCTTGATCCCGTAGACAACGGGCACCATGACCAGCATGGAGAGCAGGATGCTGGGGATGTCCACCTTGCCGGGTGCCGGATCCTTCGATTCCGGGATGAGGGCCGGTCCAAACGCCAGCAGGGGGACCATGAGGGGGACCGCCACCAGGAAGACGGCACCCCACCAGAAGTGCTCCACCAGCCAGCCGCCGAAGATCGGACCCAGGGCCGCGCCGCCGGAGAATCCGGCGGCCCAGATGGCGACGGCCAGCCTGCGGCGATTGGGCTCGGGGAAAATGTTGCGGATCAGCGACAAGGTGGACGGCATCAGCATGGCGCCGAAGAATCCCAGGGCGGCGCGGCCGGCGATGAGCCATTCCGGCGCGGGTGCAAAAGCCGTCGCAACGGACAGCGCGGCAAAGCCGATGCTGCCAAGGATGAGCAGCCTCCGCCGCCCAATCCGGTCGCCGAGGCTTCCCATTGATACCAGCAGCCCGGCCAGCACCAGGGGGTAGGCGTCAACGATCCACAGCAGCTGCACGCCTGTGGGTTCCAGGGCCCGGGCGATGGCCGGCAGCGCGAACGTCAGTGCGGTGTTGTCCACCGCCACCAGCAGCACGGGAAACATCAGCAGCCCCAGCGCCAGCCAGTCGCGCCACGGAGGACGCACGGAAGTGCTGCTTGCCTGCCCGGTTGCAGAACTCTCGATGGAAGTGGTCATGAGATAACTATACCGTCCGGACGGTATAGTTTAAAAATGCGACGGTTTTCCTTATTCCTGCACGGGGGAGGGCATGATGGAGGGCATGCCCCGAAAGCCTGTTGCCCGTGACGCGGTCCTTGACGCCTTCGAGTCCCTGCTGATTGAAGTGGGTGAGCGGGCGGCCACCCTCGATGCCGTGGCGCGCAGGGCCGGCGTATCCAAAGGCGGCCTCCTCTACCACTTTCCCAACAAGGAAGCCATGATTGCCGTGTTGCTCGACCGCCTGGAGGGCCTGGCGGGCGAGGATGCCGATGCCATGGCGTCGGCAGCTGAAGGCGCCGCGGCCTACTTCATCCGTTCCTCGGTCTGGGCGGATACCCCTTTGGACCGTGCCATCGTGGCCGCCACCCGGCTTGCAGAGGTGGCCCACGAGGAGACGCGGCGCCGCTTCGCGGCCATCCAGCAGCGCTGGCTGGACGAAATTGCTGCGGATGTGGGACCTGGGCTGGCCAAGGCAGTCCTCTATATGGGGGACGGCCTGTACTTCAACGCCATGCTGTCCGTGGCCCCTGCGCCGGCCGGGGGAGCGGCCGCTGACGTGGAGGAACTCCTGGCCGCGCTGGAACGGCTCCGCAGGTAGCTCCGTCATTTGCCGGGAGGGGTTGCCGCGTAGGACAATAGAAAGTTGTGAGGGCTGTCACCGGCCTTCATGATCCAACAAATGAATAGCCTTTGATCTGCGGCGGGAGAGTTCTGCCGGAAGTACAGGCAGGCGCCGTAGGAGCAAATCCTCCCCAGGAATCTCGCAGGCCCCCGTACCGCCGCGGCGAGGCACCTCTGGAAAGCAGCAGGCAGTCTTATTCTCTTTTGGAGAGGTAGGGACTGTTGTGCTCACCGACGGTGCAAGCGGGTCCTGCCCAGGCAGGGAACGCGGAAACTCTCAGGTCCAATACAGAGCGGGGAGGAACCCGAATAGCTGTGGCGTACCCTTCGCCGCCTGAGTAAATGGAGTTCCTTCGTGTCGGTTACCCCAGCCTCCACCACTTTCGTAGACCGCCATATCGGCGCGCGCCGCCAGGCCGACGTCGACACCATGCTCAAAGCCGTGGGCTACGACTCGGTCGATTCCCTTGTGGACACCGCGGTTCCCAAGGTCATCCGCCAGGACACCGCCCTTCGCCTGCAGGACGCCCTCAGTGAGGTTGAAGTCCTCACGGAACTGCGGAAGCTTGCCGCCAAGAACAAGACGGCGGTGCAGCTGATCGGCCAGGGCTACTACGACACCGTGACTCCGCCGGTGATCCGCCGCAACATCCTGGAATCCCCGGCCTGGTACACCGCCTACACGCCCTACCAGCCGGAGATTTCCCAGGGCCGGCTTGAGGCGCTGCTGAACTTCCAGACCATGGTGCAGGACCTTGTGGGCCTGCCCATCGCCAACGCTTCGCTGCTGGATGAAGCAACGGCGGTGGCCGAGGCCGTGCTGCTGATGCGCCGTGCCAACAAGACCAAGCCCGCGGCAGACGGCAAGACCGTCCTGGACATCGACGTGCTGCCGCAGACCATCGCCATCGTGCTGGGGCGTGCGGAGGCGCTCGGCTTCGAGGTGGAGGTCGCCGACCTGTCCAAGGGCCTGCCCGAGGGCGACATCAACGGGATCGTGCTGCAGCAGCCCGGCGCTTCCGGCCGCGTCTGGGACCAGTCCGCGGTGATCTCTGCAGCGAAGGACCGGGGCGCGCTGGTCACGGTCGCTGCGGACCTGCTGGCCCTGACACTGATCACACCTCCGGGCGAGCAGGGCGCGGACATTGCCGTCGGCTCAGCCCAGCGTTTTGGCGTGCCGCTGTTCTTTGGGGGCCCCCATGCCGCCTACATGGCTGTCCGCAAAGGCCTGGAGCGTTCCTTGCCTGGCCGCCTGGTTGGGGTGTCAAAGGACGACGCCGGCACGCCTGCCTACCGGTTGGCCCTGCAGACCCGCGAGCAGCACATCCGCCGCGAGAAGGCCACGTCCAACATCTGCACCGCCCAGGCGCTGCTGGCCATCGTTGCGTCCATGTACGCCGTTTACCACGGCCCCGACGGACTGAAGGCGATTGCCCAAACGGCGCACCGCCACGCCCGTAGCCTGGCGGCCTCGCTTGCGGCCGCCGGCGTCGAGGTGCTGCACACGAGCTTCTTCGACACCCTTACGGTCCGGGTCCCCGGACGGGCTGCTGGCATCATCGCCGACGCCGAGGCGCGGGGCATCAACCTGCGCAGCGTCGACGCCGACACCGTAGGCATCGCCCTCGATGAAACCACGACGGCGGCCATCGTCGCCCAGGTTGCCGACGTCTTTGGCGCCACGGTTGCCGAGGTCCAGGGCTTTGGGCTGGAGGCCGCCGTCGAGCGTTCCTCCGACTACCTGCAGCACCCGGTCTTCAACACGCACCGGTCTGAAACCCAGCTGCTGCGTTACATCCGCAAGCTCTCGGACCGCGACCTGGCGCTGGACCGCACCATGATCCCGCTGGGTTCATGCACCATGAAGCTGAACGCCACGGCCGAGATGGAAGCCATTTCCTGGCCGGAGTTCGCCTCGATCCACCCGTTCGCCCCGGACTCCCAGACCGAAGGCTGGCGCGAACTCATCGCCGGCCTGGAAGCGGACCTGACCACGATCACCGGGTATGACCAGGTGTCCATCCAGCCCAACGCGGGCTCGCAGGGCGAGCTCGCCGGGTTGCTCGCGATCCGCGGCTACCACCATTCCCGGGGCGAGCAGCAGCGCAACGTGTGCCTGATCCCGGCCTCGGCGCACGGCACCAACGCCGCCTCCGCCGTGCTCGCGGGCATGAAGGTGGTGGTGGTTGCCACGGCTGCCGACGGCACCATCGACCACGACGACCTGACGGCCAAGATCGAGGCCAACAAGGACGTCCTGTCCTGCATCATGATCACCTACCCCTCCACCCACGGTGTCTACGATGGGGATGTCCGCGAAGTCTGTGACGCTGTGCATGCTGCCGGCGGCCAGGTCTACATCGACGGCGCCAACCTCAACGCCCTGGTAGGGCTGGCCCAGCCGGGCCAGTTCGGCGGGGACGTGTCCCACCTGAACCTGCACAAGACCTTCTGCATCCCGCACGGCGGCGGGGGACCCGGCGTCGGGCCCGTTGCCGCCAAGGCGCACCTGGCACCGTTCATGCCGGGCGACGCGAACAAGGCGGCGCACGAAGCCGGGCACGGTGTGGCGATCTCGGCGTCCCGGTTCGGTTCGGCCGGCGTGCTGCCGATTTCCTGGGCCTACGTGAAGCTGATGGGCGGTGAGGGCCTGACCGAGGCCACCAAGTCCGCGCTGCTGGCGGCCAACTACGTCGCGTCCCGCCTGAACGAATACTTCCCGGTCCTCTACACCGGTGAAGGCGGGCTGGTGGCGCACGAGTGCATCCTGGACCTGCGCGAACTCACGGCGAAGACGGGAGTCACGGCCGAGGACGTGGCCAAGCGGCTGATCGACTTCGGTTTCCACGCCCCCACCCTTTCGTTCCCTGTCGCGGGCACGCTGATGGTGGAGCCCACCGAGTCAGAGGACCTGGCCGAGATCGACCGCTTCATCGAGGCCATGATCAGCATCCGCAAGGAAATCGACCAGGTGGCCAACGGCGACTTTGCTGTAGCGGATTCACCCCTGCGCCGCGCACCCCACACGGCGGCCGCCGTCGTCAGCTCTGGCTGGGACCGCGCCTACCCGCGGGAGCAGGCGGCGTTCCCTGCCCACCACAAGCAGGACAAGTACTTCCCGCCCGTGGGACGCATCGACGGCGCCGCAGGTGACAGGAACCTCATCTGCTCCTGCCCGCCGCTGGAAGACTTCGAAAACTAAGGACCGGCGCCATGACCGAGAAATACACCGCGCTTTACGACGAGCACAAGAAGCTTGGAGCTTCCTTCACGGACTTCGGCGGGTGGCAGATGCCGCTGAAGTACAGCTCGGAGCTTGCTGAACACCATGCCGTGCGCCGGGCTGCCGGCCTGTTCGACCTCTCGCACATGGGCGAGGTCTGGGTGACCGGCCCCGGCGCCGCCGCCTTCCTGGACTACGCCCTGGTGGGAAAGATCTCCGCCATGGCCGTGGGCAAGGCAAAATACTCGCTGATCTGCAATGAGGACGGCGGTATCGTCGACGACCTCATCACCTACCGACGCCCTGCCGCGCAGGACGGCACCGACGTCTTCCTGGTGGTCCCCAACGCGGGCAATGCCACCGTGGTGGCCGCTGCCCTGCAGGAACGGGCCGCCGGGTTCGATGTTGTAGTGGAGGATGCCTCAGCCCGCACGTCGCTGATCGCCGTCCAGGGCCCCAAGGCCCAGGAACTCCTGCTGCGCCTGGTCCCGGCCGCGCAGCACGCACTGGTCACTGAGCTGAAGTACTACGCCGCCGTCAGCGTGCCGCTCCTGGTAGGCGGCGCCGGAAAGGAACTCCTGCTTGCGCGCACCGGGTACACGGGTGAGGACGGGTTCGAAATCTTCGTGGGCAACGGCGATGCCCCCGCGCTGTGGCAGTCACTGATCGCCGTCGCCGACGACAGGGAACTGACCCCGGCAGGCCTCGCCTCCCGTGACTCCCTGCGCCTCGAAGCGGGAATGCCCCTGTACGGCAACGAACTGTCGCTGCAGGGCGACCCGTTCGCCGCCGGCCTCGGCCCCGTCGTCGCGCTCTCCAAGGAAGGCGACTTCGTCGGCAAAGCCGCCCTGGCCGCCAAAAAGGAAGCCGGAGCCGGCAGCACCTCCGGCCGCCGCCTCGTTGGGCTCAAAGGCCAGGGCCGCCGCGCCGGACGCGCGCACTACCCCGTCCTCAAGGACGGCGCCACGGTTGGCGAAGTCACCTCCGGCCAGCCGTCGCCCACCCTTGGCTACCCCATCGCCATGGCCTACGTCGACGTCGAATACTCGGCACCCGGCACCGCCCTCGACGTGGACCTCCGTGGCAAGGCGGAGCCATTCGAAGTCGTCGACCTCCCGTTCTACAAACGCCAAAAGTAAGCCCTGTACCGCACCGTGGCCGGCTTCGGGTCCGGCTCTGCCGGCCCCTGGTGCGCATGGACCGGTGTGTCGAGGCTGACAGGACGTACAGGAAGTGGGTTGAGCGGCAACCGAACCAGATTTAGTTAGGAAATACCCCGTTATGGCTGTTGGAGTCTTTGACCTGTTTTCGATCGGGATTGGGCCTTCGTCGTCTCATACTGTGGGGCCGATGCGGGCTGCTGCGGTGTTCGCTGAGGAGCTCAAGGGCCTGGGTGTCCTGGGTGATGTGGCGGGGTTGCGGGTTGATTTGTATGGGTCGTTGGCGGCGACGGGTCATGGGCATGGGACGATGACCGCCGTTTTGTTGGGGTTGGAGGGGTTCCATCCGGAGTTGATCCTGCCCGCCGAGGTGGAGGAGCGGCTGGCGTCGATCGCGGGGACCGGGGTGCTGAACCTGGCCGGTGCTGTGGCCTTGCCGTACGGGGTGAAGGATATGGTGCTGCGGCCGTTGACGGTGTTGCCGCGGCACACGAACGGGATGACGTTCACGGTCACTGATGCGGCCGGGGAGGTGCTGCATTCGGCGACGTTTTTCTCGGTGGGTGGCGGGTTCATCGTCCGTGAGGGCGAGGAGGACGCGGCGCAGCAGGAACTGGACGCGTCCAAACAGGAACTGCCGCTGCCGTTCCGGACCGCGGCGGAGCTGCTGGGGCACTGCGCGGTGACCGGGCTGGGCATCGCCGACGTGATGCTCGTGAACGAAAAAGTCTCCCGGGACGAGGAGCAGATCCGGGCGGGGTTGCTGCAGATCTGGTCGGTGATGGAGGGCTGCGTGGCCGCCTCGTTGAGGCGGGAAGGGGTGCTGCCGGGCGGGTTGAAGGTCCGCCGCCGCGCCCCTGACTGGTACGACCGGTTGAAGAAGGAATCCGCGGGCGGCCCGGTCGAGGAGACGGATGCGGCGTGGGACGCGGGCCCGTTCGATGCCAAGTATTGGCAGGAGTGGGTTAATTTGGTGGCGTTGGCGGTGAATGAGGAGAACGCCTCCGGCGGGCGGGTGGTCACCGCCCCGACGAACGGGGCGGCCGGGATCATCCCCGCGGTGCTGTTCTACGCCCTGCATTTCGCCCCGGGCATGGACAAAGCCACCCAGGAGGACCGGGACGCGGTGGTGGTGCGGTTCCTGCTGGCCGCGGGCGCGGTGGGGGTGCTGTACAAGGAACAGGCCTCGATCTCCGGGGCCGAGGTCGGCTGCCAGGGCGAGGTGGGGTCGGCGTCCTCGATGGCGGCCGCGGGCCTGGCCGAGGTCATGGGCGGGACCCCGGCGCAGGTGGAGAACGCCGCGGAAATCGCGATGGAACACAACCTGGGCCTGACCTGTGACCCGATCGGCGGGCTGGTCCAGGTCCCCTGCATCGAACGGAACGCGATCGCGGCCGCGAAAGCGATCAACGCCGCGAAAATGGCGCTCTGGGGCGACGGCACCCACCGCGTGTCCCTGGACGAAGTCATCATCACCATGCGCGAAACCGGCAAGGACATGTCCTCCAAATACAAAGAAACCGCCATGGGCGGCCTCGCCGTCAACGTCGTCGAATGCTGATCCCCACCTGGCAACGCGACGCCACAGGCCACGCGGAGACCATCGCTTAGTTATGCGCCGCGGCCCACCAGTTCAGGCTGGCCGCAAACACCAGCCATGACACGTAGGGCAGCAGGAGCAGCCCGGCCGTGCGGCTGATGGGACCAAAATACACAACGGTTACTGCGACGGCGGCGATCAGGGCAAGGATGATGGCCAGCCCCAGCCACAGGGCCGGCGTGCCAAGGGCGGGGTAAAGGGCGAAAAACGCGGGGGTCCAGGCAAGATTGAGGACCAGCTGGACGGCGTAGGCGGCCATTGCCGGACGTGTCCTGCTGGTCCGCCGGCGCCAGACCAGCCACGCTGCGACAGCCATTGCCGCATAGAGGACGGTCCAGACGGGACCAAACACGCCGTTGGGCGGGGACCAGGGCGCCTTGTCAGCGGTGGCGTACCAGCCGGAGACATTGGCCGCCGAGGCCAGGCCGCCCAGCGCCGCCACCAACAGTGACGCCACCAGGAATCCGATAAGCGCGGCCACCTGCACCCCGGCGCTGTAGGGCTGTCCGTCGCTCCCCGTGCGGGCTGTAGTCTCTTCCCCATCCGGCCTCATGCCTACACCCTTGTTGACCGCCAACAGCGGCGTCAAGCGGGCATTCTGAACGCGGATGCCGCCCGTGCACCGCCGGTCGGCGAAAAGCCGGAAGCACATCAGGCTTTAGACTTGAGGCTGCATGTCCGCACGCACCCAGAACTACCGAAACCGCGCACAGACCCGATTGGACAAGGCCCCCTTGCGACAATTCACCGCACGTTTTGCCACCGCCGAGGAAATTGAAAACTGGGACAAGCACGTCACGGCCAATCCGAACGGCGGCAATATGCTGCAGTCCGCCGCCTATGCATCGGTCAAGAACGGAAGCGGCTGGAAAGTCCGGTTCCTAGTGCTGGAAAGCCCCGGAAACTCCAGCTACAACCTGGTGCTGGAGAAGAGCTTCCCCGTCCTGGGACGGTTGTGGTACCTGATCAAGGGCCCCGACCTGGCCGATGCAGCGGACCTCGGCCCCGTCCTTGAATCCGTTGCCGCGTTTGTCCGGGGCAGGAAGCTGAATGTCTTCACCATCAAAGTGGAACCGGACATTATCGACTCCGACGAGGTGCAGAAGGAACTGCGCGCGGCCAACCTGGTGAAAGCGCCCAATATCCAGTCCAACGACTCCACCGCCCTGCTGGATATCTCCGGCTCCGAAGAGGCAGTATTCAAAGCCATCTCCTCGCGCGCCCGCAATGCCATCCGGCGTGCCGAACGCGAAGGCTGCCAGGTGGTCCGGCAGGAACCCGGACCTGAAACCTACCGCGCCCTGTACGACCTGATGGTCAACACCGTCAGCGCCAAGGGATCCATGCCCCTGCGGAGCTACGATTACTACGCACAGTTCTGGGATGAGTTCAGCAACCGCGGCCAGGGCAACTTCTTCTTCACCTACGAGGACGGAAAGCCCAGCGTGGGCGCATTCGTCATCAACTACGGTGCCAAGGCAACCTACAAGGACGGCGGTTCCACCCAGAACCGCAAACAGTACGGTGACTCGCACCTGGTCCAATGGGCGGCCATCCGCCGGATGCAGGAACTCGGCTGCACCGAGTACGACTTCTGCGGCACGCCTCCAGCTGCGCGCATCAAGGACAAGACCCACAACCTTTACGGAATGGGCATGTTCAAGACCAGCTTCACCAAGACAGTGACCGACTTCGTGGGCTGCCACGACTACGTCCTGTCCCCGCTGCGGCACCGGCTTTGGGTCAAAGGCGGCGAAAAGATCTTCCGCCGGATTGAAACCGCACGGACCGGCCAGCAGTTCTACTGACCTGCAGCCGCCAGAACCGCAAAGCTCCCGCGACCCCCGCCGGACCAGCACGCCCGCGTGCCGGCCGCCCCGAACACCGCCCGCCCATCGCGCGCCCACCAGGCCGCGAAGAGTCCAGAAGAAGGTCACCCCTTGAATCCAGTTTCCGCCGCTACCGGGCTTGAATACGCCAACCTCAGCGACGCCGACTTTGAGGCCTTCGCCCTGAAGCACCCGCAGAACAGTTTCCTGCAGTCCATTGATTTTGCCCGTTTCCAGCGAGCACGCGGCCAGCAGGTGGAACTCTTCGGAGTCCGGCGCAATGGGGAACTCGTGGCGGCAGGAAAGCTCAACTACACCACAAACCGCCTCGGCTACACCGTCTGTGAATGCGCCAAGGGCCCCCTTATGGACTACACGGACCGGAACCTGGTGGGCGCCGTCGTCGAGCTTCTCCGCAAGCACGCGGCAGGCCGCAAAGCCGCTGAACTGCGGATCTCGCCGAACGTCAGGTACATCGCCCGGGACGCCGACGGCGCCGAGCACCCCGACGTCGAGGACAACCGGCCCCTGGTGGCCGACCTGGAACGGCTGGGGTTCAAGCACCAGGGCCTGGACATGAACTTCGTCAACGTCAACTGGATGTTCATCAAGAACCTGGTGGGCATCCAGGACGCCGAAGAACTGATCATGAGCACCAGCTACCGGACGCGCAAAGCCATCCGCAAAGCGGAAAAGAACGGCGTCTTCCTGGAACAGGCCACCCTGGACACCCTGGACGACTTCTACGGGGCCCTGAGCCGGGCCGGTGACGAAAAAGGATTCGTCTACCGCGAACGCGCCTACTACGAACACCTGCTCCGGACCACCACCCCGGAATTCACCAAGCTGATGATGGCGAAGATCGACATCCCGGCCTACCGGAAATCCATCACTGAGCGCCTGGAAACGGAGTCAGCCACCGCAGCAGATCTCCGCCGTGAGGTGGAGGAGACCGGCAGCAAAAAGAAGGCCAACCGGCTCAAAGTGGTACAGGACCTGGTGGACAGCTACGAGCGGAGCCTGAAGGACATCGAAAGGTTCCCCGACTCCGTGGGGACGGCCACCGTGGCAGCCATCCACTTCGTTTGCTACGGCGATGAGGTGGTGTGCGTCATCGGCGGCACCGTCCAGGACTACATCTACTTCAACGGCGCAACCTCCCTGTACTGGGGAATGATGCTGCATGCCCTCGAGAAGGGATACCCGCGGTACAACTTCTACGGCACCTTCGGCATCTCCGGCCAGGACGAGGAAGGCCACGGCGGCTACGAATTCAAGAAGGGCTTTGGCGGCGAAGTGGTCCAGCTGGTGGGAGACTTCGTCGTGCCGGTGCGGCCCGCCGTCTTCCATGCCAACAGGCTCGCCAGGTCCGCTGCGGCCGCCGCCCGCACGCTGCTGGGCAAGTTGCCGCTGAAGCGTGCAGCCTGACCGTCCATAAACCGCGTACAGGGAGGAAGCGGGCATGACCGAACGGCACGAACGGCCAGGGCACAGGCCAAAGACTGACGGCCTGCCCAAGACTGAACCGCTGACCCCTGCGCAGCTTCGGCAGGACGCTGCCGCCAAGAGGATGCTGCGCCGCCTGGTGCAGGGCGAGAATCCACCAACCGCCCCGTTGAGCATCGTGGACCGGCTGGCGGGGAGTCCCTACGCCAACCCCACCATCCAGGTGGGTGGCGTGGACACCTCCGCCCGGAAGACCCTGGATTTCGCCCTGCACCTGGCCGAGACCATGTTCCGGTATGGCGCCGGCGCCCTGGAAGTGGAAACCAGCATCATTGCCGTCACCGCGGCCCTGGGGCTGAAGAACATCGAGGTGGACATCACCAACCAGTCCGTGGGTATCAACTACGCACCCAAGGACCAGACGCCGATCGCCCTGCTGCGCGTGGTGCGCTCCTGGACCAACAACTATGCGGGCCTGGCCAAGGTGCACCAACTGGTCACGGACATCGTGGCCGGCGGCGTGGGCCGGGATGAGGCGATCCGCCGGCTGAACGAGGCCATCACCAGCCCGAAACCCTATCCGCGCTGGATGGTCACGGCCGCCTTCGGCATCTTCGCCGCCGTGTTCGTTGGCGTGCTGGGCGGCGGTCCGGTGTCCTCGGCAGTTGCGTTCGTGGCCAATATCGGCATCAGCCTGCTGGCCCGGCAGCTGGGACGCTGGCGCGTACCGGACTTCTTCATCACCGCCAGCTGCTCTTTCGTGGTCACCATGCTGGCGCTGCTGCTCTGGCAGTTCGGGCTCACCGCATCGCCGTCCATCGTGGTGGTGGGCGGCATCCTGCTGCTCCTTCCCACCGGGCGCCTGGTGTCCTCCGTGCAGGATGCCATCAACGGCTTCCCGGTGACGGCGGCCGGACGGTTCCTGTCCACGCTGCTGACGTTCGGCGCCATCGTGGCAGGGATCGCTGTTGCCTTCGTGGTGGGGGAGCTGACCGGGCTGCAGCGCATCGACGTCACCCAGACCTTCCCGCCCGCCTACGATCTGTGGGTCCTCATCATCTTCGTAGCCGCCGCCGTGATGGCCATCGGCATTACGGAACAGACCACCTGGAAGCTCCTGCTGCCAACCGCAGCCGTAGGCGTGGCGGGCTACCTGGTGCTGCTGGGCTGCGGCCTGCTGGGCATCGGCGACCGTTTCGCCCCTGCCATGGCCGCCGTCGTCATTGGCCTGCTGGCACGGGTGGTGGCGCTGCGGATGGGTGCGCCGCAGCTGGTGGTGGCAGTTCCCGCAGCCCTGATCCTGCTGCCCGGCCTCACGATATTCCGGTCCATGTACGTCCTCACCGTTGAGGAGTCCGAGATCCTGGCCGGCGCCGGAGGAATGCTCAGCGCCGGTGCCATCGTGCTGGGAACGGCCGGCGGGATCGTCCTGGGCGACGTGCTGGCCCGGCCCCTGACCCGCAGCCTGGCAAGCAACGAGCGGCGCCGGGCGCGCCGCCGCTAGATCTGGCCGACCGGGAGCTTTTTCTCGGCCTGGAACACGTCCTCCACGCGGCCCTGCGCCCAGTAACCGGAGAGGGACACCTGCCGGCGGTCCAGGCCGCGCTGCTTGAAGAAGATTTCGCGGAGGGCCTTCATATAGCCGCGTTCGCCATGTGCAAACACATCCACGGTGCCGGTGGGCCATTCGGCCTCCGCCACCGCCCTGACCAGCAGGTCGCTGGCACCTGCCGGTGTGCCGTTGCGGGCCAGCCAGGTAATCTCCAGCCCGGCAGGGGCGGAAACAGGCTGGATGTCGGCCTCGGAACCTACCTCCAGGAAGGCAAGCCCGGTTGCCTCCGCGGGCAGGGCCTCGATGCATGCGGCGATGGCAGGAAGCGCTGCCTCATCACCGGCGAACAGGTACCAGTCGGCCTCGGGGTTGGGGTTGTAGGCGCCGCCGGGTCCGGTGAAGGTCAGTGTCTCGCCCGGCTGTGCCCCTGCCGCCCATGGACCCGCCAGGCCCTCGTCGCCGTGGACCACGAAGTCGATGGCGAGTTCGCTCGCCTCCGGATCCACCCAGCGCAGCGTATAGGTGCGGGTGAACGGCCACTGCTCGCGCGGCATGGTTTCCCGGACGGCCCACAGGTCCAGCGGGGAGGGGTAGTCAACCCCGGGCTGCGGGAAAACGATCTTCACGTACCGGTCCACGAAGCCGTTGTTGGCGAAGTCGCTGAAGCCCTCCCCGCCGGCCACGATCCGGACCATGTGCGGGGACAGCTGTTCCTTGCGCAGCACGGTCAGGGTGACCTGGGGGCGGCTCTTCTTCGTGGCGCTGGTGGCGGCGGGGACGGTGCTCATAAGGCAAGCCTAAGCTAGGGCGACGGCGGGAGTTCCCAGGTTACGGCCGTTGCACCCTGTTCGCGCAACAGTTGGTTCACCCTGCTGAATGGCCTGGAGCCAAAGAACCCGCGGGAGGCGGACAGCGGGCTGGGGTGCGGGCTGATGACGGCGGGGGCGCCTGCCAGCAGCGGCTGGAGGCCCTCCGCCTCCTTGCCCCACAACACCGCCACCAAAGGCATCCTGGACCCATCCGCGGCCCGGCGGCATGCCAGGGCGGTGACGGCCGCCGTCGTAATGTCCTCCCAGCCTTTGCCCCGGTGGGACCCAGCAGATCCTGCCCTGACCGTGAGTACCCGGTTCAGGAGCAGCACGCCCTGCTCCGTCCATGCCGACAGGTCGCCATGGACGCGCGGCGGAATGCCGAGGTCCGATTCGAGTTCGCGGTAGATGTTCACCAGGCTGCGGGGGAGGGGGCGCGTGCGGGCATCGACGGAAAACGACAGCCCGACTGCGTGCCCCGGGGTGGGGTAGGGGTCCTGGCCCACGATGAGGACCTTGACGCCGGCGAGCGGCTGGCGGAAGGCGCGCAGGACGTTCGACGGCGGCGGCAGGAGTTGGTGCCCGGCCGCCTCTTCAGCAGCCAGGAAGGCCAGGACCGACCGGAGCTTGCCCTCCACTCCCTGCAGTGCCGTGGCCCAGTCCGGCGCCATGAGCTCCGCCAGGGGCAGGTCAGCCAGGTCAGCGAAGCGGGTGCCGTCCGCCGGGTCCTGCTGCAGCTCGAACAGCGCATCCGATTCAAACATCGTTCCATTCTTGCAGGCCATCGGGGGACGCCCGCCCGCGGCACCGGGCCGGTGCAGGCGCGGGGCGCGAATGACACCCGTGTTATTCGACCGGTAGCATGGGGGTAAGACATTTACCGTAACCAGCGAAGGAGTGTGCCGTGGCGGAACCGGCCCGGGAACACCTGCCGGAGCAGGATCCACGGAAGTCCCTTTTGGCGGATTTCACCCTCCGTGAGTCCTCCCTCTCCGAGCGCGAACAGCAGATGCTGGCCCTGGAACGGCAATGGTGGAAGTACGCAGGGGCCAAGGAGCAGGCCATCCGCGACCTCTTTGACCTCTCCGCGACCCATTACTACCAGCTCCTGAACGCACTGATCGACCGCGAGGATGCGCTGGCACACGATCCCATGCTGGTGAAGAGATTGCGTAGACTACGTACGTCGCGCCACCGTGCGCGCACTGCCCGGCGCATGGGATCCGACGCTTAACAACCCCCAGGCCGGGACAACAGCCGCAATCAACAAGGATGTCCTTCCACCATGACCAGATACGCCCGCGATGAATTCGACAAGGTCCCGGAGGCCGCGTCGCGACAAGGTGTCCACCGGACGGCCTCGGCCCCGTCCCGGGTGCGGCTGTGGCCCATCCTGGTAGTGGGGATGGCGGCCCTTGCCATAGGGCTGGTGTCCTTCCTGATCCTTCCCAAGCTGGGATTCAGCGCCACCGCGAGCCAGGCATCGGCGAGCGTGGAGTCAGCTCCGCTGGCCGGAACCGGAACCACCCCATCGGCCACGCAGGCATCCGCGCCTCCTGCTTCGCCGTCTCCGTCTGCTTCGTCTGAACCAACCCAAAGCAGTGACCCGGAGCCCCAGGCCACACCTTCCGCCACCCGGGAGGCAGCCGTCGACAGGACGCAGGCAGTGGCGGTTTACAACGCGGCAGGCACGGCAGGGCTGGCCAGCCGGGTGGCCGGAACCGTCCAGGCGGACGGATGGCGCCTCGGCCAGGTAGGCAACTGGTCCGGCGCCCCGCAGAAATCCTCCGTGATCTTCTACTCCGGCCCCCAGCAACTGGCAAACGCACAGGCGCTTGCCGGGCTGCTCAACATCCCCACCGTGGTGAACAGCACCGAATTCCAGGTGCCGCTCGTGGTGGTGCTTGGCCCCGGATACCGCTAGCCGCACCCGCTCCGCCCACGGCTGCATAACCCCAACGGAAAGAGTTGTTCATCATGGCACTGGGAACCGTCAAATGGTTCAACGCTGAAAAGGGCTATGGCTTCATCACCGTTGACGGCTCCGGTGATGACGTTTTTGTCCACTGGTCCGCGATCCAGGGGGAGGGCTACCGCGCACTGGATGAGGGGCAGAGGGTGCAGCTGGAAGTCGGGGAGGGCGAAAAAGGTCCCCAGGCAGAAAACGTCCGGCCCGCCCAGTGATGCCGTTTTACCGTTCCCCGGTCCGCGGCCGAGCGGCGCTGGCCGTTTCCCTGGGGGCAGTCCTCGCGGTCACAGCATGTTCGGGCGCCGGCGGCAACGCCAGGGTGGACCCGGTCGAAGCCTCCGGCGATGGCGTCCTCCGGGTGGGCCTGATCCTGGACAACACCGGCGGCAATGCCTTCCTTAATGCGCCCCAGCTGGCGGCCGCCAAGCTGGCCGTCCAGGAAATCAACGCCGCCGGCGGACACAAAGGCCGGCCGGTGGAGCTGCTGCCGGCGCATCCGGACCAGGAAGCCGCAGGCCAGGCCAAGGACCTGGTGGCCGCCAAGGCGGACGTGGTCATTGGACCCACCGATTCCAGCCACGCGGCCGCCGCCGTGGACATCCTGTCCCACGCACGCATACCCCTCATCTCGCCGGCCAACACCGCTGCCGCCCTCTCCGGGATCGCCAGCGGAGGCTACTACTTCCGCACGGCCGCGGCCGACGTCGCGCAAGGTCCTGTGCTGGCCAAACTCGCCAAGGACGCCGGGGCCGCCAGCATCACCGTGGTGTACCAGGAAGGTGCCTACGGCAAGGACCTGTCGGCTGCCGTCACGAAAGCCGCGCAACAGTCCGGCCTGACGGTCCTGCCCGGAGCCGCCTTCAAGCCCGGCGCCGCCGCCGAAGCCGCACGCTCCGCAGCCAAGGCCAGCCCTGACGCCGTGGTCCTGGTTGCCCGGGAAGGGGCGCAGGGCGCGTTGGCCGAGCTGAACAACTCCGGCCTCAGGGGTTCAAAAGTTCTCCTCAGCGATGGCGCCTTTGCCCGCTACGGATCAGGGCTCGCCTCCCGGACCCTGGACGGCGCCCGCGCCGTCGTCCCGGGCCAACTGCCCACCGCCGCCTTCCAGGGAAAGCTCCTGGCCGTTGATCCTTCCCTGAAGGACGTCTCGTATGCTGCTGAAACCTACGACGCCGTTACCCTGGCGGCCCTGGCGGCGGCAAGGGCCCAGGACGATGCCGGACGCTCCATCGCCGCCAACCTGGTTCCGGTTTCGGGTGGCGCCGCATCAGGCAGGACCACATCCCAGGGGATGCCCTCCGCAGGGACGCCTGCCCCGGGGGCAACGGTCCCGCCCGCCCCGTGCCTGACGTACAAGGAGTGCCTGGGCGGCCTTGCTGCCAATCCGGACATCAATTACGACGGCGAGTCAGGACCGGTTGCCTTCGACTCCAACGGGGATATCACCACCGCCGTTTTCTCCGTATTCACCTACGGCCCCGAGAACAACCCCACCCCCACCGGCCGGGAGACGGCCGGACATTCAAGCTGATCGCCCTGGGCGAAGCCGCTGCCCCTACCCGCCCGTCCGGCGTCTTTTCGCTTGCACTCTCACCTGGGGAGTGCTAATTATTGAGTTAGCACTCTGACGTACCGACTGCTAAAGCAAAGCCTGGTTCCGGCCGGCGGCGCGGGGCACCGGACGAGGAGCGAAAGAAACACCTCACTTCAGTGAGATCCCCTCCCGGAGGCATACAGAGGCCGCCGTCAAAGGATCGTCCGTCGCGGGCACTGCAGCGAAGGTTCATTCTTAACGACTGTCCCGAAAGGACTACTGCCGTTATGGCCAAGATCATTGCATTTGATGAAGAGGCACGCCGCGGCCTTGAGCGTGGCCTGAACACCCTCGCCGACGCCGTTAAGGTCACCCTCGGCCCGCGTGGACGCAACGTCGTCCTCGAAAAGAAGTGGGGGGCCCCCACGATCACCAACGATGGTGTTTCCATCGCCAAGGAGATCGAGCTGGACGATCCTTACGAGAAGATCGGCGCTGAGCTGGTCAAGGAAGTTGCCAAGAAGACCGACGATGTTGCCGGCGACGGCACCACCACGGCCACCGTCCTGGCACAGGCCCTGGTCAAGGAAGGCCTGCGCAACGTTGCCGCCGGCGCCGACCCGCTGTCCCTCAAGCGCGGCATCGAGAAGGCCGTCGAGGCTGTCACCCGCGAACTCCTGGCTTCCGCCAAGGAAATCGAAACCAAGGAAGAGATCGCGGCCACCGCCTCCATCTCCGCCGGTGACGACGAAATCGGTGCCCTCATCGCCGAAGCCCTGGACAAGGTGGGCAAGGAAGGCGTTATCACGGTCGAGGAGTCCAACACCTTCGGCCTGGAGCTCGAGCTCACCGAAGGCATGCGCTTCGACAAGGGCTACATCTCCGCCTACTTCGTCACGGACGCCGAGCGCCAGGAAACGGTCCTTGAGGATCCGTACATCCTGATCGTCAACTCCAAGATCTCCAACGTCAAGGAACTGGTTGCTGTCCTGGAAAAGGTCATGCAGTCCAACAAGCCGCTGCTGATCATTGCCGAGGACATCGAGGGCGAGGCCCTGGCCACCCTGATCGTCAACAAGATCCGTGGCACCTTCAAGTCTGTCGCCGTCAAGGCTCCGGGCTTCGGCGACCGCCGCAAGGCCCAGCTGGCCGACATCGCCGTCCTCACCGGCGGCCAGGTCATCTCCGAAGAGGTTGGACTCAAGCTGGAGAACGCCGGCCTGGAACTCCTGGGCCAGGCCCGCAAGGTTGTTGTCACCAAGGACGAGACCACCATCGTTGAAGGTGCCGGCGACGCCGACCAGATCGCCGGCCGCGTTTCCCAGATCCGCGCCGAGATTGAGAATTCGGACTCCGACTACGACCGCGAGAAGCTGCAGGAGCGGCTGGCCAAGCTGGCCGGCGGCGTTGCAGTCATCAAGGCCGGTGCCGCCACCGAGGTTGAGCTCAAGGAGCGCAAGCACCGCATCGAGGACGCAGTCCGCAACGCCAAGGCTGCAGTTGAAGAAGGCATCGTGGCCGGTGGCGGCGTGGCCCTCATCCAGGCCGGTGCCAAGGCATTCGCCAACCTGCAGCTCTCCGGCGACGAAGCAACCGGCGCCAACATCGTCCGCGTTGCCATCGACGCCCCGCTGAAGCAGATCGCCTTCAACGCCGGCCTCGAGCCGGGCGTCGTGGTGGACAAGGTCCGCGGCCTGCCCGCAGGCCACGGCCTGAACGCAGCCACCGGCGAATACGTCGACCTGCTGGCTGCCGGCGTCAACGACCCCGTCAAGGTAACCCGCTCTGCCCTGCAGAACGCGGCTTCCATCGCTGGCCTGTTCCTCACCACCGAAGCAGTGGTGGCTGACAAGCCGGAGAAGAACGCCGCCCCCGCAGGCGGAGACGACATGGGCGGCATGGGAGGCATGGGCGGCTTCTAAGCCCTCCTGCTGGGACCTCTCCCGCCAACCGCAAAGTGCGGCCCCCTCGTTTGCGAGGGGGCCGCACTTTTGTGCCGGAGGTTTTGTTCCCGGCCACGGATGCGGCCTGTGCCGGCTTGGCCGCCCGGACAAGGAGCTGTGGGAGGGGAGTTACTTCCGGGCCGAATCCAGCATCCCCTGGACTTCCTTCTTGAAGGCTTCCGCCGCGGCCTGCGGGGTCATCCGGTCGTACAGCACTTCATCCGTGTACCTCCTGATGACGTTCTGGACGCTCCCTGCACCCACGGGCGGGACAGGCGGTGCGTCCTTGATGTCCGGGGCTATGTCCTTCAGGAATCCAACCACGGTGGTGTCAGCCGGCTTAAGCTGCGGGGTGATGCCCGAAACGATGTCCGGATTGGTGGGGACGCCCCTGTCGGTCATCAGGATGGCACCCGCCTCCGGACTGTTGGTGAGGTAGTTGATGAACTCCGCGGCCTGCTGGGAATGCTTCGAACGGGAGGATGCAGACCAGAACATGGTGGGCTTGTAGTACATGCCATTGCCGGCCGAGGCGCCGTCGACGCTGGGGGCCCGCAGTATCTTTATGCTGCTGCCGGTGGTGGCTTCAAGGGAACCAAGCTGGTTGGTCCACCACCAGGCCATGGCCACCCGGTTTGTTCCGAACAGGCTTTCCTCCAGTCCTGCCCCTGCATCCTCGGTTGCCACGGTGGCCGCCGGGCTGGCCTTGGAGTCGCGCTGTTCCTTGATCCGTTCCCAGAAGGACGCTGCAGTCGCGGCTTCAAAGTCGAGCTTGCCGTCCCCTGAGTACAGATTCTCGCCGTGCTGGCGCAGCCAGATGATCAGGTCGGCTTCGTTGCTGCCATAAGCGGCCCCGTAACTCTTCCCGTCACCTGCTGCGCTGATCTTCGCCGCCGTGTCCACGAAGTCTTTCCACGTCCAGGTCTTGTCGTCCGGCACGGGCACTCCCGCTGCCTGGAACACTTTCGTGTTGGCCATGATGACATAGGCGTTCCGGCCTGTGCTCAACCCGTACTGGGCGCCGCCGTACTGGCCCGACGCAAGCGCTTCCTTGTCCAGTTTTGAGGTATCGATGCCGTTTTGCCTGGACAGGTCCATCAGCGCCCCGCGGCCGCCGTATTCGGCGATGTATTTCTGGTCCATCTGGACGACGTCGGGCGCATCGTTGGCGGCGGTCTTCGTTGCCAGCTTGTCCCAGTAGCTGGACCATTCTCCCGGCTCCGCTTTGATCTTGATGTTCGGGTGCGATGCCTCAAAGGCCGCGATGACCTTGTTTGTCTGTGCGTTCAGGTATTCATTGCCCCACCAGGCGAACCGCAAGGTCACCTGGCCGTTGTCGCCTGAACCGCCGGGGGCCCCGCAGCCGGTGGCCAGGATGGAGAGTGCCAGCGCGGCCGCGCCCAGCTGGAAGCGGCGCCGGCTTACGACTGGAATCGTCATTGATGTTCCTTCCGGATGGGCTCCTTGTGCGCCGGGGTCGCCGTGATGCGCTGACCGGCGAAGATCAGAAACCGTTTTCTCGAGTGATGAAGTGATTGTGTCGCGCCCGGCATGCTCACGTCAAGAAGTTTCGGTAAGCGTTTTCCCAACCCCTGTCGCTTCGGCCGTCAAAGTTGCGCTTACGACCATTCGCACAGCCCGCTGCCGGGGCACCGAAGGGGTGCGGCAGCCCGGCCAGGCTGGGATGCTGTGGCGTCGGTCCAATGTCGGTGGCTTCTGGCAGGATGGTTTGGTGACGATTACTGCAGCGGCTGATGGTTCGGCCTTGGGAAATCCCGGTCCGGCCGGCTGGGCCTGGTATGTGAATGACGATTGCTGGCGGGCCGGGGGCTGGCCGCACGGGACCAACAACCAGGGTGAGCTGATGGCTGTCCTTGACCTCCTGCGCGCCACCGCCCACCTGCCCGGTGAGGACCTGCGCATCCTTTGCGACAGCCAGTACGTGATCAACTCAATTACCAAATGGATGCCGGGCTGGAAGCGCAAGGGCTGGCGCAAGGCAGACGGAAAACCCGTCCTGAACGTGGAACTGTTGAAGGAACTCGACCGCGAGCTGGCCGGCCGGGTTTACACATTTGAGTGGGTCAAGGGCCACGCCGGCCATGAGCTGAACGAGGCTGCGGACGAACGGGCCAGGGCCGCGGCAACGGCGTACCAGCAGGGCGTGGCAGCAAGGTCCGGGCCCGGGTTCCCCGGCGGACACCACCCTGGCGCGCACCACGCAGCTGCACACCACGAAGCCGCACACCAACCTGCTGCGACCCCATCCGGCTCCGGACATGCGGCCGACGGGCAGCCCTCCGGTATTGGCTTCCCGCCCGCCACCCTGGACATCCCGACCGCTGCTCCTGGGCGCCCGGTACCAGGGGCCGGCGGCGGCGCACCGGCCGCGGGCGCCGGCAGGCCGCGCGCCACCCCTGAACCGCTCCCGGCCTTCGATGAACTTGACCTGTTCAGCGAACTGGACACAGACGCCCTTGACATGGCCGAGGCAACGCAACAGGCCGGCGCCATCCCGCCTGAGGCGCTGGTCGAAGAGCTCGAACGTGAGCTGCTGGGCCCACTGGTGCGGGGGGATATCGGCCGGACGGCTGTCCTGCTGCACCCGGACTTCATGGAGATTGGCAGCTCGGGAAGGGTCTGGACCCGGGACGCCATGATGATGGCCCTCGAAGAGGATCCCGGTGAACGGACCGATATCGAAATCCTGGGCGCTGACCGCATCGGCACCAGCGCGGTCCTGCTGACTTACCGCAGTTTCGCCCGCTCAGGCACCACGCTGCGCAGCTCCCTGTGGGTCCTCGACGGCGGCCGGTGGCGGCTACGGTTCCATCAGGGAACGCCGGAAGCGTAGGCGAACCGTTCAGCTCACATGGGCGTCAGCTGAACCGCTGCGTGTTTCCCTGCTCCGCCTGGGCATACGTGGCCGCTGCAGAGGCCAGGGCCGCGTTGATGGACGCCAGCGACGCCTCCACCCGGCCCTGGGTGATGGTCCATTCGGTGATGAGCGCCTGGAAGTTGGTGGCCGCTGCACCGCGCCATGATCCCTGCAGTTCGTCGAGGCCACGCTTCATTGCGTGCACGTCCGCGCTGATCCGGTCCACGGTGGCCTGGACGTTCGCGGACTTCAGCTGCAGTAATTCGGTGTCGACGGAAATAATGCTCATGGCTGTGCCTTTCGATACGGCGGGCGGAGCGCCCCCGCGCCCGGCGGATCCGGGCTGCTGGGACGAGCCTATGGAGCAGAACCGGGCGGCAGCCATGGCCGGAGGACTATATGTGGATAACCGACCCGTCGCTGCCCTTGGCCCCTGCGGCACTGCGGGCGGTGGTTTCCTGCCCGTCCACGCCGCCAGTGCGGGCGGAATCCTCTCGCCGCGGAAGGCTCACCACCAGCGTGGCGCCGCCGCCGTCGGTCTTTTCCACCCTTACCGAACCGCCGTGCGACCCCACGATGGCCGCCACGATGGCGAGCCCGAGGCCGCTGCCGCCCGTCTCCCTGGTCCGGGACGTGTCAGCCCGGTAAAAGCGTTCAAAGACCTTGGCTGCGTCCTCTTCCGAGATACCCGGCCCATGGTCCCGGACTTCGATGATGGAACGTTCTTCGCCGTCGGTCCCGCGGACCCCGACGGCGACTTCGATGGGGCTGCCCTCCGGGGTATAGCGCAGGGCATTGCCCACGAGGTTGCCCACCACCTGGCGCAGCTTGGCCTCATCCCCAAGGACCGGGGCCGGTGCCGCCGGTCCGCCGTCGAGTCCGGTGAGCGTGATCAGCCGGGACCGGTCGCTGGCCTGGGTATCAACCACGGCGTCGTGCGCAATCAGTTGCAGGTCCACGGGCTTCTGCTGCAGCGGCCGCTGTTCGTCGAGGCGTGCCAGCAGGAGCAGGTCCTCAACCATCGAACCCATGCGCTTGGCTTCGCTTTCGATCCGGCCCATGGCTGTGGCCACGTCTTCGTCCGTCGCCAAGGCGCCGTGGCGGTACAGTTCGGAGAACCCGCGGATGGTGACCAGGGGAGTGCGCAGTTCGTGGGACGCGTCGGCGGCGAAGCGGCGCATCCGTGCCTCTGAGGCGGTCCGTGCAGCGAACGCGGTCTCGATGTGCGCCAGCATGGCGTTCAGCGAGCTGCTCAACCGGCCCAGCTCGGTGGCAGGGTTCTCCACCTCCACACGGCGGGAGAGGTCACCGGCGGCAATCGCTGCCGCAGTCTTCTCCACGCGGGCCAGCGGCCGGAAGGACCTCGACACGGTCCAGCTGGCAATAAGCGAGGCCAGCAGCAGCGTCAACAGGCCCACCCCGGTGACCACCAGGGTGGCGTGCTTGAGGACATCGTCGACGCTCTCCAGGGGGAGGCCGATGACCACCACGGCGGTGGTCTGGCCGTTCTGGACGGTCACTGCCACCACCCGCCAGTTTTCCCCGTCCGTTCCACGGACCTGGAAGGGAACCAGCCCGCGTGCCTGCGCCTGCTCCACGGTGATGGCGCTGATGTCCGGGTGGTCGTCCGGATCGCCGCCGAAGGTGTACGGCTGCTCACCCGGGGCGAAGAGCATCAGCGAATAGTCGGTGGGAATGGAGCTGGGCGCCTGCAGCTGCGTGAACGAGCGCTGTTTCCGGGCAGAGTCGACGGCGGCATTCAGCTTGTCGTCCACCTGCCCCTGTAGATAGCTGTGCAGCAGCGTCAGTGTGACCGCTCCGGTCACCGTCAGGGCCACAATCAGCAGGGCCATGATCATGGCCACCAGCTGCGACCTGAGCGAGGCCGACTTCCACCGCTTCAGCAAGGTCAGCGCTTTTCAGCCGTCCGGAGCACGTAGCCCACGCCGCGCTTGGTCTGGATCAGGGCCGGCGCCTCCGGGTCGATGTCCACTTTCCGCCGAAGGTAGGAAATGTAGGACTCCACGATGGACGCGTCGCCGTTGAAGTTGTACTCCCACACATGGTCCAGGATCTGCGATTTGGACAGCACCCGGTTGGGATTGAGCATGAGGTAGCGCAGCAGCTTGAATTCCGTGGGGGAGAGCTCGATGACAGTGCCCCCGCGCCGCACCTCGTGGGCGTCGTCGTCGAGTTCGAGGTCGTCAACGCGGATCACCGCATCGTCGTCCAGCAGGGGCTGCGTCCGGCGCAGGACGGCGCGGATCCGGGCCACCACTTCGTCGAGGCTGAAGGGCTTGGTGACATAGTCGTCACCGCCCACGGTGAGGCCGGTGACCTTGTCCTCGGTGTCGTCCTTCGCGGTCAGGAAGAGGACCGGGAAGTGCTTCCCGGCGGCACGGAGCCGGCGGGTCACGGTGAAGCCGTCCATGTCAGGCAGCATGACGTCCAGCACGGCCAGGTCAGGGGCGTGCGTGTCGGCCGCGGCGAGGGCATCGCGCCCGTTGGCAGCGGAGACCACTTCAAAGCCGGCGAACCGCAATGACGTGGAGAGGAGCTCGCGGATGTTGGGTTCATCGTCGACGACGAGCAGCCTGGCTTCTGGACCGTTCTTGTTCATGTTCCCATCATGCTCCCAGTCTCTGGGAGTTGTCTGGATATTCGTTGTGAGCATGATGAAGGCCCGCTTGGGCTTACCAGTCCATAGTTCCCGGCTCGCCTTTGAAGGGACCCACCACGCGGCTGGTGATCCAGCCACCATAGAAGCGGCCCGGCTGCGCCTGCACCCGTTCCCCGTCAACTTCGCAGAAATCCATCCTCCCGGCGTAGACGGCCACCCGCCCGGCGAGCGCCTCAAACCCGGACGCCGGCTCGGGGTAGGACCAGGCAGCGCCGTCCGCCTCCTTACCCCCGCCGCGCACCGTCAGGTAATTGGCCGCGCCCTTGAACTCGCAGAAGCTGCTGCCGGCAGCAGGCTCCAGCGCGCCGGAGACGAATGCTGACTGCCGGACGTAGTACACCGGTGGATGGCTGGTCTCAAGAACGCGCAGCGAGTCGGTGGTGTCAAGGATCACCTCGCCTCCAAGTACGATGCGTATGCGTTCCGTGCTGGGTTCGATCCGCGGCGGCCGGGGATAGTCCCAGACCGACTCCTGCCCGGGCCCGGGCACGACGGGAATGATTCGTGGACTCATGCTTCCAGTGTGCGTCGCAGACCGCTGTTACGCACCAGGGAACCCAATTCACGGCAAGAACGTTCCGCGCCCCGCATCTTCCCCCGCCCTGCGGCCGGGAATACAGTGATGCTTGCCGGGCGGTCAAGCCCGGCACCAGCGTTCCAACGGATCACCGGCTGCCGCCTCGTCCCGTCCCTGGTGGTCCCGCGCCAACAACGGTAGTAACCCGATAGTTCCTGGCCCATCGAAGGGGATAGACCATCATGACTGACCTGAGTGCTTCTGAAAACGCAGCTGTAAACGAACGCAGCATCCGGGATTGGGCAGACCTTGCCGAGGAGATGTGGTCCTATCTCACCGGCAAGGGTGCTGCGATCAACTACCAGTTCGTCGATATGACCATTGAAGTTCCACGCGACATCGGCCCGGACGCGCCGCGCGCCACATGGAAGCTCAACGGCGGCCTGCGCGTCACCACCAGCGACAGGGATGCCGCCGGGTCGGACGCGAACCGCGGCTGACGGACATGCCCCAGTACCGTCTGGACGTTGATCTGGACTTCTCCTACACGGACGAGTCCGGTGCCGTCACCTCGGGCAGCGCCAGGGCCGCCGGCACCGAGGTAACAGTGTCCCTGGAAGGCCTGGCGCCGTTGACCGGCGGCGGGCTGCCCTCCCTGGAGGAGATCAAACCGCTGGCGGAGCTGCTGGCCCGCAAGGCGGTGAGCATCACCGTGGCCGGCCCCGGCGGAAACATCCTCAGCCTGGGCAACGTGGCCAGCCCTGCCTCCCAGCGGCTGGTCACGCGTTCCCCCCACATCAAGCTCGGCAAACTCGGCTCCCTGCTGCCGTTGGTCCGCCAGGGCAGGCGGAGGCCCAAAGGAATGCGGCTGCTGCCGCCGTCGACTCCCTTGCCGCTGGTGCCCACTGTCCAGCGGAAGATCACCCGCCGCATCACCACCACCCACTACGCCAGGGGCGGTGGCCGGCCGCGGCTGATCTTTGTCCAGGACGCCGCCACCTGGACCGGGCAGATTCCGCGGGAGGTGGCCCTCACGGCAGACGTTACAACGATAGGGAGCGGCGCAGGCGCGGACGTCCGGCTCGAGGGCCTGGCGGAGCTGCACGCCGAAATCAGGCACGACGGGCAGGATGAATACGTCCTGGTACCGAACGGTCCCGTCAGCGGCAGCGTCTCCCGGACGGGACCATCCGTCCTGCGGACCGGGGCAAGGATCCAGATGGGGCAATGGTGCCTGGCCTTCTTCCGGGAGGAATTTGCGGACCACGGCCGTCCCTACGGCGGCCGCAGCGGCGGGGAACTGGCCTACGAACGCCCGCAGTTCGATCCCAGAACGGGCACCATGGAGCGCGACAGTTCCGAGGGCGTGACGTGAACGGCGTGCACGCTGCGGGTCAGTCCGCGGCGTGCACGTCCTTGGCGTCCATGATCCGGTAGGCATACCCCTGCTCGGCCAGGAACCGTTGGCGCCTGGCAGCGAACTCCTGGTCCAGGGTGTCCCGTGCCACGAGTGAGTAGAAGCGGGCCGCCCTGCCGTCCTTCTTGGGCCGCAGCAGCCGGCCCAGCCTTTGCGCCTCCTCCTGCCGCGAGCCGAAGGAGCCTGAGACCTGGATGGCCACCGAGGCCTCCGGCAGGTCGATGGAGAAGTTGGCCACCTTGGACACCACAAGGGTCTGCAGCTCCCCGGCGCGGAACGCGTCAAAGAGCCTCTGCCGTACCTTGACGGAGGTATCGCCCTTGATCACCGGTGCCTGCAGCCGCTCGCCCAGATCGTCCAGCTGGTCAATGTACTGGCCTATCACCAGCAGCTGCTCGCCGGCGTGCAGCGCCACCAGCTGCTCCACCACCTGTGTCTTGGATTCGGAGGTGGCGCACAGCCGGTATTTGTCCGCGTCGTCGGCCATGGCGTAGGCCACGCGTTCGTCCTTTGGCAGGTCGACGCGGACCTCCACGCAGTCGGCCGGCGCGATGTAGCCCTGGGACTCGATGTCCTTCCAGGGTGCGTCATACCGCTTGGGTCCGATCAGGCTGAACACCTCGCCCTCGCGCCCGTCCTCCCGGACCAGGGTGGCGGTCAGCCCAAGGCGGCGGCGGGCCTGCAGGTCGGCCGTCATCCTGAAGATCGGTGCGGGCAGGAGATGGACCTCGTCGTAGATGATGAGTCCCCAGTCGTGGCCGTCCACCAGTTCCAGGTGGGGGTAGATGCCGCCGCGCTTGGTGGTGAGCACCTGGTAGGTGGCGATGGTCACCGGCCGGACCTCTTTCAGGGCGCCGGAGTATTCGCCCACTTCCTCCTCTGTAAGGGAGGTGCGCCTGAGCAGTTCGTCCTTCCACTGCCGGGCGGCCACGGTGTTGGTGACCAGGATCAGTGTGGTGGTGGAACCGGTGGCCATGGCCGCGGCCCCCACCAGGGTTTTGCCGGCGCCGCAGGGCAGCACCACCACCCCGCTGCCGCCCGCCCAGAAGTTTTCGCTGGCCAGGCGCTGGTAGGGCCGCAGTTTCCACCCGTCCTCGTTGAGGGAGATCAGGTGCGGCGTGCCGTCCACGTAACCGGCCAGGTCCTCCGCCGGCCAGCCGAGTTTCAGCAGCAGCTGCTTGAGCTGCCCACGCTGGGAGGCATGCACCACCACCGTCTCGCCATCGATCCTTGGACCCAGCAGCGGTGCGATCTTTTTGGCCCGGATCACTTCCTCCAGCACGGGGTAGTCATCGGTCCGCATGACCAGTCCGTGGCGCGGGTCCTTTTCGAGGCGGAGGCGTCCATACCGGGACATGGTCTCCTCGACGTCGATCAGCAGCGAATGCGGAACCGGGAAACGCGAGTACTTCAGCAGCGCATCCAGCACCTTCTCCGCATCCAGCCCGGCGGCCCGGGCGTTCCACAGCCCCAACGGGGTCAGCCGGTAGCTGTGCATGTGCTCGGGCGCCCGCTCCAGCTCGGCGAACGGCGCAATGGCGTGCCGGGCCTCGGTGGCCAGCTCATGGTCCACCTCGAGGAGGATGGTTTTATCGCTTTGGACGATCAGGGGTCCGTCGGTCACGCGGGGAATCCTTTACTGGCGCAGTTCCTCTGCGGCCTCAATGTCGATGATGCGATGGACGGACAGGACCCGCTCGGTGTCCTTGGCAGGATCGAACACGCGGACCCGGCCCCCGCTCACAGAAAGCGGAACAACAATTTCCAGGCTTGCATTCCCCAGATTGTCCACCACGTTCATGTGGATCCGCTGCTTCAGCCGGATGGCCCGTTGCAGTGCCTCAAGCCCCAGCTGGGTTGCTGCCTCGCCGCCGGCGGCGGTACCGGGGTGGTGTCCGACGGCGGGGCCCGGCCGCCGCAGGACGTCCAGCTGGGCGTCAACCTCCTCCGCCGCGGGCGCCATCCGCGGGGCGGTATAGACGGGACGCAGGCTTTCCTGCGGTACGGAAGACCGGCGGACGTGGGCGGCGGGTTCGACGCCGTCCACAGAAGGGGACAGGCCCAGGCTCCGAAGTGCGGCGGCGAGTTCGCGGGGCGGTGCCGACGACGTGAGGACCGTGGGGGAAAGGCGGGCCAGGCCGAGCTGCGCCGCTTTGGGCCCCGCCAGCAACTCGCGGAGTGCGGCTTCATCATCGCTCTGGACAAAGCTTGCGGCCTGGCCCACCCGGAGCTGGCCGTGCCGGGAGGCCGTGTCCTCCACCAGGTACTCCAGCGGCTGGGGGACAGCGGTGGCGGAGTGTTCCCGGAGAAACGCCAGCAGGCCTGCGGCGTCGTAGCCCTCATCGAGTGCCCGTTTGATGGACGTCGCAGAGAAGCGGTAGATGGTGGCCGGGCCCTGCCCCTCGGCGTCCGCCATGACCAGGAGCTTTTCGGTCAGGGCGGGAGCGAGGTAGCCGGGGGCAACGGCGGTCAGGTCTGCCTGCAACAGCACATGGTTCAGGGCTGCCGGCAGGTGCTCGCCAAGGATGGCAAGGGCAGCATCGGGCTGGTCTTCGGCGAACGCGCTTCCGAGTTGGCTCAGCGCACCTGAGCCCACCAGGCCCAGCATCTCCGCCTCGGCGAGGACTCCCCGGATGAGGGAACTGAACCGCCGGGCCATCCGCGGCTGGGACCATTCCGCACGCTGCAGGACCGCGGCGGCATCCAGCACGGGCACGGTGCCGTCCGGTCCTGCAGCTTCGAGCGTGAGTTCGTGCAGGATCTCCAGGATGCGCTTGCGGACCACCGGGGCGTCAGGCCGCTGCGCACCGGCGGACAACGCCGGGATGGTGGCTCCTGACGGTCCCCGGGATGGTGCTGCCGCTGCCGTGTTCATGGGCTGGCCCACCATAGATGGCACGCGCTCGCTGGCCAGCCAGGCGTTGACCAGCCACAGCCATTGTTCCTGCCTCGGCAGCACCAGCCATTCCAGCTGCGGCGGCTGCACCCATGAGGACGAGTCGACGTCGAGGCGGATCAGGCCTGCCAGGCCGCACAGCTCCAGCAGCCGGCCCGTCACGCCCTGGTCGACGCGCAGCTGGTCGGACAGGCGGCGCATCTCGCGTATCCCCACGCCTCCGCTGCGCAGCGTGGCCAGCGGGTTCTCCCTGACGGCATGCAGCAGTTCGGAGACCAGCCGCAGGGTTTCAGAGATGGCGCTGAGCGCTGCATTCCTGCGCAGCGCCGCGGTGGTCCGGCCAAGCTCCGGGACCGGCGGGGACAGGGTGAAGTCGTCGATGATCGCCCCGCCGCGCAGGGCCAGCCCCACGCTGTGCGGCAACTCCACATGGGCGGCATCCAGCGGAACCAGCAGCCCGCGCGCAAGGAGCCAGTCCACGGGCCCGACGTCGGCACCCTCCGTGGTGACCGACGCTTTCCGTTGCGCCTGGGGGACGGCACCCATGGCCCAGTTGCGGAACCTGGCGAGCAACGCCGTCGTCCGTTCCGGGGCGTTGGCGAGGATGTCCCGCAGTGCCTCGGGGGAGGAGGTCCAATGCTGGAGCGCCAGCGCCGCCTCCATGGGCGTGCTGGCATCGTGGATCGCGAATCCGCCGCGGTGCAGTTCGGAGACCAGCTGGACCACCCGCTGGGCGAAGGCCGGCTGCAGGCGGACCAGCTCCGTGTAGCTGCGGCCCAGCCCGGCGGGATAGATTCCCACCACATCCTTGAGGGAGCCGACAGGGAGGTAGTAGTGGTGCCCGGCAGCCTGGGCGTGGGCGCCATGCGGGGGGACCGCAGGATGCGCCAAAGCGAGTTCCTGCAGGGTGTCCATGATCTGTTCGATGACGGCCAGGGATGAACCCCGGATCAACTGGTGCAGGCCCTCCGCCGAGGCGCTGTGCCCGGTGTCCGTGTTGGTGCACAGATGGAGGGTCTCAAGCACCTGCATCTGCGGCCGGGTGAGGCGCTCCAGCGCACGCTGGACGCTGACCCGTGAACTGGCACGCGCCGCCAGCGCGGCGAAGTCCGGAACAGAGGGGGAAATGAGGTCCGGCCGCGCGGCGAACAACGCGCGCAACGAGTCGTCGCTGCGCGCCTCCAGGTCCTTGCCGAGCGCTCGAATGAGGGACATCAGTCCAACGTTACCGCGGCTCCCGCTTCCCCGCCCGCCGCCTGGCGGCAACGCCGTCCAGGACCACCAGGAGCATCAGGACGAAGGCCGCCGGCAGGCCGTAAAGGGCCGAGTAGGTGACCCAGGCGGGGGCGACCGTGTTGGCGAAGGCAAGCGCCATCACAGTTCCCACAGCAATGAGGGACAGCACGGCTATAACAGCGGCGAGGACCATCAGCGGCCGCCGGTAACGCAAGGGAGTCATGGACGTAACGCTACAGCGGCAGCAGCGCCGCAAGTGAAAGCACCGGGAGCTTGCGCCCGGGGCGGAACGGTGCGGCCGGAAGCGTGATTAGGGCACGCGGCAGGATAACCTTGAAGGATACAGACCAACACGGTTTGCGCTGGCCATACCTTGAACCCGCACAACAATGCGGACGCGGTGGCAGCCGGCCGTGTCTCATGACAGCAGAACGAAGAAGGTTGATTACGTGCCTACCGGCAAGGTCAAGTGGTATGACAAGGACAAGGGCTTTGGGTTCCTCGCGGGCGAAGACGGCCAGGAGGTCTTCCTGCCCAAGTCGTCGCTGCCCGAGGGCGTGACGGAACTGAAAGCGGGCACCCGGGTGGAGTTCGGGGTTGCGGACGGCCGCAAGGGCGCCCAGGCCCTGGGCTTGCGGGTGCTGGACAAGACCCCGTCCATCGCCAAGGCCAAGCGCCCCAGCGCGAAGGACCTCGCCCCGCTGGTTCAGGACCTGGTGACCGTCCTGGACAACCTGTCCGGAACCTTGTCCAAGGGCAAGTACCCGGACGGCAACAAGGGCAAGGCCATTGCTGCCGCCCTGCGTAAGGTTGCCGACGAGCTGGACGTTTAGGCTGCCCATGGACCCCCAACCTGATCAGCCGGGCACGCCAGTGCAGGAGCAGGCTGCCAAGACCCAGCCCAAGCGCAAGGCAGGCGTGCCCGTGTGGCGCACGGGCAAGCCCGATGCTTTCCTGGCCGCGGCGGTGGACACCGCCCGGGCTGCAGTGGAGGGCATCACCCCGGCCGGCACCATCGGGCCGCACCTGGCAGCCAAGAGCGAGGGCGACCGGCTGGTCACGCACCTGTTCGAATCCCGGCTGCCCGGCTATGTGGGCTGGCAGTGGTATGCGGTACTGACCCGTAACTCGCGCTCCAAGGTGGTCACGGTCAACGAGTTGGGCCTGCTGCCGTCCGGGGACTCCGTCCTGGCCCCGGAGTGGGTGCCGTGGGCCGAACGCGTCCGTCCCGAGGACGAACAGCAGCAGGAGCCGGAACAGCAGGAACCGGAACAGCAGGAGCCCGGGCAGGGGACCCCGGATGGGCTTCCGGCAGCGGAGCGGGAACCCGGGGATGAAGGGCCGGCCGACGACGGCGCGGAGCCTGACGCCGAAACAAGGACTTCCTGACCACAAACAAACGGCGCCGTCCAGGGGAAACCCGGGCGGCGCCGTCGTGCTTTAACTGTGGTTACTTGCGCAGCTCGGGTTACTTGCGCAGCTCGCCCACCACGTAGTCGATGCTGGCCAGCAGGGCGGAGACGTCGCTGGGCTCGATGGCCACGAAGGTGGCGATGCGCAGCTGGTTGCGGCCCAGCTTCCGGTAAGGCTCGGTGTCCACGATGCCGTTGGCGCGCAGGACCTTGGCCACGGTGGCGGCATCAATCGATTCGTCGAAGTCGATCGTGGCGATCACGTTGGAGCGTTCCTCGGGCTTGGCCACGAACGGGGTGGCGAAGCCGGACGCTTCCGCCCAGCTGTAGATGCGGCCGGCTGAATCGGCCGTCCGTGCAGCCGCGAAGTCCAGGCCGCCGTTGGAGTTCAGCCACTGGACCTGGGCATTCAGCGTCACCAGCGTGGACAGCGACGGGGTGTTGTAGGTCTGGTTCAGGCGGGAGTTATCGATCGCGGTCTGCAGGTCCAGGAAATCCGGGATCCAGCGGCCGCTGGCCTTGATGCGCGCGGCGCGTTCCAGCGCTGCGGGGGAGAACAGGCCAAGCCAGAGGCCGCCGTCGGAGGCAAAGTTCTTCTGCGGGGCGAAGTAGTAGACATCGCTCTCGGCAACGTCCACGTCCAGTCCGCCGGCCGCCGATGTGGCGTCCACGAGGACCAGTGATCCCTCGTCGGCTCCGGCTACCCGCTTGACGGGGGCGGCGACGCCGGTGGAGGTCTCGTTCTGCGGCCAGGCGTAGACGTCCACGCCGGCCTCGGCCTTGGCTGCGGGCCGGGTGCCGGGCTCGGACTTGATGATGGAGGAGGCTTCCAGGAAGGGCGCCTTGTTGGTGGCGGCGGCGAACTTGGACCCGAACTCACCGAAGGACAGGTGCTGGGCCTTCTTCTCCACGAGGCCGAAGCTCGCGATGTCCCAGAAAGCCGTGGAGCCGCCGACGCCGAGGACCACCTCGTAGCCTTCCGGGGCGCGGAAGAACTGGCTCAGCCCTTCACGGACCGCTCCGACCAGGTTCTTGACCGGGGCCTGCCGGTGCGATGTGCCAAGGATCGTCTTGGAAGCTGCTGCCAGCGCGTCGATCTGCTCCTGCCGGACCTTTGACGGGCCGGCTCCGAACCGCCCGTCCTGGGGCAGGAGGTCGGCGGGGATCGTGATGCTGGTGTCGCTCACAGGTGCTCCAATTCGGCGGGGACAAAAGTTTGGTCCGGAAGGGCGGGCGGTCGGTGGCCGGCAGCGCCGGTGGCTGCGCTGCGGGCCATTCCCATTCTGCCTGAACCGCCGCCGGGGGCGGGAGCCAGGCCCGTCATAGTCCGGACAGTGAGACGTGCCGTCCCCGCGCAGCCCCGCGGGGCGCGGCTATTCGGACAAAGTCAAAATAGGCTAAGCTTTCCCCCGGACTACTTTGCGCGAAGAGGCGATACGGTGGGACAACGCAAGGTACTGCGCTCGAGGAGCTGAGCTGGATGACGGATCTGATCGACACTACGGAGATGTACCTCAGGACCATTCTGGAGCTTGAGGAAGAAAACATCGTTGCCCTCCGGGCCCGTATCGCCGAGCGTCTGCGCCACTCCGGTCCCACCGTTTCCCAGACCATCGGCCGCATGGAGCGGGACGGGCTGGTGGTCGTGTCCGGCGACCGGCACCTGGAACTCACGGACACGGGCCGCAAGCGCGCCACGGAGGTCATGCGCAAGCACCGGCTGGCCGAACGCCTGCTGGCAGACGTCATTGGCCTGGACTGGGCCTACGTCCACGACGAAGCCTGCCGCTGGGAACATGTCATGAGCGAGCGCGTTGAGCGCCGCATCTACGAGATGCTGGACCACCCCACCGAGTCGCCGTACGGCAACCCCATCCCTGGCCTTGCGGCGCTGGGCGGCCAGGCGGGGCCCGGCTTTGCCGACGGCGCCATCAGCCTGGTGGAAGCGATGAAGAATTACGGGCCCGCCTCCGGAGTGACCATCAGCCGCCTGGCGGAGCCGATCCAGGTGGAACCGGAACTGCTGGCGCAGCTGGACGAGGGCGGTATCCGGCCGGGTGCCGCCGTGGCGCTGGAACGCGTGGGCGAATACATCTCCGTGCGGGTCCCCGGAATCGAAGGCGCATTGGAGCTGCCGCCCGAGGTTGCCGCCCACGTCTTCGTGGCCATCAGCCAGCCCTGATCGGGACGCCCATACCCCATAGAGGGGCAACCACGCAAAGGTAACGGAATTGTTACCTAGGGTCTTAAGCCCCTATAGTGGAACCAAGCGTTGATACATAAGCGTTACCTGATCCGGAGCCGAGCTCTGCCAGCGGGTCAGGTGCACGAGTCGTTACTGGCAGAGGCGGGGGAACCACAAGCGGCAGCGGGGGACTGCCTTGGGGTGAAGTCCGTCAGCAGCAAGCCTCTCCAGTGAAGGATTCTTCCGGGAATACCCCCTGTGCAGAAGCTTGCCTACGGCGGACCGGGTCTTTGATCTCTCTGACCCGAATCCGACAGCTAACTCCGCAGGCTTCTTCCAGAGAGGAACCCTTCTTGACCATGCAGACCTCCCGGGGCCGCCGCCGCGCGGCCGGCCCCCCTTCGGCACCCCGGGTTGCCGAAGTTGTCGCAGCGGAGCGCCCCCGCGACCTGCATCGTGACGCGCGCCGCCGCCGGGGTCCCTTCCGGCAGATGACGGAGTTTGCCGCCGCCAGCGGTATTGGCCAAAAAGCCGGCATTGCCCTTGCCGCCACAGGCCTGGTGCTGACGGTCACGGTGCCCGCCACGAGTCCCGTCATGGCCACGGATGCCGCCGGCAGTGCCCCCATGGCCGCGTCCGCCGTCAGCCCCCAGCCCCAGATCTCGGCCGATGTCGGAGCACAGATCGACTTCAGCCGGTCGGCCGTGGTGACCCAGGCCGACCCGGACGGGAAGCTGAAGCAACTCCTGAGCGCCCAGTCCGCCGGCTCCGTCACGCGTGCCGCTTCGGCCGGCACCCTGGCTGCACCCCTCGCCTCCCTCACCACCGCTTCCCCCTTCGGCTACCGGGTCAGTCCGATCACCGGAGGCTCCGGAGACTTCCACCGGGGCCAGGACTTCGTGGCGCAGTGCGGGACCTCGGTCCTGGCCGCCGCGACAGGTACCGTGACCTTTGCCGGCTGGCACCAGTTCGGTGGCGGAAACCGCGTGGTCATTGACCACGGCAACGGGCTGGAGACCACCTACAACCATCTCTCGTCCTTCAACGTCAAGGTGGGCCAGACCGTCTCCCGCGGGGACGTGGTGGCACTGAGCGGTACCACGGGCGCATCCACTGGCTGCCACCTCCACTTCGAGGTGCAGGTCAATGGCGAAGTTGTCGATCCCATGGGCTGGCTGTAGCCAAATGGTTGCCCGCTCTCACATGTCCGCGACGCGCCGTGACCTGAATGTGACATTGAAGCAAAACTGCTGTACCGTCTAACTCGCGTCAACTTTTCCGAAGTTGACGCTCTTGAGTGGATTGCCTAACTCTGCCACCGCTCAAGGTCCGTTCGCATTTCATCGTCTGGCAGGGGCGGGGGAACCAATTTTGGCCTTCATGTTCAGAAGGCCTTGGGGTTAAGTCACAAGCTTCCCAGGAAGCAGCGTGGCCGGGTGACTCCCATCCGAATCCGACAGCTCACCTCGCAGGCATTGGGAGAGGCTACCTTCGTGTCTTCACGCCATCATTCTGCGCGCCACCGTGCGCAAACGGTTCGCACCAACCCCCTGGACGCCATGTCCAAGGCCGTCAGTGCAAATGCCGGGACCGTAGGCCGCCAGGCTGCCGTTGTGGCAGCGGCTTCCGGCCTCATCCTGAGCATGGGCCTGCCCGCCACGGCAGCTGACACCACGGCCGGTGTCTCTGCCTCCACCGAGTCCGGCTCGTCCCAGGCAGCCCTCGCTGTCACGGCCGCACCCACGGCCACGGTGTCCTTCGAGCGTCCGGTCGTCAAGACCACCGCTGCTCCGAAGGTGGAAGCGGTGCGTACCCAGTCCACGGCCTCGGCGAACCGCGCCACCACTGCAGGCCAGGAGGCGTCTCCGGCCGCCAAGACGGCGGAGACCGTATCCGCTGCGGCAACCTCGGGCATCGCTGCCATCGCCTACACCGGCATCGGCCACTCCTACGTGTGGGGCGGCACCAGCCCGGTCACCGGCTGGGACTGCTCCGGGTTCGTGCAGTGGGTTTACGCCCAGGCCGGAATCAGCATCCCCCGCACCAATGCGTGGAGCATCATGACTCCCACCTCCACCCCGCAGCCGGGTGACCTGGTTGTCCAGAACGGTGGCGCGCACGTCGGCATCTACGTCGGCAACGGCATGATGATCAGCGCACTCAACCCCTCCCAGGGCACGCTGCTCCACTCGCCTGCAGCCACTGGCACCTCCTCGTACTACCACTACGGCAACTAGTTCTTGGGCTTAACGCTCCAAGGGCTATTTCTTTGCCCAAGGCTTTTTCGCTAGAAACCACATCCCCGTTCGGGACGCGCCGACGTACCCCCAAGATGCCGGCGCGTCCAACAACCTTCGCCTGCCTACAAGCGGTTTGAGGGAAAAACGAAAGAGAGAACTGATGACGACTCGTGCCACCGCACGGCATCGCGCCGAGGTCACCAAAACCAACTCGATCGCTGTTATTGCAAAGGCCGTCAGCGACAACGCAGGCGGCATGGGCCGCCAGGCTGCGGTTATCGCTGCCGCTTCCGGCCTGGTCCTGACCAGCGGCATCGCGGCCAACGCTGCCGACGCCAACGTCAAGCGTGATTCCGCTCCGGCGTCCGCACTGGAAGTTGAATCCGCAATCGACGCCCCGATTTCCGCGGCTTCCACCATCGCCATCAGCTACGAGAAGCCCGCTGTCACCACCACGCCGGCTCCCGTCGCCGAGCCTGAGCCCCAGGTCGAGGTGCAGGAAGCTGCTCCTGCCGCCGAGCCCGTTGCGGCTCCCAAGGTCACCGCCAAGGTTGCCACCGCTGCTGCTCCGGCCGCTCCCGCTGCCCAGGCTTCCGCCAGCGGCAAGGGCGCTGCAATCCTCTCGGCCGCCTACGCCCAGCTCGGCGTTATGCAGGACTGCACCATGCTGGTCACCAACTCGCTGGCCGCCGTCGGCATCCACTTCCATGACTGGCCCGCCGGCTACCTGTCCCTGGGCCGCACCGTGAGTGCAGCCGAAGCGCAGCCGGGCGACCTGATCTACTACGCTGACGGCGGCGCGGGCATGGCCCACATTGCTGTCTACGCCGGAAACGGCATGGCAGTCCACGGCGGCTACAACGGAAACCAGACTGTGGTCTTCAGCGCAAACGTGGGTTCCGGCCCCGTGTTCATCCGCGTCAACTAAGCATCCCAAGGCAGGCCTGAACGGCCGCAGGCCTGGCAATGCCCCCAAGGACCCCCGCCATCCCGGTGGGGGTCCTTCGCGCTTAATCGGCCCGCGCCGCCCGCGGCCGACCCTCCCGCGGTGTCCAGCCGTTGTCCTGCTCCAGAGTGGCGATTACCCGATTCTGCACTTCTTTGTTTACTCTTGTGATGTCGATCCATAGCCCGGACATGCCGAGGGCAGCCGGCCCTCGTGCCCCTGACGGGTGCGGCCGTGAAGAGGTAAGTGCATGCGCACTCTCGTTCTGAATGCTGGATATGAACCGCTGGCGGTTATTACTTTCCGCCGGGCGCTGGTGCTTGTGCTCACAGGCAAGGCAAGTGTGGTGGCCGAAGGTGACGACCCCGTGGTGGGCCCTACTGACATTCTGGGCCGCCCGTCCGTGATCCTCCTCAACCGCTACATCCGGCCCCGGTACAACCACTCCACGGCCGTCAGCCGCAGGGGCGTACTCCGGCGCGACGGGCATAAATGCGCCTACTGCGGGAAAGCGGCGCACACCATTGACCATGTTCACCCCAAGTCCCGGGGCGGGGCCGATTCGTGGGAGAACCTGGTGGCCGCCTGCCTGCGCTGCAACAACGTCAAGGGCGACCACACTCCAGCGGAGATGGGATGGACCCTGCGGTTCGTGCCCGAACCGCCGCACGGAACCATCTGGCAGATCAAGGAACTGGAGAAGCCCACGCCGGCCTGGGACCCCTTCCTGCTTCCGGAACGCGCCGCCTGACACCCCGCGCTGCCTGAGTTGCCGTGATGCTCCGGTGCGCCGGACGTTCTGACCCGCAGTGCGGCCCCTACGCTGCCGGTCGCTAGGCTGGGGGAGTGGAAGTGAACGGGCTTGCCTTTGATGCCGTGATCCTGGCCGGGGGGAGGTCATCGCGGCTGGGCGGCGTACCCAAGCAGTCGCTCGTCTTCCAAGGCCAAACCCTCCTCGAACGCGCTGTCGCTGCCGCCGCGGGGGCCCGGCATGTGGCAGTTGTGGGCGAGATGGCTTCCCTGCCAATCTGGCCTCCCAACCTGCTGAGCTGCAGGGAGCAGCCGCACTTCGCGGGCCCGGCGGCAGCCATAGCGGCCGGGCTGGATGCGCTGGCGGACATCGGCGAGGGTGCGCCCTACCTCTTGGTGCTGGCCTGCGACATGCCGCTGGCATCCCAAGCGGTGGCAGCGCTTCAGGAAGCTTTGCAGATGTCCACGGCGGCCGACCCGGCAAATGTCATGGCTGCCGAAGGCGACCGCCCACAGCCACTGGTGGGTTTTTACCGCACGCCTGAGTTAACAAAGGCGTGCAGGGACCTCGCTGCCCGCGGGGCGCTGGTCAACGGCTCTGTCAGGTCGCTCCTTGCTAATCTGGACGTGCAGCTTGTCACAGTCCCTGCCGGGTCCACCTCCGATGTGGATACCTGGGATGACGCTGCCGCGCTGGGGATTGCCGCCGGGAACCAGAGCGAACGCCAGGACCGGCAGACGGGCGGAGCAAACGTGGGAGGCAATTCGTGAAGAGCCAGGACGAAACTCTGGAAGAGTGGTGCAGGGCACTTCTCCAGGCGTACAAGCTTGAGGACGTCCAGGTGGACGTCAACGCGGTGCTGGCGCTTGCGGGCGTCGCCGCCCATGCTGTGGTCCGGCCAGCCGCTCCGCTCACCACTTTCATCGCCGGGTTCGCTGCGGGCCTGGCTTCGGCTCCCGGCAGGGAGATGGACGCTGAATCAATGGATGCGGCCCTGGCCGTTGCCCGCACCCTGGCAAAGGACTACGAGGCTGAGGCTGCCGCCGGGACTCCCGGCGAATGACCGCTGAACCCCAAAGCGATCCGGAAGCGCCACCTGGCAGCGAAGCGGAAGGGCCGGCCGGCATAGCTGGACCCGGACCCACTGGACCCGGACCCACTGAACCCGGAACCACTGACTCCGGCGCAGTCCAAGCCGGGACGGCGGAAGCAGGGCATGCGGGCCAGCACCATGCCGCCCACACGTGGGAAGAGGCCCGGCAGGCGGCGTTCGACGCCGCAACCCCCATTCCTCCCGGACCAGTGGCACTGCGTATCGCGTTGGACCGCAAACTGGACCAGGACATTGTGGCCCTCCAGGACATGCCCCACTATGCGTCCTCGGCCATGGACGGCTGGGTAGTCAACGGAAGCGGCCCCTGGATCCCGGTGGAACCCGGCACCCGGCTGGCACCGCACCAGGCCAGCCCCATCGCCACCGGCGGCCTGATTCCTGCAGGCGGCAAGGCAGTTCTTCGCACCGAGAGCGCAGTCCTTGGCCAGGACGATGAAGGACTCCCACTCCTGATGACCGGAGGCAAGGCCCGCCCGGGCGAGCCCCGCGCGGGAGAGCACATCAGGAAAGCCGGGGAGGAAGCCCTGGAAGGGGACATCCTGGTCAAGGCGGGGGTGGAGCTCAATCCCGCCCACCTGGCACTTGCCGCGCTGGCAGGCTACGACGATGTGCAGGTCCAGGGAAAGCCCGTGGTGCGCCTGGTCCTGACAGGGTCCGAAGTGGTGGAACGCGGCACGCCGGCCCCGGGCCAGGTCCGCGACACCTTCGGCCCGCAGCTGCCGGACGTCGTCGCCATGCTGGGCGGCATACCCGGCGGGCAGCAGCGAATCGGCGACTCCTATGACGAATGGCTTTCGGCGCTCGAAGACGTACTGCCGGACGTGCCGGACGCGCCGGACCTGCCGGCCGACGTCGTCATTACTACCGGTGGCACCGGGCGCTCGGGAACGGACCACCTCCGCAGGGCAGTGGCCGAACTCGGCGGCCGGCTCATCATCGATGGCGTGGCCATGCGGCCCGGCCACCCCGCCGTGCTCGCCGAACTGCCCGACGGACGCTTCGTTTTGGGGCTTCCCGGCAACCCGCTCGCGGCCATGATGGCCCTTTCCACTGTGGGGGCCCCGCTGCTGGCCGCACTGGGGCACCGTCCCATGCCGGCGGTGGAGGAGGTGCCGTGCGGGACCATGATCGAGCCGGACCCCGGGCGTACCCGGCTGATGCCGTTCCGGCTGCTGTACGGCATGGCGTCCCCGGCGCAGCATACGGGGCCAGGGATGATGCGCGGGCTCGCCGCCGCGGACGGTGTGCTGGTAGTGCCACCGCACGGCGTGCAGCTCGGCGAGCCGGTGCCCGCGTTCGCCCTGCCATGGGGGCCGCCAATACCTCCTACCCAGGACGGCCCGGCCAAAGCCAAGCCAAGAAGTGCCGCACGGACAGGCCAGCCCAAGGGTAAGCCGGCACCCAGCGGACCCGTGGACTGGAGCGCCCTCCTGGGCTGAGGCGGCCCCTGTTGGTGCCATGATGGAGTAATGAACAAGCAGGGTGGAACATGGGACGCGTAACCCAGCGCCGCAAGGTGCACAAGTATGTCCTGGACGGTTCGCCGGGAGCCCTGGAGTACCCGGTCCGCCACCGCGAAGACGTCCTCGCCGTCGAGGAACCGCTGGAGATCCGGCTGGGAAAGCTTTCCTATTCGGTCACCATGCGAACCCCGGGGGACGACTTTGACCTGGTGGCTGGATTCCTGGTGTCCGAGGGGGTCATATGGGCCCCCGAACAGCTGGTTTCGCTGCGATTCTGTGCCGGCGAGGACGAGAACGGTGTCCAGACATTCAACGTGGTGGAGGCCCAGCTGCGGCCGGATGTGCCAGTTCCCGACACCGGCCGCAACGTCTACACGTCCAGCTCCTGCGGCATCTGTGGAACGGACTCCATCGAAGCTGTCCAAAAGTCCTCCCACTTCAGCCCCCGGACGGACCCGTTGACTGTGGACGCGGAAGTCCTGGCCGCCCTGCCGGGGATGCTGCGGAAGTCCCAGCGTGTCTTCGAGGACACCGGCGGCGTGCACGCGGCAGGCCTGTTCAGGATCGATGACGACGGCGAGCCGCAGCTCCTGTGCCTGCGTGAGGACGTGGGACGCCACAATGCCGTGGACAAGGTGGTGGGCTGGGCACTGCGCGAGGGCCTCCTGCCTCTTACCGGAACCGTCCTCCAAGTATCTGGCAGGGCGTCCTTCGAGCTGGTCCAGAAAGCATCCCTTGCGGGCATTCCCGTCCTGGCTGCCGTGAGTGCCCCTTCCAGTCTTGCCGTGGAACTGGCCGAGGCGAACGGCGTGACGCTGGCGGGTTTCAGCCGGCACACCAGCTTTAACGTCTACGCCGGGGACTCGCGGATCCTGCGCCCTGCACCAGCCGTGCCCAGTGGCTAGGAGGGCCAATGCACGGCTGGGACGTGGCTGCCCGGGCAAGGGGGTTGGTTGCAATGCTGCCGGAGGGTAGATTTGTCCATCGAATGGACGCGATGATCCAGCCCCGAGCCTAAAGAGGACTTATTTTGCATGACGACCGCAGGATCACGGAAGTCCGCCTGGCCAGGTTTGTGCGCGAGCGCATCGCCCCTGCCGTCTACAGCCGGACGGTCCCGCTTGACCTGAGCAGTTGGGAGGCCCCCGGTGAACCGGTCCCCGCGCTCGAAGCGATGCGGCAGGAGTTCCAGCCGCAGGAGCACGGCGCCGCCTGGGGCCGGCCGTGGGGGACCACTTGGCTCCGGCTGCAAGGGGAGGTGCCGGAATCCTGGGGCGGCGGCCCGGAAACCACCGTGGAGGTGGTGGTGGATCTTGGGTTCACCACCGAAGCGCCCGGGTTCCAGTGCGAGGGCATCGCCTGGCGGCCTGACGGGACCATCATCAAGGCCATCTCACCCCGCAACCAGTACATTCCCGTGAAGCTGCTGGGCGGCGGCATGGCCGTGGACTTCTACGTGGAGGCAGCCGCGAACCCGGACATGGCGCAAGGCTGGACCTTTGCCGCCACCCCGCTGGGAGACAAGGCGACCGCCGGGGGAGCACCCCAGTACCGGCTGGGCAACATCGCCATCGCTGAACTCAACCAGTGCGTGTGGGAACTCCAGCAGGACGTGTGGACGCTGGCCGGCCTCATGGAACAACTCCCCCTGGAGCTTCCCCGCCGCCATGAGATCCTCCGGGCCTTCGAACGCATGATGGACGTGATGGACCCTGACGATGTTGCCGGGACCGCGCCGGCAGGACGGCAGGAGCTCGCCGAAGTCCTTGCCCGCCCCGCCTACGCATCCGCGCATCAACTGGTTGCCACGGGCCATGCCCACATCGACTCGGCCTGGCTCTGGCCGGTCCGTGAAACCATCCGCAAATGCGCCCGGACGTTCTCCAACGTGGTGGCACTGATGGATGAAGACCCGAATTTTGTCTTCTCCTGTTCGTCCGCGCAGCAGCTGGCATGGATCAAGGAGCTGTACCCGGAGCTGTACAGCCGGATCCGGGAAAAGGTCCGGGCAGGCCAGTTCGTGCCCGTCGGCGGCATGTGGGTGGAATCGGATACCAACATGCCCGGCGGCGAAGCCATGGCGCGGCAGTTCGTGGAGGGCAAGGGCTTCTTCCTGGCGGAGTTCGGCATTGAGTGCAGGGAGGCGTGGCTCCCGGACTCGTTTGGATACAGTGCCGCCCTGCCCCAGATCGTGAAAGCCGCGGGCAGCCGCTGGTTCCTTACCCAAAAGATCTCCTGGAACCAGACAAACAGGATGCCGCACCACACCTTTAATTGGGAGGGAATCGACGGCACCCGGCTGTTCACCCATTTTCCGCCGGTGGACAGCTACAACTCGGACCTCAGCGGCAGGGACCTTGCCCACGCCGAGCGCAACTACCGGGACCACGGCCGCGGGACGGTGTCGTTGGTGCCCTTCGGCTATGGCGACGGCGGCGGCGGACCCACCCGCGAAATGCTTGCGGCGGCTGCCCGCACCGCGAATCTGGAGGGATCGCCCAGGGTCAGGATCGGCTCTGCGGAGAGTTTCTTCCTGCAGGCCGAGGAAGACTACCCGGCACTGCCTGTCTGGGTGGGCGAAATGTACCTGGAGTTGCACCGCGGCACGTACACCAGCCAGGCGCGGACCAAGAAGGGCAACCGACGCAGCGAGCACCTGCTGCGTGAAGCGGAACTGTGGTGTTCCACGGCTGCAGTCCGGTCGGCCGGCGCATACGACTATCCGGATGCCGAGCTCAAGCGGCTCTGGCAACTGGTACTGCTGCAGCAGTTCCACGACATCCTTCCCGGCAGCTCCATTGCCTGGGTCCACCAGGACGCCGAGCGTAACTACCAGGCCATCGAAAAGGCGCTTGAAGCAATCATCGGCCAGGCAGCTGCCGCCATGCTGGGCTCCGGGGACCGGCAGTTCCTGCTTAACGCTGCGCCGCACGCAAGGAATGGAGTGCCCGCCCTTGCGGCAGCGGAACCAACGCCGCTCCCTGGGCCGGTGCTCGCCACGCCACACCACGGCGGCTACATCCTGGACAACGGGATTATCCGGGTCGAGGTGGACGCCGATGGACTCCTCGCGTCCCTGCGTGACTACGCCACCGGACGAGAGGCCATCGCCCCTGGCCAGCGCGGCAACCTGCTGGAACTGCACCGCGACACCCCCAACGAATGGGACGCCTGGGACATCGACGAGTTCTACCGCCGCAATGTCACTCCGCTGGTCCACGCGGAGTCGGTCCGGCTGGCCAATGAAGACGGCAGCGCCGTGGTGGTGGTGGAACGGATGGCAGGGAGCTCGCCGCTGACCCAGCGCATCACATTGGCCCCCGGCAGCCCGTCACTGGAAATCACCACGGCCGTGGACTGGCAGGAGCGCGAAAAGCTGCTGAAACTCGGCTTTGCCCTCGACGTGCGGGCAGACCGGTCAGCTGCCGAAACACAGTTCGGCCACGTCTTCAGGCCCACCCACACCAACACCTCCTGGGAAGCCGCGAAGTTCGAAATCTGTGCCCACCGGTGGATCCACGTGGGGGAGCCCGGCTACGGGGTGGCGGTGGCCAACTCCTCCACATACGGCCACGACGTGGGCAGAAGCATCAGGGAATCCGACGGCGGAACCACCACTACGGTGCGCCTGTCCCTGCTGCGGGCTCCTAAGTTCCCCGACCCCGACGCCGACCGCGGACACCAGGAGTTGACGGTGACCATCCGCCCAGGTGCTGACATTGCGGCCGCCGTCCAGGAAGGGTACCGCACCAACCTGGCGCCCCGGCTGGTCAGCGGCGGCACCGCGGTGGAGCCGCTCTTCTCCGTCAGCAATCCGGCCCTGGTCATTGAAGCGGTGAAGCTGGCCCAGGACGGATCGGGCGATGTGGTGGTCCGGCTCTATGAGTCGTTGGGGCAGCGGTCCGTGGGAACTCTCACAGCCAACTTCCCTGTCAATGGCGTGGTGTCGACGGATCTCCTGGAGCGTGCCGCCGAGGCGCCCGGAATTGTTCCGGCAGATACCGGTGCCGAGCTCGCGCTCCGGCCGTTCCAGTTGGTGACATTGAGGTTTGCCAGGAAATAGGATCAGTGTCCCTTGGGGGCCATGGTCCTTAAATAGGCTGAGTGGGGGCGGTCCCCAACGATCCGCCACCACTCATCCCCCCAATGCGTGCAAAGGCCCCCGGGGCGGCCGGCGCTTTGGAATTTATCCCCGTTCGAAAACGCTTGGCAGCCCCGCCTTCACACATTCATGATTGTTTCACATTCTAATGTTTTTGTGAAAGCGCACGAAGGTTACATTTCGGTAGATGTCCTCCGGCGTGCCGCGCCGCGCGCATTGACCATTTTGGCGACCCAGATTAATGCCAGCCCGACGACGAAGCACAGCACGGCCGTGTAGTTAATAAGGAACTCTATCTGGCCAAGGGTGGGCGGGATAAGAGGGAAAGACAAACTCAGGCCCGTGGCTACGGCGCCAAGACCCAGCAGCCCCGCGGCAACCCGGACCAGGGCGGGAAGCCGGCCGAAGACTGCACGCACCATTGCCGGCAGCAAAGCCAACGTTATGTAGGCGGGGTAAGCCCGGCCGGCGGCCCCGTAATACTCCAGTAAGGCAGAGTTCCAGGGATCCGTACCCACAACCCCTGTCAGCCCGGCCGACGACCCGCTAGTGCCCATCATGAAGAACAGCGTCACCATGACAACGGAAATGACCGCAAGGACCGAAACCCCGGCCCTTCCGGTTATGAGCCTGTACGCATCCCTTGCACCGAAGCCCCTGGAAACGCGGATACCCATGAAGAAGATGGCGCCGAAAATGACGAAGCGCAGCAACAGGTTGGCCAGGTTGATCCCGCCCAGCGCCTGGTCGATGACGATGTACGGCCCCTGGATGCTCAACAGGATGGCCAGGGTCATCAAGGCAAAGATGCCGAAAAGGGAGCGGTTTTCTCCTCTGAGTGTGCTGGGGACGCGGGCCACCGCAATAAGGGCGCAAATGGCCAGCGTGCTCCATTGAAGGGTTTCGATCATCCCAGGTTCTCCCAAATTTTTTCTGTCTGCGCTTGGTCCTGCTCCTGGCGGCGCAGTACTTTGCCCATTGCCTGAAGCCGGTCTCCAGCAAGGGCTGTGAGTTCTCCGTCGGTGAGGCTGTCCAGCGCCGCCTGCCGGGCACCGGGAGGCCAGCCGGCCTCCTCCTCCGTAATGATTCCCGTGGCCACCAGTCCGCCGGCGGGTCCCACTCCGGCCGCCAATGCCGTCGCTAAGGCGAGCTCCGGGGACAGCCGGTTGGCGGTCAACTGGGCGGAATAGTTTTGCGGCGCCACTCCCGTGGAGGCGGACACGCGGTGCCGGACCTCGCCGTCGTCTATGGCATCGACCCAGTTCTTCACGGAGGTGGCGTGCGGGGCAGGAGTGAGGGCGGGAGAGGCTGCTCCCCGGGCCGCGTCCATTGCGGGGCGGGCCAGGAGCGCCCGCAGGAGGTCCGGCGTGGAAATCTGGCTGACCAGCTCGCTGCGGGTGGGTGGACGCGGAGGGCTTCCCAGGGCGCTGTAGGCGTCAAACCCGGACAGTGAGTCGACGGGGTTGATGTTGTACGCGCGGCTGATGCTGACCACCGTGCTCACGGAGACTTTGCCCCGGACCAGCTGCTGGGCCAGCGTGGTCCGCTTGATTCCGGAGACCCTGCAGACGTCTGCAGTGCTGGCATCTGGCGCGATGCCTTGCAGCCAGCGCTGGAACGCCTTGGCAGGAAGGGTCATGGAGTGCTCTCTGCAGAACGGGTGGTGAGGACGATTTTACCGTGCCGTCCCCGCCCCGGCCGTGCCGCCGATTTTGCCCATGGTCCACCTTCGCCTATAGTTGATGGTCGAGCCCGCTGGTCCGTACACCCCCCAAGTCCGGACCAGCGGGTTCTTCTATGTCCTGCAGCCCCAGCGGCGCCGCGGCCCGGTTTTCGCCGCCTCTGCCGGCCGTCGGCGGCTGTCCGGGCAGCGGCGAAAGGACGATTCGATGACTGCAACCCTTGTTGCGAAAGACATCTCCGGTGGCCACGGCCACCGGGTGCTCTTTTCCGGGCTCTCGCTGACGGTTGCCCCCGGCGACGTGGTGGGCGTGGTGGGTGCCAACGGTGCCGGTAAATCGACGCTGCTGCGCCTCCTGGCCGGTGTCGACCAGCCCCAGCAGGGCTCGGTCAACCTTGCGCCGTCCGATGCCTTCGTTGGATGGCTCCCTCAGGAGCACGAGCGCATTGCCGGCGAAACAGTGGCGGCCTACATTGCCCGCCGCACCGGCTGCGCGGAGGCGACCGCCGACATGGAGTCCACCGCGGAAGCACTCGGTTCCGGCGCTCCGGGGGCGGATGACGCCTACGCCCGTGCCTTTGACCGCTGGATGGCCTCCGGCGCCGCTGACCTGGACGACCGCGTCCCGGCGGTGCTGGCAGACCTCGGACTGGACGCCGGCGCCGATGCGCTGATGACGGGTCTTTCGGGCGGCCAGGCCGCCCGGGTGGCCCTGGCGGCCCTCCTGCTGAGCCGCTTCGATGTGGTGCTCCTGGACGAGCCCACCAACGACCTCGACCTCGCGGGGCTGGCCACCTTGGAGAACTTCGTAACGGGGCTGCGCGGCGGCGTGGTGCTGGTCAGCCATGACCGCGAATTCCTGGCGCGCTGTGTGACCCGCGTCGTCGAACTTGACCTGGCACAGAACAGTGTGGCTGTCTACGATGGCGGCTACGACGCCTTCCTCGAGGAACGCGCTGTGATGCGGCGGCACGCCCGCGAGAAGTACGAGGAGTTTGCCGCCACCAAGGCAGACCTGGTCTCGCGGGCACGGACGCAGCGGGAGTGGAGTTCGCAGGGCGTTCGCAATGCCATGAAGAAGAACCCCGACAACGACAAGATCCGGCGCGCCGCCAGTACCGAATCCTCCGAAAAGCAGGCCCAGAAGGTCCGGCAGATGGAATCCCGGATCGCCCGTCTGGACGCGGTGGAGGAGCCCCGGAAGGAATGGCAGCTCCAGTTCAGCATCGGCCAGGCACCGCGCTCCAGCGCCGTCGTCGCCACCTTGCGCAAGGCCGTGGCACGCCAGGGCGACTTCACGCTGGGACCGGTCAGCCTCCAGCTCAACGGCGGCGAGCGCGTGGGCATCACCGGCCCCAACGGCGCCGGCAAATCCACCCTCCTGCGCCTGCTGCTGGGCACCCAGGCGCCGGACGACGGCGATGCCTCCATGGGTGCCTCCGTCGCCGTCGGCGAAATAGACCAGGCCCGCGGGCTGCTGGACGGCGCCCTGCCGCTGGGCGACGCTGTCGAAGCGGTGCTGGCGGACTGGAACAGTGCCGACGTTCGCACGCTCCTGGCCAAGTTCGGCCTCAAGGCGGACCACACGTCGAGGACCGTGGATTCCCTGTCACCGGGTGAGCGGACGCGGGCGGCCCTGGCGCTGCTCCAGGCCCGCGGCGTGAACCTGCTGGTGCTGGACGAACCGACCAACCACCTCGACCTGCCGGCCATAGAACAGCTGGAAGAGGCCCTTGAAAGCTACGACGGAGCGCTGCTGCTGGTCACCCACGACCGCCGGCTGCTGGAAAACGTTCGACTCGACTACCGGTGGCACCTGGAAAACGGCACGGTCCAGGAACTCCACCACACTGCAACCCAGGAGAAACAGCCATGAGCATGGACCGCGTAGCCTGGAGTTCGCTCTACAACATCAGCACCGCAAAGAGCGCTTCGAAGCCATTTTCCAAAGAGACCCTGAAGCGGGTGCTGGCCTTTGCCGCCCCCCACAAGGGCAAGCTCATCGCCTTTGTGCTCTCCTCCATTGCGGCTGCCTTCCTGGCCGTCGCCACCCCGGTGCTTGCCGGCAAGGTGGTTGACGCCATCATCGCCAAGACCGGCGTTGACACGGTCATCTGGCTGGCAGTGCTGATCGCCATCGTGGCCGTCGGTGAGGCCGGGGTGGGGCTCTTGACCCGCTGGCTGTCCTCGACCATCGGCGAAGGCGTCATCGTGGACCTGCGCACGCGGGTGTTCGACCACGTGCAGCGGATGCCCATTGCCTTCTTCACGCGGACCCGCACGGGCGCGCTGGTCAGCCGCCTCAACAACGATGTCATCGGCGCCCAGTCCGCCTTCGCCGGAACCCTTTCCGGGGTGGTGAGCAACTCGGTGGCGCTGGCCCTGACGCTGGCCGTGATGCTCAATACGTCGTGGCTGGTGACCGTCCTCGCCATGGTGCTGCTGCCGATCTTCCTGATTCCGGCCCGGCGCATGGGCTCCAAGCTGGCTGACCTGCGCCGGGAAGCTGCCGCGCACAACGCCGCCATGGGCACCCAAATGACCGAGCGGTTCTCGGCGCCGGGCGCAACCCTGGTCAAGTTGTTCGGGCGTCCTGACGAGGAATCCCGCGAATTCGCCGCCCGCGCGGGCCGCGTCCGGGACATCGGCGTCCGCATGGCGATGCTGCAGTTCACCTTTGTCACGGCCCTGACCCTGGTGTCCGCGCTTGCCCTGGCACTGGTGTATGGCCTGGGCGGCTGGCTTGCCCTGGGCGGCCAGCTGGCACCCGGGGATGTGGTGGTGCTGGCACTGCTGCTGACCCGGCTCTACGCTCCGCTCACGGCCCTGTCCAACGCCCGGGTGGAAGTCATGAGCGCCCTGGTCAGCTTTGAACGCGTCTTCGAGATCCTGGACCTGCAGCCGCTGATCCAGCAGAAGCCGGACGCGAAGCCCGTTCCTGCCGGCCCCGTGTCCGTCGAATTCGACAACGTCCGCTTCGCCTACCCGTCCGCGGACAAGGTCTCGCTGGCCTCGCTGGAGGAAGTCTCCACCCTGGACACCCGCGGCGGCGAGGAAGTGCTGCACGGCGTGAGCTTCCGGGTGGAACCGGGCCAGACGGTGGCGCTGGTGGGTTCCTCCGGCGCCGGCAAGTCCACCATCGCCCAGCTGCTGTCGCGGTTGTACGACGTCGACTCCGGCGCAGTGCGTCTCGGCGGCACTGCGCGGGGCACCGGGCTGGACGTGCGGGACGCCACCTTCGATTCGCTGCGGGACACCCTGGGCATGGTGACCCAGGACGGCCACCTGTTCCATGAAACCATCGCGTCCAACCTTCGGCTGGCCAAGCCCGACGCAACCGAAGAGGAAATGTGGGACGTGCTGCGGCAGGCACGGCTGGAGACGATGATCAGGTCCCTGCCGGACGGGCTGGAAACGGTGGTGGGGGAGCGCGGCTACCGGCTTTCCGGCGGCGAACGCCAGCGGCTGACCATTGCCCGGCTCCTGATCGCGCAGCCCCGCGTCGTCATCCTCGACGAGGCCACCGCTGCCCTGGACTCCACGAATGAAGCCGCCGTGCAGGCAGCCCTGGGCGCCGCACTCGAGGGGCGGACCGCCGTCGTGATTGCCCACCGGCTGTCCACCGTCCGCGCGGCCGACGCCATCCTGGTGGTCGAGGGCGGTCAAATTGTGGAACGCGGAACCCACACGGAGCTCCTGGCCGCCGGCGGCCGCTACGCCGAGCTCTACCGGACGCAGTTCGCGGAGGCCACCGCCGTGGCCCAGGAGTCCGTCCCCGAGTTCTAGGGTTGATCAGCTAAGCCTGCGCGGCTCCCGGGACTGCCCGGGCGGCCAGCAGGGGCAGGATGTGGTCCGTCAGCAGTGGCGCCAGGTCCCGGGCCTGTCCGGCGCCGGAAGCCAGGACGTCCAGGTCCAGCCAGCGGATCTCGGCAATCTCAGCTGAAGGGTGTGCTGACCAGGTGCCCGGAGCGGTAAAGACGGTGGCTTCAATGTCAGTGGCGGCCTCGTTGGCTGCGTCGGCGATCCACACGCCCATCAACACCAGTTCGCGCGGGTCGATGGTGATGCCCACTTCTTCCTCAAGCTCCCGGGCTGCGGCCTGCACAGCTGTCTCGCCCGGTTCCGGCTTGCCGCCCGGGTGCATGAACATGGTGGTGCCGCGCTTCCGCACGGTCAGCAGGCGGCCGGTGTGGTCGAACACGCAGACGGCGGAAACCACGATGCGGTGTTTCATGCCGGTGCCTGCGTCCGCACCAGGTGTGAAGTCAGCAGCAGGTCCTTGCGCGGACCGGTGACATCCCAGCTGTAGCTGAAGTGGTCAGGGTCCTCCAAGGTGTAGGTCACCCGGTAGGTATCGGGATCACACCAGTGGCTGTCCAGGTTGGCTTCCGGCGTGAAGCTCATCCGGTGGAAGGGGCGGCCGTCGGGGAAGAAGAAGTCCAGCGCGTCAGGGCGCCCGGTGGTCCGCAGCAGGTACTCGCGTGAGGCGGGGCCGGAAAAAGCAGGCCAGCGCATGGTGCCTTCCTCACGGAAGGCCACGCCGTCGTCGTCCGTGGGGATGAAAAGGACGACGCCGGAAAAGGTTCCGCGGGTGCCCTCCGACCTGTCCAGCAGGTCGCGCTCCACCAGCCAGCGGCCCGGGTGGGTGTTGTGGCTTGCGGCGCCGGCCGGCTGGTTGCCCAGGAGGTAGGCGCGGAGGCTGGGCTCCGGGACACGGGAGTTCAAGTGCCCTCGATTGGAATCGAACCAACGACACCGGCTTTAGGAGAGCCGTGCTCTATCCACTGAGCTACGAGGGCGGGCATCCGGTGGTTCGGCGGGGCCGGTCCGTCCGGACACGGTTACAAGCATACAAGGTGCCGGGCCGTACTACGCTCATGGCATGAGTCCAGCCCCCACTGCCGCTCCCGCCGCCGCCTTCATTCCGAACGTTGCGTCCACCCGGCAGTACATCGGGGCCTGGGCAATCCTGAGCGTGCTGCAGTATTTCGCCGCGGAGGCAGCCGTGGCCATGGCGTGGTCCGGACCCCGTCCCTACGACCTGCGGACCGGGTACATCAGTGACCTCGGTGCCCTCCACTGCGGGACGTTCTCAGGCCGGGACGTCTGCTCACCCCTGAACTGGCTGATGAATGCCTCGTTCGTGGTCCAGGGCCTTGGCCTGCTGGTGGGGGCGGTGATGCTGACGTCCGGGCTGCTGCGCGTGGGTGCCCGCCCCGGGACCAGGGTCGGCTGGGGCCGCAGGGGACCCTGGCTCGCGGCCGCCGCGGTCCGGCTGCTCACCGGAGCCGCCGGGGCAGGGACGGTGGTTGTGGGCCTGGTCCCGGAGGACGCCGGCTCACCCTGGCATTATGCCGGCGCCGTCACGTACTTCGTGACGGGTGGTGCGGCCCTGCTGGTCCTGGGACTCCTGTGGCTCCGGAAGACCGGGATGGCGTGGTTCCTGGTGGCCTGCGGCGGCGTGTCACTGGCCGCGGTGGCAACCGGCGGGCTTACCCGCATGATGGTTCCCGAGCCCGGGACGCTGGAACGGCTCATGGGGTACCCCGTGACAGTGGGCATGGCCGCCGCCGGGCTGGTCATTGCACAGCGGGTGCACCGGCACCGGAAGGAACAGCGGGCGGCGGCTGCGGCGGCCCGGGTAACTGCCGGCTAGGTCTCGTTCCGTTTCCGGCTGTTCAGGAACACAGCCGCGGCCCCGGCCAGGAGGCTCAACACCAAAAGCACCCACCCCGCCACCGTGAGGCCGGACGCCAGGGCAACCTGGCCGGCGTCGGGACCTTCCGAGGCCATCATGGCGTCTATGGCCACGTTCCCCCACAACCGGACCACAACGAACAGCATGGGCAAGGCCCACAACGCCCAGCGCAGCCCCTTCCGTGCCACATTGGTCCCAATGAGCAGCAGCCACGTGAAGCCGAAGATCAGCGGGAAGAGGGTCCCCGCGGTCTTGTGGACATAGTTCAGCTGGCCCAGGGCATCGCCGTCCATCGCTGCCTGCAGGCGGCCGATGTAGCCGGGATCGAACCCGCCCACCAGCGAATCGGGCATGGCCAGGCCCTTGGTGAGCTGGGTGAGCTGGTCCAGGGTCAGCAGGTGCAGGTACCAGAACAGGAACAGGCTTGCCACCACGCCGGCAACCACAATCAGGTTGCTGTTGCCCTGAGCCTTCTGCGGCGTCCGCGCCGTGGTGGGGTTCACGACAGGTGGAAGGTGGTGCTGCGGCACAACCGCTTTGTCGCCGTGCTTCTTGATCCTCTGGGCAGGGGTTTTGGCCATGGCACCATTATCCCGCCCCATAAACTGAAGCCATGACCACTGGCCGACACAGCGCAGCTGTTCTTGATCCCGCACTGGACGACTACGAACTGGCGGCCGCGCTGGTCCGCGAAGCCGGGCAACTGGCGCTCCTCATGCGCATGGCCGGCCTGCAGTCGGAACAAAAGACCTCCGTCTCGGACGTGGTGACGGCGGCGGACCACGCCGCCGAGGCCTACGTGCTGGAGCAGCTCCAACGTTGCCGGCCGGATGACGGCATCCTGGGTGAGGAAGGCGCCTCCGTCCAGGGAACCAGCGGCCGTACCTGGGTGATCGACCCCGTGGACGGCACCTACAACTTCCTGCACGGATCCACCTACTGGTGTTCCGCCATTGCCCTGAAGGACCGCGATGATGTGCTGCTGGGCGCCGTCTTCCAGCCGGAGGAGGACAAACTGTGGCTCGGCGGCCGTGACCGGCCCGCCACCCTGAACGGTGGCCTCCTCACCGGTTTCAGCGACGACGGCGGCAAACGCAACGCCACCAGCGTCGCCGAGCTTGGGGCCGCCACCTACATCCACCCCACCTGGCTGATGGATCCCATGTGCGCCATGCCCTGGCACGCGGCCGCCACCTCCGCCGCGTCCCTCCGCATGCTGGGATCCGGGTCCTGCGACCTGGGCCGTGTCGCAGACGGGCAGCTGGGGTGCTGGTTCCAGCACAGCTGCCCGGAATGGGACTGGCTGCCGGGCAAGGCGATCGTCCGGGCGGCGGGGGGCGCCGTGGACACAGTCCGCGTCAACGGGCTGGAGTGGTTCCTGGCAGGAGGAACGACGGCGGTTCAGGAGTTGCGTGCAGCCCTTCAGTCAGGCTCGGTGGCCTGAGGCGGTTGCCGGCACTGGTTCACGGGTCAGCGGCAGTAATCCACAGGCTGGAAGGCGTTGTCGGTCCCACCGCCTAGACTTGTATGCACCATGGATATGTTGTTTGACCCGTACTCTGACGGACCGTTCAAGGCCGCTCCTGCCGCCACCGCCCGCACCAGGACGGGGCCGGAGGGCGTTGCCACCACGGCCGGGCCCGGCGGAATGCCGGCCAGCCAGGCCGGCTGGCAGCAGAACAACGGGGTCGGGCACCACCGGGACCGGGACAGCACGGACAGGCACGACGGCGGCCGGCACCAAGGCAGCCACCGCCCGGACGCTGCCCAGCTGCTGGAGGGGCTGAACCCCCAGCAGGAGGAAGCGGTCAAGCATGCCGGGCCGGCGCTGCTGATCGTCGCCGGTGCCGGATCCGGAAAGACCCGGGTGCTCAGCAACAGGATCGCGTACCTGATCGCCACCGGCCGTGCCCACCACGGCGAAATCCTGGCCATCACCTTCACCAACAAGGCCGCCGCGGAAATGCGGGAGCGCATTGAGGCGCTGGTGGGCGGACGCGCCAAGATCATGTGGATCTCCACGTTCCATTCCTCCTGCGTGCGGATCCTGCGGCAGGAAGCGGCCAACGTCGGCCTGAAATCCAATTTCTCCATCTACGACTCCGCCGACTCCCTGCGGCTGGTCACCCAGGTCTCCAAGGCCCTGGACCTGGACCCCAAAAAGTTTGCGCCCAAGGCCATCCAGCACAAGATCTCGGCGTTGAAGAACGAGCTCATCGACGCCGATTCCTTTGCCTCGGCAGCCAATTACAACGACCCCTTCGAACATGCGGTCGCGGACGTTTACAAGGGCTACACCCAGCGCCTCCGGCAGGCCAACGCCATGGACTTCGACGACCTGATCGCCGAGACCGTCTACATGTTCCGTGCCTTCCCCGCGCTCGCCGAGTCCTACCGCCGCCGGTTCCGCCACGTGCTGGTGGACGAATACCAGGACACCAACCACGCCCAGTACGCCCTGGTGCGGGAAATCGTGGGGGAGGGCCCGGGCGCGTCGGAACTCACCGTGGTGGGTGACTCGGACCAGTCCATCTACGCCTTCCGCGGGGCGGACATCCGGAACATCGTGGAGTTCGAAAAGGACTACCCGGAGGCCCGCACCATCAAGCTGGAGCAGAACTACCGGTCCACCCAAAACATCCTGAGCGCGGCGAACTCGGTCATCTCCCGCAACCCCAACCGTCCGGAAAAACGGTTGTGGACCGCCGAGGGCGAAGGCCACAAGATCATCGGCTACGTCGGCGAAAATGAGCACGACGAAGCGCAGTTCATCGCCAAGGAGATCGACCGGCTCCAGGACGAGGAGAACCTGCGCCCCGGCGATGTTGCCATCTTCTACCGGACCAACGCCCAGTCCCGCTCCATCGAAGACGTCCTGGTGCGCGTGGGCCTGCCGTACAAGGTGGTGGGCGGCACCCGCTTCTACGAGCGGAAGGAAATCAAGGACGCCCTGGCGTACCTGCGCGTCCTGGTCAACCCGGATGACGACGTCAACCTCCGCCGTGTATTGAATGAGCCCAAACGCGGCATCGGCGACCGCGCCGAAGGCGCCGTCGCGGCCCTGGCCCAGCGTGAGCGGACGTCGTTCATGGAGGCAGCCCGCCGCGCCGACCAGGCGCCCGGCATGGCCACCCGGTCCGTCAACGCCGTCCTGGGCTTCGTGAAGATGCTGGACGACCTGGCCGAGGTTGCCTCCGGATCCGGGGCGGCCGCCGCCCTGGAAGCCGTGCTGGAACAGACGGGCTACCTTGCCGCGCTGCGATCCAGCACCGATCCGCAGGACGAGTCCCGCGTGGAGAACCTGGCTGAACTCGTGGCCGTAGTTCGCGAGTACGAGCAGGAGAACCCGGAAGGAAGCCTTGGCGCGTTCCTGGAACAGGTCTCCCTGGTAGCGGACGCCGACCAGATCCCGGATGCTCCCGGCGCGGACATCGACGCCGCCGTCGCCGAGGCCAAACGGCTGGGCGTGGTGACCCTCATGACCCTGCACACGGCCAAGGGCCTGGAATTCCCCGTGGTCTTCCTGACCGGCATGGAGCACGGCCTCTTCCCGCACCAGCGCTCCGCCACCGACCCCAAGGAACTGGCCGAGGAACGACGCCTGGCGTACGTGGGACTGACCCGTGCCCGCAAGCGGCTCTACGTGACCCGGTCCGAGGTGCGCAGCATGTGGGGCCAGAGCCAGTACAACCCCGCCAGCCAGTTCCTCGAGGAAATCCCGGCGGAGCTCCTGGAATGGAAGCGTGAAGGAACCAGCAGGCAGGCCGGCGGCTGGGGCGGCGGTTCCATCGGGTCCGGCCGCTACAGCGGGTCCTTCTGGGGCGCCGGCACTGCCCGTGGCGCGGCAGCGGACTCCTCGGCGGGATTCAACGCCGACGTTCCGGCGTTCATCGCCAAGAACCGGGTGCAGCCGCAAAAGGAAATCATCGCCGTCAGCGTGGGAGACAAGGTCAACCACACCAGCTTCGGCAACGGCACGGTCCTGGCGCTTGAAGGAGCGGGGGACAAGACCGTGGCCAAGGTGAAGTTCGACGTCGGCGAGAAGCGCCTGTTGTTGCGGTACGCGCCGCTGACCAAGCTCGACGCCTAAGCCGCCCCCGGCCGGGCATAATGGAGCCCATGCGACGGAATGTCTGGGGGATGCTCGCCGCCCTTCTCCTCCTCATTGCTGTCACCGCCACGGGATGCAGCGTGACCACCAAGGACCCCTCCTACGTTCCACCGGCCCCGCTGCCGCCCATGGAACAACTGGAAAAGGCGCCCTTGGCCGACGCCAAGACATACTCCAGCGGTGGCGACGTCCTCTCCTTCATCACCGCGGACCGCACCATCGCCTGTTCATTGACGTCCGCGCGCGGGGACCACGTGAACCTGCCGTACCAGCAGAACCGCTACGGCGACGCTGCCAACAACAAGCTGCCCATTGTCCCGGTGGCCCACTGCGAGCTGGCCACCTATCAGCCTCCCCAACCCGGGGACGTTAGGGATGACTGCGCCGGAACCCACCTGGGCTACCTGGGCGGCGTGGCCCTGCTGGCCCCGGACAGTGCACGCTACGGCGAATGCCGCTCCGGCGTCACGTCGATGGAAGCGGCCTACGGACCCAAGGGGACCAAGGCCGGCCCGCTGGCCCAGCTACCTGTGCTTGCGGACGGTCAGAACCTCGAACGGAACGGGCTGCGCTGTTCCGCCTACAACGGCGGCGTGGCGTGCGGAAACGTCTCCGCCGGCGTCGGATTCTTCATCTCCCCCGAACGTTACGAACTGGTCCCGGGCCCCGCCAAAAGCAGTGCATCCCCGCAGGCAGAGGGCCCAAAAACCCCGTAAATCCGCGGTTTTTCTACGCTCCATAGAATAGTGTGCTTACTCACATAAGAGGTAGTCTGGGACGGCCCGGTCCCTCCAAAGGACTAGAGTTCCCCATGGAGCATTACGCCGCGTGGCTCGTTTCCAGACAGGCCGCCGGTGCGTGCAATCCGCAGCCCGGTCATCGTCTTTTCGGATGGTGTCCGACTGTACAGAAACTACTTCGACGTAGAAGGACACTAAACCGTGGACCTGTTTGAATACCAGGCGCGCGATATGTTCGAGGCGCACGGTGTACCCGTGCTTGCCGGCATCGTGGCGTACACCCCAGAAGAAGCAAAGGCAGCCGCCGAGAAGATCGGCGGCGTAACCGTTGTCAAGGCACAGGTCAAGGTAGGCGGCCGCGGCAAGGCCGGCGGCGTCAAGGTGGCAAAGTCCGCCGACGAAGCGTTTGAGCACGCCACCAACATCCTGGGCATGGACATCAAGGGCCACACCGTTAACAAGGTGATGATTGCCCAGGGTGCGGACATCGCCGAGGAATACTACTTCTCCGTCCTGCTGGACCGGGCCAACCGCAACTACCTGGCCATGTGCTCGGTTGAGGGCGGCATGGAAATCGAACAGCTCGCCGTCGAACGCCCCGAAGCGCTGGCCAAGATTGCCATCGACCCCGCCGTGGGCATCGACCAGGCCAAGGCGGACGAGATCGTCGCAGCTGCAGGCTTCGCCGAGGAACTCCGCGGCCAGGTGGCAGGCGTCATCCTGAAGCTCTGGGACGTCTTCAAGAAGGAAGACGCCACCCTGGTGGAGGTCAACCCGCTGGTCAAGACCGGCAACGGTGACATCCTGGCCCTCGATGGCAAGGTTTCCCTCGACGAGAACGCCGACTTCCGCCACCCGAAGCACGCGCAGCTCGAGGACAAGGACGCAGCGGACCCGCTTGAGGCCAAGGCAAAGGCGCAGGACCTCAACTACGTCAAGCTCGACGGCGAAGTAGGCATCATCGGCAACGGCGCCGGCCTGGTCATGTCCACCCTCGACGTCGTGGCCTACGCCGGCGAGAACCACGGCAACGTCAAGCCCGCCAACTTCCTGGACATCGGCGGCGGAGCCTCCGCAGAGGTCATGGCCGCAGGCCTGGACGTCATCCTGGGTGACGAGCAGGTCAAGTCCGTGTTCGTCAACGTCTTCGGTGGCATCACCGCGTGCGACGCCGTCGCCAAGGGCATCGTTGGCGCGCTGGCCGAGCTGGGCCACTCCGCCAACAAGCCGCTGGTAGTCCGCCTTGACGGCAACAACGTCGAGGAAGGCCGCCGCATCCTCACCGAGGCCAACCACCCGCTGGTAACCCTGGCCGCCACCATGGACGAGGGCGCCGACAAGGCCGCCGAGCTCGCCAACGCAGCTAAGTAAAGGGACGCACCATGTCTATCTATCTGAACAAGGACTCCAAGGTCATCGTCCAGGGCATCACCGGCGGCGAAGGCACCAAGCACACCGCGCTGATGCTTAAGGCGGGCACCAACATCGTCGGCGGCGTCAACGCCCGCAAGGCCGGCACCACGGTCCTGCACGGCGACAAGGAAATCAACGTCTACGGCACCGTCAAGGAAGCCATGGCGGAAACCGGCGCCGACGTCTCCATCGTCTTCGTGCCGCCGGCATTCACCAAGAACGCCGTTGTGGAAGCCATCGAGGCCGGCATCGGCCTGGTCGTGGTCATCACCGAAGGCGTCCCCGTCCAGGACTCCGCCGAATTCTGGGCCCTGGCCCAGTCCAAGGTGGATGCCGACGGCAACCAGGTCACCCGCATCATCGGCCCGAACTGCCCCGGCATCATCACCCCCGGCGAAGCGCTGGTTGGCATCACCCCGGCCAACATCACCGGCAAGGGCCCCATCGGCCTGGTTTCCAAGTCGGGTACCCTGACCTACCAGATGATGTACGAACTGCGCGACCTGGGCTTCTCCACCGCCATCGGCATCGGCGGCGACCCCATCATCGGCACCACGCACATCGACGCCCTGGCCGCGTTCGAGGCTGACCCCGAGACCAAGGCCATCGTGATGATCGGCGAAATCGGCGGCGACGCCGAAGAGCGTGCAGCCGACTTCATCAAGGCCAACGTCACCAAGCCGGTCGTCGGCTATGTGGCCGGCTTCACCGCGCCCGAAGGCAAGACCATGGGCCACGCAGGTGCCATCGTCTCCGGTTCCGCCGGTACCGCCCAGGCCAAGAAGGAAGCCCTCGAGGCTGCCGGTGTCAAGGTCGGCAAGACGCCGTCCGAGACAGCCAAGCTGCTCCGTGAGGTCTACGCAGCCCTCTAGCAGTCCTGCACAACGCGGGGCCACCCGGCCCGGTTCCCCTTTGGGGGCCGGCAGGGCGGCCCCGCGTTTGCTGTTTAACCCACCTGACTGTTTGACGCACGACGACGGCGGGCAGCGCGCGCCCGAGTGCGTCGAGTAATGTTGAGGAAGGAAAATCAGGGCGCCTTGCGCGCGCAGGCAGGGGATGACGGATGGCAGAGAAGCGACCGACCCTGGTCGACGCCGTCGTCGACAAGGTCCTTGAGCACATCCTCAGCGGAGAGATCAAGGCCGACGACGCCCTGCCGCCTGAAGCGGATATCGCCAAGGAGTCCGGTGTCAGCAGGCTGACGGCCCGCGAGGCCATGAAGGTATTGAAAGCGCAGGACGTGGTGTACGTCCGGCGCGGGCTGGGCACCTTCGTCAACCCGCCCGAGCGCTGGACCGGACTGGACGCCATCATGCGCGCAGCCTCCAGGGGAGTGGCCTCGGACCAGGTGGCACTCCGTTTGCTCGAGGTCCGCCGCATGGTGGAGACCGGCGCGGCCGAACTCGCTGCCTCCCGGCACCGGCCGGCTGACCTCGCCGCGCTGCAGGACAGCGTGGAGCAGATGGAAGCGGCCCACCATGCCGGCGACGTGGACGCGCTGACCGTGGCAGACATCGCCTTCCACGACACCGTTCTGCGCGCGTCCGGCAACCCGTTCGTGCCGGCCCTGCTGGGCCAGCTGTCCACCCTGCTCTACGCCATGCGGCGCGAAACCTCGGCGTTCCCCGACGTGCAGCGGCACGCCATCCACCACCACAAGATGGTCCTGGCCGCCATCGCCGCCGGAGACCCGGCCACCGCCCGCTCCACCATGGATGCACATATCACCCAGACTTTCGAGGATTACGAGCACTACCTTGCCGTGTCCAGCCGTAGCGGAGCCGCGGCCCGCTAGCCGCCTGTCCGGGCCCGTCCCATCGGGGTATTCCCTGTCAGCGGCATCCCCACCAGGCCGCGTCCGCAGCCGTGTTGACGCTCCCGTCCCCTGTGATTAGAATCTCATACAGACATCAGACATCTGATATCACCCCCAAAAAATGCCGCCAGCCAAAGGAGTCGTCATGCGCGCGCATTCCCTTTTCGAGGGTCCCCACACCACCCTGGGAGGCCTGCGATGACCTCCCGTGCTGCTGCCCCCGCTCTCAGCGAGTTGGGCGAGACCACCCTCCGCAAGGTTCGTCGGAGGCTCATGCCCCTGATCGTCCTCCTGTACTTCATTGCCTACCTGGACCGGAACAACGTTGGTTTCGCCAAGCTCGGCATGCAGGGGGACATCGGACTGACCGAGGCCGCCTACGGCCTGGGCGCCGGCATCTTCTTCCTCGGCTACGCACTGCTTGAGATCCCGTCGAACGGCGGCATGTACCGCTATGGCGCCCGCAAGTGGATCGCCCGCATCCTCATCAGCTGGGGCATCTTTGCCACCGCCATGTTCCTGGTGAACGGTGAAGCGTCGTTCTACATCATCCGCTTCCTCCTCGGTGCCGCCGAGGCAGGCTTCTTCCCGGCCATCCTCTTCTACCTGACCCTGTGGTTCCCCGCGGCGCAGCGCGTGACGGTGCTGGGCATCTTCATCCTGGCCCAGCCCATCTCCAACGCCCTCGGCGCCCCGGTGTCCGGCATGCTCCTGAACCTGGAGGGCGTGGCAGGCCTGCACGGCTGGCAGTGGCTCTACATCCTGGAAGGCATTCCCGCCATCCTGTTGGGCATCATCACCCCCTTCGTCATGACGGACCGGCCCGAACACGCCAAGTGGCTCAAGCCGGAAGAGCGTGAGTGGCTCTCCAACACCATGCGCGCCGAACTGGCCCACAAGCAGAAGTCCGGCAACCACAACTTCCTTGCCGGATTGAAGGACCCCCGCACCATCGCATACTCCGCCCTGTACTTCGGCCTGGTATGCGGCATCTACGGCCTGGGCCTCTGGCTGCCCACCATCGTCAAGGCGCTGGGCAAGTTCGACTCGACCCAGGTGGGCTTCATCGTCTTTATCCCGTACGCCATCGCTGCCGTCTTCGTCTACTTCTGGAGCAAGCGCTCGGACCGCACCGGCAACCGGGTATGGCATGCCAGCATGAGCATGGTGCTCGCCGCCGTCGGCCTCCTGGGCGCAGGCTACCTGCTGCCGGTCAATGCGGTGCTCGCCATGGTGTTCCTTACCCTTGCGGCCATGGGCATCTACTCCGCCATCGCGCCGTTCCTTGCCATGCCCTCCGCAGCCCTCACCGGTGCTGCAGCGGCTGCCGGCCTCGCCATGGTCAACTCCCTTGGCAACCTGGGCGGCTTCGTGGCGCCCTACATCGTGGGCATCCTCAAGGACGCCACCGGAAACAGCCAGAGCGGGCTGGTCTTCCTGGCCGCCTGCCTCGCCGTGACCGCCGCCGCCACCTACCTTTACGCACGCAAGCGGCCGGAGGGTGTCTCCGCCCCCGGGGTCACAGTTCCTGCCGCCGAAACCCACTAGGACGCATCAATGACTACACAGCACACCTTCCCCGCAGAGCGCACCGCTGTCCTCACCGGGGCAGCGTCTGCCCGCGGCATTGGCCGGGCAACCGCTGACCGGCTGGCCAGCGAGGGCTGGTCCATCGCCATCCTGGACATCAATGCCGAAGACGCGAAGGCCGCGGCTGCCGAAATCGGCTCCAGCCGTGCCGTCAAGGCCATCGGCGTGGGCGCCGACGTCTCCGACGAGGCATCGGTTGACCGCGCCATCACGGAAATTGAGGAGGCGCTTCCGCCCATCGTCGGACTGGTCAACCTGGCCGGAATCAGCTCACCCACCCCCTTCATGGAGACCACGGTGGCGGAATGGGACAAGGTCTTCGCCATCAACATGCGCGGCACCTTCCTTGTTTCCCAGCGGGTCCTCAGGGGCATGATCGAGCGCGAACTCGGGAGGATCGTCAGCATCTCCTCCATCTCGGCCCAGCGTGGCGGCGGCACCTACTCCAAGGTGGCCTACAGCGCCTCGAAAGCCGGCATCATCGGTTTCACCCGTGCGCTGGCCCGTGAAGTGGGTGAACACAACATCACCGTGAACGCCATCGCCCCCGGTCCGATCGACACTGACATCATGGGCGGAACGTTGACGGACGAGCGCAAGGCTCAGATGTCCGAGGGCATCATGATGGGTCGGGTGGGAACCCGGGAGGAAGTGGCGGCGCTGATCGCATTCCTGCTCAGCGAGGACGCCGGCTACATTACTGCCGCCACCTACGACATCAACGGCGGCCTGCAGGTTTCCTGACCACCGGTTTCCGCTGGTGCAGTGCTGCCTGCCGGCCGTACGGCACCAGCGGGACGTGTCCTGGGACACCCCATCCCACGCGCTCCCGCACATTTTCCGGCTATAGGATTTCTACATGGCAACCAAGAACCAGGCCTCCGGCGGCGTGAGCAGGCAGGTCCTCGCCGACCACGTTTACGAAGCGCTTCTTGTTGCCCTGATGGACGGCCGGCTGGAGGCGGGAACCCCGGTCAGCATCGACGGGATGGCCAGGGAGCTGGAGGTTTCCCCGACGCCGGTGCGCGAAGCGCTCGCCCGGCTGGAAGCGACCGGGATGGTGCGGAGGATGGCCCTGCGCGGCTACCGTGTGGCACCGCTGTTCTCCCCGGAAGAACTGGCCGACCTGATGGACGCCCGCCTGGTGATCGAACCGGCCAATGCCTTCATGGCCTGCAAGCATGCTGACCCGGAACTGACCGGGCAGCTGGAGCAGGCCATCGAGGACCTCAAGGCAGCCCCGCGCGGTCCATCCTTCACGGAGTTCCGCGCCTACTGGGAAGCCGATGAACGGTTCCACCGGCTCATCGCCGAGTCCGCTGACAACCAGTTCCTGCTGTCCGCATACAACGCCCTGGGTGGGCAGGTGCAGCGCTTCCGCTTCTTTGGCGGCCTGGGCGTGACCGATGCCGACTACGCCATTGCCGAGCACACCGAGATCCTCAAAGCCTTCGAGACCGGCGACGCCGATCTTGCCCGGCAGAAAATGATCGACCACATCGAAGGCGTCAAGCAGCGCTCGCAGCACGACAGCGAAGTGCGCAGCTAGCACGCACGCCCATGGGCCCAATATGGCCCGACTTTTTCACCAACCTCCGCCCGGGAGGAACAGAGAGGCCCTTGACAGGGTCTCGAATAGCGTAGATCCTATAGGAAATGCGATCCTAAATTTGGAGTGACAATGCCGTACACCGCTGAAAACTGGCCCATCGCTGCTGCCCTGCTGCAGTTCCCGGGAACAAGGCCGGACGGGACCACCGCCCAGGAGGCCCCCGCCAGCGACTGGCAGCAGGTCTTTGAAGAAGTCGCAGACGCCGGCTTCAGCAACGCCGACCTCACCGACAGCTGGGTGCGCCCGGGCGATCTCTCAAGCGCCCGTCTGGACGAACTGAAGGCCGCGGCCAGTGCCGCCGGCCTCGGGCTTCCCTCCATCTCCGCCATCCGCCGCAGCGTGATTGAGGAAGGCAAGTGGGAGGAAAACCTGGCCTACACCCACCGGACCATCGACGCCGCTGCGCAGCTCGGTTGCGAGGTCGTCTCCATCGGCCTGCACCAGGCCATCACCCCGGAGCAGCAGAAACAGCTCTGGTTCTGGACCGTTGAAGGCCACAAGGACCCGGTAGCGGACAAGGAAACCTGGAACAACGCCGTCACCCGCATCCGGGAGGTCGGCAAGCACGCCGCTGAACTCGGCCTCCTGGTGTCCCTGGAGATGTACGAGGACACGTACCTCGGCACTGCTGACTCCTCCGTGCAGCTCGTCCAGGACGTCGACCTGCCCAACGTTGGACTGAACCCCGACCTGGGCAACCTGATCCGCCTGCACCGCCCCATCGAAGACTGGCGCGAACTGGTGCACAAGACGCTGCCCTACTCCAACTACTGGCACGTCAAGAACTACATCCGCGACGAGGACCAGGCCCGGAACCACTACGTCGCCATGCCGGCGCCCATGGAATCCGGCCTCATCAGCTACCGCGAGGCCTTCCAGTTCGCCATCTCGGTGGGCTTCCAGGGCATCATCTGCACCGAGCACTACGGCGGCGACGGCCTGAGCGTCACCGCCGCCAACCAGGACTACCTGCGCCGCCAGGTCCTGCCCAAGCGCGATGGCTACACCCTGGGCACCAGCATGGTAGCGCAGGGCCGGCAGGCCCCGGCGGCTGTCCCCGCACGCTAAGCCACGGCAGGCTTCCCAACCGATCCAACCGGTTCAACGAGGAATCATGACAAAGATATTTGACGATCCAGCGCAGTTCGCAGACGACGCCCTCGACGGTTTCGTGGCCGCCAACCGCAAGTATGTGGCGCGAGTCGACGGCGGCGTTGTCCGTTCCACCGAAACACCAGAGGGCCAGGTGGCAGTGGTCATTGGCGGCGGTTCCGGCCATTACCCCGCCTTCGCCGGCCTGGTGGGGGCAGGGCTCGCCGCCGGAAGCGCCTGCGGCAACATGTTCGCTTCCCCCTCCGCCGGGCAGGTGTACCGCGTGGCCAAGGCATCCCAGACCGGCGGCGGCGTCCTCCTGAGCTACGGCAACTACGCCGGCGATGTGCTCCACTTCGGCCAGGCCCAGGAGAAGCTGAACGCTGAGGGCATCGAAACCCGCACCGTCCTGGTGACTGACGACATCGCCAGCGCGCCCCTCGAGGAGATCGGCAAGCGCCGCGGCATCGCCGGCGACCTGACGGTCTTCAAGGTTGCCGGCGCGGCGGCAGAGGCCGGGCTGGACCTGGATGAGGTGGAGCGGCTTGCCATCAAGGCCAACCACCACACCCGTTCGCTGGGCGTGGCGTTCGCCGGCTGCACCCTCCCCGGAGCATCCGAGCCCCTCTTCACCGTGCCGGAAGGCATGATGTCCGTGGGACTGGGCATTCACGGCGAACCGGGGATTTCAGACCTGCCCCTGCCCAGTGCCAGTGAACTGGCCAAGCTGCTGGTGGACGGGCTTTTGAAGGACAAGCCGGAAACCGCAGGCCACCGGGTAGTGCCCATCCTCAACGGACTGGGAACAGTCAAGTACGACGAACTCTTCCTGTTGTTCGGCAAGATCGAGGCCCTGCTCACCGCTGCCGGACTCGAGATCGTTGAGCCGGAGTGCGGTGAACTGGTGACCAGCCTGGACATGTCCGGCCTGTCATTGACGCTGTTCTGGCTGGATGCGGAACTGGAGAAGTTCTGGGCCGCGCCGGCTGACACCCCCGCCTTCCGCAAGGGCAACCTGGCCCCGCGCCGGGCCCGGGCCGTCGAGTCCCTGGCCGAGGCGGCCACGATGCCGGGGCTGGCCGCCACGCCGGCGTCCACCGCGCTGGCTGCCACGGCGGTGGGAGTGTTGAAGGAAGCCCGGTCCGTCGTCGTCGAACACGAGGAGGCACTCGGGAAGCTGGATGCCATCGCCGGGGACGGCGACCACGGCATCGGAATGCGCCGCGGAGTGGATGCTGCCGTTGCCGCCGCGGAGAAGTCCCATGCCGGCGGTGCCGGCCTGGAGGAAGTGCTCGCGGCGGCGGGGGAGCAGTGGGCCGAGCGTGCCGGCGGTACCTCCGGGGCCCTTTGGGGCGCGGCGGTCACCGCCGTCGGCAGGACTCTGGGCAGCAAGGACGCCTACACCGCGGCCGACGCAGCGGCGGCCGTCAATGCCCTCCGCGACGCCATTGTCACCTTGGGCAAGGCCGAGGCGGGAGACAAGACCATGGTGGACGCGCTCCTTCCGTTCGCCGAGACCTTCACCAAAGCAATTGACGACGGCGGCAGCCTGGCCGGCAGCCTTCGTGCGGCAGCGGAGGCCGCCGCCGAGGCCGCTGACGCGACTGCCGGACTCAGCCCCAGGAAAGGCCGGGCGCGCCCGTTGGCCGAGAAGAGCCTGGGCCACCCGGATCCCGGCGCCGTTTCGTTCGGCCTCATTGCCCGCAGGGTGGCCGAGTACGCCGCCACCATCGAAAGCCACTAAGGAGAATCGCATGACCGAACACACCCAGCAAGGCTGGCGCATCGTCGTCGGCAATGACGAAGCCGGCGTCGAATACAAGAACGCGCTGCGCGAGATGCTGGAGGCAGACCCCCGGGTCGCCTCGGTGGAGGACGTGGGCGTGGGCGCCGACGACGCTACTGCCTATCCGCACCTTGCCGTCGCCGCAGCCCGCAAGGTCGCAGCCGGAGAGGCGGACCGTGCCCTGCTGATCTGCGGAACCGGCCTCGGCGTGGCCATCTCGGCCAACAAGGTTCCCGGCATCCGGGCCGTCACCGCACACGACAGCTACTCCGTGGAGCGTTCCGTGCTGTCCAACAACGCCCAGGTGCTGACCATGGGCCAGCGCGTCATCGGCCTGGAACTGGCCAAGAAACTGGTGGGCGAGTGGCTTGACCACCGCTTCGATGAAAACTCCGCATCCGCGGCCAAAGTAGACGCAATCTCCTCCTACGAGGACGCGTCGGAAGGACTTGAAGACAAATGAGCAACCGCAACATCGCCGTCGTCGGCTCAGGCTATATGGGCGGCGGGATCGCCCAGGTCCTGGCACTCGCAGGAGCCCGCGTGGCACTCGCCGACGTCTCCGCTGAAATCGCGCAAAGCAACTACGAGCGGCTCCTGAAGGAGTCCGACGAGTTCGTCGCCGCCGGCCTGTTCCCGGCCAACGCCACCGACCTGCTCAAGGAAAACCTCTGGGCAGCCAAGGACATCGAAGAAGCCGTGGCCGGCGCCGAGTACATCGAGGAGGCAGTGCCGGAAATCCTGGAGATCAAGCACGCCACCCTGGGCAGGATCAGCGCCGCCGCCCGCCCCGAGGCCATCATTGGTTCCAACACCTCCACCATTTCCATCGCCAAGCTGGCCGAGGTGGTGGACAACCCGGACCGCTTCCTGGGCGTCCACTTCTCCAACCCGGCACCATTCATTCCCGGCGTGGAAGTCATCCCGCACGAGGGCACCTCCGAGGCCACCATCCAGGCGGCCCGCACCATTGTGGGGGAGACCGGCAAGGAAACAGCCACCGTCAAGGACGTGACCGGCTTCGTGCTCAACCGGCTCCAGTACGCCCTGTTCCACGAGGCAGCCCAAGTGGTGGAGGAAGGCATCGCCACCGCGGAGGACGTGGACACCCTGGTGCGCACCACCTTCGGCTTCCGGCTGCCGTTCTTCGGGCCGTTTGCGATCGCCGACATGGCGGGCCTGGACGTATATGCGTTCTGCTACAAGTCCCTCCAGACCGGGTTCCCGGAGCGGTTCGCCACCCCCAAGATCCTGCAGGAAAAGGTCGACGCCGGCCAGCTGGGCACCAAGACCGGTTCCGGCTTCCTTGACGTCCCCGCAGACCGGACCGCAGCCCTGGTTGCCTACCGGAACAAGGCGTACGTCGCCATGCAGAAGCTCATCGAAGAGCTGGGCCCTGCCCCGCTTTCCTGATCCGAAGGAACACCTCCATGACAGCATTTCCCACAGACCGCACGGTGATCGTTACCGGCGCTGTCTCCGAACGCGGCATCGGCCGGGCCACCGCAGACTACCTGGCAGAGCGCGGCTGGAACATCGGCGTGATCGACATCGATGACGCCGCCACCAAGGCCGTGGCCAAGGAGCTGGCCGAAAAGTACGGAATCAAGGCCCACGGAGCAGGCGCAGACGTCAGCAACGAAGCGTCGGTCCGGGCGGCCATCGACGAGATCGAGGCCGAACTTCCGCAGCTGGTGGCCCTGGCCAACATCGCGGGCGTCAGCTCCCCGGTGCCGTACCTGGAACTGGACGCCGCCGAATGGGACCGGGTACTCAGCATCAACTTGAACGGCGTCCACTACGCCACCCGCCGTGCCGCCGAATCGATGGTCAAGAACCAGCTGGGCCGGATTGTGAACATTTCCTCCGTCTCCGCCCAGCGCGGTGGCGGAACCTTCAGCAAGACCCCGTACTCCGTGGCCAAGGCCGGCGTCATCGGCCTGACCCGCGCCACCGCCCGTGAACTGGGGGAGTACGACATCACTGTCAACGCCATCTCGCCCGGGCCGATCGACACCGACATCATGGGCGGCACCCTGAGCGAGGAACGCAAGGACGAGCTGGTCAAGGACCTGGTGGTGAACCGCGTGGGCAACACGCGCGACATCGCTGCCGCCATCCATTTCCTGATTGGCGAGGACGCCGGGTATATCTCCGGCCAGACGCTGAACGTCGACGGCGGACTGTACATGCACTGACGGCCTCCGTTTCCCTTCGCATCACGAAGACCGGAGCCACCACCAACATGCGGGCCGCCGGCCCGCGGAAACCACCACGTCACCACTCGAAGGAGAGTGTTGTGTCCGAAACCACCGCAACATCCAAGGAACTTCTGGCCCGTCCGGTCCTGAAGTCCGCGATCTTCAAGGCGGCCCGCCGGCTCATGCCGATGCTGGTCATCCTGTACGTCGTTTCGTTCCTGGACCGCACCAACGTCGGCTTTGCCGAGGCGGCCCTCGGGGCGGACAAAGGAGTGTCCGCCGCAGCCTTCGCCCTGGGCGCCGGCATCTTCTTCATTGGCTACGCGATCTTCGAGATCCCCAGCAACCTGCTGCTCAAGAAGGTCGGCGCCAAGATCTGGCTGGCGCGCATCGCCATCACCTGGGGCATCGTTTCGGCGTGCTTCGCCTTCGTCCAGGGCGAGACCTCGTTCGTGATCCTGCGTTTCCTCCTCGGCGTGACCGAGGCCGGCCTGTTCCCCGGCGTGATCATGTACCTGGCCGAATGGTTCCCCAACAAGGTGCGCGTCCAGATGTTCGCCATCTTCTACCTGGCCCAGCCGTTCTCCCAGATGATCGGCAACCCCCTCTCCGGCTGGCTGATCAACATCGGCGACCAGGTGCCGGGCCTGCGCGGCTGGCAGGTCATGTTCTTCGTCGAGGGCCTGCTCGCAGTCCTGGCCGGCATCGCCGCCTTCTTCTTCCTGATCAACGGTCCTGAAAAGGCCAAGTTCCTCAGCCGGGAGGAGAAGTACGCGCTCAAGGAAGTCATGGCACTGGAAGACAACATCAAGGACCAGACCGGCCCCCGCGGCATCCTCGCCGCCATGCGCAACGGCCGGGTCTGGTACTTCACCGCCATCTACTTCTGCCTGCAGATCGCCGTCTACGGCGTGACGTTCTTCCTGCCGCAGCAGGTGTCGTCCCTGACCGGGCAGAAAGTGGGCCTCGCCGTCGGCCTGCTGATCGCGGTCCCGTGGTTCTTCGGCATCTTCTCCTGCTACTTCATCGGCCGGGCGGCTAACACCGTTGCCAAGCGGCGGAAGTTCGGCACCATCCTGTTTCTCTCCACCGGCCTGTGCATCTTCGGCTCGGCCTGGGCGGGAACCAACCACCAGCCGGTCCTGGGCATGATCTTCATAACCCTGGCAGTCTGCAGCTTCCTCGCCGTCGGTCCGGTGGTCTGGTCCTACCCAACCGCGTTCCTCGCCGGATCCGCAGCAGCTGCCGGCATCGGCCTGATCAACTCGCTGGGCAACCTGGGCGGCTTTGTGGCCCCGATCCTGCGGACCGCCGTCAACGAGGCCACGCACTCGCCCACCGGATCCATGGGTGTGTACGCCCTGGGCGTCCTGCCCTTCGTGGCCGCCGCAATGATGTACGCCACCAAGCGGTTCAAGAACAAGGCCGACGACCTGCTCGACTGAGCCCGTCACAACACACCGCAAGGAACTTCATGCGCACCTCCGGCAGCAGCACAGGCAACGGCACCGTCCACATCGGCGTCAGCACCAAAATGTACCTGGGTTACCAGGCAAGCCTGCGCTGGCTGTCGGAGGTGCGCTCCGTTGTGGACGAAAGGCCCGGGCTGGGTGCGCATTCCGCCAAGGACGCACCGGTCCGGGTCTTCGTCATCCCTTCCTTCCCCGTCCTGGAGCCGGCCACACGGATCCTGGCCGGCTCACCCGTCCTGCTCGGCGCCCAGAACTGCGCCTGGGGGGACGGGCCCCTCACCGGGGAAGTCAGCCCCGGCATGCTGGCCGAACTGGGCGTCCAGCTCGTCGAGATCGGCCACGCGGAACGCCGCAGCCTGTTCGCCGAGGACGACGCCGTGGTGGCACGCAAGGTGCGTGCCGCCGTCGACAGTTCCCTTACCCCGCTGCTTTGCATCGGTGAGCCGGACAGGCTCGACGCCGGTGCTGCCGCCGACTTTTGCGTGCGGCAGGTCCACGCCGCTACTGGCGGTGACGCCAGCCTCCTAAGCTGCCTGGTCCTGGCCTATGAACCCGTATGGGCTATCGGTGCTCCTGCACCCGCCCCGCCGCAGCACATCAACTCCGTGTTGACCCTGCTCCGGGCCGCACTGGGCCCGGACTGCCCCCTGATTTATGGCGGCAGTGCCGGGCCAGGGCTGCTGCCGCAGCTTCCCGCAGCGGACGGACTCTTCCTGGGCCGTTTTGCGCACGACGCCGCCAACCTTGGCCGCGTGCTGGACGAAGCCCTCGCCCTGGCTCAGACCCGCGCCCCGGCCAGCAATTCCTCCAGCCGCTCGTAGCCCTCGCTCAGGCCGCCCTCCATCCCGGACTGGGCCATGCCGTCGCGCGCCTCCTGGCTTGGGTAGACGGAGTGGCCCCGCAACCGGGTCCTTCCGTTGCCCAGGTCCTCAAACGTCATGAAGTCCAGGCTGACCACATCCGGGTATCCGCCGAACTCAAAGGTCTGGATGGCGAATTCGTTGTCCCGGACGGTGTGGAAGATGCCCTTGAACTCGTAGGCCACACCGTCCGGTCCTGTGTGCAGGTAGCGGTAGCTGCCGCCGGTGCGGAAATCGTAGTGGTCGATCTCCATTTTCAAGCCCCGCGGGCCCAGCCACTGGACAATCAGGTCCGGTTCTTTGTGGGCGCGGAACACGTCCGCCACCGGGAAATCAAACTCGCGCTCGTAATCGATGAAGGGGACGCCCTCAGGAACGCTGAGTTTCAGGGAATTGCTCATCATGACTCCTTGGAGGATTTTTCGCCGCTGTCCGCAGCGTTTGACCTAAGAACGGCGTCGAGGCTGCGGAACTGGCCTTCGCGGACCAACCGGTACCGGTCAATCCAGGCGGTCAGCTCCTCGAGCCGCGCCGGGTTCAGGTGGACGGGCCTGCGCTGTGCATCCCTGCTTCGGGTCACCAGCGCGGCCTGCTCGAGTACCTGGATGTGTTTCGAGACCGCCTGCTTGGAGATCTCGAACGGTTCTGCCAATTCGTTCACTGTTGCCGGGCCCCGGCTGAGCCGGGCGATGATGCTTCTCCGCACGGGATCTGCCAGGGCCATGAAGGCCGAGTCCAATGCCGCACTTTCAGGGTTCATTGCCTGCCCGTTTCTAATCAACCTCCAGGTTTATCAACCTTTAGGTTGTTTAAGCATAAGAGTCCCAGGGTGACGATTCAAGACCCGGGTCTTCAGGGATTCCGGTTACGTGGAAACAGTGCCCGGTGGCTGGTCCTTCGACTTCGGCTGCGCGCAGTACGCACGGGAGAGTTGGCCGTCGCTAAAAAGTAGTTCCGGCACCCGAAATATTGGGACCGCGGCGCCCGGCAGCTTCAGTTGTAAGTATGTCAGTACAAACCTTTGACAGGACATTGGATCTAAGGCAAAGTAGTGCCTGTGGCCCACGCCACGGCCTGCCAGTCCCGGAACTCCTGCCCCTCGAAGGATCCGCGTTCCACACCAGAAAGGTCCACGATTCCCGTGACCCACGAGCTTCTTACGATCGGGCGCATCAGCGTTGATATCTACCCGAACGACATCGGGGTTGGCCTGGAGGACGTTGATTCCTTCGGCAAATACCTTGGCGGTTCACCGTCCAACGTCGCGGTTGCCGCCGCCCGCCACGGACGCCGCACCGGGGTCATTACCCGGACCGGGGATGATCCGTTCGGCGCCTACCTGCACCGCGAACTGCAAAAGTTCAACGTCGATGACGCCTTTGTTACCCCGGTGAAGGATTGGCCCACGGCGGTGACCTTCTGCGCGATCAAGCCGGCCACGGACGAGTTCCCGCTGTACTTCTACGGCCGGTTCCCCACGGCGCCGGACCTGCAGATCAAGGCTGAAGAGCTGGACCTGGACGCCATCCGTGAGGCCGGGATCTTTTGGTCCACGGTGACCGGCCTGTGCCAGGAGCCCTCCCGATCAGCGCACATTGCCGCGCATGAGGCGCGGCCGCGGACCGGGCTGGCTGAGGGCCAGTTCACCATCCTGGACCTGGATTACCGGCCGATGTTCTGGGCTTCCGAGGAAGAGGCCCGGGCCGAGGTTGCCAAGGTCCTGCCGCACGTCACGGTCGCGATCGGCAACGACAAGGAATGTGCCGTGGCAGTCGGCGAGGGAAGCCCTGATGAGCAGGCGGACCGCCTGCTCGCTGCCGGCGTGGAAATCGCCGTCGTCAAGCTCGGCCCCGAAGGCGTGATGGCCAAGACCCGCACCGAACGCGTGGTCTCCGCGCCCGTCCCGGTGGAAACCCTCAACGGCTTGGGTGCCGGCGACTCCTTTGGCGGCGCCTTCTGCCACGGACTCCTCTCCGGCTGGCCGCTGGCACAGGTCCTGGACTACGCCAACGCCGCCGGCGCCATCGTCGCCTCACGCCTTTCCTGCGCCGATGCCATGCCGACGCCGGAGGAGGTCACCTCGCTGCTGGCCGAACGCGGCCGCGCGGTTCCGGGCGCCTCGATTCCCGAAGGAGCAGCACTGTGACCCTCACCTCTCTTGCTTCCAACAACGCTGTGGACGACGATCCGCGCCGCTATGAGCACCTGAGCACTATACGGCTGGAAGACCCGGAGGCGGTGGCCCGGGCGGCCAAGTCCCGCCGGCGCCACCCCGGCCTGAAGTCGGGGCGGCAGAACTTCATCGTCGCCGCCGACCACCCCGCCCGCGGCGCCCTTGCCGTCGGCAGCGACCCCGTGGCCATGGCTGACCGGCGTCAGCTGCTGGACCGGCTGCAGATCGCCCTGGCCAACCCCGCCGTCGACGGTGTCCTGGCGTCCCCGGACATCATGGACGACCTGCTGCTGCTGGGCGCCCTGGACGGCAAGCTGGTCTTCGGTTCCATGAACCGCGGCGGCCTCTCCGGGCTGGTCAACGAGTTCGATGACCGCTTCACCGGCCACACCGCCGCCGCTCTGGAGGCCCTGGGTGCTGACGGCGGCAAGATGCTCACCCGCATCTGCCTGGGCGACCCCGACACCGTGGCCACCCTGGAAGCGACCGCCAAGGCCATCGATTCGCTGGCGGAGCGCAAGCTGATTGCCATGGTGGAACCATTCCTGTCGGTCCGGGAAAACGGCCGCGTCCGCAACGATCTGTCCACCAACGCCGTGATCAAGTCCATCGCCATCGCAGAGGGCCTGGGCTCCACCAGCGCCTACACCTGGATGAAGCTTCCCGTCGTGGCGGAGATGGAACGCGTCATGGCGGCCACCACCATGCCCACCGTCCTGCTGGGCGGAGACCCGGATGGGTCCCAGGACGAGGTCTTTGCGTCCTGGCAGGCGGCACTGGCGCTCCCGGGCGTCCAGGGCCTCACTGTTGGCCGGACGCTCCTGTACCCGGCCGACGGAGACGTCGCCGGCGCCGTCGCCAGCGCCGCTTCGCTCCTGAACCACACCACGGAAGTATCGGAGTAGCCTCCCCATGGACACAACAGGAACGCGCAGGATGACGGTGGCCCAGGCCGTCGTCGAATACCTGTCCAAGCAATACACCGTCGACAAGGTGGGCGGTGTGGACTACCGGGAGCGGCTCATCCCCGGCACGTTCGGTATTTTCGGGCACGGTAACGTTGCCGGTGTGGGGCAGGCCCTGAAGCAGTACCAGCAGCTGGACCCGGCCATCATGCCGTACTACCAGGGCCGGAACGAGCAGGCCCAGGCGCACCAGGCCGTGGGGTATGCCCGGCATACCCGCCGCCGCCAGACCTTCGCCATCAGCACCTCGATCGGCCCGGGGTCCTCCAACCTGCTGACCGGTGCCGCTTTGGCCACGACGAACCGGCTGCCGGTGCTGCTGCTGCCCAGCGACACCTTTGCCACCCGCGCCGCGGACCCGGTGCTGCAGCAGCTCGAACAGCCCTACGCCTACGACATCACCGTTAATGACGCGTTCCGGCCACTGTCCAAGTTCTTTGACCGGGTCACCCGCCCGGAGCAGCTGTTCTCCGCGTTCCACCACGGCCTGCGTGTCCTGACGGATCCGGCGGAGACCGGTGCGGTGACCATTTCGCTGCCGCAGGATGTCCAGGCCGAGGCGTTCGATGTCCCGGCGGAGTTCCTGGCCGAGCGGGAGTGGTGGATCCGCCGCCCGGAGGCCGACGACGACGACATCGCCCGTGCCGCGGCGGCGATCCGTGCCGCGAAGCGCCCGCTGATCATCGCCGGCGGCGGCGTCCTCTACGCCTACGCCAACGACGAGCTCGCAAAGCTCGCCCAGCTGACGGGCATCCCGGTAGGCAACACGCAGGCCGGCGTCGGCGTCCTGCCGTGGGACCACCAGTTCAGCCTGGGTGCCATCGGCTCCACCGGTACGACGGCGGCCAACGCCATCGCTGCCGACGCCGACCTGATCATCGGCATCGGCACCCGCTACGAGGACTTCACCACCGCGTCACGCACAGCGTTCCAGAACCCCGAGGTGCGCTTCATCAACATCAACGTTGCCCCGATCGACGCGTACAAGCACGGCACCACGCTGCCGATCGTCGCCGACGCCCGCAAGGCACTGGTCAAGCTCAACGCAGCACTGGGCGGCTACCGGGTAGGCGCCGACCTGGAGGACAAGGTCGCCGCCGGGAAAAAGCGCTGGAACGCCACTGTGGACGAGGCCTTTGACACCCGCTACACCCCGCTGCCGGCACAGAACGAAATCATCGGCGCCGCCAACCGGGCCATGGACGCTGCGGATGTGGTGATTTGCGCGGCCGGGTCCCTGCCCGGGGACCTGCACAAGATGTGGCGTGTCCGGGACCCGTTCGGCTACCACGTCGAATATGCCTACTCCTGCATGGGCTACGAAATCCCCGGAGGCCTCGGGGTCAAGCGCGCAGCCCTGGCCGAAGCCGCGCGCGGCGGCGAGCAGCGGGACGTCGTGGTGATGGTGGGGGATGGCTCCTACCTGATGATGCACACCGAACTGGTCACCGCCGTCGCCGAACGCATCAAACTGATCGTGGTCCTGATCCAGAACCATGGATACGCCTCCATCGGCTCCCTGTCCGAATCCCTGGGCTCGCAGCGCTTCGGCACCCGCTACCGGGCACTGGACGAAGAACAGCACAGCTTCGACGAAGGGGACACCCTGCCGGTGGACCTTGCCCTGAACGCCGAGTCCCTGGGCGTGAAGGTCATCCGGATCGAACCCGGCGAGAAAGTCATCGCCGAACTGGAACAGGCCATCCGCGACGCCAAGGCCGCCCCCGAGGGCAGCGGGCCCATCCTCATCCATGTCGAGTCCGACCCGCTCCTGGACGCACCATCCTCCGAGTCCTGGTGGGACGTCCCCGTCTCCCAGGTCTCCGAACTGGATTCCACCAAGCAGGCCTTCCATACCTACGTCGACCACAAGTCCCGCCAGCGCAAACTGCTCGGCTAACCCTCCTCCAGACACCACCCCCTCAAGGAAGAGTCCCCATGACTGCCACCACCCAGACCACCGATACCCAGACCACCGATACCCAGACCACCGTGATCAACCACTTCATCAACGGCGCCGAAACCGCCGGCGCTGGCGACCGCACCACCCTTGTGTACAACCCGGCCACTGGGGCCGTGACCGGCGAGCTGCGCCTGGCCAACCGCGCCGACCTTGACGCCGCCGTCGCCGCCGCCCGGAAGGCTGCCGACAGCTGGGGTGACATCTCCCTGGCCAAGCGCACCGCCGTCTTGTTCAAGTTCCGCGAACTCGTCGCCGCCCACGTGGACGACCTCGCTGAACTAATCACGACCGAGCACGGCAAGGTCCTCTCCGACGCCAAGGGCGAAATCGGCCGCGGCCTGGAAGTCATCGAGTACGCCTGCGGCATCCCCACCCTGCTCAAGGGCGACTACTCGGACCAGGTCTCCACCGGTATCGACGTGTTCAACTTCCGCGAGCCCCTCGGCGTGGTCGCCGGCATCACCCCGTTCAACTTCCCGGTCATGGTGCCGCTGTGGATGGCCCCGATGGCGATCGCCACCGGCAACGCCTTCATCCTCAAGCCCTCCGAGCGCGACCCCTCCGCGTCCCTGCTGCTGGCCAAGCTCTGGAAGGAAGCCGGCCTGCCCGACGGCGTGTTCCAGGTCCTGCACGGCGACAAGGAAACCGTCGACGGGCTCCTGACCCACCCGGACGTGGACGGCATCTCCTTCGTCGGGTCCACCCCGATCGCGCAGTACGTCCACGAAACCGCCACCAAACACGGCAAGCGCGTCCAGGCCCTGGGCGGGGCGAAGAACCACGCCATCATCCTGCCCGACGCCGACCTGGACAACGCCGCCGACCACCTCGCTGCCGCCGCCTTCGGCTCCGCCGGCGAACGCTGCATGGCGATCTCCGTCGCCGTCGCCGTCGGGGACGCCGCCGACCTGCTGGTCAAGAAAGTCGAAGAACGCGCCCTGGCCGTGAAGGTCAACAACGGCACCGCCCCCGACGCCGAAATGGGCCCGGTCATCACCCCGGCCTCCAAGGAACGCATCGTACGGATCGTCACCGAAGCCGAGGCCGCCGGCGCCGCCATGGTGGTGGACGGCCGCGACCTGGTGGTCCCGGGCCACGAAGACGGCTTCTGGGTGGGGCCTACCGTGATCGACCACGTCAAGACCGAAATGACGGCTTACACGGAAGAGATCTTCGGACCCGTCCTCGTCGTGGTCCGCGTCGACACCCTCGAAGACGGCATCAAGCTGATCAACGCCAACCCCTACGGCAACGGCACCGCCATCTTCACCTCCTCCGGCGCCGCCGCCCGCAAGTTCCAGCGCTCCGTCACCGTCGGCATGATCGGCATCAACGTGCCCCTCCCGGTCCCCGTGGCCTACCACTCCTTCGGCGGCTGGAAAGCATCCCTCTTCGGCGACAAACACATCTACGGCCCCGAAGGCGTCTCCTTCTACACCCGCGGCAAAGTCGTCACCTCCCGCTGGCCCGAAACCCACCACGCCTCCGAAGCCTCCTACAACTTCCCGTCCAACTAACACCCAGAGAGACAACGCTGTCATGACTGAGAACAAGCTGATCATCGGCACGGCGCCGGACTCCTGGGGCGTCTGGTTTGCGGACGATCCGAAGCAGACCCCGTGGGAACGCTTCCTCGACGAAGTGGCCGAGTCCGGCTACAAGTGGATCGAACTTGGCCCGTACGGCTACCTTCCCACCGACCCGGCCCGCCTGGCGGAGGAACTCAAGCAGCGCGACCTGAAAGTCACAGCCGGCACCGTGTTCACCGCCTTCCACCGCGGCGTGGACCAGTGGGAGACCGCCTGGGAGCCGGCCCGCAAGGTCGCCGAACTCACCGCGGCAATGGGCGGCGGGCACATCGTGGTCATTCCGGCCATGTGGCGCGACGACGTCACCGGCGAGGCCGTGGAAAGCGGCACGCTAAGCGACAAGGCCTGGAGCGACCTGTTCGCCGGCCACAACCGCCTGGGCAAGACCCTGCTGGAGGACTTCGGCCTGAAGCAGCAGTTCCACTCCCACGCTGACTCCCACGTTGGCGCGCAGGAGGACATCGAAACGCTGCTGGGAGCTACCGATCCGCAGTACCTGAACCTCTGCCTGGACACCGGCCACGCGGAATACTGCGGCGCCTCCAGCCTGGAGCTCATCAAGAACTACCCTGACCGCATCGGCTACCTGCATTTGAAGCAGATCAATCCGGACATCCTCAGGCGAGTCAACGAGGAAAACATGACATGGGCCGCGGCCAACCTCGCCGGCGTCATGACCGAACCGCCGAGCGGGCTGCCCGACCTCCGCGCCGTCATCGAGGCCGTGGAAGCCCTGAACCGCCCCATCTTCGGGATCGTGGAACAGGACATGTACCCGGTGGCCTTCGACGTCCCGATGCCGATCGCCAAGCGCACCCGCAACTACCTGCTGACCTGCGGCTCCCGCACCGCCGTCAACTGACCTCTTCCTGCTAACGCCAAAAGGACCAAACAATGACTGAAACCCTCCGCGTCGCCGTCATCGGCGCCGGCCGCATGGGCGCCGACCACATCCAGCGCCTCAACAAGCGGATCCATGGCGCCGAAGTGGCCGCCGTCGTCGACGTCGACCTCGCCCGCGCCGAGGCCGCCGTCGAAGACATCCCCGGCGCAGTCGCCCTGGCCGACGCTGACGAAGCCCTCAACAACGGCGACGTCAACGCCGTTCTCATCGCCACCCCGGGCTTCCTGCATCAGGACATCCTGCTCAAGGCCATCGCCAGGGACATTCCGATCCTCTGCGAAAAGCCGCTGACCCCGGACGCCGAATCCTCCTGGAAGATTGTCGAAGCCGAAGTGGCGCTGGGCCACCAGCGCATCCAGGTGGGCTTCATGCGCCGCTTCGACGCCGAATACGCAGCGCTCCGCTCCATCATCCGCAACCATGAGCTGGGCGAACTGCTGATGCTGCACCACCAGCACCGCAACCCCAACACCCCTGAGGGCTTCACCAACGAGATGCTCATCAATGACTCCGTGGTCCACGAATTCGACGCCATCCGGTTCTTCACCGGCGAGGAAATCACCAGCATCCAGGTCCGGCTGGGCAAGCCCACCCGCAATGCTCCCAACGGCCAGCACGACCCCCAGCACGTCCTGATCGAGACCGAGTCCGGCGTCCTGGCGGACGTCGAGATCTACGTCAACGCCAAATTCGGTTACGAGGTGGCCACCCAGGCCTCCTTCGAGGACGGCATCGTCAGCATCGGCGGCGACAAGGGTCCCTACACCCGCAGTTCCGGCCGCTGGGGCGGCAGCGTCACCCCAGGCTTCGAAGAGCGTTTCGGCGCCGCGTACGACGTCGAAATCCAGTCATGGGTGGACGCTGCACTGAGGGGCGAAATCGGTGGCCCCTCCGCCTGGGACGGGTACGCCACCGCGGCATGCTGCGAGGCAGGCGTCGAGGCGCAGAAGAACGGCGAAAAGGTCGCCGTGAAGCTGGCTGCGAAGCCCGACCTCTACAAGTAGGACAGGAGAAGGGGACGGAGGGGAAAACGACCATACAGCAGCCCGGCAACCACCAGCGCGCCCTGCGGACCGCCACGATCATCTCCACCTTTGGCGGCCTGCTGTTTGGCTACGACACCGGCGTAATCAACGGCGCGCTGCCCTATATGCAGCAGGATCTGGGCCTCACCCCGCTGACCGAGGGCCTGGTGACCTCGTCCCTGTTGTTCGGCGCCGCGTTTGGCGCCCTGTTCGGCGGCCGCCTGGCAGACCGCAACGGCAGGCGCGGGATGATCATGGTCCTGGCAGTCGTCTTCCTGCTGGGCACCCTGGGCTGCACCTTCGCGCCGAACACCGAAGTGTTAATCGCCGCGCGGTTTATCCTGGGGCTTGCCGTGGGCGGGGCATCCGTTACCGTTCCGGTCTACCTGGCCGAGATATCGCCGCGCGACCGGCGCGGCCGGATCGTCACCCAGAACGAACTCATGATCGTCACCGGGCAGTTGCTGGCCTTCATTTTCAACGCCTACCTGGGCAACTCCTTCGGCGAATCGCACGGCATCTGGCGCTGGATGCTGGTCATCGCCACCCTGCCGGCCATCGCGCTGTGGATCGGGATGAACGTCATGCCCGAGAGTCCACGCTGGCTGGCCTCCATCGGCAGCTTCGGCGAGACGCTCAGCGTGCTGCAGCGGATCCGGTCGCAGGAGGAAGCCCGCAGGGAGTTCGAGGAAGTCAAGGCCATGGCCGCGGAGGACTACAAGTCCAAAATGGGTTCATGGAAGGACCTGGGCATCCCGTGGCTCCGCAGGATCTTCGTGGTGGGCCTGGGCCTCGCGGTGATCCAGCAAGATCACCGGCCGAGTGGGAACCACGACGGCGCTGCTGCTCATCGGCCTCTTCTCCCTGATCCTGCCGGAATCGCCTTTGCCGCCAAATACGTGCCCGAGACCAAGGACAAAAGCCTGGAGGACCTGGAGCACTACTTCAAGAATGTGGCCGGCAGCAAGGCCGGGGCCGCCGCGGCGAAGGTTCCCTGACCGGACCAGCGCCCCGCTGCTCCTTGCAAAGCCCCTATGAGGATCCTCAAAGGGGCTCTGCTGTCCTATGCGCGCGCATGCAGCCCGGGCAGTGCGTCAACCAGCGGTGCGAGTTCCGGCATGGCCATCGCCTGGCCGAGGGCCCGCTCAAGCGTGGCATCGTGGACGGGCCGTGCTTCCTCAAGGAGGCTCAGGCCGGTGGGCGTCAGTTCCGTATAAATTCCACGGCGGTCGTCGTCGCACAGGATCCTGGTCAGGAGGCCGCGGTCCTCAAGCCGGTTCACCAGCCGGGTGGTGGCGCTGGGGCTGAGCGCCGTGGCACGCGCCAACTGCTGCATCCGCATGTGCCAGCCGTCCTGCCGGCTGAGGGCGTCCAGCACTGTGTACTCCACCACGGAGAGCTTCGACTCTGCCTGGAGGGAGCGCTCCAGCTCGCCTTCGATCAGCCCATGCAGGGCCGCCAGGGTGCGCCAGCCCTGGGCGCGGACCTCGACGGCGTCGTCCTTGATGCCCATGGTTGCTCCTTTACGAATTGTCCCGGCGGGAGAGCCCTCCGGCAGCCGCGGGTAGAGATAGTTGCTTGCGCGGCATATTTGCATGTGCAACAATAAATACCGCGCCTGCAACTATCTTAGGCGCCTTCCACTTCACGGAACAACCACACGTACAGCTCAAAGGAGCATTCGCATGCCTGTTGGCCTGATAGCACTCGCCCTGGGCGGGTTTGGCATAGGACTCACGGAATTCGTCATCGCCGGCCTCCTCCCGCAGGTGGCAACCGACTTTGGCGTCACCGAAGCGGAGGCCGGCTGGTTCATCTCCGGCTACGCACTCTCCGTGGTGGTGGGCGCGCTGGGCCTGACGGCAGCCGTGACGCGATTCCAGCGCAAGCCCGTACTGGCCGCACTGCTGGTCCTGTTCATTGCCGGAAACCTGCTTTCCGCCACTGCTGACGGTTACTGGCCAATGATGCTGGGCCGCGTTGTTGCCGCCCTCTCGCACGGCGCCTTCTTTGGCATCGGGGCAGTGGTGGCGGCCGGCATGGTCCCGCCCAGCAAGAAGGCAGGCGCCATCGCGCTCATGTTCACGGGACTGACCGCGGCCAACGTCCTTGGCGTGCCGTTCGGGACGTTGCTGGGCCAGGCGGCCGGCTGGCGTGCCACCTTCTGGGCCATCACGGTCATTGGCGTGGCTGCGCTCGCCGGCATCCTGGCCCTGGTTCCCAAGCCGGCCCGTGAAGCGGGGCAGGCGGGAAGCCTCCGCTCCGAGCTTCGGGCCTTCCGCTCCGGCCAGGTGTGGCTTTCCATCCTGGTGACCATCCTCGGCTTCGGCGGCATGTTCGGCGCGTTCACCTACATTGCGTACACCCTCACCGAGGTGTCCGGATTTGCGGCCTCCACCGTGCCATGGCTGCTCATTGTCTTCGGGGCGGGTCTCTTCGCCGGCAACACCCTTGGCGGCAAAGCCGCAGACCGCAACGTGGACCGGACGCTCCTGGTGGTGCTCGCCGCGCTGGCCGTGGTCATGGTGGTGTTCGCTCTGACGGCCGCCAGCCCTGTCCTGACGGTCATGTCGCTGGTCCTGATGGGCGGCTTCGGCTTCGCCACCGTGCCGGGCCTGCAAATGCGCGTGATGAAGTATGCCTCCGGGGCTCCCACCCTGGCCTCCGGCGCCAACATCGGTGCCTTCAATGTGGGCAACGCCCTGGGCGCCTGGCTGGGAGGGGTCACCATCACCGCCGGCCTCGGCTACACCTCACCCATCTGGGCGGGCGCCGTGATCACCGTTGCGGGCCTGGCCGTCATGGCGTTCGCCGCCGCCACGGCCAAGCGGGAACGGCAGCTTGAAGGCCAGGTGCCGGTGCCTGTCGAGGAGCTGGCCAGCCGCTAGGCGGCGGGGTTCCTTAGGCACCGAACGGAAGCCGCGGGTCGATGTTTTGGGTCTCCCAGGTCTGACGCACCCAGCCATGGTGGGGATCGTCGCTGATCAGCCATTCCCGCACCGGGCCCGGACCTGCCATGACGTTGAGGTAGTAGAGGTCGTAGCCGGGCGCGGCCATCGCCGGGCCGTGCCAGCCGTAGGGGACCAGGACCACGTCGCCGGTGCGCACCTCGGCCGACACATCGATGGGCCGCTCATCGGAGGCGTAGACGCGCTGGTACCCGATGGCGTCGGCGTCGGGTGGTGCTGCGGAGCCGGACGCCACCTGGGTTTCGAAGTAGTAGATCTCTTCGAGCTGGGTCTCGCCGTCCTTTTCCTCGTCATGCTTGTGGGGAGGGTAGGAAGACCAGTTCCCTGCGGGGGTGAGGACCTCGCAGACGATGAACCGGTCGGCCTCCAGCGCTGCCGGGGTGCCGAAGTTGTGGACCTGGCGCGAGCAGTTGCCGGCGCCGCGCAGTTCCACGGGGGTCTCCGCGGCATGGACCAGCCGGGTGGGGTAGGAGGCTTTCGCGGGGGCCGTGGCCACTGCCACCCTGCCGCCGTCGGCGGATTTGATCCTCACGGCGCGTCCGGCGCCGGAATAAAGGACGTCGCTGGGCCCGGAGAAGACCGAGGGCCGGCCCGCCAGGGGATAGTCGGTGCCGTCAACCGTCACGGTGAAGGCCCCGTTGAGGGGCACCACGATCCGTTCCTCGTCCGCGGCGGAGAGTTCGACGGCGGCACCGGCCGGCACCGTGGCCACCTTCAGGCCGGTGTGCGCCCAGCCGTCCACGGCGAGGGAGGAGTCGGAGGTTCCGATCGAAATGTCCCATTTGCCGTCAGCGGCGGTGCCCAGGGGGTAAACCCAGTTGGTCATGGAGTTGGCTCCTTGGATTATCGCTGTACGAGAGTCATTTCAAAACTGTAGGAATCGGCGCGGTACACGTGGTGGCCCGTTTCCACGCGCCGCCCGGTGTCGTCGACGGCAGTACGTTCCATGGTGACCAGCGCGGATCCCGGCGTCGTGTCCAGCATGGAGGCCTGGTAGTCGTTGGCATTGACGGCGCCGATGCGCTGGTTGGCCAGGCGGAAGTTGACCCCGCCGCGCCGGAGGATCGAATACAGGCCTTCAGCGGCGAGCATGGCCTCATCCATTTCCGCGATGTCGTCCCGAACCCAGTTCTCCATGAGGGCCAGCGGATTGCCGCCTACCTTCCGGAGCCGGGTGAAGTGATAGACCTTTGAGCCTGCCGGAAGCTGCAGTGTTGCCCGGGTGGCGTCGTCGGCTTCAACGTGGGAGAAGCTCAGGACTTCGGTGGTGGGTTTCTTGCCGTCGTTGGTGAGGTCGTCGTAAAGGCTGGAAAGCTCGAGCGGACGGCGCACCTGGCTGGAGACCACCTGGGTTCCCACGCCGCGTTTACGGACCAGGAGTCCGGAGCGGACCAGCTCGTCCATGGCCTTGCGCATGGTGGGCCGGGACAGGTTGAGCTGGGCGGCCAGGTCGATTTCGTTCTCCAGCCGGCTTCCGGGTTCCAGCACCCCGCTGTAGATGGCCGCTTCGATGCCCTGGACCACCTGGTGGTACAGGGGCACGGGAGAAGAGCGGTCGATGCTGAGTCCCAGATTGTTCGCCACGGTGCGTTCCCTCATGTTCATGTCTGCGCGTCCGCCCGACCGGCGCCTGCGCCAGTGGCGCACTGCCACCATATGTTCGCTTGATAGGACATACTCTTCTTCCACGATCGTAGCAGGCGCTACTCCCGGGTCAAGGGAGGCAGGCAGAAGCAGGCGGGGTGGCAGGCTTCCGGTCCCCGGGAGAATTTGAGAGGCAACAAGGTCCTGCCAGCGTTGCGTTGCGTGGCCTAGGCTGGCTCCATGATGTGGACTGGAAGGCGGCAGCCGTGAATTTTGCCGGAAGCCTTGGTCCCCGTCCCCGCAACCTCGAGGTCCAGGATCTGGCCAGCTTCGACCGCCTGGTGGCCGGCGGCGCAGTTAACCTGCATGGCTGGCACGCGCAGTCGCTGGACCTGCGGGGCCGGTCGGCCGCCCTGAAGAGCGTCACCGTCGAAGGTGCCATGTTCCTCGGCTGCCTGTTCGACGACGGCATGGAAGGCAACCTGCGCAGCCGCGGTGCACTGATTTTTCCCCGGCTGGAAGGCGTCCCCTTCGACCCCTACCGGGCATCGCTGTACTCCCCGGCTGAACTGTATGCCGGACTGGCATCGTCTCCCTACGAGGAACTGCCGGACGCCCGCATCTACCACTGGAGCATCCAGTCCGGCCAGCGGCGCCGCGTGGATGCGACCCTGGCCTCTGCCCTGCACGACCATGCCATCGGGGACGCGCTGGAAGAGCTGACGGGGTCGGCGGCCTGGACCCGCCGCTCCATCGTCGGGGTCATGGGCGGCCATGCAGCGCCGCGCGGCAGCCTGGAGTTCGCGGAGGCGGCACGGCTGGGCAGGCTCCTGGCCCTCCAGGGGTATTCGGTGGCTACCGGCGGCGGGCCCGGCGCCATGGAGGCGGCCAACCTGGGCGCTTACCTGAGCCAGGCGTCCGACGGCGACCTGGACGCAGCGCTAGGCACGCTTGCCGCGGTCCCCGGGTTCCGTCCCTCGGTGTCGGCGTGGGCACGCGCGGCGGCGGCCGTCGTCGAACGCCATCCGGGCGGGACTGCATCCCTGGGGATCCCCACCTGGTTCTACGGGCACGAACCGCCCAACTACTTTGCCACGCACATCGCCAAATACTTCGCCAACGCCATCCGGGAGGCCATCCTGCTGGAACTATGCCACGGCGGAATCGTCTTCCTGCCCGGAGCAGCCGGGACCGTCCAGGAGATCTTCCAGGACGCCTGCGAAAACTACTATGGCGCCCGCGAGAAAGTGGCGCCCATGGTGCTGGTGGGGCGGCGCCACTGGGAGCAGGAGTACCCGGCCTGGCCCATGCTGCGCAGCCTGGCCGCCGGGCGGCCCATGGCGGACTACATTCACCTGGTGGATACGGTGGATCAGGCCGTGGAGGTCCTCCGGGGCTGAGCCCTATCCGACCGCCGTGCCGAAGAGCAGGCCCAGCAGGTAGGTGATGCCGGCGGCGCCGAGGCCGATGGCGAGCTGGCGCAGGCCGCGGGTCAGCGGGGAGGTGCCGGACAGCAGGCCGACGGCGGCACCGGTGGCCAGCAGGGCGATGCCCACCAGCACCCCGGCCACCACCAATGCGGCGACCCCGGTCAGGCCGAACAGGAACGGCAGGATGGGCACGATGGCGCCGGAGGCAAAGAAGCAGAAGCTGGAAAGCGCCGCACCCCAGGCCGTCCCCACGGCCTCGTGCTGGTCCTCTTCCTCCGGCAGGTCCGGCTGCAGGGACAGGCTGGGGTCGCAGTCGCAGGACAGCAGCCCCATGCGCTCGGCCACCCGGTGTTCCGCCGCCTCGCGGGACATCCCGCGGGCCAGGTACACCAGGAGGAGTTCGTTGTGTTCAAGGTCCAGCTGGGGCGCGGCCGCCAGCGTGATCTGCGTGGGGCGGGTGGCCGCCAGCAGCTCGCGCTGGGAACGCACGGAGATGAATTCCCCGGCGCCCATGGACATGGCACCGGCCAGCAGCCCGGCGATGCCGCTCAGCAGCACCACGGTGCTGGCCACGCCGGACGCCGCCATGCCCATCACCAGGGAGAGGTTGCTGACCAGGCCGTCGTTCGCGCCGAAGACCGCTGCGCGGAACGTACCGGCCAGGCGGTTGCGGCCGCGCGTTGCCAGGCCCCGCACCACTTCCTCATGGATCTGCTCATCGGCGGCCATGGCCGGAGTGGCGTTGGGGTCCTTGGCGTAGGGGGAGCGGCCCTCGGCGCGCTGGGCGAGGGCCAGCACAAACACGGAGCCAAAGTGCCGGGCCAGGAACCCCAGGAAACGGCTCCGCGCCGAGGCCCTCTTTGGTTTGCCCGCGTGGTCTCCCAGCAGGGCCAGCCAGTGGGCCTCGTGCCGGCCTTCGGCCTCGGCCAGGGCCAGGAGGATGTCCCGTTCCTCCCCCTCGCGGTTCTGGGCGAGGTCCCGGTAGACGGCTGCTTCCGCGCGCTCGTCCGCCAGGTATTGGCGCCACCGTTTGATGTTCGACGGCGAGGGCTGGCTTTGCGGGGTGCCGGCGGCCTCCGGGTGCGGGGTCCGGGAATTGGACCCGACGTTGTTGGACTGGGCGTGCTGCGACACTGGTAACTCCTGGGCTGGAAAGGGCATGTTTATCGCGCCTTTGCCTTGCCAGCGTACTGCGTATTTCCGCGGTTTTTTGGCTGGCCAACCTCGCTGGGAACTTTCGGTATGCCTTAAAACCGGGGCCGATACCGCCCCCGTTGGCCACTCTTCCGGGCGCCGCCACGACTATTGACCCGTCCGCCCGGCGGGTGCTGTGATGAAGGTGTGGCGCATCCTGCGCCCTACCCTAAAGAGCACGTCAGGCGAATAACGGAGGTTGAATCATGAGCACCACCGGACAGCACCCGGACATGCCGCACCTGGACGCCGTGGAAGCGGACCCCGCCTACGATTACGCCGAGGATGCACCGGTAGACGATGCGGACGCGGAGGACGGGGTCCTTGATGAAGGGGAACCGGTGGTCCAGCCGCCACCGATAGTCATCGACGCCGAGGACCGCGAGGTCCCGCTGGATGACGACGAGCCCCGCGACACTGAGGGGTAGGGACCCAGGAGGGTAGGACTTACGACGGCGGCGCCTCCTTGCGCGTGAATGCGAAAGGAGGCGCCGCCGTCGTGCTTAATGCTTGGTCAGGTCAGCGGCCGGCGAGGACTTCCTCGGGCGCTTCTTCCGGCTCCTGGCCGGCAACACGAAGCTGCCAGGCCCGCATGACGGCGGGGTCCGTGGGGCGGGTGAGCAGCGAAGCCGTGATGTAGACAACCGCGGAGGCGATCAGGCCGTAGTAGATGGGCTCGTTGGCGTATATCCCGTCCAGCGGGGCCTTGGCGTTCACTTCCAGGATGATCATGGTGCCGAGGGTGATGACCGACCCGACAGCCATGGACGCGGCGGCAGCAACGCCGGTGCCTCGCTTCCACACCAGGCCGCCCAGGATGGCCACCAGCAGGCCGCCCACCAGGATGTCGTAGGCAATGGTCAGGGCCGCTACCACGTCCTTGGTGATGATGGCGATGACGATGGCCACAATGCCCAGCGCCAGGACCCAGATGCGGTTGGCCTTGACGTCGTGTTCCGGGTTTTCGGTGTCGCCGGTGTTGACGTCCTTGCCGAACCAGCCGGCAACGAACGGCAGGACGTCGGCACGGGCAACGGTGGCGGCGGCGATGAGGGCGCCGGACGCGGTGGACATCATGGCAGCCACGGCGGCGGCCAGGACCAGTCCGCCGATGCCGACGGGGAGCAGGTTCTGGGCCACCTCGGCGTAGACGTCGTCCTTCGCCGCGATCTTGACGTTGGCCAGGGCCACGTTGGCGGCCATGCCGATCAGCGCACCGGCCACGCCGTAGAGGATGCAGTAGATGCCTGCGGTGGCGCCGCCCCAACGGGCCACCCTTGGGGTCTTGGCGGTGAACACGCGCTGCCAGATGTCCTGGCCGATCAGCAGGCCCAGGGTGTAGACGACGAAGTAGGTGATGATCGTCTGGACGCCGATGCCGTCCATCTGGAAGAAGCTGGCATCCACGCGGCTGCGGATCCCGTCGAGGCCGCCCGCGGCGTTCAGGGTGAAGGGGAGCATGAGGAAGAAGATGCCCACCGTCTTGATCACGAACTGGACCTGGTCCGCAAGGGTGATGGACCACATGCCGCCGATGGTGGAGTACACCAGGACGATCGCGCCGCCGATGGCGATGGCCAGCGCCCGGTCCAGGTTGAACAGCACGACGAAGATGGTGGCATAGGCGCCGGTTGACGTGGCGCAGAGCATCAACGTGTACGCGAGCATGACGATGCCGGAGGCTTGGGTGGCCTTGCTCCCGTAGCGGAGGGTGAGCATCTGGGACACGGTGTAGATCTTCAGTTTCTGGATGGTCCCGGCGAAGAGAAGGCTCAGCAGCAGGACGCCGGCGCCAATGGCCACCACCAGCCACATGCCGGAGATGCCGAACTTGTAGCCAAGGCCCACGCCGCCCACCGTGGACGCCCCGCCGAGGACGACGGCGGCCATGGTCCCGGTGTACAGGAACGGTCCCAGGCGACGGCCGGCAACGAGGAAGTCGCTGTTGTTCCTGGTGCGGGATTTGCCCCACCAGCCGAAGGCCAGCATTGCGAGCAGATACACCACCACGATGGCGATGTTGATGGCACTTGCATCCATAGTTGGCTCCTTGGAGCTGTGGGCCGGGTGTGGTGCCGGGGGCGACGGCGCCCGGCACCGCCGCGGACGAACGGAGAGGGGTTCCTGGTATTGCCTTATAGGCAACAGGAGTTTCCAAAGACTAGAGTGTGACGGCTGCAACAGTCAAGGATCGGAACGCCGGTGCCGCTCCCGTGTGGCATGCGCGTGTCACAAAAGCGCCGCAGATTAGTATGGCTCGAGAGTGGAGCCGGACTGCCGGCCATGAAAGGTTCGTAGATGAAGGCACTGCCAGTTGAGCCCAGTAACGTCCCTGTTGCCATCGGCTCAAGGATCCGGGCCGCCCGGCAGTCCCAGCGGCTCACCATCGAGCAGGTTGCCGATGCCACCGGCCTGACAAAGGGTTTCCTCAGCAGGGTGGAGCGGGACCTGACCTCACCGTCGGTGGCCTCACTGGTGACGCTCTGCCAGGTCCTGTCCATTTCCATTGGCGACCTTTTTGCGGCACCCGAGACCCACTTGACCAAGCGGAACGACGGCCCCCGGATTTCGCTCGGCGGCCAGGGCATCGTGGAGCGGCTCCTGACGGCGCGCTCGGAGCGCAGGGTCCAGATCATCCAGGCCGTGATCGAGCCGCACGGCCGCGGCGAGTCCGAGCTCTATGCGGTGGACTGCGACGTGGATGTGCTGCATGTGATCAAGGGGTCCATCAAGCTGATCCTCACCAACGAGGAATACGACCTGAGCGCCGGCGACACCGTAACCTTTCCCGGCCGCGAACCCCATACCTGGGCCAACCCCACGGACAAGCCCGTAGAGGTGCTCTGGGTCCTGGTGCCCGCCGCCAGCCGCTGACTTGTCCTCGGGGTTCGGGGGCAGGTTTGGTAAACACCTGATGCTCTAAGGGAAACAGGAGTGTATGATTGCAGTCACACCTGTCCCTTACCTCCTCGAAGGAGAGGCCTCCATTGGAAGAGCTGCGCATTGAAGCCAACGGCAACCTTGGCCCTATCGATTCATCCCGGATTCCCCGCTATGCCGGAGCTGCCACCTATGCCCGTCTTCCCCGCCTGGACCAGGTGGCCAAGGCTGACGTGACCGTGGTGGGGGTGCCGTTCGATTCAGGTGTTTCCTACCGCCCCGGGGCCCGTTTCGGCGCCAACCATGTCCGCGAGGCCAGCCGGCTGCTGCGTCCCTACAATCCCGCCTGGGATGTCAGCCCGTTCGAGAACATCCAGGTGGCCGACGCCGGCGACATGGCCGTCAACCCGTTCCACATCAACGAAGCCATCGAAACCATCCAGCAGAACGCGCTGGACCTCACCGCCGCCGGGAGCAAGCTGTTGACCCTGGGCGGGGACCACACCATCGCGCTGCCGCTGCTGCGGGCCGCTGCCGAGCGCGCCGGCGGGCCCATTGCCATGCTCCACTTCGATGCCCACCTGGACACCTGGGACACCTACTTCGGCGCCGAATACACCCATGGCACGCCCTTCCGCCGCGCGGTGGAGGAAGGCATCCTGGACACTGAAGCCATCAGCCACATCGGCACCCGCGGCCCGCTCTACGGCAAGAAGGATCTCGACGACGACCACCGCTTTGGGTTTGGCATTGTCACTTCAGCGGACGTCTACTATCAGGGCGTGCTGGAAACCGTCGCCAAGGTCCGCGACCGGATCGGCAACCGCCCGCTCTACATCTCGGTGGACATTGACGTCCTGGATCCGGCACACGCACCGGGCACCGGCACGCCGGAAGCAGGCGGCATCACTAGCCGCGAACTCCTGGAGATCATCCGCGGCTTCCGCGGCATGAACCTGGTGGGGGCCGACGTCGTTGAAGTAGCGCCCGCCTACGACCATGCCGAAATTACCGGTGTTGCCGCCAGCCACGTGGCGTACGAACTGGTGACCCTCATGGCGGACAATGCCGTTCCCGGGAGCCGCTTCGGAGCCGAAACGGGCTACCAGGCGCAGGCCCTGGGCCAGGAGGCCCGCCGTCCCGCCGGCTTCGCCGCGGCCACCAAGGAGTAGGGCGGTGACCGAACTGGCGGCACCCGCCCCCGCGGAGGGAAGGGGTGCCCGCAATGGCGGGGACCTCGTCGTCGAGACCCTCGAAGCGTTGGGTGCCAAGACGGTGTTCGGCATCCCGGGGCAGCATGCCCTGGGACTGTTCGACGCGATGGGACGCGGCAACCTGCACTTCGTCTCCTCCCGGATCGAGAACAACAGCGCCTTTGCCGCGGACGGCTACTCCCGCGCCACCGGGGAAGTGGGCGTGCTGTTCCTGTCCACCGGCCCCGGCGCGCTGACGTCCCTGGCCGGCCTACAGGAGGCTTACGCCACGGGTGTGCCCATGGTGGTGGTGGCCAGCCAGATTCCCCTGGAGGGGCTGGGTGCCCGGCGCAAGGGCATGCTGCACCAGCTTGATGACCAGAAGGCGTCGGCGGCGAACGTAACCAAGAGCCAGCGCCTGATCCAGCATGCCTCGGGCATCCCGTCCGCCATCCAGGACGCCTGGACCGAGGCCATCTCCTCACCGCAGGGCCCGGTCTGGCTGGAGATTCCGCAAAACGTGCTGCTGGATCCCATCATGGTGCCTCCAGTGGAGGATGCCTTGGCGGAGGCAGCGGACAACCCGCCGCGGATCGAACTGGTGCGGGAGGCCGTGAAGTGGCTGGAAGCAGCCAGGCGCCCGGCAATCATTGCAGGAGGCGGCACCCGCCGCGGCAAGGCGGAGAAGTCCCTGCTGTCCATCGCGGAGAAACTCCGCGCTCCCGTGATTTGCACGCCGGGCGGCAATGGCGCGTTCCCCTGGAACCACGAGTTGTCCCTCCAGGCCTGGATCGAGGACCGCTACATGACCGACGTCCTGGAGGACGCCGACGTCCTGGTGGTGATCGGCTCCTCGCTGGGCGAGGTGACGTCCAACTACTTCACGTTCGAACCACGCGGGCGGATCATCCAGATCGACGCCGAACCGCGGGTGCTGGAATCCAACCGGCCTGGCCTTGGCATCCGTGCCGACGCCGGGCAGGCGCTCGCAGCTCTTGATGAAGCACTGCAGCCCGGCAGGGCCGCGGCCCCGGACTGGCATGGCGCCACGCCGGAGTCGCTGGTGCAGGAATCGCTCGCCAAGGTCCGTGCCCGGCTGGAATCCCAGGACCTGGGCAAGGAACTGAAGTTCATGGCCGACATCCGCGAGGCCGTGCCGGCGGACATGCAGACCTTCTGGGACATGACCATCGCCGCCTACTGGGGCTGGTCCTGCTGGGACGCGCGGCAGGGGCAGTTCCACTCAGCCCAGGGCGCCGGCGGCCTGGGCTTCGCGTTTCCCGGCGCCATTGGAGCGGCCGTGGGATTGGAAACCCAGGGGAGGCCGGGCCGGGTACTCGCCGTGTCCGGCGATGGCTCCTCGATGTATTCCATCGCCGAACTGGCTACGGCGAAACAGCACAACGTGCCGGTCACCTGGCTGATCGTGGACGACGGCGGCTACGGCATCCTGCGTGAATACATGGTGGGTGCCTTCGGCAAGGCAACCGCTACCGAACTGGCCCGCCCGGACTTCGTCAGGCTTGCCGAGTCCTTCGGCATTCCCGCCACCCGGGTTGCCCCGGAGGATGTGGGGGACGCGCTGAAGGCGGGCTTCGCCGGGGACGGGCCCAACGTCGTCGTGGTTGAGACGCTTTTGAAGATGTTCGGGCCCACCCACCTGGGCGACTGATGTAGCCAATAACGCTCACACGCTCCCTCACTTCTGCCACAACGGCTGAAGTGGGGGAGCGTGTGTGTTTAAGCGCCAGCGGCAACAACTTCGTTTCCCTAAGCAACCTTTTCCTGATACAGTTGCTTGCAGCAACTAATTCTTTAGGGAGGATCATGTCTGTCGCACCGGCCACTGCAGCCGACCTCGTCAGCAACATCTATGACCTCCAGCGCGCATTGCGCTGCGTCACCATGATCAACATCAAGGGCCAGGACACGGGCATCGCCCTCCAGGGCGTGCTCAAGTTCATCGGCGAAGGGGAGACCCGTGCCGCGCACCTGGCTGAGCGGCTGGGGGTCAGCCCTCCGGTGCTGAGCCGGCATGTGGCGGAGCTGGCGGACGCGGGCCTGGTGGTCCGCACCCCGGATCCGGACGACGGCCGGGCCCAGCTGTTGGCACTCTCCCCGCGCGGCAAGGAAAAGCTTGCGGAGTTGGTGCGGCACCGGGCGGAGACCCTGCAGGCCTACCTCGCCGACTGGAACGAGGACGACGCCGTGGCAACAGCCGCGATGCTGAGCAAGCTCACCACATCCCTGAAGAATTCCATCCGGGCAAGGGCGGCCGGAACCACCATTGAACACGAAACGCAGGAGTCCATTAATGGCTAACGTCACCGCCGCCGCGGACCAGGAACAGGAGCGCCAGCGCCAACGCAGCGCCAAACAGGAGTCGCGGCAATCCAAGCGCCACGAACCCGGCGCACCCATGAACCACCGGCAGATCATGGAGGCCCTGACCGGTCTCCTCGCTGCCTTCTTTACCGCAATCCTCAGCAGCACCATCGTGGCCAACGCGCTGCCCACCATCATGTCCGAGCTCAAGGGCACCCAGACCGACTTCGCGTGGGTCATCACAGCCGCGCTGCTGGCCAACGCAGCAACCACCCCCATCTGGGGCAAGCTCGCCGACCTCTTCGACAAAAAGGTCCTGGTCCAGCTCAGCATCGTGATTTTCGTGGCCGGCTCGGTGATGGCAGGCTTCTCCGAAAACATCCCGTTCCTGCTCACCGCCCGCGTGATCCAGGGCATCGCCATGGGTGGGCTGACTGCCCTGGCCCAGGCGATCATCGGCTCCATCATTCCGCCGCGTGAACGCGGCAAGTACTCCGGCTACATGGGTGCCGTCATGGCCGTCGGTACCGCCGGCGGACCGCTGCTGGGCGGCTTCATCGTGGACAGCTCGCTTGGCTGGCGCTGGACGTTCTTCGTCTGCGTGCCGCTCGCCGTCGTCGCCCTGATCCTGCTCCAGGTCACGCTCAAGGTTCCGCACATCAAGCGCCCGGCCAAGATCGACTGGCTCGGTGCCATCCTGCTCACCTCCGGCGTCAGCCTGCTCCTGGTCTGGGTCTCCTTCGCAGGCAAAGCCGACTATTACGACTGGTGGTCCTGGCAGACCGCGGTAATGGTGGGCGGCGGCGTCCTCCTGCTCGCACTGCTGGTCCTGGTTGAATCCAAGGTCTCGCAGCCGATCATCCCGCTGAAGATCATCTCCGAACGCACCACCGCGCTGGCCATCGTGGCATCCGTTGCCGTGGGCGTGGCCATGTTCGGCTCCTCCACCTTCCTGGGCCAGTACTACCAGGTGGCCCGCGGCGCCACGCCCACCGAGGCGGGCCTGCTGACCCTGCCCATGATCGCCGGCAACCTGGTCGGTTCCGTCCTGTCCGGCCAGCTGATCAGCCGCTACGGCAAGTGGAAGCGCTTCCTGATCGGCGGCACCGTCCTGCTGATCGGCGGCCTGGCGCTAGCCGGAACCATGGACCACACCACCGAACTCTGGCTGACCGGCCTTTATACCGGCATCTTCGGCATCGGCCTGGGCATGCTGATGCAGAACCTGGTCCTCGCCGTGCAGAACACGGTCCAGGCCAAGGACATCGGTTCCGCGAGTGCCTCCGTCGCGTTCTTCCGCTCGGTGGGCGGCGCCATCGGCGTGTCCGTCCTGGGCGCCGTCATGGCCAACCACGTCAAGGACCTGGCCACCGATGGACTGTCGAAGCTGGGCATCCAGGCTTCCGGCAACAGCGGCGCCAGCATGGACCTCAAGGACCTGCCCGCACCGGTCGCGGACATCATGCGGGCGGCCTACGGTGACGCGACTGCCGGCATCTTCATGATTTCCGCGGTCGTGAGCGCGGTTGCCCTCATCGCCGTGATCTTCATCAAGGAGGTGCCGCTGCGCAGGACCGTGGACATCACCCCCGAGGCCACACTGCAGGCCAACGCCGCCGGCGAAGCCGGAATGACCGCCATGACCGGCCAGCTGCCCGTGGTCCCGCCGGCCGGGAACGCCCCCGGGAACGGACTGCCCGCAAGGAGTGCCACACCTGCAGGGCTGGGTTCAGCGCCGGCCAAGATGTACGACGGCGGTGCTGCCGCTGCTGCCGCGGCGTCCGGGCGGGTGGCCACGGAGGACTTCGAGGAAGTCTTCGCCAGGAGCTTCCGTTCCGAAGGGCTGGACCTGCGCTCTGCCGACACGATGGACAAGGCTGCCGACGCGGTGGCCAGCGCCGCCGCCACCCTGCAGAAACTGCAGGACACCCAGCACCTGCTGGCCCGCCAGCAGGCGGAACTGGGCGGCCTGGTGCTGGACATCCAGGAACAGCTGCGCTCCCAGCAGGACGTGGCGGCCAGGCAGGCGGCCACCGCGGCAGAGCTCAGCAGGATGCAGCGCAAGCTCCTGAAGGAGCGAAAGATCCAGGCAGCGGCCGCGCTGTACCTGGCAGGGCGCGGGAAGCACAGTGCCGCAGCGCCTGACGCACCGTCAGCCGATGCCCTGTCAGCCGATGCCCTGTCAGCCGAGGCTCCGTCCGCCGGGGCCGGCTCCTAGCAGCGCCTGGCAGGCCATCGACAGCAGGGCGCGGCCCCCCGCACCGGCAACACCAACGCCGCAGCCCGCACCGGGAAGACACTTCCCGGTGCGGGCTGCGGCTTCTACTGCGGACTGCGGGGAATGCCGCTGCCCATGGTGCCCCCGTAGACTGGCCCTCCACCAGTGGCTCCGGCCGGAAAACCTGCTTCCAAGGGGACCCAATGTCGGTGGGCATCACTAGAGTTGAGTCCATGCTCCTCACCCTTATACGGCGCTACTCCAAACCGTATTTGCCGTACATCCTGGCTGTCCTCGTTTTCCAGCTCGCGTCCACCATTGCCGCCCTGTATCTGCCCAGCCTGAATGCGCAGATCATTGACGAAGGGGTGGCCCGCGGAGACACCGATTTCATCTGGCGCACCGGTGCAGTGATGCTCCTGGTGGCCTTCGCCCAGATAGCTGCGGCCATTGCCGGCGTCTACTTCGGCTCCAGGACGGCCATGGCGGTGGGCCGCGACCTGCGCCGCGCGGTGTTCCGCAAAGTCACCAGCTTCTCCGCCAAGGACGTCAACGCGTTCGGCGCTCCCACGCTCATCACCCGCGGCACCAACGATGTCCAGCAGGTGCAGATGCTCCTGCTGATGGCGCTGAACTTCATGGTCGCCACCCCCATCATGTGCATCGGCGGCATCATCATGGCGCTGCGTGAGGACATCAACCTCTCCTGGCTGGTGTGGGTGTCCGTCCCGCTGCTGGCCGTGGTGGTGGGGTACCTGGTGGTCCGCCTCATGCCGCTGTTCCGCTCCATGCAGCGGAAGATCGACCGGATCAACGCCGTCCTGCGCGAACAGATCATCGGTATCCGCGTGGTCCGGGCCTTCGTCCGCGAACCGTATGAGACGGACCGGTTCGGTGGCGCCAATAAGGAACTCACGGACGTCTCCCTCCGCATCGGCGCCCTGTTCGTCCTGATGTTCCCGGCCATCAGCATGATCCTGCATCTGTCCACTGCCGCTGTGCTGTGGTTTGGCGGGCAGCGGGTGGACGCCGGTGCCATGCAGGTGGGTTCGCTGACCGCATTCCTGCAGTACCTGCTGCAGATCCTGATGGCCGTCATGATGGGCACGTTCATGGCCATGATGATCCCGCGCGCCTCAGTCTGTGCTGACCGCATCGGCGAGGTGCTCGGCGTCGAACCTTCCATCCACGACCCCGAGCGTCCCGAAGCCCCGGCCTCCCTGCAAGGCGTGGTTGAGTACCGCAACGTCACGTTTGCCTACCCGGGAGCCGAGTCCCCGGTGCTTAGCAACATCAGCTTCACTGCACGCCCCGGCCAGACCATCGCCATCATTGGGTCAACCGGTGCCGGCAAAACGTCCCTCCTTTCCCTCCTGCCGCGGTTGTACGACGCCGCAGAAGGCCAGGTGCTGCTTGACGGCGTCCCGGTGGACAGGCTGGACCGCGCGGAGATCACCAAACGCGTCGCCCTGGTGCCGCAGCGTCCCTACCTGTTCTCCGGCACCATCGGGCACAACCTCCGGTTCGGCAAGACCGAGGCGACCGACCAGGAACTGTGGGATGCGCTCCGGACAGCCCAGGGTGAATCATTTGTCCGGGAAAAGAAGAACGGACTCGATTCCCGGATCTCGCAGGGCGGCACCAACGTCTCCGGCGGCCAGCGCCAGCGCCTGTGCATCGCCCGCGCGCTGGTGACCAAACCGCGCGTCTACCTGTTTGACGACTCCTTCTCCGCCCTGGACGTTGCCACCGACGCCCGGCTCCGTGCCGCCCTCAAACGCACCACCTCGGACGCCACGGTGATCATCGTGGCCCAGCGGATCTCCACCATTACCGAGGCTGACCAGATCCTGGTCCTGGACAACGGGCGGATCGTTGACCGTGGAACCCATGAGGAACTGTTGGAAACCTCACCCACCTACCAGGAAATCGTTGAATCCCAGCTGAGTGTGGAGGAAGTGGCATGAGCCCGCGCAAGAAGGACTCCAGTCCCGTGGAAGAGACGCCAATGTCCGTCCAGCCGCCCGCGGGGGAGGCACAACCGGGCGCAGGGCAGCCGGAGGATGACGACTACGTCGAAGAGGAGTTCCAGCCCACCGAAGCCGACGGCGGCATGTTCGGTGCCATGCCGGCCAAGAAAGCCGAGCATTTCTGGCCGTCTGCCAAACGTCTCATGGGGCTGCTGAAGCCCGAAGCGCTGGGCATCTATGCCGTGGTGGGCCTGGTGGTCATCTCCGTGGTCCTCAACGTCATCGCCCCCAAGATCCTGGGCCAGGCCATGGACGTGATCTTCGCCGGGGTGGTTGGCAAACAACTTCCCGCCGGGGCCAGCAAGGAGCAGTTCGTTGCCGGCCTCCGGCAGCAGGGGCAGGACAACTTTGCGGACATGGTGGCCCGCATGGAACTTGTGCCCGGCACCGGCATCAACTTCGACAAGCTCACCATGCTCATCGCCATCGTGCTGCTCATGTACTTCGTGGCGAACATCTTCATGTGGCTGCAGGGGTACGTGCTGAACCGGATCGTCATGAAGGTCATCCGGCGGCTGCGTGATGACACCGAGGCCAAGCTGAACCGGCTTCCCCTGAACTACTTCGACACCCGGCAGCGCGGCGACGTGCTGTCCCGGGTGACCAACGACGTCGACAACATCCAGCAGGCACTCCAGCAGGCCTTCGCCCAACTGGTCAATTCCGTGCTGAGCGTGGTGGGCATCGTGATCATGATGTTTATCGTCTCCTGGCAGCTGGCCCTGATTGCCCTGATCGCGCTTCCGCTGTCCGGGGTGGCCGCTGGCCTGATCGGAGTCCGGAGCCAGAAGCTCTTTGCTGCCCAGTGGAAGAACACCGGGTCATTGAACGGCCAGATCGAGGAGTCCTTTTCCGGGCACGACCTGGTCCGCGTCTTCGGCCGCGATGCGGACATGCTGGCCCGGTTCGAGGAACGCAACGAGGCCCTTTACAAGGCAAGCTTTGGGGCGCAGTTCGTGTCCGGAATCATCTTCCCCGTCATGCAGTTCGTCTCCTACTTGAGCTACGTGGGCATCGCAGTGGTGGGCGGCCTGCGGGTGGCATCCGGCGCCATGTCCCTGGGTGATGCCACCGCGTTCATCCAGTACTCCCGTGAGTTCACCCAGCCCCTGGGCCAGATGGCGGGCATGGCCAACATGCTGCAGTCCGGCGTGGCATCCTCCGAGCGCGTCTTCGAATTCCTGGACGCCGACGAACAGGACGCCGAGACCGCCACCGAACACCTGCCGCCGAAGACCGACGGGCATGTGGACTTCCGGAACGTTACCTTCAGCTACACCCCGGACAAGCCGCTCATCGAGAACCTGTCCTTCACGGCAGAGCCCGGCAACACAGTGGCGATTGTGGGGCCCACGGGCGCCGGCAAGACCACGCTGGTGAACCTGGTTATGCGGTTCTACGAGCTCAACGCCGGCTCCATCATGCTCGACGGCGTGGACATTACGCACCTCAGCCGCTCCGAGCTGCGCTCCAAAGTGGGTATGGTCCTCCAGGACGCGTGGCTGTTCGGCGGCTCCATCTACGACAACATCCGCTACGGCAACCTCAACGCCACGCACGAGCAGGTGATGGCCGCCGCGAAGGCCACCTTCGTGGACCGCTTCGTGCGGGCCCTGCCCGAGGGCTACAACACCGTGATTGACGAGGAGGGCAACAACGTCAGCGCCGGCGAGAAACAGCTCATCACCATCGCCCGTGCTTTCGTGGCGAACCCCTCGCTGCTGATCCTGGACGAGGCCACCAGTTCCGTGGACACCCGCACCGAACTCCTGGTGCAGAAGGCCATGGCCGCGTTGCGCTCGGACCGCACGAGCTTCGTCATCGCCCACCGGCTCTCCACCATCCGCGATGCCGATACCATCCTGGTCATGGAAAACGGACAAATCGTGGAACAGGGCAACCACCAGGTGCTGCTCGACGCCCGGGGCGCCTACCACCGCCTCTACATGTCACAGTTCGCGGGTGCAGATGCCGGAGAAGTACCGGTGGACGATTCGACGGCGGTGCGCAGCTGAGCGCCCAGCAGGCCGAGGCAGCCCAGCGGCTGCAGCGGCAGGAAGACGGACGGGAGGCCGCGGAAGGGGCCGGGCCGGACGGCGGTAAGCGCATTGAGGTCCTGGTGCCGATGCGCTGGGGAGACATGGACGCCTACGGCCATATCAACAATGTCCAGATCGTCAGGATGCTGGAGGAGGCGAGGATCGCCGCCTTCGGGCCGCCCCGGGGCGCGGGTCTGCCCGGTGTGGAGCCGCCGGTATCGCTGTTCAACGACGTTCCGGCCGGAACCATGGCGCTGGTAGTGGATCACAAGATCCGCTACGTCCGGACGCTGGAGTACCGCAACATTCCGGCGGTGGTGCAGCTCTGGATCGGCGCCGTCAAGGGAGCCAGCTTCGATATCCACTACCTGCTCCAGGACCCCGTCACCCGCGAGGACTGCGTGAAGGCGAGCAGCCACCTGGCGTTCGTGGACGAAACGACCGGCCGGGTGCAGAGACTCAGCCAGGAACAAAAGGAACGGATGGCCCCCTACAGGCAGTAAGCCTCTGGACAGGGCCGGTCTGGACACACTGGACTGGAACAACCAGCGAACGGTGAAAGGAAGCCCCGATGGCTAAAAACAAGATGGCTAAAAACAAGATGGCAAAGAACAAGACCCATGGCCGCCGGAACAAGAAGACATGGAAGGAAATGTCCCCATCCGGCAGGGCGGGCATCATCCTTACCGCGATCATGCAGGTGTCCCTGCTGGTTGCCGCCCAACGGGACATCTCGCGCAGGCCCGCCGAGCTGATTAACGGCCCAAAGGCTGTTTGGCGGGCGGCCTCGTTCATCAATTTCATCGGCCCCATGGGGTACTTCGTCTTCGGCAGGAAGCGGCCCGCCACCGGCATTTAGCCCGGCATGGCGGATGGGCGGCCGGACGGTTTGGAGCGGCCGCCCAGCTTGACCCTGTAAATTTGGAGGCATGACCCCCACTGCCACTGTTGCCATGACCCGCGCCCTCGGCATCTCCAAGGAGATCGAGGATGCGGCGTGGTTCGTGCTGGGGCCCGGTCTCCAAGGCAAGGCTTCACCCCTGGACGGCCGCACCCGGACCTGGTCGGTTCCGGCGGCCGCGGAGTTGCTCGACCGCCTGGACCGGGGCATCGCCGACTCCAAGGCCCCGATGATGACCAACCTCCGCGAGAACTTGGAGGGCGCCACCCGCGGGGCCAAGCAGTTGGCCGTGGAGCTGCTGTTCCTGCAGTCGCTTCCGCTGGCCCACGAAGTGAAGTCGTTGAAGGTCAAGCGCGCCCGCGTGGCCGAGGCCGCGGGCTGGCTTGAGCCGCCGCTGGAGCTTCCCGAGGAGCTGTACGCCGGCATGACGGACCACGGCGTGATCCGCGATCGGACCGCCGAATTCAACTGGACCATCTGGGACCACCTGAAGTGGCTGTGCCGGTTTGTGCAGAACGTGGCGCAGCGGCCGGCAAGCGTGGTGCAGGCGGCCATCAAGGACCCCGTGCAGTTCCACCGCCTCGCTGCATCAACTCCCGACGATCAGCCCGCCATCCGCCGCAGCATTGAGTTCCTGGCCTGGCCCAGCTACTTCGAGCCGGTGGTGGCGGACGTGGAGCGGCAGGAAATCCGGGACGCGTTCGCGTCGCTGGTGGGCGGGGCCAACGGCGACAGCGAAGAGGACATCACGGCGGACATCCACCGCATCCGGCTGCACCTGGACGAGCAGGCGGGCCAGCGCACGGACTGGTACTCCCGCCAGCTGGTCAGCCAGTGGCGCAAAGTGGGCGACCCCGGCCGGCGGGCCTGGCTGCTCCGCACGCACAGCGACCACGCCGAGCTGCTCACGGCCTGGCACGGCGAGGAAAAGGTGACCCTCGACGTCGAACATCTCCGGCACCTGGACCCCGGCGTCACCGCCGGCCTGGTCCAGCACGCCGTGGACGAGGACTACAAACACCTGGGCTACGTGGAACGCGAGGACACCAAGACTGCGGTGTTTGCCTTCCTGACCGTCATGAAACCGGGTGATCTGGTGCTCTACCAGCACGCCGGAACTGTCCGGCTGGGCGGCGTGCTGGGGGAGCCCGAGTACAACGACGACAACCGCCGGCTGCGGCGCAAGGTGCGCTGGTTCGACGACGGGCACACCACCACCAGCCTTCCCCGGCACGTCCAGCGCCAGCTCGCCACCCCCGGCATCGTGGTGGACGTGACCCGGGTGGTCCAGGCGCTGCAGGCGCTGCTGCCTGCCGAGGCGGAAACCGAGCCCGACGGCGACACTGACGGTGCCGCCGTCGTCCAGCCTGTCCAGGAGGGCTTCCGCCCGCTGACGCAGGAATTCGCGGCGTCGCTGCACATGGAGCTGGAACCGCTCCAGGAGATCGCGGACCTGCTGGAGGAGAACCGCCAGCTGGTCCTCTACGGCCCTCCGGGCACCGGCAAGACCTACCTGGCCAAGCACCTCGCCGCCGAGCTGGCGGACGACACCACCGACGAGCGCGTCAAGCTGGTCCAGTTCCACCCGTCCTATGCCTACGAGGACTTCTTCGAGGGCTACCGGCCGGACAAGACGGACGAGGGCCAGGTGTCCTTCAAGCTGGTGGCTGGCCCGCTGCGCAGGCTGGCGGAGGAAGCCGCTAAACCCGGGAACGGGAAGAAGCCGTACTTCCTGATCATCGATGAGATGAACCGCGCCAACCTGGCCAAGGTGTTCGGCGAGCTGTACTTCCTGCTGGAATACCGCGACGACCGGATCTACCTGCAGTACAGCCCCAACGAACCGTTCACGCTGCCGGACAACCTCTACATCATCGGCACCATGAACACTGCGGACCGCTCCATCGCCATGATGGACGCAGCCATCCGCCGCCGGTTCTCCTTCATTGAGCTGCACCCGCAGACCGAGCCGGTTAACGGCTCCCTGCTCCGGTTCCTGCAGGCCCGGCAGCTGGACACCACCCCGGCGCTGCTGCTGGATGCGCTGAACGGTGCCATCGACGAGTGGGACCGGGACCTGATGATCGGGCCGTCCTACTTCATGAAGCCAGCGGCCCAAACCCCGGCCGGGCTCCGCCGGATCTGGAAGTATGAGCTGATGCCGCTGCTGGAGGAGCACTACCACGGCCAGCTCACGCGGGCACAGCTGGAGGAGCGCTTCGGGCTGGACCAGCTGCTGGGACGCGTTGCAGCGCGCTGATCCCCGGGCGTCCGTGCGGCACCTGGTCCTGGACGAGCTGTCAGGCGGCCTGGTGGAACGGCTGGACGCGCCAAGTGCTTCCTTCCTGAACTCCAGCGGGCTGGCCAAGGCATCCCCCATGGGCATGGGGCTGTACAGGATTGAACCAGTGGGCAAGGTGGGCTCCGTCCGGACCCCCACGCTCCAGCTGGACGTCCGGCCCAAGGACAGGCTGGGGCTCAGCCGGCTCCTCTTCCTCCTCAGCTATGCGGGGGATCAGGGCTTCCGGCCGGACCTGGTGGCCGCTGACGAGGACCGTGACCTGTGGAGCGCCCTGGCCGAGTCGCTGGCGCAGCTGGCCGAAGGGGCCCTGGGCCGTGGTGTCCTGCAGGGCTACCTCACCGTGGACGAGTCGCTGCGGACGGTCAAGGGACGCATCCGGATTTCGGACCAGATCTCCCGCCGTCCCGGGATGCTGGTTCCCCTGGAGGTCTCCTACGACGAGTTCACCGAGGACATCGCGGAAAACCGGATCCTGCGCGCTGCGCTGGAGCGGATGGGGCAGGTGCCGGGGGTACGGCCGGAGGTGCTGGGCAGGCTGCGGCAGCTGAAGGGAAAGCTCGACGCCGTCACGCGCCTTCCGTCCGGGGCGCCGGTGCCGCCGTGGAAGCCCACCAGGATGAACCTGCGCTACCACGCCGTGCTGCGCCTGGCGGAGCTGATCCTGCGCAACGCGTCCGCGGAAGCGGGGGAGGGCAGGCAGCGGACGGCCTCGTTCGTGGTGGACATGGCCCAGGTGTTCGGGGACTTCGTGGGAACCGCACTGCGGGCGGCGATGGCCGCGTATCCGGGGGAGCTTCGGCTGCGGTACAACGCCCTCCTCAGCGAGGCGGTGCGCGACTCGGACCGCCTGTCCGTGCGCCCGGATGCTGTCCACCTGCTGGGTGGGCGGCCGGTGGTGGCGTACAACGCCAAGTACCGGGCCGCGTCGGACGCCGGTGCGTCCCTCACCGCAGACCATTACCAGATGCTGGCGCACTGCACGGCGCTGGCCGTACCCACCGCCTGGCTCGTCTATGCCGGCAAGGGCGAAATGAAACTCCGCCGCATCCTTAACACCGATATCGACATCGTGGAGTTCCCGCTGGATCTCAGCCAGCCGCCGTCGGCCATCCTTGCCTCCGTCAGGGACCTCGTCCGCCAGTCCTGGGGCGAGGTGGTTTCCCACCCGCGTCCTGCCCCCGCAGGCCCGGCCAGGTAACCCCGTGGGCGCGGGGCCGCTACACCGGCACCCGGAACATGAAGGTGGTCCCTTCACCCAGCGTGCTGTCGACGCCGATGGTGCCGCCATGTGCCTCGACGATCGCCTTGCTGATGGGCAGGCCCAGGCCCACGCCGGGGATGGCGGTGCGGCGGACGCTGCTGGTGCGGAAGAACTTGGCGAACACTTCGGAGGCGTCCTCCGGGCTCATCCCCATGCCGGTGTCGGTGACGCGGCAGGCCACGTGGCCGTCCTCCTGCGCCAGCGACACCACCACCTCGCCGCCGTCCGGGGAGTACTTGATGGCATTGGACACCAGGTTGTCCAGGACCTGGGAGATCCGGGCGCTGTCCACGTGAGCTTCCAGGCGCTCCGGGGTTTCGGCCCGCAGTTCGACGCCGGCGGCGGCGGCCCGCGGCATCGCGGAGGAGACGCTGCTGCGCACGAGTTCGGCCACATCGACGGCGTGGGGCGTGACGATCAACTGGCCGTTCCTGCTGGACAGCAGGTCCGACACCAGGGTCAGGAGCCGCTCGGAGTTCCGGCGGATGATCTCCAGCATCTCGCGCTGCGGCCCTTCCAGCTCATCGGCCAGCAGGATCTCCACGTACCCGAGGATGGAGGTCAATGGCGTGCGGAATTCGTGGGAGACGCTGGAGACGAAGTCGTCCTTGGCGGTGAGCGCGTTCACCAGGTCCGTGACGTCGCTGAAGACGATGACAGAGCCGCCGAGGTTGCCATCGGAATCCTTCATGGCGCGTGCCGTCGTGACAAAGGCCCGCTGTTCTTTCCCCTCGCCCAGCCAGACGAGGTAATCGGTGAAGGTTTCCCCCAGGACGGCCCGGCGGACCGGCCGCTCCTCCACGGCGACCAGCGTCTTGCGGTCAGGGCCGAAGACCAGCAGCTGTGACTCGTTGGGGTCCGCGATATTCTTTGGCCTGGCCAGTTCATGGTTGGCGCGCTGTTTCCGGTTCATCAGGACGTCGTGGCCGTCGGCGTCGACGGCAAGGACGCCCAGGTGCACGGTTTCCAGCACGGTGTTTAACAGGGCCTCCTGGCGCTTGCTGATGCGCAGGTTGGCCCGCAGCTGCTCGTCTTTTTCCTCCAGCTGCGTCTGCTGGCGCATCATGCTCAGGGTCAGGACGCTCACTGAGACGCCAATGCCCAGCATCATGACCGGCAGCAGGAGCGACCGGGCAAAGTCCTGTGGCGTGTAGTTTCCCTTCAGGAGCAACGGCACCCAGATAATGGCCAGCGGTCCCAGGAAGGAGAGCCACAAGGCGGCCCGCGGGTAGTAGCCCGACGCGCAGAGCCAGATGACCGGGAACACGGCCAGCAGGCTGATACCCGCGAGGCTTTCCTGTCCGCCCTCCCGGCCGGCGGCGATCGAGATGAAGTCCAGCAGGGGGATGGCCAGGAAGCTGGTGTAGGGCAGGCGCTCCCAGGGGATGAGGTAGCACAGCGCCATGATCGCCAGCTGGGAGATGAGGAACGTGACGAAAAGGGGGTTGTCCATGGTGTCCGGGAAGAACGCCCAGACCAGCAGGGCCGTCAGGATGGTGGTCACGAACAACGGCATCTGGCTCATGGCCACCCGGTCCGTCAGCCGGTACTCGTGAAAGGGCCGCTTGAAAAACCGCAGCCGTCCGGAGGACCAGGCTGTGGGGTCGCTCATGGGGTGGAAGACGCGGATGTGGGGGTTTGCAGGGCCATACCAGCAGGATATCCGCAGCCAGCTATACTTCTGACGTTGGCACTGAGGGGGCTCTATGAGTGAGGCACGTGTGGGTCTGGTCATCGAGGATGACCACGACATTCGGGAACTGGTTCGCACTGTGCTGACCCAGGCTGGATTCGACGTCTCGGTCGCCAGCGGCGGCGCGGAGGGCGTCCTGATGGCAAAGAGCCTGAATCCTGACGTCATCACCCTGGACCTGGGGTTGCCGGACATCGACGGATTCGAGGTGTCGCGGCAGATCCGCGAGTTTTCGGATGCCTACATCGTGATGCTCACGGCCCGCACCGAGGAACTGGACACCCTGATCGGGCTCGAGTCGGGTGCGGACGACTACCTCACCAAACCGTTCCGGCCGCGCGAATTGCGCGCCCGCGTCGCGGCCATGATGCGGCGGCCACGCTCCGTTCCCGAGCCCGGCGAGGTAACGGTGGATGCTTCCCAAGACGGAACCGCCCACCCCGAGCGTGGAAACTTCAGCCACAACGGGCTGGAACTCAGCTACGCGTCCCGCACGGTGGCCGTCGACGGCAAAGAGATGAACCTGACCCGAACGGAGTTCGAACTCCTGTACGCGCTCCTGGAAGCCGGCCGGACGGTCCGGACCAAGTCCGACCTGGTGCGCAGGCTTCGGGATGAGGATTACGACGTCGGCAGTTACATCAGCGAGGCCGACGAACGTTCCGTCGAGGTCCACATGGGAAACCTGCGCAAAAAGCTGGGCGACTCGCCGCAGCAGCCGCGGTGGCTGCAAACAGTCCGCGGAGTGGGTTATCGCTTGGCGCCCGGGCAGCACTGAGCCTGCAGCCGGTGCGTGGTTTGCCTGCTGCACTGGGTGATGGGCCGCAGGTACGCGGCTGCCAGCCTGGGCAATGCCACCGTCATGTCAGCGTGTCGCGCCTCGGCCCGGATCTCGTTCTCCAGTTCCAGGGCAAGCCCCGCCAGCCGCTCGGCTCCAACCATCTGGCTTGAGGTCTTCAAGCTGAGGACGGCATCCATCGATCCGTCGAGGTCTCCGGTGGTCAGGGCAAGCCGCAAACGGGCCAGCCGTTGTGGCAGGTACTCGATGAAGTTCCCCACGAAGACCCTGCTGTAGCCTTCTTCCTCCTCAAGCTCTTCCCGCAGCCGGTCCAGGACGGACTGGTCTACCAGCGGCCTGGGCGCATCATCTGAAGTGCTCATGACACTCCTTTCTGCTGGAATTGCTGACTCGGAAAACAGGGTGGTAATGCGGAGGTGCTTCGTCTTTTTTCAGGTTAGGACCGTTCCCTTTACCTTGCAGAAGACTCGGCAAGAATTGTGGTTTTCTTGATGGGAGTGCGGTTTGCTGCCCATAGGATCAAGGCCAGTGCTTTCCGCATTGACGTCAACAGCGGCCCAAAACCGCCTTCAATCTGGGGATAGATTGCCGTGTTCCGAACGCTCAGGACCTTATTTGCCGCGCTCTTAATCGTGGCTGGTTTGGCCGTGTCCATAATCCAGCCGGCCAGCGCAGCCACTTCACCTCAAGTTATGCTCAACCCGGCTTCCGGTCCGGCCGGTTCCGCGGTGACCGTTACCGGAACAGGGTTCAAGGTCTCCACTACCGGGACAGTGATTGTGGGTTCCACGACCTTCGCGTTCCAGACCACATCGACGGGTGCTTTCAGTACGGGGATCACCATTCCAGCGGCGTCAACCGGAAACCTCACCATCACTGCCAAGACCTCGTCCATCAAGGCTTCCGCGATTTTCGTGGTTCAGGCTGCCCCGGCTCCAGCACCAGCGCCCGCCCCGCAGCCGCCCACAGTCAGCACGGCTCCCTTGCGCTTCGGAGTGGCAACCGCCGGGGGAGCGCTGGCCGGCACCGAGCTTGACGAGGTGGCCACCCTGGCCGGGGAAAGTCCCTCGATGGTCATGATCTACAAGGATTTCCTGCAGTCTCCGCCAATCACCGAGATGGATGCGGTGCGCTCGCGGGGTGCCACGCCCCTGGTGACCTGGGAGCCGTGGGCTTGGGGCGGCGGGGTGGAACAGCCGGCCTATTCGCTTGACCGGGTGGCTGCCGGTGACTTCGACGCAAATATCACCCAGTGGGGCCAGTCGCTGGCGGCCTGGGGCAAGCCGGTCATGCTGCGCTTTGCGCACGAGATGAACGGCAACTGGTACCCGTGGGCCGAGGGCGTCAACGGCAACCAGCCCGGAGACTATGTGGCCGCTTGGCGTCATGTGCACGACGTTGTCGCCGCGACGGGTGCCGCCAATGTCCAGTGGGTTTGGTCCCCGAACGTGCCCTACTGGGGCTCGACCGACCTGGCCGGCCTGTACCCGGGGGCAGGTTACGTGGACATCGTGGCGCTGGACGGCTACAACTGGGGCACGTCCCAAACCTGGAGCAGCTGGGTTTCCCCGGTGGATCTCCTTGGCCCCGGCATCTCCCAGCTCCGCACCCTGGCACCCGGAAAACCCGTCCTGATCGCGGAGACAGCGTCCAGTGAGTTGGGTGGTTCCAAAGCCGCCTGGAACACGGACCTCGTGTCTTATCTGGCCGCGCAGCCGGACGTGATGGGCTTCGTCTGGTTCCATCTGCAGAAGGAAACGGACTGGCGCATCAACAGCAGTGACTCGTCGGCATCCGCCTTCAAGTCCGCCCTGTTGGCCCGGAGAAGCTAGGGGATAGGGGATAGCCGCTCCGAAACTGTCAGTGGCGTGCTGCCTGATCGCGGCAACCCGTTCATCCTGCCTCGCCAGGATCAAGGACAGTGCTGGCAGCGGCTTAAGATTTCCTCAAGAATTCCTGCGTCAGCCGCCGGCGTCCAGGAAGTTCACCAACTGGGTTTCGAGGGCTGAACGGTCCTTCAGCTCGCACTCCCAGACTGTCAGCACTTCCCAGCCGGCGTCTTCCAACTGCCGGCGCTGACCTTCGTCGCGCTCTCGCGTCCGGATGCGTTTGGCGGCCCAGAACTCGGCGTTGGTTTTCGGAGCGTGCAGGCCCACCCTGCAGTCATGGAAATGCCAGAAGCAGCCGTTGACGAAGATCACCTTGTGCCGGGCGGCGAAGACGAGATCCGGATTTCCCGGAAGTTTGGTGCCGCCGGACCTGCCGTGCAGGCGGTACCGATAGCCCTTGGCGTGCAGCAACCTGCGGACCAGAAGCTCGGGTTTGGTGTTCTTGCCGCGGATCCGGGACATGTTCCAGCTGCGCTGCTCGGGGGTGAGCTTGTCTGCAGTGGACCTGTCCGCCATCCTTCCAGTCTAGGAGCGGTTAGATCTCCCGTTCCGGCTGTTCGCCGAACACGAAGTGCCGGCCACTGACGGACTTCGGTTCGATCTCCACGTAGAAGTCCTTGAGTGTTGGAACCCAGGTCTTCAGGCCAAGCTCCTCAATGGCTGCGAGCTCATCCGAATTGCTGAGCACCCGCGCTGTGCCCCTCAGGACAACCGACCAGGCCTCCTGCGAGAGGATGCCGTCGGTCTCGAACAGCACCTGGGCGTTGATGGTCAGTTGCGCGAGTTTGTTTCCCGGCGCCGTGCGCAGGTAGACCTTCCGGTTTGAGGTCACGTAATTCACCGGGAAAATGTCCGGTTCCCCCGCAACAGAAACCACCAGCCGCCCGTGCTGCGTTGCCGCCAGCAGGCGCCAGGACTGCTCGTCATCGAGTTCCAGGACGGGATTGCCGTCCGCGTGTTCAAACATCATGCGGCCATTGTTCTACTCGCAGTAGAAATGCGCCAGAGGCTTTGTACCCATCTCCGCCTGTTTGTGACAGGTCCGTCAAGGCTTAACACTTCCGAAACAGGCTTGTGACCGGACTGTCTTTCCTGCTGGATAGCGTCGCACGCAGGGCCGTGATGGCTAAACGCAAACGAAAGCGACGCACCTAATGGGCAACGACACAGACACAACGCAATTACTGGAACCGGCGGCACCATCCGTTGCCGCCGTCGTCGGACATTCCCCGGCAACCCCGACGGCAGGCAACACCGCGGCGCTGAACGCCACCAAGGAAAGCCTGGAGGACTACACGCTGCGGTTCGCGCCGCGCTCCTACCGCAAGTGGAGTGCAGGAGTGGTGGCAACGAGCGCGCTGGGCGGCATCGCCTACCTGGCGGACTTCTCGATCGGCGCGAACATCGGGATCTCGTACGGCACTGTCAACGCGATCCTGGGGATCCTGGTCGCAGCCGTCGTCATCTTCGCCACCGGATTCCCCTTGGCCTACTACGCGGCCCGGTACAACATCGACCTGGACCTGATCACCCGCGGTTCCGGCTTTGGCTACTACGGATCGGTGGTCACGAACGTTATTTTCGCGACCTTCACCTTCATCTTCTTTGCGCTGGAGGGCTCCATCATGGCGCAGGGCCTGGAGCTCGGGCTCGGCGTCCCGCAGTGGCTGGGGTATGCCGCCTCCACCGTGATCATCATCCCGTTGGTGATTTATGGGATGAACACCCTGGCCAAACTTCAAGTGTGGACCACTCCGCTGTGGCTGCTGCTGATGGTGGTTCCCGTGGGCTACCTGCTGATGTCCCATCCGGAGAGCATCGACAGCTTCTTTGCGTACACGGGTGCGTCCGGCGATGGCGGACCGAACCTGGCGTCCGTGATGCTCGCAGCCGGAGTGTGCCTGTCCCTGATGGCGCAGATCGCCGAGCAGATCGACTACCTCCGGTTCATGCCGCCGCGTACCGAGGCCAACAAGGGAGCCTGGTGGCGTGCGGTGATCCTTGCCGGGCCGGGCTGGGTGATCTTTGGGGCGATCAAGCAGATTGTGGGACTGTTTATCGCCATCTACCTGATCGCCACACTGGACCCCGCCGCCTCTGCCACGGCCAATGAGCCCGTGCACCAGTTCCTGGGCGTCTACCAGGAGATGATGCCGGCCTGGCTGGCCATGACGCTGGCCGTGGTGCTGGTGGTCATCTCGCAGATCAAGATCAACGTCACCAACGCATATTCGGGCTCCCTGGCGTGGACCAACTCGTTCACGCGCATCACTAAGACGTACCCGGGCCGGATGGTGTTCGTCGTGGTGAACCTGCTGATTGCGCTGGTTCTGATGGAAGCGAACATGTTCGATTTCCTCAATACCATCCTCGGTTTCTACGCCAACTGCGCCATGGCCTGGGTGGTCACGGTGGCGTCCGATATCGCCATCAACAAGTACCTGCTGAAGATCTCGCCGAAGGTGCCGGAGTTCCGCCGCGGCATGCTGTACGCCGTGAACCCGGTCGGATTCGTGTCCATGCTGGTGTCCGCAGGAATTTCCATTGCCGTGTTCTTTGGTGCGTTCGGTGCCGCAATCCAGCCGTACTCGCCCATTTTCGCGGTTGGCCTGGCGCTGGTCCTGCCGCCGGTTCTCGCTGTGCTGACCCGCGGCAGGTTTTATCTTCGCCGCACCGAAGACGGCATTGATCTGCCCATGTTCGACGCCGATGGGAACCCGAGCGACGCCAAGCTCCTATGCCACGTGACGGGGTTGGAATTCGAGCGGCCGGACATGGTGCGTTCCGCGCAGGACGCTCCCGACGGCGGTATCCAGTACGTTTCTTCGCTCGCCTTGTCGACGGACAAGACAGGGGAGTTGGTGCTCCCAGCCGGAAAATAGGCGCTTTAGTTCTGGCGGTCATTACAAAAAGGAAGCCGGTGCACGTGGTGTGCCGGCTTCCTTTATGACTTCTTCTGTCGCATTCCGGATGGTAGAAACGGAACCGGGTCCGCCTGTGGATAAGTTCGGTCGCCGAATTGTGACGTGGGCTACCCTTAACTCACTGTCCGGAGCAAGCCGTCTTGAAATTTACTGGGGGTACAGCGGCCCATGACATCACAGAACTTCTTTACGTCCCGCGCTGTGCGGTCCGGGGCAGCAGCCCTTGTTATTGGTCTTTCACTGGCTCTGTCCGGCTGCAATTCCGGGGGCTCTCCGGGGCCGGGCGGCACTTCGTCGCCCGTGGCGGCCGAGACGCCCACAGCCAGCACCACGCCGACTCCCATCCCCACACCCAGCGCCGTCTATAAGCCAGCCGACGCGTCCGGCCCCGCCCAAAACGTGCCGGTTCCCGTGCTGCCGGAAGTAGCCAAGACAGAAACGAGGGAAGGACTAGAGGCGTTTACTGCCTATTGGTTTGAACTACTCAATTACGCTTACCAGACTGGTGATGTGGCGGGCCTAGAGTCAGTAACCTCGCCAGGCTGTGACTATTGCTCGAAACTAAGCACTTCTCTGATTACCAACTATCAAGGGAATCGCTGGCTGTCGGGTGGGAAGATCACGATTCCCGTCAGGACGACTACGTTTGAGAGATCTGCTGATGGAAACTTCCAAGTCATTTTGCAGGTCCTGCAGAGTCCTATCAGTTACTACGAGCCCGGCGGCAGGGAGTTTAGAACTGCCAGTAACGGTTCGAACACGGGCAACGTACTGTTGGCCAACTTCGAGGCTGGCGCCTGGCGCGTCAACGATCTGCATCCCTTACGCTGATGCTTCGATTAAGCTCGCGAAGCATTGTTTCGTTCCTGATCATATTGGTGGTTTTGAACGCCGGGCTCGTGCCCCCAGGATTTGCGGATGACGGTCTTGAAGCTGATTTCGGTGAGGTGGGAATAGACGTTGACAGTTGGACTAAGGATCCAGTCACCGGTCATATGTCTCCACCTGAACCTGGGACTGTAAGCACCGACCCCAACGAGTACAAGTACGAGCTCCAATGCCACCTCGGCGGAGGAGACTTTGACACCCCTTGCCTTGCCCGCCAGCTCGACTGCAAGGACCGGGAGGACGGTGCCAAGGGCATTCCGGTCGTGTGGCTGTCGCGGCCGCGGGGCGTGCCCGGCGCGGTTTGGGCGCATCACTCAGGACCCACCTGCCTTTACGACCCGAAGCCCGAGGACCTCCTGCCCCGGATCGCCGCCGATATCCAGCGCCAGTTCCAGAACCTGCCGGTCAACGCCGGGAAGGTTGTGGCGCAGCCCAGCCCCAATACCCTCCGGGGCGCGGAGACGAACTTTTACGCGGAAGCCATTGAACAGCAGTTCGACATCACCATGTTCGGCCAACAGGTACACGTGGTGGCGACACCCGTCCAATACACCTGGAACTACGGGGACGGCACGGTTTTCGGCCCCCAGCCGTCAATGGGCGGCGCCTTGCCACAGGACAGGTGGGGCGAGAAGACCCGGACCAGCCACGCCTACGCATCCACCGGCGATTTCCAGGTGGTGCTGACAACCTCGTTCCAAGGCACCTATTCGGTGAACTCCGGTCCACCCCTTCCGATACCCGGCCAGGGCCAGTTCAGCGCGCCCCCGCAAGGGATCAGCGTCTGGCGCTCGCTCACCCGCAACTACGCCGACGACTGCAACGCCAATCCCCAGGGGCAGGGCTGTCCGGGTGCCGAAGCACCACGGTAGGTTCAAAAGCAGGGCAGAACTGGCTGTGATCCCTATCGCACCCGCGAAAGTCCGGAATAGTTGCACGCGCCCCACAGTTGGCAAAGGCAGTACGTCTTCAGCCTTCGAAAGGAACTGCGCATGCTGTTTTCCCCACTCACCCTCGGCGAACTTGAACTTCCCAACCGGCTGGTGATGGCACCCCTGACCCGCCTCCGCGCCGGTCAGGAAGGCATCCCGGGCCCGCTCGTCGTCGAGCACTACCGCCAGCGCGCGTCCCTTGGCCTCATCGTCAGCGAGGGCACCTACCCCACTCCCGCAGGACAGGCCTATCCCGGCCAGCCGGGCATCGTCACCCAGGAGCAGGTTGCAGGGTGGAAAAAGGTTACGGATGCCGTCCACGCCGAAGGCGGGCGCATGTTCGCCCAGATCATGCACGGCGGCCGGGTTTCGCACCCTGACATCACCGGCGGTCTGCCCATCGTCGCCCCCAGTGCAGTAGCGATTGACGGCGACGTCCGGACGCCGGCCGGCAAGAAGCCCTACCCGGTGCCGCAGGCACTGACCACCGACGAACTCCCCGTCGTCATCCAGGAGATCGTCAACGCCTCCCTGAACGCAATTGAGGCAGGGTTCGACGGTGTGGAACTGCACTCGGCCAACGGTTACCTCCTGCACGAGTTCCTGGCGCCAAATTCCAACATCCGGACCGACAGCTACGGCGGATCACCCGAGAACCGCGCCCGTTTTGTGATCGAAACGGTCAACGCAGTGGTTGCCGCCCTCGGCGCAAACCGGGTGGGGCTGCGCATTTCCCCGGAGCACAATGTCCAGGGCATTGCCGAGACCGACGCCGCGGATGTTCGTGCTACGTACGAAGTCCTCGTGGACAGCATTGCGCCGCTCAACCTCGCCTACCTGAGCATCCTGCACCACGAACCTGCCGGCGAACTTGTCCAGGACCTTCGCGTACGCTTCGGCGGCACCTTCCTGGTGAACACAGGCTTCGGCGTGGTCACCACCCGGGAAGAAGCCGTGAGCCTGGTGGCTGAGGGCCATGCGGACGCCGTGGTGGTGGGCCGCCCCGCGATCGCCAACCCGGACCTTGCCCGCCGCTGGAAGGAAAGCCTTCCGCTGAACGAGCCCGACGCCTCCACCTTCTACGCCGAAGGCGCCACCGGTTACACGGATTACCCGGCCTACCAGGGCTGAGCGGCGGATCGGCCGAGCTGAACAAAACGACGACGGCGGCACCCATCATGGGTGCCGCCGTCGTTGGCTGTCTGGGGTGCTGGTCCCGGGCAGCAACACCGGAAGGTCATCCGACGACCTCACGGCTGAAGAATTATGTGGCCCGCCGGACTCCATCGGATGCCGGCGGTGATCAGATGCTACTCCAACGAATGGACTCTTACCAGAGCCAGTTTTGCCGCAAGGAAAAAGCGCTAGAGCACGGCTTCCCGGCCGGTCCCTTCCTTCATCACCAAGCGCCCGTCCTCGATGGACACCAGCACACTCTTGGGCCTGCCGCTGACCTTGGTGATGGCTTTCAGCCCACGGTTGGTGACCTCAACGCCCACCTGGGCACCCTTGGCCGGCAGCTCTACCGAGACCTCTGACGCGATGCCGAGAAGCGGATTCGTGGAAATCCCCACATCCCTGCGCACAGCCTTCCCGTTCACGGTCACGGTGACGTTCGCTTCGTCGAACCCGTCCTGAAACACAACCAGCAATTCCCGCATGGTGGCCTCTTCCTCGAGCATGGGTGCCAGTGATGGCTAGTCCACTACAGCACTTTGCGCGTCCCAGGGGAATACCTGCTTTTCCCGATGGCGCCTCAGCGAGTACGGCGGCGGTGGAGCCCCGCAGGCCGGTAAGGCAAGATGTTCTGGTGACCCAAATGCCAGGACCTTCCGCCGCTTCCGTCCGCCCCAGCGCATCAGGGGAGGACGAACTCTTTGCCCAGATCGCTGCTGAGCTGGGGGTCAAGGCCTGGCAAGTGAAGGCTGCAGTTGAATTGCTCGACGGCGGCTCGACAGTTCCGTTCATCGCCCGGTACCGCAAGGAAGCCACCGGGACGCTGGACGACACCCAACTCCGCGACCTCGACGAACGGCTCCGCTACCTCCGGGAGCTGGCGGACCGCCGTCGTGCCGTCCTCGACGCGATCGAAGCGCAAGGCCAGCTGACGCCGGAACTGCGCAAGGCAATCCTGGCGGCGGACATCAAGTCGCGGCTTGAGGACATCTACCTGCCGTTCAAGTCCAAGCGGCGGACGAAGGCCCAGATCGCCCGGGAAGCAGGCCTGGAGCCGCTCGCGGACACACTCTTGAAGCGGCCGGACCTGGATCCCGACCGCGAGGCCGCGAAGTACCTCAACAGCGCGCATTCCGTTGATGACGCCGCCGCCGCGCTCGCAGGTGCACGCTCCATCCTGGTGGAAAGGGTGGCCCAGGATCCCGACCTCGCAGCAAATTTGCGGGACCGGCTGTGGGTCCAGGGCCGGATGGTGTCCCGCGTCAAGAAGGGCAAAGAGGCAGAAGGCCAGAAATTTGCGGACTACTTTGAGTTCGCCCAGGCGCCGGACAGGATGCCATCCCACCGGGTCCTCGCGCTGTTCCGCGGGGAGAAGGACGGCATCCTTGAGCTGGACCTCGCCGAAGCCGATCCATCGGACGACGCCGCCCTCACCGCCGCCCGCGCCCGCTACGAGTCCGCCGTGGCCAGGTTCCTCGGGGTCGCTGACCGCGGCCGCCCCGCCGACGCCTGGCTGCTGCAGACCGCGCAGGTGGCATGGCGCTCCCGCGTGCTGTCCCGCCTCACCTCTGATCTTCGGGCAAGGTTATTCGCGGCGGCAGAAGACGAAGCGGTCAGGGTGTTCGCGGCAAACCTCCGCGACGTCCTGCTGGCCGCCCCTGCTGGAAACCGCGCCACGCTGGGGCTGGATCCCGGACTGCGCACGGGCGTCAAGGTCGCAGTGGTGGACGGCACCGGCAAGGTGGTGGCCACAGACACGGTCTACCCGCACGCCCCGGCACGCAGGTGGGACGACGCCCTGGCCACCCTGGTGCGGTTGGCGCGGCAGCACGCCGTCGAACTCGTAGCCATCGGCAACGGCACGGCGTCCCGCGAGACGGACAAATTGGCTGCCGAACTGATCAAGCTCCTCCCGGACGTGGACCGGAAACCGCAGAAACTCGTGGTGTCCGAGGCTGGCGCGTCCGTCTACTCTGCTTCCGCGCTCGCCGCCGCGGAACTGCCGGGAATGGACGTTTCGCTCCGGGGCGCCGTTTCCATTGCCCGGCGGCTGCAGGATCCGCTGGCCGAACTCGTGAAGATCGACCCCAAATCCATCGGCGTGGGCCAGTACCAGCACGACGTGACGGCGTCGAAGCTGGACCGCAGCCTGGACGCCGTCGTGGAGGACTGCGTCAACGCCGTGGGTGTTGACGTCAACACCGCCTCGCCCGCGCTGCTGAGCCGGGTGGCCGGCGTCGGTCCTTTGCTGAGCGAAAACATTGTGGCCTACCGGAACGAGCACGGACCCTTCAACAAGCGCACCGACCTCAAGAAGGTACCGCGGCTGGGCGCGAAGGCCTTCGAACAGTGTGCCGGCTTCCTGAGGATCTCCGGAGGAGCCGAGCCGTTGGACGCGTCGAGCGTGCACCCGGAGGCATACGCCGTCGCGCGCAAGGTTTTGAAGGCCGCGGGCGCGGCCCCGGCGTCGTCCCTGGACCCACAGAAGTTCGTTGACGATACCTTCGGTCTGCCGACGGTCAGGGACATCTTGGCTGAGCTGGACAAACCGGGGCGCGACCCCCGGCCCGCCTTTGCCGCCGCCACCTTCTCGGAGGGGATCGAAAAGATCGCTGACCTGTTGCCGGGCATGATTCTCGAAGGAACCGTGACCAACGTTGCGGCGTTTGGTGCCTTCGTGGACATCGGAGTCCACCAGGACGGCCTGGTCCACGTCTCCGCCCTGGCCAACCGCTTTGTGTCCGATCCGCGCGAGGTGGTGAAGTCCGGCCAGGTGGTCAAGGTCAAGGTCCTGGAAGCTGATCCTGAGCGGAAGCGGATTTCGTTGACCCTAAGGCTCGACGACGAACCGGCCAGCGGCGGTGCAGGTTCCGGGCGGAGCGGCTCGGCGAAGCCCGGGGCAGGGAGACCGGGCGGGAACGACAACCGCCGGGGAGTGGGCGGCGGCAAGGGTGAGCGCAGCGGACGCCCGGACCGGCAACAGCCAGGGAATCAGCCGTCAGGCAGGACCGCGGGTGGTGGCCGTCCCACTCCTGTAGCCCAGCCCGTCAACACGGCAATGGCGGAGGCGCTCAGGAAGGCCGGCCTGGGCAAGTAGTCCATCAGGGCTTTTGGCAGTGGCGGCTTTTCTGCAAGGGTGGAGTATGACTTATTTCCTGGAGTACACAGTTCCTGCCGCTCCCGGTGATGCCGAGTTCGAGTTCCCGCACGACGAGATCAACACCGGCACCACGGTTCCGCTGACCCAGACCGGCGCCGACGTGGTGCACACGCCCGAGCTCCCGGCCCGTACGGCAATTATCGGAGCTACCGTGCCCGAGGCGAAGCTCGAGGCTGAGCAGCTGATCACCCACAGCCGCGCCTCGGAGGCATCCTTGTACTTCGACCCGTCGAACTCCCTGCAGGCGGGGGTGGGCACGCTGGTGAGTACTTTCAGCGAAGGCCAGGGCTGGCAGGACGTCTAAAGGTTTGCATCAGCCGGATCGTGAGGTTTAGCCGGTGGCGCTGGCGCAGACCAGGCGTGGCCTGCCGAATCTGGTCCGGACTCCAGGCGAGTAGAGGACAGACTCGGGCGGCCCGCCCACACTGATGCCGGCAGCTTTGATGAGTCCGTCGCTGAGCTGGTGGACATTAGCTCCGAACAGTGGCCACGCTTGGTGCGTGTTCGGTATGAAGGCCGTCCTTCCGAAGAAGTGCCCATGCATGCCGAACCTGGCGGTCAGAAAGACTGACAGGGGATCGCCGGCGGCGGCGCGGAGTCTGGGAACCACCGTGAAGTCGCTGCGTGCCGCCGCGCTGCCGAACCGGCGCACGGAGTAGCCCACAGGAAATTCATCAGTGATCGCGGCGGCCTCGACCTCGCTGTGGCCATGCTGGCGCCGGACGACGCTACTGCCGGGAAAAGGCGGCCTTTGCCGGATACGGGACCACACGTAGGGAATTCCCACCGCTCGCGTTGCCAGAACGACGGGCAGCCGGTTCGCATCCAGGCTCAGGAACACTACGCCGCGGGTCCCATTTGGTTCCCGCGAATACAGCCGAACGTTGACCTCGTTGAAGCTCCCCAGATAGGGAATGCCCGGCCCGCGTCCAAGTCCCGCCTGTTCCATGCGGAAACCGATCAGGCCCACCCACGAACTGCCGTCGAACACGTCCGGCCGGACGCCATCGGGCATGAAAGTTGCTGCCTCTTCCTCCGTGATGCGCCAGTGGAGGAAGACTGCGTCGAGCCACCGCTGGTCGGAGAATACCGGCGCAGGAAGTTCCGGTGGCCGCGGCCACACTGCCGGGGCACCCAAGTTTCCGGTCAAGGCCCATGTGCTCCTTCGATTGGCCCGGCTGAATAGGCTCGCTGGACTGATCTAGGCAGAGAAATTCAGCAACGTTCGCACTGATGTGCCCGTCATGCTTGAAGCCTAACTGAGGCTGCCGGTCCCCGGGTGGTGTTGTCGAAGGAAGGGCCGGGCCGGGCCGGAAGAGCCTGATGGCAAGGGGGGTCCCGGCCGGGACTTCTGGGCAACCGTAGTGGCAAGGCCGTCTGGTTCATTCGTGTTGGTGGGGTGGTGGTGGGGGTTTGAAGTAGTGGTTTTGTTGGGGTTTTTGGGTGGGGTCGATGTGGGGTGGGGGGATGAAGGTTGGGGTGTGGTTGGTGGTGGTGATGGTCCATTGTTCTTTGTGGATGAGGTGGTGGTGGTGACTGCAGAGCAGGACGCCGTTGTTGGTGGTGGTGGGTCCGCCGTGTGACCAGTAGGTGATGTGGTGGGCTTCGCACCAGGGTGCGGGGATGGTGCAGTTGGGGAAGGCGCAGCCTTGGTCGCGGGTGGTGAGGGCGGTGCGTTGGGCTGGGGTGAAGAGGCGGGTTTTGCGGCCGAGGTCGAGGATTTCGTTGTTGGTGCCCAGGAGCGCGGGGATGATGTCGGCGTCGCAGGCGATTTTCCGTAGGGTGGTGGCGGCGACGGGGCCGGTGAACGCGAAAGCCCCGGCCCCGGCCCGTGTCCCTGTGCCTGTCTGTGTCCCTGGTGGTGCGGGTATTCCCGGCCGTTCTCCTGTCGCTGTTGCTGTGGTGTGGGTGGGGAAGAGGTCCCGGTAGTGGATGGTGGCGATGATTTGGGGTTTGTTGCCGCCGGTGGTGGGCAGGGTGTTGGTGGCGAGTGCGGTTTTGGCGGCGGTGATGATGCCGTCGAGTTGTTTTTGGGCGCGGGTGCGCCGGTCCAGGTCCGGCAGGGCCGGCTGGGCAGGCAGGTCGGGCACGGCTGCTGTTTCGGCTGTTCGTCCGTGGTGTTCGGTGCCGGTGGTTGGGGTGGTAGTGCCGGTGCTGGTGTTTGGGGTGGTGGTGCGGGGGTTGGTGGCGGTGTTCATGACGGTGAGGAGGTGTTCGTATTGGTCGGTGGTGGCGAAGATTTCGAGGTGGTGCAGGCCGTGGCGTGGTTTGCGGATGAAGGCGCCTTGGGTGTGGCGGAGGGCTTCTTCGGTGGGTTCGGTGCCGTCGGCGTCGATGGTGTCGGTCCAGCGTTGGGCCAGGCGGGTGAGGAAGTCGGGGTCGGTGGTGGTGGCTGCGGTGGTGAGGTGCTTTTCGATCCGGTCCAGGGTGTGCGGGGTGGTGTGGTGTTGGAGCCGGTCCAGGGTGGCGGTGATGAGGGTCGCGGCGTGGGAGGACACGGCCGGTGCCTGGAGGGTGGTTCCGGTGGGCGGTTGCGGGGTCCGGTCCGTGGCGGGGTGGGGTGTGAGGGCGGTGGCGAGGTGGGGCCGGGTTGGCGGGAGTGGTTCGCCGGTGAGGCTGGTGCGGGGCAGGGTGTGCTGGGCGAGGGTGAGGCGGCGGCGTGCTTCGCGGATGGGGATGCGGAGCCTGAGGCGGAGGAACTCTGCGGTGTTGCGGCAGCCGTCATCGGCAGGGGAGGGCACGGCAGGGTGGGTGGTCCTGGCCGCGGCCTGGGTGATGGCCTGGGTGCGGGTCCGGTCCACAGTCAGGGCTGAGATGAGTTGCAGGTACTCCACGGTGCGGGCAAGGTTCTCGACCCTGGCGGCGTAATCGGCGGCCTCGATGTAGGTGGCGGTGGCCAGCACGCCCGGGGCGGCCAGGGCGGCGGTGGCGAGTTCTTCGGCAAGTGCCCCGAGGATGGCAGGGCCGGATCCCTCCCCGCCGGGGACGGCGCGAAGGCGGGCCGGACTCGTCCGCCGGCTGCCGGCGTCGTCAGCGTTCCCGCCGAGCAACCCACCGTATAACCCGCCGAACGGCCCGTCCAGCTGCTCCCCAATGGCCTCCATAACCCAACTCTGCCAGCCACCACCGACAATCAAGAGCCCCCAAAACCCCTATGTGGAAAACCCAACCCCGGGTGCTCAGCTGGGGGCGGCGGCGGAGCCGGTACGGGCCGCGGCCGGCTCCTTTTGCCAGGGCCAGCGCCCCGTGATTTCCAATTCCAGGGAGAAGCTGAGGAACGTCCTGATCAGCACGATGATAGCCAGCACCCCAACGCTGGCGAACGTGGGTGTGACGGCAACGGTGCGGATGATGTCGGCGGCGACGAGCAGTTCAAGGCCCAGCAGGATGGACCGGCCCAGCAACTGGCGGTAGGACCGGTAGAAACCCAGCTTCCCGGCCCCCGGCGGAAGCTGGTGCGCCTGATGGCCACGGATCGCCAGCGGGAGGGACACCACGGCCCCGATCACCATCACCGCGACTCCCGCAAAGTCGACAAGCTGCCCAACTGCCTCAATGACCTGCCGAAATTCCATGCCCCGCCTTAGCTCGGGCCAGGCATCCCGCGGCCAACCTGGCTGTAACCCATTGGACGGCGGCCTTCGTCACGGATGGCGGATGCCGTTCCCTGCTATGACGTCCCTGTACCCTTCCCGGAACGTGGGAAACGTGAAGGTGAACCCGGTGCTTCGGAGCAGGTGGTTACGGCAACGCTTGTTGCCTCCACGAGCGGGACCGGCGTCACCCACCCGGGGTTCTGGAAGCCCAAGTTCGGCTGCAAGGAACCGCAACACGGAACCCAGCTCGGCCGGCTCATCATCCACGCCGATATATGCCGGCGCGGGCGCAGCCTCCATGGTGGCAAGGTGCACAATGGCGGCCGCTGCATCGTCACGGTGGATCCGGTTGGTGTAGCGCACGTCCTCGGGAACCACGGCCGAGCCTGTCTTCACCTGGTCAATCAGCCGCGTCCGGTCCGGCCCGTAGATGCCTCCCAACCTGAGCGCAATACCGGTGGTCCCGGTTCCCGCAAGCCTGTTGTGCAGGAGATCCTCGGCTTCCACCAGCACCCGTCCGGAGAAGCCGCCCGGATCCGGCGCCGTGGATTCATCCACCCAGCCGCCACCCGCATCGCCGTAGACGGCCGTGGAGGAAACAAATAACACCCGGTCCGGGTGCACGCCGTCACGCTCGAGCGCATCCAGGACATGTGCCACACCACGTACATACGCCGTCCGGTATGCCTCTTCCGAGGGGGAATCGGCAGCGACGGCAATGACGACGGCGGTGGTGTCCGCAGGGACTGGCGGCAGTTCGGGCGAGCCCAGGTCCGCCGCAGCACCTTCAATGGCTGCCGGAAGCTTCGCAGGGGACCGGCGCCAGCCCACAACCCTGTGCCCCGACGCAGCGAACCTGAGCCCCGCTTCGGTACCCAGGTCGCCGCACCCTGCCAAAAGAATCGTCACGGCCTACGGCGCCTCAACCGGGAAGAACACGCGCGGATCCTGCAACAGCGCCGGGTACGCGAACGCGGAGCGGTCAATGATCTCCATGACCTCGAAATTCCTGCCAAAGCGGCCGTCATCGAGGGTGATGGGGCGCCCCACGACCTGTCCCACGGCGAACCTGGCTCCGTTCTCGAACGGAACCGCAACCGGCGTCTTCCCCGGGAGGGTCCGGAACGCCTCCTCCTGCGCCGCGCGCTTGCGGGTGGGCTTCTTCTCCTGAGGCTTCGGGGGCGCCTTCTTGGGCGCCCGTGACGGCCGGCGGGACCCGTCGTCCACGTAGACAGGGGAGTAACCGTCATCTCCGGCCGACATCGCGGCCGCGGCCGCAGCGCTCCGGTTCACCGGCGGAAGCGCAACGGTCCTGAGCGACTGGGGGTCGACGTCGTCATGCGGCTCCCGCAGGATCCAGAGAATGTCCCCCTCCGGTTCCTGCGGCAGGAATTCGTGCCGGGGTTCTGGCCAGACGTAGTCCATGTCCGGAATGGCGTCCGGGAAAACGGACGTGTAGAACTTCGGTTCCTTGTGCACCAGCTTGGAACGGTGGCTCAGGTGGAAGTCGGGGTCCCCGAGCCAGGGCGGCAGGATGATCTTGGCGGCGTAGTCCGGATGGGCAGCCTGCGGCGCAAACTCGGCGATGTTCGCCCGGGTGTTGTCCGGGTGGCCACGTTCGATCCATTCGTCCACCATCGCCAGCCCATACATGGTGAGGGCCGGCACGTGGCCCATCCACATGCGGATGGCGGGGTGGGTCTGCCAACCGTACCCGGGAATCACCAGGGCGCGGAGGGTCTGCAGCGCTTCAACCCGCTGCTTGCCCAGCCGTGCAGTGTCCAGGGCTTTGGCGCTTTGGCGGAAGTCAGGGTACGGGAGGAAGGTTTGCATCTATTCAGTCTGACGGTCCCCGGCGGAAGTGCCAATTGCTGTGCCAACGGCCACATCGCGGAGAGGTTAATGTCCAAATAGTGGACGCATGCATACGACGTTCAGGTTAAACCACTAAGATCACCGCAACCCCAACCGCGTTTCGGAAGCTCTCTCATGACATCTACACCTGACAAAGCAGTCGCCCACGCCCGCACCGCCCTGCCCCGTTTCGGGCAGATGCTGGCCCCGGAAGCCCAGGGAATCCTGGTCCTCGACGAGTTCACCATCGATCCCGCCGCCGCGCGCAAGGACCAGCACCGGTTCCGCGACGGCATGGCCACCGTGGCCAGGACGGTCCGGCGGATCGCCGCCCTTCGCGTGGTCATCGCGCTCGTGGCCATCGGCAACCTGCCCCTGTTCCTGCTGTCCAGCGGCGTGTGGATCTACGGAGTCTCACTCGCCCTGGTCGTTGCGGTCCACGCAGCAGTGACGCTGCTCAACCGGCACGAACCGCGGCTCAAGCAGCGCTCCGCCCTGGAACTGCACATGCACCGCGAACGCAGCGCCAACTACCGCAAGGTGCGCGACGCCGTGAAATACATGATCGACACCCCCAGCCGCATGAACGAGCACCTCTACCTGGAGTTGCTGGCCGTCAAGCGTGTCGCCCTGAACCTTGCGCACGGCACGGTTGCCCTGCTGGACACCAGCGATGACTCCGCCTGGAAGGTGCGGATCGTCCGCGAACTGCCGGCCAGCTGACCGGCGGTTCCCTGCCGACTCCGGCAGCGGCCCGGGAATTAAAAGAACGACGCCGGCACATCCCTTGTGGGGGTGTGCCGGCGTCGTCTTTTGGTCAACGGAATTTGTCTATCGCCGACCTGTCTGTGTCGCCTTCCAAAAGGCGGGCGGCCAGGGGGCCGCTGGGGATGCCGCCTCAGGCGTTACGCGGGAAGCTGGATGACCTGTCCCTCGAACACGAGGTTCGGATCCGAAATGGTGTCCAGGTTGGCGTCGGCAAGATGCTGCCAGCCGCCCTGGATGCCCAGCTTGTCGGCAACAATGCTTAAGGTATCCCCGGCCTGCAGCGTGTAGGTCTCGCCGCTAAGGGCAACCGACGTAGCATGCCGCGGCGCCGGTGCCTGCTTAACCGGAGCACTTTGAGCCGGGGCACTTTGAACCTGGACGCTCTGCGTGGGAGCAGCCTGGACGGGCGCGCTCTGGACCGGGGCTCCGCCGCCCCCGCTCAGGCCGAGCTGGGACGCGCAGGAGGGCCAGGCACCCCAACCCTGGGAGGCCTGGACCCGCTCCGCTACCGCGATCTGCTGTTCACGGCTGGCATCCGCGGGGGAGCCGGTTCCGCCGTAAGCGGCCCAGGTGCTGGAGGTAAACTGCAGGCCGCCGGAGAAGCCGTTACCGGTGTTGATGGACCAATTGCCGCCGCTCTCGCACTGGGCGAGTGCATCCCAGGTGGAGGTCGGGGTGGCTGCGTTGGCCGCCGTGGCTGAGAGGGCCAAACCTGCCGCGGAGACGGCGGCCAGGGTGACTCCACGGCGTGCGGCAGTACGGAATTTGGTGTTTTTCATGATGGTGATGCTCCTGAAGGCCACCAGCGCTGGTTCCGTCCCCGGAGATCGTCGCGCCACTGCCCGCCCCTGACAAATAGAGGTCACTGTCGGTGGCTGCCGCTGGGCAGTTCTGGTGGAGGCAGCACCGGGCAATCAAAGAGCCCGCCGGGCGGGCATGCATTTCACGCTAGGACATCGCTTGGGCGTTATCAAATCGAGATTCCAGCAGGGGTGTCGGGTAGGTGCAGTGCATCTGCGGGGAGCCGGCGGTCTTTAAGGCGTCGAAGTCCCGGGCAGGCGCAAAACCGGGAGGGGCATTATCCTGACCGGATGGACAACTTTGCCGGCGGCAGCACCATGCCCGAAACCGAAACGGACCCTGCGGAACCCGCAGCCCCTGCCAAGCCCCTCCCGGTGGCAGAACTGCACCTGCACATCGAGGGCACGCTGCAGCCCGAGCTCATCTTTGCCTTGGCCGAGCGCAACGGTATTGCGCTGCCGTATTCCGGTCTGGACGAACTCCGCGAGAAGTATGAGTTCACGGATCTGCAGTCCTTCCTTGACCTCTACTACGCCAACATGGCGGTGCTGCGTACCGAGCAGGACTTTGCGGACATGACCCGGGCCTACTTGGAGCGGGCTGCTGCCGCCGGGGTCCGGCACGCGGAAATCATGATGGACCCGCAGGCGCACCTCTCCCGCGGCATTCCCCTTGAGGCGTGCGTCAGGGGTGTGGCATCGGTGCTGGCGACCTCGGAGGAGGACTACGGTATCTCCACTATCCTGATCGCGGCATTCCTCCGGGACCTGCCGGAGGACTCCGCGCTGGAAGTCCTCGGCCGGCTGCTGGCCATGAATGCGCCCATCGGTGCCATCGGCCTGGATTCGGCCGAAGTGGGAAACCCGCCGTCCAAGTTTGAGCGGCTGTACGCGAAGGCGCGTGAAGCAGGCCTGCGGTTGACGGCGCACGCGGGGGAGGAGGGCCCGGCGTCGTACATCATCGAAGCCCTGGACCTCCTGGGCGTGGAGCGGATCGACCACGGCATCCGCTGCATGGATGACCCCGACCTGGTGGAGCGCCTGGTGGACGAACGCATTCCCCTGACGGTCTGTCCCCTGTCCAACGTCCGGCTCCGTGCCGTGGATACTCTGGCCGACCATCCGTTGCCCGCGATGCTGGCCGCCGGACTCAACGTCTCGGTCAACTCAGACGATCCCGCCTACTTCGGCGGCTACGTGGATGACAACTTTGCGCAGCTGACTTCGGTGTTTGAACTCTCTGATTTCGACAGGGCACGCCTTGCAGCGAACTCCATCCATTCCTCGTTCGCGTCAGAGGAGCGGAAAGCGGAGCTGCTGGCGGAATTGAACGGCAGGGAAGTGTCCGACTGACCGCTGCTGTGTCGGGGGCAACAGCCGGTCTTTCTGCCCGGTAAACTAAGTGCCGCAGGCGTGTCTGGGGAGTGCAGGGCAGCATCCATGCCAGCACTTGAGGGTTATGCAGACAGCCCTTACCCGAGACCTCCGCCTCACTTGCGGCACTATCCGCTTCATAGTCGGTCACGACACGCAGAATTTACCAATTAAAGTCGCGCGATTTAATCGGCTGTTGGCAAGATGCCTAAGACCGATCGCTTTTATATAAGGGGAATCATGGCCAAGTCCACCGCAGAAAACACCTACCTTCGACTCAAGACCGTGCTCGATGTCCTGACCGAAGGCGTGTGGTCCGGCGATGCACTGAATGCAGGCCAGGTCCTGGCGGAAGCAACTGCCCGCGTGCCGTTCAACGAGCATGAGGCAGAACTTCTCAGCGGCGGAATCCCGCGCGGCCACAAGACCCTCACCTCCGCCACCGCCAAGCTGGTCAAGGCCGGCTGGCTGATCAAGGGCCGCTCGGGCTGGACCATCACCGAGGACGGCATGCGCGCTACCGTCGCCTTCCCCGACGCTGATTCCTTCGCCGCAGCGCTCGACGCCGGCACTCCCGTCCCTGCCGATACTCCCGTTCCCACGGCTCCCGAAGGCTTTGTCCGCCCGGTCTCCGCCGCCGCGGCGACGCTGGAGGTTCCGGCCAAGGAGGAGGCTCCGAAGAAGACCGCCAGGAAGGCTCCCGCGAAGAAGGCCGCCTCGGCGGTGGGCAAGGCAGCCAAGGCGATCGAAGACGCCGTCGAACCCGTAGTGAAGGCAGTACGCAAGGGCAAGGCTTCGGCCAAGGACAAGGCAGCAGCAGCAACCCCCGCTGCCGAGACCTCCGCCGCCACCGAGCCGTTCGAGGGCCCGGACGTTGAAACCCTTCCGCAGCCCGAAGCTGTGGCCTTGGCTGGTGACTTCAACACCATCCTGGGTGCCCCGGAGAACTGGGCACCGCAGTACGACGAAGCGCAGATGGAATTCGATTTCCTGGACCAGCTGTGGAAGAAGAGCGCCGAGCTTCCCGCCGGGTTCTACACCTTCAAGATCGCCCTCAACCGATCCTGGACTGAGAACTACGGTGCCTTCGGCACGTTCGACGGTCCCAACCACGAGTTGCACCACGCCGGCGGCAAGGTGACCATCCGCTACAACCACGCCACCCGCGACATCACCATCAACTAAGGGATGCATCCGCCCGGCCGGGCCGCGCTGACTGTCGTTTCCAAACAACGGTGACAGGTAGCGCGGCCCGGCCGGGACGGCAAGCTGCGGACGAGGAGGTCCACCATGGGTAGGCACGCAGGGCCCGCGCAGGAAAACCCGGCGCAGGCCAATATCCGGCTGGACGCGCGCGTGTCCGGCATGGTGCAGGCTGTGGGCTTCCGCTTCCGGACCATGGGCCAGGCTGAGGACCTTGGACTTTCCGGCGAAGTGAAGAACCTCGACGACGGTTCGGTTTCCGTGGTGGCCGAGGGGCCCGAGCCGAAGGTGCGCCAGCTCCTGGAGTGGCTCAAATCCGGCCGCACGCCGGGCCGGGTGGACAACGTGGAGGCATCGATGTCCGAAGCCTCCGGTCAATTCCGGGGCTTCCGGGCGCACTGAGTCGCTCCCGCGGCAGCGACGTTCCCGCGGCGCCGTCAGGGGGCCTGTCCCGCGCTAATCCCGCGGACTAAGCCCGATGAAGGCCCCGAGTTCCTCCAGCCCCGCGGGCTTGTGCGGCATGTAGCTGGTGAGGTCGGGGGAACGGATGATGACCGCGCGCCACTGGCCGCGGGACACCGCCACGTTGATGCGGTTCCGGTTGAGCAGGAACTCCGCTCCCCGCGGAGCCTCTGACACGGCCGAGCATGCCATGGAGACCAGCACCACGGGAGCTTCCTGGCCCTGGAACTTGTCCACGGTGCCCACCCGGACATCGGGCAGTCCGGCCTCCGCCAGGTGCCTGCGGATCAGGTGGACCTGGGCGTTGTAGGCGGCCACCACCAGCAGGTCCTGCTGCCCGAGGGGGCGGGATTCGGTCTCCGGGCCGCAGGTCCATTTCAGGCCAAGGTGCCGGCGGGCCTGGCTTACCACTTCTGCAGCTTCTTCTTTTGACGCGGTGGCGTTGCCGGTGTGGTTGACGAACACCGTCTCCACCCCGGGCGCCAGGACCTCCAGTTCGCGAAGGGACGCGGCCGGAGCCGATGCCAGCCTTCCCTCGTAGCTGAGGTTCGACACTGCCCGGCACAGGTCCGGATGCATCCGCCAGGTATCGGCGAGGAAGTAGCCCAGGCTTACGGGAAGGGTGGCGTGGCCGGCCGCGAGCCAGCCAAGCGCGGACTGGTCCACTGGTTCCGGGTGCGCGCCCTGGGTGACTTGCGGGAGCTGCTGGGGATCGCCAAGCAGGAGCAGCCGCGTACCCGCGACGCTGACCGCCAGGGTGTTGGCCAGCGAGAACTGCCCGGCCTCGTCAATGACCAGGAGATCGAGGGACCCGGCGGGGACTTCCTTGCCGGTCATGGTCCAGGCGGTGCCGCCCACCAGGCATCCGCCCGGGGATGCCAGCAGGCGGGACACGTCGCCTTCTGAGGTGAGGTTCCAGGGGACAGGATGGGGTGCGGCCAGTTTCTTGCCCACCACCTGGGGGTCCACTCCGCCGGTTTCGATTGCCCGGCAGAGCAGGTTTTCCACCACGTTGTGGGACTGGGCAACCACCCCGACCTTCCAGCCCTCGGCCACCAGCCTGCCGATGACATGGGCACCAACGTAGGTTTTGCCTGTCCCTGGCGGACCCTGGACGGCCAGATAGGAGTGGTCCAGGTCCCGCAAAGATTCGGTGATGGCCGGCGCGTAATCGGCTGAACCATCGTCGCCATGCCGGACGTCCGCCGGCCCTGGCAGCGAGTGGAACCGCGGCGGCAACTTGCGCAGGATGTCCAGGCCCGGTTGCGCGGGGAGGGACGGCACCGAAGCCCCGACAGCGCTGGCGATGTCCGCGATGGCTGCTTCAATGCTGGCGGTGGCCAGGGGCTGGTCCTCCGTGAGTGCCACCGGAAGGTGCGGATAGGCGCGAACTTTCCCGGTCTCCCGCTCGGCAATGGTCACGAAGTGTTCCGGGCTGTCCGGTGCCGGCTCCAGTTCGCTGATCCTGGTCCCGAAGGAGTAGGCCCTGGTCCCCGGGGCAGCGTCCGGGGCGGTCATGCCATCAGGTCCCGGGGCGTCGTACAGCCGGCACCAGTTGGAGTCGGCGCGGAAATCGGAGCCCTCCGTCATGGTGCCTCGGAGCTTCAGGACGCGGGTTTGCATCCGTTCCCGGGGCTTGGCCAACGCCCAGTCCGAGACGACTTCCGCTGACGATACAACGAACACGTTGCGTTGGTCGGACCAGTTTTCCAGCGGCGCCTCGACCCGGTCGAAGTGTTGCCACCAGAACTGCTTGCGCTCACGCCGGTGATATCCGGTGGCTGCCGCAACCATGGCGATGGCACGCTCGTCGTCAGTCCACGGGCGGTTGTCCGGCAGGCCGGCAAGATACTCGCGGAGCCGACGTTCTTCGGCGGTTTCGTCCTGTGCATCCTGGCGTCCGTCGACTGCGGGATCTGTCGGGGGAGCAACGGTCAAAGCAGCCGCCGCAGGGGCGTCCCCTGACGCTTGGGCGTCCGCACGGGCCACGGAAGCGATTCGAAGCAACCAGTCACGCAGCCGAAGGGTGGAGAGGCAGTCGTACCGGTTGTAGTCGGAAATCGACGCCAGGATGGTGTCGGCCTCGTCCTGCCGCCCTTCATCGCGGGCGGCACAATAGGCGGCGTAGGCCACCACCGAAGCGCCGGCGTCCTTGACGTCCCCGGACCGGAGGTTGTCTCCCATGTACAGCGGTTCAAGCTTCTTGATGGAGTACGACGCCTCCGAGATCCGAAGGGAATGCCGCACCGTGGCGTACAGGTCCACCAGCAGCCCCTGCCGGAGCCAGTCATCCACCGTGTCCTCGCCCGCCTGGTGCGCAAGCGAAAGGTTCCGCAGCGCGGTCTTTTCGTACGGGGCGTAGTGGTAAACGTGCATGTCCGGGTACCGGGCACGCCGCTTTTCCACGTAGTCCAGGAAGTCCAGGAAGGCGCGGCGCTCCCCGGAACGGGAGTGCGCCCAGAACGGGCGGAAGACGGGATCGCCTTCCGCACCAGGCACCGGGGCCTCGATGACGCCAAAGAGGTACTCAATGCCCCACGCGCCGGTGGCCGGGTCCTGCCACAGCGGATCGCCCTCGAAGTCGAAGAAGATGTCCCCGGCACTGGGGGCGGGCAGCGATCCGATGGTGTTGTCCGGAAGGACCGTGTAGGAGACCGTGTGCGGCTGGCCATCCTTGGTAAATGTCCTCGAGCCTGCGGGCTGGTCCAGGCCCAGCTGCATCCTCGCCTGGGCGCGGAGCCGGGCCACGGAGTTCCTGGCTTCGCCGGCCGGCATGGCTGCCAGTTCATCGATGCTGGTGATCTTCGCAGCATGAAGTTTCCGTCGCTGGACCACGGACATGCCCGCCACCATCAGCAGATCCCTGTGCAACTTCACCTGCTCGGCGCAGTAGTCGCAGCGCCCGCAATGCACGACGCCGGGCTGCTGCCACTGGACGGGACCATCGGCCGCCCGGTGGGTGGCTGTGAGTTGGCGGAAGCGCCGCCGTCGTTCACGGAAAACGGGCAGCAGGTCCGGCAGGGAATGGCTGCTCCGCAGCCAATCGTCGCCGACGCGGGTGCCGAGGACCAGCGTGACGGCGGGGGAGGGATCCAGCCCCATCCCGAGGAGCTGGTCGCCGTAGGCAGCCAGCTGCAGCAGGGCCCCCACCTTGGCGTGCCGGGCAAGTTTGGTGTCCCAGACCTCGTACCGGCCGGGGTTCCCGGTGCCTGCCGCCTCATTGACCAGGAAATCCGCGTAACCAAGGAACTCGCCGTCGAAGAAGGTGGCCTGGAACACGACGTCCGCCCCGGACCGCAGGGCAAGTTCGGTCTCTGCGTGTTTCGCCTGAAGCTCGCCCCGGAGGTTTTGGCCGCGGTCCAGTGAGTAGACGCCGGACCCGCGGCCCGCGTCCCATTGGCCGTACTTGGCCACCAGGCTGGCCAGCACGGTCTGTTCATGCCGGTCGCCCAGTTCGCCGGCGCGCTTCTGCATCTCATCGACCGGGAACTCTGCCTTGGGAGTACGCCCCAGCTTTTCGTCCAGGATTCGCAGCGTGCGGTACTCACACTCGGAAGCTGCCACAAGGTCGCTGGCGGAGAAGACCAGGTCCGGCGGCGCAGCGGATCCGGCATGATGACCGGCAGCGTCCAGCAGAAACACGGGGCCTCCCCAACTGTTTGCGGGCCCGGAGACGGTTTCCCTGGCCTGGAATCAAACCTAGCAAGAGGGACTGACAAACAGGCACCGTGGGTAATTGGTTAGCCCATTTGGGTGGTTGGAATTTCCGTGGACGCCGGAGTCCCGCAGCAGTACCCTTTCAGTGCGGGCAGCCGCCACAAGCGCCTGGCCGGGAGATGAAGAAGGCGCCCATCCAACTCCGGCGCCGCGTTTGGGTCTGCGATCTGGGGGCAACCAACCGGCCCTATCGGCTGCTGCGGGCCTTGGCCGCCGCCGGCAGCTAACGGAAATCCCATATCCCAGAAACGGTTCCAGTCATGACTGTCCTTCTTCGCCGCGCTGCCATCTTCAGCCTCGCCGGGCTGTCCATCCTCGCTGGGAGCGCCGCTCCGGCCCAGGCAACCAACGACGCCGCCAGTTGCGTCGGAATTATTGTTTCCACCCAGGCGCAGGCAGGGGAGCTTGACGTGAACTACTTCAAGGACCTGGCTGATGACGAAGACGCACCCAATTTCGGGCAATTCGTCCAAGGCGGTGCGCACTTGCACTACGGCTCGATGGAGGCATGCCTTCCTGATTAGCTCCTGATCAGCCAGCCTGACCAGGGCGCGCGCGACGGCGGGACTTCCCGCCGTCGTCGGCCGCACACCTTGGGTGACTTAAGTCAGGCGGGCAACGCTCCGCCGTGAAGGACGCCGGGCGGCGGCGTCGGAGAACAGCTCCGGGGTGGATTCCTGGATGCGCTGGACGTCCTCGAAGACGGCGCGAAGGTGAAGGCGCAGGCTGCTGTCCGCATCGGAAAGGTCGTTGGCTTCCAGTGCGTCCACCACGGCCGTGTGCTGCTCGATCAAGGTGGAAACGGGCCGGGTGTCCAGCAGGCTCATCCGTCGCGCCCGGTCCAGGTGTGCCTTGGCGGAGTTGACCGCACTCCAGGCGGATTCGTGTCCGGCCAGGCGCAGGAGTTCCCGGTGGAAATCCTCGTCCAGCCGGAAGAATTCCTCCACGTCGCCGCTGGCGTCAGCATCCGACTGCGCCTTGAGAATACCCCGCAGGACGCCGATGCCTTCCGCGTCCACGGCGAGATCCCGGAGCGACGCGCACTCGATGGCTTCGCGGATGAACTGCGCTTCGGAGACCCGCGCCAGGTCCACCAGCGAGACGAACGAGCCGATCTGGGGAAAGACCTGCACCAGTCCTTCCTCGCGGAGCAGGATGAGGCTCTCGCGTACCGGCGTGCGGCTGACGCCCAGCTCCTGCGCCAGCTCGTTCTCGGATAGGGGCTCGCCCGGCGGGAGTTGCAGCGAGATGATCCTGCTGCGGAGCGTCTCGAGGGTTTGGTCGCGCACCGAAAGCCGGGGGGAAGCACCTCTTTTGTCCGTTGCCATGCCATTAGTCTAGCCCGTTGACACACTAGAATGGTAGTGCTTGTATGGTAGTAGAAATCGAAGTGCTGCCGGTTCACTGATGCCCATCCGAGGGGCCCGGCCGGGCAGTCCACAGCTTTCCGCTGTTCAATCCCCTTCAACGTTTTTCCTCCCCCTAGACAGCATCACCTGCAAAGGAGCAACTGATGACCGAAAGCATTGCACCGCCTACCAGCAGCAAGGTTGAAGCCCGGAACACCCGCGACCTCGCAAAGGTGGCCGTCTCCGGCTGGCTTGGCACGGCCATGGAATTCATGGACTTCCAGCTGTACTCCCTGGCAGCCGCCATCGTCTTCAACAAGATCTTCTTCCCGGACGTCAGCCCCGTCATCGGCCTGATCGCCGCGATGGCCACCTACGGCGTGGGGTACGTTGCCCGCCTCTTCGGTGCTGTCTACTTCGGCCGCATGGGCGACCGCATCGGCCGCAAGAAGGTCCTGTACATCACCATCGCCCTGATGGGTGCCTCCACCACCCTGATCGGCGTACTTCCCACCTACGCCATGGTGGGCATCTGGGCACCCATCCTCCTGGTGGCCCTGCGCCTCATCCAGGGTTTCGGGGCCGGCGCGGAAATCGCGGGTGCCACGGTGATGCTGGCGGAGTTCGCTTCGGCTCGCCGACGCGGCATCATCTCTTCCCTGGTCTGCCTGGGCACCAACTCCGGAACCCTGGGCGCCTCGGCATTGTGGGCCATCCTGGTCAGTTCCCTTTCGCAGGAGGACCTGCTGAGCTGGGGCTGGCGCGTCCCGTTCCTTGCCAGCTTCGTGATCATGCTGTTCGCCGTCTGGATCCGCCGCTCCATCAAGGAAAGCCCGGTCTTCGAACAGCGTGCCGACGTGGTTGACGGCGTGGCACTCACCAAGGACAAGATCAAGAGCGCAGCCGCAAAGGCCCCCGAACTCGCGGGAACCAGCACCATCGAAGCTGCCCTGCACCAGAAGAAGGGCAAGGCGTTCCTGATCGCACTGGGCCTGCGCTTTGGCCAGGCCGGCAACTCCGGACTGGTGCAGACCTTCCTGGTGGGCTACCTGGCCACCGTCCTGATGACGGACAAGAGCGTGGGCACCAACGCGATCATGTACGGCTCGATCCTCGGCTTCGTCACCATCCCCTTGATTGGCCTCCTTGGTGACCGCTTCGGCCGCCGCCCCCTGTACCTGGTGCTCAGCGCCCTCACTGCCCTCTACGCCATCCCGATGATGCTCATGATCACCAGCGGCAATTCGGCGCTTATCACCATCGCCATGGTCATCGGCCTGAACCTGGGCGTGCTGAGCCTCTTCGCGATGGAAAGCGTCACCATGGCCGAGTTCTTCGGTGCCCGCACCCGCTTCACGCAACTGGCGCTCGCCAAGGAGATCGGCGGCATCCTGGCCACAGCCATCGGCCCGCTGCTGGCGGCAACGCTTACCGCAGTCACCGGACACTGGTGGCCGCTCGCCGCCATGGTCATCGGCTACTCGCTGATCACCCTGGTCTCCGCAGCTGTTGGCCCCGAGGTCCGCGGCCGCGACATGGTCCGCCTGGAGGACGCAGTATGAAGGCAGTCGTCGTCCACGGTGCCAACGACCTCCGCATCGATGACCGGCCCGAGCCCGTCGCCGGGCCCGGAGAGGTAGTGCTCGACGTCGAATGGGGCGGCATTTGCGGCAGCGACCTTTCGTACTGGCGCCACGGAGCGTCGGGTACCGCGGCGCTGAAGTCACCGCTCGTCCTGGGGCACGAGGTGGCGGGCCGGATCGCCAAGCTGGGCGCCGGCGTCGAACATCTCGAAGTGGGCCAGCCCGTCACGGTGCATCCCGCCGAACTGGTGGGGGACGGCGCGCTGCCGGAGCGGCTCCGGGGCAGGACCAACCTCTACCCGCAGATCCGCTACTTCGGCTCGGCGGCGTTCGACCCCCACACCGACGGTGGGTTCAGCGAACGGAAACTCGCCAAGGCATTCCAGGTCCGGCCGCTTCCGGACGGGGTGGACACCCTCCGTGGGGCACTGGCGGAGCCGCTCGCCGTCGCCATGCATGCCGTCAGCCGCGCCGGCAGCCTGCAAGGCCGGGACGTGCTGGTCAACGGTGCCGGGCCCATCGGGTCGCTGGTCACGGCGGCCGCCAAGTACGCCGGAGCCCGGACCGTGATTGCCACCGACATCAGCGACGCGTCCCTGCGGATTGCCAAGGCCATGGGCGCAGACGAGGTACTGAACGTCTCGGACACTGCGCTCCCCACGGACATGGAGCTCGTCTTCGAGGCCACCGGGATCCCTGCCGTTTTGGGCGGAGTCCTGCACGCCACGGCCCGCGGCGGCACCGTCGTCCAGGTGGGCAACCTGCCCGGCACCCCTGCGGCCTCCGCGCTGGGGGACCTGGTCACCCGGGAAATCACCTGGATAGGGTCCTACAGGTTCGTGGATGAAATCACCGATGCCTTGCAGGCCATGAAGGACGGCCTGGACGTCTCGCCCATCATCACCCACAAGTTCGCCATCGAGGACGCGGCGCAAGCCATGCAAACGGCCGCGGACCCCGCGGCCGGCAGCAGCAAGGTCATGCTCCGCCTCAGCTCGGACTGACACCCACCCCCACCAAAACAGCGGTAAGTGCCCGTTCTGAACCCTCACAGCGGGCACTTACCGCCACCGAACATTGCATACCACCATGAGAAGGACTCCCAGTGAAGATCACCGACGCACGGGTTGTGGTTTCGTCGCCCGGACGGAACTACGTCACGCTCGTAATTGAAACCGAGGACGGCATCACCGGCATCGGCGACGCCACTTTGAACGGTCGCGAGCTGGCTGTAGCCTCCTATCTCTCCGAGCACCTCTGCCCGTTGCTCATCGGCCGCGATGCCCGCCGCATCGAGGATGCCTGGCAGTACTTCTACAAGGGCGCCTACTGGCGCCGCGGCCCGGTGACCATGACGGCCATCGCAGCCATCGACGTCGCACTCTGGGACATCAAGGGCAAGGCGGCCGGCATGCCGGTCTATGAACTCCTGGGCGGCGCGGCCCGCGAGGGCGTGATGGTCTACGGACACGCCAGCGGCACCACCCTTGAGGACCTCAGCGCAGACTTCCAGCATCACCTGGACCTTGGCTACAAGGCCATCCGCGCCCAGGCAGCCGTGCCCGGCCTGGACAAGACCTACGGGATCGCCCCCGTGGACGGCAGACTCTACGAGCCGGCCAGCGGCAACGTGCCCCAGGAAGACACCTGGGAGACCACCGCCTACCTGGACTTCGCACCGAAAATGATGGCCCACGTCCGAGGGGAGTTCGGCTACGGCGTCCACGTCCTGCACGATGTCCATCACCGGCTCACGCCCATCGAAGCAGGCCGGCTTGGCGCCTCCCTTGAGCAGTACCGGCCGTTTTGGATCGAGGACCCGACGCCGGCTGAAGACCAGTCGGCATTCCGCCTGATCCGCCAGCACACCACCACCCCCGTCGCCGTGGGTGAGGTGCTCAACTCGATCTGGGACTGCCAGCAGCTCATCACCGAACGCCTGATCGACTACATCCGCACCTCCGTCTCGCACGCCGGCGGCATCACGCACCTGCGCCGCATCTTCTCCCTCGCAGACCTCTACGGCGTGCGCTCGGGCTCGCACGGCGCAGGTGATCTGTCGCCGGCCTCGTTCGCAGCCGCACTGCACGTTGACATGAGCATCCCCAACTTCGGCATCCAGGAATACATGGGCCACCGCGACCCCGCCGGGGAAGTCTTCACCACCTCCTACACCTTCAGCGACGGCTACATGCACCCCGGGGACGCTCCCGGCATCGGCGTAGAGTTCAATGAGGAAGCCGCCGTACGCTTCCCCTTCGACCCCAAGTACCTGCCGGTGAACCGGCGCCTGGACGGATCGGTGCACGACTGGTGAACACTGCAGCCCACCAACCCTTTGACGTGGTGGTGATGGGGGAGATCCTCGTCGAAGTCGCCACCGACCTTCCCTTTGCCCACGGCGTTCCCGCGCAGCTTGGCATCTCCGGCGACGCCCTCAACGTCGCAGCCTCCGCCGCCGCCGCAGGCGCCACGGTAGGCCTGTTGTCCGTGCTGACCGATGACGAATTGGGCCACGCCATTGCCGCCCGTATCGCCGAACTGGGCGTTTCGACCGACCTTCTAAAGTTCCGGCGCGGCCAGCAGGGCGTTTACCTCGTCCACAGCGATCCTGCCGGCGAACGCGAGTTCTCCTACGCCCGCAGCGGCAGCGTGGGTTCCACCCTGGGCCCGGAGGACGTCGATCCCGAAGTTGTCGCGGCAGCCGGGGCCCTGGTGGCGGGCGGCATCGCCTGCGCCATTTCACCAACGTCGCGCGCCGCCGTCGTCAAAGCTGCCGGCCTGGCCACACGCTTTGTCTACGATCCCAATTACCGCCCCCGCCTCACCACCGTGGAAGAGGCGACGGCGGCACTCACCGCCCTGGCGCCGCAGGCCTTCCTGGTCACGCCGTCATTCCCCGGCGAGACGGATGCCCTGCTGGGCGTTGCCTCTCCGCAGGAGGCCGCGGCCAAGCTGCGCTCGCTGGGTACCGCCAACGTTGCCGTCACCTGTGGGGCGGAAGGGGTCCAGCTCGAATGGAGCGGCGACGCCGCCCAAGGTGCCGGCTCTGCGTGGGTGCCGGCGGTTCCCGCCCCCGCCGTGGTGGACCAGACCGGTGCCGGGGACGCGTTCGTTGGGACGCTCACCGCGCGTCTGGTGCTGGGCGACGACTTCCCGACGGCGGCACGTTTCGGGGCTGCCGCATCGTCGCTGGTGGTGGGCGGCAAGGGCGGTACCGGTTTCATCCCCACATTCGAACAGACCAGGGCGCACGCCTCCGGGAACTTCTCCGAAGGAGCGCAGCCATCGAACGCCTGACTACATCTTCCCTGGCAACCAGCGGACACCACGCCGGCATCAAGCGGGACAAACTGCAGCCCGGCATCGTCCACCTGGGCCTGGGAGCCTTCGCCCGCGCCCACACCGCGGTCTTCACGGAAGACGCAATGCTTGCCGCCGGCGACTTCGAGTGGGGGATCATCGGGGTCACCCAGCGTTCCAGCACCGTGGCCCGGCAACTGGCGCCCCAGGATGGCTTGTTCACCGTGGCAGAACGGGGAGGCAACGCCGCCCCGCTGCGTGTGGTCTCCAGCATCGTCGACGCCATATCCGGGCGCGACAACCCCGAACTGGTGGTCGAGCGGATCGCCGCACCGGCCACAAAGATCGTCACCCTCACCATCACGGAAAAGGGATACCGGTTCGATCCGAAAACCCGCACCCTTGACCTGCAGGACCCGGAAGTCCAGGCGGACCTCTCGGGACGCCCGCCGCGTACCGCCATCGGGCAAATTGTCCGTGGCCTGCAGCAACGGCCACTCACGGGTGCCGGAGCCATCACCGTGGTGTCCTGCGACAACCTGCCCGGCAACGGCGAACTGACCGGAACCCTGGTCCGGAATTTCGCGGCCGCCCTGCCCGCACCTGAAAGCGAACCCCTGCTGGTCTGGTTGGCAGGAAACGCAACCTTCCCCAGCACCATGGTCGACCGGATGGTGCCGGCCAGCACGCCAGGCGACCTGGCCGGCGTCGAACGTGAACTTGGCCTTCGGGACGAAGCCGCCGTGGTGGCCGAACCCTTCAAGCAATGGGTGATTGAGGACAATTTCGCCGCCGGCAGGCCGCGCTGGGAGGATGCCGGGGCGGTGTTCAGCACCGACGTCGCCGCGTGGGAGGCAGCCAAGCTGAGGCTGCTGAACGCCAGCCATTCGATGCTGGCCTATCTGGGGCTCGCCGCGGGCAAGGAAACCATCAGCGACGCCGTGGCCGTGGACGCGTTCCATACCGCCTGCCGGCGCATGATGCTCCAGGAAGCGCTGCCCACCATCACCCTCCCGGCCGGGCTGGGCGGGGAGCAGTACTGCGACGAGGTGCTCCGCCGCTTCGCCAACCCCGCCCTGGGCCACACCACCGCGAAAGTGGGCAGCGACGGTTCCCAGAAGATAGGGCTGCGCCTGCTGCCCACCATGAGGGGAACGCTCGACGCCGGCCGCGAACCCCGCTGGGCTGCGCTCGCCATTGCCGCGTGGATGCACCATGTGGCCACCACCCTGGAAACCGACCTCAACGATCCGCTGGCCTCGGAGCTGAACGCAACACTGCCGGCCGCCAGGGACGCCGACAGCGTGGTGCCTGCACTGCTGGGCTTCCGGCCCGTTTTTGACCAGGACCTGGCGGAACATGGCGGCTTCCGCAACCTGCTCCTGCACTGGTACCGCATCATCGAAACCAACGGGCCGGACGGCCTGGGAAATGAGATCAACCATGGCTGACGCATCAGGCGTCCTTGGCGTTTCACCTGTCATCCCGGTGGTCACCATCGACGACCCCCAGGATGCGGTGCCCCTGGCCCGTGCCCTGGTGGACGGCGGCGTGAAGATCATCGAGCTGACGCTGCGCACCGACTCCGCGCTGACCTCGCTGAAGCTGATCGCCGAGGAGGTGCCGGACATCCTGGTGGGCGCCGGCACCATCCTCACGCCGGGCCAGGCCGACGCCGCCGTCCAGGCGGGTGCCACATTCCTGGTCAGCCCCGGTGTCACCCCGGCCCTGCTCAAGCACATGCTGTCCCTGGACGTCCCGGTGCTGCCCGGCGTCGCCACCGTGGGCGAGGTAATGGCCGTCCTGGAAGCCGGATTGGATGCGATGAAGTTCTTCCCCGCCGGGCCTGCAGGCGGTCCGTCCTATCTGGCGGCCATCGGGGCGCCCCTCCCGCACGTGCAGTTCTGCCCCACCGGCGGCATCAGCCTGGCCACCGCCCCGGATTACCTTCGGCTGCCGAATGTGGCCTGCGTGGGCGGCAGCTGGCTCACTCCGGCGGACGCCGTCGCGGCCAAGGACTGGGCGCGGATCACCAGCCTGGCCAGCGGGGCGGCCGCGCTGGGCCGGTAATCCACCCCGCAAGCCGGCCGGGCGTCAGCTCTCGGCTGCGGCAGCCCGGACCTGGGCTTTGTCGTGCTCCGCGTGGGCGTTGCGCAGCAGCTCCATGAACTCGGTTTCGTTGCGGACCAGCCGCTTGTACTTCTCGGGAAGCTTGCGGATCTGGTTTTCTTCGCGGCACATCTTGGCGAAGATCTTGTCGCGTTCGGCCATGTCCGTCTCGTAGTTGAGGTCCATGTATTCCGTGGCGTGGCGCCGCGCCCCGGACACCGCGTTCTTGGCCTTGCCCTTGGGGCTGAAGATGGACGCCAGGATGGTCACCACCAGGACACCCAGGATGACGCCCAGCGAGACAACGGTGCTGACCTCCACCACGTTGACGTGCTTGCCGTCGTTGATGAAGGGAAGGGTGTTCTCGTGCAGGGCGTGCAGGATGAGCTTCACGCCGATGAAACCCAGGATGACCGCCAGGCCGTACGAAAGGAAGATCAGCCGGTCCAGCAGGCCGTCAATCAGGAAGAACAGCTGGCGCAGGCCCATCAGCGAGAACGCGGTGGCGGTGAACACGATGAACACGTTCTGGGTGAGGCCGAAGATGGCCGGAATTGAATCCAGGGCGAACAGGATGTCCGTGCCGCCGATGGCCACCATCACCAGCAGCATCGGCGTCAGGACCCGCTTGCCGTTCTCCACTGTGAAGAGTTTGTCGCCGTCGTAGTGTTGCGACGCCGGCAGGAGCTTCCTGGCAAGCCGGACCACCAGGCCTTCGGAGTCGTCGTCGTGGCTGTCGGGTTTGAGCAGGTTGCCGGCGGTGAGCAGCAGGATGAGCCCGAAGATGTAGAACACCCAGGCAAAACTGTTGATCAGTGCCGCGCCCAGGAAGATGAACGCCGTGCGGGCGATCAGGGAGAACACGATGCCGAACAGCAGCACCTTTTGCTGGTCCGCGCGGGGCACCTTGAAACTGGCCATGATGATGAGGAAGACGAAGAGGTTGTCCACTGACAACGCCTTCTCCGTCACGTAGCCGGCAAAATATTCCGTCCCCATGTCGGGTCCGCCGAACACCAGTACGGCCAGCCCGAACAGCACGGCAATTCCCACGTAGATCGCGGACCAGGTGGCGGATTCCTTGAGGGAGGGCGTGTGGGCCTTACGGACGTGGAAGAAGAAGTCGAAGGCCAGCAGCCCCACGATTCCCGCAATGGTCAGGGTCCAGATATAAGCAGATACTTCCACGCGGCGGGCCTTTCGTCGGAGGGTCCCTCCAGCCTACCTAAGCGGGCTTCAGGAGTTCGTGCTCCATGACGGCGGTCCGGGACAGCGTCTTGTACCCCTCCTGTTCAAAGAGCACCGTGATGACGTCGTCCTCGTGCCGCATCACCAGGCCGGGCCCCCACTCCTTGTGCACCACCGCGGACTGCAGCGGGAAAGGCTCGGCGGCGGCGGAAGCCGGCCCGCCGCCGTCGGACGCCTTGCCCGGCTGTTTCTTCCCCTGCTTTTGCTTGGCGTGGGACTTCTTTCCCGCCTTCCCCTTGTCCGGCTGCCCCGCGTCCCCCGAAGCGGCAGCAGCGCACCCGTCGCAGTTTCCGCACGGCTCCGGCAGGTCCTCGCCGAAGTAGCCCAGCAGGAACTGCCGCCGGCAGCCGTCCGTCTCCGCGTACGCACGCATCATGGTCAGCCGGGACTGGTCCACGCGCTGCCGGGCTTCGGCGAGTTCGACGGCGTCGTCCACCAGGGCGGGCAGCTTGGCTTTGGAGGTCAGCCGGATGCCCCGCTTGCCTGTGCTGACGGCGCCAACCTCTTCCAGCTGGTTGATGAGTCCCGTGATGCGGCGGGCGGGTAACCCGGTGAGCTCGGCCAGGGACGCCTTCGGCGCGGGAGCCTTGGCGGCCTTGAGGATCTTCAGCACGGCCAGGAGGGAACCGGTGTCGGGGGAGTGGGTGCCGAAGAACTTCCGCAGGCCGAGGTCCTCGGAGCGGTAATGCAGCACGGCGGATGCGGGTTCGCCATCCCTGCCTGCCCGTCCGATCTCCTGGTAGTAGGAGTCCAGCGACTCCGGAATGTCGGCATGCACCACGAACCGGACGTTCGGCTTGTCGATGCCCATGCCGAACGCCGTGGTGGCAACCACGACGTCCAGCTGGTCAGCCAGGAACAGCTCATGGATGTGTTCCCGGTCCCTCGCGGAACGGCCGGCATGGTAAGCCTCCGCGCGCAGCCCCTCCTTGACAAGCTTGGCCGCGTATTTCTCCGTGTCCTTCCGGGTGGCCGCATACAGCAGGCCTCGACCCTTCCCAGCCAGCTCCGCCACCTGCTCAAGGACGGCCTTGCGCTTGCCCTTGTCCTCATGGTGGCGGACCACATCGAGGCTGATGTTGGGCCGGTCGAAGCCATGGACCAGGACCAGTGGCTGGTTCATGCCCAGCCGCTCCACGATCTCGTCCCTGACCGGCGGGGAGGCCGTAGCGGTCAAGGCAGCCACGGGCGGATTGCCCAGCTGTTCCCGGACATTGCCGAGGGCGAGGTAGTCAGGTCGGAAATCGTGGCCCCAGGAGGAAACGCAGTGGGCCTCGTCCACCACGAAGAGGGAGATGTTTAGGGCTTTGATCCGGTCCACGGTTGACTGCTTGGCCAGCTGTTCGGGGGCGAGGAACAGGAACACGGCCTGGCCATCCTCGGCGGCCTGCCATGAAGCCTCGACTTCGGCGTCTCTGTGCGAGGAGTTGATGGCCACAGCGGCATCCGGCCCGAGCGCCTGGGCCAGGCCGTCCAACTGGTCCTCCTGCAGGGCAATGAGCGGTGAAACCACGACGGCGGGACGTCCGGTGGTCCTGTGCAGGTGCAGGGCGGCGACCTGGTAGATGGCGGATTTGCCATATCCGGTGGGCATCACGGCCAGGACGTCGCGGCCGTCCGCAAGGGCTGCCATGCCAGCCAATTGGCCGTCCCGCAGGTGGGGCAGCGAGAAGGGTGATTCAGCAAGGGCCCGGAGGGCTGGTTCGTCGGCCATGGAAAGCGGCTCCGCACAGAAGAAAACTGCGGCCGCTTGCTTCAGCCGTAGGAACCACCCTACGCCAGCCCCGCGCCGCCGTCGTAAACCTTCGGGCGTATGTGGAAAAGCAGGCCGGACAGGGTGTCAGCCCACGGGCCTGCCGGCCGGCGGCCGTCCTTGACTTCAGGGGCAGCCTCAACAACTGTGGAAATTACCGAAACGGCTGGGCAGCAGGCGCATCTGGGACCGGCAAGCAAGGAGAACCCAACGTGGCGCGCGAAAACCCGAAGGTCGAAGAACCCGACGAATCCGAACTTGAGGTGAGCGGCCATCCCAAGACCTGGGCTGCCGGCGTGCCCGGCGTCTACCACTCGATGCAGCCTGCCCTCAAGCACATGGGCGTGGAGCGCTCGCGCAAGACCCTGCTGGCGCTGAACCAGAAGGACGGCTTTGACTGCATGAGCTGCGCGTGGCCGGACCCGGGCCACCGCAAGACCTTCGAATTCTGTGAGAACGGGGCCAAGGCGGTCACCTGGGAAGCCACCCCTGTGGTGGTCGGAAGCGAATTCTGGGCCGGGCATCCCGTCAGCGAACTGCGCCGGCGCACCGAGTACTGGCTGGGGATGCAGGGCCGGCTCACCGAACCGGTGTACAAGCCCGCGGGGGAGGACCACTACCGTCCGGTCAGTTGGGAGGATGCCTTCACGATCATCGCGGACAAGCTGAAGTCCTTGCCCAACCCCAACCAGGCAACGTTCTACACCAGCGGCCGCACCTCCAACGAGGCCGCCTTCCTGTACCAGTTGTTCATCCGGGCCTACGGCACCAACAACCTGCCCGACTGTTCCAACATGTGCCACGAGTCCTCGGGCTGGGGCATGGGCCAGACCATCGGCGTGGGCAAAGCGACCGTCTCCTACGACGACTTCGGCAAGGCCGACCTGATCATCGTCATGGGCCAGAACCCGGGCACCAACCACCCGCGCATGCTGACGGCACTGGAAGAAGCCAAGGAGGCCGGCGGCCACATCGTCGCCATCAACCCGCTGCCCGAGGCCGGACTGATGCGGTACAAGAACCCGCAAAAGGTCAAGGGCGTCATCGGCCACGGCACCCAGATTGCCGACCAGTTCCTGCAGGTGCGGATCGGCGGGGACATGGCCCTGTTGCAGGCCGTTTCGAAACGGGTGCTGGATGCCGAGGATGCCAATCCGGGCAACGTCCTGGACCACGCCTTCCTCCAGGAACACTGCGAGGGGCTGGCTGAACTCCGGGCGCACCTGGCCAACCTCGACGAAGCCGCGGTCCTCGAAGCCACGGGTCTGCGCAGCGGGGAAATCGATGAACTGGCGGCCCGCTATCTGGCTGCGGACAAGGTCATCATCACCTGGGCCATGGGCATAACCCAGCAGAAAAAGGGCGTCGCCACCATCAAGGAGATCATCAACCTCCTGCTGCTGCGCGGCAACATCGGAAAACCCGGCGCCGGGGCTTCCCCAATCCGCGGCCACAGCAACGTCCAGGGTGACCGCACCATGGGCATCTGGGAACAGATGCCGCCTGCCTTCCTGGACGCCCTGGGCAAGGAGTTCAGCTTCGAACCGCCCCGGGAACACGGCGCGGATGCCGTGGAAACCGTCCGGCAGATGCGCGACGGTGGCATCAAGGTCTTTGTGGGGCTTGGCGGCAACTTCGTGGGCGCGATGTCGGACACCTCAACGGCCGAGAACGCCATGGAGAACACCGAACTTTCCGTGCAGATCTCCACCAAGCTCAATCACTCGCATGGAGTCACCGGGGCTGAAGCGCTCATCCTGCCAACCTTGGGCCGGACGGAGATCGACCGCCAGGAAACCGGGCCGCAGTTTGTTTCAGTGGAGGACACCGTCTGCGCGGTGCACTCTTCCCACGGCACGGTGGAACCGGTGGGACCCAACCTGCTGTCCGAGGTGGCGATCATCTGCCGGCTGGCCCAGGCGACGCTGGGAGACACCATCAACGCCGACTGGGCCGGCTTCGAGAAGAACTACGACCTCATCCGGGACCACATCTCCCGCGTGGTCAACGGGTGCGGGGACTACAACCGCAAGATCCGGCAGGCCGGCGGCTTCGTGCTGCCCAACGGCCCGCGGGATTCACGGACTTTCCACACTCCCACCGGCAAGGCCATCCTGACGGTCAACGAACTTGAGCACGTGGAACGCCCCGCCGGCACCCTGATCCTGCAGAGCATGCGCTCGCATGACCAGTTCAACACCACCATCTACGGCAACAACGACCGTTACCGTGGCATCAGGAAGGGCCGCGAAGTGGTTTTCGTCAATCCGGCAGACCTTGCCGAACTGGGGCTGGCCGACGGGCAGCGCGTGGACATCCGTGGCGTATACAGGGACAACGTGGAACGGGTCCTCTGGAACTACCGCGTGGTGTCCTATCCGTCCGCGAAGGGCTGTGCCGCGGCGTACTACCCCGAGGCCAATGTCCTGGTTCCGCTGGACAGCGTGGCCGAGGGCAGCCAGACACCCGTGTCCAAGGCGGTCATCGTCCGCCTGGAGCCGGTGAAGGTACTGGAGGACGAGCCCACCGCCGCGGGCTGACTGTTCTCGCCGGCTATTGACCGGTGTCCGCCCACCCGCTGCCTGCCGGCCCGCCGTGGGCGCCGTCGTCGATCAGCTGGAACGCCACCTTGGCAGCCTTCTCGATGGCTGCACCAGCGGCTTCCCTGTTCCCGGCGCTGCCCGTGCCTGCCTCCAGCGCTGCCGCGTAGCCCACCAGGAACGTGGTGACGGGGGCGGCGGCATGGATGACGTTCTCGGAGGATTTGCGGGCCAGGTCAAGGAGCAGCTCCTGGTCCATGTTGAGGTCAAGGATCTGCAGTGCCTGGGCCAGCCGGTGGCTCCACTGGTCCAGCACCCGTGCTTCGTCGTCGTTCATTGCCATGGTTCTCCTTAGCGCCGTTGGTGCGTTTACGTGTCGATAGTGGACATGTTGGGGTAGCGGGCGCCGGCAGTTGCTCCGGCCGGTGCCAGCTGGTCCAGCAGCTCAAGCTCGTCCTGGCTGAGCTCGATGTCCACGGCGCCCAGGTTCTCGCGCAGCCGTTCACGTTTCTTGGTGCCCGGGATGGGGACGATATGTTCCCCCTGCGCCAGCAGCCAGGCGAGGGCCAGCTGGCCGGGAGTGCACTGTTTTTTGTCGGCCAGCTCCCTGACCCGGTCCACGAGTTCCAGGTTGCGGGTGAAGTTGTCGCCCTGGAAACGCGGGGAGTGGCGGCGGAAGTCGTCCTCGGCGAAATCGTCCACGCTGCGGATCTGCCCGGTGAGGAACCCACGGCCCAGCGGGCTGTAGGGCACAAAACCGATGCCCAGTTCCGCGAGCACGGGAAACACCTTGGTTTCAGGCTCCCGCTCCCACAGCGAATACTCGGTTTGCAGGGCGGTGATGGGGTGCACGGCGTGGGCCCGCCGGATGGTCGCGGCGGATGCTTCGGACAAGCCTAGGTGCCGGACTTTTCCGGCCTGGACCAGTTCCGCCATGGCGCCAACCGTGTCCTCGATGGGAACGGTCTTGTCCACCCGGTGCTGGTAGTACAGGTCGATGTGGTCCACGCCCAGGCGCTGGAGGCTGGCGTCGCAGGCGGACCTGACGTATTCGGGGCGGCCGTTGATGCCCACCCAGGAACCGTCTTCGCGGCGCTCGTTTCCGAACTTGGTGGCCAGGACCGCTTCTTCGCGGCGGCCGGCGATGGCGCGGCCCACCAGTTTTTCGTTGGTGAAGGGGCCGTACATGTCCGCTGTGTCCAGCAGGGAGCCGCCGGCATCCAGGAACTCGTGGATGGTGGCGATCGACTCCTGCTCATCGCCGTCGCCGTAAAACTCGCTCATGCCCATGCAGCCAAGGCCCAGGGCGGACACTGTGAGTTGTCCAATGGTGCGCGTTTTCATGGGTGCTCCTCAACGGTAGAACGTGTTCGGAAACCAGCCGGCAGCGTCCGTTTCCAGGGCAGCGGAACCGGTTGGTGCAGCGTACGCCACTATAGGGGTTTCCCTCATGGATTGCTCCCCTAAACAAGGGGCTTCATACCCCTAGACCCCTTGGTGGGCCGTGCCTAGACTGGGCGAATCCCCACCCGGAACCGTTGCCTGACCACTTCACATATCAGGACGCACCAATCGGCCAGGGCTGTTCCCCTCGCGGGATGTGCCACCCAACCAGATCACGGCCGTCCCACCGGACGCCTGACTACAGGAGCGATAGATGACAGGGAACAAAGCCGTTGCCTACAAAGAAGCCGGCAAGGTGGAAGTAATCGACATTGACTATCCGACGTTTGAGCTCAAGGACGGGCCAGGTGTCAACCCCGCGAACGTGGGACGCCCGGTCAACCACGGAGTGATCCTCAAAACGGTGGCCACCAACATCTGCGGATCGGACCAGCACATGGTGCGCGGCCGTACCACGGCTCCGCCCAACCTGGTGCTGGGCCACGAGATCACCGGCGAAGTGGTGGAGGTGGGCCGCGATGTCGAGTTCATCAAGGTGGGCGACCTCTGCTCGGTGCCGTTCAACATCGCCTGCGGCCGCTGCCGGAACTGCAAGGAGCGCAAGACCGGCATCTGTTTGAACGTGAATCCCGCGCGCCCCGGCGCCGCGTACGGCTACGTGGACATGGGCGGGTGGGTCGGCGGCCAGGCCAACTACGTTCTGGTGCCGTACGCAGACTGGAACCTGCTGAAGTTCCCGGACAAGGACCGGGCCATGGAGAAGATCATGGACCTGGCCATGCTTTCGGACATCTTCCCCACAGGGTTCCATGGCGCAGTCACGGCAGGGGTGGGCGTCGGTTCCACCGTGTACATTGCCGGGGCCGGTCCCGTGGGTCTTGCGGCAGCCACCAGCGCGCACCTGCTGGGGGCCGCCGTCGTCATCGTGGGCGACATGAACGAAGACCGGCTGGCACGGGCGCGCAGCTTCGGCTGCGAAACCGTGGATCTGACCAAGGGCGATCCGAAGGACCAGATCGAGCAGATCCTGGGCGTCCCGGAGGTGGACTGCGGCGTCGACGCCGTGGGATTTGAAGCGAAGGGCCACGGCCACGATGCCAAGGAGGCGCCGGCAACGGTCCTGAACTCCCTGATGGAGCTCACGGCCGCTGGTGGAGCCCTTGGTATCCCCGGCCTGTACGTCACGGGCGATCCGGGCGGCATCGACGAGGCCGCCAAGAAGGGCGCACTGTCACTGAGCCTCGGCACCGGCTGGGCAAAATCGCTGAGCTTCACCACTGGCCAGTGCCCGGTAATGAAGTACAACCGGCAGCTGATGATGGCCATCCTGAATGACAGGGTCAACATCGCCAAGAACGTCAACGCCAAGGCCATCCCGCTGGAGGAGGCACCGAAGGGCTACGCGGAGTTCGACGCCGGCGCAGCCACCAAGTACGTCCTCAATCCCAACGGCTACTTAAGCTGACGCGGCGGCGGGCGGGGATGCCACCAAGGGCCCCTTGCTGCGGAAATAACTGTTGCCCGGGCCGGGTTAGGCTTTGCACGGGCAACACAAACCGCAAACGAAGGAGTTTCCCTTGAGTGACATCACCGTCCGCCACAATCCCGGGCGCGAACGCTTCGAGATCCTCGACGCCGGCAACGTGATCGGCAAGGCGGTGTACAAGGAGTACGACGGCGGGGAGTCGCCGCAGCGGATTTTCTACCACACGGTGATCAACGAGGAATACGGCGGGCAGGGCCTTGCCGGGCGGCTGGCCACGGCTGCCCTGGACAGCACGGTCCAGGCCGGGAGCAGCATCATCCCGGTATGCCCGTTCATCAAGAAGTTCCTTGCAAAGCACCCGGAATACTCGGCCAACGTGGTGCCTGTGGCGCCGGCGCACCTGGAATTCCTGGACAGCGCGCTGTCCGCCCGCGCCCGCGGCTAGCGCATCCCTATTACAGCCGGCGGAACACCCCGCAAGCCTTCAGGAAGCTCCCAACCGCCGGTGATTTAATCAGCATCTGTCAGCGCGGCTCACCGCCGCGCTGGTGTTGTTTTTGATTGCCGAGGCGGGACAGGAGCCCTTGTATGTCCGTGCACCCCATGGTGCCCACACCAGGCCGCGGTGCTCCGCTGCAACCGCCGGGCAGGCCATCAAACGGCAAGCCAGCTCCGGGCAGGAACCGGGGCCACAGAAGGCTGCTGTGGCTGGCCCTTGCGGTAGTACTGGTCATCGTCGGGACCATCACCCTGGCCGTGGTCCGGTCCGAGCCACTCACCGGTGCCGTGGTCCCCACCCAGCCGGCCGTACCCGCAGCGCCGGTGGCGGCAGCTCCGCCGTCGTTGCAGGACAGCGTGGACGACATCCTCAGTGACGCGGCCGAATACCGGATTGGGCTGGCGCTCGCCGATGTGTCCGGAGGTGCGGAACGGACGTTCGGCGACCAGGACACGTTCACCGCGGCCAGCACGGCCAAGATCCTCACTGCCGCCGCCTACTATCACCTGGTGGAAAACGGGCAGGCGGGCCTGGAGGATCCCATGGGCGACTACGACGCCGCGTTCCAACTCAAAGCCATGGTCAACGACAGCAACAACGACTCCTGGCTGTTGCTGATGGATGCCGTGGGGTACCCGCAGTTGATCGCCTACGCGGGCTCCATCGGCGTCACCTACGACCCCGAAGAGAACCTCCTGACCGCGGCGGACATGGCCCTGATCCTGAAGAAGCTCTATGCAGGCGAACTCCTGGATAAGGACAACACGGCGCAGCTGCTCAGCTACATGCAGGACACCAACAACGAGGACCTCATCCCGGCGGGATCACGGTCCGGTGTGGATGTCTACCACAAGTACGGGGAAGTCTCCGGGGAACTGCACGACGCCGCGCTCCTGAGCTACCGCGGTTCGACCTTCGCCCTGGTCATCTATACGGAGAACCCCGACGGCGGGGCGGATGAGGGCCAGGCCGAGGTGATCCGGGACCTGACCAGGGCGGTGGAGGACGCACTCTTCCCGGTGGGAGTGGCAGGAAAATAGCGCACGCCACACCGCCCGGGAGCCCGCCGAGTCGCCCGCGGCGGAAGCTTTAGGCCAGACTGTTACCGTGAGCAACAACCCCCGGACTGCCCTGGCCGTCGCCGGACTCAGCCTGGGCACGGCACTGAACCCACTGAACTCCTCCATGATCGCCGTGGCCCTGGTGGTGCTGCGCGCCGACTTCGGGCTCGACGTTGCTGCCGTCACCTGGGTGGTCACCTCGTTCTACCTGGCCTCCGCAGCCGGGCAGCCGGTGATGGGCCGGCTCGCCGACCGGTTCGGCCCGCGGCAGATGTTCATGCTGGGCATGGGGCTGGTCGCCGTCACCTGCGCGCTGGCCCCGCTGGCCCCGAACTTCGCGCTGCTCTGCGTGGCACGGGCGGTCATGGCTCTGGGAACTGCCACCGCATATCCCAGTGCCGTGGTGATGGTGGGCGCTCTGGCGCACCGGGCCAAGGTGGACTCGGCCCGCCCGCTGGGCCGGTTGCAGATGGCCAACACGTCCGCAGCCGCGGTGGGCCCGGTGGTCGGCGGCCTGCTGGTGGGCTTCGTGGGCTGGGAGTCGCTGTTCCTGGTCAACGTCCCGCTGGCACTCGCGGCATTGCTGACCGTGCGGAAGGCCGCACCGCCGGACCAGGTCCGGGAGCGCGGCAGCCTGGCGGAACTGGTGCGGGACTCCGACGTCCCGGGGATTGCCGGGTTCATCGCCGCCCTTCTCCTGGTCATGATGGCTGCGCTGAACGTGGCGCCGGACTACCGGTGGTGGATGCTGGCCGCCGGAACCGTGGTCGCGGGGCTGTTTGCCTGGCGGGAGCTGCGCTTCGCCAAACCCTTCCTGAACCTGCGGCTGCTGGGCCGGAACCGGCCGCTGATGCTCGTGTACCTGGCGTTCGCCGTGTTCAGCAGCGTGTACTACTTCGTCTTTTTCGGCCTCCCGCAGCTGCTGCAGGAAGCCGGCGGTTACGACCCCGGCGTGGTGGGGCTGCTGATGCTGCCCCTGGCCGGCATGTCCGTGGTAGCCACCCCGTGGGCAGTCTCCGCCATGGGAAGGTTCGGTGTCCGGCGGGTGCTGCTTGCCGGCGTCGTCCTTTTGACCGTGGTGGCGGCGCTCATGTGGCTGCTGACCGGCACGCTGGCCATCCCCGTTGTGGTGGTACTGACCGCGTTGATGGGCATCCCGTACGGCACGGTCAGCATCGCCTCCAACCAGGGCATGTTCGTGTCCACCCGGCCGCAGGACCGCGGGGTGGCGGCCGGGATCTACCAGACCTGCCGCTACGTGGGCGCGATCACCGCCACCGTGATGATCGGCGTGTTCGCATCAGGCGGGGTGCACCAGGACAGCTGGATGCGGATGGTGCTGGCCATGCTGGTGCTCTGTGCCGTGACGTTCGGGATCTCCGTGTTCTGGCGGCAGCAGAAGGCCTAGGTGCGTTGCGCGGGTGCCCCCGGAAAGGTGTGTCCAGCCTGCGCTCACCTGCAGTAGTACACCTCGCGGTTGTACAGGAGCCGGTCCCTGACCTGTTGGCTGTCTTCCCGGTCGGTGCACCGCCCGGTGGTCTGCGCATAGTGCTGGCCCACTTCGATGGACTCCCCATTCCGATCGAGGCTATGGGTATTGATCCGGGTCCGGACGGTGGAACCGGCTGACTGATCGTCCGGATAGGTGCTGGAGGAGTTGTACGACGACGATTCCAGGCCGCTGGGTGTGGAGACGTCAGTGCTGACTGTGACACCTGAATGGCAGAACCGGGGATCGCTGTAAGTGCCGCATTCGCCGGGCTTGCTGACTTGCGCGCCATCGCTGCTTGCTGCCTGTGCCGGTCCCGCAAAAGCCGCAGCGGCCAGCGCCACTGCGGTGCCAATAAGGGCGGTGCGTTTCGTGAACATCGTGATTCGTCCTGCCTGCCGGGGGTATGGAGAGCTCCAATTCTGGCCGCCGCCCCATCCGCCCCCTAGGGCCATTGGTCCCCGATGCCGGCCCTTGGCGCAGGATCAGGCTGGGGTGAGCAGTCAGGGGCTAAGTGGGTGCCACCGGCGTGACCCGGATCCGGGCAATCCGTAACCGGTCCATGCTGAGGACCGTCAACACGTACCCCGGTATCTGCACCCGGTCGCCTGCCTTTGGGAGGCGGCCCAGGCGGTCCATCACGAACCCGGCCACCGTTTCGTAGTGCCCCTCCGGGAGTTCGATTCCGGCGGCGGCCTTGAACTCCTGCAGGATCAGGCCGCCGTCCACGTCGATGGTTCCGTTGGCCACGTTGACCCGGTCCTCGTGCTCGGCGCCGGTGTCGTATTCGTCGTAGATCTCGCCCACCAGTTCCTCCACCAGGTCTTCGAGCGTGACCACGCCGTCGGTGCCCCCGTACTCATCCACCACCAAAGCGATGTGCTGGTTGGTCTTGCGCATCCGTGAGAGGGAGGGGAGCACGCGGTTGGTGCCGGGCAGGGGCAGGATCTCCCGGGCGATGTCCCGCACGGGCGAATGGTCCTGCACCTCGTCGCGGGGCATCAGGTCGCGGATGTGGACGAAGCCCAGGACGTCATCCGGGCTGCGCCCGATCACCGGAAACCGTGAGTACGGGCCGTCCCTGACCATCCGGCGGGCGTCCGCGACTGTCATGGCGCCGTCAATGAACGTCACTTCCGTGCGCGGGCGCATCACCTCCTGCAGCGTCCGGTCCCCGGCGCCGAACACGTCGGCCAGGATGTGGCGGCTGCTCTCTTCGAGGAGTTCGTTCTCGGCCACCATGTCCCAGAGCTCTTCGGAACTGATGCTTTCCCGCTTGACGCGCGGGTCGCCGCCAAAGAGCCTGACCACGGCGTCCGTCGAGACCGACAGGAGCCAGATGACCGGCCGCATGGCATGCGACAGGGCAATCAGCGGCGGGGCCAGGATGCGGGTGAAGGCAACAGGGCTTTGCAGCGCCAGCCTCTTGGGGGCGAGTTCGCCCAGGACCAGGGAAAGAAAAGCCACCAGCAGGGTCATGCCGATGAAGGACACGGGCCCGGCAGCCGCACCAAGTCCGAGGGCTTCAAGGAGGGGTACGACGGCGGGAGCGATCGCCGAGGCCCCATACGCCGCCGAGAAGAATCCGGACAGGGTCACGCCGATCTGGACCGTGGAGAGGAAACGGTTGGGGTTGCGGGCAAGGGCGGCAGTCCGGGCGCCGGTGTCACCGGATTTCTCGATGCGGCGCACCTGGCTTTCGCGCAGGGAGACCAGTGCGATTTCCGCCGCCGCGAACACCCCGCCCAGCAGCACGAAACCGAGAACCAAAGCGATATTAACCAGGGTGCCGCTGTCCATGACACGACCTTACCCAGCCGCGGACCCGCCGGCGCCTGCCTTCGTGTCGAAGTCAGGACGCCGCGGGGCGGGGCCGAAGCCGGAGTGCCTGCATACCGCCGTCAACAGCCAGGTCCACTCCCGTGGTGGACCCGGCGAGGGGGCTGGCCAGGTATGTGACGGCTGCAGCGACCTCTTCCGGGCAGACGAGCCGGCCGTGCGGCTGACGGGCCTCAAGGGCGGCCCGCTCGGCCTCGGGGTCTGCCGCTGTGGACAGCAGGCGAGCGATCCACGGAGTGTCAGCGGTACCCGGGTTTACGCAGTTGACCCTGATCCCTTCCTGAAGGTGGTCGGCAGCCATGGCCAGGGTGAGTGACAGCACAGCACCCTTCGTTGCGCTGTAGAGGGCGCGTTGGGGCAGGCCTGCGGTAGCGGCGACGGAGCAAGTATTGACGATCGCCGCGTGGGAGGACCGGCGCAAGTACGGAAGGGCGGCCCTTGAAACGCGGACTATACCCATCACATTGATATCAAACACACGGTGCCACTCGTCGTCGTCGTTGGATTCAATGGTGCCCTGTGCGCCCACTCCGGCGTTGTTGGCCAGGATGTCGATCCCGCCCAGCTGCTCTGCTGCCTGCCGTACGGCCCGCCGGACAGAGCTGTCATCCGAGACGTCGCACTGAATTGCTGTGACCCCTTTCGGCGCCTGCTCGGGGCGGAGGTCCAAAACCGCCACTGCTGCGCCGCGCTCCTGCAGCAATTGGGCCGTTGCGGCCCCTATTCCGGAGGCTCCGCCGGTGACGATTGCCTTAAGTCCCGCAAACTCCATTGTCTGGTCCTTTCGTGGTCGGGCTACCTAGCCCTGGAAGAATTCCTGGCGCTGGCGGCCGAGTCCCGCTACTTCAATTTCGACGACGTCCCCGGCCTTCAGGTAAGGAAAGCGCCCGGACAGGGCGACCCCCTCCGGAGTGCCGGTGCAGATCAGGTCCCCTGGCTCAAGGACCAGGAACTGGCTGAGATCGTAGATCACCTGCTCCACCCCAAAGATCAGGTCACGGGTGGAGGAGTCCTGGCGGATTTCACCGTTGACCCAGCTCCGTAACTGCAGGTCGCTGGCGTCCACTTCATCCGGGGTAACCAGGTACGGGCCGGTGGGGCAGAATCCGGCGCAGCTCTTTCCCTTGGACCACTGGCCGCCGGACACCTCCAGCTGGAATGTGCGCTCGGACAGGTCATTGACGGTGACGTAGCCGGCGATGTGGTCGCGAGCCTGTTCGGGGGACTGCAGATAGGAAGCCTGCCGCCCGATGACCACTCCCAGCTCGACCTCCCAGTCGGTCTTGGTGGACCCGCGGGGAATCGCCACAGCATCGAACGGGCCTGCCACCGTGTTTGGGGCCTTATGGAAAATGATGGGCACCGACGGAGGAGCGGCCCCTGACTCGGCCGCATGGGCCGCATAGTTCATGCCCACGCATATGACCGATGACGGCCGGGCGATCGGGGCGCCGATCCGGGCACCATCAACTGCGATCTCTGCCAGTTCCCCGGCGGCTAGCGCTGCCGCTGTGCGCACCGGTCCGTCGGATTCCCAGAAGCCGGCATCGATGTCCGCCGCCACCTGTTCGAGGGAGTAGTACTTCTGGTGGTGCAGGACGGCTGGTACTTCCTTGCCTGGCTCGCCAATTCGTGCGAATTGCATGGTCCTTCTTTCGCTAATTGATGCTGTTGGGTTGGGGGAACTACGTGATGAGGCCGCGGTTGCGCAGCTCGGCCCATAGCTGGTCCGGGACTGCCTGCGATGCCAGATCGAGGTTTTGCTTCACCTGTTCGGGCGTCCGCATGCCCAGGACCACGCTTGTCACGGCGGGGTGCTGGCACGGGTACCTCAAGGCGGCGGCAGGGAGGGTGGTTCCATGCGACTCGCAGATGTCGGCCAGCAGGTTTGCCCGGTCTAAAAGCTGCGGGGGCGCGGGTTGGTAGTTGTAGGTGGCGTCGCGCGCCGGACGGTCTTTGGAGAGCAGGCCGGAGTTGAAGACTCCGACGTTCACTACTCCCACTTTCCGCTCAAGGCACGCCGGCAGCAGATCCGCTGCTGCTCCCTGCTCCAGCAGCGTGTACCGGCCCGCCAGCATGATCACATCGATGTCCGTTTCGGTGACGAAGCGGGCGAGCATTTCGGACTGGTTCATGCCTGCGCCCCAGGCACCGATGACGCCCTCATCCCTCAAGGCGGACAGGGTGGGTGCGGCACCGTCGACAGCCTCGCTCCAGTAGTCGTCCGGGTCGTGGATGAAGACGATGTCGATCCGGTCAGTCCCGAGCCGCTGGAGGCTTTCCTCGATGGAGCGCAACACCCCCTCGCGTGAGTAGTCGCGGACCCGGACCAGATCATCGGGCACGTCGAACCCCTGGGTGTCCTTACCGTTCGGGGATGGGTTGGGTCGCAGTAGGCGCCCCACTTTGGTGCTGAGCACGTAGCTGTTGCGGTCCTGGCCGGCGAGTGCTTTTCCAAGGCGGCGCTCCGAAAGTCCCAGCCCGTAGTGTGGGGCTGTGTCGAAGTACCGGACGCCACCCTCCCAGGCTGCTTCAACGGCGTCGATCGCCTCCTGCTCCTGCACCTGCCGGTACAGGTTGCCGATGGGGGCGCCCCCGAACCCGAGGACGGGCAGTTGGATTGCGGTGCCGGGGATGGTGCGGGTTTCTGTTTGCATGGTTAGTCTTTCTCCTCTTCCGGGTGTGCCGGACCCCGGACTGCCTTGAGTCCGTAAGCGCGAACTGCGGTTCCACGGGCGACGTTTTCGCGTTCGTAAGAGGAGGCGTCGGACATCGCCTGCTCCACCGTGAGAATCCAGTCCTGGTACGCGGCCGGCTCCGTCAGAGAGACCGGCCAGTCACTGCCGATCATGCACCGATCGGCCCCAAAAACGTTTAAGGCTTCCAGGATGAAGGGCAGCGCCTGCGGCCCAAGTGGACGCGTGGGGTCAGCTTCCGCGCCCGCCCCTGAAATCTTCACGACGACGTTGGGCAGCCTGGCCAATCGACGCATCGCTGTGCTCCATTCGCTGAGGCTGCCGGCTGCAATGGGTGGTTTGCCCATGTGGTCCAGCACTATGCGCAGTTCCGGTATCCGGGCAGCAAAAGCTGCAAGTTCCGAAAGCTGCCACGAGCGGACGCAGGCGTCGAAGGCAAACCCGGCCCTCCCTACATGGCGGCCTCCGGCCAGTGTTTCCGCCGTCAGCATGAAACCGGCCTCCCTGTCCTGGAACAGCTGGCGCACCCCGCGGACCAGGGGCCGCTGACACAGCTCCGCAAGGTCTTCGGACACGCCGTCCCCGCGGTTGATGGGGGCATAGGCCACAATCGCCGCCAGCTCCGGCCAGGTGGCCCGGAGGCTCGCCACCCAGTCAACTTCCTTCAGCGCCTGGTCATCACGGCAATCGGCCTGCACAAAGACAGCCTGCGTCCCGGGCGCGTGTGGAAGTTCCCGTGGAAGGAAGGGCCGGTTCAGGGAAGGGACACGGTTCAACCAGTCATAACTGAGCACGGAAGGGTCCCAGACGTGGACGTGTGAGTCTATTACCTGAAGCAACTGTCAGCCCTCATGCCTGTCCGTCGGGCCGAACGCCGATGGTCAGGAGCAGGTTCGCGTAGTGCCGGGTGTCCCCACTGGCGATGACGACGGCGACGTTCGGCGACCGCGCGGCATCGTAGAAGTCGAAGCGCTGGTGCGAAGTGATGGGAATTGCGGTGCCCAGCGCTCGTTCGTAGCCTTTGACTGCCTCCGTCCAGTTTCCGTCCGGAGGCGTCATTACCGCGGCGGCTTCGAGCGGAACGGCGTCGATCAGCACCTCCAGTACCTGGTCAATGGTCAGCAGGCCGGGCCGCAGATTCAGGGCTATCCGCCTCGCGGCTGCAGGGGCGCCGGTGTTGTGCGGGTAGTTTGCGTCCGCCAGGAGGATCTGCGAGCCGTGGCCGGATTCAGCGAGGGCTGCGAGCAGGCCCGGGTGGGTAAGTGTGTAGTTGATCACGCCTGTTCCCCTACCCTTTCCCCGGTCCCTGCCCGAGCGAAGGCGACACCGCGCTCAGCGCGGGCCGATTCCCATGCCTGTTCGGCTTGGCCGGCGTCGGTGCCGGCCCAATAACTGCCCCGGGGAAAGGAATACGCCTGCAACGTCTGCTCCTTCAGTTCCGACGAGTACCCAGGGTTCGCCGGCATGATGTAGGCGCCGTCCCGGATGATGCACGGATCCACAAAGTGTTCGTGCAAGTGATCCACGAATTCGGTGACCCTGCCGGCCAGGTCTCCGGAGACGGCAATGAAGTCGAAGATGGACAGGTGCTGGACGAGTTCGCACAGACCTACCCCGCCGGCATGTGGGCACACCGGGACACCGAACTTGGCGGCCATCAACTGGACGGCCAGCACTTCGTTGACGCTGGCGAGCCGGCAGGCATCCAACTGGCAATAGTCGATCGCCCCGGCCTGGAAGAGCTGTTTGAAAAGGACGCGGTTCATGCCGTGCTCGCCGGTGGCCACCCCGATCGGTTGGACGGCCCTTCGGATCTCGGCGTGGCCCAGGACGTCATCCGGGCTGGTGGGTTCCTCGATCCACAGCGGATTGAATTCAGCCAGCTGCTTGATCCAGTCGATGGCCTGCGGAACATCCCATACCTGGTTTGCGTCGATCATGAGGTTGCCCTCTGGCCCGATGACTTCGCGGGCGATCCTGAGGCGGCGAATGTCGTCCTCGAGGGATGCGCCAACCTTGAGTTTGATGTGGCGGTAGCCCTGGTCCACGGCCTCCTGGCAGAGCCGCCGTAGCTTCTCGTCCGAGTAGCCCAGCCAACCGGCCGAGGTGGTGTAGCACGGGTAGCCGTCCCGGGCCAGCTGGTGGATGCGCTGATCCCGGGTGGGGTCGAGTCGTTCCAGAAGCGCCAGGGCTTCCTCCCGGGTGAGGGCGTCTGAAAGGTAGCTGAGGTCGGCCGCGTCCACGATCTGTTCGGCGGTCATGTCCACCAGGTAACGCCACAGGGGCTTTCCCGAGCGGCGGGCGGCAAGATCCCAGACGGCGTTCATCACGGCTCCGAGGGCAAGGTGCTCCACGCCTTTATCGGGCCCCAGCCAGCGAAGCTGGGAATCACGTTTCAAGCTTCGGTACGCCTCGCCAAGGTTGCCGCAAAGGACATCCAAGTCTTGGCCTATGAGGGGCCTGGCGCGCAGTTCCATCGCGGCGGAGCACACCTCATTGCCCCTGCCGATGGTAAAGGTGAAGCCGCAGCCATAAAGGTCTGGGTCGTCCGTTTTCAGCACGATGTACGCAGCGGAGTAGTCTGCGTCATGATTCATGGCATCTGAACCGTCTGCGGAAAGCGACGTGGGAAACCGCACGTCGAAAATATCGAAACCGGTGATTTGTGGCAAGGTGAGCCCTCCAGGTTCAGGCCGTGAAGACGGCGCTCCAGCAACATCGCGAGCGTCATCTGATGTATGTGGAAGTATTTGATGAGAATATCGGAAGAAGCATCCCATTCCAAGGGATACATCTGATGAAAGCGAATTGTGCGTTCAGCGTCACTAGACGAAGCACTGGGAAAGGTGGCTGCGATGACCAACAGCAACTCCACTGGGTCGATGTCCCAAACCGACGTCGTTATTTCGGGCGTGAAGCAGATGCTGTCGTCCCGCAGGCTTCGGCCCGGCGACCGGCTGCCCATTGAGAAGGACCTGGCAGCAGAGCTGCAGGTTTCCCGGGGTTCCCTTCGGGAGGGCGTGCGGGCATTGTCCACTATGGGCATCCTGGAGACGAGGCAGGGCGCCGGCACCTTCGTGACCAGGCTGGAGCCGTCGGCTTTGCTCTCCGCGATGGAATTCTGGGTGGGCCTGCAGGATGGAGAGCGGGCAAACCAGGTGCACACTGTGCGGCGGGCCCTTGAGACAGAGGCTGCTGCCGCGGCAGCGGTTTGTATCGAAAGCTCGCAACTCGACGAGGCCGAAAGCATATTGGAGCGGGCGAACGCGGCCATTCAAGCATCGCCCATAGACCATGCCGGCGCCATGCAGTGTGACATCGAATTCCATCGGCTCATCGCCCATGCCTCAAGGAATCACGTGCTGTCAGCGCTGATCGAAACCGTCTCCACCAACACCATCCGCGGCCGGATGTGGCGGTCCATTCATGACAATGAAGGCCTGCTGGCCACGCATCGGGAGCACTTGGGAATCCTGGAGGCGCTCAGGCGGAATGACGTGGACAGGGCCAGAACCCGCATGGCGAACCACCTGTACGCGGTGGAGGACTACGTGACAACCATTCCCGCTCCCGAGCTTGAGGAACAGACGTAGGATTCGTCAGACCTTGTATTGACTATTTCCGACAAATGGCCTGTTTAGGGTCGATCCAGGAATTTTGGAGTCAAAAAGATCAGATGATTCCTTGACTTTCCAAACTGGGGCGGGTCATGCTGTTGGGGACAAGGGTTGCGGGAATTACAGCGGGCAGGCCACGAGGACGTCGCCGGGCAGCCTTTGTCCCCAGCTATTGAAAGGACGTTCGTTGTGTCGACTAACCGTGTTACCGGCAAGCTGCTGACAGCTGCAGCGGTTGCAGCCCTGGCCGTCGGAAGCCTTACCGCATGTGGTTCCTCAAGCGGGAGTTCATCATCGGGGGAGAGCAAGGAAGCCTCCGCCGTGTACACCTGGATCACCAATGAAAACGACAGGGCCCAGTGGCAGGCCTTTGTGGACGCAGCCAAGAAAAAGGACCCTGCATTCAACCTCACTTTGGAGGGTCCGAGCTTCAACGATTACTGGACCAAGGTCAAGACCCGCCTCTCCAGTTCCGGAGCGCCGTGCATCATCACAACGCAGGCGGCTCGTGCCCAGGAGCTTAAGGACCTTACGGTGCCGCTGGACGACATGGTTAAGAGCAACAACATTGACGTGTCCATGTACAACAAGGCAATGATCGACGGCCTGACCGTTGATGGCTCGCTGCGGGGGATACCTTATGACGCCGAACCGGTGGTTCTTTACTACAACAAGGATCTCCTGGCCGCGGCCGGCGTGGCGCCGCCTACCACCAAATACACCACCAGCCAGTTCGCGGCCGACCTTAAGGCGCTGACAAAAGGCGGCGTGATGGGCCTCGCAGTGCCGCCGGGATTCGGCTCGGGCCCGGGGCTTCCCATGGCATTCGCCAACGGCAATGAACCGGTCAAGGATGGAAAGCTTGACCTCACCAACCAGGGCCTCGTCAACGACCAGCAGTTTGCCTTCGACCTTGTGGCAAAGGCGCAAGTCGCGAACCCGCCGCAGGCGTCGGACGGGACCGATGTGCCGGAGCAGCAGTTCATGAGCGGCAAGGCGGCGATGATCATCGACGGTCCCTGGATGTACGACACCCTGACCACCAAAACGCAGGGCAAGGTGGGCATCGCCGTCGTCCCTTCCACCTCGGGAGAGAGCATCGGCATGATCCAGGGGTCCGCGTTTGCCATCGCAGCGTCCTGTAAGGACAAAGAAGCTGCCTTCAAGAACATCATGAAGATCACCACCCCTGAGGTCATCGGCGCTGTTGGGGCCGCCCGTGGAACCGTTCCATCTGTTGAGTCCGCGGTGAAGGACTGGGCCGGGACCAAGCCGGCGGCTGACGTGGCAGTTGTCCAGGCCCTTCTGAAGAGCGGGCGTCCGCTGGTTACCACCCCTAGCTGGAACCAGGTGGAGACCAACTTCACGCAGTACTCCGGAGAAGGCTTCCGCGGCAGCAAGACCGCGCAGGAACTCCTCTCCACCATCATGAATTCAGCCAAGTAAACTCCCCGGGGGCAGGCTCCCGCACCGGAGCCTGTCCCCTTCATGGAACAGGTCAACGATGACTGCTTTACCCACACTTGCTGTCAAAGACGTGAAAAGGACCCCCGCCAGGGGCGGGCAGGGCCGGCTCGCAGCGGCTTACCTCGCTCCCGGGATGCTCGGGTTCCTGATTTTTATCGTGCTTCCGCTGGTGGCTTCGCTGGTCATCAGCCTGTTCGACTGGCCCTTGTTCGGGGCACCAAAATTCGTGGGGCTGGACAACTACGTTCGGCTGCTCACTGGTGACCCGGTGTTCTGGACGGTTCTGGGCAACACCCTCTTTTTTGCCGTCTCCTACACCGTGGTCAACCTGATCGCTGCCCTGGCTGTTGCCATCTGGCTTCACAACCTGGGCAGTTGGGGCCCGTTCTTCCGGGTGCTGTTCTTCATTCCGGTGGTGACCCCCATGGTCGCCAACGCGTTGGTTTGGCGCCTGATGCTGACCGATGACGGCGTCATCAACAGCTTTCTGGCCAACTTTGGCATACACGGGCCTTCCTGGCTCAGTGACAGCCAGCTCGCCATGGGGTCGTTGATCGCAATGTCTGTCTGGCAGGGGATCGGCTACAACATCATCGTTCTCGGCGCAGGGCTCAGCGGCATCTCGCCGAATTTGCTTGAGGCCGCCCGCATCGATGGGGCAGGAGCCTGGCAGCGGTTCTTCCGGGTGGTGCTGCCGATGCTGTCGCCGTCGCTCTTCTTCTGCACGGTCATGACCATCATCGGCTCTTTCAAGGTATTTACCCAGCCTTACCTGCTGACACTCGGCGGGCCGGGCGATTCCACCAACACGATCGTTCTGTACCTCTACCGCAACGGTTTCTCCTTTGACAAGCTCGGCTACGCGTCGGCACTCGCTTGGGCGTTGTTCGTCATCGTCATGCTCATCACCGCACTGCAGTTCTCGCAGCAAAAGAGGCTGGTCAACTATGACAACTGAAACTCTCGCCCAACCGGAAATCGACAAGGGCCTCGCGCACCGTCGGCACGCAACAGCGTCGCGGAAGAAGAGGCGGGCCGGCCGCCTCGTCAGCCGCATCGGCGTTGTCCTGGTCGGCGCTGCGTTCTTCTTCCCGTTCCTCTGGATGTTCGCCACATCGCTGAAGCCCACCTCCGAAATATTCTCCACCGGTGCCAGCTTCCTTGCCTCCCGCGTGGAGTGGTCGAACTACCAAACAGTGTGGACCGCTATTCCCTTCGGACGGGTCATCATCAACAGCTTCTTGGTGGCCGTCTCCGGAGCGGTGCTGACAACGGTCGTGTCATTGCTGTCCGCCTACGCTTTTGCCCGGCTGCAGTTCAGGCACCGGGAGAAGTTGTTCCTCGTTTTCCTTGGCACGCTGGTGCTGCCCCAGGAAGTCCTGGTAATTCCGCTCTACATCATGATGGCAAAGCTGGACATGATTAACTCCCTGCCGGCGCTCATCGTCCCTTTTGCTTTCGGTGCCTTCGGTGCCTTCCTGATCCGACAGTTCCTGCTGTCCCTGCCCGTTGAGTTTGAAGAGGCAGCCCGTATCGACGGAGCAGGTTCGATCAGGATCCTGTGGAGCGTGATCCTTCCGCTTGTCCGTGCGCCGCTGGCCGTGGTGGCTGTCTTCAGTTTCATCGATTACTGGAGCAGTTTCCTGTGGCCGCTGATCGTCATCAACGACGTCTCGCAGGCAACCATTCCACTGGGGCTCTCCATGTTCTCCGGTGAACGCGGAACGGACTGGGGACCGCTCATGGCGGCCGCTACTTTGGCGGTGATTCCCAGCCTGCTCGTCGTCATCCTCCTGCAGCGCCAGCTCGTGAAAGGCGTCAGCATGGGCGGCTTCGGCGGCCGCTGAGCACCGCCCTGACCCCTGGAATTCCCAAAATCAACCATCTGGAAATTGGAGTGCATTATGACTGACAGCACAGCTATGCCTGAAGACTGGAACAAATTGGCCAGGCCCGTGCCGGAGTGGTTCCAGAACGCGCCGTTCGGCATCTTCATCCACTGGGGCGCCTACTCCGTTCCCGCCTGGGCCGAACCCATCGGCGCCCTGGGCACCATCGAGGACCGCGAGTGGTTTACCCACAACCCTTATGCGGAGTGGTACTACAACACCATCCGCATTGACGGCAGTCCTGCCCAACAGCACCACCGGGACGTGTTCGGAGGCGAGGACTACGACGCCTTCCTGGACCAGTGGAAAGCAGAACAGTTCGATCCGGGGGACTGGGTGGAGCTGTTCAAATTCGCCGGTGCCGATTACGTGGTGCCCACCACGAAGCACCATGACGGCATCGCGCTCTGGGACGCTCCGGGAACAGGCGAACGGAACACGGTCCACCGCGGACCGCGCAGGGACCTGATCGGCGAAATCGCCCGGGCCGTGGGTGACAAGGGCCTGAAGCTGGGCCTGTACTATTCCGGCGGACTGGATTGGCATGTACGCCCCTTCCCGCCGCACGTCACCAGCGAAAGCGTCCACGACACTTCCCGCCCCAAGGACGCCGGCTACGCCGAATACGCCTACAACCACGTGGTGGACCTGGTGGACAAGTATCGTCCAGACGTCCTGTGGAACGACATCGAATGGCCCGACGCCGGCAAGCACTTTGGCGAGTACGGGCTCGGCCGGCTGTTCGAGCACTTCTACTCGATCAGTCCGCAAGGCGTGGTGAACGACCGGTGGGGCGCCACCCACAAGGACTATGCCACCAGCGAGTACGAAGCGGCCAGGGAGAACGAGTCCGAATCCGAGTGGGAGAACTGCAGGGGCATCGGATTCTCCTTCGGCTACAACCAGGTGGAAGGACCGGAGCAGTCGCTGACCGGCCAGCAGTTGGCCCGCCAGCTCACGGACGTGGTCTCCCGCGGTGGCCACTTCCTGCTGAACGTGGGACCGCGGGCGGACGGCACCATTCCTGAGATCCAGCGCCAGGCCTTGACCGATCTTGGCCACTGGATGGCTTCCGCCAAGCAGTACCTCGTGGGTGCCCGTCCGCTTCAGGATGGAACCGTGGCAAGCAGCGACGACCCCTGGATCCGCTGGGTTGACCGCGGAACGGAAGCCGTGGCCTTCGTTGACTTGCTAGGCGGGGGAACGGAAGCCGCCTTGAAGCTGGACGCGGGCAGGTTCTCATTGTCACAAGCGTCAGCGGCGGGTGACGGCGGAACGGTCGAGGCCACCGTGGATGGACTCAAAGTCACCCTGTCGCCTGACCGAACCGGGCCGGCCATCGTCCGCGTCCCCAAGGCATAGTCCCGGAAGTGCATCGACGGCGGCGGGCAGCACCCGCCGCCGTCGTGCGTTACCTCAAAATCAATGGCTTAGGTGTACATCAGCGAGCCGGGCGTAGTGAGTTTTTCGCCGGTTTCCAGCCATGTCTTGAGACCGGAGAGGATCATCGGCCAGCCGCCGTAAAGCTGTTCGTTGGCGCCTTCGCGCAGGTCGCTGTGGGTGACGGTGAGGTGGCAGGAATCGCCCACCGGTTCGATCTCCCAGGTGATGGTGGACGTGCCCTCGGCCTTGACGTCCTCGCCCCACAGGGCGCGCATGGTCTGGACCAGGCGGCGCGGCGGGTCCACCTCCAGGTTTTCGCCTTCGCCGAGGGCCTCCCCGGCCTTCGGGTTGCCCATCACGAAGCGTCCGCCCGGTGACCAGTCGGAATCGATGGTGTTGCCGAACTGGTACTTGCTGCGGATGTCGCTGTCCGTGATGGCTTCCCAGAGCCGTTCGGGCGTGGTCTTGATGTAGATCTCGAAGATTTTTTCCATGGGACTTTCCAATCTGGATTTGAGGTCGCTGAGGGCAGCGGCCCATGGTTCTGCGTATTTGCTGACCCAGCGGTCGTGGACCAGGCGGATGGGGACAGGATTGAGGAAGTGCAGCTTTTCCCGCCCCCGACGGCGGGTCACCACCAGGGCTGCGTCCTCCAGGATGCGGAGGTGCTTGGCGATCCCGAACCGGCTCATGCTGAACCGGGCTTCAAGGGCGCTCAGGGTTTGGCCGTCCTCGCGGTAGAGCTCATCGAGCAGGTCCCGGCGGGTGGGGTCGGAGAGTGCCTTGAACACGTCGTCCATGACAGCAATGATATGTGACCTAATGGTCACCTATCAAGGGGTCTTGCCTGCCTCAGTTGCGGGAGGCAAGGTTCCGGTCCCGCTCCTCGAACACTTCCTCACCGGGCCCGGTGAACGCGCGCGACCTCTCCACTGCCTCGATGGAGCCGGTGAACAGCTGCGATTCGTGCGGGTCCGCCGGGGGACGGGCACCGGCGGCCGGGGGCGACCCCAGCCCGCGCAGTGGTGCCCTGCGCCGTGCGGCCGTGCCGCCGTCGTCCGCTGCCTGCTCCCAACGCTGGTGCGGCAGGGCCTCCGGATGGTTCTGCTGCAGGAACATGACCATGGTTTCCCGGACCAGGCAGCGCAGGTCGAAGAGCGCGGCACTGTCCGCCGCGCTGACCAGGATCCGGACGCGGACAAAGCCGCCGGTGGCGTCGGTGATCTGCAGGACGCCCACGCGCTCGTCCCAGAGCTCGGAATCCGCCAGGACGCGGCGCAGTTCGGTGCGCATGTCCTCCACGGGGGCGCGCCAGTCCAGGTCGAACTCCACGGTGCCCATGACCTCGGACTGGCGGCGGGTCCAGTTCTCGAAGGGCGTGGTGGTGAAGTAGGTGGACGGCAGGATGAGCCGCCGGTCGTCCCAGAGGTGCACCACCACGTAGGTGAGGGTGATCTCCTCGATCCGGCCCCATTCCTTCTGCACCACCACCACGTCGTCCACGCGGATGGCATCGGTGAACGCCAGCTGCATGCCGGCAAAGACGTTCACCAGCGACGTCTGCGCGGCGAGGCCCGCAACGATGGAAATCACCCCGGCGGACGCCAGCAGCCCCGCGCCCAGCGCCTGGATGGCGGGGAAGGTCAGCATCGCGGTGCCGACGGCGAGCACCACCACCAGTGCCACGGCAATGCGCCGTGCCAGGATCATCTGCGTGCGCAGGCGCCGTGCCCGCCGGTTGTCCGCCACGTCCACGCTGTGCCGGTTCAGCACCACGGCTTCCACGATGAGCAGCACCGCGACGGCGAGCCAGGCGACCGCGCCGATGAGGGCGATCAGCAGGAGATGGTCGACGCCGGCGTGCCAGCTTTCGTTGTTGGCAGTGAGCCTGAGGGCAGCACGGACGCCCACCAGGCACAGTGCCAGCCGCAAGGGCTGGCGGGCCACCCGGGAGGTTGCCTGCAGCTCGGGCCGGTTCCGGTTCAGATGGAGGACCACCTTGCGGAGGAGCCAGGACAGGACCAGTCCGGCGGCCACCGCCACGGCGACGGCAAGGAAGGGCATGGCGCGGTTAAGTAGGTCTGGCATCCGTTAACCACTACCAACTTCGGCGGCAGGACCGAAATCGCGCCGGCGCCTTGGCGTGCCCCGCTTATGGCCCCAGCGGCAGCAGGAGCAAGGCAACGAGTGCCGGGACGGTGGCCGCGAGGGTTCCCGGCACACTCTCCCATTTACTTGGGTAGTGGCCCTGGATGTCGGCGAGCAGCATGGTGGGGGCGGTGAGGACCATGTTGGCGCAGCAGTAGACCACCAGTGTGTAGCCCACCACGAGCTGCCCGGAGTTGGCGGCAACCACTCCGGCGATCACCCCCAGCGCAATCACCAGGTTCCTGTAACCGGTGGGGATGGCCCACATCATCACTGCACGCACATTTTCCGGCGGCGTGCTCAGGAACTTCTGAGCCCACCGGTGACGGCGGAGGAGGAAGCTCTCCACTGGAAACACGACGATGTAGATGGCTGCGGCGAGTACCGCGAAGACCTGCGCTGCGGCGTTCATGCTTGCAGCGTAGGGCTGCGCCTGCGGGCTGCTCCATCCCCGCATTGGGGGATCTTGGACGCCCACGCCGACGCTGGCGCCCGCGCTCGTACCGGAAGGCCGTTTGGCACGTGTTCATCTCCCCACCACGTGGGTAGCCTTGGGCCCATGCAGAAGATATCTATTGACGCGCTGGCCCGGCAGCAGCTCGAAGCAGCCATCGGCTCCCCGAACGGAAGGGCTGCGGACACGGTGTACGGGGGCCACGAAAAGATCCTCCGGCAGACGGTCATGGCGATGACCGCGGGAACGCAGCTGAGTGAGCACCAGAATCCGGGCGACGCCACGGTGTTCGTGATCCGGGGCTGCGTCAGCCTCCGCGCCGGCGGGGAATCCTGGCAGGGCAAGTCCGGCGACCTGCTGATCGTCCCGCCCGGTCTGCACAGCCTTCACGCCGAGGAGGACTCCACCTTCCTGTTCACGGTTGCCAAGCACCGGGACTGACCCAGGGTCAGGCCGGGTCCTTGACGGTGTCCTTCACCGGCCGGGGCTCCAGCCAGATGCGTTCACGGGGGCCTGGTGGGTAGGCGTAGCGCTTACCGGCAAGGGTGATCACCAGGGCGGCAACCACAGGAATCGCCGCCGCCGCCGGGACCAGCAGCGGGCCGCCAACCACCAGGGCCGCGGAGCCGTAAAGTGCCCCGACGGTGATGCCCAGCTGGATGGTCAGGACGGTGAGCCCGTTCGCGGCCTCACTGTATTCGCCGCCGGCCCGGAGGATCGCCGACTGGTTGTAAATGCCGATCGCGCCCAGGCCGGCTCCCCAAATGGTCATCAGCACCAGGGCGGCGGGCAGGTTCCCCACGGCGAGGGGCAGGAGGAACATCGATGCTGCGATGGCCGCCGTCGTGATGAGCAGCGAGCGGCGGGGACGCGAGTCCACGGTGAGTCCAGCGATCCAAATACCCAGCAGTCCGGACCCGCCCAGTACCGTGAGCGAGAGGCTGATGGCGTAGTCCGGCAGGGCCGCCTCGCGGATGAACGGCGCGATATAGGTGAACAGCGCGAAGTGGGCCAGGACCAGCAGCGGCCAGGCGGTGGCCACCGGCTTCACGCCGGGCTGGCCGATGGCCCTGCGCAGTGACGGCCGGACCGAATCGGTAATGCGCCGGACGCGGGGAAGCAGCCAGAACGCCAGCACGGTCAGGACCACGCCGAACCCGGCGAGCACCAGGAACGCTGCGCGCCAGCCCAGGAATACGCCCAGAGCCGTACCCACCGGAGCGCCGATGGCCAGGCCCAGGCTGTTGCCGCTGAACACTATGGCCAGGGCCTTGCCCACCTTGTCCGCCGGGACCACGCGGGATACGAACGGCGCCATGGTGGTCCACAGCAGCCCATGCGCCAGCCCGCCCACCAAACGCGCGATCATCGCGGCGGTGAAATCCGGTGCGAGTCCCACCATCGCGTTGCTGAGCGCGAAGGTCAGGACCAGCCCAACCAGCAGGGCGTGGCGGGGAATCTTCCCCAGCATCCGGGCGGCCGGAACCACCGTGACAACAATGACGGCGGCGTAGGCGGCGGCAAGGTAGCCGGCCACCGGCTCGGACACTCCCAGGCCGGTGCTGATCTGGGGCAGCAGGCCGGACGGCAGGAGTTCAGTGGTGATGGCCGTAAAAGCGATGGTGGCGAGGACCACCATCGCGGCATACGGAAAACGGGCAGGTTCCGGCGCAGGGATCGCGGAAGACATGGGGGAAGCGTCCATTCAAGGGGGAGGGTGTGGAATGCGGCGCTGCTCGCCTGACAATTCCTCCCTTAAATTTACCGGATCGAAGGGTCTGTCACAGACATGACACGTTGTCCGGATCGTGCTCCCGCTCCTGCCGTGCGGGACCCGCTGCCAGGCTCCCCGAACCTGGTCCACGGCCGTGATCCCCGAACCGTGATTCCGGTCAGGAAGTCCTACCTGCGGCCGAAATCGGTGTCCGTGTACGACCCCGGCCGGCCGGACGCACTGCCTTGGCAGGTACAGGTGCCCTGCACTTCGATGCGCACCGCCGTCGGCCGCGCGGCGTCCAGGTGCAGGGTCACGGGCTCATGGTCCGCAGCGGCGACGCGCAGGAGTGATTCTTCGGGGGAGATGGCAGACATCGCTGTCCTTTCGGAAGGGGGGTCGTTTTAGGGGGATTGTTCAGGAGGACTGTTTCCGGGGGCAAGCCGGGGGCGTGCCGCCCGGGACGAAGTGCCGAATCAGAGGCCGGCTGATTCGCTGGCCTGCAGGGTTTGGTTAAGGCGTATGTCCAGCAATCCTGCCGCGACCGCCGGTGCCAGCCCGGGGGCCAGCGGAAGGCGGGGGACCACCAGGCAGTGCCACAGGTGGTAGATGTCCGCCTTACCTGACCATACGGTGGAGGAGACATTGCCGTTCTCGTCGAGTTCCTGCTTCCAGGACCCATGCTCGTAGTCGATGAACCAGTCACGGGCATGGTCCCAGATCCGCTCATACCAGTCCGCGTACTTCTGGTCCCCCGTGGCGATATAGAGGGCTGCCGCACCCCCGATTGCCTCGGCGGGCACCCAGCGGATGCGGGTGGTGACCACCGGCTTGCCCTCCCAGTCAACGGTGTACACAAAGCCGGGGTGGCCGTCCGGTTCCCAGGCGTCGCGGATGGCGGCGTCAAACAGGCCGCGCGCATCGTCGAGCAGCCAGGCCGGGACGTCCAGGCCGCGGGCTTCGAGCCCGGCACGGAGGTGGAGGAGCAGGCGCGCCCACTCAACCCAGTGGCCCGGGGTGCCGCCGTACGCCCGGAACTGGCTGGCCCGGTCATCGGTGTTGTACTCCGGCATGGGGTTCCACTCCGGGTCGAAGTGCTCGAACACCCGGTAGTTGTTGTTGCGGGCAAAGTTGTGGATGAGCACTTCGGCGATGTGCAGGGCCCGTTCGAGCCAGCGGTTCTCCCCGGTCACATCGGCCACAATGAGGTATGCCTCCACGGAATGCATGCTCGCGTTTCCGCCACGGTATGCCTCGGTTTCCGTGAATTCCCGGTTCCACGAGTCGAAACACATGTTGGCCTGGTGGTCCCAGAATTTGGTGTCAGCCACCCGGAGCGCCTCGTCCAGCAATTCGCGGGCCCCTGGCCGCCCTGCGGCGACGGCACTGGCAGCGGCGAGGAGCACGAAGGAATGCTGGTAGCCGGACTTCGTATCGTTCACGGGGCCGTTCGCGTCCACCTCGGCGTACCAGCCGCCGAACTCATCGTCGTGGAGGGGGCCGTTGAGCGCAGCGATGCCGTGGTCCACAAGGAGCGCGGCACCCGGCCTGCCCATCAGCGCGGCGACGGCGAAACTGTGCGTCATCCGGGCGGTGATCCACAGATGGGTGGGCTTGTCGGCGAACACCTTGCCGTAGTTGTCCAGCCAGCCGAATCCGGTGGGGACCTTGGAGGCCTCGGCAAAGCGGACCAGCCGGTCCGTCTCCGCCTCAAGCCATCGTGCGTGGGCGGCACTGTCGAGCCACGTCATGTTAATTCCTCTCTCTGGTGCTGGTGCAGGTGAAAAAATGTCGGATCAGGCGACGGCATCGGATATGCCGCGGATGATGGTGGCGGCCGCGCCCAGGTAGGCCAGGACGATCAGCAGTATCTGCGCTGCGCGGGTGGGGACGTGCTTGGCGGCGAGGTCGCCGAGAACCAGGCCGGCCAGGCAGGCGACGGCGACGGCGAGCCACATCGCCAGGGGCATCACGGGGAACGTCTGGGGCGCGGTGATCGCCTTGGAGATGAGCGAGAAGACGCCGATGGTGAAGAAGTACGGTTGCATCGTGGCCGCGAAGGACTTGTGCTGCCACCGGGTGGCGATGGAATACATGCTGACGGCTGGACCGCCCACTCCTGCCGCTGTGTTCATGAACCCGCTCAGGCTGCCGGCGGTGAGCAGGTACCGCCGGCGCGCCGGCAGCGTGGCGGACTTCAGGGCCAGCAGGATGGTCAGTCCGGCGGCGAGGATCACCCCGATGGAAATTTCCAGGACCGCCGCCGGGACCAGCCGGATCAGGAATGCGGCCGGGACAATGCCGAGCAGCGCCGAGGCCGCGAGCATCAGGTACCGCTTCCAGTCGATGTCCCGCACCACCCGGAAGATGATGGCGCCCGCCGTCACGGCGCCGCACACATTCACCAGCACTACTCCTTCCACCGGGCCCAGGAGCAGGACCAGGAATGGCGCGGCCACCAGGGCGAAGCCCATCCCGGTGATCCGCTGCATCCCGGCGCCCATGACGACGGCGCCCAGCACCAGTCCGGTGGTCAGCACTTACGGCCGCCAGGCCACGTACTGGACCTCCTCGAACTCTTCGAGGCCCAGGCTTGATCCTTCCCGGCCCAGGCCCGACTGCTTGGCGCCGCCCATGGGAGCGAAAGCAACGGAGGGCAGGGGATCGTTGACGCCCACTATGCCGGCTTCGAGGCGTTCGGGAATGTCCCAGCCGCGCTTGGCGCTGCTGGTCCACACGTAGGCAGCCAGGCCCATCTCGGTGGCGTTCGCCTTCCTGATGGCGTCCTCGTCGGAGGAGAAGGTGACGACGCCGGCCGCGGGGCCAAAGACTTCCTCGGTCACCAGGCGTGCGTCGTCCGGGACGTCCGCCAGCAGGGTGGGTGCCAGGAAGGACCCCTTGGCCGGGACGTCGGTGCGCTGGGTGACCTGCCGGGCGCCCCGGCTGAGTGCGTCGTCCACCAGGGACTGAACCGCGGCCACCCTTTCGGCGTCGATAACGGGACCGAGCTCCGGAACCGGTGCGCCGCCGTCGGGAACGCCGTGGCCGATGCTCATCGCATCAAAGCGGGCGCCCAGCCTCTGTGCAAACTCTTCCGCGATGCCCTCCTGGACCAGGAACCGGTTGGCGGCAACGCAGGACTGGCCCGTGTTGCGGAGCCGGCCCAGGACGGCACCGTCGACGGCGGCGTCCAAATCGGCGTCCTCGAACACGATGAAGGGTGCGTTGCCGCCCAGCTCCAGCAGCGGCCGGACCACGCGTTCCGAGGCTGAGGCCATGATCTGCCGGCCCACGCCGGTGGATCCGGTGAAACTGACGGCCCTGACCGCGGGGTGGGACATCAGGGCGGCGGTGATGTCACGGGAGGGGCCGTGGACCACGTTGACCACGCCGGCGGGGAAGCCGGCGTCGTGCAGGACTTCGAACAGTCCCGTGGCAGCCAGCGGCGCCTTCTCAGACACCCGGCCCACCACCGTGCAGCCTGCGGCCAGCATCGCGGCGAGCTTCCGCGCCTGGATGGAGACCGGGAAGTTCCAGGGGGTGAGGCTGAGCGCCACTCCGATGGGTTTGCGCAGGCTCAGATGGCGGCGGCCACGCAGTTCAGGCGGGCTGACGGTGCCGGTGGCCCGGCGCGCCTCCTCCGCGAACCAGCGGAAGTACTCCACGGAGAAGTCCACCTCCCCCTGCGCTTCGGGAAGCCGTTTGCCGGCTTCGAGTGCCAGGGTGTGGGCCAGTTCGTCGCGGCGTTCTGCCAGGAGGTCGGCGGCGTTGCGGAGCAGGTCTGCCCGGTGGCGGACGGTGGAGCCGGACCAGGAATTGAAGGCCTCCGCGGCGGCGTCGGCGGCCTTGGTGGCATCGTCGGCCGTGCCCCAGGCCACCTCTCCCACGGTGGTGCCGTTGCCCGGGTCAATCACGTCCTTGGCGGTTCCGGAGGTGTGCCAGGTGCCGCTAATGAGGTGCCGGGCGGATTTGAGGTTCATGGATTGTGCCTTTCGTAGGGCTGGGAAAAGATTCGGCAGTTCCGGGCGGCCGCCAAAGCCGGGCCCGGGGCCTGGTTCCTTATCCCTTGCTCGCGCCGGCGGTGATGCCGGCTACAAAGTAGCGCTGCAGGAAGACGTAGGCGATGACGACGGGCAGGGATGCCAGGATCACGCCGGCGAACAGCAGCGGGTAGTTGGTTTGGAACTCGCCCTGGAAACTCAGCAGAGCCAGCGGCAGGGTGCGGTTGCCGGGGGACTGGATGAACAGCAGCGGGTACAGCAACTCGTTCCAGTGGATGACGAACAGGAAGATGGCGGCTGCGGCGATGGAGGGCGCCGAGAGCGGCAGGGCGATGGAGAAGTAGGTCTTCCACGGTCCGCTGCCGTCGATGGAGCTGGCCTCGTAGAGTTCCTTGGGCAGGGTCCGCATGAACCCGCCCAGGATGAACACGGCGATGGGCAGCGTGGAGACCACGTTGGCCACGACCAGGCCGGCCAGGTTGTCCAGCAGGCCAAGCCGGCCGAAGAGCACATAGAGCGGCACCATGTTGGCCTGCGCCGGGATGGCCATGCCCAGGACCAGGAACCCGAAGATGGCCCAGGCCATAAATCCCTTCAGCCGGGACACTGCGTAGCCGGCCAGGCTGGCAAGGAACAGGGTGAGCGGCACGGAGATACCCGTGACGATCGCGCTGTTCATGAAGGATGAGCCCAGGTTCTGGCCGCCCACCACTTCCGCGAAGTTGTCGGCGGAGAGGGAGTGCGGCAGGCTGAATGGCCCGGCGAACAGTTCCTGCGTGGACTTGAAACTGCCGAACGCCACCACGGTCAGTGGAACGATGATGATGACCGCATAGATGGCCAGGATGGCGCGGCGGCTTAGTGAGGCGAGCATGCTGCTATTCCCCCTTCGGGGTCAGCCGGAGCAGTCGGCGCTGAAGCCAGGTGACCAGGGCGATCATCGCCATGAAGATGATCGACTGGGCGGCGGCGTAGCCGAACTCCGAGTTGGCAAAGGTGCTGTAAATGCGGGTGGACAGGATGTCCAGGGCAGCCTTGGGCGGGTTGCCCGCGATACCGAGGATCAGGTCGAATGCCTTGAACGACTGGACGGTGGTGTAGGCCACCACAATGGACGTGGCCGGGGCCACGAATGGCCAGGTGATGGACTTGAACTGCTGCCACTTGTTGGCGCCGTCCATTTCGGCTGCTTCGTAGAGTTCCCTGGGGATGGCCTGCAGCCCCGCGATATAGACCACCATCATCTGGCCGGAATGGAACCACACCTGGGTGACAGCAACCCAGTAGAGGGCCTGGGCGTCATTGCCGAGGTAGGCCCCGCCGTCCACCCCCACGGTTCTGAGGACCGAGTTGGCCAGGCCGAAATTGGGGTCGTAGATGAACTTCCAGATGAAGGCCACGGACACCGAGGACAGGATGGTGGGGAAGAAGAACAGGGCGCGGAGCAGGATGCTGCCGCGTGAGTTCCGGGTGAGGAGCAGTGCCAGGACCAGCGAGAACGCCGTTTGGGCGATGACCACCAGCAGCACGAACTTCAGGTTGTTGGTCAGGGCATTGGTGAACAGCGAGTCCTTGGTGAACGCACGGATGAAGTTGTCCAGGCCCACGTAGTTGAAGGCCGCCGAGAAGCCGTTCCAGTCCGTGATGGCGTACTGGAAGGCCTGCAGCGTGGGCATCACCAGGAAGAAGGCGACGACGGCGACGGCGGGCAGTGGGAAGAGGTACAGTGCCGGATTCACCCGGGTGGGGGAGCGCCGGCGCACCTTGGGGGCGTTGGCGGAGGTTTGGCTCTCCGGCGCCTTGCCCTTGGCTGCGGTTCCGGGATGGATGCTCATAGCCGTTCATCAACAATCTTCTGGGCGGCGGCGGCTGCCTGTTCCGGGCTGGTGCCGGAGATGACGGCCGTGGCACTGGCCTCCACCGCATTGCGGACGTCGAGGTTCTGGAACTGGAAGCGGGCTGCGAGCGCCGTCTTCTTCTGCAGCCAGGGGCTCAGCCGCTTCAGGTCCGGGTTGGTGTACTCCACCTTGTCCACGGACACGTGCTGGGCGGTCTGGTTGGCGTAGTAGCCGGCGTTTTCGGGCTCGGAGAGGAAATCGATCCAGGCTGCTGCGGCGGCCTGGTTCTTGCTGGCCGAGTTGACGCCGAGGATGAACGTGGCGTTGTAGGCGCCCTCGTATTTGCCGTTGCCGTCGGAAGTGGTGTTGGGGAACACCAGGTCGATGGGGAACTTGGCGCCGAGTCCCCGCACGGCGGCGATGTGGTAGGAGCCGGTGGCCAGCATGGCGGCCTTGCCCTGGGAGAACAGGTTCTGGGCCGGTTCCACGGCGGTGCCGGTGGCGTTGGGCTGAACGAAGGGCTTCAGGTCCTTGTACTGGTTGAGCATCTTGATGAACCAGTCGTCGGTGCACTTGAGCTTGCCCTGTTCGATCTGGGCGCACATGTCGTCAACGGGGGCGTTGTTGGCAATCATGCAGTTGAACAGCTGGCCGCCGTTTCCAACATCGCCGCCCGGCCAGGAGATGGGGATGACACCGGCGGAGGCCAGCTTCTCGCACATGCCCAGGAACGCATCCCAGTTCTTGGGGGCGATCTCCGCACCGGCCTTATCAAAGAGATCCACGTTGGCCATGGGCATGGGGAACACCACCTGGTAGGGCAGGCCCAGTTGGCTGTCGCCGTTCCGGCCCGCGGACAGCAGCCCCTTCTGGTAGTTGCCCACCGCCTTGCTGTCCTTGAGCTCGGTGTAGATGCCGGCTTCGGTGAAGTTCTTGAACTGGGCGCCGCGGAAGGTGGCAAAAGCGTCGCCGATCGAGCCGCCGCGCAGCTTCTGGAGGGCCTGGGCGTTGTAGTCGTTGGAGGTGGAGATGTCCTGGGCAACCTCCACGCCGTTGTGCTGGGCGGCGAAGCGCTTGATGAGTTCGTCGAACACGGCCTTGTCCTCGCCGCGCCAGTGGGCGAACGACACCCTGCCGGTCACGGCGCCGGTGGAGGGTGCCGCCGGTCCGGTTGCACCGCCAGGTCTGGTGGAACCGCCGGGCCCGGCGCACGCTGCCGCAGCGGCGCCGAAGCCCATGGCTCCCAGAAGGGCGACTGCCTGCCTGCGTGAAATCTGACTCACAATAATCTCCTCGTTGAGTGTTTGGTGTGCCTTGTTTGCTTACTGCGGAAAGGGTCTGCCCCGGTCAGGACGTTGGTGCGCGCCACTTATGGCTACGCGTGCGTCCTCTGCGCGGAGACGACGTCGTCAACGACGGCGCAGAGGCGCTGCAGCCGGCGGACGGCGTCGGTGGAGAGGGATTCGACGACGTCGGGGGCACCGATGCAGGATGCCCAGACGGCGCGTCCGGAGAGGAAGCCGCTGGCGCCTTCCAGGCAGGCCCACCGAACGGCATCCGGGAAGACGTCCTCGGGGACGCCGGAGGACAGGACCACCCAGGGGCCGTCGATGGCCTTGGTCAGTTCGGCGCAGGCGGCGCGGACCTGGTCTTCGGGGGCTTGGCCGTGGAAGGGGACCTCCGCTTTGTAGAGGTCGGCGCCCAGGCTTCCGAGTTCCTTGGCTGCGGCCAGGATGCCGGCATCCCAGTCAAAGTCGCCGCCGGCCAGGGGCTTGCGGGAGACGGGCTCGATGATGCTGATCAGTCCGGCGGACCGGCAGCTTTCCACGAATTCACGGACCATGGCCACACGGCCTTCGGCGGGCTCGTCCGGGCGGTAGAGGACCAGCAGCTTGAGGGCCTTCACCCCCAGGGCCGCGTACTTCTGCGGATCCACCAGCCGGTCGATGGTGACCTCGCCAACGAGCTCGCCGTGGGCGGATTCGAAGTGGTCGGCGGAGGCGATGAGCCCGCAGTTGGGGTCCACGACGCCGGCTTCGATGGCCTGGTCCAGGGCGAACTGACGGTCGATCAGGATGCCGGAGGCGTACGGGGTCAGGATCCGGGCCGCTTCAAGCTTGAAGTCGCGCAGGTCCTGGTCCGTGACGGGCTGGTCGGTGTGTTCGGCGAACATGTTCCGCATGGCTTCGCGCTGGTCCACGGCCAGCATGGCGAAGGCGCCTGAGGGGCGCTGGAGCGGGGAGAGGTCGGTATGGCTCATGGGGTGGCTTCTTTCGGTGGTCAGTTGGACGCTGGGACAAGATTGACGGTTTGGTGCGGGATGGCGGACCGGCCGTCCAGTCCGCCGCAGGAGGCGGAGGCGGTGCGCCCGGCGAATACGGCGGCTTCCACCAGTGGAAGTCCGGCAGCGACGGCGGCGAGCAGGGCGCCGTGGTAGACGTCGCCGGCACCGAGGGTGGACACGATGGTGGCGGGCGTGGCCGGGACGTGGACGGGTTCGGCGCCGCGTTCCAAAACCCAGGCACCTTCGGAGCCGGCGGTGGCGACGACGGCGGAGGCGCCGTCGTCAATTGCCTTCCGGAGCAGCGACTCAGGGGAGAGGTCCTCGCCGTATTCTGCGCGGAGCCTTTCGATGGTGGGGACGTACAGGGCCACGCCGCGGGGGCTGAAGGCGGGGATGGGGTTGCCGGCGTCCACGCTGATGGCCAGGCCGGCCGGCCGCGCGGGGGCATTGGCCACCGCGTTCCAGCCCAGGTGGTCCGTGTGGACCCAGGCCGCTGACTGGAGCAGTTCGGAGAAGCGGCTGTCCCCGGGGAAGCTGACCGGCGGGACCGGACGGGTGACGATGGCCCGGCTTTCGGTGGCCCTGCTGACCACGATCACGCTGGCACCGGTCTTGACGCCGGCGTCGCGGATCACGGCGGAGGTGTCCACGCCTTCTGCCTGAAGGCCGCTGACGATGCGGTCCCCTTCTTCGTCGGTTCCCAGGACGCCGGCAAAGGCCGTCCTGGCTCCGGCGCGGGCGGCCGCTACGGCTGCCGTGGCGGCGGGTCCGCCGCCCGCCGTGGCAAAGTCCGTGGCGACGGTGCGGCTGTCCGCGGCAGGGTAATCCTGCACCAGGGCGATGGCGTCAAGAGTGGCGCAGCCTACGAAGAGCAGGGTTCCGGTTGACGGTTGGGGCACGTTCCACCTCGTTGTAGTTCCGGCTGATACTGAAGAAATATACACATAGCATGTTGGAAAAACAACACTTTCTGTATAGTTGTGTTTGGGATGCAACGCCGCGGTCCCGCCCACTCAACGTAGAGAAACGGAGCAGCTCATGTCATTGCCTACTGCGGAATCGGTCCGGACCATCCGGTATGGCCTCATTGGAGCGGGCCATATGGCACGCGAACACGTCCGGAACCTTGCCCTGATCCCGGGAAGCCGCATCACCGCAGTCTCGGATCCCACACCCTCTTCACTGGAAGAGACGGTGAAGGAGATCGGCCATGAGGTGCGGACTTTCCCTTCCCACCAGGAGTTGCTGGCCTCGGGCCTGGTGGACGCGCTGGTGATTGCCAGCCCCAACGACACCCACCTGGGCATCCTCAAGGACATCTTCGCCAGCGGGACCAACCTTCCGGTCCTCGTGGAGAAGCCCGTGTGCACCACGGCGGAGCAGGCGGACGAACTGGAGGCGCTGGCCGGCAGCTACCCGGCCCCGGTGTGGGTGGCCATGGAATACCGGTACATGCCGCCGGTCCAGGAGATCATCCAGGCGGCGCATGGCGGCAAGCTGGGCAACATCCACATGCTCTCCATCGTGGAGCACCGCTTTCCGTTCCTGCACAAGGTGGATGCGTGGAACCGCTTTGCGGAACGGACCGGCGGGACGCTGGTGGAAAAGTGCTGCCACTTCTTTGACCTGATGCGCCTGATCCTGCAGGACGAGCCCGTACGCGTCTTCGCCAGCGGCGGCCACGACGTGAACCACATGGATGAGGTCTACGACGGCCGGGTGTCGGACATGCTGGACAACGCCTATGTGATCGTCGATTTCAAGGGCGGCCGCCGCGCCATGCTGGAGCTGTCCATGTTCGCCGAGGGATCCAAGTTCCAGGAACGCATCTCCATTGTTGGGGATGCTGCCAAGATTGAAACCCTCATCCCGGTGGCCGCCAACCACTGGATTCCCGGTGACCACGCTGAAGCGACGGTTGAATTCAGCCCACGGTCCCCGCTGGGTCCCGAAAAGCACGAGGTTCCGGTGGATGAGGCTGTCCTGGCGGCCGGCGCGCACCACGGCTCCACCTACTATGAGCACCAGGGCTTCCGGAAGGCCATCCTGGGCGAGGGGCCGGTGGAAGTCACCATTGCGGACGGACTGCAGTCCGTACGCATGGGCCTGGCCGCCGAACGCTCTATTACGGAAGGACGCCCCGTTGAGCTTGGCAATGCCGCCCTCGGGGTACGTTCATAAGAAGATACATGTTGGAATTGCAACATCCCGCCAGGCTCCTGCCCGGCGCACGGGGGAGGGAGAACAGCCAATGGGCACCGCAGATAAAGAGGCGCCGCTGACACCCCGCCAGCGCACCATCCTCGATGAGCTGGGCCGCCGGGGGTTCATTTCAACAAATGATCTGGCGGAGACCTTTGCCGTCTCCGACATGACGGTGCGGAGGGACACCCGGGTGCTGTCCAAGCGCGGACTGGCCCGGGTGGTCCACGGCGGCGTCAGCGCCGTGGACGGTCATGGCCAGAACGCGAACTTCGCCGCGCGCGTCCGGGAGCACGCGGACGCGAAGCTTCGGGTGGCCAGGGTGTGCCTCTCGATGATTGGCGAACGGGATGCCATCATCCTTGATGCCGGCACCACGACGTACCAGATCGCGCAGGAACTGCCCACGTCGTTCACCGGCACCATCATCACGCACTCCGCGCCCGCCATCCAGCGCTGCCTGCAGCTGACGGCGGCGCGCACCATCTGCCTGGGCGGGGAGCTGCTGCTGGACAGCCAGGCGTTCAACGGACCGATGACCGTCAGCGCCGCCTCCGGACTCCGTGCCAAGACAGCCTTTATTGGCGTCAGCGGCATCCATGACGAGGCGTTCTATATTGAGCGCGACGTGGAGCGCGCCACTAAGATCGCCCTTATGAATTCAGCGGAACAGGTAGTGGTGGTGGCAACCCACCAGAAGATGCTGCGGTACGCGCTGGCGCGGCTGGCGGCGTTCGACGCGGTGGACATCCTGGTCACGGACGCTCCGCCGCCGCGGGAGATCGAGACAGCCCTGCGCGCCGCCAACGTCAAGCTGATGGTTGCCGCATGACGGCCCGCCTGCGCGTGTGCCTGCCGTCCCGGGACCTGCTGGACGCACTGGCGCCGATTGACGGCGTCGACTTTGTCCTGTGGGACCTCACCGGGCCGGCGCCGGACGGCCGGCTGGACCTGCTGGTGCCCGGCTACATGGGCAAACCGGCGGCGCTCGCCGCACTGGAGGGCGTGGACGTCGGCCTGGTGCAGAGCCAGTCCATCGGGTACGACGGCGTCGCCTCGGTGCTGCCCGCCGGCGTCACCTTCGCCAACGCGGCGGGAGTCCATGAAACCTCGACGGCGGAGCTCGCCGTGGGGATGATGGTTGCTTCCCAGCGCGGCATTCCGGACTTTGTCCGGAACCAGGAAACCGGTACGTGGGACAACAGCCAGCGGCCCAGCCTGGCGGACCGGCGCGTGCTGCTGGTGGGTTACGGGGGAGTGGGCAAGGCCATCGAGGCCCGGCTCCTGCCGTTCGAAACCGACGTCACCCGGATGGCCAGCCGCGCCCGCGACGATGAGCGCGGGACCATCCTCGGGATCGATTCGCTGTACCAGCAGCTGCCGCTGCACGAGATTGTGGTGGTCAGCGTCCCCCTGGGCGAAGACACCAAGCAGTTGGTGGATGCGAAGTTCCTGGCGGCCATGCCGGACGGGGCCCTGCTGGTCAACGTGGCCCGCGGCCCGGTGGCGGATACCGGGGCCTTGCTGGCAGAGACCGCAAGCGGACGGCTCCGGGCCGCGCTGGACGTCACCGATCCGGAGCCGCTGCCCGCCGACCATCCGCTCTGGACCACTCCCGGCGTGCTCATCACACCGCACGTGGGCGGCGCCAGTTCGGCCATGTTCCCCCGGATGGTCCGGTTGCTCAGGAAGCAGATCGGGCTGCTGTTGGAGGGCAAGGACCCGGTGAACGTGGTCCTCCCTTAACCGCGGCGGTTCCCGCCCCTATGCTTGGCCCATGTCCACTTTTGAAGTCCGCCGCAGTTCCGTCATCCCTGCCGCCGCCGAAGACATCTTTCCGCTCGTCAACAACTTCCACGAATGGACTGCCTGGTCCCCCTGGGAGACCATCGACCCCCGCATGAGCCGCCGCTACTTCGGCACTGAAGCAGGCACGGGGGCCGGGTATGAGTGGAGCGGCAACCGCAAGGCGGGCAGCGGCACCATGGAGATCGAGGAGTCGGTGCCGTCGAATCTGGTCCGGATCCGGCTGCAGTTCACCAAGCCCTTCAAGGCCCTGAACCCCACCACCTTCACGTTCACCCCTGCCCCGGGCGGCACCGAAGTGACCTGGCGGATGACCGGCGAGAACAAGGGCCTGGGGAGGGTGTTTGCACTGTTCATGAACATGGACAAGATGGTGGGCGCCGATTTCGAACGCGGCCTGGCCGCGTTGGCTGCCACAGTGGCGGCACGAAAGAGCTGAGGCCGCCACATGGGTGTCGTTGACGAAGCCCTGGACAGGATTGACGGACCGGACCGCAGTTGCCTTCAGCACGTGGTGGAGATTGCGCGGTCCCTGGCTCCCGACGCCACGGAGGGCATGAGCTACGGCATGCCCGCCCTCAAACTGGACGGCAAACCGCTGGTGGCGGCCGTGGCCGCAGCAAAGCACCTCTCGGTTTTCCCGTTCTCCTCCGCGGTGGTGGAGGCAGTGGCCGGCCGGCTGGAGGGGTACTCCCTGTCCAAGGGGACCATCCGCTTCACGGCGGACCATCCAGTGCCGGACGACGTCCTCGCTGACATCGTCCGGCTGCGGATGGCGGAAATACGGAAATAGGGCGCAGGACGACGGCGGGACCTATGGTCCTTCCAGCCGGCCGCGCCAGTGCATAGCGTGGTGCCATGGCTGATACTCTCTCCTCCCTCGCAGACTCCTTCAAGAACATGGGCGTTGCCCGCGCGTACGGCTCTCCCGTGAATGTGGGCGGGGAGGACATTGTGCCGGTGGCGCTGGTGTCCTTCGGTTTTGGCGGCGGCACGGAATCGGACCAGGGGGCATCGGGCGGCGGGGGCGGCGGTTTCGTTGTCCCGTTGGGCGTGTACCGGACCGTGAATGGGCGCGCGGTCTTCCGCCCCAACACCATCGCCATGCTGGTGTGCCTTGTCCCATTGGTTTCTGTTGCCGGCGCGGCGTTCCGAAAAGCGGCGCGCTCGGCCCGGAAATAAGCGCCGGCCGGCGGCCCGGCATTCCATAAAATTCCCCTATTTCGTCCCCGGTAATTCGGTTCCATAATGGCCTCGTAGACTTCGGGAACCTCCCGCCGCTGTCCTGTGCCACGGCGGAACCAGGGGTTCCAGGTGGCCGCCCCGGCAATCGGCGGGAAGGACGGCCACGAGGCCCGGCCGGGACGGCCGGACTGTTTCAGGGGGAGAGCAACGCCACTAAATGCACAAGGAGAATTGTCATGCTCAAGGATAGGGAAATCATGGCTGTGCTGCCGGCCAAGGATATTGACCGGGCACGGGAGTTTTACCGGGACAAGTTGGGACTGGAGCCGGTCCAGACGGTCGAAAACGACAACCTTATCTACCGCTGCGGCAAGGGAACGGGCTTCCTGCTCTACCAGACGGACAACGCCGGTTCCGCCAAGAACACCCAGATGTCCTGGGGCGTCGATGACGTCGAAAAGGAAGTGGAGGAACTGCGGGGCCGCGGCGTCGTCTTTGAGGAGTACGACATGCCGGGACTCAAGACCGAGAACGGCATCGCAACGATGGAAGGCATGGGCAAGGGTGCGTGGTTCCTCGACAGCGAGGGCAACATCCTGAACATTTCCTCGATCCCCGTCACGTAGCCATCCGCCTTGCACAGGCGCATACTCAATCACCTGGCAGCAAAGCCATAAGTACGACGCCGGCACGTGCCGCCCGAAGCACCCGCACCCGGGTGCGTGGCAGCGGCAGGCCGGCGCCGCCGTCGTAAGCGGCCTGAAAGGAAGGCACGGGAATGGGCGCGGAAGACATGGTTCCGGAGACAAAAGGCGTCTCGGTGGAGTTGCTGGCGGCCGTAGACCTTGACGGCGAGATTGACGGGATGGAAGGCCGGCAGCTGCGGATGCGGATGGTGACGATCGACCCCGGCGGGGTCTTCGGGCCCCTCCATGACCATGTGGGGCGACCCGGAACCGTCTTTATCCTGCAGGGAACCATCACCGACCACCGCGACGGCGCCGCCACGGACTATGGGCCCGGAGTGGGCTGGCCGGAGGACCGGAACACCACCCACTGGCTGGAGAACAGGGGGACGGTCCCGGCGGTGGAAATCTCCGTGGATATCGTCACCAAGCTTCCGTCATAAGTCCACGTGTTGTAAAAACCGGTGGCTTATCCGCTGTGTTCTGGGTATCTTGTGCATACCCGTGGTTGAGCAGTCAGCTGGCAAGTTACTCATGGGGGCCACTGATGGACGCCGCTGCTGACCAGCCACCTTCCGGGAGGATCCGTCCCGGCACCAGCTCACAGGGCAGGGTGTTCCATGCCTTCCGGCGCTGGCCGCTCGTCCCGGCCGCCGACCTGCTCCTGCTGCGCCACGCGCTCGTCGGCCAAGATTCCTCCACCGAACCGGACCACGCGTCCGCTCTCCGATGCCTCGTCGACGACGAACTCACGCGCCGGCTGGCCCTCCCGCCCGCTTCGGGGGACTAAGACTGCCGTGGGTCGGTAACGTGTGACATTGGGGGACCGGCCCACGGCCCAAATAAGCCGTCTGTTCCTTCCCCCGCCAGCCAATTCAAACGGCGGGCTGGCGCCGCCCCAGCGCCAGCCGCAGGGCGGCGCGGAGGGTGAGCCGGTTCCGCCTGGTTACCGCGATGACGGCTGCGACACCAGCCAGCAGCACCACGATCCCGCCTGCGGCCACGGACCAGCGGGCGCCGAACTGGCTCCCGATCCAACCGACCAGCGGTGAACCCAGGGCGGTGCCGCCCTGCAGGATGGCCAGGTACAGGGCCAGCACGCGACCGCGGAACTGTGGCTCCACGGACAGCTGGATGCTGGTATTGCAGCTGTTCAGGAACGTGATGGACGCCAGCCCCACGGGAATGAGGAGGGCAGCGTAGGCCCAGAAAGACGGCGCGACGCTGCCCAGGATGGTGAAGACACCCAGGCCCAGCGCCCCGCCCAGCAGGAACCTCAGCCGAGGACGGGACCTGCGGGCCGCCAGGAGGGCGCCGGCCAGGGTGCCCACCGCCATGATGGAACCGAGAAGCCCGAATTCACCCGGGCCCATGCGGAATTCGGTGGTGGCCATCAGCGAGTTGATGACGGGAAAGTTCATGCCGAACGCGCCCAGGACGCCCACCAGGACCATGATCAGCATCAAGTCCGGCCTTCGGCGCACGTAGCGGATGCCCTCAACCACCTGGTGCTTGTTCCGCTCGCCCTTTGCCACCGGGGCGGGCTGGGTAATGCGGATCCTGAACAGCGAGACCAGGACGGCCGCGAAGCTCGCCGCGTTGAGCAGGAACACCGGGCCCGTTCCCACCCAGGCGATAAGCACCCCCGCGATCGCGGGGCCTGTGAGCCGGGCGGTGTTGAAGGAGGCGGAATTCAGGGCCACCGCATTGGAGATGTTCTCCTGCCCCACCAGTTCCGAGACGAAGGCCTGGCGCGCCGGTGCGTCCACGGCACTGGCAACGCCCAGGCAGAAGGCCGCCACGTACGCATGCCACAGTTGGGCGGTGCCGGTCACCACCAGGAGGCCGATGGCGAGGCCGGTGGATGCCATGGCCAACTGCGTCCACATGAGGATAATGCGTTTCCGGTACCGGTCAGCCAGGACTCCGCCGTAAGGGCCGAACAGCAGCATGGGCAGGAACTGCAGGCCCGTGGTGAGGCCGACGGCGGCGCCTGAGTGGTCGGTGAGAACGGTCAGGACCAGCCAGTCCTGGGCCACGCGCTGCATCCAGGTGCCGATGTTGGAAACGATCGCACCGCTGGCCCAGATGCGGTAGTTGGGGTTTTCGAGGGCCCGGAACATCGCGCTCATTTGCCGCTCATTTCCTGCATGATGCGGGCCGCCCGGCTGAGGGTAAGCCTGTCGTCCTCGCTGAGCCCGGCCACGCGCTGGGCCAGCCAGGCCGTCCGCTGGCTCCGTGCCTCGGCGAGGACCGTCCTTCCCGCATCCGTGATGTCCACGCGGACCTGCCGCCCGTCGTCGGGGTCTGCGCTCCTGGTGACGAAGCCCTGGTCGGCGAGCGCGTTGACGATCCTGGTCATGGACGGGGCCTGGACGTGCTCACTCTCGGCAAGTGCCCGGAGCGTGCTGGGGCCGCTGCCGTTCAGCAGGGCCAGGACCGTGTATTGCCCGGGGGTGATGATGTCGCCCGTTGCCTCAACGCGGAGCCGGCGTGAAGTACGCATCACGGCGGTGCGGAGCTCGATGGCGAGGGTATCGGGCGTGGTGGGGTCTGCGGTTGCAGTGTTCTTCGTTTGGGTGGGTGACATGTATGCGGGTGCGCCTCCTGCTGACGTTCCTTAGCAGTGCTAATTAGTTCTGCTAACTATTATGGTCTGCTTGCTTATCAATGGGCAACAGCCTGCGGTGTGGGTTTGGTGACATGCTCCGGCAGAATAGGAGGCGTGACTGGGGGCAGAGCTGATGTAAAGCGCAAATCCGCGTTGTCGTGGAAAGGAAAAGCGAACCTTGCGGTGGCCGTCCTGGTCATCTGCCTGGGCCCGATCCTGATTGGCGTGGGCAGTTTCATGATCAACGCCGACGAGGAGCTTGCGCGGACCGGGACACAGGCCACCGGAACGATCGTCCACTTCAAGGACGTCACCAAAGCCTCCTCGCGCAGGATGCAGGTTGAATTCACGGCGGCGGACGGGCTGCCCCACAGGACGTTCGCGGCCGTTGACCACGACCAGCATCCCGTCGTCGGCAGCGAAGCCACGGTGGTCTATGCCGAAAATGACCCGGCCAGGGCCGTTGTGCTGGGCCATGAGAGCGACGGTGTGTGGTTCCGTGGCGTGGGCATTGTGCTGACCGTCATCTTCGGCGGACTGGGACTGCTGCTCTGCCTTGGGGTTGGCACCGCGGCCCTCCGTGCCAAATTCCGGAAACCCGCCACAAACCACGTGGTCTGAGACTGTCACGGCTCTTGGGTCTGGCCGCTGCGGCTCGGCGGGCGTAGGCTCGGTCCACCATGACCGAGCAGCAGCCCTTTGAATTGATCCGGCGCTATCCGCATTTCGAGCTGCGCCGGTATCCGGACTACGTGGTGGCCGAAGTGACGGTCACCGCGGATTTTGACCGCGCCGGCAATGCCGCCTTCCGGCATCTCTTCAACTACATCAGCGGCAGCAATAATGCCCGGCAGAAACTGGCCATGACCGCTCCGGTGCTCCAGGAACCAGGGCCCCGGAAACTGGCAATGACCACCCCCGTACTCCAGTCCGGTCCGGTGCCGGGGTCGGGGGAGCCTGCCGAATATTTGGTGGCGTTCGTCCTTCCGGCCGGCGTGACAGCTGACGGCGCTCCGGTCCCTGCCGATCCCATGGTCAGGATCCGCGCGGTGCCAGGTTCCCTTGCCGCAGTGCTGGGATTCTCCGGCAGCGGTTCGGCATCGGCTTTCCAGAAGCGCAACGACGGCCTGCAGGCTGCGCTCACCCTGGCCGGGCTGACTCCCGTGGGGACGCCGAGATTCGCCCGCTTCGACCCGCCGTTCAAGCCGTGGTTCCTGCGCCACAATGAGGTTGTCCAGGATGTCCTGGAACCCCAGGCGGGTGGAACGGCACCGGGCGCTTAGCTGGAAGCAACGCTGTAGGTTTCTTTCCCCCTCCCCACCCGATACTTTCCTGCCTGCCCGGAAAGATCCCTATTCGGGCAACCACGCATAACGGATGGCCAGTCCGCACTCCGCTGCCCCATTCTCTGGGTATCGCTGCCCTTATGGATGGTTGCAGGGGACGCGGAGTCTCCTCCCACTTTCCCTTTTCTGTTGTTATTGCTGAAACTTTACGATAGTTTCTCACTGTGATGCAGGTCGCACTGGTGGGAGCCCGCGGCCATGATGCCAACAAAAGGACGATGATGACCCGCGAGCACAGCACCAGCACCTCCGAACACCGCTTCAAACGCCTGCACGAACGTCTGGGCGGCATCGCCTACGGGGGTGACTACAACCCCGAACAGTGGCCACGCGAGGTGTGGGACCAGGATGTCCGGCTCATGAAGCAAGCGGGCGTCAACCTGGTCACCCTGGCCGTCTTTTCCTGGAGCCGGCTCGAGACAGCCGACGGTCTTTACGACTTTGGCTGGCTGGACGAGGTGATGGACCTGCTGCACCGGAACGGCATCGGCGTGGACCTGGCCACTCCGGACGCCGTCCCGCCGGCCTGGTTGATCGCCCAGCACCCGGACATCCTGCCCGTCCTGGCCGACGGCTCTACGTTCGGCTTCGGCTCCCGACAGCACTTCGACGTCTCCCATCCTGCTTACCGGGAAAAATCGCTGGCCATGGCAGAGAAGATGGGGGAGCGCTACGCTGCCCACCCGGCCCTGCGCATGTGGCATGTAAACAACGAGTACGGACCGGTCTCGTACGGCCCGTACGCCGGCCGCGCCTTCCGGGCATGGCTGCAGGAAAAATACGGCGACCTGGAGAACCTGAACCAGGCATGGAGCACCGACGTATGGGGACAGCGCTACTCCGACTGGTCACAGGTGAACGCACCCGCCCAGCCGCGCACGTGGTCCAACCCGTCCCGCCGCCTTGATTACCACCGGTTCACTTCGGACAGCATGCTGGAGCACTACAAGGCCGAGCGGGACATCCTGCGCCGGTACACGCCAGATCTGCCGATTGTCACCAACTTCATGCGCTTCTACAAGAACAACGATTACTGGGCCTGGGCTGCTGAGGAGGACGCCGCGGCCCTGGACATCTACCCGGACCCGCGCGAGGAAGACGCCCACGTGGCCGCGGCGCTCAACTTCGACCTGATGCGCTCGCTCCGCCGCGGCCAGCCATGGCTGGTGATGGAACAGGCTACCGGCGCCGTCAGCCAGTGGTCCGTCAACGTCTCCAAGCTGCCCGGCAAAATGAGGCTTGGCTCCTACCAGGCCATCGCGCAGGGCGCCGATTCCATCCTCTTCTTCCAGTGGCGCCAGGCCAGGGGCGGCACCGAACGCTTCCACTCCGGCATGGTCAACCACGCCGGGCCCAATACGCGCGTTTTCCGGGAAGTTTGTGAACTGGGCCAGGAACTCAAGGGCCTGGCCGGCCTCACCGGCACACGCTCCAGCGCCAAGGTCGCGCTGGTCTTCGACTGGGACTGCTGGTGGGCCCTGGAACTGGGGAACTCCCCGCGCTCGGACCTGAACTACGCCCAGGAAGTCCTCCGCCTCTACCGCCCCTTCTTCGACGCCAACATATCCGTGGACTTCGTGAACACCACCAGCGACCTCAGCCAGTACGGCATGGTGGTCCTGCCGGCGTCGTACCTGCTCACCGACCAGGCCGCCGGGAACATCGAGGACTATGTGGCCCGCGGCGGGCATCTGGTGGCCAGCTACCTCTCCGGCATCGTGGACCAGGACAACACCATCCTCCTGGGCGGCTACCCGGGCGCGCTGCGCAACGTCCTGGGGGTGTGGAGCGAGGAGATGCATCCGCTGGCCGGGGAGGGCGAGGCAGTCAAGCTTTTAACGGCCGACGGCGGTACGGCCTCAGCCGATTACTGGACCGAGCACCTGCACACCACCACGGCTGACGTTGTTGCGAGCTATGCCTCCGGCCGGCTGGAAGGCTCGCCCGCCGTCACCCGCAACAGCTTCGGCGCCGGCACTGCCGTGTACCTGTCGGCCAGGGTGGACAGCTCCTTCCTTGCGGAACTGCTCTCAACTGAACGTGCCGCTGCGGGAATCCGCGCGGAACTGGACGCGCCGCTGGGAGTGCAGGTCCGCCGTCGTGCCGGCAACGGACGCAGCTACCTGCTGGTCCTGAACCACAACGATGCACCCGCCAGGGTGGACGTGGGGCAGGGCGGCACAGACCAGCTCACCGGAGCCAATGTCACCGGCACGGTGGAGCTCGCCGCCAACGGCGTGCTGGTGCTGGAGGAAATACCCACTAAAGACTCAACCGCAGAAACGGGCCGGTAGGAGGCAGTCATGGCCATGCGATTGGAAGTACCTCCCGAGGCGGTCCCCACGGACGCCGATGCGCGAACTGAAAAACCGCGGAACAAACCCGGAGGCTGGAAGCTGGCCTTCAGGCGGGACTGGCGGCTCTACACCCTGGTGCTGTTGCCGCTGGCCTACTTCGCCATCTTCCGGTACCTGCCCATGGCAGGCAACGTGATCGCGTTCCGGCAGTTCCAGCCCGGCGGCAGCATCTTCGGCGAGAAATGGGTGGGCCTGAAATACGTCACCCTCTTCATCAACGATCCCAGCTTTTGGCAAGCGTTCCAGAACACCATCATCCTGGGCGTGCTGACACTGCTGTTCTGCTTCCCGATGCCCATCATCTTCGCGCTGATGCTGAACGAACTGCGTTCGCAGAAGTTCAAGAAGTTCGTCCAGACCGTGGCCTACCTGCCGCACTTCATGTCCGTGGTGATCATCGCCGGCATGATCCTGCAGAACTTCTCCATGACAGGCACCGTAAACCAAATTGCCAACTCGCTGTTCGGCACCACGGTTAACTTCACCCAGGACGCCGCGTGGTTCCGGCCCATGTACATCAGCTCCGAGGTGTGGCAGACCATGGGGTGGGGAGCCATCCTCTACCTGGCCGCCCTGACCCGGGTGGACGAATCGCTGTACGAGGCAGCCCGGATCGATGGCGCCAACCGCTGGCAGCAGACCTGGCATGTGACCCTGCCGGCCATCCGGCCCACCATCATCACACTGCTGATCCTCAACATCGGCACGTTCATGGCCGTGGGCTTCGAAAAGATCCTACTGATCTACAACCCGCTGAACTACCAGACCTCGGATGTCATCTCCACCTACCTGTACCGGGTGGGCCTTGAATCGTCGAACTTCAGCTACGCGGCGGCGATCGGCATGTTCGAATCCGTCATCGGCCTCACGCTGATTCTCTCCGCCAACGCCATATCCAAGCGGCTCGCCGGAACGAGCCTGTGGTGAAGGGGACAACTGTGAAAGGGACAGCCGTGAAAGAACCCGGCGCGAAAGCAGCACCAAAGGACACAGGTGTCCTGGTCAAGGACATGAAGGTTTCACGCAGCATGCGGCTGTTCCGGGTGGTGAACCTGGCCTTCCTGCTGGTGGTGGTGTTCCTGACCTTGTATCCGTTCCTGAACATCCTGGCGCAGAGCTTCTCAAGCGAAGGATTCATTAACGCCGGCAAGGTCAACCTGTTCCCCATGGGCTTCAACACCGAGACTTACCAGCTGATCCTGGCCGACTCGGTCTTTTGGCGGAACTACGGCAACACGATTCTGTACACCGTGGTGGCCACGGCTATCTCCATGGTGCTGACCACCAGCTTCGCGTATGCCATCGCGAGGAAGGACCTGAAGGGGCGCAGCCTGTTCATCGGCATCGCGGTGTTCACCATGTTCTTCAATGGCGGCCTGATCCCCAACTATGTGCTCATCACCTCGCTTGGAATGCGGGACACCTTATGGGCCGTAGTGCTGCCCAACGCCATCAGCGTCTTCAACCTGCTCATCATGAAGTCGTTCTTCGAGAACATGCCGCGTGAACTGGAGGAAGCGGCCGCCATTGACGGACTTACCCAGTACGGGGTGCTTTTCAAGGTGGTCCTGCCGCTGAGCAAGGCAATCGTTGCCACCATGGTCCTGTTTTACGCAGTAGCCAACTGGAACTCCTGGTTCCAGGCGTTCCTGTACCTGGACAACCCCGATCTGTTCCCGGTGACCATCTACCTTCGCAACATGATTGCCGGCGTCACCACGGCAGGCTCCGCCGGCGGTACGGCGGAGAACGTGGGCCAGATTGCCGCGAACATCCAGTCCGTCACCATCGTCCTGACCGTGATCCCCATCCTCTGCGTCTACCCCTTTGTCCAGAAGTACTTCTTTTCGGGCGTCATGCTCGGCTCCGTCAAGGAATAACCCTTATGAAAGGAAAACCCATGATCCGCAGACGAGATTTCCTCGGCCTGTCCGCGCTCGCAGCCTTCGGCCTGGTGATGGCGGGATGTGACTCTGACTCCGGCAGCAAGGCCGATACCTCAAAGGCCCGCAATGGTGCGATGGACAGCTTTGGGGTTGGGGACACGTTCAAGGCGACGGCGCCGCTGAGCTTCACCTTCCTGTTCAGCGATCAGCCCACCTATCCATACAAGAAGGACTGGCTCCTGTTCTCCAAGATGGCCAGCGACAACAACGTCACCCTGGAACCGACCATCGTTCCCAGCAGCGACTACGAGCAGAAGCGCAGCCTGTTGATCAGTTCCGGCAAGGCTCCGGAGATAATTGCCAAGACCTACCCGGGGCAGGAGAGCGCGTATGTATCCTCCGGCGCCGTCCTTCCCGTCAGCGACTACGTGGACCTCATGCCGCACTACCAGGACAAGATCAAGAAGTGGAAGCTGGAGCCTGAGATTGCAGGCCTCACCCAGGAGGACGGCAAGTACTACGTCCTGCCCGGTCTGCACGAGGAACTCTGGCCGGACTACACGCTGGCGTTCCGGACCGACGTGCTGGAGAAGGACGGGATCGCGGAGCCCACGACCTGGGACGAGTTCCGGGAGGTGCTGCGCAAACTCAAGAAGAACCATCCCGATGTGGTGCCCTTTTCCGACCGGTTCAACGGCAACAGCGTGCTGAACATTGCCGGCACCGCCTTTGGCACCGTGGCAGGCTGGGGCCTGGTGGACGGACTGACGTTCGATGAAGGCAAGAAGGAGTTCGCCTTCGGTGCCGGCAGCGGCCAGTTCAAGGATCTTGTGACCTACTTCAACTCCTTGGTTTCGGAGGGGCTGATGGATCCGGAAAGCTTCACACAGACCGATGATTCGGCCATCCAGAAGTTCACCTCGGGCAAGTCGTTTGTGATCAGCGCCAACTCCCAAAACATCATCACGTACCGCACGTCAATGGAGCAGTCTCTGGGGAAGGGCAACTTCGCCGTCCGAAAGATCACGGTTCCCGGCGGCCCCGCAGGCGATGTCATTGGCGGTTCCCGGCTGGAAAACGGCATCATGCTGAACGCGTCCGTGAAGGACAAGGACAGCTTCGTGGCGCTGATGCAGTACATCGACTGGCTGTTCTACAGCGACGGAGGCCAGGAGTTCGCCAAGTGGGGGGTGCAGGGCACCACCTACAACAAGGAAGGCGGCAAACGCATCCTGGCCAAGGACATCAACTTCCAGGGCCTGAATCCGGGCGGCACCAAAGACCTGCGCGTGGATTACGGCTTCTCCGGCGGCAACTTCGCCTACGGGGGCACCACGGACCTGCTCCAGTCCACCTTCAATGAGGAAGAGCTGGCCTTCCAAAAGGCCATGAAGAGCAAGAAGCCCAGGCCCGTTGCCCCACCCGTACCGTTCAGCGACACCGACCGTGAGCAAGCCACCCTGACTCTCACGCCACTGAAGGACCACGTCAAGCAGAACACCTTGAAGTTCATCACCGGCCAGCGCAGCCTCTCGGAGTTCGACGCCTACGTCAAAGAGCTGGACAGCAAGGGCATGGGCAAATACGTAGAGTTGGCCAACAAGGCCTACAAGGCATACGCCGAAAAGAAGTAGGGCGTACGACGGCGGCCGCGGGCCTTCCGCGGTGACCGAAAGGCAGTCAGTGGTTCAGAAGAAGGCGGAGTACGGAGCCGGCCCCCTGTTCAGGGCGGCCGGCACCGTTGCGGGCGTGATGATGGGCTCGGTCCTCCTGGGGCTGGCCAATATCCTGCTGCTGCCGGCCCTGGTGGCGGCACCCATCGCGGGGGCCTGGCCCCTTGTGGTGGCACTCGTTCCGGCGGGGCCGGCCCTGGTGGCGTGCATGTACGCATTCAACCGAATGGCCGCCGGCCATGAGGGCGGGGTTTACCAGGACTTCGTCCGCGGGTACCGGATGAATCTGGGGCAGGCCCTGCAGGTTTGGGTGCCGTACCTTTTGGTTCTGGCCGTCATCGCGGTCAACCTGGCCGGGCTGTCCTCGCTGCATCCGGGCAACCCGGCCACGCCCGCGCTCAGGCCGGCGATGCTGCTCCTCGCAGTGCTCGTGGCCACCGCCGGCCTGAATGCTTTGCTGCTGCTGTCCAGGTTTTCGTTCCGGACCCGGGACCTCTACCGGCTCTCCCTGTACAGCTTCAGTGCCCGGAAGCGGGTTTCACTGGGCAACGCCGGGATCCTGTTCGTCGCGGGAACCCTGCTGCTGGTGACCACTGCGTACCTGCTGCCGGTTCTCGCCGGCACCGTAGTGTTTCTGGTGTGCCTGAACTCCCGGCCGCTGCTGGCGCTGGTTGAGGAGAAATTCACCGCCGCCTGACCGGTCATGGGCGCAGTTCAGCTGGTTCGGGAAGCCGCTGACTGGATGGCCCCGGCGAGGTCGCGGGGACGGCTCCACATGGGCCAATGCCCCGTTGGGAGGTCGATGACGTCGAGGTGTTCAATGTTCGCCACTTCGGCAAACATGGCATGCCCGGAGCGGGCGAGCTCCAGCACCTGCGCGCCCGGGATCGAGCAGCACACCAGGGTGGTCCGGACCTTGTGGCGGGCATCGTTCGTGAGCTCGACGGCCTGACGAAGCACAGGGCCGGGTTCAGGGACAGCCCGGGCCCGAAAACGCTCGAGGACTTCTGGGCTCAGGCCGTCGAGGCTCGCCTGCTGGGCCAGGACATCGAAGGGCGGCAGCGGAAGCTCCGCCAACTCCTCCGGGATGCCCGGGCCGAAGGCGCTTCCCGGTGCCACAGGGCCGGAGTCGACCCACACCACTCGATGGACAAGCTCAGGGTGTCGGTCCAGGACGAGGCTGACGGGGGCGTTTGCCCCGCTGTGGGCGACGAGAGTGGCGGGGTGGTCCCCAGAGGCCCTGAGCTGGCTGATGACGTCCAGGACCGCCGCGGCCTGGTCGTCGAGGGTCTTTGCCGCACGCCCGGGATCGTCCCCGTCGAGACCGGGCAGCGTCATCGCGACGGCGCGGGATTGGTCGGTTGCCAGGTGTTCCAGCACTTCATCCCACGCCCAGGCGCCCAGCCAGTGGCCGGCGATGAGAATGATGATGGGACGGCTTGCAGTAGTTGTCATGCCAATACCCTCGCAGCCGCCTTGGACAAGGGTGTGTCACTATTTATGTCATGAATCTGCCCGGGCTTGAACGGTGAAGCGGGTCGAACGGCTCCATGCCCTCTCCGAGATATTGCGCCGCAGCGGCAGGCAGGGGGTTTCTGCCGGGCGGCTGGCTGCAGAACTTGAGGTATCTGTTCGCACCATCAAGAGGGACCTCGATGCGTTGGAGAACAGCGGTGCGCCGGTATGGTCCCGCCCAGGTCCGGGCGGTGGCTATGGGTTGGCTGCAGGCGGGTCCCTGCCGCCAGTCAGCCTGTCCCCGGCGCAGGCCGTGGCGCTCATGGCAGCGGTGTCCGCTGCGTCGGATGCCCCCTACGCCGATCTGGCAACAGCAGGTGTCCGGAAGATCATGGATGTCCTCGATCCCAAAACACGGGCACGAGCCGACGCATTGGCCCACCGTGTCTGGGTCAACGCCCTTCCCTCCTCGTCGCGGGCCATCAAGTCGGTACTGGAGGAGGCGATGGCCGAGCAGCGCGTGATTCGCCTTCGCTACACATCCGGGGACGGGACCACCACCACCCGCGACGTCGAGCCGGTGCTGTTCGCAGCCACCAACGGCCAGTGGTACCTGGTTGGGTGGTGCCGGCTGCGCAACGCCATGCGGTGGTTCACCGTTTCGCGTATCGAGCGGGCCAGCGTCACCAAGACGGCCTGCAGTGGCCATGGCATCCATGAGGTTGGGGAACCCCCGGCAAACGCCAGGCCGGTGCACGGCCGGGGGTGAGTCCTCAATCAACCTCTCGGGTCAGTACACGCCCGGAGCGGCGCCACCGTTGCCGGTGTCAGCATGTCCCGGTCAAAACCCACGACGCGGCGGCCGCCCTGCAGGATGAGTTCGTGGCTGTGGGTGTCCCGGCTGCTGGAGGTCGACACGTGCAGCTTCACCAGGCCCGGCGTCACCACCCGCTTCAGATCCACCCCTGTGAAGGACGTCCGGTCGGCGTGCACCGTGAACTCGACCCTCGCCGATGCGCCGGCGGCAAGGTCCACCCGGGCGTAGCCAATCAGTTCGCGGAGGGGCCGCACCACCTCGCCCACCGGGTCCTCGAGGTACAGCTGCACCACTTCGGCGCCGTCAACGGGGCCGGTATTGGTCACGGTGCATCCCACGGTGACGGCATCCGCTGTGGACATGGCGTCCGCACTGGCCGAGTGGCAGGAAAAGTCGAAGGTCGTGTAAGACAGGCCGTGCCCAAAGCTGAACAGTGGCGAGGGGTCCAGCGCGCTGACGCCGGACGGCCCGGCCAGGCGGCTGTGCAGGTAGGTGCCGGGTTGTCCGCCGGAAGTTCGGGGTACGGAAACGGGCAGTTTGCCGGACGGGTTGACGGCCCCTGTCAGGATGTCCCAGAGCGCCTCCGCGCCCTCTTCGCCGGGAAAGAAGCCCTGGACGATCGCCCCGGCCCGGTCCGCGAAGTCGCCCAGGGCGTAAGGCCGGCCGCTGAGGACCACGACGACGGTGCGCGTTCCGGCAGCCTCGGCCGCGGTGAGCACCTGGTCGAGCATGCGGTGCTGGTCCCCGGGCAACTGAAGGTCAGCTGCGTCGTTGCCTTCCCCGGAGGTGCCGCGGCCGAAGAGGCCGGCGTTGTCGCCCACCACGATTACGCAGGTGTCCACCGACGCGGCAGTCCGGCAGGCCTCCGCGATCTGTTCGTCCGTGATGGCCTCGCAGGTGCCGGTCGCAGCGCTGCGCAGCGATCCGAAACGGTTTCTGCCTGCCGAGGCCACGGTGGGAACGTGGACACCCATGGGAACGTCCGGGTGTGATGCGCCCACATGCGCGTCAAATGAGTAGCAGCCCAGCATTGCGAATGGATCCTCTGCCAGGGGCCCCACCACGCCAAGCGAGGCCAACGCCGTAACGGGCAGCGGGAGGCTGGCGCCGCCGTCGTGCATCCCGTTGGTCAGCAGCACCAATGACTGGGCGGCGATCTCGCGGGCCAAAGCCCGGTTCCCGGCTGGATCCAGGTCGACGGCTCCGGCGCTGAGGACCGGGGGCGCGGGGTCAAAATCCGGCGCGAGCAGCCCGGCCTCCTGCTTCTGCCGCAGCACCCGGCGAAGGGCGGTGTCCACCAACGCCTCGGAAACCTCCCCGGACCGCACGCGCTCAAGCAGGGGCGTGCCATAGCAGTTCACTGTAGGCAACTCCACGTCAACGCCCGCTCTGAGTGCCAGGGCGGCTGCATCGCCCGAATCGGCGGCAACGCCGTGGGTGACATGCAGGAAGGCGATGCCGAAGTAGTCGGCAACCACGGTGCCGGCGAAGCCCCACTCGTCGCGCAGCAGCGAGGTCAGCAGTGCGCGGTTGGCGGCTGCAGGAATGCCGTCGGTGTCCGTGTACGCATGCATCACGGAGCGGGCTCCGCCGTGTTTAAGCGCCATTTCGAACGGGGGCAGCATCACGTCCGCCAACTCGCGCGGGCCCATGGACACCGGTGCATGGTTGCGTCCGGCGCGGGACGCAGAGTAGCCAACGAAGTGCTTGAGCGTGGCCACGATTCCGGACCCTTCCAGCCCGGAGACGTAGGCGCTGGCTACCGTGCCCACCAGGTAGGGGTCCTCGCCGATGGTCTCCTCCACCCTGCCCCAGCGCAGGTCCCGCACAACGTCCAGCACGGGAGCCAGCCCCTGGTGGACGCCGAGTGCCCGCATCTGCCCACCAATGAGACCCGCCATCCGACGGATCAGCGGAGGGTTAAAGGTCGCGCCCCACGCCAGGGGGACGGGGAAAGCCGTGGCCTTCCACGCAGCCAAGCCGGCGAGGCATTCCTCATGGACCTGCGCCGGAATCCGGAAGCGTGAGGCCGCCATGATCTGTTCCTGCGCCGCGGCCAGCCGCCGGGCGCCCTCGAGAGGCTCCAAGGGCACCGTGCCGTACATGCGGGTGATCTGCCCCAGTCCGGAGGCAATCATCTCCTCCCAGGAGCGCGCGTCGCCGGCCATCTCATTCTGCAGCGGCGCTACGGAGTCTCCGTCCGTGGACGCATTGACCCACACACCTGCCAGTTGGGCCAGCTTCTCTTCCAGGGTCATGTGCCGCACCAGCTCATCAATGGAGAGGCGTTCGACGGCGTCACGGGAGCCGTTGCCGGCGGCCGGGGAGGTGATGGCTTGCTTTTCGGCGGCACCGCTGGTCACGGGCGTCTCCTGGGATCGTAGGAAGTTTCTAAGAAACTATCAGAAACTATCGTTTACTTTCTAGGTCCTAAAGCATTGACTCTTCAAAGATAATCCTCCTACGGTTGACAATGGGAGTGGGATAAGTCTGCGACGGAACCCACGAAACTTCGTGAATGGAATAGAAACTTTCCATTGACTTTGGGACCAGGCGCCCGGAGGCCCTTCGGACCACTTCGAAGCCCTGGGGCGCTACCTACATCACTGCAACGACGGAGAAAACATGCGGACGTACAGAGTGGCCATCGTGGGAACCGGCGGGATCGCGGCGGTCCATGCTGACAACCTGGCCCGGACAAACGGCAGGGCGGAGCTGGTGGCGGCATGCGACGTGGACCAGGGCCGGCTGGATGCCTTCGCGGAGAAGCACAGCATCCCTGGTATGTACCTGAGCCTGGCCGATCTTCTGGCAGAGGCCAAACCGGACATTGTCCACCTCTGCACGCCGCCCATGTTCCACATCGGCCAGGCCATCGAATGCCTCGAAGCAGGCGTCCATGTCCTCTCCGAAAAACCCCCGGCGCTAAGCCTCGCTGACTTCGACCGGCTGGAGACCGCCCAGGCAAAGGGCGGCGCCCAGTTCTCTTGCGTCTTCCAGCACCGGTTCGGGGATGCGGCAGCCGCGGCCCGCCGGCTGATTGGCGGCGGTGACTTCGGCCGTCCCCTGGTGGCCCGGTGCGACACCCTCTGGTACCGGCCGGACAGCTACTGGGAACTTCCCTGGCGCGGAACCTGGGAAGCCGAGGGCGGCGGGCCCACCATGGGTCACGGCATTCACCAGTTCGATCTGCTGTTGCACCTGCTGGGTCCGTGGGAGGAAATCACCGCCATCGCCAGCCGGCAGGCACGGCCTACTTCCACTGAAGACTTGTCCGCCGCCCTGGTCCGGTTCAGTAACGGAGCCGTGGCCACCATTATCAACTCGCTGCTCTCGCCGCGGGAAACCTCGGACATCCGAATCGACTGCGAATTTGCCACTGTGGAGCTGAGCCACCTCTACGGCTACAGCACGGACAACTGGACCATTACGGCAGCGCCCGGCCACGAGGACCAGGTAGGAACAGCGTGGAACGGCGAGCCCTTGGATCAGGGAAGCGGACACGCGGCCCAGTTCCTGGCCATGTATGGCGCGCTCGACGCCGGCCGCCCTCTTCCGGCCGGGGCAGACTCCGCACGGCAAACTCTGGAGTTCGCTGCCGCCCTCTACGCCTCCGCCTTTACCGGAAAATCCGTGCACCGCGGCGAGATCGTCACCGGCCACCCCTTCTACGGGGGCATGGACGGCGAAGGGCTGGGCGCGAAAGTCCTCGAGGAGACAGCATTCAACCTGACCGCCCTCAAAGCCACCAGCGTCTGAGCCCATACCCAAGGAGGCACCACCATGACCACCCCCACAGCAGCGTCCCTTTCCGCTGTGTCCGCGGCATCACTCAGTTTCCACGACGATGGAGCGGCCCTCACCTTCACAGCCAAAGGCAGGCCTATCGCCACCTATACCTACAAGCCCACGGACGACCAGTACGAGAGTCCGCGGCCGTTCTTCCATCCGCTGACCACCCTGGGCGGGGACGAGGTGACAATTTCCCGCCCGTGGGACCACGTCTGGCATAAGGGACTTTCCTGGGCGCTGCCCAACGTGGGCAAGCACAATTTCTGGGGCGGAGCCACCTACACACGCGCCACGGAGTACGCCAACCTGGACAACAATGGTGCCATGACCCACGGATCCTTCACGGGCATCGACAAATCCGGCCCCGGCATCACGGCGTCGGAATCCCTGACCTGGACCTCGCAGGAAGGGGAACCGGTCATTGCGGAGAGCCGCCGGTTCAGCCTCCGGTTGGTGGAAGACGCTGCCACGGAGAACAGCGAAACCGAGGGGGCATACGCCATCCTCTTTGAGACCAGGATGAGCAATATCTCCGGCGAAGAGATCCGCATCGGCAGCCCCACTACGGAAGGCCGGCACAACGCCGGATACGGTGGCCTCTTTTGGCGCGGCCCCAGGTCCTTTACAGGCGGCGTGTTCCGCAACCAGGAGGATGCGGGTACGGACGAATTCATGGGCACCCGCTCGCCGTGGATCGCCTTCACCGGTACGCATGACGTCACCTGCCGGGCCTCCACCATCGCGTTCGTGGAGGACGGAAATAACCCCGGTGCACCCAACCAGTGGTTTGCCAGGTCGTCCATGTTCGCGTGCCTGGGCTCAGCCCCCTTCTTCAGCGAGGAGGTGCCCCTCCGTGAAGGTGCGCCGCTTTCCTACCGCTACGCCGTGGTGATTGCCGATGGCGGTGTGGACGCCGAACGCGCCCAGGCGCTGGCGGATGCTGCGCAAGCAGCGCTTCGCGATTGGGCGTAACGGATGGCCTCAACGTTTCCGGGCGCCACTGGGCTCTCCGAAATCAGCATCTACGACTGGCCGGGCGCCGACGGTGCAGCCGGCGGGTCGCCGCACGTGCACACCGCTTCCACGGAGGCGTACGTGGTGCTCCAGGGAATCGGCAGGCTGGAGACACTTGACTCGCGCGGCTTCACCTCGACACCGTTGGCGCCTGGGGTGGTGCTTTGGTTTACCCCCGGCACCGTGCATCGCGCCATCAATGATTCGGGTGACCTGAAGGTCCTTGTAGTCATGCAGAATGCCGGGCTGCCCGAACACGGCGACGCCGTGATGACATTTCCGCCCGAGTACCTTGCGCACGCGGAAAAGTACCGGAGCGCAGCGGCGCTGGAACACAAGGACGCCGACGCTGGGCCGGACGCGGGCGAGCACGCCGCGCGCCGCCGTCGTGATTTGGCCCTGGAAGGTTACTTTGCGCTTAAGCAAGCCGTGCTGGTTTCCGGTCCGGCAGCACTGGCCGACTTCCATGCTGCCGCTGCCCGTCTGGTCTCGGACAGGACCAGCGCCTGGGCAGACGTTCTGGCGGAGGGAGCTGCCCGCCAGGCGGAAGTCACCCGGCAGCAGCTGGCCTCTCTGGACACGGCAGAAAGTATCTATCTGTCCGGTGCGCGAACTACGATGGGAAAACGGGAAAACCGCAGAATTTACGGCATGTGTGGCCGGATCCAGACGTGGGAACTTTCCGATACATAGCACCGGGCGCGTGACCCGGGTGAGAGGGCGGTTTCCGTGGTGAGCAAGCAGGACACCAGGCGCGCGACGATCAGTGAGATTGCCCGTGAAGCAGGGGTTTCGGTTCCCACCGTGTCCAAGGTGCTGAACGGGCACGCGCACGTGGCGGCAGAGACGCGTGCCCGGGTGGAGGAGATCATTGCCCGGCGCGATTATGCGCGCCGCCCTGCCAAACGCAGGCAAAAGGCCGGCCTGGTGGACCTGGTGTTTCCGGGGCTGGGCTCGGAATGGGCCCTGGAGATCATCGAGGGCGTAGAACGTGTGGCACAGGACGCCGGCTACGGGACTGTGGTCAGCAGCCTGAGCCTGGACGGCTCGCGCATCCGGCCGTGGCTGGCCAACCTCGCGGAGCGGAAATCGGATGGGCTGCTCATGGCCGTCTACCAGTTGGATGCCAAGCAAATCCAGCGGATCAAGTCCTTGGGGATACCTGTGGTGCTGATCGATCCTGTGGGCCAGCCTGGCCCGGACCTGATGACAGTGGGGGCGGCGAATTGGGAGGGTGGCTATTCGGCCACGGAACACCTTTTGCAGTTGGGGCATAAGCGGATCGCCATGATCGGCGGCCGCGAGGACCTGCAGTGCAGCAGCGCCCGAGAGGATGGCTACATCTCGGCACTGCGCCGCGCGGGCATAGCCCTGGACACGGCGTTGATGGTTCCCGGCGACTTTTCCATCGAAGCGGGCGAGGCTGCAACCCGCAAGCTGCTGGAGTTGTCGGACCGTCCGACGGCGATCTTCACCGGCAACGACGACCAGGCCTTGGGTGCGTACCGGGCTGCGCGTTCCGCCGGGCTCCGCATTCCCGAAGACTTGTCCGTCATTGGGTTTGACGACATTCCGGCGGCCGAGTGGATCGAGCCGGGGCTGACCACGATCCGGCAGCCGGTAGTGCAGATGGCCGAAACTGCCATGCGCGCCCTGCTCCGGCATCTGGATGGTGACGAGGAACTGCCGCAGCGGATCGAGCTCGGCACCGAGCTGGTGGTCCGGGGTTCCACTGCCCCGCCGGCTAAAAAGTAGTCCGCACCCTCCGGCGCCCGCTCCCTTTTGGCAGCTTCTTTTAGGGTTTGTGCGCGTCCCGGATGTCCGCAGGGGTCTGGCCCTGCATCACCCAGCGGTTGCCGTCGGGATCGGTGAAGTAGGCGAACAGGACGCCGCCCAGGTCCTGGATTTCGCTGATGTCCGCGCCCCGCCTGACCAGTTCGGCCCGGACCTCGGTGATGTCCGGAACCACCAGTTGCAGTCCCTCCAGGCTGCCCGGCGTCATGGCGGTCATCCCGGTGCCGATGACTACTGATGTGGGCGAACCCGGGGGAGTCAGCTGGACCACCCTCATGCCCGGAATGTGTTCCACGTCGTGGTCCAGGACGAAGCCAAGTTTTTCGGTATAGAACGCTTTCGACCTGTCGACGTCGGAAACCGGGACCTGGACAACCTCAAGACGCATCTGCATCCGGCCACTCTATCTTTGCGGCTCACGCAAGGGAATGGGAGCCGAACAGACGGGTTTAGCCACGCGAAACCGCGAATTATGAAGCACTCACACGGTATTGCGTCGGGCTTTCCTCAAGGTCCGATCAAGACTTGCTGAATGTTGGCCGAGGACGCGCAGGACGCCCGTTTTCGGTTTCGGTTGGACCATAGGCTCATGACGATGAGTTTGTCGGGCTTAGCAGCAGGCCCGCCAAATGTGGGGTCCCCTTATGGGGACCCCGTGAAAATGGGGAAAGAATGCCCGACCACGACACCCTTTTCGGGTTTGTTCCACCTGCGGCGGCACCGAAGCCGCCGCGGAAACCACGCATTTCAACGTTTATTGTTGCCGGCATCACCGCACTGTTCATGCTTTTGGGCGCGCTGAGCGGCGGAGTGGGCGGAGCCCTGGTTTTCCTGGGCATTTCAACCGCACTCACCGGCCTTTATGTCCTGCTTACAGGGCGGCGCTCCTGGGCCTGGCTCCCGGCGCAACGCAAGGCCGGCGCCATCGCGATCGCCGCGTCCCTCGCCCTCTTCATCGGCGGGGCCGTCGCCTTGCCGCACGTTGCCAGCGCAGACCTGGAGGCAGCCTCCTCGGAGAGCGCCGCCAAGGTGGCGTCCGCCAAAGCGAGCCCAACCGCCACAGCCACGGCTTCGCCGTCGTCCACGCCCACTCCCACCGCTGACAGCACTGGTGAGCCGCTGGACCCGGAGAACCCGGCCGTCCTTGCCGCCGGCGTCACCGCCACCGCACCCAACGCGCAGCCGGCCTACGCCACGAAGGCGGTCGATCTGTTGGCCACCCTTTCCATCAAGGGCCGGGCGCCGAAAACGGGGTATGACCGGGCGCAGTTCGGCCAGGCGTGGCTGGACGTGGACCGCAATGGCTGCGATACCCGCAACGACATCCTCCGGCGGGACCTCACCGGCATCACTTACACGAACAGTGTTCCCTGCAAAGTCCAGACAGGGACCCTGGCGGATCCCTACACGGGCAAGACCATCAGTTTTGTCCGTGGCTCGGGGACCAGCACTGCCGTGCAGATCGACCATGTGGTGGCGCTGAGCGACGCGTGGCAGAAGGGCGCGCAGCAGTTGACCACCGAGCAGCGGACGGCGTTCGCGAATGATCCGCTGAATCTCCAGGCAACGGACGGCCCCACCAACCAGCAAAAGGGCGACGGCGACGCGGCCACCTGGCTGCCCCCGAACAAGCCCTTCCGGTGTGAGTATGTGGCCCGGCAGATCTCGGTGAAGGCGACATATGGGCTGTGGGTGACACAGGCGGAGCACGACGCGATGGCCCGCATCCTCGGTGACTGCTCCGGACAGTTGGCTCCGACCAGCCAACAGTCCCCGGCTCCCGCACCGGCGGTGGCTGAACCGGCGCCTGCCGCGGCTGCTCCTGCTCCGGCGGCGGTTGCCCCCGCACCGGCACCGGTCGCTCCGGCGCCCGCGCCCGTTGTCCCGGCGGCACCTGCGCCGGCTGCACCCGCACCTGCTCCCGCCGCACCGGCACCTGCCGCCGTCTACTACGCCAACTGCACTGCGGCGAGGGCTGCGGGAGCTGCGCCGCTCTACGCCGGCCAGGCCGGCTACCGGTCCGCACTGGACCGCGACTCCGACGGCATCGCCTGCGAGTAGGCCCGTTCTTGTCCGGACTCTTCGGACGCGATTTCAACACCATCACACGCATTCCTAGGGGGAATCATGAAAACAAGTCCCATGCCTGCCGCCGGCAGGTTGAAGAAGACGCTGGCTCTGGCTGTGCTTGCCGGCCTCATGCTGACGGGCTGCGGCGGCAAGCAGGCGGCGACGCAGCCTGCAGCAGCCGCAACCGCTGTTGCGCAAACGATCGAGACCGTCACCGTTCCGTCCGTGACGGGTTTGGCCCTGGACAAGGCCACGGACCAGCTGAAAGACCTTGGGTTTGAAGTTGATGCCAAGGACACGGCCCACGGCAAGTCGATCATGGTCAAGAGCAACTGGCAGGTGACCACCCAGGACCCAGCCAACGGTGCAAAGGCTGACAAGGGGTCCACGGTGCATCTCGGCGTCAAGAGCCTTGACGATATTGCGGCGGAGAAGGCTGCGGCCGACAAGGCGGCAGCTGACAAGGCCGCGGCCGAGAAGGCGGCTGCTGCTGCGAAGGCGGCCGCTGAGAAAGCCGCTGCCGACAAGGCCGCCGTCGATCAGGCAGCCGCTGCGAAGGCTGCCGCCGACCAGGCTGCGCGGGATGCAGCTGCCAAGCAGGCCGCGCAGGCTCCCGCACCTGCTCCTGTGGTTCCCAATAGTGGGGGAGCCATTATCTGCAGCGACGGCTATGTTTGGCCCGGCACCACGCGGCAGGGGGCCTGTAGCAGGCACGGTGGCATTGCCAAGTAGCCCACGCTGGCTCGGTTGGGTAGGTCGTTGTCCCAGGGCTGACTCATCCACCATTCTGGGCAACAAGACGAGCCGTGGATCCTCCTTTCCGGAGGTATCCGCGGCTCGTGGCTTTAAGGGCCAACCGAGGGAATTGAGGTCGGGGCCGGAGATGGGGGAGGCCAGACAGCATGTGCGGCAGCACACACCAGGGAATTACGACGGCGGGAGGCCGCTTGGGTGCCCCGACGGCCGTTCCTGCCCCGGGATTCCGCGGATCTTCACCCGCTAGGGGGTCGATTTGCGGTTGGGTGTGGGGGCGGGTATTGTTTTCTGAGTCGCCGCCGCTGAAGCGGAAAGATAGCGGCCAAACCCCTTACTGAACGGCCTGGAAATGGTTCGCCTCTTGGCGTGCCGGACGCGGGTGGGGCTGGTTTTCGAGTGGAGTGGATCGCGGTAACGCTGATTTGCGAAGCTTGTTGGAACCGGGTAAGTTTGGAAAGTTGCTCCGGAGCGAGCCTGGACGTTGGTTTGGGTGGTGCCGGGTGTGTCTGTTGTTTGAGAACTCAATAGTGTGCCAAGTTTGTTGATACCGATTATGTATGTAATTGGTTGATTGTGCTGTGCCGCCACCCCGTGGTGTGCATGGTGTTTTTAGCTGGTTTCAAATTTTGTGCAGCTGTTTCTGCCGTTATTTCCGGTGGTTGTGGTTGTGTCTGTTTTTGTTTTACTTCAACGGAGAGTTTGATCCTGGCTCAGGATGAACGCTGGCGGCGTGCTTAACACATGCAAGTCGAACGATGATGCCAGCTTGCTGGTGGATTAGTGGCGAACGGGTGAGTAACACGTGAGTAACCTGCCCTTGACTCTGGGATAAGCCTGGGAAACTGGGTCTAATACCGGATATGACCTTCCATCGCATGGTGGTTGGTGGAAAGCTTTTGTGGTTTTGGATGGACTCGCGGCCTATCAGCTTGTTGGTGGGGTAATGGCCTACCAAGGCGACGACGGGTAGCCGGCCTGAGAGGGTGACCGGCCACACTGGGACTGAGACACGGCCCAGACTCCTACGGGAGGCAGCAGTGGGGAATATTGCACAATGGGCGAAAGCCTGATGCAGCGACGCCGCGTGAGGGATGACGGCCTTCGGGTTGTAAACCTCTTTCAGTAGGGAAGAAGCGTAAGTGACGGTACCTGCAGAAGAAGCGCCGGCTAACTACGTGCCAGCAGCCGCGGTAATACGTAGGGCGCAAGCGTTATCCGGAATTATTGGGCGTAAAGAGCTCGTAGGCGGTTTGTCGCGTCTGCCGTGAAAGTCCGGGGCTCAACTCCGGATCTGCGGTGGGTACGGGCAGACTAGAGTGATGTAGGGGAGACTGGAATTCCTGGTGTAGCGGTGAAATGCGCAGATATCAGGAGGAACACCGATGGCGAAGGCAGGTCTCTGGGCATTAACTGACGCTGAGGAGCGAAAGCATGGGGAGCGAACAGGATTAGATACCCTGGTAGTCCATGCCGTAAACGTTGGGCACTAGGTGTGGGGGACATTCCACGTTTTCCGCGCCGTAGCTAACGCATTAAGTGCCCCGCCTGGGGAGTACGGCCGCAAGGCTAAAACTCAAAGGAATTGACGGGGGCCCGCACAAGCGGCGGAGCATGCGGATTAATTCGATGCAACGCGAAGAACCTTACCAAGGCTTGACATGAACCGGACCGCTGCAGAAATGTGGTTTCCCCTTTGGGGCTGGTTTACAGGTGGTGCATGGTTGTCGTCAGCTCGTGTCGTGAGATGTTGGGTTAAGTCCCGCAACGAGCGCAACCCTCGTTCTATGTTGCCAGCACGTGATGGTGGGGACTCATAGGAGACTGCCGGGGTCAACTCGGAGGAAGGTGGGGACGACGTCAAATCATCATGCCCCTTATGTCTTGGGCTTCACGCATGCTACAATGGCCGGTACAAAGGGTTGCGATACTGTGAGGTGGAGCTAATCCCAAAAAGCCGGTCTCAGTTCGGATTGGGGTCTGCAACTCGACCCCATGAAGTCGGAGTCGCTAGTAATCGCAGATCAGCAACGCTGCGGTGAATACGTTCCCGGGCCTTGTACACACCGCCCGTCAAGTCACGAAAGTTGGTAACACCCGAAGCCGGTGGCCTAACCCCTTGTGGGAGGGAGCTGTCGAAGGTGGGACTGGCGATTGGGACTAAGTCGTAACAAGGTAGCCGTACCGGAAGGTGCGGCTGGATCACCTCCTTTCTAAGGAGCACCTCCAACTCTTCTGTGCTGGTGAATGCCGGTGTGGGGGGTTGTCAGGAAGCAAGCCCGCAGCATGGACGATTGTTCCGTGGCGGGTGCTCATGGGTGGAATATCAACAAATAGGTGCCTGGTGGCACGGACCGGTTTGGTTAGTACGAATGTTTTGTTCTTCTCTTCGGGGGAGGGCGGGTGTTCTGGAACGCGGCTGGTTTGGGTTGCTGGGTAGTGTTTGGCACACTGTTGGGTCCTGAGGCAACAGGGCCGGGGGTTTTCCTTCGGGTTTGTTTGTTTCTGGTTTCCCTGCCGTGACGTTCCGTGCGCCTGTTTGGGTGTGTGGGGTGTGTGGTGTGGGGTTGTTGTTTGAGAACTACATAGTGGACGCGAGCATCTTGTATAAGAAGCAATTTCCAAGATTAATGAACCTGGATCTGGCTGCGCTGTTGATGCCCTTTGGGGTGTTGGGGTGTGGTTGGTTTCTGTGGTTCTCTCGAGAAATGTTTTTGATCTTTGTGGTCAAGTTTTTAAGAGCACACGGTGGATGCCTTGGCATTAGGAGCCGAAGAAGGACGTAGGAATCTGCGATAAGCCTGGGGGAGTCGATAACCGGACTGTGATCCCAGGGTGTCCGAATGGGGAAACCCCGCCGAGCGCGCGAGTGACTCGGTGACCCGTACCTGAACACATAGGGTGCGTGGGGGGAACGCGGGGAAGTGAAACATCTCAGTACCCGCAGGAAGAGAAAACAATAGTGATTCCGTTAGTAGTGGCGAGCGAACGCGGATCAGGCTAAACCGTTCCATGTGTGATAGCCGGCGGGCGTTGCATGGTCGGGGTTGTGGGACTTTCCATACCAGTTCTGCCGGGCTGGTGGGGTGTGATGTGCGCGCATAGGTGAACGGTTTTGAAAGGCCGGCCAGAGAGGGTGTTAGTCCCGTAACCGTAATGTGTTTGTACCGCCTGTGAGAGTATCCCAAGTAGTACGGGGCCCGAGAAATCCCGTGCGAATCTGTCAGGACCACCTGATAAGCCTAAATACTCCCTAATGACCGATAGCGGACCAGTACCGTGAGGGAAAGGTGAAAAGTACCCCGGGAGGGGAGTGAAACAGTACCTGAAACCGTGTGCTTACAATCCGTCGGAGCCAGTCTGATTCTGGTGACGGCGTGCCTTTTGAAGAATGAGCCTGCGAGTTAGTGTTACGTCGCGAGGTTAACCCGTGTGGGGCAGCCGTAGCGAAAGCGAGTCTGAATAGGGCGTGTGAGTGGCGTGATCTAGACCCGAAGCGAAGTGATCTACCCATGGCCAGGTTGAAGCGACGGTAAGACGTCGTGGAGGACCGAACCCACTTCAGTTGAAAATGGAGGGGATGAGCTGTGGGTAGGGGTGAAAGGCCAATCAAACTTCGTGATAGCTGGTTCTCCCCGAAATGCATTTAGGTGCAGCGTTGCGTGTTTCTTGCTGGAGGTAGAGCTACTGGATGGCTAATGGGCCCTACAAGGTTACTGACGTCAGCCAAACTCCGAATGCCGGTAAGTGAGAGCGCAGCAGTGAGACTGTGGGGGATAAGCTTCATAGTCGAGAGGGAAACAGCCCAGACCACCAACTAAGGCCCCTAAGCGTGTGCTAAGTGGGAAAGGATGTGGAGTTGCCCAGACAACCAGGAGGTTGGCTTAGAAGCAGCCACCCTTAAAAGAGTGCGTAATAGCTCACTGGTCAAGTGATTCCGCGCCGACAATGTAGCGGGGCTCAAGTACACCGCCGAAGTTGTGGCATTCACATTTTAGCTAAGCCCTTGTGGTTCAGGCGTGTGGATGGGTAGGGGAGCGTCGTGTGGGCGGTGAAGTCGCGGTGTAAACCAGCGGTGGAGCCTACACGAGTGAGAATGCAGGCATGAGTAGCGAAAGACGGGTGAGAAACCCGTCCGCCGAATGATCAAGGGTTCCAGGGTCAAGCTAATCTGCCCTGGGTAAGTCGGGACCTAAGGCGAGGCCGACAGGCGTAGTCGATGGACAACGGGTTGATATTCCCGTACCGGCGAAAAACCGCCCATGCTGAGCGGGGGATACTAACTGCCCGAAGCCTGCCCGAGCGCCCTTGTGGTGTGAGGGTTTTGGTGGAGCGCAGGACCTGATCCCGGGAGGCAAGCGTATTAACAGGTGTGACGCAGGAAGGTAGCCGAGCCGGGCGATGGTTGTCCCGGTCTAAGGATGTAGGGCGAGTGGTAGGCAAATCCGCCACTCATGGTGCCTGAGATCTGATGGGACCCCCGTTTGGGGGGATTTGGTGATCCTATGCTGCCGAGAAAAGCATCGACGCGAGGTTTTAGCCGCCCGTACCCCAAACCGACACAGGTGATCAGGTAGAGAATACCAAGGCGATCGAGAGAATTATGGTTAAGGAACTCGGCAAAATGCCCCCGTAACTTCGGGAGAAGGGGGGCCCCAACCTTGATACACCCTTGCGGTGTGGAGGGGATCGGGGCCGCAGAGACCAGGGGGAAGCGACTGTTTACTAAAAACACAGGTCCGTGCGAAGTCGCAAGACGATGTATACGGACTGACTCCTGCCCGGTGCTGGAAGGTTAAGAGGACCGGTTAGCCGCAAGGCGAAGCTGAGAATTTAAGCCCCAGTAAACGGCGGTGGTAACTATAACCATCCTAAGGTAGCGAAATTCCTTGTCGGGTAAGTTCCGACCTGCACGAATGGAGTAACGACTTCCCCGCTGTCTCAACCATAAACTCGGCGAAATTGCAGTACGAGTAAAGATGCTCGTTACGCGCAGCAGGACGGAAAGACCCCGAGACCTTTACTATAGTTTGGTATTGGTGTTCGGAGTGGCTTGTGTAGGATAGGTGGGAGACGTTGAAGCCCGGACGCCAGTTCGGGTGGAGTCATCGTTGAAATACCACTCTGGTCACTTTGGACATCTAACTTCGGCCCGTAATCCGGGTCAGGGACAGTGCCTGATGGGTAGTTTAACTGGGGCGGTTGCCTCCTAAAAAGTAACGGAGGCGCCCAAAGGTTCCCTCAGCCTGGTTGGCAATCAGGTGTCGAGTGTAAGTGCACAAGGGAGCTTGACTGTGAGAGAGACATCTCGAGCAGGGACGAAAGTCGGGACTAGTGATCCGGCGGTACATTGTGGAATGGCCGTCGCTCAACGGATAAAAGGTACCTCGGGGATAACAGGCTGATCTTGCCCAAGAGTCCATATCGACGGCATGGTTTGGCACCTCGATGTCGGCTCGTCGCATCCTGGGGCTGGAGTAGGTCCCAAGGGTTGGGCTGTTCGCCCATTAAAGCGGTACGCGAGCTGGGTTTAGAACGTCGTGAGACAGTTCGGTCCCTATCCGCTGCGCGCGCAGGAAATTTGAGAAGGGCTGTCCTTAGTACGAGAGGACCGGGACGGACGAACCTCTGGTGTGTCAGTTGTACTGCCAAGTGCACCGCTGATTAGCTACGTTCGGATGGGATAACCGCTGAAAGCATCTAAGCGGGAAGCTCGCTTCGAGATGAGATTTCCATACACCCTCGGGTGTGAGAGGCCCCCAGCCAGACCACTGGGTTGATAGGCCGGATGTGGAAGCGAGGACTAACGACTCGTGAAGCTGACCGGTACTAATAGGCCAACAACTTACACCACACAGATACATACAAACTCTGCTTGCGTCCACTATGTGGTTCCCAACCAACAACCCCCCAACACACGGGTTGTCACGGCACGGAACCACCACAACTGAATAACAACACCACAATGTTGTAACCACCAGACTTCCCACCCCCGAACAAAACACCGGGCGGGCGGGTACAAGGGTTACGGCGGTCATAGCGTGGGGGAAACGCCCGGTCCCATTCCGAACCCGGAAGCTAAGACCCACAGCGCCGATGGTACTGCACCCGGGAGGGTGTGGGAGAGTAGGTCACCGCCGGACACACATTGGTCGAGGCCCCAACCACCAGGTTGGGGCCTCCCACATTTAACCCACCAACACCACAACACGATCCCGCACCTGGGCCCGTGACGCGCCATCAGCTTTCGTCCCCTCACCGGTGACGCGACACCAGGTCCCGCGCCACGGCAGAAGACTTTCACGAAGTGATGAGGCGTGGCCGGCGAACGGGCCGGATATGATGGCGCATCCCGCGGAAACGGGCAGGATGTGATGGCGCGTCACGGGCCGGAAGGGTAATAGGGGCTTCAGATTGTTGAACAATCCGAGTTTTTAGGGCATTCTTGGATGAACAGCAATCCGAGACGGAGATCACAATGCCCAGCATCGACCTGAACAGCGACGTCGGCGAGTCCTTTGGGAACTGGTCCTTCGGTGACGACGCGGCCATCTTTGAAAGCGTGTCCAGCGCCAACGTGGCCTGCGGCTTCCACGCCGGCGACCCCGTAGGCATCATGGCCACCTGCCAGGCCGCCGTGAAGGCCGGCGTCACCGTGGGCGCACACCCCGGATACCGGGACCTGGCCGGCTTCGGCCGGCGCTTCGTGGACATGACCCCGGCCGAACTGACCGCCGATGTGGTCTACCAGATCGGCGCAGTCCAGGCCGTGGCCCTCGCCGCCGGCACTGCCGTCCGCTACGTCAAGCCGCACGGCGCGCTCTACAACACCATCGTCACCCACCCGAAGCAGGCTGGGGCCGTTGTGGCAGCCATCCTCGCAGTGGACCCCACCCTGCCCCTTATGGTGCTCCCCAACTCCGAGATCCAGCGCCAGGCCGAAGCCGCGGGCCTGCGGACCGTGGCCGAGGCCTTCGCTGACCGTGCCTACAACCCGGACGGCACCCTGGTCTCCCGGCGCGAACCCGGCGCCGTGCTGCACAAGGTGGAGGACGTCGTCGAGCACGTACTGCGCCTGGCCGGGGACGGCGTAGTCCGCGCCATCGACGGATCGCTGGTTCCCGTCCACGCCGAAAGCATCTGCCTGCACGGTGACACCCCCGGCGCCGTGGCAATGGCTGCCGCCGTCCGTGCCGCACTGGTGGACGCCGGCATCCGGATCGAAAGCTTCGCCTAGCATGGCCGCCACGCAGCAGCAGCGCACCGCCACTGCCCCTCGCCCGGAGCTGCCCGGGATCCGGCGCGCGGGTGACCGGGCCATCCTGGTGGAGCTGTCCTCCCTCGATGCCGTCCTCAGCCTCCAGGCGCAGCTGACCGCACACCCGCAGCCGGGCCAGATCGACGTCATCGCAGCCGCATCAACCGTCCTTGTCACCGCGGATTCGCCCCAAGCAGTCCAGGCGCTGGCCGCGCACGTCCGCGGGCTGGACCTTGAGGCGCCAGCGGACACCGAGAGCGCGCTTGTCACCATCGACGTGGTGTACGACGGCGAGGACCTGGACGAGGTGGCGTCGCTCACCGGACTGGGCCGTGAGGGAGTGGTGGCCGCGCATGCCGGCCAGCTCTGGACCGCAGCCTTTGCCGGATTCGCACCGGGCTTCGCCTACCTCAGCGGCGAAAACCCCAGCCTCGAAGTCCCGCGGCGCCGATCCCCGCGCACGGCCGTGCCCGCCGGCGCTGTGGCCTTGGGCGGCGCGTACTCGGCCGTCTACCCGCGGCAGTCGCCGGGCGGCTGGCAGCTGATCGGCCGGACCGAAGCCGCCATGTGGGACCTGGACCGGGAAAATCCCGCCCTCATCCGCCCCGGCGATACCGTCCGCTTCAAGGCCGTCCGCAACCACGCCATCGTGACGGAACGGCCCAAAGTCCCCGCCAACCGGACGGCAGAGCACCAGGGGCACGCAGGCCTTGCCGTCCGCAAACCGGGGCTGCAGGCCACCGTCCAGGACCTGGGCCGGCCGGGCTTCGCCTCGCTGGGTGTCAGCAGCGCCGGCGCCATGGACCGCGGAGCCCTCCGCCGCGCCAACCGCCTGGTGGGCAACGCCGAAGGCGCAGCCGGCATCGAACTCCTCTTCGGCGGCCTCGAGCTCGAGGCCCTCACCGACCAGGTCCTGGCCGTCGCCGGAGCGGCCGTCCCGCTGCAGATCACACCGGGGGCAGACTCAAAAGAGGACATCCAGCGGACGACGGCGGCGCGGCACCCAGCGTGCGACGCCCCCTTCGCGCTGTTGGCGGGGGAGAGGTTGACCGTGGGCACCCCCACGGCAGGGCTCCGCTCCTACATCGGCGTCCGCGGTGGACTCGGTGGCCCCGATGCTCTCGGCAGCCGCTCCACGGACACGATGTCAGGGATCGGCCCCGAGCTGCTCGAAGCGGGAACCATCCTGCCGGTGCACGCCGCCAAACCGGGCAGCGTGGTGGGCCACCCGGAAGTGTCCCCCCTTCCGATTCAGGACGGGGCAACCGTGCTGCGGGTGGTCCCCGGACCCCGGCAGGACTGGTTCAGCACCGACACGCTGCAGGACTTCCTGGCCCAGGAATGGACCGTCACGCCAAAGTCCAACCGGATCGGTCTGCGCCTCAACGGCCAGCCGCTCAGCCGCAGCCGGGACGGCGAACTCGCCAGCGAAGGAACCGTCCGCGGCGCCGTGCAGGTGCCGCCGGAAGGCCAGCCCGTCCTGTTCCTCTCCGACCACCCGGTGACCGGCGGGTACCCGGTGATTGCCGTCGTCGTCCATGCCGACCTGGACAAGGCCGCCCAGCTTCCCCCGGGCACAACCGTCCGGTTCACCGCCGCAGCTCCTCCGGCAGAACTGCCCGAAACACCTAAGGAAAGCCCCCATGCGTAAAGTCCTCATTGCCAACCGCGGCGAAATTGCCGTCCGGATCGCCCGGGCCTGCGACGATGCAGGCCTGAAAAGCGTGGCCGTCTACGCCGACCCGGACGCCGACGCGCTGCACGTCTCCGCCGCCACCGAGGCCTACTCGCTGTCAGGCTCCCGGCCCCAGGAAACCTACCTGGACATCGACAAGCTCCTCGCCGTTGCGGCGAAAAGCGGCGCCGACGCCGTCCACCCCGGCTACGGCTTCCTGTCCGAGAACGCCGGCTTCGCCCAGGCCGTAATCGACGCCGGCCTGACCTGGATCGGCCCCTCCCCGGAGACCATCCGGCTGCTGGGCGACAAGGTCAGCGCCCGCGAGGTGGCGGTCCGGGCCGGCGCCCCGCTGGCACCCGGCAGCGACGGACCGGTGGCCAGCGCCGCAGAGGTCCGCGCCTTCGCCGAACAGGTGGGCCTTCCCGTGGCCATCAAGGCGGCGTTCGGCGGCGGCGGGCGTGGCCTCAAGGTGGTCCGGGACCAGGCCGACATCGAGGAAAGCTTCGACTCCGCGGTCCGCGAATCCCTGGCCGCCTTCGGCCGGAGCGAATGCTACGTGGAGAAGTTTTTGGACCGGCCGCGCCACGTGGAGGCCCAGGTCATCGCGGACACGCACGGCAACGTGGTGGTGGTGGGCACCCGCGACTGTTCGCTGCAGCGCCGCCACCAGAAACTCGTGGAGGAAGCCCCCGCCCCCTTCCTCACCGCTGAGCAGCGGGCCGCCATCCACGCCTCGGCCAAGGCCATTTGCCGCGAAGCGGGCTACGTCGGTGCCGGCACCGTGGAGTACCTGCTGGACGGCACGGGCTTCCTGAGCTTCCTGGAGGTCAACACCCGCCTGCAGGTGGAGCATCCCATCACCGAGGAGACCTCCGGGGTGGACCTGGTGGCCGCCCAGCTGTCCATCGCGGCGGGGGAGAAGCTTCCCATCCTCGAGGACCCGGAGCCGCGCGGGCACGCCTTTGAGTTCCGCATCAACGCCGAGGACCCGGGCCGCGGCTTCCTGCCGTCCCCCGGCACCGTGGAAACCTTCGAAGCCCCCACCGGTCCCGGGATCCGGGTGGACACCGGCGTCCGTTCGGGCTCGGTGGTCCCCGGGCAGTTCGATTCCCTGCTGGCCAAACTCGTGGTGACCGGGGCGGACCGCCAGCAGGCGCTCCGCCGTGCCCGCCGCGCCCTGCGGGAGTTCCGCATCGGCGGCCTGGCCACCGTGCTGCCGTTCCACCGCGCGGTGGTGGACGCGCCGGACTTCACCCGGACCGACACGCTGGGCGTCTACACCACCTGGATCGAAAACGAATTCACCACCGCCCTTGAGGCGGATCCGGCCTTCAGTCCCGCCGCGCCGGAAGAGCCCCGCCGGACCATCGGCATCGAGGTGGACGGCAAGCGGATGGAGCTGGGACTCCCCAAGGCGCTGCTCGATTCCCTGCTCGACGGCGGCGGCAGGGGACGCGCAGCGGCTCCGCAGGCCGGCGGGGAGGCCGCGGCGGAGAAGAACGACGGCGACCTGCTGGCCACCATGGCCGGCACCGTGGTCAAGTGGCTGGCTGAGCCCGGGGCCAGCGTCGAGGAAGGCGAAGCGGTGCTGGTGCTCGAAGCCATGAAGATGGAGACGGCCGTGGCCGCCCACCGCGCCGGCACCGTCGGTGAGCTGTACGCGGCGGCCGGAGACGCCGTCGGGCCCGGGCAGGTGCTCACCACCATTTCCTGAACGCACCTCACGAGGGCATCCGCGCGAACACGCGGCACACCGCCAGGCTGAACCAGAGCTGGAGGTCGTGGAACCTGTCCCGGAGCAGGTGGCCGGTGAAGAGCCCTGACGGCTCCTGGTGCGCGGCCAGCCAGTCGCGCGCCTGGCCGGTTTTTTCCGTTCGAAGGCCGGGGTGGATGATGCTGATCGCGTCGAGGGCGGAAACGAGGTCCGTCATCCAGAAGGGAAAGCAGAACTCGGTCCAGTCGGAGACGCGGCCCTTATCCGGATAGGCGTCCGGCTCGAAGAAGCGGCCCGCCAGCATTTCCGCGGCCTTCTGTGCGGAGGTGCTTGCGCGGTGCGCGGGATGGGCCGCGTAGGCCCTGAGCACCACCCCGGTGATCAGGTGCGAGAACGGCTGCGACGGATCGCCGGTGATGGTCTGCGGCTCGTCCAGCGCGTCCAGCTTCCTCCCCCGGGTGCGGAGGGGAAGGGCCCAGCCGCCGTCGTCCTGCCGCGACGCCTCAAGCCAGCTGAACGCGCGTTCCAGGCGCGGGTGGTCGCCGTACCCCCCTTGCACAGGAGCCCGATGAGGGCCGCTGTGTAGTTGGGAGACACCTGGTTGCCGTAAATCCCCCGAAGGTCACCTGGCTCGGACTGGTGTGAAAGCACATAACCGGCGGCCGCGGCGATGGCCGGATGCCGGCGGGTGAGCCCGAACATCTCCACGAGGAACCCGAGTTGCCGGTAGGTCTCCAGCAGGTCGTAATCCATGCGGTCCCGGGGCCGTCTTCCCGGATAGTCCCACGACCCATCCGCCGCCTGGTGCCGCAGGATCCGGCGCGGGACCGGAAGGTCCCAGAGTGCCTCATCGGCCGCCGGGGCGGCCGGCAGCCCTCCCGGTCCGGGGACCAGCTCGCGGACGGCCCAGGAGCGCACGGCGGGGTGACCGCTGGACAGCAGCGGGGCGATCGGGTCGAACCGGAGGCCGTCAAGCCACGTCATGGTCACCATGATGGCGGAATACGTCCGGTGCGGACAGGGCACCGCTGTCCTGCCCGATATCGTGGTGCCATGACGTTTGACGAGGTACTGGCCGATCTCCAAGCCCAGGCCAGGACCACAAAGCACGCCGAAACGGGCCTCTGGGTGGCCGCCCAGCTGCGCAGCCGCATCGCCGCCGGGCAGCTGGCTCCCGGATCAAAGCTCGCCGAGGAAGCCCTCCGCGAGGCCCTCGGCGTGTCCCGCAACACCCTGCGGGAAGCATTCACGGCGCTCCATGCCGAACACATCGTGACCCGCATCCCCAACCGTGGTGTGTTCGTGGCCCACCCCACGGCAGACGACATCCGCGAAATCTACCGGGTGCGCCGGTTCCTGGAGCCCGCGGCGGTCCTGTGGTCCGGCGATGCCCCGCTGGAGCCCCTGGCGGCAATCATCAAGGCCGCCAGGGCGGCCGCCGCCGACGGCGACATCCCCGGCATGGCCAGCGCCAACCAGGACTTCCACCGCGCCATCGTTGACCGCTCCGGCAGCGAGCGGCTCAACAGCCTCATGGACCAGGTGCTGGCCGAGATGCGCCTGGTGTTCCACTCGATGGCGGCCAACCCTGCCTTCCACGAGCCCTACGTGGAGGACAACGCCCGGATCGTGGACCTCCTGGAAGCCGGCGAACTGGCCGCGGCAGCGGACTTTCTGGCCGCCTACCTGGACCGCGCGGAAGCGCAGCTGCTCGCCGCCGTCGGCCGCTAGCCAACCCTTCCCCAAAAAAGGGGGTTGCAGGATTGTTGAACAAAAAGCTATGCTTTAGATCACACCGTTGTTCTGCAGCTCACTTAACCCTGCAGCCCTAACGTGTCCGGGGCTCCCGCCCCTCGGCGCCGTCACCCCCACCACCACACTCACGGACGCGCCGGCCCCCACTTTCGCAGACCCGTCACGGGTCCCCTGGGAAGGGATAATCATGCTTGTACTCATCGGGGTGCTGCTGGTGATCGTTGGCTTCGCCATCCGCCTGAACCCCCTGATTGTCGTCACCGTTGCGGGTATCGTCACCGCACTTCTGGGCGGCATGAACCCCGCGCAGATCCTCGACTCGTTCGGAACCGGTTTTGCCAGCAGCCGCTCGGTCACCATCTTCGTGGCCGTGCTGCCCGTGGTGGGAATCATCGAGTTCTTCGGGCTGCAGGAACAGGCCAAAGTCCTCATCGGCCGGCTCGCCAAGCTGACGGCAGGCCGGGTCCTGATCGGCTACCTGGCCGTCCGCCAGATCACCGCCGCCGTCGGCCTGAACAGCATCGGCGGCCACGCCCAGACCGTCCGCCCGCTGGTGTTCCCCATGGCCGAAGGCGCAGCGCTGCGCCGCTACGGGCACGTCCCGGACAAGATCAGCGAGAAGATCAAGGGCCACTCCGCCGGGGCGGACAACGTGGGCGTGTTCTTCGGCGAGGACGTGTTCGTCGCCGTCGGCTCCATCCTACTGATCACCACGTTCGTGGACACCACGTACCACCTGCACCTGGAACCGCTCCAGCTGGCCCTCTGGGCCATCCCCACCGCAATTGCGGCCTTCCTCATCCACGGCTTCCGGCTCCTGCGCCTGGACAAGCAGCTGGACAAGGAATACCGCGAATACGAGCTCACCGCCCAGAAGGAAACCGCAGGAGAAGCGAAATGATCAACGTTGAAGCCGTCTACTGGCTGATCGGCCTTCTGTTCGTCGCCTGGGCATCACTCATTGCCGCCGACACCAACCACCCCCGCCGCTGGGGCAGCTCCTCCTTCTGGGGCCTGCTGGGCCTGTGCTTCTTCTACAGCACCTGGGTCCAGGCCGGCACGGCGCCCGGCTGGATCCTGGGCATCGCCGTCCTGGTCCTGGTGGTGCTGGCTTCCACCGGCCTGCTGGGCCACGGCAAGCACCGCACCTCCACCGGCCACGAGCGCGAGGCCTTCGCCAAGCGCTTCGGCAACAAGCTCTTCATCCCGGCCCTGACGCTGCCCCTGGTCACCGTCATCCTGGTGCTCGCAGCCCCGCTGCTGTCGATCGGCGGCACCCCGCTGCTGGACCCCAAGAACACCACGCTGGTAGCCCTGGCCATCGGCGCCGTGGCTGCCGTCGTCGTGGCCCTGGTGATCCTCAAGCCCAAGAACCCGGCCACGCCCATCTTCGAAAGCCGCCGGATCCTCGAATCTATCGGCTGGGCCGCGCTGCTGCCCCAGATGCTCACCACGCTGGGCATCCTCTTCACCAAAGCCGGCGTGGGCACCGCCGTGGGCACGCTCGCCTCCGGCCTGCTGCCCAAGGGCTCACTGATCGCCGGCGTGCTGGTCTACTGCATCGGCATGTTCCTGTTCACCGTGCTGATGGGCAACGGCTTCGCTGCGTTCCCCATCATGACCGCTGCCATCGGCTGGCCCGTGCTGGTGGAGACGTTCCACGGTGACCCCGCGATCGTCTTCGCGATCGGCATGCTGGCCGGCTTCTGCGGCACGCTCTGCACGCCCATGGCAGCCAACTTCAACCTGGTGCCGTCCGCGCTGCTGGAAATGGACAACAAATACGGCGTCATCGCCGCACAGGTGGGCACGGCCATCCCGCTGCTGGCGGTGAACATCGCGCTGATGTACTTCCTGGCCTTCCACTAACCCTTCCGCAGACCCTGCCATTCAAAGGAGCATGATGGACAACGATCTTCGCGCACAGGCGGCACCGGACTACGCGGCCGTGGTGCTGGGCAACCTTTCCGAGCCCTTCCCGCACTCGGCCCACCACACCCAGGTGTCAGCCGACGACCGGCCAACCCCCGAGCAGATCCACCCCGCCTTCTACACCTCCTTCGACTGGCACTCCTGCGTGCACATGCACTGGCTGGGGGTGAGCCTGGTGGGCGGCACTCCAGGGTCACCCTTTGCTGGGACTACCGCGGCAGGAGCGTCCGACGGCGGCACGGCGGCTTGGGTGGATGCCGCCACCGAGGCGTCGCTCCGGACAGCCCTGGGCGCCAACCTGGCCCCGGCCAAGCTGGCAGTGGAACGGGACTACCTGCTGGCCAACCCGTCCTGGGAGCGGCCCTACGGCTGGGCCTGGCTGATGCGGCTGGCCGCCACCTGCTCCGCCTCCCGGGATGCGGAGATCCGCGAATGGGGCACCGCTTTGGAACCCCTGGTGGATGCCGTGGCGGAGCTCAGCGCCGCCTGGATGGCCAAGGCACAGTATCCCGTCCGGCACGGGCTGCACACCAACGCCGCGTTCGGTGTGGGGTACATGCTGGATGCCTTCCGCTCCTTGGGCAGGGTTGATGCCGCCAGGGCGTGCGAGGACGCGGCGCGCACCTGGTTTGCCAATGACCGCGGCTGGCCGGGCGACTGGGAGCTCAGCGGCCAGGACTTCCTCTCCGCGGGCCTGAGCGAGGCGGACCTGATGCGCCGCGTGCTTTCCGCGGACGAGTTCGCCGGGTGGTTCGCGGGGTTCCTGCCGGAGCTGTCCACCGCATCGCGCATCCTGCAGCCGGTGAGCGTGACGGATGAGACCGACGGCTACCTGGTGCACCTGCACGGACTGAACCTGACCCGCGCGGGACAGGTGGCACGGATCATCGCCACGCTTCGTCAATCCAGCGGCCCGGAAGCCTCAGCCGCCGCGGCCGTGCTGTCCGACGCGCTGGACCCGCTCCTGAAGGCCGGGCTGTCCGGACTGGAAAGCGGCGACTTCATGTCCACGCACTGGCTGGCCAGCTTCGCGTGGGATGCGCTGGGATCGGTGGCTGAACTCGACTGATTCCCGGGCTGGCGTGGCGCCCTCACCAGTCACACTCCGTTCGGAGCGTCTGACGGGTGCATGCCACGCCGGTGGCGGGCTAGTCTTGCATCACCACGCGCGGAGTGCGTGACCTGGGAGCAGCGGGCAGGGTTGTAATGAGCTGACCATCCGCCCGCGAGCCCAAGGAATCCCATGCGCCAGCAGCTCACGACCTGCCCGCCAGACCCCGCAACAGCAGAGGAGTCCACCACGCTTCGGCCCAGGAGGAAGCGGACCAGGCACCCGCGGCTGGCGGTGGGGGACCGGGTCCGCTTCGCCGAGGGAACCCTGGCCGGCACGGGTGTGGTGGACGCCGTCACGTCCGACTACTCGGTCATTTGGGTGTGGACCGACGAAGGCCAGGGGCGCCGGATGTTCCTGCAGGGCTACGGAAGCATCGTGTCCTCGATTTAGCTACGACGCCGGTCCGCGCGGCGCTCATCCGCCTGGACGATTCCGTCCCGGACTGCGGCGCGGATGACGCCGTAGAGGATGTAGAAGAAGACCGCTCCGAAGAGGACAAACAGGACCAAACCTGAGAAGTCACCCATGGTTGCTGCCCTCCTCCGGCCAGTACTGCTGGGCTGCCTTTGCGGCATCCCGCAACTTCCCGCCGTCGAGCATGATGGACGTTTCCTCAAGGCCGAAATCGGTCCACTGGGAAACCAGGCGGAGGCTGCCGGCAGGGGGAAGCGGCCAGAGCCAGAGCGAGCCGGTGCCCTGGAACTCATCCTCTCCGCCACCGCCGCCGCCATTGTTCAGGACCAGCGCCGGAGGTTCGGGTTCCTGGCCACGCTCCACGAAGCCGTGGGGACCCAGGGTGCCGGTGCTGGCTTTGGAACCAACGGGGAACTGGACGCCGAACATCAGGCCGGTCTGTTGTCCGCGGCCACTGCGGATGCCCCTTCCCGGCTGGAAGAAGAGGTGCTGCAGGTCGGCCCAGTCTTCGTCGGATTGCTGGTCACGGCGGAACAGCCAGGACAGGTTGAACACGCAGCCGGTGGAGAACACGTCCGCACTTTTGACCGCCACCACCCTCCACGGAGTCCTGGACACAAACCTGCCGATGTGGACCACGGACGGCAGCTCGTAGACTGGGGCGCCCGCCCATGGCGGCGGGACGTACCGTTGAGACCTCGGCCTCGGTGGGAGCGGAGGTACTGGAAAGTCCTGGAAGAAGGTCACGGTGATCCTTGGGTCCGCTGGCTGCGACCGACCAGCGGAACAGCGGCAGCGCCGCCATGGATCCCCCAATCCGTCCTTACCCGGCCAGTCTAGCCTCCGGTTTGCCGACCCGCGGGACGCGCGGGACCCCCGTTGACCCGGTCAATCCCGCCCGCCAAAATGCTGGCCGATGGCTGCCTGGATGTGATGGCGGTGGCGGCGGAGGTAGCGTGCGTACTGTCAATTAGTCATCGCGCGGATGGTGCTTTGCTGGCCGAAACATATGCGCTGGCCAGTTCGCTGCCCTTAACTCTTGCTGCCCTGCGCTCCGGGCATATCTCTTGGCAGCATGCCCGGACCATGGTGGACCAAACCGCCAGCCTGGACTCTGCAGGCGCAGCCGCCCTGGAAGCGCACTTCCTGGATCCTGACACGGGCAACCCGGCCCGGGGTTGCCCGGTCGGAGAGATGCCGGCCCACCGGTTCAAGGCCAAAGCCCGCATCTGGCGCGAACGCCACCACCCGGAGACCCTGGAAGGACGCCACGCCAGCAGTGCAGCGGACCGGCGCGTGGAGTACACGCCGGACTGTGACGGGATGGCTTGGATCTCCGCCTATCTGCCCGCCACCACAGCCTCGGCGGTCTGGAACCGCACCACCGCCATTGCCAGGGGACTCCAAGGCCAGGACGAGCACAGGGCCCTTTCGCAACTCCGCGCTGACGTGCTCTCCGCCGCCCTGCTCACCGGTGGCGGCAACCAGGACCTCCAAGGAGGCGACAAGGCACCGCTGGGGCCCTGTGCGGAACCGGTAGCTCCTCCCTGGGCTCCCTCACGCCTTTGGTGGGACAATAAAGGCAGGGCACTGTCACGGCGCCACCCAGGCGTCGGCACGTCCCACTCGAGTAACCAGGAGGGGATCCTGGTGGACGCCACCACTATCGTTGTCATCGTCATCGTTGTCCTGCTTCTCATCGCTGCAAGAATGTCCATCCGGATCGTGCGGCAATACGAGAAGGGCGTACTGTTCCGGCTTGGCAGGGTCATTGGCGTCAGGGATCCGGGCCTGCGGCTGATTGTCCCGATCATCGACCGGCTGCCGCTGGTCAGCCTCCGGATCGTGACCATGCCCATCCAGTCGCAGGGCATCATCACCCAGGACAACGTCAGCGTGGATGTCTCCGCCGTGGCCTACTACCGGGTGGTGGACGCCGTGAAGTCCGTCATCGCCATTGAGAACGTGGCCTCCGCCATCGACCAGATCGCCCAGACCACCTTGCGGAAGGTGGTGGGCCGCCACACCCTGGACCAGACCTTGTCCGAGACCGAACGGATTAACGGCGACATCCGCGAAATCCTCGACGTGCTCACCGTCGAATGGGGTGTGGAAGTCACCCTGGTGGAACTCAAGGACATCCAGCTGCCGGAAAGCATGAAGCGCGCCATGGCCCGCCAGGCCGAGGCGGAGCGTGAGAAGAGAGCGAAGATCATCGCGGCCGAAGGCGAGGCCATCGCCGCGGCAGCGCTCGGCGATGCCTCCGACACCATGATGGCCCACCCGCTGGCACTGCAGCTTCGCAACCTGCAGTCCCTGGTGGAAATCGCGGTGGACAAGAACTCCACGGTGGTGTTCCCCGCCCCGCTGATGAGCACCATCGGCGAACTTTCCGCGTTCCTGGCGCGCGAGAACCAGGCGGCGTCCGCGGCCGGCCCCTCACCTGTAAAGGCGGCCTGACCGGCGGCCTGACCCGCGCGCAGCCAAGGAGCGGGCCGGACCCAGCATGCCCGGACTTTCGGTGCGGAACGCGGCGGCCGCTAAAGTCGTGCCATGACCACTGCTGCTCTACGGCCTGTCTACTTCCTGTCGGACAGTACCGGCATCACCGCGGAAACACTTGGCAATACACTGCTGACGCAGTTCCCGGTGGACAATTTTGACCGCGTCACCATTCCCTTCATCACCACCCCCGACCAGGCGAGGTCCGTGGTCCGCACCATCGACGGCCTGGCTGCCGCCGGGCCCCGGCCCCTCGTGTTTTCCACCGCCGTCAACAGCGAAATACGGCAGATCCTTGGCGGTTGCAACGGTGTGATCGTGGATCTGATCGGCACCCATGTGGGGGTCCTGGAGCAGGCGCTGGGCACCCCTGCCAGCGGTGAGCCGGGCCGGGCGCATGGGTTGGGGAACGCCGCGCGCTACCAGTCCCGGATGGCCGCCGTCGAGTACGCCATGGAGCATGACGACGGGCAGAGCCTGCGTGCGCTGGAGAAGGCCCAGGTCATCCTGGTGGCCCCGTCCCGGTGCGGAAAGACGCCCACCACCATGTACCTGGCGCTGCAGCACGGGATCTTCGCGGCGAACTTCCCGCTGGTGGATGAAGACTTCCAGCGGGACGGGCTGCCCAAGCCGCTGCGGCCTTTCGTGTCGAAGTGTTTCGGCCTGTCCTCCAACCCGCTGCGCCTGAGCCAGATCCGTACCGAACGGCGCCCCAGCTCGCCCTACGCATCCCTGCGGCAGTGCGGTTTTGAGCTGCGCAGCGCCGAGCAGCTGTACGTTTCCCACCGGATCCCGTACCTGAACTCCGCCACCGTCTCCGTGGAGGAAATGGCGGCCACCATCCTGCAGCGGATGAACCTCAAGCACTAGCCGCCATTTCACAAACGTGGCGTAGCGCACATCATGTGGAAAGTGCGCTGCAGACCTGCCACTGTTGACAGGGTTTTTTCTTCCGGCCGGCACTACCGTGACGGCCAGCATTGCTTACGCCACCCACTGCAAAGGAGCAGCAATCATGACGACAGACGTTCTGTGGTTCTCTGAACTTGGACTCAAGGACCTGGACAAGGTGGGCGGCAAGAACGCCTCACTGGGCGAGATGGTGCAGAACCTGACCTCGGCCGGCGTCCAGGTTCCGGACGGCTTCGCCACCACGGCAGACGCCTACCGCCGGTTCCTGTCCGACTCCGGACTGGACCAGAAGATCGCCGATCGCCTGGTGGGGCTGGACACGGATGACGTGACGGCCCTGGCCTCCGCCGGCCAGGAAATCCGCTCCCTGGTCCGGGAAACGCCCTTCCTGCCCGACTTCGAAGCACAGGTCCGCGAGGCGTACCAGCAGCTGGTGGACAAGCATGCCGGCTCCGCGGACCTGTCCTGGGCGGTCCGGTCCAGCGCCACGGCGGAGGACCTGCCCGATGCCTCGTTCGCCGGGCAGCAGGAGACCTTCCTGAACGTCCGCGGGATCGAGAACATCCTGCAGGCCATCAAGGACGTCTTCGCGTCGCTCTACAACGACCGCGCCATCGCCTACCGCGTGCACCACAAGTTCGAACACGCCGACGTGGCACTCTCGGCCGGCATCCAGCGCATGGTGCGCTCCGACGTCGGCGCTTCCGGCGTCATGTTCACCATGGACACCGAGTCCGGCTTCCAGGACGCCGTGTTCGTCACCTCCTCCTACGGGCTGGGTGAAGCCGTGGTGCAGGGTGCGGTGAACCCGGACGAGTTCTACGTGTACAAGCCCGCCCTGGCGGCCGGCCGTCCGGCGATCCTCAAGCGCGGCCTGGGGGAGAAGGCCCTGCAGATGACGTACACCAACAACAGCGAGATCGGCCGCACCATCGACTTCGTGCCGGTGGAGGCTTCGCTGCGCTCGCGCTTCAGCCTGACGGACGACGACGTGGAGCAGCTTGCCCGCCACGCCGTGGCCATTGAGAAGCATTACGGCCGTCCGATGGACATTGAGTGGGGCAAGGACGGGACCGACGGCGGCCTGTACATCCTGCAGGCCCGCCCGGAAACCGTACAGTCCCGCCGGGCCCCGGGCAGCATGAGCCGTTTCCGCCTGAACGCAACCGGCCCGGTCCTGGTGGAAGGCCGGGCCATCGGGCAGCGGATCGGGGCCGGCAAGGTCCGGATCCTCACCGCCATCGACCAGATGGCGTCGTTCCAGACCGGCGACGTGCTGGTGGCGGACATGACCGACCCCGACTGGGAACCGATCATGAAGCGCGCCTCCGCCATCGTCACCAACCGCGGCGGGCGGACCTGCCACGCCGCGATCATCGCCCGCGAACTGGGGATTCCCGCCGTCGTGGGCACCGGCAACGCCACGGACACGCTGTCCGACGGCCAGGAAGTCACCGTGTCCTGCGCCGACGGCGAGACGGGGGCCATCTACGAGGGCCTGCTGGACTTCAGCGTTGAGGAAACCGGCATCACCAACCTGCCCGAGGCGCCGGTGAAGGTCATGATGAACGTGGGCACCCCCGAACAGGCGTTCACCTTCGCGCAGCTGCCCAACCACGGCGTGGGCCTGGCCCGGCTGGAGTTCATCATCAACCGGCAGATCGGCATCCACCCCAAGGCCCTGCTGAACCTGGACAGCCAGCCTGCGGATGTGGCCGCCGAGATCCGGGAACGGATCAGCGCCTACGACAGCCCCCGCGAGTACTACATCAAGCGCCTGGCCGAGGGCGTGGCCACCATCGCCGCCGCCTTTGCGCCGGAACCGGTGATCGTCCGGATGTCCGACTTCAAGTCCAACGAGTACGCCAACCTCATCGGCGGCCCGGCGTACGAGCCGCATGAAGAGAACCCGATGATCGGCTTCCGCGGCGCGTCCCGGTACCTGGAGCCGTCCTTCCGGGACTGCTTCGACCTTGAGTGCGAGGCCCTCTCTTTCGTGCGAAACGAGATGGGGCTGACCAACGTCAAGCTCATGATCCCGTTCGTGCGCACCCTGGACGAGGCGCGGGGCGTCATCGAACTGCTCGCCGAGAACGGGCTGCGCCGCGGCGAAAACGGCCTCGAGGTGATCATGATGTGCGAACTTCCCTCCAACGCACTGCTCGCCGACGAGTTCCTCGAGTACTTCGACGGCTTCTCCATCGGCTCCAACGACATGACCCAGCTGACCCTTGGCCTGGACCGGGACTCGGCGATTGTGGCCAACAGCTTCGATGAGCGGGACCCGGCCGTGAAGAAGCTGCTGAGCATGGCCATCAAGGCCTGCAGGGCCCGCGAAAAGTACGTCGGCATCTGCGGCCAGGGCCCCAGCGACCACCCCGACTTCGCCGAGTGGCTGGTACAGGAAGGCGTCAACTCCGTCTCCCTGAACCCGGACACCGTGGTGGACACCTGGCTTCGGCTCGCGGGGGCCTCAGCTGACGCTTCGGAAGGTGCAGCCGTGGCCGCCGTCGGAGCAGCCTGACCAGAAACGCTTGAGGATTAAAGGGGCGGTTCCGCCACTGCCGACAGGTGGTGACGGAACCGCCTTCACTGGTTGGACGGTTTCACTGGTTGGACGGTTCGGGGAGCAGCCCCAGCTGGCCAAGAAGTTCCATCTGGTCGAAGTAGGCGTGGTGCGCGGTGATCAGGCCTGCCTCCACTTTGGTGATGTCGCAGCTTCGCACCCGGACCTGCTTTCCTGTCGGCGGCAGCGTCCCGCCGGTGGGCAGGTTCAGCTGCCCGGTGTTTGTGCCCACCACGAAGCCCTCCAGGATGGCAACGTCCCCGGCCTCATGAGTGGCCACCTGCTGGTACGTGACGTCCGGCATGGCCTCCCAGAAGTGGAGGAAATAGTTGGTGATCGCCTCGCGGCCGGAAATCTCTCCCTGGTCCGGAGTGCTGATTACGGCGCCTTCGGCGTAGCAGCCTGCCAGCGCATCCCTGTCCTTTGCGTCCATGGCCGTCATCAGCCGGCCCATGACGTCACGTGCCTGTCCCATTGCAGCCTCCATTGTGGTTCCCGGTTTTCCTCTACGGACGGCCCGCTTCGTGCGGCGTCCGTAAAAGGAAAAGTACGACGGCGGAACACACCCCCGCGATCCCCGCACCAGGGGTTTCGGGGCGCCTGGAAAACCACCCATTTGGGGGATTGCCGGCCTGCCTGCCGGGCGGATACTGGAGGTATGTGGGAGGAGCGCGCGGAGCGTGCCCGGCGGGACATCGCCGCCATGGCCGCCGGCGGGATGGACCTGCCTGACCTCTATACCTCGGCGCTGGCCGTGGTGCAGCGGGAGGTGCCGTTCGAGCAAGGGTGCTGGGCCGCCGTCGACCCCGCCTCCATGGTGATGACCTCCGTTACCAACTGGCTGCCGTGGCCGGTGGGTGGGCGCCAGTTCGAGGAGTATTTCCTCCGCTTTGCCCAGTCCGAATACACAGGCCGGGAACCCAACACCTTCGCCGAGCTGCTGCGCCGGCCCCGCCCCATCGCGAGGATTTCGGATGCGCCGCACCGTGAGGTGGTCCGCAGCGTCCGGATCAACGACCTGATCAAGCCGCTGGGCTTCGAGCATGAGTTGCGGGCCGCGTTCCGCGTGGACGACTTGTGCTGGGGCGTGGGGAGCATCTTCCGGGAAGGCGGCAGCGACTTCACCGACCGGGAGGTGGAATTCCTGGGCGCGGTGACTGCCACGCTCGCGTCGGCCACCAGGGCCGCCGTCCGCGTGGCGCACCCGGCGGGACCGGCCGCCGTCGGGCCTGTCATTGTCCTGGCCGGGCTGCACGGCGACCTCCGCGCGGCCACGCCGGCCGCCGCCTCCTGGCTTGCCCAGGTGGAGGACGCTGCGCCCGGGCGCTTCAGCCAGACGCTCTATTCGGTGGTGGCGCAGGCGCATGCGGCGGCAACCGGGACGGCGCGGGCCAGGATGCGCGACGCCGGGAACAATTGGGTGGTGCTGCAGGCCAGCAGCCTCATCACCGGCGATGATCCCGAACAGATGGTGGTCACCGTGGAACCGGCAACCACCCACGACCTCGTGGCCCTGCTGCTGATGGCGTACGGCGTGACCGCCCGGGAACGGGATGTCTGCCTGGAGGTGCTGGCCGGAAGTTCGACGGCGGAGATCGCCCGGCACCTGTTCATCTCGCCGCACACGGTGCACGACCACTTGAAGTCGCTCTTTGAAAAGGTGGGCGTCGGCAGCCGCGGCGAGCTGGTGGCCAGGCTCGTGGCCTGACCGGCAGTCTGTTTTAACGGGTCCGAGGACTCTGTGTCCGGGGGCGCCCGCCCTGGAAGCTGGAGGTACAGCCGGCAACCGGAGGATCCCATGCATGCCTTGGCGGAATCGGTGCGCACGCACCCGCTGTGGTGGTACTACGTTGTTACCTTCCTCTTGTCGTGGGGCGCCATTGTGCTCGCGGTGTGGGCGGTCACGGGTGGCCTGTCGCCTACGCCGGAGCAGTTCCAGCTCACCATCCCCGTAACCGTGCCGGCGATGCTGCTCGGACCAGCGTTGGCCAGCCTGGTGCTTACCGGAGTTGTATCGGGACGGGCAGGCTACCGGGACCTCTGGGCGAGGCTGCTGAGATGGCGTGTGGGCGGGCGCTGGTATTTGGTCCTGCTGGTGGCGCCGGTCTGTTTGGCCGCGTTCGTGCTGGTGCTCTGGCTGGCGTCCCCGGATTACGCGCCTCGGATCGCCACGGCTACAGATAAGGGCGGCACCATCCTCACTGGACTGGCCATCGGGCTGGCGGCGGGATTTCTCGAGGAAATCGGTTGGACCGGCTTCGCCATCCCCAAGGCGAGGCAGCGCTTCAGTGTTCTGTGGACGGGAATCCTGGTGGGGGTGCTGTGGGGTGCGTGGCACTTCTTCGTGAATTATTGGGGTGGGGGCGGGACCAATGGCGGGGTGCCCCTGGGAATCTTCCTGTCGCTGTGGCTGGTGGCCGTCCTCGTCGGCCAGCTTACGGCGTACCGGGTGCTCATGGTGTGGGTTTACGACCATACAGGCAGCATGCTTCTGGCAGCGCTGATGCACGTCAGCCTCGCGGCGTTCCAGTACATCCTCAACCCGCTGACACCTGGCATTCCGCAGCAGGTCTATCCCTGGGGCCAGGCGGCCGCCATGTGGCTGCTGGTTGCTGCCGTGGCCCTTGCCCGCCGGGGGGACCTCACAAAACAAAGAACGACGACGGCGCCGGCCTGAGCGCTGCGCGGCCGAGGCAGCATCTCAGTCCGCGCCCTTGCCGGCCAGGATCTGTTCGCGCAGGATGTCCGCGTGGCCGCAGTGCTGGGCGAGTTCCCGCAGCATGTGCAGGTACAACCAGCGCAGCGGGAGCGGTCCCCGCCGGTTGCCGGTCACGACGTCGTCGAGGCCCAGAGGGGCGGCAGCAGCCCGGGACGCGGCGCACGCGTCCCGGTGGGCTTTCCGGACGGAGTCGATGGTGTCACCGTCGTCCAGGATGAACGACTCGTCAGGAGTGGCGGGGATGCCGATCTCGCTGCGGGGACGGCCGGTGAAGGCTTCGTCGAACCAGACCTTCTCCACGAAGGTGGCGTGCTTCACCAGCCCCAGCAGTGTGGTGCGGGAGGGAACCAGCCGACGCCGGACCTGCTCCTCGGTCAGCCCGTTTAGGCACCCGTTGAGCGCGGCCCGGTGCTCATCCAGGAAGAACTCGAACTGGACACGCGCAGGTTCGTTGATGACGTCGTCCATCGAGTGGGAGTGGGAAGCCATAAGCAGACCCTAGCAAGCCGGAAAGGGAACGCGGCTTACTTCATCGCCCCCGTAAGCATGCCTCCCACGTAGTACTTCTGGAGCAGGACATAGATAACGATGCATGGGACGATCGTCACCGCGACGCCCGCCTGCAGTGCCCCCCAGTCCAGGGTCCCGAAAGTGCCGCTGGAGAGCACGTTCAAGGCCACCGGAAGGGTGTACTTGGACTGGTCTGTCATGAGGATCAGCGCGGCGAAGAACTCGTTCCACGAGGCGAAAAAGGTGAACAGCGCGGTGCTGATCACCCCCGGAATGGCCACCGGGAGCAGCACCCGGACCATGGCACGCAGCACGCTGCACCCGTCCACCAGGGCAGCTTCCTCAATGCTCGCCGGCAGCGCTGCGAAGGAATTCCTCATCAGGAAGATACCGAATGGCAGGTTAAAGGTGGTGTACACCAGCATGAGGCCCAGGAGGTTGTTGGTCAGGCCGATCTGGTGCAGCACCAGGTACAGCGGAGTGATGACCGCCTGGAAAGGGATCATGAAGGTGGCGAGGGTAGCGAAAAACAGCAGGTTGCTGCCGCGGAAGCGCAGTTTGGCAAAGCCGTAGCCGGCCAGCGTGCTCAATACGATCGTCAGGAGCGTTGCGCCAACTGAGACGAGGACGCTGTTGCCCAACTGCTGGACGAAGCCCGCACCGCCGTTCTCGTTGCCGAATAGCTTCGCGAAGTTCCCCCACGAGAAGGAACCCGGGAAAAGCGTGGGCGGCGCGGCAGCAGCCTCGGCAGGGGACTTGATCGACTGTGAGAGAACTACCCAGAACGGGTAGAGGAACAGGGCCGCGAGGCTGAGGTTGATAATCCACCAGGCCGTGCGCGGCACCGGGCGGAGTCTGGATTGCAGTGAAGTCATGGAGGGGTCCGTTTCCGATGGATTGGACTAGTTGTGGTCCGAGTTGCGGAGGATGAGCATCTGGATGGCGCTGACGACCGCGAGCACGATCATCAGCAGGGCAGAGAGCGCAGCGCCATAGCCGAGCTGGAAACCCTGGAAGGACACCCGGTAGATGTGGTACACCGCGGTGATGGTCTGGTTCGCCGGGCCGCCGCTGGTCATGATGTAGAACTGGTCGAAGGCCAGCAGTGAGCCGGCTACCGAAAAGACGAGCACCAGCGCGAGGGTGGGCCGCAGCAGCGGCAGGATGATGTAGCGGAACACCTGTGTTCGGCTTGCACCATCGATCCTGGCCGCTTCCTCGAGCTCCACGGGGATGGACTGCAAGCCCGAGTTCAGCAGCAGCATCTGCATGCCGGCAACCTTCCAGACCACCATGGCGCACACGATGCCCAGCGCTCCGGCGAAGCTTCCGAACCAGTTGTCCGAGTGCGAGGCCAGCCCGCCGCGGGTAAGCAGGTCCAGCAGGGGCCCGATGTTGGGCTGGGCCATGAAGAGCCACAGGTAACCGGCGGCGGCGAAGCCGACCACCACCGGCAGGAAATAGATGGACTGGAAGATTCTGGAAGCTTTGCCCGGACGCCGGATCAGGAGCGCCAGCGCGATCCCGATGACCAGCAGCAGGGGAGTCATGATCACGGTGTAGAGGAGGGTGAACCCGGCTGCCCGCAGGAAGTCCTGGTCCTGGAACGCCGTCGCGTAGTTGCCCAGGCCGATGAAGCTGATCTTGCCCAGCAGCGGCCAGCGGTTCAGGGACATCCACAGCATCAGGACCACGGGCAGGAAGAAGAAGACGGTGAGGAGGATCAGCGCGGGGGCGACCACCAACGCGCCGAGCCTGCTGCGCGAGGTGGTGAGGGTCCGCCGGCTCCGTGGCGGACGTAGGGGCGCCGTTGGGCGTTGGGGCTTGCCGGGGCGCGTTGTCAGGGTGGTGTGGTGTGCCAAAGTAGGTCTCCTTGAGGACGAGGCGGGTGCTGCCGCGGGTCCGCGGCAGCACCCGTGGATGTCAGGGTCCGGTCTGGATGATCTGCTGGGCGGCCTGCTGCGCCTTTTGCTGCGCGGCCTGGATGTCGCCGCCGAAGACGGCCTCGTTGATCATGGTTGCCCATGGTCCGTTGTTGTCATTGAACAGCTTGTTTTCCACGACGCTGTACGGCGTCTTGCCGGTCTCCAGCGCCTTGCTGAAGATCTCGTTGCGCGGGTCTGCCGAGGCGTAGACGCTCTTTACGAGGTCAGTCCTGACCGGGACGATGGAGTTCTTCGCCAGCAGGGTCTGGGCCTCGTCGCCGGTGGCCCACTTTACGAAGTCCCATGCGGCAGGCTTGTTCTTTGACCCGGTGGTGACCGCGATGTTGTCGCCGCCCGCGAAGGAAGCTGAGCCGCCGTTCTCTCCCGGGATGGGGGCGATGCCGTAGTCAACCTTCTTGTCCGTGTTCAGCGTCTGCGTGAAGAAGGCGCCGAGCACCACCATGCCCACTTTTCCAGCCTGGAACAGGGCCGGCTGGGCGGTGCCCGAGTCGGTCTTCGCCGCCTCCGGCATCACGCCGGCGTCGTGCATCTGCTTGTAGAACGTCAGCGCCTTGGTGACCTCGGGAGAGTCCAGTTTCGCGGTCTTGCCGTCGTCGGAGAGTACGTCGCCGCCGCTGGCCCAGACGCTGGGGGTGAACTCGAAGATATTGCAGCCGCCGCACTGGCCGGCCATCGTGAAGCCGTAGGTGTCGGGGCCCAGGGCGCGGATCTTCTTGGCGGCGTTGAGGATCTCCTCGTAGTTTGCCGGCGGTTTGGCAGGGTCAAGGCCGGCCTTCTGGAAGAGATCCTTGTTGTAGAACAGCACGGATGCTTCGGCCGTGAAGGGCAGGGCGTAGGTCTTGTCCTCCCACGTGGAGAGGCGCGCGTGCGACGGGCTGAGCTTGTCCTTGTACGGCAGTTTCGAGGCGTCGTCGGTGATGTCCTGGAGGACCCCGGTGGAGGCGAAGTAGGGCAGGTAGACCAGGTCGATGGAAGCCACGTCCGGGCCCGACCCGCCAGCGGTTGCCGTGCCGAATTTCTGCACGAAGTTTCCGCTGGGCACGATGGTGACCTGGACCTGCGCCTTGTGGGACTTGTTGTACGCGTCCGCGAGCAGATCCATGAACCCCTTCTGTGAATCGCGGGCCCACAGCGTGATGGTCCCGCTCGGCTCCCCGGAGGAGGCCTGCAGGGAGTCGGAGCCGGAGGAACTGCCACAACCGGTGGCCGTGAGGGTGAGGGATGCCGCCAGCGCCAGTGCTGCAGCGAGTTTTGTGCGTTTCATATGCCGTTTCCTCTTCATAGGGATGGGTGGGAGGTGCAACTAGGCGAGGGGGATCCAGACCCGCATGGCGGCCGGCCCACGGTTGGCCCAGCGGAAATACGGGATGGCAGTCAGTTCGACGGGCCGCTGTTCCGCGGCTTCCGTTCCGGAGGTGCGGTAGAGCGCCTGCTCCGACTGGGGACGGGCGACGCCTGCGGCTTTGAGCACGGTGCGCACCCCGGGGATGCCCTCCGCCGCTGCAATTTCCACCGGCGCGGCCGCGTCGACCGCAAGGTCTTCCAGCACGACGCCGTCCGCCTGGTCATGCTGCTCGAGGCAGTAGACCACGGGCCCACGGACCAGGGCGACCGTGCCGCGCACAGCATCGACGCGGGGATGAGCGCTAACAATTTGGACAGGCATCGGCAGTGTCAGCAAGACGATGGTGCTCCCTTCCCAGTCGCGGCTGAGCCGGAGGTAGCCGGATGCATCAGTCACTGCCTCGATGGGCTTTCCGCCGATGGTCACCTCCGGGTCCTTGCACCACGAAGGGATGCGCACGGAGAGCGTCCACTCGCCGGCAGGAGCCGTGACCTCGATGCTGGCCTTTTCGTCCCAGGGATATTCGGTGGTTGTGGCAACAGTTACTTCGCCGCCGAAAGGTTCACCTGAGGCGCGGATCTCACCGTCGTGCAGCAGCTGGAGCTGAAGGCCGGACTCATCCTGCGTGGCTACGTAATGGTGCAGGGATGCCACGAGGCGTGCGAGGTTCGGCGGGCAGCAGGCGCATGCATACCAGGACAGGCGTTCCGACGGCGCGTCCTCGGTGGAGCCGTCATGGCCGGTGCGCAGTTGCAGCGGGTTGGAGTAGAAGAAGCTGTTGCCTTCAACGGAGGTGGAAGCGGCGATGCCGTTGTAGAGGGCCCGCTCCATCTCGTCGGCGTATTTGCTGTTGCCGGTTGCCAGCAGCAGCCGCCAGCTGAAGTGCAGGCTCGCGATGGAGGCACACGTTTCGGCGTAGGCGCGGTCCGGCGGCAGCTCGAAGGCGTCGCCGAATGCCTCGTCCCGGTGCCGGGATCCGAGCGCCCCGGTGAGGTAGGCCTTTTGGGTGAAAATGTTCTCCCACAGCGATTCCGCGGCCTCCAGCAGGGATGCGTCCCCGTTTTCGAGGTAGGCATCGGCCACTCCGGTGGAAAGGTAGACCTGGCGCACTGCGTGACCTGTTGCCTCGTGGGCCGCCTTGCGGATGGGAAGGTGGTCCTGGAAATACTGGCGGCCGAACCTGTCGTCGGGGAGGATGCCGTGCCCGCGCAGTTCCAGCTGCCGGACGGCCGTTTCAAGGTAGCGCTTGTCTCCGGTCAGGCGGTAGAGCTCCACCAATGCGGTTTCCACTTCCGGGTGCCCGTCGATCTTTTCGGCGCCGCCGGGGCCGAAGTTCTCCACGATGCAGTCGGCGACGCGGCGGGCCACCTCGACGACGGCTCCGTTGCCTGTGGTGCGGGCCACGGCAACTGCCGCCTGCAGCAGGTGGCCGGCGGTGTACAGCTCGTGGCTCCACTGCAGCTTGTCCCAGCGCTTCCCGGGCTCAACGCCCTGGACCCAGGTGTTCAGGTAGCCGTCCGGCTCCTGCACCTTGGCCAGCAGCTCGCCCATGGACGCCACATACTCTTCCCACCGCGGATCCGCCTGCCTGCCGGCCTCCCAGCCCACAGCCTCCAGCGTCTTGTACAGGTCCGAGTCCTGGAACCAGAATCCGCGGAACGCCGCGTCGCTCTCGCCGCCCAGCCGCCGGAAGTTGTCGAGGGCGCCGCTGGATTCCAGATTGTCGATGCAATGCGGAATGGTGGAGGTCCGGTTGAGCTCCTGCCAGCTGCCCAGATGTCCCTCTGGGCGCAGCTGCACGGAATCGAAGGCCAGCGGGCGCAGCGCGTAGTGTCCGGACGTCGTCGCCCCGACGGGCCCCGCTGCGGTCCCGCCGCCGGTACCCTGCCCTGCGGACGGTGCTGGACTGTGGTGAACAGATGTCATCAATGACCTCTTCCAAAGTGTGAATCGGAGGGAGACGGGACAGAATCCGGAAAAGCCGGAAACGGAAAATCAGGAAATCGTCTTCCGAGGCCCAACCCTAAGTGACCTGCGTCTCACCTGTCAACGGCTTCTGCTAGGCTTTATGCGGGCGGAAAAGCGACTTTTCGGCTCTATGAGGAATTGGTCCGGCGGTGAAAGGGGGACTTGTGACGGAAAATAGTTTCCGTTCTTCCGGCATCGCGGCTGTAGCCGCGCGGGCGGGAGTATCGACCGGAACGGTGTCAAAGGCGCTGAACGGGACGGGCCAACTGCGGGAATCGACCCGGCTGCGGGTACGCGCCGCCGCGGAGGAGGTGGGCTGGCTGCCGAACGGTGCCGCCCGGAGCATCCGCAGTGGCAGGACCTACACCGTGGGGGTTATCACCACCGACAGTTATGGACGCTTCAGCATCCCCATCCTGCGCGGCGTCGAGGACGCCCTGGGCCTGGGCGAGATGCTTTGCTTCCTTTGTGACAGCAGGGATGATCCCATCCGGGAACAGCACTACGTGCGTACATTGCTGGCGCGGCAGGTGGACGGAATCATCGTCGTGGGCCGCAAAGTGGATCCGCGGCCGCCGCTCGGTGAAAACCTGCCAGTGCCGGTAGTCTATGCGTTCGCGCCGTCGAAGGACCCGGGGGACTGCTCCGTCACGGGGGACGAGCGGGGTGGTGCCCGCCGTGCCGTTGACCACCTCGTTAAGACCGGGCGACGCCGGATTGCCCATATCACGGGCTTGGAAAACCACGCGTCGGCGGTCCTGCGGGCGGACGGTTTCCTCGCTGCAATGGCCGACCAGGGACTGGAGCCGGTAGGGGATGTCTGGTACGGCAGTTGGACGGAGGAATGGGGCCACAACGGGGTCCGCGCGCTGTTGGCCAGCCACTCCGACGTCGATGCGATTTTCTGCGGCAGCGACCAGATCGCACGTGGCGCCGCCTACGAACTTGAGCGGCATGGCTTGTCGATCCCCGACGACGTGGCACTGATCGGCGTGGACAACTGGTCCCCGTTCACCGATGGGTACAGACCGCATCTGTCCAGCATTGACCTGAACCTCTCCACTATTGGCAGGCGGGCGGGTGAGGCCCTGCTGTCAGCGCTCGACGGCATACCCCTTCCGGGCGTACATATCGTGGATTGTGACCTTATCGTCCGTGAGTCCTCCGGTCCGCGGGGGTGACCCGCCGGCAAACGGTTGGCAGCGCCTGCGGCTATGGCCGCGGTTCCGGGGGCCGCCGGTGCCTGTGGGGGAGCTCGTAGTGGTCGAACACATCGGAGGACGTGCTTCCCACGTGGCCGAACTTCCCGCGCAGCACTTCGGCCAGGTCGTCCAGCGCCGCGTAGAGCATCCGCCCGGCAAACCGGAGTTCGGGGTTGTCGCTGCCCTGCGCATCCGAGGCCAGGTGGTGGGCGTAGGCGATGGTGGCGGGAAGGGAACCCCGTTGCTCCACCTCATGGAAGTAATAGGTCTCGTGGAAGGACAGGAGATCGATGCTCACGGACGCCACGTTCTCCGCCATGGATTCCAGCAGTCCTGCTGCATGCCGTGCATCAAGTGAGGCGATGCCGGACGGACCCGCCGCTTCCCGGAACAGGTTCAACTGGTGGGCGAGTGCGCGCCGGCGGCTCAGCGCCGGGTAGGTCTGCAGGATCCACGAGACCGTGGCGGTCAGCAGGCCGAAACCGGCCACGGCCTGGAACGCCATCACCAGCCGCAGCAGCGGGTGCGTGGCCACGATCTCACCGAATCCAGCGGTGGAGAGGGCCACCAGCGAGATGTACAGGGCCTCCGCAAAGTCGGCCTGCCGGGGCACGTCGGCCGAGTAGGTGAACCCGTTCGACAAATGCGGGAGGTACAGCAGGGCCCAGCCCACGGCAGCCAGCGCCGCCCACGCAGCGATGACAGCCGCCATGGCCAGCGGGGCTGCGATGGAGGACGCCCCGCCCCTGAGTCTCCTGGACAGCAGCCAGAACCCGCGCATGATGGTCCTGCCCACCGGGCCCGAGCCGTGCGGGTACAGCAGGGTATGGAAGACGTCGGCGACCATCAGCAGAATCAGCGCGGCACCAATCACCGTCAGGAGCGCGTCCTCGAAGTTCATGCCTCATCTTAAGTGCGCGGGCTGCCCAGCCGGGGACCGGACAAGGCATAGAGGTTCGACGGCGGAACACGGCGTGGGAGCGAGGGGCCACTGGTTAGGCTGGCGCCATGGACTTTCGACTTCGCCAAGCGACACCGGAGGACGCCGAGGCGGTGGTGCTCATGCAGACTCTGGCCCATGAGGAGTGCTACCCGCATCTGCTCTCTGCGGAATTCTTCCGCCGCCGCAGGGCCAGCATCCCCGAGCGGGTGGAACGCCGGCGGCCATTCCTGGCCACTGACGAGCCACGGATCCTCGCGCTGGACGCCGACAATGACCTGGTGGGCTTCGCGGACGCCGGCCCGGGGCGCGACGACGACGGTCCCGAAGCCGTGGAGCTCTACTCGATCTACACCCTCCGGCGGACCTACGGAACGGGCCTTGGGGCAGCCCTGGTGAGCGCCGCCGTCGGCTCCGGCCCGGCCTACCTCTGGGTGGTGGAGAACAATCCCCGCGCCCTGGCCTTCTACCTGAAGCAGGGGTTCCGGCCGGACGGCAGGCGCAACACGCTTCCACCCGAGTGGGAGGGGCTGCCGGAGTTCCGGTTGGTCCGGCGCAGCAGCCAATAGTGTTCGACGGCGGCCCGTGGCCTGAGTGCAGCGCCCGCCTGAGTGCAGCGCGGGGCTTTAGTGCGGAGTCAGTTCATAGCGCCCGGGCGAGCGCCCGGCCGGCTGTCAGGCCGGTGAAGAGACAGCCGCCCAGGAAGGTGCCTTCCAGCGCGTTGTAGCCGTGGGCGCCGCCGCCGCCGAACCCCGCTGCCTCGCCGGCGGCGTACAGCCCGGGAATGGGTGAGCCGTCCTGTCCGAGGGCCTGGCCGTCAAGGTTGGTCTGGATCCCGCCCAGCGTCTTCCGCGTGACAACGTGCAGCCGGACGGCGATCAGAGGGCCCGCGGCGGGGTCCAGGATCCGGTGCGGCTTGACGGTACGGAAGAGGCGGTCGCCCAGGTACCGGCGGCTGTTGCGGATACCCGCCACCTGGACATCCTTGGAGAAGGGGTTCCTGATCTCGGCGTCCCGCTCCTCGATCTGCCGCCTTATCAGCGCATGGTCCAGCAGCGGCTGCTCAGTCAGCCCGTTCATTCCGCGGACCAGGTCCGCCAGGTTGTCCGCCACCACAAAGTCCGCGCCGTGCTCCTTGAACGCCTCGATGGGACCGGACGCGCCGCGGCCCAGCCGGGTCTTCAGCAGCAGCTTGAGGTCCCGGTTGGTGATGTCCGGGTTCTGCTCGGAGCCGGAGAGGGCAAACTCCTTTTCGATGATGCGTTGGTTGAGGATGAACCAGGAATGGTCGTGCTGCTGGAGCTCCGGCGTTGTCCGGAGGAGGCGGAGGGTGCCCAGGGTGTCGTAGCCGGGCAGGCCGGGGGAGGGAAGGCGCCTGCCCAGGGCATCGAACCAGAGGGACGACGGGCCGGGCAGGATCCGGATGGCATGGTCCGGCCAGATGGGGTTCCAGTTCTGGATCCCTTCGGTGTAGTGCCACATCCGGTCACGGTTCACCAGCCGCACCCCGGCCCCGTCTGCGATGTCCAGCATCCGTCCGTCGACGTGCTGCGGCACGCCTGTGACCATTTTCCGCGGCGGCGTCCCCAGCCGCGCAGGCCACCAGCGCCGAACCTGCCCGTGGTTGCCGCCGATTCCGCCGGACGCGATCACCACGGCCTGGGCCCGGAGTTCGAAATCGGCAACAACATCCCGGTTTGAGGACACCCCGCGCGGGGAATCATCAGGCGCCAGCACCGCGCCCCGCACCCCGGTGACCGTGCCGCCGTCGAACGTTAAACCGTCCACCCGGTGCCGGAAGAAGAACCTGGCGCTGCCCGCCCCGGAGGCCGCCCGCGCCTTGTCCGCGAACGGCTCCGAAACCCCGGTGCCGGTCCCCCACGGGACGTGGAAGCGGGGGACCGAATTGCCGTGGCCGCCGGCCCTGCCGTCGCCGCGCTCGGCCCAGCCCACCAGCGGGGTGAACCGGATGCCCTGTTCCTGCAGCCACGCGCGCTTCTCACCGGCGGCGAACTCCACATAGGCACGGCCCCACTGCTGCGCCCACTCGTCCTCGGGGTGCGGGCCGGAAAGCCGGTCCCACCGGGCGGAACCCTGCCAGTCCTGCCACGCCAGGTCGAAGGAATCCTTCACGCCCAGGCGCCGCTGCATGGGGGTGTCCACCAGGAAGAGCCCGCCGAGGGACCAGAAGGCCTGCCCGCCCAGGTTGGCCGGGTTTTCCTGGTCCACGATGGCCACCCGCCTGCCCGCACGGACCAGCTCATTGCTGGCCACCAGCCCGGCCAGGCCACCGCCGATGATGATGACGTCCGCGTCCAGGCCTGTCACCGGGCGTTGTCCCGGCCGCCGGCGGCACCGGAGCGGCCGGCGCTCCCGGCGGCACGAGCCAGCTTTTCGAACGAATCGCTCCACCCGTTCCGGTGCAGTTCCAGCCGCTCCTCCGTGAGGAACGGTCCCTGCGAGAGCACGACGCGGGTTCCGGCTCCGGTGCCGGCGAGGGAGAGGTCCACGACGGTCTCGGTGTCGTCCGGCGCCGGTTCCTCCCAGGCGAAGGTGTAGACCAGGCGCCAGGGCGGATCGATCTCCAGGAACTCTCCTGAGAGGTGGAACGGTTCGCCCTCCGGCGGGGCCATGCGGAACCGGTAGCGGCCGCCCGCCACCAGGTTGATGTCCACTTCGGGGATGCTGAAGCCGTGCGGGCCCCACCACTCGGCAAGCCGGGCAGGTTCCGTCAGCAGCAGGAACGTTGTCTCCGGCGGGGACGGGACCGTGCACTCCAGGTTCAGGACCAGCGCGGCTGGTTGCTCACTCATCGTCCCACTCTGCCATCCGCCGCGGCGGGCGGAAAGCAAGGCGCTGCGTGTGCGTGCCCGATGGGCGGTGCAGGGCTGACAGGGGAGTGCCTCAGCCAACCAAGCCGCTCGCCGCGCAATTCCTGCCGCTCGGCGCGCCAATAGTACGTTTGCTGATGATTTGCATGATGATAGCCCAAGGCAAAGGGCCCGGGTTCAACAAGGCCTTTCGCCTCTGGATCGATCAGACATCGACGTCATCGACAAGCAAAGGGAATCAACCATGGGCTTCCTGGACCGTGACCACTCCATCGCCCCGCCGGGCTTCAACCGCTGGCTGGTCCCGCCCGCGGCGCTCGCCGTCCATCTGTGCATCGGCCAGGCTTACGCCACCAGCGTGTACAAGACGGCGCTGGTCAAGCACTTCGGGGCCAGCCTGACCGAGATCGGCGTCATCTTCTCCATCGCCATCGTGATGCTGGGCCTTTCCGCCGCTGTCATGGGCACCTGGGTGGACACCAACGGCCCGCGCAAGGCGATGTTCACCTCCGCGATGTTCTGGGCGGGTGGCTTCCTGATCGGCTCGGTGGGTATCTTCACCCACCAGCTGTGGCTCGTCTACCTGGGGTACGGCTTCGTGGGCGGCATCGGCCTGGGCATCGGCTACATCTCGCCGGTGTCCACATTGATCAAGTGGTTCCCGGACCGCCCCGGCCTGGCTACCGGCATGGCGATCATGGGCTTCGGCGGCGGCGCGCTGATCGCCAGCCCCGTGTCCCAGGCCCTGCTGAAGGCGTACGATCCGAACTCCGGCGCCCAGGGCTGGGTGGCCAGCGGCGATGCCGTGGGCAAGCTCTTCCTGACGCTCGCCGTCGTCTATCTTGCCTACATGCTGTTCGGCGCCTTCACCGTCCGGGTGCCCGCCGACGGGTGGCGGCCCGCAGGGTTCGACCCCGCCAAGGTCAAGGCGGCCAAGCTCGTCACCACGGAGAACGTGTCGGCGAAGAACGCCATCAAGACCCGGCAGTTCTGGCTGGTATGGGTAGCGCTGTTCTGCAACGTCACGGCCGGCATCGGCATCCTGGAGCAGGCGGCGCCCATGATCCAGGACTTCTTCCGGCAGTCCGACGGAAAGTCCCTGGTCAGTGCGAGCGTTGCTGCGGGCTTTGTAGGGCTGCTGTCCATCGGCAACATGTCGGGCCGCTTCGCCTGGTCCGCCACCTCCGACGTCACGGGGCGCAAGCGCATCTACATCGTGTACCTGGGCGTGGGTGCCGTGCTGTATACGGTGCTGGCGTTGGCCGGATCCACCGCCACCGCCCTTTACGTGGTGCTTGCCTTCGTCATCATCTCCTTCTACGGCGGCGGGTTTGCTACCGTCCCGGCGTACCTGCGGGACCTCTTCGGGACGTACCAGGTAGGCGCCATCCACGGCCGGCTGCTCACCGCCTGGTCCGCGGCCGGGGTGGCCGGGCCGCTGATCGTCAACAGCATCCTGGACGCACAGGGCAAGCCCGGGCAGCTGAATGCCGCGTCCTACCAGCCCGCGCTGCTGACCATGGTGGCCCTGCTGGTCATCGGGTTCGTGGCTAACCTGCTGGTCAAGCCCGTCGACGCACGGTTCCACGAACGCCGCCCCGAGCGGCACGAATCTTCCCTGGAGGCATGAAATGAGCAGCACAGCACACAACCACGGCGCGCACCAGCCGGTCCGCCGGTCCACCGGCAGGCTGGTACTGGCTTGGGTTTTGGTGGGGATCCCGCTGGCCTTTGGGGTCTTCCAAACGCTGACCCAGGTGGCGGCGCTGTTCGGATAGCCGCCCGGGCTGGGCCAGCGTTGGGCCGTGCGTCACAGTGGCCCAGTTTCGGTCGGCAAGCGACGGCAGCCGCCCGCGATACTCAGGGTTTCACCATGAAAACTGGGCCACTCTGGGCGCGCATCACGCCAGGCGTCAGGCCGTGGCAGGGTTGGCGAGCCGGCTGCGCAGCACCGTTGCCGTCAGCCACGTGACCACGCTGCAGGCCGCGGCTCCCCACAGGATGTCCGTCACGGCCACCAGGGCAGTGAAATCCTTCAGCACAGCGAACCCGGTCAGCGCCCATGTGGCGTAGGTGAAGAACCCAAAGAGGGCAGCGCCGCCCACCCGCTGCCGCAGGCTGATGCCGGGGGTGTTGGGCCGGACGCCGTAGTGCACCATCCCCGCCACGAAGATGACATAGAAGAGGACAGCGCCGGGCAGATTGGCCCTGGGCGCCAGCAGGTGGCCGATCTGGCTCTGGTACAGCGGGTTGGCCACCAGCAGGATCCACACCACATCCAGCACCGCGAATATCAGTGCGCTGACAACGTACGTGATCAGCCAGTTCCTGGTGCGGGGGCCCATGCTTTGACTCCTTGTGTCGGTGACGGTTGCAGAAGCTGTTCGGCGCCGTGGCAAGGGATGGACTGGTCAAACGCGCGAGCCACCCATACAAGCCCCCCGCCGCTCCGAAGACCAAGTGGCAGGCGCCGTGCGTTGTGGAGAATGAAGGTGGCCGCATGATCGTTGGGACCGGCCGTGCAGCAGAGCGCGGCGGGCCAGGGGAAAGGAACGTGTCCGTGAACGAAAAGAGCCGCAAGGCACTCATCAGCACCGTAATTGCCGTGGTGGTGGCGGTGCTCATTGCCCTGGCCGGCAGCCAGGGCGGCTCCCGGATTGGCGGGTTCCCGGTGTTCGCGCTGGGGGTTGCCATCGCGTTCGTGATCCAGTGGCTGGTGTTCATCCCTTCCTACAGGGCGCAGACGGAAAAGTTCTACGACCTTACCGGCGCCCTGACCTACATCTCCATCACGGTGTTCCTGGTCCTGGCCTCCCCGGGCGTGGACGCTCGGGGCATGGTGCTGGCGGCCATGGTGGTGCTGTGGGCCGCGCGGCTGGGCAGTTTCCTGTTTATGCGGATCAGCAAGCACGGCAAGGACGACCGCTTCGATGAGCTCAAGCCGGACTTCTTCCGTTTCCTGAACACCTGGACCATCCAGGGCCTGTGGGTGGTACTCACCGCGGCGCTGGCCTGGGTGGCCATCACGTCCGACCAGAAGGTGGGCCTGGACGGGTTCTTCTGGGTGGGCCTGCTGGTATGGGCCGCAGGGATCGCCATCGAGACCGTGGCTGACCTCCAGAAGACCCGCTTCAAGGACGACCCCGCCAACAAGGGCCGCTTCATCAGCACCGGACTGTGGTCCAGGTCCCGGCACCCCAACTACTTCGGCGAGATCACGCTCTGGGTGGGCGTGGCCATCATCGCCCTGCCCGTCCTGCAGGGCTGGCAGTGGGCGGCCCTAATCTCCCCGGTTTTCGTGGCCCTGCTGCTGATCAAGGGCAGCGGCGTGCCGCCCCTGGAGAAGAAGGCGGACCAGAAGTGGGGCGGCCAGGCGGACTATGAGGAGTACAAGAAGAACACGCCCGTGCTGGTCCCCAAGCTCAAATAGGGGCTTTGGGCAGGACGTACGACGGCGGCACCCGGGCTGGGTGCCGCCGTCGCGGCTTGGAAGGGCGGTTCGGTCCAAGCAAGTAGCCCCTAACCTCCGATCCGAGTACCCCCTTACCCGTGCCCGGCGGCGGGTGGCAACGTAGTCTCGAAAGACAGTGCGGTTATGCAGAGGCCTCTTGCGCTGCACGTTGCTGGGGACGTGGGGTTCTACTCCGGGGAGCGACATTGTCAAAGCATAGGAATTTCAACAGGGGTCTACCGGGCAGCGGAGGCAGGCCTCCCTGGCTCAACAGGCCGAAGGACATGAAACCCGGGGCGGTGCTGACGGCGCTCCTGCTTGCGGCCGAGGGCGGCATGGTCATGGTGCCGGTTGCCGCGACAGCCGCTGGCGCGCAATTGCCCGCTGCCACAAACTGTTCGGCCACCCTGCTCCCGGGCATCGGCGGCCAGGGCAGCAACGCAGTGGCGTCGAGCAGCAACGGCCTGGTGGTAGGCCTCGCCGATACTGCCTCCGGAGGATCCGCGCCGGTGCTCTGGCGCGATGGCCAGCCCACCCAGTTGGCGATTCCACTCGATGCCGCAGTCCCCACCTCCGTAAACAAGGACGGAGTAGTCGTCGGCACGGGATATGACACGGCCAATGAGGTCCTGGTCGGCTGGTGGTGGCAGAACGGTGTCTATCACACCCTTCCCGTCAACCCGGGTGACATCGCGCTCCCGTCGATGGTCTCGGACAGCGGCGTCGTGGTCGGCGCGCTGATCAACGACGAGGAGCACTCGGACGGCCCGGGCGCCGATGACGACGAGCGTCCCGCTGTCTGGTCCACGCTGACCACGGCACCCCGGGCGCTCACCCTGCCCGCCGGTGCACAAGGTGGGCATGCTTTCGCGATCGGTCCGGACGGCACGATCGGCGGGGTGGCCCTCGACAGCGGCGGCACGCCGGTCCTGTGGTCGCCGGCCGGTACCCCGACTTCCCTTCCAACCCTTAGCGGGCGCGGCGGTGTGGTCCTTGCCATCGACTCGGCCGGGCAGGCGATCGGCCAGAGCGCCGTCAATGAGGGAACCCACGCTGCCACCTGGGACAAGTCCGGCTCCGTCAGCGATGCAGGCGCGGCAGCCGGCCCCTCCTCGAGTGCGGCATCGGGCGTTCCGGGCATCGCGGTGGGAACCGGCAGTTCGTCGTCCTTCCGCGGGGACCGCCCCCAAGCGGTGATGTGGATCGGCAAGAGCGCACGGATCCTGCCGCCAGGCTCTGACGGCCAGTTCACCGGAGTGTCCGGGGCGGCTACGTCGGCCTCACGGCAGGCCGGCCCCACCGTTATCACCGGGTACTCCGCCGCAGCCAACGGGCTGCGCCGCGCTACTGTTTGGAGCTGCAAGTGAACGCCCGCAGGCGCATGCGCCACCCACTGCGCTTGGCGCTGGCAGTCCTTCTCGGCACTGCCCTCGTCCTTGCGAATGTCTCCTTCCTTGCCACATCGTGGAACCCGCAGGCCACCGCGGCCACCACCGTGAGCCTGGGGTTCGCCGGTGACACCGGCGGCAACACGAACACCGGCAAGGTGATCGATGCGGCACGCAACGCCGGGACCTCCGCCATGTTCAACCTCGGCGACCTGTCCTACTCCCAGATCACCCCGGAGTCTGCCTGGTGTTCATTCGTCAAGCAGCATGCCGGGACCATGCCCTATGAGTTCATCACCGGGAACCACGAGGACGACGGGCCCGACGGCGTCTGGTCCAACTTCGCCTCGTGCCTGCCGGACAAGCTCGGCGCGGTGGGAAATTACGCCCAGCAGTTCTACACGGACTATCCGGCAACCAGCCCCCTGGTCCGGCTGATCATGGTGTCCCCGAAGCTGACGTACAGCGGAAGCGGCCTTGACTGGTCCTACAAGTCCGGGACGCAGGGCTACAAATTCGTGACGTCGGCCATCGACTCGGCCCGTGCTGCCGGGATCCCCTTCATCATCGTTGGCATGCACATGTACTGCCTGTCGATGGTGAACTACCCCTGTGCCGCCAGTCCTGACCTGATGAACATGCTGGTGTCCAAGAAGGTGGATCTGTACCTGCAGGCCCACGACCATGCCTACGCTCGCAGCTACCCGCTGGCGCTCAAGGGCAGCTGCACGTCCATCCCCGTCACCAGCTTCAATCCCGACTGTGTGGCCGACACCGATCCGACGGGGCAGTTCGCCGCCGGTACCGGGACCATCCTGGCCACAGTTGGTTCGGGCGGCAGGTCGCTCAACAGTGAGAGCAACACGACGACGGCTCCGTACTTCCAGCGGTTCATGGGCAGCAACAACAATCCAACGTATGGCTTCCTGAAGGTGTCGGTGACCAGCACCACCCTGAGCGGGTCATTCGTCGGCGCCTCGGGCGGGACGTTCACCGACAATTTCTCGGTCACCCGGCCGGCCCCTTCACCAAGCCCGACGCCAACAGCTACAGCTACAGCGACTGCTACGGCCACGCCAACGCCTACCCCGACACCAACCGCAACTGACACGGCAACGGCAACGCCGACGCCCACGACGACGATGCCCCCGGCGACAGCCGTCTCGGTCCGGTCGACGGCCACGGGATCGGGTGAACTGACGGCGGCCGGGTCCTATACGCCCTCCCTGCCGGCAGGCTGGCAGCCTGGCGACACGGTATTCCTGTACTCGCAGGTAACCGTGTCCGGGTCCGCGAACACCACCGCTCCGGCGGGGTGGACGCGGGCAGTGGGCGATTTCACCAGCGCCAGCTCCGCCTCGGCGCACCAGGCAGTCTGGTACCGGGTGATGCAGGCCGGTGATACCGCGCCGAGCGTGCCTGAGCCCGCCTCCCGGTATGCCTGGTCCACTGTTGCCGTCCAGGGCGCAAACACCACAACGCCGCTGGACGTCACGCCCACCACGGACACCAACAGCGGGGTGGCCTACCCGGATGTCCGGGCGCCGTCCATCACGCCGGCAACGCCGGGGTCGCTGTTGTTGACCGCCCACGGTGTCAGGAACGGCACCAACTCGGCCACCACGTCCTTCACGCCACCGGCAGGGACCACCGAGCTGGGTGATGCCACCTCCAATATCGCGGCCAAGTCGAACGCGGCCATTGAGGTCAACGCCCTTCCGCTGACCGATACGTCCGCCACCGGCACGAAGGCCGCCACGGCATCCTCAAGCCTGGGCACGCTCATCAACCAGTGCGGCTCGGCCATCGTGGTGCGGCCGGCGGGTCCGTGAGCGGGAGCCAATGATGATGCAGCGGAAGCCTACGTAGCCGTCTCCGGAGGGCTTTCGACGGCGGCACCCGGCCCGGGTGCCGCCGTCGCCGTGTCTGCGCCGTACTTGTGCACGCCTGTCCGGCCCAGCAGGGCGACGCCGAGGGTGAGGAGTGCGGTCAGCAGGACCCCGAGCCCCAGGTGGAGCTGCACGAACCCGGCGCCCACCGCTGCGCCGGCCATGATGAGCCCGATCGCCGCGAGCCGCCGTCCCCAGAACGGGTGCGTGCCGGCGCCAAAGCGGGAGTCGGCCGCCAGGCCCGTGATGGTGGAAGTGACCACCACGGTGGGGACATCCTTGACATTGAGGTGCCGCGCGGTGGCGGCCTGCACACCCATGGTCACCGCCAGGGTGCCGGTGATGGCAACGGTCAGGGCTTCATTGTGCCTGGGGTGCACGCCGCTGAGGAGGAGGGTGGCCACAACAGCCATCACAGCGCTGACGCCCACCAGCAGCCCGGTGGTGCGGCGGTTCCACCCTGACGTGGTGGGCCGCAGCGCCCGGCCGGAGATGACGGCGCCGGTCATGAATCCCGTGAGCGCCACGATGGGGCCAAGGATCGGGAGGTTGTCCCCGCCCAGCAGCGCCATGCCCAGGATCACCACGTTGCCGGTCATGTTCGCCGTGAACACCCGGTCCAGGCCCAGATAACCGACGGCGTCGAGCACCCCGGTGGAAAACGTGAGGACCAGCATGAGCACCAGGTGCAGCCTGGCCGGATGGGCGGGGAGGAAGCGGGCGGGCATGCGCATACCTTTCGGCAGTCCTGGTGGCGGGACGCGGATTGTGCCCAGCAGGGGCGACTGTTCCAGTATGCGCCGGAGCCTTGCCGGCCGGGGAAACGCGGGAAGAGGGAGCAGCCGCAGCTTCACGTCCTTGCCCGAACCAATGCCCGCGCCAGGCACGCGCTGGACGGCCGCCGTCGTCCTTTCCGCGTTGTTGGCGCTCTTCACTCCAGGCCTGCCGGCGGTTGCTGCCGACGGCAGCACGGTCGCCGTCAATGCAGCCGATGTGCTGGAGACCCTCCCGGTCAAGGGCCGGGCGCCGAAGACGGGGTACGAGCGGTCGCTGTTCGGGCCAACGTGGGCGGACGTGGACCAGAACGGCTGCGATACCCGGAACGACATCCTGCGGCGGGACCTGACCGAGGTCACCTACACCACCAGCGTCCCCTGCACGGTCAAGACCGGAGTGCTGGCGGACCCGTACACCGGAACGGTCATCAACTTCGTCCGCGGCACCACCACCAGCAGCGCCGTGCAGATCGACCACGTGGTGGCGCTCAGTGACGCCTGGCAGAAGGGCGCGCGGCAGCTGACCACCGAGCAGCGGACGGCGTTCGCGAATGATCCGCTGAACCTGCAGGCAACGGACGGCCCCACCAACCAGCAAAAGGGCGACGGCGACGCGGCCACCTGGTTGCCGCCGGCCAAGGCCTTCCGATGTGAGTATGTGGCACGGCAGGTGTCGGTGAAGGCGCGGTACAGCCTGTGGGTGACGCAGGCGGAGCACGACGCGATGGCCGGCGTCCTGGGAAGCTGCCCCGGCCAGCCCGCACCGGCGACTGTGGCGCCGGCCGCCGCTACGACTGTTGTGTACTACGCGAACTGCGCCGAGGCGGTGGCTGCCGGAGCCGCGCCGCTGTATGCCGGCTCTGCCGGCTACCGGGCCGGGCTGGACGGCGACGGCGACGGGGTGGCCTGCGAAGGGTAGCCGCGGGCTTAGCGCCCGGGGAAGGGAGCGGGCCCCGTTTCCGGTGGCCTGCCGTTTTGCATACCGGCCCCCGCAATGAGCGCGCCGGCAACCAGGAGGACCAGCGGCGTCTGGAAGACAGAGCCCAGGATGGACAGCCCTGAATCCGCGATGGGCCTGGACGCCGCGACGAGGCATGCCACGTCCATCGCCAGGGCCACCACATAGCCGGCGACGAAACAGACCACCGCCGCGCGAGGCCTGTAGTTCCTGGTGGCGGCCCGCACCGCGGCGTCGTAGACCCGGTACTTGAGTCCGATGAAAAGGGGAGTGAACGTCAGGATGTTCAGGACATCCACTTCTTCCGGAAATTTGAAGAGAGGAACGTTTGCGTTGCCGTGGTAGACGCCGTCGGAGAAGAACCACAGGGCGCCCACGTGGATCAAAATCAGCAGGACCGAGACCAGTCCGTACCGCAGCCACGCCCCGCGCCTGGTCATTCCCATCGCCATGGACCAGTATGGCATCGGCCGTAAAGGGATTTTCAAGGAATCTGCGGCAAACTTGAGACTGCTCCCACGAACGAAAGCAGACCCAATTGATTACCCTCCAGCAGGATGCAGACGGCTTCATCCGGATGAACCGGCACTACCCGGCCAGCGTCCGGATCCGGATCGCTTTCAAAGACGGCACTACGGGTGAGTTCTCCGGCCGCACCCTGAACAACGCCTACGACGCCGCGCTCGCGGAATTCCGCGCCAAAAACGGGCTGGATGCGCGCGGCTACTCCCGGACCACCGCGGGCCGGACCAACTCCGGCAACAGCGTCGACTACGTTCCCGTCCACCCAGGGATGGGGGAGTAGCGGGACGCAATGGCCGATGACGGAGCACCCGCGGCCCTCTTTGACCGCGCCGTTGTGATCTTCAATCCGGGCAGGGCCGGGATGGACGCGCGGATCGAGGCGTTGCATCAGGACCTGGCCGCAGACCTGCCGGGCCTGCGGGTTGAGCTGCTGCCCACGGAGTATGCGGGGCACGCCCGCGTGCTTGCGCGGACCGAGGCTGGGCGGGGTGCACCACTCATCGTGTCCGTCAGCGGCGACGGCGGGTACAACGAGGTGGTCAACGGCGTGATGGAGGTTCCCGGCAGCAAAGCGGTGTGCACCGTGATTCCTGCAGGCAACGCCAACGACCATTATCGGAGCCTGCCCGCCCGGACCCTCAGCCAGGCAATCCGGGAGAAAGCGGTCCGGCCCATCGACCTGCTGCGCGTCACGTTCCGCGGCGGCGGCCGGGAGGAGGTCCTGTACGCGCATTCCTACGTGGGTTTCGGGCTGACGCCCTTGATGGCCATCGGCATCGAAAAGGGCGGCAAGGGAAAAGTCCTGGAACTGGTTTCCGTTGCCCGCACGCTCCGGAACCTGAGGCCGTTCGAGCTCGTGCGGGATGACGGCGCCACCGCCAGGTTCGACAGCCTGATCCTGGCCAACATCTCGCGGATGGCGAAGTACGGAACGGTCAGTGAGTCGCACTATCCGGACGACGGCCGGTTCGAGGTAGTGACCCTGCCCCACGCCGGGCTGATGAAGATGGCGCTGATGACGCTCCGCGCCGTGACGCTGGGACTGGGGGAGCAGCCCAGCGTCACCAGCTATGCCTTTTCCACGCGGAATGCTGTGCCGTGCCAGATCGACGGCGAGGTGGTCCATATCCAGGCAGGAACGCATGTCCTGGTGGAAAGCGCCAAGGGTGCCCTGGCCACTCTGTGACCGTTCGCCGCAGGACTGCGTCCGTGCCGTACAGGCCGGAAGTGGTTACGGCTGGACGGAGTCGAAGAAGGTGTAACCGGTGTCCGGCTGTCCGTTCGCTGCCTCATGTGATTTCATCCGGATGAAGTCCATGTCCTGCTGGGACAGCGTGGTCTCGCCGTGGACGTCGTCGTTGGCCGCTTCGCCATTGGCCGCACTGATTTCCGCGGAGAGCGTCCGCGGGAGGATCATGCACCCCGGGTTTTCCAGCAGCCACTGCGTTACAGCGGAGGGAAGCTGGTTCCAGTGGTCGCGGATGCGCAGATCTGTCATGGTGTGCCTTTCGTGGCAGTTGCCGGATGCGAGTCGAAGAGAGTGTCGGCTGCTGCCCGGCGGAGGGACCCAAGGGACGTACTGTCGGAGACAGGATGTCCAGTCACGGGTGTCCCGGGTACGTTGAGTGTACGCCCAATAGCGGGCTCCAACGTGCCGGAAGCCCTGGCATTTTCTGGCTGCCAGCGGGGCTGCCATCCGATGCCCGGTCAGGGGCGTTCCATGGTGACCGTACCGGCGTCGCCATCCACGGCGATCCGCTGCCCGCTGCTGAGCCGCTGCGTCGCCACCCCGGTGCCCAGGACCGCCGGGATGCCATACTCGCGGGCCACGATGGAGCTGTGGCTCAGCGGGCCGCCCACGTCGGTCACCACGGCGGACGCCATGGCGAACAGCGGAGTCCACGCGGGAGTAGTAATGCGGGCCACCAGCACCTCGCCGGGCCGCATCTGGCCGAAATCCCCGGGTCCGCGCAGGACGCGCGCCGGTGCGGTGACCTTGCCGGAACTGGCGCCGGCGCCCTTGATTACGTCGCCGGCCTGGTGCTGGGAGCCTGCCGGCATCCACGACCCGAAAGACCGTTCCATCCACTTGCTCTCGGGAAGCATCTGCGGTGCATTCGCCTTCGCCTGGCCCCGCCACAGCATCCGGCGATCCTCGACGGCGGCGGCCCGGACGGGACGGGCAGCTCCGGCAATCACCACGGCGGCCGGAGCCCCTGGCTCGGCGAGACCGAATTCGACGGCGCTCCGCAGCTCCTGGAGCCGGAGCCAGAACACGTCATCCGGCGCCGCGACCACGTGGGAGTCTACCAGGCGCCGGCCGAGTTCCAGCAGCATGCGCCGCATCAGCGGCCAGGCCAGCCCGACGTCGGCCAGCGCGTCTTCGCGTGAGGGTGCCGTTTCCTGGGCCCACTTCAGCAGCCGGTGGAACAGGGCCCGGCGCCGCGGCCCCAGCCGGGCGGCCATCTCCCGGGTCAGTTCCTCGCGGCGTTCGGTGAGCTGCCGCTGCCGCTCGTGCGGGTCCGTGCCCTGCCCGCGCAGGTAGAACTTCACCGTCTCCAGCTGGGCGGACGGGTCGTCGGCCGGCACCGGGGTGGCGAAGTCCAGGTTGTAGACGGCATGCCCGTACAGGTCCAGGTGCTCCTTGAAGGCAAGCCGCCATTCCTGCCACAAGACGTCGTCCACCCCGTCCGGTGCGGCACCGGTGCGCTGGCTCCCGGCGAGCTCCGCCGTCGGCCGCTCCAGCAAAGCCGCTGCCAGCGCCGGATCGCTGCGCGCCCAGCCCGCCAGATCGTAGAGGGACTTGTCCGCCCGGATGGGTTCGCTGTCGAAGCCCAGCAGGAACGCCTGGGCGGGAGGATCGCCGTGGCGCCGGACGGCCCTGCCATAGAACGTCCGGAACGAGATCTCGCTCATGGCGGCGAGCGGAATGATGGACTGCACGGCGGTGTAGTACACGGTTCCGGCGTCCAGGAGGGCCTGAACGCCCTCCAGCAGCTGCCCGCCGGCGAGCTCCGAAGGGGGTTTCACGGACCAGTCCTTGACCAGCTGCTGGTAGCGCGGGTGCGAATAGTCGCGCCACCCGGGGATGCCCATGTGCGCCGTGCCGCGCAACAGCGCCCCCATCGCCGGCACCGTCCGGCCGGTCATCCGCAGCATGGCCCAGTTGCGGTAGTAGTAATAGGCGTAGCCGTTGATGGTGGGGAACCGCACGTCGCTTTCGCGGAGGGAGTTGATGCCCAGCGCCTGGTCCATCAGGGCGGACAGCGAGCGGGACACCGAGCCGTCAATGAGGTCGGCGAAGAGCGGGGAGAGCGGGTCCGGCATCTGCTCCACGATGCTCGCCCGGAAGTAGAGCCCGTTGGGATAGGGCACGGGCCAGGTCTCGGGGACGTCGGCCGCGGGTTCGGGAAGGGCGGTGATGGGCCGGGACTGCAGCAGGAAGAACCGGCCGCCGGCCCGCGCCCATTCGACGTCCTGCGGAGACCCGAAGTGGTCCGCGATCCGCTGGCCGTAGCGGGCCAGCTCCGCAGCTGCCGCGTCATCCAGGACAGGCGCACGACGGCGGGCTTCCGCCACCGGCTGCTCCCGGGTTCCGTTCTCCACGGGAACCGTCATGACCTCCTTGTCGGCTGTCTGCCGCGAGATGATCCTGCCGGTGGCGGACTCAACCACCAGGTCATCGGTGGTCACCGTTCCGCTGACCACGGCCTCGCCCAGGCCCCATGCGGCGCTGATCGCCGTCTGGTCGCGCCGGCCGTTGGCGGGGTTGGCGGTGAACATGACGCCGGCGGCGCCGGCTTCCACCATCTGCTGGACGACGACGGCGAGCCGCACCTGCCCGGGCTGCACACCTTCGCGGGCGCGGTAGGCCATGGCGCGCGCCGTCCAGAGGGAGGCCCAGCAGTCGGTCACGGCTTGGGTCAGGGCGTCCTGGCCGCGGACGTTCAGGTAGGTTTCCTGCTGCCCGGCGAAACTGGCCGACGGGAGGTCCTCGGCGGTGGCGGAGGAACGCACCGACACGGACGTCCCGCTGCCCAGGCGTTGGTAGGCGCCCGCGAGTTCGGTTCTGATGGCCGGTGGCATGGTGCCTTTGCCGAACAGGGCCCGTAGCTGCCCGGAGGCGTGTTCGTAGTCCTCCGGCGAGGCGTCGGGTGGAAGGGAGGCCAGTTCCCGGATGGCCGCATCGAGGTTGTTCCCGGTGATGAATTCCGAGTAGGCGGCGGTGGTGAGGACGAACCCGGGCGGGACCGGCAGGCCGGCCTGGATGAGGCCGCCGAGGCCCACCGCCTTGCCGCCGGCTGTGCCGAGGTCGTCCCGGCCCACGTCGCCCAAGTCCTTGACATAGGTCATGACTGTGTCCCCCTGCCGCGCATCGCCGTCGGCCGTTTCAGACGGCACACCCCGCCTGCGTCCCGGGAGCCGTCCTCCTGCAATTGACATGTTCCAGCCTGTGCCGCGGCGCCGGGACCCAGCTAGGGCCTAACGGCCTTCCGGAAGCGTCCGCATACCCCTAATCGCGGTGTTGCCACGGCGCCCGCCATTAGGTATCCCCGCGTATTGACTGCCTGTAGCCGGAGGCATACTTTCGGCCTTGTCGGGGCCGGACATCCGTAATCCGCGGAATGTGGCGCCGTCGCATGCACATGCCAGGGAGGAAAGACCATGCCGAAGTATTTGTTTGAAGCAACGTACGTGGGCCAGGGGATCAAGGGGCTGATGCAGGAAGGCGGTACCAAGCGGCGTGATGCCCTGGCGGAGGCCTTGAAGTCCGTGGGCGGCTCGCTGGAGAGCTTCTACTACGCGTTTGGCTACTATGACGTCCTTGGCGTGTTCGAGGCGCCCGACGATGCAAGTGCCGCGGCACTGTCGCTGCTGATCAATTCGACCGGGAACGTCAACGTCCGCCTGAAGCCGCTCCTCACCGTGGAAGACCTGGACCAAGCAGCCAAGAAGACGCCGTCGTACCGGGCCCCGGGACAATAGGCGGGTTTGCAGCTTTGCAGTGGGCCGGCGTCGGGGAATTTACGACGGCGGCCCGCCGGCTTGGGCGTTCCACCCAGCTTGGGCGTGCCAGCGTGCAGTGTGGGGCCTAGGGCAGGGCCGGATGGCCGAAGGAGGGACGCTGGCCGGAGCGGTAGGCGGAGTCGATGATGGGCTCGAGTTCGTCGAGCACGGTGTGGTTTCCGGGGAGAACCACATGGGCCAGGAATTCCGATTCAAGCGTGGCAATGCCGGCTGCCGCCGCCCCGAGTTTGGCGTCGATGGCCAGCGCCAGGGCATGCCAGGATTTGCGGTTGACGCGTTCCAGGACCTTGGCGTTCGCTTCGTGGAGCCGGCTGTCCGCGATGTCCCCGCGGATGGCCAGGGCGCCTTCTGACTGCAGCAACTGCATGACGATCCGGAACTGCCTGCCGTCGCCCTTGAAGGCGACGGCGCCCAGGCTTCCCCGCTGGCTGAAGATGATGTCCGTTGCCCCGTAGTTCTCGAGCGCCTGCCTGATGTGTTTCCGGGAAACCTCGCTGCTGTAGGAGTCACCCCGGGTGTAAGGACCTGTCATCTTCTAACTATGCGCCCTTTTGGCAGCGTGCGCGTACGCGCACCACGGCGGGCGGGGCTATTCCGTGGTGGCAAAGACTTCTGCGACCCGCGGAGCGCCCACGGTGTGGACCGCAGGTAGGATCGGAGGATTGCCGCGGGGGTCGGCAATACGTTTGGGGGAACACCGTGATGCATCTGCCGCTCCGCCGTGCCGCAGGCGCGGCCCTTTCTGCCGGGACGGCACTGCTGGCCACCGCATCGCTCATACTGGGATCCGCCGTCGTAGCCGCCCCCGCGTCCGCGGCCGATCCGAAGGTGATTGGCGCCGTCGGCCAGCCGCTGGGTATTGCGTCCGGCCCGGACGGCACGCTGTACCTCAGCGACTACAACTGGGCGGGCAGCGTCAACGCCTACAGGCCGGGGGAGACGGTGCCGTCCCGCACCATCACCACCGGGCACTTCCCCACCTCGCTGGCCGTAACGCCGGACGGGACGCTGTACGTGGCGCAGAGCAATGGTGCGCAGTCAGAAATCGGCGTGGTGGCACCGGGCGCGGACGAAGTCTCGCTGGTGATGAAGGTTCCTGCCGGCACGCGGTGGCTGGCCGTGGGGCCGGAGGGATCGCTCTACGTGGTCAATTCGGACCAGAACTCGGTGTCTGTGGTGAAGCCGGGCGATGCGTGGGTGCAGCGGATCATCCAGGCCGGGCCGTATCCAGTGAAGGTCGCACTGGCCAAGGACGGGACGGCCTATGCCACCAACCAGCTGGCCGGCACCGTCACCGTGGTTCCGGCCGGTGCGCCGTGGCCGTCGCACACGATTGATGTGGGTGCCAGGGCCGAGCCGCACGGGATCGCCGCAGCGCCGGACGGGACCGTCTATGTGGCCAACATCCTCACCAACGATGTTGCGGTGATCGAGCCCGGCGGCACAACGGTGGCGCGGCGGATTCCTGTGGGCACTGCGCCGCAGGAGGTGCTGGCCGCTGCCGACGGGACCGTGTACGTGACCAACAGCCTGGACGACACCGTCTCCGTCATCCCCGCCGGGGCGACGGCTGCCGCGCATACCATCGCCACCGGGGACGATCCCGCCAGGATGGTGCAGCGCAGCGACGGGTCCGTGGTGGTGGTCAACAGGAAAGGCAGGTCACTGACCGTGCTCGACGGCGGACCGGCCACCGGAGCGGCGCCCACCACGGGCGGGGGAGAGCCAGCAGCAGCAGCCGACGGCGGCGCATCAGATGGTGCCGGGTCAGAAGGTGCCGACATCGCCCAGGGATCCTTCGATGTGGCACTTCCGGCAGTCGCCGCCGGAGCGGGCGCTTTGTTCCTGGGCGGCGCCGCCTTGCTTGTTGTGGTGCTGCGCCGCCGCCGGAAGGTCAGCGGGGCTGACGGCGCCGAGGTGTGGGCGCTGGACTAGCCCAAGCCCTCCGGCTGATGCGCCGGGCTGACAGCGTCCGGCTTCTGGTCGCTCTGCGCGTAGTACGACCTCAGGCCATGCTTCACGCCCAGCCGGATGATCCAATACAAAAGAGTTGCGCCAAGTGCCACAGGCACAACCATTACCGCCGCATTCAACAGCATCCACGCAATATCCACAGTGTCCCCCAATGTGAGTTTCTCCAAGCCTCTCACGAGTGACACCTCCGGGAAATTCAAGGCCCGTGCCATGGATCGTCAAAAGCCATCCCGGAATTAAGTTCCGGGAGTAGCACCTTTGCCCTTTCGGTGCGGGTGGCGGCAAAGCCCAATTGACAGTCCAGCCGGACGCAATCTTTGAGACTCCAAGCACGTACACATTGGTTGAAGCCAAACGCATCAGGTACAGCCTGAACAATTGGCGCGCGAATACATCACCCTAATGTCCAAAACCGGGCCCGCTGCTCCTGTGCTTTTTCTTTTGGGTGCAGCCCCGCCGGTTCGGGTCAAAGGCCTTGGGCAACTTGAGATAGCCGAAGCCGTAGGCCGCTTCCTCGGTCCCGTGCTGGAACGTGTCGCCGACGTATCCCTTCCGTCTGAATCCGAGCTGATGGCCCGCCTACCGGAGGTTTTCTGTTGGATCTCCTGGCCGGAACTGGACGGCTGTGTCCGGGAAGCGGCTGCTACTTATTCAGCCGGCCATCCATCCGGTGATGCTTCGGTACAACGCATTGCCGCCTTTGTTCAAAACGCCATCGCCTGGCATGCCTGATTTTGCAACGGGACCTGACCGTGGACCTGCCCTGACGAAGAGGAAGTAACCGCGGCTTCATCAACTGTGCTTGGAACGGCTTTCCTTGGCCGCCGTCGTGGGCGCTCCGAGGTCTGGACGGGCCAGGCGGCGGAGCAGGGATATGGCATCGTCGACGGGCACAGGTTGGAAGAACTGCGCGTCGGCGAGCTCGACGGCGGCGATTGCGCGTGGCGCCAGCTGGGCTCCGGCGTCGGTGACGCGCAGCCGTTTGGCACGGGTGTCCGCCGGATCGACTTCCCGTTCGATGAGTCCCTTGGCTTCCAGTGCGCGCAGGACCTGGGAGGCCATCTTGACGTCGGTGCCGGCCTGCCGTGCCAGGGCCAGCTGGTTCGGGTGTTCACCTTGGTTATTGAGCCACCAGGCGCAGGCGAGCAGCACAAACTGCACGTGGGTGAGGTCGAGCGGCGCCAAGGCTGCCGCGATGTCCCGCTGCCAGCGCAGCGTGGTGTGCCAGAGTAGGAATCCGGGACTTTCGCCGGGGTTGAGGGGCATCAGCCGCCAGCCATCCTGACCAGGGCGGCCATGGTCTCGGGCCAGTCGGCGGTGATGCCGGGTCCAATCTGCGGGCCAGCTTCGTTGGCGCCGTCGCCGGTGATCTCCATCCGGTACACCACCCGGTTCCGGTTGGGTTCGATGGTGTCGATGCGGTGGGTGGTCCTTAGGAGAAGGTCGCCGAAGCGGGCCTCATCCACGAACCGTTCGTTTTCAATAGCTTCGGCGATGATCAGCGGGATCGGATCGTCACCCGGGGGCGTCATCAGGATCTGCGAGCCCGTGGCGAACGGGCCGTTGATCTCGATCTTCTCGATCTCCCCGTTCCAGGCGCCCCAGTTCTCGACGTCGGACCACAGCCGCCAGATGGACTCAGGCGTGGCACTGGTTTCGATGCTGTTCTCGTATTCCCACATGGTGGCCTCCTCGGCAGATGGTCTATGCAAAGATTATCTATGCACGGACTATTTTGGTCCACAGGCAACCCGTGCCGCTCCTGTATCCTGACATGTAGGTTCAAGGGCTTCAGCGCCCCATCGACCAAGCCCGGTTTACTGCCGGATGTCGGTCTGGAATCCTGGCCCGCCGCCTTGGACGTCATCGAACCGCCACTGCAATCGTCAGGATCCGATTGCCCCCAATATCTTGGAATGGATCTTCATCCCTACTCACACCCCAGCTCCCGCGGGAATCCCACCCGCTGACCCCAAACCTTCGCGCGCTGCTGCGGTGGATGGATACGTGGCCTGGGTTGAGGCCGGCGCCGGCGTGACCGCGCGGTGGCGCTCGGCGAACGGCAGGCCGGCACCGGGGCACGTGGAAGTGGTGGACGACGCCCTCACCGCCGATGCTGCGTACCGCATGGCATCACAGGGGACCGCGATGCTCTGGCACGGCGACTTCCACAACGCGCGGCAGATCCTCAACGCCCTGGACCGACGGATAGGCACCGGAAAGAAGGCCGGCGGAACCCCTGCCGAGCAGTTCTACCGGCACCGGCAGTCCGCCTCGCACCGCGCACGCATTCTGGGCCTGCTGCTGATTCCCCTCGATCCGGGCCCGGTGGTGCCGCTGCGCCGCGCACCGGATATCCGGGAAGCCGCGGCGGAAGCGTACGGAGGCATTGGAGAATCTTCCGTGGTGTCCCTGCACGAGCTCGTCGGGGCCGTCGGCGCCCACGAGTGGCGGCGGAATGGTGTCTACGTCGATGCTCTGCAGGACCGCATCCACCCGCATTACGGCACGTTCTTTCCCACCCGCAGCGAGTACGTGGATCTCGTGGCGGCGGCCGCACTGCCCTCCGATACGCTGGCGTTCGACGTCGGAACCGGCACCGGAGTGCTCGCCGCCGTCCTCGCCCGCCGCGGCCTCCGCCGCGTGATCGCCACCGACAACGAGCCGCGTGCCATCGCCTGCGCCACTGAGAATTTCCGGAACCTCGGTGTCCAGGACCGCGCGGAGGCGGTCCTGACCGACATGTTCCCGCCCGGACGGGCACCGCTGATCGTGTGCAACCCGCCCTGGATTCCGGCCACGCCGCATTCCAGCCTGGACAGCGCCGTCTACGACCCTGGGAGCAGGATGCTGTTCCGCTTCCTGGCCGAACTCCCCGGCCATCTGGAGCCGGGCGGTGAGGGCTGGCTGGTCCTGTCCGACCTGGCCGAGCACCTGGGCCTGCGGTCGCGGAAGGACCTGCTGGCCGCCGTCGAAGCGGCCGGGCTGAAGGTGACGGAGCGGCTCGACACCAAGCCAACGCATCCGAAAGCTTCCGACCGCGAAGATCCCCTGTTCGAGGCGCGCTCGGCCGAGGTCACGTCCTTGTGGCGGCTTGTCAGCCGCTAGCACCAAGGGATGTGCCCCACGAGGCGGGCACTGCGCGGCCCGGCGCTAATTGGGCGCCGTCCCGTAATCGGTCAGGCCGTTCCTGATCGCGAACAAGGTGGCCCCCACCCGGTTGGTTGCACCGATCTTGGTGTAGATGTGTTCCACGTGGTTGCGGACGGTTTTCCGGGAGAGGAAGAGGCTGTCCGCGATCTCGGCCGGAGTCATGCCGCGGCAGAGCATGCCGAGGATTTCCACTTCCCGCGGGGTGAGCCCAGCCGCGGCGACATGCGAACGGCGGGGCTGTTGGCCGGCCGCCACGAGCACGGCCTCCACTGCTCCGGCGGCGAGCCTCCCGGCCGAAACTTCCTGCCGGAGCCGGGCGGCCGCATCAGCCGGGGTGAGCGCGGGCCGGTGCGGGCGTGGCTCCACGGAGGCATGGTAGGAGTCCGCTGCCGCCAGGATCCGCTGCTTGATCCCCAGCTCGTTTCCGCCGATCCCTCGTGGATAGCCGGACCCGTCCAGCCGCTCGTGGTGTGAGCCGGTGAGGGCCGCCTCGCCCTTCAGGCCGGGAACGCGGCTGAGGATCCGTTCGCCCAGGAACGGATGCATGCGGATACGTTCCAGCTCCAGCGCTGAGAGGGGCTCCTTCTTGTCCCACACCTGGTTGGACACCCCCAGGCGGCCCAGGTCGTGCACCCAGCCTGCGCGGCGGAGCTCGGTGACGTCGTCCGCCGGCAGCCCATGCTCCTCGCCCGCGGCGGCCGCCAGGGCCGCCACCGCGCGGGAGTGTCCGGCCGTGTAAGGGGACTTGAGGTCCGCGAAGTCGCCGATGGCGCGCAGCACCACATCCAGTTGGCTGCCCGACAGGGGAGCGTCAGTGGGCGCCACGTCAAGGGCCGCCTGCCAGCAGTCGACGTCGAGGAGTCCTTCGGTGAGTGCCTGGGCTTGGTCGATGAACAGCCCGGCCAGTGCGGGATCGAACTGGCTGCCGCGGCGTGCCCGCACCATGTCCACCGCGCCCGCCACGCCTTCCCTCCGCAGGAAGACCTCGGCCGTATCCGCCAGGTGCATGATCCGCATTTCCAATGGAATGTCCGGCCCCGCCACCCCCTCCGGCAGCCCCTTGCCGTCCCACCGCTCAAAGGTGTGGGTGAGCAGTCCTGCCACGCCGTCGTCGAGCCCTACACTGCTGGCCAGCACTCCGGCGGAGACGCAATGCGAGGCAATCATGGTCCGCACCGCCCCGCTGCCGGTCGCCGCGAAACGCGTCCAGCGGGCAACGCGGGCCAGCGGCGGGAGGCCGGCGCCGGCGTGACTGAACATGCCGGCGTACATGGGCAGGCCGTGCTGGTCGCGGCGGTAATAGTCGGCGCGGAAGCCGATATCGTCCGTGAACAGCGCGGCGAGTTCAAAGGAATCCGCGTGGCAGCCGATCCAGGCCAGCTGGTTGGCGTAGTAGATCCTGCCCTGGCCGGCGTCGTCCACGCCCGCCGCCCCGGCGATCCGCAACGCCAGCAGGGACGCACGCAGCATGTGCTCCATCGGCTGCCCAAGCCCCAGGTCGATGGCGAGCGACAGCCCGGCCAGGACTTCGCTGCGCCGGGGCGCAGCCGATGACTGCATCACACCTGCCATTCTAGGAAGCCGCCAGCCACGGCAGTAGGGACCACGCGTGCGGCTGTTATGCCGTCTGGTTCTTCCCGGTCCGTGCCTGGACGGGGCCTGGTCCGGCGGATCGTGCGGTGGACGGGAACCTGACGCCCACCTGCGCTCCGAACAGTCCACGCTGCGGAAGCCAGAAGTCCGCCAGGTGGTCCTGGACCGGCAGTGGGCCCGGAGCTCCCGCGTCCTCATCCCGGATGGTGGCCTGGGAATCCGTCACGAGCCACAGCTGCCGCGGCTGGGCCTGGAACGTCTGGCCATTGGGCACAACGCCTGATACTTTCATCCTGCCCGCGCCGAGCAGCGGGCCGGCGAATGCCCCCATGGCCCGGAGCACCAGCTCGTTCCGCCACAGGCTTTCCGGCATCCGCACGGCCATGGCGGTCAGCATCGTGGTGGCCGCGGACGTGCCCAGCTGCAGGCGCCAGTCAAGCACGCCCGGAACCGTGATGACGGCGGTGAAGGGCCCGCTCCACTGGATGTCGACGTCGGTCTCCACCGTATGGTGGACGGCCGCCCCGAAGTAGCGGGCGCAGCTGAACTCGGGCGCGGTGTTGGCGTAGATGGTCCACTCGCCGCCGGGCGTCCGGTGCCAGACGGAGCGGTAGCCGGGGCCGACGGAGCTCACCGGGAAATCCCGGAAGGCCAGGTAGTGGCCGCTGGTGAAAGGCAGCCCCAGGACGGCGTAGCCGGCGAAGTGCTCGGCGGCGTCCTCGGGAAGTTCGGCAAGTTTGCGTGTTGCCTCTGCTGATGACTGCGGCTGGTAGATGGTCATGGCCGCCTCCTTTTCTCTATGAGGCGAGACTATGACCGGGCCGCAGCAGGGGCATGGGGCAGTTGCCCCATTTAGCATCGGCTTTTACGCGGCGTCGATGGCGTCGAGCCACTCCTGGAACGTTTGGCGTCCGACGGCGGAACCCGGCGCCGGGATCAGCCCGCCGTTGCGCATTGCCTTGCCCATGGGGCCCGGCACCCGGAGCGGAACGATCAGTTTTTTCTGCTGCGTCTTGGCCAGATAGGCCGCCACCAGGCCTTTCAGGTGTTCGGTCCGCGGGCCGCCGAGGTCTGGAATGCGTCCCTTCGGCCCGGACTCGGCCGCATCCACGAGGGCAGCCGCCACCTCCTTTGCCGCCACCGGCTGGGTGACCATCGTGGGCACGAGGACCAGCAGGCCCACTGAGGCGGCCTTGATGGACATCGGTACGAACTCGTGGAACTGGGTGGACCGGAGGATGGTCCAGGGAATGCCGCCGTGCTTGACTTCGTCTTCCTGCACCAGCTTCCCGGCGTACAGTCCTGAATTGGCTTTGTCGATGCCCACAATGGACAGCGCCACATGGTGCTTTACGCCGGCCTTCTTCCCGGCGGCCAGCAGGTTCTGGGTGGCGTTGGTGAAGTAATCCACGGCCTTCTTGGTGGACATGGCCTGGATGCCGGAGACGTCGATGACGGTCTCGACATTTTGGAGTGCCTGATCGAGGCCGCGCCCGTTGACCAGGTCCACCCCCTCCGCGCGGCTGAGGCTGGCCACCTCATGCCCGCGTTTCCTGGCGATGGCCACGACGTGGCGGCCCACTGTACCGGTTCCCCCTGCAACGGCAATCCTCATGGTTGGAATCCTATGCCGGGTGACTGACAAAGCTGCTGGTCTGTGGGCGTTTCCGACGGGTTCTAACCCGCCACCGCCGCGGCATCGGACGTTGATCCTACGCCCTGTCGCTGCTACCGAATCCGGCCTTTCCTCCAAGTGCAGCAACGGCTGCTCCTACCGCAGCGACACCGACAGTTGCGGCGACTGTGACCATCTTGATTGCAAATGCCTTGTGCTCGCTGTCCTTCACTGCCTCCCTGTCGACTGATTCGCGAATCATTTCTAGAATCCTGAATCTGTCTTCAACGGTGAGATTATCGCGTTCCAGTTCGCGATTCAGGGTCTTTCGATACGACTTGTATGCGTCGTGTACCTTCTTCTGACTTTTCCAGCTGAATTTTTGGGTGCTCTCGTACCGCTGCTCAAGAGAATCCAGTGTTTCGGCCACGAGCGATTTGAAATGCGGAAACTGCTCGATGGCCTTAAACGCAACTTCTTTGTCCATCTGCGGCATCTCTGCCACGAAAGTGAGAAGTTTTTCCTTGGATAGGTTCCGCCAAGAGTCAATGTTCAGCGCTTTCTTGACATCGTCCTCGCTAGTCAACGTCATGTGTGCCCCCGTCTTTCCTACTTGCGCCTGTGCTCCACATGGTATCCGCGGAGGGACGCGTCCGCTGTTTCAAGGGTTCCACCCACAACTAAGGGACATCGTTGCGGCAATGGGCGGCGCCGCTGGTGACGTGATTGTCAACCGTGGAGATCGACCGATCCGACTATCCCACTACTGCAGCCTTCGCCGCCCGCGTCGCGTTCATCCACTCAGTCAGCCACGGCGCCCGCACGCTGGAGGTGATCCGGCAGTCCGCAACAAAGGTTCCGCGAGCGCCGGCGTCGATCCAATCCTGCAGCGCGGACAGGTCGCCAAGGGAGCGGATGACAGCTGACTCAGCCCCAAGAGCACTCGCAACTCCACTGAAGTCCACCTCCGGAATCAGCATCGGCTTCTCGGTGAGCCCCTGCGAGCCGTACTGGTGGATCTCGGCCCCGTAGGCGGCGTCGTTGTAGATCACCACGATGGCGCTGCGGGCCGTACCGATCAGAGACTCGAGGTCGGACAGGCCCATCAGGAAACCGCCATCGCCGGAGGCCAGCACCAGAGTGCGGACGTCCTCCAGCGCGCGGGCTGCCCCGACGGCGCTGGCCAGGCCCAGCCCGATGGTCTGGTAGGCGGTCCCCACCATCACCAGGTCCTGCGGCCGCGGGATGTTCCAGTACATGGGCGCCCAGCCGATGAAGTGGCCGCCGTCCTGGACCACGGTGCGGCGCTCCGGCAGCACGGCGTCAAGGGCGGTGGCGAGGGCGCGCGGGTCCAGGCGCCCGTCCACAGTTTCGGCCGAACCCAAATCCTGCCCCGGCCCCGCAGCCAGACGCTTCGAGGCTTCGGCCCGCCACCCCGCCACAGCGGCCTCGCCGTCCAGTAGCGACAACAGCCGTGAAGCGGCGGCCTTCGCATCTGCCTGAACGAAAAGGTCCACCCGCGGATTCGTCGGCTCCACCGCGGTGTCGATCTGGATGACGGTGCTGTCCGGGCCCAGCAGGTGCCCGAACCGCATGGTGAACGGGCTCAGGCTGGCCCCGGCCACCAGGACCACGTCGGCCTCGCCCATGAGCCCGGCGGCGGTGTCGGTGCCGAAACCGCCGGCCACGCCTAGGTACCCCTCGCCCTTGAGGAGGTTGAGCGCCAGGGCGGTTCCGGCGGTCAGTGCGCCGAGCCGGTCGGCGAGTTCGCGGAGTTCCGGGCCTGCTCCGGCCAGGTGCGCACCCCGGCCGGCCAGGATCAGCGGCCGCCTGGCACCGGCCAGCAGGCGGGCAACCTGCCCAAGGCCGCCGTCGACGTCGTCCGTCACCTTTGGTGCCGCCGGCTCCGGAAGGTCCTCGTCCCCGGCCTCGAGGGCCGCGAGATCGTAGGGGATGGCAAGGACGACGGCGGTGCGGCGCGTGAGTGCGTACTCCACCGCCTGCCGGGTGATGGCGCCCGCGGCGTCGCGGGTGACGGTGAAGGTGGCCGCGCCGAGGCCGGTGGCGATGGCTGTTTGGTCCACGTCCCAGGGCCGGGCGCCGGTGGTGGGGGCGTCGCCGGTGACCAGCACCACCGGGATCTGCGCCTGGACCGCCTCGGCCAGGGCGGTGAGCGCGTTGGTGTAGCCGGGGCCGTAGGTGGTGGTGCCCGCGGCGAGCCGTCCCGAGGTCCGGTAGTAGGCGTCGGCCGCGGCGATGGCGGCGCCCTCATGCCGGACGGGGGAGAAGCGGAGGCCCTGCTGCTCGGCGGCGTCCAGGAAGTAGACGTTGCCGTTGCCCATGACGCCGAAGACGTCGCTGACATAGCTGCTGAGAACCTGCGCCACGCGGCCGGAGACGGTGAGTGAAGTCATGCAGGCATCGTGTGGCCTGGCGGCGAAACAGGCAACACACGGAAATGCAGTTGGTACTTTTGGCGGCAGAGGAGCGGGCTAACTGACAAAACGCCCAGCTGTGGTGCGTATCACGCCTCCCGCTCAACGAGCTTCCGGAACGTCTCCAGCTCGCCCTGAAAGCTGCCTTGATACGAGCCGGTCGCGAAGAGCCGGCCGAAAATCGCGGACACGAAACCGCGCGTCACGATCACCTGGTCAATGCGGGTGCCCGCGCCATCGGCGGTGAATGTCACATCGGACTCGCCCTTCAGGATGGCGTTGCCGAAGCGGGTACGGATGTGACGAGGCCGCTCGACCGTGAGAACCTCGGTGGGGCTCGTCATCCGCCCGAACTGCACCGTATAGCGGCTGCCGGCCTCATCGATAGGACCGACGCGGTCGGTCACGCCGCTGACTCCGCCGATCCATTCATGGAACCGGTCAGGATCAGTCCAGATTGCGAAAACCCGCTCAGGGGGCGCTCCGACAAACGTGGACAGCCGGTACGTAGGCATGTGTTCAGTATGCGCTCCCGGGCACGCGGAGGCGAGGGACAGGGCTCGCCCGCACGCCGGGAAAGCTGCGAAGAAGTCCGCCGTCGGACGTGGTTAGTCCGGCGTGCGGGATTCCTGCTCTGACAGCCGGCTGATGAGGCCGTCATAGCGGGGCGGCATGAGTTCCAGGATGGAGATGGCCGTGCTGGTCCGCTGGATCCCGTCGATCTCCAGGATCTGGTTGGTTATGCGGTAGAGGTCGGCCGTGCCGCGGGCCACCACCTTGGCCATGAGGTCCGCGTCCCCGGTGGTCGCGTGCACCTCGATGACCTCCGGGATGGCGGCGAGCCCGTTCTCCACCGAGCCGGTCCGGGTCTGGCTGATGGAGAGGGAGAGGAAGGCCATGAGTTCGTAGCCGAGCGCGGCGGGGTCCAGCCTGCGGCTGAAGGAGCGGAGCGCGCCGCTGCGCTCCAGCCGCGCCAGCCGGGCGTGGACGGTGTTGCGGGCGACGCCGAGTGTCCGGGAGAGTGCCAGGGCGCTGGCTTCGGGGTCCTTGTCCAGGGCAAGGATGATCCGGCCGTCGAGGGAATCGAGGGTGCGAGAGTTTGCGATGGTCATATTTTCACCAGGGGTACTAGAAGTTGAGCAGAAGTCCCAAGCACCGGAGCCTACCTTGCATTGTGGTCCGGGTCACTTCCATGATCGGACTTCATGACCAGTGATCAGCTTGTTGCCGCTCCCGAAACTGCGTTGCCCACCCTGCGTGGCGCAGTGGCCGGCCTGCCGTCCTACGTCCCAGGCAGGCGAGGTGCTGGCGCGGACATCGCCGCCCTCGCCAGCAACGAAAGCCACTATCACCCGCTGCCCGCCGCCATGGCTGCGGTGACCGAAGCGGCCGGCAGGATGAACCGCTACCCGGACATGGCCGCCGTCGAACTCCGCGAACGGCTGGCCCGGCACCTTGGCGTCACCGCGGAGGAAGTGGCGGTGGGACCCGGAAGCGTGGGCGTCCTCCAGCAGATCATCACCGGACTGTGCGACGCCGGGGATGAAGTGGTGCTCGCGTGGCGCTCCTTCGAGGCGTACCCCATCCTGGTGGAGCTGGCAGGCGCCCGGGCGGTCCGTGTTCCGCTGGACGACGCCGAGGGCCACGACCTCGACGCCATGGCCGCCGCCGTCACCGACCGCACCAGGGTGGTCCTGCTGTGCACGCCCAACAACCCCACCGGCGTGCCGATCAGCCATGAACGCCTCGAGACCTTCCTGCAGACCGTGCCGTCCAGCGTCCTGGTGGTGATCGACGAGGCCTACGTGGAGTACGCCGACGCCGGCCCCGACTCCCTGGCGCTCTACCGCCGGTACCCGAACGTCTGCATCCTGCGCACCTTCTCCAAGGCCTATGGGCTCGCGGGACTTCGCGTGGGCTACGCCGTTGCGGCACCGGCCATCGCCGAAGGACTGCGGCGGACCGCCCTTCCCTTCGGTGTGAGCGCGCTGGCCCAGAAGGCGGCCGTCGCGTCGCTGGACGCGGGGGAGGAGATGGAAGCGCGGGTCTCTTCCGTGAAGCAGGAGCGCGCCCGGATGGCCGCGGAGCTGGCAGCCCAGGGCTGGAAGCTGCAGCCCAGCCAGGGCAACTTCCTGTGGATCCGTGTCGGTGACCAGCTCTTGGCAGGGCTGGTGGATGCGTTCGACCGCGCGGGCATCCTGGTCCGGGTCTACCAGGGCGACGGCGTGCGGATCACCGTTGCCGACCCCGCCTCCAACAACCGCGTGCTCCGGCTCCTCGAAACCCACGCGGCCTGAAGTTTTATCCCCAACAGTTCCCAACAACTAAGAGGAATCCCCATGGAACAACAGACAAAGACGTCTGCCCGCCCACTCGGCGCGGCCCTCAAACCCCGGCAGCTCACCATGATGGGCCTGGGCAGCGCCATCGGCGCGGGCCTGTTCATCGGCTCCGGCGCGGGCATCCAGGCTGCCGGCCCGGCTGTGCTGATCTCCTACCTTGTGGCCGGCACGCTCATCATCCTGGTGATGTGGGCGCTCGGTGAGATGGCCGCCGCCAACCCTGACAGCGGCGCCTTCTCCGTCTACACGGCGAAGGCTTACGGGCCGGTGGCCGGTGCCACCGTCGGCTGGCTGTGGTGGCTGCAGCTGGTGGTGGTCATCGCCGCCGAGGCGCTCGGCGCGGCGGGCCTGCTCGCGACGATCTTCCCGGCGCTGCCGGTGTGGCTGATGGCCCTGGTGTTCATCGTGGTGCTCACCGCCGTGAACCTGACCAGCGTGAAGAACTTCGGCGAGTTCGAGTTCTGGTTCGCCCTGCTCAAGGTGGCGGCGATCGTCGGGTTCCTGCTGGTTGGCTTTGCACTGCTCTTCGGCTTGGTGCCGGGCGTGCAGTCCCCGGGCCTGTCCAACTTCATGGGGGAGGGCTTCGCGCCCGGTGGCTTTGGCGGAATCGCGACCGCACTGTTTGTGGTGGCGTTCGCATTCGGCGGCACCGAGATCGTGTCCGTGGCCGCAGCCGAGACCGCCGAGCCGGCCCGCTGTGTGAAGAAGGCAGTCCGGACCGTGCTGTGGCGGATCCTGGTCTTCTACATAGGCGCCATCTTCGTCATCGCCGCGGTGGTCCCTGTGGGTTCGGCGGGGCTGAAGAGCCCGTTCGCCGCTGTGCTGGACGCCGCGGGCATGTCCGGCGCAGCTACCGCCATCACCCTGGTGGCCGTCGCCGCCCTGCTCTCGGCGCTCAACGCCAACCTGTACGGTGCGTCGCGGATGGCGTACTCCCTCGCGGAGCGGGGTGAGGCACCGCGTTGGCTCGCTTCGGTGTCGACGGCCCGGGTTCCGGTGGTTGCGGTCCTGGCCAGCGTCGCCTTCGGCCTTGTCACGGTGGTGCTGGAGCTGGCCTTCCCCGAGAAGGTCCTTCCCGTCCTGCTAAACATTGTGGGCTCGACCTGCCTGCTGGTGTGGACGTCCGCCCTGCTGGCCCAGCTCGCGCTGCGCCTCCGTGCCGACCGCGACGGAACGGAGCTTCCGCTGCGGATGCCTGGCTTCCCGTGGCTCACGGGCCTTGGCCTGGTCATCCTCGCGGCGATCTTCACGGTGGGCTTCATCGGCGAGGATTCTCGTCCACAGCTGTTGAGCACGTTTGCTCTCGTGGCGGTCCTTGCGGTGGGGTGCTGGCTGAACCACCGGTCGGGTACGACTCCCGCCGCTGTTGAAGCTTCAGACGGAGACAAGCAGCCGGTACTCATCGACTGAAATCAGCCGACTTGAACCACTCGAGGGTTCAGGGCGCTCCGGGGGCGCGTCCGGTTTTGCCGGGCGCACCCTTGCCCTACTTGCCGGTCGCCACCCGAAGCGCGGGATATCTTAGAAGTGGTGCCAAGAGTGGCACCATGGTGTCTGTGGCGAGCATCGACAAGATCGAAAAGCAAGCTAGAAACGCACCCCGAGAACGTCTCCTACAGTGCCATGCTCAAACTCTGTACTCATTACTTTGGCGAACCCAGGTCGGGTTCGGGTAGCCACAACGCAATATTCAAAATGCCCTGGCAGGGGGATGCCAGGATCAATCTGCAGAACAAGAATGGCAACGCCAAGCCGTATCAGGTGAAGCAAGCCATAGCCGCCATCGATCGGAGCAAGGAGAAGTAGATGTCCACTCGGAAAGCAGCTGCCGTGCCGTCCCCGGTGGCGCAGTACCGTTACTCGGTCCAATGGTCGCCTGAGGACCTGGAGTTTGTGGCCACTATCCTTGAATTTCCGTCTCTGTCCTGGCTGGACGAGGATCAGTTTGAAGGGCTCCGCGGCATTGAACGCCTAGTGTCCGACGTCATCGACGATCTTAAGCAGGCAGGTGAGCCGGTTCCTGAGCCCATCGCGACGCAGAAGTTCAGTGGCCGCCTCACCTCCGGGTGCCCCCGGAGCTGCATCGCAAGCTGGCGATCGAGGGTGCCAACAACGGCGTGCCCCTGAATAAGTACGCAATTGAGCGGTTGACGGCCTGAGTTCGAGGGTGCGATAGAGGAGTCTCAGGGCACGCCGTGGGCCTCTGGCTGCTGAGGAGCGGTCAGCACGTAACTGGAATCAGCCAGAACTTTGTGTCGCCTCTGGTTGAATGTCTTCCGGATCTAAGCCGCAGCCAAAGCCGGGGACTTACCGGTTCGTGAGCAATCATGCACACCCGGTAGCTGGACCTGTCCAGGGCGGTCGGGAAGACGTACGCTCGCCGCTTTCCGGTTGTGCGGGTCGGTAGCCTGCGGAAGCTGCAGAATTACCCCCACTTAATTCCACATACTGGACATTTTCGAAAGTTGCCCGGATACGACGTTTCATATCCACATGCACGGCACACATACCCTGCCATGCGAAGCAATAATGCTACATACCAATTGATAGTCCACGCTCCGATCGTTCGAATGCCATGCTGAAGGCCGCCAATGTTTGAACATAACTAACGGCCTCCAGCAGCCTGAAAGTTGTCTATCCGATCAGGGTGAGAGCTGAGTCCGCGCGCTTAAGTGCCTCCACTGAAGTCGCAACAAGTTTTCTGCTGCCCGAGAGCGATACAGAATTGCGGGCTCCGCTCCAAGCCCTTGCGAAGCCCCCGTCGCCCAAGGCCACAAACCCTATGTGACGTTGTTCTCCTATATCATTTACATGCACTTGGATAGCTGAGGATCCTCCAACCAGTCCGCTCTTTTCGGCAGCAAAGCCAAAGTCAGGTTGTTCGTCGAGTGCATCGAATTGCAAGTTGCTGATGGAGGCATTGCCGAGCGCGCTGCGCAGCACCTGGCGGATTTGTCCGATGTCGAGTTTGGTGGAGTAGGTGCTTTCTTCGGATTTCATGTCTTCTCCGCTGTCGTTTTACAGAAGCCTTGTGCTGCTTCAAGTGTTCTCACGCGTGGGGCAATTGATTTTTGGTGTCCTGGCATGCCGGCCAAACTAAGGCTTATCTGGGCTCTTCCACTCGAATCTGCACAACTGGCAGACGTACTTATACCACCCTTGGTTGTCGGGACGACCGACGTCCATGCCGGTCTTTTTCGCGCATTGGGGACAGGTCTTTGCCACTAGTTTCTCATTTCAAGGCTATGTGCAGATCGCGATGATCCATGCCGGTCGTCACGTCAGGGGTTGAGGTTTTTTGGAGTGCGTTGTGGGTTCTTTCGCTCGCGCGAACGCGAAGTTGAACGAAAATCGTAAACCTTAAGGGGTCGCGAAGAGACAGGCTCAACCAGCTTAGGCTGATCCGCCTCCGGGCCGACCACAGGCCGCGTAGCTTCTACCAGATTTTAGTCCGCCCACTGCAGCTCACGGTTACGGATGAAAGTATGAACCAGGAGGTTTGCGGGACTATTTTGAGCAGGTTCCCCATTGACATTTATGCCGATCAACTGAGATGCCATGAGCCTCTGCCTCTTTACACCATGCACACTTCGACTTCCCGGAGTTAGTACACGCACATGCCATTGAATTTTTTCCTTTCCACCGCGCTGACAGATGCAGTATGGAGTTTCTATGTCATAGACAGCCGCATGTCAATGAACTTTCAGATATGCGCTGCATTTTGACGATACTCGACGCACAGCTTCCCGCAATCTTTTGCCTTTCTTCTGACAAGGAAGTAATCCGACACGGGAGTGAAGTAGCCTGTCGCCATCAGCGTTTCCGAACTTACACATATTGGATCTGATGAAGCCTGTAAGTGGCCACTGTACGACCAGGGGGAGCCGCAGACGGCAATCACCTCTGATGGCAATGCTGATGGAAAGACAAGAAGCAAAGCAACATCATGCAAAGGAGAAAGAAATGGCAAGTTGGCAAGAACGAGCGAAAGCCACCGCCCAGGCCTTGATAGTGGCAGCAGGTTCGACGTATAACGTCGCCACCGGTGACATCCAGAAGGCCGCATTCGACATCGCAAAGGACTACGGGACTACAACGTCGCGTCAGATAGAGGACGAGATCAAACGTCACATCCGGAAATAAGGCCGGGCATGGCGGCCTGAAACGGTGACCCCTGCGGCTCGAGATTTGTCGTCTCAAACCGGGAAAGAACGTAAAGACAAAATCACGCCCGGTTGCGGCAAGAGGCAGGGACGTAGAGAGCCACGACAGACGATGGTGGAAAAGATGCGGAGCCGATGCAGCACCAGCGGCTACCGACCCGCGTCAAGCGCAATCGGGACTTTGATGTCATCTCATTGCAATTTCATTCCACCCCGTTCGGGACGAAACCACTGGCCCCAGACCCTGAGCCTTGTCCCGATTCAAGAGGGGCTTACCCGCGGAGACGCATCAGCGGTTCTCCGAGGTCTTCCGTCATCAACAAAGGAGAGCCACATGGTCTGGTTTAACCGCAAAAATGTCTCACCTCAGGGGTCCGCAGTGGTGGAGGTCCCAGTACGGGCACACAGCGCCCACCTCTTATCCGAACCCAGTATGCTCGCACTCGCTAGGGACTGCGCCGAGGCAGCCGGACCGGGGCACGCCGGAGAGCTTTCCAGCGTACTCACGGCCGTCTTCAACTATGTCACTTCCGAGGTCCGCCGCTCCTTTACGGCGCTCCATCGCCCCGAGGCTGGAGACGGTTTCGAAGCCCTTTACGCTCTGCCGGGCTTCAACGAGCAGATGCTCTGGGACTACCTCACTGGGGACCCAGGGAAGATTGCGGTCCATAACCACCTCGCCGAACAGCTCGAATCAGAACCCGTCCGTGAAGCCCTCATCCAAGGGATCCGCGCGGGAAGCTATTCTCCTCAAGCCGGGCAGTCCCAGAGCCACGGCGCCTCTCCTTTAACCGAGGACTCGAGTGGGGAGACCTCCCTGGCGGACCCTGGCCTAGAGAAAACCGACCCACGGCAACTGCTCTACACGCTTCTGAGCAATTCTGGGCTCAGTTTCGTGCTAAGCGGACCGCTACCAGTGGAGGATATCCTCGAGCGCGCCGTCGCGATCGCTCCCGTACTGAGAGACTCGCGCCCCCTCGGCCGCGGCTTCTTTCGACTGACCCGGGATCCCGAAACTACATGGACCGCTGTCGAAGGCACACACGGGGCAGCGGTGGTCGTGGCCTGCGCCCCGGGGTCAAACTCCGGCCTCATCTATGAAGCAATCCTGGCGCCCTTTCAAAATGCACCCCAACCGCTGTCAGTCGGGATGGTGCACCTCGGATCCTCGTCGCAGGAGGTCATCCGGGTTCTTGCCGGGGCAGATGTTGTGCCGCCCTGGGAGGCACCCACATTTATGCACTTCAGGGCAGAATCCCAAGGGTGGGCAACGCTGTCCCCATCATTGAGACGGGCAGCCCATTCCTGGGAACGGCTCGGCCTCGACCTTTACAAAACCATCGTCACGGACATCGACGGCGACAACACCAGCGTGATCTTCGGGATGTTCGGCAACAGGACCCTCTTAGTTCTTGGCATTGGGTCCGCGGACGAGGACTCAGGCCAGCTCCAAGAGCTCGACGGCATGGGACCGTACATGCTTGAGCGCATCGAGGGTATTCAGGCTTTCGTGCGCCCCGTCCCCGATAACGTGAGCGCGGAACAGCTAGACGAGCTCAGTCAGAGCATCGCCGACGATTTCGCCGCCGGCGTCGCACGGCTCAGGAAGGCCACCCCGTCAGCAGAGCCCGTCCTCCCACCCGAACCCGACGGCATCCCACTCTGGAAACGGCTTGAAAGCTTTCCCCCCGAGACAACCGACCTGCGGCCCTTCCGATGGCCAGCGCTGGCCGTGTACACCACCATAGAACGAGTCCGGGAGTCTGTGCCCGAGGAGCACTCCACCTTCGAATCGATCAACACCTTGGCCCACCACCTGAGGGCGAAGAGGGGAGCGGGATTCGAGCACTCGTGGCGAAGCTCAGGGGACGCCCCCATCTCGCCCACTTGGCTCACCGTGACCTCTGCCAGCTTGGACCCCGTGACCGGTAGGGCAGTCGCCAGCGCCCGTCTCACCCACGAAGTGTGGGGGCTACCGCCGGCACACGATCTGGGAGCTATTGACGGACGCAACGCGACGTTCAGCGAAAACGGTCACCCCGGCGGCCTTTACTGGCCCGCATCCTCCCTTTATGTGGGCTCAGCCCAAAGCGGCGCATTCCTTCCCCTGGACGCCACCGTCAACGTCCTCGCTGTTGACCTGCACGGGGCCACAGGAACCATCGGAACTCTCGAACACCTCGGTGGCTCAACGGGTGCGGTGGCCCTCTACGACGAGAACGGGCAGCGCAGACTGCTCACCGTAGTTGACGGTATCGCCGGAAATGAACCCTTAAGGTTTAACGGCGACGGCTCTTGGCTGCTCATCACTGGAAGCCGGACCTCTACCATCGTGGAAGTAACGACCGGCCGATCCCTGCAGCTGAACGTTGCGAACACCGCCTGGTGGCCCTTGGGGGAATCCAGCCTTCTCACCGTTGAGCATGAGGGCGGCAGAGCAGTCCCTAGGCTCTTCAGCCTCGCCACGAACAGCTACACCAGAACATTCAGTGAAATCACCCTCAACGTCCCTATGCTCACGGACTACCCCTACCTGTGGTTCCCGTCGGTCTCGCCGGACGGGACAGAGGTCCTCGTGCTGACGCCCACAGGGGTCACAGACGAATATCAGCGAGAGCACGGCACAGGTGACCGGGTTGCACGCGTCACCCTCACGGACGGCAGAGGGAAGCTCCTCAATGATCCCTACTTCAATGCCGACCAGTCCCTCGAACGCGATGTCCGAGAGGTCAGGTGGACAGGGCGCCCGACAGGGCACCCCGTTCAACTCCACCCAGACCTCGCAGCAGAACTCCGAGACCCCGTGTCGGTTCACGAGCACCTTTCCCCGGCCCGATGGGCCGACGAAGCCGAGAGGATCCTCGTCAGCACCCTGAACAAGGCCATCGAACTCACCAAGGCGCACCAACCAATGCATCACCTGATACCCGAGGTCCTGGCGACCCTCGTGCCAGTGGCCAAGGCCCCTGACATCTGGAAAAGGCAGTCGGAATGGCTCGTGGGCCTCCAAAAAGCCACATCGAACCTCACGGACAGCCTCAGCACCAACGGGAACGCTGCTGCCTGGAGGGCTTTCGGGTCGGCTATCGCCGCAGTCCAAGCTGGACGTCCCGAGCTCATCGATCCCCTGATCCAAGGAACGGTCGGATAAGGAGGCTGCGGGCTTCTTCTACTTTCTAGTCCTTGAGGGAACAACCCTTTCGTCTGGCTCTAATGCAGTAAGGGTGCGTCCGGCTCCATAGCCTTCTGGTTAGGACTGCTAACCAGAAGGCTATGGCCCGAACCTGCGGTCGACGCGGAGACAGCGCTTACTCCAGCCCGATCTGATCGCCGTCATGCCCGGCCTGTTCCTCGGTGAACTGGTTCAAGGCTGGCGGCTGCAGGTGTGCGTTCCGTGCTCGCCAATCATTAGGGACTCGCTGCTGCGTGAAACGTGCGAGGCGGCGAAGCGCAGGATCTCCTCGCCGGCCATGATCCCGGAAGCGGACGTCACTCTAAGGTGGGGGAGGTGAAATGCAGTTCGGTCCAGTTCGCCGTGGGCCGGCCTGATGGCCACATCGGCAACCTCTAATATCCCGGCATCAAGTTTTGAGTCGCCCGCTGCCACCAGCATGTCTACGGGTTGCCGGCGTCGAACTTCTGCCAGGGCCGCCTCCTTGGTTACGGGAGACGGAATTAAGTATAGTTTCCTGCCCTGCAAAGAGATGGTCCATCCACGTTCTTGGCACCACCCCGATAAGTCTTCCAGATAGTGGGCAGATAGTTCTTCGCGGTTCACCATGCAGTACACGAAGACGTCCTCGGCTACTCGACCCCGCAGGATCGCTGGGGGGCTGCCGGGGCCGAGGACGTGATCGTGGACTTCCTGCAATGGTGCGCAATTGGAATGGACGGTGGATTGGATTAGCTCGGTCCATGCGGGATCCGGGACTCCGTCCTGCAAGAGGACCGCCCCGTTTGTTGTAACGGCGTAACCTTGGTCCCGTCCGGGGATGTTGACGCGGCGGAATTGCAGCACTGTTCGAGTGGTGACGGGAACAAAAATCGCGTGCCGGGCAAGGCATTCCAGGGCATTCCAGGCTGTCCGGGTCATGAAGGATAAGGGTGCGCCTTCGTAGACTTCTGCGACCACCAGTGAGGGTGCAGAACTGTCAGAACACCGCAGAGCCATCGAATTAGCCGAGTAGATTAGTGTCCGGTCAAGGTCAGAAGCGACCATGAGCGCATGGACGTGGGGCGATGAGGCCACATGAGGCTCGGTCCCATCAGCAACTATGGTCATAGTGCTTCTGCCTTCGCGTCTGCGTCCGTCATCGACACCGCACGGCGCAGAGGATGAATGAGGCCGACACATGTATATGGAAGGTCATCCACATACTCCACATCCACGTCGCGGAGCTTTGCCAGCAGAAGCACGTGCTGCACGTCTTCCCTTGAGGTGGATCTCACCAGGATCTTCCAAGGCACCCGGCGCAGGAGTACCCGTGTGGTTTCCCCAACCCCGGGCTTTACCAAGTTTGTGTTGTTGATTCCGAAGTCCTTGCTGATCCGCTCGACGGCGGCCCATCCGGACCAGTCTGCAGATCTGTCTCCGACGGACTCCACTGTGCCGGCTCCCGCCGACGTTACGACGTTGTCATAGACGTCAGCGAAGCGCTCGGACACTGTATTGAGGAAAGCCTCGGAAACGTCCTTGGACGCTAGTTCCCGGTAATATTTGGCCCCATGGAAATCGTCGTCGAAGACGAGATCTCTGTTGAAAACAGTGCGGGACACTAGTCCGGACACTGTCGAGTTTAAGCAGGCCGACGGAATCAGGAAATCATCCCGGGTACCGAATATTTCCGAGCAGTGCCCCGGGTCGGCCAGCACCGCCAGTTCCGGACTGAATCGCGCTCCGTCGGTTCGCCAGAACTCTGCTACCGCCGCCTCAAGTTCACGTGCGATGGCACCTTTGCCTGTCCATCCATCCACGAACATGATCCGTTCCGGCGCGTAGTGGCTCGCGAGGTAGCTCAGTGCTGTCTGGTCAATCCCGACGCCCCGCACGATGCTGGCAGTGTAATGAGGGAGATCGACGCAGTGCACCTTCGCGGCCCAGCGCTTCATCAGGATACCGACCGGCGTCCCCGCCCGTGCCAAGGAGACGAGGACTGGAGCGCCTGCTCTGAGTGCCAGCACCTGTTCAGTGACACGTCCAACGGCGCACGCCACCCGCGACGCGGACCTGGACAAAGCGGCTTTATAAAGTTCCTCGTACTCGCTTGAGGGCTCATATTCCTGGGGAAGCGACTCCGCATAATTGGCCCGGCCTGACTGGATGGCGGTCTCCCGTACAGCGGTGGGAGCTTCCAGTTCCGCGAAGCTCAGGTCCTTGATCAACCACCGCACTTCGCTGGCCGCGTACGAGCCAAAGGAAGGACCTTCTCCGGGCGTGGGGAACGGTGGCGCCGCCGGCAGCAAAACAACGTGCACGCTGGCCCCCGTCATCGACACAGCCTCCGCAAGGCATCCTGGGCCCGTTAACGCCGCTTCTTGCGTTCCCGGTTCCGCCAATACCAACACGTGGTCAAACCGCTGGCCTGCTTGGTTGAAGTTATAGGCATACCGTCGGCCGGGACCATCTGTGGTTGCATTGTGGCTGTCGAAGCTTACCGCTGAACGAACGGGATATCCCTGACGGTCAATCACGGCAATGGGGGAGCGGGTGCTGGTGGAATATCGGACTGATGCCCTGGGCAGTCTTTGCTGGAGAGCACAGGCCATGGCCAACGGCAGCGCCATAAATTCCTCGGTGGCCAGGATCAGCAGGCGGCCTGTCGGAGGAACCACGGTGGCCACCTCCTCGGCAATGCGGTCGGCACCGCTGGCCGTGGCCCTGGCACTGTTCCCGAAGCGGGCACTTCGGATCGGGTCCACGCTGCGGGTGAGGTCCAGAACGGACACGTCGCCCGCCTTCGATGCGGAGACCAGCTCATTGGCGAAATGGCTTACATACGAGGCCGCCTTGGCCGGCAAGTCCCCCGGCAAAGCGATGTCGCCGTTGGCAAGACTCACTACGGTGATCCTGCAGTCCAGCTTGGCTGCCAGCCCGTCCAGCCGGGTCCGTTCCGCGGCTGGTCGCAGGTCAATTAGGGAAGCAACAATGTAGTGACGATGCGGGGCAGTGGCGTGCAGAGCAGTGATGGTGTTGACGATGGTTGCACCGGTGCTCAGTTCATCATCAACCAGCACGATCGTGCCGACACCGCTGAGAGCCGAATGCCGGGTGGGGAGCAGTTGGTGGTATGTGGCGTGGGAGTGCGACTCCTCGAAGGCTGCGTAGGGGCGAACTGCTTCCGGGCCGGTCACAGCATGGCGGGTGGAATGGATGTAATAGGACCCAAGTGAATCGGCCACCAGCTGGCCGAGGCCTGTAGCGGTCTCGGCGTAGCCGATTGTTGCCACGTCAGGACTTGCTGGCTGGCAGCGCAGGTCCCGGCAGAGGTCAGCGATAGCGACTGCCCGGTTGGCGTTTGACCATGGTTCCCCGGCCAGCAGGTCGTGGAACCGCGACGCCGCGTCACGGACTAGGGTGTCAGTGTCGGCATGCGGGCGGAGAGCATGACGCACCTGCATGCCCAATAGCAGGCCCGCTGCCACCGCGATTCCTGGCTCGGTTGGAACATGTTTTGCCAAGACCCGCGAGACCAGCAGATGGGAGCGCTTGGGGTTTCGACGCAAGGCCAGGTCCACCAGGTCCGTCACCGGCAAAAGGCTGGGCCGGGAACTGGGCGAGACGGCGAACCCCCACTCAGTGAAGCTCGCGGCCGGATCCAAGAGTGTGGATTGTGCGACTGTCATTTCATACTCGCTTCCCAGAGCTCTGCAAAGCTGATTCCGTGATTTGCCACCCCGAAGGCTCTGGCCCGCAGCAGGGTTCGTTCAGCCCAGGAACGGTGGGGCTTGTGCTCGTTCATCTTGTTTCCATAAGACGAGGCCTGGACCCCGCCGGAAAGCCCGGCGGCGATGTCAGTTGCGTCCAGGAACTCCTCGTGGCTGACAACGGACATTGAGTGCACCACAGGGACGTGGCTTGGGTGAATGACGGTCTTGCCCAGAAGGCCGTTTGCCTGATCGAGTTCGATCTCCCGAATCAGCCCATCGAGGTTCTCCAGCAGCAGGCGCTGGCGCAGAGCCTCCTCGTGGACATTACTGAATGGCGTCGCCCTTAGAAGGGGACGCAGGACGCGCTCTTTGTTGGAGAAGTGCTCCCATACGGGACCGGTGATGACCCAGCTGCTGCCCGTTCGGCCGAAGACATTTACGACATCGCCGATCACATTTGCCACCACATTGACGTCATAGATGGTCAGGTCTCGTGACCGGCGGAGGCCGAATGCGCCGGACATGTCTGTAGCCCCAATGCGGATGCACAGGACCAAGTCGCGGTTGGCGGTGATTGCGGTCAGTGCGCTGTGCAGGGCTGCCGTCCTGGTTTCCACGTAAGTGGTGACGGGGTCCTCAATGATGGGCATGCACAGGAGCGGCGACAATTTCTCCGTTGGTCTGGTCCGTCCGGCCTCACGGTTTAGCTGTCGCAATGCCTCAAAAAAGGCCAGTCCCTTTCCCGTGTCGTTTTCAAATTTGGGCAGGACGAAGCCAGCCAGGACGTCGAGGGTGGACCCAGCGCGGCGACCGATGTTGAGCAGTTGTTCGGGGGTCCGGCACCTGATGAACAGTAGCGGGAGCGCGGAGCGACAGGGCTGGGCAGCAAGTTCAGCAAGGGCGTCAAGAAGATTTGTTTCGGCTTCTGCCACGTCATCGTCCGCCACGGAGTCTTCCAAACACAGGACGAAGCTGAGGCAGCCGCGTTCCGTCTGTTTGAGCACAGCCTTCGCCAGGGCCGGCCGGTTCGCGGGTGCGTAAAGCGTCGCGCCGAGGGCGACGGCAAGCAGGCCTGGGTGTGAGGTCCGAGATAGTTTTTCTGGAGGTCGGAGGAACAGCCGTTCACGTTCTGGCTGGCTCAAGTATGTGAAGTGTTGCATTTGTCCCCCAATGGTCGCTCACCAATTGCTAGCGGCGACCAGTTTGTATGTGGGTCGGAGTTGTCATGGTGAAACCGAAGGCAGCCCAAATGGTCTGGTCGTTTGCGGACTCGATGTACTCCGCACGAAGCTCAAGGAGGTTATCGATGCGGGAGATATACAGGACCGCACCCCTGCCGTCCGGGGTGGTGGGTGCGACCGCCAACGCGGCTTCCCCAAAGAGGCTGACAACCAGTGGCTGGTCCTGCGCAATGAAGATCGCGCGCCGGAGCCGTTTGACGTGTCTTAGTGTGATGGCAGCCGACCCGTCGTGGAACGCCACCAGTTTGCGGTTTCCGGCGGTCCGGCTGGCAACTCCGGCGGTCTCTCCGTGGACGCTTTCAGCACCTGTCAGCTGGTCGGTATCCTCCCAGGCCATGGACCTCGCGCCGTGTACCAGCAGCGTCCCGATGCCGGACTGGCGTGCATTGAGCCGCACGATGGGCGCATTCTCGGTCATCTGGCGGGTGTCCGTGAATCTCGGTGCATCGAAGAGCAGCGCGGATTCGAGGACCGGGGCGTGCGGGGCAGGAGGCGTACTCCTCGGGGCGGACGTACCTGCACCGCTGGGTCCGCCAGTGCCGGTTCGCGGGCGTTCAAGGGTTAGGCCCGGAGACGGCGCTGGGCGCCGTGTTTCGTCCATGCGCGCAGCGGCGATTCGGCCGGGGGCTGGCGCGGTGGAGGCAGGGCCCGGCCGACGGCGGCGGGACAGATAGGTGACGTCGGGGCGCGGGGGCCGCGCAGAGTAATTCATGTCAGAAGGCCAGTTTGTAATCGGCGGCCACGCCGGCAAGTCCGTTCTGGTAGCCCTGGCCGATAGCCCGGAACTTCCAACCACCGCTGTGCCGGTACAGCTCCCCGAACAGCATGGCCTTGATCTGCATCTGGTTCCCGGCGGGGATATCGAAGCGCAGGAGTTCGCGGCTATTCTCGTCCGCGACCCTCACGTAGGCGTTCTTGACGGCCCCGAAATTCCCAGGCCCACGTAAGTCTGGGTCCACGTACAGAACGAAGGCAATTTTCCGCACGTTGTCTGGCACCGAAGCCAGGTCGACGTCGATTTGTTCCTGGTCGTCCGTCCCAACGAACTCCATGCTGCCCTCGGGGGTCGTCAGCTGGTTGAAGAACACCAGGTGGTCGTCGGAAAGGGCCAACCCATCCTGGCCGCACATTATGGCCATCGGAACAAGCTCGGCCTGGGGTCCGAGGCTTTGGGTGATGGTCCAGCCGAAGGCAACGAGGACTTTCCGGAGGGCGGGGTTCTCGACGGTTAAGGCAGCATTGCTGCCCGGGATCATTGAAGGCACTAGCTTCCTTCCAGGTGAAGACTGCCAAGATCGAACTTGTCCTGAAGGAACCGGCCGTGAATGGTCAGTTCTGTTGCGGTGCCGCCACGGACCTGCTGGTTAAGGTCAAGGACAGTGGAATGGAGAGTTGCGAGCTGCGCAAGCAGGGTGGCTGTTTCGCGGGAACCGTACACTCGGACCGATTTGGGCAGCATCAGGTAGGTCCTCAGGGAAGTAGGAAGGTAATCGCCGATAACGGCACCGGCAAGGACCACCTGCTCAGCGGAGGCGCCGGTCTTTTGCATGTGGACCATCAAGGGGGCCAGAAGGTCGTCAAGTTGCCGGAACTGCGAGTAGACCAAGGTGGGCACCTCGCCTCCTGCCTGTCGGGTTTCGCTACGGAGAGCGTCGAGGGCCGTCCCACTGGCAGCAAGGTCTACGGCGTTCTGGTCGAGCACGGGATCGGGCCCCTGTTCGGTGTTGGAGCTGCGTGCAGCAGCGGGACCGAACAGGGACCCCAGAAACTTACCGACCATGCTGAGATCGGGCCATTCGTTGTGCGGACACTAGTTGCCTTCTTGTTGCCGAACTCGCTCCAGGTAAGGCCTGGCACGTTCGAGACCTGCTTCGAGGGCATGCACGGTGCCTTCCATGCTCTTGTTGGCCTGGGACCGGAAGGTGTCGATCGCGTCCATGGTCTGGAAGACGTTATCGAAAGCCTTCTGCAGTGTATCCACGCTGACCCCGGAACTCGCTGCCTGCTGGTGGATCCTCGCGGTCTGGTCCTTGAGCATCTCGGACGTCTTAAGGATCATGTTGTTCGTTGTCGTGTTGATGGCGTCGATCTGGTCCAGCACCATTTTCTGGTTTGCCAGCGCCTGTGCCACGATCACGGCGGTACGCAGTGCGGAGATCGTAGTTGTGCGGGCCCGCTCGACGCCCTTGATCAGCTCGGTGTTGTTTTTGCGGATCATGTCGATTGCTAAGTAGCCCTGAACCGAGACAGCCAGCTGGGTCAGGATGTCCTGATGGCGCTGGCGGATCGGGTACAGGACATCCGAGTCGAGCTTGTTGGCCTCCTCGATCTGGCCCTGCATCTTCATCTCGTCGATCCTGCTGGCAGTTGCTGTGTCCAGCGCCTTGGCGAATACGGCATATTCGCTCAAGCCCTGCATGGTTTCCCACAACCGGGTCTTTTCCTCCGCGAGCGAGGCATTGTCTTTGAGCAGGGCGTCCTGGCCTGCCATCAGGGACTTGATGATCTTGTCCAGCTGGGTCTGGGCGCTCTCGTAGCGCTGGAAGTACTTCGCAAGCTTGTTACCGCCCGGGATGATGCCCAGGATTTTCCGGCCAACGCCCAAGTCGGCGTTGTTCGGAGTCAGGTCCTCAACTGTCGAGCGGAGCTCACCCAGCGTTGAGGCAACCTGCACTTGAGCGTTGCTGCCGGACTTTTTCGCTCCGGCCAGTGACGTGGATGACCGCTCCAGCAGCCTGCTGGAGGTGTTGGCGGAGGCCACCAACTGCTGGCCGCCAAGCCGGTTGATGCCATCGATCTTGCTGGAGTACTCGGGGCTGAACGGGCTCATTGCCGAGACCTCGGTAACGAAGGCGCGAGCCTGGGCATTGATCTCCTGCTGGCGTTCGGCCGGCACCGGGACCATGCCGGGGGCGTCGTCAACTTTGACGATGCCCACGGGTTCCGGTGCGCTCAGTACCAGCGGTGTCGATGTGGCGGCCTCCGGCGGCGTCAGTTGCATGCTCATGTTCCGTCTCTCTTTCTATGGGGTACTTAACCGAGCTGGACGCCGAAGTCGGCGGCGACACCGGCAAGGCCTGAGGCGTAGCCCTGGCCAACTGCCTTGAACTTCCATTCACCGTTGTGCCGGTACAGCTCCGAGAAGATCATGCAGGTTTCCGGGGCGGCGTCTTCGCTGAGGTCGTAGCGAACGATTTCGGTGTCGTTGTCCTGGTTGACAATCCGGCAGTAAGCCGAGCGGACCTGGCCGAAGTTCTGGCGCCGTTCATCTGCCTGGTCGATGGAAACAACGAAGACGATGCGGGAAACGTCCGCCGAGAGGGTAGAAAGGTCGACGGCGACAATCTCGTCATCCCCGTCACCGACACCTGAACGGTTGTCGCCCTGGTGGACAACAGCGCCGTCGGGGGTTGCCGGCTGATTGTAGAAAATGAAGTCCGCTGAGGAACGGACTTTTCCGTCCTCGCCGAGCAGGAGCGCCGAGGCGTCCAAGTCGAAGGCGTCACCCGTCGTCGTGCGGGGATCCCAACCCAACCCGACATGTACTTTGGTCAGTCCCGGCGCTGACTTTGTCAGCGACAAATTGGATCCCTTGGTCAGGGTAAGTCCAGCCATTACCTGCTCCTTCAAGTTGTTAAAAATTGTTCCGGTCCGTGGGCCTGAGGCTCGGCGGACCGGAGAAGTCAGTCGAGGACGATGCCGAAGTCAGTAGCGATTCCATGTAGGCCTGTGGCGTAGCCCTGGCCTACCGCACGGAACTTCCAGTCGCCGTTATGCCGGTAGATCTCCGCGAAGATCATGCAGGTTTCAGAGGCAGCATCCTCTGTGAGGTCGTACCGGACGATCTCTGTGTTGGTGTCCTCGTTGACGACACGGCAGAAAGCATCCCGCACCTGACCGAAGTTTTGGCCGCGGGAGTCAGCTTGGTCTATAGAAACCACCACCACAATTTTTTCGATCTCGGGGGACAGCGAGGCCAGGTCGATGAGGACCTGCTCGTCGTCACCCTCGCCCTCACCGGTACGGTTGTCGCCTTGGTGGACCACGGCGCCGTCCTTGGAGGCGAGCTGGTTGTAGAAGATGAAGTCATCGTTGGAGCGAACTTTTCCGGCTGCCGTGAGGAGCAAGGCGGAGGCGTCGAGATCGAACTGCTGTCCCGCTGTCGTGCGGGGATCCCAGCCGAGGCCGATCATGGCCTTGCGGAGGCCGGGATCTGCTTTGCTCAGGGAGAGGTTGCTTCCCTTGCTGAGAGTGAGGCTTGCCATGGTATCTCCTTAGGGGGTTGGTCTTAGAGGGCAGCAGCTGCGGGCTGAAGGACGTCGTGCGCGGTCTTGCCGTTCGCCGGGGCACCGATGGCTTGGAAACGCCAGCCGCCGACGTCCCGGGAGAGCTTCGCCATAATCATGGCCGTGTGTCGGCCAGATTCCGTCAGCTGGTACTTGGCCACTTCCGGGGCTGCAGCCACAGATTCATCAATGACCCGACAGAAAGCGTTTTCCACCATGTCGAAGGTTTGCTGGCTGTAGCTCGTGATGACGAAAACAATATGTGCCGCGGCGGGGGAGACCGCACTGAGATCAACGGTGATCGATTCATCGTCGCCATCTCCGGCGCCGGTGAGATTGTCGCCGGTGTGCTTGATGGAACCGTCTTTGCTCTTCAGGTTGTTGAAGAAAACCAAGTCCAGAGGCTGCTTGTTGGCATCGAACAGGATGGCCGAGGCGTCGAGGTCAATTTCGACCGTTTTGGTGCCACCGAAAAAGCCCCGTTTAGCGGGAACAGCGGAGTCCCAGCCAAGGCCCAGTCGAATTTTGGTGAGCGACTCGCCGTTCCGCTTTGTCAGCGACAGTGACTGGCCCTTTGTAAGACTTAACCCCATCGTCATGCTCCTGTTCTGTGTTTACTTGGAAACTGTGGAAAGTTCGGTAATTTCTGCCTCACCGGCGAGCACGGCCTTCTTCTTGTTGCGCAAGGTGGAGCCGATGAAGGCCGCAACGATGAAGACCACACCGATGAGGCCCGTGATGACCTCGTTGATAGAAACCGAGATGGTGATGAGCAGGATGACGGCGAGAGCGCCGATAGCCCAGTGCGCGCCGTGGTCGAGGTATTCGTACTCGTCCAGGGTTCCCTGTCGAACAAGGTAGACCGTCAGGGAGCGCACGAACATGGCCCCGATCAGGCCCAGGCCCAAGGCGATGATGATGGGGTCCGACGTGATGGCGAAGGCGCCGATGACGCCGTCGAATGAGAAGGACGCGTCGATGACCTCAAGGTAGAGGAAGAGCATAAAGGCAGCTTTACCGGCCAGCTTGGCTGGCGCGCTGGGGCCGGCGTGGACGGTAGCGGCGGCGTCATCGAAATCTATGTCGCCATCGTGGTCTACATCGAAGAGGTTGCCCAGGCCATTGACGAGGAGATATGTGATGATTCCCAGGAGCCCAGAGAGCAACACGATGCCCTGGTGCTCTCCCGAGAGGCTGCCGGCGAGGACCAGGGCGACAAGTCCAACTACCAGGGACGCACTGTCGAGTAGGCCAATTTTGGCCATTGGAACTTCAAGGAATCTGATCCACTTTATGTCGCGGTCTTCAAACATAAAGTCGAGGAAAAGCATCAGCAGGAACAGCCCGCCGAACGCCGCGATCTGCGGGTGGGCTTCATGGAGCAGATAGCCGTAGGTGCCCGGTGCGTTTGGATCACCCTTTTGCAGAGCCAAGTTGATGGCCTCTACCGGATTGAGATTAGCGGTCACGCCAACGATCAAGAGGGGGAAAAGGACGCGCATGCCGAAGACGGCGATGATGACACCAACAGACAGGAACATCTTCTGCCAGAAAGCGTTCATACGTTCGAGGATGCGGGCGTTAACCACCGCATTATCGAAGCTGAGGCTAATTTCAAGGACGCCGAGAATGAGGCACAAGATGAGTGCTTGCGGTCCCCCGTAGAGGAATGCAATTACCAAGGCGGCTGCGCTGACCCCAAAAGACCAACCGAAAGTTCTGAGAAACACTTCTGTATCCAACTCCTGTAAAACGGGCCTGGTCGATTGTTGACGACCTCACCACGCGTGTTAGCAGGAGTAAGTCTCCCCCCTGACTTGTTCGATCATCCTAGCCCCTACGTCTTCTGTTGAGCACTGCAAAATAAAGACGGTGGATTAGCCCTTCGGAAAAACTATCCGCATCTTGATCGAACCTTGAGGAAAGGATCGTTGACTGGTCCCAGGTTCAGTCCTCAACTGGCGCTGTTGCTGCTTGTCCGCCAAGTTCTGAGCGCCAATCTGTCGTGTGCAACGCAAGTTTGTCTTCGATAGCAACGCCGAGAACACGTTCGGCCGAAGTTGCACACCAACGGCTGCGGATGACTCCCTCTGACACTCAACGAAGGATTGATTACTCATGGCACTTTCCCTTGCAAAGATCAGCACGGAGGCGCCGAGTCTCCTGTCGCTGGCCAAAACTGCATCTCAGGCTATTGATCTGTCCGGACTGAACGGGCAGAAAGCCAAAGTTGCGGTCGCGTTGGACTTCTCCGGCTCCATGTCTCCGGCATACAAATCGGGCTCGATGCAGCGGCTGGTCGAAAAGACGTTGGCACTGGCAACCCAGTTCGACGACGACGGGGCCATCGACTTCTTCGTTTTTGACTCCTCCGCCGCATATTTGGGTGAAATCAGCATCGCTGACTTTTCTGGATCCGTGGATCGTTTGACCAAGGGACGACGCATGGGCACTACAAACTACGCCGATGCATTCCTGTCGATCCGGGAACACTTTGGATTTGCTCCTCCGACAGCGCCCAGGAAGGGGCTCTTCGGACTAGGGAAGGCAAAATTCGGGCCGACGCGGCCTGTTACGTCTATGCCCGCGGAGATGCCCGTATATGTACTGTTCCTTACGGACGGTGCGCCAGATAGCAAGAACGCGGCCCTCCAGGCACTCACGGAAGTGTCGAATGCACCCATCTTTTGGAAGTTCCTCTCGATTGGTCCTCAACCAATAGCGTTTCTCGAGCAGCTGGACACAATCACGCAGCGCTTCGTAGACAACGCCAACTACGAGCCCATTGGGGACGTTGACGCGATCAACGATGCCCTCTTGTTCGGGAAGATGCTGAAGGAATTCCCGGAATGGCTCAGCGAAGTCCGAAACAGGGGACTCATCCAATAGCAGGCGACCCGAGGGTGCGCCAGCCATCCACCCAGTTGCTCAAGCCCAATTCGTGGGGGACGAGATCACGTCTTATGCTGGTGGAGCCAACCGCGAAGTGCGTGGTGGGACCTAATGACGGCGAGCCTTTATTAGACCCAGGGCGCTTCATTAAAAGGGTTGGGGACCGCATGCCGGACGACATCAAGTACGAGTACAGATCTGTTCAGGCCGTGCGCGGTTTGGAGAGCCGCTCCATCGCTAAGGAACAGAGGGAAGGCGGCTGGGAACTAGTCGACCAGACCCACGGGACACTTCGGACCACACTCAAATTCCGGCGGGTGAAGCCGGACACAACTTTGTCAAAGGCGTGGGGTGTTTTCCGGGGACTTGCACCCGCCAAGCAACGGGCTGTCGTAGCGGGAATGGCCATTCTCCTGTTACTAGCTGCTGTAGGCATTGGCACCTCCGCAGCAAAGGAGAAAAGAGACGCTAAGCCAACCGACTCGGTGGCCCTGAGTGAAACATCGGCGCCATCGCCCCCTCCATCGGTGACTCAAGCAACCGGTCAGACGTCGGGCTCGTCGCCTGCCCCAACGGTGGCTGAAGAAGCCGACCAAATCATCACCCCCGAGAACAACGAAGAGTTCGCTGCACTCCTAGCAACCACCGACACCTGCGGTCCCTCGGTGGCGGATTTCGCGGCGAAGTACCACGGTCGGAGAATTGCGTTCGACGGCTCGATAACGAACCTGCAGCAATATGAGAAGTACAAAACCCGATACGACATCCTTATCGGTCCCGGAGACGCGGGGCCAAAGACCACAGCTGGCCCCAACTTTAAATACGGAAACGTGAACACGATCGATCTCAAGTTCATTGGCAGCAGTGTTCCGTCATCCGTGAGTGAGGGTGACACATTCCGGTTTGTCGCTGAGGTTGGACAGTACAAGCCAGTCCAGGGCTGCCTTTTCTTCCTCACCCCAGTTTCCACCACAGTTCGGTAAAGCCTCCCGGATAGGTAAGCCGGCGAGGACCAGGGCCAGGACTTCTAGGGCTCTTCAATGTCGAGGATCAGCGGCATGTGGTCGCTATACATCAACCAGTCCTCTTGGCGCCCGATCGCCATCGATGGGGAAACTCCGCTGAAGAAGGCGAAGTCGATGTGGTAGCCGAAATGGAGCTTCTTGGTGTGAAAGTAGGTATTTGTGGTCTCATCGCCATGTGCCACACGTTCGCTCTGGTGGTAGACGCTCTGCAGGCCGAGCGCACCAAGTTTCTCCACCAGCATCGAGTGGTTCCTGCCGGGATGCTCTCGGTCCCAAACAGTGTTGCTATTAAAGTCACCCATGACTAACGAGGGTGCTGAGGCCAAAAAATCAGTATGACGGCCGACGATTTCATGTGTCACTCGGACGTACTTGAGATCTTTATCCCGGACGTGCGCCCACAGCCCGATTATGTTCAGACCATCCACTGTGAATGGGATATGCCAAGGCAACAGCGGGGGGGCCTCGTGAAGCATGTAAGAACGGTCCGTGAAGCCGACGACACCCAGGCCCTTGTGCGGGTTGGTACCGACCCAAGCCTTGAACCGTGCCTCAGTTTCCTTGATGTGTCGTTCAGAGGTTTCGGGTAAGATCGCGACGTCGGGCTTCAGGGCCTCAATAAGGTGGCGCTTCTTTGAAAAGCCCATGGCGCAGTTCCAGGAAACGATTCGCATGGTGGATCAGCCTTTGGAATCTAGGGTCGAATGCTCAAGCAACCTGTTACGTCCTAGTTTCGGTTGTGGCCGGTCTGGCGCGAGAGCAGGGCTCTCTTGAAATGGTTTTCGGCCGCATCCACCTGCGATGTCGGCGCACTCGGGGAGAATACTCGCAAGATGCTGAACTGGAAGTGCCGGGCATGGGCCGCATCCGCGCCGGCCAACTCCCGGAGAGCCACGTTTCCGCCGTGCCCGTTTCGGGCGTAATCGCTCCAGCGTCCAAAAAGACGTTCGGCTCCGTCGGCCTTACCCACATACAGCTTGCCGCTCTTTGTGTCAGCGATGAGATAGATGCCTTGCACAGAACTCAGCGCAGTCCGCCATTGGCTGTATCGGTCATCACTGACCACCGCCTGAAGCTCTTGGTAGCTGATGAGGAGCGAATCGAACCCCGGAAACGGTTCGGTCTGAGGGTCAGCAATCTCGACCACCGAGAGCGAGCCAGCCGTCCGGCCCGCCTTGGCCCAATTCACCGTGTCGGCAGTCCACTCGATGACCAGCCGGTCGGTCATCGCCGCAAATACGGTAGATGGCCTTAGGTCGAAAAAGCGCCAGACATCAGTTCGTTCTTCGTGGACTTCACCGTAGTTTTCGTACGCCCTGATGAACCTTGCCCGGCGGCCCGAGGTCGCCAAAAAGTTTAACCAAATCCCGGGAGGGTTCCTTCCCAACTTATTGTTGTGGCCCTGCTCGCGTGTGTATGGCAAGAGATTCGGCCCCATTGCGTCAGCCCGGGTCTCCAAGCCGCCAGCGTTAAGCGTATGTCGAATAACCACAACGTCTTCCGGCGCCAGGCCTGCTGCCTGGAATAGGTTGCCTAGCTTAAGTTCACACGCGGGGTCGATGTTCATTTGTCAGCCTTCGCTCAATCCTGCCCGTGGCTTTTGGGAGCCCGGTTCAGGATACCGGCCGCGGGGCTAGGCGCTCCTTTGTACACCCGTGAGATGCATCGGAGGTAAGTCCGCGCCCAACACAGAGCCAGCCTGCGTGTTCCGAGTCTGTCGGGCATCTAGTGGGTTACTGTGCGACAACATTGCAATGACATGTCGAGGGAGACCACCTATGGAAACGTCATCCACCGCCTCCAGTTCAATAGTCGGAAAGCTCCTTGAGGAAGTTTCGTGGGAGAAAGCCAGAGACTATAGGGCTGGCGGGCAGGGACGTGAAAATGTACTGACCGCAGAAGTGCTCCTAGGCCTTGACTTCTTGCCCCGAAGTCACTTCCTCGGGTCTGTAATCCGGGCGGCGCAGGGTGCCGATGCGGCCCGGGAGAAACTTGCCGCTGAAGCTGAGGAATTGCAGATGCGCTTTCTCCCCGGTGACTTCAGCCTCAGTTCGGAGGACCGTAAGGTCAAGCTAGTGGTTCAGCCCGACGCCATCTTCGAAACTTCAAGCACGTACACGCTTGTTGAAGCCAAACGCATCCGGTACGGCAGCTTCCAGCCCGAACAATTGGCCCGGGAATATGTCACTCTTGTGTCCAGGGCCGGCTCTGCTGTCCCGGTCCTCTTCCTCTTGGGTGTTACCCCGCCGCTTCGGGTCAAAGGCAACGGCCAACTCGGAATCACCGAAGTTCTGGGCAGAACTCTCGGCCCCGTGTTAGAACGTGTCGGCGACCCATCGCTCCCCTCTGAGTCCGAGCTTATGGCACTGATACCTGAAGTCTTCTGCTGGATCTCATGGTCTGAGCTGGACGATTGCCTTCGCGAAGCAGCGGCAACTTATCTGGCGGGGCATCCTTCTGGCGATGCTTCCGTTCAGCGCATCGCGTCTTTCATCCGAAATGCAATCAACTGGCATGCTTGATATCGCCTCACCACTGCGGTAGGGAGCTGCCCAGCCACCGCGGCCGTCGCTGCCCGGTTCGCGTTCATCCACTCGCTCATCCACGGGGCGCGGACGCTCGAGGTGATCCGGCAGTCGGCCACGAAGGTGCCCTTGGCGGCGGCGTCGATCCAGTCGTGCAGCGCGGACAGGTCGGACAAAGACCGGATAATGGCGGACTCGGCCCCCAGCGCCTAAGCAACCCCGCTGAAGTCCAACTCGGGGGATCAGCATCGGCTTCTCGGTCAGGCCTTGGGAACCGTAGTGGTGGATCTCGGCTCCGTAGGCTGCGTCGTTGTAGATCACGACGATCGCGCTGGGGGCGGCCCCGATCAGCGAGGTCGATCCCACGATGTTCAGCAGGACCGGAAGCACCTTCTCTGGGAAGGCCAGCTCCAGCACCTCGGTGACAACGCCGAAGGCGACGCTGGCCAGGACCGCGGCCACAGGGACGCGGGACTTGGAAACGGAAGCAAGCCAACGAGGAGCTTCGCCACGCTCGGCCAGGGTGTACGTCATCCGGGAAGCACCGTACAGGTTGGCGTTCCACGCTGACAGAAGTGCAGCGACAGCTACCAGCGTGATGGCGGTGGCAGCACTCGGCATGCCAGCCGCGTCCAGCACCGCGGCGAACGGGCTCTTCAGCCCTGCCGAACCCACCGGGACCACAGCAGCGATCACGAAGATCGCACCGATGTAGAACACCAGGATGCGCCACAGCACCGTCCGGACGGCCTTCTTCACGCTGCGGGCCGGCTCAGCCGTCTCGGCTGCAGCCACGGAAACAATCTCGGTCCCGCCGAACGCGAAGGCCACCACAATGCCTCTTGGGGTGGACGTCCGCTCCTGGCCCAGCTGGCACTGCGGTTGCGCGCCGACCGCGAGGGAACGGAGCTTTCCCTGCGGATGCCCGGCTTCCCGTGGCTCACTTCCCTGGGGCTGCTGATCCTCGCGGCGATCTTCACGGTGGGCTTCATCGGAGAGGATTCGCGTCCCCAGCCCCTGAGCACCTTCGGGCTTGTAGCGGTTCTTGCGGTGGGGTGCTGGATCAACCACCGCCGGCGGGGTACTGCGCCCGTTTCCGAAACTGCTGACGTTGCCAAGGCCACGGTTCTCGTCGACTGAATTAGATGGGTCGCACGAAGGCGTCCGGCTTTGGCCGGGCGCGCCCTTCCCATGTTCGGGGCACTCGCGGGCAGTCTAACTAGACGAAAAATTGCCGCGCGAGTCTCGAGGAGACGGCTTGAAGTGCTGCGCCATTAGCTCTCGACAGTCATCTGGGAGAGTGCACTGACCTCAGATGGAAAGTGCTCGAGCGATTCTCTCCCTATGTCTGGCATACGCAAGTACTCCATCGCCGTCGATGGCGTGCACCCGAATAACCGGTGGCAGGCCCATCGCCGAGGCGGCCAAGTCACGCAGAGAGTCATAGTAGGCGCGTTGCCTCGTTCTTGAACCCGGGTTGGGGAAGCCCTTGGCAAGCTTGGAGGCCCGATACTTGTCGGCTCGCCCGGCGTTGCGGCGGCATAGGTCAATGTATTCGGCGCGGTCGAATCCGATGGCTGCATCCGGAGGGTAGGCGTCTAATGCGATTAAACGCCAAGTTGAGAAGTGTTGAAATTCATCGACTTCAATAATCGTGCCGGTCGGCTCATGGATTAGGTCGCCTCGCAGCACTGTAGAACGCCCGGCGGCGTACGGGGCAGCATCTCCCTCAAGCGCCAGAAAGATATCTTCGAGGAATCTGAGCGCGCCGGCCGCCTCTTGCGGGAGGCCGAAGTGTCCCTGTTCGGTCATCCATGGAAACGAATAACTCTGAGTGAGTTCAATGCCATCGGCCGCGGCCGCCGCCTTAAAGGCCAGTTCGGTGTCTCCTCGTGCCATGCTCATCACCATAACTGGGCCATTTGGTTACGTTAGGCCTTTGCTGGGAATCAGTGTTGCCGGACGAATCGGTCGGGGCAATATCCGTCGTTTTCTTACCCTTTTCAAGTGTTTCTACCAGAGCGCCAAGGTTTGCATCCAGCTCCTTCAACCGCTGGTTTTCAGCGATTGTCGGCATCCGGAGGTCCTGAGCGAAGCGCTCTAGCCAAAGGGCCAGGTCCTCGGGTGCTTCTCTTCGAAGATCCTCGTGGTAACGCCTACTGAAGCTGGCAAATCCCGTGAACGTTGTCATGGGGTGGTCGCTGCTGAAATTCACCATGAGCTCAGCAACGGCGCGCTGTTCTTCTCGCCAGAAGATGAGGTCAAGTCCGGACGAGCTGTCTGATGCGAAGGTGCGCGCCAAACGCCCGACGAGGTCTGCAACCTCGGAGGTATCTGGGTCGGATTCGAACCGAAGCAAGTTCGTGCGGCTATACAGGAGTTCCTGGACTGCCCAGTATCTAGCAAACCGGTAGAGAGTCCCAAGAAGGGCCACATCACGGCGATGGTCGTCTTTGCTGATGATGTAGAAATAGAAGTTGTTTTTGCGGATATTGTAAATTCTGCTCTGGAGGTCCCTGGCGGCGAGCAATAACGGTTCGCGCAGGTTATCAAGTTCAGCTCTCGCACTGCGCTGCCACTCGTGATGCGCCTTTTCCGCGTCCAAGCGGTCCTTCAGGCGAAGAAGCTGTTCATTGTTTTCTGCTTGGCCCCGCTGCGTCCTCAGGCTAGCTGCAGCGGCGATTAGTGACGCCACAACGGTGGCGGCTAGTGCTAGAAAAGCCGTAACGACGGCGGCAAGTAGGCCAGGATCCATGCCCCATCGTAATCCTGGCCCAGCTGACTTTGTCGGGCTTGCCTAGGAAAGACATTTAGTCTCCGCCCTCCGCCAGCCCCATAAACATCGTCCGGTGCAGGATGTTCACGTGCTTACGGGACACCTCCACCGCTTCCTCCACGTTGCGCGCGCGGAGGGCCGCCACCAGCGCGATGTGGTCACGGTTCGACGTGTGCAGCTTCTCGATGGGGTAGGGGATGAAGTAGTCGTACAGCTCGGCCAGGGTCTCGTGGTAGACCTCGACGGCGGTGTCCAGGCACGATGCCGTCCCCACCAGTTGATGGAACTGCTCATCCATCCGGTGGTAGTAAGACCAGTCGCTCGCCCCTGCCATCTCCCGGGTCAGGCGTTCCAGCTCGTCCAGCTGCTCAGTGGTGGCGTTCACCGCCGCATAGTGGGTCACCGCGCATTCGAACAGCAGCCGCCGGTCCACCAGCCGGTTCACCTCCTGCGACTCCGCGGGCGATGCCGAAAGTGACGCCAAAACATCCGACGGCGGCGCGTCCGCCACGAACGTCCCTCCGGCCCGGCCGCGCCGGCGCACCACCACGCCCTGCTCCGCCAGGCTCGCCAACGCACGCCGGGCGGTGATCGGGCTGACGGAGAGGCCCAGGGCCACGTCCTCCTGGTCCGGCAGCCGCTCGCCGGGTTTCAGGAGCCCCAGGGAGATGGCCATGCCGATCCGCATCCGCACCGCATCCATGGCGCTGCGCCGCTCCATCCCGGTGATCCTGCCGGCGCCAAGGCGCGGGGGCACGGCGGTCTCCTCCAGCTGATCAGTCACAACCGCTACTTTACGGCCCACACCCGCCCCCTTCCCTTTATTGGATCATTCTGATCTAATATAACCCGGATCACACCCCAACGCGGAGAAAAACCCATGCAACGCATCCTTCCCCTCATCGCCGCGCAGGCCCGGCCGCGGCTCATCGGCGAGCCCGTCTCCGCCTTCGCCGACGAGGTCAAAACAGCACTCGAAGCCCAGCCGCACAGCAAGCTGGTCGTCTTCCCCGAGCTGCACCTCTTCAGCGACCAAAACCCGGACCTCCAAAGAACCGAATCCCTGCAGGCATCCGCCGAACCGCTGGACGGCCCACGGGTCACAGAACTGAAGCAGATCGCCCAGGACCTCAACATCTGGCTGGTCCCCGGCAGCGTCTGCGAACGCGGCCCGGAAGGGCAGCTGTTCAACACCCAGCTGGTCCTGTCCCCGGAAGGGGAGCTCGCCGGGTACTACCGGAAGATTTTTCCCTGGCGCCCGTTCGAGCCCTACGATCCCGGCGACCGGTTCACCACCGTGGACCTGCCCGGCATCGGCAGGGTGGGGCTGAACATCTGCTACGACGCCTGGTACCCGGAAGTGTCCCGCCAGCTCGCTTGGATGGGCGCCGACGTGATCCTCAACGTCGTCAAAACCACCACCCCGGACCGCAAGCAGGAACTCATCCTCGCCAAGGCCAACGCCATCGTCAACCAGGTCTTCATGGTCAGCGTCAACTGCGCCGGCCCCACCGGCCAGGGCAGGAGCATCATCGTGGATCCCGAGGGCAACACCCTCACAGAAGCAACGGACGAGAAACCGCAGCTGCTCACCGCTGAACTGGACCTGGCCGCCGTCGACCGCGTCCGCACGCACGGTACGGAAAACCTGAACCGCCCCTGGTCGCAGTTCCGCGAGGGGGAGCCCGCCGTCGAACTTCCCGTCTACCAAGGCCGCATCAATCCGGCCACCTGGACACCGCCGTCCTACAAGCCCTAAGGAAACACCGTGACAACAACCCTCGCCCGTACGCTGAAGCTGCCCTCGCTGGTCCTGTTCGGGCTGGCGTACCTGACCCCGATCATCGTCCTGGGGATCTTCGGGATCATTGCCGAAACCACTGGCGGCGCCGCGCCCGCCGCATACCTGGTGGCTCTCGTGGCCATGCTGTTCACCGCGCACAGCTACGGCCGGATGGCCGTCGCCCACCCCGTGGCCGGCTCCGCCTACACCTACGTCCGCCGCTCCATCGACCCCCGCGTCGGGTTCCTGGTGGGCTGGGCCGTGCTCCTCGACTACCTCTTCCTGCCCATGGTCATCTGGCTCATCGGCGGCTCCTACCTGACCGCCCAGTTCCCCGGCATCCCCATCGGCGTCTGGGTGGTGGGCTTCATCGTGATCACCACACTGCTGAACATCCTGGGCATCAAGGTGGCAGACAAGGCCAACTACGTGCTGATGGCGTTCCAGCTGCTGGTCATCGTGTTCTTCGTGGCGCTGGCCATCGGCAACGTGGTGTCGGCCAACGGCACCGGGGGACTGGCCAGCGGGCAGCCGTTCTTCAACGACACCGCCAGCTTCACCACCATCTCCGCCGGCGCCGCCATCGCCGCGTACTCGTTCTTGGGGTTCGACGCCGTCACCACCCTCACCGAGGAAACCATCAACCCGCGCCGCACCGTGCCGCGCGCCATCATGCTCGTGGCGCTCATCGGCGGCGGCATCTTCGTGGCCGTGTCCTACGTGACCCAGCTGGTCCACCCGGGCGGTGTGTTCGAGGACTCGGCGTCCGCGGCCAGCTCCATCGCCCTGCGGATTGGAGGGCAGCTGTTCGGTGCCGTGTTCCTGGCCGGCCTGGTGGTGGCGCAGTTCGCCTCCGGCCTCGCCGCGCAGGCCAGCGCCTCGCGCCTGCTGTACGCGATGGGCCGCGACTCGGTCCTGCCCAAGGCCGTCTTCGGCAAGCTCAGCGAGGAGTTCCACACCCCGGTGGCGAACCTGGTAATCACCGGCGTCGTGGGCCTGATCGCGATCTTCCTGGACGTGGCCACATCGACGTCATTCATCAACTTTGGTGCCTTCACCGCCTTCACGCTGGTGAACGCGTCGGTGGTGTTCCACTATGTGCGCCAGCGCCGGGCCGGGCATCAGCTGAACCCGGTGTCCTACGTGGTGGTCCCGGTGATCGGCGCGATCATCTGCGCCTACCTGCTCTCCCAGCTGGACAGCAACGCCATTACGCTGGGACTGTCCTGGTTGGTGCTGGGCGTGCTGGTCCTGGCCCTGATCACCAGCGGGTTCAAGGCATCGCCGCCGGAGATGACGGCGACGGAGAAAGCGACGGTTGAGGCGGCCGCCTGAGTTTTGGTTGGTTTGGGTCCTGCTGTTGGGCCGAGGGAAGGAACACTCGTGAAGATAGCGCTGGGGCAGGTGGAGTCGGGCGCCGACATCCGGGCCAACCTCGCCGCGATCGACCGGTTCGCCGCTCAGGCCGCGCGCAACGGTGCCGCGCTGGTCGCCTTCCCGGAGTACGCCACCTATGAGAAGAAGAAAGTGGACGCGACGTTCCCGGAGGTGGCCGAGCCGCTGGACGGGCCCGTCTGCGGGGAGCTTGCCGGCATTGCCCGCCGCCACCGCATCGCGCTGGTGGCGGGCGTGGTTGAAACCTCGGAGGAGCCGGGCCGGGCGTACAACACGCTGGTGGCTTTCGGGCCCGACGGCGGCCAGCTGGCTTGCTACCGGAAGATCCACCTTTTTGACGCGCAGGGGTTCGGGGAGTCCGAGTTCATCAAGCCGGGTGAGTCCCTGGAGCCGGTGGTGTTCGAGCACGGGGGAGTGCGGTTCGGGCTGATGACCTGCTACGACCTGCGGTTCCCGGAGCTGGCCAGGTCACTGGCCGACGCCGGCGCGCAGGTTTTGCTGGTCTGCTCGTCGTGGGTGCCGGGCGAGCACAAGACTGAGCAGTGGCTGGCTTTGAACGCGGCCCGGGCGATCGAGAACAGCGTGTATGTGGCGGGGGTGTGCCAGGCGCCGCCGGTGTCGGTGGGGCGGAGCGTGTTGCTGGACCCGATGGGAGTTGTTGAAGCGGACCTTGGGTTAGCTGCTGGGGTGCGGACTGTTAAGGTTTCGCTGGAGACTGTGGAGCGGGTCCGGGAGTCGTTCCCGATGTTCCGGCAGCGGCGGCTGTAACCCCTCAGCCGTTATGGATAATCCCTTCCCTCAGCGCGGCTTGAGTCCAAGAATGCAAGGCCCGTCATCGAAAACCATTGACATCAGAGCCAGGCGGGACCAGCATGGCCACAGGGGACAAAGTGGAGTTCATGACACTCCTGAAACTGGCCCAAAGGGATTCCGATATGACACCCATAAGCGAGCAACCCACCAGTAGAAGTGAAGTGGAAGCCGCTCAGCTAACGGCACGCCTAAGCAATTTGGCCTTCATATTGCTGGACATGCCACCCAACGTCACCGAGGGGATAGACCGCACCACCGCTGTCCGCAATATTCTCCGTGCCTTCGCGCAGGAAGGGATCGCACGAGAGGCGTCAGCAGCTACAGAGCACGCAAACCCCAGTGAGCTCGCGCTTGCGATCACCAAAGCCTGGGAAGCCGTAGAACACTCACCCCTACCCGACCGGGAATGGCCCAAGATGACTCGTCTACTCGGCGATGACTTGCTGGAGATCCTTGTCGGTACCTCGAGCTCCTCCCTATACCGTTACCGCTCAGGAGACCGGCACACACCAGACCACATCGCGGAACGCCTCCACGCGGTCACCCTCATCGCCGCAGATCTTGCAGGGAGCTACAACGGCTTTGGCATCCGCAGATGGTTTACCCGGCCGCGAGCGCAACTCGACGGCAGCTCACCGGCAGACGTGTTGAAAGGCGACTGGGACCCGGATGACGAAAGTGTCGAACGAGTGAAGCAACTCGCGGCAGCCCTCACAGGACCCATGGCCACATGATCGCGTATAGACACGGCGACCGCCACTATCCCTTCTTTTGGGAAAGCTCCAACCAGCCCTCGGCCCGCTGGAACGCTAAGGGACGAGGGCCGGTCCAATACCTAGCCGACACGCCCGCAGGCGCATGGGCCGAGTTCCTTCGTCATGAAGGAATCACTGATGAAGAGGACCTGCAGGGCGTAGAGCGAGCAATCTGGGCGATCAATATAGACGACGAAACCTTTGGAACACCAAACCTCCCTGAACATCTACTTCTGGGGGACATGCACTGCTATCCAGAGTGCCAAGCAGAGGCTGAACGCCTTCGCGAAGCAGGCGCAACTGCGTTGCAGGCCCCTTCCGCAGCGCTCGCGCCTGGGGCCGCCAACGGATGCCAAGTGAACAACGGACTTCATGACGGCCCACCAGCTGACGGCAAAGTCTACGTCCTGTTCGGCGCCCGTCCCGTGGCGGTCGGGTGGCTCATCGTGGATAGGGGAAGACCTCCTACTACACTGATGCCGTTCGTCCGGCACTTATAGGCACGGGTTCGCCGCTCCAGCATCTAACTCCATCTAGGATTTGTGGTTCTTTCACGCCCAGCCGGGCAGCGCCTGAACCCGGTGTCCTACGTGGTGGTCCCGGTGATCGGCGCCCTCGTCTGCGCCTACCTGCTCTCCTGGCTGGACAGCAACGCCATTACGCTGGGGGTGTCCTGGCTGGTGCTGGGCGTGCTGGTTTTGGCACTGATCACGCGGGGGTTCAAGGCCTCCCCGCCGGAGATGACGGCCACGGAGAAGGCAACGGTCGAGGCCGCGGTCTGACCCTGACGGTTTGTAGTGTGGCCGCCGGGCCGAGGGAGGGAATGGTTGTGAGGATCGCGCTGGGGCAGTTAGCGTCGGGCGCCGACGTCCGGGCGAACCTCGCCGCGATCGACAGGTTCGCCGCCAAGTCCGCGGACGACGGCGCAGGGCTGGTCGCCTTCCCGGAGTACGCCACTACGAGAAGAAGAAAGTGGACGCGACGTTCCCCGAGGAGCCGCGGGACGGCCCCGTGTGCCAGGAGCTCGCCGCCATCGCCCGCCGCCGTCAGATGGCGCTGGTGGCGGGCGTTCATGCCTGTCACCCTCGCATGGTCGTATGTTGGTTCCGAATTTTTGGAGAAAAGCAGAGTTTGTCGAGCCCTTTGGGCACCGTGGCTGGGCGAGTGAATAAAGGCGTCCCGAGCATTTTCATCCGTTCATCCGCAGTCCATACACGCTATGCGGTAAGCGCCTTATAACTTTCAGAGCGATATTTGCAGTTGCAGGAACAATTCACACGGATGTACCCCAAGGAAGCATAGGGGGACACGAAGACTGGACGCCTCCTTGCGGGACCAGACCGTATAGAGTTCGTCTAGCTTAGATAGGAGCAATCGTGGGAAAACTCACTGTAGAATCGATTGGTATTTCAGAATTACTCGATCGACTTCGGTCTAATGCCTGGTTGGTGCCCGCTTTCCAGCGCGATTTCGTCTGGTCAGAAGCCGATGTCACCAGTCTGGCCCTCTCAGTTATAGAGGCCCGACCAATTGGAATGGCTACCCTGTGGGAACAGCCAGACGATAGCGACCTCACACTCGTACCGGCCTCGATTCCGGATACGCAGAACGGCCAATCAGTTGATGCCTCCCTGTCGTCGCCTGAGGATCGGCCCAAGAATTTTTACGCAGTCCTAGACGGACGTCAACGCGCTACCGCACTTGCCATGGTCTTCGGAGGTTTGCGAGCAACAGATGCGAGGCGGCGGTTTTCGGGACGATACTTCCTCGACGTTTCCCACGACGACCCGAGTGGTCGCGTTCGTTATGTGCGTGAGGCGCAAGTCAAAGCTAGCAAGTACGACCAACTAGCAGTCTGCATCGGTGACGGCCTATTTCCACTCTCGCCGGAAGCTGACAAGGACTTGATGGGTCAGTGGTACACCTATATTCAAGCAATCAACGATCCGTCCAATTATCCGGATCAAGCACTACCTGAAGCGGAGGAGCTTGCGCGGCGGAACGAAATACTTAAGCAAGCTTTCAAGGGAATCACCGAGACTGTGTTGGCGGTTTACATCGTGCCAGCTGAGTACACACTTGGCGAGATATGTGAAATATTCGAAACCTTGAACACCACAGGGACAAAGGTATCCACCGTGGACTTGCTCCACAGTTGGCTATATAACGACACAAGTTCTGAGCCTGAGCCGATTCTTCTCCGTGACTGGATTGACAACCTGGGAGAACTTGAAGGCGCTGTCGGCTGGGCCTCGAAGTCGAATCGACCCGAAATTATTGCCCAGGCTGTGACGGCTTGCTATGTCGCATTGGACTCAGAGAAGCCGGCACCCCGCGCGGTCGGAGGGAAGTTAAAGCCGACCGCAGTTACGTCCATCAAGGCAGGAGACCTTCTCGCGACGCCTGCTGCCTTCTGGAAGCAAGCCATCGAGAACGAGCGGGATCTCGCAAATTATGTCGGCGACTTCCAGACGTGCGTGGCGGGCGGCAACTTCCCGCTGTCTGATTCCCCCTACCCGGTTACGATGGCAATGTACTCCGCGCTTCGTTGGTATATGGCACACGACAGTCGATATGCGAACCAATGGAATGTGGAAGAACTGAATGGGCTCTTCCGAGCATTCTTCTGGAGAAACTCTCTTGCCACCCGATACGACCAAGGGTTCCTCAGCCAGAGCAGCACGGATATGCGGGTTTTAAAGGAAATCCTGTTTCGCCGAGCTAAAGCAGGAAATGCGAATTCTTGGGCCGCTGAGGCTAACGACCAATTGCAGTCGTCGCTCGAGTTGCCGGTTCCAGATGCCGCGTCACTAAAACACCAGCTCTTACAGGCCAAGCCTGCCGGTGCCCTCGGACGTGCACTCACTCTTGTTGTCCGGACGCAACCAACCCAAGACCTCGTTAACCCAAACGTCTCAATCGCATATCCAAGCTCTAAGCCCGTGGACCTGCACCATCTCTATCCTTTGAACTGGTGTGCAAACAATAAGCACGGAAAGCTCGGCGAGATTCTGGACCCTAACAAGGCTGAGTTCGATTACGCCAAATCCGTAGCCAACCTCACGCCTCTTACACGCGAAAGTAACAACACTTGGCGGGCCAAGACGCCTGGCCTTGCGCTCACGGAAAAGGGGGTTACCTTTAACTCTTCAAAGTCGCGATTGGAAAGTCATTTTATTTCAGCCGAAGCATTCGCCGCTCTTACGGCCGATGAGCCGGATCCCCTGAGCTTCTGGGAATCGAGGGCAGCCGAGATTGAGAAGGACTTGCGCTCTAGGTGCAACGTCCAACTCTGAGTGACTCATGAACAACGACATCTCCTCCGCCATGGCACCACTCATGGCGAAAGCGTTCACCACTGGTGTTGAAACCACCATTGCTCAAATCGCGGACTTACTTGGACTTCCTGAAGGGGATCCCCTTGCAGCCGTACAGGCGGTCGTACAAACAATTGAAGCCTGGGGACTGGAGCTCAACCCCAATCAGTCTCGGGGCACTTTTGAGTCCGCGCGGGTCCTCCGAATCCCAGAGATCAACAGTTCAAGTGCGGGGATTGCCAACTTGATAGCACTCGGTGAGGGTCCAGGCATCGAATTCAAAAGTTCACTCTTATGCTCAATTCGTGATTGGCGACGGGATGGCAGCCTCACTGAACTTCCTGCTTTACCCGGGGAAGTCCTCAAAACCCTGTGCGCTTTCATGAACAGTGACGGGGGTGAGCTACTGATTGGAATAGACGATGATGGAGAACTATGTCACGGTATTGAGCGCGACCTGGATCTCAAGGCTTGGGACTTCGACAAGTGGCAGCTGCACCTCGTCTCACTCATCGAGGGGCGCTTCCTCGACGGCGCACTGGTGATGCCCTACATTCGGATTCAGCCCCACTGGCTAGACAACTCACCAATTGCACATGTGACCGTGTTGCAGCGTACTGCCCGCTCTTTCGTGCGACGGGAAAAAACGCGACCCTACGAATTTTTTGTCCGGAACGGTTCGCGATCCGACTCGCTCGATCTCCCGTCGTTCTATGCCCACCTACAGTCGCGCAGCGGCCTCTAGCTGTACTAATCGAGTTAATGCAGACGCGGCTGGCGGGTTATCCGCCTTTCGCGAGCCGCTTATAGATTTGCTCAGGAGTTTGCTCTTCCTGGGGTTCCCTTATCTTCGCGGGTTGGCTCCTTCCAGCAATTGCCAGCGCAGCCTTCCGCTATTTGCGCAAGCTGAACTAGAGTGATGCCGATCTTCGAGTAGCCAGTTCCCTCCGCGGTATTTGGAGAGGTGTCCGAGTTGCTGTCGTTGACGGTCGAAAAGTGAGCCATTGTGACGACGGCGGAGTTCAGCGGTCGTTGCAACAATTTATGGTTCGGTGGGTGGGGAGGCCAGTCTAATGAGGTGCTCCATGGGGGTCTGCCATCCGAGGATTTGGCGTGGTCGCTGGTTGAGTTCGGCGGCGACAACACTGAGGTGTTCGCGGCTATGGACGCTGAGGTCTGTCCCTTTTGGAAAGTATTGGCGGAGCAAGCCATTGGTGTTCTGGTTCGATCCGCGTTGCCACGGGCTTGCGGGGGTCGCAGAAGTACACCGGGATGAGTGTTTGCCGCGTGAAGTCCTGGTGGCAAGCCATTTCAGTGCCCTGATCCCATGTCAGGGATCCGCGTAGATGAGCTGGGAGCGGTCGCATGGCTTCTGCCAATGGATCCCGCAGGTTCTCAGCTCCGCGATTACCTGCCAGGTGCACGAGGATGATGAAGCGGGTGGTCCGTTCGACCAGTGTGGCGATGGCGGACCGGCCGCCTCTTCCAATGATTAAGTCGCCCTCCCAATGCCCTGGTACTAATCTGCCGGTCACCTCTGCAGGCCTGTCTCGGATCATCACCATGTCGGGAAGCGCTTGGTCCGGTGCTCCTTCCGACGACGGGACCGCCGGCCCATCCGTCCGCTGCGCAGGGAGACTGCGGGATCTACGGCCAATTCCAAACATCCACGCCCATACAGGGCCTGGTAGACGGTCTCCGGAACCACGTGCATTTCCGGTCTTCCGGGGAACTCCCTGCGCAGGCGGTTGCTGATCTGGCGGGGACTCCAACGTTGCTTCAGGTGTTTGCGCACGAATTCCCGCAGCTCCGGGTGGGCGGCGATCTTCCCGGTCCGTTGGCGGCTCCGTCGACGTTCGGCAGAGCGCTGGGCCGTCCGCGGGCGGTAGTTGCCAGACGGTTGGCGGATATTCCGGCGGATCTCTCGGATCACGGTCGACGGACGCCGGCCCAGTTCCGCAGCGATAGCGCGGATGCTTCGCCCGGCATGCAGGAGGTCCGCGATCGTGATTCGTTCCGCCTCGGAGAGAAATCGGGCCGAGATCACGACCGGCCTTTGATGCGAGATCGCTGCGACCCGCTTGATGTCTCCGGACTTCAGAACAACGGAGTGGCCGTGGTGCCACCGAGTGCCTGAACTCCGGCTGATTCCCACACTTCGGCAAGCCTCAGAGTTGCCCATTCCCTGTTTCATCAGCTGATCATAATGAGCCCGTGCGGCGTTCTTCGGAGGGGCGACCCGCGACCTTCTTGGTCTTTTCATCTCTGCCAACTGCAACTCCTAAAAGCTCAGGTGTTGCAACGACCACTAGACGCCAAGCCCGCGAAATGGCTCACTTTTCGACCATCGCTGACAGTTGCAAGGGGCTGGTGCCAACTAATAAGCGAACTCTGAACTGCTTCAGGCGGGAGGCTGCATGACTCTGCCCCGTAGTGCTCGAGCATCCCTGTCCGTTGAAGCTCTGTATTCACCTCTGCTGTGCACTCTCGGCAAAGTCACAAGGGCTCCTGAACGAGCATTAGAATTCTCGTTCAGGAGCCCCAGTGAATCACATGAAGAACGGATAAAGCTTGGACATCAACATTCTTGATTTCACCATGGCCTGGGCAGTAGCAGGCTTAGTTCAGCCATTGGTTCTAAGGCTTCGGAATAGGTTGATGACATGGCTAGGGTTGCGGTCAAGCATGAACGTATCGACATAGACCACCCCATCCAGGCCAGCGTGTTCTGCATGGACTTGTGCTGTTGCCTTGGCCAGTCTGTCTGACAATAGGGCAGTCTCTCCTGATTCGAGGGGGTGCCGCAGGATCACCGCGATGCGTCCCTCGGCTGGCTTGTCCCACAAGGCGCAGGCGGCAGAATCGTTCTCGAGAGTGGAGACGATGTAGACCGCCGCCCAGTTATTGATTGCTTGCCGTTGCTTGTCCAGCTCAACGGTCAGACGCTTGCCGTCTAGAACTGCTTTCAGGTCTCTGGCCAGGCGCCAGTCAAGGAGTGCGTGGTATGCCATATTCGAATAATCGCGCAGACAGCGGTAGCAGGAAGACGAGCACTCCAGTGAGTGCTCACCCCCCAACTCGTCCAAGTATGTGTCAATCTCAGTGAGATATTCTTGGAGGATTTCGGGGCTTCCCAAGTGGCTGCTGAAACCCGCGCCGTTCTCCAAGGTGTCAGCAAGGAAAGCAAACGTGGTGGGCTCACCGTCCTTCAGCGCGGTATAGATTCCCGCATTGAATTCCTGGGATTGTATGTCTAGCTTTTTGGCAGCCACTGTCCTCATCAGGAAGCTCAGTGAGTACCAAGCGGCTCGGCGGCCTTGAATAGAGTCGTACGCGCCGTGTTGTTGAGGCATTCCGCTGCTCAGATCAAGCCGCAGGCCTTGGGACTTGATTACTGCTGACTGCGGTCCATAGAAAAGGAAGTCTGTCGGTTGAATTGTTCCCAGCGCAGCAGCGATGGAGGGTTTGGACTGGTCGGCGTGCACCGCGCTGGTCCCGTCAGGAGCTACGGCTAAGTAGCCGCCCCAGTAATCGCTGGGGAGGGCTTGCTTGAACTGGAAAGACTTGCCGGAGTTGTCATTGATTACGTACCTCTTCCCGCGGCCGGAATATGTGACTGAACCGGGGAGAGAAACGGGGAGCAGCTTCTGGAGGTCGGCCACGGCCCGGGTCGAGGTTGACTTGGGTGACCAGGAGAAATTGCCATCAAAGTCCCGGGGGGTACCTGCGCGATATCCTTTGGGCTCCCGAAGATCGATGGTGCTGAAGATTCCGGGGTCAGCTCCACACTGCGGGCAAAAGCTTCCTGCGTATTCCGAGCCTGTTGGTTTTTCTTCGACGTATGCGCACTGCCTGCATACATCGATTAGTCGTTGGTCTCCCAATGTATTGTCTTCCGCCGCGACTGTACGACCAGCCGGGTAGAAAGAGGCTGCTCCGATGACAGGATAAATTTTCCCGTCGCGTACAAGCTCGCTGCCCGGGGCGAACTGGTTAACTGCCATCGCTGCGTCGCGGTCGATTACATTGTCGGGCGGCCAGGGGAAAGCGGAACTTGGCTTCTTGAGGTAAAGGTCCCGAACCTTTGAAGGGAAACCGAACATCGGCAGGAGGCCAATTTCGGCCAACCGCTGACTAAGGTCGGAATGGCCGGGGACGTCACTGAAGGCAACCACGGAAATATCCTCAACCAGGGACGTGATACTGACACGTGCAACGTCCAAGTCATCTTGGCTAAGGTTTGTGTACGTTGCCAAGCCAGCTACCGCCTCCTCAACTGTTGACCAGTTGTCGTCGAGCCATCGACTTAGCAGTGGTTTGACCTTCGGCCAGTCCGACACCAACCCGAATTGGCCATGGGTGTTGTTGCCTAATCCTGAAAACTCGTCGTCCACGGAAAGGGCATCGGTAAGGTCGATGAACGCACGCCGAAGGGTTTCACTTCTCAAAGCGCGCGTATAAATTTCTGGACGGTTGAGGGCTAGGTAAGGCTTCGGTGTTGGTTCGTTGGTGATGAGTTCGGGCCGTCCAAAGTAATATTCATCGTGGCTGCGGCCCCTGCAGACCGTGAGTGACACAGCCATGGGCGTCAGGCGTCGGCCGGCACGCCCGACGCGTTGCTGATAGTTGAAGCGGGTAGGTGGCATGTTGGCCAGGATGACGGAGTCGAGGGCGCCAATGTCTACCCCAGCTTCCATCGTTGTGGTGACGGAGAGCAGCTCAATCCCATCGGATTTCTTGTTCTCCGTCTGGTTGAGGAAAATATTTTGAAACCGGGCTTGTCGGGATTGGGCGGCGAGCCGATCGGTTTGGCCGGTAAGTTCAGCCGCGTTGAGTCGGAACTGGCCTTGGTCATTGATGGCCTTATGACCGTAGTAATCAAGATCTGTCCCATGAGCAGTTGCCTCTGGGAGGTCCTTACCGCAGTACGTGCACAGCCCGCACCCGTATATCAGGTGCCGACGTCGGCAGGTCTGACATGTCCACTCATTGCTGGAGGGCGGGTAGATGGTCGCCATGTCGGCGTGGATGAGGAATTTAGATACTGCGTCACCCCACACCTTTTGGACGGACGTGTCAACGTCATCAATGTCCATGTCGAACTTCACCGCGACTGCCTGCCAGAAGGTCTTCAATTTCCTCGGTGGCGTGTTGGATTCGTTTCTCATACCGGCGAATCTGCGCATTCCTGCAAGAATGCGCAGGCTGGACTGGGCGATGGCAGCCGGAGAGGATGGGACAGTCTGGGCGCTGATGACAGATCCTACGAGCCCAACCCAACCTAAACCTAGAGACTCATAGTCGCGCCCTACCCCGGAAAATAACCCGTCGATGATCTCCTTCTGCAGATTTTTGTCTACCGCATCCTCGAGCTTCTTCTGGGCAGTGGATAGGTCTGTTTTGCGTGCAGGTGAAGGATCCCAGCGGTAGATATGCGACCAGGAAGAGGGGGACTTCTCGTCAGTTTGCTGGAGGGAAGCGGATGGACCGCCGGGATTTATACCCATCTCCAGCAAACGCTGACTAACACGGTCGGTGAGTACGGGAAGTGAAGGAGACTGAGCAAGCTGGCGGATGGCTTCCTCTTCCGGCACATCACTCTCGAGGTCCCATACGTCCTGCAGGAGAGTGAATGCATTCAGATCCTTGGCGCGCAGGCGTTTGATCGCGTCCTTGGACTCTGCGGTCTTTTTTCCGTGGACGACATGTTCCTTGGCTAAGGGGATATCGGTTGCAACCTGATCTGCTGCCGCAAGTTCTGTACGGACGAGCAACCGCAACAGATCCTGATAGTGCCGGAGGCTGATTCCGGACGATAACTTGGCGGCGTCCTGCCGGCTGTCCGTGAAGACGATAGTTTTCCGGTTCGCGGGCTCGAGGTCTTGCAGCAGCTCTGTGATTAACACCTGATTTATTTTCTCGAAACCCGTGCGCATGGCCCGAATGGGTGATCTTTGACGTTTTTTGTCTGCTGCTGCTACGGGTCCGTCAGCGGTGTGGGTTATTTCCCAATCATCGGCGCAATTAGGGCACCGCGTTGGGAACGGCGACAACTGCTCGGGGTTACGTTTGAACGCACCCGAGTTCTGCCCGCGCTTGCTCGCTGGTGTGGCCACCTGGAAGGTCCAGCCCGTGTGGTCATTACTTCCGGTCGGACGGAGCTCGCCCGTCTCGGGTCTGAGGATTGAGCGTCGGAATGCGTACTCTACTTTTTTGCTGTCGGCGGTCCATTCCCGATTCTCCAGATCCGGGTTCTGCTTCTGCGGCCAGTAAAGAAGGTAGTTATTGGCTGTCCGCTCGAGACCTACCTGGTCGGGCAGACGTTCTATGTCAGACAGGTCTGCCAGCAGGGTCACTGACTTTCCCGGAGGCTGGGTCGAACCGGTGGGTACGTACCCTCCCAGGAAGACGTCTCCGCAATTTTGGCAGTACAGGAATTCCAGTACTCTGGAGCCGCATAGGCACCGGCTGACAGGTTCAGAGTACAGGCGTCCTACAGGACGCGTCTGACTGTCGCCTTCCTGAACTTCAGGGCAGGCTGGATCCGTACAGGCCCACATACCTGGTACGTTGCGGAAAAAAAGATGGCTACGCAGGAGAGGCCATTTGACCTCGCCTGTTTTTTCCGGAAACGCTGAAGCGGCTTTCAGGAGCTTCTGTACTGCCTGACGGCGTGATTTTTCAGGCAGTGAGGGGAATAGGTGGTGTTCCATCTGCTTTAGAGACTTCGCCTGCGGCTTCGATTGGGGCTCCCCGTTTTCGCCCAGGAAAAAGACGTTACTCAGGGCACTGGCTGCCGTGAGCTTATCGGTGTCTCCGGGGGTACTCTCCGGGCGCGCGAATCCCGTTTCGGAAAGATCAAGGGCTGGATCCTGTGGGCGGATGAGCTGTCCGGAAAGGAAATCGAATGATTCGCGCGGCACACCGAAGAATTCCTCGACGAAGGCCTCGTCCCGGTTGGGTTCCAAGGAAGCGGAAGCTGCGATGACCTGGAACTGGCTGGAGTTCTCAGCTAGTCCGAGCCTCATCTTCAGGTTTCGGATGAGCAGCGCGACTTCTGTGCCGGCGGTACCTCTGTAGGAGTGCAGCTCGTCGACGACGAATGTGAATCGATGGTTGGAGTTGGCTTGAAGCCATTCGCGGGTTGAGTCGAAGTACCGGCCGTCACGCTCGCGCAGGAGCAGGACGTTAAGCATCGAATAGTTGGTGATGAGGATGTCGGGGGCAGCATGGGCCATGTCCCACCGGGAGACCATTTCGGCTCCACCGAGATGAGGCATGAAGTACTTAGACTCATCATCGAGCTGCTGCATCTGAGTGCTGCGGTGATCGATATCTTGAAGATAGGAGCGTAGATTCTCTACGGCAACTTTGTTGTCGAGCGTTCCTGTGACGGGCGTTGCTCCCGTGTACCGACCGAAGTAGAAGCGGTGCCCGCGCCTGTTTTTGTCTAACCAGATCCGGGCAGCGTCACTGTCCAGTGCCTTCCTCAGCCGAATGAGCTGGTCATCAACCAGCGCGTTCATCGGATACAAGATGATGGAGCGGACGGCTTTGGTGCGTCCGGTCTCTGTCTCCCGATGTGGAACGAACGGACCATTGGAGCGTCTCCACCACGGCGCGAAAGATGACCCGCTACCAGTCCAGGAGCTTGATTCGGCCAGAAGGTTGGAGAGTAGGGGCAAGAGGAAGGCTTCGGTTTTGCCTGCACCGGTCCCTGCTGTCACCACGACATTGCGTTTATTCTTTATGACCGATATCAGGGCTGATTCTTGGTGTGTGTACAGGTTCCGATCGGCAGGGATGAGGCCGGTTCGTGCGAACTCGACCAAGTCCTTCGATGCGTTGGCCTGTCGTGCTGAGTCCTCGAAAGACTGGGGTGCTGCTTTGTATTCGGGGCGCAGTTCGATGAAGGGTTCCCTGTAGACGCCGTTGTCCTTATCGAGGATCCGACGTCGTTCTGCTTCGAGGCTTTCATCAGCGAGCCCGAACGGCGTGTCGTAATAACGAAAGTAGGACTCCCGCAAGTGGTTGAACGTTTCCACTATGTCTAAAGGCATGATGTCGTCTTTCTGTAGAACGTGCGGGAGCGCTGCATCTTTAGCGCACTTTCAGGTGTTGATGAATGGATCGAGCTACGGCGAGAGCAACAGAGCTCGGTACGTTGTGGTATGTCCACGGTCCACCGGTGGTCTTGACGGGACTGACCCCGCTGCACAGGGCCAGCGCTTGCCGGTGTTGCACCGGTAACGGCAGGCCGGCGTTGACATGAAGTGTCCCAATGGGATCTTCGGCATCTTCGAGGATTTCAAACTGGAGATACTGGCTGTCTACTTCGGACATGGTGAGGCACATACCTTCTGCATAGCCGATTGAGGACCAGAGCCCCGATCTGAGCAACCAGTATTGCCACCGTCCGTTTACGATTTGTTTGTACAGTCCGTCCCGGCGAAAAGCTTCAACATGGGTGAACTCTCGTTGGAAGACGTTGAACATTTCGACTGCTGACCCGTAAGTGTTGGGTCCTCCTGCTCGAGGCCCTGGAACGAGCAGAGGAAGGTTCGCGGCTAGGGACGAGGCAGCACAGGGGATGAACCCTGCTCCTGCGTTGGCGGCAATTTCGCTTAGTTCTGCTTCACTGTCGTATTCAAGGAGAAGGGTTCCTGGGTCGCCAAGCGTCGTTGTCCCGGTGTCCGGAGCTCTCACTTTGTGCAGCACAGCCTCCGCTTCAAGCCTTTCCTCCAGTTCCGCTGTTCGTTGGCCGATTACCAATGCAAACGCCGAGGATCCAGGGATTTGTGTCAGTACGGTTGGTCGAATTTGCCATTTGCTTTCCGGCCACAGCAAATCTAGATGCCCCAACACCTCCAGACGCCGAAGATACGCTCGAGCCGCATTCGTTTTGGCATGAGGAGGACCTTCCATCAACGCGGCGACTGATGACGTCACGTCGGAAAGGCGGCCATGACCACGAAAACTCAGCCACTTTAGGACGAGATCACCGTCCATAGATGCTGTCCTCCATCGACTGTGACAAATACGATCTCCACAAGAGGTCTTCGTTATTGATGGTTTCCATTGCTGCACGGCGCCAAAATTCCTGGGAATGGCCATCTAGTGATTCGAAGTTCGGTGGATCACTTGATGTCCGTTGGGGCCGCGACAACTTCCCACCCCGTTCGGTTAAGACCCAAGTTGTACCCGTCGGGACAGAAACTTTCCACTGGTAAGACTGCGGGAATCCGAGCCTGGTAATGAAAAGCGGAATAGGAGGTTCACCACGCCTTCGTACCAGCCCCGAGGGAGATACGAACCATACAGCGGCATTCCGTCCCCTTCTGCAGAGCACGTACTCGGGAGCTCCCGCTTCACGCGCCGGATCCGGAGGCACCACATCGTCTTGACCTTTGGTGTGCGCTCCCTCCCACTGAGCGGCAGAACCGGTGGTGTGGACGAAAAAATCCAAGGTGACACCAGCGACGGAAACTGTGTGCTTTCCCCCAGTCAAAGGCCCAGCGACACGAAGGGGAAAGAGGGAACCGTTGGCCTTCAGTCGTGTTCCGGGCAGTCTGTTGTCAAGGACAACGTGTACGAACTCGTTAGAAGATTCCTCTGGAAGCTGCACGTCCGGCTCACCCCCTTGAAGGTAATGGCGGCCGCCGACATCCGTCCGTAATTCAAGACCGTTCACAAGTTTGGGCCCTGAGTTGGGAGGTGCCTTTAGGAGCTGGCCCAAGCTATTGAAGGCCCCTGCCGCTGACAGGTCAATCGGCTCTACCAAGGACACGTCTACATAAACGGCCCATCCTGGGAAGAGCTTGCCGCGCAGCTTCCAGTAACCTGACGCGGCACTTTTCGTGAGAAGTTCATCCATTTCCGCAACATCGGTGTCCCGCACTACGAACATGTGTGGTTCATCTGGAGTGGCCTCAGGCATTGACTGCCACTGTCCCGATGAGGGATCGATGCGCAAGATCCACATGTCACGCACATTCTTGGTCAGGAAAGCTCTCGTTCCTACTGCGCGGAAACGATAATTAATCAGAGGAGCGCCTTGGGGGAGGCTGCCTTCTACGACGTCGTAGAAGGATCCGTAATCGGGTTTTTGGATCGAGAAGAGGGAACCGTTGTCCTGCCTGAGCTGGTCCATTTCCAGCCGCGGATCCACAGGGATCATCCAGTTTATCGACCAGTCCTCTGGGTCGATACACATGCGTAGGTCCAACCGTACGCGGCCCTTAACCACAGCCGGTCCGGAACTCTGCTCGGCAGCCAATCTGCTAATCACAGCCAAGAGCAACGGATTTCCCTGGCCCTTCTGAACCAAGTCGACGAATGCCGGGGAGAATCCTCGTGGCTTGTCCATCCACAACCGGAGTAAGGCCAGTAACTGATCCGGTGCCGATTTGGAGCTTCTATCAACCCGAAGTCGGTCAAAAAAACCGGACAAACGTTCCCGGTCGGACGCTTTCAACACGGTCTGAGAAAGTGGATAACCGATTCTGTTGAAGGTCTGATGAGTGCGGATCGTGCTCGGGCCTAGGAGATCGTCGTTCCTCTCTATCCAGTCGTCGAGGGCCTGCCACATGTCTGCAACTAGATCGAAGTGTTTTTGTATCCCGGTGGCCGTGAGTCTGTTTGTACCTGACGTCATCAAGCTGACTAGTCGAGGATAGTAAGCAGCAGAGGAAAATGCCCCGTCGTTGCGCATCCTGGATCCTGCGATGACGGTGACGGCCAGCAGAGGCAAGCATGGTGGCGCTTGATCCTGCGGCCCCTTCCGCCATGCTGCCATCCGTCGGTCAAGAGGCTCGAAAATTGCCGATGTGTGAGTTTGCCTGAGCTCTGCGAGAACAGCCGAGCGCAGTGAAGCCACGGGATCAGGTAGGTCGGGACAAATACGCGCCATTTCATCATCATCGAGAAACATGATGATGGGCTCATCTGGTCGGTCCATCGGAAAAAATTCTTCGGACAGCTTGGCCTGCCACCTGTCGTAGTCCATATGACTCCCCAAAACTTCCCTGTCCCCCACATCGTGATTGTATTCGCTGGTACTGACACGCATTGCTGGCCCCACAGCTACGAGGATCGATCATCGAAATCAATGGAGGCTGGAACTGGTGAGGTCAGTGTAAGTAGGACTAGAGGTACTAGCGGGTAATGATGCTGCTGACATGCCGATGATGGGACTTCGACCTGCTCAGTGGGAGAGCCAGTGGAGGAGGAAGTGCGTTGTTGCACATGTCGGTCGGCGAGCGTCCCGTACGGAGTCGGCGGGTCTGAAAGAATAGACACATCATGGATGAAATGAAACGCGCGAGCGAGCTGACAGTGGTCGAGATCTGCGCTGGGGCAGGTGGTCAAAGCCTCGGGTTGCACCTTGCGGGGTTCCGGCACACACTCGCAGTTGAGCTTGACCGCGACGCGGCCCAAACCCTCGAGCTTAATCTTTCTCGCCTTGCAGCCGCTGAGGGGCAGCCGGAGCCGAAAGTTGCAGTGGGGGACGTCGCTGACGAGTCAGTGTGGAACCCCACCGAACATGCGGGAGTCTCGCTGCTCGCGGGCGGAGTGCCCTGCCCCCCGTTCTCGATTGCCGGTAAGCAACTCGGTTCGTCGGATGAGCGCGATTTGTTCGCCTGGGCCGTCGAGGCTGCTGGTCGCATGCAGCCTGACGCGGTGCTGCTGGAGAACGTCCGCGGGCTATCGATGCCGCGTTTTGCCGGGTATCGACAGGCCGTCCTCGACCGGTTGGCCGAGCTGGGTTACCGCGCCGACTGGCGGCTACTTGAGGCAAAGGATTACGGTGTCCCCCAGCTGCGGCCTCGCTTTATTCTCGTGGCCCTGCGGGAAGAATTTGCACCCTATTTCGCGTGGCCTGAGCCGACACCGGCAGTACAGACGGTGGGCGCTGCGCTCTATGATCTGATGGCAGAAAACGGTTGGCCCGGCGCGGAAGCTTGGGCAAAGGGGGCCGACCGGGTTGCCCCGACCGTTGTTGGGGGCTCCAAAAAGCACGGCGGGCCTGACCTTGGCCCAACACGGGCGAAGCGCGAGTGGCGCGCCCTCGGAGTCGACGGCCTTGGGATCGCAGACGCAGCGCCGGGCCCAGATGTCCCAGTGGACTTCGTCCCCAAGCTGACGAATCAGATGGTTGCCCGCATTCAGGGCTGGTCGGGCCACGCGTACGAGTGGGACTTCGCCGAACGCAAAGGGCGAAAAACTACAACCTACCGGCAGATCGGTAATGCGTTTCCCCCACCGGTAGCTCGGGCTGTCGGGGTCGCTATCGCATCCGCACTACGTAAAGACGGAACTCCGTCAGGCCGCCACGGCGCGGGCAGCCATGACGAGGTTTACCGCGCGCTACGCGAGCATCCTGGATTTGTCTCGTTCGCGGGGTTGCGGAAGGCGCTTGGAGGGAGTCTCACCGACAGTGATATAGAGCGCAGGATTGACTTCATCAGCCGTGACTTTGAGGTTGAGGTTCGCGTTCGCCGCGGCGTGTCAATGTACAAGCTCGGGGAGTGGCGGGCGTTCCGCGGGCAGGCGAACCACGCCCGCCACGAAGTGTTTGCGGTCGATCGCTTACGCGCCAAGGTTAGCTAGCCGCCTCATCTATATGGCGCTCTTTGTGAAGATCTTGTTGGTGCAACGCCATGTGGGCTTCGCCGACAGTGTGTCGCGAATTGACGTCTGACGGTCAAGGCTCAATTTTCGGAACACTAATTTTGATCAAGTTTTAGGAGTTTTCCATGCCAGACTTCGGCATTCCTCCCAAGGGGGAGGAAATCAAGGCAGTCATCGACCAGCGCCTCAAACTGGCGATGACTGAAAACGGTGCGAAGGTCACGATTGACTGGCGTGGTGAGCCTCGCCACCTGTACGTGATTTCTGTGCCAGTCGATATGCTCTACTTCAACCCGGATACCCACCGAATCCGTGCTCAGCGGACCCTCGACCCAGAACGCGATAGGGCCATAGAGGTGAACCCCTGGGGGCAGGTAGCCCAGGACTACCTCCACGATCTGCTTAGGCAGCGGCCGTCCAACCCGGACCAAACGGACCCCGATTACACCGCGCTGATGGACGAGCTGGACGACGTCGGTCAGCGCGAGCCCGGGATCGTTACCCCTCACGGAATCCTGGTCGACGGCAACACTCGAGCCGCCGCGCTTATCGATCTCGGCGAGCAGAACATCAGGGTCGGCGTTCTGCCGGAAGACACTTCGCGCAAAGACATCAACGCCGTGGAGTTGTCACTCCAGCTGCGGAAGGACCGCCGGCGCGACTACTCCTACATCAACCGACTGATCGCGATCGACGAGGAACTTGGGCGCGGGCGCACGGAAGCCGATGTTGCGAAGGATTTCAATATCAAGCTTGCGACGCTGCAGCGAGACCGCTGGGTCTACGCGCTAATACTCGACGCGATTGACCGCAGTAAGACCGCGGACGGGGCAGCCCTGCGTCTGATTGATTTCGAACAGCACCAAGAAAAGCTACGTGAGCTCCACCGCGACTTTTCGAAGCTGGCTATGACCGACCCTGATGCGGCCAAAACCCTGATGCAGTCGCGTCTGGCAATGGTTCTCCTGGACTACCCGAAGACTTCCTTGCGTCTCGCTGAGGCAGATTTCCACACGCGATATCTCGAGAGCCGTCTCCCGGAGGACCTGAAACCGAAATTGTCCGTTCTGGAAAAGGTCTTAGTCCCGGGTATTCCCGGGGCGGTCCTACCAGGGCAGAGTAGTGCTTCTGCCGCAGCCGAAGCTCTCACAAACCAGCTTCTCCGTGCCAAGGCTACGGCGACTGATGGCAAGAGCGCCAATCCCGCGGATGTCGCATGGGCGTCTGGTGTCATGAAGCAGGCGCGGGATACGTTCGACACCGCCGTGAAGCTTGCTGGGCAGAACGCAGAACTCGTAAAGCGGCAGACCGCGGTGCCTGAGCGGCTGACTGATGCTGCGGACTACGTCACTCAGTGTGCGAGCGAGTTCGCTGAGGCGAAAGCAAAGCGAGCCCTCGACGACGAGGCTTTTGACGACGCACTGATCGTGCTCCGCGATAGCCTCCAAAGCCTCGCCCGCCAGGCTGGACGCACCTTCTCCGCGCCAGGGGAAGGTGTTGCCTGGCTCCTCAACGCCGTCCGGTCCAGGTGATGATGCCCGACCAGCCAAGCCTCAGCATCGGCCTCGCGTTGGAGGTTACGCGCGCCCGGCTCGTCGCTCGGCCAGGGCTGGAGGATGACCTCCGTAGGCTGGCAGTCGGCTTCCGCACTAGCGTGCAACGGTCGCCAGGTAGTGTCGAGATTGAGCTCGACGATCTCCTAACAAACCTTGAGGTACTCAGTAAATGGCCTCATAAGGCAGATGGTGAGGTGCTCTGGGACGGACAGCTACAGGCGCTCGTAGTCGACTCGCTGCATGATGCTCAGACACTGTCTGGTCAGTTGCATGACCGCAGAGCGGAGGCGGCAGTGGGTTCCGAAGCCGTCCACGGCCTTCTCGGGCCTGAATGGACAGGAGACCTCACATCCTTTCAGCTGCGCGACATCGCCAAGCTGCTGTCGCTTCGGCACGGAGCCAACTTCTCCGTCCCGGGTGCTGGTAAGACGAGAGTCGGACTTGCTGTATTTCACGCGCTGAGACGCCAAGAGAATCTCGAGCGACTCCTCATCGTCGGACCCAAGTCCAGCTACGACGCGTGGTGCTATGAGAACAGGGAATGCCTGCATCCGCCGCTGTCTATGGAGGTAACCGATGGCGTCCCAGCTAGCACTGTGGAAGCAATCATCGTCAACTATGAGCGCCTCCCCAACCTGGTCAGCTCGCTTGGCCGCTGGCTCACAGAGCGGCCCTCTATGATCATCCTCGATGAGGCCCATCGCATGAAGCTCGGGGCGGACGGTGCATACGGCGCAGCCTGCCTCGCTCTCGGCCCTCGCGGGCGGCGCCGGCTTATCCTCACGGGGACACCAGCCCCGAACGGGGTCAGGGACCTCGAAAACCTCTTCGGATTCGTGTGGCCCGGTACTGGTCGCCATAGCGTACTCCGGGCGGTGAACGGTGGCGACCTAGCCGATGCGAGCCGCACGCTCAGACCTCTCTTCACCCGAACGACCAAACATGAGCTCGATCTGCCGCCAGTGGAGACCAGCCTTCGAGTTGTACCGCTGCCTCCATTGCACGCTGAAATTTATGAGGCCCTCGTTGGGCAGTTCTCCGCGCGCGCGACCGGACACGAGGGCGACTTCCAGGCGCTTGGCCGGATTTTGGTATACATGCTCATGGCTGCGACCAGCCCTGCCCTGCTCGCAGTTGGGACCACGAAGTATGAGCCGCTTGCATACCAAGTGCCGCCGCTGCCGGTTCCCGAGCGATCATCGCTTTACCAGCTGATGCAGGACCTTCCAACCTACGAGATGTCTCCGAAATACCAGGAAGTGCTTGCGATAGTTAGCGAGAATGCTGCCCAGGGTCGAAAGACGCTCGTATGGTCAACGTTTGTCCGCAGCCTCAACACGCTGCAGAGAATTCTGGCGAGGTTCGGCCCTGCCGTGGTCCACGGTGGCACTCCCGATCGCGAAGAGCAGATCCAACGGTTTCGGAGTGACCCTGACTGTATGGTGCTGCTGTCCAATCCAGCAACGCTCGGTGAGGGGATCAGCCTGCATCACGAGTGCCACGACGCGGTTTACGTTGACCGAGACTTCGCCGCAGGGCGCTTCCTACAGAGCCTCGACCGTATTCACCGTCTTGGGCTCAGGCCGGACACCACGACCCGAATCACCGTTCTCGCCGCAGAAGGCACCATCGATGAGGTGGTCGCGGCGCGGCTCGCGAGCAAGCTGAAGTTTATGGGAGGCATCCTCGAAGATCCAGCGGTTCAGCAGCTGGCTGATCTGGACGAGGAGCCTCCGGTCGGTGGAGGTTTGGACCAGGCGGACCTTCAGTCGTTGATGGGCCACTTGCGTGCGTCTACCACCTGAGCCGATCCTGCTCGCTGCCCGGCGCTGGTTGGAAATTCTCCCAGTGAGTGGTGGCATCCCACGTGCCCAGGCATTACTGGCGACCCACAAACAGTACAGCGACTTGTCACCCACTCAGTATGCGACAGCACTCGGTTGGCTGCATGACATGGAGCTACTTGAAAAGCTCGGATCGCCGATTCCGTTGGCCAACTTGGTACTCGGCGCGATCTTCGAGAATGCAGCACCCCCGTGGGTGCAGGACGCCGACGAGCTTGTTCAGTCACCGGACGAGTTGCCCTCGGACGTTGTTTCGGCCGGTGAAGTGCTGGGCCTCGATGCGGACGGGGTATACGAGCAGCTCGTCACCAGTTGGGGCAAGGTCGACACCGCTGCTCGCGAGAGGGTTGGTTTTGCGGGCGAAGCAGCGCTTGTCTCCATTCTAAACGAGTGCGCTGACAGCCGTGTTGACCATGTGTCGACGTGGTCCGATGGGTTCGGATACGATATCGCCTTCGCTCAGGGCGCTGCATCCGCCCACTTGGAGGTGAAAAGTACAACGAGGATTGGACGATTCACTGCCTACTTGTCGCGGCACGAGTACAAGGTGATGCTACGAGACCCTTGCTGGGTGCTCGTCGTCGTGCGCCTTAGCGCCAACCTCGAGATCGCCGCAGTGGGCTCAGTGCCCCGAGAGTGGATTGCTGCGGCCGTACCACGTGACGCAGGGTCTTTCGGAAGCTGGGCGTCATGCAAGCTCGAGGTGCCTGGCGAGGTTATCGAGGATCGTGTCACGCAGCTTGGGGTGGATGTCGCCAGCCGACTTCCGCCGTGGCGTCCCGTGTAGCCGCGAGCGACGGCTCGGCGAGTCTGAACCCCGGCTTCCGGTGCAGGATCGTATGATCACGGGGAACTAAATGAGCGCGCCTGGGTAGGCAAGAATAGAAGGAACATCGTGAAACAACCGGCGTGGGATGACCCGGAGTCCAAAGCGGGAACCATGATTCGTGGGGCGCTATGGCTCCTGCAGGTGGTTGGTGAGGGGGGTACCTTCACAAAGAACGAACTGCGAACGGCGTTTCCCGGCATTTCGCAGATCGACAGACGGATTCGGGATCTCAGGGACTATGGGTGGATACTGCACTCCAGTGCTGAAGACGCATCTCTTCTTGCGGAAGATCAGCGGTTCGTGAAGGCTGGAGTGCCGGTGTGGGACCCGCACGAACGCAGGCAGGCTGCGCCCCGGAAGGCGATTTCGAGCAAGGACCGGCAGACAGTCCTTATCCGGGACGGGTACATGTGTACCCTCTGTGGCATCGCGGGCGCTGAGCCGTATCCGGACGACCCCGTTATGACAGCTGTCGTTGCCGTCTCGCGACGCACTATCCGAACTTTTGACGGCCGAGAAACCGAAACGTTGATGACCGAGTGCAAGCGATGCACGTCAGGACGAGGGGCATCGCCGATTGACGAGCGCGATGTCATTACGGCCGCCGCAGAACTCAGCCCCGGAGACAGGCGGCGTTTCATCCGGTGGATGGAGCGTGGCCGACGCGGCAGCACCGAGCTCGACCGCGCATGGGCGGCATATCTGCGGGTGCCGAGTGATAGGCGACAAGACGTCGCTTACCAGCTTCGCCGGGAACAGTGAGACCACCGCCAATCTATTTCGCCAGGAATATGCTCAGTTGCGGATGCAGCGAACTCTTGGTCCCCGAAGCCTGGCCGCGGTTGCCGTGGCCGAAGCGAATGCCGAGGTGAAGGGCTACCCCGAGTGGCCGCCGTCGAACTTGCGAACGGTTCCCTGGGCTCGGGCGTGACTGAAAGGCGATCACAGCGTGCTCGCAGTGTGGTGTCATCCCAGATCATAACGGACTGGTCGATGCCAGGGCTGAAGTTGTGATCGCGTGGCGCTCCTTCCAGGCCTATCCGTCGTGGCGGAGCTGTCAGTACTCCGGCCGGTGCGCCTACCGCTACGCGATGTTGGGTCACGACCTCGATGCCATGGCAGCGGGCATGACCCCCGCACCAAGCTCATCCTGTCCTGTACGCCTAACGGCCTCGGCGTGCGTCGGCGCGTACATGACAATCAACAGCGAGAGCGTCCGCGTATTGAGACCGCTGCCCGCGTCCGTCAATCCCACGTTTTGCCTCACCAATGAGCACTAAATCGCCCGGGCGTATGGGTACAAGGAAGGCCTACAGAAAATCCAACTCCGATGCACGAACGACTGCTCGTCGGCTTGGCGTGGGATACGATTCGCCTAGACGGCTTGGCCCCGGAGGCGGCTATCACTTCACTGGGCGCTTCAAGCTTCAAAAGGGAGGCCGCGATGGATCTCTACGCGCCTGCTCGATGAATCCCATGCTGTTGCGAGGTTTTGAGTTGTATTTTCCTAGTCGTCAGCGTTTCGCGCGAGGTTCACGGAAACGGCACTGGGAGTGAGCAGATCGCTCGTCAGCCACTGATAAATCTCCCCGCACAGTCGGCGGTAGCGCTCGGGGTCAAGCTTCTGCCCGCCCGTGACGTCGCCGTGAGCGATTGGATTCCTTACAGAGTAGAGGTCGTTCAAACTGTCGCGCCTCGGCCTCGTTAAAAACTCATCAAATCGGGCGGCATGATCTTCTCCGAAGCGGCCTAATAGCTTTGCGAAGGATTCCGCATTGAGATTTGGAGCATGAGAAAAGAATGACTTGGCGAAAGCTCGGCTTGGGCCCCCGCCCGTTGAGTCGAGGTAAAGGTGAACGCACACATAAACGAGTTGTTCCAAAAAGCCAGCGCATCGTAGGCATAAGTAACGGCGAAGATCCTCTTGCAGCCTCATCTGGTCTACCGGTATGAAAGAGATGGCCTTATGGTAGCGCTCGAACTCTGATTCTAGACGTGTCCAGAGGGAGTATGCCGCGGGGTGGGCGATAGTAGTCTGTGGCATTTCTATCCCAATAACACAGAGTAGGCTGTCCTTAGCCTCCCGTACACACTGTCACGGTGAGACGTACTGCGTGAGACCCAGTCAGTGTAGTGTTCGTCGGCCCGCAGCGTTACGATCGCCTCCCTGACGCTATCAGCGCTAAGCTGTAGTCCACTCGCATGTGCAAAGATCAAGGTACCTAAAACGGCGTCCACATGCGCCGCATTTACTCTGCCCGCGTATTTTAAACCATCACGTCCATTAGCTTCCACTAACAAAGCACAACTGGCGCTGAAGGCCGCTGCTAATGAGGCGGTATCTATGTCGTTCAAAGATCCGTGCCGCTCGAGAAAATCATTTAGAAATTGCGCCATTGGGGGCTTATAGGCAGTACGTCGTAATTCTTCGTTATCCCAAGAACCGGCGATCTTTCCAAGTACTTCGGCCATTGCCAGAGCGCGCAAAACTAGCTCATGGTCTTTGAGCTTTTTATGCGCGGCCCCAAAAAGGTACCGCCATGATTTATCGTGGTTCAGTTCCCGGATGAAGTCCACCAAAGGGCCTCTGTATAGGGCTACGCGGATCTCTTGAGCCGTTAGTGATACGCCACCGCTATTCAGTCGGCCGAACAGACGGTATACAGCGTCGCGACCTTCCTCGCCAGCTGGTTCTATCACTACAGCCTGGATGAAAGTGTTGTTTAGCCGACGTTTGCTCTCACTCGAAAGTGTTTCAAACGTCGCGCCTTGAAAGTCCTCAGCTACATCTCGAAGTGCAAATTCGCGTCCATCAGGGAGGCTGCCGCTGTAGAAACTCTGCAACGTCGTGAGGCGTTGTTGCCCATCCAATACAAGGTACCGACCGTCAGGTTCCACCACTAAGAAAATGCTCGGAACAGGCCATCCTAGAAGCAGCGACTCGATGAATTTCTCCATACGAGGTAAAGTCCACACGCGCTGGCGCTGAAATCCCGCAATGGTTAGGTCGCCAGATTCGTCAGGATCAAATCGAGGTATCAATATATCGTGATCATTCAGCCGCCTGACAAGGCCTGCAACATCGAAGTCTGCACCGAAATAGGGGAGGCTTGATGGAGGTGTTTCATACAGGCCGGCGTCGTCAGCTTCAGTTTCGTCGTCGACAATAACGTCAGCTTCGTCTTTGTAGGAAAAATCGGTCTCGGTCATATCGTCCTGCTGGCTCTTAAATGGGCGGTAGGTTCAGTCATTCGGCGGTGACGGGATGGGGTCGTGTTATACAAGTTACAGCACTCGAGCTAGGCCGAATCGCGGCATCCGCTCATTATGCAATTGGATGCAGTTGCCGGACTGATATGGCCATGAAAGCTGCCTTCCCACCGAGGCTTGACACTACGAGGATGCGCCGCGGTGGACCTTGCAGTTTCGTGGGCAAGGGCACCCGCGGTGGGGCCGACGTCGAGGATGTTCTTTCCGAGCAGGTGAGAGTCTCTTCGGAGCCAGGAAGAACGCGACTCTGTCCGTCGGCCGTGTTCCGTCGATAACGACTAACCGTTACTCGAATCGCAGCCACTTCTACCGCAACACCCGCGTCCCGGAACTTCTGCACCTGCGCCGGGTAGGCGCCGTCGTCCGTCACCAAAGTCCACGGCAGCGCCAGCCGCACCCAGGCGTGGAACGGCCGCAGCCCCAGCTTGGACGAGTTGGCCAGTCAAAGCTCATCCGCTCCAGCGCCGCCTCCGCCAGCGGACCCACAAAACTCTGCGAAAGGCTGCGCAGCCGGCCGCCCAGGCAGTCCACCTCGATGCCCTCGGACTCGGCGAGTTCCTGCATGGTGTTGATGCCCGGCGTGGTCACGGACAGCTTCTCGAACCCGCGCAGCTCGTGGGCCAGGGCGCCCACTGTGGAGCCGGCGTCGAGCAGGATGTTTTCCCCGGGCCGGATCACGGCCGCCGCCCAGCGGGCGATGGCGTGTTTCTGCTCGAATGCCTCGCCGGTGCGCTGCCGCAGCGACGCCTCGGGGTGGGCGCCCAGTGCCATGGCACCGCCGTAGGTGCGGGCCAGCCGGCCCTGTCCGTTCAGCAGCGCCAGGTCGCGGCGGATGGTGGAGGCTGTCACCTAGAACCGGGCGGAGAGTTCCTCCACGGAGGCCAGGCCGGTGGTCACGGCAAGGTGGTAGATCTCCTCGCGCCGCGCGTTTGCGCTCAGCATTCCCGGTCTCCTTCCAGTGGGCATGGCGGTGGCAGTGCTACCCATGCTAGTTCCGGCCCCGAATCAAACTGGTGACCTACACGGCCACAGCCGGACGGGTGGCTATCTCCGCCGCCTGGTGCAGCGCCTCCACTATCGAACGGGAATTGGGGATCGCCTTGTCGGCGATGTCGAACGCGGTGCCGTGGTCCACTGACGTGCGGATCACGGGCAGGCCCACCGTGATGTTTACGCCGGCCTCGATGCCCAGCACCTTCACCGGCCCGTGCCCCTGGTCGTGGTACATGGCCACCAACAGGTCGTAACCCCCCTGGCCGCCCAGCGGTTTAGAATGACTCAATATACGAGGGCGGCGGACGCCTAAACGCTAAGTATCGGGGATCCCGGGGACCGACCAGCCGGCCCAGGCCTTCCACCGCCTCCACATCCCGAGCACCCATATCAGTGGACAACCACCGCATCAGCAGTCCGGCATCCCCACTGGCCCGCACCGCCGAGCCCACGGCCATATCCAGCTGGTCCCGCAGCAGCTGCACCGCCAGGACGCCGGACCGGCTGAGCAGGGGAGCGGTGTACGCCTCCAGCGCCTCGGCCACTTGCCCTTCACGCAGCAGCCGCAGCACCCGCCCCGAGTCAGAACACCCGGCCACGCCGGCAGCAAGCCGGTACGGGTTCGACTCCACCGCGTCGCCCAGTATCGACCGGACCCGGAACATTTCGGTCCGGATGGCCTGCGGCGTGCCCGCGTCGCCATGAAGTTCATAGGCCAGTTCCTCGGCGCTCCACCCTTGCGACCGTGAATCCAGCAGCGCCAGGATCTCTGCCCGGCGCAGTGTCAGAGGCACCCGGCTCCCGTCGGCAAACACCGCCGCGGGTCTGTCGCCCAGGAGCTCCAGCCGCTGCACCGCAACACGAGGCAGGAGACGCTGCCGCGACGCACGAACGGAAGACGACACACCCAAGGAGGGGCCGCCGTCGGACGTTCCCAGCAGCGACTCCGCCACCCGGACCGCGCACCGCACCATCCGCAGAGTGTCCGCGCTGATGGTGTCCAGCGGCCCGGACACGTCCAGCACTCCCAGCAACGCACCCGTCAAAGGATCCGTGAGTGGGGCCGCCGTGCACGCCCAGTCGTGGTGGGTGCGGACCAGGTGCTCGGCGGAGAACAGCTGCACCGGGCCGCCGTTGACCAGTGCCTCGCTGATGGCGTTGGTGCCTATGCCCGCCTCGGACCAGTCCGCGCCCCCGGAGAACTCCAGCCGGTCCGCCCGGCGCAGCGCCTCCCGGCTGCCCACCCGCCACAGGATCTCACCGCCGGCGTCGGTGAGCACCAGCAGGTGCCGGCCGGAACTGGAATCGTCGGCCAGCAGGTCCTGCAGCGCCGGCATCACCCGCTGCAGCCGGTGCTCCCGCCGCAGCTGAACCACCTCGGACGGATCGTGCAGGTGCCGCGGGCTGTGCTGGTCCGGGCTGATGCCCAGCGCCATCGACCGCCGCCACGACTCCGCCAGCGGCACGGGGATCTCCGGCCGCGGGACACCCGAAATGACCAGCTCGTGCGCGCGGCGAAGGGCACGCGCGTACTTCGCCGGGTCCGAAAACCTCAGGCCGTAGTCCACCGTCTCCTCCTCACCGCCGGCATCCTTGCCGGCAGTGCCCGTGTAACGCGCTTGTTACCCCCGCCGCGTTCCAATAGTGATGCAGCTCACACCCGCCCCAGCATACCGCAGGGACCCGGCGGGACGGGGCCGCCCGGACCACCTGAGGGACCGCACACAAAGGAGTGGAGATGACCGAAACACCCACCGCCGCCGCGCAGACCTGGCTGGCCAGCCTGGACGGCGCGCTCCAGCGCCGCGACGTGGACGCCGCGCTGGACCTCTTCGAGGAGGACAGCTACTGGCGCGACTTCGTGGCATTCACCTGGAACCTGAAAACGCTCGAAGGCAAGGCGGACATCCGCCGGATGCTGGAAGCCACGCTGGACCATGTTCAGCCCGCCGGCTGGGCGCTCGCGGAGGACGCCACCGGCAGCGCCGCGCCTGACGGGACCGTGGAAGCCTGGATCTCGTTCGAAACCGGCGCTGCCCGCGGCTACGGCCACCTCCGGCTGCGGAACGGCAAGTGCTGGACGCTGCTCACCACCATGCAGGAGCTGAAGGGCTTCGAGGAGAAGAAGGGCCCGCGCCGCGAGCAGGGCGTGGCGCACCAAATCGTCCGCGGCCGCCGCTCCTGGAAGGAACTTAAGGAGGAACAGGAGGCGCGGCTGGGCTACGAGGAGCAGCCCTACTGCGTGATCATCGGCGGCGGGCAGGGCGGCATCGGCCTCGCGGCGCGGCTGCGGCGGCTGGGAGTGCCCACCATCGTGATCGAGAAGAACGAGAACCCGGGCGACTCCTGGCGCAACCGCTACAAGTCCCTGCACCTGCACGACCCCGTCTGGTACGACCACCTGCCCTACCTGAAGTTCCCGGACGACTGGCCCGTCTTCGCCGCCAAGGACAAGATCGGCGACTGGCTGGAGCACTACACCCGCATCATGGAGCTGAACTACTGGTCCGGCACCGAGTGCGTGGGTGCGGAGTACGACGACGGCACGCAGGAATGGGCGGTCAGCGTCCTTCGCAACGGGTCAGCAGTGACGTTGCGACCCAAGCAGCTCGTCTTCGCCCTGGGCGTCTCCGGCTACCCGAACATCCCCGCGTTCGACGGCGCGCAGTCCTTCCTGGGGGAGCAGCGGCACTCCTCCCAGCACCCCGGCGGCGGGGACTGGACCGGGAAGAAAGCCGTGGTGATCGGCTCCAACAACTCCGCGCACGATATCTGCGCGGACCTTTGGGAGCACGGCGCCAACGTCACCATGGTCCAGCGCTCCTCCACCCACATCGCCCGCAGTGAATCCCTGATGGACCTGGCGCTGGGGGACCTGTACTCGGAGAAGGCGCTGGCCAACGGCGTCACCACCGAGAAGGCGGACCTGCTCTTCGCTTCCCTTCCCATGCGCATCCTGCCCGAGGCGCAGGTGCCCGTGTACCAGGAGATGGCCAAGCGGGACGCGGACTTCTACTCCCAGCTGGAGGCCGCCGGCTTCGACCTAGACTTCGGCGTGGACGGGTCCGGCCTGTTCCTGAAGTACCTGCGGCGAGGCTCCGGCTACTACATCGACGTCGGCGCCTCGCAGCTGATCATCGACGGCCGGGTGAAACTGAAGAACGGGCAGGTTTCCAAGATCACCGGCAACGCCGTGGTGATGGCGGACGGCACCGAGCTGGAGGCCGACCTCATTGTCTACGCCACCGGCTACGGGTCCATGAACGGGTGGCTGGCGGACCTGGTCTCGCCCGAAATCGCGGACCGCGTTGGCAAGTGCTGGGGATACGGCTCAGACACTCCAAAAGACCCTGGCCCGTGGGAGGGGGAGCTGCGCAATATGTGGAAACCAACCAACGTCCCCAACCTCTGGATCCACGGCGGCAACCTGCACCAGAGCCGGCACTACTCGTCCTATCTGGCCCTGCAGCTCAAAGCCCGGATGGAAGGGCTGGAGACGCCCGTCTACGAACTGCAGCCCAGCCACCACACCCGCTAAAAGGAAGAACCCACCATGAAGGCAGCACGATTCCACGCCCGCAAGGACATCCGCATCGAGGACATCCCGGAGCCGGACCTCCGCGCCGGGGCGGTGAAGATCGACGTCGCGTGGTGCGGCATCTGCGGCACAGACCTGCACGAATACCTCGAAGGGCCCATCTTCTGCCCGGCGCCGGGCCATCCGCACCCGCTGTCCCACGAGCAATCCCCGGTGACCCTGGGACACGAATTCTCCGGGACTGTCTCCGAGGTCGGCGAAGGGGTGACGGGCCTGGCGAAGGGGGACAACGTCGTCGTCGAACCCTATTTTGTGGACGGAACCTGCGACATGTGCCAGGCGGGCAGCTACCACCTCTGCCGGCAAATGGGCTTCATCGGGCTGTCCGGCGGCGGGGGAGGGCTGAGCGAGAAGATCGTGGTGGACCAGCGGTGGGTGCACCCTATCGGGGACATTCCGCTCGATGAGGCGGCGCTGATCGAGCCGCTGTCCGTGGCGCACCACGCGGTGGCGCGTAGCGGCGTGAAGGCGGGCGACACCGCGCTGGTGGGCGGGTCGGGTCCCATCGGGCTGCTCACCGCGGCGGTTCTCAAAGGTATGGGGGTGACCACGATCATCAGCGAGCTCACCCAGGCGCGCAAGGAAAAGGCCACCTCCAGCGGCGTGGCGGACCACGTCCTGGACCCCAGCAAGGAGGACGTGCCGGAGCGGGTGCGGGAGCTCACCGGCGGGACGGGCGCGGACGTCGCCTTCGAATGTGCCGGCGTGAACGCGGTGCTGGACACCATGCTCGACTCCGTCCGGCCCGGCGCCGTAGTGGTCAACGTGTCCATCTGGGGCGCGCCCGCCACCGTGGACATGCAGAAGATCGTGCTCAAGGAGATCGACCTGCGCGGCACCATCGCCTACGTCCGCGACCACCCCGCCGTGATCAGGATGGTGCAGGAGGGCAAGGTGGACCTCAAGCCGTTCATCACCGGCCGGATCGCGCTGGAGGACCTGGTGGAGCAGGGCTTCGACACTCTCATCAACCACAAGGACACGGCGGTGAAGGTGCTGGTGCACCCGTAGGGGCCGGCGGGCGGACGCCCGGCACGCGTCTCTGATTTTTGAAGCCGGGGTCAAGCACCTCGCCCATGGCCGTGTGAGCACACGTCAGCCTAATATTCCTCGGGCGAGACGCCGGCGGGTTCACACTAGTGGCCAGCGCGATCGGCGATACTCGATTCATGGTTATCAACATCAGGCTCAGCGACCGAACGACGGCGGAGAGCGATGATCCGCTTGGACGTGATTGGTACGGTTATGACCCTGACGCAACACCGGAGCAGCTCTGGGCCAACAATCGGGGTGACTGGTTTCTGAGTGCGAAGAGTATCTCAGATGAGCGTTGGGCCGCGCTCAACTACCAAGGCCGGGTCGTGCTGGTTGCGAAGCTCAAGAACCCGAATCACGAGATTCTGGCAGGTAACACACGGGCGCCAAAGAAGGCTCTCATAGGCCGCGTCCTGCCGGCCGGACATTCCATTCACGATGCCCTGATCGGAACGCAGGTCGATTACGCGCCTGGCAGCAGGAACTCAATTCTGTATGGCCCGGACCCTGAGATGGGCGAGGTAGACGCGGACCTAGCTGAGGCGGGGGATCTACCCGGTGCTGAAGGGCAAGGGCTACAAATGGACGCCGAGGTCCGCAAGACGATTGAGAACGCTGCGCAGGATCGTTTGATGCGGTACTACCGAGACCTTGGCTGGACGGTTACAGATACCCGACACGATCGTCCCTACGACGCTGAAGCGGTCAGAGGTACTGATCGAGTCTACCTTGAAGCGAAAGGCACCCAGAGCAGAGGGAACTCGGTTATTGTCACGCGCAACGAGGTCGATCACGCCCGCCTGTATCCCGGACTCTGCATGATGGGCGTATGGTCCGGAATGCAAATTGTGGACGACGAAGTGGACCCTGAGGCGGGAGAGTTCAGGATCCTTCCCTTCAATCCGGACGACGGGAAACTACGTCCCCGCGATTTTGATTGGACTTTCCCCGGCGACGCGCCATGACGACCACCGGGCACCTCCTTGTCCGTGGACGGATTCCGATTGCCAGGGCGTCGCTCAGTCAAATGGGCTGTTTCCCATGCTTACTTAGCGGTGCAAGATTCTCTGCTGACCCCCAAGCCTATATACGAAGTGAGACGAAAACACCTTGATCAGCCGTCCCCAAACCATACAGATCTATCTGCCCCAGGGTGATCCAGCCGGCATCCGAATGGCTGAAATCACTACGCGCACGGTGCGCGTCTTTGACGTCCCACGAACGCTACTGACCGAATTCCTCAAAATGCCGGAGGCCTCCCAAGTCGGTCTCTATTTTCTCTTCGGCGCCTCAGAGGACGCCTCCGAGGTTTGCTACATCGGCCAAACAGGAAACGTCGGCGGCCGGCTGAAGCAGCACACTGCGACTAAGGACTATTGGGAGCGGGCATTGGTCGCCGTCTCATTGACCAATACCTGGACCGACACCCATGTGGGGTACATGGAATGGCAGGCCATCGACAAATCGCTCCGGGCCGATAGGTTCAAGCTAATGAACGGTAACGGCGCATCCAACCGGCACACCCCGGCCCCACTGGAGGCTGATTGTAACGAATACCTGGACACCATCTCCGTGCTCCTAACGACGCTCGGATTTCCCGTGATGGAGCCGCTCCAAAAGCACGAATCGAACCTCGTACCGCTCCAAGCAGCCGTTTCATCTGCGCACTACCTTTCCTTCACCCGTCCGGGATGTGAGGGAAAGGGAACTCTAACCCCGGAGGGGCTGGTGGTGCAGGCCGGATCATACGGCCGTCCCTTGGAATCGAACGGATGTCAGGCTTGGATCGTAAATCTGCGACGAAAGCTTCAGGAGCAGGGAGTTGTTGAAATTACGAGTGACCGGCTGACCTTGTTGAAGGACCATTTGTTCAATAGCCCCACCGCCGCCGGCGTTACTCTGGTGGGTCGATCAATAAACGGCAGGACCTCCTGGAAGAACGCTGCCGGAAAGACGCTGGATGAGCTAGAGCGCATGAACCTCGACGCGACCTAAAAAGGTTAAAGCGACCGTCGTCGTTTCAGCAAAGAAACGCTTGCAGAGGTGTTCGCTCATTTGAAGCGTCCCGCTCTGTGGGCGCCGGCAGGTAGCCGCCGCGGTGCCACAGATGGCCGAATGTTGGGACCGCCCGAGGTCAGAAGATTGACCTGCGCGGCACCATCGCCTACGTCCGCGACCCCACGCCGTCATCAAGATGGTGCAGGAGGGCAAGGTGGACCTCAAGCCGTTCATCACCGGCCGGATCGCGCTGGAGGACCTGGTGGAGCAGGGCTTTGACACCCTCATCAACCACAAGGACACGGCGGTGAAGGTGCTGGTGCACCCGTAGGTTCTGCCGGGCGGACCCCGGGCATTGAAGGAAGGACGACGGCGGGACGCACGTGCCGCCGTCGGGCTTCCCTTTGCGAGCTTTCTACTTGTGGGGAGCTGCCTGGCGGGCGCTGTTGCGCACCACCAGGGTGGGCGGGATGGGCGTGCGGTCCACGTCCCGCCCCTCCATGGCGCCGATGAGCACCTCGGTGCTCATCAGCGCCAGCGCGTTGAAGTCCTGCCGCACGGTGGTCAGGGGAGGCAGGAAATAGTCAGACCCCTCAACGTCGTCGAATCCCACGATGCTGACATCGTCCGGAACCCGGATGCCGTTTTCGGTGAAAGCGCGGATCAGCCCCAGCGCAGTGTGGTCACTGGCGGCGAAAATGGCCTGCGGAACCTTCCCCTCGCGTACCAGCCGGAGGCCCGTTTCATAGGCCCACTTGGGGCTCCAGTCGCCTTCGATGCACAGCCCCGGCTCCAGCCCCGCATCCCGCAGTGCCGCTTCCCAGCCACGCTTGCGGACCCGTCCATCGAACCAGTCCATGGACCCGGCAATATGGGCGATGTCCGTATGGCCCAGGTCTATGAGGTGCTGGGTGGCAAGCCTGGCGCCGAGTTCCTGGTTTTCCGAGTAGGTGAAGACATTGGGAGTCGAGGAGGCTCCGGCGGCGATCATCTCCACCGGTACACGGCATGTGGCGTTCCAGACGGCTGCCGCCATATCCACAACCGGCGCGATGACGATGATCCCTCCCACGCCGCTGTCGTCCAGGCTGTCGAGGGCGTCCTGGACAGACTCTTCGTAGGGTTTCTCGACGCTGATGACCGTTGTGGCGAAGCCCTTCTTCCGCGCAACGTTTTCAAGCGCCAGCAGCGTTCCCACGGGGCCGAACCGCGGCGAGCCGTCGGAGAGTATGCCGATGGACGTCGAGCGGTTGGTAACCAGTGCGGTGGCTGCCCGGTTCCGCCGGTAGCCGATGTCCTTGATGATCTGGAGAACGCGTTCGCGGGTTGAGGCGCTGACGTCCGGCGCGTCGTTCAGGACCCGCGAGACAGTGCCAAAGGAGACGCCCGCCATCTGCGCCACATCGTTGATGGTGGGTTTCCTGCGCGACGGCGCTGCGGGAGGCCCGTCATTGCCCTCCCGGCGGACTGCCATGCCTGCCATGCCTCTCCTTGTCCTGCGCTGTGCGAGCCGAGCCTGGGACAGCTGTGAGCCCGCTTAAGCTTACGTCCCTGCCCCCGCACCAGCCTGCCATGTGATCGTTGACACGCGCTCCGTTAGCGTTTACGCTGGTTACCGTAAACGTTCACGGAAGCTTCGTAAACGTTCACGAGGCAGAATTGGACTAGAGAGTGAGCGGTATGAGCGACACAATCGCGGCCGCTCTTTCACTCAATCCAGGGACCAGCTTCCGGAACGTCGATGAAGCCCAGTGGGCACATCTTGAGGTACTGCTAACGGGCGCAGCACGTGATGATCTCGCAGCAGCTGTCCGCACTTTTGTCCCCGCCGGTTCCTCGGCAGTTATCGGCGTATTCGATGACAACACCCTGTGGGCAAGCCTGGTTGTCTCCCTCGACCAATCCGGCACGCCTGTGTCACTGACGACCATCCAGGGGTCAGTAGTCCAGGCCGCCGGCGGCATGGCAAAGGTGGCAGGGGAGGCGGTGCGGTGGGTGCAAACCCACCACGGGCCGTGTTCATTGGGACTTTTCGTAGACAAGGTCCACGCGGAAGCCTTCGTGAAGGCTTCCGACAAGGCGGCCGCTGTCCGCACAGCCGCAGCCGCAGGCTGCCTTGTCCTGTCGCCGGTTCCCCCTGCCCTCGCCATAGCGCTGGCCTGATTCAAACAACCACACCACCCATTCCATACAAGCACTGGAGAACAATGATGATCCGCAGGCTTCCCCTGGTGGCCTTGGCCGCAGCTCTGTCCCTTTCCGTCGCATCCTGCAGCAGTTCAGCAGCGGGCACCTCCAATGCCCCTGATGCCGGCGTTTCCGAGAAGGCCCAGCAGGCCCTAGACAAGATCAAGGGACAGGTCATGAGCAAGGGTCCCAACGGCGAAACTCCGTCCCCGGCCTCCGTTGCGGACCTGACGCCCGAAGAGATTGGAAAAATCAAGGCACTCAATGCCAAAGCCGCCATCGTGATGCACTACGGCGGCAACGACTGGGCCAACGCCCAGACCAACGGCCTCAAGAGCGAGTTCGAAAAGCTCGGCATCCAGGTGATTGCGACAACGGACGCCAACTTCAAGCCGGACAAGCAGGTCTCGGACATCGAGACCGTCATGACACAGAACCCGAACATCATTGTGTCCATCCCCACCGACCCCGTGGCCACCTCCTCGGCCTACAAGAAGGCCGCTGCCGCCGGAACCAAGCTCGTCTTCATGGACAACATCCCCCAGGGACTGACCGCCGGCAAGGACTACGTTTCGGTCGTTTCCGCCGACAACTACGGAAACGGCGTCGTCTCCGCACACCAGATGGCCAAGGCCATCGGCGGCAAGGGCAAAATCGGGCTTGTTTTCCACCAGGCTGACTTCTTTGTGACCAAGCAGCGTTACCAGGGCTTCAAGGAAACGATCACCAAGGAATACCCCGGGATCCAGATCGTCGAAGAGAAGGGGATCGCCGGTCCGGACTTCGCCGGTGATGCGCAGGCAGCCGCAAACGCCATGCTGAGCAAGTACGCCGACCTCTCCGGCATCTGGGCGGTATGGGATGTCCCGGCCGAAGGTGTCATGGCTGCCGCCCGCGCCGCGGGCCGGCCGGACTTGAAGATCGCCACCGAGGACCTCGGCAAGAACGTCGCCATTGCGCTGGCCAAAGACCAGCTCGTCGTCGGGCTCGGCGCCCAGGTTCCCTTCGACCAGGGTGTCACTGAGGCCCGGCTGGCCGCAGGCGCCCTCATCGGCAAGCAGGCACCGGCCTACGTGGCGCTGAGTGCACTGCCGGTTGACCACTCCAACGTCCTGGAAGCCTGGAAGCAGGTCTACCACGAGGACGCCCCCAAGGACATCCAAGAGTCCTACAAGAAGTAGCCAGAGCCGACCGTGCGGGAGCTGCAATGCCCCCGCGCGGTCCCGAAAGGGCAACAATGAACACCGCAGACAATGCCGTCGAAATGCGTTCGATCTCCAAAGGCTTCAATGGCGTCTCCGTGCTGAAGGACGTCAGCTTCGACGTCCGGAAGGGCGAAGTCCACGCCTTGGCAGGCGGCAACGGCGCCGGAAAATCCACGCTCATGAAGATCCTCCAGGGCGTTTACCAGATGGACGCGGGTGAGATCCTCATCGGCGGGAAACCCACCGTCATCAACTCGATCCAGGAAGCCAAGGCAGCGGGCATAGGCATGGTCTTCCAGGAATTCAGCCTGGTACCCAGCCTGACCGTGGCCCAGAACATTTTCCTTGCCGCCGAGCCACTCGGTGCGGGCGGGTTCATTGACGACAGGGCCTCGGTCCGGCGGGCCAAGGAGATCTTCGCCGACATGGAGGTCGATGTAGACCCCCAGGCTGAGGTCTCCCGGCTGGGTACCGCGTACTGGCAGTTGACCGAGATCGCCAAGGCACTCTCGCAGAATGCCCAGGTACTGATCATGGATGAACCCACCGCCAGCCTTGCCCGGCACGAGTCCGAAGCGCTCTTCGAACTCATTGACCGGCTCAAGCAACGCGGGATTTCCATCATCTACATCTCCCACCGGATGGACGAGGTCTACCGGCTCGCGGACCGGATCACCATTCTCCGTGACGGCCGCCGGCTCCTGACCGAACCCTTAAGCGCGGTGACGCCCGAACAGATCGTCGAAGGCATCGTTGGCAAGAAAATCGAAGGCCAACTTGCCTACCGCGAGCGGGCGGATGTGGCCCATGGGGGAGCACCCCTGCTGGAGGTCCGAGGCCTGAACGTCGGGCGGCGGGTGAAGGACATCTCCTTCACGCTTCGGCCCGGCGAAATCCTTGGGCTGGCAGGGCTCATGGGAAGCGGGCGCACCGAACTTGCGCGCGCCCTGTTCGGCATCGACCGGCGTGACAGCGGTGACATCCTCATCAGGGGGAAGAAAAGCACCCTAGCCTCACCGCAGCAGGCCATCGACGCCGGCATTGCCCTCATCCCCGAGGACCGGCGGGCGCAGGGCCTGGTCCTGGACCACTCGGTCCGCGACAACCTCCTGCTGCCGCTGCTGGGCCAGATTCAGCGGGGACCGCTGCTGGACGGTGCCAAGGGCAAGGAGTTGTCCTCATCCCTGATCAAGAAGTTCGCGGTCAAGGTGGCCCACCCCCACCGTCCTGTGCGGCTGCTCTCCGGTGGCAACCAGCAAAAGGTGGTCATCGCCAAATGGCTGGGCACCAACCCGGACATCCTCATCCTCGATGAACCGACGGCCGGCGTCGACATCGGCACCAAGAGCGAAATCCTGGACATGATCCGCGAACTCGCCAGTGCCGGCAAGGCCGTCATCGTCATCTCGTCCGAGTACCCCGAACTACTCGCGGTCAGTGACCGCGTCCTCGTCCTCAAGGACGGCTCCGTCATCCGTGACATCCCCCGCAGCGAGATCGCTGACGAGGAATATCTTCAACTTGCAGTCCAGGGAGTCTGACCAGTGAGCAACGCAAACACCATCACCCCGCGCGAGGCCGCGGTAAGCCGCAATTTCGGGTCCATGCTGAAAGAGCTGGACTGGCGGCGCTACGTCATCTACATCGGCTTCGTCGTCGTCTTTATCTTCTTCGCCGTCCTGCTGCGGGACCAGGGCTTCCTGTCCCCGCAGAACCTCCTCAACATCTTCCGGCAGACGGCCACCATCACGGTCATCGCCGTCGGAATGACGTACGTCATCTCGTGCGCGGAAATCGACCTGAGCGTGGGCTCCGTGGCAGGCCTTTCCAGCGTCTGCACGGCCATGGCCCTGGCACAATGGGGCCTGGTCCCGGGCATCCTCGCGGGCCTCGCCGTCGGACTCGTGGTGGGCTCCGTCAACGGTGCACTCGTCAGTCTCCTGGGTATCCCTTCCTTCCTGGTGACACTGGGCATGCTGGGCATCGCCGTCGGTGTGGCGCAGTGGATCACAGCCTCGGCCCCGCAGCCGATCCTGGACGACACCTTCAACACGCTGTTCGGGTCCGGAGACTTTGGCCCGGTGCCCGGCCTGGTGGTCTGGAGCGCAATCTTCGTCGCCATCGGCGCCGTCGTCCTGAACCGCACCAGGTTCGGCCGCCAGGTCCTCGCAACGGGCGGTAACCGCAACGCTGCCGAGTTCACCGGCATCAACACCAAGCGCATCAAATTCCAGGTGCTACTCATCTCGGGTATGGTGGCCAGCGTTGCCGGCATGCTGTACGCCGGCCGCCTCCAGTCCGGCCGGTTCCAGTGGGGATCGGGCGATGAGCTCTCCGCGATCGCCGCCGTCATCCTGGGCGGTACCAGCCTCTTCGGCGGATTCGGCTCCATCATCGGAACGCTCTTTGGCGCCCTTCTGATCGGCCTGATCAACAATGGACTGATCCTGGCCGGCCTGGACAGCAGCCAGCAGCAGGTGGTCCGCGGCGCAATCATCATCCTGGCCGTCGCACTGGCCCGGAAGAAGTAGCACCCGTGTCTTCCCAACTGCGCGCCGGAATTATCGGAACAGGCTTCATGGGTTCCGTCCACGCCCACGCTGTACGTGCAGCCGGCGGTGACGTCATTGCAGTCGCCGGACGCACCCAGGCTTCTGCCGAAGCCGCGGCATCCGCGCTCGGTGCCCGCTTCGCAGCCGAATCCCCGGAAGCGCTGATCGCACGAGCAGACGTGGACGTGGTCCACATCTGCACCCCGAACGCCACCCACGCCGACCTGGCACGCAAGGCCATTGCGGCAGGAAAAGCAGTGATCTGCGAGAAGCCCCTGGCCACCAGCGTGGATGATGCCCTGGAGCTGCAAGCCCTCGCAGACCAGGCCGGCGTGGTCACCGGTGTGCCGTTCGTGTACCGGTTTTATCCGGCTGTCCGCGAGGCACGCGACCGCATCGGACGCGGCGACGCGGGCAACCTGTGGCTCCTGCACGGCTCGTACCTGCAGGATTGGCTGGCCGGCGCAGAATCCACCAACTGGCGGGTGGATTCAACCATCGGAGGAGCCTCCAGGGCTTTCGGTGACATCGGCGTCCACTGGTGCGACCTCATGGAATTCACCACCGGGCACAGAATCACCAGGCTCGTGGCGAGGACCAGCCGGGCCCACGACCAGCGCGAAACCGGCGGGCAGTTGTCCTCCGTTGCCACGGAGGACGGCGCCACGCTCCTGTTCGAGACGGACAAGGGTGCCACAGGGTCTTTGGTGGTCAGCCAGGTCAGTCCCGGCAGGAAGAACCGCCTCTGGTTCTCTTTCGACGGAACCGAAGCATCATTCAGCTTCAACCAGGAACAGCCGGACACCCTGCACGTGGGCCGCATCGACTCACGCTCGGAGATCCCTGTCGGCCCGCAAACACTCACCACCCCGGGCGGCCGGCGGTACGCCAAACTTCCGCCGGGCCACCCGCAGGGATACCAGGACAGTTTCAACGCCTTCGTCGCAGACGTCTACGCGGCTGTCCACGGTCAGGAACCCGCTGGCCTGCCCACCTTCCGCGACGGACTACGCGCAGCACTCCTTACCGAGGCGGTCGTAGCCTCGGCTGCCCAGCAGCGGTGGGTCGACGTTCCCCACACAGACAACCTCATCGGATCACTCAGATCTTCCCCGGCAGCTGAAAGGCAGAAGCAATGAAACTCGGTTACTGTTCCATCACCTGGGGCGGCGTGGTCGGCCACCCGCAAGGCGTGACGAGCGTGAAGGACCTCTTCTACATGGCCCATGGGTCCATGCGGGACGCCGTCCAGGACATCGCATCAGTCGGATACCAGGGTGTTGAAATGTTTGACGGCAACCTGGCCGAATACGCCGACAAGCCCGAAGAACTTAAGGAGATCTTGAGCGGCAACAGCATCGAGCTGACCAGCGTCTATACCGGGGCGAACTTCATCTACGCCGACATACTTCCGGACGAGCTGCACCGGATCCACCGTGCCGCCGAATTGGCTGCCACCTTTGGAGCAGAACGGCTCGTGGTAGGAGGCGGGGCACGCCGCGCCGCCGGAACCACTGACGAGGACTACCACCGCCTCGGCGAAGCTCTGGACAGCGTGACGGACATCGCGGAAAGCTTCGGCCTGTCGGCAAGCTATCACCCGCACCTGAGCACCATTGTGGAAAGCCCGGAAGAACTGGACAGGCTCATGCCGCTCACCCGGATCGGCTTCTGCCCGGACACCGCACACCTTGCAGCCGGAGGAGCGGACCCGGCCGCAGTCATCCGGAAGTACCCCGACAGGATCCGGCACGTCCACCTCAAGGACTTCCAGAAGGACCCTTTCAATTTCCTGCCGCTTGGACAGGGCGAGCTCGACTTCCCCGACATCATCGCAGCCATCCGCGAGAGCGGCTATGACAGCTGGCTCATGGTCGAACTCGACAACTACGACGGTGACCCCCGGGAAGCCGCGGCCCTCAGCAAGAAGTACCTCGAAAAGCTCCTCTCTCACTAATTTTTCAACCGCGGGGACTGCCCCAGACGGCAACTGCCCCGCCTTCCGGAAGGAACACGATTCACATGCAGAACCTCAACGTCGGCCTCATCGGAGGCGGCTTCATGGGCAAGGCCCACTCGCTGGCTTACGCCGCCATGCCCATGTTTTTCTGGCCCGCACCAGCCATGCCGGTCCGAAAAGTCATTGCGGAAGCCAACCCGGATCTCGCGGCGGAGGCGGCCCGCCGCTTCGGGTTCGAGAACTCCACAGCGGACTGGCGCAGCATCATCGACGATCCGGACATCCACGTGGTGGACATCGCCACGCCCAACCACCTCCACGCCGAGATTGCCATCGCCGCCGCCGAAGCAGGGAAGCACATCATCTGCGAAAAGCCCCTGGCGCGTACGGGCGAAGAATCCAAAGCGATGTACGACGCGGTCAAAGACAAGAACATTGTCCACATGGTCGCCTTCAACTACCGGCGCACGCCCGCCGTCGCGCTGGCAAAGAAATACATCGAAGAAGGGGCAATCGGACAAATCCTCAACTTCCGTGGCACCTACCTGCAGGACTGGAGCGCCGACCCCAACTCCCCGCTGTCCTGGCGCTTCCAGAAATCCATCGCAGGTTCCGGCGCCCTCGGCGACATCGCAACGCACGTCATTGACATGGCGCGCTACCTGGTCGGCGAGTTCAGCGCCGTCAATGCCCTCCTGTCCACCTGGATCCCCGAGAGGCCGCTGCAGACCGGTGGCGCCGACGCGCTCGGCTCCGTACGCGGCGGTGAAGGCCCACGCGGCCAGGTTGATGTGGACGACGAGGTCATGACCATGATCCGCTTCGCCAACGGCGCTGTGGGTTCGGTGGAAGCAACGCGCAATGCCCACGGACGGAACAACTACATCACCTTTGAAATCCACGGGACCGAAGGAAGCATCGTCTTCAACTACGAGCGGCGGGATGAACTGCAGGTCTGCTTTGCATCCGACCCGGGTGACCGCCGGGGATTCCGCACCGTTTACACCGGGCCCGCACACCCCTACGGAGAAGGACTCTGGCCCATCCCTGCCCTCGGCATTGGATACGGCGAAACGAAGATCATCGAGGCGCACGACTTCTTCAACGCCATTGCGGAAGGCGGCAGCGTCAGCCCGAGCTTCGCCGACGGCTACCAGGTGGCCCTCATCGATGACGCAATCGTCGAGTCCGCTGCAAAAGAAGCGTGGGTCGAGGTTCCGCAGATCGACGCATGACCAAAAGGGAGGGGCGGCGGCCATGCCGCCCCTCCTGCCGGCACAGGAGCACCCCAGGAGGTAAAAATTGGGACAGACAACGGTCAGCCAGGTAGAAGCGCAAGCCTGGCTAATGCCAGTGTTCACCGCAAAAGCAGGGCGCGAAGCCGCGCTTCATGAAGCACTCATGGGGCTTCAGTCCGCGAGCCGAAAAGACGCCGGATGCCTGGAATACACCGTCTTCTCCGATGGTCAAAGGCCAGGTACTTTCATCCTTTTTGAGGGATGGGCCCGCCGCGCCGACCTCGCCGCCCACAACGAAGAAGACCACGTAAAGGAATTCGTGAAAGGGGTGCAGTCACTGCTGGCCGAACCGTTCTCCGTAACCCCCATCACCCCGCTTACGTGACACTAAACGGCCCTCCCAAGCGGAGCGAAACAGGTAGTTGCAGCCCAAAAGACAGGTACCGGCCAACGGTGACCTTGGGGTTGCCCGGTCTATAGACTCCGGCTTGAGCAGGTGATCTTCGTCCGGGCCGCAACGCCCGCGCCACAACAGGATTTGCTCTCGAAATGGGGGAAACGTGATGCAGCTACTGAGCACAGGGTCCGGGCGATACCAGGGTTCACCTTCATCCGCTGCCCGCCTTCGCGGCCGGAGTGTGGCACTTATCGGGACGATCCTGGCGGCCCTCATCCTGGCGGGCACTATCCCTGCAACCGCTGCAGCCACGGTGACCTCCACCATTCCGGTCGGCTCAAGCCCCAGGGACGCCGCGTTCACCCCGGACGGATCGAAAGCCTACGTCACCAACTGGGAAGCCGGCACGGTGTCGGTCATTGATGTCGCGTCGGGCACGGTGGCTTCCACGATCCCGGTCGGGCCGTCTCCGCTGGGTGTTGCGGTGGCCCCGGACGGGTCGATTGTTTACGTCACCAGCGGGGATTCCGACATGGTGTCGGTCATCGATGTCGCGTCGGGCACGGTGGCTTCCGCGATCCCTGTCGGGGCGGCTCCGTTCGCCGTTGCGTTTGCCCCCGACGGGGCGACGGCCTATGTCACCAGCGGCGGCAGCGGTTCAGGCACGGTGTCGGTCATCGATGTGGCCTCGGGCACGGTGGATTCCGCGATCCCGGTGGGGCCGCTTCCGAATGCCGTCGCGTTCGCCCCGGACGGGTCCAAGGCCTACGTCACCAACGGGCAGGACTCCAACATGGTGTCGGTCATTGATGTCGCCTCGGGCACGTGGACCTCCACGATCCCGGTCGGGTCATCTCCCACGGGCGTGGCGTTCACCCCGGACGGGTCAAAAGCCTACGTCGCCAACAACGAGGGCGACTCCGTATCGGTCATCGACGTTGCGTCGGGTACGGCGACCTCCACCATCCCGGTCGGGTTTGCCCCGGACAGTGTTGCGGTCGCCCCGGACGGGTCGGCGGCCTACGTCACCAACTCCGGTGCCGACACGGTGTCCGTCATCGACGTGGCCTCGGGGACGGTGACCTCCGCCGTCACGGTCGGGACGCATCCGACCGGTGTTGCCGTGTCCCCGGACGGGTCGGCCGCCTACGTCGTCAACACCGTTTCCAACACGGTATCGGTCATCACCGTGGACGCAGCACCGCCGGTGTTCACCGCGGCCACACCGCCCACCAAGGCGAACACGCGGACCGCCTACAGCTACACGTTCGCCGCCACGGCTGCCCCCGCCCCCTCCTTCCACGTGTCCTCCGGTGCACTGCCTGCAGGCCTGAGCCTGGATGCGGCCACGGGTGTCCTGTCCGGCACCCCGGCCAAGGCCGGCAAGTTCACGTTCAGGGTGACCGCCGCCAACGGTGTCAGCCCCCATGCGGTTACGGACCGCATCACAATCACCGTGACCAAGGCGAAGGCCCGCTGAGCGGACACGCCACGGTCGTCGAACAGCCCCGTAGGGCGGGCGGACGCAGGGCTGGAAGGAACGACGACGGCGATACGCAAGTGCCGCCGTCGTCCTTCCTGCCCTGCCTGCTGGCCACAGCCCGGGTGGCCGGGAAAATATCAAGGGGCTTTCCCCCTATCCAGCCGGGCCACGCGCGCGGAAGATAAGCCCATGAAAAAGCTTGTGCTGGCGAGCTTCGCCGCCCTTCTCCTGGTTATTGGCTCCTTTCTGGGCGGTGTGGTCCCCGGCAACGCCGCGGCCGACCCTGCCATCACTGCAGGGCAGATCCTGGTCAAGTTCCGCGACAATGCCGCCGCCGCAGGCGCCCTCAGATCGCACGGGCTGACCGACGGGCCCGACGTCGGCAGCACCGGCGCGCACCTGATCACCGTGCCGGCAGGGAAGGAGCTGCAGCTGGTCGAAGCGCTGGGCCGGAACCCCGCGGTGGAATACGCCGAACCGGACTATGTGGTCACTCCGGCCTCGGACGACACCTACTTCCCCAGCCAGTACGCGCTGCAAAACACAGGCCAGTCATTCACGAACACTGCCGGTACCGTGACCGTAGGCAAGGGCAAACCTGACGCGGACGTGGACGCGGTCGAAGCCTGGACCGTCACCACAGGTACCGGGATCCGGGTGGCTGTCCTGGATTCCGGCGTCGCGATGGACAATCCCGACATCAACCCGAAGGTCGTGGCGCGGACCAACTTCACCACGTCCAGGAGCAACGACGACAACTACGGCCACGGAACCCACGTCGCCGGAATCGTTGCCGCCACCGCCAACAACGGCATGGGCGTGGCCGGCGTGTGCCCGGGATGCAGCATCCTGGCCGGGAAAATCCTCAGCGACACGGGGATGGGATCAAGCTCAGGCCTGGCGAACGGCATCAACTGGGCCGTCAAGAACGGCGCGAAGGTCATCAACATGAGCCTGGCGGTCGGCGCGTCAACCACCCTGGAAACTGCGGTCAATAATGCCTGGAACGCGGGTGTGGTGCTGGTTGCTGCGGCCGGCAACGGTGGGAACACCTCCATGAATTACCCGGCCGCGTACCCCAACGTCATTGCCGTGGGCGCAACCGACAACAACGACACGAAGGCGACATTCTCCACCTATGGCACGTGGGTGGACGTGGCAGCGCCGGGGGTCAGCGTTTACTCCACCTTCCCCAACCACCGGTTTACCCTTGCCAGGGAGTACAACCGTTCCCAGGGGTATGACATCGGCAGCGGCACCTCGATGTCCTCGCCTGTTGTCGCCGCGGTGGCCGCGCTCGCCCGCAGTGCCAACCCCGGCGGCACCACCTCGGACATCCGCGCCAAGGTCGAATCCACCACCGACGCGGTTGGCGACATCGGGAAGGACTGGGCCCATGGCCGGGTTAACGCCTGCAGAGTGGTCGGGGCGCTAGGTTGTTGACCCTTCCGGCGGCGTGGAGCCCGTTGTAGGGTCGTGGCGTGATCGTCCCCGATATCTCCCAGAACGCCGTGGCGGTGGCGGATCACTACGACGAGCTAGACCCCATCTATCGCCGGGTCTGGGGCGAGCATGTCCATCACGGCCTCTGGGTGACCGGCCATGAGACACCCGGCGAGGCCGTCGAGGCGCTGGTCGAAACAGTTGGCGACCGGCTGGGGCTGATGCCGGGCCAGGCGTGCCTCGACATCGGCTGCGGTTACGGCTCCACAGCGAGGTGGCTCGCAGTGACACGAGGTGTCCGGGTCACCGGCTTCACGCTGTCCGCTGAGCAGGCCCGCTACGCCGCTGCGCATCCCATACCGGACGTGGACATCCAGGTCCGCGACTGGCTCGCCAACGGCCTTGACGACGCCTCGGCCGACGCGGCCTGGGCAATCGAGTCGAGCGAGCACATGGTCGATAAACCCAGGTTCTTCGCCGAGGCACACCGCGTGCTGTCACCCGGCGGCCGCTTCGTCATCTGCGCGTGGCTCGCCGAGACCGATGCCAGCGGGTGGAAGGTCCGCCACCTGCTGGAGCCGATCTGCCGCGAAGGGCGCCTGCCCTCGATGGGCACGCGCGAGGAGTACGAGGCGATGGCAAGGGCGGCGGGCTTTACGGTCACCGGCTATGAGGATGTCAGCAGCCGCGTCGCCCGGACCTGGCCGATCTGCGCCGGCCGACTCGTGAAGTTGTTGCTCACCGACGGCGAAACGCGGCGCCTCGCCCTTGGCTCACGCAACCGCAACTCGTTCCTGGGCATTCCCCGCCTGATCCTGGCCTACCGCACCGGTGCGATGCGATATGGCATATTCACGCTCGCCAAGGCTGCGGAGAGCGGGCCGTAGCCCGCACGCCAACTGCCTCAGGGCAGCGGCTGCCGTTCGCCCACGCTGACGGAGGACGACGGCGGCAGGTACTCACGCCGTCGTCGTTCCATCCGGTGCTGCTGGCCCGGAGACGGGATTCTGGCACGTTTGGCTCGGTTGCACCTGGCGCAGGCCGCCACGAAGTTCTGCAGACTGGTGGAACCGCCCTTGGACCACGGGTAAAAGTGGTCGCCGTGCTCGGCCGGGCGGCCGCAGCGACGCCCAAACCCGGCTTCCAGCTCGCATAGCCCGCCAGCGCGGGCCATCCCTTCGCGGCGCTGCTGGCGGGTGAAGCGCCGCACGGGATCCCGGCGTCGTAGGTCCCGGCTGCTGATGATGGCGGCCGCAATGCCAAGAACGACGGCGGCCACGCCGGGGACAGTGACCGCGGCGACGACGCCGTCGAACAGGCTGCGCAACACCCCGGCGGCGGAGGACGCTCCCGCAGCCGGAGCTGCCTTCGACATGAGCGCTGACATCACCGCGACAGCGAGCCAAACCATCACCGCTGAATACGCCAAGCGAAGCCCCTGCCGGGTCCAATAGATGCGGCTGAGTTCCGGCATAGATCCCCCCTGTTTTGTTCGCCGGAAGCCCCAGATCCCGGTCATCCAGGAAATCGTATAGGCCGGGTGGGCGCGGATGTCCCAGGTTTTACCGAGTTTTTGCTGAACTTCCCCGATCAGGGGCAGCCGCCGTCGGAAGAAGTAACCGTCTGTAAGGATGGACCCATGAATGAGAGCAGCATCCGCCAATTCCAGGAATCCATCACCATCAAGGCATCAGCCGAGACCCTCTACAACCTGGTCTCCGATGTCACCCGCACCGGTGAGTGGAGCCCGGTCTGCACGTCGTGCTGGTGGGACGATCAGGACAGCGCTGGCCAACCCGGCGCCTGGTTCACCGGGCATAACGAGCTCCCGAACCGGACCTGGGAGACCCGCTCGCAGGTGGTGGCTGCCGAACGCGGCCGCGAGTTCGCCTGGGTGGTGGGCGGCAAATTCGTCCGCTGGGGCTTCACGCTCACCCCCGCAGCCGACGGAACCATCCTGAGCGAGTCGTGGGAATTCCTGCCGGAGGGAATAGCCATGTTCAAGGAGAAGTACGGTGAGGCGGCTGACGCCCAGATCGCCGACCGCACCCAGCAGGCGCTGGACGGCATTCCGAAAACGCTCGCCGCTATCAAGCGGATTGCGGAGGATTCAGGGGTGGACGGGGGTGGCCGCCTCTTTTCCTAGCACCGTTGTCCAGGGGCGGGCGGTCCAGGACGTCACGACGCCGGCTTTGACGTAGGGATCGGCGGCTGCAAAGGCCTTTGCCGCCTCGAGTGCGTTCTCGCCGGTGAAGATCAGCAACCCGGTGAAGGGTCCGTCACCAACGGCCCCGCCCAGCAGAAGCTCGCCGCGTTCCACTGCTTCCCAGCCCGCCTTGAGGTGGTCTGAACGGTATTGTCCGCGGGTCTGAAGGTAGTTGTCCTCGTAGGTGTATTCGAGCACGGCGTGCATGTGGTTCCGTCCATTTCGTTGAGTGGTTTCGCTCGTTGTAGAAGTAGCGTACCCATGGCTGGCGCTGCTCAGGGCTCCGAATGGACCCCGGGCTGTTCGTGGATGCCGCACCAGCCGGCGATGAACAGGGCGATGCTCTTGGTGATCCGGCGGATGGATTCGACCGAGACCCGCTCGTCGAACCCGTGGATCGACTCTGAAACGGGGCCGTAGACCAGCGCCGGCGTATCGGCATAGAGCGTGAAGACCCGGCCGTCGAGGTAGCCCGGCGTGGTGAAGCTTTGCAGTTCACTGCCGAACACCTGCTCATGGGTGCGCTCCAGCATGGCCTCTGCTTCGCTTCCGGGCTCCAGCGCATAGCCCTCGGAGAAGAAACCTGTCTTCACTCCGACCGCGTTGATCGGGTCGGGTCCCCGGCCCAGGGAGGCAAGGCAGTCCTGAAGTTCAGCCCATGCCTGCTCCGCGGGGATGCCGGGATATATTGCCGCGCGCACGTCGAACTCGCACCAGGCCGGGACGCTGGAGGGCCAGTCCCCGCCCTGGATGCCGCCGAAGTTGAAGTTGATGGGGTGGTCCAGGTCTTCGAAGTAGCGGTGCTGTCCGCGGTCCGCATTCCACTTCTCTTCGACCTCCCGCAGCGCAGAGATTGCCGTATACGCTGCGTCGATGGCGTTGAAGCCGGTGCCCATCTCACGGGGATGGGTCGGATTCCCGGTGACCCTGACCCTGAACCAGAGCACGCCGACGTTGGCGCGCACCAGCATGTCTTCTTCTGGTTCGGGGATGATGACGGCGTCGGCACGATAGCCGCGCATCAGTGCGGACAGGGAGCCGTTGCCTGTGCATTCCTCCTCGACGACGGACTGGAAGTGGATGCGGCCGGCGGGCTCGAACCCCGCCGCGCGGACAGCGTCGAAGGCGAAGAGGTTGGCTGCGAGACCTGCTTTCATGTCTCCGGCGCCGCGGCCATACATCCATCCGTCGATGATGGGGGCGTCCCAAGGGTAGCGGGACCAGGACTCGGACGGACCCTCGGGGACGACGTCGATGTGGCCGTTAAGGATAAGGGATCGGCCCTGCTCGGAGGCTGGACGGTACGTGCCAACCACGTTGGTCATGCCCGCATAGGAAACCGTTGTGGGCCCGTAGCCCTCATGGGCGGACAGGTCATCGGCGTCCAGCTCCCACCGGTCCATCTCCAGGCCACGGCCTGCCATGGCCGCATGCATCAGGTCCTGGGCGCTGCCCTCCCGGGTGCGCAGCGACGGGTGCTTGACCAGGTCCTGGGTGAAGGTCAGCTGGGCATCGAAGGCGGCGTCGACGGCCTCCAGGATGCGGAGTGTTTGGTCGTCACTGAGCAATTTTGTCTCCTAACGAAACGGGGAGCCGTCCGGTGGACGGCTCCCCGTTCTGGTGGTTGAGCATTCGAAAGAGGGTAAAGCTTGGGCTACTGTCTGCGGCCGGCCCTAGCTGCCGGCGACAAGCTTCTTGTCCTGGACCCGCAGGCGCTCGCCGAAGAACCCGCCGACGGCGGTGAGCAGGGAGATGATCGCCAGGATCAGGGCCGCACCCCACGACTGGTTACCGGAGACGCCCAGCATTGCCGTGGCCAGCAAGGGCATGAATCCACTGGTGGCACCTGCGATGTTATAGCCCAGGGCCACACCGGAGTAGCGCAGCTTCGGCGGGAACAGCTCGGTCAGCAGGGCACCGTTGACGGCGTACGCCACCGCTATAAGCATGATCCCGACGGTGATTGCCAGCGTAATCAGCAGTGGGGATTTCGTGTCAATCATGGCGAAGAGGGGGAAAGCGGCGACGGCGCTGACGATACCGCCCCACATGGTGACCTTGCCCGGCCCGATCTTCTCTGCGAGCCGGCCCATGAGGAACGTGACTCCGATCTGGGCCACGGCGGCAACCAGTGTTGCGTTGACCATGACGTTCCGGTCCACCTTCAGGGTGTTGGACCCGTAGCTCACCGCGAAGGTGGTGATCATGTAGAAGCCACCCACGCCGAGGAGGGCCGCGAGTACGGCCACGAGCAAGCGGCCGGAGGCGTGGCGGAAGACCTCGAACGCCGGAACCTTGGACGTTTCACCCTGGGCGAGCAGATCCTTGAAGATGGGGGATTCTTCCACCTTGAGGCGGATCCAGAGCGCGATGCCGAGCATGGGGAAAGCCAGCAGGAATGGAATCCGCCAGCCCCAGGCGTCAAAAGCTTCCGACGGGAATAGGAGGACGAGCGAGAAGGCGCCCGAGGCCAGCAGCGTAGCCACCGGCGAACCGACCTGTACCAAGGCGGCGTACCGGCCCCGCTTTTCAACGGGGGCATGCTCGACGGCCATGGTTACCGCACCGCCCCATTCACCGCCGACAGCCAGGCCCTGGACAAGCCGCAAGACGGCGAGCAGGATGGGCGCCGCCAGGCCGATGCTGCCGAAATCGGGCAACAGGCCGATGAAGGCCGTGGCCGCGCCGATCATGACGATGGTCATCAGCAGCGCGGGCCGGCGTCCGTAACGGTCGCCGATGTAGCCAAAGATCATGGCCCCGATCGGACGGGCTGCGAAGCCGACGCCGAACGTGGCAAAGGAGGCCAGCAGCGCCGCGGTGGGGTCCATATTGGTGAAGAACAGCCGGTTGAAGACCAGCGCCGCAGCCGTGCCGAAGAGGTAGTAGTCGTACCACTCCAGCGCGGTCCCGACGAAGGCGGCACGGGCAATCTTTCCTGCGTCCTTGCCGGAGATCACCGGAGGAGCACCTGCGGCGGGGGAAAGTGAATTTGAGGTGGTCACTGCGTGGGCCCTTTCGAGCGGGGTTGAGTTCTTGCATCTCGGGTCCCGCGGCGGGCGAAGGGCGATGGCCTGCACTGCTGCGGTGATTATTCGAGAGTAGGTGAGTGATAACGCCCTAAACAATGATAATTTCCACCCACTTTCGGCCCCTTTCTTAGGCATTTTCACAAACTAGTCGGTGAACTCGCTGTAGCGGCTGAGGGCGATGAGTGCCCGCGCGGCCTCGCCCGGCACTGTGAGGTCAAGGCCGATCGCCTCGTGAAGGCTGTGGAGGCGGTTCACTACGGTGTTGCGGTGGCAGAACAGCTCCTCCGACGTTTCTTTGATGGATCCGGTCCGCCCATAGCTGCGTGCCACCTCCAGCAGGCGTTGGCGTTCGACGGGCGTGCACTTGTCCAGAGCGTTCTTTATGGAGGTGGAAAAGCCTGGAAACTTCTGCTCCAGGAGGCCGCTGGCGATTCCCATCCATGCGTCCTCCATCGTGGCCAGCCGGGTGCCGCGGCGCTTCTGCTGTGCCAGCACAAGTGCCGAAGCCGCAGCGGAGGGAACGGCATCCAGTCCCTCCACTCCCGGTACGTACCCGGCAGGAAAGGCCGGCGGTTCGTGACGCCAGGTCAGCCCCTTCCGCTGCTGCCGGAAGACATACAGGACTCCGCTGTTCTCGTACATGTAGATGCTGTGGTCGGACTCGAACTGCTGCTGGGCCTGGGATACGGCGTCCAAGGTCACTGCGAGCACTTCGAAGGTCCCGGTGGCCTGCACTTCGAGGGCCGCTGCAAGGTCCTGGACTTCACGTGGGGTGCCAGGTCCGGCATTGAACAGCCGGGAAAGCAGGCGCTGGCGGTACAACTGCTTGTTGCGGGCCAGGCGGGCCTCTTCCTCGGCATAGGCCTGTTGGATGCTGGTCACGTAGCCTTCGACGGCGTCCAGGACCCGGTCCATGTTGGCCACCAGGACACCGATCCCCTTGTCCCGCGCGACCCGTTCCAGCCCCTTCCAGAGAACACGGAAGTCATTGCGGATGGCTACCAGGAACGCGTCGAGGGGAACGCCCTGGCGGGCGCGCCGGGCGGCCACCTCGCGGGGAAGCGTCTGCAGGTCCGGGGGGAGCTCCAACCCGGCCATCTGATAGAGGAACATGTCCATGGTGTCCGCTGCGGTCCGGTAGATGTCCTCCTTGGGAACCACTGCTTCACCATAGGAAATGGAGGAAAAACGCTCCAGGAAGTCGTCCACCAGCAGGGATCGATCCTTCCAGAGACTCTCCAGCAACTCGGTCCATTCCGGCTCGGTGGGACGGCCGGGACGGAACTCCCTGGCGGTCGTACCGTAGGATCGCGCATCGTCACCATCATTTGCTGTCATGCAGGCATTTTATGCAAAAGCCTAAAGTTTGACCATGAAACAGCGTTCTATATCCATTGAAGGCAGCGATATCACAGAGTTGAATGGACGGAGCCGCACTTTCAGGCCGCGGCCCTAACTCCTCGGAAAGGCCCGGGGACCCTAGCAAAGAGGATCCATGCCCTTCGATCTCCTGATTCGCAATGCACGCATACTGACCCAGGATGCCTCCCGCCCCACCGCGACAAGCCTGCTCATTCACGACGGCAGAATCCTCGATGTGGATCCCGACGCCGGCCTTTGCGGCCACGCCCTCTGGACCATTGATGCCGCCGGAACCACGATTGTCCCTGGGTTCAATGACGTCCACGCGCACAGTGTCTGGTTCGGTCTGGGGCTCATGGAGGCCAACGCAGGGGCAGCGGCAAATCTGGACGGGCTGTACCAGATCATCGCCGAGGCCGCCGCCGAAATGGCCCCGGGGGAGTGGGTTGTGGCATCCGGTTACAGCCCGCTGCTGCTCGACGGCCGGCAACCGGACAGGGACCGGTTGGATGCGGCGGCCGGGGGACGTCCAGTGTGGATCAAACACTCCTCCGGCCACGCCTGCACGGTCAACGGCGTAGCACTGGAGCTCGTAGCCGCCCAGGCCGATCTCAGTGCACCGATCGAAGGCGGAGCCGTCGTCATGGGCGAAGATGGCCTGCCGACGGGGCTGCTGGAGGAAAACGCCATGCGATTGGTGCAGGACATCCTGCTGCCGTATCCGCTGGAGACCATTGAACGCGCACTGGATCTGGCCACGTCACACTACCTCTCCGAAGGAATTACCAGCGTCACGGATGCGGGCATCGCCGGTGGCTGGATCGGCTATTCGCCGCGGGAGTTCGCCGCGTACCAGAATGCCCGCGACAAGGGGATGCTGAGCGTCAGGATGCAGCCAATGCTGGTTATGGATGCCCTCCACGATGTGCCCGGCCACGCCGATGACCCGGCCTCCACAAGCCTCGACGCCGGAATCCGCACCGGCTTGGGCGACGATTGGCTGCGCCTGGGACCGGTGAAGATCTTCAGCGACGGTTCGCTCCTTGGCAGTACCGCCTACATGACCGAGGACTATGTCGGCTGCACCCACAACCACGGCTACCTGCAAATGGACGCGGACCAGCTGCGTGAGTCGGCGCTCAGCGCCTACCGGGCGGGCTGGGCGATTGCGATGCATGCCATCGGGGACCACGCGATCGACCACGCTATTGACATCATCACTGAGGCGCAGGAAAGGTTCGGTTCCAACGCACAGCCCAACCGGATCGAGCACGGCGGCGTGGCCCGCCCCGATCAGCTTGACCGGATAGCCCGGGCCGGCATCGTGCTGGTCCCGCAGCCGCACTTCATCACCGAGTTTGGAGACGGTATGGCCCGCCTGCTGGGCCCCAAACGCACCTCGTGGTCCTATCCCGCCAAAAGCCTGCTGAAGCGAGGAGTTACACTGCCGGGAAGTTCAGACCGCCCCGTCTCTAACGGCCGGCCCCTGGATGTCATGCAGTCGTTCGTGGAGCGGCTGACTCCTTCAGGCGACGTGTACGGCCCGGCCGAAAGGATCACCGCGGCCGAAGCGCTGGCAGCCTATACCACGGGATCGGCCGCCGCCACGGGAGCCGGGCACATCAAGGGCCGCTTGGCACCGGGGTACCTGGCGGACCTCGTGTTCCTGGACCAGGACCCCACCGCCGTGGACCCCTCAAACATCTCAGCCACCCGCGTGCTCGCCACCATGGTGGGCGGGCAAATCCGTTTCGGCGAGGAAAATCTGCCGGCGCCGGTCCGCGCCACAGACCTTGAGGCAGCATTGACAGGGAAGGAAACCCCATGAGCACCGCACACGACGAGTTCCTCGCAGACTTCGCCACGATGTCTGGCTTCGGCGCCACGCCCGGGGGAGGCGTGGACCGGCAGGCCGGCACGGCCGCAGACCATGCCACGCGGGCATGGTTCAGCCAATGGCTGGCCCAGCACGGCTATACCGAATCAGTGGACGGGGCAGGCAACCAGTTCGGCACCCTGGACCTGGTCGCCGGCGCCCCCTATGTGCTGGTCGGCTCACACCTGGACTCCCAGCCGCTGGCCGGACGATACGACGGGGCCTATGGCGTGCTCGCAGCGGCCCATGCAGGCGCCCGCGTCGCTGCGGAAGTCCAGGCCGGAAAGCTCCGCCCGACCTACAACCTGGCCGTTGTGAACTGGTTCAACGAGGAAGGCAGCCGCTTCGCGCCCAGCATGATGGGAAGCTCTGTCTTCACCGGGAAGCTGCCGCTTGAGGACGCGCTTGCCACCGCAGACCCTGCCGGAATCACAGTGGCGGAAGCCCTGGCCGCCGGACACAGCACTTCGCAAGGAAACGCCCCGGTCCTCGCCGAGGTTGCACGCTATGCCGAGATCCACATCGAGCAGGGCAGGAACCTGGAAGAAACCGACACCCAAGTGGGGATCGTGGACCGCACCTGGGCCGCCAGCAAGTACCGGGTTACCGTGGACGGAGCCCAGTCACACACTGGCGCCACCCGCATGGAGGACCGCCGTGACGCCCTCTTTGGGGCCGCGCTGGTCATCGCCGCCGCTCGTGAACTGACTGCGGAATTCGAGCCCGGGCTGCTGCACACATCGGTATCCGAGCTGTATGTCCTGCCGAACTCACCGGTCACCATCGCCCGCCAGGTCCTGATGAACCTGGATCTGCGCTCACCGGACGAGTCCGTCCTGGGCCTCGCCATGGAACGGCTGGGCAAGAGGATTGTCGACGCCGAGGCAGATTCCCGGGCGGACATCCGCCTGGACCTGACGCACAACTGGGGTGTGGTGTCCTACCAGTCCAAGGGCGCGGCCTTGGGCAGGGTAAGCGCAGAGAGTTTGGGCTACAGCCACAGGGACGTGATGACCGTCGCCGGGCACGATTCCACCAACATGAAGGATGTGGTTCCGACCGTCATGCTCTTCGTTCCCAGCGTCGAAGGCATCTCGCACAACGAAGCGGAGTACACCCGCGACGACGACGCGTTGCGCGGCGTCGAACTGTTGACGGACGTCACGCGGCGGCTTGTCTGCGGCGAATTGGAAGAGGACTGAGCCGGTAGCCTTTCGAACCAGGCGTTTCGGGGAAGGTTAAGAGGCATGAGCGGTAGGGCCTTGCCCGCTTGGGTGGCCCTACTGTCCTGGCACGGGGGCGCCGGCGCCCCGCCGCAGGCCGGCCGTCACCCCAGCCAAGTCCGTCATGGCGTGGACGGCGTCCTCATTTGCGAGCCCGTTCTCGTGGCAGAGGGAACGCCAGGTCCAGAAGGACACCGCGTGGGCGACGACGGCGCGCAGCCTGGCGCTGCCTGGCTCCGGAAATGCCTCCAGGAGGCGGTCACGGAAGAACGTGTCGCGCTCCCGGAGGCCTGTGCGGTGCTTTTCCGGAAGGGCGGCCCAATCGCCGTAGATGTTCCTGAGCATGGGCTCGCCGTCGCGGTAGAACCGGTACAGGTCTGTGAGTCCGGCATGGAGGCGTTGGAGGGGGTCCGGGTGCTCACACCACGCCGAAGGATCTGGCAGCTGCTGTTGTGAAAGCCAGTGCGAGGAGCAGGCGGAGAACAGCGCTTCCTCGTCGGCGAAATGACGGTAGACCGTCAGCCGGGTGACCTGGGCCTGCTCAGCGATGCCCGCAATGGTGGTCCGGGCAGGGCCGACTGACCCGTGGAGCGCCACCGCCGCGTCCACGATGCGCTGCCGGGTGGTGTCCACCTGCTCGGCACGCTTGTTCATCTGGTACTTGCGCGCTTTGGCTGAACGCTGCTGTTCACTCAAAGTATTGACACCGGTCCTGCGTGGGCTGACAATTCGATATACACCACTGTATATCGAAATTGAAAGGGATGGATGCCATGGGCGCTGAGGAGGCTCCGCGGCTGACAGTCGTGCAGCCTGGGGAGGGACGCCAGGGCAGTCTCGGAAGTATCGGGGTTGTCTTCAAACTGTTCGGTGAACACACCAACGAGCAGATCTCCATCGTGGAACACCCGTTTCCGGTGGGGGCCTTGGTTCCAGTGCATATGCACAGCCGTGAGGACGAATACTCAATCGTCCTGGAAGGCGAGATCGGATTCCGGTCCGGTGAGCGCGAGGCAGTGCTGGGTGCCGGGGGCTACATCACCAAGCCGCGCGGCGAACTGCACACCATGTGGAATGCGGGGAAAGTTCCGGCGCGGATGATCGAAGTCATCAGCCCGGCCGGGTTCGAGCATTTCTTCTGGGGACTGGCCGACCAGCTTGAAGCCGGTGGACCGCCGGACCCTGAAGCCATCGGCAAACTGGCGGCAGAATACGGCCTCCAGTTCGGCGAGGCGCCATGGCTGCCGGGCATCATCGCCCGGTACGGGCTAAATCCACCCATGGGCTGACGGGAAGGCCATGGGCCTCCAGGTTCCCCTTTACCGAACGGGACGGCGACTTGGCCCCGCCGCGCAGAAGCCGGGCGCGCCGCTGGCCGGAATGGCCGCCGTCGTACTTCTGCTGCACGTGGTGGGCTGGGGAGTGCTGGTGCTGGGCGTCGTCCCGCAGAACCTCCTCCTGGGCTCGAGCCAGGTCTTCGGACTGGGGATCGGGCTAGGTGCCTACCTGCTGGGCATGCGCCACGCCTTCGACGTGGACCACATCGCCGCGATCGACGGCACCACCCGAAAGCTCATGGGTGAGGGCCTTCGGCCCGTCTCCGTCGGTTTCTGGTTCTCCCTTGGCCACTCCAGCATCGTCCTTGGCCTCTGCCTGCTGCTGGCTGCGGGAGCCCGCATCCTGGGAAACCAGCTCGGAGATGGCGCCTCGTGGTGGCGGGAGGTCCTGGGACCAGTGGGCGCGACCATCTCAGGACTGTTCCTGTACATCCTGGCCTTCCTCAACCTTGCCCTGCTGGTCCGCGTCGCCACGGACTTCCGGCTGCGGGCGGGGCAGCCGGGATTGGGGACGACTGTGGAGGTCCAGGGCCTTCTGGTCCGCCTGCTGCGCCCGGTCATGCGGAGCATCACCCGGCCCGGCCAGATGTATGTGGTGGGCCTGCTGTTCGGCCTGGGATTCGATACGGCCACCGAGGTGGCGCTGCTGGTTGTGGCCGGGGGAGCGGCGGCGGTGGAACTTCCGTGGTACGCCGTCCTCACCCTGCCCGTCCTCTTCGCGGCGGGCATGAGCCTGCTCGACAGCCTGGACGGATGGTTCATGAACGCGGCCTACGGTTGGGCGTTCGCGCACCCGCGCCGGAGGCTGCTGTACAACCTGCTGTTGACCGGGCTCTCGGCCACCGTGGCGCTGGGTGTGGGGACCGTGGAACTGCTGTCCGTGGTCACGGCGAATACGGGAGCCGTTTCCGGGGTCTTTGCGGCCATCGGCGGCATCGATCTGACCGGCCTTGGCTACGCCGTGGTGGGCGTGTTTGTTCTCGCCTGGCTGGCCGGGGTCTTCATCTGGAGGTTCCGGGGCGGCGCGCCCACCGTCGCCAGCCTGGAGGAGTGAGCCGCCATCAGGTTGCCCTTTGCCTCAGTCTTCCGGCAGGAGGTTGGCCGCCAAGGTGCGGGCCATGAACGCCCCGAAGCGCTCCGCGCTCCAGCCGCGCTTGAGGACCAGGGTTTCGTAGAGTTCGGCCGAGGTGCTCATGAAGAAGACGTCGGCCACCTCCTCCGCCGTCAGGCCCGGCCGCAGGAATCCCCTCCCGAGCACCTGGCGCGCGTTGTGCAGCATCCGTTGGTACCGCCCGTCATCAACGTCGCGCAGGAGCGCGGCCATGTCCTGGTCCCCGCTCGCCGCGGCGTCCCGGATGAGGAGGTAGACGGGGGAGCCCAGCGGGCTCACCTCGGAAATGAAGCGGCCGAACTGCTCCATGAGTTCGCGGGGATCGGTGACAGTGGCCTGGGCGCGGTCCGACCGCTCTTCCGCCGGCGGGCCGCCGGCGCCCAGCAGGCTCCGTTCGTAGATGGCCCGCACCAGCCCAGGCTTTCCGCCGAACCCCTTGTACACGGACTCCTTGGAGACGCCGGCCGCGTGGGCGATGGCGGCGATGGTGGTCCGGCCGTAGCCGTGGGCCAGGAACAGCGCGCGGGACTCGGCCAGCACCCGTTTCCTGGCTTCCCCGGCAGCCTCCTGCCGGCGCCGGGCGTCGTAGCTGCGGGAGCGGGGTGGCGCACCATTGACCGCGGGTCCCATCGGGCTTAAGCTCCTTGTATCAGTTAGATACAGCTGACTGTATCAAATTCAGTGTACCAGCCTCTCCGCCTCCCGCGACGGAACCTAAGGAGCAGATCATGGACGCTTCAGGAATCGAGCGCGTCCCCGAAGGCCCGGTCCGGCGCATGCTGGCCGCGGCCAACCGCCATGACCTCGAGGCCATGGTGTCCCAGTTCGCGGAGGACTACCGGAACACCGCCCCCGTTCACCCGGCCCGCAGCTTCACGGGCTCCGCGCAGGTCCGGAAGAACTGGACGGCGCTCTTTGCCGGCCTGCCGGACCTCACCCTGACGGTCCATGACGCGGCAACCGGACCGGACGGCAAGGTCTGGATGGAATGGAGCAACCGCGGCACCCGGCCGGACGGATCCGTGCAGCGCGCCGCAGGGGTGGCCATCTTCACCCTCCGCGACGACAAAATTGCCGCCGCCCAGTTCTACCTCGAACCCGTGGACCAGGACTCCGGCGACGTGAACGAAGCCGTCCGGGAGGCAGTCCATGGTGCGGCCGGAGGTGACCGGTCATGATCCTGGTGGTCGGCGGTACAGGCCGCCTTGGCCGCGCCGTGGTTCCCCTGCTCGTTGCCGCAGGGCAACAGGTCCGCATCATGGCCCGGGGCAAGTCCCAGCCCTTCCCGCAAAAGATGGGCGGCGGCGTCGAACTCCTTCACGGGGACCTCGGCTCCGACGCGGACTGTCGGCAAGCGGTGGCTGGCTGCACTGGGGTGGTGTTCGCGGCGTCGGGGTTCGGGATCAAGGACTCCAGCCCGCGTGCGGTCGACCGCGACGGCGCCATCCGGCTGGTCCGCGCGGCGGCCGCGGCCAGAGTGCGGCACGTGGTGATGATGTCCATGCCCGGCGCTGCCGCGGACGGGCCCATTGATTTCCTGCGCTGCAAAGCCGCGGCCGAGGACGCCGTGCGCTCGTCGGGCATGGACTGGACGATCGTCCGGATCGGTGCCCTCCTGGAACAGCGGCTTGAGATCATGACGGCCCCGCTTGAGTCGAAGGGCAAGGTGCCCGTGTTCGGCTCGGGGTCCGCCCCGGTGACCTATACCTCGGTCCGGGACGCGGCCGTCGTCGTGGTCCGTGCCCTCCGCGACCCGGCGCTGCGGAACCGCGTCATCGAATGGGGCTCGCAGACGCTCACCGCAAATGAGGTGGCGGAGGCTCTGCTTGCCCGGGCCGGCCGTGGATCGGTCCAGCGGGTTCCGGCGGCCGCCGTCCGGCTGCTGTCCGTGGCGGCCAGGCCGTTTTCACCGTTCCTTGCCCGGGTGGCGGGTGCCGCGGCCTGGGAGGAATCGGGGGCGGCGGCGTTCGAGTTTGGTCCAGCGCGGGCCGGGTTTCCCGACATCCCGGTCACCGGGCTGCAGCAGGTCCTCGAGGCGTCCGGCGCTCCGGGATCTCTGGCCTAGCCGCGTGCAACAATGGCGCCATGACCCATGAGCAGCATGAATCCGCCGCGCCGGAACCGGACCGCGCCGCCCACCCCGCATTCGAAGCCGCCTACCAGGCCGCCCAAAAGAGCCTGGCCGAGGGCGGGATCCCCATCGGGGCGGCGCTCGCCCGGGACGGCGTGGTGGTTGCCAGTGGGCATAACGAGCGGGTCCAGAACGCCGATCCGATCGCGCACGGGGAGATGTCCGCGCTGCGCGCCGCCGGCCGGCAGAGGAGCTACCGGGACACCACGCTCTACACCACGCTGGCACCCTGTGCCATGTGCGCGGGAACCATCATCCAGTTCAAGATCCCCCGCGTGGTGGTGGGGGAGGCACAAACGTTCGACGGCGAACTGGAGTTTTTGCGGTCACGTGGGGTTGAGGTGGTGGTGCTGGACGATCAGCGCTGCGTGGAGATGATGCGCACCTTTCAGTCCGGCCACCCGGAGCTGTGGGCGGAGGACATCGCGGAGTAGGGGTGCGGGGCAGCTGGTTAGCTGCCCGGGGAGATCGTGTGAAGTCCTGCTCGGGTTGCTGCCCCCAGCAGTTCCTTGTCGAAGGCGATCAACCGGTCTGCTTCAAGCCTGATCGCAGCCGCGAGGTGGATCGCGTCCGCGCTGCGCAATTTGCCTGGCAGTGCGGCCGCGTACAGGAGGTCTGAACGCGTCAGGTCCACCAGGTTGATTCCGGTCAACACCGCGTTGACCAGTTCCGGCGGCAGGCCGCGGCGGTTGGCGGCGCAGTGCAGCTCTGTGTGAAGGAGCATCGAGGCAACAAGTCGGTCACCCGGCTGCGCCGCCGTTGAAAGAAACTCCGCAGTGGGACCGGACTCGGGTTCCTCGACCACCAGTTTCAGGGCCGCCGACGTGTCGACGTAGAGAATCACCGGTCGCCGCGGAGGTCGGCGATTATGTCGGCCGTGCCCACATCAGACGTCACGCGTTGGAGCAACTGGAAGTCGACCGGGCTTTCCGCGGCCTGCCGCACGCTGCCGGACAGGAGCAGACGCTCGAAGGGTGAGGCTGCAGGCGGGATAAGCGTGGCGGCAACTTCGCCGTTATTCGTGACATCGATGGTTTCGCCGTTTTTCACCCGCTCCAGGATTTTGCTGCTTTGATTCCTTAGCTCGCGGTGGGGGATTGTTGTCATGGCACACCTCCGTAGCAATCGTAGCATTCGCTTCGAAGCCTAGGACTTAACGCCTGACCGCAGCCACCTCAACCTGTACCCCGGCGTCCCGGAACTTCTGCACCTGGGCGGGGTCGGCGCCGTCGTCCGTCACCAAAGTCCATGGCAGCGCCAGCCGCACCCAGGCGTGGAACGGACGCAGCCCCAGCTTGGAGGAGTCGGCCAAAACATAGACTTCCCGGCCGCGCCGGGCCATCAGCTCCTTGAGCCGGGTCTGGGCATGGTCGGCTTCGCAGATGCCGTCCTCGGCGGTGACGGCGTCGGCGCCCAGGAACACGCGGTCAAAGCTCATCCGCTCCAGCGCCGCCTCCGCCAGCGGACCCACAAAACTCTGCGAAAGGCTGCGCAGCCGGCCGCCCAGGCAGTCCACCTCGATGCCCTCGGACTCGGCCAGTTCCTGCATGGTGTTGATGCCCGGCGTGGTGACCGCGAGCTTCCCGAACCCGCGCAGTTCGTGGGCCAGGGCACCCACGGTGGAGCCGGCGTCGAGCAGGATGTTTTCCCCGGGCTGGATCACGGCCGCCGCCCAGCGGGCGATGGCGTGCTTCTGCTCGAACGCCTCGCCGGTGCGCTGCCGCAGCGACGCCTCGGGGTGGGCGCCCAGTGCCATGGCACCGCCGTAGGTGCGGGCCAGCCGGCCCTGCCCGTTCAGCAGCGCCAGGTCGCGGCGGATGGTGGAGGCCGTCACCTGGAACCGGGCGGAGAGTTCCTCCACGGAGGCCAGGCCGGTGGTCACGGCAAGGTGGTAGATCTCCTCACGCCGCGCGTTTGCGCTGAGCATTCCCGGTCTCCTTTCCGTGGGCATGGCTGTGGCAGTGCTAACCATGCTAGTTCCGGCTCCGGCAAGGTCCGCAGCCCGGAGCCGGCAAAACGGCCGGTCAGCAATATTACGCTGACCGGCCGATTCTTCCGTGCGGCTAGGGGGCCTCGTCGCGCGACGGCGCCAGGTCAACTGCCTGCCGCAGTGCCTCCAGCAGCGACTCGTGGTCCGCGATGTTCTTGCCCGCGATGTCGAACGCCGTGCCGTGGTCCACGGACGTGCGCACCACGGGCAGGCCCACCGTGATGTTCACGCCGTTCTCCAGGCCCAAAACCTTCACCGGGCCGTGGCCCTGGTCGTGGTACTGGGCCACCACCAGGTCGAAGTCGCCGCGGCCGGCCAGGAAGAAAAGGGTGTCCGCCGGGAGCGGGCCAAAGGCGTCGATCCCGTCCGCCTGGGCCTTCTCGATGCCCGGCTGGATCTTCTCCGCCTCCTCGCCGTAGCCGAACAGCCCGTTCTCGCCCGCGTGCGGGTTGATGGCGCACACGGCGATCCGCGGGTTCTCGATGCCGGACGCGCGCAGCAGTTCATAGCCCCGCTTGATGGTCCGGTACACCAGGTCGCCGTTGATCTTGGCGATCGCATCGATCAGGCCGATGTGGGTGGTCACGTGGATGACGCGCATCTTGGGCGCCGTCAGCATCATGGACACTTCCTCGGTGCCGGTCAGTTCGGCAAGGAGTTCGGTGTGGCCGGGGAACTTGTGCCCGGCCGCGTGCAGCGCCGCCTTGTTCAGCGGCCCGGTGCAGATGGCGTCCACCTGCCGGTCCATGGCCAGCTGGACGGCCTTCTCGATAAAGAGGTAGGACCCGTGTCCGGCGGCGGCGGAGAGCTCGCCCCAGGCAAGGTCCTCCGGGATGCAGTCGATGTCCAGCACGTCGATGGTGCCTTCCTCGAACAAAGCCTCGGACGGCTCCAGGACCGGGCGCAGGGTCAGCGGGCTGGCGACGATGTCCGCTGCCAGCCGCATCCGGCGGAGGTCGCCGATGACCAGCATCCGCGCCTTTGACCGAAGCTCCGCGTCGGCAAGCGCTTTGACGATGATTTCCGGGCCAATGCCGGCCGCATCGCCCATGGTGATGGCAACAATCGGGCGTCCCATTATTTGATACTCATTTCAGTCGTGGTGGCAGTAAGGAAGTTGGTGGTCCGGGCCAGGGTCCCGGCGTCGCCGAACGCGCCGCCTTGGTGACCAGCAGGGGAAGTGACCCGGGAAGCAGGCTCATCACGACGCCGGGCTCAATCTCTCCGAGGACGGTGAAGCTGCCGGCGCCGAGGGCTTTCAGGACCGCCGTGGCCGTCTCCCCGCCGGTGAGGACCAGGGCGTCGCAGTGCCCGATGCCGGACGCGGTGGCACGGGCCAGGGCCGCCGCCACAACAAGTGCCTGCGACTTGTCCACGGCGCCCATGGCGTCCGGGGTCAGCACCACGTTTGTCCGCGCCATCGCCTGGGCAACCAGGCGCGGGACCGCAGTGCCGTCCAGGCTGGCGTGGTCCAGGGTGATGTGTTCAGCCCCGGCCGCGACCAGCTCACCAATCTGCTGCCGGGCAAGGGCGGAGTAGCTGCCGATCACGGTCAGGGTCCGGCTGACGCGCCGAACCTGCGCGTTTTGCGCACCGGCACGTTCTTCGCGCTCCGCGATGTGCCCTGCCAGGCCGCCGGAACCGACCAGAAGGGCGGGGAAGTCCAGCAGGTCCGCGGCAACCGCGATGGCCTTAAGGTCATCATCGGAGACGGCGTCCAGTACGACGGCGTCAATTCCGCGTTCCTGCACGTCCCGCAGGTGCCGCGCGATTTCCTCCGGCGTGCGTCCGGTTGTTCCGGCGACTTCGGCGGTGAGGCCTCCGGCGGCGAGTGCCGCGGCGATGTCCCCGTCAAAGTTCCCTGCGGTGTTGGGAACACCGTTGACGTGCACGATGCCGCCGAGGGTGGTCCGTCCCGTGCCCGGGAACGCGGGGGCAACAACGGCCAGGCCTTTGCCGCGGCCCTGGGTGAGCCGCGCCAGTGTTGCCGCCACTTCCACGCCCACGTTGCCGCGCAGCAGTGAATCAATCTTCTTGAAGACCCGCCGGTGCTGGCCCAGGGCCCGGCCGGCCGCCGTCGTGACGGCCTTGGCTGCGTCCGCGGGAGGCAGGTAGCGGCTCTCGGTATTGATCGAGAGGATCTCGGCGTCGGGCCAAGCGCTGTCGATGTCGAGGATGACGGAACTGCTGTGCGTGGGCCCGTAGGCTGCGGCCGCATCCGCCGCTCCCGTCAGGTCGTCGGCAAGGATTGCCCAGCGCATGGCTGCGTTGGTGTTCATACTGCTGGGGACACCTCGAGAGTCTCCACGGTCTGCTTGGCTTTCAGGCGCTTAGCGTACCAAGCGACCATGAGGGGGCAGCCGATGGCGGTGACCACCACGGAGGCGGCAACCAGCACGGTGGCGGGGCCGGCTGCGGGAGCGTAGGCCGGATTGGCTGCCGCCACCAGCATGGGAACGGTGGCTGCGTTGCCGGCCGTGGTGGCTGCCGCCAGGCCGGCAATGCCCGAGCCGCCGGTCAGCTTGTCCGCAAGGAAGAGCACGGCGCCGCCGGCGATGAGGACGAACAGGCCGAGCGCCACTCCCAGCAGTCCCGCGTTGACAACCTGTCCCAGGTTCAGGCCGAAGCCCAGCGCGAGGGCGAAGAACGGAATGAGGACGGGGGCCGCGGAGGACAGGAATTTGCGCATGGCCGGATCCAGGGCGCCCAGGATGGCTCCGAGGAGCAGGGGGATGATGGCACCCACCAGGGCCTGCCACGGGAAGGCGGACAGTCCGGCGACGCCGAGGGTCACCATGGTCAGGAAGGGGCCGGATTCCAGGGTCATGACGGAGTAGGCCGCCACATCCTTGGGCTTGCCGTACTGGCCCATCAGGGCCATGTACATTCCGCCGTTGGTGTCATTGAGGGCCGCCAGGATGGCCAGGACAGAAAGGCCCGACAGGATCCCGCCGTCAATGGGAAGTTCGCCCAGGAACCTGCCGGCGATGACGCCGATGATGATCGCGAACAGGACCTTGCTGCCGAAGAGGACGCCGCCCTTTTTCAGGATGTACGGGGTGGCCTTGATATCGATGCTCGCGCCCATGCAGACGTAGAAGACCGCAAGGATGGTGGTGCCACCGGTGAAGAGTGCGCCGGTGAAGGAGCCGAAGAACTTGGCGGAATCCGGGGCGAAGGTGCCGAGAAGGGCACCGATCAGCAGGGGAATCAGCATCATGCCGCCGGGAACTTTTTCCATGGTGGCCTTGATTGGGACAGACATGAATCAACCTCATTGTTGTTGGGGGAGAGGGGCCGAGCAGTCAGCTCGAAGCATGATGTAGATCATATGCCGCGTTGCGCGTTTAGCGCAAGCCAACTTGCGTGAACCGCGCAGCGCGTTGGAGGCCGGCATCGCGGCGTTGCGATGTCTCACGCTTCCCGCGAGTAGCATTGCTGCCACTTGACCAGCGTCGGAAGGAAGCAGCGCCATGCAGTACGTCGTCATGCAGGTGATCCTCAAGGAGAAACTGTGGGGAACCGGTTCGGGCAACCTGACCTCGCTGGAAAAAGCCATCAACGACCAGGCCGCAAAGGGCTACCGGCTCCACACCATCACCACGTCCAGCAGCGGGAGCAAGGGACTTGGCGGCGGTGACCGCATCCAGGCAACGATGGTCTTCGAGAGCCTGGCGTAAGCCCACACCTCCAATCGAGCCGCGACCCCTGAATAGCCCGCCGCGATGAGTCAGGCTGCTGTCCGGGAGGCCCGGCGACGATGGACCGGAACCATTGGGTGGCTTTTGCTCGTCCTCGCCTCGATGGTCCTGATCGGCTATGGGATTGTGCGCGCCGATTTCTATTTCTGGCTGCCCACTCCGGCGGAGATGGAGGAGTCCTGGGTCGGTAACCGCTTCACCTGCGGCGGATGCGTGATGTCGATCGCGGCCGCCATCTGGTCGCACCGTCGTGGCAACCCCGTCTGGGTGACTGTCTGCGTGGGGCTGCCGGGTGTGCTCGTGGGCTGGGCGGCACTGGCGGAGCCCTACAACCTGATGCGCTTCCTGGCCGCCGTCGTTGCGTTCCCACTGGCCCTGGGCGGCGTTGCTGAGGTTATCTGGGCGCGGGGCCGCCGACAACGGGGATAGCTGGGAAAGGCCTTCGGCATTCTTGGGCACCGCCCCCCGCAGGATTCACAGCACTCCACCCTTGACAGCCGGTCCAACGCGTAAGGAGGATCAAGGTGCCGGTGCGCGTGGCTGCCTAATGCACGCCGACCTGCGGTTTCGCTGCTCGAAAGGGGATACGGGATGCGGCAAGCACTCCCTCGCCACAAACCCTTCCGGCATGTAGCCGCAGTTTCCGCAGTCCTGCTGGCGCTCTCTGCCACGGCCTGCACGCCGAAGCCGCCGGAGCCCGCGCCTCCCGGGCCCGATGTCCATATCGCCGCGGTGGGCGACATGAACCCCGCCGACAACGTTGACCCTGACAGCCCGTCCGGGCGGAACGGCGCGGCGATAACCAAGCTTGTGGAGAACAATGAGATTGACGCGTTCCTGGGGCTGGGGGACTTCCAGTACGAGACCGGATACTGCGACAACTACGTGAAGACCTGGACACCGCTGTGGGGCGGCACCAAACCCAAGCTGTATTGGGTGTCCGCGCCCAATCACGACTGGGAACCCGGCCGCAACGAAGACCTGGCGAAGTTCATGAACGGCCAATGCCCGGGATCTCCCGAGAAGGCGGCGATCAACCAGGAGCGTGGATTCATCCCGAACGGGGAACCGTACTCGAAGGACTTCGGCAACTGGCACTTCGCCTTCCTGTCGTCCGCGCTGTGGCGGTACGACAAAGCGGAAGCTTCGGCTGCAACCACGTGGCTGGACAAGGACCTCGCCGCCGCCCAAAAGGCGGGGAAGTACCTGGCTGTCGTGTACCACGAGCCCTACTTCACCTCGGATACGGAGGAGCACGGGCGGGCCGGGGACCAGAAGCCGTGGATCGACCTGATGTGGAAGTACAGGGTCCGGCTGACTTTGTCGGGGTCGCAGCACAACTACGAACGGTCCTGCCCGGTGAACAACGCGGACAAGTGCGTCAATGACGGGATGACGGCATTCCAGGTGTCCACCGGAGGCATCGATACGCGCCCGTTCATCAGCAAGCCAAAATACATCGCCAAGCGCTTCAGTGACACCCGCGGCTTCCTCCGGCTGACTCTGCACGGCGACGGGTCCTTCGACTGGAACTTCGTCCCCACCACCGGCTCCAGCAAGGACTCGGGAACCCGCTCCGCACCCTAAAGCTGCACCCATGGAGATAGAACCCCGGTGACCTTCGCCTCTACATCCACCGACACCTGGCAATGAGACTGGATGGCAGGAAGTGCGGAGCAGGGAGGTGGCTCGCCGTGCCGCAGTGGGATCTGGGAATTGCCGGCCTGTTATTGCTGGCGGCCATGTCGCTCGCCTTCGGCCTGGTGGCCCACCTGATTGTCGGCAGGCACGTGACCCGCTGGCTCTGGCTCTACGCGGCCCTGGCCTATTTCGTTGCCGGAATCCTGGTCAGCGAAGCCTGGTTCGGCTGGGCTACCGGGGAGGAGCTGCAGCCGAACATTGACGGGCTGTCCTTCGACGAAGTGCAGCTGGTGACTCTCGCCGGCCTCATCGCTGCGCTCACTGCGAGGTTCATGCTCCGGAGGAAAGGCCGCGCTGGAGGATCCGCAGGGAAACCGGCCGGCTGAAGCCCTGACCGCTACTTTGCCCGGACGAGCGCACCGATCCACGTCGCGCCGAGCCAGGTTGAGAACCTCTCGTCGCTCCAGCCGCGCTGCCCCACCAGCTGGGCCCACAGGGTGCCGTCCATGGTGGCGAACAGCACGTCCCTGCATTCCTCCTCGCTGACGCCCAGCTGGCCGGTCGCAGCCGCGGCATGCGCGTAGCGGGTGGCCACGTCCAGGCGCCGGTCCGCCCACTCGGCGAGCATGGCGGCGGCGTCGGGCTCGCTCGCAGCAGCTCCGGTAAGCGCGTCCAGGAGCGGAAAGATGCGGCGGTTGCTCGCCGTGACGAAGACAGCGTGGCGGCGGATCCTCTCCGACAGGTCCGGCTCGGCCAGGATGGACTGCATCTCCTGCCGGTCATAGAGCGCCACGTCCGCTTCATCCCCCCGGAAATCGACATACCAAACGTGCCTGAGCAGCGATGCCTTGGTGCCGAACGTGGCGTATACGGTCTCGACGGAGACGCCGGCGCGCGCGGCCACCTGCTTGATGGTGGTCTGGCCGTATCCCTGGGCAATGAAGAGTTCGTTCGCCGCCGCGATGATGGTCAGCCGGGTTTCTGCAGCCTGTTCCCGGCGGCGACGGGAATCGTACTGCCTCTTGATCTTCCGTTCCATTGGATGCATTATAGCTGTATTCAAAACAGTATGACTGTAATGGAGTTGGTCATGTCCACCGAAACGGATGCATTCCTGGCCGAAATGATTCCCCGCCAGCGGGCCGCGGACGCCGCCATCCACAACGGTGACGTCGCCCCGCGCATCGCGCTTTGGTCGCAGGATGATCCTGTGACGCTCTTCGGGGCGCGGCTCAGCGGCACCGGCTGGGCCGAGGTGGAGCCGATGTTCCACAGCGTGGCCTCGTGGTTCACGCACGCAGACTCCTTCGACCTGGAGATCATCGCTGCCGGAGCAAGCGGCGACCTCGCCTACACCGTGGGCTACGAGCACACCTCCGCCACCGTCGACGGAACGCCGCGCCAGTACACCTTGCGGGTAACGCACGTCTACCGCCGGGAGGACGGGAACTGGCGGATCGTGCACCGGCATGCGGACTTCCCGCCGGGGGAGGCCACCGTTCCTTTGCCTGGCGCCCGGACCGGCACCTAAAGGCGGGCGGCCCATGCACAAGGAAGTCATGCACAAGGAAGTCATGCACAAGGAAGCCATGCACAAAGAAGCCATGCACAAAGAAGCCATGCACAAGGACAAGGACGCGTTCCTGGCGGAGATCCTGCCAAAGCAGCGGGACATGACGCTGGCGCTGCACAGGGGAGACGTGGCACCCCGCCTGGCCCTGTGGTCACACCGGACCCCCGTGACGTTGTTCGGTGCACACATCTCCGGAGCAGGCTGGGCGGACCTCGAACCCAAGTTCCGCCAGGAGGCCCGCCGGTTTACGGGATCTGCCGGATCTGAGTTCGAGCTCGTTGCCGCGGGTGCCAGCGGAAGCCTCGCCTACACGGTCGGCCTTGAGCACAGCAGCGCCGTGGTGGATGGCATCCCCGCCGTCTACACGATGCGCACAACGCACATCTACCGCCGCGAAGAGGGTGCCTGGCGGATCGTCCACCGGCATTCTGATTTCCTGGCAGATCAAAACTCCCAGCTGGCCACGAGGGTTTAGCGGGCAGGCTCAGCCACCGAGTTCCAGCGTAAACACCCACAGCAGCACGTCCTCGCCGGGCACATGCCAATCCCGTTCCGGCGCACGGCGGAAGCCCAGCGACCCGTACAGGGCGTGCGCGCGCTCCATGAACGTGGCGCTGGTGATGCTGATGGCCCCGATGCCGGGAAGCTGCCGGGCGTGCTCGACAATCCCGCGCACCACCGCCCGGCCCACGCCGCCGCCCTGGTGTGCCGGATCCACCGCCAGCATCCGGAACTCCAGCTCCCCGGGCTCCGCGATCTCGCTGTACGGCTGGCCGGCGAATGTCAGCGTCACCGCTGCCACCACCTTCCCGGCGGACTCCGCCACCCACACCTCGGCATGGGCGGCGCGGTGCTCCACGTCTTCCAGCACGCCAATGTAGGGATGGTCTGCCGCGAAGTGCCCGGCCCTGAGGTACGCGTCCCGGGTGATGCGCATGACCTCGGGAAAGTCCGACGGCGCCGCCCGCCGCAGTGCCACGCTCACCGTGTGTCCACGGCCGGGGCGATCCGCTCCAGATAGTAGCCCAGCCGTGCCAAATCGGGCTGGGAGGAAGGGTCGCCGACAGCGTCGGCACCCACCAGGTTGGCAGCAGAAAGTGCCGAGGTGTAGTCCAGGCCCCGCTGCAGCGCCAGGACCAGGGCGGCGCAGAACGCGTCCCCGGCGCCGATGGTGTTCACCACGTTGACGGCACGGGCCGGCGCCTCCGCCACCTTCCTGCCGTGTTCCAGGAGGGCGGATCCCGCGCCGCCGTACGTGACGGCCACGAGCCGGGCCGAGGCCAGGGCCGGAATCAGGGCATACTCGCTCTCGTTCACGATCACCAGGTCGCAGCGCTCCAGCAGCTCGGCAGAGAGGTCCATGGCCGGCGCCGCGTTCAGCACAAAAAACCCCGGGGCCTTCCGGGCCGCTTCCAGCACCACGGGCAGCCCCACCTCCAGCTGGCACAGCACCGCCTCGTCGGGTCCGAACCGCACACCCTCCAGCGACAGGCACGAGTTGGCGCCCGGGCACACCACAATCTGGTTCTCGCCCTCGCGGTCCACCACGATCAACGCCGTCCCGGTGGGCTCAGGCAAAAGTTGGACGTCCCCGGTATCGACGCCGGCCCCCGCCAGCGCGTCCAGCATCAGGTGGCCGGAAGCGTCCTCACCCACAGCCCCCACCATGCGGACCCTGCCGCCCAGCCGCGCAGCGGCCGCCGCCTGGTTGGCGCCCTTCCCGCCCGGCTGCCGGGACAGCAGGGCGCCGCCGATGGTTTCACCAGCGGTGGGAAGCCGCTCCGCGGTGGCGATCAGATCCAGGTTGATGCTGCCGACAACGGCGACGGCAGGAAGTGAATTGCTCATGGGAAAACTCTCTGAAGGGGGAGGGCCGGAAGCGGCCGGGATTGGGAAATAGTGTAGCCCATGGTTGTACTTGTGAGTCATACATGGTTGTATAACAACTCGAATCGCCGCCCCGAAGCGTGGCATTCCCCAACCTGCTCGAACAAAGGAGTTTGATGTGAACGCCCCAACCCCCGCCCCAGCAGCGCCTTCCGCGGAAGCCGCTGCCGCCGTCGCAATCCCCGGCGACGCAAGGTTTTCCGGCCGCCGCGCCGCCCTGCTGATCTCCACGCTGCTGCTGGGCGTGCTGTCCTTCCAGCTCAACGCCAGCATGGTCACCCCGGCCCTGCCCCAGATCGCCGCCGACTTCGGCCGCGGCGCTGACAGCACCGCCCCCGTCCAATCCATGTTCTTCCTTGCCGGCGCCATCGCCGGGCCCGTCATCGGCCGGTGGAGCGACTTCATCGGCCGCCGCGCCGCGCTCCTGCTGGTCCTGGGCATCATGGGCGCAGGCACCATCCTCTGCATCACCGCGCCCACGCTGGAACTGCTCATCGCCGGCCGGTTCCTGCAGGGTGTCTCCAGCGCCGTCTTCGCACTCGCCTACATCGTCCTCAGCGAGAACCTGCAGGCCAGGGTCTTCGGCACGTCCGTGGGCATCATCGCCGCCATCAACGGCGGCATCGGGGGAGTGGACGGCTGGGTGGGCGGGCTCATGGCCGAAACCCTCGGCTTCCGGTCCATCTTCGTCGTCGTCCTCGTCCTCACCGCCATCGCCGCCGCCTGCATCATCCGCACCGTACCCGCCGGACGGCCGGTTGGGGTGCGCGGCGCCATGGACTGGTGGGGCGCGGGCTCCCTCTCGCTGTTCCTGGTGTTCATCACCTACTTCGTCTCGGACGGATCCGCCGCCGGCTGGACCTCGCCCACCGCCCTGGCCCTGCTGGCCGGCACCGCCGCCTCGTTCGCCGCCTTCTGGATCATCGAGAAGCGGCGCAGCCACCCGCTCATCGCCGTGCACCACCTGCGCTCCCGCCAGGTGTGGCCGGTCATCACCACCACCGTCCTCACCCTGGCCGGCATCTTTGCCATCATCAACTTCACCGTGGTGCTGCTCAGCCAGGACCACGACGGCGGCTTTGGGCTCAGCGCCTCGCTGTCGGCTTTGCTGTTCCTCACCCCCGCCGCGCTCATCGGCGTCTTCGCCGCACCCTTGGCCGGCTGGCTGGCGGGCCGCCGCGGCTGGATCAAGACCCTCCGCGCCGGCACCGGGCTGAGCCTGGCCTGCGCCGTCGCGGCCGCCGCCTTCTCCACCAGCCAGCTGGCGGTGCTGATCGCCGTCGCGGCGCTGGGCATCTTCTACAACGGACTGTTCCTCACCGCCATCAACGGGCTCTCGGTGCTGCTGTCGCCCAAGGAGGCGCCGGCGGCGCTGCCCGGCATCAACGGCGCCTCCTTCGGCATCGGGGCGAGCCTCGGCGTCGTCCTCGTGGCGCCCTTCGCCGCGCAGGCCACGGCGGCCGGCTACGCCACCGCGCTCTGGATCTCGGTGGGCATCACCGCCGCCGCCTTCATCTCCAGCCTCTTCGTCGCCGCCCCCAAGGGCGGAACCCTCTGACCCGTTTTCCCCTCCGCCGACCTGAAATCCGCTGACTGAAAGAAGAACCATGACCATGCCTTCCCCCATCTACCTGGACTGCGACACCGGGATCGATGACGCCCTCGCCCTGGCCTACCTGCTGGCCGCCCCCACCGCCGATGTGGTGGGAATCGGGACCGTCAGCGGCAACGTCAGTGCCGCCGTCGGCGCCCGGAACACGCTGGACCTGCTGGACCTTGCCGGCTCCGCACACATTCCCGTGGCGCTGGGCGCCCACCATCCGCTGGCGGGTTCCTTTGGCGGCGGGGCGCCGTGGGTGCACGGGGAGAACGGGATCGGTGAAGTGCCGCTCGCTCCTGCCGCGGCCCCGCTGGCCGGGGAAACCGCGGCCCAGATGCTGGTGCGGCTCGCCCGGCTCTACCCGGGGACGCTGCGGGTGGTGGCCATCGGTCCGTTGACCAACATCGCCGAGGCGCTGCGGCTGGAGCCGGCGTTGCCCTCGATGGTGGACACCGTGACGGTGATGGGCGGCGCCGCGCTGGCGCCGGGCAACATCACGCCGGTGGCGGAGGCCAACGTCCACAACGACCCCGAGGCCGCCGCCCTGGTGCTGGCCGCGGACTGGGATGTGACCCTGGTGCCGCTGGATGTGACCATGGCGTCGGTTCTGGAGGAACACCACCGGCAGGCGTTACTGGCGTCCCCCGGTCCGGTGCCGCGGGCGCTGGGGGAGATGCTGGGCTATTACTTCCGCTTCTACGAGGGCATCTACGGCCGGCCCTGCTCCGCCATGCACGACCCCCTCGCGGCGGCGCTCGCCGTTGGCGCCCTAAAGCCTGCCCTGGCACCTGTGGTGCGGGCCGCCGTCGACACGTCCGACGGGCCCGGCCGCGGGCAGACCCTGTGCGACATGCGCGGACTGTACGCGGGCTACCCGCCCGTGAAGGGCGCCCGCTGCCGCGTGGTGCTGTCGCTGGACGAGGACTTCGCCCCGCACCTGGTGGAGACGCTGCTGGGATTCTTTGGAAGCACGACGGCGGAAGCAGGGAAGGTGCCGGCGGTCGCCTAGGGCAATGAGCGGCTTGGCCTAAGACTGCAGGGACTGCATCACGGACAGGTGCCCGGCGCGCGCCGAGACCAGGCACTTGGCCAGGTAGAACGGCCGGTTGGTGTGCCGGACGAACTGCGTCAGCACGAGGACGGGGTCCGACGGCCGCAGGTCCAGCAGCTTGGCGCGGCTGGGTCCCACCTGGCTGAGGCTGATCTGGCACTCGCCCGGGCCGGCCAGCCGGCCCAACTGGTTGTTGAGCGTGGCAAGCAGGGTGGCGCCGCCGTCGTCCTTGATCTCAAGGGATGCGGCGGCGTTCCTGCCGATGCTGACCGGCTGGGCGGTGACGTTCTCCTGCAGGTGGGCGATGGCCTCGCCGTCGCGGATCAGGACAGATTCCCACAGCCAGCAGTCGGTGCCGGGCTCCACGCCGATGCCCGGCGCCACGAACTCGGAGGCGGCCTGCCGCACCACCTGCGTGCGCTTGACCTCCAGCGTCTGCCCGGGGACCCCGAGGACTTCCTCGAAGGGGCGGATCCGTTCGATGCCGATCCGGGGCAGCGTGTCCGCCACGAACCGTCCCACGCCGCGGCGGGCCCGGATGAGCCCGTCCTCCTCAAGGAGCATGAGCGCTTCGCGGACCACGGTGCGGCTGACCTTCATGTCGGCGCCGAGCTCGGTCTCGGTGGGGATCATGGAGCCCGGCGTCAGGAGGCCGTTGCGGATGGCCTCGGCGATCCGGGAGTACACAGCCACGCGCAGCGGTGAGCCCGGCTGGGCCGCCACCGGCTGGGACAGGAACCGGGCGGCATCCTGGTGCACGTTTGCCTCGCTCTTTTGTTTGGTCTCTGGGTGGATTCCCAGCCTAGAACAAGTTGCACGTGTGTGTTGGACAAGGTGCAATGTGCGGCTTACTTCAGCCCGGCGGGCGCCCGTGCCGGAGGTTCCGGGCATGGAGGTACACCATCAGCACCAGGAGCGGAACGTGGATGGCGGGCAGGTTGTGCGCGAACCATCGCGGCAGGTAGATGTCGGTGACGGAGCCGCGCTCGGCGCCGTAGCGCTCCGCGAGTCCGGTGAGCGGACAGCGGAACCCGTTTCCGGCGAACACCATTGATTCGGCGGCAACCACGGCGGCCGCCCACCCCACCCGCCTGTCCGTGCGGCCGGCCAGGCCGCTGTAGAGCACGTAGATGACGCAGGACTCGATGGAGAACCACGCCAGTGTGTGGACGGCCCTGACCGCCGCCACCGCAGCTTGGCGCCGCAACAGAACGCCTACAGCGTCTCGGGAACCGGGCGTCCGGGGAACAGCGTTGAGTACTGTTTCCGGTACATCCGCCGTCCCACCAGGCGGTAGGCGAGCCGCACCGGGGGAGGGATTTCCTTGAACAGTTCTTTCCGGTCCGCCGGCGGGTTGGTAGCCAGCACCATGCCGAGGTAGCCCACCAGGAATTTCTTGTCGAGTTCCTGGATCCCGTGCTGCCCCACCGCGGCAGCTTCCTTCTCCGTCATCACCCTGTCAGCAACCGGCATCATCTCCGTGACCTCGCGGCGCAGATGTACGTTGAGGACGCCGGACAGGTCTTCATAGCGGGCGGCGAGTTCCGCGCCGGACTCCTCATCCGCCGTCTGCATCCAGCGCAGCCGGACCGGCTCGATGGCCTCCAGCCTCTGCGTGACCTGCCTGTGCTGCTCAAGCATCTGCCCCACATGCAGCGCGCATGCCGGTGCCCGCTCCTTCAGCTGCGGGTACATCAGGAGGTCTTCGCCTTCGTGGTGGATATGCAGCACCTTGTCGAAGTTGCCCAGCACTTCGCCCACGTAGGCTGCCCGGGCAGTGTCGCCGGCGGCGGAGCGCACCAGTCCCGGCGCCTCGCCGTAGGCCCAGAGGAAGAACCGGTGGATGCGCCGCATCGCTGCCGTCCCCGCGCACAGGACGGGTCCCGCCGGCAGGGGAGGCGCCGTCTCGCCGGGCTGCATTGTGAAGAAGTCGGTCATGTGCGTGGCCCTTTCCAGTCTCGCGAGACAAAGGACCTCTCCCCGGGAGCATCGTAGCCCCGGGCTCCACGGCGCACAACGGCTTTGCGGAAGTACGACGGACCAGGCCTTGATGCGCGCAGGGCCGGGTGCACCCGGAGGGGCTGCGCGGCAGGTCCTGACACCGGTACTACTTAAGTAGTAAATTAGGTTCATGGAAGGCAAGGTCGCTGCGGTGCCGGAGCTTGATGGCGTCACCCACAGATGGATGAACATCCGCGGCATCCGATTGCATATCGCTGAGGCAGGTAGCGGGGATCCCCTGGTTCTCCTGCACGGCTTCCCGCAGAACTGGTGGGAATGGCACGGCGTGATGCCTTTGCTGGCCACACATTACCGGGTGATCGCGCCGGACCAGCGGGGTTTCGGCTGGAGTGATGCACCACAGGGCCGATACTCAGCCGGGTTGCTGGTGGAGGACGTCATCGGACTCATGGCAAAGCTTGGCATCAGCCGAGCCCGCTTCCTCACCCACGACTGGGGTGCCATCGTGGGGCAGCTACTCGCCGTGCAGCGGCCTGATCTTGTTGAGGCACTCATCGTTACAGGTGCCCCCGACGTCCACATCAGGCCCAATGCCCGGCTGGTTTTGGTCTTTCCCAAGCTGTGGCACGCCTTCGCCCTTGCCGTTCCATTTATCGGCCCGCGGATCCAGCGGAGCCGGAAGGTGATGCAGCACCTCTTCACAGCATTTGAACCCGCAGGGGGCGTATCCGAGGCGGACATGAACCTCTACAACGCAGCAGCCGCAAAGCCTGCCAGGGCAAAAGCGGGCTCGGCACTCTACCGCGGCACCATCCTGCCAGCCTTCCTGAAGATCATTTTCGGGGTGTACGGCCGGCGCGACTTCACGGTCCCCACCCTCGTCCTTATCGGATCCATGGAACCATCGGCCACCCTGCAACGGATGGGCCACCGCCGCGGCCGGGGCGGCAACGTCACCACCGAGATCGTCCCGGGTGAGGGGCACTTCATCGCCGACCACCGGCCGGAACTGGTCTCCGGCAGAGCTATGGAGTTCTTCAGGACTCCGCGCGCTGCTTGACCCCGCGGAGCACGCCAACTTCCATGTAGTGGTGCAGCGGGTCGCCAATGAAAAGGTCGACGGCGCGTGCCAGCAGCATCGCGCCCGGAACGTTTTGGAGGGTGAAGGCCAAAGCCCGGGTTGCCATGGGCGCGTCGGGCCCGGCACCGCGCGCCGCGGCGCTCAGGTACCCCTTGCCGCGGTACCGGATGATCAACCGGGTGCGGTTCCCCGGCAGGGGCCGCAGGATGAACTGTTCTCCCGCCACCAGGTGCCGCTTGGGCTCAAGCGCGGTGACGGTCGCGTACACGCCCCCGCCATACGGTACCTTGTCGCCCACCTTGAGGTCCTGCAGTTCCGGGTGGATTCGGGTTGCAGACTGTTTGCCCTCGACGTACCGGGCATGGAACAGGGCACGCTCGACCCGGTCATGCGTGTAGAACCCGGCGCGGTAGATTCCCATCTGCACGATCCACGGCCACACGCGCTCGGGCGGGGCGTCGATGCTGATGGCCCTGGTGCTCTGGATCACCGGTTGGGGCTCAAGGTCGTCGCCGGGCAGCCGCTCCACGGCTTCCGTGCCCTCGGTTCCCCAGCGCAGCATGGCCGGACGCCACAGCAGATATGCCGTGATCTGTACGCCGAGCGACGCCGCCAGGAGCTGCAGGCGCCTGCGCCGATTAGCTCCGCCGTCCGTCCGTCGCAAATATCGCAGTCCGGCCATAGCCGCAACATGCCACGGGACCCCCGGCACGCAAAGTGCCGAAGGTCCCGCCGCCCGGGCCACGCAGGAAAGTCACGCAAACGCCCGCCGCGAGGCGTCAGGCCCGCGCCTGCAGCCCCGGCACGCCGTCGCGGATCTCAAAGGAGGCCTTCGTGGCAACGGGTGCGCCCGGCGTCGTCACGTGGTCCAGCACGCGGAAGTCCGCCGTCATGGAGTCCCTGGTGATGCGCGTGTTCACATAGCCGCGGTTGTCGTTGTAGAACTTCAGGTGCGGGTTCCAGGCCATGGTGGCGTCCGTGGTGGAGCCCGTGCCGTCACCCGTGGAGGTGATGGACGTGCACACCAGTTCCGAGCCCACTACGGGGGAGGCGGGGTCCTTGTAGTCCACCTTCACGTCGTTGGCCCAGTGCCGGTGCACATCGCCGGTGAGGACGACGGCGTTGCGCACCTTCGCGTCGGTCCATCCCTGGGTGATGCGGCGGCGGGAGGCCGCGTACCCGTCCCAGCCGTCCATGGAAACGTCGTCGACCTCCGGTGCCTTGTTCCGGTCGCGCTCGGCGAAGAAGACCTGCTGGCCCAGGATGTCCCACCGCTGCGTGGAGTTCCTGAATCCGTCCAGCAGCCACTTCTCCTGCTCGGCGCCGGTGATGGTCCGGTTTTCGGCGAGCCGCTCTGTGACGTTCTTCTTCCAGCCGTCGCCGGCAAGCTGGTCGTCCCGGTACTGCCGTGTATCCATCATGTGGAAGTTGGCCAGCTGGCCCCACTGGATGCGGCGGTAGATCTTCATGTCCGGCCCGGCGGGGAGCGAGGACGGGCGCAGCGGCATGTTCTCGTAGTAGGCCTGGAAGGCTGCGGCGCGGCGCTGCCGGAAGTGCTCCACGCTGTCGTTCAACTGGGCGGCGTCCTGGTTCTCCGGAACGTCGTCCGCCCAGTTGTTGTCCACCTCGTGGTCATCCCACACCACCGCCCAGGGTGCGACTGCGTGCGCTGCCTGCAGGTCGGCGTCGGCCTTGTACTGGGCGTGGCGCTGCCGGTACGTCTCCAGCGTGACGGTCTCCGGGCCCTCGTGGTCACGGGGGTTCCCTCCGCCGATCACGTAGCTGCCCTTCTTGTATTCATAAAGGTAGTCGCCCAGGTGCAGTACCAGGTCCGGGTGGTCCTCCGCCAGGCGCCGGTACGCGGTGAAGTAGCCGTGCTCATACTGCGCGCAGCTGGCGAACGCCATGGCCAGCGCGGCGGGCGTCTCGTGCAGGGCAGGGCTGGTGAGGGTGCGGCCCACGGGGCTGACGTACTTGCCGGTGCGGAACCGGTAGAAGTACTCGCGGCCCGGCTGCAGGCCGCGCAGCTCCACGTGCACCGAGTGCGCGGTCTCGGTGCGTGCCTGCTCCACGCCGCGGGCCGCCACCTTCCGCATGCCCTGGTCCTCGGCCACTTCCCACTGCACGGCCACCGGGCGCGACGGCATGCCGCCCAGCCCGTCCTCCGCCACCGGGTTCACGGCCAGGCGGGTCCACAGGACGAAGCCGTCCGGCCACGGCTCGCCCGACGCGATGCCGAGCATGAAGGGATCGGTGCGAAGACCGGCGTCGTCCGCGGTGGAAACGGCGACGGCGGCACTTGGCAGTGCGGCGACGATGCCGGCTCCGATGCCGGCGGAGATGAGCGTTCTGCGGGAGATGTTGTCCATGGCTTCCACGCTATTTCCAGCTGTTGGACAGGTTTCGAGGAGGATATGAATGGCCGGTTAACGGCGTGACAAAACCTGTTGATGGATCCGCCGACGCTGGAGCCAGAGCGGGATGCGGCGCAGGGCCTTTGGACTCTGGCCCCGACGCGGGGTCGCAGGCAGAGTGGCTCACAACCCTAAGAAGCCAGGGAAAGAGGACATCATGCCCCGCACCTCCGTCGTCACCGGCGCAGCCTCCGGCATTGGCAAAGCCACCAGGGAACTGCTTGAGCAGCGCGGCGAACGCGTCATCGGGGTGGATCTCCACGATGCCGAGGTGGTGGCCGACCTGTCCACCGCCGAGGGACGCGACGCGTTGCCGGATGCGGTGAGGAAGGTCAGCGGCGGCAGGATCGATGCCATCTACGCCAATGCCGGCCTCGCCGTTCCGGCCCCCGCCACCGTGGCCGTCAATTTTTTCGGGACGGTGGCAACGCTGGAAAGGCTCCGGCCCCTTCTGGCGGGGTCGGACGCGCCACGCGCCGTCGCGGTCTCATCGATGGCCGCCCTCCTGGCCAGCGACAGCGAGCTTGTTGCACTCCTGGCCGCCGGGGATGAACCGGCGGCCATGGCCCGCGCCGAGGTCATGGCCAAGGAACCAGCGACCACGGGCCAGCTCATCTACGCCTCCACCAAGCTGGCGCTCTCCCGCTGGGTCCGCCGCCAGGCCGCAACGGCAGAGTGGGCCGGCACCGGGATCCCCCTGAACGCGGTGGCGCCGGGCGTCATCGCCACGCCAATGACGGCGGACCTGATCGATACCGAAGAGGAACGAAGGTCGCTGCTGGAAGTGGTCCCGATGCCGCTGAACGGCATCGCCGAGCCCATTGTGGTGGCCCGCCTGCTGGCCTGGCTCAACAGCGAGGAGAACACGCACCTCTGCGGGCAGATCGTCTATGTCGACGGCGGCAGCGATGTTGTCCTGCGCGGCGACTCGGTGTGGTGAGTCTCCGGGGACTCGGACTTTAGTCCCTGTTCTGGACTAACCCTCAGGCGTAGCTTGAAAGTGGTTCCCGCAACCGCGGGGCGAGCAGTCAAGGGGGCGTCATGACCAGGCCCAGGCATTCGGCACTCAGCATTCTCGGGTTCAGCAGCCTGCTGCTCCTTACGGGGTGCTTCGGCCCTCCCGCCCCGGCCCCTTCCAGCAGTTCCCCGGCCCCCAGCCCCACCGCCAGCAGCGCCAGCCCCAGCGGCGCGTCCCCAAGCACGACGGCGAGCCCCACCGCATCGGCCACCCCCACCGCCCCTGCCAGCACCTCAGCCGCGCCCACCACGTCAGCCGCCGCTCCGCCGTCGTCCGCTCCTGCCAGCCCGCCGCCCACGGCGGAACCGACGCCCACCGGGCTGCCCGAGCAGGTGGCCCCGCTGACCATCTACTACGTGGCCGTGGGTGACAACGGCGTCTCCGGGCCCGCGATCGGCTGCGGTGACAGCCTGGTGGCCACCACCACGGCTCCCGTCCGCTTCACCGACCAGGTGGGCCCCAGCATCAACACCCTGCTGGCCAACAAGAGCCGCGACATCGGCCTGTCCGGCCTCATCAACGTCCTGTACCAGTCGAGCCTGACCTATCTTGGTGGCGAGTTGAACGGCAGCACCATCACCATCTGGCTTTCCGGGCAGTTCATGCTCGGCGGCGTGTGCGACATCCCACGCGCCAAGGCCCAACTGGAATACACGGCCATGACGGCATCCGGTGCCACCAGCGCGCAGGTGTTCGTCAACGGCCGTCCCATCGACGAGGTTCTGAGCCTCAAGTAGCGATCCTGGGCAGAACGTACGACGGCAGACCTGTACGCCCGGCCGAGAGTCTCACGCCATCTGCACATTCGTGCAGTTGGGGCGGTGCTGTCGGAACGGTTCCGGCTCCAAAGGCCATGGGGGTTTCGGCCGCGCTTAATAGCTACTCACCAGTAACAATGAATATCCCGGCGTGCTGGGGCCGGCCGGGTTGCGGTGGGCCGGACGCGGACCAATTCCCCGCACGTTCGTGCAGGCGGGTCCACCTGCGGGTCCAGGCTGCCTAGCATTTCTAGGACCGCACCCCGGGCACCGGCAGGCACACCGCCGCTGGCACCTGGGGCCGCGGAACCCCTGCTGACACGCGAACAAAGAGGTTTATATGTCACTGCTGAAACGCGCCCTGTCCGTCGCCGCAGCCGCCGTCCTGGCAGGCTCGCTCTCCGCGACTCCCGCCCAGGCCGACACCCTGGACATCGCGCCGCCGGGCGCCAACGACTGGTCCTGCAAGCCCTCCGCCGAACACCCGTACCCCGTGGTCCTGGTGCCCGGAACCTTCGAAAGCATGGCGAAAAACTGGTCCACGCTTTCGCCCTACCTCAAGAGCGCCGGATACTGCGTCTTCGCCCTCAATTACGGCGAGACCAACGGCGTCTACGCAACCGCGCCGGTGGCCGACTCCGCGAAGGAACTCGCCCCGTTCGTTGATGCCGTCCGCGCCGCCACGGGTGCGCTGAAAGTGGACCTGGTGGGCCACAGCCAGGGCGGCATGATGCCGCGCTACTACATGCACCTGCTGGGCGGCGCCAAGTACGTCCACCACCTGGTGGGAATTGCGCCTTCCAACCACGGCACCCAGGGCCTGATCGTGCCGCCGCCGGATGCCGTCCCGGATCCCGCCTACACCACCCTGGGCTGCGCAGCATGCGCGGACCAGCAGGCCGGGTCGGCGTTCATGCAGGAACTCAACGCCAAGGGCGATACCGTCGCCGGCCCGTCGTACACCGTGATCTCCACCGTTTATGACGAAGTGGTGATTCCCTACAACAGCCAGTTCCTGGCGGGACCGGCCAGGCAGGTCACCAACATCACCATCCAGGACAAATGTCCTGCCGATGTCTTCGAACACGACCAGACACCCAACGATCCCGTGGTGCACCAGTTTGTGGCAAACGCGCTGGGCCAGGCCTCCGGCCCGGCGGACCCCGCGTACCAGCCCAGCTGCCTGTAGCCCGGACCGCCTTTACCAGCCGCGCCCGGCCCCGGCACCCACGCGCCGTGCCATGATGAGAGCCAGACAGTCCCAAGGAGGTATCCGGATGGACCGCACACCTGGCGGCACGGAGGGCGGGGTGGGGCCGGGCCTGCTGCAGCATCCATTCTTTGCCCGGGCATTTGCCCGGGCCGTGGGTTGCATGGACCGCCGCGGGGCAGCCGACCACCGCCGCCGCGCCCTGGCCGGCCTGCATGGATCAGTCATCGAAATCGGGGCCGGGGCCGGGGCCGGCTCATCCTTCCCCCTGTACCATCCCGCCGTCACCCGCGTCCTGGCCCTGGAACCCGATGACTACCTCCGGGCCCTGGCGCAGAAACAGGCCGCCACGGCCAGCGTCCCCGTAACGGTGGTTGCCGCCGCAGCAGAGAACATCCCGGCAGAAACCGGCAGCGCCGACGCCGTGGTGGCCAGCCTGGTTCTCTGCAGCGTCAAGGACCAGGCCGCTGTGCTTGCGGAGATCCGCCGCGTCCTGCGCCCCGGCGGAACACTGGCCTACTACGAGCATGTCCGGTCCCGGCACCCGGTCCTGGCCAGGGCAGAAGACCTCCTGACTCCGCTTTGGGGCCGGTTCATGGGCGGATGCCACCTCAACCGGGACACCCTCGCCGCCATCACCGCAGCAGGCTTCACGATCCAGGACAACCAGCGCTTCGGCTTCGCCGTGCAGCGGCTGAACCCTCCGCTTGCCCACATCCTGGGCACGGCCACCAGCCCCGGACCGCCGGGCTGACGCGCCCCGCTGGCGCGCCGCACTGATATGTCATTGAGCGTCTGAACGCCCCGGTCCGCCTGGCCAACCTCGACCTTGGGCCCTTGGCGAGGCCACGCCGTCGTACCCTTGCCCTAAGCTAACGCCACGAAAGCAAAACGTCCGAACGGATGCGGCATGACAGAGCTCAATGTCCGGGAGCGGAGCTCCCTCCAGCTGCCGATCACTGACGCCGCGAGCCTGACATCCGGACAGACGCTTGCGCGCCTGGCCTCCGGCCCGGACGGCCTGCCGGAGGAGGAAGCCGCCGCCCGCTTTGGCAGCCTTGGCCCCAATGCCGTCCGCACGCACCGCGCCAACGCCTGGGCCGTGCTGGGCCGGCAGTTCGCCAGCCCCATCCTCATCCTTTTGCTGGTCACCGCCGGGCTGTCCCTGTTCCTGGGTGACGCAACCAACTCGATCGTCATCGGCGTGATCCTGCTGGTCAGCGTGGGCCTTGGCTTCACCAACGAATTCCGCGCGGAGCGGGCGTCCGAGGCGCTGCACGACCGTGTCACCCACCGCGCCGTGGTCCTTCGGGGCGGGACCACCAGGGAAGTGGACGTTACCGCCTTGGTGCCGGGCGACGTCGTCCATCTCTCCTTGGGTGCCATCATCCCCGCCGACATCCGGCTCCTCGCCACCAACAACCTGCTCTGCGATGAAAGCATCCTCACGGGCGAGTCCCAGCCCGCCGCCAAGGACCCCGCTCCCGTGGCCGCAGGCGCGGCACTGGGCGACCTCGCCTCCTGCGTGTTCATGGGCACGGTGATCCAGTCCGGCAGCTGCACCGGGGTTGTGGTGGCCACCGGTGGCCGGGCTGAGTTCGGCCGCATCGCGCTGGGCCTGGGGGAGAGGCAGCCGCAAACCGAGTTCCAGCTGGGACTCAGGCGCTTTTCGTTCCTGCTGCTGCAGGTGGCGATGGTGCTCACCACGCTGATTTTCGTGGCCAACCTGTTGCTGCAACGCCCGCTCATTGAATCCCTGCTGTTCTCGCTGGCAATCGCCGTAGGCATCACCCCGCAGCTGCTTCCCGCCGTGGTGAGCACGTCCCTGGCCACCGGTACCCGGCAGCTGGCCAAGCGGAAAGTGCTGGTCAAGCGGCTGGTGTGCATCGAGGACCTGGGGGACATGGACATCCTGGTCACGGACAAGACCGGCACCCTGACGGAGGGGCGGATCAGTTTCACCAGCGCGCTTCCGGTGACGCAGGACGTTTCCGAAGATGACCTGCTCACTTTGGGCCTGCTCGCCACGGAGGCCGACTACTCGGAAGGAAATGCTGCCCCGGCAGGGCAGAACCCGCTGGACGCCGCCCTCTGGGACAGCCCCGGCGCCGCCGCCTTTGAACCGAAGCGTCATCAGCGCCTGGACATGATCGGCTTCGATCACCAGCGCCGCCGCACCACCGCGCTGGTCCGTGAAGACGGCGGCCCCGCCCGCCTGGTGACCAAGGGCGCCCCCGAGGACGTCCTTGCCTTGTGCGGGCCAACCCCACCCGCGGTGCAGGCGCTGTTGGACGAGCAGTTCGACGCCGGCTCCCGGGTGGTCGCCGTGGCAACCCGTCCGGCTGCAGACCTGGTGGAGCTGGCCCCGGCTGATGAGCATGGGCTGACGCTGGCCGGGTTCCTCGTTTTCCTGGACCGGCCCAAAACCAACGCCAGGCAGTCCCTGGACCTGCTGGAGGCCCTGGGTATTTCGGTAAAGATTGCCACCGGGGACAACGCCAAGGTGGCGGAGAAAGTCTGTGCCGACCTGGACGTGATCTCCGGCGGCACCCTCACCGGTGCCCAGGTTGAGCAGATGTCCGACGCCGACCTTGCCGCCGCCGCGCGGACAGCCACCATCTTTGCGCGCGTCTCGCCCGAACAGAAAGCGCGCATCATCGGCCTGCTGCGCCTCAGCGGCGGCTCCGTGGGCTTCATGGGCGATGGCGTGAACGATGCCCTGGCACTGCACAAGGCGGACATCGGCATCTCCGTCGACACGGCAACGGACGTTGCCAAGGACGCGGCCGACGTCGTCCTCCTGGACAAGGACCTGGGAGTGCTGGCGGACGGCGTGATGGAGGGGCGGCGGATCTTCGCCAACACCATCAAGTACGTGCTGATGGGCACGTCCAGCAACTTCGGCAACATGTTCAGCGCGGCAGCAGCCTCCGTGGTACTGAGCTTCCTGCCCATGCTGCCGGGCCAGATCCTGCTGAACAACCTGCTGTATGACTCCGGGCAGCTGGCTATTCCGGGGGACCGGGTGGACAAGGAGCAGCTGCGGGCGCCGTCCCACTGGGACATCGCCTTCATCCGGCGGTTCATGCTTCTCTTCGGGCCCATCAGTTCGCTGTTCGACTTCGCCACCTTCGCTCTGATGCTGTTCGTGTTCACCGCTGTGCCGGGGGAGTTCCGGGCCGGCTGGTTCATCGAATCCATCGCCACCCAGACGCTGATCATCTTCGCCATCCGCACACGGCGTGTTCCCTTCCTGCGCAGCCGGCCGTCAGCCGGCCTGATTGCCGCGTCGCTCGGCGTGGTGGCGCTGGGAATCTTCCTGCCGCTCTCGCCGTTGGCCGGCCTGCTCGGCTTCGACCCGCTGCCTGTCCCGTTCTTCCTGGCCCTGATGGGCATGGTGGTGGTGTATCTGGTCCTGGTGGAACTGACCAAACGATGGTTCTTTGCCCGCAGCGCCCAGCAGCTGCCCGCCCCGCCACCTCCCGTCAAGCGCCGGCACGCCACGCACCACATCGCCCGCAGGGCCTCCAGGTACAGCATCCCGGTCAAGGTCCCCAAGCCCGCGGTCCCCTCAGGCGTGCCCAGGCTTGGGCGGCGCAAGGCGCGGCAGGAGAGATCTGTCCGTAACCCATAACCCTTGTGGCGACGCCGGGGTTAGCATGGAGGAGAGAGAAGCTGGGGCTTTCGCTGAGATGTTCAAAGCAGGGTGATGAAGGCCGCCTTGGATCATGCTGTTCGAACTTTGGGGTGTACTCTCATGTGGCGTGAACCGATCAGGCGGCGGACCCGGGAACTTCTGCGGGAGTTCGTAGAACGGGCTGATGACCTTGTCCGGGCACAGGAACACGTTGAAGGCCTGCTCGGTGCAGTGGTGTCCCTGACCGAAGACCTCAGCCTGGAAGCGGTGCTTGACCGGGTGGTGCAGTCTGCTTGCGAACTGGTGGGAGCGCGCTACGGGGCTCTGGGCGTCATCGGTGATGACCAGCAGCTCAGCCACTTCATCACCGTAGGCATTGATGACGAGGGAGCCCGCCTCATCGGTGACCTTCCAACCGGCCACGGAGTGCTTGGCGAACTGATCCGCGAACCCAAACCACTGCGGCTCCACGATCTCGGCGAACTTCCCATTGCCGTCGGTTTCCCCGCCAACCACCCGCCGATGAGCACGTTCCTGGGTGTTCCGGTCCGTGTCCGGGACGAGGTCTTCGGGAACCTGTACCTGACGGAAAAAATCGGCGGGCAGGATTTTTCGGGTGAAGACGAAGACCTGGCTGTAGCCCTGGCTTCTGCTGCCGGCGTGGCCATCCAAAACGCCAAGTTGTTCGATGACAGCAAGCGGCGCCAAAAATGGCTTGAGGCGGGCATGGAGGTCAGTGACTGCCTGAAGGACCGGCCACGCTCGGATACCGAAAACCTGGACATGATCGCGGAACGGGCCGTTAAGGCCTCCGCTTCGGTCCTGGGGGTAATCGCATCCGCGGGCGGGGACGGAACCGTCAGGTGCCGTACATCGGTGGGCGTGCAATCGATGCCTGGCGGCCAGGAATTGCCAGCCTCTGACGTGTTATCCGAAGTCCTGGAAAGCGGGGAGTCCAGGGCGCTGGCAGACCCGTCCCTGGTATTCGACCATGAGCTGGCAGAGAAGCTCGGGCCGGTCCTGGTTGCCGCCCTGGGAAGCAACAGTGACGGACACCGGGACAGTGTGCTCATCCTGGCCCGGGGGACCGGTGGAAGCCGCTACACGGACGTGGATGTTGAGCAGAGCGCCGTGTTTGCCTCGCGGATCGGCCTGACGCTGGACCTGCTCAAGGCAAACCAGCTGCGGGAAGAGCACGCGTTGTTCATCGACCGCGAGCGGATTGCGGCGGACCTGCACGACCTGGTCATCCAGCGGCTGTTCGCAGCCGGGTTGAGCATCCAGGGCCTGCGCCGCTACACCTCCGACACCGTTGCCCATGAGCGCCGCATCGCCGATATCACCACTGAACTGGATGACTGCATCCACCAGCTCCGCGACACGATCTACTCACTGCAGGCCAGGAAACCCGACCGGGAACTCCTCAGCGGCCGCGTCCTGCGCGCCGTGCAGGAAGCAGCCAACGCCGGTGGCTTCCTGCCAAGGATCCAGCTCTCGGGCCCGGTGGATGACATCGTGGACGAGGACGTGGCCGAACAATTGTTGCCGGTGCTGTCTGAAAGCGTCAGCAACGCCGTGCGGCACTCGGGCTCTGAAGAAATTTACGTCCTCCTCGCCGTTCAGGACGGCGACGTGGTCCTCACCGTCCAGGACCATGGCTGCGGATTTGCCGATCCCGGCCGGATCAGCGGACTGAACAACATGAAGAGCCGGGCCAGCCGGCTGGGCGGGACCTGCACCATTGAGAGCGCCCCCGGCCAAGGCACCAGCGTGACCTGGCGGGTGCCCCTTCCGGCCTGACGGCGGCGTGCCCTCTCAGGACAGCATTTCCCACGCGCGCGGGATGGGAGCCGGGATCAACGGGCTGCGGCGCCGGAATCCCAACTTCTGCAGTACCGAGGACACGGTGCCAACCACCGCATCTTCGGGGAGCACCAGCTCCTGCCCGATCTGCCGGTTTGTCAGGCCGCGGGCCATGAAGGCAAGCACGTTCCGCTCCCTCCCTGTGAGGCCTTGCAGCCAGGAGGCAGAGGCGGCTGCGTACAGGCTTTCGGCAACCCTTTCCCGGACCTCCGGCCGGAACAGTGATGCGCCGGCGGCGGCACAGCGGATGCTGTCCACCAGATCCTTGCTGTTGCTCACCTGCTTGAGGACGTACCCGGACGCGCCCGCCAGCACCGCCGCCCGCACGGCATGCTGTTCGTCCCAGCCGGTCAGGATCAGGCATCGGACCCCTGGGGCCGTGGCGCGGAGGTCGCGGCAGACCTCGATCCCGGTTCCGTCCGGCAGCCTGTCGTCCAACACAGCGATATCGGGTTTCAGGCTGGGGATCAGGCGCCGGGCCTCTGCGGCCGATCCGCTCTCGCCGGCAATCGTGAACCCATCATTTTCGAGCAGGTCCTTCAGGCCCCGCCGCACCAGTTCATGGTCATTGAGGATGAAGATCCGGGCGGTCCCGGCTGGGGACTGAAAGACATCCCGGGGTTCTGCGGGTGTTTCCATGACGACGCTCTCATTGATTCGACGCCCTCCCCGGCTGCCCGTCTGATGCAGCCGCCCCGGTCGGAAGGATCCTCGTTCAATCATTTCGCGTCCCTCTGCTGTGCCAGCAGGGCCAAAAGTCCGTTCCTGATTCGTCACCAGCCGAAGCCACGGGGAGCCAATGGCCCGGCTGCCTCCTGAAGTTGGCGAAGGGCGCTGCAGCCAGAGCACCTCATGGTGTCTCCGGCCCCCTTTGCCCTGACCCACCGGTGCGATTCCTCCAGCCGGTACTCGAGCCAGCCCGAAAGCTTTTGCAGCCGGTTGAGTGCCACGCTGGCTTTCTCCCAGGAACTCCAGCGTCCCACGACGGCACCGTTGTCCTTGAAAATGACGTTGCACCCGCCATCGCCAATTTCCGCTGGGGCCTGGCCGCCAGGCGCTTCCTGACCGTACACGGCCCTGTACTCTTCAGAAGTTGCCACGGTGCCTCCCTGATCAGGCAGCTTTGGTTTGCGGGCGGGCGAGAAACGCCTCCAATGACTGGAGGGTGATGGTTGCGTCAGTGAAGGCCGGGCTGCCATGCGGGTGCAGGCGCTCCAGCAGGCCACCGTTGTAGCGGAGGCGGCGGAGGGCGGTGGACACGGCACGGATGGCGTATCCCAGGTCGCCCTGGTGCCGGAGCAGCGCGAGCGTCATGCCCTGCATTGATGCCAGTGCGACAGCAAGCACGTTTGCGTCCAGCTGCCGGCCCGCGGCCCGGTGACGGCGCAGCTGGGCGGCAAACCCGTCCCAAACCTCCCGGGCCGCAATCCGGGCCACTTCCGTCCGTGCATCCTTCTCCGCCAAACCGCGTCCCACCAGGTCCGCATGAAGGCATTCGAACCTGCTGCTGAGCTCCCCGGCCCTCCCGCCGGCTTCGCTGCCCGGGGATGTTGAGGGTTTGAAATTGGCAGGATGCAGGAGCATCGCCCGACGGCGGGAGGCGTCCTCCCGCGACAGCCGCGCGGGCTCCAGTGGCGCTTTCAGGGCGGGACGGAGCGTGCGGATGTCAGGCATGCTGGTCCTTTCAAAGTGCAGCGAGCTTGCAGCATGTGCCTGCAGGGGGGGATCATCTGCGGTGACACTGCGGGAATGCCTCAGCGGCAAGGGAAGTGTGTGCAAGTGAACTGTGTGCAAGTGAACTGTGTGCAAGTGAACTGTGTGCAAGGGAACTGGGTCTCAGGGGAGGGGCGTCAGGGGGAAAGCCACTCCGGCCTCGCAAACCTGAGGATCCGGACGGCGCCCCTACAAGGATGCCAAGGGTCTGGGCTCCCGCTGTAGGGCTGAAAGTCCCGTCATGGGGGAGGACGGGTACGGATTCCCGCGTGGAAGGTTTGGAGGTTTGGTTCCCATGGAAGGCGGGGGCTTTGTGCCCTGTTTCCGGTTGCGGGGCCGGCCCTAGCCTGAAATCAGCAGGGCGGCGTAAGGCCGCCTGCCGGATCCGGGAGGCACACGGTGAAATCGGCGAACGCAAGCATCATTGCAGGCCTTGTCCTTATTGGGCTGGGTGGGCTCTTACTGCTGGACCGGCTCGGCGTCATGGACACGGCAGCTTTTGTCGCACCGCTGATCTTCGCGGCCATAGGGGTTTTGTTCCTGTCCCTGTTCGTCCAGCGCCGGGAGAACTGGTGGGCGGCCATCCCCGGGTCCGTGTTCCTGGGCCTGGCAGCGGTCATCACCACCACGCAGCTCACCAACGGCGCATGGGGTGCATCTTTCCTCTTCCTCTTCATGGGTGGCGGGTTCGCCGCCGTGTTCCTCCGCGAGCGCACCAACTGGTGGGCCCTGATCCCGGCGGGCGTCATGTTGACGCTTGCTGTCATCGTGGCACTCCCGCAGGAACTGCAGGGCATGCCGACCGCGGCCGTCCTGTTCCTGGGCCTGGCAGCCACCTTCGGCGCGCTCTCCCTGGTCCCGGTCCGTAGCTCCGGGCACGCTGCCGACCACCCCAGCGAAAGGATGAGTTGGCCGCTGATCCCCGCGGCGGTCCTGACGGTCATGGGTTTGATCTTTGCGCTCCAGGCCACGGTGGTGTTCATTTCCCTGGACTTCGCCTTCCCGGCCATCATGATCCTGGCGGGAATCACGCTGATGGTCTACGCCTACGTCGCCCACCGCGACGGACGGCAGAAGACGCACGGCCCCGGGCCCCGGGCAGGCTAAGGGGCCCAGGCAAACGAAGCGGCAGGTGCTGGCGGACCTGCCGCCCTAGCCCCCGCCGGTTCGCACCTGCCGGTCAGCGCCGTTCCCTGGTCGGGCTACCGTGCCCCGGCCTGGGCTTCCGCCGTCGCCTTGATGCTGGCCAGGAGTTCGGTCTGGCCGCGCTCGCCCATCTTCATGACCAGGGCGTCAACTGCCGCTTCCGCCATGTTCCGCGGAACCACGTCCGATCGCATGCTGAGCCGGGTCCAGCCGTTGGCCGGGGCCACTTCCACCGTGAACACCGGGCCAAGGGCGGCCTTGGAAGTGAAGTGCTCATTCCGGGTGAACTCGGTGTACTCGTGCGTTGTCTTCAGCGGGATGCCAAGGACTTTCCAGGCCGCCTGGAAGGTGGTTCCCACGCCCTCGGGGGTGGTCTTCAAATCCGTGATCTGCACATCCGGGCCCAGCCAGACCCTTGGGTCGCGGACCAGTTCGAAGACCGCCGGCAGCGGGGCATCGATGATGACAGACCCGGACCACGTCAGGTTCTGGGTGAATTTTGCCTCGCTTTCGGGGGTCGTCTTCATCCCTGTTTCCACCAGGCTTTTGACGTTTGCCGCCATACCCTTGATGTCGGCCTCCGTCCATCGCGCAAACAGGGCCTGGGCCGGCACCCGGACCACGGGCGCCGGGATGTCCAGGCTCTCCTCGACCGTCAGTTCGGTTCCGTCATCCACCGGCTCCAGCGTGAAGGTGAGGGTGGGCCCCACGGACGTTCCGGAAACGATGCGCTTGTCCGGAACCACTTCCCGGTACTCGTGGGTCACGTGCATGGGCAGGCCCCACATCTTGGCGGACCAGCGCGCCGAGGTGCCGTTGCCCTCGGGTTTGATGTCCAGCTGGGTGACGTCGCTGTCCCCGGGGAAGGCCTTCATCCAGTTCGCGGGGTTGCTCAGGAAGGAGAACACCCTGTCCACGGGGGCCTGGATCCTAATGCTCCAAATAACGTTCCTGGTCATTTTCCATCTCCTTTTCGGCAAGCGCCGGGGTGCCCTGCACTTGTCTCTCCAGTGCAGTCCCTGGGGGAGGGCAGAAACAGGGGAAAAGGTCCCCGTCTGCAGCTAGGAGGCCGCCTCCGCCCGGGTCCAGTGCCCACGCAGCAGTGCGGCGACCCTCTGCGGCTCAGCCCGGTGCGGGGGGTCGAAATGGTGGCGGCCCGGGAAGACTTCCAGCCGGTAATCGGAAAAGACGCGGGCCAGCCGGGCGGCGTTGTCGCCCTGCTCGTCCGGACTGCTCATGCCGCCCAGCATAAACAGCACAGGTTTCGTGAAGGAGGCAAGGCGGCCGCGGTCCAGGTTATAGGTGTTGAACGCCTGGAGGAAGGCGTTGATGCCTGCCGGCCGCTTGGCCATCCACGGCGGCGGCGGGCCGGGCGGCGGTGCCGGCAGGACGGCGTCGGGCTTTACCTGCAGCCTCATGAAGGCCGGCATGAACTCGTCCTGCGGCAGGGCGGACAACTGGCCGTAACGCTGCCACAGTTCGGTGTGGGCAGGGCTCCAGTCCCAGTTTCCCGCCCAGGCCGGCTCAAGCAGCGCCAGGCTGCGGAGCCGTCCGGGATGTGAGGCGGCAAGGGCCAACGCGGCAGCCCCGCCGCCGGAATACCCCACCAGGTGGAAGGTGTCCCAGCCATGGGCGTCGGCCTCGCGGAGCACGCCGTCCCCCTCTGTATCCAAGCTCCATCCCGGCGGCGGGGCATCCCCGGCGTAGAGCTCCAGGTCCTTGGCGATGGCGTCCACTCCGGGTCCCAGGACCTGCAGCAGCGCGCCGTAGGCGGGGCCGGCGGGAAGGACGCTGCCGGGAAGCAGGATCACGCGGAGCGGTTCCATGGCATTGTCTTTCGCCGGCGCCGGTCAGCGGCGCGCTGCCAGATGTCCGGTCACGTACTCGGCGTCCGGGCCCGCCCCCACGAGGGTGGCGGAGATATGGCGCGTGAGCCAGGGGAGCCCGACGGCGTACAGGCCCGGGTGCTCCGTCACGCCTTTCGTGTGGCGCGGGTAGTTCCATTCGTCCAGGAGGGGAAGGTCCAGCATGCTGAAGTCCAGCGCGTAGCCCGTGCACCAGATGATGGAGGTGATCCCTTCCGCCTTAAGGTCCAGCCGGGCGCCTGGCTCTGCGGGCAGCCAGTGGTCTTCCTCCGCCACGTCCGCCGCCGGAGCGTCGATCCCGGCAGCCTTGATGTACGCATCGGACAGCCGTCCCAGCCGCTGCCCGAACCCTGCCTCAACCAGTGCCAGGCGCTCGGCGAGGTCGTCGGTGAAGACGAGGACGCCGTCGTCGATTCCCTCGAACCGGCCGTGCAGCCGGACGCCGCGGCGGCCCAGTTCGCGCAGGTGCACGCTGTGGCCGCCGTCGTTGCCGGACAGCAGCGGATTGCACATGAAGCGTCCGGCGGGGGAGGGCAGCCCGTCCACCTGGAGCGCGTTGATGCCGTACTCCGGGCCGTGGACGTTCACCTCCACGATCCAGTGGAAGATGTCCTGCCCCCGGTACCGCCGGGGCGCCTCCGGGCAGCTGGACACGGACAGGTGCACAGTGCGGCCGGCGTCCAGCAGGTCCTCGGTGATCTGGCCGCCCGATTGCCCGGTGCCCACCACCAGCACCGCACCTTGCGGGAGCTGGGCGGGGTTGCGGTAGTCGTGGCTGTGCAGCTGCAGGACTTCGGGGGAGAGGCCGACGGCGGCAGGCGGGGTCCGTGGGCGCTGGAAGGCGCCGCTGGCCAGCACCACGTTCCGGGCGGCCCACGTGCCCCGGTCCGTTTCGAGGGTGAACCCGGCATCCGCCGGGGCGATCCGGGTCACCGTCGTGTCCAGCTCCACCGGGGCATGGATGTCCCGGGCGTAGCGGCGGAAGAAGTCGATGGTGGCGTCCCGGGCGATGAACCCGTCCGGTTCCGGTCCGTCGTAGGGCTTCCCCGGCAGGGAGACTGAAAAGTTGGGGGTGTTCAGGTAGAAGGAATCCCACCGATCCTGCCAGGCGCCGCCCAGGGCGGGCCGCTGCTCCAGGATCCGGTGTTCCACGCCGCGCTGCGACAGCCAGTAGCTCGTGGCCAGGCCTGCCTGTCCGGCGCCCACTACCACCGTGTTGGTCTCATGGCGGGAAACCGCGGGGGCGGACATGGCTACTGCGCCGCCTTTGAGGTCCTGGACGCACGGGCTTTAGGTTCCTTGGGCTCTTTGGGCGGCAGGGACGCGACGTAGTCCAGCGCCTTCCCGGCCCAGGCCCGCGCCCGGGTGTCATCGCCGTCGCCCTCTTCATTCCACATTTCCGGCAGCCCGGTGTATCCGCCCATGGGCCGCTCGGCCGGCCCGAACGGCACGGTCCGCTCGGACGACTCCAGCACCTCCTTGTCCTTCGGGGAGAGCTTCACGCCGATGGTGGAACCGAACAGCCCGGCGAACATGTTGCCGTTGACGAACGCGCCAAGGTTGCCGAACATCGGCTTCACCACCACCCCCGGATGGTCGGGAACCACGCGCCGGAACCGCTCTTTTTCTTCCTCGGTGGCTTTGGGCATCTCCATGGCTTCATCTCCCGGTGGCAGGGTGTATCCGCAGGATCTGGATGCAGGATATGCCTATTCGGAGGCGGGGTCGAGGGTCCGGGATGCATGCGCCCAGCCGGCAATAAATCCCGTCCTGAGCAGGTCAAACTTCCCGGCGGAGTGCTATATATAGCTCAAGGCAACTATTTTGTGGCTGCCCCGCCAGGTCGCATGGATCCGGGATTGTCCCGGGGGCTGGAGGCAACGGTGCTGAACACGCCGGCCTCCGCCCCGGCTGCAGGAAGCCGGTGCCGCCCGGCCAACCGTCCCGCCACCGCACCCCGGCTCGCGTTCGTTGCCCTCGCCGCGCTCGCCCTCCTCACCGGCTGCAGCGGCGGCACCAGCCAGTCGGTGGCCACCGCCGTGAAGGACAGCTCCTCCGCGGTGGCCACAGCCCGGATCGCGCTCCGGCAGGATATGGACGGCAAGCTGACCCGCGCCGCCACCTCCACCGCCCTCGACGATGAGCTAAAAGAAGTCCAGGGGAGCCGGAACACCGTCCTCAACCTCTCGCCGGCAACGCAGGAGGACCGCGAAAGCCAGAAGCAGGCACTGGACGTGCTGGACCACTGCGCCGCGGGGTTCGCCGTGGCGCGCGCCGCCCTGGCAGGGAACGACGGCGGCGCCCCCTCCCTCGCGGACGGTGACAAGGCGCTCGCGGACGCGCAGGACGCCCTGAAGCAGCTCGAAGGCAAGGTGGGGTCACAATGAGGGCGGAACCGTGAAGCGGCTCCTCGGCGTCGCGCTCGGGATCCTCACCGCCATCGGCGGGTTCGTGGACATCGGGGACCTGGTGACCAACGCCGTTGTCGGTTCCCGCTTCGGCCTGTCGCTGGTGTGGGTGGTGGCCGTCGGCGTACTGGGCATCTGCCTCTTCGCCAACATGTCCGGCCGGGTGGCGGCCGCATCCGGCCGCGCCACGTTCGAAGTGATCCGCGAACGCCTGGGGCCCCGGGCCGGGCTGGCCAACCTCTCGGCGTCGTTCCTAATCAACCTCATGACGGTCACGGCGGAGATCGGCGGCGTGGCCCTGGCCCTGCAATTGGCCAGCAGTGTGTATTACCTGTTGTGGATTCCCGTGGCCGCGGTGGCAGTGTGGCTGGTGATCTGGCGGGTGCGGTTCTCCATCATGGAAAACGTCACGGGCCTGCTGGGGCTGACGCTGATTGTCTTTGCGGTGGCGCTGTTCCTGCTCAAGCCGGACTGGGGTGCGCTCGCCGGGCAGCTGGCGCCGGCCGTGCCGGAGCAGGAAACGGTATGGACCTACAGCTACTACGCGATCGCGCTGTTCGGCGCTGCCATGACCCCCTATGAGGTCTTCTTCTTCTCCTCCGGGGCCGTCGAGGAAGGCTGGACCGTGAAGGACCTGCTGCAGGAGCGCACCAACGTCCTGGTCGGCTTCCCGCTGGGCGGCCTGCTGTCCGTGGCGATCGCCGGGTGCGCCGCCGTCGTCCTCCTGCCCGCCGGTATTTCGGTGACGTCGCTGTCCCAGGTGGTCCTGCCCGTGGCGGAGGGTGCCGGGAAGGTCGGGCTGGCGTTTGTGCTGGTGGGCATTGTGGCCGCCACGTTCGGCGCCGCCCTGGAGACCACCCTCTCGTCCGGATACACCCTGGCCCAGTTTTTTGGCTGGTCCTGGGGGAAGTTCCGCCGGCCGGCGGAGGCCGCGCGGTTCCACCTGTCGATGATGGTGTGCCTCCTGGCGGGCATGGCCGTCCTGGCCACCGGCGTGGACCCGGTGCTGGTGACCGAATACTCGGTGGTGTTCTCCGCCATCGCCCTGCCGCTCACGTACCTGCCGGTCCTCATCGTGGCCAATGATCCCCAGTACATGGGCGAGCATGTGAACGGGAGGGCCGTGAACGTGCTGGGAATGGTTTACCTGGTGATCATCCTGGTGGCCTCGCTTGCCGCCATCCCGCTCATGATTGTGACAGGAGCAGGCTCATGACATCGCCATCCGGTCCTTTGCCGCCGGTTCCGCGCGTAAGCGGCCGCATCCTGGACGCGCAACTGCACCTCATGGACCGGCAGGTCCTGGACCACGACGGCGTCCCGGTCACCACCGTGGACGACCTTGAGGTGGGCGGGCCTGATTTGGACGTGGAGATTCCGGCGGGGACGGCACCGCCGGCCATCACCGCCCTGCTGACCGGCGCGGTCCTGGGCACGCGGATCTTTGGCGGCAGGCCGCCGTCGTCCCGGCTAATCCGCATCCCGTGGAAGGACGTGGCGGAAGTGGGTGTGGTGGTGCGCCTTGGCGTGAGCGGGGAGCCGCTGGACGCCAGCTGGGTGGAACGGTGGGTGCGGGACAAGATCATTGCGCGGATACCGGGAGGCCGCCATGATCCTCGGTGACCTGCTGGGCACACCGGTCCACGATGCCGACGGCGGACGGCTGGGCCGCGTTGCCGACGCCCGTTTCGTGCTGGACGGAGCCCCGCACCAGCTGATGGCGGAGCCGCGGCTGCTGGGGCTGGTGGTCAGCCCGCACAGTGTCGCATCGTTCCTGGGCTACGAGCGGAACGGCCTCACCCGGCCCTGGCTGCTGGCCCGGATCCTCCGGTGGCGGCACCGCGGCTCGTTCCTGGTGCTGTGGGAGGACATATCGATGGTGGGGCCGCACTCAGTCCGGCTCCGGCCGGGATACACCCGCTACAGCACGGCGTTGGAAGGCGGCGGCCAGGTTTAGCGACGCCCAACCGGTGCGGGATTAGGTGTGGGCCGAAACTCCTGTAGTGTTGAGACTGTTGTTGTGTTTATGCAGTTGGTAGTTCAGGCAGTACGCGCGGTCGAAAGTCCGTGTTCTTCTGAAGTAGCGGTTTTTGAACACCCCACGCCGGAGGGCCCGAAAGTCGGGATTTTCCCTCCACCTTCACGAAGGACAAAAATAATGGCTACTGGTACCGTCAAATGGTTTAACGCTGAAAAGGGCTTCGGCTTCATTTCCCCGGACGACTCCTCGCAGGACGTTTTCGCGCACTACTCCGCGATCAACTCCAACGGCTTCCGCTCCCTCGAAGAGAACCAGAAGGTTTCCTTCGACACCGAGCAGGGCCCCAAGGGTCCCCAGGCCACCAACATCCAGGCTCTCTAATTCCTTAGAGTTCCGGGACCGTTAGGTTTCCAAGCAGGGCCTGCCGTTTATCGGCAGGCCCTGCTTTCTGTTTAACCCATGTGTGCCAGTTCCCCGGGTTGGGCCTTGCCCAGGGCTGAGCGTTGGGCGGGCATCTTCCTTGGAAGAACCGTCTCGACAAATGTGAATTGCAGGAGCACTCTTGTACTGCGCACGCCTCTGACGTGCGGAACCAGCGCCTTGGCTGGGAAGAGAATTGAACCTGCGCGGCACCAGTTGGGGTGGTGCATATCCGGCCCCGATCACCGGCCGGCACTGGCTGCCCGCGCTCCCCGGCATCGGCAGCCGGCACCTTCACTCCGAAAAAACAGTGGCCGGTTGGGCCAGTCATGCAATGGGTTTGAATCGGCCGCAGCTGCAAATCGGCATTTAACAGATCGCCGTTCAAGAAAGCATCGCCATGAAGCACTATCGGGGAATCAAACCGAGATCCAACAAGCTGGCATTGATTGTGGCATTCGCTGTCGCATTGCTCGCCTCCCTGGCTGCAGCCGGCCCCGCGTCAGCCGACGGAGGGGGCCACCGGACCTGGCAGGTACAGGTGGGCTCTGAGTCCAGCGACCAGGAGATCCAGGGGATGGCCTTCCTTCCCTCAGAGATCTACATCAATGAGCGGGACACCATCACCTGGCAGGCAAACTCCGCAGAAATACATACCGTGACGTTCCTGGCGGCAGGCCAGTCGCTGCAGCCGTTCAATCCGTTCAGCGACGATGAGCTGCAGAAGCGCGGAAAGGATTATTACGACGGAAAGTCGTACTACAACTCCGGCATCCTGGCCAACGTGGACGTCCCTGGCTTCCCGGATGCGAGGAGTTACACCCTGTCCTTCCCCCGGGAAGGAAACTTCACCTACTACTGCCTGGTCCACGGCACGATGATGAAGGGGACCGTGCACGTGCGCGACCGGGGCACCGACTACCCGTACAGCCAGGCTGACTACGACAAGGCATCACGGGCGCAGGAGCGGGCCATCCTCCGGGACGGGCACCAACTGGACGCATCCCTGGCACAGGAGGCATCCAACCACAAGGTGATGGCAGGCGGTGACGACGGCGTGGCCATGGTCATGCGGTTCGTGCGGCCCACCGTGACGGTGCACGTGGGCGAGACGGTGGAGTTCGTCAATGACGGCATGGGCGCACCCCACACGGTCACCTTCGGCACTGAACCGGCGAACATTTTCGCCCCGTCCGGCGACCCGGAGCATTTCACCGGCGGCGACCTTAGTTCGGGCATCATCCCGCCCGGTGGCGGCACATTCGAAGTAACGTTCAAGTCCGAAGGAACGTTCGAGTACATCTGCGCACTCCATGACTACATGGGCATGGTGGGCAAGGTGAGAGTGGTCGACTAACGCCGGCTACACGGTCCGGCCGGGGCGGTTGCCCCGGCCGGACCTGCGTTTTCCGGGTCAGTGCAGCCCCATGGCCTCCCGCACCTCATCGAGGATGTGGTGCATGGCCCGTTCAGCCTCCGCCGTGTCACCGCCGGCCACGGCTGAGGCCACGTCCTCGTGCGCCTTCAGCGCCTCGTTCCTCGGCTTGAACGGCATGAGCCCCTGCCGGGTCCGGCTGGTCAGGACCTCTGCGATCATTCCTTCCAGCGCACGGAACATTTCATTGCCGCAGCTTCGCAGCAGCAGCTGGTGGAAGGCGATGTCGGCGGCCAGGAAGGCCTGAAGATCACCAGCCTCGCCCAGCTTGCGGAGGTCAGCGGCCAGGGCCACGAGCTGGGCACGTTCTGCTGCGCTGGCCCGGCGTGCCGCCCCAGCGGCCGCGATGGGTTCGACGGCGATGCGCAGCTCGGTCAGGCTGCTGTACTGCAGGTCCCGCCGGTCCGAGGCCAGCCGCCAGCGCACCAGGTTGGGGTCAAACACATTCCACAGGGAAGGTTCCTGCACCACGATGCCCACGCGACGCCGCGAATAGACCAGGTTCATCGATTCCAGGACCTTCATGGTGTCCCGGGCAACGGTCCGGGAGATGCCGTAGTCGTGCTGCAGCCCTTCAAGGGTGAGGCGGGTGCCCGGGGCCAGCTTCCCGGAGGCTATGGCTACCCCCACTGCCTCAATAACCCGGCCCTGCGTGGCTGGGGCAGGCCCGCCGTCGTGCACTTCATCGCCGTCCTGGACTGTCGCCGTCGACATTCTTTTCCCCGTTCCCTTACGCGCCGGTGCGCCCCTCAAGAATAGCCCCTAACCGCCAAAGGTATGACTTGTGACACGAATAGATAGTATCTATTGCTGAAAAAGGTGATACCTTATCGCTTGGTCCGATGAACACCGGACCCGCAGCGAGCTTCTTCGAAAGCCAAAGACGTCTTCTCCGGAGGTATGACATGCAGTATCCAGCCACGCACCTGGTGGTCATGGGCGTTGCCGGTTCCGGCAAATCCACCCTGGCGGCCGCCCTGTCCCAGCAGCTGGGATGGGCCTGCGCCGAAGCAGATGAGTTCCATCCAGAAGCGAACATCACCAAGATGAGCCAGGGGATTCCGCTCCAGGACGAGGACCGCTGGCCCTGGCTCGATGAGATCCGCAGCTGGATGACCGCGCAGGCCGCCGCCGGCAAGAGCACCGTCCTCACCTGCTCCGCGCTCAAGCGCGGCTACCGGGAGCTGCTCGCCGGCGCCGAAGGCCGTGTCATCTTCCTCCACCTCGACGGCGGCGCGGACCTGATCAGCCAGCGGATGCAGGGCCGGGTGGGCCACTTCATGCCGCCCGCCCTGCTGCCCAGCCAGCTGGCCACCCTAGAACCGCTCAGCCAGGAAGAGCTCGACGCCGGCAGCCTCCGCCTCGATATCTCGCACTCACCCGAAGAGCTGGTCGCCGCCGTCGTCCGGGCCCTGAACCTCCCCGCCGGCCAGGCGCCCAAAGCGTCCTGACCCCGTAGTCCCCAACCCTGTTTCAAAGGAGAACCATGACCATCGAAGGATGGACCCAGACGATGGGTGCAGGCCCCCTGCTGCTCATCGCTGCGGCGGCAATTCTTGTGCTGCTGTTCCTCATCATCCGGCTGAAGATGCACGCGCTGGTGGCACTGATCCTCATCAGCCTCGCCACCGCCTTCGCCACCGGAATCCCCGCCAACCAGGTGGTTCCGGTCCTGATCAACGGCTTCGGCACCACCCTGGGTACCGTGGCACTGCTCGTCGGCCTCGGCGCCATGCTCGGCCGCATCGTGGAAACCAGCGGCGGCGCCAAAGTCCTGGCCGATTACCTGATCGGCGTCTTTGGCGAGAAACGGGCACCGTTCGCCCTGGGCCTGGCCTCCCTGATCTTCGGCTTCCCCATCTTCTTCGACGCCGGCCTGGTGGTCATGCTGCCCGTCGTCTTCGCCGTAGCCCACCGACTTGGCGGCGGCGTGCTGCGGTATGGACTTCCGGCCGCCGGCGCGTTCTCGGTCATGCACATCTTCCTGCCGCCGCACCCGGGGCCGGTCTCGGCCGCTGCATTCTTTGACGCCAACATCGGCCTGGTGCTGATCGCCGGCCTCATCACCGCCATTCCCACCTGGTACGTCACGGCCTACCTGTATGGCCTCTGGACCGGCAAGAAGCTGGTCCTGCCCGTGCCGGAAATCCTGGGCCACGCCAGCGCGGAGGCCGAGTCCCACCCGCCCCGGTTCCGCACCATCATTGGCCTGCTGCTCCTGCCACTGGTCCTGATCTTCCTCAACACCGGCCTGAACACCCTGGCCTCCTCCGGTGTGCTGTCCGACGCCGTGAAGAAGGAACAGTGGTTCCAGCTCCTTCGCACCGTGGGTGAAACGCCGGTGGCGCTGCTGATCGCCGTGCTGGTGGCCATGTATGTCCTCGGAGCCCGCCGCGGAACCCACGCCGGTGCCCTGGAGAAGCTGCTTGAGTCCTCGCTGGGCCCGGTCTGCTCTGTCATCCTTATTACCGGCGCCGGCGGCATGTTCGGCGGCGTCCTGCGCACCTCGGGCATCGGCGCGGCGCTGGCTTCTGTCCTGGGCAACCTGGGCATCCCGCTGATCCTGGCCGGCTTCCTCATCTCCGCCATCCTGCGCATCGCCCAGGGTTCGGCCACCGTCGCATTGACCACCACCGCGGGCCTCATCGCCCCGGCAGTGGCCACCGCGGGGCTGACGGGCATGCAGGTGGCGGCGCTGGTCATCGCCGTGGCTGCGGGCTCAGTAGTGGTCTCACACGTCAACGACTCCGGCTTCTGGCTGGTTGGCCGCTTCTTCGGCATGGACGTCAAGACCACCCTGAAGACCTGGACCGTGATGGAAACGCTGATCGGCGTGATGGGCTTCGCCGTCGCCGCGGTCATCTTCATGGTGGCCGGTATAGGGGGCTAAAGGCCACGCAGGGTTTGGCGGCGGGGCGGCCGGTGGGAACACCGGCCGCCCCGCCGTCGTTGTTCCCCATGGCGTGCATTCCATGCGCGCCACCCGCCAACCGAAGGACACCCCTTGACTCCTCGCACCATCGTGATCACCGGCGCCAGCGACGGCATCGGCGCTGCGGCCGCCCGGACACTGGCAAAGGCGGGGGAGCAGGTGGTCGTCGTCGGACGTTCCGCTGAAAAGACCCGCGCCCTGGCGGAGGAGATTGGTGCAGACTTTTACCTCGCCGACTTCGCCGACCTTTCGCAGGTCCGGACCCTGGCCACGGAACTTGAGGAAAAGTACCCCCGCATTGACGTCCTGGCGAACAACGCCGGCGGCATGATGGGCAAGCGAACGCTCACGGTGGACGGGAACGAACTGACGTTCCAGGTCAACCACCTGGCGCCGTTCCTGCTCACCACCCTGCTGATGGACACGCTGGCGGCCAGCAACGCGAAGATCATCAACACCGCCAGCGCCGCAAACTACTCGGGAAAGATGGACCTCTTCGACCTCAAGGCCGAGCAGGGGTACCGCACCTACCGCGCCTACGGGACGGGCAAGCTCGCCAACATCCTCTTCACGTCCGAGCTGCACCGCCGCTTCCATGACCGGGGAATCACGACGGCGGCGTTCCACCCCGGCGTTGTCCGCACCAACTTCGCGGCAGATTCCACCAGCCACTTCCGGCATGCCTACAAGACCCTGCTGAACCGCTTCATGCTCAGCCCGGACCAGGGTGCCGACACCATGCTGTGGCTCATCAACGGCACCCCCGGCACGGACTGGATCTCCGGGGCCTACTACGCCAAGCGCGCCCTGGCCAAGGCCAACCCGCAGGCTTACGACGCCGAACTGGCGCGCGGGCTGTGGGACAAGAGTGATGAGCTGGTCAAGGCCTTCGTCCAGCCCTAACGCTCACAGGCAACGCCGTCGTGGTCGGCGTCCAGCCCGTAGATGTCCCTGCCAATAACCTGGAGGGGGCCACTGACGTAGGCCGGTCCGTTGCCGCTTCCGCCGGCGCAGTCCACGTCCGAGGCAATGGGGACGCACCCTGAGTAGTTCGGGTCGCAGCCGGGATTGGTGCCCGGAACGGCCGGGGCAACAGGGGCCGGAGGCGCAACGGGAGCGGGCGGCGCTGCCGCCTTCGCGGCTGCTTCGGCGGCGGCCTTTGCTGCCGCAGCATCCTGCGCCGCCTTCGCCTCGGCGGCCTGCCGGGCGGCAGCTTCTGCAGCGGCTGCGTCAGCGGCGGCCTTGTCGGCAGCGGCCTTGTCAGCTGCCGCCTTCTCGGCGGCTGCCTTTTCCGCCGCGGCCTGGTCGGCGGCCGCCTTCGCTGCGGCAGCGGCTGCCAGCTTCTCCGTGACGCGCTTGGACTCCGCGGCTTCCAGCCACACCAGCCTGCCCGACCCGTCCTTGGTACAGACGTAGGTGGTGCCGGCCGAAACCTGCTGCCCGTTTGCGGCGGTGCACGGCGTACCGGCAATGGGCGTTGCGGTGGCGGATTCGCTGGCGGGTCCGGCAGCGGCGCTCAGGGAGGCCTGGGGTGCACCGCACCCGGTCAGCAGAAGCACGACGGCGGCGGCCCCGGCGCCCAGCACCTTGTGCGGGCCCTTCCGCCCGGCGGCTCCTGGGGTCAGCGCGGGTTCCCGACGGCGGGTGCGGGGCGCGGAAAAGCGTTGGACGGCAGGCATGGTTCCCCCAAGTGCGTGTGCTGGATGCGATGTGCACGGCCAGCGTAGCTACGCCGGGATGGCCGGAACGGTTTAAGCGCAAATCTTGATGTATTCCTGCACCAACCTTGAAGCTCCCGGTTGTGCGGAGGTCAGCCCTGCCTGGCCAGCGCCCCACCGATCAGCCGCGCACCCTCCGGGTAGGCGCCCGGATTCGGACCCGAGAAGTTGAGCCGGATGAAGGCTCCGGCGGGTTCGGCCGGGAACCACTCCGTGCCGGCGGCTATGATCACGCCGGCATCCTCGCAGTCCCGCACCAGGCACGGCAGATCCGTGGCGTCGGGCAGGCGCAGCCACAGGTTCAGGCCGCCCTTCGGCAGGACATCGAGGTGCGCCTGGGGGAGGTGCTCCCGGATGCTGGTGGCCAGCAGGTCGCGGCGTGACTGGAGCTGCTGCCGGAGGCTCCGCAGGTGGGTCTGCCACCCGGGTTGCGTCACCACGTCAAGCGCGGCGGCCTGCAGGAGCCCGCTGACGTACATCGACTCGGCGGCGCGCTGGCCCAGGATGCGTTCGCGCGCCGGTCCCCGGACGATCACGGCAGCAATCCGGATGGCGGTGGACACGCTCTTGGTCAGGGACCTGATGTACACCACGTGCCCGGAATCATCGCGGGTTGCCAGCGGAACGGGGTCGGAGGTGATGCCGAAATCGTGTGCCCAGTCGTCCTCCACCAGGAAGGCGCCGTGCCGGCGGGCCACGTCCAGGATCTCGTCGCCGCGCCCTGCCGCCCACTGCCCGCCCGTGGGATTCGAATAGTTGGGCTGCACGTAGAACGCCCGCGCCCCGGTCTCGGCAAAGGCGCGGTCCACGTCCGCGGGATCCGGCCCGTCCGGGCCGGTGGGCACCGGAACCACCCGCACCCCGGTCTGCGCGGCGGCAAGGATGGCGCCCCAGTACGACGGCGACTCCATCAGCAGCGGCTGTCCCGCGCCCACCAGCGCACGGAAGATGGAGCTGAGCCCGCTCTGGCTTCCGGGCAGCACAACCACATCATTCGGGGTGGGAGGCGTGATTCCCACCGGGGTGGCCGACCCCAGTTCCTGCGCGAACCATTGCTGCAGCTCCGGCATGCCCGCCGCCGGCGGCCGCGACAGTGCGGCGTCGCCCCGGGCAGCCCGGGCCAGCGCGGCGCGGACCAGCCGTTCCGGCAGCAGTTCGCGGTCCGGGTAGCCGGAATGGAACCAGATGGCATCGCCGGGAACGTTGCGCATGGTGCCCGACGACGACGGCAGCGGGGACGACGGCGACCGCAGCGCAGCCGTCTGCCAGCCATAGTCGGACGGACGGGCGGTGCGCACGGCACGCACGAACGTTCCAACGCCGGGCCGGCTTTCAATCAGCCCCTGGGCGGTCAGCGCCTGCAGCGCCTTCTGCACTGTCACCGGGCTGGCCTGGTACTCGGCAACGAGCTGCCGGGTGGACGGCAGCCGGGCCCCCGGACCCGCGCCGCCGACCCATTGCCGGAGTGCCGCAACGATCCGCGAACTGCTATCGTTATTCATGAAAGAACATAGTAGCGCTACTGTCCTGAATCGCCCAGTGATATCGCCGCGAAAGGCCACCGGAATCTGGTGGGGCCTGCTCGGCGTGGCGGCCTTCTCCTTCACCGTTCCGTTCACCCGCGTGGCCGTGGCAGGCATCCCGCCGCTGCTCATCGGTTCCGGCCGGGCCGTCGTGGCCGCTGCCCTCGCCATCGCAGCACTTGCCATCACCCGCCAGCGGCTGCCCCCGCCCCGCACCTGGCTGCGCCTGTCGCTCGTGGCGGGCGGCGTCGTCGTCGGCTTTCCGCTGCTGACGTCCTATGCCCTCACTGCCGTACCGGCGGGACATGGAGCCGTGGTCATCGCCCTCCTGCCGGCCGCCACCGCAACGGTGGCGGTCCTGCGCGCCGCTGAGCGGCCCCCGGCCGCCTTCTGGGTGGTGATGGCGCTCGGCTCGCTGGCAGCCATCTCCTTCGCCTTCCTCCAGTCAGGCGGCGTGGGGCACCTGCACTGGGCGGACCTCCTGCTGCTCGGCGCCGTGGCCTGCGCCGCGGTGGGGTACGCGGAGGGCGGCCTGCTGGCGCGCACGCTGGGCTCGTGGCAGACCATCGCCTGGGCGCTGGTCCTTGCCGCGCCGGCCATGCTGGTCCTCGCCGTAGTTTCAGTCCTGGACCAGCCGCCGTCGGCCACACCCGTCCAGTGGGCTGCCTTCGCCTACCTCGCCGTGGTCAGCATGTTCCTTGGCTTCTTCGCCTGGTACCGGGGGCTGGCCATTGGCCCCATGGCGCAGGTGAGCCAGATCCAGCTGCTCCAGCCCGTCCTCAGCATCGGCTGGGCCGCGCTGCTGCTGGGGGAGGCGCTCACCTGGACCACCCTGATCGGCGCCCTCGCCGTGATCCTCTGTGCCGCTGCGGCCGTCCGCGTCCGGCTCAAACCGGCCCCCTGAACTGCTGAAAGGACTTCCCATGTACATTCCCGCCCACTTTGCTGCCGGCCCCGATGCCGTCCGGCACCTCCTCACGACTCCCGGCGCCGCCAACCTGGTGACCATGACGGACCACGGCCTGCTGGCAACACTGCTGCCCTTCGCCTTCAACCCGGCGGTGGGGGAGCGCGGCGCGCTGCAGGCCCACATGGCGCGCACCAACCCGCAGTGGTCCACCGCGCCGGCCGGAGAGGCGCTGGCCATCATCCAGGGCCCCGACGACTACATCTCGCCGTCGTGGTACGCCGCCAAGGCCGAGCACGGGCGCGTGGTCCCCACTTGGAACTACAGCACCGCGCACGTGTACGGCGAGCTGGTTTTCCATGACGACGCCGGCTGGCTGGCATGGCATGTCCGGCACCTGACCGGACTGCACGAGGACGGCCGGGCAGACCCCTGGGCCGTGGACGACGCGCCGGAGAAGTTCATTGCCGGGCAACTGCGGGCGATCGTGGGCGTAGAGCTGGTGATCAGCCGGATCGAGGCGAAGGAAAAACTGAGCCAGAACCGCTCCGACACCGATGCTGAAGGAGTGGCAGCGGGTCTCCGGGCCGGGGGGGCGTGAAGCCGGCGCGGCCGCCGTCGAACGCGCGCGCCGGATCTGACGCCTATGGGCCCTAAGCCGCCCGTTCCAGCAGCACCATCACCTCGTAGTGCGTGGTCTGCGGGAACATGTCCAGGACGCGGGCACGCCGGGCGGTGAACGACGGGAGCGCGGCCAGGTCCCGGGCCAGCGACTGCGCGTTGCAGCTGGAGTACACGACGTGCTGCACGTCCGAGGCTTCCAGCCAGCCGCAGAGCTCCTTGCCGATGCCGCGCCGGGGCGGGTTCACGATCACCAGGTCCGGCGACTGCTTGCTGGCCAGGGCAAACGCGGTGGCGTCCCCGGCCTGGAACTCCATCCCCTTCAGGCCTGCCTCGTCACTGCTGAGGCGGGCGGACACGATCGCTTCGCTGCTGGCTTCAATGCCCGTGACGGTGCGGGCCGGTGCGGCGCTGTGCAGGGCGAACCCGCCCACGCCGCAGTACAGGTCCCACACCGAGGCCGGCGCCAGTTCGTTGACCCACTCGCGTCCCTGGCGGTACAGGGCCGCGGCCATCTCACTGTTGGTCTGGAAGAAGCTTTGCGGGCGGAGGTGCAGGTTGATGTCGTTGACCCGCATGTTCAGGGTGGACTCGCCGGTCAGCAGGATCTCCCGGTCGCCTTCCAGCACGGCCTTGTGTTCCGGATGCAGGTTGACCGAGACCACCTTCACCTGCGGCAGGGCGGCCAGGAGGTCCGGGAGGTGCTTCCGGATGCGCGGCACCACCTGGTCCGAGCGCAGGACCAGCCGGAGCATGACCTCGCCGTCCGGGGATTCGGTGAGGATGACGTGCTTGAGTTCACCGGTCCGGCGGGGAACGTCATAGGGCGTCAGACGGACCCGGCGGATGAAATTCGCCAGCACGGGGAAACAGGCGAGCAGGCCGGGTGAGCAGACGCCGCACTTGCGCAGGTCCACGCCATGGCCATCGGCGTCCAGGATCCCGATGGTGGGATTCTGAGCGGTCCCGCCGATCACCATCTTGGCCTTGTTGCGGAAGCCGGACTCCTGGCTGGCCACCGGCGGCAGCCATTCGAGTTCGGTGTGACCGGACAGGAGGGTCTGGCAGTGCAGCTGTTTGCCGGCCAGCTGCTCACCGTAGGGCACGCCCATGTGGGTGCAGGAGCGGCAGGTACCGGCATCAAAGTAGGAACAGCGCATGACCGGACAAGTTTACCCGGTTGCCTTCCCCGCCACGACGTGCAGGTCCGACGCCGGCACTTGGGGAAGTGCCGGCGTCGTACCTTTCAGGGCTGTACCGTCAGGGCAGCGCAACCGGCAGCACCCCATCCGGGAAGGGCGCAACGAAGACGGCTCCTGCTTCTTCCCCTGCAGAGCCGTAGCCCCAACCGGCGAAGACGGTGGGAATACCGTGGACGGCTGCCCCGGCCACGTCGTAGCTGCGGTCACCCACCATGAGCGGGGCAGAGACATCCACCTTGGCTGCCCTCAGCCTGTCCAGCACTTCGGCAATGACATCTGCCTTGCTCCACCTGGCTTCCTGGTCCGATGCGCCGCAGACGGCGGAGAAGTAATGGTCAATCCCAAACAGGCGGGCCATCCGGAGCGCCTGGTCTTCGGCCTTCGAGGTGGCAACCGCCATGGGTACGCCCGCACGATGGAGCTGTTCCAGCAGTTCCCTGATCCCGGTGTACGGAACCGACTGGTGTGCACCGTGATCCGCGTAAGCCTTCCGGTAATGCCGCAGCGCCAGCCGGGCAAGGACCTCATCGTGTCCCAGGTGCTCGCGGAAGGACTCAAGCATGGGCGGCCCCACCAGCCGGACCAGGTCCCCGGCCGGTGGCACAGCGGCCCCCACGGCGGCAAGCGCCCGGGCGGCGCTCGCCGTCACGCCTGCCGCCGAATCCAGCAGCGTCCCGTCCATGTCCAACAGCACGCAGCTGAAGGCTCTCCGCTGACTCTGCAGCGGCTGCTGCCGAAGTATCATCTCTGTGTGCTTTCGTTCTGGAGCCGGGCCGACTCGTGTCTGCTGTTGTGAAGTCATGCGGTGAAGGGTGAAACATGGATCGGGCGAGTCTTGACCGGATCGACCAAGGTATCCTGGCGGAGCTGACCCGCAATGCCCGGGTCAGCCACGCGGAGCTGGCTGCAAAGGTGATGCTGTCCCGCAATGCGGTCCGGCAACGCATCGACAGGATGGAACGGCAGGGTTACATCCAGGGCTACACCGTGGTGACCGGCGCCCCGGGGCACGGCACAGTCTCTGCTTTCCTGATGGTCTACCGGAAGGACAGGGTGCGCGGATCGGACGTCATCGCCGTGCTGCAATCGATCCCGGAGGTGGTCCTGTGCGATGTGGTCAGCGGCGACTTCGACCTGCTGGTGCGGGTGGAAGCACGGTCGCTTGAACGCATCCAGGAGATCTGGGAGCAGATAGCGGCCACGCCCGGCGTGACGGACACCGTGACGGCGATGACCCTTTCCAACTACATCCGGCGGGATGCGGCAGCGAAGCCGGCCCAGCCGGGAAACGCTCTCGACCAGGCTCCGCTTCCGGTGATCAGCCCTGGCGCTTGACGCATACCACTTTCGGCTGGGTCATCTCCTCATAGGCGAACCGGACCCCTTCGCGGCCCAGGCCGCCATACTTGGATCCCCCGAACGGCATGCCGTCGAAGCGGTAGTCCGATGAGTCGTTGACCATGACGCCGCCTGCGTCGATGCGGCCCGCGGCGTCCAGGGCCGTGTCCAGCGAGCCGGTGAAGATCCCGGCGTGAAGGCTGAAGTCGATGGCGTTGGCGGTCCCCACGGCTTCGTCGAAGGTTGTGAAGGGGTACAGCATGACGACCGGCCCGAACACCTCCTCCGTCCACAGCCTGCTGCCGGCGGGCACTCTCTCCAGGACCGTCGGATGCAGCACGTTGTTTACCCTGGTGTTGCCGGCGAGGACCACGGCGCCGGAGGCAACCGCCGCCTCAATCTTGGCCTGGAGCTGATCCACGGCGGCGGGACTGATCATGGGACCGACGTCGGTGGCTTCCTCGGCGGGGTCGCCCGCCACCAGCCGTGACGCCTCCTGCAGGAAGCGCCGACGGAACTCGTGGTAGCGGGAGGCGGCCACGAGGATGCGCTGAACCCCCACGCAGTTCTGTCCGGCTGCCCAGAAGGCTCCGGAGACGCAGGCTGAAACGGCAGCATCCAAGTCGGCATCATCCATGACGATGACCGGGGCGTTCCCGCCAAGGTCCATGGACAGCTTCTTCAGGCCTGCGGTCCTGGCAATGGCCTCGCCGGCCGTGAATCCGCCGGTGAAGGACACCATGCGGACCTCCCGGCTCCGCACGATCGCCTCCGCCACGTCCGTGTCCCCGTGGACCACTGTGAGGACGCCGGCAGGCAGGCCAGCTTCGGCGAAGACTTCGGCAAGCAGTTGCGCGGACAGGGGCGTCAGCGCAGACGGCTTGAGGATGACGGCGTTGCCTCCGGCGATTGCCGGGCCCAACTTGTGTGCCACCAGATTAAGGGGGTCGTTGTACGGGGTGATGGCCGCAATGATGCCCAGCGGTTCCCGTGCGTACCACCCCATGCGGTCCTCGGAGCCTTCATAGGAGTCAAAGGGAATGATCTCGCCGGCGTTCCGGCGCGCCTCCGCGGCGGACAGGCGCAGGGTGTTGACTGCCCGCAGCACCTCCTTTCGTGCCTGGCGGATGGTTTTGCCGCTCTCGGCTGTGATGGTCTGGGCGAATTCCGCGTGGCGCGCGTCGATTAGTGCGGCAGCCGCGTCCAGCAGCTTCCCCCGGGCATGGCGGGACAATGCGCGTGCCTGCGCCGCCCCGGACCTGGCAGCCCGGATAATCGCGTCCACGGACTCCGCCGTGGTCAGGGCCACGGCTCCCACCACCCGGCCGTCGTAGGGGCTGAGCACCTCCCGGATCGCGGCCGTTGCGTGATCCAGCGGTGCAAGGGTTGATTCACGCATCTGCAGCCACCTGGTTCCGTGCGGCGTGCATGGCGATGATGTCGGACAGCAGGGCGTACGCTGTCTCCACCCGCCCGGCCCCGGGTCCGGACACCGTCACCGGGCCGAGGAGATCGGTGTTGAACGACACTGCATTGTTGGCACCCGAAACCCCGGCGAGGCCGTGGGCCAGGGGGAGCGCCACGGGGGCAACTCCGGCACTGATGCTTCCATCCAGGTTCCGCCGCGCGGAGCCCACCAGTTTCCACCGCCGCCCCTCGTTCCTGGCGCGCCTGATGTCCTCGGGCGACAGCGTTGACATCCCTTGGCGCTGCACGTCCGCCAGCGTGATGTCCGCCCCCAGCAGCTCATTGGCCAGGATCAGGACTTTCAGTTGGACGTCGTGGCCCTCGATGTCGGCCGTGGGATCTGCCTCTGCGTACCCCCGGCTCTGGGCTTCGAGGACCGATTCCTCAAAGCTGAGGCCCTCTTCCATCCTGCCCAGGACATAGTTGCTGGTGCCATTGAGGATGCCCTCGAAGCCATTGAGCGCCAGTCCGGGGAACAGTTGTTTGGCCAAACGGATGACGGGTGTCCCGCTCATCACCGCGCCCTCGAATTCGAAATGCAGCCCTTTAAGCTTCGCGAGCCGGCTCAACTCCTGGCCATGCAGGGCGACCGGACCCTTGTTGGTGGTGCAGACACTCTTTCCCGACTCCAGCGCCCAGCGAACGTGTGAAGCCGCAGGCTCGCCGTCTGCAGGGTTGGTGAACGTTGCTTCGCAAATGATCCCTGCGGAGCAGGTCCGGATCACGCGCTCGTTGTCCGGGTCCGCTGACCCGCCGTACGCTGCAAATGTCGCGACGGCGGGATCCAGGCCCAAGGCCATGTCAAGATCGATCCCCCCGTCCTGGACCAGGGAACCCAGCCCAAGGTCCGTAATGGCAACCACCCGCAGGTCAAAGCCGAGGGTGCGGCCAAGCGCATCCCCTCTGGTGGCAATCAGTTCGGCCAGGGTCCGGTTGACGCCGCCGAACCCGATCAGCGCGATGTCGTAGGTGGTCATTGCTACTCCCTTGAGGTGGTTGTTGTTGCTCCCATCCTGTGCCCACCCGGTGTCCGTTGAGGCATGTCCAAACGCTCCGCCGGGGAGGCGAAACGACCATCTGAAGGGCAAATCGACATACGGAGTAACAGCAATTAACGTGCAACATTCGCATTTGAATATGATCTTGATGACTAAAAATGCCAGTTTGTGTTACTTTCGTCACTGTCGACGCGCTTAAAGCTTTCATGGACCGGCACCCGAACCGCGGCCGTCCTTCCGACCATCCCCCACTGGAGGCACCACTTGGAATCTTCGACCCCCCTCACCCTCAAGCCGGAGCCGGACGCACCGCCGTCAACGGAATCAGGGCTCCGCCGCTCCATGGGGCCCCGGCACCTTGTCATGATCGCCATGGGCGGCGTGATTGGTTCCGGACTGTTCCTCAGCTCGGGCTACACCATTTCCCAGGCCGGCCCGCTGGGTGCCGTTCTCGCCTACCTCGTCGGTGCCTTCGTGGTTTACCTGGTCATGGCCTGCTTGGGGGAGCTCGCCATCGCCTACCCCGTCTCCGGTGCGTTCCATATCTATGCTTCCCGGTCCATTGGTCCCGCCACGGGATTCGCCACCGCCTGGCTCTACTGGCTGTGCTGGGCGGTCGCCATCGGATCGGAGTTCACAGCCTCGGGCCTGCTGATGCAGCGCTGGTTCCCGGGCGTTGACGTCTGGGTCTGGTGCCTGATCTTCGCCGCAACGTTGTTCGGCCTCAACGCCGTGTCATCCAAGTTCTTCGGTGAGTCGGAATTCTGGTTCGCCATCATCAAAGTGGGCGCCATCATCGGGCTCATCGTCCTGGGCGGGGCAGCCCTCCTGGGCTTCCACCCGCTCAGCGCATCGGGCAACCATCCCTTCCTGTTCGAAAACTTCAACACCGAGGGAGGGCTGTTTCCCAACGGTTTCACCGGCGTTCTGGTGACGGCGCTCGCAGTCTTCTATGCCTTCTCAGGCTCTGAACTGATCGGCGTCGCCGCAGGGGAGACGAAGGATCCCGCCACCAGCATTCCCAAAGCGATGCGCAGTACGGTCATCCGCCTCCTGGTGTTCTTCGTCGGAGCCATCGCCGTCATCGCCGCCACGATCCCGTACCAGGAAGTTGGGCTCGACGAAAGCCCGTTCGTGACGGTGTTCACGGCGACGGGTGTTCCCTTTGCCGCCGATCTGATGAACTTCGTCATCATCACGGCGCTGCTGTCTGCAGGCAACAGTGGCCTGTTCTCGTGCGCCAGGATGCTGTACTCCCTGGCCGACGAAGGCCACGCACCCCGGGCGCTTAAGAAGCTGACTAAGCGCGGCATTCCCATGACCGCGCTCTCGGTGAGCATGCTCGGAGGGCTGGCCTCACTCATCAGCAGCGTGGTTGCTCCGGAAACCGTGTACCTGGTGCTGGTATCGGTAGCGGGCTTCGCAGTGGTGGGAGTCTGGATGTCCATCACCGCCTCGCATTTCTTCCACCGGCGGTCTTTTGTCCGGAACGGCGGGGACGTGTCCACCTTGTCCTACCGCGCGCCGCTCTTCCCACTGGTGCCGGTCCTGGCATTCACTCTCTGCACAGTCTCCCTGGTCGGCATCGCTTTCGATCCGGCCCAAGTGGCGGCGCTGTACTTTGGGATTCCTTTCGTCGCCGCCTGCTACGGTTACTTCCACATCAGGCACGGGCGCCGGGCCGCAGCCGAAAAGACGGCGCAGGGCTGAACCGTTTCCATGGCCTGGCGCGGACGGCCGAACGTCCGCGCCAGGCCATCGCCGTGCCCGGGACTGCGTTGCTTCCGGCTGATTGGTGTTTCCCGTTGGGCGGTGCCGCAACGTGTGAGGATAGGCTGGTTGCCGGTCGGAAGGAGCAGCAGGTGGATAACTCCCCGGAGGCGGCGTCGCTGGCGCAGGGATTGCGGATAGTGCGCCTGGTCATTGACCGGGAAAAGACGGGGAAGCAGCTTATGGGTGTCTCCCAGTTGGCCGCCGAGCTGGACATGGACCAAAGCCGCGTCTCCCGTTTGACCCAGGAGCTTTGTGAGCTTGGCCTGCTGGAGCGCCGCGAACGCGGCCCGTTCCGCGTAGGGACGGGCTTCTTCGGCCTTGCCGCCACCCTCAATACGGGGTGGATCCGGCATGCGGCGGCGGAACTGGAGGCGCTGGTGGCCACTACCGGGCTGCGCGCCCGGGTCTCGGTCCGCGACGGCTACAGGGTCATCCTGCTCCTGGCGTCCAGCAACGATTCGCAGGCGGGCAGCTTCGTCCAGCCCGGCATGGTGACGCCTGTGTGGTGTACCGGATCGGGCAGGGCGCTGTTGTGGGACCATAAGCGGCGCGGGTTTGAAGCTTTGCTTTCCGACGTGAACTTTGTCGGCGTCGGTGGTCCCGGCGCCCCGCATTCCAGCGCGGAGGCCTGGGAACTCATGGCCAAAGACAAGCCCCATGGTTTCGTTGTCGCCACCGAGGAATTCGAACACGGCATCGTGGAGGTGGCCGTGCCTGTCCGGGATCCGGGCGGTGGGATCGTCGCTTCGCTGAGTGTGCTGGGCGGGCAGCCGGACGTTGGACCCCGCGCAGGGGAATTGGCGGATGTGCTCGCGGAGGCCGCGGCAAGGCTCGGTTCGGTCCATCCCGGGCCGGAGGGGTAGGCGGCCCTTAGGGGTTGCTGTCCGGAGACCGCCATCCCAGCATGCCTTCCAGCCAGCGGCCCTGACGGACGAGCGCTTCGGCGTGCCGGGACCGGCTGGGTTCAAGGCGGCCCTTCAGGCCCACCACCTGCAGGGCCGCCACCACGTCGCCCCTGAAATCCCTGATGGGTACGGCCAGTGAGTAGAGCCCGGGCTCCGCTTCCTCGTCGACGATGGAGTAGCCGCGGACCCGTGCGTCCCTGAGCCGTGCCAGGAAATCCTCGACGTCCGCGGGGGTGTTCGGGCCGTGCTGCTGGAACTGGACGCCCGCGAAGATTTTGCGGACCTCATCGTCCGGAGTCTCCCACAAAAGTGCCTGCCCGGCGTCGCTGCAGTAGGCAGGGTAGGGCCGGCCCAGCCACGAGCCCACCAGCCGGCTGCTCGCCGGGACGCTTTCGCCCACCGTTACGGTGCTCCTGCCGCTGAGGACCCCCAGGAAGCACCCCTCATCAGTCTCCCTCGAAAGGCGTTCCAGGGCGGCGGTCCCGTCGGTTGCCAGCCGGCGCCGGGTCAGCAGGAGGGCGTCGGTCAGGACGCTCCAGTCCAGGGCGAAGGTGCGTTCGGGGGTTCTCCGCAGGAAACCTTCCTGTTCAGCTGTCCGCAGGCTTCTGGAAACCTGGCTTCGGTCCCTGCCCAGGTCCGCAGCGATCTCTGCAACCGTGCCGCCGGGGAGGCCACGCAGGTGGCGTTCCCCGGCCGCCAGGACGGCCATGACGCCACGTCCCATGCTTGAAGTCCTCGACATGGTCCGAGTCTAGAGGACCGCCCGCCCGGGTCAGGAGATGGCGAAGACGCGGGCCGGGAAGCCGCTCCCTTCGGAGGGTTTGGCCCAGCTGGCCACGATTGCGGCACCCGATTCAGGGAGGCCGGACAAATCAGCCATCAGTTCTATCTGCCAGCGGTCCTTCGCCAGGATGTAGGTTTCCAGGCTAAAGTCCCCCTGCGAGGTTGCCAGCCCCGGATCGGTGTCCGTTTGCTCGTGCCCGATGGCCGAAACCCAGCGTTCCTCCACCAGGAAGGACAGCACCTCACGGGACCACCCGGGAGTGTGGCTGACTCCGTCCGCATCCTTGTTGGCCATGGCATCTCCGTCCGGCCACCGTGAGCTCCAGCCGGTCCTCAGGGCAACGAAGCATCCAGCCGGGATTCTTCCGTTCCGGTCTTCCCATCCGTGCACATCCTGCAGGGTGGGGGTTGCATCCGGATCCCGTTCCACCCGCCGGGTGATGTCCAGGACCACAAGGGGAAGAATCATGTCCTGGACTGGAATCCGGTCAAGGGTGCGTCCACCCCGGATGAAGTGGGAAGGCGGATCCACATGCGTGCCCCACTGGCCAACGATCGAATACCGGTGGGCCGTAAACCCGTCGCCCCTTTCAAGGTCGAAAAGAGCCTCCCGGGTTTCGTCCGGAAAGGCGGCGAAACGGGGCTGGCCTGGATGGAAGGCATGGGTGAGGTCCGTGAACGTCCTGCCTGCCAGGGCGGACTGAAGCGCGGGCCAGGCGGCAGTGGTGGTGAGTGTCATGATGCTGCCGCCGCCGAGGGGGTTTTACGGTGCAGCCCACCGGCCACGCTCACGGGACCGGTCACCTCGATGACAGGCAGTTCCCACGGGTGGATGGCCACCAGTTCCTGCATAACCCGTTCCAGGACGGCCTCGTCCAGGGTGGCATCAAAATAGGTGGTGAAGACGAACGTGGGGGAGAGGGTCTGCTCGCCCACCCTGCCAAGCGTGGGCGACGCCCCTTCGCCGCACGAGAATCCTTCGAATCCGATGCCGGATTCGAAGACGTGCTTGTAGTTCCCGAAATCACCGAGGTCCGGGTAATGCCCAACGGTGTGCAGGAGTTCTGCCAGCCCCGGATCCTGCTGGACGGCGTTGGCGTCTCCGGCGGCTATCCGGCCGAAGGTTTCCGCACTGATGGGCCAGTGGACCCGTAGCTTGCGGACACTGTTCAGGTGCACACTCACGAATATTCCTCCTGTAATGGTCGTTGCTGCAGTCATCGTGGCACACAGTGATATGCATTACAAGCATGGAAACTTGCCTATAATGAAGAAAACAGCCAACAATCGACCGGAGGTGCGATGCCTAGCCGCCGTTCCCTGTCCACCCTGCTTGACGCCGGCGCAGGCCTCGTAGCTGACGGCGCCCTGGCCACCGAACTGGAGGCCCGCGGCTGCGATTTGAACGACGCACTGTGGTCCGCCAAGGTCCTCCTGGAGCAGCCCGAGCTGATCAGGGACGTGCACCGGGACTACTTCGCCGCCGGCGCGAACATCGCCACCACCGCCAGCTACCAGGCCACGCCCCGGGGGTTTGCGGCGCGGGGGATGGGCGAACGGGAAGCCCTGGAGCTCGTTGCGCTGTCCGCCCGGCTGGCGGATGAAGCGCGGCGGCAGCATCTGGAGGACCACCCGGACGCCGGGCCGCTGCTGGTCGCCGGTTCCGTGGGTCCCTACGGTGCCTACCTTGCGGACGGCTCGGAGTACCGGGGGGACTACGCCCTCACCGCAGAAGAGTTCCAGGACTTCCACGCCCCCCGCATCGCCGCGCTGGTGGACGCCGGCGTGGACCTCCTGGCCTTGGAAACGCTGCCTTCCTTCGCTGAAGCCGAAGCCCTCCTGGCACTCAGCCGGGAACACGGCGTCGACACCTGGTTCTCCTTTTCCCTGCGCGACGGCGGGCACATCAGCGACGGAACCCCGCTCGCCGACGTGGCCCGGCTCCTTGACGGACAACCCCACGTCGCCGCCGTGGGTGTGAACTGCGTCCCGCTCAACCTCGTCACTCCCGCGCTCGCAGCACTGGGCCTGCACACGGACAAGCCGCTGGTGGCCTATCCCAATTCGGGGGAGACCTACCATCCCGCGACAAAGACGTGGAGCCAGGACCGGGCGGCTTCCGGCAGCCGTGCTCCCTCCAGCCTCGGCACAGGTGCCCCTGGGTGGCGGCAGCTTGGTGCCCGCATCGTGGGCGGCTGCTGCCGGACCACGCCCGCCGACATCGCAGCGTTGGCCGGGAAGGCATAGTTACCGGGAACACTGCCGTCTCCACGGGTGTTAAAACCTAAGGAGAAACGAACGATGAACAACAGAACTTACACAGCACTCGTAGTACCGGCGGGCAATTCCGAGCCCATGCGCATCGAGCAGGTGCCGGCAGACCTGCAGGCCTTGGAAGCCCTGGTGGGCGGGCCGCTGGAGTCGGTGATCCGCGGCGACTGGCATGTCTACCTCAACGCCGAAAGCGTCACCATGCTCCTGCCGGTCAACTTCCGCGCCGGGCAGCTGATGCACGAATGCGGCCTGGACCTTGACGGGATCCGTGGCACCGCGGTCTTCCTCGGCCGCGGCGAGCACGGGGCCGAAGCGGACATCCCGGACCACTTGTCCCGGCTTGCGGAGGAGCTTTTCGGGGCCCCGCTGGCCGCGTAGGCTTAGTCCCCGCGGACCCCGTAGGTGCTCAGCACGTTGCCCTTGCTGGTGGTGGACTGGTCAAGCAACACCAGCCGGGTCAGCGGGTCACCGTCCTGGAACAGCCTGCGGCCGCTGCCGGCAATGACCGGGTGCGTCATCAGCTGCAGCGAGTCCAACAGCCCGGCGAACAGCAGCTGCCGCACCACCGAGATGCTCCCGCACACGGCGATCTCGCCGCCGTCGCGGTCCTTCAAGGCGGCAACGAACTCCTCAAGCGGAGCGTCCATCAACTGAGAGTTCTGCCATTCCAGCTGCCCGGTCAGGGTGCGTGACGCAACGAACTTTTCCACCGGGTTGATGAACGCGGCAAAGTCCTGGTCTGCCGAGGCGGTGGGCCAGTAACCAGCCCACTCCTGGTAGCTGACGCGGCCCAGGACCACGGTATCCACGGTGTTCATCATCTTGGTCAGGCCCGCGCCGAGTTCGTCGTCGAAGCTGTCGAACTGGAACTTGAAGGGTTCGGACACCACCCCGTCCACGGAGTGGAACAGGCCGGCAGTGACTTTGCGCATGGGAACCTCCAGTTTTCGAGCGGACAGGCATTACGGTATGCGCCCAGGGCCTTTCCGGGAAGGGCGCCGGACCTTATTTTGTCCCGGGAATTCGGACGACGGCGGATGGTTACGTTAGCTTGATCACTCGCCGTGTCGTCTTGCACGGTTTCGCGCCGGCCGGGCCCCATACTTGTTTTTGAGCGGCTTTCGCCGTCCCCCCGGCCAGGCAGGAGGAAGTGCATGGAAACCCTGAAAAAAGTCGTGACCAACCAGTATTTTCCTGCCGGCGCTGTCCTGACGGCCGTAGTGCTGTTCTGGGTTGTTGGCATGCTGGGCGGACTGTCCCTGCTCAACAACAACCAGCCACCGCTCACCACCCTGACCTGGATGCTGTTCGTCTACGCGGCAGCTGTGCTGACCCCCCTCGCAGGCCTGCTGGCCGCCGTCGACCTGGTCCGCCGCTGGCGCCGCAACCGCGCCGCCGCACCCGGTGTGCACGCTGAACCTGCTGCTTCCGCAACGGCCAGGGCGCCGTACGCTGGCCGGCCGGCAGAAACACCCGCCCATGCGGCAGCCGTTGCTGAGCAGCGGCCCTCCGGTCAGAAGGCCCCGCAGAAGAAGTCTGGCGGGAAAAAGGCAGCATAGCGCCTACGGTGCGAGCATCACCTGGTTCCGCCCTGCGGCCTTTGCCGCGTAAAGGGCTGCGTCGGCTTCATTTAGCAGCATTTCGGCACTCACCACATGCCCCGCGGAGAACCCGGAAACTCCAGCGCTGAACCCCAACTGGCCCGATGGGTCGCCGGCATGGGGTATGGCCAGGTCACGTACGGCGCATAACGCCCGTTCCACAAGGGCCCTGGCCCCGATCACGCCCTGTCGGGGAAGCACCAGCAGGAACTCCTCGCCCCCGAACCGGTAGACACCGTCAGTCCGTCGTGCCGTTGCCGCGAGGGTGGATGCCACCGCCCGAAGGGCCAGATCGCCGGCCTGGTGACCGTAGAGGTCGTTGTAGCTCTTGAAATTGTCCACGTCGCACAGCGCCACACTGTATTCCTCGCCATGGCGGGCGCTCCGGGCGTGCAGTTGCTCCAGGTCCTCTGAAAGTTTCAACCGGTTGTGAAGTCCGGTCAGGGGATCGGTGCGCGCTTGCTCCGAGAGGACTCTCCGGTAGTGTGCGAGGTCCGCGTGAAGCGTGGTGATCCGCAACGCCACTAGGAGCCTGGTGTGCAGGACAAAGGGGTCCAACGGCTTGGTGACGTAGTCGTCGGCGCCGGCCTCGAGCCCGGACAGAACGTCGTCGCGCGATCCTTGCGAGGTCAGCAGCACGATGTAGGTGTACAGCTCAGGCTCCTCTGCACGGATGGCCCGGCAGAGTTCCAATCCGTCCATCACGGGCATCATCCGGTCGGTGACCACCACATCCGGCCGGTGTGCCTGGAACAGGGCCCATGCCTCGCCACCGTCCGCAGCCGTCATGCAGTCATGCCCCGAACGTTCGACGGCGGCCCTGGCCACCAGGAGCGACCCCGGATCATCGTCCGCTACGAGAACTCTCAATGGTCCCCCTTCACTGCGGCCTCCAGTTCGGCGTCCAATCGGTGCAGTTCAGCCTCGAGCCGGCTGACGAGTCCCTCGGCGTTGCCCAGTTGCCCGTTGCGGCCCAGTTCTTCGAGCTCGGCACAGACCGAAACCACGCCGGAGGCTCCGATGTTTGCCGCGGACCCCTTCAGGGCGTGGGCAGCCTGCACCAGGACCTGGCTGTCGCCAGGAACCGCTGCGCGGAGCGCCGCCACGCGCACCTGGCTCTCCCGTCGGAACGCCTCCAGCGTTGCCCGCAACAATGCCCCTCCGTCATCCTGGCCCAGGTCCCTAAGGACGGCGATGCGGTCCGGGTCCAGTGCGGGCCCGGGGCTTCCGGCGGAAGGACCTCCGGTGACAGCAAGAGGCTGCGGGAGCTGCACGGGAACCCAGCGGGACAACGCAGCTTCCAGGGCAGCCGCGTCCACGGGTTTTGACAGGTAATCGTCCATGCCCGCGGCGAGGCAGCGTTCCCGGTCTCCATCGAGGGCGCCTGCGGTCATGGCAATGATGGGCACCCGGATTGCAGAGGGCAGGCGGCGGATCTCGCGGGTTGCCTCGAAGCCGTCCATCACCGGCATGTGGCAATCCATCAGGATGGCGGAGTATCTTGTCGCGGCCGCGGCCGCCACCGCTTCGGCACCGTTGCACACCACATCCACCGCGTAGCCGAACTTTTCGACTGTTGCGCGTGCCACCAACTGGTTCACCTCATTGTCCTCAACGACCAGGATCTGCCCGCGGCGCGGCGTGCCGCGCCCAGCCTGCGCGGTTCGGGCGGGCCTTGGGCGGCTCCAGGATTCCGGTGTGGGCTCGCGGGTCGAGATCAGGCGGACCAGCCGGTTGTAAAACTCGGAACTGCGGACGGGTTTCATCAGCCACTCACGCACACCCGCGGCGGCAATCTCTGCCGGGTCTACCTGCATGGTCGAGGTCAGCATGATCAGTTCCATGCCCGCAAGTGCTGCGTCGGCCTTGATGCGCCGGGCCAGCTCCAGGCCATCCGTGTCGGGCATGCAGTAGTCCAAAACGGCGAAATGGAAGGGTGTCCCGGCCTGCCGCGCGGCGCGGGCCACTTCCAAAGCGGCCGTCGCGTCCGGAACGGATTGCGGTTCAAGGCGCCAGCCACGGAGCTGGGATTCGAGGACCAGCCGGTTTGTGGCATTGTCATCCACCACCAGGACGCGGAGACCGGTGAGGAATCCGGCGGCCGGCACAGGATCCGTGGACGGGGGTGCTATGGGCAGCGGCAGCCGGAACCAGAATGTGCTGCCCTGGCCCGGCGCACTGTCCATCCCGATGGCACCGTCCATCACAGCGGTCAGGCGCCTGCAGATGGCCAGGCCAAGACCCGTACCGCCGTAGCGGCGGGTGGTGGAAGCATCCGCCTGCGAGAAGGATTCAAACAATTTGCCGTGATGTTCCGGGCTGATGCCAATGCCGGTGTCGCGGACCTCGAACTCAATTGCCGCGGTGCTTCCCGGGCCGTAGCCCGGGTCTTTGGCCGTGACCCGGATGGAGACCTCCCCGGATGCCGTGAACTTCACGGCATTGGAGGCAAGGTTGAGCAATATTTGCCGGATCCTGCCGGAGTCGCCCTGCAAACGGGCAGGAACGTCAGGCTCACAGTAGGCGATCAGCTCCAGGTTCTTGGCCAGTGCAGGTTCGGCCAGCAGGGCGGCCACCTCTTCGACGAGGACCCTGGGGTCGAAGGGACGGACGTCCAGGTCCACCTTTCCGGCCTCCAGCTTCGAGAAATCGAGGATGTCATTGATAAGGGCCAGCAACGATTCCCCCGCACCCTTAACCCCTTGGGCGTACTGACGCTGCGTCTCGTCCAGCCCGGTTTCCAGAAGGAGCCCGGTTAGGCCGACTACCCCGTTCATCGGAGTGCGGATTTCGTGGCTCATGGTAGCCAGGAATTCGGATTTGAGACGGCTGGATTCCAACGCCGCCTCCCGGGCCGCCTCAAGTTCCACGGTGCGGGCAGCCACTTCATCCTCGAGTCCGCCGGTCAGGCTGATGTTCTCGAAGACGATCAGCACCTGACGGACCAGCACGGAGGCAAGGACAGTGGCTCCCACTACGAGAAGGAACGGATCGAGCTCCTGCAGGTGCGGGCCGGCGAACTGGAGTACAGCCAGGAGGAGGGGAACGTATGGGAGCAGTTCCAGTGCAAGCGTGTACCCCTTCCGGTCCGGGCCTGTGTTCTCCACGTACGGTGCAGCAGGAGCCATGGCGATGATGAGGAAGGCGCCTATCCAGCCCAAGGCAAGCGGTGATCCGGTGGTTCCCGTCACGCCGTCGAACGTCATGCGCACGTAAATGCTGTCCGTAACGGCCAGCACCACCAGGCCGCCACCGAAACAGAGCCAGGGCAGGCGCTCGCCCGGCTGACGCCGCATGGCCAGGACCAGTACCAGGGACGTGATCACCAGATCCACCACGGGGTAGGCCATCCCGGTAAGGCGTGTCAGTGGGTCCCCAACAGCGTTGAAGGCGGGGCCAAGGGCCGTGTACCAGCTGACCACAAGCACCGAGCCGGCAATGACGGCGGCGTCCATGACCGCCCGAAACAGCGCCACGGGAGTGCCGGCGCGGCGCTTGAACGAGAACAGCGCCACGACAGCGGGCACCGAGTAGCCAAGGAACAGGGCGTCTGCCAGGGAGGGAAAGGGGTAAACATGGTCGTTCAGAAGGCCGTAAAACGCGTAGAGCGCCATTCCGGCTGCCCAGACGAAGGACGCCGCAGCCATATAGGTCCAGGCCTTCGCGTTCGCACCACCTCGGGCACCGGCTCGCGCACAGCTCACCCCGGCCACCAGGGACGCGGCCAAAATGAGGAAGTCGCCGGTAACAAGGGCGGCCGGAGTGCCCCTGTTCACTGCCAAAAACACCCCGAGTCCAGTGAGGACCAACGCTGCCGCCACGATCCGCGGCCACAGCCGCGACCCACCGCTGTTGACACGGTGTTCCAAGAGACCAGACTGGGACACGGAGACCCCTTCCCCCTAATTGCGCCCAATGCCCCAAAACAGGGGCGGAGCCGCCGGAGACCACGGCGGAGACGCCCCCTCATAATATCCCGCGCATCCTTGGAATGGGCCGGAAAATTACCGCCCCTTCAAGGCATTGAGGGCTTCTTCCGCGTTCTGCAATGCGTGGCCAAGCCGCTCGCCTGGCTCCGGCAAGGAAAACAGGTAACCCTGCAGCGAATCGCACTCCAGCGCGGCCAGGTAATCCGCCTGCGCCGCCGTCTCAATCCCTTCAGCCGTGACGGTCAGCCCCAGGCTGTGGGCCATGTTGATCATGGAGCTGAGGATCGGCAGGCGCTCGTTGCCGGTCCGCACCATGGACACAAAAGACTTGTCGATCTTGACCGTGTCCACGGGCAGGTCCTGCAGCCGGCCCAGTGAGGAGTAGCCGGTGCCGAAATCATCCAGTGCCACCCTGGCGCCGGCGTCCCGCAGCGTGCTGAGTTGCCGGATCAGGCTGCAGTCGGCGTCGAAAAACACACTCTCGGTAACTTCCATGACCAGCTGGTAGGGGGCCACGCCGCTGGCTGCCGCCAGCCTTAGGACGGTCTCGGCGAAGTCCGGTTCCTGCAGCTGGACTCCGGAGACGTTCACCGCCAGGGACCGCGCCGGATCCTCGCTGAGCCATCGCGCCAGCTGCACCATGCCGGAGGCCATTACCTCGGCCCCGATCTCGCCGATCAGCCCGGTGCGCTCGGCAAGGGGGATGAAGATCGACGGCGGCACCCGCTCGCCGCCGCGGTCCCACCTGGCCAGCGCCTCGAGTTGGACCACCTGCCCCATGCGGTGCGACACGATCGGCTGGAAATCCACGGTGATTTCGCCGCGCGGAACAGCCAGCCGCAGCCCGCCCTCCATGTGGGTGCGCTGCACCAGTGCCTGCATCATGTCCGGGTGGAAGCGGAGGAACCGGTTCTTGCCTGCCGCCTTGGCCGCATACATGGCAATGTCGGCATGCCGCAGGAGTTCCGAGGGCCCAACGCTGTCCTGCCCCAACGAGGCGAGGCCCAGGCTGAGGCTCGGCCGGAGGACAGTGCCGTCGATGGTCACGGGGACGTGCAGGCAGCGCACGATGCACGCCGCGATGGCGTCGGCATCCGGGCACGCCGTCAACAGCACCACGAACTCGTCCCCGCCCAATCGTGCAACAACGTCAGCTGTAGGGACGCAGCCGCGAAGCCGGCGTGCCACTTCGATGAGCATGTCATCACCCGCCTGGTGGCCAAGGATGTCGTTGACCTCCTTGAAGTCGTCCAGGTCAAGGAGCAGGACATCCACCGTCTTCAGCCGGGCTTCCTGAAGTGCTTCGGCCAGGGCGTCGTTGAACACGGCCCTGTTCGCGAGCCCGGTCAGGGGGTCCTGGAACGCCATGGCCCGCAGCTTTTCGGCCTGGACGGCCAGGTCCATCATGGCCCTGTGCGCCTGCTCCTGCGCTTTTCGCCGGGGCGTGACATCGCGGAAGCTCCACACCCGTCCAACGATCTTTTCCTCTACCCGTTGGGGGCGGGAATATCTTTCATAGGTGCGGCCGTCCCTGAACTCGACCACGTCGTGGCTCTCGGCGGCCGGGTCTTCCTGAAGTTCGCCCAGCCGGGCGGTGAAGGCCGCTGGGTCTGCCACCTGCGCCACGATGAGCTGCATGGCCGGTTCTCCGCTGTCCGCTTCCATCAACTCGGGCGGGATGCGCCACATGGCAAGGAATTGTTCGTTGAACCCAGCCACCCTGCCGTCATTGCCCATGACCAGGATGCCGTCGGCAGTGGATTCAAGGGTGGCCGTCAACAAGGACATGGCCTCGCGCAGATCCTCGTCCGCCGCCTTGCGGTGTGCCGTGCCACGGGCGGAGAGCAGCAGCCGCGCTCCGGATTGCCCTGCCCGTTCTTCCGATTGCCCTTCGGGTCCGCGCTCTGCGCGGGCGTGGTCCTCGGTTGGCTGGGGGAGGAGTGCGGCCGCCACTTCGATGGGGATCTCGCTGCCGTCGTGACGGAGTCCCCTGATCTCGCGGGGCAGCGGATGCCCTTCCGGCTCTGCAAGGAGCTGGAGGAACAACTGGCCTACCTCGTCGCGGAAATCCTCGGCAATCAGTGGGCGGTGGTCCAGGCCGGCAAAAGCTTCCTTTGGTAAGCCGAAGAGCCTTGACGCTGCAGAATTGGCCGCAAGGATAATACCGTCCGCGGTCAAAGCCAGCAGTGCGTCCGGGCTGGCATCCATGACCACGCCAAAAGTTTGTAATGCCACATCATCGCCACGGCCCATAAAACTGGTCATTACACCACCCCTTCGCCATCATAAAGGCCATTGGCAGGAATTGGGTGCGCACCAGGGAAGGCAAATTGGGGCGGCGCGGAACAGAGAAAGCGCCGTCCTCCTTTTGGGGAGTCCGGCGCTTCTTGTTCAGTTGACTTTGTGCTGCGGCTACACCCTGCGGCCGCTGCGGTTGGCGACTGCCCCGTAGATCAGCAGCACGATGATGGAGCCGAGGATGGCCAGCAGCCAGGTCCTGAGGTCGAAGAATTCGGCCAGTCCGCCGCCAAAGATGAGCGATCCAATCCAGCCGCCCAGAATGGCTCCGACGACGCCGAGGACCAGGGTCACTACCCAGCCGCCGCCCTGGCGACCCGGCAGGATTGCCTTTGCAATGGCTCCAGCAATCAGGCCCAAAATGAGAAATCCGATAATGCCCATGTTGCCACTCCTTGTCAGTAAGTTGTGCCGGGCCCCCATTTCCGGTTCCATAATTCAATCAGCAGGCTTACTACTGTGCAAGGCCTTGAATATCACAGGATGACTGTCAGTTTCAGGCGTAATGCCGTGCTTTTATCCATCAGTGTCCTGACGGTCCTTGGTTTTCCGCCGTGTGGCCTGGCTTTGGCATCCCGTGAACGTTCATTCTCGGGTGCGGCCTGCCTGGCGTCCGCCGATAGGATGGCAAGTCCCCGAACAGACCAAGGAGCGCAGGCATGCCCAGCCAGACCGCCAGGCCCCGTGCCATCTTCCTCGACATCGACGGAACCTACGCCGACCACGGCCTGGCTCCGGCAGCGCACGTGGACGCGGTGCGGACCGCCCGGGCACGGGGCCACCTCGTCTTTGTCTGTACCGGACGCCCGCTGTCCATGGTCCCCGGCCACATCCTGGACGCTGGGTTTGACGGCACCATCACAGGCGCCGGCGCCAGGGTGGAGGTCAACGGGGAGATCCTCAAGGATGCCCGTTTTGAACCCGGCCTGGCCGCACGCATCGTTGAGGCCCTGGATGCCCACAACGCCGCCTACATCCTGGAGGCCCCGGAAGCCCTGCATGGCCGCACCGGTGTGGACCGGCGGCTGAGGGAGGTGCTGGGCCCCATCTTCGCCGGGCGTCCACGCCACGACGGAGTGCTCAGCACGGACGTGGATCCGCTCGAGGACATCCTGGGGCCAATGCATTACGGCGATGACCTCCGCGCCACCTCCTACGCCAAGATCTCCTGCTTCGATGCACCGGTGCCGCTGACCCGCCTGTTGGAGGCCTTCGGGCCGGAGGTTGGGCTGATCCCGAGCTCCCTGTCAGCGCTCGGCGACCGTGCAGGGGAAATCTTCATGGCCGGCACGCACAAGGCGGTGGGCATCCAGGTGGTGGAAGCCCGGCTCGGCCTGGACCGGGCCGACATCATTGCCATCGGCGACAGCGCCAACGACATCGAAATGCTTGAGTACGCAGCCGTCGGCATCGCCGTGGAAGGCGGCCACCCCGCCGTCCTTGCCGTGGCGGACAGGACCACTGCCGCACCCGCCGGCAACGGCGTGGCCCTGGCCTTCGCTGAGCTGGGGCTCCTCGGCTAGGCCGTCCCCTGTCGGGCGTCAGCCCACCGCGCCTGCCGTGGCCAAGGTGCCGGCGGAGGTGCCAAGGCCGCGCACCAGCCAGCCTTCCTCCCGCCACGCTGCCGCGTCCAGCACGTTCCGCGCGTCCAGGACCACCCGCCGTCGTACCAGCTGTCCGGTGACGGCGGGGCACAGCCGCCGGTACTCGTCCCATTCGGTGAGGAGCAGCACCAGTTCGGCATCCTGGAGTGCCCGCCCGGGGGACGCCTCGAAGCGCAGGCGCGGGTAGCGGCGCCAGGCAAGATTGACCGCTTTGGGGTCGGTGACGGTGACGTGCGCCCCGGCAGCGGCCAGCCGGTCCGCCACATCCAGCGCCGGCGAATCCCGGATGTCGTCCGTATCAGGCTTAAAGGAGGCGCCCAAAACAGTGACCGAGCGTCCGGCCAGCGCTCCGCCGCACAGCTCCCTGGCGAGGCCGACAGTGTGTTCACGCTGGCTAACGTTCACCGAATCGACCAGCCGCATCCAGTCCTCCACGGCGGGCACGCCGAGTGTGGCGGCCTGTGCGCGGAAACTGCGGATGTCCTTGGGCAGGCAGCCGCCGCCGAATCCCAGCCCCGCGTGCAGGTACCTGCTGCCGATCCTCGGATCCAGCCCCATCGCCGCGCTGAGCTCCGTCACGTCCGCGCCGGCAGCATCACACAGCCCTGCCACGGCGTTGATGAAGCTGACCTTGGTGGCCAGGTACGCGTTCGCGGCGGATTTGATGAGCTCTGCCGTGGCGAAGCTGCAGACCAGGCGGGGGATCCCGGCGGCCAGCAGCGGTTCATAGACGGCATCCAGTGCTGCCGCCACCCCCAGGGGCGCACCGGTTGCCGGGTTGAAGGCAGCGGGCCGGCCGCCCTCCACGCCGTAAACCAGCCGGTCCGGCACCAGCGAGTCCTTGACGGCGGTGCCCTGCCGCAGGAACTCGGGGTTCCAGCCGAGCAGCACGTCGGGCCGTCGCGCCAGGATGCGGCGCAGCATGTCCACGGTGCCAACCGGCACGGTGGATTTGCCCACGACGACGGCGCCCGCGGCCAGGTGCGGCAGCAGGCTTTCCAGGGCTGAGACCAGGAAGGTGAGGTCGGCGGCGTCGGACGCCTTGTCCTGCGGCGTCCCCACGCACAGGAAATGAACCTGCGCGCCCCTTGCCTCTGCCGGGTCGGTGGCGAACCGCAGCCTTCCGGTAGCGCGGCCGTCCTGGAGCAGATCGTCAAGCCCGGGCTCGTGGAATGGCGCCACCCCCTGCGCCAGTTGCTGCACCTTGCCGGGATCGACGTCGATGCCCACCACCGAGTGGCCCATGGATGCAAGGGCCGCCGCGTGGACAGCGCCCAGGTAGCCGCAGCCTATTACAGAAATCCTCATGACGGTGCTCCTGTCTTTGACGCCTTCCGCGGGGGACCGGGAACCGTCGCGGTGACGTCCCGGTAGTGCTGCGCCAGTTCGGCGCACAGCGCCGGCCAGGTCCTGTCCTGCACCGACGCGTGGGCTGCCGCCGCGAACGCCCGGCGCTTGGCGTCGTCGCCCACCAGGTCCTGCACCCTGGCGCGCATGGCCGCCAGGTCGCCCGGTTCGTAAAGCCACCCGGTCCGCGAATTCTCCACCAGGTCCAGCGGACCGCCCCGCCCCGTGGCCACCACAGGAACAGCCGATGCCATGGCCTCCTGGATGGTCTGGCAGAAGGTTTCGAACTCGCCGGGGTGGACGAACAGGTCGAAGGACGCCACCGCCCGGGCCAGTTCTTCGCCGCCCAGGAACCCGGTGAACACCGCGCCGGGGAGTACCGTCTCCAACGCCGTGCGCTGGGGCCCGTCGCCCACAATCACCAGCCGGGTGTTGGGGAGGCCGGAGAGGGCGGCCAGGTCCTCCACCTGTTTTTCCACGGCGAGCCTGCCCACGTAGCCGATGATCCGTTCACCGTTCGGGGCCACCGAAGCCCGCCACCCGCCGTCGCGCTTTTCCGGTGAAAACCGCGCGGTGTCCACGCCGCGGCGCCACATCCGCACCCGCGGAATGCCCCGGCCGCGCAACTGGTTCAGCGCGAACGTGGAGGGCACCAGGGTTCGGGTGGCCAGTAAATGAATGTTCTCCACCCGGTTCCATGCCCAGTTCTCCAAAAAGGGCACACCGTACCGGGCGGCATAGCTGGGGACCTCGGTCTGATAGACCGCCACGGTGGGAATGCCCAGCTGCGCGGCAGCCTGGGCGGCGCGCCAGCCCAGCACGAACGGCGAGGCAAGATGCACCACATCGGGCGCGTACTCGGCAAGGATTCGCTTGACCCGGTACACACCTCCCACGGCCACCCGCACGTTCGTATAGCCTGCCAGCGGAACCGCTGGAAGCCGGTGGACCTCGGCGCCGTTGACGTGGACTGCGGCCTCCCCGTCGTGCGCGGACGGGGCAATGACCATGACGTCGTCGCCCCGCTCCTGCAGATGGTCCAGGACCCGCAGGATTGAGTGCGTGACGCCGTTCATCAACGGCAGAAATGATTCGGCGACTATTGCGATCCTCACCCCTCAACCGTGCGCGGCCTCCCTGAAATGGTGGGGGAGTAGGCGTTACCCAGAGGCAAAGGCCCGGTGAACAACTGGACCCAGTCCCGAAAAAAATTACTAAGTAGGCTTGGCATTCGATGCTAAGCATGCTTACGGTAGGGGGGTAGTCAGCGCAGAGCCTCAAGCAGCCGGGGCGGAAACCGGGCGTCGGAGACATCCCGCGCAAGGACATCCATTGCTGGCAGACCCAGTGCAACGACACATCCAAGGAGAGTCATGCTCAACAGGGAAAATCTTGAAAACCTGCTCACCAAGGGCGGCAACGTCGTCGGTTCCGATGGTACGAAGATCGGTTCGATTGGCCAGTTGTACGCAGACGACGACACGGGTGAGCCCACTTGGGTCACGGTCAAGACCGGCCTTTTCGGCACTTCCGAATCGTTCATCCCGGTCGAAGGCGCACGCCACCAGGACGACGACCTGGTAGTCCCCTACACCAAGGAGCACGTCAAGGACGCGCCCCGCGTGGACGCGGACGGCCACCTCACCCCCGAGGAAGAGGACCGGCTGTACACCTACTACGAACGCGGTGCCCGGACCTACACGCAGGCGACCACCGGCACTGACCGGGACGTTGACCTGCAGGGCGACGCCGACCTGAACGCCGGCACCCCCACGGCAGGCCTGGCGGCAGGCAACGGCACCTCCGACCGCGACACCACTCGCGGAACCGTCGGCCACGACACCTCCGGCCCCACCACCGATGACGCCATGACGCGGTCGGAGGAACAGCTTCACGTGGGCACGGAGCGTGAGGCCACCGGCCGCGCGCGGCTGCGCAAGTACGTCACAACCGAGAACGTCACCAAGACCATCCCGGTGGAGCGCGAAGAAGTCCGCATTGAGCGCGAGCCCATCACGGACGCCAACCGCGGTGCCGCCATGGGCGGACCGGCCATCAGCGAGGAAGAGCACGAAGTGGTCCTCCATGAGGAGCGCCCGGTGGTGGAGAAGGAAGCCGTCCCCGTGGAGCGGGTCCGGCTGGACAAGGATGTTGTCCGCGACGACGTCACGGTCAACGAGGAAGTCCGCAAGGAAAACATCGAAACAGACGGCGGCAGCCGCCGCTGACAGGTGCGGGGGACTCGTCCCTACATTCCGCGGGCAGGCTGGCTGAAACAGCGGCCCTGACACGGTGAACGGCGCCGGGAGCCTACTTGGGGGCTCCCGGCGCCGCACTCTTTAAACGCTGGTGCAGCCGCGCATAAACGTGGCTGCACCAGCCAGTAGGACGAATATCTTCAGAACTTACGGTTCATCTCTCATTCGCGGCTCCTGTTTTCCCGGTTTACGGAATCCGGGTCATCGAACTGGCGCCGGGTGACGGCGGCGGCCAGCAGAAATCGCAGCACGCCCTCGGCGGGGCAGCGGGTGTTGGTTTCTACCAATTTTACGGCGGCCTCCAGGAAAAAGCGCCGGCGTCCCGGTCATTTGATTGATCATCCGCGCCCCCGTGGAGCCTGTCGTTCGCGGGCAGAGCCCACCCGGCGTGACACCATGGAGCACGATGAAACTGCGCGCTGACCAGACCGGAGACCGTGGCCTTCCCATGCCGTTGTGGCTGCAGGGAGCCCTTGAAACGGCGCAGGCGGCCATCATTTCCGCGCTGGTGGTGGTGGCGCCCATCGTGGCTGTCTGGGCCACCGCCGGTTTCCAGAACGGGCAGTTCGAGGTCCTGGCCCGGCTGGCAGGCCAGTCCTGGCTCCTGGTACACGGCGTGCCGCTGGAACTGGCGGGTGCGGGACCGCAGGCGGCCACGCACGGCGGAACCGGCGTCCTCAGCCTGATTCCCCTGGGCCTGACCCTGATCCCGTTCCTCCTTGCCTGGCGGGCTGGCCGCCGGCTGGCCCGTGCTTCCTACACGGACCAGCTGTGGCAGGCGCTGCTTGGATCCTGGGTGGTCTACGGGGCTTTCGGCGCCGCCACCGGGTTCGTCTGCCGCAATGCCGACGTCGTCATCAATCTTTGGTACGCCATGCTGGTTCCCCTGGTTCCGTACGGACTGGGCATGGTGATCGGCGCGCGCAGGGAAGCAGGATCCTGGAGCCGGCTCATCGGCGTTGACGCGGTGGACTGGATTTCGCGCACCAGCCAGCATTCACGCTGGGCCGGTTCCTACTTCGCGTCGGTGGCCAAGGCAGGATTCGTGGCGGTGGTGTCCGCGCTTGCGTTGGCAGCAGCGCTGCTCGCAGTTGACCTGTTCATCCACTGGAACCTTGTGGTGTCTGTCTATGAGGCGCTCGACGCCGGCCCGGTGGGAGGTGCCGCCCTCACCATCGCGCAGCTCGGCTTCCTGCCCAACCTTGTGGTCTTCGCCCTCGCCTGGACATCCGGTGCCGGCTTAGCCATGGGCGTGGGCTCCCAGGTGGGTCCGCTGGGCACCGCCGTGGGTCCGCTTCCGTCCATCCCCGTCCTGGCGGCCATCCCCTCGGGCCCCCTGGATTACGCCTTCGTGGCCATGATCGTTCCGGTGCTGGCCGGTGTCATGGCGGGGTGGTGGTTCCTCCGGGAGGGAGAGAACCACTTTGATGAGTGGCTTGCCATCAAGGTCCACGCCCGCTGGTTCACGGCGACAGTTTCCACCCTCGCCCTTGGCGCGCTGGCCGGCGTGGCCGCGGGGCTGCTGACCCTGTGCCTGGCCTGGGTTGCCAGGGGCTCAGCCGGGGTGGGCCGCCTGACCGCCATTGGACCTGACCCGCTGTGGACGGGACTGTGGGTGGCCGCCGAGGTGGCTGCCGGCGTCGTGATTGGCTACGCGGCCGGACCATGGCTGGAACGCGAGAAAAGCACGGCTGTTGAACGGGACGCGGAACTGGTCCACTAGGACCTGCGCGGGGCCTAGCGCACCTTGGTGGGCAGGACGTCCTGGAACTGCACCATGCAGGCGTGGGTGGCCCGGTCCGTCAGCGCACGGCCAAGGCAGGCCTGGTACTCGCGGACCTGGTCAAAGAGGACCATGGTGGTGACAATCAGCAGCACCATGACGGCAGCGACCACCAGGCCGGAAATGGTGCCGAAGAGAATCAGCTTGGATTCCTTCAACCGGACTGCACGGACCAGCAGGACAATTCCCAGGACCAGGCCCGAGGCGGTGAGCACCGTGGTCAGCCAGAGGTAGCCCACATCCAGCTGGTAGACGAAGAACGCGCCGAGCACCGAGACCACGAACATCCGGAACAGGGTCTGGGTCTTGGCGAGGGACGCTTTCGCCGCCTCGCTGAGCGGGGGCCTGACCTGCTGCTGCCCGCTCCGGCCCGGTTCGCTGTTCATGTTTTCCAGCGTACGCGAGCCTGCACCTAAGCTGGACCAATGCGTATCGTCGTCCTCGTTTCCGGCACCGGGTCCAATCTCCAGGCAGTCATCGACGCCGTCAAGGCGGGCGGGCTCGCTGTGGAAATCGCTGCGGTGGGCGCGGACCGCGAAGGAACGGCCGGCGTCGAACGCTCCGCTGCCGCCGGCATCCCCACGTTCGTGGTGGACTTCAAGGCCTACCCGGACCGTGCCGACTGGAATGCCGCCCTGACCGAAGCCGTGGCCGCCTACAAGCCGGACGTGGTGGTGTCTTCAGGGTTCATGCGGATTGTCAGCCCCGGTTTCATCGACGCGTTCAACGGCAGGTACCTCAACACGCACCCGGCGCTGCTGCCGGCGTTCCCAGGGGCCCATGGCGTGCGGGATGCGATGGCATACGGGGTGAAGGTCACGGGCTGTACCGTCCACTGGGCGGACGCGGGCGTGGACACCGGCCCCATCATTGCCCAGGAGGCCGTGACCATCGAGGATTCAGACACCGAGGAAACGCTGCACGAACGCATCAAGGTGGTGGAGCGGCGGCTCCTGGTCTCCACCTTGGCGGCCCTCGCCGCAGACCCCTCGTTCCCGTCCCCCCAGCCCCCCAACTAGCTCGCAGTTGTTGTCGTTTTGACCCGTCAAAACGACAACAACTGCGAGTCACTTAATCATCGCCGCCGCTGGCTGTGGATAACTCCGGCAGATGGCAGAAGCGTTTGCGACTATGGTCGCGTGAAGACGCCTCGTCCACTTCCCGCCGAGATCGCCCGGGTGCCGTTTACGTGCCAGGAAGCGGTCGACGCCGGCGTAACTCTTAGGCGGCTGCGCCACGGAGAGCTGGACGCACCCAGCCGCGGCATCAGGGTCCCGCAAGACGGCTCGGGCCAGGGTCGAGAGGGCACGGCCCTGTCTGAAGCGTTGAGGCCGTTTACGAGGATCACTTCGTTTTCGGCGGTGTCCCACGCCACGGCCTTCACGTTCTGGAGTTTTCCTGGTTTTTTGCCCGGTCAAGAGGACCCGCTGATCCATATTTCCCGTCCGGACACCATGGCTATTCCCCGCCGCAAGGGCGTTGTCGGCCACGTAGGACAGTTCTTCGACGACGAGATCGTGCATGTGGAAGGGGTGCTGGTAACCAGCAGGCCCCGGACATGGCTGGACAATGCCCGAAGGATGAGCGTTGAGGAGCTGACAGTAGTGGCGGACCATCTTCTGCGGGTGCCGAGGGCTGCGTTCGAAATCAGGACGGAGCCGTTTTGTACCCTTGGGCAGTTGTCCGACATGTTGGATCGACACAAAGGTACACCCGGCATCCGGAAGGCAAGACTTGCCCTGGAGTTGGCGCGGGTTGGTTCGGACTCGGCGCCGGAGACGCGGCTTCGGCTTGCCCTGAACGCCGCGTGCCTGCCTGAGCCGATGCTGAACATGCCCATCGAACTTCGCCCCGGCGTCATTCGTCAGCCTGACCTGAGCTATCCGGAGTACAGGATTGCGGTGGAATACGACGGCGACGGCCATTCCGAGCCACAACAGATCGTTAGGGATATCGACCGCGAGGAGGATTTCAGCCGAGGAGGATGGCTGCTCGTGAGGATCTCAAAGCGCCACATGCAAAACCAGGCGTTGTCCGCCCTCTCGAAAGTGCGCGGGGCGCTTCTCAGCAGAGGCTGGGTACCAAAGTAGCTCGCAGTTGATGCCGTTTTGACGTGCGAGAACGACAGCAACTGCGAGTCAGTTGGGAACCGTCTACTGCAGCCGGCGCTGGCGGGTTTCGGGGGAGAAGAACGCCATCCACAAAACGGAGACCAGTACCAGGGCTCCCGCCAGTGCAAACGACGTTGCAAGCCCGAGTTCCGGCCAGAAGTAGTTCGCGAAGATCAGCGGCCCAAAACCTGCGCCGAGGCGCGAGAACGTGGATGCCCAGCCGAAGCCGGTGCCGCGCAGTTCTGTGGGGTAGAGCTCGGACACGTAGGCATACAGCACGGGGATGGCCACCTGCACCACGAAGCCGAACACCAGCAGCCAGAACACCGCGGCCGTGGGGATGTCCACCACGAAGGCCACAATCACCAGCGTAAGAGCGGACAGCGGGCCGGTGATGGCCAGGATCCATTTGCGGCCCACACGCTCCACCAGGAGCGCTGCCACCACCACGCCAAGGAAGCCGACGGCGGCCATGGAGGCTGTGGTGACGAACGCCTTGTACTCGGCGAACCCTGCGCCGATGAGGATGCGCGGCATCCAGGTCAGGGACAAGTAGTAAACCAGCAGGATGCTGAAGAACAGGGACCATGCGGCGGCGGTGATCTTCCAGCTGAACTGCCACACTGAGCGCAGCTGCGTCCAGGCGCTGCCGGCGGAGAGCCGCGGGACATCCCTGGCGTCCGGAAGGCTGTAGGCACGCGGTTCTGCCCCGGTTGCTTCCACCAGTCCGTCGATGATACGGGCCGCTTCCTCCCGCCGGCCTTTCCGGATCAGGAACAGCGGGGACTCGGGCACGCTGCGCCGGACCCAGAAAACCAGCAGCGCCGGCAGGACCATCACCAGCATGGTCAGCCGCCAGTCGCCGTAAAGGGCCACCAGCCCGGCCGAGACGAATCCCGCCAGGGCAGCGCCGATGGGCCACCAGCCATCCATGGCCGTAAGCACTTTCCCGCGCTGCTTCCGCGGCGTGAACTCACCCACCAGTGCGTAGTCCACGGGAATGCAGCCGCCCAGGCCGAATCCTGCCAGGAACCGGAAGGCGCAGAACCAGATGAAGTCGGGGGCGAAGGCGCCGCACACGGTGAACACGGAGAAGAGCAGGAGGGTTGCCGTGAAGGCCTTCTTGCGCCCAACGGTGTCCGCGATGGTCCCCCAGATGAAGGCGCCCAGCGCCATGCCGACCAGGTTCGCCGTGCCCACCCAGGCCGCTTCCCCCGCGGAAAGGGACCAGTGCTTGGACAGCAGCGGAATCAGGATGCCGTTCAGGGTTACATCCCAGGCATCGAACATGAAGCCGAGGCCTCCGATCAGGAAGATCCTGCCCTGGACTTTCCATCGCCAGGGCAGTTCCTGGACCACCTGTTCGCCGCTGGGCACAGTGGTGTATGTATTCATCGCCGCCTCCTGTCCAAAACTTTAGCCCGCCCCAGCCCGTTCACACTCCGGCGTCCACGCCGGGCAACCGCGCCCTTCGCGATAAACTGGCCCTATCCCCACCAACCGCGGCCCTGTACCGCGAGATAAGACGGAGACATTTGTGAGCTTCACGCAGCATGAGCGCGTATCCATCGACCGTGTACCCATCCGCCGGGCCCTGATCTCGGTTTACGACAAAACCGGTCTGGAGGAGCTCGCCACGGGCCTGCACGCAGCGGGCGTGAAGCTCGTCTCCACCGGCTCCACGGCAAAGAAGATCGCCGCCGCGGGCATCCCCGTGCAGGAGGTGGAGGAAGTCACCGGTTCCCCCGAAATGCTGGACGGCCGCGTCAAGACGCTGCACCCGCGTGTGCACGGCGGCATCCTGGCGGACCGGCGCGTTCCGGCCCACATGGAAACCCTTGCCAGCATGGACATCGAAGCCTTCGACCTGGTGGTGGTGAACCTCTACCCGTTCGTGGAGACCGTCAAGTCCGGCGCCGCCCAGGATGACGTCGTCGAACAGATCGACATCGGAGGCCCCGCCATGGTGCGTTCGGCCGCCAAGAACCACGCCGCCGTCGCCATTGTGGTGGACCCGTCCTTCTACGGCCAGGTGGTGGAGGCCGCCGCCGCCGGCGGCTTCGACCTGAAGACCCGCCGCCGCCTCGCGGCCAAGGCATTCGCCCACACCGCGTCTTATGACAACGCGGTTGCCACCTGGACCGCCAGCCAGTTCCTGGACGAGGACGGCGACGGCGTCATCGACTGGCCTGCCTACGCCGGCTTGTCCCTGGAACGCTCCGAGGTCCTCCGCTACGGCGAAAACCCGCACCAGCAGGCTGCACTGTACGTGGACAAAGCCGCCCCGGTGGGCATCGCCCAGGCGGACCAGCTGCACGGCAAGGCCATGAGCTACAACAACTTCGTGGACGCCGACGCCGCCCTGCGCGCTGCCTACGACTTCAGCGAGCCCGCCGTCGCCATCATCAAGCACGCCAACCCCTGCGGTGTGGCCGTCGGCTCCAAGGACGCCGCAGACCCCATCGCCGACGCGCACGCCAAGGCCCACGCCTGCGACCCCGTCTCCGCGTTCGGCGGCGTCATCGCCGCAAACCGCCCCGTCACCGCAGGCATGGCCAACACCGTCAAGGACATCTTCACCGAAGTGGTCATCGCCCCCGGCTTCGAGCCGGAAGCCGTGGAGATCCTGTCCAAGAAGAAGAACATCCGCCTGCTCGCCCTGCCCGAGGGCTACGGCCGTTACCCCACGGAGTTCCGCCAGGTCTCCGGGGGCATGCTGGTCCAGGTAAGCGACAAGGTGGACGCCGATGGCGACAACCCCGCCAACTGGACCCTCGCAGCCGGTGAAGCAGCGGACGAGAAGACCCTCGCGGACCTTGCCTTCGCCTGGACAGCCTGCCGGGCCGCCAAGTCCAACGCCATCCTCCTCGCCGAGAACGGCGCAGCTGTGGGCATCGGCATGGGCCAGGTCAACCGGCTCGACTCCTGCCGCCTGGCCGTGGAGCGGGCCAACACGCTGGGCGTCACGGTGGAGTCCGACGTCGAAGGTGCCGGCGGTGCCTCCAACGCCAGCGCTGCCGGGGCACCGCAGCGGGCCCGCGGCGCCGTGGCTGCCTCCGACGCGTTCTTCCCGTTCGCCGACGGCCTCCAGATCCTGATCGACGCCGGCGTCCGCGCTGTCGTGCAGCCGGGCGGATCCGTGCGCGATGAAGAGGTGATCGCGGCAGCCAATGCGGCCGGCATCACCATGTACTTCACCGGGGCCCGCCACTTCTTCCACTAGGACAAACGACGGCGCCCGCCCCCTGAGCAAAGGGGGCGGGCGCCGTCGTCGTTGTGCCGGCTTAGTCCTGGTCAGCTGAACCGGGGCCGGGCTCCGGAAGTTGGATCTCCCGGGGCTTGGCCTCTGCCATTCGTTGCTTTGTCCAGTACTCGAGGACTTCCTCGTGTGACTGGGTCAGGTCAACGTGGCTGACAGGATCCTCGTCGGGCCCGGGTTCCTTAGGATTTTGCTGCACTGGCGTAGGTTGCCTGGATGACTGAGCCCCAGTATGGGCCGTACATCACGGCAGAACGGTTGTAGCCGTAGCTGTTGATGGAGTTCTGCACGCCATCGGAGCTGGTCCCGATGAACCACGGGCCGCCTGAGGAACCCCCGGTCATGTCGCAGGGGATGCCCTGGCTGTTGAACTGCGGGTTGTTCGGATCATTGGTTGCCGTGCCGGTGCAGCTCTTGAGGGTCTCACCGTTGTACGGGGCAGCGGCGGGGTAGCCGTAGGACTTGTAAGTCAGGCCCCGGGCCTGGTTGAAGGCCACGCCCGAGCCTCCGACCACAGCGGTGAGGTTCTTGCCGTTCAGGGGGTTCATGACGGCGAAGCCGGTGTCGTACGTCATGTCACCGTTTGAGACCCACTGGCTCGGCGCGTACAGGGCCCGTGCAGACCACTTGCCATACGGTGCTGCGCCATTCTCATAGGCAGGAACAAAGACGAAGTTGGTGGCGTACGCTCCAGGCCCCTCGTTAACGCAGTGTCCCGCTGTGGCAACCGTGCTGCCGTTGGTCGATGAGACAGCGTTGCCGGAGCACACATAGTTGGCGCCCCCCAGGGTGAAGAAGACCTTGCCGATGTGGCTGACCGGCGTTTCGCTCTTGGCAGTGCTGCCGGTGCTCTTGGTGCCCTTGGTGGAAGACGGTTTGCCCTTCTCCACGACGGCTGCGCTGGAGCGGTTGCCGCGTTCCAGCGCCTTGCCGGCAAGGGTATCGCCGGGGATGGCGCTCTGCATCCGCTCCGGTGTCCAGTAGTCGGCAGCACCCGCCGCGTCAAGGACAGCACTGGTAACGGACGGATTCGTGTGGTCGTCCGCGGCTGCTGGTGTTGCGGTGGCGGCACCTGCACTGGTGAAAGCCAGAACGGCGGCCGCGGAGAGGCTCAGGAGGGCGGAAGCCAGAGACCTGGTGCTTGTCATTGTTGTCCTGTCTGAACGGGGAAAGGCGTGGGAATGCCAAGTGTGACCCTGCGAATTTATCCCTCCATGACAGATTTGTAAATAGTAGTGACGTATCATGTATGGCCTGCATTGTCCCGGGATGGAGCCCTGGCGGCCGGGTGCCCGGGCGCGGCGGGCACCCGGTTTCCTGCCGCCGTCGGCCGTTCTCCATCGCTGTAATCCTGCCCACGGCAGGGGTAACGCTGGGCCTCCGGTACGCTTCAAACTGGTGTCCTCGGGTAAGTTGTACATGGTGAAATAGACCGAATTTTCACAACCAAGCCGACCCACAGGGAGACGCCCGCGCATGTCCAAGATTATCTACACCCACACCGACGAAGCGCCGATGCTGGCTACCTATTCGTTCCTGCCCATCATCGAGGCGTTCGCTTCGACAGCAGGTGTGGAGGTGGAGACCCGCGACATTTCGCTCGCCGGCCGCATCATCGCCCAGTTCGGTGACTACCTGACCCCCGAGCAGCAGATCGGTGACGCCCTTGCTGAGCTCGGTGAGCTGGCGAAGACGCCGGAAGCCAACATCATCAAGCTGCCCAACATCAGTGCCTCCATCCCGCAGCTGAAGGCCGCCATCGCCGAACTGCAGGGCCAGGGCTACGCGCTGCCGGACTATCCGGACAACCCCTCCTCCGACGAGGAAACCGCCGTCCGCTCGCGCTACGACAAGATCAAGGGCTCGGCCGTGAACCCGGTCCTGCGCGAAGGCAACTCGGACCGCCGGGCCCCGCTGTCAGTCAAGAACTACGCCCGCCAGAACCCGCACTCCATGGGCGCCTGGACCCCTGACTCCAAGACCAACGTGGCCACCATGGGCCAGGATGACTTCCGGTCCAACGAGAAGTCCGTGGTCATCGAGTCCGAGGGCACCATCGCCATCCAGCTGGTCCGCGAGGACGGCTCGGTGAAGGTCCCGAAGAAGGCCTTCCCGGTCCTGGCCGGCGAGGTCATCGACGGCACTGTGATGCGCGCCGCCGCCCTGGATGAATTCCTGAAGGCCCAGGTGGCCCGCGCCAAGGAGGAAGGCGTGCTGTTCTCCGCACACCTGAAGGCCACCATGATGAAGGTCTCGGACCCCATCATCTTCGGCCACGTGGTCAAGGCCTACTTCTCCGAACTCTTCGAAACCTACGGCAAGCAGCTCTCGGCAGCCGGCATCAGCCCCAACAACGGCCTTGCCGCCATCCTGAGCAGCCTTGAGGACCTTCCCGCGGATGTGCGCGACGGCGTGCAGAACCTGATCAAGAAGGGCCTGGAAGACGGTCCTGCCCTGGCCATGGTGGACTCGGACAAGGGCATCACCACCTTGAACGTCCCCAGCGACGTCATCGTGGACGCTTCCATGCCTGCCATGATCCGCAGCTCCGGCCACATGTGGGGCCCGGACGGCAAGGAAGCGGACACCTTGGCCGTCCTGCCGGACAGCTCCTACGCCGGCATCTACCAGGTGGTCATCGATGACTGCCGCGCCAACGGTGCCTACGACCCCACCACCATGGGCACTGTGCCGAACGTTGGCCTCATGGCACAGGCAGCCGAGGAATACGGCAGCCACGACAAGACCTTCGAGATCCAGGAAGCCAGCCGGATCCAGATCGTGGACGGTTCGGGCAACGTGCTGATCGAACACGAGGTTTACGAGGGCGACATCTGGCGCGCCTGCCAGACCAAGGATGCCGCCATCCGCGACTGGGTCAAGCTGGCCGTCACCCGCGCCCGTGCCTCGCAGACCCCGGCCGTGTTCTGGCTGGACGAGGAACGCGCCCACGACGCCAACCTCATCGCCAAGGTCAACGAGTACCTGAAGGACCACGACACCAACGGCCTGGACATCCAGATCATGTCCCCGGTCAAGGCCATCGCCTTCACCCTGGAACGCATCCGCAAGGGCGAGGACACCATCTCCGTCACGGGCAACGTGCTCCGCGACTACCTCACGGACCTGTTCCCCATCCTGGAGCTGGGAACCAGCGCCAAGATGCTCTCGGTCGTTCCGCTGATGAACGGCGGCGGACTCTTTGAAACCGGTGCCGGCGGTTCCGCGCCGAAGCACGTCCAGCAGCTGCTCAAGGAAAACCACCTCCGCTGGGACAGCCTGGGCGAGTTCCTGGCGCTGGCCGTCAGCTTCGAGCACCTGGCCACCACCACGGGCAACGCCCGCGCGCAGGTCCTGGCCGACACCCTGGACCGCGCCACCGGCACGTTCCTGCTGGAGAACAAGTCCCCGAGCCGCCGCGTGGGCGAGCTGGACAACCGCGGCAGCCACTACTTCCTGGCCCGCTACTGGGCGGAGGAGCTGGCCAAGCAGACGGACGACGCCGACCTGGCCGCCGCTTTCGGTTCCGTCGCCAAGGAGCTGTCCTCCAAGGAGGAGGCGATTGTGGGCGAGCTGGCCGAGGTCCAGGGCTCACCCGTGGACATTGGCGGCTACTACCGCCCCGAGGATGCCAAGGCCTCCGCGGTGATGCGTCCTTCCGCCACCCTTAATCAGGTCATCGCCGGCCTGGCCTAGCACCGGCCGCTGCTGCGGCAGCTGACAAAGAGAGGCGGTGGCCGGATCGTTCCGGACACCGCCTCTCTTTGTGCTCTTTATAGTATGGGCGGGCTAGTTCTTGCCTTTGCCTTTGTCGGCGTTGCTGTTCTTGCCGGTGTCCGCGCCGGAGCCGCCCGCGTTGCCCTGGGCCGGTGCCGGGGCGGGAGCCGGCTGGGGCGCGGGTGACTCGGCGGTGGGGGATGGGCTTTGAGCTGCCTGCGCGGCGTTCCGGGCATCCTCGGCGGCTTTGGCCGCAGCCTGCTGTGCCGCGACAACCTCGTTCAGGTCTGCCCGGACAGCGGAGGCCACGGTGGTGATGCTGCGGCGCCGTTCCTCCGAGACCTTGCCCTTTGCCTGCAGTGCAGTGAGGTCGGCTTCAAGACCTTCCAGTGCCTTCAGTGCCGACGCAGGATCGTCTTGGGACGACGCCTGCGTCACTTCCAGCACTCGTGCCTGGAGCTGTGCCGCAGCTTCGCGCTGAAGGCCGTTTCCCGGCGCCGCGCAGGCGCTGAGGTAGCCTGCCGCCAGAAAGGCCGCCGAGAAAGCCAGGACCAGCCGGCCCGGGATTGTCTGCCGCGGCGTCACGGCTCCACGCTTTTCTGCAGCTCCTGCAGATGGTCGCCCAAGACGCCGGTCACGGTGGGATAAGGGACGACGTCGGCGGGCCGGGCCGAGATGCTCATCATCACCGCAGCCACGGCTGCAGCAATGACAAGGACACCAAGCACGACGACCAGCCATATCCGTTGGTTCCGGGAGAGGCGGGGTGTGCGGGGAGCCTTGCCTGCGGATGCACCGGCAACCACTCCGGCCGTTGCCACTCCGCTCGTTGCCACTCCGGAACCAGCCGGCGATGCAGCAGGTTGGGCGGCTGATGCGGGATCGGCAGCCTCTGTAGAGGCCGCTGCCTCGCGCACATCATCCACCGATTCTTCAGCGGTGATCGAGGGCGGGTGGAAGGGCATGGCGGGAAGCACCCGCGTGGTTTCCGGTGCCAGTTCTCCCGGCGTTGAAGCCGGCGAGACCAGTGCCTGGCGGAGTGCCGTTTCGATGTCGGCGGCCGCAGGGCGTTCCAGCGGCTCGATGCCAGTCATGGAACGGATGAGGTCCGCCCATTCCGGGGGAACGTCGTCGGGGATCTCCGGGGCGCGGTGGAGCCGGGCAACGGCGGATTCCACTGCGCTGCCGGGGTACTCCACGGTGCCCTTGATGCACTCAAGCAGCACCAGTCCAAGGGAGTAGATATCCGTGGCTGACGAAAGGGGTTTGCCAAGGGCCTGCTCGGGGCTGAGGTAGGCAGCCGTGCCCACCATGGTGCCCGTGGCCGTGAGCCGGGTGGAATCCGCGATCCTGGCGATGCCGAAATCCGTGAGCTTGGGCCGCAGCGGCTCACCCGGGCGGATCTGGACCAGGAGGATGTTCCCCGGTTTGATATCGCGGTGGATGATGCCCAGGCCATGAACGTACGCCAGAGCGTCGGCGATGCCGGCTCCGATCACGGACAGCTCTTCCAGGGGTACCCGGCTGTGCCTGATGCGGCTGCGCAGGTCCTGGCCCTCGACGAGTTCCATGGTCAGGAAGGGCCGGGGCTCGTCCGGAATGCGGTCATCGATTCCGGCGTCGAAGAGCGTCACCAGGCCGGGGTGGTTCAGGGTGGCCAGAAGTTGGATTTCGGCTTCCTGCCGCTTAAGCTCGTCCGCATCCGGAGCCTGCGGGGCGAAGAGTTTCAACGCCACGTCACGGCCCAGCTTTTCGTCCCGTGCGCAGTACACCGACGACATCCCGCCGCGGCCTATGACCTCACCTAAACGATAGCGACCGCCGACAACTTCATTCTTGATGGAGCTAGGCGATTCCGCCACCATGACCGTTCCTCCCGGTGCGCTGCGGCACTGTCGTACCTCAAATTATACGGGCGGGACGGCGGAACCAGCGATTGACCTAGGGTTTCGCGTTGCGACACGCCGACGGCCCGGCGGCGATTTCAAACACGTTCGCCGCCGGACCATTGGCTACAAGGACATGTGTGCTGATGACATGTTTTGTACTGTTACTTGGTTGTTGGGTGGGTGTCCTCCTCTCGTCAGCCCGCCGGGTGCTGCCGCTTCAGGCGCGTGCGCGGGCGGTTTCCTTACAGGACTCAGGCCTCAGGACACCTTGCGCTTGCGGAGCATCAGGAGTCCGCCTGCCAGAAGCACCAGCGCCAGGGGAACCAGCGCTCCGTCCCAGCCGGTGTTGGCCAGGCGGGTGTGGGCTGAGCCGGTGTTGGCAAGGGCAGGATTGCCGCCAGTCGGAGTGCTCCGCGGTGTGGTGACCGGGGCGATGGCCCCGCTCACTGCGGTGGAGCCTGCCGGTGCAGCGGTGAAGTTGCCGCTTCCTGCAGTACCAGTACCGCTTGTGGAGTCATTGCCGGAAGTCGAGCCGCCGTTGCCGGCAGGGTCGCCTGACCCCGGAGTGCTGGTTCCGGGATCAAGGGTGCCGGTGTCTCCGGTGGTGCCGTCTCCCGGGGTGGTGGTTCCCGGGTCAGTGGTGCCGGGTGTGTTGGTGCCCGGAGTGCTGGTTGCGCTGTCATTACCGAGTCCGATACCCAGGTCAATGCCAAGGTCGACAACGGCATCCAGGCCGCCAGCGTCCGCAGTTCCGGTGTCCACACCGGCTCCAAGGTCGATGCCTGCGTCGACTCCACCCGATGTATCACTGCTGGTGACGCCACCGATGGTGAGGTCGAGAACTGCCTCAACGGTAGTGCCGAGCCCACTGGTATCGCCGGCACTCACGCCGCCGAGTCCCAGGTCTGCGGCTGCGTCGACGGCGAGGTTTGCCGTGGTGGCGTCCGTGGTGGTGGTGCCGGTGCTTCCGAGGCCGAGGTTTACGTCCACTGCGGCGGCCAGGTCGGTGGTGCCGGTTGTTGTGGGGTCGGTGGTGCCGGCGAGTCCCAGGTCTGCGGCTGCGTCGACGGCGAGGTTTGCCGTGGTGGCGTCCGTGGTGGTGGTGCCGGTGCTTCCGAGGCCGAGGTTTACGTCCACTGCGGCGGCCAGGTCGGTGGTGCCGGTTGTTGTGGGGTCGGTGGTGCCGGTGAGTCCCAGGTCTGCGGCTGCGTCGACGGCGAGGTTTGCCGTGGTGCCGTCCGTGGTGCCGGTGCTTTCGAGGCCGAGGTTTACGTCCACTGCGGCGGCCAGGTCGGTGGTGCCGGTTGTTGTGGGGTCGGTGGTGCCGGTGAGTCCCAGGTCTGCGGCTGCGTCGACGGCGAGGTTTGCCGTGGTGCCGTCCGTGGTCCCGGTGCCGGTGCTTCCCAGGCCGAGGTTTACGTCCACTGCGGCGGCGACGCCTGTTGAGCCGGCCGGCGTTGGGTCACCCAGCAGGCCCAACGACGTCGAGTCAGCGGGCGCCGCCGCCGAGATGAGGGCGGAAGCGGAAAGATCCGTCCCGCTGGTGGTGTCCGCTGCGTTTGCGGCAGCGCAGCCGAAGGCCAGAAGGCCGCCGGCAAAGAGGGTGCTAAGCAGCCCCCTGCGAAGGGTGCAGTTCATGATGGTTACTCCTGAAGTTGAGGTAGTTCGGGCGCTTATCAGCTGCCCGTAAAGCCACGTGCTGCCCGTTGGGGGCAGACGGCCTCAACTAGTCAGGGGAAGAACCGGGGTCGAACGACACCGGCGCAGGGGCGTGCTCGGAGGCCTCGCCGGCGGGAACAGCGCCAGGGCGCTCAAAACCAAAATAGGCAGGGCTAAGCCATGCTGCGGCACCGGATGAACCGCCGGATGATCCAGCGCTGCCGGTGCCGGATCCCGGTGCGGCAGGAACCTGGGCAGGCAGCGGTGCCGGCTCGACGGGAAGGGGCTGCCCCGACGCGGGGTCAGCCGGGACAGACATGCCAGCCCACGGGGAGGACGTGTTGGCCAGGGCTGCACTGCGGACCGTTGCCAAGGCCGCGCTGCCGCCGGCAACCGGCGCCGTGGGCGACGCATCCGGTTCCTGCCCCGGTTCCAGCCCCGTTCCGGCCCCATCCGGAAGGATTTCCAAGGCCACTGGCTGAGCTGCCGCGGGGCCAGGGACAACCCCGGGAGGAAGATCTGCCGGCACGGCGTCAACGGCCGGGGCGGGAAGCGGAAGTGGAGCGGTGCCGGTCAGGAGATCGGCAACGGGCTGCAGCGCCGGTTTAAGTACCGGGACGGCCTCGGCTGCAGGGGCTACAACAACCTGCACCACCCCGGCCGTCACGGTGTCGGCGATCTCCCCAACGGGAGCGGAGACAGTGGAAAGGGTTCCCGCCGGAATCACCTGGTCCAGCACGGGAACGGAGGTAATGAGGTTGTCGGCAACGCCGGCGACCTGGGCTACGGCAGGCTGCGCCAGTCCAGGGCCTGCAGCAGGTCCGGCCGGGGAGGCGGCAGGAGCCGGTGAAACAGTGTCCGCAAGTTCGTAGGCCAAGGATGAGGCCGAGCCGGTGACGCTGCCGAGCAGGGAAGGGGAGTCAGGCCCGGCGTCGGCGGATGCTGAAGTTGACGAAAGCGCCAGCCAAGTAACTGCGGCTGCCCCGGCAAGGAGCGCTGGTCGCAGGGCACGCCATGGCGAACTCATGCTAGCCATGCGTACCACCCCCCAGTGAGCTGTGCAATCAATGCTGGCTAAAGCCTATGACTCCTTGTTGCCGCAAGTCCAGACTTTGCTAAAGGGATTTTACAAAGGGCGGGAACAAGCACTGAAGGTGTCAAGGGCGAAAGCAGGAAGTCACATGCCCCAACCTCACCGCGAAAGCCGCCTTGCCGGCGTCGAGCATCTTTCGCGGCGCCTCTTGCTAATGGCCGTCGTTGGGGTAGGTCACACCGAGCTGGGCACGAACGCCATCGAAAAGCCGCATGGTGTTCAGTGTGTCTTCGAGCGGCATCACCGGACTCTCCGTCACTCCCTGCTGGACACACCGCATTACTTCGCGCAGCTCGTAGGTGTACCCCTTGCCCACAACGTCGAAGGTTTCCGTCCGGCGGTCTTCCCACCCCTTGGTGATGAGGAGTTCGCGGGGGTTGTTGATGGAGCCCACGCTCTGCATGAAGCCCAGGCTCCCTGCGACGGTCGCCGTGCGCGGACCGTGTGCCAGGAGTGAGGAGGTGAGCTGGACCTGGGCCGCGTGGCCGTAGCCGAGGGTCATGGCGTTCTGCGAATCCACGCCGTCGTCGTTGACGAAGCCCGTGGCGCTCACGGTGTGGGGAAAGCCAAGGGTGCCCAGCGCCCACAGGAGCGGGTAGACGGACAAGTCCAGCAACGCCCCTCCGCCGTCCTTCCGCGCCCACAACCTGGCCGTGGGGGAGTAGGGGGCGGGGAAGCCCAGGTCCGCGGTAATCCAGTGGATGTCGCCAAGTTCACCCGAAGCTGCGATCTGGAACGCGCGCTGCATCGAGGGCAGGAATCGGCTCCACATGGCTTCCATGAGGAAGAGACCTCGGCTGCGGGCAACATCGATGAGCTCGGATGCTTCCCGGGCGTTGATGGTGAACGCCTTCTCGCAGAGCACGTGCTTGCCGGCGTTGAGGGCGGCGAGAACCATCTCGTGGTGCTGCGCGTGCGGCGTGGCGACGTAGACAACGTCCACGGCGTCATCGGCGAGGAGCCGCTGGTAGCCGGGGACACCGCCGTCGTCACCATAGGCTTTTGCGAAGTCATAGGCCACGGCAAAAGCGTCCGCGCTGTCTTGTGCCCGGGAGCTGACCGCGTACAGCTCGGCGTCTTCAAGCAGCGCGAGATCCTGGGACACGGCGCGGGCGATGCTGCCCGTTGCAATAATTCCCCAGCGCAGGGGAGCCCCGGTGGCGGAGCGGGGATCCTGGTCAGGCTGGCTGGAAAGCCATGGCGTGGCGATGGGAGCAGTCATAGCTGCAATCCTGTCACAGCGGCGGGTGAGGACCGGGGACGTGCCGGCGACGGGGACAAGCAATAAAGGGGCCAGCGGTGGGGGACGGGATGTCCCCCACCGTTGGCCCCTTGGCTGAGGTCAGGCGGAAGCGGCGACGGCGGTCCGGCCGCGGACCGGTTCCTCCGTCAGCTTGCCCTGCTGGAGGCGGAAGCGGCGGTCCGTCTTGTTCGCCAGGGCCCGGTCGTGGGTGACCACCAGGATGGTGGTGTCGTGGTCGCGGCTCAGCGAGCTGAGGAGTTCGATGATGTGGTCGCCGGTCTGTTCGTCAAGGTTGCCGGTGGGCTCATCGGCGAGGATGAGCTTCGGTTCGTTGGCCAGGGCCCGCGCAATGGCCACCCTTTGCTGTTCGCCGCCGGAAAGCCGGTTGATGCGCCGTTCGTGCTTGGACGGATCCAGCTGGACCTGCTCCAGCAATTCCCTGGCGCGCTCCAGCCGGGCGGCCTTGCGCACCCCGGCAAATTCCATGGGAAGCATGACGTTGTCCACGGCGGACAGGTTGGGGATCAGGTTGAACTGCTGGAACACGAATCCGATGTCCCGGCGGCGGTATTCCGTCAGCTTGCTGTCCGGCAGGCTCGCCAGGCTGACGCCGTCCACGACGACGTCTCCGCTGGTGGGCTTGTCCAGTGCCCCAAGGAGGGACAACAGGGTGCTCTTGCCGCTGCCGCTCTTGCCCACGATCGAGGCCAGGGTGCCCTGGTCCAGGGCGAAGCTGACGTCGTTGACCGGTTTGATGGTGCGGTCACCGGAGTTGAAGGTGCGGACCAGGTTCTTGACTTCTATCATGGCTATTCTCCTCGCAGGACTTCGATGGGACGGATGCGCGCGGTGAGCAGCGCGGGAACCAGGGCGCCGATGATGGCGACACCGAAGACAGCAGCGATGCCACCGGCGATCACCCCCGGTGAGGCGCTGGCGGTCACGGAGTTCAACAGCTGGGAAGCGCCGCCGAAGGGTCCGCCCTGGCCGCCCGGGAAGCCCGCGCCACCACCGGCCCCGCCCGGGACACCGCGGCCCGTGGCGGCGGTGGTTCTGGTGGTGTTGCTGCTGATCAGTGCCGAGGCGATGCCGCCGCTGGCGAACGATGCAATGGCGGCACCGACGGCGCTGCCCAGGGCTGCCAGGACCAGTGCCTCGAGGACGAACTGCAGGCCGATGGTGCGGTTGGGCGCGCCGATCGCCTTCAGCACGCCGATTTCCCGGCGGCGCTCGCGGACCAGCATCACCATGATGAGCAGGATGATGAGCCCTGCGGTGCCCAGGGCGGCGATGAAGGCGATGAAGGAAATGTTCTTGACGCTGTCCAGCGAACTGACCGCGGTCTGCAGGTTCTGGCCCTGGGTGACATCGGCCTTGTCCGTGCCGAGAGCCGTCTGCAGGGCCGTCTTGGTGCTGGCCACGTTGTCCATGGAGTTGACCGTGACGATCATGCTGGACAGTTCACCCGGTGTGCCTGCCAGGGTCTGGGCGGTGGGGAGGGTGACATACACAGCGTTGTTGCCAAAGGTGGTGCCGGCGTCGAACAATCCCGAGACCGTGTAGGTCTGGTCGTTGATGGTGAAGGTGGAGCCAACCGTGAGGTTGTTCTTCCCTGCCAGGGTGGTGCCCAGCAGGGCACTGGTGGATGCTGCCGAGTAGTCGCCGAGCCCGGAGCCCTGCGTGATGTTCAGTGCCTTGCCGGTGGTGTCGACTTCGGCGCCAATGCCGGTGGCGGTGATCGGCAGGGACCGGACGGGCTGCTGCGTGGTTCCGGTGGAGCCCGTGCTTCCGTTGGCCTGCTGGTTGCGGTTGCCAAGGGTGCCTGCGTCCACCGCCGCCGTGAGGCTGGTGGTCAGTGTGGCTGCCGCCTGGCCGCCGGGGCCTCCCTGCCCGTTCTGGCCTCCGGGCCCTGCCTGCCCGGTATGTCCCGTTTGCCCGGCCGCGGCCTGTGCGGCCGCTTCGGTGGCATTGCGAAGCCGCAGGGAGGATGTCCCGACGACGGCACTGACGTTGGGCACGCCGGCGGCCGTGGCTGCCTGGCTGGTGGTGAGCGGCTCACCGCCGCCTTCGAAACCTTGCCCGCCGGCGGGGTTGACGGTCAGGACGGTGCCGACGGACGCATTGAGCTCCTGCACTTTCGCCCCGACCGCCTGGTTGGCTACCAGCATGGCCAGGGCAAGGCCAATGGCGACGGCCAGCACCGCGACAACAGCTGCGGTGCGGACCTTGTTTCTGAAGGCATTGCCTACGCTTCGGGCAAGGACGCTCACGTTACTCCTATGACTCAGGTGCCGGCGCGGAGGGCCGGCTTCGCATCAACCCTCGCTGGGCATCCTGTGCAGCAATCCGGCCCCACCTGTGTCTGGGCTGTGAAGGGCAGGGCCGGGAATCGAGTGCTGGTACTACAGTGGATGCATGGCTGCCAGCCGCAATCCGCTAGACGACCTGCGCGAAACCATCGGCCGTCTGGCCGATCAGCTCAAGCTGCCCGGTTCGGAGCGCGTCGACGACCTGGTGGGCGATCTCATGGCTGCGAGGCCCGGGCCGGCGCGGCCGCTGTCCGAGCTGCAGGCCGAGCTCGACGCCCTGGTCGGACTGGAGACAGTGAAGGAACAGGTGCGGTCGCTCGTCGCACTGCTCCAGGTCCAGGCCCGCCGTAAGGCGCACGGCCTGCCGGAGGTGGCCACATCACAGCATCTGGTGTTCCTCGGAAACCCGGGCACGGGCAAGACCACCGTGGCGCGGCTCCTGGCCGAGATGTACCGCGCGGTCGGCCTGCTGCAGAAAGGCCATCTGGTCGAGGTCGACCGTTCGGGCCTGGTGGGGCAGTACGTCGGCACCACCGCCATCAAGACAGACCGGGTGATCCGGCGCGCGCTGGACGGCGTCCTGTTCATTGACGAGGCCTACGCGCTGGCCCCGGAGGACGGCCGGATGGATTTCGGCCCCGAGGCGATCGAGGTCCTGCTCAAGCGGATGGAGGACCACCGCCACCGCCTGGTGGTGATTGTGGCCGGGTACCCGCGGCTGATGGAGTCCTTCCTGCTCTCGAACCCCGGACTGCGCTCCCGGTTCGCCCGTGAAATCACGTTCCCCGACTACTCCGTCGACGCACTCCAGACGATCTTCCACCGGATGCTGGCCCAGCACGAGTACAGGCTGGAGCCGGGTGCGGACCAGATGCTGCGCCGCATTTTCACCGGGCTGCACGCGGGCGAGGACTCCGGCAACGCGCGGTTCGCCCGCACATTGTTCGAGCAGGCGCTCAACCGTCAGGCGCTGCGGCTGTCGCTCGACGAGGAACAAAGTCTTGACGCGCTCGATCGTGAGGCCGTCATGACGCTCACCGCGGACGACATCGTCGGGGCCGCACTGGCCTTGGGCGAGGAGCCGGAGCCGGAACCGACGCCGGAACAGGAGCAGCCACGCTGGTGGCGCTGGCTGGTCTGACCGGATCTGCCGGCGCCGCGGCTTCGGGCTGCTCCCCGGACAGCGGACTGCCCTTAAACACGAAACTGCTCCCCGTAAGTCGGAACGAAATCTTCAGTCCAACTTACGGGGAGCAGTTCAGGGTGGCCGGGCTTCCCGGCCCCCGGGTGTACCGGCTGGTTCTAGAAGCTGTTACTTGATGATCGGTTCGAGGACCGGGTCACCTTTGTAAGCAGTCTTCACATTGGCGGCCGTCACGATGACCGGCTCCAGCAGGTAGGCGGGAACCACCTTGTTGCCATTGTTGTAGGACTTGTCGTCGTTGACCTCAGGCTTCTTGCCCGCCTGGAGGTCCTTGACCATGGTGATGGCGTGCTCAACGAGCTTGCGGGTGTCCTTATTGATGGTGGAGTACTGCTCGCCCGCAAGGATCGACTTGACGGACTCAACCTCGGAGTCCTGCCCGGTGACGACGGGAAGCGGCTTGCCGGCGGCCTTGACTGAAGTCAGGACGGCACGGGCCAGAGTGTCGTTAGGGGAGAGGACGCCGTCCAACGACTCGGTTCCGTACGATCCGGTCAGGATGGTATCCATGCGGCGCTGGGCGTTCTCAGCTTTCCAGTCCTGGGTCACAGCCTTCTCAAACGTGGTTTGGCCGGAGAGAACCTTCAGCGTGCCGTCGTCGATCTTAGCTTTCAGGACGCTCATGGCACCGTCGAAAAACACCTTTGCATTGGCATCGTCCGGCGAGCCAGCGAGAAGCTCAACGTTGTACGGGCCGGAGGGCTTCTTGGCCTTCATCCCGTCCAACAGCGCCTGTCCTTGCAGCTGGCCGACCTTGAAGTTGTCGTAAGCCACGTAGTAGTCCACATTCTCGGTGTTCAGCAGCAGGCGGTCGTAAGCGATGACCGTGGCTCCGGCGTCCTTGGCCTGCTTGAGCTGGGTACCCAGCTGGGACCCGTCCAATGCACCCACGATAACCACCTTGGCGCCCTTGGCGATCATGGCACTGATCTGGTTCTGCTGTTCGGCCACACCATTGTTGGCGAACTGGACCGTGGGTTTGAAACCGGCACTGGAAAGACCGTCGTTGAACAGCTTCTCCGCCAGGACCCAGTTCTCGCTGGTCTTCTTCGGAAGTGCCACACCGATCGCCGAGTCCTGCGGGAAGCCTCCGGCTCCCCCACTGGCGCCACCGCCAGAGTTACTGGGTTCGGAACGTCCGCAGCCCGTCAGCGCCAATGCTGCGATGGCAGCTACCGCTGCTGCCTTCCCTGCTTTGCCAAACATTCGCATTTCTTGTCCACTTTCTTTTGGGGGTGTTGGGGTCAGGAAGTCCTGATCAGGCTTCCCTGGAGATGGTTTCTCGTGTAGAGGTGACCTCGTCCGGCTGAAGAGGGGTGCCGGGTCCGCTGGATGGACGGTTGAAGTTCTTCATCATCAATCCGATAATTGACGCCCGTCCCTGTGACTTGTTGTACACATCGATGGCAACTGCCACCAGCAGCACCAGGCCTTTGATCATGGACTGCCAGTCAGCGCCGACGCTGAGCAACTGCAGACCATTGTTCAACACGGCCATCACCAGACCACCGACGATGGAGCCGATGACCGTACCGACGCCGCCAGTCACCGCCGCACCGCCGATGAACACTGCGGCGATGGCATCAAGTTCCCAGCCTGTGCCGTCAGAAGGTCCCGCCGAGGTGGAACGGGCAACGAAGATCATTCCGGCCAGTCCGGCGATGATGGACATGTTCATCATGACCAGGAAGTTGATCTTCTTTGACTTCACGCCGGAGAGTTCTGCCGCGTGGCGGTTGCCACCCACCGCATATACGTGCCGTCCAACGACCGTTTTCGAGGAAATGAAGCCATAAATCAAGACCAGCACAGCGAGAATGAGGCCGGGGATTGGGAAGGAGGTGCCCGGACGGCCAGTGGCGAACAGGTAGGTCGCGTACAGAATTGCGCCGCAAATCAGGACCAGCCTGAGGACGCTCACCCAGGTCTCCGAAACCTCAGCGCCGAGGGCTTTGGCCATGCGCCGGCGCCGTATTTCACTAAAGACCACGAACGCGACTGCTGCAAGTCCAAGGAGGAGCGTGAGGTTGTTGAACCCAGTGTCTGGCCCGACTTCAGGCAGGTAGCCTGCTCCGATGTACTGGAACTCCCTTGGGACAGGAATGGAGTTGGACTGGCCAACAAACTGCTGCGCCCCGCGGAAGATCAGCATGCCCGCCAAGGTGACGATGAATGCGGGGATGCCGACATAGGCCGTCCACCACCCTTGCCAGGCTCCGATAGCGGCCCCCAGGCCGAGGCCCAGGAGGATAGCCAGGTACCAAGGGAGGTTCCAGTCCCGCATCGTGATGGCCACCATCATCCCGACGAACGCCGCCACCGAGCCTACCGACAAGTCGATGTGGCCGGCGATGATCACCAGCACCATGCCGATGGCGAGGATGAGGATATAGGAGTTGCCATTGAAGAGGTTGATGACGTTACCCGGGGTAAGCGTGATGCCGCCGGTGAGCCACTGGAAGAGAACTATCAGAGCCACCAAGGCAAAGATCATCCCGAACTGGCGGGTGTCACCACCGAAGAGTTTCTTGAGCGCGTTCATTGTTTTGGTCCTTGTTTCTGGAAGGTTCTGGAAAGCTCCAGAGGGTTAGGCAGCTTTTCGAGTGGTGGAGGTCATGAGCTTCATCAGGCTTTCCTGGCTGGCTTCCTCTTTGTTGAGCACCCCGGTGATGGCACCCTCGAAGATCGTGTAGATGCGGTCCGAGAGACCCAGAAGTTCCGGCAGCTCAGAGGAAATCACGATGACGCCCTTGCCCTGGTTGGCAAGCTCCTGGATGATGCCGTAGATCTCGTACTTGGCCCCGACGTCGATGCCGCGGGTGGGTTCGTCCAGGATCAGCAGGTCGGGGTCCGTAAACATCCATTTGGCCAGGACCACCTTTTGCTGGTTGCCGCCGGACAGCTTGGCCACCCCTTCCTGTACTGAAGGGGCCTTGGTCCGCAGCGACCGACGATACTGCTCCGCCACAGCGAATTCCTGGTTGGTGTCCACCACACTGCGTTTGCTGATCTTTTCGAGGTTGGCGGAGACCGTTGTGGTCTTGATGTCGTCAAGCAAATTCAGTCCGAGGGATTTCCGGTCTTCGGTAACGTAGCCCAGTCCGGCGTCGATAGCTTGGTGGACGCTTTTGAGTGTGACTTCCTTGCCGTTGATATAGATCTGGCCGGAGACGAAATGGCCGTACGACCGGCCGAAGACGGAACGGGCCAGTTCGGTGCGGCCCGCGCCCATCAGCCCGGCGAAGCCGACGATCTCGCCGCGGCGTACAAAGAAGCTGGAATTCTTACATACCAGCCGGTCCTGGATCTGAGGATGGGCGACGGTCCAGTTCTTCACCTCGAAGAACACTTCGCCGATCTTGGGGGTGTGGTCCGGGAAGCGGGACTCGAGGGTCCGCCCCACCATGCCCTTGATAATACGGTCTTCGTCCACGCCGTCGGCCTTCACGTCAAGGGTTTCGATGGATTTGCCGTCACGGATGATGGTGATGGAGTCGGCGATCTGCTCAATTTCGTTTAGCTTGTGGGAAATGATGATGGACGTGATGCCCTTGGCCTTCAGCCCGAGCATCAGGTCCAGCAGGTGCTGGGAGTCGGACTCGTTGAGGGCGGCAGTGGGCTCGTCCAGGATCAGGATCTTCACGGACTTGTTTAGCGCTTTGGCGATCTCCACCAGCTGCTGCTTGCCTACGCCGATCTCCTTGATGGGCGTGTCCGGATCATCCCGCAGGCCCACCCTCGCCAGCAGGTCCAGTGACCGCAGCCTGGCTTCGGCCCAGTCGATCACGCCCCGCTTTGTGGGTTCGTTGCCAAGGAAGATGTTCTCCATGATGGACAGCTCCGGGATCAACGCCAGTTCCTGGTGGATGATCACGATGCCGGCGTGTTCGCTGGCCCGGATATCCCTGAACTGCTGGACCTGCCCCTGGTAGACGATGTCGCCGTCGTAGCTGCCGTAAGGGTAAACGCCGGAGAGGACTTTCATCAGGGTGGATTTGCCGGCGCCGTTCTCGCCGCAAATGGCGTGGATCTCACCGGCTTTGACCCGAAGGCTTACGTTATCCAACGCTTTAACGCCGGGGAATTCCTTGGTGATGGACCGCATCTCGAGAATGATCGGATCCGTATGCGTGGTCTGGGACGTCATGAACCCTAACCCTCCAATGCAATGACTTCTTTGTCCGGCCGGCAAAGCGCAGGGCCGTCTGAACCAAAAGTAAACTGGATCACAGCTGTTGTCGTCAAGTCTTTAACGCAATTGCTGGGTAACGATGTGGTCTACGGCTTGCGGATTCCGGCGTGCTGGAAGACCAGGGCGGCCGCGCCGAGGGCCTCTGCCCGATCGCCCAGGGAGGACATGGTGAGGGTGGTGGTCTCCCCGATGACCGGCACCGCATGCCGGATCAGCCCCCTCCTGATTGGGTCCAGGAGGATGTCCCCCAGGCCTGCCAGCGGCCCGCCCACCACGATCACCTCGGGGTTGATCAGGTTCGCAACATTGCCCAGCGCCCGGCCCACCGCCAGTCCCGCATCGTCCACCACACGCAGGGTGGCGGAGTCCCTGTTCAGGGCCTTGCGGACAATATCCGCCGGCGTCAATGGCCGGTCCTCGCCCCGGCTGAGGAGCTCAATCATGGTGGTGGTGGATGCTATGGTTTCGAGGCATCCACGGTTGCCGCAGCGGCACACCAGGCCCTGTTCGTGGATGGTGGCATGGCCTATTTCGCCGGTGATTCCAACGTTGCCGTAGTACGGCGAACCGTTGAGGATCAAGCCGGCGCCGATGCCGGAACCGATCTTCAGGAACATCAGGTTGCTGACGCCGGAGTGCTGCCCCCAGGTCACCTCGGACCATGCGCCCAGATTGGCGTCGTTGTCAACGAATACGGGGATTCTCAACGTTTCCTCCAGGTGCTGAAGGATGTTGATGCCCACCCATTCGGGAAGGATGGCCCCTTGGGCCACGGTCCCGGTCCGCCGGTCAATGGGGCCCGGAATACCGACGCCGGCGCCCACCACGGAGGTGCGTTCCACCCCGCTTTCCCGGAGTAGTTTCTCCAGTAGTTCCACCGCTGCATGGATGCCCTCATCCGCCTGGTGGCCCAGCGGGAGCAGCACTGATTCTTCAGCGATGACGTGGTAGCTGAGCGAGGCCAGGACCACCCGCAGGTGCCGCCGGCCGAAGTCGATGCCGACCGCCACGGCGCCGTTGCTGTTCAGTCGCACATTCAGCGCCCGGCGCCCTGAACTGGTTATCGGCTCTGTGGATGCCAGGCCGGAGTCAAGCATGATTTTGACGATGTTCGAGACGGTGGCGGTGGAGAGCCCCGTCTGCCGGGCGAGCTCCGCCTGCGTGGACGGGCCGCCCATGAGTGCCTCAATAATCCGCTGCTGGTTCAGTTGCCGCAGGGCGGACTGGGACCCCGGATTCTTGGGCTTGCTCCTCGTTGAGCGCGTGGTTGCGGACATGCTAAGAAGATTGCCCTATCGCTGCTCTTGTAGTCAAGAAGTTAACGCATGGCCTGTACGGGCATGCAGGAAATCGGCCGTCATGAGTACCCTCCGCGGCATCTGTGCATTCCGTCCCGGCGCGCGGGCGCCCGGGTCCAAACGACCCACAATCCTCCGCTGGCGGCTGGTTAGGCTGGAACGAGAGATCAGTCGGGCCCAGCCATTTCAGATGGACGGGGATACAGAAGGTGGTAACGATGCTGCTGTCCGTCCTGCAGGCGAACGCCGTGGTCCTGGACGTCGAGGCCAACCTTCGGACCATCGACGACGCCGCCACCCGGGCTGCCCGTGCCGGTGCCCACCTGCTCCTGACGCCGGAGCTTTTCCCCGTGGGCTACGCCCCGCTGCGGGTGCGCGGCGACCTGGACCCGGCAACCTTTCCCGCTGTCCGCGAACGGCTGGCTGATATCGCCCGCCGTAACAGGATTGCCCTTGTCTACAGCCTGCCCGCCGAAGCGGCTGGGGACGGTGCGGGCGCTGGGGTCGCCGGCAGCCCCGCGTGGCACATTACAGCGACCCTGGTTGATGCCACGGGCACCGAACTCCTCAGGTATGCCAAGGTGCATCTGTTCGGCAATGAGGAACGCAAGGCGTTCGTGGCAGCCGCGCAACCTCCCGCCGTCGTGGATTTCGAGGGTGTCCGCACCTCCCTGCTGATCTGCTACGACATCGAGTTCCCCGAGGCCGCCCGGGCAGCGGCGGCCCGCGGCGCGGAACTGCTCCTGGTCCCCACTGCCCTGTCGGCCGGTTACGAGGCCGTGCCCCAGGTACTCATCCGGGCGCGGGCGCTGGAAAGCCAACTTTATGTTGCCTATGCCAACCACTGTGGGGTCGAGGACGCCTACACTTTCGGCGGCGGAAGCGTGGTGGCGGGACCCGACGGCAGGCTCCTCGCCGAAGCAGCGGACACCCCTGCAGTGCTTTTCGCGGAGATAGGCCCTGATGCGGTGCGCGCAGCCAGGGACGAGGTGCCGTACCTGCGGGAACGCCGGCCGGAGCTTTACCGGGAGTGGGAGGCCGGCCTGGCGCGGGAAGCAGGCCAGCAGGGCGGATAACTGCCTTCAGGCGCCGTTTCCCGCCGCCCCGCCGGTCAGCCCTTCGGTGTACTGCAGCGCAATCCAGAGCTCAGCCCGCACCTGCGCCTGGTTCAGGTCCATCCCCAGCAGGTCGGCAATGACGCCGATCTGCCGCCGCACGCTGTTGCGGTGCAGCCCCAGCAGCTTGGCGGAACCATCCCAGCTGCCGTTTTCGCCAAGCCAGCCACGCAGGACGGCCAGCAGCGGATCGCGCCGGTCCGGTTCGAGCGCCAGGACAGGATGGAGGAGCCGCTCGGCCAGCAAGGTTCCGGCCTCACGGCCCAGCAGGCCCGTGACCGACCAGGACACCTCGTCGGCCCGCAGGCTCTGTCCACTTCGCTGGACCCGGCTGCGCAGGGACGTGGCCCGTTGGTACGCGGCGGGAAGGCTAGTCAGCTCGGTGGGTTCGCCGATCACCAGGCGCCAGCCGAGCCTCTCGACGTCGGCAAGCAGCGCGTCGTCCACCTTGAGCCGGGTCAGCGCGGCGAACCCGTAGTCGGTGATCTCCACCAGCTTGGTGTCGAACATGCGCCGCCACTGCAGCAGTTCCCTGACGGGGCTGTCTCCCGCCGGCCACTCCGGGGCATCCACCTTGACGCCTTGAAGCACGCGGATGGGCGCGGACCGGGTGGAAGACAGGCTCTGCGCCAGCAGGTCCTTGAGCCCGTTGACGTGCTTGCTCCCGCCGGTGGTGAGGCTCTCGGGGTGCAGCAGGACGGCGGTGGCCAGCTGGCTGGGGGCGAGCGAGCCACTGGTTCGCTGCCGGACCAGCAGCTCCAGCAGTCCGACGGCGGACTGGACCACGTTGTTCTGGGCGGGGGTCAGCGGATCGTCCGAGCCCAGGATCAGGGCACCGAGGTTGGCGTCCCTGGTGCTCCGCAGCGGATGGCCCACCACCAGCGCCGAGCCGGGCTGGTCAAAGCCGTCCATTTCCACCCGGGGGCCACGGCCGGACAGCAGCCGTTCCAGCATGGGTTCCAGCAGGGAAAGTTCGACGGCGGTGCTCCCGCCGGCGCTGGTGCCCCGGGCCCGGACCCGGCCGTCCGCTCCCACCATCACGGCCCACACGGGCACGCGCTGGACCAGCGCAGCCAGCAGTTCGTGCTCCGGTTTGGGGGAGAGGACGGCGCGCATGAGCTGCCGGTTGGTCTCTGCCAGCTGCCGGAAGACCCTGGCGTTGTCGGTTTCCAGGAGCTGGGAAAACTGCAGGCCGATCGCCGCGAAGGGAAGCGACTCGGGCACCTCGAACAAGGTGAGGTTGTGCCGCCGGCACGCGTCGAGGACCACCTCCGGGACGGCGTCGAAGTACGGCCTGATCCCGAAGCCCAGGGCCGCCACCTTGGCCTCCACCAGCCGGCGGACATAGGCGTCCACGCTGGCGGGTGATCCCCCGTCACCAAGGAAGGGGAGGCCGGCGGTGAGCAGGAATTCCCCCTCCGGAAGGTAGGGCGTGGGGTCCTCCAGCTCACTGGGCTCAACCCACCGCAGCAGCCGGCCGCCGCTGCCGCCGTCGTGAAGCATTGTCAACAGCGGCGGCAGCTGGTCGAGGAACTGCTGGAGGGTGACGAAGCTCAGCCGTCCTGACGTGGCCGGCTCAGCGGACATCATGTGCATTAAGTCTCATGGTGGATCACTATAAGTCATTTTGCACCGCGCTGAGAGTTGGCTCACATGCCAACCTTGGGAAGGGGAAACCGACAACTACTCTGAAGGGACGTCAACGGTGACTGTGCCTGTGACCACCGAACAAACTCTTGTGCCAAGCGGCGTGCGGCCCAGCCTCCGGACACAGCTGCTGCGCCGTAAACCGATCGGCCAGATGGTCAGCGAGGCCGGAACAGGCCAGGACGGCACTGGACTGGTTCGCAGTTTCGGCATCCTCCACCTGACCATGATCAGCGTGGGCGCCACCCTGGGGACGGGCATCCTGGTGATCCTTGGCGAGTCGGTTCCGTTGGCCGGCCCGGCCATCTGGATCTCTTTCGTCATCGCCGGCCTGGCCGCGCTGCTCTCCGCGGTGTCCTACGCCGAAATGGCCGGCCTGGTCCCCGTGGCGGGCTCCAGCTACTCCTACTCCTACGCCACCATGGGCGAGGGGATGGCCTGGATCTGCGGGTGGTGCCTTGTCCTTGAATACGCCGTCTCCGTCGCTGCCGTAGCTGTGGGGGCAGGGCAGTACGTCAACGAGGCGCTGGCAGCGTTCGGCCAGGTGCTGCCCGATGCCATGTCGCAGCCGCCCGGGGACGGCGGACTGGTGAACATCCCAGCGGTGGCCATCGTGGTGCTGGCCATGGTCCTGCTGGTCCGCGGCGCCCGTGAAAGCGCCTGGATCAACACCGCCGTCGTCATCATCAAGATCGGCATCCTGCTGTTCTTCTGCGCTGTTGCCTTTACCGCCTTCAACGCCGGCAACTTCGAACCGCTCTTTCCCATGGGTGCCGCAGGTGTGTCCGCGGCCGCTTCCCGGGTGTTCTTTTCCTACATCGGTTTCGACGCGGCATCCACTGCGGGCGAAGAGGCCAGGAACCCCAAACGCGATCTTCCCCGCGCCATCCTGCTGTCCATGGTGATCGTCACCAGCATCTACGTCCTCGTGGCCGTCGCCGCCATCGGTGCCCGGCCCTGGGGCTGGTTCGACGGCACCGAAGCCGCCCTGGTCCAGATCCTGGAGGAGACCACCAACCAGCCGTGGATCGCCTTGGTCTTTTCGGTCGGCGCTGTCCTTGCGATCGCCAGCATCGTGCTCACGGTCCTGTATGGCCAGACCCGCATCCTGCTCTCGATGTCCCGGGACGGCCTGGTGCCCGAGGTCTTTGGACGCGTCTCCGCCCGGACCGGCACCCCGGCCGCGGGAACCCTGATTGTCGGCACCGCCGTCGCACTCACCGCGGGCCTGGTCCCGCTCGGCGCCCTCGCCGATGCCACCAGCATCGGAACCCTGTTCGCCTTCGCGCTGGTCAATGTCGCCGTCATCTACCTGCGGCGCAACCGGCCGGACCTCAAGCGAAGCTTCCGGGTGCCGCTGTATCCCTTGACTCCCGTGCTGGGCACGCTGATGTGCGCCTACCTGATGGCCAACCTTGGAGCCGATACCTGGGTTGTCTTTGGTGCCTGGATGCTGGTGGGGATCGCCATCTACTTCGGCTATGGACGCCGGAACTCGAAGGTAGCGGCTCTCAGTGAGCTCGACTACCGTGAACTGACCGCCAAGGCCCCACGCCAGGAACCTGTGAAAGCAGAACTATCATGACAACCGCAACCGAACTGCCGGCCTTCGACCCCTCCAGCACCTCAGCGGCTCCCGCAGACGCCGCCGGACGGGGCGTCGCCGGACACGCGGCCCCCATCACCATGCTGAACCCCGACTTTCCGTTCAGCTACGACCACTACCTGGCCCACCCCGATGGCCTGGGTTCCGTCCCGCCGGAGCTTTACGGCACGGAAGTTGCCGTCATCGGCGCCGGCCTCTCCGGCCTGGTGACCGCCTATGAACTGATGAAACTGGGACTGCGGCCCGTGGTCTATGAAGCGGACCAGATCGGCGGGCGGCTCCGCACCGCCGCCTTCCCCGCAGCGCCCGGAGTGGTGGCGGACCTGGGCGGGATGCGCTTCCCGGTATCGGGCAAGGCCTTCTACCATTACGTGGACCTGCTGGGCCTGGAGACCCAGGAGTTCCCAAACCCCCTCGCCGAGGCCACGTCCAGCACCGTGATCGAGCTGGCCGGCAAGAAGCACTATGCGGAGAAGCCGGGCGACCTTCCGCCGTTCTTCCGCGAGGTGGCCGACGCCTGGAAGGCCGCGGTCAATGACGGCGCCAAGTTCGTCGAAATGCAGGACGCCATCCGGGCCCGGGACATGGCCCGCATCAAGGACCTCTGGAACGAACTGCTGCCGCTCATGGACGAGCAGACCTTCTACGGCTTCATCGCAGCCAGCGAGTCCTTCAAGAAGGCAGGCTTCGCCCACCGGGAGGCCTTTGGCCAGGTGGGGTTCGGCACCGGCGGCTGGGACACCGACTTCCCCAACTCCATCCTTGAAATCCTTCGCGTGGTCTACACCGACGCGGACGACCAGCACCGGCTGATCCGCGGGGGAGCACAGCGCCTGCCCGAGGCACTCTGGCAGCACGCGCCGTCGGACATGGTGCACTGGCCCGCCGGCACCTCCCTTTCCTCGCTGCACTCCGGATCGCCCCGCGGTGCCGTGGGAAGGATCAGCCGCGACCCGGACGGGAACCTGCGGATCCGTGAACGCTGGGGCCGCGAGGCCAGCTACCCGGCGGTGGTGACCACCTGCCAGTCCTGGCTGCTGTCCACCCGGATCCACACGGAGGAGGCCTTGTTCCCGGCCGAGCTGTGGACCGCGATGGAGCGCTCGCACTACATGCAGTCCTCCAAGACGTTCGTCATGGTGGACCGGCCGTTCTGGAAGGACATCGACCCGGACACCGGCAACGAGGTCCTGTCCATGACGCTGACCGACAGGCTGAACCGCGCCACCTACCTGCTGGACAACGGCCCTGACCAGCCCGCCGTCATCCTGCTCTCCTACACCTGGAACGACGACGCGCTGAAGTGGCTGGCCCTTGACGCCGACGAACGCGTGGAACTGATGCTGCACTCGCTCGAACAGATCTACCCCGGAGTGGACATCGCAGGGCACATCGTGGGCCAGCCCATCACCGTGTCCTGGGAGGCGGACCCCAACTTCATGGGTGCCTTCAAAGCCAACCTCCCCGGCCACTACCGCTACCAGCAGAGGCTGTTCACCCACTTCAAGCAGGACAAACTGCCGGAGTCCCAGCGCGGCATCTTCCTGGCCGGCGACGACGTCTCCTTCACCGCCGGCTGGGCGGAAGGCGCCGTCACTACGGGGCTGAACGCGGTGTGGGGCGTGGTGAAGCACCTGGGCGGGTCCTCCGCGCCGGGCAACCCCGGCCCGGGCGACCTGCTGGACGAGTTCGGGCCCATCAGCCTGGACTGATGCAGGCCGGACTGGGTCAGGCGTGGAGCTCGCGGTGTTTCGCCGCGAGTTCCACGTAGCGCGCCGCATTGGCGCGGACGCCGTCGAACTCTTCATCCGTGAGTTCGCGGCGCACCTTGGCGGGCACGCCCGCCACCAGCGACCGGGGCGGAACCACCGTGCCTTCAAGCACGACGGCGCCGGCCGCCACCAGCGAGCCGGCGCCGATCACGGCGCCGTTGAGGACGGTGGCGCCCATGCCGATCAGGCAGTCGTCCTCCACCGTGCAGCCATGGACGACGGCGGCGTGCCCCACGCTGACCCGTTCGCCCACCGTGCAGGGGAAGCCGGGGTCGGCGTGCAGCACCACGTTGTCCTGCAGGTTGCTGCCGGCACCCACGGTGATGGCAGCGGTGTCGGCGCGGACGGAGACGCCGTAGAAGGCACTGGAATCCGGTCCCAGGCTGGCGTTGCCGATGATCGAGGCCGACGGGGCTACGAACGCTGAGTCATGGACAGCCGGGGAATTTCCGGCGAAAGGGTACAGAGGAGCCATGGCTTCACCCTAAGCCACCCCTGCACCCAACTGACTCGCAGTAGATGCCGTTTCGAGGCCCCAAAACGGCATCTACTGCTACCTAGTTGAAGACCGCGTCAGTTGAAGACCACCGTCAGTTGAAGACCACTGTTCGGTTGCCGTCCAGGAGCACGCGGTGCTCGGCGTGCCACTGCACGGCCTGGACCAGCGTGCGCCCCTCCACGTCGCGGCCCATCTGCACGAACTGCTCAGGGGTGCGGGCGTGGTCCACCCGGATGACTTCCTGTTCGATGATGGGCCCCTCATCCAGGGCGGCCGTCACATAGTGAGCCGTGGCACCGATCAGCTTCACGCCGCGGGCATGTGCCTGGTGGTACGGCTTGGCGCCCTTGAAGGAGGGCAGGAACGAGTGGTGGATGTTGATGGCCTTGCCGGTCAGCTCGGTGCAGAGTTCATCGGAGAGGATCTGCATGTAGCGGGCCAGCACGGTCAACTCGATATCGTGCTCCGCGATGATGGCGCGAAGTTTGTCCTCCGCCTGCACCTTGGCGTCCTTGGTCACCGGGATGTAGTGGAAGGGGATGCCGTAGAACTCGGCCAGCCCGGCGAGATCCTGGTGGTTGGACACAATGGCGGGAATCTCAATGGGCAGGGTGCCCGAGCGCTGCTGGAACAGCAGGTCGTTGAGGCAGTGGGCAGAAGTGCTGGCCATCACCAGGGTGCGCACCTTGTCGCCAACAGTATTGAGGTTCCACTGCATGGAGAAGGCCTCCGCCACTGGCTCCAGCGCGGCACGGAGCTCCGACTTGGGGGCTGCCGTGGTCACCTCAACGCGCATGAAGAAGTTCCCGGTTGAAGGGCTGCCGTACTGCTGCGAATCCGTGATGTTGCACCCCGCCACCAGCAGCGCTCCGGCCACCGCGTGGACGATTCCGGGACGGTCCGGGCAGGACAGGGTTACAACGTACGCTTGGTTCAGCTGCTCTTCATTCACGCGTAATAGCCTACCCGCGCCGGGGGCGCCGGTTTTGGTAGGCTGGGATGGTCGCAACTGGCGTTGGGTGGCTAACCACCAGGGAGCGGCAATCACGAAGACCACGGATCGTACGCCTGGGCCGAGGGTCATGTTTTGCCGGAAATGGGGCTGCACCCGCGTCAGCGCAGCAGTGCCATGCCGAGCTTTCACGCCCTGTCATCAACGCGGTGCGAAAGTGCGCCACCCGGTAGCCTGACCTAAGCAGTGCCCATATCCCTAGCCAGGAGTTCTCCGTGACTACTACAGCCACCTCAACCACAGCCGTGAGCAACCAGCCGTTGGCTGAGCTCGATCCCGAAATTGCAGCAGTGCTGGACCAGGAGCTCGGCCGCCAGCGCGGCACCCTGGAGATGATTGCCTCCGAAAACTTTGCGCCCCGCGCCGTGATGGAAGCCCAGGGCTCCGTCCTCACCAACAAGTACGCCGAGGGCTACCCGGGCCGCCGCTACTACGGCGGCTGTGAATACGTCGACATCGCAGAGCAGCTGGCCATCGACAGGGTCAAGGCACTGTTCGGCGCCGAATACGCCAACGTCCAGCCGCACTCCGGCGCGCAGGCCAACGCCGCCGCCCTCTCCGCCATGATCACCCCGGGCGACAAGATCCTGGGCCTGTCCCTGGCCCACGGCGGGCACCTGACCCACGGCATGAAGCTGAACTTCTCCGGCAAGCTGTACCAGGTGGCCGCCTACCAGGTCGAGGAAGATACCTTCCGCATCGACATGGACAAGCTCCGCGAGCAGGCCATCGCCGAAAAGCCGCAGGTCATCATCGCCGGCTGGTCCGCCTACCCGCGCCACCTCGACTTCGCCGCCTTCCGCTCCATCGCCGATGAGGTTGGCGCGCTGCTCTGGACCGACATGGCACACTTCGCCGGACTGGTTGCCGCCGGACTGCACCCGAGCCCGGTGCCGCACTCCGACGTCGTCACCTCCACCGTGCACAAGACCCTGGCAGGGCCCCGCTCGGGCGTGATCCTCGCCAAGGAGCAGTGGGCCAAGAAGCTGAACTCCAGCGTCTTCCCGGGCCAGCAGGGCGGGCCGCTGATGCACGTCATCGCCGCCAAGGCCGTGGCCTTCAAGATCGCCGGTACCCAGGAATTCAAGGAGCGCCAGGAGCGCGTCCTGGAAGGCGCCCGGATCATCGCCGACCGCCTGAACCAGGCCGACGTGTCAGAGGCCGGCGTCTCCGTCCTCACCGGCGGCACGGACGTCCACCTGGTGCTCGTGGACCTTCGCAACTCGCAGCTGGACGGCCAGCAGGCAGAAGACCTGCTGCACTCGGTTGGCATCACCGTCAACCGCAACGCCGTGCCGTTCGACCCCCGCCCGCCGATGGTCACCTCCGGCCTGCGCATCGGCACCCCGGCCCTGGCCACCCGCGGCTTCGGTGCCGCCGAATTCACCGAGGTGGCCGAGATCATCGCCACCGCCCTCAAGGCAGGCACCAGCGCCGACGTCGAGGCCCTGCAGGCCCGCGTGGACAAGCTGGCAGCCGACTTCCCGCTCTACCCGCAGCACGAGCAGTGGTAACCGATGGCTGAAACCACAACCGCACAGATCCTTGACGGCAAGGCTACCGCCGCCGCCATCAAGGCCGAGCTGACCGAACGAGTGGCCGCACTCAAGGCCAAGGGCGTCACGCCCGGCATCGCCACTGTGCTGGTGGGAGCGGACCCCGCCTCGCAGCTGTACGTGTCCATGAAGCACAAGCAGTCCGAGCAGATCGGGATGAACTCCATCCAGCGTGAGCTTCCGGCCGATGCCACGCAGGAACAGGTGGAGGCCCTCATTGACGAACTCAATGCGGACCCGGCCTGCCACGGCTACATTGTGCAGTTGCCGCTGCCCAAGCACCTGGACACGGACGCCATCCTGGAGCGCATCGATCCCGCCAAGGATGCCGACGGCCTGCACCCCACCAACCTTGGCCGGCTTGTGCTGAACGTCAACAACAAGATCACCACGCCGCTGCCGTGCACCCCCCGCGGGGTCATCGAGCTCCTGGAGCGCAACGGATACAGCCTGGCAGGCAAGCACGTTGTGGTGGTGGGGCGCGGCGTCACGATCGGCCGCTCCATCGGCCTGCTGCTCACGCGGCGCGAGGTGAACGCCACCGTGACCCTGACCCATACCGGGACCAGGAACCTGTCAGAACTGCTCCGGCAGGCGGACGTCATCGTGGGCGCGGCCGGTGTGAAGCACATCGTCAAGGCCGCGGACGTAAAGCCGGGCGCGGCGGTGCTGGATGTCGGCGTTACCCGCGAGACCGATCCGGACACCGGCAAGAGCCGCGTCTACGGCGACATCGATCCCGCCGCCGCCGATGTGGCCGGCTGGATTTCGCCGAACCCCGGGGGCGTCGGTCCCATGACCGTGGCGCTGCTGATGACCAACGTGGTGGAGGCCGCCGAACGCGCGGCAGCCAACGCGCACTAGTCCCCGGCACTAAGTGCACGACGGCGGCACGGTACCTTCCGCAGGGAAGGCGCCGTGCCGCCGTCGTCCGTTTCAACGTAACTGCAAGCACACTTCCACCTGCGCCGCGCCTCCACTAGTCTGCACAGGTGCACAACCACGCCCTTACCCCCTCCGGCACGATGACCGGGGGTCCGCCGTCCGGCACCGTCATCTCCGCCGAAAACCTGACCAAGACCTACGGCGACGTGGCCGCCGTGGACGGCATCTCGTTCACCGTGCAAACGGGGGAGTCCTTCGGCCTCCTGGGGCCCAACGGGGCGGGCAAATCCACCACCATGAAGATGATCGGCGGCGTGACCCGCCGGTCCGCCGGCCGGCTCACCATCATGGGCCTGGACCCGGACACGCACGGACCCGAGGTACGCGCCCACCTGGGCGTGGTTCCGCAGCAGGACAACCTGGACGAGGAACTCCGCGTCCGCGACAACCTCCTGGTCTACGGCCGCTACTTCGGCCTGCCCATGAGCTACCTCAGGCCCAAGGCCGATGAACTGCTGGAGTTCGCACAGCTGACGGACAAAGCGAGATCCAAGGTGGACGCGCTCTCCGGCGGCATGAAACGCCGCCTGACCATCGCCCGTTCCCTGATCAACGAGCCGCAGATCCTGCTGCTGGACGAGCCCACCACGGGCCTGGATCCCCAGGCCCGGCACATCCTGTGGGACCGCCTGTTCCGGCTCAAGGAGCAGGGCGTCACGCTGATCCTCACCACCCATTACATGGATGAGGCCGAGCAGCTCTGCGACCGGCTGATCGTGGTGGACAAGGGCCGGATCATGGCCGAGGGCTCGCCCGCGCAGCTGATCCGCGGGCATTCCACCCGGGAGGTGGTGGAACTGCGGTTTGGTTCCGAGCGGAACGCCGCAATCGCGTCCCGGCTGGAAGGCATCGGGGAACGGCTTGAGGTGCTGCCGGACCGGGTGCTGATGTACGCGCACGACGGCGAGTCAGCCCTTGAGCAGGTGTCGGCCCGCGGCCTGAGGCCGCTGACATCGCTGGTCCGTCGGTCGTCGCTGGAGGATGTGTTCCTTCGGCTCACCGGCAGGAGCCTCATTGACTGATAGGCAGGCGTCCGGGCGGCAGCCGACCGGAGGGCAGGCAGGGGCCGCGCAGCCGGGCGGCCTGCGCGCGCATGCGCCGGCGGTTTCGGCGGCAAGGGCGCGGCGCTGGGGCTCCTTCTACTATGCCGAGCAGGTGCTCCGGGTGATGAAGGGTTACAGCTGGTCCATCCTGATGTACAGCGTGGGCCAACCGGTGGCGTACCTCTTCGCCATGGGGGTGGGACTGGCCACCCTGGTGGATACCGGCAACGCGGCCTTTGGCGGCGTGTCCTACCTCGCCTTTATCGCCCCGGCGCTGCTGGTGTCCGCCGCCGTGATGACGGCAGCCAACGAGTTCACTTTTCCCGTCATGGCAGGGTTCAAATGGCGCCGGGTCTACTACGGCCCGCACGCGTCGCCGCTGACGCCGCAGCAGATCGCCGCCGGGCAGGTCGTGGCCGTGACGCTGCGCCTGGTGCTGCAGTCGGCCATCTACTTCGCGGCCGTGGCACTGTTCGGTGCCTCGCCGTCGGGCTGGGGCTGGGCCGGGATACTGGTGGCCACCCTGACCGGGCTGGCCTTCGGGCTGCCGCTGATGGCATATTCCGCATCGATCACCGAAGACAAGGGGCAGTTCGCACTGGTGATGCGGTTCATCGTGATGCCGCTCTTCCTGTTCTCCGGGACGTTCTTTCCGCTGGACAACCTGCCGTTGGCGGTCCGCTGGGTGGGCTGGATTTCGCCCATCTGGCATGGCACCGAACTGGGCCGGGTGCTCAGCTTCGGATACCGCGAACCGGCGATCCTCAGCGTGCTCCATGCGGCCGTCCTGGCGGGGTTGGCAGTCACCGGCTGGGTCCTGACGCGGCGCCGGTTTGCCCTGAGGATGGGCCAGTGAGCACATTCTCCGGTCCCGCCGGCGCCTCCCGGAGCGCCGCGGAGCAAGCCCGCAGCCGCACTTTCGGGCCCCTGTATTCAGGCAATGCCAGGGCAGTCATTGCCCGTGGGCTGATGGCCACACGGAGCACCAACTGGCTGGTGATGCTGTCCGGGTTCTTTGAGCCGGTGCTGTTCCTCCTTTCCATGGGGGTGGGACTGGGCGCCATCGTTGGCAGCGTCCAGGGACCCAACGGAACCACCATCAGCTATGCGGCCTACATCGCACCGGCACTGCTGGCCGTCTCCGCGATGAACGGCGCCGTCTATGACTCCACCTGGAACGTCTTCTTCAAGATGAACTTCGCCAAGCTCTACCAGGGCATGCTGTATACGTCCCTGGGCCCGCTGGACGTGGCGCTTGGCGAGATCTTCCTGGCCCTGCTGCGGGGGATGCTCTACGCCACCGGCTTCACTGCGGTCATGGGCATCATGGGACTGATCACCACGCCCTGGGCACTGCTGATGATCCCAGCCTCGGTGCTGATCGCCTTTGGGTTCGCCAGCCTGGGCATGGGCATCACCAGCTTCCTCAAGACCTTCCAGCAGATGGACTGGATCAACTTCATCCTGCTGCCCATGTTCCTGTTCAGCGCCACGTTCTACCCGCTCAGCGTCTACCCACAGCCCATCCAGTGGTTCATCCAGGCCATGCCGCTCTGGCACGGGGTGGAACTGCTGCGGCAGATCAGTGTGGGCACTTTTACGGCTGCCACGCCACTGCATGTTGGCTACTACCTGGTGATGACCGCCGTCGGGATGCTGCTGACCACGCTGCGCCTGCGGAGTTTGTTCCTGAAATAGCCTGCCCGGCGAGCTGCCCTGTTCGCCGGGGGTGGAAGGCGGCGGGAGCACAGTCCGCCGTTTGAGACAATGGCTGCATGCGAACATTGGGCAGCTCCTCGTCATCTTCCAAACCCGCCCGGGGCGGTTTTTCCATGTTCCGGATCAGCGGGCCGGGCCTGATGGTCCTGGTGACGGCGTTCATTGTGGCCGTGATCTTCGCCGCAAACCAGAACGACGTGGTGGGCTGGGTTGTCGCCATCATCGCCGCCTTCTGGCTGGCACTGGCTGCGTTTGTGGTCTTCAGCATCCAGCGGGCCGCCAGGAAAGCGGGCGCAAAGCTGTCCGAAGCCCAGAGCGCCTTCAACACCGTCACCGGCCGCGTACCGGCCCGCACCTCCGCCGACCACGGCGGCACCCGGGTGGTCTACGAACGTTCCGAGGCAGACGAGGTGCGCGACCTGAAGCTGGACCATTCCTTCAAGATCGTCCAGGTGCAGGTCCGCGTGGTGGAGGAGGAGCGGGCCAAGGGCGCCGCCGCCAACCAGGACACGATCAACCGCGCCCTTGAAACCATCGAAATCACAGCCACCAACGCCCGGGACATGATCAAGTCCTCCGGCGGCAGCGGGGAGCCGGTGACCGGAACCATCATCGACTAGAGTGGAGCGGGTGAGCTCGGCATTGAACAAGGACCACCTTCGCATCGCATCCGTCAACGTAAACGGCCTCCGGGCTGCCTACAAGAACGGAATGGCGGCCTGGCTTGAGCCGCGGGAAGTGGACATCCTCTGCCTGCAGGAGGTCCGAGCCCCTGACGCCGTCGTCCGGCAACTGCTGGGGGAGGACTGGCATATCCTGCACGCGGAAGCGGAAGCAAAAGGCCGTGCCGGCGTCGCCATTGCCTCCCGCCAGGAGCCCCTGGCCACCAGGAACGGCATCGGTGACGACTACTTCGCCACCGCCGGGCGCTGGGTTGAAGCCGACTTCCGCGTCCCCGACGCCGCAGGGAACCCCGTGCAGCTCACGGTTGCCAGCGCCTATGTGCATTCCGGTGAAGTGGGGACGCCCAAGCAGGATGACAAGTTCCGCTTCCTGGACGTCATGACCACCCGCCTGCCGGAACTGACCAAGCACAGCGACCACGCCCTGGTGGTGGGCGACCTCAACGTGGCGCACACCCCCCGTGACATCAGGAACTCCAAGGGCAACCTCAAGAAGGCCGGGCACCTGCCGGAGGAACGTGCCTACTTCGACCGGTTCTTCGGTGAGGAGATCGGCTGGCATGACGTCCACCGGACCCTGGCCGGGGATGTCGACGGGCCCTACACATGGTGGTCCTGGCGCGGCAAGGCATTCGACAACGACACCGGCTGGCGCATCGACTACCACATGGCCACCCCCGAACTGGCGGCCTCCGCCATTTCGGCTGTCGTGGACCGTGCAGCCTCCTGGGACACCCGCTTCTCCGATCACGCCCCGCTGGTAGTGGATTACCAGCTCTAAGCCCGAAAGTTTTCCATGACCAGCCAGACTTCCTCCACTGCCAAGAAGCGCATCCTTTCCGGCGCCAAGCCCACCGCCGACTCCCTGCACCTGGGCAACTATATCGGTGCCGTGCGCAACTGGGTGGACATGCAGGCGGAGTACGACGCCGTCTTTTTCATCCCGGACCTGCACGCCATCACGGTGGACTTCGACCCCGCCGAGCTGGCCAAGCGGACCCGCATTGTGGCTGCCCAGTACATCGCGGCCGGCATCGACCCGGACAAGAGCATCTTCTTCGTCCAGTCCCATGTTCCCGAGCATGCGCAGCTTGCGTGGGCGCTGAACTGCATTACCGGGTTTGGCGAGGCTTCCCGGATGACCCAATTCAAGGACAAAACCCAGAAGTCCGGCGCGGACTCCGCAACACTGGGCCTGTTCGCCTACCCCACCCTGATGGCCGCGGACATTCTCCTGTACCAGAGCGACCTCGTGCCCGTCGGCGAGGACCAGCGGCAGCACCTGGAACTGACGCGGAACCTGGCGCAGCGTTTCAATACCCGGTTCGGCCACACCTTCACGGTTCCGGAGGCCACGATCGTCAAGGAAAGCGCCAAGATCTACGACCTCCAGAATCCCAGCGCCAAGATGTCCAAGACGGGGGAGTCGCCCAACGGTGCCATCCAGCTGCTGGAGGATCCCAAGATCGCAGCCAAGCGCATCAAGTCGGCAGTGACCGACGCCGGCACGGACATCCGCTTCGACCCTGAGGAAAAGCCCGGCGTGTCCAACCTGCTGACCATCTACTCCTCGCTGACGGGCAAGTCCGTGGCGGAGCTTGAAGCCGAGTACCAGGGCAAGATGTACGGCCACCTCAAGGTTGACCTCGCCGAAGTTGTGGTGGACTTCATCACCCCGCTGCGCAACCGGACCAATGAGCTGATGGCAGATCCCGCCGAGCTTGACCGGCTGCTGGCCCTTGGCGCTGAGCGGGCCCGCGAGATCGCCTCCGTCACCCTTGCCCAGGTCTACGAGCGCATGGGCTTCCTGCCGTCCCTCAGCCTCGCGGGAGTCCGCTAGCGCCATGTCTTCGGGAAAAGTCACCGCCAGGGGAGGTGCCTGCTCTGCCGGCCAGGTGGAGCAGACCCTGGCTGACCGCTTGGGAGACCAGCCAGGCCGGAATGCGGCGGCGAACCATGAGGTGGCCCGCAGCGAAGAGGTCAGCGTGGGCGTCATCCTGGGCTTTCCGGCAGACATCGCCGAAGAGCTGCAGCGCTGGCGGGCGTCGTTCGGTGACCCGCTGGCGGACGTGGTACCGGCCCACATTACGCTGGTCACCACCACCCCCACCCAGGACTGGGAAGCGACCCTCCGGCATGTCCGCGAAGTGGCCCGCTGCCAGAGCCCGTTCATGGTGACCATCGCCGGGACCGGAACTTTCCGGCCCGTTTCCCCCGTAGTCTTCATCAATGTGGAGGACGGGTTCGAGCACTGCGTGGACCTGCACCGCAAGCTCCAGCAGGGCCCACTCCACCGTGAACTGCCCTTTGCCTACCATCCGCACGTCACCATCGCCCACGATGTCGCCCCGGAAAGCCTTGACGAGGCCGAAACGGTGCTGAAGAACTACAAGGCCACCTTCCCTGTGGTTAGCATGGGACTCTACGAGCACGATGCCGACGGCATCTGGCAGCTACGGGAAGAGCTGGATTTTGGGACCGAAACTGACAACAACGCCGGCACCCGGTTCACGGACGCTGCCGCGGACACCCCAACCGACGCAGGGTAACCAGCAGCCGCTGCCCACCGAGCAGGCCAGGCTGAAGCTGGAGGTCATCCAAAAGCGGATGGAATGGAATCGGGCGCGCAGGTCCGGCAAAAAATTCGGTGCCCTGATGGCCTTGGTTCAGTGGCTCACCGCCCGCCTGAACGTCCTGCGCCCCATGCGCGCCTTCCGGCACTACACCCTCCACTACGGGCCGCTGATGAGCGCCGGCATTGGCTTCAACATGTTTTTCTCCGTCACAGGCCTGCTGGCCACCGGCTTCTCCATCGCCGGGCTGGTCCTCAGCGGCCAGCCGGCGCTGCTGGACACCGTTATCGGCAGCGTGGCCGCCAGCGCACCGGGCCTACTGAAAGTCAACGGCGGACCGGGGCTGGTGGACCCCAAGGACATGTTGGATCCCAACGGCCTCGGCTGGACCGCGGTCATCGGTGCGCTGGTAACGGTGGTCACATCACTCGGTTGGATCAACGGCCTCCGGGACGGCCTGCGCGGCGTCCTGCAGCTGCCGCCGCTGATCGTCAATCCCATCGTGATGAAGCTGCGCGACGCCGGAACCCTGCTGCTGCTGGGCGTGGCCCTGGTGATCAGCGGCGGTGCATCGCTGGTGTTCGGCACGCTGGCGGGTTGGGTAGCGGACTTCCTGCACCTCAGCGACGCCTTGGCCGGCCCGCTGACCACCTCCGTCAAAATCGTCGTCCCGCTGGTCCTGAACTGGGTCACGGCGCTGATCATGTTCCGGCTGGCCGCGGGGCTCAAGCTGTCCCGCCAGGCACTGGTCGAGGGCACCGGCCTGGCAGCCGTGGGCACCACCATACTGCAGATCTTCAGCACTGAACTTCTTGGCGGGGCCAGCCGCAATCCCATCCTGGCGCCGTTTGCCATCATCATCGGCCTGCTCATCTGGTTCAACCTCGTCAGCCAGGTCTACCTTGTCTCGGCAGGATGGGCGGCCGTCCGTGAAGCGGACCTGGAGTCGGACGCTCCTCCGCGCAAGACGATACTCGGCGCACGCCGAACCACGCCCCAAACCTGACGCGCGCCCGGCCGTAGAATTGTCCGGCCCTCCAGCACAGCGACGTCAGGGGGCCGGCACCAGACCTTCCCACGCAACGGTCCAGCCGGGCGGAAAGCCCGGAGCGTGGCGGTCCGGGCCGTGGTCCCAGCCGGCAGCCATCAGCGCGGCCGCGGCAAGGAGCCCCCCGTTGCCTGGAAGGTACAACGGCAAGGAGTCCGTCTGCCGGTTGTGACCGTTCGTCAGGACTGTGTTCTTACCGGCCTCCTGCAGGAGCGCGTCGACGGCGTACTCCGGGTCCCCGAGCCGGGCAGCGGTCATCGCCATCACCGGGTAGTCCCACCCCCATGTGGTGGTCCAGTCCCAGTCGGCCAGGACATCCTCAAGGGTGGCCCGCATGACTGCCTCATCGATCAGGTCTGTCAGCGGCAGGACGCCCAGTGCGCAGAGCATCGAGGGATGGTCCGTCCTGATGGTGAAGGGCTCCACGTCCATTGCCGCATAGACGCCGTCGACTACGCGCGGGCGCACCAGCCCGTCAGCAACCTCCTGCCAGCATGCAACGGGCTCGAGGCCCAACCGTTCCCGCCAGGCGGCGGCAGTCCTGAGGCCCCACTGCCAGTAAGCGAGTTCGAACGTCGGGTTTTTGATCTTCGCCCGCATGGACCCATAGCTCTCCTGTGCGGGTATGAGCGGCGGCCCAAGTTCGAAACCCCTCGGGGTGCGATGGGCGAAGCCCGCCATGAACGCGGCGGTTTCGAACACGATGTCAGCGAACTCCTCCAGCACGTCAGGGCCCGGATTGGCCCGGTACAGCAGCTCGGCCAAATGGATGGGATGCGGCTGCTGCCAAATCAGGAACGTCCCGATCGGGCTGGGGCTCTCCCTGCCGTCCGGGCCTACCTGCTTGGGCCAGCGGGCGCCGTCGAAGCCCTGCGCCCTGGCGGTTTCCCGCGACGTTTCCAGCACCGTTGAGTACCAGCGCAGGGAGGGGAGGAGGAGCTCCGTTCGGTTCCAGTGCGCAAAATGGGCGGCGTGCCACCAATGCATCTCCAGGTGGAAGCGGCCGCGCCACGAGCTGCACACCAGGCCTGTTTCCTGCGGCGGCAGCGATCCGGAGCAGTTGACGGCCGTCAGGTACTGGGAGAGGACAATCCGGCGTTCGAGCTCCCTGGCCCGTGGGTCCGGCGTGGCAGCCAGCTCGATGGCACCTCCGGACGACCAGAACCTGGGCCAACGGTCCATGGAGGCGGCTGCAACGTTGCTGCCGGGCTGGTTTGCGCTGGGAACCGACGGCGCTGAAGGGGAAGGCCCGACGGCGGGACCCGCATGGCGGCCAACGCCCGCCTTGCCTGCCACTCTGGAAAGGCCCGCACCGCCCCGGGGGATACAGTCCCCGTCCGCGGCGGATATGAACTCAATGGACAGGTCCAGCGCCTCGGTGCTCGAGTGGACATCCGGCCGTATGCGCAGGTGGTGCGCCCCGGTCTGTTCCACGACCAGGCCTTGGCCGGTGATCACCACGCGGTAGCGCGCGTTGTCCAGTTCGCGGTCCACCGTCCAGCTGCTGGCCCCTGCATGGGACACTGCAGGTTGCGGTCCGTTGAGGATGGTGGTGTGGGCGCCCGGCAGATCCCACCCGGCGCCGTTGTGCCACGCCTCGGAGCCGTACGGGAAGTCGATGCCGATCACCAGGCCGTCACCCAGCGCGGGTGACTCCACCCGAATGCCGAGTTCGTCGCGGTCCGGATGGCAGGCTGTGGTGACCGTGGCCTGGTGGCCGGCGATGGCGAAGGTGCTGGTGACGATGCCCGTCCAAAGATCAAGAATCTGGCTGGCGTGGGAAAGCTCGCTGCTGCTGATGGGCCGGCTGGTTCCGTCCTGCAGCAGCTGGAAACCGATGCGTCCCAGATCCAGGCGGTGCGGGTTTGCCCGCAGCCATGCTTCGGCCGTTGAGGTGCCTGTCTCACGGTCATTGACGATGTCACCCACCATGTCCACGTACGGCACCGGACCACGTGGGGAGTCGTAGAGGACCGTGGAACCTGCCAGGCTGTAACGATCGCCGCCAGGCATGGAGTGCCAGCCCCAGGTGGATTGGGTGCCCAGCAGCGTTCCCGGGGGAAGCGAGTCCTCACGGGGCCCCACGGGGTACTCGGCTGGCAGGCTTTGAAGGCCCGTGAGGTCCATGGTGAAGGCAAACTCCCCGTTGCCCACTGAGACAGGGCTTCGCGGATCAAGACTTTGCTGACGAACGTTGTGCCGCCGGACCAGCGCCTTCCTGTCAATCTGCTTGTGCCGCCGGTGGGACGTGGTCGTGGCCTCCGGCCGTACGGTGCTGGCGTGGCTGTGCACGGTGCACGCCCTCCTTACAGGTGTGTGGTGACTGATGCCGCGAAATGTCCGGGCATGGCCAGCGCGCCTCCCCGGAAACGCGGCACCGGGGAGAAAGCGGTTTCTGGCGATTCCATCCTTGGCGGGTTCCACAGCGCTGTCAAGGGGCCGCCATGTGAAATCGTGCACCGAGAAGTCCAGGTCGATAACCGGTACGGAAACCATGACGGGATCCTATTGACGGGCTTTACCCGCCGTTGATACGTTTCACGAAACCGCTTTCTCTCGCTCACCCACCCTTCTCACCAAGGAAGAAGCTTGCCCAATGACGCGCCCTGCTACCGGAACAATCCGTAAATCCCTTGCCGTCCTCTCAGCCGCAGCCCTCCTGGCCGTGACGGCCGGCTGTTCCAGCCCGTCGTCCAACAAGGCCGGGGACGGGCCCGTGGAGATCCGCTTTTCCTGGTGGGGCAATGCCGGCCGGGCCGAGCTGACCAACAAGGCCATTGCTGAGTTTGAGGCCGCCAACCCCAACATCAAGGTCAAGCCGGAATATGGCGACATCAGCGGCTACTTCGACAAGCTCGCAACCCAGATGGCCGCCAACGACGCGCCGGATGTCATCACCATGGGGGGCGCCTACCCCGCCGAATACGCAAACCGCGGCGCGTTGCTGGACCTGACCACGGTGCAGGGCTCACTGGACCTGTCAAGGATCGACCAGGGCGCCCTGGAAAACGGACAGGTCAAGGGCAAACAGTACGGCGTTTCCACCGGCGCCAACGCACTGGCCATTGTGGCCAATCCCGCCGTCTTCGCGGCGGCAGGGGTTCCGCTGCCAGATGACAGCAGCTGGAGCTGGGACGACTTCGCCAGGATTGCCGGTGACATCACCGCCAAGAGCCCCCAGGGCACCTACGGAACTGCAACCGTGCTCACCCATGACTCCCTGGACGCCTTCGCCCGCCAGCGCGGCGAATCCCTGTACACCCAGGACGGACAGCTGGGACTGGGCAAGCAAACGGTGCAGGACTACTTCCACTACTCGCTGAAGCTTAGTGAATCCGGTGCCGCTCCGAGTGCTTCGGAGACGGTGGAGAAGCTCAATGTCAGCACTGAGCAGACCCTCATGGGCATGGGCAAGGCCGCAATGATGCTCACGTGGAGCAATTCACTGACCGCCCTCAGCAAAGCCTCCGGCGCAGACCTGAAACTGCTCAAGCTACCGGGGGAGAAGCCCACCCCGGGGATCTGGCTGCAGTCCTCGCAGTTCTACACCATCTCCGCACGCAGCAAGCACACGGACGCTGCCGCCAAGCTCGTGAACTTCCTGGTCAACAACCCGGCCGCGGCCAGGGTCATCCAGAGCGACCGGGGCATCCCTGGCAACTCCGACATGCGCGCCGCCATCCAGGACATGCTCACCCCTCAGGGCAAGGTGGAGGCGGAGTACATCAACCAGATCGGCAAGATGGATTTCGCCCCAACGTACATCGGCCCCACCGGTTCAACCGCCGTCTCGGAGATCACCGCCCGGATCAACACGGACGTCCTTTTCAAGCGGGTCACGCCGGACAAGGCAGCCGAACAGTGGATCAGCGAGAGCAAGGCGGCTATCGGCAAGTAGGGCCGGCCAAACAGGCCGGGGAGGGTCAGGCAGGTGCGGCGTCGAGGTACTGGTCCGCCCAGGCGGCGATGATCCTGGCCGCCCGTGCGGCCTGGCCCTTGCCGGTGAGCAGGTGGTCGCTGCCCTCAAGGGACACGAAGTTCCTCGGATGCCTGGCCGTCTGGAAGATGGTGCTGGCATTCTCGATCCCCACGGTGTTGTCGGTGGGGGAGTGCAGCACCATCAGGGGCTTGTGCAGCTGCTTGATGCAGTCCGTCAGGTCCGCGTTCTCCAGGTCCTCCACGAAGTGCCGGCGGATCTCCACCCGCTTGCCTCCCAGGTCAACTTCGGCGCTGCCCTCGCTCAGGATCCTGTCCAGCGCGGCATCGAAAACGTGGGCCACATGTTTGGGGGAAAAGGGCGCTCCCACGGTGGCAACGGCGTCGAGCTCGGGTATCTCCCGCGCTGCGGCAAGAACCGCGGCGCCGCCGAACGAGTGGCCCACCAGCAGGGAGATTTCCTTCCCCTCCGCACGCATGAACTCCGCGGCCTTCACCGTGTCTGCCACCTTGTGGCTGAACGAGCCGGCGGACCATTCCCCGGCGGAGCCGCCCAGGCCCAGGTTGTCGAAGCGCAGCATTCCGATGCCGCTGTCCGCCAGCGCCTTGCACATCCGCGCTGCGGAGGGGCTGTCCTTGCCCAGCGTGAAACCGTGCGAGAAGACACCCCAGCCCTTGACGGGGCCCTCCGGGACGTCAATGATGCCGGACAGCATCTCGCCGGTGGAACCGGCAAAGGACACTTTTTCGGAGCGGGACAAGGAGGACCCCTTTCTGCTGAAACGACGACGGCGCCCCCACCACGTGTGGTGAGCGACGCCGTCGGCCGTTATATCTGTTGGTGAACGTGCCTAGATCTTGCGGGCCAGGATGGCCTGCTTGACTTCCGCAATGGCCTGCGTGACCTGGATGCCACGGGGGCATGCCTCGGAGCAGTTGAAGGTGGTGCGGCAGCGCCACACGCCTTCCTTGTCGTTGAGGATCTCCAGGCGCATGTCGCCGGCATCATCACGGGAATCGAAGATGAAGCGGTGTGCGTTGACGATCGCGGCGGGGCCGAAGTACTGCCCGTCCGTCCAGAACACGGGGCAGGAGGACGTGCACGCGGCGCAGAGGATGCACTTGGTGGTGTCGTCAAAGCGCTCCCGGTCCTCCGCGGACTGGAGGCGTTCCCGGGTGGGCTCGTGGCCCTTGTTGATCAGGAAGGGCATGACTTCGCGGTACGACTGGAAGAAGGGCTCCATGTCCACGATCAGGTCCTTCTCCACCGGCAGGCCCTTGATGGGCTCCACGGTGATGGGCTTGGACGTGTCCAGGTCCTTCAGCAGCGTTTTGCAGGCAAGCCGGTTGCGGCCGTTGATGCGCATGGCGTCAGAGCCGCACACGCCGTGGGCGCAGGAGCGGCGGAAGGACAGGGTGCCGTCCATCTCCCACTTCACCTTGTGCAGGGCATCCAGGACACGGTCCGTGCCGTACATGGTCAGGTGGAAATCATCCCAGGTGGCTTCCTCGGAAACCTCCGGGTTGTACCTGCGGACCCGCATGTGGACGTCGAACGTGGGGATTTCCCCGCCCCCGCCAACGCCGGCAGGAAGTTCAACCTTTGAGGCTGGCTCAGCGATTTCAGCGGTCATCTTAGTACTTCCTCACCATCGGCTCGTAGCGGGTAAAGACAACCGGCTTGGTGGCGAGGCGGATACCGGCGATTGACTCCGCCGATCCGTCAGCCGGCGCATGGTCATCCTTGTACGCCATGGAGTGCTTCATGAATTTCTCGTCGTCACGCTCGGGGAAGTCCTCGCGGAAGTGTCCGCCGCGGGATTCCTCACGGTGCAGGGCGGCCACGGTCATGACCTTGGCCAGTTCCAGCAGGAAGCCGAGCTCAACGGCCTCGAGCAGGTCCAGGTTGAAGCGCTTGCCCTTGTCCTGGACGTTGATGCGCTTGTACCGCTCCTCGAAGGATGCGATGTCGCGCAGCACCTGGTTCAGGGTGTCCGCCGTACGGAACACCTGCATGTTGGCGTCCATCGTGTCCTGCAGTTCCTTGCGGATCTGCGCCACCTTTTCGTCGCCGGTACCGTTGCGGGCAATGTCCAGCAGTTCGGTGGTGTAGGCCAGCGGGTTCTCCGGCAGTTCCACGAACTGGGCGGTCTTGGCGTATTCCGCGGCAGCGATGCCGGCACGCTTGCCGAACACGTTGATGTCCAGGAGCGAGTTGGTGCCAAGCCGGTTGGAACCGTGGACGGACACGCAGGCCACCTCACCGGCGGCGTAGAGTCCGGGGACCACGGTGTCGTTGTCCTGGAGCACTTCGGTCTCGATGTTCGTGGGGATGCCGCCCATCGCGTAGTGCGCGGTGGGGAACACGGGCACCGGCTCGGTGTACGGTTCCACGCCCAGGTAGGTGCGGGCGAACTCGGTGATGTCCGGCAACTTCGCATCGATGTGCGCCGGCTCCAGGTGGGTCAGGTCCAGGAGGACGTAGTCCTTGTTCGGGCCGCAGCCGCGGCCTTCGCGGACTTCGTTGGCCATGGAGCGGGCCACGATGTCGCGCGGTGCCAGGTCCTTGATGGTGGGGGCGTAGCGCTCCATGAAGCGCTCACCCTCCGAGTTGCGGAGGATGGCACCTTCACCGCGGGCGGCCTCGGACAGCAGGATGCCCAGCCCGGCCAGGCCGGTGGGGTGGAACTGGAAGAACTCCATGTCCTCCAGGGGGATGCCGCGGCGGAAGGCGATGCCCATGCCGTCACCGGTCAGGGTGTGGGCGTTGGACGTGGTCTTGAAGACCTTGCCGGCGCCACCGGAGGCGAACACCACGGACTTGGCCTGGAACACGTGCAGTTCACCGGAGGCGAGGTCGTAGGAGACGACGCCGGCCACGCGCTTCTGCTTGTAGGGCGTCCCGTCTTCGCGGACAGCATCCTCTTCGACCGTCAGCAGGTCCAGGACGTAGTACTCGTTGTAGAACTCAACGTTGTGCTTGACGCAGTTTTGGTACAGGGTCTGCAGGATCATGTGGCCGGTGCGGTCCGCGGCGTAGCATGCACGGCGGACCGGAGCCTTGCCGTGGTCGCGGGTGTGGCCACCGAAGCGCCGCTGGTCGATGCGGCCCTCGGGGGTGCGGTTGAAGGGCAAGCCCATCTTTTCCAGGTCCAGCACGGCGTCGATGGCTTCCTTGGCCATGACCTCCGCGGCGTCCTGGTCAACCAGGTAGTCGCCGCCCTTGACGGTGTCGAACGTGTGCCATTCCCAGTTGTCTTCCTCGACATTGGCAAGGGCTGCGCACATGCCACCCTGGGCCGCACCTGTGTGCGAGCGGGTGGGGTAGAGCTTGGTCAGTACTGCTGTGCGCGCGCGCTGACCGGACTCGATCGCGGCGCGCATGCCAGCGCCACCGGCACCGACGATGACGACGTCGTACTTATGGACCTGCATACCAGACGCTCTTTCTCTCAAAATTCGCTATAAAACAACGGGGCGGCTTTGCCTGCTCCGCAAAACAGGGCCCGCGGAAAAGCCCGCGGGCCCGGGGTTGTGCCAGTTCTAGGCAGGGCAGAATCCACCCGGAAGGGCAACGCCGTTCACCACGGGGCACGGGTTGAAGGTGAAGATGACCAGCGTGCCGAGGAGGATGATGACGACGGCGGCGGCGTAGAGGACGGTCTTCAGCCAGCGGCGGGTGGACGTCTTCTCTGCGTAGTCGTTGATGATGGTCCGGACGCCGTTGGTGCCGTGCAGCATTGCCAGCCAGAGCATGGCCAGGTCCCAGAACTGCCAGAACGGGTCTGCCCACTTGCCGGCCACGAAGCCGAAGTCAATGGCGTGGATGCCTTCGCCCACCATGAGGTTCACGAACAGGTGGCCGAAGATGAGGACCACCAGCACTACGCCGGAGAGACGCATGAACAGCCAGGCGATCATCTCGAAGTTGCCCCGTGAGCCGCTGCTGCGGCGGTACTGGGGGGCGATCCGCCCGCTGCGGGGGCTCTCGATCGTTGCAGTCATGGCTTAGTGACCTCCGAGGGCGAGGGACAGGTGGCGGATGGAGAAGGCGACCATGGTCACGACCCAAAGGGCCAGGACTGCCCACAGCATCTGCCGCTGGTACTTTGCGCCCTTCTTCCAGAAGTCGACCGCAATGATCCGCAGGCCGTTGAAGGCGTGGAACACGATCGCGGCAACAAGGCCGGTCTCGCCCAGCGCCATCAGGGGGTTCTTGTAGGCGCCGATCACAGCGGTGTAGGCCTCCGGTGACACACGCACCAAGGAGGTGTCCAGGACGTGGACCAACAAGAAGAAAAAGATCACTACACCGGTAATGCGGTGTCCTACCCAGGACCACATGCCTTCACGGCCGCGGTACAAGGTGCCAGCTGGTTTTGTCGGCACTGATAAACCTCCCTGCAACACAGCGGCGCTGGCATGAGATCCATGCGGGGGGAACGCCTGCTGCGAGAGCACTCGTAGCTCAGGCCTAAATCTAGGCTCCGCTAACAGCTTATTCAATTTCGGAGATTCTTGGTGCCCAGTACTGGAGCGGATTTTCCGGGGAAATGAGACGAACGCCACATCCCTGCAGGCTTTTGGGTACGACGGCGCCGCAAAACGCAGGTCTGATGTGTCGCCAAAGGAGCCGGTTGGGGCCGTTCCGCTAAAGTAGCCGTGATGAGTACAGACAAAGTGACAAGCCCGGCTTCACCCCTTGACCGCTTCATCGCGGTGATTCCGGCAGGCGGAGTGGGGACCCGCCTCTGGCCCCTGTCACGTGCAGCAGCTCCCAAGTTCCTTCACGATCTCACGGGATCGGGCAGCACGTTGCTGCGCGCCACCTATGACCGGCTGCACCCTTTGGCGGGCAACCGAATGCTGGTGGTGACCGGCCGGGCGCACCGCGACGCCGTATGCCGCCAGCTGCCCGAGGTGCAGGACGCCGACCTTGTCCTCGAGTCAGAGCCAAAGGACTCCGCTGCCGCCATCGGCCTTGCGGCGGCGATCCTGCACGAGCGCGATCCCGACACCATCATGGGTTCCTTCGCAGCCGACCAGGTGATCAGCCCGGATGATCTGTTCCAGCAGGCCGTCCGCGAAGCCATCCACACCGCTGCCACCGGCAAGATCGTCACCATCGGCATCAAGCCCACGCACCCGTCCACCGGGTTCGGCTACATCCGCTCCGGCAAGGCCCTGCACATTGAAGGCGCGCCCAGCGCCCACGACGTGGTGGAGTTCGTCGAAAAGCCGGACGAAATGGTGGCCCAGCAGTACGTGGACAGTGGCGACTACGTGTGGAACGCCGGCATGTTCGTGGCACCGGTGGCGTTGATGCTCAAGCACCTTGAGGCGAACCAGCCCGAACTGTTCCAGGGGCTGCAGGAAATCGCCCGGGCGTGGGACACCCCCCGGCGCGACGAGGTCACGGCACGCATCTGGCCCACCCTGCCGAAAATCGCCATCGACTACGCAGTGGCCGAGCCCGCCGCCGAAGCCGGGGACGTCGCCGTCGTTCCCGGAACTTTCCGCTGGGACGATGTTGGCGACTTTGCCTCCGTTGGCCGCCTCAACAGTGCCAAGGAAGTGGACGACGTCACCGTCCTCGGCGAAGGTGCCCGCGTGTTCACCGAGAACTCAAGCGGCGTTGTGGTTACCGACACCAAGCGCGTGATCGCCCTGATCGGCATCCAGGACGTGGTCATCGTGGATACCCCGGACGCTTTGCTGGTGACCACCATGGCCAATTCCCAGCGCGTCAAGGCTGCCGTCGACGCACTTAAGGCAAGCGGCGACACGGACGTCCTCTGACCCGGAACCTGCCGGCGCCACCGGTGCCGGCAGTCTCCGGAATGTAATGAGGCGTCAGTGAATGGGCACTAAAGCCGGCACCCTCGCTAGAGTGAAACAGTGCGCAACTACACTACTGAAGCCGAGCCCACCGCCCTGGTGGCTCCCTGGCTCGAACCGCTTTTGCCGGAACTGATCGAATTCCGGCGGGACCTGCATGCGCACCCGGAGCTGTCCTTCAAGGAGTTCCGCACCACGGACAAGCTTGCCGAGCGGCTCGAAGCCGCCGGCCTGAGTCCCCGCCGCCTGGAAGGCACCGGGCTGACCGTGGACGTGGGCGAAGGTCCCATCGCCACGGCGCTGCGCGGCGACATTGACGCCCTGCCCATCATCGAGGAGACGGGCCTGCCGTTCGCGTCGAAGAATCACGGCGTCACGCACGCCTGTGGCCATGACGTGCACACCACCACCATGCTGGGCATCGCCCTGGTATTGAACCGGATGCACCAGGAGGCACCCCTTGGGGCCACCGTCCGGATCATCTTCCAGCCTGCCGAGGAAACGATGCCCGGCGGCGCGCACGCCTGCATCGAACAGGGCGTCCTGGAGGGCGTCCCCCGGATCCTGGCCCTGCATTGCGACCCCCGGATTGAGGTGGGCAAGGTGGGAACGCGGATTGGTGCCATTACCTCGGCTTCGGACACCATCCGGATCGAACTCTCCGGCCGTGGCGGCCACACGTCGCGCCCGCACCTCACCGAGGATCTGGTGTTCGCGCTGGCCCAGATCGCCGTGAACGTACCGGCCGTGCTGTCCCGCCGGGTGGACGTCCGCAGCGGCGTCTCCGTGGTGTGGGGCCAGATCACCGCGGGCTCGGCACCCAATGCGATTCCCGGCAGCGGCTACATGGCCGGGACCATGCGCTGCCTGGACCGCGACGCCTGGCACGCTGCCGGCGAACTCCTTGACGAAGTGGTCCACCAGGTGGCCGCACCGTACGGCGTGGACGTCCACCTGGAGCACACCAGGGGAGTGCCGCCGGTGGTGAACTCGGAACACGAGACAGCCATCATCGAAGCTGCCGCCCGGGCCGAAATCGGCGAGAGCGCCGTGGTGCTGACGCCGCAGTCCATGGGCGGCGAGGATTTTGCCTGGTTCCTGGCGGAACTTCCGGGAGCCATGATGCGGCTGGGCACCAAGACGCCGGGCGGTGAGGACTACGACCTCCACCGCGGCGATTACATCCTGGACGAGCGCGCCCTTGGCCTGGGCATCCGGGTCCTCACCGCAGCGGCGCTGCGGACCATCCGGGACCTCGAGCAGGCACCGCTTCCGTAACCTCTTTGGCCTGGGGGCGCGCCTGGCAGAGCCCGGCCGGAAAGGTGCCCTGCCGCCGTCGTTCGCATGCCGACGGCGGCGCAACAGGGGCTGCCCCACCTGCAGTAAGTTGTGCACAACTTAATTGTGGGCTATCGTTTCTGTATGACCGAAGCACCCCGCCTGGACCGGCAAGTCTGTTTTGCCCTGTACTCAGCTTCCCGTGCCGCCACCGCCGTCTACCGGCCCGTGCTGGACCAACTGGGGCTCACCTACCCGCAGTACCTGGTGATGCTGGTCCTGTGGGAAAGCGAACCTCGGGGCGTGAAGGAACTCGGCGGGGAACTTGGCCTCGACTCCGGCACCCTGTCGCCGCTCCTTAAGCGCCTGGAAGCCCTGGGGCTGGTGGAACGGCGGCGGTCCGGCGAGGACGAACGCCGCGTCGCCATCCACCTGACGGATGCCGGGCGGAACCTCAGCGGCGCGGCCAGCGCCATTCCGCAGCGGCTGGCCGATGCCGCAGGACTTTCGCTGGACGAACTCGAACAGCTGCGGACCACCCTGGGCAAGCTCACGGCTGCCCTGCATGAATCGCTGTGAACCCGAATACTGCACCATCCCATCTACAGGACGGATTTTTTTCGTGAAGACTCTCTACACCGCCGAGGCGCTGGCCTCGGGCGAAGGGCGCGACGGCGCTGCACGCAGCAACGACGGCAGGCTCGCAGTGGATCTCGCCAGCCCGGTCGAACTCGGCGGCAGCGGCCACGGCACCAACCCCGAACAGCTTTTCGCCGCCGGGTATGCCGCCTGCTTCCATTCCGCACTGCGCCTGGTCGGCCGCAAGGCAGGCGCTGACCTGACGGACTCGGCAGTGGCAGCGAAAATCCACCTGGGGCAGCTGGACGGCGGAGCCGGCTTCGGGCTGGCCGCCGAACTGGAAATCGCCCTGCCCGCCCTGGACCTCGCCACGGCGGAAGACCTTGTGGCCAAGGCGCACCAGGTCTGCCCCTATTCCAACGCCACCCGCGGCAACATCAACGTCGACCTCAAGATCCTGGAGTACGCAGCATGAGCACAGCCCTTGCAACCACCACCCGCGAAATCCGGTTGGCTTCGCGCCCCGAGGGACGCCCGTCCAATGAGAACTTCGAACTTGCCGAGTCGCCGCTGCCCGCACTCGAAGACGGCCAGATCCTGGTGCGGAACCTCTTCATGTCCGTAGACCCGTACATGCGGGGCAGGATGAATGACGTCAAGTCCTACTCCGCGCCCTTCGCCGTGGGCAAGGCGCTCGACGGCGGGGCGGTGGGCGAGGTGATGGCGTCCCGGTCGTCCGCACACCAGGAGGGCGACGTCGTCGTGCATCCGCTTGGCTGGCGCGAGTATGCGGTGGTCGACGGCGCTTCTGCCACCCCCGCCCGCACTGACCTGGCCCCGGCGTCCGCCTTCCTGGGCGCCCTGGGCATGACCGGGCTGACGGCCTACACCGGTCTGTTGAAGGTTGCCGAATTCAAGCCGGGCGACGCCGTGTTCGTTTCGGGCGCGGCGGGTGCCGTGGGCTCGCTGGTGGGACAGATCGCCAAAGCCATGGGCGCCTCCCGGGTCATCGGCTCGGCCGGCTCGCCCGCCAAGGTGGCCCGGCTCCTGGAGCTCGGTTTCGACGCCGCGTTCGACTACCATGACGGTCCCGTTGTCGGGCAACTGGAAAAGGCGGCCGGCCCGGCCGGCATTGACGTCTACTTCGACAACGTGGGCGGCGAGCACCTCGAGGCTGCCTTGTCGGTCCTCAACGTGGGCGGCCGGGTGGCAATGTGCGGCGCCATCGCGCAGTACAACTCAACCGAACCCACTCCTGCACCCCACAACCTGATGCAGGCTATCGGGAAGCAGCTCACCCTCCGGGGCTTCCTGGTGGGCGGGCAGCGCCAGCACGCGGCGGAGTTTGCGGAGAAGATGGCCGGCTGGCTGGCGGACGGGACCGTGCGCTACGACGAGACCATCGTTGACGGACTGGAGAACGCGCCACAGGCCTTCATGGACCTCCTGGACGGCGCAAACACCGGGAAAATGCTCGTCCGGCTGTAGCCGCCACCATCACGCACAAGCAGTAGGGACACCGCATCCGCGGTGTCCCTACTGCTTGGTAACAACTTGTAAACAATCTCCCGGATGGGCTCCTGGCGTGCTATGGGGACGTGGCGCAGGCCACTAAAGTAAGTGCCATCAGTGCGCTCCGGCGCAGTGCTGCGTGCCTTCAGTGAAAACAGAATTTCAGCGCCGAAACGGACACTCATTGAATTCCAGCCCGTAGCGCCACTCGCATCATCCCTGGAGGAAAATTGAAGAAATCACTGCGTGCCAGCTTCAAGCGCGGTTCAATGGCCGGAGTGGCCACCCTCGGTGCGTCCGCGCTTGTGCTCACCGCCTGCGGTGCAGCCCCCGAAGCCGGAAGCACCTCATCCGCAGGTGCCAGCGACTACACGGGCTGCATCGTGTCGGACTCCGGTGGATTCGACGACCAGTCCTTCAACCAGTCCTCCTACGAGGGCCTGAAGAAGACCGAGAAGGACCTTGGCATCAAGGTCAACCAGATCGAGTCGAAGACCAATAACGACTTCGAACCCAACCTGCGGGCCATGGTCACGGCCGGCTGCAACCTGACCATCACGGTGGGCTTCCTGCTCGGCGACGCCACCAAGGCCCAGGCCACCGCCAACCCGGACAAGCACTTCGCCATCATCGACTTTGGCTACGACAAGCCCATCAGCAACGTCAAGCCGATCATCTACGACACCGCGCAGGCGGCCTTCCTCGCCGGCTACCTGGCTGCAGGAACCACCAAGACCGGCACCGTGGCCACCTTCGGCGGCATCAAGATCCCCACCGTGACCATCTTCATGGACGGCTACGCCGACGGCGTGAAGTACTACAACCAGCAGAAGGGCAAGAACGTCAAGCTGCTCGGCTGGAACAAGGATGCCCAGGACGGCAGCTTCACCGGCGACTTCGAAAAGCAGGACGTGGGCAAGCAGCTGACCAAGAACTTCCTGGACCAGGGTGCGGACATCGTCATGCCCGTGGCCGGTCCCGTGGGCAAGGGCGCCGGAGCCGCGCTTAACGAGGCCAAGGCTGCCGGCAAGGACGTCAAGCTGATCTGGGTTGACTCGGACGGCTACCTCACCGCCCCGGACTACAAGGGCATCATGCTCTCCTCTGTCATGAAGCAGATGGGCGAGGCCGTGGAGACCGTTGTCACCGAGGACAAGGACGGCAAGTTCAACAACACCCCGTACGTTGGCACCCTTGCCAACGACGGCGTGCAGCTGGCACCCTTCCACGACCTCGACTCCCAGGTCCCCGCCGACGTGAAGTCCGACCTCGAGAAGATCAAGAAGGACATCGTCGACGGCAAGCTGAAGGTCGAGTCCGCAGCCAGCCCCAAGGCCTGATCCACCACAGGAAGCGCCACCGCCGGTCCGTCACCCACTGGCCGGCCGGTGGCGCTTTTTGCTGGCCGAACGTTTACAGCGCCCGGCCGGCTCCTCCCGGGACTGCAGCCACTAGGCTGGTGCTGCAGCCATATATCCCGTCCGGTCGATCACCGGACGCTTCGAGATTGGTCAGAGTTTTGAAACTTGAACTCAGAGGGATCACCAAACGTTTTGGCACGCTCCTGGCCAACGACCACATAGACGTGGTGGTTGAGCCGGGACAGATCCACTGCCTCCTTGGTGAAAACGGGGCGGGGAAATCCACCCTGATGAATGTGCTCTACGGGCTGTATGAGCCTTCCGAAGGCGAAATCCTCATCGATGACAAGCCCGTCACGTTCCGGGGCCCGGGCGATGCAATGGCGGCAGGGATCGGCATGGTGCACCAGCACTTCATGCTGGTGCCGGTCTTCACCGTGGCAGAGAACGTAGCGCTGGGCGCCGAACCCACCAAGGCGGCCGGGTTCCTCAACCTGGACCAGACCCGGCAGCGCATCAAGGAAATCTCGGACCAATACGGCTTCGATGTGGACCCGGACGCCCTGGTGGAGGACCTGCCGGTGGGCGTGCAACAACGGGTGGAGATCATCAAGGCACTGGTCCGCAACGCCAAGGTGCTGATCCTGGATGAGCCCACCGCCGTGCTGACTCCGCAGGAGACCGACGAGCTCCTGGATATCATGCGCCAGCTGAAGTCGCGCGGAACCTCCATCGTCTTCATTTCGCACAAGCTGCGCGAGGTCAAGGAAGTCTCGGACACCATCACCGTGATCCGGCGGGGCAAGGTAGTGGGCACGGCCGATCCCGCCGCCTCCACCACCGAACTTGCCTCGATGATGGTGGGCCGTGCCGTAAGCCTGACCCTGGACAAGGCTCCGGCCCAGCCCAAGGACACCACCTTCGAAGTCCGCGACCTCACCGTCATCGCGCCCAACGGCCAGCACGTCGTGGACCATCTCAGCTTCCACATCAAGCGCGGCGAGATCCTGGCCGTTGCCGGCGTCCAGGGCAACGGGCAAACCGAACTCACCGAAGCGATCCTGGGCCTGCAGGAGCGGGTCACCGGTTCCATTGTCCTGGACGGCAAGGAGCTCGTGGGCCGGTCCGTCAAGGAAGTCCTGCAGGCCGGCGTCGGGTTCGTTCCCGAAGACCGCAAGGTGGACGGGCTGGTGGGCACCTTCTCCGTGGCGGAGAACCTGATCCTTGATCTTTATGACAAGCCGCCCTTCGCCAAGGGGATCAGCATGAGCCCTGCGAAAATCATGGAGAATGCCAAGGCGCGCATCGGCGAATTCGATGTCCGCACACCCTCCGCCGCAGCCGCCGCCGGGACCCTGTCCGGCGGCAACCAGCAAAAACTTGTGATGGCCCGCGAACTTTCCCGTCCACTGCGCCTGTTCATCGCCTCCCAGCCCACCCGCGGCGTGGACGTGGGTTCCATCGAGTTCCTGCACCGGCGGATTGTCGCGGAGCGTGACCAAGGGACCCCGGTGATGATCATTTCCACCGAACTGGACGAAGTCATGGAACTGGCGGACCGCATTGCGGTGCTCTACAAAGGCAAGCTGGTGGGCACTGTCCCCGCCGGAACCAGCCGGGACGTCCTTGGCCTCATGATGGCTGGCATCCCGCCGGAAGAACACGCACACACCCCGCCGGCCGGCACCCCGGCCGCCACCTCCAACGCCGAGGGAGCCGACCATGCCTGACCAGCCTTCCCCCAAACACGCAGACGAAAGCCGGCACGTCGACAACGAACAGCCCGGCGCCGGGTCTGCCGCCGGCCAAAATGCTGCGGAGGAAACGGCCGCAGTAGTGGCCGTCGACACCGCCGGCGGGGCGATGCAGCCCTCGGCTGTTCCAGCCACGGCCCAAAGCGGACTGCTTCCCGGCGGCTCCGACACCGTCCTGCGCAGGATCTTCACCGGAAGCGGCATGGTGTCCGTGCTGGCAGTGCTGCTGGCGCTGATCATTGGCGGCCTGCTCATCGCGAGCACCGACAAGCAGGTGGCCACCACCGCCGGCTACTTCTTCGCCCGGCCCACCGACATGCTGACGGCCGTATGGAATGCTGCCACGCGCTCCTACATAGCGCTGTTCCAAGGCTCGGTGTTCAACCCCCGCGGCAATGGGCTGGCCGCACAGTTCGCACCCTTCATGGAGACCCTCACCATCGCCACGCCGCTCATCACGGCCGGCCTGGGCGTGGCGCTGGCGTTCCGGGCCGGGCTCTTCAACATCGGCGCCCAGGGGCAGATCATCGTGGCCGGCATCCTGGCGGCCTGGGTGGGCTTCGCCCTGCACCTGCCGTTCGGCCTGCACCTGCTGCTGGTGCTGGTGGCCGGCATCATTGGCGGCGCCCTCTGGGGCGGCCTCGCCGGCCTGCTGAAGGCCCGCACCGGAGCCCACGAAGTCATCCTGACCATTATGTTCAACTACATCGCGCTGTACTTCCTGCGCTACCTGCTGAATACCCCGGCGTTCCAGCGGCCGGGGGAGTCGAACCCCATTTCGCCCATCCTGGATCCCAGCGCTGTCTACCCCCAGATCCTGGGCAGCCAGTACCGGCTGCACCTGGGCTTCATTCTGGCCATCGCGGCCACAGTCCTGGTGTGGTGGCTCCTCAACCGGTCCACGGTGGGCTTCGAGTTCCGTGCCGTGGGCGCCAACCCCAAGGCAGCCCAGACCGCCGGCATCAACGTCTCCCGCTCCACCGTCCTGGTCATGGCCATCGCCGGCGGGCTCGCAGGCATGTCAGGCGTGGCCCAGGTCGCGGGCACGGAGAAGGTGCTCACGGACGGAGTCGCCGCCACGTACGGCTTTGACGCCATCACGGTCGCCTTGCTGGGACGTTCGACGCCGTGGGGCACCTTCGCTGCCGGCCTGCTGTTCGGCGCCTTCCGCGCCGGGGCGGTCCAGATGCAGATCCAGACCGGCACCCCCATCGACATCGTCCTGGTGGTCCAGTCCCTGATTGTCCTTTTCATTGCCGCGCCGCCGCTGGTGCGGGCCGTCTTTGGACTGAACCCGCGGCGCAGGAAGCCCGCGCGCGCAGCCAAGTCCGGGCAGGCAGCCACTACCGGAGGTGCCGCATGAGCACAACAGTTTCATCGTCCAGGCCGGGCAAACCCCAGCCCGGAGGGCCCAAGGCGGACGCCCCTTCCGCAGCGCCGGCGGGCAAACCCGTCAGCTGGAAGACTCCCGTCCTGCTCGCTGTCTTCGCCCTGGTCTCCCTGGTGTTCTTCGGATTCCTGGCGCCCAGCCAGACGGCCAGCTTTGGCATCTCCACCGGCGGCGACTTCTTCCAGCTGCCTGCATTGGAGATCAATGCGTTTGCCGGCGGCATCGTACTGTCGGTAGTGCTCATGGCGCTGGCAGGATACGCCGTCTACCTGAAGACCAAGAACCAGCCGGCTCCGGGCTGGTTGGCGGTCACGTTCATCGTGATCTTCGTGGCGGCCTTCCTTATTTGGGTGGTGGGCGGGGCCCGCACCCCCGCCATCTCGCTGGCGGGGCTCATCGCCGGGTCCGTCACGCTTGCGGTTCCGCTCGTGTTCGGTTCATTGTCCGGTGTCCTGTGCGAGCGGGTGGGCGTGGTCAACATCGCCATTGAAGGACAGCTCCTGGGCGGTGCATTCACCGCAGCCATCGTTGCCAGCATGACAAAGAACGCCTTCATCGGGCTGCTGGCCGCGGCCATTGCCGGGGCGGTCGTGTCCATGGTGCTGGCGCTGTTCAGCATCAAGTACCTGGTGAACCAGATCATCGTTGGCGTCGTCCTCAACGTCCTGGTCTCAGGGGTGACGGGCTTCCTCTTCAGCACCGTGATGCAGGCCAACAAAGCCCAGTTCAACTCACCGCCGGGGCTGGACGTCATCGACATCCCCATCCTCTCCAGCATCCCCATCATCGGCCCCATCCTGTTCCGGCAGTCGCTGGTGGGCTACCTCATGTATGTGGCCGTCGCGGTGGTTTGGGTAGGCCTGTTCAAGACCAGGTGGGGCCTGCGCGTCCGGGCAGTGGGGGAGCACCCCCAGGCCGCAGATACCCTTGGCATCAACGTCAACGCCACGCGGTTCTGGAACGTGACCCTGGGCGGTGCCGTTGCCGGAATTGGCGGCTCCTTCTTCACCCTGGTAGCGATCGACAGCTTCACCAAGGAGATTTCCGGCGGCCGCGGCTTCATCGCGCTGGCCGCCCTCATCTTTGGCCGCTGGAACCCGGTGGGCGCCTTCTTCGCGGCACTCCTGTTCGGTTTCGCCGACAACCTGCAGAGCATCGTGACCATCATCGGCACCCCGGTGCCCAGCCAGTTCATGGCCATGCTGCCCTACCTGGTGACCGTCCTCGCCGTCGCCGGCCTGGTAGGCAAATCCAGGGGCCCGGCCGCCAGCGGCATCCCCTACGTCAAGGGATGACAGCCATGGCCGGCACGCAGCCGGTGGACTGGGCCGCCCTGGAGGCGGCCGCAGTCGCCGCCATGAAGAACGCCTACGCCCCGTACTCGAAGTTCCCGGTGGGAGCCGCGGCCCTGACCGGGGATGGCCGGATTGTCAGCGGCTGCAACGTGGAGAACGCCAGCTACGGGCTGACGCTCTGCGCGGAATGCGCCCTGGTGGGAAACCTGCACATGACCGGCGGAGGCCTGCTCCGAGCGTTCTACTGCGTTGACGGGGCGGGGAACATCCTCATGCCCTGCGGCCGGTGCCGGCAGCTGTTGTACGAATTCCGCGCCCCGGATATGCAGCTCATGACTACCCAGGGCATCAAAACCATGGACCAGGTGCTGCCCGACGCCTTTGGTCCCGAACACCTGGAGGAGACCCGGTGAACGAGAGCAGGACTGAGGCGTTCGACGCCGTTGACATCATCCGCACCAAGCGGGACAAGGGAACGCTGAGCCCCGAACAGATCGACTGGACCATCGATGCCTACACCCGCGGAGCGATCGCGGATGAACAGATGGCAGCCCTGAACATGGCCATCCTGCTCAACGGCATGGATCGCGCCGAAATTGCCCGGTGGACCGCCGCAATGATTGCCTCCGGCGAACGGATGGATTTCTCCAGCCTCCGGCGCCCCGATGGCGGCCTGAAGTACACCACGGACAAGCATTCAACGGGCGGTGTGGGGGACAAGATCACCCTGCCGCTGGCCCCGCTCGTCGCAGTGTTCGGCGTGGCCGTTCCGCAGCTGTCAGGCCGTGGTCTGGGGCACACCGGCGGAACCCTGGACAAGCTGGAATCCATTCCCGGGTGGCGGGCCAACCTCTCCAATGACGAGATCCTGGCCCAGCTCCAGGACGTGGGGGCTGTGATCTGCGCCGCCGGAGCGGGCCTGGCGCCGGCGGACAAGAAGCTCTACGCCCTGCGCGACGTGACCGGCACCGTGGAGGCCATCCCGCTGATCGCGTCGTCCATCATGAGCAAGAAGATCGCCGAGGGCACCGGCTCGCTGGTCCTGGACGTTAAGGTGGGCAGCGGCGCGTTCATGAAAGACGAGGCCAAAGCCCGCGAACTCGCCGGGACCATGGTGGCGCTGGGCAAGGATGCGGGGGTCAACACGGTGGCGCTGCTGACCAACATGAACACCCCGCTGGGGCTCACCGCCGGCAACGCCATCGAGGTGGAGGAATCAGTGGAGGTGCTGGCGGGCGGCGGTCCCGATGACGTTGTGGAACTGACCGTCCGGCTCGCCGAGGAAATGCTCGCCTGCGCAGGAGTGCATGACGCCGACCCCGCTGCTGCCCTCAAGGACGGCCGGGCCATGGACGTCTGGAACCGGATGATCGCCGCCCAGGGAGGCGACCCCCGGGCCGCGCTGCCGGTGGCCAGGGAATCCGACGTCGTTTACGCTCCGGCGGACGGTGTGCTGGTGGAACTGGATGCACTCGCCGTAGGGGTGGCCGCCTGGCGGTTGGGCGCCGGACGTGCCCGCAAGGAGGATGCGGTCCAGGCGGGGGCGGGAGTGCGCATGCACGCAAAGCCCGGCGCCACAGTGCGCGCCGGGGAACCCCTGATGACCCTGCTCACGGACACCCCTGAGCGGTTCGCGCGGGCCAGGGAAGCCCTTGAACATGCCGTGGTCATCGCTCCGGAAGGTTCGCGGCCTGCCCAGCAGCTCATCATCGACCGCATAGCATAGGCACCAATGCAGGCCATCAATGACTTCATCCTCGCCGCAGCCGGGCAGCCCTGGGTGCTGGTACTGGTGCTGGCCTGCTGCATCATTGACGGCTTCTTCCCGCCCGTCCCCAGCGAATCCGTGGTGGTGGGCCTTGCAGCCGTCGCCGCCACCGCCGATGTGCCCAACCCGCTGCTCCTGGCCCTGGTGGCGGCCGCCGGTGCCTTCTCCGGTGACAACATCGCCTACCTCCTGGGCCGGCGGGTGGGCACCGGGCGCTGGGCCTGGATGCGCGGCCCGCGGATGCAAAGCGCGTTCCGCTGGGCGGGCCGCGAACTGCGGAAGCGTCCCGCCTCGCTGATCCTGGTGGCCCGCTTTGTCCCTATCGGGCGGGTGGCGGTCAACCTGACCGCCGGCGTCACCCACTACCCGCATCTTCGGTTCGTGGGCCTGACCATCCTGTCGGCCAGCCTCTGGGCCGGCTACTCGGTGGCGATCGGGCTTTTCTTCGGCCAGTGGTTCGAGGACAACCACCTCCTGGGCGCGGCAATCGCCATCGTGTGCGCCGTGGCCCTGGGCATTGTGGTGGACCTGGTAATCAACAAATTCCGGGGCAAACCCAACGTCGTGGAGCGGATCCGGGAACCCGGTGCCTGACCGGCGCGTTTAACCTGTAATTCCGGGCTTCGGGGCGTAGCGCATTGCGGCTCCCGCATGGGACACTTAGGAACGATTTCCGCTTTGGCTGCGGCACTTTGGCTGTGTCATTTTTTATACAGGAGCAACACCGCGTGGAGTTTATTAATGAGGCCGTGCTCCATGCAGCGGGCCAATGGTGGATTTACCCCGTCCTGTTGGTGTTCTTCTTCGTGGACGGCTTCGCCATGGTGGTCCCCAGTGAGACGCTGATCGTTGCGCTGGCGGCTTTTTCCCGTCACAGCGGCGAGCCCAATCTTTGGATCCTGGGCCTGACGGCCCTGGTCGGCGCCATCTGCGGCGACAACATGGCCTATATGCTCGGCCGGAAGATTGGCCTGGACCGGTGGGGGTGGATGCGCCGGCCCAAAGTCCGGAAGGTCTTCTCCTGGGCGCGGTATGAGCTTGAGAAGCGGGGTGCCGTACTGATCTTCACCGCCCGCTACATCCCCTGGGGCCGGGTGGCGGTCAACTACGTCGCCGGCAGCACCGGCTTCTCGCACCGCAGGTTCTTCGTCTTCGACGCCTTCGCCTGCGTCACCTGGGTGGGCTACTCCCTTGGTATCGGCGTGCTGGCCAGCTCGTTCCCCTGGCTGCACCACAACCCCCTGCTGAGCGCGGGTATCGCCGTCGTGTTCGCGATTGTCCTGGGCATCGTCATTGACCACCTGCTGCGCTGGTGGCACAAACGGCTGGGCCGGAACGACGCACCTGACGCGGACGGGTGGAGCGATGAAACCTCCGGCTCCGGCCACGAGGGACGACCCGGCACCCAGGCCCTTGTAATGCCGTCGACAGAGGCCGGTCCCGCGGCCAAGTAGCGCCGGGCTTTGAACGGCTGGCTTTGAACTCTGGCCCACCCTAAGGTGGGAACGTGACTGAGCCTATTGTTGACGCTGCCCCTGCCATCGATTTTGACCTGAAGAGCCTGCCCAAGGTTTCCCTTCACGACCACCTGGACGGAGGACTCCGTCCGGCCACCATCATCGAACTGGCGGAGGCCGTAGGCCACACGCTCCCCTCGACCGACCCGGTGGCCCTGGGGCAGTGGTTCCGGGAGTCAGCGGATTCCGGATCCCTGGTCCGCTACCTGGAGACGTTCGACCACACCGTTGCCGTGATGCAGACCTACGACGGTCTGTTCCGCGTCGCGAAGGAGTTCGTTGAGGACCTCGCCGACGACGGCGTGGTGTACGGCGAAGTGCGTTGGGCCCCCGAGCAGCACCTCCAGAAGGGCCTGAGCCTTGATGAAGCCGTGGAAGCGGTTCAGGATGGCCTGGAGGCCGGCGTCGAAGCCGTGTCCGAAAGTGGCCGCGAAATCCAGGTGGGCCAGCTGATCACCGCCATGCGGCACGCCGACCGTGGCCAGGAGATCGCCGAACTGGCCGTCCGCCACCGCAACAAGGGCGCAGTGGGTTTTGACATCGCCGGGGCCGAGGACGGCTTCCTGCCCAGCCGCTTCAGGGACGCCTTCACCTACCTGGCCCAGCACAATTTCCCTGCCACGGTTCACGCCGGCGAGGCGGCCGGGCTGGAGAGCATCCAGTCCGCGCTGGTGGACGGCCGCGCCCTCCGCCTGGGCCACGGCGTCCGGATCGCCGAGGACATCATGGTGGAATTCGACGACGACGGGGAAGCCGGGGACACTGTTGGCCTGGTCACCCTCGGGGACCTCTCCAGCTGGATCCGCGACCGCGGCATCGCCCTGGAAATCTGCCCGTCCTCAAACCTCCAGACCGGCGCGATTGCAGAATTCGGTGAGGGCATCGAGAGCCACCCGCTGGACATGCTCTACCAGCTGGGCTTCAACGTCACCATCAACACGGACAACCGCCTGATGAGCGGCGTCACCCTGACCGACGAGTTCAACCTGCTGGTGGAAACCTTCGACTACGACCTCGACGACCTGCTGGAGCTGACCCTCAATGCCGCCGAAGCGTCCTTCCTGCCCCTGGAGGAAAAGGAAGCGCTGGTGGAATACATCAACGACGCCTACGCCAACCTTGGCTGACCAGGCGCCCGTCGGGAGGCTCGTCACTGTCATAGGGCAGCTGCGTGAGCACTGTCCCTGGATGGGCGCCCTGACACACGCCTCGCTGGTGGAGTACCTCCTGGAGGAGGCGTACGAGGTGGCCGAAACCATCGAGGAGGGCCACCCCGACGCCGAACTCCAGGGCGAGCTGGGCGACGTCCTGCTCCAGGTGGTGCTGCACGCCCGGCTGGCCGAGGAACGCGGTGCGTTCAAGTTCGACGACGTGGCGCGCGGCCTGGCTGCCAAAATGATCCGCCGGAACCCGCACGTGTTCCAACCTGACGGTTCCCTGCAGGAGAGCTTCCCGGCCACCGTTGAGGAGATCGAGCAGAAGTGGGACGAGGTCAAGCGGGCCGAACGCCCGGAGCGGCCCAGCGCCTTTGAGGGCATCCCGGAGGCCCTCCCGGCGCTGGCCAAGGCCCAAAAGTCGCTGGACCGTGCCGCCCGCGCGGGCCTCGGGCTTCCCGACGGCGCTGCCGTCCCTCAAAGCGAGGAGGAACTCGGAAACCTGCTGCTCGCCGTCGTGCGTTCCGCCCGTGACAACGGCATGGACGCTGAGCGTGCCCTCCGTGCCGCGGTCCGCCGTTACCAAGGCGGCCACGCGCCATCATGACGTCACGGCCCCGGCCGGTTTGAGTAACCCGGACCACTCTCGACTACGCTAGTCCCTGACGAGTACGTCGAGTTTTTTGCCTGATTCCCCCCGTTAATCGCCCATAAGGAGCAAATTCATGGCGCTTATCGATGCCATCCACGCCCGCGAGATCCTCGATTCCCGTGGCAACCCCACCGTAGAAGTTGAAGTCCTGCTTTCCGACGGCCAGATCGGCCGCGCGGCCGTTCCCTCCGGCGCTTCCACCGGCGAGCACGAGGCCGTCGAACTGCGCGACGGCGACAAGGGCCGCTACCTCGGCAAGGGCGTGCAGAAGGCCGTCGACGCCGTGATCGACCAGATTGCCCCCGCCCTGACCGGCTTCGACGCCACCGACCAGCGCAGCATCGACCAGGCCATGCTGGACCTGGACGGCACCCCCAACAAGGGCAAGCTGGGCGCCAACGCCATCCTGGGCGTCTCCCTGGCGGTCGCCAACGCAGCCGCGGCCTCTGCCGACCTGCCGCTCTACAAGTACCTGGGCGGCCCCAACGCGCATGTCCTGCCCGTGCCGCTGATGAACATCCTCAACGGTGGATCCCACGCCGATTCCGACGTCGACATCCAGGAATTCATGATCGCCCCGATCGGCGCCGAGACCTTCTCCGAGGGCCTGCGCTGGGGCGTCGAGGTGTACCACAACCTCAAGTCCGTGCTCAAGGAAAAGGGCCTGTCCACCGGCCTCGGCGACGAAGGCGGCTTCGCCCCGAACCTGCCGTCCAACCGTGCAGCACTGGACCTGATCCAGGAAGCCATCAAGAACGCCGGCTACACCCCGGGCAAGGACATCGCCCTGGCCCTGGACGTTGCCTCCTCCGAATTCTTCAAGGACGGCGCCTACCAGTTCGAAGGCAAAGCGCTCTCCGCCACCGAGATGAGCGCTTACTACGCCGAACTCGTGGCCGACTACCCGCTGGTCTCCATCGAAGACCCGCTGGACGAGAACGACTGGGAAGGCTGGAAGACCCTCACCGACACCATCGGCGACAAGGTCCAGCTGGTGGGCGACGACCTGTTCGTCACCAACCCCTCCATCCTGCAGCGCGGCATCGACACCAAGACCGCCAACTCCCTGCTGGTCAAGGTCAACCAGATCGGTTCCCTGACCGAGACCCTGGACGCCGTCAGCCTGGCCCAGCGCGCCGGCTACACCACCATCACCTCGCACCGCTCCGGCGAAACCGAGGACACCACCATCGCCGACATCTCGGTGGCCACCAACGCCGGCCAGATCAAGACCGGCGCCCCGGCCCGCTCCGAGCGCGTCGCCAAGTACAACCAGCTGCTGCGCATCGAAGAGGAACTCGACGACGCCGCACGCTACGCCGGACGCAGCGCGTTCCCGCGTTTCAAGGGCTAGTAACCGCCTAAACCCATCCGCGGTGGCTATGGTTGAAAGACCATAGCCACCGCTGTTGTTTCCAGCAGCATTTGTTTCAGCAGTGTTTGTCCAGCACAGATAGTGGCTGCCCAGGCAGGCTGCGTTTCAGGAGTGTCATGGCTACCCGCCGCCCCAAAGTTCCCAAGGTCGCCCCCGCCCGTCCAGCCAAGGAAACGGCCGACGACGGATCCGCCGGCGGTGCCGAGGTCATCCGGGCGGATTTCCGGCCGGGCAAGGGCGCCGCTACGACGGACAAAGCACCGGCGGGCGATAACCCGGGGCGTGGAACTGCGGGCAAGGCCGCGGCGAAGGCAGGGCAGGCAGCCAAGTCCGGGCCTTCCGCCGCACGCAAGGGCAGCAGTTCCGTTGACGGCAAGAGCGTCCGGGACGGCGATGAGGATCAGCACCCTGTCCCCGCCAAGGCGTTCTCCGGCCGCATGCTGGCGCTGGCCGTGGTGATGATTGCCATCACCATCATGCTGGCGCCCACGGTGAAGATCTTCTTCGACAAAAAGGCCGAAATCGACGCGCTGAACGCCGATATCGCCGCACGCCAGGCGGAAGGCGATGCCCTCCGGCAGCAGGTTTCGCGGTGGCAGGACCCCAACTACGTCAAACAGCAGGCCCGCGACCGCATTAACATGGTTATGCCGGGCGAAACCGGCTACTGGGTTTTTGGCAGCGATGAGCCGGCCGGAGAAAGCAGTAGCCCCGCCGGCGCAGCAGCACAAGACCCCGCCGATCTGCCGTGGGTGGATTCCCTGTGGGAGTCCATCAGGCGCGCGGCCACAGACTGAACCGCACAGGAAGGACGGCCCGCGAACATGGAACACAACACGGCAGCCGCCCGGGACGAATCCCGCCAACCGACAGCACACGACCTTGAAGTACTGAGCAGGCAGCTGGGACGCCCCGTCCGCGACGTCGTGGAGATTCCGGCGCGCTGCGTCTGTGGAAACCCCCTGGTGGCTGCCACCGCCCCGCGCCTCAGCAACGGCACCCCCTTTCCCACCACCTTCTACCTGACGCACCCGGTGATCACATCCGCGGTTTCCAGGCTTGAAGCGGCCGGCGTCATGAACAGCATGAATGAACAACTGGCAGGCGATGCCGGGCTCGCGGCTGCCTACCGCTCAGCACACGAGGAGTACCTCGCTGCCCGCGCGGCCATCGGGGAGCGTTCGGGCATCGGCGCTGTGCCTGAAATCGACGGCGTCTCCGCCGGCGGGATGCCCACGCGCGTCAAATGCCTGCACGTCCTGGTGGGCCACTCCCTGGCGGCAGGCAGCGGCGTCAATCCCTTAGGCGACCAGGCGCTTGACATGATCAGCGAATGGTGGACGGCGGACAGGTGTTACTGCGACGGTGCCTGGGACACCACAGGCGAGGCACCGTCCAGGGACCTCAGCCGCCACGGACCGCAGGGCCTGCCGGACATCGTGGGGCGCCCTGCCCCCGTGCGGAAGTCCGCCGGCGCCGCAGAGGCCGCCGAATGACCCGCGTGGCCGCCATAGACTGCGGCACCAACTCCATCCGGCTGCTGATTGCGGACATCGACCGCAGCAGCGGCGCCGCGAACCTCACCGACGTCGTCCGGGAGATGCGCGTGGTCCGGCTGGGCCAGGGCGTGGATGCTACCGGCGAACTGGCCCCGGAGGCGCTGGACCGGACCTTTGCCGCAGCGGCTGACTACGCCCGGCTGATCAAGGAGCGCGGCGCGGAGCGGATCCGCTTTGTGGCCACCTCCGCAAGCCGCGATGCGCGCAACCGGGACGTCTTCGTGGACGGCATCAGGGACCTGCTGGGAGTGGAACCTGAGGTGATCTCCGGGGACGAGGAAGCGGCACTGTCATTCGCCGGTGCCAGCAGCGTCCTGCCCATCCTCGACGGCCACCAGGTGCTGGTGGTGGACCTCGGCGGCGGAAGCACCGAATTCGTCCTCGGCACTGCAGCCGGGGTAACCGCGGCAAAGTCCGTGGACATCGGCTGTGTCCGGCTCACCGAACGGCACCTGCGCAACGATCCTCCCACCGCCGAACAGATCGCTGCCGCGGAAGCCGACGTGGACGCTGCCATGGCCCGCGCCGGGCGCGACGTACCGCTGGAACGTGCCACCGCCGTCGTCGGTGTTGCCGGGTCCGTCACCACCATTACCGCGCACGCGCTCCGCCTGCCCGGGTATTCCCCCGCCGCAATCCACGGCGCCGAACTCCCCATCGGGGAAGTCCGCGCCGCCGCCACCGACCTGCTGGGCATGACCCGGGCGCGCCGCGCGGCACTGCCGTACATGCACCCGGGACGCGTGGACGTCATCGGCGCCGGGGGACTGGTATGGCGCCGCATCCTGGAACGGATGGGGGAGCTGACCGGGGGGCGCATCACCGCGGCCACCGCAAGCGAGCACGACATCCTCGACGGCATCGCGCTGAGCATCGGTTAGGCCATGCACTCCACCCCAGCTTCCATCCCGCTCCTGCCCCGTGCGGCGGCCGCCGCCGTAGCCGTCCTCCTGGCAGCGTCCTGCCTGTGCGCCGGCCTCTTCACTGCACCCGCCGCAAACGCCGACGAATGGCGCGACAAGGAATACTGGCTGGCAGACTCCGGTATTACCAAGGCCTGGGAGGTGTCAAAAGGTGCCGGCGTCAAGGTGGCCGTCATTGACAGCGGCATCGACGCCCAGCACCCGGACCTCAAAGGCGCGGTCGTCGGCGGTTACGACGCCTCGGGCTCCGGCCAGCCCGACGGCCAGAAAAGCGTCGGCTCCAAACCCGAACACGGCACCTTGGTGGCCACCATGCTGGCCGGCCGCGGACACCAGCCGGCCAGTGCAAGCCCCAGCCCGGGTCCCGGGCAGCCCGGCACTCCGCCGGACGGGATCATGGGCGTGGCGCCGGAGGCCCAGCTTTTGTCCGTTTCCACCTGGCTGGGCTCGGCCAACCCCTCGGGCAAAAGCGACCAGGACCAGATTCCCGAGGCCGTCCGCTGGGCCGTGGACAACGGCGCCAAGGTGATCAACATTTCGCTGGGCAGCACCACCCCGCAGTGGCCGCAAAGCTGGGACGCCGCGTTCCTGTACGCAGAACAAAAGGACGTGGTCATCGTTGCCGCCGCGGGCAACCGCGTGGGCGGCAACACCCAGGTGGGCGCCCCCGCCACCATCCCCGGCGTACTCACCGTGGCGGGCCTGGACCGGAAGAACGTGGCCAGCGTGGACGCCTCATCGCAGGGGATCAGCATCGGGGTGGCTGCCCCCGCAGAGAACCTCCTGGGCGGCCTCCCCGGCGGGAGCTACGCGGAGTGGGCCGGGACCTCCGGGTCCACGCCCATCGTTTCCGGCGTCGCCGCCCTGATCCGGTCCAAGTGGCCGGACATGAGCGCCGAACAGGTGATCAACAGGATCGTCTCCACGGCAAAGGATGCCGGCCCTCCGGGCAAGGACCCGCTGTACGGCTATGGCATCCTGAACGCCGAGGCCGCGCTCAAGGCCGACGTCCCCCAGGTGTCGGTGAACCCGTTGGGCACCGTAGCCGAATGGATCCGCGTGCACCGGCGCGGCAACGCCGCGCCTGCAACTCCCCAGCCCACCGCCACCTCAGCGCCCATCGCGGCACCCACGCTGCCGGACGCCACCGTCCCGGCCGCCAAGGCACCCTCTCAGCGCGACACTGCCATCGGTGCCGCCGTCGTGATCGGTTTTGCCGTCCTGTTCGTGGCGATCATCGCTGCTGCCGGCATCTCGCTCCGGAGGGCTGCCCGGAACCCGGCCCTTGCCCGGGAGGAGCCGGAGACAGGGGTAGTGGAACAGGTGCAATCGCGCAGTAATCCGCACGTTACGGACCGGGGGGCAAGTTAGTGAAGATTTTCACAAACTGCGCTATCCTTAAACTATGGCAACCACCCCACAGCTCCAGGACCGTCCCAGGGTACTCGTCGTCGGCGGCGGGTACGTCGGCCTGTACGTAGCACTGAAACTGCAGAAGAAGATCGCGAATGCCGGTGGCATCGTCACCGTCGTCGATCCGCTGCCCTACATGACCTACCAGCCGTTCCTCCCCGAGGTGGCCGGCGGCAACATCGAGGCCCGCCACGCGGTGGTGTCCCACCGCCAGCACCTCAAGCAGACGGAACTGATCCAGGGCCGCGTTACCTCGATCGACCACGAAAACCGCACAGCTGTGGTGGCTCCCGCCGACGGCGGCGAAAACTTTGAAATTCCGTACTTCGACGTCGTGCTCGCAGCCGGCGCCATCACCCGCACGTTCCCCATCAAGGGCCTCGCGGACAAGGGCATTGGCCTGAAGACCATCGAGGAAGCCGTTGCGCTGCGCAACAAGCTGCTGGAGCGCATCGAGGTTGCCTCCACCATGACGGACCCCGCCGCACGCGCCCGCGCCCTCACCTTCGTGGTGGTCGGCGGCGGCTTTGCCGGCATCGAGTGCATCACCGAGATGGAAGACCTCGCCCGCGCAGCCGTGCGCAACAACCCCCGCATCAAGCAGGAGGAAGTCCGCTTCGTCCTGGTCGAAGCCATGGGCCGCATCATGCCCGAGGTCACCGCCAAGCAGGCCGAGTGGGTTGTGGACCACCTGCGCAGCCGCGGCATCGAGGTCCTCCTGAACACCTCGCTGGACAGCGCCGAAGGCACCCTGAAGCTCATCAACCTTCCGGACAAAACCCCCGCCCAGGAATTCGAAGCCGACACCCTGGTGTGGACGGCCGGCGTGCAGGCCAACCCGATGGTCCGCTCCACCGACTTCCCGCTCGAGCCCCGCGGCCGCGTCCGCGTCCTGCCGGACCTGCGCATTGCCGGGGACGAAGGCATCGTGGAGAACGCGTGGGCCGCAGGCGACATCGCCGCCGTTCCGGACCTCACCGGCAAGGGCCTGCCTGACGGCACCTGCGTCCCCAACGCCCAGCACGCCCTGCGCCAGGCCAAGCGCCTTGCCAAGAACCTGTGGGCTTCGCGCTGGGACAAGCCGCTGGCTGACTACAAGCACAAGAACCTTGGTGCGGTGGCCGGCTTCGGCGAATGGAAGGGCGTTGCCAACATCAACCTCCTGGGCCGGATCGGCCTCAAGGGCCCGCTGGCGTGGCTGGCCCACCGCGGCTACCACGGCATGGCCATGCCCACGTTCGAGCGCAAGTTCCGCGTGATCTTCAACTGGATCATCGGCTTCTTCGCCGGCCGGGACACCACCCAGCTCATGGACCTGGACAACCCCCGCGGCGCCTTCGTCGCGGCAGCTACCCCCGCCCCGAAGCCGGCAGCCGCACCAGCGGCAGTTCCGGCCGGCGGCTCTGGTTCAACCGCCACCACCGCTGCCAAGGAAACGGTGGCGGCCAACGCCAAGTAGTGCGTCTGCTCCCGCTTTACAGCGTCCGACGGCGGCCGTCCCCTTTGCGGGGCCGGCCGCCGTCGGCGTTTCCAGCCAACGTGCCATTCACAGGTACCATTGACCCCGGCGCCCCAGTAGCCCAATTGGCAGAGGCAGCGGACTTAAAATCCGCGTGTTGTGGGTTCGAGTCCCACCTGGGGTACAGACTGTCCCGGCACGGCGCTGCCGTCCCGGCGTTCCGAAAGCCGCCTGCCCAGCAGGCGGCTTTCGGCGTTTAATGCCCCACAGGAAACTACTGTTATAAGGCTGTGACCTCAGTCACTTAGGTTCGCTGGCGTCTATGCACTAGCTTGAAGCTAAATCAGGAATACCTGGTCCCGCTCCGGGCGCCACAGCGCCCGTTCCGCACCCGCATCGCACGGTCCTGTTTCGGAAGGCAGATTAATGTACCGAAAGAAAGTCCTCACTTCGTTGGCAGCGGCAGCCACGTTCAGCATGCTGCTGTCGGCCTGCGCCAACCAAGCAGGCCCCAGCAACACCGAGAGCTCCGGCTCGTCCAACAAAGTGAACATCCCCGCCATTTCGAAAGTGGACGTTCCCTCCGGCGCGGTCAAGCCCGCCGGCGACGGCAAGGCGACCTGCCCGTCCACCACCACGCTGGCCTACGCCGGCGCCCAGACCGGCCCCAACGCGCAGCTCGGCGTCAACATTTTCAACGGCATCCAGCTGGCCATCGACCAGCACAACAAGGCCAACCCGGGCTGCCAGGTGCAGTTCAAGAAGTTCGATACCGAAGGCGACCCCAACAAGGCCACCGGCCCCGTCACCCAGCTGGTGAGCGAGCCGGACATCCTGGGTGTGGTCGGCCTCCCGTTCTCGGGTGAGTCCAAAGCCACGGGCAACATCTTCGAGCAGAAGGGCCTGGTGCACATCACGCCGTCGGCCACCAACCCGGGCCTGACCAACAACGGCTGGACCACCTTCTTCCGGGGCCTCGGCAATGACGCCGTCCAGGGTCCGGCGGCCGCCAAGTTCCTCACCGGGAAGCTTGGCGCCAAGAAGGTCTACCTGGTCCAGGATGATTCCGACTACGGCATCGGCCTGGGAACCTCCACCTCTGCCGGCCTGGGCAGCGCACTGGCCGGGACGGAAAAGGTGACCACCGGGCAGAAGGACTTCTCGGCAGTCATTTCCAAGATCATGAACGCCAAGGCGGACGCCGTCTTCTACGCCGGCTACTACGCAGAGGGCGCCCCGTTCGACCAGCAGCTGGTCGGCAAGGGGTTCACGGGGACGTTCGTGGCACCGGATGGCGTCAAGGATGACCAGTTCATCAAGCAGGCAGGCGACGCTTCCAACAACGCCTACTTCACCTGCCCCTGCATCCCCGGTGAGCTGATTCCTGATTTTGCATCGGCTTACAAGGACATCGCCAAGGGTGCAGAACCCGGTACGTACTCCATCGAGGGCTACGACGCCGCAACCGTGCTCCTGTCCGGGATCGACGCCGGCAAGCAGAACCGCGCCGACCTGCTTGCCTGGGTCAAGGCCTACGACAAGGACGGCCTGAGCAAGCACTACAAGTGGGATGCGAAGGGCGAGCTCCAGGCCCCGACCGTGTACGGCTACAAGGTGGAAAACGGGAAGATCGTTCCCATCGGCCCCATCGGGGAGTAGCAGCCCGGCGCAAGACAATGGCTGTGGGGGCCAGCATCAGCAGGCCCCCACAGCCTTTTCTTCGCTTGGCAGCAGCCCAGGACCAAACTACGTCAATAGACACAAGTCCCACGGCCGGGCCCACAAGGCCGCGTGCAACTGGATCAGGATGTTCCCATGCTTCCCTCTCTTGTCCCACTACTCCCGACTGAAAACGACTGGATCACCTTCGACATACCGTCCCTGGCCCAGAACTTCTGGAGTGCCACCTTTGACGGCCTCACCTTCGGGGCCATCTACGCGCTCGTAGCGCTGGGCTACACCCTGGTCTACGGCGTGCTGAACCTGATCAACTTCGCCCACTCGGAAGTGTTCATCGTCGGCTGCTACGCAGTCTTCTTCACCCTCAGCAGCCTGGGCTTCGGCCCCTCGGTTCCCCGGCTCGACATCTGGGCGATCATCCTGAACCTGTTGCTGGCGCTGGTTTTGGCCATGGTTGCCTCGGCCGTCACAGCCTTCCTGCTGGAACGCATCGCATACAAACCCCTTCGGCGACGCAACGCCCCCCGCCTGGTCTTCCTGATCACGGCCATTGGTGCTTCCTTCACCATCCAGTACCTGATCTACCTGTGGCGTGGTCCCAGCCCCGAGCTTGCCCTGACCATGTTCCGGCCCACCCCCATCTTCGACGTCTTCGGCACCATCATCGATTCCCAGCAGCTGGTGATCATCATCGCCGCGGTGATCATGATGGTGGGCATCGACAGGTTCATCAGCAAGTCCCGCACCGGCCGCGGCATCCGGGCCGTTGCCCAGGATCCTGATACCGCAACATTGATGGGCGTCAACAAAGAGCGCATCATTATTACCACCTTCGTCATCGGAGGCCTGCTCGCAGGAGCCGCCGCCTTGTTCTATGTCATGAAAATCCCGTCCGGTGTCCAGTACAGCGGCGGATTCGTCCTGGGCATCAAGGCCTTCGCGGCCGCTGTGCTCGGCGGCATCGGCAACGTCCGCGGCGCCCTGCTGGGCGGCCTGCTGCTCGGCCTGATCGGCAACTACGGCCAGATCCTGCTGGGCAACTCGCAGTGGACTGACGTCGTGGCCTTCGTGGTGCTGGTGCTCGTGCTGCTGCTGCGGCCCGAAGGCATCCTGGGAACCTCCCTTGGAAGGAGCAAAGCATGAGCATGACGGACGGCCCCACACCGCTGCAGACAGCGGCGGCCCAACAGGCAGCAGAGGACCGCGAAGCTTCCTCGAAGGCCGCAGGAAAGAGCGACCTCCGCCAGCGGGGCAGACGCAAGTCCGGGTACTTCTCCGACCGGTGGCACGCACTGTCCCGGCAACAGCAGTGGGCGTTCCTGATTATCGTCGTCGTCCTGGCCTACCTGCTCCCGCTGATGAACCCGCCCATCATCACCACCGAGCCCGGCAACAACTTCGCCCTGGCCTGCTTCGACATGGCCCGGTTCGCACTGATCGCCGTCGGCCTCAACGTGGTGGTGGGATACGCCGGCCTCCTGGACCTGGGATACGTCGCCTTCTTTGCCGTGGGCTCCTACTGCGCAGCAATGCTGACCAGTCCGGACTCGCCCTTCCTGCATATCCCATACCTGTGGACCATTCCGATCGCCATGGCCGTCACCATGTTCTTCGGCGTAGTGCTGGGCGTCCCCACCTTGCGCCTTCGAGGCGACTACCTGGCCATCGTGACGCTCGGATTCGGCGAAATCGTCCGCATCCTGGCCACGATCATCCCGGCAATGAAGGGCCAGGTGGGCTTCCAGAACGTTGGCCACCCGCCGGGTACCGAGGCTGACGGAACGCCCATCTTCTCCAACTCGAACGGCGTGCCCTGGTACTGGCTGACGTTGACCATCATCATCATCGTCACCCTCCTGGTAGGCAACCTGGAACGCAGCCGGGTTGGCCGCGCCTGGATCGCCATCCGTGAAGACGAGGACGCCGCCGAAATCATGGGCGTTCCCACCTTCAAATACAAGGTGTGGGCCTTCGCCATCGGCGCAGCGATCGGCGGACTATCCGGCGCCCTCTTCGCCGGGCAGGTGGGGTTCGTCAACAATCAGAAATTCGACGTCACCACGTCCATCCTGTTCCTCGCCGCCGTCGTGCTTGGCGGAGCGGGCAACAAGGTTGGTGCCATCCTTGGCGGCGCCCTGGTCAGCTACATCCCGCTGAGGTTCACGGCCATTGCCGAATACAAGTACCTGATCTTCGGCATTGCCCTGGTGCTGATCATGATCTTCCGTTCCCAGGGACTGCTCCCGGCACGGCAGCGGTTGCTCGCCTACGGACGGACTGCTCTGAACAAGGTGGTCACCCGCGAGGTCACCCAGCCCAAGGACACGGACAATCCACCAGCCGGTCCCGACACCCGGGCGGCCGGACAGAGAGGAGCGGAGGCATGAGCTCCGAGGAAAGGCACGGCGGCTCCAGCAGCGTGGAGGAACAGCCGGCAAGTGATGGCTCCGCGGCTGTTGCGCCCGAGATCGACATCGAAGCCCTGGCAGAGGCCGGCGTGGACCCGGAACTTGCCGAGAAGGTGGCCCCGGACCGCGACATCGCGGTCAAGGTGGGCGACAACATCGTGGAAGTCCAGAACCTGACCATCAAGTTCGGCGGCCTCGTGGCGCTGGACAACATCAGCTTCAACATCAAGCGGGGCGAGATCCTGGGCCTCATCGGGCCCAACGGCGCCGGCAAGACCACCTGCTTCAACGCGATGACGGGCGTTTACAAGCCCACCAGCGGGAAGGTGGTGCTGGAAGGCCAGGTCCTGAACGGCATCAAGCAGCACAAAATCACCCGCCTGGGCCTGTCCCGCACCTTCCAGAACATCCGCCTGTTCGGTGAGATGACCGCCCTCGAGAACGTGGTGGTGGGCCTGGACGCCCGGCACCGGACCAGCGTCGGCGGGGCGCTGCTGCGCCTGCCCACCCACATCAGGGAGGAGAAGTCCGCCATCGAACGGGGCATGGCCCTGCTGGACTTCGTTGGCATCGGCAGCCACGCGCATGTCCTGTCCCGGCAACTGCCGTACGGCTACCAGCGCCGCCTGGAGATTGCCCGGGCCCTGGCAACCGATCCCAAGGTCCTGTGCCTCGACGAGCCTGCGGCCGGATTCAATCCTGCCGAAAAGGAAGAACTGATGGCGCTCATCCGCACCATCAGGGATGAGGGCTACACCGTGCTGCTGATCGAGCACGACATGAAGCTCGTGATGGGCGTGACGGACCGGATCGTCGTGCTGGAATTCGGGAAGAAGATTGCGGATGGACTGCCGCGCGAGATCCGCGAGGACCCGCGCGTTATTGCCGCCTACCTAGGAGAGCCCGAAGATGACGTTGCTTGAACTTAAGGACGTTTCCGTGCACTACGGCCGCATCCAGGCCCTGCGGAACATCTCCTTCACCGTGGATGAAGGTGAAGTCGTGGCGTTGATCGGCGCCAACGGTGCCGGCAAAACCACCACGATGCGGACAATCTCCGGGTTGCTGAACTGCTCGGAAGGCCGGATCATGTTCGCCGGCCAGGACATCACCAAGATGAAGGCCCATATCCGGGTGGTCCACGGAATCTCCCAGGCCCCCGAAGGCCGCGGTATCTTCCCGGGCATGACCGTCATGGAAAACCTCGATATGGGCACTTTCGGACGCAAGGACAGAAGCGGGGTGGGGAAGGACCTGGACCGCGTGTTCGACCTGTTTCCCCGCCTGAAGGAGCGGGAAAAGCAGTACGGGGGCACTATGTCCGGCGGCGAGCAGCAGATGCTGGCCATTGGGCGGGCCCTGATGTCCAACCCGAAGCTGCTGCTCCTGGACGAGCCCTCCATGGGCCTGGCACCACAGTTCATCCGCCAGATTTTCAAGATCATCAAGGAAATCAACAACCAGGGCACCACCGTCCTGATGGTGGAACAGAACGCCAACCAGGCCCTGGCCGGGGCACACCGCGCCTTCGTGCTGGAGACCGGGGAGATCACCCACAGCGGAACAGGAAAGCAGTTGCTGGACGACCCGTCCATCAAGGAGGCCTACCTGGGGGTGGGGTAGTTCGCCGCACGGGGCCCGGTGCCTGGAAAGGTGCAACGGTCACGGTTCGGTTGCAACCGGGCCCCAAGGGAACTTTCCCTGCTGCCTCCGCGTGGGAATTGGTAGCGTAACAAAAAGCTCATCACCCACATCCACATGGAGGAATCCCGCAATGGCACTTGGCGGCAACCCGATCTTCAACGGAAAGAATTTCCGTGGAGCCACCCAGGCACCGCCTGTCCCGCAGGCTCCCTACGGCGCTCCCTACGGCCAGCAGCCCTATGGCGGCCAGGCACCGTACGGCCGCCAGCCCTACGGCCAGCAGGGCTGGGGCACGCAACCCCAGAGCATGACCGACGAGCAGCTGCGGCAGATGTACAGCCAGCCCTCGGCCGGCCCCGCAGACACTGGCAGGATGACGTTCGACGACGTCATCATGAAGACCGCGGCCTGCCTCGGCGCCGTGCTGGTGGGCGCAGCCATCACCCTCACGGTGGGCCTGCCGCTGGCGTCAATGCTGATGATTGTCGGCGCCCTGGGCGGGTTCGTGCTGGCCCTGGTCAACACCTTCAAGAAGCAGCCTTCGCCGGCACTGATCCTTGCGTACGCGGCGCTGGAGGGCCTCTTCCTCGGCGGACTCACCAGGATCCTTGACACCCAATTCCCCGGTGTGGGGCTGCAGGCGGTCATCGGTACCCTGTCCGTATTTGCCGTGACCCTGGTGCTCTTCAAGAGCGGCAAGGTCCGGGCCACCCCCAAGGCCATGCGGTTCTTCATGATCGCCATCATCGGCTACGCCGTGTTTGCCCTGGTCAACATGGTGCTGATGTGGACCGGCGCCCTGCAGCAGCCCTTCGGCCTGCGCAGCGTCGAGATCTTCGGGATCCCGCTGGGCGTCTTCATCGGCCTGCTCGCCATAGGCCTCGCCGCCTTCTCGCTGATCATGGACTTCACCAGCATCGAGGAAGGGGTCCGCAGCGGAGCCCCGCAGCGCTTCTCCTGGACGGCAGCATTCGGGCTGACCGTCACCCTCGTCTGGCTGTATGTGGAGATCATCCGCCTGCTGGCCATCCTGCGCGGCGACGACTAGGCACCCGGCCAGCTTCCGCCGTCGTAAACCAACAACCGTGGGCTCCACCAGACTGGTGGGGCCCACGGCCGTTAAGGGCTGACGGCATCAGGCTGCCGCGGCGTCCCTAGGCAATGCGCATGGCGCCGGCGGCAGGGGAAACGGTAAAGATGTCCGGCGCCTTGAAGCCGGCGTCGGCAAAAGCCTGGGTGACGGCGGCGCGCACCTTCTGCTCGGCGTCCACCGGGGTCAGCGCAATCGCAGCTCCGCCAAAGCCGCCCCCGGTCATGCGGGCACCAGTGGCCCCATGGGCCCGCGAGGTGTCCACGGCCAAGTCCAATTCCGGGCAGGAAATTTCAAAATCATCGCGCATGGAGGCATGGCTGGCGTCCAGCAGGGGACCGATGGCGCTGGGACCGGGGCCGCCCAGAAGCTCCACGGCCTGGAGCACGCGGTCATTTTCGGTGACAACATGCCGCACCCGGCGGAACGTCACCTCATCCAGCAGGCCGCTTGCCTCCTCAAGGTCAGCCACCTCGACGTCCCGCAGTGCCTTAACCCCCAGCACTTCCGCCCCAAGCTCGCAGGATTCCCGGCGTGACGCATAGCCCCCGTCGGCGTGGGAGTGCGACACCTTGGTGTCAATCACCAGGAGCACCAGGCCTGCGGGTTCGGTCTCGAAAGGAACCAGGCTTGCCTTCTGGTCCCGGCAGTCCAGGAAGACGGCGTGGCCCTTCGAGCCGCGAAGGGACGCTGACTGGTCCATGATCCCGGTGGGCGCACCCACGAAGTCGTTCTCCGCACGCTGGGTTGCCAGCACCATGTCCTGGGCCGACAGCCCGGCACCCGTGAGGTCGTTGAGCGCCGTGACGACGGCGCATTCGATGGCGTGCGACGACGACAGGCCGGCACCGAGCGGGACGTTCGAGTCCAGGAGCAGGTCCAGCCCGGGAACGGTGATGCCCCGCTCCCGGAGGGCCCACATGACGCCGAGGGGGTACTTGGTCCAGCCCTTCGCTGTTCCCGGCCGCAGGGTGCCGAGGGTGGTGGTGACCACGCCCTGGTCGCCGTACGTGGACAGGAGCCGCACGGTTGAATCCTGGCGGGCCGCGATGGCCACCCGGGCGGTGCGGTCGATGGCGAAGGGGAGGACGAAGCCCTCGTTGTAGTCCGTATGTTCGCCGATGAGGTTAACCCGGCCCGGTGCCTGCCAGATGCCGTCGGGAGCGCCTCCGAACTCGAGTTCAAAGCGGGCGCCGAGACTTTGGGCGGCGGGTGCGGATGCGGGCGCGGCCTTGGCCGGATCCTGGGTGCTCACGCGGAAGCTCCTTCCGGGGTGGCCGCCCTGGCGGCGGCAGGCACGGACGACGGCGGGACCGCAACACTGCGCAGCCGTTCCGCCACAATTTCGGGGGTGGTGTCGTTGATGAAAGCGCCCATGGCCGCTTCGGAGCCGGCCAGGTACTTCAGCTTATCGGCCGCCCTGCGCGGGGAGGTGAGCTGAAGATGGAGGTAGCCCGCCGGCCGGAGGAAGTCATCCAGCGGCGCCTGGTGCCAGGCGGAGATGTAGGGAGTGGGCGTGGGGTACAGGGCATCCACCCGCTTGAGCAGGTCGAGGTAGACGTGTGCCAGCTCGTCCTTTTCCTCTCCGCCCAGTGCAGCCAGGTCCGGCACCCGGCGGTGGGGGACGAGGTGGATCTCCAGCGGCCAACGGGCCGCGAAGGGCACATAGGCGCTGAAATGCGTGCCTTCGAGGACCATTCTGCTGCCGTCTTCCCGTTCGGCCCTCAGCAGGGAACCGGTCAGGGTGTCCCTGCCGTCCTGCGCGTCGTAGTACTTCCGGGCGGCCGCCCCCAGGGTGCCGGCCCGCGGGGTGATGTAGGGGTAGGCATAGATCTGCCCGTGTGGGTGATGCAGTGTCACGCCGATGTCCGCGCCGCGGTTTTCGAACGGGAACACCTGCTTGACGCCGGCCATGGCGCTCAAGGCAGCGGTACGCTGCGCCCAGGCCTCGATCACCGTACGGGACCGCTCCCCGCTGAGGCCGCTGAAGGACCCGGTGTGGTCGGGGGTGAACGACACTACTTCGCAGCGGCCGTACGCCGGGCCTTTCGTTCCCCATGCGGCGTTGTCAGGCACGGGCCCCAGGGCCGGTCCCAGCGAGGGGAACCGGTTTTCGAAGACCACAACGTCGTAATCCGGGGCAGGGATCTCGGAAGCGTTGGCGGGCGTGGTGGGGCAGATGGGGCACTGGTCTGCCGGCGGCAGGTGGGTGCGGGCCTGGCGGTGCGCGGCGACGGCCACCCATTCGTCCGTCAGGGCATCGAAGCGCACCTCGCCCGGCTCCCCGCGAGGGGGCAGGCCGCGGTGGTCGGTGGTGAGGTGCCCGGCGCGTGACGTGCTGGTGCTGTCATCGTCGAAGTAGATCAGCTCCCGCCCATCGGAGAGTCTGGTACTGGTAATCCCTGTCATACAAAAAGTCTTGCATAAACGATCAAGAATGAATAGTTAACAACAAAAAGTAACAAAGGGGGATGGAAGGGCCATTCGTGCCATGTACGGTAATGCCCATGACAGCCTCTTCCGAACACGGAACCTCCACCCGCTCATCCGCCCTGTCCTGCGCCACCGGCCGGCAATACGAGCTTCGCCGGGGCGACGCCGTCGCCGTGGTCACGGAGCTCGCTGCAGGGCTCCGCTCCTTCAGCCGGGGCGGGGTCCTGCTGACCGAAACCTACGGCGATGATCAGATCGCCCCCGGTGGGGCAGGCATCACCCTGGCGCCCTGGGCCAACAGGGTGGAGGACGGGGTCTGGTTCCTCGACGGCCGGAAGCAGCAGCTGGACATCACCGAAGTGTCCCGCAACAACGCCAGCCATGGCCTGCTTCGGAATACCGGCTACGCGGCGGTTGCGGAGTCGCAGGACGCCGTGGCACTGGAGGCCACAGTTTTCCCGCAGCACGGCTATCCGTTCCTGGTGCGCCACAGGGTGGAGTACCGGCTTTCGGAAGACCTGGGGCTGCAGGTCAGGCAGACCCTCACGAACGACTCGGCGGCGGCCGCCCCATTCGTTCTGGGCGCCCACCCCTACCTGCGGCTTGGTGACACCCCGGTTGAGGAACTGCAGCTGACCGTTGCCGCCGGCACCCAACTGGTGACCGATGAGCGATTGATTCCCCGCAGTTCGGCCCCTGTAGCCGGGGATGTGGATTTTCGGTCCGGGCGGCACATCGCGGACCTGGCGGTGGACGTGGCCCTGACGGACCTCAGCTTCGAAGGGGGCAAGGCGCGGCACACCCTCGCGGCGTCCGACGGCGGGGAGGTGTCGCTGTGGCAGGACGAGGCCTGCCGCTACGTCCACATCTTCGTGAGCACGGTGTACCCGGGCCGTAGCCGTGCATTGGCGGTGGAGCCGATGACGGGACCGGCCAACGCGTTCAACTCCGGCGACGGTCTCCGGTGGCTGGCTCCGGGGGAGTCCTTCAGCATGCAATGGGGCATCGACTACAAGCCCGGCGCGGCGGGGGACTAGTTTCCCATCGGGCCGCAGCTGGGGAAGTATTGGCATATGACGCCTAACGAGGACGACGTTACCCTGGCCCGCCCGGTTTCAGCGCCGGCGCCCGCCTCCGCTGCGCCGCTGCGGGTCCTGACGGACCGTGAGCTGGACAAGGACATACCCTACGGCATCCGCATAGCGGCGTCCTGGTCGTGGCGGCTGGGCCTGATTCTCCTGATGGTGGGGACGCTGGTCTGGCTGCTCAGCCACATCACCCTCCTGATCATCCCGATTATGGTGGCCGCCCTCCTCGCCGGTCTCCTGAGCCCGGTCACGGTGTGGCTGAAGCGGCACGGGCTGCCTGCTGGGCTAGCCGTCGCCGTGACGGTCCTCGGGTTCATCGGTGTCATTGTCGGTGCCCTGGCCCTGGTGGGCAGGCAATTGGCGGTGGGATTCGGCGAGCTCTATTCCCAGGCCCTTGAAGGCGTCCGGCAGGTCCAGGACTGGCTCTCTGCCGGCCCCCTGCACCTCACGGCCGCCCAGATCGACCAGTACATCAGGGAAGCCACCGACGCGCTGCAGAACAACAGCAGCAGCATCCTCAGCGGCGCCCTGTCCTTCGGCAGCACCGCGGGGCACTTCGCTGCCGGCATGCTGCTGTCGCTGTTCATCCTGATCTTCTTCCTCCTGGAAGGTGACAGGATCTGGGCGTTCCTGGTGAAGATGCTTCCGCGCAAAGCCCGGGCCGCCACCTTCGGCGCCGGCCGCAGGGGCTGGGCGTCCATGGTCAGCTACGCGCGCATCCAGATGTTCGTCGCGGCAGTGGACGCGCTCGGCATTGGCGTGGGCGCCGCCATTATCGGAGTCCCGCTTGCGCTTCCACTGGGCGTGCTGGTCTTCCTCGGCTCCTTCATCCCGGTGGTGGGCGCCCTGTTGACCGGTATCGTGGCCATCCTGCTGGCGCTGGTGGCCAACGGCCCCATCAACGCCCTGATCATGCTGGCCATCGTCCTGCTGGTCCAGCAGCTTGAAGGCCACATCCTGCAGCCCCTGGTCATGGGCAAGGCAGTCTCGCTACACCCGGTGGCTGTGATCCTCAGCGTTGCGGCCGGTTCCTACCTTGCCGGCATCCCCGGAGCGCTGTTCTCGGTACCCATCCTGGCCGTAGCAAATTCGGCTGTTCGCTACATCGCCGCAAGAACGTGGGAACATGAACAGGTGCCGGTAATTGCCGGGAAGCCCATCACGGCCGGAGCAGGCGGGGACAACACCATCAAGGACGTTGAACCGCCGTCTGTACCTGGCGCGGGGAAGGACGCGGCGTCCGGCACTCCAGCCGAACACCGCGATGCCCGTGATTCCTCCCCGGAAGGCATCGGGGCAGAACCCAGAGGAGAGTAGTCCGTGAAGATCCTTGAAACCCTTCCCGTCACACTGGACGATGTCCTTGAGGCGCAGAAGCTGCTTGACGGGATTATCGCGCGCACTCCCGTGGAATCGTCGCGGGCGCTGGGGACCATGGTAGGCGGCGACGTCTATTTCAAATGCGAAAACCTGCAGCGCGCCGGCTCGTTCAAGGTCCGCGGGGCCTACGTCCGGATGGCGCGGCTCTCCCCGGACGAGAAAAAGCGGGGAGTGGTGGCAGCCTCCGCCGGCAACCACGCCCAGGGCGTTGCCGTCGCCGCCAAGAGCCTGGGCATCAAGGCCCGGATCTACATGCCGCTGGGCGTGGCACTGCCCAAGCTCGCCGCCACCCGCAGCCATGGCGCCGAAGTGGTCCTGCACGGGCACAACGTGGACGAGGCGCTCGCTGAAGCCCAGCGCTACAGCAACGAAACGGGCATGGTCTTCGTCCACCCGTTCGACAATGTGGACGTGGTGGCCGGCCAGGGCACCGTGGGCCTGGAAATCCTCGAGCAGGTCCCCAACGTTGACACAATCCTCATGGGTGTGGGCGGCGGTGGGCTCCTGGCAGGGGTCGCCGTTGCCATCAAGGCCCGCGCCAGGGAACTGGGCCGGGAGATCCGCATCATTGGCGTCCAGGCGGAAAACGCCGCCGCCTACCCGCCCTCGCTGGCCGCCGACGCGCTGGTGCCGCTGAAGAAGGTTTCCACCATGGCGGACGGCATCGCCGTGGGGCGTCCGGGGCAGCTGCCCTTCAGCATCATCCGCGAGCTGGTGGATGATGTGGTCACCGTCAGTGAAGACTCCCTGGCCCGCGCCCTGATCTTCCTGCTGGAACGGGCCAAGATGGTGGTTGAACCTGCAGGGGCGGTGGGCGTTGCAGCCCTCATGGACGGCAAGATCGAGAACCCGGGAACCACCGTGGCCGTGCTCTCCGGCGGAAACATCGACCCCATGCTGATGCTCAAGGTGATCCAGCGCGGCCTCTCCGCCGCAGGCCGCTACATGACGGTGCGGATGATGCTTGATGACCGCCCCGGCTCACTGGCAACCATTGCCCGCATCATTGCCGAAAACGATGCCAACGTCACCGGCCTGGACCACACGCGGGTGGGAGGCTCCATCAGCATGGGCGACGTCTCCATCACCGTGAACCTGGAAACCAAGGGCCACCAGCACGGTGAGCAGGTCCTCAGCGCACTCCGTGCCGAGGGTTTCCAGCCGATCGTCGTGCACTAGGAACGGGCCTTGGCAGGACTGACGGGCAACGGACGCCTCCCCGGGCGGCAGGCCATCGCGTCCCGCGCGAAGGGCGGGTTGGTGGTGCTGGGCGGCTTTGTGGCTGTGCTGTTCGCCATCGAAGTGGTCAACACACTGATGATGGGGGCCCTCACCCGGACCTTCGGCCTGCGGCCCAGGAGTGCCGACGGGCTGCTGGACATCTTCACCTTCCCGCTCCTGCATGCCAACCTGAACCACCTGCTTTCCAACAGCCTGCCCCTGGTCGTCTTCGGCTTCCTGGTGTTCCTCTCCGGGTTGCGCGTGTTCCTCACCGCCCTTGCCTTCAGCTGGCTCGGCAGCGGGCTGACGGTGTGGCTGATCGGGAACGGCATCACCGTGGGCGCTTCAGGCCTGGTGTTCGGGCTCTTTGCGTTCCTGCTGGTCAGGGGCTTCTTCAACCGCAGTTGGCGCCAGGTCCTGCTCGCAGTGGTCCTTTTCATGGGCTACGGCAGCATTCTCCTGGGCGCCCTGCCGTTCGTGTCCGGATACGTGAGCTGGCAGGCGCACCTTGGCGGGGCCGCCGGCGGCGTGGTGGCGGCGCTGCTGCTTCGTCCGCGCGCGTCTGGGATGCCGGCGAAGTTATAGCAGCCGGCCTGAAGTAGGCCCGGCACAAGGCCTTAACGGGAAGCGGTGGCCGTCCCCTGGGGGGAGGGCCACCGCTTCCCGGTTTCGCGCTGTCCTGTTACGGAGCACTGCGCGTACAAAGCTATGCGCGGAGCTAGCCGGCGTAGGGCTTGGCGGAGAGGATCTCCACCTTGATGTCCTTGCCGTTGGGCGCCACGTAGCTGAGGGTCTCGCCCTCCTTGTGGCCCAGGATGGCAGCGCCAAGCGGCGACTTTTCACTGAAGACATCCAGGTCTGAGTCGCCCGCGATCTCACGTGAACCCAGCAGGAAGGTCTCCTCGTCGCCCGCGATCCTGGCCACCACGATCATGCCGGGCTCCACGATGCCGTCATCGGCAGGCGATTCACCCACATGGGCATCCCGGAGCAGTGCCGTCAGCTGGCGGATGCGGGCCTCAATCTTGCCCTGCTCCTCCTTGGCCGCGTGGTAGCCCCCGTTTTCCTTGAGGTCCCCCTCTTGCCGCGCTGCTTCAATCTTCTGGACGATCTCCGCCCGGCCAGCGCCGGAAAGGTGGTCCAGCTCTGCCTTCAGGCGGTCAAAAGCTTCCTGGGTGAGCCAGGCTGCAGATGCGCTGTTGGTGGTAGACACGGACTTCTCCTCTAGTGGTCCTACAATGCAAAAGACCCCGCCACGGTGGCCACTTGTGGAACAGCAACCAGCTCAGCGGGGTAAAGGTATCTCCCCATTGTAGTCAATCCTCTGGAGATAACCCAACAGGGAAGCGTTCCACGTCACACTGCTCAGGACGCCCCGGCTGGAATCCAGCAGCTGTCCACCACGCCCGATACCGACTCCGACTCCGTGCGCAACGTGACGCGCTGGGCCACCGTCCTGCCGCCGTCGGCCGTTCCATCCGCCACCGAAGGCGGGATGTCCACCACTTTCCAGCCCACCACAGCGAACTTGGAATCCAGCGCCTTCACGGCACATTTCACGGGCTTGCCCGGTTCCCGCGTCACCTGGAAGTCCACCTCGGCGAGCGTGGCATCGGTGGTGCTGTAACCCACGTCCTTGAACGTCACTCCGGAGAGCGAATTCGATGTGGTCACCCACGCCAGGAACCCGATTCCCGCGGCAAGCGCCAGGCCGATCGCGGCCCGGGTGGCCTTAGGGGAGAGCCGGCGCTTTTTAGCACCATACCGATTGGCTAGGCTAGTGTCTGCGGGCGCGGGGCGGGCCGGCTGGTCCGGGGAAGTCACCAGACCAGTTTAGTTCCCTTTCCGCCGGCGCTTTGCGGCGGCTGCAGCTGCCGGCGAGGCAGCGCACCCGCGACACCATCCGAAAGCTGCCACGAGCCGCAAAAGAAGAATTAGGAGCCGTCCCCTCCATGACAGCGTCCAGCAACTCCCAGGTGCCGCTGCGGCTGCTCGCGGTCCACGCCCACCCGGATGACGAATCAAGCAAGGGTGCTGCGACCATGGCCATGTATGCGGCTGCCGGTGTGGACGTGCTGGTGGCAACCTGCACCGACGGTTCCCGCGGCGACATCCAAAATCCTGCGGTGGAAGACGAACCCCACCCCAAGCGGGATATGGCCGGTGCCCGGAGGCTGGAGATGCAGCAGGCTGCCGCCATCCTCGGGATCCGCCAGCGGTGGCTTGGATTTGTGGACTCGGGCCTTCCCGAAGGCGACCCGCTGCCGCCGCTCCCCACCGGATCGTTCGCCACCCTGCCCCTGCACCAGGCCGCGGCGCCCCTGGTGCGGCTGGTGCGTTCCTTCAAGCCGCACGTCATCCTCAGCTATGACGAGAACGGCGGCTACCCGCACCCGGACCACATCATGGCGCACAGGGTGGCCGTGGAAGCCTTCGAGGCCGCAGGCGATCCCGAACGCTATCCGGAGGCGGGGGAGCCATGGGAGCCAGGCAAGCTCTATTACGACCGCGCCTTCAGCCCTGAGCGGTTCCGGGCACTGCACTTTGCGCTGGAGGAGGCAGGGCTGCAGTCACCGTACGCCGAGCGCCTGGCCGCCTGGCTGGAGTCCGACGCCGAGGGGCACACCCCGCCGCCGGCCGCGCACCCCACCACCACCCAGATTGACTGCGGGGACTTTTTCGAAGTCCGCGACGATGCGCTGCGCGCGCACCGGACGCAGGTGGACCCGCTGGGGTTCTTCTTCGCCGTTTCGCCCGACATGCAGCGCCGGGTTTGGCCGTGGGAGGACTATTCGCTGATCCATTCCAGGGTGCCCTCCGAGCTCCCCGAGAAGGACCTGTTCGCCGGGCTAAGATAGACACGGCAGGCTATTTCTATCTTGCGTAGAAGACAGGCGCGGCGACGGCCGGTCCCGTCCGCTTCCTGCTGCATCCGCTCCACCAGAAGGTATTAACCGTGCAATCTCTGCTCCTCAGCCTCGCCACTACGCCGACCCCGCTGCCTACTCCGACACTGCGGGAGGGGATTTCCGAGGACCAGGTGACGCCGGGCCTGCTGGGGTTCATCATGACGGCGTTCTTCGTCGTGGCGACTGCCCTGCTCATTGTGGATATGGTGCGTCGGATCCGCAGGGTGCGCTACCGGGCCCAGGTGGAGGAAGAGCGCCTGGCCGCTGCAGCTGCCGCAGATGTTGACGCCGCGGACGTCCAGGACGGGCGCGACGGCGGGACGCCTCCGGAAGCTACCGATGCCAACGGAAACGGCAGTGCCGGGGGACATCCGCAGCCGCGCGAATAGGGCTGTCCCTTCGGCCGGGCCGGCTCCGGAGTGAAGGGGTTCTAGTCGAGGACTGCCATGGCGATCGCCGCGAAGTGTGCCGCGAAGGCGAGCACGGTGAACGCATGGAATAGTTCGTGGAAGCCGAAGTGGTGGTAGCTGAAATTTGGCTTCTTCAGCGCGTAGAAAATTGCGCCCGCAATGTAGAGGACGCCGCCCACGCAGATCAGCACGGCCGCCGGGATGCTTGCCTGGAAGAACTGCGGCAGGTAGAACAGCGCGCCGCAGCCCAGTGCGATGTAGATGGGCACGTAGAGCCAGCGGGGGGCTTCAGTCCACAGCAACCGGAACAGCACGCCGAGGATGGCTCCGGACCAGATGACCCACAGGAGGATCACCGCCTGCTGGCGTTCCAGGAGAGTCCATGCCAGCGGCGTATAGGTGCCGGCGATCACCAGCATGATGTTGGTGTGGTCGAGCCGCTTCAAAACGAGCTTGACGCGCGGGGACCAGTTGCCGCGGTGGTAGACGGCGCTGACGCCGAAGAGCAAAACACCTGTGGCGGCGTAGATGGCGGACGTGATCCGGCGGTCCGTGGTGGGGGCAATGACAACCAGGATAATCCCGGCGGCAAGGGCGAGCGGGGCCGTGACCGTGTGGATCCACCCCCGCCACTTGGGCTTGATCATCAGTAGTTCCGCGAGGCGGACGGCGGCGTCATCCATGGCGCTGGGCCCTGGTTCCGCGGCGGTGTTCCGCTCCTCCGGCTGGGGGTCCCGGGAGGCGTGCGGAGAGTCGCTGTTCATGCCAACAGAATAACTTACGGGCCGGTAAGTTACCCGCGGGTAACATCCCTGCTTTGATGTTCCCGGGGTACTGGCCGTGCCAGCCGGCCACGGGCGGTAGCCTAGGATGTGGATGTACGTACGGCAGGAAAGTCAGGTGAGTGGACGCGTGGAGTTGCCCGGGTTCCTCTATGGCTATTACGAACGCCGGCTGCTTAGGGACCTTCCCCGCGACCGGATCCCCCGCCATATCGGCGTCATGGTGGACGGCAACCGCCGCTGGGCCAAGCAGTTCAACGCACCCACCAGCCAGGGCCACCAGGCCGGGGCGGACAAAATCCACGAATTCCTCGGCTGGTGCCAGGAACTCGGTGTAAAAGTGGTGACGCTCTACATGCTGTCCACGGACAACATGAACCGCTCCAGCGAGGAACTGGACCTCCTGATGGGCATTATCGCCAACACCCTGGACCGGCTGGACGAGGACGCCAACATCTCGGTACACGCCATGGGCGCACCTGAACTGCTCCCGGACTACCTGGCCGAGCGCCTTAACAAGCTCACCGCCAGGACACCCGTCCGGGAAAAAATCCATGTCAACGTGGCGGTGGGCTACGGGGGCCGGCGTGAAATCGTCGACGCCGTCAGGGAACTCCTGCACGACGCCGTCGCCAAGGGCATGGACATCTCCAAGCTTGCCGATGACCTGTGCGTTGATGACATCTCACGCTTCCTGTACACGCGCGGACAGCCGGATCCGGACCTGGTGATCAGGACGTCGGGGGAGCAGCGGCTATCCGGCTTCCTCATGTGGCAGAGCGCCTACAGCGAGTTCTACTTTTGCGAGGCCCTCTGGCCTGCTTTCCGCAAAGTGGATTTCCTGCGCGCCCTGCGCGACTACGCCGGCCGCCAGCGGCGCTTTGGCACCTGAAACCCCCGGTTCATAACAAGTTCACACACCTGCAAGAGAAATCGCCGCGTAATGGTTGCGGAAATTACCCCGGGTGGATTTACGTTATATCCATCAGCAGGCAATACCGCCGGCTGATCGGGGAGGCCAGTACATGGAGCGAAACATCGCACCGGTTGTATGGGAGGCCGGACCCGGCCTCTTGGCCGAGCCGCCTCACCAATAACAATTCCGGGCTGGCGCCCGGGGCTGGAGTCGATGTGGCTACTTCTGAACAACTGCCCGAGGTCCTGTTTGGACTGGGTGGAAAAGCTACCTCTCGCGCCGAGCGAGCTACCTCTGAAACCGGCGCAGCAACTGATGCTGCGGCCGGTTTTGCTGTCTCCGGAAGGGAAGCCGACATCCACACCTTCGTCATCGACACCTCCGTCCTCCTCTCGGATCCGCGCGCACTCCTGCGGTTTGCCGAGCATGAGGTAGTGGTTCCCGTCGTGGTCATCACCGAACTCGAGGCCAAACGGCATGACCCCGAACTCGGCTACTTCGCACGGAAAGCCCTGCGGCTCCTGGACGACCTCCGGGTCAAGCACGGCGGCCTGAACCAGCCCCTTCCCATCGGCGACGAGGGCGGGACCCTGATGGTGGAACTCAACCACATCTCGTCCGAGGTGCTGCCGTTGGGCTTCCGCAGCGGGGACAACGACAGCCGCATCCTCGCCGTCGCCAAAAACCTTGCCAACGAAGGACGCAACGTTACCGTCGTGTCCAAAGACCTGCCCATGCGGGTCAAGGCGTCCGCCATGGGACTTACCGCCGACGAGTACCGCAACGAACTGGTCAAGGACTCCGGTTGGACGGGTGTTGCCGAAATCGAAGCGGACGAACAGGAGATTTCCACCCTGTACGGCCACGAGCCCGTCTTCATCCCCGCGGCCGCCGAGCTGCCCGTCAACACCGGGCTGGTCCTGCTGTCCAACCGCGGCTCCGCGCTCGGCCGGGTGGGCGCCGACAAGCAGGTGCGCCTGGTCAAGGGCGACCGCGACGTGTTCGGCCTCCACGGCCGGTCCGCCGAGCAGAGGCTGGCCATCGACATGCTGATGGATCCCGCCGTCGGCATCGTTTCCATTGGTGGCCGCGCCGGCACCGGCAAGTCTGCCCTTGCCCTCTGCGCCGGCCTCGAGGCGGTGCTGGAACGCCGCGAACACCGCAAAGTGATCGTCTTCCGGCCCCTTTACGCGGTTGGCGGACAGGAACTGGGCTACCTGCCAGGTTCGGAGTCCGAGAAAATGAACCCCTGGGCGCAGGCCGTGTTCGACACCCTCGGGGCCTTGGTCAGCCAGGAAGTAGTGGAGGAGGTCATGGACCGCGGCATGCTCGAGGTCATGCCCCTCACCCACATCCGCGGACGTTCCCTGCATGACGCCTTCGTGATCGTCGACGAAGCACAGTCCCTCGAAAAGAACGTGCTCCTGACGGTCATGAGCCGCATCGGCCAGAACTCCAAGATCGTCCTCACCCACGACGTCGCCCAGCGGGACAACCTGCGGGTCGGCCGCCACGACGGAATCGCCGCCGTCGTCGAAACCCTGAAAGGACACCCCCTCTTCGGCCACGTCACCCTGACCCGCTCCGAACGCTCGCCCATCGCCGCCCTGGTCACCGAACTTCTGGAAGGTTAGCGACACCTCGCTGAGGGCCGTGGCCGGGTTCGTCCCGCCACGGCCCTTTTCGTGCGTGGCAGTGGTTGGCTTCGCGGGGCCACGGCCCTTCTCCGTCGCTTAGACACAACGCATAGGGCCGTCTCCGGTCGCTGGGCGACCTCCGGCGGCCGATGCGTCGCGATGCGCTCCTACGAGAAGGACCGCAGCCCCGCTCGAGCGGGATCCCTACCGGAGGTGTTCAGAAGGCGCGCCCTGGCACACGTCCGGTTCGAGTCCTTCGTGGAGGAGCGCATCGCCGAACGGAGCAATGCGTCGGGAGGTGTCTAAGCGACGGCGAAGGACTCGGGGCGGACGAATCCTGCCACGGTAAGGCAATCAGGTGACCTTGAGGAACTTGGCCACAGCCTCGTGGCCTTCTACTTTCAGCTCCCAGTCGGGGCGCTTGAAGGTCTCCGGGGTGACGCGGACGTGCTGGAGTGTTTCGATTTTGGGGCCCCAGGCTTTGCGGGTGGTGCCGTTGAGTTCGTAGCCGAGGGAGCGGGACACGCCAAGGGAGGCGCTGTTCCAGATGGCTGCCTCGGATTCGGCGACTTCTGCCCCCAGCCAGTCAAAGGCCCAAAGGACGACGGCGGCACGCATCTCCTTGCCCAGGCCGCGGCCTTGAACGGACTGCTTGAGCCAGGATCCGGTGGTGACTGTCCTGAGGGCCGCGAAGTCCTTGGCTCCAACGTCCTGGCAGCCGGCGAACTGGCCTTCGTGCCAGATGCCGAGGAGCAGCGTCCAGCTTTCGGGCGTGCATTCGGCCCGGCAGCGCCAGTACCAGCGGGCCATGTTGGGGCCCAACTCCTCGTCGGGCAGCTCGGTCCAGGGAGTGCTGAAGGGGTTCCTGCCGGCGTCATGGATTCCGCCCCGGGCCGCCGCCACGGCCGCGGGGATGTCCTGGTCGGTGATGGGGCGCAGCTCCAGCCGCGGCGTGGACAGCGTGAGGTCGAACAGCGGCCAGATGGAGCCCAGGGTAGTCATCCGCGAAGCCTAGCCGATCGGTGGCATGCGGGGTTGTCACGCCTTGGCGGCGATGTCCCAGCTGATGTGCCGGCGGACGTCGGTGAGATTCATGGACTGTGCCAGGAAGAGGTCATCGAGCATGTACTCATCCACGGCGAGGATCCGGATCCAGTGGCCATACTCCCCGGTTTCCTGCTCCAGTGACTGGCTGGATACGCAGACGCCGGTACCCATGTCCACCCGCAGGAGTGAACTTCCGGGAAGGCAGAGGGGGGCGGCAGGATCGCCCGGGCGGTAGGCGGCGCTGGGGGCCACCACCGCCTCCAAAACCGGCCGGCCTTCGTGCTCGGCGAAGCGGGTGTCCCGGATGTCCAGGGCGTTGCTGCCCGGGAACTCGATGGGCACGGGGGCGTTCCCGGCCAATTCCACGGGGTCCAGGGCGGCTGAAAAGCGTCCATTTCCGAACCCGGGCTCGCCGTAGGCGGCTTCCGGCCGGCGGCGGACCAGTCCGGCGTCGTCGTACACGGGTGTGACCAGGTGCGGAGGGAGCAGCCAGGACTTACGGGTGGCGCTGACGTAGATGCCGTCGCGGGAGTCATTGATGCCTGTGGTGCTGTGAAGGACCAGGCCCTCGGGGCTTTCAAGGCGGAGCGCCCCCGGCCGGCGGAGCCACGCACGGACGAAGGGTGCACCGGGCGTGGGAGCTGACGCAAAGGCCTGGTCCCAGTACTCAAAACGCAGCGCCTGCCACTTCCAGGGGGAAGACCGGCAAAGGTTCCGGAACATCGCGGCCAGGTCCGCGGGGACGGAAGGAGGGCCCGGAACCGCCCGGCGCCGGGAGTCCCAGGTCGACATATCCACATTTTACGCGGGGGTGCTACGGGCGGAATGGTGGATCCAGTAGCATCCGAGGGGTGATCGGACGACTCGGCGAACTCTGGCAGCACACCCCGCTGGCCTTCTGGCTGGTACTGGCGGCCTGCCTTTACTTCGCGGTGATGGCGGTCCGGCTCACCATTATCGACGTCCGGCACCACCTCCTGCCCAACAGGATCGTCTTCCCGTCCTATGCGGTGGCCGGTGCGCTCCTCCTGGCGGCGGCCGCGGTTGCCTGGGCCGGTCCCATGCCGACTGCAGGGAACACCGGCGGGATCCTGGCCATCCCTGCCCTCCGCGTTGTGGCCGGCGCCGCGATCCTGTGGCTGTTCTATTTTGTCCTCCGGTTCATCTATCCGCCGGGGATGGGGTTTGGCGACGTCAAGCTGGCGGGAGTGCTGGGAATGTACCTTGGCTACCTCAGCTGGGGCCATCTGTTCGCGGGCACGTTCCTGGCGTTCCTGCTGGGCGGCTTGTGGTCACTGGCCCTGCTGGCGGCCCGGCGGGGCACCCTGAAGTCCGCCATCCCGTTCGGCCCGTTCATGCTCGCCGGCGCCGCCGCCGCGATGCTGCTGCCCGCGTGAGCTGCCTGCGATGTTGCCCGGGCTGTTCGATAGGCTGGCGGTATGCCTGCACCTGAATACGTCCTGAAGCTGCGCGAGAAGATCGGCAACGACCCCATCTGGGTCCCCGGGGTGCGGGGTGTCGTGGTGGACGATGCGGGCCGTATCCTGCTGGCCCAGCGGGCAGACAACGGGCAGTGGGCGCTGGTGAGCGGCATGCTGGACCCGGGGGAGCAGCCTGCACGGGGGCTCATCCGGGAGATCTTCGAGGAAACAGCTGTGGTGGCCGAAGCGGAACGTGTGGTGTCCGTGGGCGCGGTGGGGCCGGTTACCTATCCCAACGGTGACATCTGCGAGTTCCTGGACGTGGTGTTCCTGTGCCGTTACGTCTCCGGCGAAGCCAAGGTCAATGACGACGAATCCCTGGCTGTTGGCTGGTTCAGCATGGACGACCTTCCCGAACTCATGCCCGGCCACCTCACCAGCATCCGCCAGGCACTGGCGCCCTCCGGAGCCGTCCACTTCGAGCCCTGAAAAACCGGGTATCCGACGGCGGTCAGCGGCCCGGCGAAACCAGCTCGCCGTCGTCGTCCTTCACGTGGTCCCCGCGCCCACCTGCGTCATAATCAGTGTCCCGTCCAGTGTCCGCCTTAGTGCCGGCGGCGCCTGCGGGAGCCGCGGCGAGGCAGTGGGCGGCGAGCCGCTCGGCTTCTTCGCCGCCCACTGCCTCGCCGCGGGCCACCATCCCGGCCGTGTCCGAGAGCGGAATTTGCTTCAGCGTGAGGGCCAGGAGCAGTGCCGCGGCGATGAAGGGGAGCAGGTACCAGAACACCGGTGCCAGCGAGTCGGCGTAGGCATTTACGATGGCGTCACGCAGCTGCTCCGGGAGCTGGTTCAGTGCCTGCGGGTCCAGGGTCCGGGTGGACTGCCCGGCCTGCTCAGCGGTAGCACCTGCCCCCGTGAAAGCGTTGGTCAAGGCCTCCGAAAGGCGGGTGGTGAAGATCGAGCCGAACACCGCCACGCCCAATGCTGCGCCCACCTCGCGGAAGTAGTTGTTGGTGCTGGTGGCGGTGCCGATCTGGTCGGCCGGAACGGAGTTCTGGACCACCAGGACCACCACCTGCATGATCAGGCCGAGGCCGGCCCCGAACAGGAACAGCTGGACGCAGATCACCCAGATGGGGGTGCTGGCGGCAAGCGTGGTCATCCACAGCATGGCGGCCATGGTGAGCACGGCACCGAGGATGGGGAACATCCTGTACTTTCCGGTCCTGGAGATCCGGATACCGGAGTAGATGGACGTGCCCATCAGGCCTGCCATCATCGGCAGCATCAGCAAACCGGATTCGGCTGCCGACGTGCCGGACGACATCTGCAGGAAGGTGGGGACGAACGCGATGGCGGAGAACATGCCCAGGCCAAGGGTGAAGCCAATGGCCGTGGCATTGATGAAGATCCGGTTCCGGAACAGGCTCAGCGGAATGATGGGGTCATCAGCCCGCCGCTCCACCATCACGAAAGCGGCGGCGGAAACCAGCAGGCCGGCACCAAAGGCCCAGGTGAGGGGTGAATCCCAGCCCTCGTCCTTCTTGCCGCCAAAGTCGGTGAAGAAGATCAGGCAGGTGGTGGCCGCGGACAGCAGCACAACGCCCAGCACGTCAATCCGCTTTTCTGCCTTCTTGTTGGGAAGGGTCAGGGCGAACCAGGCAATGGCGAAGGCCGCAAGGCCCACCGGGATGTTGATATAGAAGGCCCATTCCCAGGTGAGGTGGTCCACGAAGAAGCCGCCCAGCAGCGGTCCGGCTACGGCGGAGAGCCCGAAGATGGCGCCGAGCGGGCCCATGTATTTGCCGCGCTCCTTGGCGGGAACGATGTCGGCGATGATCGCCTGGGACAGGATCATGAGGCCGCCGCCGCCCAGGCCCTGGATGGCGCGGAAGATGACGAAGCCCCAGAAGTCGGTGGCCAGTGCGCATCCAACAGATGCCAGGGTGAAGAGCGCGATGGCCACCAGGAAGAGGTTGCGCCGGCCCAGGATGTCGCCGAACTTGCCGTAGATGGGCATCACGATGGTGGTGGCCAGCAGGTAGGCGGTGGTGATCCACGCCTGGTGCTCCACGCCGCCCAGCTTGCCCACGATGGTGGGCATGGCGGTGGAAACGATGGTCTGGTCCAGGCTGGAGAGGAGCATGCCCGCGATCAGTGCGGAGAAGATAATCCAGATGCGTTTTTGCGTCAGCAGCAGGGGTCCTGCCGGTGCCTTGGTGGTGGCGGTGCTCATGGTTGTCCTTTTGCGGCAGTGTCCGGGATATCGAAGGGTTGGGAAAACAGGACGCTGGCTGCGGAGATGTTCGCCAGCAGCAGGTCCGGGTAACTGCGGGTGTTGCCGTCGGAGAAGTAGGCCATGCTGCTCTTGCGGGCGATGGTACTGAGCAGCACTACGGCCATCTGCACCACGGGGTGGTCGGGGGCCACTCCTTCGCGGCGGGCCACGTCCATGGCGAACTGGGCTTCGCGCTGCTCCGTGACGCCAATGATGCGGAGGATGAGCTGGGGCTCCTTGTGGACGACGCCAATCAGCTGCCGGGTTTCCTCTTCGGAGGCTGACATGCCCTCGGCCAGGCGGAGCGAGAGCCGGATGAGGTCGCGAAAGAGTGTGGGGGAGATTTCGCCGGCGGGAGAGTCTGCTCCGCCGGCAACGAACTCGTCGATGGCTTCGGCCGGGATGTCGTCTTCGGCGTGCCCGATGATGGCGTCTTCCTTTGTGGGGAAGTAGTTGAAGAAGGTGCGGCGCGATATTCCGGCGGCGTCGCACACTTCCTCCACGGTGTAGCCGTTGAGGCCCCGCTCGGCGGTCATGGCGCGGGCGGTTGACGTGATGGCGCTGCGGGTGGCTGCACGTTTCCGCTCCCTGAGGCCCTCCGAACTTGCACTCAAACTCATGGAGTAAAGTTTTGCACTATTCAGTTATCCGTGCAACTTATGAAAGAGGCCTTAATAGCAGTACGACGACGGCCGGCACCTTTCGCAGGAAAGGTACCGGCCGTCGTCGTACTTTTGGGCGGTGGTTCGTCAGGCCTTGTGGGCGGGGGACGTCATGGTGGTGACGTCCAGTGCCTTCTCGAGGTCGGCCTCGGAAACCTTGCCGTCGCCGTCGCCGACGAAGCCGAGCTTCTCGGTGGCCTGGCGGATGGTCAGGCCCTCCTTGACGGCGGTCTTGGCGATCTTGGCGGCGTTCTCGTACCCGATGTACTTGTTCAGCGGGGTGACGATGGACGGGGAGGCCTCGGCCAGGAAGCGGGCGCGCTCCACATTGGCCGTGATGCCGTCGATCATCTTGTCGGCCATGACCCGGCTGGTGTTGGCCAGCAGGCGGATGGACTCCAGCAGGTTCGCGGCCATGACCGGGATGCCCACGTTGAGCTCGAAGGCGCCGTTGGTGCCGGACCAGGCGATGGCGGTGTCGTTGCCGATGACCTGGGCAGCGACCATGATGGACGCTTCGCAGATGACCGGGTTGACCTTGCCGGGCATGATGGACGAGCCCGGCTGGAGGTCGGGGATGGCAATTTCGCCAAGGCCGGTGTTGGGGCCGGAACCCATCCAGCGGAGATCGTTGTTGATCTTCATGAACGAGATGGCGATGTTGCGCAGCTGGCTGGACGCCTCGATCAGGCCGTCGCGGTTGGCCTGCGCCTCAAAGTGGTCGCGGGCTTCGGTCAGCGGCAGGCCGGTGTCCGTTGCCAGCAGCTCGATGACGCGCTCAGGGAAACCGGCAGGGGTGTTGATGCCGGTGCCCACGGCGGTCCCGCCCAGCGGAACCTCGGCAACACGGGGGAGCGAAGCGTTGATGCGCTCGATGCCGTAGCGGACCTGCGCGGCGTAGCCGCCGAACTCCTGGCCCAGGGTCACCGGGGTGGCGTCCATGAGGTGGGTGCGGCCGGACTTGACGACGTCCTTGAACTCAACAGCCTTGCGCTCCAGCGACTCGGCAAGGTAGCCCAGGGCGGGAATGAGGTCGTTGATCAGGGCCGAGGTGGCAGCTACGTGGACCGAGGTGGGGAACACGTCGTTTGAGGACTGCGAGGCGTTGACGTGGTCGTTCGGGTGGACCACCTTGTCGCTGCCGGCGGCCTTCAGGGCGCGGGTAGCCAGTTCGGCCAGTACCTCGTTGGTGTTCATGTTCGAGGAGGTGCCGGAGCCGGTCTGGAAAACGTCGATGGGGAAGTCGCCGTCGTACTTGCCGGCGGCCACCTCATCGGCAGCGTCTGCAATCGCCTTGGCCAGCTCGCCGTCGAGCACGCCCAGTTCTGCGTTGGCCTGGGCGGCAGCCTTCTTGACCCGCGCCAGCGCCTCGATGTGGGTTCGCTCAAGGGTCTTGCCGGAAATGGGGAAGTTTTCCACTGCCCGCTGCGTCTGCGCGCGGTACAGTGCGTTCACGGGGACGCGGACTTCGCCCATCGTGTCATGTTCAATGCGGAACTCTTCAGTGGAAGTCATGGGGCTAGCTTATGGCGATCCGGCGCCCCATCGAAAACCGTTAAGGGAGCTTTGCCGGCGGTCCAGTGGACCGCCGGCACGTGGGTCCTAGAGCTCGCCGATTCCGGAAACAAGGTCGGCGCGGCCCTCTGCCAACCGGTAGGAGAGCCCGATGACCGCGGTGCGGCCGCCCTCGATTGCGTCGGAAATCACACGCGAGCTGTCCGCCAGCCGCTGCGATGTCTGCTTGACGTGCTCCACCACCATGTCGTTGACCTCAGGCTGGTCATTCCGCAGGGACGTCAGGACCGAGGGTGTGATGCGCTCCACGAGGTCGCGGATGAACCCCGCAGGCATGTCGCCGGTCTCAACGGCATCCTTGGTGGCCGTCACGGCACCGCAGCTGTCGTGCCCAAGCACCACGATCAGCGGTACACCCAGCACGCCGACGCTGTACTCCAGGGAGCCCAGGACGGCGTCGTCGATCACCTGGCCGGCGGTGCGGACCACGAAAACGTCGCCGAGGCCGACGTCGAAAATGATCTCTGCGGCGAGCCGTGAATCGGAGCAGCCGAAGATCACCGCGAAGGGGTTCTGTGTCTCCACCAACGATGAGCGGTGGGAGGCATTCTGGTTCGGATGGGAGGACTGGCCTTGTACGAAACGTTCGTTGCCTTCGCGCAGGCGGCGCCAGGCCAGTGCAGGAGTCAGGTTAGTCGTCACGGCCCCACCTTACGGCGTAGGCGCACCCGACGGTGAAACTGTGACGGCGGGACTGCCTTCAAGGGAGTTGACGACGGCGGCGGCGAGCGTTGCGAATTCGTCCAGTTGCGCGGCGCCGGAGAGGACGATGGTACTGCCCCTGTAGTTGAGCACCATCGACTTTTCACCCTTGCCGGTGTCGCGCAGTTCCCACTCCTTGCCGCCGGCGTTCCGTGAGCCGGTGACGGGGGCGTTTTTGGTCTGCTGGAGGAGCCAGGTGGGGTTGGCGCTCCTGGTCTGCACCAAACTGATGAAGGACGTCTTGGGGGTCACATAGCCAACCTCCCAGGTGGGCACGCCGCTGCCCGTGCCGGCTTCCCACCGGGCGTAGTTGGGGCGGAAGGCATTGCCGGTATCAGGGGCAATGGGTGTGAATCCCGCCACATCCGCCGCGTTGCGTGCCACCGAGGCAACATCGATGTCCGGCCGGTAGCCATCGCCCTTGGGCTGGGGATTCATGAGGACAACGGGCAGGAACGCCGCGATGCTGAGCACCAGGGCAATGATCATGCCGATCACGGAGGCGTTGGCGCGCTTGGCGGCCGCCGCCGGAATGACGGGCTTGACCGGGGTGTCCGCACTGCTGCCGGCGGGGCCGGAACGGCCCTCGGGCTGTGCCTGGCCGGAGCTGGGACTGGTGGCTTCCTGCATGTCATTCACCCCTCTATAGTCGCCCATCCCGGAGCCGGACTTCCATTCGGCCATGTCCCGGGGCGCGAGGGGGGCTGCGGTGCACATTGCGCGGTTGCGTCATGGGCCGCCCTCGGCGCGGTGCCGCGACTATGATCGATAGCAGAGGAATCACCGTCCTGCTGCACCGGCGGGCGGGTTCAATGATCGCCACTCGAAGAAGAGGTTCACGTGTCACCAGCGTCCATGACCCAGAAGTACTCCACGATTTCATCGTCCCTTGCGGTGGGCCACGACGAGCCGGACCGCAACCTCGCCCTTGAGCTTGTCCGCGTCACCGAGGCCGCGGCCATTGCCGGCGGCCACTGGGTGGGTTTCGGCGACAAGAACACCGCCGACGGCGCAGCCGTCGACGCCATGCGTTCCTTCCTGCAGACCGTCCACTTCAACGGTGTTGTGGTGATCGGCGAGGGCGAAAAAGACGAAGCCCCCATGCTGTTCAACGGTGAACGCGTCGGCGACGGCACCGGCCCCGAATGCGACGTGGCCGTTGATCCCATCGACGGAACGCGGCTGACTGCACTGGGCATCAACAACGCCCTGGCCGTCCTTGCCGTAGCCGAGCGTGGCTCCATGTTCGATCCCTCTGCCGTGTTCTACATGGAAAAGCTCGTCACCGGTCCCGAGGCCGCGGACATGGTGGACCTGCGCCTGCCGGTCAAGCAGAACCTGCACCTGATCGCCAAGGCCAAGGGCGTGAAGGTTAACCAGCTCAACGTGATGATCCTTGACCGCGACCGCCACAAGCCGCTGGTGGAGGAAATCCGCGAGGCCGGTGCACGCACCAAGTTCATCATGGACGGCGACGTCGCCGGCGCCATTGCCGCGGCCCGCTCCGGCACCGGCGTGGATGCGCTGATGGGCATCGGCGGCACCCCGGAAGGCATCGTGGCTGCCTGCGCCATCAAGTCCCTGGGCGGCGTCATCCAGGGCCGGCTGTGGCCCACCAGCGACGAGGAAAAGCAGAAGGCAATCGACGCCGGCCACGACCTCGACCGCGTGCTTTCCACCAACGACCTGGTCTCCAGCGACAACTGCTACTTCGCCGCCACCGGCATTACCGACGGTGACCTTCTGAAGGGCGTCCGCTACTCCAAGGACAAGGTCCTCACCCAGTCCATCGTCATGCGTTCCAAGTCCGGCACCATCCGTTTCGTCGATGGCGAGCACCGCGCCGACAAGTGGGAAGGCTACGCCCGCAAGAGCTGATCCGCAGCCACTGCAGGATGTCAGGGCCCCGGGGCGCCGCGTGCGCACCGGGGCTTTGCCGTTAATGCCTTGGTATAGGGTTTAAGCCATGATTCCTGCTGTTGTGCCCTGTACTGACCGCGCCCTTTGGGACGAATACGTCGACCGGTTCCAGGGGCATCCGCAACAGCTGTGGGGCTGGGGCGAGACCAAGGCAACGCACGGCTGGTCCGTGGACAGGGTCCTGGTCAAGGCCGGCGAGGAAACCATTGGCTGCGCCCAGTTGCTGGTCCGCAGGCTTCCCATCCCCTTCCGGGCGCTGGTCTACATTCCGCGCGGTCCCATGTGCTCCGTGGAGAACGCCCAGGTGGTCCTGAACCGGCTGGCCGAGCACGCTGCCCTCCGCCACCGCGGCGTGGCCCTCAGCATCGAACCCGACTGGGACCGCGACTCAGGTTTTGCCGGCGCCGTCGCGGCCGCCGGCTTCCGCGAGTCCGCCAACACCGTGCTCATCCCGCGCACGCTCATCCTGGACCTCACCCGTTCCGACGACGAACTGATGGCGGAGATGTCCAAGTCCACACGTGCGAACATCCGCAAGGCCATGCGAAGCGACGTGGAATTCCGCAAGGTCAAGAACGACTCCGAGCTGGAACAGGTGCTGGCCATTTACCACGACACTGCGGCACGGGCGGGCTTCGGGATCCACGAAGACCAGTACTACCGCGACATCTTCCGCAACCTCGGCGACGCCTCACCGATCATCGCCGCGTTCGACGGCGAGCAGATGCTTGCCTTCACGTGGTTGTCCCGCAGCGGTGCCACCGCGTTCGAGCTCTACGGCGGGGTCTCTGCCGAGGGGCAGAAGCAGCGCGTGAACTACGGCGTGAAGTGGGCGGCCCTGCAGTCCATGCGCGGGGACGGCTGCAGCCGGTACGACTTCAACGGCCTGCTCAACGACGGCATTTCCGACTTCAAGAAGCAGTTCGCCAAACACGAAAACATGCTGCTGGGCACCTGGGACAGGCCGCTGTCGCCGTTCTACCCCGCATACGCCACAGCCATGCCGCTGGCCCGCAAGGGCCTCCAGCAGGGGCGCCGGCTGGTGAAGACCGCAGCTGGCCGTGTCGTGCCCCTGGTCCGGAAGCTGCGGCCGGCCAGCTGACCGCACTATGACAGGAGGGCGACGGCGGCACCCGGGTGGGTGCCGCCGTCGCCCTTTGTTGTTGCCGGCGCGGCCCTGCTAAAGACCGGTGGTCACCGCGAATGCCAGCGCCGTGCCGTCGCTGCCTGCCGCCCGGTGGACGTTGACCGGAGCTTCCGCAGCGGCGATGAATGCGCTGCCGCCGCGCGACAGCTGCAGGTCCCCCTTGGGGGAGTCGAGGTACACGTCACCTGCCACCACGATGATCACGGCCGGTCCGGCCTGGGCCAGTGGAACGGGACCGGCGTCAGGGCCCAGTTCGATGCGCTGCAGCTGGAATTCCCGGAACGGCGGGCGGAAGATGTCCTGGTCCAGCACCGTCTTTTCGGCGTCCAGCATCGGCACGGCCACGGGATGGAAGTCGATGGTGCGCAGGAGTTCGGGCACATCCACGTGCTTGGGCGTCAGGCCGCCGCGCAGGACGTTGTCCGAGGAAGCCATGACCTCCACGCCCAGCCCGTGCAGGTACGCGTGCACGTTCCCGGCAGGAAGGTAGACCGCCTGGCCCGGCTTCAGTGAGATCCTGTTCAGCAGCAGCGAAATCAGGACGCCGGGATCGCCGGGGTACTTTTCGTTGAGGCTGATGGCGGTACCCAGCTCTGCCTGGTATGGCTCAAGCGGAGCCCCGGACACCAGGGCTGCCACCACCAGGGCCGTTTCCTCTGCCACGTCCGTGCCGCCCGTGATCAGCCGTTCGAAGGCCCGGCGGAGCGCCGCACCCTCATCCGGACCGTCGAGGTCGTCAAGAAGGGCCCGGAGCAGCTCCGGCGCCTGTCCGCCGCCATGGAAGGCAGCCGCAACGTGCTGCAAAATCTTCCGGGCCTCCGCAGCCGGCCGGAACCCGCACAGCGCCTCGAAAGGCGTGAGTGCCAGGATCATCTCCGGCTTGTGGTTGTCATCCCTGTAGTTCCGGTGGGCGGCATGGGGATCGATCCCGGCCTCGTTTTCGCGCGCAAACCCCTCCCGCGCCTGTTCCAGGCTCGGGTGGACCTGGAGCGAGAGCGGCTGGGCTGCCGCCAGGAGCTTGGCCAGGAACGGCAGCCGGGGGCCGAACGCGGAGACGGATTCAGCGCCCAGGAAATGCTCAGGGTCAGAGGAGATGAGGGCATCGAGCGGGCTCCGGGACCCGTCCTCGGGCAGGTGGGCCACCGAGGGAGAGTCAGGGTGTGCCCCGATCCACAGCTCGGCCTCCGGGCGCCCTGACTCGGGACGGCCCAGCAGCGAGGCGATGGCCGTCGTCGAACCCCAGGCGTAGTCCCGGAGGACGTTCTCAATCTCGTACAAAACCGTTCCGTTCCTTATGGGTGGGCAGATGTGTGGCCCTGATGGCTGGGCACTGGGTGTTTGGCCCGATGGGGCTGAAGGTTACAGCGGGGCGCACTGTCCGTTGGTCGCCACGAGTTGGCGGATGGCCTCTTCGTCGCCCGCGAGCTTGAGCTGGGTCAGCATCTCCTCGGTGATCGGCTCCCCGTCGGGCGTCGTGGTCACGGGGGTGAAGTCCGACGGCGAGGGCTGCTGGGCGGCATTGCCCGCGGCGGGCAGACTGGCGGGGACGGCCCCGCCCGCCTGGACGTGGCCGGCGCCGGCCTGGGGAACCGTGATCCCGTCGTCGGGAATTCCGGCCGACTGGGCACCCTTGGCGGATGCTGATGCCAGCAGCTGGTCCACGCGCTCATGGATCTGGTCGAAGTCAGGGTTGGTGGAGAACGAGGGGTCGAAGTCGGGCGGTCCGATGGTGAGCCGCTTGACGTCCTTGCCCTTCGCCTTGATGGCGAGGTCCAGGAAACTGCCCAGCTGGGCGGAGGAGATGTTGGACTCCACCACCTTTGTTCCGGCCCGGGCGATGTCCTCGAACTTGGACAGCAGGGTGGCCGGATCCAGCTGCTTCAACATGGCCTGCTGTACGCACTGCTGGCGCTGGATGCGGGAATAGTCGTCCACGTACTCGCGGGAGCGCCCGTACCAGAGTGCCTGGGCGCCGTTGAGCGTCTGGTCTCCGGCGGGGATCCATCCCAGCGGCATGCCGTGGGTCTTGGTGGCCTCGTCGAAATAGCCGCTCATGGGAACCCAGCCCCCGGCTTTGATCCGGATACCCCCCATGGCGTCGATGAGCGTCGAGAAGCCCTCCATGTCAACCAGGACGTAGGCCTGGATCTGCATGCCCAGGGTGCCGGAAACGGCCTCCATGGTGGCCTGGGCGCCGGGGTCTGCCACGCCGGGGTAGAGGTCGGCGTGTTCGTTGGTGACCTCGGTATTGATGGCGTTGATCAGGCATTCGTCGCCGCAGTTGTACCCGTCAGGGTAGAGGGCGCGCATGGGGGAGCCGGCGCTGAACTGTGCATTCTGGAAATTCCGGGGGACCGAAATGATGGCGGTCTGCCCCGTCTGGGCGTCCACGCTCAGGATGGAGAGGCTGTCCGGCCGGCGTCCGGTGCGGTCGTCGCCGGCGTCGCCGCCCATCATGAGGAAGTTGTAGCGTCCGTCCACGGGCTCCATGGCCGGGCCGGAGGAAAAGATGTTGCCGATGGCGTTGCGGCCCACGTTCAGCAGGTAGGCGGCGTAGCCCAGAGAGCCGCTTCCCATCACCAGCGCGAGCACCAGGGCGATGCCGACGGCGGGACGCGCCCGCGGAGCCAGCAGGACAGGCCGGATGAGCCGGAGGGTGTTCAGGAAGAGGAAGGCCCAGCCGAGCGCCAGCGCCGACAGCAGGACCACCAGCGCCATCGACGTGATCGGGTTGGTGAGGATATTGATGACCAGGCTCCGGTTGAGCAGCAGCATGGCCACTGTCAGTACCAGGAGCGCCCACACGCAGAGCGTTACGCGCAGGGCAGTCCGCCCCAGCTTCCGGTCCCCGGCGACGAGTTGCGCGCTGCCCGGTACCAGGAGCGTCAACAGGACCAGCACGAACGCACGCTTGGTACGGACCGCGGGGGAAGCACTGACCGGATAGCGTACCGGGTCCGTCATGGAGGCGCCGGAGCCGGTGTGGAGCACGCTGCTGCTGCTGGCCATGCCCGCCGCCCTAACGGCTGCCCCGGAGAGCGCTTGAGTCGCCGGGGAAGACTTCGCTGACTTTTTGCCGCAGGCTGGCCCCCTTGCGGGAGGCGACGGCGTTGAGGTCGGCGGCGAAATCCAGGAGGTCCGCCCGCAATGAAGAGGCAAGCTCATCTGTGCCGGAGGCCAGCATCCGTACGGCCAGGAGCCCGGCGTTCCGCGCCCCTGCGATGGATACCGTGGCAACCGGCACGCCGGCCGGCATCTGGACGATGGACAGCAGGGAGTCCATTCCGTCAAGGGTCTTCAGGGGAACGGGAACGCCGATCACGGGCAGCGGCGTGACGCTGGCGAGCATGCCCGGCAGGTGGGCGGCGCCGCCTGCGCCGGCAATGATGACCCGCAGGCCGCGTTCGTGGGCGGTCTGGCCGTACCGGATCATCTCGGTGGGCATCCGGTGGGCCGATACGACGTCCGCTTCAAAGGGGATGCCGAACTCGGCCAGGGCGTCGGCCGCAGCCTCCATGACGGGCCAGTCCGAGTCGGAGCCCATGACCAGCCCCACCAGGGGACCAGCGCCGGAACCGGCGGCTGTGGTTGCTTCGGCGCTCATGCATTCTCCTCGAATATTGCGGAAGGTTCTTCGGTGCCAACCCGTCCATCACGGATGATGCCTGCCACGGCCGTGGCCCGCCGGCGCACCGCGTCGACTTCCGCGGTTGACGATCCCAGCAGGTTGACGTGGCCGATCTTACGTCCGGGCCGCACTGATTTGCCGTAGCAGTGGATTTTGGCGGCCGGCTCGGCGGCAAGAGCCATGGGGTAGGCGGAGTACAGGTCCTGGTTGTCCCCGCCCAGGAAGTTCTTCATGACCGCGACGGGCGCCAGCGCATCGGTGGCGCCCAGGGGCAGGTTCAGGACGGCGCGAAGATGTTGTTCGAACTGGCTGGTAATTGAACCGTCCTGGGTCCAGTGGCCGGTGTTGTGCGGACGCATGGCCAGCTCGTTGATAAGGAATCCGGCGCCGCTGCCCGGTGTTTCGAAGAGTTCCACGGCAAGGACGCCGGTCACATCCAACTCGGCGGCGATGCGCAGGGCGGCGTCCTCCGCGGCGGCAGCAACCTCCAGCGGAATGTCCAGCGCGGGAGCAATCACCTCGTCGCAGACACCGTCCACCTGGATGGTGTGGACCACCGGCCAGGCCCGTGCCTCGCCGTCGGGCGTGCGTGCCACGAGGGCGGAGAGCTCGCGGGTGAACTCGACTTTCGCCTCTGCCAGCAGGGGACTCATGGCGGCAAACCAGTCCGCGGCTTCAGCGGCCTCGTCTGCTGAGCCCACGATCCGGACCCCCTTGCCGTCGTAGCCGCCCCGTGGGGTCTTCAACACGACAGGCCAACCGGTTTGGTCGCCGAAGCGGACCAGCGCGTCCACGTCCGCGACCGACGCCCAAGCCGGGTTAGGCAGTTCCAGCCGGTCGATGGCGGCACGCATGACCAGTTTGTCCTGGGCATGGACCAGGGCGTCCGGTCCGGGCTGGACGTTGACTCCGGCCTCCAGGAGGGCTCGAAGGTGGTCCGTCGGCACGTGCTCGTGGTCGAACGTCATCACGTCCAGGCCCTTGGAAAATTCCAGGAGCGTCTGCAGGTCCTTGTAATCGCCCACCGGCGTGGCCGGTACGGCCGACACTGCGGAAACGTCGTCGCCCTCGGCCAGGACGCGGAGTTCAAAGCCGAGTGCGGTAGCGGCAGGGGCCATCATTCGCGCGAGCTGGCCGCCGCCAACCACGCCTATCACTGGGAAAGTCACATCTGCCAGCCTACCGAAGAGGGGCCCGATCCCGCTTTTCCCGCCCGGCGGGGGACGCAGATTTTACGCCGCTGGGCTACCCGGTCTGCTGGCCGGCAACACATGCTCAAGGCTTTGGGGGCTAAAATGGGCATTTGGCCGTGTGGCCCACAGTTCGGACGGCCATGGAGGGTCATGTTTAGCGCACTTTCAGATCGTATCCGGGGACTCGCCTCACTCTTCTGGCGCGAGGTGGCCAAATTTGGTGCGGTGGGCGGTGTGGCGTTCGTCATCGACAACGGGCTGACGTATTACCTGATGCACGGTCCCATGTCGGACAGCGAGGCGAAGGCCCGCTTTGTGGGTGCCACTGTCGCTACCGTCTTCTCATGGGTGGCGAACCGTTTCTGGACGTTCCGTCACCGCCGCCAGGCCAACATCCTCCGCGAATTTGTCATGTTCGCCATCATCAATGGCATTGGCATCGGTATCTCCACCGGATTCACGGCACTGGCCAAATACTGGATGGGCATCGACGACAAGAACCTGCTGTTCCTGGCGGGTGTGGCCGGCATCCTGGTCGCCACGGTGGTCCGCTTCTTCGCGTACCGCTTCCTGGTGTTCAACGAGGAACTGGACCAGGAGCCGGAGTTCTCCCACGACCACGAGATCATCGAAGCCCACCCGCACAGGGAGCACGCACATGCCGCTGAACGCCCGGCTCCCACCCCGGCCGACGGCGGTCCGCAGGCCTAGGCTGTGCAACCTGATTAACTGCCGTGGATCCGTTCGTCTGCGAGCAGTTTGTCGGTAAGCGCCACGTCAGGATGGGTCAGCACCACGGAGCCGCCCTGCCGCCAGGCCCCCAGCGCGTTGGCCAACGCGGATTCCAGTCCCTGGTCTGCAGCAACATGCACCCTGGCTCCTTCCGAGTGCGGCAGGGCGAAACTGCTGGTCAGTTCGCTGTGCAGGATGGTTCGCCCATCGTGCGTCCGGAGCGCGCAGGCTGAAGGATCCGGGTCGGCGTGCGGCATGAACACATCCCCGTGGGACCGCACCTCCGCGGCGTAGTCAAGGCAGCCGGCGGGAAGCTCCCCGGTCCAGCGCATGGCCAGGGCGGGTAGCGCAACTGCAATAACGGCGTCGTCCTGTTCCCCGGCGCCGGCGGGATCGTCCGTGGCCAGGAAATCTGCCGGGCCGCCGTCGAGCACGGTTTCCAGTCCAAGCTGCCACCCGGCCAGGGCCCAGACCAAAGCCTTCCAATGGGCCGGCAGCGCGAGCCGCAGGCGCATGCCCGGCTCCGCATCCAGCTCGTCCTGCAACAGGTTGCTGGTCTTGGCCACCCAGTTGTCCAAGACCCGTCCCGACAGTTCCACCCGTTCCGAGTCGGGCCCGTACCAGGTCAGGCGGGGTGCCGTGGAATTTCCGGAGCGAAGGGTACCCATCAGGTCTATGGCGGGGATTGTCGTCATGGCTTCATCCTGCCACCTTCCCGGGTCTCCCGGCGGTGCCCATTTCCTGGCGGCAGTTTCCTGCCGGCTCCCAGGGTGATAATAATCACACACACTGCTAAGCGTGCTTGCTATTTCGGCGGGGACCGGGTATTTTCCCCGCGGATCCGGAGAATTTGCGGCCTGTTTGGCCCTTGTCGGCACCCCGCGGCATCCGCCACGCCCGGGTGAATGGAAATCCCGGGCGTGGCGTGCGCAAACTTCCCAGGTTGGACTGTCTATTATCCCGGCAACGGCTTGACTCGCCCTAGTTACACACGTGTAATTAGGTAACTAAAGCAATTGCGTAAATACCGGCACACAACCGAGTGTCCACGTATCCAGGCAGTGGCTGAAACATCAGGAGGGTCGCCGTGGGGCAAGCAGAGCGTATCCAGGAAGATGCCGTCGTGGCCGGTCAGGCAACGGCAAAATACCGTGCGCGGGGGGTGCCGAGTGATTGGTATGTTGACCCCGCCGATCCTGATGCCGCAGAGCGGTACAACAGGAATTCCGGCAGCATCCTCGAGGACCAGGCCACCGCGTTCCTTGCGGCACACGAGGCCCTCCTTGACGGCGGCGCCGAGCCGGAAGACGACCTGGATCCGCCCATGGAGCTGGCAGCGCCCGGTACCGCCCAGCCGGTATGGATTGGACTTCCGCTCCAGCAGGACTTCGACGACGAGGGCGAACTTGGCTGGCAGACGGACGCATTGTGCGCCCAGACGGATCCGGAAGCATTCTTCCCGGAAAAGGGCGGCTCCACCCGCGATGCGAAGAAGGTCTGTGGTGCCTGCAACGTCAGGTCCCAGTGCCTGGAGTATGCGCTGGCCAATGACGAACGGTTCGGCATCTGGGGAGGCCTTTCCGAGCGTGAGCGCCGGCGGCTAAGGAAGCGAGCAATCTAATTCTTCAGGATGTCCATGTCACTGCCGTTGTGGTCGCCCACAACGGCAGTGCCTATCTGCCCAGAACCCTTTCGGCCCTGGCGGCCCAGACCAGGCCCGTGGACCGCGCCATTGGCGTGGACACCGGATCCCGCGACGACTCGCACAGCCTCCTTCAGGAAGCCTTGGGGGAGGCCGCCACTGTCAGCCACCCCCGGGGCAAGGGCGGTATGGGCGCCGCCGTCTCCGCCGCGCTTGGCGCGCTGGCGCCCTTCGAGGCAACTGTCGACGGTCCGGGTACGGAGTGGGTCTGGCTGTTGCACGACGACGCCGCGCCCGCCCCAGAGGCCTTGGCTGAACTCCTGGGCGCCGTGGAGCGTGCGCCTTCAGTGACTGTTGCCGGCTGCAAACAGCTGGACTGGCATTCGCCGCGGAAGTTGATGGATGTGGGTTTGTCCACCAGCCGGTGGGCGGAGCGGCTTACCCTGATCGACGCTGACGAAATGGACCAGGGCCAGTACGACGGCCGCACTGATACCTTCGCCGTCAACTCCGCAGGCATGCTTGTCCGGCGGGACATCTGGGAACACCTGGGCGGTTTCGATCCCGCCCTGCCCGGCAGCGGCGATGACGTCGACTTCTGCTGGCGTAACCGGCTGGCAGGCCACCGCGTCGTGGTGGTCCCCGCAGCCCGCATGTTCCATGTGGCGCACCGCCCGCACGCCCTTGGAAACCCGTCCGCAGCCCGGAAAGCGCAGGTCCACCTGCGCCTGAAGCACAGCCCGCTCTGGATGGTGCCCCTCCACGGCATCGGTGCACTGCTGGGCAGCCTCTTCAAACTTGTCCTGAGCGTTGTGGTCAAGGATCCCGGCCACGGCATTTCCCAACTCCTTGCCACTTGCGCTGCCCTTGGCCGGCCCGGGGCCGTGGCGAGGGCCCGGCGGACAGCCAAACGCACACGGCGCATCCGCCGGTCCGTGATCCGCAAGCTCCAAACGCCCCGACGCGAGGTGTGGAGCCACCGCAGGTCGTTGATGGAGGCCCTGGGATCCGACGGGTCGGGCGCAGACCACCTCGTGCAGGATCCGCTCGCGCACCAGCCAACCGGCGATGCCGCGGACGATTTCGCCGCCCTGGCCACCAGCAAACGCGGATGGGTGGGTAACGGCGCCCTGGCTGCCGTCATTATTGCGGCGGTCGCCTCGCTCCTGGCCCTGGCGGGGCTGTTCCGCGCGGGGGCCGTAACCGGGGGCGCCCTGATTCCTGTCTCCGCCCAATTGGGCGATATCTGGCACCATGCCTCGAGCTGGTGGATCAGCCTGGGGGCGGGACTCCCGGGGCACGGCGATCCCTTTGACTACGTGCTCTGGATCATCGGCGTCCTCGGCGGAGGTGACGCCAACCCCGCCATGGCGTGGCTGCTCCTGCTCGGGGCCCCGCTGTCCGGACTCACCGCGTGGTTCGCCGCGGGCGGGGTCACAGTGCGCCGCCGGCTCAGGTTCGTGGCGGCCATCTTTTGGGCTGCTGCTCCAGCACTCCAGGTGGCACTGAACCAGGGCCGCGCCGGTGCGTTGATCGCGCACATCATGCTGCCGCTGGTGGTCCTGGGCCTGCTGCGCGCTACCGGCTCGGCGGTAGGCCACGGCCGTTTCAACCCCGCGTCAGCCCTTGACGACCGGCCGGCCGAACTGCCGCCGGCCAAGGCGGGCATCAACGGGGTGCCCTCATGGACGGCCGCCGCAGCTGCCGGCCTTGCGCTGGCGGTCACAACGGCGTCGGCGCCCTCTTTGCTTGTCCCTGCGGCCGCGGTCATCGTGCTCTGCGGGGTCCTGCTGGGACGGCGCGGGCGGACAGTGTGGTGGGCGCTGTTGCCCAGTGCGGCCTTGTTTGTCCCCTTCGCGTTGTCGACGCTTGACCGGCCGAGGGCACTCCTGGCCGACCCCGGACTCCCGCTGGGATTCGACGCTGCCCCACTCTGGCAGCAGATCCTGGGCCAGCCCCTGTCATTCGACCCTGCTGCCGGCATACAGGGGCTGGCGGCCTTCGCGGGCGGACCGATGCCGTGGGCCCTGCTGCTGGCACTGCTGGTCGCCGTGCCCGTGCTGGTCCTTGCCGTAGTGGGTCTCCTGGGCCCCGGGCGGCGTGCCGGGACTGCCAGATGGTTCTGGGTTGCCGCGGTGATCTTCCTTGCCAGTGGATGGCTGGCCAGCCACGTTGCCACGGGCCTGAACGAGGACGTCCTAGTAACGCCCTTCACCGGACCGGCAGTGTCTGCCGCGTCCTTTGCCCTCCTCGCGGCAGCCCTCCTCGGAGCCGAGCAGTTGCTGTCCGCTGCGGCACGGGCTTCCGGTACCGGGGCCAAGACCCGGACTGCGACACGCGCCGGCCTGGCACTGGGCCTGGTGGTACTGCTGGCAGGACCGTTGGCCGGAATGGCCGCCTGGTCCGCGCAAAACCTGCTGCGCCCGGCCGGAGCAACGGCCGCGCCTTCAGTGGCCACGCTGGGAGATGCCACCAGCCCAGCCCCTCCCGGGGCCGGGGGAGCCCTGGGCGCGCCGCGGCTGGTGGAAGCCACTGCCGGACGGTCCCTTCCCGCCACCGCCATTGACAGGGGGATCGGACCCGAGCAGACACGAACCCTCCTGCTCCGTACCGGCGACGACGGTACCTTCAATGCATCCCTGATGCGCGGGAGCGGCACCACCCTGGACAGCTTGTCTGCCATCGCCTCCGCACGGAACATCATTGGCGCTCCCGGCGCGGAAGAGGTACGTGGCGACGACGACGTCACCGCTGCTCTTCGACGCGTTGCAGCCACCCTGGTTGCCGGGCAGGGCGTGGACCCGCGGACGGACCTGGAACAACTCGGTGTCGGATTCGTGGTGCTCCGCTCCGCGGACACCGCAGCCCAGCTGACCGCCAGCCGGATGGATGCAGTTCCCGGCCTGGTGGCCGTGGGACAGACCGACGTTGGCTGGCTGTGGCGCATCAGCCCGCTGAACCAGCCGGTCATCCAGGCCGCCGATGTTGCCCACCGTGTCCGCATTGTCGATCCCCGCGGCGCGGCCACGGCGCTGGTGGCATCCGGAACTGATGAGGTCGACGCCGCAGTCCCGGCAGGTGCCGAAGGCCGTTTGGTGGTGCTTGCCGAACGCGCTGATCCCGGGTGGACTGCCTGGCTCGATGGGCGGAAGCTGACCTCCACCACCTCAGGCTGGTCCCAGGCGTTTACCCTTCCGGCATCGGGAGGCCGGCTTACCGTCCGGTACGAAAACCCGTGGTCCTTCTGGACTGCCGCCGCCCAGATCACGGTGATCGGACTGACAGTCATCCTTGCCATCCCCATGCCGGCCCGACGGCCGCGGACCGGCCTCTCCCGTGACGAGGGCTCCTTGCGTAAGGAACACCAACATGCATGACCACACCCCACCGGCCACGGCGCAGTCCGATGCCGGAACGCAGCCCGCAACCAAGCAGCCGGCCGCAGGCGAAAAGCCGGCCCCGGAGCGGACCGGGACCGGGACAGGCAGGAAGGCATCCGGCCGCGGCGCTACCCGGCTGCCCGGCGCCAAGGGCCGCGCAGCATCCGCGGCCGGAGTGGCGGCAGGCGTCCTCATCCTTGCCGGCACCGGTGCCGTGGTGGCCGCGGGGTCATTGACGCCGCATCCGGAAACCAGCCGGACTGTGCCGGCCGCGGAAGCCGCTGTTCCCGCAGGAGCCAGCGTCGGAGTCTGCCCCGGGCCTGCGCGGCTGCTGGAAGGCACCGACGCGGGCACTGACGCCCAGTTCCGGCCCGAGTCAGCCACGGCCGCAACCAGGGTCAGCGCCGCTGTGCTTGGCGCGGGCGGCGTGCTGCCGGGGAGCCGGCTGTCAGGACTGGACGGAACGGCCGCCGTCGAAATCGCCAAGGACCCCGGCGCGGCGCCCACTGCCGGCACTCCCCAGGAGCTCCTTGCCGGAGTAGTTGCCGACCGCGCGGTGGACCAGGTCAATGTCCTCAGTGCCAACGCCCTGGCAAACCAGAACGCATCGGCTGCGGGTGCCATGAAGTACACCGCCAGCGACGGCGACCTCCAGGGCAGTGCCGCGGCGACGTGCGCGCAACCCTCCAACGACCAGTGGCTTGCAGGTGCCGCCACCACGCTTGGCCGCACCTCCGTGCTGGCGCTGACCAACGCCTCCAGCACTCCTGCCACTGTGAGCCTGGAGCTGTTCGGGGCGGGCGGTCAGATCCAGGCTCCGGGCAGCCGCGGACTGCTGGTTGCCCCCGGCACCACGCGCAGCGTAGTCCTCGCAGGGCTGGCGCCCAACGAGTCCCAGCTCAGCGTGCATGTCCGCAGCGCCGGTGGCCCGGTTGCCGCGTCAATCCAGCAAAGTGTCCTGCGCGGCCTTGCCCCGGGCGGCGTGGATTTCATTAGCCCGGGGGCTGCGCCCGCAGTCCGCCAGGTAATGACGGGGGTGGACATCCAGGATCCGGCCGGTGTCGCTGCACTGACCGGGCAGCCGGGGTACCGGGACGCGGGCCCCGCCCTGGAGCTGACCGTGCCCGGCGCTTCCGACGCCGTGGTGGAGATCAAGCTGTACGGTCGGGACGGCCAACATGCGCTTCCCTCCGGCGGTGTTATCACCGCGAAAGCCGGGTCAACCACGGAAGTATCCCTGGCCGGGGTTCCTGCCGGCCAGTACACCGTCGCGGCCTCATCCGACGTGTCCTTCGTTGCGGCAGCACGCATGGGCCGCGGCCTCCAGGCGGGGCAGCCCCTGGACGTGGCATGGGCGGCGTCCGCCGTGCGGCTCGGCAGCCAGCACGTGGTTCCCGTTCCCAAGGGAGGACTTCGCCAGCTGGTTTTCGGCGCCCTGGACGCCCGGGCCACCATCACTTACGCACCCATCACGGCTGATGGAAAGGTGCGGCCGGCGGCCACGGCGGACATTGCCGGGGGGACAACCGCCTCCATCAGCATTCCGGCACAGGCCGACGGGGCCGACGTCGTGGGCTATGTCGTGTCCGCGTCAGGCGGCGCAGCCTATGGAGCGGTGCTCGTGGGACAGGACGGCCGGAACGATGTTTCCTCCCTGGCTTTCCTGGCTGCTGCGGCCGGGCGGGAAACAGTCCCGGTCACGCTGGGCTACTAAAGGTTCCCGGCTGCCGTTATCAATAGCGGCGGCGGTACACGGGATCCAAGGTCTCCGGAGCCACGCCGAGCATCTCGGCCGTGTGTTCCACCACCACATCGTGGACCAGGTCCTGGAGCTCATCCACGCTGGAGCAGGCCTGCTCCACAACCCGCCGGTACACCGTAATCATGGGCCCGTCATCACCGGAAGCGGGTGTGTAGGAACCCATCGGCGGTGTGGCGGCATGGGCGGCCAGCTGCTCAAGGTCCGGCGGGATCTCGTCCACACCAAAGCGCACGCCGTCCAGTGTTTTGCCCCAAATATCGTGCAGCCGCTGGGCTGAATCCAGCACCATGTCGTCAAAGCGGTCGGCACGCGTCCGGTATCCGGGGTGCGTGGGCAGCATCACCTCACCGCGAAGGCCACGCCCGTGGCGGTTCCGGCGCCGCCTGAAGAAGCTCCTGCCGGCAGTCTCCACGCCCGTTGCCGTGCTGGCATCCGGGTCAGCCAACCGGACCGAAAAGCCTGATTCATGGTTCGATGACTGCATACATCGACTCTAAACCCGGGGGAGGATTTACGCGATACATCCCTGTGGCTGCGGAGACGCGTCGGCCCGTGCGCCAATGCGCGGTTTTTGCGCAGCCAAGGGGTAGTCTGTGATGTCGTGGGAGCTATCCGTCAGTGTTCAAGGTCAGCCTGCCGCCAGTCGGCGGTAGCCACCCTGACGTACGTGTATGCAGACTCCACCGCAGTCCTGGGTCCGCTGGCCACGTATGCGGAGCCGCACTGCTACGACCTCTGCGAGCAACACGCTGACTCGTTGACCGTTCCCCGCGGCTGGGAAGTGCTGCGCCTGGCCATGCCGTCGACCCCCCAGCAGCCAGGGCCGGATGACCTTTTGGCGCTCGCCAACGCCGTACGGGACGCCGCTGCCCTCCCCCCGGAAGCCCAGCCAAGCGCCCAGCGCGGCCACCATTCCGCCCTTGAAGCTCCTGCGGGCGCCGAAGGGGTACGCCGGGGGCACCTGCGGGTCCTCCGGGAACCTTCCTGACCTCCATCTGGCGGTACGCTGGAAGCTGCACATCTTTCCGCTACCGGCGCGAGCGCGCCCGCCAGGGAGCATGAACAAATGCCTAAGATCAGTCCCGAGCTGTTGTCCGTCCTGCGTTGCCCCGTGACCGGCTCGCCGCTGGTCCAGGAGGGCGAAGAACTGGTGGCCACTGCCGCCGGGGATACGGGGATCAGGAACCGGTACGCCATCGAAGACGGGATCCCGCTGCTGCTGCCTCCGGAACTGCTGGCTGCAGCAGCATCGGCAGGTTCGGACCAGCACGATCACGCCGCGGCAGGGCTCTAGTTCACCTGTATCCGCCCGCACAGAAACAGCAGAACGGGGACTGGACCAGGACCCGGACCAAGCAAAGGACCACCCATGACTTTTGACTACAAAGTTGCCGACATCTCCCTGGCGGAAGCCGGCCGCCACCAGATCCGCCTGGCGGAGCACGAAATGCCCGGCCTGATGTCCCTCCGCGAGGAGTTCGGCCCCACCCAGCCGCTCAAGGGTGCCCGGATCGCCGGTTCCCTGCACATGACGGTGCAGACCGCGGTGCTGATCGAGACCCTTACCGCGCTGGGCGCCGAGGTCCGCTGGGCCTCCTGCAACATCTTCTCCACCCAGGACGAGGCCGCCGCGGCCGTGGTGGTGGGCAAGGGTACCGTTGAGGACCCCAAGGGAGTACCCGTGTTCGCCTGGAAGGGCGAGACCCTTGAGGAATACTGGTGGACCGCCGAGCAGATCCTCACCTGGCCCGGTGCCGAGTCCAACCCCGAGTTGGGTCCGAACATGATCCTGGACGACGGCGGCGACGCCACCATGCTGGTCCACAAGGGTGTCGAGTTCGAGGCCATCGGCAACGTGCCGTCCGCCGATGCCGAGGATTCCGAGGAATACGGCATCTTCCTGGACGTGCTGCGCCGCTCGCTTGCCGCGGACCCGCAGAAGTGGACCCGAACGGCAGCCACGATCAGGGGCGTCAGCGAGGAGACCACTACCGGTGTCCACCGCCTCTACCAACTGGCTGACCAGGGCAAGCTGCTCTTCCCGGCCATCAACGTCAACGACTCCGTCACCAAGAGCAAGTTCGACAACAAGTACGGCATCCGCCACTCGCTGCCCGACGGCATCAACCGGGCCACGGATGTGCTCATGGGCGGAAAGGTCGCTGTCGTCTGCGGTTACGGCGACGTGGGCAAGGGCGCGGCCGAGGCGCTGCGCGGCCAGGGTTCACGCGTCATTGTCACCGAGATCGACCCCATCTGCGCGCTGCAGGCGGCCATGGACGGCTACCAGGTGGCCAAGCTGGAATCCGTCCTGGCCCAGGGCGACATCTTCATTACCACCACGGGCAACAAAGACGTCATCATGGCCGAGCACATGACCGGCATGAAGAACAAGGCCATTGTGGGCAACATCGGCCACTTCGACAACGAAATCGACATCGCCGGCCTGGCCCGCATCCCCGGCGTCAAAAAGGTCGAAATCAAGCCCCAGGTCCACGAATGGGTCTTTGAGGAAGGCACGGCGGCGGAGCGCTCCATTATCGTCCTGTCCGAGGGCCGCCTGCTCAACCTTGGCAACGCAACCGGCCATCCGTCTTTCGTGATGAGCAACTCGTTCGCAAACCAAACCATTGCGCAGATCGAGCTGTGGACCAAGCGGGACCAGCACGAGTATGAGAACAAGGTTTACGTGCTGCCCAAGGTCCTGGACGAAAAGGTGGCCCGGCTGCACCTGGACGCCCTGGGCGTTGAACTTACGGAACTGACCAAGGACCAGGCGGAATACCTGGACATCGACGTCGCCGGTCCGTACAAGCCCGAGCACTATCGTTACTGAGACGTAAGGGCCCGGGCGCCATCGAGCGCCCGGGCCGTTATTTTCTGCACCTAGGATCGAAACATGGAGCCTGATGTAAAGCCCCGCCGGCGGGGGACTGCCAAGAAAATCCTTGCCGTGGCAGCCGTGTGTGTCCTGGCTGCCCTGGGCGGGGTTTTCGCCGCCGTCGCCCCGGGCCTTGCCGGCGGCCCGCTTGAATCCGAAGCAGGCTCCGCACTGCGGACATCGCCGGGCATCGCTTCCCCCGTTGTTCCGCCCGTGACTTTCGACGCGGCGCCGGCCAACGGTGCAAAGCAGGTGAACCCTGCGGCCCCGGTGTCCCTGAAAGTGGGCAACGGGACCATCCAGCGCGTCACGCTCGCCAGTACGGCGGGGAAGACCATTGATGGCAGCATCGATGCCAGTGGGACGGCGTGGTCCGCCACCGGGCCCCTGGAATTCAACACCGAGTACAGCTACACCTACGTGGTCAAGGACGCCGCCGGACGCGAGACCAGCACCACGCAGTCCTTCAACACGGTGACAAGCTCCCACGAGGCCGACGCCGCCGTCTACCCGCTGAACGGCATGAAGGTGGGCGTGGGGCAGCCCCTGCAGATCATCTTCAGCGAACCCGTGACCAACCGCGCCGCCGTGGAAAAGGCCATCAAGATCACCACGACGGCGGGACAGGCCGGAGCATTCCATTGGTACAGCGACACCATGGTCCGGTACCGGGCGGAGAACTTCTGGGCAGCGAACTCCACCGTCACCATGGACATGCAGCTCTTCGGGGTTGACCTGGGCAACGGCCAAATCGCGAACTTCAACAAAAAGGTGAATGTCTCGATCGGAGACAAGAAGGTGGCCGTCGCCGATGCCACCGCGCATACCTTCACGCTCAGCGTCAACGACCAGCCCGTCAAGACCCTGCCCGTCAGCATGGGGGATAAGCGCTTCCCCTCGGCAAAGGGATACGCAGTGCTTATGGAGAAGAACCGCTTTGACCACTTCAGGGCGGCAAGCATCGGGCTGAAGCCCGACGATCCTGCCTACTACGGTGAGGCCGACGTCGAATACACCATCCGTCTCACCCTGAGCGGCGCCTACATCCACCAGGCCCTTGAATCGGCCTTTCCATACATCGGGAACGCCAACGTGTCCCATGGGTGCATCGGCTTCCTGCCCGACGGGGCGGCGTGGGTGTTCGACAACATGGGAACCGGCGACGTGGTCCAGATCATCAACACCGAGGGTGACTACGCGGCAAATACCGACGGGTTCGGCGACTGGAATATCCCGTGGAGCGAATACGACAACTAGGTCAGGTGGAGAACGGCAGACGCTGCAGCCGTTCCCCGATCTCCGTGTTCCGCCGGTGTGACAGCGACAGCCTGGTGAACTCCCTCTGCCGCCGTTCAGCCACGACGGCGGCCAGATAGTCATCGGCGCCCGTGCCCGGAGGCGGGGGCGGAGCCACGTGTGCGGACAGTTCAGCGGCGATGGCCTGCGCCATGCCCGCCCGGGACAGCGGTGCCATCCGGCCGGCCTGGCGGATAAACTGGGCGGCCCTGCGGGCTGTGGCATCCGGAATACGGCCAATATCCGCCGCTGCAGCCCACGACTGCAGATGGGGTGGAACAAAGACCCGGAGGGCCTGGTCCGCAGGTACCCGGCTGCGGACAGCATAGGTGCCTGCGAGCAGGTCGCCGAGCCGCCTGGACTTGTCGTTGAAGAGCGCCACGGCGAGGGCAAGGCCGCCGAACGTCAGATAGATCTCAAGGAACCCGGTCAGGCCGCGGATCACCGCATGCCGGAACCGGATGGCGCCGCCGTCCTCACGGACCACCCGCAGGCCCGTGGCCAGCTTCCCCAGCGACCGGCCCCGGCTCAGGGTCTCGACGGCCACGGGCACCACCACCAGGCAGAACACGACGGCGGCCAGGCCCAGGGCCCGCGCGGCTGCCCCGTCGAGGTCCGCGCCTGCGGCCGACAGGCCAATCATGACCAGCACCAGCAGGACTACGTGGACGATTGCGTCGATAAACAGGCCCAGGGCCCGGGCGGCGAAGCTCGCCGGCCGGAGCTCCAGCACCACTGCCTCGCCGGTGATTATCGGGCTCACACTGCATCCCCGCCCTTCGCATCTGGTGGTTCGAACGATCACATGGTGCAGACGGTCAAATTCTAATGCCGGGCGCTAGGCTGTAGCCGTGGACATGGATGCCTTCGCCGCCGTCAATGCGGACAAGTGGGCGCGCCTGCGTAAGCTTGCCGGCAAGGGCAGGCTCACCGGAGCCGAAGCCGACGAATTGCTGGCGCTGTACCAGTCCACGTCCGGCCACCTGTCGCTGGTCCGTTCCATGGCGCCGGAAAGCGGACTCTCCGCGTCCCTCTCGGCCACGCTGGCCCAGGCACGGACCCGCTTCACCGGCGCCCGCTCGAATGCCTTGGCTGACCTTGCACGGTTCTTCGTCGTGGCCCTGCCGGCGGCCCTGTACCGGCTGACCTGGCTGACCCTGGCCTGCGGCACCGCTTTCGTGCTCATCGCTGCCGCGTACGCCATCTGGATCGGGACGTCCCCCGAAGCCCTCCGGGCCGTGGCCTCGGAAGCCGCTGCCGCCCAGTACGTGAACGAGGACTTCGTCAATTACTACTCGGAGAACCCGGCAGCGTCCTTTGCCGGTGCCGTCTGGACCAACAATGCCTGGATCAGCGCACAGGCCGTGGCCCTGGGGATCACCGGTGTGTGGGTGCCAATGATCCTGTTCAGCAATGCCCAGGGAGTGGGCATTGCGGCGGGCATCTTCGCGTCTGCCGGCAAGTCCGACGTCTTCTTCAGTTACATCCTGCCGCACGGGCTCATGGAGCTCACCGCCGTCTTCGTTGCCTCCGCAGCAGGCCTTCGGGTCTTCTGGGCAACGGTCGCACCCGGACCACGGACCAGGGGCCGCGCCGTCGCGGAAGAGGGCAGGTCACTGATTACGGTGGCCCTGGGGCTCGTGGTGGTGCTGTTCGTCTCAGGCCTGGTGGAAGGGTTCGTCACCCCCAGCCCGCTGCCGGCCTGGGCCAGGATCGGAATCGGGGCGGCGGTTCTCAGCGCGTATTGGATCTACGTCCTGGTGTGGGGCAGGCGCGCCTGCCTTGCAGGGGAGCGCGGCGACCTCCGCCGCGAGGATGCCGGCTACACGGAAATCGCTGCCTGAATCGTTGTAATCCTGCCGGGGTGGTTCCTCGCCCGGCGGAACTTCCGGACGGTAGGCTCGACTGCAGAATGAATCGCACCGGCTGACTGGGACCGGTGCGGAACCCAACGGAAGTGACGCTGCTGTGAATGACGAGACACCGGCCCGCGCCAAAAGCGCCACGCCGCAGCCGGAGCCGTTCCTGGACACGTCCGGGGACTCCGACGAGCCCGCATTTTCCTGGCTGACGCCCGCTGCCGGGGACAAACCGGCCGGGAACGAACCGGCCGGGGACAAACCTGCCGCTGGCAAGCCAGGCGGAGGAAAGCCAGCCGGCGACAAGCCCGGCATCAATAGGACCGGCCCCGACGAGCCCGGCGTTCACGCCGGCCGGAACCAGGCAGCGGCAGGAAGCAAGGCCGCCCAGCCAGGAAGCCGGGCCGACCGCAAGGCCGCGGAAGCCGCCGTCGGATCCTCCGCCAACGGCTCCTCCACCGCCGGAGCCCCAGCTGCCGCCTCCCGCAGGCCCGCGGAGCACACTTCCACTGCGGGCTCCGCCGCGGCCGGGCCCGGCACCGGTTCGCCGGTCTTCAAGGAACCCCTTCCCACGTCAGCACTGCACGTCCGTCCGCCCGAGGAGGAAGTGGAGCGCCGCAACGCCCAGCGCGAAAGCGCCGCGAACGCCAAACCCGTGGCACCGCGTGTCATGCAGGTTTTGCTGGCCATCACCTACCCGGTAATCCTGCTGATCCTGGCCGTCCGGGCGGTGACCAGCCCGCTTTTTCTCTGGGTGGAGTACAACCGTCCCGGGTTCCCCGGTGACGGATACGGCTTCAACACCGACGACAGAATGACGTACGGCTCCTATGCGGTGGACTACCTGAGCAACTGGGCGGGCCCCAGGTACCTGGGCGATCTGGTGCACCGCGGCGGCGAGAAGCTCTTCAAGGACGGCGAAGTCAGCCACATGGCCGACGTCAAGGTTGTCATCCTGTCCACCTTTGGTGCCGGTGCACTGCTGCTCCTCCTGGCGCTGACCGCCATCCTGTACCTGCGCAAACGCAGCACCGGCGGGATCCGGCGCGGCCTCTTCGCCGGTTCCATCATCACGCTGGCACTGATCCTGGGCCTCGGCACGCTGGCGGCCCTGGGCTGGCAGCAGTTCTTCACCGAATTCCACCGGGTCTTCTTCGCCGCCGGATCCTGGACCTTCAGCCTGGATGACACCCTGATCCGGCTGTTCCCCAGCCAGTTCTGGATCGACGCCGGCATCGCCATCGCGGGCCTGGTGCTCCTGGCATCCATTGTGACGATGGTCCTCACCTGGCCCACGCGACGCCGCCGCGGCATTGCGCAGCAGGCAAAGCCGGCCACGGCGGACCGGGACAAGGCGGACCGGGACAAGACGGGGCCGGCCACGGCGGATCAGCCGTAGATTCCGGCAATCTCCGCCTGAAACTCCTGGACCACTGCGGAACGCTTCAGCTTCAGGGACGGTGTGAGGTGCCCGGACTCGACGCTGAACTCGGCGTCCAGAAGCCTGAACGTGCGCACCGATTCGGCTTTGGACACCATCCGGTTGGCCAGGTCCACTGCCTCCTGCACCGCAGCCAGGACGGCGGGATCGTTCGCGGCTTCGCTGAGGGGGAGGGGAGGAAGGCCCCGTTCGGACCGCCAGTTGGCAACGCCCTCCGGGTCCAGGGTCAGCAGGGCTGACACGAACGGTTTGCCGTCGCCCACCACCACGGCGTGGGCCACCAGTTGGTGGCTGCGGATCTTCTCCTCCAGCGGCCCGGGCGCCACGTTCTTGCCGCCGGCCGTGACCAGGAGGTCCTTTTTGCGTCCCGTGACGGTAAGGAAACCGTCCTGGTCGAGTTCACCGAGGTCTCCGGTACGGAAGAATCCGTCCACGAACGCCTCGGCGTTAGCCTCCGGATTGGAATGGTAGCCCCGGAAAACACCGATTCCCTTGACCAGGATTTCGCCGTCTTCGGCCACCCGGATGGTGGTGCCCGGGATGGGAATGCCCACCGTTCCCACTTTGGTGCGGGAAGGCGTATTCGCGGTGCATGGCGCCGTGGTCTCGGTCAGCCCATACCCCTCCAGGACGGGAATGCCTACGCCACGGAAGAAATGGGCGTCCTCGGAAGCCAGGGGACTGGCCCCGGACACGGTGTATCCCACCTCGCCACCCATCGCCTGGCGCAGCCGCGAGTAGACCAGCCGGTCATAGATCCCGTGCCTGATCCGGCTCAACAGGCCCGGGCCAGGCCCCTCGCCGCGGCTGTGCCGGTCCTGTTCGCGTGAGTACTCGATGGCGGCAGCCGCTGCGGCGTCGAAGAGCCTGCCCTTGCCTGCCACAGCGGCCTTGTGGGCGGCCGTGGCCCTGACCTTTTCGAAGATGCGCGGCACCACCAGCAGGAAGGTGGGGCGGAACGTGCCGAGGTCTTCGAGGAGCTGGGCGGCCCCGGGGGTATGCCCCAGCGTTGCCCCTGCGGCAAGGCACACCACCTGGACGGCGCGGGCCAGCACGTGGGCCAGCGGCAGGAACATCAGGGTGCGGGCCTGGTCCTCCTGCAGGATCTCGGGCAGGAACGCAACGATGTTCTTGGCCACCAGGGCAAAATTCCCGTGCGTGATCTCGCACCCTTTGGGCTTGCCCGTGGTGCCCGATGTGTACACCAGGGAGGCGAGGTCGGCCAACCCCGCGCGGCTGCGGTGCCGCTCCAGTTCAGCATCACTGACTCCGGTGCCCGCAGCGGCGAGGCTGGCAAGGTCCGGGGCCTCGCCGTCGTAATCCATCCGCACCACGTTGACCAGGCGGTCGCTGAGCTCGGCGCAACCGGCCACCACTCCGCTGACCAGCTGCACCGTGGCCCGGTCACCGGCGAAGACGCGGCGGACCCCTGCGTCCTGGATGATCCACTCCACCTGGCTGGCCGAGGACGTTTCGTAGATGGGCACCGTCACACCGCCGGCGAACCAGATGGCGAAGTCCACCAGGGTCCATTCGTACGAGGTGGGCGACATCACGGCCACCGTGTCGCCGGGCTCCAGGCCCCCGGCGATGAGCCCCTTGGCCAGGGCGCTGACGTCCTGGAGGAATTTTTGCGCGGGGATATCCACCCAGCCGTTGGGGCCCTTCCGCCGGTACAGGGCGTGGGCCGGGTTGGCGGCGTGCTGCTCCAGCAGCAGGTCAGTCACGTTGCTGTTGGCCTCAAGCTCAACCAGCAGTTCCGTGCTCGCTTCTCTCACAGCAGGTCTCCGTTTCCGCTGCCATGCCGCGGCAGCGGCTCCTTCAGGTCTCTGTTGCCATCCTGCCCTAGATCCAGGATGGCATCCACATCCGGACCTTCCAGTCGACGTACGGGATGACCTCGCCGGTCCAGATCGGGTAGAAAAACGCCGACAGCAGGAGCGCCGCCGCCAGGAACAGGACCACCAGATACATGCCGGAGCGACGGCGCCACGGCGGATCCGTGGCCCGGCCCAGGACCAGCCCCAGGCAGTACACCAGGGCCAGGACCAGGAACGGCTCAAAGGACACCGCGTAGAAGTAGAACATGGTCCGCTCCGGATACATGAACCATGGCAGGTAGCCCGCGCCCACCCCGGCCAGCACTGCCCCGGCGCGCCAGTCCCGGCGTCCCACCCACCAGAACAGCAGGACCACCAGCGAGATGGCTGCTGCCCACCAGATCAGCGGGTTACCGACGGACAGGATGGCGGAGGTGCACTTTTCCACGTCACAGCCCGGGGTGCCCTGGGGCGGGGATTCATAGAAGAACGACGTCGGCCGTCCCATCACCAGCCAGCTCCAGGCGCTGGCCTGGTAGGGGTGCTCGGAGCTCAGGCCCTGGTGGAACTTGTACGCTTCCAGGTGGTAGTGGACAAGGGACCGGACGGAGTCGGGCAGCCAGCCCCATTCCGCTGACGGGTTGCTCTCCGCCCAGTGACGGTAGTAGGCATTGGCCGAAAGGAACCAGCCGGTCCAGGTAGCCGAGTAGACAATGGCTGCGACGGGCACGGTGGCCGCGAAGGCGGGAATTCCGTCCCGGATCACGCCGCCGCTGATCCAGCCGCGGATGCCCGCCACCCGCCGGGCGTTGAGGTCCCACAGCACGGTCAGGAGGCCAAAGCCCGCCAGGAAGAACAGGCCGGACCACTTGGTGCCCACGGCCAGGCCCAGGCAGACCCCCGCGGCCACCCGCCACCAGCGCACGCCCAGCCACGGTCCGGCCAGCAGCGCCCGGGCCGGGGGCTGTCCGCCGTTCGTGGCGGCGGCATGGGCAAGCCGGGCCGCCAGGCGACGGCGCCCGTCGTCGCGGTCCATCAGCAGGGCGCCGAACGCGGCAAGGATCCAGAACGTGAGGAAAATGTCCAGCAAGGACGTCCTGGACATCACCAGGTGGTGGCCGTCGACGGCGAGGAGCAGCCCCGCGGCACCCGCGAGCGGAAGCGAGCGGAACAGTTTCAGGGCGATCAAGGACACCAGCAGCACCGTGAGGGTGCCGGTGAGGGCTGCGGCGAAGCGCCAGCCAAAGGGATTCTCCGGCCCGAACAGCCACATCCCGGCCGCGATCATCCACTTGCCCACCGGTGGATGGACGACGTATTCGGGAGTGTTCAGCAGGACGTCCGGATTGCCGGCATTAAAGGAATCATTTGCCTTGTCCGGCCAACTGCGCTCATAGCCGCTCATGAGGTAGGAGTAGGCGTCCTTGACGTAGTACGTCTCGTCGAACACCAGCTTGTGCGGCACTTCCAGGCGGATGAACCGGAGGAGGCCGCCAGCCACCGCCGTCAGGACCGGGACCAGGACGAACCACAGCCGGAGCGACGGCGGATAATCCCGCCAGGACATGCCGGTACCAATGAGCCTTGCCCGCAGTGCCTCCACCGTGAACGCCTCATCAGGCCGGCTGATCCAGGGGCGGGCGGCCTTGCCGCCGGGTGCCGTCCCGGTTGCCCCGGCTTCGGCCGGGGATCCCGCGGCGTTGGGTTTCCCGGGCCCCGTGGGCCGCGTCGAGGTCTGCGTCACGAGCCCCATGCTACCTTTTGCGGCTGCGGAGACCCGGCGGCAGTAGGCTTGGTGGGTGGACCCGAACCCCAGCCCCCTTTCTGAACCCGGCCCTGCGACCGCGGGACGGATCGTCCTTGCCGCCACTCCCATCGGGAACACCGGAGACGCCTCGGCCCGCCTCGTGGAACTGCTGGGCACTGCAGACATTGTGGCCGCTGAGGACACGCGGCGCCTCCACCGTCTGGTCCAAAGCCTGGGCATTGACGTGGCGGGCCGCGTCATCAGCTACCACGAGCACAATGAGGCCACCAGGACCGCTGAGCTCCTTGACCACGTGCGCTCCGGCAGCACGCTCCTGATGGTCACTGACGCCGGGATGCCGTCGGTATCCGACCCCGGCTTCCGGCTGGTGGAAGGCGCCATCGCGGCGGGACTTCCCGTCACCGCGGTTCCCGGACCGTCCGCGGTCCTCACGGCCCTTGCGTTGTCGGGCCTGCCCACGGACCGGTTCTGTTTTGAGGGATTCCTTCCCCGCAAGGCCGGCGAACGGGCCTCCCGCCTGGCGGACCTTGCCGGGGAGCGGCGCACCATGGTGTTCTTCGAGGCGCCGCACCGGCTCGAAGCCATGCTGCGTGCGCTGCGCGAGAGGTTCGGGCCGGACCGGCCCATCGCAGTCTGCAGGGAACTGACGAAAACGTACGAGGAAGTCATCCGCGGCACTGTTGGCGAACTGCTCCAGTGGGCCGAGGACACGGAGGTCCGCGGCGAGATCGCCGTGGTGCTCGGCGGGGCTCCTGAGCAGGCGGCCGGCACCCCGGAGGACCATGTGGCTGCCGTCAATGAGCTGGTGTCCCAGGGCATCCGGCTCAAGGAGGCCGTCGCCGCCGTCGCCGAAGACGTCCGGGTCAGCAAGAGGGAGCTCTACTCGGCCGTCCTGGCGGCCCGCTAGCCGGGCCACGGTCCGCTTTCGGCGCCTGTGCAGGTGCACAGCGAAGCCGCGATTCCGCAGTGCGCATCGGCGTAGACCATAGCCATGCCCCGCAGTAGTCTGGCTGTTAATCAGCCCCATGATCCCGGTCACTCCGGCCGCGGCGATGGGCTGCCACAACCCTACTGACGAGGGAGTCATCGTGACTGTCACTGCACAGCCGGCCGTTTCCGCCGAGCGCGAAACCCGGCTTTTGGCCTCCGTTCCCACCGGGCTGCTCATCAATGGTGAGTGGCGCGACGCCGCCTCAGGCAAGACGTTCGACGTCGAGGATCCCGCCACCGGGAAGGTGCTGCTGAGCATTGCCGACGCCGGCCCCGAGGATGGTGCGGCAGCCCTCGATGCTGCCGCGGCTGCCCAGGAATCCTGGGCAAAGGTGCCGCCGCGCGAACGCGGGGAGATCCTGCGCCGGGCCTTCGACCTGGTCACCGAACGTGCAGAAGACTTCTCCCTCCTGATGACCCTGGAAATGGGCAAGCCGCTGGCCGAGGCCCGCGGCGAAGTAACCTATGGCGCCGAGTTCCTGCGCTGGTTTTCCGAGGAAGCAGTCCGGGCTTTCGGCCGGTACTCGGTCTCGCCGGACGGCAAGTCCCGCCTCCTGGTCACCAAGAAGCCGGTGGGCCCCTGCCTGCTGATCACCCCGTGGAACTTCCCGCTGGCCATGGCCACCCGCAAGATCGCCCCGGCCGTCGCCGCCGGCTGCACCATGGTATTGAAGTCGGCCAACCTGACGCCCCTGACCTCCCAGCTGTTCGCTGCCGTGATGCAGGAGGCCGGGCTGCCTGCCGGTGTCCTGAACGTCATCCCCACCTCAACGGCCGGTGCCACCACCGGGCCGCTGATCAAGGATTCGCGCCTGCGCAAGCTGTCGTTCACCGGTTCCACCGAGGTGGGACGCCGGCTGCTGGCCGATGCGTCCGAAACCGTGCTGCGGACCTCCATGGAACTGGGCGGCAACGCCCCGTTCCTGGTCTTTGAGGACGCTGACCTGGACGCGGCCGTTACCGGCGCCATGCTGGCCAAGCTGCGGAACATGGGCGAGGCGTGCACCGCAGCCAACCGCTTCATCGTGCACGAGTCCGTAGCCGGGGAGTTCGCGGAGAAGTTCGCCGCGAAGATGAAGGACATGACCACCGCCCGCGGCACCGAGCCCGAGTCCAAGGTGGGGCCGCTGATCGACGCCAAGAGCCGGGACAAAGTCCACGAACTGGTCTCCGACGCCGTCGCCTCCGGCGCGAAGGCCGTCCTGGGCGGCGCACCGGTAGAGGGACCGGGCTACTTCTACCAGCCCACCATCCTCTCCGGCGTCACCGAAGGCACCCGGATCCTCTCCGAGGAAATCTTTGGCCCCGTCGCTCCGATCATCACCTTCTCCACCGAGGACGAAGCCGTCCGCCTGGCCAACAACACCGAATATGGGCTGGTGGCCTACGTCTTCACCAAGGACCTCAACCGCGGCATCCGGATGGGCGAGAAACTCGAAACCGGCATGCTCGGCCTGAACGCCGGCGTCATCTCCAACGCCGCGGCGCCCTTCGGCGGCGTGAAGCAGTCGGGCCTGGGACGCGAAGGCGGCCTCGAAGGCATCGAGGAATACCTTTACACCCAGTACATCGGCATCGCCGACCCCTACGCCGGCTAGTTCCGGAAGTTTCGCAGCGTACAAGTGCCGGCCGGGGTTTCCCCGGCCGGCACCTGCCGTTCAGCCCTGCCCGGCCCCGCGGCCGCCGTCGGCCGCCCCCGCCTTGGAACGCCGTCCTGCCGACGGATGCCCGGGCGCCCCGGGGCGTAGGCGCGCTGCAGCGTGAAGTGCTGTGCGGATGGTCCTGCCGGCCGCAATGAACGGCATCCTGAGCAGCTGGCCCAGCCGGCGGGTGACCGACGGCGGAAGCCATGCCGCCGTCAAACGCCTGGGCAGGGTGGCGTTTGCCCGAAGGGACGCTTCCACGGCCGCAACCCCGGCTGCAATGTCGCCTTCGGTCGGGTCGGGGCCGGAGCCTGGGGAACCAGTGCCGCCCGGGCGGCCGTACCGGTAATGTTCGAACGCCGAGGTAAAGCGCGACACTGCCCCGTGCGCCTCCTGGTCCATGCCTCCGGGCTCACCCAGCAGTTCAGCCCGGAACCGGGATGAATATGCCCTGGGCGTCTCGCTGTCCGCGGGGGGCAGGCCGTAGTCGGCGCCAAGATCCTTGATCTCATTCCATGCCGACGGTACGGCCAGGTCCGGTCGCCTTGGACGCAGCCGCCGTGACCTGATACCCCTCCGAACCAGGTGGGGGGCGGCCACCAGGAGAAGCAGGCCCACCAATGCGGCTGCACCAAGGAACCAGGGGGTCAATTGCGCGGAGTCGCCTGTGCTGCTGCCGGCGCCGGGGACGGCCTGGGCAGTGGTGCTGGGGGATGGGGCGGGAACCGGGGCCGTGTCGGGGATGAGGCCGTCGTTGTTGCCCAGGGAATCCGCGACCGAAGGCGCTGAGGCCTCGGTTGCGTAGTCCGGGACCACCCCCCGCGACGGCGTCGGCTCGAACGGTACCCAGCCCAGGCCCTGGAAGTACAATTCCGGCCAGGCGTGGGCGTCGCGCGCATCTGCCTCATACTCCGGGAGGGCGCCTTGGCCGGACACGGAGACCGTCGCCCCGGTCAGCCTGCCGGGGGCATAGCCCACGGCGATCCTGCTGGGGATTCCGTCCAGGCGGGCCATCACCGCCATCGCCGATGCGTAATGGATGCAGTAACCGCTCTTCTGCTGCAGGAAGTCAGCAAGGACGGAAAGGCCGTTACCGTCATAGCCGCCCTGCACCGGGGACTGCAGTGAATATGTGAACTCGGACGAGCGCAGGTACTTCTGGATGGCCAGGGCCTTCTGGTACGGCGTCCCCGCACCCCCGGCAACGGTCTGTGCCGTGGTTTTGACGATGTCCGGGACGTTGCCCGGGATGCGGGTGAAAATGTCGGGGATGCCCCGTGCGGGCCCTGAGGACTGGGCCAGGAGCGCCGCTGAAAGCTTGGGCACCGCGGAGGTCACCACGTACTCCTGCCGCCGGGTGGTGGTGTCAGTGCCCTTGATGCTCAGCGTGGCCGGATCCCAGGTCCACTGTCCGCCCAGTCCGCGGACGGTCTCGGGCGCATAGGGCGCCGGCAGGTAGGGACTGGTGAAGGACCCGGTGTCGATGGCTGTCACCAGCCGCACCTGCTCATCGGTCAGGACCGGATACCCGGGGTCGATCCGGCCGTCAAGGGGCACCCTGGAGGCGGTGCGGTCGTCCGGTCCCCACGAATCGCCGTCGAAATTGTCCACGGTGACCGATCGCAGGTAGAGAGGGTTGGGTGACGTGGTGGCGTAGGTGATCCTGCCGCTTCCGTCCGGTGTGCGAAGGCTGTTGCCCAGGGTGATCATCGGATTCAGGCCTGTGGCGGCACCCCACGGATTGAGCCGTGAACCCTGCGGGAACGTGCCTGTGTCGAAGCCGGGAATCGCCAGGGGCAGTACCAGGGTGGCTGCCAGCGCCACGGAGCCCGTCAGCACGGCCCTGCGCACCAGGCCCGGGCTTCGGGCCGAGCCGCCCTGCAACCTCCCGTCCGGGGCAAACCATTGGCTGCAGGCGAGGATCAGCAGGTAGCCCGCTACGGTGGCAACGAAACTCCATACCCCCACGCTCTGCGGTTTGATCATGGCCGGAACCACCAGCAGCGCAAGCAGGCCTGTGCCGGAGGCGGCCGGCATCCCGAGCGGAACCGCGAGTGCATCGACCAGGATGACAGCCAGGCCAAGCACGGCACAGACCACCATGACGATCCCGGCGTTGGGCGCCACGGGTGCAGTCTCTGCCAGGACAGTCTCGCTGGCCCGCCGGATCAGCCGGTCCAGGTCCGGGAGCGTGGCACCTGTAGGGACCACCCACAGGAAACTGGAGCCGCGGAAGAACGTCAACGTCAGGACGGCGCCCAGTGCCACGAATCCGCCTGCGGTGACCAGCAGGGGCTGGGCCCGGACGGAACGCAGCGCGGCAAGCGTGAATGCCACCACCAGCACGGTGGTCATCACCGGCCAGTACCAGTTCCAGCCCCGCAGGACACCGTTCAAGGACAGGGCAGCGCCGCAGACGGCCACGGTGATGGATCCCCCCATGGCCCACGGGTAGGCGCCGGCGCGCAGGCGTCCCGCAGGCATTTCATGCTGTGCCTGTGCCTCGTGGCCCGCACCCGTTGGCCGGGCCGGCGCCATGGTCATGTGGCCACCCCCGCTCCCCGCCGGACCTCTGCCGCCGTAACCACCGGCAGGGCCGGGTCCTGGTCGAACTGGCGCCACGCGGCGGCAAGCTGCGTCGCGGGCGCCACGGCCACCGCCCGCCAGCCGCCCTGCCGCAGCACTTCCAGGACATCCTGGGACTCCATGGGACGTTCCACGGCCAGGATGGCGAACGCGTTGGTGCCGTACGAAGCGGCAGGGGCCAATGCTGCGGCTTCCTCCCTCGTGATGCGACCCAGGACAGCGATCAGTGGCCCGCGCATCCGATGGGCGGACAGCTTGTCCATCAAGTGGTCGTCAAAGGCCGGCAGTCCCTGCTCCGGGCCTCCCTGTGTCCGCACTTTCGGGGCACCGGGGCGCGGCGCGTTCCTGGCCATGACACCCAGCTGCATGACACCCCGCTGCACATCGTCCCGGCGAATGCTGTCCCGGTGAGTGCTTTCCCGGCGGGGGTGGGGCGCCCCGGACAGGTGGATGGCGGCAAGGCTTTCGGCAATGGACTGCAGGCCGGATGATCCGCTGAATTCTTCCACCGCCGGTTCCGGGGACGAGGGGGAGTGGAGGAACGCCGGTTCCCCGCCCGTGTCCAGCGCCCGAAGGCTGTAGTTGCGCTCGGCAAGGTGTGCGCTGACGGACATGGTGGCAACAACAGCCCACTCGAAGGTGTCGCTGGTGGCCGGCGCATGCCCCTCCGGCACGGGCAGGCCCGGCATCGACGTGCCGGAGCCCCCGCCGAACGCACTGGCCCGATGGTCCAGGATGATGGTGGCTTCCGGCGTGGTCACGGACTCCTCCTGCCTGACCATCAAGGACCCATGCCGTGCCGTGGCAGGCCAATGGACCCGTCGCATCGGGTCACCGTGACGGTATTCCCGGGTCATGATGTCGTCGTCGCTCGGGTTTGCCCGGACACGGGTGGCGGTGACGCCGTCGTTCCCCCGCGCTCCCGCCAGCCCGGCGGCAGGCAGGACGACGGCGGCCGGCGTCACGGTGAGGATGTCGCCGTCGTCAATCGCCTGCCGGTGCAGGGAGAGGCCGAAAGGGTCCGTGAACTCGGCCGTGACCGGGCCGATCCTGAACTGCCCCCGGTACCTGGACGTGAGGTGGTATTCGTAGCGGCTTGTGCCGCCGGTGGCCGAACGGGACGGGAACCGGAAGGACGGCGCGTGGCCGAAGTGCGCCGGCAGCCGCTCCTCCATGGCAACCCGTCCGCTGCCCGGGCCCGTCCTGGCCACGGCAAGGTGGACCGTCGCCGGGGCGGAGGTTTCCACAGGGGAGGGATTGAATTCGCGGTAGACGCGGAAGCGCGGCTTGACCAGCCTGACGCCGGCAAGGGAGACGAGCGGCAGGACCAGCAGCAAGATGGCAAGTGTCAGGAGGTCCCGGCGCCCCATGACCTGGGCCGCGGCCAGTGTGAAGGCCCCGGCTGCGAGCATGCCCCAGCCGCGCCTGGTGAACAGGTGCCGCGGAAGCTTATCCAGCAGGGCCATGGTCCGTGCCTAGCGGTTCCTGCTGCCGGCGGCGGCCGCGGCCCGGTTGGGCTGCCCCGGCTGGGCCTGTGGCACGGGCAGCCTGGACAGGATGCCCCGCAGGACGCTGTGGGGTGTCTCGCCTGCGCCCGCCGCCTTCCGGTCCAGGATGATGCGGTGCGCCAGGACGGCCTCGGCCACGTCCCGCACGTCGTCCGGCAGGACGAAGTCGCGGCCCTCCAGGGCGGCTGTGGCCTTGGCGGCACGCAGCAGCTGCAGCATGGAACGGGGACTGGCGCCGAGCCGCAGCAGCGGGCTTTCCCTGGTGGCCCTGCCCACTGCCACCGTATATTCCTTCACGGCGTCTGAGACATAGACCTGCTGGACAGTGGCGGTCATGGCCGCGACGTCGGACGCGGTGACCACGGGGGAGACATTGGCCAGCGGCGAGACCGCCTGGTGGGTTTCGAGCATCTCGATCTCTGCGGCCTTGTCCGGGTAGCCCATGGAAATCCGGGCCATGAACCGGTCCCGCTGGGCCTCCGGCAGCGGATAGGTGCCTTCCATTTCAATGGGGTTCTGGGTTGCGACCACCATGAACGGCTCATCGAGCTTGTAGGACGTGCCGTCCACGGTGACCTGATGCTCCTCCATGCACTCCAGCAGGGCGGACTGCGTCTTGGCGGATGCGCGGTTGATTTCATCACCGATGACGATGTTGGCGAAGACCGCACCCGGCCGGAACTCGAACAGCCTTGAGGCCTGGTTGTAGATGGACACCCCGGTGACATCCGAGGGCAGCAGGTCCGGGGTGAACTGGATGCGGTTGACCGTGCAGTCGATGGTCCGGGCGAGGGTCTTTGCGAGCAGGGTTTTCCCGACGCCGGGCACGTCCTCGAGCAGCAGGTGGCCTTGTGCGAGGAGTACGGTGAGCGCCAGCTTGGCGGCATCGGACTTACCGTCGATGACGGTATTGACCGTGGTGAGGATGCGCTGCGCCGCGGCGTGGAAGGACACCGGGTCCATGGCCGCAGGCCGGTGCCCGTTCAGGTGGCTGACGGAATCAGCGACGCCGGCCAGGTTAAGGTTCGGTGCGCTTCCATTGTTGGCAGTGCGTCGGTGGGGTTCCATCGGCAACCTTTCAGCCCGGGTTTCACCTGGACGGGACAGCAAGCCTGCCTTCGCCCCTTGGTGGGCGTGCGCGTGTGTTCGTTCCAGACTACTAACACAACTGCCGTGCCTGACAGAGAGTTCCGGCAAATATGGGGGTACCTTTCGGCCGATAGTCTGGGTGGATGTGCAATTCGTCAATTCCCGCCGCTTACCGGGTACCTGCAGACGAGGAGACTCCGGACCAGGCCGCCGGCCGCCGGAAGGATTTTCCGCCCGCGCCGGAGCCCCTGCCGGTACCAGTCATGGACAACCACACCCACCTGGACTTCCCGGACGGAAAGGGGCCGGTGGGGATCAAGGCTGCGCTGGATGCAGCGGCGGCCGTGGGAGTCCAGGGCGCCGTGCAGGTGGGCTGCGACCTCGAATCCTCACGGTTCACGGTGGAGGCGGTGGACCGGGACGAACGGCTCCTGGGCGCCGTGGCCCTGCACCCCAATGACGCGCCGCATTATGCTGCCCGCGGTGAACTGGAAGCGGCCCTTGCCGAAATCGAACGCCTGGCGGGCCATCCCCGGATCCGGGCCATCGGCGAAACCGGACTGGACTTCTACCGCACCGAGGGAGAGGGGCTGCGGCACCAGGAGTACTCGTTCCGGCGGCATATCGACATTGCCAAACGCCTGGACCTCACCCTCCAGATCCATGACCGGGACGCGCACAGCGACGTGGTGCGCGTCCTTCAGGAAGAGGGCGCGCCGGACAGGGTGGTGTTCCATTGCTTCTCCGGTGGCGAGGACCTGGCCAAAACCTGTAACGACCAGGGCTGGTGGATGTCCTTTGCCGGCACGCTGACGTTCAGGAACGCCACGAATCTGCGCGCCGCGCTCGCCGTCGCGGACCGGCAGCTCATCATGGTGGAAACGGACGCTCCATTCCTGACCCCGCACCCGCACAGGGGGCGTCCCAACGCGAGCTACACGGTCCCGTACACCGTGCGGGCCATGGCAGAATTGACAGGCTCCGACCTGGCCGGCCTGTGCAGCGCAATCAGCGAAAATACCGTACGGGCATACGGATCCTGGGCCTGACACTCCTTCCCCTGCCCGCTGCTAAATGCATATCTGGTATGCAAAAATGTTGGCCACTTTATAACGCTACGGTTACAGTGGGAAACTATTAGCCGGGGTCGGGGAAGGCCAACGGGTAATTTCACTTCATTCGCAGCCGGCCCGGCTTGTCCAGTATCCGGCCATGCCGCTGCGCGGAGTGTGGCGGCGCACCGGTGCCCGGACTGTCCTTTTCAAGGTTGCTCCGGGCATTTTATTGCGCGTTTCCCCGTGCCCGGATGGACCGAGAGTTACGGGCAATCGTGATCAAGTTCTTCACATCGGACGGCAAGTTCAGCTATATCAAAGTTGGCGCCCAGCTGCTGGTGCTTTGCGGCCTGGTCGCAGGCCTCGTAGCCTTCGTGGGCAATAACAAAACAGTCACGCTCAACGTGGACGGCAAAGCGTCGTCCGTGCAGTCCTTTGGCGGAACAGTGGAACAGGTGGTCAAGAGTGCCAACCTGGAACTGAAGCCCGGCGACCGCGTGTCGCCTTCCCTCGACGCCACGGTCCAGAACGGCACCGTCATCAACATCAACCAGGCCAAGGAAGTCAAAGTCAGCCTTGACGGGGCTGAAAAGACGGTGAACACCACCGCCCAGGACGTCGAAGACCTGGTGACAGAACTCGGCGTCGCCAGTGCCTCGTCCGTTTCAGCGCCCAAGGATGCCACCCTTTCGCTGGCAGGTTCCTACGTCTCGATCTCCACGCCCAAGACCGTCAGCATTGTGGCTGACGGCAAAGTGAACACCGCCACCACCACGGCCCCCACCGTTGGCAAGGTGCTGGAGGATTCCGGCGTGACCCTCGCCGCCAACGACCGCACCTCGCAGCCGGCCAACGCCAACGTGGTGAACAACATGGTCATCAAGGTGTCCCGGGTGGACACCAGCCAGACCACGGTCACCAGTGAAGACGTGCCCTTCGAGACCGTTACCGCCGAAAGCGCAGACATGCTCAAGGGCGAAAAGGAAGTGACCCAGGCGGGCGCCGCCGGAAAGCTGGAACGCACTTTCAAGCTGGTACTCGTGGACGGACGGGAAGCGTCCCGCACGCTGGTGTCCGAGAAGGTGGCCGTGCAGCCGGTCACCGAGAAAGTCACCGTTGGCACCAAGGCCAAGCCTGCACCCCAGGCCGCACCTGCGGCCGCTGCCGGCGCCAACACCGGCGCAGCTGCACCGGCCATGATGAACGAGGCCATGTGGGACAAGATTGCCCAGTGCGAATCCAGTGGAAACTGGAGCATCAACAGCGGCAACGGCTACTACGGCGGCCTCCAGTTCGACATCCGCACCTGGATCGGAGCCGGCGGCGGCGCCTACGCCCCTAACGCCAGCCTCGCCACCAAGGCGCAGCAGATCGACATCGCCAACCGCGTCTACGCGCAGCGCGGCCTGTCGCCCTGGGGCTGCGGCTGGGCAGCAACCAGCTGATCTACCGGACATAAGCGCAGAGTCAATGGCCGTGGCCGGGCCCGGGGTACCCGGGCCCGGCCACGGCCGTTAACCCGGCAGGGCGGACGTGCCGCGCGGGATAGGATACCTAGGTGACTGAACCGATCCCCGCCGTGCCCGCACCGTTGTTCGGTGCCTCCGACATACGCCGGCTGGCAGAGGAAATCGGGATCAGGCCCACCAAGACCCTTGGGCAGAACTTTGTCATCGATGGCAACACCATCCGGCGCATTGTCGCCGCGGCGGGCGTGGGACCGGATGAAACGGTGCTTGAGGTGGGCCCGGGGCTGGGGTCCCTCACGCTGGGCCTGCTCGACGCCGCGGCGGCAGTTGTCGCCGTCGAAATTGATCCTGTCCTTGCCGCGAAGCTGCCCGAAACCGTGCAGGAATGGCGGCCGGCCGCCGCCAACTCCTTCCACCTGGTGCATGCCGATGCGATGAAGGTCACCGAGCTGCCTGTCGAGCCGACAGCACTGGTGGCCAACCTGCCCTACAACGTGGCGGTTCCGGTGGTGCTGCACCTCCTGCAGTATTTCCCAAGCCTGCGGCACGGCCTGGTGATGGTGCAGGACGAGGTGGCTGACCGGCTGGCAGCCGGCCCGGGATCCAAGACCTACGGGGTGCCGTCCGTGAAGGCCGCCTGGTACAGCCAGATGCGCAAGGCCGGCGTGATCGGCATGAACGTTTTCTGGCCGGCACCGAAGATCCATTCCGGGCTGGTGGCCTTTACCCGCCGCGAACCGCCCGCCACCACCGCCACCCGCGAGCAGGTGTTTGCCGTGGTGGATGCCGCGTTCGCGCAGCGCCGCAAGACGCTCCGGGCCGCCCTGGCGGGCTGGGCCGGGGGAGCCCCGGAGGCCGAGCGCTGCCTGCTCGCAGCCGGCGTCGACCCCACCGCACGCGGCGAGGTCATCGACATCGCCGCGTTCGCCAGGATCGCCGAAGCCCGGGAAAACCGGCCGTGAGCGCGGGACTGGACAAGGCAGGCAGGGGGCGGTTCGCCGCCAGGACGGTCCGCGTCAAGGCGCCCGGCAAAGTCAATGTTTCCCTGGCCGTCGGTCCGCTCCGGCCGGACGGCTACCATTCCGTGGCCAGCGTCTACCTCGCGGTGTCCCTCTACGAGGAAGTGGCGGCGACCAGCACCGCCGAGCCCGGGATTACCATCAGCCTCAGCCCCGAAAGCACCCTGGACCTCGACGCGGTCGATATTCCCCTGGACAGCAACAACCTTGCCCATAAGGCGGCTGCCATCATGGCTGACGTCTCCGAACACGCCACGGGGGTGCACCTGGAGATCACCAAGCGGGTCCCGGTGGCCGGCGGGATGGGCGGCGGATCCGCCGATGCCGCCGCCACGCTCCTGGCCTGTGACGCACTCTGGAACAGCGGGCTGTCACGGGAGGAACTGGCGCACCTGGCGTCCGAACTCGGCGCCGACGTCCCCTTCTCGCTCCTGGGCGGGACCGCCGTCGGCCTTGGCCTGGGCGATGAACTCTCTCCGGCGCTGGCCAAGGCGCAGACCCACTGGGTGCTGGTGGTGGCCGACTACGGCCTGTCCACCCCCGAGGTGTACCGGACGCTGGACCGGCTGCGTGAGGCCGAAGGGGTGGAGGCCAGTGAGCCCACCGGAGTGGATCCACAAATCCTGACGGCGCTGCGGGGCGGGGATGCCGAATCCTTGAGCCGGGTGCTGGTCAACGATCTGCAACGGGCTTCCATTGAGTTGTCGCCGGCGCTGCGCGATACGCTGGGAATCGGCGAATCCCATGGGGCCATTGCCGGAATCGTTTCGGGTTCCGGCCCCACCGTGGCTTTGCTGGCTGATGATTCCGTTGCTGCGGAGGCGCTGGCGGAGGACCTGCGGCGCTACGGCCTGACAGCCCTTCCCGTCCACGGCCCGGTCCCCGGCGCGCGCATCATCTCCGACATCCTCCTTTAATTAAGACTTCCAGTCCGGCAGCAGAAAGCAGTTCCCTTTGGCACACCTTCTTGGCGGCGAGAACCTCACGGTTTCCTACGCAACCCGCACCGTCCTGGACGGCATCACCCTGGGACTGGAGGAGGGGGACCGGATCGGCATGGTGGGCCGCAACGGTGATGGCAAGTCCACGCTCATGCGTCTGCTGGCGCTGCGCTCCACCCCGGACTCCGGCCGCGTCACCAAACGCGGCGACGTCAATGTGGGGTACCTGGACCAGAGCGACGTGCTCGACGGCGACCTGACGGTGGGTGCCGCCATCGTGGGTGACCAGGCCGACTACGAATGGGCCCGCAACCCGCAGATCCGCGAGATCATGGGCGGCCTGGTGTCCGACGTCGACTGGCATGCCAACGTCCACGCCCTCTCCGGCGGCCAGAAACGGCGGGTGGCCCTCGCCAAACTGCTCATCGAGGACCACGACGTCATCATGCTGGATGAGCCCACCAACCACCTCGACGTCGAGGGCGTGGCCTGGCTTTCCCGGCACCTGAAGACGCGCTGGCGGCCCAACCAGGGCGCCTTCCTGGTGGTGACCCACGACCGCTGGTTCCTGGACGAAGTCTGCACCAAGACCTGGGAGGTGCACGACGGGATCGTGGACCCCTTCGAAGGCGGCTACGCGGCCTACGTCCTGGCCCGCGCGGAGCGCGACCGCATGGCGTCCGTGGTGGAGGGCAAACGCCAGCAGCTGGTCAAGAAAGAGCTCGCCTGGCTGCGCCGGGGCGCCCCGGCCCGCACGGCCAAGCCGAAGTTCCGGATTGAGGCCGCCAACGCGCTCATTGAGGACGTTCCCGCCCCGCGCGACTCCATGGCGTTGAGCAAGATGGCCACAGCGCGCCAGGGCAAGGACGTGCTGGACCTGGAGAACGTGTCCCTCAACTTCCAGGGCGCCGACGACGGCCGGAAGCTTTTCGACAACATCACCCTTCGCCTGGCTCCGGGGGAGCGCCTGGGCCTGGTGGGCGTCAACGGTGCCGGAAAAACCACCCTCCTGAAGCTGCTCAACGGCGAGATCACACCCGATGCGGGCAAGCTGAAGCGGGGCAAAACGGTGGTCACTGCTGTGCTCACCCAGGAGGTCAAGGAGCTCGACGACGTCTCGGACCTGCGCGTGATCGAGGTCATCGAGCGGGAGAAGCGTTCCTTCAACGTCGGCGGCAAGGAATTCAGCGCAGGGCAGCTCGTGGAGCAGCTCGGCTTCACCAACGAGAAGCAGTGGACACCGGTCAGGGACCTGTCCGGCGGTGAGCGGCGCCGCCTGCAGCTGCTCCGGCTGCTGGTGGGTGAACCCAACGTGCTGATGCTCGATGAGCCCACCAACGACCTTGACACCGACACCCTCGCCGCCGTCGAGGACGTCCTGGACGGCTGGCCCGGCACGCTGGTGGTGGTCAGCCACGACCGCTACCTGCTCGAACGCGTCACCGACCACCAGATGGCGCTGCTGGGCGACGGCAAGCTCCGCGGCCTCCCCGGCGGCGTGGACCAGTACCTCGAGTTGCGCGAAGCCGCCCTCGCCGGTTCCACCGTCACCGGCGGTGGAAACCCTGTCACCAGCGCGGGCGAGGCGCCGGCCACCGGGACCGGCCCGTCCGAGGCCGAGAAGCGGGACGCCCGCAAGGCCCTCAACAGGATCGAACGGCAGATCAAGAAGCTGGACCAGCAGGAAAAGAAGCTTCACGACGACATGGTCAAAAGCACGGAGAAGTCCGATTTCGACGCCCTGGCCGAACAGAACAAGCAGCTCAAGGACCTGGCCGACGAAAAAGATGCCCTGGAAATGGAGTGGCTCGAGGCCTCGGAACTCCTGGGCGACTGACCCTCACAAGCGGGGAGGGGGGTTATCCGGCAGCATGCGTCAGAGGCGAGGAACGAGCCAGCATGCAGAGGATGACCCCCTTCGCCGCGGACGCAACCACGGCGAGGCCTAGAGTTCAGACTGCAGTTCCGGCTCCTTCTTGAGGCCGGTCAGGCCGTTCCAGGCCAGGTTGACCAGGTGCGCGGCGACCGTGTGCTTGTCCGGCTGGCGGCTGTCCTGCCACCACTGGCCGGTCATGGCCACCATGCCCACAAGCATCTGGGCGTACATGGCACCGTCCTCGCCGCTGAAGCCGCGGCGGGAGAATTCGTCGGAGAGGATGTGTTCCACGCGCGCGGTCACGTGCGAGAGGAGGGTGGAGAAGGCGCCCTCCGGCTGGGACGGGGGAGCATCGCGCATGAGGATCCTGAACCCTTCGGTGCGTTCCTCGATGTAGGTGAGCAGTGCCAGCGCGGCGCGTTCGACGAGGACGCGGGGTTTGGCTTCCTCGGTGAGGGCCGCGTTGATCGAGTCCAGGAGAATGTGGAATTCACCGTCCACCACCTCGGTGTACAGGCCTTCCTTGGACCCGAAGTGTTCGTAGATGACCGGCTTGGACACTCCTGCGCAGGCGGCGATTTCCTCGATGGTGGTCCCGTCCAGGCCGCGGACGGCGAAAAGGCCGCGCCCGACGTCGATCAGCTGGCTCCGGCGCTGCAGGCCAGTCATCCGCGTCCGCGGAAGGTTGTTGCTCACCTTCCCATCATGCCTCACCGCCGGGGACGGGATTCCGCGGGACCGGCAGGACCCAACGCCCCGTGTCGCGCGGTGGCCTGAACCCATGGCAAAATAGGGACTTGTGCCCGGGCCTCGAGTCTTTCGGCACGGTCCGCTCTGGTGTAACGGCAGCACCCCGGCCTTTGGAGCCGTGGAGTATAGGTTCGAATCCTATGGGCGGAACTGCTGCGCAAGGAGCGATCATGAGGATGGCACCCGGTGCCCGGCGGGCTGGCCCGCCGGCTGCCGCAAAGCGCAAGCACAACCAAGCAAGGAGAACCCGTTACGTGATCCCCGAGAATACCGGCCCGGCCGCTGTAATCGTCCTGGCAGCAGGCGCCGGTACCCGGATGAAGTCGCGTACACCGAAGATCCTCCACGAGATCGGCGGCCTGTCCATGGTGGGCCACGCCCTCCGCGCCGCCCGCAGCATCAACCCGCAACGGCTCGCCATTGTGGTGCGCCACGAACGGGACCTGGTGGCGGGACACGTCGCAGCACTGGATCCGCAGGCCGTCATCGTGGACCAGGACGACATCCCCGGCACCGGCCGCGCCGTGGAGGCCGCGTTGCAGGCGCTGGACGCCGAACAGGAACTGTCAGGCACCGTCGTGGTCACCTACGGTGACGTGCCCCTCCTGTCCGGGGAACTGCTTACCGAACTCGTCGCCACCCACGAACGCGACGGCAACGCCGTCACCGTCCTCACGGCAGTCCTTGACGACGCCACCGGCTACGGCCGCATCCTCCGCGGCGAAGACGGCTCCGTTACCGGCATCCGCGAACACAAGGACGCCACCGAGGCAGAGCGGCTGATCCGGGAGGTCAACTCCGGGATCTACGCCTTTGACGCCGCGGTGCTCCGCGGGGCACTGGGGAAGGTCACCACTGACAACGTCCAGGGGGAGAAATACCTCACCGACGTACTGGGGCTGGCCCGCGAATCAGGCGGCCGGGTCGCGGCCGTCGTGACTGCGGACCGGTGGCAGGTGGAGGGCGCCAACGACCGCGTCCAGCTTGCCGCGCTCGGCGCCGAGCTGAACCGGCGCACGGTGGAAGCCTGGATGCGGGCCGGCGTCACCGTCGTCGACCCGGCCACCACCTGGATCGATTCCTCCGTCACCCTGGACGAGGATGTCCGCCTCCTGCCCAACACCCAGCTGCACGGCGCCACCTCCGTGGCGCGGGACGCCGTCGTCGGCCCTGACACCACCCTGACCGACGTCACCGTCGGCGAGGGCGCCACGGTGATCCGCACCCACGGTTCCGGCTCCGTGATCGGCCCGCGCGCCGCCGTCGGCCCCTTCACGTACCTTCGCCCCGGCACCGTGCTTGGTGAAAAGGGCAAGATCGGTGCCTTCTACGAAACCAAGAACGTCACCATCGGCCGCGGCTCCAAGCTGTCCCACCTGGGCTATGCAGGCGACGCCGAAATCGGCGAGGACACCAACATCGGCTGTGGAAACATCACGGCCAATTACGACGGCGAGAAGAAGCACCGCACGGTCATCGGCTCGGGCGTCCGTACAGGCTCTAACACCGTCTTTGTTGCCCCGGTCACCGTGGGGGACGGCGCCTACAGCGGCGCCGGCGCGGTGATCCGCAAGGACGTGCCGGCGGGCGCGCTGGCGCTCAGCGTTGCCGCCCAGCGCAACGCCGAAGGCTGGGTCCCCGCGCACCGCCCGGGAACCCGCTCCGCTGAACTGGCCCAGGCGGCCATCAATGACTCCTCAAGTACCCCGGCATCTACAGAAGAGGGCAAGTAACCATGAGTGAAATTACGGCGCACGGCGAGAAGAAGCTGGTGCTCGCCACTGGGCGGGCCCATCCGGAGCTTGCCCGGGAGATCGCCAAGGAACTCGGCACTGACCTCCTTCCCGTTGATGCCTACGATTTCGCCAACGGCGAGATCTATGTCCGGGCCGGCGAGAGCGTACGCGGCACCGACGCGTTCGTGATCCAGGCGCACCCCGCACCGCTGAACAACCACCTCATGGAACAGCTGATCATGATCGATTCGCTGAAGCGGGCCTCCGCCAAGCGGATCACCGTGGTTTCGCCGTTCTACCCCTATGCCCGGCAGGACAAGAAGGGCCGTGGCCGCGAGCCCATCTCCGCCCGCCTCGTTGCCGACCTCTACAAGACCGCCGGCGCGGACCGCATCATGAGCGTGGACCTGCACACTTCCCAGATCCAGGGCTTCTTCGACGGGCCGGTTGACCACCTGATGGCCATTCCGCTCCTGGCCGACTACATCCGCACCCGTGTCGCTGCCGACAACATCACCGTTGTCTCCCCGGACACCGGACGGGTCCGGGTCGCGGAACAGTGGGCTGAGCGCCTGGGTGGCGCGCCCCTGGCCTTTGTCCACAAGAGCCGTGACCTCACCGTCCCCAACCAGGCTGTCTCCAAGACCGTGGTGGGCCAGATCGAGGGACGCACCTGCGTCCTGATCGACGACATGATCGACACCGGCGGAACCATCTCCGGCGCCGTCACGGTCCTGAAGAACGCCGGCGCCAAGGACGTCATCATCGCCGCCACGCACGCCGTCTTCTCGGATCCGGCCGCACGCCGTCTCTCCGAGTCCGGCGCACGCGAAGTGGTGGTCACCAACACCCTCCCGCTGACGTCCTCCCAGCGCTTCCCGCAGCTGACAGTGCTCTCCATCGCACCGCTGATCGCCAGGGCCATCCGCGAAGTGTTCGACGACGGCTCGGTCACCAGCCTCTTCGACGGCAAGGCATAGCCCCGCACCAGGCCGGGGACGTTTTCAGGAAACGGCCCCGGCGCTGGTAAGCTGGTCAGCGATACCTTGGCGAGGGAGGGCATAGCCTCCGTTATCGACTGGGTCTGATCAGTCCTTCGGTTGAAGGACTGCCTTCTTGAAGGGCCGCCCTCCGGCGCCCGGCGTTGAAGGTCACACCAGACCTCCGCCCTTGCTGAACACCGTTTACTCTTCAAGGAGATATCCATGTCTGAGCAGAAGCTCGCAGCAGAACTGCGCACCGAATTCGGCAAGGGCTACGCCCGCCGCGCCCGGATGAACAACCTGATCCCCGCCGTCATCTACGGCCACGGCGCAGAGCCCATCCACGTCACCCTGCCGGCAAAGGCCACCACCCTGGCCGTCCGCACCGCCAACGCCCTGCTGTCCCTGGACATCAACGGCGAGGGCCACCTGGCCCTGGTCAAGGACGTCCAGCGCGATCCCGTAAAGCAGATCATCGAGCACATCGACCTCCTGACCGTCCGCCAGGGCGAGAAGGTCACGGTTGACGTTCCGGTCCACGTTGAAGGCGAAACCGCTCCCGGCACCGTCCACAACCTGGAACTGACGGTTGTGTCCCTCGAGGCCGAGGCAACCCACCTGCCCGAGTCCGTCGTCGTCAGCATCGAAGGCCGCGCCGCCGGCGAGCACATCCACGCTTCCGACCTGGTCCTGCCCAAGGGTTCCGCCCTGCTGACCGACCCCGAAGCCCTCGTGGTGAACATCTCCGAAGCCATCGAAATCGCCGAGGAAGCAGAAACCGAAGCTGCCGGCGAAGCAGCAGAAGCTCCCGCAGCAGAAGAAGCCGCAGCAGAGTAATTTCTCCGCAATTCATGACAGTGGCCGGACCCCCACGGGTCCGGCCACTGTCATGTCCGCACACCGCCGTTCCATTTCCGCGTAACCGCCCCCAATAGGATTGACTCCATGACAGATACCTGGCTGATCGTTGGCCTCGGCAACCCAGGCGCCCAGTACCAAGGCAACAGGCACAACGTAGGTCAGATGGTGCTCGATGAACTGGCCGGCCGCATCGGCGCCGGATTCAAGACCCACAAAGCCCGCGCGCAGGTCCTTGAAGGCCGGTTGGGGATCGGCGGCCCGCGCGTGGTCCTTGCGAAGCCGATGAGCTACATGAATGTTTCAGGCGGCCCGGTCTCCGCCCTGGCCAATTTCTACGGGATCCCCGCAGACCACGTGGTGGCTGTCCATGACGAGATCGATATTCCGTTCAACACCGTCAAGCTCAAGCTCGGCGGCGGCGAGGGCGGCCATAACGGGTTGCGGGACATCTCCAAGGCCCTGGGTACCAAGGACTACCTCAGGGTCCGCGTGGGGGTGGGAAGGCCGCCTGGCAGGATGGACACAGCCGATTACGTGCTGCGTGATTTCGGCACCGCGGAACACAAGGAACTGCCCTTCCTGCTGGACGATGCCGCCGACGCCGTGGAGTCCCTGTTGCGCGATGGATTGACGGCTGCCCAGCAGAGGTTCCACCCGGCCAAATCGGGATCACAACAGCTGGAATCGTAAAAGTTCCTTTTGACCCTGTTTCCTTGTCTGTGGCAGGGGGTACTCTTCTTCCTATGCGGGGGAGCAATGGGGCTACATCCCGCTATTGCAGGATGTAGGGGAAAAGTTCATGTCAATCGAGCCACTCAGCTGGGGACGTGGGTCAACACCTCAGGGTGACAGGCTGCCCACACCAACCTCCGCGGCGCCGGAGGGCCAGCAATGGTCCATGCCTGCACGAAGCGCCAACCTGGATGCTGTCCGCACCGCACTGACCAGCGAAAACTCCCTGGGCGTTGTCATCACCGGAGCCAGAGGCGTGGGCAAGTCCTCCCTGGCGCGCGCTGCCGTTGCGGACCTGGGTCCCGATGTCTGGTCGCTGCAACTCCGGAGCGGCCCCTCCGGTCCCAGCACCCCGTACGGCTGCCTCTCCTTCCTGCTGGCCCGGCTCCCGCAGGCCTACATGGGCTCGCCCACCGCCATCCTCCGTGGCATAACCTCCCTGATCCGCAGCGACGCCGCCGGCAGGCCCTGCGTCATCACTTTGGACACGTCGGCCTGCATCGACGACATGAGTGCGGGGGTGCTGTTGAATGTCCTGCTGACCGGCACGGCAAAGATCATCGCTGTGGCCCCCAACGCCAGCGACCTGCCGGCAGACTTCCACTGGCTGCTGACGGAGCGGAAGCTCACGGAAGTGCGGCTCAACAACCTCAACGAACTCCAAACCCGGCAGGTGCTCCTTTCCCTGCTGGGCCACCGCGTCGCCTCTTCCCTGGTGACCACCTACCACCAGATGGTGGGTGGAAATCCCTTGCTGCTCAAAGCGCTGGTCACCGAACAGCAGCTCTCCGGAAACCTGGTCCTGTCCGATTCGGTCTGGACGCTGCGGGACAAAGTGGTGCTCGACGGCGCCGCCAGCCTTGACGACATCGTCCGGTCCCGCTGGTCGCGGGAGACACCCGAAACCCGGGACGTCATCGAAATGCTTTCCTGTGCCCGGCGGGTGGAACTGGCCGCCCTTACCGCCATCTATGGCGCGGACGTGGTTGCGGACATGGAAGACGGCGGCCTGCTGGAGATCGACGACTCCGAGCACCGCTGGGTGTCGCTGCGGGAGAAGTACATCGGTGACGTAGTCCGGACCTGGCTGAGCATTTCCCGCCGGCGGGAGCTGCGCAGCGTCCTGCTGGGCGGCCAGGAGCCGGACCCGGCAGCCATGACGGTGGAAGAATTGATGTCTTTCGCCGCGTGGACCCATGAGTGCGAGGCCGAGCTGAGCCCGCAGTTGGCACTCGCGGCCGCCCAGGCCGCAGTCCAGCTCTTCGACCCCCGGTTTGCCCTGACGTACGCGGAGATGGTGCAGAGGACCGACGCCGGGTGGGCATCGGCGCAGCGGCAAAAGGCTGCGGCGTACCTGCAGCTGGACATGCCGGTCCAGGCGCTTTCCGCCCTGGATGGCATCTCCCAGCCTGAACTCGAGGCTTTGGATCCCCTGGAGTACGCCGAAGTGGTGGCCGCCAAAGCGCGGGTCATGCTCTGCATTCCGGAGCGTGCGGGCAAAGTCCGGGAACTGCTCGCCGCGGCGCGGGAACGGCTCGGGAAAGCGGACAACAACTCCTCCTGGCCGGCAGCGGCAGCGGTGGCGGCAAACCGTATCTCGTTGAGTGAATTCGAATACCAGGCCCATGCCGGCGATTACGCCGCCATGATCCCGGCGCTCGAGCGGGCTGCCGATCCCGCAGGCAATCCGGACACCGGGTTCCGGCTCCAGTGCGCGATCATCCTGATGGGCGCGCTGGCCATGACCGGGCGCGAGATGGACGCGCTGGGCCTCATGCGAAAGCTCGGCGGCCAGCTCACGGACGCCTCGCACGTCGTGGGCCTGCGCGAGCGCTACGCCAGGGAGGCCTACTTCGTCGCACTGATGGCTGGCCAGTGGCGCCGCTGCATCGACCTCCTCAGCCCATTCAGCACGGGCCAGCCCCACCGGCTTCCATACCGCAGCGCCGCCACCGAACTCGCAGCAGGCGTGGCCTTTGTCTTTTCCGGGCGCGGCGAGACCGCCCTGGAGCCTTTGATCTCAGCCGCCGCCCAGCTGGAGTTGCAGCCTGTCCAGGCCGCACTGCGTACCGCCTACGCAGCCACGGCTTTGGCGTACGCCCAGACCGGCAACGCCGCGTTCGCCCGCAAGTACCTCACCAAACTGCAAAGGGCGCCGGGCAAGGCAGGATTTGCCACGGAGAGCATAATCGATTTTTGTTCGCTCGTGGCGGGGCGCTGGCTGGGCGACTCCGAGGCAGTGGCAGCGCTGAAACAAGGGGCCCGCCGGAACCTGGAGGCGGGCAGGCACACAGTGGCCGGCATCTACCTGCTGGCAGCAACGGTGAACGGCAGCGACGCCGACTTCCGCCTCCTGGAGGAGATCGCAGGCCGCCGGCAGGGACCGCTGGCCGATGTCTCGCGGCTGATCGCAGTCGGCAGCAGGACAAAGGATGCCAAAACCCTCCTTGCCGGCGGTGAAATTGCAGCCACGCTCGAACTCGATGCGGTCGAGGCCAGGTGCATGGCGCTGGCAGTGGACTTTGCCCGGCAGGACGGGGATGCCCTTTCGGCGAGGACTGCGCAGGCCCGGCTGGACATCCTGGCTGCCACCGTGGCCAACCTTCCCATTGTTCCCAGCAGCGGAAGCCCGCTGCTGACCAGCCGGGAACGGCAGATTGCCCGCATGGCCGGCCGCGGCGTCTCGAACCGTGACATCGCCATGGAAATGGGTGTTTCCGTGCGCACCGTGGAAGGCCACCTGTACCAGGTCTTCACCAAGCTTGGCGTAACTTCAAGGGGTGATCTGACTGGACTCGTCTAATGGCCACAAGCCGGCGACTGCACACCGGCTCCTGACCGGCCGCCGCGAGCCGGTGGACCGCATCTGCACCATGGTCCGGAACGGAACCCACCGGGCCGTCTTCATCATGGCCGGCCCGGGCATCGGAAAGTCGGCCGTCACTGACGCCGTGACCGAGCGCCTGGCCGGAAACATGAAAATCCTGCGCATCCACGCCAGTTCGGCCCTGGCCGGAGTGCCATTCGGAGTCCTGACACCCTATACGGGGGAACTCACCGCCGAGGAGTCCGTCTCGCCGGTCGCGGTGCTGCGTTCCATGTGGTCCTACTTTGAGAAGCTCAAGGCCGGCAGCGGGGGAGCGGTCCTGCTGGCGGTGGACGATGCCCACCACCTCGATGATGCTTCCGCGGGGGTGCTGGCCGAGGTGATTTCAGCCGGATGGGCAACGGTGCTCGCTGCCGCCCGGCCACGGCCGGGTCTCCCACAGCCGCTCGACCAGCTCTGGTACGACGGCCTGGCCGAACGCGTGGACCTCCGGCCCCTCAACCGTGAACAGATTGAAGAAGTCCTGGACCACGTCCTCGACGGGACCGTGCCGGCTGCAACGGTGGACTCCATCTGGAACGCATCAAGCGGCAATCCCCGGATCCTCGACGCCCTGCTGCACGACGCCGCCGAGGCCGGCGTCCTCGCCAAGCGCAACGGAATTTGGATGCTGCTGGGCCCGCTGCCCGCGGATGGGGACCGCCTCGCAGGCGTGGTGGCCAAAGACCATCTCCGGCGCCGGACCGAAGAGCAGGAAGCACTGAAGCTCATTGCCCTTGCCGGGCCGGTGGGCAGGAAGGTCATCGAAGACATCAGCGGGGCAGCCGTGGTCCGGTCCCTGCTGGACCAGCAGATCATCGTCGAAGCCCCCGGCATCCCGGCGGAGCTTTCCATCTGGAACGGACTCTTCGCCGGCGCCATCCGGAACACCGTGTCGGTCTCCCGCAGCCTCCAGCTGCTGGAGAAGGTCAGGGCCCACCAGGATCCCACCCAGTTGCGCGGCGAGGGCCGGTTGCGGGCAGTGGAGTGGGCCCTGGAGTGCGGCGTCAGGGTCAGCGACGACGAGATGCTGGCCGCGGCCAAGGAAGCCTTGCTGCGGTTCCGCAACGACAGTGCACGGTCCATTGCGTCCCGTATCCACGACCCCGCCATGGTCCCGCTGGCCCAGGCCATCCAGGCGCGGGCCCTGTATAACGAGGGCGCCTATACCGGGGCCGCGGCACTCCTTGACGAGTGCTGGCTCCGGCTGGCCGATGATCCCCAGGGACCGGCCGTCCTGCTGCTCCGGGTTTCGGCCCACCTGGCCATCGGCCATCCCCTGGGGATGATCGCGGACGACGTCGAAAAGAACGTCCCGCTCTCCAGCGACGGCGAAAGGAGCTGGCAGGAAGGGCTCCTGCACCTGCTCCACCTCGGTGCCGAGGTGAACTTCCCGGCGCTGAACGACGAAGTGGACACGATGCGGAAGCGCCCCCCGGCAGAAGCCGGAGAACCGCTCCGCGCCTTGGCTGAGGGCCTTCTCTCCCACGCCCTCGGCTCGGCGGGACGCCCCGTGCAGGGGCTGGAGGCCGCACTGCTGGCAGCCTCGGAACTTCCCCCGCTCGAAGGCAGCCTGTTCTTCTTCCCTGAGTTCGTGCTGGGAAGGCTCGTCTCCGACTACCTGGCCATGGGTGAATGGGAGCCGGCGGAGCGCGAGATCGACCATTACGCGGCCGGACACACGCTTGGCGCGGCCACCTTCAACGGAAGCCTCCAGCTGCTGCGGGGGTATTCGCTGCTGCGGCAGGGGAGGATGGAACGCGCTTATCAGGTCCTGCTGCCCGCTGTTGAGGCGCTGAGGCTCAACGACCCGCTGCAGCTGTACCGGTTCGGCACGGCCCTCGGCTTCTACGCCGCGGCCCGGCTGGGCGACACGGAACAGGCACAGCGCCTTGAACAGGATCACAAGGACGCCGACGCCGGCTGGCCGGCGCATGATCTTTTGGCAGAGGCCTACATGGCCGCTGCCGCCGAATACCTGGCCCGCGACGGCAAGGGATTGGCCGCACTGCAGACGTTGATGACCACCACCCAGGCCTCCGCACGGAAGGGAAACCTGCTCCAGGTCCTGGCCATGTGCTGGGACCTGGGCGACCCCTCGGTGGTGCCCATGGTGCAGGCGGCGGCCCGGGACGTGGAAGGCCGGTGGGCAGAAGCTCTTCTGACGCTGGCCACCGCCTGGGAAAATGCCGACGGCGACACCCTCATGGCAACAGCTGCCTCGCTGGAGGAGGCAGGCTTTGTCAACCTGGCCCGCGAAGCCTATGCCCGTGCCAGCACGGTGCTGGAGCAGGCCGGTGAACGCCGGCGCTCACGCCAGGCCGTGGCCCAGCGCGAAAAGTGCGACCATGAACTGGGCGAGCGGTTCCGTGAAGGACGCTTCATCGCCGCGGCGCCCACCGTTCGCCTCACCAGGCGCGAACAGGACATCGTGGAGCTGGCCGTGCAGGGCCTGACCGACCGCGAGATCGCACAGCGGCTCATGGTCTCCGTCCGGACCGTGGAGGGCCACCTCTACCGCACCTACGTCAAGCTCGGCGTCCGCAGCCGCGATGAGCTGGAAGCGGCCCTGCCAAAGTAGGCCTGGCCTCCCAAACCGGCCCTGCCGTGCCTCCGTGCTGCCAGTCGGGCATCGGAATCCCTGCTGACCGCCCGACGTCGAAATCCCTGCCCCCGGCCACCCGCTGCCCACGGTGTTTCCACCCGGGAAGCACCGCCGGGCCGCCGTCGTACCCAAGCCCGCCAACCATCCCGCCCGGAGGGTGCGCAGGAGCGCCAACCCGGTAGTGCACCCGCCTGGATTCGAGTACACCCTACTCGTGTACGTAAGGGCCCCACGGGATTTACTTAAGGAGGCAAAGCAAAGCGGCAGGCCGGAAGCCGCAGAGCAGCCAATCAGGACATTGAGGCCCTCTCAACTTCCGGTCCCCAGGGACCGGGTAAGACGGGGCCGGCGACGTCAGAGTCTTCTGAGACCGAGACTCTCCCCCCAGCCGTCGCCGGCCCTTTACTCCCTCGGCCGAAGCCCGGGGCAGCGGTGGCGGCCGCCCCTTCCGGGCGGCCGCCACAGCCGTGTGTGGGACAATTGGGTTGTCAGACATGGGCAGCCCAAGGAGTTCGTTTTGGCCGTAGTATCAACGCCAGCCACACTGGAACGTGCCGTACCTGTCATGGACAACGCCGAGGTGCTGCGCATCCGCAATGACTTCCCGGTCCTCAATCAACTGGTGAACGGACAGCCGCTGGTCTACCTCGACTCCGGGGCCACATCCCAGAACCCCGTGAGCGTCATCGAAGCCGAGCAGGAATTCTATGAGCAGCGCAACGCTGCCGTGCACCGGGGCGCCCACCATCTTGCGGTTGAGGCCACCGAAGTCTTCGAGGACGCCCGCCAGACCATCGCCGACTTCATCGGTGCGGACTACGAGGAAACCATCTGGACCTCGAACGCGACGGAGGGACTGAACCTCCTCTCCTACGCGCTGTCTAATGCCGGACTGTGGGCTGCCCAGGGCCGCGGCGACCAGCGGCTCGGGGAGCTGTCCCTGGGGCCCGGGGACGACATCGTGGTGACCGAGATGGAACACCATGCCAACCTGATTCCATGGCAGGAGCTGGCATTCCGCACAGGAGCCACCCTCCGGTACATCCCCATCGGAGATGACGGCAGCCTTCGCATGGACCAGGCCGCCGGGATTATCGGTCCGCGTACCAAAGTCCTGGCATTCACCCACGCTTCCAACGTCCTGGGAATCATCAACCCGGTAGCGGAACTGACGGCCCTCGGGCATGCGGCCGGCGCCTTGGTTGTCCTGGACGCCTGCCAGTCGGCTCCCCACCTGCCCTTGAACGTCAAGGAACTCGGCGTGGACTTCGCGGTCTTCTCCGGCCACAAGATGCTCGCCCCCACGGGGATTGGCGTGCTGTACGGGCGGCAGGAGCTGCTGGACATCCTCCCGCCGTTCCTGACCGGCGGGTCAATGATCACTACCGTCACCATGGAGCGGGCCGAGTACCTCCCGGCGCCCCAGCGCTTCGAAGCGGGCACCCAGCGCATCTCCCAGGCCGTAGCCATGGCGGCCGCAGCGAACTACCTGACGGAAACCGGGCTGGCCCGGATCCATGCGTGGGAGGCCGCACTGGGCCAGCGCATGGTGGCGGGGCTGGAATCCATTCCCGGCGTCCGGGTCCTGGGCCCGGCAGCCGGAAAGGAACGGATCGGCCTTGCCGCGTTCGACGTCGAAGGCGTCCACGCCCATGACGTGGGACAGTTCCTGGACTCCCGGGGAATCGCCGTCCGCGTGGGACACCACTGCGCCCAGCCGCTGCACCGCAGGCTTGGACTGACCGCCACGACCCGGGCCAGCGCCTACCTCTACAACACCACGGACGACGTGGACCGCTTCCTTGAAGCCGTTGCCGGCGTCCGGGCCTACTTCCGCGCATAGCGGAGAAGACGAAAGGTGACACCATGAGCCTTGACCAGCTGTACCAGCAGATCATCCTGGACCATTCGAAGGCCCGCCACGGCAGCGGGCTCGCCGCGACCGAAGCGCCCCAAGGCACCTCCACCGGGCAGTCGCACCAGCTCAACCCCGTGTGCGGCGACGAAGTCACACTCCGGCTCGCCGTCCAGGACGGGAAAGTGGCACAGGTGGCGTGGGACGGCGCCGGCTGCTCCATTTCCATGGCCTCGGCGTCCGTCCTCAGCGACCTCGCCGAAGGCATGACCGTGGCTGAACTGCACGAAATTATCGACAGCTTCCGGGAGGTGCTGAGGTCCCGTGGGAAGGTCCATGCTGATCCTGAGCTGCTTGGGGATGCGGCAGCGTTCGAAGGAGTGGCACGCTACGCAGCCCGGGTCAAGTGCGCCATGATCTCCTGGGTTGCTGCGGAGGACGCGCTTAACCAGGCAGCCTAGGCCAGGCAACCCAGGCCAGACGGAAACAGCCCGGACCTTGCTCCAACAGGAGTAAGGTCCGGGCTGTTTTCGCGCCGTGGAACGGCTGGTTCAGCCCAGCAGGCCGAGAACGCCGATCACCGCTGTGGCGAGTCCCAGCACCATGGAGATGCTCACCAGCACCACGTGCACGGTCAGGAATTTGGTGGCCTTTCCTGCCGCATCGCGGGCGCGGGGATCCTTCATCACGCGGCGCAGGAACTGCGGCCAGACCACCAGGGACCAGACGCCGGCGACGATGAGGACCAGCGCTGCGAGGACGGGAAGCTGCATGGGTTAGTGGCTTTCCAGCCAGGCGTGAGCCTGTGCGGCCTGCAGGTTCAGGGCTTTGGCCACCATGGGTTCGGCGGCGTCGGCGATCTTGCCGCCCAGGAACGGAACAGAGGACTTAACGGCGCCCTCGAGCTCCACCCGGGTTCCACCGGCATCGGCCACCAGGCGCTGGACGGCCGTGACATCCACCGGGGCGCCGGCGATCTTCAGCGAAATGTTGCTCTGGCGGGAGCCGTCGGCGGCCGGGGCCTCCCAGTTTTCAACCTGCGTCACCTTCAGGTGCTCACCCACGAACTTGCGGGCAATCTCGGGCAGGCGCGTGGTGGGGAGGGTACGCACCGAGGTGGCGTTGAAGGCCCCTGCGATGTCACCGTCCACGCTGAAGGACTCCAGGGTGCCGCCTACCAGTTGGCTGACGTGGCGCTGGAAATCTTCGTTCACCAGCACAGCAGCAACGCTGTCAACGGAGTGCGGAAGGGTTGTGGTTGCGCTCAGCGCCATGGGTCCTCCTGGGATTTGGGGAAAGGATTTACGCCTCCAACATCCTACGGGGTGACCGGCGAGGGCTCCGCATCGGCAAGTTTCTGGGCGGCAGCGGTGATGTTCCGGGCCATGGCCGGGAAGATCAGGCTGTGGAACGGAAGCACGGCGAGCCAATAGAGCCGTCCGCTCAATCCCTTGGGGAAGAAGATGGCGCGCTGCCGGTAGCGGCTGCCCGCGCCGTCGGGCTCCACGGAAAGCTCCAGCCAGGCCCGTCCCGGCGCCCGCATCTCGGCCCGCAGCCGCAGGAGCCTGCCCCGGTCGATCTGCTCCACCCGCCACCAGTCCACCACTTCGCCGATGGCCAGGGTGTGCGGGTGCCGCCGGCCACGCAGCAGGCCTGCGCCGCCGGTCAGTTTGTCCAGCCAGCCGCGGACCTGCCAGGCCAGGGGCAGGGAATACCAGCCGTTGCGCCCGCCGATGCCCTCGATGATCGTCCAGACGTGGGCCGGGTCCACATCGCCGTGGAAGGTCCGCTCGTCGATGTAGACCTTGTGCCCCGACCAATCGGGGTCGCTGGGAAGCGGATCGGAGTCGGCACCGGCGTTGGCCCAGGTGGTCTCCACCTGGCCGTCCCGCTCCTTTCCCAGCGCCAGGGCCACCGCCTTGCGGTAGGGGGTCAGGCCGCCGTCGGGCTGGGGAATGTACTGGTCGATGTCGTGCTCGTTGGCCACCGCGTCATGCTGCAGGGACTGGACCAGCGGCACGGCCATGGAGAGCGGGATGGGTGTTGTCAGGGCCACCCACATGCCTGCCAGCTTGGGTGCCGGTACCGGCAGCGCCAGCACCACCCGGTAGGGCAGGCCCGCTTCGGCGGCGTACTCCTGCATCATCCCCGCGTAGGTCAGCACCTGCCGGCAGCCGATGTCGAAGGTGCGGTTGATGGGGCCCTCCAGCGACGCTGCGGACACCAGGTAGTAGAGGACATCACGCACGGCGATGGCTTCGATCCTGTTGCGCACCCAGCTGGGCGCCGGCATCAGGGGCAGTGTTTCGGAGAGGTGCCGGATCATCTCGAAGGAGGCGGAGCCGGAGCCGATCACCACGCCTGCCTGGAACACCACGGCGTCCACCGGTCTGTCCAGGAAGACCTTGCCCACCGCCTCCCGTGACCGCATGTGGGTGGACAGCTCCACCCCCTGGGGGTGCAGGCCGCCAAGGTAGACGATCCGGCGGACCCCCGCGGCCGCTGCAGCATCCGCGGCCGTCCTGGCCATGGCCTTTTCCTTGGCTTCGAATCCCGCGCCGGCGGCCATCGAATGCACCAGGTAGTAGAAGACCTCGACGCCGGCCAGGGCGTCGCGGAGGGCGTCGCCGTCGTCCAGGCTGCTTTCCACCACGTCCACTTTGTCCCGCCAGGGCACGCCGGCGATCTTGTCCGGCGAGCGGACCAGCACCTTGACGGTGTGGCCTGCTTCCAAAAGCCGGGGCACCAGGCGGCCGCCGATGTAACCGGTGGCCCCGGTGACAAGGACAGTCTTTGGTGCTGGCTGGGCGCTCATTGCAGTCATGCTGGCTCCTGTATGGTCCTGGCCCCTGTTCGTGCCGGCCTGGCTTCGGCCTTTGTTGTTCGGAGCCGCGGCCCGTCCGGACGGGCCGCGGCTCCGAACAACAGGGCTCCCAACAAAATGGCTCCGAACTAAGGGGCTCCGAACGGGCAACTGTCCGGCCCTGCCAGCCTAGGCCTGTGGGCGCCGCGCTGCCATGTCGTTCCTGCGCGGTAGGCTGGGAGTACCCGGGATTCGCAGCGAATTTCGGGTTTTCGCGTTGCCTGCGACCCTCGATGAACACCACAGGAGCTTCTGCCATGAGTCTTCCCGGCCAGTCCGCCGCCGGCACATCCAGCACAGGCACATCCAGCACGGGCACGTCCAGGACAGGCACGGCCCGGCCCGCCAAGACCAGTGCCGCCCCGTCGCTGGACGGGCTGCGCCGTGCCCTGGCGCCGGACCAGACGTTCGCCCGGGTCCGCGCCGAGGCTGCCCGGGGATTCGCCGTCCGCGGACAGGACTACCAGATCAGCGCTCCTCCGGGACTTCGTCCGGTGCTGCTCGCGGAGATGGCTGACGGGCTGGCGGCCAAGGCGGAACAGGCGGGCGGTATGGAGCCGGGCGTGGTGCTGGCCGTCACTGCCACCGGCCGGGAGGCGGAGGACCTCACTGCGGCCCTGCGCGCCTACCTGCCCGCGGATTCGGTGGCCGAGTTCCCCAGCTGGGAGACCCTCCCGCACGAGCGGCTGTCGCCGCGCTCGGACACCGTAGGCCGCCGCTTGTCCGTGCTGCGCCGCCTGGCCCATCCGGAAAATCCAGCCCATCCGGAAAGCTCGACGGCGGGCCGGCTCCGCGTCGTCGTCGCGCCGGTCCGCGCCGTGGTCCAGCCGGTGGTGGCGGGCCTGGGCGACCTGGTTCCCGTCACGCTGAAGGTGGGCCAGGAGGTGCCGTTCTCCGACGTCGTGAAGAGCCTTGCCGACGCCGCGTACGCCCGTGTGGACATGGTGACGCACCGCGGTGAGTTCGCCGTCCGCGGCGGCATCATCGACGTTTTCCCGCCCACCGAGGACCACCCCATCAGGGTGGAGTTCTTCGGGGACGAAGTGGACCAGATGCGCTGGTTTGCCGTGGCCGACCAGCGCTCGCTGTCCGCCCCGGGCGTCCACCACCCCGCCGAACTGCATGCCCCGCCGTGCCGGGAAATCCTCATCACCCCGTCCGTCATGTCCCGCGCCGCCACGCTGAAGTCCCAGCTTCCGGCCGCCGCGGACATGCTGGAGAAGATCGCCGGCGGAATCGCCGTGGAGGGCATGGAATCCCTGGCGCCGGTGCTGGTGGATGCGATGGTTCCGTTCGTTGACCAGCTGCCTGCCGACTCCATCGCCGTGCTGATCGAGCCGGAGAAGGTGCGCACCCGCGCCCACGACCTTGCCGCCACCAACGAGGAGTTCCTCGAAGCGGCATGGTCCACCGCGTCCGACGGCGGTGCGGCACCTTTGGACCTCAGCTCGCAGGCGAGTGCGGCGCTGCACTCTGCCAGCTTCCGGTCCCTGGCGGAAACGCGCACCTCCTCGCTGGAGCACGGCGTGTCCTGGTGGTCGATTACGTCACTGGCGCAGGACGCGGAGCTGCTGCCCGAGATCGACGTGCTGAACCTGCATGCCCGGGAGCCGCGGGGCTACCAGGGCGACGTGGCGGAAATGATGGAGTTCATCGGTTCGCACGTCCGCGACCAGTGGCGGATCGTGGTGGCCACGGAAGGGCCCGGGCCGGCCCAGCGCCTGGCCGAGTTGTTCCATGAGAACGACATTCCCTGTGCCCGGGTGGACAGCCTGGACCACGAACCCCAGCCGGGCATCATCGAGGTGACCACTGCCGCCGTCGGCCGTGGTTTTGTCCTGGACGGCCTCAAACTGGGCCTGCTCACCGAAGCCGACCTGCTGGGACGGACCTCCGCCGGGTCCACCAAGGACATGCGGAGGATGCCCTCCAAACGGCGCAACGCCGTCGATCCCCTGCAACTGGTGGCGGGGGACCACGTGGTCCATGAACAGCACGGCATTGGCCGGTTCGTGGAACTCATCCAGCGCAAGGTGGCCGGCGGCGGCGACGGCGTCCGGGAATACCTGGTGCTGGAGTACGCGCCCGCCAAGCGGGGCGCACCCGGCGACCGGCTGTTCGTCCCCACGGACCAGCTGGACCAGGTGACCCGCTACGTGGGCGGCGACACCCCCGTGCTGAGCAAGATGGGCGGCGCGGACTGGGCCAGTACCAAGTCCAAGGCCCGCAAAGCCGTCAAGGAGATCGCCGGCGAACTGATCCGGCTGTACTCTGCCCGCATGGCCTCCCGTGGCCACGCGTTTGGACCCGACACGCCCTGGCAGCGGGAACTGGAGGAGGCGTTCCCGTATGTGGAGACGCCGGACCAGCTGACCACCATCAACGAGGTTAAGGCGGACATGGAGCGGGAGATTCCCATGGACCGGCTGGTGTCCGGCGACGTGGGCTACGGCAAGACCGAGATCGCGGTGCGCGCTGCCTTCAAGGCGGTGCAGGACGGCAAACAGGTGGCGGTGCTGGTGCCCACCACCCTGCTGGCCCAGCAGCACTACGAGACCTTCACCGAACGCTTCTCCGGCTTCCCGCTGCGGGTGAAGCCGTTGTCCCGGTTCCAGAGCGCCAAGGAAGCGAAGGAGACGGCGGAGGGTGTGAAGAGCGGTGCCGTGGACGTGGTGATCGGCACGCACCGGCTGTTGGCCAAGGACTTTGAGTTCAAGGACCTGGGCCTGGTGATCGTGGACGAGGAACAGCGGTTCGGCGTGGAGCACAAGGAAGCGCTGAAGAAGATGCGCACCAACGTGGACGTCCTGGCCATGAGTGCCACCCCGATTCCCCGCACCCTGGAGATGTCCCTCACCGGCATCCGGGAAACCTCCACCCTGGCCACCCCGCCGGAGGAACGGCACCCCGTGCTGACCTACGTGGGCCCGTACACGGACAAGCAGACCTCGGCCGCCATCCGCCGCGAGCTGATGCGTGAAGGCCAGGTGTTCCTGGTCCACAACCGGGTGTCCACTATCGAGCGGACGGCCGCCAGGATCCGCGAGCTGGTGCCCGAGGCACGGGTCGAGGTGGCGCACGGCAAGATGTCGGAGAGCCGCCTGGAGCAGATCATCGTTGACTTCTGGGAGCGGCGCTTCGACGTGCTGGTGTGCACCACCATCATCGAGACAGGCCTGGACATCTCCAACGCCAACACGTTGATCGTGGACGGCGCGGACAAGTACGGCCTGTCCCAGCTGCACCAGCTCCGCGGCCGCGTGGGCCGTGGCCGTGAACGCGCCTACGCCTACTTCCTGTATCCGTCAGAGAAGCCGCTGGGCGAGGTGGCGCTGGAACGGCTCAAGGCCGTGGCCGCGCACAACGAACTGGGCGCCGGCATGCAGTTGGCCATGAAGGACCTGGAAATCCGCGGTGCCGGCAACCTGCTGGGCGGCGAACAGTCCGGCCACATCCAGGGAGTGGGCTTTGACCTGTACATCCGGCTGGTGGGCGAGGCCGTGGCGGACTACCGGGGCGAGGCCGAAGAAAAGGCCGCGGAGATGAAGATCGAGCTGCCGGTCAACGCCCACCTGCCGCACGACTATGTCCCCGGCGAACGGCTGCGCCTGGAGGCCTACCGGAAGCTCGCAGCGGCCATCACCAATGAGGCCATCGACGAGGTCCAGGCCGAGCTCGTTGACCGCTACGGTGAACTTCCGCTGCCCGCCCAGAACCTGGTGGCGGTGGCACGCTTCCGTGTTGGTGCGCGCGAAGCCGGCCTGTCCGACGTCGCTCTGCAGGGCAACTTCATCAAGTTCTCCCCGGCCTCGCTCCCGGAATCCAAGATCATGCGCCTGAACCGGATGTACCCCGGATCGCAGTCCAAACCCGCACTCGACGCCGTCCTCATCCCCAAGCCCAAGACGGCACGGATCGGCGGCCGGGACCTGCAGGACGCCGAGATCCTGGAATGGGCCAACGGCGTGATCCGGAATATCTTCTCCGACGCCCCGCTCGCCGCCCCGGCAGTCAGCGGCTAGCACGTGATGGGAGGACACCACGCCGCGTCTGGAGCCGCGGCGTGGGTAGCTGTTGCGTCCACCGGCCCCTACACCCTGGGTTGGTACCCGCTGGATCCCACGGGCATCCTCATCGGCGGCATGGCCACCGCGGGCACGGCACTGGTGTGCGACTGGGACCACCGGGCAAGCACGGTGGCCCACTCGCTGCCGCCGCTGTCCAACGTGATTGCGCGCGGCATCGAGAACGCCAGCGGGGGCCACCGGCAGGGAACGCACTCCATCCTTGGTGCCGCGGTTTTTGTCTTCCTCGCCGGCCTGGCGTCGCAGGTGCACCTGGACACCAGCTGGGGCCGCCTGTCCGTGGGGGCCGGGCTGCTGTGCATGTTCCTGATCAACATTGCGGCGAAGGCGCTGAAGCTCTTTCCCAAAAGCGGCTTTATCTCCAACTGGATCTTCGCGCTGGTCATGGCGGGCCTGGTCACCGTATACGCGCCGGGGCAGTGGACCTGGCTGCCCACCTCGATGCTGATCGGGGTGGTGGTGCACATCGTGGGCGACCTCATCACCACCGGAGGAGTGCCGCTGCTGTGGCCGCTGGTGGTCCGGCCGCCGAAAATACTGCGCCGGCTGCCCCTGCTGCGGAACGTCTGGCGGGCCAACGGCGCCCTGTCCCTTCCCCTGCTGGGGCGTGCCGGTTCCAAGCGGGAGTGGCTGGTGCTGATCCCGGTCAGCGCGTACGCCATGGTGGGCATGTCCATGGCCGGCTGGGCCATCGCCCAACAGCACTGGGGCCGTGCGGCGGCTGCCGCGGGCGCCTGGATCAGGCTCTGGTTCTAGCAGGCAACACCCTTCAGCGGGAAACAGCAACGGACCGGCGGAAAAGTCCGCCGGTCCGTTGTTTGCTGTATGGAGTGGGTGTTAGTGCTCGCCCGCAGAGTCGGACCGGCCCAGGATGGTCTGCGGGATCCAGAAGGCCAGCGCAAACAGGGCCAGGCAGGCGGCCATGGGCCACGGGTTGCCCAGGCTGAGGAAGGACAGCGAGTAGATGGCGCCCAGGAACAGCACGAAGCAGACCGCGAACAGGATGACGCTGGTGGCGAGGTTGTTCTCGTTCTGCGGGGTCCGGACGGAGTCCTGGTTCGACGCCGAGTCCCGGCTGGACGCGTTGATCTGGCTGGACATATGTTCCTCCTCGGCCCCGCGGGGCTTGGTCTGCGGCCGCTTCCGGGTCCGGTCAGTAAGCGGTTGAACCCTGTTCACCCTTGACGATGGCAATCCCGGAGCTGGCACCAATTCGTGTTGCACCTGCTGCAATCATAGCCTGCGCGTCGGCCAGGGACCGTACGCCGCCGGAGGCCTTGACCCCCAGGTCAGGGCCCACCGCGCGGCGCATCAGGGCCACGTCTTCAACGGTGGCGCCGCCACCGTTGAAGCCCGTGGAGGTTTTCACGAAGTCCGCCCCGGCCTCAACGGCCGCCCGGCATGCCAGCACCTTCTGCTCATCCGTGAGCAGGGCTGTTTCGATGATGACTTTCAGGATGGCGCCGCCGGCGTGCACCGTCTCGGCCACCGCGGCGATGTCCTCGGTCAAGGCGCCCTGGTCACCGGCCCTCGCGGCGGCAATGTTGATCACCATGTCCACCTCGTCCGCGCCGTCCAGCACGGCGCCGCGGGCCTCGAACGACTTCACGTCTGTAGGGGTGGCCCCCAGCGGAAAGCCCACCACGGAACAGGTGAGGACGCCGGAGCCCTTGAGCGCCTTGGTGACGGTCTTGACCCAGATGGGGTTGACGCAGACCGACTTGAACCGGTACTCGGCTGCCTCCGCGCAGACCTTCAGCACGTCAGCTTCCGAGGCTTCGGGCTTGAGCAGCGTGTGGTCGATGTAGGAGGCGATGTTCGCGGTCCCGGCCGGATCAGCGGTTCCTGCGTGAACGGTGGCTTCGTTGCTCATGATGGTCCTCTCGAAGGGCCTTGTGGGCCCGGCGTTGACTCGGTTTCGGGAACCATCTTGTCACAGCGCACGGCGCCGGTGGCGGCCGCTCAGGCGGCAGCCTGAAGGACCGGCGCTGCAGCCGCGGCAGTCAGCAACTGGGTGGCACAGGCACCTGCCGCCGACGCGGCGGCCACCAGCAGCCCCAGCCGCACGCCGTCGAACGCTGCTGCGTCGCCGATCGCCCAGATCCCCGGCACGGACGTCCGGAAGTCCCTGCTGATCTCGATGCCGCCGCCGGCGGCCGTCCGCAGGCCCGCGCTGGCGGCGAGGCCGTCCCGGGATACCCGCTCCTCGGCCAGGACCACCAGGTCGCCGGTCATGCTGCTGCCGTCTTCAAAGACCACGGCGGAGGCGGCGAGGGGGGAACCGGCCCCTCCGGAAACGACCGCGGGGATGATGGCCGCGGGCCGGGCGGTGGTGCGGATTGGCCGCACCCCCTTGGCCCGGAGTACCGCTTCGGCCTGCCCTGCCGCTGCCCCGGTGCCCACCAGGATCCCCACGGGGCGGCGGCCCAGCTCGCGGGTGACTTCCTGCACTCCGTCCGCAATGCGCGGGGCGTCATCGATGGTGGAGTAGCTCATGCACTGCGCGGCGCCGTCCACCGGGTTGGCCACGGGAGCCGAACCGGTGGCGATGACCAGCTGGTCGTAGGCGAATTCCATGCCGTCGGCGGTTGCCACGGTGCGCTTGGCAGCATCGATGTGGCTGGCCGGCTGGCCAAAGCGGACGGAGACCTGCGGGAGCATGGCCAGCTCCAGCAGTTCCGCCGGGGTGTCATCGCGGTTGCTCAGCACGGTGATGGTGCCGGCGAACCGTGCCCGGTCCAGTTGGGCCACCAGGGCCTGGGCGGCGGGGCCGGCGCCGGCGATGACGATGCGGGTTGCGGCGGAGGTGGACGTTGAGGGTGCCGGAGCGGACATGTGCTGGCCCTTTCGCTGGCGGCCGGGAACCGGCCGGAACTTCATGATGGAACCCAGCGTAGGGGCCTGCTTTTTCGGTTGTGTTACCCACCCATTGCTGTTTACCGGGCCCGTGTTCGCCAGTATTTACCGGCCGGTAACAGAACCCGTGACCCACCTCTCATTCACCGGCCGGCGGACACAATCCGCCATTCCCGGCGCACAAGTGGCCGGCACAGGCGTTCCTTAGACGCGGATCCGGTACCCGCGCTTGACTACCGTTTCAATGAGCTTTCCGTCCGGCAGTGACGAACGCAGCCTGCTGACCGTCATGTCCAGTGCGTGCACGGAACCCCGGAGTTCCAGCAGGTCGGAGAGGGATTCACGGGACAGGACAGCGCCGCCGGCACCCAGCAGGGCGCGCAGGAGCAGCAGGGGAGCGGGTGCCAGTTCCACCGCCTGGCCGTCGATCCGCAGGCTGCGGCCGCGAAGCTCGATGTTCCCGGAGCGGGTGTCCAGCCGCCGGACATGGTTCAGGGCCAGATGCTCGCACACCAGCCGGATGAGGGCCCCCATGCGGAAACGTTCCGGGATGAGCGGCGTCACGCCCGCGTCCAGGAGTGGCTGTGCCGTCACGGGACCCACCACCGCGGTGGTGACGTTCAGCTTCAGGCTTTCCACCAGCTGCTTGTGCAGGCCCATTTCGTGGGCGGTGCTCCACATCGCGTCCACGGCTGGGGCGCTGGTGAAGGTCAGGACGTCCAGGTTCCCGCTGCAGGCGGCCTCGATCAGGCGCGGCAGCCTGTCCTCGCCGTCGGGCTTGACCCACCGGTAGGGCGTGACAGTGAGGACCGTGGCGCCGGACATCCGCAGGCGTTCGATCTGGCGGACGTCGGTGTAGCCGTGCAGCTGCATGGCGACGGTCTTGCCCCGGACGCCTTCGGTGAGCAGCATGTCCACCAGCGTGGCGGTGGTTTCGTCGCTGCTGATGCCGACGTCGGCAAGGCCGGCCGCGCGCACGGCACCGCGGGCTTTGGGCCCCCGGACGAACATGCGGCAGTTTCCCAGCGTTTCCAGCAGTTCGTCGCCGATCCCGAAGGAGTCAGCGGCCTCGCACCACCGGCGCATGCCGTAGGCGGTGGTGGCGATGCACAGGTCCGGCTTGGCGGCGATGATGGCCCGCGTGTCCTCGATGAGGCGCATGTCCTCCTGGACGGGGGCGATCTTCAGCGCCGGCGCATGCAGCACTTCGGCACCCCGGCGCTCCAGGGCCTCGATCAGGTCGCGCGACCGCCGGTCCGAGGTGACGCCGATGCGGAACCCTTCCAAGGGCGACTCCGCGGCATCGGTGGCTTCTTCGGCCTGCGTCGTCGGTGCGGCCTGGGCCGGTTCAGCCGGTGCAAGTGCAGTCATGGGGGTCAATCCTTTCATGATCCCAGCAGCGAGGCCGCCAGCCTGTCCAGGTCTGCGGCGGCACCGGCGTGGTCACGGTTCGCTTCAGCCACCCGCACCACCTCGCCGATGACCAGCACTGCCGGGTTGCTGCAGCCGGCAGCGGCGGAGGTGATGGTGCCGAGGTCAGCGATGGTGGTGCGCTGGCCGGGCCGGTAGCCCCGCTCCACCACGGCCATGGGCATGTCCGGGCGCATCCCGGCGCGGCGCAGGCCTGCCGCCAGCTGGTGGAGGGTGCCGATGCCCATGAGCACCACGATGGTGCCGCCCAGACCGGCCAGGTGGTGGTGCTCCTTCTCTGTCAGCGGGGCGTGCCCGGAGACCACGGTGAACATGTGGCTGACTTCGCGGTGGGTCACCGGGATGCCTGCTGCGGCCGGGACCGAGATGGCGCTGGTGACGCCGGAGATGACGTGCACTTTGACGCCGGCTGCCACGCAGGCGGCAACTTCCTCGCCGCCGCGGCCAAAGACGTAGGGGTCCCCGCCCTTGAGGCGGACCACGTTGTTGCCGGCAAGGGCACTTTCCACCATCAGCTTTTCGATGTCCGACTGGCTGACCTTGTGGTGGCCAGGCTTCTTTCCGACGTCCACGAGTTCCGCGGAGGTCAGCCGCGGCAGTTCCTGGTACGGCGCCAGTCGGTCGTAGAACACGACGTCGGCATCGCGGAGTGCCTTGACCGCCGCCACGGTGAGCAGGTCGCTCGTGCCGGGGCCGCCGCCCACCAGGGTGACGTGTCCGGCGGGTCCCGCAGCAGGCTCGGCCGCGACCGGGATGCCGGTCTTCCGGCAGCGGTCCAGGAAGGCGTCCCAGCCGGGCTGTCCGTCCTCGACGGCGGCGACCAGGAACAGCCGCTCCGGCAGGTTGACGAGCCGCGCCTCTTCGGGGCTGCCAAGGCGGTGCACGACGGCGCCCGCGGCTTGGTACCGCCGCACCGCCTGCCGCGCGGCGTCGGGGGCGCCGGCCACCAGGACGTTCCGGCCGGTGAGGTCGATACTGAGCTGCATGGCTATGCCTCGTTTCCAGGGGTTTCCGTGGTGGCGGAGCGGACCGGGATGGAAGCCCCGATCAGGACCTTGCCTTTTTCCTCCGGAGTGGCGGGGCGCATCTGGCCGCGCTCGTCCGGGACGAAGGTGATGGAGTCGTCCTTCTGGTCGGGGGCATTGACGAAGGAGCGGAACCGGCGCAGGCGTTCGGGGTCCTTGAGGGTGTCTGCCCACTCATCCACGTACGTGTCCACGTGCTTGGCCATGGCGGCCTCAAGGTCCTCGGCGATACCCAGGGTGTCCTTCACCACCACGTCCTCAACGTGCTTGATGCCGCCGTCGAGCTCCTCCTGCCAGCGGGCCGTGCGCTGCAGCCGGTCCGCGGTGCGGATGTAGTACATGAAGTAGCGGTCGATGTACTTGATCAGGGTTTCGTCGTCCAGGTCCTTGGCCAGGAGCTGGGCGTGGGCCGGGGTGGCTCCGCCGTTGCCGCCCACGTACAGGTTCCAGCCGTCGGCCGTGGCGATCACGCCCACGTCCTTGCCGCGCGCCTCCGCGCATTCGCGGGCACAGCCGGAAACACCCATCTTGAGCTTGTGCGGGCTGCGCAGGCCGCGGTAGCGCAGTTCCAGCTTGATGGCCATGGCCACCGAATCCTGGACGCCGAAGCGGCACCAGGTGGAACCGACGCAGGACTTCACGGTCCGCAGGCTCTTGCCGTAGGCCTGGCCGGACTCGAAGCCGGCGTCCACCAGTTCCTTCCAGATCTCCGGCAGCTGCTCCAGCCGGGCGCCGAACATGTCGATGCGCTGGCCGCCGGTGATCTTGGTGTACAGGCCGTACTTCTCGGCCACCGCCGCAATGACGCCCAGCTTCTTGGGCGTGATCTCACCGCCGGCGATGCGGGGGACCACCGAGTAGGTGCCGTCCTTCTGCATGTTGGCCAGGGCGCGGTCGTTGGTGTCCTGCAGGGTGCCGCGGCCGGCGTCCAGGACGTAGGCGCTGTTCTGGCTGGCCAGGATGTTGGCGATGGTCGGCTTGCAGATGTCGCAGCCGGCGCCGGTGCCGTACTTGGCCATGATCTCTTCGAAGGAGGTCAGCCCCAGGACGCGGATGGCGTCGAACAGTTCCTGGCGGGACAGTTCGATATGCTCGCAGAGGGCCTTGGAGACCTCCACGCCGGACTTGGTCAGCTCGGTTTCCAGCAGCTTCTTCAGCATGGGGACGCAGGAGCCGCACTGGGTGCCGGCCCGGGTGCAGCCCTTCAACTCGCCCAGTTCCTGGACCGGGGCGTTGCCCTCGCAGGCGCCGCAGGCGTTGATGGTGTCACGGATGGTTCCGGCCGTGACGTTGTTGCAGGAGCACAGCGTGGCGTCATCCGGCAGTTCGGTCTCCGGCGCCTCGCCACCGCCGGCCGCGCTCAGGAAGGCGCCCGGTTCGGCCGGGAGCTCGCGGCCCAGGAGCGGGCGCAGGCTCATGTAGGGGGAGGCATCGCCGACGAAGATGCCGCCCAGGAGGGTCTTGGCGTCATCCGTGGTCACGATCTTCTGGTAGACGCCGCGGGCCGGGTCGGCATAGACGATTTCCAGGGCGTGCTCGGTCTTGGCGAACGCGTCACCGAAGCTGGCCACGTCCACACCGGACAGCTTGAGCTTGGTGGCGGTGTCGAAGCCCGGGAAGGTGGCGTCCCCGCCGTGCAGCCGGTCGGCCACGATCTCCGCCATGGTGTTGGCCGGCGCCACCAGGCCCAGGCACATGCCGCCGTAGTTGGCCACTTCACCGATGGCCCAGATGCCGGGCACTTCGGTTTCGCAGTAGTCGTTGATGACCACGCCGCCGCGGGGACCCAGGCTGAATACCTGTTCCTCGCCCTCGGCGGCGCGGAAGAGTTCATCGCGGGGACGGACGCCGATGGCGACGATCACGATGTCGGCGTCGATGACGCGGCCGTCGGCCATCAGCACCCCGGTGACCTGGCCGTCGTCGTCGGAAAGTACCTCCGAGGGAAAGACCCCGCCGTGGACTTCGAAACCCTTGGATTTGATGAGCCTGCCCATGGCTTGGCCCGCGCCCTCGTCGAGCTGGGTGGCCATCAGCCACTGGGAACCGTCGATGACGATCGGGTTGGCGCCGAGCTGCTCGGTGCCGGCAGCTGACTCGAGGCCCAGGAGTCCGCCGCCGATAGTGACGGCGTTGACCTTGCGGCCGAGCTTCTCCGTGAGCTCCGCGATGGCCTTGTTGATGGCCCAGACGTCTTCAAGCGTGCGGTAGACGTGCGTGTGCTCCGCGCCGGGGATGGGCAGGCGGGCCGCATTCGAGCCGGTGGCGACTACGAGTTCGTCGTAGGGGTAGCTGTTGCCGGCGGCGGTTTCCACCGTCTTCGCTTCGGCGTTGATCTTTACGACGCGCTCGCCGGTCTTCAGGTCCAGGCCGGCGTGGTCCCACATGGACGCGGTGCCGAGCGTCAGGTCGACGTCGTTGTCGGTGAGGGCTTTGGACAGCGCCACCCGGTCATAGGGGAGGTGGACTTCCTCGGTGAGGACCGTAACATGCCAGCCATCGAGGCCGCGGGCATGCATTGCGTCCGCAAAACGGTGGGCCGCGGGGCCGCCGCCGGCGACGACGATGCGGCGCGGAGTCTCTGTGCTTGAAGTCTGTTCGGTCACTGATGGGCCTTTCGCATGGGCCGCAGGCAGTTTTCCTGCAGCCTTCTCTGACGAGCTGTCCATCCAGATTAGGGAGACGCAGTTTCGCTTCAGTTTCCCATTTGTTTCGCCAACTTAACTTCTGCATCACGAGCGCATTTCCGGGCGGGTTAGGTCTCTTTTACGCGCCGGACACATTCACCGCACCCCGTTGAAACACCCGGACCCTAGCGTTGGAAACGGCCGCAAAAGCAGCCGTGCAAGGACAACAGGCACAGGGAAAGGAGCCGGACATGACGGCAACACTGGAACTTGGGGCGCTCGCCGCCGAATCTGACATCGCTGGATTCCACACCGGCTGGCACCGTGTCTGCGCGGTGGAGGACCTCGAACCAGCCTGGGGCGAGGCCGCACTGGTGGCAGGCCGGCAGGTGGCGCTGTTCCGCACCGGCCCCAGCGAAGTCTTCGCCGTGGCACACGAGGACCCGGCCACCGGAGCCCACGTCATGGCGCGCGGCATCCTGGGCTCAAAGGGGACGCGGCCCACCATCGCCTCCCCCCTGCACAAGGAGGTCTACGACCTTGAGACCGGCGAATGCTTCACCACACCGGGCCTGCGCCTGGCAGCATTCAGCACCCGGGTCACCGACGGCATCGTCGAGGTGCAGCTGTAACACCCGCACCCCTTATGGGGCGCCGGGCCTTCAGTGGCCCAGGCGCCCTTTGGTGTTTAACCGGCAGTTTCTACAGGCCCAGCGCTTCGCTGACGTCGTGCAGGACCTCGTCCAGCGAGGCACGCGCGGCCTGGCGCGCTGCCGGCAGTTCCGCGGCGGACCCCACCTGGTGGATCACCTCGAGGTAGCACTTGAGCTTGGGCTCGGTGCCGCTGGGCCGGATGATGACACGGGTCAGGTTTCGGGTGATGTAGAGCAGCCCTTCGGTGGGCGGCAGGTGCGCGCTGCCTTCAGCCAGGTCCGTGAAGACCTCCACAGCGGACTGTCCGAACGATTCCGGCGGCGAAACCCGCAGGCGGTTCATCATGGCGTCCAGGAGTCCCAGGTCCGCAACCCTGATGCTCAGCTGGTCGCTGGCGTGCAGGCCGTGCTGGAGGTACAGCTCATCCAGGGTGTCGAAGACCGTCTTGCCTGCGGCCTTGGCCGCTGCCGCGAGTTCGGCGATCAGGACGGCGGCGGAAATGCCGTCCTTGTCCTTCACCAGCTCCGGGGCAACGCAGTACCCCAGCGCCTCCTCGTAGCCGTAGACCAGCCCGGGAACCCGGGAGATCCACTTGAACCCGGTCAGTGTTTCCTCATGGGCGAAGCCGGCCGCGGCGGCGATGCGGGCCAGCAGCCGTGAGGAAACGATCGAATTGGCGAAGACGCCCCGGCCGTCAGCGTCCGCGCCGGCGGTGCCGTCCGCGAGCCGGGCCACCATGTGGGCGCCCAGCAGGGAACCCACTTCGTCGCCCCGGAGCATCCGCCAGGCGCCCGTATCGGGATCCTTTGCCGCCACGGCTGCCCTGTCGGCGTCGGGATCATTGGCGATCACGAGGTCGGCGTCCAGCTGCGCGGCCGCCTCGAGGGCCAGGTCCAGTGCGCCGGGTTCCTCCGGGTTGGGGAAACTTACGGTGGGAAAATCAGGGTCCGGTTCGGCCTGTTCAGCCACCACGGTGACATCTTTGAAACCTGCCGCTTCCAGGACGTCCAGCGCAGTCCCGCCGCCGACGCCGTGCAGCGGGGTGAGGACTATCCGCAGGTCCCGGGCGGGGAAGCGGTCCGCCATGGCCAGTGCCGCCGTCGCCCGCTCATACCCGGCTGCCAGCGAACCGTCCAGGACGGTCCAGCCGCCCTCTGCCAGCGTGATGGATTCCAGCGGCCCCACGGCGCTGATCCGGCCAGCGATTTCCGCGTCGTAGGGCGCCACGATCTGGGCGCCGTCGCCGTCTGCCGGCACGGCATGCCGTCCCAGGTACACCTTGTACCCGTTGTCCTGGGGCGGGTTGTGGCTGGCGGTGACCATGACGCCGCCGTCGCAGTCCAGGGCGCGGACGGCGTACGCCAGCAGGGGAGTGGGGAGGGGCGCCGGGAGCAGGAAGGTTTCGATGCCGACCGCGGTGAAGATTGCCGCGGTTTCGGCCGCGAAGACATCCGAGTTATGCCGGGCGTCATACCCGACGACGGCGCGCGGGCGGGTGCCCGGGGCGGCCTTGGCTGCGGCGTCCCCCAGGAAGGCCGCGAGTCCCGCTGCGGCGCGGCGCACCACCACCCGGTTCATCCGGTTCGGCCCCGGGCCCAGGGCGGCGCGCAGCCCTGCCGTGCCGAACTGGAGCGTTCCGCGGAAGCTGTCTTCCAGTTCCTGCCGGGCCGCGGGATCGCCGTCCTCAACAAGGCGGACAAGCTCAAGGAGCAGCGCCTTCGTTGCGGGATCCGGGTCTTGGGCAGCCCATTCGCGGGCTTCGGTGAGCAGGCGAAGTTCGGCATCGGAAGACGTCATGGGCCTAACGCTATCGTCATTGCCCGTGCCCGTGACGCACTCTGGCGCCTGATCCGTTAGAGCCGGGCGATGATATCGGCCAGCAGCCTGGAGATGCGCGGGCCGGCTGCCTGGCCGGATTCGATGACTTCCTGGTGGCTGAGCGGCTGGGGGCTGATCCCGGCCGCGAGGTTGGTGACCAGCGAAATTCCGAACACTTCCATCCCGGAGTGCCGCCCGGCGATGGCTTCCAGCGCCGTGGACATGCCGATCAGGTCGGCACCGATCCGCTTGGCGTACTGCACCTCGGCCGGTGTTTCGTAGTGCGGGCCGGGGAACTGTGCATACACGCCCTCGTCCAGGGTGGGGTCCACCTCGCGGGCCAGCCCGCGGATGCGCGGCGAGTACAGGTCGGTAAGGTCCACGAAGGTGGCGCCTTCCAGCGGTGAGGACGCGGTGAGGTTGATGTGGTCCTTGATCAGCACCGGGGTGCCGGGGGCCCAGTCCTCGTTGAGTCCGCCGCAGCCGTTGGTGAGGACCAGGGTGCTGCACCCGGCGGCCGCCGCGGTCCGGATTCCGTGGACCACTGCCCTGACGCCCTTGCCCTCGTAATAGTGCGTGCGGGCGCCCAGGACCAGGGCGCGCTTTCCCGAGGGCGTCAGTATGGAGCGGATGGTGCCCACGTGGCCTTCCACGGCGGGGGCATGGAAGCCGGGGACTTCTTCGGCCGACAGGGTGGCGGTGGTTTCGCCGATGAGGTCGGCGGCCTCGCCCCACCCGGAGCCGAGGACCAAGGCAGTGTCGTGCCGGTCCACGCCTGTCTCTTCGGCGATGTAGTCCGCTGCGGCGCGTGCGGCGGCAAACGGGTCCGTGTTCAGGAAGTCTGTTGTACTCACCAGTACAAGTTATCGTGCCGCCCGTGTTGCCCCCGTCACGGCCGGCCCGGAGAGCGCCCTGTTTTCTTGGTGGTCAGCGGCAAATGGGCGAGAATGGATGACTGTGACTACGCATCCAGATTTCAGCTCCCCCCGGATCGCAATCCTGGGAGGTGGTCCCGGCGGATACGAAGCCGCCATGGTGGCCGCCTCGCTCGGGGCGACGGTCACCATCATCGAACGCGCGGGCCTGGGTGGATCCGCCGTGCTGACCGATGTGGTTCCCTCCAAGACCCTCATTGCCACGGCCGACCTGATGACCCGCGTGGCAGAGGCCGGCGAGCTGGGAGTGAAGTTCGACGTCGACGGCGGCGACTTCGTGCCGGTGATGCGAGCAGACCTCAAGCACATCAACGACCGCCTCCTCAACCTTGCCCGCAACCAGTCCCAGGACATCCGGGACGGCCTGGAAAAGCTGGGCGTGCGGATTATTGCGGGTTCCGGCCGGCTGCTGGACACCCACACCATCGAGGTCATGACGGTGGACGGCACCGAGACTGTAGAGGCGGACACCATCCTGCTGGCCGTGGGCGCACACCCGCGCGAGCTGGAGACCGCCCGCCCCGACGGTGAGCGGATCCTGAACTGGACGCAGATCTACAACCTGGACGAGCTGCCCGAGGAGCTCATCGTGGTGGGGTCCGGTGTTACCGGCGCGGAGTTTGCCTCCGCCTACAACGGCCTTGGTTCCAAGGTCACCCTGGTGTCCAGCCGCGACCGCGTGCTGCCCGGCTCCGACGTTGACGCCGCCGTGGTCCTGGAGGAAGTCTTCGAACGCCGCGGGGTCCGGGTTTTGTCCCGTTCCCGTGCCCAGACCGTGGAACGCACCGACAAGGGCGTGGTGGTGACCCTTTCCGACGGCTCCACGGTGACCGGCAGCCACTGCCTGCTCTGCCTGGGGTCCATCCCCAATACGGCAGGCCTGGGCCTCGAGGAGGCCGGCGTCGCCGTCAGCGAGAGCGGCCACATCAAGGTGGACGGCGTCTCCCGCACGACGGCCCCGAACATCTACGCCGCCGGTGACTGCACGGGCGTCCTGCCGCTGGCCTCCGTGGCCGCCATGCAGGGCCGCATCGCGGTGGCGCACTTCATGGGCGACGGCGTGACCCCGCTCAAGCTCCACCAGGTGGCATCCAACATCTTCACCTCGCCCGAAATCGCCAACGTTGGCGTATCCGAAGCCGAGATCGAGTCCGGCAAGTACCAGGCCGACGTCGTCAAGCTCTCCCTGCGCAGCAACGCCCGCGCCAAGATGCGCAACGCCAAGGACGGGTTCGTCAAGATCTTTGCGCGGAAGGGTTCCGGCACGGTGATCGGTGGCGTGGTGGTGGGGCCGAACGCCTCGGAGCTGATCTTCCCGATCTCCATCGCGGTCAAGCAGAAGCTGCACGTTGACGACGTCGCCAGCACCTTCACGGTGTACCCGTCGCTGACCGGATCCATCTCCGAAGCCGCCCGCCGCCTGCACGTCCACATGTAAGGGCCGAAGGGCCCGCATTCGCTGGGTAACCCGTTGTTACACTCTGCTCATGATTGGGCTTCCCTTCGCGGGAAACGGGCTGGTGCATGCCGGGTTCGTCGGGCTGGGAATTCTCGCAGCCCTGCTCTTCTACGCATATGAGAAGCGCCGCCGCGGGCTGACGGATCCGCGGTTGTGGCCGATAGCCGGTTTTGCCGTTGCCTTCGGGGCTATCGGTTCCAGGTTGCTTACCTGGGATATCTCACGCCAGGTTTCACTTTCTGACTGGTGGGGCAACGGCGACCGCAGCATCCTGGCCGGGCTTGTGGGGGCCTGGGGCGGCGTGCTCCTGGCCAAACGGTTGACCGGTTACCGGCAGCCGACGGGGGATCTGCTGGCCCCTGCTGTAGCCCTGGCCCTCATCATCGGGCGCATCGGCTGCCTTCTGACAGAGCTCCCCGGCACGCCAACCGGGGGAGCGTGGGGAATCCTTCTCACCCCGGCCCAGGCCGCGCTGATCGGGGCGCCGGCCGGGGTGGGGCTTCATCCGTCTTTCGTCTACGAGATCTTCTTTCACGCGGCCGCTTTCGCCGTGATGTGGCGTTTCCGGGACCGCCTGCCCCACCCCGGCGACCTCTTTATCTGTTTCGTCAGCGCCTACGCCGTGTTCAGGTTCCTGGTCGAGTTTGTCCGGGGCAATGAGGTGCTGTGGCTGGGGATGAGCCGGCCCCAATGGTTCCTGCTGGCGGTTTTACCCCTCCTGGTGTGGCGGGTCCGGCGTGTTTTCGGCTCGCCGCTCCGCCGCGAGATGGAAGGAACCGCAGCATGAGTGACGCTCCGGACATCCCGCCGCAGCCCCCGGACCAGGGCAACCTGCCGCCGCAATCACCTGCCGGCGGTTCCCTGGCGGCCGGCATCGTCTTTGGGGCGCTGGCCCTTTACGCCGTCTATGTACTGGGGACGATGGCTCGGGGACCGTATGCCTGGTCAGCCACCTTCCTGGCCGTGCCAGCCCCGTTTATCCCGATTGCCGTTTATTTGGCGGTATCCATCGCTCTGGCCATCAGGCGCTCGACGGCCCGGTTGGGTGCAGGGCTGCTTATCGGTTTGGGAGTCTTCACCCTGCTGGGTGGCGGCCTTTGCGTCGCGTTCCTTGCCCAGGTCCCGGCCTGACATGAATGACGGTCAAGGGGTTCCGCCGGAGGAGCAACGGCGTGGGCAGCAGCCGGAACCGCGGGGCGGCTATCTGGGGTCTGGAGTCGTCTACGGGGCTGTGGCGCTGTACATCCTCTACCTTTGGGCAACAGTAGGCATTGGAGCACCGAACATCGCACCACCGAATGCATGGGCAACCAGCATCTTCGCCGGGCCGGCAGCCTTCGTCCCGATCGCCGTCTATCTGGGGCTGGCTGTTGTTCTTGCCGTCAGTCCCCGCACCGCGCGCACCGGGGCCGGGCTGCTGATCGGGCTCGGCATATTTACGTTACTCGGTGGGGGACTTTGCGTGGGTGCCCTGGTGCAATCCGGAATTTGAGAAGGGGCGCCGATTCATGAAGTCTCAACAGTTGCCCGGTCCGGGACAGCCGCTGCGCGGTGACAGGATCCACCGCTATGTGACCGCTTTCTGCCCCAAATGCCACGAAACCAACCCTCCACTGAGCCAGGTCCGCCGGCTGGCAGGGGCGCTGCTCATTCGTGACGGCCGCGTGTGGCTCGAACGGGGCTGCCCGGACCATGGGCTGGTCCGCACCCTGTACGACGAGTCTCCGGAAATCCTCCGCTACCTGGAGAAGTGGCAGGCGCCCACCAAGCAGCACATCCCTGACCAGACCGACAATTTCCGCCCTGTCCCTGAGGCATATGCCTTTGGGCTTCCAGCCATGCAAACGCAACACACCTGCATCCTGCTGCAGGACATTATTGAGCACTGCAACCTGCGATGCCCCACCTGCTTCACCGCATCCGGCCCACAACTGCAGGGAGTCGCACCATTGAGGGAGGTGCTTGACAATGTTGACACCCGCCTGGCCCGGGAAAACAACCGCCTTGATGTGCTGATGCTCTCCGGCGGTGAACCAACGCTGTACCCATATCTTGCCGAACTGCTGGATGAACTCGTTTCCCGGCCAATCGTCAGGATCATGGTGAACAGCAACGGCATGCTCATTGCCACCGATGACCACCTGCTTGCCCTGCTGGAACAGCACCGGGACAGGGTGGAGGTGTACCTCCAGTACGACGGTCCATCCAGGGAATCGTCGATCCACCACCGCGGCGGAGACCTTACCCGCTTCAAGGACGCGGCAATTTCGCGCTTGTCGGATGCAGGCGTTTTCACCACGCTGACCATGACAGCATCCCTGGGCGTCAACGACGGTGAAGTCGGTGCCGTGGTGATGCGTGCCCTGGAGACTCCCTTTATCGGAGGGGTGGCGCTGCAGCCCGTCTTCGGTTCCGGACGCGGACACGGCATCGATGCCATGGACCGGCTCACCCACACAGGCGTCCTTGAAAGATTGGCCGGGCAGACCAACGGCGTGGTGTCCTGGCACGACCTGACAGCGTTGCCCTGCTCCCACCCGCACTGCGCCTCAGTGGGCTACATGCTGAAGGACGACGCCGGCGTCTGGAGGTCCCTGGCAGCATTGATTGGGCATGATCAGCTGCTCACTTGGCTCGAGCTTAACCCGGACAGCCTTGCGAACCGGATCGCCGACAGCGCCATCCCCCTGGAGCTGCGGAACCTGATGAAAACCTCGCTGCTTGACCTGTTGAGCGAACAGGCGTCCCTGTCCCACCCCCGCACGATGGACCTTTGGAAGAACGTCTGCACCCAGTGCGATCTTGGCATCGGCACGCTTACCACCCTGGCGGCGGGCAAACTCCCGGGGCAGCAGCAACGCCTCCGCAGGCTCCTCGCGGAACGGGTAACGCGCATCATGGTCAAACCTTTCATGGACATCTCCACGATGATCGAGGAACGGCTCACCCAATGCTGCGTGCACGTGGGAACCAAGAGCGACGCCGGCGCGCATCAATGCGCGCCGTTCTGCGCAGTGCAGGCCTGGCCCTCTCTGGCGAGGCAACGCATGAGCACGGCCACTGGTGCACGGCTGATTCCGATGCGTCAGGTTTAGGGAGGAATGATGGACTCCGCGTCACACGCCCGGCGGATCGCCGCCGGCCCGTTGCCCTCAGAGCTTCTGGGCGCCAAGCACGGCGTCACGCCTGCAGTGCCCTCTGCCCCTCCGGGTTCCGGCCCTGACAACGCCGAAGCACCACCTTTTGACCCGTTGCGCCTGTGCATCTTCGCCACGGTTGCCCTGCTGGGGTGGCTGGCAGGGCCCGTGGCGCTGTCCGTGTTTGCAGCCATCGGGTTCATCGGATACTGGAAAGCGCGGCGGCGCGGCCTGATGAAATCCAAGTGCTACCTGCGCGACACGAGGCTCGTGCTGTCCTATCTGGGTGTCCTCCTGGCCGCGGGCATCTACGGGATCTACCTGGTCACGGGACGATTGTTCGGGGTGTGAAAAGCAACCACAGCACGCCACTCAGGCTGCCGGCACCGCCCGGAAATGCCGTTCAATGAGGCCCTTGATGTCCTCATGGCAGCCACCGCATCCTGTGCCCGCCCGGGTGGCCTTGGAAACGTCCGCCACCGTGGAGCAGCCGTCGGCCACGGCGCCCGTGATGGTGTTCCCGCTGACTCCGGCGCACCGGCACACGGTCCCGGCCGGGTCCGCGGCTGCGCCCGGCAGCTGGTCCGGCCCGTCCAGGCGGAGGAGGAGCGACCGGTCCGCAGGCAGTTCTGCGCCGCGTTCGAAGAGTCCCACCAGCTCGGCCGCCGTGCGGGGCATGCCCACCGCCACCAGGCCTTCGAGCACTCCGCCTCGGGTGGTCATCTTGACGTACCGGCCGTGCTCAGGATCAGCCCACTGGGCCACCTGCAGGCGGGCCCTGCCGTTGGCCGCGCCCGCCGTGAGCGCTTCCTCGTCCCACGGATCCGCGTCGTTGTTCCCGGCCACAGCCATGTTCAGGCCGCGGGCCTTCAGCACCACGACGCCGGGCTGTTCCGGCGGGAGCGCGGACAGCAGTTCCGCCTCCTCCACCCCACCGGAGGACAGCAGGGTGAGGTAGCCCGCCAGCCACTCGGCCTGCCGCCAGCCAGGGCCCACCAGGCCGGAGGGCCCCGTGGCGTTCCGGCATGCGGCGCAGCCCGGATCGGGGCAGTGGACCTCCGCGCAGTCGCCGATGGCAAAGATATGCGGTTCGTGGTGCGCCCGCAGCCTGTGGTCCACCAGGATCCCGGTGCCGGTGGCCAGCCCGCAGCCGTCGGCCAGCTCCGTCCGGGGACGCACCCCGCATGAAATGACCAGGAGGTCCCCGTCAATCGCCTGCCCGTCATCCAGCAGCAAAGCCGAGAAACCGCCGTCGGGCGCGTTGTGCTCAACGCCGGTGGAACGGGCGTTGCCTGCCACCCGGACCCCGCAGCGCCGCAGCCCTGCAGCGAGGACGGCCCCGCCGGCACGGTCGATGCTGCGCCCCAGGGGGTGCGGGCCGTTGTGGACCACCGTGACGGTGGCGCCTTCCTCCGCGGCGGCCAGCGCCGTTTCCAGGCCCAGGACGCCGCCGCCCAGGACCACTACGCGCTTGCCGCCGTCCACCGCCTGCCGCAGGACAGCGGCGTCGCGAAGGTCCCGCAGCGCGGTGACGCCGGCGGGAAGCACGGGGGAGGAAGGATCCGGGTTGATGCCGGTCAGGTTGGGAATGACGGGCCGGGATCCGGTGGCGAACACCAGCCGGTCGTAGTGCACGGGTGCTCCTTCAGCAAGCAGGACCTGCTGCCGTGGCCTGTCCACGCGCTTGACCCGCACGCCCAGGCGGACGTCCACGCCGTCCGCGGCCAGCTCGGCGGCATCGGCAAGGGCCAGTGCGTCAGCGGTGGTCCGGCCGACGCCGAGGTCGGCCACCAGGACGCGGTTGTAGGCTGCCTCGGGTTCCTCACCGAGCACGGTGACCTGGACCTGCCCTGCGCGCACGGCGGGCAGGAGCTCGTCCACCAGCCTGGCGGCCACGGGGCCGAATCCCACGATGACAATCTGCTCGCTCATGAGGCCTCCGTCGTTTGCAGCATGCGGGCGGAATCGGGTGCGGCCACGGGCCGGACCCATACGGTGTTGAATTTGAATTCGGGCATCCCGGAGATGGGATCAGTGGCGGCTTCGGTGAGGCGGTTGGCGCTTTCGGAGCCGGGGAAGTGGAAGGGCAGGAACACTGTCTCCGGGCGGATGGCTGTGCTCAGCTCCGCATGGCACACCACCTCGCCGCGCACGTTCGCCACGGAGACCAGCGATCCGGCGGCGATGCCCATGGCGGCTGCCGCCGAGGGGTGGATCTGCACCCTCGCCTCGGGCTGTGCGGCGACGAGTTCGGCCACCCGCCGCGTCTGGGCCCCTGACTGGTAATGCTCCAGGAGCCGGCCGGTGATGAGGGTCATGGCTTTGCCGGCGGGGTCTCCGGAGGTCCCGCCATCGCCGGCAGAAGTACGACGGCGGCGCGGCACCACCGGGACCATCACGGCCTTGCCGTCGGGGTGGGCGAAGCGGCCGGCGAACAGCCGCGGCGTTCCGCTGCTGCCGGCCGGGTAGGGCCAGTAGGCGGCCTCCCCGCGGTCCAGCATGGCGTAGTCAATGCCCGAGTAGTCTGCCAGGCCCCCGGCGGAGGCACGCCGCAGTTCCTCGAAGACCGTCTCCGGATCCTCGCTGTAGGTGGACGGGGCGTCCAGCCGCTCGGCGAGGCGGGCCATGATCCACAGCTCGCTCCGGGCACCAGCCGGAGGTGAGATGGCACGGCGGCGGCGCAGGACGCGCCCCTCCAGGTTGGTCAATGTCCCCTCCTCCTCCGCCCACTGCAGCACGGGAAGGATAAGGTCCGCCTCCGCGGCGGTTTCGGACATGAAGAAGTCGCAGACCACCAGGAAGTCCAGGCTCCGCAGCCCTTCGATGACGGCGTTGGCGTCGGGAGCTGCCACCGCGATGTTGGAGGCATGCACAAAAAGGCACCGGACGCCGTCGGGCTTTCCCAGTGACTTCAGCAGCTGCACGGCGGGCAGGCCGGGTCCGGGGATGGTCTCCTCCGGAACGCCCCAGACGGCCGCGACGTGTGCGCGGGCAGCCGGGTCGGTGATCTTGCGGTAGCCCGGGAGCTGGTCCGCCTTCTGGCCGTGCTCGCGGCCGCCCTGGCCATTGCCCTGGCCGGTAAGGGTCCCGTACCCGCTGCGGGCGGAGCCCGGCAGGCCCAGGAGGAGGCTGAGGTTGATGGCCGCGGTTGCGGTGTCGGTGCCGTCCACGTGCTGTTCCACGCCGCGTCCGGTGAGGATGTAGCTTCCGCCTTCCCGCGCCCCGGCAGCGAGCATGCGGGCGGTTTGCCGGATCAGTTCCGCGGGGACGCCGGTCAACGACTGGACGCGTTCGGGCCAGAAGGCGTTGACGCTGCGGACTACGGCGCTGTAGCCCGAGGTGCGCTCTTCGATGTAGGCGGTGTCCACCAGGTTCTCGTGGATGACCACGTGGGAGAGGCCCAGCAGCAGGGTAAGGTCGGTGCCCGGCAGCGGCTGGAGGTGCAGGCCGCCGCCGTCGGCCGTAAAGGCTGCCGTGGCGGAGCGGCGGGGGTCAACCACCACCAGCCCGCCGGCGTCGCGGGCTCCGCGCAGGTGCTGTACGAACGGGGGCATGGTCTCGGCAACGTTTGACCCCAGCATCAGGATGGTGCTGGCGGTGTCCAGGGCTTCGAGCGGGAAGGGCAGGCCGCGGTCCACGCCGAACGCCCGCATTCCGGCGGCCGCGGCGGATGACATGCAGAACCTGCCGTTGTAGTCGATGCGTGAGGTGCCCAGGGCCAGCCGGGCGAACTTGCCCAGCTGGTAGGCCTTCTCATTGGTGAGTCCGCCGCCGCCGAAGACGCCGACGGCGTCCGCGCCGTGGCGTGCGCGGGCGTCCTTCACTGCCTGGGCGGCGAGGTCCAGGGCCTGGTCCCAGCCGATGGGCCGGTGGACGCCGTCGGGTCCCTTCAGCAGCGGCTCGGTGATCCGGCCCGCGTGGTTCAGGAGCGTGGGGGAGGTCCACCCTTTGCGGCAGAGGCCGCCGCGGTTGGTGGGGAAGTCCCGGCCTGCAACCTCCAGTGCGGGCGCGGGATTCGGTGCAGGCACGGGGCCTGGCCCCGGCTGGGCAGCCGGGGCCAGGTCCGCAGGGGACGTGAGCGTCATGGCGCACTGCAGGGCGCAGTAGGGGCAGTGCGTGTCGGCGCTTTTGGTCATGTTAGACGTGTCCCATCGCGTTCCGGCCGGCGTTGCGGATGTAGCAGGTCCAGCAGACCAGCAGCATCACCACGTAGGCGGCAACGAATCCGTAGAAGGCCGGGGTGTAGGAGCCACTGGCGGTGCTGGAAGCGTTCAGGACCTGGGGGATGACGAAGCCGCCGTAGGCGCCGATCGCTGAGATCAGCCCGAGTGCCGAGGACGCCAGGCGCTGGGTTGCCACGGAGCTGGCGCCGTTGCGTGCGGCCCGGCTGGAGGTGGCGAAGATGACGGGGATCATCCGGTAGGTGGCGCCGTTTCCAAAGCCGCTGGCGGTGAACAGCATCAGGAAGAGGACCAGGAAGAGCCAGAAGTTCTTCAGCGGCAGGGTCCAGATCATGGTGAGGGTGATGACGGTCATGGAAGCGAAGGCTGTGACCGTCATCCGGGCCCCGCCCATGCGGTCCGCCATGCGTCCGCCGTACGGGCGGGCCAGCGAGCCCACCAGGGGGCCCAGGAATGCAAGGGACAGGGCCACGGTGCCTACTCCGATGGAGGAGAACGCGGGGAAGTAGTCCTTGATCAGCTTGGGGAACACACCGGCGAAGCCGATGAATGAGCCGAAGGTGCCGATGTACAGCAGAGCCATGATCCACAGGTGCGGTTCCTTGAGCGCAGCGACCGAGCCGGCCACGTCACCCTTGGCGCTGGTGAGGTTGTTCATGTACTTGAAGGCGCCGAACGCTGCGAGAAGGATGAAGGGAACCCACATCCAGCCGGCCATGGGAAGGTTGACGGTGCCGGCGGCCAGCAGGGTGATCACGATGGGAACGGCAAGCTGTGCGACGGCGGCGCCCAGGTTCCCGCCTGCGGCGTTCAGGCCCAGCGCCCAGCCCTTTTCCCTGGCCGGGTAGAAGAAAGTGATGTTCGCCATGGAGCTGGCGAAGTTGCCGCCGCCGAAGCCGGCCAGTGCGGCCACGAGCAGCATGACGCCGAAGGGCGTCTCCGGGTTGGAGACACACAGCGCCAGGCCGGTGGAGGGGATCAGGAGCAGCAGGGCGGACACGATGGTCCAGTTGCGTCCGCCGAACCGGGGAACCATGAAGGTGTACGGGATGCGAAGGGTGGCGCCCACGAGGCTGGGCATGGAGATGAGCCAGAAGATCTCCGAGGTGGAGAATGTGAAGCCGGCGGCCGGCAGCTGGACCACCACAATGGACCACAGCTGCCAGACAACGAAGCCGAGGAACTCGGCGAAGATGGACCAGTTCAGGTTGCGGCGGGCGATGGCGCGGCCGGCGGTTTCCCACTGCTCCTTGTTCTCGGCATCCCAGTTGGCGATCCAGCGGCCGGGGCGGAATTCAAGGGCAGGGGTGTCTGTGGTGCGGGTAGAGCCGGGCTGTACGCCGGCATCGACGGTGCGGTCAACAGTCACGGGTTACCTCCTTCAGGGGGATGTTGTTCCTCAAAGGTAGGGACGGCGCGTTTCACGGACGGTCGATGTTTGTTAACGCGCTGTGACTTTTGCCTATCCGGTCCGGCCCGGCGGCGTGAGGCGGCCTGCCGGACCGCATTGTGAGACATGCAACACACGTCCGAATGGTGGACGTTTCGTCCATTGACTGGACGTGGCGAAGTAAGATCGAACTCTAACTATTCGAGCCGGGAGGGCAGCCCTGCCTGTGCCCGGCCGGTCTCACGAAAGCGTTTACCTATGTCATCCACCGATACCACCACGGTGCCTGGTTCGCACCAGCCGGTGAACTCCCGCGGCCGCGTCATCGTGGCCAGCCTGATCGGCACCACAGTGGAGTTCTACGACTTCTACGTCTATGCCACTGCCGCCGTGCTCGTTTTCCCGAAGCTCTTCTTCCCGGGCGCGAACGAAACCACCCAGCTGCTGAGCTCCTTCGCCGTTTTTGGTGTGGCATTCATCGCCCGGCCGCTCGGCTCCATCGTCTTCGGGCACTTCGGCGACAAGTTCGGCCGCAAGGGCACGCTGGTGGCGTCGCTGTTGACCATGGGTATTGCCACCTTCCTCATCGGCTGCCTCCCCACCGCGCTGGTTCCGGGCTGGGAATTCTGGGCACCGGCCCTGCTGGTGGTCATGCGCTTCGCCCAGGGCCTTGCGCTCGGCGGGGAGTGGAGCGGGGCCGCGCTGCTGGCCACCGAGAACGCCCCTGCCAACAAGCGGGCCATCTACGGCACCTTCCCGCAGCTGGGCGCCCCGATCGGCTTCATCATCGCCAACGTCATCTTCCTGGTTGCGAGCTACACCCTGACGCCGGAAGCTTTCCAGGCGTGGGGCTGGCGCGTCCCGTTCCTGCTCAGCGCCGTCATGGTGATCCTGGGCCTGTACGTACGGCTCAAGCTGATCGAAACCCCCGCCTTCACCAAGGTGCTGGAATCCAAGGAGGTGGCCAAGCTGCCGCTTGGCCGCGTCTTCAAGACCAGCTGGCGCCAGCTGATCCTGGGCACCTTCATCATGCTGGCCACGTACGTGCTCTTCTACCTGATGACCACGTTCACCCTTACCTACGGCACCAAGCCAACCCTCGAAGGTGCCAAGGCCGCGGCCGAAAAGGCCGGAAAGCCCATGTCTGACGCCGCTGCTGCCGCGTTCGTTCCAGGCCTCGGCTACACCCGCAACGACTTCCTCTGGATGCTGATTGCCGGCGTCGTCTTCTTCGGCATCTTCACCCTGGTCTCCGGACCCCTGGCCGAAAAGTACGGCCGGCGCAAGATGCTCCTCGCCGTCACCGCGGGCATCTTCGTGTTCGGCCTGCTGTTTGTTCCGCTGTTCAGCGGTGGCTTTGTGGGCACCATGGGCCTGCTGATCCTCGGGTTCTCCCTCATGGGCCTCACCTTCGGGCCCATGGGAGCGCTGCTGCCGGAGCTGTTCCCCACGAACGTCCGCTACACCGGCTCGGCGATCAGCTACAACTTCTCCAGCATCCTGGGCGCTGCGGTGGCACCGTTCATCGCCGTGGCCCTGTGGGAAGTGGCCAAGGGCAGCCCTGTCCTGGTGGGTGTCTACCTGACGGCCATGGCCGTGCTCACCCTGATTGCGCTGTTCCTTACCCGCGAAACCCGCGACCTGGACTACGAGAACAACGTGGCCTGACGCTTCGGGTGCCGAAAATGCCCGGCGCGGCCATCCGGCCCGCCGGGCATTTTCATGCTCACCGTGCGTAGCGCGCCACGAAGTTCTTCAGCACGGCCATGGGCTCGGTGACCGTGAATTGGCGTGCGGCGGCCATCCGCTCCTCGGCGGATTCGGGCGGAAAGTAGCCGGCGTGCCGGTAGATATCGATCCGGGTCACCAGCCCGTCGGTGTCCAGTTCGGGATGGAACTGGGTGGCATAAAGGTTGGTCTTGACCCGGAACATGTGCACGGGGCAGGTGGCTGAGCTCGCCAGCAGCACCGCGTGCGGTGGCAGGGAACTGACCGCTTCCTTATGGCCGGTCAGGGCCGTGAAGGTCCGGGGCATGCCCTGCAGCAGGGGATCCTGCAGCCCGGCATCCGTCAGCTCGATTTCCACGGCGCCCAGCGGCTCGCCGTAGGTCCTGTCGATGACCGCGCCCTGGTGGCGGCCCAGCGTCCCCACCCCGTAGCAGGCGCCCAGGAAGGGAAAGTCGAGGGCTACCAGCTGGTCCAGGAGGCCGGACAACTCCCGCTCCACCCGGTGCTGGACCGGGCTCTTCTGCTCCGGCGGATCGCTGGACGTGAACGGGCTGCCGCCCACGATGACGCCGGAATAATCCGCAAGATCCAGCGCGGGCAAAGGAGCGGCCTCAAGCCTGACCCGGCGCAGTTCCCGTTCCTCAAGCCCGCCGTACCTCAAATAGGCGGCATATTCCTCCTCCGCGGCAGCGTCTTCCGGGCGGGAGGCGAGGAGCAGGAAAGGCAGCATGAGCTAAGTCTGCATCCTGGCGGCGCCCCCTGCCAGCACCGGCTCAGCCGGCGGGCTGGGTCAGCGACCGGCGGGACTGTGGCCGGGCTGCGGGGTCGGCGTGGCGGTGCACCAGCTTCCAGTAGCCTTCCTCGCGCCGGAAGATACTGGTCACGCGAAGCGCGAATTCCTCGGTGGCGGCCGCCGCGTCCAGCCGTGCCCGGAAGTGCTCGGTCTCCACCAGGTAGGCGGTGTCGCGGGCGGTGTAGGAGGTGACGGTGTCGAAGCCCAGCATCTCGCCGTCGCGGAACTGCCGCGCCGCCTGGTCAAGCCGGGCCTCCACCTGGGCCCAGCCGCGCGCTATGCCGCCAAAGGGATTGGCCAGGGTGACGTCGTCGAGGCGGGAGTAGAGCTCCTTGATGGGGGCCGGATTGCCCCGGGTGATTTCGGGAACCGCCTGGTGGTAGCGGTCCACTTCTTCCTGGAAGCTGGGTGCGAGCATGGCTGCCGGGACTGCTTTCTAGTCTTCGATGGTGGCGATGATGGCGCCCGCGGACACCGTTTCGCCCGCCGTTGCCGTCAGGCCGGTGATGGTCCCGGACCGGTGTGCGGTGAGGGGCTGCTCCATCTTCATGGCCTCGAGGACCACCACCAGGTCACCTTCGGACACAACGTCCCCGTGCGCCACGGCCACCTTCACGATGGTGCCCTGCATGGGGGAGGTCAGGGCGTTGCCGGTGGCAGCCGCGGGACCGGCGGAGCGGGACCGCTTCTTGGACTTGCCCGGCTTGGCGGCGGCGCCTGCTGCAGTGCCCGGCGTGCCCAGGGACGCGGGGAGGACCACCTCCAGCCGCTTGCCGCCCACCTCGACCACGACGCGCTGGCGGTCTTCTGCGGAGCCGTCTGCATCGGTTGGGGCATCCGGCGTCCAGGCGGGAAGGTTGTTGCTGAATTCGGTTTCGATCCACCGGGTGTGGACCTTGAACGGGCCCTCGGCCGGGGCGAAAGCGGGGTCCGACACAACTGCGAGGTCGAACGGGATGACGGTGGGGATGCCCTCCACCACCATCTCCTCCAGGGCGCGGCGGGCACGCTGGAGGGCCTGCGTCCGGGTGGCGCCGGTGATGATCAGCTTTGACAGCATGGAGTCGAAGTTCCCGCTGATCACGTCGCCCTGTTCCACGCCCGAGTCCACGCGCACGCCGGGACCGGTGGGGTTCTTCAGGACGCGGACCGTGCCGGGGGCCGGCAGGAAGTTGCGGCCCGGATCCTCGCCGGTGATGCGGAATTCGATGGAGTGTCCGCGGACCTCGGGATCGCCGTAGCCCAGTTCCTCGCCCCTGGCCAGCCGGAACTGTTCGCGCACCAGGTCGATGCCGGTGACTTCCTCGGAGACGCAGTGCTCCACCTGGAGGCGGGTGTTGACTTCGAGGAAGGAGATGGTGCCGTCCTGGCCCACCAGGAATTCGCAGGTTCCGGCGCCGAGGTAGCCGGCCTCCTTCAGGATGGCCTTGGAGGATTCGTAGAGGCGCCGGTTCTGGTCCTCGGTGAGGAACGGTGCCGGGGCTTCCTCCACGAGCTTCTGGTTGCGCCGCTGCAGGGAGCAGTCGCGGGTGGACACCACCACCACGTTGCCGTAGGCGTCGGCCAGGCACTGGGTTTCCACGTGCCGTGGGGCGTCCAGGAAGCGCTCGATGAAGCATTCGCCGCGGCCGAAGGCTGCGGTGGCCTCACGGACGGCGGATTCGTACAGCTCCGGGATTTCTTCCCGGGTGCGGGCCACCTTGATGCCGCGTCCGCCGCCGCCGAAGGCAGCCTTGATGGCCACGGGCAGGCCGTGGCGGTCCACGAAGTCCAGGACTTCGTCCGCGGACTCAACGGGGTCGGCGGTGCCCGGAACCAGCGGGGCGCCCACCTTTTCGGCGATGTGCCGGGCCTGGACCTTGTCGCCCAAGGCGGAGATTGCCTCCGGGGAGGGGCCGATCCAGGTGATGCCGGCCTCGATCACCCGTGCAGCGAACTGGGCATTTTCGGCCAGGAAGCCGTAGCCGGGGTGGATGGCGTCGGCGCCGGACTGGCGGGCGGCGTCAATGATCTTGTCCATCACCAGGTAGGACTCCGCCGCGGTGGTGCCACCCAGGGCGTACGCCTCGTCAGCCAGCCGGACGTGCAGCGCGTCCCGGTCCGGATCTGCGTAGACGGCCACGGAGGCAATGCCCTCGTCCCGGGCCGCCCGGATGATGCGCACGGCGATTTCGCCGCGGTTGGCGATCAGCACCTTTGTGAGGCTCGGCTGTGTAGTACCTGCGGACTGCTCCAAATTTGCTGACAAGGCGTCTCCTTCTTTCCTTCAGGGAGCCTAGCGCGCTTTTGGAGGTTCCGCCGATATTACTTGCGGAATCCGCGTGTAAACCGGCCGTCCTTTGTAGGGAAGCTACAAGGAGTATGGAAACCGGGCGATTTACCGCCGGGGCCAGAGGTCCGTAATGCGCACGTTGGCGGACGCGAGCAGCCCGCGCAGGGTGGAGACGGAAAGGCCGACGACGGCGTGCGGGTCGCCGTCGACCTTCCGGATGAAGGCGCCGCCCAGGCCGTCGATGGTGAAGGAGCCCGCGCAGTGGAGCGGCTCTCCGGTGGCGATGTAGGCGTCGATCTCTGCCGGCTCCATCTCCAGGAAGGAAACCTCGGCTGAGGCGACCGCCCCCACCGTGGCGCCCGAGCCGCGGCCGCTGCCGCCGTCGTCGTCCGTGTCCCTGCAGTCCACCAGCCAGTGGCCCGTGTGCAGCACTCCCGCGCTGCCGCTCATCCGGAGCATCCGCTCGCGGGCGACGTCGGCGGTGTAGGGCTTGCCGTGCGCCTCGCCGTCGAATTCAAAGACCGAGTCGCAGCCCAGCACCAGGGCGCCGTCCGCTTCCGGCAGCGCCGCGACGGCCTCGGCCTTGGCGCGGGCCAGCAGCAGCGCGGTGTCGTGCGGGTCCGTGACGCCGTACCGCGCCTGCACGGCGGCCTCGTCGACGTCGGAGACCAGCACGGTGTGCCGGATGCCGGCCTCGGCCAGGAGCTTGGTGCGGGCGGGGGACTGGGAGGCGAGAATCAGATGGAGCACGGCTTCAGCCTAGTGGACCAGCTCGCCGGAGGCGGGTGCTGCCTGGCCCCTGTTGAGCTTGGCGCCCTCCACGTCCACGTCCGGCAGGATCCTGTCCAGCCACCGCGGCAGCCACCAGGACCTGGCGCCCAGCAGGTACATCACGGCCGGGACGATGGTCATGCGGACCACGAAGGCGTCGAACAGTACGCCGAAGGCCATGGCAAAGCCCAGCGGCCGGACCATGGTGAGGTGGCTGAAGATGAAGCCGGAGAACACGCTGACCATGATGATCGCGGCCGCGGTGACTACGGCGGCCGCGTGCCGGAAGCCCACCCTGACCGCTTCCTTGGCGGACGATCCGTGCATGTATGCCTCGCGCATGCCGGAGGCGATGAACACCTGGTAGTCCATGGCCAGGCCGAACAGCACGCCGATCAGGATAATGGGCAGGAAGCTGAGCACGGCGCCGGGGTTGGCCACGTCGAAGATGTTCCCCAGCCAGCCCCACTGGTATACCGCCACCACGGCACCGAAGGCGGCGGACAGGGACAGCAGGAAGCCGCCCGTGGCCAGCAGCGGGACCACGATGGACCGGAACACCAGCAGCAGCAGGATCAGGGAAAGTCCGACGACGATGGCCAGGTAGGGCGGCAGGGCGTCACCAAGCTTGGTGGAGACGTCCACGTTGCCGGCGGTCTGCCCGGTCAGTCCCATGGCCACGCCGTAGTCGGACTGGATCTCCCCGTTGAGGCCGCGGAGCTCGGAGACCACCTTGACGGTGGTGGCGCTGGCCGGGCCCTCCTTGGGGATGACCTGGAACACGGCGGTCCGGCGGTCCCCGCTGAGGGCGACGGGCACGGCTGCCACCACATTGTCCACGGCACGGAGTTTGTCCGCGATGTCGTACTGCAGCTTCCGGGCCTGGGCTTCGTCCAGGTCCGCGGGGAACTCGCCGACGGCCACGATGGGTCCGGTGACACCTTCGCCGAAGCTGCGGGCCGTGAGGTCGTAGGCCTGGTAGGCCTCTGACTCCACGGGTTCGGAGCCTCCGTCCGGCAGGGCCAGCTGCAGCTGGGTGGCGGGCAGCGCAAGGGTGCCCAGCAGGAGGATGCCCGCGATCAGTGCCACCCACGGGTGCCGGGTGACCAGGCCGCCCCACCCGCGGGTGCTGCGTTCCTTATCGGTGGCGAGGTCGGCCGCTTCGTGGTCCGGTTCGGCGTTGTGGGCTTCGGCTTTGGCCCAGGCCCGCCGGGAGATGATGCGCCGTCCGATCAGGGACAGCATGGCAGGGGTCAGGGTGATGGCCACGAGCACCGCAACGGCCACGGTTCCCGCTGCCGCAAGGCCCATGACGGCGAGGAAGGGCAGCCCGGGGACCACCAGGGCGGCAAGGGCGATGATCACGGTCAGGCCGGCGAAGACCACGGCGTTGCCGGACGTGCCGTTGGCCCGGGCAACAGACTCCTCCGCATCCATGCCGGCAAGGAGCTGGGTGCGGTGCCGGTTGACGATGAACAGCGAGTAGTCGATGCCGACGGCGAGGCCAAGCATCAGGGCCAGCATGGGCGAGATGGAGCTCATGTCGAACAGGCCGGAAAGGGCGAACGTGATGCCGACGCCCACGCCGACGCCGATGATGGCCATCAGCAGGGGCAGCCCGGCGGCGATCAGCGTGCCCAGCATGAGGATGAGGACCAGCGCCGCAACGGCGATGCCGACGATTTCCGCGGTGCCGAACAGTGCCGAAATGTCCTCGGTGATTTCCTTGCTGGCCAGCGCCGTGACGCCTGCCGCGGAGGTCTCGTGGGCGATCTCCTGCACCTGCTTGCGCACGGCCGGGGCCAGCCCGTTGATGGAGGTCTTGAACTGCACCTGTGCCACGGCGGCCTTGTTGTCCGCGGACACGAAGCGGATGGCTGATGCTGCCTGGGCCTGCCGTTTGCCCTGTTCCAGCTTGGCCTTGTTGGCCGCCAGTTCCTGGGCGCCGGCGTCCAGCTTGGCCTGGCCCTGGGCCAGCGCTGCCTTCTGCTGGCCAAGCTGGGCTTCAATCAGTGCTGCCGGCGCCCCGGCGGCGGTGAGCTGCTGCTCGGCTGCCGCCAGCCGCGCCTTGCCGGCTTCAAGCTGGGCCCGGGAGGCGTCCAGCTGTGCCTGCCCGGCCGCCAATTGCTGTTCGCCGTCGGTGATGGCCTTGCCGGCCTGGTCCACCTGTGCCTGGGTGGCGAACGGGTCCACCGTGCCACGCACCTCGGGGAGGGTCTGGAGCTTCTTCAGCGCCTCCGTCACGGCCGTCCGGCTTTGGGCCGTGAAGCCGCCGTCCGGGGCTTCGAAAACGATCGTGGCGCTGCCGCCGGAGGCCGAGGGCAGCTCCTGCTTGAGCTTGTCCGCAATCCGCTGGGTTTCGGTCCCGGGAATCTGGAAGTTGTTGGACAGGGTGCCGTGGAATGCCGCGGCCGAGCCGCCCACGGCCACCAGCACGGCGAGCCACAGGGAGATGACAAGCCAGCGCCGGCGGTAGGAGAACTTGCCGAGGCGGTAGAGGAGCAGTGCCATGCGGGTGAACCGATCTGATCAGGAGGAACGGGTGGCGGATGGTGGAGCGGGGGTGTTGAAGCCGGTGGCCAGCAGGGCCATGGCATCGATGAGCAACTGCCGGAGCTCGGCCAGGGATGCGGGTGTCAGGTCCGGACCGCGGCGGCTGAACCACACCTCCATGGCGGCCTTCCCGCAGGAGATGATCGAGCCGGCCAGGGCGTGGACATAAAGCTCGTCCTGGGCGCCGGGGGTGCCGGCGAGGCGTTCGCGGGCGACGGTGAAGACCTGCGCCCGGCAGTGGTCCCACGCCTCGAGTTCCGGGTGCGACATCAGCGGGCTCTGCTGGGTCAGCGTGAACAGTTCCGCCAGCGGCGCCACGGCCTTGGGGTCGGCAAGGGCCATCAGCGCGGCCTGGGCGGATTCCAGCATGGGCTCGTCCGCCGGGCGGAGGCGCAACTGCTGAATCGCGTTGTCCAGGAAGCCATGGACGATGGAGGCCAGGGCGGCGTCGGTGCTGCTGAAGTAGTTGAAGAAGGTGCGGCGCGAGATCCCCGCGGCGTCGGCGATGTCTTCCACCGTGAAGTTTCCGGGGCCTTTGGAGCGCAGGAGTTCCAGTGCGGCGTCGGTGATCGCCTGGCGGGTGGCGGCCTTGTTCAGCTCGCGCCGGGAAGGTGCGGCGGGTTCGTCCGGCGGGGCAACGGGTGATGTCACGCGCTTACACTACGTGCAAGTTTGCACTCAATGCAACTTAAATTCACAGGAGAACCATAGCTTCCCGACAGCCCTTCCTGATCCTTGCGCCGGATGCTTGGTATGCCTCGCCCGAGGCGAATCACCAGGAGCCGTCAGTTGACGGCGAATCAGGAGACGCGACATGAGACGCACGAAGAAGATGACCGTGGGCCTGACGGCCGCAGCGCTGGCGCTTGGTGCCGGAATCGGCGTGGCCGGCATGGCATCCGCCACCACGACGCCCACTCCCACACCCAGCGCGGGTTCCAGTGCTGCCGCTGACGGAACTACCGGCAGCGCCCCCGATGGCATGGGCAGGCACGGCGGCCGCGGCGGCCATGGGATGGAGCAGGCCTCGGCGCTGGCAGCGAAGCTGGGCGTTGATGAAGCCAAGGTGGCCGACGCCTTGAAGGCCTTCCGCGAAGCCAACAAGCCCACCACGCCGCCGGCCGAGGGCCAGAAGCCGGATCCTGCCGCCCGCGAGGCCGCACTCGCCAAGTCCCTTGCTGCATCGCTGGGCATCGATGAAGCGAAGGTGACCGCAGCGCTGCAGGAGATCCGCAGCGAGGAAGAGGCCGAACATGCAGCCGGACTCAAGTCCCGCCTGGACAAGGCTGTAGCGGATGGAAAGCTGACCCAGGCTGAAGCCGACGCCGTGACGAAAGCCATCCAGAACGGGGTAATCGGAGGTGGCTGGCACTGACCATCACTGTTGTTGAGCGATACGCGCAGCCCTGATTGCAAAAAGGCGTCCCCGGGAGAATCTCCCGGGGACGCCTTTCCTTGCTGCTGTGCCTTACGCCTTTGCATCCTGCAGTTCGCGGGGTGCGGTGTCGGCGCTGGTGCCGTCGGTAGCGGTTTCGCCGGCGGCAGCATCGGCGTCGCTGTCATCCACGAACGGGGTCCCGTTGCGGGGTGCGTTGTACAGCGATTCGTCCAGGATGCCCTGGCGCTTGGCCACGATGGTGGGAACCAGGGCCTGGCCGGCCACGTTCACAGCGGTGCGCCCCATGTCCAGGATGGGATCAATGGCCAGGAGGAGTCCGACGCCGGCCAGCGGCAGTCCCAGCGTGGAGAGCGTCAGGGTGAGCATCACCACGGCGCCGGTGGTGCCGGCGGTTGCGGCGGAACCGAGGACGGAAACCAGTGCGATCAGCAGGTACTGGCTGAAGTCCAGCTGGATGCCGAAGAACTGGGCCACGAAGATTGCCGAGATCGCGGGGTAGATGGCTGCGCAGCCGTCCATCTTGGTGGTGGCGCCCAGCGGCACGGCGAAGGAGGCGTAGGCGCGGGGGACGCCCAGGCTGCGTTCGGTGACGCGCTGCGTCAGCGGCAGGGTTCCCACGGACGAGCGGGACACGAAGGCCAGCTGGACGGCGGGCCACACGCCGGAGAAGTACTGCTTGATGGACAGTCCGTGGCTGCGGACCAGGATGGGGTAGACGACGAACAGCACCAGGACCAGGCCGGCGTAGATGGCCACGGTGAACTTGCCAAGCGAGCCGATGGTGTCCCAGCCGTAGACGGCCACGGCGTTGCCGATGAGGCCAACGGTGCCCAGCGGCGCGATGCGGATGATCCACCACAGGACCTTCTGGATCACGGCAAGGGCTGAGGCGTTGAGGTTGAGGAACGGCTCCGCAGCCTTGCCCACCTTGAGCGCGGCGACGCCCACGGCGATGGCGATCACGAGGATCTGAAGGACGTTGAAGCTGACCGAGGTGGTGACGGCGCCGGAATCGCCGACCGTGGAGCTGGCACCCAGGCCCAGGAAGTTCTTGGGGAAGAGGCCCACCAGGAAGGCCCACCAGTCACCGGACTTGCCGGTGTACTTGGCTTCCCCGCTGATGCCGGTGTTGGCGCCGGGCTGCAGCAGCACACCCAGGCCGATGCCGATCAGCACGGCGATCAGGGACGTAATGGCGAACCACAGGAGCGTGTTCCAGGCCAGCCTGGCGGCGTTGGACACCTGGCGCAGGTTGGAGATGGAGCTGACGACGGCGGTAAAGATCAGCGGGACCACGGCGGTCTGCAGCAGGGACACATAGCTTGAGCCGATGGTCTGCAGGGTGGCGCCGAGGGCGTTGGGGTTGGCCTTGGTACTGCCGGTGTACTTGGCCAGCAGGCCAAGGCCAAGGCCCACGATGAGGGCGGCGATGATCTGGAAGCCGAACGAGCCCGCCCACCTGGGCAGCTGGAATCCGGTCTTCCCTGCGGGGGACGGGGTGCTTGTCTGAGTGCTCACCCGACTACGCTAGAGCCACCCCTCATACCACGACGAACGAACATTGAGAAATATTACGCGCCCACGATCACGCAGGAAGCCGGAAAACCGAGCAAACACAAGGCAGGCGGCGGCCTATGTTACTTATTCCCGCCCCGGGTGTGCTTAATGTCTCCTGTTGCCCTCCCTCCCCGAAGGGGGAGACTACGAGAGCAGCGCCCGGCGGAGCGTGTCGAGTCCAACGGAGCCGATGTTGAGGGCCTTGGTGTGGAACTCCTTGAGGTCGAACCCGGGCTGGGCCTCAAGTTCGGCGCGGATCTGTTCCCAGAGGCGCTGGCCTACTTTGTAGGAGGGGGCCTGGCCCGGCCAGCCGAGGTAGCGGGTGAACTCGAAGTTGAGTTGGCCTTCGCTGATGGGGAGGTTTTCCTTGAGGAAGCCGTAGCCCTTGTCCGCGGTCCAGGTGCCGGATCCCCAGCGTTGGGGCATCTCGAGTTCGAGGTGCACGCCGATGTCGAAGACCACGCGGGCGGCGCGCATGCGCTGCATGTCCAGCATGCCCATGTGGTCGCCGGGATCGTTGAGGTAGCCCAGTTCCTGCATGAGCTTTTCCGCGTAGAGTGCCCAGCCTTCGCCGTGGCCGGAGGTCCAGCAGACGTTCCGGCGCCATTTGTTCAGCAGCTCGCGGCGGTAGGTTGCGGTGGCCACCTGGAGGTGGTGGCCCGGGACGCCCTCGTGGTAGACGGTGGTGGTTTCAGCCCAGGTGGTGAACGTGTCCTCGCCGGCGGGGACGGACCACCACATGCGGCCGGGGCGGCTGAAGTCGTCGGACGGGCCGGTGTAGTAGATGCCGCCCTCGTCGGTGGGAGCGATCCGGCACTCGAGTTTCTTCATGACGTCGGGGATGTCGAAGTGCACTCCGGCGAGTTCGGCAACGGCTTTGTCGGAGAGGCCCTGCATCCATTCCCGGAGCGCCTCGGTGCCTTTCAGTTGCCGGGAGGGGTCGTTGTTGAGGATGTCCTTGGCTTCGGCGATGGTGGCGCCTGCCTTGATGGTGTCCGCAACGCGCTCCTGTTCCGCGATGAGGCGGTCCAGTTCCTCGACGCCCCAGGCGTACGTTTCTTCCAGGTCCACTTCCGCCCCCAGGAAGGAGCGGGAGGCCAGGGCGTAGCGGGCCCTGCCCACGGCGTCCTTCTCAGGCGCGGCGGGGAGCAGTTCGGTGCGCAGGAATTCTGCCAGCCGGGCGTAGGCACCCCGGGCGGCGTCAGCACCGGCGTCGAGCGTAGTTTGCAGCGCAGCGGGCAGTGGCCCGTCAGCCGTGGTGGCCTCTGCGGCCAGTTTGGCGAAGAAGCCGTCCGGGGCGGCGTACTTGGTCACCTGTTCGATGACGGTCCGCACCTGGCGGGCAGCGGCCACCCGGCCGGAGTCCCTGGCCATGCGCAGGGATTCGGTGTAGCCGCTGATGGCGGCCGGCACGTTGTGGGCGCGCCCGGCGATGTGCTCCCAGTCCTGTTCGGTGCCGGTGGGCATGAGGTCGAAGATGGCCCTGATGTCCTGGGCCGGGGAGGCGATGTTGTTCAGGTCCGCGTATTCCCAGCCGGAGGCGTGGATCAGCAGTTGCAGGCCGAGCCGTTCCCGCATGGCGTCCAGGGTGACGGCGTCCACGTCGTCTTCCGGTTCCAGGCCCTCCAGGGCAACCAGGGCCTCCCGCGCCGCCTCCGCGAATCCGGCAATGCCGGCGGGGGAGAAATCCTGGTACTCCGTTTCATGTCCCGGCAGGCCAAGGGTGGTGGCGAAGGTCGGGTTGAGCCTGATGAGGGTGTCCGTGTAGTTGTCCGCGACGGCGTCGATCCGGGTGTGCGGGCGCGCGGCGGGTGCAGTGTCTGTAGTCACATGACGAGACTATCGCCCGGACTGCGCCGAGGCCTGGGCCCACGCCGCCGGGGATCCACGCCCGGGACTCAGCCGCGGCTTCGTTTCCAGGCGCCGGGACCGGGCGTGGGTTCGAGCTTGAGCTGCTGCCGGCGCACCCAGTGCCGAACGGTCGGTTTGTCCGCACGTGCAGGTTCGGCGCCGCCAAGGGAGAGGACGACGGCGGTCAGTGCGGCCAGTTCCTCGGCGTTCGGCTGTCCTTTGACCACAGAGAGCAGCGGGGCGGCAAGCGCTTCGGCGGCGTCGGCGGCCGGCCCGGTCCCGGTATTTTCGGTGGCCATCACAGCGGGATGTTCCCATGCTTCTTGGCGGGGAGACTGGCGCGCTTGTCGCGCAGGGCACGCAGTCCCTTGATGATTTGGATCCGGGTATCGGAGGGGGCGATGACGGCGTCCACGTAACCCAGTTCGGCTGCCTGGTACGGGTTGAGGAGTTCTTCCTCGTACTGGCGGATCACCTCGGCGCGGCGGGCCTCAACGTCGCCGCCGTCCTGGGCGACCGCGGCGAGGTCGCGCCGGTAGAGGATGTTCACCGCGCCCTGCGCGCCCATCACACCGATCTGGGCCGTGGGCCATGCCAGGTTCAGGTCGGCGCCGAGCTTCTTGGAGCCCATCACGATGTAGGCGCCGCCGTAGGCCTTGCGGGTGATGACGGTGAGCTTGGGAACAGTGGCCTCGGCGTAGGCGTAGAGGAGTTTGGCGCCGCGGCGGATGATGCCCTGGAATTCCTGGTCCTTGCCGGGGAGGAACCCGGGGACGTCCACCAGGGTGATGATGGGGATGTTGAAGGCGTCGCAGTGCCGCACGAACCGGGCGGCCTTCTCTGACGCCGCGATGTCCAGGGTGCCGGCGAACTGCAGCGGCTGGTTGGCCACGATGCCCACGGTGTGGCCCTCCACCCGGCCGTAGCCGATCATCACGTTGGGGGCGTACAGGGCCTGCATCTCCAGGAAGTGCCCGTCGTCCACGATCTGTTCGACGACGGCGCGCATGTCGTAGGGCTGGTTGGCGGAATCCGGAACCAGCGTGTCCAGGGCGAGGTCGTCGTCGTCGACCTCCAACTCCTGCTGGTGCCCCAGCACCGGTGCCTCGGAGAGGTTGTTGGAAGGCAGGAAGTCCAGCAGTTCGCGCACGAACTCGATGGCGTCGGTCTCATCCGAGGCCAGGTAGGCGGACGTTCCGGTGGTGGCATTGTGCTGCCGGGCGCCGCCCAGGGTTTCCATGTCCACATCCTCGCCGGTGACGGTCTTGATGACGTCGGGGCCGGTAATGAACATGTGCGAGGTCTTGTCCACCATCACCACGTAGTCGGTGAGGGCCGGGGAGTAGGCGGCGCCGCCGGCGGAAGGCCCCATGATCAGGGAGATCTGCGGCACCACGCCGCTGGCGTGGACGTTGTTGCGGAAGATGTCCGCGAACATGGCCAGCGAGGCCACGCCTTCCTGGATGCGGGCGCCGCCGCCGTCCAGGATGCCGACGACGGGGCAGCCGTTGCGGAGCGCGAACTCCTGCACCTTGACGATTTTTTCGCCGTTGACCTGGCTCAGCGATCCGCCGTAGACAGTGAAGTCCTGGCTGTACACCGCCACCAGCCGGCCGTCGACGGTGCCGTAGCCGGAGACCAGGCCATCGCCCAGGGGTTTCTTCTTCTCCATGCCGAAGGCGGTGGAGCGGTGCACGGCCAGGGCGTCGAATTCTACAAACGAGTCTTCGTCCAGCAGCAGGGCGATGCGCTCGCGGGCCGTGTTCTTGCCGCGCGCATGCTGCTTTTCGATGGCTTCGGGGCCGGAGGGCTGTTCGGCGCGCGCCTGGCGGTCGCGGAAATCGGCAATCTTTCCCGCAGTCGTTGTCAGATCGTGGCTCATCAAGTGTCTCCGGCTCTGTAGCAGGTCAATTCTGTTGGCTGGCGGGCCCGTACTGTCCGGAGCTTTAAGTAGCATCCACACAAAAGACGAACCCTGCTGGCAAGTCTAGTGACGCTTTGGACGCCCGCAGCTGTAGGGAACCTACAATTTTCTGCCGTTCCTGCCACGTCCCCTCAATGTTACTCGCCGGTAACTTAGTTGGGTTACAGTGTTGCCATGACTTCAAGCGATGATGCTTTGCATGCTCCCGAAAGCCCCTACCGGGCCACCGGTTCCCTGGCGGCCAGGACCATCCTCATCTCCGGCGGCAGCCGCGGAATCGGACTGGCCATTGCCACAAGGGCGGCGCGGGACGGCGCCAATATAGTGCTGCTGGCCAAAACGGGGGAGCCGCACCCCAAGCTGGCGGGCACCGTGTATACGGCGGCTGCGCAGCTCGAGGAGGCCGGCGGCCAGGCGCTGCCGCTGGTGGGCGATGTGCGCAGGGACGAAGACGTGGCCGGCGCCGTGGCCGCAGCCGTTGAGCGGTTCGGCGGCATCGACGTCGTCATCAACAATGCCTCCGCCATCGACCTTTCCACCACTGATGCAGTGGACATGAAAAAGTACGACCTGATGCAGGACATCAACGTCCGCGGCACCTTCCTGTTGTCCAAGCTGGCGCTCCCGGCGCTCCGGAAGTCGGAACAGGGGCACATCCTCACGCTCTCGCCGCCGCTGAACCTCCACCCCTCCTGGGCGGGGAAGCACCTTGCGTACACCATGGCCAAATACGGGATGAGCCTGACCACGTTGGGGCTGGCGGAGGAACTGAAGGCTGACGGCATCAGGGTCAACTCCCTGTGGCCCTGCACCCTCATCGATACCGCCGCCATCCGGAACATGCCCCACGGCGAAACCATGGTGCTGGCGGCGCGTGGACCGCAGATCATGGCGGACGCCGCCCACGCCATCCTGACCGGCAGCAACCTCGCGGCCGGCGGGCCGCCGTCGGGCAACTTCTACACGGACGAGCAGGTCCTGGCGGCAGCGGGGGTGACCGATTTCCGTCCTTACAGCCTGGGAGCACCCGAAGACCGTCTGGTTCCGGACATCTTCCTCTAGGCGGCCGTACGGGCGTGGCCGGGTTGTCCTTCCCGGGGCGGCAGACGGCTCGGTGGGACCGGGCCAGGCTCGGTAGGATTTGGGTATGGACGACGCACACGCACCGGGCACCCCCCTGAACCGAGGGGACCTGGCCGACCAGCGTTTCCTCTCTGCCACCGGAATACCGCGGATCGACGTGGTGGACTCCACGGGCTCCACCAACGCGGACCTCCTGCGCGGTGTCACGGTGGAACCTTCGGCCTGGCCTGACCTCTCCGTGCTGACCGCCGAGTACCAGACCGCCGCCAGGGGACGCCTGGACAGGCGCTGGGAAGCGCCGCCACTGAGCTCCGTGTCCGTGTCCGTGGTGCTGCGTCCGGTCAACGCGGACGGCAGGCCCCTGCCCACCCAGAGCTACTCCTGGTTGTCCCTGATCGCAGCGCTGGCGCTGCGTGAGACGCTCCTGGAAACGGCCGGGATTCCGGCCGAGCTCAAGTGGCCCAACGACGTCCTGGTGCGGGGCAGGAAAATCGCCGGCATCCTCGCCCAGCTGGGGCCGATGGTTGATGGCAACGTGCCCCCGGTGATCCTGGGGACGGGCCTGAACGTCACCCTGACCGAAAGCGAACTTCCGGTGCCCACCGCCACCTCCGTGGCCCTGGAAGGTGCCCGCACCACGGACCGGACCGCGCTGCTGAAAAGCTACCTGTCCCACTTTGCGGTCCTGTACCGCAGTTTCTGCAACGCCGACGGCGACCCTGCGGCCGGGATGGCCGGTGGCCCGTCGCTGCACAAGAGGGTGGAAGCCGTGATGGTCACCCTGGGCAAGCAAGTGCGCGCACAGCTGCCCGGCGACCACGAGATCATTGGACACGCGTCCCGCCTGGACGATTACGGCTCCCTGCTGGTGGTGGACCGCGACTCGCGGGAGCACGTGGTGACCGCCGGCGACGTGGTGCACCTGCGGCCCTGGACGGCGCCGGACGCGCCAGGCCAAGGTGGTTATGCGTAGAATCCTGGTTCCCGGGGAGCAGGTCATCGTCACTACCCGCCCGCAGCCCCGGAAGCTGGCCGGGGCAGCCGTGGCCTTCGTGCTGGCGCCGGCGTTGGCGGCGTACGCCAGTGCCTGGATCGTCCGCGGCGGGGCAGCCCGCATGGCTCCAGCCTTTGGCCGCCAGTGGACGCCGTGGCTTGTCACTGCCTGCGTCCTCGCTGCTGCGGCTGTTTGGCTGGGCTACTGCCTGCCGCGCCTGCTCCGCTGGCAGGGCACCCGCTACACGCTTACCAGCCAACGGATGGTGGCGCGGTACGGGCTGCTTAACCGGCGGGACCAGCAGGTGAACCTGGCGTCGGTGCGTAACCTGACGGTCCACGAATCGCTGCTGCAGCGATTGGTGCGCTCGGGGAATATATCCTTGGAAACCGGGTACCAGGGCGTGGTGACTTTCCGCGACGTGCCTGAGGTTGCCAAATTCCGCGACTTTATCCTCGACGCCATCGGGGAACTGCCGGACGACAGCGCCCAGCCGGATGGCGCGACGCATTACCCTGCCGGTGCTTTTCCGGAGGACATGAGAGAAGGTGGACGGGATGACCGATGAGGACCAGCAGGAACGCGTCGACAGCACCGCCCCTGCCACCGCCGCCCTTGATCCTGACGCTGCGCCCTTGCAGGTGGCCCCTTCCGGCGACGCCGCACCGGAACCCGGATCCGCGCCGGAACCCGGTTCCACGCCGGCCGCGGCCATGCCGGATGCAGACCGGCACCCGCCCACCGGCGCCATGTCCGCCGAACGCCTGGCCATGAAGGCCCTCGAAGCCCGCCTCCTGGGCGGGGAACGGAAGCTCCGCCGTCGTGAAGTTGCCGCCGGCGCCGGACTCTCCCTGCTCTCTGCCCGCAAGCTCTGGCGTGCACTGGGGTTTCCGAATTTCGGCGACGAGGACGTTGCCTTCACCGAACGCGACCAGGCCGCCCTGTCCACCGTGGTGGACCTGGTCCGCGCCGGCAAGCTCACCGAAGAAGCAGCCATTTCGGTGACCCGCTCCATCGGGCAGATGACGGACCGCATGGTGGTCTGGCAGATCGAAGCCCTGGTGGAGGACATGGTCCACGAGCAGGGCGTCACCGATGCTGTGGCCCGCAAGCGCCTGGTCAACGAACTTCCCGCGCTGGTGGACGCGCTGGAAGAGGTCCTGGTGTACTCATGGCGGCGCCAACTCAACGCCGGCGTCCAGCGCCTCGCCGTCCGTGCCGAGGCCGGGCTGCAGGCCAGCGAGGAAGGCCGTGAAGGCGATGAGGACGACGCGCCGCTGCCCCTGGCCCGCGCGGTTGGCTTCGCGGACCTTGTCTCCTACACCAGCCTGTCCCGCCGGATGAACGAAAAGACCCTCGCCCGGCTGGTCCAGCGCTTCGAAAACAAGTGCGCCGAAATCATCTCCGTGGGCGGCGGCCGGCTGGTCAAGACCGTGGGCGACGAAGTCCTGTACATCGCCGAAACCCCGGCGGCCGGTGCCGAGATCTCCCTGGCGCTGGCCGAGGCCTTCACCGAGGACGAGATCCTTCCCGAAGCCCGGGTGGCCATGGTGTGGGGCAGGATCCTGTCCCGCCTGGGCGACATCTACGGTCCCACGGTCAACCTGGCCGCCCGGCTGACCACCCTTGCCGATCCCGGAACGGTTCTGGTCGACTCCATGACGGCCTCCGCCCTGGAGCACGACGAGCGGTTCATCATGATTCCCCAGGCCCCGGAAAATGTCCGCGGCTTCGGTGAGATCAATCCCGTCCGCCTCACCCGCGGCCGGGGCAAGGGCCTGGTCCTGGACTAGGAATCCGGCAGCCGTCGAAGCCGCCCGGAAGAATTTGTCCATTTGCTGGCGTATAGCGGTATCGTTGTGGTGCCCGGGGTCCTGTGACGCCGGCTGCAGGCACAGAGCCTAGATTTACCGGGGGATTTCCACTCATGACACGTCGCGGACAAACGCGCGCCCAGAGCCCTGCTGCCAGCGCGCCCCGACGGCCCCGCCTGCCGCGATCGCGGTGGTTCACCGGCACTGCGTTTGGTGCTGTGGTTGCTGTTGTGGTGACGGGTGCTGTGTTGTATCCGGGGTTTAAGACCACTGAGGTGGAGTTGAATGACGGCGGCGTGTGGGTGGTGTCGAAGTCGAAGAATGCTGTGGGGCGGTTGAATTATCCGTCGCGGGTGTTGGACGGTGCGGTGACGCCGGCGTCGACGACGTTCGATGTGTTGCAGCATGCAGGTGAGGTGTTCGTCGATGACGAGACTGGTTCGACGTTGAACCAGGTGTCGCCGGCGAATATGCGCCTGGGTGGGGATAAGCAGTTGCCGGGGGCTGCTGATGTGAGTTTTGGGACGCGGACGATTTCGGTGACGGATGCTGCGTCGGGGAAGGTGTGGGCGGTGTCGCCGTCCACCGTGAATGGTTTTGATAAGGAAGCGTCGGAGCCGGTGATGGTCGGTTCGGCGGGCATCGTCTCTGCGGTGGGTTCTGATGACCGGGTGTATTCGGCGGACCCTAAGACCGGTGTTGTGACGGTGACGGGTGTTGACGCCAACGGTGAGGTGACGTCGTCGGAGTCCAGCACGTGGGATGGGCTTAAGGGTGCCGGGGATCTGCAGATGACGGTGGTGGGGGACCGGCCGGTGGTGCTGGATGCCGCGGCGGGGAACCTGTTCCTGCCTGGTGGCAAGCGGCTGGCGTTGGAGAATGCCAGGGATGCGAAGTTGCAGCAGGCGGGGCCGGGCAGTGATGTTGTGGCGCTGGCCACGCGGAAGGCGTTGCTGAAGCAGCCGCTTGACGGGGGAGCGGCGAAGGTGGTGGCGTTCGACGGCGAGGGTGTTCCGGCTGCTCCGGTGCAGTTGGGCGGGTGTGTGCATGCGGCGTGGTCGGGTGCGAACAAGTATGTCCGGGATTGCGTCAATGATGGTGACGATAAGAAGGTTGACGTGCCCAGGGCGAGTGCGTCGCCGTCGTATGTTTTCCGGGTGAACCGGGACCTGGTGGTCCTGAATGATGTGAACTCCGGGAACGTGTGGCTGGTGAACCAGAACATGCAGCTGGTCAACAACTGGGACGACGTCATCCCACCAAAGGAAACTTCCGACGACGCCGACAAGGACTCCGCGGACGAGGTGCAGCAGACGGTTTTGCCGGACCGCACCAAACCCAACAGCGCCCCCGTGGCCAAACCGGACCAGTTCGGCATCCGGGCAGGGAAAACAACCATCCTGCCTGTCCTGGACAATGACTCTGACCCCGACGGCGACGTGCTGACCGTCCGCACTCCGGAAGGCGTCAAGACGGGCTCCGTTTCGCCCATCTACGGCTCCACCGGGCTGCAGGTTGCGGTGCCCGCGGACAAGACGGGCAGCGAAACCTTCAAGTACACAGTGGATGACGGCCGCGGACTCTCTGCATCGGCCGACATCACCCTCAATGTCATTCCGGCCGGCAGCAACACACCGCCGCGGCAAAAGCCCAACCGGAACACCACCCTGGTGGTCCAAACAGGCAAGGCCGTCACGCAGAACATCCTTCCCGACTGGATCGACCCCGACGGCGACGACTTGTTCGCCGTCTCCGTGTCCAGCACCGACCCGCTGGACCAGGCCCGGATCCGCCCAGACGGCCAGCTCACCTTCCAGGACTCCGGCGCCGCCCCCGGCCGTAAAAACCTGACCGTAACAATGTCGGACGGACAAGCCACGGCCGAAGGCAAAGCCACCGTGGATGTCAGGAGCCCCGGCTCCCTGCCGCCGATCGCCAACGCCGATCACGTGGTGGCCGTTGCCGGCACCGACACCGTCATCACCCCGTTGAAGAACGATTCTGACCCGCAAGGCGGCACGTTGCGCCTGGCGCAGGCCACGCCCGATGCCGAGTCCACAGCCACCCTCAACCCGGACCAGCAGACTTTCACCTTCAACTCCCGCACCCTCGGCGCCCACTACGTCAGCTACCTTGTGACCAACGGCCCGGCCAGCGCCCAACAGCTGGTGCGCGTGGATGTGGTGCCGGGCACTGACGAGGGTGCTCCCGTCGCCGTCCGCGATACCGCACTGCTCCCCACCGGCGGCGACGTACTGGTGGATGTCCTGGGCAATGACTCGGATCCCTCGGGTGGCGTACTGGTGGTGCAGTCCGTCGCCGCCGACGCCGGCCTGCCGGTGAGCGTTGCGGTACTTGACCACTCGGTGGTCCGGATTACCGACATCCGCGCCGAAGGTCAGCTGACCGTCCGGTACACCGTCTCCAACGGCCGCTCGTCCGCGACCGGCGAGATCGCCGTACTGATGGTCCCCGCCCCGGCGAAGCTCCAGGCACCACAGGCAAAGCCGGACGAAGCCACCGTCCGGGTCAACGACGCCGTCACCATCCCCGTCCTGGCCAACGACGCCGACCCCAACGGCTCCAGGCTCGCACTCCTGCCCGACCTCGCCCAGCAGCCGGATGCCGCCGATGGACGCATGTTCGTGGCCGGTGACCAGCTGCGGTTCGTTGCCGGCCCCGAGGCGAAAACCGTATACGCCATCTACAAGGTGCAGAACGAATCCGGGCAAGTGGATTCCCAGCAGGTGACCATCCGCATCCGCGCCCGTGACGATGACCGGAACTCCCGCCCCGATCCGCGCAACCTGACCGCGCGCGTGGTGGCAGGTATGACCGTCAAGGTACCCGTGCCCCTGGACGGCATCGACGCCGACGGCGACTCCGTCCAGCTCATCGGCATCGACAAGGCACCTGCCATGGGCACCGCAGTGGTACGGGACGGCTACCTGGAATTCACGGCGGCGGGCGACGCTGCCGGCACCGATAGCTTCACCTACCGGGTGCGGGACCGGATCGGCGCAGAGAACACCGGCACGGTGATCGTGGGCATCGCCCCGCCGGAGGCGAACAACCAGAAGCCCATTGCGGTGGACGACCCCGTGGATGTCCGGCCGGGCCGCAAAGTGGCGGTGGAGGCCCTGGCGAACGACTCCGACCCCGACGGCGACCCGCTCAGCCTGGTCTCCGATGGTTTCGAAGCCGGTTCCGGGTTGCAGGTGGAGGCCACAGACGGTGCCAGGGTCCTCTTCACGGCGCCCGGGGCTGCCGGCAACGAAAGCATCAGCTACCGCATCCAGGATGATAAGAAAGCTTCCTCCGGCGCCGTCATCCGGATCCGGATCAGCCCGGACGCCGAGCTCAAGCGTCCCGTGGCCAAGGATGACCGGGTAACGGTGGCAGAAACCCTTGGCAAGACCGCCGTCGATGTGCCGGTCCTGAAAAACGACACCGACGCCGACGGCGTGGCCACAGACCTGAAGGTCAGCCTGCCCGACGGTAATCCCAACGCCCGCCCGGGCGGGTCGGGCAACGTAGTGGTGACCCTCACCCCGGAAGACCAGCTGATCCCCTACACGGTCACGGACGTCGACGGCCTCACCTCCACTGCCCTGATGTGGATCCCGGGCCAGGGCGCGCAGTACCCTACCCTCGCCAAGACCGACCCCGTTGAGGTCATGTCCGGCAAGGACGCCACCCTGGACCTGTCCGAATACGTCCGGGTCCGCAGTGGCCGCAGCGCCCGGATCACTGTGGCCGACTCCGTCCGGGTCCAGGGCGGCTCCCCGGAGGGCATCATCCGGTCCGACGGCAAAGCCCTGCGCTACACCGCCAAACCGGACTATGTGGGCCCGGGCTCCATCACCTTCGAAGTAACGGACGGCTCCGGACCCGACGACGCCGACGGCCTGAAATCCACCCTGGTCATCATGACCGAGGTGATCCCGGACCCCAACGCCAACCACCCGCCCACGTTCAGCGGCACCTCCGTGGACGTCCCCAGGGCCGAAACGGCAACGGTGGACCTCGCCGGACTGGCCAAGGACGTCGACGAACGGGACAAGGACAACCTCCGCTTCGAACTGGACGGGACGCTTCCCGCCGGCTTCAGCGCAAAGGTCGACGGCGCCACCCTCGCCATCACTGCCGATGGTTCCCTTGGCATCGGCGTCACCGGAAACATCCAGGTGAAGGTCACCGACGGCAGGTCACCCGCCGTCGGCGCCACCATCAGCGCACGCCATGTGGCCTCCAACCGGCCCCTGCCGGTGGCCAACGACGATGCGGTGGACAAGGCCAACGCAGGAAAGACGGAACAGGTCAACGTCCTGGCCAACGACTTCAACCCCTTCCCGGATACGCCCCTGCGGATCGTTGGCGCCACCGTGGAGACGGGCGCCGCAGCAGGCCAGCCGTCCGTGTCGGGGGACAGCGTCACCGTTACCCCGGCTGACGGGTACAAGGGCGTCATGGTGGTCCGCTACACCTTGGCCGACAAGACGGGCGACCTGTCCCGCCAGGTGGACGGCCGGCTGCGGCTCACCGTCCGCGGCAAACCCGACGCACCCTCTGCCCCCAGCGCCACCGACGTCCGCAGCCGCACCGCCGTTCTCAAGTGGGCGCCGCCGTCGGACAACGGCGCTCCCATCACGGGGTACACCGTCCGCTCGAACAACGGCTTCGAACAGAAGTGCCCCACCACCACCTGCACGTTGAGTGGGCTCACCAACAACGTGAAGTACGTTTTCACGGTGCTCGCCACCAACGAGGTGGGGGACTCGCAGGCCTCGCCGCAGTCCAACGAAATCCGGCCTGACGAGAAGCCATCGCCACCGGAGGCGCCCACGGTGAAGGCCGGGGACAAGACCATGGCCATCACTTGGCCCGCGGCGAAGACCGAGGGCTCACCGGTGAAACACTACAACCTGGAAATTTCGCCGCCGCCAGCCAGTGGGGTGGCCGTCAAGAACGAGGTCGCCGGGCTGAACTACACCTGGACCGGCCTCACCAACGGCGTGAAGTACAAGGTGCGTGCGCAGGCCGTCAACGAGCTTGGCGCCTCCGACTGGGGGACGTATTCTGCGGAGGACAATCCCGCCGGTGTCCCGGCAGCGCCTGCAGCACCTTCGTCCGCCGTCGCATCATCCGTGGGGACCCAGAACCAGCTTCGGGTCACGTGGGCCGAACCCAACACCAACGGCGATCCGATCAGCACCTATTACGTCACCATGAGCGGTGGCAACGCCCCCGCCCAGACCCAGACCGTCCCCGGCAACGTCCGCACGGCGAACTTCACTGCCAACAACTCCGAGGCCGCCTACACGTTCACGGTGCAGGCTGAGAACAAGGCCGGCAAGGGAGCGGTCAGCCCGCCCTCCGCGCCCCGCCGCGCCACCGGCAAGCTGTCCCCGGTCTCCGGCGTGACGGCCACACCGGCCAACACCGGCGGAGCAGGACGCTCCGTGACCGTGGACTTCCGCAGGCTGACCGCGGCCGAACGCAACGGTTCTGCCGAGAATGAAGTCAGCTACAGCTACAACGCCAGCAACGGCGCCCGCGGACCCATCACGCCCGGGCAGACAATTAGTGGCTTCAGCAACGGCACCGCCGTCAGCATTACCGTCATCGCCAACTCGACGGTGGCCCCGAGCTCTGACGCCAGCACCCCTGCCACCACCACACCATACGGATCCCCGGGCACCCCCTCGGCGTCAGGCCAAAACGGCGGCGTGAACCAAAAGTCGGCCACCCTGAACTGGTCCTCACCGTCCACCAGCACCAATGACGTGGCGCAAACCAGGATCAGCATCAACAACGGAGGATGGGAGAACGTTGCCCCCTCCGGCAGCAGGACGGTCAACACGGCAAACTTCGGTGACACCGTGACCATCGCGGTCCAGACCTTCAACTCCGTAGGCACCGGCAGCGCGGTGGTCACGGCCAGCGCCTCTGCCGGCAAGCAGGGACTCTGGGAAACCCGGATCAAGACCTCGGACCCCAACTTCGTCAGGAGTTGTACCTTCACCCTGGGCGGATCAAACTACCGGCCAAGTCCATACTTCGACTGTGACGGCGTCAACGCGGACAGCCCACCCTGGTTCTACAATGCGGACCAGGACCGCATCATGGTGGCGTGCTACATCGACCAGAGCGACAACTGGTCCGGCAACGGCATCGTCCGCTGGTGGCGGGTTGAATCCGGTTCCGCGCGCAACGTTGGCCGGTACGTCATCGCCGGCCACACCACGCTTGCGGATCCCGCAGCCCTGGGAGCCCCGCATTGCTGAGGGGGTCAATCCGGGACGTCCGGGGCAGATCTCCCCATCGCGCCGAATTCGGCAATTCGGTAGTCTTACGCCCGGGAAAAGAGAGCCTCGTACCGGTCTCTGACGAGGATGCCGTTCGGCCGCACAATCTGAGGAAAAACACGCTGTGACAACTCTGCTGGGGAAGCTTGGGCTGAAGAAGCGACATAAGAAGGCCGCAGCCGGTACTGCGTTTGGTGTGGTGCTGGCTGTGGTGGTGACGGGCGCGGTGTTGTATCCGGGGTTCAAGACCACTGAGGTGGAGTTGAACGATGGCGGTGTGTGGGTGGTGTCCAAGACCAAGAACGCTGTGGGTCGGTTGAATTATCCTTCCAGGGTGCTTGATGGTGCCGTGACGCCTGCGTCTACCACCTTTGATGTCCTTCAGCATGCGGGCGAGGTGTTCGTTGATGACGAGACTGGGTCGACGTTGAACCAGGTGTCGCCGGCGAATATGCGCTTGGGTGGGGATAAGCAGTTGCCGGGCTCGGCTGATGTGAGTTTCGGGGCGCGGACCATTTCGGTGACGGATGCTGCGTCGGGCAAGGTGTGGGCGGTGTCGCCGTCGACGGTGAATGGTTTTGACCAGGAGGCGTCGGAGCCGGTGATGGTGGGTTCTGAGGGGATTGTGTCGGCGGTTGGTTCTGATGACCGGATCTACTCGGCGGATCCGAAGACCGGGGTTGTGACGGTGACGGGTGTTGATGCCAATGGTGCGGTGACGTCGTCGGAGTCCAGTACCTGGGATGGGCTCAAGGGGGCCGGGGATCTGCAGATGACCGTGGTGGGGGACCAGCCCGTGGTGTTGGATGCTGCGGCGGGGAACCTGTTCCTGCCTGGTGGTAAGCGGTTGGCGTTGGAGAATGCCCGGGATGCGAAGTTGCAGCAGGCCGGGCCGGACAGCGATGTTGTGGCGGTGGCGACGCGGAAGGCGTTGTTGAAGCAGCCTCTTGACGGGGGGACGGCCAAGACGGTGGCGTTCGACGGCGAGGGTGTCCCTGCTGCTCCGGTGCAGTTGGGCGGGTGTGTGCATGCGGCGTGGTCGGGTGCGAACAAGTATGTCCGGGATTGCGTCAATGATGGTGACGATAAGAAGGTTGACGTGCCCAGGGCGAGTGCGTCGCCGTCGTATGTTTTCCGGGTGAACCGGGACCTGGTGGTCCTGAATGATGTGAACTCCGGGAACGTGTGGCTGGTGAACCAGAACATGCAGCTGGTCAACAACTGGGACGACGTCATCCCACCAAAGAACCAGTCCGACGACCAGGACCAGGAGTCGGCGGACAACAACACCATCAACATCCTGCCGGACCGCACCAAGCCCAACCGGCCGCCTGAAACCAAACCGGACGCCATCGGTGTCCGCCCGGGCCGGACCACCATCCTCAGCGTCCTGGACAACGATTCCGACCCCGACGGCGACGTCCTCACCGCAGCGGTGGGGGACAACGGACCTAAATCGGGGACCCTGGAAAACATCTACGGCGGCACGGCGTTCCAGATCACCGTTCCAGCCGACGCCAAGCCAGGCACGGAGACATTCAACTACAGCGCCTCCGATGGGAGGGGCCTGTCCGCGACCGGACAGGTGACGCTCAGCGTGGTGGGGCCCGACGAAAACAAGCCGCCGAAGTTCAAGCGCGGCGAAGACACCACCATGCTGGTGGAACAGGGCAAGACCGTCAGCCAGAACATCCTGACCGACTGGATTGATCCCGACGGCGACGACCTGGTCCTGCTGGACGCCAAGGCCGACAACGACCAGGACCAGGTGAAGGTCCGGCGCGACGGCCTGCTCACTTTCCAGGACTCCGGGGCTACCGCGGGGAAGAAGAACGTCCAGGTCACCATCTGGGACGGCCGCGCCACCGTCACCGGCAAGGTGGTGGTCAACGTCCAGCCGCCCGGCGCCCTCGCGCCGGTGGTCAATGCCAACCACGTCACCGCCGTCGTGGGCCAGGACCTGGTGATCTCACCGCTGAAGAACGACGTCGACCCCAACGGAGGTGCCCTCCGGCTGGCGCAGGTGGAAGCGAACGGCCCCGCCGAACTCGGCCCCGTGACCGACGGCGGTACCTTCACGTTCCGCAGCAGCACCCCCGGCCCGGTCTACCTGACCTACATCGCCAGCAACGGCCCGCAAAGCAGCCAGGGCCTCATCCGCGTGGACGTCGAGTCCGGCAACGACGGCGGCGACCCCGTGGCGGTCCACGACGTTGCCCTCATGCCTACCGGCGGCAGTGTGCTCCTGGACCCGCTGGCGAATGACTCCGACCCATCCGGCGGCGTCCTGGTGCTGCAGTCCGTCAAACTTCCGGACAACGCCACCGTCTCCGTCAGCGTAATCAACCACAGCGTCCTGAGGATCACGGACATCCTCGGCACCAAGGACCCCATCCTCTTCGAATACACCATGTCCAACGGCAGGAAGTCCGCCACGGGCAGCGTGTCCGTGGTGCCCGTTCCGGCCCCCGCTGTGTTGGAGGCGCCGCAACCCAAACCGGACGAGGTGAACGTCCGCGTCAACGACGTCGTCACCATCCCGGTCCTGGACAACGACACCCATCCGCAGGGCCAGGAACTGTCTGTGGACCCCGTCCTGCCGCAGGCCGTGGATCCCGCCGACGGCAAGAGCTTCGTCTCCGAGAACACGCTCCGCTTCATTGCCGGCAGCCAGCCCAAGACCGTGCGCGCCATCTACAACGCGGTGGATCCGCAGAGCCAGAAGAGCGCAGCCGCCGTCACCATCCACATCCTGCCGCTCGAGGGCGCGGAGAACTCCCGCCCCCAGCCGCGCAACCTGACCGCCCGCGTGGTGGCGGCCGGCACCGTCCGGATTCCGGTTCCCCTTGACGGCATTGACCCCGACGGCGACTCGGTGCAGCTGACCGGCATCGACAGCACCCCTGCCATGGGAACCGCCACGGTGGGCAGTAACTTCATCGACTTCACCGCCGCAGGTGACGGCGCCGGTACAGACACCTTCCGCTACAAAGTGGTGGACCGCCAGGGCGCCATCAACACGGGCACGGTGACGGTGGGCATCGCACCCCGCGGCGAGTCCAACCAGAAGCCCACCCCGGTGGATGACGAGGTCCGGGTACGCCCGGGCCGGCAGATCGCCGTCGACGCGACAGCCAACGATACCGATCCCGACGGTGACCGCATCCGCATCCTCACCGACGGCATCGAGGCGGATCCCGCGCTGCAGGCGAGAGTGAGCAAGAACAGCGGACGCGTCATCCTGCTTGCACCGAAGGAAGCCGGGACCGTCAATGTTCGGTACACCGTGGCTGATGACAGGGACGCTGCGGCTCAGGCAACCATCCGGCTGGTGGTTGACAACGACGTGCCGTTGAAGGCCCCGATCGCCAGGGACGACAGGGTGACTGCCGCGCAGGCCATGGGCAAGACCGCCGTGGACGTTCCCGTCCTCAAGAATGACGAGGACCCGGACGGTGTGGGCGAGAACCTGAAGATCAGCACCGAGGCCGCGACTGCCCGCCCCGGCGGCAATGGCAACGTTCTGGTGGACCTCACCGAGCAGCCCCAGCTCATCCCGTACACCGTGGAAGACGTGGACGGGCAGCAGTCCACGGCAATCATTTGGGTGCCCGGGCTGGGCCAGCAGGTTCCCACCCTGGCCAAGGATGGGGTCATCGAGGTGGTCGCCGGACAGTCCGTCGACGTGGACCTCAAGGAATGGGTCAAGGTCCGGGAAGGACGGTCGCCCCGCCTGACCCAGGCCGACCGCATCAAACTCATCGGCGCGGACGGCGGCGACCCCATCATCCGGGACGGTGCTGGCCTGAAATACTCTGCAGGAGCTGACTACGTTGGCCCCGGATCGCTCACGTTCGAAGTAACCGACGGCTCGGGCCCAGACGATCCTGCCGGCCTGAAGTCCACCCTCAGCATCCGTACAAAGGTGCTCCCGGACCCCGATAAGAACAACCCGCCGGAACTGCTCGGCGCGGACGTTGATGTCCCGAAGGGTGACACGGCCAGCACGGACCTGGGAAAGCTGACCTCCGATCCCGACCGGGACGACGTCGAAAAGATGAAGTACCAGCTGGTGGGCGACCCGCCCGGCGGTTTCGGTGCACGTATCGAAGGCCAGACGCTGAAGGTTTCGGCGGCGGATTCCACGGCCACCGGTACCAGGGCTGCCGTCCAGGTCAAGGCGACCGACCCCCGCGGGCTTGAAGCCACGGCCACGTACCAGCTTGCCGTGACCGCCTCCAACCGGCCCAAGCCGGTGGCCAACGACGACGTGCAGGACAACGCGGCCGCCGGCAAGCCGGTGACGATCAACGTCCTGGCAAACGATGCCAACCCGTTCCCCGAAACACCGCTCAAGATAATCGCCGCCAACACCGAGACCGGCAGCGGCAACGTGGGCGTCAATGGTGACTCCATCACCGTTACCCCTGCCCCGGGCTTCACCGGGACTCTTGTGGTTGCCTACACGGTGGAGGACAAAACGCAGGACAGCTCCCGGCATGCCACGGCCCGGGTCCGGCTGACTGTCAAGGACAAGCCTGCAGCTCCCACCACGCCCCAGGCCCAGAGCGTGGGGGACCAGACCGCATTGCTGAACTGGTCCGCGCCGGCGGACCGCGGCTCGCCCATCACGAAGTACACGGTGTATGGGGAAGGCGGCTTCCGGCAGGACTGCCCGGCCAACACCTGCACCCTGAATGGACTGACCAACAACACCACCTACCACTTCCAGGTGACGGCCACCAACGAGTTCGGTGAATCCGACCGGTCCCCGGCCTCGGCCGACGTCCGTCCTGACGTGAAGCCCGACACCCCGCTGGCGCCGTCGCTGAAGTTCGGCGACAAGCAGTTGACGGTCACCTGGACGGCTCCGGCCAGCAAGGGCTCGCCGGTGAAGTCCTACGACCTGGAGATATCCCCGGCTCCTGCCGGCCAGAATGCCCAGGTCCAGGGACTGACATCCGTCAACTACGTCTGGAAGGGCCTGCAGAACGGCGTCTCCTACAAAGTCCGGGTCTTGGCCCGCAACGACGCCAAGGACCCCTCCGAATGGAGCCCATATTCGGCGGCGGAAGTCCCTGCCGGTGTCCCGGCAACCCCTGCAGCGCCCAGCGTGGCACAGGCGACGCCGGTGGGCTCGCAGAGCCAGTTGCGGGTGGTTTGGTCGGCACCCAATAACAACGGTGACGCCGTTTCCGCCTACACGCTGACTACGCTTCGGGGCGGAGCCGCCATTGCCAGCCAGCAGGTGTCCGGTACGTCGCAGAACGTCACGGTGGACAACTCGGAGTCCAGTTACACCTTCACCGTTTCGGCCACGAACAAAGCCGGCACCAGCAACACCAGTGCGCCGTCGGCCGCCACGCGTGCCGTAGGCAAACCCGGAACGGTGGCGGCTCCCTCAGCTACTTTGGTGGACACCAACGGCAACGGCGGCAAGATCGATGTCCGGTTTACGCCGCTGACGGACGCCCAGCGGAACGGCTCGGCGCTCAGCGAAATTTCCTACCGCTACAGCCTGACCTCCGGAGGGGGCTCCGGCACTATCCCTGCCGGCGGAGGCGTGGTTGCCGCCGCCAACGGCACCCAGACCTCAGTGGTGGTGTGGGCTGTTTCCTCCCGGAGTACCTCCGCCGGTGATGCCAGCGCCCCGTCCAACGCCGTCAACCCGTATGGTCTGGCCTTTGCCCCGAATGTCACGGGAAGCAAGAGCGGCGGCGTGGGCGACAATACGGTCTCCTGGACCTGGAACCAGCCGGACGGCAACGGCCGGGCAGTGACCGGTTACCAGTACAGTGTCGACGGCGGAGCGTGGCAGGACACCAACCAACGGTCATTCTCGAAAACCGTTGGTTACAGCCAGACAGTCACGCTCCGTGTCCGGGCCATCAGCGCCGGACAGGCCGGCCGCATCGGCAGCGATACATCCAGCAGCGGCGCCGCCCCGCCGCCGCCGGGACCCAAGCTGTGGAACGTCGTCGTCCGGGTCAACAGCTGCCTTGAAGAAGCCAAGGGCACCGGCGACCACTGGGGCTCCGGAAACTGCACGTCCTACATGATGCCGCAGGGGTCCAACCTTGGGCTCGAGTGCTACCGCGATGGCTGGGGCTCCAGCCGCTGGTACTACATCTACGAACGGAACGGTACCCGGTGGACCAACCAGTACCGGTTCATCAGGGCTGACACCATCACCGGGTCAACCGCCGGAATGGGATCCTGCCCGGCCAGTTACTAGGGCAGGCGCAACCTGCTCTGCCAACAAGCACTTCAACCAGCCACAACCAGAGGAAGAACAACTTTCATGACCATGACCATTGAGCAGGCCGAGTGGTTTGCAGGCACATTCGAAAAGCTGGTTGCCAACGTGGGGCAGGCGGTGCTGGGCAAGGAACACGTCATCCGGCTTACCTTCACAGCCATGCTGGCCGAGGGCCACGTCCTGTTTGAGGACGCCCCGGGTACGGGCAAGACCTCTCTTGCACGGGCGCTGGCCGCCACCGTACAGGGGTCCAACAACCGCATCCAGTTCACCCCCGACCTGCTGCCCTCCGACGTCACCGGCGTGACGATCTACGACCAGAAGACGCAGAAGTTCGAGTTCCACAAGGGCCCGATCTTTAACAACATCGTCCTGGCCGACGAAATCAACCGTGCCTCGCCCAAGACCCAGTCCGCGCTGCTTGAGGTCATGGAGGAATCCCGGGTCACCGTGGACGGCGTGACGTACTCGGCCGGGCGGCCGTTCATGGTGATGGCCACCCAGAACCCCATCGAGCAGGCAGGCACCTACCGCCTGCCCGAGGCCCAGCTGGACCGCTTCCTGATCAAGACCTCCATCGGCTACCCTGACCACGCCTCCACCGTCCGGCTGCTGGGCGGAAACAACCTGAAGGACCGGTCCAAGGACCTGTCTGCCGTCATCACCACCCAGGCGGTGGCGGACATGGCCGACCTCGCCGCCACGGCGCACGTGGACACCGCCGTGCTTGAGTACATCTCCCGGCTCTGCGAGGAAACCCGCAGTGCCCCGGAGACGCGCCTCGGCGTCTCCGTCCGCGGCGCCCTGGCCATGGTCCGGGCCGCCAAGGTCTGGGCTGCCTCGCAGGGACGGAACTTTGTGCTGCCGGATGACATCAAGGAACTGGCACCCGTGGTGTGGACCCACCGGTTCGTGATGGACCCCGAAGCCGAATTCTCGGGCGCCACCGCTGAGGCCGTGCTGACCAGGATCCTCGCCGACGTCGCCGCCCCGCAGCAGCGCACCAACGCCTGAGGCGCCGGGCCCGCGGCTTCAAGCCGCAGCCACCACCACTGACATTCCAGCGCAACAACGAAGGCACACCCCTATGTCTGACGGCACGTCCAGCGGCGCCCCGCTGACCCGGCTCGCGGAGCGTCTCCGGCAACCCTTCCACCGGAACGGCCGCCCCACCCGGCTGCACCCCGCGGCCGTATGGTCCGAAGCCAGCAGCACCGCCCTCCTCGCCCTGGCACCCGCCGGGCGGGCTGTCCGGGACACCTGGCTGAGGTACGCCTGGCCGGTGCTGTCCGTGGTCAGCATCCTGGGGTGGTCCGTCCTGGCCGCTGCCATCCTGCTGTGGGCCACAGGCCAGGCCTTCGGTTGGCAGGAAGCCACGGCAGCGTCCATTGCCGCCTTCGCCATGTTCGTGATCTCGGTGGCCTTCATCCTCGGCAGGTCCTCCTACGGCGTGGTGCTGGACCTTGCCCGCACGCGGGTGGCGGTGGGGGACAGCGCCGTCGGCAGCATTGCCGTCTCCAACACGTCGGCCCGGCCGCTGCTGCCGGCCGCGCTGGAACTGCCGGTGGGCAGCACCACGGCGGTCTTCCACCTGCCCCGGATGAAGCCCGGACAGGTCCATGAGGACCTGTTCACCATCCCCACCGCCCGGCGCGCCGTCATCGTGGTGGGACCGGTCCGCTCCGTCCGGGCCGACCCCCTGCACCTGCTGCGCCGCCAGGTCCTCTGGACCGAGCCGGAGGACCTCTTCGTCCACCCGCGCACCGTTGCCCTGGCCGGTTCCGCCGCAGGCTTCATCCGCGACCTCGAGGGCATGCCCACCACGGATCTGTCCAGCGCCGACGTCTCCTTCCACGCCCTGCGCGACTACGTGCCCGGGGATGACCGCAGGCACATCCACTGGAAGACCACGGCCCGGACCAACAAGCTGATGGTGCGCCAGTTCGAGGAAACCCGCCGCGCCCACCTGGCCATCTCGCTGTCCATTAACACGGACGAATACGCTTCCGGCAACGAGTTCGAGATGGCCATTTCGGTGGCCGCCTCCATCGGCCGGCAGGCAATCCGCGAACAGCGGGAACTGGATGTGCTCACGCAAAAAGGACCCCTGCGCTGCGAAACCGGCCGCAACATGCTTGATGACATGACCCGGATCGTCGGCACCCCGATGCGCCGCACCGCCGTCGACCTTGCCAGGACCCTGGCCGACACGGTGCCCAATGCCTCCGTCGTGTTCTTCGTGGTGGGCAGCAATGTGACGGCAAGCCAGCTCCGTTCCGCTGCAGCCTCCGTCCCGCCCGGCGTCCGAAGCCTGGCGGTCCGGGTGGAAACCGGCGCCGCCCCCTCCAGGGCCAACATCGCAGACCTCACTGTCCTGACGCTCGGCGACCTGGCCGACCTTGCCATCGTGCTGAGAAAGGCTGCCGCATGAGCACCGCACCCGGCCATTCGCCACAAAGCGGTTCCCCGCAAACCCGTACCCGCCGCAAGGCCGCCACCCCGGATTCGGCCTTTGCGGACGGCCAGCCGGCCTGGCATTTCCTGATCGATGCCGGAGCCTTGGTGGTCCTGCTGGGCCTGGGCCTGCTCGGATTCGGTTTGAGCTTCGGCGGCGACCCGTACTACCTCCTGTCCGGGTTCGGCGGCATCATCCTTGGCCTGGGCATCGGCGCGGCGAACGCCCACCTGCGACTGGGGCTGCTGATCACCACCGCCCTGGCCCTGGCCGCCTACCTGGTGTTCGGAACCTTGCTGGCGGTGCCGGACGCCGCCATCGCCGGATTCGTCCCCACCCTGGATTCGCTGCGGACCCTGCTCCTGGGCGTCGTCTTCGCCTGGAAGGACATGCTGACGGTGGGGGTGCCGGTGGGAACCGCCGGCGGCGTGCTCATCGTCCCCTTCCTAAGTTCGCTGGTCCTGGCACTCGTGGCAGCGCTCCTTACCTGGCGGGCAAGGAGCCCCTACCTGCCGCTCCTGCCGGTACTGGTCCTGTTCGTCACGGGCATCGCCTTCAGCACCAACGCCGCGTTCCTGATCCTGGAACGCGGCATCGGCCTGACCGTCCTCGGCATCGCCTGGGCAACCTTCCGCCGGGACGCCCTGCGCCGGAACAGCACCCGCCGGGTAGCGGTGAACAGCCCCCAGGCGGACAGTGCCACCGCACGCCGCGCCAGGATCCGCCGGCTGGGCATGGCCGCGGGGGTGATTGCCGCCAGCGTGGGAATCACCGCGGTGGCCGCGCCAATGGTCAGCGCCGGCGATGACCGGAAGGTCCTCCGCAACGTGGTGGTACCGCCGTTCGATCCCAAGGACTACATCACCCCCCTGGCCAGTTTCCGGAGCTACGTCAAGGACAAGAAGGACGACACCCTGTTCGTCGTCAAAGGCCTCCCGCGGGACGGCCGGGTGCGCCTTGGCGCCCTGGATGCCTTCAACGGCACCAACTACAACATGGACCCCAACGGTTCGGGCAACTTCAGCAAGGTGGGCGACGCCAAGTCCATCAACACCCTGGCCGACACATCCGGGGTAGTGCCCACCAACGACTACTCGATCAGCATCAACGTGGAGGACTACCAGGGCTTCTTCGTCCCCGGCGGCCGGAAGACCACGGGCATCAGCTTTGACCAGTCCGGCTCGGCTGCGGCTGCCGGACTCTACTTCAATCCCGGAACGGACACCGCAGTTACCACCAACGGACTGTCCCGCGGCGACACCTACACCGTGCAGGTGTCCGACCCCGTCAAGCTCGAGCACGGGCAGCTGACACAGTACGACTTTGCGAAGGTCTCCCTCCCCGATCCCCTGGAAGTTCCGCCGGTGGTGGGCTCCCAGGCCAACGACCTGTCCGCCGACGCCCCGACCGGCATCGACCGGGTGCGCCAGATCGAGGCGCACTTCCAGAAGACGGGGGCCTTCAGCAACGGTTTGGTCAGCGAGGGGCAGCTCCCCAGCGTCTCCGGCCACGGTTCAGCCCGGATCCGCAACCTGCTGACCGCCAAGCAGATGCTCGGCGACGATGAACAGTACGCGGTGGCCATGTCCCTGATGCTCCGGCACCTGGGCATCCCGTCCCGCGTGGTGATGGGTTTCTACCCTGAGCCAACCAGCCCGGAGAACGGTGCGGGTGAGGTGAAGATCACCGGAAAGGACGTCCACGCCTGGGTGGAGGTCGCGTTTGAACGCGTGGGCTGGGTCAGCTTCGACCCCACCCCGCCAAAGGACAACATCCCCATTCCGCCGGACCCCGAGAACAAGTCCAAGCCCAAGCCGCAGGTGCTGCAGCCGCCGCCCCCGCCGCAGGAGCCCGCGGACCTGCCGCCGGACTCCTCACCCGACGCCTTGGACGCGGACCAGAAAAAGAACAATCCCTGGCTGTTCTGGGGCGCCCTCCTGGGCGCGCTGGGCGTCGCCGCCATCCCGCTGGTGATCCTGGGTCTGCCGCTGTTGCTGATCGCCTTGTTGAAGGCACGACGGCGGAAGTCCCGTTTCCGGGACGGCCATCCCGCCCAGCGCGTGGGCGGGGGCTGGAACGAGGTGGTGAGCCTGGCAACCGACCTGGGTGCCGCCGTCGACACCCGTTCGACACGGCGGGAAAGCGCTGCGGTCCTGGCCGATGCCTTCCCGGCGACCCAGGGGACCACCACCATGCTGGCGCGCCGGGCCGACGCCTCGATCTTCGGCGCCGGGGAACCAACCGAAGAGGATGTCCGCGAGTACTGGACCATCGTTGATGGTTCCCTCAAGGAGATGACCTCCGGGATAGGGTTCTGGCGGCGACAGCAGGCACGGTTCTCGCCGCGTTCGCTGCTTGGCGACGCCCGGGCCGCGATGAACGCAGGCAAGGGCGCCAGCCTGCGCGGCGGCCGGGTGTCGCTGCCGGCGGTATCCGGGTTCATCGCTGCCCGCCGCCGTCGTGCCTCCGGCAGTGCCGGCGTACCGCCTGTTCAGCAAGGGCCTGTTCAACAAGGACCCAACCAACAAGGACCCAATCAGCAAGGGCCTGTTCAACAAGGACCCAACCAGCAAGGACCCGGCCAGCAGTGACCTTCGATCCCGAACGCTGCCCGCGCTGCCGGCAGCCCGTCCCTGCGGGTGCCACGTTCTGCACTGCCTGCGGCGCGCCGCTGCCCAACAGGGCGGCGCGCCGCCCCCGCACCCCGGACCTGCCGGCGGACCAAGCAAGGAGCGATCCCGGGGAAGCGCGCCCCGCGCACTCGTCCGGGATTCCCGGTACTATCCCGGTAGTAGAAAGGCCCCCGGCACAGCCGGCGGGCACCGCATTGACGGGCACCGCGCAAGCGGGCACCTTGCATACGGGTACCGTGCCGGGCAGGACGGGCGGTACCACAAGGGTGGGGGCCGCTCCAGGGGGAGGAACGGGAATGGCAGTGAACCTTCAGCTTGTTCCGGCTGCGGCGGGCAAGCGGCTTGGCGCTGCCGTCATTGATTGGCTGCCTGGGGTGGCGGTGCTGGTGGTGACGTTTGCCATCGGATTCGCCGGGATTACCCGCACCAGAAGCGGTGGCTTCATTGTCTATGACACGTCCTCTCTGGTGCTCTTTGGCGGCATCGGCCTTGGCCTGACCCTGGGTTACCTCTTCGTGGTGCTCGGGCTGGAAGCACGCACCGGCAAAACGCCCGGGAACCTGCTGATGGGCATCCGCAGCGCGGACCAGGACGGTTACGCTCCCGGCGCCGGCGCCGTGTTCCTGCGTGGCCTCATCACCGGAGCAGGCATCCTGTTGGCCGTGCTGGCCGCGGTGCTGGTGGTGGTCTTCAAGTGGTTTGACGCCGCCCTGCCCATCCTTGGCCCGCTGCTCCTGGTGGGTGGCGCGTGGGCCGTGCTGGTGGTGGTTTCCAGCCGGTGGGACAGGGACGGCGGGCTGCGGGGCTGGAATGACACCGCCGCCAAGACCCTGGTGTTCGATGTCAAGGCGGGCCGCGACCCCATCACCACCGGTGGCATCCAAGGGCCTTACAGCTTCGCGCCCCTGGACCTGCCGCCCGTGCAGCAGGTCCTGTCGCCGGTGGCCGGCGCCAACGTGGCCCAGACTCCCGTACACCAAGCCCCCGGACACCCAGCCCCCAGACACCCAGCCCCTGTACACCCAGCCCCTCATGCCCCTCTGCAAACCCCTGCGGCGCAACCTCCGGCTCCGGCACCCCAGGCACCTTCGCCGTCGGCCGCCCTGCCGTGGCAGACCATGCCCTACAGCCCACCTGCCTCCTTCGCGCCGCCGCCCGCCGCCGGCCACCGGATGCCCCCGCCGCATGTGGACGACGACGTCGAACGCACCCAGGTGCGGCCCGGAACCGGCGGCCCCGCCCCTGTGGCCGTCCTCCGTATCCGCTTGGACGACGGCCGCGACTTCCAGCTGGACCGCAGCGTCCTGGTGGGCCGGAACCCGGTGGGGCAGGCCGGGGAACAGCAGGCCCAGCTGTTGGCTGTGGATGACCCCGGCCGTTCGATCTCCAAGACGCACCTGCACCTGCTCACCGACGGCGCGGGCATCTGGGTGACGGACCGCCAGTCAACGAATGGAAGCGCCGTCACCACCCCGGACGGCCTGCGCACCCCCTTGGTGCCGGGCGTCCCCACGTTTGTTACCCCGGGATCCAGCGTGCACTTTGGAGACCGTACCTTTTACCTAGGACAGGCATGAACCAGCACCCCGCCAGTGTTTCCACCATCCAGCCGGGGCCGGGACTCAGCCTCGGCTACGGCTACGGAACGGACAGGGGACTCCGCCGGGAGTTGAACGAGGATTCGTATATCGCCGCCGATCCCGTCTTCGCCGTCGCTGACGGCATGGGCGGCCATGAAGCCGGCGAAATCGCCAGCGGCCTGTGCGTGCGGGCCCTGGCCGGGATTCCCCAGGTGGCCACGGGGGAGCGGAGCATCACCGCTGCCGTCCTCCAGCAGTACCTGGTGCGTGCGGACAACTCGATCCGTGAGGCCACCGGAGCCCGTGCCGGCACCACCCTTACCGGTGCTGTCGTGGTGGAACAGATGGGCATGCCGTACTGGCTGGTGGTGAACATCGGCGATTCCCGCACGTACCGGCTCAGCCAGGGACGGTTCGAGCAGATCAGCGTCGACCACTCGGAGGTCCAGGAACTCGTGGACGCGGGCGAAATCACCGCCCAGGAGGCCACCGTCCACCCGCGGCGGCACGTGGTCACCCGGGCCCTGGGCACGGGCGACGAGACGGAAGCGGACTACTGGCTCCTTCCCGTGGAGGAAGGCGACCGCGTCCTGGTCTGCTCCGACGGCCTGACGGGGGAACTGGCAGACGATGACATCCTCCGGATCCTCAGCAGCGTGGCGGATCCGCAGGAGGCGGTGGACGCCCTGATCCAGGCCGCCCTGCGCAGCGGCGGCCGGGACAACGTCACGGCCATCGTGGTGGACGCCAGGAACGTTTCGAACGACGACGGCGCTGGCACCACCGCGCCCCGCCTCACCTCCGCTGACGGGGACGAAGTGACCCTGCCGCGGCCGCAGGCATCCGAAGCCGTGACGCAGCCCCTGCCCGCACCGGTGGAGGAGACCGCGGACCACAACGGGGAGCCGGACGATGACCGCCGCTAGCTACATCCCCGGCACCTGGCTGGGCATTGTCAGGTCCCGCACCGCAGTCCTCCTGGGCCCCGGGTCGCCCGCGGAACTCGCAGGCGCATTGTGGGAACTCCTGGCCGGCCGGCCTGAGCCGCACGAGATCCTCGCCGCCGTGACCAGCACTTCCGGCGGATCCCTCACCCGCATCCCATCCTTCGGCATCCTGGATTTCAACGGATCCCTGCGGGTTTTCCTGCGGGGCGACATCGACCTCACCGTCGAACAGCCCGGGGGAGCCGTGGACCTCGACGGCCGGGACGTGACCACCTGGAACGAACGCAAATTCGTGGTCCCCGGCACGTGCCGGGTGGCGATTGCGGCTGGGACCACCGGTACCGCCGGGCTCGCCACCGAACAACCCGGGCTGCCGCTCGGTGAGGGCGTGGTGCTGCTGCAGTCCCTGACCCTGGGCGCACGCTCCGGCCCGGCTGCGGTCGATGCTCCGGCCGCAGCGGATGCTGTTGCACCGGCGGAAACTTCCGGCAGCGACGAGGCTTCTGCTGCTCCCGCCGGCCACGCCCCGGCTGACCTGCGGGAGCCGGACGTTCCGGACGAGGCGGAAGACCTGCCCGAAACCACGCTCCTGCCCGGGCATGCAGCCTCGGCCGAAACGGTGCTGGGGGTCATCGAAGAGGACGTTGATGAACGCCCGGCCGACGGGGTGGTCGATCCAGCGGAAGCCGCACACGCCCACGCCCGGGATGTCCATGACCCCGATGCCACTATTGCCCCGGATTTCATTATTGGTGTCGACGGGGAGCGTGGTGTCGACGGTGAGATTGGTGCCGGCGGGGAGCGCAGCGCTGAGGGAGAAGCTGTGGGGAATGCTTCAGGTGAGCCCGCCCCAATTGAGGTGCCGGAGACAGGCTTCGCCGGCGTTGCCCCCACCGGAGCCGGCGCCGGTCCCGCAGCGGAGATGACGACGTCCTATGACCATCTCTGGGACCGCACCGTCATGCGGCACATCGAAGACGCTGCCGTGCGTGAGGACCCTGACGACGATTCCGGCCAGGTGTCCCCGCAGCAACGCCCGGCCCTGCCGGCAGCCGAACCCCTGCCCGCCCTCCGCAGCCCGGAGGACCCGGCCCCGGATGTACCGGCAGCCGGTCCCGGGACTGCGACAGAGACCGACAGCCGCCACCAACCCACACCTGGCGCCGGACTTGGAATTGGATCCAGTGCCGGTACAACTGGAGAGCCCTCCGGCCGGCCCCGTCCTGCCTCCGCCGGCGTCCTCATCGACTCCGTCCCGTGGCGCACGGGGGGAGCTACGCCGGCCCACGACGCCCCTGGCTTCACCCCGCCGCCAAACCACGGCACGCCACTGGCTCCACCGGCATCCGGGGCACCTGCGCCCGTCGTACCGGCGCCTGCTGTATCCGGCACCGGCACCGGCACCGGTTTCGACCCCGACCACGATGGCCAGACGGTGATGAAAAGCAGCCTGCCGGGAACCGCGTCCGGTCCGGCAACAAACGCGCCGGCCGTCCAGCAGGACCCCGCCAATGGACCAATGGTGCTGGCCCGCGTCTGCGCCCAGGGCCACGCCAACCCACCCACACGTGCCCTCTGCAGCGCCTGCGGGGCTGCCCTGCTGCCGGATGCCGTGCAGGTGGCCCGTCCCAGGCTGGGCCGCATGCGCCTGTCCACCGGCGAACTGCTGGACCTCGACCAGTCGATGGTCATCGGCAGGCAGCCGTCAGTGTCCCGGGTGCAGGGCGGCGTGATGCCGCGGCTCGTCCAGGTGGCAAGCCCCGGCGGCGACATTTCCCGGTCCCACGTCGAGGTGCGGCTTGAGGGCTGGCACGTGATGCTCTGCGACCTCAAGGCCACCAACGGCACTGTCCTGGTCCGCGAAGGCCAACCGCCGCGCCGCCTGGCCCAGAACGAGATGGCCATCCTGCTCGACGGCGACATCGCGGAGCTGGGCGACAATATCTCACTGCGTTTTGAGGAGATTCCTTGAGTTCCAAACGGCCCGTTGCGCCGCCGCCCCGCATCCAGGGCTTCACCTACATCAGCCTGCTCGGCTCCGGCGGGTTTTCCGACGTCTACCTGTACGAACAGGACAGGCCGCGCCGGAAAGTCGCCGTCAAGGTGCTGCTCTCGGACCTCAAGACAGAGGGCGCGCGGCGGCGGTTCGAGTCCGAGGCCAACCTCATGGCCCAGCTGTCCTCGCACCCATACATCGTCACCATTTTCGAAGCGGAAGTCACCGATGACGGGCACTCCTACCTGGCCATGGAGTACTGCTCCCGGCCCAGCCTGGACGTGCGTTACCGGCGGCAGCGCTTCAGCGTTGACGAGGTCCTGGCGGTCGGCATCCAGGTGGCCTCCGCCGTCGAAACCGCCCACCGCGCCGGCATCGCCCACCGCGACATCAAGCCCGCCAACATCCTGGTGACGGACTACAACCGTCCTGCCCTCACCGACTTCGGCATCTCCGGCACCCTGGCCGGGGATTCTGATGACGATTCGGGCATGTCCATTCCCTGGTCCCCGCCCGAGCAGTTCCGGGACGGCGGCGTTGACGGCGTCATGGTGGACGTGTGGGCCCTCGGCGCCACGCTGTACACCCTGCTGGCCGGACGTTCACCCTTCGTGATGCCGGGCGCGGACAACTCGCAGCGTGAACTGATCAACCGGATCAGCAACATGGCGCTGCCGCGGCTGGGCCGTGCCGATGTGCCGGAATCACTGGAACTGGCCCTGGCAACCGCCATGGCCAAATCGCCCCAGTCCCGGTACTCCTCGGCCCACGCCTTCGCTCTGGCCCTGCAGCGCATCCAGGCCGAGCTCAACCTTTCCGTCACGCCTTTCGAGGTCCTGGAGGAGCCGCAGCAGGAGGAGGGCCACCCGGGCGACGGCACCGAGGAGACGCGCGTCCGCAGCATTGCTGCCATCGATCCGGAGCGGACCGGCAGCGCACCCACGTTCCCTGCCCGCACCCGCCCCAACCCGACCGGCACCGGGACTGACGCGACGGGGCCCCGGGGCGGCGCCCTCCCGCCGTCGCACTATGCTCCCGCCAGCCCCAGCCAATGGCAGCCTGCCCCGGCAGTGCCGCAGATTCCGGCCCGCACCACGTGGGCGGCGGCCACCGGGGCGGCTGCTCCGGCGGCAGCCACGGACGACGGCGCCGGCCAGGGGGAGTGGGCGCAGTCCACCGTCCTGCGTGGCAGCACAGGGACGGCCAACTACGGTGCACCCGTCACGGGCACAGGAGGAACGCAGGACACGGGCTACACCGTGGACGCAACAGTCCAGCGGGCGGTGAAGGCGGACGAGCCGCAAGCGGCTCCGAAGGCCGACCACGGCAAACGCAACCTCTGGCTCGCAATCGCCGGCGGCACCCTCCTGGTATTGGCGGCTGTGGTGGGCATCGTGGTGGCCAACACGGCGCCAGGCACCCCCAAGGCGGTGGAAACCCAGCAGGCCAGCAAACCCCCTGCGGACGCCCTGGACAGCGGCACCGTGCCCGATGTCGAAGGCCTGGCCGGAACGGTCGACACCAACGGCGAGGCATCCTTCTACTGGAACAACCCCGACCCCAAGCCGGGCGATACCTACAAATGGAGGGTCTATACCATCGGTGGGGGCGGCGACTACCAATCCATCACGCAGGCGCCCGTCCGGCTCAGGCCCAACCCGTCGGGGCAAACCTGCATCCAGGTCATGATCGTCCGCTCGGACGGTGCGTTCTCACCGCTGGGGTCCGGTTCCATCGCCTGCACCGGCCAATGAACGTCCCGCACTGCCGGTTTCACGGCAACACCACCACTCCGACTACCGCAACAGTTCTGCCTTGAGGAGGCACAGATCATGGGGGATCTAGCAATAGATTTCTGTGGCGAATGGTACGAGCCATCGGATGAGGACATCTTCAACATCGGCCGTGAAGGCGACCTTGAGGTGGACGACAACCCGTACCTGCACCGGCAGTTCCTGCAGGTCGCCCGCTACGACGGCATCTGGTGGCTGAGCAACGTGGGCAGCATGCTCTCCGCCACCGTGGCTGACGCCTCCGGCGGCATGCAGGCCTGGCTGTCACCCGGTGCGCGGATTCCGCTGGTGTTCAGCCACACCAATGTCATCTTCACGGCGGGGCCCACCACCTACGAGTTCGCCGTGCACGTGAAGACGCCGTCCTTCCGGCAGGAAGCCCGCGAAGAAGCCGGCAACGGGGACACCACCATCGGCCCCGTGGTCTTCACGGACGCGCAGAAGGCGCTGATCGTGGCGCTCGCCGAGCCTGTGCTCCGGCGTGAGGGCACCGGTTTCAGCACCATCCCGTCCTCCGCGGCGGCCGCCAAGACCCTGGGCTGGGCACTGACGCGCTTCAACCGCAAGCTGGACAACGTCTGCGACAAGCTGGACCGGGTGGGCGTGGCGGGACTGCGCGGCGGCGGCGGCAAGCTGGCCACCAACCGCCGGGCACGCCTGGTTGAACACGCCGTCACCACCCACCTGGTGACCCCCGATGACCTGTACCTGCTGGAGAAGATGAGGGGCGTGGACGAAGGATGAGGATCCGGCTGACACTCCGCCGCGAACCCGCCGACGCCAAGGACCTGGCCGTCACGGTGGACGGCATGGCCACCGTGGCCGACATCGCCACCGTCCTGTGGACGGCGGACCCCGCCCGCAAAGGCACCCCCGCGCCGGACAACCTTTCGCTGCGGATTGATGAAGCATTCGTGGGTGCCGGCATCAGCGGGAACATCCTGGCCCGGGAGGACAACCTCCTCGAATCAGGCCTGCGCCCCGGCTCGGTGGTATCGCTGGCCCAGGTCAGTGGGCAGTTCCACGAACCCGGGGCCAACCGGGGACCTGCCGCCGCAACCCTGCGCGTGTTGTCAGGGCCCGACGCCGGGCGCGAATTCTCGCTGCCCACCGGCACCAGCTACATTGGCCGGGACCGGGACGTGGACATCCGCCTGACGGATCCGCTGACCTCCAAACGGCACGCCCGGATCACGGTAGGCGAAGGCATCGAGATCGTTGACACCAACTCCGCCAACGGCCTCCTGATGGACGGGCTGCCCGTCACTAGGGCCACGCTGAACTCCTCCGACACGGTGACCCTGGGTGACACCACCGTCACCGTGGTGCCGCTGGGCCACAACCATGCGGCAGCGCCGACGTCGCCCCTGGTGGACTTCAACCGCTCCCCGCGGGTGGTGCCCCGCTTCGACGTCCCCAAGCGGGTTCTTCCTGCCGGGCCCAAGCGCCCCGAGGACCATCCCTTCCCCTACATCATGCTGGTGGCACCGCTGATGATGGGCGCGGTCATTTTCGCGGTCACGCAGAACGTGCTCTCCATGGTGTTCATGCTGATGATGCCCCTGTTCATCGTGGGCCACCACGTGGACCAGACAATGCGGACCCGGAAGCAGCAGAAGGAGCAGCTCAAGCAGTTCCGCGCCGCCATGGCCGCATTCCGGCAGGACCTTACGGAGCTGCAGCAGGTGGAACGCGCGGTCCGGCTGCAGGAAGCGCCGTCCGTAAGCGACACGGTGGACGCGATTTACAAGCTGGGGCCGCTGCTGTGGACGCACCGGCCGGAACACCCGTCGTTCCTCGGCCTGCGGTTCGGGCTGGGGACCGCGCCGTCCCGCATCCCGTTGGAAGAGCCCTCCAGCAACGACACCGAGGTCCAGTACAGCCGCGAAATCCAGGACTGCATCAAGCAGTTCAGCGGGATCGAAGGCGTCCCCGTGGTGTCCCAGCTGCGCACCTCCGGCGCGCTGGGGATCGCCGGCGCCCGCGGCCTGGTGGACGACGTGGCCCGTGGCATGGTGCTGCAGCTGGTGGGACTGCATTCCCCGGCCGAGGTGGTCCTCACCGCCATCACGTCCGCCCAGTCCCGGGAGCGCTGGAACTGGCTGCAGTGGCTGCCGCACGTAGGCTCGGGCCACAGCCCGCTGGGCGGGGACCACCTTGCCGCGGGGTCGGCCGGCGGCTCCTCACTGCTGGCCCGCCTCGAGGACCTGGTCGACGCCCGGGAGGCGGCGGCCAAACGGTCAGGCCCGGACCTGCGCCCCGGCATCGACCCCGTAAAGCATGAGCCCGAAGAGCCGGTCCTTCCCTCCGTGCTGGTCATCGTGGAGGACGACGCCCCGGTGGACCGCGGCCGCCTGACCCGGCTGGCCGAACGCGGTCCCGACTCCGGCGTGCACATCCTGTGGGTGGCCACTGACATCCAGTCACTCCCGGCTGCCTGCCGTGACTTCATGGTGGTGGACGGCGACCACGGCACCACCACCGGCCAGGTCCGGCTGGGCCGCCACACCTACCCGGTCAGCTGCGAGAGCGTGGACGCGGAGCTCGCAGCACAGCTGGCCCGGATGCTGGCGCCCGTGGTTGACGTGGGCAAGCCGGTCAATGACGATTCCGACCTGCCCCGCGCGGTGTCCTATGCGGCCCTGATCGGCAAGGACTTCCTGGACAATCCGCAGGCCGTGGTGGAGCGCTGGACGGAAAACAACTCCCTGCACGCCACCGCCGTGGCCAACCGCAAGGACAACGGGACCCTCAGGGCGCTGGTGGGCTCCAAGGGCATCGAGCCGCTGTACCTGGACCTGAAGAACGAAGGACCGCACGCCCTGGTGGGCGGCACCACCGGTGCCGGCAAGTCCGAGTTCCTGCAGTCGTGGGTCATGGGCATGGCTGCGGCCTACAGCCCCGACCGGGTCAGCTTCCTCTTCGTGGACTACAAGGGCGGAGCGGCGTTTGCCGACTGCATCAACCTTCCACACACGGTGGGCCTGGTCACGGACCTTTCCCCGCACCTGGTGCGGCGGGCCCTCACATCCCTGCGCGCGGAGCTGCACTACCGCGAGCAGCTGTTGAACCGGAAGAAGGCCAAGGACCTGCTGGCCCTGCAGCGGGAGGCGGACCCGGAGGCGCCGCCGTACCTGGTGATCATCGTGGACGAGTTCGCCGCGCTGGCCAACGACGTGCCCGAATTCGTGGACGGCGTGGTGGACGTCGCCGCCCGCGGCCGCTCCCTGGGCCTGCACCTCATCCTGGCCACCCAGCGGCCGGCGGGCGTCATCAAGGACAACCTGCGCGCCAACACCAACCTGCGGGTGGCGCTGCGCATGGCCGACGAGGACGACGCCACCGACATCCTGGGGGTGCCGGATGCGGCCTACTTCGACCCCGCCATCCCGGGCCGCGGTGCCGCCAAGACCGGGCCCGGACGGATCCAGGGATTCCAGACCGGCTACGCCGGCGGCTGGACCACGGATAAACCGCAGCGCCCCCAGATCGACATCGTGGAGATGGCCTTCGGCTCCGGTCCCAGTTGGGAAGCTCCGGCACCCGAAAAGCCTGCGGCCCCGGAACCGGCCGGTCCCAACGACATTGCCAGGATGACCTCCACCATCGTGCACGCGGCGGACACCCTGGCCATCCGGCCGCCGCGGAAACCATGGCTGGACGAGCTGGCCAAGACCTACGACTTCTCCAAGTTGCCCAACCCCCGCACCGACGAACAGCTGCTGCTGGGCGTCGCGGACGACCCCGTCCACCAGGACCAGCCCACCGTCTTCTACGAGCCTGACCGCGACGGCAACATGGCCATCTACGGCACCGGTGGTTCCGGCAAGTCCGCCGCCCTGCGCGGCATCGCGATTGCCGCGGCCGTCACCCCGCGCGGCGGCCCCGTCCACGTCTACGGCATCGACTGCGGCTCTTCCGGGCTGCGGATGCTTGAGGAGCTTCCGCACGTGGGGGAAATCATCAATGGCGACGACGTCGAACGCGTCGGGCGGTTGCTGCGCCTCCTCCGGGACATCGCCGAGCTGCGTTCCGCGCAGTTCGCCGAGGTGCGCGCCTCCACCATCGTGGAGTACCGGAGGCTGGCCAACCGGCCGGACGAGAAGCGGATCTTCGTGCTGGTGGACGGCATGTCAGCCTTCCGTGAGGCGTACGAGCACAGCAAGCTTTCCGGGCTCTGGGACATCTTCCTGCAGCTGGCCACGGACGGCCGGACCCTGGGCATCCACCTGGTGGTGACCGGGGACCGGCCCAACGCCGTCCCCGCGTCCCTGCTCGCCTCCATCCAGCGCCGCCTGGTCCTGCGCCTGTCCTCTGAGGACGACTACATTTCCATGGATGTTCCCAGGGATGTCCTCACGGCCACGTCGCCCCCGGGCCGTGGGCTGCTGGACGGGCTTGAAGTCCAGCTGGCCGTCCTGGGCGGCAATTCGAACCTGGCCCTGCAGGCCCGCGAGGTCCATAAGCTCAGCGAAGCCATGCAGCGGCAGGGCCTGGAAACCGCCCCGGGCATTGAGCGTCTCCCCGAGCAGGTGGACCTGGATGTCCTGCCGGCCGGCAGCCCCGACCTGCCCGTTATTGGAGTGGACGACGAGTCCCTGCAACCGGCCGAACTCATGGCGCGCGGACCGTTGCTCCTGGCCGGCCCGCCGGGCTCGGGGCGCACCGTGGCGCTGGTCACCCTGGCCTACGCGCTGCGCCGGTCCAATCCCGCCACGGAACTGGTCTACCTCGGGTCCCGCCGGTCCGCCGTCGCGTCCCTCCCCATCTGGAACCGCGCCGTGGTGGGCCCGGACGACGTCGCCGAAGTGGTGGAGGACCTGGTGGAGCACTCCACCGGAAACCCTGGCACCGTGGCCTTCTTCATCGAGGGCCTCACCGAGTTCACCGACACCATCGCCGAGTCAGGAATGGCGCAGCTGGTGACGGCGTCCCTCAAAGCAGACCAATGGGTCATCGGCGAGTCCGAATCCTCCACCTGGTCCTCCGCCTGGCAGCTTGCCCAGCCCTTCAAATCGGGCCGCCGCGGCCTGCTGCTGAACCCGGGGGATATTGAGGGCGACAGCCTGCTCAACACGTCCCTGGGCCGGGTCAGCCCGGACTTCATTCCGGGCCGCGGGTACGTGGTGGGGCGGGGCAAGGCACGGAAAATCCAGGTGGCGCTCCCGCCCGAAAACCGGGACTGAACAGCGCCGATGAATGCGGGGGCCGCGATCCGTCGGGATTTGCGGCCCCGCAGGACGTTGTAGAAGACTACCGGGGACACCAGAAAGCCGCGGTGGGGGGACTGCGCGCATCGAAAGGTAGCAATGACCCCGTCCGCCCCGATCCTCCGCACTGTTTCGACGACGTCATCAGCAGCTGTCCTTGCCCTGGCCCTCGGCTTGTTTTCCACCGGTCCCGCGCTGGCTGCAACCGCGGACCCCTCTCCGACGGCAGGCACCCAGGCCCCACCAGACTGCGGTCTTGTCTGCGTGCCCATCCTTGCCGACAACCCCGACCCCGGCCGGCCCCGCAAATCCAAGGAGGCTGCCCAGCCGCCGGCCCAGCCGGCGCCACCCGCCGAGCCTCCCGCCCAGCCACTCCAGCCGCAGCCAACGGAGCCAGCCGCGCAGCCGCAGGCAGGCACTCCCGAACCGGCCGGGCCTCCCGCCACGGCAGCGGAACTCCCGGATGGGTCCGCCACCGGAACCACGTCACCCGCTGCCGGCTACCGGCCGCCGACCGGCCCCTCCAGCGGGGTGGACTGGAACAGCCCGGTCAACCGGACTCCCGGGCCTGCCCGGATGGCTGCCGCTGCTGCCCCTGCCCGTGACGAGGGCCCCGGCGGACCTGCGCTCCTGCCCATCGCCCTTGGAACGCTGCTGGTGGGCGTTTCCGCGGGCGCCTTCGCCTGGTGGAACCGAAACCGGAACCGGCTGCGCTCGCACTGACAGCGTTCACGCCGCCCTGCCCGCTGGCTGTCGCAGGTGTAAGGCAAGATAGGTCTGTGAGCACAGGACCAGGACCCGCAGAACAGACCGCCACCCGAACCGCGGAACCACACGAGCCCGAAGCCGTTCCCACCGAAGCCATCCGCGAGGAATACGAAAACCTCGCGGACCTGGTGCGGAAGTACCGGTTCGCGTACTACCAGGAGGACGCACCCCTGGTTTCGGACGCCGAGTTCGACACCCTCTTCCGCCGCCTCGAGGAGATCGAGGCGCTGCATCCGGAACTGGTGGCCAACGACTCGCCAACGCAGGAAGTGGGCGGCGAAGTATCCGCCGCCTTCGCGCCCGTGGAGCACCTGCAGCGGATGTACAGCCTGGAAGACGTCTTCTCGCTGGACGAGCTTGAGGCCTGGCTCAACCGGGCCGAGGCCAGCATCGAAAAAATCGGGGACGGCGGCACCAAGGCAGCCTGGCTTACCGAACTCAAGATCGATGGCCTTGCTGTCAACCTCCTGTACCGCGACGGCAGACTGGTGCGGGCTGCCACCCGCGGCGATGGAACCACGGGCGAGGACATCACCCACAACCTGCTCACCATCAAGGAAATCCCGCAGGAACTGCGCGGCAGCGGTTTCCCCGCCGAAATGGAGGTGCGCGGGGAGGTCTTCATCCCCTCCAAGGCGTTCGCGGAGTTCAACGAGGCCCTGATCGAAGCCGGCAAGGCACCGCTGGCCAATCCCCGCAACGCGGCCGCCGGTTCCCTGCGGCAGAAGGACCCCGCGGAGACGGCCAAGCGGCCGCTGAAGATGTTCGTCCACGGCATCGGCGCCCGCGAGGGGCTCGCGGCCGGCAGCCAGTCGGAAACATACGGGCTGCTCAAGGAGTGGGGCCTGCCGGTCAGCCCGTACTTCGAGGTGCTGGAGACCAGGGAAGACGTCCTTGGCTTCATCAAGCGCTACGGGGACCAGCGCCATAAGCTGCTCCACGAAATCGACGGCATCGTGATCAAGGTGGACGACTTTGCCACCCAGCGGGCCCTGGGCAACACCACCCGCGTTCCGCGCTGGGCCGTGGCCTACAAGTACCCGCCGGAGGAAGTCCACACCAAGCTGCTGGACATCCAGGTCAACGTGGGCCGAACCGGCCGCGTCACCCCCTACGGGGTCATGGAGCCGGTCAAGGTGGCCGGCTCCACGGTGGAAATGGCCACCCTGCACAACCAGGACGTGGTCAAGGCCAAAGGCGTCAAGATCGGCGACATCGTGGTCCTGCGGAAGGCGGGCGACGTCATCCCCGAAATCGTGGGCCCGGTGCTGGCCCTCCGGGACCAGCAGGACCCGCCCGTGCGGGATTTCGTGATGCCCACCGAATGTCCATCCTGCGGTACTCCGCTGGCCCCGGCCAAGGAGGGGGACGTGGATGTCCGCTGCCCCAACGCCAGGTCCTGCCCGTCGCAGCTTCGTGAGCGGGTGTTCCACGTAGCGGGCCGTGGCGCCTTCGACATCGAGGCCCTGGGCTGGGAAGCGGCCATTGCGCTGACCCAGCCGGCCGAACCTGATGTTCCGCCCCTGGCCTCCGAAGCCGGACTGTTCGACCTCACCCCCGAGGACCTGGCCGGCGTCCGGATCCGGAGGGAGAAGAAAACCAAGGGCGTTCCCACCGGCGACTACGAGCTGGTGCCGTACTTCTTCAGCAAGGGCACGGCCAAGTCGCCGTCCAGGCCCACCGCCACCACGCAGAAGCTGTTCAAGGAACTCGAAAAGGCCAAGACCCAGCCCCTGTGGCGGGTGCTGGTTGCCCTGTCCATCCGGCACGTGGGCCCGCGGGCGTCCCGGGCCCTGGCCCAGGCGTTCGGCTCCATGGACCGCATCCGGGCAGCGTCGGAGGAGGAGCTGGCCCATGTGGACGGCGTGGGTCCCACCATCGCCGCCGCGCTGAAGGAATGGTTCGCGGAGGACTGGCATCTTGAAATCATCGACCGCTGGGCCGCCGCCGGGGTGCGCATGGAGGACGAACGGGACGAATCCATGCCGCGCACGCTCGAAGGGCTGACGGTGGTGGTCACCGGCTCGCTGCCCAATTTCAGCCGCGACGAGGCCAAGGAGGCCATCCTGCTCCGCGGCGGAAAGGCGGCCGGTTCCGTTTCGAAAAACACCAGTTACGTGGTGGCCGGCGAAAGTGCCGGCAGCAAGCTGGACAAAGCAGAGCAGCTGGGGATTCCAGTGCTGGACGAGGACGGGTTCCGGCAATTGCTCGACGGCGGCCCGGCAGCCCTGGGGGATGCGACAGCCCTGGGGGATGCGGCAGCCCTGGGGGATGCGGCAGCGCCGGGAGCGGACGGGGACGCCAACGGGGAAGCGGCCGTACCGGCCGCAGTGGAGGAGAACGCATGACGTCCGCATCGGAACTGCTGGAGGTCGCCAAACAGGCAGCCGCTGCCGGTGCCAGGGTCCTTTCCGGCCGGGACGGCACCGCGCTGGACGCCAGCAACAAGGGGGCGGCCGGGGACTGGGTGACGGCCTTCGACGTCGCCGCCGAAAACGCGGTGCGGGACGTCATTGCCGCGGCCCGCCCGGGGGACAGCATCACCGGCGAGGAACAGGGCACCACCCGCCCCGCCGATCCCACCGGCTACCGCTGGTCCATCGACCCGCTGGACGGCACCACCAACTTCATCCGCAACATCGTCTACTACGCCACCTCCGTGGCTGTTGCCGACTCCGACGGCGCCTGGCTGGCCGGCGTGGTCAACGCCCCGGCGCTGGGCCGGATCTACTACGCCGCCCGCGGCCGGGGTGCCTGGCTGGAGGAGCGCGGAACCACCACCAGGCTTGAGGGCCCGGTCCCGGGCCGGACCGGGCAGATCCTGGCCACCGGATTCAGTTACGAACCCGGCATCCGCTCCCAGCAGGCTGCCGCCTTCGCCACCCTGATGGATGGGTTTGCCGATGTCCGCCGGCTTGGTTCCGCGGCCCTGGACCTGTGCATGGTGGCGGACGGAACGCATGACGCCTACGGCGAGAGGGGCCTGAACGAGCACGATTTCTCGGCCGGGGCGCTGATCGCGGAGGAAGCCGGCTGCTGGGTGCGCAGGCCACGCCTGACCAGCCCGCTCGACGGCGGTCCCACCGATGAGGAGCGGCTCGACGCTTGGACGTGCGCGGCCAGCCTGGAGCTGAGCGGCAAGTTTCCGCTCTAGGCGGCGCGGGAAGCCGGGCCGGCTCTGCAACACTGGCTCTGCAACACCGGCTCTGCAACACCGGCACTGCCCACTGGTACTGCACTGGTACTGCACTGGTACCGCTCACCCGTTCTGATAGTTCGATCACGGAAAGCGCGTTTCCGCCGGAACCTGGGCCGGGCGGCCACTACCATTGACGGGTGCAGCAGCAGCCAACCATCCGTCCCGCCGTCGAAGTCGACTTCCCGGCCATCGCCCGGATCACCGGCGACTCCTATCTCTCCGCAGGCTACTTCGACGACCCCGCCCATCCGTACATGGTCAAGATCATGGACGTTGCTGAACGGGCCCAACAGGCCACCATCTGGGTAGCCGAACGGGAGGGAACCGTCATCGGCTCCGTCACGCTGGCGCTCGCCGGGGAACCCTACGCGGACATTGCCCTGCCGGACGAGCTGGAATTCCGCATGCTGGTGGTGGACCCTGCCGTCCAGCGCAGCGGCGCCGGCCGGGCCATGGTGGAGGCGATCATCGATTATGCCCGTACCCTTCCGGGCATCCGCGCGGTGGCCCTGACCACGGGGAAAGACTGGGAAAGCGCGCACGGCCTGTACCGCAGGACCGGCTTCCACCGGGTGGCTGAACGGGACTGGTTCGTTCCCGGAACCGACACAAAACTGCTGGTTTACCGGCGCGACCTGTAGCAGCCCTACAGTGGTGGCGACCCATTCCAGCTTTGAAAGGCCACCCATGCGCAAAACCTTCGGCAGCGGATCCGTCTGGGAACAGACCCTCGGCTACTCCCGTGCCGTCCAGGTGGACAACACCCTCTACATTTCCGCAACCGCGGCAAGCGGTGACGACGGGATCGTGGGGGACGACTTCTACACCCAGACCCAGTACATCCTGCAGAAGCTCGGCAAGGTCCTGGCCGACGCCGGCTTCGGCTACGAGGACGTGGTGCAGTCCAAGCTGTACCTGACGGACATCAGCAAATGGGAAGAGGCCGGCCGGGCGCACGGCGAGGTGTTCGGTGACATCCGCCCCACCCTCTCCCTGGTCCACGTGCTGCCGTTCCTGGATCCGAAGATGCTTGTCGAGATCGAACTCGTCGCCCAGAAAGCTGCCTGACGCTCTCCCTGGACTACCGCGCCGGCCGGCCGTACCGGTGTTCCGGCCTGCCGGTGGTGCCGTAGCGGAGCTGGATGTCCACCGCGCCGTCGTCGGCCAGGGAGGACAGGTACCGCTGGGCGGTGGCCCGGGAGACGCCCACCCGGGAGGCCACTTCCGCGGCCGAGTACTGCTCACCGGGGGCCAGGGACTCCAGCACTGCCGCTTCGGTGGCGGAGCGGGGTTTCGACGACGGCGTGACATCACCCGGAATCAGGGAACGTTTTGCACGTTCCACCGCCTCCTGGTCCAGTGCCCCCGGCTGGCCCAGGAGGCGCCGGTACCGGGCATAGGAGCGCAGCTGCTGGGACAGCGACTCCGCAGCGAAGGGCTTGAGCAGGTATCCCAGCGCTCCCCGGCGGAACGCCACCCGGAGGGACGAGGCATCGGAGGCGGCGCTGAGGATGATGGTGTCCACATCCAGTTGCTGCAGCAGGTCCAGGCCCGATGCATCCGGCAGGTACACGTCCAGCAGCACCAGGTCCGGCCGCAGGCTGTGGATGGCCTGCAGCGCCAGGGAGGCAGTGCCCACGGGCGCCAGCGCCAGGAACCCTGCCACCGAGTCGACATACGTTGCGTGGAGCTTGGCCACATGGAAGTCGTCGTCCACGATCAGGACCCGAAAATCGTCAGCCATTCTCATCCTTTCCGGCTGCCCCCGGGGTTGTGGCGGCGGGCTTTCCCGCCGTCGTCTGCGGAAGGGTCGCCATGAACACGGCGCCCGGCCCGCCCTTGGTTCCGCGCTCCAGCACTTTCACGTCGCCGCCGCGGCGCCGTGCCAGCTGGCGCGCGAGAGCCAGTCCGAAGCCCTGTCCGCCACCTGCCCGGACAGGGCCGGAGGCCGTGGTGAAACCCTCGGCAAACACGCCCTCCGCGTCTGTGCCTTCTGCCAGCCCGTCACCCGAGTCCGCCACCACGATATGCAGCGTTCCGCCGTCGTCGGCCGGCTCATCCAGGACCTCAAGCTCAACCCAGCGCTCCGTTGATGACCCGGCAACGGCGGCGTTGACGGCGTTGTCGATCAGGTTGCCCAGCACCGTGGTCACGTCCTGGGCTTCGGTGACCTGCCCCCTGACCAGGGTCTCCGGGCCGATGCGGAGCGCAACGCCGCGCTCGTCCGCCTCCACGCCCTTGGCGCCGACGAAGGCCTGGAGATACGGGTCCTGTAACAGTTCCGCCTGGTCCACCGGGAACTTCAGCGGACCGGTGGCGGCCAACCGGGCAAGGTAGTCCCGTGCCTCCTGGTGCTGCCCGATGCCCAGGAAGCCGGCCAGGGTGTGCAGCTGGTTGGCGAACTCGTGCCGCTGGGCACGCAGTGCGGTGGACATGGTTCCCACGGCGTCCAACTGGCGGGTCAGCTGCTGCAGCTCGGTGCGGTCCCGCAGCATGATCACCCAGCCCAGGTCCTCCCGGCGGTGCAGCGCCTTGCGGGCGTTCGCCACCAGGACCCGGCCACCGGCCACCAGTTCCAGCGCATCCACGGCCGGACCGGCGGAGTTTGCAGCAGTCACGGCGCCTGGAACTGCCACAGCGCCTGGAACTGCCACAGTGCCTGCCGCGGTCCGCGTAAGGGACTTCAACTGCTCCGGAACCGGGGCATCCTCCCACCGGGTGCCGGACAGATCCGGCAACTCCAGCAGGCGCTGCGCCGCGGCGTTGAAGACGCTCACCCGGCCGTCGGCACTGACGCCGATGACGCCGTCGTCCACGCCCTGCAGCACCGCCACCTGGTCGTGGACCAGCGTGCTGATCTCTTCCGGCTCCAGGCCAAGGGTGAGCCGCTGCAGGCGGCGGCGCAGCAGGAAGGACCCCAGGATCCCGGCCAGCAGGGCACCCGCGGCAGTCAGCGCCACCGGCCCGATGTCGCGGGCCACGCTCTGGGCCACCGTCTCCATGGAGTAGCCCACGCTCACCTCTCCCACCACCGTGGTGCTGCCGGGCGCATACACGGGAACCTTGGCGCCCGCGGAGGGGCCCAGGGTTCCGGTGTTCCGGGTGGTGATCTCCTGGCCGGACAGCGCCTCGGACGGGTCCGTGCTGACTTTCTCACCCAGCCGCTGGGGATCGGGATGGGCCAGCCTGATCCCGGTTTCGTCGGTGATCACCACGAACAGCGCTCCGGTCCGGGTCCGCGCTGCCTCGGCTGCTGACTGGAGCGGCCCGGCCAGAAGCTCGCCGGGCGGGGGAGTGCCGGGCTGGTCACTGATGGCCAGCACGTCGGCCCTGACCTGCGGATCCGAGGCAACGGTGCGCGCCAGCGTCAGGGCCTGGTTTTCGGCGTCGCTGCCAACCCGGTCGTACGTCAGCCAGGCATGCACGGTGGCGCTGAGCAGCACCACCAGCAGCACCACCGCCAGCTGCAGCAGCAGCGTCTGGGTGGAAAACCGCAGCGGCGGCCGGGGCACGGAACGCTGCATTCATCCTCCTTGACGGTGTATTGGCAGTGTATTGGCAGGGGTGTGTTTGCGTAGGATGCGGGTGCGGTCGAGCCGGTGGTTTCAGCGCATCAGGCCCGTGAGCACAATGAGCAAAATGCTCCCAATAAGCAGTATGCCAATCAATTGAGCCAAAGGCACTGCCGTGACGGACGCCACCCTACAGTCTGTAGCACGCATCACAACGCTGTGGTGCTGTTCACAAGAAGGAGCCGGCTGTGCTGGTAATACTTGGATTCGCCATGATCGCGGTATTCATGGTGCTGATCATGACGAAGAAGTTGACGCCAGTGCTGGCGTTGATCATTGTCCCTACTGTTTTTGGCCTTTTTGCCGGTGCCGGCCTCGGCATTGGCGACATGGTGATGGACTCCATGAAGTCCATGACCTCCACCGCGGCGCTGCTGATGTTCGCCATCATCTACTTCGGCCTGATGATCGACGTCGGGCTCTTTGACCCGCTGGTGAAGTTCATCCTCCGCAAGCTGGGCAACGACCCCGCCAAGGTTGTCCTGGGCACCGCCATCCTGGCGGCCGCCGTGTCGCTGGATGGCGACGGGTCCACCACGTTCATCCTCACCACGGCCGCCATGCTGCCGGTCTACCTGCGCCTCAAGATGAGCCCCGTGGTCCTCACCTGCGTGGCCGGCCTGGCCAACGGCACCATGAACATCCTGCCGTGGGGCGGCCCCACCGCCCGCGCCGCCACCGCCCTGAAGATCGACGTCAATGACGTCTTCGTCCCCATGATCCCGTCCCTGGTGGCCGGCCTGGTGGTCGTGTTCGCCTTCGCCTGGCTGCTGGGCCTGCAGGAGCGCAACCGCCTCCGTGCCACCGCTCCGGAAATCTGGGGCGTCCCGGAGACGGCGGCAGGGTTTGACGGAATGTCCGCCGGCGGTGCCTCCGCCGGCGGAACCGGCGGCACGGGTGCCGGAACCGGCCGCGGACGCCAGGGCAACCCCGGCGGAGCAGCCCCCGCCGTCGACGGCTCCCCGGCAGGATCCTCCGTGGCCGTACTGGACCGCGCCGACACCCTCATTGAGGACAGCGGCGCCGGACTCACCGACACCGCCCTTGACCCGAACCGCTCCACCCTTCGCCCCAAGCTGTTTTGGTTCAACCTGGCCCTGACCGTCGCCGTCATGGTGGTGCTCGTAGCCAACATCATCCCGCTGCCGTTCGTCTTCATGGTGGGGGCCGCAGTCGCCCTGCTGGTCAACTTCCCCAAGGTCAAGGACCAGGGCGCCCAGCTGATCGCCCACGCCCCCTCCATCGTTGCCGTGGTCAGCATGGTCATGGCCGCAGCCGTCCTCACCGGCGTCCTCAAGGGCACGGGCATGGTGGAAGCGATGTCCGCATGGCTGGTCCAGATCATCCCGTCCTCCATGGGCCCGTTCATGGCGGTCATCACCGGCATCCTGAGCATCCCCATGACGTTCTTCATGAGCAACGACGCCTTCTACTTCGGCGTCCTGCCGGTGCTGAGCGAGACCGCCGCCCACTACGGCGTTGGCGCCGCTGACATGGCCCGTGCCTCCATCACCGGCCAGCCGTTCCACCTGCAGAGCCCGCTGGTCCCTGCCATCCTGCTGCTGGTTTCGCTGGCCAAGGTGGACCTCGGTGACCACCACAAGAAGGTCCTGTGGCGCACTGCCGTCATCTCCCTGGTAATGCTCGGCGTCGGGCTGCTGACTGGAGCCATTGGTATCGGTTAGTCTTTAGCTGCCCGCGCTCCTGTCCCCGAGGCAGGACCGGGTAGGTAAGGTGCCCGTCTGACGCCCGCTGGGGGCCGTCAGACGGGCATCTGCGTTTCCGCACTAGACTGGATCGGAAAACAATCCGAACTTTGCAGGGGAGATCCATGGCTGCGATCAACCGTGACGACGTCGCGCATCTCGCGCGGCTCGCTCACATCGAGATGAGTGCCGAAGAGCTGGACAGGATGGCCGGCGAGCTCGCCGTCATCGTCGAGTCGGTCAAGTCCGTCAGTGAGGCCGCCGGGGATGACGTCCCGGCCACGTCCCACCCCATTCCGCTCACCAACGTGTTCCGCGACGACGTTGTTGGACACACCTTCACGGCGGAACAGGCACTCTCCGGCGCCCCGGATTCCGATGACAACCGTTTCAAGGTCCCGGCCATCCTGGATGAGGCATAACCATGACTGAACACAACACCGCCGGCACCAGCGCCGACACCCTGATCCGCCTGTCCGCCGCGCAGCTGGCCGAAAAGCTCCACGCCGGCGAGGTCACCGCCGTCGAAGTTACCCAGGCCTACCTGGACCGCATCGCCGCCGTCGACGGCAAGGTCAACGCCTTCCTGCACGTCAACGCCGAGGAAGCGCTCGCCGTCGCCGCCGAGGTGGACGCCATCCGCGCCGCCGGCGGTGCTGAGGCCCAGGCCCTGCACGTCCTGGCCGGCGTCCCCATCGCCGTCAAGGACCTCATCGTCACCATCGGCCAGCCCACCACTGCAGGGTCCAAAATCCTCGAAGGCTGGCACAGCCCGTACGACGCCACCGTGGTGGAGCGCCTGCGCGCCGCGAAGATGCCCATCCTTGGCAAGACCAACCTGGACGAATTCGCCATGGGCTCCTCCACCGAGCACTCGGCCTACGGCCCCACCCGCAACCCCTGGGACCTGGACCGGATCCCCGGCGGCTCCGGCGGTGGCTCGGCTGCGGCGGTTGCCGCCTTCGAAGCGCCTCTCGCCCTGGGAACGGACACCGGTGGCTCCATCCGCCAGCCCGGTGCCGTCACGGGAACCGTTGGCGTGAAGCCCACCTACGGCAGCGTCTCCCGCTACGGTGCCATCGCCATGGCCTCCTCGCTGGACCAGATCGGCCCGGTCACCCGCACCGTGCTGGACTCCGCCCTGCTGCACCAGGTCATCGGCGGCCACGATCCCCGCGACTCCACGTCGCTGCCGGACCCCTTGGCAGACCTCGTGGCTGCCGCGAAGACCGGCAACGTCGATGGCCTGCGGATCGGCATCATCAAGGAACTTCACGGCGAGGGCTACCAGGCCGGCGTCGAAAACCGCTTCAACGACGCCCTGGAGCTGCTCAAGGAAGCCGGCGCGGAGATCGTGGAGGTCTCCTGCCCCAACTTCCAGTACGCCCTGGGCGCCTACTACCTGATCATGCCGTCCGAGGCCTCCTCCAACCTGGCCAAGTTCGACGGCGTCCGGTACGGCCTGCGCGTCCTCCCCGAGGACGGGCCTATGACCATTGAACGCGTCATGGGTGCCACCCGCGCCGCCGGGTTCGGCGACGAGGTCAAGCGCCGCATCATCCTGGGCACCTACGCCCTGTCCGCCGGCTACTACGACGCCTACTACGGCTCGGCCCAGAAGGTCCGCACCCTGGTGCAGCGGGACTTTGACGCCGCCTTTGAACAGGCCGACGTCCTGATTTCACCCACCGCCCCCACCACGGCCTTCCCGCTGGGGGAAAAGCTGGACGATCCGCTGGCCATGTACCTGAACGACGTCGCCACCATCCCCGCCAACCTGGCAGGTGTTCCCGGCCTGTCACTGCCCGGCGGCCTGGCCGACGAGGACGGACTTCCCGTCGGCATCCAGCTGCTGGCCCCGGCCCGCGAGGACGCCCGCCTCTACCGGGTTGGCGCGGTGCTCGAATCGCTGCTCGAAGCCAAGTGGGGCGGCCCGCTGCTGGCCCAGGCTCCCGACCTTGCCGCAGCCGGTACCCTCGAAGCCCAGGAGGCAAAATAATGAACACCGAGGCAATCCTGAGCTTCGAAGAGGCCATGGAGAAGTACGACCCCGTCCTGGGCTTTGAGGTCCACGTGGAGCTCAACACCAAGACCAAGATGTTCTCCTCCGCACCCAACGTTTTCGGCGACGAGCCCAACACCAACGTCAACGAGGTGGACCTGGGCATGCCCGGCGTGCTGCCCGTGGTCAACAAGACGGCGGTGGAGTCCTCCATCAAGATCGGCCTGGCGCTGAACTGCAAGATCGCCGAATCCTGCCGCTTTGCCCGGAAGAACTACTTCTACCCGGACACCCCCAAGAACTTCCAGACCTCCCAGTACGACGAGCCCATCGCGTACGACGGCTACCTGGACGTGGAACTGGAGGACGGCACCGTGTTCCGCGTGGAGATCGAGCGCGCTCACATGGAGGAGGACGCCGGAAAGCTGACCCATATGGGCGGTGCCACCGGCCGCATCCACGGCGCCGACTTTTCGCTGGTGGACTACAACCGTGCCGGCGTCCCGCTGGTGGAAATCGTCACCAAGCCCATCGAGGGCGCCGGCTCCCGCGCCCCGGAACTGGCCAAGGCCTACGTGGCCGCCATCCGCGAGATCGTCAAGAACCTTGGCGTCTCCGATGCCCGCATGGAACGCGGCAACGTGCGGTGCGACGCCAACGTCTCGCTCCGCCCGCACGGCCGGGAACGGTTCGGTATCCGGTCCGAAACCAAGAACGTGAACTCGCTGCGCGCTGTCGAGCACGCCGTCCGCTACGAGATCCAGCGCCACGCCGCCGTCCTGGACTCCGGCAATCCCGTGGTCCAGGAGACCCGGCACTGGCACGAGGACACCCGCACCACCACGTCGGGCCGGCCCAAGTCGGACGCGGACGACTACCGCTACTTCCCGGAACCGGACCTGGTCCCCGTGGTGGCGTCCCGTGAATGGGTGGAGGAACTGCGCGCCACGCTGCCAGAACCGCCGGCCGAGCGCCGCAAGCGGCTCAAGGCCGACTGGGGCTATTCTGACCTGGAATTCCGCGACGTGGTGAACGCCGGCGTCCTGGACGAGATCGAGGAAACCATCGCGGCCGGCGCGTCCGCGTCCGTGGCCCGCAAGTGGTGGATGGGCGAGATCGTGGGCCGCGCCAAGGCCGCCGACGTCGACCCCGGCCAGCTGGGCGTCCAGCCCGCAACCATCGTGGAGCTCAACCGCATGGTGGAGGCCGGCAAGATCAACAACAAGATGGCAACGGAAGTGCTGGACGGCGTGCTCGCCGGCGAAGGCACCCCCGAAGAAATCGTCGAGAAGCGCGGACTCGCCGTGGTTTCCGACGACGGCCCCCTCCTGGAAGCCATCGATGCCGCACTCGCTGCCCAGCCCGACGTCGCGGACAAGATCCGCGGCGGTAAGGTCCAGGCCATCGGCGCCATCGTGGGCGGGGTCATGAAGGCCACCCGCGGACAGGCCGACGCCGCCCGAGTCCGGGAACTGATCCTGGAGAAGCTGGGCGTCACCGTCTAGCACTCCCATACCCAACTGGGTCGCAGCAGATGTCGTTTTGAACGCTGATAACGACATTAACTGCGACCCAGTTGGGCTTTAAGTACTCAGGTGCCGCCGGCTGAAAGTACCCGTGGCTGCGCGTCCGCGGCGGACTTACACTTGAGCCCACGGGGCGCTGGTGCCCCGGCGGCGTGCGGGAGGAACAACCATGGTGGCAAGGGAACCGATGAGGGCGCGCAAGGCATTGCTTGCCGGGGCAGTGGCACTGGCGTTGACGGGTACAGGGACGGCCCTGGCGTGGTCCGCCACGGGCACGCCGACGCCGTCGCCCTCGCAAACGGCACCAGGCAAAGACACGGCACCAGGCAAAGACACTGCACCCGGCCAGCAGGACAAGAAGGACCAACAGGACAAGCAGGACAAGAAGGCCCAGCGTCCGCAGGCACTCCACGGCGAGGGCGTGGTCAAGAACGCCGACGGCACGTTCCAGACCGTCCTGGAACAGCGTGGCACGGTGGAATCGGTCAGCGATTCGGCCATCACCGTCAAGAGCGAGGACGGCTACTCCCAGACCTACGCCGTCAACGCCGATACCAGGATCACCATGTTTCCAACAGGCGACGACGGCAAGCGGCTTATGCCGACGGACGGAACCACCGCAGACATCGCCGCCGGGGACACAGTACGCATCTCCGGCACCAAGGACGGGGACAAGGCAGCAGCAAAACGGATCGTGAAGGGCGCCGGTGACGGGCCTGGCCTTGGATTGGGACGCGGCCACGGCCTTGGACACAAGATGGGCAAGGGGAACCACCAGGACGACGAAGGGGCATAGCGTCCGGTTGCCCCTTGAGCTGCCCCTCCAGCGCGGGTTGAGCCCAGGTCAGCCCTGCCGCACCAGTCCGGCCATGATGTCCTCCAGCGCCTCGCAGACCATCACCACCGCCCGCCGTTTCAGGTTTTCCGGCCTGGCCAGCAGGTCTATCCTGCGGCGCGTGCTGATGCCTTCCAGGGGCCGCAGCACAATGCCCGGGTTCAGGACCGGCCCTGCCGTATACCTGGGCAGCAGCCCCACCACGCCGCCCGCGGCCACGAGCGCCGCCACCGTGAAGTAGTCGTTGATGCGGTGGACGATGTTTGGCTCCCGGCTGGACACGGCAGCGACGGCAGACAGGACATCGGCGGGGGAGTAGCCGGGGTGGCTGGTCACCCAGGCCTCGGCGCCGACGTCGTCCGCCGTGACCGTATCTTTTTGGGCCAACGGGTGGCCGGCGGGCAGTGCCACGTCCAGGGGCTCGTGCGCCAGCGGGATCACGGCCACGCGTTCCGCGGGCCAGCGGGGACTGTGGTCCATGCGGTGCGCCAGGACCAGGTCGTACCGGGCGGTGAGGGCAGGGAAGTCCTGCTGGGCAACATCCTCATCGGACAGTTCGATCCGGGGGTGTTCCGGCCGGTCCAGCATCCGTGCCAGCGGCGCGAACAGCGCCTGCCCGGCACTGTGGAAGCCGCTGAGCGTCACCCGGCCAGCCGGCGAGTGGTGGTAGGTGCCCAGGGCTCCGCGGGCGTCGGCCATGGCGCTGACGACGGCGGCGCCTGCGTCGGCGAGCACTTGGCCGGCTTCCGTGAGCACCAGGTTCCGGCCCTCCTTGCGTGTCAGCGGCACCTCGACTGTGCGCTGCAGGTGGGCCAGTTGCTGCGAGACCGCAGACGGGGTCACCATGAGGGTGTCTGCTACGGCCTTCACGCTCCCCAGGGCGCCCAGTTCACGCAGGATCTCCAGCTGATGTATCTCCACCCCGCCAGTCTAATCATTAGCAATTCCTAAATCGTTGATTGAGAAAATTCCTGTTGTGCTAACGCTTCGCCGAGGCTTCAATGAGGAGGACAAGACCTCCAGATCTGAATGCCAAGAAGTAAGGACGCCAATGAAGGCCCTGTACAAGCCCGGCCCGCAGGCCGGATTCGAACTCGTCGACAGGCCCGAGCCGGAGGCCGGTCCGGCGGACGTGAAGATCCGGGTCATGACCACCGGGATCTGCGGCACGGACCTGCACATCCAGTCCTGGGACTCCTGGGCCCAGGGGATCATCGAAGCGCCCCTCATCGCCGGCCACGAGTTCTACGGCGAAGTGGTGGAGGTGGGCGAAGACGTCCGCGAAGTCAAGGTTGGCGACAGGGTCTCCGGGGAAGGCCACGTGGTGTGCGGCATTTGCCGGAACTGCCGCGCAGGACGCCGCCAGATGTGCATCCACACGGTCAGCGTGGGGGTCCAGCGCGACGGGGCTTTCGCCGAGTACGTGGTGATCCCCGAGACCAACGCGTGGGTCCACCACGACGCCTCCGTCACGCCCGAACTTGGCGCCATCTTCGACCCCTTCGGCAACGCCGTGCACACCGCACTGAGCTTCCCGCTGGTGGGGGAGGACGTCCTCATCACCGGGGCCGGCCCCATTGGCCTGATGGCAGTCGCCGTCGCCCGCCACGCCGGAGCCCGCAAGATCGCCATCACCGACGTTTCCCGGCCCCGGCTGGACCTGGCCCGGCAGCTCGGGGCCGACCTCGCCATCGATGTCTCCACCACGCGGGTCCGCGACGCCCAGCGCGAGCTCGGCATGCGCGAAGGCTTCGACGTCGGAATGGAAATGTCCGGCCACCCCTCCGCCCTGCCTGAGATGATCGACAACATGAACCACGGCGGCCGGATCGCCATGCTGGGGCTGCCCAGCCAGGAAATCATCATCGACTGGGGCAAAGTGGTCACCCACATGCTGACCCTGAAGGGCATCTATGGCCGGGAGATGTACGAAACCTGGTACGCCATGAGCGCCATGCTCTCATCCAACCCGGTGCTCCATGCGGGCATCTCCGCCGTGGTCACGGACACGCTTCCCGCCACGGACTGGGAGAAGGGCTTCGACATTGCCCGCAGCGGCGTGGGCGGCAAAGTAGTCCTCGACTGGACCCGACTGTAAGGAAACCCATGTACACCTCCATCAAGGACCAGCTTCGCGACGAGCTGGAGGAAATCCGCACCGCCGGGCTCTACAAGACTGAACGCAGCATCAGCTCGCCGCAGTCCAGCCACATCACTGCCGGACAGATCGGCGCGCCGGGTGCCGACGTGCTGAACTTCTGCGCCAACAATTACCTGGGCCTGGCCGACCACCCGGACATCATCAATGCAGCCAAGGCCGCCATGGATGAGCGCGGCTTCGGCATGGCCAGTGTCCGTTTCATCTGCGGAACCCAGGACCTGCACCTCAAACTTGAGGCCAGGGTTTCCGCTTTCCTGGGTACCGAGGACACCATCCTGTTCTCAAGCTGCTTTGACGCCAATGGCGGCGTCTTCGAATCCCTCTTCGGGTCCGAGGATGCGGTCATTTCGGACGCCCTCAACCACGCTTCCATCATCGACGGCATCCGGCTGTGCAAGGCGCGCCGCTACCGCTACGCCAACCAGGACATGGCCGAGCTCGAGGCCCGCCTGCAGGAGGCGCAGGACGCCCGCCGGAAGATCATCGTCACCGACGGCGTGTTTTCAATGGACGGCTACCTGGCTCCGCTCGAGGCCATCTGCGACCTCGCCGAAAAGTACGGCGCCCTGGTGATGGTGGACGACTCCCACGCCGTGGGCTTCATGGGCGCCACCGGCGCGGGCACCCCCGAACACGCCGGCGTGTCCTCCCGCGTGGACATCTACACCGGCACCTTCGGCAAGGCCCTGGGCGGGGCGTCAGGCGGCTACGTGTCCGGCCGCAGGGAGATCATAGCCATGCTGCGGCAGAAGGCGCGCCCCTACCTGTTCTCCAACTCGGTGGCCCCCGCCATTGTGGCCGCCACCCTCAAGGCTCTGGACCTGGTGGAAAACTCGGCCGACCTGCGCCGCCGTCTCTTCGAAAACGCCGAACTGTTCCGCCGCCGCATGACCGGGGAGGGCTTCGACCTGCTGCCCGGCGAACACGCCATCGTGCCGGTGATGTTCGGCGATGCCGTGATGGCCGCCAAGGTTGCCGACCTCATGCTGCAGCACGGCGTCTTCGTCACCGCCTTCAGCTTCCCCGTGGTTCCGCGCGGTGCCGCGAGGATCCGGGTGCAGCTGTCCGCCGCCCATTCAGCGGACGACGTCGAAGCGTGCGTTCGTGCCTTCGTCGCCAGCCGCACCGAAGCAACAGCCTGACGAAAGTTCCACCGGCCACGAACTCTGCAAGGATGGACGGATGGCAGCACATTACGATGTCCTGATCGTGGGCGGCGGCATTGCCGGCCTGTCCCTGGCCTCCGCGCTGGCCGGCCGCTGCAGCGTGGCACTGGTGGAGGCGGAGCAGGAGCTGGCGTACCACACGTCCTCCCGCTCCGCCCGGCAGCTGATCCCGAGCTACGGCCCTCCCGTGGTGCAGGAACTCACGCTCCGGACCCTGGAACTGATCGCGGCGCGGGACGCGGAACTGCCGGAACCGGTCCTGACGCCGCGCAGCTTCATGCTGATCGGCTCCGAGGCCGATGTTGCCGCGGAATCCAGCGGGCACATGCAGCCCATCGCTGTTGACCGCGCGCTTGAGCTGTGCCCGGCCCTGCTCCCGGGAACCTTCGCCGCCGCCGGACTGGATACTGGCTCGTTTGGCTGCAACGCGCCCCTGCTCCTGGACACGCACCGCAAACAGGCACTCGAGGCCGGAGCCGATATCATCACCGGCGCACGGGTGCATTCGGCGCAACGGCTGGGTTCCGGATGGCAGGTGGGTGCCGGGGCCGAGGGCTTTGAAGCCGGCGTCCTGGTCAATGCAGCCGGGGCATGGGCTGATGAGCTCGCAGTGATCAGCGGCGTCGAGAAACTGGGACTGCAGCCGTACCGGCGCACTGCGGCGATTGCCGCCGTCGAACGCCCCCTGCCTGCCGCCACCCCGATGGTGGCGGCAGCGAACAATACCTTCTACTTCCGCCCTGACGGTGACGACGTCCTGGTTTCGCCGTCCGAAACCGTGCCCAGTGGCCCCGAGGACGCGCGGCCCCGGCCAGGCGACGTGGAGCGCCTGGTGGAAAAGCTGAACTCCATCACCAGCCTGGGGATCACGGGAATCCGCCGCGCCTGGACCGGCCTGCGCACTGAGGCCGCCGACGGGGTTCCGGTGGCGGGCTTCGACGCCGAAGCCCCCGGTTTCTACTGGCTGGTGGGGCAGGGCGGCTACGGCTTCCAGACCTCCGCTGCGATGGCCGAGCTCGCCGCTGACCAGATCCTCGCCGGCCAGGGAGCGTCCGGAGGTGCCGCCGCCGACGGTCCGGAATCCCGGACAGCGCAGGCCCTGGCTGCCAGCCGCTGGTCCATCCGACGCTGAAGAATAGTCCCATGAGCACCCTGATCACCAATATTGCCGAGCTGATGACCCAGGACCTTGAACACCGGGTCCTGAAGGACGCGGCGGTAGTGGTCGAGGGCGAACGGATCTCCTGGATCGGCGCCGCGGCCGAGGCCCCGGCGGCGGACGAAGCCATCGACGCCGGCGGCCGCGCCATGCTCCCCGGATGGGTGGACTCCCACAGCCACCTGCTGTTCGCCGGGGACCGTACCGCGGAATTCGAAGCACGGATGGCGGGGGAGGCGTACGCTGCCGGAGGCATCGCCGTCACCATGAACGCCACGCGTGCCACGTCGGACTTTGACCTCACCCGCCTGGCCATGGGCCGGGTTGCCGAGGCAGTCTCGCAGGGGACCACTTACCTGGAAACGAAGACCGGCTACGGCCTGGATATCGGGAACGAGGCCCGCAGCGCGCGTATCGCCGCCGGCGTGGCGGACCAGGTGACCTACCTGGGCGCCCACCTGGTTCCTGCCGGACAGGACCCGGAGGAGTACACAGACCTGGTCTGCGGACCGATGCTTGATGCCGTCCGCCCCTACGTCCAGTGGGCCGACGTTTTCTGCGAGGAGGGCGCGTTTACTGCCGAACAGTCCCGCCGCGTGCTGACGGCCTGCCGCGACGCCGGACTGGGCCTGCGCGTGCACGGCAACCAGCTGGGTGAGGGCCCCGGCGTGCAGCTTGCCGTGGAGATGGCGGCCGCCAGCGTGGACCACGTCAACTACCTGGCAGGGCAGGACGTGAAGTCCCTTGCGGCTTCCTGGTCCGGGTGGGACCCCGCCACCGGCACAGGCGAGCGGGGCACTGTGGCCACCTGCCTCCCGGCCTGCGACCTCTCAACCCGCCAGCCGCTGGCCCCGGCCCGCACGCTTCTCGACGCCGGTGTGCAGGTGGCGCTCGCTTCCAACTGCAATCCCGGAACGTCGTATACAAGTTCCATGGCATTCTGCGTCACCACCGCCGTCCTCCAGATGCACCTGAGCGTGCATGAGGCCGTCCGCGCCGCCACCCATGGCGGCGCACTGGCGTTGCACAAGGAAAGCGGGCGCGATGCGGACGGTGAACGCGCCGTGGGGTCCATCGCCGTCGGGCACCGCGCCGACCTGCACCTGCTCAACGCCCCGTCCGCAACGCATCTCGCTTACCGTCCCGGCATGCCATTGACGTACGCTGTGTGGCGGGCCGGAGCCAGGGAGCGGTAGGTCCATACCGTTTTTTTTGATTGTTCCTGACTGTTTTCCTTGAGTTATAATCAGGAAACGTCATCGATCGTGGTGGCTGATGTACGGAAAGGCCCCGCTTGCATGACGCGCACTGACCGGCTGACCGCGATTCTTGACCTGCTGGCCAGAACCGGCCAGGTGGAGGTCGACGAGATTGTCAGCACCCTCAACGTATCCCCGGCCACCGCTCGGCGTGACCTGGACAGCCTCGCCAAACGCCGGCTGCTGACGCGTACCCGCGGCGGCGCCACCACCGGTGCCCTGGCCTACGACCTCCCCGGCCGCTACAACCGCGACGACCACGCCGAAGCCAAGGAACAAATCGCGCAGTGCGCCTCGGCGCTGATCCGGCCCGGCGCTGTGATCGGCCTGTGCGGAGGTACCACCAGCACAGCGCTCGCGCAGATCCTGGCCACCCGGGAAGACCTGAACGCCCCCTCCAACCAGCCCACCCTCACCGTGGTTACCAACGCCATCAACATCGCGGGCCAGTTGGCCGTACGGCCCAACATCAAGGTGATGGTGACCGGTGGAATCCTCAACCCGCGGTCCTATGAACTGGTGGGACCCTATACGGACATCATCATGCAGAAGGTGGTGCTGGACATCGCCTTCATCGGCGTCAACGGCATCGATCCCGAAGTCGGGCCCACCAACACGGGGGAGGGGGAGGCCTCCGTCAATGCGCTGCTGGCCAGCAGGGCCAGGGTGTCCTACGTCCTGGCCGATTCCTCCAAAGTGGGCGTGCGGGCCTTCGCCACCATGGACGGCTACAACTTCACCCGGCTGATCACCGATGCCGGCATCTCGCCCCGCGACAAGGCTGCCTTTGAAGCCAACGGCACGGAAGTGATTGTCGCGCCCGCCTGACCCGAACTGCCGGCACCGGGCTCCTCCGGCGGCGCACCGCTGCCCGCTTGCGACTGCGGACACCAGCCGCTCCATCAGGCCGGATCCAGAAACTGAAGGCAAGATGGGAACATGCTGGTTCCCTCCCGCCGTCGCCTTCGGCTCGAAGTATGGATCGTCCTGGGCCTGTCCCTGGGCCAGTCGGCTGTCTACTCCGTGGTGCAGCTGCTGGACAAGATGACACGCGCCCCGCTTGCCGAGGGCACGTCCACCCTGAACCGCTCCCAGAGCACCCGCGAATACTTCGACCTCACATATCAGCTGCTGGACATCATCTTTGCGCTGGTGCCCGTGCTGCTGGTCTTCTACTTCCTGACGGACCAGCGCCAGGCAGTGCCGGGCGAGGCGGGCAACTCCCGCTCTGCCTTTCAGAAACTGGGGTTCAATTTTGCCCGGCCCGGCAGGGATCTGCTCCAGGGCCTCGGACTGGCTGGACTGATCGGCATACCCTCGCTGGGTCTCTATGCGGCCGGCCGGGCGCTCGGAATTACCACCGCCATCATCCCCAGCGCCCTGGATGCCTATTGGTGGACCGTGCCTGTGCTCATCCTGTCCGCCATGCGGCACGCCGTGCTTGAGGAAGTCATTGTGGTGGGCTACCTCCTGGACCGCTTTGGCAAGTTCGGCTGGAGCATGCCGCTGGCCATTGCGGCGAGCTCCGTGCTGCGCGGCAGCTACCACCTTTACCAAGGCTTTGGTCCCTTCATTGGCAACGCCGTGATGGGCGTGGTCTTTGCCTGGCTGTACACCCGGACCCGCCGGGTCATGCCACTGGTCATCGCCCACGCCCTGCTGGATATCGTGGCCTTCGTTGGCTTCAGCCTGTTCGGCAAAGCCGTGGGGTTGGGGTAGGACCCTGGACACCAGCCTGGGCGACTCCAGCCATGCTTGTTGCTGTCACATCAGCGTCAGCAGCAACGGCCAGTCTGCTTGTGGGTCTGGTGGCAACACGAAGGGTTTCGCGTAGAAGTCGTCCCAGAGGGCATCAGCAGCGAAAAGGTCCTCCGGGTCCAGCAGGTTGTCGCCGTCGGGTTCCTCCATTTCAAGCTCCTCCACTTCCGGTTCCGGCCAGGCTGGAACGGCGGCAAGCGGCACTATTCCTGGCGGCCAGTGGGTTGGTTCGGGGTCTTGGTGTTCGGGGTTGTAGTGGCGGCCTGTGGGTGAGGTCCAGCCGGGTGGTCCGTGTTCCGTCGCGGGATCCGGGTTCCAGGTGCGGGCGTGCTTCAAGCGGTGATGTTTGGGGCATAGCTGCGCCAGGTTCCGGACGGCTGTTCTGCCGCCGTGTTCCCAGGCTGTGAGGTGGTCGGTGTGGTTGTCGGGGGTGTGGTTGGTGCAGCCGGGGAAGGTGCATTTCCGGTCCCGCATGCGGATCCATTGTTTGATGGTTTCGGGGAGCCGGTAGCGGGTGCGTCCGATCTCCAGTGGTGCCCCGTCGCGGGGGTCGACCAGGACGCGGTAGAACGACTCCGCCCCGTCCGCGACAAGCCTCCGTGCCATTGAGGCAGGGATGGGGCCCATGCCGTTCAGCACGGCCGGCTCATCGGTGAGTCCGAGCAGGGCGAAGACCGGGACGGTGACCAGGACATCGGCCCGAGGGGTGGGGACCTTGCCAACATCACCAGTGCTCCCTGTGCCGGAAACGCTGCCTGCGGCCGCCGTATCACCTGTAGCCCGTGCAGCCCCACCCGGAGCAGCCTCACCGGTGGCCGTGGTGGTTCCGGCGCCGAGGAGGAGTGATGCTGCGATGTCGGGGCGGAGTTGGGTGAGGGTGCGGGGCTCGTCAGGGCCCTGCAGGCCGCGGGCGGTGGCGGTGGTGCGGTTCCAGATGGCGCAGGCGGTGTCGCCGGGGAGGTAGAGCGAGAGCCAGGCCATGCCGTCGCGGTCGGGGGTGTATTCCATCCGCCGGTCCGCGACGCCTTTGGCGTGGCGTTTTTCGAGGGTTTCGGGGTGGTGGCGTTCCCGCCAGGCGCGGATCTTGGCGCGGAACCGGGCGGGGACGAGTTCGCCGGGGGCGGCGCCGCGGGCGGGGTTGGGGGCGTCGGGGTCGAAGAAGTGCGCCACCAAGGCAGCAGCCCCGTCAGGGGTGAGCCCCTCGGTTTCGTCGGCGACAATCCTGGCATGCTGCCACGACAGGTCACCGGCTGACAGGGCGCCCAGGAGCGGCGGCAGGGAACACACCCGGCGGGACTGTTCCACCAACCCGCCTGCGGCCGCGGAACTGACGGTCAGGACTCCGGCGATCTCCTCCACCGTTGACATCTCCGAAAACATGCGCTCATCCACGGGGGCGTCGGGGGCAAGCAGTGCCTGCTGGATTTCGACCGCTTCTGCCGCGTCCAGGGCTTTCACCGCGGCGAGCTGAGCCTCGACCCGGGAGACTGCCTCCAGCCGTTCCAGCCGGAGCTCGTACCGCCGCTGCAGCACATCCACGTCAGCGCCAACACCGGTCCCGGCGGCAAGGAAATGATCCTCACGGGTAAGAGCATCGAGGGCAGCAACAGAGGCAGAAACACCCTCCAACACCACCCCAACACCCGTGCCGATTCCCATACCCACATCATCCAGCGAGGCACCGACATTCAGACCTGGATCGCAGCGATGTAGGAAGCAGCCACTTAAATGAATTCGGCCGCCATCGGGTAGTGACGCCGTTGTCACCACCTGATGGCGGCCGAAGCTGATCCGGGTACTGGCCCGGTGAACCCCCTCCCGGACATTCCGGGAGGCTGGGGTGGAGCGTCAGATGGTGACGGCTCCGTTGGCGGTTTCAAACGTGACCGACAGGATGCCCGGAGTTCCATGCGGGGCGACCCACTCCACCGCCACGTCCTCAAGCGGCTTCTCCACCGGTTCACCCAGCCACTCGGTCACGCGGGACGCGGAGCCGGCGATGGTCAGGCAGCTCATCTTAAGGTTGCTGGGGTAGGCGTTGGACGGGTGCAGTGCCGGGTCGCCTTCCCACTTGAGCATGTACGGCACCTGGGGATCGGCGATAAGGCCAAGGATGCCAATCTGTTTCCAGACCAGCTCCCGGCCGTCCGGGAACTTGCGGTTGCCGTTCACCGCGGCGCGGCCAAGGCGTGCCTCGAACGGGGCGAGGTCGTCCACTTCGACGCACCAGCCCATCCAGCCGCCACCGGCCGCGGAACGGGCACGCACGGCCTGTCCGAACGGTGCCTTGTCCGAAGCCGGGTGGTCCAGGACCTCTACGACTTCCAGGTACTTGTGCCCGGCGAGCGGGATGATCATATTCCGGGTTCCGAACCGGGGGTGCACCCCGCCCTTCACTGCCTCAACGCCGAGGGCAGATGAAATACGTTCGGTAGTGGCCGCGAGGCCATCTTGTTCACAGGCGTAAGAGACGTGATCCATGCGCATGGCAACATCTTGGCACTTTGTGATCCGGCTCTCAGCTAAGGGTACCCTTACTGGAAAAGGGCCGGGAAAAGGGCCGGGAACATGGGCAAGAAGGACGACGGCGGCGTCCCCGGCCGGGTGCGGGGCGGCCCACCTGTGGCGGCTCGAAAGCCATGCAGGGCGACCTTGTTCGTCACAATGCTGTCCACGGCGACTACCCCGTTCCTAGACTGGGCGCAGGTCATGAGCGCCAGCGCCAAGCCCCGGCTCGCTGGCCGGCAACCCTCCACCCGCGGTGGGGTGCCCCGGGTGAGGACCTGGCTGTCCGGCAAGAGCCGGAAGCAAGCGCGGCCCGTACTGCCCCACGCATTCCGGGCCCATGTCATAGGAGACTGAGATGTCCAACGGATGGTCTTTCGAAACCCGCCAGATCCATGCCGGCCAGGAGCCCGACAGTGCCACAGGAGCCCGCGCGCTCCCCATTTACCAGACCACGTCCTTCGTGTTCCCCAGCGCCGAAAGCGCAGCCAACCGCTTTGCCCTCGCCGAACTTGCACCCATCTACACCCGGATCGGCAACCCCACCCAGGATGCCGTCGAACAGCGGATCGCCAGCCTTGAGGGAGGCCTGGCCGCATTGCTGCTGAGCTCTGGCCAGGCCGCCGAGACGTTCGCGGTGCTGAACATTGCGGAGGCGGGGGACCATATTGTGGCGAGCCCCAGCCTTTATGGCGGAACGTACAACCTGTTCGCCCACACCCTGAAGAAGTTCGGCATCTCGGTCACCTTCGTCCAGGATCCCGACAACCTGGACCAGTGGCGCGACGCCGTCCAGCCGAACACCAAGCTCTTTTTCGGTGAAGTGGTGTCCAATCCCCGCCAGGACGTCCTGGACATCGAAGGCATCTCCGAGGTGGCCCACCAGGCAGGCGTGCCACTGATCGTGGACAACACCCTGTCCACGCCCTACCTGATCCGCCCACTGGAGTGGGGTGCGGACATCGTGATCCACTCCGCCACCAAATACCTGGGCGGCCACGGCTCCGCAATTGCCGGCGTGATCGTGGACTCCGGCAAATTCGACTTCGGCAAGGACCCTGAACGGTTCCCCGGCTTCAACACCCCGGACCCCACCTACAACGGCCTGGTCTACGCCCGCGACCTAGGCGCCGACGGTGCGCTGGGTGCCAACCTCTCCTACATCCTCAAGGCCCGCGTCCAGCTGCTGCGCGACCTTGGCTCGGCGGTTTCCCCCTTCAACGCCTTCCTGATCTCCCAGGGCCTGGAGACGCTGAGCCTGCGGGTGGAACGCCACGTTGCCAACGCCACTGAAGTGGCGCGCTGGCTGGAAGGACGGGACGACGTCGAATCCGTCGCCTACGCCGGGTTGCCCTCCAGCCCCTGGTACGAGCGTGGCCGCAAGTACGGGCCCAAGGGAACGGGCGCCGTCGTGGCCTTCAACCTTGCCGGCGGAGCGGAGGCGGGCAAGCGCTTCGTCGACGCCCTGGAGCTGCACTCCCACGTGGCCAACATCGGCGACGTCCGCTCCCTGGTCATCCACCCGGCGTCGACCACCCACAGCCAGCTCTCGCCGGAGCAGCAAGCGGTGGCCGGGGTGAATCCGGGACTGGTCCGGCTCTCTGTTGGCCTGGAGCACATCGACGACATCCTGGCCGACCTGGAAGCGGGTTTCCGCGCTGCCAAAGACGCCCAGAGCTAAAAGCGCGCCAGGGCTGACGCCGGAAGGGCCGGCAAGCGGGGAAGTCACAACCAGTCACACTCTTGGCCTGGAGCGGGGGGTGTTTCGTACACTCGAACCAGGTCATGAGTGCCAGTGACAGCCCCGGCTTGCTGGCCGGCAACCCTCCATCCGCGGTGGGGTGCCCCGGGTGAGGACCTGGCCTGCCGGTCAGACGACGGCAGGCAAGCGCGTAGAAGAGGTCTTGCCATGACGGTTACCGTCGCCCGAACCACCATCCCCGAACACGGAATTGTCCGCTACGCCTCCATCGGAGGGCTGGAACTCGAAGCCGGGGGGCACCTCCCGGACGTCACGCTGGCCTACGAAACCTGGGGCACGCTCAACGCCGACGCCAGCAACGCCATCCTGATCGAGCACGCCCTGACCGGCAGCACCCACGTGACCCGCGGCGACACGGACGAAGAAGGCTGGTGGGAACAATTGGCCGGTCCCGGCGCTCCCGTGGACACGGACAAGTTCTTCGTGGTGTCCGTCAACATCGTGGGCGGCTGCTACGGGTCCACGGGCCCGTCGTCGGCCGCCCCGGACGGAGCCCCCTGGGGCTCCCGCTTCCCCCTGGTCACCCTGCGGGACAGCACGGTGGCAGAGGCCCGGCTGGCTGACCAGCTGGGCATCAGCAGCTGGTTCGCTGTCCTGGGCGGATCCATGGGCGGCGCCCGCGCCCTTGAATGGGCAGTGACCTACCCGGAGAGGGTGCAGCGCTGCGCCGTCATCTCCGTGGGTGCCGCGAGCACGGCGGAACAGATCGCCTTCGCGCAGGCCCAGACCCTGGCCATCCGGCAGGACCCACACTTCAACGGCGGCGACTACTACGGCGGCCCCTGCCCGGAAGCCGGGCTGGCACTTGCCCGGCGCATTGCCCACATCACCTACCGGTCCGCGGCTGAACTGGAAGGCCGCTTCGGCCGGGAACCCCAGGCGCCGGAGTCGCCCCTGAAGGGTGAGGCTCTGGCCGCCCGCGGCCGCTACCAGGTGGAAAGCTACCTGGACCACCAGGGCAGCAAGCTCGTGAAGCGCTTCGACGCCAACAGCTATATCGCCCTCACCGAGGCGCTGATGAGCCATGACATCTGCCGGGGCCGCGGAACCCTGGCCGAAACCCTGGCCAGGTCCACCGCCAGGTTCTTCGTGGCCGCCGTGGATTCGGACCGGCTGTATTTCCCGTCGCAGTCCCGTGAGCTGGCCCAGGCCCTGCCGGGGGACGTGGACGTGCACGTCATCCAGGCGCCGATCGGGCACGACGGGTTCCTGACAGAGATCGGGCAGCTGGGCAGCCAGCTCCGGAGCAGCTTCCTGGCCTAGCGCCCCGCATGTGCATTCCTGCAGATGCCTTCTGCACTAATCGGCGTTGAGGTTGCACCGCAGGCAGACCATACTCAATCGAATCCGGTGCGTTCGTGGTGTGCATCACACCCGGCCGCCATTGATTGGTCCCCGTGGTGTCGACGACGACGCCGAAGGAGTTCGCATGAGTACGGAAAGCTCCGCCGCAAGGCGCACAGAGGAAACCGACGTCAAGGCTTCAGGCCTTAAGAAAGTGGTTACGGCCTCCATGGCCGGAACCGTTGTTGAGTGGTACGAGTTCTTCCTCTACGCCTCGGCTGCCACCCTGGTGTTCGGAAAGGCCTTCTTCCCCAACGCCGGCACAGAACTGGATGGCATCATCGCCGCCTTCCTCACTTATGCCGTCGGTTTCGTGGCGCGCCCCATCGGCGGCATCGTCTTTGGCCACTTCGGCGACAAGTTCGGACGCAAGAAGCTGCTGCAGCTGAGCATCATCCTGGTAGGCGTCTCCACCTTCCTCATGGGCTGCCTGCCCACGTTCCAGCAGATCGGCTACTGGGCTCCCGCACTGCTGGTGGTCCTCCGGTTCGCCCAGGGCTTTGCCGTTGGCGGCGAGTGGGGCGGCGCCGTCCTCCTCGTGGCCGAACACAGCCCCAGCAAATCCCGCGGTTTCTGGGCCAGCTGGCCACAGTCGGCAGTGCCGCTGGGAAACCTGCTTGCCACCGCCGTCTTGTTCACCCTGTCCTCCACGTTGACCCAGGACGCCTTCCTGGGGTGGGGCTGGCGCGTAGCGTTCTGGCTGTCCGCGGTGATCGTCCTGATCGGTTACTACATCCGCACCAAGGTCAATGACGCACCGATCTTCCTCGAAGCCCGCAAAGAGGTCGAAGCCGGCCACAAGGGCTACGGCGTCGCTGAGGTATTCCGGCGCTACCCCCGCGGCGTCTTCACCGCCATGGGCCTGCGCCTGGCGGAAAACATCCTGTACTACCTCGTGGTCACGTTCTCCATCACCTACCTGAAAACCGTGGTCCAGGCCGACACCACCCGCATCCTCCTCCTGCTGCTCCTTGCCCACGCCCTGCACTTCGCCGTCGTGCCCATGGTCGGCAAGCTGTCGGACCGGTTTGGCCGCAGGCCCGTCTACATGGCCGGCGCCATCATGGGGGCCACCTGGGGCTTCTTCGCCTTCCCCATGATGGACACCAAGAACGATGCCATCATCCTGGCCGCCATCATGATCGGCCTGGTGTTCCACGCCTTCATGTACGCCGGGCAGCCTGCCATCATGGCGGAAATGTTCCCCACCCGGATGCGCTACTCCGGGGTGTCCCTGGGCTACCAGGTGACGTCGATCGTGGCAGGATCCCTGGCCCCGATCATCGCCGCCTCGCTCCTGGGCGCCTACAAGTCCTCCGTCCCCGTGGCGGTCTACCTGCTGATCGCCTGCGCCATTACCGCCGTCGCGGTCTACTTCCTGAAGGAAACCCGCGGCATCTCGCTGCACGACGTGGACGCCGCCGACGCCCAGGGCACCGCCGACCTCCTTGCCGCCCGCAAGAAGTAGCAGGATCCGTGAAAGCCGCCGTCCTGTACTCCACCGTTCCCGCCGCCCCCACCACGGGGGCCGGCAACGGGAAGCAGACCTACTCCGAGGCCGCTCCGCTGCTGGTGCAGGAACTGGCGCAGCCGGAGCCCCGCGCCGGTGAGCTTGGTGTTGCCATCACCTACTCCAGCCTCTGCCACTCGGACCTCTCGGTGGTGGACGGTTCCCGCGTCCGGCCGCTGCCCATGGCCTTGGGCCACGAGGCGGTGGGTCGGGTGGTGTCCGTGGGGGCCGGCGTGTCCGACGTGTCCGTGGGCGACCATGTGGTGCTGGTCTTCGTGCCGAGCTGTGGCGGGTGCCGTGCATGCCTGGCCGGCCGGCCGGCCCTCTGCCACCGTGCAGCAGAGGTCAATGGCTCCGGCGACCTGCTGCACGGGCCGGCACTGCTGCGGACTCCGGCAGGGGAACGGATCAACCACCACCTTGGCGTCTCGGCCTTCGCCGATTACGCAGTGGTGGCAAGGGAATCGGTGGTGGTGATCGACGACGACGTCCCGGACACGGTTGCCGCGATGTTTGGTTGCGCCGTGCTCACCGGAATGGGTGCAGTGTTGAATACCGCGGCTGTCAGTCCGGGGCAGTCCGTAGCGGTGTTCGGCCTCGGAGCCGTGGGCCTGTCAGCCGTCATGGCAGCGCGCCTCGCTGGAGCCGCCGACGTCATTGCCATCGATCCAAACCAAGGCAAGCACCAGCTGGCCCGCGACGCCGGCGCCACATCGGTGGGAACGCCGGAGGACGCGGCACGGCTGATCGCGGAAGCGTCCGGGGACGGTGTGGACGTTGCCATTGAAGCGGTGGGATCAGCAGGCGTTATCGCCTCCTGCCTGGAGCAGGTGACGCGGGGAGGCGCCGTGGTGTCGGTGGGCCTGCCCCATCCGTCCGCCCAGTTGACGGTGCCGGCCCTGCAGTTTGCCGGGGCGGGAAAACGGCTGCTGGGCTCCTACATGGGGGATGCCGTGCCGGCGCGCGACATTCCGCAGTACCTGGCGTTCTGGCGCGAAGGCAGGCTGCCGGTTGAGCTGCTGCACACTGACACCCGGCCGCTCAGCGAGATCAATGAGGGCCTGGACGCGCTGGCATCCGGGCAGGTGGTAAGGCGGCTGTTCCAGGCCTGACTTGTGCGGGGGGCCTGGGTCCGCAAGAACAGCGCCTACCCCGCCAGCACCCCGGAGCGCTCCTTCATTTCCGCCTTGAGTGCCGCAATCACCGCCTGGACCGGTGCGGACCGGAGCGACTCCGGGCGGGCAACGGCCCAGATGGGGAGCTGGCGCTCAAAGTCGGCCGCCAGGACGGGCACGAAGTCCCCGCAGCCCGCCACCATGAAGTTGGGCAGCAGCCCAATGCCCGCACCCTGCCGCACCGCCTCCACCTGGGCGAACACGCTGGTGGCCTGGAAGCTCGTCCTGGGCAGCGGAAGCTGCGAGGACCAGCGCGGCCCCAGCTCCGCCACCTGGAGTGCGGACTCGACGTAGGACACAAACCCGTGCTGCCCCACGTCGTCGAGCGTTTCCGGCAGGCCATGCCGGGCGGCATACGCTGAGCTTGCGTAGAGGCGCAGGTAGTAGTTGCTCAGGAAGATTGTCTGCGCGGTGGTGACGTCCGCCCGGCCCACCACGATCTCCAGGTCCACGCCCGACCGGTTCTGGCTGACTTTCCGGGTGGCGCTGAGCATTTCGATGTTCAGCTGCGGGTTTTGCTGCTGGAGCCGCACCAGCGACGGGGTGACGAACACTGCTCCCACGCCGTCCGTCGTGGCGACGCGGACCAGGCCGGCGAGGGTGCTTTGGTCCTGGCTGATCAGGCCGGACAGCGAGCCAAGGGTACCTTCGATCGCCTCTGCCGCTTCCACGGCCGCGGCACCGAGCTGCGTCAGCTCCCAACCCTGCGGGCTGCGTTCCAAAGTCCGGCCGCCCAGTTGCCTGTCCAGGGCGAGGATGCGGCGGGAGATGGTGGTGTGGGTTGTTCCCAGCGTCTCGGCTACCGCGTTGAACCGGCCCAGGCGGGCAACGGTGAGCAGGATGAGCAGGTCGTCGGGGCTTGGCAACCGTCTCAGGTCCACTCCGGTCCTTCCTTCGATGTGCAGCAGTGCACATGGCCTCTGTGATTTTTCCCCTTGATTGCACTCTAACAGGGTGTGATCGTTGACACAGACATGCCGGCAGTACGGCTGGAATGGAAGCAAAGGAGCTTACTCGTGGCAGTTATCGGTTGGATTGGCCTGGGCAACATGGGCGGCCACATGTCCGTAAACCTGGCGAAAGCCGGGCATGATGTGCGCGGTTTCGACCTCAACCCGGCAGCCCTGGCAGCCGCTGAAGCAGGCGGCGTCAAGCGGACCGCCAGCATCGCCGAAGCGGTGGATGGTGCGGACGCCGTGTTCACCATGCTGCCCAAGGGTGAACACGCCCGTGCGGTGTATCTCGGCGGGGACGGCGTGCTGGCGCACGCGGACACCCGGACGCTTCTGATTGACTCCTCGACCATCGACGTCGCCTCCGCCCAGGAACTGCACGACGCCGCTGCTGCCGCCGGCTTCCGCTTCTTGGACGCCCCGGTGTCGGGTGGAATGAGCGGGGCGGAAGCGGGAACGCTTACTTTCATGGTTGGCGGCGAAGAGGGGGCCGTGGCGGACGCCACGGGCTACATCGGCCCCATGGCCGCCAACATCATCCCCACGGGCGGCCCCACCACGGGGCAGGCGGCCAAGATCTGCAACAACCTGATGCTTTTCATCAACCTGGCCTCCACCGCGGAGGGCGCTGTGCTTGCCGACCGGCTGGGCCTGGACAAGCAGGTCTTTTGGAACATTGCCTCTGTCTCCTCGGGCGACTCGTGGGCACTGCGGACCTGGTACCCGGTGCCCGGCGTGGTTCCCACCGCAGCCTCGAACAACGGCTTCGCGCCCACCTTCACCACAGAGCTGGCGAACAAGGACATTGGGCTGGCCATCAGCGCAGCCGAGGATACCGGCACGCCCCTGGAGATCGGCAGGCACGTCCAGCAGCTGTTCCAGCGGCTTATTGACGCCGGTGACGCCGGCAAGGACTGCTCCATGATCATCAAGCTCGTGGACGGCTCACTCGAACCCGCCAACCCGGCGCCGTCCGCCAACTAGCCCGCACCACGCAACGCAGGAAAAGAGACTCCCCGTGGAAACCATCCCGCACTACATCAACGGCACCCGCGTCAGCGACGCAGACCGCTTCGGCCCGGTGTTCAATCCAGCCACCGGTGAACAGGAGAAGCAGGTGGCGCTTGCCTCGGCGGCACGGACAGAGGAAGCCATCGCGGCTGCCCGTTCCGCGCTGCCGGCCTGGCGGGCCACCAGCCTGGCCCGGCGGACCGGCATCTTCTTCCGGGTCCGCGAAATCCTGACCCAGCGGAAGCCCGAGCTCGCGGCCATCCTCACCAGCGAGCACGGGAAGGTCCTCTCCGACGCAGAGGGCGAAATCGCCCGCGGCCTGGAGAACATCGATTTCGCCACCGGCCTGTCCCACATGCTCAAGGGCGAGCGGTCCGAGCAGGTCTCCACCGGGGTGGACGTGCACTCCGTCCGCCAGCCGGTGGGCGTCGTAGCCTGCATTACGCCGTTCAACTTCCCGGCCATGGTGCCGCTGTGGATGATCGGCAGTGCCCTGGCCTGCGGCAACACCGTGCTGCTGAAGCCCAGCGAGAAGGACCCGTCGGCCGCCGTCTTCATCGCGGAGGCCTTCGCCGAAGCGGGCCTGCCGGCCGGGGTGCTGAACGTGGTCCACGGTGACAAGGAAGCCGTGGATGTCCTGCTGGAGCACCCGGACGTCAAAGCCGTGAGTTTTGTCGGCTCCACTCCCGTTGCCCAGTCGATCTACAAGCGGGCGGCAGAACACGGCAAGCGGGTGCAGGCACTGGGCGGTGCAAAGAACCACATGGTGGTGCTTCCCGACGCCGACCTGGACATGGCTGCCGACGCTGCGGTTTCGGCCGCCTACGGGTCAGCCGGCGAACGCTGCATGGCCGTCAGCGTCCTGGTGGCCGTGGGCAACATCGCGGACGACCTGGTGAAGGCAATCTCCAGCCGCATGGCGGGTTTGAAGATCGGCCCGGGAACGGACCCCGCGTCCCAGATGGGCCCCTTGATCACCGCGGAGCACCGGGACCGCGTGGCCTCCTATGTGGCGGGGGCCGAAAATGAAGGCGCATCCGTGGTTGTGGACGGGCGCTCGCAGCAGTTCGATTCAAACGGATTCTTCATCGGCGTCAGCCTGGTGGACCACGTCAAGCCGGGCATGAAGGTGTACGACGACGAGATCTTCGGCCCGGTCCTGTCCGTGGTCCGCGTCGATACCTACGGCGACGCCGTGAAGCTGGTCAACGACAACGAGTTCGGCAACGGCACGGCCATCTTCACCCGTGACGGCGGGGCGGCCCGGCAGTTCGAGTTCGACGTCGAGGCAGGCATGGTGGGCGTCAACGTGCCCATTCCGGTGCCGGTAGGCACGTTCTCGTTCGGCGGCTGGAAGAACTCGCTGTTCGGCGACACCCACATGTACGGCCCGGACAGCATCCGGTTCTACACCCGGGGCAAGGTGGTGACCACGCGCTGGCCGGATCCCTCCACCTCGGTGATTGACCTGGGCTTCCCGCAGGTCCACTGAGCTTGACAGGAGCACTGAACGCATAAAGGAGCGCCACCGGGCAGGCCCGGTGGCGCTCCTGTTACTAGCCGTTCATGATGTCGCTGCGCCGCTTCATGTAGTCCTCCATGGACAGCTCACCGTTGGTGTACTGCTGGTCCAGTTCCGCGAGCTTGCGGGCGCGGTACCCTTGCGGTGCCGCCGGCGGCGGGGGAGTGGCCGGCGCTGGGGACTGTCCCGGCGTCGGCTCTCCGGGACGCGGCTGCTGAGACCCCTGCTGATCAAAGCCGGGCTGGCCAAAGCCTGGCTGACCAAACCCCTGTCCCTGCGGGGGACCGTAGCCGGGGTCCGGCAGAGGCTGCTGGCCGTACTGGTGGGGCAACGGCTGCGGGTCGCCCAGGGGCTGCGGCCGCTGGATACTGCGGAAGCCGCCGGAGAAGTAGTCCTGCTGGGTATAGCCGTCGCGGGGCTGGTTGCTCTGCGGCCCGGCCGAGCCTGGATACTGGCCCGGTCCCGGGTACTGGCCGGGGCCGGGATACCCGTCTTGTCCGTATTGCCCCGGGAACTGTTCAGGGAAGCGCCCGGGCAACGACTGGTCCCGGTCCCGCCGTGCCACGGACCGCCGGTACATCCGCATGGCCATGGGGACGACGAAGGACAGGACGATAATCCAGAAAAACAAGCTGCTCACGGTGCCGCGCCTCTCGAGTGTTGTCCTTCCAGCCTAACCCCGGGCGGCCTTACCGGCGGCTGGGCTCCGACGTTCCCAACGGGCCCTCACCCGCACCCAAGGGAACGCCCGGACCGAAGACGGGGCCCGGCGTCGGCCGCTTTGCCGTGATGCCGTCCCCGGAGGACTGGCGGCGCAGCCGCCGCAGCACCCACGGCACGAAGTATTCGCGCGCCCACACCAGGTCCCCGCTCCTGGCCTCGCGCCAGGTCCGGGGCGGCAGGGGCTTGGGCTGCAGCGGCTCCAGGGAATGCTCAACGTTGAGCGCGTCCAGCACCATGGCCGCTATGGTGTGGTGCCCCAGCGGGGAGAAGTGCAGCCGGTCCTGGTCCCACATCTGCGGATCGCTCAACTGCCGCAGCGACCACATGTCCGCGATGATGGCGTCGTGCCGCGTTGCCACCGTCCGCAGGTTCTCGTTGTAGATGGCCACCTTGCTGCGGATCCTGCCGAGCACTGACGAGCCGGTGTCAGGTCCGTTGAACAGGACCACCGTGGCACCACCCAGGGACAGGATCTGGACCACGGAATCGAGCTTTTCGGCCAGCACGTCCGGGTCGCCGCCCGGGCGGATGAGGTCGTTGCCGCCCGCCGACAGGGTTACCAGGTCCGGCTTCAGCTCCAGGGCAGGCGCCAGCTGCTGGTCAACGATCTGCTGCAGCAGGCGGCCGCGGACGGCCAGGTTGGCGTAGGCGAAGTCAGGCTGGGTCCTGCCCAGCTCCTCGGCCACCCTGTCGGCCCAGCCGCGGTGGCCGCCGGGGCTCGCGGGTTCGGGGTCGCCGATGCCCTCGGTGAAGGAATCGCCCATCGCCACGTAACGGGTCCACGGGTGGGATCCCGGGTGCGCGGACGGGGCCTTGATGTCACTTGCGTCAGTCACGGTCCTATCCTGCCTTCCGCTTCACTGCCTACGCGAACGTAGGTTGTTACTTGTGGGTAACTGATATGAATGGAAACCATGACTGACGCCGAAGTATTTCCTGCCCCCGTTGTCCTGTGGTCCCATCCGGAGGACCAGCGCGACGGCAAGCCGCTGCTGGTGCTCCTCCACGGCTACGGCGCCAATGAGCGGGACCTGCTCAGCCTGGCCGACCTGCTGCCCGGGGACTTCGCCGTCGCGTCCGTGCGTGCGCCGATCGCCACGGGCCCCGGCTTCACTTGGTTCCCGCTCACGGCCTCCATCGAGTACTCGCTGGAGCGGGTCAAGAAGGCCTCGGCGTACGTACTGGAGTGGATCGACACCATCCGGGTGGGGCATCCGTCGGTGACCCTGCTCGGCTTCTCCATGGGCATGGCCATGGCAACCACGCTCCTGCGGCAGCGGCCCACGGACTTCGCTGCCGTCGTCGGACTGTCCGGTTTCGTGGTGGACGCAGCCGGCGACCCTTCGTTCAGGGACGATGAGCTGGACGGCACCGTGCCCATGTTCTGGGGCCGGGACCAGCAGGATCCGGTGATCACCCAGGACAAGATCGAGTACACCATGGGCTGGGTCCGCAAGCACGTCAAGCTCACCAAGGTGCTCTACACCGGCATGTGGCACGGGATCAACCAGCAGGAGATCGGGCACGTGGGGGAGTTCCTCACTCACGAGGTGCTGAACAAGTAGGCGTACGACGGCGGCCGGCAGTCCCGGCGGACGTCACGTCACGCGGCCTGCACGTCCTCCGCCGGGCAGTGCGCCTGCGTTGCGTCAGTCCGTTTCGGGCGCCACTACCCGGACACTCTGTCCGTTCACCGTGACAACGTCGCCGTTGTGCAGCTGGCGGCCGCGGCGGTCGTCGATTTCGCCGTTGACCTTGACCAGCCCGTTCTTGATGAGCGCCGCCGCCTCCACGCCGTCCTCCACGAGGTTGGCGAGCTTCAGCAGCTGGCCCAGCCGGATCATGCTGTCGCGGATGGGGACGTCGTCAATGGGGTTGCTCATAGAGCAATAATGCCTGAACTAAGGTGGATTCAATGACCTCCCCTTCCCGCCTGCCGGTGCTCGCAGGCCTGCCCCTGGCCGTGGGTTCCGGCCTTGCCATCCCAGTCCAGGGGCGCATCAACGGGGCCCTGGGCGCCCGCCTCGGTGACGGCATCGCCGCGGCGGCCGTGAGTTTCAGCACAGGCCTGCTGGTCATGATCGTGATTTCGCTGGTCCTGCCGCGCGGGCGGGCGGGGCTGGCCGGCATCCTTCCCGCGGTCCGCAAACGCGCCTTTCCACGTATCTACGTGGTGGCCGGTGCCATCGGCGCGCTGTTCGTTTTTGCCCAGTCGTTCACGGTGGGCATCCTGGGCGTGGCACTCTTCACCGTGGCCACGGTCACCGGGCAGACCGTGAGCGGCCTGCTGGTGGACCGCCTGGGAATCGGGCCGGCCGGGAAGAAATCCGTCACCGGCATCCGCATCATTGGCTGCGTCCTCACTATCGCCGCCGTCGCCTGGGCGGTTTCGCCCCGGTTCAGCGGCGCGGAGGCCGGCGGAACCGACGGTGGTCCGTCCTCCCTGCTGCTTCCCATCCTGCTGCCCGTGGCGGCTGGCTTCCTGATGAGCTTCCAGCAGGCCATGAACGGCACCGCCACCGTCCACTACGGCACACCGATCGCGGCCACCCTGGTCAACTTCGTGGCCGGCTGCATCGTGCTCTGGACAGCGCTGGCGGTGAAGCTGGCGGTGGCCGGCCCAGCCAACCCGCTGCCGTCCGAATGGTGGTACTACCTGGGCGGTCCCATGGGCTGCGTATTCATTGGGCTCGGCGCCCTCCTGGTCCGCAGCCTTGGCGTACTGGTCACCGGGCTGGGCATGATTGCCGGCCAGCTGCTCGGCTCGCTGGCCCTGGACCTGGCGCTGCCCGCCCCGGGCACCGTCGTCGCCCCGGCCACCGTCCTCGGGACCCTGCTGACCCTCGCCGCGATCATCCTGGCAACTCTGCCGTGGCCGCGGGGCGCGCTCCGCAGGCAGCGGCCGGTACGCTAGGACACGAGCTTTTCAACGATCTTCCTTCATTCGCCCCGGCACCCTGCCCACTGTGCCTCCAGGCATACGGCGGCCGGGGCCTGACAACCCGCGGACCGCACCCAGCGGCCCTGTAGAAATTGGAGTTACCCCATGGCAGCAAAGTCCGTCCTCGACCAGGTCATTTCCCTCTCCAAGCGGAGGGGCTTCGTGTTCCAGGCCGGTGAGATCTACGGCGGCTCGCGCTCGGCCTGGGACTACGGCCCCCTGGGCGCGGAGCTGAAGGAAAACATCAAGCGCCAGTGGTGGCAGTCCATGGTCCGCGGCCGCGAAGACGTGGTGGGTCTGGACTCATCCGTCATCCTGCCCCGCCAGGTATGGGAAGCCTCCGGCCACGTAGAGGTCTTCTCCGACCCCCTGGTGGAATGCCTCTCCTGCCACAAGCGCTACCGCGCCGACCACCTCGAGGAAGAATACGAGGAAAAGAAGGGCCGGCCGGCCGAGAACGGCCTGAAGGACATTGCCTGCGCCAACTGCGGCACCCGCGGCCAGTGGACCGAACCGCAGGAGTTCTCCGGCCTGCTCAAGACCTACCTGGGCCCGGTGGCCAGCGAGGAAGGCCTGCACTACCTCCGCCCGGAAACCGCCCAGGGCATCTTCGTGAACTTCAACAACGTCCTCACCACCTCCCGGAAGAAGCCCCCGTTCGGCATCGGCCAGATCGGCAAGTCCTTCCGCAACGAGATCACGCCCGGCAACTTCATCTTCCGCACCCGTGAATTCGAACAGATGGAAATGGAGTTCTTCGTCGAGCCCGGCACCGATGAGGAATGGCACCAGTACTGGATGAAGGAGCGCATGGCCTGGTACACCGGCCTGGGCATCCGCGAGGAAAACCTGCGCTTCTTTGAGCACCCGAAAGAGAAGCTGAGCCACTACTCCAAGGGCACCACGGACATCGAATACCGCTTTGGCTTCCAGGGCTCGGAGTGGGGCGAACTCGAAGGCATCGCCAACCGCACCGACTTCGACCTCACCACGCACTCGAAGGCCTCCGGCCAGGACCTGAGCTACTTCAACCAGGCCACCAACGAGCGCTACACCCCGTACGTGATCGAGCCTGCGGCCGGGCTCACGCGCTCCTTCATGGCCTTCCTGGTGGACGCCTACACCGAGGACGAGGCCCCCAACGCCAAGGGCGGCGTGGACGTGCGCACCGTCCTGAAGCTGGACCCGCGCCTGGCCCCGGTCAAGGCCGCCGTGCTGCCGCTGAGCCGCAACGAGGACCTGTCCCCGAAGGCCAAGGACCTCGGCGCGCAGCTGCGGAAGAACTGGAACATCGACTTCGACGACGCCGGCGCCATCGGCCGCCGCTACCGCCGCCAGGACGAGATCGGCACCCCGTTCTGCATCACCGTGGACTTCGACACGCTGGAGGACCAGGCCGTCACCATCCGCGAGCGGGACACCATGAGCCAGGAGCGGGTCTCCCTGGACAAGGTGGAGGGCTACCTGGCGGCACGGCTGATCGGGGCCTGAGCATGGCCATCGAATACCGCGAATGGCGGGACGGCGACGACCTGGCGCTCCTGGAAATCTGGGGCGACCCGGATACCGCCCAGGCCCGCCAGTTCCGCGGGGCCCTGGCCGTGTCCTCCAACGGGAGGGACGGCTCCCCGTGGCGCCGCTGCGTCGTGGCCGAGGACGTCATTGACGGCGTGGGCATTCCGGTGGCGGCCGGCGTCGTCTATGAGGCCTCCCTGCACCCGGAACGCCTCTGGTGCTACATCGAGGTGGCCCGCGACCACCGCCGCGCGGGCATCGGGGCGAGCCTCCTGACCATGCTGCGGCGCGAGGCCGAACACGCGCCGTCGGGGGTCACCAGGCTGCGCGCCAAGGTGGAGCCCGGCACCGCGGGGGCGGCCTTTGCCGAGGCGTTTGGGCTGGCACCCATCCAGCGTTCCCGCCTTGTGGTGGTGGAGCCGGGCGCCCTGCGGCTTCCGGTGTTCCCCGCCAAGGACGACGGCGGCGCGGCCAGCGGCGAGAACGCCGGCTCGGACGTGGTGATGGACCTTGCCACCGGCTCCGTGGAGCTGACCGACGTGGTGGGCCGGTACTACACCTCCATCCACGGGTGGGACTCGCCCGGCGTCCTGTCCGTGGGGCAGGTGCAGAAGCTGTTCCTGGACGAGCTCACCGGGGCCCACGGTGCCATCGTCCTGCGGGCGCAGCCGGAGTCCGCGTTCGGCTCAGGCGTGGCGCCGACCAAAAAGGGCCGCATCCGTGCCTTCGCGGTGAGCTACGCGGCCCCGGCAGACCCGGACGCCGCACCCCATGCTGACGCGGCTGCGGGCTCAGGTTCGGATACGCCCACCGACGTGTTCGTGGGGCACGAGCCTTCGCTGGACGCCGACGATGCCGCAGAGGCGGTCCGGGACATGCTTGCCCTGATCGCGTACCAGCACCCGGTCATGCTGGAACTGGACGACTCCATGGCCGCCCTGCGCGCCGCCGTCGAGCCCCTGCTGGAAAGCGGCAAGGCACGGTTGGCGGGGTCCGAAACCCTGGTGGTCTCGGACTAAGGAACTGCCTGCCTGCCCCCAGGCGGCCCCCGTTGGACGCCCACACAGGCCCTCAACGTTGCGTGCGGGTCACTTGGGGGAACGGGCCGTCCGTTGCGGGGCCTGCCTTCGGCGGGGAGCCCGACGGCGGCCCGCGGCGGCGTCTGCTGCGTCCAGGAGTTGCCGCACGGCGTCGGTCGGCGCGCTGCCTCCCAGGTGCGCGGGCATCCACCACGCGCCGGATTCCGGTCGGAGGGGAAACCCGTCGATGCACTGGTCGATCCCTGACTGCAGTGTCCGGCGCAGTGCTTCCGTGGCCGCTTCAACGTCAACGTCAGGCGGATAGACCACCGGTTCGGCCACGTGCACCCGTACCGGCGCCCGCCAGCTGCGGCGCAGGGAAAAGCCGTGGCCGCGGGTCAACACCCGGTGGGCGCCCCAGATGGACACCGGAATCACCGGGACGCCGGCCTCCGCAGCCATCCGGACAGCCCCAGTGCGGCACTCGCGCACGGTAAAACTGCGGCTGACCCCCGCTTCCGGGAACACGGCAAGGTACTCGCCGTCGCGCAGCTTGGCCACCGCGGCGTCATAGGCGTCCGAACGGTCCGTATATCCCACCACCACGTGGCCGCTGGCGCTGATGGCGGGGCCGGCAAGCCAATGGTCTGCCGCGCCCTGGTGGACCAGGAACCGCAGCTGGGCACGGGCGTGCCGCCACAGGAGCAGCTCCAGCACGGCAAAATCCAGGTAGCCGAAATGCGTGACGGCGAACACCGCCCCCTTGCCGGGGGCCACCAGCCGCGAGGGCCCCCTGGTGGGTCCCTTTTCCGGCAGGTGTTCCAGGCCGGTTGCCTGGACGTCCAGCCGCAGCGCCCAGCGCAGGAACTGCCCGGTCCGGACGATCAGCCGGTAGAAGCGGTCGTTGGTTGGTGGACGCCAGGGCATGGGGAAACTGCCTAGAGGGTGACCTGGGCGGATGAGTCCGGCAGCAGCCGGGTGAAGGCAGGCGACGGCCGGACTGCGGCGCCCGTGCTCTCGGCAAAGGACTTGATGACGAACCCGGTGGCGAGTGTCTGCCACACCCGGATCTTACGGAGCATGAAGTGCCCAACGCCCTTGAGGGCCACATACTGCATGCTCGTGGCGTCGGCCGAGGCCCGGCGGGCGAAGGCAAGGGACTGGGAGGGGCTGGTCATGTGGTCGGTGGTGCCGTGGATGATCAGGACTTTTCTTCCGGCGACACTGGCTGCGGGAGTCTGCGGGCTCAGCCACGGGGCAAGCGCCACAACGGCCTCAACCTGGGCGTGGTCCGCTGCGCACACGGCTGTCAGGCCGCCCATGGAGTGGCCCAGCAGGAAGACCGGAACGTCGGGGTGGCGTTCGGAAATCTTCCCCAGCGCCCAGCGGGCATCCTGCAACGGCGACATGTCAGGCCCGTTCCAGCCGCGGACGCTGTTGCGCAGTGACCAGACGGCCAGCCCGTGTTTCCGGCCGGCGCGGTGCAGGTGCCTGGCGAAGGGGACCATCCTGGCCGGGCTCAGGTGCCGGGCCTCGACCGGATCGCGGCTGTGGGCCTTGCCGCCGTGCAGGACCAGGACCACGCCCTTGGTGTCGCCGGATGCTTCAAGGACGCTCAGTACAGGCTGGTGGCCGGGAACCACCGGCGCCTGCCCGGCCTGCACCCCGCCGGCGTCACCTTCGCCTTGAACTCCTGCGCCTTGAACGCCTGGCCCACGCGTACCACGGTTGCCCATGCCTGGTTCCTCCCCATCCCGATGGTCCATTTATAAACCCTAAGGCGGCCCACGTAGAGTTCAACCATGAGGTTGTACTGCTGATGGGCGCCGGTCACTCCCATGCTTCCTTGGATCATTCGGAGCCGACGCCCCAGGCGATGGCTGCCCGCAGCAAGGCGAACCGTATCCTTGCCGCGGTGCTCATTCCGCTGGCGCTGCTGACCCTGGCCGGAATGGCCGCATTGTGGCCATCGGGCAGCAGGGAAGGTGTCTCGCTCGCCAACCCGTACTCCACAGCCCCTGGGGTGACCTTCGATACGGGCACCATCCAGAACGTGGTGACCGAAAACTGCATGCAGGGCACCAGCCAGCAGGGGACGGGTCAACAGGGCACCAGCCAACAGGGGACAGGTCAACAGGGCACGGGCCAACAGGGCTCCACACAGCAGCCGCCGGGACAGGGCTCGGACTGCACCTTCGCCTTCACGGAGCCGGACAAGGGCGGCAGCCCGGTGAAGGTGGTCATCAACCCGGATGTGGCCTCCTCGCACGGGGTCAAGCCCGGGGACCAGATCCGGTACCTGAATCTCTCCAAGGTCCAGGGCGCCACGGGCTCGCAGGGCTCACCGGCCTACATCTTCGTGGACTTCGTCCGCACGCTGCCGATTGTCCTGCTCGCCGTGCTCTACGCCGCGGTGGTCATCGCCGTCGCCAGGTGGCGCGGCCTCCGGGCCCTGATCGGGCTGGTGGGCGCCTATTTCGTGCTGGCCAACTTCCTGCTTCCAGGCCTGGTGGAAGGCAAACCGCCGCTGCTGCTGGCCCTGGTGGGTTCCACCGTGATCATGATCGGGGTGCTGTATTTCGCGCACGGATTCTCCGCGCGCACGTCCACCGCACTCCTGGGCACCATCTTCGGCCTGGCCATCACCGCGCTGCTGGCAGCCTGGGCCACCGACGCCGCCAACCTTGCCGGAGTGGGCAGCCACGACGCCGCCACTCTGGTGAACACCTCGGCCAACATCTCCATCTCGGGGGTGATCCTTTGCGGACTCATCATCTCCGGCCTGGGTGTCCTCAACGACGTCACCATCACCCAGTCCTCCGCGGTGTGGGAGCTCTACGAACTGGCACCGGCCAGCAGTGCGCGGAAGCTGTTCACCTCCGCCATGCGGATCGGCCGCGACCACATCGCCTCCACCGTGTACACCATCGCCTTCGCCTACGCCGGTGCCGCACTGCCCATCCTCATCATCGTCATGCTCTACGACCGGCCGCTGCTGGACACCCTCACCAGCGCCGAACTGTCCGAGGAAGTCATCCGGACCCTTGTGGGATCGATCGGGCTGGTCCTGGCCATCCCCGTCACCACCCTGATCGCCGTGCTCGTAGTCAAGGCAACCGGCATCAGGGCCGCGGACGCCGCTCCTGCGGTTGCCGGGTCACGGGACACTGAGGCGCAGGACATTGGGGCGCGGGACATTGCAGCAGGAGACGGAAAGAACGACGGCGGGCACGGCCCCGCGGACGACGTTGCGGACACCGGGGCGCTCGCCGCTGCCGCGCTCGAGCAGCGCAGCCGGCGCGCCGCCGTCGAACCCCCGCACGAACAAGTGAACGAACAAGTGCACGAACCCGCCACCCGGCGGGGCCGCCGGGCCGACCGCGGCTGAACAGCCTTACGACGGACGGCCTTTCAGCGGGCTGCTTTGCTGCCGCGTGCTGCTGGGCATCGGCCAGCCTGGAAATCCGGTTGCCCAAAACCTGCGACGGGCCACTGGCACTGGCGGGAATGGCCGATTTGCCCGGCTTTGCAACAATGGACAGGTGACTGTTGCAGCAACTCCCCCCGCCCCCAAGCTGGAACTCCCGCCCCTGAAGCTGGGACCCATCACGGTTGACACCCCGGTGATCCTGGCCCCGATGGCCGGCATCACCAACTCCGCCTTCCGCAGGCTCTGCCGTGAGTACGGCGGCGGCATGTACGTGGCGGAGATGGTCACCTCCCGCGCGCTGGTGGAGCGGACACCCGAATCCCTCCGCATCATCTCGCATGACGAGGACGAAAAGGTCCGGTCCGTCCAGCTGTACGGCGTGGACCCCGTCACCGTCGGCGCCGCCGTCCGGATGCTGGTGGAGGAAGACAGGGCGGACCACATCGACCTCAACTTTGGCTGCCCCGTTCCCAAGGTGACCCGGCGCGGCGGCGGCTCCGCCCTGCCCTGGAAGACCGACCTTTTCACCTCGATCGTGCAGACCGCCGTCAGGGAAGCCTCCAAAGGCAACGTTCCACTGACCATCAAGATGCGCAAGGGCATCGACGATGACCACCTGACGTACCTCGACGCCGGCCGCATCGCCCGCGATTCCGGCGTTGCCGCCGTCGCCCTCCACGGGCGCACCGCCGCCCAGTTCTACTCAGGCAAGGCCGACTGGTCCGCCATCGCCCGGCTCCGTGAGGCCCTGCCCGACATCCCGGTGCTGGGCAACGGCGATATCTGGTCCGCGGAGGACGCCGTCCGGATGGTCCGCGAAACCGGCGTGGACGGCGTAGTCGTGGGCCGCGGCTGCCAGGGCCGGCCGTGGCTCTTCGGCGACCTGCAGGCCGCTTTCGAAGGCAGCGACGTCCGCCACCGGCCCAACCTGCGGCAGGTGGCAGAGGGCGTCTACCGCCATGCAGAACTGATGGTGGAAACCTTCGGCGATGAAGGGAAGGCGCTGCGCGAGATCCGCAAGCACATCGCCTGGTACTTCAAGGGCTACGTGGTGGGCGGGGAACTGCGCACCCGGCTGGCCCTGGTCACCAGCCTGGAGGTACTCCGGGACACCCTGGCCGAGCTGGACCTGGATTCGCCCTATCCGGGGGTGGACGCCGAGGGCCCGCGCGGCCGCGCCGGCTCACCCAAGAGGCCTGCCCTGCCCAAGGACTGGCTGGACTCCCGGGCCCTGAACGATGATCAGTCCCGGGATATTTCCGCCGCAGAACTGGATGTTTCCGGTGGCTGAAACACCGACGGCAGGAACCCCCACCGCCGCCCTGGCGCTCCCCGGGTACGACACGCACGATTCTGCCCGCTGGTTTGAGGAGCCGCCGAAGAGCACCTACCGGTCCGACTTTGAGCGGGACCGCGCCCGGGTGCTGCATTCCTCGGCCCTGCGCAGGCTGGGCGCCAAAACCCAGGTGGTGGCACCGGACACCGACGACTTTGTCCGCACCCGCCTCACGCACAGCCTGGAAGTGGCGCAGGTAGGCCGCGAACTGGGCCGTGCCCTGGGCTGCGATCCGGACGTGGTGGACACCGCCTGCCTCAGCCACGACCTGGGCCACCCGCCCTTCGGCCACAACGGCGAATCGGCGCTGAACGAGGTGGCCCATGCCATCGGCGGTTTCGAGGGCAACGCCCAGACCCTCCGCCTGCTCACCCGGCTCGAACCCAAGGTGCTCACTGCTGACGGCCGGCCTGCCGGACTGAACCTCACCCGCGCCAGCCTTGACGCGGCGTCGAAATACCCGTGGTCCGCGCTGGAAGCGCCGGTGATCCACGGCCAGCGCACCAGCAAGTTCGGCGCGTACGAGGACGACCTGCCCATCTTCAACTGGATCCGCGAGGGCGCCCCGGAACGCCGGACCTGCCTGGAAGCCCAGGTGATGGACCTGGCCGACGACATCTCCTACTCGGTGCACGACGTGGAGGACGCGATCGTTGCCGGCCACTTCCAGCTGCGCTGGATGGACAACCCGGACCACCGCGCCCGGGTGGTGGGGTACGCCAAGCAGTGGTATCTCCCGCACAACGACCCCGCCGCCATCGACGCCGCCCTGGGACGGCTCGAAGCCACCGACGTCTGGGTCCGCGAGGCGGATGGAAGCCGCAAGTCCATGGCTGCCCTGAAGAACATGACCAGCCAGCTGATCGGCAGGTTCTGCCAGAGCGCCCTGGAAACCACCCGGGCCGTTTACGGGCCGGAGAACCTCACGCGCTACAACGCCGAACTCATGGTCCCGGACGAGACCGTCATGGAAATCGCGGTGATGAAGGGCCTTGCCACCACCTTCGTGATGACCACCGAACACCGGCAGCCCATCTATGAGCGCCAGCGCGAGGTGCTGCACGCCCTGGTGACAGCCCTCAGCGCCACGGGGGACCGGCATCTGGAGCCGATGTTCGCTGCGGACTGGCGGGCGGCGGACGACGACGGCGCCCGCCTTCGCGTGATCATCGACCAGGTGGCGTCCCTCACTGACGGGTCCGCCCTGGCCATGTACGAGCGTTTGGTGGGGAGCCTGCCCTCGCTCTGGTAAACCGTCCGTGAAGGCCGCCCCTGGACATCGGCCGGATCAACAGCTTCCTTAAAGGATCTACACAGGAATGAAGCGCACCATGGGAGGAAAGACGGGCCGCTAGGATCGGGAGCAGGTCATGAGTACTCGCAGCAGGGGCAAGCGCCTCGCCACCGGGATTACCGCGGCCGTGGGCGTTGGCAGTTTCGCCGCTGCCGGCGTGGCGGCGGCTGCCGTCTATGCTGCAACGCCGTCCGTGATAGCCAGGACCACCCACACCCAGGACAGCAGCACCCAGGACAAGAGCACGCAGGACAAGAGCACCCAGGGGAGCACGCCCAAATCCGGTTCTTCCCGCTCTGACGGCGACGACTACGGAACCCGCAAAGACAACAGCACGCGCCGCTCCAAGAGCTATGGCAATAACGGCAGCACCAGTCCGGTCCAGCCCGGGAACGGCGGCACCGTCCATGGCAGGTCCTCGGGGTCCTGACGTGGACAGCGTAGATGTTTCCGGTACCGGGGTTGCTGGTTCCACCACCACCGGCGGCGCAGCAGCCTCCGTCGACACCATAACTCCGGAAGCCACTGCAACTCCGGAAAGCACAGCGCAATCCAGCTGGACAGTCTGGCAGTTGGACGCATCCGTGACCGTTACCGATCCCGGCAAGCTTGCCGCGGCGGAAGCCATTGTCCGCGGCGTGGTGGCCGCCGTCGACCTCGCCTGCAGCCGTTTCCGCGGCGATTCTGAACTGGTGCGGCTCCAGCCGCGAATGGCGTCGGGCGTCAGCGTAAGCCCACTGTTCCGGCTGCTCCTGGAACGCGCCCTGGACGTGGCGGAGATGACCGGCGGCGATGTGGATCCCACGCTCGGGGCAGACCTGGCAGCCCTGGGCCACGGCCCGGGGATGCAGGGCCGGCCCGGGCTGCACAGCGTGCCGGTGCCGGCGCTGCCCGCGCCGTCGCCGCACGTCCCGTTGCCGCCCGACCCTGCTCCCAGGCTCCCGGGATGGTCCCGGGTAACACTCGATTCGGCCAAGCTGACCGTACCGGCTGACCTGCGCCTCGACCTGGGCGCGTCAGCCAAGGCTGTCGCCGCGGATCTTGCCGCCGCCGAGGTGCACCGGAAGCTGGGCTGCGGGGTCCTCGTGGGCCTGGGCGGCGACCTTGCGTCCGCAGGGCCGGGACCCACGGTGGAAGGGAAGCCGGGCCAGTGGCAGATCCTGGTTCAGGACCTTCCCGCAGACCCAGCCCAACAAATCTCTTTGGCGCCGGGATATGCCCTGGCTACGTCCAGTACCCAAAAGCGCCGCTGGACGCACGAAGGGACGACCGTCCACCACATCCTTGACCCCCGCTTTGGCCTCCCGGCCGAAACAGTTTGGCGTTCGGTGACCGTGGCGGCCCTTACCTGCCTGCAAGCCAACGCGTTCAGTACTGCTGCCATAGTCCGCGGCTTCGCGGCCCTGGAATGGTTCCGGGCCGAAGGGATCCCGGCCCGGCTCGTGGACAGCAGAGGCAGGGTGACAACCACCGGTGGCTGGCCGGCCGGTGGCTGCCACCCTGCCGCAAACGCTGCAGGCACCAGCGCTGGAAGCTTCACGGCCGGTGGGGGTGTCCGCCATGGATGAAGCGATGTGGGCCTTTGGCCGCGTCAGTGGGTTTGTGTCCCTTGCCCTGTTCACCGGATCCGTACTGCTGGGGATCCTGAACCGGTCCGGCCGGCCGTTCATGGTGCTGCCCCGGTTTTCCATCAGCCTCCTGCACCGGAACATCTCCCTGCTCGCCACGGTCTTCCTGGGGCTGCACGTGGGCTCCCTGCTTCTTGACTCCTACGCAAAATTGAACCCGGTGGACATCGTGGTGCCGTTCCTTGGTTCTTTCCAGCCGTTCTGGCAGGGGCTGGGGACGGTGGCCCTGGACCTTGTCCTGGCTGTGGTGGTGACGGGGCTGCTGCGCCACCGGATCGGGCTGCGCAGCTTCAAGGCCGTCCACTGGCTCAGCTACGGCGTGTGGCCGGTGGCAATGGCGCACGCCCTCGGCAACGGCACCGACGCCTCAAGCGGCTGGTTCCTCCTGCTGGCTGTGGCGTCCGCGGTGGCTGTTGCCGCGGCCCTGCTGTGGCGGCTGAGCCCGTCCTTCCTCGAGACCTCGCATGCCAGGCAAGGAAACCTCCCGTGAGCCGTGACATCCACCCCCAGGTGGCCCCCGGGATCCAGCCGCAGGTGTCCCGGAAGGGCCACGATGACCCCCACAACAGCGGTCACCGGCCGGCATCCCGGGACAGCAGCCACCAGGAGCCGCGCCTCCTGGCCGCAGGCCCCGACGCAGGGTGGGCCCAGCACCTGGACACCTTCGGGCCCTGGGAGCCGCAGCCTGCCGCGGGCGGCCTGCTGGAGGCGCTGGCGGTGGCCGGACTGACTGGCCGGGGTGGAGCCGCCTTCGAAACCTGGCGCAAGGCCACGGCGGCCGTCGGCCCGGGCAGGAAGGGTTTGTTTTCCGCCAAACCTGTGGTGATCGCCAACGGCGCCGAAGGCGAACCGCTCAGCTTCAAGGACCGGACGCTCCTGGCCCATGCGCCCCATCTCGTCATTGACGGACTGTTGGTCCTGGCCGCTGCCCTGGGCGGCGCCGGCATGTACGTCTACGCGCCGGCGGCCAGTCTGCCCCGCATGCGGCAGGCGCTCAAAGAGCGCCCGGGGGCCGCGAAGATCCGCCTGGTGGAGTCACCCGAAACGTTCATCTCCGGGGAGTCAAGCGCGGTGGTCAACATGATTGCCAACGGTGCCGCCGTGCCCACGGACCAGCGCGGGCGCCTCAGCGAGTCGGGACTCAACGGCCGCCCCACCCTGGTGGCCAATGTCGAAACCCTGGCCCAGGTTGCCCTGATCGCACGCTACGGGGCGCAGTGGTTCCGCCAGGCCGGCACCGCAACGGATCCCGGCACCCGGCTGGTGTCCGTGTCCGGCCCCGCCCCGGTCCGGGATGTGGTGCTGGAGGTGCCCGGCGGCGTGCAACTTTCTGCGGTCCTGAAGGAAGCGGGGATGGATCCTGCCTCCTTGTCCGCCGTCCTGGTGGGCGGCTACCACGGCCGGTGGGTACGTCCCGGGGCACACGCCATCTCGCCCGCGGGACCGCCGGACCGGACCGCCCGGCCGGGTGCAGGAGTGATCCATGCCCTGGACCTCCAGGACTGCGGCATCCAGGCGACGGCCCGGATTGTCAGCTACCTGGCCAACCAGTCCGCCCGGCAATGCGGGCCATGCATGTTCGGCCTGCCGGCCATGGCATCCGTCCTGAACAGGATTGGCGGAGGGGAACGCAATCCCCGCTTGGCCTCCGAGCTGGACCGCCTGGGGCGGCTGGTTTCCGGCCGCGGCGCATGCCGGCATCCGGAGGGAACCACCGGACTGGTCAGCAGCGCCCTTGAGGTGTTTGCCCCGGACTTCCGGGCCCACCTTTCCGGATACTGCACGGGTCCGGGAGGCGCAGCGGCATGACGACGTACCTGCACATCGACTGGACCAGCTGTGACGGCCGGGGCCTGTGCACCGAACTTCTTCCCGGCGTGCTGGACCGGGACGACTGGGGGTATCCCGTGGCCCGCGGCAAGGCGGGCCGCGAACGCACGGACGTGCCCCTGCGGGAAGCCGACCGGGAAGCCGCCCAGGAGGCCGTCTTCCTCTGCCCCAAACTGGCACTGAGCCTGCACGGGAGGACGCCGCAGCAACCGGACCAGAAGGTGCCTGGCCGGTAGGGGCCAGGCCTGACACTAAGATTGCTGTGTGGCTGGGCTGATCAAACGTGAAGATATCGACGAAGTACGCCAGCGCACGGACATCAAGGAAGTGGTGGACGGCTACGTCACGCTCAAGGGTGCCGGGCTGGGAACCTTCAAGGGTTTGTGCCCCTTCCACGACGAGCGCTCGCCGTCCTTCACCGTCCGTCCCCAGGTAGGCCGCTACCACTGCTTCGGCTGCGGCGAGGACGGTGACGTCATTGCCTTCGTGCAAAAGCAGGACCACAGTTCCTTCCAGGAAGCCGTGGAAAAGCTTGCCGCCCGGATCGGCTACGAGCTCCGCTACGAGGACGGCGGGACCGGGCCCAACCGCGAGGAGGTGGGCCGCCGCCAGCGGCTCCTGGACGCGCACAAGATCGCGGACGAGTTCTTCCGCGCCCAGCTGCTCACCCCCGGCGCCGCCGAGGCCAGGAATTTCCTGTTTGGCCGGGGCTTTGACAGGGCAGCGGCGGAACACTTTGGCTGCGGGTATGCCCCGCAAGGGTGGGATGCCCTCCTGAAGCATCTCCGCGGCCGCGGTTTCACCGATGCCGAGCTCAAGCTCACCGGGATGTTCAGCGAGGGCAACCGGGGAATTTACGACCGTTTCCGTGGCCGCCTCATCTGGCCCATCAAGGACATGGCCGGCGACACCATCGGCTTCGGCGCGCGCAAGCTCTACGAGGACGATCAGGGCCCCAAGTACCTGAACACCCCGGAAACCACCCTCTACAAGAAGTCACAGGTCCTGTACGGCATCGACCTCGCCAAGCGCAGCATCGCCAAGGACCGCCAGCTGGTGGTGGTGGAGGGCTACACCGACGTGATGGCCTGCCACCTGGCGGGAATTACGACGGCGGTGGCCACGTGTGGCACCGCGTTCGGCACCGAGCACATCAAGATAGCCCGCCGGCTGTTGTCAGACGACGGCACCGGGGGAGAAGTGGTGTTCACCTTCGACGGCGACGCCGCCGGCCAGAAGGCGGCCCTCCGGGCCTTCGAGGAGGACCAGCGGTTCACCGCGCAGACCTACGTGGCCGTGGAACCCACGGGTGCCGACCCCTGCGACCTCCGGCTCAGCCGGGGCGATGAAGCCGTGCACGCCTTGATCCAGTCCCGGCGGCCGCTGTTCGAGTTCGCCATCCGCACCACGCTGAAGCAGTTCAACCTGGACACCGTCGAGGGCCGGGTGCAGGGCCTGAAGGCATCCGTGCCCGTGGTGGCGGCCATCCGCGACGCCTCCACCCGCACCGGCTACTGCCAGGCGCTGACCGGCTGGCTGGGCATGCCGGACCCCAACGAGGTCCTGCGCCTGGTCAATGCGGCCGTAAAGCGCGGAGACACGGGGCGCCCCGCCGCACCCGGCCAACAGCAGGGGGGAGGGGCTGCCCACCCGGCCACTGCCAACTCCGCCACCGCCCAGGCCGGCGGGCCCGGCGTGGCTGCCGGGCCGTCGTCGGGCGCTGTGCCCTCCTACCACCGCCCCGACCCGCGGGACCCCGTGGCGTCCATGGAACGGCAGGCGCTGGAAGTGGCGCTGCAGCAGCCGTCGCTGCTGGCCGGTGGGGTTTGGGAGCGGTTCGCCGCCGCCAGGTTTGCCACCCCCGCCTTCCAGGCCGTCCATGACGCCATGCGCGCCACCGGCCCCGGGCTTGTGGGCGATCCCGTGCGCTGGGTGGAGCACGTCATGCACGAGGTTCCCGAGCCCCTCCGCCCGCTCGTCTCGGAGCTTGCCGTGGTGCCGCTGCCTGCCCACACGGAGGAAGCCGTGCTGAAGTACTGCCGCGACATCCTGTCCCGGCTTTTCGAACTCCAGATCACCCGCGTCAAGGCGGACAAGATGGGCCAGCTGCAGCGCCTGGACGCCGCAACGGATCCGGAAACCTACCAGCGGCTCAACCGTGAACTGATGATGCTGGAGATGGAACGCAGGGCACTGCGCGCGGAGACGTAGGCGGGAGCCTGGAGCGGGCGGGCGTGGCAGAGGTCACCGGCCGCCCGATTTCGTTTCCGCCGCAGGTGTTTGCTAGGCTAATACCCGCTTCATTCCTCCTTAGCTCAATTGGCAGAGCATTCGACTGTTAATCGAAGGGTTGCTGGTTCAAGTCCAGCAGGAGGAGCTTCCAATCCCCGTTCCGGCCTCCGGAACGGGGATTTTTTGTCTCCCATATGGGGCGTGTGGGCCCGTGAAACCGCCGATTTCCCTTGGGCCGGAATCCTTTGCTAATGTCATACCTGCTTCATTCCTCCTTAGCTCAATTGGCAGAGCATTCGACTGTTAATCGAAGGGTTGCTGGTTCAAGTCCAGCAGGAGGAGCGCTACGAAAAATCCCCGTTCCTCCACCCGGAGGAACGGGGATTTTTTCTTTCCGCGGGGCGGGAAGCCGGGCTAGACGAAGTCCATTTCCACTTGCAGGAATCTTTCGGCCTCGGCAATTGCTGCCTCGAAGGCCTCCTTCTCGGTAGGTGACTTCCGGGGCTCGCGGGGGTTCCATTCGTGCGGAGCGGAGTGGATCCTGACAAAACCGGCGTCCGGCGGGGCGTAGAAGATGCCGAACCGCTGCACGGGCCATTCCGGCGAGGTCTCCGGCGCCACCAGCAGGGCTGCATTGAAGGCGGGGTTGAACCATTGGGCGATGGGCCGGCGCCGGTCTTCGGTGAACAGCCCGGCCGCGTACAGTGCCGCCGACTGCTGGCCCGCCTGCGCGCACAGCCGCTCCCACCACAGTGGCAGGATTCGGGCGTCGCACCGTTGCCATGTGGCCGGAAGTGGCGGTTGGTTCTGCCAGCTGGACACGGGATTATTTTATCCCTGCAGGCAGCCGCAGGGGCAGGGAAGGCCGCCCCGGTGCGGCATGTCGGTCAGCGGCGGTTCCTGCGCCCGCGCTTCTCTGGTCCGTCCTTCCCCGGTCCACCCTTCCCCGGTCCAGGGTTCACGCGGTAGAGGAGAGCGGCGCCTGCCAGCATCCCCAGGACGATGCCGATGGCAGGGTTGCCAAGGGCGCGGCCGGCGAAATAGCCCACGACGGCGCCAAGCACCGCCCCGAGGAAAAGTCCCCTGCCGTTGCGGTGCGGTTTGCTGCTCATGGGCTGCCTTTCACAGGACGGCTGGAACGTGGAGTGGATTGACGGGGCTCAGTGGATCGAAGGGGCTCAGTGGATTGAAGGGGCTCGGTGGATTGAAGGCACTCAGTGGATTGAAGGTACTCAGTGGATGGAAGGTACGGTGCGCGGCCGGACCACCAGCCAAAGGGCGGCGATGGCCAGCAGGATGCAGGAGGCCTGCACCGCACCCATCGGCGCGGCGCTGGTGATGCCCAGCCAGCCCACCACGGGCGAAATCAGTCCTGCCATGAGGAACGTGGCCGCACCCAGCAGCGATGCCGCAGTCCCGGCCTGGGCCGCATGGCCCGCCAGCGCCAGCACCTGCACGCAGGGGAACATGAAGCCCGTGCCCAGGATGTAGAACCACAGCGGGACCATCACGCCCCACAGCCCAAGGCCCGCCCGGTCGAACACCACGATCAGCAGGCCCATCAGGAACATCCAGGCGGTGGCCCCGGCCAGGATCCATTGCGGCGGGACGATCCTGATCAGCCGGGCACTGGTCTGCACGCCGGCCACGATGCCCAGGGAATTGATGCCGAACAGCAGCCCGTACTGCTGGGCAGAGAATCCGAACACTTCCTGGAACAGGAAGGGGGAGGCGGAGAGGTAGGTGAAGAGGCCGCCGAAGTTGAAGCCGGCCACCATCAGCAGCCCCACGAAGATCCGGTCGCTGAAGAGTGCCTTGTAGCGCTGCCGGGCCGTCATGCCGCTCTGGCCCCGCTTCTCCGGCGGAAGGGTTTCGCGCACCAGGAGGAGGGCGGCCACGATCACCAACGTCCCGTATACCGCCAGGAACACAAAGATGCCGGGCCACGGCATCACCAGGAGCAGCTGTGAGCCGATGACGGGGGCCAGGATGGGTGCCAGCCCGTTGACCAGAGACATCCGGGAGAACATCCGCACCATGGCATAGCCGGAGAACAGGTCACGCACCATGGCCATGGCCACCACGCCGCCCCCGGCCGCGCCGACCCCCATGAGCACACGGAAGACTCCCAAGGTGGCGATGTCCGTGGACAGGGCAGCACCCAGGGAGGCCGCAATGTGCACTGCCGTGGCCAGGATCAGCGGGGTCCGCCGACCGAACCTGTCACTGAAGGGACCCACCACCAGCTGTCCAAACGCAAAACCGACCGTTGTCCCGGCCAGGGTGAGCTGGACCTGCGCCTCGGTCACCCCAAGGCTTGCCTCCAGCGCGGGAAAGGCCGGCAGGTACAGGTCGATGGTGAACGGGCCGAGGGCCGTGAGGGCGCCCAGGAGGAGGATGTACAGCAGCTTGCGGCGGCGGCTCAGCAGGTCGCCCGGATTGGGGGGATTGGTCACGGAGAACAATCCTAGGCCCGGCCACGGCAGTTTTTGCAGCGTTGTAGGCCGCGCCGCCCGGCAAGCCCCCAAGTTCGCCCTGAACCTGAATGGTAGTTTGGGTGGCGTGGACTGTGCGGCTGCACATTTCCGCAGTAGACGGAAGCAGTATGTGACCCATGAGACCAGTAAGGCGGAACCGATGAGCGGACGTCACAGCGGGCGTACCAGCCCCGGATTGCGTATCACTGCGCTGCCCGGGACGGCAAGACTCCTATTCCGGTTGGCGCCCCGCCAGCTCAATGACGAGATCGCATTCGCCAAGATCGAACTCAAGCGCAAGGGAATCCAGGTCGGCGTGGCTGCGGCCTTTTTCGCCGTGGCGCTCCTGTTCCTTGCCTTCCTGGTGGTGGGCCTGATTGTCGCAGCCATCATGGGACTGGCCACCATCATGCCCGCCTGGTTGGCAGCCCTCCTGGTGTCCGCCGCTTTCCTGCTGGTGGCCCTCATTGGCGGACTGGTTGGCCTCGCGAGGTTCAAGAAGGCCATGCCGCTGATGCCGGAGGAAACCATCCGCGGCATCAGGCACGATATCGGCGTGGCCCGCGAAGGGTCCGCCTTCAACCCGGCTGTGCTGGATCCTGATAGCCCGGAGGGCAAGGCTGCGAAGGCCGCCAAGGCTGAAGCAGCTGCCAAGGCCAAGGCCGAGAAGGCGGCAAAGGCCGCCGAGCACGACAAGGAATTCCCGCACGCATCCGAGCCCGAGCTTGTCCGCCGGCTCAGCCAGCGGCGCCACCACATCACCGAGGTCCGTGACGAACTCGGCGTGGAGCTGGACCTCAAGACGCAGGCCCGCTACGTGCTGGCCGCCGCCCAGGTCAAAGCCCGCGAGAGCCAGGTGCTGGCGCAGCGCGGTGTGGAGGCCGCTGGGCAGAGGTTCGCGGCGTTGTCCGGATCCGCGGACCTGTCCACGCGGTGGAAGCCCCTGGCAGCTTTCGTGGCAGCCGGAACCGTCCTGGTGGTCCTCCTCCGAAAGCTGCTCCGCTCCAACTAGGCCGTTTCCGCTCAACAACTCATGACCGAAAGACCGCCACGCGGCGCAGGAAGGAGAGGGGGACGGGTGAAGTTCATTGGTGCAGGTGCCCGCCCCGGCCGTCCGCAGGTGGACCACGACCTCGTACTCACCATCCCCAACCTGCTCACCGTGGTGCGGTTCATGGGCGTTCCGCTCTTCATGTGGCTCGTCCTGGCCCAAAAGGAATATGGAGCCGGCGTGGTCGTCCTGGCAATTATGGCCGGAACGGACTGGATCGACGGCTACATTGCCCGCCGCTTCGACCAGGCCTCCAAGCTCGGCAGGGTCCTTGACCCGATCGCCGACCGGCTGGCGCTGCTCGCCGTAGCGTTCACCCTGGTGATTGCCGGCGTCGTGCATTGGCTGTACCTGGCCGCGCTGGTAGTCCCCGACGCCGTCCTGCTGGTCCTGACGCTCTCCCTTTTCCGCGGGCACCCGGATCTTCCTGTCAGCGTGGTGGGCAAGGTTCGGACCGGGCTGCTGCTCCTGGGAACGCCGCTGCTGGTCCTCTCCCGCCTGGACACCGGCTTCGCCGGCCAACTCTTCATCGCCGCCTGGGTGGTGCTGGGCCTTGGCCTGGTTGGCCACTGGGTGGCCGCCTACAACTACTTCTGGGCCATCCTGCGAAAGGGCAGGGAACTGAAACAGCACGACGGCGGGAACGGCTGATGGTGTGGGTTGCCGTCGGCCTGGCGGTGCTGGGCGCCTTCTGCCTGGCCTTGGGCGCCCAGCGCCAGGGCAGCGCTGTCAAAGCCGACACCGGCGGCCTCGCCCTGAGTTCCAACGGGTTCCTGCGCCTCCTGCGCAACCCCCGGTGGATGTTCGGGCTCCTGCTGCTCTGCACCGGAATGGCCATGAACGCGGTGGCCCTGGTCTCCGCGCCGCTCACCGTGGTCCAGCCCATCGGCGCCATCGCCCTGGTGATCACCACCGTGGTCAACGCCCGGGACCAGGACCTGACCATCAACCGTGCCACCACCGTGTCCATCGCCGCATGCGTCACCGGCTCGGCGCTCTTTGTCCTCCTGGCGGTCAACGTCACCCAGGAGAGCCACCACGTCAGCCTGGCGGACGAACTCACCATCGTGCTGCTGCTCGCCCTGGCGGTGGGCCTGTTCGGCACGCTGGCCGTGATGTTCAAGCACCGCATGAACGCGTTCGTCTACATCCTCGGCGCCGGTATCCTGTTCGGCTTCGTCGCGGTCCTGACCAGGATCATCGGCAAGCACCTCCTGGACCCCAACGGCCTGTTCCTGCTGAACGTGCAGTGGTACTCGGTGGTGGCCATCGTCGCGGCCGGCGGCCTGGGGTCCTGGTTCGTCCAGAGCGCTTACTCCACCGGTCCGCCGGACCTGGTGATAGCCGGCCTCACGGTTGTCGACCCCATGGTGGGCATCGCGATCGGCATCATCATCCTGGGTGAGCTGCGTCCCGACGTCCATGCCGTCATGGCGATTGCGATGGGAACGGCCGCCTGCCTTGCTATCGTTGGGGTTATCGCCCTTTCCCGGCACCACCCGGAGGTCACCAAGCGCAAGAAGGACGCTCGGAAGGCCGCCGGCAGGCCGTCCCACTAGCCCATTCCAGCAATTCCAAGCAATCCCACGAGGCCGCGGGCCAACTGCGCCGCCGGCCAACCGTGCTGTCAGTTCCACGCTGCCCGCACCGTGACCATCAGGAGTACTCCATATGACCACGCCAGCCGACCAGCGCCCCCTGACCATCCTGATCGCGGCGGACACCTATCCGCCGGACGTGAACGGCGCGGCACAGTTTGGATACCGGCTGGCCAAGGGCATGACTGCACGGGGACACGACGTCCATGTTCTGGCGTCCCGCGACAGCAAGGGAAAGAGCTTCACCGAGTTCCGCGAGGAAGCAACCGTGCACCGGCTGCGCTCGCACAGGGCTTTCACCCACGAGACCTTCCGCCTCTGCTTCCCCTGGGAAATCAAGAAGGACATCAGCCTGCTCTTCGACCGGGTCAAGCCGGACGTGGTGCACATCCAGAGCCACTACATGATCGGCGAGCACGTGCTCTATGAGGCCGTGAAACGCGGCGTCAGGATCATCGCCACCAACCACTTCATGCCCGAAAACCTCAACCCCTTCCTGCCCTTCCCGCAGTGGTTCAAGGACATCATCGGGCGCGTCTCCTGGAAGGACATGGGCAAGGTCATGGGACAGGCAGACGTGGTGACCACCCCCACGCCCCTGGCCGCCCGGGCCATGCACGACCATGCCTTCCTGCGGAAAGTCCTCCCGCTGTCCAACGGCATCGACTCCGCAGCCTACGAACTCAAGCCGGGCGAACACATCGAGCCCCATGCCAACCCCACCGTCCTGTTTGCCGGACGCCTGGCGGAGGAAAAGCATGTGGACGTGCTCATCGAGGCCATCGGCAAGACCCCGCCGGAGCTGAACGTCCATCTGGAGATCGTGGGCGGCGGCGAAGTGCGCTCCGCCCTCGAGGACCTGGTGCGGCGTCTGGGGCTGGGAAACCGGGTGAAGTTCCTGGGCCTTGCCAGCGACGAGGACCTGCGTAAGGCCTACATCCGGGCGGACCTGTTCTGCATGCCCGGAACGGCGGAATTGCAGTCGCTGGTGACCCTGGAAGCGATGTCCGCCTCCACCCCGGTGGTCCTTGCGAACGCCATGGCGCTGCCGCACCTGGTGCGTGACGGCGAGAACGGGTATCTGTTCACGCCCAACGACAGTGACGACCTCGCCAAGAAGATCACCCAGGTCCTGGAGCTGCCCAAGGAAGAACAGCGCGCCATGGGCCGTGCCAGCCGCCACATGGTGGAGCCGCACAGTATCCAGACGACGCTGCAGACCTTCGAGGACCTCTACCGCGGCGCCACCTACGAGGACAAAGTGGTCTGAACCCTTTCCCGGGTTTGCTAGAGTGTTTCTGCCCTGCCGGAGCGTGGCGTTTGACCACGTGTCTGCGGGGGTTTGGGGCTATAGCTCAGCTGGTTAGAGCGCGGGACTCATAATCCTAAGGTCCTCGGTTCAAGTCCGAGTAGCCCTACCGCCAATCGACAACCGCGGCCGACGATCTTCGTTGGCCGCGGTTTTCTTGGTTAACCCCGCCTCCTGCGGTATGTTACTGACCAGTAACATACCGTGCTCCGCTCCGCGGCATGGTCAGCGCTGATCACCAAAGAAGGTACCCATGGCCAGCTCCGCAGCCGATCCCCACGAACTTCCCTACGCCGACGGGGATTTCTTTGCCTTCGAACAGCTTCTCTCCGGCAAGGAACAGGACCGCCTCGCCGAGGTCCGCGACTTCCTGGCACGTGAGGTCAGGCCCATCGCGGTGGACTGCTGGAACCGCGGTGAGTTCCCCGCGGACCTGGTGCCGAAGCTTGCCGGCCTGGACCTGGTCAGCCCCGTCCGCCGGCAGGGGTACTCCAACCTCTTCGCCGGCATGCTGCACGCCGAGGTCACCCGTGCCGACGCCTCCATCGCCACATTCCTGGGCGTGCACGACGGGCTGTTCACCGGTTCCATCGAGCTGCTGGCGTCCCAGGAGCAGAAGGACGCGTGGCTTCCCGACATCTACTCGCTGAAGAAGATCGGTGCCTTCGGCCTGACCGAGCCGCTGGGCGGCAGCGATGTTGCCGGCGGAACGCGCACCACGGCGCGGAAAGACGGAGGCAACTGGATCCTCAACGGGGCAAAACGGTGGATCGGCAACGCCACCTTTTCCGACTGGGTGGTGGTGTACGCCCGGGACGTGGCGGACAACCAGGTCAAGGGCTTCATGGTGGACACCACGCTTGACGGGTTCAGCGCGACGAAGATCGAGAACAAGATCTCCCTGCGCACCGTCCAAAACGCCGACATTGTCCTGGCGGACGTGGTGGTCCCGGAACGCTTCAAACTGGCCAACGCCAACAGTTTCCGGGACGTCAACAAAGTACTCAAGGCCACCCGCCTGTCAGTCGCCTGGCAGGCCGTTGGTCTCCAGCTGGCCGCGTTCGACGTTGCCCGCCGCTATGCCGTGGAGCGCCACCAGTTCGGCCGCCCCCTGGCTTCCTTCCAGCTCATCCAGGACCAGCTGGTCCGGATCCTGGGCAACACCGTCAGTTCGACAGGGATGATGGTCCGGTTGTCACAGCTGGAGGACGAGGGCGCGGCAAGGGACGAACAGTCGGCGCTGGCCAAGGCTTTCGCCACGGCGCGCATGCGGGACAGCGTGGCGCTGGGCCGCAGCATCCTTGGCGGCAACGGAATCGTGACCGACTTCGAGATGGCCAAGATCTTCGCCGACGCCGAGGCCATCTACTCCTACGAGGGCACAGCCGAGATCAACACGCTGGTCACCGGGCGGGCCATCACGGGCATCTCGGCCATCGTCTAGCCGGCATTCCCAAGGTGCGACCCCACCGCCTGGCCGCCACCGACCCGCCGCCCCCGACGGGACTGCAGGTCACGGCGGGCCTGGCAGCGGAAGCAGGATGGACGGGCGAAGGTCCAGGACGAACTGCAGCGGATTGACGTAGTCCTCTCCGTCCCGGACTCCCCAGTGAAGGCACTGCGCCGCCGGGCAGTGTCCCGGCAGCACGGCCCCCACCACCTGGCCCGCAGTTACGGTGGCCCCGACTGCCAGGGTGCTCTCCACGGGTTCGAAACTGCTCCGCAGTCCACCGCCATGGTCGATGGTGATCACGGGCCGGTCCACCACGACCCCCACGAAGCCCACCGTTCCCGCCGCGGGGGACGTGACGGGAGCCCCGGCCACGGCGAAACCCAGGTCAACGCCCCGGTGGCCGCTGAGCCAGGGCTTTGGCGGGGGATTGAAACCGCGCAGCACAGGCGGGCGCGGTGCCAGCGGCCACTGCCAGGAAGGTGCTGCACCCGCCGCGGCAGCCGCCGTCGTTCTGTCCCTGTGGATGGTTGCCGCGCGGGTGGATGCCTGGAGTGTGGATGCCTGGAGTGTGGCTGCCTGGAGTGTGCCAGCGCCGGACGGCAGGGCCGGGCCGGGCGAGGCCACGGACGCAGGCAACAGCAGGAGTGCGGCCAGGAGCACCGGTGGTTTCATGGGACCAGCCTGCCCGGCCGCGCGTGGTACCGGCAGGGCATTTTCCGCCTATGTGGACAACCACCTGGCGGCGTGCGCCGGCAGCGCCGGGTGTCCGGTGGAAGGGGACGCCTGTAGTACACTTGATGGAGCAGTTTGCTGCGCCCTCAACGCTTCCCGTCCCAGTGGTTTACCCCCGCGGTACATGCCCCTGTCCGGATTGCGTCGGCACATCTCATTCAGAAGTGTGGGGGAGCGGCGGCTGACTACGCGCATCCAGCCCTCCGGCTGCCGACGCCCCGGTGTCGTGCACGGAGGACTGCGCTTCCTGCGGTCAGGCTTTGGTCCTGATGGGAAGGGCGGTGGATGCCAGGAGCACGGCCCGCCCGGGCCACGCTAATCAACCGTCAACTATTGGCAGGGTAAGAAGCCTCCGGGTTTTCTCATGAATGACCTGCCGGAAAATAAGGAGCGTCGGAATGCCCGTCGTAACCATGCGCCAGCTGCTTGACAGCGGCGTCCACTTTGGACACCAGACCCGCCGTTGGAACCCGAAGATGAAGCGCTTCATCTTCACCGAGCGCAACGGCATCTACATCATCGACCTTCAGCAGTCGCTGTCCTACATCGACCGTGCCTACGAGTTCGTCAAGGCCACTGTTGCCCACGGCGGCACCGTGCTCTTCGTCGGCACCAAGAAGCAGGCCCAGGAAGCAATTGCCGAGCAGGCCACCCGCGTGGGCCAGCCCTACGTCAACCAGCGTTGGCTCGGCGGTATGCTGACCAACTTCCAGACCGTCGCCAAGCGCATCCAGCGCATGAAGGAACTCGAAGAGATCGACTTCGACGACGTCGCCGGCTCCGCGTACACCAAGAAGGAGCTGCTGCTCCTCAAGCGCGAGCTCACCAAGCTGGAGTCCAACCTGGGCGGTATCCGCAACCTGACCAAGGCTCCGTCCCTGCTCTGGGTCGTGGACACCAAGAAGGAACACCTCGCCGTTGACGAGGCCAAGAAGCTGAACATCCCGGTTGTGGCCATCCTGGACACCAACTGCGATCCGGACGAAGTCGACTTCCCGATCCCGGGCAACGACGACGCCATCCGCTCCGTGAACCTCCTGACCCGCGTTGTCGCCGACGCCGTTGCCGAGGGCCTGATCGCCCGCAACAACCGCGGCACGGGCGCCACCGAAGCTCCGGAAGAGCCGCTGGCTGAGTGGGAGCGCGAGCTCCTCGAAGGCAGCAAGGCCGAGGAAGCTGCTGCAGCCCCCGCTGCTCCGGCTGAAGAAGCCGAAGCTCCGGCCGCCGCCGAGGCTCCCGCCGAAGACGCCAAGTAACACAACTTAAATCCGGATTTTCCGCGCTGTCCGCAGCCGGAACTGCTGACAGGATGGCAGCCCACCTTGTGGGCCGCCGTCCTGTCGGTCCGTACACCACCACACATTTTCTAGACAGAGGGGTTCACATGGCGAACTACACTGCCGCGGACATCAAGGCCCTGCGCGAGCGCACCGGCGCCGGCATGATGGACGTCAAGAAGGCTCTTGACGAAGCCAACGGTGACGCCGAGAAGGCCATCGAGATCATCCGCATCAAGGGCCTCAAGGGCGCTACCAAGCGCGAAGGCCGCTCCACCGCTGAAGGCCTCGTGGCCGCCAAGGTCAGCAATGGCGTCGGCGTCATGATCGAGGTCAACTGCGAGACCGACTTCGTTGCCAAGGCTGACAAGTTCATCCAGCTGGCCGACAAGGTCCTGGCCGTCGCCGTCGAGTCCGGCGCCGCCGACCTCGAAACCCTGCTGGCCACCGAGGTCGACGGCAAGCCGCTGTCCGAGGTCGTCATCGAAGAGGGCGCAGTCCTGGGCGAGAAGGTTGTTGTCCGCCGCATCTCCCGCATCGAGGGTGCAACGGTTGACGCTTACCTGCACAAGACCTCCAAGGACCTCCCGGCCCAGGTTGGCGTCCTGTTCGCTGTCGACGGTGAAGGCGAAGCCGCCGCCACCGCCGCCCACGACGTCGCCGTGCACATCGCCGCCATGGCTCCGAACTACCTCACCCGTGAGGACGTTCCTGCCGAACTCGTTGAGTCCGAGCGCCGCATTGCCGAGGAGACCGCCAAGGCCGAAGGCAAGCCCGAAGCTGCCCTCACCAAGATTGTGGAAGGCCGCGTGACGGGCTTCTACAAGGGCGAGGTCCTGGTTGACCAGGCATTCGCGAAGGACGCAAAGAAGTCCGTGGCACAGATCCTCGAAGAGGCCGGTGTCAAGGGAACCGCGTTCACGCGTTTCCGCGTCGGCTCCTAGTCGATTCCGCAAGGGGGTGGCCACTTCGGTGGCCGCCCCTTTTGCATGCGCGCAGTCCACATGGAGCGCGGCCGGTTCCGACCACAGGATCCGGCAGGATACCCTTTTTTCAGAGTCATCAACGGGAAGGCATCATGGAAGCCGTCAACACTGTCATCCATTCCGAGAAGAACAAGCGGCGGGTCCTCCTGAAGCTTTCCGGCGAGGTCTTCGGCGGCGGGAAACTCGGTGTCGACCCCGAGACCGTCCGCGACGTCGCCAAGCAGATTGCGGCGGCCGTCCCGCAGGTGGAAGTGGCCATCGTGGTGGGCGGCGGTAACTTCTTCCGCGGCGCCGAACTGTCCCAGAGCGGCATGGACCGATCCCGCGCCGACTACATGGGCATGCTGGGCACGGTCATGAATTGCCTTGCACTGCAGGATTTCCTGGAGCAGGCGGGCGTGGAAACCCGCGTCCAGAGTGCCATCACCATGGGCCAGGTGGCCGAGGCCTACATTCCGCGCCGTGCCATCCGCCACATGGAGAAGGGCCGCGTGGTCATCTTCGGCGCCGGCGCCGGCCTGCCCTACTTCTCCACCGACACCGTGGCAGCCCAGCGGGCCCTGGAGGTGCATGCCGACGTGGTCCTCATGGCCAAGAGCGGGGTGGACGCCGTGTACACCGCAGACCCCAAGAAGGACCCCACCGCGGAACGCCTGGAGACCCTGAGCTACGACGATGCGCTGCGCCGCGACATCCGCGTCATGGACCAGACGGCCATGACCATGTGCAAGGACAACAACCTCTCCATGGTGGTCTTCGGCATGGAGGGTGAAGGCAACGTCACCCGCGCCATCCTCGGCGAAAAGCTGGGCACGCTGGTCACTGCCTAGCTCCGGCTAGGATGATTCCAGGACAGTTCCGTCCCCGCCCCTCCCGGCGGGGACGGAAACGGCAACAAAGAACCACGTGAGTGCAGGGAACCGGCGCCCCGGACTGCACCAGAACCGTCAGGAGAGACCGTGATCGAAGATACCTTGCTTGAGGCCGAAGAGAAGATGGACAAGGCGGTTGAGGTAGCCAAGGAAGACTTCGCCTCCATTCGTACCGGTCGCGCCAATCCCGGCCTCTACAACAAGGTCCTGGTGGACTACTACGGCTCTCCCACCCCGCTGCAGCAGCTGGCCTCCTTCGCCATCCCGGACGCCCGGACCATCCTGATCACCCCGTTCGACAAGTCCGCCATGCGCGACATCGAACGCGCACTGAGCGATTCCGAGGTCGGCGCCAACCCGTCCAACGACGGCAACGTCATCCGGATCACCATCCCGGAGCTGACCAAGGAACGCCGCAAGGAATACGTCAAGATCGTCAAGACCAAGGGCGAAGACGCCAAGATCTCCATCCGCAACATCCGCCGCAAGGCAAAGGAGACCCTTGACCGCCTGGTGAAGGACGGCGAGGCCGGCGAAGACGAAGGCACCCGCGCCGAAAAGGAACTGGACAGCCTCACCAAGGCACACGTGGACGGCATCGACGAGCTGCTCAAGCGCAAGGAAGCAGAGCTGCTCGAAGTCTGATGGGCCAGGCAGATCAGGCCCCCGCACCCAGGGCGCGCACACGGGGGAAGCAGCCCAGGAGCAACCCGACGCCAAAGGCCGGGCGGAACCTGCCCGCCGCCGTCGTGGTGGGCCTGGCGATGCTGCTTGCCGTCCTGGGCGGCCTGCTGTTCATCCCGCTGGCTTTCGTAGCCATCGTCGCGGCCTTCGCCGTTTTTGGCGTGTGGGAGATCTACCGGGCGTTGGAGCACAACGGGACCAGGATGCCCATCGTGCCGGTCATGACCGGCACGGTGGCCTTGCCTTTCGCCGCCTACTTCGGCGGCATCGAGAGCCAACTGTTTGCCCTGCTCCTCAGCGCCGTGGCAGTCCTGCTGTGGCGGTCGATCGAAAGCGCCGCCGGATCGGCCAACAGCATTTTCGCCGGTGTCTTCACGCTGGGCTGGGTACCGTTCTTCATCAGCTTCGCGGCACTGCCGCTGCATGCGGCCGGTACCACGCCGCTGGGGCTTTGGCCCGGCGGCGCCGCCCCCATCGGTGCGTGGGAGATTGCCGTCATGCTGCTGCTGGTGGTCTCCAACGACACGTTCGGCTACCTCGTGGGCGCGTCCATCGGCAAGCACCCCATGGCGCCGAAGATCAGCCCCAAGAAATCCTGGGAGGGATTCGCAGGGTCCGCGGCGGGCGCCATGCTGATCGGCGTGCTGGCTGCCATCTTCGTGCTGGACAAGCCCTGGTGGGTAGGAGTGGTGCTGGCGGTGGGAACCGTTGCCGCGGCCACAGCCGGTGACCTTGGCGAATCCATGGTCAAGCGTGAACTGGGCGTCAAGGACATGAGCAGCATCCTGCCCGGACACGGGGGTGTCATGGACCGGCTGGACTCCATCGTCTTCGCCTCGCCCGTGGCCTTCATCCTGTACGGGCTCGTGGCCGGCGCATAACCCATCAGTCCCGGCACAACCGGGCGTCCGACATAAAAAGGGCCCGGGCGGCTGAAGCAACCCCGGCATCCTAGACTGGTGCGGAAGCACTACGGCTGAAGAGCATTGAAGGAATCGAAGTGGCATTGGACATTCATCGGCAAATCCCTGCGTCCTTTGAGCGCGTGCAGCGCAGTGAGTACGGGTACAACGCCAAGCAGGTGGACGAGTTCCTGCAGCGGGCGCGGGTCTCGCTGGAAACACCCCATGCCGCCACCGACCCCGTCAACAGCGCCGATGTCAGGGCCGTGTCCTTCGACCCCGTCAAGGGCGGCTACTCCGCGGCCGTCGTGGACGCCGCACTGGACCGGCTGGAGGACGCCTTCGCCCGCCGGGAACGGGATGAGCTCATCGCGGCCCAGGGCGAGGAAGCCTGGCTGCGCGAGATCGGAAGCCTCTCCGGCATCCTCCGGGGACGGCTGCACCGGCCGGACGGTGACCGCTTCCGCCGGCCCACCAAGAAGAAGGCCCGCAGTTACAACACGGCCGACGTCGACCGGCTGTGCCACGAACTTGTCGCCTACCTCGAACAGGACAAGCCGTTGAGCGTGGACAGCGTGCGCCGCGCAGTCTTCCGCCCGGCGGTTGGCCAGGATGGCTACGAGGAATCCCAAGTGGATGCCTTCCTGGACCGCGTCGTCGAACTGATGGCTGCCATCGACTGACGGGGCCACGCCCCGCAGCCGCTATTCCCGGTCCCGCGGCGGAGTGGGGGAGAGCGGCGCAAAACGACGCCATACATCGCGATAGCCCCTGTACCCCTTCACGGCGGCCACGCCGAGGAACCCTGCACCGCATGCGGCGCCCGCCACAAGGGCTGCCGCCATACCCGCTCCGGCCAGAGTCACCAGCAGGCCCGAAAGGATGGCAATCAAGGCGGCGTTCGCCGTCGCCATGAAGATCATGCTGCTGCCCGCCACATGGCTGAAGCTGCCCCTGCCCCCAAAGAAGTAGTACGTCTGCCGGGAGCCTGGCTCGTCGTCGTGGTGCGCAGCCATCAGGTACGGTGCCACTCCCGGATCAAGGTCCACGTAGGCAGCCCGCAACCTGTTCATTGCCGTGACGTACATGAGGTCCTCGTGCGCCACGTTCATGACCCGGAGCTGGGTCAGGAGCCCGATCGCCACGTCGATGAAGAGAATAACCACGGCCAGCAGGACAAAGGCATCCGAAAACCCTGTGGCCTGCCCCACCAGCGCCACGCTGACCAGGCTTGCCGACGTAAAGGTGAGGAACATGCTGATGCGGGTCAGTACCTCGCCTTGGGCCGTGCTGCGGGATGCCAGCAGGCCCCAGTGTTCCGTGGCGAGCAGCTGCGCACGCACGGAGGCCGGAACTGCACCATGCTGGTCGGACGTACCGCCGTCCTGGGTGGACATGGCGTTATTGTCCTCCCGGCCCCCGTTCGGTGGCCAGCGGCCGCTCCGGGGTATGGAGGCGGGTCATGATCCGCGGCATCGTGGCGGGAACCCGGTGGGAGGTGGCCCGGGACACGATGACCATGACGGCGAAGGCGGCAGGCACGCTCCACGCCGCAGGCTGCGCGAGCCACGCGGGTGTCTGCACCGAACCGGTCACGGAGCCCGCAATCATTGCCCCGCCGCACAGCACCCCGCCGGTCAGCATGCCGGCGATGGCCCCGGCGTCGGTCAGGCCGCGCCACCAGATGCCCAGCAGCAGGACCGGGCACACGGTGGAGGCGGTGAAGGCGAAGACCAGGCCCACGCTGCCGGCCAGTGCCAGGGATCCCGTCATGAAGGCAAAGCCAAGGGGGACGACGGCGGACACGACGGCGGCGAGGCGGAAACCGCGGACGCTGCCGCCCAGGACGTCCTGGCTGATGACGCCGGCAAGCGACACCACCAGGCCCGACGTGGTGGACAGGAACGCGGCGAAGGCGCCCGCCACCACCAGGGCAGAGAGCAGGTCCCCGGGCATCCCGCCGACGAGTTCACCCGGCAGCCGCAGGACCATGGCGTCCGGCTGTCCGGAACGGGCCAGGCCGGGTGCGTACATGCGGGCCACCAGGCCGTAGGCCGTGGGGAAGAGGTAGAACACGGACAGCAGGCCCAGGACGATCAGGGTGGTGCGCCGCGCCGAGTGCCCGTCCGGATTGGTGTAGAAACGCACCAGCACGTGCGGCAGCCCCAGGGTGCCGAACAGCAGGGCCACCAGCAGGGACACGTTCTGGTACAGCCCGGCGGGTGCCAGGTCCGTGGGGTTGACCGCCGGCGCGGACTGCGGCTGGGCCCCGTGGCCCGCCAGCACGAAGATGATGAACAGGATGGGCACGGCCAGGGCGGTCAGCTTGAGCCAGTACTGGAACGCCTGGACAAAGGTTATGGACCGCATTCCGCCCGCCACCACCGTCAGGCAAACCACCACCACGACGGCCACGGAACCCACCCAGGACGGCAGGCCCGTGGCGATGTGGATGGTCAGGGCCGCTCCGTGGAGCTGCGGGACGATATACAGCCACCCCACCACGACCACCACCAGGCTGGTAACCCTCCGCACCGTCCTGGAAGAGAGCCGTGATTCGGTAAAGTCCGGGATGGTGTAGGCGCCCGAACGCCGCAGCGGCGCGGCGACGAAGAGCAGCAGCATCAGGTAGCCGGCGGTGTATCCCACCGGGAACCAAAGCGCGTCTGTCCCGGACAGCAGGATGAGCCCGGCCACGCCCAGGAAGCTGGCGGCGGACAGGTACTCGCCGCCGATCGCCGACGCGTTCCACCACGGCCGCACGGTGCGCGAGGCAACGTAGAAGTCCCCCGTGGTGCGTGAGATCCGCAGCCCGTAGAAACCAATAATGGCCGTGGCAAGGGACACCACCGCCACGGCTGCCATGGCGACGCCGGCATTCACCCGTACCTCACCGGGTTGTGGTGCGAACGCGTGTTCATGGTTCGCCGGCCAGGTCCCGGTAGCGGGCCTCGTTGCGCGCCGCAGTCCTGACGTACAGCCAGGCGCTCAACCCGATCACCGGGTAGATCCCAACCCCCAGCAGGAGCCAGCCGAACGGGAGGCCGCCGATCCGGGTTTCGGCCAGGCCGGGAACCACCACAAGGATCAACGGGAAAGCGGCAAGGATCAGCAGGAAGCCGCCCGCCACCACCAGGGCAAGCCGCAGCTGGGACCTGATGAGGGAGCGGACGAACACCTGACCCACCTCGGAATCCTGTGCGGCTTCACGCGATTCGAGCGAACGCCGCCCGCCCTGCGCCGGGGACCGGGGGAAAGCGTGCGGTGCGGTGACCCGGACGCGGCTCATGCGTGCGGCCTGATCCTGGTGGCCTCCAGCCTTTCCCGCACGGTGGGCAGGTGCCGCCTGCTGATGGGGAGGCCCGCGCCCGCCACCGTGACGCGCGGCCCGTCGGCCGCCAGCTTCATTGAGGACACATGCTTCAGTGCCACCAGGTAGGAGCGGTGGGTGCGGATGAAGCCGGCGTCCGCCCATTGCTGTTCAAGGTCGGCCAGCGGCACCCGGATGAGGTAGCTGGCATCGGCGGTGTGCAGCCGCGCGTAGTCCCCCTGCGCCTGGACGTAGGTGACGTCGTCGCGGCGGATCATCCTGGTGGTCCCGCCCTGGTCAACCGTGATCATCTCCGGTGCCGCGCCGCCGTCGCGCAGTTCACTGATCCGCCCCACGGAGCGGGCCAGGCGCTCGGCACGCACCGGCTTGAGCAGGTAGTCCACGGCGGCGAGTTCGAACGCCGCCAGGGCGTGCTCCTCGTCGGCGGTGACAAAGACAACGGCCGGGGGATTGCTGCTCCGGGCGATGGCGCCGGCGATGTCCAGGCCGGACACGGCGGGCATATGGATGTCCAGGAAGACGGCGTCGATGCTCCCGGCGGACAGGGCCGTGAGTGCTTCAGCGCCGGACGTCGCCCGCAGCACCTTGCCGATGCGTTCGTCCCTGCCCAGCAGGAACGCCAGTTCCTCAACGGCGGGCAGCTCATCATCAACGACGAGGACGTTAATCATTCTCCTAGGGTACTTCCAGCTGCAGCGGCCGCCTCACGCATCGTGCCCGGGCTGGGACTTTGGCACCCGCATGGTGATCAGCGTTCCCTCACCGGGCGCGGTTTCCACCACCAGTCCATGGTCGTTGCCGTACACCTGCCGGAGGCGGGCATCGACGTTCCGCAGCCCCACGTGGTCCCCGTCCGCATGCCCCGCCAGCACCGACCGGAGCTGCTCCGGGTCCATTCCCACGCCATCGTCCTCAATGGTGACTTCCGCGAATGCGCCGGCGTCCTCGGCGGTGATGCTGATATGACCGGGCCCCGCCTTGGCCTCGAGCCCGTGCCGGACGGCGTTCTCGACCAGTGGTTGGAGGCTGAGGAAGGGGATGACGGTGCTGAGCACTTCGGGGGCGATGCGCAGGCTGACCTGCACGCGCTCACCAAACCGGGCCCGTTCCAGCAGCAGGTAGCGGTCGATGCAGCGAAGCTCCTCTGCGAGGGTGGTGAAGTCGCCGTGCCGGCGGAAGGAGTAGCGGGTGAAGTCCGCGAACTCCACCACCAGCTCCCTGGCCCGTTCAGGGTCCGTATTGATGAACGACGCGATGGCGTTCAGTGAGTTGTAGATGAAGTGCGGGCTGATCTGGGCACGCAGCGCCCGCACTTCCGCCTCCATCAGCAGGGTGCGGGACGCGTCCAATTCCGCGAGCTCCACCTGCACCGCCACCCAGTCGGCCACTTCCCCCGTCGCCCTGACCAGGCCCGCCCCGGCGGAAGGAGCGAAGGCGGCCACGGCGCCGACTATACGGGTGCCGGCCCGCACCGGGGCGATGACGCCGGCAAGGCGGCCGCCGGTTCCGTCCACGCCTGCGGAGAGGACAGCGGTCCGGCCCGACGAAAGGACCCCTGCGGCGAGTTCCATCAGGTGCGGCCGGATGTCCTCGGCGCCGCCGTCCCAGGCCAGCACGCCGGACGTGTCCGTGATCGCCAGGGCGTCGCAGCCCAGGAGGGTGCGCAGCTGCCGGCTGGCTTTGGCAGCGCCGGCCGGGTTCAGGCCGCGGCGCAGGTGCTGCCCGGCCTGGGATGCCGCGTGGAGCGTGTGGTAGGTGGCGCGCTCGGCGTCAGTGCCAAGGTCCCTGAAGGAGCGGAGCACCTTCAGGCCCACGCCGACGACGACGGCAATGGCCATGGCGATCACCGCAACGGCCGCAGCGGTGAGGAGGGGGGAGTCCGGCATGGTGCCCAGCGTAGCGGCGGGTGCCGTTTGCCGCAGCATCGCAACCGTTGAGCGACCGTGGGCGGCGAAGTTCTGGAACGGGCAGGCCGGCAGCGGCAGAGTGATTGGTGTCACATCTGCGGTGTTCCTGTGCAGTGCCTCTGCGCAGTGTCCCTGTCCGAAGCCCCAGTCCGGGGCCTTCGTCCCAGGGCCTGCCGCCCGGTGTGTACCGGCAACTCAATGAGGAGGAATCATGGGTAATGATGCCCATACTCCGGACGCAGCGGCGTCCGTGGACTTCGAGCAGGTCCAGTCGACCGGGCAGTTCCAGGAATTGCGCAGGCGTCACCGCAGCTTTGTCTTCCCCATGGCAGTGGCCTTCCTGCTGTGGTACTTCGCCTATGTCCTGCTCGCCGACTACGCGGTGGGGTTCATGTCCACCAAGGTCTGGGGCAACATCAACGTGGGCCTGATCCTGGGCCTGCTCCAGTTCATCTCGACCTTTGCCATCACCGGCTGGTACGTCCACTACTCGAACCGGAAACTGGACCCCATCGCCTCGGAAATCAGGCATGAGATCGAGGGCCACGAATTCGATAAGAACGGAAACCGAGTGGGCGGAGCCAACAAATGATCGCAATCCCAGCCGCGGTGGACGTTGCCGCCCTCAAGGAAACCACCCTTTTGAACATGGGCATCTTCGGCCTGTTCGTGGCCGTGACCATGGTGATCGTGTTCCGCGCCAGCCGCAACAACAAAACTGCCGCCGACTACTACGCTGCCGGGCGTTCGTTCACGGGCTCGCAGAACGGCACCGCCATCGCCGGCGACTACCTGTCGGCAGCATCCTTCCTGGGCATCACCGGTGCCATCGCCATCAACGGCTATGACGGCTTCATGTACTCCATCGGCTTCCTGGTGGCCTGGCTGGTGGCGCTGCTGCTGGTGGCCGAACTGCTGCGCAACACCGGCAAGTTCACCATGGCCGATGTGCTCTCCTTCCGGCTGAAGCAGCGCCCGGTGCGGATCGCGGCCGCCATCTCCACCCTGGCCGTCTGCTTCTTCTACCTGCTGGCCCAGATGGCCGGTGCGGGAAGCCTGATTTCGCTCCTGCTGGGCATCAGCGACTGGGGCGGCCAGGCGCTGGTGATCGTCGTCGTCGGCGCCCTCATGATCATGTACGTCCTGATCGGCGGCATGAAGGGCACCACCTGGGTCCAGATCATCAAAGCCATGCTGCTGATCGCAGGCGCCGCAGTCATGACCCTGTGGGTCCTGGCCATCTACGGCTTCAACCTTTCCGCCCTGCTGGGCGGCGCGGTGGAGACGGCCAACAACCCGGCCGTGCTCAACCCGGGCCTGCAGTACGGCAAGACCGAGACCTCCAAGCTGGACTTCATGTCCCTGGGCCTGGCGCTGGTCCTGGGCACGGCAGCCCTGCCGCACGTCCTGATGCGCTTCTACACGGTGCCCACGGCCAAGGAAGCGCGCAAGTCCGTGGTCTGGTCCATCTGGCTGATCGGCCTGTTCTACCTGTTCACCCTGGTGCTGGGCTACGGTGCTGCGGCCCTGGTGGGTCCGGACACCATCAAGGGCGCCCCGGGCGGCGTCAACGCTGCCGCCCCGCTGCTGGCCTTCCACCTGGGCGGGCCGCTGCTGCTCGGCTTCATCTCCGCTGTCGCCTTCGCCACCATCCTGGCGGTGGTGGCAGGCCTGACCATCACGGCTGCCGCATCCTTTGCGCATGACATCTACGCCAACGTCATCGCCAAGGGCAAGGCCGACGCGGCGACTGAAGTCCGGGTGGCCCGGCGCACCGTGGTGGTAATCGGCATCCTGGCCATCCTGGGCGGTATCTTCGCCAACGGCCAGAACGTTGCCTTCCTGGTGGCGCTGGCCTTCGCCGTCGCCGCTTCAGCCAACCTGCCCACCATCATCTACTCGCTGTTCTGGCGGAAGTTCACCACCCAGGGCGCCGTGTGGAGCATGTACGGCGGCCTGGCCGCGGCGATCCTGCTCATCGTGTTCTCCCCGGTGGTTTCCGGTGCGAAGACCTCAATGATCCCCGGGGCCAACTTCGCCCTCTTCCCGCTCAGCAACCCGGGCATTGTGTCCATTCCGCTGGCCTTCTTCCTGGGCTGGCTGGGCACCACCCTGGACAAGAGGACGGAAGACCCCGCGAAGCAGGCGGAAATGGAAGTCCGCTCGCTCACGGGCATCGGAGCCGAAAAGGCCGTGGACCACTGACAGCCGGACCACTAACTGGCTGGCCACTGGTGGATATGCCGGCAGCGTCGGCATAACAGCGAAGAGCCTCCAGCCGCATACCGCGGCCTGGAGGCTCTTTGCGTTTGCCGCCCCCGCGCGGTTTCCCGGAAGGGGGATTCAGTGCTGGTGGTGGCCGCCCGGCGCCGGGTTCCCGTGCCCGCCGTGCGGGACGGCGTACTGGCCGGCCGTCGAGGCGGCGAGGCCCGGCGTCGCAATCCCTGCCACCAGGACGGCGCCGGCGAAAGCTCCCAGCAACAGCCGGCCCGGCCGCCCTCCGGCCCCTGCGGCCGGAACCCGCGGTTCGCGGTGCTGCCGTTCGCGCTGGAGCCACCCGAGCGACGCGAGGATCATCAGCGTGAGCAGCAACGCCGAAAGGTGGGTCAGGCTGAGGCCCGAGGCCGGGCCGGCAACGGGAGGTGATGCCATCGCGGCCAGGTGGACGGCGGCTGCACCGGCCAGCACATACCGCGACTTCCGGCCGCCCGGCAGCCGGTCCCTTGCCAGGAACACCACGGCAGCGGCGAGCAGCATCAGCCCCCAGGCCCCGGCCGCAACACCTGCGGCAACCGCTGGGGTGGCCGCAGGTCCCGCTGCTGCCGAAAAGATACTGGACGAAATGGCGAGGTTGACCGATCCCGCACCAAAGCCCGCAAACCCGGTGACGAGTCGAACAGCACTGCCTGCCTGCAGGCCTGGCTGGTCCGGCGCCATCGGCCGGACCGGTACCGGGACCGCCACGGCTAAGCCCTTGCGGTGGCCGGGGACTTGTCCAGCGACAGGCCCACGCCGAGGAGGAGTACGGCGCTGGCGAGGTGCAGGACGTTGTCGGCGCCGTTCAGGGCGATGATGTTCAGCGGCGAGTTGAGCAGGAACAGACCCACGATGCCCACCAGGAGGTAGACGGCGCCTACCGTGGCGTTCACGGTTCGGGCGGTGGCCGTTCCGCGAAGCCCGGCGAAGAGCAGCGCGGCGCCGATGGCCAGGTGGATGACGTTGTGCAGCGGATTGACTTCGAAGATGATGAGGTTCGCGCCTTCGGTGGCGGCGAAACCGACGCCGGACGTGACAGCGAAGCCCAGGAGGCCCACCAGCAGGTAGACGGCTCCGAAAACGGTGGCGACGAGGCGGTTGGGTGAGTTGCGCATGGCCGGTTCCTTCCGATAGGGCGGGCAGCAGTTCCCGCCGGATAAACAGGCCCCTGGTCGGGACCCTCGGAAGCGATTCGGATCATGGCCGCGCATGGATGGGTAAAAAGATCAGTACCCTTTCCACTTTCCCGATCGGTGCCCCGCTGCCCGGGGCGCCGGCCGTCCGGCTAGGCTGCCGGCCGCAGTTTGATGTTGGTCATCAGCAGCCGGTCCGTGCCTTCGAAGCGGTAGGCGAGGTCCACCTTCTTGCCGGTGCAGCTGATCTGGCCCACTACCTCGGCCGACTTCATCCCGTTGTCGGTGGCCACCTTGAGCTCGTTGTAGGCGGGCTGGCAGGAACTGTCCATCTCCAGGCTCTTCACCCCTGAGATGAAGGCCTCCTTGGAAAGCTGCTTCTGCAGGGCCGGGTCAAGGTATTCGTCATAGGCGCGGGAGGTGTCGCCGGCGATGACTTTCCTGGTGAAGCCGTCCGCCAGGCCCCTGGCCTGGTTGGTGGCGCTTCCCACGACGTTCACCAGGATGACGACGCCGAGGATCACCAGGAGCAGCACCCCGCCGATGCTGCCAAGGATGATCCACAGCCTCCGCCGGCTCCGCTGCCGGGGCGGTTCCCCCGGGAGGCCGAACGGGGCGGGCTGCTCCGGCAGTGCTGGAAACTGCTGTGGCGTGTAGCCCGCCCGGCCCTGCCGGTACGGATCCTGGGGACTGCTCAAAAGGGAGGCCTCTCGTCTGACAGGCGCTGTGGCGCCGGCGTACTGGCCCGGGCCTCTCCCGGCCCGGCATATGACGGAATCCAGCCTATAACCCTGCCCGCCGCCGTCGTGCGTGCAGCGCCGCGCGGAAGGTCCGGTGCCTGCGCTATGCGCCCTCCGAGCCGCGGTCCAGCAGGGGCTGCACCCGGAAGGGGATCAACTCACCCATCGCCAGGGCGGTGTCAGCCCGCTCCACGCCATCACAGGCCAGGATCTTGCCGTTGATACGGAAGAGATCCTCTGCATCCCTGGCCACCACGCGCAGCAGCAGGTCCGCTGATCCTGTCAGCCCGTAACCTTCCAGCACCTCGGGGATGGCGGCAATGTCCTCCGCCAGCTGCCCGAGCCTCTGCTGTTGCACGTGGACGGAGATGAAAGCCATGAGCGGATACACCAGGGCCACGGGATTGATGCGCCGTTCAAAGGACAGGAAGACGTGCTTCTTTTCCAGCTGGGCCATGCGCGCCTGGACGGTATTGCGGGACAGGCCCAGCTTCTGCGCGAGGGCCACCACGGTGCGGCGGGGATCCTGCGCGAGTGCCGACAACAGGCGGGTGTCAGTGCCATCCAAAGCTCGCATAATGCGCAACGCTAGCACGGTGCCAGCTCTCCAGACAGGGCATCCTGCTCAATAAGCGCCGCAGTGGTTGTACCCGTTGGGCATTGTGAGTAGGGTCACAGTATCTGGGGCAATGACGCCCGGAAGGCCGGTGGCGGCAGGGCCAAAAGTCCGCAAACCACGGGTCAACGACGTACGAAGGTTGCGGCAATCGTGTCTACAGACGAAACGGGCCCTGGCGGCGCAAAAACCCCCGAAAGCGCGAAAACCCCCGGCGCAGCCGGACCGGAACTCCTCCAGCTGATCACCCCGTCAGGTGAGCGCATCAGCCACCCGGAGTTTGATTTCTGGGTCCGGGACATTACCGACGATCAGTTGTGCTCCCTCTTCGAGGACATGACCGTCATCCGCCGGATCGATGTGGAGGCCACGGCCCTGCAGCGGCAGGGTGAACTGGCCCTGTGGCCCCCGCTCCTGGGCCAGGAGGCAGCCCAGATAGGGTCCGGAAGGGCGTTGCGGGCGGACGACTTCGTGTTCTCCAGCTACCGCGAGAACGGAGTGGCGTACTGCCGCGGTGTTGACCTGACCGACCTCCTCCGGGTGTGGCGGGGGAACGCCTCCGGCGGCTGGGACCCGTACAGCATCAACATGGCAACGCCGCAGATCATCATCGGCGCCCAGACCCTGCACGCCACGGGCTACGCCATGGGGATCCAGAATGACGGCGCCGACGCCGTGGCCGTTACCTACTTCGGGGACGGTGCCACCAGTGAGGGCGACCTGAACGAGGCCATGGTGTTCGCCGCCAGCTTCCAGGCCCCGGTGGTGTTTTTCTGCACCAACAACCATTGGGCCATCTCCGAGCCCGTACGGCTGCAGTCCCACATCCAGCTCGCGGACCGGGCCACGGGTTTCGGCATCCCCAGCCTGCGGGTGGACGGAAACGATGTCCTGGCGGTCATGGCTGCCACCCGGCTGGCACTGGACCGGGCCCGTCGCGGCGGCGGCCCCACCTTCATCGAGGCCGTCAGCTACCGCATGGGCCCGCACACCACCGCCGACGATCCCACCCGTTACCGGGACGCCAATGAACTGGAGGACTGGGCCGCCAAGGACCCCATCTCCCGGCTGGCCGGCCTCCTGGACCGGAAGGGAATCCTGACCGCGGAGCTGCAGCAGCAGGTCAAGGACAAAGCCGATGCCGTTGCATCGGAGATGCGCCGCGGATGCACCACCATGCCGGATCCCCAGCCCATGGACATCTTCAAGCACGTCTACAGCACGCCCAATTCCTGGCTGGAACGCCAGCAGGACCATTACGCCCGTTACCTGGCGTCCTTCGGTGACCCCGACGGAGCCGTTTCCAAGGAAGGTGCACGCTGATGACCCAGTTGACCTTTGCCCGTGCCATCAATGCCGGGCTGCGCAAGTCGCTGGAAAACGACTCCAAGGTGGTCCTCCTCGGCGAGGACATCGGCGCCCTGGGCGGCGTCTTCCGGGTGACGGACGGCCTGCAAAAAGACTTCGGCAAGCACCGGGTGGTGGACACCCCGCTCGCGGAGTCCGCCATCGTGGGCACCGCCGTAGGCCTGGCCTACCGCGGCTACCGGCCCGTGGTGGAGATCCAGTTCGACGGCTTCATCTACCCGGCGTTCGACCAAATCGTCAGCCAGGTGGCAAAACTCCACTACCGCACCCGCGGGGCGGTCAGGATGCCCATCACCATCAGGGTGCCGTTCGGCGGCGGCATCGGCTCGCCGGAACACCACTCCGAATCCCCGGAAGCCTACTTCACCCACACCTCAGGGCTTCGGGTGGTGACCGTGGCCAACCCGCAGGACGCATACACCGTGATCCAGCAGGCCATCGCCTGCGACGACCCCGTGCTGTACTTCGAACCCAAGCGCCGCTACCACGACAAAGGCGAAGTTGACGAGTCCGTGGACCCGAGTTCCGCCCTGCCCATGGACAAGGCACGCGTCCTGACCGACGGCAGCGACGTCACGCTGGTGGCCTATGGGCCCCTGGTCAAGACGGCCCTGGATGCCGCCTCCGCCGCGGCGGACGAAGGCATCTCCATTGAAGTCATCGACCTGCGCTCGCTGGCGCCCGTGGACTATGAGCCCGTGGTGGCGTCCGTGCGGAAGACCGGGCGCCTGGTGGTGACGCACGAGGCCGCACAATCCGGCGGGCTGGGCGCGGAAGTGGCGGCCAGCATTACGGAGCGCTGCTTCTACCATCTGGAGGCCGCTCCGGTGAGGGTGACCGGGTTCGACATTCCCTACCCGTACTCCAAGCTGGAAATGCACCACCTGCCGGGCCTGGACCGCATCCTCGATGGCGTGGACCGCGCCCTGGGCCGCCCCAATTCCCTGAGCGGGCTGGAAGGATGAGCGCCACCATGATCAAGGAATTCCGGCTCCCCGACCTGGGTGAAGGACTCACGGAGTCCGAAATCCTCAGCTGGAAAGTGGCCGTTGGCGACACCGTCAGCCTGAACCAGGTCATCGCCGAAGTGGAAACCGCCAAGGCCGTGGTGGAGCTCCCGTCGCCGTTTGCCGGCGTCATCAAGGAACTCCACGAACAGCCGGGTTCCGTGGTGGAGGTGGGCAAGCCGATCGTCTCCTTCGAGGTGGCGGACGACGCCGGTGCGTCACCTGCGCAGGCGCCCGGCGCCTTTTCGCCGGGGATGGGGGAGGCCCCCGCGGAAGCTCCAAGCGCAGCGGAGACGCCGAAACGGGAACCCAACCTGGTGGGGTACGGCGCCGTCGTCGAAGGTTCCGGCCGGCCAACGCGGCGGCCGCGGAACTTCGCCCCGGTGGAGGCTTCCGGGAACCTGGCGCCGGTGGTTGAGCCCGCCCGGCCTGCCGATGTCCAGGTTGGCCATGTCCAGCCTGCCGAGCGACCCCGGTCCACGCCTCCCGTCCGCAAACTGGCCAAAGGCCTGGGAGTTGACCTCGCGCAGGTGCACGGCACAGGTCCCGGCGGGCTGATCACGCGGGAGGACGTCCAGGACTTTGCAGGGCACGGGGGCGAGCCTGCTGCGCCGCCGGCCGGACCCGTGCCGGTAGCCGGTGGAACCCGGCCGGGGGAGCGGGAGACCCGGACTCCCATCAAGGGCGTGCGCAAGTTCACCGCGGCGGCGATGGTGCAGAGCGCCTTCACCGCTCCGCACGCCACCGAATTCCTCACCGTGGATGTCACGCCCAGCCTTGAGTTGCTGGCGAAACTCAAGAACAGCAGGGAGTTCTCCGGAACCAGGCTCACCCCGTTGACGCTCGCTGCCAAGGCCGTCCTGGTGGCCGTGCGGCGGAACCCGGCGCTGAATTCCCGCTGGGACCAGGACAACCAGGAGATCGTCACCTTCAACTACGTGAACCTGGGCATTGCCGCCGCCACACCCCGCGGACTGATGGTCCCCAACATCAAGGACGCCGACGCCATGGCGCTCCCGCAGCTTGCCCAGGCGCTGACAGCGCTCGCGGAAACCGCCAGGGCTGGCAAGACCCAGCCCGCTGACCTGTCCGGCGGTACCATCTCCATTACCAACATCGGCGTATTTGGCATCGACGCGGGTACCCCCATCCTCAACCCGGGGGAGGCGGCGATCCTGGGCCTGGGTGCGGTGCGGACCATGCCGTGGGAGTACAAGGGCGAGGTGGCACTGCGGCAGGTGCTCACGCTGAGCCTGTCCTTTGACCACCGCCTGGTGGACGGCGAACAGGGGTCCCGGTTCCTGGCCGACGTCGGAGCGATCCTTGCCGAGCCGGGAATGGTCCTCACGATGGTCTGACCGGGGGACTAGGCGCCCCGTTCGGCTGTAGGTGCGCTGTCCACCATCAGGGCTGCCAGTGCCATCCGTTCAAGCAGGGGGCGGGCAACCCCGGCCGCCAATCCGGTGCCGTGGCGCCGGACGGAGTGCGGCGTGGAGTTGATCAGGCCGAATGTCGCGTGGGCCCGCATGCGCAGTTCAGCCGCACCGATGCCGGGGTGCACCTTGCCCAGGATGTCCACCCAGACCTCCACGTAGCTGCGCTGCAGGGTACGCACCGCGGACTGGTCCTGCTCCGACAAGTTGCTGAAGTCACGGTCCTGCACCCGGATTACGTCCGGTTTTCCGAGCGCGAAATCCACCTGGAATTCCACCAGTTGGCGCAGGGCAGCCAGGGGATTGGGCGTGCTCTGCGCCACCCGCCGCCCGCCGTCCAGCAATTCCTGGCTCACGGTGACCAGGAGGTCGGCCAGGACGGCCTGCTTGCCGGGAAAGTGGCGGTAGACCGCAGGGCCGCTGACGCCTGCCGCCGCGCCGAGGTCCTCCAGCGAAACGCGGTTGAAGCCATTCAGCGCGAACAACGAGGCCGCGGCGGACAGCAAAGCCTGCCGCCGGTTCTCCTTGGCCTTGCCGCGCTGGGTTGTGGGAGCGGACTGGGTTGTGGGAACGGGCTGGGTGGCAGGGGCCGGCTGCACTGTATTGCTGCGCACTTTTCCTCCTTGGACCCCGCAGATTCTAGCAAGGTAGCAGTGTGTTGGACATCACAGTTAATCGAGACTAACCTGAATTTCAGTTATTAGTCACTAACCGAGTTGGCTTGGGCCGGCTTGGCCCACCCTTAGGACGGAACGTCGATGGAGACCCTGGCCACCCGGCTTGATCCCGCAAGCGAGTCCTTCCGCGCCAACCGGGAAGCGCAGTTGTCGCTCGCCGGCGAACTGCGGAAGAGGCTGGCGGATGCAGCGTTGGGCGGGCCCCGGAAGTCGCGCGAGCGGCACGTGGCCCGCGGCAAGCTCCTGCCGCGGGACCGCATCGACCAGTTGCTGGACGAGGGCAGCCCGTTCCTGGAGATCGCACCGCTGGCCGCCAACGGCATGTACGGCGATGACGCACCCGGTGCCGGAGTCATCGCCGGCATCGGCCTGGTGCACGGCCGGCAGGTCCTGGTCATCTCCAACGACGCCACCGTCAAGGGCGGCACGTACTACCCCATGACCGTGAAGAAGCACCTCCGCGCCCAGGAGGTCGCGCTGGAGAACGGCCTGCCCTGCATCTACCTGGTGGATTCGGGCGGGGCCTTCCTGCCCAAGCAGGACGAGGTCTTCCCGGACAGGGACCACTTTGGCCGGATCTTCTACAACCAGGCGCGTCTCTCAGCCGCCAAAATTCCACAGATCGCTGCCGTGATGGGGTCCTGCACGGCCGGCGGCGCCTATGTCCCCGCCATGAGCGACGAAACCGTCATCGTCCGGAACCAGGGCACCATCTTCCTGGGCGGACCGCCGCTGGTGAAGGCGGCCATCGGGGAAATCGTGACGGCCGAGGAGCTCGGTGGGGGCGAGGTGCACTCCCGGGTCTCGGGTGTGACGGACCACCTGGCCGAAAATGACGAGCACGCCCTGCAGATCGTCAGGGACATCGTCTCCACCCTGCCGCCTCCCGCCGCGCCCGCCTGGCAGGTGGAGGCCGCCGTCGAACCCGCCGTGGACCCGGACGGGCTGTATGGTGCGGTGCCCACGGACGTCAATGCTCCCTACGACGTCCACGAGGTGATTGCCCGGCTGGTGGATGGCAGCAGGTTCCATGAGTTCAAGAAGGACTACGGCACCACGCTGGTCACAGGTTTCGCCCGGATCCACGGGCACCCGGTGGGAATCGTGGCCAACAACGGCGTCCTGTTCAGCGAGTCGTCGCTCAAGGGCGCGCACTTCATTGAACTGTGCGACCAGCGCGGTATCCCCCTGCTGTTCCTGCAGAACATCTCCGGCTTCATGGTGGGCAGGGACGCCGAGCAGGGCGGCATCGCCAAGAACGGCGCCAAGATGGTGACGGCCGTTGCCACCGCGCGGGTCCCCAAGCTGACCGTGGTGATCGGCGGCTCCTTTGGTGCCGGCAACTACTCCATGTGCGGCCGTGCCTACTCGCCGAGGTTCCTGTGGATGTGGCCTGCTGCCCGGATCTCGGTGATGGGCGGCAACCAGGCCGCCAGCGTGCTGGCAACCGTTAAGCGGGACCAGTATGAAGCGGCGGGGGAGGACTGGCCGGCCGATGACGAGGAAGCGTTCAAAGCGCCCATCCGGCAGCAGTACGAGGACCAGGGCAGCCCCTACTACTCCACTGCACGGTTGTGGGACGACGCCGTCATCGATCCCGCCGATACCCGAACCGTCCTGGGCCTGGCGCTCGACGTCGTCTCCCGCACCCCCCTGCCGGAGACCTCCTTCGGCCTCTTCCGGATGTGAGCCAGCAATGACCATGCAAACCAACACAGCCACTACCGGGGAAATCCCCACCGCAACGGCCGACGGCAAGCCCCTCTTCGGCACCGTGCTGGTGGCCAACCGCGGCGAAATCGCCTGCCGCGTCATTCGGACGCTGCGGCAGCTGGGCATCCGTTCGGTCGCCGTCTACAGCGATGCCGACGCCGGCGCCCGGCACGTGCGCGAAGCCGATGCCTCCGTGCGGATCGGCCCCGCCGTTGCAACCGAAAGCTACCTGAACGCGGACGCCATCGTGGACGCGTGCCGGCAGTCCGGGGCGGAAGCGGTACACCCCGGCTACGGCTTCCTGAGCGAGAACGTGGACTTCGCCAGGGCCCTGGAAAAGGCCGGCATCACGTTCATTGGCCCGGGCGTTGAAGCGCTGAACGTCATGGGTGACAAGATCCGCGCCAAGAACCACGTGGCGGGGTACGGCGTGCCCGTCGTCCCCGGCATTGCCAAGCCCGGCATGACGGACAGCGAACTGATGGAGGCTGCTGCCGCCGTCGGCTTTCCGCTCCTCATCAAGCCGTCCGCGGGCGGCGGCGGCAAGGGGATGCACGCCGTCGAAAACCAGGCGGACCTGCCCGCCGCCCTGGCCACGGCCCGGCGCGTCGCCGCCGCCGCATTCGGCGACGACACCCTGTTCCTGGAGCGCCTGGTGACCACCCCGAGGCACATCGAGGTGCAGGTGCTGGCGGACAGCCACGGCAACGTCATCCACCTCGGCGAGCGCGAATGCTCCCTCCAGCGGCGGCACCAGAAAGTTATCGAGGAAGCCCCGTCGCCCCTGCTCGAGGGCCTGCCCAACGGCCCCGAAGTGCGCGACCGGATTGGCGAGGCCGCCTGCAACGCGGCCCGCAGCGTGAACTACGTGGGCGCCGGGACCGTGGAGTTCCTGGTCTCCGATGACGCGCCGGACGAGTTCTTCTTCATGGAGATGAACACCAGGCTGCAGGTGGAACACCCCGTCACCGAAATGGTCACGGGCATCGACCTGGTGGAATGGCAGGTGCGGATCGCAGCGGGCGGGGAGCTGACCGTCCGCCAGGCGGACGTGGAGCTTTCCGGCCACGCCGTGGAGGCAAGGGTCTACGCTGAGGTGCCCGAAAAGAACTTCCTCCCGTCCACCGGGACCGTGCTGATGCTCGACGAACTGCCCGCCGGCACCCAGGGGCAGGTACGGGTGGACTCCTCGCTGGTGGAAGGCCTGGAACTGTCGGCGCACTATGACCCCATGGTGTCCAAGGTGATCGCCTGGGCCGGGGACCGTGCCGCCGCCCTGGCCGCCCTGGATGGTGCCCTGGCCGGCTACACGGCACTGGGCATCGAGACCAACGTCGAGTACCTGCGGCTCCTGGTCAACGACTCCGACGTCAAGGCAGGGCACCTGGACACCGGGCTGATCGAACGGAAGCTGCCCGGACTGGAATTCCGGCGCATCGGGAACCCCGAACTGGTGGCCGCCGCGCTGTTCGTCCTGTCGCTGGAAGCACAGAACACCCCCGGCCCCGGCCCCGGGCGCGGGCCGTGGCAGGGCAGGAACGGCTGGCGGCTCGGCGCAGCGGCACCACGCCGGATCAGCCTGGGAACGCCCGACGGCGGCGTGGCCACCGTGCAGGTCGGCGGCAGTCCCAATGGGGGAGCCGGAGCCGTGGTCGCCGTCAACGGCGGTCCGCAGCATCCGGCCGCCCTGCAGTGGTCCAGCCGGCAAGGCCTCGAACTTGACCTCGATGGCCAGCACCACGGCTACCGGCTGGCTGCGGACTCCACAGGGGCTGCCGTCCAACCGTGGGATAACGCGGTGCCCGACGGCCCCACACAGCTCTACCTCGGCAACGACGGCTGGTCCTGCCGCCTGGACGTACTGACCCGGGAGGCGCGGCTGGAACGCGTGCTGGCCGCCATCCAGCGGCAGGAAGGGGCGGCCGACCCGGAGGTGCGCTCGCCGATGCCCGGGACGGTCGTGGCCGTCCCGGTGGCCGACGGGGACGCCGTCCAGGCCGGGGAAGTCCTGGTTTCCGTGGAGGCCATGAAGATGGAGCACCACCTGGTGGCCCCGCTGGCCGGGACGGTCCACCTGGCCACCCGTACCGGTGACCTGGTGAAGGCCGACCAGGTGCTGGCCACCATCCATCCCGCTGCCACCGGCGTAAAAACAGACAGCACAGAAACAGCAACAGACGCAGCTGCAATCCAACGCGAAGGAGCCTGACCATGACCGGTTTTGAACTGACCGAGGAATACCGGGACCTCAGCGACACCGTGCGCGATTTCGCGGACAACGTGGTGGCCCCGGTCTCCGCCAAGCACGACGAAGAGCACAGCTTCCCGTACGAAGTGGTGAAGCAGATGGCCGAGATGGGCCTTTTCGGGCTGCCGTTCCCCGAGGAATACGGCGGCATGGGCGGGGACTACTTCGCACTGGCCCTCGCCCTGGAACAGCTCGGCCGGGTGGACCAGTCCGTCGCCATCACGCTGGAGGCCGGGGTGTCCCTCGGGGCCATGCCCGTCTACCGCTTCGGCACGGACGCGCAGAAACAGCAGTGGCTGCCCATGCTGGCGTCCGGCCAGGCGCTCGCAGGCTTTGGACTTACCGAGCCCGAGGCCGGGTCGGACGCGGGCGGGACCAAGACCCACGCCCGGCGCGAAGACGGCAACTGGGTCATCAACGGCACCAAGGAGTTCATCACCAACTCCGGAACGGACATCACCCGGCTGGTCACCGTCACTGCCGTAACCGGGCAGCAGGAACGCGGGGACGGCACCGTCAAAAAAGACATCTCCACCATCCTGGTGCCCACCGACACTCCCGGCTTCAAGGCGGAAAAGCCGTACAACAAGGTGGGCTGGAACGCATCGGACACGCACCCCCTGACGCTGAAGGATGTCCGCGTCCCGGAAGCGAACCTGCTGGGCGTGGAAGGCCGCGGCTACGCCAACTTCCTGTCCATCCTGGACGAGGGCCGGATCGCCATTGCGGCGCTGGCCACCGGCGCAGCCCAGGGTTGTGTGGACCTCTCGGTCAAATATGCGAGGGAACGCAGCGCCTTCGGGCAGAACATCGGCAAGTACCAGGCCATTTCGTTCAAGATCGCCCGCATGGAAGCCCGGGCCCACACCGCCCGCCTGGCGTACTACGACGCGGCCTTCCGGATGCTTGCCGGCAAGCCGTTCAAGACCCAGGCGGCCATCGCTAAGATGGTCGCAGGCGAGGCGGCCATGGACAACGCGCGGGATGCCACCCAGGTATTCGGCGGCTATGGCTTCATCAACGAGTTCACCGTGGCGCGCCACTACCGCGATTCCAAGATCCTTGAAGTCGGGGAGGGCACCACGGAGGTCCAGTTGATGCTGATCGCCCGCGAACTGGGTCTGTAGGACCTGGGACCGTAACCGGCCTGAGAGGATCACTGATGATTGACAAGGTTGTTGCCAGCGCCGACGCGGCGGTTGCGGATATCCCGGACGGCGCCTCGCTGGCGGTGGGCGGGTTCGGCCTTTGCGGAATTCCGGTTGCCCTGATCGACGCCCTGCACCGGGCGGGCACCTCCGGTCTGGAGACCGTCAGCAACAACTGTGGGGTGGACGACTGGGGCCTGGGCATCCTGCTCCGGGACGGGCGTATCCGCCGCACCATCAGCTCCTATGTGGGCGAGAACAAGGAATTTGCGCGCCAATACCTGGCCGGTGAGCTCGAGGTGGTGCTCACACCCCAGGGCACGCTTGCTGAAAAGCTGCGGGCCGGTGGTGCGGGCATTCCGGCCTTCTACACCAAGGCGGGGGTGGGCACGCAGGTGTCCGACGGCGGCCTGCCGCAGAAGTACGACGCCAACGGCGGCATCGCGGTTGCCTCCGCGCCCAAGGAAGTGCGGTCATTCGGCGGCGTGGACTACGTCCTGGAAGAGTCCCTCACGCCGGACTTCGGGCTGGTGCACGCCTGGAAGGGCGACCGCCACGGCAACCTGGTGTTCCATGCCACCGCCATGAACTTCAACCCCCTGTGCGCCATGGCCGGCCGGATCACCATCGCCGAGGTGGAGGAACTCGTGGAGCCCGGCGAACTGGACCCCGAACACATCCACACTCCTGGCATCTTCGTCCAGCGCGTGGTCCTGGCCCGGGACGGGGAGAAGCGGATCGAAAAGCGGACCGTTGCCCTGACGGCGCCGGGCCCAGGAGGAAGAACACCAGGCAGCCACCAGCAGGCAGGAGCGTGACCATGGATCCGAACAGCCCTGAAGCGCCGCGCCCCGAGGCCGTCCGTGCGGAATACCGGCGGGCCGGTTCCCAGCAGCATGCAGGGCCCGGCGACTCCACGTCCCCCGCCGAAACGAAGGGCTGGACGCGCAACGAACTCGCCGCGCGGGTCGCCAGGGAGCTTCGCAACGGCCAGTACGTGAACCTGGGCATCGGGATGCCCACCCTGATCCCCAACTACATCCCCGCCGGGGTGGAGGTGGTGCTGCACTCGGAGAACGGCATCCTCGGCGTCGGCCCCTACCCTGCGGACGACGCGGTGGATCCGGACCTGATCAACGCCGGCAAGGAAACCGTGACGGTCAACAGGGGAGCGGCGTTCTTCGACTCCGCTACATCCTTTGGCATGATCCGCGGCGGCCACGTGGACCTCGCCGTCCTCGGCGCCATGGAAGTGGCGGAGAACGGCGACCTCGCCAACTGGATGATCCCCGGCAAGATGGTCAAGGGCATGGGCGGTGCCATGGACCTGGTGTTCGGGGCCAAGAGGGTGATCGTGATGATGGAGCATGTGGACCGGAACGGGAATCCGAAGATCGTCAAACAATGCACCCTGCCCCTCACCGGCAAGGACTGTGTGGACCGGATCATCACGGACCTCGCCGTCATTGACATCGTGAAGGACGGCGGCCCCTCACGCCTGGTGCTGCGCGAACTGGCCCCCAACGTATCGCTCGAGGATGTGGTGGCCGCCACCGGCGCCGACCTGTTCGAGGAAGACCAGGAACTGACCGTATGACGGATGGCAACGGTCCGGTTTCCAGGCAAAAGGACGACGGCGGCCGGCGGGTCATCGAGCAGCGCGGGCTGTACTTCGACGAGCTGGAGGAGGGCGTGCTGTACGCCCACCGGCCCGGACGCACCGTGACCGAAGCCGACAACGTCCTCTTCACCACGCTGACCATGAACACCCAGGCCCTGCACCTGGACGCTGCCTGGAGCGCCGGGCAGCCCTTCGGCCAGCGGCTCATGAACTCGATGTTCACCCTGGCCACCATGGTGGGCCAGTCCGTCACCCAGCTCACCCAGGGAACCATCATCGCCCAGCTGGGCCTGACCGACGTCTCCTTCCCGCACCCGCTCTACCACGGAGACACGCTCTACACGGAGACAGCCGTCACCGGAAAGCGGCTTTCCTCCTCACGGCCCGGCCAGGGCATCGTGACCATGGAGCACACCGGGCGCAACCAGGACGGAACAGTCGTGGCCCGGGCCACCCGCAGCTGCCTCATGTGGACGCGCGACGCCCACGCCAAGACGCAGGACGCCGGACAGGGGACAATGCCGGTATGACTTTCGTAATGGGCCCCGCACTGCTTTTCTGCCCCGCCGACAGGCCGGAGCGCTACCAGAAAGCCGCCGCCCGGGCAGACGCCGTGATCCTGGACCTTGAAGACGCGGTGGCGCCGGCCGACAAGCAGCGCGCCCGAGGCGCCATCCTGGCCCAGCTGGGAACCACCGGTGTGGAACCTGAGCTCGAACCCAGCTGCACCATTGTCAGGGTGAATCCCGTGGGGACTGAGGACTTCGAAAAGGACCTGCACTGCCTGGCCCACACCCCCTACCGCACGGTGATGCTGGCCAAGGCCGAATCCGCCGAACAGCTCAAAGCGCTGGAGGGCTACCAGGTGATTGCCCTGTGCGAAACGGCGCTTGGCGTGCTCAATGCGCCTGCCATCGCCGCCGCCCCTAACGTGGTGGGCCTGATGTGGGGCGCCGAGGACCTGCTGGCCACCCTGGGTGGAACGTCCAGCCGGAAGGACGACGGAGCCTACCGGGCGGTTGCGCTGCACGCCCGCTCCGCCGTCCTGCTGGCAGCCCGCGCCTACGGCAAGGAAGCGGTGGATGCGGTCTACACCAACATCCCCGACCTTGACGGACTGGCAGCCGAGGCTGCCGACGCCGTGGCCTCGGGCTTCAGTTCGAAGGCCTGCATCCACCCCAGCCAGGCCGCCGTGGTCCGCAAGGCCTACGCACCTTCGGAAGACGAGGTGGCCGCCGCGGTTGCCCTCCTGGATGCCGCAGCATCAGCCGGATCGGGAGTGTTCCAGTACCAGGGGAAAATGATCGACGGGCCAATCCTCAAGCACGCCCAGGAGATCGTGCGCCGCGCCGCTGTGTAGGCATAGCGGGACGTTCGGCTAGCGTTGGCGTCCCGGGGACCTGCGCAGGGACGTTGGCGGGATGGGCTCGTAGAGCAGCGTCCGCACCCACCGGTTCCCCGTCTCCCGGAACTCCTTCCGCGTGGCGAAGCGGTAATGGTAACTGCGCACGCGCACCCAGTGCGGCGCGGCGCCGTCGAACGGGTCATGCCGCAGCAGCCGCAGCATCTGCCGGTCCGCCGCCAGCAGCTTGGCCAGGAACGCGTAGAACCATTCCTCGTGCACGCTGCGCAGCGGCAGGAACCACATCAGCCAGTCCAGCCGCAGGTGGTACGGGGCCCACTGCCGCGGAATCCGGCGGACATCCCCGGGCTTGCCCTTGAAACCGTACTCGCGCCATTCCGGGTCGTCGTCGGGATCGTCGTCCAGCGTGCCTTCCACCACAATCTCGATGCGCTGCCTGGTCACGGTGCCGAACGCGCCGTAGGCGTTGACCAGCTGCCACCGGTTGAAGCTGGCATTCATCAGCTGCCGGCGGGAGAAGAGGTTCCGCAACGGCCAGTAGCTCAGGGCCAGCAGCAGGGCGGATGCTGCCAGGGTGATGGCCAGCCACCACAGCGGGGTCTCCTGCCGGCCTCCCGTGGCGGCGTCCCAGTCTGCCGGAATTGCCGGTATGACGGCGTGCGCCACGGGATCGCTGACGGCTGCAAACGCCAGCACGATTGCCATCCAGTTCAGCCAGGCGAAGTTGCCGCTGGCCACCAGCCACAGCTGGGTCACGACGACGACCCCCGCCGCCACGCCGGCCACCGGCTGCGGGGCGAACAGCAGGAACGGCACCACCAGCTGGGCGATGTGGTTGCCCACCACTTCGATACGGTGCAGCGGCTTGGGCAGGAGATGCGCCTGCCGGCTCAATGGCCCGGGCATGGGCTGGGTCTCGTGGTGGTAGTACAGGGCCGTCAGGTCCCGCCATTCCCGGCCACCGCGGATCTTGATCATTCCCGCCCCGAACTCCAGCCGGAACACCAGCCACACAATCAGGATCAGGATGGTCCGGGGCGGCTCCGTCTGGTTGGAGCCCAGGAACGCCACGGTGAAGCCCGCTTCCAGGAGCAGCATTTCCCAGCCGAACCCATAGAACGTCTGGCCCACGTTCACGATCGACATGTACAGCAGCCACAGGGCCAGGAAGGCGATCATCGGGACCCACGGCGGCCCGGCCTGCGGTATCCCCGCCACGAGCAGCGCCGACACCACCAGGCCGCCGGCACAGACACCGCGAAGCAGCCTGTCCGAGTACCGCCAGCGGAACAGCGTTGGCCGGCGCAGGCGGGTGAATGCCGCCAGGAACTCCGGCACCGGGAGGAGCCCGCGCTCGCCGAGCAGGGCGGGAAACTGGTTCAGCGTGGAGAGGAAGGCAACGAAATACAATGCGGCAACACCCCGCTGCAGCACCTGCCGGGCAAATTCGTACTCCGGCGCATCAAACCACGTGAGCCAGTCCACGCAATCCACGTTACGCCCGGCCGTCCGCGGGTCAAGGCGACTAAGGCCCGTCTGCAGGCCAGGGGCGCAGGCAGGCCGGGAAGGGTGCGGGATACTTAAGCAATGCAGCCACGCAGAGTCGTCCTCCTAGGATCCACCGGTTCCATCGGCACCCAGGCGATTGACGTCGTCGACGGCGCCCCGAACCTGTTCGAGGTGGTGGCACTCAGTGCCGGGGGCGGCAACCTGGAACTCCTGGCCCGGCAGTCTGTCCACACCGGGGCCGCGGCCGTGGGGATCGCCTTCGGAGACCCCGGACGGCTGGAAGGCCTGATCCGCGACGCCGCCGCAGCGGCAGGCCGTCCGGAATACCGCCCGGAGATCGTGGCCGGCCCCGACGCCTCCGCCCGGATCGCCGCCGTCGAGGCTGACGTGGTGCTCAACGGAATCACCGGTTCCATCGGCCTGGCACCCACCCTGGCGGCCCTTAAGTCCGGAGCCACCCTGGCCCTTGCCAACAAGGAGTCGCTGATCGTGGGCGGCAGCCTGGTCAAGGCCGCGGCAAGGGACGGCCAGATCGTGCCGGTGGACTCGGAACATTCCGCGATTGCCCAATGCCTGCGTTCAGGCACCGCCGACGAAGTGGACAAGCTCATCCTCACCGCCTCCGGCGGACCGTTCCGGGGCAGGAGCCGGGACGAGCTCCACGACGTCACCCCGCAGCAGGCACTGGCCCACCCCACCTGGGACATGGGCATGATGGTCACCACCAACTCCGCCACGCTGGTCAACAAGGGCCTGGAGGTCATCGAGGCCCACCTGTTGTTCGATATCCCGTTGGACCGGATCGACGTGGTAGTCCACCCCCAGTCCATCGTCCACTCAATGGTCCAGTTCGTCGACGGCTCCACCATCGCCCAGGCCTCGCCGCCCGACATGCGGCTGCCCATCGCCCTGGGGCTTGGCTGGCCTGCGCGCGTGCCCAAGGCCGCCAGCCCGTGCGACTGGACCCAGGCCGCTACCTGGACCTTCGAGCCGCTGGACGCCGAGGCCTTCCCCGCCGTCGGCCTTGCCAAGGACGCCGCCCGGCAGGGAAGCACCTTCCCTGCCGTGTTCAATGCGGCCAATGAAGAGGCAGTGACGGCGTTCCACGACGGCCGGATCCGGTTTACCGACATCGTCGATACCGTGGACAGTGTGCTCAGCGAACACTCAGGTTCCTCCGGGCTGACGGTGGATTCAGTGCTGGATGCTGAAAGCTGGGCACGTGCCCGGGCCCACGAACGTTTAGCAGTCAGAAGTCTCTAGGAAGCAGCACCACCTCCATGACCCCTGTCCTACTTTTCATCCTCGGCGTCGTCTTCGTCGCCTTGGGTATTGCCGTGTCCGTCGCGCTCCACGAGGTGGGGCACCTGGTGCCGGCCAAGCTCTTCAAAGTCCGCGTGACCAAGTACATGATCGGCTTCGGGCCAACGCTGTGGTCCCGCCGGAGGGGCGAAACCGAGTACGGCGTGAAGGCCGTTCCGCTGGGCGGCTACGTCTCCATGATCGGCATGTACCCGCCGAACAAGGACGACGGCTCGGTCCGCCCCTCCAGCACGGGCATGTTCCAGACACTTGCCACCGAGGCCCGCTCCATGGCCCACGAGGAAGTGGGGCCGGGCGACGAACACCGGGTCTTCTACCGCCTGCCGGTCTGGAAAAAAGTGATTGTGATGCTGGGCGGCCCGGCCATGAACATGATCCTTGGCGTGCTGCTCACCGCCGTGCTGCTGATGGGCTTCGGCATTGCCACCGCCACCACGACCATTTCGGACGTCTCCAAATGCCAGGTGGCCGCGGGCCAAACCGTCGATCCCGACTCTGCGGACTGCCGGCTGACGCCCGCCGCGGCGGCCGGGTTGAAGCCAAACGACACGATTACTTCCTTCGACGGCAAACCCGTCACCAGCTGGGAGCAGTTGACGGAGTGGATCCGCGCCTCTGCCGGCAGGGAAGTAGCCATCACGGTGCAGCGGGACGGCAATCCCGTGTCCACCACAGTGACCCCCGTCCTGTCGGCGCGGCCCGTGATGGGAAGCGACGGACGGCAGGCCACCGATGCTGCCGGCAACCTCCAGTACCAGGACGTCGGATTCCTCGGCATCGGTGCGCAAACGGCGTTGGTGGCCCAGCCGGCGTCGTCCGTCCTGCCCATGGCGGGGGAGAACATCCGCCAGGTGGCCGGCGTTGTCTTCAATCTGCCGGCCCGTGTGGTGGGAGTGGCGAAGGCAGCCTTCAGCGAAGAGCCCCGCGACCCCAACGGCCCCATCAGCGTGGTGGGCGTCGGCAGGGTGGCGGGCGAGGTGGCGGCCATGGAGGCCGTACCGCTGCAGTCCCGGGTGGCTACGCTTGTTGGCCTGCTGGCCGGACTGAACTTTGCGCTTGCCGTGTTCAACCTGATTCCGCTCCTGCCGCTCGACGGCGGCCATGTTGCCGGGGCCCTGTATGAGGGCATTCGGCGCCGGGTGGCAAAGCTCCGCGGACGGCCGGATCCCGGAGCGTTCGACATCGCCAAGCTGCTTCCCGTCACGTACGTGGTTGCAGCGCTGCTGATGGGGATGAGCGCGCTGCTGATCTACGCAGACATCGTCAAGCCCGTCAATCTCTTCGGATAGTCATTCAGTTTCGGCTGACTCCGAAAAATCAGCCAAATGCGATTGATCATACGGGATCAACCGCCTATGGTTGATGAATGTTCGTCATGACCATTGACCAACGCGGAAGCACCGGCGACCAGGACCGGGTTCCGTCCTTCCTTGCACAGGTTGCCCGCCTCGAACTCCCGGGGCCGGCGCACCCGGTGTTCGAACGTTCCGTCGGGGACGAGGTGCAGGGGGTGGTGCGGGAGGCTTCCGCCGTGGTGGAGATAGCACTGCACGCGCTCCGCGAAGGGCGCTGGTACGTGGGCATCGGCGTCGGCAGCGTTTCGCTGCCGCCGGATGCCAGTCCGCGGGAAGGGACCGGGACTGCTTTTGTTGCCGCCCGCAGGGCGGTTGAACACGCCAAAAGCGCCGGTTCCCAGGTGCCGTTGTCGGTGGTGCCCGGCATCATGGCGGGGGAGGCCGGCAGGGGCGTTCCTGCGGAGGAGGGGGTCCAGGCGTGTGCCAACGCGGAAGCAGTGCTCCGGTTGCTCGGCCGGCTTGTCCAGGACCGCACGGAAGCCCAGTGGCGGGTGGTGGATGCCCTGCGCCGCTTGGGTGCTGGTGGCCAGGGCCCGGGCCGGCATGGAAGCCAGAAGCAGGTGGCCCGTGAACTTGGAATCTCGGAGCAATCGGTGAGCCGAACCGTGCTTCGGTCCGGCTGGCAGGAAGAATGGGCAGCCAGGCCGGCAGCCTCCATGCTTCTTGGTTACGCCGACTCGCAGATTACCCAGGCACTCAACGACGGCCAGGCATAGGAGTGTCCAGCATCTGAAGGAGCCGGACGACCGGATCGAAGACAACCCCAATGAAGGAGACAGGTGACCGCACTTTGGGTGGCAGTGGCGCTGGTGGTGGCTGGCTTTGCCGGCTGGCCGGTCACTGCGCTGGTGTTCAAGCTGGCCCGGACCATCGACGACAAAGCCGATGCTGCCAAGGCCGCGGAGGAAGCCCGCAGGACGGAACAGGACCCCTCTGCCGACGTCACCGTAGACGACCCTTCCCCCATCGCCAGCCGCGGGGAACCGGACAGGGCCACATCCCCGGACCCGGACGCGGTCACTGCTCCGGACGCGGTCACGGCCCCTGATGGGCCGGTTGATGCTGCCGGCAGGCCGGCCGGCCAGGCAGTGGACGGTGAGCTGACCGCCCCTGCCGCCGGGCCGGCGTCGGGCGGGCCGGCTGCCGGACCCGCGCTGCCCAGCCAACGCATCCTGCGCGGCGGCGCCATCATCGGCGTTCTGGAGCGGCTGGGGGTGTGCCTCGCCATCCTCACCGGCCAACCCGTGGCCATCGCGTACATCGTCGCCATCAAGGGCCTGGGCAGGTTCGCCGAACTGAAGGAGACGCCGGTGGCCGCCGAGCGCTTCATCATCGGGACCCTCACCTCCATGCTCTGGGCGGCCGGGACCGCGGCCGCGGTGAAGGTCCTCTTCCTGCAGTGAAACTCCCGCACCGGCAGTGAGACTGCCGCCTGGCAGTGAAACTCCCGCACTGGCAGTGAAACTCCTGCTCCGGCGGGCCTGCTCCGGTGCGGGGCACTTTTGCTCCAGGGGGAACGGTACGGTACCAAGCCGGCCATGGCGATAGGGTAGCGGTATGACAGTTTTTGCCGTTGAGTACGTTTATGCCGCCAACTCCACCGACACCCGCAACGAGGTCCGGCCCGCACACCGGGAATGGACCGGCGGCCTGGCGCAGGACGGCGTCATCGTGGCCAGCGGCCCCTACGGTGACGGCGCGGGCGCCCTGCTGATCTTCAAGGCAACCGATGAAGGCGCCCTCAACTCGATCCTTAAGCAGGATCCTTTCGCCGCGGCCGGAGTGGTCGCCGGAACCCGCATCACCGAATGGTCTCCGGTAACCGGCATGCTGGCCGGGATCGCCGCGTAGCCGCCTTTTCACCCCTTTCAACTCAAGGAGTCCACGTGACCTCGGTCAGCCTGGGAATGCCGTCAGCACCACCGCCCGTCCTTGCCCCCCGCCGCAAGACGCGCCAGATCAAAGTCGGCTCGGTAGGCGTGGGATCTGATTTCCCCATCAGCGTGCAGTCGATGACCACCACGCCCACCACGGACATCAACGCCACGCTGCAGCAGATCGCCGAACTCACGGCGTCCGGCTGCGACATTGTCCGCGTCGCCTGCCCGTCCGCCGACGATGCCGAGGCGCTGCCCATCATCGCCCGGAAGTCCCAGATCCCGGTCATCGCGGACATCCACTTCCAGCCCAAGTACGTCTTTGCGGCCATCGAAGCAGGCTGCGCAGCCGTGCGCGTGAATCCTGGAAACATCCGCAAGTTCGATGACCAGGTCAAGGAGATTGCCGCCGCCGCCAAGGACCACGGCACCTCCATCCGCATCGGCGTCAATGCCGGGTCCCTGGAGCCGGGCATCCTCAAGAAGTACGGCAAGGCCACCCCCGAAGCGCTGGTTGAATCAGCCGTCTGGGAAGCCTCCCTTTTCGAGGAGCACGGCTTCCACGACTTCAAGATTTCCGTGAAGCACAACGACCCCGTGATCATGGTGGCAGCCTACGAAATGCTCGCCGAAAAGGGTGACTGGCCCCTGCACCTTGGCGTCACGGAGGCTGGTCCAGCGTTCCAGGGCACCATCAAGTCCGCAACGGCCTTCGGCGCGCTCCTTTCCCGGGGGATCGGTGACACCATCCGCGTGTCCCTCTCCGCGCCCCCGGTGGAGGAAATCAAGGTGGGCAACCAGATCCTCCAATCGCTGAACCTGCGGCCCCGCAAGCTGGAAATCGTGTCCTGTCCTTCCTGCGGCCGTGCCCAGGTTGACGTGTACACTCTGGCTGAACAGGTCACCGCCGGGCTCGAAGGGATGGAAATTCCCCTCCGCGTGGCGGTCATGGGCTGCGTCGTGAACGGCCCCGGCGAAGCGCGCGAGGCTGACCTTGGCGTGGCTTCGGGCAACGGCAAGGGCCAGATCTTCGTTAAGGGCGAGGTCATCAAGACTGTTCCCGAGAGCGCAATTGTTGAGACACTGATCGAAGAGGCTATGCGTATCGCGGAAGAGATGGGGGAGGCCGATGGCGAAGATGCTGTCAAGGGTAGCCCCGTGGTTAGCGTCTCGTAGGGAGACTCCAGACCCTGCGGGGCTTTCTGTCCGCACGCTTGATGGCCAGGACACTCCCGCGCTGAAACTGCTGGCCCAGCAGGACCCTGTGGCCAACGTGTTCATCCTGGCCCACCTGCGGGCCACGGGGACTGCGGCGCCCACCAGCGGGGGCGCCGGTGTGATCGGGGTTTTCGACGACGGCATCCTGACGGGTGCCTGCTGGGCCGGAGCCAACCTGGTTCCGGTCCAGCTTGATCCCGCCCTGGCCCCCCTTGTAGCGGACGCCGCAAACAGTTCCGGCCGCCGGTATGCGTCTGCCTTTGGGCCGGCCCCCGCAGTGCTGGCACTCAACGCCGAGCTCGCTGTGCTGGGCCACCGTGCACACGAGGTCAGGGCTGACCAGCCGCTGATGATCATCGACGGACCGCCCCTTGTCCAGCCCAACCGCGGCCTGGACCAAGGGAACCTCGCCGACTTCGACCGCATCCTTCCCGCCTGCGCCGCCATGTTCGAGGAAGAGGTGGGGTACTCGCCCTACCTCGGCGGCAGGGAATTCTACAGCCGCCGCGTGGAGGGCCTCATCAGGCAGGGACATTCCCTGGTCCACCTCAACAACGCCCGTGAGGTGGTGTTCAAAGCCGAGCTCGGGGCAGTCACCGACGACGTCACCCAGGTCCAGGGCGTCTGGATGAATCCGATCTTCCGCGGCCGGGGGCTGAGCGCGGGCTACATGTCGGCAGTGGTGGAAAAGGCCCGGCAGATCGCCCCCGTGACCAGCCTCTACGTGAACGGCTTCAACACCCGGGCGCGGTCCACCTACGAACGTGTGGGGTTCCGCCAGGTGGGGACGTTCGCTACAGTTCTTTTCTAGCCGGGCAGCGGTCCGCGTTCATTTGAATATTGGGGGAAAAATTGAAGACGTCCGTGCTGGGAACTTTCGGGGCATCGGCCCTTCTGGCCATAGCGGTTTCGGCATGTGGCGGTCCGGCCGCCCCGCAGTCAGCGGACTCTTCACCGGCCACGGTTGCAGCCCCTCAAACACCGACCGCGTCGCCAACCCCGACGCCGACGCCCACCCCGACACCAACGCCAACAGCCACGGGTTACACCAGTGACCAGTTGGCTGCCATCGTGGGGCAGGTCCGGGATGCTGCCGACCGCAGGCTTTCCGTCCTGCCGAAGGCCGACATCGCTGCGGCGATCGAGCAAACCAAGGCCATGATCTCCTCCGTCGACGTCCAGCCGGCGGAGTGCAAGGAACTCGCTGCGGCGGGCACGGTGCCGTCCGTGGAGGATGCAACCATGGCGATAGGCATGAGTACTGACACCGCCACCGGCGCGGTCACGGCCCTGTCGCTGGTGGCCGGCCTGGATAAAGGCGTCCTGGCCCAGGTTACGGACCCGTCCGAGCAGCTGGCGAAGTGCTCCTCCATGACCATGACGGTGTCAGGCATGGACGTTGCCGTCACCATTACTCCGGTAACGGGTGTCACCGGGCTGCCGGGCGCGGTCGCCTACCGCACGGACAGTGCGTTGCCTGATGGCCGCACGCAGTCCATGGTCAGGGCGCAGGTGGTCCACCGCGGCGTACTGATCGCCTCGGTGGCGTCCGGCGGCGAGACCGAGGCAGACGCGGTCCGTCGGGCAGGTGCGCTCCTGGACTCGGCTGCCGCCCTGGTCAAGTAGAACCCGGCCTCCGGGACACGTCCGTCGACCTCCTCAGGACAGGGGCCCGGTGAGGTACCGCTGGACAGCAGGCGCGACCAGCCGCACCACGTCCTCGGGGGCTGCGGACGCGAGCGGCTCCAGCCGGACCACGTAACGCACCATCATCAGGCCCACCACCTGGGTGGCCACCAGGCTTCCGCGCAGCGCCACCTCTTCAGGCGTCCCGGGAACAGCTGCCATGATCCTGGTGATCACCCTGCGGGTCACCGTTTCCCGCAGGAGTGCCGTTTTGGCCTTGGACCCGATCGTCCCGCGAAGGAAGGCCAGCAGGCCGGCCTGCGCGGGACTCTCCCAGAGGCGGAGCACCGTGCGGACGATCAGTTCCGCCCGCTGGGCGGGGTCCGAGTCCGACATGCCCGCCAGCACCTGTTCCGGGTCGGCCGGCAGCTCCACGCTGAGGGCAAAGAGTTCATCCTTGCCCTTGAAGAAGTGGTGGACCATTCCCGGATCCACCCCTGCGGCGCGGGCCACCTGCCGCAGGCTGGTTCCCTCGAAGCCGTGCTCGGCGAAGAGCTTCCGGGCGGCGTCGAGGATGTGCTCCCGGGACTCCGTGGCGCCGCCCCGCCGGCCCCTGCGGACCGGAAACGCATCAGGGCCCTCCGGACCGGTTGCAGGACGGGACAGCTTCACGGAGTCCGCCGCCGCAGCGTGAAGGCGGCGAGGACCAGGACACCAAAGGAGATGGCCGCCATGGTGCCCGCGTCCTGCCACAGCCGCCCGGTCGCCTCCGCGTGGGACGCCACCTCCTGGAGGGCATCCACGGAAAAAGTCAGGGGCAGCACATTGGAGATCGCTTCCAGCACATCATTCATCCGGTCCCGCGCCACGAACAGCCCACACAACAGGATCTGCGGCACCACCACCACCGGCATGAACTGGACCGCCTGGAACTCGGTCCTGGCGAACGCCGAACAGAACAGGCCAAGGGCCACCCCCAGGACGGCGTTGATCACAGCGATCAGCACAACGTAACCCGGGGCGCCCGCGATGTCGAGCCCGAAAATCCAGTACGCCACAGCCGTGGCCACCAGGGACTGCAGGGCGGCCATCAGGGAAAAGGCCACACCGTAGCCGAACAGCAGGTCGGCCTTGTGGACGGGCGTCGTCAGCAGCCGCTCCAGGGTTCCGGAGGTGCGCTCCCGAAGCATGGTGATCGAGGTGACCAGGAACATCACCACGAACGGAAAAATGGCCAGCATCATCAGGCCAACGCGGTCGAACGTGCGTGGCGCGCCTGGCGGGACTGACTCATTTTCGTAGAGGAAGTACACCGCCGTGAGCAGGAGTGCCGGGACCACCAGGATCATGGCGATGCTGCGGTGGTCATGGCGGAGCTGGCTTAGCACCCTGCGTGCCGTGGCGAGCATCATCCGGACGTCCATCACCGCACGCTCCTGCCCTGTTGCATCCCTGCCCCTTCGCCGCTCCTGCCGGCATGGCGCTTCGGCGGGATCCCGGCGTCGTAATTTTCCTGCTCCCTGATGATGGCCAGGAAGGCCTGCTCCAGGTTGGCGCTGTGCCCCTGCCTGCCCAGCTCTTCCGGCGTGAGCTGGGCCAAAAGCCGCCCCTCGCGCAACAGCAGCAGCGTTTCGCAGCGGCTTGCCTCCTCCATGACGTGGCTGGATATGAGGAGTGTTGTTCCTGACTCCGCCATTGCCCGGAAACGGTCCCAAAGGTCCGCGCGCAGCACGGGATCCAGGCCCACCGTGGGCTCATCCAGTACCAGCAGCCGTGGCTTCGCCACCAGGGCGCAGGCCAGGGATACCCGGTTGACCTGGCCGCCGGACAGGTCGGCCGTCTTGCGGCGGGCCTGGGCACCAAGTCCGACGGCGTCAATCGCCTCAGCCACGTCGGCTCTGCCTTTCCGGTGCATGGCGCCGAAATAGCGCACGTTCGCTTCGACCGTGAGGTCAGGGTAGATGCTGGGTGACTGGGTAACGTAGCCCACCTGCCGCCGCAGGGACGGGCTTCCGGCGGGCAGCCCCAGCACCTCGAGGGTTCCGGCGGCAATGCGCTGCGCTCCCACGATGGTCCGCATCAGGGTGGTCTTGCCGCTCCCGGAGGGCCCCAGCAGGCCGGTGATCCGTCCCGCCGGGATGGTGAAGTCCACACTGTGGAGCACGGCTTGCCGCCGCAGTTTGACAGAGAGCGACGCGGCCACGACCGCACCGGCCGCGCCACCGCGGTCCAACGTAGTGGATGCTGCATGGGACATTGTTGCCTCCGGGCGCGTCCGCAGGTGGCGCCGCACAACGGCTAATTCATCACCTGATGAATTAAAGCTAGGCCTGGCCCTGACAGCCGTCAACAGGTTCATAAAGTAAAAACACTTGTCAAACGTGTGCGCGATCACATAGGTTCAACCTAGCTGCGCTGGAAGTGGGGTGGGCGGTCTCACCAGTCCTCACCAGTACTTAGGCGATAACGGCGTTGGGCCACGCCCGGATGCGATGACCAGCCTCATTGGGGGGCCAGGGGCTTTGTATTGCCGGGCGTGGCCCTACTGTGTCCGGGGTCCGCAGTCCGTGCCGCTTGTTGAGTGCCGGTAGATTAGTACCCAGACGAATTGTCCGGCCCTGCTGACCCAGCACTTCCCCAGAAACGGATACCACCCGTGGTCATACGACTGTCCCAGCTTTTCCTGCGCACGCTGCGCGAAGACCCCGTCGATGCCGAGGTTGCCAGCCACAAACTCCTGGTCCGCGCCGGCTACATCCGCCGCGCGGCCCCCGGTATCTACACCTGGCTGCCGCTGGGGCTGAGCGTGCTGCGCAAGGTCGAGGAAATCATCCGTGAGGAAATGGCTGCCATCGGCGCCCAGGAAGTCCACTTCCCGGCCCTGCTGCCCCGCGAGCCGTACGAGGCCACCAACCGCTGGACCGAATACGGTGAAGGCCTGTTCCGGCTCCAGGACCGCAAGGGTGCGGACTACCTGTTGGCCCCCACCCATGAGGAGATGTTCACGCTCCTGGTCAAGGACCTGTACTCGTCGTACAAGGACCTCCCGTTGAGCCTGTACCAGATCCAGAACAAGTACCGTGACGAGGCACGCCCGCGGGCAGGGCTCCTCCGCGGCCGTGAGTTCATCATGAAGGACTCCTACTCCTTCGACGTCGACGACGCCGGCCTGGACGCCAGCTACGCAGCCCACCGGGGCGCCTACCTGAAGATCTTCGAGCGCCTGGGCCTCGAGGTGGTTCCGGTGGCAGCCACCGCCGGTGCCATGGGCGGCTCCAAGAGCGAGGAATTCCTGTTCCCCACCGAGATCGGCGAGGATACCTTCGTCCGCTCGGCCGGCGGTTATGCAGCCAACGTCGAAGCCGTCACCACCGTGGTCCCCGACGATATCGACTTCAGCAACGCCCCGGCGGCAGAGGTCCTGGACACCCCGGACACCCCCACCATCGAGACGCTGGTCGCCGCGGCGAACCAGATTGCCCCGCGCGAAGAGGCCGACGGCGGCGCCTGGACTGCGGCGGACACGCTCAAGAACGTGGTCCTCGCCGTCACGCTGCCCACCGGTGAGCGGCAGCTGGTGGTCATCGGCGTCCCCGGCGACCGCGCCGTGGACCTCAAGCGCGTGGAGGCGAACATTGGCGCCTTCCTGCCGATCGCGGGCGAGATCGGACTCGAGCAGGCCGGCGAGGAGGACCTCAAGAAGCAGCCGCTGATCGTCAAGGGCTACCTGGGCCCGGGGCTTTCGCTGGACCAGCCGCTCCTCGGATCCGACAGTGCCACCAAGCTGCTGTACCTGGTGGACCCGCGCGTGGTCAGCGGAACAACGTGGATTACCGGCGCCAACGAGGCGGGCAAGCACGTCTTCGGCCTGGTGGCTGGACGCGACTTCGGCTGGGACGGCGTCATTGAGTGCACCGAAGTACGCGCGGGCGACCCCTCACCCGATGGCTCGGGCCCCCTGGAGACCGCCCGCGGCATTGAGATGGGCCACATCTTCCAGCTCGGCCGCAAGTACGCCGAAGCCCTGGACCTCAAAGTGCTGGACCAGAACGGCAAGCAGGTGGTGGTCACCATGGGCTCCTACGGCGTTGGCGTGACCCGCGCCGTTGCCGCGCTGGCCGAGGCCAACCACGATGACCGCGGACTCGTCTGGCCCCGCACCGTAGCCCCGGCCGACGTGCATGTGGTGGCAGTGGGTCGTGGCGAGGAGATCTTCCAGGCTGCCGAAAAGCTTTCGGCAGAGCTTGAGGACGCCGGCCTGTCCGTCATCTACGACGACCGCCCCAAGGTTTCGCCGGGCGTGAAGTTTGGCGACGCTGAGCTGGTTGGTGTGCCCACCATCCTGGCCGTGGGCCGCGGCCTGGTGGACGGCGTGGTGGAAATCAAGGACCGCCGCAGCGGGGAAGCCGAGAACATCGAGGTGGACAAGGCCGTGGACTACGTGGTTAACGCCGTTCGAAACCAGTGATTTCCGGCTTCGAATCGATCCAGCCCGCCACCATCATCCTGATCGTGGTGGCTGGATTCGCAGCCGGGTGGGTTGACGCGGTGGTGGGCGGCGGGGGGCTTATCCAGCTTCCCGCGCTGCTCCTGGTGCCCGGGATCACACCCGTCCAGGCGCTGGCCACCAACAAGATGGGCTCCATCTTCGGAACCGCCACCAGCGCCGCCACCTACTACCGGCGGGTGGGCCCGGACCTCCGGACCGCCATCCCCATGGCAGTGATAGCCCTGGCGGGCAGTTTCGGCGGGGCGAGCCTTGCCGCCACCCTGCCGGCCGGGGTATTCAAGCCCATCATCGTGGTGGCGCTGGTCGCCGTCGCGCTGTTTACCGCCCTGAAACCCGGGGTCGGTGAGCTGACGGCGCTGCGGCACGACGGCCACAAGCATTACGTCGTTGCCTGCCTCATCGGGGCAGTGATCGGCTTTTACGACGGCCTCATTGGCCCGGGGACGGGATCCTTCCTGGTCATCGCCCTGGTGTCAGCCATGGGTTACGCGTTCCTGGAGGCCAGCGCCAAGGCCAAGATCGTGAACATGGCCACCAACGCCGGCGCACTGCTGTTCTTCCTGCCGCACGGATCCATCCTGTGGGGCATCGGCCTGCTGCTCGGCGGAGCCAACATGGCCGGCGGCTACCTTGGCGCCCGCACGGCAGTGCAGCAGGGGAGCAAGTTTGTCCGCATTGTCTTCCTGGTGGTTGTTGCGGCCCTGATCATCAAGCTCGGCTACGACGTCTGGCAGGAAAACTTCGCCTGACCGGTCCCTAAAAACTGCTCCTCGTGGCGTGGACCGGCCCGGCGTAGCATGCAGGTATGGCACACGGCGATGACGGGTACACCCCGGCACTGGCGGCCGCAGCGCAGCATGCGCAGGCCTGGCTGGACAGCCTTTCCCACCGCCCCGTGGGACCCAGCCTGCACGCCTCCGAGCTCGCCGCAGTGTTTGGCGGGCCCCTGCCGCCGGCGGGCATGCCCGCCGATGAGGTAGTCAATTTCCTGGCCAACGCAGCGGGGCCGGGGCTCATGGCCATGCCCTCGGGCCGGTTCTTCGGCTGGGTTATCGGCGGGACACTGCCCGCGGCCCTGGCATCGGACTGGCTGGTCAGTGCCTGGGACCAGAACGCCGGGCTCCGCTATGCAACCCCGGCCACCGCGGCGATTGAGGAAGCCGCCGGGCAGTGGGTCCTGGAGTTGCTGGGCCTGCCTTCGACTGCCGACGTCGGATTCGTCACGGGCGCCACCATGGCAAATTTCACCGGGATGGCGGCCGCCCGCTGGCGGTTGCTCGCCGATGCGGGCTGGGACCTGGACCGGGACGGACTCTTCGGCGCACCCCGGATCCGCTGCTTCGTGGGACGGGAACGGCACGACACCGTGGACCTTGGCCTGCGCTACCTGGGCCTGGGACAGCCAGCGCAGGTCCCCGCCGACGGGCAGGGCCGCCTGGTCCCCGCAGCACTGGACGCCGCCCTTGCCGCCGGCACCGGCCCCGCCCTGGTGTGCCTCCAGGCAGGCAACCTGCACTCCGGCGCCTTCGACCCCTTCACCGAGGCCATCGCCGTTGCCCGCAAACATGGCGCCTGGGTGCACGTTGATGGCGCCTTCGGGCTGTGGGCCGCGGCCGCGCCGGAACTGCGGCACCTCATGCGCGGCTGTGAGGAAGCGGACTCGTGGGGGACGGATGCCCACAAAACCCTGAATGTGCCGTACGACTGCGGCATTGCCATCGTCAGGGACCCGTCAGCCCTGCGGGCCGCCATGGGCCTGCACGCCAGCTATCTCGTCCACGATGCGGAAGGCCCGGGCGACCCGTTCGAGAAGGTCCCGGAACTGTCCCGGCGGGCCCGCGGAGTGCCGGTATGGGCGGCCCTGAAAAGCCTGGGCCGGGACGGCGTGGCAGCCCAGGTGGGCGGACTGGCCTCTGCTGCCACCGCAATCGCCGAAGGCATGGCGGCTTTGGACGGCGTGGAGGTGCTCAACGACGTCGGCTACACCCAGGTGTGCCTGGCTTTTGGCGACGACGACACCACCCGCGCAGTCACAGCCCGCATCATCGAGGAGGGAAGGGTGTGGATGTCCGGCTCACGGTGGCGGGACCGCGACATCCTTCGGGTTTCGGTGAGCAACTGGCATACCTCGGACGACGAGGTGGCCATAGCCGTGGATGCTGTCCGCTCAGCCCTGGCTGCTGTTCGGAACTCCTGACGGTTTTTCGATCGTTCTTCACCGGACGGTGCGGCCCTCTCGGGGTGCGGAGTGCCCTTAGCCGCCCTGGCCGGGTTCCGGCAGCGCATGGGGATGCGGGAGGCCTTCCAAGGTGTTTCCGGCAAGGGTGCTGGCAACCCAGAGGGACCGGGCCAGGTCGCCAGGATGGCGGTGCGACGCGTACCACAGGGCATTGTCCACCTCCCTGGCGATACCCCATTGCCGGGCTACATCGGGGTCAAGTCCGGCGGCCGTGCTGAAGTCGTTGCAGCGGCTGAGCAGCGCCGGCCCGGCCTGGACTGCCGGCAGGTCTCCAAGGCGGTTCCACAGCAGCGGCGCCACCGCGAACTCCGGCTCGCCGATCATCGGCTGGGGGTCGATCGCCGCGTAACCTGCCGGTGCCGGCGGCCCGTCCGTGCCCGGGCGCGCCAGGATGTTCAGGAAATGGAGGTCGGTGTGGACCAGCAGATCGTGCGCGGACCGGCGTCCCACCGCGCCGCGCGTCTGGCACACCTCCAGGGCTGCCTCCAACAGCCACCTGGGAAACGGCCGGCCCAGCTGCTCCCAGTCCGCTGGAAGGTCGTCACTCCACTGTTCCGCCCTGGCCGCGATGTGACCGAATTCCCGCCACTCAGGGCGGTGGTCAGGGACAATCCCCAGCTGCCGCACCAGCCCGCCCCACACCTGCGCGGCGTCCTCCATCGCCAGGTCCGCCAGCGTCCTGCCGGCGTCGAGGCGTTCCAGGAGCATGGCGCAAGACCCTGCATCAGAGGCCAGCAGCGCAACTGCGCCCCGGCCGTCCCAAAGCGCAAGGGCATGCCGCTCCACCGTTGCCTCGTCGTGGGGAAAAGCGATCTTGAGCGCTGCCGGGGAGCCATCGTGCCGGCGCACCGGCACCACCAAGCCGCCGTGGCCGTTCCACGGCAGGGTCGCAGGCGGCAGGTCAACCGCCAGTTGCCACTGCTCCAAGCGGTCCCGCAGCAGGACCGGAAGGCTGACAAGCCATCCCCTTCCCTCGCTGCTGCGGGCGTAGCGGGCCGAAAGGCCGGGCGGAATGGGGACCGCCGCCGCGGAGCCGCTCACCATGGGGTTGGTCATCCCGTTGTCAGGAATCATGGGATCGGGAATCACGGCGTCAGGAATCACAGCGTCAGGCACCGCGGGGTCAGACAACACCGGAGGCCCCGAGCAGGTTGCCGATCAGGAATGTTGCAGCGAGCGCCAAGGCACCGCCCACCACCACGCGGACGGCGGCGCGTGTTTTTGAACCGCCGCCGATCCAGGCGCCAACTGCCCCCGTCAAGGCCAAAGCCAGCAGGACCGAAATAAAAGTCAGCAGGACCCGGATCTCCGGCGGTGGAAGCAGGATGGCCAGCATGGGCAGGATGGCCCCGACGGTGAACGCGATGGCGGAAGCGAAAGCCGCATGCCAGGGGCTGACGATGTCCGCCTCATCAATGTTGAGCTCGGCGGACAGGTGCGCGGCCAGCACATCGTGGGCGGTAAGCTCCCGGGCAACCTTGGCCGCTGTTTCAGGCGTGAGACCCTTGGCCTGGTAGATGGCGGTCAGCTCGGCCAGTTCCGCTTCCGGTTCTTCCGCCAGCTCGCGGCGTTCCTTCTCGATCAGGGCCCGCTGGCTGTCGCTTTGGCTGCTGACCGACACATATTCGCCCAAGGCCATCGACACTGCACCGCCCACCACTCCGGCGACGCCTGCCGTGAGGATGGGTCCTATCTCGGCGGTGGCCCCGGCCACGCCCACCACAATGGCAGCGACGGAGACAATGCCGTCATTGGCGCCCAGGACGCCGGCCCTGAGCCAGTTCAGCCGGTGCGCAATATCGTTGCCGTGTGGTTCGGTCTCGAGGTGGCTGTTGAGCCCGGGGCTCGCTGCCGTCCCTCCCGGGTCGTCGGCCGGTTGGTCCGCGTTCATCCCATCAGCAAACCACCCATGCCCGCCCATCGCCACCCTGTAGGCGGCTTTCTTCGGGCACGCGACAGAACGAAGCGGGCACGCTGAGACCGCAAGGGTTCAGGATGCGGTTGGCGACGTCGTGGGGCCGGCGTTGGCAGGAAGCCTGGCACCGGCAGGGAGGGCGGGCAGTTGCTCGGCGTCCAGGGCCAGGCCGGGAACAGGTCCGGGGTCTGCGCCCCACCGCATGGCCCGTCCGGCGGCAGACTGCAGCGCTGACATTGCCCACTGCCGGTCCTGGCCCTGGGATACTGCAACGACGTCGCCGTAGGCCTCCAGCGTGGCCGCCTCAAGCTTGCCCAAACCGGCGGCCGGTGCTGCCAGGAAGCCAGGATCAAGGACGTACCCGGGCTGTTGCGGCACGGGCGCGCCGCAGGCAGACAGCAGGCGTTCCTCCGCGGCCGCGGCCTGTTCCTTATGCCGGACCAGGAATTCCGACGCCGGTCCCTCCTCCGCGGGCGCCAGCCGGGGGAGTGCCGCCTGGTAGCCGTAGGTGGCCTGGTGCTCCGCGGTGATGGCAGCGGCCAGTGCCTGGCGTATCCCCGCAGCAGTGCCGGGCCCGGTGGTCTCCGGGACGGTGGCCGGCGCCGAAGGCGAGGGGCAGGGCGCTGGGGTTCTCGCTGCCCCGGAAGTCTGTCCCTCAGTTACTCCCGGCCCCTCCGTTCCTGACTGTCCCTGCGTTCCTGCGTGTCCCTGCGGCGCGGGCATCCCCGTTGCGGCAGCAAGACGCCCGGCCGCGAGGAGCTGTGCCGTGCCGGTGCCGGCCAGAAGCCGCGCCATGCCGCCGTCGGCCGTTTCCGCGTCCTTGACGCGCGCGGCGCCGCTGTCAGCCAGGGCCTGGACAAATTCGGCGGCAGTTGGGACGCCGGCGCTGGGAAGATTGGCACTGGGAAGATCGGCACTGGGAAGATTTGCGCTGGGAAGATTGGCACTGGGGAGGCCGGAAGTGGAAGGTGGTGGGGGCGACGCCGGCGCTGACTCCGGGGCAGGGCCCAGCAGTGCCCTTGCCTGGATGGTCAGCAAGGTCACAACCGGGTCCAGCACGGTGGCGTCCGCGGCACCGGCGGAGGCGAGCTGCATTCCCGCAGTACGCAGGTCCACTGCCTTGCTGAACGCCGCCGCCCGGGCCCGCTCCGAGAAGGAAGGCTGGGCAGGTGCGGGCTTTTCCGCGGGAACCAGGGCAAAACCGAGGCTCAGGACAACCAGCGCGGCAAGGGCGAAGACGGCAAAACGGAGCGGGCGCATGCGGGGGCTGGGGTCCTGGGGGCGGTCTTTCACAACAGACCATGGTGTCACGCTGAAGGGGAACCCGGGTGCACCAATGGCCGGTAAAATAGCTACGCTAGTAAAACCACATCATCTATAGGGAGGCGGCCGGCATCGTGAGCAATGCAGAAGCCACGGCTTCACCAGACCACACCGGTACGGGAAGCGGATCCGCGCCGGCCCACAACCCCGAAGCTGCCCGGCTCCGGGCCCTCCTGGAACCCGCAGTACAGGCCAACCGCCTGTACCTGGAGGATGTGGCCATCATCCCCGGCTCGCACCGGGTGGTCCACGTCGTGGTGGACCTGCCGCAGGAGGAAAGCGGTGGCGTCAGCCTTGACGTCATTGCGGACATCTCCAAAGTGCTCTCGGATGTACTGGACAACGATCCCAACGACGACGGCCGTCCGTACGACCTCGAAGTGTCCTCGCCCGGCGTGGGGCGCCCCCTGACGGAACCCCGCCACTGGCACCGGGCCCGTGGCCGGATGGTCAAGGTGAACGTGATCCAGGGCGACAACATCACCGGCCGCATCCAGTCCGTGGACGATGGGGGAGTCACCCTGGTCCCCGAGGTCGCCGTCAAGAAGGGCATGAAGCCCCGGCAGGGCGAACCCGTAAAACTTCCTTTCGACAGGATCCGCAACGGAAAAGTCGAGATCGAATTCAGCCACCTCCCCGAGGACGGTCTGGAACCTGAACACAATGGACCTTCTGAGGAGGCCTGATGGATATTGACATGAGCGCACTGAGACTTTTGGAGCGTGAGCGTGAAATCCCGCTGGACCTCCTGATCCCCACCATCGAGCAGGCGCTCCTGGTGGCCTACCACAAGTCTCCCGGCGCCTTCGAGAAAGCGCGCGCCGAGCTGGACCGCAAGAGCGGCCACGTCACAATTTGGGCCGTGGAGATTGACGACGACGGCGCCCCCATCGGTGAATTCGAGCACACCCCGGAAGGGTTCGGCCGGATCGCCGCCAGCACTGCGCGCCAGATCATCCTGCAGCGCCTCCGCGATGTCGAGGACGATAACGTCCTGGGCGAATTCAAGGGCCGCGAAGGCGAACTGGTGTCCGGTACCATCCAGCAGGGCAACAACCCGCACATGATCCAGGTAAACCTCGGCTCCATCGAAGCCCTGCTGCCGCCGCCCGAGCAGGTTCCCGGTGAGAAGTACATCCACGGCAACCGCCTCCGCGCGTTGGTCATCGACGTGCACCGCGGGACCAAGGGTCCGTCCGTCACGCTGTCCCGGTCCCACCCGGGCCTGGTCCGCAAGCTCTTCGAACTCGAAGTACCCGAGATCGCCGACCACTCCGTGGAAATCGTTGCCCTGGCCCGCGAAGCCGGCCACCGCACCAAGATCGCCGTCAAGGCGAACACCCCGGGGATCAACGCCAAGGGTGCCTGCATCGGCGAGATGGGCTCACGCGTCCGCGCGGTCATGACCGAGTTGAACGATGAAAAGATCGACATCGTTGACTTCAGCGAGAACCCGGCCACCTTCATCGCCAGCGCACTCTCGCCGTCGCGCGTGAATTCCGTCACCATCACGGACGAAGCCACGCGCTCCGCCCGGGTTGTCGTTCCCGACTACCAGCTGTCGCTGGCCATCGGCAAGGAAGGCCAGAACGCCCGGCTGGCGGCGAAGCTGACCGGCTGGCGCATCGACATCGTCTCCGACGCCGCGGTTTCCCGCGACAAGTAACGTCCAGGCACCGGTGGCTGGCGCGACGCGGCAGCCACCCGGTTTCTGGCAGAACGGCCCGAAGGGGCTAGAATAGATAGGACCGCGCCTAACGGCCGGTAGCCGTGTGCCTTGGGCGTGCTCGTTTCCGTAACTGCGGAACCGGTAAACCTTCGGCCAGCAGAATGAACGTCAGGACGATGACCGTGGCAGAAGTGCTTTCCACCGGAAGTCAACCTGAACGTACCTGCATCGGGTGCCGGAAGAAAGGCCCGCGGTCGCAGTTGCTCCGGCTCGTCGCCGAAGGCAGCGGGTCAACCGCTGTCCTGGTGGATGAACGACGCCGGATGTCTGGCCGGGGTGCATGGCTGCACCCCAGCCAATCGTGCCTGGCTCTGGCGATCAAGCGGCGAGCATTCGGACGTGCCCTTCCGGGCGCAACCGGAACAGCCGCCGTCGAACACTGGATCATGTCAGGTCCGAACGTTGACGCCGCCCCGGTGGCTGCAACACCAACCGTCCAACCTGAAAGCGGGTCAGAAATCTGATGGAAACCCGATGAGTTCCCAGCGATGAGTGCGTAACGATGACAACTTTGTTGCGCTCTGCAATGGGCCCCTTCGCATCAACAGCGGCTGGGGTCCGCAGTAAGAAGTAGACGGTTCGTGCCTGGCTCGGTGCGGACCGAGACAGGAGAAATGTGGCCAAGGTCCGCGTACATGAGCTCGCCAAAGAGCTCGGTATAACTTCCAAAGATGCAGTGACAAAACTGCAGGAACTGGGCGAATTCGTTCGCTCCGCCTCGTCAACCATTGAGGCCCCCGTTGTGCGGAAACTGCGCAACGCCTTCCCCGACGCCGCTGCCAAGTCAGCGGCCCCGGCCGCAGCGCCCGCCGCTGCACCCAAGGCACCTGCCCCCGTGGCAGAATCACGCCCTTCAGCACCGGCTCCCGGCCCCGCTGCGCCCAAGGCTCCGGCCCCCAAGGCACAGGCACCGGCTCCCGCTGCCCCCACCGCACCTGCACAGGCAGAAGCACCGGCTGCGCCGGCCGCCACGCCTGCCGCCCCCGCGGCTCCGTCCTCGAGTGCTCCCTCCACCGGCGCCAAGCCCGGTGCACGCCCGGCACCCAAGGCCGAAACCCCGGCTCCCTCCACCCGTCCGGGTGGATCCACAACGGGCGGGTCCGGCCCGCGTCCCGGCGGTCCCCGTCCGGGCAACAACCCCTTCGCCACCTCGCAGGGCATGCCCCGCGGCCGCGGCGGAGACGGTGAACGCGCCCCCCGTCCGGGCAACAACCCCTTCGCCACTTCGCAGGGTATGCCCCGCCCCGGTGGCAGCCGTACCGACGGCGACCGCCCCGGTGGTCCCCGTCCCGCAGCAGGTGCAGGCGGACCTCGTCCGGGTGGGCCGCGTCCCGCAGCGGGTGCCGGTGGCCCCCGTCCTGCAGCAGGCGCAGGCGGACCCCGTCCGGGCGCTCCCCGTCCCGGCGGTCCCCGTCCTACCCCCGGCATGATGCCCAACCGCACTGAGCGTCCCGCACCCGCAGGTGCCGGCCGTCCGGGCGGCGGCGGCCGCGGTCCCGGACGCCCTGGTGGCGCTCCCGGTACCGGTGGTCCCGGTGCCGGCGGCGGTGCTCCCGCCGGCGGTGGCTTCGGCAAGGGCGGCCGCGGCCGCGGCGGCACCCAGGGTGCCTTCGGCAAGGGCGGCGCAGGCCGTGGCAAGCAGCGCAAGTCGAAGCGTGCAAAGCGCCAGGAACTTGAGCAGATGAGTGCCCCGTCGCTGGGTGGCGTGAGCGTACCCCGCGGCGACGGCAACACCGTCATCCGGCTCCGCCGTGGCTCGTCCATCACGGACTTTGCCGACAAGATCGAGGCAAACCCCGCCGCACTGGTGACGGTGCTGTTCCACCTTGGTGAAATGGCCACCGCCACCCAGTCGCTGGACGAGGACACCTTCGCCCTGCTCGGCGAGGAACTGGGCTACAAGCTCCAGGTCGTTTCCCCTGAGGACGAGGAGCGCGAGCTGCTCTCCAGCTTCGACATCGACTTTGATGCCGAACTCGAAGCCGAAGGCGACGAGGAACTGGAAGCACGTCCCCCGGTTGTCACCGTCATGGGCCACGTCGACCACGGTAAGACCCGGCTGCTCGACGCCATCCGCAAGTCCGACGTCATGGCGGGCGAGCACGGTGGCATCACCCAGCACATCGGTGCCTACCAGGTCACGCACAACCACGACGGCAACGACCGCAAGATCACGTTCATCGATACCCCGGGCCACGAGGCGTTCACCGCCATGCGTGCCCGTGGTGCGAAGGTCACCGACATCGCCATCCTGGTGGTCGCAGCGGACGACGGCGTGATGCCGCAGACCGTTGAAGCCCTCAACCACGCCCAGGCGGCCAACGTGCCGATCGTCGTGGCAGTGAACAAGATCGACAAGGAAGGCGCCAACCCGGAGAAGGTCCGCGGCCAGCTGACCGAGTACGGCCTGGTTCCCGAGGAATACGGTGGCGACACCATGTTCGTGGAGGTCTCTGCCCGCCAGAACCTCAACATCGACGAGCTGCTCGAGGCCGTCCTGCTCACCGCGGACGCTGCCCTGGACATGCGCGCCAACCCGAACAAGGACGCCCGCGGCATCGCGATCGAAGCCAACCTGGATAAGGGCCGCGGTGCTGTTGCAACCGTCCTGGTCCAGTCCGGTACCTTGCGCGTCGGCGACACCATCGTGGCAGGCACGGCCCACGGCCGCGTCCGTGCGATGTTCGACGACGACGGCAGCGCCCTGACCGAGGCCGGTCCGTCCCGCCCCGTCCAGGTGCTGGGTCTGTCCAACGTGCCGCGCGCCGGCGACACCTTCTTCGTGACTGCTGACGAGCGCACTGCCCGCCAGATCGCCGAGAAGCGTGAAGCAGCCGACCGCAACGCCGCCCTGGCCAAGCGCCGCAAGCGCATCAGCCTGGAAGACTTCGACCAGGCCGTCGCCGAAGGCAAGATCGACACCCTCAACCTCATCCTCAAGGGTGACGTGTCCGGTGCCGTGGAAGCCCTCGAAGACGCGCTGCTCAAGATCGACGTCGGCGAAGGCGTGCAGCTGCGCGTCATCCACCGCGGTGTGGGTGCCATCACTCAGAACGACGTCAACCTGGCAACGGTCGACTCCGCCGTCATCATCGGCTTCAACGTCAAGCCCGCCGAGCGGGTTGCCGAACTGGCAGACCGCGAAGGCGTGGACATGCGCTTCTACTCCGTCATCTACGCAGCAATCGATGACATCGAGGCGGCGCTCAAGGGCATGCTCAAGCCGGAATACGAAGAAGTCCAGCTCGGCACCGCCGAGGTCCGCGAAGTCTTCCGCTCCTCCAAGTTCGGAAACATCGCCGGCTCGATCGTCCGCTCGGGCATCATCCGACGCAACGCCAAGGCACGCGTCAGCCGCGACGGCAAGATCATCGGTGACAACCTCACCGTTGAGTCGCTCAAGCGCTTCAAGGACGACGCCACCGAGGTCCGCACGGACTTCGAATGTGGTATCGGCCTTGGGTCGTACAACGACATCACCGAAGGCGACATCATCGAGACCTTCGAGATGCGCGAGAAGCCGCGCGTCTAACTCTTGTTAGTCCGTGGCCGGGGCCGTTGGATTTTTCCGGCGGCCCCGCCCCTTCGCTGGGCGGCTTGGGATCTTCGATCCCGCGCCGCCCAGCTTCGGCAGCGGAAAATGGCCTTCCCAACACTCGCAAGCTCGCGTCGGGACCCTCGGCTATTTCCTTAGATGCCACTCCCGGGCCGCCGGAAAAAATCCAACGGGTGCGTCATCGGCTCGCTTGGGTGCGTGGCATCCAGACCCTGGGCGCGTTGGCTGACGTTTGCGCCGCCGTCGTACGTCCCAAATTTTTCTTCTTTTAGGAGTTGTTCATGGCTGATCCGGCACGTGCTGCCAAATTGGCGCAGCGGATTAAGGTTGTTGTTGCTGAGGCCCTGGGCCGGAAGGTTAAGGATCCCCGGCTTGAGGGCATTACCGTTACCGATGCCCGCGTAACCAATGATCTGCAGCATGCCACCGTTTACTACACCGTCTTCGGGGACCAGGCTGTCCAGGCCGACGCTGCCAAGGGCCTTGAGAAGGCCAAGGGTGTGCTCCGGCAGGAGGTGGGGCGGAACATCACCGTCCGGCTGACCCCCACCCTCGAGTTCGTGGCCGACCAGATTCCGGTCAACGCCTCCAACCTGGAGGAACTGCTCCGGGAGGCCAAGAAGCGGGATGCCGAGGTTGCCGCCCTTGCCGCCAACGCCCGGCACGCCGGCGACGCGGATCCGTACAAGTCCGACGCAGTCGCCGACGTTGACATCGACGAGGACGACTTCGACGAAGAGGACCTGGACCTCAGCGACGACGAAGACCTCGACGAGGACGCCAACAAGTAGGCAGCGGACTTCCGCAAACACAGCAGCAGGACCCGGAGGCACCTCCGGGTCCTGCTGCTGTGTTTGGCTGCCGCCTATCGAAGATCAACTTCGATAACCCTGCCGGCAGGCATGGGAGCGGGAGCGTTAGGCATCGACGGATCGGGTTGCGCCGGCAGCGCATCCACGGTGGCGAAGACATCTCCGTCCTTGAACTCAACATCCGCGGGCAGGTTCACCTCCAGGAAACGCGAGCGATCCGCGTCGCAGTTGAACTTCAGGATTTCCCCGCCGAACAGCGATGCCACGTAAATGTCCCCGTTGTCGGCCACGGCCAGACCGGTAGGACTCAGGATATGGTCCGCCCAAACAGTCGTGTCACCGTTCCACGGATTCACCTTGAATATGGCACCGCGAGCACCCAGTTCCGGTCCCTCCGGGCCACCAGGCAGTGACGTGACGTACAACCAGCCGTCCGGACCGATTTCAACATCGGTGGGAACCGGTTCGAACGCGTACTTCTCGCCAACAACGCAGTCAGGAACCGTCATCGTGTGGCCTTCCATGTCACGTGGAATCTGCAGGCCAGCGGGGACCTTGGCCGGCCTTGGCGGCAGGACCGTCAGTGTGGAAATGGCGCCCGATTTGAGATTTACCTTGAGGATCGCGTTCATGCCGGCGTCAGCCACGTAGGCGGTGCTGTCCTTGACTGCCAAGGCGTACGGGTGGGAATCCACCGTGCCCGTGTATCGGGCGGGTGGGAAGGCCGGCCAGTCTGCCAGGCACTTGTCGCTGACGTCTGGCTCGAAGCCGTAGTGCTGGTCCCCGTCGGGATTGTGCTTCCGTTCGTATTCCGCGAAGTTGGCAATAGTGTCCACATCGCCTCTGGAGTCAATGGACTTCAAGTAGCCCTGGAGCTTGGCCGGATCACCCTGCCCGGCTCCGATGCTTTCCAGGAAGTACGTGGTGCTATCGCGGATTTCCACGCCGGCGACTTCCCAACCCTTCTTGGCGGTGTAGACGTCTTCTGTCGATCCGTCGTGCTCCACACGGGTAAGGACGCCGGCGAAGTCCTGGCTGACACGGACTGATTCGCCCTTGCCAACGGCAAGGTGGAGTGGGGTGAGGAGTCCTGTACCCAGGACTTCAAAGTCCGGGTCGTGAGTGGAGGCAAACGCCGGTGATGCCTGGACCATCATGGCGGCTGCCATGCAGGCGACAAAGGTGAGTTTTCTTTTCATGGGGTACTCCGGGGTGCGAGGCCCTTGCGGGCTGGATGTGGCGCCTCCGTAGAGGCGAAATATATCCCCCGGGCGTCAGCGTAGGCTCCTACCAGCGGGTAGGCGTTGGGGGCCTGCCCCCTTCCTGGCCCCCTTTCCGTCCCCCTATGGGGTGCACATGGCTAGGATCGTGCTATGACCTCCGCAGAACACGGCAACCGGGGCTTACGGCACCCTGCATTTGCCCAGTACCTTGAACAGGCCGTGGAGTTGGCCACACAAAATGTTGGTGAAGGCGGCGGCCCCTTCGGAGCTGTTGTGGTAACACCTGACGGGCGCGTGCATGCCGGGGTCAACAGGGTGACCCGGGACAACGATCCCACTGCCCACGCGGAAGTGGTGGCCATCCGGGCAGCGGCCGCGGCTGCGGCGGACTTCGACCTCACCGGCTCTGTCCTTTACGCAAGCTGCGAGCCGTGCCCCATGTGCCTGGCGTCTGCCTTGTGGGCCAGGATCGGCCACGTCTACTTCGCCGCGGACCGCCACGGCGCCGCTGCGGCAGGCTTCGACGACGCCCTCTTCTACGACTACTTCAGCGGCGCGGCCCCGGAGCTGATGCCCGTCACCAGGAGTGACATCCCGACGTCGGACGTCCCCTTCCAGGCGTGGCGCGCCTTTGACAGCAGGAAGGAATACTAGCCATGGAATCCGCCCTACTCCGCTGCCCCGCCTGCGGTAAGACCAACCGGGTGCCGGCCCAGGCCTCCGGACATCCCCGCTGCGGCAACTGCAAGGCGGACCTGCCCTGGATCGTGTCCGCGGGCGACAGCGACTTCGCCGCCGTGGCGGAGCAGTCGCCGGTTCCGGTGCTGGTGGATTTCTGGGCCGCCTGGTGCGGGCCCTGCCGCATGGTAAGCCCCGTCCTGGACCAGCTGGCCCGGGAGCGGCCCGGGAAGATCAAGCTGGTGAAGGTGGATGTGGACGCGTCTCCGGGCCTGTCGCGGCGGTTCGACGTCCAGGCCATTCCAACCCTCGTGGTTCTGGTCGACGGAAAGGTCGCAGCCCGCCAGGCCGGCGCCGCACCGGCGGGCGTCCTCCGTTCCTGGCTGGACAAGGCCCTCGCCGGCGCCCGCAGCTAACAGAGCAGGCAGCTTCGCCGGCCGGCCAAGCCAGGTATCAACCCAGGACGTCAGGGCCGGCCGTCCGGAAGCCGGGACAGCCCGTCCAGCAGATCCTGCTTCCGGCCGCACAGCGCGATCCGGACCCACCCTTCGCCGATGGAGCCGAAGGCGGTCCCTGGGGCCAGCGCCACACCGGAATCCGCCAGGAAACGCCGAACCCAGGCCCGCACGTCCCCGCCGGTCACATGGGACATATCGGCCCAAAGGTAGAACGCCCCCTGCGCCGGCAGATAGCGGATCCCTTTTGCGGTGAGGACTGCCGAGGCGGCATCCCGGTTCTCCCGGTAGTGCTGGTGGGCGTGCCGGACGTAGTCCTGCGGCCCGGTCAGGGCAGCCAGCGCCGCGTACTGCGGCGCTGACGCCACGCACGACACGATGGATTCCATCACGTTGTCCATCTGCTGTTTGAGGCCGGGCGGGCAGATGAGCGCGCCGATTCGCAGACCCGTCAGGCCGTACGTCTTGGACAGTGTCAGCGAAGTGAACACGCGTGCATCCGCCGGGGTGCCGCCGTCGAACCTTGCCGGGCTGACGTGGGGAACATCGTAAGTGAACGCCTCGTAGCACTCGTCCGAAACCACCCAAATGTCATGCCGGCGGGCCAGGTCCATCAATTCCCGGACCACTTCTTCACCCAGCACTGCTCCGAGGGGGTTGGACGGGGAATTGAGCACCAGCACCCGGGTGCGGCTGGTGATGAGGGCCTCCACGTCGGCAACCTGTGGCTGGAAGCTGTGTTCGGGGCGCAGCGGATAGCCCACCGGCACGGCACCGAGCAACCGGCTGGTCATCGCAAAGGTGGGGTAGCCCGGGTTGGGGATCAGGATTTCGTCGCCGGGGGACAGCAGCAGGCTCATGGCGAAATGCAGGCCCTGCTGCGCCCCGACCACCACGTAGACGCGGTCAGCACCGACGTCCACCCCTTGTTCTTCCCGGAACCTGGCAGCGAACGCTTCCCGAAGGGCGGGGATCCCGGCGTTGGGTGTGTAGTTGGTTTCATCGCGGTCCAGGCAGGCGATGCCTGCGTCCAGGACATGGCGGGGGAGCGGGAAACCCGGCTCCCCGATACTCAACACAATGGCGCCGGGAGTACGCCACGCGGCCTCGGTGATCTCGCGGATCTGGTTGACGGGCACGTCGCGGACATGGGCGGCAAGCTCAGGCATGGCAGCCATCCTAGCCGTCCCCGTCGGGCTGCCGCGGTGCGTCCGGGACCGGGGTGGTGGCGTGGGCCGGCGGGCCAACCAGCGCCGATATACTGGGAGGCGTGCTTTCTGGACTGGTGATAGTGGACAAGCCGCAGGGATGGACCAGCCATGATGTGGTTGGCCGGATGCGGCGCCTCGCAGGTACCCGGAAAGTAGGGCACGCCGGAACCCTGGATCCCATGGCCACGGGCGTCCTGGTGGTCGGCATCAACAAGGCCACGCGCCTGCTGACCTACATCGTGGGCACCTCAAAGACCTACACCGCCACCATCCGGCTGGGCCAGGCCACCGTCACGGACGACGCGGAAGGGGAGGTCACGGCCACGGCCGGCACTTCCGGTGTCACTGAGCAGGCAATTCACGACGGCGTCGCGGCACTCACAGGCGACATCGAGCAGGTGCCAAGCAGCGTCAGCGCCATCAAAGTGAACGGCGAACGCGCCTACGCGCGCGTCCGGTCCGGCGAGGATGTGAAGCTGGCCGCACGCCCTGTCACCATCCACCGGTTCGAGGTGCACGCCGTCCGGCGGGATCCGGCGGCGGGTGTGATTGACCTCGACGTCACCGTTGAATGCTCCTCGGGCACATACATCCGTGCCCTGGCCCGGGACCTTGGCAATGCGCTGGGTGTTGGAGGGCATCTCACTGCCCTCCGCAGGACCCATGTGGGCCCCTATTCGCTGGACCAGGCGCGCACGCTCGAACAGCTCGCCGAAGAGCTCAACGTCCTGGAAATGTCGCAGGCTGCCCGGGCACTGATGCCCAACCGCGAACTCAGCGCCGAGGAAACCACGGAGATATCCTTCGGGCGGCGGATCGCTGCCGGCGCGGCCCCCGGCGCTCCCGGCGCCGCCACTGTGGAGCATCCGGCCGCCGCCTTCGCTCCCGACGGCAGCCTCGTGGCCCTTCTTGCCGACGCAGGCAGTTACGCCAAGCCGGTGCTCGTCTTCGCCCCCGGCGCCGGGACGGCCGCAACCGCCGCCGCGGAGGCCTGACACGTGGACGCATATTTTTGGATCATCCTCGTGGTCGGCCTGGGGTCCACGCTGGTGTGCCTGGGTGCGGGCATCCTCAAGAAGGCGCCGAACGACGTCACCATCCTCTCCGTCGCAGCCGTGGAAGCGGCCCTGGTGGTGTACCTGGTGGGGTCCATCGTCCGCGTGATCGCCGGCGAACCGATTGCCGGGGAGGCGTGGGAGTTTTGGGGCTACATGGCCACCGCCGTGCTCCTGCCGCCGGCGGCAATCTACTGGTCCATTTTGGAGCGCACCCGGTGGAGCAACTTTGTCCTGGCCGCGGTCGGCGTCACGGCACTCGTCATGGCCGCCCGAATGAACCAGATCTGGTACTGAAGTGGAAGAAGCAGCAGGAATGAACGACAAGCAAGCCCCGGCGGCTCCCGGCGAGGCACCCACCCGCAATACCCGCAATACCGGGCCAGGCCGCCTGCTGATTGCCGTGTACGGCGTTTTCGCGATCTCGGCCACGGCCCGGGCCGGATACCAGATCCTCACCAAGTTCTCCGAGGCTCCGCTGGCCTATCTGCTCTCCGCCTTGGCCGCGCTGGTGTACGTGGTGGCCACGGTGTCGCTGGCCAGAGCCGGAACCACCTGGTTCAAGGTCTCCGTTGCCGCGGTGCTCGTTGAACTCGTGGGCGTCCTGGTGGTGGGTACCCTGAGCATCCTGGACTCCGTGCAGTTCCCGCACGAGACCGTGTGGTCCCTGTTTGGCCGCGGCTATGGCTTCATTCCGCTGCTGCTGCCCATCCTGGGACTGGTGTGGCTCTACCGGCGCCGGCCTTCGGTGGCGGCTGAATCGCGTTCCAAAGCCGCGCAGTGATGTCAAAGGCAGCACAGTGAATCCGGGTAACCTTGAAGAGTTCCGCGGCCGGCATGGTTCCGGAACGTGGCTTGCAGGCAGCTTAAGGCGAGGGTGATGGTTTACATCTGGAACGATCCGTCCGATGTCCCGGCGGATTTCGGCCCATCTGTTGTCACTTTCGGCAACTTCGACGGTGTTCACCGCGGCCACCAGCAGGTGCTGTCCCAGCTGATCCGCTCGGCCCGCCTTTCCCACGCCAAGGCTGTGGCCGTGACCTTCGACCCCCACCCGGCGGTAATCCACCGGCCCGAGGCCGCGCCCGAGCTCATCATGGGCCTGGACGACAAACTGGACGCGCTGGGCGGACTCGGACTGGACGCCATTTTGGTGATCAAGTACTCACTGGATCTGGCCAGCCTCACGGCTGAGGAATTCGTGGAGCAGTACCTGGTGGACTGCCTCCACGCCAGCCACGTGGTGATCGGCCACGACGCCCGCTTTGGACGGGGCAACTCCGGAGACCTGGACACCATGAAGGCGCTGGGCGACAAGTTCGGCTTCGATGTCCAGGTCATCAGCGAGTTCGGCGCCGAGGGCTACCCCCTGCATGACGACGACGGCACGGACCGGCGCTGCTCCTCCACCTGGGTGCGCGAAGCCTTGCAGGAAGGCGATGTTGCCACCGCCGCCTCGGTCCTGGGCCGCCCGCACAGAATGCGCGGCGAAGTGGTTCACGGGGCAGCCCGCGGCCGCGCCCTCGGCTTCCCCACGGCAAACCTTTCCTCGAACGCCACGGGGCTGATCCCCGCGGACGGCATCTATGCGGGCTGGCTGGTGGACCAGGCGGGCACGCGCTGGCCTGCTGCGATCTCGGTGGGGTCCAATCCCACGTTCGAGGGCGTGAGCCGCCAGGTGGAGGCGCACGTCATCGACAGGCCCAAGGAGGCCGTGGAGGACTTCGATCTGTACGGCCAGACAGTGATTGTTGAATTCGTGGCGCGGCTTCGCGGCATGGTGGCCTACCGTGGCCCTGAGGCACTGGTGGAACAAATGCGGCTGGATGTGGCCCAGGCCCACCAGCTCCTCAGCCACCACTGACTGCAGCATCCGCCGGTTGCAACACGTGGCTGCAACAACGGGGTGACAACAACGAAAGGCAGCACGTGTCCGTCGAAAAGAACACCCGCAAGCTGGATGAGGGGATTGTCCGCGACTTCAGCTCGCGGATGAGCTACGCCTCCTACCTGCAGCTTCCCACGCTGCTCAGCGCGCAGCAGCCGGTCAGCCAGCCCGAGCACCACGATGAACTGCTGTTCATCATCCAGCACCAGACCACGGAGCTGTGGCTGAAGCTGGTCCTGCACGAGCTGCGCAGCGCGGCCGCGTGGCTCCGCGGGGACGACCTCGGTTCCGCGCTCAAGGGCATTGCCCGGGTCAAGCACATCCAGAAGACCCTTACCGAACAATGGTCTGTCCTGGCCACCCTGACACCCACCGAGTACTCGCAGTTCCGGGGCTTCCTGGGCAACTCGTCAGGGTTCCAGTCGGCCCAGTACCGGGCGGTGGAATTCGTCCTGGGGAACAAGAACAGCAAGATGCTGCCCGTCTTCGAATCCGATCCGCAAGCCCACGCCATGCTGGCCGAACTGCTTGCCGCCCCCAGCATCTACGACGAGTTCCTGGCCTACCTCGCGCGGCAGGGCTTCGATGTGCCGGGATCGGTCCTGGACCGGGATGTGACCCAGGCCCATGAGTTCACCCCGGAACTGGTCCCGCTTTTCAAGCACATCTATGAAAACGCGGCGGACAACTGGGCTGCCTACGAGGCGTGCGAGGAACTGGTGGACCTGGAGGACAACTTCCAGCTCTGGCGGTTCCGCCACCTGCGCACCGTGCAGCGGACCATCGGCATGAAGACCGGCACCGGGGGATCCAGCGGTGTGACCTTCCTGCAAAAGGCCCTTGAATTGACGTTCTTCCCGGAATTATTCGCTGTCAGGACGGAGATCGGACAATGAGCATCCATCAGGAAAACCACCTCGATGTGTCTGCCGAAGCGCTCCGCGGGCGCGCCGAAGAGCTGGACCGCCGGGACGCCCTGGCACACTACCGGGACCTTTTCATTGGCACGGACACACCGCTGTCCTACCTGGACGGCAACTCCCTGGGCCGGCCCCTGACGCGCACTGCCGACGACGTCGCCGCCTTCATCCGGGACGAGTGGGGCGGACGCCTCATCCGTGGCTGGGACGAACAGTGGCTCAGCATGCCGCAGGCCATCGGGGACCAGCTCGGACGCGCCGTCCTCGGAGCTGCTCCGGGGCAGACCATAATCGCCGATTCCACCACCGTGGTCCTCTACAAGCTGATCCGCGCGGCCCTGGCCGCCGTACAGGATCCAGACCGCAACGAGCTGGTGCTGGATACGGAAAACTTCCCCACGGACCGCTACCTGGTGGAGGGCATCGCCCTCGAGGAAGGCCTCACCCTGCGCTGGATCGAGCCCGACCCGGCCGCCGGGGTGACCCTTGACCAGGTGCGCCAGGCCACCGGGCCGAGGACCGCCGTCGTCCTCCTCAGCCAGATCGCCTACCGCTCAGGCCACCTCGCGGACCTGCCGGGGATCACCGCGGCAGTGCACGACGCCGGCGCGCTGGTGGTGTGGGACCTGTGCCATTCCGCGGGGTCGGTGGAGATCGACCTGGACGGTGCCGACGTGGACTTCGCAGCCGGCTGCACCTACAAGTACCTCAACGGGGGCCCGGGCTCGCCTGCTTTCGCCTACGTCAATGCCCGGCACCTGCCCTCGTTGAACCAGCCCATCTGGGGCTGGATGGGGCGGAAGGACGCCTTCGAGATGGCCGCCGGCTATGAACCTGCCGCCGGCATCCGGGGCTTCCTCAGCGGCACCCCCGCCATTTTCGGCATGATTGCCATGCGGGGAACCCTGGACCTCATCGAGGAAGCCACCATGGCTGCCATCCGGGAGAAGTCCCAGGCCCTGACCGCATTCGCCGTGGAGGTCTTCGATGCCTGGCTGGCCCCGCTGGGAGCCGAACTGGCGTCGCCGCGGAACCCGGGGGAGCGGGGCGGGCATATCACGGTGGACCATCCCAACTTCACCAAGGCCACCGTGGAAGCGCTCTGGGAAGGGGATGTCATCCCTGACTTCCGCTCTCCCCATGGCGTCCGGGTGGGGTTGTCGCCGTTGAGCACCAGTTTTGCGGAAGTGCTCCAGGGCATGGCGGCGATCCGGGCCCGGCTGCAGGGCTGACGGCGCACTGTTTCGACAAGGTTAGGCCGCGCCCGGTAAACTGGACGATGGATCCGGCTGCAGTCCGTGGCGGCTGGTTCCTGTTGTGGTCGGCCTTCCCCGGTTATCCGGATCAGGACCAGCACGGCAGACCCGGCAGTGAATTACTGACCTGGGCCCTCACGGCACATCCCAAGGAGATATTGTGGCACTTGACGCCGCTGTAAAGCAGTCCATCATCAAGGAATACGCAACTGGCGAAGGTGACACCGGTTCACCCGAGGTCCAGGTTGCTGTCCTGACCCAGCGGATCAAGGATCTGACTGAGCACATGAAGGAGCACAAGCACGACTACCACACCCAGCGCGGTCTGCTGGCCATGGTTGGTCGTCGCAAGCGCATGCTGAGCTACCTCAAGAAGACTGACATCGCCCGCTACCGTTCGCTCATCGAGCGTCTCGGCCTGCGCCGCTAGTCACACTTTGGGGCGGCCCTTTCCCTCCGGAACGGGCCGCCTTCTTCAAATAAAAACTAAACAGGAGGATCAACCGCATCACGCATTCGCGGTCCTCGGTAGTGATCCCCGGGAACGGCTTCGTTGACTGAAGCCGGCGGCCCGTGGGTCTCGATCGATGACCGGGTGCAGGGCCAGTAGACAGATGCTGGCTGGGTTGATGCGGCTGGACTTCCGTAAATAGAAACGGAGGTGACTCTCTTGGAGGGTCCCGAAATCCAGTTCTCGGAAGCAGTCATTGACAATGGCCGTTTTGGCAAGCGCGTAATCCGCTTTGAAACCGGCCGCCTCGCCAAGCAGGCAGCCGGCGCAGCAATGGTGTACATCGACGATGACACCGCCCTGCTGTCCGCAACCACCGCCGGCAAGCACCCGCGTGAAGGCTTCGACTTCTTTCCGCTCACGGTCGACGTCGAAGAGCGCATGTACGCTGCCGGCCGTATCCCGGGCTCGTTCTTCCGCCGCGAAGGCCGCCCGTCCACCGAAGCCATCCTGGCCTGCCGCCTGATGGACCGCCCGCTGCGCCCCGCCTTCATCAAGGGCCTGCGCAACGAGGTCCAGATCGTGGTCACCGTCCTGGCCATCAACCCCGATGAGCTGTACGACGTCGTTGCCATCAACGCTTCCTCGATGTCCACCCAGCTGTCCGGCCTCCCGTTCTCCGGCCCCATCGGCGGCGTCCGCGTTGCCCTGGTCAACGACGAAAACGGATCGCAGTGGGTTGCCTTCCCCAAGCACTCGCAGCTGGAAAACTCCGTGTTCAACATGGTGGTTGCCGGCCGCGTTGCCGGTGACGACGTCGCCATCATGATGGTCGAGGCCGAAGCAACCGACAACTCCTGGAACCTCATCAAGGAACAGGGCGCCACCGCCCCCACCGAAGAGGTTGTGGCCGAGGGCCTGGAGGCTGCCAAGCCGTTCATCAAGGCACTCTGCGACGCCCAGGCCGACCTCGCCGCACGCGCTGCAAAGCCCACGGTCGAGTTCCCGGTCTTCCTGGACTACGAAGACGACGCTTACGCCGCCGTCGAATCCGCTGCCGCCGAAAAGCTCGCCGCTGTCTTCCAGATCGCCGACAAGCAGGAACGCGACAACGCCTCCGACGCGCTCAAGGACGAGGTCCTTGCCGGCCTGGCAGGCCAGTTCGAAGGCCGCGAAAAGGAGCTGTCCGCTGCTTTCCGCTCCGTCACCAAGCACGTTGTGCGCCAGCGCATCCTCAAGGACCAGATCCGCATTGATGGCCGCGGCCTGACGGACATCCGCCAGCTCACCGCAGAGGTCGAGGTTCTGCCCCGCGTTCACGGTTCGGCCATCTTCGAGCGCGGCGAGACCCAGATCATGGGTGTCACCACGCTGAACATGCTCAAGATGGAACAGCAGATCGACTCGCTGTCTCCCGTCACCCGCAAGCGCTACATGCACAACTACAACTTCCCGCCGTACTCCACCGGTGAGACCGGCCGCGTGGGCTCGCCCAAGCGCCGCGAAATCGGCCACGGTGCCCTGGCAGAGCGCGCCATCGTGCCCGTGCTGCCGTCCCGCGAGGAATTCCCGTACGCCATCCGCCAGGTATCCGAGGCCCTCGGCTCCAACGGCTCCACGTCGATGGGTTCCGTCTGCGCCTCCACCCTGTCCCTGCTGAACGCCGGTGTGCCCCTGAAGGCCGCCGTCGCCGGCATCGCCATGGGCCTGGTGTCCGACCAGGTTGACGGCCAGACCCGCTACGCGGCACTGACCGACATCCTCGGCGCCGAAGACGCCTTCGGTGACATGGACTTCAAGGTTGCCGGTACCGCCGAGTTCGTCACGGCCATCCAGCTGGACACCAAACTCGACGGCATCCCCGCTTCCGTGCTCGCGGCAGCCCTGAAGCAGGCCCGAGAGGCGCGCCTGCACATCCTCGAGGTCATCAACTCGGCCATCGACACCCCGGACGAGCTCTCCGAGTTCGCACCGCGCGTCATCGCCGTCAAGATCCCCGTGGACAAGATCGGCGAGGTCATCGGCCCCAAGGGCAAGATGATCAACCAGATCCAGGAAGACACCGGCGCCGACATCTCCATCGAGGACGACGGCACGGTCTACATTGGCGCCACGAACGGTCCGTCTGCAGATGCAGCACGCTCCGCCATCAACGCCATCGCCAACCCGCAGGTCCCGGAGATCGGCGAGCGTTACCTGGGCACGGTGGTCAAGACCACCACCTTCGGTGCCTTCGTGTCGCTGACCCCGGGCAAGGACGGCCTGCTGCACATCTCCGAGCTGCGCAAGATCGCCGGCGGCAAGCGGGTGGACAACGTTGACGACGTTGTTTCCGTGGGCCAGAAGATCCAGGTGGAAATCACCAAGATCGATGACCGCGGAAAGCTGTCCCTGTCTCCGGTCGTGGCTGAAGAGGAAGGCGCCGACGACACCGAGCGCGTTCACGCCACGGAGCCTGCTGAAGGCGCTGAGGTCTAACAGCAGGGGCTTCCCGGCATAAGCATGAATCGGCGGGACCGGTGGATGATCCACCGGTCCCGCCGCTGTTACGATGGCAGCCAGATCCGGCTGCCCGTCCTGAAAGGCATCAATGACTGTTGTACCCCTGCCGCTTGAGCAGAACCACGCCGGCGACACCCTGGTCCACGGCTCCGACGGCGGGTCCGAGGTGCGGCGTTCAGTGCTGCCAGGGGGAGTGCGGGTACTGACCGAGGCGATGCCGGGACAGCGGTCTGCCACCATCGGCTTCTGGGTGGGCGTCGGATCCCGTGACGAGGCACCCGGCCAGCACGGGTCCACCCACTTCCTTGAACACCTGCTGTTCAAGGGCACCAAGCGCCGCACGGCCTTGGAGATTGCTTCCGCGTTTGACGAGGTGGGCGGCGAATCGAACGCGGCAACGGCCAAGGAAAGCACCTGCTACTTTGCGCGGGTGCTGGACTCGGACCTTCCCATGGCCATCGACGTCATCGCTGACATGATCACCGGCGCCGTGCTGGATCCTGACGAGATGGAGCAGGAACGGGACGTCATCCTGGAAGAAATTGCCATGGACAGTGATGACCCCACTGATGTGGCGCACGAGCACTTCGTCGCCGCGGTCCTCGGCAGCCATCCGCTGGGACGGCCCATCGGCGGCACTCCCGCCGCCATCAAGGCCGTAGCCCGCGATTCCGTGTGGGAGCACTACCGCAGGTACTACAAGCCGGAAGAGCTGGTCATTACCGCCGCCGGCGGCCTGGACCACGACGTCGTATGCGGACTCGTGGTGGATGCCCTCCAGACCGCGGGCTGGTCGCTTAAGCCGGACGCCGCGCCGGTGCAGCGGCGTTCCACCGAACGTGCCCTGATCACGGGAACGGCGGGCCTGCATGTGGTCAAGCGGGCCGTGGAGCAGGCGAACATCATCATGGGCTGCCCCACGATCGTTGCCACCGATGAACGCCGCTACGTCATGAGTGTCCTGAACGCGGTCCTGGGCGGCGGCATGTCCTCGCGGCTGTTCCAGGAAGTCCGTGAGAAGCGCGGGCTGGTTTACTCCACTTACTCCTTTGCCTCGTCCTACGCCGACGCCGGCTACTTTGGGATGTACGCGGGCTGCACGCCGTCCAAGGTCCGGCAGGTGCTGGACCTGCTGGCTGTGGAGCTCGACAAGCTCGCGGAACACGGGATTTCAGACGACGAACTGCGCAAGGCCGTGGGACAACTGGGCGGCGGAATCGTCCTGGCACTGGAGGACACCGGCTCCCGGATGTCCCGGCTGGGCCGCGCCGAACTGGTGTCCGGCGAGTACCAGGACATTGACGAAACACTGCGGCTGATCAAAGCCGTCACCACGGAACAGGTCCAGGAACTTGCCGCCGAACTCGCCGCCGCGCCCCGGACCGTCACCGTGGTTGGCCCGTTCGACGAGACCGAAACCTTCGGCCTGTAGCACCCCGCGCCGCGGAGATGCCGCGGAGACGCTGGCGGCCCGGCTCTGCAGAGTCCATCCTGAGTGGGGAGTGATTCTTCAACAGGGGAAGGCGGAACGGTGAACGGGCCAGGAGCGGAGCACGGACATCCGGCGTTAACGAACCTGCTGGGTCACTGGCAGGGCTTTACACACGTGGCTGCCGGTCCCTGGGGGCCGGAACACCGCGTGAGCGCCCAGGTGTCCTACACGCAGGTTGCCGGGGGTCTCGGCGTGGTGCAGAGCTACCGGCACATTGAACCGGACGGCAGCCACTTCGAAGGCCACGGCATCTTCACGATCGATCCGGTCCACGACGACGTGCTGTGGTACTACGTTGACAGCACCGGCGTGCCGCCCGGCAACGCCGCCCGCTGTACCTGGCGCGACGGCGTCCTCCGTGTTGAACGCCGCAATGCCGGAGGCTGGACGCGCCACTCCATCGAGGTGGCGAACGGTGTCCTGACACACGTCACCGAATTGCGTTCGCCCGGGCGGGACGACGGCGGCGACGCGCCGGAGGCCGGTGTGGACGGCGAGGCTTTGTCCTACAGGCCATTCATGCGCTCGGAATTTCACCGCGCCTGAGGCATGGGCTACGATGCCGCCTCGATAATGCGCGTTTTCGGTGCACCGGCGAGGGCAGGGGCGTTGGCGGGCGAACGCCATACCTGTGTTCGAAGGTTCGTGAGCAGCTGCTCTGCCTGGGCCAGGTCCGCGAAGTCGAGTTCCACAACAATGTATTGCGGTTCGCCCACGGGCCGGCCTATCCGGTGCGCGAGAACCCCTGACGCGGACCGGCCCACCGGATCCCGGTCGAATGCCGCCTTCCACGTGCTGAAATCGGTGATGCTGTGTTCGATCTGCAGGGTGAACATCCCAGTCTCCTTACTCGTCCCGCCAGGTTGGAGGACGCTCCACGCTGCTAAAGCTAGACGGTCCGGGCTGCGGCGGGTATCCCAGAATTCTGGGTGGCAGCGCCTCCGGGTTGCCCGGGATGGCCGGAGCATACTTGGAACATGACCAAGGGCTGGGCTGGAAACCGGAGCCAGGAGCGCATCCGACTCCTGGCAGGCTCGGACCTGGATCACCAAGCTCTCCGGACAGCGATTCTGGCAGAAGTGGCCACCATGGTGCCTTTCGATGCATTCGTTTGGCCGTTGTGTGATCCCGTCACGACGGTAGGGATGGCGCCGAGGGCCAGGATTCCCTGCCCTCAGGAATTGCCCACACTTATCCGCCTCAAGTACCTCTCCGGGGCCGGCCGCTGGACCGAGCTGATGCATTCGCCGGTGCCGGCGGCATCCCTCCTGAAGGCAACGCAGGGAGAGCCCTCCCGCAGCCCGGTGTGGAGTGGCGTGTTGCAACGCTATGGGGTCCGCGATGTACTGTCCGTCGTGTTTGCCGACAAGTATGGGTGCTGGGCCTGGCTCGATTTGTGGCGGACGGGCGATTCGGTCCCCTTCACGGATGAGGAAACTGCGTACCTGGGCGAGCCCGCAGCGGCAGTGACCGCCGGCCTGCGGAGGTCCGTGGCCAGGCAGTTTCGGACTCGACTGGAACCGGAACCTGGCCCGGACCCGGCCGCCGGGACAGGAGCCGGGCAGCCCGGATTGCCGGAGCAGGCTGTCCTCACCCTGGACGACGATCTGGCGATAGCTGGCCGAACGGCGTCCGTGGACGACTGGCTGCAGCTGCTTCAGCCTGGTCCGGTCCCTCACGATCATGTGCCTGCTGAGGTGTTGAACGTTGCTGCCCAGCTGGCGGCAAGGGAAGCACTGGTGGACACCCACGCCGCGGAATGCAGGGTGTACGTCGGGGCGGGCCGCTGGGCCTCCCTGCGGGCCAACCGCATGGAGTCGGGAGTGTCCGGACCCACTCCACCGGTGGCCGTGACGATTCAGGCCAGCACGCCTGCCGCGCGGCTTGACATGTTTGCCCGGGCGTTTGGCCTGACACCCCGGCAGGGGGAACTGCTGTGGCTCACTGCAACAGGGGCCGATACGGCAGCCATGGCGGATGCCCAGGGCGTGACACCGTACACGGTCCAGGACCAATTCAAGCAACTCTTCCAGGCTTGCGGAGTCCACAGCCGGGCGTCACTGCTGGCCATTGCCCTGGGAACGGGGGCCCGGGTCTAGCGGTGGGCCGTCGTCTCCTGGAGCCACGCGTTGACGCACATGCCCCTGGGGAAGTCCTACGACAAGAGCACGTCCCAATTCCCCGCCGGGTCTGGCGGCAGGAAGAACGGCATGGCGTAGAAATCGTCCCACAAAGGATCTGTTGGCGGGAGTTGATCCGGCTCAAGCAAGTTCCCGCCAGGCGGCTCCTCGCTTGGCACCTCCAGCCACTCCGGCATGTCAGCCAGCAACTGGCACCATTGCGGCAGCCCAAACGGCAGATCGCGCCGCAATTCAGGCGGTGGTGGTTCCCGTAGCCCCGCTTCGTCCGCTTTCCGGGGTGTGCCCAACCCTCCCGGTGGGTTCAAGACTGCCGGTGGGTCTGGCGCTGCCGGCGGGTTCAAGACTGCCGCTGCGGATTGCCCGGACACGGTGCTGTTCCTCCGCAGAAGCCCTGGCGGCCAGTGGGTTGGTTGGGGGTCTTGGTGTTCGGGGTTGTAGTGGCGGCCTGTGGGTGAGGTCCAGCCGGGTGGTCCGTTGTTGGTGGCGGGGTCGGGGGTCCAGGTGCGGGCGTGCTTCAAGCGGTGATGTTTTGGGCATAGCTGGGCCAGGTTCCGGACGGCTGTTCTGCCGCCGTGTTCCCAGGCGGTGAGGTGGTCGGTGTGGTTGTCGGGGGTGTGGTTGGTGCAGCCGGGGAAGGTGCATTTCCGGTCCCGCATGCGGATCCATTGTTTGATGGTTTCGGGGAGCCGGTAGCGGGTGCGTCCGATCTCCAGGGGTGCCCCGTCGCGGGGGTCGACCAGGACGCGGTAGAACGACTCCGCCCCGTCCGCGACAAGCCTCCGCGCCATCGACGCCGGGATCGGGCCAAGGCCGTCCAGCACCGCCGGCTCATCGGTGAGGCCGAGCAGGGCGAAGACCGGGACGGTGACCAGGACATCGGCCCGCGGGGTGGGGACCTTGCCAACATCACCAGTGCTCCCTGTGCCGGAAACGCTGCCTGCGCCCGTTCCCGCCGTATCACCTGTAGCCCGTGCAGCCCCACCCACAGCAGCCTCGGCCGTGGCCGTGGTGTTTCCTGCGCCGAGGAGGAGTGATGCTGCGATGTCGGGGCGGAGTTGGGTGAGGGTGCGGGGCTCGTCAGGGCCCTGCAGGCCGCGGGCGGTGGCGGTGGTGCGGTTCCAGATGGCGCAGGCGGTGTCGCCGGGGAGGTAGAGCGAGAGCCAGGCCATGCCGTCACGGTCCGGGGTGTATTCCATCCGCCGGTCCGCCACACCTTTGGCGTGGCGTTTTTCGAGGGTTTCGGGGTGGTGGCGTTCCCGCCAGGCGCGGACCTTGGCGCGGAACCGGGCGGGCACCAGTTCACCGGGCGCGGCGCCGCGGGCGGGGTTGGGGGCGTCGGGGTCGAAGAAGTGCGCCACCAAGGCAGCAGCCCCGTCCGGGGTGAGCCCTTCGGTTTCATCGGCGACAATCCTGGCATGCTGCCACGACACGGCACCGGCTGACAGGGCGCCCAGGAGCGGCGGCAGGGAACACACCCGCCGGGATTGTTCCACCAAAGCGCCTGCGGCCGCGGAACTGATGCTCAGGACACCGGCGATCTCCTCCACCGCGGACATCTCCGAAAACATGCGCTCATCCACCGGGGCGTCGGGGGCAAGCAGTGCCTGCTGGAAACCGACGCACTCCACGGCATCACGAGCTTTGACCGCAGCGAGCTGAGCCTCGACCCGGGAGACTGCCTCCAGCCGTTCCAGCCGGAGCTCATACCGCCGCTGCAGCACATCGACATCAGCGCCAACACCGGTCCCGGCGGCAAGGAAATGATCCTCACGGTCCAGCGCATCGAGGGCAGCAACAGAGGCAGAAACACCCTCCAAAACCACCCCAACACCCGTGCCGATTCCCATGGAAACATCATCCAACGAGGCACCGACATTCAAAGCCACGGCAGCTTTGGCAAGGCCAGGGCGGCTGCTGCCCATTCGCCTGGACGTGCGCGAATACTTACCCGCCGGCGAACGGAGGCAGTACGTCCACCACGTCGTCCGGACCAAGGACTGCCGCCTGGTCCCGTACGGCCACCTCATTGAGCAGGAAGCTGCTGCGGGAAAGAAGCCGGGAAAGGGGCGGGGTCCCGGCAGGGGGTTCAGGGCGGTCCACGGCCAGCACGGCCTCGAGCAGGTCCGCCACGGTGGCGCCCTGGGGAAGGTGGAACTTTTCTTCCTCGAAACCTGCCGCAGCGCGTGCGGCAGCAAAATAACGTACAAGCATCCCGGTCAGCCCCCGATAGCACTCATGCTGCGGTCCGGCTGGACGAAGTCCGGAGCATCCAGTCCCACGTGGTCCATGCCGTGGGCTTTCGGTTTGATCCACATGGCGTCCTGCCACCGCTGCGCCAGATCATCATCGGTGGCGCCCGCCCGCAGCAGGCCCAGCAGGTCGAACTCCTCGCGGGAGAACAGGCAGCTCATGATCTTGCCCTCGGCGGTGATCCTGGTGCGCCGGCAGTCGGAGCAAAACGGCTCGGTGACGGAGGCGATAATTCCCACGGTTCCCAGCACCGGTCCGTCCGCGTCCGCGGAACCTGCCGCCCGCCGTCGTACTTCAAACCGCTCCGCAGGAGCGCCGTCACGTGCGCGGGGATCCGGACTGAGGGCAAAGTCCCGGGACAACAGCCCGCGGATCTCGGCTGCCGTGATCATGTTGCGGCGCGTCCAGCCGTGGTCCGCATCGAGCGGCATCTGCTCGATGAACCGCAGTTCGTACCCGCGCTCCAAGGCCCACGCGAGCAGCTGCGGCGACTCGAGGTCATTGATGCCGCGCATCAGGACGGCGTTCAGTTTCACAGGGCCCAGGCCGGCAGCCCAGGCGGCGTCCACACCCGCCAGGACCTGGTCCAGGAACGGACGCCGGGTCAGCTTGGTGAACGTTTCCTCATGCAGGGAATCCAGCGACACATTGATGCGCGTCAGGCCGGCGTCCTTGAGGGCCGCTGCCTTCTTCGCCAGGCCAACGCCGTTGGTGGTCATGGATATCGGCAGGTCCGGGTGGTTGGCCCGCAGTGCCGAGATGATCTGGACCAGATCGTGCCGCACCAGCGGCTCACCGCCCGTGAGGCGCAGTTCGCGCACTCCCAGCTGCTCCACGCCTACCTTGACGATCCGCACGATCTCCTCGGCGGACATGACGGCCTGCTTTGCCAGCCATTCCAGGCCCTCCGCCGGCATGCAGTAGGTGCAGCGGAGGTTGCACTTGTCCGTCAGGGACAGCCTCATGTCGGTGGCGCGGCGGCCGTAGCGGTCCGCCAGCCCGGCCGGTGCATCCGCTGGCCGGCGCGCGGGAACGCCTGGCAGCGCCGATGCTGCTTCCTCCCGCGGCTGCGGCATGCCTAGCTGGACAGTCATGAAATCAGGCTACGCCACGTTGAGCCACCCATCACACCCGTGACCCCGCTGTGAGACGCGGGGCAGGAATCCCGGCGGCACCGGCGCCGGGGACCACCGGCAAACCTATGCTGGTGTTGTGAGGAGTTCCCAGCGCGGGCATGCGGCGTACGACGGCGGCGCCGGCCTTGGGGAGCGGGCGGACAGTCCCTTCCCACTACCGGCAGTCCCGCGCGCCGGAGGTGGTTGGGCCGCGGCTGCCGGGATAGCCGCGGCAGGCGGCGGTATTGCAGCAGGGGAGTTGGCTGCGGGGGTTCTCAGCCCCTCCCTTTCGCCGTTGACGGCCGTTGGCGGTGCCGTGATCGATGCCGTGCCTCCGGGCGTCAAGGACTGGGCGATCTCTGTCTTCGGCACGGCCGACAAGGCAGCGCTCCTGGTGGGAATGGCGTTGGTCATCGCCGCCCTGGCCGCACTGGCCGGAGCACTCGAGCGCCGCCGCCGGTTCACTGGTGCTGCCGTGATCGGAATCTTTGGACTCGCCGGAGCGGCCGCCGTCCTGACGCGTTCCCAGATGACCCCCCTGTCCCTCGTGCCGCCGCTCCTGGCCGCGGTGGCCGCCGTCGTGCTGTTGCGGTTCCTGCTGCGCAGGCTGCAGGCATGGGATGCCGCGATTGCCGGCCAAGCAGCCTCCCACCAAGCGGCCTCCCACCAAGCGGCCTCCCACCAAGCAGCCGGAGATCATCCCGAGGACAGCCTTCCCGCTGCCCCCGGCGAGGCCACACCGGACTCCGCGGCCACCCCATCGCGCCGCAGCTTCTTCCAGGCCCTGGGCATCACCGCAGCGGCCGCTGCGGCAGGGGGAGTACTGGCGGGAATCTGGCGCGGGGCCACCATGGCTGTCAATGAGGCCAGGGCACGCATCACCCTGCCCGCAGCGGCATCGCCGGCAATACCTGTGCCCCCTGCTGCGGAAGCCGGTGTTGCCGGAATGCCGCCGCTGGTGACCCCGAACCGGGATTTCTACCGGATCGACACCGCGCTGTCCGTCCCGGCGGTCAGCCCGGATACCTGGGTCCTCAAGGTAACCGGCATGGTGGCCCGGGAAGTCCTGCTCTCCTTCGCCGACCTAATGGCGAAGCCCCTCACCGAGCGGCACATCACCATTGCCTGCGTCTCCAACGGAGTGGGCGGCGACCTGATCGGCAACGCCCGCTGGCTCGGCTGGCCGGTCCGGGAACTGCTGGCCCTGGCCGTTCCCCAGCCGGGCGCAGACATGGTCCTCTCCCGCAGTGCCGACGGCTGGACCGCCGGGACGCCCCTGGATGTCCTCACCGACAACCGGGACGCCCTGCTTGCCGTGGGCATGAACGGTGAACCGCTCCCGCTGGAGCACGGCTTCCCGGTCCGGTTGGTGGTTCCCGGCCTCTACGGCTATGTCTCGGCCACCAAATGGGTCACCGAGCTCAAGGTCACCCGGTTCGCCGATGACGCCGGATATTGGACCCCGCGCGGCTGGTCCGCGCGCGGCCCCATCAAGACCTCGTCCCGCATCGACGTCCCCCGCAGCGGCCGCCCGGTCAACGCGGGAAGAGTTGTCTTCGCCGGCGTTGCCTGGGCCCAGCACACCGGCATCCGGAACGTGGAACTGCGGATCAACCGGGGACCGTGGCAGGAAGCGGAACTGGCCACGGGAATCTCCGCCGACACCTGGTACCAGTGGAAGCTGGCCATGGACCTTGCCCCGGGGCAGTACGAGGTCCAGGTCCGGGCCACCAACCTGGCGGGCGAACCCCAGGACGAAACCGCGCGGCCGCCGGCACCGGACGGCGCCTCGGGATTCCACACGGTTAGAGTTGACGTGAAGTCCTGACGGCCCAAACCCTGACGGCCCAAACCCTGACGGCCCAAACCCTGACGGCCCAGACCAAAGGCGTATCCATGACCAGCCACACCCCGCACGCCCTGGCAGACCACACCCCGGAAGGCCACGTCCACCATGCAGCGGAGGGTTCCCGGTCGGTCGCGGGCCATGCCGCCGCAGTCGTGGAACTCCTGCGGCCGCTCCTGTCAATGGACCGGATGGAAACCCTCCCGCTTAGCCAGGCGCTGGGCCGGGCCCTGGTGGACGATGTGGCCGCGCCACTCAGCCTTCCTCCTTTCGCCAATTCCCAGATGGACGGATACGCCGTCCGTTCCGGTGACCTTCCCGACGGCGGCGGGGACCTGCGCATCATGCCCCCGGTTCCGGCCGGGTCAAGCCCGGAGCCGCTCGAACCGGGAACCGCGGCACCCATCATGACCGGTGCCATGATCCCGGCGGGGGCCGACGCCGTCGTACCCATTGAAAAGGCGGTGCCCGATCACTTCCTGGACCCCGGAAACACAGCGGGGGACGGCAGCGGCGCCACCGTGCGGCTGCCCGGCACCGCGCCGGGAACGTTCGTGCGCTTCCCGGGCAGCGACATCGCGGCGGGGGAGCGGGCGCTGGCCTCGGGGACCTGCCTGGGGCCGGCCCAGTTGGGGCTGCTCGCTGCCTTGGGCCTCCCGGAGGTGGCGGTGTACAAGGCGGTGACCGTCCTGCTCGTCACCACGGGCGACGAAGTGGTGGAACCCGGCCTGCCGCTTCCTCCCGGCAAAATCTACGACTCCAACGGAACGCTCCTTGAGGCCGCCATGAAGCAGGCGGGACTCACAGTCCGCCGCACCGGCATCTCCACCGACACGCCGGCGGAACTGCAGGCGCTGCTGCGGACCGAAAGCCCGGGGGCTGACCTGATCGTCACCACCGGCGGGGTCAGCAAGGGAGCCTACGAGGTAGTGCGGCAGGCAATGGCGGACCAGCCGGTCCGCTTCGTGCACGTGGCCATGCAGCCGGGCGGCCCCCAGGGACTGGGAACGTTCGACGGCGTGCCATTCCTTGGGTTTCCCGGCAATCCGGTCAGCTGCCTGGTGTCCTTCGAGATGTTCCTCCGTCCCGCTTTGTCAGCCTTGCTGGGGGCACCGGGCCGGAGGCTGCCGTTGCGCGCCCGCCTTGATCTTGGGGGCCCGGGCCGTCCGCTCACCTCTCCCGGGCACAAGCACCAGGTCCGCCGCGGCAGCCTGCAGCCGGACGGGACCGTGAAGCTGGAGGGCGGCGAGAGTTCGCACCTGATGCACGCACTCGCGGGGTCGAACGTCCTGGTTCATGTCCCTGTGGGTGTAACGGAACTCGCTGACGGCGACGAGGTGGAAGTATGGATGCTGTGAACGCAGAACATACCCCCGCACTGACGCACCTGCGCCAGGACGGCAGCGCCCAGATGGTTGATGTCTCCGCCAAGGCCGAGACCACGCGGGAGGCCACCGCCACCGCCACCGTCCGGACCACCCCCGAGGTGATGCAGCTCCTGGGCTCCGGCGGGCTCCCCAAGGGCGACGCCCTGGCCGTTGCCCGGGTGGCCGGCATCATGGCGGCCAAGAAGACGCCGGACCTGATTCCGCTGTGCCATCCGTTGCCCCTCTCGAAAGTCACCGTTGACTTCGACCTCGGCGCGGCCGCCGTCACCATCAGCTCCACCGTGAAGACCAGGGGCGTCACGGGAGTTGAAATGGAGGCCCTGACGGCTGCCTCCGTGGCAGCCCTCAGCGTTTACGACATGATCAAGGCCGTGGACAAGCATGCCGTCCTGACGGACATCAAGGTGCTGGCCAAGAGCGGCGGCAAGAGCGGAGACTGGGCACTGTGACCGACCCCAACATCCTGGACGTCTCCGAACCCCACCGCCACGGCGACGTGCAGGGGCGGAAGGCCGGCGTCGTTATCGCGTCCACCCGTGCCGCAGCGGGCATCTACGACGACGAAACCGGCCCCGTGATCACCGACTGGCTCACTGAACACGGCTTTGACGTCTTCCCGGCCATGGTGGTTCCCGACGGCGAGCCCGTGGGCGCTGCCATCCGGGCGCTCCTCACCCAGCGTCCCGCCGTCGTCATCACCAGCGGCGGAACCGGCCTCAGCCCGGACGACCGGACACCCGACGTCACCCTGCCCCTGCTGGACCGGGAAATCCCGGGCATCATGGAGGCGATCAGGCGTGCCGGCGCTGTCAAGACTCCGCTGGCGGCCCTGAGCAGGGGCTATGCGGGCGCTGCCGGGCAGACGTTCATTGTGAACCTGCCCGGGTCACCGAAGGGTGTCATGGATGGGCTGAGCGTCCTGGACCCGGTGATCGGACATCTTTGCGACCAGTTGGAAGGCGGACATGGGCACTGAAGCAGCATTCGAGGTAGTGCGGGCAGTCCTGAGCGCGGAGCCCATCTCCGTGGACCAGGCGATTGCCGCGGTGGAAAGCGACACTGCGGGTGCGGTGGTCAGCTTCAGCGGTGTAGTGCGCAACCACGACGGCGGCAAGGCCGTCGAGCGCCTCAGCTACAGTGCGCACCCTACGGCGCACCAGGTGATGGCCGACGTCGTCGCGCGCCTGGTTGCCGAGCAGGACGCCGAGGCCGGTGACGCGGCCGGGGAGACCCCCGCGGGAAAGGCAGCCCAACCCGTCAGGATCTGGGCCGCACACCGGATCGGGATGCTGGAGATCGGGGACCCGGCGCTGGTGTGCGCGGTATCCGCCGCGCACCGCGGACAGGCGTTTGCCGTCTGCTCCGAGCTGGTGGACCGGATCAAGGACCAGGTGCCCATCTGGAAGGAACAGTTCTTTTCGGACGGCACTGTGGAATGGGTCGGCGCCGGCAGCTGATGCCGCGCCGGGGCACGCCGGGCCGCGCCTCCACGCTGCCCGGGCCGGCCGGCGTTGCTCCGCCAAATTGCGAGGTAACGCACGCCGTCCGGTTCCTGCCCCAACCTGTCCCGCCGGTAGGGTTAATCCCATGACCGAACAACACCCCGCCCCCAAACTGGTGGCCGTCCTTGGCGCCAGTGGACGCATGGGCGCCGAGGCCGTTAAGGCCATTGATGCCGCGCCCGACCTGAAGCTCGTCGCAGCCCTGGGACGGGGTGACTCGCTGGAGCAGCTGACGGCCTCCGGTGCCCAGTACCTGGTGGACCTCACAGTCCCAGAAAGCACCGAAGCCAACGTCCGCTTCGCCGTCGAGCATGGGATCCACGCCGTGGTGGGCACCACCGGCTGGGACGCGGGACGCCTGTCCGCGCTGGATTCCCTTTTGGCGGAGCACCCGGAAACGGGCGTACTCATCGCGCCCAACTTTGCCTTGGGCTCTGTGCTGGCTTCGGCGTTCGCCGCGAAGGCGTCAAAGTACTTCGAGTCCGTGGAAATCATCGAGCTCCACCATCCGGACAAGGTGGACGCCCCTTCCGGCACCGCCGTCCGCACCGCAGAGCTCATCGCCGCTGAACGCAAGGCTGCCCAGGTGCCGCCCAGCCCGGATGCCACCACTTCAGAACGCGCGGGTGCACGCGGCTGCGACGTGGACGGCGTCCGCGTCCACAGCGTCCGGCTCCGTGGCCTCGTGGCCCACCAGGAAGTCCTGCTGGGCGGTCCCGGCGAGCAGCTGACCTTCCGCCACGATTCCTTCGACCGCGCGTCGTTCATGCCCGGCGTGCTTCTGGGCGTGCGCAACGTCGCTGCCCACCCCGGGCTGACCGTGGGCCTGGACGGTTACCTGGACCTGGGACTCTAGGCCGTGAACGGGTTCGCAGCCGGTTTCCTTAAGAACCGCACCAAGATCTGGGTGGGAGCGGTGACGCTGCTGCTGGTCTTCTACCTGGTGGTGTCCTTCCAGCGCTCGCTCCTGCTCCTTGCAGACAGCAACCTCACCGCCAAGGCCATCGGGGCCGCCTACCTGGTGCTGCCCATTGTTGGCGCGTGGGCCTTGATCCGCGAACTGATGTTTGGCGCCCGCACCGAGCAGATGGCCAAGGTCCTGGAAGCCGAAGGCGGGCTGCCGGTGGACGAGCTTCCCCGCACGCCCGGTGGCCGGATTGTCCGCGCCGCAGCCGACGCGGAGTTCGAAAAGTACCGGGCCGAAGCCGAGGCCGCTCCTGATGACTGGCGTTCCTGGTTCCGGCTCAGCTGTGCCTATGACGCCGCCGGGGACCGCAAACGCGCGCGGGCTTCCATGCGCGACGCTGTGAAGCTCTTCACCACGGCATCCTAGCCCCTGCTGCCGCAGGGGTTCAGGACAGGGCCTTGAAGCCGCCGCGCCCCACCAGGCTTGCAGTATGGCCCACCCATTCCAGGGGGCCGCGCCACGACATCCGCGCAAACACGATGCCCACGGCGATGGCAGCCGCGGCATGGGCAAAGTACATTCCGTCCTCGGTCCAGCCGGCGGGCAGCGGTTTGAGGTAGAAGCTGGAGACCACCCAGACATGGACGGTGTACAGCGTCAGCGTCATGGCGCCGGGTCCCCGCAGCGGCAGCAGCAGGTCCAGGTCCACCCATTCGGCCAGCCGCCCCAGAAGCAGGCAGGCACCGATGACGGCCGCCGCAACTGCCGAGGTATGCAGCAAATCGAGCGGCGTACCCGAATGCGGTGCGGCCGATGCCAGCCACCACCATGAACCTTCCTGGGGGAGTCCGGCCAGGTTCACCTGGAGTACGCTGCCCAGCGGGTAGCCCGGTGAGTTGAGGACCTTCTCCAGCGCTGCGCGGCCGCCCCAGTCCTCCATGGCCGCGACACCCAGGCTCTTGGCCGCCACGGCCACTACCGTTCCGCCCACCAGCAGCAGCGCGGGGACCAGCGCCTTGGTCAGCACCAGGCGGCCGATGGCCAGCCCCACCAGCAGGTAGGACAGCCACTGCAGCACCGGGTAGTAGCCCGTGAGGAACAGGTCCGCGAGCAGCCGGGACGGCGTTCCGAGGTCCCCCCATGCCGGGTTGTGGCCCAGCCTCAATGGCGGCTCCGGGGCAAGGAGCCAGGGCCGCAGCAGGTAGGCCAGCACCGGGGAGCCCAGGATCCAGCCGGCGGCCCACGCACACAGGCGCTTCACGCCCAGCCCCAGGAAGGGCAGGACGCACAGGAACAGCACGGCGTAGTGGACCAGGATGATGGCCACGTTCACGTCCAGGCCGCCGAGGGTCAGTCCGACGGCGGCAATCACCAGTGCGCGCAGCCCCACCCCGCGGCGGGCCGCGGAGAGTTCGGCGCCCTCCAAGGGCCTGTTTTTTCCCGTGGACAGGGCAAGCCCGACACCCGCCAGCACTGCGAAGAGGGCGGCGGCCCGTCCCGAGAACGTGAGGCCGATCCAAGTTGGTGTGAGGCTTGAGTTCGATTCGAACGTCGGCAGCAGGTGAGTGGCCATCATGCCCAGCAAAGCCAGGCCACGGGCCGCATCGATGCCCCTAAGACGCCCCGGTTGTTGACGGTCTGCGGTCTTCCGGGGCCGGGTGGCCGGGGTGCGGGACGTCATGACCAGATCGTCTCACATGCGTCCGTGGGCTGGCTGCCGCAGGGGGAGACGCGGAGGTGTGGGCTCTTGTATTCGAATATATGTTCGAATAGCATTGGGGCCATGGAGATGCCATCGTTGGGAGCCGCTTCCCCGCAGGGATTTAAGCCTGCTCCGCAGGGATTTGAGCCTGCCCCGCAGGAAAGCCGGGGTTCAGGAGTGCTGAAGGCGATGAGCCCGGGCGTGGTGGACTACCTGTTCCGCCAACTTGTCTCCGGGCGTCCGGCCGAGGACGTCCAGTGGGAACGGGAAGGCATCAGCCTGTCCGCCCAGCCGGAAGGAGCGGAGCTGGCCCGCCGACTCGCGGAAACAGACATCGACGCCCTGACGCCCACGGAGCTGTTCCACTACGTTCGGGCGGCGCAGCGGCTCGCCACTTGGGCTGAGGACCTCCGGCAGGCCGCCGTCGGCCGCTATTGCCACGCCGGAGCAGATACTCCGAAGTCCGGGCGTAGCCGTATTTGACGCTTGTCACGCCCGTGGCATTGTCATAACCAGCCAGGGACAGGGTAACGTTTTTTCCATGGCTGACTCTTCCGCGCATATCCCTGCCCTCGGTACCCTCCTGACCGCCATGGTCACGCCGTTCACCAAGGACGGCGCAGTGGACTACGACCAGGCGGCAGCGCTGGCCAGCAAGCTTGTCGACGACGGCTGTGACGGCCTGGTGGTCACCGGCACCACCGGTGAAACCTCCACGCTGACTGACGAAGAGAACCTCGGCATGTTCCGCGCCGTGAAGGAGGCCGTCGGCGGCCGGGCGGCCATCATCGCCGGCACCGGCACCAACGACACCGCGCACTCGGTCCACCTTTCCCAGCAGGCTGCTGCCCTCGGCGTCGACGGCCTCCTCCTGGTGACTCCTTACTACAACAAGCCCAGCCAGGCTGGTGTCCGCGCCCACTTCGAGACCATCGCCTCGGCCGTGGACGTACCCGTCATGCTGTACGACATTCCCGGCCGGTCCTCCATCGCCATCGAGCCAGACACCATGATCCGGCTGGCGCAGCACCCCAACATCGTGGCCGTCAAGGACGCCAAGGCCGACTTCATGGCAGCCACCCGTGTCATGGCGGAAACGGACCTCCTGTTCTACTCGGGCGACGACGGACTGACCCTTCCCTGGATGGCGCTGGGCGCCGTCGGCCTGGTGGGCGTTACCACCCACGTCGCCACCCGCCGCTTCCGCGAACTCATCGACGCCATCAACGCCAACGACCTCGGCACCGCGCGCAAGATCAACTTCGAGCTGCAGCCGGTGGTACGCGCCACCATGACCCGGGTCCAGGGCGCCGTGGCGGCCAAACAGATTCTTAAATGGCAGGGAGTCCTGCCCAACTCGATCGTCCGTTTGCCCCTCGTGGAGCCGGACGAAACCGAGATCGAAACCATCCGCGGGGATTTGGCGGAAGCGGGGCTGGTCTTCTCCTGAGGCTAAGACCGGCACCCTTCCGCCTGGAAAGTAGTGCACTATGACCCAAACTGCCCTTACCGGCCTTGTCACCCCTCCGCGCCTGCCCCAGGGCACGCTCAGGATCGTTCCGCTTGGCGGACTCGGGGAGATCGGCCGGAATATGGCCGTGTTCGAAATCGACGGCAAGCTGCTGATCGTGGACTGCGGCGTCCTCTTTCCCGAGGAAACCCAGCCCGGCGTTGACCTGATCCTGCCGGATTTCTCCTACATCGAAGACCGGCTGGACGACGTCGTGGCCGTGATCCTCACGCACGGCCACGAGGACCACATCGGCGCCGTGCCGTACCTGCTGCGCCTGCGCAACGACATTCCCCTGGTGGGATCTCAGCTGACCCTCGCGCTGATCGAGGCGAAGCTGCAGGAGCACCGCATCCGGCCCTACACGCTGACAGTGGAAGAGGGTCAGGTTGAGAAGTTCGGGCCGTTCGAATGCGAGTTCGTGGCTGTGAACCACTCCATTCCGGATGCCCTGGCGGTGTTCATCCGCACGGCGGGCGGCACTGTCCTGCATACCGGCGACTTCAAGATGGACCAGCTGCCGCTGGACGGACGCATCACTGACCTCCGGCACTTCGCCAAACTGGGTGAAGAAGGCGTGGACCTCTTCATGTCCGACTCCACCAACGCCGACGTCCCCGGATTCACCACGGCCGAGAAGGAAATCGGCCCCACGCTGGAGCGGCTTTTCGGCCAGGCCACCAAGCGCATCATCGTGGCCTCCTTCTCCTCCCACGTCCACCGCGTGCAGCAGGTGCTGGATGCAGCGGCCAAGCACAACCGCAAGGTGGCCTTCGTGGGCCGCTCCATGGTCCGCAATATGGCCATCGCCGAAAAGCTGGGCTACCTTGACGTCCCCGCCGGACTGATCGTGGACATCAAGAACATCGACAACCTTCCGGACAACCGCGTGGTGCTCATGTCTACCGGCTCCCAGGGCGAGCCCATGGCGGCCCTGTCCCGGATGGCCAACGGCGACCACCGCGTGGTGGTGGGGGACGGCGACACCGTCATCCTGGCCTCCAGCCTCATCCCGGGCAACGAGAACGCGGTGTTCCGCATCATCAACGGCCTCCTGAAGCTCGGCGCCGACGTGATCCACAAGGGCAACGCCAAGGTCCACGTCTCCGGCCACGCCGCCGCCGGCGAGCTGCTCTACTGCTACAACATCCTTGAGCCGCTGAACGCCATGCCCGTGCACGGCGAAACCCGGCACCTGATCGCCAACGGCAAGATCGCCATCGAATCCGGCGTCCCGGATGCCAGCGTGATCCTTGCTGACAACGGCACGGTCATCGACCTCCGCGACCACCAGGCAGACATCGTCGGCCAGGTCGAGGTGGGCTTCGTCTACGTGGACGGCTCCAGCGTGGGCGAGATCACCGACGCCGACCTCAAGGACCGCCGCATCCTGGGCGATGAAGGCTTCATCTCCATCATCACCGTTGTCCACCGCGCCACCGGCAAGGTGGTGTCCGGACCCGAGATCCACGCCCGCGGCGTTGCCGAGGACGATTCGGTCTTCGACGACATCATCCCCAAGATCAACGCAGCCCTGGAGGAAGCGGTCCAGAACCACGCCGACCACACCAGCCACCAGCTCCAGCAGGTGGTACGCCGCGTCGTGGGAACCTGGGTCAACCGCAAGCTGCGCCGCAAGCCCATGATCATTCCCGTGGTGCTCGAGGCCTGACACCAGGCTGGCGTCGCGCTGGTGCACACCCGGAAGGGCCCGGTTCTTCATGGACCGGGCCCTTCGGCGCATCCGGACGGTCCCCGGGCGCGTCCGGGCAGGTCCGCACCTGGCGCCCGGCGGGTGGCCCGGCGGCCCCGATATCCCCGGAATCACAGCATGCTTCCGGTACCGTGGCTATTATGGCCACACGTACTACTTCCGCGCCCAAAGGTACCGGCAGGGGGAGCTCCGGCAGCAAAGCGGGCAGTTCCACAGGCCGCGGAACCGGCTCCACCGCCAGCAGGACAGGGCGCGGCGGCTCAACCAGCACTGCACGCACCCGCCAGCTTCCCGCCGTCGAGCACCACCAGCCCTGGCTGCTGCGCGTGGTGGGCGGAGCGTGGCTTGGAGTGGGCCACCTGGTGGGCGGGGGAGTGCGCCGCATCGGCCACGACGTCAGCGACCTCCCCACGGAGGAACGCCGCGACGGTGCCGCCCTCTTCAACCTGGCCCTTGGTATTTTCATCGCCACCTTCGCATGGTGGGGACTGACGGGCTGGTTCCCGGACGCCGTCTACGCCGTGGTGAACGGCACCTTCGGCTGGATCTCCCTGCTGCTCCCGCTCATGCTGTTCGTGTGCGCCTTCCGGCTGTTCCGCCGGCCCTCGGACGGCCGGGGCAATAACCGGGTGGGCATCGGTTTCCTGATCATGACCTTCGCCGGGTGCGGGTTGGCTCATATCCTCGGCGGCCAGCCCACCGTGGCCGACGGCTTCGACGGCCTCCGCAAAGCCGGCGGGATGCTCGGCTTCCTGGCCGCCACGCCGCTGGCCGCCATCCATCCGGCTGTGCCTGTAGCCCTGTATGCCCTGCTGGCCTTTGTGTCGGTACTGATCATCACCGCCACCCCGTTCACGGCGATCCCGCGCCGCATCCGCGGCGCCTATGAACACCTCATGGGCATCGACCTGATGGACCAGGAACACCAGGACACCCACGACCGCAGCTACCTCGAACGCACGGCTGCCGCTGCGCCCAAGAAGAAGAAGCGGAAGCTTTTCGGCAAGGACCAGGAGTCCGACGCCGGCCTTGAGGGCTACGTGGGCGACGAAGCCTTCGAGCACGCCGTCATTGACGACGACGAGCCCGAACCCGAGCGGCCCGCGCCCGGAGTGCGGCGCCCCACCCAGGCGGAGATCGCCGTCGAAAAGATCAAGGCAGCCCAGGGATTGGGTGCCGGTGCCCAGGCACCTCCGGCGGAAAACGCCACCGAGGCCATCCCCCTGGTCATCCCCGGTGCCGCCGCTCCCGCCAAAGCCGCCGCCGCGCCCACCGTGCCCTCCAACCCGGTGGCCCCCGCGCCGCCGCCCGTTCCCATCCCGCAGCGGACCGAACAGCTCTCGCTCGCCGGGGACGTCACGTACACCCTCCCTGCCTCGGACTACCTGACACCCGGCTCGATCCCGAAGGAGCGCACCGAAGCCAATGACGCCGTCGTCGCTGCCCTGACGGATACCCTGCAGCAGTTCAACGTCGACGCCACCGTCACCGGCTTCAGCCGTGGTCCCACCGTCACCCGGTACGAAATCGAACTTGCTCCCGGAACCAAGGTTGAGCGCGTCACCGCGCTGTCCAAGAACATCTCCTACGCTGTGGCCTCCAGCGACGTGCGCATCCTGAGCCCCATCCCCGGCAAGTCCGCCATCGGCATCGAAATCCCCAACACCGACCGCGAAACCGTGTCACTGGGCGACGTGCTGCGCAGCCAGAATGCGCGGCGCACCGACCACCCCATGGTCATGGGTGTGGGCAAGGACGTGGAGGGCGGCTACGTGGTGGCCAACCTGGCCAAGATGCCGCACCTCCTGGTGGCAGGGGCCACCGGCGCCGGTAAGTCGTCCTTCGTGAACTCCATGATCACCTCCATCCTGATGCGGGCCACCCCTGACGAGGTGCGCATGGTCATGGTGGACCCCAAGCGCGTGGAGCTGACGGCCTACGAGGGCGTCCCGCACCTGATCACGCCCATTATCACCAACCCCAAAAAAGCCGCCGAGGCGCTGCAGTGGGTGGTCCGCGAAATGGACGCCCGCTACGACGACCTCGCAAATTACGGCTTCAAGCACATCGACGATTTCAACAAGGCGGTGCGGGCCGGAAAGGTTCAGCCGCCGGTGGACTCCAAGCGCGTCATCAGGCCCTACCCGTATCTGCTGGTGATCGTCGACGAGCTTGCCGACCTGATGATGGTGGCACCACGCGACGTGGAGGACTCGATCGTCCGCATCACCCAGCTTGCCCGTGCCGCCGGCATCCACCTGGTGCTGGCCACCCAGAGGCCGTCCGTGGACGTTGTCACCGGCCTCATCAAGGCCAACGTGCCCTCGCGCATGGCCTTCGCCACGTCCTCCGTCACCGACTCCCGCGTGGTCCTGGACCAGCCCGGCGCCGAGAAGCTCATTGGCCAGGGTGACGCGCTCTTCCTGCCCATGGGCGCCTCCAAGGCCATGCGCGTCCAGGGCGCCTGGGTTACCGAGTCGGAGATCCACAAGGTGGTGGAACACGTCAAGGGGCAACTGCAGGCTTCCTACCGTGACGACGTTGCTGCCGAAGCGCCCAAGAAGCAGATCGACGACGACATCGGGGATGACCTCGAGGTCCTGCTGCAGGCGACGGAGCTGGTGGTCACCACGCAGTTCGGCTCCACCTCCATGCTGCAGCGCAAGCTCCGCGTCGGGTTCGCCAAGGCCGGACGGCTCATGGACCTGCTCGAATCCCGCGGCGTCGTGGGACCATCCGAGGGCTCCAAGGCGCGCGATGTGCTGGTCAAACCTGATGACCTCGCCGCCGTCCTGGCCGCCATGAAGGGCCAGGAGGCGCCGGCCGGCCCCGATTCCCAGACCGCTGCCCTCAGCGACAATGCCAACGCCAACATCGCCCAGGGCGGCTACGCCGAAGACCTGGTGGCGGCGGACCTGGACCAGCGGAAGCAGAACGTCGAATATTACGACGGCTCGGATTCCGCCCCCGGCGGGTACGGCGATGACGACGACGGCTCCGAAGACGCATGGTCCCTCACCGGGCGCTAGGCCGGTAGCCTAGGAACGTGACTAGCACCGATGCAACCGCCGCCGGCCAGGGCCGTGCCGGGGTCTGGAACCTTCCCAACGTCCTGACCATGATCCGCATCGCGCTGGTCCCGTTTTTTGTGTGGTTCCTCGTGGCGGACGCGCCCGGCCTGCACAGTGTTTCCGGACCATGGCGCTGGGCGGCAGTGGCGGCCTTCGCCGTCGCCATCTACACGGACAAGCTCGACGGCGACATCGCCAGGAGCCGGAACCTGGTCACGGACTTCGGCAAGATCGCGGACCCCATCGCAGACAAGCTCCTGATCGGCTCCGCGCTGGTGATGCTCTCCTTGCTGGGTGAGCTGCCCTGGTGGGCCACGCTGGTGATCCTGGTGCGGGAATGGGGCATCACCGCCCTGCGCTTCTTCGTGATCCGGTACGGGGTCATTCCCGCCTCGCGGGGCGGCAAGCTCAAGACCGTGGTGCAGACCGCCGCGATCTTCCTCTACCTTCTGCCGTTCGGGGCATTCGCGCCCTGGATGTCCTGGGTTGCGTTTGCCGTCATGATGGCTGCCGTGGCGATCACGCTGTGGACCGGCGTCGAATACGTCATCGAGGCCCTGCGACTGCGCGCGAAGGGGAAACGGCAGGCAGGGTCTGTCACAGGGCAGGGCACAGTGACGGGGCAGGACACAGCCAGCGGGCAGGAATCAGCGACGGGCCAGGACCAGGCATGAGCAACCTCCACCGTTTGGCCGGGCAGGCCGTCCAGCAGGCGCTCGAGTCCGGGCAGACCGTCGCCACCGCCGAGTCGTTGACGGCGGGGATGGTGTCCGCTGTCCTTGCCGACACTCCCGGGGCCTCCGGCATGCTGCAGGGCGGTGTGGTCGCCTACCAGAACTCAGTGAAGGACGCGGTGCTGCACGTTCCTGCCGACCTCCTGGCCCGTGCCGGCTCCGTGGACCCCGACGTTGCCCGTGCCATGGCAGCCGGGGCACGCACGGTCCTGGGCGCCGACGTCGGGATTTCCACAACGGGGGTGGCAGGTCCCGATGCCCATGACGGCAAGCCCGTGGGGCGCGTCTACATTGGAATTGCCACAGCGGCCGGAACGGCGGCTTTCGAATACTCCTTCACCGGCAGCAGGCCCGACATCAGGGCCGCAGCCTGCGCCGCCGCCCTGGAACGGCTCCTCGAGGCACTGCCCGCCTGACGCCTGCCGGACCCCAAGTTACCGGGCGTAAAGTTGCCGGGAACAAAAGCCGGTACCGATTAGTTATTACATTGTGTCGCTTCCGGATAGTGGAGGCGCCTAGGATGAAATGACCACGACGGTTCGCCCCACGGTGAACCTGACCAATGAGGGAGCAAGGCGATACAGATGGTAAAGCAGCCCGTATCCGTAAACGGCGTTGTCCGCTGGAAGGATGTGGGCCTCGCCGAACAGGCTAAGAGCGAACAGAAGGAGCGCAAGATGGTAGTACTTCGTCACGAAATCGGTGATGTGCTGCGCGATGTCCGCCAGCGTCAGGGACGCACGCTCCGTGAAGTTTCGCACAGCGCCCGCGTCTCCCTGGGGTATCTCAGCGAAGTGGAGCGCGGCCAGAAGGAAGCCTCGTCAGAGCTTCTGTCCTCAATCTGCTCGGCACTGGATGTTCCGTTGTCAAGCATGCTCCGTGAAGTCAGCGACCGTGTGGCAGTAGCCGAAGGCGTCGCAGTTCCGGACACAGTTCCGCAGGAATTCTCCCAGCGTTACGGCCGTGACCTCGAGCGCGACCTCAACACTGAACTGAACGACGAACTCTCCACGGGCCTTCTCTCCGGCGCCCGGTAAAGCCAGCCCCACCGCAGGTGGGCCTTGGAACGCAGGAAGCCCCCGGCCGCGCCGGGGGCTTCCTGCGTTGGCGCCCAATTGATGTGCCCGGCTGGTGGTACTCCTGCCGGCTGTTCGTCGCTGCGGGCTATTCCTCTTCTGCGGGGGAGCCGCCTCCGCCTTCCCTGGGGAATCCGTCACGCTCGTAGGTGGAGTTCAGCTTGGCCATGTAGCGGGCCAGCTCCTGCAGGTCCTGCACGGGCCACTCGCGCAGCCGTTCCTGGAAAACCTGGCGCCTGGCGTCCTGGACCTGGTGCATCTTCTCTTCGCCCTTGGGCGTCAGCCGGATGGACTGTGCCCGGCGGTCCAGGGGATCGGCTTCCTTGGATACCAGTCCGAGGCTCTCCAGGAAGGCAATCTGCCGGCTGACCGACGGCTTGCCCACCCCGATGTTCATGGCAAGTTCGGTCAGGCGGATGGGCCCTTCCCGGCGGATAACCGTTAACAGCCCGTACGCGGCAGGCTCCATGTCAGGGTGGACTTCGCGCGAGAGCTGGTTGGAGATGGCCCTGGCCCGCCGCCAGAAGAGGCTGATCTGGTGTTCAACATTCTGCAGCGCGGTATCGGCGGCATCAGCGCCTGCGTCCGGCGGCGGCGGGAGATCCGGGGAGTTGCTCATGGCAACAATTCTAGGGTCCGCAATCATGAGAGGATTTACCGATGCGAATCAGCGAGTACTGGCGTCTGATGGATGACGAGTTCGGTGCGGGGTACTCCCGCGTGCTGAGCAGTACCCTGGTCCTGACCGGCGTCGGCGGGCGCACTGCGGACCAGGCGCTGGCTGCAGGCATCGAACCGCGCAAAGTCTGGCTGGCAGTCTGCGATGTCCAGGACGTCCCGGCCGAACGGCGGCTGGGCCGGGACATCGCCCCTCGCCGCGACTAGCAGCCTAACAACGGCTTCCCGGGTGGGTCCTTCGTGAGCCTGCCGCAGCCGAAGCGCCCTTGGACGGACACGCCGCAGGACCGGCACTCTTCGAATACCTGTTCGGATAACGCTATGCTTTTTCTATTGGGCTTATCCACATAGCCGTTGTCCTCAGGCCGGAATGTCAGTGGGTCCCAGTAGCGTCAGAGATGACCAATAAAACGGCCGCGAAGGCCACCATCGAGAAAGCATTAGAGGTGTCAACCATGGCGGCAGCCCCGGATCGTGCAAAAGCGCTGGAAGCAGCGCTTGCCCAGATTGACAAGCAGTTCGGCAAGGGGTCGGTCATGCGCCTGGGCGACGAAGTACGCGCCCCGATCGAAGTCATCCCCACCGGTTCCATCGCACTGGACGTCGCTCTGGGGATTGGCGGCCTTCCGCGGGGCCGTGTCATCGAGATCTATGGTCCTGAATCCTCGGGTAAGACCACCGTTGCCCTGCACGCCGTGGCCAATGCCCAGCGCGCCGGCGGCATCGCAGCATTCATCGACGCAGAACACGCCCTGGACCCCGACTACGCCGCCAAGCTGGGTGTGGACACCGACGCCCTCCTCGTGTCGCAGCCGGACACAGGTGAGCAGGCGCTCGAGATCATGGACATGCTGGTCGGCTCGGGATCGCTGGACGTTGTCGTCATCGACTCCGTCGCCGCCCTGGTGCCGCGCGCCGAAATCGAAGGTGACATGGGCGACAGCCACGTCGGCCTCCAGGCACGGCTCATGAGCCAGGCCCTGCGTAAGATCACCGGACGCTTGAGCCAGACCAAGACCACCGCCATCTTCATCAACCAGCTCCGCGAAAAGATCGGTGTCTTCTTCGGCTCCCCCGAAACCACCACCGGTGGTAAGGCCCTGAAGTTCTACGCGTCGGTCCGCATCGATGTCCGGCGGATCCAGACCCTCAAGGAAGGTGCCGATTCCGTCGGTAACCGGACCAAGGCCAAGATCGTCAAGAACAAGATGGCTCCGCCCTTCAAAGTTGCTGAGTTCGACATCATCTACGGCCAAGGCATCTCCCGCGAAGGCGGGATCATCGACATGGGCGTGGAGCACGGCATCATCAAGAAGTCCGGTTCCTGGTTCACGTACGACGGCGACCAGCTGGGCCAGGGCATGGAGAACTCGCGCCGCTTCCTGCGCGACAACCCCGAGCTCGCGGCTGAACTGGAACGCCTGATCAAGGAAAAGCTCGGCGTAGGGGTCAAGCCCGCCGAGGACGAGTCCAAGGACGCGCCAAAGCTGAAAGCCGTCGACGGGTTCTAGCCCTTGACCGGACCACGTTCACGGCGGGCCCGGTCCGGCGGCCCCTCTTCAGGGCCGCCGGACGGCTTTTCCATCCCTGAGGATCCGCAGGCTGTTGACGCCGAACCGGATCCGTTCTCGGTGGCGCAGGCCATCGTGTACCGCCAGCTCACGGCAGCTCCCAAGAGCAGGCTGCAGCTTGCCCGGAAACTGGCGGAACGGAATATCCCCGAACACGTCGCCGAGGCGGTGCTGGACAAGTTCCAGGAGGCGCGCCTGATCAACGACGCCGAGTTTGCCGATATGTGGGTCAGGAGCCGGTCCCAGTCCCGCAAGCTTGCCAAGGGCGCTCTCCGGCGCGAACTGGCCGAGAAGGGCATCGACCAGGAAACGGCGGCTTCTGCCCTGGAGCAGCTGACGGACGCCGACGAGGAAGCGGCGGCACGCGCACTGGTGGAGCGCAAGCTCCGGCCCGGGACGGTTTTGCCTGACCAGTCGGAACGGGACAAAGCCGTCCGGCGGCTCGCCTCCATGCTGGCCAGGAAGGGCTACCAGCCGTCCCAGGCGTTCAGGATCGTCAACGACGTCCTGGATTCCCGGCAGGATCCCGACAGCGGGATGCTCCAAAGCCGGTACCCTTAACTGGTGAGTTTGACCATTCCTTCCCCCCATTCCGGCGCTGCCGCGTCCGTTGAGCCTGCTGCTGATGCGCAAGCCGGTGCTGTTCCGCAATCCGGGGCAGTGCAGCCGCGTACTTACCAGGTCCGCACGTTCGGTTGCCAGATGAACGTGCACGACTCCGAACGCATGGCCGGCATGCTGGAGGATGCGGGCTACGTACCAGCAGCCGGCGACCATGCTGACGTGGTCGTGTTCAATACCTGCGCAGTCCGGGAGAACGCGGACAACAAGCTCTACGGCAACCTCGGCATCCTGGCGCCCGTGAAGGCCGCCAACCCCGGCATGCAGATCGCCGTGGGCGGGTGCCTGGCCCAAAAGGACCGCGAAACCATCCTCAAGAAGGCACCATGGGTGGATGCTGTCTTCGGCACCCACAACGTCGGCGCCCTGCCCGCACTTTTGGACCGTGCACGGCACAACAATGAGGCCCAGCTGGAAATCCTGGAGTCCCTGGACGTCTTCCCCTCCACGCTCCCCACCAAACGCGACTCCGTCTACTCCGGCTGGGTATCCATCTCCGTTGGCTGCAACAACACCTGCACGTTCTGCATCGTGCCGGCCCTTCGCGGCAAGGAAAAGGACCGCCGGCCCGGAGACATCCTCGCCGAAATCCAGGCGCTCGTGGACGACGGCGCCATCGAAGTGACCCTCCTGGGCCAGAACGTCAACTCCTACGGTGTCGAGTTCGGCGACCGCCAGGCCTTCTCCAAACTCCTTCGCGCCTGCGGCGAAATCGAGGGCCTTGAACGCGTCCGCTTCACCAGCCCGCACCCGGCCGCCTTCACCGATGACGTCATTGATGCCATGGCCGAGACGCCCAACGTGATGCCGCAGCTGCACATGCCCCTGCAGTCCGGTTCGGACCGCATCCTCCGCGCCATGAAGCGTTCCTACCGTTCCACGAAGTTCCTGGGCATCCTGGACAAGGTCCGGGACAGGATTCCACACGCCGCCATCTCCACCGACATCATCGTCGGCTTCCCGGGCGAAACCGAAGAGGACTTCCAGGCGACGCTGGACGTGGTGGAAAAGTCACGCTTTGCCACCGCCTTCACCTTCCAGTATTCAAAGCGCCCCGGCACGCCCGCTGCCGACCTGCCGGACCAGCTGCCGAAGGCCGTGGTCCAGGAACGCTTCGAACGCCTCACCGCCCTGCAGGACAGGATCGCCGCCGAGGAAAACCGGAAGCAGTTGGGCCGGAGGCTGGAAGTCATGGTCACCGCCCAGTCCGGACGGAAATCGGAGGAAACCCACCGGTTGTCCGGCCGTTCCCAGGACCAGCGGCTTGTCCACTTCTCAGTCCCCGAAGGAGCCCCGGCACCCAGGCCCGGAGACCTCGTCACCGTCACCATTACGGAGGCGGCGGCCTTCCACCTGGTGGCCGATCCCACGCCGGAGGACTACAGCCTGCGCCGGTCCCGGGCGGGGGATGCCTGGGACAGGTCCCAGGCCGACTCCTGTGGTGTGCCTGCCCCAGGCTCCGGCGCTGGACCCAAGGCTGTCTCCCTTGGCATGCCCTCGCTGCCGCTGCGCACCCGCTGAAGGTGACTGCCCCGCCTGTCATCGCCGTCGTCGGTCCCACGGGCTCCGGCAAATCCGACCTGGCCGTCAACCTTGCCCTCGAACTGGACGGCGAGGTCATCAACGCTGACGCCATGCAGTTCTACCGCGGCATGGACATTGGCACTGCCAAAATCACGACGGCCGAGCGCAGGGGAGTGCCGCACCACCTCCTGGACATCCTGGACGTGACCCAGGAAGCCAGCGTCTCCGACTTCCAGCAACAGGCCCGCAGCCTCATCGGGGATATCCATGCCCGCGGCAAGCGCGCAATCCTGGCGGGCGGCTCCGGACTGTACGTGCGGGCCGCCCTGGACGTCCTGGAGTTCCCGGGGACCGACCCCAAGCTCCGTGCACGACTGGAGGCGGACCACATACGGCTGGGGACCCCGGCGCTGCTGGACAGGCTGAGGGCCCTGGACCCCGTATCCGCGGACAGGGTCTCGGACGCCCGGCGGATTATCCGCGCACTGGAAGTCCATGAACTTACCGGACGGCCCTTCAGTTCCTTCATGCCGCGCCGCGAGTACTACCAGCCTGCGGTTCAGGTGGGCCTGAGCGTGGACCGGGAGGTCCTGCGGGAGCGCTTGGCGGTACGGGTTCACCGGATGGTGGAGTCCGGCCTGCTGGAGGAGGTCCGGATGCTGGACGCGCGGGGCCTTCGGCAGGGCAAAACAGCATCCCGTGCACTGGGCTATTCACAGTTCCTGCGGGTCATCGACGGCACGTCAACAGTTGAGCAGGCCGCAGAGGAAACAATCGTGGCCACCCGGCAGTTCGCGCGCCGCCAGTTGACGTGGTTCCGCGCCGACCCCCGCATCACCTGGCTGGACTGGCAGGACCCGGAGCTGACGGGTAAGGCGGCCGAGGTGTGCGTCCAGGATCCGGGCCGGTAGCCGCGGTTTCAGCACCGGCGGCATCCGCCGTTACGCTTGTGACCATGAATGCAACCCCCGCAGAAGCCACTGGGACTGCCTTGCACGCACTGAGCGGGCTCCGCTTTTCCAAGGGGCATGGCACCGGCAACGACTTCGTCCTGGTGGCCGATCCCGAGGGGGTGCACGCCATCGGCGCAGACCAGGCCGCAGCGCTCTGCGACCGGCACCGGGGAATCGGCGCCGACGGCCTGATCAGGGCTGTCCCGTCCCGTTTCCTGCCGGAAGGCCGGGAACTGCTCACCGATGCCCCGGACGCCGAATGGTTCATGGATTACCGCAATGCCGACGGCTCACTGTCTGAAATGTGCGGCAACGGCGTGCGGGTCTTCGTCCACTTCCTGCGGTCCGAGGGCCTGATCGACCTGCCCGACGGCGGATCACTCACCATCGGCACCCGCGGAGGGGTCAAGACCGTGGTCCGGACAGGGAACGGTTACGCGGTGGACATGGGCCCGTGGGAGTTCATATTCCCCGGGGAGGCCAGCGCCAAGGCGATGGATTCCCTGGTCACTGCCGACGGCCTGGAAGTTCCCCGGCCGGCCCTCTCCGTGAGCATGGGCAACCCACACACCGTAGTGGCCCTCGCGGAACTCAGCGAGCTCGAAGGCACCCGCCTCTTCACGGCTCCCAAGGTCGATCCGGTCCCCGTGAATGGGACCAATGTGGAGTTCGTCGTCCCTGCGGAGCCTCTGGTCCATGACGGCGTCGGATCCGTGACCATGCGGGTGCATGAGCGAGGCGTGGGGGAGACCCAGTCCTGCGGAACGGGGGCCTGTGCTGCCGCCGTCGCCATCCGGCACTGGGCCGGCGCGGAAGCCCCTGATGCCTGGCGGGTCAACGTTCCCGGAGGTGTGGTGGGCGTGAAGTTCTTCGCCGGCCCCGCCGGCCACGAGCACGTGGAACTCAGCGGCCCCGCCGTCATTGTGGCGAGCGGGACGCTTTCGTAACCTTCAGGATCCGGAAGGACTTGGACGTTGACTCGCGGGTCACGGTAAAGGAACTGTCCAGTTCGGCGGCCAGCCAGCGCTGGAGCGAATCCGAGCCCAGGTTCTTCTGCACCACCAGCCATGCCGTGCCGCCGTCCGCGAGGCGCGGAAGCCACAGCTTCAGCAGGGCGTGCAGTTCGTCCTTGCCAATCCGGATGGGCGGGTTGGACCAGATGGTGTCGAACCTGACGCCGGCGTCCACCTCCTGGGGTGTACTGGCGACGACGTTGGACAGCCCCAGCGCGGCCGCGTTTTCGTTGGCCAGGGCGACGCAGCGTTCGTTGACGTCCACGGCGTAGACCGTCGACCCGGGCGCCAGCAGCGCCATGGTGAGTGCGATGGGCCCCCAGCCGCATCCGATATCCAGCAGGTTCCCCTGGGGGTGCGGCGCCGGAACATCGGCGAGGAGCACCGCGGTGCCCTTGTCGATCCCGTCCGGGCTGAAGATTCCCGCGGAGGTGTGGAGCCTGCGGGTCTCGCCGGCCAGCTCCACCGTGAGTGGCTTACGGGTAAAGGGGCCGGCGGGGGACGTGCTGAAATAGTGTGCGGACTCCATAACTGGCCAGAGTAGTTCCCCTTGCAGCGTAATGGGAAACCGTGCAGAACCCCCTCTGCTACGCTGGATGGCATGTTCCTGATCTTCGAGTAGCCGGCACGGGCCACGCCCGTCCCCGCAGCCTGTCCTCCAGCGACAGCCCGTCCCGCAGCGATGCAGGTTTTTCAGCCTTCCGCTTGTGCACCGGCCAGACGCATCTGTTCTGCCCGGCCGCCGGACGATACTCGAAAGTCAGCCTCCTGCTGCACTTCCCGCTATTTTTCCGGCCTTTTTAGCCCTGCCGCCCCTTGACGCGGCATCCCGGCCCCGGCATCGCAGCCGGCCGCGAGACAACCAGGAGAATTGCATGACCGCAGGCCGTCAGCCCAGCGCGAATACGTTCCAACTTCCAAGCAATCAGCACTATTCTGGAATTGCCGAATCTTCAAAGGAGACCATGACCAGCCAGCCCAACACCGGTTCCGATCCAGCCGCCCAGGACATGAGTCCGCAGGAAATCCAGGCTGTTATCGACCGGATCCTCGCCAAGGACGTCCCGGCCAAGACTGTCAGCACGCCCGGCGGTGAGAGCAACGGCAATGGAAAAGCGGTGCTCGGCAAGGCGCAGGCCATTTCCCGCCTCGACGAAGAACACTCAACATACGACGGCGACCAGCAGGACCTCGAGGAACGGCGCGCGCTGCGCCGAAGGGCAGGCCTGTCCACCGAGCTCGAAGACGTCACCGAAGTTGAATACCGCCAGCTGCGCCTGGAGCGCGTGGTCCTGGCCGGGATTTGGTCCGAGGGAACGCTTGCCGACGCCGAAAACTCGCTGCGTGAGCTGGCAGCCCTCGCCGAGACCGCCGGTTCGGAGGTCCTGGATGGCATGGTGCAGCGCCGTGACAAGCCGGACCCGGGAACCTTCCTGGGGTCAGGCAAGGCACTGGAGCTCAAGGACATCGTCATGTCCACGGGCGCGGACACGGTGGTGGTGGACGCTGAACTTGCGCCTTCCCAGCGCCGCGGACTTGAGGACATCGTCAAGGTCAAGGTCATCGACCGCACGGCGCTGATCCTTGACATCTTCGCCCAGCATGCCAAGAGCCGTGAAGGCAAAGCGCAGGTGGAGCTCGCGCAGCTCGAGTACCTGCTTCCGCGCCTCCGCGGCTGGGGTGAGTCGATGTCCCGCCAGGCCGGTGGCCAGGTGGGTGGCGCTGCCGCCGGCATGGGCTCCCGCGGTCCTGGTGAAACCAAGATCGAGTTGGACCGGCGCCGGATCCGTACCCGCATGGCGAAGCTGCGGCGTGAAATCGCCGCAATGAAGCCGGCACGCGAGACCAAGCGGGCCAACCGCCGTCGCAATGAAGTGCCCTCCGTGGCGATCGCCGGGTATACCAACGCCGGCAAGTCCTCACTGCTGAACCGGCTTACGGACGCCGGAGTCCTCGTGGAGAACGCACTGTTCGCCACCCTGGATCCCACCGTCCGCAAGGCGGAAACCGCGGACGGCCTGGGATACACCCTGGCCGACACCGTTGGATTCGTCCGTTCGCTGCCCACCCAGCTGGTGGAGGCCTTCCGTTCGACCCTCGAGGAAGTGGCGGACTCGGATCTGATCCTGCACGTGGTGGACGTGTCGCATCCGGACCCCGAAGGGCAGATCGCCGCCGTCCGGAAGGTCTTCAGCGAAGTTGATGCCCGCAAGGTGCCGGAGATCATCGTGCTGAACAAGGCTGATGCAGCTGACCCGTTCGTGGTGGAGCGCCTGAAGCAGCGCGAACCGCGGCATGTGGTGGTCTCGGCCCGGACGGGTGAGGGCATCCCGGAACTGCTGAAGGCCATCAGCGAAGCCATTCCCCGGCCTTCGGTCAAGATGGAACTCCTCATCCCGTATGACCGCGGAGACCTGGTCAGCAAGCTCCATGAGTCCGACGCTGAAATCCTCAGCGTTGACCACGTTGAGGCAGGTACCAGGGCTGCGGTGAAGGTCCGCGAGGGCCTGGCGTCCGAACTGGAACCATTCATCGTCAATGAGTGACCCCGCCGCCGGCGAAACCGCGCAGACGGCCGGCGAGCAGTTCGTCATCGAACTGCTCGACCGCGCCGTCGCCGGCATGGGCGGACAAAGCCGCACCGGACAACACGAGATGGCCCGGCAGGTGGCCCGGGCCATCAAAACCGGCAACCACCTGCTGGTCCAGGCGGGCACGGGCACGGGCAAGTCGCTGGCCTACCTGGTGCCGCTCATCGCCCACGCCCTGGAGAGCAACAAGCCCGCTCTGGTGTCCACGGCCACGCTGGCCCTGCAAACCCAGATTGTTGGCAGGGACCTGCCGCGGCTGCTGAAGAACATCACCCCGGCCCTGGAACGGCCGGTCAAGGTTGCCTTGGTGAAAGGCCGGTCAAACTATGTCTGCCGGCACAAACTGGAAGGCGGGTTCCCCTCCGAGGAGCCTTCCGAGGGTCAGCTTTTCTCCTTGGGCGAAGACACCAGCGTCCCGCACTTTGCCGCCTCCGTGGGCGGACCCTCGTCCCAGCTTGGCAAGGAGGTGGTGCGGCTCCGCGAGTGGGCGGAGAAGACGGCCACCGGCGACCGGGATGAGCTCCTGCCTGGTGTGACGGACCGTGCCTGGCGCCAGGTCTCCGTCACTTCCATGGAGTGCCTGGGGGCCCAAAAGTGCCCCATGGCCGCCGAGTGCTTCAGCGAGCTGGCCCGGCAGGACGCAGCCGAGGCAGATGTGGTGGTGACGAATCACGCCATGCTGGCCGTCAGCGCCTTCGAAGGACTTGCAGTCCTGCCCGAGTACGACGTCGTGGTGGTGGATGAAGCGCACGAGTTGCAGGACCGGGTCACCGGAGCCGTGTCCGGTCAGCTGTCGGTGGCCATGGTCCACGCTGCCGCTTCCGGCGCCCGCAAACATACCGCCATCACGGTGGACGCGCTGAACGCCGCAGCCGCAAACCTTGAACTGGCCCTCGCCGGTGCGCCCAGCGGCCTGCTTCCCAACGGGCTGAACGACGAACAGCTGGACTGCATGGACCAGTTGCGGGAGGCGTGCCGGGCCGCGTTGTCCGATTCCAAGGGGGACAGCAACGCCACGGCCGACGGCGGCCGGCAGCTGGCCCGGTCCCGCCTCATGCTCATCCTGGAATTGTGTGAGCGGCTTATTGCTGCCCGTGAAAACCGCGAGGTCGTGTGGTTTTCCCGGGCCGGCACGTTCGATCCCGGCCAGGGATATTCCCAGCCCGATGACAATGCCCCGGTGCTGGTCAACATCGCGCCGCTGTCCGTGGCAGGCAGGCTCCGGGAAGGACTCTTCGCCGGGCACACCGTCGTGCTGACGTCCGCAACCCTCGCCATTGGCTCGGCATTTGAACCCGCGGCCGGGGGACTGGGCCTTATCGGCGACGGCGCACCCAGCTGGACGGGTGTGGATGTCGGCTCGCCCTTCGACTACCCGAAACAGGGCATCCTCTACGTGGCCGGCCACCTGCCAAAGCCGGGCCGCGGCGTTTCGCCGGAGGCGCTGGAGGAACTGGAAGCGCTCATCAAAGCGTCCGGCGGGGGTGCCCTCTGCCTGTTTTCATCCCGACGGGCTGCCGAAGAGGCTGCCGACGCCCTGCGGCCGAAGCTCGATGTGACTGTCCTCTGCCAGGGCGAGTCGACCATGACCGCTTTGGTGAAGCAGTTCGCCGACGAACCGGACACCTGCCTCTTCGGGACTATGTCCCTGTGGCAGGGGGTTGACGTTCCGGGAGGCTCCTGCCGCCTGGTGGTGATCGACCGCATCCCGTTCCCCAGGCCGGATGATCCGCTGATGACCGCGCGTTCGCGTGCCGTGGCCCAGGCCGGCGGAAACGGCTTCATGTCCGTCTCGGCCACGCATGCCGCCATCAGGCTGGCCCAGGGTGCCGGCCGCCTGATCCGGTCCACGGGAGACAAGGGAGTGGTGGCCGTTCTGGATTCCCGGCTGGCAACAGGGCGCTACGCCGGATTCCTCCGCGGCGCCCTGCCGCCGTTCTGGGCTACCACGGACCGCAGCAAGGCGCTGGCGGCATTGGCCAGGCTGGGCGCGGACGCGGCCACGTAGGGCCCGGCAGGCGAACGACGCCAGCGGGGGCAGCCGCCGTGCAATTTCCGGCAGGCCGTCCCTTCGCGGGAGACGCGGTCAGAGGGAACGCAGGACCGAGACAACCTTGCCCATGATGGTGGCATGGTCGCCCAGAATGGGTTCGTACTGCGTGTTTTGGGGCAGCAGCCAGGTGTGGCCGTCGCGCTGGCGGAATGTCTTGACGGTTGCCTCGTCATCCAGCAGGGCAGCAACGATGTCCCCGTTGGCTGCGTCCGCCTGGCGCCGCACCACCACCCAGTCACCGTCACAGATGGCGGCATCCACCATGGAGTCGCCGGCCACCCTAAGCATGAAGAGCTCGCCCTGGCCGACCAGCTGGCGGGGGAGCGGCATGACATCCTCCACGAGCTGCTCAGCGAGGATGGGACCGCCGGCAGCGATCCGGCCAACCAGCGGAACCATGGCCGTATCCAGCGCGGTGGGCAGCTCCGTTACCGTGGCACCGCCGCCCGTGGCCTGCGGCGCGGGGGAGGCGCCGGCGGCATTGCTTCCGCTGTCCAGCGTGAGGGGCATCAGCACCTCCATGGCCCGCGGCCGTTTGGGGTCGCGCCGCAGGTAACCCAGCTTCTCCAGCTGCGAGAGCTGGTGGGTCACGCTGGACAGGCTGGCCAGGCCAACCGTGTCGCCGATCTCCCGCATGGAGGGCGGGTAGCCGTTGTCATTGACCGAGCGCTGGATGGTCTCGAGGATCTTCTTCTGCCGGGGGGTCAAGCCCTTGGCGGTCTTCCTGGGTTGCGGGGCGGTCCTGCCCCCGGCGGCTGCTGCTGCCATATTCGCCAATGCCTTTCGCTTGCCGCCGGATCTTCCGTTGCGGCCTGTTCCACAGCGCCGCCGGAAGGACTCCCACTGTCATTGTCAGACCCTGCTGTTCAACTTCAGTGGTGGTTGTTCTTTGGTTCAAAGCTAGGCCAGCCACATTGCTTTTTCAAACATTTGTTCTAGCGAGTCTCGACATTGTTCGTTGATAGGTGCTAAAACTTAACAAGCAAAGTTCGAACATGTGTTCTAGCCAGCGATTGCCCCGTTCGAAAACATGGCCGGAGAAGCTCCGGACATGGTGTGAACGGCAGGGCGGCAGCGGGCGGACACCCGGGCAGCACGGCAGGTCCAGGAGGGCTTAGTTCATGTCAGCTTTATCTCTTCACCAGGTTTCACCTACGCACCGCGTTTCCCTGCAGACCCGGAAGCCCTCGCAGCGCCGGACGCCGTCAGCAGCGCCCCTGCGGCTGACCCGCCGGGGGCGGATCGTCCTGATCGGAGTTCCGCTTGTGCTCCTCGCGGTACTCCTGCTGTCCCTGTCCGGACTTTTCAACGCACCGGCCAAGGCATCCGATTCAGCTGCGGATTTGGCCGTGACGCCGACGGTCACCGTGACGGTGCAGGCGGGCCAGTCGTTGTGGAGCATCGCAGGCGCTGTTGCTCCGGACCGCGATGCCCGGGACGTGGTGGCGGACATCGTCCAGCTCAACAACCTTCCGGCCGCCGCTGTGCTGCCGGGGCAGCAGCTGTTCGTCCCCACGCACTGAGCGGCACCTGGGGTTGGCCTTTGAGAAAGATGACCGGGACAGCAACGCCGGTGGCGAACAGAATCCGTCACATTTTCCGGTAGTTGCCGCGGCAACTAAACTGTTCAGGTGAACGACCAGCTAGAGCGTCTGAACCGACTTCCCCTCCGCAGCAATCTTCGCGGGCTGACCCCCTACGGGGCACCCCAACTGGACGTTCCCATTTTGCTGAACGTCAATGAGAACACCCATGGTGTTCCGGCGGACGTGCGCGCCGCCATCAGCGCGGCGGTCACGGAAGCAGCTGCAGGCCTCAACCGGTACCCGGACAGGGAATTCACCGACCTGCGGAAAGCTCTCGCGGAATACCTGGGGCACGGGCTCGACGAATCAAACCTCTGGGCAGCCAACGGCTCCAACGAGGTCCTGCAGCAGATCCTCCAGGCCTTCGGCGGCCCCGGCCGCACCGCCCTGGGCTTTCCACCCACGTACTCCATGTACCCTCTGCTCGCCAGCGGAACCGACACCCAATACATCACGGGAGTGCGCTCGGAAGGCTACGACCTGAGCGCCGAATCCGCCGCCCGGCAGGTCGAGGAGCTGCGGCCCAACATCGTCTTCCTCTGCTCGCCCAACAACCCCACGGGGACCGGCCTGGGGCTTGACGTTGTGGAGGCTGTCTATGACGCCGGCGAGGACAGCCAGACCGTGGTGATCGTCGACGAGGCCTACCACGAGTTCGCGCATGACGGCACGCCCAGCGCCCTGACCCTGCTGCCCGGCCGGGAGCGGCTGATAGTTTCCCGCACCATGAGCAAGGCCTTCGCGCTCGCCGGCGCCCGCCTCGGCTACATGGCCGCGGCCCCGGAGGTCACCGATGCCCTGCGGCTGGTGCGCCTTCCGTACCACCTGTCCGCGATTACCCAGGCAACCGCACTGGCCGCGCTCCAACACCGCGAGGCACTGATGGCCGATGTCCAGGACATCAAGGCGCAGCGGGACCGCATTGTGGCCGAACTGACCAGGATGGGCCTCAAGCCTGCCGCCTCGGACTCCAACTACGTGTTCTTCGGGGGCCTGGAAAATCCGCACCAGGTATGGCAGGAGCTGCTGGACGCCGGAGTGCTCATCCGCGACGTGGGCATCCCCGGCCACCTTCGGGTCACCGCAGGCACTGAGGCGGAAACCACAGCCTTCCTTACCTCCCTGGAACGCATCCTTGCGGGCCAGGCCGCGCTTCCCGCCTAGACTTGATACTGCGGCGCTGGGCGCCTTGAACTACTTCTTCTCCCACAAAGGATCCTTCACCATGAGTCCCACCGGATCGAATACGGCTGCGGCCCGGACCGCCCGCATGGAGCGTGCCACCAGCGAGTCCTCCGTGCTCGTGGAGATCAACCTCGATGGAACCGGCGTATCGGACATCGATACCTCCGTGCCGTTCTACGACCACATGCTCACGGCCCTGTGCAAGCACTCCCTGATCGACATGACGGTCAAGGCCACGGGTGACACCCACATCGACGTCCACCACACTGTTGAGGACGTGGCCATCACCTTCGGCGAGGTCCTGCGGACCGCCCTCGGGAACAAGGCGGGGATCCGCCGGTTCGGTGAGGCCACCGTTCCGCTGGACGAAGCGCTTGCGAACGCTGTGGTGGACGTGTCCGGACGCCCGTACCTGGTGCACGGGGGCGAGCCGGCCGGGCAGGAGTACCATCTGATCGGCGGCCACTTCACCGGTTCCCTGACCCGCCACGTCTTCGAAGCCATCACACTGCACGCCGGCATCTGCCTGCACATGAACGTGCTGGCCGGACGGGACCCGCACCACATCGTCGAGGCACAGTTCAAAGCCTTCGCCCGCGCCCTCCGCGCCGCCGTCGAACCCGATCCCCGGGTTGAAGGCATCCCCTCCACCAAGGGGGCGCTGTGAGCGGCCAGGTCCTCAAAGACGGCGCGATCATCGACCCGTCAGCATCAGGCAAGCTGCCTTCACCTGAGGGCAAACCCACGGTCACCGTGCTCGATTACGGTTCCGGGAACGTCAGGTCCGCAGTCCGGGCACTGGAACGTGCCGGCGCGGAAGTAATCCTGAGCGCCAAGCCCGAGGATGTACTGAACGCGGACGGCCTGGTGGTTCCGGGCGTAGGTGCGTTCGAGACCGTCATGCGCGAACTCAAGGCCGTGGACGGCATCAGGTTGATCGGCAGGCGGGTGGCAGGCGGACGCCCCGTGCTTGGAATCTGCGTGGGCCTCCAGGTCCTTTTTGAAGCCGGAGTGGAACACGGCACCGAAGCCGAAGGCATTGGCGAATGGCCCGGCAAGGTAGAGGCCCTCCCCGCGGAGGTGGTTCCGCACATGGGCTGGAACACGGTCAAGGTGCCGGAAGGCTCCAAACTCTTTGCCGGGGTCGAAAACGAACGCTTCTACTTCGTGCACTCATACGGCGTGCAGGAATGGAACTTCGACGTCATCCAGCCACGGATGGCGCCGCCCCTGGTCACCTGGTCCGAACACGGCGGCCCCTTCATCGCCGCCGTCGAGAACGGCCCCCTCTGCGCCACCCAGTTCCACCCCGAAAAGTCCGGCGACGCCGGTGCGCGGCTCCTGCGCAACTGGGTGGAAGGCCTGCGGAAACCGGCCGGCGGTCAATCCGCTGCAGCACCGGCGGACGCCGGCAGTGACGCCTAGATGTGGTCGGTACTCCTGATGGGCCTCGCCGGCATCCTCATCGGTGGCGGCATCTCATTCCGGCAGCAGCGCAAGCCACTCTGGACACAGGTGGCGTTCTACGTCCTGGCCGCCATGTCACTGGTGGCGGCCTACCTGCTGACCCTGCCGGCAAACTGACCACAGCCCACAGCGCGAGGGCCGCCAACTTCACCCCAACAGCATCGCGGACCCAGCGCCCTGCTTTCCGCACCGAAATCGACACCGAGGATGAGTATGACCACCGCACATGACCTGCCGGTACTTGAACTGCTGCCAGCCGTCGACGTCGTAAACGGCCAGGCCGTCCGGCTGGTCCAGGGCGAGGCGGGCAGTGAAACCAGCTACGGCACCCCCCTTGAAGCTGCGCTGAACTGGCAGCAGCAAGGCGCCGAATGGGTGCACCTGGTGGACCTGGACGCCGCCTTCGGCCGCGGCTCCAACGCAGACCTGCTCCGGGAAGTCGTGGGTCGGCTGGACATCAAGGTGGAGCTCTCCGGTGGCCTCCGCGACGACGAAACACTGGAAGCCGCCCTTGACCTGGGCGTGGCCCGGGTCAACCTGGGAACGGCTGCACTGGAGAACCCGGAGTGGACCCGCCGGGCCATCGAACGCTTTGGCGACAAAATCGCCGTGGGCCTCGACGTCCGCGGAACAACCCTCGCCGGCCGCGGCTGGACCAAGGAAGGCGGGGACCTGTGGGAGGTCCTTGGCCGTCTCGAAGAGGCCGGCTGCTCCCGCTACGTCGTGACCGACGTGACCAAGGACGGCACTCTGCAGGGCCCCAACGTCGAACTCCTCCGCCAGATGGTGGAAAAGACCGGCAAGCCGGTTGTGGCTTCCGGCGGCATCTCCAGCCTTGACGACCTGAAGGTCCTCCGGTCCCTGGTCCCGCTGGGCGTGGAAGGCGCGATTGTGGGCAAGGCCCTGTACGCCGGAGCCTTCACGCTGCCCGAAGCCCTCGACGTCGCCGGCCGGCGCTGACCCGGCGGACATCGACCCCATGCCTAACGTCGAGGAGCCAGGGCGGCAGCCAGCACGCCAGCTGCCCGGACATATCGCGGCAGCCCTGTCCGGCGCTGGTGGCGCCACGGATTCGGCGGGCCAGCCATGGGCAGGACGCAGCCTGGCCGGTGACGACGGCAGGATCCACAACTTCGAGGACGACGACGGAACGGCCGACGCCGGTTACCTCGCCGCCCTGGACGCGCTCCGGCAAGGGGCAGGCGATGAAGCGGGCGTCGTGGCCGCCCTGGCAACGGCCCGGGTCTTCATTCCGATTGTGGCGCAGCTGGCTGAAGAGTCGGAAACAGCCCACGGACTGCACGCTGACAAGCAGGCGGACATGGCGCTGGTAACGCTGAAGGCGGCCGACGGCAGGACTGCCCTCCCCGCCTTCACCTCGGCCGCCGCGCTGGCCGCCTGGCATCCAGAGGCCCGGCCCGTCGCCGTGTACGCCGCGCGGGCTGCCCTCTCGGCAGTCGCCGAAGGCGCCGAGCTCCTGGTCCTGGACCCGGGCGCCGACGTGACGTTCGTGGTGCGCCGTCCGGGGGTCTGGGCACTGGCAAAGCAGCACGACTGGACCCCCTCCTACAACGACCCCCAGCTGGCCGATGAAATGGCGCGCGCAGCCTCCGGGTTCGCCGCCATCCGCAGCATTGGGCTTATGCCGGGCAGGGGAGTGGCTTCCAGTGCTGCCGATGGCGCAGTAGTCCCTGGCGGCGGTGCCGGGCCGGAACTTCAGGTGGTGCTGTACCTTGAGGACGGCCTGGACGCCGCCGGTGTCCAGAAACTGGTGGCCAACCTCCAGGCGGAGTGGTCGCGGAATGTATTGTTTGGGGAGCGCGTCGACTCCTTGGAAATCAAACTGAGGCGCGCTCCCGACTAGACGCAGCCGGATGGGTGATCCCCGCCAGTGCTGCGGCATACCCTGAAGGACCGTTTCGTGAATTTCGCTCTCTACCGGGAGTTGCTCGCCGTCCGGCCAATCCGGCGGCTGCTGCTGGTTGGCATGATCGCCCGCATCCCGCACTCAGCGGCCGGGGTGCTCCTGACCCTGCACATCGTCCTCACCCTTGGCCAGGGCTATGCCGCGGCCGGCGCCGCCGCAGCAGTCATGACCATCGGTATTGCCCTGGGCGCCCCGTGGCGCGGCAGGCGCGTTGACACCGTGGGGTTGCGGACCGCACTCATCCCGTCCGTGATCTCGGAGACGCTGATCTGGTCTGTGGTGCCGCACGTGTCCTACCAGTGGCTCCTCCCACTGGTCTTCGTGGGCGGCCTGCTCACGCTGCCAATTTTCAGCGTGGTCCGGCAGTCCCTGGGCGTCCTGGCGGAGGGCGACCAGCGCCGCACCGCGTTCGCCCTGGACGCCATCACCACCGAAATGGTATTCATGATCGGGCCGGCCGCCGGCGCCGTGGTGGCCACCAGTGGATTCACCGTTGCCGGGTTGACCGTGGTGGGCGTGGCCACGTCCCTGGCAGGGCTGTCCCTCATGTGGTTCAACCCGCCCACCCGCAGCCCGGCGCAAACCGCCGAATGCGCCGGGGATGAGCAACATGCCGCGGAAGCCGCCGTGGTCGCCACCGCTCCGGCCCACGTCCAGGAAGCCGCCGCGGAACTGTCACCGGCCGGGACGGCCGGCCGTGCGGCAGAGGGACTGCGCGGAAGGCTGGCGGGCGGCTTCGCGTGGTTCACCGCAACGGTCGCGGCACTCTTTGCCGTTGCCGCCGGCGCCGGCATGGTCCTGAGCGGCACCGACGTTGGCATCGTTGCGGCGCTGGAAACCGGAGGCCGCCAGAGCGAGATCGGCATCGTGTTCGTCTTCTGGTGCGCCGCCTCGGTGGTGGGCGGACTCATCTACGGCGCCATGCACCGGCCCATCCCGCCTGTCATCCTGCTGCTGGGAATGGCGGCGCTGACGCTGCCCATGGCCTTCGCCCACGACACCTGGACGCTGGCACTGGTTTCCATCCTGCCCGGCATGCTCTGCGCTCCCGTCCTCTCCGCAGCCTCCGAAAAGGTCGCGGACCTGGTGTCGGAGGAACGGCGCGGGGAGGCGATGGGCTGGTACGGCTCAGCCCTGACCGCCGGTGTTGCCCTCGGCTCGCCGCTGGCCGGCATTTTCATCGACCTCATGGGACCGTCCGGGGGTTTTGTTTCGGTTGGCGCCGCCGGCGTCGTGCTGTGCCTGGTGGGCCTGGCCCTCCAGCAGCGCCGCCGAAAAGCCGCCGCCTGATATTTCCGTCCGCCGCGCTGAACGGCAGGTACGGAGTGGCCGGTCAAGCCCCGGGTGCTTTGCCTGGAAACGACGACGGCGGGACGACCTTGAAAGGCCGTCCCGCCGTCGGACGCTGCTTGGGTGGGTTCTTCCTTAGTTCACTGCGCCGGTGTACTTTTCGCCCGGGCCCTTGCCCGGTGCATCCGGAATCAGCGACTCTTCACGGAACGCCAGCTGGAGGGACCGCAGCCCATCGCGCAACGGTCCGGCGTGCTGCGAGCCGATTTCGGGGGCAGCTGCCGTCACCAGGCCGGCCAGGGCGGTGATCAGCTTCCGGGCCTCGTCCAGGTCCTTCAGCTCGGCCGCGTTGTCTTCTGCGGCCAGGCCAAGCTTTACCGCGGCTGCGCTCATGAGGTGCACGGCGGCCGTGGTGATGACCTCGATGGCGGGGACTTCCGAGATGTCCCGGATCTGTTGTGAAACGTCTGCGCCTGCGTCACCGGGCTCGAAGACGTACGAATTACTGTCTGAGGTGCTCATACTGGTAAGCTTGACACAGACCGACTGGATGTCGTTATTTCAGAGATTGTCCCAAACGATCAGGTTCCCAACAGCGCTTTTGCGGCGTTGACGGGAATTTTTTCTGTAGAATGGCTTCCAGTTTGCAAGCGGAGTTCTCTCCCACCCGCGTCAGCCGCTGTCCCAGGCGTTCCTTTGGAACCTGCAGGGGACGTAAGGTTGCCGGGTATCTGGTTGGGCATGGACCGGCACACGCCGGGACTGTGTGCGTGCAGCCCTGACGGGGTTGCCGAGCCAACCTATCTGAGGCCTTCGATTGCTCCGGCAATTGGGGGCCTTCTCTATTTGCCGGACTCAACAACAAACACAGGAGCTTTAACATTAGCGAGCCAAGAATCAATGAGCGTATCCGCGTCCCCGAGGTGCGGCTGGTCGGCCCTGCAGGTGAACAGGTAGGAATCGTCCGTATTGAGGATGCCCTGCGACTGGCTGCCGAGTCCGACCTTGATCTCGTTGAAGTTGCACCTCAGGCGAAGCCTCCGGTGTGCAAGCTGATGGACTTCGGCAAGTACAAGTACGAGGCCGCGGTCAAGGCACGTGAGGCCCGGAAGAACCAGACGAACACTGTTCTGAAGGAAATCCGTTTCCGGTTGAAGATCGACACCCACGACTACGAGACCAAGCGCGGCCACGCCCTGCGCTTCCTCGGTGCCGGGGACAAGGTCAAGGCCATGATCCAGTTCCGTGGCCGTGAGCAGCAGCGTCCGGAGATGGGCATCCGCCTGCTCCAGCGCTTCGCGGACGACGTCGCCGAAGTTGGCGTGGTGGAGTCCAGCCCCCGCATTGACGGCCGCAACATGGTCATGGTGGTTGGGCCGCTGAAGAACAAGGCTGAAGCCAAGGCTGAGGCACGGCGCGCCACGCAGCGGGCCGAGGCCAAGGCCCAGAACGAAGCCAAGGCTTCCGGACGCGTTGACACGTCCGGCGAGGACCAGGCCCCCTTGACGCAGTCACTGGCGGACCTGCTGCCCGAAGGTTTCACCGTCTCCACGGAGCCGGAGGCTGTAGCCGAGGACAACGCCCCCGCCGAGGCGCCCGCTGTTGAGGCACCCGCTGTTGAGGTACCTGAGCAGGAAGCTCCGAAGCAGGAAGCCCCCAAGGCTGCTGCGCCGAAGCAGGAAGCTCCGAAGCATGAAGCCCCCAAGGCTGCTGCGCCGAAGCAGGAAGCTCCGAAGCATGAAGCCCCCAAGGCTGCTGCGCCGAAGCAGGAAGCTCCGAAGCATGAAGCCCCCAAGGCTGCTGCGCCGAAGGCCGCTCCGGCTCCCAGGCCTGCAGCTGCCGCCAAGCCGGAAGCCGCCGCGCCGGCGGCACCGAAACCGGCCGCTGTGCCTGCACCACCCAAGCCGGTGGCCAGGCCTGCTGCGCCGAAGCCTGCTGCGCGCCCTGCCCCCAAGGCAGCGCCGAAGCCGGCCGGCAAGAAGACCAACTAGTTCACAGCTGCCGGGGTACGCCTCCGGCAGTCAGCAACCAGCATGCTGCCCGCAGGGGTGGCTGCGCGATAGAACTGCGGCCCCCGGGCCTGCAGAAACGTAAGGAGATCGGTTCCCATGCCGAAGATGAAGACCCACAGTGGTGCTAAGAAGCGCTTCAAGCTGACCGGCAGCGGCAAGCTGCGCCGCCAGCAGGCCAACCGCCGCCACTACCTGGAGCACAAGTCCTCCCGCCTGACCCGCCGCCTTGCCGGCGACCGGATCGTCTTCAAGGGCGACGCCAAGGTCATCCGGAAGATGCTCGGCATCTAATTTCCAAGTTCTATGAGGGGCCGCCGCCTGGCGGTCCGTCACCTGCCAAACAGCATTCTCAGGCCGCCGGTTCACCGGCAGTAGATGCTTGGGATCAGATTTTCGAAGGAGTACGCACGTGGCACGTGTGAAGAGGGCGGTCAACGCCCACAAGAAGCGCCGGGTTGTTCTTGAACGCGCAAAGGGTTACCGCGGACAGCGTTCGCGCCTGTACCGCAAGGCCAAGGAGCAGCTGCTGCACTCGTTTGTGTACAGCTACGGCGACCGCAAGAAGAAGAAGGGTGACTTCCGCCGCCTGTGGATCCAGCGCATCAACGCTGCGTCCCGCGCCAACGGCCTCACCTACAACCGCCTCATCCAGGGCCTGAAGGCCGCCGAGGTCGAGGTTGACCGCCGTATGCTGGCCGAGCTTGCCGTCTCTGACGCCAACGCCTTCGCCGCGCTGGTCCAGGTGGCCAAGGACTCCCTTCCGGCAGACACCTCCGCCAAGAAGGCAGCCGCAGCCTAGGCAAGCAGCTTCCGCCCCTCGCCTGAGGGGCCCGTTCAGGAACTGGTGGCAGCAGCTACTACAGTTTTCTGTATGAACGAAACCGGGCGCCCGCAAGACCTTCCACTTTCCAACCCCCGAGCTGATCGGGTCAGGGATGTGGCAAAGCTTGCAGGGCGCCCGGCCCGTTTAAAGCGCGGGCAGTTCCTGGCCGAGGGCCCGCAGGCCGTCCGTGAAGCACTCAAGCTCCACCAGCAGCGCCTTGCGGCGGGAGGTCCCGGAGTAGTGAGCGAGGTCTTCGCCAGCGAAAGCTGCCTTGACCGTTTTCCGGAATTTGAAGAGCTCTCCGAGGGCACCAGCGCACGGCTGGCCACGGATGAGGTCCTGGCAGCCATGGCGGACACCGTCAACCCGCAGGGGATAGTGGCGGTCTGCAGGTTTGTGGACGTGGCTCTGGCGGACGTGCTCGACGCCGGGCCCCGCCTGATTGCCGTGCTGTGCCAGGTGCGGGACCCGGGGAACGCGGGAACGGTCCTGCGTGCGGCCGATTCCGCCGGTGCCGACGCCGTGGTGTTCACGACGTCCAGCGTGGACATCTACAACCCCAAGGCCGTCCGGTCCACCGCAGGTTCGCTGTTCCACCTTCCGGTGGTGCTGGCCGCCGATCCCGCGGAACTCGCTGCAGCCTGCAAGGCCCGCGGCATCGGCATCCTTGCCGCCGACGGCTACGGGCAGCTGGACCTTGATGTCCTGCAGGACGAGAACGCCCGGCGCCGGCTCACCGGAACAGGGCCGGAGTCTGTGTACGACCTCGCCGGTCCCACGGCCTGGTTCTTTGGGAACGAGGCGCAGGGACTCTCCGCGGAGGAGCTGGAACTGGCCGACCACCGGGTGGCCGTTCCTGTCTACGGCGCCGCCGAGAGCCTCAACCTTGGGACGGCGGCCACGGTATGCCTCTACGCCAGCGCCCGCTCCCAGCGCCGTGCGGCAGCTGCAGTGGGGCAGGAACAGGCCGGATAGGGACGCGCCACGGCCGGGAACTTCGGGGAAAGGCCAGGGACCTTCTAAAAAAGAAAGGCCCCGGAAGTCCGGGGCCGATGGGGTGTTGGTAGACAGAGTGATCAGGGTGCGCGGGTTGCTTTTCCGCGTCCGGTGACTGCTCCGTAGATGCCGGCGACAAGCAGGCCGCCGACGATAGCGAGAATCCAGGTGCCGAGGTCGAAGAAGGCAAGATCGCCCTTGTTGAACAGGAGGCTGCCAATCCAGCCGCCAACAATGGCACCGACGACACCGAGGATGAGGCTGGTGACCCAGCCGCCGCCGACCCGTCCGGGCATAACGGCCTTAACGATGGCCCCGACTATGAGGCCCAAAATAATCCAAGCAAGAAAACCCATGTCTCCTCCTTATTGTGACCGGGATTAATAGTCCCGATGAGGCTCAAGCTAACATAAGCCCCCTGCAAAGTCAGTAGCTCGGGTGACGGCGTTGCTGCATCGTTAGGACAGCGCGGGCCCCCGTTTTCGGGGCTCCGTGCGCATAACCTCAGGCAGCCAGCGGCCTCTTGCGTTCGAGCAGGCCGCTGAGGAGCGCGACGCCGAAACCAAGGACGGCGAGGCCGGCGCCGACCAGCGCCGGGGCAACAAAGCCCCACCCGAGGGCGATGACAAGGCCGCCGAGGAAGGCTCCCAGCGCGTTGGCGACGTTCAGCGCGGCATGGTTGAGGGAGGATGCCAGCGATGGGGCATCCGGCGAGGCGTCCAGCAGCCGGGTCTGCAGAGCGGGGATGAGCATGGAACCGGAAGCTCCCACCACAAACACCATGACCATGGCGCTCCACTGCCAGTGCGCCGCCACCGCATAGACCCCCAGAGCCACGGCGATGGCAGGGAGGACCCGGTACAGGGTGCCCATGACGGATTTGTCAGCGAGCCTGCCGCCGACGACGTTCCCGGCCACCATGCCAAGACCGTAGAGCGCCACCACAAGGGGGATCAGGGTGGAGGGGATGCCGGCCACGGAGGTCATGGTGTGGGCGATGTAGGTATAGGTGGCGAAGAAGCCGCCGAAACCCACGATGCCCACCAGGAGTGCCAGCCATACCTGGAGCCGTTTGAGGGCCCCGAGCTCGCGCCGGATGCTCGCGTCGGGGTGGGCGTGCTGGAAGGGGACGAATTTCCACACCATGGCCAGTGCCAGCAGGCCGATGGCACCGACCAGGACAAACAGCAGGCGCCAGCCGAAGGTCTGTCCCAGCCAGGTGGCGAACGGTACTCCCACGACGTTGGAGACGCTGAGCCCGGCCATGACCATGGAGATGGCCCAACCGCGCCGTGTGGGCGGAACGAGGGAAGCCGCGATGACGGCTGCAACGCCGAAGAACGCTCCGTGCGGCAGGCCGGCGGCAAAGCGGGACACCAGCATCCAGCCATAGTCGGGGGCAACGAATGACGCCAGGTTGGCCACGGTAAAGAACAGCAGCAGCCCCAGCGCCAGTTTCTTGCGGGGGAGCCTGGCGCCGACGGCGGCCAGCAGCGGAGCGCCTACCACTACCCCCAGCGCATAGGCGGAGATCAGGTTGCCGGCCTGCGGAGTGGTAATTGCCAGGCCCTGCTCCACTTCCTTGAGCAGGCCCATCATGGTGAACTCGGTGACGCCGATGCCTACGCCGCCCATGGCCAGGGCGAAAATCGCCATGCCGATGTTGGGGGTCGTGCTGCGGGTTGCCGTGGACGGGGAAAGAACGCTGCTCATATTCCTGCTTCTTGAAACGTGGGACTCGCAAGGGACGGATGCCACGGCAGTGGGGCAGGACGGTCCGGACAGTGTGGCAAACCCCGGCTGGGCAGGACGTATTCCCGGCAGGAACTGTTCCTAAGGCGGGAATGCGGTTCCCGGACACTCCATTGTGGCCCATAGAATGACCCGGTGACTGGACTGATTCAGGTTGTGGGCGGAGCTGTGGTGGACCGGCTGGCCAATCCGGCGGCCCTGTTGGTGGCACGGCGAAGCGCGCCGGAGCACCTGGCGGGGCTGTGGGAGTTCCCCGGCGGCAAGGTGGAGCCCGGGGAGGAACCCGAAACGGCGCTGGTGAGGGAGCTGGCTGAGGAACTGGGAATCGGCGTGCGCCTGGGACTGGAACTTCATGCGGAAACACCGGCTGGCTGGCCCCTCAATGACCGGGCCAGTATGAGGGTGTGGTTCGCTGAGGTGACCCACGGCGAACCATTGCCCCTTGAAGACCATGACGAACTGCGCTGGGTGGACCTGCGGGACCGGGAAGCTGTCCTCACCTTGCCGTGGATCCCCGCCGACTATCCGATTGTCCATGCGCTGCTGGAATCCGTGGGATCGTCGCTGGGCCGGAGCCGCTAGAAAAGCGCGTCCTGCTGCGAGGGCCGGGACGAAGAAGGGACGCCGGGGGGCCCGGCATTCGTGCCGGCCGGAATGCTTCCTGCCGGGTACTGCGCTTCCTCGGCACGGGGATCGTCCAGGTCCCGGTGGCTGAAGCCGGACGAATGCGAAAACCCATGGCGTGCCTTGAAATAGCGGACCCTGCCGGCCAGCCAGGTGCGGTACTCCTTGGAGGCGTAGGAACCCGTCCCGTACAGACGCCGGTAGCGGCCGGCCAATTCGGGGTGGTGTTTGGCAATCCACTGCATGAACCACTCCCGGGTGCCAGGTTTCAGGTAGAGGGCGCCGGCCGTAACGCCGGTGGCCCCGGCAGTGGCCACGGAAGCGAAGAGGGAATCAAGTGCTTCGTCGCTGTCCGACAACCACGGCAGGATGGGCATGGCCATGACGCCGCATGGCAGTCCGGCCTCACGTAAGCGGGAGACGAGTTTCAGCCGGGCCCTGGGTCCTGGGGTACCGGGTTCGATGGCCTCCGAGAGGGCCTCGTCCGTCATGGCCAGGGAAATGCCCAGCCCCACGGGCACCTGCGTGGCAGCCCTTTTGAGCAACGGGATGTCCCGCGCCAACAGCGTTCCCTTGGTGAGGATGGACAGGGGAGTGCCGGATTCCGCCAAGGCGGCAATGATGCCGGGCATGAGCCGGTACCGGCCCTCGGCCCGCTGGTAGGGGTCCGTATTGGTACCCAGCGCCACCTGCTGGCGTGTCCAGGATGCCTTGTTCAGTTCCTTGCGGAGGACCTCCGCGGCATTCACCTTCACCACCACCTGGCTGTCAAAGTCCATCCCGGCGTCGAAATCCAGGTAGGTGTGGGACTTGCGGGCGAAGCAGTAGACACAGGCATGGCTGCAGCCGCGGTAGGGATTGACGGTCCATTCGAAAGGCATCTTTGACCCCGCCGGGACCCTGTTGAGCACCGATTTGGCGGTGACCTCGTGGAACGTGATGCCGGCGAACTCGGGGGTGGTGACGGAACGCACCAGTCCTGCCAGCGGAAGCAGCGCCGGAGCAGCGGCACCCGCGGTGTCAGGCGTATCGGGTACCAGTGCCTGCGCTTCCCATCTCATGGCTCCATTCGAAAACATGTTCGAATGGAAGTCAAGGCGCCGCGCGCTGATACCAGCCGGTCGCCCAGAGGTACCGGCCTGGTGGAAGGGCGGCCTACTGCTCCAAGGCCCACGTGGCGGTCACGGTTGCCTCCACCCGGTTTGCGCCCGGTTCCACCGTCATGCCCTCCGGGGCAGAGGCCCGCTGCATGCCCGCCAGGGGAACCGGGCCCGGCGACGGGCGCTGGTCCGTCACGGACAACACCGGTCCCAGGCGGGCGGAGGCCAACGCTGCGTACTGCCCGGCAGTGCGGAGTGCGTCGTGCCAGGCGGCTTCCCGGGCCTCAGCCCGGACGGCGGTGTCGTCGGAAAGGACCAATTGCAGGTTGTTCAGCCGGGCGGAATCCCCGGCCGCGTCGACGGCCGCGGAAATGGTGGCGGACGCGGTGGCGATGTCCCTGAGCCGGACCGTGACGCTGCTGGCCGCCACGTACCCCACGAGCTTTTGGCCCTCGCCGTCCCGCCAGGCGAGGTCGGCGCGGACGCTCATCCCCGCTGAGCGGATATCGGCCGGTGCAACACCGTGGCCGCGGAGGACCGAGCCCATCATGGCCAGGCCTTCCGCGGCCGCCGCATACGCCTCCTCCACCGATCCGGCACGGCACTCGACGCCCACCGAAACCAGCATCAGGTCAGGGGGTGCCTCCGCCCATCCCGTGCCCGTGGCGGTGACTGTTCGCGCATCCCCGTGCGCGGGGGCCTCCGGGCCCATCACGCGCGCCTCGACGCAGTGAGCGGGTAGCCGCCGGCCGCCAGCCCGGCCCGGCGCTCAAAGATGTTGCCCGTTCCCGGATTTCCGGTGCGCAGCACCGACCAGCCGGCGGCTGCCAGGTACAGGGGGATGAAGGGCAATCCGAGGCACCACGCGTACTGGGTGCAGTGCCCTTCCTCGTGTCCCAGGAGTGCGGGCCGGGACAGCAGCTCACCGGCCGTGCTCCGGCACAGCACGACGTTCCCAAGGGTGTAGGCGTGCGCGAACGGCAACCGCCAGCGGTAGCCTGCGGCTATGATCAGGCCGCGGGGGCCCCGGCTGATCTGCGTCCTGGCGGCGAGCGCGACGGCGAGCCCGGCCAGGGTGCTCCCGTTCAGGAGGTTCGCTGCCCGCCTGAGCCGTTGGGCCGTCGTCGGGCCGTGAACGGTACCCGCGCGCTGCCGCAAAGTCATGAGGCCATGGTAGCCGGAGGGTTCAACTAGACTGGAGGGCAGTGGCCGCCGGTCCTGCCGGCGAGCCCTGACCTGGTCATTGAATGACACTGACGTTCAGCGCATTCATCCATGACCTGCCAGCGACGGACGCGCCGGGCGGGAAACCGCCAACGGCTGCCCCGGCCGCCGGCAGCCACGACTCGTAGCTAAGAACAGTAGATGACTGAAACTTTGCCGGGCGCCGCCATCCCGAACCCCACGGATGAGGCCGCCATCAACGCCGCTGTAGATCAGGCCATCACCGCCATCGCCGGTGCGGCCACCCTTGACGAGCTGAAGGCGGTGCGCCTTGCCCACAGCGGCGAGAAGTCCCCGCTGAGCCTAGCCAACCGTGAGATTGGCCGCCTGCCCAAGGACCAGAAGGCGCTCGCCGGGAAGCTGATGGGCGCCTCCCGCGGCCGGGTCAACAAGGCGCTCGCCGACCGCACGGCGGTATTGGAAGCCGAGAACGACGCCAGGATCCTGGTCGAGGAAACCGTGGACGTCACCGCCGCTCCGCGCCGCCGTCGTGCAGGTGCCCGCCACCCGCTCTCCACGCTGCAGGACCGCGTGGCGGACATCTTCGTGGGCATGGGCTGGGAAATCGCCGAAGGCCCCGAGGTGGAATCCGAGTGGTTCAACTTCGACGCCCTGAACTTCAAGCCGGACCACCCTGCCCGCGAAATGCAGGACACCTTCTTCGTGGAACCGCCTGAAGCCCACCTGCTGATGCGGACCCACACCTCCCCGGTGCAGGTCCGGTCCATGCTGGAACGCGAGGTTCCCATCTACGTGCTGTGCCCGGGCAAAGTGTTCCGCACGGATGAACTGGACGCCACCCACACCCCGGTGTTCCACCAGTTCGAGGGCCTGGCCATCGACAGGAACCTCAGCATGGCGGACCTGCGCGGCACCCTTGAGCACTTCGCCCGGCAGATGTTCGGCGATGAAGCCCAGATCCGGCTGCGCCCCAACTACTTCCCGTTCACGGAGCCGTCCGCCGAACTGGACATCTTCCATCCCGGGGCCAAGGGGGGCCCGGCGTGGATCGAGTGGGGCGGCTGCGGCATGGTCAACCCCAACGTCCTGCGCGCCGCCGGCATCGACCCGGACGTCTATTCAGGTTTTGCCTTCGGCATGGGCATCGAGCGCACCCTCATGTTCCGTAACGAGGTGGGGGACATGCGCGACATGATCGAAGGCGATGTACGGTTCAGCGAGCACTTCGGGATGGAGATCTAACAGTGCGTATCCCACTTTCCTGGCTGCGTGAATTCGCGGCCGTACCGGCCGATGCAACGGCCGAAGACGTCATGGCCGAACTGGTCAAGGTGGGCTTCGAGGAAGAAGCGGTCCACCGCCCCACGGACACGCTGAGGGGCCCTGTCGTGGTGGGCCAGGTCCTGAGCCTGGTCAAGGAACCCCAGACCAACGGCAAGACCATCAACTGGTGCCAGGTCCGCGTTGTCCCCGAAGGGCAGGAGCAGACCCTCACCGGGGACGGCATTGACCCCTCCGGCGTCCAGGGCATCATCTGCGGCGCCCACAACTTCGTTGAGGGCGACAAAGTGGTGGTCACGCTTCCGGGTGCCGTGCTGCCCGGCGACTTCCACATTTCGGCCCGCAAGACCTACGGCCACCTGTCCGCCGGCATGATCGCCTCAGTCCGCGAACTGGGCATCGGCGAGGACCACGACGGCATCCTGGTGCTGTCCCGCATCGGGCTGGACCCGGAAGTGGGCACCGACGCCATGGAACTGCTGGGCCTCTATGACCAGGCCGCGGAAATCAACGTCACCCCGGACCGCGGGTACGCCTTCTCCATCCGTGGGGTTGCCCGCGAGTACGCCCACGCCACCGGCACCGCCTTCACGGACCCTGCCGCGAAGGTCAACGCCCCGGCAGAGCTGTCCGGGGGTTACGGCGTCAAACTCAACGACGACGCCCCCATTTACGGCAAGCCCGGCTGCGACCGCTTCGTGGCACGCACCGTGCGCGGCGTTGACGCTACCCGCCCCACCCCGCCGTGGATGGTGTCCCGGCTCCGGCTGGCAGGCATCCGCTCCATCTCCCTGCCGGTGGACATCTCCAATTACGTCATGCTCGAGCTGGGCCAGCCCACGCACTGCTACGACCTGGACAAGCTGTCCGGCGACATCGTGGTGCGGCGTGCCTCCGCAGGCGAGAAGATCACCACCCTGGACGGCAAGGAGCGCACCCTTGACGCCGAGGACCTGCTGATCACCGACAATTCGGGCGCCATCGGCATTGCGGGCGTCATGGGCGGCGCCGCCACAGAGGTGAGTGACTCGACGTCGAACGTCCTGGTGGAAGCAGCGCACTTCGACGAGGTGTCCATTGGGCGGTCGCGTCGCCGGCACAAGCTGCCCTCCGAGGCGTCCAAGCGCTTCGAGCGCGGGGTTGACTGGCAGGTGGCGGGCGTCGCCGCCCAGCGCGTGGTGGACCTCCTGGTGGAACTGGCCGGCGGCACCGCCGACGAACCCGGAACCGACGTGGGCACGGCTCCGGAAACCATCACCATCGGGCTGCCCGCCGGCTTCGCCGCTGCCCGCATCGGCGTCGACTTCACCGAAGAGCAGATCGTCACCTCCCTGGAGGACCTGGGCGCCGTCGTGGAGAAGAACGACGGCGGCTGGAGCGTTACGCCGCCCACGTGGCGCAGCGACCTGGAGACCAAGGAAGACCTGACCGAGGAAATCGCACGGCTGGTGGGCTACGACAAGATCCCGGCCACCCTGCCGGTGGCCCCTCCGGGGCGCGGACTCACCCGGATCCAGCAGCAGCGCCGGCGCCTGATCCAGTCGCTGGCCGACGCCGGCCTGACCGAGGTGCTGTCCTACCCGTTCGTGTCCAAGGCCGCCAACGACACCTTTGGCGTCGCCGAGCAGGGTGCCCAGCGGAGCGCGGTCAAGCTGGCCAACCCCATCAGCGAGGAACAGGGCTACCTGCGCACGTCCATCCTGCCGGGGCTGATCGAGGTGGCCAAGCGCAACCACTCGCGCGGCTTCCGCGACCTCGCCCTGTTCGAATCGGGCCTGGTGTTCCTTCCCGCCGGGACCGTGGGCACTGCCTCCATCCCGCCGCTGGGCGCCAAGCCCGCCGACGAGGTGCTCGACGCACTGTACGACGGCGTCCCGGACCAGCCGTTCCATGTGGCCGCCATCCTCACCGGCCACGATTCCCCGGCTGCTGCCGGCCATACTCCGCGGACGTGGGACTGGGCCGACGCGCTGGATGTTGCCCGCCTTGCGGGCGACGTCCTCGGCGTCGACCTTGTGGTCACGCAGGGCAGCCACCAGGCGTTCCATCCCGGCCGCACCGCCCGGCTCGCACTGCGGACGGGAGAGACCGTGGGGTACGCGGGCGAACTGCACCCCAAGCTGCTGGCGGCCTCGGACATGCCGGCCCGTTCGGTGGCACTTGAACTCAATGCCGACGCCCTGTTTGAGGCGGCACCGGATGTGATCGTGGCCCGCCACATCTCCACGTTCCCGGTGGCGACGCAGGACGTTGCACTCGTTGTTCCCGCCGACGTGCCCGCGGACGAGGTCCTTGGTGCGCTGCGTGAAGGCGCCGGTGAGCTGCTGGAGGACGTCGCGCTGTTCGATGTCTACGCAGGCAAGGGCATCGAGGAGGGCAAGAAGTCGCTGGCCTTCGGCCTCCGCTTCCGCGCCGCTGACCGCACCCTCACCGCTGACGAAGCCTCGGCCGCGCGTGAGCAGGCAGTTGCCCTGGCCGCGGAACGGTTCGGAGCCGTCCAGCGCTAAGCAGGACAAACTCCTGAACCACGGAAGTCCCCGCACCCTTGAATTGAACTGCTCCCCGGAAGTTGGACTGAGAAATTCAGTTCCGACTTCCGGGGAGCAGTTTTATGCATGCACGTAGTTCGTTGTCTGAGGTTCAGCGTGAGGCCGCTGTAGCGTGGTTTGAGAAGGGCATCGCGGATAGTGCGGCGGCGACGTTGCTAGGGGTGTCCCGCCCGCCGATAAGGGTTCTCTATCGGCGGTGGAAGATCCATGGTCGAGGAGCGCTGGTGGCCAAGCCGACGAAACAGGTGTACTCGTTCGAATTCAAGCTCGCGCTGGTTGAACGGTTTATCGCCGGTGAGACTGCCCCGGATCTCGCGGCGGAGGTGGGTTTGTCCTCGCCCACGCTACTGAAGACGTGGGCCCGGGCGTATCGCCGCGAGGGCCCGGACGCATTACGTCCCAAGTCCAAGGGCAGGCCTAAGGCACCTGATGCCCCGCAGCCGGCCGAGGTATCGGAACTGGAGCGGTTACGGCGGGAGAACGAACGGTTGCGGGCGGAAGTGGCTTACCTGGGAAAATTGCGGGCCTTGAGGGCGCAGGAACGACGGTGAAGGTCCAAGCCCTCATCGCTCTCAAGGCTGACTTCCCGCTTCCGGTCCTGCTGCAGGCAGCATCTCTTGCCAGATCGACGTTCTTCTATCATCAGGCACGCATCCAAGGCCCTGATCCGCAGGAGTCCATCAAGGCCGCTGTCAGGGAAATTTTCGAGAAGAACCATGGCCGGTACGGGCACCGGCGGGTCCACACCGAGATGGTCAAGCAAGGGTGGACGGTCGCGAAAAAGACCGTTCTGAAGCTCATGCGGTCCCTGAATCTGGTGTGCAAGGTCCGGCGGAAGAAGCGTTATAACTCCTACCAGGGCGGGCAGGGCCGGGTTGCTCCGAACGTGTTGAACCGGGAGTTCGAGGCTGATGCCCCGAACCGGAAGTGGGTAACGGATGTGACGGAGTTCAGCGTCGGCGACCGTAAGCTCTACCTTTCGCCGGTTATGGATCTTTTCGACCGGCAGATCATCTCCTACTCGATCAGCCCGTCTCCGAATCTGGAGCTCACCAATAATTCGCTGCGCCAGGCCCTTGCCTGCCTTGAGGATAACCAGCAACCACTCGTGCATTCGGACCAGGGCTTCCAGTACCAGCACGTCTCGTGGCGAAAACTCTTACAGGAAGCCGGCGCGAGCCAGTCGATGTCACGCAAGGGCAACTGCTACGACAACGCCGTGATGGAAAACTTCTTCGGCCACCTTAAGGAAGAGCTCTTCCACCACGTGCGATACCTCAGCACCGACGCCTTGGCAGGGGCACTGCACGAATACATCCGCTGGTACAACACCGAAAGAATCTCGACAAAGCTCAAGGGCCTGAGCCCGGTGCAATACCGGACCCAGACCCTCGCGGCTTAGGCTCTTATTTAGTCAGTCCAACTTCCGGGGAGCAGTTCAAATGGGCGCGGGGACTTCTTCATTATCCGGCGAAGCGGGGTTTCCTACGGCACCAGGAGAACCTTTCCGGTGGTTTTCCGGCCCTCAAGGTCACGGTGTGCCTGCCCGGCCTGGCTCAACGGGTAGCGGGCCCCGATGCGGACCTTCAGGCTCCCGCCGGCGGCCGCTGCAAAGACCTCGTCGGAGCGCCAGCGCCGCTCCGCGGCATCCTGCAGGTAGTGGCCCATGGTGGGCCGGGTGAGGAACAGGGAACCCCCGGCGTTGAGGCGCTGCGGGTCAAATGGCGGGACCGGGCCGGAGGCTGCGCCGAACAGCACCAGCATTCCCCGGACACCAAGGGCGTTAAGGGAGCCGTCGAACGTATCCTTACCCACGCCGTCGTACGCCACGTCCACGCCCTTGCCGCCGGTGAGCTCGCGCACGTGGTGCGGAAAACCTTCGTAGCGCAGCACATGGTCCGCGCCGGCCTCAAGGGCGAGGGCCTTTTTCCCGTCATTGGACACGGTGGTGATGACCCGGGCGCCCTTTGCCTTGAGCAGCTGGATGAGCAGCAGTCCAACCCCGCCGGCCCCGGCGTGCAGCAGCACGGTGTGCCCGGATTCCACCTTGAAGGTGGAATTGACCAGGTAATGCGCGGTGATGCCCTGGAGGGGAAGGGCGGCGGCGGTGAAGACATCCAGGCCTTTCGGTACCGGCAGTGCGGCGTCCTCATCCACCAGGGCGTAGTCCGCGTAGCAGTTCAGGCCCTCGGCCGTGGCTATCCGGTCGCCCACGGAGAAGCCGGTGACGCCTTCGCCCACGGCTTCCACCGTCCCTGCGGCTTCCGTGCCGGGGGTGAAGGGGTACTGGACTTTGTAGGTCCCGCTGCGCTTGTAGGTGTCGATGAAGTTGACGCCGGCCGCCCCGACTTTGAAGAGCACCTGGCCCGGCCCCGGAGCGGGTGTTTGAACCTCGGCGTAGTCAAGGACTTCCGGTCCGCCTGCCTGCCGTGCGACGATTGCATGCGTCATGGCTCTCCTTTCGCGGGTCCCGGCGTTTCCGGCCCCGGCTGCCGAGACCATCCTAGGGACACCGCAGACCGGCACGGCAAGTCCCGGCGTCACCGCAGGCCTCAAGGACGGCCATGCATAAATATCGGCATCAATGCATAACTATTGCTGTATAGTCGGAGCATGACTATTTCTGTTGCGGTTTCGGGTGCCAGCGGCTACGCCGGGGGAGAGGTCCTTCGCCTTCTGGCGGGGCACCCCGGTGTGACCATCGGTGCCATCACAGCGCACAGCAATGCCGGGTCCCGCCTCGGCGAACTGCAGCCGCACCTGCATGGACTGGCCAGCCGCATCCTTGAAGACACCACGGTGGAGAACCTCTCCGGCCACGATGTCGTCTTCCTGGCGCTGCCGCACGGTGCTTCCGCCGAGATCGCCGCCCAGCTTCCCGAAGGGACAGTCGTCATCGACGCCGGCGCCGACCATCGCCTTGAAGACCCCGCCGCGTGGGAGAAGTTCTACGGCTCGCCCCATGCCGGCACCTGGCCCTACGGACTCCCGGAGCTGCCCGGCCAGCGGGAAGCCCTCAAGGGCGCCAAGCGCATCGCCGTTCCCGGCTGCTACCCAACGTCCGCCCTCCTGGCGCTGACCCCCGGCTTCGCTGCGCACCTGCTGGAGCCCGACGACGTCGTGATCGTTTCCGCCTCCGGTACCTCGGGCGCGGGCAAGGCCGCCAAGGTCAACCTGATCGGCGCTGAAGTCATGGGCTCCATGAGTCCCTACGGCGTGGGCGGTGGACACCGGCACACCCCCGAGATCGAGCAGGGCCTCTCCAACGCGGCAGGGGAAAAAGTCAGCGTTTCCTTCACGCCCACCCTTGCTCCCATGAGCCGCGGCATCCTGACCACCGCCACTGCCAAGGTCAAGGCGGGCACCACCGCAGCGCAGCTGCGGCAGGCATGGACCGAAGCGTACGACGACGAGCCGTTCGTCCACGTGCTGTCCGAGGGCCAGTGGCCCGGGACCAAATCGGTCCAGGGTTCCAACCACGCAGCCATGCAGCTGGCCTTCGACGCCCACACGGGACGGGTGGTCGTCACCTGCGTGATCGACAACCTGACCAAGGGCACTGCCGGCGGAGCCGTGCAGTCCATGAACATCGCACTCGGCCTGCCCGAAACCGCCGGCCTCAACCTGCAGGGAGTAGCTCCGTGACCATCACCACCCCCCAGGGATTCCGGGCAGCAGGCGTCACCGCCGGACTCAAGGCCTCCGGCAACCCGGACCTCGCCCTGGTCGTCAACGACGGCCCATCCAAAGCCGCCGCCGCCGTGTTCACCAGCAACCGCGTGGCCGCAGCCCCCGTGCACTGGTCACGCCAGGTGGTCTCGGACGGCCGCGTGGATGCCGTCATCCTCAACTCCGGCGGGGCCAACGCCTGCACCGGTCCCACGGGCTTCCAGAACACCCACAGCACCGCGGAGAAAGTGGCCGAGGTCCTGGGCATCTCTGCCACCGACGTGTTCGTCTGCTCCACCGGCCTGATTGGCGAGCAGCTGCCCATGGACAAGATCCTGCCGGGCGTCGAGGCCGCTGCAGCAGCACTCAGCACCGACGGGGGACCGGACGCCGGCACGGCCATCATGACCACCGACAGCGTGCCCAAGTCGGCCCTCTTCATCGGCACCGACGCCGACGGCCAGGAATTCAGCATCGGAGGCATCGCCAAGGGCGCCGGCATGCTGGCCCCCGGCCTGGCCACCATGCTGGTGGTGCTCACCACGGATGCCGTGGTGCAGCCCGAAATGCTCGACGTCGTCCTCCGCGACGCCACGCGGGTTACGTTCGACCGCGCCGACTCCGACGGCTGCATGTCCACCAACGACACGGTTGTCCTGCTGGCTTCCGGCGCTTCCGCGGCTGTGCCCTCGGCCGAGGATTTCGGTGCCGGGCTGACCAAGGTCTGCGCCGAGCTGGCCCGCAAACTGATCGCCGATGCCGAGGGCGCCAGCCACGACATCGCCATCCGCACGTTCAACGCTGCCAGCGAAGCGGACGCCGAAACTGTCAGCCGCTCCGTGGCCCGCTCCAACCTGTTCAAAGCGGCCATTTTCGGCAAGGATCCCAACTGGGGCCGCGTGCTCTCCGCGGTGGGCACCACGGACGCCGCCTTTGAGCCGGACCAGCTCAACGTGGCCATGAACGGCGTCCAGATCTGCCGCAACGGCAGCATCGGCGACGACCGCAGCCTGGTGGACCTGGAGCCGCGCGAAGTCCTGGTGGAAATCGACCTGCAGGCAGGCGATGCCGAGGCCACCATCTGGACCAACGACCTCACCCATGACTACGTGCACGAGAACAGCGCCTACTCCAGCTAGGGGCCCCTCCAGCCATTGCCCGCCAAGGCATAAATTGCTGCGGAAAGTGACAACATGAACACCCAAACGCGTGAAACCACCAGCATGTCCGCTGCCCAGGACAAGGCGGCAACCCTGATCGAGGCGCTGCCCTGGATCCAGCGGTTTGCCGGCACCACCATGGTGATCAAGTACGGCGGCAATGCCATGGTGAACGACGAACTCCGCCGCGCCTTCGCCGAAGACATCGTCTTCCTCCACCATGTGGGGATCCACCCCGTGGTGGTCCACGGCGGCGGCCCGCAGATCAACTCCATGCTGGGCCGGCTGGGCATCGAATCCGAGTTCAAGGGCGGCCTCCGGGTCACCACGCCCGAGGCCATGGATGTGGTCCGCATGGTCCTCACCGGCCAGGTGGGACGCGAACTGGTGGGCCTGATTAACTCCCACGGGCCCTACGCCGTGGGCATGTCAGGTGAAGACGGCGGGCTGCTGCGCGCTGTCCGCACCGGCACCGTGGTGGACGGCGAAGAGGTGGACCTCGGGCTGGTGGGCGAGGTGGTGGGCGTCGACCCCGCCGGCATCGTGGACATCCTCGACGCCGGCCGCATCCCCGTGATCTCCACGGTGGCCCCGGAAATTGTCGACGGCGGAGAAAGCGTGGCGGGGACCGCGCGGTTCCAGCCCACGGGCCAGGTCCTGAACGTCAACGCAGACACCGCAGCGGCCGCCGTCGCCTCGGCGCTGGGCGCTTCGAAGCTGGTGATCCTCACCGACGTCGAAGGCCTCTACGCCAACTGGCCGGACAAGACTTCCCTGATCTCCTCCCTCACGGCGTCGGAGCTGCGGGAGATGCTGCCCAGGCTGGAGTCCGGGATGATCCCCAAGATGGCGGCCTGCCTCAAGGCCGTTGACGAGGGCGTGGAACGGGCACACATCGTGGACGGGCGCCTGGCCCACTCCATGCTTCTGGAAACATTTACGACGGCGGGCATCGGCACCCAGGTTGTCCCGGACGAGGAGATCAACGGATGAACACGGTTGAAAAGCCTTCAGTCACCGAGTTGGTGGAAACCACGGGCCACGCAGGCTCCGAGTGGCTCTCCCGCTACTCCAGTTCGCTGATGAACGTGTTCGGCACGCCGCAGCGGGTCCTTGTCCGCGGTGCCGGCTGCCTGGTGTGGGACGCCGACGGCAAGGAGTACCTGGACCTGCTGGGCGGGATCGCTGTGAACGCCCTGGGCCACGCCCACCCCTTCGTGACGTCAGTCATCGCCAGCCAGCTGGCCACACTGGGCCATGTCTCCAACTTCTTTACCAGCCCCACCCAGGTGGCGCTGGCCGAAAAACTGCTGGAACTGGCGCACGCTCCTGCCGGCTCCAAGGTGTTCTTCAGCAACTCGGGCACCGAAGCCAACGAGGCCGCCTTCAAACTTGCCCGCCGCAATACCGGTGACGGTACGGTCAAGCGGACCACCATCATCGCCCTCGAGGGCGCGTTCCACGGCCGGACCATGGGCGCCCTGGCCCTGACCGCCAAGGAGGCCTACCGGGCGCCCTTCGAGCCGCTGCCCGGTGGCGTGGTGCACATCCCGTTCGGCGACATTGCTGCGCTGGAGGCAGCAGTGGACGAAACCGTGGCCGCCGTGTTCCTGGAGCCCATCCAGGGTGAGGCAGGTGTACGCCCCCTGCCGCCGGGCTACCTGAAGGCCGCGCGGGAGGCCACCAGCAAAGCCGGCGCCCTGCTGATCCTGGACGAGGTCCAGACCGGCATCGGCCGCACCGGCAAGTGGCTCGCCAGCGAGGATGCGGGGATTGTCCCTGACGCCATCACCCTGGCCAAAGGGCTGGGCGGCGGATTCCCCATCGGTGCCCTGATCACCATGGGTGGGCAGACGTCGTCGTTGTTGTCAGCCGGCCAGCACGGCACCACCTTCGGCGGAAACCCGGTGGCCACGGCAGCCGCCCTCGCCACCCTCCACGCCCTCGAAAGCCAGAACGTCCTGGCCAACGCCACGGCCGTGGGCGAACACCTGCGCTCCGCACTGGCCGCGATCCCCGGCGTCACCGAGGTCCGGGGTGAAGGGCTGCTGATCGGCTTCGACCTCGACGCCGACGTAGCACCGGCCGTCGTGCAGGCGGGCCTCGACGCAGGCTTCATCGTCAACAGCCCGGGCCCGCGGACCATCCGCCTGGCCCCGCCGCTGATCCTCACAACGGCACAGGCCGACACGTTCCTCGCCGCATTCCCGGCAATCCTCCAGACAGCTAAGGACGCCCAGTGACCACCGCAACCCGGCACTTCCTCAAGGACACCGACCTCAGCCCCGCCGAACAGGCGGAAGTCCTGGAGCTCGCCGCCCGCATGAAGGCGGCCCCCTACAGCGTCCAGCCGTTCGCCGCTGAAGGCAGCGGCCGCAAGACCGTGGCCGTGATCTTCGACAAGACCTCCACCCGGACCCGGGTCTCATTCGCCACCGGCATCGCGGACATGGGCGGCAATGCCCTGGTCATCAACCCCGGCGAGGCGCAGATCGGGCACAAAGAATCCGTGGAGGACACCGCCAAGGTGCTCGAACGGATGGTCTCCACCATTGTGTGGCGCACCGGCGCCCACGCCGGCCTGGTGGCCATGGCGGAGAACTCAAGGGTTCCCGTCATCAACGCCCTGTGCGATGACTACCACCCGTGCCAGCTCCTGGCGGACCTGCTGGCCGTCAAGGAACACAAGGGCGACCTCAAGGGACTCACCATGAGCTACCTCGGCGACGCCGCCAACAACATGGCCAACTCCTACCTGCTGGCCGGAGTCACCGCCGGCATGCACGTCCGCATCGCCGGCCCGGAGGGCTACCTGCCGGCCGCGGACATCGTGGCCGCGGCTGAGGAGCGCGCGGCTGAGACCGGCGGTTCCGTGCTCATCACCACCGATGCCAAGGAAGCGCTGAAGGGCGCCGACGTCGTGGCCACCGACACGTGGGTCTCCATGGGGCAGGAAGCCGAGAAGGAGGCCCGGCTCCAGCTGTTCCGGGACTACTCCGTCGATTCGGACGCCATGGCACTCGCCGCGGATGACGCCGTCGTGCTGCACTGCCTCCCGGCCTACCGGGGCTACGAAATCTCCGCCGACGTCATCGACGGCCCGCAGTCCATCGTCTGGGACGAGGCGGAAAACCGGCTGCACGCCCAGAAGGCGCTGATGGCCTGGCTGATGCACCGCTCGGGCCTGGCCTTCGTTGACGGCCTTTCCCCCGTCGAGGGCACCGGAGAGAGCACGTTCTAGTGTCCGCCCAGCCGTCCTCCCCGGGCACCAGCCCGGCCACCAAGACCGCCCGGCAGGCGCGCATCACCGCCATCCTCACCGGGCAGTCCGTGCGTTCCCAGGCCGAGCTTGCGGCGCTGCTGGCCGACGACGGCGTGCAGGTCACCCAGGCCACGCTGTCCCGCGACCTGGTGGAACTGGGCGCCGTCCGCGTCCGCGGCAAGGAAGGCGTCCTGGTCTACGCCGTTCCCGGCGAAGGCGGCGAGCGGGCCGCAAAAAGCGGCGTGACGCAGGAGATCCTGGATGCCCGGCTGGCCCGGCTGTGCAGCGAACTGCTGGTCACCGCCGAAGCCTCGGCCAACATCGCGGTCCTGCGCACTCCGCCCGGCGCCGCGAACTTCCTGGCCCTGGCCATCGACCACTCGGTGATGCCGTCCATCCTGGGCACCATCGCCGGGGACGACACCGTCCTGCTGGTCTCCCGCGACCCGCTGGGCGGACCGGACCTGGCAGCCCGCTTCCTGCAAATGGCAGAAGAAGCCGGGCAATAAGCTTGAAGACAACGAACCAACCAACCCCAACAAGGAGCATCTAAAGTGACTGAACGCATTGTGCTGGCCTACTCCGGCGGCCTGGACACGTCCGTCGCCATCGGCTGGATCGGTGAAGCCACCGGTGCCGAGGTCATCGCCGTGGCGGTGGACGTCGGACAGGGCGGCGAATCGCTGGAAACCATCCGCCAGCGCGCCCTGGGCTGCGGCGCCGTCGAGGCCTACGTGGCCGACGCATCGGACGAATTCGCCAACGAATACTGCGTGCCCACCCTGAAGGCCAACGCCCTCTACCAGGGCCACTACCCGCTGGTGTCCGCCATCTCCCGCCCGGTCATCGTCAAGCACCTGGTGAAGGCAGCCCGCGAATTCGGCGCCACCACCGTGGCCCACGGCTGCACCGGCAAGGGCAACGACCAGGTCCGCTTCGAGGTGGGCATCCAGACCCTGGGCCCGGACCTGAAGTGCATCGCACCGGTCCGCGACCTCGCCCTGACCCGCGACAAGGCCATCGCCTTCGCCGAGGAAAAGGGACTGCCCATCGAGACCACCAAGAAGAACCCGTACTCCATCGACCAGAACGTCTGGGGACGCGCCGTGGAAACCGGCTACCTCGAGGACATCTGGAACGCCCCCACCAAGGACATCTACGACTACACCGCCACCCCGGAGTTCCCGCCGGCCCCGGATGAGGTCATCATCTCCTTCGAAGCCGGCGTCCCGGTAGCGATCGACGGCGTCAAGGTCACTCCGCTGCAGGCCATCAAGGAACTCAACCGCCGCGCCGGCGCCCAGGGCGTGGGCCGCATCGACGTCGTCGAGGACCGCCTGGTGGGCATCAAGTCCCGCGAAATCTACGAAGCCCCCGGTGCCATGGCCCTGATCACCGCGCACAAGCACCTCGAGGACATCACCGTGGAGCGCGAGCAGGCCCGCTTCAAGGCCACCGTTGGCCAGCGCTGGGCCGAGCTGGTCTATGACGGTCAGTGGTTCTCCCCGCTGAAGCGCTCCCTGGACGCCTTCATCGAGGACACCCAGAAGTACGTCTCCGGCGACATCCGCATGACCCTGCACGGCGGCCAGGCCATCGTCAACGGCCGCCGCTCGGACACCTCGCTGTACGACTTCTCGCTGGCCACCTACGACACCGGCGACACCTTCGACCAGTCCCAGGCCAAGGGCTTCATCGAGCTGTGGGGCATGTCCGCCAAGGTTGCCTCCGGCCGCGACATCCGGGTCGCAGGGAAGTAGCCCGGATGGCTGAGCTCAAGTCCGAAGCCACGAACACGGGTGCGTTGTGGGGCGGCCGGTTTGCCGGCGGCCCCGCGGACGCCCTCGCGGCGCTGAGCAAGTCCACGCACTTCGACTGGCGCCTGGCCCGTTACGACATCGCCGGCTCCAAGGCGCACGCCCGCGTCCTGCACAAAGCAGGACTGCTGGACGATGCCGAGCTCGAAGGCATGCTGGCCGCCCTCACGCAGCTGGACGAGGACGTGGCGTCCGGGGCATACCTGCCGGCGGAATCCGACGAGGACGTGCATGGTTCCCTGGAACGCGGACTGATCGAGCGGGCCGGAACCCAACTGGGCGGCAAGCTCCGCGCCGGCCGGTCCCGCAACGACCAAGTGGCCACCCTGGGCCGGATGTTCCTGCGCGACCACGCCAGGATCATCGCGCGCGGCGTCCTTGCCACAGTGGATGCCCTGGTGGAGCAGGCAAAGGCACACCACGGTGTTGCCATGCCGGGCCGCACCCACCTGCAGCACGCCCAGCCGGTCCTGCTCAGCCACCACCTGCTGGCCCACGCCTGGGCGCTGCTGCGCGACGTGCAGCGGCTGCAGGACTGGGACAAGCGGGCCGGCGTCTCGCCGTACGGTTCGGGTGCCCTGGCCGGCTCCTCGCTGGGGCTCGACCCGGAAGCAGTGGCCGCTGAGCTGGGCTTCTACTCCGCCACGCATAACTCGATCGACGGCACCGCGTCCCGCGACGTCTTCGCCGAGTTCGCCTGGGTCTGCTCGATGATCGGCGTGGACCTCTCCCGGATCTCAGAGGAAGTCATCTTCTGGGCCACCAAGGAGTTCTCCTTCGTCACGCTGCATGATTCGTACTCCACGGGGTCCTCGATCATGCCGCAGAAGAAGAACCCGGATGTGGCAGAGCTGGCCCGCGGCAAGGCAGGGCGCCTGATCGGCAACCTCACCGGGCTGCTGGCCACGCTCAAGGGCCTTCCGCTTGCGTACAACCGCGACCTGCAGGAGGACAAGGAACCGGTATTCGACGCCGCCGACACCCTGGAGCTGCTGCTTCCGGCCGTCTCCGGCATGATCGCCACCCTCAAGTTCAACACTGAACGGATGCAGTCGCTGGCCCCGCAGGGCTTCGCGTTGGCCACGGACATCGCCGAATGGCTGGTCCGCCAGGGCGTGCCGTTCCGCGAGGCGCACGAACTCTCCGGCGCGGCGGTCAAGCAGGCGGAATCCCGTGGTGTGGAACTGTGGGACCTTACGGACGGGGAGTACGCTGCCATCTCGGAGCATCTCACCCCCGAGGTCCGCACGGTCCTGTCCACGGAAGGCTCCCTGAACAGCCGCAACTCCCAGGGCGGAACGGCGCCGGCCGCCGTCGAACGCCAGCTCGCCGCACTGGAAGCCGAGCTCGCGGACGTCCGGGCGTACGCCGGCTAAATACCGGATCTGCAAGGGGCGCCGTGGTTTTTCCGCGGGGCCCCTTGCTGGTTGTGGCTAGGGTGGAGCCATGAGCGAAACCTTCCGCAAGTTCCTTCGCACCCTTCCCGATTTCCCCTCCGGCCTGCCCGGTTTCGACCCGGACAACGCCCCGCAGGACCCGGCGCTGCTGTTCAAGCAGTGGCTGGATGAGGCGCTGGACGCGGGGGAGCAGCAACCCCACGCGTTCAGCCTGGCCACGGTGGGCGCGGCATCCGGCGGTGGGCAGCAGCCGTCCTCGCGGATGCTGATCCTGAAGAACATTGACGACGACGGCTGGCACTTCGCCACGTCACGCACCTCCCGCAAGGGCCGGGAGCTGGCCGCTGAACCACGTGCCGCCATGAACTTCTACTGGCCGGGCCTGGGCCGCCAGGTCCGGGTGGCCGGCGCTGTGGCCGAGCTTTCTGCCGAGGCTTCCGCGGTGGACTGGCACGAGCGGCCCCGGGCCGACGGAAGCGACAATCCCCAGTGGCAGCTCTACGCCCTCCAGCCCGTCGAGATCGAGTTCTGGCAGGCCAGCAACGACGGCAACCATGTCCGGCACCGTGTCGGGCCGGACGGATCGCCGCTGGAATAAGTACCTGGCGCGCCTGGGTGCTCGGCTAGGCTGGCCGCATGACCTCTCCTTCTCCTGCCGGCCTCCTGGCCGAACTGCACACGGCCGGCGCCGCGCTGACTGCCGGGCTGGACCGGATTCCCGACGGCGGCGAACGTGCTCCGTCCACGCTTCCCGGCTGGAGCCGCGGGCACCTTTTGGCCCACCTCGCCGGAATCTGCGACGCCCTGGCCCGTCAGGTGGAGTACGGCCGCCGCGGTGAAACGGTGGAGCTTTACGACGGCGGCGTGGAAGGCCGCAACCGCGCCATCGATCTGGCCGCGGGGCACAGCCTTGGGCAGCACAGGGAGGACGTCGATGCCGCGCTGCGCCGCGCGCTGGCGGCTTTTGACGCACTGGACGGGGATGAATGGCAGACGCCCATCGCGTTCCGCGACGGCGTCATCTTCGATGCGGGGCTGGCGCTATGGCGCGAGCTCGTCATCCACACCGCGGACCTGGATGCCGGCACGGGACCCGAAACCTGGAACAGGGAATTCTGCTCCCACCTCTTCGACTTCCTGGCCGCCCGCGTCCCGGCCGGTACCCGGCTTGTCCTGCAGCCGGTGGCACTTCCGCCGCTGGCCCTTGGCGCCGGCGGCAGCACCGTCGTCGTCAGCGGCATGGTCACGGATATCGCCGCCTGGCTCGCTGGGCGCAAGCCGTCGCTGGACAGCCTGCGGGCCACCGCCGCCGGGGACGGCACCGACCTTCCCGCCCTGCTGCCCTGGCCTTCGGCGATGCCCGACCCAAAGTAGTCGTCCTCACCTGAAGCAGTCCTGGCCAGCCTCGCGGGCCAGCAGGCTTTCCTTGATGCGCAGGCCCCAGCGGAAGCCGCCCAGCGAGCCATCGGTCCGGATCACCCGGTGGCAGGGAACGAACAACGCCGCTGCATTGAAGGCACAGGCGCTGGCCGCCGCCCTGACCGCACGCGGGTTGCCCGCGAGGGCCGCATACTCGGTGTACGTAACGGGTGAGCCGGGTTTGACCTGGCGCAGCACGTCCCAGGCGTGGGCGCGGAACGGGCCCGACTGCTGCAGGACCCGGACTGACATGGCGGGAGCGGGGTCGCCGTCGTAGAAGGCTTCAACGGCGGATGAGATCCCGCCAAGGCTTGCCACCTCTTCCACGGCGTCGGGCCGCAGCGTGGGATGGACCTGTCCGGTGAGTTCTGCAAGGCCTGCCGTCCAGCCCGAAGCGAGGACCACGCCGTCCCGGGCAAGGATGGTGAAGGGCCCGTCAGGCGTGGACAGCTGCATCAGTTGCGCTTTCATGGCATCCCTTTCGCGGGAACGGTTGTTGTCGGTGCGGGCCGTGCTGCGGCGCGCCACAGGTGCATGGTGGCGTAGGAGCGCCACGGGCTGGTCTCCCGGAAGTCCGGGCTTAGGGCGCTGTCACCATTATCGATGGCGCGGATTCCGTTCCGAACGGCGGCGTCGTTGGCGAGGAAGACGTCCGGGGCGCCCAGGACCCGCATGGCCACGTACCCCACGGTCCATGGTCCCACCCCCGGCAAGGGCAGCAGTTTGGCGCCCAGGCCGGTTAGGTCGTCCCCATAGCCGAACTCCAGTTCTCCGGCGGCCATGGCCGAGGCCGCCTGGAGGAGCGATTCGGTCCGTCTCCTGGGCCCGCGCAGCAGGTGGCCCGCCGCGGCTATTTGGGCCGGCGTCGGGAAGAGCCTGTCCAGGCCGTCCCCGGCCGTGCTGCTGGGACTGCCGGCGGCGGACAGTTGGGTCAGTGCGGTCCGGGCCGCCGCCACCGTGATCTGCTGGCCCACCATGGCCCGCACCAGCAGTTCCTGCGGGTCCAGCGCCCCCGGCATCCTCATTCCGGGAGCGCCGGCAACGGAGGCGGCAAGCCTGGGGTCGGCCGTGAGGGCACCGTCGATCGCTTCGGGGTCTGCGTCCAGGTCGAACAGCCTCCGCACGCGGCTCAGCAGTGCCGGAAGGTCCCGCAGGTCCACCGCACCCACGGTGAGGGTGAGCTGCCGTGCCCGCGTGCCGCCGTCGTACGCCACCTGGAAGCGCGCATCGCCATGGGTGAGCCGCAGGGTCCGTGCGTAGGAGGTGGCCGTGCCCTCCTCGATGCCGGGGATGGCACGGACCGCAAGGAAGGAGAAGATGCTTGGATCGAACGGCGGACGGTAGGGCAGGCCAAGGGTCAGCGCCGTCGTGCCGCCACCGGGGGCCGGGTGCGGGACCGTCCTGCGAAGTGCGGTGGGGGTCATGTCGAACACCTCGGCGATGGTCTCGTTGAACTGCCGCACGCTGCTGAAGCCGGCCGCGAAGGCGATGTCGGCCAGCTTCATGGAGGTGGACACCAGCAGCGTACGTGCGGTCTGCGCCCTCGCAGCGCGGGCCAGCGACAGGGGACCGGCACCCAGTTCCTGCCCCAGGATCCGGTTAAGCTGGCGCGGCGAGTACCCCAGGCGGGACGCGAGGCCTGCCACCCCGTCCCGGTTGATCATGCCGTCGTTGATCAGCCGCATGGCCCGGCCCGCAACATCCTGCCGCACGTTCCAGGCAGGGGTTCCCGGCACCGCCTCCGGCAGGCAGCGCTTGCAGGCCCGGTAGCCCGCCTCGTGTGCCGCGGCGGACGTCTCGTAAAACGTCACGTTGGACGCCTTGGGGGTGCGGGCCGGGCAGGAGGGGCGGCAGTAGATCCCGGTTGTGCGGACGGCGGTATAGAACTGGCCGTCGAACCGGGGGTCGCGGGCATCGATTGCCCGGTAGCGCTGCCAGAAGTCCATTCCTCCATCCTGCCAGCCCACCCCGGCCGGTACTAGCGGAAATCGGACATGGCCGTGGAGGGCGGGAATCCGGCGCCGGGGCGGCTGCCGGGCGGATGAAACGGGCGGCATCCGGGTAAAGTCGAGCAATGAACGAAAGTGCTCCGGACGCCGGGACGCTCCGGAGTTTCCTGTCCGGAGATGCCCGCGAGCTCGCCCCGCAGCTGCTTGGCGCCGTACTGACGCACCAGTCCCGGGACGGCGCGGTGTCCATCCGGCTCACCGAGGTGGAGGCCTACCTTGGGCCCGAGGATTCGCTCCATCCGGACCCGGGCTCGCATACCTACCGGGGCCCGACACCCCGCAATGCGCCAATGTTCGGCCCCGCCGGGCACCTCTACGTCTACTTCACCTACGGCATGCACCACTGCACCAACATTGTCTGCGGCCCGGCAGGCGTTGCGTCCGCCCTGCTGCTGCGGGCAGGGGAGGTGGTGGACGGACTTGAACTGGCGCAACGGCGCCGTCCGACGTCGAGAACGCCCGCCGACCTGGCCAGCGGTCCGGCCCGCCTGGCCAAAGCGCTTGGATTGACGACGGCGGACAGTGGCCGGGACGCGCTGGCTCCACCTTTCGGCCTGGAGCTTCCCTCCTGCACCAGCGGTCCGGTAAGTACCGGCCCGCGGGTGGGCGTGGCCGGCGCCGGGGGATCGGCGGAATACGCCTGGCGGTTCTGGCTCACCGGCGACCCCACCGTCTCCAAATACAAGGCTGCCAAGCCCCGGATCCGGAAGCAGCCGGCACGTTGACTGCCGGCTGCAACGTTTCACAAGCGTTAACGGAAATGGTTGTAGAATGGACGGTCTGTCTTTCGCGATAGGGGAACGTTAATGCACGACGCCGAATTGGCCCACGAACGGGAGTATGTAGCCGGCCTGTATGCCCGGCTGGAGGAACTCCGGGAGGAAAAGCGCCACCAGCTGGCGCAGGTCCGGCGCGCCGGAGCCGTGGGCACCATGCAGAACGTTTCGGAACGTGATGCGTTCGCTGCACTGTATGAGGACCGCCTGGCCCAGCTGGACGCCGTCGATGACCGGCTGGTGTTCGGCCGCCTGGACCTGGACTCCGGTGAAGCCCAGTACATTGGCCGCATCGGGCTTACCACCGAGGACCTGCAGCGGCTGATGGTGGACTGGCGTGCGCCCGAGGCCGGGCACTTCTACCAGGCCACGGCCTTCGACCGGCAGGGCGTCCGCCGCCGCCGGCACCTGATCCTGCAGGGGCGGGACGTCAAGGCGATCGAGGACGACGTCCTGGACGCGGGGATGCTTACCGACGACGAATCGCTGCAGGGCGAAGGGGCCCTGCTCGCGGCCCTGAACTCCAAGCGGACCGGCCGCATGTCGGACATCGTCAGCACCATCCAGTCGGAACAGGACCGCATCATCCGGTCCTCCATTTCCGGCGCCGTCGTGGTCCAGGGCGGGCCGGGCACCGGCAAAACCGCCGTGGCCCTGCATCGGGCCGCCTACCTGCTGTACACCCACCGTGACCGCCTCAAAAGTGCCGGCGTGCTCCTGGTGGGGCCGTCGTCGTCGTTCATGAAGTACATCGAACGGGTGCTGCCCTCGCTCGGGGAAACCGGTGTCGTCATGGCCAGCGTGGGCCGCCTGATGCCCGGCATCAATGCCGTTCCCGAAACAGATGCGGACGTGGCAGCCCTGAAGGGCCGCCTGGACATGGCCGCGATCGTGGCCAACGCCGTGTCCAACCGCATGCGCGTCCCCGCGCAGAACCGGATCCTTGAAGTGGACGGCCGCAAGCTCACCCTCACACCCCGGCAGGTCCGGCGTGCAAGGGAACGTGCCCGCGCCACCGGGAAGCCGTACAACGAGGCACGCGTGACGTTCGTGAAGATCCTGCTGCGCGAGCTGACCGAACAGATGACCGAGCTCGTCGAAGCCGGCAACCTCGGCAACAACGCGGACCGTTCGTACCTTGCCGAAGATGTCCGAACGGCCCGCGATGTGCGGATTGCGCTGAACCTGTGCTGGATGCCCATGACGCCGGAGAAGCTGATCTCGGATCTGTTCAGCAAGCCGGAGGTGCTGGAATTCTGCACCCCCAACCTGACCCCGGCCCAGCGGGCGCTGCTGCAGCGTCCCGCGGATGCCCCGTGGACGGAATCGGACGTGCCGCTGCTGGACGAGGCCGCCGAACTGCTCGGCGAGCTGGACCCGGCCGCCGGGCGCGGACTGGCCCAGCAGGAGCATGACCGTGCCCGCGACCTTGCCAACGCCAAGCAGACCCTGGTCAACATGCAGGCCGCCGGCGTGGACCCCCTGATGTCCGCGGAGGAACTGGCCGAGCAGAACCAGGAACAGGAAGGGCGGCAAACCGCTGCCGAACGCGCAACGAGCGACCGCACCTGGGCCTTCGGGCACATCGTGGTGGATGAGGCGCAGGAACTCTCACCCATGCAGTGGCGGCTCCTGGTCCGGCGCTGCCCGCTGAAGTCCTTCACCATTGTGGGCGACATCGCGCAGACCAGCTCCGTGGCCGGAGCCAACTCGTGGCAGGGGGCGCTTGCTCCGCTGTTCGGTGACCGCTGGCAGCTGGAGGAGCTGACCGTCAACTACCGCACGCCCTCGCAGATCGCCGAAGCCGCCGTCAGGATGGCCAACGCGGCGGGCCTTGTGGTTTCCGCGCCCAAGGCCGTTCGTGAGGGGCGCTGGGCGCCCATCATCGACGAAGTAGGGAACGGCGCGGTGGTCGGCCGGCTCGTGGAGGTCCTCCCGGAAGAACTTGACGCGCTCGACGGCGGCCTGCTCGCCGTGATCGCCGATGGTGACCTCCTGCCCCAGGCCACAGCAGCACTGCGTGCCGTGTATGGGCGACGGATCGGCACCGGCGCCGGCAGCTACGAGCAGGACATCGTGGTGATCAGCCCGCGCGAGGCCAAGGGCCTGGAGTTCGACGGCGTGGTGGTCCTGGAACCATCCGTCATGCTCAACCATGAGCACGGCAAGGTGGGGGACCTGTACGTAGCCATGACACGTGCAACACAGCGCCTGCGGCTGATTGCCTCGCAACCCGTGCCTGCCGGGATTGCTGGCTGACCCGGCGCCGGGCGTTACTGCTAACTTAGGAAGCGTGCCAGAACTGAACAACCTCGAACCGCAGCGCAACGATCCCACTTTCGCCAACATTTGGCAGGAACTGAAGTGGCGTGGGCTGGTCCATGTGTCCACCGACGAAGCAGAGCTTGAGAAGCTCCTCGCCGACGGGCCGGTCACATACTATTGCGGTTTCGACCCCACCGCCCCGAGCCTGCACCTGGGAAACCTCGTCCAGCTCCTGGTCATGCGGCGGCTGCAGCTGGCCGGGCACAAGCCACTGGGACTCGTTGGCGGCTCCACGGGTATGATCGGCGATCCCCGCCCCACCGCTGAACGAACCCTGAACACCAAGGACACGGTGGCGGAGTGGGTGGGCTACCTGCAGGCCCAGGTCAGCCGCTTCCTCAGCTTCGAGGGTGACAACGCTGCCAGGATCGTAAACAACCTGGACTGGACGGCGCCCTTGAGCGCCATCGACTTCCTGCGTGAAGTGGGCAAGCACTTCAGGGTTGGAACGATGCTGCGCAAGGACGCCGTGGCATCCCGCCTCAACTCCGACGAGGGCATCAGCTACACCGAGTTCAGCTACCAGATCCTGCAGGGCATGGACTACCTGCAGCTCTACCGCGACTACGGCTGTGTGCTGCAGACCGGTGGTTCGGACCAGTGGGGCAACCTCACCAGCGGTACCGACCTGATCCGCAAGGTGGAGGGCAAGAGCGTCCACGCCCTGGGAACTCCCCTCATCACCAACTCCGACGGAACCAAGTTCGGCAAGAGCGAGGGCAACGCCATCTGGCTGGACGCGGGCATGTGCAGCCCGTACGCCTTCTACCAGTTCTGGCTCAACACCGCCGACGCCGACGTTGTGGACCGGCTCAAGGTGTTCACGTTCCTCACCCGGGCCGAGATCGAAGAGATCGCGGTTTCCGTGGCCGAGCGTCCCTTTGCCAGGGAAGGACAGCGGAAGCTGGCCTTCGAAGTGACCTCACTGGTGCACGGCGTGGACGCCACCGAAAAAGTCATCGCCGCTTCAGCGGCGCTTTTCGGCAACGGCGACCTGGCCGCATTGGACAAGGCAACGCTCCAGGCGGCTACCTCCGAACTTCCTTCGGCCACGGTGCAGGTGGACGGGATGGGGATCGTCGACCTGCTGGTGGCGTCCGGTCTATCGGAAAGCAAGTCCGCCGCCCGGCGCACCGTTGGTGAAGGAGGTGCCTACGTGAACAACGCGAAGGTGTCAGATCCGGAGGCCGTGATCTCCGAGTCTGAACTGTTGCACGGCCAGTACCTGCTCCTGCGCCGGGGCAAGAAGAACCTGGCCACTGTTGAGGTGCTGGTTCCCTAGCACCTTCACGGTCCGTATGCACGCCCTTCGGCGGCCGATTTGCACGGCCGCTGGGGGGCGTGTATTGTTTTCTGAGTCGCCGCCGCTGAGTGGTGACAAACCCCCAACTTATGAGAAGCAATTCTTGCCGCGCACCGCGTGGAATTGGAGAAATTGCTTCCCGTTGTGCTGGGCGGATTCATTCCACCGAGTGAATTCCGGAAGAAAATCCGGATTTGCGAAAGTGAATATGAATGAAATAAGATGGAAACATCGCAGCGAAGAAATACGGAAAAGAAATTCTTTCGAATTGTTTCCGGGAATATTCGAATGTGTCTGTTGTTTGAGAACTCAATAGTGTGCCAAGTTTGTTGATACCGATTATGTATGTAATTGGTTGATTGTGCTGTGCCGCCACCCCGTGGTGTGCATGGTGTTTTTGGCTGGTTTCAAATTTTGTGCAGCTGTTTCTGCCGTTATTTCCGGTGGTTGTGGTTGTGTCTGTTTTTGTTTTACTTCAACGGAGAGTTTGATCCTGGCTCAGGATGAACGCTGGCGGCGTGCTTAACACATGCAAGTCGAACGATGATGCCAGCTTGCTGGTGGATTAGTGGCGAACGGGTGAGTAACACGTGAGTAACCTGCCCTTGACTCTGGGATAAGCCTGGGAAACTGGGTCTAATACCGGATATGACCTTCCATCGCATGGTGGTTGGTGGAAAGCTTTTGTGGTTTTGGATGGACTCGCGGCCTATCAGCTTGTTGGTGGGGTAATGGCCTACCAAGGCGACGACGGGTAGCCGGCCTGAGAGGGTGACCGGCCACACTGGGACTGAGACACGGCCCAGACTCCTACGGGAGGCAGCAGTGGGGAATATTGCACAATGGGCGAAAGCCTGATGCAGCGACGCCGCGTGAGGGATGACGGCCTTCGGGTTGTAAACCTCTTTCAGTAGGGAAGAAGCGTAAGTGACGGTACCTGCAGAAGAAGCGCCGGCTAACTACGTGCCAGCAGCCGCGGTAATACGTAGGGCGCAAGCGTTATCCGGAATTATTGGGCGTAAAGAGCTCGTAGGCGGTTTGTCGCGTCTGCCGTGAAAGTCCGGGGCTCAACTCCGGATCTGCGGTGGGTACGGGCAGACTAGAGTGATGTAGGGGAGACTGGAATTCCTGGTGTAGCGGTGAAATGCGCAGATATCAGGAGGAACACCGATGGCGAAGGCAGGTCTCTGGGCATTAACTGACGCTGAGGAGCGAAAGCATGGGGAGCGAACAGGATTAGATACCCTGGTAGTCCATGCCGTAAACGTTGGGCACTAGGTGTGGGGGACATTCCACGTTTTCCGCGCCGTAGCTAACGCATTAAGTGCCCCGCCTGGGGAGTACGGCCGCAAGGCTAAAACTCAAAGGAATTGACGGGGGCCCGCACAAGCGGCGGAGCATGCGGATTAATTCGATGCAACGCGAAGAACCTTACCAAGGCTTGACATGAACCGGACCGCTGCAGAAATGTGGTTTCCCCTTTGGGGCTGGTTTACAGGTGGTGCATGGTTGTCGTCAGCTCGTGTCGTGAGATGTTGGGTTAAGTCCCGCAACGAGCGCAACCCTCGTTCTATGTTGCCAGCACGTGATGGTGGGGACTCATAGGAGACTGCCGGGGTCAACTCGGAGGAAGGTGGGGACGACGTCAAATCATCATGCCCCTTATGTCTTGGGCTTCACGCATGCTACAATGGCCGGTACAAAGGGTTGCGATACTGTGAGGTGGAGCTAATCCCAAAAAGCCGGTCTCAGTTCGGATTGGGGTCTGCAACTCGACCCCATGAAGTCGGAGTCGCTAGTAATCGCAGATCAGCAACGCTGCGGTGAATACGTTCCCGGGCCTTGTACACACCGCCCGTCAAGTCACGAAAGTTGGTAACACCCGAAGCCGGTGGCCTAACCCCTTGTGGGAGGGAGCTGTCGAAGGTGGGACTGGCGATTGGGACTAAGTCGTAACAAGGTAGCCGTACCGGAAGGTGCGGCTGGATCACCTCCTTTCTAAGGAGCACCTCCAACTCTTCTGTGCTGGTGAATGCCGGTGTGGGGGGTTGTCAGGAAGCAAGCCCGCAGCATGGACGATTGTTCCGTGGCGGGTGCTCATGGGTGGAATATCAACAAATAGGTGCCTGGTGGCACGGACCGGTTTGGTTAGTACGAATGTTTTGTTCTTCTCTTCGGGGGAGGGCGGGTGTTCTGGAACGCGGCTGGTTTGGGTTGCTGGGTAGTGTTTGGCACACTGTTGGGTCCTGAGGCAACAGGGCCGGGGGTTTTCCTTCGGGTTTGTTTGTTTCTGGTTTCCCTGCCGTGACGTTCTGTGCGCCTGTTTGGGTGTGTGGGGTGTGTGGTGTGGGGTTGTTGTTTGAGAACTACATAGTGGACGCGAGCATCTTGTATAAGAAGCAATTTCCAAGATTAATGAACCTGGATCTGGCTGCGCTGTTGATGCCCTTTGGGGTGTTGGGGTGTGGTTGGTTTCTGTGGTTCTCTCGAGAAATGTTTTTGATCTTTGTGGTCAAGTTTTTAAGAGCACACGGTGGATGCCTTGGCATTAGGAGCCGAAGAAGGACGTAGGAATCTGCGATAAGCCTGGGGGAGTCGATAACCGGACTGTGATCCCAGGGTGTCCGAATGGGGAAACCCCGCCGAGCGCGCGAGTGACTCGGTGACCCGTACCTGAACACATAGGGTGCGTGGGGGGAACGCGGGGAAGTGAAACATCTCAGTACCCGCAGGAAGAGAAAACAATAGTGATTCCGTTAGTAGTGGCGAGCGAACGCGGATCAGGCTAAACCGTTCCATGTGTGATAGCCGGCGGGCGTTGCATGGTCGGGGTTGTGGGACTTTCCATACCAGTTCTGCCGGGCTGGTGGGGTGTGATGTGCGCGCATAGGTGAACGGTTTTGAAAGGCCGGCCAGAGAGGGTGTTAGTCCCGTAACCGTAATGTGTTTGTACCGCCTGTGAGAGTATCCCAAGTAGTACGGGGCCCGAGAAATCCCGTGCGAATCTGTCAGGACCACCTGATAAGCCTAAATACTCCCTAATGACCGATAGCGGACCAGTACCGTGAGGGAAAGGTGAAAAGTACCCCGGGAGGGGAGTGAAACAGTACCTGAAACCGTGTGCTTACAATCCGTCGGAGCCAGTCTGATTCTGGTGACGGCGTGCCTTTTGAAGAATGAGCCTGCGAGTTAGTGTTACGTCGCGAGGTTAACCCGTGTGGGGCAGCCGTAGCGAAAGCGAGTCTGAATAGGGCGTGTGAGTGGCGTGATCTAGACCCGAAGCGAAGTGATCTACCCATGGCCAGGTTGAAGCGACGGTAAGACGTCGTGGAGGACCGAACCCACTTCAGTTGAAAATGGAGGGGATGAGCTGTGGGTAGGGGTGAAAGGCCAATCAAACTTCGTGATAGCTGGTTCTCCCCGAAATGCATTTAGGTGCAGCGTTGCGTGTTTCTTGCTGGAGGTAGAGCTACTGGATGGCTAATGGGCCCTACAAGGTTACTGACGTCAGCCAAACTCCGAATGCCGGTAAGTGAGAGCGCAGCAGTGAGACTGTGGGGGATAAGCTTCATAGTCGAGAGGGAAACAGCCCAGACCACCAACTAAGGCCCCTAAGCGTGTGCTAAGTGGGAAAGGATGTGGAGTTGCCCAGACAACCAGGAGGTTGGCTTAGAAGCAGCCACCCTTAAAAGAGTGCGTAATAGCTCACTGGTCAAGTGATTCCGCGCCGACAATGTAGCGGGGCTCAAGTACACCGCCGAAGTTGTGGCATTCACATTTTAGCTAAGCCCTTGTGGTTCAGGCGTGTGGATGGGTAGGGGAGCGTCGTGTGGGCGGTGAAGTCGCGGTGTAAACCAGCGGTGGAGCCTACACGAGTGAGAATGCAGGCATGAGTAGCGAAAGACGGGTGAGAAACCCGTCCGCCGAATGATCAAGGGTTCCAGGGTCAAGCTAATCTGCCCTGGGTAAGTCGGGACCTAAGGCGAGGCCGACAGGCGTAGTCGATGGACAACGGGTTGATATTCCCGTACCGGCGAAAAACCGCCCATGCTGAGCGGGGGATACTAACTGCCCGAAGCCTGCCCGAGCGCCCTTGTGGTGTGAGGGTTTTGGTGGAGCGCAGGACCTGATCCCGGGAGGCAAGCGTATTAACAGGTGTGACGCAGGAAGGTAGCCGAGCCGGGCGATGGTTGTCCCGGTCTAAGGATGTAGGGCGAGTGGTAGGCAAATCCGCCACTCATGGTGCCTGAGATCTGATGGGACCCCCGTTTGGGGGGATTTGGTGATCCTATGCTGCCGAGAAAAGCATCGACGCGAGGTTTTAGCCGCCCGTACCCCAAACCGACACAGGTGATCAGGTAGAGAATACCAAGGCGATCGAGAGAATTATGGTTAAGGAACTCGGCAAAATGCCCCCGTAACTTCGGGAGAAGGGGGGCCCCAACCTTGATACACCCTTGCGGTGTGGAGGGGATCGGGGCCGCAGAGACCAGGGGGAAGCGACTGTTTACTAAAAACACAGGTCCGTGCGAAGTCGCAAGACGATGTATACGGACTGACTCCTGCCCGGTGCTGGAAGGTTAAGAGGACCGGTTAGCCGCAAGGCGAAGCTGAGAATTTAAGCCCCAGTAAACGGCGGTGGTAACTATAACCATCCTAAGGTAGCGAAATTCCTTGTCGGGTAAGTTCCGACCTGCACGAATGGAGTAACGACTTCCCCGCTGTCTCAACCATAAACTCGGCGAAATTGCAGTACGAGTAAAGATGCTCGTTACGCGCAGCAGGACGGAAAGACCCCGAGACCTTTACTATAGTTTGGTATTGGTGTTCGGAGTGGCTTGTGTAGGATAGGTGGGAGACGTTGAAGCCCGGACGCCAGTTCGGGTGGAGTCATCGTTGAAATACCACTCTGGTCACTTTGGACATCTAACTTCGGCCCGTAATCCGGGTCAGGGACAGTGCCTGATGGGTAGTTTAACTGGGGCGGTTGCCTCCTAAAAAGTAACGGAGGCGCCCAAAGGTTCCCTCAGCCTGGTTGGCAATCAGGTGTCGAGTGTAAGTGCACAAGGGAGCTTGACTGTGAGAGAGACATCTCGAGCAGGGACGAAAGTCGGGACTAGTGATCCGGCGGTACATTGTGGAATGGCCGTCGCTCAACGGATAAAAGGTACCTCGGGGATAACAGGCTGATCTTGCCCAAGAGTCCATATCGACGGCATGGTTTGGCACCTCGATGTCGGCTCGTCGCATCCTGGGGCTGGAGTAGGTCCCAAGGGTTGGGCTGTTCGCCCATTAAAGCGGTACGCGAGCTGGGTTTAGAACGTCGTGAGACAGTTCGGTCCCTATCCGCTGCGCGCGCAGGAAATTTGAGAAGGGCTGTCCTTAGTACGAGAGGACCGGGACGGACGAACCTCTGGTGTGTCAGTTGTACTGCCAAGTGCACCGCTGATTAGCTACGTTCGGATGGGATAACCGCTGAAAGCATCTAAGCGGGAAGCTCGCTTCGAGATGAGATTTCCATACACCCTCGGGTGTGAGAGGCCCCCAGCCAGACCACTGGGTTGATAGGCCGGATGTGGAAGCGAGGACTAACGACTCGTGAAGCTGACCGGTACTAATAGGCCAACAACTTACACCACACAGATACATACAAACTCTGCTTGCGTCCACTATGTGGTTCCCAACCAACAACCCCCAACACACGGGTTGTCACGGCACGGAACCAACACAACTGAATAACAACACCACAATGTTGTAACCACCAGACTTCCCACCCCCGAACAAAACACCGGGCGGGCGGGTACAAGGGTTACGGCGGTCATAGCGTGGGGGAAACGCCCGGTCCCATTCCGAACCCGGAAGCTAAGACCCACAGCGCCGATGGTACTGCACCCGGGAGGGTGTGGGAGAGTAGGTCACCGCCGGACACACATTGGTCGAGGCCCCAACCACCCGGTTGGGGCCTCCCACATTTAACCCACCAACACCACAACACGATCCCGCACCTGGGCCCCGTGACGCGCCATCAGCTTTCGTCCCCTCACCGGTGACGCGACACCAGGTCCCGCGCCACGGCAGAAGACTTTCACGAAGTGATGAGGCGTGGCCGGCGAACGGGCAGGATGTGATGGCGCATCCCGCGGAAACGGGCAGGATGTGATGGGGCGTCGCCTGTGAAGATGGCCACGATACCGCTCCCAAGGGGCCCGCTGTCCCTTGGGATTTCGCGGCTCCACTAGAATTGATGAAGATGTACGGACTTCGAAGCGCTTGATTTCGGGTTGCGTAGGAAACGAAACGAGCGGCTGCAGTTGCGCCAGTGGTCGGCTCACAACAGGAGGAATCCATATGGCCGAGCACAACGGGGGCAACCGCGGCAACGACCGCGGCGCGTTCCGCGGCAACAACAACTCCGGCGGGGATCCCCGCGGATTCCGGTCCCGCTCCGACCGCGACGGCAACAGCCCCTCCCGCGGCGGTTCCGGGGCCGGCGGTGAGCGGAAGCCTTTCGGTGATCGTGATCGTAAGCCGTTTGGTGACCGTCCCCGCCGCGACGGCGAGGGTGACCGTCGTGGTTTCACCGGTGGTACTGGTGGCGGTGAGCGGAAGCCTTTCGGTGATCGTGATCGTAAGCCGTTTGGTGACCGTCCGCGCCGTGACGGTGAGGGTGACCGCGACCGGAAGCCTTTCGGTGATCGTGATCGTAAGCCGTTTGGTGATCGTGATCGTAAGCCGTTTGGCGACCGTCCGCGCCGTGACGGTGAGGGTGACCGCGACCGGAAGCCTTTCGGCGACCGTGATCGTAAGCCGTTTGGTGACCGTCCCCGCCGCGACGGCGAGGGTGACCGTCGTGGTTTCACCGGTGGTACTGGTGGCGGTGAGCGTAAGCCTTTCGGTGATCGTGAGCGTAAGCCCTTCGGCGACCGTGATCGTAAGCCCTTTGGTGACCGTCCGCGCCGTGACGGTGAGGGCGACCGCCGCAGCTTTGGCGGTGGTGACCGTGACCGGAAGCCTTTCGGTGACCGTCCGCGCCGCGAAGGCGAAGGCGACCGCCGCGGCTTCGGTGGCGAGAACCGCAAGCCGTTTGGTGACAGGCAGGATCGCGCACCGCGCAGCTTCGACCGCGGCGACTCCCGGGCCGAATCAGGTCGTGGCGGCTCCGGCCCCCGCGGCTTTGGCCGCGACCGCCAGGAGGAGCGCCCTGTCCGCGTGCCCAACGCCGCAGACCTTCGCAGCGCCAACCGCCCTGACCGGGAACGCTCACCCGAGATCGATGAGGACGTCACGGGCAAGGAACTGGACCGAGCCACGCACCACCAGATCAAGACCCTTGAGCCCAAGAGCGCAGAGTGGGTTGCCCGTCACCTGGTGATGGCCGGCCGCCTTATCGACGACGAGCCCGAGCTTGCCTTCCAGCACGCCCTCGCCGCCAGTCGTCGTGGCGGACGGCTCGCAGCCGTCCGCGAGGCCGTTGGCCTGACGGCCTATGCTGCCGGCCATTACGGTGAGGCACTCCGCGAGTTCCGCACCTTCCGCCGGATCAGTGGTTCCAACGTGCACCTCCCCGTGATGGCCGACTGCGAGCGTGGCCTGGGGCGCCCCGACCGTGCCCTCGATGTTGCCCGCTCGGAGGAAGCCCGGGACCTTGACGCGCCCGGCAAGGTGGAACTGGCAATCGTGGCAGCCGGTGCACGGACCGATCTGGGCCAGCTGGACGCGGCAGTAGCGGAACTGGAGATTCCGCAGCTGGACATCAACCGTGCCTTCTCCTACAGTCCGCGACTCTTCCGTGCCTACGCCGATGCACTTGCAGCGGTGGGACGCCAGGAAGAGTCGGAAAAGTGGAACCGCCAGGCGGTCGTGGCAGAAAACGCGCTGGGCCAGGGTGCGGACCAGGAACCCGAAATCATCGACCTCGGCTGGGACGAGGAAGAAGAGGCACGGGAAGAGGCTGAGCGACGCCGGCTGCTGGAGCGTGCCTCCGGCGCCGCCGAAACCGAAGCTCCCGCTGAAACCCCCACCGCCGGTGACGCAGACGCCGAAGCTGAAAGCACCCGCGCTACCGAAGCGGAAGCAGCCCAGGACAGCAACCTGGACGACCAGGACGCCGACTACTTCGTCTCCGACGACGCCGAATCGGACCAGGACTCGGTGGAACGGGACGAGCTGGATTCCGAAGCTGCCGGTGATGCCGAAGCGGAGGACAGCGGTGCCACCCAGCATGATGAAGAACGCCGGGAAGACTGACAAGCATGAGTGACGTTTCACTGGTTTCCCGCTTCGACGCACTGCTCGCCGACCTGGACGGCGTGGTCTATGCCGGGCCCCACGCCATTCCCGGAGCTGTGGATTCACTGCAGCAGCTCTCCGGCCTGGGTATCGGCCTGGGCTATGTGACGAACAACGCCTCCCGCTCCCCGGCGGAGGTGGCAGCGCATCTCCGTGAGCTTGGTGCCCCCGCCGAGGACAACCAGGTGGTCAGTTCCTCGCAGGCGGCAGCCGAGCTCCTGGCCTCGCTGCTTCCACCAGGGTCCAGGATCCTCATCACGGGCAGCACGGCGCTTGCCCGCGAAATTGAACTGGTGGGCCTGGTGCCGGTGGGCAGCCAGGCGGAGGAACCGGTCGCGGTCGTCCAGGGTTTCAGCCCAACCATCGGCTGGAAGGACCTGGCAGAGGCCACCTACGTGGTGTCCGCCGGGGCGCTTTGGGTGGCCACCAACACGGACATGTCCATTCCCCAGGCGCGTGGCATCGCCCCGGGAAATGGCACCTTGGTTGCCGCTGTCGCTGCTGCCACGGGGCAGCAGCCCAAGGTTGCTGGAAAGCCCGAAGCTCCGCTGTTCCATTCGGCAGCCAAGCGCCTCGGGGCCGAGCGTCCCCTGGTGGTCGGCGACCGGCTGGACACGGACATCCTGGGCGGCAACAACGCGGGCTTTGCCACCGTTGCTGTCCTGACCGGCGTCGACACGCGCGAAACCATTCTGGCCGCGAGGTCTGCGGAACGGCCCAACTACATCATCGAAAACCTGGCCGGCCTGCACCGCCCGTACCCCGAAGTGACGCACGACGACGGCACGTATACGTGCGGCCAGTCAACGGCGCGCGTGGCCAACGGAGCCGTGGGCATCATTGGCAGCCAGGACCAGCTCGACTCCTGGCGGGCCGCATGTGCGGCCTGGTGGGCGGCGACGCCGGACGCCGCAGCCCCGAAGGCGCCCAAGCTGGTGTGGCTGGATCACTAGACTGGTTGAATGACCGAGCTGACCGAACCGGACGACGCGACAGCCCAGCCGGCCCCGGAGTGGCCGCAGCCAGGCGGGATGGACCTCACCGATCCGCGGGTTGCGCAGGCCGTAGCCAGGCTTTTCGACATGCCCGGGCTCCCTGTCCCGGACCACGGGACCGTCTACGACGACCTCCACGATGAACTGCTGGCCGCCCTCAACGCCGATCCCGCAGACACCGATCCTGCAGACGCCGATCCAGCAGGTGCTGATCCCGCAAAGACCGCCCCCACCGGGACCGGCTCCACACTGCCCGGTCCCGCCGGGGGTGCAGCCTGATGCCGGTTCGCCTCGACCAGGCACTGGTGGCACGCGGGCTGGCGAGGTCGCGCACCCATGCCGCGACGCTCATCGCCGAAGGCAAGGTCAGCTCCGGTGGCCAGGTCCTCGCCAAGGCCTCCCTCCAGGTTGATGACAGCCGGGACCTCGCCGTCGAACACGATGACCAGGACAGCTACGCCAGCCGCGCGGGCCATAAGCTGGCCGGGGCCCTCGACGCCTTCCCCCAAGTTTCGGTGGCGGGCAAGAGGTGCCTGGACGCCGGCGCCTCCACCGGGGGCTTTACCGATGTCCTGCTTCGGCGGGGTGCCGCGCACGTGGTGGCTGTCGACGTCGGACACGGCCAGCTGGTGCCGCACCTCCGCGACGACCCCCGCGTGGACGTCCATGAAGGCATGAACGTCAGGTACATGGCGCCGGAAGACATTGGCGGCCCGGCAGCGCTGACCGTCGCCGACCTGTCCTTTATTTCCCTCACCCTCGTGGTCCAGCCACTGGCCGGCTGCACCGAACCAGGCGGGGACCTGGTGCTGATGGTCAAGCCCCAGTTCGAGATCGGCAAGGACCGCCTGGGCCGCACCGGCGTGGTCACCTCGGAGCGTGAGCGGCGGATGGCCGTGGAGAAGGTGGCCAGGGCAGCGCTCGACGCCGGCCTGGACCTTTGCGGGCTGGCGGCCAGTCCGCTGCCGGGGCAGGACGGAAACGTCGAATACTTCCTGTGGATAAAACGCAGGATCAGCAAAGACTTGCCTAAGATCGAAGAGCGAGAGGCAGCAGCCGCTGCGTTGCTCGGACAAATCTGGCCTAACCACTAGAGAGCGGAACCTGATGAGCAGGCGTGTACTGGTCCTTGCCCACACCGGCCGCGAGGAATCACTGAAAGCCGCCTGGGAAGCCTGCGCCCTGCTGCACGCCTCCGGCATGGTCCCCGTGATGCAGGAGTCCGAACTGGGGGACATGGAAAGGTTCTTTGGGCACCTGGCCCAGCCGGTGGAGGTCCTCCACGACCACGTCCAGCTGCCCGATGTGGAACTCGTCATGGTCCTTGGCGGTGACGGCACCATCTTGCGGGCTGCCGAACTGGTCCGTGAGGTGGATGTGCCGCTGCTGGGCGTCAACCTGGGCCACGTGGGCTTCCTGGCCGAAAGCGAGCGGGCGGACCTTGCCCAGACCGTGGAGTGGGTTGCCAGCCGCGAGTACACGGTTGAAGAGCGGATGACCATCGATGTCCAGGTCTGGGTCCGCGGCCAGAAGATTTGGCACACCTGGGCTTTAAACGAGGCCGCCATCGAGAAGGCCAACCGCGAACGCATGCTCGAAGTCGTGACCGAGGTGGACGAGCGCCCGCTGACGTCCTTCGGCTCAGACGGCATCGTGCTGGCCACCCCCACCGGATCCACGGCCTACGCGTTCTCGGCGGGCGGTCCGGTGGTCTGGCCGGAGGTGGAGGCCCTGGTCATTGTGCCCATCAGCGCCCATGCACTCTTCGCCAAGCCCCTGGTGGTGTCGCCCAGGTCGAAGCTTGCGGTGGAGGTGCTGGGCCGGACCGACGCCCAGGGCGTGTTGTGGTGCGACGGACGGCGCTCGGTGGACCTGCCGCCGGGAGCCCGCGTGGAAGTGACCAAGTCCGCCACTCCTGTCCGGCTGGCCCGCACCCACCAGACGCCGTTCTCCGCCCGGCTGGTCCGCAAGTTCGAGCTGCCCATCCACGGCTGGCGCGGGCCGGTACCCAAGTCCGACGCCGTGCACACCGGCCCCATCCCCATTGTGCGGACGCCGCGGCCCATGCCGCCGCTGCCCGTGCCGCATGTGGAGAACTCCGACAGCGATCCCGATCCGTCGACTGCAAAGTGAATCCATGCTTGAAGAACTGAGAATCCGCGATCTGGGCGTCATCACCGACGCAACGCTTCCGCTCGGCCCTGGACTGAGCGTCGTCACCGGCGAAACCGGCGCCGGCAAGACCATGGTGGTCACCGCCGTTGGCCTGCTGCTGGGCGCCCGTTCGGATGCCGGGGCCGTCCGCAGCGGCGCCAAGAGTGCCACCGCTGAAGCAGTCCTGAAGCTCGACGCCGGCCACCCGGCCATTGCGCGTGCCCTGGACGCCGGTGCCGAGGCGGAAGAGTTCGACGGCGGCGCAGAGCTGATCCTGGCCCGGCGCCTTGGTGCGGATGGACGCAGCCGTGCCTTCCTGGGCGGCCGTGCTGCACCCGTGGGCGTACTGGCTGAGATCGGCGAGACCCTGGTGGTGGTGCACGGACAGTCGGACCAGATCCGGCTCAAGAGTGCCACGGCGCAGCGTGAAGCCCTGGACAAGTTCGCCGGCGACACCCTGGCCGGTCCACTGGCCGCGTACCAGGAGCTGTATGGCCGGTGGAAGTCCAGCCAGGCCGAGCTGGACAACCTCCGCAGCGCCGCCCGCGACAGGCTCCGCGAAGCTGAATCCCTGGAGGCTGCCCTTGCCGAGATTGACGAGGTGGATCCGCAGCCGGGGGAGGATGAGCTCCTGAAGGCCGAGGCCGTGAAGCTTGCCAACGTGGAGGAACTGCGGATCGCCGCGAGCACCGCCCACCAGGCACTCATTGCCGAGGACTTTGGTGAAGCCGGTGACGCCACCACATTGGTGGACTCCGCCAAGCGGACCCTGGAGCACGTGTCCGAGCACGATGCGCAGCTGGGCTCCGCAGCCGCCCGGCTGGCCGAGGTGGGCTTCCTGCTTACTGACATCGCTGCCGAGCTGGCCAGCTACCAGGCCAGCCTGGACTCCGAGGGCCCGGAGCGGCTCGCCGAGATCGAGGACCGGCGCGCTGCGCTGGCCAAACTGGTCCGGAAATACGCCCCCACCATCGACGAGGTGCTGGAGTGGGCGGAGCAGGCGCGCGTCCGCTTCGACGAGCTCCAGGACGACTCGTCCCGCATCGAGGCCCTGGACGCTGAGGTGGTCCGCGCCGAGGCGGAGCTGAAGAAGCAGGCAGCGGGCATCAGCAAGATCCGCGCCAAGGCCGCAAAGGACCTGTCCGGCCGCGTCAGTGCGGAGCTCAAGGCCCTGGCCATGGCCGATGCCACGCTGGTGATCAACCTCGAGCCGACCGGTCAGCTGGGCCCGCACGGCGCGGACGACATCAGCTTCCTGCTGCGGCCGCATTCGGGCGCCCCGGCCCGGCCGCTGGGCAAGGGGGCGTCCGGCGGTGAGCTGTCCCGCGTCATGCTGGCCATCGAAGTGGTGCTTGCCGCCGTCGATCCCGTCCCCACCTTTGTCTTCGACGAGGTGGACGCCGGCGTGGGCGGCCGCGCCGCCGTAGAGATCGGCCGCCGCCTGGCCATGCTGGCACGCCACGTGCAGGTGCTGGTGGTCACGCACCTGCCGCAGGTGGCAGCGTTCGCGGACCAGCACATCACCGTCACCAAGACTTCCGTCAGGGGAGCCGACGGCGGCACCGCCACCGGGTTCACCTCCAGTGACGTCCGCCTCCTCGACGGCCCGGAGCGGGTCCGTGAGCTCGCCCGGATGCTGGCCGGCCAGGAAGACTCCGAAACCGCGCAGGCCCACGCCCAGGAACTCCTGGATGACGCCAAGCTCCTGCCCCAGCGGGCCTGACAGGGACAACCACGGGAGGGACGAATTGATGATAGGCTCGAATTCCGTGGTGCAGCGATCAAATTCCCGTGTAAATTCCCGGTTCCCGGGCTCCTCCAAGACGACGAAGCACATCTTTGTCACCGGCGGTGTGGCGTCCTCGCTTGGTAAGGGACTGACGGCGTCCAGCCTTGGTCACCTGCTCCGGGCACGCGGCCTGTCCGTGACAATGCAGAAGCTCGATCCCTACCTGAACGTGGATCCGGGCACAATGAACCCCTTCCAGCACGGCGAGGTCTTCGTCACAGACGACGGCGCCGAAACGGACCTGGACATCGGGCACTACGAGCGCTTCCTTGATGAAAACCTCGAGGGGTCCGCGAACGTCACCACCGGCCAGGTGTACTCCACGGTGATTGCCAAGGAACGCCGCGGCGAGTACCTGGGGGACACCGTCCAGGTCATCCCGCACATCACGGATGAGATCAAGCGCCGCATGCGTTTGCCCGCCGAGGGCAAGAACGCCCCGGACGTCATCATCACCGAAATCGGCGGCACCGTTGGCGACATCGAATCCCAGCCGTTCCTCGAATCGGCCCGCCAGGTCCGCCAGGACATCGGCCGCGGAAACGTGTTCTTCCTGCACGTCTCCCTGGTGCCGTACATTGGCCCCTCGCAGGAGCTGAAGACCAAGCCCACCCAGCACTCCGTGGCCGCGCTGCGGTCCATCGGCATCCAGCCCGAGGCGATCGTGATCCGTTCGGACCGTGAAGTGCCGGAGGCCATGCGGGAGAAGATCGGCCGCATGTGTGACGTCGACATCGACGCCGTGGTGAACGCCGCGGACGCCCCCAGCATCTACGACATCCCCAAGACCCTGCACGGACAGGGCCTTGACTCCTACATCGTCCGGGCCCTTGACCTGCCCTTCAAGGACGTTGACTGGACCAGCTGGGACAAGCTGCTTGAAGCCGTCCACAACCCCAAGCACCACGTCGAGATTGCCCTGGTGGGCAAGTACATCGACCTGCCTGACGCCTACCTCTCGGTCACCGAAGCGCTGCGTGCCGGCGGCTTCGCCAACGAGGCCAAGGTCAAGATCCGCTGGGTCCCGTCCGACGAATGCGAGACCCTCGAAGGCGCCATCAAGGCCCTCGACGGCGTGGACGCCATCTGCGTTCCCGGCGGCTTCGGCATCCGTGGACTCGAAGGCAAGCTCGGCGCCCTGAAGTTTGCCCGCGAAACCAAGCTGCCCGTGCTGGGCCTGTGCCTCGGCCTGCAGTGCATGGTGATCGAGTACGCCCGCAACGTGGTGGGCCTGGAGGGTGCCTCCTCCAGCGAATTCGAGCCGGACTCCAAGTACCCGGTGATCGCCACCATGGAGGAGCAGCTGGAGTACGTGGAAGGCCGCGGCGACCTGGGCGGCACCATGCGCCTTGGACTGTACGAAGCCAAACTGGATGAAGGCTCGGTCATCGCCGGAACCTACGGCAAGACCACCGTGAGCGAACGCCACCGGCACCGCTACGAGGTGAACAACAAGTACCGCCAGCAGATCGCGGACAAGGGCCTGGTCTTCTCCGGCACTTCCCCGGACGGCAAGCTGGTGGAATTCGTTGAGCTGCCCGCCGACGTGCACCCGTACTACGTGGCCACGCAGGCCCACCCCGAGCTGAGCTCGCGGCCCACCCGCCCGCACCCGCTGTTCGCCGGCCTGGTCAAGGCTGCACTTGACCACCAGAACGCAGGCCACCAGAACGCAGGCGGCCAGGGTGCAGGCCAGGAGGGCGTTGCCGACACGGCTGTGCCCCCGGCCGGCGAACATGCGGCATCGGGTACCGTTACCGCTAAGTAGTCGATAGAACACACAAAGGACGGCGCGATGCCTGGTACACCTGAAGCCACCCCTGCCAAACAGGTTTCGGATGCACCAAGCCCGCGCCGTCTTTTGTCTACGGAGAAGGTCTACCAGGGCAGGATCTGGGATGTCGTCAGCGACACCTTCCAGCTCTCGGACTCCGGGGACGCCCTCACCCGCGATTACATCGACCATCCCGGCGCCGTAGCCGTCCTGCCCATGAACGCCGAGGGCCAGGTCCTGCTGTTGAAGCAGTACCGGCACCCCGTGGGCATGGACCTCTGGGAGGTTCCGGCGGGCCTGCTGGATGTTGAAGGCGAAGACTTCGTGGTGGGGGCGGCGCGCGAACTGGCCGAGGAAGCGGACCTTGCTGCCGGGACCTGGAACGTCCTGGCGGATGTCTTCAATTCCCCGGGATCCTCCAGCGAGGCCATCCGTATCTACCTGGCCCGTGACCTCACCGAAGTGCCGCACCACGAACGCCACGAACGGACGGACGAGGAGGCGGAGATCGAGTTCCACTGGATCGGCCTGGATGATGCCGTGGCGTCCGTCCTGGCCGGACGCCTGCACAACCCGTCCGCCGTCGTCGGAATCCTGGCTGCCGCTGCCGCCCGCGCCAACGACTATGAAGGCCTCCGCCCCGCCGACGCCCCCTGGCCCGCCCACCCCAGCCAGCGCTGATGGCGCCTCCTTCGGCTGAAGCAGCGCCGGCGGTCGAACCGGGCCCGGCGGAGGCTGCCGCTGCCCCGGCACCTGTACCTTCCGCCATCGACCGTGCAATTACCGACTACCTCCAGCACATGGGTGTGGAACGGGGACTGGCAGCGAATACCTTGGCAGCCTACCGCCGGGACCTGGCCCGCTACGCCCGGTATGTTGCCGCAGCCGGCTGCGGCCGGCCGGAGGACATCACCCGGCACCACGTCACGGGTTACGTCCGCGCCCTGTCGGACGGTTCCGACGGCGGTTCCACCCTGGGGGTCCGGTCCGCGGCCCGGACGGTGGTTGCGGTCCGTGGCCTGCACAAGTTCTGGGCCCTCGAAGGTTATACGCCGGCCGATCCAGCCCGCGACGTCCACCCACCCATGGCAGGTAAACGGCTGCCCAAGGCCATCAGCGTTGACGAAGTGACCCGCATCCTGGAGGCGGCAGGAACGGACACCGCCGCCGGACTGCGGGACCGCGCCCTGCTTGAATTCCTCTACTCCACGGGAGCCAGAATCAGCGAAGCGGTGGGACTGGACGTTGATGACATCTCCCTTGCCGGGCCGGAATCCGGGCCTGCCATTGTCCGGCTGTTCGGCAAGGGGTCGAAGGAGCGGCTGGTGCCGCTGGGCTCCTACGGGGCCCGGGCGCTGGACGCCTACCTGGTCCGCGGCCGGCCGCTGCTTGCTGCCAAGGGCAAGGGCACGCCTGCGCTGTTCCTGAATGCCCGCGGCGGCCGGATCAGCCGGCAGAGCGCCTGGACCATCCTCAAGGCGGCGGCGGAGAAGGCCAACATCACCCGGGACGTCTCACCGCACACGCTGCGGCATTCCTTCGCCACCCACCTGCTCGAAGGCGGCGCGGACGTCAGGGTGGTGCAGGAACTTTTGGGCCACGCATCGGTGACCACAACCCAGGTGTACACGCTGGTCACGGCTGATACGCTCCGGGAAATCTACGCGGCCGCTCATCCCCGCGCGCTGGGCTGACGTTCCGCCAGGCAGGGCACGTCCGGCCGCCAGGGTCGCGCGGACAGCTAGAACATGGCCTCGATGGTCAGTTCCACGGGCCCCAGCAGGAAAGCCAGCACAGAAGTTCCCATGCAGGCGACCAACATCAGTCCGGGATGTGCCAGGCCGATCACCACCCGGCGCAGCCGTGGCCGGCCGCGGAGGAAGGATTTCGGTACGCGGGAGAGCGTGGGCACCTGCCGCCAGCCGCGAAGCCGCCGAAGGAACCAGGCGCACCGGGCGACAAACGCCAACCACAGGACGGCTACCACCAGCGGCACCAGGGCCGCCATCAGGGTGAAGCCCAGAGCCGTCACCTCGCGCTCTGAGTCTCCCGCCACCGCTTGGACAGTGGTTGAGATGGACGCACTGAACACCACCGAGATGGCCCAGACCATGAAGGCCGCAACAAGTGCCAGGAACCGCACGAAGAACAGGCCCAAAACCGACTCCCGGGCGGCTTTCACCTGCTGCCGGGGAGTCACGTGGAGAACGGCCAGGGTGCTGAGCAGCGTGGGCAGGGCCGCTGCTGCCACCAGCAGGTACCACGTCCAACCAGCCAGGTTCACGAACTCATCTGCAAGAATGAGCGCTGTCCAGACACAGGCCCAGGCCCAGCCCCAATACAAAGGGTTGCGCACCAGCCACCCCGGCAGGCGGGTGTCAATGGCCGAAATCCTGGCGGGCCGTATTCCGTGTCCTGTTTCGGGAGTCACACCTAGAGCTTGGCATATCCGGCGTCCCTTGGCGCTTCCCCGATGACAACTCCCGGACCCCATAGGCTTGAAGGCATGACCACAGCCTCTGTGACCCTTTGCTTCCTGCTCCGTGACGGGCCGGGCGGCCCCGAGGTACTCCTCGGGCTGAAACAGACCGGGTTCGGCAGGGGCAAGATCGTGGGCATCGGCGGCCATGTGGAACCGGGGGAGTCGGACGCGCAGGCCGTCATCCGGGAGGTCCTGGAAGAGACCGGTGTGGTGCTGCGGGTTGAGGACCTGGCGGACGCCGGATCGGTCCACTTCGTCTTTCCGGCCCGCCCGGAATGGAATATGCGGACCACCCTCTTCACCGCCCGGACCTGGCAGGGCGAGCCGGCACCCAGCGACGAGATCCTGCCCGAATGGTTCCGGGTGGATACGCTGCCCGTGGACCGCATGTGGCAGGACGCCGACCACTGGCTCCCGGTGGTTCTGGAAGGCCGAAGGATCAACGTGGTGGTCACCATGCACACAGACAACGAATCAGTCGCCTCATCCGAGAGCCTGCTGGACTGAGCAGGCAATTAACGGCCGACGGCGGCCCGGGCACCTGGGTGCCGGGCCGCCGTCGGACGTTCCTGCCAGGAGTCAGGGGAGGTGCCGCTCCTCCGGACCGATGTACTCGCTCAGCGGCCTGATCAGGGAGTTCGCGTCCAGTTGCTCCATGATGTGGGCGGTCCAGCCTGTGATCCGGCTGGCCACGAACAGGGGAGTGAATGTGGGCGTATCAAAGCCCATCAGGTGGTACGTGGGCCCGGCCGGGTAGTCGAGGTTCGGCTTGATGGCCTTGGCTTCGTCCATGGCCTGCTCGAGCCCGTTGTACAGCCCCAGCAGTTCCGGCCGGCCGTAGTGGGCGATCATCTTGTCCAGTGCGGCTTTCATGGTGGGGACCCGGGAGTCGCCGTGCTTGTAGACACGGTGGCCGAAGCCCATCACCTTCTTCTTCTGCGCCAGGGCGTCTTCCATCCATGCCTTGGCCCGGGCCGCTGCTTCCTCCAGGGACTCCTCCTGCCGGATGCCGATCGCGTCGAAGGTGTGCATGACGGCTTCGTTGGCGCCGCCGTGCAGCGGACCCTTGAGGGCGCCGATGGCACCGGTCACGGCTGAATGCAGGTCCGAGAGCGTCGAGGTGATCACACGGGCGGTGAATGTGGAGGCGTTGAAGGAGTGCTCGGCGTAAAGAATCATCGAGACGTTGAAGGCATCCACCACCTCCGGCACCTGCTCCTCGCCGAAGGCCATCCACAGGAAGTTGGCCGAGTAGCCAAGGTCTTCGCGGGGCTCCACCACATCCTGCCCGTGGCGGCGGCGCTGGTCGTAGGCCACCACCGCGGGCATGGCGGCGAACAGGTCCACGGCCTTGGCCATGTTGGCTTCCCGGGAGGAATCCCCGGTCAGGGGATGCCGTGCCCCCATAACGGAAGCAGCAGTCCTGCAGACGTCCATCGGGTGCGAAGTGACCGGAAGGGTATCGATCACCTGCTTCACCACCGGATCGAGGGCGCGGCCGGCGCGTTCCTTCGCGCTGAACTCGGCAAGCTGGTCCTTGGTGGGCAGTTCACCGTTCCACAGCAGGTACGCCACTTCCTCGAAGCTGCACCGCGCTGCCAGTTCCTGGACAGGGTAGCCGCGGTAGAGCAGGGAGTTGGTGTCCGGATTGACCTTGGAAACGGCGGTGTAGTCCACCACCACGCCGGCAAGGCCTTTTTTGATCTCATTTTCAGCCATGCTGAAACTCCTTTGTTCCTAAAGCCTGTTCGTCCGGCGGAGGCCGGCCTTCCGATTGGGTTGTCAGGTGCCGGGTGTCATGTTCCGGGAATCTGGAAATTGAACACGCCGGTGTCGAAGCGGTTGTAGGCCTCGTAGTCAACGAGGTCGTAGAGCCGGGCACGGGTCAGCATGTTTGGAACCTGCGCCTCCTGGGTGCCGTCGGATTTGATCGATTCCAGAGTACGCTCAGCAGCCCCCATGGCACTACGGAGCAGCGTCACCGGATAGATCACCATGTTGACGCCGACGCCGGCCAGTTCATCCACGGTGAAGAGGTCGCTCTTGCCGAACTCGGTCATGTTGGCCAGGATCGGCACGTCCACCGCGTCGCGGATGGCCTTGAACTCGCCCAGGTCCTTCATGGCTTCGGGGAAAATTGCGTCGGCGCCGGCTTCGACGAGGGCTTTGGCGCGCTGCTGTGCGGCTTCCAGCCCCTCGGTGGCGCGGATGTCGGTGCGGGCCATGATCAGGAAGTTCGGGTCCCGCCGGGCGTCGGCCGCGGCCCTGATGCGTTTGGCGGCGGTGTCCTGGTCCACCACGTTCTTGCCGTCCAGGTGGCCGCAGCGCTTCGGGTTGAACTGGTCCTCGATATGGCAGCCGGCCAGGCCTGCGTTCTCGAGTTCCTGGACGGTGCGTGCCACGTTCATGGGCTCCCCGAAGCCGGTGTCCGCGTCAACGATCGAGGGCAGGTCAGTCATCCGCGCGATCTGCCCGGCCCGGGCGGCTACCTCGGTCAGGGTGGTCAGGCCGATGTCCGGCAGGCCGAGGTCGTTGGCGAGGACGGCGCCGGAGATGTACACCCCGGCGAAGCCCTTTTCCTCGATCAGCCGGGCGGAGAGCGGGTTGAACGCGCCGGGGAACTGCTGGATGGTCCCGGAGGCCAGCAGTTCCCGGAAGCGGACCCGCTTCTGTTCCGGGGTGGTCTTTGAGTACAGCATCTAGAACAGTCCCTTCGGTGCCGCCGCGAGGTCGATGACGCCGGGAGCGGCGGTGATGTTCAGCTGGTCCAGCTCACCGGCGGCGAGCTGTGGGAGGCGTTCGACGGCGGTGAGGAACCTTTCGATCTCAGCCTCCTCCACGAGCCCGGCGGCGAGGGTGCGGAACTTGTTGATGTACTGTTCCCGGGCGAAGGGGCGGGCGCCGAGCGGGTGGGCGTCGGCAACGGCGATCTGGTCGGTGATGACGGTGCCGTCCTTGAGCGTGATCTCCACCGAGCCGCCGAAAGCCTTCTCTGCGATGTCCAGGGAGTGGTAGCGGCGGGTCCATTCGGGATCTTCCACCGTGCTGACTTTGTGCCACAGTTCCACGGTGTCCGGACGGGCGGCGCGCTGCGGGGCGTAGGAGTCCACGTGGTGCCAGGCCCCGTCCTGCAAGGCCACGGTGAAGATGTACGGGATGGAGTGGTCCAGGGTTTCCCTGGACGCGGTGGGGCTGTATTTCTGGGGGTCGTTGGCGCCGGAGCCGATCACGTAGTGCGTGTGGTGGCTGGTCTTGATCAGCACTGACTCGACGTTGGCCGGATCGGTGACCTCGGGGTGTTCGCGGTGCAGCTTGCGGGCAAGGTCGATCCACGCCTGGGCCTGGTACTCCGCGGAATGTTCCTTGGTGTAGGTGTCCAGGATGGCGCGCTTGGCTTCACCCGGGGTGGGAAGCGGGACCATGTAGGAGGCGTCCGGGCCATCGAGCATCCAGGCGATGACGCCGTCTTCGCCTTCGTAGATGGGCACGGGGGAGGTCTGGCCGCGCATGGCCCGGTCCGCTGATTCGATGGCCATCTTGCCGGCAAAGGCCGGGGCGTGGGCCTTCCAGGTGGAGATCTCGCCCTTGCGGGACTGCCGGGTGGCGGTGGTGGTGTGCAGCGCCTGGCCCACTGACTGGAAGATGGTCTCCACATCGAGGCCAAGCAGGGTGCCGATCCCGGCCGCGGCAGAGGGGCCGAGGTGGGCCACGTGGTCGATCTTGTGCTTGTGCAGGCAGATGGCCTTGACCAGGTTGACCTGAATCTCGTACCCGGTGGCGATGCCCCGGATCAGGTCGTGGCCGCTGGCGCCAACGTGCTGGGCGACGGCGAGGATCGGCGGGATGTTGTCCCCGGGGTGGGAGTAGTCGGCCGCGAGGAAGGTGTCGTGGTAGTCCAGTTCCCGGACAGCCACCCCATTGGCCCAGGCTGCCCACTCCGGGGACACGCGGTCCTCGATGCCGAAGACCTTGGACCCCTTGCCGCCCGTACTGGGTCCATGGGTGAGCGCCTGGGCACGGGCGGCGACGATCGGCGCGCGGTTCAGGGAAGCGATCGCCACCGAGGCGTTGTCGATGACGCGGTTGATCACCATAGCGGTCACGTCGTCAGACACAGCCACCGGGTCCGCGGCGACCTGGGCGATTTTGTAGGCCAGCTGGTCCTCGCGGGGCAGGTTTTCTTCGCTTTTATAGACGCGGACGTGGTGTTCCTTAACCATGGTGCTCCTTCGGGTGGGATGCGTGGGTTGCTTTGACGTGGGAGAGGCTTCGGTGCAGGTGGACGATGGTGGCCGCCTCGGCGAGCCTGGGGTTGCCGGCCGCGATGGCCTCCGCGATGGCGGCATGCTCGGCGGCTGCGGCAGTGAGCCGGCAGGCATCGTCGGCGGCAAGCCGGCGGATCCGGACCAGGTGAACGCGCAGGCTGCGCATGGCCTGGGCCAGGTAGGAGTTGGAGATGGCGGCGTCGATTGCTGTGTCCAGCCGGCCCACCAGTTCGTAGTAGTCATGCAGGGCCGGCTCGTCACCGCCAATCAATGCGGGAGCCTCGAGCAGTTCGCGCTGCAGGCGCTCGAACGTCGCAGCCTCGCCGCGCCGCGCAGCCAGTGCCGCCGCCCTGCCCTCAAGGGTTTCGCGGAGTTCGAACAGTTCGTCAATGTCCTCAAGCGAGATGTCGGTGACGACGACGCCGCGGCCGCCTGCCGTCGTGAGGCCTTCCGCCGTAAGGCGCCCCAAGGCTTCCCGCAGCGGTGTGCGCGAGACGCCCAGACGCTCGGACTGTTCCACCTCGGCAAGGACCGTACCCGGCGCCAGGCGCCATTCGATGATGTCATCGCGCAGGGCGGCATAGGCCTTGTCGCTGGCGCGCATGCTCGTCTCCTTCCTCGGCTGACTGCATCAGTGTATACACAACTGGGCTCAAAAGAATGGACCTTTGAGAAAATATGCCAGAAATTGACTTCCTTGTATACAGCGACCCTTGTGGTCGTTAACTCCGCCAGCTAGCATGAGCTGCATCACAACGTCGTGGACGGGATTACGTTATGGTCACCACCGGCTATCGGGACAGTTACCGGCGCAGCATCGAAGAGCCCGACGACTTTTGGCTGGAGGCCGCGGGAAACATCGCCTGGAGCTCTCCTCCGGCGCAGGCGCTGGACTCCACGCGGGCACCGCTCTACAGCTGGTTTCCCGACGGCACACTGAATACCTGCTACAACGCCCTTGACCGGCATATCGCCGAAGGCCGCGGGGAGCAGGTGGCCCTGATCCATGACTCGGCCATGCTGGGAACCCGGCACCGCTACACGTATGCCCAGCTCACGGACGCCGTGGCGCGCTTTGCCGGTGTGCTGCGTGGCCATGGCGTGGGAAAGGGGCACCGCGTGGTGATTTACATGCCAATGATCCCGGAAGCCGCTATCGCCATGCTGGCGTCGGCCCGGCTGGGCGCGGTCCATTCCGTGGTGTTCGGCGGCTTTGCGCCCAAGGAGCTCGCGGCCCGGATCCGGGACGCCGCACCCACGGCGGTGGTGACCGCTTCGGGCGGGATCGAACCCGCCCGCCGCATCGAGTATCTGCCGGCCGTCGCGGAGGCGCTGGAACTGGCGGGCACGCCGGATCTTCCCGTCTTGGTCAAGGAGCGCGACGGATTCGCGTCCAAGGCTGCGGACCATGCGGGCTGGCTGGACTGGGACACGGAAATGGCTTCCGCAGAGCCTGCCGCTCCCGTTGAGGTGAAGGCCACCGATCCGCTCTACATCCTCTACACATCCGGAACCACCGGCACGCCAAAGGGAGTGGTGCGGGACAACGGCGGCCACGCCGTCGCCCTGCGCTGGACCCTGGAGAACATTTACGACGTCGGTCCGGGCGACGTGATGTGGACCGCGTCAGACGTCGGCTGGGTAGTGGGGCACTCCTACATTGTCTATGGCCCGCTGCTGGCCGGCGCCACCACGGTGATGTACGAGGGCAAGCCCGTAGGCACCCCGGATGCCGGCGCATTCTGGCGCGTGGTCCGGGACCACAGGGTCAATGTGCTCTTCACTGCGCCCACGGCACTCCGGGCCATCCGCAAGGCGGATCCGGCGGCGTCGCTGCTGCGGAAGTACGACATCTCCAGCCTGCGGACCCTGTTCACTGCCGGCGAGAGGCTGGACACGGACACTTTCCATTGGGCATCACGGGCCCTCGGCGTGCCGGTGGTGGACCACTGGTGGCAGACCGAGACCGGGTGGGCCATTTGCGCCAACCCGCGTGGCCTGGAGCAGTTGCCCATCAAGGCCGGCTCCCCGAGCGTGCCCATGCCCGGGTTCCGGCTGCAGATCCTCGACGGCGCAGGCGGAGAGGTGGAACCCGGCACCGAGGGCAACATCGTGCTTGGACTGCCGCTGCCGCCGGGCACCCTCACAACGCTGTGGCGGAATGATGAGCGCTACATCTCTTCCTACCTTCAGGCTTTCGAGGGCTGCTACGCCACCGGCGATTCGGGTTACCAGGACCGGGACGGGTACATCTTTGTCATGGGCCGTACGGACGACATCATCAATGTTGCCGGGCACAGGCTCTCAACCGGCGCCATGGAACAGGTGATCGGCCAGCATCCGGCCGTTGCGGAGTGCGCCGTGATCGGCCTCGCCGACCCCGTGAAGGGCCAGCGTCCCAGCGGCTACGTGGTGCTCAAAACCGGGGTGGACATCGCCGAAGATGTCCTGGCCAAGGATCTAGTGGCACTGGTCCGGCGGGACATTGGTGCGGTTGCGGACTTCAAACAGGTGACAGTGGTGGATGCACTGCCCAAGACCCGTTCGGGGAAGATCCTCCGCAAGACCATGCGCCAGATAGCGGACGGCGAGGAGTACACCGTTCCGTCCACCATCGAGGATCCAGGCGTCATCGATCAATTGATCGGAGCACTCCGGGCGGGGGAGGCGGAGGCTGGCTGAGGCGCATGGCCGGGGCGCGCACGTCCAACCCCGAGCAGCTCAGCGGGTGTTCCAGCGGTATTCGTTCTCCGGCCTGCCGGGGGTGCCGTAGCGGGCGGTCCGGGAAACTGTTCCCGCATCGGCCAGGTACTCAAGGTAGCGCCGAGCCGTCACGCGCGACATCCCCAGGGCGTCCATGACCTCCGTGGCGGACACTGCTTCGGGCTGCCCCCGGAGGAACTCCTGGACGGATCCGAGCGTCGAGGTTGAGAGTCCCTTGGGCAGCGGGAGTTCGGATGGCGCCCGGAGGCTGGCAAAGGCCTGGTCCACTTCGCTTTGCGAGGCGCCCCCCTTGCCGGGGCCACCGCCGGAACCGGCCAACTGCTGCCGGAACTGGCGGTAATTTTCCAGCTTGTCGGAGAACGTGGCGAACGTGAAGGGCTTGATCAGGTACTGGACCACGCCGATTGCCACGGCGCTGCGGACGATCGCCAGTTCGCGCACGGCGGTGATCGCAATGATGTCCGCCAGGATCCCCGCCGAACGCATCCGGCGGGCGATGTCCAGGCCGTGCAGGTCGGGCAGGTTCATGTCCAGCAGGACCAGTTCAACGGGCTCTCCCGCGGCCACGAATTCGTTCAGCAGCCGCAGGGCCGACTGGCCGTCGGGGGCTGTCCCGGCGAGCTCGAATCCTTCCAGCCTCCCCACGTAGGCCGCGTGCGCTGCCGAAGCGATGGCCTCATCTTCGACGACGAGGACCCGGATGTTGCTCACTGTCTGTGCTCCTTCTCCGCGGACACCGCTGCAGGCAGGAATACTTCGAACTTGGCGCCGCGCCGGCCGTTGATGGCCAGCGTACCGCCCAAACGCTGCACCGCCTGCCGCACCAGGGCCAGGCCGATGCCCCGGCCCCCGGCCCCCGCAGGCTTGGTGCTGAATCCGTGCCGGAAGATCTTTTCCGCATCGGTGGGGTCGATGGGCGTTCCGGAATCGTTGACGGCGATGTCCAGGCCTTCTTCATCGGCCTCCAGCGTCAGCACCACCCTCCGCGGAGGGGGTGCATCGGCGGCGGCATCGATGGCATTGTCCAGCAGGTTGCCCAGGATCGTCACCAGGTCCTGGACGGCTACCCCGGGTGCCGTGCCGGAGCCCAGGGTGGAGAGATCCAGCTGGACGCCGCGTTCGTGGGCCTCGGCCACCTTTCCCATGAGCAGGGCGCCCACCACCGGTTCATCGATCGAACTCACCATGTCATCTGTCAGCTGCTGGCTCAGGGCCAGGTCCTGGGTTGCAAAGTCCAGGGCTTCCCTGGTCCGGCCGAGTTCCAGGAGCGAAACCAAGGTGTGCAGCCGGTTGGCGTGCTCGTGGGTCTGGGCGCGCAGCGCGTCGGAAAGGGTGCGCATGGTCTGCAGTTCGTTGCCCAGCGCTTCGATTTCTGTCCGGTCCCTGAGGGTGGCCACGGTCCCGTAGACGGGGACCTTCCCGCGGGTGCCCCGGGCCTCGGGACCCCGGGCCGGCCCCTGGTTGACCACCAGCACGCGGGAGCCGGTCAGGACCATCTCGTCCTTGGTGGTCCGCCCGGACTCGAACAGGCTGCGCAGTTCGTCGTCCAGGGGAAGGTCTGCCAGCGATGGGGGCCGGGTGGGGTCATTGTTGCCGGTGTCGGCCAGGCCCAGCAGCTCGGCAGCCTGGTCGTTGTACATCACCACGCGCTTCCGGGCATCGATCAGGATCAGCCCTTCCCGGACCGAGTGCAGCACCGACTCGTAGTAGGCGAACAGCTGTGCCAGCTGCTCGGGACCCCAGCCCCGGGTAACCCGCCGCAGGTACCTGCCCAGCAGCCACGACGCCAGTGAACCGCCCACCAGGAGGGCCACGCCGACGGCCAGCAGGACGGGAAGGCGCCCGGCAAAGGCGATATCGACGCTGCGGACGGTAACACCCACCGCTACGAGGGCCTTGACTGTCCCCGCAGAATCCTTGACCGGAACAATGGTCCGCACCGACGGGCCCAGCGTACCTGCCGTCACTTCGGTGTAGGTGTGGCCGCGGAGTGCTTCATCGATGGAGCCGATGTAGGGCCGGCCCAGCTCCTCGTCCCGCGGGTGGGTCCAGCGGGTACGGTCCGGCGCCATGATCGTGATGAAGTCCACGTGGGCCGCGGTGGTGACGTCTTTGGCATACGGCTGCAGGACGGCGGACGGGTCCGGCGTGGCAGCAGCCTGGAGCACCAGGGGATTGGCGGCGATGGAGGCAGCCACGCCTTCCATCCGGCGGCCCGCTTCGTCATACGTCCGGTCCCGCGCGTCCACGTAGGCGGCCGTTCCCACGATGGCGATAAACGACACGACGATCAGCAGGTTCGCCAGGAAGAGCCGGCGGGCGATACTCCAGCGGTGGATCATGCCTGCCTCCCTTGGACCCTGCCGATACCGCGACCAATATGAACGCAACGGTGAGCTGGATCACGGGGTGCCCAATGATGGATATCACATTGGACGGACGTGTTGAGCCCAGAGACTGCGCCGCAACGTCTATCAGAATATCCACAAGGAGACACATCATGGCTTCTCAACGAGGAGAGTCGCTCGAGACCGCGACCCCGCGGCGCAAGGGACTGGACAAGTCCCACTACCTCTACATCGCAGTTATCGCCGCCGTCGTCCTCGGCGCGGTGGTGGGCCTGCTGTTCCCGGAGGTGGGCAAGTCCCTTAAGCCCCTGGGCGACGGCTTCGTCAAGCTCATCAAGATGATGATCGCACCGGTCATTTTCTGCACCATCGTCCTGGGCATCGGCTCCATCGCCAAGGCAGCCACCGTCGGCAAGGTCGGCGGCCTGGCACTGGGCTACTTCATCATCATGTCAACCTTCGCCCTGGCCATCGGCCTGGTGGTAGGCAACATCATCCACCCCGGCGAGGGCCTGAAGCTGACGCCGTACGACCCCAACAAGAAGGCGGCGACCGACAGCACCGTGGACTTCCTGCTGGGCATCATCCCCAGTGACGTCCCCGTGCTGCCCACCCTGCTGGCAGCCATCCTGGTTGGCTTCGCGCTGCAGAAGATGGGCGCCCAGGGTGCCCCGATCCTCAAGGCTGTCGGCTACGGCCAGGCACTGGTGTTCCGCATCCTCATCATGATCATGTGGCTCGCTCCGGTAGGTGCCTTCGGTGCCATCGCCGCCGTCGTGGGCGCAACCGGCGTGCAGGCCATCGTCAGCATGTTCACCCTGATGATCGCCTTCTACATCACCTGCGCACTGTTCATCGTGGTGATCCTGGGCGGCCTGCTCCAGGTGGTTGCCGGCGTCAACATCTTCAAGCTGATGAAGTACCTGGCCCGTGAGTACCTCATCATCTTCTCCACGTCGTCCTCGGAAGCGGCACTGCCGCGGCTGATCGCCAAGATGGAACACCTCGGCGTCTCCAAGCCGGTCGTCGGCGTCACCGTTCCCACCGGCTACTCCTTCAACCTGGACGGAACCGCCATCTACCTGACCATGGCGTCCCTGTTCGTGGCCAACGCCATGGGCACCCCGCTGGACCTCGGCGCCCAGATCTCCCTGCTGGTGTTCATGATCATCGCCTCCAAGGGTGCCGCCGGTGTGACCGGTGCCGGCCTTGCAACCCTCGCGGCCGGCCTGCAGGCACACAAGCCCGAACTACTCGGCGGCGTGGGCATGATCGTCGGCATCGACCGGTTCATGTCCGAGGCCCGCGCCCTGACCAACTTCACGGGCAACGCGGTGGCCACCGTCCTGATCGGCACCTGGGTCAAGGAGATCGACGGCGGCCAGGTTGGCCGGGTGCTGTCCGGCGAAGAACCTTTCGACGAGGCAACCATGATGGTCCACCATCACGGCGAAATGGCACCCAAGGAAGAGGGCGCCCGCGAGGCTGCCAAGGCCTAGCCACCGCCAGGACACCCCACGAGACCGCCCCCGCAGCCATGCTGCGGGGGCGGTCCTGCGTTCCCCGGCAGCGTTCCCCGGCAGTGCAACCTTCGACCTCAGCTAGAGGGTCAAGGCTCAACATTCGCGGAAAGTCAAGTTCCGTCGAATGCCGTGTCGGGCGCTGTAACCTAGGGAGCAGAACGAACGGCGCTGGTGAGCCAGCGGCAGGAAATCACCGTCATCGAAAGTGTGGACAGATACGTGAGCAGCGAACAGGGTTCAGCAACTCTGGAGGGCACGGAATTCGACCTGGAAAACGCGGTGATGGGGCCCACCGGGCGCCCATACCGGGAGTTCCCGGAACCCGCGCCGCTGTCCTCCCACGGTCCGGCCCGCGTCATCGCCATGGTCAACCAAAAGGGCGGCGTGGGGAAGACCACCTCCACCATCAACCTCGCCGCGGCGCTCGCCGAGTACGGCCGCCGCGTCCTCCTGGTGGACTTCGACCCCCAGGGCGCGCTCTCCGCCGGCCTTGGTGTCAACCCGCATGAGCTGGACCTCACGGTGTACAACGTCCTGATGGACCGCAAGGTGGATATCCGTGACGCCATCCACCACACGGGCGTCGAAAACGTCGACCTGCTGCCCGCCAACATCGACCTCTCCGCCGCGGAAGTCCAGCTGGTCAACGAGGTGGCGCGCGAACAGGTCCTGGACCGTGCGCTCAAGAAAGTCGAAGACGATTACGACGTCGTCCTCATCGACTGCCAGCCCTCCCTGGGCCTCCTGACCGTCAACGCCCTCACGGCAGCCCACGGCGTCATCATCCCGCTCATTTGCGAGTTCTTCGCCCTCCGCGCCGTGGCGCTGCTGGTCGAAACCATCGACAAGGTCCAGGACCGGCTGAATCCTCGCCTTCAGGTGGACGGCGTGCTGGCCACCATGTACGACGCACGTACACTGCACAGCCGCGAAGTGATCACCCGCCTGGTGGAGGCGTTCGGCGACAAGGTCTTCGAAACCGTCATCAAGCGCTCCATCAAGTTCGCAGACGCTACCGTGGCCGCGGAGCCCATCACCAGCTACGCCGGAAACCACGTGGGCGCCGACGCCTACCGCCGGCTGGCAAAGGAGCTGATCTCCCGCGGCGGCGCACCCTAACCACGCCGTGGCCGAATCCAAACCCGGCTTCGAGGTGCGGCTGGCCAACTTCACGGGTCCCTTCGACCTCCTTCTGGGGCTGATCGCCAAACACCAGCTGGACATTACAGAAGTGGCCATTGCCACCGTCACGGATGAGTTCATCAAGTACATCCGTAAACTGCAGCGGCTCGGTGAAGAGTGGGCCCTGGACGAGGCGAGCGAATTCCTGGTGATCGCCGCCACGCTGCTTGACCTCAAGGCGGCACGGCTCCTTCCCGCGGGTGAGGTGGAGGACGACGAGGACATCGCCCTTCTGGAAGCGCGGGACCTCCTCTTTGCCCGGCTGCTGCAGTACAAGGCTTTCAAGCAGGTGGCAGGAATCCTGGGCGAAACCCTGCACCAGGAAGGCCGGCGCTTTCCACGCCAGGTGGCCTTGGAGGAGCACTTCGCGTCGATGCTTCCTGAACTGGTGTGGAAACACACGCCGCAACAGTTCGCCGCGCTGGCCGAGGCCGCGCTCCGGCCCAAAGCGCCCGCCCAGCCGCCGCAAGTGGCACTCGGCCACCTGCATGGGAGCAACGTCAGCGTCAAGGAACAGGCCCGGATGATGGGGCTTCGCCTGCAACAGGAGTCGCCCCAGACCTTCCGTTCCCTGATTGCCGACGCCGATTCCACCCTGGTGGTGGTGGCCCGCTTCCTGGCGCTCCTGGAACTGTTCCGGGACCGGGCCGTGTCGTTCGATCAGCTGTCCCCGCTGTCCGAGCTTGCCATCCACTGGACAGCCGAAGGCCGCGACTGGTCGGCGGAAAACCTGAGCGAAGAGTATGAGGAGCAGGCGTGAATTCCAAGCCGCAGGACCTGGCCGTGGAAGGCGGGGCAATGCTTGAGGACACAGGGAAGCCGGCGGGCGCAGGGAAGCCGGAGGACACGGCCCCACGGGAGGACGCGGACCACGGCCCGGACTTCGACGACCTCCCCGGCGGTGCCAAGGCTGCCCTCGAAGCGGTGCTCATGGTCCTGGACCAACCCGCCACGGAGGAGGAGCTGGCAGCCGGGGTAGGCCTGACGGTCACAGCGGTCCGCTCCCTGCTGGCAGAACTGCAGCGTGAGTATAACGGCTATACTGTTAAAGCCCCGGAGATGGAGGATGCCAGCCACACTGGCATTGGTTCCAGCCCCCGGGGTTTTGAATTGCGGAACATCGCCGGTGGCTGGCGGATCTACTCGCGCACGGAGTTTGCCGACATTGTCGGCAAATATGTGCTTGAGGGGCAGACCGCCAGGCTTACCCAGGCGGCGTTGGAAACGCTGGCAGTCATCGCGTACCGCCAGCCCGTTTCCCGGGCCCGGGTGTCTGCAATTCGCGGTGTCAATGTTGATTCCGTCGTACGGACGCTTGCCCAGCGCGGGCTGATCGAGGACGCGGGAACGGATCCCGAGTCCGGCGCAATCCTCTACCGGACCACCTCCTATTTCCTTGAACGGATGGGAATCAGTTCAGTGGAGGACCTGCCCCAGCTGTCGCCGCACCTTCCGGGACTCGACGGGATCGCAGAGTTCTACGACGCCGGGACCATGTAGGCAGGACCCTTCTGCCGGCAGCGGTCTCATGAGCAGTTTGTTTATCAGGTTTTCTATCAGGGCAGACGAAGTCTGCGCGGCTGGCTAGGGTTGTCCTTGGACATCTCTGCCGGCCAAAACACATTGAAGGACGGGTCATGACACAGGCGGGACGCCAGGGTTCACCACGTAACAGTTCGGGACGCGGCGGCAACGAGCGCAACAACTCCCAGCAGCGCAGCGTACAGGGCGGCGGCTTCAGCGGCGGTTCCCGCGGCGGAACAGCCAAGCGGGCAGCAGGATTCGGCGGGGACCGGCCCCACCGCGCCCCCAAGCCGCGCGAGGAACGCTTCATCGACCCCGATCTGGCGGGGGACCAGCAGGCACGGGCATCGGAGGGCGCCCGTGGCGCCAAGCCGTCGTCGCGCAAGCCCGCGGCACGCAAGCCCGGCGCCAAGAAGGCTCCCGGAACTCCCGGTGCCCTCAAGCCCAAGCCGCGTACCGGTGCACCCGGGACAGCCGCTTCCCGTGCATTCGGCAGCGAACGCTTCGGCCAGAACCTGGGTCCGGTCCGCAAGCCCGGCCGGAAGAAGGGCCCCCGCGGTAACGTTCCGCAGTCCGAACTCCATGATGCAGACGGCGTGCGCCTCCAGAAAGTAATGGCGTCCGCCGGAGTCGCATCCCGGCGCGTCTGCGAAGAAATGATCGCCGAGGGCCGCGTTGAGGTGGACGGCCAGGTGGTTACGGAACTCGGCATGCGCGTCGATCCCAAGACCGCCGTCATCCATGTTGACGGCTTGCGGATCCAGTTGGACGAGAACCTGGTCTACATGGTGTTCAACAAGCCCAAGGGCGTGGTGTCCACCATGGAGGATCCCGAGGGCCGGCCGTGCATCAGCGACTTCCTGAAGAGCAACAAGAACACCGGCGAACGCCTCTTCCATGTGGGAAGGCTCGACGTCGCCACCGAAGGCCTGCTGCTGCTGACCAACGACGGCGAACTCGCCAACAGGCTGACCCACCCGTCCTACGAGGTTCCCAAGACCTACCTGGTGCAGGTGCGCGGGCCGTTCCCGCAGGGCGTAGGCGCCCAGCTGAAAGCCGGCGTGGAACTGGAGGACGGGTTCGCGTCCGTTGACTCCTTCCGCCTGGTGGACTCCACCCCGGGCCACGTGCTGATCGAGGTTGTGCTCCACTCGGGTAAGAACCGGATTGTCCGCCGCCTCTTTGATGCTGTCGGCTTCCCGGTCCAGCGGCTGGTCCGCGTCAAGGTGGGCCCCATCGGACTCGGGGACCAGCGCCAGGGCAGCATCCGCAACCTGGGCAAGCAGGAAGTCGGCCACCTGCTGGCATCCGTAGGACTCTGACGCATGTCCGCGTTCAAAAGCCAGGGCCGCGGCCACCTGGATGGCCCGGTGGTGGTGATTGGTACCGGACTGCTGGGCACCAGCATTGGGCTGGGCCTGCGGGGGCGTGGCGTACCTGTGTTCCTTTCCGACCCGTCACCCACCAACCAGGCGGTTGCGGTGGACATCGGTGCCGGGCGTCCCCTGTCCGAGCTGGGCAACCGCAAACCGCAACTGGTTGTGGTTGCCGCCCCGCCGGACGTGACGGCCGGCGTCGTGTGCCAGGCGCTGGCTGACTACCCCGACGCCGTCGTGGTGGACATAGCCAGCGTCAAGGCTGACATCCTGGCCCGTCTGCGCAGCCTCGGTGCCGACCTCACCCGGTACGTGGGCACCCACCCCATGGCCGGGCGGGAAAAATCGGGACCGGTGGCCGCCCGCGGCGAGCTGTTCACCTCCATGCCTTGGGTGCTGTGCCCCTCCGGGGAGACCTCCGGCGCTGCCCTGCAAGTGGCACGGTCGCTTGCCTCGGATCTTGGAGCGGTTGTCTCGCAGTTCACGGCGGACGAACATGATGAAGCAGTGGCCCTGGTGTCGCACCTGCCCCAGGTCATGTCATCCCTGCTGGCCAGCCGCCTCCAGGGAACGCCACTGCACGCCCTGTCCCTGGCCGGCAACGGCCTCCGCGACGTCACCAGGATTGCCGCGAGCGATCCCACCCTCTGGGTGCAGATCCTCGGCGGGAATGCAGCCAAGGTCGTGGAGATCCTCTACGGCGTCCGCGAGGACCTGAACCGCCTCATCGGAACCCTGGAACAGCCCACGGCACCGGGAGCCCGGCTGGACCTGGCACAGCTGATCAGTGAGGGCAACGCCGGCCAGGCCCGGATTCCCGGCAAGCACGGCGGCCCGCCGCAGGCATACTCCTGGCTCACCGTCCTGGTGGATGACAAGCCCGGCCAGATCGCGCAGCTGCTCACCGAGATCGGTGAAATCGGTGTGAACGTCGAGGATCTTCGGCTGGACCATTCCTCCGGACAGAACGTTGGCATGGTGGAATTGTCTGTGTTGCCGAACAAGCACGACCACCTGATCGAAGCTCTCAACGACCGCGGATGGCGGGTACTTCAGTAATGACACAGGAACTCCTCGAGACGATGCGCGCCCTGCGCATCGGCCGGCCGCTGGTGGTTGCCATCGACGGACCGTCCGGCTCCGGTAAATCCAGCGTGAGCAAGGAGGTTGCCCGCAGGCTGCGGCTGGCCTACCTGGACACCGGAGCGATGTACCGCGCACTGACCTGGTACTGCGTAAACCAGGGGATTGACCTTGATGACACGCCGGCCGTGGAACAGGCCTCCCGGGACTTTGCGCTGGAACTGAGCACCAGCCCCCAGGAGGAATACGTGCGGGTAGGCGGCGTGGACGTCACCGATGCCATCCGCGAACCGGCAATTTCCGCCGCGGTCAGCTCCGTGGCCACCACGCTTGGTGCCCGGACCGAACTGATCCGCAGGCAGCGGGACCTGATTGAAAAGCACCACCGCCGAATGGTGGTGGAAGGCCGGGACATCACCACCGTCGTCGCGCCCGGAGCCGAGGTGCGCATGCTCCTCACCGCAAGCGAGGAAGCCCGCCTCCGCCGGCGCGGCATCCAGCTGGGCGGTACCCAGAACGCCGAACAGCTGGCAGCCCAGGTGACCCACCGGGATGCCAGGGACTCAACCGTGGTGAACTTCACCCAGGCGGCAGACGGCGTGGTCACGCTGGACTCCTCGGACCTGGACTTCGAGCAGACCGTCAATGCCGCCCTCGTGATCGTTACAAAGGTCCTCAACCGTGACTGAGGCCCGGGCGGGTGTGCCAACCCGACTGACCATGGCGTGGAGCAGGCCGGTGGGATGGATCCTGGACCACGTGGTCTACCGGACCACGGTGACGGGCAGGAGCAACGTCCCCACCGGCGGTCCGGTGATCTTCGCAGCCAACCACATCAGCTTCCTCGACGGGCCGGTCATGTTCGGCGCGGCGCCGCGCCCCATGCACATCCTGGTAAAACAGGAGATGTTCCAGGGCTTCCTGGGCCGGGTACTCACCGCCTCCGGGCAGCTTCCGGTGGACCGGCAGGGTGACCGGGCGGCGCTGCAGCGCTGCAAGGACGTGCTCGACGCCGGACGTTGCGTTGGGATTCTTCCGGAAGGGACGCGGGGGAGCGGGGCAGCCGCGGACATCAACGGGGGCGTGGCCTGGCTGGCGCTGAACTCCGGGGCACCGGTTGTTCCGGTGGCCATCCTGGGCACCCGGCAGGGCGACGAGCACCTGGACTTCGTCCCGCGGCCGGGGCGGCGATTCCACGTGAGCTTCGGATCAGCCCTTACCCTGGCCCGCCGGGCCGGTGAAAGCGGGCGTGCTTCAATGGACAGGGCGGCGCAGGACATCCGTGCAGCGCTGGCCGGGCACGTCCAGGACGCTATCCAACTCAGCGGGCAGCCTTTGCCTTCCGCTGACCACAACGACTTGACAGCAGTAGCCGGGGACGCCGGCAGATGACCACTAAGGACAGTGCAATGAGCGATACCACCCAGACTTCCGGGCCTTCCGGCACCGACGACGAATACACTCCCACCGGCACCGACCAGGTTGCCGAACGGCTGGCAGCGATTGGCGACGACGAAGCGGAGCTGCGTGCCGCCTCCCTCCGGGCCGGCCTGGAGGATTACGAGCTTGACGAGGACGATGCCGCCCTGCTGAGCGGGGAGTACGGCGACGAGGACTTTGACGGTCCCGTCAAGCTGGATCCCGTCCTGGCAATCATCGGCCGGCCAAACGTGGGGAAGTCCACGCTGGTGAACCGCATCCTGGGCCGCCGCGAAGCAGTGGTGGAGGACACCCCGGGCGTCACCCGTGACCGGGTCATGTACTCCGCGAACTGGAACGGCCGCAACTTCACGCTGGTGGACACCGGCGGCTGGGAGCACGACGCCCGCGGCATCCACGCCCGCGTCGCCGAGCAGGCCGAGATGGCCGTGGAACTCGCCGACGCCGTGCTTTTCGTGGTGGACTCCGCAGTGGGCGCCACCGCCACGGACGAAGGCGTCATGAAGATGCTGCGCCGCAGTAAGAAGCCGGTCATCATGGTGGCCAACAAGGTGGACGACTTCGCCCAGGAAGCGGACAGCGCCGCATTGTGGGGCCTCGGTTTCGGCGAGCCCTACCCGGTCTCTGCCCTTCACGGCCGAGGTGTCGCGGACCTCCTGGACCACGTCATGGACGTGCTCCCTGAATACTCAACGATCGAGGGAACGGACCGCTCAGGCGGCCCGCGCCGTATCGCCCTGATCGGCCGCCCCAACGTGGGCAAGTCCTCGCTGCTGAACAAGCTTGCAGGATCCGAGCGCGTAGTGGTGGACAACACCGCAGGAACCACGCGTGACCCCGTTGACGAATTCATTGAACTCGGCGGCCGCACCTGGCGCTTTGTGGACACCGCCGGCATCCGCCGCCGCCAGCACATGGCGCAGGGCGCTGACTACTACGCCTCACTTCGGACGCAGGCCGCGCTCGAGAAGGCGGAGGTCGCCGTCGTGCTTCTCGCCGTGGACGAGGTCCTCAGCGAACAGGACGTGCGCATCCTGCAGCTGGCCATCGAGTCCGGCCGCGCGCTGGTCCTGGCATTCAACAAGTGGGACCTGCTCGACGATGAACGCCGCCGTTACCTGGAGCGCGAGATCGAGCAGGACCTGGCCCATGTGGAATGGGCGCCGCGGGTCAACATTTCGGCAAAGACCGGCTGGCACAAGGACCGCCTGGTCCCGGCCCTGGACCTTGCCCTGGAGAACTGGGACAAGCGGATCGCCACCGGGCGCCTCAACGCCTTCCTGGGTGAGCTCGTGGCCGCCCACCCCCACCCGGTCCGCGGCGGCAAGCAGCCCCGCATCCTCTTTGGCACCCAGGCCTCCAGCCGCCCGCCCAAATTCGTGCTGTTCACCACGGGATTCCTGGACCCCGGGTACCGCCGTTTCATCACCCGCCGCCTGCGGGAGACCTTCGGATTCGAGGGAACCCCGATTGAGGTCAGCATGCGCGTGCGCGAGAAGCGTGGCCGGAAGCGTTAATTGCGACACACCTTGGGGCTGATCACCGGAAAGTGTCACAGGCACCCCTCCGGATCGTGTAAGCTCTTCTAGGTGGTTCGGCCGGACTGCTGATGAAAACCCTCGGGTTGAGTTCAGCGGAGAACGGCGGAACCAGCGGGCTGTAGCGCAGCTTGGTAGCGCACTTGACTGGGGGTCAAGGGGTCGCAGGTTCAAATCCTGTCAGCCCGACCAGAAAGCCGCGGAAACCTTAGGGTTTCCGCGGCTTTTGCGTTGGTGGGATATGGACCAGCCCGTCGGTGGCCCAGCTAGCCGAGGGCGGCGTCGAGGGTGACGAAGCCGTAGCCTGCCGCCCGGAGCTGGGAGATCACCTGCGGGAGGGCCGCGGCGTCGAGCGTTGAACCGTCGTCGGGGTTCGAGCCGAGGTGCATCAGGACAATCTCCCCGGGCTGTGCGGAAGCCATGATGCGCTGGACGACAAAGCCCGGGCCGCGCGTTCCGTTCATGGTTCCTTGCCAACCCAAGGTGTCGACGGTCCACCGGATCGCCGCGTACCCGGCGGCGTTGGCGTCTGCAATCGTGCGGGAATCGCGGGCGCCGAACGGGAAGCGGAAGAACGGGAGCGGGTCGCCTCCAGCGGCCTCGATGGTCCTCTGCGCGCTGCTGATCTCGGCCGTGATCTGGGCGTCCGTCAGGGCGGTAAAGTCCGGGTGGGTCATGGAGTGATTGCCGATCCGATGCCCCGCGTTGTAGATCAGCGCCGGGTCGGAGGGGAACTGGTTGACCCAGTCTCCGGTGAGGAAAAACGTGCCCGGGACGCCGTTGGCTGCGAGGGTGGCGAGGATCGATCGGAGGCCGGCGTCGTTGGCGCCGGCGTCGAACGTGAGCGCGACAACCTTCTGCGCAGTCGGAATGCGCTCAAGATCCACGCCCAGGAGCGCCGGCGGGACGCTGGTGTAGATGACCTCGATCCTGCCGCTGGCCGCGTGCCACAGGATCGAACCGTGCTGGAAGTCATTGCGGCGGCCGCCCGTGATGCCGTACTCGCCGCTGGTTGGGTAGCCGAGCCGGCTGCGCTCCCAGCCGAGGGCCGCCCACTGGGCCCGGATTGCGCCGTACACCTCGTGGGCTCCGGTGGCGGGCGACCAGTAGATCGACGAGCCGGCATTCGAGCCGCTGAAGTGGTTGTACCGGCCGACCCCGTCGGGGGTGCCTGTCTCGTCCGTCAGCGGGAATCCGAGCACGCCTGCCGGGCCGCCGAGCTCCAGATAGCGTCCGCGGATTGCCCCGTGCACCTCATGGGCTCCGGTGGCGGGGCTCCAGTAGATGGATCCTGCGGCGAAGTCGTTGTATCGGCCGGGGGCGCCCGGGGTGGCGGTCTCGTCGGTGAGTGGGAAGCCCAGGAGGCCTGCGGGTCCGCCGAAGGCGAGATAGCGTCCGCGGATTGCCCCGTGCACCTCGTGGGCTCCGGTGGCGGGGCTCCAGTAGATGGATCCTGCGGCGAAGTCGTTGTATCGGCCGGGGGCGCCGGGGGTGGCGGTCTCGTCGGTGAGTGGGAAGCCCAGGAGGCCTGCGGGTCCGCCGAAGGCGAGATAGCGTCCGCGGATTGCCCCGTGCACTTCGTGGGCTCCGGTGGCGGGGCTCCAGTAGATGGATCCTGCGGCGAAGTCGTTGTGTCGGCCGGGGGCGCCCGGGGTGGCGGTCTCGTCGGTGAGTGGGAAGCCCAGGAGGCCTGCGGGTCCGCCGAAGGCGAGATAGCGTCCGCGGATTGCCCCGTGCACTTCGTGGGCTCCGGTGGCGGGGCTCCAGTAGATGGATCCTGCGGCGAAGTCGTTGTATCGGCCGGCGGCGCCCGGGGTGGCGGTCTCGTCGGTGAGTGGGAAGCCCAGGAGGCCTGCGGGTCCGCCGAAGGCGAGATAGCGTCCGCGGATTGCCCCATGGACCTCGTGGGCTCCGGTGCCGGGGCTCCAGTAGATGGTGCCGGCCGTGTAATCCTGCGCGCGGCCCCCAGCGATGTCGTACGCGCTCCCGACTGGCGTGCCGAGGAACGATGCGCTGCCGCCGAGCTGCTCGTAATGCTGGACAATCGCGTCGTCACCGGCCTGCTGGACCGCCATCGACGCCGGACCGCTCCGCTGCACCGCCACCGCTGGTACGGCGGCCGCGGCGGGCACCAGGGCCGTGCCCCCGAGACCACCGCCGAGGGCGAGGGCCAAGGCCATTCCGATGACTGTGGGGCGGGACCTGCGCATTGTGACCCCTTCGTGGTGACCGAGACATGCGAGCCTTGGTCAAGACGCTACGCCCCAGGGGTGTTCCGGGGCAGGGCCAGAGGTCCCGAACCGCAATCCGGTCACCCGCGACACCGTCCGCAGCCGCGGGATGCCTTGGGTGCCGGATCTTCCTACTTCAGGAACTTCGAAGTCCTGCGGTCGGCCAGGATCTTGCCTTTGGTCTGGCAGGTGGGGCAGTACTGAAGGGCAGTGTCCGCGAATGAGACTTCCCGTACCGTGTCGCCGCAGACGGGGCAGGGCTGTCCGGTCCGGGCGTGAACCCGCATGTGGCTGCGTTTGACGTCCTTGAGGTCCTTGGGCGGCTTGCCGGCTGCTTCGGCCAGCGCCTCGCCCAGCACGCTGTGGATGGCGTCGTACAGCACCTGCACCGTCTCCCGGTCCAGGGATTTGGCGATGGCGAACGGAGAGACCCGGGCGGCATGGAGGATCTCGTCGCTGTAAGCGTTGCCGATGCCGGCGATCACGCTTTGGCTGCGCAGCAGTCCCTTGACCTGCTGCGAACTGCCGGCCAGGATCGCAGCCAGCATGTCGGCGTCGAACGCCTCGGTAAACGGATCCGGGCCCAACGTGGCGATGCCCGGCACGTCCTGCGGATCCCGCACGACGTAGACGGCCAGGCTTTTCTTGGTGCCCGCTTCCGTCAGGTCCAGCCCGCGCGGCCCGTCGGGACCGGAGAAAGCAGCCCGCACTGCGATGAGGCCCTTGCCCATCCTGAGCTGGCTGTCGGCGGGGGAGTCCGTGAAGCGCACCCAGCCCGCGCGCGCCAAATGGAACACCAGGGAAATGCCGTCCGTGTCAATGCTGATGAACTTTCCGAACCGGCGGACACCGGACACGGTGCGGCCCTCGATGGCGTTGAACGGCGGATCGGCCGTCTTGAGCACGGCAAACGAGACAATCTGGAGTTTCGCTACAACGCAGCCCCGCAGCTGTTCATCAAGGAACGCGGCCAGACCGGCGACTTCAGGCAGTTCCGGCATGGCCTACCTTTCCTGTCCCCGGCATGCTGAACCGGTGCTTGCACTCATGGGTCCCATCTTGTCAGAAACGCCCGCGCCGGCCCCGGCAGTTATGCCTATACTTTCAGCGGCGGCCCGTTTTACGGGCCCCTTTTTGACATTGGCGCGTACCCCGATGAAAGGCCACCCATGAGCAACATTCCCGAAGACCTGTCCTACACCGCCGAACACGAGTGGGTCACGGCCCCGAATGCCGACGGCGTGGTCCGCGTGGGAATCACCGACTTTGCCCAGGACGCCCTTGGAGATGTCGTCTACGCCCAGATGCCCGAAGTCGGCACGAAGATTACGGCGAACGAAGTGGTGGGCGAGGTCGAGTCGACCAAGAGCGTGAGCGACATCTACGCACCCGTTTCCGGCGAAGTGGTGGCCCGGAACGACTCCCTGGACAGCGATTCGGCCCTGATCAACACCGATCCCTACGGTGACGGCTGGCTCATCGAGGTCAAACTCGCCGAACCGGATGCAGTTGAGTCCCTGCTCAGTGCATCCGAGTACGAACAACAGGTAGGCTAAAGCTAACCGGTAATTCCGGTCCGGCCCCGCGCCGCAGGCAAAGCGTCTTCGCACGTCAGCCCCCGGATCGGGAGCCGGCGCCGGACCTGCTGGCAGGGCCGGAGAGCAAACGTTGGCTGCAGGTTTGCGCCTGCAGCGTCACAGAGGAGGAATCCATGGCTGGCCACAGACACAACCCTGCCGATGGGGATTACGGCACGGGTGCGGCTAAGGCGTCGGAGACCACCTCGATCCATCTGACCCCCATCACCGATGAACCCACCATCGCGCCCAGGCTGTCCTCGGAAGAGCGCAACTCGGTGGAAGCCCTGCCCGCCGGTTCCGCGCTCCTCGTGGCCCACAGCGGGCCGAATGCCGGCGCCCGGTTCCTGCTGGATTCGGACGTGACCACCGCGGGGCGCCACCCGGACGCGGACATCTTCCTGGACGATGTCACGGTTTCGCGCCGCCATGTCGAATTCCGGCGCACGGCACGCAGCTTCGAAGTCGTGGACATGAACAGCCTCAACGGCACCTACGTCAACCACGACCGCGTGGACCGCGTGGAGCTGAGGTCCGGCAGCGAAGTCCAGATCGGCAAATTCCGCCTCACCTTCTACCTGAGCCCTGCCACGGCTGCAGGCCGCAGCTGACCCGGGGACCGCTGCCTGTGGCAATGGCACAACCGGAACGCCGGGGCCCCCAGGTCCTGAACATTGGCGAAGTTCTCGCCCAGCTGAGCGCCGACTTCCCTGGCATGACCGCGTCGAAGATCCGGTTCCTTGAGGAAAAGGGACTGATCAACCCACGCCGCACCCCTGCCGGCTACCGCCAGTATTCCGACGGTGACGTGGAGCGGCTGCGCTTTGTACTGGCCCTGCAGCGGGACCAGTACCTGCCCCTGAAAGTCATCAAGGACTACCTTGACGCCATTGACAGGGGGGAACGGCCGGAGAACCTGCCTCCCGGCGTCGTGGTTTCCCCGCGCATAGTCTCCGACGAGCTGGCCGCCGAACTTCAGAACCGCGGCCGGAAACTGAGCGAGGAACAGCTCCGCACCGAATCCGGCGCCAGCGTGCCCCTGCTGCAGTCGCTCCTGAGCTTCGGGCTCATCAGCCACAGCAACGGCCAGTTCGACGAACATGCCCTCCAGGTGGCCCGCGCGTGCGTCCAGCTGGAAAGCCACGGGCTGGAACCAAGGCACCTGCGGCCTTTCCAGGCCGCGGCCGAACGGGAATTCGGCCTGGTGGAACGCGCTGTGGCGCCGCTTGCCTCGCGCAAGGACTCTGCATCACAGGCGCGCGCGGCAGAGGCGGCCCGCGAGATCAGCGATCTTTGCCTCACCCTGCACCGGGCCCTGGTGCAGGACCACATCTCACGCATGGACATCTGATGATTGAAGTCGAGATTGTAGGCGTTCGCATCGAACTGCCTTCAAACCAGCCGCTGGTCCTGCTCAAGGAGATGCACGGCGAACGCCACGTCCCCATTTGGATCGGCACCCCGGAAGCCAGCGCCATCGCCCTTGCCCAGCAGGGTGTGGTCCCGCCCCGGCCCATGACCCATGATCTCCTGGTGGACGTCGTGGAGTCCCTGGGCCACTCAGTGGTCAGTGTCAACATCGTCGCGGTGGAGGACAACATCTTCTACGGGCAGCTGCAGTTCGAAAATGGGACCACGGTGAGCTCGCGGGCGTCTGATGCCCTTGCGGTGGCGCTCCGCGCCAAGTGCCGGATCTGGTGCGCCGACTCCGTGATGGATGAGGCCGGCGTCCGCATCACTGAGCACGACGAAGGCGAGGATACAGAGCCCGGCCCCACCGTGGATGAGGAGCGCGAACTGCGCCGCTTCCGTGAGTTCCTTGACGATGTGGAACCTGAGGATTTCGACGGCTAAGGTCACGTTAAGGTTAAAGTTAAGCCTGAAAGTTTCGACACGCCTCTTCCAACCCCCGAAGGTCTTTGACCTGGGGACCTGCCGGGCCTAACGTCGAAGTATCAAGTTCCCTTGCTTACGGCAGCCGCGCAAGTCACACTGGAAAGTGCGCCCCGCGGAATAATTACACGCATGGTCTTCATGCCAAGGCTTGCCGTTACAAGTTCCCGGGAGCGTACGACAAGGAGGATCCAGGTGAGTCCCAAAGGCGAAGCAGGCGGGCTGAAACAGCCCACGGCTGGTGTTGCTGTGCCCGTGAGCGGTGCCCAGGGCCTCCTGTTCACCGAGGACCTTCCCGTACTGGACGAGGACGCCGGCTACCGCGGTCCTACGGCCTGCAAGGCAGCAGGCATTACTTACCGCCAGCTCGATTACTGGGCCCGGACGGGCCTGGTTGAGCCGGCCGTCCGCGGCGCGGCAGGATCCGGCTCCCAGCGGTTGTACGGATTCAGGGACATCCTGGTGCTCAAGGTGGTCAAGCGGCTCCTCGACACCGGCGTTTCCCTTCAGCAGATCCGCACCGCCGTTGAACACCTCCGGGAACGCGGCGTCGAGGACCTGGCCCAGATCACGCTCATGAGCGACGGCGCCAGTGTCTACGAGTGCACGTCCGCGGACGAAGTCATTGATTTGGTGCAGGGCGGCCAAGGCGTTTTCGGCATTGCCGTGGGACGCGTCTGGCGCGAGGTGGAAGGCAGCCTCGCGTCCCTGCCCAGCGAGCATGCCGCCGAGCAGTCCTTTCCGGACGATGAACTGAGCAAACGGCGCGCTGCCCGGAAGATCAGCTGACCGGTTCTTACACGTAAACAATCAGGGCGGCCCTCCAGTTGGAGGGCCGCCCTGATTGTTTAAGACGTGAGGTCCTAGCGGGCGCGGCTGCGCAGGCCCTTGCCGGACGCCATCAGGGTGGACAGCAGTTCGTCGAACAACCCGGCCGCGGACTTGGCTGAATCCCCGGGCCAGTGGTGGACGGGGTGCGCCGCGCCCTGGATCTGCTGCCAGTTGGCCTGTTCGGGAATCCGCGGGCTCAGGAGGAGTTCGCCGAACATGGACTCCATCTCCGCCAGGCGGTAGGTGTGCTCGGAAGAGCCGCTGCGGACGCGGTTGGCCACGATGCCCGCCGGTGACAGATTGGGCGCAAACTCCTGCTTGAACAGCTGGATGGCCCGCATGGTGCGTTCCGTGCCGGCAACCGAGAACAGGCCAGGTTCGGCAACCAGGGCGACCTTGTCGCTGGCGGCCCACGCCATGCGCGTCAGGCCGTTGAGTGACGGCGGGCAATCGATGAGGACAAGCTGGTACTCTTCCGTGCCGGCGAGCACGGCGGAAAGCCTGCGGAGGTCCCGGCGGCCAAGGTCCGGCCGGTCGTAGATTCCGGTGTAGGCAGAGCCGACGGCGACATCCAGGACAGCGGGCCCGGCGCCGTTGGAGGGGGTGCGGTCAGCCCAGCTGCTGCGCACCACGTTCCCGGCCAGTTTCGCCCTTCGTGGGCTCTTCAGCATCCGGCCGATATCCAACTGGTCGCCCGGCTGTACGCCGAGGGCCGTGGTGGCGTCGGCGTGCGGATCCAGGTCCACCACCAGCGTGCGGACTCCGGCGGCAAGCGCCGCAGACGCCAATCCTGTGGTGACGGAAGTCTTGCCGACTCCACCCTTGAGGCTGCTGATGCTGACTACTTGCACTTGAGAGACCAAAACCTAACGCCGGATGCCGTGTTGGGGGTAATGTTTGCCTCGGCAGAGCCGAAGCCGGACGGTCCTGCCGCCCTACTCATCATATGTTGATGCGTCGGCGAATCCTGCTTTACCGGGCGTCGGCATGGCACCGACTGTGCTGCCGGGGCGGTTTCCGCCAGCCAGGCTGAAAGCGATCGGGACATGACGGGAAAATCTGTGACTGTTGCCACAAAGATTTGTGTTTGTCCTTGTAGGTCCTAGACACTGTGACCACTCATCGATCCACCCCGCAATGATGCAGGAGAAGCATGTTTTCCAAAATTCTGGTGGCCAACCGCGGTGAAATCGCGATCAGGGCCTTCCGCGCCGGCTACGAGCTGGGCGCCAAGACCGTTGCCGTTTTTCCCCAAGAGGACCGAAACTCGATCCACCGCCAGAAAGCGGACGAGGCGTACCTGATTGGCGAGGAAGGCCACCCCGTCCGGGCATACCTCGACGTCGCAGAAGTGGTACGGGTGGCCAAGGAGTCCGGCGCGGACGCCATCTACCCGGGCTACGGCTTCCTGTCGGAAAACCCGGACCTGGCGCGTGCGGCCAAGGAAGCCGGCATCACCTTCGTGGGTCCGCCCGCCGAGGTGCTGGAGCTTGCGGGCAACAAGGTTGCCGCACTGAAGGCGGCCCGCGAGGCGGGTGTGCCGGTCCTGAAGTCCAGCGAGCCGTCCAAGGACCTGGACGAGCTCCTGGCCGCGGCCGATGAGATCGGATTCCCCATCTTCGCCAAGGCTGTGGCAGGCGGCGGCGGCCGCGGCATGCGCCGCGTGGATACCCGCGAGGCCCTGCCCGAGGCATTGAAATCGGCCATGCGCGAAGCGGACGCGGCTTTCGGTGACCCCACCATGTTCCTGGAGCAGGCTGTCCTGCGCCCGCGGCACATCGAGGTGCAGATCCTCGCGGACGCCGAAGGCAACGTCATGCACCTTTTCGAGCGCGACTGTTCCATCCAGCGGCGGCACCAGAAGGTCATCGAGATCGCTCCGGCCCCCAACCTGGATGAAGGCATCCGCCAGGCCCTCTACCGCGATGCGGTGAAGTTCGCCAAGGCCTTGAACTACGTCAACGCCGGTACCGTCGAGTTCCTGGTGGACACAGAAGGCGAGCGGGCAGGCCAGCACGTCTTCATCGAAATGAACCCGCGCATCCAGGTGGAGCACACGGTCACCGAGGAAGTCACGGACGTGGACCTGGTCCAGGCCCAGATGCGGATCGCCTCCGGCGAGACCCTCGCCGACCTTGGCCTGTCACAGGACTCCGTCAAGCTGCGCGGCGCAGCACTGCAGAGCCGCATCACCACGGAAGATCCCGCAAACGGTTTCCGGCCCGACGTCGGAAAGATCACCGGTTACCGTTCGGCCGGCGGTGCCGGCGTGCGGCTGGACGGCGGTACGGTCTACTCCGGCGCCGAAATCAGCCCCCACTTTGATTCCATGCTGGTCAAGCTCACCTGCCGCGGCCGGGACTACCCGGCAGCAGTGGCCCGGGCCCGCCGTGCCCTGGCCGAATTCCGCATCCGCGGTGTCTCCACGAACATCCCCTTCCTCCAGGCAGTGCTGGACGATCCCGACTTCATCGCCGGGGATGTGGCCACGAACTTCATTGACCAGCGCCCGGAATTGCTCAAGGCCCGCGTTTCGGCAGACCGCGGCACGAAGCTCCTCACCTGGCTGGCCGACGTCACCGTCAACAAGCCCAACGGTGAATTGACCGTGCACTCCAATCCCGCCCGGAAGCTGCCTGACGTAAAAGGCATAACGGCAGCACCGGGTTCGCGCCAGAAACTCCTCGAGCTGGGGCCGGAAGGCTTCGCGAAGGCGCTGCGGGAGCAGAACGCCGTGGCCGTCACGGACACCACCTTCCGCGATGCGCACCAGTCCCTGCTGGCCACCCGCGTCCGCACCCGGGACCTCGTTGCCGCCGGTCCGGCCGTCACGGCGCTCCTTCCACAGCTGCTGTCCGTGGAAGCCTGGGGTGGAGCAACCTATGACGTCGCGCTGCGCTTCCTGGGGGAGGACCCCTGGGACCGGCTCGCTGCCCTGCGCGCCGCCATGCCGAACGTCTGCATCCAAATGCTGCTGCGCGGCCGGAACACCGTTGGCTACACACCGTACCCGGAGGAGGTCACCGAGGCGTTCGTCAACGAGGCGGCCGCCACCGGCATTGACATTTTCCGCATTTTCGACGCCCTGAACGACGTCAGCCAGATGGCACCGGCCATCCGTGCCGTGCGCGCCACCGGCACCGCCGTCGCCGAGGTGGCCCTCTGCTACACGGGCGACATGCTGGACCCGGAGGAGAAACTCTACACGCTGGACTATTACCTCCAGCTGGCCCAGAAGATCGTCGACGCCGGAGCCCACATCCTGGCGATCAAGGATATGGCCGGCCTGCTCCGTCCCGCAGCTGCCGCCAGGCTCGTGGCTGCCCTCCGCGAACGGTTCGACCTGCCGGTCCACCTGCACACGCACGACACCGCCGGTGGCCAGCTGGCCACGCTGCTGGCCGCCGTCGACGCGGGTGTGGATGCCGTGGACGTTGCTTCCGCATCCCTGGCCGGCACCACCAGCCAGCCCTCGGCGTCGGCCCTTGTCGCCGCCCTTGCCCACACTCCACGGGACACCGGCATCAGCCTGGACGCCGTCAGCTCGCTCGAGCCGTACTGGGAGGCCGTCCGCCGCGTGTACGCACCGTTCGAGTCGGGCCTGCCCGGCCCCACCGGCCGCGTGTACAAGCACGAGATCCCGGGCGGCCAGCTGTCCAACCTGCGCCAGCAGGCCATGGCGCTGGGGCTGGGGGAGCGGTTCGAAGCCATCGAGGACATGTACACCGCCGCGGACCGCATCCTGGGGCACCTGGTCAAGGTGACGCCGTCGTCTAAGGTAGTGGGCGACCTCGCCCTGCACCTGGTGGGCCTGAACGCCGATCCCGCTGACTTTGAGGCGAATCCGCAGAACTACGACATTCCGGACTCCGTGATCGGCTTCCTGTCCGGCGAGCTCGGTGATCCTCCCGGAGGCTGGCCGGAGCCCTTCCGCACCAAGGCCCTCCAGGGCCGCAGCGTGAAGGTCCGCGACGTGGAACTCAGCGCCGAGGACAGCGCCGCACTGAAGTCCGATTCCAAGACCCGCCAGCGCACGCTGAACCGGCTGCTCTTCGACGGTCCCACCAAGGACTACCTGAAGAGCGTGGAGACTTACGGCAACATCTCCGTGCTGGATACCCGCGACTACCTTTACGGGCTGCAGCGCGGCACCGAGCACGAGATCCAGCTGGAGCGCGGTGTCCGGCTGATTGCTTCCCTGGAGGCGGTCTCGGAGCCGGACGAGAAGGGCATGCGCACCGTCATGTGCACCCTCAACGGCCAGTCCCGCCCGGTCATGGTGCGCGACCGGTCGGTGGTCAGCAACGTCAAGGCCGCCGAGAAGGCCGATCCCGCCCAGCCCGGGCAGGTGGCCGCACCGTTCGCCGGTGCCGTTACCGTCACGGTCAAGCCCGGCGATTCCGTCAACGCGGGTGACACGGTGGCAACCATCGAGGCCATGAAGATGGAGGCGTCCATCACGACGCCGGTGGGCGGCAAGGTTTCCCGCCTGGCCATCTCAGCGGTGGAGCAGGTCCAGGGCGGGGACCTGCTGCTGGTCATCGAACAGTAGGGTAAGGCTGCACAACAAAGGAAGGGTCCTTCACAAGGTGAAGGACCCTTCCTTTGTTGTGGGACGTCAGGAACGCGGCGCGGAGTACATCTCCTCGATGACGGTTTCGAAGTCCTTCATCACCTGCGCCCGCTTCACCTTCATGGAGGGGGTCAGGTGCCCGGAGGCTTCGGTGAAGTCTGCCGGGACGATGCGGAAGGACTTGATGGCCTCGGCCTGGGAAACTGAGGTGTTTGCCGCGGTAATCAGGTCCTGCACTGCTGCCTTCACTACCGGGTTGCCCGCCGCCTGCTCAAGGGTAGTGTCCGCCGGAAGGCCGTGGCGCTGGAGCCACCCTGGCAGCGCTTCCTGGTCGAGGGTCACCAGGGCCCCGATGAACGGCCTGTTGTCACCCACCACCAGGACCTGCGACACTAGGGCGTCGGCACGGATCTGGTCTTCGAGCAACGCGGGGATGACGTTCTTGCCGCCCGCGGTGACGATGATCTCCTTCTTGCGGCCGGTGATCCAGACGAAGCCTTCATCGTCCAGCCGGCCGATGTCACCGGTGTGGAACCAGCCATCGGTGAACGCCTCTGCTGTGAGGTCGTCCCGCCGGTAGTAGCCCCGCATCACGCAGACCCCCTTGGCCAGGATCTCGCCGTCGTCGGCAATCTTCACGGCGTTTCCCGGGAGGGGCTTGCCCACCGAACCGATCTTGATCCGGGACGGGGTGTTGACCGTGATGGGGGCGGTGGTCTCGGTGAGGCCATAGCCCTCCAGCACCTGCATCCCGATGCCCTGGAAGAAATGTCCCAGCCGCTCGCCAAGCGGGCCGCCGCCGGACACCGCGTGGGCAACGTGTCCGCCCATCGCCGCCCGCAGCTTGCCGTACACCAGTTTGTCGAACAGTGCGTGCCGCAGCTTCAGGCCCAGCCCCACGTGTCCGTCCTGGCGGGCTTTGGAAAACGCGATGGCAGTTTCGGCGGCGCGGTGGAAGATGGCGCCCTTGCCGCCGTCCTCCGCCTTGGTCAGCGCGGAGTTGTAGACCTTTTCAAAGACCCTGGGCACCGCAAGGATGAATGTCGGCTCGTAGCTTTGCAGGTCGGCCAGGAGGTTCTTGATGTCCGGAGTGTGGGCCACGGTGGTACCGGCCGCCATGGCCAGCACCGAAATGAAGCGGGCAAACACGTGGGCCAGCGGGAGGAACATGATGGTCTTGGCGTTCTCGTGGACGATTTCACCGATGATGGCCAGTGCGTTGTCGGACAGCTCCACAAAGTTGCCGTGCGTGAGTTCGCAGCCTTTGGGACGCCCTGTGGTGCCCGACGTGTAAATGATCGTGGCAATGTCGTGGAGGCCGGCTGCACTGCGTCGTGACTCCAGCTCTTCATCGCTGACGTCGCGGCCTGCCTCGCGAAGGCTGTCGAGGCCTTGGCCCTCGAGTTGCCACACATGCTGCACTGCCGTGAGTCCTTCGGCGGTGACGGCCTGCCGGATGACGTTTTCGTGATGGGCGGACTCGCCGAATGCCGCCACAGCGCCGGAATCGCCCAGGTTCCAGGCAACCTGGGAAGGGGACGAGGTTTCATAGATGGGCACCGACACAGCCCCGGCGAACCAGATGGAGAAGTCCACGAGTGCCCACTCGTAACGGGTGCGGGACATGATGCCAACGCGGTCGCCCGCCCCCACCCCACTGGCGATGAGCCCCTTGGCCAGCGCCTTCACGTCGGCGAGGAACTCGGTGGCGGACACGTCGCGCCACGAGCCTGCGGAGTCCAGGCGGGAAAACAGTGCCGGGTTGCTGGGCTTGGCTGCCTGCCGCAGCACCAGGTCGGTGATGTTGGTTTCCGGAGGGACAACAACCAGGGGCGGAACACTGAATTCGCGCACTATAGCTCCTTTGATATCTGAAGTCCCGCGCAGGGGTTTGCCTAAAGACTAGTACCCCTGCCGGAACTGTGCAGTACACAAACCTACTGGCGAGTAACTTAGCCGTCAATGGGCGCTGCATGGGGGACTGTATGTCAAGACAATCCTTCCGCCCGCCTAGAATGGTGCACTATGTACGGACCGTCGTCCGGCGATCAGGCCGGCCCCCTCAAAAGACCAGCGCCCTGGCGCCGCCGTCCCGCCACGTACCGCGCCGGACAGTTGCACGGAAGTGTGGGCGGGCACCTTCGCCTTGGCCGCAAGGGGCTGGCCATCGGCATAGACATCGGGGGGACCAAGGTGGCCGCCGGGGTGGTGGACGCGGAAGGCAGGATCCTCAGTGAAGCCCGCCGGTCCACCCCGGGCACCGACCCACGGGCAGTGGAGCAGGTCATCGTGGAACTGGTGGAGGAACTCGGCCGGGGGCACCGCATCTGGTCCGTGGGCATCGGTGCTGCGGGGTGGATGGACCTGGCCGGTGGAACCGTGCTCTTCAGCCCGCACCTGGCCTGGCGCAACGAACCGCTGCGTGAGAACCTCCAGCGGCTCCTCCGCCGTCCGGTGTTGCTGACCAACGACGCCGACGCCGCGGCCTGGGCCGAATGGCGCTTTGGCGCCGGGCAGGGAGAGGACCGGCTGGTCTGCATCACGCTGGGCACCGGCATCGGGGGCGCCATGGTGATGGACGGCAGGGTGGAACGTGGCCGGTTCGGCGTGGCAGGGGAGTTCGGCCACCAGATCATCATGCCCGGAGGCCACCGCTGCGAATGCGGCAACCGCGGATGCTGGGAACAATACGCCTCCGGCAACGCCCTGGGCCGCGAAGCCAGGCTCCTCGCCCGGTCGAACTCGCCGGTGGCCCACGACCTGCTGGCAGCCGTGGGCGGACATCCCGAGGCCATCACCGGAGCCATCGTGACCGAACTGGCCCTGGCCGGCGATCCCGCCTCACGGGAGCTGATCGAGGAAGTTGGCGAATGGCTCGGCCTGGGGCTGGCCAACCTGGCGGCGGCGCTGGACCCGGGCCTCTTCGTTATCGGCGGCGGGCTCTGCTCGGCGGGCGACCTGCTGGTGGAGCCGGCCCGCAAAGCGTTCGCGCGGAACCTGACGGGCCGCGGATTCCGCCCGGCCGCAGGGATCGAGTTGGCGGCCCTGGGCCCCAACGCGGGCCTCATCGGCGCGGCCGACCTTTCGCGCGTCAGCAGCCGCGTCCGCAATTGACGACGGCGGCTGGTCCGGCGGTGGCCCAGGAGGAGCTGCGCTAGACCCTCGCGCCGTCGTCGTCGCCGTTCTTTTCTTCGGGCAGCTTCATGATCAGGTACACCGTCCCCAGCACGAACACGGCAACAATGCCGACGATGGCCAGCAGGGGCGCCGTGCGCCAGAACATTGCCGACAGCAGCAGCGCCACCGGTCCACCTACGGCGCCGAGCCAGGCCAGCATGGTCAGGGGATCGGTGCCGGCCAGGCTGGGCGGTTCCTCCGGCACGAACTCCTCGCCGTCGTCGTCCACCTCATAGTCCCGCGGTCCCTCCGGGGACCCGCTTGCCGTAGGACCGTCCGGCCCACCTGGCGCCTGGCGCTGCGCCGCAGACGGTTCGGCCGGCGGCCTCCCGGCCAGGCCCAAGGGATCGAAGTCGCGGAAGGAGGACGGGCCAGGCGTTTCGGGCGCGGTAGGTCCACTTCCGGTGGGCGCAGTTTCATTGTGCCCGGTTCCATGGGGCACAGTTCCATTGGGCACAATCCCGGTGGGCGGTTGCTCCCCGGATACAGGGGTGTCGGGCCGAATGGCCACGGTGTCCGATTCGAGCCGCGCCACCAAGTCAAGCCATACGGCGTCGTCCTGGTTGGCACCCTGGTCCGGCTGCTCCGAATCAGGCCTGTTCACTGCGGACCTCCTGTCCCGGTCCGGCCGGGCTGGCGGGCCCGGATGCCAGCACCCGGCGGATAAAGTCCACCGACCCCTCGAAGATGCGGTCGGCGTCGTTGTCCAGCGTGGCGACGTGGTAGCTGTTCTCCAGCCGGACCACTTCCAGGGGCGCATGTGCCAGGCCCCGCCGGAGGACATCCATGCTGGCATCGGACACCACATGGTCCACAGCGGAACGGTACACCTGGACAGGTGCCGTGACCCGTGGGAGGAGCCGGACAGTGTCCTTAAACATTTTGTTGAGCTCATGGGCCGCGGCCACAGGGGTGCGGGCATACGCGCCCTCGTCCACACCTGCCTTGAGGATGTCATTGCCGATGGACGGGGTGCTTTTCAGCACCAGTTTGAGGAGCCCGGCCAGCGACGCCCGGGGATCGTCAATCACCAGGCCGGGGTTCACCAGGAGGACTCCGGCGACCGGCCGGGTGGCCGCGATGCGCAGGGCCAGGGCCCCGCCCATGCTAAGGCCCGCCGCGAAGACCTGGTCACACTCGGCGTCCAGTTCCAGGAAGGCGTCATCCAGGGCGCCGTGCCATTGCTGCCAGCGGGTTCGGGCAAGGTCCTGCCAACTGGTCCCGTGGCCCGGCAGCAACGGCATCCGGACGGCGAAACCGGCCGCGGCGAAGGCCATGGCCCAGGCGCGCAGGCCATGGGGGCTCCCCGTGAAGCCGTGGGACAGGACGACTCCCGTGCGGGGCCCTTCGCCGCTGAAGGCACTGCTGAAGGGGCTGTGGTCCGGACCGGACGTCATGTCGTCTCCAAGGTGCTGGTGCGGCGGGCGTGGGCGGCGACGAATTCTGCCGACCGGGCGAAAATTACGGGCGCGTCAACGTCAAGAGTAGCCACATGTCCGCTGCTGGCAAGGTCCGTCACTTCCGCGAGGTGTCCGGCCAGCCCTTTGCGCAGCAGCGCCAGCGATGTTGGCGGAACAACGGCGTCAGTGCGCGACTTGAAGACCTGGACCGGGGCGTCCACCCGGGGCAGGCCGCGCACTGCCGCCCCGAACAGTTTCTTCAGCTCATGCACGGCAGCCAGCGGAGTCAGCGAATAGTCGCCGTCGTCCGTCGCGGGTGCCGTGGGTTGGTCCTCCTGAATGGGAACCGTGGTCCGCTGGAAGTATTTGAGGAGTCCTATGATCCGCACCCGCCGGTCGTAGAAGCTCAGCCCGGGGTTGACCACACTGACACCGGCCACGTGGTGGCGGGACGCCGCAAGCAGTGCAATGGCACCGCCCATGGACAGACCCGCGGCGAAGCAGGCATCGGTGCGCCCCGAGAGATCCAGGAGGGCCGTTTCGTAGCTGCGGTACCAGTCTTTCCAGCTTGTCCGCGCAAGCTGGCGCCAGTCCGTGCCGTGCCCCGGCAGCAGGGGGACGGATACGGCGTACCCCAGCTCCGCCAGGTGCTGCGCCCACGGCATGATGCTCAGCGGACTGCCCGTGAAGCCGTGGCATATGGCTACCCCGATGCGGGCATTGGCCCCGTGGCCTGGATAACTGAAAGCGGCCGGCCGGGTCGGGATGCTGCTTTCAGTCATGACTCCATCGTGTCACTGTTCCCGCCAAATCTCACTAGAGTAGGGTTGCATTGACTCGCTGGCCAGGCCCGACGCAGGGCCCGGGGGCTGCCTTCCGGAGAGGTTCACCACGTGTTCTATTGGGTTATGAAAAGGATCTTCCTCGGTCCGGTGATCAAGCTGCTGTTCCGGCCTTGGGTCAAGGGCCTGGACAATATTCCCGCGCAGGGGGCCGCCATCATCGCCTCCAACCACCTTTCATTCTCCGATTCCATCTTCATGCCACTCATGGTGCGGCGGCCCGTGGTCTTCCTGGCCAAGTCCGAGTACTTCACGGGCACCGGAATCAAGGGCAGGCTGACTGCCGCGTTCTTCCGCCTCACCAACCAGTTGCCCATGGACCGGTCCGGAGGCGCTGCCTCTGCCGCATCCCTGAATGCCGGGATGGAAGTACTTAACGCAGGCGGCCTGCTGGGCATTTACCCCGAGGGCACGCGCAGCCCCGACGGGCGGTTGTACCGCGGCAAGGTGGGCGTGGCCAGGCTTGCCCTGCAGGCCGGCGTCCCAGTGATTCCGGTTGCCATGATCGGCACTGACAAGGTCCAGCCCATCGGCAAACGGCTGCCCAACATCCGCCGGATCGGGATGATCTTCGGCGAACCGCTGGACTTCAGCCAGTACCGTGAGCAGGCAGAGGACAGGACGGTCCAGCGCAAGGTCACGGATGAGATCATGTCCCAGCTGATGAGGCTTTCCGGGCAGGAGTACGTGGACGAGTACGCCGCCGTGGTGAAGCTTCGGCTCGCCGGCAAGCCCGGAGAACCCGTGGCTGCAGCCGAACCGCTTGCCGCTCCGGTGGCCGCCGACAATGGTTTTGTCCCGGAGCCAGGCGCCGGAGGACCGTCCGTACCGCAGCCCGGTGCCCGCGACGACGCCGGGGACGACGCCGGAACATCGGCGACGGGGTAGCCGGACCTTCCACGGGGCGCGCCGCAGTTGTGACGGCGGCGGCGGTCAGCGTGACGGCCCGGTGCCCGGTGGTGCCGCCCTGCCGTTAGTCTTAGAGGGTGACTGAGCTATCTGCAAAACCCGCCTTTTCGCTGTCCAGCACCGCCCAGAGCGGAGCGGCAAACTATCCCGGACTGGACCACTGGCGGGACCTTCCCATTTCCCAGCAGCCCAGTTGGCAGGACCGGGATGTATTTGAGGCTTCGGTGAAAGAACTCTCCGTCCTGCCGCCGCTGGTGTTCGCCGGCGAAGTGGACGTGCTGCGCGAGCGCCTGGCTGCTGCCGCCCAAGGCAAGGCGTTCCTGCTGCAGGGCGGTGATTGCGCCGAAACATTCGAGGCCGCCACGGCTGACAAGATCAGCGCCCGGGTCAAAACCATCCTCCAGATGGCCGTGGTGCTTACCTACGGCGCAGCAATGCCGGTTATCAAGATGGGCCGGATGGCCGGCCAGTTCGCCAAGCCCCGCTCCTCCAATGACGAAACCCGTAACGGAGTGACCCTGCCCGCCTACCGCGGCGACATCGTCAACGGCTACGACTTCACCCCCGAGTCACGCGGCCACGACGCGTCGAGGATGCTGCGTGCCTACCACACTTCCGCATCCACGCTGAACCTCATCCGGGCCTTCACCCAGGGCGGCTTCGCGGACCTGCGCTCCGTGCACCAGTGGAACAAGGGCTTCACCGAGAACCCGGCCCACGCCCGCTATGAGTCGCTGGCCCGCGACATCGACCGGGCCATCAAGTTCATGGCGTCCTGCGGCGCCGATTTCGAAGCACTTAAGCGGGTTGAGTTCTTCGCAAGCCACGAGGCCCTGCTGCTCGACTACGAACGCGCCCTCACCCGCATCGACTCCCGCACCGGCTTCCCGTACGACACGTCGGCCCACTTCCTCTGGATCGGGGAGCGCACCCGCGAGCTGGACCACGCCCACGTCGACTTCCTTTCACGGGTGCGCAACCCGATCGGCGTCAAGCTCGGGCCGTCCACCACCGGTGATGACGCCCTCCGCCTGATCGACAAGCTGGATCCGGACCGCGAACCCGGCCGGCTCACCTTCATTACCCGTATGGGCGCCGGCAACATCCGCGAAAAACTGCCGGCCGTCGTCGAAAAGGTCACCGCCTCCGGCGCACAGGTCCTGTGGGTGACGGACCCCATGCATGGCAACACCGTCACGTCGCCCAACGGTTACAAGACGCGCAATTTCGACGACGTCATTGACGAGGTGCGCGGCTTCTTCGAGGTGCACCACGGGCTTGGGACGGTACCGGGCGGCCTGCACGTCGAGATGACCGGCGATGACGTCGCGGAGTGCCTGGGTGGCGCGGACCCGATCGACCAGGAGGCCTTCCTGGACCGCTACGAGTCCGTCTGCGATCCCCGCCTGAACCACATGCAGTCCCTTGAGATGGCGTTCCTGGTGGCCGGCGCCCTCGCCAAGCACTAGGACCAGGGCAGTAAAAGGGTGGGCCGGCACTGCCGGCCCACCCTTTTTCATTGAAAGACAGGGGGCTACACCACGGTGATGGTGATGACTGAGCCCTCCGGAACTTCCCGGTTCACCGGCGACTGGTCCCTCACCGTGCCGAAGAAGCCGCCCAAAATGTTGTTCACCCGGACCTGGAAGCCGAGTGCTTCCAGCGCCTTGCGCGCTTCAGTTGCCTGCTTGCCGATGTAGCTCGGCACCGCCACCATCCTGGGGCCCTTGGAAATGGTCAGGGTAACAGTGCCACCCCGGGTCAGTGTCCCGTTGGCGGGGGACTGGCTGACGACGGCGCCCTCCGGGATGTTCCGGTCAAACACCGCCTCCGGGGCTACTTTGGCAGTGAGGCCTGCTGCCTTCAGTGCCGCCACGGCGTCGTCCCCGGATTTCCCGACCACCGAAGGGACGGCGATGGGCTGCGGGCCCTTGGAAACCACGATCGCAACGGGGGTGCCGTGGCGGGCAGGCGTGCCCGCGGCAGGGTCCTGCGACATGACGGTTCCAGCAGCCGCCTGTTCATCGAACTGTTCAGTGACAGTGCCCAGGGCCATGCCATCGGAGTTGAGGGAGGTCTTCGCCTCAGACAAGGTTCCGCCCGTGAGTTTCGGCAAGGGGAAAAGCTGGGGACCTTTTGAAACCAGCAGGGAAACCGGCTGGAACTTCCGGATCTCCGTCCCCGCGGCGGGGTCCGTGCCCACTACCACCCCGGTGGGCACCTCGTCGTCGAAGACATCGCTCGTAGTGGAGCGGAAGCCCACTCCGCCCAGCAACTGCTGGGCCTGCGCCACAGTCTTGTTGGCGACCGCCGGTACGGCGGCCGCGGCGCCCGGACCCATTCCGAAAAACCAGCCGGCGCCCGTCGCCAGGAGTGCGGCGATGATGAGGACCAGGACCCAAAGGATGCCGCGGCGGCGGGGATTTCCCTCCCGAAGCGTGCGCACCGGCGTGGCAGCGGCAAGGGCGCGGAGTTTCCCGCTTTCCTTGTCCGCCCGGCGCTGGGCCCGCTTGCCCAGCCGCGGCGGGGGAGACCACCCGCTGTCCGCATCGTCGTCGTCGGGCAATGCTAATCCGGGCCGTTGGTGATATGGCACCTGGGCGGCAGGGCCCGCCGATGCCGACGGGGCCGGTGCCTCCTGCCGGCCGGGCGGGTAGGCAGGGGCGGCGGGCCGGGCGGGAGGCATCAGCGTTGTGGGGTTGCTGCGCCGTGCCAGGACCTCGGTCTGGTGCTGGGACGCGGCCGCAGCGGCTGCAGGAGGCAGCAGGTCCAGTTCGGCATCAGTGAGGTTGGTCCGGATGTGGCGCAGTTCCTGCAGCAGGGCATTGCCGTCCACCGGCCGGTTTTCCGGATCATTGGCAGTACACCACTGCACCAGTTCGTCCACTTCCCCGGCCAGCCCCGGCACCAGGTCCGATGGCGGGCCCACGGTTCCGTTGACGTGCTGGTAGGCCACCTGGATGGGGACTTCGCCCTCGAACGGCTGCCTGCCGGTCAACATCTCATACAACATGATGCCCACGGAGTAGACGTCGCTGCGGGCGTCTGCCGGCTTGCCCAGGACCAGTTCCGGGGAGATATAGGCCACCGTTCCGAGCAGGGCCCCGGTGCTGGTTGAACTGGTAACGGCACGGGCAAGTCCAAAGTCGCCTATTTTGATCCTGCCGTCATCGGCGATCAGGACGTTCTCGGGCTTGACGTCACGGTGGATAAAGCCGGCAGCGTGTGCCGCGCCCAGGCCCTCCACCACCGGATCGATCAGTGCCAGCGCCAGCCGGGGAGGCAGGGCACCCCTTTCCCTGAGAACGTCCCTCAGCGTGTGGCCCTTGATGTACTCCATTACGAGGTAGGCCGTGTTGCCGTCATTGCCCTGGTCAAGGACACCCACCACGTGCGGATGCGACAGCCGGGCGGCCGCCTTTGCCTCCCGGCCCAGCCGGTCCAGGAAGTTCCCGTCAGCAGCGAGGTGGGGGTGCAGCACCTTCAGCGCCACCTCACGGTCCAGCCTTTGGTCTATGGCCAGGTAGACGGTGGACATTCCGCCACGGGCAAGCCTGGAGGTGACTGCATAACGGTTGTCCACCAGGGTCCCTGCAACTGGGTCTGACACGTGTTCCTGCACCATACGATCCTAATCCCGCAGCAAAACGCGTCCGACACGAAAACGGGTCCGAACCGGTAACGGTTCGGACCCGCACTCAGGAACTGGCCGGCGGCCCGCTCAGCCGAAGTTCTTCTGGTGCGCCTTGATGGCAGCGAGGTAGGCCTTGGTGTCGTCGTACATGCCGTACTTGCTCACCGAGTACTGGCCCTGGTAGTACCCGGCAATGGCGGTGTCCTGGTCCTTGCTGGTGGCCAGCAACTGCCGGATGATGGCGATGCCGGCTGTGGCATTGTCGTAGGGGTCCAACAGGTTCAGCTTCCGGCCCACCAGGTCTGAGGCCCACTGCCCGGAACTGGGAATGACCTGCATGGTGCCGATGGCGTTGGCCGGTGACACGGCGCGCTGGTTGAAACCGGATTCCTGGAAGGCGAAGGCGAGGGCCAGGGAAGGATCCACTCCCATCCGGCGTGCCGTATCGGCAACGATGTTCTTCATTTCATCCCGCGAGGGAACGGGGGAGGCGTTCAGCAGGGCCTTGTTTTCATTGGCCGAGCTGACCACGGCAGCCGGGTAGCTGAAGCCCAGGAAGGAGCTGGGCACCAGGGGCGCGGCAGCAGGCTGCGGGGCCGCAGCAGCCGGCTGCGGATCCGACTGGCCGGAGCCGTCGGGAATGGCCAGCTTGCTGCCAGGGTAGATGATGCTGGTCATGCCCAGCTTGTTCGCCGAGAGCAGGTCAGACAGCTTTACCCCGTGCCGGGATGCAATCGCCGACAGCGTGTCTCCGGCTTTGATCGTGTAGGAGCCGGTTGCCGGTGCTGAGGTGGCGGCCAGCGCAGGTGCGGCCGGGGCGGGGGCCGGGGCCGCCGCGGGAGCAGGCGTGGAATCGCCGCCACCCACCTTGATCTTCTGCCCCGGGTAGATGATGGAGCGCATGGAGAGATTGTTCCAGGTGAAGACGTCGGAAAGGGCCACGTTGTGCTTTGCTGCGATCGCACCGAGGGTGTCGCCCGGCTTCACCGTGTACGTTGCTCCACCAGCAGGTGCCGGAGCAGCCGGGGCAGCCGCAGGTGCGGGGGCCGCAGGTGCAGCCGAACCGGACAGCTTTAGTTTCTGCCCCGGGTAAATGACGGTGTTGGCCTGCAGGTTGTTCAGCTTGAGGATTTCGCCGGTATCCAAACCGAAGCGGCCGGCAATCGCGCTGACGGTGTCGCCGCGGGCAATCGTGTACTCCGCAGGTGCCGCCGGCTGTGCGGGCTGGAAGGCGGCCGGGATGGTGGTGGATACCACGGCGGCGGGAATCACCGTTCCGGCTGCCTTCGCTGCAGCCTGGGCCTTCATGGCTGCTGCGAGGCTGCTGGGGATGTTCCGTGCGGGCTGCTGTGCTGCGGCAGGTTGGGCGAGGGCCAAGGATGACAATACGACCGCTGGCAGCGCCGCTGTGGTGGCGGCAATCATCGGCAGACTCGGCTTGGGGGGCTGCTTTGGCGAGCGGGACGTCGTCATCGGAAGGAATCCTCTTCTCAACTGCGGGTGCGGACGCGGACGGGGATGCCGCTGTCAATCTTGATACTACTGTGACTCAAGTTATTAGTGTTACAAATGTTATGAGTGTGAATCTCTCATGAATTAGCGGATAGCACAAGAATTTTGGGATTCCCCGTAATGCCCTCTTTTCGGGAGTGTCCGGAGGCCAGGAGCGGAATGGAATGCTCCGACTAGGCGCGGGGGTGCGCAGCGTGGCAACCTTGATCCGTGAATAACGTAGAAAACCTGGTGGGCGAGTGGCTGCCACTGCCCGACGTCGCCCGTTTACTGGATGTCTCCATCACCAAGGTCCACAGCCTGATTGACGAACATGCCCTCGCTGCATTGCGCGTTGGGGAACGGAAGATCCGGTCGGTTCCAGCGGAATTCATCCAGGACGGCCAGGTAGTGGACAGCCTTAAGGGGACCATCGTGGTGCTGGCAGATGCCGGCTATTCGGACGAGGACCTTATTGGCTGGCTGTTCACCGCCGACGAATCCCTGCGCGGCCGCCCCATCGATGCCCTTCGGGAAGGGCGCAAGACCGAAATCAGGCGCAGGGCCCAGACTCTGGCCTGGTAGCTGCCGCTTTCAGGAGGCTCGGCTGACGGTAGCTTCAGCCAGCTTCCGAAGGGCGGTCTTGGGCAGCTCGTCCAACGGAAGCCCGTCAAGGGCATCGAATGCTGCCGCGCCGAATTCATTGATAAGGACTTCCGTGGCCTGCAGCGCGCCGGAATCCTCGATAATCCGTCGAATTTCGACGATGTCGGACTCGGACAGATCGGGCCTGCCCAGGCTGGCATCGATGAACGCGGACTCTTCCGGCGAAGCCTGGTCCAGGGCGAGGGCCACCAGAACGGTCCGCTTCCCTTCACGCAAATCATCGCCGGCCGGCTTGCCTGTGGTCAGCGGATCCCCGAACACGCCCAGGACGTCGTCGCGGAGCTGGAAGGCCTCGCCCAGCGGGAGGGCGAACGCTGAATAGCCGCGGAGCAGGTCATTGGACGCTCCGGCCAAAGCTCCGCCCAACGCCAAGGGGTGCTCGGTGGAGTACTTGGCACTCTTGAACCGGATGATCGATTGCGCCCTGCCAACGGCACCGGCGCGGTCCCGGACCGGTCCGGCCACTTCCTCCAGGATGTCCAGGTACTGTCCGGCCATGACCTCGGCGCGCATGAGGTTGAAGATAAGCCTGGCCCTGCTGCCCGACGCAGCCGGCTCGCCGATGTCGGTGAACGCCTCCTCGCTGAAGGACAGGCAAAGGTCGCCGGCAAGGATCGCTGCGGCCTGCCCAAACCGTTCGCTGTCCAGCGCCCAGCCCTGCGATGTGTGCAGCTGGCTGAAGCGGCGGTGCACGCTGGGACCGCCCCGCCGGGTGTCCGAACGGTCGATGATGTCGTCGTGGATCAGGGCGGCAGCCTGGAACAGCTCGAGGGCTGCCCCGGCCGTGACCACCTGGCCTGATCCGGCCTCGCCGCCTGCACCCCGCCATCCCCAGTAGCACATCAGGGCGCGGAGGCGTTTTCCGCCGGTCACCAAATTCGAGATGGAACCCATGATGGGCTCGATGTCCGGGGAAATGCCGGACATCACCGACTGGCGTGCGGTCAGGAAGCTGGTCAGCTCGCCGGCAACTCCTGCCACAAAATCAGCCTGTTCATTCCTCAACTGCTCCGCGGCCGTCACTTGGCTGACTCAGCTGCCACGTTGGCCCCGATGGTGAAAGTGGAAACACCGGCGGCTTCCACCACGGAGAGGTTCACGGTCTCGTTGTCACCGCGGACGAAATCCTTGGAAGCCACCGCGCCCACCTTGTCCCCGGGAACGGCCTTGAAGCCCTGGCCTTCCAAAGCCTTGGAATAAAAGTCCATCACGGAGGCAGTGGGCGCCGTGACAGTACCCACGAGGGCTGCAGTGGCGGGCGCTGAGGCCTTGTCAAAGCTGCTGGACACCACTGTTGCCCCCGGCATCAGGGGCAGGAGTTGCTGGGGGAAGCCCGCCACGACGGCGCCCACGGTTGCGGACGTGTTGGGCGACGCCGAGGGGCTGGGGGAGGCGGTCACAGTGGATTGGGTCGCGGCGACGGATGCGGACCGGGACGGCTCTGCCTGGCCGGACGGGGTCTGGCATGCCGCCAGGGTAAGTGCCCCGATGGCGGCAAGCGCGGCCAGGCCAGCTGGCTTGAAGTTTCCAATAGCCGTCACAGAGACTTTCCTCCTGGTGTTGTTGGCGGAACCAGCCTCCAGTTTAGCCAGCCTCCCCTGCCGCCCTGACAAACCTGCAGTCTCCGGTGAACCGATAGGATGGGATCCGTGGGGCCCGCAGGTACGAACCAGCCAACCGCCGCGCGCCCTCCGGGCCGCCGGCCCTCGTGCATCATGCACGTGGACATGGACGCTTTCTTTGTTTCAGTGGAACTCCGGACGCGCCCCGAGCTCCGGGGCAAGCCCGTCATTGTTGGCTTCCCCGGGGAACGCTCGGTGGTCCTCTCAGGGTCATACGAGGCCCGCGCCTTCGGTGTGAAGTCGGCGATGCCCATGGCCGTGGCCATGCGCATGTGTCCGCAGGCGGTGGTCATTGAACCCCGGCACAAGCTGTACTACGAGGTGTCCGGGCAACTGATGGCCATCTTCGAATCCATCACGGGGCTTGTGGAGCCGCTCAGCGTTGACGAGGCCTTCCTGGACGTCACGGGGGCGCTGCGGCGGCTGGGCCCGCCCAGGGGAATCGGCGAGCTCATCCGGCGGCGCGTGGCAGCGGAACTGGGCATTACTGCATCCGTGGGAATTGCGGAAACCAAGTTCGTGGCGAAGATCGCTTCAACGCGCTGCAAGCCCGACGGCCTGCTGCTCATCGGGCCGGACGAAACCGTGCCCTATCTTCACAGCCTTCCGGTAGGCGCCCTTTGGGGCGTCGGCGCCAAGACCGGAGAGGTGCTTGCCAAGATGGGAATCAGGACGGTGGCGGACGTGGCGGCGACGCCGGTGTCGTCCTTGAAGAAGGTACTGGGGGCAACGGGGGAGCACGTGCACCAGCTTGCCTGGGGCATCGATCGCCGTCCCGTTACCCCGGTACGGCTGGAAAAGAGTATCGGCGCCGAAGAGACCTTCGCCGTGGACACCGCCGATGACGCCCTCCTTCGCCGGGAACTGCTGCGGCTCTCCCACCGCACCGCCGCGCGCCTGCGGAGCTCCGGAATGGTTGCCCGGACCGTGGCGCTGAAGCTGCGCTTCGCCGACTTTTCCACCATCACGCGCAGCAGGACAGTCCAGACTCCGGTGGACAGTGCCCAGCTGATCTACGCAGTGGTCATCCAGCTCCTGGAGTCGCTCGGGACCCGGGCCATGGCTGTGCGGCTGGTGGGAGTAAGGGCTGAGCAGCTGGAGGAAGCTGCAAGGACCTCGCTCCAGCTGAGCATCGACCGCAGGGATGACAACTGGCGGGCAGCCGAGCAGGCACTGGACGAGGTGACGCGCAAATTCGGCAGCAAATCCGTCCTGCCCGCCCGCCTGATGGAGCACGAAAGCCGGCCGGGAGACAGTTCCCAGCGGCCCGCCTGAGTGCCCGCCGGAGGGGTCCGGCAAAGTCATTGCCGTCTTTCAGATCAGCCCTCAACAATCTATCCTTATAGATACATAGTTTTCGAGTGAATGGACTTACTGCCGGACCCTCTTGGACATGCTCCCGCTCCCGCGTACGCGTGCTGCGTTCCTGTTCTGGCCACTGTCGGCCAGGCGGGAACTTTCCAGCAACAGCAGGCGTTTCAAGGGAAGTAGAAGTAGTGGCTGGGATCAGCCCGGACGTTGGCCTACAAAAGGAGGTCGTGATGCCGCTGTCGGAGCACGAACAGAAGCTGCTTGAGCAGCTTGAGAAGCAGCTTCACGAGGACGACCCGAAGTTCGCGAACTCAATGGGTTCGGACCCGGGACGTTCCTGGTCCACGAGGCATGTGGTTATTGGGGTCCTTTGCGCACTTGCCGGCGTCTTCCTGCTACTGGTGGGGGTCACCCTCCAGAACATCTTTGTCGGCGTCCTGGGCTTCGTGGTGATGGGCGGTGGGGTGTACTTCGCCACCATGCGCAGTTCCCGCGGGACGGCCGCGTCAAAGGCCGGCGGCGGAAAACCGGGCAAGCAGCGCAGTTCTTTCATGAGCAACCTCGAAGAGCGCTGGGACGAGCGCCGCAGGGGTGAACCCTAAACAGCCGGGACCTCCGGGTACCAGGCTCCTCCATTTCTCTCCCCCTCGAGGAGGGGGACTGCACGAAAAGACCCGCTGCGGCGGGTCTTTTCGTGTTTAACGGCAATTCCGCCGTCCGGGCGGCCCTGGGACTCCGGTTCGCCCCGCCCGGAGCAAAAAGTCCTCCACTTTCCACCACGGCCTGGATTCCGCGCCATTTCAAGGACCATTTCCCATAAATTACCTGCTCACATGGCAGTTTCGCGTTGACTGTGGTGGAAAGTGGAGTAATGTGGAGGACATAAGAGGGTGGTTGCAACATTAGGGGATGTGCAGTTCCTGACTACGGACAGGCGGTGGGCCAGTGTTTCTGGGCACACACTCGCCGCGTCTGGATGAAAAGGGACGGATCATTCTCCCCGCCAAGTTCCGCGAGGAGCTTGCCAGCGGCCTGGTGCTCACGAGGGGCCAGGAACGTTGCATCTACGTCTTCAGCGAGAAGGAATTTGCACGGGTCCACGAGCAAATGCGGGAGGCGCCAATCTCCTCCAAGCAGGCACGTGACTATATCCGCGTATTTCTCTCTGGAGCCTCTGACGAGGTACCTGACAAGCAGGGGCGCGTGACCATTCCACCGGCGCTCCGGGAGTATGCAGGACTCGGAAGGGAACTTGCCGTCATCGGCGCCGGTACCCGCGCCGAGATCTGGGACGCCCAGGCTTGGAATGAATACCTTGCGGAGAAGGAAACAGCCTTTTCCGAAACTGACGATCCCATTCCGGGCATTCTCTGAATTCCGGAGCGGGGCGGCAGGTGGCTTCTTGGATGAGATCTCCAGCCGGCCCACCGGCTGCCAACCTGGCTCACCTTCCCCGGAGCCAGGCGGGCGGAACGGTAGGCACGGATGGGGATCTGGTCCCAGAAGCAGCAGGTGACAACGACGGCGGGAAAGGACCAGGCATGACCGATCAACCCAAGCCCACGTCCGAACGCCATGTGCCGGTCCTTCGCGACCGGTGCATCAATTTGTTGGCACCGGGATTCGAAGCAGCAAGGCTCCGCGGCGAGACCCCCATCGCGGTGGACGCCACCCTTGGCATGGGCGGTCATTCCGAGGCGATGCTCCAGCGGTTTCCCGACCTCCACCTCATCGGCATTGACCGTGACGAGGAAGCACTCTCCCTGGCGGGGGAGCGGCTGGCTCCGTTCGCCGCCCGGATCGACCTGGTCCACGCGGTGTACGACGAGATCCAGGACGTCCTGGAGGACCTCGGTGTGGCTGAAGTGCACGGGATCCTGATGGACCTGGGTGTTTCCTCCCTGCAGCTGGATGAGCGTGAACGCGGTTTCGCCTACTCATTTGACGCGCCCCTGGACATGCGCATGGACACCAGCCGGGGCCAGACCGCGGCGGACGTGGTCAATACCTACAGCGAAGAGGACCTGGTCCGGATTATCCGCAAATGGGGCGAGGAAAAGTTCGCCGGACGGATTGCCAACAGGATCGTCGCGGCACGGGCCATCAAACCGTTCACCACCACCGGCGAACTGGTGGAGCAGATCCGTTCCGTGGTTCCCGCTTCTGCAGCGAAGTCCGGTGGACATCCTGCCAAGCGGACCTTTCAGGCCCTCAGGATCGAGGTCAACGAGGAACTCGACGTCCTGGAGCGTGCCGTCCCCGCCGCCGTGGCCTCCCTGGCTATCGGGGGCCGCATCGTGGTCATGTCCTACCACTCCCTGGAGGACAAAATCGTCAAAGGCGTTCTCCAGGCCCGCTCCAAGTCTTCCGCTCCCCTTGGCTTCCCCGTTGAGCTGGAAGAACACAAGCCCGAACTCAAGACCCTGACCAAAGGCACCGAGGTGCCCACCGCCGTCGAAATCGCCGAAAATCCGCGCGCTGCCTCCGCCAGGCTCCGCGCGGCAGAACGAATCAGAGCCAGGAGAGCTGCATGAGCACCGCCGCCGTCAAGAACTTTCCCGTTGTCTCAGGCAGTTCGGCGGCCGACACCCGGCGCGCGGCCGACCCCGCCGGTGGACGGAAGGGCCGCACCCCGCTTTCCGTGGTCCGCACTGCGCCGCGGAAACGCCGGGCGCCGTTCGTCGTCCTTTGCTTTGCCATGCTCGCAGTGGCGTTGATGGCGGTGCTGGTCCTGAATATCTCGGTGTCCACCGCCCAGTACCAGCTGGTGGAACTGCGTGCCAAGCAGAGCACGCTGACCAAGACGAACCAGGACCTCACCCAGCAGGTGCAGAACTTCGAGGCCCCGCAGAACCTGGCGGCCAAGGCCACCGAACTGGGAATGGTGGCCTCCACCGTCAAAGGCCAGATCGACCTGTCCACGCTGTCAGTGACAGGAAAGGCCACGCCTGCGGTCAAGGGCGCAGCAGCGGGAGCCGTTATCCCATCGCCGGCGGTGGCCGGACAGCTTATTGTGCCGCCTGCGTCCAAGGGTGACACGGCGGACAAGGCCAGGACGGCAGATACCGGCAAGGCTCCTGCCGCCGCTCCCTCCGCCGGCGCTGCCCAGGCCCCCGCTGCCCAGGCCGCTGCCGCGCAGGCTGCCGCAGCCGCTGCGGCTGCCGCGGCAACTCCGGCGCCCGAGCTTCACGGCGGCTCTGTTCCGGCGCCCCAGCAGAAGGTCCCCGGACAGTAGGCCAGCAGGCAGGTCAGGCAGCAGCGTCGAGCAGCAAGGAATATCACGGTGGCGGAGACGACCGGCAAAGCAGGAAAAAGCAAGGAACCCAACGCCACCAAGCGCTTGCGACTGGGACTGGGCGTCATGCTCACGCTCCTGCTGGTGGTGGGCGGGAAGCTCTTCCTGGTCCAGGGGCTTGACGTCGGCGGCATGGCCGAAGCGGCACTGAACAGCCGGATGACCTCGGCGATCCTTCCGGCCGAGCGCGGCAGCATCCTGGACTCACGCGGCACCGTTCTTGCCAACAGCGTGATCCGGTACAACATCGTGGTGGACCAGCGCGTCAACACCAAAACGGACGCCTACAAACGCCTCGAGCCCCAGGCCGACGGCCACGAGAAACTGGTGGACGTCAGCCGCGACCAGGCGATCTCAGAACTTGCCGCGGCATTGGGCATGGACTCAAACGCGGTCCGTGACGCAGTGACGGGGGAACAGCCCTATTACATTGTGGCCAAGGACGTAAAGCCCGACGTCGAGGACCGCATTTCCAAGCTCCAGGTGCCCGGCATCGTGGCCGAGGGCGTCAGCAAACGCGTCTACCCCAACGGCGCCGTGGCCGGGGGAGTTGTGGGCTTCCTCCAGGACGGCACCACGGGCCAGGCAGGCATCGAGCAGACGCAGGACGACCAGCTCAAGGGCAAAGACGGCAAGCGCCTGTTCGAGATCGGTGCCGACGGGCTCCGCATCCCGGTGGGTCTTGACGAGCTGACCCCACCGCAAAACGGCAAGGACGTCAAACTCACGCTCAATTCCGATCTTCAGTACTTTGCCCAGCAGGCCATCCAGAGCCAGGCGGACAAACTCAGTGCCGAATGGGGCGTCATCATTGTGATGGACGCCAAGACCGGGAACCTCCTGGCCCTGGCTGATACCAACTCCCCGGACCCCAACAACCCGGGGCTGGTGGCGGCCAAGGACCGCGGCGTCCGTTCCGTGACGGCCGCCTATGAGCCCGGCTCGGTGGAGAAGATGATGACGGCTGCAGCCGTCATCGACGAGGGACTCGCCAGCCCCCTGGACCATTTCACTATTCCACCCACCTACACCGTGGACGGCCAGACCTTCAGCGACGCGTTTGCCCATGGCACCGAGGAACGGACACTGGCCGGCATCATCGGTTACTCCATGAACACCGGAACGGTTATGGCCGGACAGCGGCTCAGCAAGGAACAACGCTACGACTGGTTGAAGAAGTTCGGCATCGGCGAGGCACCGGACATCGGACTTCCCGCCACGGCATCGGGCATCCTCACGCCGGCGGACCAATGGGACGGACGCCAGCAGTACACCGTCCTGTTCGGGCAGGGCGTTTCGCAGTCCACCCTCCAGACAGTCCGTGCCTACCAGAGCATCGCGAACAACGGCGTCATGCTGCAGCCGCGGCTGATCGATTCCTACATTTCCCCCGACGGCGCCGAGGAGAAAGTGCCGGCCCAGCCGTCGCGGCAGATTGTCTCCGAAAGCACGGCCCAACAGGTCCAGGACATCCTTGAAAGCGCTGTCACCGAAGGCGAAATCAAGGACGCCGGGATCGACGGCTACCGCGTTGGGGCCAAGACCGGCACGTCCGAATCACCGTGCGACGACGGCAAGTCCGGCTACTGCGGGTACACGGCCTCCATCGTGGGAATGGCGCCGATGGATGATCCGCGGTTTATTGTGGAGGTGGTGCTCCAGCGGCCGAAGGGCAGCATCTACGGCATCACCAACGGACCGGTGTTCCGGTCCGTCATGAGCCAGACGCTGCGGACCTACAACGTCCAGCCTTCCACCGGCCAGCCGGCCAGAATGCCGCAGTACGCCAAGTAGCAGCTGCGCCACGCCGGAAGTACCAGCAGCATCCAGCGCATCACAGTGCCCGGCGCGAACCATGCCGGGCACGCACTAGCACCATCGGAGATCCCCTTGTCAGAGTTCACCACGCCCGGCAACGACACGGCCCGGGACGACACGCCGGGCCGCTTCCGGCCTGCAGCCGTAGCGGCCGTGCCGCTGGGCGCCGTCGGACAGGCCGTTGGCGTAGCCGTCCCCGCCCCCGCCGCCGACGTGGAAATCACTGGCATCTCGATCAACTCACGCACCGTGGAGCCCGGCGACCTGTATGTGGCCCTCCCCGGGGCAAGCAGGCACGGGGCTGACTTCGCCACGGATGCCATCGGGGCCGGAGCTGCCGCCGTCCTCACGGACGAGGCCGGGGCGCGCCTGCTTGCCCTGTCCGCGGACACGCCCGTGCCCGTGCTCGTCGTCGACAATCCGCGCAACGAGGTGGGCCCCCTCTCCGCCATGATTTACCGGAGCCAGTCCGGCGACGGCCGCCCGCTGCAGCTTTTCGGCGTCACCGGGACCAACGGGAAGACCACCACCACCTACTTCATCACCTCCCTGCTGCGTGCACTGGGCCGCCAGCCGGGCCTGATCGGCACCATCGAGATCCTGGCCGGCGCAGAGCCGATCCCCAGCCTCCTCACCACGCCGGAATCGCCCGAAGTCCACGGGCTCCTCGCCCTCATGCACGAACGCGGGCTCGACACCGCAGCCATGGAGGTGTCCTCCCACGCCATCTCGTACCAGCGGGTGGATGGCCTGCTCTTCGACGTCGCCGGATTCACCAACCTCACCCAGGACCACCTGGACCTGCACCACACCATGGACGGCTACTTCGCCACCAAAGCCGAACTCTTCACACCGGGGCGCGCCCGGGCTGCCGTGGTGACGGTCGACGACGAGTGGGGACGGCGCCTGGCCGCCATCACCCAGCTGCCCGTCACCACGCTCAGCACCAGCGGCCAGGCCGCCGCGGACTGGACGGTCAGCGCTGCCTCGCCGCGCGGGCTCGGTACCGACTTCACCCTGACGGGGCCGGCCGGCGCCGTCCTGAACATCCACACCGGTTTGCCCGGCAGTTTCAACGTTGCCAACGCGGCCCTGGCGACGCTCATGGTGCTCACGTCCGGGGTGGAAGTCCCCGACCTCCAGGCCGCCCTGGACAGCAGCGACCCGTTCACCGTGGCCGTGCCGGGACGGATGCAGCTGGTCGCCGAGCAGCCCGCCGCCGTGGTGGACTTCGCGCACAACACCGACGCCCTGGCGCGGGCCCTGGAGGCAGTCCGCTCGCCGGAACCGGACTCCCGCCTGATCGTTGTCTTCGGCGCCACAGGCCAACGGGACCAGGGCAAGCGGCCGGCCATGGGAGCCATTGCCGCCCGGCTTGCTGACACCGTGATCATCACCGATGACGACCCGCACGACGAAGACGCAGCAGCCATCCGGGCCGACGTGCTCGCCGGTGCCCGGGAAGCCGTGGAAAAGGAATCCCTGCAGGCCGACATCCTCGAGGTCTTTCCGCGGGACGAGGCCATCCGGCACGCCGCAGCGTTGGCGCGGCCGCAGGACACCATCCTGGTGGCAGGCCGCGGCCACGAGGTCTGGCAGGAAGTGAAGGGTGTGAACCTCGCCCTGGACGACAGGGTGGAGCTGCGCAGCGCCTTGACAGCCAGGGGATTCAACGTTCTCCACGACGACCGGATAGAGTCCTAGACCGAGATGATTGCATTTACTGCGGCGGAAATCGCCGAAATCACCAGCGGGCGCCTGGACGCCGATCCCGGAATTACGCCCCTCTCGGTGGTGACGGATTCACGCGAAGCCACCCCCGGTTCGCTGTACGTCGCAAAGCCGGGCGAGAACGCCGACGGCCACGACTTCATCGACGCTGCCTTTGCAGCGGGCGCCGTCCTGGCACTCGTCGAGCGCACCGTCGAGGCGCCGGAAGGCACTGCCTACCCGGCCGTCGTGGTTGAGGATGCAGTCCTGGCAATGGGCGCCCTTGCCGCCGAAGCCGTCCGGCGGATCCGCTCCGCCCGCTCAGAAGCGGGGGAGCAGCTTACCGTCGTGGGGATCACCGGTTCGGCCGGCAAGACCACCACCAAGGACCTGTTGGCCGGCATCCTGGCCGGACAGGGCAACACCGTGGCGCCGCAGGGCTCCTACAACGGTGAGGTGGGCGTTCCGCTGACCGTCTTCCGGGCGGACACCGACACCCGCTACCTTGTCATCGAGATGGGAGCCACGGGCATCGGCCACATCCGCTACCTCGCGGAGATGGTCAAGCCGGACATCGGAGTGGTCCTGGCAGTCGGAACAGCACATGCCGGCGAGTTCGGGGGCGTGGAAAACATAGCGCAGGCGAAGGGCGAGATGGTTGAGGGCCTTTCCGCCGCCGGCACCGCCATCATCAATCTCGACGATGAACGCGTCGCCGCCATGCGCAGCCGTACCCCGGCCAAGGTCCTCGGCTTCTCCGCCGACGGACACCGGGACGCCCAGGTGCAGGCCCTGAATGCCGACACCAACGCCGGCGGCAGCCCAGAATTCGACCTGCAGCTGCCCGACGGCGGTGCTCCCCGTCACGTGGCCAGCCGGCTTATCGGAGCGCACCACACTGGAAACCTGCTGGCAGCCGCGGCTACCGCATGGGCCGCCGGAGTACCGGCAGACCACATCGCAGCTTCGCTGAGCAGCCAGGCCGCCGCCAGCCGCTGGCGCATGGAACGCACGGAGCGGCCGGACGGCGTCACCGTGATCAACGACGCCTACAACGCCAACCCCGAATCGATGCGCGCAGCCCTCCGCACGCTGGCCGACCTTGGCCGCGGCCGCCGCACCTGGGCGGTCCTCGGAGCCATGCTGGAACTGGGGGATGACTCCATCCGCGAGCACACCGCCGTGGGCACCCAAGTGGTGCGCCTCAACATTTCCAGGCTGCTGGTGGTGGGCCGGGAGGCGCGGGCGCTCTACGTCTCCGCCGTGCAGGAAGGGTCCTGGGGCGACGAGTGCCTCTTTGCCGAAACCGTGGAGGAGGCCCACGACATCCTGGACACCGAACTCCAGCCGGGTGACCTGGTGCTGTTCAAGTCCTCCAACAGTGTCGGGCTTCGCCATTTGGGCGATCGGATAGCATTACCCCCAACCCCGACCCCTGCCGACGAAAGGAGCACTCTGCTGTGATTGCTCTGCTGATCGGCGCAGGCCTGGCCCTGCTCTTCGCCCTGGTGGGCACCCCCCTTTTCATCCGCCTCCTGGTGCACCGCGGCTACGGCCAGTTCATCCGCGACGACGGCCCGACGTCGCACCACACCAAGCGTGGAACGCCCACCATGGGCGGAACCGTCGTCGTAGCCGCGGTACTGCTGAGCTACGGGCTAACGCACCTCATCATGCTGATGATGAACCCGGATTCGCCCGGGCCGTCCGCTTCGGCACTGATCCTGCTGTTCCTCATGGTCGGAATGGGCCTGGTGGGATTCCTGGACGACTTCATCAAGATCTCGCGGCAGCGGAGCCTGGGCCTCAACGCCAAGGCGAAGCTCATCCTCCAGGGAGCCGTCGGCATCATCTTCGCCATCCTGGCGTTGAACTTCCCCAACAGCGCGGGCCTGACGCCGGCGTCAACGAAGATTTCGCTGGTCCGCGACCTGCCATGGCTCGACCTCGCCTTCGGCGGAACCGTCCTCGGCGCCATCCTGTTCGTCATCTGGTCCAACCTGATCGTCACCGCCGCCACCAATGGCGTGAACCTCACGGACGGCCTGGATGGCCTTGCCGCGGGAGCCTCGATCATGGTGTTCGGTGCATATACCCTCATGGGCATATGGCAGAGCAACCAGGCCTGCGGCTCGCCCCGGGAAGCCGGCAGTGGCTGCTACCTGGTCCGGGATCCCCTTGATCTGGCCCTGCTGGCGGCGATCCTGAGCGCCGCCCTGGTGGGCTTCCTGTGGTGGAACACCTCGCCGGCCAAGATCTTCATGGGCGACACCGGGTCATTGGCTATTGGCGGAGCGGTGGCCGGCTTTGCCATCCTTTCCCGGACCGAGCTCCTGCTCGGCATTGTGGGCGGCCTCTTCGTGCTGATCACCCTGTCCGTCATCATCCAGGTGGGCTACTTCAAAGCCACCGGCGGAAAGCGCGTGTTCAAGATGGCGCCGCTGCAGCACCACTTCGAGCTGAAGGGGTGGGCCGAAGTCACCGTCGTGGTCCGGTTCTGGATCCTGGGCGGCCTCTTCGTCGCTGTCGGGCTTGGCATCTTCTACGCTGAATGGGTTGTTCTGCTGTGACCGTTTCCCCCCGCCTGGCAAATCTTGTCTCCTGGGACTCAGACTGGGCCGGCCTCCGCGTGGTCGTGACCGGCATCGGAGTATCCGGCTTCGCCGCCGCAGACACGCTGATCGAACTCGGTGCACGCGTGGTGGTGGTGGATGCTGCCACCAGCGACACGGCCCGGGCCCATGCCGACACCCTGAAGATCGTGGGCGCCGCCGACGTGCTGCTGGGACCGGACGCCGTCACCCACATACCCCGCATCGACGGCGAACTACCCGAACTGATCGTGACGTCACCCGGATGGCGCCCGGACCAGGCCCTGCTGGCTGCCGCGGCCCGGGCACACATTCCCGTCTGGGGCGACGTCGAACTAGCCTGGCGGGTGCGCACCCGGGAAGGCCGGAAGACGGCCGACTGGCTTGCCATCACGGGCACCAACGGCAAGACCACCACGGTTGGACTCACCGAATCGATGCTGCGTGCCGCCGGGCTCAAGGCGATCGCGGTGGGAAACGTCGGCACCCCTATCCTCGATGCCCTGCGGGACCCCGTGGAGTACGACGTCTTCGCCGTCGAACTCTCCAGTTTCCAGCTGCACTGGGCGGAATCCGTGTCGCCGGTAGCCAGCGTCTGCCTCAATGTGGCCGAAGACCACGTGGACTGGCACGGTTCCTACGACTCGTATCTCGCCGACAAGGCCAAGGTCTACGAGCGAACCCAAAAGGCCTGCATCTATAACGCGGAGCAGGTGGAAACCGAACGCATGGTGGAAAACGCGGATGTGGTGGAGGGTTGCCGCGCTGTGGGCTTCACGACGGTCACTCCCGCGGTCAGCATGCTCGGGGTGGTGGAAGGACTACTGGTGGACCGGGCGTTCATTGAGGAACGCAGGAACAGCGCTGCCGAGCTGGCCTCAATGACCGACCTTGGTCCGCTGGCTCCGCGCCACATGGTTGCCAATGCCCTGGCCGCCGCCGGCCTCGTGCGCGCGTACGGTGTGGACGCCAAGGCTGTCCGCCAAGGCATCCTGGACTATGTCCCGGGCGACCACCGGATCCAGCCTGTAGCCCGCCTGAACGGCGTCCTTTGGGTCAACGACTCCAAAGCCACCAACCCGCATGCGGCGTCCGCATCCCTGTCGGCCTTCAGCAACGTGGTCTGGATCGCCGGCGGCCTCTCCAAGGGCGTGAGCTACGACGACCTGGTCAGGGACCACGCAGCCCGGCTCAAGGCCGTGGTACTGATCGGAACGGACTCCTCCCAGCTCCGGGAGGCCCTCCGGCGACACGCGCCCGATGTCCCGGTGATCGAGCCGGGGGCAGGCGAGACTGAAGGAGTGCAGACTGCTCCGGCGCCCGGTGGCACTTCCGCCGGTTCCACCGGCAACGGAGAACAGGTGATGTCCCGGGCCGTTGCGTCAGCGGCACGGCTCGCCGAATCCGGCGACACCGTGCTGATGGCGCCGGCAGCTGCTTCCATGGATCAGTTCTCTTCCTACGCTCACCGTGGTGGTACTTTCATCGACGCTGTCCGCGAGCTGGTGGAAGGGAAGGCCCAGACCGGCGAGGAGTAACGATGGTCAGCACGCCCACCCGGCCGAAGGGTGGCAAGCCGCAGGGTGGCAAGCCACGCCCCGGCTCCACGGCCACCCGGCAGCCTGCTGCGGCGGGCGCGAAGCTGCGGACCCTCTACCGCCGGTTCTGGTCGGCGCTGGAGGGGACAGGCACGTCCCGGAACGGCTCCACGTACTACCTCATCCTCGGCGCCACGCTTGCGTTGACGGCTATCGGGATCATGATGGTCCTCTCCGCCTCCAGCGTTGAGTCCATCGCTGCCGGCAAGTCCCCCTACGGGGACGCCCTGAAACAGGGGATCTTCGCAGCGATCGGCATCTTCACCATGTTCGTGCTCTCGCGGATCAACGTCGTCTGGCTGAAGCGCCTCGCATGGCCCGCCGTGGGTGTTGCCGTGCTGCTCCTGGGCCTGGTGCAGGTGGTGGGAGACGAGGTCAACGGCAACCGGAACTGGATCGACCTGGGCGGGATCACCTTCCAGCCTTCCGAAGCGGCCAAACTCGCCCTTGCCCTGTGGCTGGCAACGGTGCTGGCCCGGAAGGGCAAACTGCTCAGCCGGTGGCAGCACGTGCTGGTCCCCGCAGTGCCCATGGCAGCCATCGTCATCGTGCTGATCCTGGTGGGCAACGACCTCGGCACCGCCATGATCATCATGATGATCATGGCCGCCGCACTGTTCTTCGCAGGTGTTCCGCTTTACCTCTTCGGCATCGCCGGCATCATCGCTGCTGCCGGCACCGCTGTCATGGCCATCACCAGCTCCAACCGCATGTGCCGCATCACCTCGTGGTGGACCGGCCAGTCCTGCGCCGACGGCATCGACGCCAACTACCAGGCCACCAACGGCATGTACGGCCTTGCCTCCGGCGGCTGGCTGGGTGTGGGCCTGGGGCAGAGCCGGCAAAAGTACAGCTGGATCCCCGAAGCCCACAACGACTTCATCTTCGCCATCATCGGCGAGGAACTCGGCCTGGTGGGGACCGTCGTCGTCCTGGTCCTTTTTGCGATCCTGGGTGCCGCCATCTACCGCGTGGTGGTGGCACAGGAGGACATGTTCCACCGGGTCCTGGCCGGCACCATCATGGTCTGGCTGCTGGGCCAGGCAACCGTGAACATGTCCGTGGTCACGGGTTTGATGCCCGTCATCGGCGTGCCGCTGCCGTTCATTTCCTACGGTGGCTCGGCGCTGCTGATGTCACTGTGCGCCGTGGGCGTTGTCCTCTCGCTGGCGCGGGAGCAGATGGCTCCGGCCATGCGGCCCAAACGGATGCTGAAGTTCAAGGCCCGGCCAGGGCGGAAACAGAACCAACCAAAGAATTCCAGAAAGCGTGCCTGACCCCAAATGACTGCGACACACCCTTCCATTGTCCTGGCCGGCGGCGGAACGGCGGGCCATATCAGCCCGCTGCTCGCCATCGCCGCCGCCCTCCGGAGCGAAGCCCCGGATGCCGCCATCCTGGCGGTTGGTACGCCCTCAGGCATGGAAACCCGGCTGGTTCCGGCCGCCGGCGTGCAGCTGGCCACGATCGACCGCGTGCCGCTTCCGCGCAAGCCCTCCGCAGACCTGCTCCGCCTGCCGGCCAGGCTGGCCGGCGCAGTCCGCCAGGCCGGCGCCATCCTGGACCGGGCGCAGGCCGATGTCCTGGTGGGCGTAGGCGGTTACGTGTGCACGCCGATGTACCTGGCGGCGCGGAAGCGCCGGATCCCCGTGGTGATCCATGAAGCCAACGCCCGTCCTGGACTGGCCAACCGTGTGGGGGCCTTCCTGAAGGGCCGGGTTGCCGTGGCCTTCGAGGGCACCCCGCTGCCCAATGCCGTGCACGTGGGCATGCCCATGCGGAAGGAGATTTCCGGCCTGGACCGGAAGAGCGCCCGCACCGCCGCACGCGAGGCGCTGGGGCTCGATCCCCAGCAGCCAACCCTGATCGTCACCGGCGGTTCCTCCGGCGCCCAGAGCATCAACCGGACAATCGCGGCCGCCGTTGGCCACCTTGCGGACGCCGGTATCCAGACCCTCCACATCACCGGCCGCGGCAAGACAGTCCTGGACCAAACGGGCCAACCCCTCGCTGCGGATGGCTACCGGCAGGTGGAGTACATCGACGGCATGGAGCTTGCCTATGCCGCGGCCGACCTTCTCCTGGCCCGGTCGGGAGCGGCAACGGTGAGCGAAGTGGCCGCAGTCGGCGTCCCGGCGGTCCTGGTGCCGCTGCCCATCGGAAACGGGGAACAGGCGCTGAACGCGGCCGGCCTGGTCGCCGCAGGCGGAGCAGTGCTGGTGGCCGACCGTGACTTCACTCCGGAATGGGTTGCCCGGGAGCTGATCCCGCTGGTCACCGATAAAGCACGGCTGGCCGAAATGGAAGCCAAGTCCTACCGGCTCGGAATCCGAAATGCCGACCAGCGCATGGCTGGTCTTGTCCTGGAAGCGGTATCTGCATGAGCCCCCACAACACCCCCCGGCTGGAATCCCTGGGAAAGGTGCACTTCATCGGCATCGGGGGAGTCGGCATGTCCGCCGTGGCCCGCATCATGGTGGCGCGCGGAGTCCCGGTCAGCGGATCCGATGCGAAGGACCTGCCCGTCATGGCCGACCTCGCCGCGGCCGGGGCGCGCATCGCCGTCGGCTACTCCGCCGGAAACCTGGCCGACGCGCAGACCGTGGTTGCGGGCTCGGCCATCCGCGGGGACAACCCCGAGCTCGCCGCGGCGCGGAAGGCGGGACTGCCCGTGCTGCACCGGTCCCAGGCCCTGGCAGCCACCATGGGCGACGACACCGTGGTAACGGTCGCTGGAACACACGGCAAGTCCACCACCACCTCGATGGTGACGGTGCTGCTCCGCGCGGCGGGCCTGGATCCGTCCTTTGCCGTCGGCGCCAACATCCCCGCACTCGGCGTGAACGCTGCGCATGGTACGTCCGGGATCTTCGTTGCCGAGGCTGATGAATCCGACGGCTCCTTCCTGAACTACCGGCCCCGCATCGCCGTCGTCACCAACGTGGAACCTGACCACCTTGATTACTACGGCACCGCTGAAGCCGTCTACGAGTCGTTCGACCGCTTCACGGCCCTGTTGCCCGCTGACGGCCTTCTGGTGGCCTGCGCCGACGACGCCGGAGCCCTGGCCCTCGCGGAGCGGACCCGGGCGCGGGGCAACACACGGGTGGTCCTGTACGGCACCGGTGATGCGGCGGACGTCAGGCTGGACGACGGCGGCCCGGGGCAGGTTGCCATATCCGCCGGCGGTGCCCGGTTCCCTTTGTCATTGCAGGTGCCCGGACGGCACAACGCGCTGAACGCCGCAGCCGCCTTTGCGGTGGCCCTCGAGCTCGGCGTGGACGCGACAGCCGCGGCCGCCGGCCTGGCCCGCTTCTCCGGCGCATCCCGCCGCTTTGAGCTCAAAGGTGGGGCACGGGGCGTGCGGGTATTCGACGACTACGCGCACCACCCCACGGAGGTCCGCGCCGCCCTCACCGCAGCCCGCTCGGTGGCAGGCGGCCACAAGGTCCATGTCCTGTTCCAGCCGCACCTGTTTTCCCGGACCCGTGAATTCGCGGCAGAGTTCGCCGATGCCCTGAACCTGGCCGATACCGCCCTGGTCCTGGACATCTACCCGGCGAGGGAAGACCCGATCCCGGGCGTCACGAGCCAGCTCATCGCGGACCACCTCACGGAGGGCGGTCGGCTGGTCTCGGCCGACGACGCCGTAGGCACCCTGGCACGGGCCGCTGCGGACGGGGACGTTGTCCTTACCGTGGGCGCCGGCGACGTCACAGCCTACGGCCCGAAAATTGTGGAGGCACTGAGTGCCTAGTTCCCGACGCCCCACCTACGCCCCGGCCGGCCGGAACAGGCGGCCCGATCCCGGCTCCGGGAAAACCGCCGCGAACAACGCAGGTGACAATGCCCCCAAGGGGGCCGCATCTTCCCCGACCCCCGCAGCCGGTGGCAGCGGCGACGTGATTACCGCATCCCGCAGCGTCCCGGACCAGGCGCCCTCCAATCCGGCCAAGGAACAGAAGGCCGCCGGCGCGACAGTCCTTGCGTTCCCTGAGCCCAAAGGCCGGCGCCGCCGGAAAAAGATCCTCCTCGCCGTGGGAACGGTGCTGGTTCTGGTGGCCGGGCTGCTGGCCGGAGCCGTCTACTCGCCGGTCCTTGCTTTGCAGAACGTCTCGGTGACAGGCACGCGGCTTCTCACCCCGGCCCAGGTGCAGACTGCGCTGGAGCCCCTGCGCGGCAAGCCGCTGCCGCAGATCAGTGACGACGACGTCCGCAGGCTGCTGGACAACCTGATCCAGGTCAAGTCCGTGTCCGTCGAGGCACGGCCGCCGTCCACCCTCGCCGTCGCAGTGCACGAGCGGGTGCCCGTGGCGCTGGTCAAGCAGGGGGAGCAGTACCAGCTGGTGGACGTCGACGGCGTCCAGCTGGCTACCACGGACGATCCGGCGTCGGCGTCGCTGCCGGTGATCGACGGCGGCGCCGGCGCGATCGGCCAGGACCTGTTCCGCGCCACCGCCGCCGTCCTGGGGGCCCTGCCGGCCGACGTGCTGGCGAAGCTCTCGAACGCGTCCGCGCAGTCCGTGGACGCCGTTGAACTCAAGCTGGTGGACGGCCAGACCATCGTGTGGGGCAACGCCTCCGAGAAGGAACTCAAGGCCAAGGTCCTGGCCGCCCTCCTCAAGGCTCCGGCCGATCCCAAGAATCCGGTCAGGGTCTACGATGTCAGTGTGCCCCGGCACCCCGTGACGCGCTGAGCGCTTTCTTTCCCGGTATTAATCCGACACGCGGACCCGGTTATTGAATGTGGGAACCAGAGGAAATACCGTCACAGACAAGAGTTACTTGACATAACTATAACCTTCAACTCGAAGGTTAAGGTTGCAGGCTTCAAGCTCTCCATCAGTTTTCGCAATAAGACACGAACAAGGGACACGTAACGTGGCAGCTCCGCAGAATTACTTGGCCGTCATCAAAGTCGTCGGCATCGGCGGCGGTGGCGTGAACGCAGTCAACCGCATGATCGAGGTCGGCCTCAGGGGTGTTGAATTCATCGCCATCAACACCGACGCCCAGGCCCTGCTCATGAGCGACGCCGACGTGAAGCTCGACGTCGGACGGGAACTGACCCGGGGCCTGGGCGCCGGCGCCAATCCCGAGGTGGGCAAGCAGGCCGCCGAGGACCACGCGGACGAGATCGAGGAAGTCCTGCGCGGCGCCGACATGGTCTTCGTCACCGCCGGTGAAGGCGGCGGCACCGGTACCGGCGGCGCGCCCGTCGTCGCCCGCATTGCCCGCTCGCTCGGCGCCCTGACCATCGGCGTGGTCACCCGCCCGTTCACCTTCGAGGGCCGCCGCCGTGCCGGTTCCGCCGAGGCCGGCATCGACGCCCTGCGCGACGAGGTGGATACCCTGATCGTGATCCCCAACGACCGTTTGCTGTCCATCAGCGACCGCAACGTGTCCGTGCTCGACGCCTTCCGCTCCGCGGACCAGGTCCTGCTGTCCGGTGTCCAGGGCATCACCGACCTCATCACCACGCCCGGCCTGATCAACCTGGACTTCGCCGACGTCAAGTCCGTCATGCAGGGTGCCGGCTCGGCCCTCATGGGCATCGGTTCCGCCCGTGGCGAAGACCGCGCCGTCAAGGCGGCCGAACTGGCCATCGCCTCGCCGCTGCTGGAAGCGTCCATCGACGGCGCCCACGGCGTCCTGCTGTCCATCCAGGGCGGCTCGGACCTTGGCCTGTTCGAAATCAACGAGGCTGCGCGGCTGGTCCAGGAAGTGGCCCACCCCGAGGCCAATATCATCTTCGGTGCCGTCATCGACGATGCCCTGGGCGATGAAGCACGCGTCACGGTCATCGCTGCCGGATTCGACGACGTCAAGGCCACCTCGCCCTCCATGGACCAGTCCCAGCCGCAGACCGCCCCGCAGCGGCCCGCTGCCCCTGCCGCGGCGCCCGCCTCTGCCCACCCCCAAAACGGAAACCACCAGGGCAACGGAAACCACCAGCAGAACGTCCAGCCGATCCATGCCGGTGTTGGTGCCGCGGGACTCAGCAATTGGGGGCAGCAGCGCCCCTCTGCCGTCCCCGCTGACTCGGGCTTCGACGTCGACCTGCCCTCCGTCGTGGAGCCGGACCTGACCGGCACCCACCCGGATGACCTGGATGTCCCCGACTTCCTGAAGTAGGCACCGGTTTGTTCCACTGGCGCGCCGACATCCTCCCCGGGGTGTCGGCCGCATTCACCGACGTGCATGCGGGAAACCTTGCCCTGCATGTAGGAGACGATCCCGCTGCCGTCCTGGAGCGCAGGGCACGCCTGGAGCGGTCCATCGGAGTCGCGCCCCGGGCGCTCCGCTTCATGAACCAGGTCCACGGGACCAGCGTGGCGCTGATGGAAGCGGAGTCTCCCGGCCCTGAAGCCGACGCCATGGTGTCCCGCGGACTTCCGCTGGCCGTCATGGTTGCGGACTGCATTCCCGTGCTGCTCGCCGGGGAGTCCGCGGCCGGGCCCGTGATTGCCGCGGTGCACGCCGGCCGCCCGGGCATCGCAAACGGTGTCCTTCCTGCCGCCGTAGACAGCATGCAGTCCCTTGGTGCGTCACGGATCCGGGCCTGGCTGGGGCCCTCAATCTGCGGGTCCTGCTACGAGGTTCCTGCAGCACTGCGGGATGAGGTGGCTGCCGTGGTCCCCGCCGCCCGGAGCACCACGTCCTGGGGGACACCTGCCCTGGACCTTCCTGCCGGTGCGCGCAGCCAGCTCGAGGGTGCGGGCGTGGGCGTGGAATACGCAGGGGGCTGCACCCTTGAGACGGAAACGCTCTATTCGTACCGCCGCGACCGCAATACCGGCCGTTTTGCCGGGTTGGTCTGGTGCCATGACTGAGGTTGCAGGTACCGGGCACGGCAGTGCGGATGACTCGCGCAGTGCCGAACTTGCGGAACGGCTTGCCGCCGTCTGGAAGCGCATCGCAGCCGCGGCTGCGGGCGCCGGCCGCGGGGACAAGCTGCCCTCCCTGATCGTGGTCACGAAGTTCCACCCCGCGGACGATATCCGGCGCCTGGCCGCCCTTGGAGTTACGGATGTGGGCGAGAACCGGGACCAGGAGGCTGCCGCCAAAGCCCTCGAGCTGGCAGACCTGGACCTGGCGTGGCATTTCGTTGGCCAACTGCAGACCAAGAAGGCCAAGTCCGTGGCCCGCTACGCCTCCGCCGTCCATTCCGTAGACCGGCCCCAGCTCGTGGAGGCGCTGGCCAAGGCGGTTCGCCACGAAATGGACGCCACCGGGCGGGCAGCCCTGGACTGCTTCATCCAGGTCAGCCTTGAGCACGACGGCGGCACGCACCGCGGCGGTGCGGACCCCACCGACGTGCCACACCTGGCAGAACGGATCGCCGGGTCGGAAGGCCTGAACCTGGCCGGCGTGATGGCAGTTGCCCCGCTGGGCGCGCCACCTGAGCCGGCGTTCGAACAGCTCGCGGGAATTTCCGCCCGGCTGGCTGCGGACTACCCCTCCGCCACTGCCATATCGGCAGGCATGAGCCAGGACCTGGAGGCGGCCATTAAGTTCGGGGCGACACACCTGCGAATCGGTTCGGATGTTCTCGGTTCCCGTCCCGCCGTGGGGTAGCGTCGGAGCTATTGGAAGTGATGGGCGGGGGACTCCAGTGCTGTCAAATCATTGGGCGGCCCGCTTACGGGACACGATTAGGAGTCGACCATGGCCGGCGCTCTGCGCAAGACAATGATCTATCTTGGGCTCGCCGACGGCGATGAGCATTACGAGCCCGAGCAAACGACCACACGTAAGGATGAGGACGAACCGATGGAAGTTGACCGCGAGGAACGCCGCGCTCCGGCGCCGGTCCGCGAAGTCAGCCGCGAGGCGTCCTACGCCCCTGAAGAGGAATACCGCGCCCCTGTGACCCCCATTAAGCGTGCGGCTTCCAGCCGCGAAGAGAACACTGGACTTCGCCAGATCACTACCATCCACCCGCGCTCCTACAACGATGCCAAGCTCATCGGTGAGAGTTTCCGGGACGGGATTCCGGTGATCATGAACGTCACGGACATGGGTGAGGCCGATGCCAAGCGCCTGGTGGACTTCTCGGCCGGACTTGTCTTTGGCCTGAGGGGAAGCATTGAGCGGGTGACCAACAAGGTGTTCCTGCTCTCACCGTCCTACGTTGAAGTGATCGGTGACGACAAGAAGGCCAGCGATACGCAGGCCAGTTTTTTCAACCAAAGCTGAGCGCAGAGGCTGCACACAGATGCCAGGCAGGGACACCTGTCTGGCATCTGTGCTGAAATAGACAAGACACCGGCAGTACGATCCCGGCCGCCACGATGGATGGGCCGCACGAACATGGAGATATGAAATAAGTCATGGGAATTGTTTTCGGACTTCTCTATCTCGCCCTGCTGCTGTTCTTTGTCGCCCTCATCATCCGCCTGGTGTTCGACTGGGTGCAGATGTTTGCCAGGGACTGGCGGCCCCGGGGCGCGGCTCTGGTGGTGGCGCACGCCGTGTATTCCATTACCGACCCGCCGCTGAAGGGCCTGCGGCGCATGATCCCGCCGCTCCGGCTCGGCGGCGTCTCCCTGGACCTGGGCTTCCTGATCCTGTTCATTGGCGTCAGCATTGCGATGAGCGTCACCAGGGGACTGGCCTGATTTACCCACCAGGGCCGGGCAATGCAAGGTGTTCCCCCCGGGAACAGCTAGTGTAAAGCGAAGAAACCTCGCGTTTGACACCGCAGTGTTGAATTAGAGTAAGCAGACCAAATTTAGGTACCGTAGTTTTGACGGCCGGAAGGCCTACTGACTAACCAGACCAGTGAGGTGACCAGATGGCTTTGACGCCAGAAGACGTTGTCAACAAGCGCTTTCAGCCCACCAAGTTCCGCGAGGGCTATGACCAGGACGAGGTTGACGACTTCCTGGACGAAATCGTCGTTGAACTCCGCCGCCTGAACCAGGAAAACGACGAGCTCCGCAAGAAGCTCGCCGAAGCAGGTTCGAGTGTTCCGGCCAGCTCAGCTGCCGCCCCCGTGGTGGAGAAGGTCCCCGCGCCGGTCAAGGCCGACAAGGACGAGGCCCGTGAAAAGGCTGAGGCCGAGGCGAAGGCTGCCGAAGCCAAGAAGAAGGACATCCAGCCGGCTGCCCCGGCTGCCGCCGCACCGGCCGCCTCTGCAGGCGTGGCCACTCCTTCCGCTGAATCCGCTGCCGGCCTGCTGGCCATGGCGCAGCAGATGCACGACCGCCACGTCGCCGACGGCCAGGCCCAGAAGGACAAGATCATCGCCGAAGCGCAGATCGAAGCCAGCAGCCTCGTCAACGACGCCCAGGAGAAGTCCCGCAAGATCCTCGGCGCGCTGGAGCAGCAGCGCTCCGTCCTGGAACGCAAGGTGGAGCAGCTCCGTGGCTTCGAACGCGACTACCGTTCACGCCTGAAGGCCTACATCGAGGGCCAGCTCCGCGACCTGGATGCCCGCGGCTCCGTAGCGACCCCGGAAGTCAGCGAAGCCAACTAAGTCTGGCAGCACGTATTCTGAAAGCCGGTGGCTGAGGATTCCTCGGCCGCCGGCTTTTGGCATTGAGACCCAGCACCACGAAATTGAAAGCACCATGACTGACGAACTCGCTGCGGATGCGGCACGCCCCGTCCCACCCTCTTCGCGCCCGCGCCGGGCAGTGCTGCTGTCCCTGTTCGCCGGGTTCGCGGTTTTCGCCTACGTCCTGGACCAGCTGACCAAACTCTGGGTCACTTCCACCATGGTGGAAGGGGAGCGGATTCCCGTCCTGCCGCCCCTCCTGCACTGGTACTTCATCCGGAATTCGGGTGCCGCGTTTTCCATTGGTGAGAATGTCACGTGGGTGTTTTCCATCATCATGGCCGCCGTGGCCGTCGCCATCCTTTTCCAGGTGCGCAGGCTGGGTTCTGCCTGGTGGTCCCTTGCCTTGGGTTTGCTGCTCGGCGGGGCCCTGGGCAACCTCACCGACCGGCTCTTCCGCGAACCGTCCTTCGGCATGGGCCACGTGGTGGACTTCATCCAGCTGCCCAATTTCGCCATCTTCAACATCGCCGACTCGGCCGTCGTCTCCGCCGTCGCCATCATCTGCCTCCTGACCATCCGCGGAATCGCGCTGGACGGAACCCGGCTGGGGAACGCGCACAAGGAAAAGACCGCCCATGACTGAGCGCGTTGTGGTGGCTGACGAATACGGCGGGACGCGGGCTGACGCCGGGCTGGCCGGCCTTTTGGGGGTATCCCGTTCCGTGGCCGCGTCCCTGCTGGCGGAGGGCCACGTCCTGAACCGGGGCAAGGCACTGGGAAAGTCGGCAAAACTCGTGGCCGGGGACGTCCTGGACGTCACCGTCCCGGAGCGGCGTGACCCGCTTGAAGTCGTGGAGGAGATTGTGGAAGGCCTGAACATCCTGCTCGACGACGACGATTTCGTCGTTGTCGACAAACCCGTGGGCGTGGCCGCCCATCCCTCGCCCGGCTGGGTGGGGCCCACAGTGGTAGGCGGCCTGGCCGCCGCCGGGTACCGCATCTCCACGTCGGGTGCCCCGGAGCGGGCAGGAATCGTCCACCGCCTCGACGTCGGGACCTCCGGCGTGATGGTCGTGGCCAAGTCCGAGCGGGCCTACACAGCCCTGAAACGCGCCTTCAAGGAGCGCACGGTGGACAAGGTCTACCACGCGGTGGTGCAGGGCCTTCCCGATCCCCTGACCGGGACCATCGACGCCCCCATCGGACGCCACCCCGGGCATGACTGGCGTTTTGCCGTCATCGAGGATGGCCGCCCCTCGGTGACCCATTACGAGGTCCTGGAGGCATTCGGCAAGGCCAGCCTGGTGGAGGTCCACCTTGAAACCGGGCGGACCCACCAGATCCGGGTCCACTTCTCCGCACTCCGCCACCCCTGCGCCGGCGACCTCACGTACGGCGCCGACCCCCGCCTTGCCGCCACCCTTGGGCTCACCCGCCAGTGGCTGCACGCCCGCGCACTGTCATTCGACCACCCCGTGACGGGGGAGCGCGTCACGGTCACCAGCGACTACCCCCAGGACCTGGCTTACGCACTGGAAGTACTCGAATCGGGACAGGCCTGACACGGCCTCCTGGCGGAGCAGCAAAGCGGCAGCGCTTAGAATGGTGCGGTGAGTTCCAGCAAAGATTCGTTTGTCCACCTGCACACCCACACCGAATATTCCATGCTGGATGGAGCTGCCCGGCTGGGGGAGCTGTTCGACGAAACCGAGCGCCTGGGCATGCCTGCCCTCGCCACGACGGACCACGGCTACCTGTTCGGTGCCTTCGATTTCTGGCGAAAGGCCACGGACAAGGGCATCAAGCCGATCATTGGCGTCGAGGCGTACGTAACCCCCGGCACCGCTCGGACGGACAAGGAACGCGTCCGGTGGGGCGACGAATCCCAGCGCAAGGACGACGTCTCCGGCGGTGGGTCCTACACCCACATGACGCTGCTGAGCTACAACAACGTGGGCATGCGGAACCTGTTCCGGGCCTCGTCCATCGCCTCGCTTGACTCGGTGTTCGGCAAGTGGCCCCGGCTGGACCGCGAACTGCTGAACACATACTCGGAAGGGCTGATCGCCACCACCGGATGCCCCTCCGGTGAGGTCCAGACCCGGCTCCGGCTCGGCCAGTACCGCGAAGCCTTGGAAGCAGCGGCCGAATTCCGGGACATCTTCGGCGCGGACAACTACTTCTGCGAACTGATGGACCACGGGCTGGACATTGAACGGCGCGTCACCGGTGACCTGCTGCGGCTGGCCAAGGACCTGAACCTGCCGCTGGTGGCCACCAATGACCTCCACTACACCCACGAGCACGACGCCAAGGCACACGAGGCGCTGCTGGCCATCCAGTCCGGCTCCACGCTGCTGGAACCTACCTATGACAACGGCGGTTCGCGGTTCGCGTTCTCCGGCAGCGGCTACTACCTCAAATCTCCCCAGGAGATGCGGGAGCTCTTCCGCGACCACCCGGAGGCATGCGACAACACCCTGCTCATCGCCGAGCGCTGCGAGGTGTCCTTCAACACGGATGCCAACTACATGCCGCGGTTCCCCTGCCCGCCAGGCGAGGACGAAACCTCCTGGCTGGTCAAGGAAGTGGACAAGGGCCTGAAGTACCGTTACCCGGGCGGCATACCGGACGAGGTCCGCAAGCAGGCCGACTACGAGCTCGGCGTCATCACCTCCATGGGCTTCCCGGGCTACTTCCTGGTGGTTGCCGACTTCATCAACTGGGCCAAGAACAACGGCATCCGGGTGGGCCCCGGGCGTGGTTCGGGTGCAGGCTCGATGGTGGCCTACGCCATGCGCATCACCGACCTCGACCCCCTGCGCCACGGACTGATCTTCGAACGGTTCCTCAACCCGGACCGCGTCTCCATGCCCGACTTCGACGTCGACTTCGATGACCGGCGCCGTTCCGAGGTCATCGACTATGTGACCCGGAAGTACGGCGACGAGCGCGTGGCCATGATCGTCACGTACGGCACCATCAAGACCAAGCAGGCCCTCAAGGACTCCTCCCGTGTCCTTGGCTACCCCTTCAGCATGGGCGAGCAGCTGACCAAGGCACTGCCGCCGGCCGTGATGGCAAAGGACATCCCGCTGGCGGACATCCAGAACCCGGAAGCCAAGCGTTACAGCGAGGCGGGGGACTTCCGGCAGCTCATTGCCACCGACCCCGAAGCCGCCAAGGTTTTCGAGACGGCACTGGGCATTGAAGGCCTGAAGCGGCAGTGGGGCGTGCACGCGGCCGGCGTGATCATGTCCTCCGACCCGATCATCGACGTCATCCCCATCATGCGCCGTTTCCAGGACGGCCAGGTGATCACCCAGTTCGACTACCCCACGTCCGAGGGCCTTGGCCTGATCAAGATGGACTTCCTGGGCCTGCGGAACCTGACGATCATTTCCGATGCCCTTGAGAACATCAAGATGAACCGGGGCATCGAGCTGGACCTGGAAAACCTCGAGCTGGACGATGCCGAGTCCTATGAACTCCTGGCCCGCGGCGACACCCTGGGTGTCTTCCAGCTCGATGGCGGTCCCATGCGGTCGCTGCTCAAGCTCATGAAGCCTGACAACTTCGAAGACATTTCCGCCGTCCTGGCGCTCTACCGTCCGGGCCCCATGGGCGCCAACGCCCACACCGACTACGCGCTGCGCAAGAACGGGATCCAGGAAGTGATCCCCATCCATCCGGAACTCGAGGAACCCCTCAAGGAAATCCTCGGCGGCACCTATGGCCTGATTGTGTACCAGGAGCAGGTCATGGCCGTGGCCCAGAAGCTGGCCGGCTATTCCCTGGGCCAGGCAGACATCCTCCGCCGCGCCATGGGCAAGAAGAAGAAGTCCGAGCTGGACAAGCAGTTTGCGGGCTTCTCCCAGGGCATGCAGGACAACGGCTACTCCATGGAGGCCGTCAAGACCCTCTGGGACATCCTGCTGCCCTTCTCCGACTACGCCTTCAACAAGGCGCACTCCGCCGCGTACGGCGTGATCTCCTACTGGACCGCGTACCTCAAGGCGCACTATGCGCCGGAATACATGGCGGCCCTGCTGACCTCGGTGGGCGATGACAAGGACAAATCGGCAATCTACCTCAACGAGTGCCGGCGCATGGGCATCACGGTCCTTCCGCCGGACGTCAACGAGTCCGCCCTGAACTTCACTCCGGTGGGGAACGACATCCGCTTTGGCATGGGTGCCATCCGCAATGTGGGCGTCAACGCCGTCGAGGCCATGGTGGCCGCCCGCGAAAGCGAGGGCGCCTTCACCTCGTTCAAGGACTACCTGATGAAGGTGCCGGCCGTGGTCTGCAACAAGCGGACCATCGAATCCCTCATCAAGTCGGGGGCGTTCGACTCACTGGGCCACCACCGCCGTGCCCTGGCAATGATCCATGAAGAGGCGATCGACTCCGTCATCACCCTCAAGCGCAACGAGGCCATTGGCCAGTTCGACCTTTTCGCCGGATTCGAGGAAGCCGGTTCGGAGTCGTCCTCCCTGAGCATCGAGATTCCGGACCTGCCCGAGTGGGAGAAGAAGGACAAGCTCTCCTTCGAGCGGGACATGCTGGGACTCTACGTGTCGGACCACCCGCTGCAGGGCCTCGAGGGACTTCTGGCCCAGCACGCCGAGATGAGCATCACCACTATCCTGGGCGAGGACGGTCCGCAGGACGGCGCCATCATCACCATCGCGGGCATGATCACGTCGCTGAGCCGGCGCATCGCCAAAGCCAGCGGCAACGCTTACGCCCGGGCGGAGGTCGAAGACCTGGGCGGCTCGATCGAGGTCATGTTCTTCGGGCAGGTTTACGGGCCCATCGCCTCCGTCCTCGCCGAGGACCTGATCGTGGTGGTCAAGGGCCGGCTGCAGAAGCGCGACGACGGCGCCATCACCCTGAACTGCATGGAGTTGTCCGTCCCGGACCTCAGCGAAGGGCTGAACGGGCCCCTGGTGATCACCATGCCCACCCACAAGGCCACCGAGGCCGTGGTCACCGAGCTGGGCGATGTGCTGCGCACCCACCGGGGCAATTCGGAGGTGCGGCTGCACCTGCAGGGAGACACCCGCACGGAAATCATGGGCCTGCCGGTCCACCTCCGCGTCAACCCCAGCCCGTCGCTGTTCGGCGACCTGAAGGTCCTGCTGGGCCCCGCCTGCCTGGACGCCTGACCCCTGCCTGGACGCCTGACAAAGGAACAGCCGACGGCGGCCGGCACCTGCCGCCGTCGTGCCCTGCCCGGGTTCGTGGCTGGGGGCGGGGGTGGGGCTGCGTGCCGCGCCTAGATTTCGTAATCCAGCGGCATGGGCTGCCCGTAGGCGCCGCCGTGGTACAGCAGGGGTGATCCCTCGCCGCCCACCTGGCCGTCCACCACCTGGACCACCACCACCGCGTTGTTCTCGAAGGAGAGCCGCATCTGCACCTCGCCGATCAGCCACCCTGCGACGTCCTTCAGAATGGGCACACCGTGCGGACCGATCTCCCAGTGGTTGCCTTCGAAGCGGTTGCCCGGGCGGGCAAAGCGGGCGGCCAGTTCCTGGTTCTCCAGCCCCAGCATGTGCACACCCAGGTACTGGGTGTTGGCCACGGCCGGCCAGGACCTTGAACTGCGTGCCATGTTGAACGTGAACCGGGGCGGCTTGGCGGACAGCGACGCCACCGAGGTGGCGGTGAAGCCGTAGGGCTCGTCCTGGTAGTTCACGGTGATGATGGCAACGCCCGCGGCGTGGCGGCGGAACATCTCCCTGAACGTCTGCTCGAACGGCTCGCTGCTGTCGGTCACCGGAACTCCTGCACTAAGTGGTGTAACTCTTCCTCCAAGCCTATTGGCCCGCGGCCGGGGCGGAGAACAGCCGCACGCACTGCGTGGCCGGATCACCTGGCAGGAACCTTTGTTAAGGTGTGATGCATGACAAACTCCGCACGGCGGCTGCCCTGGTCCCTGCTGCTGGTTCCGGCGGCGGCCGGAATTCCGGCAGGCATCCTGTGGTGGCTCCTGGCGCCGGGCGGATTGAACCTGGTTACACGGGATCCCGCCCTGGCGTCGGGCACGGTTCCCCTGGTGTGGCTTCCGCGCGACCTCACCCTGGCAGGGATCCTGGTGCTGGCCGGTTGCCTCCTGGCCGTGTTCCTGGCGGATGGCAGGCGTGCGGACCCGCAGGCGGCCCTGCTGACCGGCCTTGCCGGAGCGCTGGCAGGCAGTGTACTCGCCTGGGGGACCGGGGTTTTTGCAGGCCGGCTCTTGGGACCTGCTGTTGATGCGTCGGCGAACGCCAGCATCGCCTTTTCCCTCCGGGCGTGGCCGGTGCTGCTGCTGTGGCCTGCCGCCACGGCAATGTCGGTCTTCGTGCTGGAACTGTTCGGCGGGGCGGGCAGGAAGCCCCGGGAGAAGGGGACGGAACAGGCAGGCGCGAACGGCCCCGTAAAATAGTCCGGTGACCACTTTCCCGGAGTTTCCCGCCCCCGCGGCAGCCGCCGTCGATTTCCGCACCGTCGACCTTCGCGGCCGCAACCTGACGCTCGCAGCCCTGCGCGCCGCCGTTCCCCGGGCCAAGGGCCAGACCGTGGCGGATGCCGAAGAAAAGGTCCTGGAGATCATCTCCGCCGTCCGGCAGCGCGGCTTTGCGGCGCTGGCGGACTTGGCGGAAAGGTTCGACGGCGTGGCCCAGGACCACCCGCTGGTCCCCAGGGAGGCGATTGACGCAGCGCTGGCCCAGTTGGAACCGGAGGTGCGGGCCGCGCTGGAGGAATCGATCAGCCGGGCACGGAAATTCGCTGACGCCCAGCGCCCCCGCAACGTGGACGTCGAACTTGGCGACGGCGCCGTCGTCAGCCAGAACTGGGTCCCCGTGGCGCGGGTGGGGCTGTACGTTCCCGGCGGCCTTGCCGTGTACCCCTCATCGGTGATCATGAACGTCGTGCCCGCACTCGCGGCAGGCGTGGAATCCGTTGCCCTGGCCTCACCGCCGCAGAAGGAGTTCGGCGGCCTGCCGCACCCCACCATCCTGGCCGCAGCGGCGCTGCTGGGCGTCACCGAGGTCTATGCCATCGGCGGTGCGCAGGCCATCGCCGCCTTCGCGTACGGCGTCGAAGCCTCACCGGCCGGTCCCGCGCTGGAGCCCGTCGATGTGGTGACAGGGCCCGGGAACATCTTCGTCGCCACGGCCAAACGGCTGGTCAAGGGCGTTGTTGGAATCGACTCCGAGGCGGGAACCACGGAAATCGCCATCCTGGCCGACGACTCCGCCCAGCCGGCGCTGGTTGCCGCAGACCTGCTCAGCCAGGCCGAGCACGATCCCAAGGCCGCATCGGTCCTGATCACCGATTCGGAAGAGCTGGCCGCGGCCGTGCGCGCTGAACTGGAGCTTCAGGCCGCTGCAACCAAACACTCGGCGAGGGTCCGGGAGGCGCTGTCCGGCCCGCAGTCCGGCGTCGTGCTGGTGGACGGACTGGAGCAGGGGATCGCTGCCTGCGACGCCTACGCGGCCGAGCACCTGGAAATCATGACCCGCGATGCCGCAGCCGTGGCTGCACGGATCCGCAATGCGGGGGCAATCTTCGTCGGCGACTACAGCCCGGTGAGCCTGGGCGACTACTGCGCAGGCTCCAACCACGTGCTGCCTACCAGTGGCACCGCCGCCTTTTCCTCGGGCCTGAACGTCACCACCTTCCTGCGCGCCATCCAGGTGGTCAACTACAGCCGGGAAGCCCTGGCAGAGGTCAGCGGGCACATCGTGAGCCTGTCCCGGGCCGAGGACCTTCCGGCCCACGGCGACGCCGTCACGGTGCGGTTCCCCGACCAGGGGTGACACCACTACATGTAGTAATTACAGGATTGTTATTACCCCACATGTGCCCGTAAACTGGGAGGCGCCACAGCATTGCCCCCCGGCGGTGCTGATGGCTTCCTAGGAATCTTGCACACCACAAGCGAAAAAGGGGGAACGACATGTACTGCCCGTTCTGCCGCAACCCCGATTCCCGCGTGGTGGACAGCCGGATGGCGGATGACGGTTCAGCCATCCGCCGGCGCCGGCAGTGCCCCGAATGCGGCCGCCGGTTCACCACCGTGGAAACAACCAGCCTCTCCGTGATCAAGCGGTCCGGCGTGGGCGAACCCTTCAGCCGCAGCAAGGTCATCAACGGAGTCCGCAAGGCCTGCCAGGGCCGCCCCGTGAGCGAGGATGACCTCGCCATGCTGGCCCAGGAAGTCGAAGAACAAATCCGGGCGTCCGGTGCAGCCGAAATCGATGCCCACGAGGTGGGCCTGGTGATCCTTGGACCACTGCAGAAACTCGACAAGGTGGCGTACCTGCGCTTTGCCAGCGTGTACCAGGCGTTCGAGTCCCTTGAGGATTTCGAAACTGCTATCGCCCTGCTCCGCCACGAGGCCGAAGAGGACGCCAAAGGCCCGGCCGGCAACGCCAAGAGCTCCGAGAAGAGCCCCCTCTAGACTCCGGTGGCGGCAGCGGAGGGGAAGCCGCAGCCGCCACCGGCACCACTCCTACTTGGCCAGCCTGTGCTTCAGGGCGATTTCCAGGGCGGCGCCCACAATGCCTGCCTCGTTGCGCAGGACAGCCGGGACAATCGGGGTGCGGAGCTTGAGGTTGGGAAGGTACTCGTCCGCGCGCTTCGAGATTCCGCCGCCCACGATGAACAGTTCCGGCGAGAACAGGAACTCCACGTGGGAGAAGTAGCGCTGAAGCAGCACGCTGTACTCGTCCCATGACAGCCCGTCCCGTTCCCGGGCCACAGCGGATGCCTTGGATTCGGCGTCGAAGCCGTCAATTTCAAGGTGGCCCAGCTCGGCGTTGGGGACCAGTTTGCCGTCGAAGATGAAGGCCGAACCGATGCCTGTACCGAGGGTGATGACCAGGACCGTGCCGGACACGCCGGCGCCGGCACCGTAGCGTGCTTCGGCCAGGCCGGCGGCGTCGGCGTCGTTGATGACCTCCACGGGACGGCCCAGCCGCGCGGTAAGGAGGGCATCGATGTCGGTGTCCAGCCAGCTCTTGTCCACGTTGGCGGCCGAATGGACCACGCCGTGCTGGATGATCCCCGGGAACGTCACGCCCACGGGAGAGCCGGCTTCAGGAGCCTCGGGGCGCGCAGAAAGCTCGGCCACCACCAGGGCCACGGCCTCGGCCACAGCCTCCGGGGTGGCGGGCTGGGGCGTGGGCACACGGAAGCGCTCACCCAGGAGCTTGCCCTTCTTCAGGTCGACAATGCCGCCCTTGATGCCCGTGCCACCGATGTCGATGCCGATCAGCGGTGCGTTCTTGTGCGGTTTTTCGTCCTTCTTGGCCAATGGGATTCCGTTCGTGTGACAGGGGCGGGCAGGAAAAGGGGCCGCTTGCGCGGCCGGTAACAGGTGTCCGGTCTGCGCCGGCAGCATGCCCGTGCGGGCATGGCCGGGTTACGGGAGGGTGAGGATTTCGGCGCCGGTCTCGGTGACCAGCAGGGTGTGCTCGAACTGTGCGGTGCGCCGACGGTCCCGGGTGACCACGGTCCAGTCGTCGCTCCACATGTCCCACTCCACGGTGCCCAGGGTGAGCATCGGTTCGATGGTGAACACCATGCCGGCCTCGATCACCGTGTTGTACGCAGGCGCGGCATCATAGTGCGGAATGATCAGCCCGGTGTGGAATGCCTCGCCAACCCCGTGGCCGGTGAAGTCGCGCACCACGCCGTAGCCGAACCGCTTGGCGTAGGACTGGATGGCACGGCCAATGACGTTGATCTCGCGTCCGGGCGCCACGGCCTTGATGGCGCGGTTCAGCGACTCCCTGGTGCGCTCCACCAGCAGCCGTGATTCCTCGTCAACGTTCCCCACCAGGAAGGTGAAGTTGGTGTCGCCGTGGACGCCGTTGATGTAGGCAGTGATGTCGATGTTCAGGATGTCGCCGTCCTGGACCACCGTGCTGTCCGGAATGCCATGGCAAATGACCTCGTTCAAGGACGAGCAGAGCGATTTGGGGAATCCGCGGTAACCGAGCGTGGACGGGTAGGCGTTGTGGTCCAGCAGGAACTCGTGGCCCACCTTGTCCAGCTCGTCCGTGGTGACGCCCGGCTGGATGTGCCTGCCCACTTCAACGATGGCCTGGGCCGCGATCCTGCTGGCAATCCGGATCTTCTCGATGGTCTCCGCGGATTTGACCTCGGAACCGGTGAACTTGGCCGGGGCGGGCTTGCCGACATACTCCGGACGGGGGATGGACGCCGGGACGGGACGCTGCGGACTCACGGTACCCGGGGTCAGGGTGCCAATGGGTGCAGTCGAGGCAAGGGAAGGCATAGATTGATCATATAAGGCACCACAGAACGCCTAACAACCGACAAGCGGCGGAGGGCACGCGTAAGTGTTTGTGTTACGTGGATCACCCCCGGCTTTCCCTGTCGCCGGAACGAGGAGCAACGATGACTGAGTACTGGTTCAACATCAAGACCCACGAGGTGGAAGAGGACCGGATGTCGGACTGGAGCCAGCTCATTGGGCCCTACCAGACCCGGGCGGAAGCCGAACACGCCCTGGAAAAGGTCAAAGCGCGCAACGAGGCCTGGGAAAAGGGCGACGACGACTGACCCGTTGGGTGCGTCCGGCCGCGCTGCAGCCGGCTTACCCGGGCGGGTTTAGAACGAGTGCTCCGGGCCGGGGAACTGGCCTGACCGGACGTCCTCGCCATAGGCGGTGGCGGCGTCGAGCAATGTGCTGCGCAGGTCCGCGTACTGCTTGACGAACTTGGCCATCCGGCCGCCCCGCAGGCCGGCCATGTCCTGCCACACGAGCACCTGGCCGGTCGTCGCCTTGCCGGCACCGATGCCAACCGTGGGAACGCTCACTGCCGCGTCGACCGCCGCCGCTGTTTCGGCAGGCACCATCTCCATCAGCACGCAGAATGCCCCGGCGTCCGCCAGCGCGACGGCGTCGTCAATCAGGCGCCGGGCATCGTCGCCGCGGCCCTGGACACGGTACCCGCCCAGGGCGTGTTCGCTTTGGGGGGTGAAGCCGATATGGGCCATGACCGGAATGCCTGCCTGCACCATGGCCCGGACCGTTGGAGCGTAGTACTTCCCGCCCTCGATCTTCACGGCGTGGGCCAGCCCTTCCTTCAGGAAACGGACACCGGCGGCCACGGCCTGTTCGGCGCTGACCTCGTAGCTGCCGAACGGAAGGTCCGCCACCACCAGGGCGCGTTTGGCGGTCCTGGCGACGGCCCGGCACAGGGGGAGCAGTTCGTCCACGGTCACCGGAAGGCTGGTCTCGTTGCCGAACACGTTGTTCGACGCCGAATCGCCAACCAGGAGCACCTCGATGCCGGCTGCGTCAAAGATCTCGGCCGTGTATTGCTCGTACGCGGTAAGCATGGCGAACTTGGTGCCGTCGTTCTTGGCCTGCTGCAGGTGGTGGATGCGGACCTTTGCCGGCTTCCGTTCCGCCGGGGCCGGGGCCGGGGCCGCAGCCGGGGCCGCAGCCGCTGTGCCCGGGCCGCTTCCGTAAGGTGCGGGTACTTCTGCGGACGCGCTGGAGTCGGAGCTGTTGCTGGAGGCCATGGGATGAGCGTAGTGCGGTACCCGGCGTCCTAGCTACCGCGGGCGGCGCCGGTCAAAGGTGATTAGCGTCATAGCGGCGCTTTGGACGGGCGCCAAAGGGCGCTGGAGACCGGGGCGGGGGGCGGCCTGGGCGGCCGAACAGGTTAATGCTGTGTTACGCACGGCGCAGGCTCAAGCATCGGCGCCGAATGATTAGTACAGTGATGATGAACTGCTGCCGGCTTTCCCCTTTGCGCGGGCCCCGGAGCATGAACGTTGACCGGAGAAGAGGCCATCATGGACCGCCAGCAAGAATTTGTCCTGCGCACGATCGAAGAGCGCGACGTACGTTTCGTGCGGCTGTGGTTCACCGACGTCGTGGGTTCGCTGAAGTCCGTGGCGCTGGCGCCGGCGGAAGTCGAGGGAGCGTTCGAGGAAGGCCTCGGCTTCGACGGTTCCTCCATTGAGGGCCTGGCGCGCGTCTTCGAATCGGACATGCTGCTGCAGCCGGACCCGGCAACCTTCCAGATCCTGCCGTGGCGCGGCGAGACGGAGCAGACCTCACGCATGTTCTGCGACATCCTGACTCCCGACGGCGAGCCCTCCACCGCTGATCCGCGCAACGTCCTCAAGCGGACCCTTGCCAAGGCCGCGGACATGGGCTTCACCTGCTACACGCATCCCGAGATCGAGTTCTACCTGCTCAAGTCCCAGGAGCCGGGTCCGGACGGCGCACCCGTGCCGGTGGATGAGGGCGGCTACTTCGACCACGTTCCCGGCGGCGTGGCCCAGGACTTCCGCCGCACCGCCGTCACCATGCTGGAATCGGTGGGAATCTCGGTGGAGTTCAGCCATCACGAAGGCGGTCCCGGCCAGAACGAGATCGACCTTCGCTACGCCGACGCACTGCAGACCGCGGACAACATCATGACGTTCCGCACGGTCATCAAGGAGGTGGCCCTGCAGCAGGGAACCTACGCCACCTTCATGCCCAAGCCGTTCACCGACCACCCCGGTTCCGGAATGCATACGCACTTCTCGCTGTTCGAGGGGGACAGCAATGCGTTCTTCGAGGCAGGTGCCGAGTTCCAGCTGTCCAAGACGGCCCGCCAGTTCATTGCCGGCATCCTCAAGCACGCCCCCGAGTTCACGGCAGTCACCAACCAGTTCGTCAACTCCTACAAGCGCCTGTGGGGCGGCGGCGAGGCTCCCAGCTACCTGAGCTGGGGGCATAACAACCGTTCCGCCCTGGTCCGCGTGCCGCTGTACAAGCCGGGCAAGGGCCAGTCCGCCCGCATCGAGTACCGCGGCATCGATTCCGCGGCCAACCCCTACCTTGCCTATGCCGTCCTGCTCGGTGCAGGGCTGAAGGGCATTGAGGAAGGCTACGAGCTGCCGGCAGCCGCTGAGGACGACGTCTGGTCGCTCAGCTCGGCCGAGCGCCGCGCCATGGGCCACGATCCGCTGCCGGCAAGCCTGCACGACGCCATCCGCTCCATGGAGGACTCGGAGCTGATGCCGCAGATCCTGGGCGAGCAGGTCTACGAGCACTTCCTGCGCAACAAGCGCGCCGAATGGCAGGATTACCGGCTGCAGGTGACGCCCTACGAGCTGCAGCGCAACCTCGGCATCCTCTAGGTGCCAGGCGTGAGCCTGGCACGCCGCCTGATCGCGGCCGGATTCAGCGACCTGGAGAAGGGCGAACGGTTCCTTTCCGCGCGCGAACTCGAGGGCCTGGACCAGGACAGGCTCTTTGCCGGGCTGCACCTTGCGGCCAGTCCGGATACCGCGCTGCAGTCCCTGGTCCGGCTGATCGAAAAGCACCCGCAGCTGCGGGAGCTGGCGGACGCCGAGCCGGAGGCCAGCGAACCGATGTACCGGGTCCTGGGGGCCTCGGAGGCTTTGGGGGAGTTCCTCATCCGGCACCCCGAGCACCTGGAGGCCTTCGAGGTCCGCGCCAGTCCCGAGCCACTGCCGGCCAACCCGGGGCTGTTGCGCGCCACGCTCCTGCAATCCGTGGGGGCCGACCCCCGGGCGGCCCGTCCCGTGGCCGCCGTTACCGGCGTGGACGCCTATGCCGCCCTGCGCACCGCCTACCGGCGGGGACTCGTCGATCTCGCCGTCAAGGACCTGTGCGCCGCGGATCCGCTGGACTTCCTGCCATCGGTGGGCGGTGAACTGGCGGACCTTGCTGCTGCCGCCATCGAGGCTGCCCTCGCCGTCTCCCGGGCCGAGGCCGCGGAGCAGCACAGCGCTGCCGATGTGGCCGACGTCGGCCTTGCGGTGATCGGTATGGGCAAGTGCGGCGCCCGGGAGCTGAACTACATCTCCGACGTCGACGTCATCTACGTGGTGGACGCCGGCAGCCTGGAGGACGCCCACGCCAACACCATCGGCACGGCATTGGCGAGCGGGATCTCGCGGGCCATTTCATCAGTGGCCAGGGAGCCGGGACTTTGGGAGGTGGACGCGAACCTGCGGCCCGAAGGCAAATCGGGGCCGCTGGTCCGCACCCTCGCCTCCCACGAGACGTACTACGCCAGGTGGGCGGAAAGCTGGGAATTCCAGGCGCTCCTCAAAGCCCGTGCCATTGCCGGTGACGCCGCCCTGGGCCGCGCCTACGAGGACGCCGTGGCGCCGCTGATCTGGAGCTCGGCCGGCCGCGAGGGCTTTGTCGAGTCCGTCCAGGCGATGCGCCGCCGGGTCACCGAGCACATCCCGGCCGCCGAGGAGCAGCGCCAGATCAAGCTGGGGCGGGGCGGCCTGCGTGACGTCGAATTCACCGTCCAGCTGCTCCAGCTGGTGCACGGCAAGGCGGATGAGACATTACGACGGCGGGACACCACCTCCGCGATCGCCGCGCTGTCAGCCGGAGGGTACATCGGCCGTTCCGACGCTGCCGCCTTCGACAACGCCTACCGCTACCTCCGGCTGCTGGAACACCGGATCCAGCTGTTCCAGCTGCGCCGCACCCACCTGATGCCCGTGGCGGAGCCTGCGCTGCGCTCACTGGCCAAAGCCGTGCTGGGCCCCTTCTCCAACGAGCGGCCCAGCCCGGACTCCCTGCTGTCCGCATGGCAGCGCACCAAGCGTTCCGTCCGTGAACTGCACGAGCGCATCTTCTACCGGCCGCTGCTGAACACCGCGGCCAAGCTCAGCAGCGAGGACGCCAGGCTCACGCCCGAGGCAGCGCAGGGACGGCTGGCTGCCCTCGGCTACCGGGACCCCCAGGGGGCAATGCGCCACATTGAGGCGTTGACGGCCGGGGTAAGCCGCCGGGCCGCCCTGCAGCGCCAGCTCCTGCCCATCCTGCTGGACTGGCTCGCGGAAGGCGTGGACCCGGATGCCGGCCTTCTTGCTTTCCGCCGCGTCAGCGAGGCCTTGGGCACCACGCACTGGTACTTGGGCATGCTCCGGGACTCCAACGCCGCGGCCGAGCGCCTGTGCCACATGCTCTCCAATTCGCGGCTGATCGCAGACCTCCTGGAAGTTTCGCCGGAATCCGTCGCCTGGTTGGGACAGGACAAGGACCTGGTGCCGCTGGGCTTCGAGGCCCAGTGGCAGGAAATCACCGCGAAGATGGCACGGCACGCGGACCCGGAAAGCGCCATGCGCCTGATCCGCCTGATCCGGCGGCGCGAAATCCTGCGCATCGCTATCGCTGATTCCGCCGGCCTCCTTGACCAGGAACGGGTAGGCGGGGCGTTGGCCGACACGGACCGCGCCGCCGTCCTGGGTGCCCTGCGGGTGGCAGAAGGCATTGTCTCCGCCGGCGGCCCGCTCAAGACCACGGTGCTGGTGGTGGCCATGGGCCGCCAGGGCGGCCGCGAGATCGGCTACGGGTCCGACGCCGACGTCATGTACGTCCACCGCGCACTGCCGGGCTTCTCCGAAGCGGAGGCGCAGGAACAGGCCGCCCGCATCGTTGCCAAGGTATCCAGCCTGCTCACGCAGCCGCTGAAGCCTGCCATCATGGCGGAACGTGTCCTGCAGATGGACGCCGACCTCAGGCCCGAGGGCAAGAACGGGGCCATGGTGCGCTCCCTGGACTCGTTCGCCGAGTACTACCGCCGCTGGTCCCTGATCTGGGAAGCGCAGGCCCTGCTGCGGGCACGCCCCATGGCCGGCGACGACGCCCTGGCCGCTGACTTCATCAGGCTCATCGATCCCATCCGGTACCCGGAGTCCGTCCCGGAGCAGGACGTGCGCGAAATCAGGCGCGTCAAGGCGCGGGTTGAGTCCGAACGGCTGCCGCGCGGCGCCGACCCCGCACGCCACCTCAAACTGGGCCGCGGCGGCCTCAGCGACGTCGAGTGGCTGGTGCAGCTGCTGCAGCTCCAGCACGCCGGGAAGCATCCGGAGCTCCGGACCACCTCCACCCTGGAGGCCCTGGCAGCCGCGGCGGAACTGGGCCTGTTGGACGGCGCCGATGCCCGGCTCCTCGCCGAGGCCTGGCGGCTTGCCAGCCGTATCCGGTCAGCCAATGTCATCTGGAGCGGCAAGGCCTCGGACGTCCTGCCCTCCTCGCGCCGCGATCTCGAGGCTGTGGCCCGCTGGTGCGGCTATGAACCGGGCCGCGCCGCCGCGCTGGAGGAGGACTACCTAAGGGTGAGCCGCCGGGCCAGGGCAGTCTTTGAACGCCTCTTCTATGGGCACTGAACCAGCGCCGTGGGTCTGGCTGGTCCCGCTGCGGGACCTTGATTCGGACGCCCGCGCCATCCAGCTGGGCGCCATCGCGGAAATGTCGCTGGTGCCGGGCCAGGACCGCTTCGTCGGCGACCCGCTGCGGATGGCCCTTGCGGGACTGGAGGAAGAATCACGACGGCCGTACGTGGTCGAGGCCGGAGGCAGCGCCGTCGGCCTGTTGACCCTGCAGTCCGGGGCGGCAACGCTTGCAGGCTGGCCTGACGACCACTCAGCATGGCTGCTGCGCGGGTTCCTCATCGACCGGCCCCACCAGGGCAGGGGCCTGGGCACGCTCGCTGCCGCCGCCGCTGTGGAGGCCGGACGCAAGCTCACCGCGCGGCACCAAACTGGCGAGTCCGGCGTCGTACTGTCCGTCAACCAGGAAAACCCTGGGGCCCTGTCCGCCTACCGCCACGCCGGCTTCGTCGACTCGGGACCGTATACCGGCGGGCCGGCAGGGCCCCAACGAACCATGTTCCGCAGCTTTTCGGCAACGGTACCGGCGTAACTCTCCGTACCGGCATTGCGCTTAGCAAGCGTTTGCCCGATCATGTGGATTGGCGGTGTTCTCCAACCTTGTTGGGGGGAAGGCTGGACAGTCTTCGTTCCGGGGGGCATTCGTCAGGGGGGCCGGCTCCCGGTCTCAGCACGTCTGGAGCCGGGCCCCCACCCAACAGCTGCCGCCCGTGCCACTGAAGGAACGGGCAACGCAAAAGGCGGCCACCGGTTCATCACCGGTGGCCGCCCTTTACTGTTCAGGATTCCTGCTGGGCAGGGCTGGAACTAGACGCCGTAGTAGAGCTCGAACTCGTAGGGGTTCGGGCGCAGGGACAGCGGGCGGATCTCGTTTTCGTACTTGTACTCGATCCAGGTGTCAATCAGGTCCTGGGTGAAGACGCCACCGGCCTGCAGGAACTCGTTGTCCTCGCGCAGGGCCTCCAGTGCTTCCTCCAGGGTGCCCGGAGCCTTGGGGATGTCCTTGGCTTCCTCGGCAGGGAGCTCGTAGAGGTCCTTGTCGATCGGAGCCGGCGGCTCGATGCGGTTGCGGATGCCGTCAATGCCGGCCATCAGCTGCGCAGCGAACGCCAGGTACGGGTTGGAGGAGGGGTCCGGAGCGCGGAACTCGATGCGCTTGGCCTTCGGGTTGGAACCGGTGATGGGGATACGGATACCGGCAGAGCGGTTGCCCTGGGAGTACACCATGTTGACCGGAGCCTCGAAGCCCTTGACCAGGCGGCGGTAGGAGTTCACCGTGGGGTTGGTGAAGGCCAGGACGGCGGAGGCGTGCTTGAGCAGGCCACCGATGTACCAGCGGGCGGTGTCGGACAGGCCGGCGTAGCCCTTCTCGTCGTAGAACAGCGGCTCGCCACCGTTCCAGAGCGACTGGTGGCAGTGCATGCCGGAGCCGTTGTCACCGAAGACCGGCTTCGGCATGAAGGTGACCGACTTGCCCCACGCGTCAGCGGTGTTCTTGATGACGTACTTGAACTTCTGCAGGTCATCCGCAGCGTGGGTCAGGGTGGTGAACTTGTAGTTGATCTCAGCCTGGCCGGCGGAGCCAACTTCGTGGTGGCTGCGCTCGACGTCGAGGCCGGCTTCGTCCAGGGCAACACACATGGCGTCGCGCAGGTCAGCCTGCTTGTCCTGGGGAGCAACCGGGAAGTAACCGCCCTTGACGGCCGTCTTGTAGCCGAGGTTGCCGCCTTCTTCCTCGCGGCCGGTGTTCCAGTAGGCTTCCTCGGAATCGATCTTGTAGAAGCTGCCCTGCGGGGAGGACTGGTACTGGACGTTGTCGAACACGAAGAACTCAGCTTCGGGGGCGAAGAACGCGGTGTCGGCGATGCCGGTGGAAGCCAGGTAGGCCTCAGCCTTCTCGGCTACGCCGCGGGGATCGCGGTGGTACGGGTCTCCGGTGCGCGGGTTGACGATCGAGAAGTTCAGCGCGAGGGTCTTCTCCATGCGGAAGGTGTCCAGGAACGCGGTGGTGACGTCCGGGATCAGCTGCATGTCAGATTCGGCGATGCCCTGGAAGCCACGGATGGAGGAACCGTCGAAGAGCTGGCCGTTGACGAAGAAATCAGCGTCAACACTCTTGGCGGGGACGTTGAAGTGCTGCTGGACGCCCGGAAGATCGGTGAAGCGGATATCGACGAACTTTACATCTTCGTCCTTGATGAACTTGAGGACTTCGTCCGCAGTCTTGAACATCTATGCTCCTAACGCATATGTAAATATCTGGCATGCAAGCCACATGATCCAGCGCAATCCAAAAGCAGGGAGAACGCGGGGTTTTCCCTGCTGCGTACCTGCCGGGGGATTGCTTGAAACTGCTAACAGACTATGGATGCGGCATTTCCCGTCCGTGTCCGCTTTGTTTCGGGCAGGTTACAGAATGCCCTGCTATGACCACGCTATCTTCCGTCCACACTGTGGTCGAGTCCTATCCACACTGTGGGCGCGCCGCCGTGCCGGGGATCGGTAAGCTTGGACGGTGGTAGATCGCAAAGACATTGGGTCCTGGCTCAGCGGACCGGACACCTCCGGTATTTCCAAATATCCGGGGGAGCGGCTGGGCCTTCCGGAGTCCGGTCCGGGCTCCATTGCCCGGGCGGGCCGCAGGATCGCAGCAATCTGCATCGACTGGGGGATCGCCCTGCTGATCAGCAACTTTGCCTTTGCCGGTGACTCCTGGGCCACCCTGACGGTCTTCGCGATTGAGCAGATCCTGCTGGTGGGAACACTCGGATACAGCATCGGGCACCGGGTTATGGGCATCGCCGTGGTGAAGCCGGGAGGCGGCACCCCCGGACCCCTTGCGGCCCTGGTGAGGGCCGTGCTGCTCTGCCTGGTCATCCCCGCCGTGATCTTCGATCCGGATCAGCGCGGCCTTCACGACAAGGCAATGAACACGCTCCTCATCCGCCGCTGAGCACCGCGTGCCCCTTCTGCGCGTCCGCCGATTTCCTTAGCCGTTCACTTTCCGGTCCTTGCGCTGCCGGCGGAAGGCCGGCGCGTTGGTGATGACCACGCCGCCGATCACGATGGCGCCGCCCACCAGTTGCGCCGCTGTATGGACGTGCCCGGCGAGGATGGTGAGGACTGCTGTGAAGACCGTGATGAGGTTGAGGAACACCCCTGCGCCACCGGCGGGCAGGACCGTCAGGGCGCGGTTCCAGAGCAGGTAGGACAGCACCGACGGGAAGACGGCGATAAACAGCAGGGACGCCAGCGCGCTGCCGGTTGAGGGGAGGGCCAGTCCGCCTGTCAGGAAGCGGACCGGGGCCAGCAGGGCCACCGCTGCCGCTGCCTGGACAGCTGTGGCCGTGATCGGCGGGATTTTGGGGGCCAGGCGGCCGATGACTGTGTACGCCGTCCAGACAACCACGGCGCCCACCATCAGGACTTCGCCGGTCCCGAAACCGGCGGAGAGCAGCCTGCCGGCATCCCCTCCGCTGATCACGATCAGGACGCCGGCCATGGCCATCAGGACGCCGGCGACCGACAACGGTGTCAGCCGTTCGCGCAGGAAAACGGCGGCAGCCAGCGTGATGAGAGCGGGATTGAAGGCGTTGATCAGCGAGGCGTTGAACGCATCGGTGTGCTGCAGGGCGACATACAGCAGGAGGTTGTAGCCGAGCAGCCCGCACACGCTGAGCGCGAGAAGCCACGGCCAGGCGGCCAGGACCGACCGCCAGTCTGGCCGCTCCACAAGCCGGGCTATCACCAGCAGCGGCACCAGTGCGATGGCCCAGCGCAGGAGAACCAGGCTCAGGGGTTCAATGCTTTGGACGGCGCCCGCACCCACCACATAGTTGCCGGCCCAGAACAGCGTCGCCCCCAGGAGGGAGAGGACCGCGACCATTCGCTTACGGCCCTGGGCGCGTGGGGAGGACGGCCCTCCCTTGGCTGACGGCTGTGCCTGCAGTCCTGCATCAGAGGAGTCCACGGTCAGTGATGCGTCCGCCTACGCCCGGCTGGACGCAAGTTCAGCGGCAGGCGCTTCCGCCCCCGGGGCGCTGAGGAAACCGCGCCGTCCGGCCCAGCGCTCAAAAAGGAGGGTGGCGAACGGGAAGACGGCGGAGACGCCCGCCAGCAGAGCCACCATGAAGGGCCAGCGCTGCACCCGCCACAGCATCAGCGCGGCAACCCCATAGCCGACAAACAGCGCGCCGTGCACAGGTCCCGCCACCTGGACGCCAAGCTCAGTGGTTCCGGCGATCCATTTGAAGTACATCCCGGCCAGGAGCGCGGCCCAACTGCAGGCCTCGGCCACTGCGAGGATACGGAAGGCGCGGATGACGGTTGTCCTCGGGTTCATGGTCACGTCCTGTCATGGGTGGATGTCTGGGTCCGGCAGTGGGGGAAGGGGTGCGCCGTTAAGGCGCGCAGGCGGTTTAGGCTAGCGGTTCGGGCAAGCGGTTGGGGCGCAAGAAAAAACGCCCCGGCCGGCAGTGCCGGTACCGGGGCGTTCCCACCAGCTAGCGTCCGCGGTTGGGACGGGCCTTGTAGGGATCGATGCCCTTGGGAATGGGAAGCCGGGTACCCATCGAGGCGATGCGCTTGGACACGGTGCTGACTTCCAGCTTGGTCAGTTCATTCTTCATCTTGCCCATGTGCTTGGCCACCTGGCTCAGCGGCACCTGGCCTTCGCCGTGCCCGGTCTGGATGGTGTGCACAGGAACGTTGGGCAGGATGCGCGCCAGGCGCTTGCGCTCAGCATCGAGCAGCGGCTTCACGCGGTGGGCGGGGCCTTCACTGACAAGGACGACGCCGGGCCGGCCCACGGCGCGGAACACGGCATCCTGCGTGCGCGGATTGACCGCCACGGGCTGTTCCTCGGTGATCCAGCCACGGCGAAGCGTGCCCAGGGCAGCGCCGGAGGCGCCGGGCTGGTTTTCGATCTGTGCAAAGGCGGCGCGTTCGGCGCGGCGGGACAGGATGAAGGTGGCCGCCAGCAGGCCCAGCGGAATGCCGATGATCAGGCCGGTAATCCAGTTGTCCAACCAGAAGCCCACCAGGAAGCTCACCGCCACAACGCCCAGGAACGCCAGCAGCATCAGCCACGGAACCATGGGGTCGTGGCGGCGGGTCATGGTGAAGACCTCGCCGATCTGCTTAAGCCTGCTGGGCTTCTTGGCCTTTGCTTCCTTCGGCTTGCGCGTGAAGAGGCCGCGCTTCACCGCGCTCGAGCCAGACGGGGTGGAGTTGCTGGAGTCAGGGGATTTCGCCATAGTGCCTCAATTCTACGTGACAAAAGCCAAGGGCCGGACGCTGGAATCTTCCGGCGTCCGGCCCTTGGCCAGTTCATGGCAGGAGGTCAGGAATGTGCTGCCAGGAGGGTGGCGGCTTCCTGGCGGGTGGTGCCGGAGTCCTGGATGCCGTCGGCGATGTGGGCGAGTTCGGCGGGGATGTCGCGGCCTTTTTTGCGCATGGCGGTGGCCCAGAGCCGGCCGGCGCGGTAGGAGGAGCGGACCAGGGGGCCGGACATGACGCCGAGGAAGCCGATTTCCTGGGCTTCGTGCTGGAGGTCCACGAATTCCTGGGGTTTGACCCAGCGGTCCACGGGCAGGTGCCGTTCGGAGGGGCGCAGGTACTGGGTGATGGTGATCAGGTCGCAGCCGGCTGCGTGGAGGTCGCGGAGTGCTTCGCTGATTTCTTCGCGGGTTTCGCCCATGCCCAGGATGAGGTTGGACTTGGTGACCATGCCCAGGTTCCGGCCCTGGGTGATGACGTCCAGGGAGCGGTCGTAGCGGAACGCGGGGCGGATCCGCCTGAAGATCCGGGGCACGGTTTCGACGTTGTGCGCGAAGACCTCGGGGGCGGAGTCGCAGATGGCCTTGATGTGCTCGGGTTTGCCGGAGAAGTCCGGGATGAGCAGTTCCACGCCGGTGCCGGGGTTCAGTTCGTGGATTTTGCGGACGGTTTCGGCGTAGAGCCAGACGCCTTCGTCTTCCAGGTCGTCGCGGGCGACGCCGGTGACGGTGGCGTAGCGCAGCTGCATGGATTGGACGGAGCGGGCCACCTTGGTGGGTTCGAACCGGTCCAGGGGTGAGGGTTTGCCGGTGTCGATCTGGCAGAAGTCGCAGCGGCGGGTGCATTCGGAGCCGCCGATCAGGAAGGTGGCTTCCTTGTCTTCCCAGCATTCGAAGATGTTGGGGCAGCCGGCCTCTTCGCAGACGGTGTGCAGGCCTTCCTTTTTCACCAGGTTCTTGAGTTGGACGAATTCCGGGCCCATCTGGACCTTGGCCTTGATCCACTCCGGTTTGCGTTCCACCGGGACCGCAGCGTTGCGCTGCTCAATCCGCAGCATCTTCCGGCCTTCAGGTGCCAATGTCACAGTAGAGCTCCTTCAGGGCTCGAAACCAATGCTTCTTCATGCTTGTGGAATTCCTCCACGAACCGGTCCACGATATCCGCGGGCCGAATGTCCCGGCCTGTTTCCAGGGACATGGTGGTCACGCCGGCGTCGGTGATGCCGCAGGCGATGATCTGGCCGTAGGGTGCCAGGTCGTTGCTGCAGTTGATGGCAATGCCGTGCATGGTGACGCCGTTCAGGACCCGGATGCCGATCGCGGCGATCTTGCGGTCGGGGCCCTTGGCGTCAGCCTTGATCCACACGCCGGCCCGGCCCTTGATGCGTTCGGCCTTGATGCCATAGTCCGCCATGACCGTGATCATGATGTCTTCCAGCCGCTCCACGTAATCCCGGATGCCTGCGCGGTTCCTAAGCTTCAGGATGGGGTAGGCAATCAGCTGGCCCGGCCCGTGCCAGGTGAGTTTGCCGCCACGGTCCACCGCAACCACCGGCGTACCGTCAAACGGCCGCTCATGGTCCTCGGTCAGCTTGCCGGCCGTGTAGACGGCGGCGTGCTCCAGAAGCAGGACTGTGCTGGGTGCAGCTCCGGAGACAACCTTGTCATGGAGTTCGCGCTGGGCATCCCAGCCTTCCATGTAGTCAACGAAGTCAGGGGCAAGACCCAGCTGTGAAAACTCAAGAGTCATGGCATCCAGCTTAGACCCCGCAGCCGCACCGGCCCGGTTTAGTGTCCAAGCTCACCGGCGCCCCGCTTTGTGACCGCGGCGGCCCCGCCTGTGGATAACTTCTGCAGCAGGGCCGAAACTCGACTAGACATGCAGTATGGACGATGCACAGGCGCCGGAGGTTCCCGGTTATGACGTCGGCAGGTTGCTGGGCCGGGGCGGCAGTGCCGACGTGTGGCTGGCCAGGGAACAAAGGACCGGCAGGGATTGCGCGCTCAAATGCTTCCGCGGCGCAGGCCGCCGGTCCCTGGGCAGCACGGCCGTCAGCGAAGAGGATGTGCGGCGGGAGATCCGGATCCTGTCGGTCCTGGACCACCAGCACCTCATCACGGCGCACGACGTGGTCCGGGTGGCAGGGCCCGGCGGCGGTACGGCCTTGACCATGGATTATGCCGCCGGCGGCTCGCTGGCCCAGTTGGTGTCTGCCCGTGGCAGGCTCACCGTAGGCGAGACGGTTACCGTCCTGACTCCCATCTTCCAGGCCCTGGGCTACCTGCATGGAAAAGGCTTCACGCACTCGGATGTCTCGCCCGGGAACGTGCTGTTCACCGGGCAGGGCAAGCCCATGCTCTCTGACCTCGGCGTCGCCAGGATGCTCGGCGACCCGGGCAGCGCGGCGACCTTTGGAACTGGCGGATTCCTGGATCCTTCCCCCGTGGACGCCGTCCGCGCCGGCCTCCAGCCAGGACGCGATGTGTTCTCCGCGGCGGCCCTGGGCTGGTTCTGCCTCACGGGTGAGGCGCCCGGCCGCACTGCCGATCGTCCGCCGTTGTCCCTCCTGGTTCCAGGTGTCCCCAAGGATCTGGCGGCTGCCCTGGAAGCAGGACTGAACGAGGACCGGAGGCTGCGCCCTGACGCGGTGTCGCTGGCCGCGGCCGTTTACCGCAGCGCCGAACCCCAGCCGGTGGACCTCTCCGATGCCGTCCATCCCACCGTCCTGCCAGAGCTGCTGACACGGCGGCACGTTCCCGGTCCGTCCAAGGGCGGCAGCCTTCGCATGAAACTCCAGGGCATGCGCCGCCGGATGGAAACCTGGCGCTGGCCAGCGCGGCCGGTGCCGGCGCCGAACACCGCCCTGCCGCAGTCAAGCGCCCTGCCGCCGTCAAACGCGGCGCCTGCGCCGCGCGGAAGGCACGCGGATGGGACTGTTGCCGGCCGGGGCACTCGGGTGGTGGTGAGTGCAGTCATGCCGGCAGTTGCTGCGTTGGCAGCCGGAATATGGTGGTTGTCCGCGGCCGCCGGCCAGGGGGCGGGCCAAGGGGCGGGGCCGGATGGTCCCGCAGCCGGTCGGCCGCCGGTGTCCGCAGCCGCATCCGGGACTGTTGCCGGCGGGACGGAAGCGGTTGGTTCCGTTGACGAGGCCCGGCAGCGGGCAAGGGCTACTGATCCCGTGGTTGCCGTGCAGGGGCTGGCGGCGCTGCGGGATTATGCCTTCAGAGCAGGCAGGTTGGAGCTGCTGGGGGACGTGAACGCCGCCGGGTCACCTGCAGCTGCCGCCGACGAGCGCATCGCCGGCCAACTCCACCCTTCCGGGCACCGCCTCGCCGGATTTACCAGCACGCTGTCCGGGGTGGCGGCCGAAGACGGCGGGACCCCGGACCGGGCGGTGCTGGCGGTGACATCGGCCACCTCCGGGTACCAAACACTCGATGCGGCGGGTGCTGTGCTGGCAGCGGGGGCTCCCAGCCCGGAACGGCGGCTTCGGCTGGTCCTGGTGTTCGTGGACGGCCAATGGCGGGTCAGCGACATTCTGGCGGTCCGCGCGTCCGGGGAAGGGCCGGGCTAGGCGGCGGGGTCCTGGCCGGCCACCCAGCGGGCGGCGTCTTCCAGGCGCCCGTGCTGCCATTGGAATCCGGCCCAGGACAGGACTGCCGGTTCCATCCGCTGGCTGTGCAGCAGCAATTCCTCGCCGAGGCCCGGCATCACGGTGCGCAGCACGGGGGCCGGGACCCTGAGTATGGCGGGCCGGTGCAGGGCGTGGGCCAGCGCCGCGACGATCGTGTTGACGTTCGCCTGCTCCGGCGCGTTCACATTCACTGCGCCGGAGACCGGTGTTTCGAGGAGGAAGAGGAAGGCGGCCGTAACGTCCGGAAGCGTTACCCAGGGCCAGAACTGGCGGCCGTTGCCGAACGGACCACCAACTCCCAGGCGCAGCAGTGGAAGCAGCTTTCCCAGCGCGCCACCGGAACGGCTGAACACCACCCCGGTGCGGGGCGTCACCACGCGTACCCCTGCCGGCGCCATCAGCGCAGCCTGCTCCCACTCAACGCAGATCTGCGCCAAAGTCCCGGAACCGGCGGGTGCGTCTTCACGCAGGACAGTATTGCCGGCGTCGCCGTAGAAGCCGGACGCCGACTGGCTGATGAAGGTTGCCGGCGGGGCATCCAGCTGTGCCATGGCCTGCACCAGTGTCCTGGTGGGCCCCAGCCGGGAACTGAACAGCTCCGCCACCCGCTTCCGCGTCCAGGGTCTGTCGCCGATTCCGGCACCTGCGAGGTTGACGACGGCGTCTGCCCCGGCAAGGACGCCGGGGTCCAGGACACCGGCCGCCGGATCCCAGCGGATTTCGGTGGCACCGGCAGGCGGCCGGCGGACCAGGGACACCACCGAATGGCCGGCGCTGCGGAAGGCTGCGGACATGGAGCTGCCGATGAGCCCGGAGGCGCCGGCCATGACGATATGCATGGTCCATCTCACCACGGCAGCAAGGGCTGTGTACCTCCCGCGGCGCAGGGGAGGGGTTGACTATGATCGAACGATGACCTCTTCGAGCTACTTCCGTTTCCCGCATTTGCACGGCGATCTGGTCACTTTCGTGGCCGAGGACGACGTGTGGATTGCGCCCCTGGACGGCGGCCGCGCGTGGCGCGTCTCGTCGCTCCAGCTTCCTGCCCGCAACCCGCGTTTCACCCCGGACGGCAAGCGCCTGGTCTGGACGGTTGTGCAGGGAACGGCGCCGGAAGTTGTGTCGGCACGGGTCGACGGCGGCGGGTACCGCCAGCTCACCTACTTTGGCCACAGCACCACGAAGGTCAAGGGATTCACTGCCGGCGGTTCGGTGGTGGTCACCAGCGCCTTCCGCCAGGCCGAAAGCCGGCACACCCACGCATACAGTGTCCCTTTGGAGGGCGGCTGGGCGCAGGAGCTCCCCTACGGGCCGGTGGAATCCGTTGCATTTGGCCCCGAGGTGGGCGACGAACGTCCCGTGGTGCTGGCCAGCGTGCTGTCCCGCGAACCGGCCTGGTGGAAGCGGTACCGTGGCGGGACGGCGGGAAAACTGTGGATCGACCGCGACGGCAACGGGGAGTTCGAGCGGCTGCTGCCGGACGTTGACGGCAACCTCACCGATCCCCTGTGGGTGGACGGCCGGATTGCCTTCCTGTCCGACCACGAAGGCTACGGCAACCTGTACTCGGTCCTTCCCAACGGACAGGACCTGCGGCGCCACACCGACCACCAGGACTTTTACGTCCGGCACGCCGCCTCGGACGGCAAGCGCGTCATTTTCGAATCAGCCGGCGAACTCTGGGTCCTGAATGATCTTGGCTCGGAGGCTGTAAAGCTGGACATCACCCTTGGCTCGGCATCGCAGACCAGGCGTCCCGCCCTCCTTGATGCCGTCAAGCACCTCGGCGCGGTGGCGCCGGATGCGGCGGGGGCCGCCAGCGCGGTGGAGTCGCACGGAACCATCCACTGGCTGCGGCACAAGGACGGGCCGTCCCGCATCATCGAGGCCACCCCGGGAGTGCGGGCCCGGCTTCCCCGGCCCTTGGGGGATGGCCGCATCGCCTACATCGCGGACCACGACGGCGTGGAGGCACTGCATATCAAGGACATTGCCGCTCCAGTACCGCACGGCGCCGGGCACGCGCCGGCAAGCGGCGGCAAGGCCGGCGCAATCTCTGAAACTCCCGATTCTGAAAATCCCGCTCCCGCCGATACGGCACAGGCCGGCGCGGCAGGGCCGGAAACGGTCAGCCTGCCGCAGCCTGTTCCCGCGTCCGGCGCGGCAGTGCTTTCCGGTGGGGCCGTCCACGTGCCCGCGGACGACGAACAGCAGGCAGATGTTGCACCGCAGGCCCCGGCCCCCGCGGCCGACGCCCAGGAACCCGAGGCAGAACCAGGCATCACCGCCCCCACGCCGTCACGCGCCAGTTCGCTGGAAGCAAGCCCCGACGGCCGCTGGGTTGCCCTGGGCACCTCGTTTGGCGACGTGCACGTCCTGGACACCCGCAGCGGAGATCTCTCGCGGGTGGCCAGCATTGGCGAAGGCAGCATCTCCGAGCTGGCATGGTCGGCGGACTCCCGCTGGCTGGCCTGGTCTGAACCGGTCACGTCCTTTGGCTCGCGCAGCCGGCTGCGCCTGGCCACCGTTGACCAGCTCGATGCCGAACCGGTGGACGTGACCGACGGACGCTTCCGCGACGCCTCGCCCGCCTTCACCCCGGACGGAAAGTTCCTCGCCTTCCTGTCCAACCGCAGCTTCGATCCCGTGTACGACGGACACTCGTTCGACCTCTCCTTCCCCAGCCCCATCAAGCCGTACCTCGTGGCACTCGCCGCGGAGACGCCGTCGCCCTTTGGCCCTTCCGTTGATCCCGCGGGCGCCGGGCCGGAAACCACAACGGACGCGGATGCCACAGCCGGCGCCGAAGCACGGGATGATGCCGTGCCTGCCGTGCACGTGGACGCGGAGGGCCTGGCGCACCGCGTCATCAGCGTTCCCGTGCCGCAGGGCAACTACAGCTCGCTGAAGGCCGTTGACGGCGCCCTCCTCTGGCTCGACTCAGCCCTGGCCGGCGTGACCGGCGACGGAAAGGCCAGCCAGGAGGACAAGGACGCCAGCCCCAGCCTGGTCCGGTACGACATCGGACGGCGCAGGCAGACCACCCTGGTGGACGCCGTAGACAGCTACCGGCTCTCCGGCGACCGCAGCAAGGTGGTACTGGTTTCCGACAAACAGGTCACCGTGGTGCCTTCTGACGCCAAGGCGGACGAGGACTCCGGCAAGGCAGTCAAAGTGGACCTGGGCCGCATCCGCGTCCTGATGGACCCGCTCAGCGTCTGGGGACAGGCGTTCGATGAAGCCTGGCGCCTGCAGCGGGACTTTTTCTGGACCGAGGACATGGCGGGGCAGGACTGGGAATCCATCCACGCCCGCTACCGGCCCCTGGTCGGGCGGCTGGGCTCCCACGATGACCTGGTGGACCTGCTGTGGGAACTGCACGGCGAGCTGGGGACATCGCACGCGTACGTGCGCCCCGCTCCGGTTACCGAACGCGGCAGCCGGGGACAGGGCAGGCTGGGCGCAGACCTGGCGCACACTGCCCACGGCTGGGAAATCAGCCGCATCCTGGCCGGCGAGTCCTCCGACCCGCTTGCCATCTCCCCGCTGACCAGGCCCGGGGTTGGGGCCAAGGCGGGAGACATCCTGCTGGCCATTGACGGCGTCCCGTTGTCCGGAGCCGTTACCCCGGCCATGCAGTTGGTGGGAGCGGCCGGCCGTGCCGTGGAGCTGACCCTCCTCAACGGCCCGGGGCACGGCGGTGCCCAAGGCACCCAGCGCCGGGTCGCCGTCGTGCCCATCAAGGATGAGGAGCGGCTGCGTTACCAGGAATGGGTTGCCGGCAACCGGCGCACCGTCCGGGAAGCGTCCAACGGAACCTTTGGCTACCTGCATATCCCGGACATGATGGCCAACGGCTGGGCGCAGCTGCACCGCGACCTCGATACGGAAACAGCTCTTGACGGCCTGATCGTCGATGTCCGCCGCAACCGTGGGGGACACACATCGCAGCTCGTTGCGGAACTGATAGGCCGCAAGGTCACCGGATGGAGCATGCCGCGCGGGGAAAAGCCGCGGACCTACCCCCACCACGCACCCAGGGGGCCCGTGATCATCCTCGCGGACGAGTTTGCCGGGTCCGACGGCGACATCATCACCCAGGTCTCGAAGCTGCGTGGCATCGGCCCGGTCATCGGAACACGTACGTGGGGCGGTGTGGTGGGCATCGACAACCGGTTCGCGCTGGCGGACGGCACCGGCGTCACCCAGCCCCGCTATGCCAACTGGTTCAGCGGCGGCGTGGGTTGGAGCGTGGAGAACTACGGCGTTGATCCGGACATCGAAGTGAACTTCCCGCCGCACGCCTACGCCGCGGGGCGCGATCCCCAATTGGAGTACGGCATTGGGGCGCTGAAGGAAATGATCCAGGAACTGCCCACCGACCGGCCGCCGGCGCGTTCCGGCTACCGCCGGTTGAAGCCCGCTCCGCTGCCCGACCGCCGGCAGGAGAGCTAGCCTTCACCGGCAACAGCAAAGGCCCTGCCTTTCCGGGATTGCCCGGAAGGCAGGGCCTTTGCGTTGTGCAGACGGTGGCGCTCAGATCATGCGCTCAAGACCGGCGTGGCCTAGGTGTACTGCCCAGGCAGGTTGGTTAAGCGGCTGATGGGCGGGTGGCCTCCGATTGCGGTGTGGGGCCTGTGGTGATTGTAGTGGTGCAGCCATGCCGGGAGGGCGTTTCTGCGGGCTGATTCCGTGGCGTAGAAGCGCTTGAAGGCCCACCCGTCGGCAAGGGTTCTGTGGAAGCGTTCGATCTTGCCGTTGGTCTGCGGGCGATATGGCCGGGTCTTCTTTGCCGTGATCCCCAGTTCTTGGCAGGTGTCCCGCCAGAGATGTGATTTGTAGGCCGCCCCGTTGTCAGAGAGAACCCGTTCCACGATGACGCCGCGGGCAGCGAACCAGGACACAGCCCTTTGCAGGACTGCTACTGCGGTGGCCGCTGTTTCATCGCCATGGATCTCCGCGTAGGCGACCCGTGAATTGTCGTCAATGACCGTGTGTACGTAGGCGGTCCCGATCAGCGGGCTACGGTGTCTGCTGCGCGGCTTTGACGGAGTCGCAGCACGGTTCTGCTTGCCTTGCTGCCGCCCGACGTAGCGCCAGCCGCCGCCGTCGGGGATGTTGCCGAGCTTCTTCACATCCACATGGATCATCGCTCCGGGAGTCACGTGCTCATAGCGGCGGATGACTTCTCCGGTGCGCTTGTCCACGTGATGCAGGCGGTTCAGCCGGCACCGGACCAGGACCGCGTGCACGGTCGAGGCCGGCATGGCCAGCTTCGCCCCGATCGCGACCGGTCCCAGCCGTTGCTTCCAGCGCAGGTGCACAACTTTGCGCACCAGCTGCTGCGGCGTCCGGTTGGCCACCCGGTACGGGCGGGAGGACCTATCAGCCATACCGGCCTCACCCATCGCGGCGTAACGGGCCGCCCACCGTTTCGCGGTCGGCCAGGAGCAGTTGAACTGCTCGGCAGCCCGCGATACCGGCCAGCCGTGGTCAACGACCAGACGCGCGACGCGTAAACGTTGGCGCGGAGTCAAAGCGGCATTAGCGTGGGACATGAGGACCTCCTGATCGCTGCAGCGGTTGTCTAAGCAACTCCACTGTGCAACCGGAGGTCCTCACCTTTGGCTCAACGACTCCAGCGAGTCATCACATTCACCGAACCAACGTCCCTGGGCAGTACACCTAGGACTGCAGGGTGGCGTCCAGGGTGATCTCGATGCCGGCCAGGGCCTGGGACACGGGGCAACCCTTCTTGGCGGCTTCGGCAATGCGCTGGAAGTCTTCCTGCGAGATGCCGGGGATGCGGGCCTCCAGGGTCAGGTGGCTGCCGGTGATGCCGGTGCCGGGCTGGAAGCCAACCTCGGACCTTGTGTTGACCTCCTCCGGCGTGAATCCCGCCTGGCTGAGTTCGTGGCTGAAGGCCATGGAGAAGCAGGCGGAGTGGGCTGCAGCGATCAGCTCTTCGGGGCTGGTCTTTCCGCCGGCAGCCTCCGTGCGCGCCTTCCAGGTGACATCGAAGGTGCCCAGGCCGGAGCTGTCCAGGGTGGTGTTGCCAGAGCCCTCGGTCAGGCTTCCGGTCCATACCGTGTGGGCGTTGCGTGTTGTAGCCATGTCTCTCCTCAGCGTCGATTCGATCCGGGCCCGGCACCCGCGGCCGGACCCACCGTTTTCCATCCTAGGGACCAGGCACCTCCGGTGCACGGATTGTCCGCTCTCAGAGGATTATGACCGGGGTCCCCGGGGTGGAGCGGTTACTGCCAGATGGTGGCGATGGCGATGTTGACCAGGGCCAGCCCGCCCACGCCATGGGCGAGCACGGTGGAGACGGGCTGGCCGTTCTTGGCCTTGCGTGTCCCAATGACAGCCAGGACGGCGACCACGACGGCGATGACGAACTTGATGCCCAGCTTGGCGTAGTTGGGATCCTTGTCCGGCAGGAACGGCAGGATGCCCATCATGGCGATGCCGGTCAGCAGTTGCAGGAAGGCGCCGTCACGCTGGCGGGGGTGCACGGCGGGCGTCCGCATCGTGGCGATCCAGTAGCCCACGATCATGGCGGCTCCCACCACGTGCAGGAAAACCAGGATGTTGAAGAGAATATTCATGGCTCCAGCTTAGCCAGTCAGTTCTACGGCCCGTAGCAAAGCCACGCGCACGGGGGCTCCGGGCGCAGGCGGCTGCGTTGGTTAAACCGCGACGGCGGTGCCGGCTGCGGGAGGTTTCCCACCCATGCCGGCACCGCCGTTGTCGTATTGCTGCGGAGGCTAGAGCCCCAGGTCCGCTTCGAAAGCGCCTTCTTCGAGGCGTGCCTTCAGGGTCTGGAGGAACCGGCCGGCGTCGGCACCGTCCACCAGGCGGTGGTCGTACGTAAGGGACAGGTACATCATGGAGCGGATGGCGATCGAGTCGTCGCCGTTTTCGTCAGCAACCACGACGGGCCGCTTGACGATGGCGCCGGTGCCCAGGATGCCCACCTGCGGCTGGTTGATGATCGGGGTGTCGAACAGCGCGCCCACCGAGCCGATGTTGGTGATGCTGAACGTGCCGCCGGACAGTTCGTCCGGGCCGATCTTGCCGTCGCGGGTGCGGGAGGCAACGTCGGCGATCTTGCCGGCGAGGCCGGCAAGGTTCAGGTTGCCGGCGTCTGCGATGACCGGAACCAGCAGGCCCTTGTCAGTGTCGACGGCGATCGCCAGGTGTTCGGCGTTGTGGTAGGTGATTTCCTGCTTGTCCTCGTCGTAGGCAGCGTTGAGCTTGGGGTGCTGCTTGAGGGCCTCGGCCACGGCCTTGGCGATGAAGGGCAGGAACGTCAGCTTGGTGCCGTTCTGGGCCTGGAAAGAGTTCTTGGCCCTGGCGCGCAGCTTGGCGACCTTGGTCATGTCCACCTCGTGGACCTGGGTGAGCTGGGTGGAGATCTCCAGGGACTCGCGCATGCGCCGGGCAATGACCTGGCGGATGCGGGGAGCCTTCTGGGTGGTGCCGCGAAGCGAGGAGGCAGCTCCAGCCGATGCGGCCGGTGCGGATGCGGCAGGGGTTGCGGCCGGTGCGGCAGCGGGAGCCGCCTTGGCTTCAGCGGCGGCGATGACATCCTGCTTGCGGATGCGGCCGCCGACGCCGGTGCCGGACAGTGAAGTGATGTCCACCCCGTGCTGGTTGGCCAGCTTGCGGACCAGGGGAGTGACGTAGCCGGATTCGGACCCGTTGGCCGGTGCGGCCTCCTGGGCTGCAGGGACTGCAGCGGGAGCGGGGGCTGCCTTGGGCGCTTCCTGGGCGGGTGCCGGAGCAGCGGGGGCCGGGGCGGCAGCCGGAGCTTCCTGCTGGGGGGCTTCCTGCCGGGGAGCCTCGGCGGGGGCCGGTGCAGCTTGGGGAGCCGGAGCAGCGGCAGCGCCGGAGCCGATGACGGCCAGCACGGAACCGACTTCAGCGGTCTCGTCCTCATTGACCCGGATTTCCTGCAGCGTGCCGGCAACCGGGGACGGGATCTCGGTGTCCACCTTGTCCGTGGAGACTTCCAGCAGGGGCTCGTCGACCTCCACCTGGTCGCCAACGGCCTTGAGCCATCGGGTGACAGTGCCTTCGGTGACGCTTTCGCCCAGTGCGGGGAGGGTTACTTCATGGCTTTCGCCGCCGCCTGCGGCCGGTGCCTCCGGTGCGGAAGGTGCCTGGGCCGGGGCTTCAGGAGCGGGTGCCTCGGTGGAAGGCGCCTCCGCAGGAGCGGGAGCTTCCTGGGCCGGTGTCGCAGCGGGAGCTTCCCCGGCTGGGGCGGAACCGCCGCCGGAGCCGTCACCAATGCGTACCAGGGGTGCGCCCACCTCGGCGGTCTCGTCTTCAGCGACCAGGATTTCTTCAATCACGCCAGCTACAGGAGAGGGGATTTCAGTGTCTACTTTGTCGGTGGAGACTTCGAGCAGCGGCTCGTCCACCTCTACCCGGTCACCTACCTGCTTGAGCCAGCGGGTGACGGTTCCTTCGGTGACACTCTCACCGAGGGCGGGCAAGTTAACGGATTCAGACATGTCGTCCCCGTTCTCCTTATTGATCTTTAGTGCGAATGATTGCTGCCTTGTTGGAAGCCTAGTGCACCCGGTCTGGACGACCGGGTGCACCGGGCCTGGTAATGCTGCGGAAAACTAGCCGTGCAGCGGCTTGCCGGCCAGTGCCAGGTGCGCTTCGCCGAGGGCTTCGTTCTGGGTGGGGTGGGCGTGCACCAGCTGGGCCACGTCCTCCGGGTAGGCTTCCCAGTTCACGATCAGCTGGGCCTCGCCAACCTGCTCGCCCATGCGTGCGCCGATCATGTGGACGCCCACCACGGGGCCGTCCTTCTGGCGGACCAGCTTGACCAGGCCGGAGGTACCCAGGATGGAGCTCTTGCCGTTGCCGGCCAGGTTGTATTCCTGGGTCTGCACCTGGTCTTCGCCGAACTTTTCCTTGGCAGCCTTTTCGGTGTAACCAACGGTGGCGATTTCGGGGTCGGAGTAGGTGACCTTGGGGATGTTGATGTCCTCGACCACCACGGGCTTCAGGCCGGCAATTTCCTCGGCCACGAAAATGCCCTGCTGGTAGCCGCGGTGGGCCAGCTGCACGCCGGGGACGATGTCGCCTACGGCGTAGATGTTGCCCACGCCGGTGTGCAGGCGCTCGTTGGTGATGACGAAGCCGCGGTCGATGGTGACGCCGGCCTCCTCGTAGCCCAGGTTGGCGGTGACGGGGCCGCGGCCGACGGCGACCAGCAGCAGGTCGGCTTCGAAGGTCTTGCCGTCCACCAGGGTGACCTTGACGCCGTCGTCATTCTGCTCAACGCCCTGGAAGAAGACGCCGGTGGAGAACTTGATGCCGCGCTTCTTGAAGGCGCGCTCGAAGTTCTTGACGATCGTTGCGTCCTCGTTGGGAACGAGGGAGGGCAGGCCTTCGACGATGGTGACGTCCACGCCGAACGACTTCCAGACCGAGGCGAACTCGACGCCGATGACGCCGCCGCCCAGGATGATGGCGCTCTTGGGGATGAAGTCCATGGTCAAGGCCTGGTCGGAGGTGATGACCTTGCCGCCGATTTCCAGGCCGGGAAGGGTGCGCGAGTAGGAACCGGTGGCCAGGACGATGTTCTTGCCCTTGTACGCGGTGCCGTTCACCACGACGGTGTCGGTGCCCTGCAGCTTGCCTTCACCCTCGATGACGGTGATGCCCTTGGACTTGATGAGTCCCTGCAGTCCCTTGAACTTGCCGGCGATGATGCCGTCCTTGTACGCGTTGACGGCGTTGATGTCGATGCCGTCCAGGGTGACGTTCACGCCGTACTTGGCGGAGTCACGGGCGTGGTCGGCCAGCTCTGCGGAGTGCAGCAGGGCCTTGGTGGGAATGCAGCCGTTGTGGAGGCAGGTGCCGCCCAGCTTGCCCTTCTCCACGAGGCCGACGGTGAGGCCGAGCTGTACCGCACGCAGCGCCGCAGCGTATCCGCCGCTGCCGCCACCGAGTACCAGGATGTCGAATTCTTGCGCAGTTGCCTGATCGGCCACTAAAACGCTCCCTCGCGTGAACGATGACGCGTTCTGCGCGCATCATCTGGTCTTGGAACTTGCACTGCCGTGATTATGTCAGCAGGGCAACTCTCTTGCATTTGTGACTACCGTGGTTCACCTTAGCGAACCACCTATCCATGCTCCACCTTGGCGCTGCGTTTGTGGAGCGCTTGTGTCCAGTGTCACGCGGCCCTGTGGCACAGCAATCACTGCACCGCAGGGCCGCGCGGCACGGGGCCTGGAGCCCGTGACCCAGGCAGTTTGCTCAGGCCGCGGCCAGGATGTCCTCCACGTAGGCAACCAGGGTACGGACAGTGCATCCGGTGCCCTGCTTGTGGGTGTAGCCGTAGGGGCTGCCGTTATTAAAGGACGGCCCCGCAATATCGATGTGCGCCCAGGGGATCTGTTCGCCCGCTTTGTCCTTACCCACGAATTCGCGAAGGAACACAGCAGCGGTCATCATGCCGCCGTGGCGTTCGCCAATGTTGGCCAGGTCCGCCACCTGGGAATCCAGGCTGGGGCGCAGCTCCTCCGGCAGGGGCATGGGCCAGACCAGTTCGCCGGCACGGTCGGCCGCCGCCTTGAGGGCGCCCGTGACGCTTTCCGAGCCCATGACACCGGCAGTGCGGTTGCCGAGGGCGATGAGCTGCGCGCCGGTCAGCGTGGCCACGTCGATGATGGCGTCCGGGTATTCGCGGCTGGCTGCAACGATGCCGTCCGCCATGACCAGGCGGCCTTCGGCGTCGGTGTTGAGGACTTCAACCGTCTTGCCGCCGAACATGGTCAGCACATCGGCCGGGCGCGACGCGCCGCCGCCCGGCATGTTCTCCGCGATGCACAGCCAGGCGGTCGCCTTCACGGGCAGGCCCAGGCCGGCAAGGGCCAAAACAGTATTAAGTACGACGGCGGCGCCCGCCATGTCGCTCTTCATGTCGCCCATGTTCAGGGCCGGCTTGAGGGAGATGCCGCCGGTGTCGAACGTGATCCCCTTGCCGACCAGCGCAACCTTGGCGGTGGCCTTGGCGGGGGAGTACTCCACCTTAACCAGCCGCGGCTGGCGGGTGGAGCCCTTGCCCACGCCCATGATGCCGCCGAAGCCTTCCTTCTCAAGCCGCTTCTCGTCCCAGACGGTGACCTTGACGGGGAGGCCCTTGGCAAGGTCCTTGGCGGCCTCGGCGAAGGACTCCGGGTAAAGGTGGCTCGGCGGCGTGTTGACCAGTGAGCGGGTCGCGTTGACGGCTTTGGCCACCAGTCCTGCCCGCTTCAGTGCGGCGCCCAGGTCCGTGCTGCCTGCCAGTTCCGTGAAGATGACGGCATTGCGGACGGGATCCTTGAGCCCGTCCGCGGAAGACCGGAACTCGGTGAAGGCGTAGGCGCCCAGCGCGGCACCCTCGGCGACGGCCGAGACATCCTGCACCGTCGCCGTCGGGAACGCCAGGGTTACGGTGGCGAGGCCGGCCAGCTGCCGGACCGCGGATCCCGCTGCCCGGCGGAGTGCCTCACCGGTGAGCGGTGTGCCTTCCGGCACCTTACCCACTCCGGCGAGGACCAGGATGCCGGCGCCGGTTTCGGGCAGTCCCGGGAGGCGGATCAGCTGGTCCGCCGCGCCGGTAACTCCGAGTGCCTTGAGGGAGTCAGCCAGGGCCTCCGCGGACTTCGCCGTCAGCGGGTTGTCCAGCAGGACGGGCCCGTCGCTTCCCTGCCCCACCCCGATCACCACGGCATCGCTGGGGTTCCTCTTAAGGTCCCGCGAGACGGTACTAAGGTTGACTTCAGTATTCTTGACCACAGGGATGAGTCCTCAATTCTCGAAACGATCGGGCAGGGATGCATGTTGGGCGCTCTGCCATGGTGGCCCGGATCCGGCCGTTCTGGACGGTGCCCGGGTGGTTGCAAGCCCGCCTGGCAGGCCAGTTCCGATCGTAGCCGTTCCCCTGCGGAGCGACAGAATTTCCTGAGATGTGCGCCACACCGCGGCCCGGAATGCCGGGTGCCCCTGCGGCGTTATGAATGATGTCCACCCGTACCCCTGAAAGGAACACGCCGTGCTTGAACGGATTTCCGGCTCCCTGCTGGACCCCGACGCGCTCTATGCCAGCAACATCGAGCTGTTCCACAGCCCGGAGCTGCAGGGGCTGAACCTGGTCATGGGTTTCACCGGGTTCGCCGACGCCGGCCATGTGGTGAAGCAGATCAACGCCGAACTGCTGGATACCCTCGACGCCCAGCCCGTGGCGGTCTTCGATGCGGACCAGTTGATTGACTACAGGTCCCGCCGGCCGCACCTGAGTTTCGTGGAAGACCACATCCAGGACTACCAGGAGCCCCGGCTGGCCCTCTACCGACTGGTGGACGGGCTGGGGAAGCCATTCCTCCTCCTGGCCGGCTTCGAACCTGACCTGCAATGGGAACGCTTTGCCCGTGCCGTGGTGAACATCGTGGAAAAGCTGGACGTCAACCTGGTCACATGGATCCACTCCATCCCCATGCCCGTGCCGCACACCCGGCCCGTGGGCGTGACGGTACACGGGAACCGGCCTGAGCTGATCGAGGGCATCTCCGTGTGGAAGCCCACCGTTGAAGTTCCCGCCGCTGTTGGCCACATCCTGGAGCTGCGCCTCGTGGAGGCGGGCCGCAATGTTGCCGGCTACGTCATCCACGTCCCGCACTACCTCGCCGAGGCCGAGTACCCCACCGCCGCCGTCGCCGGCCTGGAATACCTTGGCGCCGCAACGTCCCTGATGCTGCCCACCGACCGGCTCCGTGAGTCCGGGCGCGAGGTCAGCCGGCAGATTGCCCAGCAGATCGAGGCGTCCGAGGAGGTCCAGCAGGTGGTCTCCCGCCTCGAGACACGCTACGACGAGAAGGCCGACGGCATCGTCCGCCGGTCGCTCCTGGCCAACGAGAACGACGAGCTTCCCGACGCCGACGACCTGGGTGCCGCCGTGGAGGCCTACCTGGCCAGGGAGAACCCGGGGCAGTAGCGGGACGTCACGGCTTCCGGGCTGCGGGCGCGCGCCGGGCATAATGAACTGGTGACTGCTCCCCGCGCCTGGCTTATCTGGACCATTGGAATTTTCGGGTACCTGGTGGCCGTGGCGCAGCGGACCTCCTTCGGCGTGGTGGGGCTCGAGGCCACGGAACGGTTCCACGCCACGGCGTCCGCCATCTCCTTCTTCACCGTCCTGCAGCTGCTGGTGTACGCCGGGCTCCAGATCCCGGTGGGCCTGCTGGTGGACAGGTTCGGCTCGCGTGCCATGATCGCAGGCGGCGCTGTCCTGATGGGACTCGGACAGGTGCAGCTGGCCTTCGCCGAAAGCATCCCCGGGGGAGTCCTTGGCCGTGTCCTGGTGGGCGCCGGCGACGCCATGACCTTTATCTCGGTGATCAGGCTCATCCCGCTGTGGTTCGCCCCCGCCCGCGTCCCCCTGGTCACGCAGTTGACCGGCATGTCCGGCCAGTTGGGTCAGCTGTTCAGTGTCCTGCCCTTCGCGCTGGTCCTGCACCTGTCCGGCTGGACCCCCGCTTTCCTGATGCTGGCAGGAATGTCCGCACTCGCCGTCGTGCTGGTACTCCTGCTCCTGCAGGATGTCCCACCGGGGACCGAACGGCCGCACGCCCGGCAGGGGCTCAAGGCCACCGGCGCCTCACTGGCCCGTGCCTGGAGCCAGCCCGGAACCCGGCTGGGAATGTGGAGCCACTTCACCATCCAGTTCAGTGGCACCGTCTTTGCCATGACGTGGGGCTACCCGTTCCTGATCTCGGGCCAGGGCCTGGACGCAGCCACCGTCGCAGCGCTGATGGCCCTGTACGTTGCCGCAGCCATGGCAGTGGGCCCGTTCATCGGGCGCTTCGTTTCGCGCCATCCACTGCGCCGTTCCACCATGGTGCTGCTGATCGCCGGCGCCACCGCCACGGCATGGGCCGCGGTGCTGCTGCTGCCCGGGCGCGCTCCGCTGTGGCTGCTGGCAGGCCTGGTGGTGGTGCTCGCAATCGGCGGCCCCGGTTCCATGATCGGCTTCGACTTCGCGCGGACCTTCAACCCCGCGCACCGGATCGGCACTGCCACCGGCATTGTCAACGTTGGTGGCTTCATCGCTGCCCTGGTCTCCATCTTCCTGATTGGCCTTGTGCTCGACGTCCTGAACGCCACCGGGTTTTCACAGGGGGTGCTCTACGGCCTGGCACCCTTCCGGCTGGCTTTGAGCGTCCAGTTCCTGCTCCTTGGCATCGGTGCCGCAGCCATCCTGGCCTCCCGCCGGAAGGTCCGCCGGCAAATGGCCGCCCAGGGCATCGTGGTTCCGCCACTGCGCAGCGCCATCGCCCGGCAGCGCCGTGAAAGCCTGGCCCGCCGCCGCCAGCCGACGCCCACGGACGACTGAGCCACTCCCGTTCGCGGGGTCCCCGCACTCTTCCTCCACGGCACCGGTTACCCACATAGCCGGACGGGCCACTGCCCGCGCCCCCGCCGGCGGCGAATGCTGGAGCCATGACAGGTTCAGAACGATTAATAGTGCGCGGCCCGGAAGACATCCTTGGCTTCATTCCGCATTCGCTCGGGTACTGGCCCGCTGCCAGCCTGGTGGCCATGACGCTGCACGGCACCACGCTCGGAGCCACACTCCGGCTTGACCTTCCGGGCCCGGCGAACCAGGCCGACCCCGCCGCGTTTGCCCGTGCCGTCCGGCGCTACCTTGAATCAGACCAGGACGCTGACGGCTCTCTGCTGGCTGTCTTCACCAGCGACGCCGGAATGGGACCGCCATCCGCCTACGACCTCCTGGTCGACACGGTGCGACGTGCCCTGGACCAGGCCGGGATGCCTGTCCGCGATGCCTGGTTGGTGGGCGATGAGTACTGGCGGGACGCCCTGTGCAGCGACGCCTCCTGCTGCCCGCTTCCGGGACGTCCCGTGCAGGAGATCAGGGACAGCATGCTGAATACGGAGATGGTGTACCGGGGCAGCAGCATTGGACCCGCGCCACGAGCGGGGAGCCAGCCGGAAGCCCCGGTCCCCGCCATGCACCTGGCGGCCGTCCTTGAGGCACAGGCCGGCTGGGAGGACGAGCTCGGCGGGCAGTCCCGCAGCAGGGCACAGTTCAACGCGGTGCTTGACTTCTGGGAGTTGCTGCTGGAGCGGAGCCATGACGGGCAGTGGATTCCGGACGTTGAACGGGACGCCTTCCTGCGCGCCACGCTGCTCGTTCCCACCTGGCGCGACGCCCTGCTCGTGATGGCTGCGGCGGGACGGGCCGCCGCGGAGGCAGGCGCAGAACAGTTCGGCGTCCTTTCCGAGGACGGGGGCGACTTTTCCGCAGTGGCGCTGCCGTTGCTGCCTCCGCCGGGATTCGCCCGCCGGCAGCAGCGCCGGGCGGGCGGTGCCGCTTCCGGCGCTGTTCCTGCCGGCTATGGCGAGGTCCTCATGGGCCTGGCGCCGGCCGCGCCGGACTGGGCCGGACTGGACGCGCTGGACCGGATTCTGGGGCACCTGGCAGTGTTGGGCGGACACCCGGCCGCAGCAGCGCTCACGCTCCGAGGATGGGTGGCCTGGTCCCGGGGACGCGGCTCCTACGCGGCTGCCCACTTGGGCCGGGCGCTTGAGCTTGAACCGGAGTGCCGGCTTGCCGAGCTCCTGCTGGATATCGTGGGCAGGGGGACGCTTTGTGGCTGGGCCGCCCGGAAGGAGGCGGCCTGGCAAAAGTTCCCGAAGGATCCTGCTGGGGAGAAGGAGACGCTGTGAGCCGGACCCGGGCGTCGTGAAGCCGGCCGGACATGCCCCGGCCGGGCCGGGCCCGCCGGGGCAACCGTAACGGATGGCGGCAGGGGAGGTTGGATCCGGGCAAATCGTGAGACAATGGATGCCGAGACCCGGTTGGGTCCGTGTATCGAGTGCTTGTAAGCGTCCCCGCAAGGGAACATTACAGCCACTCCGGGAGTTGTCTTAGGTGACTCTGCCGGCCGTGGTGGTGCTTGGTTTCCACCACGGACTTGACAGGGTCATAGTGGTGTTGCCCGTATGGTGATTCCACAGACCACCGCTAGAAAGGTTTTCTGTGACCCCGTCTTCCACGAAGAAGGATTCCGCCGCCCAGGATGTCTTGTCCCCTGAGGAGAAGCAGGCCGCGACCAATGCCAAGCGGGCAGCTACGCGGGCAGCCAACAAGGCTTCGGCCGGCGACGCTGCAGGCGACAGCAAGCGCGAGCCCAAGAAGCGTGGGCCCAAGCCCGGCGCCAAGGCCGCAGCCGAGGCTGCGGGAAAGTCCGCCGCCGGTGACGTTGACCCGGACGAGGTCGAAGACGTCGAGGAAGACCTCGACGACATCGTCCTCGAAGGTCCGGACGCAGCAGAGGACGTCGACGCCGACCCCGTCAAGGGTGCCGCCGGCAGCGGCAAGGGCTTCGTCTACTCCGATGCAGACGACGACGACGCGCCCGTGCAGCAGGTTATGTCTGCCGGCGCCACGGCCGACCCCGTCAAGGACTACCTGAAGCAGATCGGTAAGGTGGCGCTGCTCAATGCGGAGCAGGAAGTCGACCTTGCGCTGCGGATCGAGGCCGGGCTGTTCGCCGAGGAAAAGATCGCCGCGGACGACGGCTCCATGGATCCGAAGTACAAGCGTGAACTCGAATTCATCATCCACGACGGCAAGCGCGCCAAGAACCACCTGCTGGAAGCCAACCTCCGCCTGGTGGTCTCTCTGGCCAAGCGCTACACCGGCCGCGGCATGCTGTTCCTGGACCTGATCCAGGAAGGCAACCTTGGCCTGATCCGCGCCGTGGAGAAGTTCGACTACACCAAGGGCTTCAAGTTCTCCACCTACGCCACCTGGTGGATCCGCCAGGCCATCACCCGCGCCATGGCCGACCAGGCCCGCACCATCCGTATCCCGGTGCACATGGTCGAGGTCATCAACAAGCTGGCACGTGTACAGCGCCAGATGCTGCAGGACCTGGGCCGCGAACCCACGCCCGAAGAACTGGCACTGGAACTGGACATGACGCCGGAAAAGGTGGTCGAGGTCCAGAAGTACGGCCGCGAGCCGATTTCGCTGCACACCCCCCTGGGTGAGGACGGCGATTCCGAATTCGGCGACCTGATCGAGGACTCGGAAGCCGTTGTTCCGGCTGACGCCGTGAGCTTCACCCTCCTGCAGGAACAGCTGCACTCCGTCCTGGACACCCTTTCCGAACGCGAGGCCGGCGTGGTTGCCATGCGCTTTGGCCTGACTGACGGACAGCCGAAGACTTTAGACGAAATCGGAAAGGTCTACGGCGTCACCCGCGAGCGGATCCGCCAGATCGAGTCGAAGACCATGTCCAAGCTCCGGCACCCCTCCCGGTCGCAGGTGCTGCGGGACTACCTGGACTAACCTCTTCCGCACGACAAAACAGGGGCCGTTCGGGAACCCACTGCACGGTGGGTTCCGGAACGGCCCCTGCTTGTTTATGAGCTCCCTCCGTGCGGCTAAAGGCCTGCGGGGCCCGTTAAACGCCTGCGGGGCCTTTCCGTAGTGGAAAGGCCCCGCAGGGTTCGTTGTTACCGATGCCTCATCTAGTCGATTTCCACGGCAGCTTTCTCGTGAAGCTTTCCCGTCTCGTCGTGCCAGCCGGAGCTCAACGGCTTGAGCGTCGCCTCCACTGCACGGGCGTGGTGGCCGCAGAACAACAGCTCACCGCCGGAGGACTCGAGTACAACCCGGACATATGCCTGAGCTCCGCAACGGTCGCACCGGTCGAGTGCGTTTAGTGTGCGGTCTGCCACTGCTGTTGTCATGTCGGCCTCCTTAGTAGATCAGTACATCTATATAACCAGTATTCGTATCCGATCCATCGCAAGGATGGGGCAAGTTCGCTGTCCGCGTATCCGCAAGGTTAGGTCAAGAATTGCCCAGTTCCGCGGATCACGGAGGCTGGTGGCGCGGCGCACAAGGCGCTGCGGGTGTGGCAGACGGCTGTCGCCGCTGCCGCCGACTACCCTAGAAGGTGCGGTCCCAGCGCCGCTTCCACGTCCCTGAAGGAGTTCATCACCAGTGGCACCAAGCTCTGAGTACACCGCCCGGCACCTTTCCGTACTGGAGGGCCTTGAAGCCGTCCGCAAGCGTCCGGGCATGTACATCGGCTCAACGGACTCGCGCGGCCTCATGCACTGCCTCTGGGAGATCATCGACAACTCCGTGGACGAGGCGCTTGCCGGGTTCGGCCACGACATCCGCATCATCCTCCACGCGGACAACTCCGTGGAGATCCACGACGACGGCCGCGGCATCCCCATCGACAAGGAACCCAAGACGGGGCTCACCGGCGTCGAAGTGGTGTTCACCAAGCTGCACGCCGGCGGCAAGTTCGGCGGCGGCTCCTATACCGCCTCCGGCGGCCTGCACGGCGTTGGAGCGTCAGTGGTCAACGCTCTCTCGTCGCGCCTGGACGTCGAGGTGGACCGCGGCGGCAAGACCTACCGGATGTCCTTCCGGCGCGGCGAGCCCGGACGCTTTAAGGACACCGGGTCCCGCCCGGACCCCGCAGCGCCGTTCACTCCGTTCGTCGATGACTCGGTACTGGACATTGTGGGCAAGGCCAAGCGCGGAGTCACCGGGACCCGGATCCGCTACTGGGCGGACCGGCAGATCTTTACCCCGGATGCCAAGTTCTCCTACGAGGACCTTGCTGCCCGCGCACGCCAGACCTCCTTCCTGGTGCCCGGCCTCAAGCTCACCGTGCGGGATGAGCGCAAGCTCCCCGGAACCCCGGGGGAAGCCGGCCCGCACGAGGAGGTCTTCCACCACGACGGCGGCATCTCCGAATTCGCCGAGTTCCTGGCCGCGGACCCGGCCGTGACCGACGTGTGGCGGCTGCATGGATCAGGGAAGTTCAAGGAGACCGTCCCGGTCCTTGACGAACGGGGGCACAGCCAGCTGGCCGAGGTCGAACGTGACTGCGAAGTGGACGTGGCACTGCGCTGGGGCATCGGCTACGACAGCACCGTGCGAAGCTTCGTCAACATCATCGCCACCCCCAAGGGCGGCACGCACCAGTCAGGGTTTGAGCAGGCGCTGGTCAAGACTTTCCGGAAAGCCGTGGAAACCAATGCCCGCAAACTCAAGGCCGGCAACGACAAGATCGAAAAGGACGACATCTTCGCCGGCTTGACCGCGGTCCTGACCGTACGGCTCGCCGAACCACAGTTCGAGGGCCAAACCAAGGAGATCCTGGGCACCAGCGCCGTGCGCGCCATCGTGGCCCGGGTGGTGGAGCGGGAGATCTCCGCCAAACTGTCCTCCAGCAACCGGAACGACAAGGCCCAGTCGGCCCTGCTGCTGGAAAAAATCGTCAACGAGATGAAGTCCCGCATCTCGGCCCGCGTGCACAAGGAGACCCAACGGCGCAAGAACGCGCTGGAAACGTCCTCGATGCCCACCAAGCTCGCTGACTGCCGGACGGACGACGTCGAACGTTCCGAACTGTTCATCGTGGAAGGCGACTCCGCGCTGGGCACCGCCAAGCTGGCCCGGTCCTCCGACTTCCAGGCCCTGCTGCCCATCCGCGGCAAGATCCTCAACGTGCAGAAGGCATCGGTGGGGGACATGCTCTCCAATGCCGAATGTGCAGCGCTCATCCAGGTGGTGGGCGCGGGGTCCGGCCGCAGCTTCGACATCAATGCGGCCCGGTACGGCAAGGTGATCCTCATGACTGACGCCGACGTTGACGGCGCCCACATCCGGACCCTGCTGCTGACCCTGTTCTTCCGCTACATGCGGCCCATGATCGTGGAGGGAAGGGTGTTTGCCGCGGTTCCGCCGCTGCACCGGGTGGAGGTCATCAACGCCGGCCAGAAGGCCAACGAGATGATCTACACCTACTCCGAGGCCGAACTGCACGTCCTGCTGGCCCGCCTGGCCAAGGAGGGCAAGCGGTACAAGGAGCCGATCCAGCGGTACAAGGGCCTTGGGGAGATGGACGCCGAGCAGCTGGCGGAGACCACTATGGACCCGCGGCACCGCACCCTGCGCAAGGTGGGGATCGAAAACGCGCAGCAGGCAGAGGAGATCTTCGACCTGCTGATGGGCTCCGACGTCTCCCCGCGCAAGGACTTCATCATCGCCGGCGCGTCCAGCCTGGACCGGGAGCGCATCGACGCCTGACCGGGCGCAGGGTCGCCGGGCGCTGGGATGGGTTCGGCGATCCCGGGGCTTTGACAAGCCCACCCGCCGGGTTGAAGCGCGACGGCGGCGTCAGCCCAGCAGCCCCGGAACCACCAGCAGTGCCGTGGGCAGCGCCAGCAGCAGGACGGACCCGGCCAACACGGCGCTGCGGACGGCCGCAGGAAGCTGGGGCTGGGGGGTCAGGAGGCGGCTGACCCGGGAGGCCGCGGTCCTGACCGCGTCCGAGCCCGGTCCGCCCGACGCCGACTCCAGCCCGGACAGGGCCAACGAGGGCGAGGACGGGCGGATGTCGCCGACGCCCGCGTTTCCGGTCGACCCGCTGGCAACGATGGCTATCGCCTTGATGAGGGTGGCCTTGCTCTCCGTCCGCAGTGCGACGTCGTCGGCCAGCATCTCGATCAGGGAGTTGACCGATTCCTGTGCAAGCCGGGTGGTGGGCAGCCACGGGAGGGCCTGCCGCCAGGCGGCAAAGGCCCAGAGCAGCAGGTGGTGCCGCTGGCTGAGGTGCGCGTTCTCGTGAATCAGGACGGCCCGCAGCTCGTCCGGTTCGAGGGCGGCCATTAGGCCGTCCGACAGCACGGTCACGGAGCGGGCGCCCCCCGGGAGGCAGTACGCGACGGGGGAGTCGTGGCTGATCACCAGCGTCCCGGCATCCTGGGCCGATGGGGAGGCCAACAGTGCGAGCAGTTCACGGTGCCGGCGCCGCTGCCGCTGGATCTTGTAGTACGTCAGCAGCAGCGTGAACACCAGGTGGGCCGTCAGCAGGGCAGCAGTGGACAGTGCGAAGATATGCCAAAAGCCCAACGCCGTGGTGGGGGCATTGAACAGCACCATTCCCGCCAGCGCGCGAAGCCCTGCGATGAGGTTGTCACCGATTGGTTCCAGGCCATAGACCAGCATGGCGCCGATCATGGAGAGTCCACCCGCGAGCGCGATCGCCTGCCACAGCAGCATGGCCGTGAACGGCGACCTTGCCGGCCATTGGGCCCGTGACAGGAGAATTGGCACCGGCCAGGCCAGGATTATCGCCAGGACCGCCAGCAGGTATGAGGCCCAGAACATGGTGTGCTAGAGGTGGCCCAGCAGTTTACGCAGCGTCTCGGCTTCACCTTCGGAAACGGACCCGATGAAGCGGGCCAGGACGGCCTCGCGGTCCGGGGCTGATCCGAGGACCTCATGCATGAGTTCGGCGGTGTGGTCCGCGCGGCTGGACACGGCCTGGTACCGGTGCGGGCGGGTTCCGCGTTCGCGTTCCACCAGCCCCTTCTTTTCCAGGCGGGAGAGTACGGTGAGCACCGTGGTGACGGCCAGTTCCTTGCCTTCGTGGCCCGGTCCGCCCTGCGCCGCGGACGTGCGCGCCAGCTGATCCCTCAGGGTATTGGCCGTAGCCGCTTCCTGGCCCGCCCAGAGCAGGTCCATGACTGCCCGTTCCAGTTCACCAAGACTAGCCATTTCACTTTTCCTTTTGTTTCCCCGCACCGCGCATTCTAAGGCGCCCGGTGACGTCGCGCGGTTGTTCAACTACATAACCAAATCTACCCCGAAAACCGCCCGGGTTCTACATCGGGTAGAACATGTGGCGCGCCGGCCCCTGCCGCGCCATGCTAGGGGAGGGCGATTGGTTTTCGCCCGCCACTGCCGATGTTCTACACTTTGTAGAAGTTACAGTTCTACAAAGCGTAGAAATCTACATTGGCTAAACAGTAGGGACTGCCATGGACGCCTTGGAAATCGCACGCTGGCAATTCGGCATCACCACCGTCTACCACTTCATGATGGTGCCGCTGACCATTGGCCTGGGCCTGGTGGTGGCCGTCATCCAGACCGCCTGGTACCGCACCGGCAAACCCGAGTACCTGCGCATGACCAAGTTCTGGGGAAAGCTGTTCCTCATCAACTTCATCATGGGCGTGGCAACCGGAATCGTGCAGGAATTCCAGTTCGGCATGGCCTGGAGCGAGTACAGCCGGTTCGTGGGTGACGTCTTCGGAGCCCCGCTGGCCCTCGAGGCCCTCCTTGCCTTCTTCGTCGAGTCCACCTTCCTGGGACTGTGGATCTTTGGCTGGAAGCAGCTAAAGCCCGCCATCCACCTTGCCTGCCTCTGGGTGGCCGTTATTGGATCGGCCCTCTCCGCCTACTTCATCATCGTGGCCAACAGCTGGATGCAGCACCCGGTAGGGGTGGAAATGATCAACGGCCGGCCCGTCATGACCGACGCGTGGGCCGTCTTCACCAACAACACCGCGCTCGTGGCCGTCCCGCACACCCTGTTCGGCGCCCTGGCCGTGGCCGGCGGCTTCCTCCTGGGCATCGCCTGGTACCACCTGTGGCGGAGGCGGCACGACGGCGTTGACACGGTGGGTGCCGACGGCAAGGTCATCCCCGGTGAAGACGTCCGCATCCCCGGCCGTGACCGTACAGACCACAGCGTATGGATCCGGTCCCTGCGGATCGGCGCCGTGGTGGCCATGATCTCCTTCGCCGGCACCGCGGTCACCGGCGACCTGCAGGGCAAGCTGATGTTCCAGCAGCAGCCCATGAAGATGGCCGCCGCGGAGGCGGCCTGCCACGACGGCACCGGTTTCTCCGTCCTGAGCGTCGGAAACGTGGGGTCCAGGAACTGCGACGACGTCGTGGCCGTCATCGAGGTTCCGGGCATCCTGTCCTTCCTTGCCAAGGGCGACTTCACCACCGAGGTCAAGGGCGTCAACAGCCTGCTGCCCGAATACAAGGCCAACTACGGGACCAACCTGCCGGACAACCCCATCTACGGTGAGCGGGCCGGCCAGGAAATCGAATACGTGCCCGTCATGGAAGTCACCTACTGGGGATTCCGGATGATGATCGGATTTGGCGGACTCGCCGCCCTGGCAGCATTGGTGGCGCTGTGGCTCACCCGCAAGGGGACCGTGCCGGAGTCGCACTGGATGATGCGGCTGGCAGTCTTTGGCATCCTGGCCCCCTTCGGCGCCAATGCCGCCGGCTGGATCTTCACCGAGATGGGCCGCCAGCCGTTCGTCGTGGCGCCCAACCCGGATCCCAGCGGCATCGACCAGGTGTTCATGTTTACCGCCGCCGCCGTATCGCCGGGTGTCTCCGCAGGGGAACTGATCGCCTCGCTGGTGGCCCTGACGGCCGTCTACGCAGTCCTGCTGGTGGTGGAGGTGAAGCTGCTGGTCAAGTACATCCGCGGCGGCGTGGTCTCCGCAATGCCCGAACTGGTCCACGCGCCGGTGGACGAGAACGAGGACGCCACCCCGGGACCCGGCGGCCCCGGGGACGCGAAACACGCAGACGACGTCCTGGCCTTCGCCTACTAGCCCGAAACCAAGCAGAGGAAACAAACAATGGAACTGCTTCCCACCATGTGGTTCATCGCCATCGCGGTGCTGTGGACCGGATACCTCTTCCTGGAGGGCTTCGACCTGGGCGTGGGGATGCTGATGAAGCTCTTCGCCCGCGACAACACCGAGCGCAGGGTGCTGCTGAACACCATCGGACCTGTCTGGGACGGCAATGAGGTGTGGCTGCTGACCGCCGGCGGCGCCACCTTCGCAGCCTTCCCGCTCTGGTACGCGTCGCTGTTCTCCGCGCTCTATCTCCCGCTGCTGGTCGTCCTGCTGGCACTGATCTTCCGGGCGGTGGCGTTCGAATACCGTGGCAAGGTGGACACGGACAGCTGGCGGAACCGGTGGGACTGGGCCATCGCGCTGGGTTCCTTCTTTGCCGCCTTCGGCGTGGGCGCCGCACTGGCCCTCACCACCACCGGCCTTCCGCTGAACGCCAACGGCGACCGCGAAGGCGGCCCCATGGCCTGGTTCAGCGGCTACGCCCTGCTGGGCGGTATCGCCGTGGTGGGGTTCGCGCTGCTCCACGCGCTGGCGTTCCTCGCCCTCAAGACCGACGGGGAGGTACGGCACCGCGCCCGCCAGTGGTTCGTTCGGCTCCTGCCGGCCCTGCTCCTGCCCATCGCGGCGTGGGCCCTCGCCATCCAGTTCATGGACGGCAAACCCTGGACCTGGGCCGCCGTCGTCCTGGCCGTTGCTGCGGCCGTTACTGCCTGGCTGCTGGCCCGGAAGGGCTCCGAAGGCCGGTCCTTCCTGGCCCTGGGCGCCTTCCTGGTGCTGGGTACGGCGTCCATTTTCGGGGCCGTGTTCCCGGTGGTGCTGCCCTCCACGCTGGACAGCGCGTTTGACCTCACCATCTCCAACGCCTCCTCCTCGGACTACACCCTGGGACTGATGAGCATTGTGGCAGCCTTTGGCCTTCCCCTGGTGATCGCCTACCAGGCCTGGACCTACTGGGTCTTCCGCCGCCGCGTCAGCGCCGCCCACATCCCGGAAGCCCACAGCTTCCTCCCGGCGGTGGCCGCCAGGGCGTTCACCACCAAGGGCTGACGTGCGGCCAACCTTTCCCGCCGGTCCGGCCACCCGGTCAGCAATCTACTGGCTGGGCGTCCTGGCCGCGCTCAAGGCGCTTTCCCTGGTGCTGATCGGCCAGGCCGTGGCCTCCGTCCTGGCCGGACTCGTGGCCGGAAACCCGGACTGGGCAACCCATCTCGCCGCCGGGCTCGCCGGCGTCGTCCTCCGCTCCCTGAGCGTCTGGGGCCAGGCCGTCGCGGGCCGCCGGGCGGCGCTGGGGGTCAAGGAAGAACTCCGGGCAGAACTGCTGGGGCGTGCCCTGCGCACGGGCGTCCGGTCCTCCGGGCCGGGTGACGGCGGCCTGGCGGTGCTGGCCACCCGCGGCCTGGACGCCCTGGACAGCTACTACACCCAGTTCCTTCCCGCGCTGGTCAACTGCGCCGCCGTGCCGCTGCTGCTGGGGGCACGGATCCTCTTCGCGGACTGGGTGAGCGCGCTGGTCATTGTGCTCACGGTGCCCCTGATCCCGCTGTTCATGGTGCTGATCGGCCGGTACACCGAGGACAGCGTCCGCCAGGCCCAGGCGTCGCTGGCCCGGCTGTCCGCACACATGCTGGAGCTCGCCAAGGGCCTGCCGGTCCTGGTGGGACTGGGCAGGGCAACCGCCCAGCGCAAGGCCCTCGAAGAAATCTCCGAAGAGTACCGCTCCCGCACCATGGGCACCCTGCGGACCGCGTTCCTGTCCGCCCTGGCCCTGGAACTCATCGCCACCATCTCAGTCGCCGTGGTGGCGGTCTTCATCGGCGTCCGGCTGGTCCACGGCGACATGCCGCTGGAGGCCGGCCTGCTGGCGCTGCTCCTGGCACCGGACTGCTACCTTCCGCTGCGGGAACTGGGCACCGCCCACCACGCCAGCGACGACGGCCGGGTGGCACTCGCGGAAACAGCCGCCGTGACCGGCGCGGCCGAAGCGATACCCCTGCCGGCGGCCAGGGCCGGCAGGCCCGGTGCCCCAATCGAGGTCACCGGACTCACGGTGACCTACGCCGGCCGGTCCGGAGCCGCCGTCGGCCCCCTCACCTTCACCGCCCCCCAGGATCGGATCACCGCCCTGGACGGACCCAGCGGTGCCGGCAAGAGCACTGTCCTGGGCGTACTGGCCGGAACCATCGGCGCCGGTGACGGGACGGGCATCACCGGATCCATTAGCGGCCTGGACCGCAGTTCCGTAGCCTGGGTGCCGCAGCATCCCGTCATGGTGGCCGGAACCGTGCTGGAGGAGGTGCTGCTGTACCTCTCGCCGGACCCCACCCATGGCCCCGACCGCTTTACCGGCGAAGAGACTGCCCGCCGCTGCCTGGAGAGGGCCGGAGCCGCCCACCTGGCAGCGAAGCACCAGGCGGAGCTGAGCCCGGGCGAGCTGCGCCGCGTGGCACTGGCCCGCGGACTGGCCAGGATCGAGGCCGGTGCCACCCTCCTGCTGCTGGACGAGCCCACGGCACACCTGGATGACGCCTCCGCACTCATTGTGGAGGAGGCCATCCGGCGGCTCCGCGGCCAGGCCACCGTGATCCTGGTGGCCCACAACCAGCGCACCCGCCGGCTCGCAGACCTGCTGGTGCCCGTCGTGCCGGCGGTCCGGGCTGCCGCAGCACCGCACCACGGCGGCGGCGCAACCGGCATCCTGCCCGGCCCCGGGAGAAGCGGCTCCACCCAACCCGGCTCTGCCGACGCCGCTTCCGCCGGCAATGTCAGCGCACGCGTTGACGACGCGGCGGAAGCCGGCACCAGCGGGTCCGTCAGGAGTGCCGCAAGCGTCCAGCCTGCCGCAAACGTCCAGGCTGCCCCAAGCGTTCGCGCTGCCCCAGGCGCGGCCCGCCTCCTGGCGGCCCTCCTGGCGCCGGTGCGGGGCAGGTTCGCCGCCGCTGCTGTCGTGGGCACCCTGGCGGCCGTCTTCGCCGTCGCGCTTTCCGGCCTTTCCGGCTGGCTCATCATCCGGGCCAGCGAGCAGCCGCCCATTCTCTACCTGCTGACGGCGATCGTCGGCGTCCGGTTCTTCGGCATCGGCCGGGCCGTTTTCCGCTACTGGGAGCGGCTGCTGCTGCATGATGCCGTCTTCGCCGCGCTCACCCGCCTGCGCGGCCGGCTCTGGGAATCTCTGAGCCGCAGGGCGCTGTCGCTGCGCCGGCTCCTGCAGGGCGGCAACGTGCTGGGGACGGTCATCGACGATGTGGACACGGTCCGCGACCTCCTTCCACGCGTGGTCCTGCCACCCCTCACCGCGCTCGCGGTTTCCGTCCTGGCCGTGGCTGCCACCGGCGTGCTGGTGCCGGCGGCCCTTCCCGCAGTGGCCGGCGCGGCCATCAGCGGCCTGCTGCTGGCACCCGCGGCCGCCCTGTGGGGAGACCGGAAATCCGCCAACGCCGAGCAGTCCCTGCGCTCCGGGGTCCTGCGCCGCGTGACGGCAGCCCTGGACGCCAGGGCGGAACTGCACGCAAACGGCGTGGCAGCCCGTGTGCTTGAGGCGCTGCTGGCGGAGGACCGCGACGCCACGCGCGCATCCCAGCGCTCAGCCTGGGCCGACGGGCTGGGACACGCTGTTGCCACCGCCGCCTGCGGCACCGCCGCACTGGCCGCCGCATGGCTGGCGGCTCCCGGGGTCCTTGCGGCCCAGGTTGCCCCGGCCACGGCAGCCGTGGTGGTCCTCCTGCTGCTGGCACTGGTGGAACCCTACGCAGCGATGACGACGGCGGTCCGCCAGTTCCCCGCGCTCCGTGCCGTGATGCGCCGGGTGGGGGAGTCGGGCGCCCTTGACGGCCGCCTCGACGTGTCTGCTGGGCTGCAGTCCGTTCCCGGCCGCGCCGGCGGCACTCCGGGCCTTGAACTGGTGGACCTGGCCGCGGCCTGGCCCGAAGACGTCCCGGTCTTCTCCGGCGTGTTCGCGGTGGCAGGTCCCGGGCGCTGGCTGGCGGTCACCGGACCATCGGGGTCGGGAAAGTCCACCCTGCTCTCGGTGCTGCTTGGCTTCCTGCCGCCGGCCGCGGGACGGGCGCTGGTCACCGGCCGGGCGGCGTGGTGTCCGCAGGAGGCACACCTGTTCGACTCCACCATCCGCGGCAACCTCATGCTGGGCCGGCCGTCCGGGAACGGTGCACCAACCCTGGCGGACGACGAGCTGGAGTCTGTCCTGGCCGCCGTCGGACTTGCCGGCCTGGTGGCCCGGCTGCCGGCGGGCCTGGACACCCGGATCGGTCCCGGCGGTGCCTTCCTGAGCGGCGGCGAGCGCCAGCGGCTGGCCGTGGCGCGGACCCTGCTGACCGGTGCGGAGGTGATCCTGCTGGATGAGCCCACTGCCCACCTGGACGCCGAATCGGCGGCAGCCATGCTGGCGGACCTTCGCACGGGACTCCGGGACCGCACCGTGGTGCTGGTTACCCACAATCCCGCTGACATCAAGGCCGGCGACGCCAGGCTGGATCTTTCGGCCTTCGCCGGACAACCCCGGGAATCGTTGGCCGCTTCCCACTAAGGCGGGACGGTCCCCGGCGTGCCTGCGCCTTTAGCCGCTGACGTCGTGAAGGTGGTGGACGACGTCGTGCAGGAAGTACTGGGACAACGTGAGGACGGTGAACTGCGAGCCGTTGCTGCGCAGCCCCTTGCGTCCCCAGTCGTCCTCATGGACTCCGGCGAAAGACTCGGCGGCCTGGTGTCCTTCCGCCGCCAGTTCGCGGCCCACCTCGGCCGGATCGGCGTTGGCGTAGTCCTTCTCGATGGCGGTCCGGTCCTGGTCCCAATCCTCGAAGCGGGCGTCATCCTCTGCCAGCATCAGGTTCAGCCGCTGGTCGAACAGCGCGAAAACGTCCCGCACATGGCACGCGTACTCCAGCGCGGACCAGGTGTGGTCATCGGGGCGCTGCGCCGCGTCCGGCCGGCGCAGGACGGCGAGCCACCGGGGGATCAGGCTTTCGATGCTTCCCGGTACCGTTGCCGGGGTGGCGCTGGAAGCGTCGAAATGGCATTCCGGGCAGGGGCGGGACAGGACCCAGGTCCAGTCCTTTTCATCAGGAACGATAGGCATGGGAGCAGTCTAAGCGGTGGGCCGAAAGACTCTGGGACCCGTGCAGCGCCCGGCATAGCCTTGCCGCATGAGCCCGGAAGAGCGCGGGGGTGCGGAAAGCGGTGCGGAAAGCGGCGCGGAAAGCGGTGCCGAAAGCATGGTGCGGCTGGCGGGCCTGACCAAGCGGTTCGGCCGCAACACTGCGCTCGACGGCGTGACACTCACCATTGGGCCGGGCGAGGTGTTCGGCTACCTGGGCCCCAACGGGGCAGGCAAGACCACCACCATCCGGCTCCTGATGGGGCTGCTGCGGCCCACGTCCGGTACAGCGTCGGTGCTGGGACTGGACGCCTGGCGGCAGTCCCGGGACGTCCACCGCCTGGTGGGCTACGTGCCAGGTGAGCCGGCGCTTTACGACCGCCTCACCGGCAGCCAGCACGTGGCCTACTGCGCCCACCTCCGGCACCGGGACGACGGCAAACGGGCGGCCGAGGTGGCGGCCCGGCTGGAGCTGGACCTGGGCCGGCCCGCACGCACGTTGTCCCGCGGCAACCGCCAGAAGCTCGCCGTGGTCCTGGCGGTGATGTCGCGGCCGCGGCTGCTGGTGCTGGACGAGCCGACCAGCGGAATCGACCCGCTGGTGCAGCAGGTTTTCCATTCCATCCTGCGTGAACATACTGCCGAGGGCGGCTCCGCCTTGTTTTCCTCCCACGTGCTGGGCGAGGTGGAGCGCGTGGCAGACCGCATCGGGGTGGTGCGCCAGGGACAGCTGGTGGCGGTGGAGCGGCTGCAGGACCTCGCCGCACGTTCACTGCACCGGGTCCGGGCCCGCTTCGCGGCGGAGGTGTCCGCGACGGAGTTCGCCGACGTGCCTGGCGTGCGGGACCTGCTGGTGGATGGGACCACGTTGAGCTGCAATGCGCCGCAGGCGGCCCTGGATGCGCTGCTGAAGCTGGTCAGCGCCCGGGAGGTGGTGGACTTCGAATGCTCTGAAGCGCCGCTGGAAGAGACGTTCCTGAGCTACTACGGAATGGACGGACCCGACAGCGCCAGCCTCGCCGGCGCGGGAACGGCGGCGCGCCATGCTGGCTAACGTCCTGCTGAAGACGCTCCGGGACCAGGGCAGGCTGCTGGTGGCGTGGGCCGTCTCCCTGGCACTCATCGTGGCAACGTACGCGGCAGTTTGGCCCGCGGTGAAGTCACAGCCCTCCATCAGCAGCTTCATCGAGCAGATGCCGGAGGCGTTCCGCTCGCTTTTCGCCACCTCCAGCGCCGACATGTCCACTCCCACCGGATACATCCAGGTGGAGCTGCTGTCCTTCATGGGGCCGATTGCGGTGCTGATCTATGCCATCAGTTCCGGCGCGGGCGCCATCGGCGGGGAAGAGGACCGGCACACGATGGACCTGCTGCTTTCCAACCCCGTGGGGCGGGGCCGGGTGGTGGTGGACAAGTTCCTGGCCATGGTGCTGGGCACCTTCCTGCTGGCCGCCGTGCTGGGAATATCGCTGGTGCTGGAGGGCAGCATGGTGGACCTGGTGCTTCCGGCCGGCAAGGTGGCTGCCGCCATGCTGCATTTAGCGCTGCTGGGCGTCGTTTTCGGTACCCTTGCCCTTGCCCTTTCAGCAGGGACCGGACGGACCGGCCTCAGCCGCGGTGTTCCGGCCGTGCTGGCCGTCCTCGCCTACATCGTCAACGCCCTCGCGCCGCTGGTGGATGCCTTCGACCGCATCCAGAAGGTGTCGCCGTTCTTCCAGTACGTTGCCCACGACCCCCTGCGGCAGGGCGTGGCTTGGGACAGCGTGCTGGTGTCCGCTGCCACCGTTGCCGTGCTGCTGGGGCTTGCCGTCGCCGGCTTCCGGCGCAGGGACATAGCGGGCTGAGCGCCGGACGCGCGGCATCGCCCGTGGCGCCCGGCTATTCCCCGGCTGCCGGTCCGTCCGTCCATGCCATCGCCGGGCCCACTGCTTCGACGGCCTGTGAGAGCGGGACGCCGGAGCCGTCGCGGCGGCCATGCTCCTGCGGCAGCGACCGGGCCACCCCGGCAGCGGATGAAGCCTTGGCCGGGCCGTGCCCTGCCCAGGCCAGCAGCAGCATGTCCTCACCCTTCAGGAACCGGTGCGACCGGACCCCGGCGGTGGCACGGCCCTTGGCCGGATACTCGGAGAAGGCTGTGACCTTGGCGGTGCCAGGGGCCGTGCCCGGCAGGGCGCCGTTGGTCCCGGCGATGGTGACCACGACGGCGGCCTCGTCCTTGGGCTGGACGGCGCCGAAGAAGATCACCTGGTCACCTGCGGCGAGCTTGATGCCCGCCATCCCGCCGGCGGTACGCCCCTGCGGGCGGACGGCGGCGGCGGGGAACTTCAGCAGCTGGGCCTCCCTGGTGAGGAACACCAGTTCGGTGGCATCGTCACCGGCAGGAGCCACGCCCACCACGGTGTCCTTGTCCTTGAGGGTGATGACTTCCCAGTCTTCCCGGTTCAGCGGGTAGTCCGGCTGGACGCGTTTCACCACGCCCTGGGCGGTGCCGATGGCCAGGACCTCATCCAGGCGCACGAACGCCACCAGGGTTTCGCCCTTCACCAGCGTGAGGAAATCCTTTGCGGGGACGCCGCCCGCCAGGTTGGGCAGTCCGGCCACCGGCGCCAGGACCGGCATGTCCATGACCTGCAGCCGGAGCATGCGGCCCAGCGACGTGACGGCGGCGATTTCGCCGCGGGCCGACGTCTTAACCACTGAGGTGTACACATCATGCTTGCTCCGTGGCCCTGCCTCGGCCAGCGGCTCCTGGTTGCCGGTGCGGGCTATCTGGCCGGACGCGGTGAGGATGGCCCAGCAGGGGTCGTCCGCGATCTCCAGTGCCAGCGGCACGGCCTTGCCCTTCTTCCCGTTGGCCCCGGCAAGTTCGGCGGACGCAACGGTGGGGGACACGGCCTCGGACTCCAGCAGCACGGTGCGGCGCGGGGTGCCGTGGTCTTCGGCAATGGCACCCAGTTCGTCGGAAACCACGGTGCGCAGCAGTTCCTCCGAGCCCAGGATCGCCTCCAGCTCCGCGATCTCGCGGCGAAGCTCGTCCTGCTCCTTCTCCAGCTCGATCCGGGAATACTTGGTCAGCTGCCGGAGGCGCAGTTCCAGGATGTAGTTGGCCTGGATTTCGGTGAGGTCGTAGATGGACATCAGCCGCTCGCGGGCCGCGGCGGCCTCGTCCGAGGACCGGATGATCTGGATGACCTCGTCAATGTCCACGATGGCGATGAGGAGGCCCTCCACCAGGTGCAGGCGGTCCTTCTTCTTCCCGAGCCGGAAGGCGGTCCGGCGCCGGACGACGTTGATGCGGTGGTCGACGTAGACACGCAACAGGTCCACCAGGCCCAGCGTTTGCGGCTGGCCGTCCACCAGGGTGACGTTGTTGATGCCGAAGGAGTCCTCCATCGGCGTGTAGCGGTACAGCTGCTGCAGCACCGCGTTCGGGTTGAAGCCGTTCTTGAGCTCGATGACCAGCCGCAGGCCGTGCTTGCGGTCCGTCAGGTCCACGATGTCGCTGATGCCGGTCAGCTTCTTGGCGTTGACGGCATCCTTGATCTTTTCGATCACCTTTTCCGGGCCCACCATGTACGGCAGTTCGGTGACCACCAGGCCGGTGCGGCGCGCGGAGAGCTGTTCCACCTCCACCTTGGCCCGGGTCTTGAACGAGCCGCGGCCGGTGGCATAGGCGTCGCGGATGCCGTCCAGGCCGACGATCCGGCCGCCGCTGGGCAGGTCCGGGCCCGGGACGAACCGCATGAGGTCATCCAGGGTTGCGTCAGGGTGCGCAATGAGGTGCCGGGCGGCGGAGATGACCTCGACCAGGTTGTGCGGGGCCATGTTGGTGGCCATGCCGACGGCGATGCCGGTGGCGCCGTTAACCAGCAGGTTGGGGAAGGCGGCGGGAAGGACGTCCGGCTGGGTCAGCTGGTTGTCATAGTTGGGGACGAAGTCCACCACGTCTTCGTCGAGGTGGTTGGTGAGGGTGAGGGCGGCCGCAGCCAGCCTGGCTTCCGTATAGCGGGGTGCTGCCGGGCCGTCGTCGAGCGATCCGAAGTTGCCGTGCCCGTCGATCAGCGGCAGTCGCAGCGAGAAATCCTGCGCCATGCGCACCATGGCGTCGTAGATGGCGGCGTCGCCGTGGGGGTGCAGCTTTCCCATGACTTCGCCCACCACGCGGGCGCTCTTGACGTGGCCCCGGTCCGGGCGCAGCCCCATGTCGCTCATCATGTACAGGATGCGGCGCTGTACCGGCTTCAGCCCGTCGCGGGCATCCGGGAGGGCCCGGGAGTAGATCACCGAGTACGCGTACTCCAGGAAGGAGCCCTGCATTTCGGACGTGACATCGATATCGACGATGTTTTCCGTGTAGTCGCTCTCCACGATGGGCTTGGAACTTTGGCGGCGGGCCATGGGGTTTGGTGAATCCTTCTGGGGTTACTGTGCAGCCTTGGGGGTGTGCTGCGATAGTTTTTGGCTAGGCTAAGCCTATGGTGGATCAGCCCGGGGACGGCGAATATCCGGAACATTGGGAAGCCGATGTCGTCCTGCGTGACGGCGGGACAGCGCATCTCCGGCCCATCCATCCGTCGGACGCGGACGCCGTGCAGGCCTTCCACACCGGACAGTCGCAGAATTCAATCTACATGCGCTTCTTTGCGTTCAAGGCCAGGTTGTCGGCCAAGGAGCTCAAGCGCTTCACCGAAGTGGACTACAAGGACCGGGTGGCGTTCGTCATCACCATCCGCGGCGAAATCGTCGGCATCGGCCGCTACGACCGGCTTGCCGATCCCACGGAGGCCGAAGTTGCTTTCAACATCTCCGACGCCCACCAGGGCCGGGGAATCGGCTCCATCCTGCTGGAGCACCTTGCCGCCGCCGCGCATGAAAACGGGATCCGCCGCTTCAGCGCCGAGGTGCTGCCGGAAAACCGCAAGATGCTGATGGTCTTCTCCGACGCCGGCTACGACGTCAAGCGCCATTTCGACGACGGCGTCGTCAGCCTCGAGTTCAATATCGACCCCACCGAAAAATCGCGCGCCGTCATGGAATCCCGCGAGCACCGCGCCGAGGCGAGGAGCGTCCGGGACCTGCTGGCGCCGTCGTCCGTTGCGGTCATCGGTGCCAGCCGCAAATGGGGCACCGTGGGGTACCAACTGCTGGAGCACATCATCGAGGGCGGCTTCCACGGGTCCGTGTACGCCATCAACCCGGAGGCGCTGGAACTGGCCGGGATGATGTCCTACGGCAAGCTCTCCGAAGTCCCCGAGCCCGTCCAGCTGGCAATCATCGCCGTTCCCTACGAGGAAGTGGCCGGCGTCGTGGCGGAGTGCGCGGCAGCGGGCGTCAAGGGCGTTGTGATCGCCTCGGCAGGTTTTGCCGACGACGGCGAGCGGGGCCTGCTGCGGCAGCGCGCCCTGGTGCGCCAGGCCCGGGCCAGCGGGATGCGGGTGATCGGCCCGGCGTCGCTGGGCATCGCCAACACTCACCCGGACGTGTCGCTGAACGCGTCGATGGCGCCCACCATGCCGCTGCGCGGCGGCCTGGGCCTGTTCAGCCAGTCGGCCGCCATCGGCGTCTCGCTCTACGCCGCCTCGGCCCGGCGTCGGCTGGGACTGTCCAGCCTGCTCTCGGCAGGCAACAGGGCGGATGTCTCCGGCAACGACATGATGCAGTACTGGGAAGACGATGCCGACACCTCCGCCGTAGGCCTCTACCTGGAGTCAATCGGCAACCCGCGCAAGTTCTCCCGGATCGCACGGCGCCTGGCCCGCACCAAGCCGGTCATCGTGGCCAAGTCGGACACCATGGGGCTCCGTCTGCCGCCCGGACATGCCGTCCGGACCACCCAGGCGCCGGCCGGGGCGCTGGATGCCATGCTGCGCCAGTCGGGCGTGATCCGCGTGGAAACCGTGGAACAGCTGGTGGATGTGGCGCAGGTGGTGTCCGGGCAGCCACTGCCCGCCGGAGCCGACGTCGCCATCTTCAGCAATTCCCAGGCGCTGGGCAACGTGGTGGCGGACAGTGCCGCCGCGCACGGGCTGGGCGTTGCCCGGGTGGTTTCGGGACTGGACCTTGATGCCGGCCAGTCGGTGGCCCTGCCCGCACTGCGGACCGCCCTCCTTGACGCCCTGGCCTCCGATGCCGTGCACGCCGCCGTCGCCGCGCTGCTGCCTGCCCGAGGGCTGACCGCCGACGCGGTGGCGCAGGTCCTGGCCGAATGTTCAGCTACTGCCGGGAAGCCGGTGGTGGCCGCCTTCACCGGCATCCTGGACCCCGCCATCAACGTGGAGGGCCTGGTGGGAGCGGAGGGCTGTACCGTCCCCTGCTTTTCCAACCCCGGGGCTGCCGTGGCCGCGCTCGCGGCCGTGGTCCGTTATGCGGAGTGGGCCGGCCGTGACCAGGGGCATTTCGTCGAACCCGCCGGCTGCGACCCCCGCAAGGCGGAGGCCGAGCTGGACGCCCTGCTCGGGGACGTCACGGGCGACCAGCTCAATCAGCTGGACCCGGCCGCGGCTGCTTCGCTGCTGAAGCATTACGGCATCCCGGTCCTGCCCTCTGCAGGATTCACCACACCGGACGAGGCCGTGGCAGCGGCAGATGCGCTGGGCTGGCCGGTGGTGCTGAAAACCACCGACCCCGCGCTGCGGCACCGGCTTGACCTTGGCGGGGTCAGGCTTGGCATTGAGGACGCCGAATCACTGCGCCAAAACGTGGTGCAGATGCGGCGCGCGCTCGCGGCCTACGGTGATCCCGCCCTGGAAGTACAGGCGATGGCGCCGGTGGGACAGGCCTGCACCTTCCGTGCCATCGAGGATCCGTTGCTGGGCCCGGTCATTTCCTTCGGCCTCGCCGGCGACGCCGTCAACCTCCTGGACGACTGGTCACACCGGGTTCCGCCGCTCTCCGCGGCGGATGTGCACGACTTCATCCGAGCTCCGCGGGCGTCCCGGAAGCTCTTCGGCTACCAGGGCCTGCCGGCTGTCGACGTCCCTGCGCTGGAGGACCTGGCCGCCAGGCTGGCCTGGATGAAGGACAACCACCCGGAGATCGCGCTGGTGGAATTCAACCCGGTTTTGTGCGGCACCGCCGGGGCCACCATCCTCGCCGCTGATGTACGCATCGGCAACGCCGCGCAGCGCACGGACAGTGCCCGCCGCGCCATGCTGGGCTGACGCGGTTAGCAAGTGACCGGACGATCTGTGAAAATGGGGGCATGAGCTTCCAGCCTCCCGCTTCGGCGCCCGAAACGCCCGGCAATGAAAACCAGGCACTCCGCCAGCACAGCTCACACAACCACGGAACACAGGGCCAGAGCCTGGAAGACGCGCTGCAGAAGGCCGGCTTCTACCCCCGCCTGGTCTCCGACGTCGTCGACGACGCACTGGACGGCCGGGACTGCGTGGCCCACCTGGTGCACCTGGAAACCCACTTCGACCGGGCAGAGGTGCGCCGCCACATCACCGTGCTGGTCCTCACCGCGGACATGCTGGTGATCACCCACGTGGATGACCAGCAACTGGACGAGGCGGGGGAGCAAATCGTCGCCCAGATCTCCACCGAGTCCGTTCCCGTGGCCCAGATCCGGTCCGTGGTCCTGAGCTACATGTACGCCCAGCCGCAGAACTACAAGCCCTCCGACCCCGTCCGGGAACTCACGTTGTCCATTGCATGGTCCGGTGGCCAGCGACTGGACATGGGTCCGGCCAGCTGCGGCGATCCGCAGTGCGAAGCTGACCACGGCTACACCGGAACCATCGCCCAGGAAGACATCGTGCTCCGCATCAGCGCGGAGGCAGACGGGCTGCAGGCAGTGCAGGACGCCAAGCTCTTCGCCAGGGCCCTGCGGGCGGTCAACACCGGTTCCGCGGCTCCCGTAACCCATGCCCAGTCCATGGGTCCGCGGACGCGGTCCGGGGTGTTCGGAAACCGGCTCAGCCGCGGGCACCAGCAGCGCTGAGATGCCGGAAGACCGCCACCGCGCCATCCAGGAAACCCCAACCATCGGCCGCACGCCCGACCTTCCAGCCCCTCCCGCCTACGGACAGCGTTCCGTGGCTGAAGTCCTCACCAGCGCCGCGGCAAGCCTCGGCGTGGTGGGCTTTACCAATACCCTTGGGCTACCGGACGCGTCCCGGGTCTGCGTTGTACTGGCTGATGGCCTGGGCAGGAACCTGCTGAAGCAAAAGGCGGCCCACACGCCCTTCCTGCGGTCCGTGATCCAGGCGGGGCAGGGCGAGGTCCCCGTGTGGCTGGATTCCGCCTTCCCTTCCACCACGGCGGCGGCGCTGTCCAGCTTTGGAACCGGACTTGCCCCGGGCCAGCACGGCATGGTGGGCTACGACGTCCTGGACCCTGACCAGGACAAGGTGGTCAATCTGCTGGGGAACTGGGATCCGGGCGTCGACCCGTCCACCTGGCAGCCTTTCCCCACGGTGTTTGAACAGATCGCCGAACAGGTGGACGTCAGCACCGTCAGCCTCTCCCAGTTCGACGGCTCGCCCATGACCCGCGCCGCGCTGCGGGGCGGCAGGTTCATCTCCGGGATAACCGCGCATGCACGGACCGCGGCCGCGGCCGAGGCCATGGCGGCCTCCGGCCCGTCCCTCATGTACTTCTACGTCAACGAACTGGACAAGGCGGGCCACCGCCACGGCTGCCGTTCCGAGCAGTGGGAACACCAGCTGGAGGAGCTCGATTCCACCGTCAAACGGCTCAACTCCACCCTTCCCGCCGGCACCACCATTGTGCTCACCGCAGACCACGGCATGCTGGACGTCCCGGAATCCCAGCGGATTGATTTCTCCACCGACCCCGGGTTGGTGGACGGGGTGCGCCATACGGCCGGTGAACCGCGGATGGTGCACCTGTACCTGGAGGAGGCGGACCTGGAAGCCGGTGCTGGGGCAGCGGAACGGCTGCTTACCGCCTGGAAGGCGCGGTTCGGCGACCGGGTATGGGCCTTTACGCGCCAGGAAGCCGTTGCCGGGGGACTTTTTGGCGACGTCCGTCCCGATGTTGCGGGCAGGATCGGTGACGTGATGATCGCGGCGCGTGACGCCGTCGCACTTTATGACGGCCGGCGGATGCGGCCCACCGCCATGGAAGTGGTGGGCCAGCACGGCTCGCTGACGAAGGCGGAGCGGGAGGTCCCGCTGCTCTGCTTCACCGCCGAAGGAAGGAACCGCCGGCGTGGCTGAACTCATCTTCTTCTCCGGCACCATGGACTGCGGCAAATCGACGCTGGCGCTGCAGATGGACTACAACCACCGGGCCCGCGGCCGCGGCGGCGTCCGCTTCAGCCGCAACGACCGCGCCGGAGAGTCCCGGATCTCCAGCCGCCTGGGCCTGGAGACGGACGCCGTGGAGGTGCTGGACAGCACCGACTTCTGGGAAGAAGTCATGCTTCGCCGCACCCAGGGCCAGCGTGTGGATTACCTGATCTGCGACGAGGCCCAGTTCTACTCCCCGGAGCAGGTGGAGCAGCTGGCCAAGGTGGTGGACGAAATCGACGTCGACGTCTTTGCCTTCGGCATCACGGCCGACTTCCGCACCCGGCTGTTCCCGGGTTCGCAGCGGCTCATCGAGCTTGCCGACCGGGTTCAGGTGCTGCAGGTGGAGGCGCTCTGCTGGTGCGGGCGGCGTGCAACGCACAACGCCAGGACGGTCGACGGCGTCATGGTCACCGAGGGCGCGCAGGTGGTGGTGGGTGACGTGGACATGGTGGTTGAGGCTGCCGCCGCCCCGGACGCCGGGCATGTACCCGTAGTGGGCTACGAAACGCTGTGCCGGCGCCACTTCATGCGGCGGGTGACGGCCCACGGCGCCAACCTGATGGCCCAGCAGGACCAGTTGCTGCCGTTCGACGTCGACGCCTGCCTCTGGCGCGGTTCCGGCGGACCCGGCGGGAGCCGAGGGGCTTAGCCCCACCCTCTTCGTCAAAGAAACCCCTGAAGCGGGGCTGCCCTTGAAACTGAGGTGGCCAGCTCTGATTGTCGGACCCCCTTGCCATGATGGGTTTATGGGGAAGGCGGCGGTGGTGAGGGCGTTCGAGGAGATCCGTACTGCCCTTGCTGTGCTTCAGGCTGAGGTGGATGGGGCGGGTCTGGAGGCGTTCTCGGATGCTGATGCGGTTTCTGATCCGCTGGCCGGTTTGGCGGATGGGTGCCTGGATATTCTTGCAGGGGCCCGGGAGGTGGAGGCGCGGGTTGCGGGGTTGAAGGCGAAGGCTGCGGTGGGGTACGCGGGGACTGCCACCGCTGTGGCGGGGCCGGAGGTGCCGGTGGTGGCGCAGGAGATGGCGGTCGCGGCGGAGGTCGGGTGCGTGCTGGCGTTGGGTCCGCGGGCGGCGGCGTCGTTCCTGGCCACCTCCCACGCCCTGACTGTTTCATTGCCGCGGACTTTGGAGGCGTTGCAGGCCGGGACCCTGTCGTGCCAGCACGCGATAGTGCTGGCAGATGAGACGGCGTCCCTTGATGCGGTGGGAGCGGCGGCGTTGGAGGCGCATTTCCTGGACCCTGAAGCACAGGATGCCGCCCGGGGCTGCCCGGTTGGGGAGCTGCCGGCGCAACGGTTCCGGGTCAAGGCCCGGACCTGGCGGGAGCGCCACCACGCCGAATCGATCGAGAAGCGGCACGCCAGGGGTGTGGCGGAGCGGCGGGTGGAGTTCCGGCCGGACCGGGACGGGATGGCGTGGCTGGGCGCCTACCTGCCCGCGGACCAGGCCATGTCCGGGTGGAACCGGCTCACCGCTGCCGCGCGGGGTTTGCAGGGCCCGGCCGAGGACAGGACCATGCCCCAGCTGCGGGCCGACAGTTTCGCCGCAGCCATCCTCGGCAGCGGTAACACCCGGGGCGGCAGCACCAGTCTCAGCCGTGCCAGTGCCAGTGCCAGTGCCACTGCCGGCGTCTTGGCTGCTGCCGGGCCGGGCGCCGGTGCCGGTGGCACTGACGGCGCCGGGCCGGGACACTTGCCCTCCTCGGTCCGCGCCGAGGTGCTGGTCACGGTTCCGGTGTTCGCGCTGATGGGTTTGACCGATGAACCGGCGATGCTGGACGGGTATGGTCCGGTGCCGGCGTCGATGGCGCGGCGACTGGTCGCGGACGGGGCGGGCTCGTTCTACCGGGTCCTGGTGGACCCCCGGGACGGGGCGCCGTTGGAGATCGGCCGGAAAAGTTACCGGATTCCCAGGGCCATGCGGGCCTGGCTGCGGATGCGGGACGGGAAATGCCCGTTCCCGGGCTGCAGCAACACCTCCCTGGACACGGAGGCCGACCATCTCCTCGCCTGGCACCACGGCGGCACCACCGGCATCAGCAACCTGGGACAGCCCTGCCCGAAACACCACAAACTCCGGCACACCACCGCCTGGAAACCCACCCCGGCCACCACGAACGAACCACCCGGCTGGACCTCACCCACAGGCCGCCACTACACAAGCGAACACCAGGACTGGGAACCACCAAAGTGGCCACCCGGATTCCTGCCCGGCGAACGAAGCCTCCTCGAAGAGGCACTTCAGGAGTACCTCAGCGCTTGAGCCTTAGAAGCAAGTCGCCGTACGGAGACGTTGAGGCCGTCAGTGCACGCGGCGATAGCGGATGTGCGTTGCCAGCGGCGAGTGGAGCACTTCGGCGGGTTCAAAGCCGAAGGATTCAACGCCGTCGAAAATCCGTTCCCCTGACCCGAGCAGCACCGGCGCGATGTCGAGGGTGAGTTCGTCGATTACTCCCGCGATCAGCGCCTGCCGGACGGTAGACGCCCCGCCGGCGATGTCCACGCCTTTGTCCCCGGCGGTGTCACGGGCGGCAGCGTAGGCGGCATCGAAGCCGTCGGTGATGAAATGGAAGGTCGTCCCGCCCTCCATCTGGAGGGAGTCGCGGGCATGATGCGTGAGGACGAACACTGGCGCGTGGTAGGGCGGTTCGGGTCCCCACCAACCGCTCCATTCCCCGTCCCAGTCTCCGCGGATAGGGCCGAACATGTTCCGCCCCATCACATAAGCGCCGCGCGGGCGCATAAGCCATTCGCTGGCCACCTTGTCGGCGTCGTTCGCCCGGGGGTCGCCCAGGTGCCACGCATGCAGTTCCATGCCCCGTCTACCCAAGGGGTTGTCGCGGCTTTGGTCCGGCCCGGCGACGAAACCGTCCAGGGAGATGGACATGTGGCAGGTTGTGTCCGGCACCGCAGACCTCCTGGTGATTGCGCTATGTGAAGCGGCCGTGTGGTGGGGAGCCTAGCACGCGCCCGTGCGTAACGCGGCCAATGCCATCATCGGTGCGGGGAGGGAGCTTCTAGTCGCTCCGCGTGCCAAAAACGATTTCGTCCCAGGACGGCACGCTGGACCGCTTGGGCCGTGCGGGCCGTTCCGGCGCCTCAGTCTCCGGCAGCTGTCCGGTGGAGGGGGAAGCGTCTTCCTGCTTCGCCGCCGGGCGGCGGGGATTGCTGCCCAGCAGCTCGTCCAGCCCGGCGCCGCCGGAAGTTCCGGAACCAGCCCCGGGAGTCGGACCGGCGGGCTTCTGCGGGGACACCGCAATGGTGATTTCCCTCGTGTCGGTGCTGACGCCGTCGTGAAGCCGCAGCGCATCATCGTGGCTGTCACGGTGCGGCGGAAGGATGCTGAGCCTCGACAGCATTGAAGGCCTGGTGTCCCTGCGCCTGATGAAGGAGTCGCCCTGGGCTGCCGGCGCATCCCGCTGGTCATCCTGCGGTTCCGTCTCCCCGGCCTCCGGTTCAGCCGCCACTTCGGAAGGGCGCGGGTGGGCAGCGGGCACGCCATGGGTCAGCAGCAGCGCCAGTGCGTCGTCGGAATCCTCATCTACGCCCAGGCGCTGGCCGCGGCGGGAGCGGAGCATGTCAAGGAGGCCGTCGGATTCCTTGCCGGAATCCTGCACGGGCACTCCCTGGCCGGCCGGCGACGTCCTGGACGCATCCGCGTCCGTCTCGAAATCAAAGGGGCGGTCGGAAACCGCGGTGAGGCGGCGGGCAGGAACGGGCCCGTCCAGCGGTTCAAGTTCGCTCAGCTGCTGCGCCCAGCGGTTGGTGTTCTGCAGGGACTTCCGTGCCGGGCTGAAGGTCCACAGTGCAGGAGGTTCTTCGCCGATTCCCGAGGTACCCCCGGGCTTGGCTTCGAAGCTTGCTGAGACAGTCCAGGTACCGTCCTGGCGCCGCCAGGAGTCCCACTCCACGGTTGAGGGGTCGATGCCGTGGGCGGACAGGCGGTGGGCCACCATGTCCTCCAGCGTTGCCGGGTTGTCGCCGAAGGCGGACCGGTAGACGTCGTGGCCGGGGGAAGGCGCCGCGACTTCAACTTTCCGCGCCTGCTGGGCAACATATTCGCGCTCCGCCAAGACAGGGCCCTCGTAACGCTCCACCTTGGCCAGCGGCATCCCGGACAGCTCGGCGACGTCCGCAGCCGTGGCACCGGCACGGATCCGTGCCTGGATGTCCCGGGGGGACATGGGAACGGCCGGCCTCTCCGTCCGCGGCCTGGCCGTGGACCGGCTGGCCGTCCTGAGGGCCTCATCGATCGGCAGCTGGAACATCTCGCCGCCGGGCCCGCTTAACAGGAGATGCGTCCCGTCGTCGTGCACGCCTACAAGCCGTAGATCCTGCATACAAATCCTCCACCCTGGCATTACTATCAATCGAAACTCTGCCACCCGGTGGCGGGGAATTGGCTCAAGGAGCAGGGCGCGCCGTCATTTTCCGCTGGAAGCAGGCCCGAAAGGTGCGTGCGGGCGCAAGGACCGGCGGCCCCGGCGGCGTCAGTGCCGCGTAAGGGCTGCCGTCAGCTGGTCCGGATGGCGGGTCGAGGCGAGCCAGTAGGGGGTCCGGTCGGCGGGGTCCGTGATCTCGATTTTTACGACGGGATCGATCCAGCCGCGGATGCACAGGTAGGCGAGCCCGTTGAGCCGGGTGCCCCGTTCCGCGGTCGCCTCCCCGGCCTTGAACTGCTGCACAGCGCCGACGAAACGGCGTTCGATGGTGGCCCTTCCAACGGTGAGGGTGTCAGCCGTGACCGAAATGACGGGGGTGGAAACAACCAGGAGGACCGCGATGATGGCGAAAAGCACCAATGCCGCGGTGTAGCCTGCCGCCATGCTGATGGGGGCGAAAACCAGGATGCCCGCTGCGGAGACGCCGGCCGCGATGATCCAGATCCAGGCGTTGGGCCACAGCTTCTCCCTGTAGACAACAGGTGTCCCGGCAGAGGGTGTGCTGGGAACGGACGCAGGCGAGCTTGAATCGGGCATAGCCCAAGCTTTCCACCTTTGGCCGGCTATTTCACCTTGGGACAGGCTCTGCGGCCCGGCCTCCCCGGGAGTCTCCCTAGGAGTGATTTGGGGGCGCGGGTTAGAGTGAGTGACTGTGACTGATCATCCCGCCACGGTAGACCTTGTCCCGGACGCAGCCTTGCCCGCCACCGCCGCTCCCACCCTGCAGGTCCAGTTGAAGATGCTGGATCCTGAGCTGGAAGCACCGTCCTACGCACATCCGGGCGACGCCGGCGCAGACCTCCGCGCCCGCGAGGACGTGGTCCTGATGCCCGGTGAGCGCAAATTGGTCCCCACCGGCGTGGCCATTGCCCTTCCTTATGGGTTCGTGGCGCTGATCCACCCCCGCTCCGGCCTGGCCACCAAGCATGGCCTGACGATCGTGAACGCCCCCGGCACCGTTGACGCGGGCTACCGGGGCGAGATTTCGGTAACACTGCTGAACACCGATTCGTCCCAGCCCATTGAGCTCCGGCGCGGCGATAGAATTGCCCAAATGGTTATCCAGCGGGTGGAGCACGCCCAATTCATTCCTGTCAGCGAACTGAGCGGATCCGTGCGGGGCACCGGAGGCTTCGGTTCCACCGGCGGGTTCAGCGTCCCCGGAGCCTGACCTTCAGGCTGCACCCGCAGCCACGCCGGCATGCACGACGGCGGAACCTCCAAAGTTTCGCCGGCAGGTTTCAGGACTGGCACTTTTCCAGAATTAAGGAGTCACCCATGGTCTTTGGGTTCGGCAGGAAAGCAAAGAGCGAAGAGCCGGCAGAGCCGGCCGACGAGCTCACGGTTGCGGACGGCGAAGAAAGCGGATCCGCCACCGCCGCCCGCCGCCAGGACGGCCCCTTCGATGAGGCCGAGATCAGCAGCCGCGACGGCTACGTGGATCTTGGTGCCTTGCTGATCACGCCCAGCGAGGGCCTTCAGCTCCGCCTCGAAGTCGAGGAGGCAACACAGCGCGTGGTGGCGGTGACGCTGGACCTGGACGGCTCCAGCCTCCAGCTGCAGGCCTTTGCAGCGCCCAAAACCGAGACCTTGTGGAATGAGATCCGCGAACAGATCGGCCAGTCGGTCGGTGCGCAGGGCGGCCAGGTTGAAGAGGTGGAAGGGGCTTTCGGTACCGAGCTGGTGGCCAAGCTGCCTGCTGGGCTCCCGGACGGGAGCCAGGGCTACCGCGTGGCCCGGTTCATCGGCGTCGATGGTCCCCGCTGGTTCCTACGCGGCGTCCTGGGCGGACCTGCGGCGCTGGAACGCCCCGCCGCGGAACCGCTCGAAGCACTGTTCCGGCAGGTCGTAGTGGTCCGTGGCGACAGCCCCATGCCCCCGCGGGACCTCCTGCAGCTGAGGCTGCCGAAGGACGCCTCCGCCACTCCTCCGCCCGCCGCGCCCACCCTGGAGGAGCCCGAACGTGGTCCCGAAATTACCCAGATCGGCTGAGTCTCCCCACAACAACCCGGTCCATGCGTCTGGCCGGATCACCCCACTGGAGCAACTTCCTGACAAGGGACGCGTCATGTGCCAGGGGCACATTGAATCGGTGACCTTTGTTCCTGCCGACCGGACCCCGGAATTCAGTGCCATCCTGTCCCAGGATGACGCCGAACGTCCGGCCCCTGGTCCGAAGCGGGGCAGGCCGCCCCGGCTCCGTGTCGTCTGGGTGGGCCGCCGCCGCGTGCCGGGCATCGAAGCGGGCGCGCGGATCCGGGTTGAGGGGATGCTGGCCCGGGGCGAAGACATGCCCACCATATTCAATCCCCGCTACGAGATACTGTCCCGCCAGGAGAACGAATGACCGCGCAAGAGCCCGAACAGCCGTCCGGCCCTGCACATCCGGGCAGAGAACAGCAGGGCAGGCCGCAGGCTCCCGGTCCATCGCCCGTTGCCGGCCTCGCCGCCGGGTACGCCGCCAAAGCGGGACTCCACCGCACCCACGACGGGCAGGTGGACGTGCTGCGCAGCGCCGGGGGAGTGCAGGGAATTGCCGAGAGCATCGTTCCCGGCCTGGTGTTCCTGGTGGCGTTCACCATCACCCGCGAGCTCACGCTGTCACTGGTGGCCGCCCTGGCATCGGCAGCCGTGTTCACCGTTGTCCGCCTGATACAGCGGCGGCCTCTGACCCAGGCCCTGGCGGGGATTGTCGGCGTCGGCATCTCCGCCTGGCTGGCCAACACCACCGGCAAGGCCGAAGACTTCTACCTCCCCGGCTTCTTCACCAACGCCGCCTATATCCTGGCGATGGTCATCTCTATTGCCGTGAAGTGGCCCGTGGCCGGGCTCCTCTTTGGCTTCATCCGCAACGAGGGCGTGGAATGGCGTAAGGAACCTGACCGGGTCAAGGCGTACCGCCTGGGCACCTGGATCATCGTGGGCGTCCTGGCGCTCCGGCTCATTGTGCAGGTGCCCCTCTACCTGATGGGCACCGACGGCCTGGCCGCCCTCGCCACCACACGGCTCATCATGGGCGCCCCCCTGTACGTCCTGGGCGTCTGGGTGGCCTGGCTGGTGACCCGGCCTGCCCCGGCGGAGCCTGAAGCCGGCACAGACCAGGCCGCCTGACAGACCAGCCCGCCTGACGGCCAGGCCGCCCCCTCGGCCTCTCCCCGGGCAGCGGCGGACCTAGCCGTCGAAGCCGTCGTCCTCCGGGACCGGGCCGTATCCGCTGGCGGTGGCCGGCTGGGCGCTGGCGCCCGCCTGCTCTCCACTGTTGATGCCGGCGGTGTCGATGCTGCCGGGTGCGGAGGAAAGCAGCTCCCGCAGCCGGTCCTCGGCGGCGATGGTGGTGACGAAGAAGAGTTCATCGCCGCCGTCGATCACGTCGTCGCGGCTGGGGGTAATGGGTGCCTGGTCCCGCAGGATCGCCACCAGGGTGGCGTCCTCCGGCCAGTGGATGTCGCCCACGGTCATGCCGATCACGTGCGAATCATGCGGGACGGTGAATTCCACCAGCGACGCCACGCCCGTCTGAAGCGTCAGCAGCCGGACCAGGTCGCCGATCTCCACTGCCTCTTCCACCAGGGCCGTCATCAGCTGCGGGGTGTTCACGGCGACGTCGACACCCCATGAATCGTTGAACATCCAGTCGTTCTTGGGGTTGTTCACCCGGCCCACCGTCCGGCCAACCCCGAACTCGGTCTTGGCCAGCAGGGACACCACCAGGTTCACCTTGTCATCGCCCGTGGCGGAAACCACCACGTCGGCGTCTTCCACCTTGGCGCCCTGCAGCGTGGAGAGCTCGCAGGCGTCACCCACCAGCCAGTGGGCGCCCCGCAGGCCGCTGCGCCCGATCACTTCCGGTTTGAGGTCGATAAGGAGGATTTCGTGCTTGTGCGCCAGCAGCTCGCGGGCAATGGACGATCCGACGCTGCCGGCGCCGACAATAACGACTTTCACTGATACTCCTTGGCGGGGGCTTTGGCGAGGATCTGGGCGATCTGGGCGCTGCGGTCCACCTGCAGCATGGCGTGCACGGTGTCGCCGTCCTGGTAGGCGGTTCCGGCGTCGGGCAGCAGGCCCTCGCCGAAGCGGGTCAGGTACGCCACGCGCACATCGGCAGCCTTCTCAATGCTGCTGATGCGGTGCCCGATCCAGCCGGCGTCGAGGTCCAGTTCGGCCAGGACCAGGCGTCCGGAGGGCTCCCGGAAGTCGCCCGCGAGGTGCTGTTCGGGAAGGATGCGGCGCAGCACCTGGTCGGCGCTCCAGCGGACGGCCGCCACGGTGGGAATGCCAAGGCGCTGGTAAATCTCGGCGCGTCCCGGGTCATAGATCCTTGCGACGACGTGCGGGACGTGGAAGGTCTCACGGGCCACCCGGGTGGCCAGGATGTTGGAGTTGTCCCCGCTGGAGACCGCGGCGAAGGCATAGGCCTCGCCCACCCCGGCCTGCTTGAGGGTGTCCCGGTCAAAGCCAATGCCCGTGACTTTCCGTCCGGTAAAGCCCTGGCGGAGCCGGCGGAAGGCGCGGTCGTCCTGGTCGATGATGGCCACGGAATGTCCGGCATCCTCCAGCGTGTGCGCCAGCGTTGCCCCCACCCGGCCACATCCCATGATCACGAAATGCGCCACCGTATCTCCTCCATATGTAAGTCAGGATCGTGCAGCTAGAACTCTACCGGCACGGCCCTGGTTAGGCCCGGCCGGGGCCCGTCATGACATCGTCCGCGATTCAGACTAGCTTTGTGGGGTGTTGACAATACTGAACGCCGTCAAACGCGTGCTGGTGGGCAGGCCGTTCCGGAACGACCGGCTGGCCCATACCCTGCTTCCCAAGAAGATCGCACTGCCGATCTTCGCCTCCGACGCCCTTTCCTCCGTAGCCTACGCGCCGGACGAGATCCTCCTGACCCTTGCCCTGGCAGGTGTGAGCGCCGTGGCGATCTCGCCCCTGGTGGGACTGGCGGTGATGGTGGTCCTGCTGACCGTTGTCGCTTCCTACCGGCAAAACGTCCACGCGTACCCGTCGGGCGGCGGCGACTACGAGATCGCCAACGTAAACCTCGGCAAGTACGCCGGGCTGACGGTAGCCTCGGCCCTCCTGGTGGACTATGTCCTGACCGTTGCCGTGTCCATGTCCTCGGCAGCGGCGTACCTCACCACTGCTGTACCGTCACTGCACGGTGAGCAGGCCGTCATCGCCACCATCGGCGTCGTCATCCTTGCCCTGGTCAACCTGCGCGGCATCAAGGAAGCGGGCAGCGTATTCGCCGTCCCCACCTACATCTTCATGGCATCGATCCTGGGCATGACCGCGGTGGGCGTGTTCCAGGCCGCAACGGGGCAGCTGGGGGAGGCGCCGTCGGCGGCCTTCACCATCGTCCCCACGGAAGGCTTCGACCAGGGCCTGGTGGGCCTGGCCGGCGCGTTCCTGCTGCTCCGGGCCTTCTCCTCCGGCGCCGCAGCGCTTACGGGCGTGGAAGCGATCAGCAACGGCGTGCCGAACTTCAGGCACCCAAAGAGCAAGAATGCGGCCACCACCCTCCTGCTCCTGGGGGTGATCGGCGCCGCGATGCTGGCCGGCATCATCTACCTGGCCAACGCCACCAAGGTCCACATCGTGCTGGATCCGGCCACGGAATTCCTGCTCGACGGGGACCCGCTGCCGGAGGGATACGTCCAGAACCCGGCCATCAGCCAGATTGCCCAGACCATCTTCGGCCCGGGCAGCATCCCGTTCTACATCGTGGTGGCGGCCACCGGCGTCATCCTGGTGTTCGCGTCCAACACGGCCTTCAACGGCTTCCCGGTCCTCGGCTCCATCCTGGCCCAGGACGGCTACCTTCCCCGCCAGCTCCGGACCAGGGGCGACAGGCTTGCGTTCAGCAACGGTGTCCTTGCCCTCGCGGCAGGCGCCCTGGTGCTCATCATTTCGTTCGACGCGGACGTCACCAAGCTCATCCAGCTCTACATCGTGGGCGTCTTCATCTCCTTCACCCTCAGCCAGCTCGGCATGATCCGGCACTGGGGGCGCGAGCTGAAGCTTGCCAAGGACAAAGCCGTCCGGCGCCGGATGATGAAGTCCCGCACCATCAACAGCATCGGCTTCGGCATGACCGGGCTGGTGCTGGTCATCGTCCTCATCACCAAGTTCGAACAGGGCGCCTGGATCGCCCTCCTGGCCATGTTCGTCCTCTTCCTGATCATGTGGAGCATCCGGGCGCATTACGACAACGTGGCCAAGGAACTCGCGGTGGATGAGGACTCCTCACCCCGGGCCCTGCCCACCAGGGTGCACGCCGTCCTGCTGGTGTCCCACGTCCGCAAACCCGTCCTGCGTGCTCTGGCCTACGCCCGTGCGTCCCGGCCCTCCCGGCTGGACGCCATAACGGTGGACATCGACGCGGAGGAAACGGCCCACACCATCGCCGACTGGGAAAAGCTCGAAATCCCGGTCCCGCTGACCGTCCTGGCCAGCCCCTACCGCGAGACGGTCACGCCCATCATGGAGTACATCAAGCAAATGCGCCTGGACTCCCCGCGGGACCTGATCGTGGTCTACATCCCGGAATACGTGGTGGGCAAGTGGTGGGAGCAGCTGGTGCATAACCAGACCGCCCTGCGCATCAAGACCCGCCTGCACTTCGAACCCGGAGTCATGGTGGCCAGTGTTCCGTGGCAGCTCAAATCATCCGAAGAAGCAAAGAACCTCCAGGACGTCCAGTGACCGCAAAAACTTCAACAGCCGCGCCGCAGGCACCGGACGCTGCCGGGCATGCAGGCGAAGAGGCGGTCCTCGACGTCGGGCCCGTGGCCCATGGCGGGCACTGTGTTGCGCGGCATGAGGGCAGGGTCATCTTTGTCCGGCACGCCATCCCGGGAGAGAAAGTCCGGGTCCGGCTGACCGATGCAGCGGACGACGCCAAGTTTTGGCGGGCGGACGTCATCGAGGTGCTCGAGGCTTCCCCCGACCGGGTGGAGCACTTTTGGCATCCTGCGGATTCCCGCCGGGCATGGGGCCACGGTCACCCGCCTGTGGGGGGTGCGGAGTTCGGGCACATGACACTGGCCCGGCAGCGCAGCCTCAAGGCGGATGTCCTGGCCGAACAGCTCACCCGGCTGGCCGGCTTTGAGCAGCTGCCCGCCGCCTGGGCGGGCAGCGTGGAGGCGGTAGGGGAAAAGTACGACGGCGGCACCGGCCTTGGGTGGCGCACACGGGCCAGCTTTTCGGTCACCCCCGGCGGCAGGCTGGGAATGCACGCTCACCGTTCCAACCAGATCATCCCGGTGCGGGAGATGCCCCTGGCCAGCGGCGCCATCAACGCGCTGCGCTTGTGGGACCTGGACCTCCAGGGCATCGAGCGGGTTGAGGTGGCCGCTCCGGCCAACGCTTCCCGGCCCCTGGTGCTCCTTGCACCCGCGCCCGGGACAAAGGACAAACGGCTGAGGGCAATTGCTGCGGAAGTGCCGGGGGACGTTTCCGTGGCGGCCTTTGATGCGCTGACCGGTGACGTGACACAGCTCCGCGGCCGGACCTGGGTGCAGGAGTCCGCCGAGGGACACGATTTCCGCGTTACCGGAGAGGGCTTCTGGCAGATCCACCGCGACGCGCCCGGGACACTTGTGGGGGCTGTCACAGAATTCCTCCGGCATGGAGACTTCCTCCACCCCGGAGCCGTGGTGGCCGACCTCTACGCAGGAGCCGGGCTCTTCACCGCTGTCCTGGCCGACGCAGTGGGGGAGACCGGATCCGTGCTCTCGGTCGAAGGAGCGCCCGGCGCCAGCCGCGACGCCCGGAAAAACCTGCACTCCGCGCCGCAGGTGGAGGTGGTCCAGGGCCGCGTGGAACGGGTCCTGCGCCAGAAACCGCGGAATTTCGACGCCCTGGTCCTTGACCCGCCCAGGGCCGGAGCCGGGAAAGCCGTCGTCGGCCAGCTCGTCGCCTCGCAGCCCCGTGCCATTGCCTACGTGTCCTGCGACCCGGCGTCGTTCGCCCGTGACCTGGGTTACTTCCGCCGCTCAGGGTGGGACCTCGCCGGCCTCCGGGCCTTCGACCTGTACCCGCACACCCACCACCTTGAGACCGTGGCACTGCTGGCTCCGGCTCCGTGATGCGGCCGCGGTTTTGGACTACGATGACCGTAGTAGTCCCACGTCGCGCCCGAATTCTCGGCCGGCCGTGTGCAATTTTCGGGCCCTGTAACTACTTAGGGCGTCCTAACTAGCAGGCGGTCAACCGCGCGACAAAGATGAAACTGTTGCGAGAGGAGTCCTGCGATGAGCACTGTGGACAGCTTCGGTTCAAAAGGCAAACTTAATGTAGCCGGAACCGAATACGAAATTTTCCGGTTGAACTCCGTTGAAGGTGCAGAAGCCCTTCCGTTCAGCCTCAAGGTATTGCTTGAAAACCTGCTGAGGACCGAGGACGGCGCGAACATCACTGCCGATCACGTTCGCGCTTTGGCAGGCTGGGATCCTAATGCGGAGCCCGATACAGAAATCCAGTTCACGCCGGCACGCGTGATCATGCAGGACTTCACCGGCGTTCCCTGCGTGGTTGACCTGGCGACGATGCGTGAAGCCGTCAAGGAACTGGGCGGCGACCCCAAGCGGGTCAACCCGCTGGCGCCGGCCGAGATGGTCATCGACCACTCGGTCCAGATCGATGCCTTCGGCAACTCCGGCGCGCTGGAGCGCAACATGGAGATCGAATACCAGCGCAACGGTGAGCGCTACCAGTTCCTGCGCTGGGGCCAGACCGCGTTCGACGACTTCAAGGTGGTTCCCCCGGGAACCGGCATTGTGCACCAAGTCAACATCGAGTACCTGGCCCGCACCGTCATGACCCGCGAAGTGGGCGGCGTCCTGCGCGCCTACCCTGACACCTGCGTAGGCACCGACTCCCACACCACCATGGTCAACGGCCTGGGCGTGCTGGGCTGGGGCGTGGGCGGCATCGAAGCCGAGGCCGCCATGCTCGGCCAGCCCGTCTCCATGCTGATCCCGCGCGTCGTGGGCTTCAAGCTCAGCGGCAGCATCCCCGCCGGCGCCACCGCAACCGACGTAGTGCTGACCATCACCGAGATGCTCCGCAAGCACGGCGTGGTGGGCAAGTTCGTGGAGTTCTACGGCGAGGGTGTCGCAGCGGTGCCGCTGGCCAATCGCGCCACCATCGGCAACATGAGCCCGGAGTTCGGCTCCACGGCTGCCATGTTCCCGATCGACGACGTCACCCTGGACTACCTGCGCCTCACCGGCCGCTCCGAGCAGAACGTCGCCCTCGTGGAGGCGTACGCGAAGGAACAGGGCCTGTGGCACGACGCGTCGCGCGACATCAAGTTCTCCGAGTACCTGGAACTGGACCTGTCCACCGTTGTCCCGTCCATTGCAGGCCCCAAGCGCCCGCAGGACCGCATCGAGTTGACCGAGGCCAAGGACGAGTTCCGCCACGACCTCAAGAACTACGTGTCCCATGACGCCAACGCGGGCACCCTGGACGAGTCCCTCGAAGAGAGCTTCCCGGCCTCCGACGCCCCGTCCTTCACCTCCGGCGGAACCCACGTCTCCGACACCGACCGCGAACCGCCGAAGTATTCGGCGGCCCACGGCGGCGCCGGGCGGATCACCAGCCCGGTTCCCGTGAAGATGGCTGACGGACGCGAGTTCGAGCTGGACCACGGCGCGGTCACCATCGCGTCCATCACGTCCTGCACCAACACGTCCAACCCCTCGGTCATGCTGGCCGCCGCCGTCCTGGCGCGCAACGCCGTCGAAAAGGGCCTCACCGCCAAGCCGTGGGTCAAGACCTCAGTCGCCCCGGGTTCGAAGGTTGTCACCGACTACTACGAAAAGTCCGGCCTGACCCCCTACCTGGAGAAGCTCGGCTTCTACATCGTGGGCTACGGCTGCGCCACCTGCATCGGCAACTCCGGCCCGCTGGAACCCGAGATCTCCGAGGCCATCCAGGCCAACGACCTCGCCGTCAGCGCCGTCCTGTCGGGCAACCGCAACTTCGAAGGCCGGATCAACCCGGACGTCAAGATGAACTACCTGGCGTCCCCGCCGCTGGTCATCGCCTACGCCCTGGCCGGTTCCATGGACTTCGACTTCGAGACCGACGCGCTCGGCAAGGACGAGGCCGGCAACGACGTCTTCCTGAAGGACATCTGGCCCAACCCCGTTGAGGTCCAGCAGGTCATCGATTCCTCGATCGACAAGGAAATGTTCGCCAAGGGCTACGAGGGCGTCTTCGACGGCGACGACCGCTGGAAGGCACTGGACACCCCGGCTGGCGACACCTTCGCCTGGGATCCGAACTCCACCTACGTCCGGAAGCCCCCGTACTTCGAGGGCATGCAGGCGACGCCGGAACCGGTCAAGGACATCACCGGCGCCCGCGTGCTGCTGAAGCTCGGCGACTCCGTCACCACCGACCACATCTCCCCGGCCGGTTCGTTCAAGTCCGACACCCCCGCCGGCCAGTACCTGCTGGCCAACGGCGTGGAGCGCAAGGACTTCAACTCCTACGGCTCGCGCCGTGGCAACCACGAGGTGATGATCCGCGGTACGTTCGCGAACATCCGCATCAAGAACCAGCTCCTGGACGGTGTTGAGGGTGGCTTCACCCGCGACTTCACCCAGGCTGACGGCCCGCAGGCCTACGTCTACGACGCCGCGCAGAACTACCAGGCAGCCGGCACCCCGCTGGTGGTCCTGGCCGGCAAGGAGTACGGCTCCGGTTCGTCCCGTGACTGGGCCGCCAAGGGTACCGCCCTGCTGGGTGTCAAGGCTGTCATCGCCGAAAGCTACGAGCGCATCCACCGCTCCAACCTGATCGGCATGGGCGTCCTGCCGCTGCAGTTCCCGGCCGGCGAGAACGCTGCCAGCCTGGGCCTGACCGGCACGGAAACCTTCTCGGTGGAGGGCGTCACTGCCCTGAACGAGGGCACCACGCCCAAGACCCTGAAGGTCACCGCCACCGCCGAGGACGGCTCCTCGAAGTCGTTCGACGCCGTCCTGCGCATCGATACGCCGGGTGAAGCGGACTACTACCGCAACGGCGGCATCCTGCAGTACGTGCTGCGCCAGATCTCCGCCAACTAGCGGTACCTGCCAGCAGGCACCATCCTCCCGAAGCCCCGGCCGGTCACCGACCAGCCGGGGCTTCGGCTTTGCAGCCAAGCCAAGGCGTTAGAGTTAAACGGCACGTCTACCACCCGAAGGAGGGGTCATTGGGAATCTTGGACACCATCCGGAATCCGCAGGACCTGAACGAGTTGACCGAGGAACAGCTGGAACAGCTGGCCTCGGAGATCAGGGAATTCCTGATCACTAACGTTTCCCAGACGGGCGGCCACCTCGGACCCAACCTCGGCGTCGTGGAGCTGACGCTGGCCGTGCACCGCATTTTCGAATCGCCCCGCGACAGCATCGTCTTCGACACGGGCCACCAGTCCTACGTCCATAAGCTGCTGACCGGACGCCAGGACTTCAGCACCCTTCGCCAGGAAGGCGGACTCTCCGGCTACCCCGCGCGGGCCGAATCGGAGCACGACATCGTCGAAAGCTCCCACGCATCCTCCTCCCTGTCCTGGGCCGACGGCATCTCCCGCGCCCGCCAGCTCACGGGAGAAGGCGACAGGCACGTCGTCGCCATCGTGGGCGACGGCGCCCTCACCGGCGGGATGGCCTGGGAAGCCATCAACAACATCGCCGCGGACAAGAAGCGCCGCGTGGTCATCGTGGTCAACGACAACGGCCGCTCCTACGCACCCACCGTCGGCGGATTCGCCGACTACCTTGCCTCCCTGCGCCCCACCATCGACTCCTTCCGCGCCGCGCCGGCGTATGAGGGCGCACTGGACTGGTGGAAGAAGAAACTCCAGAACGGCGGCCCGGTGGGCCAGTTCACCTACAAGAGCCTGCATGCCATGAAGAAGGGCATCAAGGACTGGTGGGCCCCGCAGGGCATGTTCGAGGACCTGGGCATGAAATACATCGGTCCGGTGGACGGGCACAACCTCCAGGCCATGGAACACGCGCTCTCCACCGCCAGGAACTACGGCGGCCCCGTCATCGTCCACGCCATGACGGAGAAGGGCCACGGCTACGCTCCTGCCCGGGCCCATGAAGCAGACCAGTTCCACGCCGTCGGCATCATCGACCCCGAGACCGGCGAACCAACCGGCAGTGGGGGCGCCCAGTCCTGGACCTCCGTCTTCGCCGATGAGATCGCCGCCATCGCCGACGAGCGCGAGGACATTGTCGGCATCACCGGCGCCATGCTGATCCCGGTGGGCCTGCACAAATTTGCGGCCAAGCACCCCGAGCGCGTCATCGACGTCGGGATCGCCGAACAGCATGCGCTCACCGCGGCCGCCGGCATGGCCTTTGGCGGGCTGCATCCGGTGGTTGCCGTCTATGCCACTTTCCTGAACCGCGCCTTCGACCAACTGCTGATGGACGTCGCCCTGCACAAGGCAGGCGTCACCATTGTCCTGGACCGCGCGGGGGTCACCGGCCCGGACGGTGCCAGCCACCACGGCATGTGGGACATGGCCATGGTCCAGATCGTCCCCGGCCTCCACCTGGCCGCGCCCCGCGACGCCACCCGGCTCCGGGAGGAACTGCGCGAAGCGGTGGCCATCAGCGACGCCCCCAGCGTGGTCCGCTTCTCCAAGGGCTCTGTTGGTCCGGCGGTCGAGGCGCTGGAGCGGCTGAGCGACGGCGTGGACATCCTTGCCCGCCGCCCCTCCGGCTCCACCGAGAACGACGTCCTGATCGTCAGCGTCGGCGCGATGTCCGAGCTGGCCCTCGACGTTTCCAACCGGCTCGGGGCGCAGGGCATCAGCACCACCGTAGTGGATCCGCGCTGGGTCCTCCCGGTCCGCCATTCCATCATCGCGCTGGCCTCGCACCACCGGCTGGTGATCTGCATCGAGGACGGCGTCCGCGCCGGTGGCGTGGGATCGCGCATCCGGCAGGAGATGCGGGCGGCAGGCGTGGACACCGCCCTGAACGAGGTTGGCCTGCCCGTCGAGTTCCTGGAGCATGGCACCCGCAACCAGGTGCTGGAGCGCGTTGGGCTGACCGCCCAGCAGATCACTCACGACGTCGTTGCGCAGGTCCTGGGAACCAAGGTTCCGTTTGCGCGGCCCCTGCCCGGGCAGCAGCACCCCACCACCGGCAGCCTCCCGATCCTGTGAGGGACGAGGACGAGCTGAAGTATCCCGGCCCCGCCGGGGAGTCCGGACCGGTCCTGCACACCACCACCACGCGCGTTCCCAACGGCCTAAAGCCGGGACAGCTGGTGGTCTCCCGGAACCGGAAGTGGAACGGCAAGGCCCACTGGGTGGTGCCGGGCCGGTACCTGGGCGAAGACCGGCACGGGTGGTGGATCTTCCAGGGCACCAACGAGTTCTGCTCCCGCCCCGGCGCCGCGTTCTACACGCGCTCCGACGCCGTCCTGCTGGTGCCGCGCGAGGGTGACTGGGTGGCCACGTTCTACGACTCCGCGCATCCGGCGGGAGTACGGGTCTACATCGACCTGGCGGTGGGCCACGAATGGACACACATCCGGCCGGCGGTGACCGAGTTCCACGTGATCGACATGGACCTGGACGTCATCCGGACGGCTGACCGCGGCGTCTTCATCGACGACCAGGACGAGTTCGCCGAACACAGCGTCTCCATGCGCTACCCGCAGCAACTGATTGAGGACATCCAGGCCGCAGCGGACGGGCTTTACCACGCCGTGAAGGCACAGCAGGCGCCATTCGACGGCACCGACGTCGAATGGTTTACAGAAGGACGTAAATGAGCGGCATTGTCAGGGTCTACAAGCGCGACGACGAGGGCACCCTCCACTTCCGGGAGGCCTGGTTCGACGAGGAGTACTCCCAGTTCGTCATGAACTTCGGCGCCGTGGGGCACCAGAGCAAAACCGAGGAAACCGACGTCCCGGATGCTGCTGCCGCGGAGGGCCTCCTGGACGCCTTCGCAGCCCAGTGCGCGGAGGACGGCTACGCCGAGATCCCCACCGAGGAACAGTTCTGGGTGGTGGCGCAGTTCGCGCTCAAGACCAAGGAGGGCACCGACCGGGACCGCTACCTGGAGCAGAAGGCCACGGACGCCCTGATCAGCCACCTCGCCTGGCGCGGCCTGGGCACGGTGGAGCGGTCCGAATTCACTGACTACAAGCTCAACATCTTCTGCCTCTGCCCGGACGTGAACAAGGCCGTCAACGCCATCAAAGTCTGCGCCCGCGGCGAGGACCTTGACTTCACCAAGCTCAGCATCGGCGCCGCCCCCTACGGCGACCCTGGCCACTTCAAACTCAAGCACTCAGCCAAGCCCGCCAGCAACTTCACCCTCTAGGAGGCGTCCTTGACCAGTTACCGCCGCGTTGGAAAATCCGGCCTGACCGTCTCCACCGTGGGCCTTGGCTGCAACAACCTTGGCCGCGCCAATACCGCCACCGAGACGCAGGACGCCACGGACGCCGTCGTCCACGCAGCGGTGGATGCCGGCATCACCCTCTTCGACGTTGCCGACACCTATGGGCGGGAGCCCGGATTGAGCGAAACCATGCTCGGCAAGGCCCTCGGAAACAAGCGCTCCGGCGTCGTCCTGGCCACCAAGTTCGGCATGGACATGAAGGGCGGCAGCGGGCCGGACTTCGGCGCCCGCGGGTCGCGGCGCTACATCATCCAGGCGGTGGAGGCCTCGCTGCGGCGCCTCGGCACGGACTGGATCGACCTCTACCAGTTCCACACCCCGGATCCGCTGACCCCCATCGATGAGACCCTCGCGGCGCTGGACACCCTGGTCCGCAGCGGCAAGGTCCGCTACATCGGCCACTCCAACCGTTCCGGCTGGCAGATCGCCCAGGCGGAGTACGTGGCCCGCGAACTGGGCACGGCCCGCTTCATCTCCACCCAGAACCACTACAACCTCCTGGACCGCCGTGCCGAGCTTGAGGTGACGCCCGCCGCGGAGGAGTTCGGGCTCGGTGTCCTGCCGTATTTCCCGCTGGCCAACGGACTCCTCACCGGCAAGTACTCACCGGGCCATGCCCCGCAGGGGTCCCGGCTCAGCCACACCCGCACCAACATGGTGGACGACGCCGACTGGGACCAGTTGGGCCGGTTCAGCGCCTTCGCGAAGGAACGCGGGCTGACTGAAATCGAGGTGGCCTTCTCCTGGCTTGCCGCCCAGCCCTCGGTGGCCAGCGTCATCGCAGGGGCCACCAGGCCGGAGCAGGTCAGGCAGAACGCGGAAGCGGCGAACTGGGTCCCCACGCCCGAAGACCTGGCTGACCTGGACGGGATCTTCCCGGCAGTGCCCAAGGTCGCGCTCTTCTAGGCCGCCGTGCCCGCCTACCTCCTGGATGTTGACACCGGGATCGACGACGCCCTGGCCCTTGCCTACCTGGCCGCCCTCCCGGACACGGAGATCGTGGCGGTCACGGCCTCTCCCGGCAACGTGGACGCGGACCAGGTTGCCCGCAACACCCTGGCCCTGCTGGAACTGTGCGGCAGGTCCGGGGTCCAGGTGGCGGTTGGTGCCCGCCAGCCCCTGTCCATCCCGCTGCTCACCACCCCTGAGACCCACGGACCGCAAGGGATCGGGTACGCCGTGCTGCCCGAACCCGCCGGGCGGCTCTGCGACCGGGACGCCGTGGACCTCTGGATCGAACATGCCAGGGCCAGGCCAGGCGAGCTCACCGCGCTCATCACCGCACCGCTGACCAACTTCGCCCTGGCCCTGCGCAAGGAACCGGAACTGCCCAACCTACTGGCCAAGGCAGTAATCATGGGCGGCGCCTTCTACCACCAGGGCAACACCACCCCCACCGCCGAGTGGAACACGCACGTGGATCCGCACGCCGCCAAGGAGGTCTACGCCGCGTACCGGGGAAGGCCGCTGGAGAAACTCCCCATCGTCTGCTCCCTCGACACCACCGAACGCATGGAACTGCACCCGGCCCACGTCACGGCGCTGGCCCGGGCCGCGGGTGCCGGCGTTCCCGAACTGCTGCTCCCGGAACAGCCGGAAGGGCGGCGCAGCACCTCCGACAACACCCTCATCAGGCACCTTTCAGATGCCCTGCGGTTCTACTTTGAATTCCACCGGCTCTACGACCAGGGATACCTGGCCCACGTCCACGACTTCTTCGCCGCAGGAGTCGCGGCAGGCACGCTCGAGTACACGGCGCGGACCGCCACCGTGGACGTCGAAACGGATTCGCCGCTCCTGGCGGGAACCACTGTGGCCGACTTCCGCGGGCTCTGGGGCACACCCCCAAACGCCAGGATTGTCGACAGCAACAACCCGGAGCAGGCGTTCCGCGAACTCGTGTCCGCCATCGGAAGCCTGGCCCGCCGGGTTGGCTGACAGGGCAGGGGCGGACCCGTCATGACCGGGCCACCCGGCACGGGACGCTGCCGGACGATGGCCGGTAGAATGGGCCACGGACCGGCCCGGCGCAGTTGCCGCCGGCTGCTGCCGAGGTGACATAGGCAGCCACACTCCGGCCCGGCGCTGCCGGGCCACTGCCTGCACCCAAAGGAACATTCCCCATGTCATCGCCCTCTTTGACGCTTCCGTCCCAGGAACGCCCGGCGGCCCGCCGCCGGCTGCTGGAGATCCTCGGCGCCCTGGCCATCGCGGCCACCTATGTCTACCTGGTGCTCAACCAGCCGGCAGACATCACCGGAGGTCCGGGCAGCGCATCGGCCCTGATCGCCCTCACCGGCTTCCTGGCAGGCGCAGTCCTGCTGATCGTCGCCGTCCTGCCCACGCTGCCCGCGTCCACCCTGGTGCTCATTCCGGTGGCCCTGGTCCTGAACATCGTGCTCGGCCAGTTCGTTGGCAGCACCCTGGTTCCCTTCTACCTCGACGCCATCGGCACGGTGTTGATCGCGGTCCTGGCCGGCCCGGCCGCCGGTGCCGCTACGGGAGCGCTCAGCAGCATCGTCTGGTCCTTCTTCAACCCCACGGTGCTTCCGTTCGCAGCCGGCGCCGCGCTCATTGGCTGCCTGGCCGGGCTGGCAGCACGCTACGGCCTCTTCCGCCGCTTCTACCTGGCTCCCGTGGCCGGTTTCGCCACCGGAATCATCGCCGGCGTGGTGTCCGCCCCGGTGGCCGCCTTCGTCTTCGGGGGCACCTCCGGCGTGGCCACGGGGGCCATCGTCAGCGCCTTCCGGGCCATGGGGGACACCCTCCTGGCCGCGATCACCAAGCAGGCACTGATCTCCGACCCTATGGACAAGGCCATCGTGTTCACAGTCGTGGCCATCCTGGTCTATGCGCTGCCCCGCAGGGCACGCCTGCAGTTCCCTTTCGTGCGGCGCCACCGGGTCCTGGCCGGCAACACCCCCGTGGAGGCCGCGGCTGACGCTCCCGCACAGGGGCCCGGGCACGGTCCCGCGCAGGGCACCTCCCCGGATTCTGCACGGAAGGGCTGACCGCAACGCTGTGACGGCACCATCGGCAGGCAGGACGGCAGCGCCGGCCAGGCGGGAACGCCTTAACCCGCTGACGTCGCTGACGGCTGCCGCGGCCACGGCGGCCATTACGACGGCGGCCGGCACCTGGCCGCTGTCCCTCGCCGTGGTTGCCGCCTGCCTTGGCCTGTCCGTGGCGGGCGGCACGGCCCGGCGGGTGCTCCCGGCGGCTGCGGCAGTCCTGGTCCCGCTTGGCCTGTCGCTGCTGTGGCTGCACGGACTGTTCTTCCCGGAGGGCAGGACCGTCCTGGCAGAGTGGGGACCTGCCCGTATCACCCAGGAGGGCCTGGCCTTCGCCGGGCAGCGGTTCCTGCAGCTGGCGGCCGTGGTCCTGGCCCTCCTGCTGTTCTCCTTCAGCGTCCGCGTGCCCGACCTCGTGGCGGCCTTGTCCGCCCGCGGCGTACAGGGCCGGTTCGCCTTCGTACTGGCGTCCACCCTGACCCTGCTGCCGGCCATCGCCGCCCGGGCGCAGCGTATCCGGCAGGCCCAGGAATCACGCGGCCTGGTGGTCTCCCGCAGCCTGGTGTCCAGGTTGGGCGCGTTCCGGCTGCAGGCCGTTCCGCTGGTCCTCTCCCTGATCGATGATGCCGGCACCCGTGCTGCCGCCCTGGAAGCCCGGGGACTCAGCAACACCGGGCCGCGGACCAGCTACCGCGAGGTGGCTGATTCCGGCCGGCAGCGGACAGTACGCATCGTGCTGGTGCTCGCTGCCCTGGCGGCAGTGGTTCTCCGGGTAGTGCAGGCGGGCGCAGGTGGCTGAGCCCATGGTGTCCCGCGGCCAACGCAATGCCAGTGATGCGGGCAATGCCAGCGATGCCAGTAATGCGGGCAATGACAGTAATGCCGGCAATGACAGCCATGCCGGTGATGCGGCTACGTCAGGCAAGCCGGTGCTGGCCGCCGGGATCCGGCACTTCACCTTCCACGACGGGCAGGTCCCGGCCCTGCAGGATGTCGCCATATCTCTTGCACCGGGCTCCTTCACGGCCATCCTGGGCGCCTCCGGAAGCGGGAAGTCCACCCTGGGCCGCCTGCTGGCCGGGTGGCTGCCTCCGGGCGGCCACGGATCGCTGGCAGGGTTCCTTGAGTTGTCCGGCACGCGCCTGGAGTTTGCCGGCGGCGCGGGGGACCCGCGGATCGATCCCGCCCAGTGGGGCCGCCACGTGGGCTTTGTCCCCCAGGACCCCGGCGCCGTGCTGTCCACCGTCCGCGCCACGGTGGCGGAGGAACTCGCGTTTGGACTGGAGAATGCCGGTACGGGGCGTGGTGACATGCAGGCGGCGGTGCAGCGCACGGCCGGGCTGCTGGGACTTCAGGGCCTGCTGGACCAGGACCCCGGGACGCTTTCCGGTGGCCAGCTCCGCCGGCTGGCCATCGGCTGCGCCATCATCGCCGGACCTCCTGTGCTGGTCATGGACGAGCCCTTCGCCTCCCTGGACGCGGCAGGGGCGGAGGATCTTGCCACCCTGGTCCTGGACCTGCTGAAGCGGGGTACCGCCGTCGTAATCCTCAGCCAGGTGGTCGACCCCCTGCTCCTGGACGCAGACACATGGGTGGTACTCGCTGGCGGCATGGTCACGGCAGCGGGGCATCCCGCCGGTATGGGAGCGGGGCATTCCGGAGATGGCGGTGTCCCGCCAGTGCTGCCCCGGGCAATCAGGCGTCCTGCCGTGCCGGAGTCCGCGGTACCGCCAAGGCGGCCTGCAGCCCGGCAGGCGGGGCCGGCTGCCCTGCAGCTCCGCGGCGTCTCCTTCGCGTACCCGGACCCGCAGGTTCGCGGAAAAGAAAGCCGCAGAAGATGGGGCAGGGCGGCACCGGCGGGCGGCCTGAACACAGGCACCCCAGTGCTGCAGGACATCAGCCTGCAGGTCCACCCGGGGGAGATCGTGGCGGTCACCGGGCCCAACGGCGCCGGAAAATCGACGCTCCTGCGGCACTTCAACGGGCTGCTGCGACCCACCGCGGGAACTGTCCTGGTCAGCGGCAGCGACATCTCAAGCGACCCCGTCGGACGGACCGCTGCATCCGTGGGCCTGTTGTTCCAGCAGCCGCGCGACCAGCTGTTTGAACGGACCGTACTGCGGGAGGTCAGCTTCGGGCTGGAGCGTTTGGTGGGCCGGGGCATGGTTGCCGGCCGCGCCGCCGCGGCGCTTCAGGCCGTCGGGCTGGCGGAGGCCGCCGACGAGCACCCCGCCGAGCTGCCGGCATCCGCCCAGCGCCTCCTGGCGCTGGCCACCGTCCTGGCGCGCAGGCCCGCCGTCCTGGCGCTGGACGAACCTACCGTGGCACTGGACGGGGACGGGCTGGCCCTGCTGGACGCCGCCGTCGGATCGGCAGCAGCGGCGGGCGCCGCCGTCGTGCTGGTCACCCATGACCTGGGCTACGCACGGACGGCGGCGCACCGGCTCCTGACGCTCGACGGCGGCCGGCTGACCCCGGCCTGACAGGCAGCACCCACCGTCCTGGCTGCCGGCCTGGTGCCGGTTACCCTGCGGCGGGGGACGCGACGCCCGGTGCCAGGAAACGCCTGCCGTTGACCCGCTCCGCGGCCCCCACCCGGTCCAGGTACGGCGTGATGCCACCCAGGAACATGGGCCAGCCCGCGCCCAGGATCATGCACAGGTCGATGTCCTCGGGTCCGGCGACGACGCCCTCGTCCAGCATGAGGCCGATTTCCTCAGCCAGGGCATCCTGGACGCGGTGCAGCACCTGCTCCGCCGTGGACGGGCTGGAGCCAAAGGACAGCAGCTCAAGCGTGGACTGGGGGATGGTCCGCGAACCGTCCGGGGCGGTCTCCCACAGTGCTTTGACGTTGTTGTCGATGAGCTTCTTGAGGTTATCGGAGACCGGGAAGCGGTCGCCGAAGGCGGCGTTCAGGGACTCCTGGACATGCTGCGCAACGGGCAGGCCCACCATGGCCAGCAGCGTGAACGGCGTCATGGGCAGCCCCATGGGCCGCAACGCGGCGTCCGCCACCTCCGCCGGGGTGCCCTCGTCGAAGGCCGCCGTGACTTCCCCCATGAGCCTCAGCAGGATGCGGTTGACCACGAACGCGGCCGCATCCTTGACCAGCACGCCGTTCTTCTTCAGCGCCTTGGCCAGTTCGAAGGCGGTGGCCAGCACGGCATCGTCCGTGCGCGGGGCGCGGACGATTTCCAGCAGCGGCATCACAGCCACGGGATTGAAGAAGTGGAAGCCCACCAGCCGTTCGGGATGCTGCAGGTCCGCGGCCATTTCCGTCACGGAGAGCGAGGACGTGTTCGTGGCCAGGATGCACTCCGGCGCCACGATGCCTTCCAGCTCGGCGAAGACCTGCTTCTTGATGTGCAGTTCCTCGAAGACGGCCTCGATCACGAAGTCGGCGTCAGCGAAGGCGTCCTTTGACACCGAGCCCGTCACCAGCGCCTTGGTCCGGTTGGCCGCGTCCTGGCTTAGGCGCTGCTTGGCCAGCAGCTTGTCCACCTCGGCGTGGACGTACGCAACGCCTTTGTCCACGCGCGCCTGGTCGATGTCGGTCAGGACCACGGGCACCTTCAGCTGGCGGGCAAAAAGCAGGGCCAGTTGGCCGGCCATCAGTCCGGCGCCCACCACGCCCACCTTGGTGACGGGCCGGGCCAGCTTGCGGTCAGGGGCGCCGGCCGGGCGTTTGGCACGCTTCTGCACCAGGTCGAGGAAGGCGTAGACGGTGGAGCGGAACTCATCCGTCTGCATCAGCCCGGCCAGTGTTTCGCATTCCAGCGCGGCGGACTCCGCCGCTGTCATGGTGCGGTTTGCCTCGAGGATGTCCAGGACCTTGGCTGGGGCTGGGGAGGCGTTGGAGGTCTTGGCCTCGACGAAGGCCCGCCCCGCGTCCACCGCGGCGGCCCAGCGGGTTGCCGCGTCAGGGGAGGAAGGGTCGACGGCGTTGGCCCGCTCCGGGACCACCTCACCGGAGATGACACCGGCCGCCCAGGCCAGCGACTGTTCCAGGAAGTCTGCAGGCTCGAAGAGGGCGTCGGCGATGCCCATGCCGAATGCCTGCGCACCGGTGAGGGGGCGGTTGTTGCTGAGCGGGTTTTCGATCATGACCTTTACGGCATTTTCCGGGCCCACCAGGCGGGGAAGGATGTAGACGCCGCCCCAGCCGGGCACCAGGCCAAGGAAGGCTTCCGGAAGCGCCAGGGCACCCGCCCCTGTGGACACCGTGCGGTAGGTGGACTGCAGGGCGATTTCCAGGCCGCCGCCCAGCGCGGCGCCGTTGATGAAGGCGAAGCTGGGGACGCCAAGGTTTGCCAGGGTTGCATAGACGTCGTGGCCCAGCTGTGCCATCCACAGCCCGTGCTCACGCTTTTCCAGCGACTTCACGGCGGAGAGGTCCGCGCCCGCCACCAGGTAATGCGGCTTGCCGGTCACCCCGACGCCAACAATCCCGCCACGGGCCGCACGGTCGCGCAGGCCCTCCAGGACGGTGCCGAGCTCCACCAGGGTGTTGGGGCCCAGGGTGGTGGGTTTGGTGTGGTCCAGGTCGTTGTCCAGGGTGACGAGGGCAAAGGTGCCCGGGCTGGGCCTGCCCGCCGTGCCTGGCAGGGCGATGTCCTGCACATAGGAGTGGGTCACGGTTTCGTTGGGGAAAAGGTCCGCCAACTTGCGGTAATCTGCGGCGCTCATGCCATGGCTCCTTCGGAAACGGCGGCGGTCTTCCCGGAGGGGGTTCCGCTGTAGTCGGGGTGGTGCGGGTTCTCCCAGATCACCGTGCCGCCCATGCCAAGGCCCACGCACATGGTGGTGATCCCGTACCGCACGGAGGGGTCCTCTTCGAACTGGCGGGCCAGCTGGATCATCAGCCGGACACCGGAGGAGGCAAGGGGGTGCCCCACGGCGATGGCGCCGCCGTACCGGTTGACCCGGGGGTCGTCGTCGGCGATGCCGTAGTGGTCAAGGAAGCTCAGGACCTGGACGGCGAACGCCTCGTTGATCTCGAACAGGCCGATGTCCCCGATGGTCAGCCCGGCGTTCTCCAGTGCTTTCTCGGTGGCCGGGACGGGGCCGATGCCCATCACCTCGGGCTCCACCCCCGCATAGGCGTAGCTCAGCAGCCGCATCTTCACGGGCAGCCCCAGCTCTGCGGCGGCCTCGGAGGAGGCAAGGACAGCGGCGGTTGCGCCGTCGTTCAGGCCGGCGGCGTTTCCGGCAGTAACCCGGCCGTGGGCCCGGAACGGCGTGCGCAGGGCGGCCAGGTCGTCCATGGTGGTGCCCGGGCGCGGCGGTTCGTCCTTGCTGTGGACGGTCCAGCCCTCGCCCGGCTTCCGGGCGGCAACGGGAACCAGGTCCGGCTGGATCCTGCCGTCCCGGTAGGCGGCTGCCAGCTTGTCCTGCGAGGCCACCGCGTAGGCATCGGTGCGCTGCTTGGTGATGGCGGGGAAGAGGTCGTGCAGGTTCTCGGCCGTGTTTCCCATGTTCAGGGCTGCCGGGTCCACCAGCCGCTCGGACATGAACCGGGGGTTGGGGTCGGCGCCGGAGCCCATGGGGTGGTGGCCCATGTGTTCGACTCCGCCGGCAACCACCACGTCGTAGGCGCCGAATCCGATGCCGCCGGCCGTGGTGGTGACGGCCGTCATGGCACCGGCGCACATCCGGTCGATGGCGAAGCCGGGGACCGTCCGGGGGAGACCGGCCAGCAGCGCGGCGGTCCGGCCCAGGGTGAGGCCCTGGTCGCCGGTCTGGGTGGTGGCGGCAATGGCCACCTCATCGATCCGCTCCGAAGGCAGGGAGGGGTTGCGGCGAAGGAGGCCGCGGATGCACTTCACGATCAGGTCGTCGGCCCGGGTTCCGGCGTAAATTCCTTTCTCGCCGGCCCTGCCGAAGGGTGTGCGGATGCCGTCCACAAAGACGACGTCGCGGACAGTGCGCGGGGATGCGCCGCTTCCGTGCTGGCTCACGTGTAACTCCTCATCGAGACGTAGCGCCGGGCGCATGCCGGAGTGCGGCACTCACCTGGCGTCGGTCACACCGATGTTACTCGTGAGTAACTTAGCCTGCAAGGGCTGACGCGAAAAGGTTATTGGCCGGCCGCCGCAGCGGCCTGTTTGGGTTCCTTGGGTGGAAGCGGCTGCGGGTCCAGGAAGGCGGCGGAGATCAGCGGAGCCGTGAGTTCCACCTGCCACGGGCGGGCGCCCAGGGTCCGCAATTCCGCGGAAATCGAGTCTTCAGTGACGTCCGCGGGCGGCCGCCAGGCCACGCGCCGGAGGTAGTCGGGCGTCAGGAGGTTCTCCAGCGGGAGGTTCAATTCCTCGGCTTTCGCCTGGAGCAGGGGCCGGGCCGTGGCCAGGCGGGCAGCGGCTTCCGGATCGCGGTCGGCCCAGACCCGCGGCGGCGGCGGGGTGTTGGTGGCCAGGTGCAGGGGTGGCAGGTCCTCCAGGTCCCGGGCGGCCGCGATGCAGCGCAGCCACCGCGGCGCTTCGCGCTGGGCAGCGCGCCCGTGGAACCCCTTGGTGGTGAGCAGCTGTGGGACGGTGGCGGGCATGGCCTTCGCCGCGGCGACGAGGGCCGAGTCGGGGAGCAGCCGGCCCGGTGCCACATCGCGTTTTTGCGCCAGCGAGTCGCGTTCCAGCCACAGTTCGCGGACTGCGGCCAGCTGGCGGCGGTCCCGGATCTGGTGCAGGCCCGAGGTCTTCCGCCACGGGTCAACGCGCGGGGGAGCGATGCCCGCTGCGAGGATTGCCGCAAATTCCTGCTGGGCGTACTCCAGTTTCCCGTCCGCCTCCAGCAGCTCGATAAGTTCCTCACGCAGTTCGGTCAGGACTTCCACGTCCAGGGCGGCATAGCGCAGCCAGGGCTCCGGCAGGGGCCGGGTGGACCAGTCGGCCGCGGAGTGTTCCTTGGCAAGCCCGAATCCCAGCAGCTGCTCGATGACGGCGGCCAGGCCTACCCGGGGCAGCCCGGCCAGGCGCGCGGCGAGTTCGGTGTCAAAGAGCTTGTCCGGCCACATCCCGAGCTCGGAAAGGCAGGGCAGGTCCTGGGTGGCGGCGTGCAGGATCCATTCGACGCCCCGCAGGGCGTCGTTGATGATGTCCAGGTTCTCGAACGGTTCGGGATCGATCAGCCAGGTTCCGGCGCCCTCGCGGCGGATCTGGACCAGGAAGGCGCGCTGTCCGTAGCGGAAACCTGATGCGCGCTCGGCGTCCACGCCGGCGGGTCCGGTGCCGGCGGCAATGGCCGCGGCACACCGCTCCAGGCCGGACGCAGTTTCGATGACCAGCGGAACGCCGTCCCGGGGGGAGTCAAGGTCGATGATTTCGGGGATGGGGCTGTCAAAGCCCTCCACCGTGATGTGGGATGCGGCAGCAGCAGCCGGGACGCCGGCCGTGGTGTTTTCCGGAATGTTTGGGGTCATGATGCCCCCAGTTTACCGGGCTGCCCCATAACCGTTCTGCTGGCTTCGCCGACGGGGTGGGAGTGCGGTGACGCCGTCGGGGAGCGGCGGCAGGCCGGCGAACGTGCACACCATGTCGGACCAGGCCTCAAGGTGGGCCTGGACATCGGAGGAAGCGGGCGTCCAGGAGGCCCGGAGTTCGATGTCGATGGACCCGGGCCGCCCGGCCAGTGTCCCGAAGCTTTCGGAGAGGACGCGGGTGGCGGTGCCGCCGGCGGCCCGGTATGCCGCCTTGTGGTTTTCCAACGCCTCCACCAGCCAGGTCCACGCCACGGTTCCCAGCATCTGGTCGTTGCCCATTTCCGGTTCCAGCTCTGCACGGATGTAGGTGACGATCCGGAATTCGCCATCCCAGACCGCCGAGCCATCCGGATCGTGCAGCAGGATGAAGCGTCCGGTGGCCAGCTCCGTTTCGTCCTCGTCCGCCGGTCCCGGGGCGGCCGTTCCGGATGCGGCGGCAAACGCCATGGCCGCAGGTCCGTGGACCGGCGTGGACGGGGTTGCGGCGCCCGGTGCCATCACCTCTGCGCCCAGCGCGACGGCGAAGGGTGCCAGCCGCGCGGGGGCTGGGATCTCCGCGAGGCGAAGTTCCTTCCGGCAGCGGGCTTTCCTGAGGGTTCCCAAGGCGTGGAGAAAATCCGGGGGAACCTGGTCCAGTGCGTTCACCTTGGCAGATTACGGGGCGGGACGGGCCGGGGCAGGAAGGCTCGCCGTCGGCGGCCGCTCACCCGGCCTGGCCGGCGCGGTATTCCCGGAGCTCATGGCGGATCGCGGCAGCAAAGGTATCGACGTCCTCCTCCGTGGTGTCAAAGGAACACATCCACCGAACTTCCCCTTTCGCCTCATCCCAGTCGTAGAACCGGAAGGACTTCCGCAGACGGTCCGCCGTACCGGGGGGAAGGATGGCGAAGACTCCGTTGGATTCGGTTTCCTGGGTGGGCCGGACGCCCTCAATGGTGTCGACGGCGGCACGCAGCCGGGTGGCCATGGCGTTGGCGTGTGCGGCCGAGCGCAGCCACAGGTCGCCTTCCAGGAGGGCGATGAACTGGGCGGACATGAAACGCATCTTGGAGGCCAGCTGCATGTCCATCTTGCGCAGGTAGACCAGGCCGTGGGCGGCTTCCGGGTTCAGTGCCACCACTACTTCGCCGAAGAGCAGCCCGTTCTTGGTGCCGCCGAAGGAGAGGATATCGACGCCGGCGTCCCGGGTGAAGGCGCGCAGGGGCACGCCCAGGTGGGCTGCCGCGTTGGCCAGCCGCGCCCCGTCCATGTGCAGCTTCATGCCCCTGGCGTGCGCGTGGTCGGCGATGGCACGGACTTCTTCCGGCGTGTAGCAGGTGCCCAGTTCCGTGGTCTGGGTGATGGAGACGGCGAGCGGCTGGGCTCGGTGCTCGTCACCCCAGCCCCAGGCCTCCCGGTCGATCAGTTCAGGAGTCAGTTTCCCGTCCGGCGTGGGCACGTGCAGGAGTTTTAGGCCGCCGATGCGTTCCGGTGCCCCGTTCTCGTCCATGTTGATGTGGGCGGTGGAGGCGCATACCACGGCACCCCAGCGGGGGAGCAGGGACTGCAGCGACAGGACGTTGGCGCCGGTGCCGTTAAAGACGGGGAAGCATTCGATGCCTGGGCCGAAGTGGTCAACCATCAGTTCCTGCAGCCGCGCGGTGTAGTCGTCTTCGCCGTAGGAGACCTGGTGTCCGCCATTGGCTGCGGCAAGGGCTGCCAGGACTTCCGGGTGGACCCCGGAGTAGTTGTCGGAGGCAAATCCGCGCACGTTGGGATCATGCAGCCGCAGCGCCGCACGGGTTTCTGCTGTGGTGGTCATAGGGTTGCTCACGCTTTCAGTTTAGGTACTGCCACGCCAGGCAAAGCCAGACAGGCGGTCAGTCCGCCAGCCGGAGCCGGGCGCCGTTGAGTTCGGCGGACGGAGTGGTGAAAAGCCGGACGACGGCGGCAGCCAGGTCAGTTACGTCCGTTGCCCCCGGGAATTTCCGCTGGGGATGGGCGCGGCGCAGGTCATCGTCCACCAGCGCCTTGACCACCAGGATGGTGGCGGCCGCCGGGCTACCGCTGCTCCCGGAGGCCTGGCGGAAGCCATCGGCCATGGCCATGGTCCAGGTTTCCGCGGCGGCTTTCGCCGCCACGTAGCTGGCGACCGCTGCGGCGGGCTGATCCAGGGCAGTGGATGAAACCATCGCAAACCTTCCCGACGTGGAGGCGGCGATGTCGTCGAAAAAGACGCGTGACACGTTGCGCAGCGTGGTGATGGCGCCGCGTTCCAGGAAGTCCCAGTCGTCGTCGGACTGGTCCGCGATGCCCTTGGCCCCGCGCCAGCCGCCCACCAGGTGGATCACGCCGTCCACCGCCCCCAAGGCGCCGGTGACGTCGTCGCGCAGCCGCCGGACGTCCGCCAAAACCGCCAGGTCGCACGCAAATGGACTGACGCCGTCGCCCGCTTTCCGCGCTGCCTCCGTGATCCGGGCCTGGTCGGAGCCCGCCGTGGCCACCCGGTGCCCCGCGGCAGCCAGTGCCCGCGCCACGGCGATTCCCGACGCGCCGCTGCCGCCGGCCACCAGGACAGTGAGCGGCCGGGCGGAGGGCGCGCCCCCGGCCGGACCGGCGCTGCTCACAGCGCGGAGCGGCCGGTGATCCCGGCGGTGGACTCAATGACGGGGCGCATCTTCTTCTCCAGTGCCTCGTAGAACATGGACAGCGGGAACTCGTCGTCCAGCACCTGGTCCGTAAGTCCGCGGGGCGTCCCCGCCAACGGCAGCGCGTCCGGGCCCTTGGCCCAGACGGAGGCGGGGTTGGGCGTGACGGTGGCCGAAACCAGCTGGTAGGCCGCCAGCCAGTGGGCGGTCTTGGGACGGTCAATGGACCGCCAGTAGAGTTCGTCGATGCTGGCACCCAGGGCGATCACGGCGTCCGCCACCTCATCCCAGTCGATGGTAAGCCGGGTATCCGTCCAGTGCAGCACGTGGTGCTGGTGCAGCCAGGCAAAGAGGAGCTGGCCGCCCAGGCCATCGTAGTTGCGGACCCGGCTGCCGGTGATGGCGAAGCGGAAAATGCGGTCGAAGATGATTGCGTACTGTACGAGCTTCGCGTGCCGCCGTGCGTCGGGGTCGGCGTCGTCGTCCCTTTCGATCCGCACCGATTCGCGGAAGGCCGTGAGGTCGCAGCGCAGTTCTTCCAGCGAATACAGGAAGTAGGGCATCCGCTGCTTGATCATGAACGGATCGAACGGCAGGTCCCCGCGCATATGCGTCCGGTCGTGGATCAGGTCCCACATCACGAAGGTGGCCTCGGTGAGGTCCTGGTCCGCGAGCAGTTCAGCGGCGGCCTCCGGCAGCTCCAGGGCCGTGATCTCCGCGGCGGCCTTCAGCACGCGGCGGAACCGGGCGGCTTCACGGTCGGCAAAGATGGCGCCCCATGTGAACGTGGGGGTCTGGCTGACGGCCACAGTCTCGGGGAAGAGGACGGCCGAGTTCGTGTCGTAGCCGGGAGTGAAGTCGACGAACCGGATGGGGACGAACAGCTTGTTCGAGTAGTCCCCGGCCTCCAGTCCGGCGATGAATTCGGGCCAGATGACCTCCACCAGCACAGCCTCCACCAGCCTGTTGCTGCTGCCGTTCTGGGTGTACATCGGGAACACCACAAGGTGCTGCAGCCCGTCGCGGCGGTGCTCCTGCGGCTGGAAGGCCAGGAGCGAGGAGAGGAAGTCGGGGACAGGAAAGCCGCCGGCGGCCCATGCCTCGAAGTCTTTGCAGGCGGCGTCCAGGTAGTCGGCGTCGTGCGGAAAGGCGGGGGCCAGGGCCCGGATGGCGGCCACAATGGCATCCACGTACTGCGCTGCCTCCCCGTGGTCCGCGGGGTTGGGGACGGACCCGTCCTGGACCTGGAGCGCCTGCAGTGCGGTGGCGGCGGCCTTGAGCCGGAGCCAGTCGTGGTCCTGTGCGGAAATCCCGGTGACGGCGGTGGTCAGGGTCTCTGTCATCGTCGGCTGCCTTTCTGGTTGCTTGCTTCTCCGGTGAGCGTAACAAGCAACCAGCAGGACTTATGCCAAAACAACTCATTCGTAAGAAACGCTTAGCCTCGATGGTTTCCGGGAAGGACCGAGACTGTCCCTCCGCTGTGGGATCAGTCCCGGAACGCTGCCCTCTCCGGCTCAGCTTTCCGGCGTACTGTCCCCGGCATCATCCCTGGCCACCAGCCGGAGTGACACCGAATTGATGCAGTAGCGCTGGTCGGTGGGCGTTCCATACCCCTCGCCCTCAAAGACGTGGCCCAGGTGCGAGTCGCACGACGCGCACCGCACCTCAATCCTTTCCATGCCCAGGGTCCTGTCGTGGATGTAGCGCACATTCCCCTCAGCCAGCGGAGCCCAGAAGGAAGGCCAGCCGCAGTGCGAGTCGAACTTTTCGTTGCTGGTGAACAGTTCGGCGCCACACGCCCGGCACTGATACACACCCTCTGTGTGGGTATCCCAGTACTCACCGGTGTAAGGGCGCTCGGTTCCGGCCTGCCGCAGCACGTGGTACTCCTCCGGCGTCAGTTCCTCCCGCCACTGTTCATCGCTCTTCCTGACGACAGTTTCCGGGATGCCGGTGTCCTGCTGAGGGGTGTCCTGTGTGGCAGGGTCATGCCGGGCAGGGTCCTGCGTGGCATTGGCCGGTGCCCCGCCAACAACGCCTGCCGACTTGTTACCGAAGATGCTGTTTCCAAAGATGCTCATAGCATTCCCAACGCTCAGGAGTCGCCGATAAATCCCGAGCCCGCGTACAGGTGGAGCACAGGGACACCGAGCTGGTCCTGCGCCTTGTTGGCCCAGTCGGTGTGGAAGGTATCGGCCACGGCATGCGGCCTGGTGATCACTACGGCCTGCGAGGCGCCGGTTTCCCGGACCTTCGCCACAAGGCCGTCCACCGCCTTCCCCTCCACCACCTGGCCGCTCACACCCGAGCCCAGGCCCTCCAGCGCGGCAAGCGAGGTGGCGAGCGTTTCATCCGCGTGCGCCCGCTCGGCGGCGGCGTCCGGGTTGCGGCCGGCGAGTTCCCGGAATGCCTTGGCAACGTCCAGCATGGAGAGGTTTTCGAGGAAGTCCACGAGCAGGTGGCGCTCGGTGTTCGCAGGGACCAGGACCAGCAGCCGGCTGTCCGACCCATCCACCAGCCGTTCAATGTTCACGCGGTCGTCCGCGCCCAGGGGTTCTTCGGTCAGGATGATGATCGGATCACTCATGGCCTTAGCCTAGCGCCGCTCGGGGGCGCCCGCACCGCACTTGGAGAAAGTGCCGGAACACGACCGGAGAGCCGTGCGCCGCCGTGCCGTTCCTGCCCGGGAATGCGGGTATCGGCGGCAACGCCGGTAAGAATAGTCCCATGGCACCTTTCCGGCGAGCGCGCCCTGCAATGACTGCAACCACCAGGGATTCCGGCGGAATGTCACCGGGGGCGAAGTGGGCCATCGGCGGAGCCGTCGCCGGCGGCTCCGTGGCCAGCCTGCTGGGCGCCGGTTCGTCCGCGCTCGCCGTGTACTTTGCCCGCCGCGTCATTACCCCGGCCCGGCAACGGGCAGCGGACAAGGAACTGCTGGCCGTAATCCGGGACGGGCAGAAGCAGCAGGTGATCCTGGCCGCCAACGACGACACCACCGTGGATGGGGTTTACGGATTCTTTTTCGACGGCGGCAAGGGCCACGCGCGGATCGGCCGCATCATCTCCTACTCGCCGGCCGAACGCACGGTCCTGCGCGAGGTCGAAGCCGTCTACAGCGGCGACCTGTCCACGGCCCGCTGGGGATGGTGGAGCGGCGCGACCTACCCTGACCCGGCCGCCGTCGGAATTCCTGCCGAGGACGTACTGATACCCGTGGAGCGCGGGGGAGCGCCGGCCTGGCTGGTCCGGGCCAAGGGGACAGCCCGCACCTGGGCCATCATGGTGCACGGCCGCGGAGCCACCCGGCAGGAAGCGCTGCGGGCGGTGGGACCGGCACTGGAGTTGGGCCTGACCAGCCTGCTGGTGTCCTACCGCAACGACGGGCTGGCGCCGTCGGCCGATGACGGACGGTACGGCCTGGGCTCCACGGAGTGGCAGGACATCGAAGCCGCCATTGAGTATGCGCTGGCCGAGGGGGCCGAGGAAATTGTCCTGTTCGGCTGGTCCATGGGAGGGGCCATCTGCCTGCAGACCGCGGACCTTTCCCGGTACCGGCACCTGATCCGGGCCATGGTGCTTGACGCACCCGTGATCGACTGGGTGACCGTGTTGGCGCACCATGCACAGCTGAACCGGATTCCGTCGCTGGTGGGCCGCTACGGGCAGCTGATGCTGGGCCACCCGCTGGGGCGCCGCCTGACCGGCCTGTCGGCACCGGTGGACCTGAAGGTCATGGATTGGGTGTCCCGGGCCGTGGAGCTGCGGACACCCACGCTGATCATCCACAGCGTTGACGACGAGTACGTGCCCTACGGACCGTCCGCGCTCCTGGCCGAACGGAACCCGGAGATGGTCACGTTCGAGACGTTCAACCACGCACGGCACACCAAGGAATGGAATGTGGACCCCGAGCGCTGGGAACGGCTGGTTAAGGCCTGGCTCCGGCAGCAGCTCGCTCCGCGCCTCAACCCCGGCACGGGGCTCACCCCTGGAACGCTGGCCGGGCACACCGCTGCGGGGGCGTGACATGGCGGACCAACTCCACGAACAACAGCCCGGGACGGCGGCCTTGAGCGCGCGGGGCCGGGATCTCGCCGCGGGACTGTCAAGGCTGGTTGCGGCAGCACCGGGCGCCCCGACGCAGGCTTCGCACGCACCCTTTGACGGCACGCTTGTGGGCGAAGTGCCCGTGTGCAGCGCACCCGACGTTGATGCCGCCGTCGGAACTGCCCGCGTGGCGCAGCGGTACTGGGCAGGCGTTTCCGTCGAAGACCGTTGCAGCGTGATCCGGCGCTTCCGCCGGCTGGTGCTGGACCGGGAGCAGGACATCCTGGACCTGGTGCAGGCAGAGAGCGGCAAGTCCCGGCTGAGCGCCTTTGAGGAACTTGCGGACGTGGTCCTGACGGCGGACTACTACGCGCGCACCGCAGAACGGCACCTTGGGCCGCGCCGCCGGAAGGGCGCCGCGCCGGTCCTGACCCGCACCACCGAACACCGTCTTCCCAAGGGAGTGGTGGGGGTCATCAGCCCTTGGAACTACCCGCTGACCCTTGCGGTCTCGGACGCCGTCCCGGCCCTGCTGGCCGGGAACGGCATCGTCCTGAAGCCGGATTCGCAGACGCCCTTCACCGCCCTGCTGATGCTCAAACTGCTCCGGCAGGCGGGGCTTCCCGCAGGCCTGTTCCAAGTGGTCACAGGGCCCGGCACTGCAATTGGCCCTGCCTTGATCGCGCGGGTCGACTTTCTGATGTTCACCGGATCCTCGCAGACCGGCAAGACGGTGGCGCGGCAGTGCAGTGAGCGGCTGATCGGCTTCTCGGCCGAACTCGGCGGCAAGAACCCCATGCTGGTCCTGGCCGATGCGGATGTGGGCAAAGCCGCCGCCGGCGCGGTACACGCCTGTTTTTCCAACTCCGGACAGCTGTGCGTCAGCATCGAACGGATCTACGTGCACACAGACGTCCATGACAGCTTCCTGGCCGCCTTCGCGGCCGCGGTGAAAGGCATCCGCGTGGCTCCCGGACCGGACTGGGACATCGGCATGGGATCCCTCATCAGCCCGGGGCAGCTGGAACGGGTTGACCGCCACGTCCAGGATGCGCTCGCCAAAGGAGCCCAACTGGTCACCGGCGGACGGCACCGGCCGGATCTGGGGCCGCTGTTCTACGAGCCAACGGTCCTGACGGGAGTCACGCAGGAGATGCTCCTTGCCAGGGAAGAGACCTTTGGGCCGGTGGTGGCCGTCTACCGCACAACGGACGACGACGAAGCCGTTGCCCTGGCCAACGATTCCGACTTCGGACTGAATGCCAGCGTCTGGTCGGCCCGGCGGGGCGAGGCAGTGGCCCGCAGGCTTCTGACGGGAACGGTCAATGTCAATGAAGGCTACGCAGCCACCTGGGCATCCCATGATGCACCGATCGGGGGCATGAAGGAGTCCGGCGCAGGCCGCCGCCACGGCCGGGAAGGCATCCTCAAGTACACCGAGCCGCAGACCATCGCCGTGCAGCGGCTGCTCCGTGTTGCACCCCTTCCCGGCATGTCCAACCGGACCTACGCACGGATCATGAAAGGGGCCATCAGGGTGATGGGCCGCGTACCCCGAAGCCGTCAAAGGACACTGCCCGTGGCGCCGGGACACGCGCCGCCAACATCGCAGGAGGACTGATATGCCCCAGGGAACCAGGCTTTCCGGCGCAACTGTGCTGATCACGGGAGGCGGCAGCGGGCTGGGCCGCCGCCTGGCGCTTGGAGCAGCCCGGCGCGGAAGCCGGGTGGTGATCTGGGATGTGGACGTCCAACGCGGCACGGCGGTGCGCGACGAGATCCGGGCTGCCGGCGGTTTGGCCGAAGCCCATGCCGTGGACGTCACGGACCGTGGGGGCGTGAAGGCCGCGGCGGCTGTTGCCGGACCCGTGGATATCCTGGTCAACAACGCCGGAGTGGTCAGCGGCCTGGCACTCCTCGACGCCACGGAAGAAGCCATCGAAAGGACCATGAAGGTCAACGTCATGGCCCTGTACTGGGTCACCCGCGGCTTCCTGGGCGGAATGGTAGACCGCCGGCGGGGAACCGTGGTCACCATTGCCAGTGCTGCAGCCCTGGTGGGCGTCGCCCGCCAGACAGACTATTCCGCCAGCAAGTTTGCCGCCTTCGGTTTCAACGAATCACTCCGTGCCGAGCTCCGCGCTGGAAAAATTGGTGTCAATACGCTGGCGGTGTGCCCTTATTACATCGACACGGGGATGTTCGACGGCGTCCGGACGCGCTGGCCCCTGCTTCTTCCCATCCTCCAGGAAGAGCAGGTGGCAACCAAGGTCCTGGATGCCATCGAAGCCGGGCGCCGAAAGCTGGTCCTGCCGCCCATCGTGAACCTGCTGCCGGCCCTGCGGGTCCTTCCGGTTGGCGTCTTCGACCGGGTCATGGATGTGCTGGGGGTCAACCAAACCATGGACCATTTCACCGGCCGGGCCGCGGGGCGGACTGGAGGGCATACCGGGGTGGCCCACCCCCTTACAGAGGGGACCCGTGACCCTATGACGGACTAAAGCACAGGTTTATCCTGCTGCCCAAGGGGGGATACCGCTGCGAAGAAATGGGGCCCCAAAATGCGCATTACAAGACGACAACTGCTGCAGGCCGGCGCTGTGGCCGGTGCAGGTGTTCTGACCCAGGCTTATGGATCCGGGGCCAGCCCGGGACTGGCGGCCCCTGTTTCCCCGCCCGGCACCTTTACGGAGCAGCTTCCCGCGCTCGCCGACCTGGGGGTTATCGACATGCGGTCCGGCGGCAACCTTGAGTTGTGGGCCCGCAACTCCCGCCACCGCTTCCAGGCCGAAATGGGCCTGACCGACACGCTGACGTACCAGGACGCTGCATCAACCAGGAGTTACCTGGGGCCGGTCATCATCGCCCGGAAGGGTACACCCCTGAGCCTCACAGTCCACAACGATATTGGGCGGCATCCCCTTGCCTTCGCCATCGACCCGGAACTGGTCCCGCCTGGCAGCAACGACGCCCAATCTCCCAGGACGGCTGTCCACCTCCACGGCGGCAACACTGCACCAACGTCCGACGGCGGCCCTGGACAGACTTTCCGGCCCGGCGCCTCGTACACCTACCACTATGGCAACAACCAGGATGCGGCCGGCCTCTGGTACCACGACCACGCGCTGGGCCTCACCCGCCTGAATGTCTACGCCGGGCTGGCCGGTGGCTACCTGCTCCGGGACACCCGCAGTACGGGCATCGACACCGGCGACGGGACACATCTTCCACCGCCGCCATATGAATTGCCGCTGGTCATCCAGGACCGCATGTTCAACCCGGACGGCTCGTTTGCCTACCCGCCCAACCCTGAACTAGTGGACGCAGACGGCGCAGCCCGGCCCTGGGCCCCTGAGTTCTTCGGCGATGTTGCCACGGTCAACGGAAAATGCCGGCCCAACCTGGACGTGGCCCGCGGCAAGTACCGCTTCCGGATGTTCAACGGCTCCAACGCGCGGTTCTACGACTTCAAGTTCATCGCGGACGGCACCGCAGTCACTTTCCACCAGATAGGGTCCGACGGCGGCCTGCTGGACGCCCCGGTCAGGCTCAACAGGCTGGTCATGGGACCCGGTGAGCGGGCAGACATTGTGGTGGACTTCGCCGGGCTGAAGGCAGGTTCGAAGGTGGTCCTGGCCAACAGTGCCCGGGTGCCCTTCCCGAACGGGCCGGAATCTGTCCAGCGCGGCGCCATCCCGCTCCCACAAATCATGCAGTTCACTGTCCTCTCCGAGCCCGGCTATACGGTGCCGCTGCCGGCCCAGCTGCGGTCCGAGCCTCTCACCCGGCTCGTGGAACTGCCCACCGTGGCCACCAGGTCCATGGCATTGGTGGAAGTGGCGAACACCGATGACGTTCCCATCATGGCGCTGCTGAACAACAGGATGTTCGACAGCCCCGACATCACGGTGGTGAAGCAAGACACACTGGAACAGTGGGAACTCATCAACACCACCGTGGACGCCCACCCGATCCACCTTCACTTCACCCAGTTCCAGGTGCTCAACCGGCAGAAGTTCGATGCCGACTCCTACCTGGAGGCCACGGACTTCGTGGACCCCAAAACCGGACTCGTCACGCCCGGAAGGGGGTGCGCTGTACCGGTCAAGCCCTTCCTGATCGGCCGTCCCAAGGCCGCGCCGGCCAATGAACAGGGATGGAAGGACACCGTGGTGGCGATGCCTGGCGAAGTGACGCGGATCCGCGTCCCCTTCGGTGCAGCCGCTGCAGGAGGTGACCCACTGGCCATCGGCTCATCCTTCACGGGTGAATACGTCTGGCACTGCCACATCCTGGAGCACGAGGACAACGACATGATGCAGCGGTACGTCATCGAGTAGCCAGAGGCTCCCAGCCCCTGCACTGCTATGGACGGGAGTTGCCCGCAGCCGGCGAACCAATGGGCGCCGCAACAGCTTCCGTCAGCCGGATGAGGTCGGCCGGAGCTAGCTCGATGTCCAGGCCGCGGCGCCCCCCGGACACCAGCATCGTCTCCAGCCGCAACGCGGAGGAGTCCAGGACCGTGGGGGAGGGCTGGCGCTGGCCGATCGGGGAGATGCCGCCCAGCACATAGCCTGTGCGCCGCTGGGCCGCTGCGGGATCAGCCATGGCAGCCTTCTTGGCTCCGAGTGCGGCAGCCATTGCCTTCAGGTCGAGGGTTCCGCTGACAGGTACGATGCCCACGGCCAGCCGGCCCTCCACGTCCACCATCAACGTCTTGAAGACGCGGGACGGATCAATGCCGAGGGCCTCGGCGGCCTCGGTGCCATAGCTCGCGGCCGCCGGATCGTGGGTGTAGGGGTGGAGCACAAAGGGAACCCCGGCCGCGGTCAAAGCCTCTGTGGCCGGGGTTCCCTGGGAGCCGTTCCTGCGTGCCATGGAGGGGGGGGTCAGGCGACCTTGGCGTCTGCGGCCACCTTGCGCTTGATCCTTCCCAGCATGGCCGTCATGCCCCTCATGCGCAGCGGGGTGATGGCCCGGGTGAGCCCCAGCAGCTCCGGCATGTCGTCCGGCACGGACAGGATCTCCTCCGCGGACAGGCCGTCCAGTCCCTCGTGCAGGACGCCGGCAAAACCCCGGGTGGTGGGAGCCTCAGCCGGGGCCTTGAAGTACAGCCGCACGGCGCCGGCGGGACCGGCGTCGTTCTTCTCTGTCTCGATGGTGAGGAACAGCGGCGACTGGCACTCCACCACCTGCTCCAGGAGTTCGGGGTGGTCCTTGAGCCGGTCGGGGAGCTCCGGCAGTCCTTCCGAGAACTCCAGCAGCAGCTGCAGCCTCTCGGGTTCGGACAAGGCCTGGAAGTCGTCCACGATTGCCGCCAGGGCGGAAGGCAAAGCTTGAGTAGTCATCGTTCCAAGTCTACGCGGGTGGTCCTGCGTCAGGCTCCGACGGCGACGGGAACGGAACCACGCTCGGCGCCCTTGACGATCGGCACCCGCACGGCGTTGCCCCACTCGGTCCACGATCCGTCGTAGTTGCGGACGGAATCAAAGCCCAGGAGGTACTTCAGGGCGAACCAGGTGTGGCTGGACCGCTCGCCGATGCGGCAGTACGCCACGACGTCGTCACCCTCGGACAGCCCGGCTTCGCCCAGGTAGATGGCCTCCAGTTCCTCCCTGCTGCGGAAGGTGCCGTCAGCTGCGGCGGCACGGGCCCAGGGAATGGATGCCGCAGTGGGGATGTGGCCGCCGCGGAGGGCGCCCTCCTCCGGGTAGGCAGGCATGTGGGTGCGCTGGCCGGTGTATTCCTCGGGGGAGCGGACGTCGATGAGGGGCTTGCCCAGGTGAGCCAGGACGTCGTCCTTGAAGGCGCGGATTGGGGCGTCGTCGCGCTCAACCACCGGGTAGCTGCCCCGGGCGGGGGCAGGCCGGTCCTTGGTCAGCTCGCGGCCTTCGGCGATCCATTTGTCCCGGCCGCCGTCGAGCAGCCGGACATCCTGGTGGCCAAAGAGCGTGAAGACCCAGAGCGCGTATGCGGCCCACCAGTTGGACTTGTCGCCATAGATGACCACGGTGCTGTCCCGGGAGATGCCCTTGGACGCCGCCAGCTCAGCGAAGGCCGCGCCGTCAATGTAGTCGCGGGACACTTCGTCGTTCAGGTCGGTGTGCCAGTCGATCTTGACGGCACCGGGGATATGGCCGGTCTCGTACAGCAGCACGTCCTCGTCGGACTCCACCACCACCAGCCCGCCATTGGCCACTGCGCCGTCCTTGATGGCAGCCGCGAGCCACTCCGTGGAAACGAGCCGCTCCGGGTGGGCGTAGGCTGCGAACTTCTCATTCTGTTCAACCGGGTAGGGCATGGCTTGGCCTTTCAGTAAGAGCACGGGAAACCGTGGAACATGCATTGGAACCTGTTCCCACCCTAGCCAGCGCCCATGACGTTGTCCGTATTCCGTTAATAGGACGAAATGTTGCCTTCGTCACGCCCTCGGTCGGGAGGGAGGCAACCAGCCCGGGTCCGGTCCGCATTGCCGGTATCCTTTCTGGGGACCAACCACCAGCAGAACGGACCACCTTGGTACAGATCGAACAGCTTGCCGCCCGCACTCCGGCAGTTTCGGTGGACGAACTCCTCAAGGGCTTCTACCCATCGCCGCGGTTCGGGGAGGTCTCCTTTGCGAGCTACCGCCCGGACCCCAAGCAGCCCAGCCAGGCCGCCGCCGTGCGCGAACTGGAAGGGTTTGCCGACGGCGTGGGGTCGGGCAACGGAGGCGGGCTGTTCAAGAAGCTGTTCGGCAAAAAGGACGATTCCCGTGCCGGCATCTACCTTGACGGCGGGTTTGGCGTGGGCAAGACCCACCTGCTCGCTTCGCTGTGGCATGCCTCGCCGGGCCCCAAGGCTTTCGGCACGTTCGTGGAGTACACCAACCTCGTGGGCGCCCTGTCCTTCCGCAAGACCGTTGACGCCCTGAGCAGCTACAAGCTGGTCTGCATCGACGAATTCGAACTGGACGATCCCGGCGACACCGTCCTGATGTCCCGGCTCATGCGGGAACTGGCCGACGCCGGCGTCAAGCTCGCCGCCACGTCCAACACCTTGCCGGGTTCCCTGGGTGACGGCCGCTTTGCCGCCGTAGACTTCCAGCGCGAAATCCAGGTCCTGGCGGACCAGTTCGAGGTCATCCGCATCGACGGCGAGGACTTCCGCCACCGCGGCCTCCCCGCCGCACCGGCCCCGCTGAGAAACAGCGAACTTAACGCCCACATGAAGGCGGAGTTCGACGGCAAGACGGTTGCCCAGGACGAATTCTCCACCCTCATCCACCACTTGGCCGGTGTCCACCCCAGCCGCTACCGCCAACTGATCGACGGCATTGACGGCGTGGTGTGGCGCAACGTGGAAACCATCAAGGAGCAGGCTGTGGCGCTGCGGTTCGTGGTCCTGGCGGACCGGCTCTACGACAAGGACGTTCCCATCCTGGCCAGCGGCGTCCCCTTCGACCAGCTGTTCACCGAGGAAATGATGACCGGCGGGTACATGAAGAAATACTTCCGCGCCGTGTCCCGCCTGACCGCCCTGGCGCGTGAAGGGCAGAACCACGAACCGTCCTAAGAGGCGGTCCCGCTGCGCGGTGGCTGCAGCACCCACCGCACCGCAAGCCCGGCAATGAGCGCCCAGAACGCGGAACCGATTCCGGCAAATGCCAGGCCTGAGGCCGCCATCAGGAACGTGACGGCCGGGGCGATGCGGTCTTCCGTGTCCGCCAGGGCAGCCGAAATCGCCGACGCAAGGGTTCCCAGCAGGGCCAACCCGGCCACTGCTTCGAGCATCCCGCCCGGCGCCCGGTTCACCACCGCCACCAAGGCAGCGGAAAAAGCGGCAAGCACCAGGTAGGCCAGCCCGGAGGTGAAGCCGGCAACCCACCGCCTGCTCCGGTCCCCGCCTGCTTCCCCGCCCGCGGCCAGCGCCGCGCTGAGCGCTGCAAGATTGATGGCGTGGCCGCCGAAGGGAGCCCCCGCAACAGTCCCCGCTCCCGTGACCAGCATCGCCGGCCGCCACGGAGTGTCATATCCGAATGACCGCAGGACAGCCACCCCGGGAACGTTCTGCGACGCCATGGTCACCACGAACAAGGGGACGGCGATGCCCACCAGGGCCTGCAGGCTGAACGCCGGCGTGGTCCAGGCGAGTGCGGGCATAAGGCCTCCCGCATCCACCGGCGTCCCGGCGGACGCCAGGGAAATTCCGATCACGCCCAGGGCCATGAGCAAAGACGCGGGCACCGCCCACCGCGGAGCGAACTTCATCATCACCAGCCAGCACAGGATCACCGGCGCCACAAAACCGGGAACCGTGCCCAGGGCTTTGAAGGGGGCCACGCAAAGCTGGAGCAGGACCCCCGCCAGCATCGCCTGCGCCAGCGGGGACGGAATCCGCGCCATCAACTTGCCAAGCGCCGGCACCATGCCGTTCAGCGCCAACAGCAGGCCTGTCGCCAGGAAGGCGCCGACGGCGGCCGGCCACCCGCCGTCGGGCATTCCCGCTGCAGCCAGCAGCGCCGCACCCGGCGTCGACCAGGCCAGTGTCACCGGAACCCGGGAGCGCCAGGCGAGGACCAGGACGCCCAGCCCGACGGCGAGGGTCAGCGCCAGCAGGCCGGACGCGGCCTGGGTGGAATCGGCGCCCACCGCCTTGAGGCCGGCGAGGACTACGGCAAAGGACGAGGTAAAGCCCACCAGGGCGGTAACGATCCCGGCGACAACGGGCCGGGAGTCGAACCGCGGCAGTCCGGCCTTGGTTGTCCTGGAGGGTGCGGGGGAGTTGGGCATACCCGGCAGGTTACCGGCGCGGGTTTGGGAACCGGCAATCGGGGCTGCCAAAGGCAGACTGGCCGGGCAGCCGATGGCATCCTTAAACGCCAAAGGCGCGGGCGCCGCCTCGCGGCGGGACCCGCGCCCCGTTGACGTGCTGGGGCAAGGCCCCGGCCAAATCCTTTACGGAGCCCTGTCCACCGGCGGAACCGGATTTTCAGGAGCTGCCGGGGGAACCTGTCCGGGGGCAGGTGCCTGGCCCGGGGTTCCGTTCTTGTCAATGAGCTTGGAAGCGCCATCCTGGATCTTGTCGACGTGGCCTGCGTACTTGCCGCCGGTCTTCGTGTCGACGAAATCGCCGGCCTTGCTGATGCCGTCCTTGATGGCCTGCTCGTTGCCGCGGATGAGACCCTGAGCCTTGCCCTTTAGATCGTCAATCAAACCCACGAGCACCTCCCTTCTGTCGCGGAGCCAGGTCGCTCCTCGCGCCTTCGATCCTATCCGGGCGTGAAAGGTGTGCCAAGGGAATTCGCCTGCAGCGGATTGGGAATACGAAAAAAGCAGCTCCGCAGAGCTGCTTTACATGGTGGGCGATACTGGGATCGAACCAGTGACCTCTTCCGTGTCAGGGAAGCGCGCTACCGCTGCGCCAATCGCCCCGAACCGGAAGACCGGCTGTGGGATGTAAGAGAGCGGACGACGAGATTCGAACTCGCGACATCCACCTTGGCAAGGTGGTGCTCTACCAGCTGAGCTACGTCCGCGTGTGCAGGATGGACCGGTAAACCGGTGGTACTGCGGGCAAGTTGCCTTGCCAGTGGGCGATACTGGGATCGAACCAGTGACCTCTTCCGTGTCAGGGAAGCGCGCTACCGCTGCGCCAATCGCCCATTGCATCCGAAGGATCCGGAAACCATGGTTTTCACCGAGGTGGGTACGGGATTCGAACCCGTGTATACGGCTTTGCAGGCCGCTGCCTCGCCTCTCGGCCAACCCACCGTGTTAGCGTCAATTCCGAAGAACCTTTGCTGTGACAGTGTCCTGCGAGCGGACGACGAGATTCGAACTCGCGACATCCACCTTGGCAAGGTGGTGCTCTACCAGCTGAGCTACGTCCGCATTTTGGAGGGTTGATTCCCTGCCGTTTCCGGCAATTCCTCGCGTTCCAACGAGTAAAAACAATATAGGAGGTTCCGGGATTCTCCAAATCGCTCCGGCCCTGCGCCTGGCATGTGCCTCCAGATCGCTGCAACCACGCGGAGTTTGCGAGTTACAGGTGTGTAATTTCCGACGGCGGCAGGGGCGCCCGGGGGCGGCAGGCTGTGCTCCGCCGGGCTGCTTTCGAGGATTCCCGGCCAGGCAGAGGCTGCGGCGCGGTACCGGTCAGCGGGGTGTGTTGTTCGATTTTTGAAATAGGGCAGAGGTGGGCTAGCATTCAAATGCATCGGGGCGATTGGCGCAGTGGTAGCGCGCTTCGTTCACACCGAAGAGGTCACTGGTTCGAACCCAGTATCGCCCACCGCAGAGGCCCGTTTCCGCTCATCAGCAGCGGAGACGGGCCTTTTTCATGTGCAGCTCCTGCCTCCCGGAGCTTTTGTCGGCCCCCTGTGAAAGAGTCTTTTGTATGACTGATCCGCTTCTCGCCCACGCCACCGAATACGGCCGGATGTACGCACGGTCAACGTCTGAGCAGTTTTCCGTACCTTCCATCACCACGGTTATCAGCCAGCAGCCGCATGGCCTTGACGGCTGGTTCGGTTACATGGGTGCCAGCAGCCTGGCCAATGATCCGCTGCTGTCGGACTGCCTGGGCAGCCCGGCCAAAATCAAGCAGGCCATCAACCGTGCGGCCAAGGCTGCGGAAACCTATCGTGATGATGCCGCCCGGCGCGGGGACCGCGTCCACAATTACTGCGAGCAGGTGGCCTTGCGCGCGCTGGGACGTCCCCACGCCATGAAGGAGGCCCGTGAGGCGTTGGCCGCCAACGGGGAGGAAGCGTTCGCGGTCCGCTTCGACGAGTGGTGGGAGCTCTTCCAGGTGGAGCCCATCGCCCCCGAGATCACGGTCTGGAACAACACCGTGGGCTACGCCGGCACCCTTGACCTTGTGGCGCGCATCAACGGACGCATTTGCCTGATCGACTACAAGACCAAGGGCACAACGCGCGACGGCCTGGTCAAACCGCTGGACGACAAAGTAGTGATGCAGCTGGTGGCCGGCATGAAGGCGGAGGAAAGCCTGGTGGATGCGGAGGCGGGAACCTGGGAGCCCTGGAAGTACGGCGAAAACCCGGTCCTGCTGGCCGTCGCCATCGGGGAGACGGAGGTCCGGCCCGTCCGTGCCAACCCCGAAGTCCTCAAGCACCACTGGTGGAAATTCTGCGCCTTGCGCCGGGTCTGGGAACTGTCGGCGGACACCATCAGTGCAGGCACCGCGCTGCTGCCCATCGCACCCCCGCCGCTGGCACAGGCCCGTACCGCCTAAGCGCCGGATGGACCCGGAGAGACTGCACCTAAACTGGATAGGTTCCCTTTGCCGCCAACCGTGAGGACAAACAGCGCATGGCTATTCTGAATATCCGCATCATCGGTGATCCTGTGCTGCGCACAGTTGCCGATCCCGTGACGGAATTCGGACCCGAGCTTGCCAAACTGGTGGCCGATATGACCGAAACCATGGAGGACGTGGACGGTGCAGGGCTTGCCGCCCCGCAGGTCGGCGTCAGCAAGCGCGTCTTCACCTACCGCATCGACGGTGTGGAAGGGCACATCATCAATCCGGTCCTGGAGAACAGCGGGGACTACCAGCCGGACCAGGTGGAAGGCTGCCTGTCCATTCCGGGCCTCGGTTTCCCTGTCCGCCGCTTCCGCGCCACCCGGGTCACCGGTGTGGACATGCATGGACATCCGGTGTCCATCGACGGGGAGGGCATGCTGGCACGCTGCTTCCAGCACGAAAATGACCACCTGGACGGCATCCTCTACACCGACCGCCTCGAAGGCGAAGACCGGAAGGCTGCCTTGCGGTCCATCCGCAACGCCAATTACGACGCCGTCGCCGGTCGGACCACAGCCAAGCGCGCCAAGAACGTGGGATCGAGTTTCGGCGGTGCCGGCTTTGGCCAAACCAGCACCCCCGGCTCCAGCTTTGGCGGAGCAGGGTGAGGGTCCTCTTCGCGGGGACGCCCGCCGTCGCCGTGCCATCCCTGGACGCCCTCGTCAATGCCGGCTTCAACGTGGTCGCGGTCCTGACCCGTCCCGATGCCCCGGTAGGACGCAAACGCGTACTGACGCCGTCGCCGGTGGCACAACGGGCCGGGGAACTGGGCATTGATGTCATCCGTGCCGCCCGGGTCGACGCCGACGCCGTCGCCGCCATCGCCGCAGTGCAGCCGGACGTCGCGGCCATCGTTGCCTACGGCGGACTGGTTCCACCTGCGGCCCTGGGCATACCGGCGCACGGCTGGGTCAATCTGCATTTCTCCCTGCTGCCGGCCTGGAGAGGCGCGGCACCGGTCCAGCGGTCCGTCATTGCCGGAGACGATGTCACAGGTGCCGTGACCTTCCAGCTTGAAGAGGGACTCGACACCGGTCCTGTTTTTGGCACCCTCACCGAGGCGGTCAGGCCCCAGGACACGGCAGGAGACCTGCTTGAGCGGCTTTCCCGCAGCGGTGCCGTCCTGCTGGCGCAGACACTGTCCGCCATCGAGGCCGGAAAAGCGTCGCCGCAGCCGCAGGCCGGAGAGGTCTCCCTGGCACCCAAGCTGACCCTGGAGGACGGACACCTTAACTGGTCCCACCCGGCCCTTGCCATCAACAGGCAGGCACGCGGAGTCACCCCTGAGCCCGGCGCCTGGACCCTGCTGGACGGGCAGCGGGTCAAGCTCGAACCTGTCCGGCTCCGGCCGGATATTTCAGGACTTGCCCCTGGCTCAGTGGCATTGCAGGGGAAAGCCGTGTTGGTGGGAACAGGTTCACACGCCGTGGAACTCACCCGGGTCCAGCCCGCTGGGAAAAAGATGATGGCTGCAGCCGACTGGGCACGCGGCATGGCTTCACTGGAGGGTGTGGTGTTCGAATGAGCGTGTCCGGCGGTAATACAGGTGGACGGAACACGGGCGGACCAAACACCGGCGGAGGGGGAAGCGCCGGAGGAGGCGGCCGCGGCAAGGGCGGACCCCGGGATGCCAGCAGAAGGGATGCCAAAGGGCGGGAACGCAACCGCGGGCCGCAGCGGAACTTCACCGGGCAGGCGCCGTCGCAGCGGACCAGGCGCGCCGATCCAGCCCGCCTGGTGGCCTTCGAAGTGCTGCGTGCCGTGGCTGAGGAGGACGCCTACGCCAACCTCGTGCTGCCCGCGCGGATCCGGCACCACCGGCTGGACAAACGCGACGCCGGATTCGCCACGGAACTAAGCTACGGAGCCCTGCGCGGCCAAGGCACCTACGACGCCATCCTGGCGCGGTGCGTGGACCGGCCCCTGGCCCAGCTTGACCCCGCCGTCCTCGACGCCCTCCGTATCGGCGCCCACCAGCTGCTGGCCATGCGGGTCCCCGCGCACGCCGCACTGGACCAGACGGTTGGACTTGCCCGTGCCGTCATCGGGGCGGGACCCTCCGCGCTGATCAATGCCGTCCTCCGCAAGGTCACTGCCCACCCCCTTGAGGAATGGCTGGACCTGCTGGTGGAGGGCGAAACCGACGAGACGAAGATTGCCTCGCTCAGGTACGCCCACCCCGAATGGATTGTCCGGGCAATGCGCCAGTCGCTCGTGGCCCATGGCCGGCCCGCAGCCGAGATCAACGACCTGCTCGAAGCGGACAACGCCGCCCCTGTGGTCAACCTTGTGGCCCTGCCGGGGCTGGGCAGCCTCGACGAAGCGCTGGAAAACGGTGCCACCCCCGGGGAACTGGTGGAAGGCTCCGCGCTCTCCAGCGGCGGTGACCTGGGGCGGCTGGCATCCGTACGCGCCGGTACCCTCCGGGTGCAGGATGTCGGTTCCCAGCTGGTGGCCAGGGCCCTGGCCGCGGTGAACCTCGGCCAGGCGGCCGATGGTGCCGGTGAAGCGTGGCTCGACCTCTGCGCAGGCCCGGGTGGAAAGGCGGCACTCCTTGGTGCCCTTGCGCACCAGCGGGGGGCCACGCTTCTTGCGAACGAGCCCGCCCCGCACCGCGCAAAGCTTGTCAGCCAGGCACTGTCCGCCGTACCGCAGGACAGCTGGCAGGTCCGGACCGGCGACGGCCGGGATGTAGGCGCCGAACAGCCGGGGCAATACTCCCGTGTCCTGGTGGACGTTCCCTGCACCGGCCTGGGGGCACTTCGGCGCAGGCCCGAGTCCCGGTGGCGTCGCTCGCCCAAGGACATTGCAGACCTGGGCCCACTGCAGCGCGAGCTGCTGAACTCTGCCCTGGCCGCGGTTCGGCCCGGGGGAGTGGTGGCCTACGTGACGTGTTCACCGCACCCGGCAGAGACCACAGCTGTTGTGGCCGACGTGCTCCGGAAGCGCGGCGACCTGGAACTCCTCGATGCCGGCGCCGCACTTGACGCAGTCAGCCTCACTGGAAGCCTTGGCGCGGGCCATGAACTGACCGCGCAGCTCTGGCCCCACATCCACCACACCGATGCCATGTTCCTGGCCCTGATACAGAAAAAATCCTGACAGGAGAAGAAACCCTGACAGGCAAAGAAACCTGATCAGGAAGAATTCCCGGCTTCCCGACCTGCGGCTACCAGCCCCGCCCGCTCCCTGCAGCGGGCTGGAACTTCCCTGCGACCAACGCACGTTCATCCGAAAGGCAACCCTGTGACGCAATGCTGCATCAACCCGAGCATCCTCTCCGCCGACTTCGTCAACCTTGAGGCCGAACTGCGGCGGATCAGCAACGCCGACGCCGTGCACGTGGACGTCATGGACAACCACTTCGTCCCCAACCTGACCATCGGGCTGCCGGTGGTGCAGCGGATCCAGGCCGTCAGCCCGGTTCCACTCGACGCCCACCTGATGATTGCCGACGCGGACCGCTGGGCGCCCGGGTTCGCCGACGCAGGCTTGGCATCGGTCACGTTCCACGCCGAGGCATCCATTGCGCCCATCAAGCTGGCGCGGGAACTGCGCAGCAGGGGGGCCAAAGCGGGCATGGCGCTTCGCCCGGCCACCCCCGTGGAGCCGTACCTCGACATGCTGCCGGAACTGGACATGCTGCTCATCATGACAGTGGAACCGGGCTTTGGCGGCCAGGCTTTCCTGGACGTCACGCTCCCCAAAATCCGCCGGGCCCGCGAAGCCGTGGAAGGCTCCGGGCTGGGAGTAGCCATCCAGGTGGACGGCGGGATCACCGAGGAAACCATCACCCGCGCCGCCGAGGCCGGCGCCAACGTCTTTGTGGCGGGCTCTGCCGTCTACGGCGCCGATGACCCCGCCGCAGCCATCGACCTGCTGCGCCACAAGGGCAGCCGGACATTACGCGGGGCGACGGAATAACCGGGTGCCCCTGCCGGTTGTGGCACAATAACAACACACATACGTGCTCCGGGGTCGGTGTAAGTCCGAACCGGCGGTGACAGTCCGCGACCCGCGAGCCGGCTTCCTCCCAGGAGGATTCCGGCGGACGGTTGAACCGGTGGAATTCCGGTACCGACAGTTAAAGTCTGGATGAGAGAAGCACGTACAGCTGTATCAGTGGGCCCGTTGGGTCCGCAACGTTCTGCTGTCGTATCCCCGGAGCCATCGCGGTTCGACAGGGAAGGAACGACACGCATGAACCCCCAGCGATGGCTCTTAACCGCCGAAAATACTGCCGCCTCCAAGGCAGGCACCCCATCCGTCCCGGCCGCCGCATGACGGGCCCGGTGGAACTGAAGCCCGCGGCCGGGGTGGTCACCGCCTTCAGCGCCGACGAAACCCGCGCCATGGAGCACGCCCTGCAGGCAGCCCTGCAGGGTCCGCGCGGAGCGAATCCCCTGGTGGGCGCCGTCGTCGTCGGTCCTGACGGGCGCCAACTTGTCACCGGCTACCACCGCGGCGCCGGCACCGCGCATGCCGAAGCGGACGCAATCGCCCAGGCCGCCGCCGTCGGCCTTGATCTATCCGGCTGCACCATGGTGGTCACGCTGGAGCCCTGCGACCACGTGGGCCGCACCGGGCCGTGCACGCAGGCGATCATCGACGCCGGCATCACGGACGTGGTGTACGCCGTCGACGACCCCCATGACCCGGCGGCCGGTGGCGCAGCAACACTGCGGGCGGCCGGCGTCCGGGTCCGCAGTGGCCTCGGCGCCGACGAATCCCTGGACCTGAACCGCCAGTGGTTTGAGGCAGTCGCCGCCAAGCGCCCGTTCGTCACCCTCCACATCGCCCAGACCCTGGACGCCCGGATAGCAGCCGAAGACGGCACCAGCCAATGGATCTCCAGCCCTGAGTCGCTGGCAGACAACCACGGAATCCGCGGCCGCATCGACGCCATCCTGGTGGGCACCCAGACCGTGCTGGTGGACAACCCCCGCCTGACCGCCCGGGAACCCTCCGGAGACCCCGCACCCAAACAGCCGGTACGGGCTGTCATGGGACTGCGCGGAATTCCGGACGACGCCGCGATCCACGGCGATGACGGCCTGGCTGTCCACCTCCCCACCCGGAACCCCCGCGAAGCGTTGACCCTGCTGTACAAAGCCGGGATCCGGCATGTGATGGTGGAAGGCGGCTCACGGATCCTCAGCTCCTTCCTCTCTGCCGGTCTGGTAGACGAACTCATCGTCTACCTTGCCCCCACCCTGCTGGGATCCGGCACCCCCGCCCTGAACGGGCTGGGCATCACCAGCCTCCCGGACGCCCAGCAATGGGAATGGGACGAGGCCGACGGCGGCGCCGTCCGGACGCTCGGCCGGGACCTCAGGCTTCACCTCAGACCGCAACGGAAAGTTGCACTCGACCACCCACCAACCCGCGGCAGCGCGGAAGAAGCCCAGGGAGGCTACTGATGTTCACCGGAATTATTGCCGAGCAGGGGCAGGTGCTGTCCGTCGAGCGTGACGGTAACACCAGCGCCACCGTGCGGCTGCACGCCCCCGGCTCCACCGAAGGCCTGGCACTTGGCGGCTCCATCGCCGTGAACGGGGTCTGCCTCACGGCAACCGCCATCGACGGCAAGGAGTTCAGCGTGGACGTCATGGGGGAGACCCTGGTCCGGAGCACCATCGGCGAACTCGCAGCCGGCGATTCGGTCAACCTGGAGCGCTGTGTTCCCGCGGGCGGCCGGCTGGACGGACACGTGGTCCAGGGCCACGTGGACGGCGTGGGGGTCCTGCTGGAACGCGAACCCCAGGGCAACTGGGAGCGGCTGCGTTTTGGCGTCCCCGCCAACCTGGCCCGCTACATTGCCGAGAAAGGCTCCATCGCCATCGACGGCGTCTCCCTCACCGTGACGGCCGTCAGCCCGGCTTCGGAGCAGGAACCCTGGTTCGAGGTAGGCCTGATCCCCACCACGCTGGCAGAAACGGGCCTGGGGACCAAAACCACCGGCAGCCGGGTGAACCTGGAGGTCGACGTGCTGGCAAAGTACACCGAGCGGCTGCTGGCCTTCCGCGACGCGGATGCAGCAACCGGTACCGGTGGCGCCGCGGTTGCAGGAGGTGCACGGTGAACGCCGCCGTACGCCTGGAACCCGCCGCATCCGCGGAGGCTGTCACTGTGACCGACGGACGGACGTCCGCGCCTGCCGTGGGACTGGACTCCATTGAGGACGCAGTCCGGGCCATGGCCGCCGGCCGGCCCGTGCTCGTCGTCGACAACGAGGACCGCGAAAACGAAGGCGACATCATCTTCGCCGCCCAGCACGCCACGCCCGCCCTGATGGGCTGGACCATCCGGTACAGCTCCGGCGTCATTTGCGTGCCGCTGACCGGAGACCGCGCGGATGCGCTGGCACTGCCTCCCATGACGGTGATCAACGAGGACGCCAAAGGCACGGCCTACACGGTGTCCTGCGACGCCGCCACCGGCGTCAGCACCGGAATCTCCGCCACGGACCGGGCCCTGACCGCCCGGATTCTGGCCGACCCGCACGCCGGTCCTGCATCCGTGACCCGCCCGGGGCATATTTTCCCGCTCCGCGCGGTTGACGGTGGAGTGCGGGAACGCCAGGGCCACACCGAGGCCGCGGTGGATCTGTGCCGCCTTGCAGGCCTGGAGCCTGTCGGGGTGATCGCGGAAGTGGTGTATGACGACGGTGAAATGATGCGCCTGGACGGGCTCCGTTCGTTCGCAGCTGAACATGGATGCCCCCTGATCTCCATCGAGGACCTGGTGGCGTATCTTGAAGCCGGGGCCGGGGGAACCCAGCGTGAGGATGTCCGGGTAACGCCGGGCGAAGAGAAGGAGAAGCGATGACGGCAGCGGCAGCCAGCGACGACAGCCACCAGAACGGCCACCGGAAACACCACACGGTGTCCGGCGCAGCGCCCCATCCCGTCAGCGGAGGGCCGGTTGTACAGTTGCCCACGGCCTTCGGCGAGTTCGTGGCACAGGCATGGACGGACCTGGTGACGGGTGTGGAACACCTCGCCGTCAGTTCCCCCAACGCTCCCACTGACGGTAAAGCACCACTGGTGCGGCTGCACTCCGAGTGCCTCACCGGCGACGTCTTCGGTTCCTACCGCTGCGACTGCGGCGAACAACTTGCCTTCGCGCTGGAACTGATCCGGGACAACGGCGGCACGCTGCTCTACCTGCGCGGCCAGGAAGGCCGCGGCATTGGCCTGGCCAACAAGATCAAGGCCTACGCCCTGCAGGAGGCCGGCTTCGACACCGTTGAGGCGAACGAGCAGCTGGGCCTCCCCGTTGACGCCCGGTGCTACAAGGCCGCAGCCCAGATCCTGGCCGAAATGGGCCTGCATGAGGTGCGGCTGCTGAGCAACAACCCGGACAAGCAGAACAGGCTGGCCAAGGCGGGCGTAAAGGTCGTGGAAATGGTGCCTACGGAGGTGCCGTCCCGCGAACAGAACATCCGCTACCTGCGCACCAAGAAGGACCGCATGGAACACCGGCTGCTGCTGGACACCGGGGTGGCTCCCGTGCCCGTGCCCGCCCCTGAAACCCCTTTCGACCACGAACAAGACTGAACGGAACAAGAACCCATGAGTGGACACGGCGCCCCCGACATCGACCTCAGCACCCTCAACCCGGCCGAGACGTCGCAGCTGAAACTGGCCATCATCGCAGCAAGCTGGCACACACAGATCATGGACGGGCTCCTGGACGGCGCACTCCGGGCCGCCAAGGACGCCGGCATCGCGGAGCCCACGGTGCTGCGGGTTCCCGGCAGCTTCGAGCTCCCGGTTGCCGCAGCGCGGCTGGCACCGCACTTTGACGCCGTTGTTGCCCTCGGCGTCGTAATCCGCGGCGGAACCCCGCACTTTGACTACGTCTGCCAGGCCGCGACGTCGGGCCTCACCGACGTCAGCGTGTCCACGGGCGTGCCGGTGGGTTTCGGCGTGCTCACCTGCGACAACGAACAGCAGGGGCTGGATCGGGCAGGCCTGCCCGGCTCCAAGGAAGACAAGGGCCATGAGGCCGTGACAGCTGCGCTGGCTACCGCCGTCGTCCTCAAGCAGTACCGGAGCTAGGCGCAGCACCGGACCCGGCGTCAGGTTGTTGCACGGGCGCGGTGTGTGTATTCGCTCACATCGCGCCCGTCATGCAACGGCCCGGGAAGCGCCGCTGCGGCTGCACCAAGTAGGCTGGAGGGCGTGAAGAATTTCGAGACGCTGTTCGCTGAGCTCAGCGAGAAGGCAGCCACCCGCCCGGAAGGCTCCCGCACCGTCGCTGAATTGGAGTCCGGTGTTCACGGCATCGGCAAAAAAGTCGTTGAGGAAGCAGCCGAAGTGTGGATGGCTGCCGAATATGAATCCGATGAAGCCGCGGCCGAGGAAATCTCCCAGCTGCTGTACCACCTGCAGGTTCTGATGCTCGCCAAAGGCCTGACCCTGGAAGACGTCTACAAGCATCTGTAGCCACCGGTCCGGCGCACTGCCGCCGGGCCCGCCGTGGCCTGCACTGCCTGAAAACCCAGACCTTCCACCCCAGAAAGAATTTCCCATGCTGCGAGTAGCCGTCCCCAACAAGGGCTCCCTGTCCGAAGCCGCCTCCGCCATGCTCTCCGAAGCCGGCTACCGCCAGCGCCGCGACACACGCGAACTGGTCATGGTGGACCCTGACAACGAAATCGAGTTCTTCTTCCTCCGCCCCCGCGATATTGCGGTCTATGTCGGCCAGGGAACGCTCGACGTCGGCATCACCGGACGCGACCTGCTCCTGGACGCCGGCGTGGAAGCCGAAGAGCTGCTGCCGCTGGGTTTCGCCGGCTCCACCTTCCGTTTTGCCGGACCCGTCGGCGACTTCAGCAAGGTGGAGGAACTCGAAGGCAAGCGCCTGGCTACCAGCTACGATGGCCTGCTGCGCAACTACCTGGCCGAACGCGGCATCAACGCCAAGGTGGTCCGGCTGGATGGCGCGGTTGAATCCTCGGTCCGCCTGGGCGTTGCCGACGCCATCGCCGACGTCGTGGAAACCGGCAACACCCTCAAGGCCGCCGGCATGGAAATTTTCGGCGACCCCATCCTTAAATCCGAGGCCGTCCTGATCCGCCGCACCGGCAACGGGGGCGCCGCCAACGGCACCGCCAAGGAAATCGACGTCCTCATCCGCCGGCTCCAGGGCGTCCTGGTGGCACGCCAGTACGTGCTGATGGACTACGACATCCGCAAGGAACTCGTGGAGAAGGCGGCCGGCCTGACGCCTGGCCTCGAATCGCCCACGGTCTCGCCGCTGCGCGACTCCGACTGGGTGGCCGTCCGGTCCATGGTTCCCAAGAAGGAAACCAACCGCATCATGGATGAACTGTACGACCTCGGCGCCCGCGCCATCCTGGTCAGCAGCATCCACGCCTGCCGCATCTGAGCCGGCACCGCAGCAACCAACACAGACTCCAGGAGTACCCCATGGCAGTAGCAGTACGCGTCATTCCCTGCCTCGACGTCGACGCCGGACGCGTCGTCAAGGGCGTCAACTTCGAGGGCCTGCGCGATGCCGGCGACCCCGTGGAACTCGCCCACCGCTACGACAACGCCGGCGCCGACGAACTGACCTTCCTTGACGTCACAGCTTCCTCGGGCAACCGCGAGACCACGTTCGACGTTGTCCGCCGCACGGCCGAAGAAGTATTCATCCCGCTGACGGTGGGCGGCGGCGTCCGCGGCGTGGCGGAAGTGGACAAGCTCCTGCGCTACGGCGCCGACAAGGCCTCCATCAACACCGCGGCCGTGGCCCGGCCCGACGTCATCGACGAAATCACCCGGCACTTCGGTTCCCAGGTGCTCGTCCTGTCCGTTGACGCCCGCCGCACCCGCCCGGGGTCCCAGCCCACGCCGTCGGGATTCGAAGTGACCACCCACGGCGGCCGCACCGGCACCGGCATCGACGCCATCGAGTGGGCCAGGGAAGCGGCCGACCGCGGGGTGGGTGAGATCCTGCTGAACTCCATCGACGCCGACGGCACCAAGGACGGGTTCGACCTCGAACTCATCAAGCTGGTCCGGGCTGCCGTCAGGGTCCCGATCATCGCGTCCGGCGGTGCCGGAGAGCCCGCACACTTCCCGCCGGCCGTCGCAGCCGGCGCGGACGCCGTCCTGGCGGCTTCGATTTTCCACTGGGGACCGGACAACATGATGTCCCAGGTCAAGGAAGCGATCCGGGAAGCCGGCTTCGAAGTCCGCTAACCCGACTGACTCGCAGTTGTTGTCGTTATGAACGCTCATAACGACAACAATTGCGACCCAGTTGGGTCAGAGGCCTACTTCGGCTGACTGGAGGAGGGCGACGGCGTCGGGCTGGCCTTCGAAGGTGACCAGCGCGTGGCGTGTCCGGCCGTGGGCGTGCATCAGCAGTTCGCCCGGCTCGCCGACGATCGCCACCGAGACGGGGGCGCGCTTGGCAACATGCCGCGGACCGGACGGACGGACCAGGACAATGCCCAGGTCCACGCCGCGGTAGAGGATGGCGGCACGCTTGACCAGTTCGTCCCACAGTGCGTCAGAGTACGCTTCATCAAGTGCCCTGGGCGCCCACCGGTCCACGGCCCGCCGGACATCCTCGGTGTGCACGAAGTATTCGATCAGGTTGGAACTTTCGTCCAGTGCCTTGATCTTCATCGGCGACAGCGCCGGCGGACCGGCGCGGAAGGTGTTGACCAGCCGGGCGTAGTCCTCGTTGGTGGTCAGCTTGGCTGCCAGCTTGGCGGTTGCCTGGTCCGAGGCCTTGGCCAGGCGCTTGATGATCAAACCGAGCCCGACGGCGGCCTTCCGCTCGCGCAGGTAAAGGTGCGCGGCAAGGTCCCTGGTACGCCAGCCCTTGCACAGTGTGGGCGCATCAGGGCCGGCCGCAAGCAGGGTTTCGGCCAGGACTTCTCGGGACGGTTCGACGAAATGCATCACTTGGAAAACTAGCACGACAGGCGCGGAGTTGGGCAGCAGCGCCGGGGCAGGTGGCGTGCCGTTGTTCACAACAGGAGGACGGGCACGTGAAGGCACTAGACTTGACCCGATGTCTGAGCAGCCAACCCCCGTCCCCACCGCAGGATCCGCCGTGTCCCAGCCTGTGGCATCCGTGCCGCCGTCGTCCGGGGAATCCGTCCCGGCCAGCCCGCTGCCCATGGAGGTAGCCGCGGCACTCAAGCGCGACGCCGCCGGCCTGGTGGCCGCGGTGGTGCAGCAGTACGACACCAACGAAGTCCTCATGCTTGGCTGGATGGACGACGAGGCGCTGCACCGCACCATGACCACCGGCCGGGTGACCTTCTACTCCCGCTCACGGCAGGAGTACTGGCGCAAGGGTGATACCTCTGGGCATGTGCAATGGGTCAAATCCGTGGCCATGGACTGCGACGGCGACGCACTGCTGGTGCGCGTGGACCAGGTGGGCGCGGCCTGCCACACGGGCACCCGCACCTGCTTCGACGGCAGGGACCTCGACGTGGTGGCAGGCCACGCAGGCTAGGCGGACACGCTGCCCGGCCGGGCTTCCTCCACAGCCCCGGCCACTCCAGCAAGCACACCAAGGCGCCCGGCAATGCCGGCCCTTTCGAAGAACAGGCGGACAAGCATAACCATGCAGGACCTTGGAACCATCAGCCCGAGCCTCGAGGAATTCCGGGAACTTGCCGGCCACAGCCGCGTCATTCCCGTCCGGCTCAAGGTCCTTGCCGACGCCGAAACCCCCATCGGGCTGTACCGGAAGCTGGCGCAGGGTCAGCCCGGCACCTTCCTGATGGAATCGGCAGCGGTGGGCGGAGCCTGGTCCCGGTACTCCTTCATCGGCGCCAAGTCCCGTGCCACCCTGACCACCAAGGACGGCCAGGCGCACTGGCTGGGCCAGCCGCCCGCGGGCGTGCCGGTCAGCGGCAGTCCGGTGGACGCCATCCGAGACACCGTGGAGGCGCTGCGCACCGACCGTTTCGAAGGGCTGCCGCCCTTTACCTCCGGGCTGGTGGGCTTCCTCGGCTGGGAAACCGTCCGGCACTGGGAACGGCTGGTCAGCCCGCCCGAGGATGACCTGCAGCTGCCGGAAATGGCCCTGAATCTGGTCACCGCCATGGCCGTGCATGACAACGTGGACGGTACGGTCCTGCTCATCGCCAACGCCATCAACTTCGACAACAGTTCCGAACGCGTTGACGAGGCCTGGCACGACGCCGTGCGCCGGGTCAAGGAACTCCTGGCCAAAATCAGCACCCCGGTGTTGCAGCCGGTCTCCGTCCTGACGCCGGCGGCCCTGGACTTTGCCTCCAGCGTCCAGGAACGCTGGGACGAGGCTGAATACCTTGCGGCGCTGGACCGCGGCAAGGAAGCGATCGTGGACGGCGAGGTCTTCCAGGTGGTGATTTCGCGCCGGTTCGAGATGGAGTGCAAGGCGTCCGCGCTGGACGTCTACAGGGTCCTGCGCAACACCAACCCCAGCCCGTACATGTACATCTTCAGCCTGGCCGACGCCGAGGGCCGCGAGTACTCGATCGTCGGCTCCTCGCCCGAAGCCTTGGTCACGGTCACCGGCGAGGAAGTCATCACCCACCCCATCGCCGGCTCGCGTCCGCGCGGCAAGACGGTCGAGGCGGACAAGGCCCTGGCCGAGGAACTGCTCGCCGACCAAAAGGAACGTGCCGAACACCTGATGCTGGTGGACCTCTCCCGCAACGACCTCTCCAAGGTCTGCGTGGCCGGCACCGTGGACGTCACCCAGTTCATGGAGGTGGAGCGCTTCAGCCACATCATGCACCTGGTGTCCACCGTGGTGGGCCGCTTGGCTCCGCAGGCCAAAGCCTATGACGTGCTGAAGGCCACCTTCCCGGCCGGCACCCTCTCCGGCGCACCCAAGCCCCGTGCCCTGCGGCTGCTGGACGAGCTGGAACCGCACCGCCGCGGCATCTATGGCGGCGTGGTGGGCTACCTCGACTTCGCCGGCGACATGGACATGGCCATCGCCATCAGGTCCGCCCTGATCCGCGAAGGACGCGCCTACGTCCAGGCAGGGGGTGGCATCGTGGCAGACTCCGTGAACCCCACCGAGGCCCTGGAAACGGTCAACAAGGCCGCCGCGCCGTTGCGCGCCGTGCACACGGCCGGATCGCTGCACAACATTTCCGCGGAATCCCTTCCCGACGGGTCGGCTTCCTGATGCCGGACTCCGGCATGGCGGCAGGCCGCCCCGAAGAGGCGGCCAAGGCAGGACAGGCGGATACGGCGGCCAGGGCCGGCAAAGCCGGCAAGGCCCGGGCCGTGCCGGTCTGGGCGCGCAAGTCCACCCTGGTCATGCTGATTACCCTCCTGGCGCTGGCCGCCTTCGGCACCACCACCCAGACCTGGATGACCGCCACCTTGGACCCCAACCAGGTGGGACAGGCCGGAGCCGCCCAAAGCACCATCCAGGTGCAGGGCAGCAAGGCCGCCACCACGGTGACGGCCCTGGCCCTGGTGGCCCTGGCAGGCGGGCTCGCAGCGGCCATCGCCGGCAGGATCGCCCGGTGGGTGATCACGGCCATCATCGTCCTTGCCTCCGCAGGCGTGGTGACGGCAGCGGCCACCGTCCTGGCCGATCCGCTCGCCGCGGCGCAAGGGTCCATCGCGGCAGCCACCGGCGTCTCCGGCAGCCAGGCGCACGTGGACGTTACCCCGTTCCCGCTGCTCGCCGTCGTCGCGGGGTGCCTTCTCGCCCTGTCAGCCCTGCTGATCCTGCCCGCCTCCCGTTACTGGAAGACGCGCACCAAATATGACGCGGCCGGAGCGGCAGCACCCACGGCCGCCGGCGCCACGGCGGTGGCCGGCCCCGTGGACGAGATCGACAGCTGGGACCGGCTTTCCCGGGGCGAGGACCCCACCTAAGACCGGCGGACGGCGGCGCCGGCAGGGGCGGCAGGCTCTGCGGTACGCGGGCGGCAGCCAAAAAATGGCAGAATGTAAGCAGTATCCATCCTGAGGAGATTTCCATGAGCAAAGCACCTGCGTCCGTTTCCAAGTCAGGCACCCGCACCGTTGCCCCCGGCGCCATTGACCACAGCCAGGAACTGGGCCACGGCAACAGCCCGGCCGCGTGGACCTGCGTCATCGTCATGCTCGTCGGCGCGCTCATCGCAGCCATCGCCTTCGTCATCGCCAGCACCCCCATCTTCATCGGCGGCGCCGTTGTCATGGTCGTCGGACTGATCCTCGGATACGTCATGCGCAAGGCAGGCTACGGCGTCGAAGGCAGCAAGCTGAAGAACTCCGGCCACTGATGGCGACTGTTCTCGACGACATCAACGCCGGTGTCAGGGAGGATATGGAGGCCAGGAAACGGCTCGTTTCCCTGGCTGAGCTGAAGGACCTGACCCAGGCCGCGGCACCTGCCCGTGACGCGTGGGTAGCCCTCGGCGGCACCTCCCCAACCCGGGAACAGCTGAAAGTCATTGCCGAAATCAAACGCCGCAGCCCCTCCAAGGGCGATCTCGCCAGCATCGGGGATCCGGCGTCGCTCGCCCGGCAGTACGCCGACGGCGGTGCCTCCGTCATCAGCGTCCTCACCGAACAGCGCCGCTTCAACGGGTCCCTGGCCGACCTCGACGCCGTGCGCGCCGCCGTCGACATCCCGCTGCTGCGGAAGGACTTCACGCTCGACGAGTACCAGATCTGGGAGGCCCGTGCGCACGGCGCCGACCTCATCCTGCTCATCGTGGCTGCCCTCTCGGACGCCCAGCTGGCCGAATTCAGCGGCCTCAGCCGGGACCTGGGCATGAACGTGCTCGTGGAGACCCACACGGAAGAGGAAATCGAGCGGGCCGTGGCCGCCAACGCGCGGATCATCGGCGTCAACGTGCGCAACCTCAAAACGCTCGACGTCGACCGTTCCGTCTTTGCCGCACTGGCGGGGCTGATTCCGGCCGAGGCCGTGGTGGTTGCCGAATCCGGCGTCCGCGACGCCGCCGACGTCACGCACTACGCCGGCAGCGGCGCCAACGCCATACTGGTGGGCGAGGCACTGGTAAGCCACGCCACGCCCCGGGAACGCATCGCAGAGTTCACTGCCGCAGGTGCCGCCGCCATCGCCGCCCGCGGCTGACGAAACGCACCAAACCGTCGTCCTGCGGGCCCGTGGCACGCCGGCCCGCAGGACAGCACACCATTCCGGCCGCCACCGCCGGAACAGCAACTTTTTGACCAACCACCACCGAACAGGACAGGACTGATGGCTGACGCACCCTCAGGAAACGCTGACAACAACACCGCGGAAGCATTCCTGCAGGGCGGATCCCTCCGCCACGCCCCGGGGCCGTACTTCGGAAACTACGGCGGGCGATGGATGCCCGAGTCCCTCATCGCCGCCCTGGACGAACTTGAAGAGACCTTCAACAAGGCCAAGGACGATCCCGACTTCCGTGCGCAGATCGCTGACCTGAACAAGAACTACTCCGGCAGGCCGTCCCTCCTGACCGAAGCCAAGCGGTTCTCCCAGCACGCCGGGGGAGTGCGCATCTTCCTCAAGCGCGAAGACCTCAACCACACGGGTTCGCACAAGATCAACAACGTCCTTGGCCAGGCGCTGCTCGCCAAGCGCATGGGCAAGACGCGCGTCATCGCCGAGACCGGCGCAGGCCAGCACGGCGTGGCAAGCGCTACCGCTGCCGCCCTGATGGGCCTGGAGTGCGTGGTGTACATGGGCGCCGAGGACTGCCGCCGCCAGGCGCTTAACGTCGCCCGCATGGAACTCCTGGGCGCCAAGGTGATTCCCGTCACCAGCGGATCCCAGACCCTCAAGGACGCCATCAACGAGGCCCTCCGGGACTGGGTGGCCAACGTTGGCAACACCCACTACCTGTTGGGCACCGCTGCCGGAGCCCACCCGTTCCCGGCCATGGTCCGTTACTTCCACGAGGTCATCGGCGAGGAAGCCCGCGCCCAGATCCTGGAGCAGGAGGGCCGCCTCCCGGACGCCGTCTGCGCCTGCATCGGCGGCGGCTCGAACGCCATCGGCATCTTCCACGGGTTCCTGGATGATCCCTCCGTGAAGATCTACGGCTTCGAGGCCGGCGGCGACGGCGTCGAAACCGGCCGGCACGCCGCCACCATCACCCTGGGCAAGCCCGGCGTGCTGCACGGCGCACGCTCCTACCTGATGCAGGACGACGACGGCCAGACGATCGAGTCGCACTCCATCTCCGCCGGCCTGGACTACCCCGGCGTGGGACCCGAGCACTCCTACCTGGCCGACATCGGACGGGTCAGCTACGAGCCCATCACGGACAGCGAAGCCATGGAGGCCTTCCGCCTCCTGTGCCGCACCGAGGGCATCATCCCCGCCATCGAGTCCTCGCACGCGCTGGCCGGAGCCATCAAGGTGGGACAGCGGCTTGCTGCCGAAGACCCGGCGGCCGCGGCCGAAAAGATCGTCATCGTCAACCTGTCCGGACGCGGAGACAAGGACGTGGCCACCGCCGCCGAATGGTTTGACCTGTTGGACAAGAATTCCGCCGAATCCGAGATCGGCAAAGAGGGGGAGCAGCTGTGAGCAGTGCAGAAATGGCCAACCGGGCAAAGATGACCAGCAAGTCGGCAGCAGCCATCGACAGGGCGCGCTCCCAGGGACGCTCCGCCCTCATCGGCTACCTCCCCGCCGGCTACCCCAGTGTGGAGGACACCATCGCCGCAGGCATTGCCCTGGCGGAAAACGGCGCGGACCTGATCGAGATCGGCATTCCCTACTCGGACCCCGTCATGGATGGCCAGGTCATCCAGGCCGCCACCACCGAGGCACTGGCCAAGGGCTTCCACGTCAGCCAGGTGTTCGACGTCGTGGCCGGCATCACCAGCAGGACCGACGCCGCCGTCCTGGTCATGACGTACTGGAACCCGGTGGTCCGGATGGGCGTGGATGAGTTCTCGCGCCGGCTGGCCGAGGCCGGGGGTGCCGGGCTGATCACCCCGGACCTGATTCCGGACGAGGCCGCCGAGTGGATGGAAGCCTCGGACAAGTACGGCCTGGACCGTGTGTTCCTCGTGGCGCCGTCCTCCACCGCGGAGCGCATGCAGCGGACCGTGGATGCCAGCCGTGGATTCGTGTACGCCGTCTCCATCATGGGCGTCACCGGTGCCCGCACCTCCGTCAGCACCGCAGCCAAGGACGTTGTGGCGGCAGCGCACGGCGCCGGCGCCGAGCGCGTCTGCGTCGGGTTGGGTGTGTCCACCGCGGACCAGGTCCGCGAAATCGCCGCCTACGCCGAAGGCGTCATCGTGGGCACCGCCCTGGTGGCGGCCCTCCGCGACGGGGGAGTGGATGCCGTCGCCGCCCTCACCAAGGACCTGAGCACCGGCCTGGCGCCTGAACCGGGCCTGGCGCAGGAAGCCGGGGCCTAGGACATGCAGCCACTCCTTCAGGCAGCCGCGCTGGTACCCACGATGGTGCCGGCCAGCATCCCCAGCCCGGACTGGTCCGGGTTCGACATTCCCCTGCCATGGGGCAGCCTCCGGATCCACGCCTACGCGCTGTGCATCCTCGCGGGGATCGTCGCGGGGCTCTGGCTCACATCCGTCCGTTGGGCCAGGCGCGGCGCCCCTGAAGGCAGCGTCTGGGACATCGTCATCTGGGCCATACCCTTCGGCATCATCGGAGGCCGGCTCTACCACGTGGTGTCATCACCGGACGCTTACTTCGGCCCGGGGTTCGACGGCACCGGAGACCTCTCGCTGATCCCGCAGATCCAGCGCGGCGGGCTGGGAATCTGGGGCGCCGTGGTCCTTGGGGCCCTTGGCGCCTGGATCGGCTGCCGCCGCAGCGGAGTGAAGCTGAGCGCATTCGCCGACGCAGCAGCCCCGGGCCTGCTCCTGGCCCAGGCCATAGGCCGGTGGGGCAACTACTTCAACCAGGAACTTTTCGGCGGTCCCACCACGCTGCCGTGGGGCCTGCAGGTGGACGCCGAGAACCCCAACTTCCCCGCCGGCATGCCCGCGGACACCCTCTTCCACCCCACGTTCCTCTACGAGTCCCTGTGGAACCTGGCCGGCGTCCTGATCCTGCTGGCCCTGGACCGGCGCTTCAACTTCCGCCGGAGCCGGCTTTTCTGGCTGTACGCCATGTACTACACCCTGGGCCGGGTCTGGATCGAGGCAATGCGCATCGACGACGCCGAACAGATCACCATCTTCGGCATCACCACCAGGCTCAACGTGTGGACCAGCATCTTCGTGTTCCTGGCGGCCCTGGTCGCCTTCATCCTGTTGGGCCTCAAAAGCCGGACGGACCCGGACACCGTGTACCTTCCGGGGCACGGAGCGGAGAAAACCGTGGAACCGGGAACCGATTCCGTGGCCAGTCATGAAGTCCGTGATCCGGACGATGTTGTCTCAGATAGTGATTCGCGTGGTAATCTCCCTGATAACCACAGCGGTTCCAGGCATGCTTCCGACCCCACGGAAGAAGCCGCGGCGGCACCGGCGGGCTCAAAGCCCGGAACGGATGCAACGGCTGCCGGACACTCCGGCAGCACAGCCACAGGACCCGCACCGGAGGCCGGCACCGGCAAGTAGGGCGCCGGCCAGGCAGGGCAGCAGAGCCACCGCTCGAAGCGCCCGAAAACCACAATGTCGTGGCATGGGGCACCGTCCGCCCAGCATGGATTTGCTGGCTGATGATGCCTCGGGCAGGGGCCTGCGTAACCGTTAGTTCAGCAGGCTGCGCTGACCTACAATTTCCAGTAATCAACACTTTGTTGTGCCCACCGCAGCGGCGCCGACGAGTGGGGCCAACGGTGTCCCTTCCATACGCACGATCAGGAGGAAGGACGTCTCCCATGACCCAAACTCTTCACACTCCCAGCTGGTCCGAACCGGACCAGCCTGAGACTGCAATGTCGCCGTTCAAGCGCTTCGCAGCCATGCCGGAGGCCGCCGGGCTCTACAACCCGGAACAGGAGAAGGACGCCTGCGGACTCGCGATCATCGCGACCCTGCGCGGCGAACCCGGGTATGACATTGTCGACGCCGCCCTGACCGCCCTGCGCAACCTGGAGCACCGCGGTGCCGTGGGTGCTGACGAGGGCACGGGCGACGGCGCGGGCCTGCTCATGCAGATCCCCGACGAGTTCTTCCGTGCGGTCACCGAGTTCGAGCTGCCCGCACCGGGCCAGTACGTCGCCGGTACCGCGTTCCTGCCTGCCGAGCAGCGCGAGGCCGACGCCGCCAAGGCAGGTATCGAGGGCCTGGCCGCCGATGAGGGCCTGAAGGTCCTCGGCTGGCGTGAAGTGCCGGTGGTCGCCGACCTCGTGGGCGCCATGGCCCGCGCCTGCATGCCCTACTTCTCCCAGCCCTTCCTGGCATCCGCCAACGGCGAGGAACTGGACCGCAACGAGCTCGACTCGCGCGCCTGGCGCATCCGCAAGCGTGCCCAGAACAAGTTCGGCGTGTACTTCCCCTCGCTGTCCTCGCGCACCATCGTCTATAAGGGCATGCTCACCACCGCCCAGCTGGAGCCGTTCTACCCGGACCTTTCGGACAAGCGGTTCAAGACCAAGCTGGCGATCGTGCACTCACGCTTCTCCACGAACACCTTCCCGTCCTGGCCGCTCGCCCAGCCGTTCCGGACCATTGCCCACAACGGTGAGATCAACACCGTCAAGGGCAACCGGAACTGGATGCGCGCCCGCCAGTCCCAGCTCGCCAACCCGTTGCTGGGCGACTCGCCGGAAGAGCTGTACCCCATCTGCACCCCCGGCGCCTCCGACTCCGCCTCGTTCGACGAGGTAGCGGAGCTGCTGTGGCTGTCCGGCCGGCCCATCACGCACTCGATCATGATGATGATCCCCGAGGCCTGGGAAAACCACGCCACCATGGATCCGGCCCGTCGCGCCTTCTACGAGTACCACTCCCTGCTGATGGAACCGTGGGACGGCCCCGCCGCCGTGTCCTTTACCGACGGCAACCTGGTGGGCGCAACCCTTGACCGCAACGGCCTGCGCCCCGGACGCTTCTGGATCACCGAAGACGGCCTGATCGTCTTCGCCTCCGAGGTGGGCGTGATCGACGTCGAACCCTCCAAGGTGGTCAAGAAGGGCCGCGTGTCCCCGGGAAAGATGTTCCTGGTGGACACCGAGGCCGGCCGCATCATCGATGACGAAGAGGTCAAAGCCGAAGTTGCCGCGGCCAACCCGTGGGCGGAGTGGGTCAAGGACAACCTGATCGACCTCAACGACCTGCCCGAGCGTGAGCACGTGGTGCACACTGCCGCGTCCGTGAACATCCGCCAGCGCACCTTCGGCTACACCACCGAGGAACTGAAGATCCTGCTCGGCCCGATGGCCCGCACCGGCGCCGAGCCGCTGGGCGCCATGGGTTCCGACACCCCCGTGGCCGTGCTGTCCAAGCGCCCCCGCCTGCTCTTCGACTACTTCGTGCAGTCCTTCGCGCAGGTCACCAACCCGCCGCTGGACGCCATCCGCGAGGAACTGGTCACGTCCCTGACCTGCGCCATCGGACCCAACGGCAACCTGCTGGACACCAAGCAGGTCCGCCAGCCCCAGGTCCAGCTGCCCTTCCCGGTGATCAACAACGACCAGCTCGCCAAGATCGCCAACATCGAGGACGCCGACGGCAACCGCGTGGCCATGAAGGTCCGCGGCCTGTACCGGCCCGAAGGCGGCGAGAACGCGCTCCGCGCCCGGCTCACCGAGATCTGCGAGCAGGTCTCCGGTGCCATCAACCGCGGCGTGCAGTACATCGTGCTGTCCGATCGTGACTCCAACGCCCAGTGGGCACCCATCCCGTCGCTGCTGCTGGTCAGCGCCGTGCACCACCACCTGCTGCGCAGCGCCAACCGCACCAAGACTGCCCTGGTGGTCGAGGCCGGCGATGTCCGCGAGACGCACCACGTGGCCGTGCTCATTGGTTACGGCGCGTCCGCCGTCAACCCGTACCTGGCGATGGAATCCGTGGAGCAGCTGATCGCTGCCGGCGACGTCACCGGTGTGACCCCGCAGGACGGCGTCTACAACCTGATCAAGGGCCTGGGCAAGGGCGTCCTGAAGATCATGTCCAAGATGGGCATCTCCACCGTGGCGTCCTACACCGGCGCCCAGACCTTCGAAGCCCTTGGCCTGGGCCAGGACCTGGTGGACGAGTTCTTTGCCGGCACGCACTCCCAGCTGGGCGGCGTGGGCCTGGACGTGATCGCGGCCGAAGTGTCCGCACGCCACCAGATGGCCTACCCCGAGGGCGGCATCGAGCAGCCGCACCGCCCCCTGCTGGGCGGCGGCGAGTACCAGTGGCGCCGTGACGGCGAACCGCACCTGTTCAACCCGGAGACCGTGTTCCGGCTGCAGCACGCCACGCGTGAGCGCCGCTACGACATCTTCAAGGCCTACACCAAGGGCGTGGACGACCAGTCCACCAACCTGATGACCCTCCGCGGCCTGCTCAAGTTCAAGAACGACCGGCCGTCCGTGCCCCTTGAGGAAGTGGAGCCGGTCTCCAGCATCGTTAAGCGGTTCTCCACGGGAGCGATGAGCTACGGCTCCATCTCGCAGGAGGCCCACGAGACGCTGGCCATCGCCATGAACCAGCTGGGCGGCAAGTCCAACACCGGTGAAGGCGGCGAGGACGTGGATCGCCTGCTCGATCCCAAGCGCCGCTCTGCGGTCAAGCAGATCGCGTCCGGCCGTTTCGGCGTGACCAGCCTCTACCTGACCAACGCGGACGACATCCAGATCAAGATGGCCCAGGGTGCCAAGCCCGGCGAAGGCGGCCAGCTGATGGCGCAGAAGGTCTACCCCTGGGTGGCCCGGACACGGCACTCAACCCCCGGCGTGGGGCTGATCTCCCCGCCTCCGCACCACGACATCTACTCGATCGAGGACCTCGCGCAGCTCATCTACGATGCCAAGCGCGCCAACCCCTCGGCGAGGGTCCACGTGAAGCTGGTCTCGGAAGTCGGGATCGGCACCGTGGCGTCCGGCGTGACCAAGGCCAAGGCCGACGTCGTACTCGTTTCCGGGCACGACGGCGGTACCGGCGCCTCACCGCTGAACTCGCTCAAGCACGCCGGTGTCCCGTGGGAGCTCGGCCTGGCCGAAACCCAGCAGACGCTGATGCTCAACGGACTGCGCGACCGCGTGGTGGTGCAGGTGGATGGCCAGCTCAAGACCGGCCGCGACGTTGTGATCGCCGCGCTGCTGGGCGGCGAGGAGTTCGGCTTCGCCACCGCTCCGCTGGTGGTGGAAGGCTGCATCATGATGCGCGTCTGCCACCTGGACACCTGCCCCGTGGGTGTGGCCACGCAGAACCCCGAGCTGCGCGCCCGCTTCAGCGGCAAGCCGGAGTTCGTGGTCAACTTCTTCGAGTTCCTTGCCGAGGAAGTCCGCGAGATCCTGGCGGAGCTTGGCTTCCGCAGCCTCGAGGAGGCCATTGGCCACGCAGAGGTCCTGGACGCCCGCGAGGCGATCGACCACTGGAAGGCCGACGGCCTGGACCTGGACCCGATCCTGCACGGCCTGGAGTTCGACGACGACGCGCCGCTGCGCAACATGACCGGCCAGAACCATGAGCTGGACAAGCACTTCGACCAGCGGCTGATCACCATGGCCACGGAAGCGCTGACGGACCGCAGCCCGGTGAAGATCACCGTTGACGTCATCAACACCGACCGTTCGGTGGGCACCATGCTGGGCCACGTGGTCACCAAGACCTTCGGCACGGATGTGCTGGCCACGGACACGATCGACATCACGCTGAACGGCACCGCCGGCCAGTCGTTGGGTGCCTTCCTGCCTGCCGGCATCACCCTGCGGCTCTACGGCGACTCCAACGACTACGTGGGCAAGGGCCTCTCCGGCGGCCGGATCGTCGTCCGCCCGGACCGTACCAACGTGTTCAAGGCGGAGACCAACGTCATCGCCGGCAACGTCATCGGCTACGGCGCCACCAGCGGCGAGATGTTCCTGCGCGGCCAGGTGGGCGAACGCTTCCTGGTCCGCAACTCCGGTGCCACCGCCGTCGTCGAAGGCATTGGCGACCATGGCTGCGAGTACATGACCGGCGGCCAGACGCTGATCATCGGGCGCACCGGCCGCAACTTCGGTGCCGGCATGTCCGGCGGAACCGCCTACGTCCTGGACCTGGACACTGCCAAGGTCAACAAGGACGCCCTGCAGTCCGGCGAACTCCAGCTCCGCGAGCTGGACGCCGAAGACCGCGACATCGTCCACGGCCTGCTGGTCAAGCATGTGGAAGAAACTGACTCCCAGCTGGCGGCGCGTCTCCTCGAGAACTTCGATGACACCGCTGCCCGCATTACCAAGGTGCTGCCGCGCGACTACGCGGCTGTGCTGCAAACCCGTCTCGACGCCATCGAAGAGGGCCTTGACCCCGACGGCGAAGAAGTATGGTCTCGAATCCTGGAGGTGACCGGTGGCTGATCCACGCGGATTTCTGAAAGTACGCCAGCGTGAAACCCAGCCACGCCGTCCTGTTCCCGTCCGCATCATGGACTGGAAAGAGGTCTATGAGGCGCAGGAAAAAGGCACGCTGAAGGCCCAGGCCGGACGCTGCATGGACTGCGGCGTCCCGTTCTGCCACCAGGGCTGCCCGCTGGGCAACCTCATTCCCGAGTGGAACGACCTCATGTGGCGGGACAAGGGTGAGGAAGCGATCGAGCGCCTGCACGCCACGAACAACTTCCCCGAGTTCACCGGACGGCTCTGCCCGGCGCCGTGCGAGGCGTCCTGCGTGCTGGGAATCAACCAGCCCGCGGTCACCATCAAGCAGGTGGAAGTCTCGATCATCGACGAGGCCTGGGACAACGGCTGGGTCAACCCGCTGCCGCCCGCACGCCTGACCGGCAAGACCGTTGCGGTGGTTGGCTCCGGCCCGGCAGGACTCGCCGTCGCCCAGCAGCTCACCCGCGTGGGCCACACGGTTGCCGTCTATGAGCGGGACGACAAGATCGGCGGCCTGCTCCGCTACGGCATCCCCGACTTCAAGATGGAAAAGGAGCAGGTGGACCGCCGCGTCGAGCAGATGAAGGCCGAGGGCACCCGCTTCCGTACCGGCGTCTCCGTGGGGACCGACGTCACCTGGGAGCAGCTGCGCAGGCGCTACGACGCCGTCGTGGTCTGCACCGGCGCCACCGTTCCGCGTGACCTGCCCATCCCGGGCCGCGACCTGGACGGCATCCACTTCGCCATGGACTACCTGGTGCCGGCCAACCGTGCAGTCGCCGGGGAAACCATCGAGAACCAGATCAACGCCCACGGCAAGCATGTTGTCATCCTGGGTGGCGGCGACACCGGTGCTGACTGCCTGGGGACCGCGCACCGGCACGGCGCCGCCTCGGTGACCACCCTGGCGATTGGCAAGCAGCCGCCGTCGGAGCGTGCCAGCCACCAGCCGTGGCCGACGTTCCCCACCCTGTTCGAGGTGGCCAGCGCGCACGAGGAAGGCGGCGAACGCACCTACCTCGCGTCCACGGTCGAGTTCGTTGGCGAGAACGGCAAGCTGACCGGCGTGAAGGTGGCGGAGACCGAGTTCGTTGACGGCAAGCGCCTCCCCAAGGCCGGCACCGAGCGGATCATCCCGGCGGACCTGGTGTTCCTGTCCCTCGGCTTCACCGGTGCCGAGCCTGCCGGCATCACCGAACAGGTGCACGCCGAATTCGACGGCCGCGGCAACGTGGCCCGCGACGGCTACTACATGACCAACACCGAGGGCGTGTTTGTTGCCGGTGACGCCGGCCGCGGGCAGTCCCTGATCGTGTGGGCCATCGCCGAGGGACGTGCCGCCGCTGCCGCCGTTGACAAGTACCTGATGGGAAGCACGATCCTTCCCGCTCCCGTAGCACCGACGGACCGGGCCATCGCCGTCCTCTAGCCGCCGTCCTCTGGCCGCAGTCCCGCAGGATGCATCGAGGGTTCACCTCGCAGACAACTTAACCAATGCAAGAGACCAATAGGGTAGGTATATGAGACGCGCAAAAATTGTGGCTACGTTTGGCCCGGCAATTGCCAGCTACGAAAACACCCTCGCGGTGCTGGAAGCCGGCGTTGACGTCGCCCGCATGAACATGAGCCACGGCGACTACTCCGTGCATGACAACACCTACGAGAACGTCCGCAAGGCAGCATCCGACCTTGGCAAGGCCGTGGCCATCATGGCCGACCTGCAGGGCCCCAAGATCCGCCTGGGCCGTTTCGTCGACGGTCCGCACGCCCTGGCCGTGGGTGACGTCTTCACCATCACCACCGAAGACGTTCCCGGTACCCGGGAGATCTGCTCCACCACGCTGAAGAGCCTCACCGAGGACGTCAAGGTGGGCGATGCCCTGCTGATCGACGACGGCAAGGTGGCCCTGCGTGCCACGGCGGTGGACGACGTCAAGGTGGTCACCGAGGTGACCGTTGGCGGCATGGTGTCCAACAACAAGGGCATCAACCTTCCCGGCGTGGCCGTGAACGTGCCCGCGCTGAGCGAGAAGGACGAGGACGATCTCCGCTGGGCGCTGCGCCGCGGCGTTGACCTGGTGGCGCTGTCGTTCGTGCGTGACGCTACGGACATCGCCCGCGTCCACGAGATCATGGACGAGGAAGGCCGCCGCGTACCGGTCATCGCCAAGATCGAAAAGCCGCAGGCCGTTGAGCAGCTGCCCGAGATCATCGACGCCTTCGACGCCATCATGGTGGCCCGTGGCGACCTGGGCGTGGAGCTTCCGCTGGAGGAAGTGCCGATCGTGCAGAAGCGCGCCATTGAACTGGCACGCCGCTGGGCCAAGCCGGTCATCGTGGCCACCCAGGTCCTTGAGTCCATGATCGACAACCCGCGCCCCACCCGTGCAGAGGCTTCCGACTGCGCCAACGCCGTCCTGGACGGTGCTGACGCTGTCATGCTGTCCGGTGAGACCAGCGTGGGCAAGTACCCGATCGAGACGGTCAAGACCATGGCCCGGATCATCGAATCCACCGAGGTCCACGGCCTGGAGCGCGTCCCCCCGCTGGGGACCAAGCCCAGGACCCGTGGTGGCGCCATCACCCGTGCCGCCGTCGAAATCGCCGACCAGCTGGACGCCAAGTACATCTGTGCGTTCACCCAGTCCGGTGACTCGGCCCGCCGGCTCTCCCGTCTGCGGCCCATCAAGCCGGTCTTCGCGTTCACCCCGGTGGAGCAGGTCTGGAACCAGATGGCGCTGACCTGGGGCATCCAGCCGGTGCTTGTCCAGATGGTTGACCACACCGACGCCATGACGGCCCAGGTGGACCGCAGCCTTGAGGAAATGGGACTTGTGGAAGACGGTGACCTGGTGGTCATCGCCGCCGGTTCGCCTCCCGGAAAGGCGGGTTCCACCAACTCGCTGAAGGTGCACAAGGTGGGCGACCTCGCCGACTCCACGCGCGCCGGAGACGTCGCCAGCAACAAGGAAAAGCTCGGCCCGTGGCCGGAAAAGAAGAAGAAGGCCCAGGCCTAGTCTTCAGACACAGCAAAGGACCCCTGCCGGTTGGCAGGGGTCCTTTGCTGTGGTGCTGTGCGCGTTAGGGTACTTTACGCGAAGGGCCGGGCCGCCGTCGGAAACTCTTCGGGCCCGGCCGGCGCGTTAGTTGACCTGGTTGATGATGGTCTCTGCAACCTCGCGCATGCTAAGGCGGCGGTCCATCGAGGTCTTCTGGATCCAGCGGAAGGCTTCGGGTTCGGTCAGGCCCATCTTGGTGGTCAGCAGGCTCTTGGCGCGTTCCACGAGCTTGCGGGTGGCGAACTGCTCCTGCAGGTCGGACACCTCGCTCTCGAGGGCCTTGATTTCCTCGTGCCGGGAGAGTGCGATCTCCAGCGCCGGGATGAGGTCCGCGGGGGTGAAGGGCTTGACGACGTAGGCCATGGCGCCGGCGTCGCGGGCACGCTCCACCAGTTCCTTCTGGCTGAAGGCGGTCAGCAGCACCACGGGGGCGATGCGGGCCTTGACGATTTTTTCGGCCGCAGAAATGCCGTCCATGACGGGCATCTTGACGTCCATGAGGACCAGGTCCGGCTTGAGTTCCTCGGCGAGCTGGACGGCCTTCTCGCCATTGTCTGCCTCACCCACGACGTCGTAACCTTCGCCGCGCAGGATCTCGATGATGTCGAGGCGGATGAGGGTTTCATCCTCTGCCACAATGACGCGGCGCGCCGGCTGGGACGTGGGCTTGGACTCCGTCTGTTCAGTCACGGGATCTCCTTGAAAAGGTACGGCGGGACATCACTATCTTAGGTGCCACCGCTGCTGTACTTGGTTTGCAGGGTTCGTTTGCGGCGACGGCGGCGCGATTCTGGAATTCAGCCTATCTGCATGTAGAGTAATTCCGCGTACGTGAAGCGATCGCGTTGCTCACAGTCAGCTGTGAGCGTACTTTGGCTCCGCGTAATCCGCGCCCGAGTGGCGGAATTGGCAGACGCGCCGCACTCAAAATGCGGTATCGAAAGGTGTGTGGGTTCGAGTCCCACCTCGGGCACAGTATTTTCGCAGGTCAAAGGCTTTTTGTCCTTCTAGTGTTGACAAAGCTTGACCTAGATGAGGTTTGAGGTGTAGCGGGATCGGCATGTCAGGTCTCTGACGGTCGTTATCTAGGCTGCGGTCCTAATTTCGGATCGAGCGGCCTTCTAGTCAATCACCGCATGAACTTCTGGGCGCCGTAGCTGCGGCGAGGTCGCCACGTAGGGTCGCCGTCTTCTTCTCACCAGGAGCGCGATGCATCTTGTTAAGGGGCCAGGATAAACTTGGCTACGGGCCTATGGCATTACAGCCGCAAGGGTCGACGCCTTCCTGCGGCTTCGCGGCCGGCACTCCGCGACGATGCCCAACGCGCTTGTCATGGACATTCTGGAGCTCAGCAACTCAAAGGTCCGCCAAACGCTCAAAGACGAATACCTTCTCGATGCGCTCCTCCATACGTGGAACTCCCTGGCGGATGTCTACGGCAGGGCCGCTACCCCGGCCAACCGCGAAGTGGCCAGACTCCAGCTGATGGTTGAAGCCGGCCACGCGCTCATCATGGCAGAAGGTACGGGATACCCCGGAGAAGAGACATTGCTGAGGAGGTACTGGCTGGAGACCGAGATGTTGGACCTTTCCCGGATTCACAAAGGCACAGCTGATTTCAAAGATGTTGGCAGTGACCTCGAGTACATCAAGCGGCAGAGAAAGGAGCTTCCACAGCGGCCAACTCCTGTGCAGCTCCCACAGCAGCAGCAACCTACAAGCCGACTTCAGCGCACAGGAAGACGCCAAACGGTTCGGCAAACCCGCGCCCTGGCGCCTTCACGCCTGCCCAGGACCCGGATCGACTCCCGCCCCTGCCGACCAGCGGCCGCCATTGGCGTAAGCCCTCTGCAGATCTGAACGATGGACTGTATGGAAACTGGCGCGACCGTTGGGACAACACGTTGCCCGAACGGTAAAGCAGGCGACTATAACACCCGCCGCTTACGGTCACTGAAGGCGGCGTCCGCGATCGACGCGTCACGCAAGTGATTCTCAGGCAGTAGATGTACGTAGGTCGAGGTTGTGGTGGTTGTGCTTGATGACCTAGCTGTTCCGTAGCTTGCGTAGACGTGTGCATTCGCTTTGCGTCCTGAATCTTCGTCGTAGTCTTCACGCCACGATGCAGCCTGGGTTTCCGGTGTCAATGGCCTCCCTTCCGGTCGTATGGCGAGCCGTACTATGCTGGCTTTCCATACAGCGGACGCGGCTGGTGGCGTTAGGCCGGATCTCTAGGGTGTGACTCCGAAAGGGAGGACATGGCTTCTTTCAAAGAACGTATGGCAGCTGCCAAGGATTCGATTGTCAATACCTACAAGGAGGCGGCTGCTGAGGATAAAGCCAAGCGAGAGGAGAAGACAGCCGAGGAGAAAGCCAAGCGAGAGGCGAAGGCAGCCGAGGAAAAAGCCAAACGAGCGACACTTATCTTGGAGTTGACCAGCGTCAAGGGCTTCTTGAGGCTGTACCCCGACTTCATAGAATGGAAGCTAGGCATAGGAGTTGCTGACGACGTGCAAAGGATTCTGTACAGCGAAGTTAACTCTGTAAGCATGCATGGCTCGATCGCCCCACCGGGCGGCGTTACCGCAACTTTCTTGTCCGGTGGGATGAACCTTTTGGCACCGAAACTGAAGTCGATCACGCTGAATGTCGGCGGAGCCGCCCACACGTTTGAGTTCAACTTGGAGACCACCGACAAGGTGCGCGAAGCGGTCGACCTCATCTCCCGGAAATCTTTTGAGGCGAAAAAGAAGCCTACGCAGGCCCTTGCAACGAACGCACCGAGCGCCGCCGACGAGATCGCGAAGTTGGCTGCGCTGCGTCGAGACGGCGTACTTACCGACGGAGAGTTCACAAAAGCTAAGGCCACGCTTCTCGGGGGCGATTAGCCGCCCCTCCAGGGGCCCGAAAGTTGCCCTTGGAAGCGGTTTGCGCGGAAGGCAGAGCACATTTCCTGCCTTGCTTGAGGGTATTAATCTCGTCCTTCTTGACTGCGTATTAGCCAGTCCGCAAAAAGTCCGCAAAAAGTCCGCAACAAGGCATATTCGGACCATCACAGCCGACACGAGTATCTCTGAGAATAAGCCGAAGTCCCGCACCACCGGCATCAGCGTCTGGTTGAAAGACCATGCAGACCACCACATGAGCGTGCTCCTCGACCACGCGAACCGTTCTACGAATGCGACATGCAAAAGCACCGCGACCCCAAACACCTCGAACCAAAGAAGGCCTCAGACGGCTGGGTTCCGGCCCTGCGGACTATTCCCACGTAGAAACGGACAGCTACAGGACGAGGGCAGCTCGATAAAATAAGTCGGGGCGGAAATCTGTTATAGATCCCAGCCCCGACTTTCTTTGTTTCGGCCCTAGTGAGCGGCTTCGTACTTCTCTACGACTTCCGCTTGAATACGACCACGAGTATTTACCTGGATGCCGTTCTCAACCGCCCACATCCGTACGGCTTTCGCATCGGGGCCACCATACAAGGACTTGGTCCGAGCTGAAGGCCGGGCGCGGTTGCCAGCTACTTTGCGCCCAGCGTTGACAAAGCGAGTCAGGGTTTCACGTAGTTCGTTGGCGTGACCATCATTAAGGTCAATCTCATATTCACTTCCGTCGAGGGCGAAAGATAAGGTTTCGGTCGCTTCGGAACCATCGATGTCGTCTTCCAGCAGCACGACTGTCTTTTTTGCCATGAGTTAAGGCTAGCAGTCTACTAACTAACTGGATTCCCTGAGGCCAGATGTTGCCCCGAGTCCTTACCGGAAGCCTCGCAAGAAGGTGCTGAATTTCATAGGCGTGTTACAACAACACGTGAAGCCGACGGGAAACGTGCAGTCCGAAGCTGGTGTCAATCTGGGTATCCAAGGCGGGAAATCGGGAGCCCTTGAGGAAGCTCCCTTAGCTGCAGTAGCGTTCGATAACCGATTAGGATTTCTCCCGACTGTGGGTTGTCGCACTGATTCTCAAAATGGCTGCGCAGTGGCGCAACAGGCCCATTTGGGGCGTGAGGGCCTTCGGTCCTCGGGACTCTATCACCGGGACGTTGCGGTTCTTACGGCGCCGCCAGCTGCCCGTCTTCGATTCGAACCGAGAGTTACCGCTGCCGAAGAGCCTCTAATTGCCGGAGTTTAGGGTCGCTCCATGTCACCTCCTTGCAGCCTATTGTCTTCATATTCCAAAAGAACCGTGTTGCGGAGGGCCGTCTTTAAACAGGTGTTATTTGACTTTCAGTGACGCCCTCTATCATTACCGGGTATCCACCGTTGATGTCTGGGGCCGGCACAAAAACGACAACGTAGGACTTACCCCAGTTACCGTTGGTGGATATGATCACACCTTTGTCTCCCCGGCTGACGACAGACTTGCCGTCCACCTTTATTTCAGAATGGGCGACAACCCTGTCCTTCGTTTTGAGTGGCATCCGGAGCTCCTTTGCGCTGCGCTGAGGGATTGTAGATGGAAGGATACCGGGGTGCCGCCACCTTGGGATAGGCCAGCAGCCAGCCACGCAGGCTACTGGACGCGCGCTACGCAACACTAGCCGCGGAACGCGCGGAACAGGATACAGCGGAAGCAGCGCGGGAAGCTAAGCGCGCCGCTATGGAAGACGCCGCGGCAGAATTGGACGTTAGTGCGGATGAACTACGGGAAGCGATAGCCGCGGAACGTGGTCCCCAATGCCACTTCCGGTGGCGGAAATTTCGTCACAAGGACAGGGGACAAGTAGGGGGCACATCCCTATTGAAAAACTTGGCGACATGACCGAGGCTGTTTTCTATTCGATTAGCGGCGCAAGCAATATGGCCCCAATCCCGAGTCGATGTTGCTGGATGGAGACGGTTCTCATGTCTGCTGAGGGTTACGCGGAGCTAGTGAAGGCCACAACAGGATACTTGGGCGCCTACCCACTCGTGGTCCCCATCAGCGTGGGCGACTATCTCCAACTGAACGCCGAAGGTGTACTGGTGCACCTCGGAAACGTATTCAACTGGCCAGGGTGGACTGATGACGTCCTCGTGGACACAACGCCTATTGGTGGTTCCGAGACGTACTTCGCAGGCTGCACGAGGGAAACGTCGGTAGACAGCAGCGCGGGAGTCAAGTCGCCCTTAGGGCTAGGTGCTGAGGCAACTGTCTCTCTTATTTTTGAGAAGGAAAACGGTTTTGTGCTCGCATACGAGGCAGCAACACGACAAAAAGTACGCGAGGTTCCCGACGTTCAACGAAAAATTATTCAACTCGCACGCGACGGGCAGTGGCAAAAGGAATGGTTCCTAGTCACCGAAGTGATTTCCGCCGAGTCGGCGACTCTGGCAGTGTCCACATCGAGCGGTTCTAAGGTCTCCCTGCACGCCAACGCTCAATTACCTAAGGGCCTCTCAGCAATCCAAATCGCGGATCCCAAACTGGGTTGGACCGCGTCGAGTTGGGGAGGCAGCGGTTTCAGTTCGGTTTGTAAAGCGGGTACGCCCCTTTATCACTGTATAAGAGTGAGAAAGGGCTGGTTTAACAGTCTATTGAGCGACACGCTGGGCCCACAAGACATGGAAGACGCTTTTGCCGTCGATGACCCTTTCTTCGACGTGTAACACCTCGGACTGGCGATGAAAACTGACTCAGAAGAAACCGCGCCTCCAACTAAGTCCTGGCTAGTCGTAGGTTTCGACAATGAGCTACCAATTGTCGCAGAAAAACTTTCTCGTCTCGGCGAAGCCCGAGTCCTACGCTCAGAGGACAAGTTACATGCTGCCGACCTGATCAAATCGGAGCACTTCAATGTCGTCATTATCAACGAGGATAACTGGAAGGAAGCACGAGAACTCGTCGTCTTATCCTCCGATTCAGGAGCGGGCGCCGTAATCGTCCAAGGACCCGACCTGGGAGGGCTGGGCCATCTCAGCGCCCTTCTCGCGGGCGCCGATCTTTACGCTCCCTTAGGCGAGAATGAGTGGATCTTTGATCCGAACCTGCCTTCCTCCGAAAGGCCATCTCGCGCTCTGGCAAGAGTGCTAACGGACGCACTAAAAGGCTATGAAGGCGATTTGGGGCCGAAGATACTCGACCATATCCGGGATCTCGCAGTCGGCGCCTCGAATGAACTCGATGTGCAAGGGGCTATCCAAAAGGCCGCCGCGCAAGTAAACGAAGCCTTGAGCGACAAAATCACTGGATTAATTTATCCTCGGATACAACACTTGCTAAAGGCCACTAGCGTAAAACTTAACGCGCCTAAAAATTCAGAAACTGATTTGCCCCTAGCGGTCGACCCAGCAGAGTATCTTTACTGGAACTCGAGATTTCCAGAACACCCCACTGTCCTGCTAAATGAGCCGCATGAGGTTGAGGTAGGAACAGTTTATCCATTTGAGACGGCTGTGGAGCCTTCGACCGAGCCGGGGGACCTGGGAACTGCCATACCTGCTAATGATCTTATCGGCAAGATCGTAACCTTCATTCTAAAGGCTAGCAATGGGCAGTTTCGTGACGTGACGAAGAATGATGAGTGGCACGCAATGATAAGCTCGGACAATATACCGTGTTCCGCTTCGGGCACCGGGCCGTTCCGAGTAGAGTATCGGGCTTTGACGCCGGGAAAAGCGGAAATCGACGCTGTACTCCTCGTGGACAATGGAAGTATTTCAGAGCAACGCATAGACATGCGGGTCGCCGGAACGGAAAACTCCTTGCAGGTCGGCATCCGCGCGCACGGGATTAGCAAACGCTTGCCCAGCCACTCCTTCGCTCAACCACCAGGAGCAGACCTATTTTTATGGCTCATGCCGGATAGTGCCGTCCTCAGCACGAGGACAGACCAAATAAAGAACCCCTATTGGGTCGGCAGTGATTTAAGAACAACTGCAGAAGTCGCTTCGTTGAAGGCATACAAGGAACTGGCAGCTTTATCACAGCGATTTTCCCCAGGTCAAGGTCTGACGTTGATGGGCGGTGACGGCGAAAGTGTATTACTAAGGCTGGCGGTCATTGGAAGCACCTTGTACCGCACGCTATTTCTGAAGTCTGGTCATAGTGAAGCTCCGGCTATGTGGAAAGACGTAGCACGCCGGCTGCGGGAAAGCGGCGATGCAGCCAATCCGTGCCAGCTTCAAATCATCGCACGAGATATTCCGGTCCCCTGGGGGATCCTCTACGACGGTGAACCGCCGGGGTTGAACGACAGCCCTCAATCTGTCCAGCCTGATCGGTTTTGGGGCATACGTTTCGACATTTATAGGCATGCAAATTCCCCATCCGAACTGGGACCGTACAGGGGTGATCGGTGCTTGGTGAAGCCAATTGTTGGAAGGGAGGTTCCACGAGGTGAACTACAACTGGAATTCTTCGAGAACTTCGCCGGCACTCTGAGCGGCAGCCTGGAGTTTAGGGAGCCTGCACTAACGCCCGAGGATCTTCTTTCCTGGGCAGCGGACGGAGACGATAACGATCTCCTGTACTTCTACTGCCATGCTGTACCCGATGAAAGGGCATTGGTTTTCGGGCCCACCGAGCGGGATGAATCCCGTGTTTCCTTAGAAGAGCTGGGTAACAAATGGGGACGGACGCGAAGCCGAAATCCAGTGGTGGTCCTAAATGGATGCTCTTCTGGCCAGGCTGACGCGATCAACGGGCGACCCTTTGTGGAATTTTTCATGGAAAAGTGGGGCGCGCAAGCCTTCATTGGCACAGATTGGCCGATCCAAGCCGCCTTGGCCGATGAAATCGGAAAGCTGCTACTGGAGGACATTTGCGAGGAGCGGATGTCGCTCCGCCAAGCGCTTCGAGCTGTGATCAAGGCGGGTATGGAAAAAGGGAACTACTTCCCTCTGATGTACGCAGTATACGGGCCAAGCAACGTGCGGTTCGGTGCATAGAAGCCACGCGTGAATTCAGCTCCGCACGTTTAGAGAGACTGTCGCCCTGTAAAGATCACGGCCGATGGCCCATCGATCTTGTTTCACTGGGCTGAGTAAATCTCTGTCAGGGTGATTTCTATGACCCTTGATTCAGCGGAGCAGGTATTTCGATTTCGGTCTATCTAGAGGCGCAACAGCTTGGGACTCCCCGACGGCCCACGGAGCCTTGACGCACCTTCACTGCTGATCGCAGCTCGGCCCTCACCATCCTCCGTACAGAAGGATGAGTGGCTGGGCGGGCATCCGGTCAGGTGGAAATCCCCGGGGGTGACAGGTGTAGGACAGCTAACCAGTCCCTGCACAGATCATACGACTCTTTCCCCCAGCGATGCCTGCACTTTCTCGCGGTCAGCTACGCCTTCCAAACTGGTCGCAAGCTCTGGATTGAGGGCGTCGAGGAGGGGACCTGCATTGTGCGCGTTGTGCTCCTGGATGGCACCGGGCACTCTTTTGCCGCTTGGAACGCCGATAAGAAATATGGTGACGCGGGGCCGGGCTTGCGGTCGTTCGTGCCGTGTAGGTGTCGGTGCTTGCAGTTGTTGGTGGGCGTCGTCCTGGTAGGGGACTCCTTGATGGCTTTGAGGGCCTGGAGTGCAACTTGGGGGAAGGGGGACGGGCTCGAAGGCCTTTATCCACACGCACTGTTTTTACTGCGGGTGTGGGAAGATATCGTTTCCGGGGCTGGCGCGTAGCCCCTGGCGGCGCGGACGACCCCGGCCCTTATTTCGGAAGCGTGTGGTGGTTGAGGAGTTTTATGGGCGCAATTGGTGCGTTGACGATGTCAACACTTTTGGCTTCGTACTGAGCCTTACACCGCCTGAATTGACTCGGATTCCGCATTTCTTCGCGGCTTCCCGGTGTTTTCAAGGGCTGGAATGTAGTTCGAGTCCCACCTCGGGCACAGTGTTTTCGCAGGTCAACAGTCTTTTGTCTTTTTACTGTTGACAAAGCTTGACTTTTCGGATTTCGTTGCTTTTTGACACGCGCTCTAACGATCTTTCGATCGCGCAGCATCCTCTGCACCAAGTAGGACTAGATGTCGCTTCCGGACTTGCCCGAGTACCTGGCCGGGTGAGAGCTGGACAAAGCGGCGGCGCATCTGCCGCCCGTTGGGCCGGTCGCGTTCGGGCGACGAGGGCGACCTGCGGCATAGAGGCAAGTTGATGCGGGGTGCTGTTCCTTGACGGCGGGTCTACCACCTCCGGTGGGGGAGCTAGTGCTATCGAGTCCTGAGATGACTGGCCAATTTGCGAGGCAAGGGCGTGGATATCAGCCTGTAGTGCCGATCGGCAAGGATGCTGCGGCGATTGCAAGTTGCGGAACGCTAGCGACAAGCCCTGCGACCGTTGGATAAGCGAACTTATCTTTGAACTTCGACCAAGCCCCTCCATTTTTCGAAACGGTCATCGCCGTTTGAACAGAAGCAGCCAACCTCTCAACCGCTGCTTGGAGTGCAAAATCGCCTTTGATTTCGTACTCCTCGATGCATTGGCGGGCATGGGACGCAAGCATGTAAATGTGATTTCGCAGCTCGGGTGGCAGAGTGTCGTCTGCCCCTAAAGCGGTAATTATCTCGTTGATGGTGTCCAGGTAGGAGGAACGCTGACGTTCGTCGACCTTGGCAACCTGGCTTTCAAGCAAATGGGCAACCAGGTCCAGCGCATCTAGAGTGTCTTGGTCGTGCAGGTTCGGATAGCCCTTGTCTGGTGCAGATAGCCAGTGGTGAGGATAGGCGAAAACCCATTTGGTCCACTTCGCTAGGTTTCGCTGGATCGAGTCACGGCGGGATTCGGGTAAGGACATTCCGATCACTATCTGATCGATTTCTTCGATCAGCACTATGGCTTGTCGATGTCGCTGCATCAGAGCTTCCTCGTTTGGGATGTCCCGGGTTATGTATATCTGCTTGGACGAGTCTTGCACCCACCCAGTGAGGATTTCATGCAAGAGTTCGGCAGGATTTGCCACGGCGGTTCCCCCCAATGGGTGTCATGTTCGATCTTCGCCGCCACGAGGGCTAATTTACCTAGAGACGTTACCGGATCCTTTCTGCGCCTTGCCTGCGGTCAGTAAAAAGTCCGCTGTAGTCTAGGGATCGAGTGAGCCGCCCGGAAGAGGATCTCAGTGGACAACCACTGACAACAGCCCGTCTGCACAAACCCGGATTTCAGCCGGGAGGTGACGGTCAATGTATGTCGGGTGGGCAATGTGCCGGAGAGGGGGCGACCTGACGTTCACCCCCGGGCAGGAAACGCCGCTCGAGGAAGCGTTCAGCTTGCATCGGTTCCGCAATTGGCAATTGGACGTTCTAGAGTGGTTTTTGGTCTGTTTTTGTATGGGGGTGTTTGGAATGGCACGTAGTCGTGGGTTTCTTGCAGAGATTCAACGTCAGCAGCGGTTGGCTCAGCAGCGGGAGAATGCTGTTCAACGGGCTGCGGCGGCTGCCCAGGTAAGGGCGGAAAAGGCGCGTGCTGCGGCGGTTCGGGCGGCGGCAGCAGCGGAACGGGCGTCTGAGGCTGAGCGCAAGCGGCTCGAGAAGGAAGCCAAGGCCGCGCACGTCGAGGCGCAGCTGGCCGTTGCCGAGAAGCTTAACGAGGACCTAGCAAACGAGTACGCGCAGGTCGATGGCCTCCTTGCTTCCACTCTTGAATCAGACGACTGGGTTGACCTGCAGTCGCTGAAGCGGACAGTGCAGCACCCGCCGTTCCCTCATCCCGAACTGGAACGTCCGAATCCGGTCCCTGGACCCATCGAGGTGCCCCCAGCTCCGGTGCTGCGCGAACCCGAGCCTCCGACGGGACTCTTCGGCCGGAAGAAGAAGCTTGAGGCGGCGCGCGAAGAGGCCAAGGCCGAGTATGAGCAGGCCATGCGGGAGTGGACAACGTACAAGGAATCAATCCCGGCGAAGGAGGCCGCGCTCAAGGCGACACACGCTGCCTTCGAGAAGAAGAGGCTCGAGCAGCTCACGGCTGAGATTTCCCGTTATGAGGCGCACTGCAAGGAGCGCGAGAAGGAGGTCGCCGAGCACAATGCTGCCATCGACGACCTTGAGGCCGCCCTCGGCTACGGGGTCCCCGAGGCAGTCGAGGAGTACGTCGGCATCGTCCTGGCGAACTCCCTCTATCCCGACCACTTCCCGGTTCAGCACGGGGCAAAGTTCGATCCGGATACGGCTGAGTTGAAGCTCACTGTCGCCGTGCCAGCCCCAGACCAGGTCCGCACCGTGAAGGCCTATAGGTACGTCAAGGCCAGCGACGAGATCACCGAGACTCCGCTGTCGAAGACGGAAGCGAACAATAGATACGCCTCCGCACTACACCAGGTCGCGATTAGATCACTGCACGAAATCTTCGAGTCCGACCGCCAAGGCCTCATCCAAGCGGTCTCCCTGCAGGTCGGCCCGCAGACGAAGGACCCTGCCACAGGGCGAACCACGTTCATTCCGCTCGTGGCGGTTACTTCACCCCGGGAGACGTTCCTGGAGTTCGACCTCTCTGGTGTGGTCCCTGCTGCCACGCTTCAGCACCTCGGCGCTGCCGTGTCGAAAAACCCATCGGCGCTGTCAGCGGTGGATCCCACCGGCGTACGCCGTTCATGAGCCCGGAGCGCCTGCGGTTCAACCCCGCTCCAGGGTGGCCGCCCGCACGGGCCGGGTGGACGCCCACTGCGGGTTGGAGGCCGCCGAGCTCCTGGCCTGCACCACCGCCGGGCTGGCAGCTCTGGATCCCCGACGGCGAGCAGGCAGCGGCCGAGGAGCCTCAAGGTATGCCGGATCCCGACAGCGCCGAGCCCGCGCAAGAGACAACGGGGGCAGGCGCCCTTGGTTCCGGGGATGAGACGTCAACGGGTAGGCTCAAAGCTCTCGAGGCAGAGAACGCGAGGCTCCGCCGCCTGCTCGAGGACGCCTCCGCGGTCTCTGACCCCGTTGTTCAGCTCGATGACCAGAAGGTGCTACAGGAAGTCGGCATCTACCGGTACCACCACCCTCTTGAGAACGCTGCGGCGTACCTGCCACGCCTCCAAGACGTCGAGTCCCGCGCGGCGGCTCTGATCCGCGACGGCCATGCGATCGAGACGTCGAACATGTTCACTTTCGACAACTCTCTGGCCAAGGGTCGCAAGATGTCCGCCGACCTGGCCAAGCTAATGCTCCGCGCATACAACGCCGAAGCCGACAACAGCATTCGCACGCTGAAGGTCGGCAACGTGCAGACGGCCAAGCGGCGGCTGGAAGCCTCCCGCGTCGCGATCGCCCGATTGGGGGCGATGATGCAGATGCGCATCAGCGATGCCTATCATTCTCTTCGCATTGACGAGATCGAGCTGACTGCTGACTGGCTGATGATGAAGCAGGAGGAGAAGGAGCAGGAGCGGGAAGAGCGGGCGCGGCTCCGCGAGGAACGGCGTGTGGAGAAAGAGCTCGCAGAGGAACGTGCCCGGCTCGACAAGGAACGCGCGCTGCTTGTACAGACGCTCGAGACCCTCACCGCTGCCGGCACCACGAATGAGGACCTCGTCCGGCGGCTCGCCGACATCGACCAGGCGATCGCCGAGAACGACTACCGTGCAGCCAACATCCGTGCGGGCTACGTCTACGTCATCTCCAACCGGGGAGCGTTCGGCAAGGGAGTCGTGAAGATCGGCTTGACCCGCCGGCTCGACCCCACAGACCGTGTCAGCGAGCTCAGCGGAGCCTCCGTTCCCTTCCGCTTCGACATCCACACCATCTACTTCTCGGAAGACGCCGTCACCCTCGAAGCCGATCTACACCGTCACTTCGCAGACCGCGCAGTTAATCAGGCGAACGCCCGGAAGGAGTTCTTCTTCGCCACACCGGCGGAGGTGCGGGACGTCCTAGTAGGCAAGGTTGGGAATCTCCTCGAGTTCACCGAGGAGGCTGAGGCCACCGAATACTTCCAGTCTCTGGGAGCGTGGCCTCCCCAGCGAAGGGCAGCAGACGGCGGATTAGAAACATCGAGCTGACGACGTAGCAGACCGCACCTTATTGTCGGCGACACGGTAATCCATGACGAAGTCCCCTATCTTCAGTAAGCGAGGGCACGAGGGCCGCGAATTCCCGGGGTACAGGTGGAAACAGCTTTTTGATGCGGCCGTAAATGCCAAGAAATGAATGTTCTTCATAACTTCTCCGGACGATGCAGGCTCTGGTGACAAGGGTGGCATATGCGTAATTCGTTGCGATTAGCCACAATGCAGCTGTTTTGCGGTTACCGCGGCGGGCGTACGAATACGTAATTTTGTGATGAGCGCCAAGCGATTTCCTTGGTTATAGCGAAATTTAGATAAAATCCCATCTTTCGTTATAGTGAAGATGAGCCAGCTTGGGAGCTGGTTATTTCGCTTTGATCATAACGGGGATGCTTTGAGAATTTCGCAAGTGCGCATACAAAACTTTCGATCACTGAAGGACGTCTTGATCGATTTTGAGAATGTGACAACGTTCATTGGACCGAACGGCGTAGGAAAATCTACGGTCCTTCGAGCTTTGGATTGGTTTTTTAATGGGTCCAAAAATGGAGCACTGTGTGATGAAGATTGCACCCACGGTGATTCCACCCAGACTATCCGCGTCGAGGTTCAGTTTACTGCTCTGACAGCCGAGGACAGGGCAGAGCTTGGTGCTTACGTCCCGGTTGCATCAGACACTTTCGTAGCTTGGAAGTCTCGGACACCGGATGGCTCTGAATACCTCTCCGCCAACGCCAAGGGATATGAGCTGTTCACGCCTATCAAAGCACCAGGGTTGACGGCAACTGCTAAGAAGGACTTGTTCAAGACTCTTCGATCTGAGCACCCTGAGCTTCAACTACCGGTTGTTTCGACAGGAAGTGCCGTTGATACCGCGATTCGTGAATGGGAGTCCGCGAATGTAGATAAGCTGACCGAGCTTCCGGAAACTTTGCAGACGAATTTCTTCGGCTTCAACAGCGCGGGCAAGATGAGCGGCCTATTTGACTTCGTCCTCATCACAGCTGATCTTCGTGCTTCGGAGGAATCATCGGACGTCAAAACGAGCATCATTGGCAGGATTTTGGAACGTACAATTGATCGAACATCCGCCGACTCTCAAATTGCCTTGATTGTTGAACAAAGTCGTATTGCCCAGCAAAAGATCTACACGACCAGTTTTCGGGAACCTATTGAGAAGATGACTGGCCGTCTTAACTCCGTAGTCTCCACTTACAGTCCGGGTAGGACGCTGAAGGTTACGCCCGCAGAGGTCGAGCTAAAGGCGCCCCGCACAACGTTCAATGTATCGATTCTTGATGGAACGCTGGAGACGCCCGTTGAGCGGCAAGGGCACGGCTTCCAACGCACGCTATTGATTTCGTCGTTGCAGATGCTTGCCGAACATGGGGCCGCATCAGCGAATGGTGTGATTTTTTTGGCAATCGAAGAGCCAGAACTGTATCAGCACCCGGTTCAAGCTCAAGCCTTCGCAAGAGTGCTCCGTGACCTTGCCGAAGACGATACCAAAAACATCCAAGTGGCGTATGCCACCCATAGTCCTATGTTCATTGAGGCTCAAAAGTTTTCCCAGGTCCGCCGTCTTACGCGGAGCAGTAGCGGCAACGGTGACGTCAGCGTCCATGCATCCTGTCTCGACATCGTCAAGACTATGCTCACCGGCATCGTCAAGCCCGCTACTGTGGACAGTCAACTTGATGGCACGGTATCCGCTCGACTTCCGCTCGCCATGTTTGCCAATGCAGTCATTTTGGTTGAGGGCACTACAGAAGTTGCAGTCTTTGAAGGCATCGCTGATCGAATACAGGTTGGAAACCTGGCAGTGCGAGGCGCAGCGGTCGTGGAAGTAGGCGGCAAATCGAGTATTCCCCTTGCCCACGCCATACTAACGAGCTTGGGCATACCTGCATACGCGATTTTCGACGGAGATGGCGGGTTTGAAGCTCGCGCCATCAAGAACGGGAAGGACGCGGCGAAAATTCAGGAGGAGCGCGTCGGGCACGTAGCGGCTAACAGGAAACTCCTAAAGTACTTCGGGCTACCCGAAGTTGACTTTCCAGCACAACAGGTCACGGACGGGGTTGCGATCTTGGGCGATCATCTTGAATCGCTTTTCTCCACTGAATGGCCTGAATGGGACGTTGCATGCAAGGAGTTGGAGTCGGAGTCCCATGTCTCGCTCCGAAAGAACCAAGTTGGTTACCGGAAAGCGACAATGCGGGCCGCGGGCACGCCGCCGGAGATCCTCACCAAGGTCATTGACCAAGGGCTGATCCTGGCGGGCACGCTCTAATTTGGAGGTGAGGGGCTTCGCGTCCCCCGCCCTCTGGACCGCCCACAGGTTCTACGCGGGGACCATAAAGAGGGCTTCGACGGGTACGGACTTTGGAACTGTACCGACGGCATCAGCGACGTCCACATCGGTCGAAAGGGAAGTGTTGACAATGTCAACACTTCACCATCGCGCAGCGGGGCTCCGCGTCTGGTCGGTCCGTCTCGTACGGTCGGAGGGAAAAGCATCCTCGCGGGCAAGATGACGTCGAATGGTGACAGTTCAGGTCTGGCTCGAAGTACCCGCAGCGGACGAGGGGACGTCACCGCGGGCAGAGGGCGTGGCCGTTTCACTTTCGTAAGCGATGTGTTTCGGATCCCTTGGATATCGAGGCACAAGAGTTACGAGACTATGCAGTTGTTCGCGAGCAAGTTGGCGCTCCGGTCCTCTTTTTGGCGAACTGAACAGTCCGATCGGACCCGGGTGAGGGTTCTGTTGGTACGAAATAATCGGGAAGAGCAGGGATGCAAAGCCGAGGAGGACGGCAGCCTCCGCCTCGTGCACCCTCAAGCGTGGGAACACGTTGCCAGCGACCCCGGACTAACCCGAGAGGCCGAGGTAGGCCTTGGCTACTTCGACTAGGGCGCTAGCCGCGGTATCCGAGGCAACCGAGCTCGCGACATTGATCGCCCCGGTGCGCACCTTTTCTAGGAATCCAGACACATTGGGTCCCTCAGTTGCTCCATCGGTTTGAATCGCATCCGCAAAAGTCCTCGCATCTTCTGGGCTTAGACCGATTTCCTTGGCAGCGTATTCGACGCTACTCCTGTCTCCTGCTTTGACCGTGCTTCTCAGATGAATGTTGGACCCAGCTCCGATATTCGTACCGTGGCCCGTGATGTTGTTTGTGATGTTGTAGACGACGGAAGCAAGCTGCGGCTCATTCTGCAGTGTCGGTCCGCCGACAGACCCCGCGTTAGGGAATTCGGATTGGAGTTCCAGGGCGAATTCCATAGCTCGATTTCTGACTGTGTCGATGATCCCATGCAGGTACTGACGGGTTAGGACATTGTGAGCGCTGAACAATTCATGGAACTCGATGCGGTAGACACCTGCCGCCTCATAAGCGCCAACCAAATGGGGTGGCCAACTCCGGCCGGGATCGGTTTCGCCGCTGGCGAGGGACTCCAGTTCCGCCAGAGGCTGGCGGAGTTCAACAGAAAACCAGCTCGCGATCTCGGACGGAAGACCTGCCGAAGAAAGATGTGTGTTTATGGTAGATCGCATTGGTCCAGCGAACATGCCCATGACCGCGGTTTCTGTGTGGCGATAAGGAGGAACCGCAACACCGTCGGCGTAGCCGCTCAACTCCGACTTAACCCAATCCACGATGGTCTTGGCGCCAAGCCGGGTGGCCGCTACCTGAACCTTTCGCAGAAGATTGGCCGTCGATACTGAACCGTCGGTGCTTCCGTCCACGATCTCATCAAGAAGGGTCATGCCCTCACTGTATCGGGAGCAAGAGGAGCCACACGGCAGCGCGTCGGCTATGAAGCTTCGATTTCTCGGGCGGGGTAGGCGGTCGGTCGGTGTTCCCCGACGATTCCAGTTGTTGTCGTGCCAGCGCCCTACGGTCGACTCCTGGCAGGGCGACACGTGGGCCGTTGCACGAATTCTCTGTGATGGAGGAGCTGAGACCCTGGCCATGGACATCAAGTCATGGGAAATTTGGAAGTAATCGATATTACTTTGCTGGCAGCAGTGAGCAGCACCCTTCAGGGCAAGGTTACGGCCGGGGCCGCCGTTCCTCCTTCAAAACGCGTACAATTGTGAGCGACCAGGAGGTTAGTTGTGCAACTGCAAAATCCACTGCGGGCCATCTGCCCTGCGCTTGAAGCCGACGTCCTCGTTGCACTTGCCGAGGGACGCCCTAGTACCCCGGGTGCTCTCGTACGGGAACGAGGCATTCACGCTTCGATATCTGGCGTGCGACGCTGCCTTGAACGGCTGGAGGAGAGCGGTGTCGTTGAAGCCGATCGCAGTGGCAACCGAGTCCAGTACTCATTGAACACCGAACACATGCTTGCCGCCTTGGTGATTGAGGCGTCGAAGGCGTTGGAGCGATTCACTTTGTTTCTGGCCGACCAAATCTCCCACTGGATCGAGCAGCCGTTGCAGGTGACTCTGTTTGGTTCTGCGGCTCGCCGAGAGATGCGGAACGACTCTGACATCGACCTCCTCTTCGTCGTCCCGGACGGAGCCAGCGATCAACTGTATGAGGCGATCAGTGACTTGGCCATCGACGCCTACCGCCTCACCGGTAACGATGTTCGTCCCATGGTCTACGAGGTGTCCGAAGTCCAGCACGCGCCGGTCTTCGATTCTATTGACCGTGAGGGCATGCACATCTTCGGGGACAGGCATTGGCTGTCACGCCAGCTGGACACGTTGACGGCGGCCTGATGACAGCCCGCACCGACGCTTATGCGCGTCTCGAAGATGCACGCGTGTTCCTGGAAGCAGCGGAGACCATCGATACGCTAAATGATGCAGACTCTTACGCGGATGTGATTGCTACGCTCGCTGTCCATGCGGGGATTGCCGCTTCGGATGCTTTCTGCCTATTGGTGCTGGGCCAGCACTCCAAGTCGGAAAACCACGCTGACGCTGTCAACGTACTTAAGAAGGCTGGAGGGGACAGCGCCAACTTGAGCCGACTGCTGGGGGAGAAGACGAAAGCCGGATACAACGTCAAGAGCCTGACGCGAGCCAAGGCTACCAAATGCATTGAGTGGGCTACGAAGCTGCTGTCCGCGGCTGAGGAGAAGAACGAGCAGCTGTAAGCCTGCAGCTGGATCGTGTCACGACCACAGCAGAATCCAACTCGATTCTGAGATCGTGGCAATGCATTCCAAGAATGACTCGGTTCCCGTATTGGTGGCTTGGATGCTGCGTGCTCAGGAGTGCCCTAATGCACTTGGATACTGCCAGATTGGCGCGAGCCAAAATCCGGTTGTGTCATCAAACCAGTCTGCGGGACCAGCTGATGATATCGGGGACCTCGAGGCTCATTGCCACTTCCTCCTTTATAAGCTATCAATCTGCAACTTTTCCGGCGGAACAAGCCTGGTTCCTCATGTGACATGAGATCGAGAAATGCTTTAGAAGACAGGGCCCCTGTAGCTGGGTCGCCGGCCGTTCCGGTCATCTGAACTCCGGGGTCTTAGCCCATGAGATGTCTGAACGGAGGGTGGACTGTCATGAGCGATCTCGAGGCAACCGGTGTGCTGCGACCCCGTCTCCAGAACCGACTGTCGCGCCGTCAGTGCGGAAGGCTCCCGGAGCAGAACACGGAGCTGCCGCGCTCCCCCGGTCTGGGGAGCGCGGCGGCCGCTTGGACTTACACAAAATCTGTCAGAAGGGCGGTGTTGACAATGTCAACATTTTTGGCCTGGGACGGCGCCGTTACATCGACCGGACTGGCTCGGATTGCTTACCTTTTCAAGAGTTCCCAGTGTTTACAAGGCCTCGAATATAGTTCGAGTCCCACCTCGGGCACAGTGTTTCTGCAGGTCAGAGGCTATTTGGCTTTTTTACTGTTGACAAAGCTTGACTTTTTCGATGGTCGGGTGCCCGGCTAGGTGTCGATGAGCAATCTAGTATGTGTTGGTCGGCCCGCAAGCAGGGATTCGAAATCCCGTCGATCTGTTATGAGCCGAGAGTGAAACGGGCTGAAGGCGGATGGAGTCGAACTGTAGATCATTCCATTGGCCCTGCGATGAAGGCTGTCACTGCCGAGATCGCGGGACGCATCGATGGCAACGCAGTCAGCGATGTCCGGTAACCGCCTGGCTTAGCGGCAGCCTTGAGAGGTCCGGGCCATCAAACCCCGGACCTTTCACTTTGACTGCTGCCAGTCCCCGATCAGCCTGACATGGATGGCATCGTCAATAAAGCGTTAGAAAAGCCCTGCCCACCGGCCTGGATCACCGCCGACTGCCGGTCCTGTACAGATGCGCCGCAACCCCTGAACCTCCGGGAACGACAACGGCTCGATCACTGGATCGGCACGAACTTGCAGGTCCGCTGGACCGATCGGCCCCATTCCGCCTCTACCACGATGTCCTGGTCCGGGCCTTGAACCCGCAGCTCACACCCTAGGCCCCCGTCCCGTGTAGGCGGCAGCCACCCCCCCCAGGTGCACGGCAGTAGGGATGGTGAACCTGACACGGGCCCAGATCGTCCGTCCGGTCAGTATCTCCTCGTCAACCCTCCATGTCGAAGTCGAGGTCCAGATCTTCGGGAGAGCGCAGCTCCCGCCACGTTGAGGTCACGCGGGCGGCCGGGAGGGCGGCGGCGATTGGCATCCGATCCGTGGCGACCAGCTGATCGAGGGTGAGCCCGGTAAGCGCTGCAATGGGTTCGAGCCGGTCGCGCGACTGACCAACTCAATGCACGGGTAGCAACTATGAGCAGGGCCCGCGCGGAAATGTGGCCCGCTTTACCCGCCTGCCCAATGACTGAAGTTGCCTCCCCCGACGGCGCGTTCATCGTCGTCTTTGCCGCACCGCCGACAGCGCCAGTAGAGACGACCGTCGTCGGCGTGCTCAACATGCCAATCGTGGCGAATATTCAGCTTGCACATCAGGATCTGCAGCATGGCCCTCTCCGATCCGCGAACCCGACACTGTCAATGATGGCCTTCCCGGCGGCTCGGCGAAATGGCCGCGGGGCGGCAACCCGACGGGATCAAACTGACCCGTATGCGCGGTGCGGCGGCAGGCTCTAGTAATCGGTTAGTGGGACCACGAATGGAGCCAAGGGGAACCCGACTGCGTCCCATCCTCGTTCCTGAACGTTCTCCGACTGACGGGGCATCTCATCCCCAGCGGTGGGGGCGGCCCCGGGCGCAGGCAGTTCTCTGGCCAGGACGGTTGCCGCCGAGGGGTGCATGGCCCGAGTCTAGGATCGCGACTGCCGGCTGCCCGGCCGAAACTCCGGGGCGGCCGGTGGGGAAGTTTGCAGCCGCGAGGATCGGCGCGGTCCGTTTCATTGAGCGCGCCCTTCCCGTGCTGCCTATCATTGGTGGAAGACACTTCCAGGCTGGCTCTCCTTCGATTGTTTCGATTCTTGGACGATTCGGCCGGCTGGTCCGGGAGCAACTCCACGCAGTCTTCATCGCCGGAATTCGCACCAGAGAGGGTAATGGTCGGAGATCCGCCGCGGACTCGACCAACAATCAGAACCGCGGGTGGATTTTTGCCCAGATTCAGGTGGCCTGGAGAAGGGTGGCGACCCACACTAGCTGCTCGAAGCAAGCATTCAGCGGGTTCTCATGAGCCGGAACTTCCAGAGTTCGCGCGATTCCACCGGAATCTGGCTCCAAGCAGTGTCCGGCGAGACTTCCTGCCTGGGCTGCGAAGCGGGGACGAACACGGAGCCGTCGCTGGGGGCGCAATGTCGGGAGCTTGAGAAATGCCCAGCAATCCGGCGCAAAAAAGACCAGTCAGAATGTATCTTCGGGAACGCATGCCTAGACGGTTGGCGTCTTCCTGGGTCGACATGGAAGCCTGCGATTCAATTCAAAGATCATGGCCCTTGACGGCCAAGTTACGCACCGGCGGCGCGTCGCATAAGGGTTGCGGATTCCCTTTCAATCCCCTATTTCAGTATCGTCGCCAGCGGCCCAGGGGAGATGTTCAAGGGGGTGGCAATGGTACTTCCGTGGCACGAAGAAGGCGCGCCCTTCCCCTAAAACCGTCACTCCTTGAAGGCGTCCGTGACCTTTTCACCGACCTGCTTCAGATCAGCTTTGGCCTGGTTCCGCCTGGCCCTCGGCCTTCAGGACGCTGCTGGCAGCCTCCTGCCCCTGCCGCCGGCTTTCTCGCAGCGTCGTCAATCTTGTCGCCCGGTCCCGTGGTGCCTTCAGTCCGACGTCATCAAGGTCGACCGCACGTTTATTGATGAGTTCGTGCAGGGCCCGCACCCGCGTGAGACGGCCGTGATGAGCCTGGTCCGGGAGGTGGGCGCCTCGTGGTGGCCGAAGGCATTGAAGCCGAGACTGAGCTGACCGCAGGCATCGCCGCGGACGTGACTGCGGGGGCCTCGGGTTTTCGAGGGGGATACCATCGGTGCATCCGCTGGATTGGTCTCCCTGGGTGATCCAACCGACGGCGGTTTCGACGGTTGAGCCATAGCCGCTGCGCACCATGGCGCCATGAGTCTTCGGGCGGCAGCGAGATCGGTGCGGGGCGCCGTAGTAGCGGGATAGGCATACTGGCCGTATTGCCAGGCCAGCGGACCCGGGGCAACATATACCTCAGCAACTGAGGCAGCGGGCATGCAGGCATGACCGATGACAGGCCGGGGCGAAGATGACTGAGGAGCACCAGGATCACCTGCTGACGCAGTCTCTGCTGCTTGATGAAATCGGGCAGTCTGTGATCGGGATGGACGGCAGCTGGCGAGTCACGTACTGGAACCGTGCCTCCGAGCGCTTATACGGCTTTGCAGCCTCCGAGGTCCTGGGACTGACGCCTCTCGAGCTGGGGATCGTGGGCAACCTCAAGACTCATGGCCCCGGGCCCACAGGCGAAGAGATCGCCGAGCAGATCGCCAGACGCAAGGATTGGTCGGGAGAGTTTTGGGTGCGGGACCGGGCCGGCAGGGAATTCCCGGTCCATGGGACGATCAGCCCGATCAGGGGCCAACACACGGTACCGGTGGATATTGTGGCGATTTCAAAAGACATCACCGACCGGAAGCACCAGGAAGCGATCCTGCGCCGGCTCTCGGCGATGGTGGAGTCCTCCGGCGATGCGATTATCAGCGCTGGCATGGACGGAAAAATCAGCAGTTGGAACGCTGGCGCCGTCAGGATGCTTGGCTGGAGTGCAGGGGAAGCCGTTGGCCAAAACCCCGCGCTCTTTACAACCCGGGCACCTGAGGACGTGGCCGGGCGGATCGCCGAACGGATCCGAAGCGGCGCCTTCGTCCCCGGCTTGGAAGCGCGGTGGCGACGCAAGGACGGGTCGGTTATTGATGTTGAACTGACGGTGTCACCGGTCTACGGGCAGGATGGGACACTGGCCGGAGCGTCCGGAATCGCCAGGGACATTACCGAGATCAAGCGGTTGCGCACCGAGGCTGATGCGGAACGGCGTAGGTTGTTGGCGGCACAAGAGATGGCACACGTGGGAAGCCTTGAGTACTCGGCCGATCTGGGTACCATATGGCACTCCAAGGAGCTTGGCCGGATTGTGGGCCTGGGGCCGGGGGAGCCGTTATCGTGGGAACGGATGATGGAGCAGACCCACCCGGAGGACCGTGACCTGATGCACCGGGTATGGCAAGGTTTGCGGGCAGGGGCAGGTTTCGCGGATGTTGAATACCGGCTCCTGCGGCCTGATGGCAGGCAGCGGTGGCTGCATTCGAGGATCCGCAGCGTCAATGGTCCCGACGGGACACCACTCCAATTCCTTGACACGGTGCTGGACATTACCGAGCGGAAAAACGCGGAGCAGATCCTGGAATGGCAGGCCCGGCATGACGCCCTGACAGGATTACCCAACAGGTACTGGATCACAGAGGTGCTTCAGGGTTTCCTTGACCGAGGTTGCCACCCGGCCGTCATGTTTGTCGACATTGACCGGTTCAAGCTGGTCAACGACGGTATTGGCCACAGCGGTGGAGACAGTATCCTGATGCTCGTCGGTGAGCGCCTTAAGAAGGCGGTGCGGGACGGTGACACGGTGGCCCGCTTCGGGGGCGATGAATTCATCATCGTTTGCGAGAACATGGGCATGCGCGCCGCTCAGGTGCTAGCAGGCCGGATCCGTGAATGCATCCGGGCCCCGTTCGAGGTCGACGAGCGGCAGATCTTCCTGAACGTCAGCGTGGGCATCGCTCTTGCCGGGCCCGATGACACGGCCCAGTCCATGTTGGGCGGAGCGGACACTGCCATGTACCGGGCGAAATCTGCCGGTGGAGACGCCTCGGCGATCTATCACTCCCGTATGACTCGACGGGCCAGCGGACGTTTGAACCTGGAATCGGACCTGCGATTGGCCCTGGATCGGGGGGAACTGCGCCTGGACTACCAACCAATCATCGACCTGGATTCGGGCGCGCCTTTGGGTTTCGAGGCACTTCTGCGGTGGGAGCACCCGGACCACGGTCTCATATCCCCGGAAGCGTTCATCCCTATCGCCGAGGAGACTGGCCTCATCATTCCGATCGGCACCTGGGTCTTGCACGAAGCACTGCGCCAAGGGCAGGTCTGGCGAAATCAGACTAACGGCGCAGCGAACCTCACGATGGCCGTTAATATCTCCGGGCGCCAGCTGGTGGCCAAGAATTTCCCGGACATCGTCGAAGCCGCGATCCGGGAGACCGGCATCGACCCTGGAGCAGTTCACCTGGAAATCACCGAAACGGTGCTCATGGATGAACCGGACCTGCCCAGGGAAACCCTGCAGCACCTCGCACGCCTGGGAGTTTGTCTCTCCATCGATGACTTCGGCACAGGCTACTCGTCCCTTAGCTACTTGAAGTGGTTGACAGCGAAAACGTTGAAGATCGACCGCACGTTCATCGAGGAACTTGGAGAAGACCCCCGGGCCGGAACAGTCATCGAACTGGTCCTTGGCATGGCGAAAAGCCTCAGACTTGACGTCATCGCCGAAGGCGTCGAAACGCCCACCCAACTCGATGAACTGAGGCGCCTGGGCGTAACCCGGGCGCAGGGTTTCCTGTGGAGCAAACCCATCCTCTCCGAACAGGTTCCCGCCTGGCTGGACGCCTGGTCTCGGGAACCCTTCCAAGAGCAGCCGCGGTGACCGCTACAGTGCAAGTATTCTCCCATTCTTATGATGCCGGGAAGTCTGGGCCGTTTCTCCCGGTCCACAACAAGTCACCCGGCGGAGACACCCGGTGGCTTGTCAGTTGGCTGGTCTGCAGAGCCGGTCCAGGGTCTCGTTGAGGGTTGACTCGATCTGGCCGTGGAGCAGGTCACGCTTGTTCTCGGTGGAAGCGTCCTCGAACCCCGCAGGCATTGGTGGAGTTGTGACGGTCATCGCCGCCTGGTAACGCCCGTCACCGCTGCTGACTGCTACCGTCAGGTAGTCATCGAACATGCCTAGGCCCTCGTGTCGGGACTCTTTCGAGCATCCGTCGGCGTGTTCCCACAGACCCAGCCCGTACGGGCTAAAACCGGGGCTTGTCTTCATCTCGCGCAGGGACGCCACGGAGACGGCCCGTCCCTGAAAGAGTCCGGCCATGAGGAGGTTCAGGTCTTCCATGGTCGAAACTGCGCCGCCGGCCGGGTTGGGGTCGGCGAGCGTGATGTCTGTGGTGTCGATTCGTTCACCGCGCAGGGTTACGTAGCCGTGCAGAAGTCCGGGCTCGTGCGGGTCGACCCGAGCCAGGCTGGTGTTCCTCAAACCAAGCGGGTCGAAGACCTCCTCTTGCATGATCTGCACGTAGGGCTTGTGCCGCAGCGTCTGGAGGAGGATGCCGAGCGCGAAATAGTTTGTGTTCGAGTACTTAAAGGACCCGACACTGGCCGCGGTCCAAGGGAGGGTTCCCGCTAGCTGCAGGCTCTCGTCCATGGTGAGCGGCCGGGGGAACAGGGTACGGAAGTCGACATCCTTGGGCAACGCATCGTTGACGTCCGGCATCCCGGAGGTGTGGCTGAGCAGTTGCCTTACGGTAATGGGGCCGGGGGGCTTGAGCGATGACGTGAACCCGGGAATGACGTCATTGACTGCATCGTCGAGTCCGATGAGGTGGTCGTCGACGAGCTTGAGCACAGCGATGGCAGTCATTGTCTTGGTGACGCTCGCAACCGCCGCCCGGTCCGTGGGCTGGGCCGGGGTCCTGGTCACAAGGTCACGCACGCCGTATGCCTTGGACCACGCGCCGTCCGGCCAGCGAATTTGGACGACGGCGGCCACTGCGCCCTCGTCGAGGAACAGTTGGACCTGATTTTCCAGCGAAGCAAAGGGACTGGACGAGCTTGACGACGGTGCGGGCGCATCGTTGGAATAAGTACAGCCGGACAGCGTGAGGATAACGGCGAGGCCAGCTCGTCTCCACAAACGATCCTTCGTACGCCGATTCACGTCATTGGGGCGTTGGTGCGTCCACATGGAAGCCTGCGATTCAAATCTATGGTCGCTGCCACAGGGCTGAATTTACACCGCCGCATAACGCCACGTAAGGGTTACAGCTACCTATATCCTGCCTCTTTTTGCCGCCGTGGGTTTACTTGGTGGTCGGCCGCGTTCACGAGGGAATCGTCGTGCTCAGGGACTCCATGTCGGCGGCCGGGATTGTCAGGGTTGCGGTCGTGCCCGTTCCGGGATTGCTGGAAAGGGTGATGTAGCCCCGGTGCTTTTCAACGATGGATTTGGTGATTGCCAGCCCCAGGCCGGCACCGGGAATGGTCGAGGAATGTGCATTCGCGGCGCGGAAGAAGCGGGTGAAAGCCTGGTCCATCTCTTCCTCGTTCATGCCGACACCGGTGTCGGTTACCTCGCAGCGGAGCTCGTGCCCTGTGGCATCGACCGTGACTGGTCGGAGACCTTCTCACCGTCACTGCCGGAGCCTTGACCATAGAGCCCCGTCACGCGGACCTGGTCGAAGTTGTCCGTCAAAGCGTCGAGGCCGCCGAGCCTAAACCATCGCCGCAAAATGCCAGTCCGGTTCAACGTCCAGCGGGAGCCGCCGCCGGGAGGCTCACAAACCGTGCGTGCGAAGTTCGAAGCCGTTTGGTATCGACACGGTGGCGTCACTGGCCCCCGGGTTGCCCGGAACCGTGATGATCGCGTGGCCGTTGCCGGCGGCCACGACCCACAGGCGGATTCGGCTCCCGGCCGCAGGTGACAAACCCGGGCAAATCCTGGGCGCGGTAACGGATCAGGCACTCCCGCGCCGCCCCCTCGCTGCTCTTGACCTGCACAAGAAGGCTGGCCGGCAGCGTGTCCGCTGTCCACCCTTTCACGTCGGCAGTGATCTCGCGCCAGGTCTTCTTACCCGCTGTCATGCGTGCGTTCCGGTAGGAGCGGATGAAGGCAACCATGACGACCAGGGCTGGCAAGACCACTACAACGCTGGCGAACGCGATCACTGCTGTCACCATCCGGATCCCACTTCACGTCCGGCGATGAGAACCCCGGACAGTTCCTTCGGGTCGTAGACGAGGTCAACGTCGGAGCCCGGCGCGGGAAGATATGAGCCAGGGTCTGGATCAACGACTTTGGTCGTGTGTGGTGTCCCATCGAGAATGAACCGCAGGGTGACCTGGCACGACGTGCTCCTGCCGGAGCGGACGCCGACCGAGTCAATGACCATGGCCGGCGTATGTAAGTACGGCCCCCATAAGGGACGCGTCTCGAACCCCAGCGCCAAGACGGCGGCGCCCGCAACAAGAGGAACACCAGACTGGAGATGACGGCACCTTTGAGCCGGCTCTTTCTGACGGCGCCCAACTGCCACACCGGAGCGTCTCCGTTGGAAGCGCGGACGGAGGGAACCTGAATTTCCTTGGTCAGTTGCACCAGTTCCGTCTGCACGTTTGTCCCCGTCCCGTCGTTAGGAGCAATCTATCCCTGCCTCATAGGCTGACCTTTCCGGCTCGCGCGCTCCTCCATTCCAATTTCGTCCGTGTCGCAATTGCTTTGAAATCGTCGCGCTCAAGATATTGCGCACCAGTCATCCGAATCACCCGGCCCAGGTATGGGTTTCTCTGCGCTACGTCCATGTGAGCCCGTGGCAGCGTCGTGTATCCAGCCTCGACTTCCCGGTTCTCCTTCATGGTTGATACCTGGGCGAAGTAAATTACACATCCGCCTGTCAGGCATACGAGCAGGCCTGCCAAGGTCATAGCCCATTGAGGGTGCGGTGGGGAGTTGATAATCGGCACCAACATAAGGGGCGGAATACCCGCACCCAAAGAGACCTTCCGAAGGACGATATAGAGCTCGTAGGCCGAGAGGCCATCAAGAAGACTCCCCTCCACGCACTACCCCCTGAATCTGCTGGTGAATCGCAGCGCAAGGCTACGCTCCACCCAGAAGTTTAGGAAGCATTCCCCGGCGCACCAGATTAAATTCGGGTGCTCGTTAGCGGGTCTTCGCCTGTGCAGGCCTCTACCTTCCCACTTGGCGGACGACAAAGTTCCCGCTCTCCGGGAATCCCGGCTCCAATAAGTCAGGGGGCCTTAGACGCAATACGGGGCGTGTCACGGACTACAGGTAAAAGCACCTCTGCCATCAACCCCAAAAATTCCCGTATTCCGAGGCCAGAAAGGTCTCACCCACCGTGTATGATTTGACTGTTTTGAGACTTCACAAGAGTCCGTGAGATGAGACAGACGGGAGCGCTGTTTGAATCTTCGCTATGCGCGTGTCGGTAGCACGAACCCGAAAGCCCAGACTTCAGCTGGAGGCGCCACTGGAAGCCGGCGTTGAGGAGAACCGCATTCTCATCGCCGCGATGTCCGCCTGGTCGCGGCAAAGATTCGGCCGCAGATGGCAAAGCTCCTTGACGACCCCCGCGAGGTCGACGAAATCTTGGCCTGGCGCAGTACGAGCGCGAGCAGATGCGCTCGTGAAGAAGTTTGGCACCGACGTGCCGGCGGACGCGCTAGCTCATCGTAGGTGGCACTCCCAGTACGCGACGAAGAAGTGTTGCCGGCTCGGGACTGAAATAGTCCCGTTCGGCAGGAATCGAGAATTCGGGCACTTATTCCCTGGACCTATAAAGGGTCCCGGTTCAAAGTGGAGCCGGGACCCTTTAAGGACGTCCAGTCGCTGTTCAGGCTTCGCTCGTGACGACTGTCGGCCGACCGGCCGGGAAGCTTTTTGATCAGCCGTCCTCGTGGTTGGTTGATCCGGCGGGGATGCCCGGGACGTCGTCGGGTCCGTAGATCGTCTCATCTCCGGGGTAGGGGGTTGCCCAGTTGTGGGCCTGGTACCAGGTCCAGCGGTTGAACAGGTTGGGGTCCGCGTAGTCTTCCTTCGCGCCGTTGCCTGTCAGGTGCTGCTTCGCCGACCAGTCGTCCCACTTTTCGGCAGTGTCTTTCATCGGGGCCGGGACGGTGGCGGCTTCGGCTGCGGCGTCGTTTACCGCGGCGGCAGCGGCTCCGGTCTGGCCCAGGGTGTCGGGCCCGCAGGCGGGTGCTGTTTTGACACCCTCGGTGAGCGGGATCTGGTTCGGGACTGCAGAGTACGGTGTCAGGTCGGGCTTGTTGGTGAAGGCGTCGAACATGGGGGTGGCGGCGGCGACCTTCTGGTTCAGCGGCTGGGCGCCGAGGATCTGCTCGATGGTCCGGACCATATTGATCTGTGAGTAGAAGGTGCTGACGGTCTTGCCGTGGGTCGCGTAGGGGCTGATGACCTGGACCGGGGCGCGGTGGCCGTCGACGTGGTCGGTGCCGTTTTGGCTGTCGTCCTCGGCGATGAAGATGGCGGAGTCCTTCCAGTACTGCGAGTGCGAGATCTCGTCCACGATCTTGCCCACGGCCAGGTCGTTGTCGGCGACCTGGGCTTCGGGGTCGGCTGTCCCGCCGGTGTGGTCGCTGGAGAGCCAGGTCATCTGGAAGTTCTTGGGGCCGTTCTTCTCGAAGTCCTGCTTCCAGGTGGCGTAGCGGTAGATGTCGGGCACTGAGGTGTCGAATGGTGCGGCGTTCGGGTCGGTGATCTCGTTCAGGGACGGGATGGCCGAGCTGGCGTGCATCTGCAGTGCGGGGGTGAAGAGCTGGGCGGGGTCGCCGCCGGCCATGGTGCTGGTGGCGGCGCAGTAGTACTGCTGCCAGGTCGCGCCTGCGGGCTTGCCTTCCTCGGAGTCGAACTCGCCGTAGTTCCTGGCGGTTTTGCCTGCGTCCTTGATGGCGGTCCAGAGGAACCCGGAACGCTGGTGGCCCAGGACGTCGACCTCGGTGTCGTAGGAGCGTTTGTACTCACCGGCGCTGGTCTCGGTGTAGGCCGGGTCGTCGCCCTGCATCATCCAGTTGTGGCCCTCGGCAGAGTTTGTGCCGATGTCGTAGGTGTTGTCGTAGAGGCCGAACTGGCTTGCCAGCGCGTGCTGGTTGGGCGTGACCTTCGCGCCGAACTGGGCAAGCGATGCATCGCCGTTGCCCTGCTTCATGTCGCCGTACACCTGGTCGTAGGTGCGGTTTTCCTTGACGATCAGGAAGACATGTTTGATCGTGGACGGCTCGCCGATCCGCTTCGGCACGGCGACTGCCGGGATCTTGGCGGCCTCGGCGGCCGTCGCTTCCTTGACCGAGCTGCCGTCCCAACCGTTTTGCTCAAAGACCGTTTCGGTGTTCTTCTGGATTTCTTCATCGCTGGGCAGGGTGAATTTGGTGAGGGATGCCGTGGTGGAGTGTGTGCCGTGTCCGGTGGCAGCCGTGGTGTTCGGGCCTTCGTTGATGGTAACCTCGGGGCCGCGCGCGTCGATGCCACGGATGTTGGTGACCACGATCTGGCCGTTGACCACGGTGACGTTGCCCGGGTAGTAGTCCGTGGGCAGGAGGCCGATGTAGCTGGCCGGGTCCTTCGGATCTTCCTTGTTGACCTTGTAGACCGCGATGGCGTTGGCCCGGCCGAGCGAGATGAGCAGGTGGTCGCCCTGCATGGTGATCGCAGTGGGCTCGTAGCCGACCTGGGAGGAAGCCCAAGGCTGGGTGGCGATGGTCTGGAGGACCTTGTTGCTGGCCGTGTCCACGACGGAGACGGTGTCACTGTTGGTGTTCGCCACGTACAGCGTGGCGCCCTCCAGGAACATCGCCGTCGGATGCAGCTGCACGTCGATCGAGGCAACCGGTGCGGCCGCGTTGGCCGTGTCGATGACGCTGAGCGTACCGGTCGTGGAGGTCCCGAGGTTGGTGTCTGCCGGGACGTCCGTGCCATAGGAGTTCATGGTCGGCTCCCCCGGGAGGGCCGGGCGGCCTCCTTCGTTGGAGACGTAGAGCCGGGTGCCAACAAATTTCAGCTGGCGCGGGGCGATACCCGTACCGAAGGTCTGCTTGATCGTGCCGGCGACGGGGTCGATCGCGACGACGGTGTTCTGGCCGTTCACGGCCGCGTAGAGCGTCCCGCCGTCGGGAGAGAACGCCATGCCGGCGGTCAGGGCCTGCTTGTCACCGGCGTTGGGGATGTTAATCTTCGTCCCGGCGCCGAGCGAGCCGTCCGGGTTGAAAGGGTAGCGGACAATCCCGGTCGCGACGGGCTCATAGAGGAACTTGCCGTCGGGCGAAAAAACCGGCCCATCCTGCCCCACGGAACCGTCCGTGATGTGCTGGTAGGCCATGTTCGCGTACCCGGCGTTGGCAGCCGCGGCGGCAAAGGCCGTGGCAGCTTGGGTGCCGGCGGCGGCCACGGGCTTATAGGTCGTGAGGTCGAAGACCTGCAGGTCGACGGACCGGTCAGCGCTGGTCCCGACGAGGTAGCGGCCGTCCGGGCTGACGGTCGAGCCCATGATCTTTCCGAAGGGCGTCATCAGGCGGTCGCCGATGGGCTTGATCTCCTGGTTCGAGGAGATCTGCTCGCCCTTATCATCCTCGGAGCCGACCTGCTGCTGGCCGAAGGGGATGGTGGAGGCGGCTGCGATGCCGGCCCCGCCCAGAACGGCGAGGGTGCAGCTGGCCGCAACGATGGCAAGCGGCTTACGGCCACGTACGAAGGCCGACAGCTTTTGCAGGCTGGAAACGTTGGACTCTTGCTCAGTCGTGGGTGTTCTTGCGGACTCTGTGGGTCTGTTCACGCAAGCGAACCTACGGTCCGTGGATTAATTCCAGGTGACGGTAACTGTTATTCCAGGCAACCATCAGGCACCTTAGTTAACGAAAAGACTCGACAGTCTCGAGTCTTCGTGACATACGAGTACTCGTCGCCGCGGCAGGCTACGTCGTGGAGCAGCAGCTTCAAGGTGCGGCTGCCACCCTGTTTCTGCCCGCCGCCTTTGCGGCGTAGAGGGCCGCGTCGGCCTCACGCAGAACGTTGTCGGCCTCGTCGTGGTAGTCGGCGAAGGCTGCAATGCCTGCGCTGAGTGTCAGGTGGCCGGTGGGGTCTCCGGAATGGGTGATGTTCAGCGTCTGGACCGCTTGGAGTGCCCTTTCCAGCATTTCCTTGGCTCCTTGTGGCGTTTCCCTTGGCAGGACGAGCAGGAATTCCTCGCCGCCGTACCGGTATACGCCGTCGCTGGCGCGCGCGACTGTGGCGAGGGCGGCACCAACGGCCTGCAGGGCGAGGTCGCCTGCCTGGTGCCCGTAGATGTCGTTGTAGCGTTTGAAGTTGTCCACGTCGCACATGGCGAGGCAATAATCTTCGCCGTACCGGAGGCTGCGTGCGTGCAGTTGTTGGAGGTCTTCGGTGAGCTTAAGGCGGTTGCTCAGGCCAGTCAGGGGATCGGTGCGGGCTTGGTGGGAGAGCATCGTCCGATAGTGTGCCAGGTCGGCGTGGAGTGTGGTCACACGCCGTGCCACAAGCAGCCGGGTATGCAGGACGAAGGGGTCCAGCGGCTTGGTGACGTAGTCGTCGGCGCCGGCCTCGAGGCCGGCGAGGACGTCGTCCCGGGATCCTTGCGAGGTAAGGAGCACGATGTAGGTGTACAGGTCGGTGGTCCGTGCCCGGATGGCGCGGCACAGAGCAAGTCCGTCCAGGCCGGGCATCATCCAGTCCGTGACCACCACGTCCGGCTGGTGTTCCAGAAACAGGGCCCAAGCCTCATCGCCGTCACTGGCGGTGAGGCAGCTATGGCCGGAGCGTTCGACGGCGGCCTGGGCCACCAGCAGCGAGCCCGGGTCGTCATCTGCCACCAGGACCATCATGGGGCGACGTCCAGGGCACGATCGAGTTCCATATCCACCTGCTCAAGCTCCGTTTCCAACCTGCGGACCATCTCCGCAGCGTCGTCGTACTGCCCGGCCGATCCCAGAGTTTCCAGGTCGCCGCACAGGGCCGCAGCTGCCGTGGCTCCGATGTTGGCCGCGGCACCCCGGAGGGCGTGTGCGGCCCTGGTCACTGCGGGACCGTCGTGGTCGTTGATTGCTCTGTCCAGCGCGGCAAGCCGGTGCGGGACATCTTTCCGGAACGCTTCTGCCGCGGCGGGCAGCAGCCCCAGCCCGCCCACCGATCCGAGGTCTCGAAGGATGGCCAGACGGCCCTGGTCGAGCCCCGCCCGAGGGGACGCTTGGTCACTGGCTGTCCGGCGGCCGGTGACGGCCAGGGGTTCCCCGGGCACGAACCGTGTTGGCTGATCGGGGACCCACCGGGCCAGGACTGTTTCGAGGTCCGTGGCGGCAACAGGTTTGGAGAGGTAGTCGTCCATGCCGGCGGCGAGGCAGCGTTCCCGGTCCCCGTCGAGGGCCCCGGCGGTCATGGCGATGATGGGCAGCCGGCTGCTCGCGTTCTCGCGGCTCCGGATGATCCTGGTGGCCTCGAACCCGTCCATGACCGGCATATGGCAGTCCATCAGGACGGCGTCATACCGCGTACTTTCGGTGCGGGCCACGGCTTCAACGCCGTTGGCGACGACGTCCGCCGCGTAGCCCAACATCGTCACTGTTGCGCGGGCTACGAGCTGGTTGACTTCGTTGTCCTCGACGATCAGGAGTCGGCCGGGGATATGCCCTGGGCTCGCGGGCCTGGTGGCTGGCCGCTCACGCAAGGCCGCACTTGTCAGGGCCGTGAGCCTCTCGGCGGGGGTGCGTTGTTCGCTGGTGGACATCAGGCGGATCAGGCGGTTGTAGAACTCGGAACTGCGGACAGGTTTCATCAGCCATTCCCGGACCCCGGCTTCGGCAATTGTTGCGCCGCGGATCTGCATGGTGGAGGTGAGCATGATCAGTTCCATGGTTGCCAGGGCGGGGTCGGCCTTGATGGAGCGGGCCAGGTCCAGGCCGTTGGTTTCGGGCATGCAGAGATCCAGTACCGCAAGGTCGAAGGGTTCTCCCCGTTCTGCCGCTTCGCGGGCCCTGGCCAGGGCGGTCCGGGCGTCGGGCGCGGCGTCAGGTTGCAGCCGCCAGCCGCGTAATTGCGATTCCAGTACCAGTCGGTTGGTGGCGTTGTCGTCGACCACCAGTACCCGCAGCCCGGTGAGAATTTCGGCGGTCGGCAGGGGATCGGTCGACGGCGGTGCCACCGGCAGGGGGATACGGAACCAGAAGGTGCTCCCTTGACCGGGGGTGCTTCTCATCCCGATCTCGCCATTCATTGCGTCTGTGATGCGGCTGCAGATTGCCAGACCCAGTCCGGTGCCGCCGTAGCGGCGGGTTGTTGAGGCGTCGGCTTGGGAGAACGATTCGAATAACCGGGCATGGTGTGCGGGTTCGATGCCGATTCCCGTGTCCCGGACTTCGAAGTAGACCATGGCGGCGGACCCGGGCCGGGTATCGCGTGTTTCGGCCTTTATTAGGATGGCCACCTCGCCGGCAGCGGTGAACTTCACAGCATTGGAGGCCAGGTTCAGCAGGACCTGGCGGATCCGACCTGAATCCCCGATCAGTCTGCCGGGCAGGTCAGGCTCGCAATAGGCGATGAGCTCCAACCCTTTGGTTTGTGCCGGCTCTGCCAGCAGCCCCGCGACTTCCTCGACCAGAACCCGGGGATCGAATGGACGCAAGTCCAGATCCACTTTGCCGGCCTCCAGCTTGGAAAAGTCCAGGATGTCATTGATCAAGGCCAACAGGGCGTCACCTGCGCCTTTGACCCCTTGCGCATACTGCTTCTGTGTGTCATCCAGCGGGGTTTCGAGCAAGAGTGCGGTCAATCCCACCACACCGTTCATCGGCGTGCGGATTTCATGGCTCATGGTGGCAAGGAATTCGGATTTGAGCCTGCTGGCTTCCAACGCGGCCGCCCTGGCGGCCTTCAGTTCGTCCTCGGCGGCCCGGCGGAGCGTGACGTCCCGGGCGATGACGGCGATACCGCGAAGGTTCCCGTCTTTATGGATCGGTGAGACGGTCAGGGACACCGGGATGACCGTCCCATCCTTCCTCACATGTTCGGTCTCGAAGTTCACCGCGGCGCCGCTCTCCCTCAGCCGTTCGAATATGTCCTCGGTCCGGTCCACGCTGCCGGGCGCCACGAGGATACGCCCGTCGCGGCCGAGGGCCTCCTCGGCAACGTACCCGTACTGCAGCTGAGCCCCCGGATTCCAACTGGTAATGACGCCCTCCGGGGTAGTGCTGAAGATGGCGTCCGTGGAGGAATTCACGATCGCGCCCAGGCCCTCCAGCTCCGCGGTCCGGACGGCCACTTCCTTTTCGAGGCCGGTGGTCAGGGTGAGGTTCTGAACAACGATCAGCACCTGACGGACCAGGATGAGGACGACCGTTATCCTGGCCACCACCAGCAGGAAGGTATTCATTTCCTGGACGTGCGGGCCGGCCACGACAACCAGCGCGGCCAGGATCGGCGCATAGGGGAGCAATTCCAGGGCCAGGGCGAACGCCTTGCGCTCAGGCTGCGGGTTTTCCGCGTACGGCAGCAATGGTGCAAGCGCGATCAGGAGGAAGGCGCCAATCCACCCCAGGGCAAGGGGCGATCCCGTGACGCCCGTGACGCCGTCGAACGTGAGCCTGACGTAGGTGCTGTCCGTGATGGTCAGGGCGAGCAACCCGCCGCCGAAGCACAACCAGGGAAGCCGTTCGCCCGGTTGCCGGCGCATGGCCAAGACCAAGACCAAGGACGTGATGACCACATCCACGACGGGGTACCCGACGCTGACCAGCACGGTCAGGACGTCGCCTTCAGAGCTCAGGGCCGGCCCGAGCGCCGTGTACCAGCTGATCGCCAAGACCGAGCCGGCAATCACCGAGGCATCGAGTGCCGACCTGACCCAACCCACCTGGGCGGTGTCAGCCGGCCGCTTGAAGCTGAACAACGCTGCGGCGGCAGGGATCGAATACGCAAGGAAGAGTACGTCGGCAACCGAGGGAAACGGATATGTGTTGTTGTTGGTGAGCCCGAAGTAAGTCCAGAGCGCCTGCCCCGCAGCCCAGGTAAACGCTGCCACAGCCAGGAGGGACCACGCCCGTGCATTCTCACCACGCCGGCCTGCCCTGCTGCAACTGATGCCAGCCAACACAGCGGCCGCGAGGATGAGGAAATCGCCGGTCACCCTGGCGGCCGCGGTTCCGTTATTCCAAACGAAATACAATGCCAGCGCAGCCAGCAGTACGACAGCACATCCCGCGAGCCAAGCGAGCCTGGTTCTGCTTCGGCCTACCGGTCGAGGAAGTTCGAGGCGACCGTTCTGAGACACGTTGAGCCCTCCCAATTGGGCGCCTCGCACCCGCAAGAACTCGAGACCCGGGCCGCCCGAACACCCGGACGGAGACGCACACCCAAAATATATCCCTCCGACCTCAACTCCGAGGGCACCATGCCCGTGGCGCGAAGGTAGGGCGGTCTTCTCTTCGGGCAGCGGGTGGCCGCCGCGACGGCCCTGCCAGCCTATGCCTGGGCCGTCCACCACCCTGGGTTATTGGCCGAGCAGGGAGACGGCGTGGGCGATGACCAACGCCAGCAGCACGAAGCCGCCGAAGGCTTCCAACCCCATCAGTCCTTTGGCCCGGGCTGAAAGCGGCATTGTATCCGTGGGGCTGAATGCCATGGAGTTGGACAGCGAAAAGTACAGATAGTCAATGAACGCAGCCGTCCAGCCGGTAGTGACCGAAGATCTGGCCGCAACTTCCTTGACAGCGTCGTGGTCTTCGTCTTGCGGGAAGCGGAAGTCTGCTCTGGGCAGGTGGGGGGCGCGGGGTGTGCCGGCGGGAGACGGGTCCGCCGCGGTCCAGTTCCCAATAGACCAAGGCGAAAGCGATCACGTTCGTTACCCATACCTGAAGTGCGGCGAGCAAAAGGGTGGGTCCGTTGCTGTTGGTTGTCGTCAGGGCAATGACCAGCTGAACCAAGGCAGCCTCGTTGGCCACGACCAGGAGGAGTGCCTGGCCAATGGAAAGAATTCTGGACCAGCGGGTTTCGCGGGTCAGCCGGCGAGGATTCAGGACCACCAGCGGAATCAGCAGACCAAATCCGACCACCACGACGACATAGCGGACGCCCGGCAAGAAAGTCGTCGGCAGCGTCCCGTATAAGCCCAGCGCAGCGAGGAGGCCAATCACGGCCGGCCAGCGATGCTCGGCTCGGCCCTGCATTTCGACTGAGATCATGATCAGGAGTCTAGGCTCGGTTGCCCCGCCAGGGCCGGTCAGGGCATTGAATGTGCGCCGCGTCGGCTTAGCATCAGCACCGCGTCGGGCCATGAACCACCTGTGCTTCAGCCCTCTGCATACGAGTTCCCCGACACAGCGCGGAGGGGCATATCGCGCAGAAAGTCCACGGGTGTGAACCCCCACGAACCTCACGAGGTTGGAGTCGCTCGCTGCGGACTCCACGCTGTCAGCTCGTCCAATTTTTGGCTGACAGCCAGATTCCAGTGGCAGAAGTCGTCACAGGCCCGGCCAGACGCCTTGTACCGTCCACCCTCCACCCTTGGTATAGGCGGCGACAACCGGTCCCAGCCCAACAAGGGAGTGCGGGTAAGTAGTCTGCCGCAACACCGCATGGCTGCACTCCAGACCCCGCAAAGCCTCCACAGCCTTGGCCATGGCGTCCCTGGAGTTCGTGCCCGCAACCGTGAACCAGCCAGCTCCGTGGTCGGTTCCGTACTCAAGAAGGAACGGCATAGACGAAAGCGTTCCGCACCAAAACAGGTTCAGACAGGGCCGATGGTCCCTCTGGGTCGACCGCACGGATACGCTTCCACCAGAGTGGCGAACTGGGGCAGCAGTCCGGCACCTGAAGTAAGCCATCCTGACCCTGGACTTAGTCAACGTTCTCCTGAGAAGCTGGCCGACGTGGCCTGCCTCGGCAGGACGCCGCGAAACCGCCAGTATTGGTGGAATTGCGTGGTCGGTGACGTGCATTCGGTTGTTGGAAGGATAACTATGGCCCACGCAGAAAATCAGATCACCATCGACCGCTCACCTGAGGCGGTGTATGCGTTCCTCGCGGATGGATTGAACAACCCGAAATGGCGCTCGGGTGTTCAGGCCATCAGCCTGCGAAGCGGCGCTGGCGGCAGCGTCGGGGCCATCTACCAGCAGACGCTTACCGGTCCCGGAGGCCGTCCGGTGGCTGGAGACTACGAAATTACGGAAGCCCGGCCTGGGGAATACCTGGCGTTCCATGTCGTAGCCGGCCCGGCGCGTCCCGTCGGGGAATACAGACTGACCCAGGACGCCAGGGGGACCCTCGTGAGATTCACTCTCGATGTGCAGCCCAAGGGCCTCATGAAACTGGCCGGACCCTTGATACAACGCACCATGGGCGCCGAGGTCAGCCAGCTCGCATCGCTCAAAGCCTGCCTTGAATCATCTTGACCGATGCGAAACGGCTGTGCGCCCATGGCTGCCCTGCGCACGCTGACCGTGTTTGTGGCGTCGATGCCTTCCGGACGCGGATCCTTGCCTTTTCTGCGTGCCTAACTTGTCTGACTTCACCCGCGACGGTGGTGGGGAGATAAGGGACCAACGACCCATTGACTGGTGCCTTGGCAGGTCTAGCATGAACCGCGTCAGGACATTTTCAAGGAGGAGATGTGTGATGTCACGCGCTGAAGTTGAGGAGCTTGACGACCGCGGGATGGCGGCCTGGGACCAGCATGACACGGCCGGCTTCGCCGGCCTGCTGGCCGATAATTTTACCTTTTCGGATGTGATGGCCGCGGAGCCCTTCCACACGCGGGATCAGGTCCAGTCCTACATGGACGCGTGGTTCTCGGCCTTCCCGGATATGCACGTGAAGACCACGAGCAGGGTGGTCAGCGATGACGACGTGGCGGCGGAAGTGGAGTTCACCGGAACGAATACCGGTCCGTTGCGGATGGGAGACCAGGAAATTCCCGCGACGGGCAAGTCCGTGGTCGGGACAGGAACCTATTTTGCTTCCATCAGGGACGGCAAGATCGTCTCCTTCCGGGCTCATCCTGACGTCGCGTCGATGATGGGGCAACTGGGCCTGATGCCCGGAATGTAGCGTCAGCCGAAGGTGGCTTGTGGCTGCCAGGGAATAGAATTGCGTACGGCTGGGCCCCGCACCGCGTGGACTCTCCGGCCATAGTTTCCGGGCGTAGAACCTTGGGCTGACAGGGAGTGTCGTAATGCCGCCCAGGGAGGTCGCAGTGGATGAACAACTCCGCTGGATGGATGCAACGGAGCAAGCCGATTTAGTCCGCTCCGGCCAGGTCAGCGCCGGTGAACTGCTTGCGGAAGCGAGGGAACGCATCCGGGTAATGAACCCTGCCCTGAACGCCGTGATCCTCGAGCTGGACCCGGCGCACGACGGTTTGCCCGCCCTGGCCGGAAACACACCTCCTGACAACGGAGATCACTATCCGTTTCCAGGGGTGCCGTTCCTGGTCAAGGATCTCGCCCTGGAAATCGCGGGGACACCGTTTTCGGAAGGTTCGCGTTGGCTTGCGGGGAACGTCTCACGCACGGACCAGGAGCTCGCGCGGCGGTTCCAACGGGCCGGGCTGGCCATCGTCGGGAAGACCAACACCTGTGAGTTCGGACTAAGTCCGCACTGCGAACCAATCCTCCATGGCCCAACGCGCAACCCATGGGACATCGCTCTTTCCACCAGCGGATCAAGCGGCGGGTCGGCGGCCGCCGTTGCGGCCGGCCTCGTCCCGATGGCCCACGGAAACGACCTGGGCGGTTCACTGCGCTATCCAGCAGCGTGGTGCGGACTCTTCGGCCTCAAACCAACCCGCGGCCGGGTTCCGCTCGGACCGGAATATGGCGACATCGCGGGCGGCCTCGCGGCCGAGTTTGCGCTGACCCGCACAGTCCGCGACGCGGCTGCATTGTTGGACGCCGTAGCCGGACCGGCTCCCGGTGACCCATACTGCGCTCCGCCGCAGCAGCGCCCCTACACGGCCGAGATAATGACCGCGCCGGGACGCCTGAGAATCGCGGCCACGGCTTCACCCAACAGGGGCCAGTCAGTCCATCCTGACTACCAGCGGACCTTTGACGCGACGGTGAACTTATTGGTCAGCCTGGGCCACCACGTCGAAGAAGCGCATCCTGAACCGCTGGATCGTGCCGGACACCGAGCTCTCCGCGCCGTATACGCTGCCGCGGCCAGCTGGATCGAAGGGTACTGGACGAACCGGCAAGGGCGCGGGCCCGAACCGGGCGAAATCGAACCCTACACCGAGGTCCTGTTCGAACGCGGCCGCAAGGTCAGTGCCGCGGACTACCTCCAGGGCGTGGAGGAACTGCAGCGCTTTAGCCGGCGGATCGCCGGATTCTTCGATAATTTCGACCTCTGGCTGACGCCGACGGTCGGCTGGCCGCCGTTGCCGCTGGGCGCACTGACGGCGACGGTCGAGGACCCGCTCCGCGGCGAGCGGGAAGCTGGCCGGTTCCTGATGTTTGATGGCGAGTACGCCAACATTACCGGTAACCCGGCCGTGTCGATACCGTCGGGCACCGATTCCGCTGGGCTCCCCGTCGGAATGTCTTTCCTGGCCGCCTTCGGTGCCGAGGCAACCCTTTTCCGGCTTGCCGCGCAGCTGGAACGGGCCAATCCCTGGGCCGCGCGGCGACCAACAACCACGATGCTGTAAATCCGATCCACAGCTATCGAACAAAACAGCGACCCAGCGAGAAACAAGCGAGGCAGAAAAATGTATCTAGGAATGTACATATTCAGGGGGAACCCGGCTGAGCTACTTGCCGGGCACGACCGCATGCTCGCCCTCCTTCCGGAAGGCCAACTGGACCTACACCTCTGCGTGGAAACGAAAGACGGCATCGCTGTCCTCGACACCTGCCCAAACAAGGAAGTCTTTGACCGCTTCAGCAGCGGTCGATCATTCCATGAACTCGTGGCCGCCGCCGGGCTGCCACCGGCGGAAATCCAGCACCTGGGTATCGTTAAGAGCTTCGTCCTGCCATCAGGTCAGAAGGAGGCAGCCAGCGGCACCGACCAACCATAAAAGCACATAAACACACTTTTCCGAGTGGATTGCGCTGTTGCAGGTGCTCATGTGGCCTACGCGCGAACCTAGCTGAATTCCGGCTCTTTGCCAAACATCCAAAGGATGACGTCCATAAGCCGCAACTCCGATATCGCCTGTTCGATTCCGGAGAGCTTATGGATCTCGGCGAGGCGTTCGGGCAGGCCGGTTCCGTCGGTCAAGAGCGCGTGCCAGTCTACCCACTGGGTGTCTGAGCTGCGTTGTCCCGTGACTCTTCCGATGGTGATGTCCCAGACGGGGATGAGGTCGGATCGTTTGCGTGCCATGATTCTGCTGGCCGCGGCGGCTCCGATATCCAACCCGGCTTCCGCATCGCGACGAAGTTCGTCCCGCAAAATCATCGCCGGTCCACTTCCCGTCAGTAGATCGATGGCCTGTTCGCGGGTGAGGCTGCTTAGCGGGACGTGGGTGGGGATCCGTCGCAAGATATCTGTCACGCGAGCTGCTCTGGTGGGTTCTTGCAACGCAATCCATGCTTTCAGAGGGATGGGCGCGCCGAGCATGTTAACAGCGATGGCATCACTGTCCGTGAGGACATCGCGTGTTTCCATGTCGCCCCTGCCGGCCCACCCGTCGAAGTAGCTTCCCGTGCCCGTGCGTCCGTGCTTGTCGGTCCCCGCATAGTAGCGGTGCACCAGTTTCGCTGCCGCGTCGAGGTTCCGTTCGGTGAGGATGGCGGGTACTTCCATTGTCCCTCCCTGTGGCTAATCTGTTTCTTGCCCCAATTGTGCTTGCACCTGGACCAAACACCAGGCCAAGGTGACGAATTGACTGCTTTGTGTCGAGTTTTCCGTGTTAGGAAAAACACGACAATTCTGCAGCTTGGATCAAGGTTCGTACTCCCTCCGCGTCTGCTCGGTGCGATGGGCCAGCTTATTCGCTGGCGGAATGCGGAACACGACTACGGGCCTGGCGAGTCGAGGAGGGTTGCCCCGCCGCCGGTTTCACAAACGTGCAAATCTCTCGGTACTGAGCCGTCGCAGGCGGAGTTCGTTGGTTTCCAGGAGGCTGGACGTCATTCCCAGCTGTGCTTGTATTGGTGGGCCTACAAAGCCCGGCCGCCGGCATGGGAAACAATGGGATTGTAAAGCTGGGTTGTTTGTTTCGGGCAGCTCACGGTCGTGTGGGGGCGAGCAAAGCGCGGAGCGCCTCCAGTGCGACGGTCAGTTCTAGGCCGGGATCCAGGGTGACTTCCCCTTTGGCGACCCACGGCGCCGACCGGACGTAGTCCTCGAGCTCGAAGGAAAGTCGGAGAAGTCCGTCGTGCTAAGCGCACAGCCGGAAATCGCCTTCCACGGAGTCAAACTTCTTTTCACCGTCCCAGCCATGCCTGTTGAGTGCCAGCTCCTCGAAAAACGACAGCAGCCCCGCCCACTTGCTCTGATCATAAACGCTTTTGTTGGCTCGCAGGCCTTTTAATTCCACTGTCACTCTCAGGTATTCTGTCGTCCCGTCGAATTTGCGAGGAGCCCTATCGATGAGAAATAACAGCGTTCCCTGACGCCCCATTCTCGCCTCATTCATGAACACTATTCTCCATCAATCATTGCAACTGAGAACCCTCATCAAAAGCCCACTTGAAGGCGGATCAACGCAGCCCGGGAGGGGGGGCGAAGCGCTGGGCTATGGTGTCCGACGGTGCGAAGTTGAGGCTTCCGGCCCTCCCCGGCCCGTTATGGGGCGGCAGGACGCGCGGAGGCGGTGGCGCCCCGGGTAACCTGCTCCTGCAAGACCACATCAGACCGCGGGCGGCAATGCGCACCAGGGACCCGGATGCGGTTGGTGAACTGTATTTTATTTGGTGACCCTATGGTCACCTGCAAGGTACGATTCCCCGATGCGGGGTGGACAAGGTACTGGTGTCATCGTTCGTGGTGGCAAGGGCGCAGTCGCGTTGCGTCCGGACGGAATTATTCATTTGATGTGGAACCCGAGGGTTCGCATCGAAGTTCAAGACGCACGGGCGGCTATGACGGCGGTCAATACTGTCGCCTGCGGCGCGGAGTACCCCATGCTCGTCGACATGGCGACCACGGAGCACGTTGCCCGAGAAGCGCGCGCCGTGTTCTCCATTCCATGTGCCGCAAACAGGATTGCACTCCTTGGCGCGAGCCCCGTGGACCGTGTGATTGCCAATTTCTTCCTCAACGTCCACATTCCGCCTTGCCCGACCCGGTTCTTCACCTCACGGGATGACGCTCTGACGTGGCTGGCCAGAGATACAGACGGGCCCTCCTAGGGGCCCGGCTGGCAACCGTTGAAAGTAATTCACCTCAGGCCTGTCGTTGGAAGGAGGCCGGACTCCGGGAGGTACATGTCTGAGATCTAATGGACGTCGTCGCGGGCCGCGGTCGCAAGGGTGGCTCTCGGGGGAGCATTCCTACCTGCTGATGGCTGGTTCTTGGTTGTTGCAAGTCGCAGGTGTGCGGCATGTTGTTGGACGGGACTTTATTGGAAGGGGTTGATGGTCAGGCCGGTGGTCAGGGCTGCCAGCCCGAGTTCGAACTGTTCCTGGCCGGCGACCTCTGGAAGTTCGTCGAGGAGGCCGGCGAGAAGGGGAAGGTCGGTTGGAGGCAGGCTGGCAACTTCCCGCCGCCAGCTCGCGGCGTAGGTCGCTGGCGGCTGCCGGTGGGTGCGTGGTACTTCCCATGCCACGAATCCTGTGGCGTAGGTCAGGACCGCGTAGACGGCGTGGACGCTCCGCGAGGGCTGCATTCCGGCGTTGGCCAAGGGCCCGAGGAGGGCTTCGAGTCCGTGCAGGATGCCGGGTCCGATGACCGGGCGGGAGAGGAAGATTAGCGGGAGGCTCGGGTGCTCGAGCAGGTTCAGGCGAAGTGCCCGTCCCCAGGCAAGTAGGATTTCCGCGGCGTCAGCGGGTAGAGGGTGAGGGAGCCGGAGGTCGCGGAGGCCGCGTTGGGCGATGGCTGCGAGCAGCTCATCCTTGCTGACGACGTAGCCGTAGATGGTCATCACCCCGCATTTGAGGCGCTGGGCCAGCATCGGCATGGTGAGGGCCTCGGGGCCTTCTTCGTCGGCTAGCGCCAACGCTGCTTCGACTACCTGCTCCCGGGTCAAAGAACCGCGCGGTCTCCGTTTCCGGGGGGTCTTGACAGATTCCTGCATGGATGTAGCGTACATCTTACGGTAAGACATACGCTCCATGAAGGTGTAAGGATGTCCCCGGATCAGTTTGGGAGCCTCGCGGTCAACGTTGGAATCTACGTGGCTTTGATCGCTTTCGTCCTGTACCGCCAGATGCGTGCCCAACCTCTCAGGGTTCGAAGGCTGGTGCTGTTCCCGGCGGGCCTTGGCCTCATTGGGCTCCAGCAACTGGCGCGCCAACCTCTCGCCATGGACGTGGGAGGCGCAGCCGTTTTTGTGGCCGGTATTGTGATCGGCTTGGCTGCCGGTCTCTGGCGGGGGACAACGTTCCGGGTCTGGGCCGATGCCGGCTACGCGATGGTCAAGGGGACAGCGATGACGCTTGTAGCGTGGGCTGTTCTGATGGGGATGCGGTTGCCGTTCGCACTCTTCGACCCGAGCTCACACCATCCCCAGGGCTTGGTAGTCGGCGAACTGCTCTTGGCCCTGGCCATATCATTTGCCGGGCAGAACGCGGTGGTTTGGGCGCACGCCAAACGGATCCACGTTGACCGGCCGCCGTCTTTCATCCCATCGGGGAGCAGTAGGCCATGAACTCAAAGCACCAGAGCCCGGCAAACCTTGCATTTAACCGGCAACGGGCGAAAACGAAAACCTCTCTAACAGCTCCAGACCCTCTTGGCACGCAGGGAGCGCCGCTCACCCCGATGCCGGCGGCTCGCTTCGGAGCCGCCTGCATCGTGGCCGGATTCCTGCCCGTGGCAGCCGGGTACGTTCCCGGTGATGCCGCTCGCCTCGCCTGCGGCCTGGTCGTCCCGGCGGTGTTGCTTGCCGTCGCCCTTCTGGCGCGGCGCAGTGCCGCCATGCACGCTTACTGGGAAATCCCCCTGGCTTTGTTCGGTATGTCCCTTTTCATCGTGGCCGATCGCTACGTGCCCGGATTCCTTTCAGGCCGGATCCTGCGCAGCCCTCCGGCCGCCGGGAACCCCTTGGCTTCGACGGTTTCGGGCACGGTGATCATCGAGCTCGATGAGCTGCTGCTCACCGTCCTCGCCGTGCTGGTGGTGGTCTGGATCTCAAGGAGTTCGCTGGCCTTAATTTATCTGCGCAGAGGTCGATTCGGGAGGGCGTACGTGATCGGAATCGTCGCGCTCCTTGCGTTCTACGCACTGACTTTCGGCGCCTTGTCGCACTCACGCTTCATGCCCCCTCAAGGCGCCCTCGACGTCGCCCGTTACCTCAGCCTGACGCCCCCGCTTCTGACAACGGCGGCCGCCAATGGATTCCTGGAGGAGCTGATGTTCCGGGGGCTGCTGCTGTCCAAGCTCAACATCGCCTTCGGCCCCTACGGGGCGACCGGTATCCAGGCTGCGATCTTTGCCTCCTGGCACGTCGGCGTGACTTACACGGCCTCCGCACTCATCTTTATTGGGCTGTTCGCATTCCCGCTCGGTCTCATCGGCGGCTACCTCACTCGCAGCTCCGGCAGCATCATCCCCGCACCGCTCTTCCACGCGGGCGCGGAAATACCGATCTACCTGGGATTCCTGTCATACGTCTCCTAGGCTCCCGGAGGCTCTTCATTTGGGGCGTAAGACGCCACGGTGTAATTGCCAAGGATCGCTGACCGTTAGACGGAGCGTCCGTCGCTAAACCCCGCTTCGGGCTGGTCTCCCGTCTTTGTCTGGAAGACAAGATTGGGCAATTCAAGGACTTCGAGGGCGAGCCATCCATCGTCCGCAGATGTGGGCATCCGGTCACGCCCATGTTGTGGTGTGCTCGTTGCGGTTCTGACCAGGGTCGTCGGCAGTCGTCGTTCAGGACGCCACGGCCTGAAGGGATACGGGTGTATACCGCTCTGTTCCAAGCCCCGCGTTTAACCTTTGGCGGTCAGTGTGTGAACCACGTTGCCCGTTCGCCATAGGGTGTTGTCATGACTGAGCGATATTTTTTCTCTGCCGACTCGGACAGGGTTGATCGTGCCCGCGTGCACCTGTGGCTTAGCGAGCAGTCCTACTGGGCGCGAGGTCGGTTTCGTGAAATGCAAGATGCCGCTATTGATGCCTCCCGGAACTATGGAGTGTACGACATCGAGAGTGGAGAGCAAGTAGCGTACGGTCGCGTCGTGACTGATGGAGTTACTTTTGGTTGGCTATGCGACGTGTTCGTTGCGACCGAAGCCCGCGGTCAGGGCATCGGCAAGATGCTCGCCGCAGGTGTAATGGCGGATCTGGAACCCTTGGGCCTGAGGCGGATTTTGCTTTCAACGGCGGATGCTCACGGGCTTTATGCCCAGCATGGCTTCACGGAACTTGCCGAGCCATCAAGAATGATGGCTCGTGTCCGTTCACCTATCACTTACGGGCGGCCCGGCCGCTCTTAGTTCGATCGCGATGTGGCTTGAAACCTCTCGGCCGCGAATCCCCCAAGGGCCGTGAACCGGCCCCTGTTGAAGTCGGGTTGGGTTAGCGGATCTGGTGGTCTGGGTTTTGGTGATCGTAGAGCTCGCGGGATGCGCCGATGGCGTCTTTGTGCTCCGCAGACCAATCCGCGAGTTGTTTGACAAGCATGGTGAGGCTGTTTCCGCGTTCAGTGAGTTCGTAGGTGACCTGGGCCGGCACGGTGGGGTAGACCGTGCGGGAAACCAGCCCGTCGCGTTCAAGACGCCTCACCGTGAGGGTCAGCATGCGCTGCGAAATTCCATCGATAGCCCGCTGGAGCTCTCGAAAACGTCTTACGCCGGAGGCCAGCTCCACGATGACCAGCACCGACCACTTGTCACCGATCCGGTCCAGGACGTCTCGGATCCCGCAATCCGGGTGGGCGGCGTCGCCGCAAGGCTCCAGGACGGGGGTTACTGCCATGTGACTGCCTAACACCAACGTGCCTCCTTGTGGGCCCTTGTTCGGTTCCCGATGATGAGTCTAGTTACCGAAAAGAACCAGTGAAATGAGCCTGCCCATGATTCTCGTTACCGGAGCCTCCGGCCACCTTGCCACAGCTATCCTCGGCCGCCTCAAGAAGGCGGGTGCGCCGGCGACCGGAACAACCCGTAACCCAAACTCCACCAGCCAGCTCCGGGCCCTCGACTTCGACGCTCCCGAAACGATCTCCTTCGAAGGCGTGGAGACACTGGTTTTGGTGTCCGCGGGAGCCCAAGAAGACGACATCGTGATCACCAGGCACAACAACGCCATCACGGCTGCCGAACGAGATGGGGTCAGGCACATCGTTTACACGAGCCTTACTGACGCCGGCGATCACCTGGGATTCGCACTGGCGCACCGCTGGACAGAGCGCCGCCTTTGCAACGGAACGGCGCGGTGGACCATCTTGAGGAACGGTCTTTACGCTGAGCTGATCGGCTAGCTCCTGACTCCGCATGAAGGCGTCATCTCTGCCCCCTTCGGGCAGGGCGGCGTCGCCGCCGTTGCCCGGGACGACCTGGCGGAAGCAGCGGCCATCATCGCCCGGAACCCCGAAAAGCACCAAGACAAGACGTACAACCTCGTTGGGAACGCCGTCATCACGGGCAAGGACTTGGCTTACAGGCTGGGTGCAGAGTATCGGCCGGGTAAACTCACCGAACTGCGGCAGAGCCTAAACTCCGCTGCTCTGCTACCCTTCCAGCCATCTATGCTGCTCTCAATCCATTCCGCCGCAAGTCACGGATTCCTTGCGGGGATAGGCACGGATATTAACGACATCCTTGAACGGGAACCCATAAACGCACTGGAAATCGCGGTTGCTGCCGCGGCCGGGATCTAGCATCCTGGATGGAATTCCAGTTCCTCCCTGCCCGGATTGATTGCTGCGCGGCCTTGACGTCCGACGATACCGGCCATTGTGTTTCCCAGCACTTCTGAGCTCCCGGGCTCTGCCGATCTTCCTATTCCGCAAGCCACCTGCCGCCACGGCGGGGGCTACGGCGTCGTCGAGGTGGGCCCCGAGACTCTTCAGGCTCCGGCTCAGGGTGTCGATGGTGTGCAGCGACAGGGCCCCAGGCAATGCCGGTGCCATACGTCCGGAAACAGAGACGTTGAAAGGCATGGTTGCCCGGTCTGTAGATGTGCGGTTCACCCCGGACCGGGCCGACGGAGCAAGGGCCCCACGGAGTCGGCCGGGCACGGCTTGACGGTTGGCGCGGGTAACTGACGATTCACTTCACCGCCGAGCTGACAGAGCCGCTATGCGTGCAGCGCCAGCCTTCAGGCCTCCGCGCTGGACATCTCAATTGATAGGTTGGTCACGAACGCCCCGAATATCCTTTCGTCCATCCAAGCCCACCCGCATTGTCCTCCTGTCCCCATTTAAGAAGGCCTCTGCGGGAGCGTGTGCAGCGACCATCCTCGGGCCCGGGAACTTCAGGCGACGCAGGGATGGGGGAGGGGCAGAGGGCATTGCAGCGTGATGTTAGCCCTCGATACTGTTGATGGCATTAGTTTGATCACTCCATGCTCCGCCTTGTCACCGTACCTCTGCGCTTCGGTTGCAGGATTTCCTTCGGACACCTATGGTGTCACCACGGACAGGCCGTCACGGCGGCATTTTACTACACGGAGAAGAAGCCATGGGCAAAGCACTCCATGACACAACCGGCAGCGCGGGGAGTCCATCGCCACTGGCTGGCTCCAAAAATTTAGCCCCGCCGCTTGACGGGAGGCTACGAGAACGCGAACTGAACCGCGTTCGTCCCGTTACGGAACTGGCACTTCCAACGAAGGCCGTTAACGCCCTGCTTCGGGTCGGAGTCAATTCCGTCGGCCAGCTAATCAGCCGGTCAAAGGCGGAACTGTTGACCGAGGTCGTTGGGCTCGGAGAGGAAACAGTCAAGGCCATCGAAACAGCTCTTACCAAGGAAAACCTCACGCTCGCCCCGACGGAAGTCCCTTCGTCTGCTTTTACCCAAATATCGATCCGGCAGGCCCTGAGCCGAGGCAAAACCGGCCGCCATATCAAGAACCACGACGCGTGGGCGAATTCCGCCGAGCCGCCCCCTCCTGGTTGACCACACATCGATCAGACATCCCTGCGCCGGAGATTGCGATGATCAGCACAGTGAACAGCTGCCGGACGCTTGTCCTGACAGATGCAGGCAGCTCGGGCAACCCCTGGAACCGGGCCGTCGACCTGACGGTCACCGGCGCCGGCCGGGAAAGGACCGGGGGATTGTTCACCCATCCACGGCCTCTTCATCGTCGTGACCGGGCACTGACAGTCGAGGCCTGACAGGCTGGAGCCCGTCCTGGCTAACGCTTTCCTACTCAGCACGCAACGTTGTCGAATTACCCAAGGACATCCTCCTGGACACCGTCACCTTCGGCGGGATTGAGACCTTTGACCTGCTCGCGGGCCAGAGTCGGCAAACGAACGTCACGCCGCGCCTAAGTATCGCTGTTGAGCTGACGGAGGGCGGCTTGGATGTCTTTCTGCATGGGCAGGCCGCCGACACCGCTGCCGCGGCTATAGAGCCGGCAGGTCAGGGCAGGAGGCGCATTGGAGGGAAACAGGTCACGGCCATCGGCGATGAAGGATGGCGAGCCGTGGAAACCCAGCGCCTGGGCCTGTTCCTCACGAAAAAGTTCGACTACCCGGACTTCTCCATCAATCCCTTCATCCGCCAGCGAGGCACGAAGCAGCGCAAGGGCCGGCGCACTATGTGGGCAATCCGCGATGATCCGTAGTTCAAACTCCATCACGTAATCTTCCTCCTTTTCTTCCCAGGAGCGAACCCGGCCGATCGGCGGCGGCGCGGTGGCTGATGCCGATCCTGCCGGTTTTGGCCTAATGGTCGGTTCCGTCCCATCCCGAGTACGGGTCCTCCTCTTCTTGGGTGTTGATCACACCAGAACGACCGGCTTCGGCCGCCCTGGTCATCGAGTTGGCAAGTAACTCTGCCTGCCCGCGCGGCGATGTGTGGCGCCGTAAAGGATCACAGCCGCGACGGCCCGGCCGACCTCAGCGAGGCCAAGGCAGAGCATCGTCGTACCCGATGTGCTGGAATGACCGCCGAAAAATTCCTGATTGCCGTGTAACGCCGACATCAACCCCTCGCGGTGCCCTCGGAATCCTCGTGCGCCCCGCAACTGAGGGGCCATCGAATTTCATTCTTAGCAAACGGTGGTTTAGACGGGAGTTAGTTGGCGAGCGGACGCCGTGGGCTCCCGGCCTACTTTCGGTTTGCGGAGCATGCGCCGGCGATATGCATGGACCGTGATGTTGCATAGGCTCCGGTAGGCGATGCCTGCGGCGAGGGAGGCCGCTACGGCAAGGGTTGAACTGATGGGGTTCACGAGGGGGTAGATGAGCCAGTGGACGAGATAGATGTGCATGGAGGCGCTGGCCAGGAGGGCGGCTGGTTTGCTGAGGATGCGGGGCACGGGCAGGGTAGGCAGCCAGGTCAGGAGCAGGATCCCGGCGATCATGGTGAGTTCCCGGTTTTGATCGTCGAAGAACCCTGGGATGGTGAGGACCGCGAGCGTTGAGACGAGGATGCGTTGCGGGAGGTGGTGCGACCGCGCGAGTGCCCAGCCCAGTGTGAAAAGCCAAAGGGCGGGGAGGGTATGGGGGATGTCCGGGTTGATGACCTCGTAGCGGGTGAGAAGTCCCGTGCCGAAGAGTGCCAGCGGGAAAAGAAACGGGAACCGGCGTTCGGCCCGGTTGAGCCAGGGGATTGTGAGCAGAGCCGACATCGCTACGAGGATGTAGACGATGACCTCGATGAACCAGAAATGCCATTGTGTGGTGACCTGCTCGGGTCCGATCAGGGCGTTGAGCAGCAATACGTTGGCTACGGTGTACCGGTCCGTGAGGAGGTATGCAACGCCGATGAAGAGCATGCTTGGCACCGCGATGCGGGCCACTGCGGTGAGTTGGCGGCGTAGCCTGGGGAGTCCGTGACCGTTGAGCTGGAATCGGGCGAAGTTGAACCCTGACGCGGCGATCAGGACGTGCGCCATGCCTTGCCATTCGAAGAGGCCGATATGGGTGCTGATGATCAGGATGATGCCTATGGCCCGGAGAACGATGCTGGTATCCATGGCTGAGGTAACGGGTCTACGCTTCTGCCGGGAGGGGCGGGCGCCCTGTCCCGGGTTATTGGGTACAGGATTTTTGGCTTCCAGGTCGGAGACGGTCCTAAGGTGCCAGCCGGGGGGAAGGTTGCCGAGGAGCCGTTCCAACCGGACCGACACCGCTACAAATGACAGGGAGTCGCCGCCGAGTGATACGAAGCTGTCCCCGCCCTTGATTTCTGTGAGCTCAAGCCCCTCTTGGAAGATGCGGCGGATGGTCTCGGTTTCTGCGCCGGGCGGGGCGCCCGGCGCGCGCTGTCCTTCGGGTTGTGCGGTGGTGGGATCGGTGTCGATGCCGTTGCGCCCGGCAAGGGCGGTGATGGCGCTGTAGTCGACTTTCCCGTTGCCCAGGCGCGGCAGTTCGTGGACTGGGCGGAGGTCGACGGCGGCTCGAGGCAGTCCGATGCCTTGGGCCAGAACTTTGGTCAGGAGCTGCATGTCGTGGGTGCCTTCGGCAAGAACGGTCAGGACATCATCGGTGCCTGCGGCTGCCGCTGTGACGCCGAGGCCGGTCAGGAGGCTTTCCACCTGGCCAAGGTCTACCCGGAGGCCGACGATTTTGAGGAACCTGCTGCGCCTCCCGACCACTTCGTAGAGTCCCTTGTCGTTTCTGCGCGCCAGATCACCGGTCCGCAGCTCGGTAACGGTACGGCCCTGGGCCAGATCGTGGGGTGCCTGCGCGTACCCAAGCATGACGTTCGGTCCGCTGTAGATCAGTTCCCCGTCTGCCAAGCCATCGACGGGGTCGATGCGGAAGGTGCCGCCGGGAACAGGTATGCCAATCGCTCCGGGGTTGTCGGCGGCGAGGTGCGGAGGAAGGTATCCCATCCGTGCCGTCGCTTCGGTCTGGCCATACATGATGAAGAGATCCCAGCACTTCTGCTTGCCGATCTCGGCGTAGGCACGGACTTTTTCGGGCGCAAGCCGGCCGCCGGCTTGGGTAATGTAGCGGAGGCTGGGCAGCTCCATTTCCGCGAAACCTACACGTTCGAGCAGTTCGAACGTATAGGGAACCGCGGCGAACGAAGTGGCCTGCGCATTCCGGAACAGGTCCCAGAAGCATGGGTCCACCACCGACAGGCCGGTCAGTACCAGGGTGCCGCCGCGGAGCAGATGGCTGTTGATGACCGAAAGTCCGTAACAGTACGACATCGGAAGCGTGGTGGCGGCGCGGTCGTCCGAGGTGAGGCCTAAATATGTGGCGATGGACTCGGCGTTGGCTTGCAGGTTGCCGTGGGAGAGCCTGACCAGCTTTGGTGAACCTGTGGAACCAGATGTGCTTAGCAGCAGGGCAAGGTCTGGATGAAGTTCGTGTCTGCTTTTCGGCCGTCGTTCGTCGAGGCTGAACCGGCCGTTGGCCGAGCGCAGCACAACGTCAGGATCATAGGCTTCGATCATGGAATCCAGCGCCGCTGGCTTGTCTTCGGGAAGAAGGATCAACGGATTTCCGGACGCAAGAGCGGCGAGATAGGCGACCAAAGATTCGACATCGTTCGATGCGGCCAGTGCAATGAGGCGACGCTCCGTGCCGAGAGCCTTGGCCAGGTCCGCGGTGCGCTCGGCCAGGCCCTGATAGGTCAAGGTGAGCCCGTCGGCGATGATGGCAGGCCTGGTTCCGTAGCTCGAAAGATCGGCAGCGAAAGGTACCCGCGCGAATTCAAGCTGCGTGGTCATCCGAGAAATTTTATTAGCTAAGGCTAGCCTAAGTAAAACCACTGCTTGGACAAACTCATACCCCACGGGCGCGGCGACGCCCCTCCGTACGGGATTGACAGAAAGCAGTGCTTGGCTTGGGCCGGAGCTAGTTGTGCAGGGCCGCTGAGGGCGAGACCTTCACCAGTGCCCTGATGTGGTCCGGCACAGGCGCGGAGCAGCGCGCCTTCTCCACTAGCTGCAATCCTCGGAGAGCCTGCGGAATACTCGCCAAAAGCTTGGATTCGTCACGGGCCCAGGGTGTACCCCGCCGGAGGGTTGGCCCCGCAAATGTCTTTGTCGGAGGCCATAATTGCTGCGACGGGCTCTAGGGTTACCCTTACTGCTTTTGCCTAAACAGGAAGGGTAACGCGTCAAGCGTATATCGCTGCTGGTTTTCAGGTTCGGTTTTGAACGCGGAGATTTCTCAGCGTCGCGAGTGGCGAGGTGGCCGAAGGACGTGCTGTGAATCGTGCTCTCCTGAGAACAAGCCAGGGTCCCGCGCGTAATCGACATTTGCTCTCCTCAGGAGGCCTTGACGTCAGTTCGGGGTGTTGGGCAGCTGACGTCAGCTGGCGGGGATTAGAGGTGTGATTTTCAGCGGTGCATGGCGGCTTTTCGCGCGTATCTGCGATTGGTGTACCCACAAAACGATCCTTCACAGGATGCCGCGGCCGCCGGTGCAGCTGTCGTGTACGACTTGAGATTCGACGCCCAGAAATTGCGGGGGCACAGGTCATGGGGAGGGGCATGCCGCTCATCTTGGAGTGGCATGCCCCTGGGCTTTATGCAGGTGCTCGATTAGGGGGCTGGGGCTTGCTCAGTTGTTGTTGGGCGCAGGAAGAGGGCGACGGCCAGTGCTGTTGCCAGGCAGAGCGCGGCGTTGACCCAGACGGCCAGGGTTACTCCGGTGAGGACTGCCGGGGCGTCTGCTGATCCGATGGCCAGGAGCTGGGAGGTGAAGATGGCGCTCATGATTGGGATGCCCATGGTGATGCCGATTTGTTGGCTCATGGTTGCAAGGCCGGTGGCGAGGCCTGCTTCTTCTTCGGGCAGGCCTGTGGTGGCGGTGACCATGAACCCTACGATGACGACCAGGTTCGCGACGCCCCCGACGAACGTCGCGATCAGCAACAGGATGATCGCTGCGGGGTCGTTGCTGAGTAGAACGAGTGACGCTGTAGCGATGGCCTGGACGATGAACCCGTACACAATGGCGCGTTTGTTGCCAATCTTGCCGATGACCTTTGGTCCCAGGATTCCGCCGAGGACGGTGCCCAAACCCAGGACAGCGAAGGTGAGCCCCGCACCGAGCGGGGTGTAGCCGAGGACCCGCTGCAGGTACAGGGTGAGCAGGAAGACCAACGAGGTTTCGGTAACGAACGCCAGGATCCCGGCCACGTTGCCCCACGCTACGGTGGAGCGTTTCAGGATTGCCAGCGGCACAAGTGGAGCGGTTGCGCGTCGCTCGACGGCGACGAAAGCGACCAGCAGAATGACGGCTGCGGCGAAGGCTCCCACGGTGATGGGATCGGTCCAGGAGGCTTCGGCCGCGTGGGTGAGTCCGAAGACGAGGGCGAGCAGGCCCAGGGTGACCGTGATGGCTCCGGGAACATCCAGCCGGGTCTTTTCTGTGGGGCGGCTTTCGGCTAGAACGATTGGAGCGAGGACCAGCACGGCGGCCGCGACGGGGACGTTGATCAGGAACGCCCACCGCCAGCTGATCAGATCGGTGAGCAGCCCGCCAAGGATGGCCCCGGTGGTGAACCCTGCGGCCATGAGGGCTCCGTTCAGGCCCAGCGCTTTTTCCCGGACCTTTCCTTCCGGGAAGGATGAGAGCAGCAGTGACAGAGCTGCCGGTACGACGATGGCGGTGGCTACACCTTGGGCGACGCGGGCGATGATCAACAGGAGCGGTTCGGTGGCGATGCCGCCGAGGAGGGAGCCGGCGCCGAGCAGGGCCATGCCGATGATGAACATTCGTCGTCGGCCGGCCAGGTCAGCGACCCGGCCGAAGAGCAGTGTCAGCCCGGCCGCGCAGAGGGCGAAGGACGTGGCGATCCACTGCAGGTGTTCGAGGTTGAATTCGACGTCCGCACCAATGGTGGGCAGGGCGACGTTCAGGATGGAGAAGTCCACGGCCAGGGTGAAGCTGGCGGTGAGCAGGACGATCAGGCTGACCCGTTGCCTGCCGCTCATGCCCGGTTCGGGCCGGGCCTGGGCCGCTGTTTGGGGGCGGTCCATGTCATTCGATGTCGTCACGGGTATTCCTTCAAGGGTGATGAGGTCTGAAAAGAGAAGTTGTCGGATTCAGCTTGCGTGGATCGGGGAACGTCAGCCACACCACGTTGTGGGTAGCACTGGCAGGGACAGGACAACCACGTGACCGTCCGGGCAGACTGGGGGGATGAGCAATGGAAGTGAGCTGGGGGAATTCCTGCGAGTCCGGCGTGCAGCGCTGCAGCCCGAGGACGTCGGGCTCCGGAATTATGGTGTCCGCCGGGTCCCCGGGCTGCGCCGTGAAGAGCTGGCGATGCTTGCCGGGGTCAGCAACACCTACTACACCCGCCTCGAGCAGGGTCTAGGCACCAATGCTTCCGAGGCGGTGATAGAGGCGATCGCCCGGGCACTGAACCTGAACAGGGACGAAAGACTGCACCTGTTCAACCTGGCCAGGCCGGTCACCAAGCGCAAGCGCCGCGCTGCTTCACGGCCTGATCGTGCCCGTACAGGGACGGTGCGGCTGATCGACTCCATGGCGAGCACGCCCGCCGTCGTCCTGGGCCGGCGAAGTGAGGTGCTGGCTTGGAACAGTCTTGGGCACAGGCTGGTCGCCGGGCACCTGGCCTTTGATAGCCCTACCGACCCGGTGGAGCGGCCCAACATGACGAAGATGTTGTTCATGGATGAGCACACCCGGGCCCTTTACGTGAACTGGGCGGAAGAAGCCGCCCGGGCAGTGTCCTCACTCCGGCTGCTTGCAGGAGCCGCGTCCAACGACCAGGAGCTGACAGCCCTGGTTGGGGAACTGACAATGAAAAGCCCGGAATTCGCGAAGCTCTGGGCCAAGCACCCCGTGCAGAACTGCATGGCCGGAAAGAAAATGATGCATCACCCTGAGGTCGGCACCCTGGAGCTGAACTTCGAGGTCCTGGCCCAACCCGACGACTCCGGGCACCGGATCCTGATGTACACCGCGGACGCAGGCAGCCCCGCAGCCGCCGCCCTCCTCTTACTAGCCACCACACCTGACCCAGCGACACCGACCATTAAAAACACGGCATCTTTTCCCGTAAACCGATCGGCTAACGCGGTAGCCGCGGATTTTTCGAGCGACCGGGCTGCGGGGCCCTGCAAGTACATCTTTTTGAACTAGAGTTCGCTGCATGATCGTTTGGCTGAACGGCGCCCATGGAGCGGGAAAGACGACTACGAGTGCGCTAGTGGCGGGCATGCTGCCTAGGTCCCGCGTCCTCGATGCCGAAAAGGTCGGCGAGGTGCTCATGGACATTAGGCCGGGACTTCCTGGAACCGACAACTTCCAGCACTGGGCCCTTGGCGGACCCTCGTTGTTGAAACCGCGCGGCGCGTGCTTGAGTTCACCGGAGGCACACTCGTAATGCCAATGACTGTTCTAGTCGAGAGCTACTGGCAGGAAATCAGCGACGGTCTTTCAGAGCACGGCATACCTATCCGGCATTTCGTGCTCCATGCCGATCAAGCCACGCTGCGTGACCGCATACAGAACGACACAGTTCTCGGCCCCTCGACGTTCCGTTTTTCGTATTTGGAACCATACGCCGTCGCAGCCCGCTCCTGGTTGCACAACCAAGCCGAAGTCATCGACACCACCGACCTCACGCCGGACCAGGCTGCGCAACAGGTCGCGGACTCTGTGCTTCGTCGCTGAGATTGCTGAACGCCGAGCCCGGGGTCCGCCGGGGAATCCTTGACGCACTCGCTGCCAGACGGAGTCCAATGCGCTTGCTGAGAGGAACGGGTCTATGGGATCGGTATTCGTGAGTCGAGCAGTCGGAACGGCCACCCTGGCCGATGCGCCGAGCGCGGCTGAAGGCAACTCGCCGTCATTGATCCGGACGCAATTCGAAAGCTGAGGCCGACGCAGGCTTCGGATCGGTTCAACCATGAACTCGAACAGTTTAAGCTCAAATGCCTCGCGGCACCTGCCGGGCAGCGGTGCAAATTGAATCATCGTTGCGAGGCAATCCGGGTGCGCGTCCAGTGGCTCCATGCCGAAACAGCCACCTGACCGATACCGACGGCCTATGGATCTTCGACCCACCGTCGATTGCGGCAAGACCTGGTCCTGGCACTAGATTCTGTGCCCGGGCCCAGCCTTCCTTCCGCCGGAACGCTCCCTCAGTAGGCTGCGGCCAAGGCCGGTGCCAGCCCGGTCAGAGAAGACACCGTGAATTCGGGAGCCGCAAAATAGGCCGGGTAGCTGTCTCCGGTTCTGTTCAGCCACGCGGTTCGGAGCCCGGCCCGGGAGGCGCCGTGGATGTCCCAGGGATGCACGGCCACGAGCAGCATACTGCCTGGATCGGAGCCGGTACTGGCGGCTGCGTAGTCGTAGGAGCTGCGCACCGGCTTCCACGCGGACGCGTTTTCGACCGACAGGACCGCCTCAAATTCATCCCTGATCCCGGCATGACTAAACACTTCCTCGGCGATCTGGGCTGAGCCGTTGCTGAGCGTCACGAGCCGGAACCCTGCGCCCTTGAGAGCTCTGATCCCCGCTGGGACGTCCGGATGCACATCCAGGTCTTTCATACCGCCCATGACGTGCTCGACAACTTCGTCGAGGGGCCGGTCGAGTCTCACATCGCTAAGCAGTCGCCGGAGAACGTCGGCGCCGATGGTGGAAAACGAGCCGTTGTCTCCACTGGCGGCCAGCGCGAACCCGTCCCGCAGCAAGGTCGCGAACCAGGGCTTCGCCATGTCGGCGGGTGCCCCGACCTCGCGGAAGCGATCACTCATAGGGGACATGTCGGACAACGTTTCGTTCACGTCAAAGACTATGACGGAGATGGCGGACGTCATGGTTTCTCCTTGCATCTGCGGTGAATCAGCGGTCCTGCTCTGCAGGGCACTATTCTTCCGGCACCGCGTGGAAGTTCCAGCCATCGAACCGGGTGTCCACAGCTAGGAGCGAACCGTCACCGGATGTGGATCTCGGCAGCAGCGTGCCCTCACGCGGCTCCTGTACAGATAATTCCTGGAAAGGGCGTCCTTCGCGTTGGCTACCGCGTCAGTCACGCTGCGGCCGCCCACCGTGAATCGGCTGGCGCCCTGTTCCGCCACGCATTCAGACAGCAAGGTACAACAAAGATCGGCAAGCGCACGCCAACTGTGGGACGTGCCTATACGCACGCCTGCGAACTTCTGGCCCGGACCGGCCGGGGCGTGGGCTTAGGTGGTGGTGGCCGTTGTTGGGGTGTCGTGGTCGGCGGCTGGGATTGTCAGGGTTGCGGTCGTGCCCTTTCCGGGATTGCTGGAGAGGGTGATGTGGCCGCGGTGGTTTTCGACGATGGATTTGGTGATTGCCAGTCCCAGGCCGGCGCCGGGAATGGTCGAGGAATGTGCGTTCGCGGCGCGGAAGAAGCGGGTGAAGGCCTGGTCGATTTCTTCCTCGTTCATGCCGACACCGGTGTCGGTTACTTCGCAGCGGAGCTCGTGCCCTGTGGCATCGACAGTGACGGTGACCCTGCCACCGCGGGGCGTGTATTTGATGGCGTTGGAGATCAGGTTGTCGATGGCCTGGCGGAGCCGTTCGGGGTCGAAGTAGCCCGTGGCGGTTCCATGGGCGAGTAGGTCCAGGGTGACGTCGTCGGACTTCGCTTTAGGCTCGGCGGCCTCGACGCTCTGACGGACAACTTCGACCAGGTCCGCGTGACGGGGCTCTATGGTCAGGGCTCCGGCAGCAACGGTGAGAAGGTCTCCGACCAGGTGCAGGAGCCGCTGGGCGTTCCGTTTTGCGACGGTCAGGTACATCTCGATGTCGGGGTCAAGATCCTTTTCGTCCAGGGCCAGGTCCATGTAGCCCAGGATCGAGGTCAGTGGGGTCCTCAGTTCGTGGGAGACGCTGGCGACGAACTGGTCTTTGGCCGAGAGCGCGTCGACCAGCGCTGTGACGTCGGTGAACGCCATGACCGCTCCCCGGTGTTCGCCACGGGAGTCACGGATCAGCCGGCACGTTGCGGAGTAGGCCCGCTGGCTGGTTCCGTTGTCTGCCCAGATCAGTTCGTCGGTGAAGGACTCTCCTCGTGCCGCCCGGAACCCGGGGCGTCGCTCCGGCGGAAGCGGTTGCTTCCGGTCGGGACCATAGACGAGGAAGCCCGGTGGTTCATCGGATAGCTGCCTGCCGGTGACGGTGCCGCCGAAATGGCTGCTGAATTGGTGATTGGCAAGTACCGCCTGCCCGTTGGCGTCGACGGCGCACACTCCTACACTCACGGTGTCCATGACGCTGCTCAGCAGCCGCTCACGGTCCTCGCTGGCGACCAGGAGGTCCCTGACCTTGCAGCCCTGGGCTTCCAGCCGTTGCCGCTGCAGCGTGAGGGCGTTGGCGATCGCGTAGGACGTCAGTGCGATCGCTCCGAGGATGACTGGCAGCAGGACGATCCGGATGAAGTCCGGGCCGTCGAAGCCCGTGCCCAGGATGACCGGGGGCAGCACGGCGCTGAGGATGGTGGCGACGACGGCGTAAAGGACGCCGCTGCGGCGCCGGTTCGCTGCCAGCCATACGACGGGAAAGACCAGGAGGAAACCCAAAACGGTGAGGTACTGGTCGGCGGCCTCGCGGGAGATCCCAACGACTATGCAGTCCAGGAAAGGGATGACGAGCACGGCCCGTTCGGGCAATCGACCCCACGGCACCAGGGCGCATGCAGCGAGTAAGAGCACGTGTGCTCCCAGGCTGCGGATGAATGGGCCGGCCACGTCGAGTTGGGGGTGCAGGACCATCGTCAGGAGCACAACCATCAACATGGTCACAGAAAGCGGCAGCTGGAACAGCACCGCCCGGCCCCTGGGCCCCAACGTCCGGTAGTACGCATTTAACGGCTCAAAAAGCATGGTCTCCCCTTGTCCCTGCTCCGAACGCCTTTCACCAAGAACCTACCCCAGAAACCCGCAACCACCACCGCAAAGGTTCCTTGAAACGACATATGGCTGGTGGAGCACGAGACAGCAGACGGTTAGCCGGTGAGTCGGACATTGGCTGCGGCCCGGAGGTGAAGTATCGGGTTGGGCATGGCGGCCCTTGGGACGGGTGAAGACTCGGGCGATCACCACGTAATCCGGTAGGTAATCCACCGGGCCCGGCTACTGGTGACGGGGCGTGTGCCATACCGCATACGTCGACCCCGGGCGGCGTGTTCGCGGCTTGCGGGGCGTCCACCAGCGGACGCCGCTTTGTGTTGATCCGTGTCATATAGTTGCGACTGGCTCGGCGTCTCTTCGTCGACGAAGGAGTCACGTGCCCTGACGGTTTGGGGGATCGGGTGTACCTGGATTGCATCGTACAACATGTGCGATGCCGTGGATCGAGAGTTTGTTCCGGTGCGGGGCCGGGAGAGTTGGCCTGGCGGCGGATCGGTCCGACGTCCGTCGGTTCCGATGGACCCGCCCGCCGCCGGCCAACTCTCCCGTATTGATGGCCTCACCACCCCAGCGGTGTGGCCTCGATCCCGAGGTTAGCGCCTGTGTCTCAATGGAGGCGCAGGCCAACCGCGGGATTTGCTCAAGAAACAGTGAACCGGTGGGCTGCCACCAACTGGACTGATCCTGCCCGTGGGGGTTGTCCTGTGGCGTCGTCAGAGAATCGTTGGGTAGCGGGGTCCGCAAATTGGGTAGCTATGTGAGCCATTGGGGTATCGCGTTCACTGAGCGCACTGGTGGTCGCCGAGTAGATTTAGTCCTGTCGCGGTCCGACTACCGCGACGGACCCAAAGCGTGGGGCTGAATGTGGGCCATTTTTTTACGCCGCCCGCTTTTAGGGCTGGCCAACATATATAGACGTTTCGACAGGAGGCAGCCATGTCTGCACGCCGCGCCTCAGCGGTTGCCGCGCTCTTCCCGGCGCTCTTCCTCACGGCAGGGGCTGCGACAGCCTCTTCCGATACCGACGATAATTCTCTGACCACGTACGTCGACTGCCCGCTCGAACGGATCGGGACCCAGCTCGTGCGGTGCGACAACCTCACAGGTGCGGGGGTGCAGGCACCGGCCTCGATTCCCGAACAGAACTAGCCCCGGTACTGCGCTGGCGCGTTCGGAGGCGTGACCGGCGCGATGAGGTCTCCTTCACCTGGCGCGCGAAAGCATCGAGAAACTTGAAAAACGCGCGCTGAATTGATGAAAATTTGGGCGGCGCGATCTGGGAAACGGGGGCAACGATGCCTCTTTTCCCATTTGGCGGCGACGATGCGGCCGCAGGATCCCGAGGAAGAAAGGCCAGGCCAGAGCCCTTCCGGGGCGGAGAGAGGGTCTCTCCGCCCCTCTCACCGGCAGCCATAAAACGGCATTGGATCGGCCCTGCGTCTTCCTCCGGCAATTGGCCCGAAAAGTCTTGGGCCGGAAACTGCTGCTCCTTGACCGCGTCAACCCGGGGGATCACGCTGGTTGCCTGTTCGTGGTGAGCTCTTGATCGGAAGGCCGACGATGTCCTTGACTAGTTGTGCACCCCACGTCTCGCGTCTCCGATTGCTGTTGGCCGCATCGGCAGCCGCCGTGCTGATGCTCGTTGGTGCTCAAGCGCAGGCAGCCACGACCGCTGGTCCCGGTAACGACGTGTCTTGGCCGCAGTGCGGCCAAACGCTGCCCAAGTCCCAGACTTTCGCCATCGTAGGTGTCAACAATGGTCTGGCGAACAACACCAACCCGTGCTTGGCCGCCGAGCTGTCATGGGCGCGCACTTCGAAGGGCGGGACGGGCCAGCCCTTGGTCGCCTTGTGTGTAAACACCGCCAACCCGGGGGCGGCCGGATCTTGGTGGCCCAGCAGCAACACCTACGGCGGGACGACCGTGCCGAACCCGTACGGGCAGTGCACCAGCGGATCGGTCGGGGCAGTATGCTCCTACATGTACGGGTACGCCAAGGCTTATGACGATGCGAACATCCGTGGGGTTAGCAACCCGGCTTCGTACACCTGGTGGCTGGATGTAGAAACAGGGAACAGCTGGTCGACGGATAGGGTGGCGAACAGGGCTGATCTGGAGGGCATGTCGGCCTACTTCGCGAGCATCGGCGCCGGAGTCGGCCTGTACTCCACGAGCGCCCAGTGGACGCAGATCGTTGGCACCGTGCCTGCCACGAGCAACCTGTTCACCCTGCGCAACTGGCTTCCTGGTGCCAGCTCGTCGGCCGCGGCCAAACGCAGGTGCTCCGACGCCCCCCTCACCGGCGGAGGAAAAGTCGCCCTCACCCAATACACCTCGGGCAGCTTCGACTACGACATTTCCTGCATTTGAAGACAGGCTGGTGGTCAGTCGGCAACCAGCATTCCCCCGCGGGATCCACCCTGGCCTAACGCGGGCGGGGCGATTGTTAGTGTGGCCTGGTGACAACCCTTTCATTTCGTTGGACTACCGAACTCTCCGCGCGTGACTACGCCGATATGGCCGTTCTATTCGATAGTGAATATGAGGACGACTGGGGGCCCTGGAATCCGAAGCGAGGCTACGGTTACGCGCGAGGTGAGCTGCATTGCTTCGCACGTGTCGGTGGAAAACTCGTTGGATACGCTGCCTCAGCACGCCGCTTTGTAGGTGTAGGCAATGATGAGGTTCTCGTCGCAGGCCTGGGTGGTGTCCTGACAGCGGCCGAGGCTCGTGGCCAAGGGGTCGGGCGCGAGGTTCTTTTTGGGCTGCAAGAAGCTATGCGTGGGTTGGCTCCTGCCGATTTCGGTCTGCTCGGATGCCGTGAAGAGGTCGTGCCCTTCTATCAGTCGTGCCGCTTCACGCTTATTGAATGTCGCATTCGAGATGTTTCGCCACGCGATGCCATGAGCGTGATTGAGAGTGCCGGTCCGACCTTGATCTGCGGGGGGACCAAGCCGGTCGAGGCTTGGCCCGACGGAATTGTTGATCTGCGAGGCTTGCCTTGGTAAGCCGTGTGCCAACGACATTGCCGGGCAGTCAGAGTCCTAGTTGATGGTGTTCAAAGGGGCGGTGAGATACTCCGGCAACTGCTGACGCGACACGCCCCGGGGGCTCACTCGGAACCCGCACCCAGCGAATTGTCAGACGCGCTCCAGGATCATCACCTCGCTGGACGGCCCCCGTGGCGCTCACGAGAGTGCGCGGCCGTCGGGCGGATTGGGTGAGGTGACCGCAGCATTGGTCTTCCCCGGTGCGGCGGCGCTTACGACCACTTCTCGAGGTGACGATTCAGATCGGGCGTCAGGATTTGGAGCTGGGTCGACCAGGAATATGGCTAAGAATCGACCTGGAGAAGCCACCGTCGACACAGATGTCTTGGCTGGTGACATAACCGGATAGCGGACTCACAAGGAATTCGATCACGTTGGCGATGTCCATGGGATCGCCAATTCGCCCCAGCGGGATGATATTTTCCCTTGCCTTTTTGATTTGCGGATCAGCGTACATTTTTTCGGTCATCCGCGTGTGAGTCATGCCGGGGGATACCACATTTACTCGGATCCCGTCCGGTGCCCATTCCAACGCGAATGTTTGGGCCAGCATCGTCAATGCAGCCTTGCTCGGGCTGTAGGCCCCGGATCCGGCATGGGGTAGCTGGCCAGACATGGAAGAGGTAAAGCAAGCGGCGCCCTGGCTCTGCTTCAGGTGCGGGTAGCTTGCTTTGGCCAGGAGCCACGGGCCGCGGAGGTTTACGGAGAACATGTTGTCCCAATCCTCAAGGGATACGTCGCAGAGCGCTGCAGGGTTGGCGATTCCGGCGTTTGCTACCAACGCGTCCAGGCCGCCGAATTCAGCTACAGCAGCCTCTACGAGTTGACGTGGCACGTCAGCGTCGCTGAGATCGCCCCCCAGTGCGATGGCAGTACCACCCATGGACTGGATTGAACGAACGACTTCCTCTTGGCTGCTGTTCGATTCGTGTCCAGCCACGGCAATCATCGGCTGCACACCCCGAGCAAGGGCCGCCTCTGCGATTCTCACGCACGTAGCCGCACCTATGCCGCTGCTTCCGCCACTTACCAAAGCTCTCATTGCATACATTCCTTCTACTTGAGGGTTCACATGAATTCGTTTGACTGAAAGAGGGATCTCGGCCTGTACAGCCGGCTGACTTTCCCATAGAAGTGGCAGTGGAATGTCACTATGGATAGACAACATTGACTGGCTGGCCGCAACTTTGGCCTTGGGCTAGGACCCCAGATCCCAGCCTTGATTTTTGAGATCCTGCACGGCCTTATTGAATTCCTGCACGGGGTTTTCTTCGCGAATGATCTCAAGGACGACGTTATTGACGCCGCAGGTTTCTCTTACGGCTTTGCCCAACCCCTTCCAGTCGATCACTCCGGTGCCGATTGGATCGTGACCCCAGGTCTCGGTGCCGGTATCGGAAATGTGCACGAGTCCGATCGATGAATGGTGCGAGAGCAAGCTGTCGACGGGGTCTTCTCCGATGTAGGCGGCGTTGGCGACGTCGTACACAATCTTCACTGCATCGTCGTTGATATTGCTGACAACGCCTGCCAGGTCCTGGATGGTAGGCGTGAAGCAATAGGGCGTATTTTCGAAGAGCAGTCGTGTGCCAGCCTGTCTGGCCAGCGGAATGAGGTTCTCCATACTCTCGTACATCCACCCGTAGGTGTTTTCGAGTGAGGGTGAGATCATGGGGCGTCTTGTGCCGGGGGATATCACGACGTCGGGGACATTCCAGGCCGCAGCGAGGTCAATCACCGATTTGATGTGCTCGATGCTTTTGCGTCGCATGTTGGCGCCCGGGCTGGCCAAGTTGATGTCATATCCACCGGCGTTCAGTGACCTTACCGTTGCGCCGTAGTCATCAAGTCTCGCGCGAGTGGCCGAACGCTCCAGGGCGGTAATTTCATCCGGCCAGCAATGGGGGGAGCTGATCGGAACTTCAAAAGTTCTGTAGCCGTTGTCGGTCAATTCGGCGATGGCATCAATTGCCGTAGCTGACCATAGGTAGGAGAACGTGTTGATGATCATGTGGTTCACGTAAAGGAATCCTCTCTGTTTTTCGCCTGTGGACAACGCGCCGTGAATGTCGAACCCTGCAAAGGGCTCTAAAGCGCGAGCCGGGCGGCTCGACGAGGCTCGGGCGGAAACGCCCCATGTCGCCTCGTCGAGCCGCCATTGCGGCGTGGTACCGGCCTGCTTACCTGGAACGCTTAGCCTCGTGCGTGGCATGAGAAGGAGCCACCAGCAGGTGCTCGCCTTCAAGTACCTCAGCGTCAGCCAGCGCCACGGTGGCACGGCCGGTACGGCTGCCGGTCTCCGGAAGGGTGAAGTAGACGACGAGGCACAGGGCGACGACGACAATCATGTACACCGCGACCAGCATGGGCTGTCCGGCGCCAACGAACGCAGCGGCGATCAGTGGCGCTGTTCCGCCAAAGACGGCGATGACGATCTGGTGTGCAAACCCAATTCCGGATACACGCACTGAAGCCGGAAACAGCTCGGCCTGAATGGTCGGGTAGACTGCCTGCCAGATACCGAGAACCACCCATCCCGAGGCCGATACCAGAACGTAGACACCGAACCCCGGCTGGTTCAGCAGGAGCAGGAGAGGGTAGAAGAGAACGATCATGCCGATGGCACCGACGATCGGGAAGATCTTGCGTCGGCCGAGCCGATCGGACAGCGCGCCGCAGATCGGCACGATAACAACGAGCAATGCAAGCCCAATGACGTTCCCGGTCAGCGTGGAGGCCAGGTCCCGGCCGGTGGTCAGCTTGGCGTAGGTGGGAAGGAAGGTGGCCCAGGTGTAGTAGGCCACGGCCGGAGCAGACAGTGCTGCCGCCTGCAACAGCGCCTTTGGATGTTCCCGAAGCAGGTCCATCAGACGGGCCGCTGCGGACTTCTGATCGACGAGGGCAGTTGCTTCAAACTCGGGAGTCTCTTCGGCCCGGGACCGCAAAATCAGGCCAACGACGCCGAGGATACCGCCTGCAATGAATGGGATGCGCCAACCCCAGGCGGCCAGGTCCGCTGGGGCAAAGGCTGACGTCACCATTGCCGCGGCGCCGGTCGCTGCGAGAGTCGCAAGGCCGCTCGCTGTGTTGGAAAATGAACCGAACAGGCCCCTCCGGTTCGCCGGGGCGTGTTCGACCATGAAGGCAATAGCGCTCTGCGCCTCACTGCCGGCCGAGATGCCCTGGAGGACGCGTGCCACCAGGAAAAGAATCGGTGCGGCATAGCCGATGGTCGCAAATGAAGGTGTGAGGCCGATGATCAGCGCGCCGACCGCCATTCCGGAGATGGACAGAGTCAGGATGCGACGGCGACCGAAACGGTCCGCCAGCGGAGAAATGATGACTCCACTGAGCGGTCGCACAACAAACCCCACGGCATAGGTGAGCAATGCTGCGACCAGCGAGGCGAACGGGGAATCGCCGGGGAATATCTGGGACGAAAACACCGCCGCAAGCAGCCCGTAGATGTACCAGTCGTACCACTCCACGAAGTGGCCAATCGTTCCTGCCACCATATTCACATTGCGGCGAGGACGCTTGGACACTTCGGGAAACTCCGAAGGGGCCGGCCTGCCAACGGCTTCTTTTGAGGTCTTCATTGAACTCTCCATATTTTCACATTTGCTGCGGAGGGGTAATGGGATAAGGGGCGCATGATGCTTGCCCGGCCCTTGCTTTACTGCGGCTCTCCAGCTTGCGACTCGATCATGAGATCGGTTGCTGAGATCGGTTGCAATAACCTTACGAGTGATGAAAGTCGCTTGTCAACGTCTTGCGGAAGGGGTCGTCCGGAAGCTGGGCCCGCCGTCGGCGTCCGGCAGGCGGCCACGCTGCCTGCGCTCTGGAGGCAGGCCTACCGCCTCAGTCGGACAAGAAGTAGGGCAGCAGGCCTGAGGAGGGCCGCTCAGAGGGTCCGTGAAGGCAAGCGGTGCGGTCAGGTCTGGAAGTCACACATCTGCCGGGAGCGGTGTTTCGTTGTTGAAGTCCAGGTACTCCACCCCGGACCACGCACATTCGAGGCTTCCGTAGATGGACCAGTACTCGTCCCAGTGCGAGAGTTTCCATTGGTCTCGTTCCAGGCCGCGGCGGGTAAGCCGTTCCCGCAGAAGATTCTGGGGAACCCTCACCCGCACGACTGTGGTCTGCGAAGGTGGCCAGTGAAATTTCTCTGCCGCGCCGGTCAGGAAGTCGGGTACCTGGAAGTAGGCCCCGAAAGGGGCGTCGATCACTACTGACCGGCCGAGGCGCAGGTTCGCTCCAGCCACGTCCATAAGTGTGTCGTATTCGAGGGGGAGCAGGTGGTCGCGATAGTAGTCGTTGGACTCCCGGTCGGTGGGGTCGTGTCCGGTCACTTTCAGGGCGAACTCGACAAACCGTCCGCATATCCTGTCCTTGTCCAGGTAAGCGGCATCGTTGTCCTTTGCCGTTTTTTGGGCCACCGTCGTTTTTCCTGAGCCGGCCGGGCCAATGACGATGAAGACGCTGGGGACGGTCATCGGCGGGCCTCTGCCACCGCTGACAGGAATTCCTTGGCGGCTTTGGTGACGCGGGTGAAGTCGCCGTCCGGCTGCCACGCTTTTGTCACATAGCTGCCGACGCCGACACCTGCGACGCCAGCGGCAAACCATTCGCCTACGTTCTCAAGGGTCACGCCGCCTGCCGGCATGATCGGCAGGTGCGCGAGCGGTGCGAGGACGGATTTGACGTAGGGGATGCCTCCGGCTTCGGTGGGGAAGAGCTTGAGGATGTCAGCGCCGGCTTCGGCGGAGTTGACGAGTTCGGTCGGCGTGTAAGCCCCGCTGACGGTTGGTATCTGGTACCGGTTCGCGGTACGGATCATCGCGGGGTTCAGTTGAGGGCTGACCAGGAACTCGGCGCCGGCGCGGATGCATTCGTAGGCTGAGTGCTCGTCCAGTACCGTACCGGCGCCGATCGCTACTCCATTGGGTCCGTGCTTGGCGGCGAGCCGGCGGATGACATCCACGGCTCCGGGGATCGAGAGGGTGATTTCAAGGGCTCGGAAGCCTCCGGTGATGGCGGCTTCTGCCACGCGTTCTGCCACCTCAGCGTTCTGGAGGCGGACGATCAGGACGGCGCCGGATTCGTCGATGGTCTGCAGGGTCCGAAGTTTCTTGTACATGGTTGCCTTTTCTGCGCCCGGACGAGTTGATGTAATTGCCCGGGCAGGTTGAAGTGTCGTTGACAAACTTTCCCACCATCCATACTGTTATTGCAACCGATCTCAGCAACCGATCTCATACAAGGGGGTATTGCGGTTGACTCACGTACGCACAATTATTCTGGGCGCTTCCCACTGGCACGTTCCGCTCTGCGCGCCGGCCATTGCCGAGGAACACGAGGTCATCGGAGTCGGTGACGACGACGTATCCCGCATGCAGGTGCAGAACCTGGCGAAAGGATGGGGGGCGCCGCTTGAGGCCGACTGGCGGAAGCTCGTTGATCTCCCTGGCGTTGGACTCGCATATGTCTTCGGCCCGCATGACGGGATGGCCGAAAAGTGTCTTGCCCTGATCAAGCGTGGTATTCCGTTCGTTGTTGAGAAGCCGTTGGGCACGTCCCTTGACGAGCTTTCCGCAGTGCGTGAAGCCGCCGAGGCAGCTGGCGTGCCTGCCACTGTCCCGTTGGTCCAGCGCGGTGGACCTACAGAGCAATGGCTTGCCAAGGCAGGCAGGCCGACTTACCAGCGAACATCGTTCATTGCCGGCCCGCCAGCCCGGTATCGCGACAATGCCAATCCCTGGATGCTCGATCCGGCTAAGGCTGGCGGGGGTTGCCTGGCCAATCTGGGCCCACATTTTGTGGATCTGTTCCTTAGGGGCACGGGTGAGACCATAGCGCGTGTGGACTCCCGGCTCTCATCGGCTCTTCACCACCAGGGCGTTGAGGATCATGCCAGTCTCATCCTCGCGACACCGGAAGGACGCGAAGCCGTTGTGGAGGTTGGCTACGCCTTCCCTGGCTCCCCGCTTAAGCGCTACTGCAGCTTTACCTCCGTCGGTGAGGCGGGATTCGCCTCCGTTGATTCGGACGGCACGGCGACGTTCACTGCACTGGACGGCACCACGGAGGTCGGCAAGATCAATGTGGACAGCGACCCGCTTTACGATCCGTTCGTGCGGAGCGTCGCCCGGACGCTGGATGATGGATTCCGGGGCCTGACGACCCTGGCCCAGCTCGAAAACGTCATGCGCCCCATTTGGGGGGCCTATGACAACCAGCGCGGAGGAAAAGAACATGTCTGACTTGAGTATCGACGTCGTGGCAAAAGCTGCTGGTGTCCATAGGTCTACGGTCTCCCGGGCGTTCTCACGTCCTGAGGCGGTGAAGAGTGAGACACGCGAGCACATCCTTCGAGTCGCCGAGGGACTCGGCTACACGATGAGTCCACTCGCCCAGGCGCTGCGCCGGAAAACCAGCACGTTCGTCCCGCTGATCGTCCCCGACATCACCAACCCGTTTTTCGCCGAACTTGCCAAGACGATGACACAGGCGGCGGACGAGCGCGGCTACCAGCTGCTGCTCTGCGTCACCAACGGGGACCCGGCTAAAACCGATGGCTACTTCACCGCCATGCAGGCCATGTACGCCCCCTTCGGAATTGTGGCCCCGTCCACGAAAGTCGACACGGAGGCCATGAAACGCTTCGACTTCGGACGCAAGGTCGTGGTGATCGACCGGGTTGAAGGGGACGATGCCGTCCCCACGGTCACCGTCGACAGTCGCCGCGGAATCATGCTGGCCTTGGATCACCTTCATTCTTTGGGCCACAGGTCGATCGGTTATGTCTCCGGTATCGCCGGGACGCACACCGCCCAGGACCGGATGGACGCTTATTTGGAGCTGTCCGCCGAGAGCGGGAGCGCACCTGTCGTGCTGGACAGCGGGTCGGATCTGGATGCGGGCACGCGCGGGGCAGAGCATTACCTTGAGATGGTCAGTCCGCCAACGGCAATTATCGCGGCCAATGACATGGTGGCGTTCGCGGTCATCTCGGCGCTCGCCCAACGTGGCGTACGGGTACCGGAGGACGTGTCGGTCATCGGCTTCGACGGCCTCGCTCTCGGTGCCCGGTTCAACCCTCCACTGACGACGGTCCGACAGCCGATCGCCGACATGGGACACCTTGCCATTGAACTGGCTGAGAAGCAGAACCTTGACGGCTCCGTGGACCACATCGTCCTCGAACCTGAGCTCCTGGTTCGTGGCTCCACCACGGGACCACGCAAATGACCCGGGGACAGGACTCAACGCTCCGGCGCCTGCCAGGGCTCCGCCACACGGACCACGTCGGTCTGACGGTTCCGAATCTTGAGGACGGCATCCGGTTTTTCGTCGACGTTCTCGGAGCCGAGGAGCTCTACCGTTCCGAGCGCGGGCCCGATGAAGAATTCATGCCTACGAACTTCGAGGTCCCGGCAGATGCGAAGCTCACGCTCGCCATGCTGCGCCTGCCGCCGAATCTCAACATCGAGCTTTTCGAATGGAGCAGCGCTGAGCGGCGCGATACCCCGCCGCGGCACTGCGACGCCGGCGGGCACCACCTGTGCTTCGTCGTGGACGACGTTGATGAAGCGATCGCGGTGCTGCAGGAAACACCTGGCGTACGCGTGCTCGGAGAGCGCAAGGAAGTCGCGGGCGACAGCCCCCGCGTGGCCGGCAACCGCTGGACCTACTTCATCACCCCCTGGGGACTGCTGATGGAAATCGTGGATCGATCCCGCGTCGCAGCCCCGCCCCGGCTGGTCGGCCCTGCGGACTGGACAGCAGCCCACAACACTTCTGAAAGGACAAAGAATAATGCGGCTAGCGGGTCACACACTAGGCACCCCGGACCACACGGTTCCCCAAGCACTTAAACTCTTTCGAGCCGCCGGGCTCGACGCCGCCGAAGTCATCTACCAGGATGACTACAGCTCCGGATTGCCGTTAGGCGACCGGCGCGCCGCCATGGAGGCTTTGCAGGCAGCCAATGGCGAAGGCCTGCCCATCGTCGGTCTCACACCATACACAACCGCCATCAACTCACTGGACGATGCGGAATGGCGTCAAGCAATCAATGAATTCCGTGGCGCGATTGAGACCGCGCACCTGCTCGGCGCTGACCGGGTCCGCGTCTATGCCGGTTCCTGGCACCCCGGGGACGACGACCACGCGGCACATTGGGGGAAACTGCGCCAGGCATTGGAAACGCTCGCACCTGAAGCTGACCAGGCAGGGGTTCGCCTTTGCGTGGAAAACCACTTTGGCACCATGACCCAGACCGCCGCGGACACCGCCGCACTGGTCCGCGAAATCGCCCACCCGGCCGTCCGCGTTCTCTATGACCAGGCAAACCTGACATTCACGCACGATGAATCGTTCGAACAGGCCTTTGCTGTTCAAGGGGACCTGATCGGCCACGTGCACGTGAAGGACCTCATCTTCACGAATCCCAACGCGGCTTTCCGCGCCACGGAAACGGCCCGGGTCAACGCCTCCGAGCGGGCCGTCCGGTCCCGGGTCGTGGGCAGCGGCGTCGTTCCGTGGCCCCAAATCCTGGCCGCGTTGCTGCAGCATGGCTACGACGACGTACTGAGCATCGAGCTTGAATACCGTTGGCACCCGCAAGACCTGCCTGCACCCGAGGACGGGTTCAGGGAATCCGCCGCCGTGCTGCGCGCAATGATTTCTGACCTGGCCGAAGTGAGGAACTCCTAATGAGCACCAACCGTCTCCGCGTCGGAGTTGTCGGCGCAGGCAACATCGCCACCATCGCCCAGTTGCCCACCCTTGTGCAACGTGCCGACGTCGAATTGGCCGCCTTGGTGTCCCGGCGTGAGGACCCCAGCAACCTGGTCCGGCGCTGGGGCTTCAACGCCGCCTACAAAACGGTGGAGGACATGTTGGATTCGCAGGAGCTGGATGCAGTCTTCGTGCTGACGCCACGCTCTGAGCACGCCCATGCCGTCCAGCTATGCCTCAGCCGTGACGTTGACGTGTTCTGCGAAAAACCGTTGGCTCCGGCAACAGATGAAGCAGAACGCCTGGCAGATCTGGCCGACGAGCGGGGACGAGTGCTGATGGTCGACTTCAACCGCCGTTATGCCCCCGTCTACACGGCCGGTCGTGAAGTTTTTGGTGACAAAGGTGCCACCTTCTGCGTCGCCCAGAAAAACAGGCCTGGATCGGAATACCGTGCGACATTCGAGAATGCCATCCACATGGTCGATCTGCTCCGCTGGTACTGCGGCGGCGAACCGGAGCACGTGGCCGCTCACGCCGCCGGTGACGACCCCTGGGAAGAAGACGGCGTCGCAGCGATGATTCGGTTCAGCACCGGCAACACCGGGGTCCTGATGGCAGCCCGCACAGCGGGAGCGTGGAACGAAAAGCTTGACGCCTACGGTGGCGGCAACACCGTTGAAGTCAGGGCACCTGAAACAGTCTCAACCACCGTCAAGGGAGTCACCACGTCACGCGAACTCAGCGCCGAGGCGTATGGCTGGGCCACCGCGACAGACACTCTCGGATTTTCCGCTGCAGTCCACCACTTCCTGGACCGGGTCGCCGACAGGCAACAGCCACTGACCTCTGGCCGTGAAGCCGTCCACACCCAGCGCCTGCTCGACGTAATCCTCGCCGCATCCGGGCTGCCGACAGAGGAACAAGCCGGTCGGGAATGGGCCAGCCACGCAGTGAACGGAAACTGAACAACTAAGCTCGCCCAATTCCTCGGGTTAGGTCTTGCAGCCATAGGTGAAGAAACCGCGGCTCCACAAGCCGCCGAGCATAAGGAGGCACAAAATAGCTCCAAACCGCCTCCACCCGAGCAACCCGAAAGTCGGGGGAGCGGGACGACAACCGCTGCGCGGACGGCTCACCCCGCTCATTGGCATCCTGCTGGTCGCGTTCAGCGCCAGACAGGCGGTTTCGGCGGTATCGCCACTCATTGGTCCAATAGGCGGGGACCTATCCCTCGACGCCGTGACGACCGGCATCCTTGGAATGCTGCCGACCGCCGGCTTCGCAGCGATGGGCTTCCTGGCTGTTCCACTGATCCGACGTACCCAGCCCGAACACCTGCTGCTGGTGTCAATCCTGCTGACAACACTCGGCCAGGTCGGACGCGCCCTGGGGTGGACTACCCTCGCCTTTTTGGTGTTCACCTGTGTCGCAATGCTGGGGATCGGCGTGGTAAATGTGGTGATTCCGCCGCTGCTGATGAAGTATTTCCCCGATAAAATCGGGGTCCTCCCTGCCCTCCACGTAACTCTCCTCGCCGTCAGCACTGCCGTGGCCGCCCAAGCGGCTATACCCTTGGCGGGTATGTATGGCTGGCGGTTCTCCATCGGCATCTGGGCGGTCATCAGCGCCGCCGCGGCCGTACCTTGGCTGATGGTCCTTTCGGGCAGGCGTACGGCTGCCCGCGTCGGGAAGCCGCCCACCAGCGAAGTGCCGCAGCCCCGCACCAGCGTCGTCAAGCCCTGGAGATCATCTCTTGGCTGGGGAACGGCACTGATCTTCGCGGGTTGCTCGAGCAACACGTTTGCGGCGTTGGCGTGGCTTCCGACTGTTCTTGTAGACAGAGGAATGAGTCCGGGAACGGCCGGATTCATGTTGGCGCTCTATTCCATCCTCGGCCTGCCCGTCGGCCTTATTGTGCCTTTTGCTGTGGTGAGGATGCCTCGCCCGCTTCCTGTCGCAATCCTGTTCGTCGTCACGTTCGCGGTCGGCTATGGAGGCATCATCTTTGCTCCGGTAACTTCTGCCGGGGTGTGGGTAGCCATCGCCGGGCTTGGTCAGGGCGCATACTCCTTCGCGTTTACCATGATCAATAAGCGAGCACGAACACAGACCGGGTCGGGGGTACTGTCCGGGTTCGCCCAGGGGATCGGCTACACCCTGGCAAGCCTTGGCCCATTCCTTTTTGGCCTCCTGCATCAGCCCGGAGACCACTGGCTGCCGTCGTTCGGCATGCTCGGAGCCTGGCTGCTCGTGCTTACCACGGGAGCCCTGATGATCAACAGACCGCGCGTGATTGAAGATGCACTAAGGACTTCGGGGCCCCAAACGCCGCATCTCAATACCGAGATACCTCTCGTCCACGACCGGAACCAGAAGGCTCCGAAAACCTGAGCTGAATAATCCTTGACAGACCCTGCTCCCGACCCTATGTTTATTGCAACCGATCTCAGCAACCGATCTCAGTCGCGCTGGTGAAAATGCAACCGATCTCAAAGGAGAGATGAATTGATCAAAGCTGCAAGTACTTTGACCGCCATTGCCGTCGCCGGGGCGCTGCTCACCGGCTGCTCAGGCAGTTCAGGCGACTCCGGCAACAACAACGACGACGGTCCCGTCACGTTGACGTACTGGGACTTCATGGACCCCAGCCAGAACAACCCACGGGCTGCGGCGCTGAAGCAAAACCTCGAGAACTTCCACAAGGAAAATCCCGACATCACAGTCCAGCTCTCGACGGTTTCCTTCGGTGACATGATCAGCAGGCTCCCGCAGGCAGCAGCAGCGGGACAGACACCGGACGTCGTGAAGATGTTCGCCCCGGTTGTTCCCCAAATTGCTGCCGCGCAGGTCTATCAGCCGCTTCCTGAGGAGGCCAAGCAGATCACTGACTGGTTGCGCCCGGTGGACAAGCTGGCGGACAAGGATGGAAAGCAAGTAGCCGTCCCGTACGACTACCGTACGTGCACGCTCTATTACAACGACAAGATCCTCAAGCAGGTCGGCGCTGCCGTACCCACCACCTGGGACCAGGTCGCCGAGGTTGCTGGGAAAGCGGCGAAGGCCGGATTTACCGGGTTCGGGACGGGGTTCTCCGGGGTCGACAACTCAGCGATCATCTCGACCTTCTTCGATTGCTTCATGAGCGAGGTGGGGCAGGAGATCTCCAACCAGGACGGCAAGGCCAGCTTTAACACTGAAAAGGGTAAAGAATTCGCCGACTTCCTCGTGAAGCTCAAAAAAGCCGGCGGCATGCCACCGAGCGTTGTGGGGGACCAGTACTCAACGGTTGCGGACGGCCTCCAAAACGGCACTGTTGCCATGTCCGCCCTCGGAACGGAACGCCTCCTGACCCTGCAAAAGGCCAACCCGGACATCAAGTCGGCCACCCTGCCCAAAACCTCAAACGGCTCGGACACGGGATCGACGTTTGGCTGGACCCTTGGCATCGGCGCCGGAAGCAAGCATGCCAAGGCGGCTTGGAAGTTCATCCAATACATGACCGGCCCGAAAGCCGGGGCGCTCATGGCAACCGGGGGAGACGTACCCACCCGCTCGTCGACGTTCCAGGAGCCGTACTTCACCACTCCCGAGGCCAAGACCGTGCTGGACGTCAGTAACTTCGTCAAAGATCACAGCGAGCCACACACCTACCCGGACAACTGGATCGCGATTGCCGGTGGACTTGCCAACGCCGGACAGCAGCTGTACCTGAACAACTCGTCCGCCGACGATTTCATGAAAGCTGCCCAGGACGCAGCCAACAAATGAGCCCCCGACCGGACAGGACTAACCAGGTAAACCTGCCCCCAGGAAAGCGAATCCCATGTCAGTGACACAAGAACAACGCGCAGCGCGGAGCACCAAGCCCCGTCTCCGGCCGGCACGGAAGGACCGCGCAGTCTGGCTCTACGTCATCCCGGTCGTTGCTGTCTTCCTTTTCGTCTTCGTTGGGCCCCTCCTCTTCACAGCCTGGACGGCCTTCCACGACACCACGTACTACCAAATCAAGGACTTCTCGGGACTAAAGTCGTTCACCAAGCTTTTCACCGATAAGGACCTTCCCAAACAGATCGGCACCACCCTTGCCTTCTCGCTCGGGGCCCTCGCGATTGCCTTGCCACTCGGCTTTGCCTCAGCGGTGGTCCTGAATAAAATCATTCGCTTCAAGCGGACGGTGCGGAGTCTGTTCCTGCTTCCATGGCTGATGTCACAAGCCACCGTCGGCACCCTCTGGCTGTGGTTCCTCAACCCCACCTACGGCCCGGGGACAGCCATCACAAAAGCCCTTGGTTTCGGGCCCGCCGATGCGTTCTCCACACCGGGTTCTGCGCTGCTGGCACTAACACTCATCACCGCGTGGTGGTCCTATCCCCAGGCAATGGTCCTCTTCCTCGGGGCGCTTCAGACCGTACCAACCGAACTGTATGAGAGCCTGCGCGTTGACGGAGGGAACGTGTGGCAGGGATTCGTGAACATCACACTTCCCTTCCTTCGCAACACCATCGTTTCCGTCGTCGTCGTCCTCCTGATGCTGTATGTACAGATGGTAACCATCATCCTGGTCACCACCCGCGGCGGGCCCCTGGGCGGAACGGAAACGCTCTCCATGCGGGTGTTCAACAAGACGTTCCAGGACTTCGACCTCTCCGGTGCCTCCGCGGCAGCAATTTTGCTCTTCGCCATTAACATCGCCTTGACACTGGTAGCGATCCGCTTCCGACGGAAGGAAACCCTGTGACTGCCACCATTCCCGCACGCCGCCGACCCGGGCATATACTCCGCCGGCTACCCATCTGGGCAGTCGTCGCAGTCACGGCGGCCCTGGTGCTGCCTCCCGTCCTGTGGATCTTATCGACGTCCCTGAAAACCGATGCGAACACGGTCGCTTTCCCGCCCGTGTGGATACCGAACCCGTTCTCGTTCGACAGCTACGGCGGACTCTTCACCTCCACCAACGTCCGCTTCTTCCTGAACTCGCTGATCTACGCCATCGGTTCGATCATCCTCGCCCTGGCCGTCTGCGTTCCCGCAGCCTACGTCGCGACCCGATACCGGGGCCATCGCATGGAAAGCCTCATGACCGCAATCCTTGTGCTGTCCATGGTCCCCGGCGTCGTCGTCTTCATTGCGCTCTACTCCATGTTCGTGAAGACCGCGCTCATCAATACCTACCCTCTGCTGATCGTGGTCTACACCGGCATCATTTGCGGACAGACGATCCTGTTCCTGCGCAACTTCATCGAAAACATCCCAGTTGAGATTGAGGAAGCAGCAGCAATCGATGGATGCAGCCGACGCCAAATCCTTCTGCGCATCGTGCTGCCACTGATCCGCCCAGGCATCGCCGCCGTCGCGATCTTCATCTTCGTCTTCGTCTGGAACGACTTCCTCGTCGGGACCGTCCTGGCAACAACCGAAGACATGAAGACCGTGCAAAACGGCATCGTCCGCTACATCTCCACCGGCTACGGCAACTTCTGGGCCGCCTTCGGCGCCTTCGTCATCGTCGCATTCATACCTGTCCTGGCCATCTTCGCCGCCTTCCAACGCTGGTTCATCGCCGGCCTGACCTCCGGTGGTGTCAAGTCATGACCTCAGCAACACCAGCTCCGCGCGTCGCAGTCGTCGGGGCGGCCGGCTGGGCCGGCTCCCGACACGCACGAGCATTCGCCGCAGCAGGGGGCCCACGTCACGGCTCTTGTAGAAAAGGACGACCGCGCCTACCCCCTCGCCCAGGAACTGGGCGCCGTGCTGGTAGCCAGCACCGAAGCGCTCCGCCCCGAGCACGCAGACCTCGTGGTCGTTGCCCTCCCGACAACCATTCAACCCGCCATCTGCGCTGACCTGCTGAACCGCGGCTTCCATGTGCTGACTGAAAAACCGGTCGCCGCAGACGCAGAAGGCGCGGCCGTCCTTGCCGCCGCGTCCGGTGTCAACGAGCGCCTGATGGTCGGATACACCCTCCACCAGCACCCGGCAGCAGCCCTCCTCTCTCGATGGGTGAGGAACAACGACGTGGTCGCCGTATCCGTACGCTCCGTAGCCCACAAACAGAACGTCGATTCCTGGCGAGCTGACCCAAAGGAGGGCGGCGTCGCCGTTGTAAACGGCATCCACGCCATCGAGTTGGTGTCATCCTGGTTCGACGGTGACCCAAAAGTCCTTGCCACAAGCTCCAGCAGCAGCCTATACGGCTCGCCGGTACCGGAGTACGTAGTCACCGCCCTCGAATTTCCCGCGGGAGCCGTGTTCCAGCTGCAGACCTACTGGTCTCCCTGGCAGGAGCCGCAAGGGCTCAACCAAGGGGACTGGAGTCTCACCATCGATGTACTCGCACGCAACGGCCGGATGCTGTGGTCCAACGACACCGTCCACGTCTGGAACCGGGACGGGAGCCACGACACAACGTCGTTCGCCCCCACCGACCTCTTCCTTCGCCAGGCAGAGGCGGCGCTCAAATTCCGCACCGGCGAAGGCCCCGCCGTTACGTTCAGCCAGGCTCTCCGGGCCACCGCAATCGCCGACGCGGTCCTGGCTGCAGATGCTTCGGACGCGGAGGACGTTGTCGCCCGATAGCATCACCAAACCTGAACAACGCGCGAGCGGCCCAACTGCACTACACCTAAGGAATTGAACATGAAGCGAGCAACTCACGCTTTCACCGCCGGGGACCCGCGGTGCACCTACGCCCATGGCAAGGAGAACAAATGAGCCTCAAAGACCAGGTGGTTCTTGTAACCGGATCCAGCGGCGGGATAGGCGATGCCGCCGTCAACACCCTCACAGCAGAAGGCGCCATCGTCGTAGGCGCTGACCGTTCCCCTAAAGAGGGCCAGAACCTCAAGGCGTTTTACCCCCTCGACATCACCTCCGACCAGCAATGCGCGGCTGCTATCCAAGACATCACAGCCAAATACGGCCGCATCGATGTCCTGATCCACGCAGCCGGGGTGCTCGGCCCCACCCCCGGCATCATGGAGACAACCACCGAGGAATTTGACTCCATCCTGAGGATCAACGCCACCGCCACCTTCACGATGGTGCGGGAGACCGCCAAGTCAATGCTCGAGACCGGCACTGCCGGTGCCATCGTGGTCCTATCGTCAGTTGCGGCCAAGGAATCACGGCTCAACTATCTGCCCTACAACGCGAGCAAGCTCGCTGTACTTCACATCATGTGGTCATTCGCTGAACTGCTCGGGCCCAACGGCATCTCCGTCAACGCCATCGCACCAGGCCCAGTAAATACACCCATGTGGGCACAATTCGCCAAGGATTCCGGACCGGATGCAGCCGCCAACCGCGCGAAGCGGGCAGCGCAACTTCCGATGCGGAGGTTCGCCGAACCCGACGAAGTCGCCCGCGCCATCCTTTTCCTCGCCGATCCCGACAACCGCTACATCACAGGAGTTTCCCTCGATGTGGCAGGCGGAGCACACCTGGGAATCGGAACCTAAGACTACCCTGCGGGGCTTCATACGTGCCGTCGCCCGATGCTCCCGGGCCTGGCTTACCCACCAACATCAACGCCTCAGGGCTGCCCTCATCGCGCGCACAGTATTCAACAATCGGAGACGAGTAGGGAGCCCTGACCCACCAAGGAGACACCTAAATGCGACACCATCACACCGCCCTGCACGTTACGGACATGGAACGCAGCGCGCGATTCTACGAGGACGGCCTCGGACTAACCCGCTTGGATGCATGGACCTCGGGACCATACATCGGCGAACTTTACGGCCGTCCCAACGTAAAGGTCAGAGCCATGCTTCTCACCACCAATGACGGAACCTTCCGGCTCGAACTTGCCCATGCCGAGCCTCTCCTGCCCGCAGTCGACCCATCAGATGCACAGCCAGGCACGGCACACCTTGCCTTCACAGACATTGACGTACGGCAGGTTTACGCCAAGATGACGGCCCTTGGTTACAAGGCCGTATCCGAACCAGTTGCCCCGACCTCAGGCCCCATTGCCGGCGGGTGGCTCGTCTACCTCCTCGACCCAGACGGAAATCGGGTGGAGCTCATTCAAGCACCAGACTGGCAAAGTGCTGACCAGACATAAAATCCTCCTGCTGCAATCGGATTCCTGGCCTGGCACCATATTGTGGCATCAGGGGTCCGATGCTGCTCGCTAAAGTCCCCCGGTCTGTAGAAGGACCTGAGAACCCAAAACGAACATGGGGCCCGACTCCTCCACGGCCCCTGCCCGACGGCGGGAGACTCAGTCCGCGGCCGCGACCCCAAGGTCCGCGGCGTGGCTGCTGATGGCGCGGGCCAGGTCGATGTCGCGGCTGGTGATCCCGCCGACATCGTGGCTCGAGAGCGTGACGCCGACCTCGGGGTAGGTGAGCGTGAGGTCGGGGTGGTGGTTGGCCTCCTCGGCGGAGGCGCCGATGCGGTTCACGAGCTCCAGGCCGGTGGAGAACTTCCGGGTCCTGAATGTGGCGGCGAGGGCCCCACCGGTCACGCGCCAGCCGGTAAGCCCGGCCTCGGCGATCTCGGCGGCGGACAGCTTCCATTGGGGATCAGTCATGGTGCCATCATGGCTCCGGAGGGGCGCCGTGGACTACCCCTGCAGGCACCACGCCTCCCAGTGTGATGGCCGGCTGGCAACTTCGGTAAAGCTCCGCACCGTGTAGGGATGACGCTGTCACGCCCTGGCAGGTGAGGGATTGGCCCGGCGGCGGTGATCAACCGCATGAATTCGCCCCAGGAAACGACGGACCGAGTTCGGGGAATTGCCCCCCAAAGGAGTGTGTGGACAATGTCCACACTTTTCGTAGCAGAGTGCCTCGTACCGCCCACGAACTGCTCCGGATTCTGGATGTTTTCGCCGGTTCCCAATGTTTGCAAGGGTTTGAATATAGTTCGAGTCCCACTTCGGGCACAGTGATTCCGCAGGTCAAAGGCCATCTGTCTTTCATCCGTTGTTCCTAATACCGGGTATGTAATCGAGAGCCCAGGGCAATAAGAATCTCTGCACGGAGCCGAAGCCGGGGCGAAGTTACATCTCATCCGGCTTGTCCTTCGCGGCTTGGACTTTCAATCGGGAGCCGTCCGGTCTCAGGCGCCACCAGAACCACCCCATGACTCCAACAACCACGACCGCCATGGTTGTGCCGGCAGGCGCGCGCCCTTCCTGGAACTCCCAATCCTTCAGTAGGCTCTCACGGGCGACAGCATAACTGCTTGTCTTGAAGTAGTTCCCGTGGGTAGCTACTAGCGCCTGATAGGAGTCAGGCTCAATCTCAAGGGCGGTGGCATCCAGTGCGTTCTTATCTGCAGTGTCGTTTGGATACGAGTAGACAGGGAAGCCGAGGTAGTCCGTTCGGCGCCATAAATTTTGCCAAACTCCTGGGCCGTCTGCTCCTCCACGCAGAAGCCCCACAAGATGGCCTTGAGGCGGATTCTGCGGCAGTAGGGGTGGCGTGGGCAAAAAGCGGTCCTTCCATGGATCGCTTGCGAAGTAGCGTGGTCCCTTTACTCCTGGCGTTCCAAGGACAGCCGGTCCCCACAGGTCGGGGAAGAACCTCCCGAAGTATGGGCGGAGCTGAATCCCGAAAGTAAGCAGCCTGATCCTGGATAGGAGCTCCCTGGTCTTCTGCTCGGCGGCTTCCTTGGCGGCTGCGGTAGCCATATTTTCTCGCGCGTCGAGCTCCTTTTGTTGGACCGTGGCCGCGAGATGATACAGGGCGGCGATGCCTAGGACGGCTCCAAGACTGTGCGTAGCCAGGAGGATGCGACGCGCAGGCTGCACCTGATCGAGCACCTCCGGATCATCTACTTTTTTCTGGTCCGTGAGCCATTGGAGCATCCTGCTTGCCAGTTCGGGAACCGCGCGTTCGGAGTAACAAGCAGGACCAAAAGGATGGCCGGCCCTTGGCAGCCAAGCCACCAAGTCCCAGAGGAGCCCCAGCGGCCTGCCTGTTCCCACTGCCGCACTGGTAATCGCTGCGCCCACTATCAGGGCCCCTGCTGCTGTTAGTGCGCATGTGGTCACCCAGGTGCCGGCAGGTGCGAACGTTTCCCAAAGCCATTGTTGCTGCAGCCACTGGCGGCCTGGACCGTACTCATGGAGGATCGTCAATGCCAGAACCACGATGACGCCAAACATAGTTGCCAGGGCTGCGATCTCTACTACTCGCTCCCCGCGCTGAAGCAAGGCGCTTCTGCGACGGACAGCCAAAATCTCCGATGTATAGGGCTGTTCAACCTCAGCGATGTCAGGATTTGTGACTCCGTTACCACTCCATAGGCTGCTGAGCATTAGCGCGGCCACTAACAGTACGGCGGCCAGGACCAGGAGCACCATGACTCCACCAGCTGCCCAGTAGAGGAAGGGGATTTTGATTGCAGAGGCGTCGTCCTTCAGTAGGTTGCGGAAGAGCGGATGGTTGGTGTCCTGTTGCCAAAGGAGTCCGCCAGCCTGCAGCCAGTTGCCGATTCCGACGACGATTGCGCTGGAGTAGAAGGCAGCGAGCAGGAGGCTGAGGTACATCATCACGGCAGGAGCAAGACCGTGCCACGCTTCAGCCTTCCGGCCAAGTGGCCGCACCGGAGCCCTCTCTCCCTGTTTCATGAGGGAAGCCGCCACAGCGATCAAGCAGATTGCGCACACTCCATAGGCCGCGCTTACGGACATTGGTGCCCTATCCAAGCGGCTGACGATGATGAGGCCGCCGATGAAGCCGCAACACCATAGCAGCGTTCCCCAGAAGACGGCGGCAGCCGGGCTCAGTCGCATGAAACACCCCGACGTCGCAAATATCGCCAGGAGGGCCACCAGCACGATCGGCACGATCTGGGCCACGGTAAAGGGGGCTGTTTCGTTCACAGTAGTAGCGCGGCAGACCACCACGACGGTCAAAAGATAGACGAGGAGACTCGCAAGGAGAAGAGCCACCGCCAAGGCCATTCGCGAGAACCTGACCTTGAAGGGTGCCCGCACGCTCTTTGATCCCCAAACCATGACAGATCCTGCTACAACTGCAAGCAAAAAGCAGGCAATAGCCGCAAAAGTTGTGGCGGCGGCAGCGTCGTCCTTCGAATTTGCCTTGAGGTCAGCAGCGAGCAGGAATGCGACGAGCAGGACAGTCGCGGCAATGTGCGCCACGCCCGTCGGCGAGTTGACCCTGCGAATCCAGAGCCGCGGTGCAGCGAGGACAGGTGCGTCCTTCAACATATTTCTCCGGGTCTTTGGCTTCTCCCCGGGTACTTTCAAATGACTCTGAACCCGTTTCTGATCGGTGAACCGGGTGCGGAAACGAACATCGCTGGACAGGCTAACGGCTGCCAAAAGTGTCACGGCGAGGATCGGAAAAATTGATACGGCGGCAAGGCGCTGACCCCGCTCCAGGTCGCGAAGACCATCGAACCAGTGCGGCAAGGCATCGCACATCTGGCGTTGCCCATTCTCAGTACGAAAGCACTGAACAGCGACAAAGTCCATGGCGGCCGTGGCCACGGCAGTGGCGAACAAGAGCGTCAACAGCAGACTGAAGAGACGCACGAGCGCCGCGCCTGTGCCTGGACCGACATCGCCTTCGCGACGGTTGTCAGCCTTTAGAACACGGGCCCAGTAGGCAGCGTTAGCAAGACCGAATGGTGCGATCAAAAACCACCCGATGTTATATAGTGCCCGGGCAGCCTTGCCTAGAAGTCCAGACGGCGCGAAGCGGTCCAGCTTGCCCCAGCTGTATGCCTCTATCCGTATTCGCGAATCTGGCGCCAACAATGCTTCCGCGGGCGGCTGCTTAGCTTTGTAGAAACCAGCTAGATTGTCGGCGAGTTTGATGCCGTCAGCGTCGGCTGGCACCACATCGCCCGGCTCGACCCCCAACATTTCATGAGGCGGAGTATTACGAACCCCATGGACGCGGAGTTCGAGAATTTCCAGCGCTGAGGACATGGCCCCTCCTTTGCGGCTTCCCCAGCTCGTGCCCGTCAGAGTACGACTGTCGAATGCAGAAGTCCAGAGTATGGAATATCAATGTAACCGAGGCGGCTATACAGGAGTCAGCGGCTTTCAGACCGGTACGCCATATCGACGACGGGACACCTCACCCCGGGCTTAGGCGTCGGGGCTGGCGCAGCGGACCCTGACAGCTTTGTTTCGCGAACCCATGCACGCCAACACCGTCGACGTCGGGGTGGCACGGACTTTTTTTCTCGTCCATCTCTGGGGAAGATGCCGACGCGGACCCGGGATGATGGCGCCCACGATAGTTTCACTGAAGACAATCTATTTTCCCTCCCGTCCGAATTGAGTAAGCATTCTTACCAATGGGTGGCCAATCAGTGTCCTCGAGCTCCTTGAAGTGGCACAGCGCCTGGCCACGCCGTCGCGCTGCGGTGGCGACCCAGACCGCGCCCTTACGGTGATCGTTCCGGCCCTTCCTGGGTTTCCCTTCTCGCCCCAGCGACCAACTTTGGACGAGCAAACGCATTAAACTCTGGCACCACTTGATGACCGTCATCTCGGCCTCCAGCAGTACGCGGCGCATGGTGGTGATCTCGGCGCCGGAATCACCTCGCGGCTCGGGGAGGCGTATCGTGGCGCCGTCGCAGGTACCATCTCTTGGCGGTCGCTGCCCCGCTTCACATTGACGAGGCGACAGTTACCGATGAGGAGCGGGAGCATCTAGACAAGGTTCAGGCGCGGATCGCAGCCGAGGGCGCCTACCAGCATTAGCAGACCCTGCCCCTCACCCTCGCCCCAGCGCTGTCGCCCTCGGCCCGCACGACCTTGCAACCCCACCACGCAGCTGGGCGGAGCGGACGTACGACGTAAGGGGATACACGCTCATGCCCCGTGGAGGACACTTCGCGCCCCACGAAGAACCCAACTGCTCGCCAACGACATCGCCGCATCCCTACAAACCCTATGACTCCTGTGGTTATCTATGGCTGGGACTGGGAGCTTTTGGGGTAGCTCCCGAAAGCAGTAGCGGTAAAAAACCTAACTCGGGGAGCCCGCCCTGTTCCGTGCGGGACTTGGCGGTGTGCTGGTCGCACACGGGTGGCAGAAACACCTCGGGTGGTTCGGCGGTGGCGGTATTGAGGAGACCAGCAAGGGCATGGATGCCATGGGCTTCCGTCCTGCGAAGACCAGTGACCTCCGGTGGACCGGACTCAGCACAGCGCCCCTTGACGACCGAGGACCGTCGGCAGAGAGTGGCACATGTGAAGCGTGTGGCTCTTCGGGAGTATCTGGCGAGCGCACTGTGGGCGATGCCGACATGCGCCGTCGTGCTCGCGCTCATCGCGGGGGCGAGCCTTTCCGCTGTGCAGATCGACAAGACGTCGCCTCTTGCAGTCCTCCTCTTCCAGGGGACATCCGATGACGCCCGGAACCTGCTCGTGAGCATCGCCAGCACGATGGTCACGGTCATCGCCCTCGTCCTGGGACTTACCGTGGTGGCCCTGCAGCTCGCGTCGACGCAGTTCAGCCCTCGGCTCCTGCGGAATTTCCTCCGCGACATCCCCAACCAGCTGACCCTGAGCGCCTTCGTCGCGACCTTCGCGTACAGCACGGCGGGGCTCTACACGGTGGGCATCGCAGGCGGCCAACGCATCGAGGAGTACCCCCGACTCGCCGTTAGCGGCGCGCTGATGCTGCTGTTCGTGAGCATGGTGATGCTCGTGTTCTTCGTCCACCATCTATCGCATTCGATCCAGGTGGACCAAGTCATGAAGGGCGTCGAGACGGCGACGCTGAAGGTGATCGAGCAGTCATACGTCCCCGGCGACCCTGGGATCCCCATGCCGGACGTGCCGCAGGGTGCCACCGCCCTGCCGGCACCGGCATCGGGATACGTCCAGGCTTTCCATGTCGGGCCATTCGTCGGTGCACTCGCGGAGCGGGGCCTGAAGGCACTGATGGTGCCCATGGTGGGCCGGCACGTGGTTGCCGGAGCACCCATCGCCTGGGTATGGGACGTCGCTGACGGCAGCGGGAGACCGTATGTGCCCGAGGCTTCCGCCCCGCTTCGGCGTGCACTAGCGCAGAGTGTACGCATCGGCTACGAACGGACCCTGGAGCAGGACGTCGCGTTCGGGATCCGACAGCTCGCGGACGTCGCGTCCAAGGCGCTCTCGCCAGCTATTAATGACCCATACACGGCGAACCAGGCGGTCGACCATCTGGGCACGATCCTCGCCGCGCTTACACTCAGGCAGCACGGCCCGCGAGCAGTGACAGACGCCCAAGGTACGGTCAGGCTCCACATCCCGGCCCGCGACTTCGCCTACTTCGTCGATCTGGCCCTCGGACAGGTTCGGCGTTACGGATCGAACGAACCCCGCGTCGTCAGGGCGTTGCTGCGGGTGTGCCGTGATCTCGCCTGGTTCGGAGACGCCGCGCACCGCGCCGTCGTTCGGCAGTATGTGCAGACCCTTATGAGCGACGTAACCCGGCTCGTGGCGCAGACAGCCGATCGCGACCCCCTGCTGGAGGAGGGCGCAGCGGTCCTTGACCTCTTCGACATGGCGGACGGCCCTCCGGGCACCTCTTAACTCCATCCTCCTCCCGCCGCAGGGACGGCCGGAGAGCGGAGGCAGCCAGTGGCCTGGTGCCACGCTATTTCAAGTTCAACGCAGGAAGGTCAGAGGGCACGAAGAAGGCGCGCCCCGTTCGCTGAGCGCGCGCCCTTCCCGTATAGAACTGTTACTCCTTGAAGGCATCCTTGACCTTTCAATGCCGGCCAATTTCGCCATGCAAAAACAATTACATGGGACGCAGAAGCCTGCCAGCCATAAGCCACATCGGGGCATGCGGGAACGGCATCGTGGTGCTCTACGCCTCGATCACTCGGCCGGCTCGATATGCTCAGGTCCGTTGTTACGGACGCTGTTTACCCTCGTGCTGACAACTCGGGGTGTCAGGGTTGGCTCCGGCAGAGCCCAGCAGGTGCTCTGCCACTCAAAGTATCCGTCAGCTGGCAGGATTGCCCTTCGTTTGACCGCCGCTTTGCGGAAAGACGGCTTCTCCAGTTCACTGCGGGCATTGATCAGCTTTTTGCCGATCTTGATGTCTTTCGCCCAAGAGGGGACCAGACCCCAGTGGGCCACGAGCAGATGCCGCTCGATGGAGCCCTCGTCCAGGCGCTCAGCCACGATATGCACGCTCTGTGTCGGCGCCACATTCCAGCTCGGAGGAGGCGGGTCACCTTCTACCTCTTTGGCATCAAAGTAGCTCAGAAGGTCGCCGGTGGCCTTGGATATCACGTATCTGCCGCACATGACGCCATTGTGCCTGAAGGCTGTGGTCAGTAGGCGTCGAAGCGAACCAACAATATTTGTGCCACCTTTCAGAAGTGCATACGGGCTCTCCCTGGCCGTTCATGACCGAATCGTTCCGCCTGCTGCGGGCGTACCTGCCGTTCGGTGCGAGTGAGTCCTGATTGGAGCAGTTAGGCCCCAGCGGTTCTGTCCAGGGCCTAACTGATATTCGGATATGTCACGCGTTGAACAGGTCAGGTAGCTGTTTCGCTTACTGGAGGGCACCTCACTTCGCCTATAGGTTCAGCACCAGAAATAACGACTTTTTGAGATTCACAGACACGTTCAGAAAGCACAAAGGAATCGCTCATGTTGTGGCAGACGTGAGAGGGCTAGGTCATGGACGGTGCTTCCAACACAACTCCTGCCGGAAAGCCTGAGGGGCCAAGGATTGCAGGGCCGTCAACAGGAGAACCAAGCCCACGCCGATCGAGTACTACTTGGGTCAGGCGGTGGTGATAGGGTCGGGCCGGTTAGACTCGTTTCATGCGCAGAACCTCGGCACGAGGCCCCGACGCCGCTGGGAGCGAGCGCGTACTCATCCTGTCAGCAGGGGTAGGAGCGGGGCACAACAGCGCCGCGGCGGCGCTGCGGCAGGCGTGTGCCGCGCGCGCCGACATTGATGAGGTGCAGGTGCTCGACGTGCTGCAGGTGAGCAGCGTGCTCTACCGCTCACTGCTGGGCAAGGGTTACTTCGTCCTGGTCAAGGACTTGCCCTGGCTGGTCGAGTGGGGCTACGACATCAACGACCGTCCGTTCCGGCGCCGGGTCCCAGTTGATCCCTGGACACGGGTGAACGCTCTTCCGGTGATCGGTGCGATCAAGCGATTCCGGCCGACCGCAATCCTGTGCACGCACTTCCTGCCAGCCCAACTGCTGGCGTCGCTGCTCCTTCGCGGCGTGATTGACGCGCGGACCGCCGTCGTCATGACGGACTACGACTTCCAGGGCCTATGGCTTACGGGGGCGTTCCATGCGCTCTTCCTGGCCAGGGAAGAGGGCAGGGTGGAGCTGATAGCGCTGGGTTTGCCCCCCGACCGCGTCGCGGCCACGGGCATCCCGATCGCCAGCCAGCTGGATGTAGCGCCTGCGCGCGATGTAAACGAGCCCCCGATGCTGCTGATCTCGGCGGGCGCGACTGGCGGAGACTATGCCGTCTCGGTCGTGCGGCAGACGCTGCACATGCGCTCATCCTTCACGGCCACGGTTCTGTGCGGACGCAACGATGCCCTGCGGCAGCGTATCGAACAGCTAGTGGCGCCCGCTGGCGACCGCTACCGCGTGCTCGGCTTCACGGCGGAGATGCCCGAGTTGCTGCGCCGCGCCGACCTGTTTGTGGGCAAGCCGGGCGGTCTGGCGGCGGCGGAGTGCATGGCTGCAGGGCTGCCCATGGTGCTTGTGAACCCCATTCCGGGGCAGGAGGTTCGCAACGGGGATTACCTGATGGAGCAGGGGGCGGCGGTCCGTTGCAACACTCCCGCGACGATCGGTTGGAAGATCGACGAGCTGCTGCGGGAGCCGGGCCGCCTGCAGCGGATGCAGGCGGCGGCGCGGAGAACGGGCCGCCCTGACGCTGCGGCGGACGTGCTGACCGGGCTGTTGGACGGCCCGTCCCGTCCCCTCGTCGTGACACGCGCAGCGCAAAAGACAATCCTCGCCGAGAGCGAGCGGCGAGTCGTTTCGACCGATCTGACGGGACCTTCGTCGCTTGTCAGCATGATCGACTCGGCGGCGGGCAGCACGGTCGCGCTGCTGCGAGCCGAGGAGCTGGGAGATCTGCAGAAGTGGTACGCCACCCCGAACGGGGGTCTGCTACTGCGGCGCGGTCACGCGCTCAGGTCGCTCAGATGGGAGGAGCGGCGGCTGCTCCGCGCCATTCTGCGCGGGGACAACGAGCTGCACGTCCGTGTCGAAGGGCCCTCGCCACCGCCTCGCATCCGCCCCTCCCGGTCGCCAGCAGCGGCAAAGAGCCAGGCAGTCGACCCCGAATCAAAAAGCTGAACAGCGAACAGCCGGCTTCGTTTCCGGCTGTGTCGGGTTGGTTCGGGATGGCCAGCACCGGTGCATGGGCCGGGGGGAGCGGGCACAACAAGACTTTGCTGATTGTGGTGGGAAACTTCCTCGGACGGCTACTTTCTTCGGCGCGGGAGATGGGGCACCTGTCTGTCCTGCCAAAGTTTGCTCCCATCCGGCGGGGACGAGCCGGTAGAAAGACTGAGGAGCAGCGCTTAGCGCTTCCCGTACTTGCGGTGGACGGCTTGTTTGCTTACGCCCAGGCACAGGGCAATGGCTTCCCAAGAAAGGCCGGCCTGCCGGGCCTTCCTGACCAGGGACGCTTCGGTGCGCCCAACCTCCTTCTGCAGCTCAGCGACCGCGCGCAACGCGTCAGCGGGGCCCTTGCCGTCCATTGATGCAACCAATGTCTTCATCCGGTCCACCTCCATGCGTCAACATTAGTTGACGGAAATCGCCAGCGTCAACATTTATTGACAATTCCTAAGGTCCTGCAGACGGGTGTGAAGTCAGCAGTCCTCCAATACTCACGGGACAGCCACATGCCCCAGCCTCACCAGGACCAGTCTGAAACGGCTGGGGCTCGTCCCCATGAACTCGCGTCCCGCCGGCGATGCCGTCCGGGGGAGTTCCACCCAGGTCTTCATGCGGTCGACGTCGCTCCAGTCCGTTGTCGAGGATGTGCGGGATGACGCCCTGCCACTCCTGCTGACGGCCCTTTCATGAGCCCTGGCGGCGGCGTATCGTCTATTCCGCCGGGAACGGTCGTAGCCGTCAGAGGAGCGGACATGGCTGGATGGAATGCGGACACAGCGGCGGGGCCGGTGGGGGCGGGAACCGTAACGCTGGTGGAAGGTTCATGTTTCTGCATCTCCGCCGCCAACGGCGACATCCATTCGGAACTTCCCCACGGTGTTTTCCACGAGGACACCCGGATCCTTTCCGGGTGGAGCATGACGGTGAACGGCCAGTCGCTCGAGCCGCTGGCCGCGGAAACGAAAGAACCCTACCGGGCACTGTTCATCGGCCGCGTTCCGCGCGGGGACGGATACGCGGACAGCCCTCTGATCGTGGAGCGCCTGCGGGAAGTCGCTGACGGCGTGATAGAGGAAATCACCATTCGCAACTACTCCGGAAACCCTGTGGAGTGCAGCGTCTCCGTTGGCGTCGATTCGGATTTCGCGGACCTGTTCGAGGTGAAGGAGGCGAGGGTCCAGCGGCGCTGGGAGGTCGTCCGTGGAGCCGACGGTGATTCCCTGATTATCAGCGCGGCATGGCAGGACCTGCGGAAGGCTGTCCTGGTGCGGGGACGCGGGGCCGTGGCCACCGTCGGCGCACTCACGTACCAGGCGGTGGTGCCCGCTTCCGGCCACTGGAGAACGCGGCTAAGCGTTGCACCGGCCGGGCAAAAGGACGTTTCACGCCCTGTCCGGCACGGCACCTCACAGAGTGACCGGCGGCACCAGGAATGGGTCGCGAAAATACCCAGGCTGCAGATGACCAACCGGTCCATCGAACGGACGCTGCGGCGCAGCTACGACGACCTCGGCGCACTTCGGATCGAGGACCCTGCGTATCCGGAGCGGATTGTGGTGGCCGCAGGAGCGCCATGGTTCATGACCCTTTTTGGGCGTGATTCGCTGTGGGCTTCAGAAATGGCCCTGCCTGTGGATCCGTCACTGGCTCTTGGCACCCTGCAGACCCTGGCTGACCGCCAGGGCAACGTGGTGGACCCGGTGAGTGAGGAGGAACCCGGGAAGATCCTCCACGAGGTACGGCTTGGGGTATCTTCCGGGCTGGCTCTGGGCGGAAAGTCGGTCTATTACGGCAGCGTGGACGCCACTCCGCAGTTCGTGATGACCTTGGCCTCCGTCAGCCGGTGGGGTTTCGCCAAGGAAACCATCGCAGCCCTCCTGCCCAACGCGGACCGCGCCCTGGACTGGGTCCGGAACTACGGCGATAAGGACGGCGACGGCTTCGTCGAGTACTGCCGCCTCAATGACCACGGCCTGCTAAACCAGGGGTGGAAGGACTCGTGGGACGGCATCAACTTCGCTGACGGCACCCTTGCCGAGCCGCCGATAGCCCTTTGCGAGGTGCAGGCGCTGGTGTACTCCGCGCTGCAGGCACGGGCGTGGATGGCGTACGACGGCGGCGACGCGGGTTTGGCCGCGCAGCTCACCGATGAGGCGGCGGCGCTGAAGAAGAGGTTCAACGAGGCGTTTTGGCTGCCGGAACGCGGCTACTTCGCGGTAGCGCTGGACGGCAGGAAACGCCCGGTGGATGCCTGCGCCTCAAACATGGGCCAGTGCCTGTGGCACGGCATCATTGATGATGACAAGGTGCCGATGGTGGCCGAGCGGCTGATGTCGCCTGAAATGTTCAGTGGATGGGGCGTGCGGACCCTTGCCACAAACATGGGCGCCTACAATCCGGCAAGCTACCACAACGGGTCTGTTTGGCCCCACGACAATGCCATTATCGCGGCGGGCCTGATGCGTTACGGCTTCGTGGAGGAGGCGCAACGGATCGCCACGGCCCTGCTTGAAGCGGCGGACTACTCCGACGGGCGGCTCCCGGAACTGTTCTGCGGTTTCAGCCGGGAACAGGTAACCGAACCGGTACCGTACCCCACGGCCTGCTCACCCCAGGCGTGGGCGGCCACCACACCCATCATGCTGATCACCAGCCTGATGCGGTACGACGCCCACGTGTCGCGGGGCGGCTTCTGGATGGATCCTGCTCTGCCGGCATCGTACGGGGATCTGCACATTACCAATGCGCCCCTGGCCGGGGGCCGGATCACCATTGACATCACCCCCTCTGGCCCATCGGTGCAGGGCCTGCCGGAGGGCATCACTTTCCACCGCGAACACCGTCCGTGGCTGAGCGAGCTCATTTCGCAGGCCGGACTCGACGCCGAAAGCTAAGCGTCCGGCCGGCGTCGTCTTTCAAGCGGCGGTGTCAGCTCCAGCCGAGGCCCGGGCCCCAGATGATTCTTGGCACGCAGGTATCATCGGCGCAGGACCCCTCTCACGCAGATGCCCGGGAAAGGCTGGGCCGGCGGCGGTTAGAGGGCAGCATCCTGTCTCAAAGCTGCCACGGCCGCCGGCCCTGTCCCCATTCAAGGTCCTGCCCCCAACAAGCGGGACCTTGACGTCCGTCTGTGACGCCCACCTCATTCTGGCTTAGAGGGAATACCAGTGCTGGTTTTGGGCTTGTTCCCAGTGAGGCGCCGACGGTTGGCTGCCTCGTTCGAAAGGACCCTCTTGCCCACTGCTTTCATTCCCTTCACTATGCGCGCCTCGGTCCGAGACGACCACCGGCGCACCTTCCGCACCGACATCGAGCGGATGACTGACGGACATCTCCGGTGGACGCCGCTGGACGTTATCAAGTCAACGAACACCCAGGCCCTGTTCCGCGGGGCTGCGCCGAAAGGCCCGCACACCGCGACCGATGCGAGCCTCGCCCAGTACCTTCAGGACCGCCTCATGGCCGAGAACATCCACCTGGATCTCAGCGTCCGCATCGATCGTTAGGCGCATCTGGGGAGCCTCGGACCATTGCTGGTCCGAGGCTTTGTTGTGCCCTTGATTCGACGGTGCCAAGACAGTCAGAATAGGTCTTTGTTCAGTTGTGCAGGGCTGCAGAGCCTGCTCCCACAGTCCGTCGGGGCGAAACCGGGCTGGTCTCCATTTCCCGCAGCATCTCCACCGAAACCGCTTTGCCAGTGAAGAGGCGTGCCATGTATGGCGCACTCCGTTCAGTGTGCGCGCCCTTCCCGTTGCGTTTGTCACTGCTTCGAGCGTCCGAAACGACCCTGCCTGCCCACCGTAACGGCGTGGAGGGTATCCAAGGGCAGGAGCCCTTCCAGGGTGGCACCATGCCCGGGTTTGGCCCCTACGGGCTGGGCCTGTGGGAGCATGCGGACGGATGCTCGAAGGAGTCGCGGCACGAAGGAAGGGGCTCATTCTGGGGATACCGGACCATAGCAGTCAGCAGCGCTGACGGGAGCTACCAGGCGGCGATGACAGTCACAACGCCATCACTGCCCACCGAACTCGAAGACCCGTCCACCGGGAACAGGCGTGACCTCCTGGACAGCCAGATCGAGTCCTCCCTGAACGAGACCCTTGACCGGCTCTGCATGTCAACCAGATGAGAAAGTGCCTGCTGTTCAAGGCTTGGTTTGAACACAGCACAGATGGACGATCCGGCGGAATGCGCCGTCGCGACGGGCGGGACGCCAGGGAATCCCGTGGCTTCGGGAAGGCCCGAAACCAGGTGACTAATGGCTCTGTTCGCCCGTCGGTGACCGCGCAAAGCTGGAATGAACGGCAGGGATTGAAGGGGCGGGTCCGGGGATGATGTACGGAGGGTATGGCGACTGGGGTGTGGGCGGTTGGATTGTCATGGCCCTGATGATGCTGCTGTTCTGGGGTGGTGTGGTGACGGTCGTGATTCTTCTGGTCCGCGGCGGACGCCAGGGGCACGGGGGATACTACGGGTCTGCTCATGATGAGGCTGAGCGGATCCTGAATGAACGTTTCGCGCGGGGGGAAATCGACGCTACCGAGCTGAATGAACGCCGGGCTGCTCTCCGACGCAGGCCGTGAAGACACTCTCCCGCAGCACGCAGATCCTGATCGGGGCTATCGCGACAGTACTGCTGACCGCGTTGTCCATGACGGGGATCGCGCTGCTGGGCGGTGGCCCGAATCCGGGCGGAGCAGGGAATCCCGGCACCACCCGCTGCGCGGCGCCGAGTTTCGCCGGCACCGTCGTGAACGTCACCACCATCGATAGGGGCGGGCCCATGATGGCCGGTCCCAGGATGATGCGCGGCAGCATGCGCCTGACCGCGGACCGGGCCACCGTGGCCCACGGCAAAGTGTCCTTCCTGGTCACCAACGCCGGCACCATTCCTCATGAAATGCTGGTCGTCCCCGTGGCGGGCACCCAGAGCGCAGGAACGCGCCCCGTGGGCCGGGACGGAAGAGCCGACGAGGCCGGCAGCCTGGGCGAGGCCTCCGCTGCCTGCGCCGAAGGTGAAGGAGAGGGGATCCTGCCGTCCACGAGCGGCTGGGTCACGCTTGACCTGCCGCCCGGGCGATATGAACTGTTCTGTAATCTCCCGGGCCACTACTGGGCAGGGATGTACACGGAGCTCACCGTCACTTGAACCGGCCGGAGAACCGCAGGCGGCGGGGGAGCGATACCGGACAGGGGGAGCGGGTCCGCCGGTGACGAACCGGCGGACCTCACACGAGGTAGCCTGCCCAGGCAGCCCGCTTCCTGCCCGGATCTAGTTGCTGAGGTAGCCGTTCGGGTCCAGGACGTACTTTGTGGCCGCTCCGGCATCGAATTCCGCGTACCCCCGCGGTGCATCATCGAGCGCTATGGCTGTGGCGTTGACCGCCTTGGCGATCTGGATCTTGTCATGCAGAATCGCCATCATCAGTTGCCGGTTGTACTTCATCACCGGGCACTGGCCGGTCGCGAAGGAGAGGGACTTTGCCCAGCCAGTGCCCAGGGACAGGGACAGAGAACCCTTCTGGGCCGCCTCGTCCGCGGCGCCCGGGTCTCCGGTGACGTAAAGGCCGGGAATGCCCACGGACCCGCCGGCGGCGGTCAGGTCCATCAACGAATTGAGCACGGTGGCCGGCGCTTCCTTGGCGCCATGCCCGTGCCCGCGGGCCTCGAAACCGACTGCGTCAATACCGGCATCGACCTCCCGAACGCCGAGGATCTGCTCGACCTGGTCGGCCGGGTCGCCGTTGGCCACGTTGACGGTTTCGCAGCCAAAGGACCGGGCCTGGGCGAGACGATCCTCATTGAGGTCCCCTACGATGACCACGGCGGCCCCCAGCAGCTGGGCGCTTGCCGCCGCGGCAAGTCCTACGGGTCCGGCCCCGGCAACATAGACGGTTGACCCGACGCCGACACCTGCCGTGACGGCGCCGTGAAATCCGGTGGGGAGGATGTCGGAGAGCATGGTCAGGTCCAGGATCTTCTCCAGGGCCTGGTCGCGGTCGGGGAACCGCAACAGATTCCAGTCGGCATAAGGGACCAGGACGTACTCCGCCTGCCCTCCGACCCAGCCGCCCATGTCGACGTAGCCGTAAGCGGATCCTGGGCGGTCCGGGTTCACGTTCAGGCAGATCCCGGTCTTGCGCTCCTTACAGTTCCGGCAGCGCCCGCAGGAGATGTTGAACGGGACCGAGACGATGTCCCCGACCTTGATGAACTCGACGTCGGGCCCGGTCTCGATGACTTCCCCGGTGATCTCGTGACCCAGGACCAGGCCGGCTGGGGCGGTCGTGCGGCCGCGAACCATGTGCTGGTCCGACCCGCAGATGTTGGTGCTCACGGTGCGCAGGATGACGCCGTGCGGGACCTTCCGGCCGACGTTGACGGGATTGACTCCGGGGCCGGCCTTCAGTTCAAAGGTGGGGTAGGGGGTATCGATGATTTCGACAATCCCGGGTGCCTTGTACGCAACGGCTTTGTTGGCTGACATGGGCATGGCTCCTATGGTTGGTGTTCGAATTGGCACGGAAGGCCTGACGCCGGCTGCATCAGACCTTCCGTGGGGCAAGAGTTGTCAGTTTTCGTGAAGCAAGGGGCGTGGATTGAGGTGCCGGGCGGGCCGGACCGAGCGGCTAGGCGTCGATAACCATGTCGGTCAGCGCGGTTGAACAGCAGGGAAGGAACTTGCCTGCAGTGATCTCACGTGCCCGGATCCCGCCCTGGTGGTTCATCTCCACCTCGCCGGAAAGCTTGACGACTTTGCAGGAGCCGCACATACCCTCCTTGCAGTTCGCGCCGATCCGGACGCCTGCGCGCTGGGCCACTCCGAGGATGTGTTCGTCCGGGCCGATCCGCACATTGATGCCCGTCCGCATGAAGGACAACGTGAGGCTGCCCGTTCCCACAGTGTCAAAGCTGGAGGCGTCGGGGGACGCGGCCTCCGGTTCCGCATCTGATCCGCCTTCGGCGGCCGCCGGGCCCGGGTCGACCGTTTCCAGTGGCAGCCCCGTGGCCTTCAAGGTTCCCTCGTCGTCGTAGCCGGGCTCGTAGAGCCCGAACGCGCTGGGCTGGCTTTCGAAATAGTCCTCGGCGGAATCGGCGATTTCCTCGGCGATCTCCTCCGCGATGTCCGACGCGAGCGCGATTTCTGCCTGGTATTCAAGGAGCGTCTGGCGATCCCCCGAGAAGAACTCCATGTAAATGGAGGTGTCGTCGACGCCGACCTTCTTAAGCAGCTCGGTGGCGGTGTTCAGGTAACCTTCCGGGCCGCAGGCGTACACCTGGCGGCCGTTGGCATCAGGAGCGACCTCGTCGATCATGGCCGAGGACAGCCTTCCGCTGAAGCCATCCCACTCCTCGGGCCGGCCGCGGTCGCCAAGGGCGTAGAAGACCTTGACGCGCGAGTCCACCGACGCGATGTAGGCCAGTTCCCGGTGGAAGGCAAAGCCGCCGGCTTCCGCTCCGTGGTAGAGCACTACCACATTGGCCGTACCGGGCAGCGAGTGGATGGTCCGCAGCATCGACATGATCGGAGTGATGCCGGCGCCGGCAGCCAGGAAGAGGTACCGTGCGCGCCGGTCGGCATCGGGCAGGTGGAATGCCCCCACGGGTCCCAGCATGTCCAGGACGGTGCCGGGTTTGACGTTGTCATGCACCCACGGTGAAACCAGTCCGCCGGGATCGCGCTTAACAGTGACGCTGAAGGTCCAGGGTTCCGTGGGTGAGCTGGAGATTGAGTAGCTGCGGTCCACGGGTTCCTGGTCCTCGCCGTTCACGGGAAAGGCGATATTCACGTACTGGCCGGCCCTGAATGCCAGGGGTGCGCCGTCGCAGCGGCGGAACACGAAGGTCATCATGCCCCCGGCCTCGGGTACGGTCTCCACACATTCCGCCATGAACTCCTGCGGATGCCAGGGACCCAATGCACGTGCAGCGCGGGCGGGTGCCTCGGCGCTGCCCATTACCCTGTTCCACGGCATCTCAAGGCCACGGATGCGTTGGGGTTCCTGGACTACCGTTTCAGTAAGGAGTTCCGTCATGCCAAGTGCTCCTGAACGCGCTGAACGTACCAGTTGATGAAGGCCTCCACCTGGTATTCGCTCTTCATGTAGGGGCCGGGCTGGTAGGCAGGGCTGCCGGCACCCTTCTGGCACAGTTCCACGAACGCCTTGTCCTGCAGGTTTGTCTGCTTCCAGGTGTAGGTGAGCTTGTCCAGGTCGTAGTCGACGCCTTCTTCCGCGTCGTCCGCCACGAGCCAGGTGGTTCGCACCAGCGACTGGTGTTCGTTGATGGGGAAGACACCGAAGGTGATGACGTGGTCCCCAAGGAAATGGAACCAGCTGTTGGGCTGCAGGTGCATCGAGCAGCGGCCAAGGCGGAAGTCCGGAAGGTCGCCAAGCAGTTTCTTGGAAAGCCTGCGTCCGTCGGGCGAGAACGATTCACCCTCGCCGTCGAGCGATTCCCGTGAGATGCGGATTCCCGCGATGCGCGTGTCGAGCTCCTCGACCACCTCGTAGGGAAGGCCGTAGCGGCGGCAGCGCTCCTCGAGCGATGACTGTGCGTTCTTGTTGCGGTCCCACACTTCCTCAAGGTGCGTCGGGATCAGCCCCTCCGTGAGGCCCCAGGTGGGGAAGAGGGAGCAGGCGAGTTCGGGGTGGCCGTCACAGTGGTAGCACTCCCGGTTGTTCTCCATGACCAGCTTCCAGTTGCCCTCTTCGATGATGTTCTGCTGGTAGGCAATCTTCGTCTTCGACAGATCGTGGGGCGCGAGGTAGGGCTCAAAGATCTTTGCGGTTTCATCGAAGTCCGTCGGCGGCACGTCCGCAATGCAGACGAAGATCAGTCCTGCCACCTCGCGGCCGTGGGCGCGCTTGAGGCCGAAGCAGCTCTTGTCGAACTTCGTTTCCCCCGGGGCCGAGGCGTGGATCAAATCGCCGCTGGGCGAGTAGGTCCAGGAGTGGTAGCCGCAGACCAGGTTTCCCGTTGATCCCGTGGATTCCGTCAGGACGCGGGCGCCGCGGTGCCGGCACACGTTGTGCAGTACGTTCACGCCGCCGTCGTCGTTGCGCAGCACGATCAGGGAATAGGGCCCGTAGTCGACAGTGACGTAGTCGCCCGGTTCCGGCAGTTCGGCAGTGCTGGCGGCAAAGATCCAGTGCTGCCCGAAAATGGCCTCCATGTCGATATTGAAGATCGTCGGGTCCGTGTAGAAGGGGGCATCGAGGGAATATCCCGTGCGCCGGAACTCGAACAGTTCGGTGATTTCCGCCAGTTGCTCGGCAGGCAGGGATGCAGCGAGTTTTCCGCGCTTGAGGGGGACGTTCACTGAAGCAGTCATGTTGGGTTTCCTCCCGGGAGGGCTGGCTGGTGTGCGATTCGTGGCGACCACAGAGTTGGAGGCGGCAACCGGCGTTGCCGCAACTTTGCAGTCATAAAGGTTGGGGAGGATCGACCTGCACCAATGCGTCCGTCGGGGACGTCCCTGTTCGCGCTGTACGCAACATCGATCACCATATGCAACAGTGTGACTCGTGCCACGCAGGGTGTCAATCTATTAATTGACGCCGCCAAAAACTACGAAAAAACGTGCTGACTGGACCCGGGCGCGCATCAGCTAAGGCGTGTGAAATCCGGTTGGACGCTGGCCCGGGGCCGGTTACTCACTGCTTTGGTTGCGCAACGCCGCCCACGCCTGGAAACCGCCGATCAGGTCGGTGGCACGGATCAGCCCCAGCCTCTGCAGGGTGTGCGCAGCGAGGCTGGAACTGTAGCCCTCGTTGCACACAACCACGATGCGGCGGGCGGGGTCGTCAGCGATCGGGAGCCGATGGGCGCTGGAAGGATCGAGCCGCCACTCAAGAACGTTGCGGTCGATCACGACGGCTCCCGGAATTTCGCCGTCCCGGTCCCGCTGATCCACGGGCCGAATGTCAACAACAAGGGCGCCCGCTGCCATTTCCCGCTCAAGATCCGAAGGGTGGACACGCACGAGCCCGCTGCGGCTCTCTTCCAGTAACTGGTCGACCGTAAGGGCCGCGGGGGTGCCGCCCGCATGCGAACCGCGTTCGCCGCCTTCAGCGCCGTCGTCGGAGTTATCAAACTGGTTCAAAATTTTCTCCCTTTACCTTCTGATGCGTCCATCGTTCCACCATGAAGCTGAACGCGGGGACGGTCGGACCGGGGCGAATGTCTTTTTGCGTCCGCCTGGGGGAGGGGGCACCGGCGGAAGGTGCACGACGGCGGTGCGTCCCGTCGTCGTGCTCCTTGACTTTTGTGGGGACTACTTGAATTTCGGCGCCGTAGTTTCTGCGGAAGACACGCGAACGCTGTCCTGTTGCTTTCGCGGCGCTTCGGGATATGCTCCACAAATGGCACCGCGAAGTTTCCTTCAATGGCCGGTCATCCGTCAATTGTCGACGGGGGATCTGCTGGGCCGTGGGCCCGCTGTCACCTCGGCCAAGACCCAGGCCATTGCCCCCCGCACAGCTACTGCTGACCGCGTTGTCCAGAGCGTCTGCCCCTACTGCGCCGTGGGTTGCGGACAGCGTGTCTACGTCAAGGACGAAAAGGTCATCCAGATCGAAGGCGATCCGGACTCACCCATCTCGCGCGGCCGCCTGTGCCCCAAGGGTTCTGCCAGCGAGCAACTGGTCAATTCACCAGGCCGGCAGACCAAGGTGCTTTACCGTGCGCCGCGCTCCAGGGAGTGGGAACACCTGGATTTGGCCACGGCCGTCGAGATGGTGGCGGACCGGTTCATCGAAACGCGCCGCAGGACGTGGCAGCAGGAGGACGACCAGGGCCGGCTGCTTCGCCGCACCATGGGCATTGCTTCGCTGGGCGGCGCAACCCTGGACAACGAAGAAAACTACCTGATCAAGAAGCTCTTCACGGCTGCAGGGGCGGTGCAGACCGAGAACCAGGCCCGCATATGACACTCCGCCACGGTTCCCAGTTTGGGAGCCTCGTTTGGACGCGGTGGTGCAACGCAGTCACTGCAGGACATGGCCAACGCCGATTGCATCGTTATCCAGGGTTCCAACATGGCCGAGTGCCATCCCGTGGGATACCAGTGGGTAGCGGAGGCTAAAGCCCGCGGAGCCAAGGTCATCCACGTTGACCCCAGGTTCACGCGGACGTCGGCAGTGTCGGATAAGCACATTCCCATTCGTGCAGGCTCCGACGTGGTTCTCCTTGGTGCGCTCATCAACTATGTCCTCACCAATGACCTGTGGTTCAAGGAGTACGTCAGCGCGTACACGAACGCCGCCACGCTGGTCCATGAGGATTACCGCGACGCCGAGGACCTGGGTGGGCTGTTCTCCGGCTTTGATCCGGAGAAGCGCGCCTACGACACGTCATCGTGGGCCTATGCGGAAAAAGGGGACGGTGCCATCGATGAGCCCGGGCCAGGTTCGGAACACGGAGCCGATGCCACGGCCCGCGCCGCCGGCCACGCCTTTGGCAGCGGCGGACCACCTTTGGAGCACGCCGAAGTGCAGCGCGACGACACCCTCCAGGACCCGCGGACTGTTTTCCAGGTCGTCAAGCGGCACTACGCCCGCTACACCCCGGAGATGGTCCAGGACATGTGCGGGATCGACGCCGCGGACTTCGAGTACCTGGCGCGCTCCATCACGGAAAACTCCGGGCGCGACCGCACGACGTGTTTCGCCTACGCCGTCGGCTGGACCCAGCACTCCCTTGGGGCTCAGTTCATCCGGGCCGCCGCCATCCTGCAGCTTCTGCTCGGGAACGTCGGACGCCCCGGTGGCGGGATCATGGCCCTGCGTGGCCATGCCAGCATCCAGGGCTCAACGGACATCCCCACCCTTTTCAACCTTCTGCCCGGGTACCTGCCCATGCCCAGCGCCGGACGCCATGACAGCCTTGAGGAGTACCTGTCAGTCATTGGCTCGAAGCAACAGAAGGGTTTTTGGGCTGATGCCGACGCCTACACCATCAGCCTCCTAAAGGCCTGGTGGGGTGAGGCTGCCAACGCGGACAACGACTGGGCTTACGACTATCTCCCGAGACTGACGGGGGCCCACGGAACGTACGAGACAGTAATGGGCATGCTCGAGGATGAAGTTGAGGGCTACTTCCTTCTCGGCCAGAATCCTGCAGTGGGTTCGGCCCACGGCCGGATGCAACGCCTGGCCATGTCGCACCTGAAGTGGCTGGTGGTGCGTGACTTGAACCTCATCGAGTCGGCCACGTGGTGGAAAGACGGTCCGGAAATTGAATCCGGGGAGCTGCGCACCGAGGACATCGAGACCGAAGTGTTCTTCCTGCCTGCCGCAACCCACGTTGAGAAAGCCGGCTCTTTCACCCAGACCCAGCGCCTGCTGCAGTGGCGGCACCAGGCGGTGTCGCCGCCGGGGGAGTGCCAGAGCGAGCTGCAGTTCTTCTTCGAACTGGGCCAGCGGATCCGGGAGAAACTGGCCGGGTCGCAGGACGAACGGGACCGTCCGCTGCTGGACCTCACTTGGGACTACCCCACGGACGGGCATGGCGAACCTGATGGTGAAGCCGTGCTGGCGGAAATCAACGGCCGCCACCTGGACGGCCCGGATGCGGGCAAGCCGCTCTCGGCATACACCGAACTGCGCGCCGACGGATCCACGGCGGCCGGCTGCTGGATCTACACCGGCGTGTACGCTGACGGTGTCAACCATGCCGCCAACCGGAAGCCGGGCAAGGAACAGGGGCCTGCGGCCCCGGAATGGGGCTGGGCATGGCCGGCCAACCGCCGGATCCTCTACAACCGCGCGTCGGCTGATCCGGCCGGCAACCCGTGGAGCGAGCGGAAGAAATACATCTGGTGGGACCAGGAACAGGGTAAGTGGGTCGGAGACGACGTGCCGGACTTCCCGGTTGACCGGGCACCTGGCAGCAAACCCGATCCCTCTGTCGGTGGTCCAGCCGCACTCAGCGGTGATGATCCCTTTATCATGCAGGCAGACGGCAAAGGCTGGTTGTTCGCGCCGAAGGGCCTCATGGATGGACCCCTTCCCACCCATTACGAGGCGCAGGAATCACCGGTGGCGAACGCGCTTTATCCGCAGCAGCAAAGTCCCGCGCGGCTGGTGTTCCCCCGCGCGGACAACCTCAGCGCACCGAGCGCCGGCACCAGCGGGGCAGACGTCTACCCGTTCGTCTTCACCACATATCGGCTCACGGAGCACCATACGGCGGGTGGGATGAGCCGCTGGCTCCCATACCTGTCGGAGCTCCAGCCGGAGATGTTCTGCGAGGTCTCGCCTGAACTGGCCGCCGAGCGCGGACTTGAGCCGTACGGGTGGGCCACGATCATTTCGCCGCGCTCCGCCATCGAGGCGAAGGTTCTTGTCACGGACCGGATGAGGCCCCTGGCTGTTGGCGGCCACACCGTGCATCAAATTGGGCTGCCCTACCACTGGGGCGTCGGCAGCAATGCCGTGGTCAGTGGTGACGCGGCCAACGACCTGCTGGGTGTGACCCTGGACCCCAACGTCCAGATCCAGGAGTCCAAGGTGGCTTCGTGCGATATCCGTCCGGGCCGCCGTCCGCGGGGGAAGGAACTGCTTGCCCTGGTTGCGGAGTACCAAGCCCGGGCAGGAGTGACCATCGAGACGGGGAACAGCGCCGTCACCAATCCGACGGCGGAAGGCAACAAACCCGCCCCGCATACCGATCCCACAACGGAGGACTAGATGGGCCAGCTGTCCGGACCGACCGACCCCACCGCCGATGCCCACTGGGAACACAACCATCCGCGCAAGGGATTCTTCACCGACACCTCGATCTGCATCGGCTGCAAGGCCTGCGAAGTTGCCTGCAAGGAATGGAACCACAACCCGCAGGACGGAAACCTCGAGTTGCTGGGGTCTTCCTACGACAACACCGGATCCCTGGGCGCCAGCACCTGGCGGCATGTGGCGTTCATTGAGCAAGGCCAGGAACGCATTACCGAGGCCCGGGAATCCGGGCGGGCCCTGGTCAATTTGGGCATGCCCCGCATTGGTCCTCCCGCCACGGCAGGGTCCGCAGCGACCGACCTGGCAGAGGCCGACACGACGCCCCCGGACACGGCAGACTTCCGGTGGCTGATGTCCTCCGACGTCTGCAAGCACTGCACCCACGCCGGATGCCTTGACGTCTGTCCCACGGGGGCCCTTTTTCGTACCGAATTCGGCACCGTGGTGGTCCAGGACGACGTCTGCAACGGCTGCGGAACCTGCGTGGCCGGGTGCCCCTTCGGCGTGATCGAACGCCGCAGCAATGGCACGGTGAAGGTGGCCGGCCAGCGGGACGAGCAGCACGAAAAGCATCCCGCCGACCCCAACGTGGGCGTGGCCCAGAAGTGCACGTTGTGCTACGACAGGCTGGTGGCCGATGAGACGCCCGCGTGCGCCAAGGCATGCCCGACGACGTCCATCAAGTTCGGCGACCACGACGACATGGTGGAAACAGCCCGGGAGCGGGTGGCCCACCTGCACGCGCAAGGCCTCACCGAAGCGCGGCTCTACGGTGCGAACGAGAACGACGGCGTCGGTGGAACGGGATCGGTCTTCCTGCTGCTGGATGAGCCCGAGGTGTACGGGCTCCCGCCGGACCCGCGCGTCCCCACAGCCGACCTGCCGCAGATGTACCGGCGGGCAGGCATGGCTGTAGCGGGCATGGCCGCGGCTGCAGCATTGGCTTTCCTGGGAGGACGGGCGTGACCCTTTCGGAATTCGACAGCTTCCGGCCGGCGGAGCGTGCCCGGCGCCGCCGGCAGGACGGCAAACCCGGCCTGCGCCGCCGCAGGGACAACGGGGACGGTTCCCGCGAAGTGCCCATGGTCCCGGAGCCTGAATTCACCTCTTACTACGGCCGCCCCGTCGTAAAGCCCGCGCCGTGGGGCGATGACGTTGCCATCTACCTGTTCCTGGGCGGCGTGGCAGCAGGCTCGGCGCTGCTTGGCCTCGGCGGCCAGTTGACCGGACGGCCGATACTTCGCCGGAATGCCCGGCTGGGTGCCTTGGCCGCCGTGAGTGCCGGCGCCGTCGCGTTGGTGAAGGACCTGGGCAGGCCGGAGCGTTTCCTGCATATGCTGCGGACCTTCAAAGTGACCTCGCCGATGAGCGTGGGCTCCTGGATCCTCAGCGCCTTCAGCGCAGGTGCAGGCGTTGCCGCAGTGGCCGAAATCGACCGGATGAGCGGAAACCGGCTGCCGCTGGGACCCTTGCGCAGGGTGCTGCAGGCCGTGGAAGGACCGGCGGGCGTCGAGGCTGCGGTGTTCGCCGGACCATTGGCGGCATACACAGCTGTGCTGCTTGGCGACACCGCCACCCCCACCTGGAACGCTGCGCACGAGGAACTGCCGTTCGTCTTCGTCAGTTCGGCGTGCCTCGCTTCTGCCGGGCTCGCCATGGTCACCACGCCGGCCCGCGAGACCGGTCCCGCCCGCAAACTCGCGGTGCTTGGCGTCGTGGGCGACGTGCTTGCCATGAAGATCATGGAGCGCCGGATGGATCCGGTGGCAGCCGAGCCCCTTCATCAGGGCAAGGCAGGCACCATGCTGAAGTGGAGCGAGCGGTTGGCAGTCGCCGGCGGCCTGGGAGCCGTGCTGGGTGGCCGCAACCGCGTCGCAGCTGCCGCTTCGGGGGTGGCGTTGCTGGCCGCTTCTGCACTGACCCGGTTTGGCATCTTCGAAGCGGGGCTGGCCTCTGCCAAGGACCCGCGGTACACCATCGAACCGCAGAAGGCCCGGCTCGCAGCCCGCCGCGCAGCCGGCGTAACCGGCGACGCGATCACGACCGCCAGCTGACCTGGCCGCCAGGCATCAGCGGATCCTGATGCCCCGGCCGGCAGTGGTGTGGCCGATGACGGGGTGCCCTGGCAGCTCGCCGACCACCAGCAGCCCGCCGGAAGTCTGGGCATCGGCAAGCAGCAGCAGGTCGTCTTCGGTGATGCCCGGTGCGGTCTGCAGGTGCGGCCGCACCCAGTCGAGGTTGCGCCGGGTCCCGCCGGAGACAAAGCCGTCGCGCAGTGCCTCGCGGGCTCCATCAATCAGCGGTACCGCATTCAGGTCGATCACTGCGCCCACCTCCGATGCCCGGACCATCTTGTGAAGATGGCCAAGCAGGCCAAAACCCGTGACGTCCGTTGCTGCCCGGACGCCGGCGGCCACCGCTGCCTCGGACGCGTCGCGATTGAGGCCCACCATGGTCGCTATCGCCTCGGCAAACACTTCACCGGTCGCTTTGTGCCGGTTGTTGAGAAGCCCGACGCCGATCGGCTTGGTCAGCGTGATGGGCAGGCCCGGCCGGGCGGCGTCGTTGCGCAGCAGCCGGTCCGGGTGCGCGACGCCGGTGACGGCCATGCCGTACTTGGGTTCCGGATCGTCAATGGAGTGTCCGCCAAGCACCGGGCAACCGGCCTCCGACGCCACACTAAGCCCGCCGCGGAGGACCTCCGTCATCAGCTCCATTGGCAGGACGCCGCGGGGCCAGCCCACCAGGTTGATGGCCGTGACCGGCCGGCCGCCCATTGCGTAGATATCCGAGAGCGCATTGGCGGCGGCGATCCGGCCCCAGTCAAAGGCATCGTTGACAACGGGAGTGAAGAAATCCGCCGTGGTAAGAACCGCGAGGTCGTCCCGCACCAGGACGGCCGCCGCGTCGTCGCCACTGTCCAGGCCAACCAGCACCTCTGCGCCCGGCTGGCCGATGAGGCCACGGACGGCATCTTCGAGCTCACCCGGCGGGATCTTGCAGGCACAGCCTCCTCCGTGGGCGTAGTCGGTGAGCCGAAGGGCGCCCACGGCGCCCTCATCAAGTTGCTGGACTGACGTCTGGGCCTCATTCACCCGCCTAGCGTACCCCCGTGAATCGACCTGCTATATTGAGGCGCGGTGGCGTCCGGGTCCTGGTGGGCCCCCCGGTCTTCAAAACCGGTGCGGCTGAGCATCTCGGCCTGGCGGGTTCGATTCCCGTCCGCCACCGCCAACTTTCGGCAGTGAATGCCGCGATATGAGGAGGGCTGTGGACCACGTCGATCCCCGCCGCCTGATTCCCCGCACGGACGACCTGCTGGCACTGCCGCCCGTCCGCGAAGCCCGGTCACGGCTGAGTGAGCGTGTGATCCGCGAACTCGTCCGGGACATCCAGGACCAGGCCCGGCGCGGTGACCTTCCTCCCGGCCAGGTGGAGCCAGTCCTGCTGGCCGCCGTCGCTGACCGCAAGGCAACAACCCTCCGCCCGGTGCTGAACGCCACCGGGGTCATCGTCCACACCAACCTGGGGCGGGCACCCCTTTCCGCGGCCGCGGTCGAAGCTGTTATCGCAGCCAGCGGCTACGTTGACGTGGAACTCGACCTGGCTGACGGAAACCGCTCCCGCCGTGGCGCCGGGGCCCGGGCGGTACTGCTCGCCGCCTGTCCCGCCGCTGAGGACGCACTGGTGGTCAACAACGGAGCAGCGGCGCTGGTACTGGCCACTACAGCCCTGGCCGCCGGCCGGGACGTGGTGGTGAGCCGCGGCGAACTCGTTGAGATCGGTGCAGGCTTCAGGCTCACCGACCTGATGGAATCGACAGGGGCAAGGCTTCGCGAGGTGGGCACCACCAACCGGACCCACCTGCACGACTACGCCGCGGCCCTCGGCGCCGATACGGGCTGCGTGCTGAAGGTCCATCCGAGCAACTTCCGGGTAGACGGTTTCACTTCCGCTGTTCCGCTGCATGAACTGGCCCCGCTGACGCAGGCACACGGAGTACCGCTCGTGGCCGACCTTGGCAGTGGACTGCTGGCACCCGACCCGCACCTCCCTGATGAACCTGATGTTGCCTCCGCTTTGGCGGCCGGGGCCGACGTCGTCATCGCCAGTGGCGACAAACTTCTCGGCGGACCCCAGGCGGGCCTGCTGCTGGGCCGCAAGGAGGTCATCACCCGGTTGGCCCGCCACCCGCTTGCCCGGGCCGTCCGGGCCGACAAACTTGCCCTCGCTGCCTTGGAGGCGACCGTGGCCGGCGGAATGCCGCCCGTCGTACAGGCGCTGCACGCCGACGTCGGGCAATTGCGGCGCCGCACGGAACGGCTGGCCCAGGAACTCGGGGCAGCCGTGGTGCCGCATGACGGCAGGGTAGGCGGCGGGGGCGCCCCCGGTTTTGCCTTGCCCGGGTGGGCGCTCCGGCTCCCCGAAGGACTGGCGCGGTTCCTGCGTACCGGCGATCCCGCCGTGCTTCCGCGCGTCCACGACGGTTCCTGCCTGATCGATCTGCGGTGCGTGCCCGCCGCGGACGACGACCGGATTCTCGAGGCCATTCGGCAGGCGCTGGCGGCCCTCGAGGCTGCGGATGCAGGCAGGGCGGGCTGAACCGTGCACGTCGTTGCCACGGCCGGTCACGTCGATTCCGGCAAGAGCACCCTTGTCCGCGCCCTTACCGGCATGGAGCCGGACCGCTGGGAAGAAGAACGGCGCCGCGGGCTGACCATCGACCTGGGTTACGCCTGGACCACGTTGCCGTCCGGGCAGGACGTTACGTTCGTCGACGTCCCCGGCCACGAGCGTTTCCTGGGCAACATGCTTGCCGGCATCGGACCCGCGCCGGTGGTGTGTTTCGTCGTCGCCGCCGACGAAGGCTGGCAGGCCCAGTCGAGTGACCACCGGGACGCCGTGGCGGCGCTGGGCATCGAGCACGGTGTGGTGGTCCTCAGCCGCGCGGACCGGGCGTCCAGCCAGCGGGTGGCGGACGTCCTGGCACGCACCCGGGTGGAGCTGGCCGGGACTGGTCTGAGGGATGCCCCGGCCGTTGCCGTGTCCGCCATCGACGGCACCGGCCTGGCTGAGCTGCGTTCAGCGCTCGACGGCGTCCTGGCCAGTGTGCCCCAACCCGCCACAGATGGGCGGGTCCGGCTGTGGGTGGACCGGTCGTTCACGATCACCGGTTCCGGCACCGTGGTGACCGGAACGCTGGCCGCAGGAACGATCGTCCAGGGGGACCGGCTGGGCCTCTTTGGTCACCTTGGTTCCCGGTCCGTCGTCGTCCGTGGCCTGCAAAGCCGCGACACCTCGTACACCTCGGTGGCGCCAGTCAGCCGTGTGGCCCTCAACCTGCGCGACGTTTCCGCCACGGACATCCGGCGCGGTGATGCGCTGCTCACCCCCGATGCCTGGCCCACCACCGGCGTCGTGGGCATCCAACGGACCACCGGTGTGGCGTATACGGATGTGCCGGAGCAGCTCATGGTCCATGTTGGCACCGCGTCCGTGCCGGCCAGGCTGCGTCCTTTCGGCGCCGACCACGCCAGGCTCGTCCTTGACAGGCACCTGCCTCTCGTCCTGGGCGACCGGCTGGTGCTGCGCGACCCCGGAAGCCGCTCTGTGCTGGGCGGGGCACGCATCCTCGACGCCGATCCACCGGCCTTGCGGCGGCGCGGAGACAGCGCCCACTGGGCCCAGCGGCTTGCAGGCATGGACCCGGCGGGTGACGTGCTGGGGGAGGTGGCAGCCCGCAAAGCCGTGCGGGTGGAGCATCTGCGCCGGCTCGGGCTGTTGTCCGGGCAGGACCCGGAAGGGCCGTCCGGCGTGCAGGTCATTGACGACTGGTGGGTGCACGCTCCTGTCTTTGAGGCCTGGCAGCACCAGCTTCGCAACGCAGTCCAGGCGCTGCAGGAATCCGATCCCTTGGCGCCGGGCCTTTCCATGGGGGCAGCCCGCAACCTGCTTCGCCTGCCCGACGAGAAGCTGCTTTCCCATGTCATCCGTGGGGCCGCCCTGGAACAGGACGCAGGCCACATCCGGCTGCCCGGCAGCCGGGGCCACCTTGGCCCCATCGAACCGGCAATTGCCGAGCTGGAGCGCAGGCTCACCACGCATACGTTCCAGGCCCCGGAATCCGAGGAGCTGGCCGCGCTGGGTTTGGGCACGCGGGAGCTGGCTGCTGCAGAACGCTCGGGCCGCCTGCTGAGGCTGCGTGACGGCGTGGTGCTGCTGCCAACGGCGCCGGCCCTTGCGATGCGAACCCTAGCCGGCCTGGAGCAGCCCTTTACCACCAGCCAGGCGCGCCAAGCCCTCGGAACGACGCGCCGGATAGCGGTTCCACTGCTGGAACACCTCGATTCGCGGGGGTGGACCCAGCGGTTGGACGCAGGCCACCGCAAGGTGGTGCGCTAAGGGTTTGCGTCCCGAAGTCGACGGGCTTTGACGAGGAAGACAACCGCAACAATCGTCCAGAATGCAGCACCCCAAAGCAGTGCCGGCATCAGGACCGCCATTCCGGTCGCCGTACCTGATGCCATGAAAGAGTTGATGAACGCCCCTGCCGAAAGCGGCGCGTGCATGAGCATCGCCAGCGGGAGGCTCCCTGTCCGGTCGTAGACCCACACCATCAGCACCCGGAATGGGGGCAGCCAGGCAAACAGGAACACCGCCACGATAACCGCGTTTGGCATAGCTCCTGAAGGGTCAGTGCTGTCCGCGAACATCGGGTAGTGCCAGGTTCCCCACAGCAGGGCCATGATGAGGCCAGTCAAAAGAATGCCGTAACGCCTACGGAGCCTGGGCAGGGCAAAGCCCGTCCAGCCAAGCTCTTCCAGGATGCCGACCGCGAGCCCGACCAGGAGGCCGCCCAGGATAATGGCCGCTGTCCCCTCCAGTGTGGTCGTGCCCGCGTAGTAACCCGGAAACATCATCGAGACCAAGGCCGCCGTCGTAGCCATGACGATCGGGCCAGTAAGAAGGGCGAAAAGGTACCACCGGGGGCCCACCCGCCATTGGCGCAGCCGGGTCCCGAGTTCCCGAAGCCCTGTTCGGCCGTATAGAAGGGCGGTAAGGGAAACGCCGGCTGCGGCGGGCCCTGCCGGGAGCGCCGCCGCGGCCCAGGTTACGGTTAGGTGCCCTGCTCTGAGAATGGCAGCCATTCCGCCCCAGGAGATGAAAAATGCGAGGAGGTAGAAAACAGGCAAGGGATGGCGCCTCGTGAACGAGGAGAACCCCTTGCCGGCGGCGCCCGAAACGAGCGGCACTCCGGGCTGTGGTTGCGTTGTCATGGGGACCCTCCTGCCTGACCAAACGCGCGCCAGCCGGTGACCCGGGAGCTGCTACCCCCAACTCCCAGCGTGATAGCGCAGGCAATGGCGGAGTAGGGGCTTTGGTCATGGCACCCTGTACCTCTGGAGCGCCGGGACGTCCCGGATACCTGTCTTGGTTCCAAAGACCCTGTTTGGGCACTTCTCCGCGCCCTAGTCTGTCGTCATCCATTACATCAAGGAGGCATCCATGCGCAGAGCAGCAATGACTGAAACCGAGCGGGTCCATCATCTCTCCGAGAACCTCATGGGCCAGCTGGCCAGAGGCAGGGAATGGGCCACGCCTGGTGTGCAGGCTGCGCTTCAGCGGGCGGTGGCCGGGCTGGATGCAGGCATCGAGACCGCTTCTCCCCGCCTCCAGGCGCTGTTGCGCCGGTTGGCCGATGAGCTTGCCGGGGGTGTGGAGACACTGACGCCACGGGTCCAGGGACAGCTTAAGCGCGTTGGCCCGAAACCGGCCGCACGAGCCAAGAGACGCGGCCCGGTGAGGTCCCGGCAGCCGGCCTTCCGGATGTGGTGGTGGATCGCAGGGCTCGTAGCGTTGGCAGCCGGGGCAGCAGTCTGGCGCTCAATGCAGGCGTCCAAAGAAGAGACGGTGCGTTCGGACAGTTCGCAGGACATGAGCGGTGCGGATGCGAATGTCGACGCAGATCTTGCCTCAGGACGGATGTAGGAGGGCGTTCAGCGGCGGCAAGAAAGCATCGTTCTACAAAGGCGCCGGCCACCGATGGATTATCCCCCGAAAGGCCAGCGTCTCAGAGGAAGCGTCTGAGCAGTTCCGGGACCCGGGGCAGGACCAGTTCAGGGGGACCGGAAAGCCGGGACTCGAGGGCCACTGTTCCCTGGTACCCCATGGCCTTGAGGGCGGCGCCGATCGGAGCCCAGTCGATGTGGCCGGCGCCCGGTTCCAGTCGATTGGAGTCGCTGGCCTGGACGTGGCCGACGAAAGCGCCCGCTGCCTCCAGTGCCGCTGCGGGATCTGCTTCTTCAATGTTCATGTGATAGGTGTCTGCGGCAAGCTTGACCGAACCGAGTCCGACTTTCCGCAGCAGTTCCACGCCCTGGGCGAGTGTGTTGACCATGTGGTCTTCGTACCGGTTCAAGGGTTCCAGATAGAGTTCTACGCCTTCGCGCTCGGCGTGCCCGCCAAGTTGACCGAGAACATCAACAAGCACGGCCGTGTCCTCCTCCTGGGTTCGCGGCGGAATGAACGGGGGAAGGCGTTTTGAAAACATGCCGTACGAGGCCGGGGTTACGGCGCCCCGGCCCCCCAGCTCGGCCATGACACTTAGCTGGGATCGAAGTTGAACCACGGCGTCCCGACGGAGGGCCTCGTCAAAGTCTCCGATGAAGTGAAGCATGTCCACGCATACGGTGGGCATGACCACTCCGTTCTGCCGTGCGCGCCGAAGCTCGGACAGACGGTTCTGGAAACCCAGGTCGCCTTGGGCGCGGAGCTCAATTCCGTCGAAGCCCCAGGCAACGGCTCTCTCAAATTTCTCCTCCAGGCAGCTACCGGGCAGGTGCTGCTCTTGTACGGTGAGCGGGATCATCGGAACTCCAAAACTGTCTGAAGGGCAGACTCGGGATTGTTATCCAACAGCTCGTAGGCCTTGGCAGCATCTGCGATGTCGAACCGGTGGGTCACCAGGGAGGCTGCATCCAGGGCGCCGGACGCGATCGAAGCGATCACTGTCTGTTCCAGGCGGGGAACGCTCCACCGGGTGCGCAGCCGGTTTGGGACCGAACCGATTTGCGAGGCGAGTATCTGGACCCGGTTGTGGTGGAACTCTTCTCCCAGGCGGAGAGGTGCCGCGCCGCCCTGGTAAAAGCCGGCAGCAACCACTGTGCCATCGGCACCCACGGCCCGTGTGGCCTCGTGGAGGGCGCGGTAGTTCCCGCTGAGTTCAATGGCGCAATCGCACCCCATGCCGCCGGTAAGTTCGCGAATCCGGGCTGCGGGATCCGGGTCCGGCGCCAAGGCTTCCTCCGCACCCCAAGCGAGTGCCTTGTTTTGGCGCACCCTGATTCCGTCCACTGCGATCACCGTCGCGCCGTTCAAAACGGCGAAGCGGGTGGCCAGCAGGCCGATGACGCCCTGGCCAAAAATGGCAACCGTCGAACCCACCCCCAGGTCAGCTGCCAGGACGGCGTTCAGGGCTATCGCTCCCACCCGCACAAATACGGCAGCGAGCGGGTCCATGCCCTCGGGCAGTTGGTGACCGGCCACGGTTTTTGCCAGCAGGATAGCCTCGGACTGGTGCCCCCAAATGCCCCAGACGGTGTCTCCGACTTTGACAGGCCGGCCGGCGTCCTTCCCCTCATCGACCGGGTCGGGCACGGCAGCAACCTCCACGACCTCTCCGACCTCCGAGTATCCCCACCCGTCCAGGGGGTAGCCAAGCCGCGGTTCACGTAGATCCTGCTGGAACAGGCGGATCCCGGGATTCCATACGGAGGTCAGGTAGGGATTAGTGCCCCGGTACGCGGTCATCTCGGTCCCGGCCGAGATACCCGAAAACAGGGTGCGGACCCGAACCTCTCCGGGCTGGAGGGCAACGCTCTGGCTCTCGATGATCTCTACTTTGCCGGGGCCTGCAAAGCGAAGAAGGCGGTACACGGCTTAGCTTCCTTGAGGCGATTTGGTGCCTGGGACCATGGCGGTGCTTTCAGTATGCAAGGGTCCAGCGCGGCGCTGCTTTCGAGACAGTGATCAGATGTGGGGGGAATTGCCTCGGCCCCGTGCCCGCCGCAGGCTTACCCTCCGGGGGTGTGGAGCGGCACGGTTTCGGCGCATGCGGCTGTGCCATGGCCTTGCATGAAGGTGGACCGTGGTAGACGGCGCTGATGCCACCAGGGTGGATCCGTTCCTTCGGCGGCGAAGATGGACGATCACGAGGACGGTCAGGCCGATCCAGGCGAACGCAACGCCGATGACAAGGAGCACTGTCGGAATCGTGTCCACTTCGGCACTTCCTCAGGAAGCAGGGGTTTGCTGGTTCACGTAAAGAACGGGGTCATTGGCGTGGTGCCTCTGTACCCGGACGCACCACGGGCGGTCCCATGCCATGGTGGGGTCCGGGGTGGCTGCTGACGCGCAGGATCCTGCAGCGGGTGGGGGATAGGGGTGATGTCACAGCGGCCTCCGGCTGAGCTGAAGCGGGGCCTGCTGCTGGACTTAGTTGAGGTATAGCGCGGTGCCACACCATAGTCAATAGACGTGGGCGAAGCCCCCGGCTCAGGCCACCACCACGCCGTGCCGGGAACACTCCGCTGTCCAGCCAAGCGGCGTCACCTGTACTTTCATCCGGCGCCCGCAGGCGGCGCAGTACCGCGGCGGTTCCATTGCCATGCGTTCGCCGCAGCGTTGGTGGGCGTTCGACGGCGGGTGGTTGCCGCCGTCGAACGCCTCGCCGCAGTGCCCGCAAAAGTTCCCGGCGGCTGAATGCATGGAGGGAAAAGCTCTCTTCACAGCGTTTTCTGAAGTTCCTTGATGGGCATGTTGAGGTCCACGAGCAGGTTCAGGTCTGCGGTGGCAGGACGGCCGAGGGTGGTGAGGTAGTTGCCCACGATGACGGCGTTGATGCCCCCGAGCAGGCCATCGCGGGTGCCGAGGTCGCCGAGGGTGAGTTCGCGGCCGCCGGCGTACCGAAGAACGGTGCGGGGCATGGCCAGGCGGAAGGCGGCGATGGCGCGGAGGGCGTCCTTGCCGTCCATGATGCCTTGGTTCTCCAGCGGAGTTCCAGGCCGGGGATTGAGGAAGTTGAGCGGCACTTCGTGGGGTTCCAGGGCTGCGAGCTGGGCGGCCAGTTCAGCCCTCTGCTCCAGGCTTTCACCCATTCCGATAAGGGCGCCGCAGCACAGTTCCATGCCGGCGTCCTTGACCATGGCGCAGGTCTGCAGCCGTTCCTCATAGGTGTGGGTGGTGACGACTTCGGGGAAGTAGCTGCGTGCCGTTTCCAGGTTGTGGTTGTAGCGGTGCACCCCCCACTCCTTGAGCTGGTCCACTTGGCGCTGCGTCAGCATGCCCAGCGAGCAGGCGATGTTGATGTCCACTTCCTGGGTGATGCGGTCGATGGCGAACTTGATCTGGTTCATCAACTTGATGTCGGGCCCCCGGACGGCAGCGACGATGCAGAACTCCGTGGCCCCGGTGGCGGCTGTCTCCTTGGCGGCCTTGACCAGTTCCGGGATATCCAGCCACACGCCACGGACGGGGGAGTCAAAGAGACCGGACTGGCTGCAGAAATGGCAGTCCTCCGGGCAGCCGCCGGTCTTGATGGAGATAATGCCCTCTACCTCCACTTCCTCCCCGCAGTGGCGGAGCCGTACCTGGTGGGCCAATTCAAGGGCGCTTGGAAGTGCCTCATCCGGGAGCCGGAGGACCTCTTCGAGCTGGGCCTGGTTCAGGCCGATGCCGTCCCCGAGAACCTGCCGGCGGGCGGTTTCCAGGATTGCGCAGCCTCCGCCCGCGGTGGTCCCGGTGCTGCCGGCGCTGGGAAGGTTTGCCTGGATGGTCATTAATTGGTCCTTTGCGTCTACATGGAATATGCCTCACAGCAGACGCTAGTTCTCCCTGGGCGACTCGATTTTGGAGGAGTCCAACAAAGAATCCGGTGACGGGCCCAACGATGACGCGCCGGGACCGGTGACACGTACTCCGCCCACGGCCCCTGTCCACGGCGTATCGCCCGGAACGGGCAGCACCAGATGCGCAAAAACGTACCCCTGCTCAAGTGGGAGGACCCTGGACGTGGCCCCTGCGCACTTCAGGCACAGCTCCACCGGCTGAAAGGGGGCGCCGGGATGCTCCTGCCCCACGGAGACCACAGCGCCGGAACCACCCACGCAGGCTACGGTGACGGTGTACAGCCCAGCCGCCGGCACCTTCGCCATCGTGCCAAACCCCCTGACGGGGCCATCCAGGGGTCCCTCCTCGAAAAGGAGCGCAGGCCCGGGTACTGCCTTAAGAAGCCGGTCCAGCTCAGCATAGTTTCCCACCTCGCGCTCCAGGACGAGCGGGTCAACGTAGGGGGCAGGGGAATCAGCGACTGGGGACGGGCTCGCCATGGGACTCTGCACAGTCTCTTTGTACTCATACGCGCAGCCGGCGGTTCCCCAGGCCACAATCGGCAAGCAAAGGGTGAAAGCAAGACCACGCTGCCTGTCCTTCATTCCCACCTTTCCATGGTCGCCATGCCCGCGTTTCAAGGCAATGGTCCGGTCAGTGGCAGCACCTTCGCGGCGGGAGGCCGTGGGGGTTCTTGGTCGACAGCCGACAATGAAGCCAAGCTCAAGATTGAAACAATAAATCCCTGTAGTGGACAAAATGTCTTCCCCGTGGCCGCAGGGCTTCCTAAAGTGGCCGTACAGCTACGACTTGGGGGACAGTCCCCCAATTGACCAGGCCAAGGGGCGCCGCATGAGCACAAGCAATCCGCTGGCCGCCAAGGACGAACATACGGTGACGCCACCGGTGCCCGCTCCACCTGTGGGGCCCTTGGCAAGACCCAGCACGGTTCAACAGACCTCGCGTTCCAGCAGGCGGGAACATGAGGTACAGCGCCTGATCCGCGACCTTGCCGTCCTTGCAGACAACCATCGCGCGCAGGTTTCGTAAACCGCCTGCTTAGCTCCCGGAACCTGTTCCGGTCCTGCGGAGGATGTCATCCACCACGCTCTGGAGTGGTGCAGTAGCGTCGATCGCAATGGCACCGGACGGGATTTCTTCCCGTGTTCCGTGAAGGCGTTCTATGAGCTTCCGTTCAGCCTGGCGCCCTCCCCACTCGTCCTTTGGGCGCGCATCAAGCCGCCGGCGAAGCGTTTCGAGGTCCACCTCAAGAACGAACACCGCGTCAAAAAGCTCAATGAACTTTGAGAGATTCCTGGATCCGCCGCAGAAGAACGTCACCGCCTCCCGCCGGTCTTCGGTGAGGGCCTTCACGTCGTCCACCCTCCAGAGATGGTGATGGTGCATGGAGACGCCGGTGATGCCGGCGAGCGGTTCACCGGTCTCAGGATCACCTTGATAGGCCAGTTCGCGGTCACCGTTGATTGCGTGATAACCGCGCCGGCGCAACTCGTCGCAGACAGCGGTCTTGCCGGTTCCTGAGCCGCCTTCGATGAGGTAGTTCTTCCTGCCCATGCCTGATGGTACCGATACTGCGTGCTGAAGAAGATGGATCCGACGATGTTCCCGGGCGCTGCATGGCCGGTTGGGAACCGGCTCGTCATTCAGCCCTCGCGATTGATGGTTTGATTAGTCAGTGCTCCGTGTAAAACGCTTTGTTGTTTTCAGCCTGTTTGTCGTTTGCATCAGCACTGCTGTCTCCTTCTGGCTCATCCGGCAGCCAGGCGCGGACGCCCGGGTGGCCTTTTCCGCACCGCCGCGGGCAGGGGCAACTTTCGCACTCGGCCCCGCCGGCATCGACACCGCCGTCAACGTAACACGCAGCCCGGACGCCCAGTGGCTGCTGGAGGCTTCCACCCAGACCGGTATCCCTGCCCGGGCCCTGCGGGCCTACGTTGGTGCCGCCGCCACGGCCAATGACGCCACCCCGATGTGTCGAATCGGCTGGAATACTCTGGCTGCTGTCGGCTTCGTCGAATCAGCCCATGGAACCTATGGCGGCGGCCGCCTGGACAGCAATGGCCATGCGAGCGGGCCCATCGTGGGACCAAGCCTTAACGGCGATGGATTCGCCGCCATCGCAGATACGGATGGCGGCGCCCTTGACGACGACGCCCGGTGGGACCACGCGGTGGGGCCGATGCAGTTCATTCCCTCCACGTGGCGGCTTGCAGGAAGGGACGGGAACGGGGACGGAACAGCGGACCCGTCCAACATCGACGACGCCGCCCTCAGCGCGGCCACATATTTGTGCGCCCACGGCCGGGACCTCACAACCCCGCAGGGGTGGGCAGACGCCATCCACTCCTACAACCAGTCCGATGCCTACATCCGTCAGGTGCGGGCCCAGGCGACCGCTTACGCCGCAGAAACGGGCATCCCCGAATGATGCCGGGCGGCTGGCGGTCGCAGTGCCGGCTTCAGGTGCATACGGGGTCTCCCCGTGGACTCGGCCGTCCGTGCGTCAGGCAGGCTGCCACCTGACGGGAAGTGCCTTCAGTCCGTAAACGATGGTGCTTTCCATCCGCTCCAGTTGCGCTTCATGAGCCAAGGAGAGCCCAGGCAAGCGGGCCAGCAGTGCCTCCAGCGCAATCCTGGCCTCCAGCCGGGCAAGGGGCGCGCCGAGGCAAAAGTGGATGCCGTGGCCGAACGCCAGATGACGGTTGGGGTGGCGGTCAATGTCGAACTCGGCCGGCCGCTCGAATTGCTGCCCGTCGCGGTTGGCGGACCCGATCCAGGCAACAACCGGTGCCCCGGCCGGGATTCGCTGATCGCCCAAAATCGTCTCCGCCACCGTCACCCGGTACATGGACTGGACCGGCGACCGGAACCGCAGTACCTCTTCGAGGGTTTGGGGAAGCAGGGCCGGCTCCTTAAGGACACGCTCGAGAGAGCCCGGCGACTCAGACAAACATAGAACGGCGTTGCCGATCAGGTTGGTGGTGGTCTCATTGCCGGCGACGAGCAGCAGGCTGCAGAAGCCGAGCAGTTCAGGGACCGTGAGCTTTTGGCCGTCAATCTCGGCAGACAGCAGGCTGCTGATCAGGTCCCTGCCGGGGCGGCTCCTGCGTTGGTCGATGAGGGCCAGGAAGTATTCGATCATCTCTGAGGCGGTTGCGTCCTGCCCGTCGCTGGCCGGGCCAGTGCGGGTTTGGCTGACAATCACGTCGGACCATTGCTTGAAACGCTCGCGGTCCTCCGCCGGGATGCCCATGAGCTCGGAAATCACGATGACCGGCAGCGGGTACGCCAATTCCTTGATCAGGTCGCCGCTCCCGCGGGCCGCGATCCCCTCCAGGAGTTCGTCCGTGAGGCCGGCGATACGTGGAGCCAGCGCGTCAACGGCCTTTGGCGTGAAAGCCTGTGTCACCAGGGAGCGCAGCTGCCGGTGCCTCGGGGGATCGGCGGTGATGAGGCTTGAGGCGAAGAGCTGGCCGGAGCCGGACGGATTTTCACCGCCCATGCGGGATGAGAACGTAGCGTGCTCGGACAGCACCCGCTGAACATCGTCATACCGGAACACGTGCCAGCTCCCCGATTGGCCGTCCTGGAAGACAGGAGCGGCTGCACGCATTTGTTCGTAGCGGGGAAAGGGATCGAGCGGATATTCAGCAGCCTGTGTGACGTCCATGGTGGCCTCTCTGCCTCCTTGGCGCTCCCGGGGGCACGGCGGGCGCCAAGGCCTCAAACGACTGAGCGTGGAACCTTGATCCTAACCAAAGCCTGCGCCTGGGTCATCAGTCCCGCCGTCGAAATCCCTGGCCGCTATTGAAGTCTGGCTGTCAGCGGGCCCCGCCGCCGTCTGTGGGATTGCCGGAACCGCAACAGACACCTACCCCAGGCGTAAGGCGACGGCGAGGTCCGGTCCCAGTGACTTCGCGAAGGTATTGGTCATGTGGTTGTCCCGATAGACCAAGACGTTCCCGATGACAGCCGGGCAAAGGCCGTCCCGGCAAAAGAGCCTGGAGAGGTCGACAATTTCAATGCCTCCAACCCGGCGGGCCGCCCCAACAAGCGCGTCATCCCCGCTCGCAAGGGCCTCCGAGGCAGGCGTGCCGCAAGCGCCGTGGTCGGCATACTTTTGAATGCATTCCACCGGGTTGCCCTGTGGATACGGCAGGTCCGCGACGACCGCGACCCGCAGTCCCGCAGCACGCAGCCGGGAAAGGGTCTGAACATAACCCTCGACAAGCGGGGCATCCGGCGCCCAGGACCACCCAAGAGCCTTTCTGTAACCGGACTCGCGCATCCCGGCAACCAGGACGAGGTCCGGTTTTCCTGCCGCGATTCTTTCGGCAGTTATGGAATTTTGGTTCGAACAGTTGGCGTAGAGGGTGGTCTCGGACCGCGGCGGAGTCAAGGCAAACGGGCAGCCGTTCCGCACCAGGGCGTGGATTCTCAGCGGGATCTTCCGGGATACGGCAATGAGGGGGTCAACAAACTGGCCGGCGTGTGAATCCCCGACAACCACAACAACAGGCGCGTCCTGCTGTGCCACCGAACCGAACCAGCAATCAGTGTCAGGCACCACGGCGGGGTCGTAAACGCCGCAGGCGCCGGCGCTGGTGGCAGGTACATCCTGCATGGCGACCGAGGGATCAGGGCGGATGGGGAGGCCGGCAGGTACCGGCGCGGGGCGGGTGGACCACGCCTGGGCGCCGGGGTAATCGTGGTCCGACAGTTCGGTCGACAGTTGTGCGCGCTTAATCTCAATTACCTGCCACGGCGCCCACGCTGCAACGGACACCACCATCGCGCCGCACAGCGCCATCGCGTAAGTCCGGCGGTACACGCTCCAGCCAGCATTCCCTGAGCGGTGCCGGAAGCGCTGTTCCACCAGGTGGTAGGAGGCTACCGCGAGGACAAGACTGAGCAGGGCGAGGAGCAGCGCTTCCCTGATGCGTGGCGTGCGGCCCAACAGCGCGACAGCGAAAACGATGACGGGCCAGTGCCACAGATACAGGGAATACGACACGTCTCCGACGAGCGTCATGGGCCGGATGGCAAGGAACCTGGAGGCGGACCACGGAACGGCTGCTGCTGGAGGGCCAGTGCGCAAGAGGATGGCGGTCCCGAGTACTGGAATGGCGGCGATGCTGCCGGGGAAGGCAATGTCAGTACTGAAGAGAAAAGCGGGGACGACGATGGCAGAGACGCCCAGCCACCCGCTGACCGCTGCAAGCCGGCCGGACGGTTTCGGCAGTGCCGGCAGGAGAGCGGCAAGCCCGCCGACGGCGAGTTCCCAGATCCTCGTCGTCGTGGCAAAGTACGCGATGGTGTGTTCATGGTCGCTCAGGTAGATGCTGTAGACGAACGACGCCAGGGCAGTCACGGACAACGCCGGGACGATGAAGCGGCCGGGCGGCTTGCCTGTGGCGAGCGCCGCGGAGATCAGGCCAAGGAAGAAGAACGGGATGACGAGGTAGAACTGCTCCTCGACGGCAAGGGACCAGAAGTGCTGAAGGGGAGATACTTCCTGCGTTGCGCCGGCGTATGAGACTGCGGACAGGGCCTGATGCCAGTTTTGTACCTGGAGCAGCGAGAACAGGACATCGGAGGAGATGTTCTGCCAGCGGCTTTGGGCAAGCAGCAGCATTGCCCCGGCCAGGACTGCAACCAAAACAACGGCCGACGCCGGAAAGAGGCGGCGGATGCGCCGTGCGTAGAACTCGGGAACGGAGATTGACGCGTTCTTTGACGCTTCCCTGGCAAGGGAGCCGATGATGAGGAAGCCCGAGACGACGAAGAACACGTCGACTCCTACGAACCCGCCCGGGAGGGCTTCAGGCCGAAGGTGGTAGATGACGACGATCCCAACGGCCAGTGCGCGGAGGCCCTGGATGTCCCGTCTGGCCCCGGAGCCGTTGGTGCCGTGCGCCCGGACCTTAGCCGCGGCATGCCTCATTGCTTCCCCTTGTATTCTGCTGTCAACCTCCGCCCTTTAGCGGGTATCGAGGCGAGTGGGACTCGCCGAGAGGGGATTCTATCCGACACCAATGCCATGGTTGTGGCACTCGAACGCCGTTTTCGTTTTGACCGGCCAAAGTGGTGCCCGCCTTTGCCGGCGCCGGGGTGGAATGGTGACGGCCCGCCCCTGGATTTCCACCCCGCCGTTGGCCAGGGGCCGGGGGCCCGCGTTTTGTGGTAGCCAATCCGGGTCCCCTAAGGTTGATGCTCGATGAAAGCCCCTGAGAAGACTTCCGATCAGCTGCCCGCAGGTTCCCCGCGCGGACCCGTTTTTGTTGATGCCTCAGGACGGCGCCTCCGGCGGGTCCAGCTGATTGGCCTGGGGGTTCTCGGGCTGGTGGCCGGATACGTCGTCCTGGTGCTTGCCGCGTTCATTGGCGGCTCCGGGGTCTCCGCGCCCTTCCTGCCCCTTCCCGCCGCGGCAGGCCCCCACGACCAGCCGTCAATTCCGCCGTCTTCACCAGCGGCTGATTCCCACACTGCCGCAGCCTTGTCCGGCCCCGCCGCTCCGCCCGTTGAGCAGTCCCCGGCGGCAGTGCCGGTGGCCCTGGCCGCCGCACCGGCCGCACCCCCGGTGGGCGGTACCGCCGTCGCGACTTCCGCCCCTGTTGCTGCTCCGGTTCCTGCTGCGTCCACTCAACCCGGACTGGGCGGGACGGCTCCCGGTGCCGCTGGAACCGCCCCGGGCTCCAGCGGGACGGCCCCGGGTACCAGCGGTGTTGCGCCGGGGTCCAGCGGTGTTGCGCCGGGCCAGGCAACGCGGCCGTCGGCCCCTTCCCGCCAGTAACATGACCCTCCGGAACAAGGGCACCAGAAACGCAAAGAGCAATGTGCCCGCGAATGTCAGGGCCCATTGGTTCGTCCTCCTGGCCACCTTGATGGCGCTGGGGCTGGCTTTGGCGGTGCAGGGATACCTGCACCACTCGGGCGGTGCCGGCGTGGACCAGGTGCCCGTGGACCAGGCCGCCGGGAATGTCCCGGATGCCGTTTCCCACGGTGGCCCGGTGCTGGATTCCCGTGGCGGGACCGTAACGTCCGTCAGGCCGCCGGACCGGACGGTCGCCCTGACGTTCGACGATGGCCCTGACGCCCTGTGGACGCCCCGCATCCTCGACGTCCTCCGGGAACACCATGTCCATGCGACCTTCTTCGTCGTGGGCTCCGCAGCGGTGGACAACCCGGATCTTTTGCGCCGCATCGTGGCCGAAGGCCATGAAGTGGGGGTCCACACGCTGACGCACACAGACCTCGGCGCAGCTCCAGATTGGCGCCGGGAACTTGAGGTGCAGGGCGGACAGGACGCGATTGTGGGGATCACCGGCCAGGCCGCGTCCCTGCTGCGGCCGCCCTACACCGCCGGCAACGGGGCCATTACGGACAGCATGTGGTCCGCGCTGCGGGGGCTGGCGGATGAGGGATACCTCACCGTGCTGAGCAGCATGGACAGCAAGGACTGGCAAATGCCGGGCGCCGGAGCGATCGAGGACAATCTCGCGCCGTCCGGGCCGCAGGGGCAGGTGGTTCTCATGCATGACGGGGGCGGTGACAGGGAACAGACCGTCGCCGCGCTGGACTCCGCCCTCTCACGTTTCTCCGGGCAGGGGTACCGCGTCACCACGGTGGGGGATGCGGTGGGCGTTGACAGCATGCGCCCCGCCTCCGGCATGGAACAGGTTCGCGGCTCTGCGTTCGTGTGGGGCATCCGCCTCAGTGACTTCGTTGTCACCGCCATCTCGTGGGGACTCGTTGCCGCTGGTGCCGTGACTCTTGTGCGCGCCGTCCTGGTGATGTTCTTCGCTGCCCGCCATAGCCGCGCAGCGCGGCGCCTCCCCAGGGCTGGGCGGGGCAGGCGCCGCGTCGACGTGATGGTGGGGCCGGCAGTTACCGAACCGGCCACGGTGGTTGTCCCCGCCTACAACGAGTCCGCCGGAATTGAAGCCGCGGTCCGGTCCATCCTTGCCTCCACGCATCCGGTGGAAGTCATTGTGGTGGACGACGGCTCCACCGACGGGACCGCCGACATCGTGGAGGCTCTCGGCCTGCCCGGCGTGACCGTCATCCGCAAGGAGAACGGCGGCAAACCGTCCGCCCTGAACGCCGGAATCCAGGCCGCGGGCCACGACCTTGTTGTCATGGTGGACGGTGACACCGTTTTCGAACCGAATACAGTCCGCGCCCTCATCCAGCCCTTCGCGGACCCCCGCGTGGGCGCGATCTCCGGCAACACCAAGGTGGCCAACCGGGGAGGCATCCTGGGTGCGTGGCAGCACATCGAGTATGTTGTCGGGTTCAACCTCGACCGCAGGCTGTTCGACGTCGCCGAATGCATGCCCACCGTTCCCGGGGCAATTGGGGCCTTCCGGATCGAGGCCCTCCGCAACGTCGGCGGTGTCAGCGATGACACGCTCGCTGAGGACACCGACCTGACCATGGCACTGTGCCGGGACGGCTGGCGCGTGGTGTACCAGGAGGATGCCAGGGCCTGGACGGAGGCGCCCGCAACCCTCGGCGCCCTGTGGCGCCAGCGGTACCGCTGGTGCTACGGCACCCTGCAGGCTATGTGGAAGCACCGGGGGGCTGTGCTGCAAAAAGGCGCGGCCGGGAAGCTCGGCCGGCGCGGGCTCGGCTACCTGTTTGTCCTCCAGGTACTGCTTCCCCTCTTCGCGCCCGTCGTTGATGTCTTTGCCCTGTACGGCCTGATCTTCCTTGACCCCCTGCGGATCGGGGTGCTGTGGCTCCTGTTCCTGGCGGTTCAATTCCTTATGGCTGCTTACGCGTTCCGGCTCGACAGGGAACGGCTCGGCCCGCTCTGGACGCTTCCCCTGCAGCAGTTCGTCTACCGGCAGCTCATGTACCTGGTGGTCATCCAGGCCGTCGTCACAGCAGTGGCCGGAGTGCACCTTCGGTGGCACCGGATGGAAAGGTACGGCAGCCTGCGCGTCCCGCAGACCCAACGACAGGGCTAGGGTAAGTTCGGGCCTGTGGGATCCCTGGCCCCCGGGCCGGGACGCCGTCCCCTTGCCGGCAAGCCGGCGGCAGGTACCTGGAACGCAAAGGAGCTCCATTGGCTGACGAACTAACCACGGGCTGGCTCGAGTGCCTTTTCACGGGTTCGGTCTGGGCAGAGGGCCCCGTGTGGGTGCCGTCCTCGAAAACCGTGCGGTGGAGCGACATCCCGAACAACCGCATCCTCGAGTTCAATCCCGCCACCGGGGCCACCCGGGACTACGCGGTGGGCGTCGAGTTCACCAACGGCCGCACCCTCGACGCCGACGGCAGCGTGGTCCAGTGCAGCCACGGGCAGCGCCGGGTGGAGCGCGACCGCGAAGGCATAGTGACGGGCCTGGTGGATTCCTTCGAGGGTCACCGGCTGAACTCACCCAATGACGTGGTCATCGCCCGCGATGGAAGCATCTGGTTCACGGACCCGCCCTATGGAATTCTGCCGGGGACAAGGGAAGGCCACGAGGGTGAGCAGGAATATGGTGGCTGCAATGTCTTCCGCTTCGAGCCGGATTCCGGATCGATGACGGCCGAAATCACCGACCTGGTGCACCCCAACGGGCTTGCCTTCTCGCCCGACGAGTCCGTTCTTTACGTCGCGGATACGGCCGGTTCCCTCTATGGCGTTCCGCTGCGGATCGCAACGTACAACGTCCATGAGGGACGCTGCAGCGCCAGGACGGGGACGCTTGAGCTTGAGGACGGCCACCCGGCCGACGGCCTCAGGGTGGACGTCGAAGGCAGGATCTGGACCTCCGCCGGCCCGTCCATAAGGGTCTACTCACCGTCCTTCGAACTCCTGGACACCCTCCCAGTGCCCGAGACGGTCTCGAACCTGTGCTTTGGCGGTTCCGACGGCCAGGACCTCTACATCACGGCAACCACAAGCCTGTACCGGATCCGTACCACCACCAGGGACGCGGCTGCCCGCCACTTTCCGCCCCATAACCACTGAATACGAGGAGAAGCCATGCAGCATCGAACCCTTGGCCACAGCGGCGCCGTGGTCACCAGTTACGCGCTGGGAACCATGACCTTCGGCGCGGAGGCGACGGAGGAGACATCCCATGCCATCCTTGACAGCTATTTCGACGCGGGCGGCAACTTCATCGACACCGCGGACGTCTACAGTGCGGGAGTGTCGGAAGAAGTCATCGGCCGCTGGCTGGCCAAGCGCCCCGACGTGAGGGACAGGGCGGTGATCGCCACGAAGGGGCGCTTTCCCATGGGGACGGCACCAAACGACGTCGGAACCTCACGGCGTCGCCTGACCCGCGCCCTTGATGATTCCCTCCGCCGGTTGGGCGTGGAGCAGATCGACCTGTACCAGATGCATGCTTGGGACCCGATCACCCCGCTGGAGGAAACCCTCCGCTTCCTGGACGACGCTGTGAGCCGCGGCAAAATCGCCTACTACGGTTTCTCGAACTTCCTTGGCTGGCAACTGACCAAGGCTGTGCACGTTGCACGCAACCAGGGATGGAACCCGCCCGTCAGCCTGCAACCCCAGTACAGTCTGCTGGTCCGCGACATCGAATTCGAGATCGTTCCGGCAGCCCTCGACGCAGGAATCGGCCTGCTGCCGTGGTCGCCCCTGGGCGGAGGCTGGCTCTCGGGCAAGTACAAGCGCGACCAGCAGCCTACCGGTGCAACCCGCCTCGGGGAAAACCCCAAACGCGGCATGGAGGCGTGGCAGGCGCGCAACGAGAACCCGCGCACGTGGGCTGTCATCGACACCGTCCAGGACATCGCCGACGCCCACGGCGTGAGCCCGTCCCAGGTGGCCCTGGCCTGGCTGGCGGACCGCCCGGCTGTTACCTCGGTGATTCTGGGGGCGCGGACCACGGAACAGCTCGCTGACAACCTCGCCGCCGCCGAACTGCAGCTCAGTGCCGATGAAGTGGACCGGCTTACCCAGGCCAGCCAGCCAGAGGCCGGCGTTTATCCCTACGGACCCATGGCTGAGGAACAGCGCAGCCGGAAAATGGAGGGCGGGCGGTAGCTACACCGCGAACGAGGGCACGGTGAAAGGACCTACTCCGCGTGCTTCAGCACGTCCGGCAGCTCGTCCACATACACCGTTTGCGGCGGCTCGTAGTAGATCACCAGCACCTCGCTGCCCACCGGGAAGTCGCTGGTTTTGTCGAACGGGTGGGCGTGGAACGCCATGATGCCGCCGAGGTAGGGCAGCATGACTTCCCCGATGGTGCCCGGGCCGATGCGCCCGGTCACCCGGCCGATCTTCCCCGTCAGGCTCCGGTCAACGTCCTTGCGCATGGGCGGGCCTATGCACCGGGAGCCTTCGGCGGACGCTTGGTGTCTTCGCCCTTCCGGAGCGCTGATGCGAGGGCAGGCAGGTAGTCGCCCGCCTGTGCCAGGATGCCGCCCAGCATCTTGTTGACGCCTTCGCCGCCGTTGAGGACGGTCATGTTGCCCACGTGGGAGAAAGGCTCGGCTGCAGCGGCGATGATGGCGGGCATGTTTTCGGCAAGCTGCTGGGAGATGACCGCGTCCTGGTTGGTGCCCAGCGCTTCGGCCCGGGCCTTGATGCCGTCCGCTTCGGCCAGTGCCTTGGCCTTGATGGCGGACGCCGCGGCGTCGCCTTTGGCCCTGGTGGCGGCGGCTTCAGCCTCGCCGGTGACCTTGGTTGCTCCTGCTGCGGCGGCGGCTGCGGTGGCATTCGCCTGGGCCTGGAGTTCCGTGCGCCGCGCGTTCGCCTGCGCCTCGAGCTCGGTGCGGCGTGCCAGCGCCTCCGCAGCGCTGATATCCGCCGCCTTCTGGCCTTCAGCATCGGTGCGTTTGGCGTAGGCCTTCGCATCAGCGGGTTTGCGGATACTCGTCTGCAGCTTCTGCTCCTCACGGTCCGCCTCAAGCTTGGCGACTTCGGTTTCCTGGACCACCACCTGCTGCCGGGCCGTGGCCTCGGCGAGCGGGCCGGCCTGGGCTGCATTGGCCCTGGCGCGTTCCGCGTTGGCCTGCGCCACGGACTGCCGGATCGCCGAAACGCTCTGCGCGTCCGCGATCAGGGCCGCAGCCTCCGCCTCCTTCTCCGCCGCTTCCCGGTTGCGGGTGGCCTCGGCAATCCGGGCCTCCATCTTTACCTGCGCAATATGCGGCTTGGCGATGTTCTGGATGTAGCCGGTTGGGTCCTGCAGGTCCTTGATCTGCAGCGAGTCCACCACCAGGCCCAGCTTCTCCATCTCCACTCCGCTGGCGCTGCGGACCTGGGACCCAAGCTTGTCCCGCTCGCGGATGATCTCCTCCATGGTCATGCTGCCGATAATGGAGCGGAGGTGGCCCTCAAAGACGTTGTAGACCTGGCTTTCCATTTTGGGTTGCTGGCCCAGGAAACGGCGGGCCGCATTTGCAATGAACGGCGGTGCGTCACCTATTTTGTAAATGACGACGCCCTCCACAATGACCTGGATACCCTGTGACGTCACGCAGGAAACCTTGAGCTCGGTTTCGTTCAGTGTCAGCGACAGGGTCCGCACCGTCTGGAGGCCGGGAAGGACCAGGGCGCCTTTGCCGGTCACAATCTTGAAGTCCATTCCGGCCCGGGTCTCAAGGGTTCCCCGGGTCAGTCCGGAGATGATCAGGGCCTCGTTGGGTTCAGCCACCTTCCACATGAGCTTCGTCGCCACCCAAATGAAGGCAATGGCAACAAGTACGCCCAAAACAGTGGAAATTAACGGGAAGAACGGTGCAAAGTCCGGCATGGCCAGGTCCTTTCAATGCCGCGAAAATCGCTTCACGGTAAAACCCCAATGAATGCAGCCGGCCATTTGTCCGACCCTTCGGAATCTGCGCCTGGCCAGCTGTTGTAGCCAGTCTCGTTGGGCCCCGGTCAAGAGTCCAGAGCCGGGCCGATATTTGCCTGCAGCAACGATGAAGGGCGTACGACGGCGGCGCCTGGCAGATGCCGGAAGGGTGCGGCCAGGCGTCCGGCAGGAGAGTGCCGGTCCGTGGGTGCCGCTGCGACCGGTCAGCGGCGGTTCGGGGACTCCGAACCCGTGGCCAGGAGGGTTCCGACTTCCGCGGACCGGTGGGCCTCGAAGACGAGGTCGGCATTGGCCCGTGTGCTGGAAAGGTACGGTATTGGCAGGCTGGCTCCGCACCCCCGGCAGCGGATTTCGTCGGTCCAGACCCAGTTGTAGGCTGCGTGACGTTCCAGGACGCTTTGCATGGCGGTGGCAACGGCTGTGGTGATGGCATTCGCTGCCGCGGTGACCAGCGCTGCATCCCCGGTGCTGTGGATGGACCCAACCTCAGTGTCGATGCTCATGGTGCCTCTTCCCGCGATCCCGATGGTGCTGTCGAGCATAGTGTGTTCCGCGTCACAAGCCTGTATTGGCAAGGTCTCGGTTCCCTAACGGCGCGCGGGCGCGGAACGGGGAGGGGGAGCGGCCCTGTCACGGCTCCCGGTCTGTGTCCACCACGGTGACCTCCAGGGGCATCCTGTTTGTCCGCCGCAGGCGGCCGGCCAGGATGTTGTGCAGCCCGTGGGTCACCAGCCGCCTCCTGGTCAGGAACCGGTATTCCGCTTTGTCGGACGTCACAAGGTCCAGGATTGGCTGTGCGGCCTGGTCGGCGCTCTGCCCCCACAGGCCAACCACCACCTGCAGTGCCCCGAGACGGTGTTCGTACCCGGCCTGCGACGTGACCTTTCCCAGGAGGGCCGTCTCCACAAGGCCGGGATTCATGCCGTGCACCCGGACCCCCGTACCTTTGGTTTCCAGCCTCAGCGTCTCCGTGAACTGGCGGACCCACCGTTTGCTCGACGCGTAGGCGTTCTGCATCGCCACGGGTCCGCGGTCACCCTGGCCGTAGAGGTTCACCAGGTCACCATGGCCTTGCTCCAGGAACACCGGCAGGGCCGCCCTGGCGCCGTGGAACGTGCCCAGGATGTTGGTCCGCACCACCCGTGTGAAGTCATCCACGGGCGTCGATGCCGTCGGTCCGTAGACCCCTGGCGTGCCGGCGTTGTTGACCCAGATGTCCAGCGTTCCACGGCTGAGGGCCATGTCCCGGAGTGCTTCCACGTCCGCCGGCTCGCCGGTGTCGCAGCGCCTTCCGTCCGCCGCGATGCCTTCCAGGCGCAGACGCCCGACGGCGGCAGCAACGCCGTCGTCCGTTCTGGATGCCAGCACCACCGCCGCGCCATGCAGGCCCAGCACCCGGGCCATGGCAAACCCCAGCCCGCGGCTGGAGCCGGTCACCACCGCCACCCTGCCTTGGAGCACAGTGTGAGGGGGCATGGCCGGCCGGGAACGCATTCCTCCGTCCTACGCCTCTGCGCGGTCCGGGGCAAGGGCGTTGCCCGCTACCGTTCCGTCCCCGGCCTTCCGGTCCCGGAGGGCGGCTGCCAGGTAGGGCGCTGTGCGGCTGTTGGCTGAACGTGCGACGGCGGCGGGGTGGCCGGCGGCGACGAGCTTCCCGCCGGCGTCGCCTCCGGACGGTCCCAGGTCCATTACCCAGTCCGCGGACGCAACCACATCCATGGCGTGTTCCACCACGATCACGGTGTTGCCGGCGTCCACCAGGCGGTTGAGCTGCGCCATCAGGAGTTCGACATCGGCCGGATGCAGTCCCGTGGTGGGCTCGTCCAGCAGGTACAGCGTGTGGCCGCGGCGGGCGCGCTGCAGCTCGGTGGCCAGCTTGATGCGCTGCGCCTCACCCCCGGACAGCTCGGTGGCGGGCTGGCCCAGGCGAAGGTAGCCCAGGCCTACTTCCTGGAGTGTCTGCAGGGACCGCGCGGCGGCGGGAACCCCCACCAGGAAACCGGCGGCGGCATTGACCGTCATTCCCAGCACGTCCGCAATGGTCCTGCCCTGGTAGGTGACCTCCAGGGTTTCGGGGTTGTAGCGCGAGCCGTTGCATTCGGGGCACGGACCGTAGCTGCCGGGGAGGAAGAGCAGCTCCACCGCGACGAAGCCCTCGCCCTGGCATGTTTCACACCGTCCGCCGGCCACGTTGAAGGAAAAACGTCCGGGCCCGAAACCCCGGCTCCTGGCAGCGCCGGTGGCAGCGAACTCCTTGCGGACGGCATCGAAGAGGCCTGTATATGTTGCCAGGTTGGAGCGGGGCGTGCGGCCGATCGGCTTCTGGTCCACCTTTACCGTGCGGTCGATCCGCTCCAGCCCGGACACCCGCCCCACACTGCCCACACCCTCTTCGTCACGGTCCGCGCCGGGCTCGTCACCTGGTTCAAGGTTGTCGTCGCCGGCTTGCCCGGACGTGCCGGCGACGTCCGCCAGGACCTTGCTGACCAGGGTGGACTTTCCCGAGCCGGATACGCCGGTGACGGCTGTCAGGACACCAAGCGGAAAGGCCACGTCCAGGTTCCGCAGGTTGTGCCGGTTGATGCCGCGCAGGTCCAGCCACCCGGAGGGTTTCCGCGGCGCACCCCTGGCGGCGCCGCCGTCGTCCATTGACCCTGCTGAACCGTTTGGGAACAGGAACGGCCGGGTCACCGACCCTGCCACGGCGTCGAGGCCCTCAACGGGCCCGCTGTAGAGCACCTGCCCGCCGTCTTCTCCGGCCCGGGGACCAACATCCACCAGCCAGTCGGCACGCCGGACCACATCCATGTTGTGTTCCACCACGAACACGGAGTTTCCGGACGATTTCAACCGGTCCAGGACAGCCAGGAGCGGTTCGGCGTCGGCGGGGTGCAGGCCGGCCGACGGTTCGTCCAGCACATAGATCACCCCGAACAGCCCGGACCGGAGCTGGGTGGCAATCCGGAGCCGCTGCATCTCGCCCGGCGAGAGCGTTGGCGTGGCCCGGCCCAGCGCCAGGTAGCCCAGGCCAAGATCCAACAGCACGCTGATGCGCTGCAGCAGGTCCCGGGTGATGGCCACGGCCACTTCGTTGGATTCGGATGACTGCTTCCGCGATGCCGTCCCTGCCGTGGCCAGCAGGGTGGTGGGGCGGATGATCTCCGCCAGTTCGGTCATGGGCACGGCATTGAGCCCGGCGATGGTGTGCCCGGCGAAGGTCACCGCAAGGGCCTCGGGCCGAAGCCCCGTTCCGCCGCACCGCGGGCACGGTCCGGTTTCCATGAAGCGCAGCACCTTCTCCCGCATGGCGGGGCTCTTGGAATCGAGCAGTGTGTGCATCACGTAGCTCCGGGCGCTCCAGAACCGGCCCTTGTACGGCTTGGCCACGCGGTCCCGCTGCGGCGTCACTTCCACCACGGGCTGTTCCTCGGTGAACAGGATCCAGTCGCGGTCCTTTTTCGGCAGTTCCCGCCAGGGGGTGTCGACGTCGTAGCCCAGGTGGGCCAGGATGTCCCGCAGGTTCTTGCCCTGCCAGGCGCCGGGCCAGGCGGCGATCGCGCCGTCGCGGATGCTCAGCGACGGATCCGGAACCAGTGATGCTTCAGTGACGGTGTGGGCGGTGCCAAGACCATGGCATTCCGGGCAGGCGCCTGCCGCGGTGTTGGGGGAGAAAGCGTCCGAGTCCAACGGGGGAGCTCCGGCGGGATAGCTGCCGGCGCGGGAGAACAGCATGCGCAGCGAATTGGAGAGCGTGGTGACGGTCCCTGCCGTGGACCGGGAAGTGGCGGTGCCCCGGCGCTGTTGGAGGGCGACGGCGGGCGGCAGCCCGGTGATCTGCTCCACCTTGGGGTTGTGGCCCTGCTGGATGAGCCGGCGGGCATATGGCGCGACGGACTCGAAGAACCGGCGCTGTGCCTCGGCGTAGATCGTGCCAAAGGCCAGGGACGACTTGCCGGAGCCCGATACTCCGGTGAACGCCACAATGGCATCCCGCGGCACATCCACGCTGACGTTGCGCAGGTTGTTCTCCCGGGCGCCCCGCACCCGGACGAAGCCGTCTTCGGCCTGGTCGGCCGTAAAACCCGGGAGGTCCAGCGAGGTCAGTTGCTCAGCGTTCTGTTTGGCATGCACCGCTTCGACTGTAGTGGCCAACCGTGCCTGGCCGGAACTTGAGGGGACCTGTCGGGACAGCGCGGACGGATTTACACTAAAGCATTCCGTGACGCAGGCAGGCGGGGGACGCCGACCGGGGACAGAAGACCAACTACATATTGAGGAAGGGCCGGCCATGGGCAACGCGTCGCAGGGAGCGAACAAGGCAGTATCCGAGGCCGCGTCGGCGAGCCGCAGCCCCGCGGTCCGTATTCTGGCCCGTGCCGGATTTGTCTTCATCGGTTTGGTCCACATCCTGATCGGAGCCATCGCCTTGCAGGTGGACCGGGGCCAGGGTGGTGAAGCCGACCAGTCCGGGGCGATCGGATCCCTGGCTTCCAAGCCCGGCGGCGGCATCCTGCTGTGGGTCGGGGCGGTGGCCTGCGCTGCGCTTGCCCTGTGGATGCTCAGTGAGGCGTTTATTGGGGCGCGCTCCGAGACAGACTCCAAGAAGAAGCTGAAGGCTGCCGCCAGCGCCGGGGGAAAGGCCGTGGTCTTCGGTTTCCTGGCCTTCACCTTCGCCGTCTTCGCCTCCGGGGGCAGCAAGAACTCCAGCCAGTCGGCCAGTGACTTCACGGCAAAGCTCATGGGAGCGCCCGCAGGCGTGGTTCTTGTGATCGCGGTGGGGCTGGCAATCATCGGCGCCGGCGTCTATTACGCCTACCGGGGCATCACCCGGAAGTTCATGAAGGACCTGCAGGACCCGGGCAACGCCCGGACTGCCGTCAAGTGGCTCGGAACAGTCGGTTACGCAGCCAAAGGCGTGGTGCTCGCCGTCGTTGGCGTGCTGATCATCGTGGCGGCCGCAACTGCCGACCCTTCCAAGTCCTCCGGCCTGGACGGCGGGCTGAAGACCCTGGGCTCGCAGCCTTATGGGGTGTTCCTGCTGGGCGCCATCGCCGCAGGGCTCATCTGTTACGGGGTGTACTCCATGGCCCGGGCACGGTACGGAAAGTTCTAGCTTGTGCCCCTGGGCCCCTTCCGGGACCGGGATGCCCGGATGCGGCCTTACTTACGGCGCCTGCCCGGACTTGCCGGGCCGGCCTGGCTGACCAGGCCGGCTACCGCTTCGTCCAGCTGGATGCGAAGGGCCGGCCCGTGGCCGGGCAGGACAACCGGGGCGTCAACGCCGGCCAGGGTCCGCACGGAGGCCAGCGCCGCGGCCCGGTCTGAGTGATACATCGCGTGCAGCATCTGCGGACCGGACGTCCGGCTGATCGGGTGGCCGCTGACAAACGAATCTCCAACGGCGATGGCACCCGCAGCCGGAAGAAGGATTGCTGCATTGCCGGGCGTATGCCCGGGCACGGAGATGGCAACAGGGCTGCCCGGCAGGGCTTTGAGTGTGGCGTCGTCCCAGGCCTCCGCCTGCGTCGCGGGCCTGGCCGCCAGCGCGCCTGCCCTGATGGCGTGCACCATCCAGCGGAACACACGCGGCCGCCACGCTCGCCTGAGGACCTGGCCCAGGGTGACTTGGTGCTTCTCCTTCCCCTGCACATGCGCCAACTCCGCGGGAGCGCACAGGACAGGGGTCCCGAAGGACTCGGAAAAGAATGCCGCGGAGCCGGTATGGTCCACGTGGCCGTGCGTGACCAGCAGGGCAAGGGCGTCCGCAGGTTCCAGGCCCAGGTGGCGCAGCGACGCGATGACGTGGCGGCGGTCATCGGGATATCCGCTGTCAATGAGGATGAATCCCGTGCCGTCCCGCACCACTATCCAGTTGGACGCCGGCCCTTCAGCGAAATACACGCCGGGTGCCTGCTCGGAAAGGCTGGTTGCGGGGTCCCACCCCGCGGTTTGCTGCTGCACGGGTAAAAGAGTAGCCGCAGGCAGCCGCATATGGCGGATGCGGCCCAAGCCCAGGGATACCTAAGGCCCCTAAAGTTCCTGTGCAGTCGCTGTGCATCCTTTGATCCTGGTCACCTTGGCCCTACAGTATTCCCACCATTGCCTACGATGGGATACGGACAGGGGACGGATTGGCGGCGCGCAGCCGCCTCCGGCCCGCGACGATTTGCTGGCAGGAGGTGGACCGATGCACCACGGCGTGCTGCTTCAGGGACATCCTGTGTACCGGCATCCCGGCCGCGTGATAGCGGCGGGAGCAGTTGGCCTGGTCCTGGCCATAACCTCAGGGAGTACGGCCCCCACCCAGCCCCCGGCCGCCGCGGCGCCGGTCCGCGTAGTGGTTGTGGGGGACTCGCTGAGCACCGGTCACGGCACTTCGCCGCAGCAGGCGTGGCCGGCATTGATGCGCAAGGACCCGCTGGGCGCCGGCCTGGAGGTTGTCAACGCCGCCGAGAATGGCAGCGGCTACCTCAGCACAGGTGATCTTGACGGAACTTTCGGCACCGAGGTCGAAGACTTCGTGACACCGGACACCGGCATCGTGGTCTTTTTCGGTTCAGAGAATGACCTTGGCTTTGCGCCCGCAGACGTTGGCGGCGCCGCCTTGGCCGCGATGGACCGTGCGGAAGCCCTTGCCCCGGAAGCGAAGATCATCGTGGTGGGGCCGCCGTCGTACTCTGCAACCCCGGACCCCGCCCTCGTGGACATCAGCGACCAGCTCAGGGCCGCTGCCCGGCAGGCAGGCGGGGAGTTCGTGGACCCCATCGCCGAGGGCTGGATCAGCGACGATTTTGACGACCTCATCGGCCCGGACGGCGACCACCCCACGGTGCTGGGACAGCACTACCTGCTGGAGCACATCGGCGCCTACCTGGAGCAGGCGGCCCCGGCGGCGGCCGCAGCGCAAGGCCGTCCGGAGGCCCAGTGAGCGCCGGCCGGACCGGGATTTCCCGGCGCAGCTGACTCAGATCAAGGGCCACGGGTAGCGCATGCCCGTGTGGTCAACGGGAAGTACCTTGTCCTGAAGCACGCGCTGGACGCGCCGCCGGAGGGCTGCCACTTCGGCGTGGTCGAGGAGCCCGGCCACATCGGCAGGCACCGTGGTGGCCAGGGGACTGATGTCCTCAAGCAGGTCGTCCGGAATGGGGTCGCCGGCGAAGTCCCAGATCACGGTGCGCAGCTTGAACGCGGCAGAGAAACACAGGCCGTGGTCGATTCCCCAGATGCGGCCGTCAGTGCTGCGCAGTACGTGCCCACTCTTCCGGTCCGTATTGTTTGCCACGTAGTCGAACAGGGCGATCCGGGCCAACGCGGCGTGGGTCCCGGGCGAGTCGGCGTAGAGGGTGAAGTAGTGCTCCTTGAGGTCCCCTTCGACGAACCACTGCAGGGAGCCCACCCCAAGCGGCGCGTCCGATCGGACAACTGTTGGCGGAACGATGCCCCACCCCAGTGCTTCGCTGAGCAGATAGGCTGCGCGTTCCCGACGGTACAGGCCGGCGTCGAAATCCGCGAGCGGCCGTTCCCCGGCTTCGGGCTTGTAGACCGCCCAGGCGGACTCATCCGCGCAGGAAACCTCCACCAGGAAGGTGGCGTTGCTGCCGCTCATGATGCGGCCCAGCAGTTCCACGCGGCCCTCGTTAAGGAGGGTCAGTTCCCGGCCGGACACCGCATGCCCCGTGCGGCCGCGTCCCGCGGCCATCCATCCGATGACACTCCGCACGGCATCACGGCGACCTCAGCCCGCTCAGGGGTTCCGACGTCGAATTCACCGTGAGCACGGCCGGCGCCCGGCCGTCCACGTAGGAAATCGCGGAGACCGACGCCGGGCTGATCATGATCCGCTGGAAAAGGTCCAGATGGGTGCCCAAGGCGTGGGCCACGGCCGCCTTGATGGGGTCCGCGTGGGAGAAGCACACCACCACGCCGCCCCGGTGGGCTGCGCGAAGGTTCTCCAGGGTGCCGACCATCCGGGCCTGCATCCCGGAAAAGCCCTCTCCGTTGGGGAACCGGAAGGCCGACGGATTGTGCTGGACGGTCTGCCACTCCGGCAGGCCCGCAAGGCCGGCGAGCGCGGCGCCGGTCCAGTCACCGAAGTCGCACTCCAGAAGTCCGGGTTCTTCCGTCACCGCCATGCTTGTCCGTGCCGCCGCAGGTTCCGCGGTTTCCTTTGCACGCTCCAGGGGCGAGGAGTAGATGGCCTGGATGGGCAGGCCGGAAAGGCGTTCGGCAACAGCGTCCGCCTGGGCACGGCCGCGCTCGGAAAGGTGCAGTCCCGGGGCCCTGCCGGGCAGGACAGTACCCGTGGTGGGTGTTTCGCCGTGCCGCACCAGGAGGATCAACGTACTCTCAGCAGTCATCAGCAACCAGCCTAACGCCCCGCTGCCTGCCTGCGCCCCGCCGGCACGGGCCGGGACGCCGGCTGGCTCCCTTGGCCGGCCACGCGGCATCGTCACGCTGCTTCGAGGAATCTGGAGGAAACTCTCGATTAGCCGCAGGGCGGGGACTACCGTAGAGGGGTGACTGATCGCCCCGATATCTTTACCGTTGGTGAACTGCGTGCGGCAGGCCATGTCCACAAGGACCTGCGCCACGAGATCCGCGACAATCTCCTCGCATCCCTGGCTGCGGGGCGCGACCCCTGGCCGGGTTTGTACGGCTTCGGCCGGACCGTGATTCCGCAGCTGGAGCGGGCCCTGATTGCGGGGCATGACATTGTCCTGCTGGGTGAACGGGGGCAGGGCAAGACCCGCCTGCTCCGTACCCTGGCCGGGTTGCTGGACGAGTGGTCGCCGGTGATCGAGGATTCGGAGCTGAACGAACACCCCTTTGAACCGATTACCGAACAGTCCCGCGCCCGGGCCCTGACCGAAGGGGACCGGCTCCGGATCGCCTGGCGTCACCGGTCCGAGCGCTACGTGGAAAAGCTCGCGACGCCGGATACCTCGGTGGCCGACCTGGTTGGCGACGTGGACCCGATGCGCGTCGCCGAAGGCCGCCGCCTGGGAGACCCCGAGACCATCCACTACGGGCTCATTCCCCGCTCGAACCGCGGCATCATCGCCATCAACGAACTGCCGGACCTGGCCGAGCGCATCCAGGTGGCGATGCTCAACGTCATGGAGGAACGCGACATCCAGATCCGCGGCTACGTCCTGCGGCTGCCGCTGGACGTGCTGGTGGTCGCGTCCGCCAACCCGGAGGATTACACCAACCGGGGCCGGATCATCACCCCTTTGAAGGACCGCTTCGGCGCCGAGATCCGGACCCATTACCCAATTGAACTGGAGGACGAGGTCTCGGTCATCCGGCAGGAGGGCCGGCTGGTGGCGGACGTTCCTCCCTTCATCCTGGAGATCCTGGCCCGCTATACCCGGGCGCTGCGGCAGTCTCCGGCCATCAACCAAACATCCGGCGTCTCCGCCCGGTTCGCCATCGCGGGGGCAGAGACGGTGGCCGCGGCCGCGCTGCGGAGGTCAAGCCTGCGGGGCGAGGACCAGGCCGTGGCCCGGATCATTGACCTGGAGCCCGCCGTGGAAGTCCTGACCGGCAAGCTTGAGTTCGAATCGGGCGAGGAAGGACGCGAACAGGGCGTCCTGGACCACCTCCTGCGCACGGCCACCGCCGAAGCTGTCAGGGCGCACTTCCAGGGCCTGGACATGGGTCCGCTCGTGGCTGCCCTGGACGGCCACCGGACCGTCACCACCGGGGAGCAGGTCACGGCGAAGGAGTTCCTCGGCAACCTCCCGGCCCTGAACGGATCAGGCCTGTATGACGAAATCGGCCGGCGCCTGGGTGCGACGAATGACGGGCAGCGGGCAGCCGCCGTCGAACTGGCGCTTGAAGGCCTGTACCTCGGACGGCGGATCTCCAAGGAATCCGACGACGAGGAAACCATTTACGGCTAGGCACGGGAGGCACCATGGCCATCCACAAGCGGTCCGCAAGGTACGGCCGGTACACCGGCGGTCCGGACCCGCTGGCCCCGCCGGTTGACCTGGCGGAGGCGCTCGAAGCCGTCGCCCAGGACGTGATGGAAGGCTACTCGCCCCGCCATGCCCTGCAGGAGTTCCTGCGGCGCGGCGGCCGGAACCGCGACGGACTGGACGATCTCGCCCGGCGCGTCCAGCAGCGGCGCCGTGATCTGCTCGGCCGCCACCGGCTGGACGGCACCCTGGATGAAGTGAAGAAACTCCTGGACACCGCCATCCTGGAGGAGCGCAAGCAGCTGGCACGGGACGCCATGATGGACAACACCGACCGCGCCTTCCGCGAGATGCAGCTGCAGAACCTGCCGCCCTCCACAGCGGCGGCCGTCAACGAGCTTGCGTCCTACGACTGGCAGTCAAGCGCGGCCAGGGAAGCGTACGACCGGATCAAGGACCTGCTGGGCCGGGAGGTCCTGGAACAGCGGTTCGCCGGCATGAAGCAGGCTCTGGAAAGCGCCACTGATGAGGACCGCGAGGCAGTCAACGAAATGCTCCGGGACCTCAATGTGCTGCTGGGCAAACACCGGCGGGGCGAGGACACGGAAGCCGATTTCCAGGAGTTCATGGCCAGGCACGGCCAGTTCTTTCCGGAGAATCCGCAATCGGTCGAGGAACTGGTGGATGCCCTGGCACAACGGGCCGCCGCAGCCCAGCGGCTCCTGCAGTCCACGTCCCCGGAACAGCGTGAGGAGCTGATGCGGTTGTCGGCGCAGGCCTTCGGCTCTCCTGAGCTGATGGCCCAGCTCAGCGAGCTCGACGCCACCCTGCAGGCGCTGCGTCCCGGGGAGGACTGGACGGGATCGGAACGCTTCGAAGGACAGGAAGGCCTGGGGCTGGGTGACGGGACAGGTGTCCTGCAGGACATCGCCGAGCTTGACGAACTGTCTGAGCAACTGTCCCAGTCCTACAACGGCTCCCGGCTTGATGACCTGGACCTTGATGCCCTTGCCCGCCAGCTGGGCGAGAACGCAGCCGTGAGTGCGCGCACGCTTGCCGAGATCGAGCGCGCCATGCAGGACGGCGGCTACCTGCGGCGCGGTGCCGACGGCGACCTGCGGCTGTCACCGCAGGCAATGCGCAGGCTGGGGAAATCACTGCTGCGGGACACCGCCAGGCAGCTCTCCGGGCGCCAGGGGAACCGTGACACCAGGGTGGCCGGGGCCGCCGGGGAACAAACGGGTTCCAGCCGCCAATGGGAGTTCGGGGACGCCGAGCCCTGGGACGTTACCCGCACCATGACCAACGCCATCCGGCGCACCATGGCCGACGGCGGCGATCCGGCCCGCGGACTGCGGCTCGCCGTCGGCGACATCGAAGTGAGCGAGACCGAGGCCCGTACCCAGGCCGCCGTTGTCCTGCTGGTGGATGTTTCCTTCTCCATGGCTGCCGAGGGGCGGTGGGTTCCCATGAAGCGGACCGCGCTGGCACTGCACCACCTGGTCTCCACCCGGTTCCGCGGCGACAGGCTGCAGCTGATCACGTTCGGCCGCTACGCGCAGTCAATGGACATCGGGGAACTCACGGCCCTGCCGGCCCTCCGCGAACAGGGCACCAACCTGCACCACGGCCTGCTGCTGGCGGGGCGCTTTTTCCGCCGGCACCCCTCCATGCAGCCCGTGCTGCTGGTGGTCACCGACGGCGAACCGACGGCGCACCTGCTGCCGGACGGGGACTCCTGGTTCAACTGGCCGCCGGACGCCGGGACCATCCGCGCCACCGTTGCCGAACTGGACCGGCTTGGCCGTTCGGGCGTCCAGACCACGTTCTTCCGCCTGGGCAACGACCCCGGCCTGGAGCGCTTCATCCGGCGGATGGCGCAGCGCGTTGACGGCAGGGTCGTGGCGCCGGAGGTGGGGGACCTGGGTGCCGCGGTGGTGGGGGAGTACCTCCGGGCGCACGTCCGCAGCGCCTACGCCGACGGCGACTGGTTCTGACCGGTTCTGCGGTCCGGGCTGGTCCGTGAGTCCGGGTCACTGGTCCCTTGCCGGGCTTCGCGGGCGGGAATACCATGGCCGCCATGAGCCAGTTGATGGTGGACATGATCATCACCTTGGACGGCTTCGCCTCGGGCGAGGGATGGCCTGGCTGGTGGGGCCTGGAAGGTCCTGAATATCTGGCCTGGCTGCAGCAGGAGGCCGGAGGGGACCGTACCTACCTGATGGGGGCCAACACCTACCGCCTCATGTCGGGGATGTCGGAAGATGCTGCCGCCGGGGGCACGGGATATTCGCAGGACGAAAGCACCTCCCTGACGGGTCTTGCCGCCGTTCCCAAAGTGGTGTTCTCCTCCAGCCTGGCCGCACCCCTCCGCTGGCCGAACTCCGAACTGGTGGCCGGGGACGCGGTCGAGGCCGTCCGGCAGATGAAGCGGACCCACGACGAACTCTTAAGCACCCTCGGCAGCCTCAGCCTCTGCCGTTCCCTGGTGGCAGCGGGTCTAGTGGACCGGTTCCGGCTGGTCGTCTTCCCCCTGATCACCGGGCGTACCGGACGTGAACGCATCTATGACGGCTATCCGGACGTCGCCCTGGAGATGGTGGACAGCAGGATTTTCGACGGACGCCTGCAGCTGCTCGAGTACATCCCCCGCGTCATCGACCGCCCGCCGCTCACCGGCGAACCGTAACACCCTCGGCAACAGCCAGCGGCTGCTGCCCAGGCGGCCGATTCCGTGTCAGGATCAAGGTATGCCCCGGCGACTCATGCTGCTCGATACTGCCTCCCTGTACTTCCGCGCCTTTTACGGCCTGCCGGACAGCATCCGCCGCCCGGACGGAACGCCGGTCAACGCGGTCCGCGGGTTGCTGGACATGATCGCCAGGCTCAGCACCGAGTATCACGCCACCCACCTCGTGGCCTGCTGGGACGACGACTGGCGGCCGCAGTGGCGGGTGGACCTGATCCCCACCTACAAGGCCCACCGGGTGGCCGAGGCAGTTTCCGGCGGCGCCGACATCGAGGTGGTTCCGGAGGGCCTCCAGGCGCAGCTGCCGATGATCCGCCGCGTGCTGGAGCTGGCCGGCATCGCCATTGTGGGCGCGGCACACCACGAGGCCGACGACGTCGTTGGCACCTATGCGAGCCATGCCGGCTTCCCGGTGGACGTGGTCACGGGTGACCGCGACCTCTTCCAGGTGTGCGACGACGAACGGGCTGTCCGGGTGATTTACACCGCCCGCGGCATGAAGAACCTCGAAGTCATCACGGAAGAAACCGTGGTGGCCAAATACAAGGTGCTGCCCCAGCAGTATGCCGACTACGCCACACTCCGCGGAGACGCCTCCGACGGCCTGCCCGGAGTGGCGGGCATCGGCGAGAAGACGGCAGCGTCGCTGCTGCTGAAGTACGGAACCCTCGAAGGGTTGCTGGCGGCTGCTGACGAGCCGGGCACGGGCGTGTCGGCACCTGTCCGGGCCAAGCTCTCCGCTGCCTCCGCGTACCTGGAAGCAGCCCCTGCCGTCGTACGCCTGGTGCGGAACCTGGAGCTTCCCACCCTGGACCAGGCGGGCGCCCGCCTGCAGCCCGTCACGGGCGACCGGCGCGCGGAACTGGAGCAGCTGGGCGTCGAGTGGAACCTGGGCGGCTCGGTCCGCCGGCTGCTGGCCGCGCTGGACCTGCGGCCTTAACCGGGGCCGTCCCGACCGGCCAGTGCTGGTTACGTCCTTCTGTTGCGTCAAACAACGACACGTCAGCGTCCCTGAAGCCACGCGCCGATGACGCCGGAAGTACGGGCATGACAATTCGTTTCGCCGCGGGTCGGTGCGTTTCAGGCGGCTTGAATGAGCCGATTTGCTGATGGTTTGGTGAGGTAACGATCCAGATGAGAGGCCATTTCCATGACAGTCACTTCAGATCTTGCTCCGCGCCGGCTCCGGGACATTTTCGGCACGTTTGCCAGCGGCCTGACCATCATTACGGGTTCCACCCCCGATGGGCCCACCGGGTTCACCTGCCAGTCCTTCGCATCCCTTTCGTTGGAGCCGGCGCTGGTCACCTTCAGCCCGGCGCGGACATCGACCACCTGGCCTGCACTGAGAAGGGCCGGGTCCTTCACCATCAACATCCTTCCGGCCGAACACCAGCACCTCGCGGGCCAGTTCGCGCGCTCGGGGACGGACAAGTTCGCCGGCGTCAGCCACGCATCCTCGCCCCTGGGGAACCCGGTGCTGGATGACGCGCTCGCCTGGCTGGACTGCGAACTCCATGCAGAATACGACGGCGGCGACCACACCATTGCGGTGGCTGCCGTGCGGCACCTCAGTGCCCGGAACGACGCCGAACCCCTGCTGTTCTTCAAGGGCCGGTATGCAGGACTCGCCCCCGCGGAGCGCCTGCTCGAAGCGGCCGGCTGACTGGCGCGCCCAATCCACCGGGCATTGCCGATGCCCCCCGGGACCCCGCCTCCCTGCCCTTGCTTTAGCTCCATCCAGTAGTAAGCTTGCTGAGCATTACTAGTAAGCTTGCTGATTAAATGGGATGGGAGCAGGAGCTATGGGCGCAATTTTCGGTACGGCCCTGTCACTGGTGCTGACCGTTGGCGGTGCGGCGGTGGCGGCAGAACGCGGCCCGGGAGCCGCACAGCACTATCTGGCCGGGCACGTGCTCCTCGGAGTGGGGATCGGCCTGTTGTTCGCCACCGCACTGCGCTTCGGCATCCGGTATCTCCTGGCCCGGCCAGGATCCCAGCGGCGGAGCGCTCCCGTGGCACCCCCGGCAGCGGAGCTCGCCTCCGTGACTGTACTCCCCGTCCGGACCGCCTCCTCAGTCCCGCTGCGGGGCAGGCATGCCGCTTGAGGCGCAGGCACCGGCGGACCCGGTGCTGACTCCTGAGCAACGCGCACCGCATCCCGCACCCCGGCGTCGCCGCGGAGTCCGTGCCCTGATGCTCCTGTGCTGCGCCGTCGTTGCGGCGGCGCTGGTTGCCGGCGCCTCCGGCATCCGTTCCGGGGATGCAGACGAAAACGTCCTGCGCGGTTTCCAGATCCGGGTGCTGAGTATCAGCCAGGCCGCCGCCGAGAACAGGATGGATGGGGCGCTGGCTGCCCTGCAGGCCCTCGAGAAGGACCTGGGCGATGCGGCAGCAAATGGCCGGCTTTCGGCATCGCGGTACCGGAGCATCGAGAATGCACTGTCGGTGGTCCGGACAGATCTCGCCACGCAGGTGGCAGCAGCCTCCGCGGCAGCATCCCCTGACACAGCGCCGGGCGCCGTTTCGCCAGACCCTGCCCTTGCCGGCACCGGGCAGAACCAAGCCGCTCCCGTGGAACCCGCCGTTCCGGCCGTCGCTCCGGCGCCGGTCCCGGAAGACTCCGCTCCGCAGGCCCCCGGGCCGGAGCATCAGGACACCGCGAAGGAAGCCAAAGGCAAGGGCAAAGGCCAGGGCAAGCCCTGACCGCAGCGGCAAACAGCTCCCCGGCCAAGGGAGAATGGATGGATGAATCCTCCTGAGGGCCGCCCCGCCGCCGACGCCTTCGACCTCCGGGCGCTCGGTGCCGGACTCGCCTTCGAAGGATCCCTTTCCGCTTTGCGGGAGGCACTGGGAAGTGATGGTATCCCGGGTGCCGCCGTTGTGCAGGCACCGCCGGGAACGGGAAAGACCACCCTCGTACCGCCCCTGCTGGCGAACCTTCACGGCCGGCGGGGCCGCGTTGTCGTCACCCAGCCGCGGCGGGTTGCCGCCCGTGCCGCCGCCCGGCGCCTTTCTGCGCTCGACCGCAGCCGGATGGCTGGCCGCGTGGGCTACACCGTCCGCGGGGAACGCCAGGCGGGCCCGGACACCCTGATTGAGTTCGTCACCCCGGGCATCCTGTTGCGACGCCTGCTGGCAGATCCCGGGCTGGAGGGCACTGCCGCCGTCGTCCTGGATGAAGTGCACGAGCGGGGACTGGAAACAGACCTCCTGGTCGGCATGCTCGCTGAGGTCCGTGCGCTGCGCGGCGACCTCGCCGTCGTCGCCATGTCCGCAACCCTGGACGCGCCCCGGTTCGCAGCCCTGCTGGGGGATGACGAGGGCGCCGGGCCCGCACCCGTCGTCGACTGCCCCTCCGTCAACCATCCACTGGACGTGCAGTGGCTCCCGGCGCCCGCCGCCCGGCTGGACGCGAGGGGAGTGGCGCGCACCTTCCTGGATTATGTGGCCACGTCAGCCGCGGACGCCCATGAACGTGCCGTTGCGGCCGACGGGTCCGTGGACGCGCTCGTGTTCCTGCCAGGGGCCAGGGAGGTCTCGCACGTTGCAGCGGTCCTGCGCAGCCGGCTGGGCAGCAGTGTTGACGTGCTGGAACTTCACGGCCAGGTGGGGACAGCCGAGCAGGACAGGGCAGTGGCGGGGCGTGGTCCCGGGGACCTCCCGCGGATCATCGTCTCGACCGATCTTGCCGAGTCCTCCCTGACAGTGCCCGGCGTCCGGCTGGTCATAGACTCCGGACTGGCCCGGGAACCGCGGCGGGACGCAGGCCGCGGCATGAGCGGGCTGGTTACCGTGTCCTGTTCCAGGGCGTCAGCCGACCAGCGGGCCGGGCGTGCCGCACGGCAAGGCCCGGGGACGGTGGTCCGCTGCTACTCGCAGCACGCATATGGTGCCGCTCCCGCCCACGTGACGCCGGAAATCAAGGTGGCGGACCTGACCGGCGCCGCCCTGACCCTTGCCTGCTGGGGCGCGCCCCGGGGGAAGGGGATTGCCTTGCCGGACGCACCGCCCGGCCAGGCAATGGATGACGCCGTCGAGGTGCTCCGGGAGTTGGGCGCAGTGTCCGGTGACGGCAACGTGACTGCAACGGGCCGCGCCCTTGCCGGCATCCCCGCCGATCCACGGCTTGCCCGGGCATTGCTCGACGGCGGCACCTCCACCGGACACCGGTTCGCCGCCGGGGTGGTAGCCGCGCTCTCCGGGGACCACCGCGCACCCGGAGCGGACCTGACCCGCCTGCTGGCCCAGCTCAAAGCCGACACAGGCCCGGCCGGAAGGCGCTGGGCGGACGAGTCCAGGCGGCTGGGCGCCCTGGCGGGTCGGCAACAGGACGGCGCCACGGCCCCTCCCGCCATCCTTGCCGCTGGAAACGAAGCTGCGGGCGCCGTCGTCGCGCTCGCCTTTCCCGACCGCGTGGCCCGCCGCGTGCCCGGCAGCGACGGCGCCGGACAGTACCTGCTGACGTCCGGGACCAGGGCAGGGCTGCCGGCAGGCAGCACGTTGTCAGGCCACGAGTGGCTGGCCGTGGCCGACGTGTCCCGCGCCGAGGGAAGGGACGCGGCCGGTACGGGCGCCGTGATCCGCGCCGCAGCCCCCATCACCCTTGGCATTGCCGAAGCGGCGGCGTCCCACCTGCTGTCCGACAGTGTGGACGCGGAATTCAGCGGCGGCCGGCTGAGCGCGCGCAGGACCAGGCGGCTGGGAGCGGTCGTACTCTCCGTAACCCCCGTGCGCCCCACCGCCGAACAGGGCAGGAGGGCCGTGCAAGCCGCGCTGCGGTCAAGCGGCCTTGGCGCCCTGTCGTGGTCGACGGCGGCGGCCTCCTTGCGGCGCCGCCTCGCCTTCCTGCACCGCGAGGTGGGGGCGCCGTGGCCTGATGTGTCGGACGGGGCGTTGCTTGGGCGGCTGGAAGAGTGGCTGGGGCCCGAGCTGGAAGACCTGGCGGCCGGGAAACCGGTCACCTCAATCGACCTGGCCCACCCCCTGCGCCGGCTGCTGCCCTGGCCCGAAGCGGCCCGGCTGGACGAGCTTGCGCCGGAAAACCTGGAGGTCCCCAGCGGCTCCCGCGTCAGGATCGACTACCCGGAACCAGGTGGGGACTCCGCCGCGCCCGTGGTGGCGGTGAAACTGCAGGAGTGTTTCGGGCTGGTTGAATCCCCGCGCCTGGCGGGCGGCCGTGTCCCGGTCCTGTTCCACCTGCTGTCCCCGGCCCGCAGGCCGCTGGCGGTCACCGGCGACCTCACATCGTTCTGGTCCGGCCCGTACACCCAGGTGCGCGCCGAAATGCGGGGCCGCTACCCCAGGCATCCCTGGCCGGAGGACCCCTGGTCGGCTCCCGCCACGGCACGGACCAACAAGCGGAACTGAAACCACGTCCGATTCTTTCCGGCCGGGGAAGGCTGCGTGAGAACTCCGATACACAGCCGAAACGTCGCGTCGACGTGCTGAAACATGCCTTCCCTACGCTCTTAAGTACGCGGACAACGTGGTCCGCATTCCCCTACGGAAGGACACACCATGTTTCTCTTGAACAGCCTCAACCTCCTGCTGGACGGCCGACGCAGTGAGGCCGGCGGGTCCCGCAACACCGACACCGGCACGTTCCCGGAAGGCCGGCTCACCTCCGCCGCCTGGGAAGGCTGGTGGCACGAGGACGCTGCCTAGCAGCGTCAGCCGTGCCCGGCGATGAACTCCGCCACCGGAAGCGCCAGCGACGCACCCACCTCATCGGCGGGGCGCTTGTTTCCCGCCACGGCAAAGGAGTGGTCACCGCCCTCCACCCACTGCAGGACCGCGTTGGATCCAATCCGGGCCACGACGCCCGCCAGGATGTCGGGCGTGGCAAACGTGTCGCGCGTTCCCTGCAGGAACAGCATCGGCGCCGTGATCCCGTACAGGTGCTCATCCCGGAGTTTCTCCTGCTTGCCGGGGGCATGCAGCGGGTAGCCGAGGTACACCAGGCCTGTGGCCTCCATGCCGTCGGCAACGGCCATGGACGCCATCCTGCCGCCGAACGACTTGCCCGCCGCCCAGACGGGGCCGCTGTCGCCGTTGGCCTCCGCCTGGGCGCGGGCTGTGTCCATGGCGGCCCGCCAGGCGGCGATGGCAGCCGGAGGGCGGTCGGGGAACTTCCGCCCTGCCTCCAGGTACGGGAAATTGAAGCGCAGGGTGGCCAGGCCCAGCCCGTTCAGGGCGTCGCTGAAGCCGCGGAGGAACGGATGGTCCTTGCCGGCACCGGCACCATGCGCCACCACCACGGTGGCGGTGGGCTTCCCGGGACGGGCGTAGACGGCGGAAAACGAGGCGTCACCGACGGCGACCATGAGCTGCTGATCGGATGAGGGCATGGCTCCATCATGCCGGAGGCCGGCGGATATGCCGGTGTCTGCCGGCGGCCGGGTGTACGTTGTCCCCATGGCGAGCGAACAGACCACCATCACTGTCCCGGGTCCCAACGGCGAGCGCGAAATGCGCATCTCCAGCCCCAGCCGCGTCCTCTGGCCGGACCTGGGCCTGACCAAGCTGGACCTCGCCAGGTATATCTGCGACGTGGGGGAGGCATTCATCGCCGCCAACGGGGACCGGCCCGTGTCCCTCCAGCGGTACTCGGACAACATCGAAGGCGAGATGTTCTTCTCAAAGAACCCGCCAAAAGGCACGCCGGACTTCATCAGGTCCGTCAAGGTGGTGTATCCGAGCGCCAGGTCCCACCCCCAGCTGGTCCTTGACGAACCGGCAGCTGCCGTCTGGGCCGTACAGATGAACACCGTGGTCTTCCACCCCTGGCCCTCCCGGGCGGAGAACACGGACAACCCGGACCAGCTGCGGATCGACCTTGACCCGCAGCCGGGCACGGACTTCGACGACGCCGTTCCCGCCGCCTTGGTGCTGAAGGACGTCCTCGCCGAGGCAGGCCTCACCTGCTTCATCAAAACGTCCGGCAACCGCGGCCTGCACGTTTACGCACCCGTCGAACCAACACGCGAATTCCTGGACGTCCGGCACGCGGTCATCGCCGCTGCCCGGGAAGTGGAGCGCCGGATCCCGGACAAAGTAACCACGGCGTGGTGGAAGGAAGAACGCGGCCAACGGGTGTTCCTGGACTTCAACCAGGCCAACCGCGACCGCACCATCGCCGGCGCCTACAGCCCGCGGGCCCTGCCGCACGCCCCCGTGTCCTGCCCCATCACCTGGGAGGAACTGGAACACGCGGATCCAAAGAACTTCACCATCCTCACGGTTCCGGAACGGTTGAAGACGGTGGGAGACCCCTGGGCTGGCTTCAACGCCAAGCCCGGGAACATCGACACGCTGCTGGAATGGTGGGACCGCGACTGCAAAGCCGGCCTGGGGGAGATGCCCTTCCCGCCGGACTACCCCAAGATGCCGGGCGAACCGCCCCGGGTCCAGCCCAGCCGGGCGAAAAAGCAGACTGACGCCAACAACGACTGACCCGCGCCCTCCAAAACGGGGCACTTTGGCACGGACACGGCGGCCGCCGTCGGAAATTACGACGGCGGCGCCGCCAAAGTGCCCCGGGACCGCAGGTGCGGCCCGGGTTACTTCGAAGCAGGTTTATTCGAAGCGGGACGGGTCGCCCATGCCACGCCGGACCACCTCGGCCACCCCGCTGGAGAAATCAATCACGGTGGTGGGCTCTGCGCCGCAGTCCCCGGCGTCGATCACGGCATCCACCTGGTGGTCCAGCCGCTCCTTGATTTCCCACCCCACGGTCAGCGGCTCTTCCTCGTCCGGCAGCAGCAGCGTGCTGGACAGCAGCGGCTCGCCCAGTTCGGCGAGCAGCGCCTGGACCACGCGGTTGTCCGGAATCCGCACGCCCACCGTCTTCTTCTTGGGGTGGAGCAGGCGCTTGGGAACCTCCTTGGTGGCGGGCAGGATGAAGGTGTAGCTGCCCGGGGTAACGGACTTGATGCTGCGGAACACGTCGTTGCCGATGTTCACAAACTGGCCCAGCTGCGCGAAATCGCGGCAGACCAGCGTGAAGTGGTGCTTGTCGTCCAGGTGCCGGATGCTCCTGATCCGGTCCAGCGCCTCCCGGTTGCCCATCTGCGCCCCCAGCGCGTAGCAGGAATCCGTGGGGTAGGCGATCAGGCCGCCGTCGCGGATTATGTTCACTGCCTGCGCGATGGCGCGCGGCTGGGGGTCCTGGGGATGCACATCAAAGAATCGGGCCATGCCCCGAGCCTACGTTCCCGCGGCCCGCGCCGCACCCTTTCCTGCGGGATATGCCTCGACACGGAAACAGTTTCGTCCCCTGACATTCAAACCCCGGAACACGGGATGAACAGGGGAGACTTCCCCTACCGGGTGGCGGCCGGATAGGGCAGGATGTTGTCTGCCCGCGTTCCGGCCGAAGCAGTTCCGGCCCCTGTGAAGGAGAACCTGCCATGCCAACAATCCTCAATCCCTACATAAGTTTCCGGGACAATGCCCGTGAGGCACTGAACTTCTACCAGCAGGTGTTCGGCGGCGAGCTGACACTCAGCACTTTTGGTGACTTCCAGGCCAGCGAGGATCCTGCGGAAGCGGAAAAGATCATGCACGGCATGCTGACCACCACCCAGGGCCTGGTCCTCATGGGCGCTGATACCCCCAACAGCATGGAGTACCACCCGGGTTCCGCCATCTCCATCTCGCTCAGCGGCGATGATGAAGTGGAGCTTCGCGGCTACTACGAGCAGCTCAGCGGCGATGGCGGCGCGGTGACAGTCCCCATGGAAAAGTCGCCGTGGGGTGACATCTTCGGCATGTGCACCGACCGGTACGGAGTCGCCTGGCTGGTCAACGTCAACGCATCGCAGGCCACGCCGGCACCCTGAGGACCCTGAGGACGTGGAGGGGGGAGGGCCGGCCAGCCTGCATGGATCTGCCCCTGCGCCTTGAGGCCGGGCCCCCGGGCTGGGAGGATTGATGCGTGAGGCCCCTCATGGAGTTCCTGTACGACAAGTGGTGGATGGTGTTTCCACAGATGGCGGTGGCCGGCCGCTGGGCAGGCGGCTGGCGGCGTGCCGGCGACCGCCGGTACCGGCGCCGGGTCGAACTGTACAAACTCCAGAACCAGGACAAACTCCAGAACCAGGCACGCGAAGCTGACAGGGCGTCGGTGGCCGACGTGAAGTCGCTCATGGCCACCCACGATGCCACCAACCGGCGATGGCTTGACTATGAGCTCGACGTGGGAAAGCTCATTGACTTTCCCCTCATGACGGACGTCCGGGAACCCCTCACGGTCGCCTTCCTGCGCGCCAAACGGGAAGCCGACGGCCTGCGGCCACCCTCTGCCGAAGACCTGACATCAGTGGCCGGCCTTGACGCCTACCGGCAGGCCGTGAACAACTTCGTGGTGGCCTTGGATGTGGCCGAGCGCGAAGCCATACGGATCAGGGACAGCAAGTTCAGCGGCCCCGAACGCGAACGGCTTGCCGTGGCACGGAAACTGCTCATGATTGCCGAGAACCATGCGGCTACCCCGGCCGAACGGCAGTCTGCCTACAAGCGGGCCCGGCGTGAGCTGGACGGGCTCATCGTCCTGCCGGACGTCACAGTGGCGGCCCTTGAGGGCAGAATCGCACCGCCGCTGGATGCAGGTCCCAGGCCGCCGCAGTTCCACCAGGGCTGAAGCCCCTGCAGGTGCAGCGTGCGGCGGACGCTTTATTTGGATGTCGACGGCGTGGTCTGCCCGTTCGGCCCGGAGGGAACCACCGGCTGGGGGTCCGCCTGGCAGCGCGCCGACGCTGGGCTGTTGCCCGTCACCTTCGCCGCAGAACTCGTATCGGGGCTCAACTCCCTGGCCATGACGCCCGGGCTGCGTTGTGTCTGGCTTACCAGCTGGGAGGAGCTGGCGCCCCAATACCTGTGTCCCGCCGTCGGACTTGCGGGCAGCGGCTGGCCATACCTTGCCGCGGACGGGGCAGCAGGCGGGGCCGTCTGGTGGAAGCTCCGGGCCATCCAGGGCGACGTCGAGAAGACCGGACCCGACTCGGTGGCGTGGGTGGATGACCAGCTGGCGTTCGAGGCTGAAGCACAATCATGGGCACGCTTCCTGGGCAGGCGCATCCTCACGGTGTCGCCCCATCCGCGGCAGGGAATCACGCCCGCGGAACTGGACGTGCTCCGCTCTTTCCTGGCCGGGCCCGTGTTTTGACCTCCTGCCCGGTACGCGTACGATCGATAAGGTTTCCCGCCGGTTGTGCCATCGCCGCAAGTCATTCCAAAGCAAACAACTGGTGAACTATGCTGTCCAAGGCAGCCGGGTAAGAGAAACTGCTGAACGTCGACTCTGCAGATTGGGCAACAGGTGGATATCACCTTCATGGTGGCGCTGGTCATCGCACTGGCACTATTTTTCGACTTCACGAACGGCTTCCACGACACCGCGAACGCCATGGCAACGCCCATCGCAACCGGTGCCATCAAGCCCAGGACAGCCGTGGCCCTGGCAGCCGTCCTGAACCTGGTGGGCGCCTTCCTTTCCACAGAGGTGGCCAAGACAGTGTCCGGCGGCATCATCCGCGAAGGGTCCGGCGGCGTCCAGATCACGCCGGAGATCATCTTCGCCGGATTGATGGGGGCCGTCCTGTGGAACATGGTCACATGGCTGAAGGGTTTGCCCTCCAGCTCATCCCACGCACTGTTCGGCGGACTGATCGGCGCGGCCATCGTCGGCGCAGGGTTCAACTCCGTCAACCTTGAGACGCTCCTTCAGAAGGTCATTCTTCCGGCGGTCTTCGCACCGCTGATCGCAGGCCTTGCCGCCTACGTCTGCACGCGCCTTGCCTACGCCCTCACGTCACGCCACGATCCCGAGACGGGCACCAAGCTCACCCAGAAGCGCGGCGGCTTCCGCACGGGGCAGGTCTTCACGTCCAGCCTGGTGGCCCTGGCACACGGAACCAATGACGCCCAGAAGACCATGGGCATCATCACGCTGGTCCTGATCGCCGCCGGAAGCCAGGCGCCCGGGTCCGGTCCCCAGCTTTGGGTGATCGCCGCCTGCGCCCTCGCCATCGCCATCGGTACTTATGCCGGCGGCTGGCGGATCATCCGCACCATGGGTTCCGGCCTGACCGAAGTCAAGCCCGCCCAGGGCTTCGCGGCCGAGACCAGCACTGCGTCCGCCATCCTCGCCTCGTCCCACCTTGGCTTCGCCCTTTCCACCACGCAGGTAGCCTCGGGTTCCGTCATCGGCTCCGGAATGGGACGCCGCGGGACCACCGTCCGCTGGAACATGGTGGGCAAGATCGCGCTGGGATGGCTCTTCACCCTGCCTGCCGCCGGCATCGTCGGTGCCCTGACCGCCCTGCTGGTGAAGACCGGCGTCGTGGGCGTGCTCATTGCCGCGATTGCCGGCAGCGCCGCGGTGCTCTTCATGTTCTTCTACTCACGCAAGTCCTCCGTGAGCCACCAGAACGCCGTCGAGGTGGAGGAAGCCGGCCAGGCTGTCCGGTTCGCCAAGAAGAAGGCCATGGCCCGCGCCCGGGCCGAAGCCAAAGCTAAAGCCAAGGCGGACGCCAAAGCCAACAACCCCAAGGAGAATCGGCGATGAAGTGGTTGGAACTCCTGACCGTTGCCGGCGCCACGCTGGTTGCTGCCGCAACAGTGGTGACCCTTTACTCGCTCGGCGTCCGGCTGACGGCGATCGCCGCTGACGCCGAACAGACGTCCCCGGCCATGAAGCGCTCGTTCGCTTATGCTTGCTTCGGCCTGTGCGGCCTGGCTGTCCTGGTGGGGCTGTACCTGATCATTCCGTACTTCTCCAAGTAGCCATTCCCGGAAGCTGCTGCCCGGAGAGCCGCAGCCCGGGCATGGCCCGGGCCATTGGCTGGACTGGGCCGCTTGGCTAGGCTGGGGCCATGCCCCGCATCCAATACTTTGTGGCCGCGTCCCTTGATGGCTTCATCGCCACGTCCACCGACGATCTGGACTGGCTCCTGCAGTTCGACGGCTTCGAAGGCGGGGCCGACAGTTACGGCGAGTTCATGTCCGGGGTGGGCTGCATCGTCATGGGCGGGGAAACCTACGCCTGGCTGATGGAGCACGAGCCCGGCAGGTGGCCGTACACGGACACACCCAGCTACGTCTTCACGCACCACGAATACCGTGCCCCGGAGGGCGCAGACATCACGTTCGTCCGCGGGGATGTCCTGGAGTTCATGGCCGACTTCGAGCGCGCGGCCGGGGACAGGAACATCTGGGTAGTGGGCGGCGGCAACCTGGCGGCCCAGTTCGCGGATGCCGGACTGCTGGACGACATCATCCTTTCCGTCATCCCGGTGGTCCTGGGCAGCGGGAAGCGGCTGCTCCCGGTAAAAGGACCGACGCCGCCGCTTGAGCTGGCTGCGTCCCGCACCATGGGCAGGGGGATCGTGGAGCTGCGCTATCTGCTGCCCGGGCGAACGGGCCCGCGGTCCTGACGCACGTACCTCAGCCGGCGTCGTCCCGGAGCATGTTGGTGATCCGTGCCGTTGAAAGGCGCCGTCCCTGGGCATCGGTCATGACGATTTCATGGGTGGCAAGCGTGCGCCCCAAATGGATCGCCGTACAGGTGCCCGTCACCATGCCCTTCGCAATGGACCGGTGATGCGTGGCACTGACCTCGATGCCGACGGCATGCCGGCCGGGACCGGCGTGCATCCCTGCGGAGAACGAACCCAGGGTCTCGGCCAGCACCACGTGCGCGCCGCCATGGAGTATGCCTGCCACCTGGGTGTTGCCCTCCACCGGCATGGTGGCAACGGTCCGTTCCGGACTCATCTCCAGGAAATGGATTCCCATTTTGACCACCAGGGCGCCAACGCCAAACCGGCCCAGCCAGCCGTGCATGTGGTCGGGAATGCCGGCGGCCGCCAGCTCCTCCGCGAAAGCGCCCGGCGTGAAATTGTCTGTCATGGCAACTAGGCTGGCACCTGTGAGTGAAACAACCAAACCGGCCCCTTTCCCGTCTTCGGCCATCGCTGAGGAGGCTGCCGCGCAGCTTTCGTCCTCCACGCCCAGGCCTGCTGCAAAGGCCGCCACCCCCGCTGCCGGTGGGTCTGTTTCAGCCACGGAAGCGCCCGTGATTCCCATCACCGACCAGCCCCGGCTGCTGGTCCTTGACGGCCACTCCATGGCGTTCCGCGCCTTCTTCGCCCTGCCCGCGGACAAGTTCTCCACGTCCAACGGCCAGCACACCAACGCCATCCACGGCTTCACCTCCATGCTGATCAACCTCATCAAGGAGCAGCAGCCCACCCACATCGCGGTGGCGTTCGATGTCTCGGACGAATCCACCCACCGGAAGACCGAGTACAGCGACTACAAGGGCGGCCGGAACGAAACCCCCCGCGAGATGAGCGGCCAGATCGACCTCATCGCGCAGGTCATGGAAGCGTGGGGCATCAAGACCATCAAAATGCCCGGCTACGAGGCCGACGACATCCTGGCCACGCTCGCCACCATGGGTGAAAAGGCCGGATTCGAAGTCCTGCTGGTCTCCGGTGACCGGGATGCCTTCCAGCTCATCACGGACAACGTCTTCGTGCTCTACCCGCGGAAGGGCGTCAGCGACATCCCGCGGATGGACGCTGCGGCCATTGAAGCGAAATACTTCGTCAGCCCGTCCCGCTACTCGGACCTTGCAGCCCTGGTGGGGGAGACGGCCGACAACCTGCCGGGCGTGCCCGGCGTCGGGCCCAAGACCGCGGCGAAATGGATCAACCTGTACGGCGGCCTGGAAGGCGTCCTGGAGCACCTTGACTCCATCGGGGGCAAGGTGGGCGACGCCCTGCGGGAGAACGTCGACGCCGTGAAGCGCAACCGCCGGCTGAACCAGCTCCACACCGATCTTGAGCTCCCCGTCACCCTGGACGACCTCTACCAGCCGCGCCCCGACCAGGCCGCGATTGAGGACCTCTTCGACCAGCTGGAGTTCAAGGCCATCCGCGGCCGGCTGTTTGCCCTCTACGGCGACGCTGACACTCCCGCCGCCGAACGCGACAGCATCGAAACACCGCACTACACCACGCCTGCCGGTGCCGGCGAACTGGCCGCCTTCCTGGCCGCAGGCGCCGGCCAGCGGACCGCCCTCGCTGTGGACCTCGTGCCCGGCCGCATTGGCGAGGACGCCGCCGCGCTGGCCATCGTGCGCGGCGACGCCGCCGTCTACGTCGACCTCGCCGGCCAGGACGCCGAAACCGAAAATGTACTGGCCGGATGGCTGCGCGACCCCGAAGCACCCAAGGTGATGCACGGCTTCAAGGCCGCGCTCAAGGCACTCACTGCCCGCGGCCTGGAGCTGGAGGGCGTGGTGGACGACACCTCCATCTCGGGCTACCTCATCCAGCCGGACCGCCGCACCTATGAACTCGCCGAACTCGCCCAGCACCACCTCAACGTGGGAATCCCCGCCGCCACGGCCAAGGCCGGGCAGCTGGAACTGTCGTTCGACGGCGACGACACCGCAGCCGCCGACGCTCTGGTCCAGGCCGGCGCCGTCGTGCTGGCCCTGAGCCGCTACTTCGAGGACGAGCTCAAGGAGCGCAAGGCGGAGGAACTGCTGTCCACCCTGGAACTGCCGGTCAGCCGGGTCCTCGCCGACATGGAACTCGCCGGCATCGCCATCGACATGGACAAGATGGATGAACAGCTTGCCGACCTCGCGCGGGTGATCGACCAGGCGCAGGAACAGGCCTTCGCTGCCATCGGCCACGAGGTCAACCTGGGCTCGCCCAAGCAGCTGCAGACCGTCCTGTTCGACGAACTGCAGCTCCCCAAGACCAAGAAGATCAAGTCCGGCTACACCACGGACGCCGCTTCCCTGAAGAACCTCCTGGAAAAGACAGGGCACGAGTTCCTGGTGCAGCTCATGGCGCACCGCGAGGCGGCCAAGCTGCGCCAGATGCTCGAATCGTTGAAGAAGTCCGTGGCGGAGGACGGCCGGATCCACACCACCTACGCCCAGAACGTGGCCGCCACCGGCCGGATCTCGTCCAACAACCCCAACCTGCAGAACATCCCCATCCGCAGCGAGGAAGGCCGGCGCGTCCGTGGCATCTTCGTGGTCAGCGATGGCTACGAATGCCTGTTGTCCGCCGACTACTCCCAGATCGAGATGCGCATCATGGCGCATCTTTCGGGAGATGCGGGCCTGATCCAGGCTTACAGGGACGGCGAGGACCTGCACCGCTTCGTCGGCTCCAACATCTTCCACGTCCCCACGGACCAGGTCACCAGCGCCATGCGCTCCAAGGTGAAGGCCATGTCCTACGGGCTTGCCTATGGTTTGACGTCCTTCGGCCTGTCCAAGCAGCTGGAGATTTCCGTTGATGAGGCACGGACCCTGATGAAGGATTACTTCGACCGCTTCGGCGCCGTCCGCGACTACCTCCGGGGAGTGGTGGACCAGGCCCGGGTTGACGGCTACACCGCCACCATTGAGGGGCGCCGCCGCTACCTGCCGGACCTGACCAGCACCGATCGCCAGCTGCGCGAGAACGCCGAGCGCATCGCGCTCAACAGCCCCATCCAGGGTTCGGCGGCGGACATCATCAAGCGCGCCATGCTGGGTGTCCATGCCGAACTGCAGGCGCAGGGCCTGAAATCGCGGATGCTGCTCCAGGTCCATGACGAACTGGTCCTGGAAGTCGCTGCCGGGGAGCGGGCCGCCGTGGAGAAACTGGTGACCGAGCAGATGGCGGCAGCCGCGGACCTGAGCGTGCCCCTGGAAGTCCAGATCGGTGTCGGACCCAGCTGGTACGACGCCGGGCACTAACGTGTGTTGATGCTGGCCAGGCGCCGGAGGTCTTGGCTAGGCTCAGGTGCGTGGCTGATCTGAGTGGAAACTACGAAATCCGGCGCTTTGGTGCTGTATCCAGGGGCAAAGACGGTTACGCCCAGGCGGAAACCTGGAGCCGCGCCGTATCCTTCGGCTTCCACGAATCCACCCGCACCCCGGAACACGTCGCGAAGACGCTCGAAACGTATGAGGCAGACCGGCGCGTCCTCACCGGCGCCTACCAAACGGGCCCGGTAGCGCCCTCGTCGCTGCCCGCGGACGTGCCGGTGGCCACCTTCGGCACCATGCGCAATACCCTCAACGTAGGCTTCGGGCGCCTGGTGGAAGCCCACCTGGTCACCGCCGTTACCGTCCGCACCTCGCACCGGCGGCGGGGGCTGCTGCGGCGGATGATGAGCGAGGACCTGCAGCTCGCGAAGGACGACGGGGTGGCGGTGGCGGCGCTGACCGCATCAGAGGGAACCATCTATGGCCGGTTCGGCTACGGCGTGGCCAGCTTTGAACGCACTGCCAAGGTGGACACCACTGCGCGGTTCAGCCTGCGGCACCAGGCCACCGGCACCGTGGAGGTCGCCGACCCCAAGGCCCTGCTGCAGCTGGCTCCTGAAGTCTTCGACCAGGTGCACCGGCTGACTCCGGGGTCCGTAGGCCGGCAGGACTGGTATCGGCTGCTTGCGTCGGGCGCGCTCGGCCGCGACGGCAAGGAGGACCCCGCCATCAAGGTGGCGCTCCACTACGGCCCGGGCGGCGACATTGACGGCTACGTTTCCTACAAGTTCCTCGGCTGGGACACCGAGCCCTACACCGTGGAAGTAGTGGACCTGCTGGCCGGCAGCAACGATGCCTACCTGGAACTCTGGCAGTTCCTTGGTGCCATCGATCTGGTGGACCGCGTGTCCTGGACGGAAGCCCCGTTGGACGACCCCCTGGCCTGGGCCCTGGACGATCCCCGCTGCATCGACTCCTCGGACAGCCGGGACATGCTCTGGCTGCGCATCCTCGATGTCCCCAAGGCACTCTCCGGGCGGCAGTACCCAACAGCAGGCCGCCTGGCGCTGAAAGTCCTGGACCCGCTCGGCCTCACGGCTGGAACCTACGCCCTTTCGTCCGACGGCGGCCAGGCCGCCGTCGAGCGCCTGCCGGAAACCGCGGAGGCGGACCTGACCCTCGATGTGTCCGCCCTGTCGTCCATCTACGTCGGCGGGGTCAGTCCGGTTACGCTGGCGGCAGCCGGCAAAATCCGGGAGCACACGGCAGGTTCGGCGTTGACGGCCATGCAGATGTTCGCCGTCGAACGGGCGACGCACTGCCTCACCCACTTCTGAGGTCGGTTGACTGCATGGGGTCCGGTCCTGGGTGAACGCGCCACCGGCGTACTGCGCCTGCCCGCTTTGACCCGAATTGCGGGCAGCGACTAGAATAAACGGGCGTGTACCACGTGCACGCACTTGCGTCCCCTCGCGGGGCGCATTGAAAGCAATCCACAAAATCAGGATGACCCGGAGGATCCGTCGGATTCACCGCGAATCGCGCCTGCGTTCCATAACGCGGGCGCGCCGGTTTGCCTGACCGACTAACTATCCACAACGGAGCCCCTACTACATGACCATCACCTCCACCGAGAAGCCCGGTACCCCCGTAGTCGCCATTAACGACATCGGTACCGCTGAGGACTTCCTCGCAGCAGTCGACGCGACCATCAAGTACTTCAACGACGGAGACCTCGTCGAAGGTACCGTCGTCAAGGTCGACCGCGACGAAGTTCTGCTCGACATCGGTTACAAGACCGAAGGTGTCATCCCCTCCCGCGAGCTTTCCATCAAGCACGACGTTGACCCCGGAGACGTCGTCTCCGTTGGCGATCAGGTCGAAGCCCTGGTGCTCACCAAGGAAGACAAAGAAGGCCGCCTGATCCTCTCCAAGAAGCGCGCTCAGTACGAGCGTGCCTGGGGCGACATCGAGAAGGTCAAGGAAGAAGACGGTGTCGTCACCGGTACCGTCATCGAGGTTGTCAAGGGTGGTCTTATCCTCGACATCGGCCTGCGCGGCTTCCTGCCCGCATCCCTCGTCGAGATGCGCCGCGTGCGCGACCTGGCTCCGTACATCGGCCAGCAGATCGAAGCCAAGATCATCGAGCTGGACAAGAACCGCAACAACGTGGTCCTGTCCCGCCGTGCATGGCTGGAGCAGACCCAGTCCGAGGTCCGCTCCACCTTCCTCAACAAGCTGGAAAAGGGCCAGGTCCGTCCCGGCGTTGTTTCCTCCATCGTCAACTTCGGTGCCTTCGTGGACCTGGGCGGCGTAGACGGCCTGGTCCACGTTTCCGAGCTGTCCTGGAAGCACATCGACCACCCGTCCGAGGTTGTCGAGGTTGGCCAGGAAGTCACCGTCGAGGTCCTCGAGGTCGACCTGGACCGCGAGCGCGTCTCCCTGTCGCTCAAGGCTACGCAGGAAGACCCGTGGCAGACCTTCGCCCGCACCCACGCCCTGGGCCAGGTTGTCCCGGGTAAGGTCACCAAGCTGGTTCCGTTCGGTGCGTTCGTCCGCGTCGAAGACGGCATCGAAGGCCTGGTCCACATCTCCGAGCTGGCCGTGCGCCACGTGGAGCTGGCCGAGCAGGTTGTCTCCGTTGGCGACGAACTGTTCGTCAAGGTCATCGACATCGACCTGGAACGCCGCCGCATCTCGCTCTCCCTCAAGCAGGCCAACGAGGGCGTCGACGCCGACAGCACCGAATTCGATCCGGCTCTGTACGGCATGGCCGCAGAGTACGACGAAGAGGGCAACTACAAGTACCCCGAGGGCTTCGACCCCGAGTCCAACGAATGGCTCGAAGGCTACGAGACCCAGCGCGCCGCTTGGGAGCAGCAGTACGCTGACGCCCAGGCCCGTTGGGAAGCCCACAAGAAGCAGGTTGCCCAGCACGCTGCCGACGACGCTGCTGCCGCAACGTCCGGTGACGGCGATTCCGGCGCCACCAGCTACTCCTCCGAGCCTGCTGCCACCGACACCGGTGCCGGCACCCTGGCTTCGGACGAGGCACTTGCTGCCCTGCGCGAGAAGCTGACCGGCAACTAATTGCCGCCGGCCCGGATTCCGGGCTGACACAACGGGCCCCCGCGAAAGCGGGGGCCCGTTGTGCTTTAACGCGACAGCTGGCTGGCAGCTGCCAGACAACGCATGGGGCGTTGCGGTCAGCCGGGCCTACAGGTCGACGACGGCGAGGACCGTCCCTTCGCCGTCAGAGGTCAGTGCCGCCCCGGCTGCCGCGAGCAGCCGCTGGGCGCGGTGGTTCCCAGCCAGGGTACGCGCGGTGACGCGCCTCAGGCCGGCCCGGCGGGCCTCCGCCAGGACCAGGTCCAGGGCGGCGGTGCCGATCCCGCGCGAACGGAAGCTCCGGCCAAGCCAGATCCCGGTTTCCGCGGAAGGCACGTCGGCACCAGCGTTCCGTTTGAGGCGCACGGAGCCGGCAATCCGGCTGCCGCTGAAGACGGCCCAGGACTTTTCCGCTACGGGGCCTCCCAACCCGGCGGCCGCAGCGTGATGGTAGCTGTAGAACCAGGCGGTGCGCTCCAGGTTCCAGCCGGGGCCGCCCAGTGGGGGAGCCACTTCATCCGGGGAGGCGTCGCGCTTGGCCAGCTGGAGCAGCTGGTCTGCTACGGCTTCATCGACGTCCACCAGGGTCACTTCAGGTGATGGCTTCATCCACCCATTCCGTTCCACCGGGCGTGAGCGTGGCAGACCCTGCCGTCAGCTGCAGGACGCGGTCAGTTGCGGCAGCTATGGCGGCTGCGTGGTCCGGCACGGCAATCCGCAGCACCGTGTGCCGGTCCTGGTAGCTGGTCTCCGCCATGACGGCGCCGGTGGCACGCAGGTCGTTCTCCAGCCGCCCTGCGGCGGCGTGCGGTACCGCCGTGGAACAGATCCGCAGCCTGCTGCGGCGGACCAGGGGCGCCAGGTCCAGGGCTGCCGAAACCGACTCGGAGTAGGCCCGGACCAGCCCACCGGCGCCGAGCAGGACGCCGCCGAAATAACGCACGACGACGGCACTGGTGTCACTGAGGTCGGTCACCCCGGGTGCGGTCTCCCTCTTCAGCAGGGCTTCGAGCATGGGGATGCCTGCAGTCCCGGCAGGTTCGCCGTCGTCGCTGGAGCGCTGGATGGTGCGGTCCGGCCCAAGGACAAACGCCGAGCAATGGTGGCGCGCGTCGTGGAATTCCCGGCGGAGGTCCGCCACCAGGTCACGGGCCGCAGCCTCCGTGCCGGCCCTCCGCAGGACCGTGATGAACCGGGAGCGCTTGATCTCGAGTTCGTGCCGGAAGTCCCGGCCGGCCGCCAGCGTGGTGTAGGTGCCTGACCGGCTGTCTTGCTCTTGCATCCGCCCCAGTCTAGGCCCACCCGCCGGCGGCCTCACCTCCCTGCTTCCAGGCGGCGGACCTGCGGCCGGGGACTAGTAGGCTGGCGGGGTGCTGAAAATCGGGCTGACGGGCGGGATCGCTTCAGGGAAATCGGTGGTGGCCGCGCGGCTGAAGGAACGTGGCGCCGTGCTGGTGGACGCAGATGCGCTGGCACGGGAGGTGGTTGAGCCCGGCACCGAGGGCCTCGAGCGGATTGTGGGGGAGTTCGGCGCGGACATGCTCGACGGCGCCGGGCGGCTGGACCGCGCACGGCTCGGCGGGGCGGTGTTCGGCAACCAGGAGCGCCTGGCTGCGCTGAACGCCATCGTCCACCCCCTGGTACGCGCCCGCGCCGCCGCCATCACGGCAGCGGCGCCGGAAGACGCCATTGTGGTCCAGGACATCCCCCTTCTGGTGGAGACGGGGCAGGGGGCCGCCTTCCACCTGGTGCTGGTGGTGGACGCCCCGGACGAGGTGCGGATGCAACGCATGCAGGAGCAGCGCGGCATGACCGCCGAAGCGGCGCGCGCGCGGATGGCCGCCCAGGCCACCCGGGAGGCACGGCTGGCCGCTGCCGACGTCGTCCTGGACAACTCCGGCACCATCCAGCACCTGCTTGAGCAGGTAGACAGGCTCTGGGACCGGCGGCTGGTGCCGTTTGCACGCAACCTGGCGGCCGGGACCCGCGCACCGCGGAAGGGGGGACCGGTGCTGGAACCGCACCGGAAGGAATGGGCACGGCAGGCGGCCCGGATCGCGGCCCGGCTGGAAGCGGCTGCGTCCGGCCTCATCCTGGCCGTGGACCACATCGGCTCCACCTCCATTCCCGGCCTGGCCGCCAAGGACGTCATCGACCTGCAAGTGGCGGTGCCCGACCTGGAAACCGCGGACAGGATCGCACCGCTCCTGGCGGCTGCCGGCTTCCCGGCAGTACGGGGAGCCGAATCGGACACCCCGAAGCCCAACGCCCCTGATCATGCCGAATGGCAGAAGCGGTTCCACGCCAACGCGGACCCGTGCCGTGCCGTGAACGTCCATGTCCGGGCCGCCGGCTCGGCCGGGTGGCGTTACGCGCTGATGTTCCGCGACTGGCTGCGGACTGACCCCTCCGCGGTCCGGCTTTACGAAGCGCACAAGGCGGACCTGGCAGGACGCTTCGCGGACTCCGCCACCACCAGGGCCTACGCGGACGCCAAGGAGCCCTGGTTCACCGACGTTGCCTGGCCGCGCATGTCCGCCTGGGCCGAGGCAACAGGGTGGGTGCCGCCGTCGTACGCGTCCTGAGGCAGGTCCTTGGACGGGCGGCTGTTCGCCTGTAACGGACGGGACCGCCCAGTGTCGGTGCCCGGTTGTAGATTAGATCCATGAGCCTTGCGCAGGAGATCAACCGTGTTGTAGCGCCCTTTGAGGTCATCAGCGAATTCAAGCCCGCGGGCGACCAGCCGGCGGCCATCGCGGAGCTGACGGAGCGGATCAACAACGGCGAGAAGGACGTGGTGCTGCTCGGTGCCACGGGTACCGGTAAGAGCGCCACCACTGCCTGGCTCATCGAACAGGTGCAGCGCCCCACCCTGGTAATGGTGCAGAACAAGACCCTCGCCGCCCAGCTGGCCAACGAGTTCCGCGAACTCCTGCCCAATAACGCGGTGGAATACTTCGTTTCCTATTACGACTACTACCAGCCCGAAGCCTACGTCCCGCAGACGGACACGTTCATCGAAAAGGACTCCTCCATCAATGAGGAAGTCGAACGGCTGCGCCACTCCGCCACCAATGCCCTCCTGACCCGCCGTGACGTCATCGTGGTGGCCACCGTGTCCTGCATCTATGGCCTGGGAACGCCGGAGGAATACATCGCAGGGATGGTCACGCTGCGCAGGGGCCAGGAGATGAACCGGGATGCCCTGCTGCGCAAGTTCGTGTCCATGCAGTATGCCCGGAACGACATGGACTTCCACCGCGGCACGTTCCGGGTACGGGGCGACACCGTCGAGATCATCCCCATGTACGAGGAACTGGCGCTGCGGATCGAGTTCTTCGGGGATGAAGTGGAAAACATCTACACCCTCCATCCGGTGACGGGCGATGTCATCCGGGAGGAGACGGAGATGTACGTCTTCCCCGCGTCGCACTACGTGGCCGGGCCGGAGCGGATGAGCCGCGCCATCAAGACCATCGAGGCCGAGCTCGCGGAGCGGCTGGCGGTCCTGGAGGGCCAGAACAAGCTGGTGGAGGCGCAGCGCCTCCGCATGCGGACCACCTACGACCTCGAAATGATGCAGCAGATGGGCTTCTGCAACGGCATCGAGAACTACTCGCGGCACATCGACGGCCGCCCCGGCGGATCTGCGCCGCACTGCCTGCTGGACTACTTCCCGGACGACTTCCTGCTGGTGGTGGATGAATCCCACGTGACCATCCCGCAGATCGGTGCCATGTACGAAGGCGACATGTCCCGGAAGCGGACCCTGGTGGACCACGGCTTCCGGCTGCCCTCCGCCATGGACAACCGGCCCCTCAAGTGGGATGAGTTCCTGGAACGGATCGGCCAGACCGTCTACCTTTCCGCCACCCCCGGCAAGTACGAACTTGGCAAGGCCGACGGCTTCGTCCAGCAGATCATCCGCCCCACCGGGCTGATCGACCCCGAAGTGATCGTCAAACCAACCAAGGGCCAGATCGATGACCTGCTGGGCGAGATCCGCACCCGGGTGGAGAAGGATGAGCGGGTCCTGGTCACTACGCTTACCAAGCGCATGGCCGAAGACCTGACGGACTACCTCCTGGGGCACGGCATCAGGGTGGAGTACCTCCACTCCGACGTTGACACGCTGCGGCGCGTTGAACTCCTGCGGGAGCTGCGCCTCGGCAGCTTCGACGTCCTGGTGGGCATCAACCTGCTCCGTGAAGGACTGGACCTGCCGGAGGTCTCCCTGGTAAGTATCCTGGACGCAGACAAGGAAGGCTTCCTGCGCTCCTCAACGTCGCTCATCCAGACCATAGGCCGTGCCGCCCGCAACGTGTCGGGCCAGGTGCACATGTACGCGGACCGGATCACTGACTCCATGGCCAACGCCATCGACGAAACCAACCGGCGGCGCGCCATCCAGGTGGCCTACAACAAGGAACACGGCGTTGACCCGCAGCCGCTGCGCAAGAAGATCGCGGACATCACGGACCAGCTGGCCCGCGAGGACGCCGACACCCAGGAACTGCTCAACAACAACCGGCTGGCCAAGGGTGCCAAGCGCAGCAAGTCGGGCGCCAAGGGCGCAGCGCAGGTGCGTGCGGACGGGCTGGCCGCTGCACCGGCCGAGGACCTGGTGGGCCTGATCGAGCAGCTGACGGAACAGATGCACGGCGCTGCGGCTGAACTGCAGTTCGAGGTGGCGGCCCGCATCCGCGACGAAGTCAGCGACCTGAAGAAGGAGCTGCGGCAGATGCAGGCGGCCGGCCACGCCTAGGCGCTGCTTTTCCAGGCAGCCGCAGCCATGACCGGAAACGGCGGGCACCCACCCCGGGTGCCCGCCGTCGCGCTTTCTCTGCTGTGGTGCTGTTGCCTTACTTCCTGGCGGAGTCGATCATTCCCTTTGCTTCCTGCATCAGACCCTTCGCTGCATCTGAAGGGGATTTCCGGTCGAACAGGACATCAGTGCTGTACCGCTGGATAAGCGCCTGCACGCCGGAGGAACCGGTGGGAGGTACCGGCGGACCGCTCTTCAGGTCCGGCTTGATGTCCTTCAGGAACGCGGCAGCGGCCTTGTCCGCAGGGGTCAGCAGCGGGTCGATCGCCGTCTGGACCTCGGAGTTGGTGGGGAAGCCGCGTTCAGTCAGGATGGTCTTGGCCGCATCCAGGTTGTTGAGCATGTAGTTGACCACTTCTGCGGCTTCCTTGGGGTGCTTGCTGCGCGAGGAAACTGACCAGAACATGGACGGCTTGTAGGACATGCCGTTGTCCTTGGCGCTGCCGGTGGAGCTGGGTGCCCGCAGGATCTTCACCTCGGTCTTCAGTGCGGACTGGAGCGCATTCACCTGGTTGGTCCACCACCACGACATGGCCGTCTTGCCGGTGGCGAACAGGGTTTGTTCCACGGGGGCGCTGATGTCCTCGGTGGCAATGTTGGCCGGTGGGGCGGCTCCCTTGTTACGCAGGTTCAACACGTTCTGGAAGAAGGACGCTGCCGTGCCCTCGTCAAAGCCGAGGCCGCCATCCGCCGAGTACAGCGACTCGCCGTGCTGCATGGCCCAGGTGTTCAGGTCGGAGTCGGTCAGGGAGTAGGAGCTGCCGTAGTTGGTCTGGCCGGCCTTGCCCGCAGCCGCCGCGATCTGGGCGGCGGTCCGGGCGTAGTCGTCCCAGGTCCAGGTTTTGTCATCCGGGATGGGAACCCCGTAGTCCTGGAACATCTTGGTGTTGATCATCACGGCCTTGGCGTTCTGCCCGGTGCTCAGGCCGTACTGCTTGCCGCTCACCTGGCCGGACTTCAGGGCGTCCTGGTCAATCTTGGACGTGTCGACGTTGCCCTGCTTGGACAGGTCCAGCAGCGCGCCCCGGCCGCCGTACTCGGCGATGTACGCCTGGTCCATCTGGATCACGTCCGGTGAATCGTTGGCGGCCGTGGTGGTGGCCAGCTTGTCCCAGTAACTGCTCCACACCCCGGGCTCAGCCTTGACGGTGATGTTGGGATGCGAAGCCTGGAATGCATCGATCACCTGCTGCGTCTGCTTGTTCCGCAGGTCGTTGCCCCACCAGGTGAAGCGGATGGTGACGTTTCCGCCGTCGCCCGACGATGAAGCGGGGGAGGACGAACAGCCGCTGGCCAGCATGGCCAGCGCGGCGGCGGTGGCAAGGGCCTTGGCCACCACGCCAGTGCGATGAGGAGTCTTCATTGACCAACCTTGATTTTCTGGGAATGACGCCGGGACGCCGGGTCGAAGCGAGAAACCGCTTTCTCGCCTGGACGTGATTATTGCAAGCGCGCCGGCGGCCGTCAACGGTTTGGGGGAAAACGTTATCCAGCGACGTGCGCCCGCGTCCCGGGGCGCGCCGGTCAGCCCCCTGGGGTACAGTTAATGGCACGTAGGGGAGTATCCCAAGCGCTACGATCGTCAACACGCAGGGCACAGTTGCCCTGCCGGGCGTAGCGGGCCGCCGCATCAGCACCAAGTGCACAGGCAGGCCGGAGAGACTTACACCATTTTTGTGTACCCTGCGAAAGGCTTCCCTGTGCTTGATTTGCCTGTTTGGTTCGAGGTCGGCTCATTTGTCGTCCTTGGCCTGATTCTCCTGATCGATCTCCTCCTGGTGGTCCGGCGGCCGCACGAGCCGTCCATGAAGGAAGCCGGTCTGTGGGTAGCCTTCTATGTCAGCCTCGCCCTGACCTTTGCCGGTGCCATGTTCGCTTTCACGGGTGCCGAGTTCGGCAGCCAGTTCGTGGCCGGCTGGGTCACCGAATACAGCCTCAGCATCGACAACCTGTTCGTGTTCATCATCATCATGGCCAGGTTCTCCGTGCCCCGGAAGTACCAGCAGGAAGTGCTGATGGTGGGCATCATCATCGCGCTGGTCCTGCGAGGCATCTTCATCATGCTCGGCGCCATCGTCATCGAACAGTTCAGCTGGGTGTTCTACATCTTTGGCGCATTCCTGCTGTGGACGGCCTGGAAGCAGGCCCAGGACGAGGGCGAAGAGGAAGAAGACCGGGAAAACCCGCTGATTGCCAGGATCCGCAAGGTCATCCCCATGTCCGAGAAGTTCGACGGGGGCAAGCTGCGGACCACGGTGAACGGCAAGAAGGTGTTCACCCCCATGGTGATCGTCTTCATCACCATCGGCCTCACGGACCTGCTGTTCGCGGTTGACTCCATTCCCGCCATCTTCGGCCTGACCCAGAGCCCTTTCATTGTCTTCACGGCCAACCTTTTCGCCCTCATGGGACTGCGGCAGCTGTACTTCCTGCTCGGTGGCCTGATGAACCGGCTCATCTACCTGAAGCACGCACTGTCCTTCATCCTCGCGTTCATCGGCGTCAAGCTGGTCCTGCACGCCATGCACGTGAACGAGCTGCCCTTCATCAACGGTGGACACCACATCGAATGGGCGCCGGAGATTCCCACGTTCGTCTCCCTTGCCGTCATTGTGGGCACCATCATCATCGCCGTGGTCGCCAGCCTGGTCAGCTCCAAGGCGCAGGCTGCCAAGATGGATCCCCGGCTCGAGGAAGACGTCCGCAGGAGCCACAGCGACGTCGACTAGGCGCCCCCGCCCGCTCCAATCCGCCGGATCCCGGCCGCACGCGCGGCCGGGATCCGGCATTTAACCCTTCCTGAGGCAGCGGGCAAAAACCCCTGTGGCGTGCGCCGCGCCGGGACTATGCTCTGAACATGGCCCGCACACTTGTGATGGAGCAGGACGTGCGCCACGTGCAGCGGCGCACTGTTGTGCTCTTGAGCGTGGCCCAGGTATTCAGTGGACTTGGGACGGGATCAACCGTCTCCATAGGCTCAATCCTGGCCGTGGAACTCTCCGGTTCCAGCGCCTGGGCGGGTGCCGTTGCCACGGTGATGACCCTCGGGGCCGCGGCCGCGGCACTGCCGCTGGCATCGCTGGCGGAACGGCGCGGACGCCGGGCCGGGCAGGTGGCCGGTCTCTCGGCCGCTTTGGCAGGCGCCGTGCTGATGGTGCTGGCCGTTGTCTCCGGCCTCTTCGTCCTGCTGCTGCTTGGATCGGCAGGCATAGGGGTGGGCACGGCCGCGAGCCTGCAGGCAAGGTTTGCCGCCGTCGATCTCGCTCCTGCCGAACACCGCGGGCGGGCGCTGTCCACCGTGGTCTGGGCCGTGACTGTCGGCGCCGTTGCCGGACCCAACCTGATCCAGCCGGGCACAGCCGTGGGGGCAGCATTGGGCCTGCCTCCGGTTGCTGGTCCTTTTGTGATTTCCGGGGCCGGGCTCCTCATTGCCACTGTAATCCTGTTCGCAGGCCTTCGCCCCGACCCCTTGCTGCTGGCACGCCAACGTGCGGCCGCCGGCCCTGGTGGAGCCGTTCCGCCGTCGGCGGCAGCGCGAACCGGGGTCGCTGCCGCCGCCCCCTCGCAAGCCCCTCCCATGGACGCCCCACCCACTGTCTCCGCGGCCGCCGCAGCTGCCTCCCCGGGTTCGCTCAGCCGGGGGCTTCGTGCCATCCGTGGATCGCGGACAGCACTGCTGGCGGTGACGGGCGTCGTGGCAGCCCACGCGGTGATGGTCGGCGTGATGTCGATGACGCCGCTGCACCTCCAGCACCTCGTGGAGGGACCCGGTCCGCACGCCGGGCACGTTGCCGAGGGGGACGTGCTGGTCATCATAGGCTTCACCATCTCACTTCACATCGCCGGGATGTTTGCGCTCTCCCCGGTCATGGGCTGGTTGACCGACAGGGCGGGCAGGATGGAGACCATCATGATCGGCTTCACGCTGCTGATCGCGGCGGTGGCCGTTGCCGGGTTCGGCCAGTCCTCAACCGCCGCGGTGGCCACCGGGCTGGTCCTGCTGGGCATGGGCTGGTCTGCGGCCACGATTTCCGGCTCCACGCTCCTGGCGGAAAGCGTGGGGCAGGGAGCCCGGGTGGCGGTCCAGGGTGTCTCCGACATGCTGATGGGGGCCGCGGGGGCTCTGGGCGGCGCGGTGTCGGGACTTGTCCTGGGTGTTGCCGGCTACCTGGGCCTGAACCTTCTGGGCGGGACCATCGGGGCGGCCGTCCTGGCCGCAGCGGTGGCCACGCGCCTGTCACACCGCCGGTCAGCGGCCGCCTGACCGCACCATGCCCAGCAAGCGGGCAAAAATCCGCTCACCGTCGTCGGCGATTCCGTCGTGATGGAAGTCCGCCGTCTCCCAGACCTGCAGCCCGCGCACCGCAGCGGCGGTCCGCAGCGAAAGCTCCCGGTCCACGTAGATGTCGTCCGAGTAGACTGCCGCAGCCACGGGAACAGTATTGCGGGCCAGTACCCGCGCGTCGTACAGCGGCTTCCAGTCCTGTTTGCCGGCCAGCAGTTCCGCCACTTCCCGCAGGGGCCGGAGGGCAGGGTCCTGCTCGAAGTACCACGGATACACCATCTCCCCGGTGAGCAGCAGCGGGTCGGCATCCGGCCGGAACCAGGGGTTTTCGCCGAGCATCCGCCACGCTGACCAATCGGTGGCCTGGCCCTGGCCATAGATGGATTCGTGCATCAGCGCGTACAGCGGGTTGGACCGGCGGGAGATGACGCCTTGGAGCTGCTCCAGGAACGCGTCGGACAGGCGCGGTCCGGCCGCCGTGTCCACAAAGGCGTCCTCGAGCAGGTAGTGGAGGCTGTCCACGCGCGTGTTGCCGCCCAGGAACGCCCCCGCCATCTGGAACCGCTCCACGGTGAGGGGCCCGCCGTCGGGCAGGAATTCCGGCGTGGAGCGCAGGTGGCGGGCAATCCGCTCCACAACGTTCCTGTCCTCGGGATACCAGCGGAAGTACTCGTCGTTGCGGGCCGCCACCCGCTGGTACGTGGCCCGGTACACGTCGTCCGCGGAACCGGTGAGCGGGGCAAGGCCGCCGGTTACCAGCACCTCGCGCAGGCCCGCAGGTGCGAAGGACAGGTAGGTAAGCGCGCAGAAGCCCCCGTAGCTCTGGCCGTAAATCGTCCAGGGCGGTGATTCCAGGGCGTGGCGGATCAACTCCGCGTCCGCCACGATCGAGTCCGCCCTGAAGTGCTCCAGGTAGGCCGCCTGCTCCGCCGCGCTTCCGCGGCCGGGCAGGGTGTTCCGGTCAATGGGCGAGGAGAGGCCCGTGCCGCGCTGGTCAAGCATCAGGATGCGGAAGTCCTGCGCCGCGGCTTTGCTCCAGCCACCCAGGGAACCCCACCTGTTGCCGCGGCCGCCCGGGCCGCCCTGCAGGAAGAGGAGCCAGGGCAGCCGCGCGGCGGCTTCTTCGCTGTGCGCAGCAGACACGTACTCCCGGGCGAAAACCGTGATGGTTTCGCCGCGAGGCTGGCCGCCGGCCACGGCATGATCCTCCGAAGCAAAATGGTCCAGCGGGACTGTGAAGTAGTGCTCCACCGTGCGCATGCCACGGAATTCATGCCGGGCCTTGACGTCATGCCCGACGGCGGTCGCCTGGACCCGGCGCGCGTCAGCCACGGGCAGAAGCGGGAAGGGAGTCGCGGGACGTGGCCCGGCCGAACCGGTCCAGTGATTCGCCGGTCAGCCTGAAGGTGGACCAGCCGTCCATGGGGCGCGCACCCAGGCGGCGGTAAAAGTTGATGGAGGGCTCGTTCCAGTCCAACACGCTCCATTCCACCCGTGCGTAGCCATTCTCGACCGCGATCGCCGCAAGGTGCTGCAGCAGCGCCTTGCCGTGGCCTTCGCCCCGGGCTTCAGGGCTGACGTAAAGGTCCTCCAGGTAGATCCCGTGAACGCCCTCCCAGGTGGAGTAGTTCAGGAACCACAGCGCGAAGCCCTGCACCTCGCCCGCCGCGTTTTCGGCCATGGCCGCGAATACGCGGGGGTTGTCGCCGAAGAGCACCTGTTCCAGGCGCTCGGGCGTGTTCCGGACGGCGTCGGGTTCCTTCTCGTAATGGGCCAGTTCATGGATCATTCGGAGGATGGCGGGCACGTCGTGGCGGGTTGCGGGGCGGATTGCACTCATTCTCCGAGCTTACCGCCGGCGCCGGGACGGCTGCCCCGGCCAGGTCGGTGTCAGAGCCGGTTAACCTCCGTCACCTTGACCACCGCTGTCCCGGTGGCATTCGAGCCCGCAAGATCCACCTCGGCGGAGATCCCCCAGTCGTGGTTGCCCGCCGGGTCATCGAAGATCTGGCGCACCTTCCACGTTCCGGGTTCCTCGGTGATCATGAGCAGGCCCGGACCGCGGGCGTCGGGCCCGGTCCCGATGTCATCGTGTTCGTCGAAGTAGTCGTCCAGCGCGTCTTCCCAGCGTTCGGCACCCCACCCGGAACCGCCGTCGAGCTCGCCCAACGCCGTGGCGTCCTCGTCAGCGAACAGTTCCACCCGCCGGAACATCTCGTTGCGCACCATCACCCGGAAAGCGCGGATGTTGGAGGTGAGCGACGGCGGCGGGGGAGGCGGCGCGTCATGCGGCGTCGGCGCCGCCCCGGAGGCCAGCTCCTCCCATTCGTCCAGGAGGCTGGAGTCCACCTGCCGCACCAGCTCACCCAGCCAGGCGGTCAGGTCTTCCAGGTCCTCGCGAAGCATGTCCTGCGGAACAGTCTGGCGCAACGCCTTGAAGGCATCGGCAAGGTACCGCAGCACGATTCCTTCGGACCGGGCCAGGCCGTAGAACTGGACGAATTCGCCAAAGTTCATCGCCCGCTGGTACATGTCGCGCACTACCGACTTGGGTGCAAGCTCAAAGTCGCCCACCCACGGCGCGGCCTTCCGGTAGACCTCGAACGCCTCGCCCAGGATCTCCGCGAGCGGTTGGGGGTAGGTGACCTCGTCCAGCATGGCCATCCGCTGGTCGTAGTCGATGCCCTCAGCCTTCATGGCGGCCACCGCTTCGCCGCGCGCCTTCTTCTGCTGCGCCGACAGTATCTGCCGCGGTTTCTCCAGGGTCGCCTCGATCACGGACACCACGTCCAGGGCGTACGACGGCGACTCCGGGTCAAGGAGCTCCAGTGCGGCAAGCGCAAAGGGGGAGAGCGGCTGGTTCAGCGCGAAGTTCGGCTGCAGATGGACGGTCAGCCGGACGGAACGGCCATCGGGGCCTTGCTCCTCCGGCGGGATGCGTTCGATCACTTCGGCGGCCAGCAGTTCCCGGTAAATGCCCAGGGCCTTCTTCATCAGCCGCAGCTGGGAAGCGCGCGGCTCGTGGTTTTCGGTGAGCAGCCGCCGGGCCGCCGCGAACGGGTCGCCGGGCCGCTCCATCAGGTTCATCAACATGGCGTGCGTTACCGTGAAGCTGGACGTCAGCGGGTCCGGTACCGATTCCACCAACCGCTTGAACGTGGGCTCACCCCAGGAGACGAAGCCCTCGGGCGGCTTTTTCTTCACCACCTGGCGGAGCTTCTTCTGGTCATCGCCGAACTTGGCGGTGGCCTTGGCCATCGCCTTGACGTTCTCAGTCACGTGCTCGGGTGCCTGCACCACCACTGTCCCGGCGGTGTCGTAGCCCGCACGGCCCGCCCTGCCCGCAATCTGGTGGAACTCACGCGGGTTGAGCAGCCGGGTGCGGACGCCGTCGTACTTGCTCAAAGCCGTGAGCAGCACCGTCCGGATGGGGACGTTGATGCCCACGCCCAGGGTGTCCGTGCCGCAAATGACCTTCAGCAGCCCCGCCTGCGCCAGTTGCTCCACCAGCCGCCGGTACTTGGGCAGCATTCCGGCGTGGTGCACACCGATCCCATGGCGGACCAGGCGGTTAAGCGTCTTCCCAAAGCCCGCGGCAAACCGGAAGTTGGCGATCAGCTCCGCGATTTTGTCCTTTTCCTCCCGGGTGCACACGTTGATGCTCATCAGGTTCTGGGCACGGTCGATCGCTTCGAGCTGGCTGAAGTGCACCACATAGACGGGCACCTGCCGGGTGGACAACAACTCCTCCAGCGTCTCGTGGACGGGTGTCTGGTGGTAGTAGTAGTGCAGCGGAATGGGCCGTTCGGCGGAACTGACGGTGGTGGTGGCACGTCCGGTCAGCGCCGTGAGCCCCTCCTCGAACCGGGTGACATCGCCCAGGGTGGCGGACATCAGCAGGAACTGGGCCTGCGGAAGCTCCAGGAGGGGGACCTGCCAGGCCCAGCCGCGCTGCGGGTCGGAGTAGAAGTGGAACTCGTCCATGATCACCGCACCGAGTTCGGCTGCGGCGCCTTCCCGGAGCGCGATGTTGGCCAGGATCTCGGCGGTGCAGCAGATGATGGGAGCATCCTGGTTCACCCCGGAGTCGCCGGTGATCATGCCCACGTTCTCTGCTCCGAAGATGTCGCAGAGCGCGAAGAATTTCTCGGACACCAGGGCTTTGATCGGTGCCGTGTAATAGCTTCGGCGGCCCTGGGACATGGCCTGGAAGTGCGCCGCAATGGCCACCAGGGACTTCCCTGAGCCGGTGGGCGTGGCCAGGATGACGTTCGCCCCGGTTGCCAGCTCCATGATGGCCTCGTCCTGTGCCGGGTACAGCGACAGGCCCCGGCTTTCCGTCCACTCCACGAACCGGGTGTAAAGGGCGTCGGGGTCGACGGCGGCGGATGGGGCGGGGGCGGGCAGATCGATCAGCTGGTCAACGAGTTTCATTGACTTCAACCTTAGTGCCACGTTGCGGCCGGATCCGGAGTCCCTGGCGGGTTAGGCTACGCCTTGCCCGTGTGCGCGTCAGAAGCTGGAGAGATTCATGAAGTGGGACCCCGCCAAGTATGTCCAGTTCGGCGACTACCGGAACCGGCCGTTCTTCGATCTCACGGCCCGGATCCATGCCGACCGGCCCAAGCGCGTGGTTGACCTGGGCTGCGGGCCAGGGAACCTGACGGCAACCCTGGCTGACCGCTGGCCGGGCGCCCGGGTCCTGGGCCTGGATTCCTCCGCGGACATGCTGGCAAAGGCGTCGGCACTGGCGGAGGAGAAGCCCTCCCTTCGCTTTGAGCAGGCCGGCATCGAGGGCTGGATGCCCAGTCCGGAGACGGACGTTGTGGTCAGCAACGCCGCCCTGCAGTGGGTTCCGGGCCACCAGGACATGTTGCGCAAGTGGCTGGAAGTGCTCCGGCCGGGGGCCTGGTTCGCCCTGCAGGTACCCGGAAATTTCAACGCCCCCTCGCACTCCCTGATGCGGGACCTCGCGGGATCGGACCGCTGGGCTGCAAAGCTGGACGGTGTGCTGCGGGGCGGGGAGGCCGTGGGGGAGCCGGAGGAATACCTGCGGATCCTGCTCGACGCCGGCTGCGCGGCGGATGCGTGGGAAACCACCTACCTGCAGGTCCTGCCGGGGCCGGACCCCGTGCTGGAATGGGTCCGGGGCACGGCACTGCGGCCCGTGATGGCCGCCCTGGGCGAGGAGGACGCCAGGAGTTTCGAGACCGAGTACGCGGCCTCTTTGCGGGACGCCTACCCCCGCGGGGTCCACGGCACCGTTTTGCCTTTCCGCCGCATCTTCGCAGTGGGCCGCAAAGCCGGCTAACCGGTACCCGGCCAACGGGTTTTCCACGCCCGTCACAGGCTGTGACAGCAGTGAAAAGTGATCTGGCTTACAATGGCGACTGTGGTTTAGGGGTCAAGCCGCTGGCCCCCTCTTCGGCCCATGCATTTACAGGGGGTATTTTGCTGGTCGGACTCGTGAAGCGGCAGCTTGCCGGTCAATACGCGTATGTATGGGCGATCGTTTTCCTTCAGCTGATCCAGGCGGCGGCAAACCTGCTGCTGCCCACCGTGAACGCCGCCATTATCGATGACGGGATTGTCGCAGGGGAGCCGGGGGTGGTCTCGCGCCTTGGCGTGCTCATGGCCGTCATTGCCGTGGTGCAGGCAGCGTCCGCCATTGCTGCCGGCTACCTTGGGGCGGTGGTGGCCATGAGGATCGGGCACCGCCTGCGGGCCGAGGTTTTCACCCGGATCCAGTCCCTGTCCTCCCAGGACGTGGCCCTGTTCGGAACACAGAGCCTGACCATCCGCGCCACCAACGATGTCCAGCAGATCCAGGCCTTCGCGGTGCTTGTCTTCACCATGCTCTTTGCCGGGCCCGCCATGGGCGTAGGCGGCATCGTCCTGGCCGTGCAGCAGGATGTTGCGCTGTCCCTGGTGGTGATCGTCATCGTGCCCCTGCTCCTGCTGATCATGTACCTGATTGTCAGGCGGCTGATTCCGCTCTACCGTGAGGGCCAGGACCTGCTGGACCGGTCCGGCGGGATTCTTCGCGAGCAGATCATCGGGGTGGATGTCATCCGCGCCTTTGTCCGCCAGGGCCATGAGGTCCGGCGGTTTGCGGAAACCAACGCCGGCCTCACCGCCAACAACCTGCAGTCCGCGCTCCTGGTGGCGGGGATGCTGCCCATCATCATGCTGGTGGTCAATACCAGCTCGGTTGCGGTGGTGTGGTTCGGCGGGCACCGGATCCAGGCAGGCCAGATGAACCTTGGGGCGCTCACGGCGTTCATCGCCTACATCATGCAGATACTGCTGGCGATCATGATGTCCATGTACGTGCTCATGACGGCGCCGCGGGCGGCAGTCTGCGCGGAACGCATCCAGGCGGTCCTTGACACCGAGCCGTCCGTCGGCGATCCGGGCAATCACACTGCGGCCAGTGACCGAGCGGCCAGCGACAGGGCAGCCAGTGACAAGGCAGCCAGTGACAAGGCAGCCGCGCTTCCACCGCCCGGCGCCGTGCTGCCGGGGCGGCAGGCAACGCTGGCGTTCCAGGATGTCGCCTTCTCTTATCCGGGAGCAGAAGCGCCCGTGCTCGCGGACATCAGTTTCACGGCAGCTCCCGGTACCACCACAGCAATCGTGGGCTCCACCGGAAGCGGCAAGACCACGCTGCTGAACCTGATCCCGCGTTTCCTGGACCCCACCCACGGCCGCATCACCCTTGCCGGCCACGACATCCGCCACCTGCCCCTGGACCAACTCCGCGCTGCCATGGCTATCGTGCCCCAGCACTCCCACCTTTTTACGGGAACCATCGCAGACAACCTGCGGATGGCGGACCCCGACGCCACGGACCAGGAACTGTGGGCTGTCCTGGAGGCTGCCCAGACCATGCGTTTCATGCGCGACCTCCCGCTTGGACTTGCCACCCCCGTCGGCCAGGGCGGCGCCAGCCTGTCGGGCGGCCAGCGGCAAAGGCTCTGCATCGCCAGGGCCCTCCTGCGCAAAGCGCCCCTCTACCTCTTTGACGACAGCTTCTCCGCGCTGGACTATGACACCGACACCAGGCTGCGGCGCGCACTTGACCAGGCGCTCGCCGCCGCAACGGTCATCATCGTGGCCGAGCGCATTTCCGCGGTCGAAGACGCGGATCTCATCCTGGTGCTCGACGACGGCCGGCTGGTTGCGCAGGGAACGCACAGGGAGCTGCTGGAAACGTCCGCCACCTACCGGGAAATCGCAGAATCCCAGCTCGCGCTGGACGGCACGCTGTGACGGCGGTGGAGGAATCCGCGGAAACGGCGCACAGGTTCTGGCCGACCGCCCGCAGGCTCCTTGGCCTGCTGCGCCCGTTCCGGTTGCAGATGCTGGGGGCCGTGGCGGCAACGTGCGCCTTCGCAGGGGTCAACGTTGCCGCCCCCAAGTATCTGGGCGACGCCACGGACATGGTGGTGCAGGGCATCTTCCAGGGAAGCCTGGACCAGCGCCTCGGAGTCCTGCTGGCAGCCGTGGCCTTGATGTATGTTTTCGCTTCCCTCTTCAACTGGATCCAGGGCGCTCTGACGGCACGTGCGGTGCAGGGACTTATGTATGGCCTGCGAGCAGCGCTTGAGGACAAGCTGCACCGGCTCCCCTCCACGTATTTCCGGGAACGCTCCCGCGGGGATGTCCTGAGCCGGGCCACCAACGACATCGACAACATTGCCCAGGCCCTGAACCAGGTTCTGACCCAGCTCATCGTGTCCGTCCTGATGCTGTGCGGGTCGCTGGCCATGATGCTGTGGATCTCGCCGCTGCTCGCGGCCATTGCCATTGCCAGCGTCCCCGTTTCCACCTGGATCACCGTCCTGGTGGCCCGGCGGTCCCAGGAGCATTTCGCCAGGCAATGGAAGGAGACCGGCGAACTCAACGCGCACGTGGAGGAATTCATCAGCGGGCATGAAGTCATCAAGGCCTTTGGCCGGCAGGCGCAGGCCACGGAGGTCTTCAGCCGCAGCAACGGCCGCCTGGCCCGGGCGGCAGCCAAAGCCCAGTACTCAGCCGGTGTGGTCCAGCCGCTGATGGTGCTGATGTCCAACCTCAATTACATTGCTGTCGCAGTGGTGGGTGCGCTGCAGGTCATCGCAGGCGCCATGACCATCGGCGGCGTCCAGGCCTTCATCCAATTCAGCCGGCTGTTCACCCAGCCGGTGGGGCAAATCGGCGGCCTGCTCAACGTTATTCAGTCCTGCGCAGCCTCGGCGGCAAGGGTTTTCGTGCTCCTCGATGCCGGGGAAGACCTCCAGGAACCGGCCGGCGCAGCGGCCGGCGCTCCCGCCGCCGGCCGCATCGTCTTCCATGACGTCACCTTCAGCTATCCCGGTTCCGTTCCGGCGGTCAGCAACCTCACCTTCACGGTGGCACCGGGCCAGGCGGTGGCCATCGTGGGGCACACGGGCGCGGGCAAGAGCACCGTGGTGAACCTGCTGATGCGGTTCCTGGAACCTTCGTCCGGCAGGATCACCATGGGCGGAAGGGACATCGCGGAAATTCCCCGCGACCAGCTGCGGGGCAGGTTCGGCGTGGTGCTCCAGGATTCCTGGCTTTTTGCCGGGACCATCCGGGAAAACATCGCCTACGGGCTGCCAGGCGCTGCGGATGCGGCCATAGTTGCCGCCGCGGAGGCAACGCACGCGGACCGTTTCATCAGGTCCCTGCCGCGCGGCTACGACACAGTCCTGGAGAACGGCGGCGAGCAGCTCAGCCAGGGGCAGCGGCAGCTCATCACCATCGCCAGGGCGCAGCTCGCCGGGCGCAGTGTGCTGGTCCTGGATGAGGCCACAAGTTCGGTCGATTCCAGGACGGAGGTGCTCATCCGCCAGGCGATGCAGCGGCTGCGCCAGGGGCGGACCAGTTTCGTGATTGCCCACCGTTTGTCCACCATCCGGAACGCTGATCTAATTCTCGTCATGGACCATGGACAGATCGTCGAGCAGGGCACGCATGACAGCCTCCTTGCCGCCAACAGCTACTACGCCCGGCTGTACAACGCACAGTTCGCCGAACGCGACGGCCGTGCGGGCATCCTGGAGGGCGGCCTGTGAGCGCCGCAGGCGACTTCCCGGGGTCCTGGCGCCCCAACCCGGCCAGCAGCGTGGCGCTGTTCGAGCAACTCCGGCTTCAGGTCATCCATCTGGCGGACAGCGGCGCGTTGGCGCCGGGCACCAGGCTGCCTGCCGTGCGGGCCCTGGCGGAGAAGCTCGACGTCGCCCCGCACACCGTGGCCAGGGCGTACAAGGAACTGGAGGCCGCCGGGATCGTCACCACCCGTGGCCGGAACGGTACGGTGGTTGCCGCGCGTGACGAGCGCCTGGGCGGCCTGTCCGCCGCAGCCGCCGCATACGCCGCCGTCGCCAAATCCCAAGGGGCCAGCTTTGCCGAGGCCGTGAAAATCCTGGCGGCCGCCTACGATGTTCCCTGACGGCGGAACCGCGAGTGTTCGAAAAAGTTTTCGATTAGCATAATGGGGTGCCTAAAGCCGTAGCTGAAGAAACCCCTGCCCCCTCCACGTCCTTCGCGGTCCCTGCCGCCGCCGCCCCGCAGCGCCCGGACCTCTCCCGCCTCGTGGTGAAGGGCGCGCGGGAGCACAACCTGCGCAACGTGGACCTCGACCTGCCGCGCGACGCCATGATCGTCTTCACCGGCCTCTCCGGATCCGGCAAGTCCTCGCTGGCGTTCGACACAATCTTTGCCGAAGGCCAGCGCCGTTACGTCGAATCGCTGTCCGCCTACGCACGCCAGTTCCTGGGCCAGGTGGACAAGCCCGACGTCGATTTCATCGAAGGGCTCTCCCCGGCTGTATCCATCGACCAGAAATCCACCAGCAAGAACCCGCGGTCCACTGTAGGTACCATCACCGAGATCTACGACTACATGCGCCTGCTGTGGGCGCGCGTCGGCAGGCCGCACTGCCCCGTCTGTGGTGAACCCGTGTCAAAGCAGACGCCGCAGCAGATTGTGGACCAGCTCCTCGAACTCGACGAGGGAACCCGCTTCCAGGTCCTGGCGCCGGTGGTGCGTGGCCGCAAGGGCGAGTTCGTGGACCTCTTCAAGGAACTCACCGCAAAGGGCTACTCCCGGGCGCGGGTGGACGGCAACCTCGTCCAGCTCAACGATCCCCCCAAGCTGGGCAAGCAGTTCAAGCACACCATCGAAGTGGTGGTTGACCGCCTGGTGGTCAAGGAAGGCATCAGCCAGCGGCTCACCGACTCCATCGAGACCGCGCTGGGACTGGCCGAGGGCCGGGTCCTGGCGGAGTTCGTCGACGTGGACGCGGACGCCCCCGAAAGGATCCGGGCGTTCTCCGAGAACCTCGCCTGCCCCAACGAGCACCCCCTGGCCATCGACGAAATCGAGCCGCGCTCCTTCTCGTTCAACAACCCCTTCGGCGCCTGCGCCGCCTGCAGCGGCATCGGCACCCGCCTCGAGGTTGACGAGGAACTCATTGTTCCCAACCCGGAACTCTCCCTGTCGGAGGGAGCCATCGCGCCCTGGTCACTGGGTACTGCCACCACGGAGTACTGGAACCGGCTCCTCGAGGGCCTGGCCAAGGAGGTTGGCTTCTCCATGACCACGCCGTGGGAGAAGCTGGGCAAGGACGTGCGCCAGACCATCCTGCACGGCAAGGACCACAAGGTGGTGGTGCAGTACCGCAACCGCTTTGGCCGCGAACGCAAGTACAGCACCGGGTTTGAAGGCGCCATCCAGTACGTCCACCGCAAGCACGGCGAGACCGATTCCGACTGGGCCCGCGACCGCTACGAGGAGTACATGCGGCAGGTTCCCTGCCCCGCCTGCAACGGCGCGCGGCTCAACCCGGCATCCCTGTCGGTGCTGATCAACGGCAAGTCCATCGCCGAGGTTGCCGCCCTGCCCATGCGGGACTGCGCGGATTTCCTCAACAACCTGGTGCTGACCGGGCGCGAGGCGCAGATCGCCCACCAGGTCCTCAAGGAGATCCAGGCCCGCCTGACCTTCCTGCTGGACGTGGGGCTGGAATACCTCAACCTGGAGCGCCCCTCGGCCACCCTGTCCGGCGGCGAAGCGCAGCGCATCCGGCTCGCCACCCAGATCGGCTCCGGCCTGGTGGGCGTCCTCTACGTCCTGGATGAACCCTCCATTGGGCTGCACCAGCGGGACAACCGCAGGCTCATCGAAACCCTCACCCGGCTCCGCGACATGGGAAACACCCTGATCGTCGTGGAGCACGACGAGGACACCATCCACGTGGCCGACTGGATCGTGGACGTCGGACCCGGCGCGGGCGAGCATGGCGGCCAGGTGGTCCACTCGGGGACCTACAAGGAGTTGCTGGAGAACAAGGAGTCCCTGACCGGCGACTACCTGTCCGGCCGCAAGGCCATCGAGGTGCCCCGGAAGCGGCGCAAGTACGACAAGAAGCGCGAGATCAAGGTATTGGGCGCACGGGAGAACAACCTCCTGAACGTCGACGCAGCCTTCCCGCTGGGTCTTTTCACCGCGGTGACGGGCGTGAGTGGTTCGGGCAAGTCCACCCTGGTCAATGAAATCCTCTACAAGGTGCTGGCCAACAAGCTCAACGGCGCCAAGCAGGTGGCCGGACGGCACAAGACGGTCCAGGGCCTGGAGCACCTCGACAAGGTGGTCCATGTAGACCAAAGCCCCATCGGCCGCACGCCGCGGTCCAACCCGGCCACGTACACCGGTGTCTTCGACAACATCCGCAAGCTCTTCGCCGAAACCACCGAGGCCAAGGTCCGCGGCTACCTGCCCGGCCGTTTCTCGTTCAACGTCAAAGGCGGCCGCTGCGAGGCCTGCTCCGGCGACGGCACGCTGAAGATCGAGATGAACTTCCTGCCTGACGTGTACGTCCCCTGCGAGGTGTGCCACGGTGCGCGCTACAACCGGGAGACCCTGGAGGTGCACTACAAGGGCAAGACCATCGCCGACGTCCTCAACATGCCCATCGAAGAGGGCGCCGAGTTCTTCGCGGCCTTCTCGCCCATCGCACGGCACCTGAACACCCTGGTGGACGTGGGACTCGGGTATGTCCGCCTCGGACAGCCCGCCACCACCCTCTCCGGCGGTGAAGCGCAACGCGTCAAGCTCGCGGCGGAGCTGCAGAAGCGCTCCAACGGCCGCAGCATCTACGTCCTGGACGAGCCCACCACTGGCCTGCACTTCGAGGACATCCGCAAGCTGCTGATGGTCCTTCAGGGGCTGGTGGACAAGGGGAACACGGTGATCACCATCGAGCACAACCTGGACGTCATCAAGAGTGCCGACTGGCTGGTTGACCTCGGGCCCGACGGCGGTTCGGGCGGCGGCCAGATTGTCGCGGCCGGAACGCCGGAGCAGGTGGCCAAGTCCGGCACCAGCCACACCGGGAAGTTCCTGGCCGAGATACTCGGCTGACCGGAGGAAATTCCACGGAAATATTCCTCACGGGGAATGCGAGTTTCAGGCACTCCTGCTGTCATGAGAAACTAACCCGGTGACTTCAACAACAGTGCCCGTGATCTTTGACCTGGACGGCACTCTTGTCGACCCGGCAGGTGGCATAACCGAGGGGATTGCCGCGGCCCTCCGCGGACTGGGGCTCCCGGTTCCCGGCCAGGACCTGCTCAACGCGATGATCGGCCCCAAGCTGAGCGATTCCCTGCTCAACGTGGCAAAGGTACCGGCGGACCGCCTGGAAGAGGTGGTCCGCCGGTACCGCGAACACTACGTGGCCACCGGAATCGCCCAAAGCCGGCTGTACCCGGGCATCCGCGGGATCCTTGAATCCTTCGCCGCAGCGGGCCGGCCTGTGGCAGTAGCCACCCAAAAGCCACAGCGTCTGGCGCATACGGTGCTGGCGCATCATGGCATCGACGGCCTCTTCCACGGAATCCACGGCTCCGGCGATGACGAAGCGGCAGTGGACGGTGTTCCCCTGGGCAAGACCCAGATCATCGCCGCCGCCCTGCGGGATCTGGACACGCAGCACGCCATTATGGTGGGGGACCGCGCCCAGGACGTGTCCGGGGCCATCGCCAACGGACTGGACTGCATCGGCGTCGCATGGGGGTTCGCTCCGGACGGGGAACTGGAGGAAGCCGGCTCCGTGGCTGTCGTCAGCACCGATGAGGAGCTGGTCGCGGTCATCGAGCGTCTGCAGGCCGTCCACGTCGCGGCAATGAGCGGGGTGAGCAACGATGGAAATGTTTGATGCCGTCCGCTGGACCACCCGCAACCTGATCTCCGGCACCTGCCGGCCCACCGTCGTCGGGCTGGACAATGTCCCCTCCGACGGCCCGTTTATCGTGGCTCCCAACCACCTGTCCTTCTTCGACAGCGTGATCGTCCAGGCATTGATGCCGCGGCCGGTCGCCTTCTTCGCCAAAGCCGAATACTTCACCACCGGCGGCGTCAAGGGCAAGGTCATGAAGGCGTTCTTCGAATCCGTGGGCTCCATTCCGGTGGAGCGCGGCGAACAGGCCGCAAGTGTCCAGGCGCTCAAGACACTGCTGGACATCCTGGAGTCAGGCCGCGGCATCGGCATCTACCCTGAGGGAACCCGTTCCCGGGACGGCATCCTCTACCGGGGACGCACCGGGGTCGGCTGGCTGGCGCTCACTACCGGGGCGCCGGTGATTCCCGTGGGCCTGATCGGCACCGAGAAGCTGCAGCGCGCCGGCGAGAAGGGGGTCAGGCCGCAGCACTTCACCATGAAGGTGGGGGAGCCGCTGTACTTCGACAAGACCGGCCCGGACCACTCCCTGCCTGCCCGCCGCGAGGTCACGGACCGCATCATGGACGCCATCGCCGAACTCAGCGGCCAGGAACGTTCGGCCAGTTACAACCAGAGCAAGACCCCGGAATAGCCGGCAAGCCGGCCAGGGACAGCCGGAACGGACCCCGTCCTGGCCGGCTGGCAGGGAGACCCGGCGCGACTCAGTAGACTTGATAGGTGGCAAATCCAGCAAGTTACCGGCCCAAAACCGGTGAAATCCCCACCAACCCGGGCGTATACCGGTTCCGTGATCCGCACGGCCGGGTCATCTATGTGGGCAAGGCGAAAAGCCTGCGGTCCAGGCTGAACTCGTATTTCGCCAACCCGGCCGGACTGCTGCCCAAGACCTATGCCATGGTGCACGCGGCCAGCAGCGTCGAGTGGACGGTCGTTGGCAGCGAACTCGAGTCGCTGCAGCTGGAATACACCTGGATCAAGGAATTCAAGCCCCGGTTCAATGTGGTGTTCCGGGACGACAAGACCTATCCCTACCTCGCCGTGACCATGAACGAAAAGTACCCCCGGGTACAAGTCATGCGGGGGGACAAGCGGAAGGGGACCCGCTACTTCGGCCCGTACACCGCCGGGGCCATCCGCGAGACCATGGACACCCTGCTCCGCGTCTTCCAGGTCCGGAGCTGCAGCGCCGGCGTCTTCAAGCGGGCGGAGGCCAGCGGGCGGCCGTGCCTGCTGGGATACATCGACAAGTGCTCCGCGCCCTGCGTGGGCCGGATCTCGCCGGAGGACCACAAGGCACTTGCCGAGGATTTCTGCGCCTTCATGGGAGGCGAGGCCAAGCGGTTCATCAACAAGCTGGAAAAGCAGATGGCCGACGCCGTGGCGAAGCTGGACTATGAGCACGCCGCCCGGCTCCGCGACGACATCACGGCCCTGCGCAAGGTCTTCGAACGGAACGCCGTGGTGCTGTCCGAGGACACGGATGCAGACGTCTTCGCCCTGCATGAGGATGAGCTGGAAGCCGCCGTCCAGGTGTTCCACGTCCGCGGCGGCAGGATCCGCGGCCAGCGCGGCTGGGTGGTGGAAAAGGTGGAGGATTTCACCACTCCGGACCTGGTGGAGCACCTGCTCCAGCAGGTCTACGGCGAGGACGGCGACACCCATGGCCGGCTGCCGCGCGAAGTCCTGGTGCCCGTGGCGCCCAGCAACGCGGAGGACCTTGCCAAATGGCTGGGCGGCATCCGTGGCGCCAAGGTGGACATCCGGATGCCGCAGCGCGGAGACAAGGCGGCGCTAATGTCCACCGTCCGCGAGAATGCCGAGCACGCGCTGAAGCTGCACAAGACGCGGCGCGCCGGGGACCTCACCGTCAGGTCCCAGGCCCTCCAGGAACTCCAGGAGGCACTGGACCTGCCCGTGCCCCTGCTCCGGATCGAATGCTTCGACGTCTCCCATGTCCAGGGCACCAACGTGGTGGCATCCATGGTGGTGGTGGAGGACGGGCTGCCCAAGAAGTCGGACTACCGCAAGTTCTCCATTACCGGCCCCGCGGCCGCCGATGACACGGCGGCCATGCATGATGTCCTGACCCGGCGGTTCCGGCACTACCTGCAGGACAAGTCCGCGCAGGTGGACGAATCCGTCCTGGCATCCGACGGCCTGGAACCGGACGCGGACAGCGCCGTGCTGGACACCACCACTCCTGCCCCCAAGGCCAGGTTCGCCTACCCGCCCAACCTGGTGGTGGTGGACGGCGGGCAGCCACAGGTGAACGCAGCGGCCCGCGCCCTGAAGGACCTGGGCATCGACGACGTCTACGTGGTGGGCCTGGCCAAGCGGCTGGAGGAGGTGTGGCTTCCGGACAGCGACTTTCCCGTCATCCTGCCCCGGACCTCCCAGGGCCTGTACCTGCTCCAGCGGATCCGTGACGAGGCGCACCGCTTCGCCATCACCTTCCACCGGCAAAAGCGCGGCAAGGCCATGACCGTGTCCGCGCTGGACGCTGTTCCGGGCCTGGGCGCCTCCAAGCGCAAGGCCCTGCTGGCCCACTTTGGATCGGTCAAGGGCGTGAAGGCCGCAACCGTGGAAGAGCTTTCGCAGGCAAAGGGGATTGGTCCGGCACTCGCCAGCGCCATCGTGAACCACTTCGCCGCTGACGGGCCCGAGGCCGTTGCCGTGCCCGCGATCAACATGACCACCGGCGAAATCATCGAGACTTAGCGGAGTTCCCGGAAATTTAGCTAGGGTAAAGGACGGGCAGTGCCATCACGGCTGCCGGTGGACAACGAGGAAACGGGGCAGGCTTCATGGCAGACACGACGGCGGGATCCGGAGCGGATCAGGACGGGCTGGAGCCCGTCAAACCGCTCGAAGCGGAACTGCTGGTGGTCACCGGAATGTCCGGCGCCGGGCGGAGCACCGCCGCGGACGCCCTGGAGGACCATGGCTGGTATGTCGTGGAGAACCTCCCGCCCCAGATGCTGGGCACGCTGGCGGAGCTTGTTTCGCACGCCCCGCAGTCCATCCCCCGGCTGGCAGTGGTGATCGACGTCCGCAGCAAGGGCCTTTTCGCGGACATCCGCGCAGCCCTGGGCGCACTCGCCGCGAGCGGTGTCACCTTCCGCGTCCTGTTCCTCGACGCCAGCGACAACGTCCTGGTCCGGCGGTTCGAACAGGGGCGGCGGCCCCATCCGCTGCAGGGCGGCGGACGGATCCTGGACGGCATCGCTGCCGAACGTGAGCTGCTGCAGGAACTGCGCGACAGCTCCGACGTCGTCCTCGACACCTCCAACTACAACGTCCACGGGCTGGCCACCGCCATCACCGAACTGTTCAGCGAAACCGGTCCGGTGGCGCTTCGGCTGAATGTCATGAGCTTTGGCTTCAAGTACGGCCTGCCGGTGGACGCCAACTATGTGGCCGATGTCAGGTTCATCCCCAACCCGCACTGGGTACCGCAGCTGCGCCCGCTGACGGGCCTGGACAAGGACGTCAGCGACTACGTGCTCGAGGCCGAAGGCGTCAAGAACTTCGTGGACCGGTATGTCCTGGCACTCGAACCCGTCCTGGAGGGCTACCGCAGGGAGAACAAGCACTACGCCACCATCGCCGTCGGCTGTACGGGCGGCAAGCACCGCTCCGTTGCGGTCGCCGTGGAACTTTCCAAGAAACTTGCGCAGTACCCCCGGGTCACGGTGACCACCGCGCACCGGGATCTGGGCCGCGAATAATGGCACTTTTCACCGGAGCACTGCCCCTGGTGCCGCCTGCCGCCGGCAAGGGCTCGGGCCAGCAGGACAAGGGCCCCAACGTGGTGGCCCTGGGCGGCGGCCACGGCCTTGCGGCCTCGCTGTCCGCGCTCCGCCTGCTCACCTCCGAACTCACCGCTGTGGTCACAGTGGCGGACGACGGCGGGTCGTCGGGGCGTCTGCGCGAGGAGTACGGTGTCCTTCCGCCGGGAGACCTCCGCATGGCGCTGTCTGCGCTCTGCGACGACACCGACTGGGGCCGTACCTGGCGCGATGTCATGCAGCACCGGTTCCGCGCCGCAAAGGGACCCGGCGGATCGCTGGACGAGCACGCCATGGGGAACCTGCTGATCGTCACGCTCTGGGAACTGCTGGGGGACACCGTCGCAGGGCTCAAATGGGCGGGTGCCCTGCTGGGCGCCCGCGGCCAGGTCCTGCCCATGTCCACCGTGCCACTCACCATTGAAGGTGATGTGCGCGTGACCGCACCTGACGGCTCAACCGCGCTGCAAACCATCCACGGCCAGGCCCGCTGTGCCGTGGCAGGCTCACTCGAGGAGGTCCGCCTCCTGCCGAAAGCGGCGCCGGCCTGCACGGACGCCCTGACGGCCATCGAACTGGCGGACTGGGTGGTCCTGGGTCCGGGCTCCTGGTACACGTCCGTCCTGCCGCACCTGCTCCTGCCGGAGATGCGCCAGGCCCTCTGCAGCACCCCCGCCAAACGCTGCCTGACCATGAACCTTGCCACGGACACCAAGGAAACCACGGGCATGACGGCGGCGGACCATCTCCACGTCCTGCGGCGCTACGCGCCGGAGTTCAGCGTGGACGTGGTCCTGGCCGATCCCACCTCCATACCGGACCGCCGGGAGTTCGAGAAGGCCGCCGGCATGATCGGCGCAGAGGTGGTCTTGGGTAAAGTAGGGGCGTCGGGACGCCGCCCTGTCCACGAGCCGCTGCGGCTGGCGACGGCGTACCAGGACATTTTTGGGAACAGTTAGGAAGGTGCCATGGCACTGACAGCATCAGTCAAGGAAGAACTGTCCCGTCTGGACATTAAGAAGTCATCAGTGCGCAAGGCTGAGGTTTCCGCCATGCTCCGGTTTGCCGGGGGACTGCACATCATCTCCGGCCGGATCGTCATCGAGGCGGAAGTGGACCTGGCCTCTACGGCGCGCAGGCTCCGTGCCGCCATCGCAGAGGTCTACGGACACCAAAGCGAAATCATCGTCGTTTCCGCCGGCGGACTCCGGCGCGCCAGCCGCTACGTGGTCCGCGTAGTCCGTGACGGCGAGGCGCTGGCACGCCAGACCGGCCTCCTGGACGGACGCGGACGCCCCGTGCGCGGCCTGCCGTCCGCCGTCGTGAACGGTTCCGCGGCGGACGCCGAGGCCGTCTGGCGCGGGGCCTTCCTGGCCCACGGCTCCCTCACGGAACCCGGCCGGTCATCATCGCTGGAGGTCACCTGCCCGGGGCCGGAATCCGCCCTGGCCCTGGTGGGCGCGGCCCGCCGCCTGGACATCCAGGCCAAGGCCAGGGAAGTCAGGGGAGTGGACCGGGTGGTGATCCGCGACGGTGACACCATCGCCGCACTCCTGACCCGCATGGGAGCCCACGACGCCCTGATGGTCTGGGAGGAGCGCCGCATGCGCAAGGAGGTCAGGGCAACCGCCAACCGCCTCGCCAACTTCGACGACGCCAACCTGCGCCGTTCCGCACAGGCAGCGGTGGCGGCAGGGGCAAGGGTGGACCGGGCACTGGAAATCCTCGGCGACGACGTTCCGGACCACCTGAAGTACGCAGGCGAACTGCGGGTGGCGCACAAGCAGGCCAGCCTGGACGAGCTGGGCCGCCTGGCCGACCCCGTCATGACCAAGGATGCTATTGCCGGCAGGATCCGCCGGCTGCTGGCCATGGCGGACAAGCGCGCCCTTGACCTGGGCATTCCCGGAACGGACGCCAATGTGACGCCCGAAATGCTGGACGAGTAACCGCCCCATAGAATCAAAAATAATTCCGGGCACCAGCTGCCCGGATGCACAATCCGAGAGTTACCAACCGGGCCTGACGGGTCCACGATATTGGAGGATTTTGTGACCGAGTACGTATTGCCGGAACTCAGCTACGACTACGCCGCCCTCGAACCGCACATTTCCGCGCGGATCATGGAACTGCACCACAGCAAGCACCACGCCGCCTACGTGGCAGGCGCCAACAACGCCCTCGCCCAGTTGGCCGAGGCGCGCGAAAAGGGCGACTTCGCCAACATCAACCGGCTTTCCAAGGACCTCGCGTTCCACACCGGCGGCCACATCAACCACTCCGTGTTCTGGAAGAACCTCTCCCCGGACGGCGGCGACAAGCCCGAGGGCGAGCTGGCTGCCGCGATCGATGACGCCTTCGGCTCCTTCGATGCCTTCCGTGCACAGTTCTCCGCCGCTGCCCTGGGCCTCCAGGGATCGGGCTGGGGCTTCCTCGCCTACGAGCCCATCGGCGGAAACCTCGTCATCGAGCAGCTGTACGACCAGCAGGGCAACACGGCACTGGGAACCACCCCGCTGCTGATGCTGGACATGTGGGAGCACGCCTTCTACCTGGACTACGTCAACGTGAAGGCCGACTACGTCAAGGCCTTCTGGAACATCGTCAACTGGGCGGACGTTGCCAAGCGATTCGAGGCAGCACGCACCAACGCCACGGGACTCATCACCCTCCCGTAGTGGGCGGCACCATACCCTGCTGTAACAAACTTCACATTCGGACTTAAACCACCCGCAATGTGGACCGTCCGCCCCCGCACTTGCGGGGGCGGACCCAGTTAAACGTAAGATAGGTCACGGAAGGCGGTTAGCCTTCAGCAATGAGGCTGGTCGCCCTCCGTTTGTAAATCATCTCTGCCCAATGGCGTGCGGGATCTGTTAGTTGGCTTGATAGCCCGCTCAACTAGTTGTGCTTCTGAAAGCACCAAGGAGACTGAAAAAGTGACGACCCGTATTGGTATCAACGGCTTTGGCCGTATTGGCCGCAACTACTTCCGCGCAGCCCTGGCACAGGGCGCCGACCTGGAGATCGTTGCAGTCAACGACCTCACCAGCCCCGAAGCCCTGGCCCACCTGTTCAAGTACGACTCCGTGGGCGGCCGCCTGAAGGAAACCATTGAGGTCAAGGACGGCAACATCGTCGTCAACGGCAACGTCGTCAAGGTACTGGCTGAGCGCGACCCCGCCAACCTCCCCTGGGGCGAACTGGGAGTGGACATCGTCATCGAGTCCACCGGCTTCTTCACCAAGGCCGCCGATGCCCGGAAGCACATCGATGCCGGCGCCAAGAAGGTCCTGATCTCCGCTCCCGCCTCGGACGAGGACATCACCATCGTGATGGGCGTGAACCACAACCTGTACGACAACGCCACGCACCACATCATCTCCAACGCCTCCTGCACCACCAACTGCCTCGGCCCGCTGGCCAAGGTGGTCAACGACGAATTCGGCATCGAACGCGGCCTGATGACCACCGTCCACGCCTACACCGCAGACCAGAACCTGCAGGACGGCCCGCACAAGGACCTGCGCCGCGCCCGCGCTGCCGCCATCAACATGGTCCCCACTTCCACCGGCGCCGCCAAGGCCATCGGCCTGGTCCTGCCTGAGCTGAAGGGCAAGCTGGACGGCTACGCCATCCGCGTTCCCGTGCCCACCGGCTCGGCCACCGACCTCACCGTCACCGTCTCCCGCGAGACCACCGTGGAGGAAGTCAACGCAGCCCTCAAGCGCGCCGCCGAATCCGAGGAACTGCAGGGCTTCCTGACCTACACGGACGAGCCCATCGTGTCCTCCGACATCGTCGGCGACCCCGCATCCTCCATCTTCGACTCCGGCCTGACCAAGGTCATCGGCAACCAGGTCAAGGTTGTTTCCTGGTATGACAACGAATGGGGCTACTCCAACCGCCTCGTAGACCTTACGGAGCTTGTCGCATCCAAGCTGGGCTAGGGTTAGACACATGACATCTCACACCCTCAACGAACTGATCGCTGAAGGTGTCCGCGGGCGGTACATTCTGGTTCGAAGCGACCTGAATGTGCCGCTCGACGGCTCTACAGTCACTGATGATGGCCGTATCAAGGCCTCCCTGCCAGTGCTGCAAAAGCTCACGGACGCCGGTGCCCGCGTGCTGGTAACAGCCCACCTCGGACGCCCCAAGGGCGCGCCGGAAGACAAGTACTCCCTCCGCCCCGCAGTGGACCGCCTCGCCGAACTGGCAGGCTTCAAGGTCACCCTTGCAGCCGACACCGTCGGCGATGCCGCCAAGGCAGCCGCCGCGTCACTGCAGGACGGTGAAGCGCTGGTCCTCGAGAACGTCCGCTTCGACGCCCGCGAAACCAGCAAGGACGACGCTGAACGCGGAGCCTTCGCGGATGAGCTCGTGGCGCTCACCGGCGGCAACGGCGCCTACGTGGATGACGCCTTCGGCGCCGTCCACCGCAAGCATGCCAGTGTCTATGACGTCGCCACCCGGCTTCCGTCATACCAGGGCGACCTGGTGCACACCGAAGTGGAAGTCCTCCGAAAGCTGACCACCGACACCCAGCGCCCCTATGTGGTGGTGCTCGGCGGCTCCAAGGTCTCGGACAAGCTCGCGGTCATCGACAACCTGATCGGCAAGGCTGACACCATCCTGGTGGGCGGCGGCATGCTCTTCACGTTCCTGGCGGCAGCAGGCCACAAGGTTGGCTCCAGCCTCCTTGAGGAGGACCAGATCACCGTCGTCAAGGACTACCTGAAGCGCGCGGCCGATGCCGGCACGGAATTCGTTGTCCCCACGGACGTTGTGGTGGCAGAGAAGTTCGCCGCCGACGCCAGGCACGAGACCGTGGCAGCCGACGCCATTGAAGGCAGCAGCTTCGGCGCCCAGGGCATCGGCCTGGACATTGGGCCGGATACAGCGGCTGCCTTCTCCGAACGGATCAAGGGCGCGCGGACAGTCTTTTGGAACGGCCCCATGGGTGTCTTCGAATTCGAGGCATTCTCGGCCGGCACCCGTGCAATCGCCCAGGCCCTCACCGAAACCGGCGGGTTCACCGTGGTGGGCGGAGGGGACTCCGCTGCCGCTGTGCGCACGCTGGGTTTCAGTGATGACCAGTTCGGACACATTTCCACTGGCGGCGGCGCCAGCCTGGAATACCTTGAAGGCAAGGAACTCCCCGGCCTCAGCGTCCTGGACCGGTAGGGCCAGGCCGGTAGAACCACCGCTGCTTTCCCAGCAGTAAACGGACTTCGCAGTCCTCCGGCCGGCAGGTTGCCCGCGGCAGCCTGCCGGCCGCACACATATCAAGAACTTTTTGGAGATTACGTGACTACGTCAACGAACGGCGCTTTCGACCGCAAGCCCTTCATCGCGGGCAACTGGAAAATGAACATGGACCACGTCCAGGGCATCACGCTCCTGCAGAAGCTGGCCTGGACCCTCTCCGACGCCAAGCACGACTACAGCCGCGTCGAGGTGGCCGTCTTCCCGCCGTTCACGGACCTCCGCGGTGTCCAGACCCTGGTCCAGGGCGACGACCTGCAGGTCGCCTACGGCGGCCAGGACCTGTCCCAGTTCGATTCAGGAGCCTACACCGGCGACATTTCCGGGCAGTTCCTGAACAAGCTCGGCTGCAAGTACGTCCTGGTGGGCCATAGCGAACGCCGCACCATCCACAACGAAACCGATGACGTCCTCAACGCCAAGGTCAAGGCCGCCTTCAGGCACGGGGTCACCCCGGTCCTCTGCGTCGGCGAAGGCCTTGAGATCCGCCAGGCCGGAACCCACGTCGACCACACGCTGCAGCAGCTCCGTGCCGGAGTGTCCGGCCTGACGGCCGAACAGGCCGCCGAACTGGTGGTGGCCTACGAGCCCGTCTGGGCCATCGGCACCGGTGAAGTGGCAGGACCGGAGGACGCACAGGAAATGTGCGCCGCCATCCGCGCCGAGCTGGAATCGCTGTTCGGTGCCGGGACAGCCGGCAAGACCCGCCTTCTCTACGGCGGTTCGGTAAAGGCCAACAACGCGGCAGCGATCCTGCAGGAACGCGACGTGGACGGCCTGCTGGTGGGAGGCGCAAGCCTCGACCCCGCCGAGTTTGCTAATATTGTCAGGTTCGAGAGCCACCTGGTCGCGGACTAGTCCCCAGCCAGCGAAAACTCCCGCAATCCCAACTTCTGAAAGGCCGTCGTGGACGTTCTTCATGTCATTCTGCAGATCCTCCTGGGCATCACCAGCCTCCTGCTGACTCTGCTGATCCTCCTGCACAAGGGACGCGGCGGCGGGTTGTCCGACATGTTCGGCGGCGGCATGAGCTCGGGCCTCAGCTCTTCAGGCGTGGCAGAACGGAACCTCAACCGCTTCACCATCATCCTGGGCGTGACGTGGGGCGTGGTGATCATCGCCCTTGGCCTGATCATGCGGTTCAGCGGGACCGGGGATTCCTGACCCCTGCTGTACAAGGTCCTTTAGGCCCTGCCGCCCGGTAGGCCTGCCAATTAGACTGTGGCTGTCGGTTCACCCGGCGGCCACAGTCTTGTTTAAGCTGCAGGTCCCCGGCGTCCGCTTCGAGGCAGGAGTCGTAATGGTCCATCCGTCATCAGGCTTCCGGGGCACCCGCGCCGGGGTTACTGCAGGGTCCGGGTCGAGCCTGCAGTCCAACGACTCGTCCCCGCGCCCTCTTCCCCGTATCCGGGTGTCCTATTGGTGTGCCAGGGGGCATGAGACGCAGCCCGTGTTCCTGAAGATGCCCGAGGACCAGATTCCCGCGACGTGGGACTGCAGGCGTTGTGGCGGACCCGCCACCAGGGACGGACGGGCCGCGGCTGCTGACGACCCTTTCGACGACGGCTACAAGAGCCACCTGGAATACGTTAAAGAACGGCGCTCCGCCCAGGACGCCGAAGACGTCCTGGCCGGAGCGCTGGAAAAGCTACGCGCCCGCGGCGTCCTTCCGGACCAACTGCTGCGGGACACGTGAGGCTGCATTCTCGTCAATCAACCACAGGGTACGGGACGTTCCACGGGGGCCGGACGCCGGTACCTGCACAGGGTTGGCCCCGGCCAGGGCCAGCCCCACAGCTCCTGCCTTGTCCTCACCGGCCACAACCATCCAAACCTCCGCCGCCGTATTGATGGCGGGAAGGGTCAGCGAGATCCGCAGCGGCGGCGGCTTGGGGGAGTTCCTGACACCCACCACCGTGCGCTCCTTTTCGCGGATGCCGGCCTGTTCCGGAAACAGCGATGCGATGTGTGCGTCGGGCCCCACCCCGAGCAGCACCACGTCCAGCCGGGGGAGCGAGGACGGCTCCTCCGGCCGGTCGTCGGACATGTCGGCCGCGTGTTCGTCTGCTGCGGCTTCCCGCAGCTGGCGGGCGTAGTCCTCGGCGGCTTCCTCCGGAGTGCCGAACTCATCCGAAGAACCAGGGGAGTGCACCCGGTCCGGATCGACGGGGATGTGGGACAGCAGTGCGTCGAACGCCTGCCTGGTATTCCGCTCAGGATCGGCAGACCCGACGAATCGTTCGTCGCCCCACCAGAAGTTGACCTTGGACCAGTCGACGGCGGGCGCTGCCGGTGAGTCCGCAACCGCCTTCAGCGTGCCGATCCCCACGGTTCCCCCGGTGAGCACCACGGTGGCTTCGCCGTACTTGTCCTGCACATCAACGAGCTTGGTGATCAGGCGGGCCGCGATGGCGGCCATGAGGACGGACGAATCTGGATGGATGCTTACTCGTGGGTCAACGCTCACTGGGTCGGACGCTCCTTAGATTGGTACGTGGCAGTCCCATAGTAATCACTTCCCCGAAGACTTCGTCCGGGTCGAGGCGGCGGAGTTCTTCGGCGAGGCAGTCGCGGAGGCTGCGGCGTGGGAGGGAGATCCGTTGGGCGGGTTGGCCGGGTTGGGTGAGTTCGGCGACGGAAAGTCCGGGGCGGAAGAGCTGGACGTCGCCGCCGGGGCGGCTGAGGCGGACGCGGCGGATGCCGGTCCCTGCCGGGTCCGCCACGATGGTCACGGGTGCGTCCAAGGTCAGGGTGAGCCAGGCTGCCAGCAGGATGGTGGAGGGTGAGTCCGAGGCACCTTCGACCGCGACGGCCGTGACCGGTGAGGAGTCCACTTCGTCCAGGGCTGCCGCGAGCTGGATCCGCCAGTTGGTCAGCCGGGTCCAGGCGAGGTCGGTGTCGCCGGCCTTGTAGGTGCGGTGGATCCGTTCCAGTGCGGCCTGGGGGTCGGGTTCGTTCGCGGAGTCGGTGATCCTGCGGTGCGCGATCGCGCCGATGGAGGTCTCGCACGCGTTCGCGGGGGCGCCGTGCGGCCACCAGGCCACGATTGGGGCGTCCGGAAGCAGCAGCGCGGCCACCAGGGACTCGGACTCGTGGGCCAGTTGGCCGTAGCCGCGCAGCACGATCACTTCCGAGGCGCCGGCGTCCCCGCCGACCCGGATCTGCGCGTCGAGCCGGTCTTCGGCGTCCTTCCCGGCGTCGGCGAGGACGATGATCCGGCAGGGGTGTTCCCGGCTGGCGTCGTTCGCGGCCTCGATCGCTTCTTCCTCGAGTCCGGACTTGGTCACGACCACCAGGGTCAGGACCCGGCCCAGCGCGATCACGCCGCCCTGCTCGCGCAGGGCCATGAGTTTCTTGGACACCTTCGAGGTGGTGGTGTCGGGCAGGTTAACGATCATGGCCTTCTCCAGGTTCGTCCGTCACGGGCCAGCAGCTCATCGGCCGAGGCGGGGCCCCAGGAACCGGGGGCGTAGGGTTCGGGCTGCTCACTCAGGGACGCCCAGTATTCCTCGAACGGGTCAAGGATCTTCCAGGACAGCTCCACTTCCTCATGCCGCGGGAACAGCGGCGGCTCACCCAGAAGCACGTCCAGGATCAGCCGCTCGTACGCCTCCGGCGAGGACTCCGTGAACGAGTGCCCGTAGCCGAAGTCCATGGTCACGTCGCGGACTTCCATCTGCGTGCCCGGGACCTTGGAACCGAACCGGATGGTCACGCCCTCATCGGGCTGGACCCGGATCACCACGGCGTTCTGCCCGAAGTCATCCTCCCCGTGGTCACGGAACAACAGGTTCGGGGCGCGCTTGAAGACCACCGCGATTTCGGTCACGCGCCGGCCCAGGCGCTTGCCGGCCCGCAGGTAGAACGGCACTCCGGACCAGCGGCGGGTGTGGATGTCCACCCGGACAGCGGCGTAGGTTTCGGTGGTGGAATCGGCGGGGATGCCTTCTTCCTCCAGGTAGCCCTGGACCTGCTCGCCGCCCTGCCAGCCGCCGGTGAACTGCCCGCGGGCCGAGTGCGTGGACAGGTCGTCCGGGAGCTTGACCGCGGCGAGGACTTTTTCCTTCTCTGCCCGCAGGTCATCGGCGTTGAAGGAGATCGGCTCCTCCATCGCCGTCAAAGCGAGCAGCTGCAGCAGGTGGTTCTGGATCACGTCGCGGGCCGCGCCCACGCCGTCGTAATATCCTGCCCGGCCGCCGGTGCCGATGTCCTCGGCCATGGTGATCTGGACATGGTCCACGTAGTTGGCGTTCCACAACGGCTCGAACAACTGGTTCGCGAAACGCAGCGCCAGGATGTTCTGCACCGTTTCCTTGCCCAGGTAATGGTCAATCCGGAACACCGCGTCCGGCGGGAACACCGATTCGACGATGTCGTTCAACTGCCTGGCCGACTGCAGGTCGTGACCGAACGGCTTTTCGATCACCACGCGCCGCCATTTGTCCCCCTCGGCCTGCGCCAGGCCGTGCTTGGAGAGCTGCCGGCAGACCTGCTCGAATGCCTTGGGCGGGATCGACAAGTAGAACGCGTGGTTCCCCCGGGTGCCCCGGACGTCGTCGAGTTCCTTGATGGTCTCACCAAGGCGCTCAAAGGCCGCGTCGTCGTCGAACTCGCCCTGGACAAACCGGATGCCCTCGGACAACTGGTTCCACACGGCCTCATCGAACGGCGTCCGCGCATGGGCCTGCACCGAGGCCTTCACCTCGGCGGCGAAATCTTCCTTGTCCCACTCCCGGCGGGCAAAACCCACCAGCGCGAAACTCGGCGGCAACAGCCCACGGTTGGCAAGGTCATACACCGCAGGCATGAGCTTCTTCCGGGCCAAATCACCCGTGACCCCAAAGAGTACCAACGACGACGGACCGGCAATCCGGTTCAAACGGCGGTCACGCGGATCGCGCAACGGATTACGCCCGCGGCCCGCGCCCTTCCTGCCGTATTCAGTTTCTGGCATGGTTGCTTCTGCGCCTTAGCTTTCGGTAGCGGATGCGCGGGTGGACAGGGCAGCGACGATGTCCTGCAGCTGCGCCACGCCGGCGGCACGGTCGGTGAGGTGGAGGCGGAGCACGGGACGTCCGTGCCCACCCAGGACCTGGGCGTCGCCTGCTGCCTGTGCGGCGATGAGTTCGCCAAAGCTGAAGGGCCGGTCCGGGATCCCCAGATCCTCGGCGGGGGTGGCGGTGACCTGGAGGAACACGCCAATGGCGGGACCGCCCTTGTGGAACTGGCCGGTGGAGTGCAGGAAGCGCGGACCCCAGCCGAACGTCACCGGACGGCCGGTCGCGGCGGCAAGTTCGTCCCGGATACCCTCCAGCCCGGCGAACGCCAGCCGGTCGAAGTACGCCTGGACGCTCAGGTAGCTGTCCGCGGCCAGGGTGCCCAGCAGGGCCTTGACGGCGCCCTCCGCCGTGGCGGCGTTTCCGAGCCAGTCCCCGCCGCGCACCTCAATGGCGCCGTCGACGAATGCCGCAGGCGTGGGCTCCGGCTGGGCGTCCAGCAGCCCACGCGCTGCCACCTTGGCGGCCTCAACGTCGGGCTGGTCGAAGGGGTTGATCCCCAGCAGGCGCCCCGCAACGGCGGTGGCGAACTCCCACACCATCATCTGGGTGGCAAGGCCGCCGGCAATGGCCACCTGGTTGTCACCGGGTTCGACGTCGGCATCCGCGGCGACGAGCCGCACCACCAGGACGTCGGGGGCACCGGAGGTTACCTCCGGGGCCTGCGGCCCCGCGACGACCGGCAGGATCCCGGTTCCCAGCTTGCCCGTGGACTCGGCGATGAGCTGCTCAGCCCAGTCCGCGAAGCCAACGATGCCGGAGCCGTCCTCGGCGATGACGACCTTGTTCCGCAGCGGGCTGGTTCCGCCCAGCGCGGCGCCCAGTGCCAACCCGATGTTTTCAGGGGCGTCGTCGTTGAGGATCTCGGCAGCTTCCTCGGCTTCGTCCAGGAATGCCTGGATGTCCACGCCGGCCAGGCCGGAAGGAACCAGGCCGAACGCTGTCAGCGCGGAGTAGCGGCCGCCCACGTTGGGGTCGGCGTTGAAGACGGCGCGGTAGCCGGCTTCGCGGGAGGCCTTGTCCAGCGGCGAACCCGGGTCCGTCACGATGATGATCCGGCTCTTGGCGTCCACGCCGGCCTCGGTGAAGGCCTGCTCGAAAATCCGGCGCTGCGAGTCGGTCTCCAGGGTGGAGCCGGACTTGGACGAGACCACGATTGCGGTCTGGCCCAGCCGGTCCGCCAGGGCAGCCCGGACCTGGTCCGGGTCCGTGCTGTCCAGCACTGTCAGCTCGACGCCGGCGGTGCCAGCAATGACCTCAGGGGCCAGCGAGGATCCGCCCATGCCGCAGAGCACGATCCTGCTCACTCCCTCCGCGCGCAGGGCGTCGCGGAGTTCCAGGATGTCCTTGACCAAAGGCTGTGAGACTGTTGCCGCCTCCACCCACCCAAGGCGGATTGCCGACTCCGATTCGGCGTCCGGACCCCACAGGGTGTGGTCCTTGGCGAAGATCCGCGTGGCGACCCGGTCCTCCACCAGGGCGGGAAGGTGCTGTTCAAGCGCGTGCTGGGCAGCGCCGGTGGCGTCGAAGCTGAGAGTGCTCATAGGTGTTAGGAAGCCTTCCGTGCAGAGGCCAGGGCACCTTCGACGTCGGCCAGCAGTTCCTTCCAGCTGGCCACGAACTTGTCCAGGCCTTCGGTTTCAAGGAGTGCCACGACGTCGTTGTAGGAGACCCCGAGCTTTTCAAGGGCGTCGAGGGTTGCGTTTGCTTCGGCGTAGGTGCCGGTGATGGTGTCACCGGTAACCACGCCGTGGTCGAAGGTGGCATCCAGCGTCTTTTCCGGCATGGTGTTCACCACGCCGCGGGCCACGAGTTCGGTGACGTAAAGGGTGTCCGGGTAAGCAGGATCCTTCACACCGGTGGAAGCCCACAGGGGGCGCTGGGGGAGAGCCCCGGCGTCGGCCAGCAGCGCCCACCGTTCGGTGGCGAAGAGCTCTTCGTAGACCTGGTAGGCCAGGCGGGCGTTGGCCACGCCGGCCTTGCCCTTGAGGGCTTTTGCCTCGTCGGTGCCGATCTTGTCGAGGCGCTTGTCGATTTCCGTGTCCACGCGGGAGACGAAGAACGAGGCAACGGAGTGGATCTTCGAAAGGTCGTGGCCGTTCTCTTTGGCCTGTTCCAGGCCGGACTGGAATGCATTGATGACCGCGCGGTACCGCTCCAGCGAGAAGATAAGGGTCACGTTGACGCTGATGCCCTCGGCCAGTGTTGCCGTGATGGCTTCAAGGCCCTCGATGGTTGCCGGGATCTTGATCAGGACGTTGTCCTTGTTGACTCGCTGCGAGAGGTGCTTGGCCTCGGCGATGGTCCCTGCGGTGTCCCAGGCAAGGCGCGGGTCGACTTCGATGGAGACGCGGCCGTCAACGCCCTTGGTGGCAGCAGCCACGGGTGCAAACAGGTCGCAGGCATCGGCAACGTCGGTGGTGGTGATCTCGAAGATCGTGTCCTCCACGCTGGCGCCTTCTGCAGCCTTGCCGGCAATGATGTGGTCGTAGTCGGTGCCGGACGTGATGGCTGCGTGGAAGATGGACGGGTTGGTGGTCACGCCGACCACATTCTTCTCTTCAATGAGCTTGCGGAGGGTGCCGGTCTGCAGGCGTCCGCGGGAAAGGTCGTCGAGCCAGATGGAGACTCCGGCGTCGGAGAGCTGCTGGGTGGGAGTAGTCATTTCTTGTATCTCCTAAAAGATGAGGGTTTCAGGCCTGGAGGCTGGAGATGGAGTCCTTGGCTGCGGCAGCCACTGCTTCTGCCGTGATGCCGAACTCCTGGAAGAGGCGCTTGTAGTCCGCGGAAGCGCCGTAGTGCTCAAGGCTCACGGAACGGCCGGCGTCGCCGACGAATTCCCGCCAGCCCAGGGCCAGTCCTGCTTCCACCGAAACGCGTGCCTTGACGGCGGCGGGCAGGACGGATTCGCGGTAGGCGGCGTCCTGCTTCTTGAACCACTCGACGCACGGCATGGAGACAACCCGGGCTGCGATGCCTTCGGCCTGGAGGGCTTCGCGCGCCTGGACGGCCAACTGGACCTCGGAGCCGGTGCCGATCAGGATCACGTCGGCCGGAACCGTGGCGCCGTCCTTCGAGGCCTCGGCCAGGACGTAGCCGCCCTTTGCAACACCTGCGGTGGAAGCGAACGTGTCGCCGTCGGCGTCGCCCGCGCCACGTTCCCAAGTGGGGATGTTCTGGCGGGTCAGGACGATGCCGGCAGGGTTGCTGTGGTTTTCGAGCATGGTCTTCCACGCAGCTGCCACTTCGTTGGCGTCGCCGGGGCGGACCACGTCCAGGCCAACGATGGCACGCAGCGAGGCGAGCTGTTCCACCGGCTGGTGGGTGGGGCCGTCTTCGCCCAGGCCGATGGAGTCGTGGGTCCAGACGTACAGCGACGGAACACCCATGAGCGCGCCGAGCCGGATGGCGGGGCGCTGGTAGTCGCTGAAGATCAGGAAGGTGCCGGAGAAGGCGCGGGTGTTGCCCGCCAGGCTGATGCCGTTCACGATCGAGGCAGCAGCGTGCTCGCGGATGCCGAAGTGCAGCACGCGGCCGTAGGGGTTGCCGGACCAGGCACCGGTCTGCTTGGAGGCCGGCACGAAGGACGGCGAGCCCTCGATGGTGGTGTTGTTGGACTCGGCGAGGTCGGCGGAGCCGCCCCAGAGTTCGGGCAGTACCGGGCCCAGCGCGTTCAGTACCTTGCCCGATGCTGCGCGGGTGGAAACGTCCTTGCCTGCCGGGAAGACCGGAAGGGCAGCGTCCACGCCTTCGGGAAGTTCCCTGGCCTCGATGCGCTGCAGCAGAGCCGCGCCTTCAGGGTTGGCTGCCTGCCAGGCATTGAAGGACTCTTCCCATTCCTTGCGGGCGGCGGCGCCACGGTCCACTACGGAGCGGGCGTGGGCCAGGACTTCCTGGTCCACATCGAAGGACTTGGACGGGTCGAAGCCCAGGACTTCCTTCAGCGCTGCGACTTCCTCGGCGCCGAGGGCGGAGCCGTGGATCTTGCCGGTGTTCTGCTTCTTGGGCGCCGGGTAGCCGATGATGGTGCGCAGGGAGATGATGGAGGGCTTGGAGGTCTCAGCCTTCGCTGCGAGCAGGGCCGAGTACAGCTCCTGCACATCTTCCTTGTATTCGCCCGTCTTGGTCCAGTCCACCCGCTGGGTGTGCCAGCCGTAGGCTTCATAGCGCTTCAGGACATCTTCGGTGAAGGCGATGTCGGTATCGTCCTCGATGGAGATGTGGTTCTCGTCGTAGATGACCACGAGATTGCCGAGTTCCTGGTGGCCGGCGAGCGAGGAAGCCTCGGCCGTGACGCCTTCCTGGAGGTCGCCGTCGGACGCAATGACCCAGATGGTGTGGTCGAACGGCGATTCGCCGGCGGGGGCATCAGCATCGAACAGGCCGCGCTGGCGGCGCTGGGAGTAGGCGAAGCCAACCGAGGAGGCCAGGCCCTGGCCCAGCGGTCCGGTAGTGATCTCCACGCCGGCGGTGTGCTTGTACTCCGGGTGTCCCGGGGTCAGCGAACCCCACGTGCGAAGCGCCTCCAGGTCCTTCAGTTCCAGGCCGTAGCCGGAGAGGAACAGCTGGATGTAAAGGGTCAGCGAGGTGTGGCCGGGGGACAGGACGAACCGGTCGCGGCCCAGCCACTGCGGATCGCGCGGGTCATGGCGCATCAGCTTCTGGAAAAGAAGGTAAGCGGCGGGGGCCAGGCTCATGGCGGTTCCGGGGTGGCCGTTGCCCACCTTCTCTACGGCATCGGCGGCCAGGACGCGGATGGTGTCCACGGCGCGCTGGTCCAAGCTGGTCCATGACAGTTCTTGCTCTTCCAAATGTGGCACGAAAACCGGGCCCCTCTCTGTGCTGATGGCGGCTGTACACCGGTTCCGTTTAAGGGCGCACTGCGTGGCGCCTGCTGCGGTGTGTACCAGCCGTTCACCATCGAAACGTTGATCCTTGCATTCAGTCACGGACAGCAGCGGGAATGCGTTTTCCACCGCTTTCTTGCTGCGTGCTGATCTGTTGACAGCTTAGCTCTTATCCATTCTGCGGGCGGCCCAAATCTCACGTTTTGGACGCAATTTCCCCTTTTGTGAATCACCGTCACGAAGGGTTGAGTTAATCTGCTCGAATGGGCCCGTGAGCAATCATCTGCGCATATGGCGGGGCCGGGACAGCGCCCGCGGCGCGGTATGATATTCGGAGGCCAACGCCGGGCGTGCATCCCTATCGCCGTCCGGGGTTTCCCGACTGTTGCACGCACCTGAAGCATTTCCTCCCTTCTTGCCGTGCCCGGGTCCGGGCCGCACGACCGGAGCTGCACTGCCAGCCTCAACTGCCACACAGAACGGGTGACTGCCACCGTGAGCACAACAGATACGCCGCTGAACGCATCCCGGGCCTCCGGCGCCGGGTTTGCCCGTAAGGCCAAGGCGTATCTCGCCCTCACCAAGCCGCGCGTGATCGAACTGCTGCTGGTCAGCACCCTGCCCACCATGATTTACGCCCAGCGGGGCTTCCCATCCATCGGACTGATCCTCGCCACGCTGGTGGGCGGTGCCTTCGCTGCGGGCAGCGCCGGGGCCTTCAACTGTTACATCGACCGCGACATCGACAAGCTGATGCACCGCACGGAGAACAGGCCGCTGGTCACCGGTGAAGTCACCCCGCGCGAGGCGCTGGTCTTTTCCTGGCTGCTGGGTGCCGCCTCGATCGTGATCCTCTGGTTCGGAGCCAATCCGCTTTCCGCCTGGCTGGGGCTGGGTGCCATCTTCTTCTACGTGGTCATCTACACCATGATCCTCAAGCGGCGCACGGCGCAGAACATTGTCTGGGGCGGTGCAGCAGGCTGCTTCCCGGTGCTGATCGCGTGGGCTGCCGTCACCAACTCTGTTGAGTGGCCGGCGGTCGTCCTGTTCATGGTGATCTTCCTGTGGACCCCGCCACACTACTGGCCCCTGTCCATGCGTTACGGCGAGGACTACCGGAACGCCAACGTCCCCATGCTCGGTGCCATCGCCGGCGCCAAGGTGGTGTCCGTCCAGGTGGTCCTGTACGCCTGGGCCATGGTGGCCTGCTCCCTGCTAATGATTCCTGCGGGTGGGGCCGGTTGGGTCTACACCGTAACCGCAGTCCTGGCCGGCGCGTGGTTCCTCTATGAATCCCATGCCCTGTATTCGCGCGCCCACAGCGAGGACATCCCGGACAAGCGCGCCATGAAGGTCTTCCATGGCTCCATCAGCTACCTGACGCTGTTGTTCATCGCGCTGGCGGTGGACCCGTTCGTCGGGCATGCAATCATGGCCGGCTAGGCCCCGGGGCGCAGATCGCCGACGCACATCCCCGGCCCAAGCCCATCGGCGGCCCCCACCTGAGTGGTGGGGGCCGCCGTTTGCGCTAACCCGCGCAGGCTGCGCGTGCACGGAATCGAAACCGATATGACATTTTTGTCATATCGGTCACTTTAAGTGTCATCCATCATGACCAGCTGCTTACGGTGGGGTGGACCCTTCCCTCGATCAAAGGAAAAATCCATGGAAGTCCGTCCCTCCACAATTCCCGCCCCCAGCCACAGCCCGCCGGGAGGCCGGGGAAGCCGTGGCCGCTTCACCTTCCGCCGCCCGCCGTTTGCTGCCCATTTGGGCGCCGACGTACCCGCATCCCTGGTGGTGTTCCTCGTGGCCCTCCCGCTCTCGCTCGGCATCGCAGCCGCGTCGGGAGCCCCCGTCATGGCAGGCCTCATCGCTGCAGCCGTGGGCGGGATCGTGGCCGGAAGCCTGGGCGGCTCACCGCTGCAGGTGAGCGGACCCGCGGCCGGGCTGACCGTCGTCGTGGCCGGGCTGGTCCAGGAGTTCGGATGGCAGGTGACCTGCGCCATCACCGCGGCCGCGGGCGCCGTGCAGCTCCTGCTGGGCATCAGTCGCGTGGGCCGGGCCGCCCTGGCCGTCTCACCGGTGGTGGTCAAAGCCATGCTCGCCGGCATCGGTGTCACCATCATCCTGCAGCAGGTCCACGTGCTTCTCGGATCCCGGCCGGCAGGCTCGGCCCTCGAGAACCTTGCGGCACTGCCGGCAGCCATCACCAACCTGGAACTGCACGCGGCCCTGCTGGGACTGGCCGTCGTGGCAATCCTGCTGTGCTGGAAGTTCCTGCCCGCCACGGTCCGGCGTGTTCCGGGCCCCTTGGCCGCCGTCGCGGCAGGAACCGCACTGGCCGTGGCCTTTGCCCCCGGTGTTGAGCGCATCTCCCTTGATGGCTCCATTTTCGATGCCATCGCCCTGCCGCAGCTTCCGGACAGCAACTGGCGCGCGTTCGCTTTTGCCATCTTGACCATGGCCCTCATCGCCAGCATCGAGTCCCTCCTGTCGGCCGTGGCCGTGGACAAGATGCAGACCGGTCCGCGGACCAACCTGAACAGGGAGCTCATCGGGCAGGGCACCGCAAACATCGTTTCCGGGTCCCTGGGCGGCCTGCCCGTGACGGGCGTCATTGTCCGCAGCGCCACGAATGTGGAAGCGGGAGCGGCTTCCCGGACATCCGCAGTGCTGCACGGTGTCTGGGTTCTGGCTTTCTCTGCCCTCTTTGCCGGGTTGATCCAGCTGATCCCGCTGGCCGTCCTGGCCGGCCTGCTGGTGGTTATCGGCGCGCGGCTGATCAAGGTGGCGGACATCCGGACCAGCCTGCGCACGGGAGACCTCACCATTTACGCGGTTACCCTCATCTGCGTGGTGTTCCTGAACTTGTTGGAAGGAGTCATGATCGGCCTGGCCCTCGCCGCTGCCAGTGTGCTCTGGCGTGTTCTGCGGGCCCCCATCCAGGCGCACCGTCCCGCCGCACCGCCGTCGCCCTGGCGGGTGACCATCGCGGGATCATGCAGCTTCTTCGCGCTGCCAAAGCTCAACGGCGTCCTGCAGTCGGTGCCCGCCGGCGCGGACGTGGTGGTGGAGCTCAACGCCGACTATGTTGACCGTTCCTTCCGGGAAGCCCTGTTGGCCTGGCAGCTCCAGCACCAGGCCGCCGGCGGCACGGTGAACCTTGAGGAGCACGGCAACACGGTGTTCCGGGACGCCGCCCACCAGGCTCCCCGGCGCGAGGAAGCCACCGAGTTGCCCCTTCCGCCAAGGAAGGAGCCGTTGTTGCAGGGCGTCAACAAATACCACCGCCGGTTTGCGCACCAGGTCCGTCCGCTGGTGCATGACCTGACGGAAGGACAGAACCCGGACAGCCTGTTCGTGGGCTGCATCGATTCGCGCGTCAATCCGAACCTGATCACCAGCAGCGGCCCGGGGGACCTGCTCACGCTGCGGAACATCGGCAACGTGGTGTGCGGCAATGGCCAGGACGCCTCAACGGATTCTGCCCTGTCCTTTGCCGTCAACGGCCTGGGAGTGCAGTCGGTCGCCATCTGCGGGCACTCCAACTGCGGCGCCATGAAGGCGCTGCTCGCAGAGGCCGGCGGCGAAGACAACAGTTCGCTTGGTCCGGCATTCGGACAGTGGCTGGACCACGCCCGGCCCAGCTACACGGAGCTGCTGGCAGGGCATCCGGTGGGCCGGCAGGCGGCGGCGGCGGGTTACGCCCGGGTGGACCAACTGGCGATGGTCAACGTGGCCGTGCAACTGGCCAAGCTGCAGGACCACCCGGTGACGGGCCCGGCGCTGGTGGAGGGAAAGGTGCAGGCAACGGGCCTCTTCTACGACATTGCCACCGCGCAGGTCCTGCAGATCACCGCCACGGGGATCCGGAACCTTGACCCGGCCGGCGGGTCCGGGCTTCGGATCAACGCCCTCGCTGAACGGTAATTTCCCGGGACGCCTGCAAGGCGGCGAAACATACAAAGGCGGTAAAACGCAGGCGCCCCGGCCCCATCCCGGGCCGGGGCGCCTGCGCGCTGTACGGGTGGGCGGGCGCCTACTTCGCTGCCCTGGATGAGTCCACGGCACTGGAACGGGCGATGTCCCAGGCGTTGGTCGATGCCGCCATCAGCAGGGCCGCGCCGAGCATGTGGGCCGCTACCAGCAGCGCCGGAATACCGTTGTAGTACTGCGTAAACCCGATCACCGCCTGGAGCACGGTGACGCCCAGGAGGGCCAGGACGGCCGTCCGGAAGGGGCCCGTAATGCGGCGCCTGATGACCAGGACCAGGGCCACTACAGTCCCGGCAGTCACCAGGTACGCGGGCACGGCATGGATGTGGGAGAACAAATCCCAGTCCAGGTCGTTGCGGGGAGCATCGGCGTCACCGGCATGCGGGCCGGCCCCCGTGACCACCACACCGAGCATCACGGCGACGGCGGAGAAAAGCGCGACGGCGGCCGTCACCGGGCGCAGGGGTGCGGGCAGGGCGGCGGGCCGGGTGGCAAGGAAGCGGCCGGTCCGCCCGAAGGCACGGTTGACCAGCAGGGTGGCGAAGACCACCAGCGCCATGGAGACCAGGAAGTGCAGGCCCACCACCCACGGGTTGAGGTTGGTCAGCACGGTGACGCCGCCGATCACGGCCTGGGCGGGGATGCTGGCCAGCAGGCCCAGTGCCAGGAGGAAGAGGTCCTTGCGCTCCTTCCGGAGGTTCCACAGGTACACCAGCATCAGGGCGGCGACGGCGGCCAGCGCGAACGTCAGGAGCCGGTTGCCGAACTCGATGAAGCCATGGATGCCCATCTCCGGAGTGTTTACCAGGGAGTCGGAGGTGCAGCGGGGCCAGGTGGGGCAGCCAAGGCCCGATGCGGTGAGGCGGACGGCGCCGCCGGTGACCACCAGAAGCGTCTGGCCGATCAGGGAGGCGACGGCGAGGCGGCGGATGCGGACGTCCACGGTGCGTGGGAGCCGCGAGGCCAGGCGGCCGGCGAGCTGGGGGAGGCGTGAAGCCGTGGACACGGTTATCTCAATTCCACTTGAACCAACGGATGGCTGCGGCGCCGGCGATGACCGTCCAGAGCAGCAGGATGAGGGCGGCGCCGCCGTTCACGGCCCCGTCCAGGAAGGCGGCCCGCATCGATTCGCCCAGGGCGCCGGAGGGCAGGAAGTGCACGACTGCCTGCGCGGCGGCAGGCAGTCGCCCCGCGGGGATGACGATGCCGCCCATGGCGCCGAGGAGGATCCACAGCAGGTTGGTGATGGCCAGCGTGGCTTCCGGCCGGACTGTCCCGGCCACCAGCAGCCCCAGCGCGGTGAAAGCCGCCGCGCCCAGCGCGAGCAGCGCCAGCCCCGGGAGCCAGCCCGCCGCCGTCGGCTGCCATCCCAGGTCCAGGGCAACCACGCCAACCACCACCACCTGGAGGCACAGAACGGCCAGGACCGACAGGACTTTGCCGGCAATCAGGCCGCCGCGGCCCAAGGGGGTGGTGGACAGGAACCGGAGTACGCCGTAGCGGCGGTCGAAGCCGGTGGCGATGCCCTGGCCGGTGAAGGCCGTGGACATCGCACACAGGGCCAGGATTCCGGGAACGGCCACGTTGATGCGGCTGGATCCCATTCCGTCCAGGAACGGGGTGACCGTCAGGCCCACAAGTGCCAGCAGGGGCAGCACCACTGCCAGGATCAGCTGCTCGCCGTTCCGCAGCATTGTCAGTGCCTCGTACTTGCCCTGCAGCAGGACCCGGCGCAGCAGGGGCGCCGGCTGCTGGGCCTCCTGCATTGCTGCGGTGCTCATCGGATGTCCTTTCCTGAGATATCCAAAAAGACGTCTTCAAGGCTACGCGCCTGAAGGCTCATTGAGGCGGGCATGATTCCCTTCGCCTCCCACCACCGGGCCAGGGCGGAGAGGTGCCGGGGCGTCAGGGCGCCGGTGATGGTGTAGCTGCCGGCACGGGGTTCGGAAACGTCCACGTCATCCGGCAAAGCGGCTGCCAGGTCCAGCCCGGGCGGGGCTTCGAACACCAGCGTCCGGATGTGCCCGCCGTCCTGGTCCGCAACGGGGCTGCGCTGCAGCAGTTCCTGCACGGTCCCTTCGGCAACGTTGCGGCCGCCGTCGATGATGTACACGTAGTCCGCCAGGCGCTGGGCGTCGTCCATCAGGTGGGTGGTGAGGATGATCCCCATCCCACTGTCACGCAACTCGGCGATCAGGTCGAACACCAGCTGCCGGGACTGCGGGTCCAGTCCGGCGCTGGGCTCGTCCAGGAACAATACTTCGGGCCTGCCCACCAGGGCGGCGGCGAGTGCCAGGCGCTGTTTCTGGCCGCCGGACAGCCTGCGCACGCTGGTCCGGCTGAAGGAGTCGATGCCCAGCCTGCCCACCAGGTCTTCCAGCGGCCACGGGCGGGCGTACAGCCCGGCGATGTGCCGCAGCAGCGGCAGGGGCCGGGCCGACGGCGGGAGGCCGCCGTCCTGCAGCATCACGCCGACGCGGGACCGGAGGTCAGCGCCTGCCGCCGCCGGGTCCTGGCCCAGCAGCGAGATGGTGCCGCCACTGCGCTTTTGCAGGCCCTGGGCGCATTCGAGGGTGGTGGTTTTTCCGGCACCGTTGGCGCCGAGGAGGGCGGTTACCTGTCCGCGCTCGGCAACGAGTGAAACGCCGCTGACAACCCTGAGCATCTTTCCGTCCAGGCTGGAAAGGGGGCCGACGTCCTTGATGAGCCCATGGATGGACAGAACGGGGGACTGGGGGGATCGCACCACAGTATTCTACGGGATGTAGTATTTAGCACCGTCCCCCGGGCCTGTGCAGCTGCTTGGCATAGGTCAGCCTGCCCTTACTGGAGTGCGGGACTAAATTACGACATGATTGTGTTGTGTATTCCATGACCAACGCTACTGCCGTGCCTGCGCCCGGGCCTGTGGCTGATGCCGACGAGCGCACCCGGGACCGGGTCCTCGCTGCCGTCCTGGAGCACGGGCCCGTCAGCGCGGCCGAACTGGGCGACATGCTGGGATTCACCCCGGCCGCCGTCCGGCGCCACCTGGACCACCTGTCGCGTGCGGGCGTCATCGAGGTCAAGCGGGTGGCCAAGCCCGGCGCGGGTGCCGGCCGTCCGGCCCGCCGCTACGTCCTCAGTTCACAGGGCCAGTCCAGCCTGGGCAACGACTACCTGGACATCGCCGCCCTTGCGCTCCAGCAGCTGCAAAAGATGGCAGGCCCGGACGCGGTGCGCGCCTTCGCCGAGGAGCGCTTTGCGGACATGGAGCGGCGCTACGCACCCGAAATCGAGCAGGCCGGCCCGGACATCCGGGACCGCGCCACCGCACTCGCAGCGGCGCTGACCCGCGACAACTTCGTGGCCTCCGCTGCGTCCATCGAGGCAAAGGCACCGCTGCCCGCGGCGCTTTCCAGCGTGCAGCTCTGCCAGGGCCACTGCCCCATCCAGCAGCTCGCCGCCCGCTTCCCGGTGTTCTGCGACGTCGAGACCGAAGTCTTTTCAAGGCTGGTGGGCGTTGACGTCCGCCGCCTCTCCACGCTGGCCCGCGGCGGCCACGTCTGCACCACACATATTCCTACAGGCAGGCTGCCTGCCAAACCGGCCACGGTGCCGGCGGCAGCCCCCGCCAGCCTGGACGAAGTAATCAACCATCAGCAAGAAAGGCCGTGATGACGGACCAACTATCAGAGAAAGCAGTCGCCGAAAACACTGTGATCTCGGAGATTCTGGAAAAGAATCCCGAGCTCCACGGCATCGGCAACTACGAGTACGGCTGGGCTGACAAGAACGATGTCGGCGCCAATGCCCGCCGTGGGCTCAACGAAGAGGTAGTCCGGGACATTTCGGCGAAGAAGAGCGAGCCGGAATGGATGCTCGACCTGCGCCTGAAGGGCCTGAAGTATTTCGACCGCAAGCCCATGCCCACCTGGGGCGCGGACCTCTCCGGCATCGACTTCGACAACATCAAGTACTTCGTGCGCTCCACCGAGAAGCAGGCTGCCACCTGGGAAGACCTGCCCGAGGACATCAAGAACACGTACGACAAGCTGGGCATACCCGAGGCCGAAAAGCAGCGCCTTGTTTCGGGTGTTGCCGCCCAGTACGAGTCTGAGGTTGTTTACCACCAGCTGCGGGAGGACCTTGAGCGGCAGGGTGTCATCTTCCTGGACACCGACACCGCGCTCAAGGAACACCCGGAGATCTTCCAGGAGTACTTCGGCACCGTCATCCCGGTAGGCGACAACAAGTTCGCCTCGCTGAACACCTCCGTCTGGTCCGGCGGCTCGTTCGTGTACGTCCCCAAGGGCGTCCACGTGGAGATCCCCCTGCAGGCCTACTTCCGCATCAACACGGAAAACATGGGCCAGTTCGAACGCACGCTGATCATCGCCGACGAGGACTCCTACGTCCACTACATCGAAGGCTGCACAGCGCCGATCTACACCTCGGACTCGCTGCACTCCGCCGTCGTGGAGATCATCGTCAAGAAGGGCGCCCGCGTCCGGTACACCACCATCCAGAACTGGTCGAACAACGTCTACAACCTGGTGACCAAACGTGCCATCTGCGAAGCAGGCGCCACCATGGAATGGATCGATGGAAACATCGGCTCCAAGGTCACCATGAAGTACCCGGCCGTGTACCTCGTAGGCGAAGGGGCCAAGGGCGAGACCCTGTCCATCGCCTTCGCCGGCGAAGGCCAGCACCAGGACACCGGCTCCAAGATGGTGCACATTGCGCCGAACACCAAGAGCTCGATCATCTCCAAGTCCGTTGCCCGTGGTGGCGGCCGCGCCGCCTACCGCGGCCTGGTCCAGATCCGGGAAGGAGCCAAGCACTCGGCCAACACCGTGCGCTGCGACGCCCTCCTGGTGGACACCATTTCCCGGTCTGACACCTACCCGTACATCGACATCCGCGAGGACGATGTCCAGCTGGGACACGAGGCCACCGTTTCCCGCGTCAGCGAGGAACAGCTGTTCTACCTCATGTCCCGCGGCATGCCCGAGGACGAGGCCATGGCCATGATCGTGCGCGGCTTCATTGAGCCGATCGCCCGCGAACTGCCCATGGAATACGCCCTCGAGCTGAACCGCCTCATCGAACTCCAGATGGAAGGATCCGTCGGTTAATGACTGCCGAAGCAACTACCGAAAAGGCGCGCGTCGGCGCACCGTCGATCGCCGGTTTCACCGAGGAGGGCGAGCACCTCGTCGCCTCCAAGGTGGACCGCCACCACAGCCACGGCACACAGGTCATGGCCTCCCGCGCCGAGCGGCTCACCAGCCATGACGTGGCCGATTTCGCCCTGCCCAACGGCCGGGAAGAGGAATGGCGCTTCACCCCGGTGCGTGAACTGGCCAACCTGCTGTCCGATACCCCGTCGGAGGCCGGCGCCCTTGGCGTTACGGTCGAGGCACCTGCAGCCGTGGTCCAGCGGACCCTCCGCGCAGGTGAGGCCCCCCGTGGCGCCACCCTCGTCCCCGCCGACCGTGCCGCCGTCGTGGCTTCCGCGAACGCCGGCGACGCCCAGCTCATCTCCATCCCGGCGAACGCCGAGTTGGACGAGCCGGTGCGCCTGGTCCTGACCGGCAACGGCGCAGGCCGCCGGACCAACTCCCACGTGGTGATCGAAGCCGGAGTCAACAGCCGCTCCGTCGTGATCATCGAGCACGACGGCACCTCAGACCACAACGGCAACGTTGAGGTCCTGGTTCGCGAAGGCGCCCACCTCACGGTGGTTTCCCTGCAGCTCTGGGGGGACGACGCCAAGCACCTGGCACAGCATGACGCCGAGGTTGCCAAGGACGCCGTGTACAAGCACATTGCCGTAACTCTTGGCGGCAAGATCGTGCGCCTGAACTCCAACGTCCGCTTCGCCGGGGAAGGCGCCGAGACACAGCTCCTGGGCCTTTACTACGCCGATGCAGGCCAGCACCTGGAGCACCGTTCCTTCGTGGACCACAACGTGGCCAACTGCAAGTCCAACGTCCTCTACAAGGGCGCGCTGCAGGGCAAGGGTGCGCACACGGTCTGGGTTGGCGACGTGCTGATCCAGAAGCAGGCCGAGGGCACCGACTCCTACGAGAAGAACCAGAACCTGGTCCTGACTGACGGCTGCCGCGCGGACTCCGTGCCCAACCTCGAGATCGAGACCGGCCTGATCGAGGGTGCCGGCCACGCCAGCGCCACCGGCCGGTTCGACGACGAGCACCTGTTCTACCTGATGGCCCGCGGCATCCCCGAGGATGTTGCCCGCCGCCTGGTGGTCCGCGGCTTCCTGAACGAGATCATCCAGCAGATCAAGGTCCCGGCCCTCGAAGAGCGCCTGACCGATGCCGTGGAACGCGAACTCGCGGCAATCGACTACTAGAGACAGGCAGGCAGGAACGTATGAGCGGCAAACCCAAGGGTGAGCTGGTGTGCAGCGCCAATGACATCCAGGTCAAGCAGGCGCTGCGCATCCTGGTGGACGGCTACCCCGTAGCCGTGGTCCGGGACTCGATGGGGGACATCCACGCCATCGGTGACACCTGCTCGCACGCGGACATTTCCCTGTCCGAAGGCGACGTGGAAGGCTGCGCCATCGAGTGCTGGGGGCATGGTTCCCAGTTCGACCTGCGCAGCGGCCAGCCGCTCCAGCTCCCCGCCTACGATCCCGTGCCGGTCTTCGCCGTCGAACTCGACGGGGACGACGTCTACGTGGACGTCACCAACGTTTTGAACGGCGCAGCAGTAGACAACTACTGAGCGCCCGCAGCACCAGACTTACGAGCGAAAAGAAAGAAGAGCATGTCAACTCTTGAGATCAAGGACCTGCACGTCAGCATTGAGACGGAACAGGGCACCAAGGAGATCCTGAAGGGCGTCAGCCTGACCATCAGGACCGGCGAGACGCACGCCATCATGGGCCCCAACGGCTCGGGCAAGTCCACCCTCGCGTCCACCATTGCAGGGCACCCCCGTTACACCGTCACCCGTGGCACCATCACGCTGGACGGCGAAGACGTGCTGGCCATGAGTGTTGACGAGCGCGCCCGCGCCGGCGTCTTCCTGGCCATGCAGTACCCGGTGGAGGTTCCGGGCGTCACCATGACCAACTTCCTGCGCACCGCCAAGACCGCCATCGACGGCCAGGCGCCTGCTCTGCGCACCTGGACCAAGGACGTCAAGGCCGCCATGGAGAAGCTGCGCATCGACGCCGACTTCGCCCAGCGCAACGTCAACGAAGGCTTCTCCGGCGGCGAAAAGAAGCGCGTGGAAATCCTGCAGCTGGAGCTCTTCAAGCCCAAGTTCGCCGTCCTGGACGAGACCGACTCCGGCCTGGACGTGGACGCGCTCAAGATTGTGTCCGAGGGCGTCAACCGTGCGCACTCCGAGGGAAACATGGGCACGCTGCTCATCACGCACTACACCCGCATCCTGCGCTACATCAAGCCTGACTTCGTGCACGTGTTCGTGGACGGACAGGTTGTCGAGGAGGGCGGCCCCGAGCTGGCCGACCGCCTCGAGGAAGAAGGCTACGACCGTTACGCCAAGGGCGCCGGCGCAGCCACCATCGCGGCTGCCGCCGCAGCACAGGCCTAGTAAGGACTTGTCATGACCGAAATCAAGCCGGGCCGCACGGCCCTGGAGGACGTCGAAGAGGCGCTCAAGGACGTCATCGACCCTGAGCTTGGCGTCAACGTGGTGGACCTGGGCCTCCTGTACGGCCTGAAGTACTCCGATGACGACGGTGCGCTCCTGATCGACATGACGCTCACCACCGCAGCCTGCCCGCTCACCGACGTGCTCGAGGAGCAGGTGGGCCAGGCCCTGGACGGCGTCGTTGACGACTGGCGCCTCAACTGGGTCTGGATGCCGCCTTGGGGTCCCGAGCGGATCACCGATGACGGCAAGGACCAGATGAGGGCCCTCGGCTTCAACATCTAGAAAAAAGTACGACGACGGCCGGTCACCTTTCCCGCGAAAGGTGACCGGCCGTCGTCGTACCCCGTTCCATTGAGGTTAGAGGGTGGCGGCGCTGAAGGTGTCGCACTGCTTGATGTCGCCGGTCTGGTAGCCCCGGCTGAACCACCGCTGGCGTTCCTCACTGGAGCCGTGTGTCCAGCCTTCGGGGGAGACACGTCCGGTGGCTGCCTTCTGGATCCGGTCATCGCCCACTGATGCGGCCGCCGACAACGCGTCGTTGACGTCCTGCTGGGTGAGCGGTTCCAGGTAGGGCTGGCCGGTGGACGGGTCCGGCGTGGTGGATGCGTACTTGGCCCACAGGCCTGCATAGCAATCCGCCTGCAGTTCCGTACGGACGGAACCGGACTCCGGTCCCTGCGGGTCCTGCTGCGCCCGCTGCAGATCGCCCAGCAGGTTCTGGATGTGGTGGCCGAACTCGTGCGCCACTACGTATTCCTGGGCCAGAGGTCCGCCTGAGGAACCGAACCGGTCCACGAGTTCCTGGAAGAAACCGGGATCAAAGTAGGCGGTAGTGTCCGTGGGGCAGTAGAAGGGCCCTACTTCGGAGGTTGCGGCCCCGCACCCGGTGTTGGTGCCGCCGCTGAAGATCACGGCCTCCGGGCGGGGGTACTGCACGTTGTACTGCTTCAGGTAGCCGGGCCAGAACGCATTGAGGCTGTTCACCGTGCCGGTGATCCGGCAGTCCAGGCGGGCATCGGCGTCCGCTCCGGTGGTGCAGGCCGGTGCCGTGCCCTGGGACTGTCCGCCGGCACCGTTGTCAACCAGCCCGCCGAGCATGTTCGGGTTGATTCCCAGCAGGAGCGCAACGAGCAGCACCAGGCCGCCGCCGATTCCGCCGCCGATTTTCACGCCGGTGCCCATGCCCCTACGGTCCTGGACCTGGGAAGGATCAAGCTGCACGTTGTCATTGAAACTCATATCGTCACAATACCCGCGGGCCGGGAGCTCAACCCGTGGCGGCCGGTAAAGTTGGTCCGTGCCTTTCCTCGACAAGATCCAGCTCTGGGCTGGGCAACGGCCGCACGACACTGCCGTGGTGATCGCGGGCCGGAGACTGGACTGGGCGGAGCTGCTGGATGCCGCCGCGGGTCTGGTGCCGGAGATGAAGTCCGTCAGTACCCTGTGCGAGTCCAATTCGGTGGACTTTGCCGTGAAGTTCGCAGCCGCCGTGGCCGGCGGCCGCCAGTGCGCGGTCCTGGACCCTTCGTGGCCCGCACCGCTGCAGGAGGATATTGTCCGGCGGGTGGAGGCATGCGCCGTTCCGGCCCAGGTCTCCCCGGACGACGTGCTGGCCGACGGCCCGCCTGGCTCCAGCTTCCTCATCGGCCTCACTTCCGGCACTACGTCTGTACCCAAGGCGTTTACCCGCTCCCGGCGGTCATGGCAGCAGTCCTTCGACGCTTCCATCGAGTTTTTCGGGCTTCGCCAGGACGACGTCACCCTTGCGCCCGGGCCGCTGGCTGCCAGCCTGAACCTCTATGCCCTGGCCGAATGCCTCTACGCCGGATCCGAGTTCCAAACACTGGAGACGTTCGACGTCGGCGACGTCCACGCTGCCATCACCCACGACCGGGTCACCCGGCTGGTCCTGGTGCCCACCATGCTGCGGATGCTCAGCGAACGGGGGATGACAGGGTGCGTGGACGCCTCCGGAATCCGCACCATCATCTGTGCAGGCTCCAAACTCGATGCCCGCACCCTGGAAGCGGCACGGCGCTGGGCGCCGAACGCCACCATTTATGAGTACTACGGGGCCTCCGAGCTGAGCTTCGTCTCCGGCCTGGGCCTGGCCGCGGGACAGGTTCCGGCGGCGGGCGGTACGGGAATCGGGCGGCCCTTTCCCGGCGTGGACGTCCGGATCCTGGATGACGACGGCGGAGAGGTTCCGGATGGCGGCTACGGCAACATCTGCGTCCGCAGCGGCATGGTGAGCAACGGCTACCTGTGGGGCGACGACGGCGAGGCGCTGCGGTCCTTCGGCGACTGGTACACGGTGGGGGACCAGGGCTACCTTCTGGACGGCGAGCTGCACATCCTTGGCCGGCGCGCGGACATGATCCTTACCGCCGGAAGGAACGTCTACCCGCACGAGGTGGAACTGGCCCTGGCGGCAGTCCCGGGTGTGGCGGCAGCGGTGGCCGCCGGCGTGGCTGACGATCTGCGCGGCCAGCGCGTGGTGGCGGGGGTGGTTGCATCCCATGGCGGGCTGACGGCCACGCAGCTGCGCGCCGGCCTGGAGGACATCCTGTCCCGGCACAAGCGGCCGCTGCAGTACTACCTCCTGCCGGAACTTCCCACCACGGACCGCGGCAAGGTCAGCCGGAACCTGCTGCTGGAGTGGATCAACACCCGGGATCCCAGGGTACGGCCCCTTGGTGGCTGACGCGGTGCACGCTGAGCTCCTGCCGCCGGACCGCCAGCCGGTGATCATCGCCGCCCGCCGCACCCCGGTGTGCCCGGTCAACGGAGCCCTGCGCACCCTGCGGGCACATGAACTCCTGGCCCCGGTGCTGCGCGCGCTCGTCTCCGAACTGTCCTTGGATCCGGACTCCGTTGCCGACGTCGTGATCGGCAACGCGGTGGGCGGCGGCGGAAACGTGGCCCGGTTGGCCTTGCTGGAGGCGGGTCTGCCCGTCACCGTACCCGGGATCACCGTGGACCGGCAGTGTGGCTCAGGACTGGACGCCATCGTCCTCGCCGCCCGGCTCGTGGCGGCAGGAGGCAGTCCCGTTTACCTGGCTGGGGGAGTGGAGAGCACCAGCACCGCGCCCCTGCGCGCCAACCGGAGGGACGACGGCAGCCCGGAGTTTTACGCCCGCGCCCACTTTGTGCCGGCCAGCTACGGCGATCCGGACATGGGTACCGCCGCGGAAACGGTGGCCGCGGAATACGGAGTCGGCAGGGACCGCCAGGATGCCTTCGCCCTTGCCAGCCACCGGAAGGCCCTCACGGCGACCCGGGACCGGCGTTTCGCAGGCGAACTCGTGCCACTGGCCACCGCTGCCGGGACCGTCTCCGTCGATGGCGGGCCGCGGGCCGGCCTGACCCCCGCCATCATGGCAAGGTTCCCGGCCGCCTTCGTGCCGGGAGGAACCGTTACCGCCGGAAACTCCTGCTTCGACGCGGACGCCGCCGCCGCCGTCGTCATCACCTCCCTGGAGCGTGCACGCCGGCTGGGGGCACGCGACGGCCTGGTGGTGCGCGGCACCGGCACAGCCGGCGTGGCCCCCCAGGTACTGGGGATCGGTGCTGCCCCTGCCGCGCGGGAGGTGCTGGCCCGTGCCGGGGTGTCAGCCGGCGAGGTGGACCTGGTGGAATTCAATGAGGCGTTCGCGTCGCAGGCACTTGCCTGCCTGGACCAGCTTGGCATCGATCCCGAGCGGGCAAACCTCGACGGCGGTGCGTTGGCTCTGGGGCATGCCTACGGTGCGTCCGGGGCCGTCCTGGTGACGCGGCTGCTGGCCCAGGCGAGGGGCGCCGGCACGCCGGGAACCCTGGGGCTGGCGATGATCAGCATGGCGGGCGGCATGGGGACCGCGGCACTGCTGGAGTACCGGCAGCTGGCGCCAGCCTGATCTTCAGGGGGCTGTGTCAGTCCTCGGCCTCGCCGAGGCCGCGGGCGGCGAGCGCTTCGCCGGTTTGGCGGGCGTAGGCCACGGAGGTGATGAACACGGGCAGGATCAATGCGCGCGGGTTGCGCTCCAGGCCCCGTGCCCGGGCGGAATCGCGGACGTCGGCGAACGTGCCGGCAATGAACGGGATGCTGCGGAGCATGATGCCAATAGTCAGGGCGAAGCGTTCAGGATCAGCGCCGAGCCTCCTGAACGGACGCGCCAGCCGGACAACGCCATCCAGGAGCTGTTGAATGGGTGTGGTGGCGGTGAGCAGGGACGCCGCCACCACGCAGACCAGGATGTTCAGGACGATCCGCGCCGCAGTGGGGCCGCCGAGCTGCCACCACTGGAAGAACCCGATGGCCAACAGCACTGGAGCCAGCGGCCGGACGGCTCCCCAGATCCGTCTCGCGCCGGCGCCTGCCAACAGGAACAGTCCGGTGAGCATGGCCAGCACAGCAGCGGAGATGCGCCAATCCACGATGACGAAGGACGCCAGGCCGCAGGCAAACACAAGCCCGAACTTCAGCGCCAGCGGTGCGCGGTGAAGAAGGGAGTTGCCTGGCACGTAATTGGCCAGGAGGAATCCGTGGCCCCTCACGGAGCGTCCCTGCCTGCCGGATTCAGCCCCTGCAGGCACCACGAACGGTAGGCTGCCACGGCTTCGCCAGGGGCGCCGTCAAATGCCACGCGGCCTGCTTCGATGACCAGGACGCGGTCCATTTCCAGTGCCAGGTCCAGGTCATGGGTGGACATGATGATCTGCTGGTCCAGGTTGGCCAGCGTCCGGCGGAGCAGCTCACGGTTGCGCAGGTCAAGGAGGGTGGAGGGTTCATCCAGGACCAGGACCGCAGGGTTCACTGCGAGCACGGCGGCGAGCGCCATGAGCTGGCGCTCACCGCCGGACAGCTCGTAGATGCTCTGGTCGGCCAGGTGCAGGAGCCCCAGCCGTTCGAGCGCCTGGCTGGCCTGGCGGCGCCGCTCGGGGCCGTTTTTCACGGAACGGCGCAGGGACAGCTCCACATCCTCCCTGCCGGTGGGCATCACCAGCTGGGAGAGGGGATCGGTGAAGACGAAGCCGACGTTCCGCCTGACTTTCCGCACGGCACGCACTGTATCGTCGCCGTCGACCGTCACCGTGCCGGTGGTGGGCTGGATGAGCCCGTTGACCAGGCGCAGCAGCGTGGACTTGCCCGAGCCGTTGGCGCCGATGACGCCCACGCGTGCCTCCTCCAGCCGGAGGGTTACCGCGTCAAGGAGGACTTTGGGCTGTGCGGAGTTCTCCGTTTCGACGGCGACGGACGCCTGGTCAAAGGTCACTGCGGGCATGGCGGGAGGTCCTAGGCGCTTTCGGACGCGGCGGTACGCCGGCGCACGCGGCGGACCAGGACGTCGGGGAAGGCGCGGTGAAGGGCGACGGCGATCGCGGCGGCGAGGACATTCTTGATGATGTCGCCCGGGTAGAAGACCAGGTCGCCCAGGAAGGCCTGCTCCAGGGTGGCCTTGGAGTTCAGCGCGATGCCCAGGATGCCCAGCGAGTGCACAACCACGATGCTCGTGGCCGTGGCAGCCACGAAGAACCAGAGGGCGCGGGCCTTGGTGGTGCGTTTGATCACCACGGTGGCCAGCCATCCCACGACGCCTGCGGCGATGGGGAAGGCGATGATGTAGCCGGCCGAGGGTCCGGCGAGGATGCCCAGGCCGCTGCGGCCCTGGCTGAAGATGGGCAGGCCGGCCAGGCCAAGGAGCGTGTAAAGCCCGACCGCGGCGAACCCGCGGGCCGGGCCCAGCACCAGTCCGGTGAGCATGACGGCCAGGGTCTGGAAGGTGATGGGGACGCCGAAGCCGTTCAGGGCCAGTCCGGGCACCAGGGCTGCGCCGGCCACGAGGGCGGCAAAAACGGCGATCAGCCCAAGGTCAGTGCCGTTCCAGCGGCGGCGCTCCGTCCGCGGGCTGTTCTTGGGGGTGGTCTCGGTATTGCTCATGGTGGTCCTGTCGGGGTTGTACAAGCGGAATCTAATGTACAGCCGACGCTACCGGGGTGGAACACCGCCCATTTTGTAGGGGATCTACTAAACCGGGCCGCGCCTGCCTCGGGCTGGGCACAAAGAGCCCTCGGTCACGGGTCTTGTCGTTTCTTCCGGCGTGTGAGGCCCCCACTGTTGATCGTACCGACGAGGCTCCTATCCACCGGTGGCTGCACCTCTTCCACCGAACGGTTGTCAGACTTTGTTGCGGGAGTCTCCCGTCCTCTGGGTCTTTGGGGAGAAACCCAGGACCAGGTGACGACACCGGCGGCGCCAGGGCGTGGCCCCCGTCCTACCGGCCTCACGTCGAATCGTGTAGGCGCCGCAGGCGCATCTGGCCGGCGCGTATCCCACTGCCATGCCGGCGTACCTTGGTCCTCATGCCCCCATCTGCTCCGATGTCTCGAAACCCTCCGTCTGTAAGCGGCCATGAAAAACTGCCCATAGGCGGCCACGAAATTGCCCACTGACGGCCAGTAGAACTGCCCACTGGTGGCCATGAGATCTGCCCACTTCCTCAACTGTTCCTGCCGCGTCTTCAGCGGCGGGGGCCTCTCCCCGGGATTTGATGACGGTGTCTAGTCGCACCAAATGTCGTCCCAGGAAGAGGCCCTGTATGAAGCATGACGGAGAAATCATGGAAATTCTTGCTGCCTATGATCTGACCGGATCGTTGCGCGCCACCGCGGAGCTCACGGGCTGCTCGCACCACACTGTAGCCAGGCACGTCGCCGCGCGGGACGCCGGCCGGCCAATTGCAGAACCGGCGCCCCGGCCCAGGGTCACGGACGCTTACCTGCCTAAGATCGAGGAATGGGTAGAGGCGTCCAAGGGCCGGATCCGCGCCGACAAGGCCCACGAAAAGCTGCTCGCCCTAGGCTATGAGGGGTCCGAGCGGTCTACGCGCCGGGCGATCGCGCAGGTCAAGGCCGCGTGGCGGCTCGGACACACCCGTGTGCACCGGCCGTGGATCACCGAGCCTGGGATGTGGCTGCAGTACGACTTCGGCGACGGGCCACGGATCGGCGGCGTAAAAACCATTCTGTTCGTTGCCTGGCTGGCGTTCTCAAGGTTCCGGATCGTGATCCCGTTGCGGGACCGGACCGCGCCGAGCGTGTTCGCAGCCCTCGACCGGTGCTTCCGGATCCTGGGCGGGGCACCAACGTATGTCCTGACCGATAACGAGAAAACCGTGACAACGGCCCATGTCGCAGGGGTTCCGGTGCGGAACCAGCAGACCCTGGACTTCGCCCGGCACTACGGGGTCACCGTGCTGACCTGCCAGCCCGCGGACCCTGCAACGAAAGGCGGAGTCGAAGCGTCGGTGAAACTGGCCAAAGCCGACCTCGTGCCCACCGACACGAACCTGAGGCCCGGTTACGCTTCCTTTGCCGAGCTGGAGGCCGCCTGCGAGGCGTTCATGGACGAGGTCAACAACCGCGAACACCGGGCCACCCGACGTAAACCCGCAATGGTTTTGGCGGAGGAAGCGGCCCGGCTGCACCGGATCCCGGAGACCGCGCACACGGTCGCGTTCGGGCTGGCCCGTATAGTCCCGGAGAACACCCCGATGGTCTCCTTCGAGAACGCCCAGTACTCGGTGCCGTCGCATTTGCTCGGCGCGAAGGTGTTCGTCCGCTCCCACGGCACCGGCCCTGACGAACAGGTCATCATCGTCCACCACGGCCCGACCGGCCCGGTCGAAGTCGCCCGCCACGGCCGGGCAAGGCCCGGCAGTCCCGCGGTCATCGAGGAGCACTTCCCAGGGACCAGTACCAGAACCCCGGGCGACTACGCCGTGAAGGCACGCACCGCCGGTGAAGCCGAGTTCCTGGCCATCGGCGCCGGCGCCAAGACCTGGCTCGTGGAAGCCGCGGCTGCAGGAACAGGCCGGATGAACATGAAAATGGCCGAGGCCGTGACCCTGGCCAAGATCGCCGGGACCGAGTCCGTGGACCGTGCCCTGGGAGACGCCGCGCTGCACGGCCGGTTCGCCCACGGCGACCTGCCCTCCATCCTGAACGCGAACATCCGCCGCACCACCACCCACGCCGCTAACGAAACCAGGTCCCTCACCCAAGGCACCAGCGCCTGGGCAGGCCTCGGCGCCGAGCCGTCCAGCGCCCCCGCAAAGGAGCAGAGCCGATGAGCCCGGTCACCACCACGAACACCACCGCCCCGGCCCTGCCGGCCGAACTGGAAGCGCTGATGCGGCAACTGAAGATGCCCCACGCCCGGGCACTGGCACCGGAGCTGATCGCGACCGCCCGCGCCCAGCGCTGGGAACCAACCGAGATCATCAAGGCACTGTTCACCGAAGAAGCCGCAGGCCGGGCCCGGTCCATGCTCGCCACCCGGCGCAAAGCAGCAGGCTTCCCGACCGGGAAGACCTTCGACGTCTGGGACCCCGCCGTCTCCTCCATCCCGGCGCCCACCCAGCAAGCCCTGCGCACCCTGGAATGGATCACCCGACGCGAGAACCTGGTCGTCTGCGGGCCCTCCGGCACCGGGAAAACGTTCTTCCTCGAAGCCCTCGGCCAGCAAGCCGTCGAAGCCGGGATGCGCGTTGCCTGGTTCAGACTCGAAGACCTCGGCGCCCTCATCCGCGCACACCGCACCGACGACAGCGTCACCAGGGCCGTGGCTAGAATCCTCCGCGCGGAACTCGTCGTGATCGATGACATCGGCCTTCTCCCGGTGGCCACCGACGCCGCCGAAGGACTCTACCGGGTCGTGGACGCCGCCTACGAGAAACGCTCCGTCGCGATCAGCTCGAACCTGCACCCCGCCGGCTTCGATGAACTGATGCCCAAAACCCTCGCCACGGCAACCGTGGACCGGCTCCTGCACCACGCCCACGTCTGCCAAACCAGCGGCGACTCCATCCGACTCACTCAAGCCCTCGCCGGGAAAGGAGTCACCGAACTGAACTAACAAACCCTCGACGATGGCCAATCCCACCGAAAACCCTCAGTGGGCAGATCTGTTGGCCATCACCGGGCAGATTTACTGGCCACCAGCGGGCCGATTAACTGGCCGCCCGTGGGCAGAAACCAAAGGCCATTGACATCCGTCCAGAAACCACCGGTTTTGAGACGATTTGAGACGATTTGATGTGTAGCGGTTAGGGCACCCCTGATTCTGTTGATCGAAGCAACACCCAATCCAGGGAGTTCCTTCGATGTATCAACAGTTCGATTCGCCCACCGGTGTCAGGTTTCTTGCTCTCATAAAGGAGGGCAAGAGTTTCAGAGAATCAGTACGGGTGACCGGAGTCGGTAAGGAGACGGGTTACCGGTGGCTGCGTGATGAGTACCTCCGATTCCGCAGCAAAGGCCTCGACCACGTAGCTGCCCAGGTCGAACTGGGATTCACGTCACGCAATGCCGAGAAATGGAACGAACGCTTCCTGAGAAGCTCCGGGCGCCATCACTTCCAAGTCGACCCAGCTGTTGAGGAAGCGTTCTGGTCCTCATACTCCACCGGCATGAGCGTATTGGCTGCTGCAACATCAGCAGGCGTAAAGCACACGACAGGGTACCGGTGGGTCTACCGGCGTTTCATCGCTCTGCGAAGTGGACTTCCGCTGGCAGAGGTTGTCGATGCGTTACGACTGTCCCCGGGGACAACCGTTAGATGGGAAGCCCAACGGAGAAAAGAACTGGAAGCCGAAAAAGCACGTCTGCTGAAAGCCGAGCGGGAAGCGATTCGGACCGCGAGGATCGTTGCCGAGAGGGTTGCAGCTCCTTTGTCTCCAGCACAAAAGCGACGCGCGTTACGGGAGACACGATATTGGGAGTTGGTGGGCTCCGGTGCTTCCAATGCTGCCGCCTGCAGGATGTTGGGCGTGAGCAGGGTTATCGGGACAAGGCTTCGGAACCAGAGGGCGCAACAGCCACGGGCCAGCCTCAAACCACCATCGGGCAGGTACTTGTGCCTGCGCGAGAGGCTTCAAATGGCGGACCTGCTCCGCTTGGGATGTTCTCTGCGGCAAATTGGCAGGGAGCTGGGGAGGCATGCCTCGACCATCAAACGGGAGCTTGACCGGCACCGTGATCCCCGGGGGCGCTACTTGCCCCATATCGCCGATCACGAAGCGCGCAGCCAGCGACGTCGGCCGAGGGATCGGAAATTGCACGCTAATCCACGCCTGCACGCACTGGTGCAAACAAAGCTAACCAGTCACTGGTCGCCGGAGCAGATCTGCGGGTGGTTGGCGCTGGAATTTCCCGCTGAACCAGCGCTGCGGCTCTGTCCGGAGACAATCTACCAAGCACTATTGTTCGGCGATCATGGCGGGCTAAGAACGGCTGGCAAGCCACGCCTGCGCACAGGGCGAAAGATTCGTAAGCACCGCTGGCGGACAGGATCAGGTCATGGTTCCGTCGTGAAGAACATGACGATGATTCACGAAAGACCGCCAGAGGTTGATGCCAAAGAAGAGGCCGGCCACTGGGAAGGTGACCTCATCGTGGGGGTTGGTTCCGCATCCGCTATGGTCACCTTACGGGAACGAAAGACCCACTACGGAATCATCATCAACCTTCCGCACGGACACACCGCAGCGCAGACCAACCAAGCGATCATCGCTGCCTTCTCAGGCTTGCCGGCTCACCTGAAGCAGACACTGACTTGGGACCAAGGCGTGGAAATGGCCCGTCATCAGGAATTAGCGGCCGCTACCGGACTGCGGATCTACTTCGCGGAGCGGTCCAGCCCCTGGCAACGCGGCGCGAATGAGAACTTTAATGGCCTCGCGCGCCAATACTTCCCAAAGGGTACGGATCTCTCCGTCCATTCAGAGGTCCACGTCAAACAGGTCTGCGTCGAGCTGAACAGCAGGCCACGCAAAAGCCTCGGCTACCTCACTCCGGCAGCAATCTTTCAATTCTCGACGGACGGATAGGCTCCCACGCCAAGAGCCTCCAGCTGCCGACTGGCGACGCCTCTCCCGCGTCCCGTCAGTCTGCCCCTATCCTCCGGTTCACAACGTGGCCTGCAGTGGCAGCACTCTTCAGTAGATCTTCAAGGCGATTCCTAAAAGACTGTTCTGCGCCGAAAAAAGTTCGGTCCGTCAAACGCCACCCGAAAGTGTCAAAAGCGCGTGCCTGAAGCTTGCACCCGTCATCGATTGCTGTCGCCGTAACCTCCAGGGCAACTGGAAGAACTTTCTCGCCTGAAAGGAGGTTTCCGAGGATCCTATAAAACCAATTAGAGCCAGCACGGATACGTACCGCTCCGCCGTCGATTTCAACCTTCGCGCGTGACTTAGCGAACGATCCCGCAATGGCTTCGATGGCGGCGCTGGCACCTAAGGGCGATCGCCAGTGCTCAGTTATCTCCACGATTGGTTTTCCCTTGTAACCATCAAGGCCCACGACAACGCCCCCTTCATTGCGGAAGGACGTGTTCTTTGGACGTCCCGGTACCGAATCTACAGGCGATCTTTCTAATGAGGGATAACCTCTTTGCGCAGCCTATCCAGGGGGCCGTTCTATAGCTCCCCTTCGTACTCTCGTAGACTTCAACCACAGGGCGACAGAGCCCGAAAGTAGCCCGTTGTTGCGTCGACCACTTGAATCCGCCGCACCTTCACCGTGCAATCATCGTGCGGGGTAAACGTGCATAGGGAGGCCAGCAACGGTGCCGAGGGAAGAATCTTGCCTGGCCGCGCGCTCGGCCACCGGCTTACGGGCGGTACATCGTCACTTCCCCAGGCTGAGCCAATGCGCACTGAGATATCCCTGCTCGTCGTCGTGACAGGATCGACGGATGAACCTAACACCACTTCCAGACGTTCGTGCGGAGCAGGGAAGCGCGTCCGCACGGGACGCGGCCGGAATCTGGGCTCGCGCTACCGCTCTGCGGGATCAACTCCCCGTAATTCCAGCGGTCGACGACAAACTGCCGGGTATTGAATCAGCGCTTGCCCTTGACGGGGCGCTGCTACTAATGGCCCGTACTGGTGATCGCGCGATGGCGTTCTCGATCGTCGTTCCTCGACTGGATGTTTTGGAAGTGCTCTATCTAGCAGTTGACCCGGAAGCCTGGGGCAACGGTCTTGCGCGCCAACTCCTTGATCATGTCCGACGCCACTCGCTGGACGTGCAGATTTCTATGGAGCTTTGGGTTATCGCTGACAACACGAGAGCCATCGCCTCCTACGAAAGTGCCGGCTGGATTCCAACGTCCGACGTTAAGGTTCGCAACTCGCCGGGCCGGCCGGAACGCCGCTACATCCTGTCCCCGTAAGGGGTCGTCAACCGGACGGCTGTGAGAAGCTGAGCGAATGATTCTGGAGCACGCGATCCTCCCCGTCCGTACCGGCAGCGAGTCGGATTTCGAAGAGGCATTCCGGGTGGCGCGACCTCTGATCAGCAGGCAGCCGGGGTTCCGCAGTCTTTCGATTTCGCGGTCGATCGAGTCCCCAAACCTGTACCTTCTCCTCGTTGAGTGGGATTCGATGGAAGCTCACACCGACGGCTTCCGTGGGTCCGCCGACTACGAGCAATGGAAGGGCCTGCTGCACCATTTCTACGACCCGTTCCCGGTCGTTGAGCACTTCACAACGATGCGGTAGCCGATCCCCTTGCGGACAGCCAAACTCGTCTCCTGGTCCGTCTGGATCTGTCTCATGACTCGGGTAAGTAAGAGTCCCGATGTTTCGAGGTGCAGAGGCCTTCGAAGCACCGAATGGGCCCGATTGAATGGGCCGCTGCCCCTCAGTCGGATCCATACCCGGACGGTCGCCTTTGGTGAAGAACACGATCCTGCACGAACGTCCATCGCCTCATAACAGAGTGCAGCGAGATCCTTGGTTGGCCCGGGGCCATGCTGACCCGACGTCGAATATTCAGCGCCTGGTCTCGTACCTGGCCAGCAGCACGCCGTCGGGAAACGGCCGGGTCTCCACCAGGCTCAGGTTTACCCAGTTGTCCAGGGCGGTGAAGAACGGCGTGCCGCCGCCCACCAGGACCGGATGGGTGACGAGCACGTAGTCGTCGATCAGCCCGGCCCGCATGGCCGCCCCGGCGAGTGTGGCACCGCTGATGTCCATGGCGCCGCCGTCGCCGGCCTTGAGCCGGGTGATTTCGGTGACCGCGTCGCCGGTGACCAGGCGGGTGTTCCAGCCGACCGTGCTGATAGTCGAGGAGAACACTGCCTTCGGCATCTCCCGCCAGCGGTGGGCGAACTCGATCTGCGCCGGTGTGGCGCCAGGCTGCTGGTCGGCAGTCGGCCAGTGGGAGCTCATGGTCTCCCACAGTTTGCGCCCGTACAGCGCCAGCCCGGTCACCGCAACCCGGTCCGACCACCATTGGAACAGCTCGTCGCTCGGTACGCCCCAGCCGAGGTTGTCCCCGGGCGCGGCAATGTAGCCATCCACGCTCATGTTCATGGCGAAGGTGAGGTTGCGCATGGCGATAGTCTCCCGTCGTTCGGTATTCGCTGTACAGACCGGCGGTTGACGGAGGTGGACCCGTGTGCGCTCCGCAGGCGATAGGAAGTGCCGGAACGGATCACCAGCGGTAGTCCATACACCGCTGCAAACATCCAGCAGAACTGTCAATTCAGACGTAAATGGCTTCGTGCTGAAAATGCTTTTTAGCAGGCCTCCACAAAATCGAAGTCTATGCAATAACAATGTGGAACTGCTGTGGAAACCCGAAGAATACGTTCCTTTTGCCGTGTAGGGGCAGGGATTAGGGGGAGCCCGGGATTGTTTCGGATGCCCCCAGCAATGACACTGAACGAACTGATAATTGGCGGTGGCATTGGACTCCGGGGAGCTAAATTGATTTATAGTCCGTTTTTCCACAGGGGCGAGCGTGGCAGTAGTTCAAGGAGGGCCGCGCTTTTCCAATTGCTAGGACTTGATCGCTTGGCTTGCGGCCTCCTGACAGCGATGTTGGTTGTGCTGGCTGCTCTGGCAGTGCCGGTCCCGGCGTCGGCTGCCACCGGTGATGTTGGCGTTGAAGGTCCATCGCATACAGGAACGGACAGTCCCACGGGCACCAAGCGGGCCACCAGTTCGCTGTGGTTCACCGACGGCTCCTGGTGGGGCAACCTGTGGAGTTCGGCCACGTCGGATTTCCACATCTTCAGGTTCAATGCCGCGACGGGTTCCTGGGTGGATACGGGTGTGGCAACTGATCCCCGCCCAAGCACCCACCACGACGTGTTGTGGGACGGGAAGACGCTGTATGTGGCCAGCTACCGGTTCGTTAACGACGAGCTGCCGGCTGAGCCCAACTACCCCACAACATTGCGCCGCTACAGCTATGACTCGAGCACCAAAAAGTACAGCCTGCTGAGTTCCACCCAGATCAACAACTCCAAAGTTGAGGTCCTGACCATCGATAAGGACACCACTGGCAGGGTCTGGGCCACGTGGCAGCAGGGAAACAGGATCTACCTCAACGTGACCGCCACGGACGGCAAAACGTGGGGAACCCCCTTCCAGCATCCGGCATCGATGAGCAACGTCTCCGTGGATGACACGTCGGCCGTCATCGCGTTCGACGGGAACATGGGCGTCATGTGGAGCCGGCAGGTCGGCGACTCCACCGATGGCATGTACTGGAGCTACCACGTCGACGGCGCCTCGACCACGTCCTGGAGCACCCCCGTTGCGGCAGTTTCGGGCCAGAGCAGCAGCGATGACCATATGAATCTGAAGTGGCTGGACTCCTCGGGTGGCAGGGTTTTCGCCGCTATCAAGACGTCCTACACGTCAGCATCCCAGCCCCTGATACAGCTCCTGGCACTCAGTGGAACCACGTGGTCGGCGCACACGATCGCAACCGTGGCGGAGTGTCCCAACCGCGTGATCGTGATGATTGACGAGAGCACCCAGCGGCTGCGTACCTTCGCCACCTATCCGAAACCTAGCGGCACGACGGATGCCGGTGTCTGCACCAGTACGGGAGGCGCGATCTACGAGAAGTCCACGCCGCTGGACAAGATCAGCTTCACCACCACCAAGACAGCCCGCATCGTGGACGCCGACCAATATGTGCACAACGTGACCTCGACCAAACAAAACCTCAACAGTGCCGACCGTGGCACGGCGAACAGCGGCCTGCTGGTGCTTGCGGATGCGAATGCGACCAGCCGGTACTGGCACTACTACGATCCGACCGGCGGCGGCAGCACTGATACGGCAGCCCCCACCGTGACGGCGACGTCTCCCACTGCCGGTGCCACCGGTGTGGCGGTGGCGGCGAACGTGACCGGGACGTTCTCGGAGGCCATGACTGCCTCGACGATTACAGCGAACACGTTCACCTTGAAGACGGGGACGACGACGGTGCCGGCCGCCGTGTCGTACAACAGCACAGACAAAGTGGCCACATTGAACCCCAGTGCCGACCTGGCGGCCGGTTCGACGTACACAGCAACCATCACGGGCGGCGTGGCCGGGGTAAAGGATGCAGCAGGCAATCCCCTGGCCTCGGACAGGACGTGGACCTTCACCACGGCTGCGCCCGCACCCGCGCAGACTCCCATTGCGGTGAAGGCGGCGTCACTCAACGGTGGGCTGGGAGCAGCCACCACCCCGGAGATCTACGGCCTGAAGGACAACGGCGGATACCAGTGTTTTGAACGCGGATGCATCCTCTACTCGCCGGCAACAGGGGCCCACATCTCGGTGGGGGCGATCCGCAGTCTTTGGGCGGCCACGGGGTTTGAAAACGGCGGGCTGGGATACCCGGTCACCGACGAAGTGGGCGGGCTCAGGGACGGCGGGGTGTACCAGAACTACCAGGGCGGCGCCATCATCTGGTCGCCGGCAACAGGGGCCCACATCTCGGTGGGGGCGATCCGCAGTCTTTGGGCGGCCACGGGGTTTGAAAACGGCGGGCTGGGATACCCGGTCACCGACGAAGTGGGCGGGCTCAGGGACGGCGGGGTGTACCAGAACTACCAGGGCGGCGCCATCATCTGGTCGCCGGCAACAGGGGCCCACATCTCCGTTGGCGGCATCCGTTCAATCTGGGCCTCCACAGGGTTTGAATCAGGCCGCCTCGGATACCCCACCAGTAACGAATACGCGACGGGCAATGACGGAAGCGTGGCCCAGAACTACCAGGGCGGCGTTATTCACTGGAGCCCGACCCGGTCCTACATCTCATGGTTCTAGCGACTGGACCGGTACATTGTCCGGTTGTTGTCCTGAAACCCCCTGCGACTTGGTAATGTCTGGCCATGCCCATCAAGCTGGAAAACGTCGGCATAGCCGTCCGCGACCTTGACGCGGCCATCGCGTTCTTTACCGATCTCGGACTCACCGTTCTGGGTCGGCAGACGGTCAGTGGAGAGTGGGCGGACACCGCCGTGGGCCTTGACGGGAACCACGCCAAAATCGCCATGCTCCAAACCCCGGACGGCCACGGCCGCCTTGAGCTCTTCGAGTACATCCACCCCGCGGCGATCGAGACTCCACCCACGTTGCCCAACGAGATCGGCATGCACCGCGTCGCATTCTCAGTGGAGGACATCGACGCAGCACTTGAAATCGCGGCGAAGCACGGCTGCCACCCCCTGCGCGGTGTGGCCACCTACGAAGACGTCTACAAGCTGACCTACGTCCGGGGGCCCAGCGGCATCATCGTAATGCTCGCCGAGGAACTGAAGAAGGGCTGAGCGCCCGCTGCAATATACTCCCAACATGCCCTTCTCGCACCCAGCCCTCAATACCCATCGGTCCGTTACCGTGCTGCGCGGAGGCCAGCTGTGAGCGGCGGCCTGGTTGCCCTGCTCGATGACGTTGCGGCCCTGGCCCGGATTGCGGCCGCCTCGGTGGACGACGTCGCGGCCGGCGCCGCCAAGGCTGGGGCCAAGGCCGCGGGCGTCGTGATCGACGACGCCGCCGTCACCCCGCAGTATGTGTCGGGCTCGGACCCGTCCCGTGAACTGCCGATGATCAAGAAGATCTTTTGGGGCTCCATCCGGAACAAGCTCCTGATCATCCTCCCGGCCCTGCTGCTCATCAGCGCGTTCGTCCCGGGAATCATCCCGTTCATCCTCATGCTGGGCGGCACCTACCTCTGCTACGAGGGCGCAGAAAAGGTCTGGCACAAACTCCGCGGCGGCCACGAAGAGGACGGGGGTACCCCGGCGGTGGACCGCGGGCACGATGCAGAGGCCAAGGTGGTCAAGGGCGCCATCACCACGGACTTCATCCTGTCCTGCGAAATCATGGTCATCTCCATGAACGAGGTTGCCGCCGAGTCCATCTGGGTCCGCGCGTTCATCCTGGTCATGGTCGCGTTCGCTATCACGGTGCTTGTCTATGGCGCGGTGGCACTCATCGTCAAGATGGACGACATCGGGGTCCATCTGGCTGCCAAGGACTCTCCCCGCGCCAAGCGCCTTGGGCATCTGCTGGTGAGGGGCATGCCCGCCGTGCTGACCACCATTACCTTGGTGGGAACAATCGCGATGCTGTGGGTGGGCGGGCACATCATGGTGCAGGGGGCACACGACCTCGGCTGGCATGCACCCTATGACCTGATCCATGCACTCGAGCACCCGGTGGCCGGGGTTGCGGTTGTGGGCGGCTTCCTGGCTTGGCTGGTCGACACCCTGTGCTCGGCAGTTATCGGTCTCGCCTGGGGCCTGGTAATCCTGGCAGTCGTAGGACCGCTGCTGAAAGTATTGCCGTTCGGCAAGGCCAAGGGCGGCCACGACGAGCACGCGGAAACGATCCGGGCCGAGGCCCCTGGCCCGGAGAAGCATGACGCCTGACGGACAGCGCGTACCTCGGGAGCGAACCCTAGAACGCGTAGCGGATGCGGCAGTAGGGAGTTAACTTCCCCATCAGTGTGGTGAGCTGCCGGACGTACCCCGCCTTCGCCCGCGCCCGGTACCGGACGTTGCTGAAACCGTTCGACGAGACCTTGGCTTCCTGGAGGTCGGGACGCCACAGGACGTCTTCAGCCTGCGGATGCCAGCCCAGGTTGACCTGGTGCAGCTGGTCATTGTGCGTCAGGAAAATGACTTCCGCAGCCAGCTGCTCCTTGGCCGCCGGCGTCAGGGTCGAATCGAGTTGGCGCAGCAGCTGCTCCCAGTCCGAGAGCCAGGTGTCGGTGATGATGACGGGGGAGAAGTTCACATGCACCTGGTAGCCGGCCTCAACAAAGTCGTTGATGGCGGCCATCCGCTCCGCCACCGGCGACGTCCGGACGTCAATGGACTTCGCCAGGTCCGCGGGCATCAGCGAAAAGCGGATCCGGGTGTGCCCGCCGTGCTCCCAGTCCAGCATTGCCGGGTTGACGAACTTGGTGGCAAAGGACAGCTTCGCATTGGGCAGTTCGCGGAAAAGCGTGACAAGCTCCTCCACGTTGTCGCTGATCAGTGCATCGACCGAGCAGTCACTGTTTTCGCCGATGTCGTAGACCCAGAGTTCCGGGTCGCACTGGTTGGGCTCCAGCTTGATCCCCTGGCGGACGGCGTGCCGCTCAATGGCTCCGGCGATCTGGCCAATGTTGGCGAAGACCGTGACCGGATTGCTGTAGCCCTTGTGGCGCGGCACGTAGCAGTAGGCGCAGGCCATGGCGCAGCCGTTGGCTGTGGAGGGTGCGATGAAGTCTGCTGACCGCCCATTGGGCTTGACGGCCAGCGACTTCTTGACGCCAAGGACCAGCGCTTCTGTCTTGATCCGGGACCAGCGCGGGACGTTGGTTTCGTCACCATGCACGTCCGGAATGTTCCAATGGTTTTCGACCAGTACGACGTCGGCATCCGGCCAGCGTGCCACGATCTCCTGTCCCCGGGGCAGCTCCAACGCGGCAGGCTGGGCGTAGATGCGCCGGATCTGGAGCAGCCGATCGAATTCCATGACCTCATTCTCTCCGACACTCCGGGGCCGCAGGACGCGGTTACGCCCACGGCATCAGCAGCAATTGCCCGCAGCAGGTTCCCGCGGAAAGTGCACTGCTCCGGCGGACGGTAGACTGGACTGTGCCGTTCTCCGGCCACTCTGCCCCAGCGTCCCTTACGTAGTACGTGCGCGGACCAGGGCGTTCCCTGTTGTGAAAGGCCTTACCTGCTGTGATTACTGTCCAGGATCTTGAACTGCGTGCCGGTGCCCGGCTCCTGATGGACCAGGTGAGCTTCCGCATCGATAAAGGGGACAAGATCGGCCTGGTGGGCCGGAACGGTGCCGGCAAGACCACGCTGACGCGTGTCCTTGCGGGCGAAGGCCTTCCCGCGGCCGGCAAGGTGACCCGCAGCGGTGAAATTGGCTACCTGCCCCAGGACCCGCGCACCCCTGACATGGAGCAGCTGGCACGGGACCGGATCCTCTCCGCCCGCGGCCTGGACATCGTGGTTGGGAAACTCCGCAAGGCGCATGACGAAATGGCAAGCGACGACGCCGACGTCCAGCGCAAGGCCATGAACCGGTACGACCGGCTGGAGTCCGAATTCCTCGCGGCCGGCGGTTATGCCGCCGAGGCCGAAGCTGCCTCCATCTGTTCCAACCTGGCACTCCCTGACCGCCTGCTGAACCAGCCGCTCAAAACACTTTCCGGTGGCCAGCGGCGCCGCGTGGAGCTCGCACGCATCCTCTATTCCGATGCCGAAACCATGCTCCTTGACGAACCCACGAACCACCTGGACGCCGATTCCATCGCCTGGCTGCGTGACTTCCTGAAAAACCACCAGGGCGGCCTGATCGTCATCAGCCACGACACCGACCTGCTGGAAGCAACCGTCAACAAAGTGTTCCTGCTGGACGCCAACCGTGCCCAGATCGATTTCTACAACATGGACTGGAAGCGGTACCTGCTGCAGCGGGAGACGGACGAGCGTGCCCGGAAGCGTGAACGGGCCAACGCAGAGAAGAAGGCACAGGTCCTCATGGACCAGGCCAACAAGATGCGTGCGAAGGCCACCAAGGCCGTGGCCGCACAGAACATGGCCAAGCGCGCCGAACGGCTGCTCAGCGGACTGGAAGCCGTCCGCGAGCAGGACCGCGTGGCAGCCCTCCGGTTCCCGGACCCGTCACCCTGCGGCAAGACCCCGCTTACCGCCGACGGTCTCAGCAAGTCCTACGGCTCGCTGGAGATCTTCACCGACGTGGACCTGGCCATCGACCGAGGTTCCAAGGTGGTCATCCTGGGCCTCAACGGCGCCGGCAAGACCACGCTGCTGCGCATGCTCGCGGGGGTGGACACCCCTGATACCGGCGAAGTCATCCCGGGCCACGGGCTGAAGGTGGGCTACTACGCGCAGGAACACGAAACCCTGGACCACGACCGCACGGTGCTTGAGAACATGCGTTCCGCTGCGCCGGACATGAAGGACGCCGAGGTGCGCGGCATCCTCGGTTCCTTCCTCTTCTCCGGCGACGACGTCGACAAGCCGGCAGGCGTGCTCTCCGGCGGCGAGAAGACGCGCCTGGCCCTGGCCACCATCGTGGCCTCCAGCGCCAACGTCCTCCTCCTCGACGAACCCACCAACAACCTGGACCCCGCCAGCCGCGCCGAAATCCTGGGCGCCCTGCGCAACTACACCGGCGCCGTCGTCCTGGTCAGCCACGACGAAGGCGCTGTTGAAGCCCTGAACCCCGAACGCGTGGTCATGCTTCCCGATGGCGTCGAAGACCTCTGGAACGAGGACTACCTGGACCTGATCACCCTGGCCTAGCGCACCTTCAGCTCCAGGGCGCCGGTGATCCTCCGGAGCTGGGCGTAGGTGATGCTGAACATTGACTTGTGGTCCCCTGCTCCGGCCCAGAGGGTTTCGTGCTCCTGGAGGCTCAAGTCCAGCAGGGTCCTGATTCGCCGTGGATGGCCGACCGGGGCTACCCCGCCTACTTCCTGGCCGGTATGTTCCAGGACGAAGGCAGGGGAGGCGCGCCGGATCCGGCCCTGGGCCAACTGCCCGGCCACGAGCTTTGTATCGACGCGCGCGGCACCGCTTGCGAGGATCAGCAGCGGCTCACCGTTGAGGTCGAAGACCAGGCTGTTGGTGATGGCCGCCAGATCGCACTCCAGAGCTTTTGCAGCCGCCGCCGCCGTCGGCACCCCGGCTTCAAAGGTCCGCACCGTGTCGCCGACTCCGGCACCCACCAAGGCCGCCCGCACCAAGGCGACAGGGCCGCCGTCGTCCGTGGTCATGCCTCAGTACCCCTGCGCGTCCAGGAGGGCGTCTTCTTCCTCCTCCGCCGTGGCCCTCTTGCGCTTGCGCGGCGGGGCCGGCCGGCGGCGGGAGGCGGGGACGGCTGAATGCACGGCGCCGTCCGGCAGCGCCTCTTCCTCCTCCTCGGCGTCGATCGCTGCATTGCGGGCCTGCTGCCGGGCCGCGTAGCCGAAGCCGACGAACATGAGCACGCCGAAGGCGAACCACTGCAGTGAATAGGACAAGTGTGTGCCCTCGTCCGTGGACGGCTTGGGGAACGCGACGGGCATGTCGGCGGACGGCGGCGTCTCCGACGCAAGCTGGCCGTAGGCCCCCGTGAGCAGGGGATAGCCCAGCTGCGCGGCGTACGTGGGCAGGTCAATCGATGCGAGCTGGCCTTCGGGCGCCCCGCGCTGAAGTTCCGGCTCGCCGTGCTTCAGGCGGACGACGGCGGTGACCTCACCGGAAGGGGGTGCCGGCACCGAATCCGGGCTGCCCGGGTTCTTGTTTCCGATGGGCAGCCAGCCGCGGTCAATAACGACGGTTTCGCCGGTGGCCAGGCGGAAGGGGACCACCACCTCGTACCCCGGCTGCCCGTTGAGCGGGCGGTTGCGGACAATCCGCTGGCCGGCGGCATCGTAGGAGCCCTTCAGCTCAACCTGGGTCCACTCCTTGGCCGGGTCCAGCTGGTTGAACTGGTCCCGTGCCTGCGTGAAGGGGATGGGTGTGGCCGAGTAGTTGCTGACCACGCGGTTGATCTCGGCCAGCGTCTCGGCGCGGCGGTCCATCTGCCAGCGGCCCAGGAAGACGCATGCGGTGGCAAAGATCGCGGCCAGCAGGAGATAGCCCAGCCATTTGCTGGAAAAGAGGAAGCGGTACATTCAGATGTCCTGCTCGGGTGAACCGTCGTCGCCTGGGCGCAGGGGAAGCGTTTCCTTCCAGAGCCCCCGCGTCTGCAGGTAGTCCTCCAGCCAGTCCCGGTGGTCGGCGCAGGCCAGCCAAATCTTGCGGCGTTCAGGCGCATGAATCCTGGGATTGTTCCAGAGGAGCTGCCAGGACGCCTGGGCCCTGCAAGCCTTCCGTGAGCAGATGGCGGCCGTTTCGGATGCCAGGTCCGATCCTGCTGCAAAATCGAAAATGCTCATGATGCCTGCCGCTCCTCCCCGGGCCCGGGCTCCTCATCCTTCACCAGTTCGCCCTGGAGCACAGCGCTTCCCGGCTGGTCTTCCGTATCCGGGAGAACCGGGCTTTCAATCTCGGCCAGGGGAGCGGAATCCAGCAGCAAATCGCTGTGGGCCTCAGCCTTGTCGCTCCCGTTGGCGATGACCACCGCAATCCAGGGCAGGAACACCGCGCCCGCCACGGCAATGATCTTGAACCAGCCGTCCACCACGAAGATCAGGATCAGGCACACCATGCGGATCCCCATCGCCAGGGCGTACTTGATCATCCGCTGGCGCATGTCCTCAGAGTGCGCGCCGGCAGCGTCGGTAATGCTGTGGACCTCGGTGTCGCCGGAGAACCGGCCCGGTTCTTCGGGCGCGGAATGTCCCGCATGGTTTTCAAGGGTCACGGTGAATGATCACGCTCCAAAGGCTTCCCTCAATTCTCGCACCATCGGCAGTGCTGCCCAAACCCGCAGCGGGCCTGCCGCTAAGATCGGAGGCAGCCCAAACCACACCCGCTACCGCGGCGCAGCCTGCCGCAGAATCCGGAGCCCCTCTATGACTGAAACAGCTTCCGCGCCCCGCAGCGTCCTGATCACAGGCGGCAACCGCGGCATCGGCTTGGCCATCGCCCAGGCGTTCCTGGCCAACGGTGACAAGGTGGCGGTGACCTACCGCAGCGAAACCCAGCTGCCTGACGGCATCCTCGGGGTCAAGGCGGACGTCACCGATGAGGCTTCCGTTGACGCAGCGTTCAAAGAAGTGGAGGCTGCCCACGGCCCGGTGGAAGTGCTGGTGGCCAACGCCGGGATCACCAAGGACACCCTGCTCCTGCGCATGAGCGAGGACGACTTCACCTCCGTCATCGACACCAACCTGACCGGCGCCTTCCGTGTCATCAAGCGTGCCTCCAAGGGCATGATCCGGCTTCGCAAGGGCCGCGTGGTCCTGATCTCGTCCGTCTCCGGTCTCTACGGCGCCCCGGGCCAGATCAACTACTCCGCCTCCAAAGCCGGCCTGGTGGGCATCGCCCGGTCCCTCACCCGCGAACTCGGCTCCCGCGGCATCACGGCCAACGTGGTCGCTCCCGGCTTCATCAACACCGACATGACCGCCGAGCTCCCCGAAGCCACCCAGAAGGACTACCTGGCCAGCATCCCCGCCGGGCGCTTTGCCGAAGCGTCCGAGGTGGCCAACGTGGTCCGGTGGATCGCCAGCGACGAGGCCGCCTACATCTCCGGCGCGGTCATCCCCGTGGACGGCGGCCTGGGCATGGGCCACTGACTCGTCCGGACCTTGCCCCTGCAGGAAACTAGCCGGGCGGCGCTTATTTGTCGGAGCCGCACAAGGGATATCGGCAACAGCCGCTGGCATGATGGACTGCAGACCACAACGATTTAGATGTTTTGAACAAAGGAAGCTCGAATGGGACTGCTGGACAACAAGACGGCCATCGTCACGGGATCATCGCGGGGCATCGGCGCCGACGTAGCAAAGATCCTCGCCTCGGAGGGGGCCGCCGTCGTGGTCAACTACCGCCAGAAGGCGCCCCGCGCCAACAAGGTGGTGCAGGGAATTGAAGCCGCCGGCGGACGCGCTGTCGCCGTCGGCGCCGACCTCACCACGCAGGAGGGCGTGCAGGCCCTCGCCAGTGCCGCCATGGAGAACTTCGGATCGCTGGACATCCTGGTGCTGAACGCCTCCGGCGGCATGGAAACCGGCATGGGGGAGGACTACGCCCTGAAGCTCAACCGCGACGCCCAGGTGAACATGCTCAACGCCGCAGTGCCCCTGATGAAGGAAGGTTCCCGCGTGGTGTTCGTCACCAGCCACCAGGCCCACTTCATCAACACCGTCCCCACCATGCCGGCCTATGAGCCCGTGGCCCGCAGCAAGCGCGCCGGCGAGGATGCCCTGCGCGGCCTGATCCCCAACCTGGCGGAGAAGGGCATCTCCCTGGTGGTGGTGTCCGGCGACATGATCGAAGGCACCGTCACCGCCACGCTCCTGGACCGCTCCACCCCGGGCGCCATTGAGGCCCGCCGCGCGGAAGCCGGGAAACTGTATTCCGTGGAGGAGTTCGCCCAGGTGGTGGCCGGCATGGCAACGGCCGACGTCGAATCCGGCCACACCGAGTACGCCGGCGGAGCCGACTACTTCGGCAAGGGCGCCCAGCAGCCTTCCAGCTAGGTACCAGGAACGTGGCTCCCGCTGCCGGGCAATCCGGCGGCGGGAGCCACAGCCATTTAGGGCGCCAGCAGGGTCAGACGCCGGCCACGTGGCGGACGGCGTCCAGGTACGGCATGTTCAGGGCTGCGTCGGCCACGGCGCGCACGGCAGGCTTGGCGTTGAACGCCACCCCGATCCCCGCAGCGCCGAGCATGTCCAGGTCGTTGGCGCCGTCGCCTACAGCCACGGTGTGCTCCAGGGCGATGTCCTCCGCCGCGGCCCACTCCCGTAGGTACTTCTCCTTGGCGGCCCTGTCCACCACCGCGCCCAGCACCCTGCCGGTCAGCACGCCGTCAACGATTTCAAGTTCATTGGCCTGCCAGTAGTCCAGGCCCAGGTCGGCGGCAATTGGCTCAAGGATCTGGTTGAACCCGCCGGAGACCACGGCCACAACGTGGCCGGCCGCCTTGAACGCCGCCACCAACTCCCCGGCGCCTTCGCTGAGCTTCACTTCGTGGCGCACGGAATGGACGACGTCGGCCGGCAGCCCCGCGAGCACCGCCACCCGGGCGTGCAGGCTCTGGGCGAAGTCCAGTTCGCCGCGCATGGCAGCTTCCGTGACAGCCGCGACTTCCTCGCGTTTGCCGGCGTAGGCGGCCAGGAGTTCGATGACCTCCTGCTGGATCAGGGTGGAATCCACATCCATGATCAGCAGCTTCCGGGCAGCGGCCCGAAGACCGGCTGGAACAAGCGCCGTGTCGAAATCTCCGGTCGCGGCGTCCGCCACGGACCGGCGCAGGGCGGCGAGCGCCGCCGCGGTCACGTCCGGAAGGGCCAGTTCGAGGATGCGGACCTGGTACCGGTCGTCCGCCGGAGACGATTCGGACAGCACCTGGGCGCCGTGCGATGCAAGGACGGAACGCAGCTGCTCCAGCCCGGTGGAGGTCACATTGCGGCCATAGCTGACCGCAGTCACGTTCGAAGTCATGCCTGCAATCTTAGCCAGCGCCGACCGGACGACCGGAATTCGTTGCGGACAGGCGGATAGCGCCGGCACTGCTGCCGGGCCTACCATAATCGTGGCTGGGTTTCCGACGGACGCGTCCTGACACCAGGAGACACAGATGGACCAGCCAACCACGATTCCCGGCGACAGGACCGCAGCAGTGTGCGCCTACGCCGCGGCAGCCGCCGGGGCCCTGGGCGCGGTGACCCTGGGGGCTATGTACGCCGTCGAGGTCCCCCGGGGCGGCCCTTACGTATTCGGCACCATCAACGACGCCACCGGCGCTGCGTTCAACGTGCTGGCCATTCCGGTCATCCTTCAAGTCCACCGAAGGGCGCCCCGTGCGGTGTGGACGGAGCCAATGACCTGGCTCACGGTTTCAGCCTGCGCTGCAGGTGCTGCCAGTTCCGCACTGCTTGTCCTGAGATTGCTTGATTTCAACACTTCCACCGCTGTTTCCGTCGCGTCCATCACCCTGCAGGGCGCGTGGTTCCTGGCCATCCACGCCCGGCTGCGCAGGGTGGAGGACTATCCGCGCAGCCTGTCCGGATTGGGGCGCGCCATCGGCGGTGGAATGCTGTTTGGATTTGCCTTGGCTGCAGCAGGCTTCTCCGTGGAGCGGCCGGCGTGGCTGCGGAAGGCACTGATGGCGGCCGGGGCAGCGGCGGCGGGCGCAGCGTGGCTGGCCTGGCCCTACTGGTATTACAGGGCAGGGCAGTACTTGGGCGGCAGGCTGCGTTCCGGAACTGTGCCGGCGGCCGGAGCCCAGGACGGCGGTTGAGGGCAAAGCCGGCGCCAGCCGGAGACTGCCACTTAGGGGGCCTTCACACCGGTTATCAGTCATCTTGTTTTTTGTCCTAGTGTCTACTCCTATGAGTGATGTTCTGGAACTGGACTCCGTCAGCGTTGTCCGAGGTAAGAAAACCCTGCTGGACAAGGTTGACTGGCAGGTCAATGAAGGCGAACGGTGGGTCATCCTGGGCCCCAACGGCGCCGGCAAAACCACCCTCCTCCAGATCGCGGCGGCCCGGCTCCACCCGAGCAGCGGCACCGCAGGCATCCTCGACGAAGTCCTGGGCCGCGTCGACGTCTTCGAACTCCGCCCGCGCATCGGCCTCTCGTCCGCAGCCCTCGCCACCCAGATCCCCGAACAGGAGAACGTCCTGAACGTGGTGGTCACCGCGGCCTACGGCGTCACCGGCCGCTGGCGCGAAGGCTACGAGCGCGACGACGAACGCCGCGCGTTCCGTCTGCTGAACGACTGGGGCATGGGGCCGCTCCTCAACAGGACTTTCGCCACCCTGTCCGAAGGCGAGCGCAAGCGCGTCCAGATCGCCCGGGCCCTCATGACGGACCCCGAACTGCTCCTCCTGGACGAGCCGGGCGCCGGCCTGGATCTGGGCGGCCGCGAAGAGCTGGTCCACAAGCTGGGCGAACTCGCCAGCGACGAGGCCGCGCCGGCCATGGTCCTGGTCACGCACCACCTCGAGGAAGTCCCTCCGGGTTTCACGCACGCCATGCTGCTGCGTGACGGCGGCGTGGTGGCCGCCGGTCCCATCACCGAGGTGCTGACCGAAGAGCACCTGAGCACCACTTTCGGCCTGCCGCTGTCGGTGACCGAAAACGCCGGGCGCTACACCGCCACAGCCCGCCGCTAGAGCAGGCCTGCGCCAACTACCTTGGAACTCTTCAGCAGCATCATTGTGTTCATCGCCGGCCTGTGGGCGGGCACCATCAACGCGGTGGTCGGGTCCGGCACCCTGGTCACCTTCCCGGTGCTCATCGCCCTGGGCGTGGCCCCGGTGGTGGCCTCCATGAGCAATGCCATGGGCCTGGTGGCGGGGACCGCTGCCGGCGCCTTCGGGTACCGGCGCGAGCTGGCCGGCCGGGGACGGCAGGTGCTGCGCCTGCTGCCGGCATCGGTCCTGGGCGGCGTCTCCGGCGCCTGGCTGCTGCTGCACCTGCCGGAGAAGGTGTTCCACTACGTTGCGCCGGTCCTCCTGGTCCTGGCGCTGCTGATGGTGGTGTTCCAGCCGCGGCTCCAGGACTGGGTGCGCAACCGCGAGGCCAACCCGGAGCACGCCGTCCGGGACAAGCGCCACGGGATCCTCCTCATAGTGCTGGTGTACCTTGCCGGCGTGTACGGCGGCTACTTCGTGGCTGCCCAGGGAATCCTGCTGGTCGGAATCCTTGGTGTCTTCCTCACCGGCACCATCCAGAACGCCAACGCCATGAAGAACATCCTGGTGCTCGGCGTCAACATGGTGGCGGCCATCTCCTACCTGCTGTTCGCCTTCGACCGGATCAACTGGCTGGTGGTGCTGCTCATTGCGGTCAGCTCCACCATCGGCGGCCTGCTGGGCTCGAAGGTAGGCCGGAAGCTTTCGCCGCGCGTCCTCCGCGCGGTGATCTTCAGCCTGGGCATCGTGGCGCTGGCCGTCATGACCGCCAACCTGCTGAAATAATCACCCGGTGACCTTCCACTACCTCGACTCTGCCGATGACCCGCGGGTCAGCGACTACACCACCCTGACGGACGTACACCTCCGCAAGCTCCGCGAACCCGCCGAGGGAATGTACATCGCCGAGTCGTCGAGGGTCCTTCGCAGGGCGCTGGCTGCGGGCCACCAGCCGCGCTCGTTCTTCCTGGCGGAGAAGTGGATGGCGGACCTCGGCGACGTCTTCCAGGCATATCCCGACGTCCCGGCCTTCATTGGCTCGGCAGCCCTGCTGGAGGAAATCACGGGTTTCCACCTGCACCGCGGCGCCATGGCGGCCATGCAGCGCCCTGCGCCGGTGCCGCTGCCGGATCTCCTGGCCGGAGCGCGGCGCGTGGCCGTGCTGGAGGACATCGTGGACCACACCAATGTGGGCGCCATCTTCCGTTCTGCCGCGGCGCTGGACATCGACGCCGTCCTGGTCTCACCCCGGTGCGGGGACCCGCTGTACCGGCGCAGCGTCAGGGTCAGCATGGGCACGGTGTTCCAGGTTCCCTGGGCGCGCCTGCAGGACTGGCCGGGCGACCTCCAGGTGCTCAAGGACCACGGCTTCACGGTTGCCGCACTGGAGCTGACGCCGGACGCGGAGGACGTCGACGCCGTCGCCTCGCGCAACGTGGACAGGCTCGCCCTGGTGCTTGGCACCGAAGGCGCCGGCATGAGCCCCCAGACCCTCGCCGCCGTCGACCTCGCCGTCAAAATCCCCATGCGCAACGGTGTGGATTCCCTCAATGTTGCTGCCGCCTCGGCCGTGGCGTTCTGGGAGCTCCGGGCGCGGTAGGGGTAGGCGAAGCCGCAGGTGAACCGGTTCGTCAGCCCCTCCCGCATCCGCTATGATGGATAGCTGGTTGTCCTGCTTTTTCAGCTTCGGCTGATGCAACAGATCCCAGCCATCCCATTCATACCTGGCAGCTGGCAAAATCCAGCTGCGCGAACAAAGGTCCCATTATGAAGTCTGATACACACCCGAAGTATGAAGCTGTTGTCTTCAACGACCTGGCCTCCGGCACCAAGTTCCTGACCCGCTCCACCGTGTCTTCCAACAAGACCATCGAGTGGGAAGACGGCAACACCTACCCGGTCATCGACGTCGAAATCTCTTCCGAGTCCCACCCGTTCTACACGGGCAAGCAGCGCATCATGGACTCTGCAGGCCGCGTAGAGCGCTTCAACGCTCGCTTCAAGGGCTTCGGCGGCAAGAAGTAAACTTCTTCCCCAAGGTCTGATGGAATGCCCGCACCGGCAACGGCGCGGGCATTCCGCTTTTAACCGTGCACCCGTTTTCTGGGGCAGGATGGAAAGCATGACCGAGCCGCATATTCCTGCCCATGATGCCGCCAGCAACCAGCGCCTGCACGGCGAGTACAAGGTTCCGGGCGGCAAGCTCGTGGTGGTTGACCTGGCCGTGGTGGACGGTGCCTTGTCCGGCGTCTCCGTCAGCGGGGACTTTTTCCTGGAGCCGGACGAGGCACTGGAGGACATTAACCGCGCACTGACCGGCCTGCCGGACACCACGCCCGCCAAGGACCTCGCAGCCGCCGTCACGGCCGCACTGCCGGCCGGAGCCGTGCTGTTCGGCTTCTCCGCGGACGCCGTTGCCGTCACCGTCCGCCGTGCCCTGGCCAAGGCAACCTCCTGGGGAGACCACGAGTGGAACGTCATTGCGCCTACCGTGCTTCCCACCGAAATCAACGTTGCCCTGGACGAGGTGCTCACCGAGGCCGTCGGCGCGGGGGCTCGCACGCCCACGCTGCGGTTCTGGGACTGGCAGGAGCCGTCCGTGGTCATCGGCAGTTTCCAGTCCGTGCAGAACGAGGTGGACCCCGACGGCGTCGCCAGGCATGGCATCAACGTGGTCCGCCGGATCAGCGGCGGGGGAGCGATGTTCATGGAGGCCGGCAACTGCATCACGTATTCGCTCTACCTGCCGCAGACCCTGGTGGACGGGCTCAGCTTCGCCGACTCCTACCCCTTCCTGGACGCGTGGGTCATGGCCGCACTGGAACGGCTTGGCATCAACGCCTTCTACATCCCGCTTAATGACATTGCCACGGACCAGGGAAAAATCGGCGGCGCCGCACAGAAGCGCCTGGCCAATGGCGGCATGCTCCACCATGTCACCATGAGCTATGACATCGACGCCGACAAAATGGTGGAGGTCCTGCGGATCGGCAAGGAGAAGCTCTCCGACAAGGGCACCCGCAGCGCCAAGAAGCGGGTGGACCCGCTGCGGCGCCAGACGGGCCTGGCACGCACGGCGATCATCGAGGCGATGATGGCGGTCTTCAGCGAGCGTTACGGGGCAACGCCGTCAGAGCTGGCGGGACACGAACTGGCGGCCGCCGAGGAACGGGTGGCCGCCAAGTTCGGCACCAGGGAATGGCTCCATAGGGTCCCGTAACCGGGCAGCGCCCTGGCCTTAGGGTTCGATGCGCAGGGACCGCCCGTGCGCACCGGCCCCGGCCTTCACTGCGCAAGACGGGTCCATTGGCACCGCGGTTAGCGCTCAGATTACCCGGCGGCCTGCGCGGTGAGTCCCCGCAGCAGGTGGCTGCGCTGCTCGATGATGATCCTGCGCAGGGCGTGCGGTGCGTCGGGGTTGGCGGCCAGCCAGTCGTCCGTCCGGCGGACCACCGGGTGGTCTTCGGGGCGTGTGCCCGCCGCCAGGTCCTGCGCTGCGGGATAGAGTCCGCGGACAATCCGGCTGGCGATTTCGATGCTGCGCTCATCCCAGACAGTGCGCAGGCAGTCGAAGTACGGCTCCACGTACGGCTCCAACAAGGCCGGCGGCGCGGTGGTGAAGCCGGTGATGGTGGCGGTGAGGAGCTGGTTGGAGAGCTCATTCCCCTGGACCGCGGCCTGCCAGGCTGCTGCCTTGACCTCCGGGTCGGGGCGGGATGCCATGGCAGTTGCGTGTCCGGCCCGGCCTGAGGCCGTGGTGTCCCGCGCCAGCTCGGCGTCGAGCCCGGCCGCGCTGGCCTGCCCGTTGGCGGCCAGCGCATGCCAGAGCTGCCAGCGCAGCTCGGCGTCCACCGCCAGGCCCTCCACGGGGAACGTGCCGTCCAGCAGGCCGCGGAGCCGGGGGAGCGCTGCTGCATCGTGCCGGCTGAGGGTGGCAAGGGTGCGCGCCCAGGCAAGCTGCGCGTCGGAGCCCGGGACCGCCCGGTCCAGCTCCGCTATGGCTGCCGCCAGGAAGGAAGCACGAACACTGTCACGGGCGTCCGCCGGGGTGAAGCGTTCGACGGCGGTAGTTGCATTGTCCAGGATGTTCAGCAGCACCCCGATGCCCGTCTCAGCCGGACCGAAGGCGGCCACGGCTTCAACATATTGGCTCGCCGGGCTTTCGCCGTCGCGGGCGGAATTCCACAGTGCAGTCCAGCAGAGGGCGCGGGCCATGGGGTCCTTGATCCGGTCCAGGGATGCACGGACCGTGGCTTCCGACACCGGATCAAGCCGCACCTTGGCGTACGTCAGGTCCTCGTCATTGACCAGCAGGAGTGCCGGCCGCGGCCGCCCGGCGAGCTGGGGGAGCCCGGTCCGCGCGCCGGCCACGTCCGTTTCGATGCTTCCGGTCCGCACCAGTGCGCCGTCGGGGTCAAAATCGTAGGAGCCCACCCGGAGGCGGTGGGGGCGCAGCTCCTCACGTCCCGTCACCGGGTCCACTGCTTCCTGGACGATGGCCACCCGGCCCGGCACGCCGTCGTCGTCCTTCCCGCCGGCGGATCCGAGGTCCAGGGACAAGCGGGAAATTCCGGAGGTCTGCAGCCACTGCCGGGCCCATTCGGACAGGTCCCGCCCCGAGGCGGCAGCCAGGGCCGCGAGGAGGTCGGCCAGGGATGTGTTGCCGTAGGCGTGCTTCCGGAAGTACTCCCGCGACCCGGCGATGAAGGCGTCGAAGCCGACGTAGGCCACCAGCTGCTTGAGGACCGAGGCGCCCTTGGCGTAGGTGATCCCGTCGAAGTTCTGTTTGGCAGCCTCAAGGTCCGGGATGTCCGCCACGATGGGATGGGTGGTGGGGAGCTGGTCCTGCACGTAGGCCCATGCCTTGCGTTTGTTGGCGAAGTTGACCCAGGCCGTGTCCCAGTCCGTGGCCCGGTCAACACCGAGCGTTCCCATGTAGTCGGCAAAGGATTCCTTCAGCCACAGGTCATCCCACCACTGCATGGTCACCAGGTCGCCGAACCACATGTGCGCCATCTCGTGCATGAGCGTGTTAGCCCGCGCCTGGTACTGGGCGTCCGTGGCCCGCGACGTGAACACGTAGCTCTCCGTGAAGGTGACGAGCCCCGGGTTCTCCATGGCGCCGAGGTTGTATTCGGGGACGAACGCCTGGTCGTACTTGCCCCAGGGGTAGGGAAAGTCGAAGAGGCGGTTGAAGAAGTCGAGGCCCTTCTTGGTCAGGCTGAAGAGCTGCGCGGTGTCGAAGGAGTCCGCCATGGACGCGCGGCAGTAGAGGGCGAGCGGGACGTCCAGGCTGGTGCCGTCGTCGAGCGTGGCCTGCCAGCGGTCCTCGGCCTTGAAATACGGACCGGCCAGGACCGTGGTGATGTACGTGGACATGGGCAGGGTGGTGGCGAAGTCCCAGCACGCGGTGGCCGGATCGCTGGTCAGCAGGGTGCGGTTGGCCTCGGCGCCGTTGGAGGCAACGTGCCACCCGGCAGGGGCCATCACATGGAAGATGAAGGTTGCCTTCAGGTCGGGCTGTTCGAAGTTCGCGAAGACCCGGCGGGCATCGGCGGGCTCGTACTGCGTGTACAGGTAGCACTGGCCGTCCGCGGGGTCCACGAACCGGTGCATGCCTTCGCCGGAGCGGCTGTACAGCGCTGTTCCGGTGACCGTGACCTGGTTTTCGGCCCGCAGGTTGTCCAGCCGGATCCGTGCGCCGTCCACCACGTCGTCCACCCGCAACCCCTTGCCGTTGAGGAACACGCTGTGCACGTCGCTGCCGATGAAATCCAGGAACGTGGTGGCACCGGGATTTGCGGTGAAGGTGATGACGCTGCGGCTGGTGTACCCGGGGACCGCCGGATCCGCTGCCTGCCGCACATCCAGGGAGATGTCGTAACTGGTGGTGCTGACAAGAGCTGAACGTTCAGCGGCTTCACGGCGCTGCAGATTCTCATGTGACACCCGGCTATCTAATCACGGTGCTGATTCATTGGCTCAGCCGGCGATCAGGAAGGCGGCACCCAGGCCCAACACGGCGATCAGGAGCCAGGACGCGAGGGCCGCCAGGAGTGCCTGCCCGCCCGTGTGGAGCAGGGTGCGGATCCGCACCGCAGAGCCAAGGCCAAACAGGGCCGCACCCAACAGGATGTCCTGCAGCGTGGCCCCGAGGTCCAGCCAGCCGCCGGACAGCCAGCCCGTGGAGCGCAGGCCCACCATGGCAACAAAGCCCACCACGAACAGCGGCACCAGCGGAGGCATTTCCGCTGTCACGCCCTCGGCGCCCAAGGCCCGCACGCCGTTGCGGTGATGCGCACCCGCCAGGGCGGCGACGGGCGCCAGCAGCAGCACGCGGGTGAGCTTAACGACGACGGCGACCGCCAGGGCAGCGGTACCTGCGGTTTGCGCCGTGGCCACCACCTGGCCCACGTCGTGGACCGACGCGCCGGTCCACGCCCCGAAGACTGTGGCCGTGAGTCCCAGGGGCTGGGCGAGGAGGGGCAGGACGCCGATGGCCAGCGTCCCGCAAAGGGTGACCAGGGCCACGGGCAGGACGGTTTCCACATGCCGGATGCGCCGGACCGCGGCTATGGCGCCAATGGCGGAGGCACCGCAGATGGAGAATCCGGTGGCCACCAGCAGTGACGTCACGGGCGGGAGGCGGAACAGGCGCGAGATCGCGTACGTCCCGCCGAAACTGGCGGCCACGACGCCCACGATCAGGACCAGTGCCAGCCACCCCAGGCCCAGGACGTCCATGACACTGACCTTCAGTCCAAGGAGTACGATTCCACCGCGCATCAGGTGCTTGCCGGCGAAGTCCAGTCCCGGGCGGGCCCGGCCCGCCGTCCAGCCGCCGGCACCGGGCAGGTTGGCGGCGAGCACGCCGAGGACCACGGCCAGGGTCATGGCAGGAAGGGCCGGCAGCAGCCCATGCACCAGGAACGCCGCCGCGACGGCGGCAGCGGCGGTCAGCAGACCCGGAACCAGCCGGGCAATCCCGGGTCCGGAACCGCCGTGGCCCGGCGCTGGAAGGCTTCTGCTGACTGGCACTCACCTACTGTGCCCGACAGTGCCCGTAAAGTACGAACCGGGCCATTGGCGCCAACACGCCAGAATGGATGGCAGTAATGAATTCGAAACAAAAAGATGGTTGGCTATTGGACATGTCAGACCTATTCCAGGATTATTCCGAGGCCGCAGGCCGCACCGGAGCCTACGACGAGATGTTCGCCCCGGGGCAGCAGGCCAGGGACTCGTACGGGCAGGTGGCGGACGCGCTCCGGAAGCTCTCCCTGGCGGACGTCAGCGCACGCGCCGACTCCATGGCCCGCACCTTCCTGGACCGCGGGGTGACGTTCGACTACGCGGGCGAGGAGCGGCCCTTTCCGCTGGACATCGTTCCCCGGGTCATCCCGGCGGCCGAATGGGACGTGCTGGAAAAGGGCGTTGCCCAGCGCGTCCGCGCCCTGGAAGCTTTCCTGAACGACGTCTACGACAAGATGACCGTGGTGTCCGATGGCGTGATCCCGCGCCAGCTGGTGACCACCAGCGCCCACTTCCACCGGCAGGTCCACGGCTTCGAGCCGGCAGGCGGGGTCCGGGTCCACATCTCCGGCATCGACGTGGTCCGCGATGCCGCGGGCACTTTCCGGGTCCTGGAGGACAATGTCCGCGTCCCTTCCGGCGTCAGCTACGTGCTGGAGAACCGGCGTGCCATGGCCAAGGGCCTGCCCGAGGCCTTCGGCCAGCAGCTCATCCGGCCCGTCGAGGAATACCCGCGCCGCCTGCTCTCCGCCCTGCGCAAGACCGCACCCGCGGGCGTGGACGATCCCACCGTCGTCGTCCTGACGCCCGGGGTGTTCAACAGCGCCTACTTCGAACACACCCTCCTGGCCGGCCTGATGGGCGTTGAGCTGGTGGAGGGCCGCGACCTGATCTGCCGCGGAAACCGCGTCTACATGCGCACCACGGCCGGTGAACAGCGCGTGGATGTCATCTACAAGCGGATCGACGACGACTTCCTTGACCCGCTCCAGTTCCGCTCCGATTCCATGCTCGGCTGCCCCGGACTGGTGAATGCCGCCCGCGCCGGCGGCGTTACCATCGCCAACGCGGTGGGCAATGGCGTGGCCGACGACAAACTGGTTTACAGTTACGTGCCTGACCTGATCCGCTACTACCTCAGCGAGGAACCCATCATCGCCAACGTGGACACCTTCCGCCTGGAGGAAAAGGAGGCCAGGGAGTACACCCTGGACAACCTCGCGGAGCTGGTGGTCAAGCCCGTTGACGGTTCCGGCGGCAAGGGCCTGGTCATCGGTCCGGATGCCTCCAAGGACGAACTGGACGCCCTCCGGCAGCGGATCATCGCGGACCCCCGCGGCTGGATTGCCCAGCCGGTACTGCAGCTCTCCACCGTTCCCACCCTGGGCGGGGACAAATTCGGCCCGCGGCACGTGGACCTGCGGCCCTTTGCCGTGAACGACGGCGACAACGTCTGGGTGCTCCCGGGCGGCCTGACCCGCGTGGCACTGAAGGAAGGGTCCCTGATCGTCAACTCCAGCCAGGGCGGCGGATCCAAGGACACCTGGGTCCTGGCCGATTCACCCCAGATGCCGGTGGAAACCGTGCCCCGGCAGTCCGTCACGGTCCGTGAACGGGTCTCCGTGTGGCCGGTGGAAAGCAACTGGCGCGACCGCCAGTCGGAGCAGCAGCAGTGAGCCGCGCCGCCGCCGGGCATTTCCCTTTCACTGTTCCGGGCACGCTGGAGGTAGCCGCGAATGCTTAGCCGTATTGCCGAGTCCCTGTTTTGGATCGGCCGCTATGTCGAACGGGCGGACGGAACCGCCCGCATCCTTGACGTTCACCTGGAACGCCTGAACCACCTCCCCATGGAGGAGCGCAAGAGCGTGGCCCAGGAACTGCTGGCGGTCATGGGTGCCCGGCCGCAGAGCGAGGACTTCGGCCTGCCGGAACTGCTCCATGCCCTGGCCTACGACAAGACCAGCGCCACGTCCATCGCCGGCTCCCTGGGTGCTGCCCGTGAGAATGCCCGCCGTGCCCGCGAAACCGTGTCCTCGGGCCTCTGGGAGAGCCTGAACACCACCTATTACGGCTTGAGCCAGCACCGCAAGGACGTGGTGGGCACCTACCGCTTCTGCAACTGGACCCTGGAGCGCACCGCCATGGTCAGCGGCCTTGCCGACACCACAGTGAGCCATGACGAAAGCTGGCTCTTCCTGGTCCTGGGCCGTTCGCTGGAACGCGCGGACATGACGGCCAGGATGCTGTCCACCCGCGACGTGCTCTCCGCCGGCATGTCCTGGGTCAACATGCTGCGCTGCGCCGGTGCCTATGAATCCTTCCTGCGCACCCGCCGGGCGGCATTCGGGGACCAGCACGCCGCGGAGTTCCTGCTGCTGGACCGGCTGTTCCCCCGCTCCATCGTCTACGCGCTGCGGGACGCCGACGAGTGCCTGGCCAAGCTGGACCCGTCCGCGCAGCGGGTGGGCTTCATCAACGACGCCCGCCGCATCGTGGGGCAGGCCCGGACCTTCCTTGAGTTCCACCGGACGGATGACCTCATGTCCGAACTGCCCGAGCACATGGAGCGTGTACAGAAGGCAGTGTCCCAGGCCTCGGATGCCATTTCCCGTAAGTACTTCAATCAGGCGGACGAACTTGCCTGGGTGGGAGAAGTGTCATGACCCGGTTGAGCATCGTCCACAGGACGGCCTACAAGTACAACAAACGGGTGACCCTGTCCTACAACGAGGCCCGGATGACGCCGCTGACGGATTCGCAGCAGGTGGTCCTGGAGTCCGTGGTGAAGGTGTCCCCGTCCCAGGCTGCGGTGAGCACGTACCGCGACTACTGGGGGACCAGGGTGACCGCGTTCGACATGCAGATGCCGCACGAGAACCTCGAGGTGGTCTCCAACATCACGGTGGAAGTCCACCGTGCCGAGAAGATCCCGGCTGAAGCGGACATCGTGGGCTGGGACGTCCTTGCCTCCCCGGAGACGCTGGACGCGTTCAGCGACTGGCTGCCGCAGTCCCGGCTGAGCGGGCCGGGCGACGAAGTGCTGGGCATCATCCCGGACGTCGTGGCCGGGAAAAACCCGCACGAGGCCGCCATGGCCGTCTTTGCCTGGATGCGGGGGGAGATGACGTACATGTCCGGCTCCACCGCCGTCACCACCAATGCGGAGGAAGCCTGGGGCCAGCGCCAGGGCGTGTGCCAGGACCTGGCGCACCTGGCCATCGGTGCCCTGCGAAGCTGCGGCATTCCGGCCCGCTATGTGTCCGGCTACCTGCACCCGCGGTCCAGCGCCGGCATCGGCGAGACCGTGGCCGGGCAGTCGCACGCGTGGCTGGAATGGTGGGACGGTGACTGGCGCAGCTGGGATCCCACCAACCACAAACCCGCCGGCGACTTCCACGTCACGGTGGCCCGCGGACGGGATTACCGGGACGTGCCACCGCTCAAGGGCATCCTGTCCGGAGGCGGCGGGTCCGCCTTGAAAGTCAGCGTGGAGATCACGCAGCTCGCCTGAGCCACGTCAGGTTCCCCGGCTTCCATCGCCGGGGAACCCGGGCCGCCGGCTCTATTCCGGCGCCGTCCTGGCGGTGCTGCTGATCTGGGTCCACCATGTCATCGGATCAGTGACCTTGAAGCGGCGGCCCGTGACCGAGTCCGGGGTGATGCGCACGAATGCGTCCTTCCGCCCCGACTGCCACGGGAAGAGGTACAGGCGGGAGGTCTCCAGCACCTCCTCGGTGCTCTTGACCAGGGCGGCGGTGCCCTTGATCACCACGCTCCATGCCAGGCCCGTGTCGGCGTCCACACCGTCCGCCTCCACGGCTACTGCGGCATCGTCGCCGGTCGCCGCCGAGAGTTTGGTTCCCTGGCCGGTCCGGAAGACCAGCGTGCCGCCGTCCACCGTGTAGTTCACCGGGAAGATGTCCGGGCGTCCCTCAACCAGTACTGCCAGCCTGCCCACGGACACGGTACGCAACAGGGCCCAGCATTCATGGTGTTCGAGGTTCTGCACTTGGGTAGATGACTCGTTGCTCATGCGGTGAGCATACGCCCTTCACCAAGGGCTGGGCTTGTAATCCTTCAGGAAGACACCGTACTGGTCCTCGCCCTTTTCGCCCATGACGATTGGATCGTAAACGCGGGCCGCGCCGTCTACCAGGTCCAGGGGTGCGTGGAAGCCTTCCTCCATGAGCCGGACCTTGGTGAAGTGGGGACGTTCGTCCGTGATCCAGCCGGTGTCCACCGCGGTCATCAGGATGCCGTCGGTGTCCAGCATCTCCCGGGCGCTGGTGCGGGTCATCATGTTCAGCGCGGCTTTGGCCATGTTGGTGTGCGGATGTCCCGGGCCCTTGTAGGCGCGGGAGAACTGGCCCTCCATGGCTGAGACGTTCACGATGTACTTCCGCCGTGCGGAGGAGCGCTTCATGGCCCCGCGCAGGCGGCTGACCAACAGGAACGGCGCGGTGACGTTGCAGAGCTGCACCTCGAGCATCTCGAGGGGATCCACTTCGTCCACCACCTGGGTCCAGCTGTTGATGGTGGCAAGGTCCGGGACCAGGCCGCCGGCGTCGATGGCGGTCCCCGAAGCGATCCGCTCCAGCGACGCGGATCCGGTGGACAATGCCAGTGATGTGATGGCGTCGCCGGCCAGGACCGGATGTTCGGTGACGCTGCCTGCAAGCGCCAGCGGGTGCTTGTCATGGGCATGGCCGAAGGTCAGCAGTTCGGGGCCGCCGTTGGCCGCTTCAAGCGCCGCGGGCAGCGGCTCGTCCTCGGCGTCCACCAGCGGCTTGTAGGCGTTGCCGGAGCGGCGCACGGTCTGGGCGGCGTTGTTGATGATGATGTCCAGTGGACCGGCCTCGTTGAGGGAGTCGGTCAGTGCCATGACCTGGGCAGGATCGCGCAGGTCGATGCCCACGATCCGGAGCCGGTGCAGCCATTCGCCGCTGTCTTCCATGGCGGCGAAGCGCCGGGCCGCATCCTTGGGGAAGCGGGTGGTGATGGTGGTGTGCGCCCCGTCGCGCAGCAGCCGGAGGGCGATGTACATCCCGATCTTGGCGCGGCCCCCGGTCAGCAGGGCGCGGCGGCCGGTCAGGTCGGTCCGGGCGTCGCGCTTGCTGTGGCTGAAGGCAGCGCATTCGGGGCAGAGCTGGTGGTAGAAGGCGTCCACCTGCGTGTAGTGCTGCTTGCAGATGTAGCAGGGGCGGGACCGGATGAGGTGGCCCGCAATCTTGCCGGTGGCTGAGGGCGCCAGCTTGTTGCCGCGGGTCTCGTCATCGATCCGGTCCGGTGCGGCGGTGGCCGTCTGGGCAATGACGGCCCGGTCGGCGTCGGCGATCGAGTCGCGCTTGGTGACCCTGCGGTGGCGCTTGACGGCCTTGAACATCTTTCCGGTAGCGCGGCGTACCGAGATGTAGTCCGGGTGCTCCTCGTCATAGGCGTGGATGGTGTTCAGGACCTTGAGGCAGGCCTGGATGTCCTCAGGGGTCAGATCGGGGGAGCTCATTGGGGAAATTTTACAGCGTACGCCGCAGGCCGGGACACCATCAGCGGTGTCCCGGCCTGCAGGATGCCTTTGGGGAGGGCCCGGGGTCAGGAAACCCTGGCGCCGGGCGCGGCTTCCGCGGCCGCGGCGGCGTGCGTGTCAGCCACCTTGTCCGCGGCCTCGCGCATGTTCGGGTACTGGTCCGTGGCGGCCTTCACGGCGTTGGGCAGCTGGCTGAGGTGCCGTGCAGCGAGCCGGCGTTCCTCTTCGCCCGGCTCAGGGACTTCCTGGCCCTTGGCAAGGACAGTGATGCCGGAATCGGTGACTTTGAAGCCGCGGGCGCGGTCAAGGTCCGGATCCAGTCCGATGGCGGCACCAGCTGGCACCTTGACGTTCTTGTCCAGGATGGCCCGGTTGATCACTGCCCCTTCGCCCACCTGGACCTTGTCCATCAGTACCGAGTCGATGACCCTGCCGCTGGTGGCCACGTATACGTCGTTGGACAGCACGGAGCCTTCCACCACGCCGCCGGAGATCACCACGCCGCTGGAGACGATCGAATCCAGCGCCGTGCCCACGGTGTTGTTCTTGCCGCGGACGAACTTGGCCGGCGGGGAAATGCTTTGCCGCGTGTAGATGGGCCATTCGGAGTTGTAGAGATTGAACACCGGCAGCGGGGAGATGAGGTCCATGTGGGCGTCGTAGAAGGAGTCGATGGTGCCAACGTCGCGCCAGTAGGTGCGGTCGCGTTCGGTGGAGCCGGGGATGTCGTTGAGCGTGAAGTCGTAAACGCCGGCCTCGCCGCGGTTGACGAAGTAGGGAATGATGTCCCCGCCCATGTCGTGCTTGGTGTCCAGGCGCTCAGCGTCCACGTGCAGCGCAGCCACCAGGGCATCGGCGTCGAACACGTAGTTGCCCATGGAGGCCAGGAACTGTGAAGGATCGGCAGCCAGGCCGGGCGTGGAGGACGGCTTCTCAACGAAGGCGGCGATCTTCTGGGGATCGTTCTGGTCCACTTCGATGACGCCGAACTGGTCGGCCATGTGCAGCGGCTGCCGCACTGCCGCCACCGTTGCCTTGGCACCGCTGTTCACGTGCTGTGCCACCATCTGGGCGAAGTCCATGCGGTACACGTGGTCGGCGCCCACCACCACAACAATGTCCGGGTTGGCGTCGTGGATGAGGTTCAGGGACTGGTAGATGGCGTTGGCGCTGCCCAGGAACCAGCTCTTGCCTACGCGCTGCTGGGCGGGAACCGAAGCGATGTAGTTGCCCAGCTGGGTGGACATCCGCCACGTCTCGGAGATGTGCCGGTCGAGGCTGTGCGACTTGTACTGCGTCAGCACCACGATCTGGAGGTAGCGGGAATTGACCAAGTTGGACAGCGCGAAGTCGATGAGGCGGTAGCTGCCGGCGAAGGGCACGGCGGGCTTTGCCCGGTCTGCCGTCAATGGCATCAGCCTGTTTCCCTCGCCACCTGCGAGGACAATGGCCAGGACTTTTTTCGTTAACGGCATGATGGTCGCTCCTGTACGCCTTCGTAACTCCCCAAGACAGTCCGGTAGGCCCGGACTCCTTCACACTAGAACAGTTATGCGTGAAGGACTACCTTGGGTCTTGTGCGAATAGACATTGTGACTAAAGAGTTCCCGCCGGAGATCTACGGTGGCGCCGGGGTGCATGTAGCCGAATTGAGCAGGGTGCTTAGCAAGCACGTTGACCTGCAGGTTCGTGCTTTTGGGGCTCCCCGCGACGCCGACTACCATGGCGCGACCGTGACGTCCTACCAGGTCCCGGAGGACCTGGGCGGGGCGAACGCAGCGGTGCAGACCCTGGGCGTGGACCTGCGAATCGTGCCCGACGTCCAAGGCGCGGACCTGGTCCATTCGCACACCTGGTACGCCAACATGGCCGGGCACCTGGCCTCCCTGCTGCACGGTATCCCGCACGTTCTCAGCGCGCACAGCCTTGAGCCGCTGCGGCCCTGGAAGGCTGAGCAGCTCGGCGGCGGCTACGCCCTGTCCTCCTGGGTGGAAAAGACGGCCTATGAAGCGGCTGCGGCGATCATCGCCGTCTCCGAGGGCATGCGCCAGGACATCCTGCGCAGCTACCCCAACGTGGATCCCACAAAGGTCCGCGTGGTCCACAACGGCATCGACGTGGAGCTTTGGCAGCGTGATGAAAACGACGACGCCGTCCGCGCCCTGGGCATCGACCCCGCCAAGCCAAGCGTCGTCTTTGTGGGAAGAAACACACGGCAGAAGGGCGTCCCCTACCTCCTGCGGGCGGCGGCGAAGCTTCCCGCCGATGTTCAGTTGGTCCTGTGCCTCGGCGCCGCCGACACCCCCGAACTGGCAGCCGAAACCGCAGCGCTCATCGAAGAGCTGCAGAAGCAGCGCACAGGCGTTGTCCTGATCGAACGGATGCTGCCGCGCCATGAGCTGATCCAGGTGCTCAGCCATGCCACCGCCTTCGCGTGCCCGTCCATCTATGAACCGCTGGGCATCGTCAACCTCGAAGCCATGGCCTGCGGGGCAGCCGTGGTGGCCAGCGCCACGGGCGGTATCCCCGAGGTGGTTGAGCACGGCCGGACCGGACTCCTGGTGGACCTGGAGCAGGTGACCGACGGCACCGGCACGCCCCTGGATCCTGAAAAGTTCGTCAAGGAGTTCGCTGAGGCCCTCACCGAGGTGGTATCCGATCCCGCACGGGCCCGCGCAATGGGAGAGGCAGGCCGGGAGCGCGCCGAAAAGCACTTCTCCTGGGAGTCCATCACGGAGACCACCCTTGAGGTCTACCGCTCGGTGCTGCCTGCGGCCCGCTGAGCGTACCGCCACGGACGCTTAAGGACGGCAACAACGACGGCGCCGCTCCCCAGCCAGGGGGAGCGGCGCCGTCGTGCTTTCCGGGCCTGCGCGCCGGCGGCTGATCAGGCCTTCCGGGCCGCTGCCGTCCTGGCAATCAGGACTTTCTCGTCCACGGGCGACTGCCCGCTTGCCCTTTCATTACGGAAGTAGGCCCGGGCCTCGTCCTGCCGGGTTTTCTCGGCGCCCGTTGCGATGGCCGCCCGCACGTGATCCCCGCCGTACCCGAAGGCGTCCACCAGGTCCAGGGCATGGGGCCGGATCCTCTCCAGCAGCCGGTTGATGTACCCGCCCACGGTGCGTGCCCGCTGCATGGAGAGCCGGCCGTTCATGAGGTACCAGGCCAGGTTCTTCTCGATCAGGGACAGGCCGAATAGGTCCCGCAGCCAGGTCAGCACCTTCCTGGTTCCGGGGTCGTCCACCTGCTGCAGGGCGTCCGTGAACGCCTCCCACTGCAGCAGTTCGGCGTGCGCCTGGGCGGCATCAATAAGTTCGTTCTGGTGCCGGTTGAACAAGGCGGCGCCCTGGTCCTGCGGCAGCCGTTTGCTGCCCTTCAAGGCAGCCGCGGCCTCGGCCACCATGGTCTGCACCCTGTCGGTAAGGAGGGCGCGCTGGCCTTCCTCGTCCCGCAGCGCGATCGCAGCCTTTTGGACCGAACCGGTGTCGGCCACGAACTGGGCCACCTGGCGCAGTCCGGTGCGGTGGACAGCTGCGCCGGCAGCCTGGTTCACCACGTACCGGGCCAGCACGCCGAAGTCCACGCTGCGGAATTCCTTGGCGTAGTCGGCCAGCAGGCGCTTGGCCACCAGTTGGAGCAACACCGTGTTGTCGCCCTCGAAGGTGGCATACACATCCAGGTCGGCCCGCAGTGATGCGAACCGGTTCTCAATCAGGAAGCCGGCGCCGCCGCAGGCTTCCCGGCATTCCTGCAAGGTGTCCAGGGCGTGCCAGGTGCTCAGCGGCTTCAGCGCTGCGGCCAGGGTTTCCAGGTCCTGTCGGTCCGCGTCGGTATCGTGGGCACCGGAGAAGACATCGTCGAACTTCTGCAGGAGCTGCTCGTGGGCAAAGCCGGCCGCGTAAGTGGTGGCAAGCCGGGTGAAGAGGCGCCGCTGGTGCCGCTGGTAGTCGAGCAGGACCTCTTCCTCCGTGTGCGACGAGGCGTTGAACTGGCGGCGTTCGGTGGCGTACTGGATGGCTGCTTTCAGGGCCACTTTGGACGCTGCGACGGCGGCACCGTCCAGTGACACCCGGCCCTGCACCAGCGTTCCCAGCATGGTGAAGAAGCGCCGGCCGGGGCTGGCGATGGGCGACGTGTAGGTCCCGTCGGCATCGACGTTGCCGTACCGGTTCAGGAGGTTCGTCCGCGGGATGCGGACGTTGGTGAAGTGCAGCCGGCCGTTGTCGATTCCGTTCAGGCCGCCCTTGATGCCGTCGTCCTCCCCGCCGATCCCGGGCAGGAATTCCCTGGTGGCGGGGTCCCTCAGGTCAACGTAGAAGGCATGCACCCCGTGGTTAACACCGCGGGTAACCAGCTGGGCGAACACCACGGCGCCCAGGCCATCGATGGCGGCGTTGCCGATGTAGTCCTTCCAAGCGGCGCGGAAGGGGGTGTGGATGATGAATTCCCCGGCGGCGGGGTCATAGGTTGCGGTGGTGGCAATGCTGGCCACGTCCGAACCATGGCCCGTCTCTGTCATGGCGAAGCAGCCGGGGATTTCGAGGTTCATGATTCCCGGCAGCCATTTGGCGTGGTGGTCTGCGGTGCCCAGGTGCATCACCGCGGATCCAAAGAGTCCCCACTGGACGCCGGCTTTGATCTGCAGTGACGGGTCAGCCACCACCAGCTCCTCGAACCCGGCGATGTTTCCGCCGTGGTCGTCGGAACCGCCCAGTGCCGCCGGGAAGGCGCGGTGCACGGCTTCATTGTCCACAAGGTATTTGAGCTGGTCGAACACGCGGGCGCGGTGTTCGGTGTGCGTCAGGCCCTCGGTCTTGTGCAGTTCCGGCCTGGCGGCCAGGTCCCTTGCCTGGAGCCGCACGTCGGCCCACTTGCCCAGGAGCTGCCGGCCCAGTGCCTCGACGTCGACGGCGGGGGCAGGGCTGCTGCCTGCGGGTTTGGCTGCAGGGGTCGCCGCGGGGCGAAGCCCCTTGCGGGCGGGGCGGTCCACTACGTCAGTCATGTCACAGTCCTTCTTTGGCGGATAACTTGGTGGTCGGTGGGGCGGGAGTGAGTTCGGGGGCTATGCCCACGCACAGCCAGGCGGTGATCTGGCGCGCCATGGTCTCCTGGCTTGGTTTGGAGGGGGAGTCCGGAGTGCTGAGCCATTGTTCGCCGGCGTTCCGCACCAGGCCGATTGCCGCCTTGGGCCAGTAGCCGATGACGGTTTCCCTGTCGTCGCCCAGGTGCGACCGCATGGGGGTGGCGATCATGTCCGCAATTGCGTCAAAGAAGTGGCCCAGCGGGCCGCCTGCCGCCGACGGGTGCGGCGGGTTGGCGGGGTCGCCGGGGGCATAGCTCGTGACGAACGTGTACACGTTGGGACTGGTGTCCGCCATTTGCAGGTATGCCGAGACCATGGCCAGTAAACCTTCCCGGGGGGTCACAGCGCTTTGCGCTGCTTCCTGGATGCGGTGCTGCATCTGGCTGAGGACCACTTCGCCCACGGCCTGCTGCAGTCCGGCCTTGTCCCCGAAATACCGGTAAAAGACCGACTTCGAGGTTCCTGCCGCCGTTGCAATGTCCTCCATGGAGGCGTCGCTGCCCAGTGCGTGCACAGCGCGGCGGGCCTGCTTGATGAGTTCGCGGCGCCGTTCCTCCCGGTGGCTCTGCCAGCGCGCCGAACGGCCGTCAGAGCTGGCGGAAGACGGCAGCTCAACCGTCGCTGGAAAGCGCGTGTCCTGAAAGTTCACGATACCCAGCGTATCAGGTACGCTGGGTATCGGTAACCACATGTGACCAGAGGAGCCATCCATGTCCACAGACGGACAGTCCACCCCCACACCCGACGGATCAATCGCGGCCGGGGTCCCGGCAACCAGGAGGGCAGTGATCGTAGGGGCCAACCGGATCCCGTTCGCCCGTGCCGGCGGCGCTTATGCAAAATCCTCCAACCAGGACATGCTTACAGCTGCCCTGGACGGACTGATCGCACGCTTTGGGCTCCAGGACGAACGGATGGGCCAGGTGGCCGCCGGCGCCGTGCTCAAGCACTCCAGGGATTTCAACCTCACCCGGGAGGCCGTGCTGGGCTCGGCACTTTCCGCCGAGACCCCGGTCTACGATCTCCAGCAGGCCTGCGCCACGGGACTTGAAACGGTGGTGGGCCTGGCGAACAAGATCAAGCTCGGGCAGATCGACTCGGCCATTGCCGGTGGCGTGGACTCAGCCTCCGACGCGCCGGTGGTAGTCAGCGAAGGGCTGCGCGAGGTCATCCTGGACCTTCACCGCGCCAAGACACTTCCCCAGCGCCTGCAGATCCTGAGCCGCCTCCGGCCCAAGGACCTGGCACCGCTGGCCCCGGGCACGGCAGAACCCCGCACCGGCCTGAGCATGGGTGAACACCAGGCCCTCACAACGGCACAATGGAAGATCTCCCGCGAAGCCCAGGACGAACTGGCGCTGAACAGCCACCACAATCTGGCTGCCGCCTACGAGTCCGGCTTCTTCGATGACCTCATGACCCCCTACCGCGGACTGACGCGGGACGCCAACCTGCGGGCCGATACATCGCTGGAAAAGCTTGCGTCCCTGAAGCCGGTGTTTGGCCGGAACCTCGGGGCAGATGCAACCATGACGGCAGGAAACTCGACCCCACTGACCGATGGTGCCTCCACAGTGCTGCTGGCGTCCGACGAGTGGGCAGATGCCCGCGACCTGCCGAAGCTGGCAGCAGTGGTGGACGCTGAAGCTGCGGCCGTGGACTTTGTCCACGGCAAGGACGGGCTGCTGATGGCCCCCGTGTTCGCTGTGCCCAGGCTCCTTGCCCGCCAAGGCCTTACGCTGGCGGACTTCGACTACTTCGAAATCCACGAAGCATTCGCCGCCACTGTCCTCAGCACCCTGGCCGCGTGGGAGGACGAGGAATTCGGCCGTACCCGCCTCGGCCTGGACGGTGCTCTTGGCAGCATCGACCGCTCGCGCCTGAACGTCAACGGGTCCTCGCTGGCAGCGGGCCACCCGTTTGCGGCGACCGGCGGCCGCATTGTCGGCACGCTTGCCAAGATGCTCCACGCCAAGTCGGCGTCCACAGGTCGTCCTTCGCGCGGCCTGGTGTCCGTCTGCGCAGCCGGCGGCCAGGGCGTCGTCGCGATCCTGGAATCTCTGTAGGGGACGGCATGGCTGACACATACGCACAACTGGTCAACAGCGGCGTAGGCCGCAACCTCGCAAAGAAACTCGGCCTTCCGCAGCCCGCTGTCCTGCGCCGCTACGAGCCGGGGCAGCCCCTGGTGACCGGGCCTGTCGTTGTCCTGGGCGACACCCCCGGCGCGGACAAACTTGCCGCCGAGCTGCTGTCCTGGGACCTCGATGTCAGGCGGCACGCCGTTCCGGCCGAAAAACTGGGTGCCATCATTCTGGTCCTCGATGAGCTCGGGCACCCGGCGGACCTGGAAAAGCCTGTGTTGGATGCCGCGGGTTCCCTCCGCGACCTGCGGGCCGGGGGCCGGATCATCACCTTGTCCCGCCCGGCGGCGGAAGCTGCCACTCCCGACGCTGCAGCAGCACGCCAGGGGGTGGATGGCTTCCTGCGATCCCTTGCCAAGGAACTGCGTGCCGGAGCAACCGGAAATGGCGTGCTCCTCGCTGATGGCACCACTTCCACCAGCCCCAGCACGCTCGGTGCCATCACGTTCTTCCTCTCCGGCCGTTCAGCGTTCGTGGACGGACAGTTCCTCACGGTTTCAACGGAGGACGGCGCGCTGCCCGCCGACCCGGAAAAGCCACTTGCAGGAAAAGTGGCAGTAGTTACCGGCGCAGCCCGCGGCATCGGCGCGCAGATTGCCCGGACGCTGCACCGCGATGGTGCCACGCTGGTCCTGGTGGACATTCCGGCAGCGGGAGACCAGCTGGCGGCCGTAGCCAATGAGGTACGCGCGACGGCATTTCAGCTCGACATCACCGCAGCGGACGCGGGCCGGCGGATCATCGACCACGCCATACAGCGGTACGGACGTCTGGACATCGTGGTGCACAATGCCGGGGTTACGCGGGACAAGCTGCTGGCCAACATGGACCAGGCGCGGTGGAACCAGGTCATCAACATCAACATCGCCGCCCAACTCCGGATCAACGAGGCCCTGCTGGCCTCAGAACACTTCCGGTCTTCGCCGCGTATCGTTTCTGTTGCCTCCACCAGCGGCATCGCCGGGAACCGGGGACAAACCAACTACGCCGCATCCAAGGGGGGAGTTATGGGAATGGTCCGTGCCAGCGCCCCGCTGCTCGCGTCCCGGAGCGGCACCATCAATGCGGTGGCACCCGGATTCATCGAAACCGACATGACCGCGCGCATCCCCTTCGCCGTCCGTGAAGTGGCACGACGGTTGAACTCACTCCAGCAGGGCGGCCTGCCCTCCGACGTCGCCGAGACCATAGCGTTCCTCGCCAGCGACGCCGCAGGCGGAATCAACGGGGAGGTGCTGCGGGTGTGCGGGCAAAACCTGGTGGGGGCATGACGCTCGCACAGCCGGTGATCCTGGCCGAGATGCCGTCCTTGTCCAAGCTCTACGTCAACGCCGCCGCCCAGGCGGCACGGCGCAGGCTCCTGGGCACACATGACTCTGCCGTCCTCCCGGCCGAGAGCCATGAAGTCAGGGGGGTGGTGGTGGGGGTGGAAAACCTCACGGCCTACCAGCACCTGATCGGTGAGACGGCAAGCGATGTCCTGCCTGCCGGTTTCATCCACGCGATCGCATTCCCGCTGGCCATGAGCGTCCTTAACCGCGACGACTTCCCGCTGCCCCTGCTGGGCATGATCCACCTGCACAACAGCGTCGAACAAAGGTCCCCATTGGTCTTCACGGACGTTCTGGACATGACCGCTTGGGTGCAAAACCTCCGTGGGCACCGTTCCGGCACGCAGGTGGACGTGGTAGCGGAAGTGCGCCCTGCCGGCTCGCCGGATGTGCATTGGCGGGGCGTCTCCACTTACCTGGCCAAGGGCGTGTTCCTGCCCGGAATCGACAAACCTACTGCGCTGCCACCGAAGGCCGATTTCACGCCGCCGGACCCGACGGCCCTGTGGCACCTGGGCGTTGACACGGGGCGGGCCTACGCCGCGGTATCCGGGGATTTCAACCCGATCCACCTGAGCGTGCTGTCGGCAAAAGCGCTGGGCATGCGGCGTTCGATAGCACACGGGATGTACTTGGCCTCGCGTGCGCTCGCAGATGTCGGCCCTGCCCGCGGTGACTCCTTCACGTGGGATGTGGAGTTCGAGGCTCCGGTGTTCCTGCCCTCCCGGGTTGCCCTGGAAATCGCCACCGAACAAAGCGGATCAGGGGCATGGAAACACTCGCGCTTTGTCGCCTGGAGCCCCCGCTCCGGGCGACGCCATTTCAGCGGGACGGTTGCCGCGCTCTAGCCAGCCCGGTTCCCGGCGCCAGGACTAGTCCTGCGGGCGGACAGCCCGCAGGATCCGGTGGAGGCTGAGGAGGACCGATTCGGAGGCAGGGACGGTGCCTTGGGTTGCCTCCCTGCCTGCAGCGGCCGCCATGCAGGCGTCCACCGCCTCTTTCGCGGCGGCGAAGCGGTGTTTCTGGGTCTGTTCGTCAGCTTCGCTGTAGGACGCCAGCAGCTCTCCGGTGGCCGTGATGGCGGCAGCAAGCGGTTCACTGTCCTGCAGGGGGATATCGTAGGGGGCGTCGCTTTCCCAGATGACGTCCGAGAGCACGTCCGTCATGTCCTGGATGTGGAAAGTGACCCGCTCCAGTTCCCGCAGGTCGCGGTAGTCCCTGTCCACGTCCCTGGGGTGCAGCTTCCGCCTGGGATTGGCGCGGCGGCTGGCATCGGCTTCCTTGACCAGATGCCGCACCGATCGAGCTGCTTCGGCCAGTTCGTCCGACCGGCGCGCCCAGTCTTCGTGCTCCGGCGGCCACTTTTCGGTAATCGCCGCCCCCATGTCCGTAAGTTGCCGCCCAAGGGCGAGGCGAAGATCATCGAGGCTTGAAGCCGCTGCATCAAAGTGCAGCGGCGGGAAGATCAGAAAATTGACTGCGATCCCCACACCCACGCCCGCACCCATCTGGACCAGGTAGCCAAAGGAGAAATCGTCCGCGTTGCTTCCGCCCACCAGCAGGACCAGCAGGGCCGCCGTCGGAATCCAGTCACGGCCCGAACCGATACCCGGCAAGCCGCCCAGGAGCACGCCGACTCCCATGAACAGGGCCACCGTCAACGGGGAGGGTTGGGCAAGGCTGACCAGAATGAAAGCAAGGCCGATTCCCATTGCCAGCCCCGCGAGGGCCTGCGCCCCCTGCTTCACTGAGCCCGCGACGTTGTGGTACATGGCCACCAGGGCCCCCAGCGGCGCATAGTACGCATAGTGCGAGGCCGCGCCTGGCATCAGCGGAGCGATGGCGAACGCCAGGCCCGCGGCAAGCGCGGCTTTGGCAGCCAACTGCAGGCGCTGCGCCGCAAAGGCAGCGGAGAGCCCCGCCACCGATTGTTTGAGAAGTTGGGTCCCCCGAGCCCACCGTGCATCCGGTCGTGCTTGAGTGTTGCCCATCCGGACCACAGTAGGGCCGGGCGCCTGTCAGGACAAGCCCGCTGCGGAACGCCGCACTTCGGCGGCCAGGCGATGCGCCCTTCCCGGCGTCCGGCCCTCCTCCTGGCGGCGTGGAATGTAGCCAAAGCCAAGCCCGTAGGCCGGATCCGCAAAACCGAGCGCCGCGTTGGCACCCTCGTGTCCAAAGGCCCGGTGGCTGCCAAAGTTCCGGGAAGGGTGGGGCTTCATGAAGACGACCGCAAACGCGTTGTCCAGGCCTGAAGAGCGGTCCAGGCCCCACACCTGTTCCCGGGTCATGGCCTCCACCGTCCGGGCCGCCAGGAACGGTTTGTCCCCGTCGACGCCTGTGGTTGCAGCGGCGTACAACCGCGCCAGGCCCTCAGCGGAGCCCACACCGCCGGCGGCGGACATTCCGGCCGCCCGGACGGCGCGGATGTTCGGCAGTTCCATGACGGTGCTGACCGGCGCATTGCTGTTCATGCCTTCGAGGCTGAGTGGATCAAACCAGCCCTGGCCGGGATCTTCTTCATAGAGGACGTCCCTGTACCGTGGCTCCAGCTCCTCCGGGAGCCCCAGGAAGAAATCCACGTCCTGCGGCTGCCGGATCCTGCGGTCGTACATGGCCTGCAGCGACTCGCCCGCGACGCGGCGGCACAACTCCTCCATAAGGATTCCGATGGTCAGGGCGTGGTAGCCGAACTGCCGCCCGGGCTCCCAGGCGGGAGCGGCAGCGGCAAGGCGCGCCGCGGCCGCGGACGTGGTGAATTCATCCAGGCGGAATCCGCCCTCAACGCCCATCAGTCCTGCCTGATGCGACAGCGCTTCCCGGACCAGCAGCCTGTCCTTTCCGTGGCCACCGAATTCCGGCCAGTAATGGACCATTGCCTTATCCAGGTCAAGGACGCCATCCTGGACCATCAGGGCGATGACCATGGCGGCAACGCCCTTGGAGCAGGAATAGGCCCCGGTCACGGTTTCCGAAGCCATGTCGGGGCCGCCCGTCAGGCGCACCACCGGCATCCCGTTGTGGTAGCAGGCGAGTTGTGCGCTGTACCGGGAGTCCTCAGCGAGGAACGACTCAAACAGGGCCAGGACGTTTTCGTACCCTGGCGCCACGGAACCAAGAGATGTCTGCATGCCCTCAGTGTAGGCAGGAAAGCGATTTCCTGCCCGAGGTTTGTTTAGCGCAACGCGCCGTGTCCCGGCGCAACCTCTTCGCCTGGCCGGACCGGCCCGGGCGGCGTGCCGTCTCCAAACGGCCGGCCCCCCAGCGATTCCCTGCCGTGGTCCTGCAGCCAACCGCCCAGGTCCGGACCGGCCGGAACAATGCCCGTGGGATTAATGTCCTCGTGCACGATGTAGTAGTGCTGCTTGATTTGCACGAAGTCGATAGTGTCCCCGAAACCCGGCGTCTGGAACAGGTCCCGTGCATAGCCCCACAGATGCGGCATCTCACTGAGTTTCTGCCGGTTGCACTTGAAGTGGCCGTGGTACACGGGGTCGAACCTGGCAAGCGTGGTGAACAGGCGCACATCCGCCTCGGTGATGGTGTCGCCCACCAGATAGCGCTGCCGGGACAGGCGGTCTTCAAGCCAGTCCAGCGCAGTCCACAGCCGGTCGTAAGCTGAGTCATAGGCTTCCTGGGAACCCGCGAAACCGCAGCGGTAGACGCCGTTGTTGACCTCCGTGAAGACGCGCTTGTTTACCTGGTCGATTTCGTCGCGGAGGTGTCCAGGGTAGAGCAGCGGCGCTCCTGCCCGGTGGAACTCCGTCCACTCGGTCGAGAAGTCGAGGGTGATCTGGGGGAAGTTGTTGGTCACGACTTCACCGCTGCGTACATCCACGATGGCAGGTACGGTAATTCCCCGCGGATAGCCGGGGAACCGTTTGAAGTAGGCCTCCTGGAGGCGCTCTATGCCGAGGACGGGGTCCACTCCGCCGGGATCCAGGTCGAACGTCCAGGAGCGAGCGTCGTGGGTAGGGCCGGGCTGGCCCAGGGAAATCGCTTCTTCCAGGCCCAGCAGCCTGCGGACAATGACGGTGCGGTTTGCCCACGGGCAGGCACGGGCGGCGATGAGGCGGTAGCGCCCGGCTTCCACCGGCCACCCCGGCTCGCCCTTGCTGCCGGGGGAGGCATCCCTGGTGATCCGGTCCTCGATGTAATTGGTGTCCCGGGTGAACTCCGTGCCGCCGGTCACATAGGCTCCACGGGTGCTGTGCGTTTCCTGGCTCATGCCACAAGCCTATGTGCCGGCTAACCGATCCAGGCACCTTCCGCCAGGATCGCCGAGACGGGCTGCCAGGCAACCAGCCACGCTCCGGCAACCAGGAGGGTGAACAAAGCAATCCAGACTCCGGAGGGGACGGAGGTGGCGCGGTACAGAAGGTAGGCGTCGGAGCTGCCAAGGCTTCCGCGACGCCGGATGTGGACGTTCGTGAGTTTGAGCAGGTCACGGACAGCAGCCACCAGGAGTGCAAGACCGAAGATGACGGCCACATGCCCCACGACTGGCGCCGGTGCAAGGAAGGTAAGGGCAGCCGCGCCGGCGATGGCGGCGGCAGTGATGATGAAACCGGCAAGGTTGCGGAGGAAGATCAGCGACGCGGCCAGGACCAACAGGCTCACGGCCATGGCAGCCGGGCCCCACCCGCCAAGGCCGCAGCAGACGAAAGCGGCACCGACCATAGCCGGTACCGGATATCCCCAGAAGCAGGACCATGCTGCTGCAAGCCGGCTCCTGCTGTAAGTGGTGGTGGTTCCGGAATGGTCAAGCCTGAGGCGGATTCCCGACAGCCGCTGACCGGACGTCAAGGCCGCGAACGCGTGACCCAGCTCATGGGTGGTGGTAGCGAGGAGCCCGAAGTAGCGCCAGCTGCGGCGGGGTATGGACAGACCGATGGCTGCCGCCACGGACAACAGCATCTCGATCCAGGTGACGTTGGGTACATTTGCCTGCGCGAACGCCGCACTGAAGGTGTTCCACAAGCTCGCGGAGCTGTCCAACATTGCCTCCTGGCTGCCGGTTGGCGTCGTAAATGTCCTACTCCAACGCTACGCACCCCAGCTGGGCGAAGGCTTAAAGTCGAAAGGCACGCCCGTTGCGGCGTGCCTTCGGCGTTGGTGGGACGTGCGAATCGCTGCCCGAAGGTTCCCGACTAGCCTTCGCACTCAGTGCAGTAGCTGTGGCCGTCTTTTTGACGGGCGATCTGGGACCGGTGGCGGACCAGGAAGCAGGAATAGCAGGTGAACTCATCCTCAGCCTGCGGGATGACCTGGACTACGAGCTCCTCAGCGACGAATTCGCCGCCAGGGACGCCGGCGCCGTCCAGTCCGTCAGCCTCGTCCAACTCCTGCACAACACTGCGGGCGTCGGGAGCATTTGCTGACTGGAGCTGCTCGAGTGAGTTGTCCTGCGATTCCTTGACGTCGGAACGCAGTTCATCGTAATCGGTTGCCACTTTAGGTGCTTCTCTTTTCTTTGATTGGCTGTCGGGTATGAAACGTACAGCATCGGGAGGGTATTCCCCAACAGTGAGCGTGAATCCGCCGCCTATTGGGTAAAGGTCCTAAGGAGCAGCCGCACGTTCCAGGAGCGCATTGCGGCCGCGTGGGCAGTGGGGGGACAGGGTACTGGGCCCCCTGCATGACGGAAGGGGCAGTGTGTGGAACAACTCACCGCAGAGTTCGGCGGTGCAGGACAAATCGGCGTGGGCGTCGGTCCTGTGCTGGAGAAGTTCACCGACGTGTCCAGGATTGTCATCCTGCGCGGCGGAGGATTGGGCGACCTAATTTTCGCCATCCCGGCCATGGCAGCACTGAAGGTGGCTTATCCGGGATCAACCATCACGCTGCTGGGAACACCAATCCACAAGGCGCTGCTGGAGGCGGTGAAAAGCCCCGTGGATGAGGTGGTGGTCCTGCCTTTCGCCGAAGGAGTCAGGCCTGGGCAGGAAGAGGCAGCTGAACTGGACCGTTTCTTTGCCGACATGCGGGGCCGCACCTTCGACCTGGCTGTCCAGCTTCATGGCGGCGGCCGCTATTCAAACCCCTTCCTGCTAAGGCTCGGCGCCCGTCATACCGTCGGGACCCGGACTGCCGATGCAGCCAGCCTCGAGCGCACCGTCCCCTACCTTTACTACCAGCACGAACCGCTCAGGGCTTTGGAAGTGGCCGGGTTCGCTGGTGCCTTCCCGGTCGATCTCGAAGCCCGGCTGGCGCCCGCCGGCGGGGGAGCCGCACACGAGGCCCTAGACGGCGCCGCCGGCCAGCCGCTGGTGGTGATCCATCCCGGCGCCACCGACCCCCGCCGTCGTTGGCCTGCTGACAAGTTCGCCGAACTTGCCGCTGCCTGCGCAGCGGACGGCTCGCGGGTGGTCATTATCGGTGACAGCAGCGAGCAGGACCTCGCGGAGGCGATCGCGGCACGGGCCGGATCGGCGGCCGTCGATTCCGCAGCCGGCGCACTGGACATGGCAGGGCTTGTGGCCCTGCTGGCGGAAGCCGGCGTTGTGGTGGCAAACGACAGCGGTCCACGGCACCTTGCCCAGGCCCTGGGCGTTCCCACGGTCGGCATCTTTTGGGCCGGGAACGTGATCAACGCCGGAGCGCTGGGCAGGAGCCTGCACCGCGTGCATGCCTCCTGGGTGACGGCATGCCCCACGTGCGGGATAGACGTGACCCAGGTTGGCTGGACGGCACCCCGCTGCGCCCATGACGATTCTGCGGTAGCGGGCATCGGGGTGCCGGAGGTGTACGAGGATGTCCGCAGCCTCACCGCCACGGCCTACGCAAAGCAGGACGCATGAGCGGCACCGGGACGGCGGGCGTTGCCACCGATCCGCTTCCCGCTGACGGCAAACCGGAACTACTGGTCCTGCGCGCCCTGAAGCTTGGCGACCTGCTGGTGGCCGTACCTGCCCTGAAGGGTATCCGGCGGGCGTTTCCCGAACACCGGCTGCGCTATGCGGCGCAGGGATGGCTGGCAGAAGCTCTGGGGCTGGTGGGCGGTTATGAGCTGTTCCCTACGCATGGGCTGGACGAGCCGCTGGCGATGGAACCCGGCGTAGTGGACGTTGCCGTCAACCTGCACGGCAGCGGCCCGGAGAGCCAGGGAAGGATTGAGGCGCTGAAAGCCAGGCATACGGTTGGCCACCGAAGCGCCCACCGGGACGGCCCGCCGTGGCGGCCGGAACTGCACGAACGCGAACGCTGGGTAAAGCTCCTGGAGTGGCATGGCATCGACGCGGATCCACTGGACGTAAAGCTGAATACGCCGCACGTCCCCAGCCCCGTCCCCGGTGCGACCGTCCTGCATGTCGGGGCCGCCTATGGCAGCAGGCTGTGGCCGGCGGACCGCTTCGCGGCGGTGGCAGCGGCCCTCGCGGAAGCCGGCCACCAGGTGGTTTTCACCGGCGGCGCAGGGGAGAGGGAACGCGCTGACGAAGTGTGCCGCCTTGCGGGGCTCCCGGGGACCACCGTCTTGGCCGGCGTCCTGGGCCTCGGAGAGTTCGCGGCCACCATCGCCGCCGCACGCCTGGTGGTTTCCGCCGACACGGGCGCCGCCCACCTGGCATCCGCTTACGGCACTCCTTCCGTGGTGCTTTTTGGTCCGGCCCCACCCGAAATCTGGGGTCCGCCCCCTGGGCCCCATGTGGTCCTGACCCGCACGGAGCTGCGGCGCGGGGACACGTTCGCGGCGCAGCCGGACCCCGCGCTGCTGGCAATCCAGGTGCCCGACGTCATGGCTGCGGTCAGGGGGCTGGGCCTGCTGTAAGCGCTGCGGATTTGCGCCCCATAGTGTGGGTCTGCAGGGGTCGGCTTGGGTCCCGGGGGCCTAAAATTGTGTGCATGAGCACTGAGCTGGAAATTGCCTTGGTGTTGGGGACGGCGTTGTTGTGGGTCATCGTGGCGCTGACCATCCTGTCTGCCATTGACCGGCCCGAAAGGAAGGCGCGCCGGCAGGAACGGCGCGACCTCCGGACGGAGAAGCGGCGGATCGAGTATCGCCCCGTCGCAGCGGGTTCCCATCCCCAAGGGCGGGACCGGCACTCGCGTAGGCTGCACCCGCATTGACGACGGCGGGACGTGCCCGGGTGCATCGGCGTGGAGCACCCGGCCGGCATACCGCCCCCGGCCTGACGCCCGCCGTCGTCCGTTGACGGTGTTGCGCTGCTGCCTGCCAGTCAAGTCTTGACGGGCTTCTTCGGAACCCTGACACTTTCCCGATGGGAGTAAGCGAAGAGTTGCGGGCACTGACTGACGTGGTGGACCGGCTTGCGGCAAGGTTTCCCGCACTGCCCCGCGAACGCATCGAGGATGTGGTGCAGCAGGAGCACAGCCTGCTGGATGCAGGCAGGGTCCGCGCGTTCGTACCGGTCCTGGTTGAACATGCTGCCAGGGACCGCCTGGCCAGGTGAGGCCCAGGGGCTTTTCAGGGTGGCGGCGTGACGTCGATAAGCACTTTTCCGATGGTTCCCTGTTCCACGGCATCGTGGGCCGCCGCAGTGTCCTCAAGGGTGAACCGGGTAAGAGGCAGACCATGTTCCTCGCCCACCCGAAGGGCACCTGCCGCGAGTGCCGCGGCAACGCCGGCTACCGCGTTCTCTTTCTGCCCGTCCGTGACCGTGTAGGTGAGGATGAATTGGTAGCGGACGTTCTTGGTCATGCTTTCGCGGATCGGAACCGTGAGCGATTCTCCGGGGTTGGCCGCGTAAATCGAGATGGTCCCGCCAGTCTTGAGAACGTGCAGGTCGGCATCGATGTTCGCCGGCGCGTTGACGTCCACGATGATGTCCACCCCACCGGGCGCTGCCTCCTGAACGGCGCGGACGACGTCGTCCTTCCGATAGTTGATGACCGTCCCGGCGCCTGCGCGGCGGGCGAGTTCGGCTTTCCGTTCTCCGCTGACGGTTGTGATGACGGTGGCACCGGCCCACCGCGCCAGCTGGATGGCAGCATGGCCCACGGCGCCTGCACCGCCGGTGACCAGCACGGTTCGACCCGCCAGGGCGCCGGGCGAGAGCGTGGCCGGACCGTCCTCATTCGATGTCAGGGCACGGTGGGCCGTGAGGGCCGGAATCCCGAGCGAGGCGCCGGTGTCAAAGGATTCGGCGTCGGGAAGTGCCACAACTTTGTGGGCCGGCACCACGACGTACTCCTGCGCCGTACCTTCGTTGCTGCCCCACGCCACGTCCCAGAGCCAGACACGGTCGCCCTGGCTGAAACCCGCCACCTCTGCGCCCACTTGGTCGATAACGCCGGCTCCGTCCTGGTTGGGAACCTTGGTGACGTCCAGTTTCCTGCCACCCGTTCCGGCACGAGACTTCCAGTCCGTGGGGTTCACGCCGGACACCACCAGCCGGACCCGGACCTCACCGGGACCTGGCTCCGTCAATGGCCTGTCCTGGAGCTGCAGCACCGAGGAGGGACCCGTTGCCTGGTACACGATTGCCTTCACGTCTTCTCCCATGTCCGGATGCTCATCCCTTACCGCTCCAACCTAACCGCTAGAAGCGGTCCGTGCCGCGGAGACCCCGGGGGCGGCCGTCCGGATCGACGATGAAGCGGTAGACCGGATCCGCCCAGAGGCGATGGAGTGGCCGGACGGGTTGCGTGGCATGGTGGCGCACCTGCCCTGGCGGTCGGGGCGTACTGCGGCCGGCCCGGTGCCACTGGTCCAGGGCATCGGCGGTGCTGTTCCACAGCTCCAGTCCTGCGGTGGTGGCCTGGAGCTGTGGGTCGTCCAGCTCCAGGCCCAGGTGTTCGGCCCAGAGCTGGAGCCTCAGCTCCGTGGCGAGTGGCCGGGTGGGCAGGGTGCCGGAGCCTGCAGGCAGCATGCCGTCGGCGGATGTGTCCATCACGGCGCAGGTGAGCTCACTGTCAGTGGTCCAGGAGCGCCGGTTGAAGTTGTCTGATCCGCAGGTGAACCAGGTGTCGTCGATGATGCAGATCTTGGCGTGGACGTAGATCGGGGTTCCCTGGCTGTTTTCCAGGTCGAATATGCCCACCCTGTCCGGCGCGGCCCGGCGGAGCATGCCGATGGCGCGCAGTTGCCCCAAGCGCTTGGGCGGTCCACTGAGAAAGCCATCAGTGTCGGGGTACCTGGGAACCACGATGATCACGTTCAGCCCGGGGTTGTGTCGCAGGGCGGCTGCGATCCCCGCTGCCACCTCTGTTGACCACAGATACTGGTCCTCGATGTAGATGAGCGAACGGGCCTGGGCGAACGCCTTTGCATAAGCCTTCGCTATGGTCCGTTCTCCGTGTGGGGCGAAGGGGAATGGCGGATGCTTCAGGCCGTAAGTGCGCAGCAGCTGCACGGCGTGCGGACCTGCCGGAGGTGGGGGAGGAGCGGACTCGGGGAGCGGCTTGGGGTGCCTGGGCATCCGGGCCAGGCGCTGCAACAGCATCCGGTACGGGGTCCGCCGGTCCAGCGGGTGGGGATCGTTCCACCGTTCAGCGAATACCGCCAGCACATCTGCAACGACCGGGCCGCGCAGCTCAAGGGCGGCGTCGTGCCATGGGGGCCTCTGCCCGTAACGGGAATCCATCTCCACTGCCTGGGGGTCTCCCGCATGGCCGGCGTCATCACGGCGGCTGTGTGAGAGGTCCAGTCCCCCCACGAACGCCACATCGAGGGAGGGATCGGTACGCCGGCGGATGACCACCAGTTTCTGATGGTGCGAGCCGAAGAGGCGGACGCGCTGATCCAACAGTGCCTCCCCGCCGGAGTCGTTGATCTTCCGGCTGAGAAGTTCGTTGGAGCGGCCACTGATAGGGGCCGACACGCGCTCACCATGGGATCTCCAGACGAGGCCCCGTACCTCCACGCCGGACCGGGCCAGCCCGGCGAGCTTCGCGCCAATGGTCGTACCGTTCGCCTCCAACTGCTCATCGGCATCGCCACGCCAGTCGGTGAACCATACCTGGTCTCCCGCCTGCAGCGCAGACAGCTCCTCATGCAGCCTGGAGAAGTATGTTGCTCCATGAATCAGGGGACGTACCAGGTTTCCTTCAGACCAGGGGCCGGATTCCGTACCAGCCCCTTGGACGTCGGAGGCAGGGTTTCCCCGCTCAGCCTGATTCAGAAACCACTTGCCAACCATGCTGTCCACGTGGCGCTCCTTCCGGGGCCCGGGGGCAGGCCACTGCGTTTCCAAACTAACCTACGCCCGTGCGTCTACCTCCGCCCCGTGCAGACGGCTCCAGACAGATTGAAACCAGCAACGCTCCACTGCCACGTCGGGAATAGGCTTGGGCAAGATCCTCCCTGCTGCAGTCCACTCGGCGGCGGCAAGCACCGGCGCCATGCGCAGGGCGGGATAAGGCCGCTCCAAGAGCCACGCCGTACCTACAGCTCAATCACCAACCAGCTCCATAACCAACGAAGGAATGAGTCAGGTCCATGTCACTGAAGGAAAAACTGAAGGGCGATGTCATCGTCCACATGAAGGCCGGCAACAAGCTGGGCCTGACCACTGTGCGCAACGTCCTGGGCGAAATCGAAACGCGGGAGAAGTCCGGCAAGACGCCGGTCGAGCTCGACGACCTGCAGGTCACGGCGCTGCTGCAAAAGGAAGCGGCCAAGCGCCGGGACACCGCCGCCACGTATTCGGCGGCCGGTCACGATGACCGGGCGCAGGCAGAGATCGCCGAGGCTGAGGTCATTGAGGCCTACCTGCCCAAAGCGCTGACCCGCCAGGAAGCCGAAGCCATAGTGGACGAGGTTATCGCCGGCCTGAAGGCGGACGGAACCGAACTGACGATGCGTTCCATGGGCACAGTGATGAAATCAGTAACCCCCAAAATCGGCGGCCGCTTCGACGGCAAGGCCATCAGCGAGATCGTGAAGGCCCGTTTGGCGTGATGGCATTCCCCTGGGCGTTTCCCCGAACGGCCTGCCGTCCCTGGAAAGTCATCGGGCGCCGCGTTGGGTTACAGCGCGCGCCTGACGACCTGCAGGGGGTATGGGCCGGCGGCGGTTGGGGGGCGGCATCCGGTCTCAGAGATGCCATGGCCGCCGGCCCTGTCCCCATGTATAAGACCCTGCCCCAGCGGCAGGATCTTGTCCTTAACGGTAAAACCCGTTCCTAAATGACAGCCCACGTTGGCCGCAAGTTTCGCTCAAGACTGGCACGCAGTAGCCGCCGCGGTTATAACTTCCGGAACGCCCCTGCGCGCTCAGTGCGGCAAACGCCTTCGGCCCGAAGCTCCGGCCCGGGATCAGCACAAAGAAAAACACCCCGGTCCGAAGACCAGGGTGTTTACGGTGGTGACTCTACTCACCACTCTTGTGCGCGGAGGGGGACTTGAACCCCCACCCCCTTTCGAGGACTAGCACCTCAAGCTAGCGCGTCTGCCATTCCGCCACCCGCGCAGGTGGTATTCCGGGAAGCGTGTGCGCTTTTCAGCGTTTCGCGCCTCTCCGAAGCAGCGAGAAAAACTCTAACATGACTTTCCGGGAACAACGAATCGAGCCAAGTAGGTAGGCTGAGGGCAGCGATTCAGCTCGTGCCAACCAGTCATTCCCTACCAAGGAGCCACCAATGCCTGACGTCCTGCCCGAGGATGAAGTTGTCCGGATCTGCCAGGAACTCATCCGGATCGACACCTCCAACTACGGCGACGGGTCAGGACCTGGGGAGCGGGCGGCAGCAGAGTATGCGGCAGGCCTTATCGAGGAAGTGGGCCTGGAGGCGGAGATCTTCGAATCCGCCCCTGGCCGCGCCAACGTCGTGACCAGGATGGCAGGGGAGGACCCTTCCGCCAGCGCCCTGGTGGTCCACGGCCACCTGGACGTGGTCCCCGCCCTGCGTGACCAGTGGTCTGTGGACCCGTTCGGCGCGGAACTGAAGGATGGCCTGATCTGGGGCCGCGGCGCCGTCGACATGAAGGACATGGACGCCATGATTCTTTCTGTGCTGCGGGGTTTTGCCCGGGAGGGCAGGAAACCCAAACGGGACATCATCTTCGCGTTCTTCGCTGACGAGGAAGCCGGCGGCGTCTATGGCGCACGTTATGCCGTGGACAACCGCCCGGAACTTTTCGAGGGCGCCACGGAGGCCATTTCGGAGGTGGGTGGCTTCTCGGCAACAATCGGCGGCCAGCGGACCTACTTGCTGCAGACGGCGGAGAAGGGCATCTCGTGGCTGCGGCTGGTGGCCCACGGCCGGGCCGGCCACGGCTCCCAGATCAACACGGACAACGCTGTCACGCGCCTCGCCGCCGCCGTAACCCGCATCGGCGAATACAAGTGGCCCATTGAACTCACGCCCACCACCCGCCAGTTCCTTGATGGAGTGACCGAACTCACCGGCGTGGAGTTCGACGCCGACAACCCGGAGCTTTTGCTCAACCAGCTTGGCACCGTGGCCCGGTTCGTCGGCGCCACCTTGCAGAACACCACCAACCCCACGCTCCTCAAGGGTGGTTACAAGCACAACGTCATCCCCGAGTCTGCCGAGGCCCTGGTTGACTGCCGTACGCTGCCGGGCCAGGAGCAGCAGGTCCTTGAGATCGTGCGCGAGCTTGCCGGCAGTGGAGTGGACGTCAGCTACGTCCACAACGACGTCTCGCTGGAGGTCCCGTTCGCCGGCAACCTGGTGGACTCGATGATTGATGCCCTCCACAAGGAGGACCCCGGTGCAAAAGTGCTGCCCTACACACTGTCCGGCGGCACGGACAACAAGTCGCTCAGCCGGCTGGGCATTACCGGCTACGGCTTCGCTCCCCTGATGCTCCCCGAGGAGCTGGACTTCACCGGCATGTTCCATGGCGTGGACGAACGTGTGCCGGCGGACTCCCTCAAGTTCGGTGCCCGGGTGCTGAACACCCTGCTCGCCAACTACTGAGGGGACCTGCCGTGACTCCAGCGGACCTGCTGCCGGACGGGCTCCTGGAACGCATCCGCGGCCGCGCCGCAGGATACGACCGGGACAACGCCTTCTTCCACGAGGACCTGCGGGAGCTTGCGGCTGCAGGGTACCTGAAGCTTTTCGTTCCAGTACCCGACGGCGGCGCGGGGCTTGGGCTCGAGGCGGCAGCGCAGTGCCAGCGCAGGCTGGCAACGGCGGCCCCTGCCACCGCGCTTGCCGTCAATATGCACCTGGTGTGGACCGGCGTCGCGCACGTCCTCGCAGCCCGCGGCGACCACTCCCTGGCCTTCGTGCTCGAGGAAGCGGCGCAGGGCGAGGTCTTCGCGTTCGGCAATTCGGAGGCCGGCAACGACTCAGTCCTCTTCGACTCACGGACCGCGGCCACACCTTATCCGGACGGAAGCTACTCGTTCACCGGGACCAAGATCTTCACCAGCCTCTCGCCGGCGTGGACCCGGCTGGGGATTTTCGGAAAGGACGCCGCAGCCCGGGACGGTGCCGGGGAACTCGTCCACGGGTTCATCAACCGTGAAGCGGCCGGCTACCGGATCATGGACGACTGGGACACCCTGGGCATGCGCGCAAGCCAGTCCGCCACCACTGTCCTTGATGGTGCGACCGTTCCGCTGGACCGGATCTTCCGCAAGCTGCCTGTGGGTCCCAACGCCGACCCCCTGGTGTTCGCGATTTTCGCGTGCTTCGAAAGCCTCCTGGCCGCCGTCTACACCGGATTGGGCGAACGGGCGCTGCACGTGGGTGTAGAAACTGTAAAGCGCCGCACGTCTTTCAAGAACGGCGGACGCAGCTACGCGCAGGACCCTGACATCCGCTGGAAAGTTGCTGAGGCAGCCATGGCCATGGACAACCTCTACCCACAGCTCAGGGCTGTCACCGCCGACGTCGATGCCCTGGCCGACCACGGGAACCAGTGGTTCCCCAAACTGGTGGGTCTGAAAGTGAATGCCACCGAAACGGCGCGGCGCGTTGTGGACCTGGCCATCCGCGTCAGCGGGGGATCGAGCTACTTCAGGGGTTCGGAACTGGAACGGCTCTACCGCGACGTGCTTGCCGGCATGTTCCACCCCTCCGACGACGAGTCTGCCCACAACACGGTGGCCAACGCCTGGCTGGGCCCGCTGGAGGACTAAACGGTCCGCTGGACCACACGATTTCTAAACGGTCCGCTGGATCACACGACTCCTAAACGGTCCGCTGGACCTGCATCACCCGGCGCCGCAGCCAAAAGCGCCTGCCGCCGCCCACGTACAGCTTGCTGCGTTCCAGTTCCCACTTGCCGTATTCGGAGTGTTCCACCAGGCGGCGGCGTGCCTCCGGCAGGGAATCATCAGGGCTGACGGTCAGCACGAGGTACTCGTACTGCCGCAAATAATCCCGTTCCCGCTGGACCGAGCTGGTGAGAAATTGTTCCTTCATTTGCTCTCCATTTTCGTCCTTTTCCGGCTAACGTGAAGTCATGAGCATCGATCCGCGTGTCGCGCTTTCGTCCCTGACCACCGCTTTGGAAGAACACCTTATAGCAGCATCGAACCGCCGCGGGGACGGTGACCCCTCCGTTGAGGCAGCTTTTTTCGCAGTGGCCGATGCCTTCGAAGTTTACGAGGACGCGCTGTACGAGGCCTACAACGAGGTCACCCCGTTGCAGGTCTTTGACGACGAGGACGAAGAGGACGAGGAAGCCGACGTGGACGAGGACGAGGACCTGGAAATCGTCGAGGAATAGCCGCGCCGGGGCAGGAACTCAGAAGGCGGCGGAGACATCCTCCAAAGCCCGGGCAATCTGCGGTGGCAGCGGTGCGGGCTGGACGTCCAGGAGTTCCTTCAACTGCACCGGCGTGCGGGCGCCGACAATGGCGGTGGCAACTCCCTGCTGTGACAGCAGCCATGACAGTGAGACGTCCTGGGGAGTCCGGCCCAGGCCGTTGGCCGCCATGCATACCGCATCCACGATGCGCGACGGCTTCTCCTCCAGGTAAGGCTCCACGTAGGCCGATTCGCTGGCGGACGCCCCGCGTGACCCGGCGGGGATGCCGCCGCGATACTTCCCGGTGAGGACGCCGCGGCCCAGCGGAGCCCACGCCATCAGCCCAAGCCCGGCATCCTCGGCGGCAGGGATCAGTTCCGCCTCCGCCGTCCGCTGAAGGAATGAATATTCCGCTTGGACGGCAACCAGGGGCACACTGCTGGTGGCTGCGGCCTTCGCAGCCTGCCAGCCCCTGAAGTTCGAAATTCCGGCGTACCGCGCCCGGCCGGTGCGTACCGCAAATTCCAGCGCAGCCAGCGTTTCATCGAGGGGAACGTTGCCGTCCCAGGCCTCAGCAAACCAGAGGTCCACATATTCCGTGCCCAACCTGGCCAGGCTCGCATCAAGTCCGGTGAGCATCGCATTGCGTGACGTGTCCACCGCGCGGCGCCCGTCCGGCGTCGTCATCCCTGCCTTGGTGGAGATGGAAATTTCGGTGCGGGACACCACATCACCCAGGAGTGAGCCAAGGATGGCCTCCGAGCCCCCGCCCGCATACGACGCCGATGTGTCCACGTGCCGGCCGCCCGCATCAAGGAAGGTACGCAGCAACTCGGACGCGTCCTGTTCGTCAGTTTCCCCACCCCAGGACCGGGTGCCCAGGGAGAGGGCGGAAACTCGCAATCCACTGTTGCCGACGTAACGCTGCTGCATAGCAGCAAGCTTACGGGCAGATGCACCACCGCCATGCCGTAGGGTCTTAGCGTGAACTGGTTTGAAGCGGCCCTGCTGGGCCTTGTGCAGGGACTGACCGAATTTCTACCTATTTCATCGAGCGCACACCTGCGGATCGTGGGGGAGTTCCTTCCCAACGCGGAGGACCCGGGGGCGGCCTTTACGGCCATCACCCAGCTCGGCACGGAGACCGCCGTGCTGATCTTCTTCTGGCGCGACATCGTCCGGATCGTCAAAGCCTGGGGCGGGTCCCTCACCGGCAAGGTGCCGCGGCAGGATCCCGACGTCCGCATGGGCTGGCTGGTGATCCTGGGCAGCCTGCCCATCATCGTGCTGGGCCTGCTCTTCCAGGACCAGATCGAATCGGTGCTGCGCAGCATGTGGATCGTGGCCACCATGCTGATCGTCTTCGGGCTCTTCCTCGCCGTGGCCGACGCCGTGGGGGCCCAGAAACGGGACCTGGCGCACCTGACCTACAAGCACGGCATCCTCTATGGGCTGGCCCAGGCCCTGGCACTGATTCCCGGCGTCTCCCGCTCCGGAGGCACCATTACCGCGGGCCTGCTGATGGGCTACACGCGCGAAGCCGCCGCACGGTACTCCTTCCTGCTCGCCATCCCCGCGGTCTTCGGCAGCGGGTTGTACCAGCTCTACAAGGTGGTGACCAAGGAAGGCATCTCCGGCCCGTTCGGCCTGCCGGAAACTGCCCTTGCCACCGTGATCGCCCTGGTGGTGGGCTATGTCATCATCGGCTGGTTCCTGAAGTTCGTATCCACGCGCAGCTACCGGCTCTTTGTCTGGTACCGGATCTTCCTGGGGCTGGCCCTGTACCTCCTGCTCGGTTTCGGCGTCATCAGCGCCTAGGACTAGGCTTGGCTTGTGAAATCCTGGACTTCCCGCCCCGTTCCTGCCCTGCCCGGAAACATGCCCGCCATCCGGCTGTTCGATACCGCGGCAGGCCGCGAAGTGGCGCTGGAACCGGAAGCACGGCCGTCCATGTACGTCTGCGGCATCACTCCCTACGACGCAACCCACATGGGCCACGCCGCCAGTTATGTGGCCTTTGACCTGCTGAACCGCGCGTGGCGGGACGCCGGCAGCGAGGTCTCCTACGTGCAGAACGTCACGGACGTGGATGATCCCCTGCTGGAACGCGCCACTGCCACCGGAGTCGACTGGCAGGACCTCGCGGCGGAGCAGGTTGAACTTTTCCAGACGGACATGGAGGCGCTGAATGTCCTGGCGCCGGACCATTACGTTGGGGCCGTGGAGTCGATTGGCCTCATCGTCCCCGAGGTGGAGCGGCTGGTCAGCCTGGGGCTGGCCTACCAGGTTCCCGGCAGCAACGGGGAACCCGACGGGGATGTCTATTACGACGTCGAAGCGGCCGGCAAGCAGTCAACGGCACCTGATGCCTGGTCCCTGGGATGCATCTCCCACCTCGGCGAAAGCACCATGCTGGAGCTTTTTGCCGAACGCGGCGGAGACCCGGGCCGCGCCGGGAAGCGGCAGGCCCTTGATCCGCTGCTGTGGCGGGTGGAACGGCCCGGCGAGCCAAGCTGGCCCGGTGGAAGCCTGGGCGCGGGCAGGCCCGGCTGGCACATCGAATGTACAGTGATCGCCCAAAAATACCTGCCCTCGCCCTTCACGGTGCAGGGAGGCGGTTCGGACCTCATCTTCCCGCACCATGAGATGGGTGCCGGCCATGCATACTCGTTGGCCGGGGTACCGCTTGCCCGGCACTACGCACACGCCGGCATGGTGGGGCTCGACGGGGAGAAGATGAGCAAGTCCAAGGGCAACCTGGTGCTGGTCTCCAGGCTTCGCGCCGCCGGTGAAGACCCGGCAGCAATCCGCCTTGCCATCCTGGCCCACCACTACCGTTCCGACTGGTCCTGGACGGATGAAGGCTTCACCGCTGCCAAGGCAGACCTTGCAGCGTGGCGGAAGGCCCTCGACCACGCCCCGGAAGGTTCGGGCCGCGAACTGCTGGCCGACATGCGGGCGGCGCTGGCAGCGGACCTCAACGCGCCCGCCGCAGTCGCCGCAGTCTCGCGCTGGGCACGTTCAGCGAACGACGGCGGTGCTGCCGCCAGCCCCGCCGACAGCAGCCTGGTCAGGGACGCGGTGGACGCCCTTCTTGGCATCCGGCTCTAGGCTTCGGCTCCACGTCAGCAAACAGACAGGGGCCGGGCCGGGATTCCTCCCGGCCCGGCCCCTGTCCCTTTTAATGTCAGGGCCGGTCCTGGCCCCGCCGCTTCAGGTACCGCTCAAATTCGCGGGCAATGGACTCGCCGCTGGCCTCAGGAAGGTCGGCGGTGTCCTTGGCTTCCTCCAGCTGCCGGACGTAGGCAGCAATTTCCGGGTCCTCGGTGGCCAGCTCGTCGACGCCGCGCTCCCAGGCGTCCGCCTCCTCCGCCAGCTCGTGGGTGTCCAGCGGCACCTGCAGCAGTTCCTCGATGCGGTGCAGCAGGGCAAGCTGGGCTTTGGGGGAGGGGGCCTGTGCCACGTAGTGCGGCACCGCGGCCCACAACGATACGGTGGGGAGCCCGGCCAGCAGTGCCACCTCGGACAGGACCCCCACGATCCCCACCGGGCCTTCGTACTGCGAGGCTTCCAGGTTCATGCGTTCCCGCAGCTGGGCGTCATCGGACGACGTGCTGACCGGAATCGGGCGGCTGTGCGGAACATCCGCCAGCAGTGCACCCACCAGCACCACGTAGTCCACTTTCAAAGCCTCTGCATGGACCAGCAACTCCGCGGTGTAAGCGCGCCATTTATAGGACGGCTCGGTTCCCTGCACAAAGATGACGTCCACGTTGGAGTTGGGCGCCGAGGCTTTGTAGATCCTGGTGGAAGGCCATTTGATCTTGCGTTCACCGGCAGAGTTCCTGCGGACCGTGGGGCGCGTGAACTGGAAGTCGTAGTACTCGTCCGCATCAATGGATGCGACTTTCTTGCCACCCCACAACTTGTTCAGGTACCGCAGCGAATCGCTGGCCGCTTCTCCGGCGTCGTTCCACCCTTCAAAGGCGGCAAGCATTACGGTTACGCGCTGTCCGTCAGCCACCGGCTGCAGGAACCGTTCCCGCTCGGGTCCGGCACCTTGTTCGGCGGTGTCTCCCTCGAAGCTATTCATTTCTTCACCCTACGTCCAAGGTGCGCACTCGTGCATGGAATGAAGCGCCGCAAATCGCCGCTAACCGGCGCAAAGGGCACCCCGCCTGCGTCATATTCGCCAAGGGCGTAGCCCACAGCCTCCGCCCAGCCACGCCCCGTAGACTGGCGTCATGCGATTTCCTGCCACCGGTTCCCCGCTCAAAGCTGTCCTATGGGACATGGACGGAACCATCGTGGACACCGAGCCATACTGGATTGCCGCGGAGCGTGCCCTGGTGGAGGCCCATGGCGGCACCTGGAGCCACGACCAGGCCATGCAACTGGTGGGCCAGTCACTGACGTTCTCCGCCGGCCTGCTCCAGCAGGCAGGCGTCGAGCTGGAAATCCGCGAGATCATCGACGCCCTGACCGCCCAGGTCATCAGCAGCGTCCAGCAGCAGGTGCCATGGCGCCCAGGCGCCCGGGAACTCCTCGAAGAACTGCACCTGGCAGGCGTGCGCTGCGCCCTGGTCACCATGTCCGAGGGGCCGCTGGCCCGCCAAGTGGTGGCCAGCCTTCCCCGCCCCTACTTTGAAGTCCTGGTCACGGGTGACACCGTGACCCAGGGCAAGCCGCACCCCGAGGCCTACCTGACCGCCGTCGAACTGCTTCAGGAAAGCGATCCGGATCTCGGAATCCACCACTGCGTTGCCCTCGAGGATTCCGTACCGGGCGTGGCCGCGGCCGTAGCCTCCGGCGTCGCCACGGTGGCTGTCCCGCACATCGTTCCACTGCCCGACGACGGCAGCTACGCACTCTGGGACTCCCTGGCCGGCCGCGGCCTGGTGGAGCTTGAAGCCCTGCTCCCCGGGGCTCAGGCAACGGTGCCGGCCGCCACCGCCGCTGGTGACTCCCGTGGCTGATCCAGGGACTGAGCGGGACACCGAACCGGGTACCCCGCCGGGCACCACGGGACGACGCCGTGACGGCATCCCGCTGGGACGCATTGCCGGCGTTCCTGTCGTGCTTGCTTACTCCTGGTTTGTGATCGCGGCCTTCACCGTCATCGCGTACGGGCCCGTGTTGGCGCGGAACAACCCCATGCTGGGCATGAGCGCCTATCTCGTGGCCTTCGCCTACGCCGTCCTGCTCCTGCTGTCGGTGCTGGTCCATGAACTCGCGCACGCCCTCACGGCGAAAATCCACGGATGGCCCACCCAGAAGATCGTCCTCAACCTCTGGGGCGGGCACACCCAGTTCGAGAGCTTCACGTCTTCCCCCGGCCGGTCCGTCCTGGTGGCGTTGGCCGGACCGGCGGCCAATTTTGTCCTCGCCGGCGGAGCCTGGCTGGTCCTGGGCACCAACAGCCTGGGAAGTGTCGCCGAGATCCTGACGAACATCTTCATGTGGGCCAACTTCCTCATCGCCGTCTTCAATGTCCTGCCGGGCCTGCCGCTGGACGGTGGGCGCATTGTCGAATCCATCGTGTGGAAGGCCACCGGGAGCCAGGCGAAAGGAACCGTGGCAGCCGGCTGGGGTGGGCGCATCATCGTCCTGGCGATCGCTTACTGGTTCCTCCTTCGCCCCTACCTCGCCGGCGACCAGCCGGACTTCAGCCTCCTGATGATCACCATCCTGGTGGGCGGATTCCTGTGGATGGGTGCCTCGGCTTCCATCCAGCAGGGCACGCTGCGGGCACGGCTGCCGCTGGTCAGCGCAGCGGGATTGTCGACGCCGGCCGTTGGGGTGCCTGCCTCGGGCACTGTCCGTGACGCCCTCCGCCTGGCGGCAGAAGGAACGAAGTCCGTGGTGGTGTGCGGAGCGGACGGACGGCCGCAGGGTGTGGTGGACCCCGGCGCATTGGCCTCGGTGCCCGACTCCGCAGCGGATTCGACGCCAGTCACCGCCATTTCGTTTCCCTTGGCTGCGGGAGCCTATGTTCCCGAGTGGTCCAAGGGGCAGGAGCTGATCCAGTTTCTTTCGCAGCTTGAGGGACGGCACTACGCAGTGGTGGACCACAATGGCAAAGTCACCGGGCTGCTCACCCAGGACGTTGTCCTCGCGGCCATCACAGGGAGGCGCCAGCGCACCGATAGGCACCCGCAGGGCCAGAACCGGTAGAGTTACCTGCCGGTCGTGCATTGCCGCCGCCAGGGGCCACAATATCCGTGGGCACTTTGGCCGCGGCACAAAAGGTTTACAGGAGCGAGGAACATCATGAGCAGCGAAACTGCCGTCAACGACGCCACCGGAGCAGCGCAAGCCGGTGCTGCCGCCAGCGGCTCGCAGCCGGTGGGAGCCGCCCGTCGCCGCGGCCCCTTCAGGGAAGGCGAGCGTGTCCAGCTCACCGACGAACGTGGCCGCATGAATACCATCACGCTTGAACGCGGTGGCGCCTTCCATACGCACCGGGGCTTCCTGAACCACGATGAGATCATCGGCAAGGTGGACGGCTCCGTTGTGGTGAACAACGTCGGCCAGCAGTACCAGACCCTGCGCCCGCTGCTGTCCGACTTCGTGCTGTCCATGCCGCGCGGCGCCGCCGTGGTCTATCCCAAGGACGCCGGCCAGATCGTGACCATGGCGGATATCTTCCCCGGGGCCCGTGTGGTGGAGGCCGGCGTCGGTTCCGGTGCCTTGTCCATCTCCCTGCTCCGCGCCGTGGGGGACAACGGCTACCTGCACTCCTTCGAGCGGCGTGAAGAGTTTGCGGACATCGCCCGGGGAAACGTGGAGACCATCTTCGGCGGACCGCATCCTGCATGGCAGATCTCGCTCGGCGACTTCCAGGAGGAAGTGGTCAAGGCTGAAGAGCCCGGCTCCGTGGACCGCGTGGTCCTGGACATGCTGGCGCCCTGGGAATGCCTCGACGCCGTCGCCACCGTGCTTGCGCCCGGCGGCGTCTGGATCAACTACGTAGCCACGGTCACCCAGCTCTCCCGTACGGCCGAGGCGATCCGCGCCGACGGCCGCTTCACTGAACCTGACGCCTGGGAATCGCTGGTCCGCGGCTGGCACCTTGAGGGTCTCGCGGTCCGGCCGGACCACCGGATGGTGGCCCACACCGGGTTCCTGCTGGTCACCCGCCGGCTCGCCGACGGTGTGACGGGCATCTCGGTCAAGCGGCGGCCGTCCAAGACCGAATTCAACGAAGAGGATGTCAATGCCTGGACTCCCGGTGCTGTTGGGGAGCGGGCGGTGTCAGACAAGAAGCTGCGGCGGGCAGCCCGGGACGCCATCGCCGGAACGAATGTGGTGGACACGCCCGAGGTTACGAACTAGTCCACATTTCGGGAGTCTCCATCCCTACCCGGCATCTTGGGACTAATGTCTTAAGAGAAGCGCAGGAAGGGGCTGATACATCATGGAGACACCAAACCAGGACTCCGGACGTACACCGGCAGAGCAGTCTGCCGCCAACGACCTCTCGGTTGCTGACCGCCAGGTCAACATACTTCGGGACAAGCTCAGGCACATCGACCGCCAGTTGGCAGCGGCAACGCAGAACAACACCAAGCTGGTCAGCATGCTTGAGACGGCCAAGGCGGAGATCCTCCGGCTGAAAAACGCCCTTGACCAGGAAGGACAGCCGCCGTACAGCTTCGGCACCATCCTCCAGATCAACCCAAAGCGGCAGCCTTCCCCCGGCAACAGCGGACAGGCCGCCACGGAGGAATCGGTGGACATCTTCAACGCCGGCCGGAAGATGCGGGTGGGCATCAGCCCCCTGGTAAACATCAACCAGCTGGCGGTAGGCCAGGAGGTGCTGCTCAACGAAGCCCTCCTGATCGTTGCAGGGCTCGGCTATGAGCGCGCCGGCGAGCTGGCCACCCTGAAGGAGATGCTGGGACGGGACCGGGCCCTGGTGGTGGGCCGGGCCGATGAAGAACGCGTGGTCCGGCTCTCCGGCGCGCTGCAGGCCGAGAAGCTCAGGGTGGGCGACGCCCTCTCCGTGGATTCGCGGACCGGCTACGCACTCGAGAAGGTGCCGCGCTCCGAGGTGGAGAACCTGGTCCTGGAAGAAGTTCCGGACATCACCTACGAGGACATCGGCGGCCTTGGCCCCCAGATCGAGCAGATCAGGGACGCGGTGGAACTGCCGTTCCTGCACCCCGACCTCTACCGGGAGCACGGCCTGAAGGCGCCCAAGGGCATCCTGCTGTACGGGCCTCCGGGCTGCGGCAAGACCCTCATCGCCAAGGCTGTCGCCAACTCCCTCGCTGCCCGCGCCGCCGAGCGGTCCGGGAACGTGGACCTGAAGAGCTACTTCCTGAACATCAAGGGCCCTGAACTCCTCGACAAGTACGTGGGCGAAACGGAGCGGCACATCCGGCTGATCTTCTCCCGCGCCCGGGAAAAGGCATCGGACGGCAGCCCCGTAGTGGTCTTCTTCGACGAAATGGATTCCTTGTTCCGCACCCGCGGCACCGGAATCTCGTCCGACGTCGAAACCACCATCGTGCCCCAGCTCCTCAGTGAGATCGACGGCGTGGAACGCCTCGACAACGTCATCGTCATCGGCGCATCCAACCGTGAGGACATGATCGACCCCGCCATCCTCCGGCCCGGACGGCTGGACGTCAAAGTTAAGATCCAGCGTCCCGATGCCGAAGCCGCGGCGGACATCTTCAACAAATACATCACGCCGGACCTGCCGTTCCACGAATCGGACCTCGCAGAGCACAACGGCGACGTCCAGGCCACGGTTGACGCCATGGTCCAGCGCACGGTCGAAGCCATGTACTCCACTGACAAGTCCAACGAGTTCCTGGAGGTCACCTATGCCAACGGTGACACCGAGATGCTCTACTTCAAGGATTTCAACTCGGGCGCCGTGGTGCAGAACGTGGTGGACCGGGCCAAGAAGTACGCCATCAAGGACCTGCTGACCACGCACCAGAAGGGCCTCCGGATCGAGCACCTGCTGCGCGCCGTGGTGGACGAGTTCCGCGAACACGAGGACATGCCCAACACCACCAACCCCGACGACTGGGCACGCATCTCCGGCAAGAAGGGCGAACGGATCACCTACATCCGCACCATCGTCCAGGGCAAGGCCGGCCAGGAACCGGGCAAGTCCATCGAGACGATGCCGACCACGGGACAGTATCTATGACGGGTGCAAAGGGACCCGTCGCCGGGGAAGCGCTCCCCGTCGGCGGGGCCATGCGGGTCATGGGGGCGGAAACTGAATACGGCATCCACGCCCCCTCCGCACCCTCGGCCAACGCCACCATGATGAGCGCGCGGGTGGTGCAGGCCTATGCCCAGGTCACCAGGCAGCGGGCGGCCGGCGGGGCCGAGACCCGCTGGGACTATACCGACGAAGAGCCGCTGCACGATGCCCGGGGTTGGACCGTGGACCGGGGAGCTGCACACCCCACCCAGCTGACCGACCAGCCACCAGTGCTTGACGCGGAGGCGGTGGCCCTGGCCTACGGGCGCGAGGAACTCGAACTGGACGGCCAGGACGAGTCGGGGACGCTGCTCATGAACATGGTCCTGGGCAATGGCGCCCGGCTGTACGTTGACCACGCCCATCCGGAGTATTCAAGCCCCGAGGTCACCAACCCACGGGACGCTGTGGCCTGGGACGCTGCCGGCGACCTTGTGGGGCTGTCGGCCGTGCGCCGGCTGGCGGCGGACCCGGCGCTCCCGCCGGTCAACCTTTACAAGAACAACACGGACAACAAGTCCGTGTCCTACGGTTCGCACGAGAACTACCTCATGCCCCGTTCGGTCCCTTTTGGCGACATTGTCCGCGGGCTCACGCCATTCTTCATCAGCCGGCAGGTGGTCTGCGGGGCCGGGCGGCTCGGGATAGGACAGGACAGTTCAACCCCGGGCTTCCAGGTCAGCCAGCGGGCCGACTTCTTCGAAGCCGAGGTCGGCCTGGAAACCACCATCCGCCGGCCCATCATCAACACCCGCGACGAGCCCCATTCCACCGCCGACAAGTACCGGCGCCTGCACGTCATCATCGGTGACGCCAATCTCAGCCAGGTGTCCAACTACCTGAAGTTCGGCACCACGGCCATGGTCCTGAGCCTCATTGAGGCAGGGCTCGCCCCCAAAATCGAAGTCTACGAGCCGGTGGCAGCGCTCAAAACGGTGAGTCACGATACCTCGCTGACAGCAAAGCTGCGCCTGTTGGACGGACGGCGGGTCACGGCGCTGGACCTTCAGTGGATGTACCACGAAGCCGCAGCCAAACTCGCCCAGGACACCGGCGTCGGTGACGCCGTGGACGGTGACGGGCACACACACGAGGTCCTGGAACGGTGGGCTGCCGTTCTCACCCAACTGGACAGTGACAGGGCCGCGGCTGCCAGTTCCGTGGAGTGGCTGGCGAAACTTACCCTGCTTGATGGGTACCGCCAGCGTGATGGACTGGAGTGGAGCGATGCCCGGCTTGGCCTGGTGGATCTCCAGTGGTCCGATATCAGGCCGGAGAAAGGCCTCTACTACCGCCTGTTGTCCAGGAACCGGATGCAGCGCGTGGTGGACGATGCTGCCATCTCCGCTGCCGTGGCCGAGCCCCCCGCCGACACCCGGGCCTTCTTCCGCGGAAAGTGCATCAGCAGCTTCGGCAAGGATGTGGTGGGGGCAAGCTGGGACTCGGTCATCTTCGACGTGCCCGGTTACGGACGACTTCAGCGGGTGCCTACCAGGGAACCACTGAGGGGAACCAAAGCCCTGACCGGAGCGTTGTTTGAGCGCTACCGGGAAGCGGGACCGTTCCTCGGCGAACTGCTGGGACACAACAGTACTCCGCCTGCGGCGTGAACCGCGCCGGAACGCCCGTCCCGTGGCAGGATGGGCATATCGGAGGATCCGCCGGATCCACCGGAGGAAAAAGGAGGGAATCCAATGGCAGGCCAGGAGCAGCAGCAGCCGCAGTCACGCGACAGCCAGGTCGAAGACGACATCCCCGAGGCACCCCCGGCACCGCCCGAGGCGCAGGCTTCGGCGTCGACCGAAGGCGTGGACGACCTGCTCGACGAAATCGACGGCGTCCTGGAATCCAACGCCGAAGAGTTCGTCCGGGCATTCGTGCAAAAGGGCGGCCAGTAACCCGGACCCGGAAGGTGGCGGAAGCCGCGGACGGCCGGAATCTGTACCGACGTTGAAGTACCACGTTCAAGGAGTGATGAGTGCAGGAATCAACCGCCAACCAGGTAGCCGCCAACGCCACCTCGTCCTTTACGGAGCACCTGCAACGGGACCGGCCCGAGCTACTGCCCTTTAGCCGGTCCCTCCAGGGCGGCGTGTCCGGGGCTGCGCCGTTGCAGGTTCCGCACGCCACCACGATCGTGGCCATGAGTTACGGCGGCGGTGTCCTGATGGCGGGCGACCGGCGCGCCACCATGGGAAACATCATTGCCAGCAGGCACATCGAGAAGGTCTTCCCGGCAGACCACTTCTCTGTCCTTGGCATAGCCGGCACAGCCGGAATAGCGATTGACCTGACGCGGCTCTTCCAGGTTGAACTTGAGCACTACGAAAAGATTGAAGGAACCCAGCTCAGCCTCGAAGGCAAGGCGAACCGGTTGGGGGCCATGATCCGGGGCAACCTTCCCATGGCCCTGCAGGGCCTTGCCGTGGTGCCCCTGTTTGCAGGGTTCGACACCAGCGCCGGTGTCGGACGGCTGTTTTCCTATGACGTCACCGGGGGCAGGTACGAGGAACACGAACACCATACCGTGGGTTCCGGTTCCGTCTTCGCCCGCGGAGCCCTGAAGAAACTCTGGCGGCCCAACCTCACCCCGGCTGAGGCGCTGTCCGTCGCCGTGGAGTCCCTGTACGACGCCGCCGACGACGATTCCGCCACGGGCGGCCCGGATACCGTCCGGCAGTTGTGGCCCGTGGTTTATACAGTGGACAGGACGGGAGCCCGCCGGGTGCCCGAGGCCGAACTCGCGGCTGCTTCGCGCAGTGTGATCGAAGCGCGCACCATCGCCGGACGGGAGGCCTGAGATGACCCAGCAGTTTTATGTCTCGCCCGAACAGCTGATGAAGGACCGCGCGGATTTCGCGCGGAAGGGCATCGCCCGCGGCCGGTCGGTGGTTGTCATCAGCTGCGCCGACGGCATCGCACTCGTCGCCGAGAACCCATCGCCGTCCCTGCACAAGATCGGTGAAATCTACGACAAGATCGCGTTCGCCGCCGTGGGCAAGTACAACGAATTCGAAAGCCTGCGCCAGGCCGGCGTCCGCTATGCCGACGTCCGCGGGTACTCGTATGACCGCGAGGACGTCACCGCCCGCGGCCTGGCGAGCGTATACGCCCAAAGCCTGGGTGCCGTCTTCACCGCAGAGCAAAAGCCGTTTGAAGTGGAACTGGCAGTAGCCGAAGTGGGCTCCACGCAGGCCGAAGACCACCTGTACCGGCTGACCTTCGACGGTTCCATCGCCGATGAGCACAGCTTTGTGGTCATGGGCGGCCAGGCAGACAAGGTGTCGTCAACCATCGAGGCAGGATGGCAGGCGTCCCTGGGCTTCGCCGACGCTGTCCGGCTGGCTTTGAAGGGTCTCACGCCTGCCCAGGAGGGTGACCAGCCGGCAGCACCGCTGCCGCCCGGCGCCCTCGAGGTGGCAGTTCTGGACAGGCTTTCCGAAAGCTCCCGCGGCTCCCGGCGTGCTTTCCGCAGGCTGAACGACGCGGACATCACAGCACTGCTGGCCTAGGAGGACGACATGGACAAGAGAATCTTCGGCATCGAAACCGAGTTCGGGATCTCTTACTCGAGCCCCGACTCGAGGCCGCTGGCCCCGGAAGAGGTGGCCCGGTACCTCTTCCGAAAGGTGGTCAGCTGGGGGCGCTCGTCCAACGTGTTCCTCACCAACGGTTCGCGGCTGTACCTCGACGTAGGATCCCACCCGGAATACGCCACCGCCGAATGCGACGACCTCGCCCAGCTGATCGCCCATGACCGTGCGGGTGAGCTCATCCTGGATGACCTGGTTGATGAGGCCCAGGCCCGGCTGGCGGCCGAGGGCTTCAACGGCACCGTATACCTTTTCAAGAACAACACCGACTCCGCGGGCAACTCGTACGGCAGCCACGAGAACTACCTCATTCCCCGCCGTGGGGAATTCTCCCGCCTGGCCGAAATCCTGATCCCGTTCCTGGTCACCCGCCAGCTCATCGCCGGCGCCGGAAAGATCCTGAAGACGCCGCATGGCGCCACCTATGCGTTCTCCCAGCGGGCCGACCACATCTGGGAGGGAGTGTCCTCAGCCACCACACGGTCGCGGCCCATCATCAACACCCGTGACGAGCCGCACGCGGACGCGGAGTTTTATCGGCGGCTGCACGTCATTGTGGGCGACTCGAACATGTCAGAGGCGACCGCCCTGATGAAAGTCGGAACCGTTGACCTGGTCCTTCGGATGATCGAAGCGGGCGTGATCATGCGCGACATGCGGATGGAAAACCCCATCCGCAGCATCCGCGAGATCTCCCACGACCTCAGTGGCCGGGCGTTGGTCCGCCTGGCCAATGGACGCCAGCTCACCGCCCTTGAAATCCAGCAGGAATACCTCACCAAGGTCACGGCCTTCGTCAATGAACACGGCGCCCACAACCCGCATGTACCGCTGATCCTGGATCTGTGGGAGCGGACGCTGCGTGCCATTGAATCCGGTGACACCAAGGGCATTGACACCGAAATCGACTGGGCCATCAAGAAGAAGCTGATGGATAACTACCGCGAACGCCACGGCCTTGGCCTGGACGCGCCCCGCATTGCCCAGCTTGATCTGACGTACCACGACATTTCCCGCAGCCGGGGACTTTACTACCTGCTGCAATCCCGTGGAGCGGTCCGCCGCATCGTGGACGACACTGTCATCAAGGGGGCGGTGGACGCGCCGCCGCAAACCACCAGGGCCAAGCTGCGCGGCGACTTTGTCCGCCGCGCGCAGGAGTTGGGACGCGACTACACGGTGGACTGGGTGCACCTGAAACTGAACGACCGCGCCCACCAGACGATCTTGTGCAAGGATCCGTTCCGCAGCGTCGATGAGCGCGTCGATGCGCTTCTGGACTCTATGGGCTGACGTCCAGCTTCAGGGTCTATTCTGGATAAGGTCCTTTTAACGGGACCTCTTCACGGCATGCTCCGCCGCCATGCGGAGTGTCGTATCCACCCTGCCCCGACGAAAGTTTTCCTACGTGCGCCGACTACTAGCAATCCTCCTTCCCGGCCTGCTGCTCCTGACCGCCTGCGGAGGCACCGCCTCCCAGCCAGAGCCCAGCAGCCAGTCCGCCGGGGAGACTGCAAAGTTCGACTCCCTCAAGCTGACCGACAACGGGGACAAGAAGGCCCCTGGCGTGGACTTTGACAAGCCACTGGCCGTGACCCAGCCAACCATCAAAGTGGTTTCCGAGGGCAAGGGCGACGCCGTAAAGGCCAACCAGGTTGCCAAGATTTCCATCCTCGCCCTGAACGGCACGGACGGCTCCCAGCTCGAGGATACGTTCCCCAACGAGCCGGAAAGCCTGGAGCTGAATGACGAGCTCAAGACCAGCAGCGCAGTCATCTACAACGCTTTCGTGGGCGCCAAGGTTGGATCCAGCCTTGCACTGGCCGTTCCCGGCCAGCAGAGCGCGGCATCGGCCAGCCCCAGCCCTTCCGACGGCGCCAGCCCCAGCCCAAGTCCGGAAGCCGGGCCCACCCAGCTGCTGATCATCAAGGTGCTCTCCGGATCCGATCCCACCCCGGTCCTGGACAAGCCCCAGGGCGAAACCGTGACGCCGCCGGCCGGGCTGCCGACCATTACTGAAAAAGACGGCGTTCCCGAAATCAACGTTGCCGGTGCGGCTGCCCCCACATCCCTCGTGTCCCAGGACCTGATCAAGGGCTCCGGGGCCACCGTCAAGGAGTCCGACACGCTGACCGTGAATTACGTCGGCGTCAACCTGGCAGACGGCACCAAGTTCGATTCCAGCTTCGACCGCGGCCAGCCGGCCACCTTCCCGCTGACCGGGGTCATCAAGGGCTGGACCCAGGGCCTCGCCGGCAAGACCGTTGGGTCCCGCGTCCTGCTGGTCATCCCCAAGGACCTGGCCTACGGCGACGCCGGCCAGGGGCAGGCAAAGGGCGACCTGGTCTTCGTAGTGGACATCCTCGGGGTCAAGTAGCAAGACTTACATGGACGCCGCGTCCCTCGCGGCACCCCACCAGCACTTACGGATAGGAGCAAGCATGTCTTTTGGACAGCGGGAATTTGACCGCCAGAAGCCCGAAATCGATTTTCCGGAGGGCGACGTCCCCACGGAACTCGTCATCACAGACCTGATCGAGGGTGACGGCCGGGAAGCCAAGGCAGGGGACACCGTCTCCACCCACTACGTCGGCGTTGCCTGGTCCACCGGCGAGGAATTCGACGCCTCCTGGGGCCGCGGTGCACCGCTGGACTTCCGCGTCGGCGTCGGCCAGGTCATCCAGGGCTGGGACCAGGGCCTGCTGGGCATGAAGGTCGGTGGCCGCCGCCGCCTGGAGATCCCCTCCGAGCTGGCCTATGGCTCGCGCGGTGCCGGTGGCGCGATTGCTCCCAACGAGGCACTGATCTTCGTCGTGGACCTCGTGGCAGTGCGCTGACCCAGGCGCCAACACAGCCGGGAGCGCGGCAGTACTGGAGGAAGTTCCTCCGGTACTGCCGCGCTTTCTGCTTTCATCGGGGGAGTTTAGTAACGTAACGAGCGTGTCCCTATCCCGCACCGAACGACTCCTCAACCTGCTGATTGCGCTGCTCAACACCCGCTACGGGCTGCACCGCAGCGAACTGCGCGAAAAGGTCTACCACGACACCTCCGGCAATGACGTTGCGTTCGGACGGATGTTCGAGCGGGACAAGAATGACCTGCGGGCAATGGGCTTCGACGTGGAGACACTGACGGACATGGGCTGGAGCGAGGACGACCCCGCCACCACCAGGTACCGGATCGGCAAGGAGTCCAACCGGCTCCCGGACGTCCAGCTGGGGCCCGACGAGTGGACCGTCCTGCTGCTGGCCTCCCAATTATGGGAACGCGCGGCACTGGGCACCGCCGCCCAAAGCGCGCTCCGCAAACTCCAGGCCGCCGGCAGGATGGCGGACGTGGAACTGCCGGCCGGGGTCCAGCCCCGGATCAAACCCGCCGGCCAGGCCTTTGATGACATCGTGGCCGCCATGCACGCCCGGCATCCGGTCACTTTCACGTATCTCGCCGGCACCACCGGCAAAGAGAAGGAACGCACCGTCGAGCCCTGGGGCCTGGGCAGCCGCTTCGGCCAGTGGTACCTCATGGGCTACGACCGGGCACGCGAGGCACCCCGGCATTTCCGCCTGTCGCGCTTCACCAGTGCCGTGACCACATTGGCGAAGGAGCAGTACACGCCGCCGGTGGACTTCAGTATCCGCGCAGAGCTGGACCTGTTGCCGGAACTGCCGCTGCGCACCGCCGTCGTGGACGTCAAGGAGGGGCACCTGCTGGCCCTCCGCCGTCGTGCTGTTCAAGCCACCCAGGACCAGGCCACAGGCCGGCCAGGTGCGGGCTACGACAGGCTCTTCATCGAGTACCGGGACCCGGAGGTGCTTGCCGAAGAGCTGGCCTCCTACGGACCCGATGCCCTGGCAGTGGAACCGGCTGAACTTGCTGCCGCCGTGAGGCGCAGGCTCCAGGCGGCGGCCGCGTTCAGCGACGCACCTGTCCCCGACTACACGTTCGCCGATGCCCGTGCCCGGACCGCCCGGAAGGGAACGTCTGAGGACCAGCTCAAGCGCATGCTGCAGTTGGTCCCCTTCCTGGTCCACAACCAGGGGCTGCACATCCAGGACGTCGCAAAGCACTTCGGCGTCACCCGTGAAGAGCTCGAGGCAGACCTCCGGATCCTCATCTGTTCCGGGCTGCCGGAGGGTTATCCGGACGACCTGCTCGATATCCAATGGGAAGACGACCACGTCTTCATTACCCAGGACCTTGACCTGAAGAAACCTGTCCGGTTTACCGTGGCGGAGGCATGCGCTTTGCTGACAGGTCTTGAAACGCTCAACGGCCTGCCGGACCTTCCCGGCGGCGGCGCGCTGGTGTCGGTTACCTTGAAGCTCCTGGCGGCCGCAGGCGAGGAAGGGCTGCAAGCTGCCTCCATAGCCGGGCCGGAGGTTGCACCTGCCGACGCCGCAACCCATGCCACGGTCCGCCAGGCCATCGAGACCCGCTCCCAGCTCCACCTGACCTACCTTTCACCCCAGCGTGACGCCGTCACCGAGCGCGACGTTGACCCGCTGCGGCTGTATTCCCTGGACAACACCTGGTACTTCGAAGCCTGGTGCCACCTGGTGGACGGGCTGCGGAACTTCCGCCTGGACCGGGTACAGGACGTTCACCCCAACGGAGCACCCGCCGCCCCGCACGGGATACCGGAGGGCGGGGTCCCGGCCAAGCTTTTCACCGCGAACGACGACGACACCACCGTCACCGTCCAGCTCACCCGGCAGGGGAGGGGGCTGGCGGAGGACTACTACGCGGAGCGTACCGCGGAGTTGCCCGACGGCGGCCTGGTGGCAGAGATCCGGTTCGGCAACACGGCGTGGCTGCCGATGTTCGTGGCCCAGCATGGCGGTTCAGCCCGGATTCTGGCCCCTGCGGAGCTGGCTTCCGCCGCGCGGGACTGGCTTGCGGCCTCGCTGGCCGGCTACGACCGATAGACTTCTCACCATGCCTTGGTGGTCTTGGATTCTCATATGGGTGGCGCTTGTCGCCGTTGCCCTGCTGTTCTATGTCCTGCTGGGCATCCGTCTCTTCCGACAGTTCATGGCCACGGTGAAGGACCTCGCTGCAGCGGGCGAAAAGCTGGGACACCTGAGCCCGGTCGAGGTGGCGGGTGAACCCGCGGATCCGTCCGGGCCCCTGCCGGGTTCTGCCGTTTTTGCCTCGCCCGCCGTCATGCGACATGATTACGAGGCATCCAAATGGGCCCGGCGCGAGGAACGCCGCCGTCGGCGAGTGCAGCGTAAAAAGGACCGGGGCCAGCCGCAGGCGCTCGGAGATCTCGACTTCACATAGAAGTAGGATGTACTTAGAGGAAAGGATTTCCCGTGGGAAGACTCTTTGACGGCCCCTGGCCGATCGTAATCATCATCGTTGTAGCTTTGCTTCTCTTCGCCGCACCCAAGCTTCCGGCCATGGCCCGCAGCCTGGGACAGTCCATGCGGATCATCAAGTCCGAGGTGAAGGAAATGAAGAACGACGGCAAGGCCGACACCACCGACGCAAACGGTCCGGTGGAAGGCACCATCGTGAACCACCCCAAGGCGAAGCCCGGTGAGCCGACAGACGGCACTGACGTTCCGCCGTCGACCCGCGCCTGACCTCCCGTGGCACTGTCGCGGGCCCGTAAAGCCAATCCCGAGGGGCGGATGTCACTTTGGGAGCACCTCAAGGAGCTGAAGAACCGGCTGATCAAGTCGGCCATCGGCGTCGTCATTGGCGGCATTGGGGGCTGGATACTTTACGATCCGCTGCTGAAGGCTTTGGCCGAACCGGTTAACCGCATTTCCGATGAGACCGGCGGCCTTGCCGCCATCAACTTCGGGACCATCGCATCACCGTTCGACTTCAAGCTCCAGATGTCGCTCCTCATTGGCGCCGTCATCTCCAGCCCCATCTGGATCTACCAGCTCTGGGCCTTCATCACCCCGGGGCTGACGTCGAAGGAACGGCGCTACACCCTGGGCTACATGGCTGCTGCCATCCCGCTCTTCCTGGCCGGAATCTGGGTGGGGTGGCTCGTGGTGCCGCAGGTGGTCCACGCGCTGACCCAGTTCACCCCGGCAGGCTCCTCCAGCGTCATCGATGCCCGGACCTACATCGAGTTCGTCACCCGGATGGTGCTCATGCTGGGCCTGGCCTTCCTGGTGCCCGTAGTGCTGGTGGGCGTCAACATGGCCGGGCTCGTGTCCGGCCACACCATCCTCAAGGCCTGGCGCATTACAGTCTTCCTGGTCTTCGTCCTGGCCGCCATTGCCGCGCCGGGCGCGGATGCGATTTCGATGTTCATGCTTGCCGGACCGCTGCTGGCGCTGTTCTTCGCGGCAATCGGCATCTGCATCATGAACGACAAGCGCCGCGACCGCCGCCAGGCCCGGCAGGTCGAGGAAACCGAGGCCACAGCGGACGTCGCAACCCCCAGCAGTGAACTGAAGAAGCTCTAGCCTGCCGTTAGGCTTGGGGTATGTCCTCCACCACCGGACCCTTCTCCGCCGGGCCCATCGATCCTGAAGAAATGTCGCCGGCCGAGAGGTACCGTGCCAGCGCCGAACGCCGGGCCGAGGCCGCCACCTACCTCGGGGCGTTCATCCGGACCCTGGACTTCGAGCTTGACGACTTTCAACGGCAGGCCTGTCTTTCCCTGCAGCAAGGCAAGGGAGTCCTGGTGGCTGCCCCTACCGGTGCCGGGAAGACCATCGTGGGGGAGTTCGCCATCTACCTCGCGCTGCAGCGGGGACTGAAAGCCTTTTACACCACACCCATCAAGGCGCTCAGCAACCAGAAGTTCAGTGAACTCACCGCTAAATATGGTGCGGACAATGTGGGCCTCCTGACCGGCGACACCAGCATCAACGGGGATGCCCAGGTGGTGGTCATGACCACCGAAGTCCTGCGGAACATGCTCTACGCTGATTCGGCCACTCTGGGCGACCTCGGCTACGTGGTCATGGATGAGGTGCACTACCTCGCCGACCGGTTCCGCGGGGCTGTCTGGGAGGAAGTCATCATCCACCTGCCCAGCGAGGTCCAGGTCGCCTCACTGAGTGCAACCGTTTCAAATGCCGAGGAATTCGGGGCCTGGCTGGACACCGTCCGCGGCGACACAGACATCATCGTCTCCGAGCACCGCCCGGTGCCGCTGTGGCAGCACGTCATGGTGGGCCGCCGGATCATGGACCTGTTTGCCGGAGAAACCACCTTCGACGAGATCGCTCCGCCCGTGGAAGAAGACGACCTGCGGCCGGCCGCGTCCGGCACGTCCCACGATGCCGGCAAGGGACGTGGTTTCGACGTCAACCCGGACCTGCTGGCAGTGGCCCAGAGCGAGATGCGGCAGAGCTTCCGCAGCAGGCCCGGCCCCGGCGGAAGGGGCCAGCGCGGCCGGCGCGGAAACGACCGCCCCGCCCGTGGCGGCGAGAACACGGGAGTGCGCCCCGCCAGCCGCCCCCAGGTCATCGCCAGCCTGGACCGGATGGACCTGCTGCCTGCCATCACCTTCATCTTTTCCCGCGCAGGCTGTGAGGCTGCCGTGGCCCAGTGTGTCTCGTCCGGCCTCTGGCTCACCACCGAAACAGAGCAGCGAATCATCGCCCAGCGTGTTGACGAGGCGGGGCAGGACATCCCGGCCGACGACCTTGACGTCCTGGGCTTTTGGACCTGGCGCGACGGATTGCTCCGGGGGTTCGCGGCCCACCATGCCGGAATGCTGCCGACCTTCAAGGAGGTGGTCGAGAAACTCTTTGCCGATGGCCTGGTCAAAGCTGTCTTCGCCACGGAAACCCTCGCGCTGGGCGTCAACATGCCTGCCCGGTCCGTGGTGCTGGAAAAGCTGGACAAGTTCAACGGCGAAGCGCATGTGGACATCACCGCAGGGGAGTACACCCAGCTCACCGGCCGTGCGGGCCGGCGAGGCATCGATGTTGAGGGCCACGCCGTGGTGCTGTGGCAGCCCGGTACAGACCCGACGGCGGTCGCGGGACTGGCATCGCGGCGCACCTACCCGCTGAATTCCAGTTTCCGGCCCACCTACAACATGAGCATCAACCTGCTGGCGCAGTTTGGCCGGGCCAGGGCCCGCGAGATCCTGGAGTCCTCCTTCGCCCAGTTCCAGGCGGACCGCTCCGTGGTGGGCCTGGCCCGCCAGGTGCGCAGCCGCGAGGAATCCCTGGCCGGTTACGCAAAATCGATGACCTGCCACCTGGGTGACTTCACCGAGTATGCGCGGCTGCGCAGGGAACTTTCCGACGCCGAGAACGCCACGTCCCGGACCAAGTCCCGCGTCCGGAAGTCCCTTTGCGACGATTCACTGGCGCGGCTCCTGCCTGGGGACGTGGTCAACGTTCCCGGTGGCCGTGCCCCGGGGCCCGCCGTCGTCCTTAGTTCGGACCACGCCAGCCGCGAGCCGCGCCCGGCCGTGCTGACGCTGGACAACCAGCTGCGCAGGATTGGCGCTGACGACCTCGAGGGTCCCATCGCGCCGGTTACCCGGGTCCGCATCCCCAAGTCCTTCAACGCGAAGGTGCCCAAGTCCCGCAGGGACCTGGCGTCCTCTGTCCGGAACGCGCTTCGAGAGAACCGTCCGCCCGCCCCGGGCCAGAACCGCAACCATGACTTCGGCCGGGCCGCTGCCTTGCCCAACCAGGAAAGGCGCATTGCGGATCTTCGCCGGGCCCTGAAGGCACACCCGTGCCATGGGTGCAGCGAACGCGAAGACCATGCCCGGTGGTCGGAGCGCTGGTGGAAGCTAAGGCGCGAAACGGACGGCCTGGTCCGCCAGATCCAGGGCCGCACCAACACCATTGCCAAAACCTTCGACCGGGTCTGCGACGTCCTGTCCGTCTACGGTTACCTGGAAGACGCGGGAGACGGCCGGCTGAATATCAGCGCGGACGGCCAGCGGCTGCGCAGGATCTACGGCGAGAAGGACCTGTTGATCTCGCAGTCCCTGCGGCTGGGCGCATTCAATGACCTCGACGCCGCCGAAGTTGCCGCGCTGGCCAGCGTACTGGTCTACCAGGCCAAACGCGAGGACCGGGGCCTGAGGCCGCGCATGCCCAGCGTCTCCCTGGAGACCGCCGTCGACACAGTGGTGAAGGAATGGTCCGTCCTTGAGGATGTGGAAGAGGAACACAAGCTCCCCCTGACCGGTGAGCCTGAACTGGGACTTGTCTGGCCGCTGTATAAGTGGGCCCGTGGCCGCCATCTGCAGGATGTCCTCAGCGGCACCGATCTTGCCGCGGGCGACTTTGTCCGCTGGGTGAAGCAGGTGGTGGACCTTCTGGACCAGCTTGCCAAGATCCCCGGACTGGACCCGCGGCTGGCACGGCTCTGCGCCGAAGCGATCAACCTCATCCGCCGCGGCGTCGTGGCATATTCTTCCGTCCTTTAGCCCCGATGACACCCGGCCGGCCCACGCCGGCACCCCCACACCCCAGGAGTCTGCCCCCATGCCGCGCCCCGATGCCACTTCCCACTCTGATGCCGCCTCCCGGCCCGCCCCGGTCCTGTACCGCAATGGGTCCGTTTACACCGCGGCGGATCCATTCGCAACGGCCATGCTGGTGGACGGCGGCACCGTTGCCTGGGTTGGATCTGAGCAGGCCGCATCCTCCATCGCAGACAGTTCCATGGAGATCATCGACCTCCGTGGCGCCCTGGTTGCACCCGGCTTCGTCGACTCGCACATCCACCTGACGGAAACCGGGATCGCCCTGGAATCGCTGCAACTGGGCACGGCCACGTCGGCACGCGCGCTGCTGGACGCCGTCGCCGCGGCTGGAGGGGAAGGGCCGGTGCTCGGCCACGGCTGGGACGAAACCAGGTGGGCGGACTCCGCCCTGCCCAGTGCCGAGGAACTGGAGCGGGCGTCAGGGGGCCGCCCGGTCTACCTTTCCCGGGTTGATGTGCACTCGGCCCTGGTTTCGACGTCCCTTGTACAGTCCGCGGACCTTCGCGGCAAGGACGGGTACGACGGCGGCGCCCGGGTCACGCGGGCAGCCCACGACGCAGCGCGGCTGGCAACCCGGCAGCTGCCCCAGGACGTGCTGAAGCGGCACCAGGCCCGTGCCCTGGCGGAGGCTGCGGCGAACGGGTACGTTGCGCTGGCCGAAATGGGCGCACCGCACATCGGCGGGCCTGAGGACCTGAGGCTGGCCGCCGGATGGAACGACGCCGACAAGGACGCGGCGCGCTTTCCTGAGGTGCTGCCGTACTGGGGGGAGCTGGTTTCGTCCGAGGCGCAGGCCCGGACCCTTGTGGAGCAGCTTGGTTGCGGCGTCCGCGGACTGGCGGGGGATTTGAACATCGACGGGTCGCTGGGTTCCAGGACCGCCGCCCTGCGCGCCGGCTACAGCGATGCCGGGCAGGAACGCGGCAGCCTGTACCTCAGCGTCGAGCAGGCGGCTGCCCACCTTGCCGCCTGCTCCCTTGCCGGGATCCAGGGCGGTTTCCATGTGATTGGCGACGCCGGGCTGGACGCCGCGCTGGAGGCGCTGGACGTGGCGGCCAAGGAAGTCGGGGAGCAGCGGGTGCGGGCGGCGGGCCACCGCTTCGAGCACGTGGAGATGGCTGATGCCGCGGCCGTGGCAAGGCTGGCGCACTACTCGGTGACCGTCAGCGCCCAACCGTCCTTCGACGCAGCGTGGGGCGGAGCCGGGGGCCTCTATGAGCAGAGGCTGGGGGAGCGGAGCCGGTCGATGAACCCTTTCGCTGCCTTCTATTCAGCCGGGGTTCCTGTCTGTTTCGGCAGCGACAGCCCGGTCACGCCCCTCCGGCCCTGGTCCAGCGTGCGTGCCTGTGTGGAACACCACAACGTGGACCAGCGCATTTCCGCGCGCGCAGCGTTCCTGGGGCACACCCGTGCGGGCTGGAGGGCCGCACGGCACGCCAACCCCATGGCCGGGCAACTGGTTCCCGGCGCACCGGCCAGTTTCGCCGTCTGGGAGGTGGAGGAGCTGATGGTCCAGGTGGCTGACGGCAGGGTGCAGTCATGGAGCACCGATCCGCGGGCCAGGACCCCATTGCTGCCCGCACTGGACACAGGCTCCGACCCGGTATGCCTGCAGACCGTGAAAGACGGCGCCGAACTCTACGCCAGCCCGGCCCTGCGTTCCTGACCCATAATCCTCCGCCCTATAATGGGGAGTTGCGCCCGCCGCCGGCCAGCCCGGCATCAGGTGCTCCGACCACTTCCACCAGGAAAGGCCCTTCGTGCGCGTCCTTACGATCATTCCCACCTACAACGAACTGGAATCGCTGCCCAAGACGCTCCAGCGCCTTCGGAAGGCCGTTCCGGCGTCGGACGTGCTGGTGGTTGATGACAACAGCCCTGACGGCACCGGCCAGCTTGCCGACGGCTTCGCCGCCGAGGACTCCCAGGTCCACGTCCTGCACCGCAAGGGCAAGGAAGGCCTGGGCGCCGCCTACATCGCCGGTTTTCGGTGGGGCCTGGACGCCGGATACGACGTCCTGGTGGAAATGGACGCCGACGGCTCACATCAGCCCGAACAGCTTCCCCAGCTGTTGGAAGCCGTGGACCAGGGCGCGGACCTGGCCATGGGCTCGCGCTGGGTTCCCGGCGGCAGCGTGGTCAACTGGCCGCTGTACCGCCAGGCGATCTCCCGGGTGGGCAGCACCTACGCCCGGCTGATGCTGGGCCTGCGGATCAAGGACGTCACCGGCGGCTACCGCGCCTTCCGCAGGACCACCCTGGAAAAGCTCAACCTGGACCAGGTGGATTCCGTGGGCTACGGCTTCCAGGTGGACCTGGCGTGGCGCGTGGCCAAACTGGGCCTGCGCATCGAGGAGCGCCCCATCACCTTCGTTGAGCGCGAACTGGGCGCCTCCAAGATGAGCGGCAACATCGTCGTCGAAGCGATGGTCAACGTCACCCGGTGGGGACTGGCCGCCCGCTGGAACACCTTGACCGGCAGGCTGAAGAACAAGCAGCCGTAGTTTTTCCCTGGGCCGCCCCTCCGCGGCCTTCTGCGGACACAGGAAAAAGGGGGGCGGCCCCGCACCAAAGTGCGGGGCCGCCCCCCTTTTTTGAGGCTGGCCTTATGCCGAGCGGCGCTCTCCGCGGCGCTCCCGCAGGATGGTCAGGCGGTCCTCGAGGATCTGTTCAAGTTCAGGAAGCGAGCGGCGTTCCAGCAGCATGTCCCAGTGCGTGCGGACTGCCTTGTCATTGCTGGTGTCCGGCTTTTCGCCGTCAACCAGGAGCGCTTCCTTGCCGGTCTTGGAGACCCACACCGGAGGAATTTCCGCCTCGGAGGAGAACGTGACGAAAACCTGCTCGCCATCTGCGCAACGGTATTCGACCCGCTGGCGCGGAGCCGGCTCAACTCCGGACTCGGTCTCCATGCTCTGCGCACCAAGGCGCATGCCCCGCAGGCTGCGATCGCTCATGATTTCTCCCTCTGGTCGGTTCGCGGATGAAATCTCCGCGTTAGCCGGTGGCGACGTTGCGCCGCCGGACTAGTGTGTGCACTGTGCTGCATCATAAGATTCAACGCATTGCGAAGCTTGGTTGTTCCAGCTGGTCTTCTCCTGCCGGACAAATACCCAATTATACGGGCTTTAACACGTCTGCACCAAAACAGGGAGCGTTCGGCGGCTAGCCACCGAACCCTCCCTGTCTTGGTCAAGAGCCTAGGGCTGCGTGCGCTCGATGGGCGCCTCGTCGAAAAGTCCGCCGGCAGGCTCCGCGCTGGTGCCGCCAAGGGCGTTGCCGATTCCCTTCAGGGCTTCCCCAACTTCACTCGGGATGATCCAGAGCTTGTTGGCCGAGCCCTCAGCCAACTTGGGCAGCGTCTGGAGGTACTGGTAGGCCAGCAGTTTCTGGTCCGGGTTTCCCTTGTGGATGGCGTCGAAGACCTTCTGGATGGCCTGCGCCTCCCCGTCCGCACGGAGGATGGCGGCTTTGGCTTCGCCTTCCGCGGCGAGGATGGACGCCTGCCGCTGGCCCTCCGCGGTGAGGATGGCTGACTGCTTGGTCCCCTCCGCGGTGAGGATGGCAGCGCGCCGGTCGCGTTCGGCCCGCATCTGCTTCTCCATGGAGTCCTGGATGGAGTGGGGCGGATCGATGGCCTTCAGTTCCACCCGCGAGACGCGGATTCCCCAGCGGCCCGTGGCCTCATCGAGGACTCCCCGAAGCTGTCCGTTGATCTGGTCGCGGGAGGTCAGGGCCTCCTCCAGGTTCAGTCCACCCACCACATTGCGGAGGGTGGTGGTGGTGAGCTGCTCCACGGCCTGGATGTAGTTGGCGATTTCATACGTGGCTGCGCGGGGATCGGTGACCTGGAAGTAGACCACCGTATCGATGGAGACCACCAGGTTGTCTTCGGTGATGACCGGCTGCGGCGGAAAGGACACCACCTGTTCCCGCAGGTCCAGCAGCGGCAGCAGCCGGTCCACGAACGGGATGAGGATCGTCAGCCCGGGGTTAAGCGTGCGCTGGTACTTCCCGAGCCGTTCAACGACGCCGGCACGGGCCTGCGGAATAATCCGGACGGACCGGACCAAAACTATGATGACAAAGACGATCAGAACCACCAGCACAATGGCCAGTGCGGTTCCGCCTGCGTTTTCCATACAACTCCTTGTTCCCCAATTGTCAGGCTGTATCCGGACCGGCAGCCGCCGGCGGCGGTGCCGAAACTACTGCTGTGGCGCCGTCGATGGCCGCCACCACCACTTTCTGGCCAGCGGGAAGGATTCCCGCCGCGGAGCGCGCACTCCAAATATCGCCGCCGATTTTCACCAGTCCGCCGTCGGCGGTCACGGCCTCCATCACGACGGCCGGTTCACCGATCAGCCGGTCCACGTTGGTCCGCTGTTCGGCCGGCCCCTTCTTGAGATGCGAAAGGGCTACCGGCCGGACGAAGGCAACCATGAGCAGGGACACCACGCAGAAGACCACCACCTGGAGCCAGGGCTCTGCACCGGCGAAATCGGCAACCAGTGCGGCAAGGGATCCGCCGCCGAGCATGATGAAAAACAGGTCAAGGGTGATCATCTCGATCACCGCAAACGCCAGGAAAGCCGTGAGCCACAATGCCCACCAGTTTTCGCCAAGCCACTCGAACATCCCTGTTTCCCCCTTCGCCACGGGGGAGCCGCACGCGCGGACCCGCCAGTAACTGTCTTTTCATCGTAGTCCGCGGACTTACCGTGTGGGCCGGTTCATACCGGCCGCAGGGGGATAGTGGCCAAGTCGTTACGGGGCGCCGTGGGTCCTGGGCCTGAACACCAGGAGCCTGAACTTTGCGTCGGCTGTCACCGGCTCCGGGGAGTGTTCAAGCCGCGCAGCGATCTGCCCCAGGTCCAGGTGGTGGCCGGCCGGGCCCATGAACGCCAGGTCCGCGGCGGCGGCCCGGCCCAGCGCCAGCGGGATGTCGACGTCGACGCTGCTCGCCGGCTCGAAATGCCCCGCCATCGCCCCGGCCAGGCGCTCATCCTTGCCCTCCTCAATGCCAAGCATCCCGGTGAGGGCGGCGATGTCCCCAAGGTGCCCGCTCCGTGGCGTCACCACCACCAGCACGCCGGTGGGACGAAGGACCCGGGCAAACTCAGCCGGGTTCCGCGGAGCGAAGACCACGGTGACCGCATCCACCGAGTTTGCTGCTACCGGCAGCGGCTGCCAGATGTCCCAGACCAGGTTCACGGCCTCGGGATTGAGCCGGGCAGCGCGGCGAAGGGCAAATTTGGAAATGTCCAGGCCGACGGCGGACGCGTGCCGCCCGCCGGCCGCCGCCGTGTCGAGGATCTCCCGCAGATAGTGCCCGGTCCCTGTCCCCGAGTCCAGAACCACGGCACCTTCCTGCGGCAGGTTGGGCACGACGGCGGAGGCCACCGCCCGCGCCAGCGGCAGGTAGTGGCCGTTCCCCAGGAAGTTGAAGCGCGACGCCACCATGGCGGCACTGTCCGGTTCGAAAGGCGTGCCCTTGCCCACCAGGAGGTTGAAGTAGCCCTGCCGGGCGGCGTCGAAGCTGTGGCCGTTCGGGCACACCAGGCGGGGATGGCGCGCGGCAGTTGCCTCCAGGTGTTCCAACGGATGTGAGCAGACGGGGCACAGGAGGTGGAGATCCGCGGCAGGCATGGGAACCATCTTAGGACGGGCCGCCCTGCGCCCCTGCCGTTCGTCACTGCCCCGGGTGACGGCGAAGGTCAGCCGAGCGATATGCCTGCCGGCCCGTCGTCGAAACCCAGCCCTTCCCGCGCCTTGCTGATGCCGGGTTCAGCCCAGTGCGCCGCATACTCGGCGTTGCTGCTCAGGGACCGGAGTTGGGCACGGTCTATGTACAGGATGCCGTTGAGGTGGTCCGTCTCATGCTGGACGATGCGCGCCTGCCACCCGGAAAATGTCCGCCGCTCCGCCGCGCCGTCGGGCGTCTGGTACTCCAGGACCACGGTGTCGGGCCGCGCCACCACCGCCTGGAGCCCGTTGAGGGAAAGGCACCCCTCATAGAACGACGCCAGTCCCGTCCCCGCCGCCGTGTACCGGGGGTTGAGGATGGCCAGGAACTCCAGCGGGCTCCGGTGCCGCAGCGCCGCGGCGTCGGGATCGACGTCGAACTGGTCCTCCAGGACGGCGAGCTGCAGGGGGATGCCCAGCTGAGGGGCAGCGAGGCCCACCCCCGGGGCCTCGTGCATGACCTCGCGCATGACCCCGATAAGGCGGGCCAACTGGCCGGCGGAGAGCTGGCCGTCGAAGGCGGCGGCACGCTGGCGCAGGGCGGGGTGGCCGGCCTCGACGATGGGCGGGAGGGAACCGGCGGACAGGATCCGCTCAACAATCTCACGGATGTCGTCGGCGCCGGCGGTTGTTGGGGGAACAGTCTGGGTCATGGGGACAGCCTACTGGCGGAGCGGCGCAGGACCCTTGGACTAGGGTCTACTGCATGGCTGATGATTCTTTCCCGCAGGCATCCCCGCTGGAGCACGTCCTGGAATTCATCCGGGTCCTTGAAGCCGGCGGCGGTGCGGAGGATATCCGGCCGTTCCTGTCGGACTCGTTCGTGTTGACGGAGGCTCCGCACCTTTTGGCCCCGGAAGGGTCCACCCGCCCGCTGGCGGGAGTGCTTGCCGGTGCGGACCAAAGCCTCGAGGTGGTGAAGGACCAGCAGTTCACGGTCCGGCGGACCACCTGTGAGGGAAGCCGGGTGGTGGTGGAAGCCGACTGGTCGGCCACCGTGCTGATGGATCTGCCCTACTGGGACCGTGGCGAGACGATCCGGGCCAGGACATCGTCGGTGTTTGAGGTGCGCAACGGCGTCATCGTCAGCCAGGACAGTTACGACTGCTATTTCCGGTAGCCCTGCAGCCGCTGGTTCCTGCCGGTTCACCTGGTTACTGCATGGTGAAGCGCCGGGCGGCCCACTGGTTCACGGCAGGCACGGCGGCGGCCGCGCCAATGGCGGCAGTGCGGACACGAAGGAGCGGCCCGGGCAGCGGCCTTCCAAGCATCATGTTGATTTCGGCTTGCCGCTGGGCCACGGCCGCAGCCCGGCGCCGGCTTGCCTCAAATTCGCGAAGCCGCCTTCCCGTTGGTTCGCCACCCAGTGCGGCGCAGATCACGGGCACCAGCGCCATGGCATCCAGCCAGCCCAGGTTCATGCCCTGCCCGCCGATGGGGCTGATCTGGTGGGCCGCGTCCCCCACCAGGACGGAGCGGCCGGCCACCATGCGCCGGGCAATCGTGGATTGGACGCTGAACGCGCTCAGCATGGAGTTGGTGTCCGGCTCAGGGCGGAACCCGGTCCGGCGTTGCACCAGTTCCGCCAGCTCATCCGGTCCCGTGCCCGGTTCGGCGGGTCGTCCAAGCCGCACCACCCAGCGGCGCACCCGGCCGGGCAGCGGAAAGGACTCGACGATTCCTTCCGGCTCAAGGAACAGGACGGCTTTCTCCCCGTACCCGCTGCCGTCGTCGAAATCCCCCATGAGGTAGTGGTCGGGATAGGACTTCCGGTCCACAGGGACGCCCAGCGCGCCCCTGATCCGGGACCGGGCCCCGTCTGCCGCGACCAGCAAGGCGGCGGTGGCGCTGCCGTTGTGGTTGCCGCGCCGGTTCGCGGCATCCGGGCTGGACTGGACCGCGATGGTGACCTTGCCGCCGTCGTTCCTGGCTTCGGTGACGTTGGCACCCCGGACCAGCGCCGCGGGGTCCAGGGTGCGTACGCGGTCCTCCAGGAGTTCCTCTGTCCTGAACTGTGGCAGTGCCAGGACGAAGGGGTAGTTTTCCGAGACGGCGCCGAACGCCATGGTTCCCACTGTCTTCCCGCCGCTGACCGCCATGCCGGCCCTGATCCGGATGCCGTCCTGGACCATGCTGGACGCAACGTGGATCCCGGCGAGTGCCTCCAGGGCCGGAGGGTGGATGCCGATGGCGCGGGTATGCCGGTTGCGTGACTGCCGCTGCTCAAAAACCCTTACCGATACGCCTTCCTGCAGCAACGCGGCAGCCAGGTACAGGCCAACAGGACCGCCGCCGGCGATCAGGACATCGGCGTCCAATTGTCAGCCCCGCCGGTAGGCGAGGAGCTGGTGGAAGGCTGATGAGCGCTCCACGGACCAGCCCGGGGGAGCGGAGGCCGCCAACTCGACCGGCCTGTAGCTCCGGCGGATGGAGGTGAGGCCGTCTTCCCGGATGAAGGACTGCCGGAACGGCAGGGCGGCCACGCTGAAAAGGGCAAAGGCGGCAGGACTGCGGATCAGGTCGTTGTGCAACGCCTTTCCGGCGGCCAGGATCTCCGAATCCGCCAGCAGTTGCCGGAGTTCCTCCGGGCCAAGATGGTGCAGGACGTGGTTGGAGATGACGACGTCGAACCGGGCACCCTCGCTGACCAGCTCGCCGCTGTGCGCCTTGCGGAATTCCACGCCGGCCATGGACGGGCGTTGCTGGGCGAACCGGGCCGCACGGGGATCAGGATCGATGCCCGTGATATGCACCGCTTTGCCGTCTTTGGCCGCCCAGCGGGCCAGCATCACGGCCAGGTCGCCGCCGCCGGAGCCGATGTCCAGCACCGTCAGCGGGCGCTGGTCGGGAGGGGCCATGGTCCTGAGTTCCCTGGCATACAGTTTCCGCCAGCCGGACAGCACCCGGTTGATGACGGCGAACTGCCGGTACGTGTTGTCCAGGAGACGGGCATCGCAGTCCGGCCTGTCCATCTGCTCCACGTCCGTGATGGCTCGTCGGCGCAGGAGGATCCCCATACCGCGGACCGCTCTCAGGCCACGGGCGCTTCGGCCGGCGTCCGGCTTTGGAGCTGGCCCAAGGCATCCTCCGCCGCGCTGCCCTCCCACCCCGGAGCGCCGCCTGTTGCCTGCCGAATCTTGGTGAACAGGCCGGTTTCCACGGTCAGACCCGGGCCAAACGCCATGGAACAGATCCGCTCTTCCGCGGCGGGCCCTTCCCGGAGTGGTTGTTCAAGGATGTGCTTGAGGACGAAGAGCACCGTGGCGCTGCTCATGTTGCCGTAGTTGCGCAAGGTTTCCCGTGCGGGGATCAGCTGGGTGTCGCTGAGGCCGAGCCTGGACTGCACCTTGTCCAGGATGCTCCGGCCGCCGGGGTGGATGGCCCAGTGGGGGATTGCCGTGTAGGGGAGTGGCACCAGTTCCGGCTCCCTGGCCAGAAGGGGCTGCAGCGCGCCGACTATGTGGTCATCGATGATGTGGGGCACGTAGTTGCCCAGGACCATTTCAAAACCGTTGTCACCGATGTTCCAGGCCATGGAATCCTCACCCACCGGTGTCAGGACCGTCTCGAAGTGGTCCAGCTTCATCAGTGCGGTGTCCGCCATGCCTGGGCGCGCGGTCACGACGGCGGCGGCGGCACCATCGGCGAACAGGGCCGAGCCCATGATGGTGTCCGGGTCGTTGGAGGTGCGTACGTGGAGCGAGCACAGTTCAGCGCAGACAACCAGGACCACCGCATTCGGGTCCGCCTCGCAAAACAGTTTCGCGGCACGCAGGGCAGGAAAGGCGGCGTAGCAGCCCATGAAGCCGAGGTGGTAACGCTGGACTGCGGGATTAAGGCCGAGTTCACGGACCACCTTGTAGTCGGGGCCCGGATTGAAGAAGCCGGTGCAGGAGACCGTCACGAGATGAGTTATGTCAAGTAAATCGACTTCCGGGGCGGCCTGCAGGGCAGCCCGCGAGGCCTCCACAAACAGCTTGGTGGCCTCGCGGGCGAAGATATCGTTGCGGACTTTGGTGCTGGGGTTCAGCAGGAGCCCGGTTTCCTGGTCGTAGAACTGCGGTTCTTCGGCGCGGGACGTGTTGGTGAGTTCCTGGACGGCGGTAAACCTCGTCTCGATGGCAGCACCGTCAAAACAGGTGTTCACCAGCCGCGAGCCTAATCGCGACAGGCCAGGCTGCGCGGCAAATACGTCACGGGCCTCGGACTGGATGAGCTTTGTCTCCGGAACTGCAGTTTCAAGTGAACGTACGTAGACCGTCATTGGTTCATTCTTGACGGGCGCCGGAATAAAGACAATGGGACCGCCGGTTTGACCAGCGCTTTTACGCTGGTGTTCGTGCTGGCTGGTTGGCTTGGTGCGCCCCGCTCCGGAGCAGTCCCAAAGCGCCGATAATCTACATTATGTCAACTAGCTCTTTGGGAGCGCTGCCCTGCTCGCCGATGCCTTCGCAACGGACCAGGCCGCATTCGCCGGGACAGTACAGCATGCGGCCGGCTGGGTCAGGAGATGTAGGAACCGCCTGGGCTCCAATGGATGACGCCGCCCTGGTAGTTTTGCGCGACGCCACCGTCGTTGCCCGTGGAGTACTCGTCACTTGTCGGGTAGCCGAGGCGCCCTGATTCGTACCCTGTTGAGGCCCAGATGGAGCGAATGCCGCCTACGGACATATGCGCTCCGGTGGCTGGGGACCAGACGATGGCACCGCCCTGGTAGTTCTGGTAGACACCCCCGTCGCGCAGCCCGCCCACTTCGTTTGATACCGGGTAGCCGAGCTTGCCGCCCTCAAATCCCGACACCGCCCATTCGCGACGGATGGCGCCAACAGAGATATGCGCTCCGGTGGCTGGGGACCAGACGATGGCGCCGCCCTGGTAGTTCTGGTAGGCACCTCCGTCCCGGAGCCCGCCAACTTCATCGGTCACCGGGTAGCCGAGGCCACCATTCTCAAATCCTGTCTCCGCCCACAGGCCGCGGATCGCCCCCACGGAAATGTGGGCCCCCGTCGCCGGTGACCAGACGATGGCGCCGCCCTGGTAGTTCTGGTAGGCACCTCCATCCCGGAGCCCGCCAACTTCATCGGTCACCGGGTAGCCGAGGCCACCAGCCTCAAATCCTGTCTCCGCCCACAGGCCTCGAATCGCGCCGGTGGAGACGTGAGCCCCGGACGCCGGCGAATAAAGGATGCAACCGTGCTCGAAACACTGGTACCCGCCGTTATCCCTGAGCCCATAGATCTCTCCCGTAGTGGCAGCTCCTAGGGCCCCGTTCAGGGACGCTGCCTTTACGGCAATCGGAGTCTGCGGGGCCGGAAACGCGACGGCCGCCAAGGCATCAATCAAGCCGGCGCCGCAGCCTCCTGGGCAGGTTCCCGGAAGGGGCCTGGCCGTTGCCTTCAGCTTCGCCTCGATCCGGGCTGGCGTCAGGGAGGGATCAGCGGCTTTCATCAGTGCGCCGACGGAGGCCGCCATCGGCGTCGCCATCGACGTTCCCATCAGGTAGCCGTACGCTTCTGCGCCTGGAGTGGTTGTTCCGGCGTTGTAGGTGGACAGGATGCCGGCACCTGTGTCGCCTCCCGGGGCCATGACGTCGACGGCGGCACCGAAGTTCGAGTACGAGGCTTTGGATCCGGACTGGTTGGTGGCACCGACCGTAATGACGTTGCTGCAGTTTGCCGGCGCATTGTTTTCGGCGAGCTGGCTTTCGTTGCCGGCAGCCACGAATACGGATGAGCCGCGGCTGACCGCCCCGTCAATGGCGGCCTGCAGGGTGGAAGGGCAGGCAGCCGCTCCCCCGACGCTCAGATTGATGGTTTTCGCCGGGTTAGCATTGGCGGGCACGCCGGAGACTGCTCCTCCGGAAGCCCACGTAATGCTGTCCGACACGTCCGAGAGGTAGCCGCTGCCGCAGTCACCAAGCGCGCGGACCGGCTCGATCTTCACGCCCGGAGCGGCGCCGCTGACTCCTTCACTGTTATTGGCGACAGCGGCGATAATCCCGGCGACATGGGTTCCGTGCCAGGAAGAATGGGCGGATGAGGTGGAACCGCAAGTTCCGGAGGTCCGGTAGTCCCCCGGGTCGGAGGCGTCCGGATCCCTGCCGTCGCCGTCACTTGAAACGGTTGGGTCGGCGATCATGTCGTAGCCTGCCATGACGTTCGCGTTGAGATCGCTGTGGGCGGTTATGCCGGTGTCGATCACCGCGACGATCTGGCCCGTACCCGTGGTTTTGTCCCAGACAGACGGAACCCTGATGCCGACGCCAGGGTCAGACAGAGCCCACTGCAAGGAGTAGTAGGTGTCGTTGGGGGTGTACGACGGATGCATGAGAATGTCAGGCTCCACGGATTCGACTTTGTCGTCCGCAGCGATGCTCTCCAGCACGCGCCTGGACTCCCCGGCATTGAGCCTGTGGCTTGTCTTGACCACCTTGGCGTCGCTGGCCGTGGTCTTGATCTCCCGCACGCCGATGGAGGCATGCCCGGCAGCCCTGGAATAGGTCTCGTCCCGCTCCGCGGCGCTGCCGGCCGCTGAGGGTTTGAACTTTACGATGAACTGGTCGGTGGGAGCTGGGGCATCCGGCAATTTCTCTGCGGCTGAAGGCCCGGGCAAGACGGGTTTGTCTGCGGCGTTTGCGGCTGGTGCGGTGGCTACGCCGGCGATCGTGGCTACCAACACCACCCCCATAGTCCGTAAGTACGTGTTTCCCTTCGCCACACCAGTCTTCATGCTCAGATTCACTCCCCTTGGCCTACGGTTCCACGGTGAGCTTACTAAGGCTTGGTGAACTCAGGGACCCCACCATCATCCAGCCCCAGGGGAGGCTGACCGGTGGGCTGCTGACGCCGGGACAGCTGCCGGTGATCCGGACGGGGTCAAGGCAACCGCAAGGTCCTGCCTTGCCGGCATGCTAACGGCGGCGCTGCATTGAGGCCCCAACGACCGCGCCGATTCCCAACCCAAGCGCACAGCCCCAAAAAGGAGTATGGAACACCGCCAAACCCACACTGATCCCGACGGCGGCACCAACCAGGCTGCAAATCCACAAAGCTTTATTCACACATGTCTCCAGTACAGCGGGACTGACCTCTGCTCCTGCTGAGACCATACTGCATGCCGATTCCGCCTCCGCTCCCCCGCTCCATGTGAGGTCCTGGGTCAAGCTCGAGGAGGCGTGACGGCTAAGCTCGAAACCATGAGTTCCTTGAAAACGAAGGCGGCAGCTACAACGTCCGGAAAAACGGTGCTGGCAGCGGCGGCTGCCGATGTCGTGCTGATCCTTGCGTTCGCCGCCATCGGCCGCGACGCGCACCACCGCGAGGAGCCCATCCTGGGTGTGCTGCTGACTGCATGGCCCTTCCTTGCCGGCGCGGCAGCGGGATGGGTCGTTTCCCGCGCCTGGCGCAGCCCTTTGTCTGCCCTCCGGGCGGGTGTTCCGGTCTGGCTCGGCAGCCTCATCGGCGGCATGCTTTTGCGCGCGCTGACCGCACAGACGGTTGTCCTCCCCTTCGTCATCGTTGCCACGCTGGCCCTCGCAACGTTCCTCGTGGGCTACCGGCTCCTGGCTGCCGGTGCCGCGCGTCTCCGCCGCCGATAGGGGCTCTCCGCCCGAAGGGCGGGCTGCCGGGAAAAGGACGCCCGTGTAATAGGCTGGCAGTAGAGAGAAACCTGCCGTGACTTGCTGCGGCGGAACTGATCGAAGGGGTACAAACGTGGTCACCGCATTTGTTCTGATCAAGACTGACGCCGCCCGCATTCCCGAGACTGCGGAGGAAATCTCAGCCATCGAAGGCATCAGTGAGGTGTACTCCGTCACTGGAGAATGGGATCTGATTGCGGTGGCGCGCGTCCACCGGCACGAGGACCTGGCTGATGTTATCGCCGACCGGCTCTCCAAGGTTCCTGCAGTGGTCCACACCACCACGCACATCGCATTCCGGGCGTACTCACAGCACGATCTCGACGCTGCCTTTTCCCTGGGCTTCGAGCAGTAACCCGCCAAGCCGTCCTCAGGCGCGGGACAGGGACACCCAACGGTCCAGGACGGCTGCAGCGGCGCCGGAATCTATCGATTGCGCAGCCCGCGCGTAGGCCTTCTGCATCCTCGCCAGGAACGGGCCTTCCGCTTCACGGTCGAAGGCAACCAGGCCTGCCGCCGCATTCACCAGGACCGCGTCCCGGGCAGGACCCTCCTTGCCGGCAAGCACGTCACGGACAACTCCTGCGTTTGCCACTGCATCACCGCCGCGAAGCTGCTCAACGGTGGCCAGGCTGATGCCAAGGTCCTCCGGGGAGAAGAACAGTTCAGTGACGCCCCCGCCGCGGATCTCCCACACGGTGGACGGGCCGGTGGTGGTGAGTTCGTCCAGGCCGTCGTTGCCCCGGAACACCAGCCCCCTGCTCCCCCGCCGGGCCAGGACGCCTGCAACGAGCGGCGCCATCCGCGCATTGGCCACGCCGACGGCCGACGCCTGCACCTTGGCAGGGTTGGTCAGCGGTCCCAGGAAGTTGAATGCGGTAGGTATTGCCAATTCGCGCCGGGGTACCGCGGTATGGCGGAATGACGGGTGGAACACCTGCGCGAAACAGAATGTGATACCCGCCTCTTCGGCGTTCCGGGCCACCTGCGCAATGGACAGGTCGAGCCGGACGCCGAGCGCTTCGAGCACGTCAGCGGATCCCGACGACGACGACGCGGCCCGGTTGCCGTGCTTCACCACCTTTGCGCCGGCCCCGGCGGCCACAAGCGCGGCCATGGTGGAGATGTTGACGGTGTTAAGTTGGTCACCACCGGTGCCGACGATATCCAGCTTCTCGCCGGAAATTTCCACCGGGTTGGCATGCGCCAGCATCGCCTCAACCAGGCCGGAAAGCTCATCCACGGTTTCGCCCTTGGCGCTGAGGGCCACCAGGAATCCGGCGATCTGGGCCGGCGTGGCTTCGCCGGACATGATGGTGTCCATGGCCCAGGACGTGTTCTCCGCCGTAAGGTCATTGCCCTTGATCAGTGCCGAGATCAGCCGGGGCCAGGTGTTGCCGGACGCTGCAGATGCCTGTGAAGTCACCTGCTGATGCTATCGAGCGATGGCAGGCACTGACCAATGTGAACGGTGCCGGGAACTTTTCCGGGCAATTTCGCGTCTTTGTAGAAAAAGTCCTCCCAAAAGGCGGTTTGCGTTGGGCAGCACGGACTTTTACAGACATAATGTCTATGTGACATCTGCGACCCATGCCCCCAGTACCCCGGCGCACCCAACGCTGAACCGCCCCAACATGGTTTCTGTCGGAACCGTTGTGTGGCTGTCCAGCGAGTTGATGTTCTTCGCCGGTCTTTTCGCCATGTACTTCACCCTCCGCTCCACGAGCGGTGAAATGTGGGCTGAAGAGACAGCCAAGCTCAACTTCCCCTTTGCGCTCGTCAACACGATTGTCCTTGTGGCCAGTTCCTTTACTTGCCAGATGGGCGTCTTCGCCGCAGAGCGGCTGCAGCCCCGGCGTACCGGAGGTGCCCTTCAGTTCGCCCGTTGGGGAATGAACGAATGGTTCACCCTGACGTTCCTCATGGGTGCGTTCTTCGTTGCCGGCCAGACCACCGAATACGCGATGCTGGTTTCCGAGCACGTCTCGCTTTCGTCCAACGCCTACGGCTCTGCCTTCTACATGACCACCGGCTTCCACGGCCTGCACGTCATCGGCGGGCTTATCGCCTTCCTGCTCATCATGGGCCGGTCCTTTGCCGCGAAGAAGTTCGGACACTTTGAAGCTACGTCCGCGATCGTCACCTCGTACTACTGGCACTTCGTTGACGTCGTGTGGATCGGCCTCTTCCTGGTCATCTACGTACTCAAGTAGCCAGCTTTGATTCTTTTTCTACAAGAGGCAGAATTTCAGGTAGCGGCTCCCGGAGCCGGCGCAGGATCGAATAAAGGAACCACCACGTGAAGGCACTCTCACAAAAGCGGCGTCACCCACTGGCAGCAATAGCGCTGCTTCTGATGGGGCTCCTCATCACGGGTGGGCTGTACGCCGTGGCAACCTCCATGAATGAGGCCAAGGCGAGCACCACCACCGCAAGCGCAAGCGACGTCGAAGAGGGCGGCAAGCTGTTTGCCGCCAACTGCGCCACCTGCCACGGCATGGGCGCCAGTGGTTCCAAGGATGGCCCCTCCCTGGTTGGCGTCGGCGCTGCCGCTGTTGACTTCCAGGTGGGCACCGGGCGCATGCCGATGCAGATGAACGGTCCCCAGGCAATGAAAAAGCCGGTCCAGTTCAACGAACAGCAGACCTCACAGCTTGCAGCGTACGTCGCTTCGCTGGGAGCCGGCCCGGCAATTCCTGCAGAAGACCTGACAAACGGCGGCGGCGACGCCGCAGCCGGCGGGGAGCTCTTCCGCACCAACTGCGCCATGTGCCACAACGCCGCCGCAGCCGGCGGCGCGCTGACCCAGGGCAAGTTCGCGCCCGCCCTGGCCGACGTCAGCGGCAAGCACATCTACGAGGCCATGGCCACGGGCCCGCAGAACATGCCCGTCTTCAACGATGCCAACATCACCCCCGAAGGCAAGAAGGACATCATCACCTTCCTGAAGCAGATCGAGACCACCGGTTCGCCGGGCGGTGCCGACCTGGGTTCGCTTGGCCCCGTCGCTGAAGGCCTGTTCGTATGGGTTGCCGGCTTGGGCGTCATTATCGCCTTCACCATCTGGCTGACTTCCAGGACGTCCTGACTTTCCGCGGGAAGCACACAACTTCTGCTGCCCAGTCAGCAGCTTGAAATTAGAAACTAACCCGGCACAACCGCCGGGACGAGAGAAGGATGAGGCGAATTATGGGCAACCATAGTGACGGCAGTCCGAACCACTCGGGCACCGTAGCTACGGCTGGTCAGAATGAGGTGGAGAAGTTCCAGGATCCTGGAATTCCCCCGCATCGTTTGCGCCTGGCTGACACGGACCCGAAGGCCGCAAAGCGGGCAGAACGGCAGGTCGCCTTACTATTTGGCATCTCTGTTGTTGGAACCCTGATCTTCCTGGTGGCGTACTTCGCCATTGATTTGGGTGATGACTCCAGCATCGCCACCATCCGGCTCCAGAACGCCCTGCTCGGTGTAGGTACTGCCTTCGCCATGCTGGGTATCGGTACCGGCATCGTGCACTGGGCCAAGGCCCTGATGCCCGACCACGAAGTCTCCGAAGAACGCCACGCCATCCGCTACGAGGAGGACCGCCAGGCGGCTGTCCGCATCGTCGACGACATCGTGGAAGAGACCGGCATCAAGCGCCGTCCGCTGATCCGCAACACCCTGCTCGGTGCTGTGGCGCTCGCCCCGCTTCCCGCCGTCGCCATCTTCGGTGACCTCGGACCCCGTCCGGACGACAAGCTCGCACACACCATGTGGGCCCCCCAGGACGGAAAGCGCAAGCGCCTGACCCGTGACCCTGACGGAACTCCCATCAAGGCTTCGGATGTCACCATCGGCTCGGCCTTCCACGTCATCCCGGAAGGCCTGAACGAACTCGAGGAAGGCAAGCTCAACGAGAAGGCAAAGTCCGTTGTGCTGCTCATGCGCCTTGATCCCGCATCGCTCAACCCGTCCAAGGGCCGCGAAGAGTGGGGCTACAACGGCATCGTTGCCTACTCGAAGATCTGCACCCACGTTGGCTGCCCCGTTGCTCTGTACGAGCAGCAGACGCACCACCTGCTGTGCCCGTGCCACCAGTCCACCTTTGACCTCACGCAGGAGTGCAAGGTGATCTTCGGCCCCGCCAGCCGTCCTCTCCCCCAGCTGCCCATCGCAGTTGATGACGAGGGCTACCTGGTCGCTACCAGCGACTTCCATGAACCCGTAGGACCAAGTTACTGGGAGCGTGATTCGCATGAGCGCAGCATCAACAGCTGAGCCGGCTTTCGTCGCCAAAACCAAGACAGGTCGGATCACCGACTTCGTCGACTCACGAGTCGGCGGTTCGGGGATCCTCCGCGAGTTCGGCCGCAAAGTCTTCCCGGACCACTGGTCGTTCATGTTTGGTGAAGTGGCGCTGTACTCATTCGTCATCCTGCTGCTGTCGGGTACCTTCCTGACGTTCTTCTTCGACCCGTCAATGGCGGAGACGCACTACGACGGCGGCTACGTTCCGCTGAAGGGCGTGGAGATGTCGGTGGCGTACAGCTCATCGCTGAACATCTCCTTCGATGTCCGTGGCGGCCTGTTCATGCGCCAGGTGCACCACTGGGCAGCACTGCTGTTCGTTGCGTCGGTGGCAGTACACATGCTGAGGGTCTTCTTCACCGGTGCGTTCCGCCGGCCGCGTGAAATGAACTGGGTTGTGGGCTGTGTCCTGCTCATCCTGGCGATGGCTGCAGGCTTTACCGGCTACTCGCTCCCCGATGACCTGCTGTCCGGCAACGGCCTGCGCATCATCGACGGTGTCATCAAGTCCATTCCGGTCATCGGAACGTACATCTCGTTCTTCCTGTTTGGCGGGGAATTCCCGGGAACGGCCATCATCAGCCGCCTGTACATGCTGCACATCCTGCTGGTACCGGCCCTGATCCTGCTGATGATCGTGGCCCACCTGTTCATGGTGGTGGTGCACAAGCACACGCAGTACCCGGGTCCGGGACGCAACGACAACAACGTCGTCGGCTACCCCCTCGGTCCGGTGTACGCAGCGAAGGCCGGTGGATTCTTCTTCATCGTCTTCGGCGTCATTGCCCTGATGGCCGCGTTCTTCACCATCAACCCGATCTGGAACTACGGCCCGTACGACCCCTCCCCTGTGTCGGCCGGTACGCAGCCTGACTGGTACATCGGTTTCGTCGACGGCGCACTCCGGTTGATGCCGGGCACCTTCGGCAACTGGCACGTGGAGCAGATCTTCTTCGGACACGTCTTCACATTCAACGTCCTGCTGCCGGCCCTCGTGCCGGCCGGGATCCTGTTCACCGTGATGTTCACGTACCCGTGGATCGAGCGCTGGGTGACCAAGGACGACCGTGAACACCACGTCCTGGACCGCCCCAGGAACGCGCCCACCCGTACCGCCATCGGCATGGCAGGTTTCGTCTGGTACTGCGTCATGTGGGCCGCTGCTGGTTCGGACCTCATCGCCACGCACTTCCACGTTTCCCTGAACGACGTCACGTACTGGCTGCGGGCCCTGTTCTTCATCGGTCCGGTGATCGCATTCGTGGTTACCAAGCGCGTTGCCCTGGCGCTTCAGCGCAAGGACCGCGAGATCGCCCTCCACGGCCGTGAAACCGGACGCATCGTCCGTCTTCCCCACGGTGAGTTCATCGAGGTGCACGCGCCCCTGGATGAGTACAAGCGGTACAAGCTGGTGGGCTTTGAGTCACCTCAGGTCCTTCCTGCGGTCCCCAACGAGCATGGCGTGGTCACCCCCAAGGAAAAGCGCCGCGCATTCCTCTCCCGCTGGTTCTTCGAGGACCGCGTAGCCCCGGCCACGCCCGCTGAGCTGGAGGCCGCACACGGCCACGGACACGAGGCTGTTGAAGCGGCAGAAGGAAGCAAGAGCCTGACCCACTAGGCTTCTGTTCCAACAGGAAAGGCCCGATCCATCCGGATCGGGCCTTTCCTGTTTTCCTGGGGTGTGCTGCCCACGCCCCCCGCAGGGGAACGGATGGTTGGGGCGGCTAGTGGTTGCGGGCCCTCCTGGCTCCGGGCCGCTGCAGGGGCACCCACAGCTTGTACCGGTCCGCACGGTAGTAGGAGACCGAGTAGTCAACCATTGCCCGGGCCACAAAGGCATGCCGCTGGATCTTCAGCAATGGTGCCCCCACCTCGACGTTGAGGAGGCGCGCCGTGGACGGTGACGCCGCCGTCGCCTCGATCATGTCCTCCCCCCATTCCATAACAAGCCCGTACTGCTCGCTGAGGACGTTGTAGAGCGACGTGGGCGGCTCGCCGTCCAGCAGTCCCGGGACCCGATGAGCCGGTATGAAGTTTTCGTCCACGCTCATGGGCTCCCCATCCGCAAGAAGCAGCCGGCGGAAGCGGACCAGCGGGGTGCCCTCGTCCAGCTGCAATTCACGGGCCAGGAACGCACTGGCACCGATCTGTTCGAAGCTGAGCACCTTGGCGGCAGGCACCATGCCGCGCCGCTGCATTTCTTCGCTGTAGGACGTGAGCTTCACCTGCAGGTCGACTTTCGGCCGCCGGACGAAGGTTCCCAGGCCCACCACCCGCTCGATGACCTCCTCCCCCACCAGTGCATCGATGGCCTGCCGCACCGTCATCCTTGCAAGCCCAAACCGTTCGGCGAGGTCCCGTTCCGAGGGCAGGGCTGAACCCGGCGGGCATGACTCCGCGATGTACGCGCGAAGGATTTCCCGGAGTTGGACGTAGATGGCCGTTCCGCTGCTGCGGTCTATTTCCCCCGTGATTGCGGCGGCGCCAGCTGCCATGATCGTTCTCCTGCCGTTGGGTGTCCCCTCAATTTTAGAACGGTCTAGACCAGCCACGGACCGCGGCAATCTTTCGCGCCGCATCCGTGCAGGCAGCTATATTTGGTCTGGAAATTTTGCCACGAGACGGAAGGGGGCCGTCTTTCACAGAAGGAGTCCCTTTGCCAACAGAAAAGGCCGTGGTGGCAGCGCCCGCGGGCCTGCATGCACGTTCCGCCGCGGTGTTTGTCCGAGCCGTCACCGACACGGGCCTGCCGGTGACCATCAGCAAGGCAGGCGCAGACAAGGCCGATGCCCGTTCCCTGCTTCAGGTGATGACGGCTGACTTCCCACAAGGCTGTGAGGTGGAGCTGTCCATTAGCGACAGTGCGCTGGAAGGCGGCCTGGGGCGCGAGCAGGCCGAGAACGCGCTGCGGGAGCTTCGAGGACTTTTAGAGTCGCAGGGAGCCATCTAGGGGCTTCCAAAAGCGTAATAACGACGTCGGGCCCCACCGGAAGGTGGGGCCCGACGTCGTTATTCGTTTGCTTGCTTAGTGCGCGTGGTCACCGCGGCTGTACTCGTACACCCAGCCCACGAGGGCCACGATGGCGAGGCCACCTGCGATGAAGATGACCCAGGCGCCTACGGCCAGGCCCAGGAAGCCGGTGGCGCAGGCGATGCCCAGCACCAGGGGCCACCAGCTCCAGGGGCTGAAGTGCCCCTGCTCGCCGGCGCCTTCGTGGATTTCAGCGTCGCTGCGGTCCTCGGGACGAAGACCGACGCGCCTTCCGGTGAAGCCGAGGTAGGCCCCGATCATGCCGGCGAGGCCACCCACAAGCAGGATGCCCAGGATGCCGACCCACTCACCCCAGCTGGTCAGGAATCCGTAGACCAGAGCGACGGGAACGAAGAAGAAGACTCCAGAACCAAAGATCCAGGATTCGATTTTCACTGTGCGGTGTCCTTCTGGTCGGCGTTGCCGAGGACCGCTGCTGCGGGTGCCGGCGACTCAACGGTGTGGACCTGGCGAAGTTCCGGGTGGTGCAGGTCCAGGGCGGGACGCTCCGAACGGATCCGGGGCAGGGACGTGAAGTTGTGGCGCGGCGGCGGGCAGGACGTGGCCCACTCCAGCGAAGCACCGAAGCCCCACGGATCATCAACCTGGACCTTTTCGGCGCTGCGCCAGGTGATGTAGACGTTCCAGAAGAACGGGATCAGTGACGCACCCAGCACGAACGATGCCACGGTGGAGAACTGGTTCATCCAGGTGAAGTTGTCCTCCACGAGGTAGTCGGCGTAGCGGCGGGGCATGCCCTCGACGCCGAGCCAGTGCTGGATCAGGAAGGTGCCGTGGAAGCCCAGGAACAGCAGCCAGAAGTGGATCTTGCCCAGGCGCTCGTTGAGCATCTTGCCGGTCCACTTGGGCCACCAGAAATAGAACCCGGCGAACATGGCGAACACCACGGTGCCGAACACCACGTAGTGGAAGTGCGCCACCACGAAGTAGGAGTCCGAAACGTGGAAGTCCAGCGGCGGGGAGGCCAGGATGATGCCGGTGAGGCCGCCGAAGAGGAAGGTGATCATGAAGCCGATGCTCCAGAGCATCGGCGTTTCGAAGGTCAACGAGCCGCGCCACATGGTGCCGATCCAGTTGAAGAACTTTACGCCGGTGGGCACCGCGATGAGCATGGTCATGAAGGAGAAGAACGGCAGCAGGACGGCGCCGGTGACGTACATGTGGTGGGCCCACACCGTCACGGACAGGGCTGCAATGGCGATAGTGGCGTAGACCAGGCCCTTGTAGCCAAAGATCGGCTTGCGGCTGAAGACCGGGAAGATCTCCGACACGATGCCGAAGAACGGCAGCGCAATGATGTACACCTCCGGGTGGCCGAAGAACCAGAACAGGTGCTGCCAAAGAACAGCGCCGCCGTTCTCGGGATCGAAGATGTGGGCGCCGAACTTGCGGTCCGCGCCGAGCGCGAACAGGGCGGCGGCCAGCGGCGGGAATGCCATGAGCACCAGGATGGCGGTGATCAGGGTGTTCCAGGTGAAGATGGGCATCCGCCACATGGTCATGCCCGGGGCGCGCATGCAGATGATGGTGGTGATGAAGTTGACCGCACCAAGGATGGTGCCGAAGCCGGACAGCGCCAGGCCGAAGACCCACAGGTCACCGCCGATGCCCGGGGTGAACGTCGTGTTCGACAGCGGCGCATAGGCGAACCAGCCAAAGGACGCTGCGCCCTGCGGGGTGATGAAGCCGGACACCGCGATGGTGGAACCGAACAGGAAGAACCAGAAGGCCAACGCATTCAGGCGCGGGAACGCCACGTCAGGAGCGCCGATCTGCAGCGGCATGATCACGTTGGCGAACCCGGCAAACAGCGGGGTGGCGAACATCAGCAGCATCACCGTGCCGTGCATGGTGAACAGCTGGTTGTACTGCTCCTTGGTCTGCAGGATCTGCATGCCGGGCTCGAACAGCTCGGCGCGGATGAGCAGCGCCATGACACCGCCCAGGCAGAAGAACACGAAGGACGCAATCAGGTACATGTACCCGATGGTCTTGTGGTCGGTGGAGGTGATCCAGTTGACGACGATGCGCCCCTTGGATTTAGGTACCACGGGAGCCGACAGGACTCCCGCAGGTGCGGATTGGGTGTACGTAGCCACGTCGCTCCCCTTACTTGGTTTCGTTCAGGTTCGGGTTGCGGTCGTACTCGGCACCGAGCAGGCCGGTGTTGCCTTCGGCCTTGAGCTGGTCCATGTGAGCCTGGAATTCGGATTCCGACACCACCTTGACGCGGAACAGCATTTCGGAGTGGTACTCGCCGCAGAGTTCGGCACATTTGCCGTCGTAAGTGCCCTCTTTAGTGGGGGTGAACCGGATGTAGTTGGGCTTGCCGGGGATCATGTCGCGCTTCTGCAGGAAGGCGGGAACCCAGAAGGAGTGGATGACATCGCGGGCGTTGAGTTCGAGGTCAACAGACTTGTTCACCGGCAGGTACAGGGTGGGGAGCTGTTCCTTGTCGATGGTGTTGCCGGTGAGGTGGGCCTGGACACCGGCTTCGTGCAGGTCTTCCTGGATGACGTCGCCGGACTTGTAGTTGAAGTCCCAGGCCCACTGCTTGCCGCGGACGTCCACAACGACGTCGGCCGGCTGTGAACGGTCATCGATCGCCTGCTGGTCGCGGTCCGTGAAGTAGAAGAACACCAGGACCATGAAGATGGGGATGGTCAGGTAGAAAACTTCCAGCGGAAGGTTGAAGCTGGTCTGCCGCGGGAAGCCAACGGTTCCCTTGCGGCGGCGGTAAGCGACCAGGCACCAGATGATCAGGCCCCACGTAATGGTGCCCACCACGAGCGCAGCAATCCATGAGTTGACCCAGAGGTCCATGATGCGGTCAGTGTTGCTGGTGGTGCCACGTTCAGTGGGCATCCACCCTTTCTCTACCTCTGGCGAACATCCGGTCAAAACCAACGCGCCGGCAATTGCCAAGCTTGAGATCGTGGTGATCGTTTTGCGTCGGCTGCCGGTTCGGTTCTGCGAACTCACAGACGGCCCTTCCTACTTGTTGCTGTTGTCCGGGCAGCCATCGGCGCTCCGGGCACAAAAAAGTTTTACTACTCGGTGTAGAGCTTACCGCTCCGCCGGGCGTTTCGCCCACATGTCGGCGCCGAGCCCCCATGCCGTTTTGGACGGCAGGAAACCCGGCGCGGACATCAGGCGAAATAACCGGCTTAGTGGAATGAATCGCCGCAGGCGCAGGAGCCGCCGGCGTTCGGATTGTCGATGGTGAAGCCCTGCTTGGAGATGGTGTCTTCGAAGTCGATGCTGGCGCCGCTCAGGTACGGCACGCTCATCTTGTCCACGACGACTTCGACGCCGTCGAAGTCGCGCACGGCATCACCATCAAGGAGCCGTTCGTCGAAGTAGAGCTGGTAGATCAGCCCCGAGCATCCGCCAGGCTGCACGGCCACGCGCAGGCGCAGGTCGGTGCGGCCTTCCTGTTCCAGGAGGCTGCGGACCTTGCCTGCAGCGACATCGGTCAGGTTGACCTCGTGAACGGGCAGTTCGTCGCTGGCCACGCTGGTGGCGGCGGTGCTGTTTTCGTTGGTTGCGGTGCTCATTGGCCTACCTTCTTAGGACGGTCTGGCGGCGTCGCCGTAACGGCGCCTGCCCCTACAAATACGGTATGGGCTATAGCTACATGCTACGCGCGGCAGTCCTGTAGCTCTAACTCCTGGCGTAACCGTCAAAGCACGCCGGTTGTTCCCTGACAGCCGCCTGCCCGGCGTTCACGACGGAAGGCCCATTACTTGCCGGTTGAAAGGCCTTCACTGTTCAGCCGCGCGAGCATGAGGGCCTCGGCCAGTATGGCGTTGCGGAAGTCACCGATGTGCAGGGACTCGTTGGCACTGTGTGCCCGTGAATCCGGGTCTTCCACGCCCGTCACCAGGATTTGCGCTTCGGGGTACAGGTCCGTCAGGTCGGCAATGAACGGGATGGAACCGCCGATTCCGGTTTCGACGGCGGGAACTCCCCAGGCCTCGCCCAGGGCCCACATCGCAACCGTTGCCGCAGCAGAGGAAGTGTCCGTCCGAAACGGATTGCCTGCCTCCCCCGGAGTGAAGACGACCCTCGCACCAAATGGGGCGTTGGCCTCCACGTGGCGGCGGACCGCCTCCATGGCCTCCGCGGGAACCTGGCCCGGCGCCAGCCGCAGGCTGAACTTTGCCCGTGCGCGCGGAAGGAGGGTGTTGGAGGCAACGTCCACGGCGGGTGCGTCGAAGCCGATGATTGACAATGCCGGCTTGGACCACAGCCGCGAGGCGATGCTTCCCGTTCCAGCCAGCCGGACGCCGTCGAGCACGGAGGCATCGGCGCGGTAATCCGCCTCCGGCATGTCGACCCCGGCCGTGTCGCTGGACACCAGGCCCTCAATGGCCACGTTCCCATCCGTGTCGTGAAGGGTGGCGATCAGGCGGGACAGCAGGGTGGGGGCATCCAGCACCGGGCCGCCGTACATGCCGGAATGCACCGCATGGTCAAGGACCTGCACCTCAATCGTGCCATCCACGAGCCCACGCAGGCTGGTGGTCAGGGCAGGTACGCCGACCTTCCAGTTGCTGGAGTCGGCCACCACAATGACGTCTGCGCGGAGCAGCTCGCGGTTCGCCTCCAGGAATGTCCGGAACGTGGGCGATCCTGCTTCCTCCTCCCCCTCGATGAAGAAGGTGACGCCCAGCCCCAGGGAATCGGCGAGGACTTCCGAAACGGCTGCGTAAGCAGCAATGTGTGCCATGATGCCGGCTTTGTCGTCAGCGGCGCCGCGGCCGTAGAGGCGGCCGTCCTTCTCGACGGCGGTAAACGGCGTTGTTTCCCACAGGGACTCGTCCCCCACCGGCTGGACGTCATGGTGGGCGTAAAGCAGGATGGTCGGTTTTCCTTTTGCGGCAGGCCGGCGGGCGACGACGGCCGGCCCGCCTGGCGTGCCGTCGGCCTTGTTGACGGACAGGACCTGGACCCCGCCGATCCCCACACCCCGGAGGAGTTCGGCGACGGCCTCCGCGCTGCGCTCCAGTGGCATGCGGTCGAAGCTTGGCCAGGCGATGCCCGGGATGGCCACGAGGTCCTTGAGACGTGCCAAAGTTTGATCGAAGGAACGGTCCACCGCAGCACGGAGATCTTCCGTCCTGCCGATGGCCTCAGGGCCTGGTCCTGATGTTCCGGTGGTGCTGTGCGGGGTGGCCGCGGGTGATGAAGTCATGGCCAAAACATTACCCCCGTCACATTCCGCGGCCTGCCGCCGCAGACGCGGGGGCAGGCAGCGGGCGGGCTGCTGCAAGGTATTCTGTTCTGGTGTTCGGACGTAGAAAAGAAGCGCCCTCGGCGCAGGAAACCATAGACCAGCAGGCAGCGGAGACGGCGGCGCGGCAGAACAGTGCCGCGGGCAAGGGTGCCCCTACCCCCACCCGGAAGGCCCAGGAAGCTGCCCGCAAGCGCCCGCTCGTGCCTGAGGACCGCAAGGCGTCCAAGGCTGCCGAACGCCAGGCCATCCAGGACCAGCGCCTCAAGATGCGGCGGGCCATGGACACCGGCGACGAGAAGTTCCTGCCGCTGCGCGACAAGGGTCCGCAGAAACGGTTTGCCCGCGACTTTGTGGATGCGCGGTTCAACCTTGGCGAATACCTGATGTTCGGCGCCCTGGTCTTCGTGCTGGTTTCCCTGGTGGTCCCGGCCTCCAGCGACATGATGATTTACGTCCTGGGCGCTTTCTGGGTCATGTTCCTGGCAGTCTTCGTGGACGTCTTCATTCTGTCGCGCAAGCTCCGCAAGCGGCTGGCGGAAAAGTTCGGCGAGGTGGAGCGCGGTACTGTCTGGTACGGCTCCATGCGGTCCCTGCAGTTCCGGAAACTGCGGCTGCCCAAGCCCCAGGTCCAGCGCGGACAGTACCCTGCCTGACCCTGCATCCACTTAAGAACGAAAAGCCCGGCGGTGTTCCGCCGGGCTTTTCGTTCTTATCGGGATCCGCTTTCCCGCAGCAACCTGCCTGCAGCGCCTAGGAGCGGCGGTTCTTTGCCAACTGCTTGTTGATCCGTGCCGCCCAGAACGGTCCTTCGTAAAGGAACGCGGTGTAGCCCTGCACCAGGGTTGCACCGGCGTCCAGCCTTTCCTGGACGTCCCGGGCCGACTCCACGCCGCCAACGGACACCAAGGTCAGGGCGTCGCCCGTAGCGTTCCTGAGCCGCTTCAGCACCTCCAGCGAACGCTGCTTCAATGGTGCACCGGAGAGGCCGCCGGCTCCGCACTTCGCCACCTCTTCTGCCGGCGAGGACAGTCCTGAACGGCCAATGGTGGTGTTGGTGGCGATGATGCCGTCCAGCTTCAGGTCGAGGGCAAGGCGCGCGACGTCGTCGATGTCCTCATCGCTGAGGTCCGGGGCAATCTTGACCAGCAGGGGCACATGCCGGCCCGCGGCCCGGTCCGCTTCCTGCCCCACGGCTGTCAGGAGCGGCCGGAGCGTCTCCACGTCCTGGAGCAACCGCAGGCCCGGGGTGTTGGGGGAACTGACGTTTACCACCAAATAGTCGGCGGCAGGCGCCAGGCTGCGGGCGCTCACCAGGTAGTCGTCCACGGCATCGGCCAGTTCCACCACCTTGGTTTTGCCGATATTGACGCCGATGACCGGACGAACCTCCGGGTACCGCCGCTGGAGCGCGGCGCGTGCTGCCCTGAGCCGGGGTGCAACGGCGGAGGCGCCGTCGTTGTTGAATCCCATCCGGTTGATGACGGCCCGGTCCTGGACCAGGCGGAACAAGCGCGGCTTTTCGTTGCCGGGCTGCGCCTGGCCGGTGATGGTGCCCACTTCAATGTGTCCGAATCCAAGCTCCGTGAGGGCCTCGATGCCGTGCCCTTCCTTGTCGAAGCCGGCAGCCAGCCCGAACGGTGACGGAAAGGTGACGCCAAAGGCTGTGGTCTGGAGCGACGGCGCCGGAGCAGTCAGTTTCCGCAGGACTCTCCCCGCACCGGAAGAATGTGCGAGCCGTATCCCCTTGAATCCGATCTTGTGGGCGCGCTCGGCGTCCATCCATGAAAAGGCCAGCCTGAAGAAAGTGGGATAAACGCGCATGCCTCCAGTTTCCCGTCTCCGGGGGCGCCGCACCAAAACGGAGACGCCGAAGTTCGAACAGCACAGTTCGGACAGCACAGTTCGGACAGCACAGTTCGGAAAGCGCAGTTCGGACAGCGCGGTCCGGTGTGCCGGTTTAGCATGAGGGCATGCAGTGGCAGCAGGACATCCTGGGCGGTGACTTCGAGTCACACTCCTTCGCGGCCACCGGACGTGACGGGGTTGAACGGAGGGCAACGCTGGTGCGCGTCCGGCCATCTCCCGACAGGGACCCTGCCGGCGGCAGCCGCCGGGCCGTGCTCTTCCTGCACGGTTGGAGCGATTATTTCTTCAACGTGGACCTGGCACGGTTCTGGGCTGCGGCCGGCTACGACTTCTATGCCCTGGACATGCACAACCACGGACGAAGCCTTCGTCCGGAAGCACCGGGCGGGTACGTGGCCGACCTCGCCGCCTACGACGCTGAAATCGAAGAGGCAATCCGCATCATCCGGGATGCAGGCGCACCGGGTCCCCTGGCCCTGATGGGCCACTCCACGGGCGGCCTGGTGGCAGCCCTGTGGACCACCCGCCATCCGGAAGCTGTTTCGCTGCTGATCCTCAACAGTCCATGGCTGGAAATGCACGGCAGTCCGCTGGTGCGGCGCGCTGCATCCAGCATGGTGCGCCCCTTGGCCCGCTTCCGCCCTGAGATGGTCCTCCGGCTGCCGGAACGCGGCCACTACTGGCGGACCATCAGCAGCTCTGCCGACGGCGAGTGGCCGCTTGACGAGCGGTACCGCCCCCGCATGGCCTTTCCGGTGCGCGCCGGCTGGCTTAGGGCGGTGCTCGCCGGGCAGGCGAAGGTGGCCCGCGGCCTGGGGATCCAGGCGCCGATCCTGGTACTGCTTTCCAAGGGCAGCGCGAACGGGCTCCTCTGGTCCGAGGAAATGCGCCGCACCGACGCGGTCCTGGACGTCAACACCATCAGCGCCAGGGCCCTCACCCTGGGCCGCACCGTAACCGTGGAGCGGATCGACGGCGCGCTGCACGACGTCTTCCTGTCACCCGAACCGGTCCGGGCCGATGCCTACAGGCGGCTGGCCCGCTGGTTGCGGGCGTATGGATGAAGCTATTCCGCCGGGGCAGCGGGCGCCGAGGGAGCAGCGGCGGCGTCCACGGCGCCACCGTACCGGCGGTCGCGCCTGGCATACTCCTCGACGGCGGCCCAGAGCGTGCGCCTGTCCACGTCCGGCCACAGCGTGTCCATGAACACGAATTCCGCGTAGGCCGACTGCCAGAGCATGAAGTTGGACAGCCGCTGCTCCCCCGAGCTGCGCAGGAACAGGTCCACGTCAGGCAGGTCGGGCTCGTCCAGGTACTTCTGGATGGTCCGCTCGGTAATGGCGCCAGGCTTCAACTTGCCTGCCGCCACATCGGCGGCAATCGCTGAGACCGCGTCAGTGATCTCGGCCCTGCCGCCGTAATTAACACACATGGTCAAGTTACAGGTGGTGTTGGCCGCCGTGAACTCCTCGGCTTCCTCCAGCTCACGGATGACCGAACCCCACAGCCGCGGCCGGCGCCCCGCCCAGCGGACCCGCACGCCCCAGTCGTCCAACTGGTTCCGCTGCCTTCGCAGCACATCCTTGTTAAATCCCATCAGGAAGCGGACTTCCTCAGGCGACCTGCGCCAGTTTTCCGTGGAGAACGCGTACACGCTGACGTACTCGATGCCCAGTTCGATGGCCCCTGCCATGACATCGAGCAGCGCCGGCTCCCCTGCCTTGTGCCCCTCGATCCGCGGCAATCCCCGCTGGTTGGCCCAGCGGCCGTTGCCGTCCATGACGATGGCCACGTGCCGGGGAATGAATTCAGCCGGAATAGTGGGTGCCACCGCGCCGGACGGGTGCGGGTACGGCGCCACGACGGGATGCGTGCGCCGGCGCGGTGCGTTGTTCCTTTTTCCCAGGGCCACTGTCAGCTACGCTCCACATGTTTGAGGGATTTCAGTACTCGTTCCAGATGCCACTGCAGGTACGCGGCCACCAGGCCCGCTGCTTCCTTGCGATGCTGCGGCAGGGAAGCATCCGCCGTCGTCCAGTCCCCGGTCAGCAGCGCTGCCAGCAGCGTCACGGTCTCTGCAGCGGGGGCGGGGGAACCGGGCGGCCGGCACTGTGCACAAACCATGCCGCCAAGGGGCGCGGAGAAGGCCGTGTGCGGGCCCGGCATGCCGCAGCGGGAGCAGTCCGTGAAACTGGGCGCCCACCCGCCGGTGGCAAGGGCGCGCAGAAGGTAGGAGTCCAGGATGAGGCCAGCCGCATGTTCGTTGCGGCTCAGCGCAGCGAGGGCGCCCACCAGCAGGTTGTATTGTGCGGTACCGGCCTCGCCGTCGACGTCCGTCAGTTTCTCAGCCGTCTCCGTCATGGCGGCGGCCACCGTATACCTGCCGTAGTCCGCGGCGATGCTTCCGCCGTATGCACCCTTTGCCACGGCCTGCGTGACGATGTCCAGCGTCCGCCCTGACACCAACTGGAGATCGGCAACCATGAAGGGCTCAAGCCGGGCACCGAAACGGCTGCTGGTGCGGCGCACTCCCTTGGCGACGGCACGGACCTGCCCGTGGTGCTTCGTCAGGAGCGTGATGATCCGGTCCGCCTCGCCCAGCTTATGGGTACGGAGCACCACGGCGTCGTCCCGGTACGCCCGGGAGGCAAAAGAGTGTTGGACCACGCTCTATCTTCCCATCCTGCCCGGCAGCTCGCTGCCAGGCCACGGTGGTGCCACCGGTGGAAACCGGCGGCACCACCGGCAGGTATCAGGCCTGGGCGTCCCGGATGGCGCGGTTGACCGCGGAAATCACGGCCTTGAGGGAGGACATGCTGGTGTTGGCATCGATGCCTACACCCCACAGCACCCGCTCCCCCACCGCGCATTCGACGTAGGCCGCGGCCATGGCGTTGCCGCCTTCGGACAACGCGTGTTCGCTGTAGTCCAGCACGCGGACATCCACGCCGTCCTCATGCAGGATGTTCAGCAGGGCCGCAATGGGGCCGTTGCCGGTGCCGGTGCGGCTGACCTGGGCACCATCGATGGTGAGCGACGCGTGCAGCGTCATGCCGCCGTCGGCGTCTGTTTCCGTCTTGACGGCCCCCAGCGAGTAACGGCCCCACTGCCCGTCGGCCCGGCCGGACGGCAGGTATTCGTCCTGGAAAATCTGCCACAGCTGCGCGCCGCTGACTTCCCCGCCCACGGTGTCGGTGCGGCGCTGGATGACGCCGGAGAATTCGATCTGCGCGCGGCGCGGCAGGTCCAGGCTGTGCTCGTTCTTCAGCAGGTAGGCCACGCCGCCCTTGCCGGACTGGGAGTTCACCCGGATGACGGCCTCGTAGCTGCGGCCCAGGTCCTTGGGATCCACAGGGAGGTACGGAACCTGCCAGGTGAAGTCGTCCACGGGCTTGCCGGCTGCTGCAGCATCGCGCTCCAGCGCTTCGAAGCCCTTCTTGATGGCGTCCTGGTGGGAGCCGGAGAAGGCGGTGAACACCAGGTCGCCGCCGTACGGCGAACGTTCCGGGACGGGCAGCTGGTTGCAGTACTCCACGGTGCGCCGGACGTCGTCGATGTTGGAGAAGTCGATCATGGGGTCGATGCCCTGGACGAACAGGTTCAGGCCCAGCGTCACCAGGTCCACGTTTCCTGTGCGTTCGCCGTTCCCGAAGAGGCAGCCCTCGATGCGGTCGGCGCCTGCCATGTAGCCCAGCTCGGCGGCGGCGACGCCGGTTCCGCGGTCGTTGTGCGGGTGCAGGGACAGGATGATGCCGTCCCGAGGGTGCAGGTGCCGGCTCATCCACTCGATGGAATCGGCGTAGACGTTGGGCGTGGCCATTTCCACCGTGGCGGGCAGGTTGATGATCACCTGCCGGTCGGCGGACGCTTCAAAGACATCCGCGACGGCGTTGCACACCCGGACGGCGTACTCGAGCTCCGTACCCGTGAAGGACTCCGGGGAGTACTCGTAGGTCACGTGCGTGTCCACGAGTGTTTCCTCGTACTTCTTGCACAGGCGGGCACCCTGCAGTGCGATGTCCAGGATGCCGTCCTCGTCCTGGTTGAAGACCACGCGCCGCTGCAGCACGGACGTGGAGTTGTAGAGGTGGACGATGGCCTGCTTGGCACCCACCAGGGACTCGTAGGTCCGTTCGATGAGGTGTTCCCGCGCCTGCGTCAGGACCTGGATGGTGACGTCGTCCGGGATGTGGTTGCCCTCGATGAGCTGGCGGACAAAGTCGAAGTCCGTCTGGGAAGCGGACGGGAAACCGACCTCGATTTCCTTGTAGCCCATGCGGACCAGCAGGTCGAACATCTTCATCTTGCGCGCCGGGCTCATGGGATCGATCAGGGCCTGGTTTCCGTCGCGCAGGTCCACCGCGCACCACCGCGGGGCCTTGGTGATGATCTTGTCCGGCCAGGTGCGGTCCGGCAGTTCAACCTTGATCAGGTCCTGGAAGGGCGTGTACCGGTGGGCGGGCATTCCGGAGGGCTTTTGTGCGTTACGCATGATGTTCGTGGCCTTTTCTATCGATCTTCAGTGAAAGGGTGGCCGGGCAACACAAACTCCGCAGCGAGGGTGGGCCGTGCGCTAGATAGCGTCTGTGGCCTCGCCGCGGCAGCTAAGGAGAAGGAACTCTGCACGCACTCTTTGAGCGTAACACGGGTGCGTAAGATGAAAGGGCACTACCGTCCGTAAAGTCCAGCATGCAGACGCCTCCGGTGGTCAGCCGGACGCAGGCGTTCGAGCAAAGGAGTTGCAGTGCCCATTTCGGGGATCGATCTGTCCACCATTGATCACACAGTCCGGCCTCAGGACGACCTTTACCAACATGTCAACGGCGCCTGGTTGAAAGCCACCGAAATTCCGGACGACCGGCCCCTGGAGGGAACCTTCACCGCTCTTCGCGACGGGTCCGAAATCGCTGTCCGGGACATCATCGAGGAGGCGGCGGCCAAGGGCGCGGACGCCAGCGGGATCGAACGGAAGATCGGCGGCCTCTACAACAGCTTCATGGACGAAGCGACAGTGGAAGGCAAGGGCATGGAGCCGATCCGCGGGCGGCTCGGCGACGTGTTCGCCACGGGCTCGGTAGCTGACCTCATCGCACTGGCGGGCCGGTTGTTCCGTGCGGACGTGGGCGGGCTTTTCTACATCTACCCGGCCCCCGATGCGGGGAACCCTGACCGGGTCCTGTTGTACACCGGGCAGGGTGGCCTGGGCCTTCCCGACGAGTCGTACTACCGGGAAGAGAAGTTCGCACCCATCGTGGCGGCCTACACCGCGCACGTGCAGAAAATGTTTGAACTGGCCGGGGTGGCCGATCCCCATGGTGCGGCCGGGCGGGTTGTCGAACTGGAGACGAAGCTCGCGTCCCACCACTGGGACAATGTCACCCTCCGGGATCCGCAAAAGACCTACAACCTGAAGACGGCGGAGGAAGCCAATGCGCTGTTCCCCCTCCTGGCCACGTGGTTCGACGCCGCGGGAATCGACGCAGACAAGCGTACGGAAATCGTGGTGAGCACCCCTGACTTCTTCACCGGTGCCGCCGGCCTCCTGGACGAAGTTCCGGTGGCAACGTGGCAGGAGTGGCTGGCCATGCGCGTCGTCGGCGCCGCTGCACCTTATCTGTCGGCAGCCTTTGTGGACGCCAATTTCGCGTTTTACGGCACCACGATCAGCGGCACGCCCCGCAACAAGGACCGGTGGAAGCGCGGCGTTGGCGTCGTCGAAGCCGCCCTTGGTGAAGCTGTGGGCCAGATCTACGTGGCCCGCCATTTCCCCGAATCGCACAAGGCACGGATGCAGACCCTGGTGGCCAACCTTATCGAGGCCTACCGCCGCAGCATTAATGACGTTGCATGGATGGGCGGGGACACCAAGGCCGAGGCCCTCCGGAAGCTGGAGGCCTTCCGGGCCAAGATCGGCTACCCGGACGAGTGGATTGACTACTCAGCCGTGGAGATCGACCCCGCGGACCTCCTGGGGAACGTCGAACGCGCCCACAATGCCGACGTCGACAGGCACCTGGATGAGGTGGGCAAGCCGGTGGACCGGAACAAGTGGCTGATGACGCCGCAGACGGTTAACGCCTACTACCACCCGATGATGAACGAAATCGTGTTCCCGGCAGCGATCCTGCAGCCGCCCTTCTTCACCGCCGACGCGGACGACGCCGTGAACTACGGCGGCATTGGCGCCGTCATCGGCCACGAGATCGGGCATGGCTTTGATGACCAGGGCTCACAGTTCGACGGCGGCGGAGCGCTCCGCAACTGGTGGACGGACCAGGACCGCCAGGCTTTCGAGGCGCTGACGGCGCGGCTTGTGGCCCAGTTCGATGCGCTCTCCCCCGCTGCAGCGCCCGGACACCACGTCAACGGACGCCTGACATTGGGCGAAAATATTGGTGACCTGGCAGGCCTGACCATCGCCTACAAGGCCTACCAGATCAGCCTGGACGGGAAGGAACCGGAGGTCCTGGACGGGCTGACCGGTGAACAGCGCTTCTTCGCTTCCTGGGCAGCAGGCTGGCGCCAGGTCATCCGGCAGGAGGAGGCCATCCGGCGCCTTGCCACCGATCCCCACTCCCCCAACGAGTTCCGGACCAACGCGATCGCCAGGAACCTGGACCCGTTCCACGAAGCGTTCGACGTCACCGAGGAGGACGGCATGTGGATGCCGCCCGCCGAGCGGGTCAGCATCTGGTAGCCGCATAACAGAAATGGGCCCCGCCGTTGCCGGCGGGGCCCATTTTGTTGCCTGCCGGAGGTACTGCTGCCTGCAGCTGTACCAAGGCATGGAACGTCGCTACCGGCGCACGATCAGTTCGGGATTCGCCTGCTGGCAGACCTTGTCCCCGGCGGTCTGGTTGACGATGTCCTGGGGCAATGCTGCGGCAGGACTGCCGGCCTCATAGGCGGTGCCGGTGGTGAAGTCGCTGCCGAGGTAAACCTGTACGCCGGTCACGCCGGGAGCCGGAATCATCAGGGTGGCAGGAATCCCCAGCATGGCAGCGACATCTGCTGCCACGTCATCGAAGCCGTTGCCGTAATACACTGCCGTCTTGGCCACGGGCTGGGCCAGGAACTGGCCCGTCTGGGCGAAGCCGCCCGACACCAATGCCTGGACGATTTCCTGGGCGCGGCCTGCGACGCCGCTTCCGTTGGCGACGGTTACGGGCTGGATGGCCTTGTTGTAGGGCGGCACCGGCGGGGCTGTCTCAGTAGGGGCCGCGGACGGGGTTGCCGATTCAGTGGGTGACGGCGTGGTGGGCGCGGTGGGGTCGGTGAGGTCCACGTTCTTCCGCATTGCCGAGAAGAGCTGTGCGCCCGCTGGTTCGGCGATGACCAGCCGGTTGGGATCGATGGGTGCCGGCGTGGTGGGCACCGCGACAAACGCGACCTTGCCGATGTCGATGTTCTTGAGCCGGTTGCCGATCGTCAGCAGGGTGGGGACAGAGGCAAGGCCGTCATCCACTGTCAGGTTCTGGGTTACGACGTCCGCGATCTTCAGCATCTTCGCGGGATCGGACAGGGTTCCATCGTCCTTGATCTTGCGGGTCAGCGCCGAGAGGAAGCCCTGTTGCGCCTTGATGCGGCCAAGGTCGCCGCCGTCGGCAAAGGCGTGGCGGGTGCGGAGGAAGGCAAGCGCCATCTCGCCCTGCACGGTCGAGGTTCCGGCCGGCAGCCGCAGCCGGGAATCAGGATCGTAGACGGCGTCGCTGATGCAGACTTCCACACCACCCACGGCGTTGGAAAGTTCCTTCACGGCGTTGAAGTCGGCCATCATGAAGTGGTCCACCTGCATGCCGGTGAGCTTGTTGACGGTATCCACGGCGCAGCCGATGCCGGCCTCGCTCATGGCCTCATTGATCATGACGCCGGTGCGGGCAGGATAGTCCTTGCCGGTCTTCTTGTCCTTGCAGTCAGGAATGTCCACCAGCAGGTCGCGCGGAAAGCTGATGACGTTGACGCGCTTGTTGTCCTCGGAGATGTCCATCAGCATCATCACGTCCGACTTGCCATAGCCCGTGGAATCGTCGGCTGTGCCATATTGCGAGTTTTTTCCGTCGCGGGTGTCCGAGCCGAGGATCAGGATCTGCAGCCGGCCCGTGGCATCGTTCCCGGGGGATTCGGTGCTTTCGCCGCCGGCATTCAGCGGCGCCTTGGAGATGTTGTTCTGCAGCCGGAGGAACCAAAAACCGGCAAAGGCGATCCCGGCCACGAGGACCAGCGCCATGACACCCGTGACGGCTTTGAGCCAGATGGGCATCCCGCGCAGCGTACCGAGGTGCCGGGCGGCACCTACGGCGCCGCCGTTCGCGTGGCGGGATACCGGTCCCGGTCCGGCTGACAGGTCAGCCCCGTTGTCGCGTTTGTCGCGGCCTCGACCCACGTCGTGAACCTTCCTCTAAATACAGAATCCGGTCCATTTTAGTGGTCCAGCCTGGAAAACTTGCCTGCCGCACTCCTGCGAACGTTCTTTTCGTGGATCAGAAACCCAGCTTGACCAGCTGTTTCGGGTCGCGCTGCCAGTCCTTGGCCACCTTGACGTGGAGGTCCAGGTAGATGCGCGTGCCCAGGAGGGCTTCGATGCCTTTGCGGGCGTTGGTCCCGACTTCACGCAACCGGCTGCCGCCCTTGCCGATGATGATGGCCTTCTGGGACGGCCGCTCGACATAGAGGTTGACGCGCACATCAAGCAGGGGGCTGTCGTCAGGCCGGTCCTCCCGGGGAACGATTTCCTCCACCACCACGGCCAGGGAATGGGGAAGCTCGTCCCGGACACCCTCAAGGGCAGCTTCGCGGATCAGTTCCGCCACCATGACTGCCTCGGGCTCATCCGTCAGTTCGCCGTCCGGGTACAACGGGGGCGACGGCGGCATGTGGCTGATCAGCACGTCGGCGACTGTTTCCACCTGGAAGCCGTCAGTGGCGGATACCGGAACGATGTCCTTCCAGCCGTCCTCCCCCATTACTTCGCGGCCCAGGGCCGCCACCGCAAGGAGCTGTTCGGTGAGCGCCTGCTTGTCCACGAGGTCAGTTTTGGTGACGATGGCGATCACCGGTTTGCGGCCGACGGCGGCAAGCTGGGCGGCGATGAACCTGTCGCCGGGGCCGATTTTCTCGTTGGCCGGCAGACAGAATCCGATGGCGTCCACCTCGGCGAGGGTATCCGCGACGAGGTCGTTCAGGCGCTTGCCGAGCAGGGTGCGGGGACGGTGCAGGCCCGGAGTATCCACCAGGATCAGCTGGGCGTCCTCGCGGTGCACGATGCCCCGGATGGTGTGCCGCGTGGTCTGCGGTTTGGCGGACGTGATGGCCACCTTCTTGCCCACCAGCGCGTTGGTCAGGGTGGACTTGCCCGCATTGGGCCTGCCGACGAGCACCGAAAATCCGGCGCGGAATCCGCCGAAGTCGTCCGTGGCCGCAGCCTTATTTTTCTTGCTCACGTGGAACTCCCTGCTGGGTTGCTTCGGCCTCTTCCAGGAGGCCTTCAAGGTCAGTCTCTACTCTTGGTACCGGCGCCGCAATGATGTGGCTGACCCGGTTCCGCCGGCCTTCAAGCCGGTCCGCACGCAGCGATACGCCCTGCACTTCCACGCTGCTGCCCACGATCGGGACGCGGCCAAGTGCCTTGGCGAGGAGGCCGCCCACGGTGTCCACCTCGTCGTCGTCGATTTCCAGGTCGAAGAGCTCGCCGAGATCGTCGATGCCCATCCGGGCACTGACCCGGTAGGAACCGTCCCCCAGCGCGACGGCTTCCGCGCTCTCGGTGTCATATTCGTCGACGATCTCGCCGACGATCTCCTCGATCAGGTCCTCGAGGGTTACCAGTCCGGCGGTGCCGCCGTATTCGTCGATCACGATCGCAACGTGCGTGGACTCCTTCTGCAGTTCACGCAGGAGGTCGCTCACAGGCTTGGACTCCGGCACGTAGCGCACCTCGCGGGCCAGCGACTCGACCAGCGGCGGCTCCTGGTCCGCACGGAGCTGGTGGATCACTGCAGCAACGTCCTTGAGGTACACGATGCCAAGGATGTGGTCAGTGTTCTCGTTGATGACCGGGATCCGCGAGTATCCGGACCGCAGGAACAGGGACATCGCCTGGTGCAGGCTGGACCCGGCGTCAATGCTGACGATGTCCGTCCTGGGAACCATGACGGCGCGCACCAGGGTGTCGCCGAAGTCGAAGACCGACTGGATCATCTCCGCTTCGGTGTCCTCGATCATGTCGGACTCGCTGGCACGGTCCACCAGTTCCCGGAACTCCTGTTCGCTGAAGAACGCATCGTCGCCGCCCGGCGCCCCGGGGGCCGCCGAACTTCCCAACGCCACCAACCAGCCGGGAATCGGTCCCAGCACGCTGGTGAGGAACCGGACCATCGGGGCAGTGAAGCGGACAACGGCAGTGGAGTGCAGCCTGCCCAGCTGGCGGGGCGAAACGCCCACGATCACGAACCCAAGAAGGGCCATGATGCCGGTGGCCACCAGGCCGGCAAGCCACACGTTGTCCAGCAGGCTGGAGATCAGGACGGCGACGGCCACCGCGGAGGCCATCTCGAACCACACCCGCCAGAAGCGCAGCGCCCGGGTGTGGGCCACGGGCTCGGCAAGGATGCGCCGCATGGCGGTGCCGCGGCTCCTGTGCAGAGCATCTTCGGCGTCGTGCCGGGGAAGGAAACTGAAGGCGGCCTCGGCCGCTGTCAGCAGGGCCGCGACGGCAAGGAAAACCAATGCCACCGCGACCAGGAGCAGTTGCGTCACTGGGTCGTCTCTGCAGGTGCTTCTTTGCCCGTGAAGCCGGACAGGAGTTCCCGCTGGAGCCCGAACATCTCTGCCTTCTCCTCCGGTTCGGCATGGTCATAGCCCAGCAGGTGAAGGATGCCGTGTGTGGCCAGCAGCAGCATCTCGTCCTGCAGCGAGTGGCCGGCGTTCCGGGCCTGCACCTTTGCAACCTGCGGGCAGATGGCAATGTCACCCAGCATGCCCTGCGGGGTGGGCCGGTCGGGCGTCCCCGGGGTCAATTCGTCCATGGGAACCGAGAGCACGTCGGTGGCACCCGGTTCGTCCATCAGTTCAATGTGCAGCTTCTCCATGGCCGGCTCATCCACGAGGAGGATGGACAGTTCGGCCTGCGGATGAATGTAGAGCTGCTCAAAAATGTACCGCGACAGTGCCACGAGCTCCGACTCCTCCACCTGGACGCCGGACTCGTTGTTCACCTCGATGCTCACGCGTGTTCCCCCCGTTTTTCCCGGCCGGCTGAATGCTTGAGCCGGCTCCGCTGGGTTTCATCCCAGATGCTGTACGCGTTGACGATGTCCCCGACCAGCCGGTGCCGCACCACGTCGGCGGCATCCAGGACCGAGAAGCTCACGCCGTCGATTCCCTGCAGGATTTCCTCAACGATCCGCAGCCCGGAACGCGTCCCAAACGGCAGGTCCACCTGGGTGACGTCTCCGGTGACCACCATCTTGGATCCGAAACCGAGCCGGGTGAGGAACATCTTCATCTGTTCCGGCGTGGTGTTCTGCGCCTCGTCAAGGATGATGAAGGCGTCGTTAAGCGTCCGGCCGCGCATGTAGGCCAGGGGTGCCACTTCAATGGTGCCGGCCGCCATCAGGCGCGGAATGGATTCGGGGTCCATCATGTCGTGCAGGGCGTCGTAGAGCGGCCGGAGGTAGGGGTCGATCTTGTCGCTGAGCGTGCCGGGGAGGAAACCAAGCCGCTCCCCCGCTTCCACCGCGGGGCGGGTCAGGATGATCCGGCTGACCTCTTTTTGCTGCAGCGCCTGGACGGCTTTTGCCATGGCCAGGTACGTCTTGCCGGTGCCGGCCGGACCAATGCCGAAGATCACGGTGTTGGCGTCGATGGCGTCAACATAGTTCTTCTGGTTCAGCGTCTTGGGCCGGATGGTCCTGCCGCGGCTGGAGAGGATGTCGTGGGTGAGCACATCCACGGGATTCTGCAGTGACTGCGTGCGCAGGAGGGACACCAGTTGCTGCAGCACAGCAGGAGTGATGACCGTGCCGCGGGCCACCAGGCCACGGACTTCCTGCAGGAGCCGCATGATCCGGGGAACATCACCGGCGGGTCCGTTGATGGACAGTTCATTACCCCGGGCATGGAAGTTGACGGCGGGGAACTGCTCTTCGATGAACCGCAACGCCTCGTCATGGCTGCCGAGTGATTGAACCATCTGGTCGGAGTTCTCAAAGAGGACTACTTCAGTCCGGGTGCCGGGCAGGGAGTGCGGGAATTCACCCGGACTGCCTTCGCCCGTATTGAGCCGGCGCTTACCATTTGCTGATTCAGTCATGGTGCTGGCCCGCAGGCCCGTGGTCCCCTCGAAGATCGACATCAATGTTTGCGTTCGCTGATGCCGGCGCCCGTTGGACGGTGCTCCTGGCCCCAGCGATCCCTTTATCTTACGCCAGCGCGGGGCCGGGCCGGATACCAGGCCGCCATGGAGCAGCGGCTGCAACCCGTCCGGAGGGTGCCGGGACGTCCTTAGGTATCAACTTCATATCGGCCTCATATCGTTCCCGTTGCAGTTGTGCCCGCGGAGGCAAAGAGCGGCTGGGCGGCCGCGCCGCTGTGCAATGCTGGAAATCCAGCATCTGCTGGAACACCAGGCCGCCAGGGGGATCGGCCCGCCACGCCAGGAAAGGACAAGGGCAGGACAGTGCCGGAAACCTCTGCGCCCGAAAGGGCAGGACGACCGATGGGCCGTCTGCGCCCCGCCGTCCTTGCAGGAATCCTGGTCCTGGTTCCGGTCCTTGCGGGCTGCACGGCCGAGGGCGGCCCCTCACCCACCGGCACCATCGCCTCGGTGCCGGCAACGGGCGGCACCATGCCGGACACGCTGTCCACCAGCGCCCCGCTGGAAACCGCACAGTCCTCCAACAAGGCGCCGGTCTACTGGATCGGCCGCAGCGGCGGGAACATCTTTCTTTACCGGGAATTCCGCGACGTCCCTGAACAGGAGAACCCGGTCACCCGCGCCCTGCGGGCCATGATGTCCGAGAAGCCGCTGGACCCTGACTTCTTCACGCCCTGGCAGAACCCGGACAAACTTGCCACCTCAATCTCCGGCAAGGACGTCATCACCGTCGACGTCTCCTCGGACGCTTTCAACAGCAACCTCGATGCCGACATGGCTGCCCGGGCCATCCAGCAGCTGATCTACACGGCAACCGCTGCCGCCGCCAGTTCGGGCCTGATCGACACCGGCCAGCAGATCCGGGTCCGGATCCTCGTGGACGGCCACACGGACTACGTGGCCTTCGGCAAAGTGCAGCTCGGGGCCCTGATGACCCGCGCCGCGGGCCTGGTGGCGCCCGTCTGGATCATTGATCCCCAGGAGAACGCCGAAGTGCCCGGCGGGAGCGTGAAGATCACCGGCCGCAGCACATCGCCCGGGGCGAAGCTCCGCTGGCAGATCCTGCAGTCTACGGACGGCGGCAGCAAAGCACCGTTCCTGGCGGGTGAAACCACGGCTGCGTCCGAACAGGGGCAGGCCGGCGTCTTCACCCTGGCCCTGAACCTTCCGCCGGGCGATTACATGCTGCGTGTGGCCCAGGCCGGCTCCGGCGGGGAACCGGACCGGAACGAGGACACGAGGTCCTTTAAGGTCCGGTAGCCGTCCACCGGCCAAGGACGTCGCTGGCAAGCACGACGGCGGCCGGGCCGGCCGTGGAGGACCGCAGGACATGGTGCCCCAGGAGGGCGGTCACGGCGCCCTTATCGCAGAGTTTCGTTACCTCCCGCTGGCTGATGCCGCCCTCCGGACCGACGATGAGCAGGATTTCCCGGGGTCCGGAGCCTGCTTTCCCTTGCCATGTTTCAAGGACGGTGCGCAGCGGCCGAACGGCGTCCTCATGCAGGATGACAGCGAGGTCGGCAGCTTCCACGGCAGCGGAAAGCCCGGCAGTGTCGACGGCGGACCGCACTTCGGGGATCCAGGCGCGCCGTGCCTGCTTGGCGGCCGCGGCCACGGAGGATTCCCATTTGGCATGGGCCCGGGCTGCGCGGTCGCCCTTCCAGCGGACGATTGACCGTTCGGACTGCCAGGGTATGACGGCGTCGATGCCCAGTTCCGTGGCCGTCTCGATGGCCAGCTCGTCGCGGTCCCCCTTGGCGAGGGCCTGGACCAGCACCAGCCGGACGTCCGGCCTGTCTTCGACGGTCAGCGTCCCGCATTCCACCTCGAGTGCGGAGGGAGCGGCGGACACCACCTTCCCGGTCATCCGGGTGCCGGCGCCGTCGACGATGTCCACCGCTTCGCCGGGAGACAGCCGTTTGACGGTGACGGCATGCCGCGCCTCCGCCCCGTCGAGGACAAAGAGTTTGCCGGCCGCCATCCCGGCCAGCGAACCGGGGGGCGTGAAGAAGACGGGGTTGCTCACCGCTACAGGTTACCGAGCCGGTCCCGGAGCTTGGCGAACATGCCGCCGCTGGCAGCGAGCTTGCCCTCGGTGATCTGTTCACCACGGAGCTTGGCCAGTTGGCGCAGGAGGTCCTCCTGCGCGGGGTCGAGCTTGGCCGGGGTGTCCACCTGGAGGTGGACCTTCAGGTCGCCGCGGCCGTAGCCCCTCAGGTGGGTGACGCCGAGGCCGCGCAGGGTGATGATCTCCCCCGACTGGGTACCGGGCTTGACGTCGATCTCCTGCGTGCCGTCGAAGGTTTCCAGGCTGACATCCGTGCCCAGGGCGGCTGCCGTCATGGGGATGTGCAGGGTGGCGTGCAGGTCGTCGCCCTCCCGCACGTAGGTGGCGTCATTGTTGACGCGGATCTCCACGTACAGGTCGCCGGCCGGACCGCCCGCGGGGCCGGCCTCGCCCTGGCCGGAGAGCTGGATCCGGGTTCCGGTGGCCACACCGGCAGGGACCTTGATGGTCAGCGACCGGCGGCTGCGGATACGGCCCTGGCCGCTGCACTCGTTGCAGGGATCCTTGATGACGGTGCCGAAACCTTCGCAGGTGCCGCAGGGGGCGGCCGTCATGACCTGGCCGAGGATGGAGCGGACGGCCCGCTGGACCTGTCCGCTGCCGCCGCAGATGTCGCAGCGTTCCGGATGGGTGCCGGGGCGGCAACAGGATCCGTCACAGGTGGGGCAGACCACGGCGGTGTCCACTTCGAGTTTCTTGTTCACGCCGAATACGGCGTCGCGGAGGTCGATCCGTACGCTGATCAGGGCATCCTGGCCGCGGCGGACACGGGAAGCGGGACCGGACGTGCCGCCGGCGCCGAAGAAGGTGTCGAAAATGTCCTGGAACGCGAAGCCCTGGCCCGCGTAGCCTGCGCCGCCGAAACCGTTGTCGGTGCCGTTCTCATTGCCGGTGGTGTCGTAGATCCGGCGCTTCTGGGGGTCCGAAAGCACCTCGTAGGCGTGAGTTACTGCCTTGAACCGTTCCGATGCGTCCGCACCGGGGTTTACGTCCGGGTGTAGGGTGCGGGCCAGCTTGCGGTAGGCCTTTTTGATTTCTTCACCCGTCGCTTCGGGTGAGACTCCAAGGACGTCATAGTGGCTGCTCAAAGTTCGTATCTCTTCCTTGTTGTACTGCGTTCAGTTGGGCGGCCCAGCTCTTGCTTTCCGGCCGAAGCGCGCTCCGGCGGCCAAGAGTCAGGGCCCCAAAATCCTGGAAAGGTAGCGCGCCACTGCCCTGACGGCGGCCATGGTGGTGGGGTAATCCATCCGGGTGGGCCCGAGGATGCCTACTTTCGCCGAGCTGTCCGGACCGTAGGCAGTGGCCACCACGGAGGCCTCGGCAAGGCCGTCGTACGGGTTCTCCCGTCCGATGCTGACAGCGACGCCGCGGTGGTCCTGGGCCATTTCGCTCAACAGCCGCAGCATCACCACCTGTTCCTCCAGCGCCTCGAGCACCGGGCCGATGCTGAGGGGGAAGTCGACGTTGGACCTGGCCAGGTTGGCGGTGCCGGCCATGACCATCCGGTCCTCCCGGCTGTTTTGCGCCAGGCCCTCCAGCCCGAGCGCCAATGCGTGTGCCGCCTGCCGCTGCGGGTGCGGGGTGGCGGCGACGACGGCGGGCAGCGCCTGGGCCAGTTGGCGCAGCGGTGTTCCGCCCAGTGCACCGAGGAACCGGGTGCGCAGTTCAGCCAGTGCGTCGTCGCCAAGGTCCTGCCCGACGTCGATCACCCGCTGCTCCACCTTGCCGCTGTTGGCGATCAGGACGACGAGGACCTTGCGCGGGGCGAGCAGGACGAATTCGATGTGCCGGACCAGTGCCCTGCTCAGGTGCGGATACTGCACCACGGCAACCTGGTTGGTCAGCTGCGACAGCAGCCGGACGGTCCTCTCCAGCACGTCGTCGAGGTCGTCCGCGCCTTCGAGCAGGGACTGGATGGCGCGGCGTTCGGCGGCCGAGAGCGGCTTGACAGCCGAGATTTGGTCCACAAAGAGCCGGTAGCCCTTGTCCGTGGGAATCCGGCCGGCACTGGTGTGCGGGGCGGTGATCAGCCCCTCGTCCTCCAGTGCGGCCATGTCATTGCGGATGGTGGCGCTGGAAACACCAAGATGATGCCGCTCCACCAGGGCCTTGGACCCAACCGGCTCGCGGGAGTGGACGTAGTCCTCCACGATGGCCCGCAGTACTTCCAGCTTGCGTGGCTCGCTCACTCTCCACCTCCATCCATGGTTCGGGGCGCATGCCCCTCCCGATGCAACCCAGGGTTAGCACTCGACATGCCTAAGTGCTAACAGTCTATTATGCCTCGGCCCGTTGTTAGCATTGGTACCGCTCCGGGCGAAATTGCGGAGTTGAACACTAGCGCTAGGCGGATCAAATCCATGGATTACCGGAACTGGGGCCCACGCGGCATATCCGCTCCCGCACGGACGGAACTGCCTGAGGTCCCCGTGGAGCGCGGCATGGTGCTCGAGGAAGTGCAGTCGGGCTGGGTGGGTGCCGTGACCCGGGTGGAGAAATCCGGCGGCATGCATGTGGTGGCGCTGGAGGACCGCAGGGGAAAATCGCGTTCCTTCCGCCTTGGGTTCGGCTTCCTCCTGGAGGGCCGGCCGATCCGGCTGATGCCACCCGCCCCCCGGCCGGCCGCTGCCGGTCCCGCGGCGGGCAGGACGGCCTCGGGGTCCGTTCGGGTCGCCGGACAACGCGCCCAGGTGGCCAAGGCCAGCCGGATCTGGGTGGAAGGCAAGCACGACGCCGAACTGGTGGAAAAGGTCTGGGGAGACGACCTCCGGGTGGAGGGCATCGTCGTCGAGCCCCTGCACGGCATTGACGACCTTGCCGCAGCCGTCGCGGACTTCAGGCCGGGGCCTGGCCGCCGTCTTGGCGTCCTGGTGGACCACCTGGTTCCTGACTCCAAGGAGTCCCGCATCGCGGATGCCGTCATGGCCTCCCCGGGCGCCGCAGGCAACGTCCTGATCGTCGGTCACCCCTACGTGGACGTCTGGCAGGCGATCCGGCCCGCTGTCCTTGGCATCGACAAATGGCCGGCCGTGCCCCGCGGGCAGGACTGGAAGACGGGGATCCTGAAAGCCTTCGGCTGGCCCCACGCCACCAAGGAAGATGTCGGCCTGGGATGGCAGAAGCTGCTGGGCGCCGTGCGCACGTACGCGGACCTCGAAGCGTCGCTGCTGGGCAGGGTCGAGGAAGTCATCGATTTCCTGACCGTGCCGTGAAGGGCGGACGGCGTCCCGGGAACCAGTATTCTTGGTAGTGCGGTTCCTTGTTTCCTGAGGCACTGCGCACCGCGCCGGAATTGTAGTCAGCACCACTTGCACCTTCGAAGGAACAGACTGTGGCAGAAAACGCACGTGATCACAGGGACGGCCAGGGCCGTTCCGAGTACCATGGCGTCCCCGCCAACGCCCTGCCGCTTACGGCCAGCGAAGACCGCCAGTGGGCGACGCTGGCGCACTTCGGCGGGATCCTGGGGTGCGTCCCCTCGCTGCTGATCTACTTGATCTTCCGTGACCGCGGGCCATTTACCGCCCAGGAATCCAAGGAAGCGCTGAACTTCAGCCTGCCGCCCACCATCGCCGCGGTGCTGGCCAACATCCTGGTGTTCGTCCCCTACGTCGGGAACATCTTCGCGGTCATTGCCACGCTGATCTGGGTGGCGCTCACGTGCTTCTCCGTCGCGGCAGGGATCCACGTCAACCGGGGCCAGCCGCACCGCTACCAGTACAACCTGCGCTGGATCAAGTAAGGGCAACTGCCCGCGGGCCGGCTCTAGTCCGGCAGGATGCGGCGGACTACTGCGTCTGCCAAGAGCCTGCCCTTGAGGGTCAGGACCAGGCGTCCGCGGAATGCGGCAGCAGGATCAACCAGGCCGGCTGCGATCAGTCCAGCCACCTCGTGGCGTCCCCCGGCACTCAGCGTTGAGACATCCAGTCCCGACTGGAGGCGGGCCTCCAGCATGACCCGCTCCAGGTTCCTTGTTTCCGCGTCCAGGGTTTCCCTGCCGGCGGCGGGCGAAAGCCCCTGCGACAGCCGGTTCGCGTAAGCGGACGGGTGCTTGACGTTCCACCAGCGGACCCCGCCCATGTGTGAGTGCGCGCCCGGGCCGATGCCCCACCAGTCGTCACCCCGCCAGTATGCGAGGTTGTGGCGGCAGGCCTGCTCCGGAGTCCGCGCCCAGTTGCTGACCTCGTACCAGCCAAGTCCGGCTTCGGTGATCAGCTGGTCGGCGAGCTCGTACTTGTCGGCGTGGTCGTCGTCGTCGATTCCCGGGACTTCGCCGCGGCGCATCTGCGCGGCCAGCTTGGTGCCCTCCTCAACGATCAGCGCGTAGGCGCTGATGTGGTCCGGCCCGTAGGAAAGCGCCGTTTCGAGGGAGTGCCGCCAGTCGGCCAGCGACTCCCCCGGCGTCCCGTAAATCAGGTCCAGGCTGACAGCCAGTCCTGCCTCGCGCGCCCACTGCACCACCTGCGGCACCCGGCTGGGCGTATGGGTCCGGTCCAGCACCTTGAGCACGTGCGGAACCGCGGACTGCATCCCAAAGGACACCCTGGTGAACCCGGCGTCCTTGAGGACGGCAAGGGACTCCGGCGTGACGGAATCGGGGTTGGCTTCGGTGGTGACCTCGGCGCCGTCGTCAATGCCCCATTGGTCGATGGCGGCCCGGAGGATCAGGGCGAGGTCATCGGCCGGCAGCAGCGTGGGCGTGCCGCCGCCAAAGAAGACGGTGCTGAGCTTCCGGTCCGGCAGCCCTGAACGTGACAGCACAGCAGCCGCCAGCGACACCTCGGACACGGCGGTCTGGGCGTATGCGTCCTGGGACGCTCCGCCGCCAAGTTCCGTGGCGGTGTAGGTGTTGAAGTCGCAGTAGCCGCAGCGCACAGCGCAGAACGGGATGTGGACGTACAACCCGAAAGCCCGGGCCGCCGCACCGTCCGCTGCCTGGGCAGGCAGCAGACCGTCCGACGGCGCCGGGTCGCCGAGGGGAAGAACGCTGGGCATCAGCGGGTCCCCCGCTGTGCGGTGGTCACTTCTTCTTGGCCTTGTCCTTCGATTCGTCGGTGGTCAGGGCGGCGATGAACGCTTCCTGCGGCACCTCCACTGTGCCCACCATCTTCATGCGCTTCTTGCCTTCTTTTTGCTTCTCCAGCAGCTTGCGCTTCCGCGAGATGTCACCGCCGTAGCACTTGGCCAGCACGTCCTTGCGGATGGCGCGGATGCTTTCGCGGGCGATGATCCTGGAACCGATCGCGGCCTGGATGGGCACTTCGAACTGCTGGCGGGGAATCAGTTCGCGCAGCTTGCCGGTCATCATCACGCCGTAGGCGTACGCCTTGTCCCGGTGCGTGATGGCGCTGAACGCGTCCACCTGTTCGCCCTGGAGCATGATGTCCACCTTCACCAGGTCGGCGGCCTGCTCGCCGTCGGCCTTCCAGTCCAGCGAGCCGTAGCCCCGGGTCTTGGATTTCAGGATGTCGAAGAAGTCGAAGACGATTTCCGCCAACGGCAGGCGGTAGCGGATTTCCACCCGGTCCTCGGAAAGGTAGTCCATGCCGCCCATGACGCCGCGGCGGGACTGGCACAGTTCCATGATGGCGCCGACAAATTCGTTGGGGGCCAGGATGGTGGCGGAGACCATGGGCTCGCGTACCTCGGCGATCTTCCCGGTGGGGTACTCGCTGGGGTTGGTCACCCGGACCACCTTCTTGTCCTCCAGGGTCACCTCGTATTCCACGTTCGGTGCGGTGGAGATGAGGTCGAGGTTGTATTCGCGCTCCAGGCGTTCGCGGGTGATCTCGAGGTGCAGGAGACCCAGGAAGCCCACGCGGAACCCGAAGCCGAGGGCAGCCGAGGTTTCCGGTTCGTAAACCAGCGCGGCGTCGTTGAGCATGAGCTTTTCGAGGGCGTCGCGGAGTACCGGATAGTCGGCGCCGTCCAGCGGATACAGGCCGGAGAACACCATGGGCTTGGCATCGGCGTAGCCGGGGAGGGACTCCGCCGCCGGCTTGGCCAGGTTGGTGACGGTATCGCCCACCTTCGACTGCCGGACGTCCTTCACGCCTGTGATCAGGTAGCCCACTTCACCGACGCCGAGCCCCTTGGACGGTGTGGGTTCCGGGGAGCTGACACCGATTTCCAGAAGCTCGTGCGAGGCCCTGGTGGACATCATCTGGATGCGCTCACGCGGATGGAGCATGCCATCCATCACACGCACGTAGGTGACCACGCCGCGGTAGGTGTCGTAGACCGAGTCGAAGATCATGGCACGGGCCGGGGCATCGGGGTTGCCCTTCGGCGCCGGCAGGTCGCGGACGATCTTGTCCAGGAGGGCCTCGACGCCGACGCCGGTCTTGCCGGATACGCGCAGGACGTCCTCGGGATCGCCGCCGATGAGGCTGGCCAGCTCGGCGGCGTACTTTTCAGGCTGCGCCGCCGGAAGGTCGATCTTGTTCAGCACCGGGATGATGGTGAGGTTGTTCTCCATGGCCAGGTACAGGTTGGCCAGCGTCTGGGCCTCAATGCCCTGCGCCGCGTCCACCAGCAGGATGGCGCCTTCGCAGGCCGCGAGTGACCGGGATACCTCGTAGGTGAAGTCCACGTGGCCGGGCGTGTCGATCATGTTCAGCGCGTAGCTGACGCCGTCCACCTCCCAGGGCATGCGGACGGCCTGGGACTTGATGGTGATGCCACGTTCCCGCTCGATGTCCATCCGGTCCAGGTACTGGGCCTTCATGTCACGCGCCTGGACCACACCGGTGGACTGCAGCATGCGGTCAGCCAGCGTGGACTTGCCGTGGTCGATATGCGCGATGATGCAAAAGTTCCGAATGATTGCCGGATCTGTCGCGGCGGGCACCGGTGCGGTGCGGGCCATGGGAGACACGCAGGGTCCTTACTGTTGGCTTTTCAGCAGCCACCCGCCGGGCAACGCCATAGGCGCCTGCGGAACAGCTGCACGTCTTGAACATCCAGTGTCCCACGTCCGGGACGCACGGACCGCATCCGGGCAGGGCGCCGCCCGGCAGTTCCATGCCGAACCACCGCCGATAGGCTTTTCGCATGGTCATTGATCTCCGCTCCCTGGGAAACGCCGTCCGCCGCGGCCTGCGCATGCTGCAGAAACGGCGGCCCGCCCCGCCGGCCCCGGGCCCCGGCCGGGACCGCCGGGCGGGGGCCATGCCTCAGGCTCCCGGCGGAGGTCCTGCCGGGTCCGGGTATCCCGGTGATTACCGCGGGCGGTCCGCCGTCCGGTATGCACCGCAGCCGGACGGCGACCCGGATCCGGGCGAGGTGGTGTGGGCCTGGGTCCCTTACGAGGAGGACCACGGCAAGGGGAAGGACCGGCCGGTGCTGCTGGTGGGGCATAACGGCCCGTTCCTCCTGGGACTGATGCTGACCAGCAGGGACAGGGTGCCTGCCGGTTCAACGTCCGGCGACTACGTGGACCTCGGTTCCGGGGACTGGGACAAGCAGGGCAGGCCCAGTGAAGTGCGCCTGGACCGTATCCTGCAGATCCGCCCTGACAGCATCCGGCGGGAGGGCGCCGTGCTGGACGCGGCGCGGTTTGAGAAAGTTGCGGCCGGGCTGCGCCGGCGACACGGCTGGACCTGACCAACCCAAATGGCCAGTGCCGCCGCTGACCTGCTATTCTTTATTGCTGTGTGTCCGTGCAGGTCGACGGTCACTGATGGCTGGCCGCCATAGGTATCCCCACGCCGCTCAGTCAAGGCCAGCCTGAAAGCCCTCTAGACCATTTCCGCATTACAAAGAGAGTTCACACGTGGCGAATATCAAGTCCCAGAAGAAGCGCATCCTGACCAACGAGAAGGCACGCCTGCGCAACAACGCAGTCAAGTCTGAGCTGAAGACGGCCATCCGCGCCGTCAACACCGCCGTTGAGTCCTCTGACAAGGAAGCTGCTACTACTGCGCTCGTTACTGCCAGCCGTAAGCTGGACAAGGCTGTCAGCAAGGGTGTTCTGCACAAGAACAACGCAGCGAACCGCAAGTCGGCGATCTCCAAGAAGGTCAACGCACTCTAAGGTTTCCAGTTCCCACGAACTGATGGTGTGGCCGGTACCGCAAGGTACCGGCCACACGCTTTTAATCGTTGCGGCCTACCTGCCCTGGACGGACATGGCAATCACCGTCACAGCGTGTTCGACGGCGTAGACGGGGTCCCGGGACAAGCCCTTGACCTGCGCATCAGCCTCCGCCGTGGCCTGGATGGACCGGACCAGGCCTTCCGGGGTCCAGCGCCGGACGTCCCGCTGTGCCTGCTCCACGAGCCAGGGCTGCATCCCGAGTTCCGCCGCGATCTGCGCGGGCGATCCGGAGGCGCCGGCCACCCGTGCGACAGTTCTTAGCTTCGAGGCGAGGGCTGCCACCAGCGGAACCGGGTCAGCACCGGTGGCAAGGGCGTGGCGCAGCGTCGACAGCGCCACGGGGGCGTTTCCTGCCATTGCGGCGTCGGCGACCTTGAACGCGGTGGCCTCGATCCGTCCGCCGTAGTACTTGTCCACGGTCTCAGTAGTGACGGTGCTCCCTGCGTCGGCAATCAGTTGCGAGCACGCCGCGGCGAGTTCCGAAAGGTCGGCCCCCACGGCATTCACCAGCGCCTGGACGGCGTCCTGGTTGATCCGCCGCCCGGCCGCCTTGAACTCCGCCATGACGAACGAGACCTTGTCCGCATCCTTCTTCAGTGGCTGGCAGTCAACGACCGGCCAGCCACCCTTCTTAACGGCGTCGAGGAGCTTTTTGCCGCGTGCTCCCCCGGCGTGCCGGAGCACGACGACGGCGTCCTGTTCCGGGTGCTGCAGGTAGGCAAGGGCATCCGCCAGGAAGGCGTCGTTCATCCCTTCCACGGCCTCCACTTCAATGAGCTTGCTCTCACCGAACAGTGAAGGGCTCACCTGCATGGTCAGGGTGCCGGCGTCATAGCCGGCGGCGTTGATGCGGCTCAATTCGACGTCCGGCGCGGCCGCCCTGACCTGTGAGCGGATCCTGTCCATGGCCCTGATGCCCAGGTACTCTTCCGGGCCGCTTACCAGCACGATCGAGGCCGGGGCTACGTCCCGCCAGGAGGCTGTGTTCGACGCCGGGGAGCGTGTTGCCCGCTTTTGCGCGACGGCCATCCAAGGTCCCTTCCGGAGGTTTTATTGCAGTATCCCAGCCTGCCACGTCTGCGCCCGCGGTCCAAGCTGCCCTTGCGGCGGATGTGCTGCAGCCGCAGCTCCATCAGCCCGATCAGTGCCACCGTGACGGCGTGCGCTTTCCGGACCTGGCAGGCGAACCGCAGGGGCCGGACCACTGCCCACACGGCCGCCAGGGTAACGGTGGACAACAGCACCATCGACAGCAGCCCGGGCACTCCCTCAGGCCAGGGCAGGGCGGAGCCGGGCAGCTGCGCCGTGAACCTGGCGGTGGCGGCGACGCCGGCGCTGAACGTTCCAGCCACAGCGATCAGAAACGTGGCGGCCCACGGAAGCAGGACCACCAGCGGCACCGCTGCCGTTCCCAGCAGGGTCACCGGCGCCACCAGGGGTGACACCACGACATTGGCCAGCAGCGAATAGGTGGCGAACCGGGGCTGCAGGAGGACGATGACGGGCCCGCACAACAGCTGTGCGGACAGCGGAACCGCAACGGCGGCGGCGATCCACCGGGGCACCGCTGCGGGAATCCAGGCGACGATCCGCCGCCCCAGGAGAATGATCCCCAGCGTGGCAAGGACGGACAGCAGGAATCCGAAACTGGTGCCAAGGGCAGGCTCGGCCAGTAGAAGGCCGATGACGGCGAGGCACAGGAAGCTCAGTCCGCGCCCTGGGCGTCCGCCCGCGAGGGCGGCCACCCCGATGGCACCCATGAGAGCGGCCCGCAGGACGCTGGCGTCCGGTCCCACCAGGACTATGAAGAGGGCCAGGCCGCAAAGTGCTCCAGCCGCAGCGGGAGCACGCGGCAGCCGGCACCGGCGGCACAGGAGCAGCAAGGCCCCCAGCACCAGGCTGCAGTTTGCCCCGCTGACCGCCGTTAGGTGGGTCATGCCCACAGCCTTCATGGCGTTGTCCAGTCCCTCGTCCAGTGCGCTGGTGTCTCCGGTGACCATTCCCGGAAGGAGTCCGCGGGCATCGGGTGACAGGAAAACCGCGGCGGAAACGAAGCGCGCCCGAAGCTCCTTCGCTGCCCCCTCCAGCAGCGAGCCTCCCATGGCCTTGCCGGGGGCGGTGGAGGCGGCCAGGGTTCCCGCGTCCTGGTCCCCCGGCTCCGCCGGCCGCAGCTTTCCTGCTGCGCGCAGGGTCTGCCCCGGAACCACCCCGCCCCAGCCTTGCCCGCCCATGATGGTGAGCCGCGCCCGTGTCCGCACCAGCATGCCGCCGGTGGTCACTTCCTGCGTCCACACCGGAACTGCCCAGCGTCCCGCCGACCCGCCCGGTCCTGCCATGGCCCTTGGGTTTCCGGCCACCTCCACAATGGCGACGACGGACTTGCCGGCAGTGACCGCGTCGGCGAGGGGACCCTCGAACCGTTGGCTTGACGACGTTGCAGCGTGGGCTGCGGCGGCAGCGGCCAGCATCAGGGAGACGCCCAGGGCGGCGGGAAAGCTGCGTCCGGTGGCGCGGGGCGGCCCGGCCCGTTCCTGGTGGCCGACGGCGGGACGCGCAGTTCGTGCCGTGCGATGCCTGGCCGCGCGGGCCAGGAGGAGGCCGCCAAGTGCCGCCAGTGCGGAGCACAGTGCTGCAAGCTCCGCAGGCGGCAGCCAGAGCCCGGCCACTGAGGCGGTCCATACCAATAATGCCGGAAGGGCAAGGCGGAGGTCCGTGCGGCGTCGTGGTTCCGCGGGACTGGTATCAGCGTTTTCCTGGGCCTTGCCGCCATCGGCCACCCGCTGGCGCACGTGGTGCACGGCGCGCGTCCAGTGCCCCTGCAGCGGCCGGTGCCCGGTGGCCGGCAAGCAGGGGGTCCGTGGGTGGGCCGGTGTCGAAGGCGGAGAAGGGGTCCCGGAGGCTTCCGTTGCGCCTGGAGGCGTCGGAGCCTGTGGTTCCAGGCCGGGGCCATTCACCGCGGATTCGATGAAGCGGTGCCAGGGACTGCGCCGTTGCTTTCCGCCGCCGGGATCGGGCGCATTCCATCCCTGACCCTTGTCCCGGCCTCCCCTTCCTGAATTCGCTCCCACGGCCGTCCCTAGACCGTCACCAGCGGGAGCAAGGCCTCAAGCATCTTTGGTCCCACGCCGTCGACGGCGTCCAGTTCTTCCGCGCTCTTGAAGGGGCCGTGTTCCTTCCGCCAGTCCACGATCCGCTGGGCCAGGACCGGCCCGACTTTTGGCAGCGTGTCCAGCGTGGCAGCGTCCGCGGTGTTGAGGTTGACCTTTCCGCCGGTCTGGCCGGGTACCGTCCCCTGCTGCGCAGTGCCTGAACCAGCACCCATTGACCCAGTGCCGTCCGGACCTGCGGCACCGGCCGCGGAGGCCTGGGGTTCCCCTTGCCGCGGAACGTGGATTTTCTGGCCGTCCTCCACCACGAGGGCAAGGTTGAGCCGGTTGACGTCGGCGTCCGGAGTCGCACCGCCCGCCGCAGCGATGGCGTCGTCAACGCGGCTGCTGTGCGGCAGCCGGATAACACCGGGTCTGGCCACGGCGCCAACAACGTGCACCACCACCGTCCCCGCTGACGCGGAGCCGCCCTGCCCGCTGCCGGAATCCGGTGGGGCTGGGGCCCCGCCCTGGACGGAACCACTGTCACCGGCCGCTGCTGATGCGCCGCCGGAACCGGTGCCGCCCAACGGCAGGACCTGGGGCGCGGCCGCCCCGGCCTGCCACCAAAACCAGGCTCCCGCGGCCACGGCCAGAACAGCCAGCAGCACGGCGACGCGCAGCCCCACCCGCCACCGGAGCGAAGGCGCCACACCGGAGCCACTGCCGGGTTTGTCTCCGCCCGCGTCACCGGAACCCCGGTACTCAAAACCGTCGGGGCCGGCCCCGTCCTGCAGGAGCCCGGAAGGTCCCTCCCCCAGGGTGGCATGGAGCCTCGCCCTCACATGGCGCGCCTGCTGACCTGCTGCTCCAGCATCCCGGCGTGACATAGCTCCACCCTAGGAACACGGTCCGCCGACCGGCAGCCGGCAAAGAGGCTATGTGGAAAGGTGCGCTTCGGCGCCCGGTCCGCCGTCCGTCCCCCCATCGGCGGCCGTCCTGCCCACGATGACCGCAAGGACGCCGAGGCCCGCATGGGCAGCGAGGACTGCCGGGAGGGAACTGATCTGGGCGGGCGGGCATTCGGGAAGTGCCGCTTCCAGCCGCGCGGCCAGGCTCTCCGCCTCTTCGGAGTTCCCGAAATGATGGACGGCCAGGCGCACGGCCTCTCCCGGACGCGCCGCCGCTTCGGCCACCACGATTTCCTCAAGGCGCGCCACGGCCCTGGCACCTGACCGCACCTTCTCCAGCGGGACGATCCTGCCGCCGTCGACCGCAAGGATAGGTTTGATGGCAAACATGGTGCCCAGCAGCGAGGCCGCGGCGCCGATCCGTCCGCCCCGCCGCAGTTGTTCCAGGCTGGGGACGTAGAAGAAGACCTTGGTGCGGGCTGCCTGGGCCGCTGCCGCGGCAGCAACCCCGGCATGGTCGGCGCCGGCGGCGGCTGCCTCCACGGCAGCCTGCACGGCCATCCCCTGTGCCATGCCCACGGTTCGGGTATCCACCACCTCCACGGGGATCCCCACCTTTGCCGCAGCAAGCCGGGCCGCGTCGGCAGTGCCGGAAAGTTCCCCGGAGATATGGACGGAAACGACCGCCTGGAATCCCCGGAGTTCGGCCGCGCGGTACGCCTGCTCAAATTGGCCCGGTGACGGCCTGGATGTTTTGACCTGCGTTCCGGAGGCCAGCGCCACGGCGATGGTCTCGAGGATGTCGTCTTCACCCTCGCCGTAGATTTCCCGGCCCACCATGACGGGCATGGGTGTCACGGTCAGGATGCCGTCCCGCGGCAGCCTGCCTGCATAGTCCGCAGGCAGGGCGGCAGCGGAATCAGTGACGACGGCTGTGCGCACCTCAGCGCTCCCGGCCGCCCGCCGCGTCCCCGGACGCGCCCCGGGACGGAGGCCTGACAGCCGTGCACGGACCCATGGCCAGGCAGCGGCATTACTGTCGGGCAAGGGGCCTCCTGGAGACGGTGTCCGGATCAGTCAGCACCGGCCGCCGGAAAACTTCCGGCGGCCGGTGCGTGCTGCAGGGTGCAGCGCTTATGCCGGGACGATGTTGACCAGCTTAGGCGCACGGACGATGACTGTCCTGATGCCGCGGCCGTCAAGGGCGCGCTGGACGTTGTCGGACGCCAGGGCCAGCTCGCGGAGCTGATCCTCGGAGACGTCCGGGGACACCTCAAGCCGGTCACGGACCTTGCCCTGCACCTGGACAACGGCGGTGACCGTGTCCTGGACCAGGAGCGCGGGATCGTGGGCGGGCCAGCCTGCGTTGGCCACCGACGCCGGGTGGCCCAGCAGGTTCCACATGTCCTCGGCGGTGTATGGCGCGAAGAGGCTGAGGATCACGGCGACGGCTTCAGCGGCTTCGCGGACCGCCGGATCCGCCGCCCCTGCGCCGGAGTCAATGGCCTTGCGGGTGGCGTTGACCAGCTCCATCAGCTTGGCCACCACCACGTTGAACTTGTTGGCGTCCAGCAGTTCAGCGGCGTCCGCGATGGTGCGGTGCGTTACCGACCGCAGCGCGCGGTCGCCGGTGGTGGCGTCCACGCCGGGCCCGCTGGCCACGTCCTGCGCCAGGCGCCAGGCGCGGGCCAGGAATTTCGCCGAGCCCGACGGCGAAACATCGGCCCAGTCGACGTCGTCCTCCGGCGGGGAGGCGAAGATCATGGTCAGCCGGACCGCGTCCACGCCGTACTTGTCGAGCTGCTCGCCGAGGTCCACGCCGTTGCCCAGCGACTTGCTCATGGCTTTGCCGCCGTTGAGTACCTGGCCCTGGTTCAGCAGGGCGCTGAAGGGTTCGTCGGCGTCGATCATGCCCAGGTCGTGGATGACCTTGGTGAAGAAGCGGGCGTACAGCAGGTGGAGGATGGCGTGCTCCACACCGCCGACGTACTGGCCCACGGGCATCCAGTCGTTGATCTTCTCCGGATCGAAGGGGCCCCCGGTGTAGTGCGGGGAGACGAAGCGCAGGAAGTACCAGGAGGAGTCGACGAACGTGTCCATGGTGTCGGTGTCCCGCTTGGCAGGGCCGTGGCAGGTGGGGCATTCGACGTTGACCCAGGACTCGGCCGCGGCCAGCGGCGAGGTGCCCTTCGGGGCCAGGTCCTCGCCGCGGAGGTCCGAGGGAAGGGTCACGGGCAGCTGCTCATCGGGAACGGGGACTTCGCCGCAGGACGGGCAGTGGATGATGGGGATGGGGGTGCCCCAGAACCGCTGCCGGCTCAGGAGCCAGTCGCGGAGCCGGAAGTTCACGAACTTCTCGCCGGTGCCCTGCCGCTCCAGGATGGTGATGGCCGCCGGGATGGCCTCGGCCTTGGGCAGTCCGTCGAGCTCGCCGGAGTTGATCAGGGTGCCCTCCCCCGAGGTGGCGGTGCCCGAGACGGCGGGATCCTCTTCGCCGGTGTCCAGGACGGCGCGGACCGGCAGGTTGAACGCGCGGGCGAAGTCGAGGTCCCGCTGGTCATGCGCGGGCACGGCCATGATGGCGCCCGTGCCGTAGTCGGCCAGGACGTAGTCGGCAGCCCAGACCGGCAGTTTTTCGCCGTTCAGCGGGTTGATGGCGTAGCGGCCGGTGAAGACACCGGTCTTTTCGCGCTCGGTGGACTGGCGTTCGATCTCGGAGAGCGCCTTGACCCGTTCACGGTATTCGTCCAGGGCAGCTGCGTGGTCGTCCGTGACAAGTTCGACGGCGAGCGGCGCGTCGGCAGCCACCACGAAGAAGGTTGCCCCGTACAGGGTGTCCGGGCGGGTGGTGAAGACCGTGACCTCCTTGGCGGGCTTGCCGCCGTCGGCCTCGATCACGAAGTTGACGTGGGCACCCTCGGACCGGCCGATCCAGTTCTTCTGCATGGCCAGGACGCGCTCGGGCCAGTGGCCGCGCAGCTCGTCCATGTCATCCAGCAGGCGGTCCGCGTAGTCGGTGATCTTGAAGTACCACTGGTTGAGCGACTTCTTGGTCACGGTGGTGCCGCAGCGCTCGCAGGCGCCGTTGACCACCTGCTCGTTGGCCAGGACGGTCTGGTCCTTGGGGCACCAGTTGACCGGGGAGTTCTTCCGGTAGGCCAGCCCGCGCTCGTAGAAGCGCTTGAACAGCCACTGGGTCCAGCGGTAGTACTCGGGGTCGGAGGTGTGGAGGCGGCGCGACCAGTCGGCGGAGATGGCGTACCGCTTGAAGGACGCTGCCTGGGTGTCGATGTTGGCGTAGGTCCACTCGCTGGGGTGGGCGTTGCGCTTGATGGCAGCGTTCTCCGCGGGCAGGCCGAAGGAGTCCCAGCCGATGGGGTGCAGGACGTCGTACCCCTTCTGGCGCAGGTAGCGGGCCACGACGTCACCCATGGCGAACGCTTCGGCGTGGCCCATGTGCAGGTCACCGGACGGGTACGGGAACATGTCAAGCACGTAGCGGCGCTCCCGGGACCCGTCATCCACCGGGGTGAAGACCTTGAGGTCCTCCCACACCTGGGGCCATTTGGCCTCCATGGCGGTGAAACTGTAGGTGCCCTCCTCAGGCTCCGCCGATACTGTTGTTGCTGTTCCGGTCTCTGTCTCCGGCTGAACGCCCACTGCTGCCCTCTTCTGTTCTGTTACGGCATCGGTGCTGCCATAACGGCCTGATCCTCCTGCTGCCGGCCCGGCGCCATACCCCGGACACACAAAAGCCCCTCGCCAAGGGAGGGGCTGCCGCTCAGCTATCCGATATCCGGAGCCGGCGGCTAACTAAGCAGAAGGATCGCACGCATGGCTCTACTTTAGCGCACCCCCAGTGTAAACAAGTGCCGGATTACCGCCCAGCCGATGAGGGCACACGCCGGAGCCCGCATCCCCCTAAAGCCACCACCCCCCGAATTGGGTGCTCCCCCTACTGCCGGAGCCGCAAAGTTGAGGGGCTAAGTACTCTTGCCAAGTTATGCTCTGCGGTCCACAGTGATGGCAAGTCTGCGGGGTACTGAACGGTCTCAGGTCGAGGAGCCCGAAATGTGTTCTTGGCGTAGATTTCCCGCACGACAACTGGCGGACAGCAGCTTCGCCCCCGCAAAAGTAAAGGTCCGCACCGAAGCTCCCGGGTTGTGGGCCAGGCAATCACCGTGGTACTGGTCATGACCGCCATAATTCGCTGGGCTGTCCAGTTCCGGTTGTTGGTCCTGGCATTGGCTGCGGGAATTCTCGCTTTTGGGTTATCAAGTTTGCCGGGCATGTCCGTTGATGCCTATCCGGAATTCGCCCCGCCGCAGGTGGAGATCCAGACGGAGGCCCTGGGGCTCTCGGCCGCCGAGGTGGAACAGCTCGTCACCTCCCCGATGGAGGCCGACCTGCTGAACGGCGTTGCCTGGGTGGAGGCGATCCGATCCAAGTCCCTCCCCGGGCTGTCCTCGATCCAGATGGTCTTCAAGCCGGGGACTGACCTTTTCCGGGCACGCCAGCTGGTCTCTGAGCGCCTTACCCAGGCCCGCGCACTGCCGAACGTGTCAGCAGCGCCGGTCCTCATGCAGCCGCTCTCATCCACCAGCCGGGTGATGATGATCAAGCTCACGTCAAAGGACATGTCGGCCATCGACATGTCTGTCCTGGCCCGCTGGACGATGAAGCCAGGCCTCCTGGCGGTGCCTGGTGTCGCCAACGTGGCCATCTGGGGCCAACGGGATCAGCAACTGCAGGTCCTGGTGGATCCGGGTCAGCTTGCAGCCAAAGGCGTCACGCTGGACGATGTCATCAAGACCACCGGCAACTCAGTATGGGTATCACCGCTGAGCTACCTGGAGGCCTCCACCCCGGGAACGGGCGGCTTCTTCGAGACCGGACACCAGCGGATCGGCGTCCAGCACGTCCTGCCAATCACCACTCCCCAGGACCTGGGTCAGGTTCCATTGGACAGTCCGGCGGGGAACCTCCTCCTGAAGGACGTCGCCACGGTTCAAACGGACCACCAGCCACTGATCGGCGATGCCCTCCTGAGCAAGGAAACCGAGCTCCTCCTGGTGATCGAGAAATTCCCCGAGACCAACACCATGGACGTGACGCGGGGCGTGGACGAGGCACTGCGCGCACTCCAGCCGGGCCTGCCCGGGGTACAGGTGGACACCACCGTTTACCGACAGGCGTCCTTCATCGAGGAGGAAGTCGGCGTAATCGGCGTCGGCCTGCTCATCACATTGCTGGTCATCGTCGCGATGTTCTGGGCGTTCTTCCGGTCATGGCGTGCCGCTGTCATCAGCCTGGTCACCATCCCGGTGGCACTCACCGCGGCGGCCCTTGTCCTGTACTGGCGCGGGGTCGGGATGAACTCCATGGTGTTCGCGGGCATGGTGCTCGCCCTCGCGGTTATCGTGGGCGACGTCGCCGAGGACCTCAGTGGGGTGGTGGCGGCGAACCTTTCCGCCAGGAAACGCGGGGACGCGCTGCACGATACCCAGCGGGGCTCGGGCCTGATTCCGGAGGCCCTTCGCTCGGTTCGTACTCCGATTCTCTACTCGCTGTTGATCATGGCGCTGGCCACGATGCCGGCATTCTTCTTCACAGGTGAGAATGGAGCCCTTTTCGGTCCACTTGTCCTGGCCTACCTGCTTGCCCTGGCAGTTTCGATGATCGTGGCGCTGGCCGTCACAGCCGCGCTGGTGTTCGTCCTCCCCGGAGCGTTGAACGCGCCGCGGGAACGCCGGTCGCTGAAGCGGCTCGAGGTGGGCTACGGCCGGCTCCTGGTCCGCCTGAGGGGAGGGGCTAAATGGATGTTCGCTGCTTCCGCCGTTGTGGCGCTGGCGGGGCTGGCCTTGATGCCCCAGCTGGCAGCCGGCCACCCCGTGGTGCCGGTAATGGCGGACAAGACCCTGGTGGTGCACTGGAGCGCGATCGCTGGTACCTCGGACCAGGAAATGAGCCGGATCACGGAGGCGGCGGCGGGCGAGCTGCGCGGCGTGCCCGGCGTGGCCAATGTGGGAGGCCACGTTGGCCGGGCCATCACCTCCGACCAGGTCGGTGACGTAAGTTCGGGTGAACTTTGGGTCAGCGTGGCACACGATGCGTCCTTCAGGGATACTGCTGCCGCCGTCAAGCAGGTCATTGCCGGCTACCCCGGGCTGACCAGCAAGGTATCGACCTATCCCCAGGAGCGCCTCGACGCGATCCGGGACGCCGCGGACAGCGGATTCGCCGTCCGGGTCTACGGCCTGGACCCCGCGATCCTGCGGCAGAAGGCGTCGGAGGTGCAGCAGATTCTGGAACACACCGCCGGCATTGCGAACGCCCATGTTGACGTTCCCCCCGAGCAGCCCATTGCCGAGGTCACGGTTGACCTTGCCAAGGCGCAGAAGGCCGGCGTCGCCCCCGGGGATGTTCGACGCGCTGCGGCCGCCTTGGTGCAAGGTATCGAAGTGGGCAACCTCTACGAACAGCAGAAGGTCTTCTCGGTCATCGTCAAGGGGGTCCCGTCCACGCGGAACAGCCTGGACAGCGTTCGTGACCTGATCATCGACACCCCCAGCGGCGGGCATGCCCGCCTGGGCGACGTCGCCCAGGTCAATATGGTCGGAAACGAGTCCGTCATACTTCACGATGACACCTATCGCCGCCTTGACGTGAAAGCCGACATCCAGGGCCGGCCCCTGAGCGACATCCAAAACGACATTAATGCGGGCCTCCAAAAGATGCAGTTCCCGATGTCGTACCACGCCGAAATCCTCACGCAGTATGCCCAGCAGCAAAGCAACATCCAGTGGCTCTGGTTGCTCGCAGCGATTGCCGCGGCGGGCATCCTGGTTCTTCTGCAGACTGCTGCCGGAAGCTGGCGGCTCGCCGTCCCGCTCGCCCTGTGCCTGGTCCTTTCGCTCTCCGGAGGCGTGCTTGCCGCCCTGGTTACCGGGGCGGTAAATTCCCTGGTCGCACTGGTGGCGTTCGCCGTCGTGCTGGGGATCGCGGCCCGGGGCACCCTGCTGATGGCGGAACGCGTCCGGACACTACAGGCCCGGGGCGGTGAAATGCCGATGCCTGGCCTGGTGGTCCATGCGGCGAGGGACAGGCTGGGTCCGACGTTGATGTCGGCCGGGATGACGGCACTTGCACTTGTGCCCCTCGTCCTGTTCGGCGGTGTGGCAGGAACGGAAATCATTCAACCGCTTGCCGTGATCATCTGGGGCGGCCTGCTGACCTCCACCCTGTCCACCCTGTTTGTGGTACCCGCCGTACTGCTCGCCTTCGCGCCGAAGGCACCAGCACACAGCGCCGGCCACGCCATCTATGAACCTACTGAAAACCAGGTTGTGTGATGAAATCAATTCCAGCAGGGCCTGCCAGGAAGCACGCAGCCCTCATTATCGCGGCGTTCCTGTCACTCCTGGTTGCAGGGTGCGCACAAGTGTCCGAAGCGGCGTCAGCCAACGACCCGGCGGCTATTGCCACGGTGCCGGGAACGGACCTTCACCGCATCACGCTCACCGATCACGCTGTCCAACGCCTCGGGCTTACCACCGTCCAGGTGGCGACGGACCCCCAGACCGGGAAGCTCACCGTCTCCTATGCGGCCATTCTGTATGACAGCACCGGCAAGACCTGGGTGTACACCAACCCCGAGCCCCTGGTTTACGTCCGCGCGCCAATCACCGTCGAACGCATCAACGCCGATGTTGCGCAGTTGGGCGACGGGCCGCCTCCCGGCACAACGGTGGTGACCACGGGCGCTGAGGAGCTTTTTGGCGCGGAATTCGACACGGCCCAGTGACATGCGCTGGATAATCGGGGTCAGCCTCAGGTTTAGGACGATCGTCGTCGCCATCGCGTGTGCGGTCATGCTGCTCGGATCCCTGCAGCTGGGTGCCGCGTCCGTGGACGTCTTTCCCGAATTCGCCCCACCCCGGGTCGAAATCCAGACCGCGTGCCTTGGCCTGACTGCCCAGGAAGTCGAAGAGCTGGTCAGCGTTCCCATCGAGGCAGCGGTAGGCGGCATGCCGGGACTGGACGAGCTGCGGTCCAAATCCGTTGCGCAGCTGTCTTCGATCGTGTTGCTCTTCCATCCGGGCACCGACCTGCTCAACGCCCGCCAGCAGGTCTCGGAACGCATGGCGTCCGTGACGGCGGCGCTGCCGACCTGGGCGGCCCCGCCGGTCATGCTGCAGCCGCTGTCCGCCACGAGCCGCGTGATGAAGATAGGAATGACGTCATCTGAGCACTCGCTCATTGAGATGTCCATGCTGTCCTACTGGACCATCCGGGCCCGCCTCCTGCGGGTTCCCGGTGTGGCCAACGTGGCAATTTGGGGGGAACGGCTCCAGATGCTGCAGGTGCAGGTGGAACCCGACAAGCTCAAAGCCCAGGACGTTTCCCTCAACCAGGTCATGGAAGTTACCGCCGGCGCCCTCGACGCAGGCCTGCTTAGGTACTCGCCCGGAAGGTTCATCGGCACCGGGGGCTTTATTGACAGCCCCAACCAGAGAATGGGGGTTCGGCACGTCCAGCCGATAAAGACTCCCGCCGACCTGGCCCAGGTGACGATCCGTGAAAAGGACGGCGTGCCCCTCCACCTTGGCGACGTAGCCCAAGTAGTGGAAGACCACCAGCCACTCATCGGTGACGCCGTCATCAATAGCGGCCATGGGCTCATGCTCATTGTCGAGAAACTGCCCTGGGGCAACACCCTGGACGTGACCAAGGGCGTTGAGGAGGCCCTGCATGAGTTGCAGCCCGGCTTGAGTGGAATCAGCTTCGACACCACCATCTTCCGCCCGGCAAGCTTTGTGGAGGAATCCATCTCCAACCTCAGCCTGGCCCTGCTGCTCGGCTGCCTGCTCGTCGTCCTGATCCTGGGCGCTTTCCTCTTCCAATGGCGGACAGCCCTCATCAGCCTCATCGCGATTCCGCTGTCCTTGCTCACAGCTGCCCTGGTCCTGTATTTCACCGCCAGTTCGATCAACACGATGGTCCTTGCGGGGCTGGTCATTGCGGTCGGTGTCGTGGTCGATGACGCCATCATCGACGTCGAAAACATCATGCGGCGGCTGCGGCAGCACCGCGCCCGGGGCAGCGGCGAATCCACGTCCTCGGTGGTGTTGAAAGCCTCGCTCGAAATGCGGAGCCCCATCGTCTATGCCACCCTGATCATTGTGGTGGCGGCAGTACCCATCTTCTTCCTGGATGGACTGACGGGCGTCTTCTTCCGGCCGCTGGCAATCACCTACACGCTGGCAGTACTCGCCTCAATGCTGGTGGCGCTGACGGTCACTCCGGCCCTGGCACTGATCCTCCTCGGTAACGCCAAACTGGAGGAGCGTGACGCTCCCCTCGTCCGCGTGCTCAAGCGCGGCTACCACGCGGTCCTTTCAGGCATGATGAAGCGGCCCCGCTACGGCTACGCGGGATTTGGAGTCGTCGCCCTGGCAGGTTTGGCGATAGCACCCCTCCTGGGCTCATCCCTGTTCCCCACTTTCAAGGAACGGGACTTCCTGATGCACTGGGTCTCACAGCCGGGAACGTCAGCCGCGGAGGAATATCGGATCTCCCAGCGCGGCTGCGAGGAGTTCCTCAAAGTGCCCGGCGTCCTGAATTGCGGTACACACATTGGTCAGGCCTTCACCGCCGACGAGATTGTTGGCGTCAACGCGGGCGAGCACTGGATCAGCATTGACCGTCACGCCAACTACGACGAGACGCTCGCCGCCGTGCAGGACGTTGTCAACGGGTATCCCGGCCTGCACCGGGACGTCCAGACCTACCTGAAGGAACGGATCGAAGAGGTCCTCACGGGAGCCAGTGAGCCGATCCTCGTCCGCGTTTACGGGGATGACCTCAACGTGCTGCGTGAACAGGCCCAACGGGTCAAAGACATCCTGGACGGCATCCACGGCACCCAGGACGCCCATGTCTCCCTTGAGGTTGAGGTTCCGCAGATCTCTGTCACGGTCAACCTGGCCCAGGCACAGAAATACGGACTGAAACCTGGCGATGTGAGACGTGCGGCAGCCACGCTCGTGGCTGGCGAGGAGGTAGGCGACGTCTTCCGCGACGGACGTGCCTACGACGTCCACGTCTGGAGCACTCCCGCCACCCGGTCCAGCGTTACCAGCATCGAAGACCTGCCGATCGACACGCCCACCGGCCAGCGGGTCCGCCTCGCTGATCTGGCCACCGTGGCCCTTCAGCCGGTGCCGAACCAGATTGACCGTACCAACGGATCGCGCCGCGTTGAAGTTGGATCGTTCCTGGCATCGGGCGCAGACCTCGGCAACGTCGCCCGCGAGCTGCAGCAACGCCTTGACACCCTGGACCTGCCGGCCGGTTACAGCGTGCAGCTGCTAGGCGAATACACCGAACGTGAGGCGGCCACGAACCGCCTGATGATTTTCGCCGCCGCTGCCCTCGTCCTGATCCTCCTGCTCCTCCAAACATCATTCCGGAGCTGGCGGCTCGCCGTACTGTCCCTTCTGACCCTGCCGATCGCCTTGGTGGGCGGGGTTTTCGCCGCTTTCATGTCCGGCGGGATCCTTTCCCTGGGCTCGGTTGTGGGCTTCCTGACGGTGATGGGTATCGCTGCGCGCAACGGCATTTTGCTCATCAGCCACTGCCAGCATCTGGAAAGGGACGAGGGTGAGACCTTTGGCCGTGACCTGGTGCTGCGCGGGGCAGCCGAGCGGCTGTCCCCGATCCTCATGACCACCCTGGCAACCGGATTGGCCCTGGTGCCCCTGGTGGTCATGGGGAATGTCCCGGGCCACGAAATCGAACACCCCATGGCAGTGGTCATCCTGGGCGGCCTCGTCACGTCCACCCTGCTGAACCTCTTCATTGTGCCGTCGCTGTACCTCCGCTTCGCCAAGCGGCGCCCGGCCCGCGGCACTCGCCGCCCCAACCCGGAACCAGCCCCCGCTGGATAGCGGCCGGGTGCACAAAACCCACTCACAACGAAAGGCCGGCCATGTTCCATCGACAAAAGCGATTCACCGCATACGGCTCCACGCTCATGCTTGTCCTGGCGACGCTCACCGTGACGTCCGCCGCCACCGCGGCCGCGGCACAACAACCACCGGAGCTCTGCGGTCCCGGCTCTGCGATCAACTTCGACCCTTCTGATTTCCAGACAAAACCGCATATCGACAACAAATGGTTCCCGCTCAAGCCGGGCATGCAATTCACAACCACTGGGGAGGTGTCCTCTTCGGACGGCGTCCACGCGCACAGCGTGGTCAGCACCGTGACAGGGCTGACGAAAGTGATTGACGGCATCACCACGCAGGTGGTCTGGGACCGCGATTATGACAACGGCGAACTGGTCGAATCCGAGCTGGCGTTCTTCGCGCAGAGCACCAGCGGCGCCGTCTGGCTGTTCGGCGAATACCCCGAGGAATACGAAAACGGCAAGTTGGCCGGCGCACCAAGCACCTTCATCAGCGGCATCGCGAAGGCGCAGGCCGGTATCGCAATGAAGGCCACGCCCCGGACAGATACTCCTCCGTATGTGCAGGCGTACGCACCGAAGGTGGATTTCCTTGACTGCGGGCAAGTCTTCAAGCAGGACCAGCACGTTTGTGTTCCTACGGGCTGCTACAACGACGTGCTGGTGATCGATGAATTCAACCCCCTGGAACCACCTGACGCCGGGCATCAGCGAAAGTTCTATTCAGCCGGAACCGGACTGGTGAAGGTCACTGCAGTGGGCGGTTCCGACCAGGAATTCATGGATCTGGTGAAAGTGCGGCAGCTGGACGCCCGGCACTTCGCCCGCGTCAATGAGGAGGCCCTGGAGCAGGACACGAGGGGCTACGAGGTCAGCAGGAGCGTTTACGCGAAGACACCGCGGGCCCAACTCTGCGATTGAGCCTCGGAACCGGACATCTCCTGACCGGAGCCCGTGAACAGGGAGGGCGGCACCAATGCCGCCCTCCCTGTTCACTGCTGCCCGGATTGTCCAATGCCGCCCGGGCCGCAGAGAGTGCTGCCTAGCGCACGTCCTCGTCGACCCAGTCCATGGACTTGGTGACAGCCTTCTTCCAGAGGCGCATCTGGCGGTCCTGTTCGGCCTTGTCCATCTGCGGTTCCCAGCGCTTGTCCTCAGACCAGTTGGCTGAGCACTCGCCCAGGTCCTTCCAGAAGCCAACAGCCAGGCCAGCCGCGTAGGCTGCCCCCAGCGCCGTGGTCTCGATGACCTTGGGCCGGATCACCGGGACACCGAGGATGTCCGCCTGGAACTGCATCAATGCGTCGTTGGCGACCATGCCGCCGTCGACCTTCAGTTCCGTCAGCGGAACGCCGGAGTCCGCGTTGACGGCGTCCAGTACCTCGCGGGTCTGGAATGCCGTGGCCTCCAGGGCTGCCCGGGCGATGTGGTTCTTGTTGACGAACCGGGTCAGGCCCACGATGGCCCCCCGCGCGTCGGAGCGCCAGTACGGGGCGAAGAGGCCGGAGAACGCGGGGACGATGTAGACGCCGCCGTTGTCCTTGACGGATGCGGCCAGGGTTTCCACCTCGGGGGCGCTGCTGATCATGCCCAGGTTGTCGCGCAGCCACTGGATCAGCGAGCCGGTGACGGCGATTGAACCTTCCAGGGCGTAGTGCGGCTTGGCATCGCCCAGCTTGTAGCCCACGGTGGTCAGCAGCCCGTTCTTCGAGTGGACAATCTCCTCGCCCGTGTTGAAGATCAGGAAGCAGCCGGTGCCGTAGGTGTTCTTGGCTTCTCCTGCTTCAAAGGCGGCCTGGCCGAATGTGGCGGCCTGCTGGTCGCCCAGGATGCCCGCCACCGGCGTTTCCCGCAGCAGCTGCGAGCTGTGGACGGTGCCGTAAACCTCTGAGGAGGACTTGATCTCCGGCATCATGCTTCGCGGCACGCCAAAGATCCCGAGGATTTCGTCGTCCCACTGCAGGGTTTCGAGGTCCATGAACAGGGTCCGGGAGGCGTTGGTGACATCGGTGACGTGGACACCGCCGTCCACGCCGCCCGTGAGGTTCCAGAGGACCCAGGCGTCGGTGTTGCCGAACACCAGGTCCCCGGCCTCTGCTTTTTCGCGGGCGCCGTCAACGTTGTCCAGGATCCATTTGATCTTGGTGCCGGAGAAGTAGGTGGCCAGCGGCAGGCCCACCTTTTGTTTGAAACGGTCCGCGCCGCCGTCCCTGCCCAGTTCGTCGACGATGTCCTGGGTGCGGGTGTCCTGCCACACGATGGCGTTGTACACCGGCTTGCCTGTGGTCTTGTCCCACACGACGGCTGTCTCACGCTGGTTGGTGATGCCGACGGCGGCAATGTCGTGCCGCGTCAGGTTCGCCTTGGAGAGGGCCGAGCCGATGACCTCACGGGTGTTGTTCCAGATTTCCGCGGCGTCGTGTTCCACCCATCCTGCCTGCGGGAAGATCTGCTCATGTTCCATCTGGCCGGAGGAGACTATGGCGCCGCTGTGGTCGAAGATGATGGCGCGGGTGCTGGTGGTGCCCTGGTCAATGGCGATTACGTACTGGTTCATGATGACGTCCTTGTCTTGTTAATGGCTGTGATGAGTACGGGTCAGGAAGCGGCCGTGATGATGATCGGGACAATCCGGGCGACGAGTCCACCCAGGGCGCCGCCTACAAGCGGGCCAACCACAGGAATCCACGAATAGCTCCAGTCGCTGGAGCCCTTGCCCTTGATGGGAAGCACAGCGTGGGCGATGCGCGGTCCCAGGTCACGGGCAGGGTTGATGGCGTAGCCGGTGGGGCCGCCGAGGGAAACACCGATACCGACCACGAGCAGCGCCACTGCCAGCGGGCCGAGCCCTGAGGGGGTACCGCCGAGGGTGAGGATGACGAAGACCAGCACAAAAGTGCCGATGATTTCGGTGATCAGGTTCCATGGGGTGGACCGGATGGCAGGGCCGGTGGAAAAGGTCCCAAGCTTGCTGGCAGGCTCGGGTTCGTCGTCGAAGTGCTGCTTGTAGGCCAGCCAGCAGACCACGGCACCAAGGAATGCACCCACCATCTCGCCACCGAAGTAGGTGAGGGTGGAAGCGAAGTCTACGGTGACTCCCGGCGCATATTCAGCCTTGCCATTGAGCAGCAGGCCGAGCGTGACGGCAGGGTTCAGGTGCGCGCCCGACTTGGCGGCGACGAAGACACCACAGAAGACGGCAATGCCCCATCCCCAAGTGACCATCAGGAAGCCGCCACTGTTGCCTTTTGTCCCCCGCAAAGCCACGTTGGCAACGACGCCGCAACCCAACAGGGTCAGCATGCCCGTGCCAAAGACTTCGGAAAGGAAGACTATTCCTAGAGACATCTTTGACTCCATTTCTTTGTTTAGTTGTCGGTCCTCCGCTGGTGAAGGACCGTGTGGCCGGGACGCTGTAACGCCCCGGCCGGAAACCTGGCCTTAGGCGACCAGGCTGTGCGTTTCCACGCGGTGGAAACGCTGCAGCACGTCCTGTGCGTGCTTGATCTCGGCGGCGCGCGCCGCCGCGTCCCACTGGAGCGGGGCGGACAGGACTTCCGCCACTTCGTTGAGGAGTTCACCGGTAACCAGTCCGCGGAAGGCCAGGGAGGTACGCCGGATGAGGACGTCCACCAGGTGCCCCACCTGCTCATTGGCCACCATGAATTCCAGTTCACGGACGCTCAGTTCACGGGTGGACCGCAGCGCGTGGTCGGGCTCGGCATCGAGGTAGGCGATGACCTCTTCGGCCCGGGTCCCGTAGCGGGTCAGCAGTCCGGCCGTGCGGTCTGCATCCCGGCCGCCGGCTATGTGGGCCTTGATCCATTTCTGCACGCCAGCTTCGTCGGCAGGGAAACCGGCGCCGCCGCCGATGGGGAGCTGCGCCGTGGACACCTTGCGCTGCACGCCGAGTTCATTGAGGACCTCGTTGGTCAGGTGCTCGGCAAGGGCACGGAAGGTGGTCCATTTGCCGCCCACCAGGCTCAGCACGACGGCGCCGCTCCCCTCAGGTGCGGACGCGCGGCGTTCGATGCGGTAATCACGTGAGACGAAGCCGGGCTGGGTGGCGTCATGGCTGGGCAGGGGGCGGACACCCGAGAACGTGTACACGATGTCCTCTGGTGTGACGTCGACCGAGGGGAAGACGTGGTTGATCAGGTCAAAGAAGTACTGGATCTCCTCGTCGGTGCAGACGGCGTCCTCCGACATGTCCGCATCAACGTCCGTGGTGCCCACGAGAACCCGGTCGCCCATGGGGTAGATGAGGACGATCCGGCCGTCGGTGTGCTCAAAGAAGATTTCCCGGCCGCGGCAGGCGGCGAGGAGGCCCGGGTGGTCCAGCACGATGTGGGACCCCTTGGTGCCTCCCATAAACGAGGATGCCGCACCCATTGCCTGGTTGGTGTGGTCCACCCAGGCCCCGGTGGTGTTGACGATGATGTCCGCAGTGAAGTCGAATTCCTCACCGGTCAGTTCGTCGCGAAGGCGGACAGTGCTTCCCCTGCCGGTTCCCGGATTGGGGGTTGCAGACATGGATTGGAGTGACAGGTAATTGCTGGCGCGGGCCGTGTCACCCTGTGCGCTGGTGCCCCTCGCGTTACCGGCGCGTCCGGCCTTTTCGCCGTCCTGCAGGACGTCCAGGGTCAGCCGCTCCGGGTTGTGGACGGACGCGTCGAAGTAGGTGGCCGTGTATTTGACGTCGGGCCGCAGGGCGGGCAGTTCCCCGAGGGCTGCCTTGTGGGTCCTGAACTGGTGCCGCGGTACCGTCCCGCCGTTCCTGGAGAACGAATCGTAGAGACTAAGCCCCACCTTGATGAGGAACGCTCCACGCTCCTTGGGCTTTCCCTGCTGCTTGTGGGTCAGGAAGCGCAGCGGTGCCGAGAGGATGCCGGAGAAGGTGCTGAAGATGGGGATGGTTGTCTGCAGCGGCTTGACATAGTGCGGCGCAATCCTGAGCAGGCGGTTGCGTTCCACCACGGACTCCCGGACCAGGCGGAACTCGCCGTTCTCGAGGTAGCGGATTCCGCCATGGATCATGTGCGAGGACGCACCGCTGGCACCCTGGCAGTAATCTCCGCGTTCCACGAGCGCGACATCGACGCCCTGGAGTGCCAGATCACGGAAGGTGCCCACTCCGTTGATGCCACCGCCAACAACCAGCACCTTCGCGTGCGGACGTTGCCGCAAACTGTGGACGGACGCGCGCCCGGCCCCCGGCCGGGGCACTGAAACAGAGGAGGGTTGAACAGTTGAATCCTTGGGTCCCAAAACGACTCCCTTGGGGCTTTGTGTGATGCGGACGCACTGGATAGCGCCGCCGTTCTGCTCTATTGTTCGGAGAAATGGAAAATGGAGTCAAGGACTATGCACGAACGTGCAGAATGGAAGTGAGATGGCACTTTCACGGGACGCAGATGCCCTCCGAGCTGCACAAATGTACTACTTGCAGGACCTCACCATGGACGCGATCGCGCGTGAACTGCGCACGTCACGGTCCACGGTTTCCCGCCTTTTGTCGTCCGCACGGGATTCGGGCCTGGTGCAGATCCAAATCCGCAACCCTTTGGACACCGGACCCGAACTGGAAGGGATCATCCGCCGCCGGTACAACCTTGATGTCCACGTGGTTCCCATCCTTGGCACGCTCAACGAAGCCGAAACCCTCGACCGCGTGGCCATGCAGGCGGCGCGCACCATCGGGCCCCTGGTGGATTCCAACGCCATTATCGGCGTGGCCTGGGGATCAACGCTCAGTGCAGTCAGCCGGCACCTCACCAGGAAAATCACGCATGACAGCGTGATCGTCCAGCTCAACGGCGCCGGCAACATGCACACCACGGGCATTACCTATGCCAGCGACATCATGCGCAGGTTCGGCAGTGCGTACGGAGCCCGGGTGGAGCAGTTCCCGGTTCCGGCCTTCTTCGACCACGCCGCCACCAAGACGGCAATGTGGAATGAACGCAGCGTGCAGCGCGTGCTGGAGCTGCAGGCAAAGATGAGCATCGCCATCTTCGGTGTGGGTTCCGTGCACGCCGACTATCCCAGCCACGTCTACGCGGGCGGGTACCTCGATGAGGACGACCTGAACGCCCTTGCCAACTCGGACGTGGTGGGTGACGTCGCCACGGTCTTCTTCCGCGCCGACGGGTCCTCCGACGGGATCGTCCTGAACGAAAGGTCCACCGGTCCGGCGCTTGCCCAGCTGCGGCAGGTGCGCCGCAGGATCTGCGTGGTGTCGGGGGTTTCCAAGATCAACGGCCTGCGCGGCGCCCTGGCAGCGAGGCTGGCCACCGACCTGATCCTGGACGAAGCCACCGCACGCCGCCTGGTCGATTACGAGGGACTGACCAGCTGAAGTGGGTAGAGTCGTTGCCATGAGAACCTCACCCCGGCTCAGCCTGAACAACGGCGTGCTGATAGACCAGCTCGGCTTTGGGCTGTACAAAGTGCCGGCAGCAGATGCGGAAGGGCTCGTGGCCACCGCGCTCGCCGCCGGCTACCGCCACTTCGATACCGCCGCCATGTACGGGAACGAAACCGGCGTGGCCCGCGGCATCAGTTCCCAGTTGGGCGACGGGACAGGCAGCGGCGGCTCCGGGGAACTGTCGCCGTCCCTGAGCCGGGAGGACATCTTCATCACCACGAAAGTGTGGAACGACCACCACGGCTACGACGCCACGCTGCGGGCTTTCGACGACTCCATGGTCAACCTGGGACTGGACTACGTGGACATGTACCTCATCCATTGGCCCTGCCCACGCCGTGGCTTGTTCCCGGAAACCTACCGGGCCCTGGAAACGCTGTACCGCGAAGGCAGGGTCCGTGCCATTGGCGTCAGCAACTTCCAGCCGGCACACCTTGACCGCCTGCTCCAAAGTGCCGAGGTGGTTCCCGCCGTCAACCAGATCGAACTGCACCCGTGGCTGCAGCAGGAGGAACTGCGCAGCAAGCACGCCGGCCTGGGCATCCGGACAGAAGCGTGGAGCCCGCTGGGCCGCGGCCAGGTCCTGGCCGATCCGGTGATCCAGGCCTGCGCCGCCGAGCACGGCCGGACGCCTGCGCAGGTGATCCTTCGCTGGCACATGCAGCTGGGGAACATCGCCATTCCCAAGGCCAGTTCCGAAGTGCGGATCCGGGAGAACCTTAACGTCTTCAATTTCGAACTCTCCGAACGCGACCTGGCGGCCATCAACGCGCTGGACCGCGGGCAGCGGACGGGCTCGCACCCGGACAACGTCAACTAGGCCCGCGCATGGACACCGTAAATCCGGGGACCTCCCCTGCGCCTGCGTACCTGAGCGCGGGGCTTTCCGCCCGCACCTCAGCCTCCACCGTGACCATCGACGGCGGCACGGTGGCCTTCTGGACCTATGCGCCCCTGCAGGAAACGCCGGAGACCCGCACCATCCTGGTGGTCCATGGGTTCCGCGGCGACCACCACGGGCTCCTGCGCGTCGCGGACAAACTGCCGGAGATGCGCATCATCATGCCGGACCTGCCCGGCTTCGGCAGCTCCGATGCCTTTGCCCGGGACCCGCACTCGGTGGAGCGCTACGGGCAGTTCATCAGTGACTTTATGGCGTCCCAGGGACTGGGGCCGGAAACCGTGCTGCTGGGACATTCATTCGGCTCCATCCTTGCTGCGTACTTCGTGGCCAACAACCCGGAGGCCGTGCGTCCCCTGATCCTCATCAACCCCATCGCTGCTCCGGCGCTGGAAGGACCCAAGGGCGTGATGACGCGGCTGGCAGTCCTGTATTACCGGCTGGCGGCACGGCTCCCCCGCGGGCCGGGCCTGGCCCTGCTGCGCAACCGGCTGATTGTGCGGGTCATGAGCGAGGCCATGGCCAAGACCCGCGACCGGGAGCTGAGGGCTTTCATCCACGGCCAGCACCACGCCTACTTCAGTTCCTTCGCGGACCGGGACAGCCTGCTGGAGTCGTTCACGGCCTCCGTCAGCAACCACGTGGCGGAGGTGGCCGGACAACTGGAACTTCCCGTGCTGCTCATCGCGGGCGAAAAGGATGAAATCGCCACCCTTCCCAGCCAGCACCGCCTCCTGTCACTGCTTCCGGACGGGGAACTGAAGGTGATTCCCGGCGTCGGACACCTGATCCACTACGAAACGCCGGAGCCGGCCGCCCGACACATCCGCAGCTTCCTGAAGGACCACCCCGCGTGAAGATCGTCATTGATGCACGTTTCACCCGTACCGACCATCACGACGGCATCAGCCGCTACGGAGCCAGCCTGATCGCTGCCACGGCAAAAATCGCGGATGTCTCCATGCTGGTTTCCGACGTCCGGCAGCTGGCCCTCCTGCCGGACGTGCCGTACACGCTCATCAGCAGTCCGCTGTCGCCGCTGGAGCTGTTCGTTGCCCGGAAGGTCAATGCCACCGGGGCTGACGTGGTGGTGTGCCCCATGCAGACCATGGGTACCTGGGGCCGGAAGTACGGGCTGATCCTCACGCTGCACGACCTCATCTACTATGAGCACCCCGCTCCCCCGGGCTTCCTGCCGGCCCCCGTCCGGCTGCTCTGGCGCCTCTACCACAAAGCGTTCTGGCCGCAGCGGCTGCTCCTCAACCGGGCCGACACCGTGGCCACCATCAGCAGGACCACGGAGGCGCTGATGGCCAAGTACCGGCTGACGCGCCGGCCCGTCCGCATCATCGCCAACGCTCCCCAACCGGCGCAGGAACCTCGCCAGCCTGGCGACGGCTCGGACAAGACCATCATTTACATGGGTTCGTTCATGCCCTACAAGAACGTGGAAACCATGGTGGCCGGCATGGCCGGACTGCCCAAATACACGCTGCACCTGCTGAGCCGGATCACGCCGGAGCGGCGGGCGGAACTGGAAAGCCTCATCCCGCCGGGCGCCTCCGTGGTGTTCCACAACGGCGTGACGGACGCAGAGTATGACGGCCTGCTGCGCCGGGCGACGGCGCTGGTGAGCCTGTCCCGGGCCGAGGGATACGGCCTTCCCCTGGTCGAGGCCATGGCCGTGGGTACCCCGGTGATCGCCAGCGACATTCCCATCTTCCGGGAAGTCGGCGCGGACGCCGCCACCTACGTGGCCCCGGAGTCACCCGGGCAGTTCGCGGACGCGGTTGCGCAGCTGCAGGACGACGCGCACTGGCAGGACATGTCGCGCCGCTCCCTGGCCCGGGCGCGGGAGTTCAGCTGGGATGAATCGGCCCGCCAACTGGTGGAAGCGGCACACGAGGTCGTGGCGAAAAGGCGCCGCTGAGGACGTCCCCAAGGCACCATTGCCCTGGCCGTCACAGGACGTCCCCAGCCTAGAGGACGTCAACACCGTCCAGGCGCAGCTGCACAGGGTCCGTGGCCCGTTTGGCGGCCACGGCTGCGCGGGTCACCCGCAGGACACGGACGACGGCGGCGGCCTGGCCATAGGGGAAGAACAGCAGGGTCCGGACGTCCTCGGCCGAGCGCCGGCCGGAAGGCGGTGCGGTGAGCACCAGCGGCGCCGGACCGGCGGTGCGGATAGTTATCCCCGCGCCGGCGAGGTCCGCTTCCACGGCACCTGTGTAGTGTTCGACGGCGGCGCGCGGCCCGGTGACCGAGGCGATGCGCACCGCTGGGGGAAGCTGCAGTTCCACGCGCAGGGACAGTTCCCGCTGGGCATAGCCGGCCGGATCCCAGCGCAGCAGCGCGCCGGTGGCTGCTGTGTCCGTGGCGGTGACCACCACCAGCCCGCCGTCCGGGGCGGGACGGACGAGGGCAGCGGCGTTGAACCAGCGGCGTACCGTGTCTTCGCCCGCCCGGAGAGTCTCCCGGCGCAGCAGGGAATCGCCGTCCAGCAGCAGGGCGGCGGCATACCCGGCCTCCGCCACCGGTTCGGCCCCCACGGTCGCCACCACCAGCGACTTTCCCGCCCCCACCGTGGCTTTCACTTGGTCGCCGGACGACGTGATGACCGTTGTGCCGGGAAAGGCCCGGCCAAGCTCCTCGGCTGTACGGAGGACTCCGGTGGAACCTTTCCGCAGCCGCCGGGCGCCGCAGTGGGAGCACTTCCAGTCCGGCGCCGGCGTGGAACACCAGCGGCATTGGGGAAGCGCGGAGGTGCCGGCCAGCGCAAGGGGCCCCTGGCAGTTCCCGCAGCGGGCCGGCTCCCGGCAGGTTTCACACACCAGTGACGGCGCGTACCCTGCCCTGGCAACCTGGACCAGGACAGGGCCACGCTCAAGACCTTCCTTGGCGGCCTGCCAGGCAGCGTGCGGCAGGCGCGCGATGGTGGCCAGTGGGTCCCGCCCCTGCTCGAAGCTGTCTGCCGTGCTGACCACGCGGGGAACCGTCCTGCGGACGGTGGCACGCTCAGTGTCAACCGGGACGGCCCAGCCGGCTTCCACCAGACGCTGGACCTCGGTGCTGCGCGCGTGCCCGGCAAGGAGGCAGGCCGTACCCTCCTGCTCGGCGCGAAGGAGCAGGACCTCCCGTGCGTGGGCGTACGGTGCGCGCTGCTCGATATGGAGGTCGTCGCCGTCGTCCCAGCACGCCACGAGCCCCAGGTCCTGCACCGGGGCGAAGGCGGCCGAGCGTGTACCGATGGCGATGGTGGCCTTGCCCGCGAGCAGGCGCAGGAAGTTCCGGTACCGGGGCGTGGGCCCGTCGTCGGCGGTCAGCCTGGCTACGGCAGCGTCCGGCACCAGGTCATTGAGTGCCTGCTCCAGGCGGTCCAGGTCCCGGTAGTCAGGCACCACCAGCAGGGCGCCCCTTCCGGAGGAATACGCTGCAGCGGCGGCCTGGGCAAGCATGGCCGGCCAACCGGCAGTCCCGTAGCCCTGCAGCGGATTGACGGCGGCCCGCGGAGATCCACCGGCGGCCAGGTGCCGCAGGAAAGCGGCACCTGTGCGGAGTGTGCCCCAGGCTGAAGATCCGGGGCTGCCCTGGACGTCCTGCACGGCTTCGGCGTCGGGGATGTCCAACGAGTCCGGAAAGTCCTTTTCCAGCCTGGCAACCCGGGGTGGAACGGCTAGGCGCAGGACATCGCTGACCGTCCCCGCATACCGTGCAGCGACCGCCGTGGCAAGGTCCCGGACGGCCGGCGTAAGGACCTGGACCGGGGACACAACTTTTGCCAGGGGTACAAGGGTGTGTCCGGCGTCGGACTGTGCCACGCGTTCCAGGACGAATCCACTGAGGTCCTGGCCGTTGAACTTGACCTTGACCCGGACCCCAGGCTGGGCTGCCTGGTCAAGCGCGGCCGGGACGGCATAGTCGAATGGGCGGTCCAGGTGAGGCAGCGAGGACTCAATGAGCACCCGCGCCACCGGAAGCTGCTCCGCCACGGTGACGCCGCCTTGCACGGGACGTGCAGGGAAGCCCTGGAGCAGGGACGGCTGGACGGAACTGCCAGCAACCATGGCGGTCACCTCCGTTCAGCTGACGGGTTGGACAGGATCAGCCAAGCACCGGGCACTGACATTGGACGTCCGGCAGCCGGCGGAAGCCGGCTAGGCGTTGAAGAATGCCTTCAGGTCGTCCACCCGGTCCAGGCGCTCCCAGGTGAAGTCGGGCTCATCCCGGCCGAAGTGCCCGTGGGCGGCGGTCTTGGCGTAGATGGGGCGCTTCAGATCCAGGGCATCGATGATGGCGCGCGGACGGAGGTCGAAGATTTCCGCGATTGCTGCGCTGATCCGGGCCGGATCCACCGTCTCGGTGCCGAACGTCTCCACGTAGGTTCCCACCGGCCGGGCCTGGCCGATGGCGTACGCGATCTGGATCTCCGCGCGCTTGGCCAGTCCAGCGGCCACCACGTTCTTGGCAACCCAGCGCATGGCGTACGCGGCGGAGCGGTCCACCTTGGACGGGTCCTTCCCCGAGAAGGCGCCGCCGCCGTGGCGGGCCATACCGCCGTAGGTGTCCACAATGATCTTGCGGCCGGTGAGGCCGGCGTCGCCCACCGGGCCGCCGATGACGAACTCGCCGGCAGGATTGAGGATATTTGCCGTCCGTGAGATGTCCAGGTTGGCGCCCGCGAGGACGGGTTCAATGACGATGGCGGCAAGGTCGGCGCGCAACTGCTCCAGGCTTGCCCCCTCCGCGTGCTGGCTCGAAATCACCACGGTTTCCACGGAAACGGGCACGTCTTTGTCGTAGCCGACCGTCACCTGGGTCTTGCCGTCGGGGCGAAGATACGGCAGCCCGCCGGTCTTGCGGACTTCGGTGAGCCGCTCGGACAGCCGGTGGGCCAGCCAGATGGGCGTAGGCATGTAGGAAGGGGTTTCATCGCTGGCGTAGCCGAACATCAGGCCCTGGTCGCCGGCACCCTGGAGGTCATAGTCGTCCTCCTGGCGGCCTTCGCGTGCCTCGAGGGAGTTGAACACGCCGCCGGCGATGTCGTTGGACTGCTGGCCGATGGAGACGGACACGCCGCAGCGGGCGCCGTCGAAGCCGTTGGCTGAGGAGTCGTAGCCGATGCCCAGGATGGTCTCGCGGACGATCTGCGGGATTTCGACGTACGCGTCGGTGGTGACTTCGCCTGCCACGTGCACCAGGCCCGTGGTGGCCATCGTTTCCACAGCCACGCGGGATTCGGGGTCCGCGGCCAGCAGCGCGTCCAGGATGGCGTCACTGATCTGGTCGCAGATCTTGTCCGGATGGCCTTCGGTGACCGATTCGGACGTGAAAAGCCGGAGCGCGGAGGGCGTGGCCCCATGGGTGTGGGGAAGGTGCAGCGGTAAAGTCACTCAACTACCTTACTGGTTGGTGGTGGCACTCCCGTCAGGGAGAAGTCGGTAGATGTCCCCGTGCTAAGCAAAGGTGGCCGGAAACACTTCAGGCGAGGGGCGAAACAGGTTCAAGTGGACGAAACACGGTTCAGTTCAAAGCTGATGCGGCGGACGATGGCTTCCGAAACCTCTGTCTTGGTTCCCGAAGCTTCCTGTGGTTCGGAGCCGGAGCGCGACAGGATGACCACCGAGTTGGAGTCGTGGCCAAAGACCTTGTCCGCTCCTACGTGGTTCACCACCAGCAGGTCGCAGCCTTTCCGCTGGAGCTTTGCTTCCGCATATGCCAGGACGTCGCCCTGGCTGTCCCCGGTTTCGGCGGCGAATCCGACGATGAGCTGCCCGGCCTCGCCGGCACCCGCGTTGCGCTGCTCCACGAGCTCCTGCAGGATGTCCGGGTTGCGGACCAGGGTGATGACGGGATCGGCGGTGTCGTCCCGTTTCTTGATCTTGGTGTCCGAGACTTCCGCCGGGCGGAAATCGGCCACGGCCGCGGACATGATGACGACGTCGGACACGGCGGCGGCTTCCAGTGCGGCTTCCCGAAGTTGCAGGGCGGTCTCCACGCGGACCACCTCCACGCCGGCGGGCGGCGGAACGTCCATGTGGGCTGCCAGCAGGCGCACGGTAGCCCCGGCGTTCCGCGCTGCGACCGCAAGGGCCACTCCCTGCTTGCCGGATGACCGGTTGCCAAGGAAGCGCACGGGGTCCAGCGGTTCGCGGGTGCCGCCGGCGCTGATGGTGACGGTGCGGCCGGCAAGGGGCAACTGGTAATCACTGCGTCCCTGGACCAGGGCCATGGCTGCGTCGAAGATCACCTGGGGTTCCGGAAGCCTGCCGGGACCTGAGTCTGCCCCGGTCAACCTGCCGGAGGCGGGTTCCAGGACGGCTGCGCCCCGGCCGCGGAGCGTCTCAACGTTGGCCCGGGTGGCCGGATGCTGCCACATTTCCGTGTGCATCGCGGGGGCGAACAGCACCGGGCCGTGGGCCATCAGCAGGGTGTTGGTGAGCAGGTCCCCGGCCTGGCCGGTGGCAGCCTTCGCCAGGAGGTCCGCTGTGGCAGGTGCCACCACCACGAGGTCCGCCTCATGGCCAAGGCGGACGTGGTTCACCAGGTGCACGTCATCAAAGACACTGTTGCTGACCGGGTTTCCGGACAGCGCCTCCCAGGTGGCGGTACCGATGAAGCGGGTGGACGCCTCCGTGGGAATCACCGTGACGTCATGGCCGGCTTCAGTAAAAAGCCGGAGGAGCGATGCCACCTTGTAGGCGGCGATCCCTCCCCCGACTCCGAGGACTATGCGCACGTGACCTCCGTCAACAGCAAGTCAGTTCAGCGGCAGGATTACTCTGCGGCTTCGATCGGCGTGGAAACCAGCTTGCCTTCGTTGATTTCGCGCAGTGCGATCGACAGCGACTTTTCGTTCAGCTTGGTGTCGACCAGGGGTCCGACATACTCGAAGAGGCCCTCGTGCAGCTGGGCGTAGTAGGCGTTGATCTGACGAGCACGCTTGGCACCGAAGATCACCAGGCCGTACTTGGAGTCGGCTGCCTCAAGCAGCGAGTCGATCGGCGGGTTGATGATGCCTTCAAGGTTCGTGGACACGAATTCTCCAAATTCCTAGCGGGCTGACGGTTCCGGCAGGTGTGGATGCGGTGTCAGCCCCATGAGTGAAACTAGCTCGTCCGCTGCCCGGCGGACGTCGTCGTTGATGACGGTGTGGTCGAACTCCGGTTCAGCAGCAAGTTCCAGTTTAGCGGTTTCCAGGCGTCGCTGCTGTTCTTCCGGTGTTTCGGTGCCCCGGCCCACCAGCCGGCGGACCATCTCGTCCCAGGTGGGCGGGGCCAGGAAGACGAACTGGGCGTCCGGAACGGCTGCCTTGACCTGGCGCGCACCCTGCAGGTCGATCTCCAGCAGCACGGAGCGGCCCTCCGCGATGGCCTGGTTCACGGTGCTCTTCAGGGTGCCGTAGGTGTTCTGACCATGGACGACGGCCCATTCCAGGAGTTCACCATCGGCGATAAGCCGCTCGAACTCATCCTTGGTCTTGAAGAAGTAGTGGACGCCGTCAACTTCCCCGGGCCGGGGCGCCCGGGTGGTGGCTGAAACGGAAAGCCATACTTCGGGGTAGTTGTCACGGATGTAGGTGGACACGGTGCCTTTGCCAACAGCCGTCGGACCTGCGAGGACTGTCAGTCCAGGTTTCTTGCTCACGTATTCCTTTTGCCGCAGTTGGGGGAAAGACAGGCGCCGCCTGCCTCAATGCTCGTCAATAAAATCTACCAGCGCCCGGCGCTGGTGGACGCCCAGGCCCCGGACCCTGCGGGACGCCGCGATGCCCAGCTGCTGCATGATGGCGGCGGCCCGCACCTTCCCGATGCCGGGAAGGGCCTCAAGCAGTTCCGAGACCTTCATCCTGGCCAGTGCGTCGTCTTCCAGGGCGGAGCTGATAATGTCCGCCGCGGACCTGTCGCCGTTCCGAAGGCTTTCCTTGGCGGCCGCACGGGTGGCCCTGGCTGCCGCTGCCTTGCCCAGGGCGTCGGCCCGTTCAGATGCGGATAAAGGTCGCAGGACCATCACGGACACCCCCGGATTCGGCGGATTTCATCCAAGGGCGGCCGCCCTTGGACCTGTCCTGAAACTACCCTTTGGTGCAGCCCGAATCAATGCATCCGGGCAATTGCAGCCTATTGTCCCCGCAGCCCATCCAGCGTCCGCAGGGCCGCCTCCCGCAGGCCACCCATGTGCGGGCCTGCCGAAAGGATGTCGCGGCTGGAGGTTCCCAGGACCAGCGGGTAGGCGTCGCCGAAGGTGGAGCGGAGGTCGGCCGGCGTTGCCCCCTGCGCCCCCAGGCCGGGGGCGAGGATGGGCCCGCGGACGGCAGCGAGGTCGAGTTCAAGGTCTTTCAGGGCACTGCCAACGGTGGCGCCAACCACCAGGCCCACGGAACCCAGGCTGCCCCCGTACCGGGCATTTTCGGCCGCTGCGGCGGCCGTGATCCTGCGGGCCACCGAGTCCTTACCGCCAACATGCTGGACGGAAGCGCCTTCAGGGTTGGACGTCAGCGCCAGCACGAAGACACCGCGCCCGGTTTCGGCCGCGAGGTCCAGCGCGGGGCGCAGCGACTCGAAGCCGAGGTAGGGGCTCAGCGTGACGGAGTCCGCCGCCAGCGGGGACCCGTCCCGGAGCCAGGCGTCGGCATAGGCGGCCATGGTGGACCCGATGTCGCCGCGCTTGGCGTCGGCGATGCTCAGGACGGACTCGTCCCGGGCGGTGGCCAGGACTTCCTCCAGGACCGCCATACCGGCCGATCCGTGCCGTTCGTAGAGCGCCACCTGGGGCTTTACCGCGGCAGCGAGCGAAGCCACCGCCTCCAGGACGGTGAGGGAAAAACGCCTCAGCCCGGCGGCGTCGTCGTCCAGTCCCCAGCTCTTCAGCAGTGCCGGATGCGGGTCGATGCCCACGCAGAGCGGGCCGCGGGCGGCCATGGCCGCGCCGAGCCGGGAGCCGAAGGACTCCCGGCCGGCGGCGGATACCGGCCTGCTGCCTGGTACCTGCTCAGGCATGCTGCAGCGCAGCCTTCTGTGATTCCGCAAGCGCGGCGGCGTGCTCCTGCAGGCTGGTGACGGACCACTCGTAGGTGCGCAGGGCTTCGATGGCCTGGACCGCGGCGTTGAACTCGGCCACCGTGGTGATGCACGGAATGCCGATGGACGTCGCCGCTGCGCGCAGTTCGTAGCCGTCGCTGCGGGCTTCGCCGCCGGAGGGGGTGTTGAAGACCATGTCGATCTCGCCGGCCACAATGAGGTCCGCGATGGTGCCTTCACCCTCGGCGCTGCTGCCCTCGGCGACCTTGCGGACCGGGGTGGCCTGGATGCCGTTGCGGCGCAGCACGTCGGCGGTGCCGCCGGTGGAGACGATCTCGAAGCCGAGGTCCGAGAGCCGCTTGACGCCCATGATCACCGAGCGCTTGTCCCGGTTGGCTACGGAGACAAACACCTTGCCCTCGGTGGGCAGCGCGTTGTTGGCGGCCGCCTGGCTCTTGGCGAAGGCGGTGTCGAAGTGCTTGTCGATTCCCATGACCTCGCCGGTGGAACGCATCTCGGGACCGAGCAGGGAGTCCACCACCTTGCCTTCAAGGGTCCGGAACCGGCTGAACGGCAGGACGGCTTCCTTGACGGCGACGGGGGCGTCCAGTGGCAGGGTGGAGCCGTCACCGGTTTCGGGCAGCATCTTGTAGGCGCTGCGGAGCTGGTTGATGGTCACGCCGGTGCCGATGAGGGCCGCGGCCTTGGCCATCTGGACGCCGGTGGCCTTGGACACGAACGGCACGGTCCGGGACGCGCGGGGGTTGGCTTCCAGGACGTACAGGACGTCCGAGGCCAGCGCGAACTGGATGTTGATCAGGCCGCGGACGCCCACGCCTTCAGCGATGGCGCGGGTAGCGGTGCGGACGCGTTCGACGACGTTGCTCCCCAGGGTGATCGGCGGCAGGACGCAGGCGGAGTCGCCGGAGTGGATGCCGGCTTCCTCGATGTGTTCCATGATGCCGCCCAGGTACATGTCGGTGCCGTCATAGAGGGCGTCGACGTCGATTTCGACGGCGTCCTCAAGGAACCGGTCAATCAGCACGGGGTGGTCCGGGGTGATTTCGGTGGCGTTGGCGATGTAGCGGGAGAGGTTGGGCTCGTCATAGACGATTTCCATGCCGCGGCCGCCCAGCACGTAGGACGGACGGACCAGGACGGGGTAGCCGATCTCGTCCGCGATCTTCTTGGCGTCCTCGAAGGAGACGGCGGTGCCGTTCTTGGGCGATACCAGGCCGGCCTTGTCCAGCACCCGGGAGAAGGCGCCGCGGTGCTCGGCGAGGTCGATGGCCTCCGGGGACGTTCCCAGGATGGGGACACCTGCGTCGGCCAGCTGCTGGGCCAGCTTCAGCGGGGTCTGGCCCCCGAGCTGGACGAACACGCCCATGACGCCGCCGGTGCGTTCCTCGGCCGCGATGACCTCCAGCACGTCCTCGAGCGTCAGCGGCTCGAAGTACAGGCGGGTGGAGACGTCGTAGTCGGTGGAGACGGTTTCCGGGTTGCAGTTGACCATGACGGTCTCGTAGCCGGCCTTGCGCAGCGCCATGGAGGCGTGGACGCAGGAGTAGTCGAACTCGATGCCCTGGCCGATGCGGTTGGGCCCTGAGCCGAGGATCAGGATGGACGGCTTGGAGTGCAGCGCAACCTCGTCCTCCTCGTCATATGCCGAGTAGTGGTACGGCGTGTAGGCGGCGAATTCTGCGGCGCAGGTGTCCACGGTCTTGTAGACGGGACGGATGCCCAGCGCCTGGCGTACGCCGCGGACCACGGCCTCGGGGTTGTGCGTCAGGGCGCCGATCTGTTCGTCGGAGAAACCGTGGCGCTTGGCGCGCTTGAGCATGTCGGCGGTCAGGGCGCCGGCCTGGCGGATTTCGCGGGAGATTTCGTTGAGCAGCTCCAGCTGGTCAAGGAACCAGGGGTCGATCTTGGTGGCTTCGAAGAGCTGTTCCACGGTGGCGCCGCCCAGGAGGGCGCGCTGGACCTGGTGCAGGCGCTCGGTGGTGGGGCGCTTGGCCTTTTCGATGAGCTCCGGCACTTCCCATTCGGGGACGGAGCTGAAGTCCAGCTGCGAGCCCTTCTGTTCCAGGGAGCGCAGGGCCTTCTGCAGGGCTTCGGTGAAGTTCCGGCCCATGGCCATGGCCTCGCCCACCGACTTCATGGTGGTGGTGAGGGTGTTGTCCGCTGCCGGGAACTTTTCGAAGGCGAACCGCGGGACCTTGACCACCACGTAGTCCAGGGTGGGTTCGAAGGACGCGGGGGTCTTCTGCGTGATGTCGTTGGGGATCTCGTCCAGGGTGTAGCCGAGCGAGAGCTTGGTGGCGATCTTGGCAATGGCGAAGCCGGTGGCCTTGGATGCCAGTGCCGAGGAGCGGGAAACGCGGGGGTTCATCTCGATGACCACCACGCGGCCGGTCTTGGGATCGATGGCGAACTGGATGTTGCAGCCGCCGGTGTCCACGCCCACCTCGCGGATGACGGCGATGGCGACGTCGCGCAGCTTCTGGTATTCGCGGTCGGTGAGGGTCAGCGCCGGTGCCACGGTGATGGAGTCTCCGGTGTGCACGCCTACGGGGTCGAAGTTCTCGATGGAGCAGACGACAACCACGTTGTCGTTCTTGTCCCGCATCATTTCGAGCTCGTATTCCTTCCAGCCCAGGATGCTCTCTTCGAGCAGCACCTCGCTGGTGGGGCTGTACTGCAGGCCCTGTCCGACGATGCGGCGCAGGTCCTGTTCGTTGTAGGCCAGGCCGGAACCCAGCCCGCCCATGGTGAAGGACGGGCGCACCACCATGGGGTAGCCCAGGTCTTCGGCCGCCGTGAGGGCCTCATCCATGCTGTGGATGATGTGGCTGCGGGCGGATTCCGCGCCACAGCGTTCCACCACGCCCTTGAACTTTTCACGGTCCTCGCCCAGCTCGATCGCGGCGATGTTGGCGCCGATCAGCTCGACGTTGTACTTCTCCAGTACGCCGTTCTTGTCCAGGGCGATGGCAGTGTTCAGCGCGGTCTGCCCGCCCAGGGTGGGCAGGACGGCGTCCGGACGTTCCTTGGCGATGATCTTCTCCACCACCTCGGGGGTGATGGGCTCAACGTAGGTGGCGTCGGCGAACTCGGGGTCGGTCATGATGGTGGCCGGGTTGGAGTTCACGAGGATGACGCGCAGGCCTTCCTCCTTGAGGACACGCAGTGCCTGCGTGCCGGAGTAGTCGAATTCGGCGGCCTGGCCGATGACGATCGGGCCGGAACCAATGACGAGGACGCTCTTGAGATCTGTACGTTTCGGCATTACTTCTTGTCCTCAGTCTTGTTGTCGTTTTTGTGGTCAGCGCCTGCGGGGTGGGCCGCGTCCACGGGGTCCTTGGACGCGTTGGCGTTCCGGCCGTCCCGTGTGCCTTCCATGAGCTCGATGAAGCGGTCGAACAGGTAGGCGGCATCGTGCGGTCCTGCCGCGGCTTCCGGGTGGTACTGCACGGAGAACGCCGGGATGTCCAGGCAGGCGAGGCCTTCCACGACGTCGTCGTTCAGGCTGATGTGGCTCACTTCCACCCGCCCGTAGCGTGCCTCCGGGGCCTGCGTGGCGCCGTCGAGGGGGGCGTCCACGGCAAAGCCGTGGTTCTGGGAGGTGATCTCCACCTTGCCGGTGCGCCGGTCCATCACGGGCTGGTTGATGCCGCGGTGGCCGTAGCGGAGCTTGTAGGTGCCAAAGCCCAGGGCACGGCCCAGGATCTGGTTGCCGAAGCAGATGCCGAAGTAGGGCAGCTTTTCGTCCAGGACCGAGCGGAGCAGCTTGACCTGGGCGTCGGCGGTGGCGGGGTCGCCGGGGCCGTTGGACATGAAGAAGCCGTCCGGGTTGACGGCCTTGACGTCCTCAAGGGTGGCGGTGGCGGGAAGCACGTGGACGCGAACGCCGCGCTCGGCGAACCGGACCGGGGTCATGGCCTTGATGCCCAGGTCGATTGCAGCGATGGTGAGGCGGGGTTCGCCGTCCCAGCCGTGGTCCTTTGGCTCCACGACGTAGGCTTCGTCCACGCTGACTTCCTCGGCCAGGCGCGAGCCCTCCATGGGGGCGCTGGCCAGGACAGCGTCGAGCAGTTCCTTGTCCGTGGCCTTGGCTGCCTCGCCGGAGAAGATGCCGGCGCGCATGGTCTTGTGCTCACGCAGGTGCCGGGTGATGGCGCGGGTGTCCACGCCCTGGATGCCCACGATGCCCTGGGACACCAGCTCTTCGTCCAGCGACCGTTCGGAGCGCCAGTTGGAGGGCCGGCGCGCGGCGTCGCGCACAATGTAGCCGGCCACCCAGATGCGCCGGGACTCGGCGTCGTCGTCATTCACGCCGGTGTTGCCGATGTGCGGGGCCGTCTGGACCACCAGCTGGCGGGCGTAGGAGGGATCGGTGATGGTTTCCTGGTATCCGGTCATCCCGGTGGCGAAGACGGCTTCGCCCAGGGCGGTGCCGGTGGCGCCGTAGCTGGTGCCGCGGAAGATGCGCCCGTCTTCGAGTACCAGCGCAGCTGGCGCTGCCGGAGCGGAGGTGGTTGCTGTCAATGTATTCGCTTTCACTGTCTTACTTTCCACTGGTGGCACCAGCCGCTGGGGCTGACGAAATCAAATCCTGCAGGGCCTGGTAGAGCACGTCCTTGTCCGCGGCGCGGCGGGTCCGGAAGCCGGTGTCCAGCTGGTGGGCACCGTGCGTCCATGCCAGCACCAGCAGGCCGTCCTTCTCCACGAACTTCCCCGCCATGCCGCTGTCCTGCCGGACATCGGAGAGGGAGGCTGCGGGGATGTACAGCGCAGGCGCACCCGACCGCTCATAGAGCACGCCGTGCGGGTACACCGCGAGGGTGGCATTGGTGCGGATCCCCAGCCCATGCACGGCAATGCGGTCCAGCCAGTCGCCGGCCGTGGTCGTGGCCACGTACTGCCCTTCGGCAGTTGCGGTGGGCTCACCGGGCACGGCGGGCACCTGGGGCAGTTGTTCGACGTCGGACTGGCGCTTGAGGCGGTTGCGCCAGCCGACGGCGAGGAGGACGAACACGACGGCGACCACCGCCAGCATGGCAAGTCCGGGAAGGATTTTGTCCATCAGGCAGCGACTGCCGGGGTTGCGGCGGAGTCCGGGTGCGGGGTGTTGAGTTTGCCGTCAAGGACGGTGGGGTGCCCCCTGAAGAAGGTGGCCACCACCTTGCCGGGGAGTTCCCTGCCCTTGAACGGCGAGTTGCGGCCCATGGTGGCCATCTGGAAGGGGTCCACCGTCCAGCGCGCCGCCGGATCCACCAGGATGAGGTTGGCGGGTTCCCCGGCTTCGATGGGCCGGCCCTGGTCGCTCAGCCGGCCAATCGTCGCGGCCGCCGTGGACGTGACCCGGGCGAAGTCCGCCCAGGTCATCAGGCCGGTTTCAATCATGGCGTGCTGGACCACGGACAGGGCGGTTTCCAGCCCGGTCATGCCCATGGCTGCCTGCGCCCATTCGCATTCCTTGTGCTCACTGGGGTGCGGCGCGTGGTCGGTACCCACAACGTCGATCGTCCCGTCTGCCAGCCCGGCGCGCAATGCCTGGACGTCGGCATCGGTGCGCAGCGGCGGGTTGACCTTGAACACGGGGTCGTAGCTGCGCACCAGGTCATCGGTCAGCAGCAGGTGGTGCGGGGTGACCTCGGCCGTGACGTCGATGCCGCGTTCCTTGGCCCAGCGGATGATTTCCACCGAGCCGGCCGTGGACACGTGGCACACATGCAGGCGGGAGCCGACGTGCTGGGCCAGCAGGACGTCGCGGGCAATGATGCTTTCTTCGGCCACCGCGGGCCAGCCGGTGAGGCCCAGGACCGCGGAGACGTCGCCCTCATTCATCTGCGCGCCGGCAGTGAGGCGCGGTTCCTGCGCATGCTGGGCCACGACGCCGTCGAACGCCTTGACGTATTCCAGGGCGCGGCGCATCAGCACGGGGTCGTGGACGCAGATGCCGTCATCGGAGAACATCCGCACCCGGGCGCGGGAATCGGCCATGGCGCCCAGCTCGGCCAGTTGCTCCCCTGCCAGTCCAACGGTGACGGCGCCAACGGGGCGCACGTCCACCCAGCCGGCCGCGCGGCCCAGAGTGTAGACCTGCTCCACCACGCCTGCGGTGTCCGCGACGGGGGTGCTGTTGGCCATGGCGTGCACAGCTGTGTAGCCGCCCAGGGCCGCAGCCCGTGTTCCGGTCTCCACGGTCTCGGCGTCCTCGCGGCCGGGTTCGCGGAGGTGCGTGTGCACATCGACCATGCCCGGCAGGGCCACCAGGCCTGCAGCGTCGATGACAGTGGCCCCATCAGCGTCAAGGCCGGTGCCGATCTCGGCGATGATGCCGTCACGGACCAGCAGGTCCGCGGGGTCGCCGCCCAGGATGGCGGCGCCTTGGATGAGGTAGGTTCCGGTGTTGCCTGCCATCAGTTGCTCTCCTTGGGGGACGGGGCCGCGGCGGCATAGGCCGGTGCCCGGTGGGCGGCTGGTTCCCGGGTATCCCCGGAGAGCAGCAGGTACAGTGCGGCCATCCGCACGGACACACCGTTGCGGACCTGAGCCAGGACGGTGGAACGGGGTGAGTCCGCTGCGGCGGCGCTGATTTCCAGGCCCCTGTTCATTGGCCCCGGGTGCATGATGATGGTGTCCGTCATGCCCAGGTCGTCAAGGGCGCGGAGGCGGTTGTCGTCGAAACCCCACCGGCGCGAGTATTCGCGGGTGCTGGGGAAGAACGAGGCGTTCATGCGTTCGCCCTGGACACGGAGCATCATCATGGCGTCGACACCGTTGGCCAGGGTCTGGTCCAGGTCGTAGCTGACGCTGCAGGGCCATTTGTCGACGCCGACCGGCAGGAGGGTGGGCGGCGCCACCAGCGTGACTTCGGCCCCGAGGGTCCGGAGCAGCCAGACGTTGGACCGGGCCACACGGGAATGCAGGACGTCGCCGGCGATGGCGACCCGCATGCCCTTCAGGTCAGTCCCATCGGAACGCGTGCCGCCCAGGCGGGCCCAGTGACGGCGCATGGTGAAGGCGTCAAGCAGGGCCTGGGTGGGGTGTTCGTGGGTGCCGTCGCCGGCGTTGATGACTGCGGCGTCGATCCAGTCGGTTGCGGCCAGCCGGTGCGGCGCGCCGGAGGCCCAGTGCCGGATGACGACGGCGTCGGCGCCCATGGCGGACAGGGTCTGGGCGGTGTCCTTGAGGGATTCGCCCTTGGACACCGATGATCCCTTGGCGGCAAAGTTGATGACGTCAGCGGACAACCGCTTGGCGGCGGCTTCGAAGGAGATACGGGTCCGCGTGGAGTCCTCGAAGAAGAGGTTGACCACGGTGCGTCCGCGCAGCGCGGGAAGCTTCTTGACTTCCCGCTCCCCCACGGCAGACATTTCCTCCGCGGTGTCAAGGATGCGGATGGCGTTCGAAAGGCTGAGGTCCTCGGTGGACAGGAGGTGTTTCATGCGCCGCCTTCGATCACGACTTCGTTGACCGGGGTTCCGGCGTCGGACGTGTCTGTTTCTTCGAGCCGGACCCGGACCTTCTCGGCGGAGGACGTGGGCAGGTTCTTGCCAACGTGATCAGCCCGGATGGGAAGTTCGCGGTGGCCCCTGTCGATCAGGACCGCAAGCCGGACGATCCGGGGGCGGCCCAGATCGACCAGCGCATCGAGGGCGGCGCGGATGGTCCGGCCGGAGTACAGGACGTCGTCGATGAGCACCACTACTTTGTTGTCGATGCCTGTCCGGGGCAGCCTGGTGGGGTACGGCGGCCGTGTCCCCTGGTGGGAGAGGTCGTCGCGGAACATGGTGACGTCGAGCTGGCCAACAATGGCGGCGGCGTCAACGGTGGCGTCCGCGGCGGCGATTTTTTCCGCCAGCCGGACAGCCAGCGGGTAGCCGCGGCGGGGAATGCCCAACAGGACCAGGTCCTGGGATCCCTTGTTGGCTTCGAGGATCTCATGGGCGATACGAGTAAGTGCCCGGTCAATGTCCGCCTGGCTGAGGACAACCCTGGCTGGAACCGGTGCGCTGGTGACGGAAGTCAACGCTCGTCTCCCCTTTCCCCGCCTCACAGGACGGAATTAAAAAAGGAATGTTTGCTGTTCAAAATTACCACACGGTCCCTGCCCGGCCGGTCCCCGGGTGACGCGGTACTGGTCACACCCGAACGGCGCGGGAGGCCCGGTCCTTTGTGGTGTGGTGGCCCCCGCTTAGGCTTTCGGATATGCCGATGTATCCGCAGCAGCCTTCCTCCGGCCTCCCCGACGACCCCTACCGCAGGCCCACCGGCCCCCTGCCCCGGCAGGCCAATCCCAGCTGGATGGGACAGGTGCAGCCCGAATACTACCGCGCCGCCCCCGGACACCAGGGCCACCCGCTGGCTGCAGTGGTGCCGCCGCAGGCGCAGGAAGCCGCGCTGCGGGCATCGCGGACCCGCAGCGGGCTGGCGGGCCTGACGGTTGCGGGCGGCGTGCTTGCTTTCCTGAGCCTGTTCCTGGTGGTGCCGTTCCTGCTGTCCAACACCGGCGCCGCCGGTTTCCTAATTGGTTTCCTGGCATCGCTGGTCCCGCTGTCGGTGGTCCTCGCTGCGGTCCACATCATCGACAGGTGGGAACCGGAACCCAAGCGGCTGTTGTTCTTTGCCTTCACGTGGGGTGCTGCGGTGTCCGTTGCCGTGACCCTGCTCATCCAGCCGTTCTTCGTGATCGCCTTCCAGTTCACCGACGAACCCGACCTGCAGACCTACATGGCCACCGTCCAGGCCCCCATCGTCGAGGAGTTCGCCAAGTCCCTTGGCCTGCTCATCCTCCTCCTCGCGGCGCGCCGGCAATTCGACGGTCCCGTGGACGGGGTGGTGTTTGCCTTCACCATCGCCGGCGGCTTCGCCTTCACCGAAAACATCCTCTACTTCGGCAGGGCCATCGCGGAATCGGCATCCCCGGCCAGCGACTTCGCCCAGGTGTTCTTCCTCCGCGGTGTCATGTCCCCCTTCGCCCATGCGATTTTCACCGGCACCACAGGCCTGGTCATGGGCTTCGCTGCCAGGCGCTGGCACACGGGCGCCTCGATCGGCGCCTTCTTCGTGGGACTGCTGCCGGCCATGTTCCTGCACAACAGGTGGAACAGCATGGGCGGCGGCTTCCTGCTGGACTACATCATGGTCCAGGTACCGATCTTCGTGCTGGCAGTGGGCGGCATCATCTTCCTGCGGGTGGCCGAAAACCGCCTTACCCGGCAGCGGCTGATGGAGTATTCCGCTGCGGGATGGTTCACGCCCGCGGAAGTCCAGCTGCTGGCCACCCGCGGCGGCAGGCGCATGGTCCTGGCATGGGCTGCGGGTTCGGGCAGGAAGCGGCAGATGAAGCAGTTCGTGAAGGCGGCCACCCAGCTTGCCAACACCCGCCAGCGGATCCTGAGCGGACGCGATGTTCCGCTGCACCAGGCCGAGGAAAGGCAGCAGCTCCAGCGGATCGTGTCCCTGAGGGCGGCAGTGGCCGGATGATGTGAACCGCTGGCACGCAACAGGGCCCCGCCGGATGGCGGGGCCCTGTTGCGTGGTGGAAAGGCTACGCGAGCAGCGAAGGCTTCAGCTGCTGCAGCCGGCCCAGCAGGCCGTTGATGAACTGCGGCGACTCGTCCGTGGACAACGTCTTGGCCAGCGCGACGGCCTCACTGACCGCCACGCCGTCGGGGACGTCGTCGTTGTACAGCAGCTCCCAGGTGCCGATGCGCAGGATGATGCGGTCTACGGACGGCATCCGCTCCAGGCTCCAGCCCTGCGAGTACGTCTCCAGGAACTCGTCAATGGCTGCCTGCTGGGAAAGCACGCCTTCGACGATTTCCAGGGTGTAGGGGTTGACCACCTGGTCGGTCTTTTCCCGGCGCGCACGAAGCACGTCGAACGCCGAAACGGAGCGCTGCTCCGCCTCGAAAAGAACATCCAGTGCCCTGTTGCGGGCTTTACCGCGGGCGCTCACTACTCAGTGACCCGGCCCAGGTAGCTGCCGTCGCGGGTGTCCACCTTGACCTTGGTGTTGTTCTCGATGAACAGCGGAACCTGGATCTCGTAGCCGGTCTCCAGCGTGGCGGGCTTGGTACCCGCGGAGGAGCGGTCACCCTGCAGGCCCGGCTCGGTGTAGGTGATTTCGAGGACGACGCTCGGCGGCAGTTCAATGTAGAGGGGGTTGCCGTCGTGGATGGCAATGTTGACCATCTGGTTCTCGAGCATGAAGTTGGTGGCGTCGCCCACCGTGGCACCGGAGACGGTGATCTGGTCGTAGTCGGAGGTGTCCATGAAGACGAAGTCCGCACCGTCCTGGTACAGGTACTGGTAGTCGCGGCGGTCCACGGTGGCCGTCTCGATCTTGAGCCCGGCGTTGAAGGTCTTGTCAACAACCTTGCCGGACATCACGTTGCGCATCTTGGTCCGCACAAAGGCGCCGCCCTTGCCGGGCTTGACGTGCTGGAATTCGATGACGTTCCAGAGCTGGCCCTCAAGCTTCAGGACCGTTCCGTTCTTAATGTCGTTAGTGGTTGCCACTGGTTTCCTCTGGTTTCTTTGTCTGGCCGCGTGGTCAGATGCTGTATGCCGGGCGGGCACGCCACAACGGCCCGCCTGCACGTGTTTGTCAAAAATCGCGTGGATGCAAAAATTCCACAACCATTCTACCGGTAAATCGGAGCGGGCCTTTCCGCCGGCGCTGCCGGCCGGCTCAGCAGGCCAGGTCCAGAACGTCCCTGGCACGCTGGAGGGCCACCGTGGAGGAATAGATCTGGGCGGCATCCGCCGATTGCGCCACCCCCAGGTCAAGCGCCCTGGAGAAGGACTCCACCGCCGCGGAGGTTTGGCCGGCTGCGTACTGCGTGCGGCCCAGGTACTGCAGGGCCAGGGCCTCCCGCGGCGTGCCGTGCGCCTCAGCCAGGAGCTGCCGGAACAACCCAATGGCACGGTCCATGCGGTGGCTGACGCTGAGCACCTCGGCTTCGAACACACGGAGCAGGAATGATTCCGGGTCCTTGAAGCGTGCCTCGGCCAGCAGTTCGGCAGCTTCGGACGCGTGGCCCTCAACCAGCAGCACGAAGATGTGGTCAGCGGGGTCGGTGGAGGCGGCCAACGCCTCCCGCACCGCGTCCTCGTTGACGACCTGGGGCAGCAGCGTGTCCGGATTGATCCGGATACCCGGGAAGCCGGCCTCGGGCCAGTCGGAGGTTCCGCTCATGTTGCCCTGCATCAGGAGGCAATTTCCTGGTAGGCCGCAAACAGCAGCGAGGTGTCCGGGACGTCGAGGATCCCCGGTTTGGCGATGCCGTCAAGCACCACGAAGCGCAGCAGGTCGCCGCGGGATTTCTTATCGCGCCGCATCCCGTCCAGCAGGCCCTGCCAACGGTCCCGCCGGTAGGTGACCGGGAGCCCAAGGCCTTCCAGGATGCTCCGGTGCCGGTCGGCGTCGGTATCGCTGAGCCGGCCCACGCTGCGGGCAAGTTCCGCTGCGAACATCATGCCCACGGACACGGCGGCGCCGTGCCGCCAGGAATACCGTTCCACCAGTTCGATGGCGTGTCCCAGGGTGTGTCCGTAGTTCAGGATTTCCCGCAGCCCGGACTCTTTGAGGTCCTCGGAAACAACTTTTGCCTTCACGGCGATGGCCCGCACGATAAGTTCCCGGAGCACGTCGGAGCGCGGGTCAACCACGGTGGCCGGGTCCTTTTCCACCAGGTCAAGAATGGCGGGATCGGCAATGAAGCCGCACTTGATCACCTCGGCCAGTCCGGAAATGATCTCGTTCTTCGGCAGCGTGTCCAGGGTGTCCAGGTCCGCCAGGACGGCGGCGGGCGGGTGGAAGGCGCCGACGAGGTTCTTCCCCTCCGCGGTATTGATGCCGGTCTTGCCGCCCACGGACGCGTCCACCATTCCCAGCAGGCTGGTGGGCATGTGGATGACTTTGACCCCCCGCAGCCAGGTGGCGGCGACGAAGCCTGCCAGGTCGGTCACTGCCCCGCCGCCGACGGCGACGATGGCGTCCGAGCGGGTGAAGTCGTTTTGGCCCAGGACCTGCCAGCAGAAAGCTGCCACCTGGATGTGCTTGCCTTCTTCGGCGTCCGGGATTTCGGCGGTGAGGGAGGTGAAACCGGCGGCTGCGAGTTCATCGCGGACGGTGTCGCCGGTGAGGCGCAGGGCGCGGGGGTGGATCACCAGGACCCGGCGGACGCGCTCCCCGAGCAGCGCGGGAAGGTCACCAAGCAGGCCGCGCCCGACGACGACGCCGTAGTTGTTGCCGGCACCCTCGCCGGTGACGTTGATGACTGTTGATTGGGTGTTCACTTTTCAACTTCCTGTTTGGCAGCTGCGTGGTTCCGCAGTGCTGCTTCCAGCCGGCCGCCGAGCTCGGGTATCGAGCCATGGCGGACGTCCAGGGTGATGTCGGCCAGCTTCTCGTAGACCGGCCTGCGGGTGGCGAACATTGCTGTCCAGCGGCCCATGGCGTCGCCGGCAAGGAGCGGCCGGCCGGAGTTCCGGGCAATCCGGTCGGCGACGGTGTCGGCGTCGCACTCCAGGTACACGACGGTGCAGTGGCTGATCAGCTGCTGCGTCCCCGAGTCGAGCACCGCTCCCCCGCCGAGCGAAATAACAGTGGGTGTCCCTTCGGCTTCCTCAACGGCGCGGGCGACGGTCCGCGCCTCAATTTCCCGGAAGGCGTGTTCACCGCGGCCCGCGAAGATCTCGGCGATGGATCCATGCCCGGCAACGATCACGGCGTCCGTGTCGACAAACCGGACGCCCAGCTGCTGCGCCAGCTGCTGGCCGATGGCCGATTTGCCCACGGCCATGGGGCCGATGAGCACAATCGGCCGGTCGCCGACAGATCCGGTACTGCTGCGGTGGAGCACTACTGGCCGATCGAGTCCAGGGATGCCGGGATGTTGTCCAGGTAACCCTTGATGTTGCGTGCGGTTTCCGCCACTGAGTCACCGCCGAACTTTTCGATGACGGCCTCGGCGAGGACCAGGGCCACCATGGCCTCGGCCACCACGCCGGCGGCCGGGACTGCACAAACGTCCGAGCGCTGGTGGTGGGCCTTGGCGGGTTCACCGGTGCTGACGTCGATAGTCCGCAGGGCACGCGGCACGGTGGCGATGGGCTTCATGGCTGCACGGACGCGGAGGACATCCCCGATGCTCATGCCGCCTTCGATGCCGCCGGCACGGTTGCTGGCGCGCACAATCCGGCCGCCGCCGTCGCGGACGATCTCGTCATGGGCGGCAGAACCGCGGCGGGCTGCGGTGAGGAAGCCGTCGCCCACCTCCACGCCTTTGATGGCCTGGATCCCCATGAGGGCCGCAGCAAGCCTGGCGTCCAGCCGGCGGTCCCAGTGCACGTAGCTGCCAAGTCCCGGCGGGAGGCCGTAGGCAAGGACCTCCACCACGCCGCCCAGTGTTTCGCCTTCCTTGTGCGCGGCGTCCACCTCGGCCACCATGGCGTTCGACGTGTCACGGTCGAAGCAGCGCAGGGGGTCGGTATCCAGGGCAATGACATCGCCCGGTACGGGCAACGGACGGCCTTCGGGCACCGTCACGCTGGCAATGGACACGGTGTGGCTGACGAGCTCAATGCCGAGGTGCTTGAGGAACTGCGCCGCTACGGTGCCCAGCGCCACCCGGGTGGCGGTCTCCCGCGCGCTGGCGCGTTCCAGCACCGGACGCGCTTCGTCGAAGCCGTACTTCTGCATGCCGGTGAAGTCCGCGTGCCCCGGACGGGGACGCGTCAGGGGCGCGTTGCGCGCCTGGTCGGCGAGGAGTTCGGGGGCCACCGGGTCGGCGGACATGATCTGCTCCCATTTGGGCCATTCGGTGTTTCCCACCTGGATGGCAACGGGGCCGCCCTGGGTGATGCCGTGCCGGACACCGCCGAGGATGGTGACCACGTCCTGCTCGAACTTCATCCGCGCACCGCGGCCGTAGCCAAGGCGGCGGCGGGCCAGGGAGTCTGCGATGTGCCCGCTGGTGATTTCCACACCGGCGGGGACGCCCTCAATAATTCCCATCAGAGCCGGACCATGGGATTCACCGGCAGTCAACCAACGCATAATTTCCATCCTGCCACGTAGGGCGGTCAGAACGCCCGCCGGGCAAGGCCGACTGCGTCACACATCACATCTATGACAGCTGCATTAACGTCTTCCCCGCGACGGGTGAAGAGCCGCACCTGCTCCACTGCCTGGTACAGCAACATCTCCAGCCCCGGCACCACGCGGCCACCGCCGGCCTGCCATACCGAGGCAACCAGGCTGGGCCACGGATCGTAGGCAACATCCAGCAGCACGCCGGGCGTCGGAGCTTTCAAGGCGGCCACTTCGGCTGCGAGTCCGTCTGCCGCACGGGGCGGCAGGGTGGAAATCACGACGTCGGCTTCCGACGTGGGGCGGGCGGCTCCAGCCAGGGGGCGGACCTCCAGGGCAACTCCCAGGCTGTCCGCGGCTGCACGGACATCTGCTGTGCGCGAGGCATCGCGGACGAAGACCTGCACCGTTCGGGTGCCCAGTTCCTTCAGGGCAGCGATGGCCGATGCAGCGGTCCCGCCGCCCCCTAGGATGACAGCCGTTGGTGCTGCGGGGGTGCCCGCATGGCACAGGGCGTTGACGATCCCGGCAACGTCCGTGTTGGAGCCCACCGTCCTGATGTCGCCGGCTGAGTCCTCGAAGGTAACGGTGTTCACCACGCCGAGGGTCTGCGCGACTCCCCGTACCTCGTCCACTTCCTGGAGCATCGCCGTCTTCAACGGCATCGTGACGGAGAGCCCGCGCCAGCCCGGCTGGTGCCGGATCTGGCGCATGAAGGACGGCAGTAACTCCTCGGTGACGTCGATGGCCGTGTAGCTGATGCCCGCGCCCAGCTGCCCGTATGCCGAGAGATGCAGCGCCGGGGATTTCGAGTGGCTGATCGGGTGGCCCAGCACGGCAGCCCGCAGAGTCATGTGCAGCGGCCTGCGTTGGCCTGGCACCACGCGTTGTACTGCTCGACGTACGCGTTGTGTTCAGCCAGTGTCTTGGCGAACTTGGTTTCCTTGGTGTCCAGGTTGATGGTCACCCAGTACAGGTAGTCATTGGCCTTGGGCCGGGCGGCCGCATCGATGGCGGTCTTGCCGGGAGAACCGATGGGTCCCGGCGGCAGCCCCGGATTGGCGTAGGTGTTGTAGGGGTTGGATTTGTCCTGGCGCTGCTCGTCCGTGAAGTTGAAGCTCCGGGTGCCAAGGCCGTACGTGACGGCGGAGTCAACCTGCAGGAAGCCACCGGTCTGGTCATTGGGCTTGAGCCGGTTGTAAATGGCCCCCGCCACGTCACCGTAGTCTGCCTGTCCACCCTCGGCCTGGACAATGCTGGCCACGATAACGGCCTGGTACTGCTTGGCGGGGTCCGTGATGCCCTGCGAGACGAGTTCATCGGTGGTGGACTTCACCAGCGCCTGCAGGATGTCCTTGGCCGGGGTTCCCAGCGGGAAACGGTACTCACCCGGTGCCAGGTAGCCTTCGAGGTTCTTGGCGTTGGCGGGCAGGCCAAACTGTGCGGGCTGGTTGCTGAGGGCCTGCAGCTGCTGCACGGAAATCCCCGAGCCCTCCGAGATCGCCTGCAGCGATTCGCCAATCCTGAGGCCCGCGCTAAGGGCGAAGTAAATGACCTTCGTCTTGTCCTTGCCCGCCAGGATGTTGACCGCGTCCGCGTTCTTCATCTCGGTTTTGAAGGTGTAGTCGCCCGGCGACAATGTGCCGCCGGAGGCATGGAACGCCTGCATGAACGTGTCGGCGTTGGCCACGACGCGCTGGTTCTCCAGTTCCGTGGCGACCGATCGGGTTCCCTCGCCGCTTGCCACCGTGATCCGGACCTCACCCGATCCGGGACCCGGGAAGTCCGAAGGCTTGCCGTTGCCCAGGAGTGGCTTGAGGAACTGGGCTCCCACGGCCACAGCCGCCACAAAAACGGCAAGGGTCAGGAACAGGGCGAGCAGCCTGCGCCGGCGCCGGACCTTCTTCGAGGGGCGCGGCACTACCTGGGCTGCCGATGAGCCGGGCAGCAATCCATGGTCCGCGTCGTGGTGGTGGACATCGTGGTGCGGTGCGTCCACGTGGGCATCGTCGTGGTATCCGGCGGCGTGGTGGACATGGTCGCCGTGCACTTCCTGGTAGTTGTGCAGGTCCGGGTGGTGCAGGTCCGCTTCATCGTGCACGTGGTCTTGGTGCCCGACGGCGTCGTGCTGCAGGGCGACTTCATGGTGCACATCGTCATGAAGCGTGACAGCGTCATGGTGTCCGACGGCGTCATGGCCGCCGACGTTGCCATGGTGCGGGACGTCGTCGTGATGTCCAAGGGGCGCAGGGGCGTCCGGGGCGGCAGCGTCGCCGTCGAAAGGGTCCGCGTGGGAAGGACCTGCGGGCTCTTCATCCTGGATGGACGGGGGTGCCTCCGGTGCCGCAGGAACATCACCTGCGCCGGGCAGCGGAGCAAACGTGGGCGCCGCTGCGGGCGACGGCGCCGCAGGCGGTGCGGCCGGGGGCAGCGGGACGTCGCCGGTTTCATAGGCCTGCTCGGGCACGGCGTCCTGGCCACCGGTATTGAGGCTCTTCTCCCGTGCCCGCAGTTCCTTGCGGGTCAACGGCCTCCCAGCCCCGGTATCCAGCCGGCCGAAGGTGTCGTCAATGTTGGCAGGGCTCACTGTTGCCTTCCATTATCTGAAGATTGGGCCGTGTCTGCGGGGATGGCGCGGACGGTTTCGTCCGTCCCACCGGCCCCCAGGTCCACGGACGGGGGTGGCGCTGTCACGCGTGAGCCGACATCCGCTCCCCTGGCTTTCTGCATGTCGATGGCGTGCTGAAGAATACCCGCCGCCGCGACCTGATCCACTACTTTACGGTGGTCCCTGCTGCTCATGCCAGCTTCGTGCAGGTTCCGGTGGGCCGTGACACTGCTGAGGCGCTCATCCACGAGGTTCACCGGAACGGCGAGACCGCGCCGTGAAAACTCTGCGACGAGGAGGAGGGCATAGTCCGTGGCCATCCTGGCCGAGGCATGTTCTTCGCCCTTCATCGTCCTGGGCAGCCCGACGATAACCTGCACCGCGCCGAGTTCCTCCGCCAGTTTGGCGATGACGCGCACGTCCGAGTTTTTCCTGGCATTCCGGTCGAGGGTCTTGTACGGCGTGGCAAGGATGGAGTCGCGGTCGCAGACGGCCACGCCCACCCGGACGGTGCCGACGTCCACCCCCAGTTTGACGCCCTGGGGGTAGCCGCCGGCAGCAACAGGATCGGTCATAACGTGGTTAGCGCCTTGAAATGGCGTCGACGACGGCTGCCAGGGCAGCGCCGACCTTTCCGGCGTCGGTTCCGCCGCCCTGGGCGACGTCGTCCTTGCCGCCGCCACCACCACCGAGGACACCGGCAGCCACCCGGACCAGGGCACCGGCCTTGACGCCGGCCTCCCTGGCTGCCTCATTGGTGGCTACCAGGATCAGTGGACGGTCGTTGGCGACGCCGGCCACAGCCACGGCGGCAGCTGCCGAACCGAGCCGGTTGCGCAGGTCAAGGGCCAGGCCGCGAAGGTCGTCGGCTCCGCTGACGGTGCCGGCGTCGTGGGCCAGCACCTTGACGCCTGCGGCGTTCTGGGCGGTGTTGACCAGCTGCGCAGCGGAAGCGGCCAGCTGTTCCTTGCGGAGCCGGTCCAGTTCCTTCTCGGTGGCCTTCAACTTGGCCAGGGTGGCGGAAATCCTGTCGGCGAGCTGGCCGGACGGGACCTTCAACAGGTCCGTCAGTTCGGTCACCAGGGCACGCTCAGCCGCAAGGTGGCGGAAGGCCTCCATGCCAACGAAGGCCTCCACGCGGCGGTTGCCCGAGCCGACGGACTGTTCGCCCAGGAGCGACAGGCTGCCGATCAGCGAGGTGTTGGCAACGTGGGTGCCGCCGCACAGCTCGCGTGACCACGCGCCGTCGATCTCCACCACGCGCACCTCGCTGCCGTAGTTCTCCCCGAAAAGGGCCATGGCGCCCATGGCTTTCGCTTCGGCCAGCCCCATGATCTTCGTTTCCACCGCGTAGTTGTTACGGATGGCCAGGTTGGAGACTTCCTCGATTTCGGACCGCGTGGCGGTGCTCAGGCCTTCGCCCCAGGCGAAGTCGAAGCGCAGGTACCCCGCCTTGTTGAAGGATCCACGCTGGGTGGCCTCCGGACCAAGGATCTGGTGCAGCGCGGCATGCACGATGTGCGTGCCCGTGTGGGCCTGCTCAGCGGCATGGCGGCGTTCACGGTCGACGGCGGCGCGCACCAGCGAGTCAGCGCCGATTTCGCCTTCGCGGACAATCGCCTTGTGGACACTCAGGCCCTTCACGGGCCGCTGGACGTCCAGGACCTCGACGACGAATCCGTCACCGGTGATCAGGCCGGTGTCGGCGGCCTGGCCGCCGGCTTCGGCGTAGAAGGGGGTTTCGGCCAGGACGAGTTCGATCTCGTCGCCGGTGGCGGCCTGCTGCACCTGGCGGCCGGCGCTGAGCAGGCCGCGAACGCGCGACTCGCCCTCAAGCTCGGTGTACCCGGTGAAGACCGTCTCGCCCTGGGACAGGATGTCCTGGAAGACGGTGAGGTCGGCGTGGCCGCCCTTCTTGCCCTTGGCATCGGCCTGGGCGCGCTGGCGCTGTTCCTGCATGAGGCCGCGGAACGCCGCCTCATCCACTTTGAGTCCCGCTTCCTCCGCCATCTCCAGCGTGAGGTCGATGGGGAAGCCGTAAGTGTCGTGCAGCGTGAAGGCGTCCGCACCGGACAGCGGCTTATTGGCGGCCTTGGATTCCTTCACGGCCTCTTCCAACCGGGCGGTGCCGGACGCGATGGTGCGCAGGAACGCCTTCTCTTCGGCGTAGGCAATGCGGCTGATCCGGTCGAAATCGGTCGCCACCACCGGGTAGACGCCCTTCATGGCGTCGCGCGATACGGGCAGCAGATCAGGCAGGCAGGCCTGTTCCACACCCAGGAGGCGCATGGAACGGACGGCACGCCGGATGAGGCGGCGCAGGACGTATCCGCGGCCCTCGTTGGAGGGGGTCACGCCGTCGGAGATCAGCATCAGTGCCGACCGGATGTGGTCGGCCACCACGCGCATGCGCACGTCGTCGGTGTGGTGGGGATCGTCCGGGGTTTCGGCGGAGGTGTATTCCCTGCCGGACAGTTCGGCGGCCTTGTCGATGACCGGCCGCACCTGGTCGGTCTCGTACATGTTTTCGACGCCCTGCAGGATCATGGCAAGGCGTTCCATGCCCAGGCCCGTGTCGATGTTCTTCTTGGGCAGCTCGCCGACGACGTCGAAGTCCACCTTGGAGCGGACGTTTTCGATCTGGTACTGCATGAACACCAGGTTCCAGATCTCGACGTAGCGGTTCTCGTCGGCGATGGGGCCGCCGTCAACGCCGTAGGCGGGACCGCGGTCGTAGTAGATCTCGGAGCAGGGGCCGGCGGGTCCGGGCTGGCCGGTGTGCCAGTAGTTGTCCGACTTGCCCATCCGCTGGATGCGTTCAGCCGGGACGCCGGTGTTCTTCAGCCACAGTTCCTCGGCTTCGTCGTCCTCTTCGTAGACCGTCACCCACAGACGTTCGGGCGCAAGGCCGTAGCCGCCGTCGTCAACGCTCTTGGTGAGGAGCTCCCAGGCGAACTTGATGGCGTCTTCCTTGAAGTAGTCGCCGAACGAGAAGTTGCCGCACATCTGGAAGAAGGTGCCGTGGCGGGCAGTCTTGCCCACTTCCTCGATGTCGCCGGTGCGGATGCACTTCTGCACGCTGGTGGCGCGGGAGTAGGGCGCTTCTTCGCGGGCAGTGAGGTACGGAATGAACGGGACCATGCCGGCCACCGTGAACAGCAGGGAGGGGTCGCTGGAGACCAGCGATGCGGAGGGAACCGCCGTGTGGCCCTTGCTGACAAAAAAGTCCACCCAGCGCTTTGTGATCTCCTGCGACTTCATGAGCTGTTTTCTTACCCTTCTTGGTCCGTCCCGCCGGGCGGCACGGAAATTTCGTTCAGGTGGCAAGGTTCCCGGATCGGGTTCCTGCCGGTTGTTGGCTGGTGCCGGTTGTGCCCCGCGGGCTCAGCGGCGGACCAGTTCCGCGGACTCGACGCCAAGGGCGGTCCGCAGGTCGGTTTCCCGTTCGCGCATCCCTGCGCGGACGGCATCCGCGAAGTCGTACACCCCGTCGGCAAGACGCCCTACCGCACGGTTGAGGCCCTCAGGTCCAAGAGTGGACTGGGCCTGGCTCACTTTGCGGAAGGCAATGACCCCAATGGCCACGCCGATTCCCATCCAGACAATTCTTTTCATATTCGTTCTCTTCGAATCTAGCGGCTGCGGCGGCCGGCAGCGGGCTTCCGGCGGTTGGCGACGGCGCTGCGCACGCCGTAGCTGAACGCCGCAACCTTGATCAGCGGCGAGCCCACCGTGGCGGCCACCAGCGAGGACAGGGCGGAAATGTTGGCGGATGCGTCGGAGACGTTGGACGCGACACCGTCCACCTTTTTCAACTGCTGGTTGGTGGTGGAAACGGTGGCCGTTACCTCATCCATCAGGGGCGTGGCGCCGTCGCTGATGGACCTGATGGCAGTCCGCACTTCGTCGAAGACTTTCCCCAGCTTCAGGATGGGGACCGCGAGCAGCAGCACCAGGAGCGCGAACACCCCGGCAGCGATCAGGCCGGCAATATCGCCACCAGTCATAGACGTTCATCTCCTCGAAATTCTGTGATTGAGCCCCATCCGCGGCGTGACGGAATGCCCGTTGCGCAGATGTCCCCCAAGTACCTTACATACAAAGAAGCCCGCGGCGCGTGCCACGGGCTTCTTTGGATACGCTGCTGGGATTTAGCGTGCGTAGAATTCGACGACGAGCTGCTCTTCGCAGGTCACCGGGATTTCCGAACGCTTGGGGCGGCGGACCAGGCGTGCCTGCAGGGCTTCCAGCTTGACGTCCAGGTAGGCCGGAACGGCAGGCAGGACGTCGCGGTGTGCGCCGGCTGCGGCAACCTGGAGCGGAACCATGGTCTCGCTGCGGCTGTGGACGTGGACCAGCTGGCCCTCGCCGACGCGGAACGACGGGCGGTCAACGCGGACGCCGTCAACCATGATGTGGCGGTGCACAACCAGCTGGCGGGCCTGGGCGATGGTGCGGGCGAAGCCGGCACGCAGGACCAGGGCGTCGAGACGCATTTCGAGCAGCTCGATGAGGTTTTCACCGGTCAGGCCCTTGGTGCGGCGGGCTTCTTCGAAGGCACGGGTCATCTGTGCTTCGCGGATGCCGTACTGGGCGCGCAGACGCTGCTTTTCGCGCAGACGTACGGCGTAGTCGGAGTCCTGCTTCTTGCGGGCACGGCCATGCTCACCGGGGCCGTACGGGCGGCGCTCCATGTACTTGGCGGCCTTGGGGGTCAGAGCGATGCCGAGGGACCGCGAGAGGCGGGCCTGACGGCGAGCACGAGTGTTGTTAGCCACTAGTGTCCTTCCAATATCTGCGGTGTGTCAGTGTTACTGGCCTCCACGATGGAGAGCATCGGCCAACCGCTGCCTTTTGCTACTGGGCGCAGGGCATAACCTTCTCAACGAATTGGGGAGATTGTGCGTCCGTGCCTTGCCAGACGAACATCCAGCCTACCATGGCGGCTACTTGCCCCGCACAATCTTCCGCAACCGCTCCAGCCGCTGGGCGATGTCCCGTTCCGCTCCGTTGCCGGTGGGCTGATAGTAGTCGCGGCCCACCAGGTCGTCCGGCGGGTACTGCTGCGTTGCCACCGCGTGCGGGGCGTCGTGGGCGTACTTGTACCCCACGCCGTGTCCCAGCTGCTTGGAGCCCGGGTAGTGCGCATCCCGCAGATGCGCGGGAATGCCGACGCCGAGTCCCGCGCGCACGTCCGCGATGGCTTTGTTGATGCCCATGTAGGCGGCATTCGATTTTGGCGCGGTGGCGAGGTGGACCACGGCCTCAGCCAGGATGATCCGTCCCTCCGGCATCCCGATCAGCTGCACCGCCTGCGCCGCGGCCACGGCGGTCTGCAGCGCCGTGGGGTCGGCCATGCCCACATCCTCTGCCGCCGAGATGACGATCCGCCGCGCCACGAACCGCGGGTCTTCCCCGGCTTCAAGCATCCGGGCAAGGTAATGCAGGGCAGCATCCACGTCCGAGCCCCTGATGGACTTGATGAATGCGCTGGCCACGTCGTAGTGCTGGTCACCGGCACGGTCATAGCGGACGGCGGCCGCATCCAGCGCACGCTCGGTGTGGCGCAACTCCACGGTGACCGGCTCAGCGGTGACCGGCTCAGCAGCTGCACCCTCCTCCCCCACGGAACGTTCGACGTCGTCCGCGTCACCGAAGGCGACGCCGGCCGCAGCCTCCAATGCAGTGAGCGCCCTTCGCGCGTCCCCGCCGGACAGCCGGACCAGGTGTTCCAGCGCTTCGTCGCTGAGCCGGACCTTCCCGCCCAGCCCGCGCGGGTCCTCGACGGCCCGCACCAGGAGGCCCTCGATGTCGGCATCCGTCAGCGGCCTGAGCGTGAGGAGCAGGGAGCGGGACAGCAGGGGCGAGACCACCGAAAAGGAAGGATTCTCCGTGGTGGCAGCCACCAGGACCACCCAACGGTTTTCGACGCCGGGAAGCAGCGCGTCCTGCTGGGCCTTGTTGAAGCGGTGGATCTCGTCAAGGAACAGCACCGTGGTGGTCTTGTACAGGTCCCTGGCCGTCAGGGCGTCGTCCATGACGCGGCGGACGTCCTTGACGCCGGCGGTGATGGCGGACAGTTCCACGAATTTCCGTCCCGGTCCGCGCGCGATGACGTGCGCCAGCGTGGTCTTTCCCGTACCGGGCGGCCCCCAGAGGATGAGGGAGGTGGGACCGGCCGGGCCCGTACTGTCCGCCCCGGCGCCTGCGGCCAGCTGCCGCAGCGGCGAACCCTGGCCGAGCAGGTGCTGCTGGCCCACCACTTCGTCCAGGGTGCGGGGCCGCATCCGGACGGCCAGCGGACTGCGCGGCGAACCTTGGCTACGGGAACCCTGCCCCCTGGAACCCTGGCCCCCGGAACCGGTGCTTGCCCCGGAGACGGGACCGTCGTCGTCGTCGTTTTCTGGTCCGTGCCCGAAGAGATCATCCACATAGATAGGCTACTTCCAGTCCACCGCTGCTTTTCGCCTCCGTCTTCCGCCCGGCCCTGACACCAAAGGAACTCCCATGCCTGCCACCGTTGCCCACGGCGGGCCGCCGTCCGTCCGCACCGCGTTCGTGCCCGGCAGCCGGCTGCCGGGCTGGGCCGACCGGTTCGGCGCCTCGCATGGCGGTTACCGGCAGCAGGATGACGACGACGGTCTCCGCCTGGTGGCGGCCGACGGCACCGAAGCGCTCCTGCAGGCGCCGTGGCCGGCCGACGGACGCCCGGGACGCGGCAGCGGAGCGCTGGAGCGGCTGGCCGCCCTTGCGGCCCAACCGCGACGGCTGGGCCTGCTGCTGGTGCGGCGCGGCGGTTACGGCATAGGGGTGGCAAGCGAAGGCATCCTGCTGGCATCCAAGGCAGGCACCAGGTACGTCCAGTCCCGTACGGCTGCGGGCGGACAGTCCCAGCAGCGGTTTGCCCGCCGCCGTTCCAACCAGGCGGACGCTTTGGTTGCGGCCGTGGCCGGCCAGGCGGCGGACGTGTTCGGTAGTGCGGCCTTCGAGTACCTGGTGCCCGGCGGCGACCGGCCCCTGGCCGACCTTGTCCTCCAGGAACCGGCCCTGCGTGACTACGCCCGCCTGCCACGCCTCGCGTGGCTCGACGTCGCCGAGCCCCGGGCCGCCGTGTTGAAGAAGGCCGCGGTGGACGCCTGCTCGGTCCGGATCACGGTGACCTACGCATCCGGATAGCGCACGGCTGCTGCCTGGTCAGCAGCCTGTCAGGGCGCGGCGGGGGCGTTCCTGCCGGTACAGGTAACGCCCGGCTTCCGTGAACCCGGCGTTGGCATACATCGCCTGCGCCCCATGGTTGGCGGCGGTGACAAGGAGCCAGTACTTCCCCGCCCCCTGCTCCGCACCGGCCTGCAGCAAGGACTGGAGGACAGCAGTTCCGTAGCCGCGGCGGCGCGCTTCAGCCCGGGTGGCCATGCAGTACAGCCCGCCCTGGGCGCTTCCGGCGGGAAGGGCGAGGCGCCCGACGGCGGCGGGCAGCCCGGCTCCGTCACGGACAAGCGCGTAAATCGAAGGACAGCCCAGCAGGATTTCCCGGGCGGTGGCGAGGGCGTCCTCCCCGCCGCGCCCGTCCACCTCCCACCAGACGCGCAGCCAGTCCGCGGAGGGTTCCCGGGAAACTTCAACGGCAGCGTCCGCGGTTCCTCCAGTCATCGGGCCGCGGGTCATGACCACGGTCTCGGATTGCCGGGTGAAGCCTTCAGCGTCGAGCAGGTCGTGCAGCGCGGCTGTTGCGGGGGTGTCGAACAGCTGGAAGATGACCGGCAGCCGGCGGCTGCGGTACCAGGACCTGGCGTCGGCGAGCAGGCCCGGGAGGCTGTCACCTTGCAAATCCGCGGTGACGGCACGCGGCCAGATGGAGTTGGCGCGCTGGGTCACTCCGCCTGCTGCGCGCAGGACCCAGCCCCCGGCGTCGTACCGTTCCAGGGCCGGCCAGGCGGCATCCATGGCGGCTTCGAGGTCCAGTGGTGCGGGTTCACTTTTGCCCTGGGCGGACAACTGACAGCTCCTTCGTTAAAGGCGGGAGGTTCCCCGGTGATCCGGGGAACCTCCCTTGGCCGCTGCCTTGCGGCAGCGTGCGTGATGCTACTGCTTCTCTTCGGGCTTCTTCACTTCCGGCTTTTTGGCCTCCGGCTTGAAGTCCACGCCTGCCTCCTTGCGCTGCTGCGGCGTGATGGGGGCCGGGGCATCGGTGAGGGGGTCGTGGCCGCCGCCGGACTTCGGGAAGGCGATGACGTCGCGGATGGACTCGACGCCCGCCAGCAGCGAGACCACGCGGTCCCAGCCGAAGGCGATTCCGCCGTGCGGCGGGGCGCCGTACTTGAAGCCCTCCAGCAGGAAGCCGAACTTGGTCTGGGCGTCCTCCTTGTCCAGGCCCATCAGCTCGAAGACGCGCTCCTGCACGTCCCGCTGGTGGATACGGATGGAGCCGCCGCCGATTTCGTTGCCGTTGCACACGATGTCGTAGGCGTAGGAGAGCGCCGATTCCGGATCCTTGTCGAAGGTGTCAAGGAACTCGGGCTTGGGCGAGGTGAATGCGTGGTGGACGGCGGTCCACTGCCCTCCGCCGACGGCGACGTCACCGGAGGCAACAGCGGCTGCTGCGGGCTCGAACATCGGCGCGTCCACCACCCAGCAGAAAGCCCAGGCGTTGGGATCGATCAGGCCGGTGCGGTGGCCGATCTCCACGCGTGCAGCACCCAGCAGGGCCCGCGACGGCGTCTTCTCACCCGCGGCGAAGAAGATGCAGTCCCCGGGCTTGGCGCCCACGGCGTCAGCCAGGCCGGCGCGCTCGAACTCGGTGAGGTTCTTGGCGACCGGTCCGGCGAGCTCGCCGTCCTCCTTGTAGAGGACATACGCCAGGCCCTTGGCGCCGCGCTGCTTGGCCCACTCCTGCCAGGCATCAAGGGCACGGCGTGCCTGCGACGCGCCGCCGGGCATGACGACGGCCCCAACGTAGGGTGCCTTGAAGACGCCGAAGTTGGTGTCCTTGAAGAAATCCGTGAGCTCGGTCAGTTCCTGGCCAAAGCGCAGGTCCGGCTTGTCCGAGCCGTAGCGCGCCATCGCGTCGGCGTACGTGATCCGCTGGATGGGCGTCGGGATGTCGACGCCGATGAGCTGCCACACCGCCTCGACGATGTTTTCGCCCAGCCGGATCACGTCGTCCTGGTCCACGAAGCTGGCCTCAATGTCCAGCTGGGTGAATTCCGGCTGGCGGTCCGCGCGGAAGTCCTCGTCCCGGTAGCAGCGGGCAATCTGGTAGTACTTTTCGAAGCCGCCCACCTGCAGCAGCTGCTTGAACAGCTGCGGGGACTGCGGCAGCGCGTACCAGGACCCCGGAGCCAGGCGTGCCGGAACCAGGAAGTCACGGGCGCCTTCCGGCGTCGAACGTGTCAGCGTGGGCGTCTCGATCTCCACGAAGCCCTCATGGTGGAGCAGTTCGCGCGCCACCCGGTTTGCCTCGGAGCGGAGGCGCAGGTTGCGGCTGGGGCCGGGACGGCGCAGGTCCAGGTAGCGGTGCTTGAGGCGCGCTTCCTCGCCGACTTCCACGTGCTCGTCGATCTGGAACGGCAGCGGGTCGGAGGTGTTGAGGACGGTGACGTCCTCGGCGATGACCTCGATTTCGCCCGTGGCCAGCGCCGGGTTCTCGTTGCCTTCAGGACGCCTGGAAACGGTGCCCTTGATCTGCAGGACGTATTCATTGCGCAGTCCGTGGAACACTTCCTCCTCGCGGACCACCACCTGGGCCACGCCCGAAGCGTCGCGCAAATCCACGAATGCCACACCACCGTGATCACGGCGGCGGCCCACCCAGCCGGCCAGGGTTACGGTTTGTCCAATGTGCTCGGAGCGAAGGGATCCGAGGTCATGTGTGCGCAGCACAGCACGCCTTTCTGCGGGAAAACAGTGGGAAGTCAATATGATCGTTGCGGGAACGATCCCGTCCGAGTTTACCCGCTGGAAAGGGACTGCCGCCGCATGAGCGAACCGCAGCAGCTGCAACGCAGGCTGGGAACCTTTGATGCCACCGCCATCGGACTGGGCTCCATGCTGGGTGCCGGGGTGTTCGTGGTGTTCTCCCCGGCCGCGGCACTGGCAGGGAATCTGCTGGTCCTGTCCGTGGCGGTTGCCGGGCTGGTGGCGCACTGCAACGCCGTGGCATCGGCAGCCCTCGCCGCCAAGTACCCCACCAGCGGCGGGACCTACGTCTATGGCCGGAAACAGCTGGGCGAATGGCCGGGCTTCCTGGCCGGCTGGGGTTTCGTCACGGGCAAGACGGCGTCCTGCGCGGCCATGGCGTTGACGTTCGGCAGCTATGTGGCGCGGGACTACGCCGTCCCGGTTGCCGTGGCCGCCGTCGTGGCCCTCACCGCCGTCAACCTGCTGGGCATCACCAGGACAGCCCTGCTGACGAGGATCCTGCTGTGCCTGGTCCTGGCAACACTGGTGTTCGTGGGCACCGCCGCCGTGCTGGGTCCGCACCCCGCGCCACTGCCGGGAGGCGCGCATTCCGGCGGGGTGGAGGGCGTCCTGCCTGCCGCCGGGCTGATGTTCTTCGCGTTTGCCGGTTATGCCCGGATCGCCACGCTGGGCGAGGAGGTCAGGAATCCGGCGCGTGCCATCCCCCGCGCCATCCTGGCGGCCCTGGCGGGCGCATTCGCCATTTACCTGCTGCTGGCCCTGCTCCTGCAGGCCCACCTCGGAGAGCGGTTGGGGTCCACAGGCACTCCCCTGCTGGACGCAGTGCTGGACAGCCGGCTGGCAGCGGGTGCACCGCTGGTGCAGGCAGGAGCAGCGGCCGCATGCCTGGGCGCACTCCTCGCGCTGATCACGGGCGTGGGAAGGACAACGTTGGCCATGGCCAGGGAGCGCGATCTTCCGGGGCCTCTGGCCAGGGTGGGCGGTCCCCACACCGTTCCGTTCGTCGCCGAACTGGCCGTGGCCGCCGTCGTGATCCTGCTGCTCCTGACCACCAACGTGATGACCGTCGTGGGCTTCTCAAGCTTCGGCGTGCTGGTCTACTACGCGGTAGCCAACGCGTCAGCGTTCACCCTTTCCGCCCATCCCGGCTACGCTCCCCGGTGGCTTAACGCGCTGGGTTTCGTGGGCTGCGTGGTACTGGCGTTCACTTTGCCGGCTGCGTCGGTGCTGACCATGGCCGCAGTCCTTGCCGCCGGCGTGGTGGGGCGCTGGCTGGTGCTGCGGTTCCGGCAGCACCGGCACCGGACATAAGCGCCCGGCTAGACCGACGCCGCGGCGGCCGCGGTTGTCTCAACCTGCACTGCCAGGTCCTCCAGCGGCGGCATCCAGGTTTCAGGGGCGGCCAGCACCTGCTCGCCGGTGCGGATGTCCTTGACCTGGTGGGTGCCGTCCTCGTCCGTGAACCAGACGAACGGGATTCCCCGGCGGTCCGCGAACTTGATCTGCTTGCCGAACTTCTCGGCCTTGGCAGCCACTTCGGTGGGGATTCCCCGGCTGCGCAGCAGGGCGGCGACATCCTGGGCAGTGCCCCAGCTGTCGTCATGGTTCAGGGCCACCAGCACTGCAGTGGGAACAGAGCGGGAGGCTTTGGCAAGGTCCTGGCTCAGGATCCGGGACACCAGGCGGGTGACGCCGATGGAGAGGCCAACGCCCGGGAACTTGCGGTTGCCCTTCGACGCCAGGGCGTCGTACCGGCCGCCGGAGCAGATGGACCCCAACTGTTCGTGGCCCACCAGGACGGTTTCCACCACCGTGCCGGTGTAGTAGTCCAGGCCACGGGCGATGCTGAGGTCCGCCAGTACCTTGCCGGGCGCCCGCTGCACGGCGGCATCGATGACCTGCTCCAGTTCGTCCAGGCCCTCGTCCAGGAGTTCGTTGCTGACACCCAGGGCACGGACCTGGTCCACAAAGGACGTATCTTCCGTTCGGATGGCAGCCAGTTGAAGCGCCTTGGCAGCCTGCTCGTCGGTTGCGCCAAGCTCGGTCTTGAGCAGTTCGGCCACCTTTGCCGGACCGATCTTTTCGAGTTTGTCGATACTGCGCAGCACGCCTGCGGTGTCATCAAGTCCGATGCCGCGGTAGAAGCCTTCCGCCAGTTTGCGGTTGTTGATCCGGAGACGGAAATCGGGGATGGGCAACGCACTGAGTGCTTCGGCGATGACCAAGGCGATCTCGACGTCGTAGCGGAACGGAAGCTCGCCGTCGCCGACCACGTCGATGTCCGCCTGGGTGAACTCGCGGGCCCGGCCTTCCTGGGGCCGCTCGCCGCGCCACACTTTCTGGATCTGGTAGCGGCGGAAGGGGAAGGCCAGGTAGCCGGCGTTTTCCACCACGTACCGGGCGAAGGGAACGGTCAGGTCGAAATGCAGGGCAAGCGCGTGGGGATCGGCCTTGCCGGCTTTAACGGGGTTCTCGCTCTCGTCCTCCTGGAGCCGGCTGAGCCCGTACACTTCCTTGTCGATCTCGCCCTTGCGCAGCAGCTGGCCCACCGTCTCCACGGCGCGGGTTTCGATCGAGGTGAAACCATGCAGTTCAAAAACCCGGCGCAGGGTATCGAGCACATGCAGCTCCACCAGCCGCTCCTCGGGAAGCCACTCGGGGAATCCGGACAGGGAGGCGGTGCGTGCCATGGGGAAGGTTCTCCTTAGGAATGGAAGGTGCGCCGGAGCTGCCGGCCGCGCCCGCAACGGCGGTCGTTCGGCGGCAGCACAGCCAGCCATGCATAAACTATGTGCGGCAGCCAGTTTATGCGTCATCCGTGTGCATCTCTAATGCGGCGGACCCGCACGGCCTGGCCCTTAACACCTGCGCCCCGCGGCCAACCGCCGGGCACCAGCAGCCCGACGACGAGGAGGACCCTTGGCGGCCAGTTCACGCAGTGCACGCGAAGCAAAACGGCGCATCCAGCAGATGGAAGCCAAGCGTGAGCTCCGGCGCGACCAGGAGAAGCGGCGGAAACGCGACAACCTCGTGGCCGCCGGCGCCGGAACCGCCGCCGTGCTGCTCGCCGTCGTCCTCCAGCTCACCGCCTTCGCCGGAAACCCCACTGAGGACGAATATGCCGCCGCGCAGGCGGGACTGACGGAACCATCCACCTCTGCAAGCGCCTCCGCGACACCCTCGGCGCCGGCCACCAACGGGCCCAACATCCCGTCCGCGGACACGGCGGCGGGCAAGACGTTCACCGGCGAACTGCTGCTGAACGGCAGCGCGCTCGGCGTGGAAGTGGACGGGACCAAGGCTCCGCAGGCAGCAGCCGTTTTCAAGTCCCTCAGCGACGAAGGCTATTTCAACGGCAAGTCATGCCACCGGCTCACCACTGCGGACCAGTTCGGCGTGCTGCAGTGCGGCTCCCCCAACGGGGACGGACAGGGCGACCCTGATTACACGTGGGGTCCGCTGGAAAACACGCCCGCAGACAACACCTACCCTGCCGGCACCATCGCCGTGGCCCGCACGGGGAACAACGCGTACGGCAACGGGACACAGTTCTTTATTGTCTACAAAGACACGGTCATTCCGGCCGATGCTGCCGGCGGCTATACCGTGGTGGGGAAGGTGACATCCGGGCTTGATGTTGTATCCAACATCGCTGCCGCAGGCATCACCCCGGGAGCCGGCGACACGGACGGCGCGCCAAAACAACCAGTCACGATAGACTCGTTCTCTCTGAAGTAGGAAGCCGGGCCGGCCAGGCCGCGGTGCAGTACGTGAGTATTTCCCTCCAAGCGAAAGACTTTTAGCGGTGACAGACAGTCAGAAATCCGACGAAACAGCAACAGACATGACCGAAGCAGCGGCTCCGGCCGAGGTTGGCGGTACTGATGCCAATGCCGGGCAGTCCCCCGTGACCCCTGAAGCCGCCGCTTCCGATGAGGGCACCGGGCAGGCTGACGAAGCCCAGGCCGCCGAAAGCCAGGCCATCGGGGACCAGGCCACCGAAGACCACGGCGCTGAAGACCAGGCTGGAGGGACCGCCGCAGCGGAGACCTCCGCACCTGCCCCGGCACCGGCTCCTGCCCCCGCTCCGCGGCCGTCTGCACCGTCACCGGCAGCGTTCGCGTCGCGTCCCAAGCCTGCCGCTGCCGCTCCGGCCGCGGTTACGGCTCCGGCTGCACCTGGTACGTCCGTTGCCGAAGCCTCCAAATGGGGCCGGGTGGAGGGGGACGGACACGTCTACCTGAGCATCGACGGTGGCGAACACCCCGTGGGCCAGTATCCGGGTGTCAGCGACGACGAAGCGCTGCTCTACTTCGCGCGGAAGTACGACGACGTCGTGGCCCAGATCGTCCTGCTGGAGCAGCGGGTCAGCTCCAAGGCACCCAGCACCGACATGCAGAAGACCGTGACGCACCTGCGGGAACAGCTCGCCGAGCGCAACATGGTGGGCGACCTCCGTGCAGCGGAGGCGCGCCTGGACGCGCTGGCAGGCCAGATCACCGAGCTGGAAAAGGCCGAAAAGGCGGAGCACGACGCCGTGCGTGCCGCCGAGCTGGCAGCACGTGAAGCCATCGTCGCTGAAGCAGAGGAAATCTCCGGCCAGGATCCGGCGCAGACGCAGTGGAAGACCTCCAGCGCCCGGATGAACGAGCTCTTCGAGAACTGGAAGACGGCCCAGAAGAGCGGCGTCCGCCTGGGCCGCAGCAACGAAGATGCCCTGTGGAAGCGGTTCCGTGCTGCCCGCACCGTTTTCGACCGGCACCGCCGTGCCTATTTCTCCCAGCTGGACAGCAACAACTCTGCCGCGAAGGCCGCCAAGGAGAAGTTGATTGCCGAGGCTGAGGCGCTCTCAACATCAACCGACTGGGGCTTCGCTGCCGGTGAGTACCGCCGGCTGATGGACCAATGGAAGGCCTCACCGCGGGCAAGCCGCAAGGACGACGACGCGCTCTGGGCAAGGTTCCGCGCCGCCCAGGACGTCTTCTTCACGTCCCGCCAGGCTGCCAACGAGGAGATCGACCAGGAGTACGCAGCAAACCTCACGGTAAAGGAGGCGCTGCTGGCCGAGGCCAACGCCATCCTGCCGGTGAAGGACTTGGCAGCGGCCAAGAAAGCCCTTCAGTCCGTTCGTGACCGCTGGGAGGAAGCTGGCAAGGTTCCCCGCGCGGACATGGGCCGGGTCGAGGCCGGGCTGCGGAAGGTTGAAGACGCCGTGCGGCACGCTGAGGAAGAGCAGTGGCAGCGGTCCAACCCCGAGCGCAAGGCACGCACCAACAGCGCGCTCTCGCAGTTGGAATCCGCAATTGCCGGACTCCAGGAAGACCTTGCCAAGGCTGAGAAGAGCGGCGACCAGCGCAAGATCAAGGCCGCCCAGGAAGCACTCGAGGCACGCCAGGCATGGCTCGACCAGATCCAGCGTTCCGCCAGCGAGCTTGCCTGATTTTTCTGTCGTGAACTGACGGGCACAGGCCCGGTCCGGGGGTTATCCACATACTCCGGGCCGGGCCTGTGCCTGTTAACGGCGTCGGGGCAGGATGAAGGCATGGCCTCATCTCCAATCCCCTCCGCCGCCGGTCCCGGCAGGGAAGCCACCGCTGCCGGCGTACGGCCGGGCTGCCAGGCAAACGTTGGGGAGGCGGCCGCGCCGCCGCGTTTTCCCGACCTGTACGCACCCGGCGTGCCCTTCGCCGCTCCCGAGTTGCAGTCCCTGGCGGCCGACGGGCTGTTGGCCCGCTTCCACCAGCATGGCTACACCCTCCCCGGAATACCGGCATCGCCGCAGCTCCGGGCCAGGGCAGCAGCCGGAATCGTCCCGGCGGCCATACGGCAACGTGTTGTCGCCGGGCGCATGACGGCGGCCTGGATCTACGGCTGCGCAGCGGAACCGGAGAGGCTGGCGCTGCTGGTGGACGCCAAGCGAAGGGTGTCCAGTCTCCGGAACACCCGGGGCTGCACGCTGCACGAAGTGAAGCTCGGGCCCTTCGATGTGATCAGCCTCGGCGGACTGATGGTCTCCAGCCCGCTGCGGACCGCACTCGATATCGCCCTGCATGTGGATGCTGAACGGGCCGTCCCCGCCCTGGCGGGATTGCTGGCCCGGCCGCAGCAGGATGTCAGGCTGCGCCTGCTGGTGCGCGCCATTGAGGCCACCCCAAGGGTCCCGCACAAGCGGGCTGCTTTGGAAAAGCTTGCCCTGCTAGCTCCGGCGCTTGTTCCCGGTAGTGCGGTAAACGTCGAAAACCCCGTCGATCCTGCGGACGGCGCTCAGGACGTGGCTGAGGTATTTGGGGTCGCCCATCTCGAAAGCGAATCTTGAAATGGCCACGCGGTCGGTGGACGTGTGGACGCTGGCAGCAAGGATGTTGACATGGTTGTCGGACAGGACCCGCGTCACGTCCGAGAGCAGGGATTTCCGGTCCAGGGCCTCAACCTGGATTTCCACCAGGAAGACGCTCGACTGGGTGGGTGCCCAGTCCACGTCCACGATCCGGTCCGGCTGGTCCTTCAGGTCGGAGATGTTGGTGCAGTCGGTGCGGTGCACGGACACGCCGGATCCCCGGGTCACGAAGCCAAGGATCGGGTCCGGCGGAACGGGCGTGCAGCAGCGCGCCAGCTTCACCCATACATCGCCTACTCCACGGACCACGACGCCGGAGTCGGAGAAGCGGGCCTTGCTGACCTGGGTGGGGATGCTGACCTCTTCGACGTCATCATCGGCACTCTCGTTGCCGCCCAGGCTTTCAATGAGTTTCTCCATGACCGACTGGGCGGAGGTATGCCCGTCGCCCACACCGGCGTACAGGCCGGAGATGTCCGCGTACTTGAATTCCTCGGCCACGGCGGCCAGGGCCTCGTGCGTCATCAGCCGCTGCAGCGGAAGGTTCTGTTTCCGCATGGCACGGGTCAGCAGTTCCTTGCCGCGGTCAATTGCCTCTTCGCGGCGTTCCTTGCTGAACCATTGGCGGATCTTGTTGCGCGCCCTGGCGCTCTTGACGAAATGCTGCCAGTCCTGGCTGGGACCTGCCCCCTCGGCCTTGGAGGTGAAAATCTCCACCCAGTCGCCGTGGTTCAGCTCGCTGTTGAGCGGAACCAGCTTTCCATTGACCCTGGCGCCGATGGTGCGGTGGCCCACCTCGGTGTGCACGGCATAGGCGAAGTCCACGGGAGTCGATCCTGCCGGGAGCGCCATGACTTCGCCCTTGGGCGTAAACACGAACACTTCGCGCGCATTGATTTCGAAACGCAGTGAGTCCAGGAACTCGCCGGGATCGGACGTTTCCTGCTGCCAGTCCACCAGGGAGCGCAGCCACCCCATGTCTCCGTCGCGCGGGCTTCCGGGACCGACGGCGGTGCGGTTGGGCTGGTCCTTGTATTTCCAGTGCGCCGCAACACCGTACTCCGCCCGGCGGTGCATTTCGTGCGTGCGGATCTGGATTTCCACCGGCTTGCCGCCGGGGCCAATCACCGTGGTGTGCAGGGACTGGTACATGTTGTACTTGGGCATCGCGATGTAGTCCTTGAACCTGCCGGGCAGGGGGTTCCAGCGCGAGTGCAGGGTGCCCAGGGCGGCGTAGCAGTCCCGGACCGAGTCCACCAGGACGCGGACGCCCATGAGGTCGTTGATGTCGTCGAAGTCCTTGTCGCGGACAATCATCTTTTGGTAGATGGAGTAGTAGTGCTTGGGCCTGCCGGTGATGGTGGCCTTAATCCGGGCAGCGCGCAGGTCCTCAGTGATCTGGTCACGGATGACACCAAGGCTCTTCTCCCGCTCCGGCGTCCTGTCCCCCACCATCCGCACGATCTCTTCGTACACCTTGGGGTAGAGCGCAGCGAAGGACAGGTCCTCAAGTTCCCACTTAATGGTGTTCATGCCCAGCCGGTGCGCCAGCGGCGCGAAGATCTCCAGGGTTTCGCGGGCCTTGCGGGCGGACGATTCAGCCGACACGAAGCGCCAGGTGCGGGCGTTGTGCAGCCGGTCCGCCAGCTTGATCATCAGGACCCGGATGTCCTTGGCCATGGCCACGACCATTTTGCGGACCGTCTCGGACTGTGCGGCCTCGCCAAAGCTGACCTTGTCGAGCTTGGTGACGCCGTCCACCAGCATGGCCACTTCCGGCCCGAAGTCCCGTTTCAGGTCCGCCAGGGTGTAGGGAGTGTCCTCGACCGTGTCGTGGAGCAGGGCGGCTGCCAGTGTGGTGCCGCTGAGGCCCAGTTCCGCAAGGATGGTGGCCACAGCCACCGGGTGGGTGATGTACGGATCCCCGCTCTTGCGCTTTTGCCCGCGGTGGCTGCGCTCGGCGACGTCGAACGCACGCTGGATGAGGTCGAAGTCCTCTTTGGGGTTGTTGGCGCGTACGGTCCGCAGCAGCGGCTCAAGGATGGGTGAGTATGTGGCGGTGCCCCGTCCGGTCAGGCGGGCAAGCCGGGAGCGTGTGCGCTCCCTGCGGCCGGGAAACGTGGGGCGGGATCCTGAGTTATCGACAGGTACCAATGAGCCCGGGCGCGCAGAAGGTGCCGCACCGGCTTGCATGCCGGCAGGATTTTTTTCCTCCTGTGCCGTTGGCGCTGACGCCGAACGTTCTTCCAATGAAGTACCCCTCACCACCGTCTTAATTACCCCAGTCTATTCCTCCGGGCAGCGACTTTTATAACCGGGCCTGCACAGGCAAAGGCCGGGCGGCGCAAAGTACGCGCCGCCCGGCCTTTGGGTGGTTTAAAGCTGCCGGTGGTTGCTGATCAGGCCTTGGCCGGCGATGCCGGAACTGCCCGTTCAGCTGCACCTGCGCGGCGCTGCTCAACACGCCTTGCCTGCTTCACCAGCTCCGGTTCGCCCTGGCGGAGCCAGGCGTACATCGGCGCCGCCACGAAGATGGTTGCCGCTGTACCGATGAGGATTCCGACGAACAGTGCCAGGGACAGGTCACGCAGGGTTCCTGCGCCCAGGAGGCCGGCACCAATGAACAGGATGGCGCCCACGGGAAGGATGGCAACCATCATGGTGTTGATGGAGCGCACCAGCGTCTGGTTGACAGCAAGGTTGACTTCCTCGCCGAAGGTCCGCCGCGTGGACGCGTCGATCCCGGCCGTGTTTTCGCGGATCTTGTCGAAAACCACCACGGTGTCATACAGCGAGTAGCTGAGGACGGTGAGGAACCCGATGATGGCCGAGGGGGTGACCTCGAAATCGCTGAGGGCATAGACCCCGGCCGTGATGAACATGGTGACGGCCATGCCGGCAAGCGCCGAAAGGGACATCTTCCAGGTACGGAAGTACAGGGCCATCAGCAGGGCCGCGAGCAGCACGAATACTCCCAGGCCGATCAGTGCCTGCTTGGTCACGTCTGCACCCCAGGTGGGCCCGACGAACGTGGAGGTCACCTCGTTGTCAGTAACGCCGTAGGCGGTGGTGAGGCCCTCCTTGATCCGGAGGGTCTCGTCATCCGTCAGTTTGTCTGTCTGGATGCGCATGGTGTTGCCGGCCACGTTGGCTACCCGCGGAACACTGCCCGACACCACGTCAGTCACGGCCTTCTCACCGATGGAGGCATCGGTGGTCTTGACGTTGGACACGGTGAATTCGGAACCACCGCGGAATTCGATGCCGAGGTTGAAGCCGCCCTTGGCCACCGGGATAAGGATGGACAGGGCCACGCCCACCGCGGCGATGATGAACCAGATCTTCTTGGCGCCGACGAAGTCGTAGGAGCGCTTCCCGGTGTAGAGCTCGTTGCCGAAAGTAGCGAAGCCTGACATTACTTGTTCTCCTTCGCGGAGGTCTTGGACGAGCCAGCCAATTGTTCCTGCTTCTCTGCCAGGCGCCGCTCGGCGATGGTCATGCGGCGCTCGGCCTCGGCAGCCGCCCCTGTGTTCTTGGTGCGGACCACCACGGGCTTGTCCTCCGGGGTGCGGACGCGTCCGGCGCCGCGGTACAGCGGGACGGCACCCAGCCGTTCGGGGTCGAGGCCGGAGAACTTGTGGCCTTCACCGAAGAACCGGGTACGGGCCAGGAGCTGCAGCGTGGGGTGGGTGAACATGAACACCACGATGAGGTCGGCGATGGCGGTCAGGCCCAGGGTGAAGGCGAAGCCGCGGACGTTGCCCACTGCCACGAAGTAAAGGACCAGTGCGGCCAGGAGGTTAACGGCCTTGGAGGCGAGGACGGTGCGCTTGGCGCGCTTCCAGCCGTTTTCGACGGCGGATACCAGGCCGCGCCCTTCACGCAGTTCATCCCTGATGCGTTCGAAGTAGACGATGAAGGAGTCTGCCGTCTGGCCGATGGCCACGATGATGCCGGCCACGCCGGCCAGTGACAGCCGGTAGTTCTCCGTCCAGCCCAGGATCGCGATGGCCAGGTACGTCAGGGCACCGGCCACCACCAGCGATGCGATGGTGACGAAGCCCAAGGCACGGTACTGGAACAGCGAGTAGACCACCACGAGCAGGAGCCCGATCAGGCCGGCCAGCAGGCCCATGCGCAGCTGTTCGCCACCAAGCGTGGCGGAAATCTGCTGCTCGCTCTGGATGTCGAAGCTGATGGGAAGGGCGCCGAACTTCAACTGGTCGGAGAGTGCCTTGGCCGTCTTCTCATTGAAGCCACCGGTAATCTGCGGACGGCCGTCAGTGATGACAGCCAGGGAACGCGGGGCGGAGATGACCTGGTCATCCAGCACAATGGCGAACTGGGACTTGGGGTCGGTGCCCGACTGCCCGCCGGCTGCCACGTAGAACTGGTTGAGCCGTTCGGTGACCTCTTTGAACTTGGCTGTACCCTCGGCGTCGAACTGGATGTTGACGGCCCATTCATTGGTGACAGCCCCCTGTGCGCCCTGCTGCAGCTGGAAGGACGAGGTGACGATGTTGCTGCCCTTCACCTCCACGGGACCCAGGATGTACTTGATGGCCGGCGACTTGTCCGTGGCCGGCTCGCAGGTCACCAGCGGCTTGGTGGGATCCGACCGCTGGGCTTTCTCCGCAGCGGCACTGTTGCAGTCGAGTGCCTCGAACTGCTTGTAGATCTCGGGCGTGATCCAGTTGGTGTCACTGCTGTTGGCAGGCTCGGCGGTCGGCTTGGGCAGCTGGTCCTCCGGCGTCTGCGACTCGGCAGGAACTGCTGCGCCGTCGCCATTGAGGAGGACAGGGCGGAAGTTCATGTCCGCCGAGGCCTGGATCAGGTTGCGCGTCTCGGCAGAGGGTGTGCCGGGAAGGCTGACCACCACGTTGCGCCCTGACTGGGTGCTGATTTCCGCCTCGGAGACGCCGGAACCGTCAACGCGCTGGCGGATGATCGCCACCGCCTGGTTGAGCTGCTGTTCGTTGATGTCCGAACCGCCCTCCACCTTCGGGGCCAGGATCATCTGGGTGCCGCCCTCGAGGTCCAGCGCCAGCTTGGGTGCCCAGCTGGCCTGTCCGGCAATGGTCCCGCCGGCCAGGACGGCGGTCAGCGCTGCCAGGATTACACCAAGCCAGACCAGGACGCGGAGCCCTGGTTTCTTGCGGCCAGTTCGTGCCATTGTCGATCTTTCTCTTGTTCGCGGAGAAACCGCCGGAGCGGGCTGCTGCCTGCGCCGGCGGTGGTCCGCAGCGGTAGAGGGAGGAAGGGGCCAGCGGGCCTAGCTGTCCTTTTTGCCCTCGTCGTTGAGGCGCTTCAGGGTTTCCTCGGGAGTCTCGGCACCTGTTGCGGTGCTTCCGGACTCCGGGGTGGTGAGGGAGGACGCATCATCCGGAACCACCGGGGAGGCGTCGGCCGGCTGGGCGGCGGGTTCTGCCACCGGCTCAACGACCTTGGTGACGGCCTGGCGGTGCACAGTGGCCAGGTTGCCCGGGGAAAGTTCAAGGGTGACCTTGTTCTCGGCCTCGTCGATGTCCACGATCCGGCCGAAAAGGCCAAAGCTGGTCATGACCTCCACGCCCGGGGCAAACTTCGACTGGAGCTCTGCCTGCTGCTGCTGCGTCTTCTTGTTGCGGCGGAACATCATGAAGATGAATACGCCGAGCATGACGAACAGGAGAATTGACATTGGATCCAAGGGGAATTCCGTTCTTTAGCGTGGTGTAGCTGGGTTTTCCGGCGACGTTGGCTTCGCTTCGGCCGGGGCGGGTTTGCGGTGCAGGCAGAACGCCTGACATGTTCCTTCCCCAAGCGACGGGGGCGTCAGGGCCACCCGCGAAACAAAGACCCGAACGTGCCGGGCGTCATACCAGTCTAAAGGGAAAAGCTGAAGGGAGCCTGCTATTGGCTCTCCGGGGCCCAGTCCCCCGCCGCGGCATCGCCCCCGGCGGGCTCGAAAAGGTCCAGTTGCTCCTGCGCGAAGACGCCGGACGGGATGGCATAGCCCAGGTGCGTCCATGCCGGTGCCATGGCAATCCTGCCGCGGGGCGTACGGCCCAGCAGGCCCTCCCGGACCAGGAACGGTTCGGCGACAGTCTCAACGGTTTCGGTTTCTTCACCGACGGCGATGGCGAGGGTGGACAGTCCGACCGGACCGCCGCCGAACTTGGTGATGAGTGCGTCGAGGACGGCCCGGTCCAGCCGGTCCAGACCCTTTTTGTCCACTTCATACATGTCCAGGGCAGCGGACGCGGTCCTGGCGTCGATTTGTTCGACGCCGTGCACCAGCGCCCAGTCCCGGACGCGCCGCAACAGCCGGTTGGCAATACGGGGAGTGCCGCGGGAACGGCCGGCGATTTCGGCGAAGCCGGCCGAGTTGACCTTCAGGTCCAGCAGTCCGGCAGAACGCCGCAGCACCAGTTCCAGCTCCGGAACCGAGTAGAACTCGAGGTGCCCGGTGAAGCCGAACCGGTCGCGCAGCGGTCCCGGCAGCAGTCCCGCGCGGGTGGTGGCGCCCACCAGGGTGAACGGCGGCAGCTCGAGCGGGATGGCGGTGGCACCGGCCCCTTTGCCCACCACGATGTCAACGCGGAAGTCCTCCATTGCCATGTAGAGCATTTCCTCTGCAGGCCGGGACATGCGGTGGATCTCGTCCAGGAACAGGACCTCGCCCTCAGAGAGCGAGGACAGGATTGCTGCGAGGTCGCCGGCGTGCTGGATGGCAGGTCCGCTGCTGAGGCGCAGCGGCGCGTTCATCTCGGCGGCAACGATCATCGCCAGGGTGGTCTTGCCCAGGCCGGGCGGCCCGGAGAACAGCACGTGGTCGGCAGTCCGTCCGCGCATCCGGGACGCCTGGAGCACCAGCGACAGCTGCTTGCGCACCCGGTGCTGGCCAACGAAGTCGTCAAGGTTCTTGGGCCTGAGCGCCGCCTCAATGGCACGCTCCTCCGGCTCCTCCCCCGCTGCGACCAGGGACGGTTCAGCCACGGGTGCCTACGCGGTTGCCTGCCCGGGCGCCGTCCTGGCCCAGCCAGCGGAGGGTGGTGCGCAGGATTTCGGGCACGTTGCCGCGGAAGGACACTTCCGGGTCCTCCGCAAGGGCTTTGTCGATGCTGGTGGAGGCGTCCTTTTCGGACCAGCCCAGGCTGGTCATGGCGGCCACCACCTGGGGCTTCCAGGCAGCTTCTGCGGGCGTGGCGGCACCGGGGGCCGCGGCGGTTCCGTGCGGGACGAGCTTTCCAGCCAGCTCCAGCACTATCCTGCCGGCCACCTTGGGGCCGATTCCGGGGACCTTCGTGAAGGTCTTGCTGTCCCCTGTGTGCGCGGCAACCCTGATTGCTTCGGGATCGTGGACGGCCAGGACTGCAAGCGCAAGCCGGGGACCGACGCCGCTGACACTCAGCAGGATGTCGAAGACCTCGCGTTCGTCGTCGGAGGCGAAGCCAAAGAGCGTCAGCGAGTCTTCCCGCACGATCAGGGAGGTGAACAGCTGGCCTTGTTCACCCACGTGCAGCCTGCTGAGCGTCTGGGGCGTGGCGTTGACGCTCATCCCGGCACCGTTGAGGTCTATCACGGCCGTGGACAGGCCAACATGCGCTACGGTTCCGCGGAGGAAACTGATCAAGGCCGGGCTCCCGTTGTACCGCCGGCCTCACAGTGAGGGCCCGGCTATCCGAACATATTTACGAATACCCTAGCAAGCAGCAGGGACAATCAGCGTGCACGGCGCGCCTTCGCCTCCGCCTCCGCCCATGCCCGCTGCGCGGGCGTCAGGGATGAACTGCCGGGACCCGTGGTGGCCACGGCCGCGCCGCTTCCGGCCCGCCACGCGTGCGTGATGGCCAGCGCCAGCGCGTCGGCGGCGTCGGCCGGACGCGGCGGCGCGTCAAGGCGGAGGATCTTAGTGACCAGCTTGGTCACGGCGTCCTTGTTGGAGGACCCGCTCCCGGTCACGGCGGCCTTGACCTCTGATGGCGTGTGCAGCGCCACCGGAATTCCCCGGCGGGCCGCCGCAGCGATGACCACGCCGGAAGCCTGGGCTACGCCCATCACCGTGCTGACGTTGAGCTGGGAAAAGACGCGTTCGACGGCGAGGACGTCCGGCTCGTAGCGGTCAAGCCATTCGTCAATTGCCGTGGCGATCACCAGCAGGCGCCGGTCCAGCGTCTCCTCGGGGGACGTGCCTACCACGCCGACGGCCACCATGCTGGCCCGCCGGTTCCGCTCAACATCCACCACGCCAATGCCGCACCGGGTGAGGCCGGGATCAACGCCGAGGACGCGGAGTGTCACCCGGCCCCCATCGAAGTGCCCGGCACAGCCTCCGGGGACGCACTAGCCGGCAAGGCGGGACGTCACTCGGATTCCAGGGCGGCCTGGACTTCGTCGCTGAGGTCGGCGTTGCTGTACACGTTCTGGACGTCGTCGAGGTCCTCGAGGGCGTCGGCAAGCTTCAGGAACTTGCGGGCGCCGTCCACATCCAGCTCAACCTGCATTGAGGGCACGAACTCAACTTCGTCGGTGTCGTACTCGATGCCGGCTTCCTTGAGTGCTTCGCGGATGGCGGGAAGATCTCCCGGCTCCGAATGGATCTCGAAGGTCTCGCCGTTGTCCTTGACTTCCTCCGCGCCTGCGTCGAGGACGGCCATCAGGACGTCGTCCTCGCTCAGGCCGTTCTTGGGCAGGTTCACAACACCCTTGCGGGTGAAGAGGTAGCTGACGGAGCCCGGGTCCGCGATGGTGCCGCCGTTGCGGGAGATGGCCAGCCTTACTTCGGAAGCCGCCCGGTTCTTGTTGTCGGTAAGGCACTCGATCAGCAGGGCTGAGCCCTGGGGCCCGCGGGCCTCGTACATGATTTCGGTGTAGTCCACCACTTCACCGGTGAGCCCGGCGCCGCGCTTGATGGCGCGGTCAATGTTGTCGTTGGGGACGGACGTTTTCTTGGCCTTGGTAACGGCCAGTTCCAGGCCGGGGTTGCCGGCGAGGTCCGGTCCACCCATCCGGGCGGCAACTTCGATGTTCTTGATCAGTTTGGCAAACGACTTTGCGCGGCGGCTGTCAATGATCGCCTTTTTGTGCTTGGTCGTTGCCCATTTGGAGTGGCCTGACATGCTTTACGCTTCTCCTCTGATCATGCGGATAAAAAGTTCGTGTACGCGTTTCTCGCCGGTCACTTCCGGGTGGAAGGAGGTGGCCAGCAGCTGGCCGGAACGCACTGCGACAATTCTAGCCGTCCCGGGCAGCGCTGCGGCGTGGGACGCCTGGCCGGGGTCCGCCGGTTCCACCTGCGCCAGGACCTCCACGTCCGCACCGACCCGCTCCACCCACGGACCGCGGATGAAGACAGCGTGCACGGGTGCCACGCCTGATTCCGTGGCGCTGAATTCCAGGCCCTTGAACTCCAGATCGGTTTCGAAGGACTCGCGCTGCCGGCCAAAGGCGTTGCGGCGGACGGTGATGTCCAGGCCGCCGAACGTCTGCTGGGGGGCGCCCGAAAGATCGGTGGCAGGATCGGCGATGTCCGAGGCAAGCAGGATCATCCCTGCGCAGGAGCCATAGACCGGCAGTCCCTCGGCGATGTACTTCCGGAGCGGGTCTGCAAGGTCGAAGGCCCTCGCCAGCTTGTCGATGGTGGTGGATTCGCCACCGGGAATGATAAGGCCGTCCAGGCCGTCCAGCTCCTCCGGGCGGCGGACAGCCACGCCCTGCGCGCCGGTGGCTTCGGCGGCGCGGAGGTGTTCGCGGAAGTCTCCCTGGAGGGCCAGGACGCCGATCCGCAGGCCTGAGCCCACGCGCGCAGGAGCAGCAGAGGGGGGATTCGTCATCCCTCCAGCATACGGGCCCTCCCTCCATGGCTGCTGCCACTCGGAGGCCCCGGCAAAGGTTGCATGCCGCTGCTGGGATATATTCAAAACATGGTCTTCTTCAGTGTTCCGCTCGGCAAGCTGGTCCGCAGGGTGTCCCGGCTGCGGGGCGGCGGGTCCGCACTTCCAGGACTGGTGGTCGAAAAAATCGATCCCGGCTTCATGCGGCGGACGCTCACCACGCTGCCCCATGGTGTGGCGGTGGTCAGCGGTACCAACGGCAAGACGACCACCACCAAGATGGTGGTCGAACTGCTGGAGAGCCAGGGCCTGAAGGTCTTCACGAACCGGACCGGCAGCAACTTCACCCGGGGCGTGGCGGCGGCCCTCCTCGGCGAGGTGGACTGGCGCGGCAGGCTGGACGCGGACGTCGCGGTGCTGGAACTGGACGAAGCCCATGCGGTCCATTTCGTGAACAGCGTCCCGCCCCGCTACTGCCTCTTGCTGAACGTTCTGCGTGACCAACTGGACCGTTTCGGCGAGATCGACAAAACGGCAGAGCTCCTGCAGCACATCGCTTCCAAGACCACAGGAACCGTGGTCCTGAACCGCGAGGACCCCCGCGTTGCCAGGATCGCGGATACACTGACCGGCCAGGAGGTCAAGTACTTCGGCCTTGACGACTCACTGCTGGGCACCTTTCCCAATGACGACGACATGCGTGCCGCTCCGGGGAGCCCCGCGCCGGCGGGCCTGCCGGAAAAGCCGGCAGCCGACGTCGTGCTCCGCAAAGTGGGCGCGGACAGCGCCGAGTTTGAGTACGACGGCGGGACGGTCACCACGGCGATGAAGCTGCGCGGCGTCTACAACATCTTTAACGCGGCTGCTGCGCTGACGCTGGCCCGCAGCATCTGCGGCAGTGGCGCCGCCACCGCCGACCACGCCACTTTGCTGGACGCGCTGTCCCGGGTGGCGCCGGCCTTCGGCCGCGGCGAAAGCCTCACCGTGGACGGCCAGCCGCTGGACCTGGTGCTGGTGAAGAACCCCAGCGGTTTCCGGCTGGGACTGAAATCCTTCCCCGCCGCCGGGTACGCCACCATGATCGCCATCAACGACAACTACGCGGACGGGCGGGACATGTCCTGGCTGTGGGACGTGGAATTTGATTCCCTGCGCGGGGCGGGGGTGGAAATGATAAGCGGGTCGCGCGCCTACGACATGGCGCTGCGGCTCCAGTACGACGACGTCCAGGTCGGAGCGGTGCAGACCGACATCCCGGCCGCCCTGGCAGCCTTTATCCGGGAGGGCCAGGGCAAGCCCAAACGGATTTTCTGCACCTACACCGCTATGCTGGCCATCCGCCGCGAGCTGTCCAAAATCACCACCGTGGAGGTTGTCTCGTGAATCCTGCAGAAGCAGCGACGGCCGGCGGTCAGTCCAAGGGCACCCTCCGGGTGGTGCAGCTGTACCCGCGCGACATGAACATCTACGGCGACTGGGGCAATGCCCTGGTCCTGCAGCGCCGCATTTCCTGGCACGGGTACACCCCTGAACTGCTCGAATACAACGTGGGCGATCCTTTTCCCGAGGGCGTGGACATCATTGTCGGCGGCGGCGGGCAGGACAGCGGGCAACTGGTGATCCAGGACGACCTGCAGGCCCGGGCCGGCCAGCTCAAGGAGCTGGCCGAGGATGGTGCGCCGATACTGGTCATTTGCGGCCTCTACCAGCTTTTTGGCCGGTTCTTCAAAACCCGCACCGGCGCTGTCATCCCGGGCATCGGCATCCTGGACGTGGAAACCCACGGCACCGACGAGCGCCTGATCGGCAACGTCAAAGTCTCAACCAATGAGTTCGGCGACGTCCTCGGCTACGAAAACCACAGCGGCCAAACCACGCTGGGCAGCGGTGTGCGGCCACTCGGTACCGTGGCCAAGGGAACGGGTAACAACAGCAACGACGGCCATGAAGGGGCCCGCTACCGCAACATCGTGGCCAGCTACCTGCACGGCTCGCTGCTGCCGAAGAACCCCGCCATCGCCGACTTCCTCATCCGCACCGCAGCGGAGCGCAAGTTCGGCAGCTTCTCCCCCGGCAACCCGGACGACACCTTTGCCGTCCTGGCCCGGGAGCACGCTGCCCGCCGGCCGCGCTGACCAAAAAGACTACTGACCCGGGTTACCGGCAGAGGTGCGGCATCCCGGTCAACGCCACTGGAAATACTCCCGGTGGATGTTGGCCCGGCGGACGCCGGCGGCCCGGAAGGCTTTGCGGAACTGCCGCAGCATGGGATCCGGTCCGCCCATGAAAACCGACAGCTGGCGTGGTTCGGTTCCCACTGCGGCCAGGACTGCCTCCGGGGTGAGCCGGCCATCCGCCTCGGTGTCCACCAGATGGACCGTGAGCCGTGGCTGATTCCAGGCGGCGGCAGTGATCTCGTCGGCAAAGGGCGACGGACCTGCCGAGGTCACGAAGAAGTGGACGTCTTCGTGGAGCTCCCCGTCCAGTGACCGCAGCCAGCTGAGGAAGGGCGTGATTCCCACACCGCCGGCGATCCAGGCCTGATGGGACGTGCCGCGGTGCCGGTCAAAGCGTCCGTAGGGCCCACCGACCACGGCCGGCATCCCCGGCTGGACCACGTCCGGAAGCCTGGCTGTATGGTCGCCCAGCGCCTTGACCGTGATGCTGATTCCACCTTCCTCTGCCGGTCCCGAGATGGAGAATGGGTGCCGCTGCCAGCCCTCTGCTGTTTCCAGGTAGACCATGGCGAACTGGCCCGGCCTGAAATCCAGCGGCCGGCCCAGGGGACGGAGCGCCACTTCCACCAGGTCCGGCGCAACGGGCCGGACGGACGCAACCTGGTAGTCGTGGTGCGGCAGGAAATGCCGCGACAGCAGCTCGCGGTAGGCGTAGAACCCCAGTCCCGTCCCGCCGATAACCACGTAACTCCACCGGAGCGCGGGCGCGGCCTCAAACGCGCTGGCGTCGAGCAGGCCGTGCAGGAAGCCGGCGGCCAGGAACAAGCCGGTCAGCCGGTGGAAGCCCCGCCACCGCTCGTAGCCACCCAGCACGCGGGCCGCCATTTGGACCGGCCGGGTTCCAAGAGATGCCAGGACCAGGCGGCGGAGAGGTGCGGGAAGCATCGTCCGCCAGCGCGGCAGGACTGCCCACACCACCAACGCGGCCAGGCCGCTGATGGCGACCACTGCCAACGTCTTGCCCAGGCTGGTTGCTTCCGGATTGGCGGCAAGTTCAATATGGGGCAGCAACAGGATGGTTGCCGTAATCGCCGCCCTGCGGTGCCAAATGGCGGCGTGGTCAATGCCACCAAAAATCGGCTCGACGTGAGGGAGGGTGCTGACCAGGACCAGCGCGATCGAATACAACAAGACGGACTCGCCACCGAAGAGCTGCCCAACGTGCCCCAGGACAGGTTCGGCGGCAGGGCGTGCCAGTAACCAGAAGACGCCGTACACCGCCACCAGCACCATGATGGCGCCGGGCCCCAGCCATCGGAACGGTATGCCCAGGAAGGCGGTCCCGGGCCTGCTGCCAACCTTGGTCATGGGCCACGGTCCCTTCGTCATTGCCCTGCCTTTTGCGCGTGCCATGCAGGTCGCGTCGATTGCGGCCCGTGCCGGGCCCCATAGCGGCAATTGTAGGGACACAGGCTGGGAGCGCATCCTCCATCCCCCGATTGAGAAGCGTGCCCCGCTGTGAAAGGTTTACCCCATGACGAACCCGCTCCTTTCCGCCAGTCCCCTGCCCTACGGCCTTCCACCGTTCCAAACCATCGCCGTGGAGCAGTACCGTGAAGCCATCAACGCGGGGTTGTCCGCGCACCTGGACGAGATCGGGGCCATCGCCGGCAACGCCCAGCCCGCGACATTCGAGAACACGGCCCTGGCCATGGAACGTTCCGGGCAGTTGCTGAACCGGTCAGCCGCGGCGTTCTTCACCCTGGTGTCGGCAGATGCGTCGCAGGAAATCCGGGAGTTGGAGACAGAACTGTCCCCGCGCTTCCAGGCCCACCAGGACGAGGTGTACCTCAACAGGGCCTTGTTCGAACGCTTCGCCGCCATCGATACGGACACTTGCGATCCCGAGTCGGCCCGTCTGGTGGAGGAATACCTCAAAGAGTTCCGCCAATCAGGCATCCAGCTGGATGCGCCGGGCCAGGAGCGGCTGCGCGCCATCAACGCCGAACTGGCGCGCCTGGGCACCGAGTTCGGCCAGCGGGTCAAGGAAGGAATGAAGTCCGCCGCACTGCTGCTGGATGACGCGGGCGACCTGGCGGGGCTGCCGGCCGACGACGTCGCCAGCGCAGCGGTTGCAGCCCGCGCCGCCGGACACGACGGCAAATACCTGCTCACCCTGATCCAGCCCGGCAACCAGCCTGCCCTCGCCGCACTCGAGAACCGTGACGTCCGCCGCCGCCTGTTCGAAGCCTCCGTGACGAGGGGCAGTGACGGCGGCAGCCTGGATGTCCTGGACCTGGCCCGGGACATGGCCGGGCTGAGGGCGGAGAAGGCACGGCTGCTGGGGTTCGCCAACTATGCCGAACTTGTGGTTGACCGGCAGACGGCGCCGGACTTCGAAGCGGTCCGAACCATGCTGGGCCGGATGGCGCCGGCCGCCATCCGCAATGCCGACGCCGAGGCGGCGGCGCTGGCCGCGGTTGCCGGCCACCCGCTGGAAGCGTGGGACTGGGCCTACTACTCGGCCAAGGTGCGGCGGGAAAAGTACGACGTCGACGAACAGGCGCTCCGGCCGTACTTTGAACTCAACCGCACCATTAACGACGGCGTGTTTTTTGCGGCCACATCCCTGTACGGCATCACCTTCCACGAGCGGACCGACCTCCACGGCTACCACCCTGACGTGCGTATCTGGGAGGTCCGCAACGAGGACGGCTCCGCCCTGGGGCTGTTCCTGGGCGACTATTACGCGCGCGAATCGAAGCGCGGCGGCGCCTGGATGAACTCGCTCGTGGACCAATCGGCGCTGCTGGGCACCCGGCCCGTGGTGATCAATACCCTGAATATTTCCAAGCCGCCCTTGGGCGAACCGACGCTTCTCACCCTGGACGAACTGCGGACCCTTTTCCACGAGTTCGGCCACGCGCTGCACGGCCTGTTGTCGAGCGTTACCTATCCGCGCTTTTCAGGCACCGCGGTGCCGCGGGATTTCGTGGAGTACCCGTCGCAGGTGAATGAAATGTGGATCATGTGGCCGGATGTACTGTCCAACTACGCACGCCACCACATCACCGGCGAGCCGCTGCCGCAGGACATCGTGGACCGGCTGGAGGAATCCCGGCTCTGGGGCGAGGGATTCGCCACCACCGAATACCTGGGAGCTGCCCTTCTTGACCTGGCGTGGCATGTGCTGGAACCGGGCGGTGCCCCTGACGATGCGCTGGAGTTTGAGGCCAAGGCCCTGGCTTCCGCCGGGATCGCCCATCGCCTGATTCCGCCCCGGTACCGCACCGGGTACTTCCAGCACATCTTCGCCGGGGACGGATACGCGGCGGGCTACTACTCCTATATCTGGAGCGAAGTATTGGACGCAGAGACCGTTGACTGGTTCAAGGAGAACGGCGGCCTAACCAGGGCGAACGGCGAACGCTTCCGGCAGGAGTTGCTCTCCCGGGGCAACAGCCGCGACCCGCTGGAATCGTTCCGCATCGTGAGGGGCCGCGACGCACAGCTGGACCCCCTACTAAGGCGCCGCGGCCTGGAGTAACCCCCTGACCTTAAAGAAGTACGACGCCGGTCCCCCACCGAAAGTAGGTGAGGAACCGGCGTCGTCATTACTTAGGTGAGGCGACCACCAGCGACAGGCGGGGGTGATCCGGCAGCACGCGTAAAAGGGGCCCCGCGCCCCGACCAGCGACAAAGCCGCCAAACGAGGCGCGGGGAATAGCGTGCAGAGGATCAGCGCCGCCAGGCGCCCAAAGAGGACGCGAGGAGGGTGTTACCAGCCGCGTTCGGCGAGGCGGTGCGGCTGGGGGATCTCGTCGACGTTGATGCCCACCATGGCTTCGCCGAGGCCGCGGGAGGCCTTGGCGATGACGTCGGGGTCGTCGAAGAAGGTGGTGGCCTTGACGACGGCGGCCGCGCGCTGGGCGGGGTTGCCGGACTTGAAGATGCCGGAGCCGACGAAGACGCCGTCGGCACCGAGCTGCATCATCATGGCCGCGTCAGCGGGGGTGGCGATGCCGCCGGCGGTGAACAGGACGACGGGCAGCTTGCCGGCGGCGGCAACTTCCTTGACCAGTTCATACGGGGCCTGCAGTTCCTTGGCCGCGACGTAGAGCTCGTCCTCGGGCAGGGAGGACAGCCGGGCGATCTCGGAGCGGATCTTGCGCATGTGTCCGGTGGCGTTGGAGACGTCGCCGGTGCCGGCTTCGCCCTTGGAGCGGATCATGGCCGCGCCCTCGTTGATGCGGCGCAGGGCCTCACCGAGGTTGGTGGCGCCACAGACGAAGGGAACCTTGAAGTTCCACTTGTCGATGTGGTTGATGTAGTCGGCGGGGGTCAGGACCTCGGACTCGTCGATGTAGTCGACACCAAGGGACTGCAGGACCTGGGCCTCGACAAAGTGGCCGATGCGGGCCTTGGCCATGACCGGGATGGACACGGCATCAATGATCTGGTCGATCATGTCGGGATCGGACATGCGGGACACGCCGCCCTGGGCACGGATATCGGCCGGAACACGCTCCAGCGCCATGACTGCCACGGCACCGGCGTCTTCGGCGATGCGGGCCTGCTCGACGTTGACGACGTCCATGATGACGCCGCCCTTGAGCATCTCGGCCATGCCACGCTTCACGCGGCTGCTGCCCGTGACGCTGTTCGCGGACGAACCGGCCTCGTTGCTTACATCAGGTGTAGACACAAAAACCCCTATGGGTAGACAGATGATCTTCGCCGGGCATGCGGCGGCAGCTGCCGGAGGTGCACGCACGGATTGCCGGGTCGCTTGACCGGGCACTTATATACTAGTCCCCCGCCGCACGGCAGGCTTAATCATGTCTAATCTGCGGGCGTGGGCTCTGCCAATGCCTGCCGGCGTACCGAGATAACGCGCTGAACGACGGTGATGAGGCTGGCCGCCGCCAGGAGGACCAGTGTGACCAGGAGCACCACCGGCGGGAGGCCCAGGCCGGTCAGGCCGGTTACCACCAGGATGGATACCAGGCGTTCCGCCCGCTCGGCGATCCCCACGTTGGCCGTGAAGCCCAGCGACTCCGCCTTCGCCCGGGCGTAGGAGACAACCATGCCCAGGACAAGGCAGAGCAGGGCGGCCACGGCGATGGCCATGTTGTTGCCGCCGGTGAAGAACCAGACGGACACCCCGGCGAAGAGGGCACCGTCGGCAACCCGGTCCAGGGTGGAGTCGAGGAAGTTCCCCCAGCGGCTCTTCACGCCCTGCATCCGGGCCATGATGCCGTCCAGGACGTCCGAGAAGATGAAGGCAGTGATGAAGAGCGTGCCCCAGAAGAGCTGCCCCAGCGGGTAGAAGCCCAGGCTTCCGGCCGCAACACCTGCAGTTCCGAGGATGGTTACCGCATCCGGGGAGACACCGATCTTCAGGAGCCAGCGGGCCAGCGGGGTGAACAGTGCGGTGAAAAAACCGCGGGCATGCCTATTCAGCATCCGACTCCCCGGGCCAGGCTTCGGCCACTTGTCTCCGGACCTCGTCAAGGGTCTGGGTGATGGCCTTGGTTTGGGCGATGATGGGGAAGAAATTGCCGTCCCCGCCCCACCGCGGAACGATGTGCTGGTGCAGGTGCGCCGAGATGCCGGCTCCGCCCACAACCCCTTGGTTCATGCCCAGGTTGAAGCCGCCGGGATTGGACACCTTGCGCAGGACCCGCATTGCCGTCTGGGTTAGGTCGGCAAACTCGGCGGTTTCTTCGACCGTGAGGTCCGTGTAGTCCGGAATATGCCGGTACGGACACACCAGAAGGTGCCCGGGATTGTAGGGGAACAGGTTCAGCACCACGTAGCAGGTCCGGCCGCGGTAGACGATGAGCGCCTCTTCGTCGGTGCGGGCGGGGCCCACGCAGAACGGGCAGTCGTTCTCATTCTTGAACTGGTGCTGCCCGCCCTTGATGTAGGCCATCCGGTGCGGAGTCCACAGGCGCTGGAAGGCGTCGGGGACACCGGCGAGGGCGAAGTCGTCGGTAACGCCGGCATCGCCTGGATATCCTGCGCCTGTGTTCTCCTGCACTGTGCTGCTTCCGTTCGCTAGCTGGTCCGGTTGCGGACGGCGTCGGTGATCCGCTTGACCGCTTCCGACACGGGCACGCCGTTGTCCTGGCTGCCGTCGCGGAAACGGAAGGAAACGGCGCCGGCCTCCGCGTCGTCGCCGCCGGCGATCAGCACGAACGGGATCTTGTCCTTGCTGGCGGTGCGGATCTTCTTGGGGAACCGGTCCGAGGACGTATCCACCTCGGCGCGGATGCCCTCGGCCTTAAGCTGGTCGACGACGTCGAACATGTACTCGTTGAACGCCTCCGCCACGGGGATGCCCACCACCTGGACCGGAGCCAGCCACGCGGGGAACGCGCCGGCGTAGTGCTCGGTGAGGACGCCCATGAACCGCTCCACCGAGCCGAAGAGCGCACGGTGGATCATCACCGGCCGCTGCCGGCTGCCGTCGGCGGCCTGGAATTCCAGTTCGAAGCGTTCGGGCAGGTTGAAGTCCAGCTGGATGGTGGACATCTGCCAGGTGCGGCCCAGTGCATCCTTGGCCTGCACGGAAATCTTGGGGCCGTAGAACGCCGCTCCGCCCGGATCGGGCACCAGCTCCAGCCCGGACTCCTGGGCCACCTCGGCAAGGGTTCTGGTGGCTTCCTCCCAGGTGGCGTCGTCGCCCACGTACTTCTCCGGGTCCTTGGTGGACAGCTCCAGGTAGAAGTCGTTCAGGCCGTAGTCCTTGAGCAGGTCCAGGACAAAGGTCAGGGTCTTGGTGAGTTCGTCCTTCATCTGCTCGCGGGTGCAGTAGATGTGGGCGTCGTCCTGTGTCATTCCACGGACGCGGGTGAGGCCGTGGACCACGCCGGATTTCTCGTAGCGGTAGACCGATCCGAATTCAAACAGCCGGAGGGGCAGTTCACGGTAGGACCGGCCGCGGGAGCGGAAGATGAGGTTGTGCATGGGGCAGTTCATCGGCTTCAGGTAGTAGTCCTGGCCGGGCTTGCGCACGGTGCCGTCCTCGTTGAGTTCGGCGTCCACGTGCATGGCGGGGAACATGCCGTCCTTGTACCAGTCCAGGTGGCCGGAGACCTCGTAGAGGTGGCCCTTGGTGATGTGGGGGGTGTAGACGAACTCGTAGCCGGCCTCGACGTGGCGCTGGCGGGAGTAGTCCTCCATCTCCTTGCGGATGATGCCGCCCTTGGGGTGGAAGACGGGCAGCCCGGAGCCCAGTTCGTCCGGGAAGGAGAAGAGGTCGAGTTCCGAGCCGAGCTTGCGGTGGTCGCGGCGTTCGGCCTCGGCAATGCGCTCCTGGTATGCCTTCAGCGCTTCCTTGGTGGGCCACGCCGTTCCGTAGATGCGCTGCAGCTGCTGGTTTTTCTGGTTGCCCAGCCAGTACGCCGACGACGAACGGGTCAGCGCGAAGGCGTTGGAGATCATCTTGGTGTTGGGCAGGTGCGGGCCGCGGCAGAGGTCACACCAGACGGTGGTGCCTTCCTTGCGCTCCACGTTGTCGTAGATGGTGATGTCACCGGCGCCGACCTCGACGTTCACGCCCTCACCTGCCTCGGCAGCGTCGTTCTTCTTGCCGAGCAGTTCGAGCTTGTAGGGCTCGTTCTTCATGGCTTCGCGGGCCTCGTCCTCGCTGACCACGCGGCGGACGAATTTCTGGTTCTGGTTGACGATCTTGAGCATCATCTTTTCGAGGGTCTTGAGATCCTCGGGGGTGAAAGGCTCGGCGACGTCGAAATCGAAGTAGAAACCGTCGGTGATGTAGGGGCCAATGCCGAGTTTGGCGTCGGGGCGCAGCTGCTGCACTGCCTGTGCCATCACGTGGGCGGTGGAGTGGCGCAGGACGTTCAGGCCGTCGGGCGAATCAATGGTTACGCCTTCCACCTCGGCGCCTTCGGGCAGTTCCTGGTCCAGGTCCTTCAGCTCGCCGTTGACGCGGGCCACAACAACATCACGGCGCTCAAAGAAGAGTTCCGCACCGGTTGTCCCGGTAGTCACCTTGGTCTCTTCGCCATCGACGAGAAGGGTGATCTGCTGGGCATCTGACACGGGTGTCTCCTATTCAAAGTTGAGGCTTCATAGCTTGTGGCATACGGGGACCACAGCCAGCCACCGTCAATGCTATCGGTTCCGGTTGAGCCCACCAACGCGGCGCACAGCACGCTCACCCGTTAAAGCCGGTAATCGCCAGCGTCCTGCTGATGCCGTCCAGGGGATGCGGGCCGTCCTGGGCAGCCGCAGGCGAGGACTCCGGGAAGGGCAGCGTCTCGGTGCGGCTGAGGTCCCAGGCCATGCTTGCGCTCAGGCTGATCCCCCGGGGGCCGGTCCTTCGGGTGGTGCCGCGGATCAGCAGCAGGCGGGTGCCGAACAGGAGTGGCCCTGCACTTTCCTGGGCTTCGTGGAAGAAGACCGAATCAACGCAGCCGGTGCCGTCGTCGATGCTGATGAACACCACCCTTCGTCCGCCGCGCATGGGAGGGGTCTGGGTTGCCACCCGCACCCCGGCCACCAGCACTTCGGTCCCGTTGCGCAGGCTGAGGAGTTTATCGGCTGTGGTGACGCCCAGCTTTTCCAGCAGGGGACGGTGGCTTTCCATCAGATGGGTGCTGACATCGACGGCCATGAGGTCCAGTTCCGCCCGGACGTTTTCCACCAGCGTGGGGGCTGGAAGCCCGGGCTTGATGTTGCGCAGTTCAATATCGCCCAAGGGTAGGGACAGCTGTCCCTCCAGGATGTCGGCGCCTTTGCGCGCGCCAGTGGCCGACTGGAGCTGCTGCAGGTACTGCACCAGGTCGGCCCGGTTGGCTGTTCCCCCGGCTTCCCGGTGCAGGGCATCAAAGGCTCCCAGCTGGGCGAGCCGCCTGATGCTTGGCTTGCTGAGCCGCGAGCGCGCGCGGAGGTCTGCCAGTGAATCATATGGCTGGCCTGCCACTATCCGCTTCAATTCGGCTGCGGACAGCCCGTAGATCCCGTTCAGGCTGAGCCGGATCCCCAGCCTGCCGGCGTCCTGGCCGGACTCGATCCGCTCCACCCGGTATTCAGCTTTGCTCCGGTTGATGTCCAGCGGAAGGATGGGTATCCCGAGCCTGCGGGCTTCGGCCACCAGCAGCCGTTTGGGATACATCCCGGGGTCGTGCTCCCATAAGCCGGCAAGGAAGGCTTCCGGGTGGTGTGTCTTAAGCCAGGCGGACTGGTAGGTGGGGACGGCGAAGGCAGCACCGTGGGCTTTGCAGAAGCCGAAACTGGCGAACGACTTCAATGTCCCCCATACCTTGTCCACTACTTCGGGGGTGTATCCCCTGGTTTTTGCATTGCGCCGGAAGTATTCCTCCACCCTGGCTTCACCGTCGTCGCTGCTCAGCGCCCTGCGGAACTCGTCGGCTTTGGCAAGCCCGCAGCCGGTCATGATGTCGAGGGTTTTCAGGATCTGTTCGTGGAACACCGTGACCCCATGGGTTTCCTGCAGCACCGGTTTAAGGTCCGGGTGGGGGTAGACCTCAGGGGCGAACCCGTGCCGGTGTTCCAGGAAGGGCCGCACCATGTCGGATTTCATGGGGCCGGGACGGAACAGTGATATATCGATGATGAGGTCGTTGAACTCCCGGGGTGCCATCTTTCCAATCAGCTCCCGCTGCCCCGGGGATTCAATCTGGAAGCAGCCAAGGGTGTGCGTGCTCCTGATCAGCTGGTATGTCGGTTCGTCGTCGAGGGGAACGGCGTTGAGGTCGATCCGGCCGTCCCCGGCGATGTAGTCAGGGCCTGTTCCGTCAGGTCCTGCCGGGTGCCTTCCTGCCTCCACCACGTCCTTCTTGCTGGGGTGGATGCGGATGATCTCCCGGACTGCGAAGGCCATGGCGCTTTGCATGCGCACCCCCAGGACATCGAGTTTGAGCATGCCCATGGGGTCCATGTCGTGCTTGTCGAACTGGCTCATGGGCAGCCCCAGGCCGCTTGGCTGGACCGGGGTGCGGTCCAGGAGTGTGGCATCGCCCAGGATCACTCCGCACGGGTGCATGGAGATGTGGCGGGGCAGCCGGTCCAGGCGTTCGGTCAGGTCCACCAGGAGGTCAAGCTGCTGGTTCCCGTCCGTGTCGCGCTGCTCCACCCGGCCAGCGAACTCCCGGAGTTCGGGCTTTTCCTGCAGTGCTTCACGGAACTTCCGGGCGGAGAAGCGCCACAACTGCTTGGCGATCTCCCCCACCTCGCCGTCGTCCATGCCCAGCGCCAGCCCGGCGTCGCGAACCGCCCCCCGGGCCCGGTACCCGTTCTGCATGCTCATCAGGGTGACGCGCTCCGGGCCGAACCGGTCAAAAATCCTGTGGTACACGTTGTGGCGTTCCGCGCTTTCCACATCGATGTCAATGTCAGGGAGGGTGGCCCGGTCGTTGGAAAGGAAACGTTCAAAGATCAGGTCATGCTGGAGGGGATTCACATGGCTGACCTCGATCAGGTAGTTGACCAGGCTTGAGGCTCCTGAGCCCCTGGCGGCCGCCCGGACCCCCATGTCCTGGATCATGCGGGATACCTCCGCCACCGTCAGGAAATAGGCGGAGAAACCCAGGTTCCGGATGATGCCAAGCTCATGCTCCAGCCGGGACAGCATCTCCTGTTCGGGTTTTCCTGAGATCCCCGGGAAACGCCTGCCGATTCCCGCATGGCAGCGCCGGATCAGTTCGGCGTGCGGATCCTGGCTGATCCCAATAACCGATGCTTCCGGAACCACTGGCTGCTTCCACCCCATATCGGTGCTGGGGTCGATCCGGCAGAGGTCGGCGAGCGCCTCTGTTTGCGCCATCAGCTGTTTGAGGTCTGCTGCACCGTAACCGGCAGCGGAAATGATTTCCTTTCCCAGTCCCAGCATTTGTTCGGAGGTTTTCAGCCAGCCCTGCCCGGTGGGCTGCAGGAGCGGTTCACCTGCAAGTTCCGGAAGGGACTTCAGGGTCCGGGCAGAATCCAGGACGTCAGCGGTTGGTGCGCCGTCTGCGGCACAGTACCTGACGGCGTTGGTGAGGATGGCGGGTACGTGGTGTTCCTCTGCGAGCCTGAGCATGCGGACTGCATGTGCGGTGCTGAAGGGAGTCCCCGGAGCGCTGAGCTGGGAGACAATTTCCGCCACGACCGTTCCAGCGGGCATGGCATCCAGCCATTGCTTGAACAGGGTCCGTGGACGCAGGTAGCGCCGGCCACCCATGGCCCGTCCGACGTCGGAATCCGGTCCAATCAGGACGGTCAGCACCGGCTTGAGGGTCTGGGGGTCAAGGGTGCGGGAGGCGAGTTCGGCACGGGTGACCGCGGCGGGCACCGCTCCCCCGGCTTTCCCCGAGGTCCTGGCGTGGGCATCGGAAACCAGCCGGCACAGCGCACGGTACCCGGCACCGTTGTTGTGGCCGCGGGCCAGCACCACCACCCTGCCGGATACCTGTGTGCGGTGATCGCCGTCGTCGTCAAATACTGCAAGGTCCACCCCCACTATGGGGTCGATGCCCGCCGCCATGCAGGCCTTGAGGTGCTTGATGGTGCCGTACAGCCCGTCCCGGTCGGTGCAGGCAAGGGCCGTTGCGCCGTCGGCTGCGGCCGCCATTGCCAGCTCTTCAGGCCAGGAGACACCGTAGTGGGCACTAAATGCCGTGGAAACGTGGAGGTGGGTAAAGCTCATGGTGATGGGAGGTGGGGATTCATGCGGTTTTGGGGCGAAGGCCGTCATGGATCCGCAGCAGCCGCCAACGGCCACTGCGGATATGGCGGGTCAGGTCAAGGGTGAGGGGTTCGGCAACGGCAGGTTCTCCTGGCCCCATCGGGCGGGACGCCACTTTGGCAGGCAGTACCTGGACCCGCCAGATTTCGTGGTCCACCACGCCCGGTCCGCTTCCCAGCGGAGCCCGGGTATCCTCTGCCCACCATTGCCGGCGTTCATACCAGCGGACAGGTTCGGCACAGACGATGTATGACGTTCCTGCCCACGTCAGGGATTCCGGCTGCCCGGAAGCGGAGCACACCACGTCAACGGACTCGCTGAACATGCCCACGTGCGCCTCCCTGCAGCTGCAGATTTTGACCCTTATTCGAATATGTATTCGAACGAATCCAGTCTACGCCGGGGAGGCAGCAAAACATAGGCGGGGGTGGACGGAGCGTGCGGCAGGGAGCAGGATGATGGCATGAGTACCGATGACGCACTCCTGAAGCAGGCAAGCATCAAGACCCAGGACTCCACCCTGGTTGCACGGTTCGACATCGACGGCACCATTCCGGACTCCGGGGCCTATGTGGTGGGCCTGATGGGAGCCTCGCCGGATTATTCCATGCAACGACGGCTGTGCATTGAGTTCATGAACGGGGAGGCAATCGCCTGCTACTCGTTCAACCGGGACCAGGGAATCGAGGAAGACTACGACCTGTCGGGAGTGTCCCACTCGGACAACAGCATTACCGGGAGCTTTCCCGCGACGGCCTTGACCGGGCTGGGGCAGGGCCATGTCCTGTCAGCCTTCAGTGAGGCGGACGGCCGGGAGTTCCAGCACGGGGTGCCGGTGGAGGAAGCCCTTTAGGGCTCCTCCGCCAGCCCCCGGAACAGGTCAGCTGTTTTCTTTGTGGATCCGCAGTTCAAGTTCAATAAACGCGGAGATCATCGCCCGGTAGGTTGCTTCGACGATGTCCGGATCGATGTCCTTTTTCTCTGCGGCGGACCGGACGTGCTCGATGATCCGCTCCACCCGTCCCGGGGCACGCACCTCTGCGTCATCACCCTTGAGGGTCCCGGCGATCCTGATCAGCCGTTCGCGGCGGGCAATGAGGGTGACAATCTGTTCATCCACCTCATCAACGGCAACCCGAACGGCAGCGAGCTGTTCCTTGTCGGCCCGGGCATCCCTATCGTTTCCTTGAATTGTCGCCATCATCTGACAGTATCGAAGCATGGAGCCAAGAGTCGACTTTATCTCCCTCGGAGTCCGCAATGTTCAGGCATCCCGCGACTTCTACGTTGATGGCCTTGGCTGGCCGGTCCACCGTGAGGTTGCCGGGGAAGTGCTGTTCATCCAGGTGAACCACGGCCTGGTGCTGTCCCTGTGGGACGTCCGCCAGATGCAGGCCGAAGCGGGCACCAGCCCTCCCGCCGGCATCCCCTGCATCACCCTCAGCCACAACGTCGCCGGTCCCGGGGACGTGGACAGGGTCATGGAAGAGGCCGCGAAGGCCGGCGCTGACATCATTGCCGAGCCGGTCACCCAGCCGTGGGGCGGCTACACGGGGTATTTCGCCGACCCCGACGGGTTCCGCTGGGAAGTGGCGTACAACCCCACGTGGGGAGTGGACGACGCCGGCAGGGTCACCGTCTGATCCCCGGCCTCACCATGGGGTGCGGCTGCTGGAGCTGGGCTGAAAAACAGGGCTGGGAAAACAGGGCGCTAGAACAGGGCAGCTAGAACAGGGCTTCGACCGGGCGGATCAGTTCGGGGCCGTTATTGCGGACATTGCCCACTTCCTTGCCCACCGACTCCACCCGCCAGTCGGCCGCGGCATTCTTGACGCCGGACCGCACCAGGTCCACGAGTCCGGCGGCGTCATCCGCCTGCGGATCCAGCCATGCCTCCATGGTGTCCCTGTCCATGGGCAGGGGGACGCGGTCGTGCAGCTCCGTCAGCTTCCCGAAGATGGTGGATTCAGACCCCGGCGGAGGCGTGTCTGCCGTGAGGATGGACGTTGAGAGCAGCCAGCGGCCCGGATCCCCTTCGGGAACGGAGGGGTCCTTCCACCACTCGTAGAGGCCGGCGAAGACCAGCCCGTGGTCCGTGCCCGGGTGCACGTAGTAGGGCTGCTTCGACTTCCCAGGTCCCTGCTTCCATTCGTAGTAGCCATCGGCCGGGACCGCGCAGCGGCGGGACTGGACTGCCTTCCGGAACGCCGGCTTCTCCAGCACCGATTCGCTCCGGGCGTTGATCATGCGGGAACCGATTCCGGGGTCCTTGGCCCAGGACGGGACCAGGCCCCAGCGTGCCACGTGCAGCTGGCGCACCTGCCGGGGCGCGGCACTGTCATCCACCAGGCGCTCCAGCACGATGGGGACGGCATCGGTGGGTGCCACGTTCCACGACGGCGGGATGCTCACCTCGCTCTCCAGCTCGGCATCGAACTCAGCCAGCAGGTCCCCCACGGCACGTGCCATTACGTAGCGTCCACACATGGCACCAGCTTGCCACCGCCCGCCACAAACTGTCATCCGGCGCCGTTCCAGGCGTCAGGCACCGGGGAATACCGGCAGCCACGCTACGGTTGACGGTAAGGAAACCTTTCAAGCGACGTATAGGAGATCCCTGTGGACTTCACTCCCGAATCCGGCACCATCACGATGTTCTCCACCACCTGGTGCGGCTACTGCAACCGGCTCAAGAAGCAGCTGGACGCGCAGGGCATCGGCTACACGGAAGTCAACATCGAAGAGGTGGACGGCACTGCCGAACTCGTGGAGCAGCTGAACGGGGGCAACCGTACGGTTCCCACCGTGCTTTTCCCGGACGGCTCCGCAGCCACCAACCCGTCTGCTGCCGAGGTCAAGAGCCGGCTGGCTGCCTGACCGGCCCAAGGCGCGGCATCGCCGCAACTTTAGTGCGGGTCATGCCCCCAGGCTGCTGAAGGAAGCAGTTTCCAGGGTGGCATGGCCCGCATATGTTTCCAGCAGGGACCGCTCAACGGCTGCCACGTCAAGGCCGGGCACCAGGTCGTTGGCGGCACCGGCGGTTGCCGGGTCCCAGTCCAGGCCGAGCGCGGCATAGCTGTCGGTGAGGACCTTGCGGATCGGGGCGGAATCCTCCACCACGATGACGGAGCTGAAGAGCCAGCCACCCGAGACCACACGCTGCGCGGTACCCACCAGTTTCACCCGCCGGGAGTTGTCCGCTGGATCCGTTCCATGCACGCTGAATTCACCGGGACAGTACTCGCCTGGGATTTCCCCCACCGCCGCCTGCACCCCAACGCCCCGCAGCGCCTGCGCAAAGAGCTCACCGAAGTAACCGAACCTGGTTTTGGAACCGGCGACGGCGTCCGCGTCCGGTTCGATATGGTCCACCACAAGGGTGCCACGGTGGTAGGCGGCCGCGCGTCCCCCCGCCCGCCGGACCAGGGGTTCGAAGCCGTTGTCCCGGCAGGCCCGGGCGGCGGCGTCAAAGCCGGGCAGGCGGGTGTCCCGCTGCCCGAACGCCACAGTGGGAGCCGGCCGGTACAGCCGCAGGGTGGGGCCGATGCCGCCGCTCCTGGCCCTGGCCAGCAGCTCCAGGCCGAATTCGAGGTCACGGCCCGCGCCGAGGGACACGTCCTGCCGCACCACGGTAAGCGTGCGGAGTCCAGTACCGGTGTGGTGCATTGTTGCGAAACTCCTGGGTCGGGTGCGGGCAGGCCATCCCTAGGTTACGCCCGACGGCGGCAACCGCCTTAACGAACCCGGCGCCCGGCCCACAGGGCGTGCAGCAGCGGAAGGGACGACGCGGCCATCAGCGCGTTCCCGGCCGCCAGGTCGTCGGCGCGGACGATGGCGCCGGCCACCAGCAGGGCAGCGAAAACCACGGCGGAGGCCGCGCGCCGTCCCGCCCGTTCCAGCCGCGCCGCCTGCCGCTCCAGCCGCGGAACAGCCACCTCCAGCGACCCCTCCTCAAGCCGGCCGGCCAGCGCGTCCAGCCTGCCGGGCAGGCGCAAGGCAATACCGGCGGCATCGAGCGCCTGCCGGGCCACGTCCTGCACCACGTTGCCGCGCTCGTCGCGCAGCAGCTGCGCCGCGTAGGGTTCCACCGAGTCCCAGAGGTTGAAACGTTCATCCAGCGCGCTGCACACACCGGAGGTCAGGGACATGGCTCGAATGATCAGCAGGAAATTCTCCGGCAGCTGGAACGGCAGCGAGCGGACCACGTCGCCGAACTCCACCGCGAAATCCCGGAACTCCCGGGGGTCGACTTCGCGGAGCTCGGCAAAGCCCATGCCGCCGAAGCGGGCAAAGAGCTGGGTCATGGCGCGTTCCAGGCCCACGCTGTCCGCCGACGGCATCAGGACGCCGACGTCGTTGATCGCCGCCACGAGTCCCTTGCCGTCGCGTGCGGCTGCTGCGATCAGGAGCTTCCGCAGGCCGCTGCGCGTGGATGGGGTAACCTCGCCCATCATGCCGAAGTCAATGAACGTCAGTTTCCAGGGGCGTTCGCCTGCGCCTGCACGGACTGGAGTGACGAAAATGTTCCCAGGGTGCGGGTCCGCATGGAAGAAGCCGTTGGTGAACAGCTGGTCGAACATGATGGCGGCAAAAACCGGGGCCACCGTGGCGGGATCGATGCCCGCGGCACGGAGCGCACGGGCATCGGTGATCTTGATGGCCGTGACATCCTCAAGGGTGAGTACACGGCGGGTTGTCCGTTCCCAGACAACTTCCGGTACCGCCACCCGGTCATCACCGGCAAAGTCAGCCGCAAAGCGCTCGGCGTTGACTGCCTCGTGCAGGTAATCAATCTCCTGCAGGCTGATCATGGCGAATTCCTCTACCAGGGCACGCATGTCGGCGCGGCGGGAGACGAGCCGGACGTGGCTGAGCCAGCCGGCTACTTTCCGCAGCGCGGCAAGGTCGACGTCGACGATGGCGCCGATGCCCGGACGCTGAACTTTCAGGACCACGGCATCCAGTCCAGTGTCCCCGGCATCCAGGGGGTCCAGGCGGGCCCGGTGGGCCTGTCCCAGCGAGGCGGCTGCAATCGGAGACTCGTCCACGGAGGCGAAAACCTGGTCCGGCGGTGCACCCAGTTCCTGTCCCGCCAGGGCGGCGATTCCCGGGAAGGCCACCGGCGGCACCTCGTCCTGCAGCCCTTCGAGCTCTTTGGTGATCTCCGGAGGCAGGACGTCGAGCCGGGAGGACAGGAACTGGCCCACCTTGATCATCAGGCCCCCGAGTTCCACGGCCAGGTCATGGAACCGCCGGGCAAACTGCCGCATCCTTCGGGAGCGCGTCCGGGCGGCGACGCCACCAAGCCCTATCCGCGGCAGGAACAGCTCAAACCACCACGTGGTTGCAAGGTTCCAGGCGGCGAAGCGCAGGATCCGCCGGTAGCGCCCGCGGTGCTGCCTCAACGGGCGCTGCGGGTCGTCCCTGGCTTGGAGGATCGACGACACCCGATCAGTCCCGGGCGAGGATGGCGTAGAGCCGGCGGCGGGCCTCGTCCAGCACTGCCACTGCCTGCTGCACCTGTTCCGCTGAACCGGTTCGGCCTACCTGCGCCGCAGCCTGGGCCAGTTCAATCCCGGCCTTGGGAAGGGAAGCGATGCCGCCTCCGCCCATGGAGGCCGCCGGATCCCATGGCGCAGATCCCCGCTGGGCCGCCACCTCCTCACGGCCGGCTTCGGTCAGCGAGTAGATCTTCCGCCCGTTGGATTCCTCGGCGCTGATGGACCCTTCATCGGCCAGCAGCTGCAGCGTGGGGTAGACAGAACCCGCGCTCGGTTTCCAGCTGCCGCCGCTGCGCTCCTCGATCTCCCGGATGATCTGGTACCCATGCATGGGCCGTTCCGCGAGCAGTGCCAGCACCGCTGCCCGCACCTCTCCCTTCCCGGCGCGGGTTCCCACCCGTTTGTCGAAACGGGCGCGCAATTCCTCCACGGCCTGCCACATGCCGTCCAGATTGTTTCCGCCGAATCCCCCTGTGGGGTGTGAAGCACGCATGATGGACTCCTTTGCCGATCGCGAACGATATACAACGATACTCAGCGATATACGCCGCGCACCATACCAGGAGCAAGGATGCTGCCCGCGGACAACCAGCAGCCGGCCACCGCCCGCGTACTTGTCAGGACGTGCGCCGGGTCAGGATTTGCGCAGGGTCAGGATTTGTTCAGCGCGGCCGAACGGGCCCTGCCGGTCGTGCAGCACGGTGGAGGTCAGCCCGATCCCGTCGCGGCCGAACGACACCGCGTTGTCCAGCCCCAGCCACTCCCCCTCGGGCCTGCGGTACATGTGGATCTGCAGGTCCAGGTTGGGGAACGCATAGCTGTCCTTGCCCGGAGGTACCCGGGCGGCAATGCCGTTGGCGGTATCCACCAGACCCATGAGCCGCGGGAAGTCACCGCTGTCCGCCCGGTCGGTCAGCGGATGGTCGGTGCGGAGCCATACTTTCCCGGCGCCCGGCCGGTGCCCTTCGGCCACCCGCATTTCGAGGGACCGGATGTAGCCTCCGGGCCACACGGCGGAGCCGTCATAGGGTTTGCATTCATCGGGCCCCGGTATCGCCGCGTCCTCGACGGCGGCCACCCCTGCGGTGTCACTGGTCTGCAGGCGCCAGCCGGTGGCACGGATCGCGGTCCGGCCCCCGGCCACCAGCTCGGCCTGGACCAGTTCGATGGTCCTGCCGGGCCGCAGGGTGGTGGTGTCAATGCGGAACTCGCCGCCGGGAATCAGCCCAAGGATTTCGTAGCTGATCCGGGCCATCCGCATGTCCCCGCGCGGCTGGTGCCGTTCCAGGACATCTGCCATCAACGCGGAAGCGGGAGCCATGTGCTGTTCGTGGGCGTTCCAGGCGCCCTGGGCGTGGATGGTGGACCGGAACAGGCCGCCGCCAAGGTCCTGGTAATAGAAGTTGCCCCCGGCGAGTTCGGACAGGTCTGCAGTCAAGGCTGGCCCCTTACGGAATTTCAGTGAATTGGCACTAACTCTATCCTCCGGCCGTGGAAGGCACGCTGCGGCAAGGCCACGAAATGTTGGAGGGTGCGGGTGCCAATCGGACTAGACTCAGGAACTGGTCCTGTCAGCAACCCAAAAGAGGTTCCATGCGCGTCATCAGCTATAACCTCCGCAAGCACAAGGCCAGCGGCGAGCTTCTTGCCCTGGCACGGAACCATGACATCGATGCGCTGTGCCTGCAGGAAGTGGATTCCAGCGATCTGCCGGAGACCCTTGGTCCCCTGCACCTGGCCGACGTCACCAAGGGCAACCGGCTGGGGCTGGCCATCTATTACCGCACCACCCGGTTCACGGCATTGGACACGCAATCCTTCGCCTTAAAGAAATCCATGCATGACCGGGTGCTGGCCCCGGCCCATGAGCGGCTCATCGGAACACGGGTGATGGACAACGAAACCCAGCATGAACTGGTGATCGGCTCGTTCCACGCAGCCCCGTTGACCGCATCGAACTCGCTGCGCAGGAAGCAGATCCACGCAGCCCACGCCGAACTGCTGAGCATGGGCAAGGGGTTGATGACCCTGATGGTGGGCGACTTCAACTATCCGTTCTTCACCAAGAACCTGGACATGCATATGAAGAACTCGGGGTACGCCCTCTCGCTGAGCAACAGGCGGACCTACACCAGGTACAAGGTGTTCAAGGGTCATTTCGACTTTGCCACGTCCCTGGGCCTGGACATCACCAGCGTGGAAACCCTGCCGCGCGGAAACTCCGATCACCTGCCCATCCTGGTGACCGCCGAGTACGGCGAGGGCTACTAAAGGATCAGGGCGACGGCAACCGGTAGATTCGGGCGTCGGCGTTACTGAATATGAGCTCCACGCCTCCTTGGGCCTTTAGCCAGTCTTCCAATTCCTTGGAGTTGCGTTCGGTGCTCTGGCCCTGGAGCTCGAGGCTTGCCTCTGTTGACCGCATGAGCAGCACAAAGGCGCCGGCAGGGTTGTGCCGGCCGTAGTTATAGAAGATTGGGCCGCAGCTCGCTGCTGACAAGTCCCGCCGGCACAACTCGTCCATGGTCCGGTACCGGTGTTCCAGGTAGGCATCGCTGCGCCATGGTGTTGGGTGGGCAGCGGAAATAATGGCCGCCCCGTGAGGCGCGATCCGCTCCACTTCGGCCACGGCGGCCATCTCACTGTCGGTGAAGATGTCGAACTTCGTATTCCCGAACCTGCTGGTCTCGATCAACAAGGTCAGCAGCAGGAAGGTGGGCACGAGGGCCAACACGGCCAGGAAAGGAAGGCGCGTTCCGCCCTCCCTTGGCAGCAGGGCCGAGGACGCCTGCAGGGCGACGAAGGGCAGCGCGAACAGGGAGACGCGGATGAGCATTTCCCCGCCGTATGACTGCATCGGGAACAGCAGGAGCGGGGTGGCTGCAAGCAGGACCACCCGGATGTCAAGCCGCTTCCTACGCCAGTCCCGTACCGCCCCTGCCGCCGCGAGGACCCACAGCACGAGGGTCAGGACCATTCGGACTTTCACTACGAGCGAATGGCCCGGGGTCCCGGTGACGCGGTCAACGACATTAGCCGCAACCGCACCCTGGAATCCTGCGTCCTCAAGGGGCGGGTGTCCAATGAGATAGGCACTTGCCGGGTAAACCAGCCAGAGTACAAGCACCACAGCAGTGATCAGCGGCAGCCGGCTGGACCAGAGACGCCCACTGAGGCTGAGGGCGGTCATGGCAATGAGCATCATGAAGGGTGTCAGCTGGTGGCTTGCACAGATCACAGCGACAAGCAGGAGGGCCACCACGAAAGCGCTCACCCGGTGCTGCGGCCTTTGCTCCCAGGGGGACCGGCCCCGCCACCAAACCGCCAGGTCGGCGGGCCGGAAGCCACGGAAAGTGCCGGGGTTCGCGGCCAATGGTCCGACGAGCAGTGCGATCAGGATGAGGTACAGGAAGAAAGCGAAGGCCTGCGGGGACAGATAGTCCTGGTCCTGCCAGTTCCCCAGGCAAAAAAGCCAGAGCACCAGCCAACGCCGTCGCGGATCAGCGGTCAAGGTCCGGGTAAGCACTGCCAGGGCCATGAGCCACAGCCCAACGTCGAACACAGGAGCCCACAGGGCTATGCTCACCGGTTGGAGGCCGGATGCCTTGATGACCGTGGCCAGGAGGGCAAAGAAACCCGGCCAGTTGAAGTACGCGTCAATGTCAGGATCTATGACCTGCGTGCTTGATAGTGCGTCGGCAATGCCCAAATGCCTGAACGCTACTTCGCCCCGCGGTATGTCGGTCACAAACGCTGCGGTCCCAAACAGCTCCACAACCAGCACTGCGAGGAGCCACACCATCACTGCGCGACCCGCCGGGCCCCGGGCGTCCCCCCGCAGCGCCGCGATGAAGGTGAGATTGATCAGCAGGAGCCCTATCCAGTACGGATAGGGCAGGACGGCAACGAGCCCGAGGTCGCTGTTGACGGGCAGGTCCACGGTGGAGGCCGCCCCTGCGGCGAGCACCAGCGATACGACACCTGCCAGTGCGAAGACCACATCGCGGGGCCGCAGGCGCCTACCGTTGCGTCCGGGGGCATCGAGCACGGCGGTCATGGTGTCTCCTGCCTGGGGCGCCAGGGCATGGCGGGGATCCTGGGCCCGGCTGCCCCGAAGCCGGGCGAAGGCACTACCGGCGGCGGAGCGCGGCATCTTGGTCCTCACGCCGCCCGGGTACCGGGAGGACGCGCTCCCGCGCCGCATGCGCCACCATGCCGAAGAATGCAGGATATTGATGTCGCTGTGTAATGGCAGGGATCTGGACCCCCGCAGGAGTCCGGCCCGGCAGTAAGCCTGGCTGTGACGTGGCACCCGGTGACAGGAGCGGAATGGGCAACTGGCTCACCAACCTTGCTTCGTGGCTGGGATGTAGATTCAGCCAACCGGAGATGGCCCCAAAAATGGGACATGTCAGGGCTAATACGGTGGTTGTCCGGTTTACCTGCCCAGAGATCAAGCAGCCCCGACTTCGCCGTAGCTTGGAGCATAACGGCCTGCACATGCGGACAGCACCAGTAACGGGTACCTAATTTCGCGCCAGGGATACCTACACACGCCCGCAGGGCAGCCCGGTCCGTCAGTCCAACTTCCAGGGTGGGCAGTCCAGGAAAGGCTTATCAGGGATCCTGGGTGTCCAGCCGCGCCAGCAGGTCCGGCCACGACGCCGCGAATCCGGGGTGCAGCTCCAGTGCGTCCACCTCGGCTGTGGGAATCCAGAGCAGTGCGATGCTTTCGGGATCGCTGATGACGGGCTCGAAGGATTCCCGCACCAGCACCACCACGGTGGTGTAGGACCAGTAGCCGTGGTCCAGCACGGAGGTGAACAGCACTTCCACGCTCTCCGGCGGGACGGCAGCTTCCTCGTAGGCTTCGCGGAGGGCACCGTCGACCGGTTCCTCGCCCTGGTGCAGTGCCCCGCCGGGCAGGCCCCAAGTTCCACCGTTGTGGCTCCAGACGGCGCGGTGCTGCAGCAGCACACCTTTGCCGGGGTCGTAGGCCAGGACGCCGGCCGCGCCGAACCTGCCCCAGTACCGGCCGCGTTCCCCCTCCACCCATGCGTCGCCCGGGTCGCGCGGGCCGGTGCGCGGCGGCGGAGTGGAGGACGTGCTGGCGGACGGAAAGAGATCCATCGCTCCAGTCTGACAGGTGAAGCACCCGCAGGTGAAGCACCGGCGGGCCAGGCGGTGGGGCGGGTCAGGGGGCGGGCGGAATCCCGCCGGCCCCGTCAGGTCTTGCTTCCGTGGTCGACGGCGAAATCACCGCCGGGATACATGACGGTTTCATGCCCGTCGTCAAAGCGGACCACATATGGTGGGCTGCCGCCCTCGCCACGGACTTCAAGAATCACCCCATGCCGGTCCGAGGACCCCACGGTCCTGCCGTGCACGACAATACGGTCGCCTTGGGCTGCCTCCATGGCAATCACCTCCCAGCCCCCAGATTACGACTCGTGGCCGCGTGGGAACAGGGCACCATGGCAGGATTCCGGTATGCCGTTGAACCTCATCCTGCTCGCCGATACCCACATACCCAGACGCGCCAGGGACCTGCCGGAACAGTTGTGGTCCGCCGTCGAAAATGCCGATGTCGTATTCCACGCGGGCGACTGGGCGGAGGCAGCCCTGCTGGACGAATTCGAACGCCGGAGCAACCGGCTGCTGGGTGTTTTTGGCAATAACGATGGGCCCGAATTGCGCCGGCGCCTGCCCGAAACGGCAACTGCCAACCTGGACGGAGTCCGCTTTGCGGTGGTCCATGAGACGGGGCCGGCCAAGGGCCGCGAAGTGCGGTGCGATGCGCTCTTTCCCGACGCCGATGTCCTGGTGTTCGGCCACAGCCACATCCCGTGGGACACGGTGTCGCCGAACGGCCTGCGGCTGCTGAACCCCGGGTCGCCCACGGACCGCCGCCGCCAGCCGGCGTGCACGTTCATGGAGGCCAAGGTCGACGGCGGTCAGTTGGCCGAGGTCCGGCTGGTCACGGTCCAGCGTGACTGACCCGCCGCGCCGCTTGGCATGAGGCGGCCTCTCTGCCTAGGCTAGGAACCGTAAGCATGCTTAGCTTTTTGCCTTCCTGTAACGGTGCAAATCGCGGGCTGCTTCAGTACCCGGGGCGACGAACCAGCCCGTGTCCGCACGACCAGGAGGACCACCATGACTGACCAGTACACCTTCCGCAATCCCGTGACGGCCTACGAAAAAATCTCCCCGCCCAGGCAGCACCAGCCCGAGCCGGGGCTGGATGCAGAACTCGAACCCAAGGCCGACCTGGGCGAGGAGACCTACCGCGGCACCGGCCGGCTGGAAGGCCGCCGGGCCATCGTCACCGGCGCGGACTCCGGCATCGGGGCCGCGACGGCGATCGCCTTTGCAAGGGAAGGCGCCGACGTCGTGCTGTCCTACCTGCCGCAGGAAGAAGCGGACGCCTCGCGCATCGCCGGAATCATTGAAGCGGCCGGCCGCAAGGCCGTCAAGGTGCCCGCTGACCTCAAGGATTCGGCGGCATGCCGCGACCTGGTGGAAACGGCGGTGGCGGTCCTGGGCGGGGTGGATATCCTGGTCAACAATGCCGGGAAACAGGTGGCCCAAGAGGACCTGCAGGACATTTCCGACGAGCAGTTCGACCACACCCTGAAGACCAATGTCTACGCGATGTTCTGGGTGACCAAGGCCGCCGTGCCGCATATGCCTGCGGGTTCGACCATCATCAACACCACGTCCATCCAGGCCTACAACCCGTCCCCCACCCTGGTGGACTATGCCACCACCAAGGCGGGCATCAACAACTTCACCAAGGGCCTGGCCCAGCAGCTTGCGCCCAAGGGCATCCGGGTGAACGCTGTGGCCCCCGGCCCCATCTGGACGCCCCTGCAGGTCAGCAGCGGCCAGCCCAAGGAGCAGCTGCCGGAGTTCGGCCAGTCCACGCCCCTGGGCCGTGCCGGCCAGCCCGCCGAACTGGCCCCCGCCTACGTCTTCCTGGCGTCGCCGGAGTCCAGCTACGTCGTGGGCGAAACGCTGAACGTCAACGGCGGCAGCCCCACGCCCTAGCAGCCAGCCGCGCTCCGGCTGCCCCGGTCCGTGTGGTCAGCCGGCTGCGTCCTGCGCCGCCAGGAGCTCGTCGGTGGCAGGGTCCGGCTCGCCGTTGAAGAACTGGGCCAGGACAGTCTTGAACACTGTTTCTCCGGGTGCTGCCCGGAGGAACAGTGTCATGGAGGAGCGGAGTTTCCTGGCGTCGATGCCACCGAAGATGTCCTCGGCCGGCTGGTCGGCATGGTTGGCCAGGACCGTGGCACACTCGAGAAGCCGCGGGCCCAGGACTTCGTGGTCCAGGTAGGCCCGGGCTTCAGCCAGTGAAGAGATGGCGTATTTACGTGACATGGCGCTCTGCCCCAGCCCGGCAATCTGCGGGAAGATGAACCACATCCAGTGCCCGGACTTCCGGCCGACCTGCAGCTCCCCCAACGCCTGGTCATAGGTTCCGCCGGTGTTTTGGGCGGCAACAAATCGCCCAAGATCAAACGGCTCATTCATGTGGATCTCCTTCATTCGTCCGCTTTTAGAAAGTCAGTTCCTTCATGAGGGCAGCGGCCGCCGCCTGAAGATGGGCGTCCGGGTCCCCGCTCCACCGTTCCACCACACCGCGGGCCCGCTGCCGTTCACGCTCCCCCAGCCCTGCCAGCAGCGGCATCAGGACATCGGAGAGCAGGGGCGCGGTCAGATCCGCTGTGTGGGCGGAGCGGAGGAAGCCTTCCAGCCGGGTCAGGTCCGAATGCTGCAGGAGCCGCACCCGTGACTGCAGCAGCACCACGGCGGCAAGGCGGCGCTCGAAAACCGGGCGGGAGCCGGGCCCCGGCTGTCCCCAGAGGGCAGAGGCCAGCATCACGGTTGCGTCGTGGTCCAGGTCCTTGAATTTGCGCAGGGCGTCGCGCACAGTTCCACGGACGGCGCCCACGGAGGAACCATACGAGGCCAGCACACCGCCCAGGCGGTGTGCGACGTCGTCCGCGCGGTACCAGGCGCCCTCATTCTGGAGGGTACGGTCAACAAATTCCGCCGCAGCGGACACCACGTCCGCTGTGCCGGTCACCGCGCGCGCCCCGCGGAGGCGTGGTGGATGCAGAACGGGGTCCAGGGCCGGGCTTCCAGCCTGCCCTCGGCGATGGGTTCCCCGCACACCGCACAGATGCCATAGGTCCCCGCGGCCAGCCGGGCCAGGGCAGCTTCAATCTGGTCCAGCCCCGCCGAGCTTTGTTTCAGCAGCGCCGATGCCTGTGACAGCTCGAAGGCGATCGTGGCGCCCTCCGGATCGTGTTCGTCGTCGACGTTGGAGTCCTGGCGGGCCGAATTCGCAGCGTCGATGTCCGCCCGCAGCGCCGGCAGCAGCGCCATCCGCCGCGTCCGCTCCTCTTCGAGCAGTGCACGGAACCGTCCGAAATCTGGCATGGGGAAAGCCTAGCGCGTCAGTCAGTACCAGTTCAGGGATACGGAATGGTTCCATGCCCCGCAGGGCGACCCGTAGCGGTCACGGATGTAGCCCAGGCCCCATTCGATCTGCGTCCGGTAGCTGGTCAGCCAGTCGCTCCCGGCGCTGGCATACTTGCCGGGCGGCAGTGCCTGGGCAATTCCGTAGGCCCCGGACCACGCGTTGGTGGCGGTGGTCAGCCAGTTGGATTCCTTGGTCCACAACTGGGCCAGGCACAGGAACTGGTCCTGGCCCCAGCCGAAAGCGGCAAGGCGTCCGGACGCGTAGCTTTTCGCCCCTGCCGGATCGTTGACCGCTCCGCCGGGAATGGAAGGCACGACGACGGCGGGCGGGCTGGGCAGGGCCGGCTCGGCTGGCGGCGCCTCCGGAACGGAAGGGACAGGGTTGGCCGGCGGAGGGTTGGCCGGCGGAGGGTTGGCCGGGACAGGATTGGCAGGGGCTGGATTCACCGGGACAGGATTGCCGCCCACGGCGGCTGGGGCGGCTGGTGCGGGCGGCCTGGGCTGCTGGGCGGCCGCCGCGGCGGCCCTGGCGGCCGCTTCGGCCTGGCGGCGGGCCTGCTCCTCCGCTGCGGCGCGCTTGGCCGCCTGGGCCGCCTCGTAGGCAGCCAGCGCAGCCTGGCCTTGGCGGTACTCCCCCTCAAGCGGCGCCGTCGTCCCTTTCAGGGCGGCAAGCTGGGCCGTTAGCTCGCCGCCGTGCCGCTGCTCCTCGGCCACCTGCCGTGCCAGTGCGTCCCTGGCGGAACTGGCTGCCTCGGCTTTTGCCCTTGCCTCCCCGGACAGGCGCTCCCGTTCGCTCCTGGCAACCTTTTCCTGTTCCACCAGGGCAGCGGATACCTTTCCGGCCGCCGCCGCCTTGACCACCAACGCGGCCGTCTTGTCCCCCACGAGCTTGACGACGTTGAGGCCCTGGACGCTGTTGGTCCCCAGGGCGTCCAGCGCCACGAAGAACCCGGCGTTGGTCCCGCCTGTCTTGTACGACTGCACGGCCAGGGCCCCGAGGTCCTTCCGGTACCGGGCCACTTCGTCGTTTGCGCGGGCGGCCCGTGCGGACAGGGTTTCCAGGCGTGATGTGGCTGACTGGAGCTCTGCATCCGCGGCAGCGTATTCGGCGGCCGACCGTACGGCTGCGTCCCCGGCTGCCTCCGACTGCGCCTGCAGGCCGGTCAAGAGCCCGTCGATGGTGGCAATTTCTGCAGCTTTTGCCGCTTCGGACGACTGCGCCTGCTGCACATCCGACCAGGAGGGATATCCGCCCGGCGGCGGCTCCTCCGCTGCGGCCGGCAGCACGGTGGCGGCGGCCAGGGCGATGGCCAGCACGCCACCGAGGAGCGGGATCCCTCGGCTGGTCACGAACAGGGGCATAGTCCCGAAGCTTACCGTCCGGCGCGGCCCCCGAGGGCGCGTCCGTGGCCACATTGTTACCGTTTGCAGCGATAAAGACCCTGCCTGCATTGGTCGAGGTCACCGCCCGAAATGCGAAGTACATCAAGACGTTTGCGCAATTGAGAGGGGAGCCTCGTATGTTATCCAAATGTGACAATCGGGGGCAGCGCGGGTTATGGTCGTTTGGTGTCCCTCTCAGACGGGACATTCCCGTCAGCATGCCGAGCCCTGCCGCTGATCATGGGATTCAACCGCTTTCCGTTTGGCAGGGACGGGGGAACCAAGTTTCTACGGCCACATGTGGCCTTGGGGTTAAGTCGTTAGCGCCTCCGCCCGCGGAGCCAGCTACCGGCCGGGTATCTCCAGCCCGAACCCGACAGCTCACCCCGCAGGCATGGGAGAGGCGATCAACTGTGTCAAAAATTTCCACCACTGCCCGTCACCGCGCGACTCCGGCCCGCTCCATTGTGCTCGAGGGCCTCGCCGTAACCGCCAAGTCCCAGGCCCGTTCGCTGGGCCGTCCGGCGCTTGCCGTTGCTGCAGCGTCCGGTATTGCCTTTGGCGTCGGAGCCCCCGCCCATGCAGGTGTCACCGGCCCGGACACCACTGAGAACACCAGCGTCCAGGCATACTCCGCACCTGCCCCGGCAGCAGCACCCGCCGCAGCAGCAGGAACCGTCCACACGGTGGTGTCCGGCGACACCATCGGGGCCATCGCGGCCGCCCATGGCGTCAGCCTCAACGACGTCCTGGCCGCCAACGGACTGGGACTGTCCTCGATCATCTACCCCGGTGACCAGATCAAGATCCCCGGCGCTGGCCACACCGCAGCCCCGGCGCCGGCAGCAGCTCCCGTCCAGACGGCAGCCGCAACCGCACCGGCAAACACCGGCATGAACATGTCCTACGCCTCAGCCGCCCCGGCGGCGTCCACCGGCACCGGGACCGGCGCTGCCATCCTGGCATCCGCTTACAGCCAGGTCGGCGTGAACCAGGACTGCACCGCAATGGTTGAGAAGGCCCTGCGCTCCGTCGGCAAGTCCGTCGGCGACCTGGCCCCGACGCAGTTCTTCCAGTACGGAACCGTTGTCGGCGCTCCCGCCCCCGGCGACCTGATCATCACCTCCGGCCACGTGGGCGTGTACGCCGGCAACGGCCAGGTTGTGAGCGGCGGCGTCAACGGCTACAGCACCGAGGTCCACTCCATCAGCTGGCTCGGCGGCTACTCCGCAGTCCGCGTAGCCTAGCCTTCGCAACGCTTTGGCAGCAGCAGGCTGGTATTAAACAGCAAAGCTGTTCTTAAACAGGAGGGCGGCAGCCGGGTATTCCCGGCTGCCGCCCTCCTGTCATTTCCGCACCGTACCGCTGAGGCAGTCACGTCCCGCAGAAGGTCATGTAGGTGCCGAAATCCTCAGGGGCACCTTCGGCGTAGCGTTCCAGGCCCGGCCGCTCGGCGAAGGGGCTGCCGACGGCCTCGAGCAACTGCTGCAGGGGAGCCAGGTTTCCGTCAGTGGCGGCGGACAGCGCCTCTTCCACGAGGTGGTTCCGCGGAATATAGGCAGGGTTCACGCTGTCCATCAGTTCCGCGTCGGGCCCCAGGGCCTGCCACCGCTCCGCCCAGGCGTCGAACGCTGCAAGGTCCAGGACCATGCCGCGCACGGGACGGAGGTCCCCCCGCGCGGCCTTGCCCAGGTTCCGGAAGAACAAGGTGTAGTCCACCGGCCCGTCCTTCAGGATGGCAATGGCACCGTCCACCAGGGCGGAGGCGGCGTCGCTGTCCGCATCCCCCGACAGGCCCAGCTTGGCCTTCATGCCGCCGGACCACGCCTGGCTGTACTGTCCGCGGAATCCGCCAAGTACCTCCACCGCGGGGGCAACCGCCTTTTCCTGGTCCCCGTCGATCAGCGGCAGCATTGCCTCCGCCAGCCGTGCAAGGTTCCATTCGGCCAGCACCGGCTGGTTGGCGTAGGCGTAGCGTCCGCTGACGTCGATGGAACTGTAGACAGCGGCGGGATTGAACGCATCCATGAACGCGCACGGGCCGTAGTCGATGGTTTCCCCTGAGATGGTCATATTGTCCGTATTCATGACCCCGTGCACGAACCCCACCAGCATCCACCGGGCCACCAGGTCCGCCTGGGCGGAGACCACCGAGGCGAACAACTCCAGGTAGGGGTTTGGGGCGCCGGCAGCGTGCGGGTAGTGCCTGCCGATGGCGAAATCCGCCAGCCGCTTCAGCAGCTCGAAGTTTTCCGTGGCCCGCGCGTACTGGAAGCTGCCGACGCGCAGGTGGCTGCCGGCAACCCGCGCCAGGACCGCACCGGGCAGCATGCCGTCACGCCTGACCTGCCGGCCAGTTGCCACGACCGCGAGCGAGCGGGTGGTGGGAATGTGCAGGGCATGCATGGCTTCACTGACCACGTACTCACGGAGCATGGGCCCGACGACGGCACGTCCGTCCCCGGCGCGGGCAAACGGCGTGCGCCCCGAGCCTTTGAGATGGAGGTCCAGGAGGCGGCCGCCTTTGTCCGTGACCTCACCAAGCAGCAGGGCGCGTCCGTCGCCAAGCAGCGGAGAGTAGCCGCCGAACTGGTGGCCCGCGTAGGCCTGCGCCACCGGGGTGGCGCCCGCCGGAACGTGGTTGCCCACCAGGAGCCGCACCCCTTCGGGACTGCGAAGGTACCCTGGGTCCAGGCCCAGGTCGCGTGCGAGCCTGTCGTTCAGGACCAGGAGCTCGGGGCTGGGGGCTTCCTCGGCCTGCCAGGGAACGGCGAGTTCCGACAGTTCCCGGGCGAAACGGCCGTCAAAAGTGACCGTGGATTCAGCTGCTGCCGTCATGGCTTAACCCTATCGCCGTAGTTCCGCCCGCTGCTTCCCGTGCCGGTTGCCGGCGGCGGGGAACGGCAATGTGCTGCAGGTCCTCAGCGGCAATGACCGTGGTTCCCGGAGCCCGCGCCCGTGCCTGCTCCGCGAGGTGCGGGACGCCGTCGCCATAGCGTGCGGAGAAGTGGGTGAGCACCAGCATCCGGGACTTCCCGGACGCCGCAAGTTCCCCTGCCTGCCCGGCGGTCAGGTGCAGGTATTGCCGGGCCAGGCCGACGTCGTCGTCACTGAACGTGGACTCGGCCACCAGCAGGTCCGTGCCTGCTGCCAGTTCTTCGGCACCGTGGCACGGTGCGGTATCCATGATGAAAGCGAAGCGCTGGCCCGGCCTGGGAATACTGACCTCTTCCAGTCTGGCCGCTCCGAGGACCCCTTCGCGCTGCAGCAGGCCCACGTCGGGCCCTTCGATGCCCGCCGCCCGCAGCCTCTCCGGCAGGAACGTGCGGCCATCTGGCTCGGTGAGCAGGTAGCCGTATGTCTCGATGCGGTGCTTGAGGGGCCGGACCTCAAGCCTGTCCGCCACGGCACCGGCGCCGCCATGTGGATGGAGCCTCACGTCAAGCCCGGGCGGGCTGAGACCCACCAGGGCCCTGACCACCTGGTCACCGGACGCCGGATAATGCAGGTGGACCGGGTGCGCCACGCCGTCCAAAACCATCCGGGAGAGCACCCCGGGAAGGCCGAAGCAATGGTCCCCGTGCACGTGCGTAAGGCAGATCCTGGTGATGGCGCCCGCCGCCACTCCCGCACGGATCATCTGGCGCTGGGTACCCTCGCCGGGATCGAAAAGCAGCCCTTCGCCGTCCCAGCGCAGGAAGTAGCCGTTGTGGTTGCGGGTCCGCGTGGGAACCTGGGACGCAGTGCCCAGCACTACGAGTTCACGCACCGTTGGAATCTGACGCTGCAAGCAACCCTTTGGCGTAGGCGGCCTGGCCGCCGTGCTGAAGGCAGTCCCCCAGGATGCTGACCAGCCGCACGCCCAGGGTGACGGGCGGATCCCAGCGCCTGTCGACCACACGGTCCAGGTCGGAATCCCCGATACCTTCCAGGACCCTGGCAGTCTGCCGGTGAACGGCCTGGTAATACTCCCGCAGGAGTTCCCGGGGCGCGCGGACTGCGTCCACCTGCTGGCTTGAGTGGCCGTAGCCCGTATCACTGTCCGCCAGCGGGAGCCCGAAGCGGGTTACGAATCCTTCGGCCTTCCAGACCTGCTCCAATCCCGAGGCGGACGCAACCTGCGCATCTTCCACCCGTCCCATGTGCCAGACCAGCCAGGCGATGGAATTGCCTTGGCCTGCAGGACGCAGCTGCAGCTGCTCCCCATCCAGCCCGTCCAGTACCTGCCCCACCAGGCCGGGGAGGCGGTCAAACGCCTCGAGCAACAACTCCTTGGAGTGCATGGGTCTCCTTCCCTGCGGACGGGCCCGGGCGCACCCGGCCCCGGGATTGCTAGCGTTCCAGGTCGTCCGGCTCAAACTCACTAAGGGGCGAGCCGCCAAAGTTTTCCTCGTCGTCGCTTGCGTCTGCTTCCAGGCCGGTGGGATTCCCGCCGAAATCGACGTCGGCTGCTGCTTCACCCAGCGTGGGTGTGTCCGGCGGCACCTGCTCATCGCCGGAGCGGTACCGGGCCTGCGCGCTTTCGTCCCGCAGCGTCTGGTCACTCAGGAAGTCCTGCTCCTCCCCCGAGACTGCTTCGTCCTGCAGCAGCGGGTCCTCCTGCCAGCGGTCCGGATTGTTCTCTGCAGCCCCGGGGTAGCTGTCAGGTTCCCCGTTGACGGGATCGAGCTCCAGTGACGATGCCGCGCCGGGAGTCTCGTCGAGAAGAACGTCGTCTTCCTGCACAACTTCCAACTCATCGTCGGGGACGTTCTGTTCAGTCATGATGATGCCTTTCTCATGGGCTCCGGGCGGATAATAGTAAGCATACTGAGGAACGGTATGCCTGTGAACAGCCACCGCATTTCCGTCCCAAGCGGACAAACGGCGGTTCCCGGCCGCGTGCCAAGGCCGCAGGGCGGCCTGAACAGCGCTTCCGTGACTTTTGGCCCTAGAGTGCCGGTGGCGGCGGGGCCAGTCTTGAAAGGCAGGAAGACCAGTTCAAGACGACCAGGAAGTGCGGCCATGACATCCCAGAAACCCATCGCTGTGGGCACCAACGACTCAGCGCAAAGCCAGGCCGCGGTCCTGTGGGCGGCCCGCCGCGCCCACCGGACGCACCTGCCGCTGGTGATCCTCCACGTCGTCGACGACCGGTGGGTAGCTGAACCCTACCCCTGGTTTGGAACCCTCCAGCAGGCCGGCGAGGAACTGCTCAAGACCGCCGCCGGCAGACTCGAAGGAACCGTGACGGTCACGCCGACTACGGAACTGCTCACCGGAAGCGTGGGCGGCCAGCTGGCCAAGTATTCGAAGAAGACCTCGATGATGGTCATCGGCTCCGGCAGCGGGCACCTTGGCGGGGCCCTCGCCGACCGCGCACTCCAGGTGGCGACCGCCGCCAAAGTCCCTGTCGCCGTCGTCGGGACCCAGGACCTCGAAGGCAGGTCCGGTGTGGTGGTCGGCGTTGACGGGTCTGCCGAGGCAACGCGGGCCGTCGCCTTCGCCGCGGCCGAGGCCGACCGCGAGGGAGACGAACTCACCGTCGTTTATGCCGTCAATGCGCCCGACCCCATCATCGACGCCGGCCTGACGCCGGGGGCGCTCGCGGACCTCATCGTGGACGAAGAACGCGTCGTGCTCTCCGAAACCGTGGCCGGGCTCAAGGAAGACTACCCGGACCTGACCGTGCACCAGCGGCTCGACAGGGAAAAAAACGCGGTGGACGCCCTTGTCGAGGCCGCCGCCGGGGCACGGCTGCTTGTGGTGGGCAGCCGCGGCCGGGGCGCCTTCAAGCGCCTTTTGCTCGGTTCGACCGCACACGGCGTGCTCAGGCACCTCCCGTGCCCCACGATCATTACCCGTACTGACACCGTTCACAGCCCCCTTTAGGCCGCAGCGCCTGCTGGTCCTTCTTCCCGCTCCACATCCTCCCCTACAGCGGAAGGTTCCACGCCATGAAAAAACCCGCCGCCATCATCATGCTGGTCCTCGGCATCCTGATCTCTCTTCCGGGACTGGCCGCGCTGGCGGGAGGAGCCGTGGCATCGGCGGTGGGATCGATCCAGGGGGACGGATACCTGACCTCCGGCACATCCCGTTTTTCCGTCAGTTCCTTTGCCCTCACCTCTCCGCGGGCCGAGGCCATCGGCGAGGATGTGCCGGGCAGGCTTCCTTTCGACATCGGTACCCTGCGGCTGCGGATTGCATCAATGATCCCCGACAAAGCGGTGTTCATTGGCATCGGCCCGCAGGCCGACGTCGAACAGTACCTGTCAGGTGTGCACCACTCGGAGCTGCTGAACATCCGGCAGCGGCCTTTCCGCGCCGAATACCGTGACGTTCCGGGCGGCAACCCCGCATCGCCGCCGGCCGGCCAGCGCTTTTGGACGGCCTCCGTTTCAGGCTCCGGCGAGCAGGAGCTGACGTGGAACATCACCCCGGGCACCTGGGAAGTGGTGGTGATGAATGCCGATGCCTCCTCCGGTGTTGATGTCCAGGCACAGGCCGGCTTCCGCTCAGACCTCATCAGGCCGGCAGCCACAGGCCTGCTGGTGGGCGGCCTCATCGCCCTCGTGATCGGTATTCCCCTCATCGTCTTCGGCGCCATGGGACTGGGCCGGCATGCCGGGCGGCCACCTGTTGGACCATCACCGGGCGGCCCGGCGGTGGCAGGACCGGGGATGGCGGGACCGGGGATGGCGGAACCGGGGATGCAGGCGCCTGGGATGGCCGGACCGGGGATGCAGGCAGTGCCGGCCGCACCCGGAGTGGCACCCCCGCCGCAGCCGTTCACCGTGGCAGCCGAAGACCGCCGCGCCTACCCCGCAAGGCTTTTCGGTGACATCGATCCGGGACTGTCACGATGGATGTGGCTGGTCAAGTGGTTCCTGGCCATACCGCATTTCATCCTTCTCTTCTTCCTCTGGTTTGCGTTCGTCATCACCACCATCGTGGCGGGCTTCGCCATCCTGTTCACCGGCCGGTACCCCAGGGCACTGTTCGACTTCAATGTGGGTGTCATGCGCTGGAACTGGCGGGTGGCCTTCTACGCCTACGCCGCCGTAGGCACCGACCTCTACCCGCCGTTTACGCTCAAGCGCACCAATTATCCTGCGGACTTTGACGTTGACTACCCGGAACGGCTGTCCCGCGGGCTGGTGCTGGTGAAATGGTGGCTCCTCTCGATCCCGCACCTGCTCCTGGTGGCCGCGTTTACCAATACAACGTGGCGGTGGCGGGCGGACAACACCTTCGTTGGCGCCACCTATGAGCAAAGTGCGGGACCGTCCCTGCTGGGACTGCTGGTTCTGGTCGCGGCAGTGATCCTGCTGTTCACCGGCCGCTACCAGCGCCCGCTGTTTGACTTCATCCTCGGCATCGACCGCTGGATCTACCGGGTCCTTGCCTACACAGCGCTGATGCGGGACGAATATCCACCATTCCGGCTGGACCAGGGAGCCACCGAACCTGAATGGCCCGGACCGGTGATTCCGCCGGCCGGGGCACCACCGGCGGGAGCCCCCGCGGCGCCGTGACCTTCGGCCCTAGCCCCGCAGCAGGCATCCGGGCATGATGGGCCTGACAGCGAGGGTCCGACGAGGGAGCAGACATGAGCATAGCCGGGGCACCAATTGCCAGGATCGTGGTGGGCGTCGACGGATCGGAACCGTCCCTGGAGGCACTTCGCCAGGCCCAACGGCTCGCCACTCCCCTCGGCGCCAAGGTCCAGGCGATCGCCTGCTGGGAGTACCCGCAGGTGTACTCGGGCTACGTCATGATGGGCATTGAGGGCTTCGAGGAAGGCGCCAAGAAGGTCCTGGACGACGCGATGGTGCAGGCTTTCGGCGCCGAGATGCCGGCCAACGTCACCTCGACCCTTGTCCGCGGCCATCCGCGTGAGGCGCTGATCGACGCCAGCCGGGACGCCGACATGATCGTGGTGGGGCGCCGCGGGCACGGCGGGTTCGGCGGCCTGCTCCTGGGTTCCGTCAGCTCCGCCATCGTGGCCCATGCCCACTGCCCGGTACTGGTGGTCCACACGCCCGAGAGCGGAGCCCACAGCTCCAAGGAGTCCTGAACGGTACGTCCGGGCGGGAAAGGTACTGACCTCCGGGACGGGTGATGGCATTGCCGCTCAGTGAGGCACGACGGCGGACACCCGCCATAGCGCTCGCCGCCGCCCTGGTGGTCCTCGCCATTTCACTGGCCCTGTTGCTCCCGGTGCCCTCGGCCGGTCCGCCGTCGGCATCACCGAAGGCTCCCTCCCCGCTGCCCAGCGGCTCCAGCCAGCCCGGCACAGCCAGCCCAACCGTCTCCACCCCCGCGCCGGGTCCGCAGGAAACGGAGACACCCGAAGCGGGCCAGGCTCCCGTCGAGCCCCCGGTCGTCGTGCCGCCGGTTCCCGAACCGCAGCCCACGGAGCCACCGGCCGGGCCAACGCCACCCCGGGAGCCGGGTACTCCCCCGCAGCCGGCGCCGTTGCCGGGATCCCTCCGCGGCCAGGACCTGACCGTCATCCCGGGGGCAGGCCGGGTGGTTGCCCTCACCTTCGATGCCGGAGCCAACGCGGCAGGACTGCCCAAAATCCTGCCCACCCTCGCCGCCAAGGGGGTCGCCGGGACGTTTTTCCTGACCGGCAACTGGGCGGCGAGCAACCCGCAGGCCGTAGCGCAGATCGTGGCCGCCGGGCACCGGGTGGCCAACCACTCCATGACCCACCCGGGCTTCACCGGACTGGGCAACGACCAGATCTTCCAACAGGTGCGTGGTGCCGAGCAGGCCATCCTGGCAGCCGGCGCCGATCCAAGGCCGCTGTTCCGCTTCCCCTACGGCGAGCGGGACGCACGCACCATCGCTGCAGTAAACTCCCTGGGCTACGTGGCCGTCAGGTGGACCGTGGACACCCTGGGCTGGAAAGGCGCCAGTGGAGGTTCCAGCGTGCAGTCGGTGGCCGACCGCGTCCAGGCCGGCCTGCAGCCCGGTGAAATCGTCCTCATGCACATCGGGTCCAATCCCGACGACGGCACCACCCTCGACGCCGACGCCCTCCCCCGGATCATTGACCGCATCGCTGCCGCAGGATACGGCTTCACCACGCTCGATGCCCTGCCGGGGCAGTGAGGCCGCGGCACCATGGCGAAGACCCGGCCCTCCCGACGCGGGCACGTGCAGCCCCCGCGGCCGGAACCATCCTCCACCGGCCGCCAACCGGACGCTGTCCCTGATCCGGCACACCACGGGCTGCCGGTCCACGAGGTAGTCCTGCTGCTGGAAACGGATGCGGCCAGGGGCCTTGGCCAGGAAGAGGTAGCGCACCGGCGCGCCCAGTTTGGCGCGAACGAGCTTCCCCGGTCCAGGGGCGGGGGAATCGCCCGCAAGCTGGGGCGCCAGTTCAACAACCCGCTGGTCTACGTCCTGTTGGCCGCCGCCGCCGTCACCGTGGTCCTTGGCGCGTTCCTGGACGCCGGCGTCATCCTCGCCGTGGTGCTGGTCAACACGCTGATCGGATTCGTCCAGGAAGTCCGGGCAGAAGCGGCCCTTGACGCCCTTCACTCGCTTGTCCGCACCCACGCCACCGTCATGCGCGGCGGCGAACGGAGGCAGGTTCCCTCCGAGGACCTGGTCCCCGGCGACCTTGTGCTGCTGGAGGCCGGCGACAAGGTACCGGCTGACCTCCGCCTGGTGCGCCTGTCCGCCTTACGGGCGGACGAATCCGCGCTGACGGGAGAATCCGACCCCGTGCCCAAGGACGAGGTGGTCCTGCCCCCGGTCACGCCGGTGGCAGACCGGAGGAACATGCTGTACAGCGGCACCCTGGTGACCGCCGGCACAGGTGCGGGGGTCGTCGTCGCCATCGGCGGCGAAACCGAACTTGGCGAGATCCACCGCCTCATGGGGACGGTCCGGCCGGTGGCCACGCCGTTGACGGTCAAACTGGCACGCTTCAGCTCGACGCTCACCATAGCCATCCTGGCCCTCGCCGCCGTGGCCTTCCTTGCCGGGCTGGCACATGGCGAGCAGCCGGGGCAAATGTTTACTGCCGCCGTCGCCCTGGCCGTGGGAGCCATCCCCGAAGGCCTTCCTGCCGCCGTCACCGTGACGCTTGCCATTGGCGTCCGCCGCATGGCGCGCCGCCGGGCCGTGGTCCGCCGGCTGCCGGTGGTGGAAACGCTGGGCAGCACCACGGTGATCTGCTCGGACAAGACGGGCACCTTCACCGAGAACCAGATGACAGTCCGGGCACTCTGGACCCCTTCCGGGACGTATGACGTTACGGGTTCCGGCTACGGACCGGAGGGACGCATCGCCCCGTCGGCAGCACAGCACACCGGTGGCCGGCAGCACGTGGCGGATTCAGCGGAGCACCCGGCGGACGGGGACGCTGCGCTGCAGTGGTCCCTCCTGGGCGGTGCAGCCTGCAACGACGCCACCGTCCGCAGGGAGGGGCAGGGGTGGCACGTACGGGGGGACCCTACCGAGGCCGCAATGCTGGTGGCCGCAGGGAAGGGCGGGATGGACGTATCCGGCTTCCTGGCTGCCAACCCGCGGAAGCAGGAACTGCCGTTCACGTCGGAGCGGCAGTTCATGGCCACCCTGCACCTTTCCACGCTTCCGCACGGAGCCGGCGTGGTGTTCGTCAAAGGCGCCGCCGAACGGGTCCTTGACCTCTGCGGCACGGAAATGGACAGGTACGGTGCCAACAGGCCCCTCCACAGGCAGGCCGCGCTCAATGCCGCACATGCGCTCGCGGACAGCGGGCTCCGCGTGCTGGCCACGGCCATGATGCGCCTTCCCCCGGACAGCCGGCCTCTCTCCGCCATCCAATTGCGGGGCCGGATGACCCTGACCGGGCTCCAGGCCATGCACGACCCTCCCCGGGAAGCGGCCGCGGCGGCAGTGGCGGCCTGCCGGCGTGCCGGCGTGGCGGTCAAGATGATCACCGGAGACCACGTGCGGACTGCCGTGACCGTTGCCGCTGCGGTGGGCCTGGCCGCCGACCATGACAGCGGAACAGCCCTGACAGGCGCGGAGCTGGACGTCATTGCACCTGACCAGTTCGCCGATGCCGTGGAACGGGCCACGGTTTTCGCCCGGGTCTCGCCGGAACAGAAGCTCCGCCTGATCGGGGCCCTGCAGTCCCGCGGACACGTGGCCGCCATGACCGGGGATGGCGTCAACGACGCGCCGGCCCTCCGGCAGGCGAATGTCGGCATTTCGATGGGACGCACCGGAACGGAGGTGGCCAAGGAGGCATCGGACATCATCCTCACCGATGACGACTTTGCCACCATTGAGGCCGCCGTTGAAGAAGGCCGGAATGTCTTCGACAACCTGACCAAATTCATCGTCTGGACCCTGCCCACCAACATGGCCGAGGGGCTGGTGATCCTCGTGGCCATCCTGCTGGGCGCAACGCTGCCCATCCTGCCCACCCAGATCCTCTGGATCAATATGACCACCGCTGTTGCCCTTGGACTCATGCTTGCCTTTGAGCCAAAGGAACCAGGACTGATGTCCCGGCCGCCACGGCCGCCGGACCGCCCCCTCCTGACGTGGGCGCTTACCGTGCGGATCCTGCTCGTTTCGGCCCTCCTCGTCGCCGGGGCATGGTGGCTCTTCGAACATGAATTGGCCGATGGTGCCTCTCTTGCACAGGCCCGGACGTCCGCCGTGAACCTTTTCGTGGCCGTGGAGGTGTCCTACCTCTTCAGCTGCCGGTCGCTGACCCGGCCGGCGTGGCGGATAAGGCCGTTCAGCAACCGCTGGCTCCTGGTCGGCGTCGCGGTGCAGGCGGCCGGCCAACTGGCACTCACGTATGCGCCGCTGATGAACGGGCTCTTCCACACCGCCCCCATCAGCGGCGAAGCGTGGCTGCGGATCCTTGGCCTGGCCCTGCTCGCATCCGTGGCAGTCGCCGTGGACAAGCGTTTGCGGCGCCGCGGCTTCTAGTGCGCATCCCCCGCGGCTGCAGCATCCGGCATAAGGCGCAGCAACACCAGGCCTGTGACCACGGCCATCACTGCCGCCATGAGGACCGCCGCCCCCACGCCAATCACCGCGATCAGCCAGGCAGGCTGGTCCGGCTGCCACAAAGGCGGGGCAACCAGCATGAACGCTGCAAGACCCGCCGCCCAGGCCGCGGCGTTGCCGGCGATCCACGGCCACGCCCGCCGGACATGGTGCCGCAGCTCAAACCACTGGGCAGTGCCAATGGATCCGAGCAGCAGGATTGCCGCCGCGCCACCCGCAGTCAGCCGGAGCGGAAGCGGCCAGTCCTGCCATTCCCCGAAGGTGGACGGCAGCATGCCCACGGACCAGGCGAATGCCGCGGCCACCGCGGTCAGCAGGACCCAGCGGGCCGCGGAGATCCCCGGCAACCGGTTCCGCAGGACGCGGACCTGGAACCATCCCAGGACAGCTCCTTCGGCGAGGCCGGCCAGTACCAGGAGTGCAAATTCCGCACGCGGCCAGGCAGTGGCCGCAAGGAACCACGCAAGGACCGGGGCGAGGAAGCCCAGGCTCTCGCCCAGGGTCGCCCAGCCCACCCAATGGGTGAGGAACGCACGGCGGGCTGTCCCGCCGTCGTACGTGCTGTCCGCAACGGCCACGGTGCCATCCTCCCTTCCCGCTTTACTCCCCTGCAACGGAACCGGATGCTCATCCAGATTCACCGTGCCCGCGCCGCCACCGCCAGTGCCAGTGCCATAAGCCCCCGGTGCGGAAGTTCCGCACATTCCGGCAGCCGAGGACCGGAGCCTGGTACCCGGCCCCGGAACAGGACTAATGGCTCTGCCCCGGACACCGGCAGAAACCAATACTGGAAGGGAAGGCGGACGGCTGGCGTCCGCCTCCACTTCAGCGGAGGTCGTGACGTGTACGGCTGGAACGACGGCATGGGCCTGTGGGGCTATGTCCTGATGAGCATCAGCATGGTGGTGGTCTGGGGAGCAATCATCACCGGCATTGTCCTGCTGGCCCGTTCCCTGCGGGCTCCCTCCCCGGGTGCACCCCGGCCCCCGTCGCCACTAACGGCAGAAGACGTACTGGCCGAGCGTTTCGCGCGCGGCGAGATCGACGTCGCGGAATACCGAAACAGGCTGGCTGTCCTGCGCGGCCAGCCGGGTACCTGAGTTCCGGTTCCCGCAGGCAATGGATAGTGGGTGCAGCTGTGCCGCTCTCTGAATTTGAAAAACGCGAACTCGAACTGATCGGCCATGGCCTGGAGGAGGAAGACCCCGGATTCGCGGCCCTGCTCGGAAGGGATGCCTTCGTACTGTCGCTTCGCACCCGCGTCAGGCGAGGACTCCTGCTTTTCGCGGCGGGCGTGGGCGTCCTGCTCCTTGGCCTGGTGGTCCGGGCGCCCTACCTGGGCATCGCAGGCTTCGCCGTCATGAACGGCGGAGCGTACTGGGCCATCAAAGACCTCCGCTGGTCCTTGCGGGCCAACCACCGGCATGTCGCCCAACTGGAAGGCAACAACGAATGAACACCAACGGCGGTAACGGCACGGAAGCCGGCTCCGAGGCGCGTGCGCTGCAGGCGGTGGAAGCCCACCATGCCGACATGCTGCGGCAACTGAACGCGCTGGTGGGAGTGCTGACGGAGGCCGTGGAGGCACGGGACCCTGCCGCCGGACAGGAAACGCAGGCTGCGTTGCTGGACTGGTGCGACACGGTGCTGGTGCCGCACGCCCTGGCAGAAGAAGGGCCGCTGTACAGCGGGCCCCACGGCCTGCCGGAAGCGAAGCTGCTGGTGGACGGCATGCTGGCCGAGCATCAGGTCATCGTGGGCCTGGTTGAAGAGCTCAGGACCGCCGAAGGCGTTGCTGCCGCCGTGGCCGCCGGGGCCATCCAACGGATTTTCGCCCTGCACCTGGACAAGGAGAACCGCCTCCTGATGCCCTTCATCATCCAATCCCCCGGCCTGTCACTCGCACAGGCAGTCGAAGGGCTTCACGAACTGGTGGGGGAAGGCGCGGCACACCATCATGGGGACGGCCAGCACAGCCACTAGGGCGGGATGACACGTACGACGGCGGGATGCCGGGTCGGTCAGTCAGGGCGCCTGCAATCAGGCCGCCGGGTCAGGGCTCCCCGTCAGGGCGCTTGCCTGGCCGGTGTCCCCCGCGCCGTCCGCCTCCGGGGCGTGCACCACCAGCACGGGACAGTGGGCATGGCTCACGCACGTCGAACTGACGGAGCCAAGGACAAAGCTCCCATGTCCCCGCCTGCCCACGATCAGCAAGGAGGCGTTGCGGCTCGCGTCGATGAGTACCGGCCCTGGCTTACCCCGTACCAGGCGGGCATGCACGAAGGCCGGCAGCTCCCCGAATGCTTCTTCCAGTGCCTGCTGGAGGACCTGGTGGGCCGCGTACTTGAACCCTTCGATCCCTACGACGAGGTAAACCCCGTAGCCGGCCGGGACGTCCCAGCAGGCCCAGGCCTCAACCGTCGCTGACAGGGGCTCCGCCACGGCCCGGGCCACCCGGAGCGCGGCGATGGAGGCGTCTGATCCATCCACCCCAACGATGATCCTGGGGTGCGTTTCAGGGGCAGTCATGCCGGCTCCATTCACTGTTGTTGCCGCATTCCCTCCTGCGGGCATCCTGCAAGCGTCGTCCCCAGAATGGAACAAGTGCGCTTTCAGGGGTAGGGCCGAAGGTCATGACAGGAACAGGGCCCAGACTTCGGGTGCCGCCCTGCGGATCGCCGGCGGACTTAGGTCCCTTCCGGCAGGACGCCTCCTGGGGAACAATGGGCTCAGGCCCTCCCCGGGGGCCGCCCCCGCACGAATGCGGGATTTGGTCCTGGAGATTTGGGAGCGATCAGTGCAGATGCATGAAGCTGGGTCTGAGGCGGCAGGATCTCCCGGGCAGGTCCGGGTGTTCATCCTTGATGACCACGAACTTGTCCGGCAGGGGTTGAAGGACCTGCTGGAGGGCGAAGGGTTCCTTGTGGTGGGCGAAAGCGGCTCGGCTGCCGAGGCCACGCGCCGCATACCCGCACTGCACCCCGACATCGCCATCCTCGACGGAAGGCTTCCCGACGGCACGGGAATCGAGGTGTGCCGGGACGTGCGTTCCCTGGACCCCCGCCTGCGCTGCCTGATACTCACCAGCTACGACGACGAGCAGGCCCTTCGAGGCGCTGTCCTGGCCGGTGCCTCCGGATACATCCTGAAACAGATCAGGAGCGATGACCTCCTGGCCGGAATCCGGAAAGCGGCTGCGGGCGAGTCCCTCTTCGATCCGGGAGTTGAGCAGCAGATCATTACCGGACTGTCCACGGCACACACCGATCCCCGCCTGGAGGGCCTCAGCGCACAGGAGAAGAAGGTCCTGGCCCTGATCGGGCAGGGCCTGACCAACAGGCAAATCGGCGACGAACTGTTCCTGGCCGAGAAAACCGTCAAGAACTATGTTTCATCGATCCTGGCAAAACTGGGCTTCGAGCGCCGGACGCAGGCCGCTGTCTACGTCACCAAGAGCTCCACGGACACTGCCTGAGCCGGCAGGTCAGGTGAGCCGGGCGGTCCATGTCACGGATGTGCCCTTGCCTGGCCCGCTCTCAATGATGCAACTGCCCTGCAACAACTCAGCCCGGTGGCGCATGTTCGCCAGGCCGCTCACCCGGGCAGGGTCGGCGAAGCCCCGGCCATTGTCGCGGATGAGAAGCTGGACCTGGTCCTTGCCCACCGCAACCGTGACCTCCACGTCGTCCGCGCCGGAATGCCGCAGCGCGTTACTGAGTCCTTCCGACAGCACGGACAGCAGATGGACGGCCACATCCTCCCGGATCGAGTCCACGGGGCCGTCCAGAGCCACCTTGGGGGTCAGGGCGTAGCTGCGCGAGTTTTCCCGGACCACCCGCAGGATCCGGCCCGTCAGCGGTTCGCGTTCCTCATCCGCCGTCCGGAGCGAGTAGATGGTGTCCCGCAGCTTGCGGATTGTTTCATCGAGTTCCGTGGTGACGGCGGCGATGCGCTCGTGCGCCACCGGGTCCACGGTGTAGCGGCGCAGGCTTTGGATGCTCAGGCCTGCGGCAAACAGGCGCTGGATGACGAGGTCGTGCAGGTCCCGCGCGATCCGTTCCCGGTCAGTGAACAGCAGGTTTTGTTCGCGCAGTGCGTTCACGCGCGCCAGGTCGAGCGCCAGCCCGATCCGGCTCCCGAAAATGGCACCCGACTCTGCGTCCGCCTGGTTGAAGGCGGCAGTTGCGTGTGCGCGGGCCAGCAGGAGAACGCCGTTGTCGCTGCTGCCATGCCCCAGGGAACACACGAGTACGGATCCGAGTTTCCCGGCCATTCCGGCCTCAAAGACCTGCCGCGGGTCCTTGGCCACAAAGGAGCCGCCGCCCTCGATCACGTCCCACACGGAGTGGGAGACCTTCCATTCCTGGCCTGCCTGGAGACCCTGCACACCAAGGCAGGACCGGCATCGAAGCACGCCTCCACCCGCCGGCACGGCCACCACTGCAAGTGCCGCATCCGATACCTTTAAAGCGGCGTCGGCAACGACGTCCAGGTTATCCGCGTCCCCGGGGCTGGACGCCATGATCAATCTGCTGCTGAGCTCCATGCCTGCTTCCAGCCACTTCTGCCGGCGCCCGCTGTCTTCAAAGAGGCGCGCGTTCTGGATCGCGACGCCGGCCGCCGCCGCCAGGGCAACGGCAAGGTCCTCATCGTCGGAGGTGAAATCCTCGCCACCTTGCTTTTCCGTCAGGTAGAGGTTGCCGAACACCTCGTCACGGACGCGGACGGGCACGCCAAGGAATGTCTTCATGGGCGGGTGGTTCGGCGGGAAGCCGGACGCAATGGGATGCCGGCCAAGGTCATGGAGCCGCAAGGGCTTTGGTTCGCGGATGAGCAGGCCAAGTACGCCGTGCCCCGTCGGCAGGTCGCCAATGGAGCGGATTCCGTCTTCATCAATACCCACCGTGATGAAGTGGCTCAGGGTGCGGTCTTCGCCAATGACGCCCATAGCGCCGTACCGTGCGCCGACCAGGGCGCAGGCCGAACGGACCAGGCGGTCAAGCACGGCCTCAAGGCTCAGATCCTCGGCGAGGGACACCACCGCGGCCAGCAGGGCGTTGATGCGTTCCTGGGTATCCAGCTGTTCGTCGCCCCGGGCGGAAAAGTCCCGCAGCAGGTCTTCAACGGTGTCCCTCGTCGGCGGACGCCAGGGCTTCTCAGTGCTCACGTTCCACCTCCTGCGGCAAGAACCTGCCACGCTGCGGGTCCTTGGCGCGGTCCGGGGGTCCGGAACGGAAATGCCTGCCCCGGGCCGCAAGTCCGCCTTCACTTGGGCATGAAGACGCTACCGGCACAATTCTAGGAGGCCCAGGCGAAAATTACCTCCGACCGTCCCGGATGGGTGCCTTTGCTGGCGCGGGACCTTCTTCCCTATCCCCGGGAGGTTTGCCGGTCCTAGGCTACGGCCATGAATACCGCAGCCACAGAACCTGACATCAAGGAACTCGGCGTCCACGATTGCTGGCGATACCTTCGTTCAACTTCCCTCTGCAGGATCGCCTTCTCCGAGGGGGACGCAGTGGAAAACTATCCGGTGAATTTTGTCCCCACCAACGGCACACTGCTCATTCGTACCGGCCAGGGAACAAAGCTCGCCTCCCTTGCCGACCGGAAAGTGGTAGCCGTCGAGGCGGACGGAATGAACCAGTACGGCACCATCGCCTGGAGCGTCATCATCAAGGGGCACGCCAAGGTTGTAACCGATGCGGAGGAAGTCCAGGACGCCATGGAGGCGGGCTTGTCCCCCTGGCAACCCGGCCAAAAAAATGTCCTGATCCGGATCACGCCGCAGGATATCAGCGGCCGGAGGTTCGTCATCGCGGCGCCGACCCATTGGTGGCCGGCCCGGGAGCCCAGCGCCGACTGACCCAGCGCCCACTAGCCCAGCGCCGACTGGCCAACGCTGATCAGGCCAACGCGGACCAGGCGGGCCGGTCAGGGCAACGTCATCCGGCTCCGCTCCACGTCCGTACCACACCCCTTCTCCAGCACCCCCTAAGGATGGTCCCCCATGGCAACTGCCAAGCCAATCGCCGTCGGCATCACCAATACTTCGGCCTCCAACGCCGCCCTGTTGTGGGCAGCTGCCCGGGCCAACAGGCTCAAGTGCCCCCTCGCCGTCGTAAATGTGGTGGACGACCGCTGGATGGCCGCCGAAGTGCTCCCCTACCTTGAAGTCCTGCGTGAATCGGGGCTGGCGCTGTTGAAGGAGGCCGGTGAAAAAGCCACCGCAGCCGAACCCGGACTGCAGGTAACCCTCCAACTGCTCGAAGGAGGCATCGGGGCAGCCCTGGGCGACTATTCCAGGAATGCCTCCATGCTCGTCCTGGGCACCAGCGGCCACACGCGCGGCGCCCTGACGGACCGGGCCCTCCAGGCCGCCGCCACCGCGGAGTGCCCGGTGGCCGTCATCGGCGACGCCCAGGAGGCAGGCCGCGGCATCGTGGTGGGCGTGGATGGCTCGCGTGAAGCAACACAGGCAGTGGCTTTTGCGGCCGCGGAGGCTGACGCACTGGGCGAGGAGCTGACCGTCCTATATGCCTTCACCGGCCCCAACCGCTGGATTGCGGCAGGGCTGCCGCAGAGCAGTTTCGCCACCCACGTCGTCGAGGAGGAACAGATCGTGCTCGCCGAAACTGAGGCGGGCCTCCGGCAGGACTATCCGGACCTCGTGGTCAACACCAGGATGGAGACCGTTCTTGAGCCGGCGGACGCCCTGATCCGTGCTGCATCCGGCGCCCGGCTGCTGGTCCTGGGCAGCCGCGGAAAGGGTGGCTTCGAAAGGTTCGTCCTGGGATCCACGGCACACGCAGTGCTGTCGCAGCCGCCGTGCCCCACCGTGATCACCCGGGTGCACAAGCAGCAGCACGCCGACTGACCGGGTCAGCTGCCTGGCCACATCATGACAATCGCCGGGGACAACGGGAGACCGGTCCCGGGACTGGACGTGAGCCATCCCCGGGACGGACTCTCCACCGCAGAAGTGCGGGAGCGCACTGCCGCCGGCCGTGTCAACAGCGTGCCAACGGCAACCAGCAGGAGCGCCTGGGAGATTGTCCAGGCGAACGTGTTCACCCTGTTCAACGGCGTGGTGGGAGGCTGCTTCATCCTCCTGCTGGTCCTTGGCCAGTGGCGTGATGCGCTGTTCGGCTTGTCCGCCATCAGCAATTCGCTGATCGGGATCATCCAGGAGTACCGGGCAAAGCGTTCCCTTGACCAGCTTGCCATTCTGCAGGCCGCCCGGAACACGGTGGTCAGGAACGGGGCCAGGGAAGTCGTCTCCTCGGACGAACTGGTCCCTGACGACCTGGTGGTGCTCAATGCCGGGGACCAGGTAACGGCAGACCTGGAGCTTCTTGGCGGGGCACCGCTTGAGGTGGACGAATCCCTGCTGACGGGCGAGTCGGAACCCGTTCCCAAAGCCGGCGGTGCCGTGCTGCTGTCCGGCTCGCTGATCCTCACCGGCAGCGGCCGGGCCAGAGTGCTCCGCGTGGGACCCGACACCTTCGCTTACCGGCTGGCAGCCGAGGCACGGCGGTTCTCCCTTGTCAGGTCAGAGATCCGCAGGGGCCTGGAGAAAGTCTTTACCGTCATCACCTGGCTGTTGCTGCCCACCGCACTGCTGCTCACGAATGCGCAAATGCAGGACCAGGGCGGATGGGCTGGAGCCATGGGATCGGGGCGGTGGATACCGGCCGTTGTAGGAGCTGTTGCCGGGATCATGGCCATGATCCCCTTGGGCCTGCTCCTGATGACAAGCGTGGCCTTTGCCGTGGGCGGCCTCCGGCTCGCCCGCCAGAAGGTCCTGGTCCAGGAACTCGCCGCCGTGGAGGTATTGGCACGGGTGGATGTCCTCTGCCTGGATAAAACCGGCACCCTGTCCTCCGGCTCCGTGGTGTTTGACGCCGTCCATGAGGCCGGAACGGTTCCTGCGTCCGGGTGGCGGCCGGCGGTGGAATGGTTTGGTGCCAATGCTGAGGCCAGCAGCACCGCTGCAGCCATCGGCGCGGCCTTTCCCGTGCGGGTTCCGCTGCAGGAGCAGGATTCCGTCCCGTTCTCCTCCGCCCGGAAGTGGAGTTCGGTGACGTTCGCACCGGGCTCCGCCGCCTCCGGGACGTGGGTCCTGGGAGCGCCGGATACGGTCCTCGGGTCCGCTGACTCTGCTGATGCGCACGCCAGGGCGGCGGCCCTCGCTTCCACCGGCCTGCGGACCCTGGTGCTGGCGCACCTCCCGGCGCCGCTGCCGCCGGGCCCCGCAGAGGCAGGCCTGCCGACCGGGCTGGTGCCGGTCATGCTGCTGACCTTCCGGGAGAGCATCCGCCGGGACGCCGCCTCCACCCTCGACTACTTCCGCCGGCAGGGGGTGACCGTCAAGATCATTTCCGGTGACGATCCCCGGACCGTGGCAGCGCTTGCGCGCGGGGTTGGTTTTGGAACCGGGGTTGCCTATGACGCACGCACGCTTCCCCGGGATCCGCTGCTGCTGGAGGAAACGGTGGAGTCGCAAAGCCTCTTTGGAAGTGTGACCCCATCCCAGAAACGGGACCTGATCCAGGCCCTGAAGCGGCGGGGGCACACGGTGGCAATGACCGGGGACGGGGTGAACGACGTCCTGGCACTTAAGGATGCGGATCTGGGGATCGCCATGGACTCGGCCTCCCCCGCGACCAAGGCCGTGGCCCGCATGGTCCTCCTGGACGGGCGCTTTGAACGGCTGCCGGCGGTGGTGGACGAGGGGCGCCGGGCCATCAGCAACATTGAGCGCGTCTCCCTGGTCTTCCTGAGCAAGACTGTCTACGCCACGGTCATCTCCGTGGTGACCGGCGTCCTGTTGCTGGCCTTCCCGTTCCTGCCCCGGCAGCTGTCCGCACTGGACGGACTGACCATCGGCCTGCCGGCGTTCTTCCTTGCCCTGCAGCCCGGCGGCCAGCGTTATGCCCCCGGGTTCCTGAGGCGTGCCCTGGCCTTCGCGGTCCCGGCAGGCATCTGCACGGCCCTGTGTGTCCTGGCGGTCAGCGCGTACGGGCAGTTGTGGGGCGGCCACAGCCTTGAGTCCGCCCAGTCCGCGGCAACGGTGACACTCGGTCTGGTGGCCGCGTGGATCCTGGTGATGGCATCACGCCCCCTCAACCGGATCAAGGTGTTGATCCTTGCCGGGATGTACGCGGGGCTGGTCCTGTTGTTCAGCGTTCCCTTAACGCAGGACTTCTTCCGGGTTGAGTGGCCGCCCGCCGGACTGCTGGCCGTCTCGGTTGCAGTTGCCCTGGCAGGGTGCCTGGCCATCGAACTGGTTGGCCGCCTGACCCGCCGGCCACCGGCGGGTCACGGCCGAACGGGGCTGGGACCTTTGCCTCTGGAGCCGGATTCATCGAAAGGGGATGGTGGAAGTGCCGGGCAACGCGATGGTCCGGCTTCCACATGAGCAGGAGGCAAGAATGACTGACCTGATGAAATGGTTTGATAACCGCCGCTCCCCCATCGATGTCATCGAACGGCTTTTCGAGGGTGACCTGGGGTCCTCCGCCATCAGGGTCGAAGAGATGGTGGACGGCAACACGCTGGTGGTGCGGGCAGAGCTGCCCGGCATCGATCCGGAGAAGGACGTGGACGTGACGGTTACGGACGGTGTCCTGACCATCAAGGGAGAACGGCAGGAAAAGAAGGAACACAAGGAGAAGGACAGCTACCGGTCCGAGTTCCGCTACGGTTCCTTCGTCCGGCGGATCCCCCTCCCCACCGGGGTGAAACAAGACGACGTAACGGCTGCATACAAGGACGGGGTCCTTGAAGTGCGGGCTCCCATGCCGGAGCAGGTGCAGGCAACCGGGGCGTCCAAGATCCCCATTACCAGGGGCTGAGCAGAGTCACGGTACGACGACGGTGCCTGGCTTCCGGGGAGACTGTCCCCTGGGGTGCCAGGCACTTTCCTGTGGCCGCCAGGGCAGTACGCGGGGACACGCAGTATGCCGTGGGCAGCGGGTCAGACGGCTTGTTCGTTGGCAGCCCGCGCCTCTGCTGCCGCAATAACCGGAAGCGTCCGCACGTACGTGTCCGGGTTCAGGGACACCGAATCGATCCCCTGGCTGACCAGGAACTCCGCAAGGTCCGGATGGTTGCTGGGCCCTTGTCCACAGATGCCGATCTTGATGCCGGCGGCATGGGCCTTGCTGATCGCCTGGGCAATCATGGACATTACTGCCGGATCCCGCTCATCGAACAACCCGGCTAGTTCCTCCGAATCGCGGTCCACCCCCAGGACCAGCTGGGTGAGGTCGTTGGAACCGATGGAAAAACCGTCAAAACGCTTGGCGAATTCCTCTGCCAGGACCACGTTGGATGGGATCTCACACATCATGTAGAGCTGGAGCCCTTCGGCGCCGCGGACCAGCCCGTGCTCTTCCATGGCCTGGATGACCTGGTCCGCTTCCCGCACGGTGCGGCAGAAGGGGACCATGACAATCACGTTGCCGAACCCGGCCTGCTCCCGGACGCGTTTGAGGGCCTTGCACTCCAGCGCGAATCCTTCCCGGTAGGCGTTGCTGTAGTAGCGGGAGGCGCCGCGGAACCCCAGCATGGGGTTTTCCTCGGGACGTTCGAAAGCGCTGCCGCCGATCAGGTGGCTGTACTCGTTGCTCTTGAAGTCGCTCAACCGGACGATCACCGGTTTGGGATGGAAGGGGGCGGCGATCTTGGCGATCCCCGTGGCCAGCACGTCGATGAAGTACTCCTGCGGGTCCTGGTAGCCGCTGGTGAGCTGCCGGATGAGCGCGGCCTCCTGGGGGTCTGACACCCGTTCCGGATGGACCAGGGCCATGGGGTGGATGCGGATCAGGTTGTTGATGATGAACTCCATCCGGGCCAGGCCTACGCCGTCCGCAGGCAGCCGCCACCACTTGAACGCGGCGGCCGGGCTGGCGATGTTGATCATCACGTCCGTGCGGGTGGCCGGGAGGGCGTGCATGTCCACGTCCTCCACGGAGAACTCCAGCAGCCCTTCGTAGACGCGGCCCTCTTCGCCTTCCGCGCAGGACAGGGTGACCTGGCCGCCGTCGGGAAGGACCTCTGTGGCGTTGCGCGTTCCCACCACTGCGGGCACGCCCAGTTCGCGGCTGACAATGGCGGCGTGGCTGGTTGTGCCGCCGTGGTCCGTGATGATGCCCGCGGCCCGCTTCATGACGGGAACCCAGTCCGGGTCCGTCATCCGGGTGACCAGCACGGAGCCGTCCACGAATGATTCGATGTCCTTGGCATCCCGCACCACGCACGCCTGGCCGCGCGCGATCGAATCTCCGATGGCGGCGCCGGTGACCAGGACCTTCCCGGGCCCTGCAAGGTGGTAGGTCCGGAAAGTTGATGTGCTCCGGCGGGCCTGGACGGTCTCCGGCCGTGCCTGCACCATGAAGAGTTCCCCGGTGACCCCGTCCTTGGCCCACTCCATATCCATGGGCCGGCCGTAATGTTCCTCCACCGCGACGGCCCAGCGGGCCAACAGGACAATCTCGCGGTCATCCAGTACCCGTGAGCTCTGCTCCCGCCCGGTCGTCTCCACCATCATGGTCCTGGCATCGCCACCGCGGCTGTACACCATTTTACGTTCCTTGGCACCGACTTGCCGCTCGATCACGGGGCTGAAGCGCCGGTCTGCAAGGAGCGGCTTGAACACCTGGTACTTGTCCGGGTTGATGGTGCCCTGGACCACCGTCTCCCCCAGCCCCCAGGCGGCGCTGATGACCACCACGCCGGGAAAGCCGGACTCCGTGTCGATCGAAAACATCACCCCTGATGCGCCAAGGTCCGAGCGGACCATCCGCTGCACTCCAACGGACAGGGCAACGTCGAGGTGGTCGTAACCCTTCATTTCGCGGTAGCTGATGGCACGGTCCGTGAACAGGGAGGCGTAGCAGCGCCGGCACGCCTCCAGGACGGCGCGCTCCCCGGCCACGTTCAGGAAGGTTTCCTGCTGGCCGGCGAAACTGGCGTCCGGGAGGTCCTCGGCCGTGGCACTGCTGCGGACCGCAACCGCCACTTGGTCTTGCCCGGTGCGTTGGCAAAGGGCCCGGTAGTGCTCCTGGATGTCGGCAGTAATGTCCGCCGGGAAGGTGGCCTGCAGGAACAGTTCGCGGATCGCCGCCCCGGCCTGCCGAAGTGTTGCTGCCCCGGCGCGGTGGTCCTCCATGTGCTTCCTGATCCGGGGCTCCAGGCTGTTGGCAGCAAGGAAAGCGCGGTAGGCGGTGGCCGTGGTGGCGAACCCTTCCGGAACCCGGACTCCTGCCGGCTGCAGCGCACGGCTCAACTCCCCCAGGGAGGCGTTCTTTCCACCTACGGAAGGGATGTCCGCGATCCCGGTTTCTTCAAGCCATTTGACGCTGACATCGGCCAGGGACGTTTCTGCAGCGGCGGTCATGGCTCGATTCTGGCCTTCGTGGCGCCGGGGCAGGCAGAGTCTTTGGTCCTAGCTCCGCCGCAGGCGCGCCCGGGCCGCTTTGTGGATCCAGTCTGCAAGAAGGACAGCGGGGGCCGCGAGAAGTGCCAGGAGGAAGCCCAGGGGAGGCGGCGGGGCCTGGCCCAACAGCGTGGCAAGGTAGGGCAGGAACAGGCACACCGCAAGGATGGCCAGTTCCGCAAGAACTGCCCATACCAGAAGCCGGTTGGTACCCCATCCCAGCTTCCAGGGCGGCACGGTGGCGCTCCGGCAGGCAAAGGCGTTGGCCAGCTGTCCCAGGACCACGGCGGTAAAGGCGGCGCCGGAGGCAGCCATGAGGAGCCCGGGCTGGGGAACCTGCCCCCGGATCCACCCGCCGGCAGCGAGGACAACGGAGAAGACGGCCATTTCCATGGCGGCCTCCGTGGGACCCAGGATGCAGAAGACACGGATGATCAGTTGCCGGTCCATCAGGTGCCGGCGTTCGGGCGGACGCGCCAAAACACGCCGGCCGGGCGGTTCGGCGCCAAGGGCCAGCGCGGGCAGCAGGTCGGTGCCAATGTCCAGGGCAAGGATTTGAAGGACACCGAGGGCAAGCGGGAACTGGCCGCCGGAGAGCGCCCAGATGACAAAGGGAGTCAGCTCCGCCACGTTGTCGGTGAGATGGTAGGTGAGGAACCGGTGGATGTTGGCGTAGGTTGCCCTTCCTTGTTCGATGGCTGCCACGATGGTGGCGAAATGGTCGTCCAGGAGGACCAAATCCGCGGCCTCCCGCGCCACGTCAGTTCCGCTCCGCCCCATGGCCACGCCGATGTCGGCTTCGCGAAGGGCCGGGCCATCGTTGACGCCGTCGCCGGTCATGGCCACCACATGCCCACGGGCCTGCAGCGCCTTGGCCACGCGGAGCTTCTGTTCGGGCGAGACCCGGCTGACCACCACTCCGTCACGGTCCAGGAGTGCGCCGAGTATTTGCTCGTCCTCCGGAAGGTCTGCGCCTTCCAACACGTATTCAGGCGTTCCGGCAAGGCCGATCTGCCGGGCGATCGCTGCCGCCGTGGCAGGGTGGTCGCCGGTGATCATGGCGACCTTCAGGCCCGCCTGCCGCGCCGTTCGGATGACGTTGCCCACATCCGGCCGGGGCGGATCCTGCAGTCCGATCAGGCCCAGGAGTTCCATGTCCGTTTCAAGTTCTGCGGCAGGGCTGGTCTGCCAGGTTTCGGGTGCTCCCCCGAGACGCCGCCGTGCCACCGCAATGACGCGCAGGCCACGCGTTGCCATCACCTCTACCTGTTCCTTGACCTGACCCGGCACGGATTCGCACAGTGGGAGCACGGTTTCGGGGGCACCCTTGCAGAACAGCTCGGGCCCCACAAGGGCAGACTCCCTGCGCCGCACCGGATCGAACGGCAGCCGGCGCGATGCCGCGGGCCCGGACCCGGTGCCTGTCAGCCGGCGGGCCAGCACGTCCACGGCAGCTTCCATCGGGTCACCCTGTGCACGCCACTGTCCATCGTGCAGCTCGGCCCTGCCCTGTGAAGCGGTGCGGGCGGCGAGCGCCGCCTGGGCCGCCCTGGCCGTTCCCCGGCCCTCGATGTGCGCGTCCGGGTCATACCCCTGGCCCGTCACATGGACGGCCCCTTCCAGGGTGAAGACCTCGACGGCGTTCATTCGGTTCTGCGTCAGGGTCCCGGTTTTGTCGGTGCAGATGAAGGTGGTTGACCCCAGGGTTTCCACGGCTTCAAGGTTGCGGACCAGGCCGTTGCGGGACGCCATGCGCTGGGCACCCATGGCCAGGGACAGCGTGACAGTGGGCAGGAGCCCTTCCGGGACCAGGGCCACGGCCACGCCGATCGAGAACAGGAAGGAATCCCGCCACTGAAAGCCCACCAGCAGCGACGCCAGGAAGAAGATCGCTGCGATACCCAGCGCCATGCCCGCAGTAACGCGGACAATCCGCCGCAGTTCCAGGGACAGCGGCGTAGGAGGAGGAACCGCTCCGCTGGTGAGTGCGGCAATTCCGGCCAGCCTGGTCCTGGCTCCCGTGGCGGACACGGCGGCCTCTCCGTAGCCGTTGACCAGGAAGGTACCGCCCCACGCCGCGTCACCTGCGGCTTTCGGCACTGGCTCGCTTTCGCCCGTCAGCATGGATTCATCCATTTCGCAGGCCGATGCTGACAGCAGGACCATGTCTGCAGGCACACGGTCACCGGCACTGAGCAGCACCACGTCGTCAACCACCAGCTCGCTGGCGTGGACCTTGCGCACCGTCCCGTCCCGCCGCACCACCACGTCGGCGGGCAGCAGGCCGCGCAGCCTGACGGCGGCATGCTGGGCGCGTTCCTGCTGGATGTGGGCGAACACCCCGTTGACAATGACGACGACGATGATCGCCACGGCCAGCTGCGGCATGTCCGCAACGAATGCCAGCGCGGCGGCGCACCACAGCATGAGGGCGAAGAAGTGCGTCATCTCCCCCCACAGCTTTCGCCATTGCGGGACGGGTTTCTCCGCCGGGAGCTGGTTGGGGCCCGCCTGCTTCAGGAGTTGCGCTGCCCGTTCGGAGCTCAGGCCCTCCGCAGTCCTCACACAGCGTCCGCCTCCTGGCCCACCAGGAGCACCGGGCAGGTGGAGTGGGCCGCGCACGCCTTGCTCACCGATCCCATGGACGACTTAAGCAGGCCGCCTTCGCCATGCCTTCCAACAACCAGCATCTGCGCGCGGCGGCTCTCCTCCACCAGCACTTTCGCCGGAGGGCCGAACTTGATGGTCACGTCGATGTTTTCGGGCCGTTCCCCGGAGAAGGCCCGGCCCAGGGCATCTTCGACCAGGCGGCCGGCGGCGTCCTCAAGCCTGGCGGTGAACTGCCGGTCCGCCCCTTCCAGGCGGGACATCACCAGGTAGTCCGGCATTCCGACACATGAAATGACTTCCAGCCGCGTGCCCAGGCGGGCTGCCAGCGTGCCCGCATAGCGCAGGGCTGCGGAGGAGTATTCGGATCCGTCCACACCTACAATGACGGGTTTGGCCCCTGTTTCTGCGTTCATGGACACCACAATCCCGGCTGCGGGCGGCGCTGGGAAGGGCCAAAAGTCATGCCCGGCGGCCACACCACCTCCCGCTCCGGGCAGGCCTGGCGGAAGGAAGCCGGCATCAACCGCGTTGCCGTGCCTCGTCCGCTCCGCGCAATGCCCTGAGTCCGTTCAGGATGGTGGCCAGGTCAACCACCTCCTGCAGGAGGGCACCGGCAACAGCGGGAATGAAACCCGTCATGGCGATGGCCATCAGGATGAGGCTGAGCCCGATCCCAGTCCAGATACTTACCAGGGCCACAGCCACGGTCCGCTTTCCAATGGCCACGGCCAGGGCCACCTTGGACAGCTCATCGAGCATGATCACCACGTCCGCGGACTCGCTGGCCGCGGTGGCCCCCTTGGCACCCATGGCGATCCCAACGTCGGCGGCGGCAAGGACCGGGGCATCGTTGACGCCGTCACCCACCATCAGGACGGGTCGTTCCAGGATGGCCGCAACCGTGTTGACCTTGTCCTCCGGAAGGCATTCGGCCTGGACGTGGCCCATTCCCGCTTCCTCGGCGATGTGGGCAGCCGTCGCGTGGGCATCACCGGTCAGCAGCATGGTGTTCCGCACGCCCAGCCTGTGCAGGCGCGCCAGGGTGTCCACGGCGTTGCGGCGCAACGGGTCCTTCATGATCAGTGCACCCGCGTACTCGCCGTTGACCGCCACGTGGACTGCCAACTGGCCACTCTGGACTGCTGCTTCCCGGTATCCGCTGGCCGAACTGCGGATCAGGGCGGCTTTTCCCACCACCACCTGCTGGCCGTCGCAGACAGCTTCAACCCCATGCGTGGCGTTTTCGGTCGCCTGCTGCACCTGCAGCAGTTCAATGTTCGCTGCCTTGGCGGCTTCGATCACGGATGCTGCCAGCACGTGGGAGGAATACTGCTCGGCGGAGGCCGCCAGCTGCAGGATCTTCCGGCTGCCAAGGGCTTCCCCCGGGCCCGGCGCCACCTGGATCCCGTCCAGGACCGGGCGGCCGGAGGTGAGTGTTCCAGTCTTGTCGAACACTGCTGTCTGCGCCTTGGCAAGCTGCTCCAGGCTTCTGGTGTTCTTGATGATGATGCCCTTGTGGGCGGCCTGGCTGGTCCCAGCCAGGAATGCCACCGGCGCTGCGATCAGGAGCGGGCACGGGGTGGCCACCACCAGCACCTGGGCAAAGCGGAGCGGCTCACCTGACAGGAACCAGCCGGCCCCGGCCATGGCCAGGGCGAGGAGGGTAAAGGGCACCGCGTAGCGGTCAGCGAGCCGGACTACCGGCGCACGGCTATTGGACGCTTCCTCCACCAGGGCGATGATCCGGCTGTACTGGGAGTCAGCCGCGGTGGCGGCCGCCCGCATGCGGATGGCGGCCACGCCGTTCACCGAACCACTCAGCAGCAGCTCCCCCTTGGTGCGCTCCACCGGCAGGCTCTCCCCCGTCAGCGATGATTCGTCCATGCTTGCTGAATCGGACAGGAGTTCGCCGTCAACAGGTACCAGCTCGGAGGGGCGGACCACCAGCACGTCCCCGGGCACCACCTCGCCTATCGGGGTGTCCTCCAGGACTGTGTCGGTACTTTCCCTGTGGGCAAAGCGGGGAGCCCGGTCCAGCAGGGACCGCAATTCACGCGCGGCGCGTCCCTGGGCAAAGTTTTCCAGTGCCTCCCCGCCGGTGAGCATCAGGATCACCACCAGGGCCGCGAGGTACTCACCCACGGCCACCGTGCTTGCAACCGCCATCAGGGCCAGCAGGTCGATGCCCCAGCGTCCCTCCCGCAACGACCGGACCATGCCGGCCGCCCGCGCCACCACGATGATGGCAGCGTAGGCCGAGGCGAGCACGCGGACCTGCAGTTCCAGCCCAAACTGCAGCAGCACCAGGGCGGCAAGGAGTACCAGGCAGGTCAGCGCGACGACGGGATACCGCCGGAGGAAGCCCCACACCTTCTGCACGGGCGAGCCGACGCGTTCCTCGACCTCAACGCTGCCGGCGGTTGCCGCAGGCGGGACGGCCTGCTTTCTCATTCAGGACACTTTCAACATGGGCGGTAGCGGTCCTCACACATAAGACTGAAACTATCCTGATGCCGGCAGTACGGCTAGGGCATTAGGCCCCGGCCGGCGGCATGACCTTTGGCCCTGCCCCGCCGGCGGCCCCGGGAGCATGGTTGAGGGGCAACATGCCGCCTAACCGGACCGGGAGCCTCCATGAAAGCCGTCGTCCTCTATGACTCCGCGTATGGAAACACCCGGACCATCGCCGAGGCGATGGCATCGCGCCTGGGGCGGGACGCGGCCGCTGTTCACGTTGACGGTTTTGATGCCGACGCCCTGCACCCGGGTGACCTGCTCGTCGTCGGCAGCCCCATCAACGGCTGGAAGCCGACTGCCCGGATCACCGAAACGCTGGCAGACCTCGGGCGCCGGGGACTCGCCGGGGTGAAGGCAGCAGCCTTCGATACGAGGGTGAAGCTGTTCATCCACGGCGACGCTGCCAGGAAGATGACGAAGGCACTGACGGAGGCAGGTGCCAGCATCGTTGGCGGACCCATGGCTTTCTACGTCAAAGGCAGCGAGGGCCCGCTGGTCGACGGTGAGGCCGAGCGGGCTGCAGCCTGGGCCGCCGGACTTGCGGCCGGGGCGGGCAACGGTACTGCATAGGCGGGGACGCTGTTACTTTGCAACCGTGGACGGTAGAGCGGTTCTTCGCCGGCGCTCCGGACGCCCTTGGGCTCTACCAGGCAGCGGAGCGGATGGCGGCGGAACTGGGCCCCCATGATGTCCGGGTCGGAAAGAGCCAAATCTCGTTCCGCCGGCGCCGGGGCTACGCCTACCTGTGGCGGCCCGGGGTCTACGTGAATTCCCCGGTTCCGCTGGTCCTGTCCCTCGCGCTGCCGCGGAACCTGGGCTCGCCGCGCTTCAAGCAGGTCGTCCACCCGGCGAAAGGAACCTGGATGCACCATCTGGAGCTCACGGACAGTTCCCAACTCGATGCCGAGGTCCGCGGTTGGCTGCTCGAAGCGTATGAGGCTGCGGCCTGACCTGGCATGCCCATTAGAGTCCTATGGCCCTGTCACGTTGGCCGCGGGATGGCAAGGCTGGGGGCATGACTGAAAATGGCCAGCAGCCGCGAAAGATCCATGTCACCGAACAACCCGTCGCCGTGGTCCGTGAACGGGTTCCCATGGACGCTCTGACGAGCTTCTTCAGCCGGGCCTTCGGTGCGGTGATGGCCGCGGTGCAAACGCAGGGCGTCAGCCCGGCAGGACCGCCGTTCGCGCTTTACCACGGCATTCCCGGCGCCACGGTGGACGTCGAAGCCGGGTTCCCCGTCGCCGGGAACTTCCAGGGAACAGGCGAGGTGGCCCGCGGCGCGCTTCCCGATACTGACGCGTTCGAGGCCATCCACACGGGCCCTTACGACACCCTCGGCAGCACGTACGATGCCATCCGCGAACGGATGGAAGCCGAGGGCGCTGCCCCTGCCGACACCATGTGGGAGTACTACCTGACCGATCCGGAGCAGCAGCCGGATCCGGCCACGTGGCAGACCAGGGTCATCTGGCCGGTGGACTGAGTCCGCCAGGGTTTCGGCCGCCCCGGGGCCTGGTCCTGCATTATCTTCCGGGGCCGCGACTGAAGGTGAGGTCCCAGGGCTGCACGCCGCGGCTGGTTTCGGACCACCCGTCGCGGGCCAGCTCCCGGCGGAGCTGGCTGAGGCTGGCCTGCATGCCGGGAGCCCACGCCTCTTCGGGAGGTGTCGGGTTCAGCGGCGGACCGGGAAACGTATCGCTGGCATAGAGCCCGCGTCCGTCCCCGGTCCTGGCCACAAACTGCAGTTGCGTCCGCCCGTACTGTGAGCCCAGCGTGTACAGGATCCGCGCCCACCACTTGCGCGATGCGGCGTCCTCCAGCTCTATCCGGAGCCGCTCCTCGGGACCGGGACCTGCGGATCCGGGAGCTGGTTTGCCTGGGCGGCCAGGTCGAGGTGCATCTGTCGTCATGTCGTCCTCCGGGAACCGCAACCATCGTGAACTCCCCAGTCTTCCGCGGCCCGGCTTAATGGGACAGGGCCCTTCGGCACGGAACTTCGGGGCATCCTGCCATCGCTAGCATCCCCGGAGCCGGCGATCAGGGTCTTTGGTCCCTAATAGCACGCCGCGGTCCTCTGAGATGGTGGTCTGGGCCGGAAGCACCACGCTGGGGTTGTGCATCCGGGTTTGCCGCGCCCGGTGTCGGCCGGCATGCAGCCTCATCAACGGAGGCGGGACGCTAGAGGAGAGCAAGGCTTATGGCAGGTACGTTCGAACTGTTTGTCGATGAAGATTCACAGATCCGGTTCCGGCTTGTGATGCCTGATGGACACGTACTGGCGGTATCCGGACAATTCGCAGACAAACGGGCGGCGGCCGCGGCCATCGAAGAGGTACGGGAATGTGCGGGAACCGGCCTGATCCGGGACATACCTTCACCGCCGCCGAACGTTGCCCGCAGCACCATCCCGCACGCGCGGCACGCGGTCCGGCGCGGGCCGCACAGGCTTGGCTCCCTGGGCGCCGCCTAGGGTGGAGGACGGCGGCGGCCAAAGCCCCGGTCATCAGAAGCTCGAGGAACTGCCCGAACCGGAGAAGCTTCCGCCGCTGCTGCCGTACCCTGTGGTGCTGCCGCCGCCCCTCGCGGAATTGACGCTGCTGACGCCCGTATTAAAGCCGGAGTTGAAGGTAGCCACGGAGAAAAACTGGTACGACGGGTACACCGTGCCCAGGATGCTCGGCTCATAGCTCCGCCGCCTGCGGTGGTCCAGGCCCTCGTGGGCCGTCTGCATCTGCTCGCGCATCACCCTTGCCTCGCGCTCATTCCTGGCGAATCCCTGAATGACTGTTTCCGCATGGTTCTCCAGCAGCTCCGAGAGCCGAGACCGCGCCTCGTAGAGCCGGTCCAGCGCATCTTCCGGCGTGATCCGGCCATCTGCCAGTTCCGAGGTCCAGCGTTCAATGTTCCGCAGGCTTTCGTCGCGGAAGGAACGAAGCGCCGAGGCGGTGGCCGAGTCCCCCTGCCCGTGGCGCTTGGCCAGGAGTTGCTCAAGGCCGGCCAGGTCCTTGCGGAGCGGGGCAAGCTGCCGGTCCCAGGCGGTAGGCCATGTGTCGGCACGGTTCAACAGGGCGTTGCTGTCGGCGATGACATCATCCAGGGCATCCAGCTCGGCGGCGCTGTCCGCGAACTGGCGGGCAAGCTTGAGGTTTTTCCGCCTGCTGAGGGACCGTTTGGCCAGGGCGTGCACCTGGTTGGAGAGTTCCGTGGCGGCGGCATAGCGGGTCAGGAAGGTGCGGTGTTTCTCCAGGACCCTGCTGCCGTAGCGGGATGATTCGGGGATGGTCCCGGCGTTCAGTTCCGTGACGTCCAGGTCCATGCTGACGTTGGAGTAGCTCCGGTCCCCCCGTTCGATTTGTTTGCGGCAGGCAGCCCTGGTCACCGCCCGCACAATCAACCACGCCGCTGCCCCAAGGGCCGCAAGTCCCCCGGTGACCCAGGCGGTGATCAGGAATGCGGCGGACCGGTACCAGGGCTGGTTGATGAGTTCGGCGGCACGGCGAATGCCGGCCACAGTACCGTCGGTCCACTGCGCGTCCCGGAACAGTTCCTTTGAGGCCTCCTGGATATCGCTGCGCTGCTCGAGCGACACTTTCCGGTCCTCCCCCATATAGGTGCCCACGTGGCGGCCCACCGGGTCAAGCGCGAAAATGAACAGCCCATCGGCCCACTTCTGTCCGTCGGCGCTGATCCACTCAGGGTGCCTGGAGCGTGCGAACCTCAGGACCTCTTCATTGAGGTTGTCCTCAGCCTTTCCGTTGTAGGTAAAGACAGCAACACGGGTGGGCTCGTAAAACTGGATCCGTTCGACGGCGGGGACCAGCGTATTCCGGTCAAGCACCCCCGCTGTGTCCTCCACGATGACGGCTGACGGGGACACGGCATCACTTGGGGCCGCAACCCCCAGCAGGGAGGCGGCCAGGACAAGCATGATCACCCCAATACGGCGCACCAGGGTGCCCATATGCCTCCCCGCTTCCTAGAATCAGGATGGATTCCTGGAATCAGGATGAAACCAAGGGGCAGGGCCGCCAAAGGGCCGAAGGTCCCGCCGGCGAGGATCGGTCTGATGAGGAGCGCAGCCAGGTGATGCAGGATGCGGGTTCGATTGTGGCCGGCTATGACGGTTCGGATGGAGCCGCGGCAGCCGTCCGGTGGGCGGCGCGCCACGCCCGTGCCACCAACTGCGCGCTTCATGTGGTGCATTGTTCCCTGTGGCAGCTGCTGACCAGGCACCTCGGTCCGGTTCCAGGTGTGTCAGGCAGCGGCCTTGAGCAGTCCGCCCAGGCCGTCCTGGAAGAAGGGGTCTCGCATGCTGCAGCGGAAGTTCCAGGGCTTCAGATCCGCGGCACCCTGCTCCACGGACTACCCGCACAGCTCTTGGCCGAAATTTCCGGCGGCAAGAGGATGCTCGTAGTCGGCAGCCGTGGCCTGGGCGGCTTCCTTGGCCTCCTGGTGGGATCCGTTAGCCTGGAACTGGCGGCCACCGCCACCTGCCCGGTGGCCGTGATCCGGGAGGACACCCATCCTGGCGGACCCGTCGTCGCCGCCGTCGATGCATCAGGTTCCCCCTCGGCACTGGAAGACGCGTGCGCCGTTGCTTCCGAGTGGCACGCACGCCTTACGGTGGTCCACGTCCATCACGAGCCCGCCGGCTACACGCGGCTGGACGGGAAGGAAGCAGCGGCTGGCGCCCGGGAAGTTCTCGAATCCGTTGTGGACCGTGCACGAACCCTGGCGCCCAATATCTCCGTTGACGGCAGGATACTCACGGACAGTTCGGTCCCGAACGCCATCCTGCAAGCCGCCTCGGAAGCCCGGATAGTGGTGCTGGGTTCCCAGGGCCGCGGCATCCTCCGGGAGACCATCGGATCAACCGCCCACGCAGTACTGCACCACGCGCACGGGCCGGTCCTCATTTCCCGGCGCGGCGCATGATGGAGAAGGCCGCGGCAGGAGTGTCGGCCGGGCCACAGGCCGTACCTCCTCCTAAGCTGGTTCGGTGACCCCTGTTCCCTCCCCCGGCCCGCTGGACGTCGTCGTCCATTCGGGCCCGGCGGACTGGTGGGTCATCCTTGCCGGGCTTGGACCCCTGGCCGTTCTTATCGCAGCCCTGCTGGCCTTCTACATCAACTGGCGCACGCTCAAGCAACGCACTGCCGCGGACAAGACCGCGCTGGACCAAAAGCGCGAAGCGGACGCCGACGCCCTGCGGCAAAAGACCGAAGCGGACAGCCGGGCGGAATGGTGGCGCCGCACCCAGTGGGCGCTCGACCGGGCGTTGGACCCGGATGCAGGGACAAAGGCGCTGGGCCTGGCGACGCTGGAAGTCCTTGCCAGGAGCGAACTGGCCCGCACCGAGGAACTCGAGTTGTTCGACATCGCCTGGAAGAGTGTGTCCGGGGACGAGAACGGGGACGATGCCGACGCCGGCCCAGGGCAGGAGAGTGCCGTCGTGGACGGCCCGGACAACTTAGGCGAGAATGGAATGACGGATGAAGACAGTGCCAAGGAGGCTGGACCATGAGCGCAGCATCGCCTGAACACCGCCTTGTCCACACTCCCCGAACCGGTACCAAGCCCGCGGGCAAAAAACCCACGCCTGCCGAGCACCGGGTCCAGGTTGCCGCGGCCAGGCTGCGCGTCACGCTTGATGAACGGCTGGGGCGGGAAACGCCCCCCAAGACCAAGGCGCTGGCCAAGGAACCGATCTAAATCCCGCTGCAGGGGCTTGGGGATCGACGGCGAATGGCTGGGTTTGGTGGGCAGTGGCGGCAGTAATTCTTGGCTGCGACACGAACGGGCTGCACCGCTGGGACTACGGAGCCGTCGTCGCGCAGGTGGCGCAGTCCGGCAGGTTCCTGGACCGCTGGCGCGTCGGCTTTTGCCCTGACATCCTCCCGGGGACCGAAGCGTGGCTCCTGGTGCAAGGCGGCAATGATGCAGGCAGCGGCCTCATCGGTCACGGGTCGGTGGCATCGGAGCCCTACCAGGCCGCCGCAGGCGATGATTCCGATGCCAACGACTGGTTCATCGCAGTCGCTTTCGACGCACTGCTCCCGCTGGGCGAGCAAATACGCCCCGGGACCCTGCGGGAGGCCTTTCCCGGTGACCTCTGGGCCAAGGCGAACGGCCCCTCCCTGGTGACCTTGCCGCCGTCGTCCTGGCCTGTTCTGCAACGCTTGTGGAGGGAATACGGGCCCACGACGCCGGATCCCACCGAGGTGGTTGCCGGAACCTTTCCGCCGGGCGGCGTCAGCCATATCCAGGTGAACCGCTTTGAGCGGGACCCCGACGCCCGCCGGGCCTGCCTGGCCTTCCACGGCACGTCGTGCGCCGCCTGCGGCTTCTCCTTTGAGTCCGCTTACGGTGAGGCCGGTACCGGAGCGACAGCCGTGCACCACGTGGTGCCGCCGGCCATGATTGGCAGCGGATACCAGCTTGACCCCATCGCCGACCTCATTCCGCTTTGCCATAACTGCCACGCCGTGGCGCACGGGGCAAACCCGGCGCGGACGGTTTCCGAACTCCGGAGCATCATGTCGGCCGCCGGGCATGTGCGGGGTGAAGTGGTCACTGACCTGGCCCTTCAGGCCCAGGAGGACGCACGGCGGATCCTCGGGGGCGGCAAGACGTAAGGGGCCAGCATTCGGGGATAAAATTGCAGGGATGACATTGGCTGCACGTTCCGGGGTGTTTCAGTCGGTCAGGAGCGCCCGGCCCCTGTTGCGCCGCGTACCCGTATGGACATGGCGCGTCCTGATGCGCGCCGTGAGTGCCCGGGAGCAGGCGCGGTTCAACACCGACCCAATCACGGCTGTGGCATATGTGCACGACATTGACTACGTGGGTGATGCCCTCCGCGCCCACCGCCTCGACGTTTTGACACCGCTGCAGCCCGCAGCTGACTCTCCTGGTACAGAGGCTGTGGCGGCGGAGCTGCTTCCCGTCTACGTTTACTTCCATGGTGGCGGGTGGACATCCGGTGACAAGGCAGCCCTGACCAAGTACTGCGCCAACCAGGCAGTGGGCGGGATGGTGGTGGTCAACGTCAACTACCGGCACGCGCCCCGGTTCGCCATGGGACATGTGCTCGAGGATGCCAATGCCGCCCTGGCGTGGGTTGCCGCCAACATCGAGGGGTACGGCGGGAATCCCAAGAGGCTGATCCTGGGCGGGGACTCGGCCGGCGGACAGATCGCTGCCCTGCTGACCGCAGCCAGCCTGCGTTCCGAACTGGCGGCGCATTATGCCCTGCGGCCGGCAGTTCCCGCGGGACACCTGAAAGGGCTCGTCCAACACTGCAGCGCAGTGGATTTCTCGGTCTTCTTTAACAGCGGATTTGTCCTCAGCCTGAACTTCGTCCGTATGCTGTTGCCGCCTGCATCCCGGGCAACGGCAGGTCCGGGAGCACGCAATGGCCGTAAGCGGCCCTCTCCACCACGGACCGTGGCGCGGCTGAGGAGCGCCGCGGGTTTCCTGTCCCCGATCGAGTGGCTGGACGGGACCCATCCGCCCGTGTTCCTCACCACGTCCGAGCGTGACTACTTCTACCGGGCAAACCTGAATTTCATCGAGCGCCTGCAACAACACGACGTTCCAGTGGATGCCCTGATCTACCCTTGGGACAGCCTCAACACCGAACACACCTGGCAACAGGATTACCGCTACCCCGAATCCCAGGAAGTCTACCGGCGCCTTCACGCGTTCGTCCGCGGTGTGGCTGAACGGTCCACCGGTCCTGCCCCTGAATAAATTCAAGGCACTGGACTATGTTGGGACCATGGCAGAGCTGGACCGGAACGGGTACGGGATCGACCCCGAGGAGTTTGGCTCCGCCCTGGTGGACGCGGCCGCCTTGCTCGATGCGGAGCTGGGGGACGTTGACTGGTTCACTCCACCGCCGGGCGCTGTCCACCGATCCATTGATGTCCCCAGTGGCAGGCTCGCCGCCATGACGCTGGGCAATCCTGGCAATCCCAGCGTTGTGCTGGTGCCCGGAGCAACCGGTTCCAAAGAGGACTTCTCCCTCATGATGCCCGACCTGGCCAATGCCGGTTACTTCGCACTGAGCTACGACCTGGCTGGGCAGTACCAGTCAGCGGCAGCGGGCCCCGGGAACCTGGTGCCGCCACGCAAGCATTATGACTACCGGCTTTTCGTGGACGACTTCCTTGCAGTTCTGGAGACCACTGCCACCCCAGTCCATGTTGTGGGTTATTCCTTCGCGGGAATCATTGCCCAACTCGCCTATGGGGAGCGGCCGGAGCTCTTCAGGTCCCTCACGTTGCTTAGCTGTCCGCCGGAGCCAGGCCAGAGTTTCAGGGGCGTGAGCCGCATCGGCCGGTTCAGCACGTGGGTGAACGGCCGGGTGGGTGCTGCCTTGCTGATCTGGGGCATCCGGAGCGGCAAGGTGGTGCACGTACCGGAGGGCAGGCGGCGGTTCGTCAACTACCGGTTCCGCTTCACCCGCCGCGCCTCGGTCCGGGACATCTATACGCTCATGCAGAACGTTCCGGATCTTCGGCAAAAACTGGCGGAGGCGCCCCTTCCCAAGTTTGTGGCCGTGGGCGAACACGACCTGTGGCCGCTCCAGCTTCACCGCCTCTTCGCCCAGTCAATCCGGGCCCGGATCGGCGTCTACAGGGGTGGCCACAGCCCCAGCGAAACGTCGCCCCACGAATTCAGCCGAGACCTCCTGGCTCTTTATGCCAAGGCCGGGAAGCGGTAACCGACGGCCCGTGCTTGCGCCGCCACTGGGCTCATTCCCGCCGGCGGCGCAACGGAGGCTGGTCCCTGAACTCGACGCGGAACCTGACAAGGGACATCTCGAGCCGGCGTCGGAACGCGGACCAGCTGGCGAAGGGGCGCGCGGATACGCCCACCTTCAGCGTGGGATCGTAAATGACGTCCATGTCCGGCCGGAGTCGGTGTGAGATTCCCTCGTGGCGTTGAAGGCTGGTTTCGGCACGAGGTTATCGCCGGGCAGGGGACGGGAGACCTCGTCGGGCGTTGCGCCCCAGCTGCATGTCCCCGGCGCCTGTGCTTCCTGGAACCAGGGCATCGGCGCTACTATCTCCCAGCACGCCGCGACGCAGCGGCGTGGGCCAGCGGGTGAGGGGAGCGTGGACGTGGGCGGAGGCAGGGGAACTAGCGGCCCGCACTGGCGGCGTGTGCTGGCGACGCTTGGCAACAACGATGCCAGGACCGCGTACGCCCAAATCGTGCTTGGAGCTGCGGCGCCAGACGTACTGCCCAACGTGAAGGAACAGCGGCGAAACCGGGCCATCGATAGTCTGCTTGAGTCCGGACTCGTGGAACAGCACGCGCCCGGGCGGCTGGTGGCGGCCCAGACGATTTTTCGCGACCTTCTCGCCCAACAGCCCAAGCGTCAACCACAAATCGGGACAGATCGGTTCATGCGGCTTGGACGCATCGAAAGGTACCCGTCAAACTTGGCGCAACGGCGGGAACTCCTTGCCAGGATCGCGGACGAGGTCATGGCGCCTGGGGAAGAACTCACTGAGAGGCAGGTCAACGAACGGCTTCTCAGTTACACGGACGACGTGGTGCTGCTGCGAAGGTACATGGTTGACTTCGGACTGCTGCAGCGAACCCCCTCGGGCTCCTCCTACACCCGCCACGTCTAGTTCCGCCTAGTGTGGTGCTCCTCACCGGATTCCTGCCGTGCCGTAGGTGCAGGAGGTGGTAAGTTCGGCCGCATGGAATGCGTCGTCATCTACACCGTCCGTGAAGGCATCGACCGCTCGCGTGTCATGGAGACGTACCCGCGCCACAAGGCCTACTACGAGGCGTTCCACGCGGAAGGCGGGGGGCTCGTGGCCCTGGGTCCATTCCAAACGGCTGACCCGGAGCTTAGTTCCATGGGCATTTTCACTTCCCGACGGGAGGCCGAGCGTTTCGTCGCTGCAGACCCTTTTATTACCGAGGGACTGGCCGAATGGCGGCTCTTGGAGTGGAACGCTGTACACCTCGGGTAGTGGCGCTCCATGGCGTGTCGCACGCAGCCACATAAGAAGTCGCAGAGTCACCCGAAGGAAGCATGCCCAATGAACAAGAACCGGCTGGAAGCGTTCAGCGACGGTGTCCTGGCGATCATCATCACCATCATGGTGCTGGAACTCCATACCCCGGAGGAACCAACGTGGGAAGGTGTGGCCAGCGTCCTGCCCACCCTCTTCAGCTACCTGTTGAGCTTCGTGTATGTCGGAATCTACTGGAACAACCACCACCACATGATCCATTTGGCGAGCCGCGTTAATGGGGCCATCCTGTGGGCGAACCTCCATCTGTTGTTCTGGCTGTCGCTGTTTCCTTTTACAACCCGATGGATGGATGAGTCCGGCTTCGCGCAGGTCCCTGTGCTGCTGTACGGGATCAACCTGCTGTGCGCAGCAATCGCATACTTCATCCTGGAGCGCCGCCTGATTGCTGCTCAGGGCAAGGACGGGGCCCTCGCCAGTGCTGTCGGCCGGGACTGGAAGGGCAAAGCGTCGCCGCTGATCTATCTCCTTGGCATTGCGCTAACCCCTGTCCAGCCCCTGCTCGGGCTCGCCGTTTACACCATCGTGGCCCTTATCTGGCTGGTGCCGGACCGCAGGGTCGAACACTTTGTAACCCGGTCACATCAGAATGGGGCCCACGATTAGCCCGATGGAGATTGGCGCCAGATTCGATGGCCGCCTCCACCATTGGAGCCGTCATACCTCCGTGGTGCGCCTTGCCGAGAAGACGGCCGGGCCGGGTAGGCGAATTCCGCAGGGTCGTGGTTGATTTGAACCGCGGGCGTGGCCACCGTGGAACCGTGGAAACGAAAGGCCTCCGGCGCCGGCTCGCCTTTCCCCTGTGTGTGCTGGTAACGGCAGCCGGCACGGCAGGGTGCTCCTATGACTACCCCGATCCGGCACACGCCCCGGCAGCCGAAGCTGACCGCACGGCCGCACCTGAACCCTCCCGGATGACGGCATCCGCTACCCGCCCCACTGACCCCCTGATCCTTGAGCGGGAGGCCAGAAACTACCAGGACCTGGACAGCTTTCTCCTGGCCGTGCAGGGCCCGGTTCTCCTTTTTCAAAAGGGTCCGCTGGACGGCCCCGGCAGGGGCTTTGGCACGACGGAAGAAGTCCCCGCGGCGGGCACGTACACGGTCACTGCTGCGTGCGTCGGTGCTGCCAACGCCAAAGTCTTCATCCGGCAGGAGAATCCCAAGGTCATACTCTGGCCCGTCGAGCTCACAGTGGATTGCCCAGGGTCCACGTCCCAAGTCATCACGCTTCAACAGGGCTACGTTTCCGCACACCTGTCCCTGCCCGCGGCGGGAGACGCACCCTGGACGGGAGCTGTTGCCGGAGTACGGGTGACCGGCTGAGGCTGTCACCCCTGCCCGCCGTCAGCATCCCCGGCCTCCCCCGGGCGCCGATCCGTTCGGCTGGAGCGCTGCCCGGTGAGAGCTAAGAGCCTTGTCAGGCCATGGAGGCGCCTTTTATCTTCGAGCGGATGAAGTCGTGATCCTCACCGGAGACGAGCGCCTGCCCGTGCTGCCCTGTGGCCAGGTCCTCCCCGGTTTCCTTCGAGATCACCGCCGTGATGGTCCTGGGCAGCATCTGGCACCCCGGGTTGTCGATCAGCCACTTCTGCGTGGCAGGGTCAAGGCGGTCCCAACGGTCTTTGAGGTTCATTAGCGGGGCATCTCCGTGCTCGGTCCTGCAGAGCCACATCGCTCTGCAGACAGGCTTCGCCTGTCCCAACGCACCAGTAAACCCCGCCCTTCACCCGGAACACAGGGACCAAAGTCCCCACCTCAGGCGGGGCTTCCGGAACGCCTCCTTGTTGCCCGGCCGGTGCTGCTGTGGATACCCATCACTTGCCAACCTATTGGTAAGCATGCTTATTATGAGCGAAGCCGAATGCGAACGGCTGCCAACCAGAGGAGGAGACACCATGGGACTAGGCGACAAGATTGAAAACGCTGCCGAGAAAGCGGGCGGAAAAGGCAAGGAAGCTGCCGGTAACGCCACGGGCGATGACAGCCTGAAGGCGGAAGGCCAGGCGGACCAGGCCAAGGGCGATGTGAAGCAGGCCGGCGAAAAGGTCAAGGACGCATTCAAGCACTGACACCTTTTACGGGAAGGGCGCGCTCAGCGAACGGGGCGCGCCCTTCGTCGTGTCGGGGTGCACTCCAGCCACCCCTGATTGACCTGCGTGCTCGCCCCCTACGTGTTTGGTGCCGCCTGGCTTGCCTTGTTTCTTCACGGCCCGCCGGCTCCACTTGGCCAGCCGCGCACCGCCCCGAACCAGGCCGCCCCAGCTCCGACCCATGGGTGGCTTGTACAATCTTTCGGCTCTTCGGTGCGGAGTTGCTTCCGCAACTCCCAGTTGCGCCGTCCTAAACTTTGGCCATGCACCCCTTAGCGGCAATAGGGCTGGTTTTTCTCGCCGGGCTTGCCTGGTTGGGCACCGTCCTGACCCTGCTCGTTGCCTTGGCCAAAGCCCGACGCCGGCTGCCGGCTGACGTCGGGCAGGCAGCCCAGAGCGTGGAGACGCAAGGCTCCGCTGGCAGTGGGGCCATAACGTAAACGGCATGGCACATTGCTGCCGACGGCGACCTGTCGCCGGCCTGACGCGACCGCCCGGTATTACCTGGCGGCCGCGGCCCAGCAGTCAGCCATGCCCCGACGGTGGACCGGCGGGATCCCGGGGCTTCAAGGAGCCTGGGAGTCAATGGCCTTCCGGTCGATGGACTTGAGGGCGGCCAGACGTGCTTCCACTTCGGTCTGCTCTCCGAGGTCTTCCAGGGAGGCGAACTGGGCATCGAGGGATGAGGCTGCGAGTTCCTGCTGGCCGCGAACGGTGGCCTCTTGGCGTCGGATCCGCTCCTCATACCGCCCGATGGCCGACGTCGGATCACCGGCGTCCAGGGATTTGAGGGCATCGTGGACCTGGGACTGCGCGGCCGCCGTCCGGGATCTGGCTACCAGCTCGTTGCGCTTGGCCGTCAGCTCGTGCAGCTTGCCCTTCATCTGGTCGAGCCCGCCCTTGAGCTTGTCGACCACTTCGTTCTGGGCCGCAAGCCCGGGTACGGCGTCTTTCACGAGCTTCTCGGCGGCCATCTGCCGCTGCAGGGCAACCTTGGCGAGGTTGTCGAACTTCTGCGCATCGGCGAGGTTGCCGGCGGACCGGAACTCGTCGCCCTTCCTGGACGCGGCCAGAGCCTTGCGGCCCCATTCGTTGGCGTCGGCGACGTTACGTTTGTGGTCCTCCTCCAGCATCCGGAGGTTGCCTATGGTCTGGGCGATCGCGGCCTCGGCTTCGCGGATATTCTCCGAGTAATCCCGGACCATCTGGTCCAGCATTTTCTGCGGATCCTCCGCGGAGTCCAGGAGGGCATTGAGGTTTGCCTTGGCCAACTGGGCCACGCGGGCGAAAATACTCTGCTTCACGGGATTCTTTCTATCAGTAGTGGAATTCGCATCCTATGTGTTCGGCACCGCAGGGGACCAGATTCCCTACGCTATGCCTGCCACCCGCCCCGCCTACTTGGTGGCCAGGTCGTGGCGGCGGAAGGTTCCGGCGATGGAGAGTTTCCGGCCGTATTCGATGGACCCGTACCGGAACAGGTGGACAGCCAGCCGCAGGATAATAAGGCCGACGACGAAGAGTTCGACGATGACGATGGCGGATTCAACTGGGTTCAGGGTGCCGAACCCGTTGCGGAGCAGGGCGGTCACCGGAGCGGTCAGCGGGAAGTAGGTGAAGATCTGCACGACCAGCGCGCCCGGGTTGGAGATGATCAGGCTGAATGTGTAGAAGGGGATAAACATCATGGCCACAAGCGGGCCGAAGACGGTCCCGGCTTCCTTGGCGGTCGGCATGATCGCCCCTATGGCCACCAGGACCCCGGTAAAGACGGCGAATCCACCCAGCGTGAGAAGGGCCCCTGTGATCATGGGGCCGGGTTCGAAGACCAGGGATGACAGGTCCACCTCGGGCAGGGCAAGGCGGTTCCGGAAAAACAGGTAGGCCAATCCGACCGGGGCCAGGAACACCAGGATCTGGACCAGGCCGACGGCGAACAGCGAGATGATCTTGCCGGTGATCAGGGTGGTTGGATTCAGGGTGGTCAGGATCATTTCAGTGACCCGGTTTTCCTTCTCCTCCAAGGTGGAATTCAGCATCTGGTTCGAAAGAAGGATCATCGAAAAATAGAAGATGACCAGGAACAGCAGTGGTGGAATGATCCCGCCGACGCCCGCGGCGGCCTTGCCGTCCTTGAATATTTCGGAGTCAAATTTTACGGTCCCGGTCAGGGCCGCCGTCAGCGGGGGTGAGCCGACTTGGTGCTGGGCCGAGACCGCGAGCAGCTGCTTGGCCACGGCCTCGTACTTGTCGTTCTCAAACGTGCCTTTGTCAGCACCGTACACCTTCACCGGCTCTTTGGCCGGATCGGCAGGGTAGGCGAAGTATGCCTCCGAGGCGCCGTCCTTCACGGCAGCGATCGCGGCTTCGGGGTCGCTGGCAGTTGTTCCGCCGGCCAACTCGGCGGCAGACGCCATGATGATTCCAGAGGCGTCCGTGTACATGAAAGCGAACGTCGCACTCTTCTGGGCGGCGGCGCTGTCCTTTGTGCTGGCGTTGGACGCGTACACGAGGGCGAAGATAATGATGAGAATGACCGGCAGCGCCAGGGTTGCGATGACGAAGCCCCGTTTCTTGATGGTCCGGAAGAACTCGAACGCGATCACGGTCCCAAGGTTGTGCTGTCCCAATGCCCTGTTCAGCCTTCCGCCAGTTCGTGCTGTTCGCCGTACACCTTGATGAAGATCTCATCCAGGGAGATCCGGGCCGGCGTGAATGACCGGACCACGGCCCCGGCTTCGACCAGCTCGCGCAGCACCGCGGCCTCACTGGACCCGGGGCGCGGCGCCAGTTCGGCGACCCCGTCCACGTCGTCGACGACGTCGAACAGTGCCGATGCGGGCAACGGTCCGTCGTGGGTGACCCGGTAGACGGTGCCGCCGAACTCTTCCTGGACCTCTTCCACCGTCCCGTAAGCGTGGGAGACTCCGTCCTTGAGCAGGATTACCCGGTCACACAGCCGTTCGACTTCTTCCATCTGGTGGGTGACCATGATGACGGTGGCGCCGGCCCGCTTGTGCTCTTCGATAATGTCCATCAGCAGCCGCCGGTTCACGGGGTCAAAGCCCTTGGTCGGCTCGTCCAAAATAAGGAGTTCGGGATCGTTCATGATCGTCACGCCCAACTGGACCTTTTGCTGTTGGCCGCTGGAGAGCTTGTCCAACCGGGACTTTGCCTTGTCGGCCAGACCCACCCGCTCCAAGTAGTGTCCGGACCAGGACCGGGCCGCGGCCTTGGACAGGCCCTTGAGCCGGCCGAAGTAGACCATGACATCCAGGACGTGTTCCTTTTTGTACAGGCCGCGCTCTTCCGGCAGGTATCCGAGACGGGCCCCGTCGCGGGGCTCAAAGGCTTTGCCCCCTATGTGCAGGATCCCCGCGGTGGGCTGGTAGATGCCCAGCAGCGCCCGCAAAGTGGTGGTCTTCCCGGATCCATTGGACCCCAGGAAACCGAACGTCTCCCCCGCGTGCACGTCGAAGGACAGATCCCGGATGACCGTGGTGTCCCCGAAGTCCATCCGGAAGTCCTGAATGTGAACCAGCGGCTCCTGCGCTGCGTCCCCCATCGTCATGGTTTCAGACTAGCGGTTACCGATCTGCTCGTGTCGCGCAAGTGCCCGGTTGGGCTCAGACTCCGGACCTACCGGATCCCCGCGGCACGAAGGGTCCGGGCCAGTTCACCTGCGGCTGAGTGGAGCGTCTCCACGGTTTTCGAGATGACGTCGTCTGTGGCAAGTTCCACCGGCATGGAGCAGCTCATGGCGTCCGTCCCGGGGATGCGGTACGGAACCACCACGCTAACGCAGCAAAGCCCCACCGTGTTTTGCTCCCACTCAATGGCATGGCCCGTCTTCCGGAACTCAGTCAGCTCGGCCTGAAGCGCCTCGAAATCAGGGACGCTGTTCGGGGTCAGCTGGGGATAGGGCCCGCCGCCAAGCCGCTGCCGGACCTCCGTATCCGTGTACTCGGAGAGGATGGCTTTGCCCAGGGCCGTCACTTGGGCCGGAAGCTTGCGCCCTACCCTTGAGGACAGCCGGCGCCGGTCTACAGCCTGCCGGGTTGCAAGATAGATGACGTCGGACCGGTCGATGCGGGCGTAGTGGGTAGTGAAGGTCGTGGCATTGCGGACCTTTTCCAGAATGGCCGAAACGTGTTCCATCACCGGATCCCTGTCCAGGTACGCCGTACCGCACAGCAGGGCATGCGTGCCGATCCTATAGGCGCCCTCCGGTGTTTGCTCGATCCAGTTGAGTTCCAGGAGCGTCAACAGCAGCCAGTGCAGGCTGGAACGGGGATACCCGGTCTGCTTGAAGATCTCGGCGGTGGTGAGCGGCTGCGGAGCGGACGCCAGGAGCTCAAGGATGGCGATGGTCCGCTCTGCGGACTTGACCAGTTTGACGTCGCCGGGCGCGTCCCCCCGCGTGCCGGCCTGTACATCCAGCGGTGCCATTACCGCTCCCCCTTTCGCCGCACCGGACTGCGGCAGCTCATTTCGCGGCCAGGTGCGGGTAGTTGTCCATACCTACCCTATGACCATCGCTGGCCCAAAACCCGCCAAGGAGTCCCGTTTCAGCGTTCCCCCCGGAAGTATCGACCTCATTGGCATAGAGCTCCGCGTCGTCCTGCGGGTCGTAGCCGATGCGCCGTCCTGCCTGGAGGTTCGCCCAGCCGCGGGTGTTGGCCGAGACAGCCCACACCACGTGATGGCCCGGGGCACCGAGGTCGTTCAGCGCCGCCTCCACGAGCCTGAACGAATCCGCCGGGGAAAGCCACGAACCAAGGGTCCTGGCGTTGCCCGGGCGCTGGCCGCCGGTACCTATCCGGGCACTGACCACTTTCATTCCGTACTTGTCCGCATACAGGCTGCCGAGCGCTTCCGCGGCCACTTTGCTGACCCCGTAGTACGTATCGGGCCGCGGCGGAAGTACAGCATCCGCCGCGGCATCAGCAAGGTCGTGGAAGCCCACGGCGTGCGTGGAACTGGCCAGCAATACGCGTTCGACGCCGTTGCGGCGGGCTGCTTCCAGCGTCACCTGGGTGCCGGTGATGTTGGTGGCAACGATTTCCTGCCAGGTCATTTCCCGGTGGAGTCCGCCCAGGTGGACAACCCCGGATGTGGCCCTGAGGGACGTGTTCATGAAATCTGGATCAGTTACGGATCCCACCAGGGCAACCTCGTTGGGACGCAAATTCCGGGCTTCCACCAGGTCCAGCAGCCGGACTTCATATCCGGCATCAGCAAGGTAGGGACGCAGCAACGTGGCCATCATGCCGGCACCACCCGTCATGGCGATCGCCTGTGCTTTCTGTGCTGCCGGCAAGTTTCCTCCAATGGTTGACAGCCTGTGATGCTAATCATACTCTCATGAAGTATGTTTCACATGATAGCAGATGTTTATATATGTAAAAGGAGAATCAGAGTGGATTCGAAGCTCAAGGCACGCTCCCGTGCGGCTCTGGCGTTGGCGGTGACCTCAGCCACCCTGCTGACGGGCTGTGGCAGCGGGTCGTCCGCCCCTGCGGCCAAGGATGACGGCCAGCCCCTCGAGGTCTGGGCGCGCGCCGGCACCGACGCCTCCACGACCTACGCGGCGCTGTTCAAGGAATTCACGGCAAAGACCGGTATCCCGGTCAACTTTCAGGGGGTGCCGGACCTGGACCAGCAACTGCAGACCAGGGCGGCCTCCAAGAAGCTTCCGGATATCGTCATCAACGACTCCGCGGCTCTTGGCAACTACACTTCCCAGGGCTACCTGCAGAAACTGGACAAGTCAGCGGTGGACGGAGGCGACAAGATCTCCGACTCCCTGTGGAATGAGGCAGTGGGCCAGGACGGGGCTACTTACGGGGTCCCGTTCTCTCGCCAGACGATGGTGACCATGATCAGGAAGGACTGGCGCGAGAAGCTGGGTCTCCCCGTTCCCAAGACGCAGGAAGACCTCGCGGCGCTGGCCACCGCATTCGCTACACAGGACCCGGACGGAAATGGCCAGGCAGACACTTTCGGGATGACCGTTCCGGGATCCACCGAACGTGGATACCTGGGTTGGTGGGCCTCATCGTACCTTTGGCAGGACGGCGGCGCCTACCTGAAGGACAACGGCAACGGAAAGTACACCGCTTCCGCCGCAAGCAGTGAAAGCCAGAAAGGCGTCACCTGGATCAAGCAACAGTTCTGCACGCCCGGCAACACGCAGCCGGGCGCACTGACGGCGGCCACCAGCGCTGCGTCACCCTTTTTCCAGACCGGAAAGACCGGGATCATTCTCACCGGCCCCTACAACTTCTCCTCGTTTGATACGGCGCTGGGCAAGGACCGGTACGAAGTCATCGAAACTCCCAAGGGTTCGGTGGACAACACAGTCCTGGCCGAAGGCGAGAACATCTATGTCACTGCCACCAACGGCAAAAAGGACCAGACAAAGCAGGTTATCGACTACCTCGTGTCCGCCGACGGGCAAAAGGCGGGCATGACCGCCGGCAAGCAGCCGATTGTCCGCGTACCCGTCAATTCCGACGTCGATGCTGCCGCCGTCTACAACGATCCCCGGTGGACCGTCGTCCAGGACGCGCTGAAGAACTCGTCAAAGTCCTTCCCCTCGGCCATCAACTTCGTGCCGATCAAGCAGGCAGCCGCCGAATCCCTGAACAAGATCTTCTCGGACTGCGCGGCGGATAACGTGGCGTCCGGCCTTAAGGATCTCGACTCGGCCATCACCAACGAACTGACAAGCCAGAACGCCAAGTCATGACCGCAACACCAACGAAACCGGCAGGTGCCTTGACGGCGGAGCCGGAGTCAGCGCCACCGGCCCCCCGCAGCAAACGCCGCAACGGCAGACAGACCATGGCCATCTGGTTGTTCCTGGTGCCGGCCGCCGTCCTGGGCCTCTACTTCAAATTCATCCCCATGGCCGAAGGCATTCGGCTGAGCTTTTTCAAAGTGCAGCCGTTCCTGGGTGACGTTTTCGTCGGCTTCGACAACTATGTTGGCGTGCTGACGGATGCACGCTTCTTGGAGGCCCTCGGACACACTGTGGTCCTGGGCGTCACCCAGACCCTCGGCGCACTGGTGGGGGGCTTTCTTCTGGCCCTGCTCCTGGAAGGGCAGGCACGGTCACTGTGGATCCTCCGCACCACCATTTTCCTGCCTGTCGTCACGGCGCTGGCTGTGGTGGGCGAAATCTGGCGCCTGTTGTACTTCCCCACACCGGACGGACCCCTCAACAGCATCCTGGGCTGGCTAGGACTCGGCCCGCTGCAGTTCCTCAACGGTACGGACACGGCACTGTGGTCCATCGCCGTCGTCGGCATCTGGAGCGGCGCGCCCTACAACATGGTGATCATCCTTGCCGGGCTCACCGGGGTGGACCGCTCCCTATATGAGTCTGCGGGCGTGGACGGAGCCACGGTCTGGCAGCGACTGCGGTACATCACGCTGCCGGCCCTTCGTCCTTCACTGGTGATCGTCCTGACGTTGGCAGCCATCCGCAGCCTGCGCAGCTTCACGGAAGTGTACGTACTTACCGGAGGCGGCCCGGCCGGCTCAACAGAGGTGTGGATGACCCGCATGTATTCCCTGGGATTCCAGCGGAACGATATTGGCGTGGCCTCTGCCGCGGCAGTCCTGCTCTTGGTGGCCACCCTGCTCCTGACCGTTGGAACCCAGCTCCTGGCCAAAAGGAAGGCAGCACGATGAGCCAGACACTGACCCGAAAGAACTCCCGCACGGCCAGGCCGTCGTCCTCCGCCAGGTTCGACACGGCCCTGGGATGGTCGCCCCGTTTTGGACCCAACATGGTCCTGCGGATGCTGCTCTGCGCACTGGTGTTCTGCATTTTCGCCCTGCCGTTCCTGGCCATCATCTCCGGCGCTTTTGACCGGAACTCCAGCCCGACCGAGATTTCGCTGCTGCCCAAGACATTCACGCTCCAGAACTTCCAGGCAGCACAGCAGCAGGGTCTGTGGGGTTACCTGCTGAACTCCCTGGTGGTGGCCGGCGGAGGGCTCCTGCTCCAAATGACCGTTTCCGTGTTCGCCGCCTACAGCCTCAGCCGCAGGAAATTCCGGGGACAGGCCCTGGTCCTCCTGCTGGTCCTGATGACCATGATGCTCCCCGAGGAGATCATCGGCATCCCCCTGTCCCTGGTGTTGGGTGACCTCCCGCTGCTGGGCATCAGTTTGCGGGGAACCGTCCTTGCCGTCATCCTGCCGGTGGGCATCTGGGGCTTCTCCATCTTCATCATGAGCGAATTCATGAAGGAGATTCCCGCGGAAATCGAGGAGGCTGCCCGGCTTGACGGGGTGGGTGAGTTCCGCATGCTCTTCACCATCATCCTGCCTCTGTGCAAGCCGGCGCTGGGCGTCATCGGGATTTTCGGCTTCATGATGGTCTGGGACCAGTACCTCCTCCCCCTCATCGCGGCCAATGACCCCGGAGACTACACCCTGACCGTGGCACTGGCGGTACTTCGCAACGACACCACAGTCGGACCCGGCGTGCTGCTGGCGGGTGCCCTGATGGCCATGATTCCCAGCCTCCTGGTGTACCTCTTCCTGCAAAGCTCCATGATCCGCGGCATCACCTCGGGCGCAACCAAGGGCTAGGGAAGGCCCGGCCTCCCCAACCCTCCACGAAAGAATTTCCATGAATATCAGCTCAATTGTTCCTGCCACCGCGGCAGACCTGACGATCAACGACATCACCATCACACCGATCGCTTTTTCCGATCCGCCGCTCCTGAACGCCGTCGGCGTCCACGAGCCCCTGGTCCATAGGGTGGTCATTGAAGTCCGCACCGCCAACGGGCTCCTGGGCCTGGGCGAATGTGCCGGCGGCCAGAGCCGCCTGGACAACCTCGCCGCCGGCGCCAATGCCATCAAGGGCGTCAGTGTCTTTGAAACCTCCACAATGGAGCGGCTCATCAACCAGGCGCTGGACCCAAATCTCTCTGCCTTTGAACGGGCTGCTGTCTTCTCCGCCTTCGAAGTCGCTGCCCTGGATATCCAGGGGCATGCAACGGGCAGGACCGTGAGCGAACTGCTCGGCGGCACTGTGCGGGACGAGGTCCCCTTCAGCGCCTACCTCTTCTACAAGTGGGCTGAACACCCTGCTCACGATGGACGCCCGGCCATTTCCGACGGCTGGGGCGAGGCGCTGGATCCGGAGGGCATCGTCCGGCAGGCTCGCCGGATGATCACCGAGTACGGATTCAAATCCATCAAACTCAAGGGCGGCGTCTTTCCACCCGCCCGTGAAATTGAAGCTATCCGGGCTTTGCGTGAAGCGTTCCCGGACCTTCCGCTCCGGCTGGACCCCAACACTGCCTGGACGGTGGAGACCTCGAAATGGGTGGCGGCCGAAACGAGCGGGCTGCTTGAGTACCTGGAAGATCCGACGCCGGGCCTGGAGGGAATGGGCCAGGTCGCGGCTGCTGCCCCCATGCCGCTTGCCACCAATATGTGCGTCGTGGCCTTCGACCACATCAAAAAGAGTGTGGAACTCGATTCCGTCCAAGTAATCCTCGGTGACCATCACTACTGGGGCGGCCTCCGCCACACCCGGGAACTGGGCACCATCTGCGAAACCTTCGGAATAGGATTGTCCATGCATTCCAATTCCCACCTTGGCATCAGCCTTGCTGCCATGGTCCACGTCGCCGCCGCAACGCCTGCCCTGACGTACGCCTGTGATACCCACTATCCCTGGAACGGGCACAACGACGTGGTCAAGCCCGGAGCCCTGAAGTTTGTGGACGGCAGCGTGCCGGTTCCCACCGGCACCGGCCTTGGCGTGGAGCTGAACCGGGAGAAACTGGCTGAACTCCACCAGCAGTACCTGGACGCCCGCATGACGGCGCGGGATGACACGGGCTACATGCAGCGTTTTGTCCCCGACTTCACGGCTGCCCTCCCCCGGTGGTAGGTCCGCAGGTGATGCAGGTTCCCGGCTATCTCTATCCGTGGGATGTACTGGGCGACCCGAAGGCGGTGTCATGGGTCAGGGACACCGGCGTTGACCGCGTGGCGCTTGCGGCCGCATACCACTCGGTGCGGGCCGGAACCCCACGGCATCCCACCCGGCGCGTCGTGGACGCCCGGTCGGCAGCCCTCTACGTTCCGGATGGCGGTGCTTTCGCAGGCCGGCAGCTGATACCCGGCAACGCGAGGGAATGGACCGGGACGGAGAACGGATTCGGCGAGGCCGCAGCGGCATTTCAGGCGGAGGGCCTTCCCGTGGACGCGTGGACGGTGCTGACCCACTCCAGCGCAGTGGGCGGAAACAGCCCCGGCCTCTGCGTACAAAATGCCTTCGACGAGGTCTACAGGTACGCGCTGTGCCCGTCGCAGCCTCAGGTCCGCTCCTACGCTGCGTCCCTGGTGCGCCAAGTCCTGGAGATGGGACAGCCGGACGGGTTAATCCTCGAAGCGGCGGGTCCGCTGGGTTTCAGCCACCAGAACCGGCATGAGAAGACCGAGGGAGCCGAGTACTCAACCTGGGTGCAGGCGCTGTTGTCGCTGTGCTTCTGCGATGCATGCGCCACCGGGTACGAGGCCCGCGGGTTGCCCGCCGCCGGGTATCAAAGCCGGGTCCGCTCTGCCGTCGCGCAGGCCGATGATGCCCGAATGACAGCTGCATTTGCGTCCGGGGCAGCGGCGTTCCTTCCCCTCCTGGAGGTCCGGTGGGATGCCACGGCGATGCTGCTGGATGAGTGCTTGGCAGCGATCGAAGCCACCGGCTCCCGCCCCCGGCTGTCGCTGCACGCCACGCCGGACCCCTGGGCCACGGGGCCCTTCGTTCCGGTGGAGGCGCTCCGCAGGAGCAGGCTCTGGGGGCACCGGGGTGACCTCACCGCCGTCGTACCTTGCTGGGGCGAGCCCAGCGAAGGCGCCGTGACGGTCGAAGCCATGTTGGCCGCCGGCTTGCGGGTGGGTGCGTATGTCCTGGCGCTGCCGCCGAAGACGGCCGACGGCGGCAGGCTGGCAAGCGAGTGGCAGGTGCTTTGTGCGGCGGGAGCCAGGGAACTGCACGTGTATCACCTCGGGCTTGCCTCCTCCCGGCGCCTCTCCGCTGTTGCGGGAGGACTGATGAGTCTGCGCTGAGGTTTTCAGCGCTGCCGATCAGGCTCACGCCGATGGAACGGGACCCCGGGAAGAAGTCGCCGAACGGGAAAGTCCGAGTGCCCATCCGCCGGCAACTCCAATGGCAAGAAGCATGGTGACGAAGCCGATTGCGGGGGCGCTCTGCCATGCCAGGGCACCGCCGTACCGCAGCAAGGCAAGCGCCTGCAGAATGACGAAGACAACGGAGGTCAGGGCCACGGGCCGGACGGTATGGAGGTAGCGGCTCGACTGGCCCTGCGCGGCAGACCACCCAAGACCGATCAGCCACGCCCCGATCGCCCTCGCAGTGAGTTCGGACAGTGGCCACGGCCACCACTTCGCGGCAGGAATGGGTGCCGCCAGGAGTGCCAGGCCGTAAATGAGCAGCACCCCGGCAATACCCACCATGAGCATTCGGAGCGCAGGCGGCAGTACTGGCAGTCCCGCCGTTACGGATTTGGGGGCAGGACGCCGGGACCGGATCTGTATCCAGCTGGTGACGGCCATTGCCACGGGCACGATGGCGTAGATTGCCAGCCACGCCGAGGTGGCTATTTGGGCGGTGGGGGCCGTGTCCGGTGACAGGTGGAAGCGGTTGAGATGCAGCAGGGTGACTCCCAAGGTCAGTGTCGTGAAGACGAACACGGGCCATACTGCCAGCCTCGCCGACTCCCAACCTGCCGAACGGGCGCCCGCCACCTCCAAGCCGGCGCTCGACCAGTATGCCGCCCCGAGGAAGACCGCCGTCATGGGCGGATTGACCGTCCATGCAAAGAATTCATCGGTCCGGAGCGGAAACACGAACAGCACGAGCCCGGCAAGAAACACCAGGAATGCAGCGACGTAGAGCAGCCACCGCATCGGTGCAATCAGTGGAATGGCCTCAGTTGAAGCGGACATCACCGGGCTGCTCCTCGGGTGCGGCCGGCCCGCCAGCGGCAGGGGGCGAGGCCGGGAGGGGGTTTTCGGCCAGGTAGGCGTGAAGCATTGAGACCACGGTGGCACCGTCCCCGACTGCGGTGGCCACTCTTTTGATGGAACCGGCCCGCACGTCACCGATCGCGAAGATGCCGGGCATGCTGGTTTCCAGCGCCAGCGGAGCCCTGTCCATCCCGGCGTCACTGACAGCCCTGGCACCTGTAAGGAGAAAACCGGCCGGATCACGCTCTACGGTGTCGGGCAGCCAGGAGGTCCGCGGCACTGAACCGATCAGCACGAACAAGCCGCCCGCTTCGATCTCCTCGCCCGCGATTGCTTCGGCTGCTCCGGATGCGGCGACCCTGACGGCGGCAAGGAATCCGTCCTGGTCCCGGGCCCCCACGATTGCGGTGCCAAAGCGGATCGCGACGTTCCGGGTGGCTTCAAGTTGGGAAATGAGGTATTCCGACATGCTGGCGGACAGGGTGGGTCCACGCACCAGCAGCGTCACCTTTTTCGCATACCTCGCAAGGTGCAGAACCGCCTGTCCGGCCGAGTTGCCGCCCCCCACGACACAGACATGCTTTCCGGCCATCGACGGCGCTTCGGAGACGGTGGCCCCGTAGAAGACGCCTCTGCCCACCAGATCCTCCAGTTGGGGTATGCCGAGGCGGCGGTAGTCCACACCGGTGGCCACCACAACTGCGCGGCACCGCACCGCACTCCCATCGGAAATCGACACAATGTACAGCGGGCCGTCCGCGCTGAGCCCCGCCACCTTCCGCAGGAACAGGAAGTCAGCGCCCAAAGTCCAGGCCTGGTGAAATGAACGGTAGGCCAGGTGGGCGCCGCTCACACCGCGTGAAAAGCCAGGGTAGTTGCGGATCAACGAGCTGGTGCCGGCCTGGCCTCCCACAGCCTCCCCCTCCACCACCATGGTCGAAAGGCCCTCGGAGGAGGCATACACGGCGGCCGCGAGACCGGAGGGGCCTGCTCCCACAACCACCACATCGAAGATCTTGTCCGCCGGAGGAGGCCGCGTCACCCCCATCGCTTCGGCGATCTCCAGGTCACTGGGGTTCTCAAGGACAACTGGTGAAGCAGTGAACTCCAGCACCAGGACCGGCAACGCGGGATGGCGCAGGCCCAGGCTCTCCAGCGTCCGTTCCGCCGTCTCGGACCCAACTGGGTGGAAGCCCACCGGGATGTGGTTCCGGCTCAGGGAGTCGCGCAGCGTATGCGTCCTTTCGTCGCCTATGTCCCCAATCAGCCGGACCGCCTCAAACCCCACCCCTTGGGCCAACTGCCAGTCATCAAGGGCGTCGGTTATCGCCCCATGGAATTCTTCGTCGCGTGAACGTTCCGGACGTATGATCACCAGCTCGGCGTACCCCTGCCCTACCGCCCGGAACACAGTCGGGGCGCTTTCGAAGTCACCCCATGTCACCACAACACCGCGTTTGGCGGCCGGGTGGAAGCCGTAGGCACGCCGCAAGAAATCAAGTCCCCCGCGGTCAGCCGGACCGTAGCACCCGAGAATGAGGGCGACCTGGCGGTTCCAGCGACGGAGCCCCTCCAGCACCGCCCGTCCGTGGGCGTGGCCGTCGCAGGCCACCACCTCGTAATCGGCACCGTACCGTCGGCGCAACTCATCTCCGAGCATGCGCCGGGAGGTCGCGTCGGTGGTGGCAATCAGCATGATCGGAACCGGGTCATCCATGGCCGCCGTCTTTCCGGTTCTATGGTTCGGTGGCGCTCACGATACTCGCGCAAGGACATTGGGGACAAGGGTTCTCCCTTGCCTCCCGGACGTTCCTTCGCCACCGGGGACGGAGTTGTCTGGGACCCCGTTTTACCTCGATTCTGTCATTCCGGGGGCGCGCGAATTCTGCCAGAATGGCTCCGACGGCAGGCAAGCAGGGACCCGAACTTGAGCAGTACCGGAGGGATGAAATGGAAGACCCCGAGGAAAACCGCCCTCCTCCTGGAATCAGCCTCGCCGCCAAGCCCAGCGGATCAGGGTGCCTGGACTGCCTCAACGGTGACGGCCAAGGCTGGTGGCTGCATCTTCGCCGCTGCGCCCAGTGCGGCCACATTGGATGCTGCGATTCATCTCCCTCGCAGCATGCCAGTGCCCACGCGCGCGCCACCGGCCACCCTGTCGTACGGTCTTTCGAACCCGGGGAGGAATGGTTCTACGATCACACCACGAAGAAGTTCTTCCGTGGTCCAAGGCTTCCGGATCCCCAGTCCAGGCCACCTGAGCAGCCAGCACCTGCACCGCCAGACAAGGTACCCGCAGACTGGCGTGAGCGCCTGCACCGGTAACCACGGACCGGGTATCACCCCTGCTGTCACCGGGGCCGGCGAGAATTCCGTTGAGGCTGGGTGGATGGCAACCTCTTTTGTGGCCCTCGAAAGGCACCAACATCGGCGATGCGCGGGTCGGCGGCGCCGCCGGGCAAACGGCGCACGAAGCCTGATGCGCCTAAACTACTGACATGCCCACACGTGTTCATGAGTTTGCCTGGCCTGACCGGGTCGTCATCGGCACCATTGGTGTTCCAGGGGCGCGAACGTTCTACCTGCAGGTACGTGCAGGTAGGCAAATTGTGAGCATCGCACTGGAGAAGCAGCAGTCTGCCCAGCTCGCCGAAAAGATTGACGAAATCCTCGACGAGCTCATCGCCCTTGACGGCAATCCCTTCAGTGTTCCCACGGGTACTCCCATCGAGCTCGTCGACAATGACCAGCTCGAGGCAGTCCAGGAGCAGTTCAGGGCCGGCGCCATGAGTTTGGGCTGGGACCCGACAACGGCGCAGGTTGTGATAGAGGCCTACCCGATCATTGAAGTCGGTGCTGATGAAGACGTCGAATTGCTTGCCGGGAACGCCGCTGACGTGGCCGAAATGTTGCTGGTGCGGATGCCGGTGGGCACCGCCCGCGCATTCGCCAAACGGACCCGGGAGGTAGTGGGTGCCGGGCGTCCGGCATGCCCGCTCTGCGGTTATCCCATGGACGCCGACGGGCATACCTGCACTCTTCCTGAAGTTTGATGCCAGGGAGCCTGGACGGTAACTGGCGGGTCTACCGCAAAGCTGTCCGCAGCCGTTCCTTGAGGTCTTCAAGTGATTCACGCCATTCCGGTTCGTCAGCGTTGTCCCACAGTTCAGCAAGGTCCGGCCATGGGGTGTAGACAATTCCGGGACCGTTCAGGGTCAGTGCGATGACCTGACCGTATGCTGCCACGTTTCAACCGCCTGCCCAATGACTGAAGTTGCCACCTCCTACGGTGCGCTCATCATCGTCCTTGCCGCACCGCCGGCAGCGCTTGTAGACACCACCGTCATCGGCGTGTTCGACATGCCAATCGTGCCGAATATTCAACCTGCACATAAGGGCCTGCAGCATGACACTTCTCTGATCCTCCACGGCTTTTCTTCGTACATTCAATAATGGCCTTCACAGATGAGATGAGGAACTGGCAGTTTTGACCTCCGGGCCGTTGATCAACCCCATCACGCCGCACTCAATGTGGGGAGAGGCGCTGCCGCCGCCAGGCCGGTAGCAGCGGGACGCTTCCGGGGACAACGAGGTGCTTCCCTTGTAAAAGGGTCGCTTGGCCGGTGTCTGCGCTGCGTGCTGGGCCGGGACTGCAAAGTTCTGGTCAGTCAGGGTGGTGCCTTTCGAGAGTGCGTGCTGTCATCGGGACACCCCCGCGCCCGCCACGGCGGCTATGCACGCGGCTCCTGTCGTGACGAAGGATCGTGGGCGCAGAGCGGCAGCCCGTAAAATGTCACACCCCCTTTGGATAATAAGTACATGGGAAGCGAAGAGGTGGTCGAGGCTTTTGAGGCGATCGACGCCTCGATTGCCCTGCTCCGCGCCGAGGTGGGTGAGTCCCGTAACGGGTTCCCCCAGCACACCGACCCCTTGGCCGCCGTCGCTGACGGGTGCCTGGACATCCTTGCCGGAATTTCACGAACCGAGGCCCGGGTCGCTGCGTTGAAGGCGGAGGCAACGGCCAGATATGCGGATTCCGCGCGATCTGCCGCGCCTCCTGGCATGCCCGTCCAGGCGCAGGAAATGGCAATAGCGGCCGAGGTGGGCTGTGTACTGGCCATCGGCGATCGGGCTGCGGGCATGCTGTTGGAGCAATCCCATGCTTTGGCTACGTTCTTGCCACTCACCCTGGCAGCATTGCAGGCGGGAACTGTCTCATGGCAACACGCCAGGGTGATGGTGGACGAGACCGCCACCCTTGACTGTGACGCAGCGCGGGCACTTGAGGCACACTTCCTCGGCGCTGACGCGGCCAATCCTGCCCGCGGCTGCCCGGCCGGCGAGATGCCCGCCTTCAGGTTCCGGAGGAAGGCCAGGACCTGGCGCGAACGGCACCACCCGGACAGCATCGAAAAACGCCATGCTAAGGGAGCGCGGGACAGGTGCCTGGAATATACCCCGGAGCAGGACGGCATGGCGCGGGTGTCTGCCTACCTGCCCGCGGACCAGGCGGTTGCTATCTGGAACCGCATTACCGCCATCGCCCGGGGCCTGCAAGGGCCCCACGAGAACCGAACTCTCACCCAGTTACGGGCAGACGTATTTGCTGCGGCAGTCCTGCGAAGCGACAACGGCATCAGCAGCGGCGGGGCTGGGGCCGGAGGACCCGGCATGGCCGATGTCCCTACGCCCCGGGCCGAGGTCCTGATCACCGTTCCCGTCTTCTCACTGCTGGGGCTGACAGAGGAACCGGCCACGCTGGACGGGTTCGGACCCATCCCTGCCTCCATGGCCCGGAATCTCCTAACCAATGGAACGGATTCGTTCCATCGGGTGCTCATAGATCCACGGGACGGGGCCCCGTTGGAAATCGGCCGCACGAGCTACCGGCTGACGAAGGCCATGCGGAACTGGCTACGAATGCGCGACGGCAGATGCCCGTTCCCCGGGTGCAGCAACCAGTCCCTGGACAACGAAGCAGACCACCTCCTGGCCTGGCATCACGGCGGAACCACCGGGATCAGCAACCTGGGACAGCCTTGTCCCCGGCACCACAGACTCAAACACGCCAGCGGCTGGACACCGACCCCCGCATCACATAACGAGCCGCCCGGCTGGATTTCACCATCAGGGCGGAGATACAAAAGCGAACATCAGGACTGGGAAGCACCTCACTGGCCGTGTTCGTTGGGGCAGCAGGCCACAGAACGGCAACATCCATATCCTCCTATGCCCACCGCAGTGAGGGGGACCGTGGACTATTTTCGGGAACCGCCATCTGCGGGAGAAGAATTCCCGCGCCAACGTACTTGGCCTTTTCTCTATAGGCGCGCTCCAAACTGACGTTCAGGAGGACTGCCAAAGTCTCCTCACCAAGGAAGTCTCGGAGGCACTCCAGCGGAGCACCCCCCTCCCGCCTTCTCCTGTTCCTTCATACCCCAAACTTAGCCGTAGGGCAGAGAGCAAGAAAGGCCGGTCCTCTCGGGGCACCTACCTACGGTTAGAGCAGGAGTGTCAAAGGTCCTAGGGTGTGGTTAGCGGAGTAATCGCGGCGTCGATGGCTGACTCGACTGAGGCCCGGCGCCCGTCGGTCGATTCGACAAGAAGCTCCTGAATTGCCTGGATCAGCGCCACAAGCTTGGGCGTTCGGATCGTTGCAAGGCGCCCTATCGAGGCGGCAATCGATTCCGTGACAAGGACGTCTGCGTCTTTTCCGAGGGCGCCCGTGTGAGAGCCACGCGGAGCCACGTAACTTCCTCCGATCGAGATGTCCCCCAGGAGTGCCAGGAGCTGTGTGCGGGTCACGTACGGCACATTTCCGGCCGCGACAGCCGCGATGTAAGGCACCGCATGGGCTGTTGCCTGATAGACAGTGCCCTGATGGCAGATGTTCGAGTACAGCGCGTGCATGGCCTGGGAATGATCGATTCGAAGAGCAGCCAGTGATCGCGAGACGTCACCTTCGAGGCCCAGCGGAACAACGCCTTTTCCATAGCAGTGCTCCACTTGGCTCCAATCGACCTGGCCGAGTTCGTTCAAAGCATCGAAGCCTGTCCATTTCGGCTGGTACAAAATATCCATAGGAGTGAGAGTAACCACTTAGCAGGTCACCGCATGGCGGACTTAGAAGAAGGGCCGGAACCCGTGCGCCACCCACATACGTTCGCCGCGGTTCTATCGTGGTCCTCGCGCTGCGCTGCTGAGTCGAGCATGGGGCACCTCGAGCCACTCGCAGTGCCCCATTTTTCCTCGAGCTACTCGAGGAGTTCGCAGACGTCCGTTACCTGGCCGCCTTCGGAGGTGAACAAAGTCCGCTCAGACCCATCAGGGTTGAGAGTCCAGTTGACCGTTCCACGAGTAAGGAACAATCCGGCGTCGTGGCCGTTAGCTTCGGGCACCAGAATCACGTTCAACCCTGTTGCCGTTACGGCGAAGCTGTCATCGGGCTGGGTTGCGACGTGGGTAACGCCCGTGATGAGGTAACGGACTGCTTCGCCTGTTTCTGGATTGGCGATCGTAACCCTCTGGTTCGGGGCGATAGCTTTGCTGCCACCAGGAAGCGAGATGGTGCCGCTCTTTCCGGTCACAGTCAGATCTGCCGTAAAGGTGGGGCACGGCCATTGAAAGGTTCCGCCAATTGGCTCTGGCGGCATGGCGGTTGCTGTGCCTGTTCCCGCTAAAAGTGCGGCCGCCAGGGCGAAGGGTGCTGCTTGGCGCTTCATATAAATCTCCCCTTTTGTGTTTTGCGAGTTAGTAGGTCCCGTGGACTATGCGGGACAAATAATCGGGACACAGTCCCTGACCGCGGGGCCCTGGATCCTGCAACGCGCTCCGCGTTGAGGGTGTCGGGAGCGTCTACCCTGCCTTGGGATCCGCTACTGCTCTTGAGGCTTTCCGCCTTATAAGCCCAGAATATTTACCTTGCTCATCGCGCCCTATACGCACAGTTACGTACACGGAGATCTACTACGAGGGTCCCCCCTAATGAGCATCTCGTTCTGTCACGCGCCTGCCTGCGGCTTTAGAATTCTGAGGTGGAGCGTAATGATGCGCAGTACCGCATGTGGCTCGAGCTGGTTGGGGAAATCCTTCAGCGGCCGCCAGGGCCCGCCGCGCGGTTCGAGGAGCAGCTCCTTGCGCTGATTACCGAGTCCTTCAATGGTGCATGCTCGACGCGAAACCATGTGGCACGGAAGTGGGACAATCGCATCATCGACTGCTGGCCTCCTAGGTACATTCCCAACGAACCGCCGGGGGACTTCGATTACAGGAACCAGCCGCTGTTGCGTTGGCATGCCTTCACAGGGCAGACCGGGCCGCAGTCGATCGGGCGGGTTCCTGAGGCTATAGCCGGCCGCAGCATGAAGCAGGCGTGGGACGACATGGCTCGGCCCTGGAATGTGAACCATGAGCTATCCATCCCGCTACAACTGGGCGGGGATGACATGGACTCCTATCTTGTCCAACGACCCGATGACTTCACCGAGCAAGAGTTCGAGTTGGCATCAATGCTTCAACCGGTCCTGACGGGCCTTGCGGCGCACCTTAGGCTTGCGCCAAGCAATCCTGCTGCCTTGACGAAAGACGCCACAATTGAATTGACGCTTCGCGAGATGGCCATCATGATGCTACTGAGTCAAGGGGCGACCGCCGAGAACATGGCCAGGAAGCTCCGTATCTCACCCCGCACCGCCGAAAAACATCTGGAACACATCTATCGCAAGCTCGATGTGGGGGATCGTCTAATGGCCGTCCAACGAGCATATGAGTTGGGCCTCTTGGCGCCAGCCGACGTCCTCGCCCATCCCAAATACACTAGCCGTCCAGGGCCGGTGTACCGCCAGGCATAACTGATGAAGTCCTGAAGAAGGATCCACCGCACGTGGCGCCCAGGGCCGAGGCCCTCTCTGCTCATGTCCAGAGTAGAAGGCGGGGGCTCTCCCAATCTGCCCACCCGTGGGCGTTCCCAGCGGTCAGTGTCACGGTCCTCTCCCTAACGCTCCTGTCGTATGACATGCGCTGGGACTCTGTCATCCAGCTGCTGCCCGAATATATAGCCGCCCACCTGCTGATCCGGGCGTGCATTTTCGGCCCAGTCGGGAAGCTCCCGTCGGTGTGGCAGTCCATGGCGTTCCTGCAGCCCGATGTCCTGCTCGTCCCGCTGGCGCTGCTGGACCTGGGATTTTGGGCCGGCCGCTGGCTGCTTGGCCTGCCGGCCTGGGGGCTGATGCTGAGCCGGTGGACCCGGGGAGAACCCGCTCAGGTGCTGCAGGTGCTGACGTTCCTGGGTCTGCTGGCGTTGGGCGGAGCGATCCTCACGTTCAACGTCATTTACCCGGTCTTCAGCCTCTACTTGTTCCTGCTGCCGACTATCCCCATGATCCGGCTCGCCTGCCCCGAGTACCGGACGAGGGAACTGCAGGCGGTCGTTGGGGTTCTTCTGGCTCTGGTCGCAGTCGTGGTGGCCTTCAACGTTCCCACCGCGGAAGGCTTGTGGTCCTCACCTTGGACCTTCGCCGGCGGCGCAGCAACCGCAGGACTCATGATCACATTCTGGGCCCAGGGACTCCCGCGGCGCTCACGGCGGCTGCAGCTCAACGACAGGACAATAGTCTAGGTCTGGCACATACGCGACACCTCCCAGCCAATTACATATTTGTGGCGATACGGCTACGAATACGCAATGCTCGCCAAACTAACTATCAGCATGCTTATGATGTTTTCATCGGATAGGGATCCGGTGCGAGGGGAATGAAGGGGGTGCGCTCAGCGAACGGGGCGCACCTTTTCCTATGCCCAGCACGAGGCTCAAAGGCAGCCGGGTACGCCCAAGAGTTCTCCATGCTGCGCGGGGGTTACGGCATCTGGACGGAACATCCGGACACAGTTCCCCGAACGGTTGATGAACACTCATCGAAGGCATGAATAACCGCGGTGTGTGGGAGGGTGCTATGACTTCCTGGCACTTTAGTGTCGATAACCATGATCAGCCCCAATAATCGTCACCGCCGTGCGGTAATCACCGCCCTGGCCGTGTCCGTCCCCTTCGCCTTCCTCACCCCCGCAGGCGCCTCCACCGCGGCGCAAACTGCACCCGCACCCGACCAGCAGGCGGCCGCACCGTCACAGACCGGCCATCTGGACCTCGGCGCGCAGGACCTGCCTGAGACGCGGAACGTGACCACGCTGGCTCCGGGCCTGACTCGGACCACGATCACCCGCGGCGCCCCGAACCAGGACTTCTTCTGGACCGCCGAAGTCGCGGTCCCATCCACCTCGCCGGACCCCGACGCCCCCGCCTCCGCCTTGTCCACCCAGGCCCAAGCCCAGAAGGTGGCCGACAAGCTCAATGCCGCCGGAGTCACCGCCCGTGTCGAGCACGTCCAGTCACCCCAGCTGGCCGACGCCGGCGGTGACCTCGGCTACCGGGTCCGTGTGGGCCAGTTCAGCTCGAAAGCCGACGGAACCGCCACCGCGGACCGAATCAAGGCCGCGGGCTACAAATCCTCGGTGATCTACACCGGCTGGGACGGCGACGCCGGCACCAGGGAGGACGACCGCGGACCCTGGAATCTCCAGGTGCTCACGATCGATCCGAAGGAATTCAAGGGCGACCTCACCTCCTCGTTTGGCCCCAACATCGAAGACCGTGAGACGACCAGCCAGCTCTCCGCAGCAGCAGGGTCCCTGGCCGGCGTGAACGGTGGGTTCTTCACCATGGACCCCGCGGCAGGTGCCGAGGGTGATCCCGCCGGGGCCGCAGTCCACGATGGCAAGGTCCTCAGCGAGCCCGTGGGCGACCGCCCCTCCCTGGTCCTGGACAAGAACGGCACCTCCATCCAGCGGCTGCACTGGCACGGCACCGTCACCGCGCCGGGCGCGGCGGAACTGCCGCTGGATGGCGTCGACCGGGTCCCCGGGCTGATCCGCAACTGCGGCGGCACCGACGACACCCCGACGAACCTGCCCCTGCACGACTTCACCTGCACCGACCCGGACGAGATCGTCTCCTTCACTCCCGAGTTCGGCCCCACCACCCCGGCCGGGCCCGGGCTCGAGGTCGTCCTGGATGCCCAAGGGACCGTCACCGCCGTCAACCACGCGCGAGGCACCGCGGTGCCCGCCGGCGGGCAGACAGTGCAGGCGATCGGCGCCGACGTCGACAAGCTTGCCGCCGTGGCCGTCCCGGGCAAGAAACTGAAGGTCGACACGGACCTGCTCACCGAGAACGGCAAGTCCCTGAAGACCACCCCGTCGACGGACGTCGTCAACGGTGGCCCGACCCTGGTTCAGAACGGGCAGATGGACGTCACCGCCAAGCGCGACGGCGTGGTCCGGACCAACGACAGCAACAGCTTCTTCTACGGCTGGGTCCACAAGCGCAACCCCCGCACCTTCGCCGGAGTGGACGCCGAGGGCCGCACCCTGCTGGTCACCGCCGACGGCCGCCAAACCACGTCCTTGGGCCTGAGCCTGAACGAAGAAGCCCACGTGGCGAAATCGCTCGGCATGGTCAACGCCATGAACCTCGACGGCGGCGGCTCGACCACCATGGTCCAGGGCGGCCAGGTCATGAACTCCCCCTCCGACGCCACCGGCGAACGCCCAGTCGGCGACGCCCTCCTCGTCTTGCCCGGCCGCAAGCCCTAGGCAGGAAGAAACGGACCAAGGCAGCGTCCGGGGAAAGGGTGCGCTCAGCGAACGGGGCGCACCCTTTCGGCGTAACCTGATCTGGGCCCGGCGCGGACGTAGCGTCGTCCGCTTGCCCGGCAAAGCAGACTAATGGCCCTACGCTTCGGTCTCTTCCGACGACTTACGCAGCCACGCCAGTGCCGTGTCTTCAGAGGTAAAGTACCTGATCGGGAATCCGGGCGGAGATACCGGCAGGCGGAGCCTGGCGACCACATGATCGGCGGGAGAGGCTACCAACAGCGCCATGCGCGAGACGCTGGACGGGTCAGGAAAGACGCTCCGTGCAGCCGCCGAGTGGGTCACACCGTGAACCTCGACCAGGATGGGCAACCTGTGGCCGCCGCCCAGAGTGGAGATGGTTTCGATTGCGGCTTTGGCTACGTCAATGCCAACGTTGGCCCCTTGCCTCCAGCGCAGCAGAAGGACCCCATCGCACAGCTCCATCGTTCCTTTGCCTTTGAGGTCCACCTTCTCCACGCTGTTCACCTCCCTCAGCTCCGAAGCCCCAGCCACCCCCTTTCATGGCAGTACCCAAAAGGCGTCAATGCGAGACGGACGAGGTTTCCTGGGCAGTGTCGCCTATCCACAAAACCCCCGCAAAGCCTTCCGCTCACGTAGCCTTGGGGCAACGACTACTTGGGGGTAGCAATGTTTAGTCTCAGTCCAGCCTTCGGAATCCTGGGCATCCTGTACCCAGTTTTCATGATCGTCGTGACTGTCCTGGCGGTGTACGCCTTGGTCCTTACCATTGTGTTCCTGCGGTTGCGGATCGCCGAGCTGAAACGGGCCGCACGTCCCCGAGGTGGCTCTCCGGAATGAGCTCGCGAACCAGCTGATGAGACAGACCAGGCGCAGCGCCACGGACCCGGAGGGGGTGCAGATGTACCGCAGCGGCATTCCGGCGCCGAAGATCGCCGCGGTCGTCGGCGCCGCAGAGACGACCGTCCGGTACCACCTGGCGGTTGCCGCCCGGAAGGATACCGAACTCCGGACGGCCCACGTGGCTGCCTTCTCCAAGCCCCAGCGCTTGACGGCCCCCGGCCAACGGAACCTGGACGACATCCTGGCTCTCTATGCGAATGAGGGCCGTCTGCCGGCCAGAGGCGGCACCGCCCGGGAACGCGCATTGGCCACGTGGCTGCAGAGGCGCCGGAAAGAGGCCGCGGACGGGGACCTCTCCCCTGTTTACGCCCAGGCCCTGGAGGCCATCCCGAACTGGCGGGAACAGCCCACGAAGCGGGACGCCGACGCGGCCCGGTGGCAGCAGCGTCTGGCAGCGGTCACTGCATGGCTGGTTGCCGGAGGCGACTCGCCCCGGCACAACAAGACCGACGAGCACGAGGAGCGCACCCTGGGTGTCTGGCTGCACACCCAGCGCATCGACCACCGGGCCGGGAGACTCGACCCGGTCAGGGAAAAGCTTCTGAATGAGACCATACCCGGCTGGCGGCACGGAAGGCAGCGGCGGACGCGAACAGCAGGCTGAGCGCTTAGCGTGTGGCGATGCGGGGCTGGGAACTCAAGACTCGAGAAGAAATCCGGTCAACGGGCTGAAGCTTCCTTGCCACAATAGCCAGCCGTAAAATTGAGCTGCTGGGACGGCGGTGCCGCCGCAGGTCTGGCCGGATGTGGTGCCGCAAGCGGCCGAAACCTGTCATCTCGTTCCGAGTGGATGCGGCAATGACCACGACGAATACCATCTGGAGTCGGGCGGCCCTCGCAGCCGTCCTCTTCGTATCTGGCTGTAGCTATTCCAACGATCAGCCCGCACCCTCATCAAGCGCACCGAGCGCCTTCGGTCCCCTCGAAAATCAGATCCAGCTCTTCCTTGACGAGGGCGCGGTGGCCGCCGTTGTTCAAATCCGCTGGCCCGAGGGCGAGTGGTCTAAGGCCTACGGCGTACGCGATCTGGAAACCAAGACTCCGGCGCAGACCAGGGACCGGATACAGATCGCCAGCGTCACCAAAACGATGACAGCCGTGGCCGTGCTGAAGCTCGTAGAGGACCACCTCATCGGTCTCGACGATCCCGTCAATGACGTGATACCCGGATTCACGTCCGCACTCAAGCCCCCCGGCGCCGATCACCGTCAGGCAACTGCTCAGCCATACGTCCGGCATGCCCGAGGTCAACGAGGCCGGGCCACAAGATGTCGACTTCCGACATGCGCTCTCTCAGAAGCTCACAATGGAGAGTGGATTGCAGTTGGCTGGGACGCTCCCGTGGCCCGCGGCCAGCGTGGGGACTTTCAAGTACTCAAATACGAACTACCTAGCACTCGGCCTCCTGATACAGGAACTGCGGCACAAGCCTTTCAACCAGGTCATGCAGGAGGAAGTCTTTGACCCGCTCGGGTTGAAGAACACGAGCCTGAAACCAGTCGACCCCACCTCGCCCGGACTTCTGCACGGCTACGCCACCATCCGGGGTGAACGGGTCGACGTCACAGACAACGCTGCCTGGGCGGGCAACCCGGCTGAAGGAGCGACGTCCACTGTCGAAGACGTGAACCTCTTTATGGCCGCCCTCTTCACCGGCCGGGCGGTCTCATCGACGTCCCTGAAGGAAATGAAGACCAGCTCCGGCTTCGCCCCCTACGGGTTGGGCATGTGGGAGCACTCGGACGGGTGCTCGAAAGAGTCGAGACACGAGGGTTTAGGCTCGCTCTGGGGCCATCAAACGACAGCGGTCAGCAGCGCAGATGGGCGGTACCAGGCAACGATGACGGTGACCGTGCCACCGCTGCCGACCGGACTCGAGGACCCAGCCGGCGAGGAGAAGCGGAATTTCATGAACGGCCAGATCGAATCGAGCCTCAACGATGCCTTGGATCGCCTCTGCAAGCCAGCCAGCTGACAAAGCACCTGATCCTGAGCGGCCGGATGCGGTCCGGGACTAGCAGTTCGTTGACGCAATCATCGACACACGGTGTCACCTGCTGCGCAGGACGGTGACGAGCCGACGTAGGACCACAGCTATGCCATTCAGGAGGCCGGCGGCCTAGATCCCGCCTCCGCCGACTGGTCCTACCCAGCCGCTGAACTCGCCGCCTCCCCTCTGGCGCTCGTCGTCGTCCTTTCCACAGCGGAGACAGCGCTTATACATGCTGCCGTCTTCGGCGTGTTCGACATGCCATTTGTGGCTGATATTGAGCTTGCACAGCAGGGCCTTCATGGGCTTCTCCCGTCCGCGTATCTCGCACTATTAATGATGGCCCTCGTGCGTCACGGACGGTACTGGCAGCTATCTCAACGCGACCCGCAGCCGCTCCGTGAGGTCGTCGAGGGACTCGCGCCATTCCGGTTCGTCGGCGTCGACCCACAGCTCGGCCAGCTCGGACTTCTCCCCCGCGACCCGTTCGCCCGCTTCCACGGCCATCTCCACGTCCTCGACGGTGATCTCAAGCCCGTGAGCAGTCACCCAGTCGGCGACGCTCTCCGGCAACTCCCCCAGCGGGTTGCCTTGGCTAGCAGAGGTCACTTCCGCGCGGCCATAGCAATCGCCCCATCGGGCGCCTCGACGTACCTGTTGTCGGCCTTCGCCAGCGCCTGGCGCCCGACGTCCGCTCCGCCGGCTTCGAGATCCTGCAGCCAGTCCAGCGCGTCGTCGTCCTCGAACGGAAGACAGCCCCACGCGCCCATCATCGCGCCTCCTGGTGTACGCTCACGGGCTGGCTCCAGCATGCCAGACCTTCCCCGGCATCGACACAATCCCGCCCAATTCCAGCTGAAAGCGCTCTTGGGCATGGAACGCCCAGGGGCATCGTAAGATTGCCCGTATTGGGGTGTCATTGCTGGTTCTTGCGCAAGGTGTTCCCGTCGAATATCAACGCTAGGCGAGCCATTGCATCCCGAACACACCGGCCAGCCACCAGTCCCCGCAAACAACCCCCAGGCTCCTGCCGACTACTAACCCCCGTCCGGGTACTGGCAGCAGCCCAAGCCGCCCCGTTCAACGGGTGGATGAACGTCTTTCTGATCGTCGGCTCCATCGGCTGCCTCGTGACCGGCATCGTCATCCTGGCCAAGCAGCGCAAGCAGGGCGGGGTGACGCCATGGCTGGTGACGTCCTTCTCGGGCCTGATGATGCTCGGCTGCCTGGGCTTCATGGTGGCCGGCAACTCAGGGCTGCCCGGCGCGCCGCTTATGGTCTTGCCGCTTGCCCTCGCCACCCTGGTGCTGGCCATCCTGGTCGCGGTGAAGGGCAAGCCCAAGGGGCCGATTCAGCGGAAGTGACTGTCCCAGGGGTACCCGCTAAACAGGGCGCGGCATGGGGGTTTCGGGTGAACCGCCCGGAGACTCCCAAATCTTGAGGGTAATCTCGTCAAATGTTTAGCGTTTCCAAGATCCCTTTGGGATAAAGTCCCCTTGTGCGTCTCCAGACGCAGGCCAGTGCGGGGCGTCATTGGCATGATTCTCCAGGGGGTGCCATGGGCAAGATGAAGGGTAACCGGCTGAACACCGCGGCGAATGTCGGCAGCTTCATTACCGGACGGCAACAGCTGAACGTCCAACGAACCATCGCACAACAGACCGCCGTCCAGGCCCAACTGGCTGCCGTCCAACTCGCCCAACTCCAGCGTCAGCAATTGGACGCGGAGTATCAGCGGATGCGCGCTTGGGCCGATGCGGAAGTGTCGGCCGGGCGGCTTAGCCAGGCGGACGCAGAGATGCAGGTGACAACCCACATGCACAATCTGGTGTCCCCTCCACCAAAAGCCTCCGATCGGATCACAGCACGCTTCACGGAGTTCCTCATCGCAGGCCTCAACGCCGGCGGGGCTGCGGCAGGCTGGTACAACCAAGGCGACGGAAGTGCCCGGTACTGGGACGGGCGGATGTGGACCCACCACGTCACGTCCCTCCAGGTAGCAAGACAGCTAGTCCAGCGGCTATCTGATGAGAACTACAAGGGCCGTCGTCAGGAAGTCGGACAAGCAGATCATGGAACGCTCGAAGGCTCGTCAGCGACGCACATTTCAACTCCGACCCCTGGCCCGGTCCAGCTGCCGCAGCAGCCAGCCCTGCCGCCGGCTGGATGGTATCCAACGGCAACACCCGGAGTGCTTGGATACTGGGACGGCCAGGCGTGGACGGGCGAATCCAGGCCTGACCCCAACAGCTTCCCGGGATAGGCAACGTTCCAGCGCGAGGGCTGCTGCATCCTTCAGCTACTCAGTCCGGCAACGTGAAGAAGCACTTCGGGTCGTCGGCGCCCAGGAGGTCATGGCGGAAGACGGTTCCCGGGATGCTGGGGCCAGGTCACGATCTTCCTGAAACCTCTGCTGGTTCGTGATGGCCTTATCAAGGATCCATACAGCGGTTTCAGGAACATAATGGAAAGTGGGCTGGGCAACACATTCCTGGAAAGGAGCGGTCATGATCCAGGCCTTGCTGTGCAGGCTCAATATTGGGCACCACTGGCTCGCAGAAACTGACTCAGATGGCGGGTTCCGCCGCCGCTGTACTAAGTGCGGGAAGTATGACCCGAGCGCCAATTGGTCGGGGCACCTGTCGGCCCAAGACCGCCCGGGCAATAGATGGGGTCCAGTTCCTGATTAGACAAGCACGCTGCAGTCCTGGCCGTGACCCGACCGAGTCAGCCCTCAGCGAGCCCCTCGACCGACTCTGCAGCCCCGAAAGGGTGTTAAAGGGTTTGGGGCGACGTCGCCGCTGAAAGTCTGGCCGGATGCCGCGGGCGGCCCCGACAACTGTCATCTCGTCCCGAGCGGATGCGGCAATGACCACGACGAATACCATCTGGAGTCGGGCGGCCCTCGCAGCCGTCCTCCTCGTATCTGGCTGTACCTATTCCATCGATGAGCCCGCACCGACGTCAAGCTCACCGAACCTCTTCGCTTCCCTCGAAAATCAGATCCAGCTGTTCCTGAACGAGGGCGCGGTAGCCGTCGTCGTTCAGATCCGCTGGCCCGAGGGCGAGTGGTCCAGGGCGTATGGCGTGCGGGACCTTGAGACCAAGACCCCGGCGCAGCCAACGGACCGTGCTCAAGTCGCCAGTGTCACCAAGACGATGACGGCCGTGGCCGTGCTGAAGCTCGTGGACGACAACCTCATCGGCCTTGACGATCCCGTCAATGACGTCATCCCTGGATTCACGTCTTCGCTCAAGCCGCCGGCGCCGATCACCGTGAGGCAGCTGCTCAGCCATACGTCCGGAATGCCCGAAGTCAACGATGCCCTGCCAAAGGATGTTGACTTCCACTCTGGGCTGGCCCAAACACTCACGATGGAGCAGGGCCTGCAACTGGCAGGAACCCTCCCCTGGACCGCGACCGATGTCGGGTCATTCAAGTACTCGAACACGAACTACCTCGCACTCGGCCTCCTCCTCCAGACGCTGCGGCACAAGCCCTACGTCCAGATCATGCAGGAGCAGGTCTTTGACCCTCTCGGCTTGAAGAACACCAGCCTGGATCATGTCGATCTCAACGAGAACGGGCTTTTGCATGGCTACGTGACCCTGCACGGTGAGAGGGTAGACATCACAGACAACACCTTCACGGTCGGCAACCCGGCAGCCGGCGCTGTATCGACCATGGACGACCTGAACCTCCTCATGGCCGGAATCTTCCAAGGACGGGCACTCTCAGCGTCCTCCCTGCGGGAAATGAAAACCAGCCCCGGCTTTAACCCATACGGGCTCGGCGTGTGGGAGCATGCAGACGGATGCTCGAAAGACTCGCGGCACGAGGGCCGGGGCACGTTCTTGGACTACCAGACCGTCGCGGTCAGCAGCGGAGACGGGGCGTACCAGGCCGCCATGACAGTTACAACACCACCAATGCCCACCGAGCTCGAGGACCCCTCAACCCAGGACAAGCGCTACTACCTGAACGACCGGATCGAAACCTCACTCAACGAAGCCCTGGACCGCATCTGCACACCGGGTCACTGAGAAAAGCACTGCCTAACCCACCCGTCCCCTCCGGTCCAGGCTTAAAAGGTGGCGTCTGAATGCTGCAATTCTGCAGAGCGGCGCATCTTGGAAAGGTCGCGGTTTCCGTGGTCAAAAACCCATTTCATCACTCCACTCGGACTGACGGCACGGAGAAAAAGCCGGATGAACACAAGCTTTCCTGGCTCCAGCGGGAAGGCGCCGCCGTCAGCCACGGCAAGAGCAGTCTCTTCTTCACCACCCACGACACCCCTGTACCCCCTGCCGTGACCTGCCTCCAAGGCCATGACATCTTGCCCGGCGAAAGCACCTGCAGGGAGGGCCATCCAATCGGCTGAGCAGCACTGATAGCGAGTCGTTCGGGTTGGCTTCCCCACCGCGCATGGTTCTGGGGGTCTGCTTTAGACCGGAACGTTGAAGAAGCGCTTCGGATCGTCGGCGCCCAGCACGGTGTACCGGGTGAGGTCTTCGACCCAGGAGTGGATGCCGGTGTACTCCTCGACAAACAGTCCGTCACCGAGCAGCCCCCGCTGATCGAGCAGGTCGTAGACAAGATTCCAGGCGAGATCCATGAGTTCATGGATGGCCGCCTCCACCGTTGGAGCCGTCATGATTCCATGGTCCTCCCGGGCACCGACAGATTTGCGGACCAGGGCAGGTGTGTCCCTAATGTGCCTACATCAGAAGGCCGGGAAACTACTCCGGCCTGCGGCCGCCAACTTCTCGATGCCAGTACCTGGCGTCCTCGCTCCCGGTGCTGAGTATTGCATCGAGCTGCCACGGCGCCGGCCACAGCTGCAGGAGATACTCGTCGACGGCGCCCTCGGCAAACTCCCCGAGGTGCCCCTCATCCCGGCCCTTGGCGCTAACACGCAGCCTGTAGGAACCTGGCGGAAGTCCTACGGGCCCGGTGTGGCCCCACCAGTCACTCCAGACCATCTCATGCCGGTTCGGCAGCGCGATAGATACCTCGACGACGTCCTCCCACTGCCCGTAATCGCTTCCCGGTGGTGCATCCAGCAGAACCATGCGAACGGGCGAGCCGCCCGAGCGCCGTGCAAGGTTAACATGAACCCCTTGCCAGTTGGCTGCGCCCACTAGACCGTTGATCTGTCCCCGGTAGAAGCGGTCAAAGTCTCCGTCAAAGGTGCCCTCCTCACCCCAGGAAAGATCGAACTGGCCGTAATCAGTCTCGATCACCTGGTCAAGGAGTACCTGTTCCACAGCCCCAGCGTAGCGCCACTATTGCCGGTCATCGTTCCAAGCGTCGTTCGGGAACCGTTCCGGGTGTTTGGGGTCCGTCCCTCCCCCGTTCCCGCCAGTACTCGTCGCGCTGCCAGAGCAATAACCGCACCGCCGCGGTCCCGTAGACGATGACGAAGACGACCTCGACCGCCAGCATCCCGGCCCGCCACGGCCATGGGACGTTCGGGATCAGGTTCAGCACAGCAAAGACCCCGACGAATGGCAGTGACCAGTACCTCAGGCGGTTGATCCTTCGCCGGGCTTCCTCTTTGGAGGCCGGAGGTTGGCCGCCTTGGGGTTCTTTCGCCGGTGCTGGCATGGATGAACTGAATCACCGGCCGGCGGCAGGGGCAAGGTGCTTGAGCTGATCTTTCGGTGGGCGGCTATGGAGAGGCTGGCTCGACGACTTCCTGGATCTTCTGGACCGTGTCAGGGCTGGCTGCGATTTCGATGGGACCACCGTCTGAGTCGAAGCTGATGACCTGGAAGCCGTACGGCACTGCCTGCTTGTTATCGTGGCGGTCAGCCTTGCGCGGAGGGGATGGAGCGCCAAGGAGTCCGGTGAGGGCCCTGCTGCGGCCGATGGGGACCAAGTCTTCGTAGACGACCGGCTGGAAGTCGATCCGACCCGGCGCCGGCGTCGCGACGCCCATTTGCCAGACGCCGCTCAAAGATCCCAGCCTGGAGTCCGGGTACCGCAGGAACATGAGCGACTGGCCGTGCTCGTCGAGCCTGGCCTTGGTCTTCCGAGTGCGCTTTTGAGCGAAGTAGCTGCTGCCCCAGAAAAACAACATCCAAAACACTGTATTCGCAACAGCGGTATCCAGCTTTCGTCCCAGGAGTATGTCAACGATTAGGACGACGACGCCGGCGAAGACGGCGAAAAGGGCGGACGACAGGACTGGATGCTCAGCGGCCCACTTCCTCATGGCCAGAGTCTAAGGGCGAACGCGGTCCGCCACTATGGCTCTTCGTCTTCCGGCCCGGCGTCCTCGAGCTCACCGGTGGCGATCCGTTCGGCGGTACGCCGGTACGCCTCGGCGATGTAGTCCTCGACGTACTGCCGGCCGATGCGCCACATACCGCGGCCACCCACCTGAAACGCACGAAGCTCGCCTGCCTTGATCAGGGCATGGACCTGGTTCGGTTTCACGTTGAGCTCGTCCGCGACCTGGGTGGGGGTCATGAAGCGCAGTGTTGGTTCGTCAGTCACCCGGCAATGCTATGTGTGGCGGCCGTCTCGATGCCCGGCCTCAGAACGGAAGCTCAAGATCGTGCCAAGAAAAAGAGGGAGGCATTCCGCACCCTCCTATGACTTCCTACAGTGTGGGTAGGAGGTCGTATGAGGACGCGGGCAATCACGCTTCACAAGAAGGTGGCCGCTGTACTGGCGGCTGTGGCTGCGCTGATGAGTGTCAGCTCCTGCGGCGCGCAGGCCAAAGAAGTGAATCCGCAGTCGTGCGTCGATGCCATCAACCAGTAGACCAAAGTCGTCGATCTGGTTGCCCAACGGATCTCGTTGGAAATCTACGCCAGAAACCAGCGGATAAGCAGTACCGCACCCCTGAGGAAGATGTACGATCTTCGGCCCGAATCGAAGGCGCCACCGACGCATGGCTGGCAGCTAGCCAAGAGTGCAGGCCGAGCGGTACGACAGACGAATGGTTCGACCTCCATCCCATTTGGTCAAGGGAGGACGCAGTCTTTCCAACCAACACCAACTGGTCCCCACCGTAGGGACCGAGAAATAACCACCGCACAAGGAGACCCAACATGCGAGAACCGGAACGGCCAGGCGAAGAATTGGCCTGGTACATCGATAAGTTTCATTGGAACCAAGCGATGTTTTCCGAGGTAATCGGCCGACCCGTTCAGTTTGTCAGCGACGTGGTCAACGGCAAGACGCGAATCACCCGAACATCGGCAGCACAGTTCGCCGCAGCTCTCGGCACGACTGCACAGCACTGGCTGGACCTTCAAAATGAGTACGAGCTGTGGGTGCTCTCCCGTGATAAAGAAATGCAGAAGATGCTCCGAGGCATAAAACGCAGGGCCAAGGCCTACACCGTGCACATGCCCGCCACCTAACTCGGCCATGCCATGCATTGATGCGTGGCGCACCCTACCAACGTTCGATCAAGATCAAGGTGGACTCAAGAGTTCCCGAGGATTCCGCATTCCCCTTCCCTCACGTCCTCCTGAGTTCCTACAGTGATTTCAAGGCAGGCAAGGACGACGTTTGGGGGACGTATGAGCACGAGCAGAATCCCGTCCGCAAAAGAAGCAGAAGCCTCGCCGGCGATTGTCCCTTCTCCGCCACGGGGCCCCCTGGCAAAGCCACGGCCAGTGCAACTGGCTCCGGCACTCACGGGCCGAGAGCACGAAGTGCGGCGGCTCATCCGCGACCTTGCCGAACTTGCCGCGGCTCGCCATGGGAAAACGGCATGACCGCCGGCGTCGATACGTCCTTCGACTACCACGACGATGCTGGCGGGAAGGATCCCGACAAGTACAGCCCGACGCTGCGCCGGCACCACCAGCTCTTGTGGAGCAAGGAGCTGCCTATCGGAGGACGCTTCGACTTAACATATGAAGGCAGATTCCATCTAGCGCATAGGTCCTCGCTGGGAACCTTCCATGTTTCTAGCGATGCCATCACCACCAGGCTCCTGGGAAAGGCGTCGCGGGCAATTCGCGAAGTCCATGAAGGCGACATCCCGGAGTACCTTGGCTACACGGCCGGGAGCACGATCGTCTTTCCAGGAAACAAGATCAACAAACAGATGACCATTAACGGCGCACGCGGCTGCCATCCCCGCATCGCCGATCGCTTCGACCTGACGCTGGAGTGCATTCGGCTCCACTATCTTGGGCGGCCTAACCCTCTGGCGAAACCCCTGCTCAGGTACGAGAACTTCTTCGCCCTGTTCCAGGATTTCAACGGGTATGTCGAGTTCTTCCTGCTGCAGGACCTCGTAAAAAAGAACGGCACAATATGCTTCTTCCACCCGTCCACTACTGACTTCAGCACACACTCTGCTGTCCCTCGGACCGGGAAAGAATACCTTGGGTATTTGGCGAAGAAAAACGGCTTCATGACGGCGAGGAATGCGAGGATCGACCGGGAGCCGTAAGAACGGAACCGGTCCAAAATGATGCAGGTAGCGCCCTAGTAGTCGATGGCTTTCCGGTCCATGGACTTCAGGGCCGCAAGCCGGGCTTCCACTTCGGTCTGCTCGCCGAGGTCTTCGAGGGATGCGAACTGGGCGTCCAGGGATGAGGCTGCGAGTTCCTGCTGGCCGCGGACGGTGGCCTCGTCGCGGCGGATCTTTTCTTCGTACCGGCCGATGGTTGAGGTGGGGTCTCCGGCGTCCAGGGCACGAAGCGCGTCGTTGACCTGGGACTGGGTCGCGGCCACCCGGGCCCGGTTGACCAGCTGCTTGCGCTTGGCGGTCAGCTCACCGAGCTTGCCGCGCATCTGGTCCAGGCCGCTCTTGAGCTTGTCGACGACCTCGTTCTGGGCTGCGAGGGTCGGTTCCTGGGCCTTTGGCGGTGGATTCGGCGGTCATCTGCCGGCCGATGGCGACCTTGGCGAGGGCGTCGAACTTGTCGGCGTCCACGAGGTTTCCGGCTGCACGGAACTCGTCGGCCGCGTGGGACGCGGCGATGGCCTTGCGGCTCCAGTCCGTGGCTTCGTTGATGGCGCGGTGGTGGTCCTCTTCGGCCATGCGGAGTTTGCCGATCGTGGTGGCGACGGCGGCCTCGGCCTCATGGAATGTTCTCCGAGTAGTCCCGGACCATCTGGTCCAGCATCTTCTGCGGGTCTTCGGCGGAGTCCAGGAGGGCGTTCAGGTTGGCCTTGGCGAGCTGGGCGACACGAGCAAAATACTCTAAGGGTGTGTCGCGGGTTGCCCTTTAGCCCTCTAGACGCCTGCCGTGCTTGCCCCCTTCAATGCTCGAACAGGCCGCATTAGTTGGCGCCGAATTCAGCCGACGACGGCGGGGGCCCAGCACGCGTGGGTGTTGAAGACGGGGCTGCCACCAGGATGGGCGCAATTCTGCCAAGAGGGGCTATTTGAATTACTCGTACATCGTCCTACAGCCGATCGGCGCAGAAGTGCAGCTCTTCCGATGTACCCGTACCCGCTGAGCTCGATGCCGGCCGATGCGCCACATACCGCGGCCACCCACCTGAAACGCCCGAAGCTTGCCCGCCTTGATCAGCGCGTGGACCTGGTTCGGCTTCACGTTCAGCTCTTCTGCGACCTGGGTGGGCGTCAGGAAGCGCGGCTGGTTCGGTTCGTCAGTCACTCGGCCATCCTATGTGTGACGAGAGGCGAGCCCAGGGCCGTTTTAGATTCGGTCTGTGAGAACAGGCTTGATGAGCCTGGAACGGTTTCCAGCCAGCACTAGCGGCGACGCCCCTTGCCCATTCTCAGGGAGCGTTTTGGTAGCTGTAGCACAGCCACGCCGCTGCGGCCTTGGCTTGATCATTTCCAGTCCTGGCGATCCTGACCAGCTTCTCGTTTAGGTCCTTGGTGGAATCCATGAAGTTCTTGGCTTTGTTTGGGCCCAGCCCCTGAACGGCACCACCCAATGAGGTGTAGAGGGTGTCTTGGCTCGTAAGTTTCCCGGTCAGGCCGTCGCAACCCACGCTAACAGCCAGCTGGACTGTCTTGGAGTCCTTGCTTTGCCGGTAGAGGTTGTTGATGTCCGTCAATGGGTCGGACCAACCCGACTGGGTGTTCACGCTGTCCGCTACCGAGGACATCGCATCAGCGCTGACCCCGTAGAGCCGCGACTGCCGGGATACTTCCTCGGCGGACAGGGCAACCTCACTGGATGCTTTTCCAACCGCCTGGAGCTCGTGGACAGCCGTGGCGCCAAGTTTGACTGAGCGGCTGCAGCCGGTGCCAACAGTAATGATCAGCGGCACACACAGGCTTGCGACGACCCATGGCCGGAACGTCTGCTTCATGACGGGCTCCCTTCATCGAAAGGACCCCAGTTCCGTCTTGGCATTGTGGCACCCTCGGTCAGGAGCTGCAAGGGTTCAGCCCTCAGCACGAGTTGCTGCATCTGCACTGCGGCCTTGGCAGCGCTAAATGCCCCGACCGGGCGAGCGTCCGGTGTCTCCGGCGATGAATCTTAGTAGTCAATGGCTTTGCGGTCCATGGTCTTGAGGGCGGCGAGCCGGGCCTTCACTTCGGTTTGCTCTCCGAGGTCTTCGAAGGAGGCGACCTGGGCGTCCAGGGATGAGGCGGCAAGCTCTTGCTGGCCGCGGACGGTGGCCTCCTCGCGGCGGATCTTCTCCTCGAACCCGCCAATGGCCGATGTCGGGTCGCCGGTGTCCAAGGCTTTGAGGGCGTCGTTGACCTGGGACTGGGCGGCGACAACGCGGGAGCGGCTGACCAGTTCGTTGCGCTTGGCGGTCAGTTTACCGAGCTTGCCCCGCATCTGGCCCAGGCCGCCCTTGAGCTTGTCGACGACCTCGTTCTCCGCGGCCAGAGACGGCTCCTGGGCCTTGGCGGTGGATTTGGCGGTCATCTGCCGGCCAATGGCGACCTTAGCGAGGGCATCGAACTTGTCGGCGTCCACACTGTTCCCGGCGGCCCGGAACTCGTCGGCCTTGTGGGACGCGGCGATGGCCTTGCGGCTCCAGTCCGTGGCTTCGTTGATGGCGCGGTGGTGGTCCTCTTCGGCCATGCGGAGGTTGCCGATCGTGGTGGCGACGGCGGCCTCGGCCTCATGGATGTTCTCCGAGTAGTCCCGGACCATCTGGTCCAGCATCTTCTGCGGTCTTCGGCGGAGTCCAGGAGGGCGTTCAGGTTGGCCTTGGCGAGCTGGGCGACGCGGGCGAAAATACTCTGCTTCACAGTGGTCTTTCTATCAGGAACGGGTCTCAGGCTTCATGTGTGCGGCAGCGTCTGGAGCCAGACACAACGTGCAGCCCCGCCGCCGGCTACTGATTCAGTGCATAGCTGCAGTGATGCGTACCGAGGCGAATGCCCCCGTTCCCCACTCCGACTCATCGACTTCTCCGTTGATGACATCGACCGTTATCCCGCCAGACTTCAGGTCAACAGTCTGGACAGCGGGCGTGCCGCATGTGAAATCGAAGGAGTGGTTGAGTGAGGATCCTCCAGGCTTGCGCTGGTCCAAGACCATCCTGGCTTGCGAAGTGCCAATGCAGGCCATTGTGATGTCGTAGCTTCCGTCAGCGGGAACCCGACCGTTCACGACGAAGGAATTCATTCCGCCACTGATCATCTCGGTCACGGCCATATAGGTGTCCGAAGTCGGGACGCCCAGCACCTCGTTCAGCTTTGCCCGGTTGCCCTGCTCAAGCTCTACAACATGAGTTGGCTTTTCATGAGAAACCGTCGGTGGCTGAGCATTGACAGTGGCAGTCGCGTCGCCGGCCGGCTCGTTGGATCCGTCGTGGTATTCGCAGCCGGCGAGTCCTCCGCCACCTAGGACTGCTGCTGCCAGAGCTGCCGTGTACCGCCAATGTCGTACTCCCCCAAGACGTGACATGCCCTTGAGCCTACGCCAACCAGTGATCATGACGGAGCACCGCTTCAGGCTGATTGCCCAGGCTGGCTCTCCTCGCCTGGCGTTATCCCCGCTGCCGGCGGCCGCGCGCCCAGATGACGTGCGCCGGACCAGACGGCAGCCCCGAGCGACAGCGCGCAGCCGGCGTAGATGAAGAGACTGCCGGTCCAGACCTCTCGCTGTTCTGCCGGAGAAGGAAGCCGGATGTGCCAGCCGGCGCGCCATATGCCGTAGCCGATCAGGAGTATCGAGGCGAGAACGAGCAGGATCCAGGTGCCCATCCCCGCCCGGCGCCTGGCCTTAGCCGACTCGGGCCTGGTCCAAGGCATTGAGCAGCCCGTCGGTGTCCGCAACGTCGTAAAAGGCCACCGCTTGCCCGAGCCCGGCACTGAAGAAGTCCATCCCCGTGTTCTGATACATTCCCATCCCCATCCCGAAGAGTCCTCCCTGAGGCCCGAAGGTAATACTGACATGCCGTCCGTCCTTGGACCGGTCAACCTTGGTTGGCATGCCACTCACGGGCGACTCTGAAACGGATCTATCCCCCACGCAGACAATCGCGCGGCGGTCAGTGAGCCCGTAGGCCGTGCGGAGCTTCCGCCGCTTCTTGACGATGAACCGGCCAAAGATGAAGTAGAGGCCGACCAGGACGAAGGGGATGCCCCAAAGTGCGAAGAAGGGCTGTTGCTTGGCGGTGGTGACAGCCATGAACTCCCAGAAGATCGCGAAGCCGCCCCAGAGGATGCTGAACGGCACCAGGAAGGCGTCCGCACCGGTAAATCGGACCTTGGGGTCCGGTTGCCCAATCCATAAAAGGTGTTCACCTTGGCGGAGGAGCGGCAGAATACGGCTTCGCGGGTCGTCCATGCCGGAAGTCTTGCACAGCACCTCCGGCCTGAACAGGGCAGACTCCGCAGATACTCCACATCACTTCGCTGCCAGCTCTTTCCGGCGGAAGGTGCCGGCGATGGAGGAAAGCTCCTGGGAGTCAATTGTCTCCTCGAGCCATCGCTGAGTGCGAACCCGGTCGACCACCTCCACGGCCATCTCCACGTCCTCGGCGGTGATCTCAAGCCCGTGGGCGGTCACCCAGTCGGTGACGTTCTCCGGCAGGTCCCCCAGCGGGTTTCCCTGGCTGGCGGCCGTGACCTCGGCGGCGGCGAGGGCAGCGGCCCCGTCCGGCGCCTCCACATACCGGTCGCCGGCCTTCGCCAACGCCTGGCGGAAGACGTCCGATCCGCCGGCTTCGAGCTCCTCCAGCCAGTCCAACGCGTCGTCGTTCTCAAACGGCAGGTAACCCCATACGCCCATCAATCGCCCCTCTCGGTGTCTGGTCACGTGGCACCAATATGGCAGAACTTCTTTGTCGGCACAGCATGTGCGCCGCACTCACAATCAGCCCGGCAGCGTGAAGTAACTGGCCGGGTCGTCAGCGCCCAGGATGTCGTGATGGAAGGGGATGGCGTCCACCGGCCGTGTGTCCACGAATAGGACGGCCACGTTGCGGAGTGGACGACCGTGTACTCCTCGACGAACAAACCGGCCTCGAGCAGCCCCCGCTCCTGGAGGAGGTCGTAGACAACATTCCAGGCGAGATCCATCAGCTTGTGGATCGCCGCCTCCACGGTTGGAGCCGTCATACCTCCATGGTGCTCCGGTGGTGCCACATCCTGAGGGAGGCGCGGGGGGTGTCCGGCCTGGCAGAAACCAGCAAACAGGACGCCACGAGTCCTGTCCAAAATTTGGCCGCTAGCGGACCCTCCCAAAGCGGGGCCCTAGCGGCGGCTTCCAACTTCTTGATGCCAGTACCTGGCATCATCACTCCCAGTCCGGAGGATGGCGTCGGGCTGCCACGGTGCGGTCCAAAGCTGAAGCAGGTAGTCATCGACCGTGCCCTCGGCGAACTCCCCTGCGTGACCTTCATCCCGGCCCTTGGCACTGACACGCAGCCGGTAGGAACCAGGCGGAATGTCTATGGTCCCTGTGTTCTCGCCAGCCCAGGTACTCAAGGCCACTTTGTGTCCCTCAGGAAGCGTGATGGATACCTCGACGACGTCCTCCCACTGCCCGTCATCGCTTCCCGCCGGAGCGTCCAGAAGCACCATCCGAACAGGCGACCCGCCCGACCGGCGAGCAAGGTTGACGTGTACCCCCTTGGGAAGGGCGGCACCCACCAACCCGTTGACCTGGCCTTGGTATGAACGGTCAAAGTCACCGTCGAAGCAACCATCCTCGCCCCACGAAAGGTCCAGTTGCCCAGAATCGGTCTGGATCACCTCGTCCAGCAGCACGCGTTCCACAGGCCCAGCGTAACTGCACTCGCCCCGCTGGGCAGCCTGTTACCCTCTGTCCGACTCGCCCTCGTCCTCGAGCTCGCCGGCGGCGATCCGTTCGGCGGTGCGCCGGTACGCCTCTTCGATATAGTCGTCGACGTCCAGCCGGCCGATCCTCCACATGGCCCCTGTTATCTTGGCACGATGACCGCTGCAGGGCTTGTCGTTCAAGCTTTCCAACAATTTTTCGCTTACATTTTCCAGTTGCTTGTGAGGGTGGTGCGCCTGCCTCTATTTGCCGGACCCACACGCGGCCTGAGTGGCTGCAGCAGCGCTTTCGGACTAATTGCAGCCGGGTGAATGGAGCAAGTGACCAGGCCGAGCCGTGCCCCGGTGCCCTAAGCCGGGGGGAACCAGTGCCCCAAGTCTTTCCAAGCACAGGTCTCGAGTCCTGCCGTCCTGCTCCGCTGGTGATTACCGCGCTCGATCGGTGCCGCCACACGTCGTCATCAATGCGCACGGACTCGGGCCTGGCTCTGGAACTGCCTACACTTCCGGTATGGCTGAACGGCGGATGAACCGCACTCTGAAGATCACACTGATCGCCCTGAGTCGTTTGTGGCTATCGCGGTCGCCGTGGGGGCCATCATGGCAGGAGTCATTGAGTCGGGCCGTGCATCAGCGTCCGATAAAGCCTCCCTGACGCGGGCGACTGGCACCGCGTCCCTTGAGGTGCGCCGGCAAACAACGTCACCCAAAACCGTTGCTGCGGTACCCTCACCAACTCCCACGCCTACCCCGACACCAGCAGCACGACCGACTGCCTCTGTCCCCGGGGCGCCCCAGTATGTTGAAGCACCAGCACCAGCACTAGGACAGACGGTGCCTGCCCAACCCCCAACACTCGCTCCACAGCCGCGCAACAGCTGCCCTTCAGGGTCCGTGACCGCGGCTCTGGACTCCATCACGTTTGAGTGGCCTTACTCCACGCTTCCCAACGAAGTGACCATCGTCGGCCGGGGCACTCTTCACAATGGAAGCAGCGCGGCAATCAGGATTTCCGAGCGGGACGTGCCGAACCTGTACGGACTGGACAGCAAAGGGCGGATTGCCACCATTGAACTTTACGGCGAATACGATTGGGCGCCGCCGCCAGGTATCCCTAGTCGGGGGAACGTCGTGCTCCAGCCTGGGGAAACCGTCACGTACGAGGTCCGGGATGCAACCCTGGCATCAATGATCATTCCGGTCACCCATTGGTACTCAGGGACGGAGTCCGGTTCAGTCCAGATGTATTACGACACCGCCAGCAGCCTGTGTAATATCACCGGCATGGCAGACGGCACGGGCAAGTCCATCGCCAACACCTTCACCCCTAAGTCTTAGCGGGAGACTCGGATTCCAACCCCCCTTCATCGTCGAGGTCACCGGCAGCAATGCGTTCATCCTATGTCCGGAGGCAAACGGCTTCACGGGCAGGGTGCAGCACCGGCGGCGCCCAGGCCGACGCGTAGCTAAGACGGGTCAGCTCATGGCCTCACGGTGGACCGGCATCGGGCATGGTCACTGGACCGGCCCACTTGCCAAGCAGAAGTTTGTTGGCCTCTCTGAGTGCATCAAACCCGCTTTCGGGATAGCCTTCCCGCCGACCCCACCAGGCACTCGGGTCCCGAGAAATGATCATGCGCTTACCGCCGGTGAGGGGGAAAGTCTGCCAAGCATCCCCCGGTTTCAACTCGGGGTGGCCGGGTCCTAAGACCTGAAAGGCGAAAATCCCTGGCGCCGAGGTCTTCACGAAAGAATGATCAGCTGCGAACTCAGAGTCTGAGGGACCTGGAACAGGCGACCTCACCATCACGCTGTTGGGCGTGACGGCCCCAAAATGGTTGAGTGTGACGGCGGCGTAGTCGTATAACGGCTCCAGCTCCTGAAGCAACGTAGTGAGAGCGTTGAGACCCTCCGGCGCCCCGTCCTGGTACTCGACCCCGATGTGAAGCCACCCTTCACGTGAAAAGTTCACGTACCAGTCACCGTACTTTGTGGGGACGAGCAAATTGGCCCATCCGACGTCACCACAACACTGTTTGAGTACTGCGGCGGCCTGCTTTGAATCGCACCTGATCATCGTGAAGTGGAGCCCGGCGAGGATCGGGCCTTTGGTGTTGTCGGCAGCCCACCCTGTCAGCCGATCCACCAAGGTCGAGAACGCCGACGATTCAGTAGCCCAACACGACTGGTTATCTTTCACCTCCCGGAATGCCAGAGGCATCCAACTCTGATCGATCGCGGCATCAACTGAGCAGATGGAGGCGTTGTAGGCATATCGCGGCTTTTTGCGTGGCCGTGGACCTGATCTGTCCGCGCATGCGGTGATGGTTCCAGTGAACCCCAATGGCTGCAGAGCTTGGGCAGTTGCCTGGGCGAGGCGAATCGCGAAGCTGGGAGAGATCGGAGAAACGAAGAATGCGATTCCCTCACCGACCTCTACGGCGTGGAACCGCTGATGTGGCGCCGAGGGAAGGGTGATTCCAGCAATAACATCGTTGACATCGGCGAGTGAGGGCAGAACGGATTCCGGGGCAGGTGCACAGAGGAATCCCAGATCCAGTATGGAGTCCATGTTCTTCCGGCGGATCTTCCCAGCCTCTATGGTTACGGAGCCAACTGTCAGCCGGTTGCTCGGCGGAGTCCTCATGAAGCGATCCAAGCGGGAACGTCTGCCGGGAGCAAGGGATTCGACGAGCCTTGATCGAAAATTCGGGTACCACCGGCACTCAGACGAACACGTCTGCCCAGTGGCTCCCTGAGCCGATCCCGCCAGGCCCCGGTCCGATGTGAACTGCTCCCCGAAAGTTGGACTGAAAATTCAGTTTCGACTTCCGGGGAGCAGTTTTGCGTTCAAGTAGTTCTTTGTCGGCCGATCAGCGCGCAACGGCTGTAGCGTGGTTTGAGAAAGGCCTTGCTTACACGGCGACAGCCACCATGCTGGGTATGTCTCGTGAGGCTCGTGGGCCTGTTAAGAGGCTGTATCAGCGGTGGAGGATCCATGGTCAGGGTGCGCTGGTGACGAAGCCTGCTCAGTCGTACACGTTCGAATTCAAGCTCGCCCTGGTTCAACGTTTCCTCGCGGGCGAGACCGCGCCGGACCTGGCGGAAGAGGCCGGCTTATCATCGGCCGTGCTCCTCAAGTCGTGGGTGCGTACCTACCGTCGTGAAGGCGTTGACGCCCTACGCCCAAAGCCCAAGGGCAGACCCCGGAAGCCCGATTCCCCGCCGCCTGCCGAGGTATCCGGGCTGGAACGGCTACGGCGGGAGAACGAACGCCTGCGGGCCGAAGTCGCATATCTGGGAAAATTGCGAGCCTTGAGGGCTCAAAAACAAAAGTGAAGGTCCAGGCCCTCATCGCCCTCAAGGCTGACTTCCCGCTGCCGCTTCTTCTTCAGGTCTCAGGCCTTGCACGATCCACGTTTTTCTATCACCAGGCGCGCCTTCAAGCCCCTGACCCGCAAGAGGAGCTCAAGGCCTCCATCAGGGACATCTTCAAGAAGAACCATGGCCGGTACGGGCACCGGCGTGTGCACAGTGAACTGCTCAATCTTGGCTGGGCGGTGGCAAAAAAGACCGTGCTGAAGTTGATGCGGACACTCGGCCTTTTCTGCAAGGTCCGGCGCAGGAAACGCTACAACTCCTACCAAGGCGAGGCGGGCATCATCGCACCCAACCTCCTGAACAGGAAGTTCGACGCCCCTGCCCCAAACCAGAAGTGGGTAACGGACGTGACCGAGTTCAGTGTCGGAGACCGCAAGCTCTACCTCTCGCCGGTCATGGACCTCTTTGACCGGCAGATTATTGCCCACAGCATCAGCACATCCCCGAACCTGGATCTAACTAACAGCTCCTTGCGTGCAGCCTTGGAATGCTTGGAGCCTAGGCAGCAGCCACTCGTGCATTCGGACCAGGGGTTCCAGTACCAGCACATCTCGTGGCGGGGCCTCCTGGCGAACGCCGGCGCGGTTCAATCGATGTCCCGCAAAGCCAACTGCTACGACAACGCCGTGATGGAAAACTTCTTCGGACACCTCAAGGAAGAACTCTTCCACCGTGTCCGCTTCCTCAGCACCGATGCACTCACCACGGCGCTGAACGAATACATCCACTGGTACAACACCGAAAGAATCTCGACGAAGCTCAACGGACTGAGCCCGGTTCAATACCGCCGCAAAGGCCATCGCCGCCTGAGTCACTCGAACGACTCGTCGTCCAACTCTGAGGAGTAACGGATGATCCAAGAATTTGCTCGGTTTGGTGATCAGTCCCCGTTCTCAGGGCTCTCTTCCCTGAAAGATTCTGAGTCTGCGCGGGGGGCTCGGTTCTCCACTGGATGTGCATCACGATGATCGGCGCAAGGGCGCTCCCAAAGCCCAAAAGTGCCGCGTCCGGCCCGCCGAGGAGAAACCCAACGAGCGCTCCTAGACAAGGGGCGATGAAGGTGACTGCCCATATCCATTTAGCTCGCCGAGTCACAACTGACTCCCTCCCACATGGCGCCCGGGGCCACCGCCCTGGTGGGTGGGGCTAGCGGACTGCGTGACGCCGAAGCTGCTCGAGGCTTTATCAGGCAGAGCGTAGCTGATCGGTGGAACAGTGAGAATACCTACACAATGACGTTGTTAGTCACGACTGCGTGTGTACTGCCGCCCCGAAGAAGGCTCCGTCCCGAGTGGGACGGAGCCTTCTTCGATGACCTGATCAGTGGCCGCTAAAGTGAAGACATCGCATTGCAGGTCTAACTTTCGGGGACCACTTCAATGAAGGTCCGGGGCCCTTGGGCAAAATGTTGTCCCAGCATTGTTAATGTTCACCCGCACTGGACATGGACACACGCTTAGCCCGATCGAGGTGAAAGGCAAGGTTGAAGTAGGGCAGATATAGCAACAGGGACAAGACCATCAACATCGAGACGCTATACATGGCAGCAGAACGAGCTGTCCGTGCAGGACCAACGGAGCCACACCGAAGATGAGGGGCCATGGGAGGCGGAGAGGGGCAGCTTGGCTTGACCCTTTGTCGCGAGATGCAAGAACACCGGCGCTTGCATGGTGGTAAAGGATACAGCTGTGCAGCGCGCACCTTTTCCCAACGCATCCGGGCCATTGACCCTCTGCTACGTGACCATAAGCGTGATGTCAGATGGGCGCCACGCCGGAAGTCCCCCGGTTGGGTAGTGCAGGATGCCAGGCTAGTTGGATGACTTCCATGTACCTGTCCCAAGACTTCCAAATAAGAACTGGTTCTTCTACTTAGATCTACGTCTCACAACGTCCTAGAAGTCCCAGTCCTCGTCTTCCGTGTTGACGGCCTTGCCGATCACGTAGGACGAACCTGACCCCGAGAAGAAGTCGTGGTTCTCGTCAGCGTTCGGGGACAGGGCCGACAGGATGGCCGGGTTCACGTCGGTGACGGACGCCGGGAACATCGCCTCGTAGCCCAGGTTCATGAGGGCCTTGTTGGCGTTGTAGTGCAGGAACTTCTTGACGTCCTCGGCCAGGCCCACGCCGTCGTAAAGGTCGTGGGTGTACTGGACCTCGTTTTCGTACAGCTCGAACAGCAGTTCGAACGTGTAGTCCTTGATCTCCTGGCGGCGTTCCTCGGAGACCTTTTCCAGGCCCTTCTGGAACTTGTAGCCGATGTAGTAACCGTGAACAGCTTCGTCACGGATGATCAGGCGGATCAGGTCGGCGGTGTTCGTCAGCTTGGCGCGGGAGGACCAGTACATGGGCAGGTAGAAGCCCGAGTAGAACAGGAAGCTTTCCAGCAGCGTGGAGGCCACCTTCCGCTTCAGCGGATCGTCACCCTGGTAGTAGTCCATGACGATCTGCGCCTTCTTCTGAAGGTTCTCGTTCTCGGTGGACCAGCGGAATGCCTCGTCGATTTCCTTGGTGGAAGCCAGGGTGGAGAAGATGGAGGAGTAGCTCTTGGCGTGCACTGACTCCATGAAGGCGATGTTCGTGTACACAGCCTCCTCGTGCGGAGTGAGGGCATCCGGAATCAGGGACACCGCACCGACCGTGCCCTGGATGGTGTCCAGCAGGGTCAAGCCGGTAAATACGCGCATGGTGAGCTGCTGCTCGGCCGGCGTCAGCGTGTTCCAGGACTGGACGTCGTTGGACAGCGGCACCTTTTCCGGCAGCCAGAAGTTGTTGACCAGGCGGTTCCAGACGTCGACGTCCTTGTCGTCCTGGATGCGGTTCCAGTTGATGGCCTCGACGTGGCTGAGCAGCTTGACCTTCTCGGTCATGTCATCCCCTATGCGTTGGGTGGGTTTTCTCTAAGTTAAAGCGTACGACGGCGGGCGGGCGCCCGCCGTCGTACTGTCGCGTTGGTTGAAGCTACAGCATGCAGCTGACGCAGCCCTCAACTTCGGTCCCTTCCAGCGCGAGCTGGCGGAGACGGATGTAGTAGATGGTCTTGATGCCCTTCTTCCAGGCGTAGATCTGGGCCTTGTTGATGTCGCGCGTGGTGGCGGTGTCCTTGAAGAACAGCGTCAGGGACAGGCCCTGGTCCACGTGCTGGGTGGCGGCGGCGTAGGTGTCGATGACCTTCTCGTAGCCGATCTCGTACGCATCCTGGTAGTACTCCAGGTTGTCGTTGGTGAGGTACGGCGCCGGGTAGTACACGCGGCCCAGCTTGCCTTCCTTGCGGATCTCAATCTTGGACGCCACCGGGTGGATCGAGGAGGTGGAGTTGTTGATGTAGGAGATCGAGCCCGTCGGCGGCACGGCCTGCAGGTTCTGGTTGTAGATGCCGTGCTCCATGACCGAAGCCTTCAGCGCGCGCCAGTCTTCCTGCGTGGGGATGTGCACGTTCTTGAAGAGCTCGCGGACCTTCTCGGTCTGCGGAACCCATTCCTGCTCCGTGTACTTGTCGAAGAACTCCCCCGACGCGTACTTGGACTTCTCGAAGCCGCCAAACGTCTGGCCGGTTTCGATGGCCAGCAGGTTGGAGGCGCGGACGGCGTGGTACACCACCGAGTAGAAGTAGATGTTGGTGAAGTCCAGGCCCTCTTCAGAGCCGTAGTGGACCCGCTCCCGCGCGAGGTAGCCGTGCAGGTTCATTTGGCCCAGGCCAATCGCGTGGCTCTGGTCGTTGCCCTTGGCGATGGACGGCACCGAGGTGATGTTGGACATGTCCGAGACAGCCGAGAGGGAACGGATGGCCGTCTCGATGGTCAGGCCGAAGTCCGGCGAGTCCATGGTCTTGGCGATGTTCAGTGAACCAAGGTTGCAGGAGATGTCCTTGCCGGTGTCGGCGTAGGACAGGTCATCGTTGTACGTGGTGGGCTGGGAAACCTGGAGGATCTCCGAGCACAGGTTGGACATGATGATCTTGCCGTCGATCGGGTTGGCCCGGTTCACGGTGTCCTCGAACATGATGTACGGGTAGCCGGATTCGAACTGGATCTCGGCGAGGGTCTGGAAGAACTCGCGTGCCTTGATCTTGGTCTTCTTGATCCGGGAATCGTCAACCATCTCGTAGTACTTCTCGGTGACCGAAACGTCCGAGAACGGCATGCCATAGACGCGTTCGACGTCATAGGGCGAGAACAGGTACATGTCCTCGTCCTTCTTGGCCAGTTCGAACGTAATGTCCGGAATGACGACGCCCAGGGAGAGGGTCTTGATGCGGATTTTCTCGTCCGCGTTCTCGCGCTTGGTGTCCAGGAACCGGTAGATGTCCGGGTGGTGCGCGTGCAGGTACACGGCGCCGGCACCCTGTCGGGCACCGAGCTGGTTGGCGTAGGAGAAGCTGTCTTCGAGGAGCTTCATCACGGGAATGACGCCGGAGGACTGGTTCTCGATCTGCTTGATGGGCGCGCCCACCTCGCGGATGTTGGTCAGCGCGAAGGCCACTCCGCCGCCGCGCTTGGACAGCTGCAGGGCGGAGTTGATGGAGCGTCCGATCGACTCCATGTTGTCTTCGATGCGGAGAAGGAAGCAGGAGACCAGCTCGCCGCGCTGCTTCTTGCCCGCGTTCAGGAACGTGGGGGTGGCCGGCTGGAAACGGCCTTCGATGATTTCATCCACCATCTGCAGGGCCAGCTGCTCGTTGCCGCGCGCCAGGTGCAGTGCCACCATGCAGACGCGGTCCTCGTAGCGCTCCAGGAAGCGCTTGCCGTCGAACGTCTTCAGCGTGTAGGAGGTGTAGAACTTGAAGGCACCCAGGAAGGTCTCGAAGCGGAACTTCTTCTTGTAGGCGCGGTTGAACAGCTCACGGATGAAGTTCATCGTGTACTGGTCCAGCGTCTCGCGCTCGTAGTACTGGTTCTTCACCAGGTAGTCGAGCTTCTCCTCCAGGTCATGGAAGAACACCGTGTTGTTGTTCACGTGCTGCAGGAAGTACTGGTGCGCGGCCTCGCGGTCGGCGCCGAACTGGATTTCGCCGTTGGGACCATAGAGGTTCAACATGGCGTTCAGCTCGTGATAGCCCAGCCCCTTATACGCGGCGGGCATCTCAGGCTTCCGGGACCTGGTTACTTCTGTGTCTGCGACAGTCGTGTCCAAAACGTGTCCAATCCTTGGTTGACCCGGGTAACGTCTTCCGGCGTTCCCATAAGTTCGAATCGATAGAGGTGGGGTACGTGGCATTTGGCGGCGATGATGTCCCCGGCCATGCAGTAGTTGTCCCCGAAGTTTGTGTTTCCGGCGCCAATCACGCCGCGGAGCAGTTTCCTGTTCTGCGGGTTGTTGAGGAACCGGATGACCTGCTTGGGAACGGACCCCTCTCCCCCGGTGCCACCGTAGGTGGGCACCACCAGCACGAATGGCCGGGTAGCGAGGAGGGGTGCGTCCTTTGGATAGAGCGGGATCCGGGCAACCTCACGGCCAAGCTTCGCGACGAAGCGGCTGGTGTTCTCGGATGCGGAGGAAAAGTAGATGAGCTGGCTGCCGGTGCGGACCGGTTCAACCTGGTCCTGCGGCCCGGCCGGCGGGGACACCTCCACGCGCTGAGCCGCGTGGATCGAAACAACCTGGTGAATTGGTAAGGCCTCGTGGTCATGCTGTGCTGCTGGTGCTGCCACGTGAGTCACCTCAGCTGATTGATGGTTGCCGGCAGGAAAAGCAGAACTCCTAGGCCACGGAGGAAACGGCGGAAAGCGCCAGTTCCTCGATCTTGTCGGGGCGGAAGCCGGACCAGTGGTCCTGGTCGGTGACTACAACGGGAGCCTGCATGTAGCCAAGTGCCTTTAGGCGCTCGAGTGCCTCGGCGTCCTGGGAGATGTCAACGCTCTGGTAGGTGATGCCCTTCTTGTCGAGCGCGCGGTAGGTGGCGTTGCACTGAACACAAGCAGGCTTCGTGTAAACCGTTACGGTCATTTGTCCCTGTCCCCTTAGTTGAAATCTTGCCGGCCCGGTGTCCCCGTCCAGCTGTATGTAGATACTACATGTAGTGCAGACGCCTCTTTGGAACCCCAAGATGATGTATTACAAGTATGTCATTTAATGCACCGTTAATCCACAGGCAGGGGCGGGAAAAATGCCCGGAATCGCGGGTTTTTTGCGGGCTGGGTCCACACCCTGTGGAGTACTTAGCCACATTTAAAGGACCGCGTGTCGCACGGCTGCGGCGTGTCGCGCCCTGTTTCCTTCCGCATGAAAAGGGTCCGTGACCACTACATGTAGTGGTCACGGACCCGGGTTCCGCTCCCTGCGGCGAAGGTGTGTCCAGCTTGCCCGGGGTTTCCTACCGCTTGGCGGAGTTGAGGTTGGCGATGGCGGTGGACAACGCCGTGGCGAAGCCGCACCACGCCGCGTAGGGAGCCAGCGATACCCCGGCCGCACGGTTCAGCCGATAGGTGCGGCGCACCAGATCGGCGCTGCTGGCGGCGAGCAGGGCGGCCTCGGCCGCCGCAAGCCAGGGCCTGCGTGAGCGCCAGAAGAACCAGCTCCACGATGCATTGAGGACCAGGTTGGCAGCCAATGCACTCCGGTAGGCGCGGAGCTCCCGGCGGGAGCCCTTGCCACCCGGGTCGGATGTGCCGGCCGGGGTGGCAGCAGCCCGGTCCAGTTCAGCAGCCCGGTCCAGTTCAGCAGCCCGGTCCAGTGCGACGGCGGACGTCACCGCGAGGTCTGCATACAGGGCCGTCCACACCAGCGGGAAGGCGATGGCCGGCGGCTGCCAGTCCGGCTTGCGCAGCCGCAGGTACCAGCTGCCCTGCGGATCCGTGGCCACTCCGCCCGCGGCGGCTGTGGCGGCCGTCGCCGCCGTCGTCCATGCCACTGTCTTCAGTTTCATGCCTGAACCCCCGATTCCCCTTGCTTCTGCCGAATGCTATAGCTGCGCCTCCCGGCGGTCCAGCACGATCTGCTGGACATCCAGGTAACCGGACTGGAAACCGGCGCGCGAGTAGCAGAGGTAGAACAGCCACATCCGCTGGAACACTGCATCGAAGCCGAGCTCCCCCACTTCCCGGGACCGGGAAAGGAACCGTTCCTCCCACAGCCGCAAGGTGGCGGCATAGTGGTCACCCATCCCCATGCGCTCCCTTACCCGAAGGGTGGTGTGCTGCTGGGTCACGCTCTCGATGGCACGGACGGACGGCAGGAACCCGCCGGGGAAGATGTACTTGTGCACCCAGGTGTAGGCGTTGCGGGTGGCCAGCATGCGGCCGTGCGGCATGGTGATGGCCTGGATGGCCACCTTTCCGCCGGGTGCCAGCACGCGGTCGATGGTCTGGAAATAAATGGGCCAGTACTCGTACCCCACGGCCTCGATCATTTCCACCGAGACCACGGCGTCGTACTCGCCTTCCACCGCCCGGTAGTCCTGCAGGGCAACGGTCACGCGGTCCGCGAATCCGGCATCCTCAATGCGTTCCTGCGCCAGCGCCTGCTGCTCGCTGGACAGCGTGACGCTGTAGACCGTGGCGCCGCGGGCGGCGGCACGCAGGGCAAGCTCGCCCCAGCCGGTGCCGATTTCCAGCAGCCGCGTCCCCTCGCCCACGCCGGCCTTGTCCAGCAGCCGGTCGATCTTGGCCCGCTGGGCCTCGGCCAGGAACTCCCATGCAACGGTGGACAGCGGACCCGCCTTCTCCGGGAACAATGCCGAGGAGTAGCTCATGGTGGAATCCAGAAAGTTGAAGAACAGGTCGTTGGACAGGTCGTAGTGCCGGGAGATGTTGCTGCGGGTGTTTTGTTCGGCGTTGCGTTCCTGGCGGGGTGTCCGGGGCAGGTACAGCGAGCGCAGCTTCTGCAGCGGCATGGGGATCAGCGTGTCCACGGAGGCAGCGAAGACTTCGAGCAGCGCGGCGAGGTCCGAGGCTTCCCAGTCGCCGGCCATGAAGGATTCGCCCAGACCGATCAGGCCGTTGTCTCCGATCCGTGCCTCGAAGGCGTCGGGCCGCAGCATGGTCATCACGGGGGCCTCCGGACCGCCCGTTCCGAGCACGGACCCGTCCGGATATTCGACGCGGAGCGGCAGCCGCTTGACCGCACCCCTGAACAGCAGGCCCGCTGTCCTGCCGGCCAGTCCGGCTTTCAGGCCCGACGGCGGTTGGGCAACACCTGGCCACAGGTCGGGATTGATGATGGCGGGCGACGCCGGCACCCCGGTTGCGCCCCAGGCTGCGGGCACGTGTCCGGCGGATGGTCCGCCGGCCTTGCCTTCGACACGGCCTGCGGTGGTGCCGTTATCGTCCGTCATGGTCATTGAACTGCCTCCTGTGAAGTGTGGGGTGGTCTGGCAACGACGGGCAGGTGTCTTGCCCAGAGTTTAATGCCCTGTATCCGGATCAGGGCGGATACCAGCAGCGGCGCGGCAGGCACCGCGAAAGCCGCCGCCAGGATGTTCGAAACCGTGGCGGGGCGGCGCCGTCCGTCCATGGTGGCCACGAAGGGCCGGTGCCCCTCCCGCTCCAGGATGATTGATACGGCAAGCCTGTCCCCCGGGGCCGGGAGCTTCATCCGGTACTCGCCGTCGACGTCGTTGAAGGGTGACACGTAGAACGCCTTCGGCACCGAGGCCCGCCCGGAGGGATCGGTTCGCAGCAGGTAGCAGTGCCGCTCCCCGTAGGTGTTGTGGACTTCGGCCACCACGCACTGCAGTTCCCCGGTGGAGCGGTAGCACCAGAACAGGGTGAGCGGGTTGAAGACGTAGCCAAAAACCCTGGCACTGGTGAGCATGTGGATGGGTCCGCCGTCGGGCTCCACCCCCTGGGTGCGCAGGTAGCGCTCCACGTTGGCCCGAATGCTTGCGCCGGGATCGCCCAGGTGGTCTCCGGCGCGGAACACTGCCAGCGGCCGGAGCAGGAACGGCAGGCGCGGCATGTGGTCCAGGTCCACGAACCAGCTGTAGCTGCGGTAGGTGAACGCATTCTTCAAGGGGCTGCGCCGGACATGGGAGATGGACGTGCGGAAAATCGAGGCGTCCATGGTCATGCCCGTTCCGTGGACAGCAGTTCCCGCTCCCCCTCGCCGGAGGAGTTGCCCGGTTCATCCGCGCGGGCCTCCGGCCAGGTGCGGCCCAGTTTCTCGGCCGCCCGCACCCCGGAGAGGGCACCGTCCTCATGGAAGCCCCAGCCAAGGTAGGCCCCGGCGTAGGCGATCCGGTTGTCGCTCAGCGCGGCGATGGCCTGCTGGGCTCGGAGGGATTCCGGCGTGTATTGCGGATGTTCGTACACCATGCGCTCCAGCACGGCGGTGCCGGCAATCAGTTCCGACTCCCCCAGGCTCACCAGGTACGGCTTTCCGTCCACGGGATGCAGCCGCTGCAGCCGGGTCAGGTCGTAGCTCACCACAACCTTGTCGGGTCGCGCGTCGCACGCCGGGAGCCGGTAGTTCCACGACGCCCTGGCGTTGTCCGCGGCAGGCAGGACTGCCGGGTCCCGGTGGAACACGGTGTGGTTCACCGAATACGGCATCCCGCCCAGCGCTTCCTTCTCTTCCGGTGTGGCGTCGGACAGGAACCGGAGAGCCTGCGCGGGATGGGTGGCGACCACGACGGCGTCAAACTCTTCCGGCCCGCTGGCCGTTGCGAGCTCCACGCCGTCGGGCACGCGCCGGATGGCAGTGACGGGCGTGTTGAGCCGGACGTCGGCCAGCGTGGCGGCGAGCTTTTCCACGTACCGGGCAGAGCCGCCGGTGACGGTGCGCCACTGCGGCGAACCCTTGATCCCCAGCATGCCGTGGTGGCCCAGGAACGTGAAGAGGTACCGCGCGGGGTAGGCCAGGGCGGTGGTGGGGTCGCAGGACCAGACTGCACTGACCACGGGGGTCATGAAGTGGGAGATGAAGTAAGGGCTGAACTTCTCCCGTTCCAGGAACGCGCCAAGTGTCAGTTCCGGCACCGGCACCTCGCCGCTGGCGGCCGACGGCGGCGCGGTCCTGAGCAACTCCCTCGCCTTCCGGTAGAAACGGGTCACCTCCAGCAGCATCAGCAGGTAGCGGCCGCGGAGCAGGCTGGAGGGTTTGGCGATGATGCCGCGGGCGCCGTCCCGTGCCCCCGCGTATTCCAGCCCGCAGCCGTCGCAGCGGATTGACATGCTCATCTCGGAGTCCTGGGTCTCGACGCCGAGTTCGGCGAACAACCGCAGCAGTGTGGGATAGGTCCGTTCGTTGTGCACGATGAACCCGGTGTCCACCCCGATGACGCTGCCGTCGGGCTGCGGCATGTCGTGGGTGTGGGCATGGCCTCCCAGCCGTGAGTCCGCCTCGAACAGGGTGACGTCGTCCTGCCTGTTCAGCACGTAGGCGGCCGTCAATCCGGCCACGCCGCTGCCGATCACGGCGACGCGCCGCCGCCCGCCTGGACTTCCTGCTGGGTTAGGTGACAATTCATGCTCCTCTGCTGAACATTTGCCGCTGGGCTGCGTATACAACTGGCTATTCGGTGCCGTGCCGGCTGTGGATGGGTGAAGTACTGTGGGCTGGTGTTAAACCCGGTGCACCTGAAGACCCTCCTTGAAGTCACGCGGCTGGGATCGTTTGCTGCCGCAGCGGCAACGCTCGGCTACACGGCCTCCGCTGTGTCCCAGCAGATGTCGGCTTTGGAGCGGGAAACGGGCACCATCCTGTTCCAGCGTTCGGCGCGCGCCGTGATTCCTACGGAAGCCGCCGTCGTCATGACGCGGCACGCCGCAAAGGTGCTCACGGATATCGAGGCACTGATGGCCGCCGCCTCCAGGACCCAGGCCACGGAAAGCCAGGAACTGCGGCTGGGGATCTTCCCCAGCCTGGCCACGTATGTCCTGCCGCGGATCCTGAAGAACCCGGCGTGGAAGAAACTTGGGATCGACCTGCAGGTGTCCGTGGCTGAACCCGGCCAAACCATCCAGGGGCTGCGTACCGGCGGCGACCTGGACCTGGCCGTGGTGTTCCAGGTGGGCCAGACCGGCTTCGCCTGGCCCAACACCATCAACAGGCAATGGATTGGCGACGACGATTTCCGGGTGGTGCTGCCTGCCGGCTGGGGTTTCCGGGCCGACGCGAAGGTCGCGGCCGACCACCTCTCGGAGATGCCGTGGATCATGCACCATCCCGGCACCAGTGACGCCATGGTGATCGAGCGTCTGTTTGCCGGCTGCAACCTGCACCCCAGGGTGGTGGCGCACAGCGACGATTTCCATGCCAGCCTGGAGATGGCCGCCGCAGGGCTGGGAGCCGCTTTGGTTCCGGAACTCGCGCTCCGGAACAAGCCGGCAGGCGTTGTGGTGCTGGACGTCCCGGAGATCCGGCTGGCCCGGAACGTGTTTGCGCTGCTGATCAATGACCGGAAGACGGCACGGGTGCAGCTTTTCGTTGACCTCCTGGCCGAAACCCTTGCCGGGATGCGCACGGCAGTGAATTAGGGCAGAACGCTGGAATGGTCTGCCCTTCGGGTCTATGTTGAGAATATGAACAAGGTAGCGAGCCAGCACTTTGGGGAGATCGAGCTCAACCACGGCATGGACCATCTCTTTGCCGCCAAACATGAGCTGCGTGGCCACCCGCTGGAACTCGACCTGAACATCAACGCCCACGACAACTTCGATGAAGCCGCGCTCCGCAAGGTCGAGTACCGGCTGCGCTTCCTGCCGGAACTGGTGGACGAGGTCCGCGAGATGATCGCTGAGGAACTTGAGCAGGAGGGCACCAGTCCGCAGGAGTATCTGCACTTCCACTGCAACGCCCTCAAGGACGAGCACCTGCACAAGGTTTTCGGTGTCCAGGACCGCAGCCAGCTCACCAACGAGGTCTTCCTCAAGGCCCTCAAACTTGGCCATGTGGGCATTTACCCCGGCCAGCCCGAGCGCTACTTTGTCCTGGATTTCACCCTGGGCGAGCACTTCACGGACGAGGTCCTGGTGGCGTCCGCCGACCAGGACGGCGTGGTGGACGACGAGATCGTCTGGGAGTCCTAGGCCGTCGACCGGTCGACAGCGCCCGGGCACCAAGGATGGTGGGCGGCCATGGATGTGGTTGATGACAGGCGTGGCATCTGGCGGCTGGCTTCGTCGCTGCTCCTCGCCGGCGTGCTTGTTTCGATTCTCGCCGGCCTCCTGCATGCCGAGTCCCACGACGCCAACGACCACGTGGCGTCCTTCACCGCCTATGCCAACAGCGGGATCTGGACCGCCGTGCACCTGGGCCAGTTCGTGGGAATGGCGCTGGTGGGGGCCGGACTTGTTACGTTGGGCACCGCGCTCGGCGTCCAGCGCCGCCCGTTGGCCTGGGCCGCACGGTTTGGTGCTCTGTCCGCCGCTGCTGCAGTTGTGCTCTACGCCGCCCTGCAGGCAGTTGACGGGGTGGCCCTGAAACAGGCGGTGGACGCGTGGGCTGCTGCCCCGGACCCGGAAAAGCCGCCCCGTTTTGCCACGGCTGAAGGCATCCGCTGGCTGGAATGGGGAATGCGCAGCTACCAGAGCATCCTGCTGGGTGCCGCCTTGGTACTGGTTGGTGTTGCTGTGGCCGCAGCCCGCCACACCTCCCGGATTGTTGGCTACCTCATGGCGCTGTCCGGGCTGGCGTATGTGGCGCAGGGGTGGATCATCGGGGAATCCGGATTTTCGGCAGCCAATTCGTTGCCCACGCTTGTGGGCATTGTGGCCATTGTTGTGGCGGCCGTGTGGCTGGCCGTCAGCGGGTGGCGGATGACGCAGACGACGGCGGCCGGCCACCTGGGGTGACCGGCCGCGGTTGCGTCGTTTCCCGTCTTACTTGGCCGCCTCCAGCAGGCCGGCCCGGACCGTCTGCGTGGCCTTGACCAGGTTGCGCAGGGACTCTTCGGTCTCGGCGTAGCCCCGGGTCTTCAGGCCGCAGTCCGGGTTGACCCACAGCTGGCGGGACGGAACGTGCTTGACGGCGGTGGCCAGCAGCTCGGTGACTTCCTGCTCGCCCGGAACACGCGGCGAGTGGATGTCGTAGACGCCCGGGCCCACACCGCGGCCGAAGCCGTGCGACTCGAGGTCGTGGACAACCTCCATCCTGGAGCGCGCAGCCTCGATGGAGGTGACGTCCGCGTCCAGCCCGTCGATCGCGTCGATGATCACGCCGAACTCGGAGTAGCAGAGGTGGGTGTGGATCTGCGTGGAGTCGGCGGCGCCGGCGGTGGCCAGGCGGAAGGAGTCAACAGACCACTTCAAGTAATCCGCCTGGTCGGCCTTGCGCAGTGGGAGCAGTTCGCGCAGGGCGGGCTCGTCCACCTGGATGACCTTGATGCCGGCAGCTTCCAGGTCGGCGATTTCGTCGCGCAGGGCCAGGCCGACCTGGTTGGCGGTCTCGCCGAGGGGCTGGTCGTCGCGGACGAAGGACCAGGCCAGGATGGTGACGGGGCCGGTGAGCATGCCCTTCATCGGCTTGCTGGTCAGGGACTGGGCGTACTTGGCCCACTCAACGGTGATGGGGGCGCTGCGGGTGACGTCGCCCCAGAGGATGGACGGACGCGTACAGCGTGAACCGTAGGACTGCACCCAGCCGTGGACGGTGACGTCGAAGCCCTCGAGGTTCTCGGCGAAGTACTGGACCATGTCGTTGCGCTCCGGTTCGCCGTGCACCAGGACGTCGTAGCCGAGCTCTTCCTGCAGCTCCACCACACGCTTGATTTCGTCCTTCATCAGCTGCGCGTACTGGTCGTCGGTGAGCTCACCCTTGTTGTTCCGGGCGCGCGCCGACCTGATGTCCGAGGTCTGGGGGAAGGAGCCGATGGTGGTGGTGGGCAGGGGCGGCAGGTGCAGTGCTTCCTCCTGCGCCGCTTCACGGACCGCATAGTCGGAGCGGGTGAAGTCGGCTGCGGTCAGTGCCTCGGTGCGGGCCCGGACGTCAGCGCGGCGGACGCCCTCTGCGGAGGCGCGGGAAGCGATCACGGCGGTTGCCTGGTCAATGGCGGCCTTGGCGGAAGCGGGGTCGGCCAGGTAGGACGCGAGGGTTTTGACCTCCACGGCCTTCTGGTCCGAGAACGCCAGCCAGCTGCGGAGCTGCTGGGAGAGCTGTGTCTCCTCCTCGACGTCATGGGGAACGTGCTGGGTGGAGGTGGACGTGGAAACGGTGACCCTGCCGGCAGCTGCCGTCAGTTCATCCAGCTTGGCAGCCGAAGCGGCGAGGTCGTTGCGCCAGATGTTGTGGCCGTCCACGACGCCGGCAACCAGGGTTTTGTTGCCCAGCGCGGCGAGTGCCGCTGCGGAGGGGACGGCGCCCTTGAAGACATCGATATGCAGGGCGTCGATGTTGGTGGCGGCGAGGGTCCCAAGCTGTCCGTCGAGGGAACCGTATGGGGTGGAGACGAGGATCTGCGGGCGGTTGGCCGCAGCGGTGAGGACCTCGTAGGCGCGGGCCACGGCTGCTTCGATTTCGACGGCCGGGGTGTCCTGGTCAACCACGAGTGCGGGCTCGTCGAGCTGGATCCAGCCGGCGCCTGCTTCGGCGAGCTTTTCGAGCAGCTGCACGTAGACGGGCAGGATGTCTTCGAGGCGGGACAGCGGCGCGAAGCCGGCGGGGGCGTCGTCGGAAGCTTTGGACAGCAGCAGGTAGGTGACCGGGCCCACGATGTAGGGGCGGGTCTCGATGCCGTTGGCCAGCGCGAAGGCGAACTCGTCAACCTTGGCGGTGGACGCAAGGGTGAACTTGGTCTCCGGGCCGATCTCCGGAACCAGGTAGTGGTAGTTGGTGTCGAACCACTTGGTCATCTCCAGCGGCTGCTGTTCCTTGTTGCCGCGGGCCAGCGTGAAGTAGCCGTCGATGTCCAGCTGGCCCCCGGCGTTGAGGAGCTTGCCGAACCGGGCCGGTACCGCGCCAAGGTGCGCGGTGGTGTCCAGGACCTGGTCGTAGTAGGAGAACGTGCCCGGGACCGCTGCGGCTTCGGTGAGGCCCAGTTCCTGCAGGCGTTTGGCGATGCTGAGCTGGATGTCCTTGGCGGCGGCGTCCAGGGCGCCGGCGTCGATCCTGCCGGCCCAGTAGGCCTCAACGGCCTTCTTCAGTTCGCGGCGGCGGCCGATCCGCGGGTAGCCGAGGAGTGAAGCTGCCGGAAACGGCGTGCGGGCGGTGTTCTGTTCAGTCATGGGGTTACTCCTGATGTCGAGGGCGTGCGCGGATGAACGCAGCACGGATGAACGCGGCGTGTACGAACGCTGCGTGGGTGAAGGAAAGCTGGTGAGGTGGGCGCCGGTCAGCTGGCGAGCTGGCTGCGGGCGATCGATTCGCGGCGGGTGCCGGGACGGCTGCGCCGCGGCAGGGCCAGCTTGTCCAGCACTTCCAAGGCACTCTGGTGCTCGTTGAAGGTGTAGATGTGGATGCCGGGTGCACCCGCATCAAGGGCGGCGTTGGCCAGGTCAACGGTGGCGTCGACACCAATGTGGAGGCGTTCGAGGTCGGAGTCCGCTGCGGCCAGGCGGGCCATCAGTTCCGGGGCGGGTTCCACGCCCGTCAGCTGGCCCAGCCGGTTCAACCGGCGGAGGCTGGTCAGCGGCATGACGCCCGGGATGATCGGGATGGTCACCCCGGCACGGCGGGCCCGGGTGAGGAGGTCGGCGTACTGCCTGGTCTCGAAGAACACCTGGGTGATGGCGAAATCCGCGCCGGACCGCTGCTTGGCAAGCAGCACCTCGACGTCGTGCTCCTCGCTGGGCGACTCCGGATGCCGGGTTGGATATGCAGCCACGCCCACTGCGATCTTTCCTGCGCACAGCAGGGCCGACCGGCGCTGCTCCACACGGCGGATGAGTTCGATCAGGTCCTGGGCGTACCGGAGCGAACCCGTGGCCGGGGCGCTGGCGTCCTTGGGAAGGTCTCCGCGGAGGGCGAGGATGCCCCGAACCCCGGTGTCCAGCAGTTCGCCGACGATCGCGGCAAGTTCCTGCGGCGTGTTGCCCACGCAGGTGAGGTGGGCCAGCGGCCGCAGCGTGGTTTCCAGCAGGAGCCGGTTGATGAGTTCGACGGCGGTGTCCCGGTTGGATCCGCTGGCGCCGTACGTGACGGACACGTAGTCCGGTTCAGTGGCTTCCAACTCGCGGATGGTGGTCCAGAGCGTCTCCGCTGCCGCGGGAGAGCGCGGCGGGAACAGCTCATAGGAAAGCGCCACCGGAGCGGTGTCGGAGAGGTTGGGATGTGCGTCAATCAGGCTTGGTGGTGACATTTGCGTCCTTGGCTTTGGGCCATTGGGGGTTCCCTGCCACGAAACAGGACAGGAAACCGGCAATGAATTTGAGTTTGGGGAACACGGAGGGACTCCACGAGGACGCAGCCGCGACTGTTACGCCTTGAATGAAGTAGTCCGTGAGCAAATGTCAGGCCCACATGGGGGCACCCACACCCTCCGGAACGGAGGATCGCTGACACGTTACCGCGGTAACTTGTCTATGACTCTATGGGGCCGGGCGGGGCCGGGACAAGTCGGGGCCGAATTAAGACGCACTTTTACGGGCTGTTTCCTGCGGCGGCAGAATTTTCTTCGCCTGGCGGGGTTCCTACCAAGGGCGGTCCGGCGCCGTGCCAGTGCCGCTGTCCAGGTATTCTTCCCGTTCGCGCCCGCTGTTCCGCTCCCGCTGGGCCTGCCGTGAATTCTCCTGGAGCCGGTCCAGCTGGCTTTGCTGTGCAGCCGCTGACCCGTCCTGCGGGGATTCATTTCCCGGCGCATCCTCCGGGTCCTCCGGCCGTCCGGCGGCGCCAAGCTTTCCTTCCAGCCGTTCCCGCGCTTCGGCCAACCTCCTGTCCGCTCCTGCTGCCGCGTCCGGGGACAGGCAGCCTTCCGGTGCCTGCCCGGCGGTTGCCAGTGCTTCGTTGAAAAGCGGAACGGCCGACGACGGGTCCCCGGCCTGGAGCCGCTGGTCGCCCAGGCGTTCGGTCACCAGGACAAGGTTCACCAGGACCAGGCATTCATCGCCGGCTCCGTCCGGGACCAGTCCCAGCGCCTGTTCGAACAGGGCCTTCGCCTCCCCATAGTCACCTGCCAGCACCGCGGCGTCACCGGCAGCGAACGGCGCCTTGTGCGGTTCCACCAGGTTGGCCAGGCCAAGGCCCTCTGCTGCGGCATCCACGGCGGGCGCATTCCCTGCCGCAAAACCGGTCGCGGCACGGTCCGCAAGAACATTGAGGCTCAGGAGTTTGGCGGCGACGCACAGCAGCAGCATTACGGGCACCGCCGACCAGAGGAGCAGGCGTTTCCTGCGGGCCCTGGCAGTCACCGGTCCCCTCCGCTGCGGCGCATGCGGGGCAACCCGCACAGCTGCCGGACGATGCCCACCGCCTCCGGCAGGGCCAGCAGGAAGGCGCCGGCGGCGAAGATCCAGTACAGCTCGGCTGCGGCCGCCGTCGGGCCGTCTCCATCCGCACGTTCCACCCTGCCGGGGCGTGCCTGCTGCATCATGTCCCCCACGGGATCGCCGGCGGCGCGGTGGACGTAGGGCACGCCGAGCTGGCCGGCGATGGTCCGTAGCCTCCCCTCGTCGATGACCGACAGTGCGTCTCCGCTGGTGCCGGCGCGGTTGTCCTGGACATACGTGCCGCCGTCGTCCTCCTGCCCTGAGTTGTCCTGTCCTTTGTTCTCCTGGCCTTTGTTCTCCTGTCCGGTGATCTCCTGTCCGCTGTTCTCCTTCATCCGGCCGCCCGCCGCCGTCCCGTAGCCCAGCACCGCTCCCCCGGCCACCAGGCCGCCGTCGAATGTCATTGCCCCGGGTTCCCTGCCGCTGGTCTGTTCGCCGTCGCCCAGGTAATACACCAGCCGGGGCCGGCCCGGATGGCCGTCCCTGGCGGCGGCCAATTGCTCTGCGAGCACCTGCCTCGCCGCGGTGATGCTGCTGCCTTTGGCGTACGCAGTCACCTGGGGTTCCAGGACATCCGTGATGGTCTCGAGTGCCAGCGTATCCGTGCTGAGGGGCATGCGGACGTGGGCGGTGGTGTCGAACGTGATGACTGAAAAGCGGGCGCCGGGCAACTGCCCGGCGATTGCCATGATGTCCTTCCGGACGCCTTCCAGCCGCGGGCTGCCGTTGCCGTAGTCCTCGGCCACCATGCTGGTGGTGGTGTCCACCACGAAGAACACGTTGAGGTCGGCGGCGGCAGCCTGGACCGATCCGCCGGGCAGGCCGGGCCGCAGGGCGGCCGCCATGACCAGCAGCACCACGGCGCCCCGCCGCAGCCACCCCCTGCTGCCGCGGCGGCCCGGCTGCAGCCGCCACAGGACTGCGCACAGGGCCAGGGCGGACAACAGCCCAGCAGCCAGCGGCAGGCCAGGTACCTCCGAGAACACAGCACGCGGCGCGCCCTGGATGGCCGCCGTTTCAGTTCTCTCCACGGCGGTGACTATTCCGGCAACGGCAGCAGGGCTGTCCAGGGCGTAATACGAGCCGCCCGTGGACTCCGCTGCCGCCCGGAGCTGGGCACCGGGCTGGCCGGTCCCGCTGCCATAGTCCAGGTCCCCCGGGTTCAGCGCGTGGACGTGCACCGATCGGTCCTTGGCCAGCCGCGCCGCCTGCTCCAGGGTCATGATCGGTTCACCGGAGAGCAAGTTGTCCGTGGCCAGCACCACCGACCGCGAGCGCCGGGGAGCGTTGCTTCCCGCAGCGTCGGAGCCGGGAAAGCTGTTGATGCACGATGCCAGGCCGTCGCCTATCAGTGACGAACCCCTGCCGCTCCATGTGCCGTCGAAGAATCCGGAGCTGCCCTGCTTGCCGTCGAACGCGTCCCTCGCGAGGTGGAGCTGCTCCTGGGCGTAGTGGTAGTCGTCGGTCAGTGGAAAGACCTGGATGGCGGTGCTGTCAATGATGGTCAGGCCGATCCGTTCACCGTCGAACTCCCGTGCCAGGCCAGCAAAGACGTCCGCCACTGCCGCGTCGGCACTGCTCATCGATCCGGAGGTGTCCAGGCAGAGCATGATGTCGCGGTTGTGCTGCTCCGGACGGAGGGTGGACACGTCAAGGGGGCGGGCCGCCGCAACCGCAGTGGAAACCAGCAGCACGGCGCAGGCGGCACCGGCCAGGACCAGCCACCGCCGGTGCCGGCGAAGGGCTGCCTGGTATTCGGGCAGCGCGGTCAGCCTGTCGGCGTGGGCAACCGGCCGCCGTCGTCCGTTGGACAACCGGTTGCTGCGCAAGGCAGCCCATACCGCCGCTCCTGCGGCAGCGGCCGCAACCGGCAGCAGCCACCAGAACATCAGCTCCACGAGCGCACCGCCGCCGAAGCTTTTGCTGCCGACACGCTCACGGACGGCAGCGGACCGGGGCCGAATTCAGCGGGGTACAGAGCTTGGACGACGTCGGCCGCCGCCGGGAGCGGGTGGCGCGCCAAATCGTGGTGCGTCATCCTGGTGGCGTCCACTCCGGTTGCATCGCGGACGAACCCGCGCAGCAGCAGGCTGAGCTGCTGGTGCGCTCCGCGTGCCTCGAGATGCCCGGCTGCCGCTGCCTCCTCCACCTCGTTGATGCGCTGAAGGTACGCGGCTTTGAGGGCCGGCAGGTCGGTCAGGGCGGACCTGCCGGGCTTGGAGCTGCGCTGCGCTGAGCGTTCCGCCTTGCGGGTGGAGGCAAACACGTAGGCGTACCACCCGGCCACCAGTGCCAGCAGTGCTGCGCCGCACCACAGCCAGGCGGGGCTGTACTGCAGCGGGCCATAGAATCCGGGATCAGCCTGCACGCCGGTGCCTCTCCAGCAGGGCGAAGAGACCCGTGATGACGTCTCCGCTGCCTGCCACCTCCCCCTCAGTAATCCCCGCGGCCCGGAGCATGGCCCTGCGCGCCGCGTCGCGCTCTGCGGTGGCCCTGGTGTAAGCGGCCTTCACCGCAGCGGACGCAGCAGGCTGCCATGGCAGCAGGGCGGAATCGGCCACGCTGCAGTAGTCCACCTCCGCGCTTGGAACCTGACCGGTCAGGGGATATGGTGCCAGGTCTGCGTCCCTGACGGTCAGCCAGAGGATCTCGTGCTGGGCGCGCAGCCTGCGGAGGAGTTGGGCCATGGCATCGTCTGCGGCAATCTCGTCCGCGACGACGAACAGCAGGTGGCGTCCCTTGATGGTGCGCGCCGTGTACTCGAGCTGTTCCTGGATCCGGCTGGGCGCCGCGTCGAGGCTCGTGTGGGAGTCCACGTGCCCCAGCAGCCGCTCCAGGTGGGCCTCGCCGCCCTTTGCGGGCAGGGAACGCGTGGCCGTTGAATCACCGCAGACGAGCCCCACCAGGTCCCCGTGCCGGTGGGCCAGGTAGCCAAGGACCCCCAGGGCGAGCACGGCAATGTCCTTCTTCGCCTCCCCTGACCGGGCCTCCGCCGCCATGTTGCGCCCGGTATCGGTGACCAGGAGGACAGTCTGCCGGCGGACGGCGGCGTAGCGCCTGATCAGGGGTGAGCCGTGGCGCGCGGTGGCCTTCCAGTCAATGTCGCGCACTTCGTCCCCGGGCACATAGCCGCGCAGGTCATCGAAGTCCAGGCTGCGGCCCTTGAACACCGAACCGTATTCGCCGTCGAGCATGCCGCGGGCTTTGCGGTGGGCGAAGATGGCCATCTTCGATTTCACCCGCTGGAGGAGGCCGGCCATAGGGGTTCAGGGAGTCTGGACAGCGGCGACGACCGCGTCGATTACCGATTCCACCGGAACCTGTTGGGCCACCGCGTCAAAGTTCAGGATCAGGCGGTGCCGCAGCACCCGATGGGCCAGCGCCTTGACGTCCTCGGGAATGACGTGGTCGCGGCCGTTCAGCAGTGCCACGGCGCGGGCGGCCTGGCTGAAGGCGATGCTCGCACGGGGGCTGGCGCCGAACTCGATGAACCCGGCGAGCCGGGCGTCAATGTACTGGGCCGCGTTCCGTGTCACGTACACCAGGCCCACAATGTAGTTGATCACCGCCGGGTCAATGTAGATGCGCCTGGTCAGTTCCTGGATCTCCAGGATGGCATCAAGGGAAGCGGCCGCCGCCGGTTTCTGTTCCGGCGTGAAGACGCCGGCGTCGATCCGGGCGATGATCTGCGCCTCTTCCGCAGGACTGGGGTAGTCCAGGACGTCCTTGAGCATGAAGCGGTCCATCTGGGCCTCGGGCAGCTGGTATGTACCCTCGTGCTCGATGGGGTTCTGCGTTGCCAGGACCAGGAACGGCGACGGGAGGCGGTAGTCCTGGCCGCCGATGGACGTCTGGCGTTCCTGCATCGCCTCCAGCATGGCGCTTTGGGTTTTGGCGCTGGACCGGTTGATTTCATCGAGCAGGACGATGTTGGCATGGACCGGGCCAAGCTGGGTGCGGAACGTTCCCTTGGCGGCGTCGTAGATCTGGGTGCCCACAATGTCGCTGGGCAGCAGGTCCGGGGTGCACTGGATCCGGCGGAATTCGGCGCTGACGGCTTCGGCCAGCGTTTGGGCCGCAGTGGTTTTGGCCAGTCCCGGTACGCTCTCAAGCAGGATGTGGCCGCCGGTCAGCAGGCCCACCAGCAGCGATTCCCGCAGCCGGGACTGGCCCACCACCTTGGCATCGAAACTGCGTGCGACGCCGGCGGCCACCCGCTGCGCCCTGGCCAGCTCCGCAGGCTGGATTCTTGCGGGCACGCTGGTCGAAAGCACTGGATCTCCCCCTGAAGACGGTGATGGGCGCGCGGTCCGGAAGGCCGTGTCCCGCCCGCCATCCTATCCAAGCCCGGCGCCCGGAACCCGGCAATGGGCACCCCTCCCCATGCGGGGTCTGCAGGTCTATCCTTTTGCCATGATCGAGCTTCCAGCCACCTACAAGGAATACCTCGCCGACAAGAGCCAGATGTTCATCGATACGGTCCGGCCTGTCCTGATGCAGTCTGCGGCGGAAAAGCTGCACGGTGTCCGGGTGGTTTACAACCCGGGCTCCACCGGGCACCAGGCCCACCTCGACGACACCCTGCCGTTCGGCGTGGTCTTTGAGGACATCGACTAACCCCTGACTGCGCCCGCAAGGGCCAGCGAGTTGCCGGATCCGCGTGCCACGAAGACGTAGAGGGCCAGGACCGGGACCGAATAGAGGATCGAGAATGCGGCCAGCTGGCCGTAGGCCACTGCCCCGTGCTGGCCGAAGAAGCTGAAGATCGACACTGCCGCCGGCTGCCGGCCCTCGGACAGCAGGAGTACGAACGGAACAAAGAAGTTCCCCCAAGCCTGGATGAACACAAAGATGAACACCACCCCCAGGCCCGGGCGCATGAGCGGAAGCACGATCGATCGCAGGGCGGCCAGCCTGGAGGCGCCGTCCACCCAGGCCGCCTCCTCCAGGGCCAGAGGCACGGCGTCCATGAAGTTCCTGGTCATCCAGATCGCCATCGGCAGGCTGGTGGCGGCCAGGAAAAGCACCGTGGCGGGCAGGGAATCCAGCAGGTGCAGCTGCACGAACAGTCCGTAGACCGGCACCATGATGGCGGTAACGGGAAGGCAGGTGCCAAACAGGATGCCGTACAGGAACGGCTTGTTGAACCTGGACTGGTAGCGGGAGAGCGGGTACGCCGCAAGCACGGCCGCCGCCAGGGTAACCGTTCCGGTCCCCGCGGACAGCAGCAGGCTGTTCCACAGCGGACGAAACAGCAGTTCGGGGGTCAGGACGGCAGCAAAATTGTCCAGGCCGGGCTGCTGCGGAACCCTGATGCCGTGTCCGGCGGCCGGATCCACGGAACCGAACACCAGCCACAACAACGGCAGCAGGAAGCAGGCGCCAATCAGCACCAGGACCGCGTCCGCCCACGCGTTGCCCCGGGTACGGCCGCGCCTGGGCTGCACTCGGCGTGGACGGCTGGGGCTGGGCTGGCCGGGCTGTTGCTGCGGGAGCCGCCGTCCCGCCCATTTCGGTGCAGTCACGGCTTCTGCTCACTGAGGAGGCGGAGATAGGCTGCGCCAAAGACGGCGCCGATCAGGATGAGGACGGACGCTACGGCGGTGCCGTAGCCGATGTCACCGAATTTGAAGGCTTCCTGGTAGGCCAGGACAGGCAGCGTGGTGCTGCCGTTGGCCGGTCCGCCCGCAGTCATGACCCAAATCAGGGTGAAGACAGCCAGGGTCTGCAGGGTAACCAGCATCAGGTTGGTGGCGATGCTGCCGCGGATCACCGGCAGCGTGATGAACGCCAGCCGCTGCCAGGCACCGGCCCCGTCCATGTGCGCGGCCTCGGTCAGCTCTGCCGGGACGCCGTTGAGCGCTGCCCGGTACACCAGCATGGAAAAGGCGGTCCCGCGCCACACGTTTGCCAGGATCACGGCGGCCATGGGCACGGTGTAGAGCCAGTCGGTTTCCCCCGCACCGAAGCGGCCCAGCAATTGGTTAAGCGTGCCGTCGCGGCTGAAGAAGGCATAGGCGGCGAACGCGGCAACGATTTCCGGCAGGACCCAGGCGGCCACGACGGCGGTGCCAACAGTTGCCGAGACCATCGGACGTGCGCGGCGCATGAGGACGGCGAGGGCCAGTCCCAGCACATTCTGGCCCAGGACTGCCGAGCCTGCGACAAACAGGACCGTCAGCGCCAGCGAGAGCGGGAAGACGGGGTCCTCCAGCAGCCGCTGGTAGTTCTCCAGCCCCACCCATTGGGGGTTCCTTGCGTTGCGGCCGGTCAGTCCGGCGTTGGTGAGCGAGGCGTTGAAGGCCCACAGTACCGGGCCGGCCAGGAAGACGAGCAGCAGCAGGACGGCAGGCAGGACGGGCAGGTAGCGGAGCAGCTGCCGTGTCCGGTGGTGGGCCGCCAACGCTACTTCCGGACGGTCTTGTCGCCGCCCACGATGCCGGCCACGGCTGTGTCATAGTCGGCCGCTGCCTGTTCAGGGCTCCTGCTGCCGGTGATCACGGCCTCGGTGGCTTCCTGGACGGCAGCGGAAATCCGCGGATAGTCGGAGGTGGCAGGCCGGAATTTGGTGACGGCCACCAGGCCGGACACGTCCTTCACGAACGGGTTGGCGGACTGGTAGGCGGGGTCGGCGGCCACGTCGGTCCGGACGGCGATCTGTGAGCTGGCCACCGTGAAGGCCAGCGAGTTCTTGGCATTGAGTGCCGTGGTGAGGAAGTTGAAGGCAAGGTCGGGCTGCTTGGTTTCCGCCCCGACGGCAAGGGTCCACCCGCCGGACATGCTGACCGCGCCGGGGGCGCCGCCGTTCTGCGTCGGGAACGGGGCCACGCCCATGTCCTGTTCGTAGCCCGGCCACGCGTAGCTTCCACCGGCCTGCCAGAACGACGGCGCGTAGGAGCCTTCCACGGTTGCCCCGAGCTTTGCTTTCGGGAACCATTCACCGAACACCTTCTTCCAGATGTTCGGGTCCAGCGCCTCGGCCGGGGCCACTGCGAGGTTCTCGCCGTAAAGGGTCTTGAGGAAGGTCAGCGAGTCCTTGAAGCCGGCAGACCCAACGACCCACTTTTTCGAATCCGTGTCATAGAGGCTTGCCCCGGTTCCATAGAGGAGCTCATAGAAGCCCTGCATCACGGTCCCTTCACCTGTGCCCTTGCCGGCATACATGTTGAAGGGGATGACGTCCGGGTTGGATGCCTTGATCTTCCTTGCGGTGTCCAGGATGTCCTGCCAGCTGGACGGGCGCCACGGCAACCCAATGCCGGCGGCCGCAAAGACCTTTTTGTTGTACCAGATGGCCCTGGTGTCGGTGCCCAGCGGCACCGCGTACGTGCCGCCGTCGTCCGCTTTCCCGGCCTCCTTGGCGCCGTCGCTGAACTTGTCCCAGTCACCCCATCCGGCCAGCCGGCTGTCCAGCTTCAGGAGGTACCCGGCGTCCACGTCGGAGCGGACCTTGAAGGTGTCTTCGTAGAAGACGTCCGGAGCAGTGGCAGGCGAGCGAAGGGCCAGGGCCAGCTTTGTGCCGTAGTCGTCGTCGTTCGCCTGGATGGGCTGCAGTTCGATGGTGACGCCCTGGTGTGCGGCTTCGAACTCTTTTTTCGCATCCTGGAACATGGTGTCCAGGGTCTTGAACGAATCCGTTTTCTGGTAGGCCACCTTGATGGTCTTGTTTCCCTCGGCTGGGTTTCCGGGAGTGCAGGCCGCAAGGGCAAGGACCACGGCGGCCAGCAGGGAGACGGTTTTCGATGTCCGGCGAAGCATGCTGTTCCTCAGCTTTCCAGCAGGAGCCGTTGGGCCCGGGGCGCGAGGGTATGTTCCAGGACCAGCGAGGCGGCGCCGATGGCTCCCACGTCCTCCCCGACGCCCGTGCCAACAACCTCGATGGGGTGGATCAGCCTGACGTCGCTGTTGGCATCCAGGAGTGGCGGAATCAGCTCCAGGTAGCGCTCCGCCAGTCCGCTCCAGAAGGGGCCGCCGAAAACGACGCGTTCCACGTCGAGGGTGTTGGTGACAACGGAGACCGCCCGGGCCACCAGGACGGCGGATTTGTCCAGGATGGCAGCGGCGCGTTCGTCCCCGCCGTCGGCGAGTGCGCACAGCCGGGCGAAGCTTTGCTGGACTTCGGCGCCGCTGTTACCCGCGCGGGATCCGTCCAGGATGCCCGCTGCTTCCGCCTCCGCCACCAGGACCTGCGGGATGCAGGAGGATTTCACGCAGCCGCGCAGGCCGCAGTCGCAGGGTGGGCCGTCGGGATCGACGATGATGTGTCCTATCTCCCCGGCGTTGCCGGACGTGCCGCGGACCACTTCGTCGTTCAGGACGATGCCGCAGCCGATGCCTGTGCCCATATACATGAAGACGAAGCTGCCGGCGCCGCTGGGCCCGCCTGCCCATGTCTCCGCCACGGCGGCGCTGGTGACGTCCTTGTCAACGAGTACCGAGTAACCGGTGGCCCCGGCCAGCGCTTCGCGCAGCTCCACCCTGTCCCAGCCGGGCAGCAGTGGTGGATCCACGACCGTGCCGTTGTCCAGGTCGATGGGGCCGGGCGCAGCCACGCCCAGGCCGGCGATGCGGCTGCGGTCTACGCCGGAATCGGCGACAAGCTGGTCGATTTCCGCAGCGATGGTGCTGATCACGGCGGAGGGATCGTTTCCGCCGGGGGTTTTGATCCGCGAGTGCCGGACAACAGCTCCCACGAGGTCCAGCACCACGAACGTGGTGACTGCGGGGTCCAGGTGGACACCAAGGGCGTACATGCCGCCGGGATTGAGGCGGAGGATGGTGCGCGGCTTGCCCGGGCCGGTACCCTCCTTGCCGGCCTCGACAATCAGGTTCTGGTCCAGCAGGCGGCGCGAGATGTTCGAAATGGTCTGCGGGGACAGGCCCACGATCTGGGCCAGTTCAACGCGGCTCAGGCCACCGGACGTCCTGCGGATTGCGTCAAGGATGACGGTGAGGTTGAAATCCCCCATCCTGGGCAAGTTGGTTCCGCGTCTCGGAGAGGATTGGCGGATCTCAGACACTGTGTCCCCTAAACGTCTTCGGCTACCTCGTGATGGTGATGCTTTGAATCGTACGTTAAGGGTGGTCCCCCGCCCATATGCGCGGGCGGCGGCGCGGCGCGGCAGGATCCGCGGTTCCCGGCGGTGGACTCCCGGTGGCCGGGCGCGTTCCAGTCAGAGGGGGCGGCGGGTGCTTCGGGTGACGGTGAACTTGGGGTTCCGCCCCTCCACCACGGTGGGCCCCACGTACCGTTCCAACGCCGGCAGGTAGGCGAGGTGCCGGTTGAAGACCGTCCACAGCTCGCCGCCGGGAGCCAGCACCCGCCCGGCTGCCTGGATCATCTTGAGGCCGGCACCGGCGTGGACGCCCGCACCAACGTGGAAGGGCGGGTTGAGCAGCACGGTGTCCACGGCGGCGTCCGGGAAGGTGCTCAGCGCATCGTCCTGCAGAACGCTGATGCGGTCTGCCATGCCGTTTGCGCGGGCGGTGGCAAGGGCGGACTGCACTGCGGCCGCGGACTGGTCGGTGGCTGTCACGGCGGCTGCCGGGAACTGCCGCGCGTACATCGCGGCAAGGATTCCGGTGCCGCAGCCGAGGTCGACAGCGTGCCGTGCCGGTTTCATCCGGGGCAGGAACGCCAGGAGGAAACGCGTGCCGATGTCCAGCCTGGGGCCGGCAAAGACTGCGCCGTGGGCTGCCACGTCCAGGTCCAGGCCGGCAAGGTGCTCCACCACCGGGAAGCGGGGCGCCGCGGTGGAGGGTTTGGGGCCCGCGGCAAGGAGGACCCGGGACTTTTGCCGTGCGAGCTGCGGCTGCACCGAAACGAAGTACCGTTCAAGGACGGCGTTCATGCCCAGCGACATGTGCTTCACCCGGCCTCCTGCCAGCAGCCGGACGTCCGGTGCGGCATGCAGGGCCACGGCGGCAGCGATTTCTTCCAGTTCCGCGAGGGTTTTGGGGAGCTGCAGCAGGATGGTGTCTGCTCCCGCCAGCAGCTGGTGCCCCAGGGGCAGCTGGACAAACTCCGCCCCGGGCCCGTCCCCCAGTTCGGCCGCGTTGAGCCGCAGTGCCCTTTCCCCTGTGATCAGGTCCTGGTGCACGCGCAGCGCCGCCGGGGCAAGCACTGCCGAGGCGCCGAGCGTCAGGGCCCCGTAGCGGTCATTGATCACCGCCACGGTACCGCCGGCCCGCCCCAGCTGCACTGCGGTCTCCAGCAGCAGCCGGTCCGTGGCATCCCAGGCCTGCAGGTTGGGGGCTTCGACATCGGGCCGCCGGCGCAGGACGTTGAAAATGTCCGCCAGGGTGTTTGCTGCCACCGGTGTCCTGCCGCCTTCTGTTGCCTTCGTTCGCCCCGCGTCCCGGGGCATCACCCCCACGTTACCGTTTTCGCCGCCGTCGCCATTCCAGGCAGCTTCAGGATCCCGGTCAGTGCCGCGCGGCCCGCACGGTTGGCGCCAATGGTGGACGACGACGGCCCGTAACCTACCAGGTGGACGCGCGGCTCGGCCGCCACCCGGGTTCCGTCCATGGCGATTCCGCCGCCGGGCCCGCGCAGGTGAAGCGGGGCGAGGTGTTCCAGTTCCGCCCTGAAGCCGGTGGCCCACAGGATGACGTCGGCCTTGCGGAGGCTTCCGTCGGCGCGGCGGACGCCGTCCGGTTCGATGGACGTGAACATCGGCTCCCGGTCGAGGGCGCCCCTTCCCCTGGCCGCGCGGAGGGCTGGTGTCCAGATGAGGCCCGTCACGGACACGACGCTTTGCGGCGGAAGTCCCTGCCGGACACGGTCCTCCACGAGCGCCACGGCCTCGTGGCCCGCTGTGGCATCGAACGGCGCGTCGCGCCACACCGGTTCCCTTCGGGTGAACCAGCTGGTGGTGGTGACGCGGGAAATTTCTTCCAGCAGCCCGACGGCGGAAATGCCGCCACCCACCACCACCACATGTTTGCCGCGGAACTCCTCCGCGGAGACGTAGTCGGCGACGTGCAGTTGCCTGCCGCGGAACGAGGACTGGCCCGGGTAAATGGGCCAGAACGGGCGGGTCCACGTACCGGTGGCGTTGATGATGGCCCTGGCCGTCCAGTCCCCGCGTGTGGTTTCGACCCGCAAGCGCCCGGCCGGGTCATCATCTTCGCGCCTGACGGCCCGTACCTTGACGGGCCGGAGAACGGACAGACCCAGCTCAGCCTCGTAGCTTCCGAAGTACCGGGTCAGGAATTCCGAGCTCGGTTCCGCCGGATCCACCTCCGGTTTGGCGATGCCCGGCAGATCGCTGATTCCGTTGACCGTGGCCATGCGCAGGCTCCTCCAGCGGTGCCGCCATGCACCGCCCGGCCCTTCCTCGGCGTCCAGCACGGCATAATCAATTCCCCGGCGCTGCAGGTGGTAGGCAGCCGAGAGGCCGGCTTGGCCCGCCCCGATTACCACCACGTCGGTTGGGTCAGGACTCACCTGCCCATGATAGTCGCGGAAGCCAACACGGCCTTAGGGTAGGCGCATGGAAACTGGAGCAGCCGAACGGACAGGAAACGGAAGCACCGGGCACGCTGCCCGGCTGGAAAAGGCCCTGGGGGTGGTGCTGGGGACCGGGCAGATCCCGTTGCGCCTGCGCGCGTGGGACGGCTCGGAAGCGGGACCCGTGGACGCACCCGTCCTGGAGTTCAGGTCCCGAAAGGCTCTGCGCCGCATTCTGTGGTCGCCGGGACAGCTGGGACTGAGCCGCGCCTACGTGGCAGGTGAAATCGACACCCCGGGGGACATCTTCGCGGCGTTCACGGCATTGAGCTCGGCCGGCAAGTTCGCCGAGCCCGGGCCGTTCCGCCCGCTGACCGCAGGCGAGCTCTGGCTGCTGTTGCGCACCGCGGTCCGGCTCGGCGCCATCGGGCCCAACCCTGCCCCGCCACCGGAGGAGGCGCGCATTGCCAAAAAGGGCAGGATGCATTCCCGCCGCCGGGATTCGGCCGCCATCTCGCATCATTACGACGTCGGCAACGACTTCTACGCCCTGGTGCTGGGACCGTCGATGGTCTATTCCTGCGCGGTATGGGCCGCCGGCGGCGCCGAAGCCCCCGGGAGTGGCCCTGACTCGGGGCTGGACGCCGCTCAGGAGGCCAAGCTGGACCTGGTCTGCCGCAAGCTGGGGCTTCAACCGGGGATGCGGGTGCTGGATGTGGGCTGCGGCTGGGGCAGCTTCGCCCTCCACGCTGCCGCCAGGTACGGCGTCAGCGTAGTGGGCGTGACGCTCTCCAGGGAACAGGCCGCCCTGGCCCGCAAGCGTGCAGCGGACGCCGGCCTGACGGACAAAGTGGACATCCGGGTCCAGGATTACCGGGATGTCAGCGACGGGCCATTCGACGCCATCAGTTCCATCGGCATGTCCGAACACGTCGGGCGCGCCCAGACCCCCGCCTACGCCTCGGCCCTCTACGGGTTGCTCCGGCCCGGCGGGCGGCTGCTGAACCACGCCATCTCCTGGAACGCCGGCCCCACCAGCCCGGACCCGGACTCATTCATTCCCCGGTACGTGTTCCCCGACGGGGAGATGATCAGCCTCGGCGAAATGGTGGCCGCCCTGGAAACGGCGCGGTTCGAAGTCCTCGACGTGGAGGCCCTCCGCCGGCACTACGCGCTCACGCTCCGGGCATGGGTAAGCCGGCTTGAGGAAAACTGGGACGAGGCGGTGAAGCTGGCCGGTGCGGGACGCGCCCGGGTGTGGCGGCTCTACATGGCCAGCAGCGCCATTGGCTTCGAAACCGGGCTGACCGGAGTCAACCAGGTGCTGGTGCGCCGCCCGGGTGGAGAGGAACCGCCGCTGCGGCGCACCGCCTGGATGTGAGCCGTTTTACTCCCGCCAACACTCCACGTACAGCGCCCTCCTGCCGGGACGTAACCCGGCAGGAGGGCGGCCTAATCCCGGGGAGGACCCGGGCTTCCTTCAGGCCACCGGCGGAGGTCCGCCTGGCCGGGTGAAAGGCTGGATTTTCTCGATCTGGACCACCTTCGGGTCTGTCTCGTCGGCGGCGTAATCCGTGGGCCGGGTGAGGTCCTCCCCCGTGCGGACCTTCAGGGCCCGCAGCACCAGGGTCAGGACGGCGGCGACAATCAGGTTCAGCGCGAACGCGGACACCGCGATGTAAACGGTGAAGTCCGTCCCGGGGATGGGGGCCAAAGAGCCGCCAAAATGGGCCTTGGTCGCCGGATTGACCACGTTGTATGCGGAGATTGTTCCGAAGATGATGCCCACCGCCCAGCCGACAAGCAGCGCCCAGCGGTCGAACCACCGGGTGTACAGGCCGGCCACCACGGCCGGGAAGGTCTGCAGGATCCAAATGCCGCCCAGCAGCTGCATGTTGATGGCCGCGGACTGGTCCATGGCGATCACGAAGACCAGCGCGCCCACCTTCACCACCAGCGAGACGATCTTGGAAACCTTCGCCTCTGTCCTGGCATCGACGTCAGGCCGGATGAAGTCGCGGTAGATGTTTCGGGTGAACATGTTTGCCGCCGCAATGGACATGATCGCCGCGGGGACAAGCGCCCCGATGGCGATGGCAGCCAGGGCCACCCCCGCAAACCAGGCCGGGAAATGGTCAAGGAACAGCTGCGGTACCACCAACTGCGGATTGACCGATCCGTCCAGGTCGATGGGCTTGGTGCCCGCCTTGATGGCCACGAAACCCAGCAGGGCCAGGAAACCAAGCATCAGCGAGTACAGGGGCAGGATGGCGGCGTTGCGGCGGATGGTATTGCGGGCCTTGGATGCCAGCACCGCCGTCACGGAGTGGGGATACATGAAGAGCGCCATGGCCGAACCCAGTGCCAGTGACCAGTAGGCGGAGTAGTTGGCAGCACCCGGAATGAAGACCCCTGCGGGCTTTCCGGTGGCCTGGTTCACCGTGCCCAGTTTGGCCTGTGCCGAACTGAAGATGGTGTCCCAGCCGCCGAACTTGATGGGCAGGTAGATGACGGCCACGATCACCGCAAGGTAGATCAGGAGGTCCTTGACGACGGCAATCATCGCCGGCGCGCGGAGTCCCGATGTGTAGGTGTACGCGGCCAGGACCACGAAGGCCAGGATCAGCGGCAGGTCGGTCAGGAGCACATTGCCTGAGCTGCCCAGGCCAAGGACCGTGAGGACGGCCTTGATGCCTACCAGCTGCAGCGCGATGTAGGGCATGGTGGCCACGATGCCCGTGACGGCGACGGCCAGCGAAAGCCAGCGGCTGCCGTAGCGGCCGCCCACGAAGTCCGCTGAGGTGACGTAGCCATGGCGGTGGGACACCGACCACAAACGGCTCATGATGATGAAGATGATCGGATAGAGGACGATGGTGTAGGGCACGGCAAAGAAGCCGCTGACGGCGCCCGTGGCCCACATCGCTGCGGGCACGGCCACGAAGGTGTAGGCGGTGTAGAGGTCCCCGCCCAGCAGGAACCAAGTGATCCAGGTGCCGAATCCGCGGCCGCCCAGGCCCCACTCGTCCAGGCTGTGCAGTCCTTCCACCTCACCGCTGCGGCGCCATTTGGCGGCCAGGAAGCCCATGACGGCAACAACGACGAACAGCAGCACAACAATGATCAAGGCAATCCAGTTGATCTCGCGCCCGTTCATGGCCGGTCCCCTCCCAACCCGGCATCGGCGGAGGCTGTGCCTGCCCGTGGCGGGCCGCCTGGACGTGCCTCAGCCCGCCGTCGTCGGTCTTCCTTGGTTACCAGCCAATAGGCCGTGCCGGTCAGGATGGCCGAAATGGGCACCCAGAGCAGCTGGTACCAGTAAAAGAACGGCAGCCCGGCCAGCCTGGGCGCATCGAAGGAGTAGAGCTGCGGCATGAGGGGGAAGAGGATGGCGGCGGCCAGGATGATGCCGGCGCCGATGTATGGAGCGGGCCTCGCAGGCCCCCGGATCGCGGTATCGCGTGTCAGGCGCGATTCCTCTGGAACAGCATCGCCGTTGTAGCCGGAACCATCTGCGTGGGACATCTGTGACCTCCTCGTCAGCCTGTCCCGCGTCCCCGCTCTTGGGTGAAAGCGGCCGGGCGGCGGGACGATGTGCCCTCAACCTCAGTTGTACCCCGCTTTGACCTGCGCGGGAAGGGTTTTTCCACCGGCTGCAGGTCCCCATCCGGAGAGAAAAGGACCAGGCCCCCAACAACGACGAAAAAGGGAACCAGCACAAATGTGATGGTTCCCTTTTCCGTGTATCGGTGGAGCTGAGGGGACTCGAACCCCTGACCCCCTGCATGCCATGCAGGTGCGCTACCAGCTGCGCCACAGCCCCGTACTCTTGTTCCTTCCGGTCGAATTCGCCGGAGCAACCTGACCAGAGTAATGCACTTTTCCGCTGGACGCCAATCGGCGGTCAACGGCCCCGGAACCGCGCTCCTCCGCCGCGCAGTCCCGCAGGCATTCAGCCCTCGTAAGCTGCGCGGGAACGGCTGGAAACGAAAAAGTCCGCCGGAACCAGGATGGTTCCGGCGGACCCGCCGGTGGAGCTGAGGGGACTCGAACCCCTGACCCCCTGCATGCCATGCAGGTGCGCTACCAGCTGCGCCACAGCCCCGGATTGTTGCTGCTCCAAGGAGCTCTCTCCGGGGTCTCCCCCGAAGCAACTCAAATATCTTAGAACAGCAATTCCGAAAATTCCAAATCGGGAATATTCACTCTCCGCACCCGTTCACGGCGCGGGCGCGGCCTACTCGCTGTCGGCTATTGCGCCGGCTTTGGCGGATGCGTCGTCCCCGAGCTGCAGGTCCACCACGGGGCAATCCTTCCAGAGCCGCTCCAGTGCGTAGAACACCCGGTCCTCCTCATGCTGGACGTGGATGACGACGTCGGCGTAGTCCAGCAGGACCCACCGGCCGCCGGAACGGCCCTCGCGGCGCACCGGCCGCAGGGCCTGTTTGGCAAGTTCTTCCTCGATGCCGTCAACAATGGCGTTGACCTGGCGTTCGCTGGGTGCCGAGGCGATGAGGAAGACGTCGGCCAGGGCCAGGCGTTCACTCACGTCCATGGCGACGATGTCCTGCGCAATCTTGTCGGCGGCGGCCTTGGCGGCCGTACGGGCTATTGCAATGGACGATTCTGTTGCAGTCACGGGACTCCTTGTTTGGTGAAAAGTTGATGCCGGTGCGGTCAGCGGGACATGCCGCTGACGATCAGGATGATGCCGGCAATGAGGGCCAGGATCCCGAACGCGAGGATGCAGAACTGAAGGATGCGGTTCCGCCGCGCCCTTGTCAGGCCGGCCGTTGCGGCGTCCAGGGGGTCAAGGCCATGGGCGGCGCGGGCAGGGACGCGGGGAAGATCCTCGAAGAGATCCTCTGAGGGGTTCTCCGTCTGGTTGTCCGGGAGCGATACCCGTTTGGGACGGCTGGCGGCTTTGGCCGCTGCCTCGGCACGGGCTATGACCTGGGACCTGCCGGTGGCGGATTCGGGCGCTGGCGCCTTGGGGCGGTTGGCAGGTTTGCGTTTTCCCGGAACTTTGGTGCCGGGCCTGGTGGTGACCGGGACATGCGAGGTTGCCGGCGGCTTCATCACCGGACGTTCGACGCCGGGCACCTGGACGAACTCGAGCGGCGTCACCATCGCCAGGTTGTTGGCGGTGGACGGGCCGGGCTTGTCTTTGGCGGCGGCTTCCCTGGCCGGGGCGGGAGGATTCCCCGCCTGTTCGGCGAGCTTCTGCCGGGCCATTGCCCTGCGGTTCAGGACCGCGGCCCGCTCCGCCAGGGCGATCTGTTCGGCCAGGATCTCCGGATCGACGGCCTCCGGATCCACAGACGCGATGTGCTCCATTTTGGCGATCTGGTTCCTGGCCTGCGCGGCGATCAGCGCCCGCGCTTCCAGTGCCTGTTCCACCGTCATCCCCTCCGGGGCGCCTCCTGGAGCCGGTGCAGGACGTTCAGCGGCGGCTGCGGGCCCTGGTTTCGCCGGGGCACCAGTTTTTACCGGCGCGCCGGTGTTCGCTGCAGGGGCCGGGGCAGCAGTGTCCGCTCCTGACGACGCCGTTGGGTCCGGGGAAGCGGCCGGCGGCACCACCGGGTTGGCGGCTGTCAGCGTCTGCTCTTTGAGTTGCTGCAACCGCAGCTGGCGCCGGGTGGGCGGTCCCCCGGCAGCAAGCTGGCCTTCCTTTTCCTCAAGTTCCTTGATGGTGCGAAGCGCGGCCCGGTCGCGGGCGCGGATCTGGGACGAACGCTGGGTGGGCGTCTGGTCTTCAGGCGTCCGGTCGGCAGGCGTGTCGGCGGGGGCCGGCGGAGTTGTTACTGCGGAGCGGGAGCGGGCCGTCGCATCCTGTCCCGCCGGTGCGGGTGCGCCGTCGGCCGGCCGGTTCGCGGCAGGCGGGCGCTGCCCGGTGGCGGGCGGGGTGGCCTGTTGGGCGTCCCTGGCCTTCCGGAGTTCCCGGCGGCTGCGGATTGGGGGCTGTTCCTGACTCATTGAGAACTCATTCAGTACTGGCTGGTTCGCGTGCTTCGGAAGTTGCTTCATCCGCGCTTGCAGGCGGCGGGTCCGAATACAGGCCGTACTTGGCGATGTATTGGACCACCCCGTCGGGGACCAGGTACCAGACCGGGTTGTTCGCTGCCACACGGGCCCGGCAGTCCGTTGACGAAATGGCCATGGCCGGAACTTCCAGGAGGCTGACGTCGTCGCGGCCCATCCCGTCCAGGACGTGCCCGGGACGTGTCACGCCCACGAAGTGGGCCAGCGACCACAGCTCGTCAATGTCCTTCCAGGACAAAATCTGCGCCAGGGCGTCCGCGCCGGTGATGAAGAAAAGGTCGGCATCGGGGCGCTGGGCCCGGAGGTCGCGGAGGGTGTCGATGGTGTAGGTGGGACCCGGACGTTCAACGTCGACACGGCTGACGGTGAAGCGCGGATTGGATGCCGTGGCGATGACGGTCATCAGGTAGCGGTGTTCGGGCTCGCTGACCTGTTTATGGGACTTTTGCCATGGCTGCCCGGTGGGGACGAAGACCACCTCGTCGAGGTCGAACTCCGCCGCGACTTCGCTGGCCGCGACAAGGTGGCCGTGGTGGATGGGATCGAATGTCCCGCCCATCACGCCAAGCCGCAGCCGCCCCCGGGCACCATTGCGGTGCAGGTTGTGGGAAATCTTAGTGGCCCTGCCCGCGATCGTGCTTATTGGGGTGCTGGCGGTGCGGATCGGCGTGCTCGTCCGTGGCGGCGTGGCGGTTGCCCAGGTTGGTGTAGGACCAGGCAATGAACATCAGGACCACCAGGATGCCGAACATGGAAACGCCAAAGACCCACGGTTCGGCCCACAGCGGCGCAAGCTCCTCATGGCCTGATTCACCTGCGGCGGCGACGGACGTGGCAATCTGCTGGAGCAGCATTTTCTCCCCTATGTTCAAGGATTTACGGGCAGCGGAACCTTCCGCTGCTTTCCGGGTTCTGGTCTATGTTACCGCGTTGCTATGCGCGGACCTGGCCTTCGCCCTGGACGATCCACTTGGTGGTGGTGAGCTCGGTCAGGCCCATGGGCCCGCGGGCGTGCAGCTTCTGGGTGGAAATGCCCACCTCGGCACCGAGGCCAAGTTCCCCGCCGTCGGTAAACCGCGTGGAAGCGTTCACGATCACCGCCGCCGAATCCACCTCGGCGATGAACCGTTCAGCGTTGGCAAGGCTGTTGGTGAGGATCGCTTCGGTGTGCCCGGTGGACCAGGTGCGGATATGTTGCACGGCCTCATCGAGGCTGTCCACCATGGCCACGGCCAGGTCAAGGTCCATGTACTCGGTTCCCCAGTCCACATCCGTGGCCGGCTGGGTCTCGATCCCGGGCAGCGCGGCGCTGATGCGCCCGTCCACGTGCAGGCGGACACCGGCGCCACGCAGGGCGGCGGCCACGGCGGGCAGGACGGTTGAGCGCGAATGCACCAGCAGGGTCTCGACCGTATTGCAGACACTGGGCCGCTGGGTCTTGGCGTTGAGCAGGATCTCCACGGCCATGTTTTCGTCGGCGGACTCGTCGAGGAAGATGTGGACGTTCCCCTCCCCCGTTTCGATGACGGGCACGGCGGAGTTGGTCACCACGGTCTGGATCAGGTCGCGGCCGCCGCGGGGAATCAGCACGTCCACCCTGCCGCGGGCCTTCATCAGGACGCTGGCACCGGCGCGGCCGTACTGGTCCACGGTCTGCACGGCGTCGGCCGGAAGGCCCACAGATTCGAGGGCTTCGCGCAGCACCCGGACCAGGACCTGGTTGGTGGCCTCGGCAGCGCTGCCGCCGCGCAGGATGACGGCGTTGCCGCTCTTGAGGGCCAGCCCCGCGATGTCCACGGTGACGTTGGGCCGTGCCTCGTAGATGGCCGCCACGACGCCCATGGGCACGTTGACCTGGCGGAGGCGGAGCCCGTTGGGAAGGGTCTGGCCGCGCACCACATTGCCCACGGGATCCGGGAGGTTGGCCAGGTTCTCGAGGGCGGCCACCAGCCCTGCCACGCGGGCCTCGGTGAGGGTGAGCCGGTCCAGGAGCGCGGCGGAGGTGCCGTTGGCCTTGCCTTTTTCCACATCCATGGCGTTGGCGGTGAGGATGGCCGGCACGTTCTCCTGCAGGGCGGCTCCGACAGCCCGGAGGGCGCGGTCCTTCCAGGCACGGTTGGCGGTGGCCATCCGGCGGGCAGCGTGGCGGGACCGGTCCGCGAGGGCGTGGACAGCCGCTTCAACCTCCGCAGCGGAAAGAGGCGCAGCAGCTGATCCCTGTTCTGCCACGGCACCCGGCTGCGCCTGCGCAGCAGTGGTTCCGGAATTTTCAGCAGTGTGGATCAGGGCTTCAGTCATGCTCCAAGTTTAGGCGAGCCCTGGGCTCAGACCAGCACCAGGTCATCAACATGAACAACTTCGCGGTCATAGCCGCTGCCCAGTGCCTCGCCCAGCTCCCGGGTGGAACGCCCCAGCATGCGGGGCAGCTCCTCCGACGAGTAGTTCACCAGGCCGCGGGCCACAACGATGCCGTCGGTTCCTGCCAGCTCCACGGCGTCGCCCGCTTCAAAGTCGCCCTGCACCGCGGAAATCCCCGCCGGCAGCAGGGAGGTGCGGTGGTGCCGCACGGCACGCACCGCCCCCTCGTCCAGGACCAGGCGGCCCTGCACCGAGGCAACGTGCGCCAGCCACAGGAGCCGGACGGGCTTGCGGGAACCGTTGACGGAAAACCACGTGCCCACGTCCTCGCCATTCAGGGCTGCGGCGGCGTTGGACGTGGAGGTCACCAGGGCGTGAATGCCCGAACCTGCCGCCATGCTGGCAGCTTCCACCTTTGTCATCATCCCGCCGGTTCCCACACCGGCCTTGCCCGCTTTGCCAATGGAAACGCCCTCGAGGTCGTGCGCGCCGGTGACCAGGGGGATGCGCTTGGCACCCTGGGCGGGCGGCCCGTCATAGAGGGAGTCGACGTCGGACAGCAGCACCAGTGCGTCGGCGCGCACCAGGTGCGCCACCAGGGCGGCGAGCCGGTCGTTGTCGCCGAAGCGGATTTCGTGGGTGGCCACGGTGTCGTTCTCGTTGACGACGGGGACCACACCGAGGTTCAGCAGCCGGTCCATGGCGCGGAGGGCGTTGGTGTGCTGGCTGCGGCGCATCAGGTCCTCGGCCGTGAGCAGGACCTGGCTGACGGTGACGCCGTGCGCGCCGAAGGCCTGGGTGTACCGGGCCATCAGCAGCCCCTGGCCCACGCTGGCGGCGGCCTGCTGGGTGGCGAGGTCGCGGGGGCGCTTGGCCAGTCCCAGCGGGGCCAGTCCGGCCGCGATGGCGCCGGAGGAGACCAGGATGATCTCGGCGCCCGCGTTGCGCTTGGCCGCGAGTGCGTCCGCCAGGGCGGTCAGGGATTCCTCCGAGATGCCGCCCTTGATGCTGGTCAGAGACGAGGAGCCCACCTTCACGACGATCCGGCGGGCGCCTGCCAGTGCGCTCCTGTCCGCCGTCCGCCCGGCGGGTTCCGCGGTCATGCCCCTAGAGGTCATCGTCCGCTTCCAGTCCGCTCTCCTTCACAGGGAGGGCAGCGCGGCGGCCACTGACGGATTCGGTCCAGATACCGGCTTTCCGTTCCGCCTCGAGCTCGGCCCGGGCGGCGGCCTTGGCGTCACGGCGCTCCTGCTGCTCATCGCGCTTCTGGCTGCGGGTGGGCCGATCCCCAATGTCTGCGAACCGCACATCGGTGCCGCGCGGCGACGCCAGGAGCTCGGCCCCTGCCATCATGGTGGGCTCCCAGTCGAAGACGACACCGTCGTCCCCGCCGATGACCACGGTATCGCCCGGCTTGGCGCCCTGCTTGAACAGTTCAGTCTCCACGCCGAGCTTGGCGAGCCGGTCCGCAAGGTAGCCGATGGCTTCCTCGTTGGTGAAGTCGGTCTGCTTGACCCAGCGTTCGGGCTTTTCGCCGAGGACGCGGAACAGCGGCTCCAGGTTCTTTTCCTCGCGCCGGATCTTGAAGCCGGCCTCATTGACGGCGCGGGGACGCAGTACGGCGGGCTGGACCTTGGGCGGTGCGGCAGCGACGGCGTCGCGGGCCGCCTTGACGATCTCCGCCATGGCGAAGCCCAGCTGGCGCAGGCCCTCATGGCTGGTGGCGGATACCTCGAACACGCGGTAGCCGCGGGATTCGAGTTCCGGACGCACGAATTCGGCCATGTCCTTGCCGTCGGGCAGGTCCACCTTGTTCAGGGCCACCAGCCGGGGGCGGTGGTTCAGGGGTACCACTTCGCCGTCCTGGCCTGCGTAGCTCATGTCGACGGCGTACTTCTCCAGCTCGCCCTCGATGATGGCGAGGTCCGACAACGGGTCGCGCTCCGATTCCAGCGTGCCGCAGTCCAGCACGTGCACCAGGGCTGCGCAGCGCTCCACGTGCCGCAGGAAGTGGTGGCCCAGGCCGCGTCCCTCGCTGGCACCTTCGATGAGCCCGGGTACGTCGGCGATGGTGAACCGCACGTCTCCGGCCTGCACGACGCCGAGGTTGGGAACCAGCGTGGTGAACGGGTAGTCAGCGATCTTGGGCCGGGCCGCGGACATCGCCGCGATGAGGCTGGACTTGCCGGCCGACGGGAAGCCCACCAGCGCGATGTCGGCGATGGACTTCAGTTCCAGGACGATGTCGCGGGACTCGCCTTCGATGCCCAGCAGCGCAAAGCCGGGGGCGCGGCGCTTTTGCGAGGACAGGGCGGCGTTGCCGAGTCCGCCAATGCCGCCTGCGGCGGCCACGTATTCGGTGCCCTCGCCGACGAGGTCAGCCAGGACGGTGCCGTCCTTGGACTTCACCACGGTGCCGTCCGGGACAGGCAGGATGAGGGTTTCACCGTTTTTGCCGCCGCGCCAGTCACCCATGCCGGGGCCGCCGTTGCTGGCGTGCCGGTGCGGTGCGTGGTGGTAGTCAAGAAGCGTGGTGGTCTGGTGGTCGACGCGGAGGATCACGTCGCCGCCGTTGCCCCCGTTGCCGCCGTCGGGTCCGCCCAGCGGCTTGAACTTCTCGCGGTGGACGGAGACGCACCCATGGCCGCCGGTACCGCCGGATACGTGCAGTACTACCCGGTCTACAAAGCTGGCCACGTGGATCTCCTCAGAAACTGTTTACCTGGCGGCCCAGGGGACGCCACATCGATTGTAATGCGGTTAAAAGAACAGTGGAGCGGACCCTCAGGCCCGCTCCACCGTTTCAGAACTTGTTGTTACTCTGCAGCTGCAGCAGCAACGATGTTGACTACGCGACGACCGCGGCGGGTGCCGAATTCAACGGCGCCCGGGGTCAGGGCGAACAGGGTGTCGTCGCCGCCACGGCCAACGCCGGCGCCCGGGTGGAAGTGGGTGCCACGCTGGCGGACGATGATCTCGCCGGCCGAAACAACCTGGCCGCCGAAGCGCTTGACGCCGAGGTACTGAGCGTTGGAATCGCGACCGTTGCGAGTGGAGCTCGCGCCCTTTTTATGTGCCATCTGAAATGCCTGCCTCTAAATTCTGGGGAATCTGTTGAAATGCCTGAACAGTAACCGGTGGTTACTTGATGCCGGTGATCTTGACCTTGGTCAGTTCCTGGCGGTGACCCTGGCGCTTCTTGTAGCCGGTCTTGTTCTTGAACTTCTGGATGACAATCTTAGGACCACGCAGGTCCTGGAGGATTTCAGCCGTAACAGTTACCTTGGCCAGGTCAGCGGCGGCGGAGGTGACCTTGTCACCATCAACCAGGAGCAGTGCGGGCAGCTCAATGGTGCTGCCGGCTCCACCGGCGACGCGGTTCAGGGTAACGAAGTCTCCAACGGAAACCTTCTCTTGGCGGCCGCCTGCGCGGACAATCGCGTACACCACTTGGGAACTCACTTCTCTCGACGTTTATTACAAAATTTGCGTGCGGAACCGACTTGCTAAAAGCTTGGTTTCTCGCTGTGCCTCAACGCCGTGGGGTCGTAACCCAAGTGTTGGCGTAAGCACCGAAGATCAAGAATACGCTAAATCCATCTTCGGCCGCAAATGAGGCTGGTTCAGGCGGGCCGGCTGTGGTAGTAACCACAGCCTGGCAGGAACCGCCGCAACCGTGCTCCACCATCATAGCCGGGCCCGGCCCGCGGGGGTCAGGAATGCAGCCTCGGCGCGTCGAAGAACTCCACTTCCAGGCGGCAGGACTGCTTGAACGCCGTCACCATCGCCGCCCTCTCATGGTCCGGCGCGGTCCGTCCGGCTGCATCCACGATGGCGATGGCTTTGCGGGTGGCTTCGGCGAAGCCCTCGTCGGCGTACGTCCGGAGCCAGGCCGCGTAGGCATGGCCGTCCGGTTCGCCCGAGGCCAGGAACCGGGCGTGGAGCTTCCCGCCGACTTCGGCGTAGAGCCAGAAGCAGGGAAGCACGGCGGCGGCGAGGACGGCATAGCTGCCCGACGCCGACGCTGCCGTGAGGTGGTCCACGTATGACTTGGTGACGGGGCCCAGGCCCTTCGGGGCCGGGCGGGTGCTGAGCCACGAGCGGTGGAGTTCCGATTCCACCTCAAGGCACTGCTGCGCGGATCCGGCCCAGAAAAGCTGCTCGGCCTCCGAGGGGGCCAGCGCGCTGGCCCGTGCCAGCACCCTGGAGTAGCCGTTCAGGTAGAGGGCATCCTGCGCCAGGTAGTAGGCAAAGTCCTTCTCCGGAAGGTCTCCTGACGCCAGGCCGTGGATGAAGTCCAGTGCGTAGATGTCCGCCAGGTCCTGTTGGGCTTCCGACCACAACCGGGCCGCGAAGCCGCCCTCCTCCAGGACCGGCCGCACGTGGTGGAAGTGGTGTACGGGGCCGTTCCCCTGGCCCACCTCCAATTGGCCGGAGTTCTCAAGTGCGCCGGCCAGCCAGGGCTTGACCGTTCGCAGTGATGCCTCCCAATTGCCCAAACGGGCCTGGACTGTTGCCATGGCAGAGGACAGGGAACAGCCCGTCCCGTGGCTGTTCCGCGTGGAAACCCGCTTCCCCTGCACTTCCACCACGTCCGGGCCCAGGAGGCCCGAAGCGTTGACCAGCGCATCCGGGCAGTCGAGGCCTGAAAGGTGGCCACCCTTGACCAGCACGGTGGCTCCGGTGGCTTCCGCCAGGCGCCTGCCCTGGTCCAGCGCGGTGTCCCAGTCTTTCGCCGGCTCCGTGCCCAGCAGCAGCGCGAGTTCGGGAAGGTTGGGGGTGATGAGGTGGGCAAGGGGCAGCAGTTCCCGGAGCGCGGCTTCGGCGGATTCCTTCAGCAGCCTGTCGCCGCTGGTGGCCACCATGACGGGGTCCAGGACCACGATGGCGGGACGGGCCTTTTCGAGCCATTGGCGGACAGTGCGGATCACCGACTCGTCGCCCAGCATGCCGATCTTGACGGCGTCGATGCTGATGTCGTCACTGACCGCGCCCAGCTGCTGGGCCAGGAAGCCGGCCGGCGGGACGTGGACGGACTGCACACCCCGGGTGTTTTGCGCCGTGAGTGCCGTGATCGCGGCCATGCCGTATCCGCCATGGGCGGCAATGCTTTTGAGGTCCGCCTGGATCCCGGCCCCGCCGGACGGGTCGGAGCCTGCAATGGAGAGGACGCGCGGGACATCGCGGCCCCCAGGCAGCGCGGGGGCCACGCCGGACGCTGTGGGCAGGGGCATGGAGAGGGTCGAAGACAACAGACATCCCTTCGCCGGTACTAGCCGGACAGGTTCAACGGGTGTGGATCTCAGCCGGCCTTCTGCGCGGCACCCCGTGTCGGGTTCCAGAGTAGCCGCTGGGGCGTACCCGGCGGAAAGGTGACAGCACCCGCGCATGCAGGAAGTCCCCGTCCGTGGACTGTTCCCCCTGGATTCATGGGGGACAGTCCGCACGACGGGGACTTCCTGGGTGGCGCGTTAACTGCGCCTTGGCTTAGAGCTCCGAGGCGGGGACGCCGACGCCGAGGATGATCGGTTCCCCTGCCGGCTTGCCGGGCTCCGCCGCAGCGGGCTGTGCTTTGGCGGTGTCCGGGGCCTTGGCTGCGTGCGAGTGCCCCGCGCCTGTCGCCTGGACGTTCTCGTGGTGCTGGACAGCGGTTTCATTTGCGGCACCCTGGGCACGGCTGGCAGCGCGGTGGCGCCGCGGCCTGCGTTGCCGGGACTGCTCCAGCGTGTGGTCGGAGTAGTCCTTTTCCACCGGAGCTTTCACGGCGGCACGCGCCTGCGCTCCCCCGCCGGGCTGCTGTTCGGGCACCGACTGTTCGGGCGCTGACTGTTCGGCCGGCTTCACCGTGTCTGCGGCCTTGGCGGGCGCGTTCTCCACCGGGGAAGCCGGCTGGCCGAGGTGGGCGAAGGCTTCCGCGAGCCGGTCCAGCGTGAGGGCGGGCCTGGGATGCTGGTCCTCAGCGTGCTCCACGAAGGGAAGCGGGACTTCCTCGCCGCCGAAGGTCAGGACAGCTGCGGGGCGTGCCGGGCCATCGGCGTCGTGCTTCTCTTCAACAGGGACCTGCGCCGGCTCGGCGGACGGTGCCTGCCGGGTGGCTGCCACCTCATCGTCATGCAGGTGGGCCGCATGGGCGGCAGCCGCGATGTTCGCCAGGGCAAGCCGGGTGGCCTCTGCCTTGGCGTGCCGCTCTGCGTCTGTGGGGTCCGGCAGGACGGTGTGGACGTGGACAGCAGGCGCCGGGGCAGCCTCGGGCTGCTGGCCGCCGCGTCCCCGCCGCCGTTTGCGCTCGGGACGGACTCCGGGCTGGCCGCCATCGGCCCGCTGCCCTTCGGGGCGGTGGGCTTCCCCGCGGGCTTCGGGGCGGCTGTCGGCGCGCTGGACGTGGTGCTCGGCCGCCACAATGTTGGCGCGGCGGTGCTCCACGGGATCGTCGTGCGTCACTACGCCCCGGCCGGCGCAGGCCTCACACTGCTCGCCGAAGACTTCCAGCAGGCCCGTCCCCATGCGCTTGCGGGTCATCTGGACCAGGCCCAGCGACGTGACCTCGGCAACCTGGTGCTTGGTCCGGTCGCGGCCCAGGCATTCCACCAGGCGGCGCAGGACCAGGTCGCGGTTGGATTCGAGCACCATGTCGATGAAGTCGATCACGATGATGCCGCCGATGTCGCGCAGCCGCAGCTGGCGCACCACTTCCTCGGCGGCTTCCAGGTTGTTCTTTGTGACGGTTTCCTCGAGGTTGCCGCCGCTGCCGGTGAACTTGCCGGTGTTGACGTCCACCACGGTCATGGCCTCGGTGCGGTCGATGACCAGGGAGCCGCCGGAGGGCAGGAAGACCTTCCGCTCAAGGGCCTTGTGGATCTGCTCGTCGATGCGCCAGGCGGAGAAGATGTCCTGGTCCTTGGTCCACTTCTCGAGGCGGCCCACCAGGTCCGGCGCCACGTACGTGACGTAGGCCTCGATGGTGTCCCAGGCCTCCTCACCGGAGACGATCAGTTTGGAGAAGTCCTCGTTGAAGACGTCCCGGACCACCTTGATGGTCAGGTCCGGTTCGCCGTACAGCAGCTCCGGGGCCAGGATCTTGGTGGACTGGGACTGGCTTTCGATGCCTTCCCACTGGGCGCGCAGGCGGTTGATGTCGTGCGTCAGTTCCTCTTCCGAGGCACCTTCCGCGGCGGTCCGGACGATGACGCCGGCGTGCTCGGGCAGGCGGTCCTTGAGGATGCGCTTGAGGCGGTTGCGTTCGACGTCGGGCAGCTTGCGGGAGATGCCGGTCATGGAGCCGCCGGGCACGTAGACCAGGTAGCGGCCGGGAAGGGAGATCTGGCTGGTCAGCCGGGCGCCCTTGTGGCCGACGGGATCCTTGGTCACCTGGACCAGGACGGTGTCGCCGGATTTGAGCGCGTTCTCGATGCGGCGCTGCTTGCCTTCGAGGTTGACGGCTTCCCAGTTGACCTCACCGGCGTACAGCACGGCGTTGCGGCCACGCCCGATGTCCACGAACGCAGCTTCCATTGACGGCAGCACGTTCTGGACCTTGCCCAGGTAGACGTTGCCGATGAGCGAGTCCTGCTGGGTCTTGGATACGAAATGCTCGGCCAGGACACCGTCTTCAAGGACGGCGATCTGGATTCTGTCGTCGCGCTGGCGTACGATCATCTGCCGGTCCACGGATTCGCGGCGGGCCAGGAACTCGGCCTCGGTGATGACGGTGCGGCGGCGGCCGGTGTCGCGGGATTCGCGGCGGCGCTGCTTCTTGGCCTCAAGGCGGGTGGAGCCCTTGACGCTGGTGACCCGGTTGTTGACCGGCGCTTCACTGACCGCGCGCGGGGCACGGACCCTCGTCACCGTGTTGGGCGGGTCGTCGCCTTCCCCGCCGGTCAGCTCCAGGTCCTGGTCACCGCGGCGGCGGCGACGGCGGCGGCGGGACGTCACGCCGTCCTCGGCTTGTGTGGCGCTGTCCTCGTCGGCCTCGTCCTCGGCGTCAGCCTCGGCGCTGCCACCCTCGATGTCCTCGTCCGCCTTGTCGCCGACGCGGCTGCGGCCCCTGCGGCCGCGGCTGCGGCGCCGGCGGCGGCTGGAGGAATCGTCGCCGTCGTCGGTTTCTTCCTCTTCAGGTTCCTCGACGGCGGGTGCTGCGGGACGGACCACGGTGCTGAGGTCCGGGGCCTGGAAGAGCACGGATGTGGGCGATGCAGGCTCCAGGAAGAGGGAACCAAAGGGGCTGGCGGCCGCGGCGGGGGCGGTCTGTTCCTTGACCGCAGCGTGCTCTTCCTTGGCCACAGCGGGGGTTTCCCGGGCAGGCCCGGGGGCTCCGGCAGCCTCGGCGGCCGCGACGGGTTCCTGGGGCTGCTCCTGCGCAGGAGCTGCTTCCTGGGCGGCAGCTTCCTCCCGGGCCGGTTCCTGTGCCGGGGCTTCCGGGATTGCTGGTTCTGCAGCGACGGCGTCCGCTGCCGCGGCTTCCGCCGCGGGCGGGGCAGCCGGGGACGCGGCCTTGCGGGTGGCTACCCGACGGCGGCGAACAGGTTTGGTTTCGGCGTCCGCCGTGGCAGCAGGTGCTGCGGCAGCGTCTTCACCGGCCACGGCCGGTGCCGGGGCATCAACGGACGCAGCATCGACGGACACAGCATCAACAGGCGCAGTGCCGGCGGCAGCGGTTGCCTCTGCGTCATCAGCGAAGGCGGGCAGGGGTTCGGGGGCGTCCGCTTTCCTGCGGGCGCGGGTGCGGCGGGCCGGGGCCTTGGTCGCCGCGGCGGCTTCCGCCGACGGCGAGTCGCCGCTTGCTTCAGGGGCGGCTGCCTCCGGCGCCGTGGCCGCTGCATCCGTCACGGCTTCTTCGGTCTTGGGAGCCGTTTTCCGGCGGGTGCGTACAGCCCTCTTGGGTGCAGCAGCAGCCTCGGCAGCCGGTGCATCATCGTTAACGGCCAGTTCCTGATCATTGTCCATATGTGGCAACACTCCTGCCCCTGACGTACCGCCACATCCGGCACCCATTGGGGCACATATTGTCAAAACCCGCAGGCGTTGACAGAAGTCACGTGGATACTCCCAGGTTCGCACCGTCATTGGGGTGCGGCAGCCCGTGGGAGCCGGTGGATGTTCTGAAAACCCGTTGTTCTGCGTGCCACAACCAGGTGCCGCCCAATGGAGTGGCGGGAGTGCCGGAAGAATCCGAAGCCTGCCCTGCCCATCATTGGCGGTCTTGGGAACATACCACCGGACCGGAGTCCGAATGTGGATCGGCTTCCAGCCACGTTCATTCTCTCATACCCGCGCCGGATCGCCGCGGAGGCAGGCACTTCCGTTCCCATTCCTGTGTGGCGGCACCAGCCGCCGGCGTTACAATCAGGCTCAGGAGCACCGGACGAAAAGGACGCCACACCCATGCCCAGCATCTCCCCCGTCAGCGCCCATGAAACGGAAAGGGCCACGGATCCGCAGGCCACTGCGGCCCCTGGCGTTCCGCGGATGGCCCGGAACCGGCCCTTCGGCTGGCTGCTGGTCATCACCGGAATCGTGGGCTGGCTTGCCTCCGGAACCCTGGTCCTGGAAAAGCTCGAAGTCCTCAAGGACCCCAACCACACCACCGTTTGCGACGTGAACCCCTGGATCTCCTGCGGCCAGGTCATGCAGACGTGGCAGAGTTCGCTGTTCGGTTTCCCCAACATGTTCATCGGTATCGTCGCGTTCGCCGTCACCATAACCGTGGGCATGGCGTTGCTGTCCGGTGCCACGTTCGCGCGGTGGTACTGGATGGGGCTTCAGGTGGGCGTCACGCTCGGCTTCGCCTTCGTGGTGTGGCTGTGGTCCCAGGCCCTGTATTCGATCCACATCCTGTGCCCGTTCTGCATGATCGTCTGGGCGGCCATGATTCCGCTCTTTGTGTGGACCACCATCAGGAACATCACGGCCGGAGTGATCCCAATGCCCGCGGGGGCGGCCCGCGTGCTGGGTGATTCCGGCTGGATCATCACGGCACTGCTGTACGTGGCCGTCGTCGCCACCATCTTCTTCGCGTTCATCCAGGTCTTTGCGGGCACGTCAGGCTTCTGAGCTGCGGACGGCAAAAGGCCCCTGGTTCCGAAGAACCAGGGGCCTTCTGCCGTCCTTGGACTGTCAGCCCTGGAACCAGATCTTGATCTCGCGCTCGGCGGAGTCGGTTGAGTCGGAGCCGTGCACCAGGTTCTGCTGGACCTTCAGGCCCCAGTCCCGGCCGAAGTCGCCGCGAATGGTGCCCGGGGCCGCGGTCGTGGGGTCCGTGGTGCCGGCCAGTGACCGGAACCCTTCAATGACGCGGTGGCCTTCGAAGATGGCCGCCACCACGGGTCCGCTGAGCATGAACTCCACCAGCGGCTCGTAGAACGGCTTGCCTACGTGCTCCTCGTAATGCTGCTCCAGCAGCTCACGGGTGGCGTCGACCTTTTTCAGCTCAACAAGGCTGTAGCCCTTGGCTTCAATGCGGGCCAGGATGGCGCCGGTCAGGTTACGGGCGACGCCGTCGGGCTTGATCAGGACGAGGGTGCGCTCTGTAGTCACAACTGCTCCAATGCGTTCGTGGGGTTTCGGGATAAGTCTACGGGGACTGGCTTACGGGGACTGGTTTACGGGGACTGGGGCTGGGCGGGACCGGCCCCGTCCGGGTGGGCGGCTTCCCATTCGGCCTGTTCGCGTGCCCGCTGCGCAGCCTCGCGGTCCAGCCGGATGCCGGTGCGGATTCCGTACCACCAGGCCGCGGCGAAAAGCCCACCCACCAGGAACATGGCCGGCTCGAAGATGCCTGTGAGGATCAGGACCAGCTGCAGGATCCAGCCCAGGCCGATGCCCCAGGGCCTGTTGAGGACCGCGCAGGCGAAGATCATGACCACGCTGAGTGCGATCCCCACGCCGAGGATCAGTGCCGGCGGAAACTCCCCGCGGCGCAGGCCAAACACCACCAGGGTGGCGAAGAACATGACGAACGCTTCCAGGAGCAGCACCGTGGAAGCGAACATCACCTTGGTGGAGCGGCGCTTCTTGGGCATGCCGGGACGCCACTCGCGCTGGGCCTTGGTCAATCTGGCCACGCCTACGCCTCCGTTTTTCCGAGCAGGATCCGCGCCTCTGCCACCAGGGTGATGGAGCCGGTGACCAGCACGCCGCCGGAAAGGTCGTCATTGGCTTCGGCCCGTTCCACGGCCCATTCGAGTGCGTCGTCCAGCTTTTCGGCGATGTGGACGTTGTCCTCGCCAAATCCCAGGTCGATCGCCAGCTCCGCCAGCTCGGCGGCCGGAACCGCCCGGGGAGAGTTGGACTGGGTGAAGCAGTAATCCACTGCCATGTCGCCCAGCGACTCCCTGATTTCGCGCAGGATCTCCTCCGCGTCCTTCTCCTTGAGCACGCCCACCACCGGAACCAGCCTGGTGAAGGTGAATGCTTCCCGCAGGGCGGCGGCGGAGGCCTTGATGCCGTCGGGGTTGTGGGCGGCGTCCACGATGATGGTGGGTGCGGTCCGCACCACCTCAAGGCGGCCGGGGGACGTGACGGCCGCGAAGCCTTCCTGCAGCACGTCGAGGTCGAGTTCCTTTTCACCGCCGAAGAACGCCTCCAAGGCGGCCACCGCGACGGCAGCGTTCTGTGCTTGGTGGGCGCCGTGCAGTGGCAGCATGAGGTCCGGGTAGCGGCCGGCGATGCCCTGGATAGTCAACACCTGCCCGCCAACAGCCACCGTCCGTGACTCGACACCGAACTCAACGCCCTCGAAGCGGAACGGTACGCCCACCTCCTTGGCCTTCTCCAGCAGCACCTGGGCCGCATCGAGGGGCTGGGCCGCGCTGATGAGGTAGCCGCCGGGCTTGATGATGCCGGCCTTTTCGCGGGCGATGTCCTCCGTGGTGTCGCCCAGGAGGTCGGTATGGTCCAGCGAAATCGGCGTCACCACCGAGACCTGGCCGTCGCCGACGTTGGTGGCATCGGTAATGCCGCCCAAACCCACCTCGATGATGGCCACGTTGACCGGCTGGTCAGCGAAGATGGCGAAGCCCAGGATGGTGAGGCACTCGAAGTACGTCAGTCTCGGCTCCCCCTCGGCTTCGAGTTCCGAGTCCACAATCTGCAGGTAGGGCCTGATTTCGTCCCAGATCCTGACAAACGTCTCGTCGGATACCGGATGGCCGTCGATGCTGATCCGCTCGGTGACCTTGGACAGGTGCGGGCTGGTGTAGCGTCCGGTGCTCAGGCCGTGGGCGCGGAGCACGGACTCGATCATCCTGGATGTGGACGTTTTGCCGTTGGTTCCGGTCACATGGATGATCGGGAACGCCTTGTTGGGCTCGCCCAGCACGTCCATCGCACGGAACAGCGGAGCCAGCCGCGGCTCCATCTTGTTTTCCGGCGCCCGTCCCAGCAGTTCGGCGTACACGCTTTCCACGGAAAATTCGTCGCTCATGTCCTAGGCCTCCACTTTTTCAACCGCAACGGCGGGTTCGGACACGGTGCCCGGCTCTGCCACCAGGTCCACCGTCAGTGTCTCGCCCTTGACCAGTTCGGCGTTGGCCAGCAGGGCATCAACGACGTTCCCGGGAGCGGTGACGGTGGTACGGATGCGGTCGCTCACGTTGAGCCCGGCGTCCTTGCGGGCCTGCTGGATTGCCCGCACCATGTCGCGTGCCAGCCCTTCGGCTTCAAGCTCCGGCGTGACTTCCGTGTTCAGCACGACGAAGCCGCCGCCGGGCAGCACGGCCACAGCCGCGGAAGCACCGCCGGACCCGGCAACCACTGTCTCAAGCGTGTACTCCTGGGGTTCCAGCTGCAGCCCGCCGGCGGTGACCACACCGGCGTCGTCCACCGACCAGTCCCCTGACTTGGACCCCTTGATGGCAACCTGGACGTTCTTGCCCAGGCGTGGCCCGGCAGCGCGGGCGTTGACCACCAGCTTCTGCTGGATCCCGAACTCCTCCGGGGAGGCGGTGGCGGCGTCCAGCAGGCGAACGGAACGGAGGTTCAGTTCATCGGCGACGACGGCGGCGAAACCCTGCAGGGCGTCCGCTCCGGGTGCCACAACCGTCAGCTCCTGCAGCGGCAGGCGGACACGCAGGTTGGCTGCCTTGCGGAGCGAGGAACCGGTGGAGCAGATCTGCTGGATCCGGTCCATGGTTTCCACCAGGGAGGGATTGGCGGGGAAGAGGTCCGCGTCCGGCCAGTCGGCCAGGTGCACGGACCGGCCGCCGGTCAGGCCGCGCCAGATTTCCTCGGAAACCAGCGGCAGCAGCGACGCGGCGGCACGGGTGACGGTCTCCAGGGCAGTGAACAGCGCATCGAAGGCGTCCTGGTCCTCGTCGAAGAACCGCTGGCGGCTGCGGCGGACGTACCAGTTGGTGAGCATGTCCAGGTAGCTGCGCAGCGAGTCGCAGGCGCCGGAGATGTCGTAGGTGTCCAGCTGTGCCGTCATGCTGCGGACGAGGTCGCCCGTGTTGGCCAGCAGGTACTGGTCCAGGGTGTCCCGGTAGCCCTCGTAGCGCAGTTTGGCATCGTAACCGGCGCCACCGTTCGCGGCGTTCGTGTACAGGGTGAAGAAGCTGTACACGTTCCAGAGCGGCAGGATCACCTGGCGGACGCCGTCCCGGATGCCCTGCTCGGTGACGATCAGGTTGCCGCCCCGGAGGATGGGGCTGGACATGAGGAACCAGCGCATGGCGTCGGACCCGTCGCGGTCCAGGACCTCGGAGACGTCCGGGTAGTTGCGCAGGCTCTTGGACATTTTCTGGCCGTCGGATCCAAGCACAATGCCATGGCTGATGACGTTGCGGAACGCCGGCCGGTCAAACAGTGCGGTGGACAGGATGTGCAGCATATAGAACCAGCCGCGGGTCTGGCCGATGTACTCCACGATGAAATCCGCGGGGTTGTGCGTGTTGAACCAGGCTTCGTTTTCGAACGGGTAGTGCACCTGTCCGTAGGGCATGGAGCCGGAGTCGAACCAGACGTCCAGGACGTCCTCGACGCGGCGCATCACGGACTGGCCCTCTTCGGGGGTGCGGGGATCGTCCGGGTTGGGCCTGGTGAGCTCGTCGATGAACGGCCGGTGGAGGTCCACCTCGCCGTCCTTGTTCAGGGGCAGCCGGCCGAAGTCCGCCTCGATCTCGGCCAGGGAACCGTAGACGTCGGTGCGCGGGTATTCGGGATCCGTTGACTGCCACACGGGGATGGGGCTGCCCCAGAAGCGGTTCCGGCTGATGGACCAGTCGCGGGCGTTCTCCAACCATTTGCCGAACTGGCCATCCTTGACGTTCCCCGGGATCCAGTTGATCTCCTGGTTCAGTTCGGACATCCGGTCCTTGAACTTGGTGACCTCCACATACCAGGAGGACACCGCACGGTAGATCAGCGGGTTGCGGCAGCGCCAGCAGTGCGGGTAGCTGTGCTCGTAGCTGGCCTGCCGGACCAGCCTGCCCTGGGCGCGGAGCACTTGGGTGATGGGCTTGTTGGCCTCGAAGACCTGCAGGCCCGCGATGTCGTGGAGGTCGCCGTGCTTGAACAACGGCAGGAATTTGGCACCCTCGTCCACGGAGAGCACCACGGGAATGCCAGCCTCCTCGCAGACTTTCTGGTCGTCTTCACCGTAGGCGGGCGCCTGGTGCACCACGCCGGTTCCGTCGGTGGTGGTGACGTAGTCAGCCACTACGAACCGCCAGGCGTTCTCCATGCCGTACTTTTCGTTGTCGGCAAAGTCGTCCCAGAGCCGCTGGTATGCCAGGCCTTCCAGTTCGGCGCCGGAGTGGGTGGACACTACGGCGGCTTCCGCGTCCTCGAAGCTGTCGTAGCCGAGGTCCTTGGCGTAGGCGCCCAGGAGGTCCGCCGCGAGCAGGAAGCTGCCCGTGACCGGGGCGTCGGCCGAGGCGGCCTTGATGCCGTTGGGACCGGCGGGCAGCACGGCGTACGTGATGGAAGGCCCGACGGCGAGCGCGGCGTTGGTGGGCAGCGTCCAGGGGGTGGTGGTCCAGGCGAGCGCCTGCACGCCGGCAAGTTCCTTGGACAGTTCCGAATCCCCCGCAAGGATGGGGAAGGTGACGGTGACGGTCTGGTCCTGGCGGTTCTTGTAGACGTCGTCGTCCATGCGCAGCTCATGGTTGGACAGCGGGGTTTCGTCTTTCCAGCAGTACGGCAGCACCCGGTAGCCGTTGTACGTCAGGCCCTTGTCATGCAGCTGCTTGAACGCCCAGAGGACCGACTCCATGTACTCGACATTGAGTGTCTTGTAGTCGTTGTCGAAGTCCACCCACCGGGCCTGCCGGGTGACGTAGCTGCGCCACTCATCGGCGTACTTCATGACGGACGCGCGGCAGGCGTCGTTGAACTTGTCGATGCCCATGGCCTCGATCTGGGTCTTGTCCGTCATCCCCAGCTGTTTCATGGCCTCCAGCTCGGCGGGCAGGCCGTGGGTGTCCCAACCGAAACGGCGTTCCACGCGCTTGCCGCGCTGGGTCTGGTAGCGGCCAACCAGGTCCTTGGCGTAGCCGGTGAGGAGGTGGCCGTAGTGGGGCAGGCCGTTGGCGAACGGCGGGCCGTCGTAGAACACGAATTCGTTGCTGCCCGGCTCCCCGCCGGGGACGTCGGCGCTGCGCTGGTCAATGCTGGCCTGGAAGGTGCCGTCCTGGTCCCAGTACTTCAGGATGCGCTCTTCGATCTCCGGGAACTTCACGGAGGCGGAAACGCCGGCGCTGCCTTTGGAGGAGGTGCTGGAGGCTGAGGCCTTGGGGTAAAACGTCATGTTCGACATCCTGGGTTGAGCGTGGTGAGCCCCCGGCACGGCCGGAGGTTCCGTTCAGGATGCGAGGACGGCTGCCGTGCCGTCCCGAAGACTGCACGCCCACCGCGGTACCACCTCACTTACCGGCGCCGCGTGGTTCCCAAAGGAACACCCGCCGCCCCGGCCGCTTCATTACTGCTGTGACGGGCTTACCCGTCCGGTTCTACTGACGCGGGCCCGCCTTGCGGGGCGCGGCCTGCGTGTTCTTCCGGAAGCTCACCGGTGATTGCCGGGTCATAGCCACTGCAGAGTCTACTATCGCCGCGGCATCCAGTGCCATTCCGGGCGCAACGCGGTTCCGGCGGGCAGTGCCGTTCGGGGCGGGCCGGGCCATTTCCGGGCGGCCTTCTCCGTCCGGGGGCTGCCGCCGTCACCGTGCATTGCCTAGACTCGCGTCATGACGGCTTCCGGGCGCCCCGCGGGATGGAGGCGTACGGCCACGGCGTGCAGGTGGCTGTTCATCCCTGCTGCCCTGCCGGTGGCGGCGGTCTCCGCCGTCCGCGCGGTGCCTGCCGACTGGCCGGTACTCGGTGTCCAGCTGGTGGCATTCACGCCCTGGCTCGCCGTTCCCGCCGCCGCAGCGCTGCTCATGGCCTTCGCTGGACGGAGCCGGTGGCAGCAGGTCCTGGCCACGGCACTGGCGGCCTGCCAGGTGTTCTGGCTTTTCCCGCTCGATATCCGCGCACCGGCCGCCGGGGCAACCGCCGGGGCAGCGGCCGGGGCTTCCGGCACGTCGGTCTCCCTGGTTGCCATGAGCATCAACACGGAACTGGGCGGGGCTGATGCCGGCAGCATCGTGGCCCTGGTCCGTGATTTGCATGTAGACCTGTTGGCGGTTGAGGAGTACACACCCGAAATGGCGCGAAAGCTGATGGCGGCCGGACTCGACGACCTGCTCCCCCACCGGGTTGCCCAGGCCCGTGACCGCGCCGCAGGCTCCGCCATCTACTCCTCCTACAACCTGACAGCCACCGGCGTCCTCCCGGACACGCGGTTCGCCATGCCCGTGGCACGCCTTGACCTCGGCAGCGGTGCCGGCCTGGGTGTGGTGGCAGTCCACGCCCTGGCGCCAGTGGGAAAAGGCCTCAGTCAATGGCGCAGCGACCTGGCTGCCGTGGCCAGGGCTGCCGACGGATCCGGTCCCCTGCTGCTGGCGGGAGACTTCAACGCGACCTACGACCACCGGGAATTCCGGGACCTGTTGGCCGGAACGGGCGGCAACCTGCCCCTGGTGGACGTGGCTGCCGCCGTGGGCAGCAGGCTGGTGCCCACGTGGCCCATGCGCGGCTTCCGGCTGCCGGGGATTGCCCTGGACCATCTGGTGACCAGCCCGGACATCAGAGCATCGGATTACTCGGTCCACCGGGTTGGCGGGACGGACCATGCCGCCGTGGCAGCCACCCTGACCGTCCGGGTCTCCTAGTGTTCCTGACCGGTCCAGCCACGGGATGGGCAGGCCCCGCCCGGCTCAGCCCTTCCTGACCAGCTTGTGGGTGGCTGCCTGCGCCACCGGCCGGATGACGATCTGGTCCAGGTTGACGTGGTGCGGAACCGTGACGGCATAACGGACCACGTCGGCCACGTCCTCTGCGGTCAGCGGCTTCTCAACCCCCCGGTAGACCTTGTCCGCCGCCTGCGCGTCCCCCAGGCGGTTGAGCGCGAATTCCTCGGTCTGCACCAGGCCCGGCGCCACCTCGATGACGCGGACGTTGTTCTCCACCTCTTCAAGCCGGAGCGCGTTGGTCATGGCGTGCTGGGCGAACTTCGCGGCGTTGTAGCCGCCGCCGCCCTCGTACGCGTCCAGTCCCGCAGTGGAGGTGAGGTTCAGCACGGTACCTTCGCCGTTGGCGCGCAGCATGGGCAGGAAGGCGCGGGTGAGCTTCATGGTGCCCAGGACGTTGACCCGGTACATCCACTCCCAGTCCTCCGTGCTGGCATCTCCTACCCTGTCGGCGCCGCGGGCGCCGCCGGCAATGTTGATGAGCGTATCGATGCCGCCCGCGTCGGTGACCTGCGCGAGGAGCCGGGACACGTCGTCGTCCTCTGCAATGTCAGCAGGAATCGCCACGGCGCCTGTCCCGCTTTCCAGGGCGGCCAGGCGTTCGGCGCGGCGTGCCACGGCGAAGACCGTCCACCCGTCGGCGCGCAGCGCGCGCACAGTGGCCTCCCCGATTCCGCTGCTTGCTCCGGTCACCAGTGCCGCTTTTTTCTGCATGTCCTTCGTCATGGCACCACCCTAACGGGATCAGCCGGCAGGACGTCCCCGGAGGTAATCAAGCAGGACAAGGGCGTGGTTTGCCTCCGTGTTGCGGGCAGCGTAGAGCAGGGTGATCCTGGGGTGGCCGGCGGCCAGTTCCAGCAGCGTCTCCACCGCCGGATTGGAATCCAGTTCCACCCGGTAGCGTTCGCTGAACTCCGCGAACCGTCCGGGGCGGTGGTTGAAGTCCTTGCGCAGCCCGGTGGACGGGGCCACGTCCTTGAGCCACACATCGATGGCCGCGTTGTCCCTTGACATCCCGCGCGGCCAGAGACGGTCCACCAGCACCCGGCAGCCGTCGTCGTCCGCCGGTGGATCGTAGATGCGCTTGATGCCGAAGGTGCCCCGCTGTTGGACCATACGCCGCATGCTACCCGCCTTCGCATGCGGCCGGGCGGGACCGGTTGGGCGGGATGGAAGCGGGCATGAAAGAATTGCCCAATGGCTGAAGACACGCAGGGTACAGACACGCCCACCACCGCCCCCATCAACGTTCCGGACAAGCCGGCCCTCGAAGGCCTCGAAGCAGCGCTCACCCAGCGCTGGCTGGCCGAGGGAACCTACAAGTTCAACCGCGACACCACCCGGGAGCAGGTCTACTCGATCGACACTCCCCCGCCCACGGCGTCGGGATCCCTGCATGTGGGCCACATGTTCTCCTTCACCCAGACCGACGTGCAGGCGCGCTACATGCGCATGACCGGCAGGAACGTCTTCTACCCCATGGGCTGGGATGACAACGGCCTCCCCACGGAGCGCCGTGTCCAGAACTACTACGGTGTCCGCTGCGATCCCGCCATCCCCTACAACGCCGACTACCGGCCGCCCGCCCAGCCTGCCAAGAACCAGCGCGATTTCGACGTCGTCTCACGCCAGAACTTCATCGAGCTCTGCGAGGAACTGGCTGTCGAGGACGAGAAGGTCTTCGAAAACCTGTTCCAGACCCTGGGCCTGTCCGTCGACTGGGACCTGACGTACCGCACCATCGACGACACCTCCCGCGCCGTGTCCCAGCGCGCCTTCCTTGCCAACCTGGCCGCCGGCGACGCGTACATGGCCGAAGCACCCACACTGTGGGACGTCACCTTCCGCACGGCGGTTGCGCAGGCCGAACTGGAGGACCGTGAGGTTCCGGGCGCCTACTACCGGTACCCCTTCTTCACCGAAGACGGGGACAAGGTCTTCATCGAGACCACGCGTCCGGAACTCCTGGCTGCCTGTGCCGCGCTGGTGGCAAACCCCGACGACGAGCGGTACCAGCCGCTCTTCGGCAAGACCGTGAAGTCCCCGCTGTTCGACGTTGAACTCGAGGTCAAGGCCCACCCGCTGGCCAAAGCGGACAAGGGCTCCGGCATCGCCATGGTCTGCACCTTCGGTGACCTGACCGACGTCACGTGGTGGCGGGAACTGCAGCTGCCCACTCGCGCCATCATGGGCCGCGACGGCCGCATCATTGCCGAGACCCCCGACTGGATCACCAGTGAGGCCGGCAGGGAAGCGTACGCCGCGATCGCCGGCAAGACGGCCTTCTCCGCCAAGGAAGCCGTGGTGGAACTGCTCAAGGAAGCGGACCTGCTGGACGGTGAGCCCAAGAAGATCACCCACCCGGTCAACTTCTTCGAGAAGGGCGACAAACCCCTGGAAGTGGTCACGTCCCGCCAGTGGTACATCCGCAATGGCGGCCGCGACGAGGACCGCCGCGAACGCCTGATCGGCCGCGGCAAGGAGATCGACTTCCACCCGTCCTTCATGCGCTCCCGCTACGAGAACTGGATCGCCGGCCTGAACGGTGACTGGCTGGTCTCCCGCCAGCGGTTCTTCGGCGTGCCCATCCCCGTCTGGTACCCGCTCGACGCCCAGGGCAACCCGGAGTACGACAACCCCATCCTGCCCTCCGACGAACTGCTGCCCGTTGACCCCGCGGCTGACGCCGCCCCCGGCTTCGACGAGGCGCAGCGCGACCAGCCCAACGGCTTTACGGGCGATGCCGACGTCCTGGACACGTGGGCCACCTCCTCGCTGACCCCGCAGATCGTTGGCGGCTGGAGCCGCGACGAGGACCTGTTTGCCAAGGTCTACCCGTTCGACCTCCGCCCCCAGGGCCACGACATCATCCGGACCTGGCTCTTCTCGTCGGTGGTCCGCGCCGATGCCCTCCAGAACTGCGCGCCGTGGAAGCACGCTGCCATCTCCGGCTGGATCCTGGACCCGGACCGCAAGAAGATGTCCAAGTCCAAAGGCAACGTGGTGGTCCCCACCGACGTGCTGAACGAGTACGGCTCGGACGCGGTCCGCTACTGGGCTGCCTCCGCACGCCTTGGCGCCGACACCGCCTATGAGATTGCCCAGATGAAGATCGGCCGCCGCCTGGCCATCAAGCTCCTCAATGCCTCCAAGTTTGTGCTGAACCTCGGTGCCACCGAGAACTCCGTGCTGGCCGGCGATCTCTCCGTCCTTTCGAACCCCCTGGACCGTGCCCTGCTGGCCCAACTGGCCGACGTCGTCACCCAGTCCACCAAAGCGTTCGACAACTACGACTACGCCCGCGCCCTGCAGCTCACGGAGACATTCTTCTGGCAGTTCACGGATGACTACGTGGAGCTGATCAAGGACCGCGCCTATGGAGCGGCAGGCGAAGCCGAGCAGGCATCCGTGCTGGCAGCCCTGGCCACCACCCTGGACACCCTGCTGCGCCTCTTCGCCCCGTTCCTGCCCTTCGCCACCGAGGAAGTCTGGAGCTGGTGGCGCAACGGATCGGTGCACCGGGCGGCGTGGCCGGCCGCGCTGGAGATCCCCGGCGGAGACACCACCATGCTGGCAACCGTGGGCGTGGCCCTCAGCGGTGTCCGCAAGGCCAAGTCCGAGGCAAAGGTCAAGCAGCGCACCGAGGTCCTCTCCGCGACGATCACCGCTCCGGAGGCACTGACGGCGCAACTGCAGGCTGGCCTGGCCGACCTGAAGGCGGCGTCCAACGCCCGGCAGATCACGTTGGTGGCGGGCGACGGAGATCTTGCCGTCACGGACGTTGCCCTCGCCGCTAGCGACGAACCCGCCAAGGCCTGACAGCCGGTCTCATCCGAACGGGCCCGTTTCCGGGCAAAGGGGAAGCCCCATCAGCGTTTTGCCGTTGGTGGGGCTTCGACTTTTCGGCCATCTTGTGACGTTATTTCGATGGTCTGGCAGGATCCTCCGAAACTCCAGGTCTTACTACACCGTCACTGGTAGCTTGCACTCAACTTTGCCGATGGCTGCGTCAAATTACATATCACTGGATCTTTGGTTCCTGCGTCCCGCCTCTTTCGAAGTGGGTAAGAACCATTGTTCTCCTGCCCCAAGGCATGCACAAGGGCCCCGCAGGAACTACACGCTGGTAGTTTCTGCGGGGCCCTTGGCGCGGCCAGCCAATGGCAGGCGGCCCGGCGCTTAGTTGAATTCCGGGCTCTCCGTGCGGCTGCGCTTGAGCTCGAAGAAATGCGGATAGGCGGCGATGGTGGTGGTGGCGTCCCAGATCCTGCCGGCTTCTTCGCCGCGGGGGATGCGGGTCAGGACCGGTCCGAAGAACGCCGTTCCGTTGAAAGCGACCACGGGCGTTCCCACGTCCTGGCCCACGAGTGAGATGCCTTCTTCATGGCTGGCCCGGAGCTGCCGGTCATAGGCGTCGGTGGTGGCGGCATCGGCCAGGGAGGCGGGCAGGCCACACTCGGCGAGGGCTTTGGTGATGACCTGTGCGCGGTCCTTTTCCCCCTGGTTGTGGATCAGCGTGCCCATGGCGTCGTAAAGCGGCTTGATGACCTGCGGGCCGTGCCCTTCGCGGGCCGCAATGATCACGCGCACCATGCCCCAGGCGTTGTCCATGGACTCCCGGTAAGCGGGCTCCAGGTCGCGTCCCTGATTCAGGACGGCGAGGCTCATGACGTGCCATTCGGTCTCGATGTCCCGGACGGCCTCCACCTCGCCGAGCCAGCGGCTGGTGACCCATGCGAACGGGCAGAGGGGGTCGAACCAGAAGTCGGCTTTGTTCTTGGCAGGTACAGTCACAGGGTCCTCTCGGTCAGGCAGACTTACGGCGCTTGGCCACGTGCGGAATCATGGTGGGTTCGGCCCCGCGCAGGACCACGTCCTCGGTGATCACCACGCTGGCGACGTCCTCGCGGCTCGGGAGATCGAACATCACGGGAAGCAGGACTTCCTCCAGGATGGCGCGAAGACCGCGTGCACCGGTGCCACGCTCCAGTGCCTGGTCGGCGATGGCTTCCAGGGCGGGCTCGTCAAACACCAGCTCCACGCCGTCGATCTGGAACATCTTCTGGTACTGCTTCACCAGGGCGTTCTTGGGGGTGGACAGGATCTGGATCAGGGCGTCACGGTCAAGGTTGGACACCGTGGTGATCACCGGAAGGCGGCCAATGAACTCCGGGATCAGGCCGAACTTCAGCAGGTCCTCCGGCATGACTTCGCCGTAGGAGTCCACCTTCTTGCTGGCGTCGTTCAGTGGGGCGCCGAAGCCGATGCCCTTGCGGCCGGAGCGGGAACCGATGATCTCCTCCAGGCCGGCGAAGGCGCCGGCCACGATGAACAGGACATTGGTGGTGTCGATCTGGATGAACTCCTGGTGCGGGTGCTTCCGTCCGCCCTGGGGCGGGACAGAGGCAACGGTGCCTTCCAGGATCTTCAGCAGGGCCTGCTGCACGCCCTCACCGGATACGTCACGGGTGATGGAGGGGTTTTCGCTCTTGCGGGAAATTTTGTCGATCTCGTCGATGTAGATGATGCCCTGTTCGGCCTTCTTGACGTCATAGTCTGCGGCCTGGATGAGTTTGAGGAGGATGTTCTCCACGTCTTCACCCACATAGCCGGCTTCGGTCAGGGCGGTGGCGTCCGCGACGGCGAACGGGACGTTCAGGCGCCGGGCGAGGGTCTGGGCCAGGTAGGTCTTGCCGCAGCCGGTGGGGCCGATGAGGAGGATGTTCGACTTGGCAATTTCGACGTCGTCGTGATGCCCGCCGTCCCCCAGGCTTCCGGACTTGGGCGCGTGGCCCGCCTGGATGCGTTTGTAGTGGTTGTAGACCGCGACGGCGAGGGAACGCTTTGCGGGCTCCTGGCCGATGACGTATTCCTGCAGGAAGTCGAAGATTTCGCGCGGCTTGGGCAGTTCAAAGCTGCCGAGGTCTGCCACCTCCGCGAGCTCCTCTTCGATGATTTCGTTGCACAACTCGATGCACTCATCACAGATGTAGACACCGGGCCCGGCAATGAGCTTGCGCACCTGCTTCTGGCTCTTTCCGCAGAAAGAGCACTTCAGCAGATCCGTGCTCTCGCCAATCCGAGCCATATGTGAACCCCTTAGTATCCTGCTGCCAGGCAGCCCTGCACCGTTGCTGAAATCTTCGGCCGGCCCGCGGGGGCCGGTTTGTGACAACATCCACTCTAGGTCACATTCGCCCCCAAGGGTGGAAAGAAAAGGCCGGTGCGGCCAAATGAAGCTGGGCCGCACCGGCTTTCCGTACTGCTACCTCGTGATTGCCTGGGGCTTGATCTTGCGTGAGTCAAGCACCTGGTCGATCAGGCCGTATGCCTGCGCCTCTTCGGCGGTGAGGATCTTGTCGCGCTCGATGTCGTTGTTGACCTGCTCCGACGTGCGGCCGGAGTGGTGGGCCAGCGTGTCTTCGAGCCAGGAGCGCATGCGCATGACCTCGGCCGCCTGGATCTCCAGGTCGGAAGCCTGGCCGCCCTGGCCGCCGGACAGGGCCGGCTGGTGGATCAGGACGCGGGCGTTGGGCAGTGCCAGCCGCTTGCCGGGGGTACCGGCAGCCAACAGGACAGCAGCCGCGCTGGCGGCCTGGCCCAGGCAGACCGTCTGGATCTCGGGACGGATGTACTGCATGGTGTCGTAGATGGCCGTCATGGCCGTGAACGAGCCGCCCGGGGAGTTGATGTAGAGGGTGATGTCGCGGTCCGGGTCGGTGGACTCAAGGACCAGCAGCTGGGCCATGATGTCGTCGGCGGAGGCGTCGTCAACCTGCACGCCGAGGAAGATGATGCGGTCCTCGAACAGCTTGGTGTAGGGGTCCTGGCGCTTGAAGCCGTAGGGCGTGCGCTCCTCGAACTGCGGCAGGACGTAGCGGCTGGACGGAAGATTGCCGGCGGACCACCCGAAGTTGTAGTTCATTGTTTTTGCTCCTGATCGAAGTGTTCTGGTTGCCGGTTAGTTCTGGGAGGCTGATTCGCCGGAGGCCCCGTTGGACGTTCCGCCGCCGCCGGATACCGAACCGGCGTGCGCGGCGATCTTGTCGAAGAAACCGTACTCGAGGGCCTCTTTAGCCGTGAACCACTTGTCACGGTCGTTGTCCTTGAGGATGGTCTCAACGGTCTGGCCGGTCTGCTCGGCCGTCAGTTCCGCCATGACCTTCTTCATGTGCAGGATGAGCTCGGCCTGGATCTTGATGTCCGAGGCCGTGCCGCCGATGCCGCCGGAGGGCTGGTGCATCAGGACGCGGGCGTTGGGCGTGGCGTACCGCTTGCCCTTGGTGCCCGAGGAGAGCAGGAACTGTCCCATGGACGCGGCCAGGCCGGTGGCGACGGTCACGACGTCATTGGGGATGAACTGCATGGTGTCGTAGATGGCCATGCCTGCGGTGACGGAGCCGCCGGGCGAGTTGATGTAGAGGTAGATGTCCTTTTCCGGGTTCTCGGCCGAGAGCAGGAGCAGCTGCGAGCAGATCGCGTTGGCGTTGTCATCACGCACCTCCGAGCCCAGCCAGATGATCCGCTCCTTGAGAAGGCGGTTGTAAATGTAGTTGTCCTGGGCTGCAGGATCGACGGTCGCCATCCGGGGGGCCTCTGAGTGCTGTGACATGTTTACTTACCTCTCACTGGTGACGGTGACATCACTGAAAATCACTACTTGGACACTAACCGGTTTCCCCGGCGTTTTGTTCGCGCACTGACGGCTGTTCGCTGACGGCGCACGATCGCCGAACTGGCGCTGCGGGGTTTCGGGTCCAACGCGAACGGCCCCCGGATCGGAAGGATCCAGGGGCCGTTGCTGCGGGTTGTTAAGGACTAGGCCTTGGCGTCTGCCGTGGCGTCCTCGGCGTCGACAACCTCCGCCTCGGCGGCTTCGGTTGCGTCAGCGCCGGCTGCTTCTGCAGCGGGGGCTTCCTCGCCGCCGGGGCGGACGAAGTCGCTGAGGTCAACGGTGTTGCCCTCGGTGTCGGTCACGGTGGCCTGGCCAAGGACGACAGCCAGTGCCTTGCGGCGGCGGACCTCGGAGACCATCATGGGGACCTGGCCGCTCTGGTCGATGATCTGTGCGAACTGGTTGGGATCCATGCCGTACTGGCTGGCGGTGGTGACGATGTAGTCGATCAGCTCATTCTGGCTGACGTTGACTTCTTCCTTTTCCGCGATGGCGTCAAGGATGATCTCGTTCTGGAAGGCGCGGGCCGTGTTGGCGCGGACCTCTTCGCGGTGCTCCTCGGTGTCGTGCTCGCCTTCGCCGTGGCCGTTGCCCTCCTGGAAGTGGGCTTCGAGCTGCTCCTCGACCACCGAGTCAGGAACAGGAACCTCGACCATTTCGACGAGCTTGTCCAGGACCTTGTCGCGGGCTTCGACGCCCTGCTCAACGATCTTGGAGTCGGCAGCCTGCTTGGCCAGGTCTTCGCGGAGTTCGGCAAGGGTGTCGAATTCGGAGGCGAGCTGGGCGAAGTCGTCGTTCGCTTCCGGCAGTTCGCGTTCCTTGACGGCCTTCACCACAACCTTGACCTGGGCGGCTTCGCCGGCGTGGTCGCCGCCCACCAGGGTGGTGTCGAAGATGGCGTCCTCGTCAACGCTGAGGCCGGTCACGGCCTCGTCCATGCCCTCAAGCATGGTGCCGGCGCCCACCTGGTAGGACAGGCCGGCGGCGGAGTCGACTTCCTCGCCGTCGATCGTGGCGGTGATGTCGATGGTAAGGAAGTCACCGTCGGCAGCCGGGCGGTCCACGGACTTCAGGGTGCCGAATCGGCCGCGCAGTTCGTCCAGCGCCTTGTCCACATCAGCTTCGGAGGATTCCGCAGCCGCAACCTGGACCTCGATGCCGGAGTAGTCCGGGAGTTCGATTTCGGGGCGGACGTCAACCTCAGCGGCGAACTTCAGGCCGCCGTCGGTCGCGGAGGGATCGGGCACCTCGGTGATTTCCACCTCGGGACGGCTCAGGGGGCGGATGCCGGACTCCTGCACGGCAGCCTGGTACCAGCCGTTGAGGCCGTCGTTGATGGCCGTCTCCAGGACGTAGCCGCGGCCGACGCGCTGGTCGATGAGCTTGGCAGGAACCTTGCCCTTGCGGAACCCGGGAACCTGGATCTGGGACGCAACGGTCTTGTAGGCCGAGTCGATGCTGGGCTTCAGTTCCTCAAAGGGGACCTCAACATTGAGCTTGACCCGCGTGGGGGTGAGGTTCTCGACAGCGCTCTTCACGGTCTAAGTACTCCTGGGTTGTGGGATGGGTTTCTGCAAACGCAATGGATGTCCAGGCCTGACGGTCCTGGCCGCAGAGTCGGGGTGACAGGATTTGAACCTGCGACTTCCTGCTCCCAAAGCAGGCGCTCTAGCCAAGCTGAGCTACACCCCGTAAGTGCACAGGCAAGTCTACGGTGATACGCGTCGCGATTGCACATTTGACACGTAGGCCATGGATTAGGTTTAGTTGTATCCGGCTTGAACAGCCAGCCCGGAGTTTCCGCGAAAAACGGATCTTCCTTCGGGGACGTAGCTTAATGGTAAAGCCTCAGTCTTCCAAACTGATTACGCGGGTTCGATTCCCGTCGTCCCCTCCACAACACGAAGAAGGCCCCTCTCCGGAGGGGCCTTCTTCGTGTTTCGCCTTCCTACTCCCCCGGTTGCTGGCAGTAAGGGCACCAGTAGAGGTTCCGCCCGGCCAGGTCGGCGATGAGCACGATGGTGCGGCAGACGCGGCAGGGCAGGCCGTGCCGCTTGTAGACGAAGTGGGCATCGTCGCGGCCGGGAAAGTGGGCGCTCCTGGGTGGCACCGGCGCGCCGGCCGCGGCGGCTTTGGCGGCGGTGGTGCCGTCAAGCGCCCAGTACTTCGGCGGCGTGGTGATGATCCGCCCGTCCGTCACGCCGTCGCCCATGACGGCCACGATGTCGCGCCACAGCTTGCGGGCATCGTTGTCCGGCAGGGCAGTGCCGGGCAGCCAGGGGTCCAGGCGGCGGCGGAACAGGACTTCCGCCCGGTAGACGTTCCCGACGCCGGCAATCACCTTCTGGTCCATGAGCAGGGCAGCCAGGGGCGTCTTCCGCGCCTGGACGTTGGCAGCAAAGCGCCCGGCATCGCCGCGGAGGTTCCGCAGTGGGTCAGGTCCCAGCCGTGCCAGCACGGCGCGGACTTCCGCCTCGGTGATGGTTTCGCAGGTGGTGGCACCCCGAAGGTCCGCCCAGCCATGGCTCCCGGCGAGCCGCACCCGCACGGCCCCGACGGGCGCCGGCGGACCGGCGTAAGGCGCGCCGCCGTCGTCGTCCCCGTCACCGAAGGCCTCCCGCTCCCCGACGCGCCGGGGGGCACCAATGCTGGAGGCGCCGGCGAAGGTGCGGTCCCCGCCGAAGCTCCAGGCCCCGTACAGTCCAAGGTGGACGTGCAGGACCAGGGCGTTGTCGAAGTGCAGGAACAGGTGTTTGCCGTGCGCCTCGGCGGCAAGCAGGGTATGCCCGTCCAGCAGCGCCGCACCCCCGCTGAACCTGCCCTGGGGACTGGAAACAGCCAGTGCCTCACCGGCGAAGACATCGCCGAACTGCCGGGCGAGCCTGCGGACGGAATGGCCCTCGGGCACTACTCGATGACCTCGCCTGTTGCCTCGTAGACCGCGATTTTTTCGATCCTGCGGACGTGGCGCTCGTCATTGCTGAACGGCTCGGACAGGAACGCCTCGACCAGCGCGGTGGCTTCTTCGAACGTGTGCTGCCGCCCACCCAGGGCAACCACGTTGGCGTTGTTGTGCTCGCGGGCCAGGGTGGCGGTGGAGAGGTTCCATGCGAGGGCCGCGCGGATGCCCTTGACCTTGTTGGCGGCGATCTGCTCGCCGTTGCCGGAGCCGCCCAGCACGATGCCAAGGGCGTGGACGCCTGCCTGCTGGTCGGCAACGACGGCAAGGGCAGCGTTGATGCAGAAGGACGGGTAGTCGTCCTGGGCGTCGTAGACCTGGGGCCCGTGGTCCACCACCTCGTATCCCTTGCCGGTCAGGTGGGACACCAGGTGGGCGCTGAGCTCCATGCCTGCGTGGTCGGTGGCGATGTGGACCCGCGGGTAGGCAGGGGAAGTGGTCACGTGCAAAGTCCGTTCGGTTGTGGGGCTGGCGGGTCGCCGGTGGAGGCCGGAATGACACCGATAAGGATACTAGGACTGCCCGCCCTCCGGGTGCTGGCCCCCGGCCGGCGGCCCTCCGCCGCGCCGGGCCCTCGCGGCCACGCGCGTGAGGACTTCGGCCAGCCGCGCCGCGGAGGCCTGGCTTCCGCCGCTGACGGCCAGGCGCTGGCCGTCAGTCTTGCTCACGACGACGGCGGGCCCGCTGCTGACCAGCATGGCCGCGGTTCCGCCGTGGTGCCGGTAGCCCCACCCGCCATAGTCGGCGGCTTTGACGTCCTCGGCGCTGGCATCGGAGATGGCGCCGGCCGGCACATTCATGACCGGCACCACCCCGGCCAGCAGGACCTTCAGCCCGCGCCGGTCCGCCCGGATGCGGGCAAAGAGGAACGCGGCACCCACGAGGGCCAGGACAACGAGCAGGATGCCCAGCCACGGCACCACCACGGCGATAAGGGCTGCCGGGAACAGGGAGGCGATGGCGATCATGACAAAGACCGAACTCCTGGCGTGGACCCAGAGCCGGACGGTGTCCAGGGCAAGGTCGGGGTCCAGTTCCCTGGTGATGGCGGCCTGCAGCGCACGGTCGTCATCGGGCGACCATTGCCGGTCGGCTTTGTACACCATGGCCATGGCGACGCCGAGCGACACTGCCGCACCGCTGCCGAGGGCAAGGACGGTCATGTCCACCCGCGACTGCCGGGCGTCGGCCAGCCCGGTTTGGCCGATGAGCCCCGCGGCCAGGGCGGAGGTGATGAAGAGGCTGAGGAACAGCCCGGCCCCCATCATGATCCTGCGCATCATCACCGGCCTGCTGAGGGGCACCGCCTGCAGCAGGACCAGCCATCCGGCGATGACGATGATCGCCGCGCCCACGCCCACGTAGGCGCCGAAAGGCGCAAAGGCGGCACCGCCGTCGTCCGTCCACCGGACGGCGACCGGCTCCGGAAGGTCCGGGCGCAGCAGCGACGCGCAGTAGGCGAAGGCAGCGGCCAGGACGACCGGGAACCCCACGGCGAACCTGAGTGCCTTGGTATCCACCGAATCCAGCAGCTTTCCCATGCAATTAACGCTACCCCTGCGGCCGCCCGGCCAACCGCCCAGGCGGCAACGGCCGGCCGCTGTGAGCTGCGCAACTTGCCAAGGATCCCAAGGATGGAAGAATGCAACACAGTGCCGGACCCGGGACCACCGGCCGGCAGCCGAAAACTTCTCTGGAGGACCTCCTTTGCCAGGCATGAACCTGACGCGCGCCGAAGCCCGTGAGCGCGCCGAACTGATCACCGTCGAGTCCTACGATGTCAGCCTGGACCTGACGCGCGGCGGAGAGGTCTTCGGCAGCACCACCACCGTGAAGTTCACGGCGTCGCCGGGATCGTCCAGCTTCATTGATGCGGTCACCCGCACCGTGCACAGCGTGACCCTGAACGGCCGCAGCCTTGACCCCGCCACCGTGTCCGACGGCGTCCGGATCCAGCTGCCGGACCTGCAGGAGCACAACGAACTGACCGTCGTGGCCGACCTGCCGTACATGAACACGGGTGAGGGCCTGCACCGGTTCGTGGACCCGGTGGACAGCGAGGTCTACCTGTACACGCAGTTCGAGGTTCCGGACTCGCGCAGGATGTTCGCCGTCTTCGAACAGCCGGACCTGAAGGCAACCTTCGCCTTCACCGTCACGGCGCCGTCCCACTGGGACGTTGTCTCCAACTCCCCCACCCCCCACCCCGTGGAGGCGCCTCCCGCGGAAGGCGGCACGGCCAGGTCCGTATGGGCGTTCGCGCCCACGCCGCGCCTGTCCTCCTACGTCACGGCCCTGATCGCGGGCCCTTACCAGTCCGTCCGCAGCGAGGTCACCAGCTCGGACGGCCGCATCATCCCCCTTGGTGTCTTCGCCCGGAAGTCGCTGATGCAGTACCTGGATGCGGACAACATCTTCGAACTGACGCGGCAGGGCTTCGGGTTCTTTGAGGCGCAGTTCGGCTGCCCGTACCCGTTCGAGAAATACGACCAGCTGTTCGTTCCGGAGTTCAACGCCGGTGCCATGGAGAATGCCGGTGCCGTGACCATCCTGGAAGGCTACGTCTTCCGCAGCAAGGTCACCGGGGCCCAGATCGAGCGGCGCGCCATCACGGTCCTCCATGAACTCGCCCACATGTGGTTCGGTGACCTGGTGACCATGCGCTGGTGGAACGATCTGTGGCTCAACGAGTCCTTCGCGGAGTACATGTCGCACCTGGCGGCGGTGGAGGCCACGTCCTTCACCAGCGCCTGGACCACGTTCGCTTCCGTGGAGAAGTCGTGGGCCTACCGCCAGGACCAGCTGCCCACCACGCATCCGATCTTCGCCGAGATCAACGACCTCCAGGACGTGGAGGTCAACTTCGACGGCATCACCTATGCCAAGGGCGCCTCGGTGCTGCGGCAGCTGGTGGCCTGGGTTGGCCCCGACCAGTTCATGGCCGGTGTCCGGGAGTATTTCGCCAAGCACTCCTGGCAGAACACTGAACTCCGCGACCTGCTGGTGGAGCTCGAAAAGGCCAGCGGCCGCGACCTGGATGACTGGGGCCGGCAGTGGCTGGAGACCGCAGGCGTCAACACACTGAGCCCGGAGCTGGACGTGGATGCGGACGGGAAGCTGCGTTCCTTCGCCATCCTGCAGTCCGCGGTCCCGGAATGGCCCACTATCCGCCCGCACCGCCTGGCCGTGGGCTTCTACAACCTGAACAGCGCCGGAAAGCTCGAGCGGGTGCACCGCGAAGAGCTGGATGTGGACGGTGACCGCACAGAGGTGCCGGGAGTGGCCGGCATGGACCAGCCGGACCTGATCCTTATCAATGACGACGACCTGGCGTATGCCAAGGTACGGCTGGATCCCAAGTCGCTGGCCACCGCCACCGCCCACCTCAAGGATTTTGGCGGCAGCCTGCCCCGGACCCTGGTCTGGAATTCCGCATGGGACGCTGCCCGTGACGGCGAAACGCCGGCCCGGAAGTACGTGGAGCTGATCCTGTCCAACGTCGCGGCGGAAACGGACTCCTCCGTGATCCTGGTCCAGCTCCGCCAGCTGGCCACCACCCTCAATTTCTATGTGGCCGAGGAACACCGCGAAGCCACAGCGGTTGCGGCGGTGGACCGGCTGTGGGACCTGGCCTCGGACGTCCCGGGCGGCTCCGATGCGCAGCTGCAGTTCATCAAGTCCTTTGCCCTCCTGGCCCGCAGTGCGTCCCAGCTGGACCGGGTGGCCGGCCTCCTGGACGGGTCGGTTGTCCTGGACGGGCTGGCGGTGGACCAGGACCTGCGCTGGGAGCTCGTGGAGTCCCTGGTGGCCGGAGGCCGGATGGGACAGGAAGGCATCGACGCCGAGCTGGAGCGGGACAACACCTCCAGCGGACAGAATGCTGCGGCCTTGGCCAAGGCCGCCATCCCCACCCCGGAGGCGAAGGCCGCGGCCTGGGAATCGATCGTGGTCAAGGGGGAGCTGTCCAATGCGCTGCAGGGATCGGCCGTAACGGGCTTCATGCGCGTGCTGGACCGTTCGCTGCTGGAACCGTACGCCGAAAAGTACTTCGCGGCTGTGCCGGGCATCGTGGCCACCCGGACCCACGCACTCGCCCAGCAGATCGTCGTCGGCCTCTACCCGGCGCTGCTGACCACGCAGGCCACCATTGACCGGACGGACGCATTCCTGGCGTCGCTGCCGGCGGAAAGCGCCGCGCTGCGGCGGATGATGCTGGAGAACCGCGACGGCGTTGCCCGCGCCCTGCGTGCCCGCGCCGCCGACGTGCTTCCGGACGGCAGTCCCCAGTGAGTCTTGATGAACACCGGTATTCACTGGCAGTCCAGTGGACCGGCAACCGGGGGGACGGCACCTCGTCCTACCGGGGCTACTCACGGGACCACGACGTGCTCATCCCCGGCCTGCCGGTCCTCAAAGGCTCGGCGGATCCGACGTTCCATGGGGACCGCGGGCGCTACAACCCCGAGCAGCTCCTGCTGGCCGCGCTGGCGCAGTGCCACATGCTGTCCTACCTGCACGTGGCGGTGAAGAACGGGGTGGTGGTCACGGACTACCGGGACGAGGCCACCGGGCTGATGCGGCTCAACAGGGACGGCAGCGGGCAGTTCGAGCGGGTGGTCCTGCACCCGCGCGTGACGGTGGCCGACGCCGGACAGGCCGAACTGGCGGCCGGCCTCCACCACGAGGCGAACCGGCTCTGCTTCATTGCCCGCAGCGTGAATTTTCCGGTGGAGCACCAGCCGGTGACGGTGGCGGGTTAGGCCCTGCCGGATCCGCGTCAGGCCCGGCTTTCGCCCTGGAGCATCGCCACCAGGCGCTGTTCCGTTGCCGGTGAGAGGCCTGCTTTCCGCTGCCGGTCCAGTCCGCGGAGGCGTTCATCGGCCAACGTGGCGGCCAGCGTTTCCTGCCAGGGCCGCAGGACCATTCCCGCGGCCCTGGCAGCCTGGTTGCTGCGGGCCATGAAGCCGTCGTGGCCGGGCGGAAGCCAGAGCGGAAGGGAGTCCGGCCCGGACCAGTAGTTCACGCCCTGGTCCACCAGCCACTCCCCGCCGGCGGTAATCGTGGTGCTGCTGGAGGCGGACGCTTCGTGGCAGGCGCTGATGAGTTCCGCAAACGGCACCTGGTCACCAAGGGCGTTCAAGGTTCCGCTGATCCCCTTCCCCGCGGCGAGCAGGATCCAGGCCGCAAGGTCCCGGACATCCATGACCTGCGTGGGGTTCTCCCCGATGTCCGGAACCAGCACAGGTCCGGAGTTCCTGGCAATGCGGGCGGGCCAATAGCCGTAGCGGTCGGTGGGGTCGCCGGGGCCGCTGAGCAGGCCTGCCCGGCACAGGTGGGCCTTGCCGGCAGCGGCCTCCAGGGTCGCTTCTTCGATGGCCACCTTTGACTCGCCGTAGGTTTCCGGCGTGGACTGCACCCCCGGCGGCAGCGCCGGCAGCAGCGCCGCGTCTTCCGCCGCTCCCGGGACGGAATGGCCGGCGTAGGCCGAGCAGCTGGAAACAAAGGTCCAGTGGCCGGCCCTGCCGGCAAGGCCGGCGAGAGCCTGCCGGGCGGGCCCGGGGTCCCGGGCCACCTCGATCACGGCATCCCAGTCGCCCACCAGGCCCGAATATGCAGCCGGTCCCGTCGCGCGGTCCGCCCTGACCCAGTGGGCGCCCGGCGGCGGCTCACCCGATATTCCCCGCGCCAGGCACGTCACGTCATGCCCCGCGGCAACCGCCTGCCCGGCGATTTCCCTGGAGAGGAAGGCGGTTCCGCCGAGGATGAGAATGCGCATGGCCCCACGCTACGGGGGCTAGTGTTGAAAGAGAACCAAGCAATATCCCAAGGAGCTACTTCCACCCATGGTCAGCATGTTGTCCATCCTTCCCAACGCCACAACACAGCCCGATGGCGTGAGCGTCCCGGGCATCGTCATCAGCCTGGGCATCGGCGTCGCCGTCTGGCTCGTGGCCACGTTCGTCATTTCGCGCATCACCAAACGGGTGGCGGCGGGAAGCAACTTTTTCAAGAAGCCCACGTTTAGGTGGGCGGCCCCGGCCTTCCGGGCCCTGGACCACGAACGGCGCGTGCAGCGCGCGGAAACCATCGGCTCGCTGCTGAACAGCATTGTGGGCGTGCTGGTGGTGGTCATCACCGGCATGTACGTCCTGCAGAACCTGGACATCAACATCGCCCCGCTGCTCACCAGCGTGGGTATCCTGGGTGTGGCCATCGGCTTCGGCGCCCAGCAGCTGATCCGCGACTTCCTGGCCGGGATTTTCATTACCATTGAAGACCAGTACGGAATCGGTGACGTCATCGAAACCAGCGAAGTGGTGGGCGTAGTGGAGTCCATGGGTCTGCGGATCACCCGCGTCCGCTCCGACGACGGCGCCATTTGGTACCTGCGCAACGGTGAGATCCTCCGCGTGGGCAACCGCTCGCAGGGACGGTACGTTCCGCTGCACGAGTCCGACGACGGGACCACCGACCAGGGGTCGGCCCATGTTGAGACGAAGAAGACTGACCAGAAAGCCGGGGAATAGCATGTCGCTTCCGATTGAACCGCGCCCTGTTGAGCCCCAACCTGCCAAAGCAGGACCCGACCGGCAGCAGCGGCCCCAGTTGATGCAGAACGATCCCTTCAGCAAGCCGGCCTACACAGACAGCTTTTACGATGCGGTGGGCGGCCACGAGACCTTCGTTAAGCTCATCGATGTCTTTTACGACGGCGTTGCCACCGATCCGCTGCTGCGGCCCATGTACCCCGAGGAGGACCTTGCCCCGGCAAAACGCCGGTTCCTGATGTTCCTTGAGCAGTACTGGGGCGGGCCCACAACGTATGGCGAGGAGCGCGGCCACCCGCGCCTGCGCATGCGGCACATGCCGTTCAAGGTGACCCACGAGGCGAAGGACCGGTGGTTGTTCCACATGCGCACCGCCGTAGACGCCCTGGAACTGCCGCCGCTCTACGAAGGCACGCTGTGGGAGTACATGGAGCGGGCGGCGCTGTCCATGGTGAACAGCGCTTCCGAGGCCTGACGCCTGCCGACCGGAACCTGGAAGGGGCCCGGGCCGCCTTCAGCTACAGCAGGCCGCTGCCGGTCCGCGCCAGCACATGGCCGCGCGGACCGGTCAGCCGGAACCAGCGGCCGGCGCGGTAGAGCTTCTGGTCGCCGTCGGCGAGGAAGCCCAGGGCGAACGCTGCGAAGGCCGCTCCGGCGGGCAGGCCTGACGCGTCCAGTTCCCGTCCCCAGACAGCCGCCCGGGCGTTGTTGACAATCAGGGCACCCGGTTTGTCCGGCACGATGCCCGCCACCTCCGCCATGCCTGCTTCGGCCGCGGCCTTCAGGCCGGCGTCGCTGACAGCGCCCAGCAGCTCCCATCCGCCCCTTGGGGCGCCCACTCCTGTCCAGGATTCGGTGACGGTGCTGGGCGGAACCGGCAATTCGACGTCGTCCTCCCCTGCGCGTGCCAGCCGGTCCAGGACGGCGGACAGGGCAACAGTGACATCTGTTCCGGACGGTTCGGCGAGCGCCATGGTCCGCAGGCCCAGGATGGTGGGGGTGGCTTCGCCCAGGAGCCTGGGCCGCAGGACGCACACGTACGCGGCCAGGACGGAACCGGCTGCCTGCAGCCGGATGGCGCCGTCATCGATGGCTTTGGCCCTGGTGGCAAACGTCTTCAGGTCGGCGAGATCCCGGGGATCGGCGAAACGGAAGGACGAGGTGAGAAGTTCAGACACACCTAAACACTACCGGCTGCGCTCCGGTTGAGTGGCTCCCCGGGCGCCGTCTAGAGTCGGACCATGACTGAAGCCGAAGCCGGACTCCTGGCCCCGCCAAGCGGAGACCCCACCTCATCACTGATCGAACTGCTGGACCTCGGTGAACTTGAGGGCGCCCGGACGGACGAGGACATCTTCCTGGGGCCCTCACAGCGGCAGCCACACCACAGGGTGTTCGGCGGACAGGTGCTGGCGCAGTCACTCGTGGCGTCCATTCGAACGGTGGATCCTGAACGGTTTGTGCATTCCATGCACGGCTACTTCCTGCGGCCCGGTGACGCCAACAAGCCCATTACCTTTGGTGTGCAGCGGCTGCGTGACGGCCGGTCGTTTTCCGCCCGGCGCGTCCACGCCTACCAGGACGGTGTTCCCATCCTGTCCATGATTGCCTCTTTCCAGGGTGAGGACGAAGGGATCGAGCACGCGTCGGCGATGCCGGCGGGCATCCCGGACCCCGAATCGCTGCCCAGCACGGCGGACCTGCTGAGCAAGTTCGACCATCCTGTGGCCCGGCACTGGGCGTATGAGCGGCCTTTCGACATCCGGCACGTCGATCCGCCGCTGTACGTTACCGCGACCGGCCCGCGGGAGGCCCGCAACGCGGTCTGGATGAAGACGTTCGGGCCGATGCCCGACAACTCCAACCTGCACCGCGCCGCCCTGGCCTACGCCAGCGACTACACCCTGCTCGAATCCATCCTTCGGCGGCACGGCCTCAGCTGGATCACCCCGGGCATGAATGTTGCCAGCCTTGACCACGCGATGTGGTGGCACCGCCCGGCGCGCGTGGATGAATGGCTGCTCTACGTCCAGGAGTCCCCCAGCGCGCAGGGCGCACGCGGCCTGGCCACCGGCAAAATCTTCAACCGGGACGGCCAGCACGTGGCTTCCGTGGCGCAGGAGGGCATGGTGCGCGTTCCCGCCGAGGCGTCGCACACGTAGGATCCGCACACGTCTGCGATCCGGCGCTGGTGCGCCGGGCATGGGAAAGGCCGGCATCCGGGGAGCAATTCAGCCCGGGTGCCGGCCTTCCGTTTTCCTGCAAACGGGCCCGCAGGCGTCCTGTTGACGAGCCCTTGGGCCCGGCAGGTCAGTCGCGGGTCAGGCGCCGGTGGGTGACGCGGTGCGGCTTGGCCGCGTCGGGGCCCAGCCGCTGGACCTTGTTCTCCTCGTAGGATTCGAAGTTGCCCTCGAACCAGTACCACTTGGAGGGGTTCTCGTCGTCACCTTCGTAGGCAAGGATGTGCGTGGCCACGCGGTCCAGGAACCAGCGGTCGTGCGAGACCACCACGGCGCAGCCGGGGAACTCGAGCAGCGCGTTTTCCAGGCTGCTGAGGGTTTCGACATCGAGGTCGTTGGTGGGCTCGTCGAGGAGCAGCAGGTTTCCACCCTGCTTCAGGGTCAGTGCCAGGTTCAGGCGGTTCCGCTCACCACCTGACAGGACACCTGCCTTCTTCTGCTGGTCCGGGCCCTTGAAACCGAAAGCGGCCACATAGGCACGGGACGGCATCTCAACATTGCCCACCTGGATGAAGTCGAGTCCGTCGGAGACAACCTCCCACAGGGTCTTGTTGGGGTCGATGCCGCCGCGGCTCTGGTCAGCGTAGGAAATCTTGACCGAGTCACCGATCTTGAGCTCGCCGCCGTCCAGCGGTTCCAGGCCGACGATGGTCTTGAAGAGGGTGGACTTGCCCACACCGTTGGGGCCGATGACCCCCACGATGCCGTTGCGGGGCAGGGTGAAGGACAGCCCATCGATCAGGACACGCTCATCGAAGCCCTTCTGGAGGTTCCTGGCCTCCAGGACCAGGCCACCCAGGCGGGGTCCCGGCGGGATCTGGATTTCCTCGAAGTCAAGCTTGCGGGTGCGGTCGGCCTCGGCGGCCATTTCCTCGTAACGGGCCAGGCGGGCTTTGGACTTGGTCTGGCGGCCCTTGGCGTTGGACCGGACCCACTCGAGTTCCTCGGAGAGGCGCTTGGCCTGCTTGGCGTCCTTCTTGCCCTGGATCTCGAGGCGGGCGCGCTTCTTCTCCAGGTAGGTGGAGTAGTTGCCTTCGTACGGGTAGAGGTGGCCGCGGTCCACTTCCGCGATCCATTCCGCCACGTGGTCCAGGAAGTACCGGTCGTGGGTGACGGCGAGGACGGCGCCGGGGTAGCTGGAGAGGTGCTGCTCGAGCCAAAGCACGCTTTCGGCGTCCAGGTGGTTGGTGGGTTCGTCGAGGAGCAGCAGGTCGGGCTTCTGCAGGAGGAGCTTGCAGAGTGCCACGCGGCGCCGCTCACCGCCGGAAAGGTTGGTGACATCGGCATCGGCCGGCGGGCACCGGAGGGCGTCCATGGCCTGTTCCAGCTGGGAATCGAGGTCCCAGGCGTCGGCGGCGTCGATGGCCTCCTGCAGCTTGCCCATCTCTTCGAGGAGGGTGTCATAGTCAGCATCGGGGCTGGCCATTTCCTCGGAGATTTCGTTGAAGCGCTGGATCTTGCCGTAGATCTCGCCAACGCCTTCCTGGACGTTGCCCAGGACAGTCTTTTCTTCGTTAAGCGGCGGTTCCTGGAGCAGGATGCCCACGCTGTAGCCGGGGCTGAGCCTGGCCTCGCCGTTGGAGGGCGTGTCCAGCCCGGCCATGATTTTGAGGATGGTGGACTTACCGGCACCGTTTGGGCCCACAACACCAATCTTGGCGCCCGGGAAGAAGGACATGCTTACGTCATCAAGAATGAGTTTTTCGCCAACGGCCTTGCGGGCCTTGGTCATTGTGTAGATAAATTCCGCCATGGTCTCAAATCTAGTGGGTTGGCGGGCAGATCTCACATTTGCGGCGGACAGCTCAGCCGGATCAGGAGCCCACGAAGCATTTGCCGCTGGCAAGTACCGGAAGGACTGTGACGGTCACCGCACCTTCGCGAACCTGCCCGATGACGCAGTCCTTGCCCTGCAGCACGGCGGCTTCGATGGCGTCCGCCTCCAGCCCGGTGGGTGTGCGGCTTTGCGAGACCTGAAGCGCGGCCGGCGCGATGCCGGCCCCGGTCAGGGCGTCGCTGACCTGGGCAGTGGCAGGTTTCGGCGTTCCCGTGGCCAGTTTGGTCAGGGTATCCGTAACCGTCCGTTTCACCGTTTCGGTGGCGGCGGCAGCTGCGGCCGAAACCGCGCCGCCGGACGTGTTGGCCAGCGGTTCCCCGCCGGCATTACTGCCCGGCGTCGCGGAGTCCTTGGCCTGGACCGGTTGTCCGTCCGCACCGGGACCGGCAGCCGGGGCCGCCGGTGAGGGCTGGTTGCCGCTGCCACCGGCTGCAGGTCCGGTTCCGGACGGAGCAGCGGTGCACCCGGACAGGAGGCAGGCCAGCACTGCACATGCCAGGGCTGCGCCGGCGCGGTTGTACTGCCGTTTACGGGGGATGGGACGCATGGTGTCATTCTGCCATGGGTGATGGGACGGCCCGGCCCGGAAAACGGGCAGTGCACCAGAGCTCCCCTGGGACGCAGTGTCCGTCAAGGGCCTGCGGATGTGGGATGTTGGCGGGCGGACGGGTGTTGGCGGGCGGACGGAGGGCGGCCGGGGGGTGCCGCCATTCCGTCCGCCCGGGACTGGATGGGCAACGCTGATACCTGATACGTGGTTCCTAGATTTCGGCGAGTTCCCCCGTTTCCAGGTCAAGGGAGGCGAGACCGCCGTCGCTGTCCTCAATGACGACGGCGGGGTGGCCGGGATCCCCGGGGTGTTCATCTTCGCGGTCCTCCGGCTCGTCCGGGTCCTGGTCCAGCCCGGGGACGTCATCGGGGGCCGGCGGCTGCTCCACGAGGGAGAGCGCCGGCCTGGAAGCGGTGCGGATAAAGTTTGCCGACCCAAAGGAGAGGTCGTGCCCCACGGCATCGGCGTCAATGATGGCGGAGTGGTACACCCGCCCGTCCTTTTCCCACGTGCGGATCTTCAGTTTGCCCACCACGATGACCGGCTGGCCCTTCCTGATGCTGCACCCCAGGGTTCCCGCCAGCTGGCGGTAGCCCTGCACGGTGAACCAGTTGGTGTGCCCGTCGCCCCAGGTCCTGGATTCGCGGTCGAAGCGGCGGGTGGTGGAACCGATGCGGAAGGAAGCTGTTGCCACTCCCCCTGGCGTGGTGGAACTGGTTATCTCGGTGGCCACGAAGCCCCGGATGGTGATGGTTTCGCTCATGTCTACGTCCTGTCTGGATGGTGGCGCCTTTAGCAGGCATGACCAGCATCGCGCCGGACCACGTCGGGCAGGAGGGACGGGTTTGCCTATGTGGACAACGTCCGGGGGAAAGGCCGGTGTGGAGGATGAGTGGCGGCTGGATGACACCGCCGGCAGCCGGGCAATGTAAACTTTTTGAGGCGCCGGCCTGCAGGCCGGAAGCCAACGCCTCAGTAGCTCAGGGGATAGAGCAGCGGCCTTCTAATCCGCCGGTCGGGGGTTCGATTCCCTCCTGGGGCACCGCAGTGGATGGCGCCCCGGTCTTCGGACCGGGGCGTTGTGCGTGGCGCTACGCGTGCAGCCGGTGCGGCGCTTCCATCAGGGAGCGGATCACGCTTCCGGCTGCCCCCAAAAGGGCGCCCGACTCGCCAACGGCGGACATCGTCACCTGGCTGGATGCATATTTCCCTGGCGCATATTTGTCCAGGCTCGCCAGCAACGGGGCACGCAGCCATGGTTCGAGGACCGCGAAGTGGCCCCCAAGGACCACAGATTCGATGTTGACCACCCGCGCCGTCGAGGCGAGTGCTATCCCCAGGCAGCGTCCCGCACGTTCGACGGCGGAAACAGTTCGGGGCTCCCCGGCCCGCAGCGCCTGCAGCAGGGCGGACATGTCCGCGGAGCGGGAACCCCGGTCCAGGGCCAGGCCGGCCGCGGCAAAAATGGCGTCCTGGCCGGCAACGGTCTCCAGGCAGCCGGTCCCGCCGCATGAACAATGCCCGCCGTCGGGGTCAACCACAATGTGCCCCACCTCGCCCGCGTGGCCGTGCGGACCGGTGAATAGCTCTGATCCGATGACTATCCCGCCACCGACGCCCACCTCGCCGGAGACGAAGAGGAAGTCCGACGCCCCGTCCGGCCGGTGCCGCAGTTCGGCGAGGGCTGCGGCGTTGGCTTCATTGAACAGCGCCACCCCAAGGGGAGCTTCGGGCAGCAGCGCCTCCAGGTCCAGGTCCGCATTGACCCAGCCCAGGTTCGGAGCGGTGAGCACCCGCGCCAGGGCCGGGTCAACGAGCCCGGGCACGGCAAGTCCGCCACCCAGGACCTCGACGCCGTGCTCCCCCGCCGTGCTCCTGACCCGGGCGGCCAGGGCTGCGAGCGCGGACAGCACCGGCCCGTCCGGGCTGTTGCGGTTGTCGCGTTCCTCTTCCTCCCGGACGAGGACGGTTCCGGCGAGGTCCACCACTGCCGCGGAGATGTAGTCGACGTTGATTTCCATCCCCATGACCGCCCGGCTGGGGCTGAGTTCCAGACCCACGCCGGGACGGCCCCGCCCCTGCGGGTTGAGGCCGATTTCGCGGACGATCCCTGCGTCAAGGAGGTCCAGCACCAGGCTGGACACTGATGCCTTGGTCAGTCCGGTGGCTCCGGCCAGCTGGGCGCGGCTGGGATGGACGCCTGGCGGAAACTCGGCGATTGCGCCAAGGACCAGTGCCAGGTTGCTGCGCCGGACATCCGCCACGCTTCCGGGGGCAGCGCCTCCGGGTCCCGCCACTGCAGGCGCCGGCATCACCATCACAAACCTCCCCGTCCAAGTTCCGACAGATTTTCCGGCTGTTTTCCAGCCGGGACTCTTGACCCAACCCTACGACGGCTCATATAGTTCAGGCAATAAACTAAAGCTTCGCACCTCCGCGGAGCCCGATCGCAAGGACGCATCATGACTCTTACGCCCACCCCCGCCGACAAATTCACTTTTGGTCTCTGGACCGTCGGCTGGACCGGCGCCGATCCGTTCGGCGTCGCCACCCGTGCCGCGCTGGACCCGGTGGAGGCCGTGCACCGCCTGGCAGAACTGGGCGCGTACGGCATCACGTTCCACGACAACGACCTTGTCCCGTTTGATGCCTCCGCCTCGGAGCGGGACCTGATCCTGAAGAACTTCCGCGCGGCCCTGTCCGAGACCGGGCTGAAAGTTCCCATGGTGACCACCAACCTGTTCAGCCACCCTGTCTTCAAGGACGGCGGCTTCACCTCGAATGACCGCTCGATCCGCCGCTTCGCCCTCTCCAAGGTCCTGCGCAACATCGACCTCGCCGCCGAACTCGGCGCCGAAACCTTTGTCATGTGGGGCGGCCGGGAAGGCAGCGAATACGACGGCTCCAAGGACCTGGCCGCCGCCCTGGACCGGATGAAGGAAGGCGTGGACACCGCCGCCGGCTACATCAAGGACAAGGGCTACAACCTGCGGATCGCGCTCGAGCCCAAGCCCAACGAACCCCGCGGCGACATCTTCCTGCCCACCGTGGGCCACGGCCTGGCCTTCATCGCCCAGCTCGAGCACGGCGACATCGTGGGCTTGAACCCCGAAACCGGCCACGAGCAGATGGCCGGGCTGAACTTCACCCACGGCATCGCCCAGGCCCTGTGGGCCGGCAAGCTCTTCCACATCGACCTCAACGGCCAGCGCGGCATCAAGTACGACCAGGACCTCGTCTTCGGACACGGGGACCTGACCAGCGCCTTCTTCACCGTGGACCTGCTCGAGAACGGCTTCCCCGGCGGCGGCCCTACCTATGACGGCCCCCGGCACTTCGACTACAAGCCCTCCCGCACCGATGGCTACGACGGCGTGTGGGAGTCGGCCAAGGCCAACATGTCCATGTACCTGCTGCTGAAGGAACGCGCCCTGGCCTTCCGCGCCGACCCGCAGGTACAGGAAGCCCTCAAGACCTCCGGCGTCTTCGAACTCGGCGAACCCACCCTCAACGCCGGCGAAACCACCGCCGACCTGCTGGCCGACGCCGCAGCATTCCAGGACTTCGACGCCGCCAAGGCAGCCGAACGCTCCTTTGCCTTCGTCCGCCTCAACCAGCTCGCCATCGAACACCTCCTCGGCGCCCACTAGGCCATGGTGCTCGTCGCAGGCATCGACAGCTCCACCCAGTCCTGCAAGGTGGTGATCCGCGACGCGGATACCGGAGCACTCGTCCGCCAGGGCCGGGCCACGCACCCTGCCGGCAGCGAGGTTCATCCGGACCATTGGTGGACTGCCCTTCAAAAGGCGGCGGCCGACGCCGGCGGGCTGGATGACGTCAGCGCCGTCTCGGTGGGCGGGCAGCAGCACGGCATGGTCTGCCTGGACAGCGACGGTGCCGTCATCCGCCCGGCGCTGCTGTGGAACGACACCCGCAGCGCCGGCGCGGCCGTGGAGCTCATCAAGGATGCCGGCGGCGGCGATCCCGCCGCCGGCGCCGAGTATTGGGCCCGCACCACCGGAACTGTCCCCGTTGCTTCCCTCACGGTGACCAAGCTGCACTGGCTGGCGGAAAACGAACCGGAGAATGCGGCAAAGGTGGCCGCTGTCTGCCTTCCGCACGACTGGCTGACGTGGCGGCTCGCCGGCTTCGGCCCGGGCAGCGGCGCCGAAGGGCTTGCCGCCTTGGCCACAGACCGCTCCGACGCATCAGGCACGGGGTACTACTCGACGGCGGAGGACAACTACCTTCCGGACGTCCTGTCCGCGGCGCTCGGCCACGTTCCTGCCGTCCCCAGGGTTCTTGGCCCGTTGGAGGCGGCCGGACGGACTCCCGCAGGCAGCGTCCTGGCAGCGGGTGCCGGGGACAACGCGGCCGCCGCGCTTGGCGCAGGGGCGGGGTTGGGCGACGTCGTGATGTCCCTGGGCACATCCGGCACCGTTTTCGCCGTCTCGGAAACACCGGCGGCAGATCCGTCCGGACTGGTGGCGGGGTTTGCCGACGCTGCCGGGCACTACCTGCCGCTGGTCTGCACCTTGAACGCCACCCGGGTCTTTGATGCCACGGCGGCGCTGCTGGGCGTGGACCTGCCGGAGTTCAACCGGCTGGCCCTGTCTGCCGGTTCCGGCGCCGGAGGGCTCACCCTGGTGCCCTACCTTGACGGGGAACGGACACCCAACCTGCCGGACGCCACGGGTACCCTGCACGGCATCACGCGTGCCAACTACACCCCGGCCAACCTGGCGCGCGCCGCCGTCGAAGGCGTGGTCTGCTCCCTGGCCGACGGCCTGGCGGCGCTGCAGGCCCAGGGCGTGTCTGCCCGCCGGATCCTCCTGGTGGGCGGGGGCGCCCAATCCACCGCCGTGCAGGAAGTCGCAGCGGCCCTGCTGGGAACACCCGTCACAGTGCCGGAGCCGGGTGAGTATGTTGCCGACGGCGCGGCACGCCAGGCAGCGGCGGCCCTCACCGGACGTTTCCCTGCATGGGCTGCTGGCGCCGTCGACCTTCCACTGGGGAAGGACGACGGCGGCGTGCTGGCCCGGTACCGGCGGTTCGCCTCGCTGTATACCCAGGGCAGCAACAGGTAACAAAGAAACAAAGGGACCCGGACCCGCGGTGGGCATCCACCGCCGGTCCGGGTCCTTTCCACGTGGGGCGCAGGCTCCTGCCAGTCATGTTGGGAACGTGGCAGGAGCCCGCGGTCTTGGGTCAGGTCAGGCGTACGGGAGGACGAGCTCCGCGTAGCGCTCCTTTACTGTGGCCAGGACGGTATTGCCGTCCGTGTCCCAGATCTCCTGATTGAAGATTTCCACTTCGATGTCGCCGGTGTACCCGGCATCCCGCACCCAGGTGCCGATGGTGGCAAAGTCCACCACGCCGTCGCCCATGTAGCCGCGGGACAGCAGCGGATCGGCGGCGATGGGCATGTTGAAGTCGCACACCTGGTAGGAGGCGATGCGGCTCTCCCGGCCGGCCCGCTCGATCTGCGCCTTCAGTTCCGGGTCCCACCAGACGTGGAAGGTATCGACGGCGACCCCCACCGTTGAGGCGTCGAAGGGCGCTGCGAGGTCCAGCGCCTGGCCCAGGGTGGAGATGAGCGCGCGGTCAGCCGCATACATCGGGTGCAGCGGTTCCAGGACCAGGCGTACGCCGTTTTCCTGCGCAAACGGAACCAGGTCGGCGAGCCGGTCGGCGACGCGCTGGCGGGCTGCCACCACGTCCTTCTCCCCCGGGGCCAGGCCGCCGACCACCAGGAAGAGCTCCCTGGTGTCCAGTGCCACGGCTTCCAGGATGGCTGCCTTGTTGTCCGCGAGCGCGGCCGCCTGGCCCTCTGGATCGGGGGCGGTGAGGAATCCGCCGCGGCACAGCGAGGAGACACGCAGCCCGGCGTCCTTGATCAGGCGGGCGGCCTTGTCCAGGCCGGCCTCCTCCACCCGGTCCCGCCACGGTCCGATGGCGGGCATCCCGGCGTTGACGCAGCCCTCGACGACCTGGGCGAGCGTCCACTTCTTGGTGGTGGCACTGTTGATGGAGAGGCGGGAGAAGTCGCTCATACTCCCACCCCGTTGATCCGCAGGTAGTCCGACATCCGAAAGGCTGCCAGCGCCGGGTCCCTGAGCAGGCCGGCCTGGTCGGCGAGTTCGAAGGTCCTGGCCAGGTGGCATACGGAGCGGCCGGAGTGCAGGCCGCCCACCATCTGGAAGCCGGGCTGCTTGCCGTTGAGCCAGGACATGAACGCGATGCCGGTCTTGTAGTAGAACGTGGGGGCGCTGAAGATGTGCTTGCCCAGTTCGCGGGTGGAGTCCAGGATCTCCCGCGCCTTCGCCGGGTTGCCGGCGTCATAGTTCTGCAGGGCCACCGAGGCGGCGGGATAGATCGCCGCGAAGATGCCCAGCAGGGCGTCCGAGTGGTGGCTGCCGTCGCCGTCGATCAGTTCGGGGTAGTTGAAGTCGTCCCCGGTGTAGAGGCGGACACCCTCGGGCAGTGCCGCCCGCAGGGCAATTTCGTGGCCGGCATCCAGCAGCGAGACCTTGACGCCGTCCACCTTGTCCGCGTGGTCCCTGATGAGGCCCAGGAAGGTTTCGGTGGCGGTTGCGACGTCGTCCGAGCCCCAGTAGCCGGCGAGCGCGGGATCGAACATGGTGCCCAGCCAGTGCAGGATGACCGGCTGGTCCACTTCCTGCAGCAGGGTGGAGTACACCCGCAGGTAGTCCTCCGGGCCGCCGGCGACCCTGGCCAGGGCCCGGGAGGCCATCAGGATGACCTTGGGTCCGGCCTCGGCAACCACGGCAATCTGCTCGCGGTAGGCCTCGAGCACCGCCTGGATGCCTGCTTCGCCGGTGGGCAGTGCAGCGGTGTCCAGCTGGTCGGTTCCGGCGCCGCAGGAGACGAGGTCACGGACGGACTTGCCGGCGGTGGCCGGGTTGTTGGCGGAAACCACGGATGCGGCTTCCACTCCCGTGCGCTTGATGAGCTGCTGCGTCGCTGCCCAGTCCAGGCCCATGCCGCGCTGGGCTGTGTCCATGGCATCGGCGACGCCCAGACCGTAGGACCACAGTTCGTGGCGGTACGCCATGGTGGCGTCCCAGTCCAGGCGGGCGGGGGCACCGGGCGTATTGTCCGCCAGCACCTCGGGGATGACGTGGGCGGCCGCATAGGCGCGCCGTGCAGTCAGGGGCGCAGTGGGCCGGGCCCAGGCGGCGCCGCCCTGAAGGCGGTACTCCCTGGTTCCGCCGTCTTCGGAGGGAAGGATGAGGGACGTCATTAGAGGGTGATCTCCGGGATATCGATGGTGCGGCGTTCGCCGCTGGACTGCAGGCCAAGTTCGGCGAGCTGGACGCCGCGGGCGGCGGACAGCAGGCCGAAGCGGTGCTCGCGGCGGGCCACGACGTCGCGGAGGAACTCTTCCCACTGCAGTTTGAAGCCGTTGTCCAGGTCGGCGTTGGCGGGAACTTCCTGCCACTGGTCCCGGAAGGATTCGGTGACGGGCAGGTCCGGGTTCCATACGGGCTTGGGGGTGTGTGCGCGCTGCTGGGCGACACACTTATTCAGGCCGGCGACGGCGGAACCGTGCGTGCCGTCCACCTGGAATTCCACCAGTTCGTCGCGGTACACGCGCACTGCCCAGGAGGAGTTGATCTGGCCGATGACTTCGTCTCCGGCCGGAGTCTCGAGTTCGAAGATGCCGTAGGAGGCGTCGTCGGCGGTGGCCTTGTATTCCTTGCCGGCCTCGTCCCAGCGGGTGGGGATGTGGGTGGCCGTCTTGGCGTTGACGCTCTTGACCTTGCCGATGATGCCCTCGAGGACGTAGTTCCAGTGGCAGAACATGTCCGTGGTCATGCCACCGCCGTCCTCCTGGCGGTAGTTCCAGGACGGACGCTGGGCTGACTGGATGTCGCCTTCGAAGACCCAGTAACCGAACTCGCCGCGGATGGAAAGGATGCGGCCGAAGAAGCCTTCATCCACCAGGCGGCGGAGCTTGACCAGGCCGGGCAGGTACAGCTTGTCGTGGACAACACCGGCAGTGACGCCGGCTTCCTTGCCGACGCGCGCCAGTTCAATGGCCTCCTCCAGCGTTTCCGCCGTGGGCTTCTCCGTGAAGATGTGCTTGCCGGCCAGCATGGCCTTCTTCAGGGTGGCGGCGCGGAGGCTGGTCATCGAGGCGTCGAACACGACGTCGACAGTGGGGTCGCTGATCACGGCGTCCAGGTCGGTGGACCATTCGGAGACCTTGTGCTTTTCCGCCAGCTCGCGGATCTTGGCCTCGTTGCGGCCCACCAGGATGGGTTCAACCTGGACCCTGGTTCCGTCCTCGAGGGTGAAGCCGCCGGCATCGCGGATGGGCAGGATGGAGCGCAGCAGGTGCTGGCGGTAGCCCATCCGGCCGGTAATGCCGTTCATGGCGATGCGGATCGTTTTGGTTTCGTAGCCCATGTGTCCTCCACGGTGAGTGAGCAATGTACTGAAGTTGTCTGGGAAAGCGCGTTCCCGCTGCTTCAATAATGCACGGCGCGCTTTCCGTTGGCAAGCGCTTTCCGGAAGTAGTTTGAACTGTCATAATGTGCTTAGCCTTTGAGCCCGTACCGACCACCAGGAGATGCAGTGGCTGCAAGTACCCTTACCGAGGTGGCCCGCCTGGCCGGCGTCTCGCCCGCCACCGCTTCCCGCGTGCTGAATGGCTCGGCCCGTAAACCGGGCAAGGACATTGCCGACCGCGTCCGGCAGGCAGCTGAATCGCTGGGCTATATCCCCAACGCCCAGGCGCAGGGCCTGGCGAAATCCAGCTCCGGCCTGATCGGCCTGATTGTGCATGACATTGCCGACCCCTATTTCGCGGCCATCGCCAGGGGCGTGCAGGAAGCCGCCCGGGAACAACGCAAAATGGTGCTGCTCGCCACCACCGGAGGCGGCCCGGCCGAAGAGAAGGAAGCAGTGGCCGCCTTCGCGGCGCGGCGCGCGGACTCCATTGTGATCGCCGGTTCCCGTTCCTGCCGGGAAGAGGACCGGGAGGGCAACGCCGAACTGGCTGCCGAACTTGACCGCTACTGCCGCAACGGCGGCCGGGTTGCCGTGGTGGGACATCCCGTCGTGGGTGCAACCGCTCCGGAGGGGTACCACGTGGTGAAAGTCCCCAACCAGGAGCTGGCCGGGCAGCTCGCCGCCGGGCTTGCGGAAGGCTGGGACGGCGACTTCGTAATCATCGGCGGCCCAGAGGGCCTCCTGACGTCCGATGACCGTGTCCGCGGCTTCCAGGAAGGGTTGGAGCGCGCCGGGCGGCGGCCGGCAGAGGTGCTCCGCACGGCCTTCAACCGGTCCGGTGGATATGAGGCAGGACTTCAACTGGCCGCCAGGATCAAAGCAGCCCAGTCCGGGGACGGGGCCGCACCCAGGCTGTGTATTTTTGCGGTCAATGACGTCATGGCCATCGGCGCCGCAGCAGCCCTGCGGTCCGAGGGGCTGCGGATCCCCCGCGACGCAGCCATCGCCGGCTTTGACGACATTGAAACCCTCCGCGACTTCCGCCCAGCCCTGTCCACTGTCCGGTTGCCCCTGGAAGACATCGGGCGCCTTGCCACCAGGGCCACTGGCCGGAATCCGGCCTACGGCGACGGCGGCGAGGTGGAGGCCGCCGCTCCCGGCGGCATCACCGGAGAGGTTACCCTGCGGCGCAGCACGGAAGCGGCAGCCTGATGGCACCGCGGGGACTTACCGCGGTGGCCGCCCCTTCCGGCGCCGCGGGCCCGCGTCCTGCCATCCTGGTCCTGCCGGGCGGGGGCTATGCCCGCCAGGCAGACCACGAAGCCGAGCCGGTGGCAGAATGGCTTGCCGCACTGGGGATCCACGCCTTCGTCCTCCGCTACCGGGTGGCCCCGGACCGGCACCCGGCCCCGCTGGAAGACGCCAAGGAAGCCATGCTCCACATCCGGAACGGGGAGCACGGGCTCCCCGTGGACGCGGAGCGCGTCGGCGTCCTGGGATTCTCCGCGGGCGGGCACCTGGCCGCCACCTTGTGCACGGCGGCTGCCACGGGGAAGCCGGACCTCGACAATCCCGCGGCGGTGCCGGATCTTTCGGTGCTGTGCTACCCCGTGGCGTCCCTGACCCACGAAGCCCACCAGGGCTCGGTGGCCAACCTCCTTGGCGACGCACCGCCGTCGGCCCTCCTCACGGCACTCTCGGCGGAGCTGAACGTCACGCCCCGCACACCGCCGGCATTCATTTGGCACACCGCCGACGACGAGGCCGTCCCGGTCAGCAACAGCCTGAACTATGCCAGGGCACTGATTGCTGCCGGCGTTCCGGCGGAACTGCATGTTTTCCCGGAAGGACGGCACGGGCTGGGACTCGCGGCCGGCGAACCAGGGCCCGGGCAATGGACGTCCCTGTGCGCGGCGTGGCTGCAGCGCGCCGGATGGGCCGGCTCCCCGACCGGCACGGCAGCAGGAAACTGAGACCGGCCCTGCCGGTGGCCGGAAGGGCGGCCTGCTAGGGCAGCGCCCGGATGGTCCAGTCCGCGGAATGTGATGCGCCGGGCTGCAGGTGCACCAGGTCCATGCCGGAATGCAGTGCATCCGGAGGGCACGTCATGGGCTCAACGGCCAGGCCGAGCCGGTCCGGGCCGGCAGGCTTGTCCCCCGTATGCACCTGGACCCAGGGCCACTCCGCCCCCCATTCCAGTTCCACGCCGGTCCCCGACGGATCCAGCACCCGGACGCGTGCCAGGCCGGCGGCGTCCCGGGAGATGTCCGTGAAGGCGTGGTCGATCTTCACCTCTCCCAGCCGGCGGGGCGAGCGGAAGTCAAAGGCACCTGCGCCCACCTCCCGCATCCCCACGGGAAGCAGCCGGTCCGGCGTGACCTCCAGGTAGGCAGCGGCCGGAAGTTCCAGCGACCAGTCATCCAGCGGGGAGGGCCCGGCCACCAGGTAGGGATGTGGGCACACCCCGTAGGGCGCGGCAACGGGGCCGGCATTGACGGCCAGGACGGTGCTGTGGAGCCCGTCAGCGGAAAGCGAGTAGGTGACGCTGAGGTCCAGGTCGGCCGGGTACTCCGGGCCTGACGGGATGCGGCAGCCCAGGACCGCCCGGTCCGCGGCCGCCTCCAGCACCTTCCACGCCTGATGGATGGCCAGGCCGTGCAGCGCGGCGCCGCGTTCGGGTTCGTTGACGGCGGCCGTGTACGGTTTCCCGGCATAGGTGTAGGTGCCGTCGGCCAGCCGGTTGGGCCAGGGCGCGCAGATGACGCCGCGGTAGTCAGGCACGGGGCCTTCGGGCCCGAAGCCCACCACCAGGTCCCGGTTCCCGTGGCGCAGTTCGCGGAGCGCCCCGCCGCGCCGGGTGACGACGGCGGAGTAGGGTCCGTGGGCGAGGTGGATCTCGGTGCCGGGCATGGATTCCCCCAGGTTCTGATTGTGTTAGCGCTCACCAGCGTACCCCACCCCGGCCCTTGGCGGGTGGCTAAAGTTGGCCCCATGGACACCGCCGCCGACCAGGAGCTCATCGCCGCCGTCAAAGGCGCGCTCCGGGAACTCGCCAACCCGGAGCGTGCCACCGGCGCCCAGGCCTACATGAGGTCAGCGATTCCCTCGCTGGGCGTCCGGGTTCCGGACGTGCGGCGGATCGCGGCCCGGGCTGCGGCTGACTTTCCGCCCGCCTCTGCCGGGCAACTGCGCGCCACCGTACTGGAGCTCTGGCGCACCTCCACCTTCCGGGAGGAACGGTATGCGGCCATAGACCTGACCGGGCACCGGCTGGTGGCCCGGGACCTGGACATGCTGCCCGTCTACGAGGAGATCATCCGCACCGGCGCCTGGTGGGATTTCGCGGATGGCGTGTCCGGCCGGATCTGCGGGCTGCTGCAGGCGCACCGGGCCCCGGTGTCGGCAACCCTGAGGCTGTGGAGCCACGACCCCGAGCTTTGGATCCGCAGGGCCTCCATCACGTCGCAACTGCGTGCGAAGAAGGACACTGACACCGCGTTGCTGGCGGCCGTCATTGAGCCGAACCTGGCGGACCGGGAGTTCTTCATCCGGAAGGCGATCGGCTGGGCCCTGCGCGAATATGGCAAGACGGCGCCGGAGTGGGTGGAAGCCTTCGTCGCCCGGCAGGGACCCGCCATGAGCGCGTTGTCACGCAGGGAGGCCCTGCGCGGGATCGCCGCCGTACCGGCGCCGCAGTAGTGCGCCTGGCAGATGGGCGTACGGCTAGATCACGGGACGTTCGACGACGGGCTCGTGCGTTTTGCGGAACAGCCTGCGGGTGCCGGGGTCCCAGAAGATCAGGTACAGGGCGAACAGGAGAGCCGTCAGCGCCGCGGCGATCCGTGCCAGGGCAAGGGCGAAGCCCAGATCCTGGGTCTGCAGGTAGGGGAAGACGTCCAGCTGGTCCGAAATGGCGTAGATCATGAAGAACGACACCACGAAGTACAGGGCCTTGACCTGCCAGTCGTTGCGGATCCCGGTCACGGCGAAGAGCGGGATCAGCCAGACGACATACCAGGACTGGATGATGGGGGCCAGCAGCACCACGGCGGCGAAACCGAGGGCCAGCCGGCGCATCAGCCGGTCGTAGTCCCCCTTGAGGATCTGCCAGGCGACGATGCCCACGGCAAGCAGCTTCCCGGCGTCGAACACCCAGCCCGCCGGCACCGACCCGTCCAGGCCGAACGCGTTGGCCAGCGATCCCACCACCATGCCGATCAGCCCCACCGGGGCATACCAGATGGAGATGCTGCCGGGAGCGGACAGCCCGTTGATCCAGCCGAAGCCGAATCCGTTGACCAGGCTCATCGCGGCCAGGAGCGCGAGGCTGATGCCGGCCGTCAACGCCCAGAAGGCAGCCTTCCGCAGCCAGCCAGCATTCTTCCCTGCCCAGAGGAGGCCGATGAACGGCAGGAAGACGATGGTGATGGGCTTGACGGCGATGGACAGGGTCACGATCACAATGCCGAGGATTTCCCGGCGGGTGGCGGAGTAGTACAGCCCCGCCAGGGCCAGCCCGATCATCAGGGAGTCGTTGTGCACGCTGGCGATGAAGTTGGTCAGGAAAAGCGGGTTCGCCACGGTCAGCCAGAGGGCACGGTGCGGGTTGACGCCGTGAAGTTCCGCGAGCCGGGGCACGTAGATGACGCACAGGACCACGCCGGCCACCGCCACCAGCCGGAACAGCATGACGCAGGCCTCCGGCTGGACGTTGGTGGCCCAGACGACGAATTGTTCAATCCACAGGAACAGCTGGCCGTAGGGAACCGGGGCTTCTGTCCACATCTTGTCCGCGCCGAGCTGGAAGTAGTTGGACAGGGCGGAGATGCCGTTTTCGTAGGGGTTGAAGCCCTCCACCATCAGCCGCCCCTGCCCGATATAGGCGTAGACGTCACGGCTGAAGAGCGGCACGCTGAACATCATGGGAAGCCCCCACGCCGCAAGCGCGGCCAGGGTGGCCCGCCGCGCCTGCGGTCCCCACACCCGGACCTTCTGGCCAAGGCGCAGCCAGGCGCGCACCAGCAGCATGCCCCCCACCGCCACCAGGACGATGGACAGGGCCACGCCGGGGGCTTCAGTGCGCATCCAGATAAACAGGGGCATGCGGCGCAGTTCCGATACCGGGGCCAGCCAGCCCACGCCGAAGGATCCGAACAGCATGAACACGGACCCCAGGAAACCGACAAGCAGTGGCGAGCGCGGATTGTCCACCTCGGCACTGCCCGTTCCAGCACTGCCGGCCGCCGCCATCTCCCCCGTTGCGGGCACAGGCGCCGTCATCTCAGGATTGTCCAATCTTCTTGCGTTTCCGCGGTTTGCCCGGCGCGCCGCACGGGCCGGCCAGGACATGGTTCAGGGCGGAAGGGCGACCCGCCGCGTACCCGAAATCCTAGCATCGGCAGGGGGTCCGGGAGTGTAACGGTAGGCTGGTCCGGTGCCTATATCTAACGAACGAATCGTCTGGATCGACTGCGAAATGACCGGTCTGGACATCAAGAACGACGCCCTCATCGAGGTGGCAGCCCTGGTCACCGATTCGGAACTGAACATCCTGGGTGACGGCGTTGACGTGGTCATCAAACCCGACGACGCCGCGGTTGCACAGATGTCCGACTTCGTCCGGGACATGCACACCAAGTCGGGGCTGCTGGCGGAACTTCCGCACGGCAAGACGATGGCAGAAGCCGAGGCCGCGGTAATGGAGTACATCTCCGCCTGGGTTCCGGATCCACGCAAGGCGCCGCTGGGCGGCAACTCGGTGGGCACGGACCGCGTGTTCCTGTCGCGGGACATGCCCGCCGTGGTGGAACATCTCCACTACCGGGTCATCGACGTCAGCACCATCAAGGAGTTGTCGCGCCGCTGGTACGCGCGTGCCTACTTCCAGTCACCGGCCAAAAAGGGTGGACACCGCGCACTCGGGGACATCAAGGATTCGATCGATGAACTGCGGTACTACCGCGAAGCCGTCTTCGTCCCCGCGCCCGGACCTGACAGCGCCACCGCCCAGAAGATCGCCCAGGGGATCACCACCGGCGGGTCCGCCGGGCAGGCCGGGGAGTAATCTGCGCCACGTTTCGGTGAAATTTGGCGAAAATCGCTAAAAGTGGACAAAGCACCCCTTCCGAACAGGTAAGCTATTTGAGTTGCGTTTCCAGGGAGCCGCTAAGGCGGATTTCACTTGAAGCACATGGTGGGCGTAGCTCAGTTGGCAGAGCGCCTGGTTGTGGTCCAGGAGGTCGCGGGTTCAACCCCCGTCGCTCACCCTCACGGGGCGGCACATGCAGCCGTCAACATGGGAGGCCGCACCGGATATCCGGTGCGGCCTCCTTTGTTGTGCCCCACCGGGGGTACGCGCAGGAAAACCGGGGACACCGCGAAAGCCGAGGGACAACTGATATGACCGTTCTGCCAATCACCATCTGGGGCGAGCCTGTCCTGCACCGGCGCGCGGCCGAGGTGGAGGTTTTCGACGACGAACTGCGCACCCTCATTGCCGACATGTTCGAAACCAACGAAGCCGCGCATGGCGTGGGCCTCGCCGCCCCGCAGATCGGCGTGGGCAAGAGAATCTTCGTTTACAAGTACGCCAACGACGATGGCGCTCCCCCAAGCGGTGTACTGGTGAATCCCGTGCTGACACTGTCCAAGGTCTCCGGCGCGGCGCCCGACCCCGACGAGGAGGAGGAGGGCTGCCTTTCCTTCCCCGGTGAGCAGTATCCGCTCAAGCGGGCCGAATGGGCCCGGGTGGAGGGGTTCGACGGCTTTGGAAACCCGGTGAAGTTTGAGGCAACGGGCTGGTTCGCCCGGGTAATCCAGCACGAATACGACCACCTGGACGGAAAGCTGTATGTCAACCGGCTGATTGACCGCTATTCCCGCAAAGCCAGGAAGCAGGCGAAGAAAAACGGGTGGGGCGTGCCGGGGTTGACGTGGATGCCCGGCGTGGACCCGGATCCGTTCGGCCACTGACAAGTTCGGCCACTCATCCCTTCCGGGCAGGTCCCCGTCAGCGGGCAGTGATGGTTTCCTGCCGGGGGCAGGAGCCGAGGACACGCTTCATGGCGTCCTTCTCGGCAGCCGTCACCCACAGGCCGTAGGCGGCCTTCACAGAGATCTGGCGGGCCACGTAATGGCAGCGCAGTGCGGTGTTCTTCGGCAGCCACGTGGCGGCGTCCGCTGCGCTCTTCTGCTGGTTGGCAGCGCCGTCCGCGGCAATCAGGTTCAGGGGGTCGTTGGCCAGGCTCTGGCGTTCCTTGGGCGCCAGGCCCTGGGCCCCCTTCTGCCAGGCATCCCCGAGCGCCACCACATGGTCGATCTGGACAGCCCGGCTGCTGTCTGAACCGCGCTGGAAGTCCACGTCCTGGCCTGTATAGGGTTCCCGGAAGTGACCGGCCGTTACCTTGCAGGTGGAGCCTTCGGCGAACATCACGCCGGCAAGGTCCCGTCGCAGGATGTCATTGCGGGTATCGCAGCCGTTCCTGTCGACATCCAGCCACGCCGGGCCGAAGGCCTCGCGGCTGTAGCCGGTGTTCGGTGCCCGGCCCTTCACGGCGAGGCCGTCGAGTGCAGAGAGGGCACTGCCCGCCGGTACAGGGTTTGGTTCCTGCACCGGTTTCATCCACGCGGCATCGAAGACCGGCGCCTCGGTCGGGCCCTCCGGCGCCGGCCCTGCGGCTGCAAACTGTCCTGCGGTGAAGAACCACGACAGGGCAGCGACGATGCATACTGTGGCCGTTGCCAGCAGCGCCCAGGCCTGCCGGGAACGGCGGCGTGCGCGGCGGTAGGCAGCCCAGTGGACGGTCAAGGCGTCGACGCCGGAAGGGGAAAGTCAGGCACCCCAAGAGCCTAGGACAAAGGGCACCCCAAGCCGGTGATATCCACACTGTTGAGGACGAGTGATGGCTCACACGGCCGGCGCGGCCGCCTTTGGGCTACTGCTCCCTGGTGACCCTTCGAAGGTCTTCCTCGGCAATGGCCAGCAGTCCCTCGAGCTGGCGCACGCGGTCCTGGCTGACATCCCCGGCCGCGTGTGCGGCGCGGGCGCGTTCAAGCAGCCGTACTGCTTCCTTGTGGTTCGCCTTGGCCACGTCCAGGGCGTGTTCGAGGGTGGTGTCGTGCTGAAGAGTCGATTCGTTGTCCATGCCACCAGTGTGGTCCCCTTTCCCGGCTGATTCCAGAGAACCAGCCGGGAATTCGCTGGACGTGGCGGACAGGGTCAGACCGCGATGGCGGCCAGGGCGGCGGCGCTTTCCTTGGCGGGGAACGACGGCGGATTCACGCCGGCCATTTCCTCCATAACGCGCACCACCTGGCAGCTGTAGCCAAATTCGTTGTCGTACCAGACGTAGAGGACCAGGTTCTTGTCCGTGGAGACCGTAGCGAGTCCATCAACAATGCCGGCGCGGCGGGAGCCGACAAAGTCGGTGGAGACAACCTCGGGTGAGTCGATGTAGTCGATCTGCTTGCGGAGGTCCGAGTGCAGCGACATTTCACGGAGGTAGTTGTTGACCTCGTCCTTGGTGGTGCCGTTTTCCAGGCTGAGGTTCAGGATGGCCAGCGATACGTCCGGGGTGGGGACGCGGATGGAGCTGCCGGTCAGCTTTCCGAGCAGTTCGGGCAGGGCTTTGGCCACTGCCTTGGCGGCGCCGGTTTCGGTGATGACCATGTTCAGGGCTGCAGAGCGGCCGCGGCGGTCGCCCTTGTGGAAGTTGTCGATCAGGTTCTGGTCGTTGGTGAAGGAGTGGACGGTTTCCACGTGCCCGTGCACCACGCCGAACTTGTCGTTGATGGCCTTCAGCACGGGGGTGATGGCGTTGGTGGTGCAGGACGCCGCGGAGACGATCCGGTCCGAGTCGGTGATGTCCCGGTGGTTGATGCCGTGGACGATGTTCTTCAGCTCGCCCTTGCCCGGTGCGGTCAGGAGGACCCGCGCCACACCCTTGCTCTGCAGGTGCTGGGAAAGTCCCTCGGCGTCGCGCCAGCGGCCGGTGTTATCCACCACCAGGGCATCCTTGATGCCGTAGGCGGTGTAATCGATGGTGGCGGGGTCGTTGGAGTAGATGACCTGGATCTGCACGCCGTTGGCGGTGATGGTGTTGGCGTCCTCGTCGATCCGGATGGTGCCCTCGAAGGACCCGTGGACGGAGTCGCGGCGCAGCAGGCTGGCGCGCTTGGAGAGGTCGTTGTCGGAGCCGCGGCGCACCACGATGGCGCGCAGGCGCAGTCCGTGGCCGCCACCGGCCTTTTCGATGAGGAGGCGGGCCAGGAGCCGGCCGATGCGGCCAAAGCCGTAGAGCACGACGTCGGTGCTGGTGCGGTCATCGCCGCCCCGCTTGCCAACGATTTCGGCGAGCTCAGCGCGGAGGAACTCCTCCAGGGTGGCGCCGTTGCCTTCTTCCTTGAACTTCTGGTTCAGGCGGGCGATGTCGATCGCGGCAGCGCCCAGCTCCAGTCCGGCCAGCGTGTTCAGCAGGGGCGCGGTGTCCTCGAGGAGCAGTTCGTCCTTGCTCATCCGGCGTGCAAAGCGGTGCGCCTTGAGGATGTTCATGGTGGACTTGTTGATCAGGCTCCGGCCGTGGATGCTGGTGACCACGTTGTTTTCGCGGTACAGCCTGCCGATCACCGGGATCATGGCCTCGGCGAGGGCCTCCCGGCCCATCCACGTATCAAGACAAGAATCAGACGTCTGGCTCACAGAAATACCTTCCTCGGTTCAGCCGTGTACGTCCTCGTACACAGATGTAGGCCACCTGATGATGTCCAGGGGCACCCGCGCCTGCAGGGATGGCCCCCAGGCGCCTGGATCGCGTGCAAAGAAAAACCGCCGGTTGCGAACGCAACTTTCGGCGGTAGAACTCCTGCGTCCGGGATCCATTCTAATTTGGCCCGCCGCCGGGAACACGCTTGCGCTGCGTGAAATCACTCACATGGCCGGGATGCCCCGCAGCCGTGGTGTTGCCGGACTCAGTTGTGGACGGCTGAGTAGAGGTTCAGGCTGGCGGAAAAGACAAGCCAGGAAAAGTACGGCAGCACCAGGAGGCCGGCGGCGGCGTCCACCGGCCCGAAGCGCAGGATCAGGAATACCAAGGTTCCGGCGAGTGCGCAGATAACCCCGAACGCAGCCCAGAGAGCGGCAGCTCCGAGCATTGGGTACAGGGCAAAAAAGGCCGCCGGCCACGCCGCGTTGAGCAGCAGCTGGACAATGTAGCCTGCACGGGTGCTCCCGGTCAGGCCGCCCTTGCGCCAGACCAGCCACGCGGCTGCCGCCACGCCGGTGTACAGCGCCATCCAGGTGCTCCGGAACATCCACGGCGGCGGCATCCACGGCGCCTTCACCGAACCGGCGTACCACCCGTTGGAATTCAGGATGATGGGAACCGAAGCGATGACCCACGCCGCGGCGGACAGCGCCAGGAACCCGCCAAGCGCAACGACCTGGGAACGGATGCCGGGGACGCCGGCCCGGGCGGCGGGACGGGGATCAGGAATAACGGGCACGGTCCAGCATCCCCAACGCATCGCCCTAGGTCAAACGCGGAATGTGGATGGGACAGCCGGTACGCCGGGTTCTGTTCTCCCCTGCCGTTACCGGAAAGGGAGCGACGGCCATCCATCTACGAGTACCGTTGCCGGCACCCTCCAGCGGCCTACCCGGACACTCGGGCGGGCAGCCCTCGAACGTGTCCTGTCTGGCCTTGCTCCGGGTGGGGTTTACCTAGCCTTCCCGGTCACCCGGGAAGCTGGTGGTCTCTTACACCACCGTTTCACCCTTACCTGCCCTTCCCGGCCAAAGCCGGCAATGCAGGCGGTCTGTTTTCTGTGGCACTGGCCTGCGGGTTACCCCGAGTGGGCGTTACCCACCACCCTGCCCTGCGGAGCCCGGACGTTCCTCGAGCCACTTGCGTGACGCGCGGCCGCCTGGCTGTCCCATCCGCCGTCCAGTCTACCGGCGCCGCCACCCGCTTTTGCGCCGGTAGGATCGGACGGTGCTGATTCTGCTTCCCCCTTCCGAAGGCAAGACACCCGCGCTCCGGGGACCCGCCGTCGACTGGTCCACGCTCGGCTTTCCGGAATTGAACCCCTACCGCGCCAAGGTCCTCGAAGCGCTGGGAACCGTCAGTGCCCACCAGGACGCCCTCGCCCTGCTGGGCGTGGGCGCATCACTGCGTGAGGACGTGGAACGCAATACGCGCCTGGGCGCCGAGCCGGCAGCGCCCGCACACAGCATCTATTCCGGCGTCCTGTACGACGCCCTTGGCTATCGGAGCCTGACACCGGCCCAGCGGCGCAAGGCGGACGCGTCCGTCCTGGTGATCTCGGCCCTGTGGGGTGCCCTTCGCTTCGGCGACAGCGTCCCGGCCTACCGGCTCTCCATGGGCACGGCACTGCCCGACGTCGGCAGGCTGGCCCCGTTCTGGAAGACGCAGCTTGGCGAAACCCTGGGCAGCGCCGCCCGGGGGCACCTGGTGGTGGACTGCCGGTCCAGCACCTATGCAGCCGCCTGGGCACCGCCGCAGGAACAGACCGTGGCGGTCAACGTCTTCACCGAAACAGGTGGGGTCCGCAAAGTGGTGAGCCACTTCGCCAAGCACACCCGGGGGGAACTGGCGCGGCACCTGCTGGTACGGCGCGGTAAAGCCCCGACGGCGCCGTCGGACCTTTTGAAGGCTGCCCGCGAGAAGTGGGACGCAGAACTGGTGCCGGGCACGGCCCGCAGGCCGCACGCCCTGAACATCATCCTGCCGGGCTGATCCGGCCGGTCAGGACCACTCGTCCGAGCGGACCAGGATGGCGCCGGAGTCCGGGCAGAACACGATGTCGTCCGCGGCCGAAGCCTTGATCTCCGCGAGGTCGCCGGGGCTGAGCTTCATGCCGGAGGCTTCGGAGGTGCCGTGGAACAGCCGGGCCGCGCCCACTCCGCGCTTGGCAAGCGTCTTTTCATAAACCGCCAGCATGCCCGCCTCCAGGCCTGCAGCGAACGCGGCGCGCTGGGCGCGAAGCCCTGCCGCTTCCGTTTCCACCTCCGCGAGGGCCGCGTCAAGCTCGGCCCGGATGGTGGCAAAGGAGCCCTGGATGTCGTCGACAATCTGCTGCTGCGCCGCCTGCCGTTCCCGCAGGCTGTCCAGCCGCTCCATGACCTCCAGCTCCACGTCCTCAAGGTCGGAGCGCCGCTTGTTGAGCGAGGCGATGTCCTTTTGCAGTGCAACCAGGTCCTTGGAAAGGCCGGTGCCGCTGTTGAGCCTGGCCTCGTCGCGTTCGATCCGTGAAGCAACTTGTTCGACGTCGGCTTCCGCCCGCTTAAGCGCGGCCTCGGCATCGTGCACAGCCACCTTGGCTGCTCCCAGTTCACCGTTGGCGACAGAGAGCGCGGCTTCGAGGTCCTTGATGCGGGGATCGTTTTCCAGCGTGCGGCGGCGGTTGGTGAGGCCCTTCAGCCGGGCGTCCAGCCCCTGCAGTTCAAGCAACTTCAACTGTTCCGCCGGTGCTGCCTTGGCCACTGTTACCTCCGATAAATCCCTTCCGGCCGTGGCCGGGCACCGAACCGGCGCTTCCTAGACTCTAGCGCGTGGCCCCGCTTCCCTGCCTCGCCGCATCCCGGGCTGCTGCCTAGCCCGGCGTGAGGATGAAGTCCCAGGGGTCGCTGTTGGTGGTGCTGACCTGGATCTCCACCTCATGTCCCTGGTCAGCCAGGACGTTGCCCAGGGCGGCCGCGGCCGCAGGCAGCCAAAGCCATTCACTGGCGAAGTGCGACACGTCCACCAGGTACGGCCGTCCGTTGAGGGCGGCTTCGCGCGCCTCGGATGCCGGGTGGTGGCGAAGGTCCGCGGTGACGTAGACGTCGGCGTTGCTGGCGCGCACCTCATTGAACAGCGAATCGCCGGCACCGCCGCACACCGCGATGCGCCGCACCAGTCCGTCCTTGTCGCCGGAGACCCGCACTCCCCCGGCCACTGACGGAAGAATTCCAAACACCCGGGCCGCGAAGTCGCCCAGGCTCATGGCATCCGCCAGGTCGCCCACGCGGCCAATGCCTTCCTCCGGGAGCCCGTTGGCGGCCACCGTGAGCGGGGCGACGTCCTGGAGCCCCAGGGCGTCGGCCAGGACATCGGAAACGCCTCCGACGGCGGAGTCGCCGTTGGTGTGCACGGTCAGCAGTGCCGTTCCCGACTCGATGAGCCGGTGGACTGCCCGGCCCTTCGCCGACGTGGCGGCGACCGACGTGACGCCCTTCAGCAGGAGGGGGTGGTGGGTGATGAGCAGTTCGGCTCCCCACTCAACGGCTTCCTCGATGACCTCCAGCGTGGGATCAACCGCAAACATCACCTTGGTGACGGCGGCGGACGGGTGGCCTGCCACGAGCCCTACCTCGTCCCAGTTTTCCGCCAGGGACTCCGGCCACAGTTCCTCAACTGCCAGGAGCAGTTCGGCCAAAGTGGGAGCGTCCGCGGAACCGGCCGGAGCCGGCGTGTCGGAGGAGGCTTCGCCGTCGTGATCTGCCTGGCCGGTAACGTCGGTGTCCACAGGTTCCATAGTCTTAGTTTTACCCCATCGGCTTGCGGCCGCCGCAGTTTGCGGCATGGCGCGGGGCCGGCAGGGAATGATCCCGGGCCGTCAACCATTGAAGAGGTCATGAAAACTTTTGTTCTTGGCGGAGGTTGCTTCTGGTGCCTTGACGCCGTCTACCAGAAGACACGGGGTGTCACCTCGGTGGTGTCCGGCTACACCGGCGGGCACGATCCCCATCCGGACTACTACTCGGTCTGCAGTGGAACCACTGGCCACGCGGAGGTGGTGGCGGTGACCTTCGACGAGGAGGTTATCCCCGCGGAAGTTGTCCTTGACATGTTCTTCGCCCTTCATGACCCCACCACGCTGAACCGGCAGGGATACGACGTGGGCACCCAGTACCGTTCCTCGATGTTCTACGAGACCACGGAGGAGAAGATCCTGTTCGAGGAAGCCATCGAACGCAACCAGGCGCTGTGGCCGCATCCCATTGTCACCGAGGTCAGCCGCCTGCCGCGGTTCCACGTGGCGGAGGAATTCCATCAGGATTACTACGCCAAACACCCGGAGCAGGGGTATTGCCAGGTGATCATCAACCCCAAGCTGGCCAAGGCCCGGAAATATTACTCTGCATGGCTTAACGCTTAGCCTCCGTTACGCGGCCTCGTTAGGCTGACCTCAGTATTCACCCCTTAGAGATAGGCGTATGTACATGGCACGGATCTATGACGATGTGACGCAACTGGTGGGCGGGACCCCACTGGTCCGGCTGAACCGGCTCAGCGAGGGGCTGGACGCCACCGTTGCCGTGAAGCTGGAGTTCTACAACCCGGCCAACAGCGTCAAGGACCGCATCGGCGTTGCCATCATCGACGCCGCGGAAAAATCGGGCGCCCTGAAGCCCGGCGGCACCATCGTCGAAGGCACCTCCGGCAACACGGGCATCGCCCTCGCCATGGTGGGTGCCGCCCGCGGGTACAAGGTCATCCTCACCATGCCTGAGACCATGTCCACCGAGCGCCGGGTCATGCTGCGCGCCTTCGGTGCCGAGATCGTCCTGACCCCGGGGTCCGAGGGCATGCGCGGAGCCGTGGAAAAGGCCCAGGAAATCGTGGCCAACACCGAGAACTCCATTTGGGCCCAGCAGTTCGCCAACGAAGCCAACCCGGAGATCCACCGCAGGACCACCGCCGAGGAAGTCTGGGAAGACACCGACGGAGGCGTGGACATCTTCGTGGCCGGCGTTGGCACCGGTGGAACCATCACCGGCGTCGGGCAGGTCCTGAAGGAACGCAAACCCGGCGTACAGATCGTGGCGGTGGAACCCAAGGACTCCCCCATCCTGAACGGCGGCGCCCCCGGCCCGCACAAGATCCAGGGACTGGGCGCCAACTTCATCCCGGAGCTGCTGGACACCAACGTCTACGACGAGGTTATTGACGCGAACCTGGAGGACTCGGTCCGCGTTGCGCGCGAACTGGGCATCAAGGAAGGCATCCTGGGCGGCATCTCCTCCGGCGCCATCGTCTGGGCCGCGCTGGAACTGGCCAAGCGTCCGGAAAATGCCGGCAAGCTGATCGTGGCGGTCGTTTGCGACTTCGGTGAGCGTTACATCTCCACCGTGCTCTATGACGACATCCGCGGCTGATCAGCCCGCCGTCCGCCCGTTTCCTGTAGAAAGAACTTTGTGGGCTTTTTCGCAAGACTGAAGGAAGACCTCGACGCCGCCCGGTCCCACGACCCGGCGGCTCGAGGTTCTTTTGAGAACTTTTTCGCCTATTCCGGCCTGCACGCCATCTGGATCCACCGGCTGACGCACCGCATGTGGCAGAACCCGTCGCTTCGCTTCCCGGCGCGCCTGCTGTCCCAGCTGGGCCGGTCCTGGACCGGTATTGAGATCCATCCGGGTGCCACGATCGGACGTCGTTTCTTCATTGACCATGGCATGGGTGTGGTCATTGGCGAGACAGCCGAGATCGGCGAGGACGTGATGATCTATCACGGCGTCACGCTCGGTGGGCGCTCACTTGCCCGGATCAAACGCCACCCCACCATCGGTGACCGGGTCACCATCGGTGCCGGAGCCAAAATCCTGGGACCCATCACCATCGGCCGGGACAGTGCCGTCGGCGCCAACGCCGTGGTGGTGAAGGATGCGCCGCCGGAATCGATCGTTACCGGTGTTCCGGCCAAATGGAGGCACCGGGACGCGCAGCGGGAAACCAAGCCCGCCGTCGATCCGGCCGAATACGACATCGAGTACCGGATCTAGAAGTACCAGGCACAGCAAAAGGCGGGCAGTTTCCCGGAGAACCGGGAAACTGCCCGCCTTTGTCCTGCGGCGGCAGCTGCTAGTGGGTGTCCACCGCTTCAACTTCGGACTTGTCCTCGCCCCAGAGGGTGTGGAAGGTTCCCTCGGTGTCGATGCGGCCGTAGGTGTGTGCACCGAAGAGGTCGCGCTGGCCCTGGATCAGGGCGGCGGCCACGCGCTTGCGGCGCAGGCCGTCGTAGTACGCCAGCGATGAGGAGAACACCGGCACCGGGATGCCGAGCTGGACGGCGGTGGCAACAACGCGGCGCCACGCCGGCAGGGCGTCTGCAATGGCCTTGGTGAATGCCGGGGCGAACAGCAGGTTGGCCGGCTTCTGGTCCGCGGCGTAGGCCTTGGTGATGTCCTTGAGGAGCTCGGCGCGGATGATGCAGCCGGCGCGCCACAGGGAGGCGATCTCGTCCAGCTTCAGTTCCCAGCCGTATTCCTTGGCGGCCGAGGTCAGCATGTCCAGGCCCTGGGCGTAGGAGACCAGCTTGGAGGCGTAGAGCGCCTGGCGGACGTCCTCAACGAAGCTTTCCGGGATCTCGACGTCGGCCTCGTTGCCTGCCAGCAGTTCCTGGCCCAGCCTGCGCTGCCCGGCCTGGGAGGAGAGGGCGCGGGCGAAGACGGATTCGGCGATGCCGGACACCGGCGAGCCGAGTTCCAGGGCGGAAATGACGGTCCAGCGGCCCGTACCCTTCTGGCCGGCGGCGTCGACGACGACGTCAACGAACGGCTTGCCGGTCTTGGCGTCCACGTGGCCCAGGACCTCGGCGGAAATCTCGATCAGGAAGGATGAAAGCTCCCCCTTGTTCCATTCGGTGAAGATCTTGGCCTGTTCGGCGGGCTCGATGCCGGCACCGGAGCGGAGCAGGTCGAAGGCCTCGCCGATAACCTGCATGTCGGCGTATTCGATGCCGTTGTGGACCATCTTGACGAAGTGGCCGGCGCCGTCGGTGCCGATCCAGGCGCAGCAGGGCTCGCCGTCGACCTTCGCGGAAATCTTCTCCAGCAGCGGGCCGAGGGCCTTGTAGGACTCCTTGGAACCGCCGGGCATGATGGACGGGCCGTTCAGTGCACCCTCTTCGCCGCCGGACACACCGACGCCCACGAAGTGCAGGTCCTTCTTGGCCAGTGCGGCTTCCCGGCGGCGGGTGTCCTCGTAGTGGGAGTTGCCGGCGTCGATGATGATGTCGCCCGGCTCCAGGAGCGGCTCCAGCTGCTCAATGACGGAATCGACCGGCTTGCCGGCCTTGACCATGATGAGCACCCGGCGGGGCTTTTCCAGGGAATCAACAAGTTCCTGGAGGGTCTCGGTCCGGACGAAGTCGCCTTCGGAGCCGTGCTTCTCCAGCAGCGCGTCGGTCTTCTCCACCGACCTGTTGTGCAGGGCAACCGTGAACCCGTTGCGGGCCAGGTTGCGGGCCAGGTTGGCGCCCATGACGGCGAGGCCGGTGACACCGATGTGTGCTGCAGACATCAATAACTCCAATTCATTGTTTGCCCCGGTTGCCGGCTTCCGCAGGCGGGAAGACACCGGGGCAGATCAGGGGGTCGGAATAAAGCATATATATTCTCGCTGTGACGCGAAAGTAACAGCTGCGTAATGGAACCATTGTTTCGGTGCCGGTTCAGGTTGGCCACCCTGCGAACCACCGCGGCACCGGGCGCACGCACAACCGGGCGTCGGCCAGCAACTAGGCTTAGCAGCATGACCAGCAGCCTCCACCACCGTGCCATCGACAACCTGGGCACCCGGATTATCTCGGGGGATCTTCCGGCGGGCCACGTCATGCTGGCGGAGCAGTTGGAGGATGAGCTGAAAGTGTCCCGCTCGGTGATCCGGGAAGCGGTGCGGGTCCTGCAGTCGCTGGGGCTGGTGGAAACCACCAAGCGGGTGGGCATCCGTGTGCTGCCGGCAAGCCGTTGGAATCCTTTCGATCCCCAGGTGATCCGGTGGCGGCTGGCAAGCGACGCACGCGGCGCGCAGCTCCGCTCCCTCGCCGAACTGCGCGCCGCGGTGGAACCCGCGGCCGCCGAACTGGCGGCACAGAATGCCCCTGCACCGCTGCGGATGGAGCTCGTGGACGTTGCCCGTGCAATGCGGGAGGCCGGCAACAACGGCGAAGTTGCACGCTTCCTGGAACTGGACATCCGGTTCCACTCCCTGCTGCTCTCCGGCTCGGGCAACGAGATGTTCGCCAACCTCATGGGCCAGGTGGCCGAGACCCTGACAGGCCGCACCGTTCATGGCCTGATGCCCGACCACCCGCACCAGGCCGCCCTCCAGTGGCACGAGGATGTGGCGCAAGCGATTGCCAGGGGCGATGCCGCGTCCGCGCGCGAAGCCTCTGACCGGATCATGCGGCGCACCATGTCCCAGATGGCCGACACCTGGACGGAACAGCCACGGGTGTTTATCCCCGTTCGACAGTAGCTTCGCTCCGGGGGCCGAAGCTGAGGAGGACTTTTCCGGATTCGGCGGAGTTGCGGGCCATGGTGAAGGCTTCCAGTGCGTTGTCCACGGGGTATTCGTGGGTGATGACGGGCTCGATGTGCAGGGTCCTGTCGGTGAGGGCGGCGATGACGTTATCGATCTCGTCGTTGAACCGGAAGGAGCCTTTGAGGTCGAGTTCGCGGGTGATGGCCAGGGAGATCAGTACCGGCTGCGGCCCGGTGGGCAGCAGGCCCACCATCACCACGGTGCCGCCGCGGGCCGCGCCCTGGATGGCGGAGTCCAGGCCGTGGTGGGTGCCGGAGGATTCAATCACGACGTCGGCCTCCACGGCGGCGATCGCCTCCGCATCGCCGCCGGTGATCACCTGGTCCGCTCCCACGGCTTGGGCGATTTCCAGTGGTGTGGGGTGCACGTCGACGGCGGTGATCCGGGCCGCGCCGGCGCGTTTCAGGACGGCGACGGCGAGGGCCCCGATGGGCCCGGACCCGATCACGAGCGCCGATTTGCCGGCCACGTCCCCGGCCCGGGAGACGGCGTGCCAGGCCACGGCGGCCGGCTCGATCAACGCGGCGGTCCGCAGGCCAACACCGTTGGGCAGGGGCCGGAGCATCCGGGTGGGGAAGTTCACGTACCGGCTGAACGCCCCGTCCGTGTGCGGGAACCGCGCGGCACTGCCCAGGTAGGTGCAGCCCGGGGACAGGTTGGGCCGGTCCGCCGGGTAACGTGCGGCACCCGGGCCCGGGGTGGCCGGATGGACCGCCACCGCAGTGCCCGCGGCCGGGCCGGTCCCGTCAGCCGCGGCCCGGACCACCGTCCCGGAAATTTCATGGCCCAGCACCAGCGGCGCCCTCAGGATCGACTCCCCGGCCGCGCCGTGCAGCCAGTAGTGCAGGTCCGACCCGCAAATCCCGCCGAACGCCACCTCGACCACCGCCTCATCCGCGGCCGGAGCGGTAAGGGCCAGCTCGTCGATCCGCAGATCGTTGGCGGCGTGCGCCACCACGGCCGGGCCGGACACGGGCAGTGCTGTATCCAGTGCCATCAGACCACCACCGTCATTCCGCCATCGATAAAAATAGTCTGCCCGTTCACGAAATCAGACCCGTCCGAGGCCAGCCACACGGCCGGCCCGGCCAGGTCCTGCACGGTCCCCCACCGGTTGGCCGGGGTCCGGCCCAGGATCCAGGAGTTGAACTGCTCATCATCCACCAGGTTCTGCGTCATCTCCGTATGGATATAGCCCGGCGCGATCCCGTTGATCTGCAACCCGGACCCGGCCCACTCCGCCGTCATCGCCCGGGTCAGGTTCCGCAGCCCGCCCTTCGCCGCAATGTACGGCGCGATCGTGGGGCGGGCCAGGTCCGTCTGCACCGAGCAGATGTTGATGATCTTCCCCCGCCCCCGCGGGATCATGTACCGCGCTGCTTCCCGGCCCACCAGGAACGCGCTGGTCAGGTCCGTGGAAATCACCCGTTCCCAATCCTTCACGTCCAAATCCAGCATCGGCACCCGGTGCTGGATCCCTGCATTGTTCACCAGGATCTCCAACGGCCCCACATGCTCCTCCACCCATGCCACCCCGCGCGCCGCCCCGGCGTCACTCGTCACGTCAAAAGCGACACTGTGAACCCGGCCCGGAGCGTAGTCGGCGGCCATCGCCGCCGCGGCATCCTTGAGCCGCTCCCCGTTGATACCGTTCAACACCACCGTTGCCCCGGCGTCGGCCAGTGCCCGCGCCAACGCGTTGCCAATCCCCCGGCTGGACCCCGTCACCAAGGCAACCCGGCCGGTCAAATCAAACAAAGAACTCATGGTGCAACTGTTCCTTCCGCCGCTCCCGCGGCTCCTTGACTGAGGTTGGAGACCACCTGCCGCACGACGGCAAGGTCCTGGTCGCCGTGGCCCTGGCGCCTTAGCTCCGCGTAGAGCTCGATGCCGGCCGCTGCCATTGGGGTTGCCACGCCCGCCGCCTCGGCGGCATCCAGCACAAACCCAAGGTCCTTGTGCATGAATTTGGCCGGGCCGGTGGGGGTGTAATCCTTGGTGACCAGGCGCGGGCCCACGATCTCCAGGACCCTGCTCGCGGCCAAGCCGCCGGACAGGACCTCGAACAGTGCCGCCGGATCCAGCCCGGAGCGTTCGGCAAGTTCGGCAGCCTCGGCAAGCGCCGCCGTCGTGGTCCCCACCACCAACTGGTTGCAGGCCTTGGCAAGTGAGCCCGCGCCCAGTGGGCCAAGGTGGCGCACTGTGGTACCCATGGTCAGCAGCAGGGGCTCAACGCGGCGGAAGGACTGTTCGTCGTCCGCTCCTGCCATGATGGCGAGGGTGCCGTCCGCCGCACCCTTGGTGCCTCCGCTCACGGGTGCATCCACGACCCGTGCGTTGCCGGAACTGAACTCCCGGACGCGCCGCCCGAATTCCTGTACGCCGGTGGGCGAAACGCTGCTCATGACCAGCAGGACGGTATTCGGTGCCGGCGGGTTCTGCTTCCAGCTCTCCAGCAGGTCATGTGCTGTTTCCTCTATGTGTGGCAGGTCAGGCAGCATGAACACGATGGCGGGGAGGTTCCGCATCTCCACGACCCGCTCAACGGCACACCCGCCGAGGTCCTGCAGCCGGGTGAGCGCTTCAGGCGACCGGTTCCAGCCGCTGATCTGCCAGCCCCCGGCGATGGCATTGGAAGCCATCAAATTACCCATATGCCCCAGGCCCACGAAGCCTGCCCGCTTGTCCTCCATGATCTGCCTCACATCGTCGCACTGGAAAGAGTCGTTCAATATCCTAGTCACAATTCAGCATAATGAACTCCACAGTGCCTGGAACTACGTTTCCGCTGCTGTCCGGGTTGAGGCAGGTTTTATGGACCTCACTGGTGGGCGACTGATCCTCAAGGACCTTCCCGTGAACCTAGGGATCCCACAAATCCTCCACGTCCAACCCGCCGCCCGGCGGTGCCATAGTGTCCATTCATGTGAACAACAACCACCATGACGGCCTGTGAACGGCGGTTTTCGTGGCCCTGATCCAACGTGAAGCAGCCGAACGGCGCATGACTTTTTGTTTCCAGCAGTTCACGGTATATTCATCCCAAGCCCTCCACCGCGGCATCCCCCAATAGCCGCGGTGGAGGGTTTTCCAATGCCGGAAAGTCAACGCCGGCGTGATGCCTGCGTATCCAGGCATTGATACGTCAAGCTGCGTCCGCTGCCGTCTCCCGTAGCCTCCAGCCTCCGCCGATCCCATCGCGCTGGAGGTACATGGTGGTCAGCGCTGACTTGCTGTTGTTGCCCAGCCGCACCTGCAGCTGCAGGACTTCGACGTCCACACCACTGTTGCCCTTCGGCATCCGCCGGCTGGTTTCCCACCAGTTGATGCGCTCGAACCACCTGACCGGCTCGGCACCAACCGCCCATTCCCTGCCCCGGCTCAGCACCGTCGTCGGTATTCCGTTGCTGTCTGTGTGCACCATGACATGTTCCATTCCTGCAACGTATGGCAAGGGTCCGACAATGACGGCAGGAGGGCGGGCAGCAAAAAACCCGCCGCCCGCCGGTAAGGCGGGGACAGCGGGTTTGTAGTTTGGTGGGTCCTACCGGGATCGAACCGATGACATCCACGGTGTAAACGTGGCGCTCTACCAGCTGAGCTAAAGACCCAAATCAGGCGGTTTCCGGCCGGACTGCCGCAACCAACGAACATAAACTCTACCCGACAGGGGGCCGGAAACGCGAATCCGCGCACCGAACCGCCTGAGGTGTCCCTACAGGGCGGGGAGTTCGGCCGCGAGGTAGCCCAGCGCCTGGCTGACGCCGGCTTCAAGCTTGACGGTCGCCTTGTCATCACCCCGGGTGGCGCCCCTGTTGATGATTACCACCGGCTTGGATTCCTTGGCGGCATGCCGCACAAACCGAAGTCCGCTCATGACCGTCAGGGATGAACCGGCAACCACCAGCGCGGCTGCCCCGTCCACCATGGCGTACGAACGTTCCACCCGGTCCTTGGGCACATTTTCCCCAAAGTAGACGAAGTCCGGCTTCAGGGTACCGCCGCAGGCAGGACAGACCGGCACCACGAAGCTGCTGATGAGGGCCTGGTCCTCCACGGTGGCGTCAGCATCCGGCGCCATCTCCACCAACCCGGACGCCGCTGCCCGTTCCAGGAATCCGGGGTTGAGTTCCTCGAAAACACCGGCCAGGAGGCGCCGGGTGTAGGTCCGCCCGCAGTCGAGGCATATCACCTGGTCATACCGGCCGTGCAGATCGACGACGTTGGAGCTGCCGGCGTCCTGGTGCAGGCGGTCAACGTTCTGGGTAATGAGGCCCGTGAGGTAACCGCGGCGTTCCAGCTCCGCTGCTGAATAGTGGCCCACGTTCGGGTCCGCGTGCCGCATGTGGGACCACCCGATGTGGTTCCGGGCCCAGTAGCGGCGCCGGTTGGCCGCGTCCCGGACAAACTCCTGGTAGGTCATGGGCTGCCGCGGCGGCGAGTCCGGGCCACGGTAGTCCGGAATGCCGGAGTCGGTGCTCAGGCCCGCGCCCGTCAGCAGGGCGAACGGGGCACCGGCAAGCAGGTCGCGGATCCTGGCCAGCACCTCGAGGTCATCGGCTGACAGCGGAGCAGGGGCTACCGGCGGCATGCTGGCAAAGCCGGTAAGGCCCGTCCCCCGCCGATGTTCCGCCATGGTCGATCAGGCCTGTTTCAGATCCGCCAGGGCCGCGCGGTATTCGGCGAAGTCCCGGGCCTGTCCGCGGGGATTCACAACGCTGTAACGGATCCTGCCGTCGGCGTCGATGATGAAGGTGGCGCGCTTGGCCATGCCACTGACGTCGTCGAACACACCGTAAGCACTGGCCACGGCCCCATGCGGCCAGAAGTCGGCAAGGAGGTCGAAGCTGTAGCCTTCCTGCGCCGCATAGGCCCGGAGGCTGAACTTGCTGTCCACGGACACTGCAAGGACCACCGCGTTCGAATCCTCGAATGTGGCCAGGTTGTCCCGTATCTCGCACAGTTCACCCGTGCAGATCCCCGAGAATGCAAACGGGTAGAAGACCAGGGCCACGTTCTGCCCCCGGAAGGATGACAGCGTCACGGGCTCGCCGTACTGGTTGGCAAGCTCGAAGTCGGGCGCTTCCGCGCCCAGTGCAGGAACAGCTGCGGAAGCGGCCTCAACCGCTGACGTCATTTGTTCTTCCTGCTGACAAGGCGGGTTGCACTCCAGTCCTTCGAGACTCCCGCTGAGGTGGTGACGTGCAGGCCGGCGGTGGGTGCGGCTTCCTGGATGTCTGCTGGCGAGACGTAGCCGTCCCTGCCTGACTTGGGGGTGAGGACCCAGACAACACCGTTTTCGCTCAGGGTAGTGAGGGAATCCATCAGGCTGTCCACCAGGTCCCCGTCGCCGTCGCGCCACCACAGGATGACGGCGTCCGCCACCTCATGGTCGTCCTCGTCCAGCAACTCGGAACCGGTGAGGTCCTCAATATCGTCACGCAAGTCGAAATCGACATCGTCGTCGTAACCGAACTCCTGAATCAGATCCCCGTTCTTGAAACCCAATTTTTCCGCCACATTTACCGAAGTGGCGGCGTCGGCCTCGCTCACGTGTTCCTCCAATACCTCATATATGCAGTGTGCATAGTGATTTCCATTACTCCCCAAGCCAACACCCTTTGTGCCTGCGCTTCAAGCTGCCGCCCCCGGGACTGCGCATATTCTGCGTCACATCCGGCTGCAGCCTCCCCGTCACAAGGGCTTTTTGTCACACAACCAGTATGACGAACGAAATACAACCGCAGCACCTGACCCGCGGCTACGCATCGCGTTGCGGTCAGGGCTAGAGTGGCTGGTGACAACTATGGCTGCGGGACGACAACCTTGTGACTCCGTGCAGACATAGGAGCGCTAGGAAGCTGCCCGGCACACATGCCCGGGCTGTTGTAACCGATACGTCGCACACGGCGTATGTACGCCGGGCAGTCACCCTGCCTGGCCTGAGTGCGCCGATTCATGCGCGCAAAGAGAGGTTGGACGTGGCTGCAGGAGAAGATACCTCCCATATCCTCAGCGGGTTGACTAACCAGCTGCCTGATCGTGATCCGGAAGAGACTGCCGAGTGGGTTGAGTCCCTGGATGCGTTGATCAGGGAACAGGGCACCGAGCGTGCCCAATACATCATGCGGAGCCTGCTGCAGCGCGCCGGCGCGCAGAGCGTCGGGGTGCCGATGGTGACCACCACCGATTACGTGAACACGATCCCGGTGGACCAGGAAGCCCAGTTCCCGGGCAACGAGGAGTACGAGCGCCGGTACCGGGCCTACATGCGGTGGAACGCCGCGGTCATGGTCCACCGGGCGCAGCGGCCCGATATCGGCGTCGGCGGGCACATCTCCACCTACGCCGGTGCCGCGACCCTGTACGAGGTCGGGTTCAACCACTTCTTCCGCGGCAAGGACCACCCCGGCGGCGGGGACCAGGTCTTCTTCCAGGGCCACGCCTCCCCCGGCATGTACGCCCGGGCGTTCATGGAAGGACGCCTCTCCGAGGAGGACCTGGACGGGTTCCGGCAGGAAAAGTCCCGCGAGGGCCACGCCCTGTCCTCCTACCCGCATCCGCGCCTGATGCCGCACTTCTGGGAATTCCCCACCGTGTCCATGGGCATCGGCCCGATGAACGCGATCTACCAGGCCCAGAACAACCGGTACCTGCACAACCGTGGCCTGAAAGACACCTCCGACCAGCAGGTCTGGGCGTTCCTGGGCGACGGCGAAATGGACGAACCCGAATCCCGCGGCCTGCTGCAGCTGGCGGCGAACGAAAACCTGGACAACCTGAACTTCGTGATCAACTGCAACCTCCAGCGCCTGGACGGCCCGGTGCGCGGCAACGGCAAGATCATGCAGGAACTCGAAGCGTTCTTCCGCGGCGCGGGCTGGAACGTGATCAAGGTCGTCTGGGGCCGGGAATGGGATGACCTGCTCACCCGCGACACCGACGGGTCCCTGGTGAAAATCATGAACGAAACCGTCGACGGGGACTACCAGACCTACAAAGCCGAATCCGGCGGGTTCGTCCGCGAACACTTCTTCGGCAAAACCCCGCAGACCAAAGACCTCGTCGCGGACCTCACCGACGACCAGATCTGGAACCTCAAACGCGGCGGCCACGACTACCGCAAGGTCTACGCAGCCTACAAAGCCGCCACCGAATTCAAGGGCAAACCCACCGTCATCCTCGCCCACACCGTCAAGGGCTACGGCCTGGGACCGCACTTCGAGGGCCGCAACGCGACCCACCAGATGAAGAAGCTGACCCTGGATGACCTGAAGAAGTTCCGCGACCACCTGCGGATCCCCGTCAGTGACGAACAGCTCGAGAAGGACTCGTACCGGCCGCCGTACTACCACCCCGGTAACGACGCCCCGGAAATCAAGTACATGATGGAGCGCCGCGCTGCCCTGGGCGGAGCCGTCCCGGAACGCCGGAATACCCACGCCGAGATCGTGCTGCCCGACGCGAAGTCCTACGAGGTGGCAAAGCGCGGTTCTGGCAAGCAGCAGGCCGCCACCACCATGGCCTTCGTCCGGCTCCTCAAGGACCTGATGCGGGATAAGAACTTCGGCAAGCACATCGCCCCGATCATCCCCGACGAAGCCCGCACGTTCGGCATGGATGCGTTCTTCCCCACCGCGAAGATCTACAACCCCAAGGGCCAGAACTACCTCTCCGTGGACCGCGACCTGGTCCTGGCCTACAAGGAATCCCCCGCCGGGCAACTGATCCACCCCGGCATCAACGAAGCCGGCGCCGTGGCAGCCTTCACCGCCGCCGGGACCTCCTACGCCACCCACGGCGTGCCCCTGGTCCCGGTCTACGTGTTCTACTCCATGTTCGGCTTCCAGCGCACCGGCGACGCCTTCTGGGCCGCAGCAGACCAAATGACCCGCGGCTTCATCATCGGCGCCACCGCAGGCCGGACCACCCTCACCGGCGAAGGCCTCCAGCACGCCGACGGCCACTCCCCCCTGCTCGCCTCCACCAACCCCGCCGTGCTCACCTACGACCCCGCCTACGGCTACGAAATCGGCCACATCATCCGCTCCGGCCTCGAACGCATGTACGGGCCGGACTCAACGGACAAGAACGTCATGTACTACCTCACCGTGTACAACGAACCCATCGTCCAGCCCGCCGAACCCGAAAACCTCGACATCGAAGGCGTCATCAAGGGCATCTACCTGCTCGCACCGGCAAAGATCGACGGCCCCCGCACCCAGATCCTCGCCTCCGGCGTCTCCGTGCCCTGGGCCATCGAAGCCCAGCGCGTCCTGGCCGACGACTGGAACGTCTCCGCCGACGTCTGGTCCGTCACCTCCTGGAACGAACTGCGCCGCGACGGCCTCGCCGCCGAAGAAGAAGCCTTCCTCAACCCCGGCCAACCCGCCCGCACCCCGTTCGTCACCCAGCAACTCGAAGGCGCCACCGGCCCCATCGTCGCCGTCTCCGACTACATGAAAGCCGTCCCCGACCAGATCCGGCAGTTCGTCCCCAACGAATTCGCCACCCTCGGCGCCGACGGCTTCGGCTTCTCCGACACCCGCGCAGCAGCCCGCCGCTACTTCAAGAACGACACCCACTCCATCGTGGTGCGTGCCCTTGAAATGCTGGCGCGCCGTGGCGAGGTGGATGTTGACGCCCCGGTCAAGGCCATCGAGAAGTACAAGCTGCTCAACGTCAATGCCGGCACCACCGGCAATGCCGGAGGCGAAGCCTAGCCTTCCGGCTGGACAGCGTATCAAGCAGCATCACGACGACGGCGGCCCCCACCTACCAAGGTGGGGGCCGCCGTCGTCGTGTCTGTAGTGTGCGGCACCGGACGGGGCCGGACGTCTTGTGATCCGTGACAAGGCGGATTGTAGCCTTCGCACAAATGGAGCTTGCGCGACGGTGGCCGTATGCTCAAAGAATGCCAGCACCAGCCAGCCCGTCCTCCAAGCGGAAACCGACCCCGCCGAAGGTCACGCCGGAGAAGTCCGAAACCCTCAAGCAGCTCCGCGCCAACGTCGGCCAGCTCTCTACCAGCACCATGCGCAAGCTGGAGCAGTCGCTCCCCTGGTACAGCCGGCTCAGTGCGGATGAGCGGTCGGCACTGGGAATGGTGGCACAGAACGGCATCGCCGCTTTCGTGACCTGGTACGAACGGCCGAGCTCGCCGTCGTGGATCCTCACGGATGTCTTTGGGACAGCCCCCACGGAACTCACGCGGTCGATCAGCCTGCAGAAGGCGTTGCAGCTGATCAGGATCGTGGTGGAGGTGGTGGAGGACCAGGTTCCGGTCATCGCGCCGGAAGCCGACCAGCCGTCCCTGCGCGAAGCAGTCCTGCGCTATTCGCGGGAGGTGGCCTTCGCCGCCGCCGACGTGTACGCCCGCGCTGCCGAATCCCGCGGCTCCTGGGATACCCGGTTGGAAGCCCTGATCGTGGATGCGATCCTCCGCGGCGAAAACACGGACGCCCTGCGCTCACGCATCGCAGCGCTTGGCTGGAAGGCGCAGGAGAGGTTCACCGTGATGGTGGGCAATTCGCCCTCCGAACCCAGCGCCAGCTACGTCAGCGAGTTGCGGCGGATGGCCGGGCGCTATGCCGAGGACGCGCTGGTGGGCATCCAGGGCGACCGGCTGATCCTCATCCTTGGCGGCGTGCAGGACCGCGAAACAGCCTATGTGAAGCTCAGCGACATGTTCGCCCCCGGACCCGTGGTTTACGGGCCCGAGGCCAGCTCGCTGCTGGAAGCCAGCGGTTCCGCGCAGTCGGCCTTTGCGGGGCTGACCGCCGCGCGCGCCTGGCCCTCCGCTCCGCGGCCGGTAGCCGCGGACGACCTTCTGCCCGAACGCGTTATTTCCGGCGATGATGCGGCGCGCCGCTCGCTGGTGAAGAACATTTACCGGCCCCTCCTGGCGGCGTCCAACGGCCTGGTGGAAACGCTGGGAACGTACCTGGAACTGGGCCACTCGCTGGAGGCGACAGCCCGGGAACTCTTCGTCCACGCCAATACTGTTCGGTACCGGCTGAAGCGCGTCTGCGACGTCACAGGCTGGGATCCGTTGCTGCCGCGGGAGGCGTTCGTCCTGCAGGCCGCGCTGGTGGTGGGCCGGCTGTCGGCCCCGCCCAAGGCCGCCACGGAGCGGCAACCGTCCCGTAACCAGTCGTGAGGCATTGTAGACTTCCTACAACCTGACCCCGTGAGCTTGGTGCGGTGAAACACCGCTGGATCACACAGTAATTTGGAAAGCTGGTTACGTGCTTGCAATAGTCTGCCCTGGACAGGGCTCACAGACCCCGGGTTTTCTGGCCCCCTGGCTGGAACTTCCCTCGGTGGCAGGCCAGCTGGCCTCCCTGAGTGACATCGCAGGCATTGACCTGATAGCCCACGGGACCACCTCCGACGAGGAAACCATCAAGGACACTGCGGTTGCGCAGCCCCTGATCGTTGCCGCGGGGCTGGTCACCGCCGCCTCCCTCTTCGATGTCGAACTCAACTCCCTTCCGGTGATCCTCGCGGGCCACTCCGTGGGTGAAATCACCGCCTCCGCCCTGGCTGGAGTGCTGACGGAGCAGGAAGCCATGACCTTCGTCCGCGAACGCGCCAACAGCATGGCCGCCGCGGCAGCCGTCACCCCCACAGGCATGAGCGCCGTCGTAGGCGGTGACCCGGCCGAGGTGCTGGCAGCCATCGAGGCGGCCGGCGCCGCCCCCGCCAACGTCAACGGGGCAGGCCAGACAGTGGCGGCCGGAACCTTTGAACAGCTGAAGGCCCTGGCCGAGAACCCTCCCGCCAAGGCCCGCGTCATCCCGCTCAAGGTGGCCGGCGCCTTCCACACCAGCCATATGTCGCCCGCTGTCAGCGCGCTTGAGAAACTGAAGCCGCAGCTGAACCCGGTGGCGCCCAAGGTGCCGCTGCTGTCGAATTTCGACGGCGGTGAAGTCACGGACGGTGATGCCGCCGTCGAAAGCCTGATTGCCCAGGTGTCCCGCCCGGTCCGGTGGGACCTCTGCATGGAGAGCATGGTCAAGCGCGGTGTGACCGGCGTGATCGAACTCGCCCCTGCCGGCACGCTGGCCGGACTGGCCAAGCGCGGCATGCCCGGCGTCAAGACCGTTGCGGTGAAGACTCCTGATGACCTCTCCGCGGCCCTGGCGCTCTTTGCAGAACTGGAGGGCAACGCATGAGCGTTCCCACACTGAAACAGGTTCCCATCCACGAGCACAGCCGCATCCTTGGCCTGGGGGCCTACCGGCCGGACGTCATCGTCACCAACGAGGACGTGTGCCAGTGGATTGATTCCTCGGACGAGTGGATCCGCCAGCGCACCGGCATCGTCACCCGCCACCGCGCGGCTGCCGACGTCAGCGTGATCGACATGGCAGAGGGCGCTGCCCGCGAAGCCATGGAGAAGGCCGGTATTGACGCCTCGGAGCTCGGGGCCGTCATTGTTTCCACCGTGACACACCCCTACGCGACGCCTTCCGCCGCAGCCAGCCTGGCCGACAGGATCGGCGCCACGCCCGCACCTGCCTTTGATATTTCCGCCGCTTGCGCCGGCTACTGCTACGGGATTGCCCAGGCCGACGCCCTGGTCCGCTCCGGTACCGCAAAGTATGTCCTGGTGGTGGGGGCCGAAAAGCTTTCCGACGTCATCGACAACCGGGAACGCACCATCTCCTTCCTGCTCGGTGATGGTGCCGGCGCCGTCGTGATCGGCCCCTCCGACACCCCGGGCATCGCCCCCTCGGTATGGGGCTCAGACGGCAGCAAGTGGGACGCCATTGGCATGACCCGCTCCCTGCTTGACGTCCGCGACCTCGGCCTCGCCGCCCGGCAGTCCGACTCCACGGGCGACCTCGCCCTCCTGGAGGAAGCCCAGGAGCTCTATCCCACCCTCCGCCAGGACGGCCAGACGGTGTTCCGCTGGGCGGTGTGGGAAATGGCCAAGGTGGCCCAGCAGGCACTCGATGCTGCCGGCATCCAGGCTGAAGACCTGGTTGCCTTCATCCCCCACCAGGCCAACATGCGCATCATCGACGAGATGGTGAAGAAGCTGAAGCTGCCCGAGACGGTTACAGTGGCACGGGACATTGCCGAGGCCGGCAACACGTCCGCTGCCTCGATCCCGCTGGCAACGCACCGGCTCCTGCAGGAGAACCCCGGACTGAGCGGCGGGCTGGCCCTGCAGATCGGTTTCGGTGCCGGGCTGGTCTTCGGCGCACAGGTAGTTGTCCTTCCCTAGATACGCCCAAGGGTCGCAACCGCGGCCCGGACCGTTTCCGGCAGTCCCTGCCGGCAATACAAGAAAAGGAGCCACCAATGGCTAGCAACGAAGAGATCCTGGCCGGCTTGGCTGAAATCGTCAACGAGGAAACCGGCCTGGCCCCGGAGGCCGTCGAGTTGGACAAGTCCTTCACCGAGGACCTGGACATCGACTCCATCTCCATGATGACCATCGTGGTCAACGCCGAGGAAAAGTTCGGCGTCCGCATCCCGGACGAAGAGGTCAAGAACCTCAAGACTGTTGGCGACGCCGTCAGCTTCATCGCCGGAGCACAGGCCTAGCCAAGGGCTTTCGCCGTCCTACGGCTTGGCGGGGCTGCCGGTCCGGACTGACCGGACCGGCAGCCCGCCGCATTTATCCGGCACAGTACCCCCCGACCGGGACTGGCCGATCATCAAACTGTGCGGGACCCTGCGGCAGCCGCAGGCGGATACCCCCACCGACGAAAGAGTGATCCCATGACACGCAAAGTAGTCATTACCGGTCTGGGCGCCACTACGCCCATCGGCGGCGATGTGCCCACAATGTGGAGCAACGCCCTCAAGGGGGTCTCCGGTGCCCGCACCCTGGAGGACGACTGGGTAGCCAAGTACGAACTCCCTGTCCACTTCGCCGCACGGTGCAGCACGCCGGCCCTTGATGTCCTCAGCCGCGTCGAGGCCAAGCGGATGGACCCGTCCACCCAGTTCGGCGTCATCGCTGCACGGGAAGCCTGGGCCGATTCGGGCATCACGGAATTCGACCAGGACCGGCTGGCTGTTGCCTTTGCCACCGGCATCGGTGGCGTCTGGACGCTGCTGGACGCCTGGGACACCCTGAAGGAAAAGGGCCCGCGCCGCGTCCTGCCCATGACGGTGCCCATGCTCATGCCCAATGGTGTTGCCGCGGCCGTGAGCCTGGACCTCGGTGCCCGCGCCGGCGCCCACACCCCCGTCTCCGCCTGCGCCTCCGGCACGGAGGCCATGCACCTTGGCCTGGAGCTCATCCGCTCGGGCAAGGCCGACGTCGTCATGTGCGGCGGCGCCGAGGCAGCCATCCACCCCATGCCGCTGGCAGCATTTGCCTCAATGCAGGCCCTGTCCCGCCGGAACGATGATCCCCAGGGCGCCTCACGCCCGTACGACACCGGCCGTGACGGCTTCGTCATGGGCGAAGGTGCCGGCGCCCTGGTCCTCGAGGCCGAGGAACACGCCCTGGCCCGCGGAGCCCGCATCTATGCCGAGCTCGCCGGTACGTCCGTCACCGCTGACGCCTACCACATCACTGCCCCGGATCCCCAGGGGCTTGGTGCCACCCGCGCTCTGAAGGCGGCCATGTTCGACGGCCGGATCCAGGCTGAGGACGTGGTTCACGTCAACGCCCACGCCACCTCCACCCCTGTCGGCGACAAGCCCGAGTACACGGCCCTGCGTGCTGCCCTGGGCAGCCACGTGGACGACGTGGCGGTCTCTGCCACCAAGTCGCAGATGGGCCACCTCCTGGGCGCTTCGGGGGCGGTTGAGGCTGTCCTCACCGTACTGGCCGTCCATGACCGCAAGGCGCCGGTGACCATCAACCTGGAAAACCAGGATCCGGAGATCCCGCTCGACGTGGTCACCTCCGCCCGCGACCTCCCTGCAGGGAACATCGTGGCACTGAGCAACTCCTTTGGCTTCGGCGGCCACAACGCCGTCGTGGCTATCCGCAGCATCTAGGCGCTGCCCGGGGAAGTCGCCCCGGACGGCAAAGGAGGCCCCGCCGCTTGGCGGGGCCTCCTTTGCGCTATGGAGGTGTTGTGGTGTCGTCGAGGTAAAAGTGGACGACGGCGGTCAGCCCACCTGGTGCAGCCAGCGGACGGGAGCGCCTTCGGCAGCGTGGCGGAACGGTTCAAGTTCTTCGTCCCACGCCTCGCCGAGGGCGAGGGACAGCTCGTGGTAGACGGCGGCGGGGTCGCCGGCTCCGGACTCGTAGGCGTACCGGATGCGGTCCTCGGACACCATGATGTTGCCGTGGACGTCTGTGACGGCATGAAAGATCCCCAGTTCGGGGGTGTGCGACCACCGGCCACCATCCACGCCCTGGCTGGGCTCCTCCGTCACCTCATAGCGGAGATGCGCCCAACCGCGCAGGCAGGACGCCAGTTTCGATCCCGTTCCGGGGGTTCCGGTCCAGGACAGTTCGGCCCGGAACATTCCGGGCGCAGCAGGCTGCGGGGTCCACTCAAGGTCCGTCCGCTTGTCCACCACGGCGCCGACTGCCCACTCAACGTGGGGGCACAGCGCCGTAGGGGCCGAGTGAACGAACAGCACACCGCGGGTCATTGCAACAGACATTCCATCCTCCATAGCTCTAGGTACGTCTTCCCCAACGACCTCGGCCTGGATGGAACTGCTGCGCCCTGCACTGCGGCGATGGTTCCCTGCCTGTATTCAGATGTATCAGATTAAGCTGTGTCCGGGCTTGCCGCGCGGTCCGAAGCCGTGAGAGCTTCAAGCCGCACTTGAAAGTTGCCGGACGTGACTCTTATTGTGCCGTACGCCATTGAATTACGCCAGTGCGATTACCTCGGCGATCAGGCCCTGGGATGCGCCTGCTGGTAACTCTTCCGGAGCCGGTCAACCGAAACGTGTGTGTAGATCTGGGTGGTGGCCAGGCTGCTGTGGCCAAGAATCTCCTGCACTGCCCGGAGGTCCGCGCCGCCGTCGAGCAGATGAGTGGCCGCCGAGTGGCGCAGGGCGTGGGGCCCGGACGCGGAGGTATCACCGAGCGCCTCAAACAGGGCGTTGACCAGGGCGCGCACCTGCCGCTGGTCGACCCGTCCACCGCGGGCACCGAGGAAGAGGGCGGGCCCGCTGGTGTCCTTCACCAGTCCCGGGCGCCCGCGCCGGAGCCAGTCGTCCACGGCCACCGCGGCCGGGACTCCAAACGGAACCGTGCGTTCCTTGTTGCCCTTGCCGATGACCCGCAGCGTCCGGCGGTCCGGGTCAAGGTCGTCGACGTCCAGTCCGGCGAGTTCGCCTACCCGGATACCTGTGGCGTAAAGGAGTTCCACGATGGCGCGGTTGCGTACAGCCAGCGGTTCGCCTTCCGCGGCCGCCCTTTCCAGGCCATCCAGTATGCGCGCGAGCTGGGAGGCCTGCAGGACCCCCGGCAGGGACCCCTCGCGTTTGGGTGCCTTCAGCCGCAGGGCCGGGTCTGCGGTGATGAGTTCCTCCCGTACGGCCCAGGCGGTGAAGGCCCGTGCCGTGGCAGACCGGCGTGCCAGCGTCGCCCGCGAGGCGCCCGCCGAACTTTGGCTGCCAAGCCAGCGGCGGAATGTCCCCAGTTCAAGCTCCTTCAGCCCTGCCACGCCTTCCGATGCAGCATGGGCCAGGAGGCTGCGCAGGTCGCCCAGGTACGCACGCATGGTATGGGCGGACATCCCGCGCTCCCCTGACAGGTACCCGGCGAACGCGTCCAGTGCCTTGGCCAGTTCCCCGGGCAGTTCTTCATTGTCCACTCCTCTACTTTCCCAGTTGCCCGGCCGGTACCGCCGGTGGACACGGTCATGCCTTGCCGCGTTTCCAGCCGCCCCGCTCCGATACGGCGAGTCCCAGCAGCCCCAGCCTCCCAAGTCCTGCCCGGACGGAGTCCTGGCCAAGCCCGGCCACGGCTGAGAGCTTTTCCACGGACGCAGTGGAGCGGAGCGGAAGCGCGTCCAGCAGGATCAGGTCCTCCAGGGTCAGCCCGTCCTGCACTGCAACGTCTGCGGTGGGCTGATCGGGAAGGGCAGCTCCACTCGGCGAGGCGAGTTCGGCCACTTCAGCCGCGTCGGTGACGCAGACGGCTCCCCCGTCCCGGAGGAGTCGGTGGCAACCGGCGGAGTTGGCACTGTGGACGGATCCGGGTACGGCCCCGACGGCTCGGCCCAGGGTCTCTGCGTGATGGGCGGTATTAAGCGCCCCAGACCGCCAGCGCGCCTCCACCACCACTGTCACCGCGGAGAGGGCAGCAATGAGGCGGTTCCTCTGGAGGAAGCGGTAGCGGGTAGGGGCCGACCCCGGTGGTACCTCGGCCAGCACCGCACCCTGGTTTGCCACGGCCCGCAGCAGGTCGTCATTACCGGATGGATAGAAGCGGTCCACTCCCCCGGCCATGACGGCGATGGTGGGGACGGCGGAGGAACTGCCGGCGAGGGCGGCTCTGTGGGCATGAGCGTCGATACCGTAAGCTCCGCCGGAGACCACCGTGAAACCCCGCTGCGCCAGCGAGTAAGCGATGTCCCCTGTCACGGACGCACCATAGCTGGTGCTGTCCCGCGATCCCACGAGGGCGATGGATTTGTCCGCACCCGGCAACGGTTGTTCCTGCCCGCGCCACCAAAGGCAGATGGGCTCCTGGATTCCCAAGTCGGCAAGTTGGGCCGGCCACAGCTCATCACCGGGAATGATGAGGCGTCCGCCGAGCCGGGCCATAGTGGCCAGGTCGCGTTCGGGCGCAAGGTCGGGCAGCCGTGGCCGCCAACGCTTCAACGCGGCTGCCAGTCCGGCCCAACTGCCGGCAGCCCCGCTGTCAGCCAGCAGCGATGTCATCCCGCGCTCCAGGTCGGGCCCGGGTGCCACCTCACCGGCAGCGATGCGCAGCGCGTCCGTTGCCCCTGCCATCTGGACAAGGGCCAGGCCCGCGGTGTCCTGGGGCTCCATGAGCCGTGACAGGGCGGCCCGGGCCAGCCGTTCGGCATCCCTGGGTGTCATGCCGCGGCCGCCGAAGCCTGCCGCAGGCCCAGGGCCTGTCCGATGTCGTTCGGGTCCGGCGTATCGCGGTGCCCCAGGTCCGCCAGCGTCCACGCGAGCCGAAGGACACGGTCATACCCGCGGGCGGTAAGTACCCCCCGCTCCAGGGACTGGTCAAGGATCCGGGTCGCGGCCGCGGGGAGACGCAGTTCACCGCGGAGGATGCGCCCCGGCACCTGGGAATTGGTCTCCAGGCCGAAGCACCGTAACCGTTCCGCCTGCCGGGCACGCGCGTCCAGGACCCGGCCTGCCACTGATGCAGTGCCCTCTTCCGCGCCCGCTTGGCCAAACTCGGCCAGGGATACGCGCTCCACCTGCAGTTGGATGTCCACCCGGTCCAGCAGGGGCCCGGACATCCTGGCCAGATAGCGGCGGCGCATCACGGGTGTGCAGGTGCAGTCCAGCCCCTTGCCCGATGCCTTGCCGCAGGGGCAGGGGTTGGCGGCGAGCACCAGCTGGAAACGGGCCGGATAGGCGGCTGTTCCGGCTGACCGGTGGATAACCAGCTCCCCGCTCTCCAGCGGCTGCCGCAGCGCGTCCAGGACACGCCGCTCGTACTCCGGTGCCTCATCCAGGAAAAGCACGCCCCGGTGGGCACGTGATGCTGCCCCCGGCCGGGGCAGGCCGGTCCCGCCGCCGATGATGGCGGCAGCGGTGGCTGAGTGGTGCGGGTTCTCGAACGGCGGCCGGCGCAGGAGCTGTACCGAGGATGCGGGCAGGCCGCACAGCGAGTGGATGGCCGTGACTTCCATGGACTCGTGGTCGCCAAGGTCCGGCAGGAGGCCCGGCAGCCGCTCCGCCAGCATGGTCTTGCCGGCTCCTGGCGGCCCGGTGAGGAGCAGATGATGGGCGCCCGCCGCCGCCACTTCCAGAGCCCTGCGGGCTTCGCCCTGCCCGGAGACGTCTGCCATGTCGGGACACGGGCCGGGAAGCGCCTGGCCGTCACCGGCGTCATCGGCCTCGTCCGGTTCGAAGTCCAGGGCAAGTTCCTGGGGGTCCGCCCCAAAGTCGAGGGCAAGCCGGGCAAGCGTGTGGTACCCGCGCACCTTGGCTCCGGGGACCAGGGAGGCCTCGGCGAGGTTGGCCTGGGCCACCACGATCTCCGGATACCCGGCCTGCACCGACGCCATGACCGCCGGCAGGATTCCCCGCACCGGCCGCAGCCTCCCGTCGAGCCCCAGCTCGGCGATAAAGACTGTGCGCCCCGTGGGCTTGATGTCGTTCGCTGCCCGGAGGACGGCCATGGTGACGGCGAGATCGAAGCCGGAGCCTCGTTTCGGCAGTGAGGCAGGAATGAGGTTTGCGGTGATCTTCCTTCGGCTGAGCGGGATCCCGGAGTTCTTCGCGGCTGAGCGGATGCGCTCCTTGGCTTCGTTGAGGGAAGCGTCCGGCAGCCCAAGAATGACGAAGGCCGGGAGCGTCTGGCCGATGTCAGCCTCGACTTCCACCATGTAGCCGTTGAGCCCGACGAGGGCGATGGAGTAGGTGCGCCCGAGGGACATTACCCCACCCCCTTGAGGTGTTCGACCACGGGTTCCCCGCCGCCGTCGTCCACGACGGCTATGACGTCCACGCGGCGCAGCGGCATCCGCAGTTCGCGGTCACGGCACCAGGCAGCAGCGAGGCGGTGCAGCCGGGCCAGCTTTTCCGGACCGACGGCTTCAAACGGATGGCCGTAGTCGAGCGAACGGCGGGTTTTGACTTCGGCGATCACCAGCGCATCGCCGTCGAGGGCGACGATATCAATCTCGCCCCCGGCGCACCGCCAGTTGCGCTCCACCACCAGCATGCCCAGCGCTTCAAGATAGCCCACGGCAAGGTCTTCGCCCCGCCGGCCCAACAGGTCTTTGGATTTCATGTGTACCTCCGCAACCAGCCTGGAGGCGAAGGGCCGCGGAAGACAGAAGGCCCCTGCCGTATGTGGACAGGGGCCGGTGTGGAGGGGAAGTCAGGGTACCGCGGGACCCTAGTTGCCCAGGTCTACATCCTTGGGCAGGGCCAGTTCCTCGTTGCGGGGCAGTTCCTCCACGTTCACGTCCTTGAAGGTCAGGACCCTGACGCTTTTGACGAACCGTGCCGAGCGGTAGACATCCCATACCCAGGCGTCCTGGAGGGTCAGGTCGAAATAGACCTCACCATCGGCGCTGCGGGCCTGGAGGTCCACATGATTGGCCAGGTAAAAGCGCCGTTCGGTCTCGACAACGTAGCTGAAGAGGCCGACCACGTCGCGGTATTCACGATAGAGCTGAAGCTCCATGTCGGTTTCATAGTTCTCAAGATCCTCAGCACTCATGCTTCCATCTTGCACCATGTCCGGCACGGGTGCCGCGGGTGGCGGGGGTCAGTCTTCGTACGGCTCGTCCCCGTCGGGCACCTCGGCGTCCTGCAGTTCCCCGCCAAGCAGCCGCCAGCTTACCCTGTGGTACGGTGTGGGCCCGGCGGCGCGTAGGACGTTCCGATGGGCTGCCGTGGCATATCCCTTGTTGATGTCCCAGCCGTAATCGGGATATTCGGTGTGCAGTTCCCGCATCATCCGGTCCCGTTCCACCTTGGCAATAACACTTGCGGCCGCGACGCTGAGGCACTGCATGTCCGCCTTGACCTTGGTATGGACCGGGGCTTCACACGCGGCCTCCAGCACGGGCTGGTCGAACAGGGACAGCTGGCCTGCCGGGGAAAGCCAGTTGTGGCTTCCATCAAGCAGCACAGCCTCCGGGATGATGCCGGCGCTGATGATGCTGTTCCACGCGCGGGTTCCCGCCAGCCGAAGGGCAGCGATGATGCCGAGTGAATCTATCTCGCCGGCGGAAGCGTGTCCCACCGCCGATGCGATGCTCCACCGGCGCACCAGGGGATCCAGCCGTTCCCGTTCCGCAGGGCTCAGGAGTTTGCTGTCCCGCACGCCTGCAAGCGGCTTCTGGCGTTCCAGGTCAACGACGGCGATTCCCACGCTGACAGGACCGGCGAGGGCACCCCGGCCAACCTCATCCACCCCGGCAAGCAGGCGCACCCCCTGGGCCTTGAAGGTACGCTCGTGCCGCAGCGTGGGCGCCTTGGCTCCGCGTGCTGCCGGTTTTGAGCCGGAGCGCGCCTTCACTGCCGGGGTAGTCTGCACTGCTGGGGACGCCTGCACTGCTGAAGGCACGGTCAGTGGGCCGCCGGGACGCTGCGGAACACGTCCGGGTAGTTGTCCAGGGTCTTGATCCTGTTCAGCGGCCAGGCGATGACCGCGGCCTTGCCTTCGAGGTCCTTGAGATTGATGAATCCGCCGTCAGTCTCCATGTGCGCACGGGAATCGGCAGAGTGGTTCCGGTTGTCACCCATCACCCACACCTTGCCTTCCGGTACGGTGACGTCAAAGTTGCGGATCTGCGGGACTTCCGCGGGATTGATGTAGGTCTCGTCAATCGCGGTCCCGTTAATGGTCAGTTTACCGCCGGCGTCACAGCAGACAACGTGGTCGCCCGGGAGCCCGATGACACGCTTGACCAGGTGCTGTTCGGAGTTGTCGGGCAGGAGGCCTACGAACGTCAGGCCGTCCTGGACCCAGGTGAACGGTCCCTGTGCCTTGGCCGGGGCCGGCGGCAGCCAGCCCTTGGTGTCACGGAATACCACCACGTCGCCGCGGCTGAGCGCGAAGGGCTCCGGCACCAGGAGGTTCACGAAGATCCGGTCATCCACGTCGAGGGTGTTCACCATGGATTCCGAGGGAATGAAGAATGCCCGGAACAGGAAGGTCTTGATAAGGAAGGACAGCACCACGGCGATGACCACCACCGTGGCGATTTCCCTGAGCCAGCCGAGCACGGGATTGCCGCCGGACTTGGCGGCCGCTGCCTTCGACGCCGTCCTGTGCCGCCGATGGACGGGGGCGGCGGTTTCCGGGGTGTCGCCGGGTACGGAGGGAACTGGAACGGTGGGCGTTTCTGATGCGCCGTCATGGCGCGGTTCAGGTTTCCGCGCGTGATTCTCGGGCATTTACCGTCCGTTCTGTGTTGTCGGCCCCGCTGCGGGCGGCCGTGCTACTGGAGCAAATCTATCAAGCGGCCAAAGGATCTGGACCGGCCGGCCAATCACCCTGTCCAGCGGAACCAGTCCGCCGCCGGGAGCACCGAGCAGGCTGCGGGAGTCAGCGGACACCGAGCGGTGGTCCCCCATCAGCCAAAGCCTGCCCTCCGGAACCGCGGTGCTGAACTTCTGCGTGCTCGGCGCGTCGCCGGGAAAAATGTAGGGCTCATCCATGGGAGTGCCGTTGACGGTGACCTTGCCGCCGGCGTCACAGCAGGCCACCGTGTCGCCGGGAAGGCCGATGACCCGTTTGACGTAGGTTGTGTCGCTGCCGGTCAGGCCGAGCCACTGCATGGCGGCAGCGGCTGCGTCCGGCAGCGGACCCTTGCCGCTGTTCAACGGTGCAAAGCTGCCACGGCCATCGAAGACAACGACGTCCCCGTGCCGGATGGGTTCGGACTGGAAGTCCGTGCGTGACACCAGGATCCGGTCCCCGCCCTGCAGGAGCGGCTCCATGGAATCCGAAGGGATGAAGTAGACGTCAAGCCACAGGGACCGGACCACTCCGCTGATGGCCACCGCGAGGAGCAGGGCCAGTAAAACAAAACGCCAGCCCATTTTGCGGGGCTGGCGTTTTGTCTGGTGCATGGTCCGTATCCTGGCGCTGGTGCATTGCTCCGGCGCATGCCGGGTACGGCCGCGCTCCAGCCTGGCCGTAAGTCCGGGCAGAACTTACTTACTTGGCGGAGCTGAAGTCGCGCTTTTCCTTGATCTTCGCGGCCTTGCCACGCAGTGCACGCATGTAGTACAGCTTGGCGCGGCGGACGTCACCCTTGGTGACAACCTCGATCTTTTCGATGATCGGGGAGTGCACCGGGAAGGTACGCTCCACGCCGACACCGAAGGAGACCTTGCGAACGGTGAAGGTTTCGCGCACGCCGTCGCCCTGGCGGCCCAGGACGAAGCCCTGGAAGACCTGGACACGGGTGTTCTTGCCTTCGATGATGTTCACGTGCACCTTGAGCGTGTCGCCGGCGCGGAACTCGGGAACATCGTTGCGCAGCGAGGCTGCATCGACGGAATCGAGAATATGCATGATTGCACTCCTGGTGAACGCCACAGGTCATTCACTTTGGGTCACGGCGGGCAAGTCCGGCTGCCGGAAGGCAGGCCGGGTCTCACCGCCGAAGTAAAATAGTCCGGCCGCTTCAAGGGTTGATGGGGCCGGTTGTCCGGCTGTTGGCCGCGCTACCCCCTGTGGCAGGTGCGGACCCAGCAGACACAAGGGTTAATTTTGCCACAGCGGCAGGGTTACGCCAATTCGCCCGGCACTAATCCTGCGGCGCGGCTGCCGCTTCCGGCCGGCGGACCAGCCTGCCATCCACGATGTCATACCCCAGGTTGTGCAATTCGGTGCGGTCGGCACGCGGGAGGCTGCCGGCGTCGAACCCGTCCAGGAGGTCCGGACGCCGCGCCGCTGTGCGGCGGTACTGCTCGTGGCGCCGCCATTGGGCGATCCTGCCGTGGTTGCCGCTCAGGAGCACCGGCGGCACCTCGCGGTCACGCCACATGGAAGGCTTGGTGTAGACCGGATATTCCAGGAGTCCGTCGGAGTGGGATTCCTCCACCAGGGATTCGGGATTGCCCACTACACCGGGCAGCAGGCGGCCAATGGCTTCCACCATGGCCAGGACGGCCACTTCCCCGCCGTTCAGCACATAGTCGCCCAGGCTGACAGGCCGGACCGTGAAGTGTTCCTGCGCCCATTCGATGACCCGTTCATCGATGCCTTCATACCGCCCGCACGCAAACGCCAGGTGCTGTTCCTCTGCCAGTTCATAGGCGAGGGCCTGGGTGAACCGCTCGCCGGCCGGGGATGGGACGATGAGGACCGGCTTGCGCTGCGGATCCGGCCGCTCCTCCGCCACGGCGGCGAGTGCCTGGGCCCAGGGTTCGGGCTTCATGACCATTCCGGCGCCGCCGCCGTACGGGGTGTCGTCGACAGTGCGGTGCTTGTCCGTGGTGAAGCTGCGCAGGTCATGGACGTGCAGGTCCAGGATGCCGTCGTGGCGGGCCTTGCCAATCAGCGAGAGTTCAAGCGGGGCGAGGTATTCAGGGAAGATGCTGACGACGTCGATGCGCATCTAGTCCCTGCTTTCCGGTTCCGGGGCAGCGGCTTCGTCGGTGTTGAGTTCGAAGAGTCCGTCCGGCGGGGTGAGGAGGATGAAGCCTTCCTCGAGATTCACCTCAGGCACGATCTGCTCCACGAACGGGATGAGGATTTCCTTGCCGTCCGGGGTGGTGACCATGAGAAGGTCCTGCACGGGCATGGTGTTCAGCGCAGTCACCTTGCCCACAACCTGCGCCCCTACCCGGGCCTCCAGGCCGACAAGCTCGTGCTCGTACCAGCCCTCGTCATCATCCCCGTCCAGTTCTTCGGTTTCGATGAACAGCTTGGCGCCGCGGAGGGTTTCAGCCTGGTTGCGGTCCGCCACCTCCTCAAAACCGAGCAGCAGGATGTCCTTGTTCCAGCGCGCACTCCGCACGGTCAGCCGTCCTGCCGCGGCGTCCTCAACGACGAATTCCGTTCCCGGGACAAAGCGGTCCTCCGGAGCGTCCGTCAGCACCTGGACGGTGACTTCCCCGCGAATGCCGTGCGGCTTGCCGATCCGTGCCACCTGAAGCTGCATCTGTTCCTCTGTTCCGGGTTGTGGTGGTTCCGGTGGAAGCACCATGTTGGTCAAAGCACTCCGGCCCCTCCACCTGGCGGTGAAGGGGCCGGAGCAAAAACTGAATGTTGCCGAGCGCTCAGCGGCGGCGGTCGGTATCGACGACGTCGACCCTCACCGGTTCGCCACCGGCCAGTGCTGCCACCACGGTGCGCAAAGCGCGGGCCGTGCGGCCCTGGCGGCCAATCACCCGTCCAAGGTCGTCCTGGTGAACGCGCACCTCGAGGGTGTCCCCGCGGCGGTTGCTCTTCGAACTGACCTTGACGTCATCCGGGGAATCGACGATTCCGCGGACCAGGTGTTCCAGCGCTTCTGCCAGCAATCTACTCAGCCTCGGTGGTCTCAGCTTCGGCGTCGGCCGGGGCCTCGGCAGCGTCAGACTTGGATGCCTTCTTGGTGATGGCTTCCGGGATGATGACCGAGCCCTTCTCCGGGGCAACAAAGGCTTCCTTCGCGACCTTGGTCTTGAGGGTGCCTTCCTGGCCCGGCAGGCCCTTGAACTTCTGCCAGTCACCGGTGATCTTCAGGATCGCGGCGACCTGCTCGGACGGCTGGGCGCCGACGGAGAGCCAGTACTGCGCACGCTCGGAGTTGACCTCGATGAACGAGGGCTCTTCGGTGGGGTGGTACTTGCCGATCTCCTCGATGGCGCGGCCGTCACGCTTGGTGCGTGAGTCCGCAACGACGATGCGGTAGTACGGGGCGCGCATCTTGCCGAAGCGCTTAAGGCGAATCTTTACGGCCACTTTTGTGGTCACTCCTGTTTCAGAAAAGGGGTGAACCCGGCTTTCTGCACCCGTGGGGCGGGCCGTACTTGCGGGTTCGAAGGACAGGATCCGGACGCGGAGAGAGGGGCCACGCAGATCGAGTACCTGATTATTGTGCCAGATGAACGGCGTTATTTCGACTTGGGCCACCACGCCGGCGCCGCGGCCGGCCCTTGTGGAGGCGGAGGACGGCCGAAACCGGCATCACGGGGTCAGGCGGACCAGACGTACAGTCCCGTCCGCTCGGAATCGTCGATCGAGGCGGCCAACTCCGCCACCTGCTGAACGTAGCTCCGGGCCTGGCCGGCGTCGAACGGCATATCCTCCTGGCCGGCCCACTGTTCGGCGACGTCGTCAAGGACATTGCCTTCGCCTTCGGTTTCATAGGAGAGCAGGTCGGCCAGCGCACGGACCATGGCCGGCGGCACGGCAAGGAGCGAATCGCTGGCGACGTCCACCATGGTCAGCTCATAGTCGGCCCCGCCGGCGTGCACGGCAGTCCCGGCAAGATCGCCCAGCTGTTCGACTTCGAAGTCGCTGATGCCCTGGATCCGCACCGCCTGGCCCCCGGGCCCGCTGTCCGCCGCGGAGCCGCTTCCCTGGTCAAGGTTGCCGGCGCGTTTCAGCGCGGCGTCATGGGTGGCGACGAAGATCTCGGTGAAGCCCATGGCGGGTGCCCTTCTTCCGTTGGCGGAGCTGCGTGCCGGGAGTTGCAGCCCGGCCGTACGGAATCAGCCTAGTTGCTGCGCGCCCGCCGGCAAACGCGCCGGGCCGGAGCCCGCGAGCCCCAACACTGGCCCGTCAGCACTGGCGCACGGCCCGTGCAGGAGCACCGGTCAGCGGACTGCCACCCGGAGCCGGTTGCGCCACGGGTCCTCGAACCGGAGCTCCGCGCCGGTGTGGTGGGCGGGCACCCCGGCGACCCTCAGGCGGTCAGCCAGCGCCCCGACGTCGTCACCCGAGGAAACCTCGATGAGCACCTCGCCCAACCCAAGGGTGTCCTTGCGGGGGCCGGCGCCGCGGCTGTTCCAGACGTTCATGGCCATGTGGTGGTGGTAGCGGCCCGCGGAAACGAACAGGGCCTGCCCATGCCAGCCCGCCGTCTTCTCGAAGCCCAGGGTACCCACGTAGAAGTCCCTGGCGGTCTGGACGTCGCCAACCTGGAGGTGGACGTGCCCCACGCCTGCGGACGTCCGCCGCTGGCCTTCGAGGGATTCCTCAGTGAGGTGCTGCTCCAGGTAGCGCTGCGGCGGAAGCGCCAGGCTGTCCATCACCACGTCCGTCCCGTTCCAGGACCAGTTGCTGCGCGGCCGGTCCCAGTACAGCTCGATGCCGTTGCCCTCGGGGTCGGTGAAGTAGAAGGCCTCACTCACCAGGTGGTCGGCGCTGCCGGTGAAGGACCGGGGTTCGTACTGGGCTGCCGTGGCGATGGTGGCCGCAAGGGAAGCCTGGTCCTCGAACAATAGGGCGGTGTGGAACAGGCCGGCCTCTCCCCTGCCGGGAAGGTGCAGCCCGGGGGCCGGCGCCAGATGGACCAGCGGCCTGCCGAGCCTGCCCAGGTAGAGCCCGCCGTCCTGCTCCGCCACCGCCTCCAGGCCCAGTGCGCGCTGGTAGTAGTCGGTCATGACCTTCATGTCGCCCACCTTGAGCATTACCGTGCCCATGGCGAGGTCGGCAGGAAGAAGATCCTGGCTGCTGGCTGCGTCGGTCATTTGAAGGCTCCTTGTGTTGGAGGCCGTCACTTCGGCGGCCTGTCACATATTAAAATTACTTGAAGCTTCAATTTATTCCAAGTAGCGGAACGAAATAACTCAACGGATGATGCGGCCGCCCAGCACCACGTGCTCCAGCGCCGTGATCGTGTCCGGGGTGGTCCGGGGGTCGTCCCGGCACACCACGACGTCGGCCCGCGCGCCTTCCTCCAGGTTGTCGGCGCCCAGCCACGCACGCGCTGCCCAGCAGGCGGCATCCAGGGCCGCATGCATGGGCAGGCCGGCCCCGTGCAGGGCGAGGATCTCATCTGCGATCCTGCCGTGCCGGATCACGCTGCCTGCGTCCGTGCCGGCAAAGATCCGGACGCCGGCGGCATGGGCCTCCGCCACCCGTTCCAGCCTGCGTTCCCACAGGGCACGCATGTGGGCGGCGTAGCGCGGAAACTTTGCGTCCGCCTGCTTCGCGATATCAGGAAAGGTGGCGATGTTGATGAGGGTGGGCACGATCGGTACGCCCTGCTCCACGAACCGGGGCAGGTGGCGCGGCAGCAGCCCCGTGGCGTGCTCAATGCAGTCAATGCCGGCGTCCAGCATTTGGTCCAGGGTGTCTTCGGCGAAGCAATGTGCCGTGACCCGGGCACCTTCATCATGGGCAGCCTGCACAGCGTCACGCACGACGGCGGCAGGAAAGGAGGGCGCAAGGTCGCCGGCGCTCCGGTCGATCCAGTCGCCCACCAGTTTGACCCAGCCGTCGCCGTCGCGCGCTTGCTTCCGCACGGCCTCCACGAGCCCGTCGGGTTCGACCTCCGCCGCGAAGCCGCGCAGGTAGCGGCGTGTGCGGGCCACATGCCGTCCTGCACGGATCAGTACCGGGAAGTCCCGGCCGCCCTGCATCCAGCGGGTATCGGCAGGTGAGCCGGCGTCGCGGACCAGCAGGGTTCCGGCGTTGAGGTCAGCCAGCGCCTGCTCCCGGGCAATGGCGGGTTCCACCGGACCGTCGGGACCCAGGCCGATGTGGCAGTGGGCGTCGACGAACCCCGGCAGCACCCAGCCGTCGAGTTCCCGCGCCGGAGCGGCAGCGGGCCGGCTGAACGTGAGCTTGCCGTCCACCGACCAGAGTCCATGGCGTACCCGGTCCGGTGCGGCCAGGACGGGTCCGCGAAAGTAGATGATGTCTGCCATCGGGCTTCCTTTCGATGCCCGGTCAGGCTAGCACCCGCGAATGTGACACCGCCCTTCCGGGGGCCTGTGGTAGCTTCTTCTCTGACCACACGGGAGCCCTTGCAGGGGCTGAGATCGGGCTGACGCAGCCTGCGACCGTTGAACCTGTCCGGGTAATGCCGGCGAAGGAAGTGAGTATTCCCTTGAGTACGCAAAACACCCAGTTGAACCCTGCCCACCTGCCGTCCACCGGGGGTTCCGGAGCCGGCTCCACGCCCCAGGTGAACCAGTCCGAAGTGACCCGGTCCCTGGCGTCGCATTCGCTGGCCTATATCGACGACGCCGGGTCCGGCATCCGGGTACCCGTCACGGAAATTGCCCTGGAGCCATCGCCCAACGGCCAGCCGAACGCACCGTTCCGGACCTACCGGACGGCGGGGCCGGGAAGCGACCCCGTCCGCGGCCTGGAGCCCTTCCGCGCGGAGTGGATCGTGGCGCGCGGAGACACCGAGGCCTACAGCGGCAGGGAACGCAACCTGCTCGACGATGGCCGCTCGGCCGTCCGCCGCGGCGCCGCCTCCGCGGAGTGGAAGGGCGCGCAGCCGGTGCCCCGCCGCGCCGTCGACGGCCGGACGGTGACCCAGATGCACTATGCCCGGCAGGGCGTCATCACGCAGGAGATGCGCTTCGTGGCGCTGCGCGAGAACTGCGATGTGGAACTGGTCCGGAGCGAACTGGCCGCCGGCCGCGCCATCATTCCGAACAACATCAACCATCCGGAGTCCGAGCCGATGATCATCGGCAAGGCCTTCCTGGTGAAGATCAACGCCAACATCGGAAACTCGGCCGTGACGAGTTCCATCGCGGAGGAGGTGGACAAGCTCCAGTGGGCCACGCAATGGGGTGCCGACACCGTTATGGACCTGTCCACCGGCGACGACATCCACACCACGCGGGAGTGGATCATCCGCAACTCCCCCGTCCCGATCGGCACCGTGCCGATCTACCAGGCCCTGGAGAAAGTCAACGGCGAGGCCAACGCGCTGACCTGGGAAATCTTCCGGGACACTGTCATTGAACAATGCGAGCAGGGCGTGGACTACATGACCATCCACGCCGGCGTGCTGCTTCGCTATGTCCCGCTGACCGCCAACCGGGTGACGGGCATTGTGTCCCGCGGCGGCTCCATCATGGCCGGCTGGTGCCTGGCCCACCACCAGGAGAACTTCCTCTACACGCACTTCGATGAGCTGTGCGGGATCTTCGCGAAGTACGACGTTGCCTTCTCCCTGGGCGACGGTTTGCGCCCCGGTTCGACGGCGGACGCCAACGACGCCGCCCAGTTCGCGGAACTGGACACGCTCGCCGAGCTCACCCAGCGCGCGTGGGAGTACGACGTTCAGGTCATGGTGGAGGGGCCCGGCCACGTTCCCTTCCACCTGGTCCGGGAAAACGTCGAGCGGCAGCAGGAACTCTGCAAGGGGGCCCCGTTTTACACCCTGGGCCCGCTGGTGACAGATGTTGCTCCGGGCTATGACCACATCACCTCAGCGATTGGTGCCACCGAGATTGCCCGTTACGGCACCGCGATGCTGTGCTACGTCACCCCGAAGGAACACCTGGGCCTGCCCAACAAGGACGACGTGAAGACCGGCGTGATCACCTACAAGATCGCCGCGCACGCGGCGGACCTGGCCAAGGGGCACCCGGGGGCGCATGAACGGGACGACGCCTTGTCCAAGGCGCGGTTCGAATTCCGCTGGCGGGACCAGTTCGCACTGTCCCTGGACCCGGTGACGGCTGAGGCGTTCCACGACGAGACGCTGCCGGCTGAGCCTGCCAAGACGGCGCACTTCTGTTCGATGTGCGGGCCCAAGTTTTGCTCCATGCGGATCAGCCAGGACATCCGCGACGAATTTGGTTCCGCGGAGGCGCAGGCGGCACTGGCCGATGCTGCGGCCGGGATGCGCGGGAAGAGCGAGGAATTCCTGGCGGCCGGCGGCAAGGTCTACCTGCCGGAACTGCGGGTGCCTGCTGACAGCTAGGACGCGCGGGCCGGCTGGCTCCGGCTGACCTGGCTGATGAACTGCCGGATGGCCCGGTCCCCGTCCGGGGAGTCATGGGGCCGGTGTCCTCCCGCGGCAACGCGGTGCAGGGCACCGGTCTCCCGGAGGTACCCGGCGATTTCCTCGTAGAGCGGTTCCCACCCACCGGTCAGCACCAGCGTGGGCACCCCGGGAACAATGTGCAGCGGCGCCTCCCATGACGGGGCCTGGAGCCGCAGCCTGCGGGCGGACCTTTTTTCTTCCGTGGTGGCGGGCTGCTGGAGGTCGGTGGCGAAGACCCGCCGGACGAATTCGCGCTGGAAGTCTTCGTCGCTGAGCTGGTGGCGCACGTCGAAGAGGGGCTGCATGAGGCTGATGTGGGCGGCAGTGGCCGGGAGTTCCGCTGTCAGGGAGAGGCAGGCCGGTTCCACCAGCGTCAATGAGAAGACCAGGTCCGGACGTTCGACGGCGGCCATCATGGCCGCGATCGCCCCCTGGGAGTGCGCCACCACATGCCCGCCGGCGGCGCCGCGGCCGTCATCGGCAAGGGAGCGCAGGATGATGGCGGTGTCCTCCGCGAAGGACGACTCCAGTGGCTCCGCGAGGGCGTCAAAGCCGTGGCGGCGGAGGAACAGGGCGTCATAGGACAGTGCCATGCCGTGCTGGCGAGGCCACGCGGCGGCACCGAAGGTTCCGGCGCCGTGCACGAACACTACCCTCTGCTTGAACATGTCCCAACCCTATTCCACGGCACTGACATCCCAAGCAAGCAGCGCCAGGTGTCGTTCTGAGAGGTCAAAACGACACCTGGCGCTGCGTTGCCGGGGAACTGCTACTTGCCCAGGAACTTGTCGAAGCCCTTGGGGAGGTTCAGCTGGGACGGGTCGAAGTCCCCGCCCTGCTGGCCGAAGGCGGCGCCCGTAGGCAGCGCCTTGGCGGCGTTGGCACGGCGGGCTTCCGCTTCCTTGCGCTCCTGGGCAGCCTTGGCCGGGTTGCCGGACTTTGCCTTCTTCTTGGGCGCGTTCTTGGCGTTCTTCCGGGCACCGCCGCCGGCGCCGGGCAGGCCAGGCATCCCCGGCATTCCCGGCATGCCGCCCTGGGCCATCTTCTTCATCATCTTCTGGGCCTGGGCGAAGCGCTCCAGCAGGCCGTTGACCTCGGAGACGTGGACGCCGGAACCACGGGCGATGCGTGCCCGCCGTGAACCGTTGATGATCTTCGGCGCCAGCCGCTCGTGCGGTGTCATGGAGCGGACGATTGCCTCGACGCGGTCGATCTCGCGTTCGTCGAACTGCTCCAGCTGCTGCCGGATGTTCTGTGCACCCGGCATCATCATGAGCATCTTCTTCATGGAGCCCATGTTGCGGATCTGCTGCATCTGGGCCAGGAAGTCCTCAAGGGTGAAGTCTTCCTGGTCGGCGAACTTCTTCGCCATCCGGGCGGCCTCATCCTTGTCCCAGGCCTTTTCGGCCTGTTCGATGAGGGTGAGGATGTCGCCCATATCCAGGATGCGCGAGGCCATCCGGTCCGGGTGGAAGAGTTCGAAATCGTCCAGGCCTTCGCCGGTGGAGGCGAACATGACCGGCTTGCCGGTGACCGACGCGACTGAAAGAGCGGCACCGCCTCGGGCGTCGCCGTCGAGCTTGGACAGCACGATGCCCGTGAAGTTCACGCCTTCGTCGAAGGCGAGGGCCGTGTTCACGGCGTCCTGGCCGATCATGGAGTCGATCACGAACAGGACTTCGTTGGGCACGATGGCACGGCGGATCTGGCGCGCCTGTTCCATCATGTCGGCGTCCACGCCCAGGCGGCCGGCCGTGTCAACGATGACGACGTCGTGCAGCTTCTGGCGTGCTTCCTCGACGCCGGCGCGGGCGACGGCGACGGGGTCGCCGGCGGGCTGGTCCAGCTCGGTGGAGGTGGCACCCGGGTGCGGGGCGAAGACGGGGACCTTTGCCCGCTGGCCCACCACCTGGAGCTGGGTGACGGCGTTAGGGCGCTGCAGGTCGCAGGCCACCAGCATGGGGCTGTGCCCCTGGGCCTTCAGCCACTTGGACAGCTTGCCCGCAAGGGTGGTTTTGCCGGCACCCTGGAGGCCGGCGAGCATGATGACGGTGGGGCCGTTCTTGGCCAGCCGGATCCGCCGGGTTTCGCCGCCCAGGATCTCGACGAGTTCCTCATTGACGATCTTGACGATCTGCTGGCCGGGGTTCAGTGCCGCAGAGACCTCGGCACCCAGGGCGCGTTCACGGACCCGGCCAGTGAACTCACGCACAACGGGAACGGCAACATCGGCGTCCAGAAGCGCGCGGCGGATCTCCCGGACGGTGGCATCGACGTCGGCCTCGGTGAGCCTGCCTTTACCGCGGAGATTCTTGAAGGTTGCTGTCAACCGGTCAGAGAGTGAATTGAACACGCGACGTGCACTTCTTTCAGTGGATGATCGGGACTCGACTATCTAGGGTATCAAGTCAGGCCCGGTAGGTGGCATGCTGGCAAAATGACGAGCCAAACGACTGTGAAGACCCTGCTCATCCTCGGCGCCTCGGGCGACCTCACCGGCCGGCTCCTCCTGCCCGGCCTGGCGCGGCTCGTTGCCGCAGGCCGCGCGGAGGGCCTCACCCTGGTGGGGGCAGGCTCGGATCCGTGGACGCCGGAACAATGGCGGGAGCGGGTCCAGGCATCGTTCGCTGCTGCAGCCGGCGCGGCAGACAGTTCCGGAAAGGACGCCCTCGAGCTGCTGCAGAAGGAGACGGCGTACCACCAGGTGGACGTCACGGCCAAGGGTGCCCTGGCCGCCCTGCTCGCGGGGCTGGAAGGCCCGGTGGCCGTTTACTTTGCGTTGCCGCCCCGGATCAGCCAGCAGGCATGCGAGACGCTCCAGCCGGAAGAGGTTCCGGAAGGCACCCGCCTGGTAATGGAGAAGCCCTTCGGCTTCAGCGAGGAATCGGCCCGGTCGCTGAACCGGACCCTGGCACGGCTGGTCCCCGAAGACCATATCCACCGGGTTGACCATTTCCTGGGCAAGGCCACCGTCCTGAACATCCTGGGCCTTCGGTTCGCCAACAACTTCCTTGAGCCGGTATGGAACAGGCAGCACGTGGAAAAGGTGGAGATCTTTTTCGATGAGGACCTGGCCCTGGAAGGCCGAGCGCGCTACTACGACGGCGCCGGCGCCCTCCGGGACATGATCCAGAGCCACCTCCTGCAGGTCATGGCGATCATGGCCATCGAACCTCCGGCCACCATCGGCGAGCGCGACCTCCGCGACGCCGTCTCCACCGTCCTGCGGGCCAGCAGCGTCAGTGCCCCCTTCACTGGCTCAACGCGCAGGGCCCGCTACACCGCCGGTTCCGTGGCAGGCAAGGACGTCCCGGACTACGCCAAGGAGGAAGGCGTGGATCCCGGAAAGGGAACCGAAACCCTTGCCGAAGTCCAGGTGGGCATCGACAACTGGCGCTGGCGGGGGGTTCCCTTCATCCTGCGTTCCGGCAAGGCCCTGGGCGACAAGCGCAAGGAAGCGGTGGTCACCTTCCTTCCGGTGCCCCACCTGCCCCAGGGCTTTACCGGGGTGGACTCCCCCAACCAGCTCCGGATCGGTTTCGGCCCGGACACACTGGAGTTCGACGTCGACGTCAACGGTCCGGGAAACATCTTCAGCCTGGGCCGGGTCACCCTGGAAGCCGAACTGAGCGCCTCCGATCTCCTGCCCTACGGCGAAGTGCTGGAAGGCGTGCTGACCGGCGATCCGTTGCTGTCCGTCCGGGGAGACACTGCAGAGGACTGCTGGCGGATTGTTGAGCCGGTCCTCAAGGCGTGGGAGCGCGGGGACGTCCCGCTTGAAGAGTACGACGCCGGTTCGGCCGGCCCGGCATCCTGGCCCACCAACCGCTCAAAGGACTGAGCAGTCCGCGGCAGCACCGGCAGCGTGAACAAGAGGCAGGGCGGGAACCTTTCGGTTCCCGCCCTGCCTGTCTTTATGGTTCCGTGCCGGTGCCTAGATGGCGGCCACTCCGCGTTCCCCGGTCCGGACCCTAACTGCTTCATGGACATCGATGGTCCAGACCTTGCCGTCCCCGGCCCTGCCGGTATTGGAACTGGCGATGATCACGTCCAGGATGTCGTCTGCCTGCTCGTCCGTGGCCAGGACTTCCACCCGGATCTTGGGCAGGAGGTCCACGTTGTATTCGGCTCCGCGGTAGACCTCGGTGTAGCCGCGCTGCCGGCCGTATCCGCTGGCTGCGCTGACGGTCAGGCCCTGAACACCATAGGATTCCAGTCCCTCCCTGATGGCTTCGAGCTTTTCCGGCCGGACGATTGCAGTAATCAGTTTCATGCCCCCACGCTTTCCTTACCTGTTGCTGACTGTGACTTCTGCGTACCCGGCGTCCCCTGGACTGGCGCGTGGGACTCGCCCTGGCCCTTGCCGGTGATCATGTCGTGCAGCGGCTGGAAGCTTCCGCCGTGTCCGCTCAGTCCGAACTCGTAGGCAGTCTCGGCGTGCAGGCTGAGGTCCACACCCACCGTTTCCTGTTCCTGCGAGACCCGGAAGCCCATGGTCTTGTGGATGGCCAGCGCAATGATGGCCGTCAGGACTGCGGAGTAGGCGATGGCGACGCCGGCTGCCGCGAGCTGCGCCCAGAGCTGGGTCAGTCCGCCGCCGTAGAAGAGGCCGCCGCCAACACCGTCGGTGGGCAGTGCGATGAAGCCGAGCGCCACGGTGCCGATGATGCCGGACACCAGGTGCACGCCGACGACGTCCAGCGAGTCGTCGAAGCCCCAACGGAACTTCAGGCCGACTGCCAGGGCGGAGGCTACGCCGGCCACGACGCCCAGGCCGAGTGCACCGACGGGGCTGACGTTGGCGCAGGCCGGGGTGATGGCGACGAGGCCGGCCACCACGCCGGATGCGGCACCGAGGGAAGTGGGGTGTCCGTCGCGGATGCGTTCGGTGACCAGCCAGCCGAGCATGGCTGCTGCCGGGGCTGCGAGGGTGTTGATCCAGATCAGGCCCCCCTGTTCGGCAGTGGTGGCTGCACCGCCGTTGAAACCGAACCAGCCGAACCACAGGATGGCTGCGCCGAGCATGACGAACGGGATGTTGTGCGGGCGGTGGTTGGGGTCCTTGCCGAAGCCCTTGCGGTTGCCGATGATGAGGACGAGGATGAGCGCCGCCACACCTGCGTTGATGTGGACCACGGTGCCGCCGGCGAAGTCGATGGCGGGGCCGAGGGCCTTGCCGATGGCGCCTTCGGGGCCGAAGAGTCCGCCGCCCCACACCATGTACGCCAGCGGGCAGTAGACGAGCGTGACCCACACGGGAACGAAGACGGACCAGGCGCCGAACTTGGCGCGGTCGGCGATGGCGCCGCTGATCAGTGCCACGGTGATGATGGCGAAGGTGGCGGCGTAGCCAACCTTGATCAGACCGTCAGGGGTGGTGATGCCCTCAAGGCCGAATGTGGCGAACGGGTTGCCCACGATCTCCAGGAAGCCTTCACCGGAGCTCATGGACGCGCCCCACAGCACCCAGACAACACCCACCATGCCGATGGAGATGAAGCTCATCATCATCATGTTCAGTGCTGCCTTGGCGCGGGTCATGCCGCCGTAGAAAAATGCCAGACCGGGTGTCATGAACAGCACAAGGGCTGCCGCCACCATGACCCAAACGTGACCTGCGGTAAGTTCCATGGTGCACGTCCTCTCTCATCGAATCTTGCGGAGTACTCCGCCTGCCAACGCCTTTTTGCGTCCTGTAATGAGTTTGTGGGCGGCGTGTTTCGCCCGCGGAGGATTTAGATTGCGGGCCTGTTACAACAACCTCTAGGAAGTAAATGGTGCATATCCGCCTTGTTACGGTTATGTTTCCGCACCCGCGCAGCCACCCGGCTCCCTTTCCTGCAAGGACTCCTTCACAATGACGGCAACACCCCGCGAAAGCGGCGCCACTTCGAGGTTTTTGGCCCGGCTAAGGCCTCGGCGGGAGAAACTTCCCCGCGACATTAAGGTGATGCTGGCCGCGGCGTTCCTGATTGCGCTTGGATTCGGACTCGTTGCGCCTGTATTGCCGCAGTTCGCAACAACCTTCGGCGTAGGGAACACCGAGGCAGCCGTCATCGTGGCGATCTTTGCCTTCATGCGCCTTGCCTTTGCACCCGCCGGCGGAGCACTGATCGGCAAGCGCGGTGAACGGCCCGTCTATGTCGCTGGGCTGTTGATCGTGGCCTTGTCCACGGCGGCCTGCGCCTTTGCGCAGGACTATTGGCAGTTGCTGCTGTTCCGCGGCCTTGGCGGAGCCGGGTCCGTGATGTTCACGGTGGCATCGATGGCCCTGGTGGTCCGCCTGGCCCCACCCCAGAGCAGGGGCAGGGTCTCAGGTGCCTATGCGTCCGCTTTCCTGATCGGGAATGTGTGCGGGCCGATTGTGGGCGGTCTGCTGGCGGGGCTGGGCCTGCGGGTCCCGTTCCTTGCCTACGCCGGGGCCCTGCTCGTTGCCGCGTTTGTGGTGCAGACCCAGCTCAGCCACCAGCGCCGGGGCGGCGGTGAAACCCAGCACCGTCCGCCGGACATGCGCTTTGGCGAAGCCGTGGCTGCCGGAACCTACCGGTCGGCCCTGCTGTCCAGCTTTGCCAACGGGTGGGCCACGTTTGGCGTCCGCATGGCAACGGTGCCGCTGTTCGCCGCGGCAGCCTTCGGGGCAGGACCGCAGGCGGCCGGACTGGCGCTGGCAGTCTTCGCTGCCGGGAACGCCGCCGCGCTGACCTTCTCGGGGCGGCTGGCGGACTCCCTGGGGCGCAAGCCGATGATGATCTCCGGCCTGCTGGTGGCAGCCTTCGCGACTGCGGCGATCGGCTTGACCTCCGACCTGCCCTGGTTCCTTGCCGCATCGACGCTTGCCGGCGTCGGGTCCGGCCTTTTCGGCCCGGCGCAGCAGGCCGCCGTCGCCGATGTCATTGGGAACGCACGCTCCGGCGGCAAGGTCCTGGCCGTCTACCAAATGACGTCCGACGTCGGAGCGATCGTCGGACCGGTCGCGGCCGGGCTGCTCGCGGACCGGCTGGGTTTCGGCTGGGCTTTCGGCGTGACCGGCGGCGTCATGCTCCTGGCCGCCGTCGGCTGGCTGCCCACCCGCGAAACACTCCGGGTTAAACCCAACTAGCCCGCAGTTGTTGTCGTTTTGAGGGCTCAAAACGACAACTAATGCGAGCTGGTTGGGCTGGCTTAGCTAGTTCAGCAGGGCGTCGACAAAGCCTTCGGTGTCGAACGGGGCCAGGTCGTCGGCGCCTTCGCCCAGTCCGATGAGTTTGACGGGCACGCCGAGCGCCTTCTGGATGGCGACGACGATGCCGCCCTTCGCGGTTCCGTCCAGTTTGGTCAGGACGATGCCGGTGATGTTGACAACCTCCGAAAAGACCCGCGCCTGGTTCAGGCCGTTCTGGCCGGTGGTGGCATCCAGAACCAGCAGGACCTCGTCCACCTCGGCCAGCTTCTCCACCACGCGCTTGACCTTGCCCAGTTCGTCCATCAGGCCCACCTTGTTCTGGAGGCGGCCGGCGGTGTCGATCATGACAACGTCCACTTCCTGCTCAATGCCTGCCTTCACGGCCTCGTAGGCAACGGAGGCGGGATCGGCGCCGTCGATGTCCGACTTCACGGTGGGGACGCCGACGCGCTGCCCCCACGTGGCCAGCTGTTCCGCCGCGGCGGCGCGGAACGTGTCCGCGGCACCCAGCAGGACGTCCTTGTCCTCTGCCACCAGCACGCGCGCCAGCTTGCCGACGGTGGTGGTCTTGCCGACGCCGTTCACGCCCACCACCATCATCACGGCAGGCCTGTCCGCATGGCGCTGGACGTTCAGGCTGCGGTCCATGGAGGGGTCGACAAGCTTGATGAGCTCTTCGCGGAGCATGGCCTTGACGTGTTCGGGGGTCCGGGTGCCCAGCACCTTGACCCGTTCGCGCAGGGCATCCACCAGCTGCATGGTGGGTTCGGTTCCCAGGTCCGCGAGGAGGAGTGTCTCCTCCACCTCGTCCCAGACGCTCTCATCGATCCGGTCGCTGGACAGCAGCGCCAGCAGGCCCTTGCCCATGATGTTGTTGGAGCGGACCAGTCGCTCACGGAGGCGGGTGAGGCGGCCCGCGACAGGCAGCGGTGTTTCGACGGGAATGGTTTCCAGCCCGGCAGCGTCGTCCGGAACCGTAGTGGTGTCAAGCCCTTCGAGGTCCACGCCCGCGGGCGCCGTGCGTTCGATTGGTCCGGCGCTGTCCGCTACGGCGGTGCTGCCGCCGGAGCGGACCTCAGGATCGTTGGCATCCCGCGTGCCGGGGTACCGGGTGATGTTCCTCCGCGTCTTGAGCAGGACCGGAATCAGGCCGCCGATGACCACCAGCGCAACAAGAATGGACAGGACAATGGGAAGGATGTCATTCACTCCCCTAGCTTCTCACAAACGGCCTGCCCGGTTCGGGCGCGCAGCCCGCCCCTGACCTGCCCCAATGCGGCGCCCCCGCGGCCGCCGGACGCCGGCGGTGCTGCTACACCTCGGAAACGAGCCGCTGGCTGATCACCGTGGAAACGCCGTCGCCCCTCATGGTGACGCCGTACAGTGCGTCCGCCACCTCCATGGTCCGCTTCTGGTGGGTGATGACGATGAGCTGGCTGGACTCCCGCAGTTCCTCGAAGATGGTGATCAACCGGCCGAGGTTGGTGTCGTCCAGCGCCGCCTCCACCTCGTCCATGACGTAGAACGGCGAGGGCCGCGCCTTGAAGATGGCCACCAGCAGCGCCACCGCGGTAAGGGACCGCTCGCCTCCGGAGAGCAGGGACAACCGTTTTATTTTCTTGCCCGCGGGACGGGCCTCCACTTCGATGCCTGTGGTGAGCATGTCCCCCGGGTCCGTGAGGACCAGGCGGCCCTCGCCGCCGGGAAAGAGCCGCTCAAAAACCCGGACAAACTGGACCTGGGTGTCCTCGAACGCCTCGGCGAAGACGCGCTGGACCCGGTCGTCCACTTCCTTGATGATGTCCAGCAGGTCCCGGCGGCTGGCCTTAAGGTCCTCAAGCTGGGTGCTGAGGAACTGGTGCCGCTCCTCCAGTGCCGCGAATTCCTCCAGGGCCAGGGGGTTGACCTTGCCCAGGCTGGCGAGGTCGCGTTCAGCTTTGCGCAGCCGTTTCTCCTGCTCCTGCCGGACGTACGGCTTCCCTTCCCGGATTTCTTCCCCGCCGGCGTCAACGGGAGCCCGCAGCGCGGCCCACTTGTCGCCGGTCTCCTCCGCAGGCACGGGAACCGGGACGTGCGGCCCGAACTCTGCCACCAGCGCTTCGGGGGTGATGCCCAACTCGTCCACGGACCGGGATTCCACCGCCTCGATCCTGGCCCGCTGCTGCGCACGGGCCAGCTCATCCCGGTGCACGTTGTCGGTGAGGTCGGCCAGTTCGCGGGCCAGGGCGTCGTTGGCTTCCCGGATGTCCCGAAGCCCACGGTCACGCTGTTCGCGGTTTTCCTCGGCCAGGTCCCGTTCGTGCCGGGCGAGGTCCACCGATACGTCCACGTAACGCAGTGCCAGTTCCGCCGCGGCGGAAACGGCGGCCGCACGCCTGGCCTGGATGCGGCGGCGCCGGGCACGCTGGGCTGCTTCCTCCCGGGCACGGCGTTCGGTGGCGGCGGCGCGCTCCAGGGACGCCACCCTGTTGCGGGTTGCCGCCAGCTGCTCTTCGGCGCTGCGCAGGGATAACCGCGCCTCCACTTCCGCTGCACGGGCGGCGGATGCGGCACGGGCCAACGCGTCCCGCTGTTCGGTGGAGGGCTCCTCTTCAACCGGAGCCTCCTGGGCGGCGGCCAGCCGGGCCGTGATGGCAGCGAGCGCTTCCTCCTCCGCGGCAACGTTCTCCGCAGCGCGTGCCAGGGAGGCCGCCAGGCGGTCGCTCTCACCGACGGCGCTGCGCAGGACCGAATTCAGGTGGCCCAGGCGTTCGGCCACGGCGGCCAGGCGGGCATCGGATTCGTGCAGTTTGTCCAGGGCAGCGTCCGCCTCCTCCTGCGCTCCGGCGCGGCGCGCCTCGGCGGCGGCCAGGGCGAACCTGTTCCGCTCCAGGTCTGCCGTGACCGCCGAAAGGCCACGGTCGGCGTCGTCCACCGCCGCCTGCACCTCAAGGAGGGAGGGCGCCTTGGCAGAACCGCCGGCAACGGATACGGCGGTGAACACGTCCCCCTCGCGGGTGACCGCCGTGAGTCCGGGCAGCCCGGCCACCAGCGCAGCCGCGGCGTCGATGCCTGTGACGACGGCGGTTCCGGACAGCAGGTGCCGGACCAGCGGGATGTGCTCCGCAGGTCCGTCCACCAGGTCGGCGGCCCATTGCGCACCATCGGGCAGCGGCACTGCTTTGGGGGCGACCGCTCCTCCCGGCGTGGACTCCGTGGCGGGGTCACCCAGGTGGCCTGCCACCGCTGATGCGAGGAGCAGCGACGCCCGCCCGGCGTCGTCGTCCTTGAGCACCTTCAGGACGGCGGCCGCCGTGTCCTGATCCTGGACGAGGACTGCCTCGGAGGCCTCTCCCAGCGCGGCAGCGACCGCCGCCTCGTAACCACCCTGCACGCTGATCCCGGCCGCCAGGCTGCCCAGCACCCCGGACAGCCCTGACTCCAGTACGTGCCTGGCACCGTCCTTGCGGTCCAGGCCGAGCTTAAGAGCGTCGAGCCGGGCGGCAAGGGCGTCCCGCTTGCGGACGCCTTCGTTGACGGCGGCCTTGAGCCGGGCAATCTCCTGAAGGACCGCATCAAGTGCTTCACTGGCGGCCTCGTAATCGGCGTCGAGGGATTCCTCCCCTTCCTCCACGCCGGCCACCTGGTTTTCCAAGGCCGTGAACTCGGCCTGGGCGCGCGCCCGCCGTTCCGTGCCGGCGGCAAGGGACTCCCGCAGCCGGCCCAGTTCTGCCTGCGCGGATTCCACCCGGGACCGGGCCGCCGCCACTTGTCCGGCCAGGCGGGCCAGGCCTTCCCGCCGGTCCGCCGCGGCCCGGAGCTGGGCCGTGAGCCGCCGGTCCTCGGCCACGGCTGCCTGCTCTGCCTCGGCCTTCGCGGCGCTGGCCGTGTCCAGGGTGGTGCGCCTGGCGTGGATGTCCTGTTCGAGCTCGGCCAGCTCCTGCCGCACCCTGGCGGCTTGGCGTTCGAGCTGTTCGGGGTCCCGGGCGGATGCCGGTGCGGCATCGTCGGAGCCGAGCAGGCGGCTGCGCTCGGTGGCCAGCGAACCGAGCGACCGGAGGCGCTCCCGTGCAGTGGACAGCTGGTACCAGGTGTCCCGCGCGGCGTTGAGCCGGGGTGTGGCTTCGGCCGCCAGCTGCTCCAGCGCCGCCTGCTGCCGGCGCCCGGCTTCGAGTTCATGTTCGACGGCGGTCCGGCGGGCTTTGAGCGCTGCCTCGTCCGCCACGTCCTGCTGCAGCGCCTGCTGCAGCTGGACGAGGTCATCGGCGAGCAGCCGGGCACGGGCGTCCCGGACGTCGAACTGGACGCGCTGGGCGCGGCGGGCCACTTCGGCCTGTTTGCCAAGGGGCGTCAGCTGGCGGCGGATCTCCCCGGTGAGGTCTGTGAGGCGCTGCAGGTTGGCCTGCATCGCCTCCAGCTTCCGGACGGTCCGTTCCTTGCGCCGGCGGTGTTTGAGGATCCCCGCCGCCTCCTCGATGAAGCCGCGGCGGTCCTCGGGGGTGGCGTGCAGGACGCGGTCCAGCTGCCCCTGGCCCACGATGACGTGCATCTCCCGGCCCAGCCCGGAGTCGGAGAGCAGCTCCTGGATGTCCAGCAAACGGCAGGCGGCACCGTTAATGGCGTATTCGGAGCCGCCTGTCCGGAAAAGCGTCCGTGAGATGGTGACTTCGCTGTATTCGATGGGGAGCGCGCCGTCGGCGTTGTCGATGGTCAGCGAAACGTGGGCGCGTCCCAGGGGCGGCCGCCCGGACGTCCCGGCAAAAATGACATCCTCCATCTTGCCGCCGCGGAGAGTCTTGGCCCCCTGCTCCCCCATGACCCAGGCCAGGGCGTCCACCACGTTGGACTTGCCGGATCCGTTGGGACCCACGACGGCGGTGACGCCGGGTTCGAAGTCGAAGGTGGTGGCAGAGGCAAAGGACTTGAACCCCCGGACGGTGAGGCTTTTGAGGTGCAAGGCTTTTCAGGTCTCCTGGAGCGGATAGGACAGTTTTGCTGGAACCGGCTCACTACAATCTACTGCGCAGGACCGACAATTCCCGGCAGCAGCACCCGGAAGCCGGGGCCGGCGCCACGGCCGGATATGCCGGTTCCGGCCCGGCAAAGGCATAGTTAAGCTCTTGAGCCTGCGTTTATGTGGGTACAGTCACCGCATGAATGCGCGACGGAAACGAAGAGGGGCTTGAATTGGCAGGTAATGCAACCTTCCGCCACAGCAACACCGCGCTGCTCTCGGTGAGCAGCGTCGAGGCTCCAAGGATCGTAAGCTCCACGGACTTCGACCGCCACCTGGCGCACACCCTGAAGCGGCTGAAGTTTCCACCCCGGCTGCTTGAGCGCGTTGCGGGCATTACGCACCGCCGCTGGTGGGCCCCCGGAACATCGTTCGACGACGCCGCGGTGGAAGCCGGAGCCAAGGCCCTGGCCGAGGCAGGCATCGAAGCCTCCGACGTCGGACTGCTGATCAACACCTCGGTCACGCGCCGCAACCTCGAACCGTCCGTGGCGGTGAAGATCCACCACGGCCTGAGCCTGCCGTCGTCGGCCATGAACTTCGACCTCGCCAACGCATGCCTCGGGTTCGTGAACGCCCTGACCCTGGCAGCGAACATGATCGATTCGGGGCAGATCAGGTACGCCGTCATCGTCAATGGCGAGGACGCCCAGCTGACGCAGGAGGCCACCCTCGCCCGGCTCCAGCGGCCGGAAACCACCCGCGACGACTTCAACCGCGAGTTCGCCACGCTGACGTTGGGATCCGGGGCCGCAGCGGCTGTCCTGGGACCGGCCGATGAGCACCCCGGGGCCCACCGCGTGGTGGGCGGCGTGATGCGTGCCGGCACCGAGCACCATGAATTGTGCGTGGGCGGCATCGACGGCATGAGCACGGACACGAAAGGACTGCTCGACGGCGGCCTCCAGCTGGTCGTGGACGCGTGGCATGAAGCGCAGCCCGAGTGGGACTGGGCGGCCATGGACCGCTACGTCACGCACCAGGTCAGCAACGCCTATACACAGGCCATCATTGACGCCATTGACCTCGACCCCGACAAGGTGCCCATCACGTTCCCGCACTGGGGCAATGTTGGGCCCGCCTCGCTGCCCATGACGCTTGCGGCCGAGTCGCAGTCCCTGGATACCGGGGACCGCGTCCTGTGCATGGGCGTGGGTTCCGGCCTGAACACCGCAATGCTGGAAATCGTTTGGTGATCGCGGACTGGCCGGGCGTGGCCGCCGGGTGGTCGCGCCAGATTGATGTCCCTTCCACAGCCGGCGTCGACGCGCCGGGCACGGTGCGCCGCTGGCACCTGCTGGACAACGGCGCAGAACTCGCCGGCCGTGGCCTGGTTCCCGCCGGGACCCTGCTGTGCGTGCACGGCAACCCCACCTGGTCCTACCTGTGGCGGAGCCTGCTGGCCGCCGGATGCGACCCCGCGCATCCGTGGCGGGTGGTGGCGGTTGACCAGCTGGACATGGGATTCTCCGAACGCACGGGCACCTTCCGCCGGCTGGCAGACAGGATCCAGGACCTGAACGACCTGACGGACGCGGTGGCCTTGGAGGGACCGGTCGTCTCGGTGGGGCATGACTGGGGCGGAGTGGTCAGCCTGGGCTGGGCGCTGGCCCACCAGCACCAGTTGGCCGGCGTGGTACTGACCAACACGGCCGTTCACCAGCCTGCAGGCTCGTCCATTCCCCCGGCCTTGCGCCTTGCCCTGCACCCTGCCGTGCACACATGGGGAACCACCACATCCGACTCCTTCCTGCGGGTGACGCATTCGCTGGCGCACCCGCCGCTGCCCGCGGATGTCCGGAAGGCGTATATGGCCCCCTACCGCGGAGCCGAGCGGCGGGCCGGGGTGGGAAACTTTGTTGCCGACATTCCCGTGGACGCCTGGCATCCCAGCTTTTCTGCGCTCAGCGGCGTGGCGGAAGGCCTCCGGAACCTGAAGGTCCCTGCCCTGATGCTGTGGGGTCCGCGCGACCCGATCTTTTCCGACCGCTACCTCAAGGACCTCATCACCCGCCTCCCGCATGCTGACGTGCACCGCTACGAGGGCGCAGGACACCTGCTCGTGGAGGACCGCGACATCGCCCCGGCGGTTTTCGACTGGCTGGCTGGGCGCGTCAGCGGCGGCGGCAACGGTTCGCCCGCGGTGGGGAACGCCGCTTCCCAGCCACCGGCCCGCGCAGGTTTCCAGCCACTGTGGACGCTCCTCGCCGAACAGGCGGCAGGACCCGCCGGAGGTAAGCCGGCCGTCGTCGAAATGGCTGCGGACGGCACCGTGGCCCGTTCCCTCACGTGGCAGCAGCTGGACTCTGACGTCCACCGCCTGGCCACCGGCCTGCACCTGGCAGGCGTAAGGCCGGGCAGCCGGGTGAGCCTCATGGTCCCGCCCGGGGTGGACCTGACCGTGGCCCTGTATGCCTGCCTGCGGCTGGGAGCCGTAGTGGTGGTGGCCGATGCCGGACTCGGAACGAAGGGACTGAACCGGGCGGTCAAGGGGGCTACTCCCGACTTCCTGATCGGCATCGACAGGGCGCTGGCAGCTGCCCGCGCCCTGGGATGGGCGGCCAGGCGCATCAGCGTACGCGACCTCCCGGCCGCCCGCCGCCGGATTCTCGGAGTGGAAACCTCCCTGGCCGCACTAACAACGGCGGGTAGGGTGCGCTCCGCCGGGCCTGGCGACGGCAACGGCAACGGCAACGGCAACGGCAACGGCAACGGCACATACTGGCCGGACCCGGACTCCCCCGCCGCCGTGCTCTTCACCTCCGGCTCCACCGGTCCGGCCAAGGGCGTGCTGTACACGCACCGGCAACTCGCCGCGATGCGGGACACCGTGGCCGAAACCTTCGGGATCCATCCGGGCCAGCGGCTGGTGGCGGGTTTCGCGCCCTTCGCCCTGCTCGGACCGGCACTGGGAACCGTGTCCGTGACGCCGGCGATGGATGTCACCGCGCCACGAACCCTGACCGCGCGGGCCCTCGCGGACGCCGCAGCGGCCATCGACGCCACCGTGGTCTTCGCCTCGCCGGCTGCCCTGCGCAACGTCGTCGCCACCAGCGGCGGACTCAGTGCGGAGGGCACCGCAGCGCTGAAACGGGTTGAACTGCTGCTCTCCGCAGGCGCCCCCGTTCCCGAACCGCTCCTTGCGGAGATGCAGCGGCTCCTGCCGGGTGCCTCCCTGCACACGCCCTACGGAATGACGGAAGCGCTCCCCGTCACCGACATCAGCCTCGAACAAATCAGGGCCGCGGCTTTCGACGCCGGATCCGGAACAAAGCCCGGCGCCGGCAACGGTGTCTGCGTGGGCCGGCCCGTCCACGGCGCCCGGGTGGCCGTCATCCCCCTGGCGGCAGACGGCACAGCCCCCGGTTCAACTCCTGTCACGGACGCGGGAATCACAGGAGAAATCCTGGTCAGTGCGCCGCACGTCAAGGATATGTACGACCGGCTCTGGCTGACCCAGGAAGCCAGCACCGGCGTGGCCGGATGGCACCGCACCGGCGACGTCGGCCACTTCGACTCCGACGGCCGGTTGTGGGTGGAAGGCCGGCTTGCGCACGTCGTCACCGCGCCCGGTTCGGTGGTGACACCGGTCGGCGCCGAACAGGCCATCGAACGCGTGGCCGGAATCCGGATGGCCGCGATTGTTGGCGTGGGGCCGGCGGGGACGCAGGCCGTCACCGCCGTGGTCGAGACGGTCCCGCCCGTCCGGAAAGCCGGGCCTGCCGGTCCGGAACTGGCTGGAAAGGTCCGGGAAGCCGCGCGCACGGCGGGCATTTCCGTGGCCGCCGTGCTGGTGGTCCCCGCGCAGCCTACCGATATCCGCCACAACGCAAAGATCGACCGGACGCGCCTGTCCCGGTGGGCTGCCTCCGTCCTGGCCGGCGGACGCGCGGGGACGCCATGAAAGTCCTCGTTACCGGTGCAAGCGGACTCCTGGGCCGCGGAGTCGCCGGACAACTGGTGCACCGGGGCCATGACGTCACCACCTTCCAGCGGCGTCCCTCAGGGGTCGACGGCGCCACGGACCACCGCGGATCCCTCACCGATGACGCCGCGGTCAGCGATGCCGTCCGGGGTGCCGAGGCAGTCATCCACCTGGCGGCCAAGGTCTCCTTCACCGGCCGTGCCGCACAGTTCGACGAAGTAAACGTCCACGGCACCCGGCGGCTGCTCCTCGCCGCCCGCGCGGCCGGCGTGCGGAACCTAATCTTCGTGTCCTCGCCGTCAGTGGCCAATTCCGGCGCCGCCATTGCGGGCCTGGGGGCAGAGCCCGCGGACCCGGAGCATGCCCACGGGGACTACTCCCGCACCAAGGCCCAGGCGGAACTGCTGGCCCTTGCCGCGGACGCCCCGGACTTCCGCGTTGCTGCCGTTCGGCCGCACGTGGTCTGGGGACCCGGGGACACGCAGCTGGTGGAACGGGTGCTGGCGCGGGCTGCCCGGCACCGGCTGCCGCTGCTGGATGCGGGCGCCGCCCTGATCGATACCACGTACGTGGACAACGCCGCGTCGGCGATTGTTGCCGCGCTGGAGCGCATCAGCCACATCCATGGCAGGGCGCTGGTTGTCAGCAACGGGGAGCCACGGCCGGTGGGCGAACTGATTGCCGGCATCTGCGCCGCCGGTGGCGTGCCTGCCCCGTCGTGGTCCGTCCCGGGGCGGTTTGCCAGGGCGGCGGGGTCCGTAGTGGAAAAACTGTGGCTGAGGCTTGGAATGCAGGACGAACCGCCCATGACGAAATTCCTCGCTGAGCAGCTGTCCACCGCCCACTGGTTCGACCAGCGCGAAACCCGGGAACTCCTCGACTGGACTCCGGCCGTCCCGATCGACGAAGGCCTGGCGCGGCTGGCAGCACACTATGGCACCCGCTGAGCCCATCGCCTGGGCGGCCCGGTGCTACCAGCGGCCGTTGCGTGGCCGCGGCTGGCACACGGGGCAGGTGTGGGACGAACGGTTCATGAACTGCTCGCGGCGGATGACCGCCTGGATTCCTGCGGCCGCGCACCTTTTGCACGGCTCACCCTGGCGGCCGTACGCGTTGAGGGACCGGTCGAAGTAGCCTGAGGCGCCGTTGACGTTGACGTACAGGGAATCGAAGCTGGTTCCTCCTGCGGCCAGGGCATCGAGCATGACCTCGCGGGCGCTGTCGAGGACACGCCGGGCGTCCCCCCGGCGCAGGGTATCGGTGGGCCGGGCGTAATGCAGCCGGGCCCGCCACAGCGCTTCGTCGGCATAGATGTTCCCGATACCGGAGACCAGGCCCTGGTCCAGCAGTGCCCGCTTCAGGCCGGTCCGGCGCTTCCGAAGCCGCTGGTAGAAGAGGTCGAAGGAGAACGAAGGGTCCAGTGGATCGCGCGCAATGTGCGCGGCTTCGGCGGCGATCAGGGGAAGGGGGGATTCCGCGAGGCCGCCCGGGCCGCCGTCGTCCGTGGGTACCAGTGCGGTGACAAAAAGGCCTCCGAAGATCCGCTGGTCCACGAACCGCAGCTGGTCCGGCATGCCGTCGCGGGGACTGAGCCGGAAACGGACCTTGAGGTGCCTTTCATCGGGAACGCCGGGGCCCTGCATCAGCAGCTGCCCGCTCATGCCCAGATGCGCCATGAGTGCCACCGCGGGAACGCGGGTGTCCTCCCCGGCGTTCGGCAGCGCAGCGGTGCCGTCCAGCAGCGGCATCCAGAGGAACTTGCCGCGCCGCACGACGTCGGCCACCGTGGCGCCTTCGAGGTTGCCGATGAAGTCCCCTGCCCCGAGGGCGTGGCGCCGGATGGAGCGGGGATCGATGACGTCCACGGCGCGGATGGTCCTGCCGCGGACCCAGTTCACCAGGCCGCGGCGCACCACTTCGACCTCTGGCAATTCAGGCACGGAGCGCTACTTGGCGGCTATGGAGCCTGCGGAGGTGCTGGGGTCAGCCTGGGCCCCGGCTCCGGAGAGCACCCGCCAGGCGTCTTCCGCTGCCTCCTGTTCGGCTTCCTTCTTGGAATGGCCGGAGCCCTTGCCGTAGGCCTTGCCGCCAATGTTCAGCACCGCCGTGAAGGTGCGGGCGTGGTCCGGGCCGGAGCCGTCCACTGCATAGTGGATGCTGCCCAGCTGCCGGCTGGCGGCGAGTTCCTGGATGCTGGTCTTCCAGTCGGTGCCGGCGCCCAGGACTGCGGCGTCCTTCAGCAGCGGACCGACCAGCCGCATGACCAGCTGGCGCGCGGTCTCGATGTCGTTGGAAACGTACGTTGCCCCGATCAGGGCCTCCATGGTGTCCGCGAGGATGGAGGCCTTGTTCTTGCCGTGGGTGAGCTTTTCGCCCTGCCCGAGGTAGATATACTCACCGATGCCAAGGCTGCGGCCGATCCCGGCGAGGGCCCGGGTACTGACGACGGCGGACCGGCGCTTGGCGAGTTCGCCTTCGGGCAGGTCCGGATTGTCCCGGTAGAGGGCATCGGTGACGGAGAATCCCAAAATGGAGTCGCCCAGGAACTCGAGCCGCTCGTTGGTGGGTATGCCGCCGTTCTCGTATGCGTACGAACGGTGGGTAAGCGCAAGACGAAGCGTCCCGGCGTCAATAGTGACACCGAGACGCTTCAGAAGCTCTTCAGTTGAAGACATCAGTCAGCCTGTTGGGCCGATTAGACGTCAGCGACCTTGCGGCCCTTGTACTCAAGGAACAGCGCGGTGCCGGCAGAGTCGGTAACGACCTTTGCCTGGTGCGGCAGGCTGTAGGTGACCTGGCCGTTCTCAACGGTCTTCACCAGGTGGGGGGCGGTCGCCTTCCACTGCGAGCGGCGGGCGCGGGTATTCGAGCGAGACATTTTCCGCTTGGGAACAGCCACGGCTAACTCATTTCTCTCTAGACAAACACGTACAAATCAATTTTGCCGGTCAGGCTTAGCCATATCAGCTAGGGCAGCCCAGCGAGGATCCAGGACCTCGTGGTGGTGCCCCGGCTCGTCTTCCAGGCGAGCTCCGCATTCGGAGCAAAGGCCCTGGCAGTCTTCCCGGCACACCGGCTGGAACGGCAGATTGGTGACAACCGCGTCCCGCAACACCGGTTCAAGATCGATTACATCGTGCTCGACTCGACGTTGCTCTTCATCATCTTCTCCATCCGAAAGCTGAATGCCCTCGTAGAAGAAAAGTTCTTGCACATTGACCTCAAGGTCATACGCAAGGGGATCCAGGCATCGGCCGCACTCGCCAGTAACTTCGGCAACCACGGTTCCTGATACCAGAATTCCTTCGTGTACGGCCTCCAGCCTCAGATCCAGCTCGACATCCGAGCCTTCCTGAACACCAATGAGCGCCACACCAAGATCACCCGGTGCGGGTACATGTTCCTTCAGTGTCCGCATGCTTCCCGGGCTGCGCCCGAGGTCCTTGACGTCGAACGCCAAGGGCGAACCAGCATCTCTGTTAATGAGAACTCCTGTTGAACATATGACCGACGTACCATCTTAGCCTGAAGAGCCGCAGCGACTCAAACCGGCACGAGGAAGCGCCGAAGTACCGATCCAGCCTACCGCTTTGGCTGCTGATCCGCCGAAGGCTCGCCGGAAACCATGCGGCGGTGCACCGAGCGGGGCACGTAGTCGGACACGCTGCCACCCAGGGACGACACCTCTTTGATCAGGGTGGAGGACAAATGGACGTAGCTGGCCTCTGCCGGGAGGAACACTGTCTCCACCCCGCTCAGCTGCCGGTTCATGGTGGCCATGGGCAACTCGTAGTCAAAGTCCGACGAGGACCGGAGCCCCTTGACGATGGCCGACACGCCCCGCTGGCGGCAGTACTCCGCCAGGAGCCCCTCGCCCACCGGTTCCACCACGATGCCCTTGAGCAGTGCCAGCGTTTCGCGCGCCATTTCCAGCCGCTCTTCCAGGCTGAACATGTACTTCTTGGCGTAGTTGGTGGAAATGGCCACGATGACCTCGTCGAAAAGACCGGCAGCCCGTGCGATGACTTCGAGATGGCCGTTGTGGATGGGGTCGAAGGATCCGGGGCACACAGCGCGTCTCATGCTCCGAACCTACCCCATGGAAAGGCCGGGATACCATGACTGGATGCATCCACCACGGGAACTTTCCACCCCCTTGGCACCTGCGCCCTGGCAGCGTACGGCGCTCGGTGCCAACCTCCTGGCGCCCGACGGCGGGCTGGGTGTCACCATCTTTGAAGAGATGACCACCCTGGCCGTCCAGACCGGGGCCATCAACCTGGGCCAGGGCTTCCCCGATGAGGACGGGCCTGCCGAAATCCGGGAGGCAGCCCGGGCAGCCATCGCAGCGGGGGCCAACCAGTACGCGCCCGGCAAGGGCCTGCCCGAACTCCGTGAGGCGGTGGCCGCACACCAGGAACGGTTTTACGGGCTTGCGCCGGACCCGGCAACCGAGGTCATCATCACCACCGGAGCCACCGAAGGCATCGCCGCGGCCCTCCTGGCCTTTGCCGGACCCGGCGACGAGGTCCTGACGTTCGAGCCTTTCTATGACTCCTACGGCGCGGTCATTGGGCTTTCCGGCGCCTCGCACGTCACGGTGCCGCTCGCTGCCCCGGACTTCATGCCGGACATGGCGGCCCTGGAGGCAGCGTTCAACGGGCGGACCCGCGTGGTACTGCTGAACAACCCGCACAATCCCACCGGCGCCGTTTTTCCGCCGGCCGTCCTGCAGCGCGTGGTGGAGCTCGCGGAGAAGCACGGCAGCATTGTCATCACGGATGAGGTGTATGAGCACCTCACCTTCGGCGTGGCCCATACCCCCGTTGCCACCCTTCCAGGGGCCGCCGCCCGCACCATCACCATTTCCTCTGCCGGAAAGACCTTTTCCCTGACCGGCTGGAAGATCGGCTGGCTGAGCGGGCCCGAAGAGTTGGTCTCCGCCGTCCGCACGGTCAAGCAATTCCTTACCTACAGCTCAGGCACTCCCTTCCAGGCCGCGATCGCCAAGGGGCTGGCCCTGCCGGACAGTTTCTACACGGGCATCGCCGCCGCCCTTGAGACGAAACGTGACATCCTCAGCGCCGGACTTCGGGCGGCGGGCTTTGACGTTTTCACACCACAGGGAACCTACTTCGTCAATGTGGATACGGCTCCGCTGGGCATCACCGATGCCCTGGACCTCGCCCGCCGCCTGCCGGCACTGGTGGGCGTCGCAGCCATTCCCGTTCCGGTCTTCTGCCATGCGGAAGGCGCGAAGCGGATGCGAAGCCTGCTCCGGTTCGCGTTCTGCAAAAAGACAGAAGTCCTGGAGGAGGCTGCGGCGCGGCTGTCCACCCTGCGCGGAAGGCTCTGATGTCCGGCGGCAGCGGCGTGCACGCCAGCCGCTTCCTGCGGACCACCGGCCGGCATGCCACCATCGAACCCGATGCGTTCACTGACGGGGGCTATGTACTGAGCATCGGCGGCTCCGAACAATCCCACGTCAACCTCGACCGGCCGGAGGACATCTTCTACGAATACCTCCGCAGGATCGGGCACCTGGTGGATCTGGCCGCCCCTCCCGGCGAGCCGATCAGCGCCCTCCACCTGGGGGCAGGGGCGCTGACGCTTGCGCGCTACATCCAGGCCACCCGCGCCGGCTCGGTCCAGTACGCGGTCGAGCTGGAACGTGAGCTGCTCGACTTTGTCCTTCGGCACCTTCCCATGCCCGACGGGACAGACCTGACCACCGTCATCGGCGACGCCCGCGAGGCGCTCGGTGCCCTCGATCCGGGACTCACGTTCGACGTCGTAATCCTGGACATCTTTTCCGGCCCGGAAGCGCCGGCCCACATCGCCACCAGCGGTTTCTACCGCGAAGCCAGGGAGCGTCTGCGCCCGGACGGCCTGCTGATCGTCAACGTGGGCGACGAGGCGGCCCTCACACTGGTCCGGAGCCAGGTGGCGGCGATGCGCGCGGCAATGGCGGATGTGGGTGCGTTTGCGGAAGCGGGCATGTTCGAGGGCAGGTATCCGGGCAACATCATCCTGGCAGGCACACAGGGCCCCTGGCCGGAATCGTGGACAGCTGAGCTGGCCGCCCGGGGCCCCCACCCTGGCCGTGTCCTGGCGGGAGTGGATCTGGACCCCTTCTCGGGCTGAGCGCCTTGGCGGGCTAGGTGCCCTGGGTGTCAGGTCCGGCAACATCGGCCAGGTCATCCGGAGCGATGGCGTCGGGCACGAACGGCTCGGCGAACCACAGCCGGGTTTCCCCGTACTTCTTTTCGGCGAACCTCGTCATCCCGTCCGGCCACTGCGGTTCCGGGGAGCGGGACGAGCGTTCCACCACTACAACGGCACCCGGGACCAGGTGCGCGGCGAGCTTCTGCAGCACCGCCGACAGTGCGGCTTCCTCCAACGGATACGGCGGATCCAGGAACACCAGGTCCCAGGCCGCGGATTCCGCGGCCCGGTCCAGGAAAGGTTCCACCCTGGAGCGGTGCACCGTGACGGCCTTTCGGCCCAGGACTCCGTTAATGAGGTCCGCGTTGCGCTGGCACACACCGCTGGCCTTGGCGTCGGATTCCACCAGGTCCACTGTCGCGGCTCCCCTGCTGGCGCTTTCCACCCCCAGGGAACCCGAACCCGCGTATAGATCAAGCACCCGCGCCCCGGAAATCACCTCGAAGGCGTCCAGGCGGGAGAACAGAGCTTCCTTCACCCGGTCTGTCGTAGGCCTGGTCAAGGACCCGGGAACCGCCGCCAACGGCGTTCCGCCACCAACGCCGGAGATAATCCTGGTCACCGTGCCCACCGCGATCCGCCGGCGCCCGCTCCGCTTTCTTTGCTAACCGCGTTCAAGGAACGCCTCCTTCTCAGGGTTGAGGTATTTCTCGATGGCGTCCGCGAGTTCCGGGTAGCCGGACAGCAACGGGTCGCCGCCTACGATCGCCTGGGCGTCCTCCCTGGCCCGGGCGATGACGTCTTCGTGTTCGAGCACCCGCAGCAGTTTCAATGTGGACCGTCCGCCGGACTGGGAAGCGCCCAGGATGTCGCCCTCGCGCCGCAGTTTGAGGTCTTCCTGGGAGAGCACAAAACCGTCGGTGGTGGCCGCCACGGCATCCAGCCGCCGCCGGCTTGGGTGGCCCGGTTCCAGGGCGGTGACCAGCAGGCAGGTTCCCGGCAGTCCGCCGCGGCCCACACGGCCGCGAAGCTGGTGCAACTGGGAGATGCCGAACCTGCCGGCGTCCAGGATGACCATCAGCGTGGCGTTGTGGACGTCCACCCCCACTTCGATCACGGTGGTGGAGACGAGCAGCTTGATGCGGTTGGCGGTAAACCCGGCCATGGTCTCGGTCTTCAGGTCGGGGTCCTGGCGTCCGTGCAGGGGAGCCAGCGGCACCCCTGCCAGCGAGGGCTCGCCCTGAAGATGGTCCACGACGGCGGTGACCGACGCGAGCTCCCGCGTCTCCTCTGTGTCCATGCCGGGAGGTGCCGCCTCCCCCGGGCTGAAGTCGCCGTCGTCGTCTGTTCCGATCTTGGGACAGACCACGTATACCTGGTGGCCGGCGTCGATCTCTTCCCGGGCACGTGCCCAGATCCGTGCCACCCAGCCGGGATTTTCCGCAAGGCCCACGAGGTGGGTGGTGATCGGGGCCCGGCCCTTTGGCAGTTCGTCGAGGGTGGAGGTCTCAAGGTCGCCAAACACGGTCATCGCTACGGTGCGGGGAATGGGCGTGGCGGTCATGACGAGCAGGTGCGGCGGTTTCCGGGCCTTCGCCCGCAGGGCATCGCGCTGTTCCACACCGAAGCGGTGCTGCTCGTCCACCACGATCAGGCCGAGGTCGTAGAAGGACACGTTGTCACTGAGGAGGGCGTGGGTGCCGATGATGATTCCTGCGGTCCCCGAGGCGGCGTCCAGCATGGCTTGTTTCCGTGCCGCAGTGGGCATGGACCCGGTCAGCAGCGTGACCTGAACGGACGGCCCGTTGCCCCCGGACGGCCCGCCGAGGAGTCCGTCGCTGGAGAGCACGCCCAGGGTGCGGCGGATGGAGTCGTAATGCTGGGCGGCGAGCACTTCGGTGGGCGCCAGGAGTGCGGCCTGGCCGCCGGCGTCGATCACCTGCAACATGGCCCGCAGCGCCACCACGGTTTTCCCTGAGCCCACTTCACCCTGCAGCAGCCGGTTCATGGGGGCTGCCTGCGCCAGCTCCGCGGCGAGGGTCTTGCCGACGGCGGCCTGGCCGGCCGTGAGCGTGAAGGGCAGGTTCTGGTCGAAGGCAGCAAGGAGACCGTCTGTGACAGGGCGCCGTGCGGTGGCTTCCTCGGCGGCGAGCTGGGCCCGGCGCCTGGCAAGCGCTGATTGCAGCACCAGGGCTTCCTGGTACCGGAACCGGTCCCGGGCGCGTTTCCAGTCGGCGGCAATTTCCGGCGCGTGGATGAGCCGGTACGCCTCCGCCACGGGCAGGAAGCCTTCCCTCGCGGCGACCGTGGGTGGAAGCGGATCCGGCAGCGCACCCAGGTCCACGGTTTCGAGCAGGGTGCCGATCACCTTCTGGATCCTCCAGCTGGGAAGCTTGGCTGTGGCGGGATACACGGGGATGGGCATCGCGGCGAGTTTCGCGGGGTCACCGGTGCCCTGCACGAAGGGGTCATCGTCCAGGAGCTGGAAGTCCGGGTTGGTGAGGCCCAGCTGGCCTTTGAAGCTGGTGACTTTTCCCGAGAACAGCGCCCGCCGTCCCTGCAGGAGCTCGGCTTTTGCCTTGTAGCCGTTGAAGAAGCTGATCTTGAGGGTCCCGGGCACTTTGCCGTGGTAGTCCCTGCCGCCCACCAGCCGGAGGCCCTGCTGCCCGTCGTCGTCGGAAACGATGACGTCCGTGATGGTCCCCCGCCGTGCCTGCATTGCCCGCGTGCTGCTGGACAGCACCCGGGCGATGAGGGTGACGTCCTCATTGAGCGGGAGCTCGCTGATGGGAGTCAGCTCACCGCGCATGAGGTAGCGGCGGGGAAAGTAATTGAGGAGGCCTTCGACAGTGGTGATGCCAAGGTGTTTTTCAATGACGGCCGCGGAGCGCTTTCCGATCCGGCGTTCCAGGGCGAGGTCCAGCTCAGCGTTCATGCCCGCCGGTGTTCACCTTTTCCGCATCCGGGTCCCGGGGAAGCGCCAACTCGCTGATGCTGATCTGGGACGGCTCCCCCAGCGACCTGATGATGTCCACGGCCGCGTCAGGTTCCGGAACGTGAACGTGGACCCGCCACCGGTAGTTGCCCTCGGGATCCGAGCCGTTGCCCACCTGGCTCATGATGACGGACTCGCCGATCTCGTCCAGCCGCTGCCGGAGGGTGGCGGCATTCAGGGGCGAAAGGTTGATGGTGCACATGACTTCCACGCCGTCGTCGTCCGGCATGGAAGTGTGGATGTGGGGATCGGAGACGTCGTAGCCGTGCAGGCCATCGAGGAGTTCGCTCTGCAGTTCCTCGCCCAGGACGGCGGAGCGGAGGCAGTCGAGGATCAGCAGCATGCCCACGCCGCCCGCGTCCACCACATGGGCGGACTGCAGGGCATCGAGCTGCTCCTCGGTGTGGATCACGGCGGCCAGCGCACCCTCCACCGCCGCGTCCAGGGCCAGGCCCAGCGCATGATTGCTGTCATCGCCGTCCTGGGCGGCGTCGACGGCGGCTGCCGCACGGGCTGCCGCTTCCATGACCGACAACATGGTTCCCGGAACTGGATCACTCAGTGCGGACCATGCGCGGATCTGGGCACGGTTCAGCGCTGCCGACAGGAGCGTGGAGGTCAACCGGGTATGGCTGGCAAGGGGTTCCGCGGCGGCGCAAAGAAACACGGAAAAAAGAGTTCCCGAGTTTCCCCTGGCTTCCTCCATGGCGGCCTGCCCGGCCGTGGCAAGGACTTCCCCGACGTCGACCGGGGCCGGCTGATCCTCGGCGAGCACCAGGGAGCGGGCGGCAGCGCGCACGGTGAGATAGAGGTTGGTGCCCGTGTCGCCGTCGGCCACCGGGAAGATGTTGATGGCGTTGAGCCGGTCGCTGTGGTTTCCCAGGGCAGTTTCAGCCTTGCCCAGCCACCTCTTCATCGCCAGCGCGTTGGCGGCAACCTTAGTGTGCAAAGTGATCCCATCCCCCGGTGTCCGCGGCCCGGCCCGCAATCAGGACGCCCGGGCCTTCGTCGGTACCGAGTGCATGTATCGAGCCTATCGCAGTGAATCCGGGTGGCAGCTGAACGCCCGCCGGGAATGTGGCCAGGAGCCCGTGGTCCTCTCCGCCGCCGAGCACCCATGCCGTGCCGTCCACACCCAGGCGGGCGGAGGCGGGGGCCAGGAGGCCCGCCAGTTGCGCCAGGCCGGCCGGATCGAGCGCGACGGCGACGTTGCTGGCAGCGGCCAGCCGCTTGCCGTCCCGCAGGAGTCCGTCCGAGATGTCCAGCATTGCCGTGGCACCCGCCGCCCCGGCTGCAGGCCCGGCATGCAGCGGCGGACGCGGCCGGCACTGCAGGTCCACGAAGGCGCGCTCGGCCGGGGTGAGGGTGTCCACGGCGATGTCCGATTCAAGCAGCGCCAGGCCTGCGGCGGCATGGCCTGCTGTTCCTGCCAGCGCCAGGATGTCCCCCGCCCGGGCGCCGGACCGCAGGACCGGCTGTCCGCCGTCGAGCGTCCCCAGCACCGCCACGGTTACCGAGATTTCGCGGCCCCGGCCCAGGTCCCCGCCGGCCACGGAGCAACGCGCGGCGCCAAGTTCACGGATTCCGGCTGTCAACCCGTCCGCCAGGTCCTCCACCCACCTCACGGGTGTGTCCACGGGGAGGGTGAGGCTGACCACCATGGATATTGCCTGTGCGCCCATGGCGTTGATGTCGCTGAGGTTTTGTGCCGCAGCCTTCCATCCGACGTCGAACCCGGTGGTGCGGTAGCCGTTGGGCCACAGGAGGCGGAAGTCCTGGTCCTGGACCTGGGTGTCGATGCTGATGACGGTTCTGCCGTCCGGGGCTGCGACAACGGCGGCGTCATCGCCGGGACCCAGCAACGTGCTGGCGGTGTGGCCCCCGGCCATCCGGAGGCGCGGAAAAATCCGGTCCAGCAGCTCGGCTTCGGAAAGGCCGGCGACGGTGGGCTGGCAGGCGACGCGGTTACGGAGGTCTTCAGGCACGCCACTACGCTACCGCGCCCGGCCGACATCGTGTCCGGGCGGGGACGACGGCGGCGATAGGCTGGGATCATGCACCATCCCCAGCTGCCCCTGTCCGCCCGTGCCGCCAGGATGGCGATGGTTGGGGGAATTGCCGCCCTTTCCTTGACCGCCTGCTCCCCCGCGGTGGACGTCACGCCCGCCAGGGACGCCGCCAATCCGCTGTGCGCACCGATGATGGTGGCCCTGCCGGACGCCATCGGCGATTCAAAGCTGCGGAAGACCAACAGCCAGGCCACCGCAGCCTGGGGCGACCCGTCGCTTGTCATCCTCCGCTGCGGCGTCAATGTGCCGGGCCCTACGACGGACCGCTGCGTGACCGTCAACGGCGTCGACTGGGTCATCAAGGAGGGCGACCCCGTGTGGACGCTGACCACCTACGGGCGGGAACCGGCCACGGAAATCCTGATGGACCCGGACAAAATCAGCTCCGCAACCGTACTCGCGGACCTGGCAGCAGCTGCCGAAAAGGTGCCGTCAGCACGGAACTGCGTGGGCCAGGAAGACCTGCAGAACCTGCCGAAGAGCCGGTAGGTCCAGGCGGGTGGGCCCACGCCGGGAGGGTTCCGGCGTGGATCAGCGAAGGCCGGTTTTGCGGTTCAGGGCCAGGTGGATGAGTTCGTCGATCAGGTCCGCGTAGCCCAGTCCGGACGCTGCCCACATCTGCGGGTACATGCTCTTGGGCGTGAAGCCGGGCATGGTGTTGATCTCGTTGATGATCAGTTCGCCCTCGGGGGTGTAGAAGAAATCCACGCGGCTCAGGCCCTCGGCGCCGACGGCGTCGAATGCGGCGGCCGCCAGCTCCCGGACCCGGGAGATCGCTTCCGCGGGGATGTCTGCGGGACAGCTCAGGGCTGCGGCATCATCCTCCACATACTTGGCGTTGAAGTCGTAGAACTCGTGCGTCCCCCCGGACACCGAGATTTCGCCCGGCATCGAGGTCCGGGGCGCATCGGTGCCCCTGCCTTCCAGGACAGCGCATTCGATTTCGCGGCCGACAATTCCGGCTTCAATGACCAGCTTGAGGTCGTGGCGGCGGGCCTCTTCGATCGCGGCGTCCAGGTCCTCAAGGGAATCAACCTTGGAGATGCCCATCGACGAGCCGGCACGGGCCGGCTTGACGAAGACGGGGAAACCGAGGCGGTCCACCTGCTTCCTGACGGATTCGGGATCCCGCTGCCACTGCCGGTCGGTCACAGCCACGTAGGGTCCCACGCGGAGTCCGGCGGCCTCGAAGACCACCTTCATGTAGTGCTTGTCCATGCCGACGGCCGATGCCAGGACTCCGGCGCCGACGTAGCGGGTGTCGGAAAGTTCAAGGAGCCCCTGGATGGTCCCGTCCTCGCCGAAGGGGCCGTGCAACAGCGGAAAGACCACGTCGACGGCGCCCAGTTCCTGCGGAACCTCATTGGGGGACGCCACGATCAGCTGGTGTTCCCCGCCGATCTCAGCAAGCGTGACGGTCTGCGGGGAAGGTACTACCTCGGGGAGTGATGATGCGGCAAGCGACCACTGGGTGGTTTCGGCCGGGGCAAGAACCCACTGGCCGGTTTTGGCAATCCCGATGGGGATGACGTCGTACTTGTCCTTGTTGATCGCGCCCAGCACGCCTGCTGCGGTGACGCAGCTCACGGCGTGCTCGCTGGAGCGGCCGCCGAAAAGCACGGCGACCCGCGGCTTCCGGCTGGTGGCAGTTTCCCCTGTGTTGGGTGTGTCTTGGGACATGGTCAGTAATCGCCTTCAGGTTTCAATTCCCGGGACAGCAGAACCGGCCCCAGTTGGTCAACGGACAGCTTGCCTGCCAGCACCGCGACGACGGCGGCAGTGATGGGCATGTCGACGCCGAGCTTGCCGGCGAGTTCATGGACGGCCTGGCCGGATTTGATGCCTTCGGCGGTCTGGGTCATCTTTCGGCCCACCTCCTCCAGGGTCAGGCCCTGGCCCAGCAGCCTCCCGGCCGTGTGGTTCCGGGACAGCGCGGACGAACAGGTTGCCACAAGGTCGCCCAGCCCGGCGAGCCCGGCCATGGTCTTGGCCTCGCCGCCCAGCGCCAAGGCGAGGCGGGACGTTTCCGCGAGTCCCCGGGTAATCACCGAGGCCTTGGTGTTGTCCCCCATCTGCTTGCCCTCACAGATGCCTACTGCCAGCGCAATCACGTTCTTGACGATGCCGCCGATTTCGACGCCGACCACATCGGCCGTGGTGTAGGGCCGGAAGTAGGGGGCGGTGCAGGTCCGGGCGAGCCAGCCTGCAGTGGCGGAGTCAGCGCATGCCACGACTGATGCCGTAGGCTCTTCCCGCGCAATTTCCATGGCGAGGTTGGGTCCCGAGACAACTGCGATGCGTTCCAGCGGCAGGTCCAGTTCCTGTGCGATGACCTCGCTCATCCGCGCGTCCGTGCCCAGCTCCAGCCCCTTCATCAGGGAGACCACAACAGCTCCGGGAGCGATCATGTCCTTCCATTCGCGCAGCTGCGGGCGCAGCGACTGGGCCGGAACCGCCAGCACCACCAGGTCGGCTTCCGCCAGGACTGCGCGGACGTCTGTGGACGCCGTGATGCTCTCCGGCAGGACGATGTCCTTGAGGTACTCACTGTTGCGGTGGCAGTTGTTGATCTCTTCGACCACCCCGGCGCGCCTGCCCCAAAGCCTGATGACGCGCGGCGTTCCGGCGGCAATCGCAGCGTCCGCGAGGATCTTCGCGAAGGTTGTCCCCCACGATCCCGCACCCAGGACGGCTACCGTGCCCGCCGCCCCCGGCTTCCCGTCAGCGGTCACGGAGCTTCCGTTCCTGGTTCGGGCTCGCCGCGGTCAACGAACCGTCCGTGCTTGGCCTGCGGCCGCTTGGCCGGGTCCCAGCGTTCGGCGGGAGGCTGCTCGCCGCGCAGGCCTGCCAGCAAAGTCGTGATCGCGTCCATGATCACTTCCGTCGCCTCCGTCAGGGTGGCCTTGTCCAGCGGGCGGCCGCGGAACGCACTCAGGTCCACCGGTTCGCCCACGACGACGCGTGAGTGCTTCCGGGGGAACACGTGGAACCGCTTGCCGTACCTGGGGAACACCTCGTGCGCGCCCCAGTGGGCAATGGGCACCACCGGAATATCGCCTTCGAGGGCCAGCCTTGCCGCGCCGGTATGCCCCTTCATCGGCCAAAGTCCGGGATCGCGTGTCAGCGTTCCCTCCGGGTAGATGATGATCGCCCCGCCCTCAGCCACAATCTCCTGGGCCACTTGCAGCGATCGGTTCGCTCCCGCCGTCGAGCGCTCCACCGGCACCTGCTTGGTGGCCCGCAGGAGCGCACCCAGGCCGGGAACCTTGAACAGCGCGGCCTTGGCCAGGAAGTGCGGGGCACGCTTCTGGTTGTAGAGCATGTGCCCCACAACAAGGGGGTCGATCTCCGTGCAGTGGTTGGGGGCTGCGATGAAGCCGCCGGCGGGAAGCTTTTCGGTGCCTTCCCACGTCTTGGACATCATCAGGTTCAGCAGCGGCCGGGCGATGCTGGCAATGAAAACAAATGTGGCCTTGCTTTTGGCCGATTCCTTCACGGTGCCGCGCTACTTCGTGGTGGTGATGTCGAAGTCGGCCCCAAGGCCGGCGAGCTTTTCCGTGAACCGCTCGTAGCCCCGGTTGATGATGTCGATGCCGGTGACCCGGGACGTTCCGGTGGCGGCCAGGGCGGCAATCAGGTGGCTGAACCCGCCGCGCAGGTCGGGGACATCAATGTCGGTTCCCTTGAGCTGGGTGGGTCCGGAAATCACCGCGGAGTGCAGGAAGTTGCGCTGGCCGAACCGGCACGGGACACTGCCCAGGCATTCCCGGTGCACCTGGATGCTGGCGCCCATGCGGATCAGGGCGTCGGTGAAGCCAAAACGGTTCTCATACACCGTCTCGTGCACGATCGATACGCCCTCGGCCTGGGTCAGCGCAACCACCAGGGGCTGCTGCCAGTCCGTCATGAAGCCGGGGTGGACATCCGTTTCAAGGACCAGCGGGTTCAGCTTTCCGCCCTTGTGGTAGAACCGGATGCCGTCCTCGCCGATGTCCATTCCGCCGCCCACCTTGCGGTAGGTGTTCAGGAACGTCATCATGTCGCGCTGGGATGCGCCTTCAACGAAGATGTCGCCGCGGGTCACCAGTGCGGCCGAAGCCCAGGACGCCGATTCGTTGCGGTCCGAGAGGGCACGGTGGTTGTAGCCGCCGAGGTCACGGACACCCTCGATGCGGATGGTCCGGTCCGTCTGCACGCTGATGATGGCGCCCATCTTCTGCAGCACGGCGATAAGGTCGATGATTTCCGGCTCGGTGGCGGCGCCGGACAGCTCCGTGATGCCTTCCGCGCGGGTGGCGCTCAGCAGGACCTGCTCGGTGGCGCCCACGGACGGGTACGGCAGCGAGATCTTGGCGCCGTGCAGGCCCTTGGGTGCAGAGATGTGGATGCCACCGGGGCGCTTCTCCACGACGGCACCGAACTGGCGCAGGACATCCAGGTGGTAGTCGATGGGACGGTCGCCGATCTTGCAGCCGCCCAGGTCGGGAATGAAGGCTTCGCCAATGGCATGGATCAGCGGTCCGCACAGCAGGATGGGGATGCGGGAGTCACCGGCATGGGCATCGATCGCGGTGCTCGGCGCCGTCTTTGCGGCCTTGGGATCGAGGGTGAGGTCACCGTTGACCGGGTCCTTCTCCACGGTCACCCCATGCAGCTGCAGCAGGGAGGTGACCACCTCCACGTCCTTGATCTCCGGCACGTTCCGCAACACCGAGGGTTCGTTGCCCAGCAACGCCGCCACCATTGCCTTGGGGACAAGATTCTTTGCCCCACGGACGCTGACGCGGCCTGTAAGCGGGACACCGCCGCGGATTGTCAGAACACTACTCATATACCGGTTTCCTCACGATCACTAGCCCCCAAAACCTTGCAAAGGCTCCAACCAAGCATAGGAGGTCGCGTTACCGAACCGAAATAAGGGGGTACCGGCGGCGGGGCGTGGCGCGGCCTTCGCCCGCTGCGCCACGCCGCCGGGATGGTGGCCCCGGGGCTAGGAAAGCTTCGCCGGCAGGGTCTTGGGCTTGAACGCCTGGCGGGTCGCCTCGTAGGCGGTGATGTCGGCTTCGTGCTGGAGGGTCAGCCCGATGTCGTCGAGGCCTTCCAGGAGCCGCCAGCGGGTGTAGTCGTCGATGTCGAACGGCGCCACGATGTTGCCGCAGACGACGGTCTTGGACTCGAGGTCCACGGTGACCTGGGTTCCCGGGGCGTTTTCGAGTTCCTTCCAGATGAGCTCGATGTCGTCCTGCGCAACCTGCGCGGCCAGAAGTCCCTGCTTGCCCGAGTTGCCGCGGAAGATGTCGGCGAACCGGGAGGACAGGACGGCTTTGAAACCGTAGTCCTTCAGCGCCCAGACCGCGTGTTCACGGGAGGAACCGGTGCCGAAATCGGGGCCTGCCACCAGGACCGATCCCGCGTTGTAGGGCTCCTGGTTCAGGATGAAGGAGGGGTCCTTGCGCCAGGCGGAGAAGAGCGCGTCCTCGAAGCCGGTCCGGGTGATCCGCTTGAGGTAGACCGCGGGGATGATCTGGTCGGTGTCGACGTTGCTCTGGCGCAGCGGGACGCCGATACCGGTGTGCTTGGTGAACTTTTCCATTTGTGCTGTCCTAGGCTGCGTCGATGCGGATGGCGGCGGGTTCGGGAGCCGGGTCAAGGTCCGATGGAGAGCTGAGCGTGCCCCGTACTGCCGTGGCTGCGGCCACCACCGGGGAGACCAGGTGGGTGCGGCCACCCTTGCCCTGCCGGCCTTCGAAGTTTCGGTTGGAGGTTGAGGCGCAACGCTCCCCCACCTCCAGCTGGTCCGGGTTCATGCCCAGGCACATGGAGCAGCCGGCAAAGCGCCACTCGGCACCGAAGTCCTTGAAGACCTTGTCCAGGCCCTCGGCCTCGGCTTCCAGCCGGACGCGGGCAGAGCCGGGGACCACCAGCATCCGGATGTTCGGATCCTTTTGCCGGCCGCGGATGATGTCGGCAGCGGCACGCAGGTCCTCCATCCGGGAGTTGGTGCAGGAGCCCAGGAAGACGGTGTCCACGCGGATGTCCTTCATGGGCGTGCCGGCTTCGAGTCCCATGTACTGCAGGGCGCGCTCGGCAGCGGCCTTGGCGTTTTCGTCACCGAAGTCCCCGGGTGACGGAACGGACTCGGACAGGGACACGCCCTGGCCGGGGTTGGTGCCCCAGGTGACGAACGGCTCCAGGGTGTTGGCGTCCAGGTCAACCTGCACGTCGAAGGTGGCGTCGTCGTCGGTACGCAGCGTATTCCAGTACTCCACGGCGGCGTCCCAGTCCTCGCCTTCCGGCGCGTGGGGGCGGCCCTTCATGTACTCGTAGGTGGTTTCGTCCGGGGCCACCATGCCGGCGCGGGCGCCGGCTTCGATGGACATGTTGCAGATGGTCATGCGCGCTTCCATGGACAGGGCGCGGATCGCCGACCCGCGGTATTCCAGGACGTAGCCCTGGCCGCCGCCGGTGCCGATCTTGGCGATCACGGCGAGGATGATGTCCTTGGCGGTGACGCCGGGACGCAGTGTGCCCTCGACGTTGATGGCCATGGTCTTGAACGGCTTCAGGGACAGGGTCTGGGTGGCCATGACGTGCTCCACCTCGGAGGTGCCGATGCCCATGGCCAGCGCACCGAAAGCGCCGTGGGTGGATGTATGCGAGTCGCCGCAGACCACCGTCATGCCGGGCTGGGTGAGGCCCAGCTGCGGGCCCACCACGTGCACGATGCCCTGCTCGGCATCGCCCAGGCTGTGCAGCCGGACGCCGAACTCCGCGCAGTTGTTGCGCAGGGTCTGGATCTGGGTGCGGCTGGTCAGGTCGGCAATCGGTTTGTCGATGTCCAGCGTGGGGGTGTTGTGGTCCTCGGTGGCAATGGTCAGGTCCGGCCGGCGCAGCTTGCGGCCGGCCAGCCGCAGGCCTTCGAACGCCTGCGGGGACGTGACTTCGTGGACCAGGTGAAGGTCGATGTACAGAAGGTCCGGCTGGGCGTTGGCACCATCGCCGTCACCTTTGCGCACCACATGTGCGTCCCAGACTTTCTCGGCCAATGTCTTTACCATGGCCATCTCCCTTCACTGCTGTTTGGCTGATTGATCCAACTGAATCAGGACGGCTCCGCGCTGCGCCAGCCGAAAGATTTGCATCTCAGATATTGAGACGGCAATATCATTACATGGACAATTCTAGTGGAGTCGGTGTCATTGATAAAGCGGCCCAGGTGCTCGATGCCCTTGAGGCCGGCCCCACCACGCTGGCGCAGCTGGTAGCCGCCACCGGCCTGGCCCGGCCCACTGTCCACCGCCTCGCTTTGGCGCTGGTGCACCACCGGCTGGTCAGCCGAGACATCCAGGGCCGGTTCGTGCTCGGCAGCAGGCTTGTGGAGCTTGCCTCCGCCGCCGGGGAAGACCGCCTGATCGCCTCGGCCGGGCCCGTACTCATGCAACTGCGCGATGCCACCGGCGAAAGCGCCCAGATCTTCCGCAGGCAGGGTGACTGGCGCGTATGCGTCGCCTCCGCGGAGCGCCCCATCGGCCTGCGCGACACCATTCCCGTGGGCACGCAGTTGTCCATGAAGGCCGGCTCTGCCGCGCAGGTCCTGCTCGCCTGGGAGGATCACGACAGGCTCCTCGAGGGCCTGCAGTCGGCCCGTTTCACGCCGACCGTCCTGGCAGGAGTACGACGCCGGGGCTGGGGACAGAGCCTTGGCGAGCGTGAGCCGGGGGTCGCCTCCGTTTCGGCACCGGTGAGGGGTCCGTCCGGCAGGGTGATTGCCGCCGTCTCCATTTCCGGTCCAATTGAGCGGCTGACCCGCCAGCCCGGCCGCCTGCACGCCGAAGTTGTCTGCAATGCCGGGCGCATCCTCACCGAGGCCCTCCGCAAGAACAACGACTAGGCTCCTGCCGGCCCCACCGGGGCTCCGGCCGCTAGGCTGTGCCCATGGGCAGCTATGCGGTGTTCCTCCGCGGCATCAACGTGGGCGGGATCAATATCAAGATGGCGGACCTGCGGGACGCGCTGAAATCCTGCGGCTTCACGGACGCAAAGACCCTGCTGGCCAGCGGAAACGTGGTGCTCAGCAGCACCCTGGACGCGGCAGCGGTCAAACAGGAATGCGAAAAGTGCCTCCGGGCCGCCTTTGGCTATGAAGCGTGGGTTGTGGTCCTGGACGCCGGGCGGGTGGCCCAACTGGTGGATGGCTGCCCCTACCCGGACGACGACAGGTCCACCCACACCTATATCACCCTGTCCTCGGACACCGCCGTCCTTGACGAACTGGAGGCGGCCGGGTCAGCCCTTGAAAGCCAGGACCAGCAGCGGCTGGGGCCCGAAGCGCTTGCCTGGCTGGCCCCGGCGGGAGGGACACTGGACAGCCCCTTCAGCAAGATCAGCGCGAAAACGAAGTTCAAGGCCGCAACCACCACCCGCAACCTGCGCACCCTCATCAAGGTCCGGGACGCCGCGGCCGCCCTGGCGGGCGGCTAGGTCATTATGGGCCGGTAGCAGCCCTACGGCCCCATGGCCTTCTTCAGCGCCTTGTTGAAGGCTGCCAGCCTGGCAATCTCCTCCTCCACGGGCGCCACCACCAGCTCCTGCGCCGCCGCTGCCACGGCGCTGTTCAGCCGCCGTCGTGCCCTTGCAGCCCGCGCCCGGGCAGCACCGGACGCAATGAAACGGCCGGTGACCGCCAAAAATATCCCCAGCACCAGGCCGAAGGCGATCATCAGGGTGGGTACCGGCCAGCCTTCCGCGCGTGGAACTTCGGGCACCGGCAGCTGCAGGTAGGCCAGTCCGGCCAGGACGCCAAGCCAGCCCAGGCCGCCCAGCACCGTCAGCAGCGCCAGCCACTGAACCACGTTGAAGGCACCCCACCACCACGCCTTGCGGTTGGCCCCGATGTCGGTCCCGGCGATGGCCTGGTCCAGGGCGTCGGGCAGCCGGTCCCGGCCGGCCCTGGCCCTCCCCCTAATCGCTGCCCGCCAGGGTCCCGGAGCCCCCTCGCTGGCCGCGTCCGCAAATTCCCTGACGGCAGCGTCCGTCCGGGCCCGCTCCGGCGCGCCGGCGGCCGGCAGGGAGGTCCGGTTCAGCCCGGCAGGTGAATCCCTGCGGAGATTGAGGCGGCGCAGCGGGTCCGGGCGGAACCTGGAGAGCCAGCGGGTGACGGGCCAGCCGGTGCGCCGGACGGACTCCAGCCGGTAGGACTGGCCGACGGCCCGCACCACGGCAGGCACGTTCGCTGCCACAGCCAGTTCGCCCGCGAGCCGGGACCTGGCGGCCGGCCGGACCCCTGCGGCGTCGCCGTCCCCGGAAGCCTGCCGCAGGTCCTGCCCGGCCTTAGTGATATCCGCCTCCAGCCGCCGGGACTGGGCCTGGCGCTGGACGGCCACCTTCCGGATCGCCGCCCGCACTTCCCCGATCCCCGCCCCCGTCACCGCCGATGAAGGGAGGACCCGCACCTGTCCCAGCCCTTCACCTGCAAGGATTGCGTGCAGCGAGTCGAGCACGGGCTGCACATCGTGTTCCGGGAGCCGGTCCACCTGGTTCAGGACCACAAGCGTGACGGCCCCGTGCGAAGCGTGCGGCGCCAGGAACCCATGGTGGACGGCAGCGTCGGCATACTTCTGCGGGTCCAGCACCCACACCAGGACGTCCACCATCCCCACCATCCGCTGCACGATCCCGCGGTTGGCTGCATGGGTGGAGTCGAAGTCAGGCAGATCGAGCAGGATCAGCCCCGTCTGTTCGTCGGCGAAGCCGTCCACCGACGCGGCGTGATGCCGGTTTCTCACTTCCAGCCAGTCGAGGAGGGCTTCGCTGCCCGCCGCTCCCCAAACACCTGCCAGTGGTTCCGATGTCGTCGGACGGCGGGCCGCCGCCGTCGCGATCTCCGCGCCGCTGACCGCGTTGAAGAGGGAGGACTTGCCGCTTCCGGTGGCCCCGAAAAATCCCACCACGGTGTGGTCGCCGGACAAGGAACGGCGGGAACTTGCGCGCTCCAGGACGTCGAACACGTCCTGCAGCGCCTGGTCCGGCAGGACCCCCTCCCCCAGCTCCCGGGCGTCCTGGAGCGCCTGGAGCCGGGCGTCCAGTTTGGAGGACGCGTGTGCCCCGCTGTGGCGGCTCACGCGCTCTCCGCCAGCCGGGCCAGGTCCCCGGCCTGCGCAGCAAGGCGTTGTGCGAGGGCGGGATTGCCTTCCGGCAGCCGCTGCAGGAACTTCTCCTGCTCGTCTGCCAGCAGGCGCCGGCACCGCGTGGCCAGATCTTCACGGGCTTTATCAGCCATGCGGCGCACGGCGTCCTCGCCGAACACCGCTTCCAGCAGGCGCTGGCCCACGACGGCGGTTCCGCCCGCCACGCCGATCTCCAGTCCGGTCAGGCCCGCAGTCATCGAAAACACCACGATCATCAGCGCGGCGCCGAGGCCGTTGATACCAAAGGACAGCCACCGGGCCTGGGTCCGCCGTCCCTGGCCTTCCGTCCGGATCAGCTCCATCAGGGCTTCCTGCCACGCCCGGATTTCCGCTGCTGCCCGTTCGGCGAACCCGGGCGCCGTCCCCGACAGGTCGTCCGGACCCAGCAGCTGCCGCCCCGCGGGGTCTGAGCGCCACCGCTGGTCGGTGTCCTCCGCTGCGTTGGCTGCCTCGTCCACAATGACGGCCTGAAGCCCGGTTTCGATGGCCGCCTCAACCCCGACGGCCGGTGCCGGTTCACCGCGGAAGAAGGCCCCCAGTCTGTCCCGGAACCGCCCCACATTCTGCTCAAGGGCGCGGAAGAATTCACCCGTGCCCACAAAATCCTGCCACCGGGCCAGCACTTCGCCCCGGAGGAGTGCACCGTCGCGGGTGGCATCAAGGATCCGCTTGGCGGCATCCGCGTAAGCCGCCACGGCGTCGGCCTCAAGTCGCGAGGCGGCCAGCTCCTGCTCACGGACGGCGCCGGCGATATCCGGAATCCGATGGGCCAGGGCGCGGACGGTTCCATTCAGGGTCCGCCGTGCGACGGCGGCCCGGCCGGCAGCATCGGCGGCCAGGGCACCAAGCCAGTCCCGCAGCTCATTGACAGCGCCGGGAGGCAGCATGCCGTGCGGATCAAGGACCGTCTCGGCGATGATGAACAGCCGGCTCCCACCGAGCCCCTCCCGGTCGAGCAGGCCGCGGAGGTCCTCGCTTACCTCCGCCTGCGCGCCCGGCGGCACCCGGTCCAGCACCACTGCCACAGTAATGTCCCGCGCCGCCGCGTCCAGGAGGAGCTTCCAGGGAACGGCGTCCGCGTACCGGTTGGCTGTGGTGACAAACACCCACAAGTCCGCGGCGGCCAGCAGTTGCCCGGCCAGCAGGCGGTTTTGGTCGGAAATGGAGTCAACGTCCGGGGCGTCAAGGAGTGCGATGCCGGCCGGAACCGCCGGATCGGCCAGCAGCACCAGCGAAGCGGCGTCGCGCGGCTCCGGCATGGCGCCCGCGGCGGCCGGACTGCCGGCGAGGGTACCGCGGATCCGGCTTAGCCCGGGCAGGACCCGCTGCCCTTCAAACCATGTTCCCTCCGCGGGGTTGTGCAGCAGGATGGGCTGGCGGGTAGTGGGGCGGATGGCCCCGGCCCGCGTGACGGGATGCCCCACGAGCCCGTTCACCAGGGTGGATTTGCCGGCACCGGTGGAACCGCCGACGACGGCAAGCAAGGGGGCGTCCAGGCTCCGGTACCGCGGAAGGATGTAGTCGTCCAGCTGCGCCCTTGCGGCCGACGTTTCGCGGCGTGCCTGGTCCGCGCCCGGCAGCGCGAGCGGCAGCAGCACATGGTCCAGGCCGCTGCGGATCTCCTCCAGCAGGGTCACTGCCGCCATGGCGTGCGGCACCGGCGGGATGGGGCGGCCGTGCTCGTCATGGGAGGTCACAGCTACATCATGCCAGTTGAGTAGGGGGCGCGAAGTTCCACCGCGTGTCGTCCCCAGCAGGGAATTCCCCCGCAGCAGGACGATTTTCTTCGAAACGACAGGCGGTCTCGTCCGGCTGGAGGGGAACCGGCCTGATGCTCATAAAAAATGGCCCCGGGCTAATGCCCGGGACCATTTCGATGGTGACCCCAGCGGGATTCGAACCCGCGTTACCGCCGTGAGAGGGCGGCGTACTAGGCCGCTATACGATGGGGCCAGAGTACTTCCGGCAGCGTTTCCGCCGCTCAAGCTCAGTGAGTATTTCACACACTTTGCCGTGGTTTCAAATCGGCGAACCGACTGGAAACCTACTGAATTCCAGCTGAAGCCAGCTTTCAAATCAGAGCTGGGATACCAGGACTCGAACCTAGAATGACGGTACCAGAAACCGTAGTGTTGCCAATTACACCATATCCCAATGGCACTTTCGGGCCGGTTTTCAGGGCTTTTTCCCTGCTCCGTGCGCCTCAGCACGAGAAATTACTTTACCCGAGACTTTCGGCTCGCACAAATCGGGATCGACGAAGACGCCGGCAGCCGCATGGACTTCTCCATGCGGGCCCTTGCCCACGCTCCCGCCGTATGGTTACCCTCGAGTAAGTTACCCATCAGTAACAACTTCCCGTCCCGCCATCCGGGCACCCCCACGAGGAAACAGGATGGCCCTCCCACCAACGGTTTCGACCACCGGGCAGCGTCGCCCGGTGGCCCAGTTAGGAAGTGTCAGCGTTGACAACCCGCACAGAATCCATCGCAACAGCCAAGCCCAAAACCCGGTCCCAATCCATCGCCATCACGGCACTGTCCCTGCTGCTGGCTCTTTTCCTTGCGTTTTATACCTTCCTCACGGGCCAGATCGCCAACGGTGCCGCGCAGCTGATGGACGGAGCAGAGCAGGCTGCCGCGGGGGCCAACCAGCTCAAAGACGGTTCGGGCCAGCTGGCAGCAGGAGCAGGGGCCGCGAACAAAGGCGCGGCGCAGGTGAAGGACGGCTCGGACAAGGTCAGGGACGCCAGCAGCGAATTGAATGCCGGCGCCGCGGCCCTGCAGTCGGGGGCCGGCCGGATCTTCTCCGGAGTCCGCGACCAGCTGGCACCAGGGGTGGACAAGCTGCACGCCGGTACCACCAAGCTGCAGAAAGATGTGCTGAACAAGCTGGTACCGGGTGTCTACCAGGTGGACGACGGCGCACGGAAGCTTCAGTCCGGCGCCGTCGCTCTTTCCGCTGCGCTGACCCCAACGGCGTCCGGAAACGCACCCAACAACCTTGCTGACGGCGCGGGCCGGATCGCTGCAGGCACGGGCCAGCTCGCCGCAAGTGCCGGCGATCTTGATGCCGGCGCCACCAAGCTGCGCAGCGGGACCGCAGAGCTGAAGGACGGCACCGGCCAGCTGGCAGCCGGAGCAAACCGGCTCAAGGGTTACCCGGGTGCCGGCAACGACCCCGCACAGGGCGACGGGCTCGCCGCACTCAGCCAGGGACTGGACCAGCTCGAAGCGGCAGCGAACGGACCGCAGGGCCTGGTACCCCTTGCAGTGATCAAGGACCAGATAGCCAAGCTGGCCGACGGCGGCCGGAGGGCCTATGCCGGGGCGGTACAGCTTGACGCCGGCGCAGCAAAGGTCAACGGCGGGGCCGGGGCCCTGGACGACGGCGCCGGGCAGCTGAAGACCGGAACGGGCAGGCTGGCCACGGGAGCCGGCGAGTTGAACGACGGCGCCGGACGGTTGAAGGCGGGCTTTGCCACCCTGGCGGAAAAGCTCAATGCGACGGATCCGCAGAACCCGGGCGTGGTGCTGGGCACGTCGATGCTGGCCGAGGGGACGGCGAAGATCCGGGTGGGGATGGACGGTGTGCCGGGCGACCCCGACCGTCCCGGCCTGATCTACGCCGCCAACAACCTCCAGGACGGCACCACCCGGCTCAGCGCGGGCATCAACGGCGGCGGCGACCCGGCGAACCCGGGCCTGCTGGCGGGAACGGAAGCCCTCTCCGACGGAACCGTCAAGCTCAGCAGTGGGACGGGCCAACTGGAATCGGGGTCCGCACGGCTCGCCGAAGGATCCGGTCAGCTGGCCGATGGCAACGGCCGGCTGGACGACGGTTCCGGCAAACTGGCGGAAGGCGCCGGCAAGCTGGCGGACGGCAACGCGAAAATCGCTGCCGGCACGCAGGAGCTGCACACGAAAGTGGCGGCAGTGTCGCCGTCGTCCTGGCTGGACAACCCGGGCATCGCCCTGCTGCTGATCGCGCTGCTCGTGGCCGCCGCCGTCGCGGCCTACCTGCTCCTGCGCCGCCGTGCCGCGGGCCTGCGGGCCCCCTGACAGCTGACGCAGACAGGCCGGGACCGCGGCCCTGCAAAAAAGGGGGCCGCGGTCCCGGCCTGCAACGCCTATGTGGCCGGCTGGTCCGGTTAGGCCAGCAGTTCCTCCAGGGAAGCAACCATGCTGCCCTCGAAGCCCTCCACAACCTCACCCATGCGGTTCAGCCAGACGCCCAGCAGCCCTGCCGCCGTCGAACCCTCCGCATCCAGCAGCCGGTTATCGCCCACGTACAGCGTTTCGCCCGGGGCAGTGCCCAGCAGCCGGACGCCCTCAAGGTACATGGCCGGATCGGGCTTGGCCACGCCAAGCGTGTCCGTGCCCACCAGGTGCGTGATCCGCTCCAGCCCGGCCCCGTCCAGCTTGGCGCGCTGGTAGTCATGGACGTTGTTGCTCACGGCGCCGTAGGGCACTCCCGCATTGTCCAGGACGTCCAGGAGGGGCAGCACATCGGGGAACGGCTTCACGTACGCGGGCTGCTTCTCCATGTAGGCCGCCAGCCACCGGTGCGACTCCTCGCCCTCGCCCAGGTCAACGCCGAAGTGTCCCAGTGCCGCACGCCCGCGGAGCAGGCGTTGTTCGTTGAACGTCAGCTCGCCGGCCAGGTAGCGGTCGTAGAAGTGGGTGGTCTCGTGGGTGAAGATGCGGCCGAACCGCTCCCACCCGGCCTGGTCCAGTCCGGGCAGGAGGTGTTCGCTGACCTCGCGCAGCGCGGTGGTCATCGAATACTCGAGGTCCACCAGGGTGTCGTCAATGTCGAACAGGACGCCCCGGACACGGCCGAAAGGTGTCTCCAGTATGCCGGCTCGGGCCGCTTGGCTGGGAGCGGTCATCAGCCGCGGAAGGCGCGGAGCCGGCGCAGGGAGGACTCCTTGCCCAGGATCACCATGGACTCAAACAGCGGCGGCGACACGCGGCGGCCGGAAACGGCCGTGCGCACCGGGCCGAAGGCAAGCCTCGGCTTGATGCCCATGTCCTCCACCAGGGCCTGCTTGAGTGCGGCCTGGATGTTGTCCGGCGTCCATTCCGCCACCGGTTCCAGCGCGGCGATGGCGGCATCAAGGACCTCGGGAAGGTTGGCGGGAAGGCCTTTGCGTGCGTCGTCGGCGATGTCGATGGCGTCATCGGCCTTGAACAGGAACGCCAGCATGTCCGGGGCTTCGCCCAGGAGCGTGATGCGTTCCTGGATCAGCGGCGCCGCCTCGGTGACGATTTCCTCTTCGCGGTCTGTCAGGATCTCCCCCACCAGGCCTGCCTCGCGCAGGTAGTGCGCAACGCGGTCACGGAACACCTTGGGCTCGAGCATCCGGACGTGGGTGCCGTTGATGGCCTCGGCCTTCTTTAGGTCGAAGCGGGCCGGGTTGGCCAGGACGTCGTGGACGTCAAAGTGCTCCACAAGCTGCTCCACCGTAAAGATGTCCTCGTCCGCGCTGAGGGACCAGCCCAGCAGGGACAGGTAGTTCAGCAGCCCTTCCGGGATGAAGCCCCGCTCCCGGTGCAGGAACAGGCTGGACTCGGGGTCGCGCTTGGACAGCTTCTTGTTGCCCTGGCCCATGACGTAGGGCAGGTGGCCGAACTCCGGCATGTACTCGGCGACGCCGATGGCGTACAGCGCCCGGTACAGGGCGATCTGGCGGGGCGTGGAGCTGAGCAGGTCCTCGCCGCGCAGCACATGGGTGATGCCCATCAGCGCGTCGTCCACCGGGTTGACCAGCGTGTAGAGCGGCGCACCGTTGGCCCGCACCACGGCGAAGTCAGGGACGGAACCGGCCTTGAACGTGATGTCGCCGCGGACCAGGTCGGTGAACGTGATGTCCTCGTCCGGCATGCGCAGGCGGAGGACAGCCTGCCGGCCCTCCGCCCGGTACTGCGCCAGCTGCTCCTCCGTCAGGTGCCGGTCAAAGCCGTCGTAGCCAAGCTTCGGGTCCCGTCCGGCCGCGCGGTGGCGCGCCTCGATCTCCTCCGGGGTGGAGAAGGACTCGTAGATGAACCCGCCGTCATGCAGCCGCTTGATGACGTCCTGGTAGATGTCGCCGCGCTGGGACTGCCGGTACGGCTCGTGCGGGCCGCCGACCTCAACGCCCTCGTCCCAGTCGATGCCCAGCCACTTCAATGCGTCGAGCAGCTGGTGGTAGCTTTCCTCGCTGTCCCGCGCCGCGTCCGTGTCCTCGATGCGGAAAACCAGCGTGCCCTTGGTGTGGCGCGCGTAGGCCCAGTTGAACAGGGCCGTCCGGATCAGTCCAACGTGCGGGGTACCCGTGGGCGACGGGCAGAAACGGACCCGGACGGGCGTCTCGGCGGTAACGGGCGGAATGGCTGCGGCGGGTGACGAAGAAGCGATAGTCATAGTGGCTTCAACTTTACCCGCCTGGCCGGGTCCGGCCTTCCGTCGGCCGGACAGGCCTAGCGGCGGACGATGGGGTTGGAAAGCCGTCCGATGCCCTCGATTTCCACCTCGAAGCGGTCGCCCTCCTTGACCAGGCCCACGCCGGCGGGCGTGCCGGTCATGATCACGTCGCCCGGCAGCAGGGTAAACGCCTGCGATACCACCGACACCAGTTCGCGCACGCCGCGGATCATCTGGCTGGTGCTGCCGTCCTGGCGCACTTCACCGTTGAGCCTGCCCTGGATCTGCAGGTCCTCCGTGTCCAGGTCGGTCTCGATCCAGGGCCCCAGCGGCGCGGAGGTGTCGAAGCCCTTGGCGCGGGTCCACTGCAGGTCCGTTTTCTGGACGTCGCGGGCCGTGAGGTCGTTGCCGCACGTGTAGCCGAAGATGACATCGTCCACGCGGTCTTCCGGCACGTCCTTGCAGATCCGGCCGATCACCACGCAGAGTTCAGCTTCGAAGGAGACCTCTTCGGAGAACTCCGGCAGCACTACGGGGTCGTTGGGGCCCACGACTGCGGTGTTGGGCTTCAGAAAGAGCAGCGGCTGGGCGGGGACCTCGTTGCCGAGTTCATGGGCGTGATCCACGAAGTTCCGGCCAACGCCGATCACCTTGCTCCGCGGGATGATCGGCGCCAGCAGCCGGACGTCCTCCAGCTTGTGGCGCACGGATGTGCGCTCCACGCCATGGAAAAAGGGGTCGCCGTGGATGACAGTGATTTCCTCACTGCCCGGTTCACCTTCCACAACGCCGTACAGGGGATCGGAATCGACTACAAACCTGGCAATACGCATGGCTCCTACCCTACCGTCCCGCCGGTGCCGCCTGGCCCGCGCTGCCGCCGCCGCGCAGGTAGGACAGCTGCGCGGCCACGGACAGCTCGGCGGCACGCCGCACGGAAGGCTCGACGTCGGAATAGACGGCGTCGGCCACCTCCCCCGCGGCTGCATCCTGGCCCAGCCGGTCCAGCGCGGCGCGGATCTGCGCCAGCCGTTCTTCCCGGTGTGTCCGGTAGTCCCGTGCGATGGCTTCAAGGGAGGGCAGCACCGGGCCGTGGGCCGGGAGGACGGTTGCGGGCCCCAGCGCTTCGAGCCGGTCCAGGGATGCCATGTAGTCGCCCAGCGTGCCGTCCGGATAATCCAGGACGGTGGTGCCGCGGCCAAGGACGGTGTCGCCCGTCAGCACCGATCCATGGTCCCCGTCCGCAGGCAGGTGGAAACAGACGGAGTCTGAGGTGTGGCCGGGCGTGGCCAGGACGACGATCTCCAGCCCTGCGGCCTGGATCACCTCTCCATGGACCAGCGGCACTCCCCCGCCGTGGCAGTGGCCGGGCTCCGCCGCCCGGACCGGCGCGCCCGTCAATTCATGCAGGCGGGCGGAACCCGCCGTATGGTCCGCGTGCCGGTGGGTCACCAAAATCAGTTCGACGGCGGCGGTCCCGGCCAGTGCGTTCAGGTGCGTTTCGTCCCGGGGACCGGGATCCACGACCACCACGGAGGAATGGCCAGGGGCACGCAGGAGGTAGGAGTTGGTGCCGTCCAGGCTCATGGGGCCGGGGTTGGGTGCCAGGATGAACTGTGTGAGCCCGGAGCTGCGCTGCAGCCGGGGGCCGGAAACTGAGGTCACCGGTCCATCCTTGCATCCGGCGCTGCCCCACCCCAGCCCCGCAGCGCGTCGGTGTGCCGGCATCCACCCCGCAACAGTCAGCAGCTTGTTCGCAAAACCACGCCTTCAAGGTCAGGATCTGCGAACCAGCCCAGGAATGCCTGTTGGCCGGAACGCAGGACGGCGCCTGCCGGACCCAAGTCCGGCAGGCGCCGTCGTACATTGAAAACTGCCAGGCTATGCCAGGCGGGTCAGCCAGCCGTGGGTGTCCGGCTCCGTGCCCGTCTGGATGCCCAAGAGCTTTTCGCGGATGGCCATGGTGGTCTCCCCCGCCTTGGCGTCCTCGGAACCGATGAACTCGGTGGCGTCCTTGAGGACTCCGATGGGAGTGATGACGGCTGCCGTGCCGCAGGCGAACACTTCGGTGATGTCACCGGAGGCCACGCCGTCACGCCACTCGTCAAGGGTGATCTTCCGCTCGGAAACCTCGCGGCCCATGTCCTTGGCCACCTGGATGACGGACATCCGGGTGACGCCTTCCAGGATGGTCCCGGTGAGCGCGGGCGTTACCAGCGAGCCGTCCTTCATGACGAAGAACACGTTCATGCCGCCCAGTTCTTCCACGGCGTTGTCGTTGGCCTGGTCAAGGAACAGGACCTGCTTGCACCCGTTGGCCTCGGCCTCCTGCTGCGCGATCAGCGAAGCCGCGTAGTTGCCGCCGCACTTGGCGTCGCCGGTGCCGCCACGGCCGGCGCGGGCATACTGCCGGGAGATCCAGATGGACACGGGCTTGAGCTCGCCGCCGAAGTAGTTGCCGGCAGGCGAGGCGATCACCCGGAAGGACACCTCGCGGGCGGCGCGGACGCCCAGGAAGGCCTCGGTGGCGATCATGAACGGCCGCAGGTACAGGGCCTCGCCGTCGCCGGAGGGGACCCACTCCTTGTCCACTGCCACCAGTTCGCGGATGGCGCCGAGGAAGTACTCGGCCGGCAGTTCCGGAAGGGCCAGACGGCGGGCGGATTTGTTCAGCCGCGCCGCGTTCGCCTCCGGGCGGAAGGTCCAGATGGACCCGTCCGCGTGGCGGTAGGCCTTCAACCCTTCGAAGATCTCCTGGCCGTAGTGGAAGACGGCGGCGGAAGGATCCAGGACGATCGGACCGTAGGGTTCGATCCGGGCATCGTGCCAGCCGCCGTTGCCGTCCGCGTCCACGCTGTAGTCCACGATGGCGGTGTGGTCGGTGAAGTAGTTGCCGAATCCCGGGTTTGCCAGGATGGCTGCACGCTCTTCGGCGGACTTCGGGTTGGCCGAAGGCTGCCGGGTGAATTCGACGCCATGGGCGGTCTGGGTCATGGTTCCTCCACGATCGGCCGCCACCTCGTTCAGCGCTGAACGGCGGGGCGGCATTTGGTGATTCGAGACAAGCTTACGCCCGATGCCGGATGCCCCGGCGCGGGCTAAAGGCCGGCGGTGATGGCGTCGCCCACGGCCGTGGTGCTGCGTGCGGTGCCGTCACGCTTTTCGACGTCGGCAACCACGGCAGCTTCAATCCTGCGGGCGGCGTCCGTGTAGCCCAGGTGGTCCAGCAGGAGGGCCGCGGAGAGGATCGCCGCGGTGGGATCTGCCTTGCCCTGGCCGGCGATGTCCGGCGCAGAACCGTGGACCGGTTCGAACATGGAAGGCGCGGTGCGGTCCATGTTGATGTTGCCGGAGGCGGCCAGGCCGATGCCGCCGGTGATGGCAGCGGCGAGGTCGGTGATGATGTCGCCGAACAGATTGTCCGTGACGATGACATCGAAGCGGGACGGGTCCGTGACCATGAAGATCGTGGCGGCGTCCACGTGCAGGTAGTCGTGAGTGACGTCCGGGAATTCCTGGGCGACGGCTTCGACGGTGCGCTTCCAGAGGTGGCCGGCGAAGACCAGGACGTTGTGTTTGTGCACCAGGGTGACGTGCTTGCGTTCCCGCGCGCTGGCGCGTCGGAAGGCGTCACGGACCACGCGCTCCACGCCGTGGGCGGTGTTCAGGGAAACTTCGGTGGCTACCTCGTGCGGGGTGCCCGCACGCAGGGTGCCGCCGTTCCCGACGTAGGGCCCTTCGGTGCCTTCGCGGACCACGATGAAGTCGATGGTGCCGGGGTTGGCCAGGGGGCTGCCGACGGTACCGTAAAGCCGGGAAGGCCGCAGGTTGACGTAGTGGTCCAGGCTGAACCGGAGCTTGAGGAGCAGCTCACGCTCGATGATGCCGGACGGGATCCGGGTGTCGCCGGGGGCGGCGCCCACCGCGCCGAAGAGGATGGCGTCGCGGGTCTTCAGGTCGGCCAGGACGTCGTCCGGCAGGGTCTCGCCGGTGCGAAGCCAGTGCTCGGCGCCGAGCTCGTAATGCGTGGGCTTGAGCTCCACGCCCTCCGCCGCAACAGCCTTTTCCAGGACTTTAAGGGCCTCGGCAATGACCTCGGGGCCGATGCCGTCGCCGGGAATAACTGCAAGATCGATGGAGGATGCGCTCATGTCTTCAGGGTAGCCAGACCATCCATATGCTGGTCAAGCCGTCCCATATTCCGGACACCGGGTCCGTCGGCGGCGTTGGAGTCCCGGACGTGTACAGCGATCAGCCCCAGGCATGAGGCACCCGCCACCGCATCAGCATAGAGTTTCGGGGTGGAATTACGGCACAAGGCTTATCACTGGCTCCGGGTCAACACCTTCCGGGTGGACCTGGTCCTCATGCTGGCGCTCCTGCTTTTCTGCGGCCCGGTGTACCTCATCGCGGACCGACCCTGGCACTTCGTGCTGTCGAGCGCACTGGTGGTGCCGCTGGCATGGCGACGCACCCGGCCGGTGCCCGCGGCGGGCGCCATTGTGGTGGCATCTCTGGCGTTATGGGCATCCGGGCTGGAGCCCCTGGCGGGATTGATGGCTGTTCCGCTGATCATCTATGCCGTTGCCGCCTACGGTCCTGCCCGGGCCAGCCGGTCGGTCCTGGGCCTGGGCCTGCTGGGCGGCGTGCTGCTGACCACCCGAAACCTCAGCAGCACGGCCCAAACGGGCGTGCTGGGCCTCACCATTAGTGCCGTGTACACCGTACTGATCTGGATGCTGGTGTTGTTCAGTTGGACCCTCGGGGACCTGACACGCGTCCGCCGTCAGCAACTGCAGACCCTCGCGGACCGTGCCCGTCGGCTCGAAACCGAACAACAGCAGGAACGCTCCCTGGCCGCCGCCGATGAACGCGCCCACATTGCCCGTGAGATGCACGACATCGTGGCGCATTCCCTGTCCGTGATCATCACCCAGTCCGACGGTGCACGATACGCAGCGGCAGCCAACCCTGCCGTGGCCACGGAAACGCTGGCCACCGTCGCCGCCACGGCACGGGAATCGTTGGCGGAAATGCGCCGGCTGCTGGGTGTGCTGCGGCACGGCGATGAGTCCACCACCCGCCCGTTGCCCGGACTTGTGGACCTCGATGAGCTGTTCCTGGGGTTCCGTTCGGCCGGCCTGCCGCTGGACGTCGAACAGCTGGGATCGCCGCGGCGCACCCTGCCTCCGGGCGCCGAACTCACGGCATACCGGGTCCTCCAGGAATCCCTGACGAACGTCCTCAAGCATGCAGGTCCGCGGGCCCGGGCCCGGGTTTTGGTGCGGTGGCAGCCACGCGGGCTGCAGCTCGAAGTGCACGACGACGGCCGGGGCGCTGCTGCCCATCCGGCGGTGGGTGCCGGGGAAGACGGCGGTAACGGGCTGCGGGGCATGCGGGAACGGATCAGCCTTTACGATGGTTCGTTGGCGGCCCGTCCGGCCGCGGGCGGGGGCTTCCAGGTTTCGGCCTTCCTTCCCTACACCGAGGCTTGAGCATGACTTTGCCACTAGACCGTGACACAACCGCTCCGATCCGAGTGGCGCTGGTCGATGACCAGCAACTGGTGCGCTCGGGATTCAGAATGCTGATCAACTCCCAGCCGGACCTTGACGTCGTGGTCGAGGCCGGGAACGGGCTCGAGGCACTCCAGGCCCTCGGAGCAGCAGCCGCCGACGTCGTCCTGATGGACGTGCGCATGCCGGGAATGGACGGCATCGAGGCCACCCGCCGGCTTATCGAACGCGCCGCTTCCGCCCCCGCCGGGTCAGCCAGGGCTGAACTTCGCGTCGTGGTGCTCACGACCTTCGATCTGGACGAGTACGCACTGGCGGCAATCGAAGCCGGCGCCAGCGGTTTCCTCCTGAAGGACGCCCCGCCGGAGGAACTGCTGGAAGCCATCCGCACGGTCCACCGCGGGGACGCCGTCATCGCCCCCTCCACCACCCGCCGGCTCCTGGACCACGTAGCTCCGCTGCTGCGCGCGCACGGCAACGAACGGCCCGAGGACCACGAGGCCGTCGAACGGCTCACAGCCCGCGAGCGCGAAGTGTTCACCCTCATGGCACAAGGGCGATCCAACCCTGAGATCGCGGCAGACCTGTTTGTCTCCGAAGCAACCGTCAAAACGCATGTAGGGCACATCCTGGCCAAGCTTGGGGCACGGGACCGGGTCCAGGCAGTCGTGCTCGCCTACGAGACCGGGGTTGTCACTCCCGGGGGCTGACGCCTGGCGCGGTGGTCTCAGACCTGGGTATGAGGCCGGCCCCGGCAGGACCAGACCACCGGCCGATCCCCGGGCGCCGGGTGCGGCCATAGCGTGGAAACATGACAACTTCCGCGCATGCCCATACTGCTTTTAACAGGCAAAACATCACCTCCGCTCCCGCCGTGCAGGCCCTCTCCCTGGCCAAGACGTACGGCCGCGGCGCCACCCGCGTCAGCGCCCTGCGTGAGGTCAGCGTCACATTCGATGCTGGCCGCTTCACCGCAATAATGGGCCCTTCCGGCTCCGGAAAGTCCACCCTGATGCACTGCCTCGCCGGCCTGGACACCGCGGACTCCGGACGGATCCTGGTGGGCGGGACGGACATCACGGCCCTGAACGACAAGCAGCTCACCACTCTTCGCCGCGACAGGATCGGATTTGTCTTCCAGGCCTTTAACCTCGTGCCGACGCTGACAGCCGAACAGAACATCACGCTGCCGCTGGCATTGGCAAACAAGGCCACCGACACCGCCTGGTTCGACACAGTGGTGGCCACGCTTGGCCTTAAGGACAGGCTCCGGCACCGGCCGCACGAGCTCTCCGGCGGTCAACAGCAGCGGGTGGCCGTGGCCCGGGCCCTGCTGACCCGGCCCGACGTGGTGTTCGGGGACGAACCTACCGGCAACCTTGATTCGACCGCCGGCGGCGAGGTCCTGGCACTGCTGCGCCGCAGCAGCCGGGAAATGGGCCAGACGATCATCATGGTCACCCACGATCCGGTGGCGGCCAGCTACGCCGACCGCGTGGTCCTGATGAGTGACGGCGGTCTGGTGGGCGAGATCGCCGAGCCCACCGCCGGGTCCGTCCTCGCTGCCCTCGGCAAGCTGGGAGGCTGATCGTGCTGCGCGTTGCCTTCTCGCAATTCCAGTCCCACAGCCGCCGGTTCATTGCCGTCGGCCTGGCGGTGATGCTGTCAGTGGCGTTCCTGTCCACCACCCTGATGATGGGGGCGAGTACCCGTGCTTCGCTGGGTGCCAGCCTCGGAGAGGCTTACAGCAAGGCCGGCCTCATCGCCACCCCGGACACGGGAACCTTCAATGATGCCGCCCTGGCAGCAGTCCGTGCGGTACCTGGCGTGACCGAGGCCTATGGCCGGATGGAGGCGTACGCCGAGTTCACCGCCGGCGGCCAGGAGGTGTTTGCGCAGGCCCGGAACCTGGCGCCGATGGCCTTGGAAACCGCGGCCGTGACCGACGGCGCCCTCCCGGAGAGTGCTGACGGCGTTGCGGTGGACAGGGCTGCCGCCGCCCGCTATGGGCTGCGCGTCGGCGACTCCCTGACCCTCAGGGCCCCCGACGGCGCCACAACCGTGGCCATGACCGTCACCGGGATCCTTCGCGGCAGCAACGACCCCTTCACCTCTGCCCTCCCGCAGATCGTCGCCGGGACACCGGCCGTCAGTGCCCTGGCAGCCGGTGCCCGGGACCCGCAAGGTGGTACCGGCGCCGGCGCCGGCTACGGGACCATCCAGTTGGCCCTGGCTTCAGGCACCGACGCCGCCACAACCAGCAAGAACGTGCTGGCGGCGCTCACCGGCGTCGGCGCAGGCGCGCAGGTCAAAACAGCAGACGAACAGGTCACCGCCCAGGTGGCGATGATGACCGGAGGCCAAGATGAACTGACAATCATCCTGCTGGCGTTCGCCGGGGTCGCCCTGATTGTCTCCGGCCTGGTGGTGACCAACACCTTCGCGGTGCTGGTGGCCCAACGCACCAGGGAACTGGCGCTGCTCAGGTGCCTGGGGGCGTGCCGGAGCCAGGTACGCAACTCGGTCCTGGCCGAAGCCCTGGTGGTGGGCCTGGTGTCCTCTGCGGCTGGTGTGCTCGCCGCCGTCGCCCTGATGGCTGCCCTGATCGGCTGGGCCGGGACGCAGCCGGACATGGCGTTTGCCACCATGGCCGTCCCGTCGTCGTCCGTCATTGCGGGGCTGGCAGTAGGCACATTCCTGACCCTGGGCGCCGCCCTGGTTCCCGCGAAAGCTGCCACGGCCGTGGCTCCGCTTGCTGCCCTGCGGCCGGCTGACGATGCCGGAATCGGGAACCGGCGCGGCCGAGTGCGACTGGTGCTGGGCCTTGCCGCCCTTGCCCTTGGTATTCCGTTGCTGGCCCTCGGCGCCGCGGGCGTGATGCTGGTGGTGGCCTTCGCCGGCGGCGTGCTCTCCTTCGTCGGAGTCCTGCTCTGCGCCACCCTGTTCGTCCCGCAGCTGGTGGGCCTGGCGGGACGGTTGGCCTCCCCTGCCGGCGTCCCCGGGAAGCTGGCCGCACTCAATGCCGTCCGCAACCCGGCCCGGACTTCCGTCACCGCTGCCGCCCTCCTGATCGGCGTCACGCTGGTGTCCCTCATGATGACCGGGGCTGCCACTGCCCGCCAGGCGTTTGATGACGCCCTCGCCGGTACCTACCCCGTGGATATGGCCATCACCGGGGGTGCACTGACAGCCCTCGAGCGTGACGCAGTAGCACGGATCGACGGCGTCGCTACTGCGGCCTTGCTGCCGGTAGCAGGCACCATGGCCGGCGAAGGCATGGACAGCCCCGTCTATGCCCTCGACGCGGCGGAGGCCGGCCGGCTGCTCCGCGACACCACTATTACCCTTGAACCGGGCAGGATCTACCTGCCCGAAGGCTCCCCGGCCGGATCCGTTGAGGTCAACGGCGCCGCCGGACGGGCCACCTTGGAAGCCGTGGTGCTGCGGACCCGCAACATCCCGGCCCTGGTGTCCACCGACACCGCCCGCCAGTCGGGCCTGACGGGCAGTGGCGTTGCCCCAACAGACAGTGCGCGGACCGATGGCACCGGCCCCGCGGCCAGTGCCGTCTGGCTGCGCCTGGCGGACGCTCCCGGCGGCGCACCGCTGTCCGCAGACCGGATCAAGGACATCCAGTCCGCTGTTGCCCAGGCAGCAGGCGTGTCCGCGGGTGCGGTCAGCGGCGCCGCCATAGAGCGGGTCACCTTCAATGAGGTCATCGACGTACTGCTCCTAGTGGTCACGGGCCTATTGGGGGTGGCGGTGCTGATCGCGCTGATCGGCGTGGCCAATACACTGTCGCTGTCCGTGCTCGAACGGACCAGGGAGAACTCCCTGCTCCGGGCGCTGGGCCTTACCAAAGGCCAGCTGCGGGGCATGCTGGCCCTTGAGGCAGCCCTGGTGGCCGGCGTCGCCGCAGTGATTGGTGCTGTCCTGGGCAGCGTCTATGGCTGGCTGGGGGCGCGGTCCGCCCTCGGCAGCCTGGCCGAGGTCACACCCTCCGTCCCTTGGCTGCAGTTGTTGGGGGTACTGGCCGTGGCCGTGGTCGCCGGCCTGCTGGCGTCGGTCATTCCTGCCCGGCGTGCGGCACGGCTGTCGCCTGTCCAGGGGCTTGCCGCCGCATAGCCCGCCGACGGCCGGGCCAGGGCGCCGGAACGGGAAAGGGCAGGTGGCGCGGAAGTCCGCCTCACCTGCCCTTTCGTGCGCCGGAACCTCAGGCTTCGGCCGGTTCCTCGAACTTGGGGAACACAGGAGTGGGAGCCGGCAGTGCCGTTCCCGGGACGATCGGGCTGGCGATGGCGGCGAACTGGCGGGCTTCACCTTCTGCCTGGCCCAGGGCGTCCAGGAGCTTGGCCGTGGCGTTGGGCATGACCGGCTGGGCCAGGATGGCCACGATCCGCAGGACCTCCAGGGTCACGTACAGGACGGTGTTCATGCGTTCGACGTCGGTCTTCCGCAGGACCCAGGGCGCCTGATCGGCGAAGTAGGCGTTGGTGTGGTGCAGCACGCCCCAGACAGCTTCCAGGGCGCGGCTGAATTCCTGCTTGTCGAAGGCGGCGCGGGCGGCGTCCAGCAGGCCGTTGGCCTGGTCAAGGATGGCCTGGTCCGCAGCCGTGAACTCTCCGGGGGTGGGAACCGAGGCGCCGCAGTTCTTCGCCACCATGGACAGCGACCGCTGTGCGAGGTTGCCGAAGTTGTTCGCCAGGTCCGCGTTCATGCGCCCCACGATGGCCTCGTGGTTGTAGCTGCCATCGGCCCCGAACGGGACTTCGCGGAGGAAGAAGAACCGCACCTGGTCCAGCCCATAGCGGGCAACGAAATCGGCAGGAGCCACCACGTTGCCCAGGGACTTGGACATCTTGACCCCGTTGTTGTGCAGGAACCCGTGGATCATGACCCGCTTGGGCAGATCCAGCCCTGCGCTCATCAGGAAGGCGGGCCAGTAGATGGCGTGGAACCGGGAGATGTCCTTGCCGATGATGTGGACGTCGGCGGGCCAGTACTTCCGGAACTTGTCCGAGTCCACATCCGGGTAACCGACGCCCGTGAGGTAGTTGGTCAGCGCGTCCACCCAGACATACATGACGTGCTTGTCGTTGCCGGGCACGGGAACGCCCCAGTCGAACGTGGTCCGGCTGATGGACAGATCCTCCAGCCCGCGCTTGACGAAGCTGATGACCTCGTTGAACCGGTACTGCGGCGCGCCGAATTCCGGGTGGGATTCATACAGTGCCAGCAGTTTGTCCTGGTAGGCGGACAGCCGGAAGAAGTAGCTCTCCTCCGCCGTCCACGTCACCTCAGTGTCCGTCTCTTTCGAGTAGCGCACGCCGTCGTCCTTGACCACGGTGTCATCCTCGCCATAGAAGGCTTCGTCCCGGACGGAGTACCAGCCCTCGTACTTGGAGAGGTAGATGTCCCCGTTCGCTTCCATCTTCTTCCAGATGGCCTGCGAGGCAGCGTAGTGGTCCTCGTCCGTGGTGCGGATGAAGCGGTCGTAGCTGATGCCCAGCGCGGCGTGCGCGGCCATGTAGACCTCCGCGTTCCGGTCCACCAGCTCCTTGGGCGTGACGCCCTCCTTCTCCGCGGTCTGGGCAATCTTCATGCCGTGCTCGTCCGTGCCGGTCAGGAACATCACGTCATAACCGTCCAGCCGCTTGAAGCGCGCCATGGCGTCGGTGGCTATGTACTCGTAGGCATGGCCGATGTGCGGCACACCGTTGGGGTAGGTGATGGCCGTGGTGATGTAGAACGGCGTTTTTTCTGGAGCAGTCACGTTCGGACGGTTACCTTCAGTGCGGAGTGGGCGGGGCTAGATCAGTTCTGTCAGGGTATCGCTCAGCCGGACCAGTTCGTGGTCGTGGGAGGCCACCAGGACGGCGATCCCGTCAGAGGTGGTGTCCTTCAGGATACTGATAATGCGGTTGGCAGAGGCACGGTCCAGGCTGGCTGTGGGCTCGTCCACCACCAGGACCCTGGTGCCCAGGATCAGGGCGCGGGCGATCGCCACGCGCTGCCGTTCACCGCCGGACAGCTGGGCGGGACGGTGCCGCATCCGCCGGCCAAGGCCCACCAGGTCCAGGAGGTCCTTGGCCATGTCGCGCCGCTGGTCCACTTCGCCGTCCGGAACGGCAGGCAGGAGCACGTTCTCCAGTGCGCTCATGCCGTCGATCAGGGCACCGCCCTGGTCCACATAACCGATCAGTGCACGACGGCGGTCGGCGATTTCGTCGTCGCCCATGCTTTCGAGCGAATCGCCTTCCCAGAAAACGCGGCCCGACGTCGGCAGGGTGAGTCCCGCGCCGACGGTCAGGATGCTGGTCTTGCCGGAGCCGCTTCGGCCGGCCACACAGTGCATTTCGCCGGCGTGCAGGGTCAGGTCGAAGCCTTCCACCACGCTCACGGCCTCGGCGCCGCCCTTTCCACCGCCATAGCGGATGGTGATGTCGCGCATCTCCAGCGGGGTGGCGTGGTCGGCCGACTTGACGATGGTGTTGGCCCGGGTCTGCAGGGGGACCTCGTTGGAGCCGCTCCTGCGGCTGCGCTGGAGGTTCGTCGGGTTTGTCATTGGACCACTTTCGTTGCAATAGGTATCCAGCAAATTACAGCCACCAGGCCGGCTACGGCGGCCCAGATGGCCGCGTAGGGTGCCAGCAGCAGGCCGATGCCCAGGGCGCCCAGCACGCCCAGCGGCAGGGCCACGGTTCCCACCAGTGCGTTCTCGAACAAACGGACCTGGCGGAGCATGTCAGGGTTCCAGCCCATCGCCTGGAGGATGCCAAGGTATTGCCGCTTGGCGTTGAGCTCGAAGCGGCCTGTCACCAGGGTGAGCACCAGTCCCACGGCCACCCCCGCAAGCGCCAGCAGGATGCTCGGCAGGGTGACGCTGGCCGCCGCCAGGCCGCTCAGCGCGCTTGCACCCGCTGCCCGCGGGATGTCGATCAGCAGGGCGATCAGCCCGCCGACGGCGGCACCGAAGACGCCGACCGCAACCGCCAGGGACAACGTGTTGAACTTGTTGGTGCTCAGCTGCCGGTTGGCGAAGGTCAGCGGCGAATCCACCGGGATGAGCCGTTCGTCGTGCTGCGGCTCCTGGTCGATCACGTCGCGGTGGCGGAGCTGCTGCGCGGCGAAGAGGGCCGCGCCGCAGTACAGGACCAGGACGGCGGCGCACACCAGTGCGGTGGCAAGGCTCCAGCTCACCAGGCTCAGCACGATGCCGGCGGCGGCGAGCAGTACGGCCCCGACGCCGAATTCCTCAAGTACCCAGCTGCGGATCCGCCGCTGGGTCCAGCCCATGGCCCGCAGGGTTCCTGCCTCGCTGCGCCGTTTCCGGATGTAGCTCACGGTGGAGGCCCCCGTCAGCAGGGCGGCGCCGCACAGGGTGAGGAACAGCAGCGTGATGTTCGTTCCGGACAGTGCTCCGGCCACGGCTTCGGCAGCGTTCTGCCGGACCCAGGACTGCTGGACGGTGCCCAGGGCGGACTCCTTGCCGGCTCCGTCCTTGGAGTAGCCGGGAACGAAGATGCTGGTGTCCTCACGCGCCGAACCGGCCACCACGGTGGCGTCCAGGCCCATGTCCCTGATCTCGGCGGCGAGCTTCTCCACCTCGGGCTGGGCGTCCTTCCAGCTGCCCGGCGCCTTGGCGCGGACGCGCACGGCGTCGATGACGGCGGCGTTCTGCTTGTAGCCGCGCGCTGCTGCGAGTCCGTAGTAGTCGGTGATGGCACCGGCGGACTGGCTGGCCAGCCCGGTGGCGCTCAACGAGGGCTTCAGGTCTGCTGCGGGAACATCCTTGCCGGCAGCATCCTTGACCAGCGTGAACGGCGTGGGGTCGTAGCCGCCCAGCGGGAGCTTGTTGACGTCCCCGGAGGCCGCCTCGACAGCGGCGGGGTCGAACGTGCCGTACACCATGGGCAACGGCGTTGCCGCCTGCTGCTGGCCGGTGGACAGGTTGTCCCGGTAGGACCGCTCGTCCACCGGGTTCCGCTGGGTCTGGTCAACGGGCGCGCCGTTGGCGGCCTTGTCAGGAAGGCGGTTGACGGTGACCCATTCGCCGGGAACAGCGGTCTTGTCCACGGCACCGTTGGCCGCTGTGTCACTGTCGTTGTATTTGGGGGCGCCGGCGAAGTTGGTGCTCCACTTTGCCGGGGTGTACAGGCCCGCGTTGAAGTTGCCGTTGTTGCCCAGCAGCGACGAGTGGTCCGTGGAGCCCGGCCATGACAAAACGAACGGGTCCTTCGAGACGAACGGCAGGTAATCCTTGCCCAGGGACTTCGACACGGTGCCGACGTCCTTGACTACCTTGCCGGCGTCGTCAATCTCCTCGATCTTGACGTTGTACTTCAGGTCCAGGGATGTTCCGGAACGCACGATCAGCGGGACGGCCTGCGAGCCGCTGGTCAGCTGGCCGGTGCGCTTGGCCTGCTGGTACTGGGTCATCAGCGGAGCCCAGTACTTGAGCTTGACGCCCAGGAAGTCCGGACCTTCCTTGAGTTGGTCCATGCTGATGCCGTTGGTGAAGAGGCCTTCCAGGTAGCGGCCCACGGCGCCCGCGTCGCGTGCGTCGGCGGGCGGGGCCTTCTCCAACGGGGCCAGGAAGTCGCCCGCGGAGCCCAGCAGGGCCCGTTCAGCGGCCGGGTCCACTGCCACCACGGATTCGGTGACCTCGGGAGCCAGCGGGAGGGCGACGGAAAGGTTGAAGAGATTGTGCTCGGAGCCGCCGGCGGGGGCGGGGAATTTGATGCCGGTCTCCCCCGCCGCCGGGGCGATGCGGATGCTGCTGCCGCCCTGGGCCTTTTCCTCCACGAGCCGGGCCTTGCCCAGCGTGCCCTCGGCGGTGGTCTTGAAGAGGGTCTGCTCCGAGTTGCCGTCAGAGCTCACTGCGCTGGCGGTCAGCCGGTACTTCTTGGCGGCATCGGTCAGGACCGATTCAGCGGCCGGCCACTTGTCCGGTGAGGTGGCACCCGCCGCCTGGTCCGCGGTGGCGGTGCCGGCCAGCCCGGCGTTGTAGCCGAGGTAGTCCATGGCGTCGAGCCGGGGCGTCTCAAGGTTCTGGGTGACCCGCGAGACCAGGCTGATGGGGGCCGCCACGGACGTGCCGGACAGCTTCCGGATGGAGTCCAGCTGGTCGAAGCCGATGCCGCCGGCGCCGTTGGCGATCTCGGGCTGCAGGAGGGCCCCGGAGGGTGCCTTGGCCTGGACCAGGATGTCGTAGAGCCCCCTCGAGTTTTCATCAACCGTGCGGTTGAGCGCAGCCTGTGACTGGCTTTGAACGAGGACCGACAAGCACATGGCTGCGATCAAGATGGCCGCGGTCAACAGCAGCACCCTGCTTCTGATGAACCTCTGGACGGCGTTCATGGAACTCCCTGAAACCTGGATTGCGTGCGCACACTTCCATCCGCCCGGGCAGACGTGGACAATGACGGACGGATGTGCGAAAGGTATTGGCCGGTCTGCCGGCTACGGTCCTGAATCAGGACCAAGCCATTGTAAGCAGACCGGCCAATCATACGTGGCTCCGCAGTGGACGAAGCCTTGCGGAGGGGCGGCAGCGGCGTTTCGGCCGGTGTGTCGCGTTAGTCTTCCAGGTCCACTTCCCGGACCATCTCAGCGCCGATGCCTGCCTTGATGGCGTCCAGCACCTGCTGCGGCACAGAGCTGTCGATGGTCAGCAGGGCAAGGACCTGGCCGCCCTCGTTGGAACGCGCCACCTGCATGCCGGCGATGTTGATGTTGTTCATGCCCAGGATGTGGCCGATGGTTCCGATCACGCCGGGGCGGTCGGTGTAGGCAACCACCACGAGGTGCTCGCTGATGGGGATCTCAACCTCGAAGCCGTTGATGCCCACCAGCTTCTCGATCTGCTTGGGACCGGTCAGGGTGCCGGCCACGGAGATCTGGCTGCCGTCGCTGAGGGCGCCGCGCAGGGTCAGGACGTTGCGGTAGGACTCGGTCTCCGGCGTGGTGATCAGGCGGACGTTGATGCCGCGCTGCTCGGCGATCACCGGGGCGTTGACATAGGACACCTGTTCGGTCACGACGTCGGCGAAGATACCCTTCAGCGCGGCCAGTTCCAGGACCTTGACGTCGAGTGAGGAGATTTCGCCGGCCACCTCGACGTCGAACTGGGTCAGGGAGGCGTGGGTCAGCGCGGTGAAGATGCGGCCCAGCTTCTCGATCAGCGGGATGCCGGGGCGGACGTCGGGGGCAATGACGCCGCCGGCAACGTTGACGGCATCCGGCACCAGCTCGCCGGCGAGGGCGAGGCGGACGGACTTGGCCACGGAGACGCCGGCCTTCTCCTGGGCTTCGTCGGTGGAGGCGCCCAGGTGCGGGGTCACCACCACGTTGTCGAGCTTGAAGAACGGCAGGTCGGTGCTGGGCTCCTTGGCGAAGACGTCCACGCCGGCGCCGGCGATCTCGCCGTCCTGGAGGGCGGTGAAGAGGGCTTCCTCGTCCACCAGGCCACCGCGGGCCACGTTGACCACGTAGGCGGTGCTCTTCATCTTCTTGAACGAGTCAGCGCCCAGCATGCCCACCGTCTCGGGCGTCTTGGGCATGTGGATGGTGATGAAGTCCGACTGGGCCAGGAGTTCGTCCAGGGTCACCAGCTGCACGCCCAGCTGCGCGGCGCGGGCGGAGGTGATGTAGGGGTCGTAGGCAAGGATCTTGGTGTCGAAGCCCTTCAGGCGGGCTGCCACCAGGGCACCGATCCGGCCCAGGCCGATGATGCCGATCTTCTTTTCGAACAGCTCGATGCCGGTGTACTTGGAGCGCTTCCATTCGCCGTCCTTGAGGGCGGCGCTGGCCTGCGGGATGTGGCGGGCCAGGCTCAGGATGTGGCCCACGGTGAGTTCAGCGGCGGACACGATGTTGGACGTGGGCGCGTTGACCACCATGACGCCGGCCTGGGTGGCGGCCTTGATGTCCACGTTGTCCAGCCCCACGCCGGCACGGGCAATGACCTTCAGGTTCTTGGCCGCAGCGATGGCTTCGGCGTCAACCTGGGTGGCGGAGCGGACCAGGATGGCGTCTACGTCACTGATCGCAGAAAGCAGCTGGGAACGGTCGGCACCGTCGGTCTGGCGGATTTCAAAGTCCGGGCCAAGGGCCTCGACGGTGGCGGGGGAAAGTTCTTCGGCGAGCAGTACTACGGGTTTTGACACGGCTGATCCTCTGCGTTGCAGTCCTGGGGATGGAAACAAGTCTAGGCCGACGGAAAGGCCGGGCTCACATTGTTAAGTGTGAACCCGGCCTCACCGTTGCGGTCTATGTGGTTGGGCTGGCAGCCTTAGCGGGCTGCGGAGCCTTCCACGTAGTCGACGTCCTGCTGCTGCCAGGAGAACAGGGAGCGCAGTTCGCGGCCGACAGCCTCGATGGGGTGCTGCTCGGCCTTGGCACGCAGTTCCTTGAACTCCACGCCGCCGTTGTCCTGGTCCTCGATGAAGCGCTTGGCGAAGGCACCGGACTGGATGTCGGCCAGGACGGCCTTCATGTTTTCCTTCACCTGGGGGGTGATGACGCGCGGGCCGGAGACGTAGTCGCCGTATTCTGCGGTGTCCGAGACGCTCCAGCGCTGCTTGGCGATGCCGCCCTCCCACATGAGGTCGACGATGAGCTTGAGCTCGTGCAGCACCTCGAAGTAGGCGATCTGCGGCTGGTAGCCGGCCTCGGTGAGGGTCTCGAAGCCGTACTGGATCAGCTGGGAAACGCCGCCGCAGAGGACAGCCTGCTCGCCGAAGAGGTCCGTTTCGGTCTCTTCGGTGAAGGTGGTCTTGATGACGCCCGCGCGGGTGCCGCCGATGGCCTTGGCGTAGGACTTGGCCAGCTCCCAGGCGTTGCCGGACGCGTCCTGCTCGACGGCGATGATGTCCGGGATGCCGCGGCCGGCCTCGAACTCGCGGCGCACGGTGTGGCCCGGAGCCTTCGGGGCGACCAGGATGACGTCAACGCCTTCCGGTGCCTGGATGTAGCCGAAGCGGATGTTGAAGCCGTGGGCGAACGCCAGTGCCTTGCCGGGGGTCAGCTTGTCCTTGATGGAGTCGTTGTAGATCGCGCGCTGGTGCTGGTCCGGCGCCAGGATCATGATGACGTCAGCCCATTCGGCGGCGTCGGCAACGTTCTTGACCGTGAAGCCTGCATCCTGCGCCTTGGCGGTCGACTTGGAGCCGTCCTTCAGGGCGATGACGACCTCGACGCCGGAATCGCGCAGGTTGAGCGCGTGGGCGTGGCCCTGGGAACCGTAGCCAACGATGGCAACCTTGCGGCCCTGGATGATCGACAGATCGGCGTCGTCGTCGTAGAACATTTCAGTCACTTGCGTAACTCCTCTTGAGTGGTTGTAGATAGTGGTCTTGCGGTGCTGCGGTTACGGGCGCGGGGCCCGCCTTGGGCAGGTGCCTAGGCGGAGCGGAGCGCCCGGTCACTCATGGAGCGGGATCCCCGTCCAACGGCCAGGGTGCCGGACTGCACAATTTCGCGGATGCCGAAGGGCTCCAGCACTGAAAGCAGTGCCGTGAGCTTTTCGGGGTGGCCGGTGGCCTCAATGACGACGGAGTCGGTGGAGACGTCGACCACTGAGGCACGGAACAGGTCTGCGGCCTGGGTTACCTGCAGACGTGTTGCGGCATCCGCACGTACTTTGACCAGGATGTGGTCGCGCTGTACGGAAGATTCTGGGGTCAGCTCAACGATCTTGATGACGTTGATCAGTTTGTTGAGCTGCTTGGTGACCTGCTCGATGAGGTCGCCGTCGGCGTCGACCACCACCGTCATGCGGGATACGCCCGGCACTTCGGTGGGGCCAACGGCCAGGGAGTTGATGTTGAAGGCGCGGCGGGCGAACAGGCTGGCCACGCGGGTCAGGACGCCGGGCTTGTCCTCAACCAGGACGGAGAGTGTGTGGCGGCTCATGCTCAGTCTTCCTCTTCCCATTCCGGGGTCATGTTGCGGGCAACCTGGATCTGGTCGTTGCTCACGCCGGCGGGCACCATCGGCCACACCATGGAGTTGGGGCTCACCACGAAGTCGATAACCACGGGGCGGTCGTTGATTTCGAGGGCCTTTTGGATGGTGGCGTCAATGTCCTCGTCGCGTTCGCAGCGGAACGAGGCACAGCCGTAGGCCTCCCCCAGCTTGACGAAGTCCGGGATGCGGACGGTGTCGTGGCCGGTGTTGAGGTCGGTGTTGGAGTAGCGGCCCTCGTAGAAGAGGGTCTGCCACTGGCGCACCATGCCCAGCGAGGAGTTGTTGATGACAGCAACCTTGATGGGGATCTTGTTGATGGCGCAGGTGGCCAGTTCCTGGTTGGTCATCTGGAAGCAGCCGTCGCCGTCGATGGCCCAGACCACCCGGTCCGGCTCGCCCACCTTGGCGCCCATGGCCGCCGGCACGGCGTAGCCCATGGTTCCCGCGCCGCCGGAGTTCAGCCATGCGTGGGGGCGCTCGTACTTGATGAACTGGGCAGCCCACATCTGGTGCTGGCCCACGCCGGCCACGTAAACGCCTTCAGGCCCGGTCAGGGCGCCGATCCGCTGGATGACCTTCTGCGGTGCGATGAGGCCGTCGTCAGGCTCCGTCCAGCCCAGCGGATAGGTTTCCTTGAGGTTGTTAAGGAAGGCCCACCAGGTGGTCAGGTCAGGGGCGCCGGAGGCCTCGAACTGGCTGCGTACGGCCTCGGTCAGTTCCGGGATGATCTCCTTGACGGACCCCACAATGGGCACATCGGCGGTGCGGTTCTTGGAGATCTCGGCCGGGTCGATGTCCGCATGGATGACTTTGGCGTTGGGCGCGAAGGTCTTCAGCACGCCGGTCACGCGGTCATCGAAGCGGGCTCCGAGGGTGATCAGCAGGTCGGACTGCTGCAGGGCCGTGACGGCGGAAACGGTGCCGTGCATGCCGGGCATGCCCACGTGCTGCGGGTGCGAATCCGGGAATGCGCCCTTGGCCATCAGGGTGGTGACCACAGGTGCCCCGGTTGCTTCGGCGAGTGCAAGCAGTTCAGCTGACGCGTGTGCCTTGACCACGCCGCCGCCCACGTACAGTACCGGCTTGGTGGACGCCGCAATGAGCTTGGCCGCCTCGCGGACCTGCTTGTTGTGGCCGCGGGTGACCGGCCGGTAGCCGGGCAGGTCGATCTTCGGCGGCCAGGAGAACGTCATCTGGCCCACCTGGGCGTCCTTGGCGACGTCGACAAGCACAGGGCCCGGACGGCCGGTGGAAGCCAGGTGGAAGGCTTCGGCCATGACGTGCGGGATGTCGTTGGGGTCGGTCACCAGGAAGGAGTGCTTGGTGATGGGCATGGTGATGCCCACGATGTCGGCTTCCTGGAAGGCGTCGGTGCCGATGACGCCGCTGGACACCTGGCCGGTGATGGCCACCAGCGGCACGGAGTCCATGTGGGCATCCATGATGGCGGTAACGAGGTTGGTGGCCCCGGGACCCGAGGTGGCGATGCAGACGCCAACCCGCCCGGTGACCATGGCGTAGCCTTGCGCGGCGTGGCCGGCTCCCTGTTCGTGACGGACCAGCACGTGGTTCATGGTGGAGGCCATCAAGGGGTCGTAGGTGGGCAGGATCGCGCCACCCGGCAAACCGAAAATGTCGTCGACGCCGAGTTCTTCGAGCGAGCGGACGATTGCTTGCGAGCCGGTCATCACCGTCGGGGGTACGACGTTGTTCGGCCCAAGGACAGGAGAGACGGCAGCAAGGTCGGCGACGACGGCGGCGTGGTCAGCCGTCCGGTCGGCGCGTTCCGGAGCCTTGGCGGCTCCAGCGGACTTGGTGGCCATCAGCGAGGGGCTGATGGGCGATCCTTTGCTCATCGGACTCTTCCTTGTGGATCTTCTGTGGTTTCTGGCTGAGGGAAATAAAAAAACCCCTCAGCCGGGTGGCTCTGTGAGGGGTTTCGCGCGTGACGGTTCGTTACCAGTGGAGGCTAATGTGCCACGCGCTTGGTAAGGACGACGACGGTGCCGGCGGTAACGAAAGTCATGCGTTCAGTCTTCCCTCTCGGTGAGACAGGTGTCAACGAGCGACAACCCTATCTCACCATGTGGACCCCGTTGTCCACTCTTTGATCCTATCTCGGAAGGACCGACCGAAACCCAACCGCACAGGCGGCAGGGCTTAATAAGGGGGATCCCGAGGGCCCCAAGTGATGCGGCGGCCGCGCCGCATCACTTGGGAAGGGATCACCCGTCAGCCGGTGTAGGCGCCCTGGCTGGCGCTGTGCACCAGCTTGGCGTACTTGGCGAGCACGCCCTTGGTGTAGCGGGCAGGGAGCGGCTCCCAGCCCACCTTCCGGGCTTCCAGTTCTGCGTCGTCCACCAGCAGGTCGAAGCTGCGGGCGGCGATGTCCACCCGGATCCTGTCACCGTCCTTCACGAAGGCGATGGGGCCGCCGTCGACCGCTTCCGGGGCAACGTGGCCGATGCACAGGCCGGTGGTGCCGCCGGAGAACCGGCCGTCGGTGAGCAGCAGGACGTCCTTGCCCAGGCCTGCCCCCTTGATGGCGCCGGTGATTGCGAGCATTTCGCGCATGCCGGGGCCGCCCTTGGGTCCTTCGTAGCGGATCACGACGACGTCGCCCGCCTGGATCTTGCCGTTGTCCAGCGCGTCCAGGGCGCCCTGTTCGCGCTCGAACACGCGGGCGGTTCCCTCGAAGACATCGGCGTCGAATCCGGCACTCTTGACGACGGCGCCTTCGGGCGCCATGGAGCCGTGAAGGATGGTGATGCCGCCGGTCTTGTGGATGGGATTGTCCAAAGCGCGGAGGATCTTTCCGTCCACGTCCGGCGGGTTGATCGCTTCCAGGTTTTCCGCAACGGTCTTGCCCGTGACGGTGAGGCAGTCGCCGTGGAGCAGGCCGGCGTCGAGCAGGGCTTTCATGATCACCGGCACGCCGCCGATCCTGTCGACGTCGGTCATCACGTAGCGGCCGAAAGGCTTCAGGTCGCCCAGGTGCGGGATCCTGTCGCCAATGCGGTTGAAGTCGTCAAGGGTGAGCTCAACCTCGGCTTCGCGGGCAATGGCCAGCAGGTGCAGGACGGCGTTGGTGGAGCCGCCGAAGGCCATGGTGACGGCAATGGCGTTCTCGAAGGCCTCCCTGGTCATGATGTCGCGGGCCGTGATGCCCTTGCGCAGGAGGTTGACCACGGCTTCGCCGGACTTGCGGGCGAACTCATCACGACGGCGGTCTGCCGAGGGCGGTGCGGCCGAGCCGGGCAGGGACATGCCCAGGGCCTCGCCGATGCAGGCCATGGTGTTGGCCGTGTACATCCCGCCGCAGGCGCCTTCGCCGGGGCAGATGGCCTTTTCGATGCGGGTGAGGTCCTCCATGCTCATCTTGCCGGCCGCGCATGCGCCGACGGCTTCGAAGGCGTCAATGAGGGTGACTTCCTTCTCGGAGCCGTCCTCGAGCTTGACCCAGCCGGGCATGATGGAGCCGGCGTAGAGGAACACGCTGGCAAGGTCCAGTCGGGCCGCCGCCATCAGCATGCCGGGCAGGGACTTGTCGCAGCCGGCCAGGAGGACCGAACCGTCGATCCGTTCCGCCTGCATGACGGTCTCAACGGAGTCGGCGATGACCTCGCGGGAAACCAGGGAGAAGTGCATGCCCTCGTGGCCCATCGAGATGCCGTCGGAGACGGAGATGGTGCCGAACTGCATGGGGAACCCGCCACCTGCGTGGACGCCTTCCTTGGCGCCCTGCGCAAGCCGGTTCAGTGAGAGGTTGCAGGGGGTGATCTCATTCCATGAACTCGCCACGCCCACCTGCGGCTTGGCGAAGTCGTCATCCCCCATCCCGACCGCCCGGAACATGCCGCGCGCGGGGGCCGCATGGATCCCGTCGGTCACGACGCGGCTGCGGGGTTTGATGTCAGGCGTGGTCTCGGAGGCGGTCTGGGCGTCACTCATAGGGGAAAGTCTAGGGCTCGGACCGTCGCGGAAACGACAGTCTGCGCAGAGGTTGGGCCAAAAGGCACGGAAATGGTTGTCAAATAGTGGACATTCGTCTCATATTTCGAGACTCAGCGCAGCGCATGCCGGGTCCCGACCGGCCGCAGGAGCTTCACGGCCATGACTCCCCCGGCGTGGCGCGGGATCTCTGGACAGCAGTGGTGACCCGACGTAGCGTCGGGGACAGGACACCGAGCCACTTGGACCGAAAGGCCTGCCATGGACATTGTTTTCTGGATCATTCTCGTCGTTATCGTCATCATCATCATCGGCTGGCTGGTGAACCGCAGCAGGTCCGCCAATCAGCGCGGCGGATCATCGGCGGGGGCAGGGACGGACAGGGTCCGGACCGATGGAGCGCTCGAAGGCGGCAGTGCCGCGGCCTCCGCCCAGGCTGCGGGCACCACCGGCATCCCCACGGCGGCGGGGTTCGGAAAGCCCGCCGAACCGGCCGTCCTTCCCACCGCTGAGGAACCGGCTGATTCCGCCGCTGCATCCAGCGCCGGCACTCCGGCAGGCGGCACGTCGCCCCGCAGCACGTCACCCGGCAGCACAGAGGACGGGGACGGTCGCAGCCAGGACCAGGCACAGAACCAGGCGGCAGACCAGGCCGAGTGGGAAACCCAGTGGTCCGAGGCCGGCTCCGGTTCAGGCTCCTCCGCCGTAGGTGCAGCCGGAACTCCCGCGGAACAGCCGGCACAGGCCGGAGCTCCCGCCGGGGCGCCGTCCGGGCAGGCTTCACCCCCGGCGACCCGCCCGGTCCACCATGACGAGTACACGGCACCGCACGCCCCCACGCTTCCCGGCGCTGAAACGGCTGCACTGGAAGGCACGGACGACGGCGGCGCGGCGCCAGCGCAGCCGGCCGGCGGGCACGCGCCACGGCACCACGCCGACACGTCCGCATCACCGGCCCACCAGGAGCCGGCCGTGCCGCCAGCCGCCGATGGCACCGAGGGACAGGCCGCAGCGGCCGAAACACTGGACCGCACCCAGTCCTCCGCCCTGGTGGAGAACGGGGCGGATCACCACCAGCCCTCCGGCCAGGACCAGGGTGTGCCCGCGGCCGGGCAGGACGTGGCAGCGGCCGGGCAGGGCGCGCCGCCACAAGGCGGTCACGCCCAGGGCGCTCAGGCACAGGGTATGGCTGCCGTCGAGCCGGCCGGACACCTCGCAGCAGATGAGCCCTATGGCGCAGGTTCGGCCGCGCCGGGCCCCGATGGGAGCGGACCGGCGGACTACACCGTGAAGGGCGATGCCGCCGCGATGGTCTACTACGAAGAAGGACATCCCGACTATGAGCAGACCCGGGCGGAAGTCTGGTTTGAATCTGCCGCACACGCGGAGGCCGCCGGCTTCCGCGCGCCCCGGCGCAAACGGCTCTAAGAGGAGGAAGGCCCGCCGCGTTGCGGCGGGCCTTCCTTGCCTGGACTCATCCAAGGTGCTGGCATCGTGCCTGGCGCTGGCCCTGTCCCTGGCGCTTGCCGCCTGCACGGGGACCCCCGGGCCGCCTGCACCGGCCACAGGCACGGCAAGCCGCGGCACCCCGCCGGAAACCGCCGTCGTTGTTCCCCCACTCTCTACCGCCCCTGCCCCTTCCGCTTCTTCTGCCCCCGTACCGGCGGTGCAGGAACGGCTGGACCTGCAGCTGAGCATCCCTTGGGCGGCGGTCTTCCTTCCGGACGGCACCGCCATCATCTCCGAGCGGGACACAGCGCTCCTGAAGGCCGTCCGGGAAGGAAAAGCCACAACGCTTGGCAAAATCCCGGGCGTGGTCCCCGCCGGGGAAGGGGGCCTGCTTGGCCTGGCACTGTCCCCGCACTTCGCCACGGACCACCTGCTGTACACCTACCTGACCGCACAGGAGGACAACCGCATCATCCGGTTTACCGTCAAGGCCAATGGCGATGGTTCCCTGGCGCTCGGCCAGCCCCAGGTTGTGTTTACAGGAATCCCAAAGGCCACCACCCACAACGGCGGCAGGATCCGCTTTGGCCCGGACGGCCTCCTGTACGTGGGCACCGGCGACGCCCAGCGCCGCGGGCAGCCGCAGGACCCCAACGCCCTGGGCGGAAAAATTCTTCGGCTTACGCCCGACGGCAGCCCCGCCCCGGGCAACCCGTTCGGCAACGCCACCTACAGCCTGGGCCACCGGAACGTCCAGGGCCTGGCCTGGGATGACGCCGGCAGGCTGTGGGCCAGCGAGCTTGGACCCGAGGTGGACGACGAACTGAACCTGATTATGCCGGGCGCCAACTACGGCTGGCCGCTGGTCACCGGCGCACCGCACCGGGCGGAGTTCCAGGATGCGAAAGTGGTGTGGCCGTCGACGAGCGATTCTTCACCCAGCGGACTGGAGATAGCCGGGGGCGTTGCCTATCTGGGTGCCCTCCGGGGGCAGCGCCTGTGGACGGTGCCGCTCAACGGGACAGAGGCGGGCACCCCTGTGGCCTATGTCACAGGCGGATACGGCCGGATCCGCGACGTGATTCGGACCCCGCAGGGAGGTTTGTGGCTGCTGACGAACAACGAAAACCCTGATTTCGTGCTGGTTTTGCGCCCATTCCAGTGATTCACGCACCGCCACCCGGGCCGATTTCACTTGCACCAAAAGTTCGTGTAGAGTTTCATGTCGTTGCGGAGATCAACGGGAAAGAAAAAGCCCGGGGATGGAAGCAAAAAAGATGCACCTCTAGCTCAATTGGCAGAGCAATTGACTCTTAATCAATGGGTTCCGGGTTCAAGTCCCGGGGGGTGCACCACTGGGAAAACAGCCTCCGGTTTGTGGAAACACAAACCGGAGGCTGTTTTGTTTTAGGGCTTCACGGCGTCCGGAACGGGCACCCTGCAGTCGGGCACCAAAAAAGCGCGGTCCCGGCTTTTCCATGCCGGGACCGCGCTTTTCCTTAAACGGCCTGCGGGGCCAACTGCTACTTGGCGGCGTTGTCCACCAGGTCGCCCGCGTTGCTGGGCGTGGTGGAGAACTGGCTGGCCAGTTCGCGCACTACGGCCTTGAGTTCCTGGCGCAGCAGTTCGGGGTCGATCGACGCCGATGCAAGCACGGAGCGCTCCATCTCCACCGCCTGGGCAACGGCTTCCTTGCCCTGCTCGGTGAGCGACACGACGTGGCTCCTGCGGTCCGAGGTGCTGCGGACCCGGACGATGTGGCCGTGGGACTCAAGCCGGCTGAGTGTCTTGCCCATGGTCTGGGCCTGGACACGGACATACTGGGCAAGCTGCGCCTGGGTCATGGGTCCTTGCGCGGCAAGGACCTCGATGGCGATAACACCGGCGTGGGTGAGTCCGATGGCGCCAAGTTTTTCGTTCCAGGAGTGTTCAACGAGGCGCGCAGCAGTGGACAGGAGGCGCCCTGTGGGCCAGTGATCCATATCAGGCATAGCAGCAAGTATAGCCAAATGCCGATTAGCACTCGCCCCACGTGCTTACTAGGCTGTTGTGTCCCGCCCGCGACAAGGAGAAAAACAATGGCTGAAAGACTCGTTACCGGCGACAAAGCACCCGCTTTCACTCTTCAGGATTCGACCGGCAAGGACGTCAGCCTGGCTCCCCGGCCCGGCCGCTCCACCATTGTGTATTTCTACCCGGCTGCCTCCACGCCCGGCTGTACCAAGGAAGCCTGCGACTTCCGGGACAGCCTTGCGTCGCTGCAGGCCTCCGGCTACGACGTCCTTGGCATCTCCCCCGACCGGGTTGAAAAACTGGCCAAGTTCGCTGCCAACGAGTCGCTGACGTTCCCCCTGCTCTCCGACGCGGACCACGCGGTGGCCGAGGCTTACGGCGCCTGGGGCGAAAAGAAGAACTACGGCAAGACGTACCAGGGCCTTATCCGCTCCACAATCGTCGTGGACCCCTCTGGCAACGTTTCCCTTGCCCAATACAACGTCCGCGCCACGGGACACGTCGCCAAACTGCGGCGGGACCTCAATCTGGACAACTGACCCCGCAGGCAACCGCCCCTGTCAGTTGTCCAGGCACCCTCCCAGCCACGTACCCGGGCAACGCTACAATGGACACTGGCATCCGCCGTCGAACCTTCAGGGTTCCCGGCAGGAAACCGCGCGCGAGTGGTGAAATTGGCAGACACGCAGGATTTAGGTTCCTGTGCCTTCGGGCGTGGGGGTTCAAGTCCCCCCTTGCGCACCTGGGATCCCCCGGCTTCGGCCGGGGGATTTTGCGTTAAAGGCATGACGGTGCTTGGGCCGGATTAGTGCCTCAAATCGAAAAACTCCAAAGATCACCCATCCACCACTGCCCAACGGCCGAATAGCCATTGAGACACCAGCCAAGGGCAGGTGCTTACCCCAAGGCAGACTGCAGGCCGCGGACATCCCATCCGGGGCGGCAGGCAAAACGATCCAAGGAGAACTGAAATGCAGACCTTCAAGCGCACAACTTTCACCGTCGCAGGCGTTGCAGCGGCCGCTCTGCTCAGCCTCACCGCATGTGGCGGTTCCGGCAGCACCTCCGGTTCGTCGGCGTCGTCGGCGCCGATGTCATCCTCCCCCAGCTCCAGCATGGCGTCCCCGTCCGCCAGTGCGTCGGCCAGCTCCTCGGCCGGCATGATGGACCCGGCCGCAAACCTGGTTGGCCCAGGCTGCGCCGCCTACGCCAAGCAGGTTCCCACCGGTGCGGGCTCGGTGGAGGGCATGGCCCTGGACCCGGTGGCCGTCGCCGCCTCCAACAACCCGATCCTGACCACGCTCACCGCTGCAGTCTCCGGCAAGCTGAACCCCAAGGTGGACCTGGTTGACACGCTCAACGGCGGCGAATTCACCGTCTTCGCGCCGGTGGACGACGCCTTCAAGAAGATCGACGCCGCCACGATCGAGACCCTGAAGACGGACGATGCGCTGCTCAGCAAGATCCTGACCTACCACGTGGTTCCCGGCCAGATCACCCCGGACAAGATTGCCGGCACGCACGCCACGGTCCAGGGCGGCTCCGTCACCGTCACCGGCAGCGGCGACAACCTCAAGGTGGACAACGCCAACGTGGTCTGCGGCGGCGTCAAGACCAAGAATGCGACGGTCTACCTGGTCGACTCCGTCCTCATGCCCAAGTAAGCCCTCTCTTCCCCACATGACCAAGGCCGGGTCCGCTGCAACGAGCGGGCCCGGCCCTGGCGCGTCCCGGACGTGCCTGGGATTGGCCCCATGCCTTGTCCTCTAGACTGGTCCCGGCCCGCAAGGGGCGGAGCCGGCAGCATCCAGAGGTGATAAACGAGTGCCCAGCAGTACATCGCGGCGAACGGTCATCAAGGCCGGCGCCGTCCTCATGGCGCTGGGCATGACGTCATGCACCGGGACGCCGTCCCCTTCCCCCACATCCGGAACGCCCAGTTCCGCGCGGGCGGAGCCTGGTGCCACCTTCAGTTTCGGCACGGCCGCCCAGCCCCTGGGACTGGATCCCGCCCTGTCCAGCGACGTGGAGTCGCAGCGCATCACCCGCCAGATCCTTGAAGGCCTTGTGGGCGTGGACCAGACCACCGGCAAGCCGACCCCGCTGCTGGCCACGGAATGGAACGAGTCCAACGAGGGCCGGACCTACACCTTCAAGCTCCGCTCCGGGGTTACGTTCCAGGACGGCACGCCATTCAACGCCGATGCCGTCTGCGCCAACTTCAACCGCTGGTTCGCGTTTCCCGCCGAGTTGCGGAGGCAGGCGCCAGGCAGCTCGTTCAAGAGCGTGTTCAAGGCGCACTCGGACGAGCCCGGATTGTCCATCTTCAAGAGCTGCACGGCGGTCTCGGCCGACACCGTCCAGATCGACCTGACGCAGCGCTTCACGGCGTTCCTCCAGGCCCTGACCCTGCCGGCTTTCGCCATTGCGTCCCCTGGGGCCCTTGCCGCCGGCACGGCAGACGTCCTGGACCAGAACCGGGGCGGCCAGGCCATGTCCAGGTTCGCCACGAACCCCGTCGGCACCGGGCCCTTCACCCTGGCGGCGTGGGGCAGCGACAGTGTCACCCTCTCCAGCAACAAGACCTACTGGGGTGACCGCGGCCAGATCGCCACCATCAATTTCCAGGCCTACAACCATCCCCAGATTCGCCTCCAGGCCCTGCTGGACGGAAAGATCGACGGCTATGACGCCGTGACCGTGGGGAATTTCGACCAACTGGTCAAGCGCGGCAAACAGATTGTGCAGCGCGACCCGTTCTCGGTGATGTACGTCGGCATGAACCAGGACATCCCGGTACTGCAGAACCAGAAGATCCGGCAGGCGGTGGAGCTTGCGATCGACAAGGAAACCCTGATCCGGAAGTTCTTTATCGACAACACGGCCAAAGCCACGCAGTTTGTCCCGCCCAAGATCAGCGGCTTCAACAATGACGCCCCGGCACTCGGGCACGATCCGTTGAAGGCCAAGGATTACCTCAAGGAGGGCGGCTACGCGGGCGAGGAACTGAAGTTCTACTACCCCATGAACGTCACCCGGCCCTACCTGCCCACGCCGGAAAAGGTTTACGCCGAGCTCAGCCGCCAGCTCACCGCCGTCGGCTTCAATATCCGTCCTGTCCCCGTGGACTGGTCGGACGGCTACCTCCAGAAGGTCCAGTCCGCCGGCGACCACGCGCTGCACATCCTCGGCTGGAACGGCTCGTACTCGGACGCGGACAACTTCGTCGGCCCTCTCTTCGGAGAGAAGAACGGCGAGTTCGGCTACCAGGATCCCCAGGTGTTCTCGAAGATCAACCGGGCACGGGGACTGCCTGACGGCAAGGAACGGGATGAGCTTTATCACACCATCAATGCCCAGATCGCCGCGACCGTGCCGGCAGTCCCCATCGCCTTCCCCATCTCCGCGCTTGCCCTGTCAGACCGGGTGCTGAGCTACCCTGCATCGCCGGTCTTAAACGAAGTTTTCACGAAGGTCCAGCTAAAGCCTTGACGGGCCCGGCCAATTTCAGTATGCGGGCCGCGCGGGGATATTCTGTGACAGCCAGAGCCGCTGCAATCGGAGACTGATCGTGACCTTCATTTCCAAGACCCCACACGCCGACGTTGTCCTGATAGGCGGCGGCATCATGAGCGCCACCCTGGGGGCATTCCTCAAGCAGCTGGAGCCGGACTGGACCATCTCCCTGTTCGAACGGCTGGACCAGCCGGGCCTCGAAAGCTCGGACCCCTGGAACAACGCGGGCACGGGCCACGCCGCCCTCTGCGAACTCAACTACTCCCCCGCAGCCAAAGACGGCTCGGTCAACCCCGGCAAGGCACTGCTCATCAACGAACAGTTCCAGCTCTCCCGCCAGTTCTGGTCCCACTTGGTGGACAACAACCTGATCGGTTCGCCCAAGGGCTTCATCAACACTGTCCCGCACATGAGCTTCGTGATCGGCGAGGACCACACCCGGTTCCTGAAGACCCGCTACGAGGCGCTGAAGCCGCACCCCCTGTTCCGCAGCATGGAGTACTCCGAGGACCACGCGCAGATCGCCAAGTGGGCGCCACTGATCGTCAAGGGACGCGACCCCCAGCAGCGCATCGCCGCCACCCGCGCGGCCGAGGGCACCGACGTCGACTTCGGGGCACTCACGCGCGAGCTGGTGACCTACCTTGGGCACAACGGCGTCGAAATCAACTACAACCACGACGTCACCGGGATCTCCCGCGCCTCCGACGGCGGCTGGGACCTGACGCTGAAGTACCCCAAGTCCGGGGAACACGGCAAGATCCACGCCAAGTTCGTCTTCGTCGGAGCCGGCGGCGGGGCCCTGCACCTGCTGCAGGCCTCCGGCATCCCCGAAAGCAAGGGCTATGGCGGCTTCCCCGTCTCCGGCCAGTTCTTCCGCTGCACGGACGAGGCCATCGCGGCCCAGCACAGTGCCAAGGTCTACGGCCAGGCCTCCGTGGGCGCTCCCCCCATGTCTGTTCCGCACCTGGACACCCGCTACGTCAACGGGAAGCGTTCGCTCCTGTTCGGTCCGTACGCCGGCTTCTCCACCAACTTCCTGAAGAACGGCTCCTACCTGGACCTGCCGCTGTCCATCCGGCCCGGGAACATCATCCCGATGCTGGCCGTGGCCAAGGACAACATGGACCTCACCGCGTACCTCGTCAAGGAAGTGGTCAAGCGGCACGACCAGAAGGTTGAGGCACTGCGCGAGTACTACCCCGAGGCAAAGGGCGGGGACTGGGAACTCATCACCGCCGGCCAGCGTGTACAGATCATCAAGAAAGACCCGCAAAAGGGCGGCATCCTTCAGTTCGGTACCGAGGTGATTGCCGGCCGCGACGGCTCCATCGGTGCGCTCCTGGGCGCGTCGCCCGGAGCCTCAACCGCTGTCCCCATCATGATCGAACTGCTGCAGAAGACGTTCCCCAAGAACTTCAAGGGCTGGCAGGGCAAGCTCAAGGACATGATGCCCGGCTACGGGGTGAAGCTGGATGAGAATCCGAACCTTGCCGCGGAGCTGGAACGGGCAACGGCCGCGTCCCTCCAGCTGGAGAGCGTTTCCGCCAGCCACTGACCCTGCGGGGCCAGCGGCTGGCACCCCCAGGGCATGTACCAGTCACTTAGACCCCCAGGAGACCACCCATGTTCCGGCTGGCGCACCTTTCCCTGGCAAACCGGGCCCTGATCGCACTGATCACCGTGTTCGCCTCGGTCTTCGGCGTGATCACCATGTCATCGCTGAAGCAGGAACTCATCCCTTCCATTGAGTTCCCGCAGATCACGGTGCTCAGCTCCATGCCGGGCGCGTCGCCGGAAGTGGTGGACAAGCAGGTCAGCGGCCCGCTTGAGAAGGCGCTGAACGGCGTGGAGGGGCTGGAATCCACCTCCTCCACGTCACGCACCGGCGTCTCCCAGATCACCATGGTGTTCACGTACGGGTCGAACCTGGACCGGGCCAGGAACCAGATCGACCGGGCCATCTCCAATGCCAAGCGGTCCCTGCCCAGCGATGTCCAGCCGCAGGCCATTGCCGGAAGCATCAGCGACTTCCCCATCGTCTTCCTCGCCGTCTCCTCGGACAAGACGCTCAGCGAGCTGAATGCCGACCTGCAGCGCCTGAGCGTTCCCCGGCTGCAGAAGATCGACGGCGTCCGCAGCGCCGATGTCACCGGCGGCGCATCCCAGCACATCGAGATCCTTCCCAGGGCCGACGCCATGGCAGCGGCGGGTACAGGTGTCACCTCCATCCGGGACGCGCTGTCCAATAACGGCGCGCTGGTCCCCGCCGGGACGCTCCAGGAGCAGGGCAAGACGCTGTCGCTTCAGATTGGCAGCCCGGTGGACTCCCTGGACGCCATCAAGGCACTCCCGCTGGCAGGTGCCAGGAATGGGGCAACAATCGGCTCCGTTGCCGATGTTTCCCTCAAGGATGACGAACGCACCTCCATCACCCGCACCAACGGCGCCGAAACCCTTGCCATCTCCGTGACCAAGAAACCCGAGGGCGACACGGTGGGCATCTCCCATGCGGTGCGGGACTCGCTGAAGGGCCTGGAGGCGGAACTGGGCTCCAACGCCAGGTTCACGCCGGTCTTCGACCAGGCACCCTTCATCGAAAAGTCCATCAAGGACCTCACCACGGAAGGCCTGCTGGGACTGGGCTTCGCCGTCGCCATCATCCTGCTCTTCCTGATGTCCGCCCGCTCCACGCTGGTCACAGCGGTGTCCATTCCGCTGTCCCTGCTGATCACGTTCATCGGCCTGTCGGCCACCGGCTACTCGCTGAACATCCTGACGCTCGGCGCGCTCACCATCGCGATCGGGCGCGTGGTGGACGACTCCATCGTTGTCATCGAAAACATCAAGCGGCACCTCAGCTACGGTGAGGAAAAGTCGACGGCGATCCTCACCGCCATCAGGGAGGTGGCCGGCGCCATCACCGCCTCCACCCTGACCACGGTGGCGGTGTTCCTGCCCATCGCCTTCGTCGGCGAACTGGCCGGCGAACTCTTCCGGCCATTCGCTTTGACCGTGACCATGGCACTGCTGGCGTCGCTGCTGGTGTCGCTGACCATCGTCCCCGTGCTCGCCTACTGGTTCCTAAAAAACCCCAAGGGCGCGGCGGGCAGGGCGCCCGCCGGCTCCCCCGAGGCCCGGCGGATCGCCGAGGAGGCGAAAGCGAAGGCCCACGAAGCCGAACAGCGAAGCCGCCTGCAGCGCGGCTACCTGCCCATCCTCCGGTCCACGCAGAAGCACCCCGTCATCACCCTGGTTGCCGCGGTCCTGGTGCTCGGTGCCACCGGTGCCATGACACCACTGCTTGCCACGAACCTCCTGGGAAACTCGGGACAGAACAGCCTGACCGTACGGCAGGTGCTGCCGGCCGGGACCAGCCTGGCCGACAGCAGCGCCGCCGCCATCCGCCTCGAAGAGGTGCTGCGGGGCATTGACGGCATCAAGGACGTCCAGGTGACCTCCGGCAACGCCCAGGCCGGCTTCGCCGCGCTCACCTCCACCGGATCCTCCAACTCCACCTTCACAGTGGTGACAGACGAAAAGGCCAACCAGGAGCGCCTCCAGGAGACAGTTCGCTCAGAGCTTGCGAAGGTGCCCGACTCGGGCAAGGTATCGGTGGGCACCCAGCAGGGCGGCTTCGGCACGTCATCCACCGTGGACATCACGCTGAAGGCTGCCAGCAGCGCCGACCTGCAGGCCGCCAGCGACACCATGGTCGCGGCCATGACGGGCGTGCCCGGCACCAGCGAAGTTGCCAGCAACCTGGCCGCCAGCAACCCTGTGGTGCAGGTCAAGGTGGACAGGGCCAAAGCCGTCGCCGCCGGCCTGAACGAGCAACAGGTGGCCGGGGTCCTGGCATCGACCATCAGCCCCATCCCTGCGGGCACGGTCCGGATCGATACCAACGATTTTCCCGTCCGCATCGGCCAGGGCACCAAGTTCACCAGCATCGACGCCGTCCGGAACATCCCGCTGCCCGCAGGCGGCCGGCCTGTAACGCTGGGAAGCATCGCGTCCGTGGAGCAGGTGGACGTCCCCGTCTCCATCACCGCCAGCAATGGCGAGCGGACCGCCAAGGTGTCCATCACGCCGTCGGGCTCCAACCTGGGCGCGGTGAACACGGAAGTCCAGAAGCGCCTGGCGGACGTCCAGCTGCCCGCCGGCGTCACCGCGGCGATCGGCGGCGCCACCACCCAGCAGGCAGAATCGTTCCGGCAGCTGGGCCTGGCCCTGCTGGCAGCCATCGCCATTGTCTACGTGATCATGGTGGCCACCTTCAAGTCGCTCGTCCAGCCGCTGATCCTGCTGGTCTCGGTTCCGTTCGCTGCGACCGGCGCGGTGGCCCTGCTGCTGCTCACCGGAGTGCCCCTGGGCCTGCCGTCGCTCATCGGCATGCTGATGCTGGTGGGCATCGTGGTTACCAACGCCATCGTGCTGATCGACCTGATCAACCAGTACCGGCAGCCGCGCGACGGCAGGTCCGGCATGAACGTGGCGGACGCCATCACCAACGGCGCACGCCAGCGCCTCCGCCCCATCCTGATGACGGCCCTTGCCACGGTCTTCGCCCTGACGCCGATGGCCCTGGGCATCACGGGCGGCGGCGGGTTCATCTCGCAGCCGCTGGCCGTGGTGGTGATCGGCGGGCTGGTGTCCTCCACCGCACTGACCCTGATCCTGGTCCCGGTGCTGTACCGGCTGGTGGAGGGACGGCGCGAGAAAAAGGCACTCCTGCGCGACCTGCAGGCCCGCCCCGAAATGGGACCGGGTGCCGACCTCGACGCCGAATTCATGGACTGGACCACCGGCCAGGTCCCCAAGGTCAGCGGCCGGCGCGCCGCTCCCGGCGCAGACTAAACGGCGGAATATTTCCGGCGTGGCTGCGTTGTATCCGGCGATAGATGCAAATGCATCTAAATTGGTTTACACTGGAGCCAAGCCCAGCAAGTCCAGGAACGGAAAGGCACGCCATGCAGATCGGTGTTTTCAGCGTCAGCGACATCACCACGGACCCCACCACGGGCCGCACCCCCACCGAGCACGAACGCATCAAGGCCTCGGTGGCCATCGCCAAAAAGGTCGAGGAAATCGGCATGGATGTCTACGCCCTGGGCGAGCACCACAACCGGCCCTTCTTCTCCTCCTCACCCACCACCACCCTCGCGTACATTGCAGCCCAGACCGAACGGATCATCCTCTCCACGGCCACCACGCTGATCACCACCAATGACCCGGTGAAGATCGCCGAGGACTTCGCCATGCTCCAGCACCTGTCCGACGGGCGCGTGGACCTGGTCCTGGGCCGCGGCAACACCGCCCCGGTGTACCCGTGGTTCGGCAAGAACATCCAGGACGGCGTGGAGCTGGCCATTGAGAACTACAGCCTCCTGCGCAAGCTGTGGGACGAGGACACCGTCAACTGGTCCGGCAAGTTCCGCACCCCGCTGCAGAACTTCACCTCCACGCCCCGGCCGCTCGACGGCGTGGCCCCCTTCGTGTGGCACGGCTCCATCCGTACCCCGCAGATCGCGGAGGTGGCCGCGTACTTCGGCGACGGCTTCTTCGCCAACAACATCTTCTGGCCCAAGGAGCACTACCAGCAGCTGATCGGCCTCTACCGCGAGCGGTACGAGCACTACGGACACGGCAAGGCGGACCAGGCGATCGTCGGGCTCGGCGGCCAGTTCTTCATGCGGAAGAACTCCCAGGAGGCGGTAAACGAATTCCGCCCATACTTCGACAACGCCCCCGTGTACGGCCACGGACCGTCCCTGGAGGACTTCACCTCCCAGACCCCGCTGACCGTGGGCAGCCCGCAGGAAGTCATCGAGAAGACCCTGACCTTCCGCGAGCACTTCGGCGACTACCAGCGCCAGCTGTTCCTGATCGACCATGCCGGCCTGCCGCTGAAGACCGTCCTGGAGCAGCTGGACCTGTTCGGCGAGGAAGTCCTGCCCGTGCTCCGCAAGGAGTACGCGGCCCTCAAGCCAGCGCACGTTCCCGAGCCTCCCACCCACGCCGGCCGTGTCGCCGCCCTGCTGGCATCGCAGGACGCCGACAAAGCCACCGCGGAGGCGTGATGGCTGCGGGAGGAACGGAATCGCCGGTGCGGCTGGCAGCCGAAACCTGGGAGTCCCTGTTCCGCGCCCAGGTAGCGGTGATGCGCAAGCTGCAGTCCGGGCGGGCTTTCCGGAAGCTGGCGGTCAACGAATACGACGTCCTGTTCACGCTCTCCCGGTGCCCGTCCGGCTGGCTGCGGCTCAACGAGCTCAACGACAACGTGCTGTTGAGCCAGTCCAGCCTGAGCAGGCTGGTGGAGCGGCTCGAAAAGCGGGGGCTTGTGGCCAGAATGCCGGCCCCCGAGGACGGCCGCGGCATCCTGCTGAAGCTGACCGACGAGGGGCGGGAGCTGCAGAAGGAAATCGGCCGCGAGCACGTCCGGGACATTTCCGCGCTGGTGGGTCCCGCCCTGACGGCCGCGGAGCAGAAGGAACTGAAGCGGCTCACGGACAAGCTGCGAAGTTCGCTGGGTCCCCTTCCGCGGTAGCAGGCGGCTTCCCGGCGGCCGCACGGGCCGGCCGAACAGGACGGCCCGTGCCGGGTGGACAGCCAGGGTGGACAGTCAGCCGAGCGCCACCAGCCGGGAGGGATCCTCGCCGGGCAGGTCCCCGTCAACCACGGCCGTGACGCGCAGCTGGTTCAACACCAGGCTTCCACCCACCGTGGAAAGGAACGCCGTGTCTGATGAGTCGCGGCCGGCGGTAATGCGCAGCATCGACTCCCGCGGCGCGAGCCCCGTGGGGTCGATGACGTGCCAGGCCCCCTCCACGTAGGCTTCCGCCACGGCGTGGAAATCCATCGGGCTCAGGCCCGGTGCGTAGACGGCCGCCAGCCGGGCCGGGATGTCCTTGGAGCGGAGCAGCGCGATGGCCAGGTGCGCAAAGTCCCGGCACACGCCGCGCCTGCTGAGGAGGGTCTCCACGGCACCGTCCGTGCCGCGGGAGGAGCCGCTGATGTACCGCAGTTCACCGTTGACCCAGTCGCGGACGGCGCGCACCAGGTCCGCTCCCTGGACCCCTTCGAACTCGGCATAGGCCGTGGGCAGCAGCCGGTCCGACTCGGCATACCGGCTGGGGCGGACGTAGCGGATCCGCTCGGCCAGGGTGGCGTCTTCCGGAACGGCGCGGCCCGTCACCGTGGCGGAATAGTCCACGCTGACGTCGGTGGGTTGGGCAAACTCCATGTAGTGGAACCGGCCGCCGTGGTGGTCGGAAACTTCCGTGAGAGGAACCTCGGCCCCGCCGGCAGTGACGGAGAGGGACTCCGTGAAGGATGAGTAGCCGCTGTTCCGTGCTACGGCGATGGCCATGGCCACCTTGGTGTTGGCGATGGTCCTGAAGGCCAGGCGTGCGGAAACAGAGCGTTCCATGTCTCTCCGGGGGTGTTGGGGGAAGGTAAGTCGCACACCCCGCACTTGTGAGTGCCGGCAGCGGGACTAGTTTTTGACCTTCAGCGACATTAGCATCCGCTGCACGTTGGCGAAGTCAGCGCTTTCGTTGACGTACTGGGCGGCCTGGCCAAGGGTGTCGAAGGCCTTCGCCGGTGCCACTTTCTCATCCGGCGCAAAGGCTTTGAGGGTCACCAGGTCGCCGAACGAGTAGTCCCCCTTGCCGGCCGGACCACGAACCACGTTGCGCAGCCCGCACGCCTGCCCGTCTGTTCCGCCCACCAGGTTGGTGATGCCGTAGGAACCGAAGTAGCGGTACCCCTGGATCACCCGGTAGACCATCCGCGGCGGGATGGTTCCCTCCCCGCCCGGGACGGAGAGCTCAAAAGGCACGCTGCTGATCACGGTGTACGGGTGCCGTGCGTTGTCGGGACAGTCGACGTTCGACGGCGGCAGTCCGGTCCTGAGCGCGGCGACGAAGGTTCCGTCGGGCTTCTTCACCTCAATCTTCAGCCCACCGGGAAGCACGCCTTCCTCGGGCGCCACCGACTGCGCGATCCAGTCCGCCGGCAGGTCGAAGCTCACCGTCCTGGCAGGATCCGAGTATGTCTTCCAGGAGGCGGCGGTGGCCGCCCCCTGCGGCTCGCCGGCCGTTGCGGAGGCAGGGGCCGGGACGGTGCCGCCGGCGTCCGGTGACGCCGACGCCGTTCCGGATGTTGGCCCGGCCGCTGCAGATCCGGAGATTGCGGCCCCGGAGGTTGCCGGCTGTGCCGTCCATCCCGGGCCGGCCGGTGATCCGGAGCAACCCGTCAGCAGGACCACGGCGGCCACCAGTGACATCCGGGGAAGAGCGCTCAATACTTCCTTGCCTGTCATGGAAGCCAGCCTAATAGCGGCATGGCTCCTCTCCGGGCCGGCACGGCGGTGTTTCCTGCGCTTGCGAACGGTGTTCCGTGGCCCCCTCTGCCGGGCGCCGGCCATCCGTTCCCCCGGGCACATACCCGGCGTGTCGCCGTCGGACGGCTGCCACGCTGCCCGGGGACTAGGCTGGGGGTTATGGCGGAAGAGCAGCACGGCGCAGCCGAAGACAACCCGGCGGACATCTCCGCCCTGGATATCGCCGACTGGCGGCTGAGGACCTTTGCGCTCTACGACACCGTCCGCCGGCTCTCGGTTGAAAGCCCGTCCGAGGCACACTCGTACTGGCGCCACCAGCGTGACATGATGTTCGCCACCCACCCGGCTTCTGCGCTGACCGCCGCGGGCAAGGCGCGCTTCTCCGGGCTGAAGACCGCCGACTACGATCCCATCTACCGGTTCCACGTGCCCTTGACCAAAGAGGGTGCCGGCCGCGAGATGAGCGTCGACACCGGGACCGACGGCGTGGTGCACTTTGTCCGGCTGGGCACCTTCGATTTGCCCGAAATGGGCCAGCTCGCGGTGTGGAAGCTCCACGGGTACGGCGGCGGGATCTTCGTTCCGTTCCGCGATGCCACGGCAGGCCAGCCCGGCGGCACCTACGGGGCGGGTCGCTACCTGATCGACACCATCAAGGGCGCCTTCCACGGCGTAGCCGGCACCGGCCCGGGCGCCATGTTCGTCCTGGATTTCAATTTCGCCTACAACCCCTCCTGCGCCTACAACGAGGCCTGGGCCTGCCCGCTGCCCGGGCCCTCCAACCGGCTGGCAGTGGAAATTCCCGTGGGCGAGCTGTACTGACGGATGGCGGTTCGTCCTGGGCGCCCTGTGCGCATCTCCTGCTTGCCCCCTGCCCGCGGCGCTGACCGTCCTGCCGGTGCCACCGGATGAGGCAGGGACTGTCCGCACCAGCAGTACCGGAGACCAGCACCCGGCGCCTGCCTGCCACCAGGCATTACCGGGGAGTCCTGCGCTATCCGGTCATCCGGCAGTTGCTCCGCTTCTCCGGTGTCGGCGTCATCTGCACCGCTGCATCACTGTGCCTCTACGCGCTGCTGCGGCCATGGCTTGGCGCCCAGCTGGCCAACGCGGTGGCGCTGGTCCTCACGTCGCTCTTGAACACTGCCTTGAACCGCCGGCTGACGTTCAAGATCGCAGGCCAGCAGCGCCGCACCCGTGACCACCTCAACGGCCTGGTGGTGATCGCCGTGGCCCTGGTGATCACCGGCAGCAGCCTGGGTGTGCTGCACTGGTTCAATCCGGAGGCCACCGTGGCGGACGAACTGCTGGCCACCACGTTGTCCGGCTTCCTGGCCACGGCGGTGCGCTTCAGCATGCTGCGGCACTGGATTTTCCGCCGCGCGCGGCACCGCTGACCAGGCAGCGACGGTCAGCGGCCTTTGCCCGCGCCCAGGTTCTTGACACTGGCGACGGCGGCCCGCACCGCGTCCGCAGCCACGTCCAGTTCCTCCCGGGTTACCGATGCGTCGAAACTGAACCGGACCGCTGTCTGCGCCACTTCGGCGGAAATTCCCAGCGCGGTAAGCACGGGCGACGGCGCATCCGAGCCGGCAGCGCAGGCTGAACCGCTGGAGCAGACCACGCCGCTCCGTTCCAGCTCCAGCAGCACAGACTCGCCGCTGGTTCCGGGGAAGCAGAATGATGCTACGGAGGGCAGCCGTTCGGAGGGGTGGCCGGTCAGGACAGCGTCCGGCACCGCGGCCAGCACGGCGGCGATGAAACGGTCCCGCAAGGCGGCCACCCTTGGCTGCTGGCCGGCCTGCCGGCCGTGGGCCAGCGTGAGGGCCGTGGCCAGCCCCACCGCCCCGGCCACGTTTTCCGTCCCCGAGCGGCGGCCCCTTTCCTGGCCGCCGCCGTGAATGACCGGTTCCAGCCGCGTACGGCTCCGGACGAAGAGCAGGCCGCAGCCTTTGGGCGCCCCCAGCTTGTGCCCGGAGATGCTCATGGCGTCCACGCCCAGGGCCTTGGTGTCCAGCGGCAGCCATCCGGCGGCCTGGACGGCATCCGTATGGAAGGGGATTCCGTGGTGGTGGGCGAGTTCTGCGAGCGCGGCGATGGGCTGGACGGTGCCCACCTCATTGTTGGCGTACATGATGCTGACCAGCGCGGTCTCCGGGCACAGCACCCCGGCCAGCGCATCAGGGGTGACCTGGCCGGTTGCGTCGACCGGCACCACGTCCACCACGAAGCCGTGGAAACGCTCCAGGTAGCGCGCGGATTCCTCCACGGCCGGATGTTCGACGGCGCTGATCACCACCCGGTTCCAATGCGGGTTTGCCGCCTGCCGGGCCAGGGCAATGCCCTTGACGGCCAGGTTGTCCGCTTCCGTTCCCCCGGAAGTGAACACGACCTCGCCCTGCCGGCAGCCAAGGACGCCGGCCACCGCTGCCCGCGCCCCCGCGAGCGCCGCAGCTGCCGCCTCACCAAGGGTGTGGTGGCTGGAGGGGTTCCCGAAGGAGCCGGTGAGGTAAGGCCACATGGCGTCCAGTACTTCGCGGCGGACGGGGGTGGTGGCGGCGGCGTCGAGGAAGATCATGGCGTGCTCACCAGGCGGTCAGTTCGACGTCGAGGCCCAGGTCCAGTGCGGCCACGGTGTGCGTCAGTGCCCCCACCGAGATGACGTCCACCCCTGTGGCGGCAATCGCCGCGACGGTGCCGGGGTTGACGTTGCCGCTTGCTTCCACGCGGGCGCGACCGGCCACGAGGGCCACGCCGGCCTTCAGCTCCTCAACCGTGAAGTTGTCCAGCATGATGGTGTCCACGCCGGCGGCCAGCACGGGCTCGATCTGCTCCATGCTGTCCACTTCCACTTCAAAGTGGGTGGTGTGCCCCAGCTGGGCCTTGGCGGCCAGCAGGAGCCCGGTGAGCTTTGCCGGGTCTCCCCCGGTCATCACGGCCAGGTGGTTGTCCTTGGCCAGCACCGCGTCGGACAGGCTGTACCGGTGGTTTGCGCCGCCGCCGCACCGTACGGCGAACCGTTCCAGCACGCGCAGGCCCGGCGTGGTCTTGCGCGTGTCGGTGATGCGGGCCCGGGTCCCCTCGGCGAGCCGGACGAACGCGGCGGTCTTGGTGGCGATGGCGGACATCCGCTGGACCAGGTTGAGCGCCACGCGTTCTGCCATCAGCACCGAACGGGCGCTGCCGGTGACCCTCGCAAGGTGCGTGCCGGCGTCGAACGCTTCCCCGTCCGCCACGAGCAGCTCCACCTGGGTGGCGGGATCCACCAGCTGCATCGCGTCGCGGAACACTGTTGCGCCGCTGAGGACCCCGGCCACCCGGGCATTGAGGACGGCCGTGGCGCGGGCCGAGGCGGGAATGAGCAGTTGCGAGGTGATGTCGCCGGAGGGTGCATCCTCGGCGAAGGCCCGTTCCAGGATCTCCCTGACCGGTGCCACGGGAAGGGTGAGGTCCAGTGCGGGGCGCAGGGTGGCTGCCTGGTCGATCACGGCGGGTTCAGTCATGGAGCAGGCTCGCTTTCGGGCGCGGAGGGTAAGTGGTTTCAGGGTCTGCGGGATCATCACTGCGGTAGTGCGCCCCGAGGGATTCGCGGCGGCCAAGGGCGCCGTTGACGAGCAGCTGGGCGGCCAGCAGCAGGTTCCGGTCCTCAAGCACGGCAGGGCCGGCAGAGGGCGAGTCAGCATGGGGACGGACGACGGCGGCCCACCGGTCAAGAGTGGAAGCAGCCTCAGCCAACAATTCCCCGGACCGCAAAACCCCGGCATGCGAGGTCATGAGGCGGCGAAGGGCGCCCCGCGAAAACGCCTCCCCGGCCTCCCCGCCCCCGCCGAAGTTGGACGGCAGGCTCCCGAGCGGACCATCTGGCCGGTCCGCCGCGCCTTCTGCGGCAGCACCCAAGGGGACCCGACAAACGTCGACTGAGGGTGCTCCGGAAGCGAGCGTCAAGGGGAGGCCGGCAGCGGCCGAGACAGCGAGCGGAGGAGCGCCGTCAGGCGACACCCAAGGAAGCGCGTCACCGCAGAGGAAGTCTTCGACAGCGCGGCGGCCAAAGACGAGTCCTTCGAGGAGGGAGTTGCTGGCCAGCCGGTTTGCCCCTTGGACGCCGGTGCACGCAACTTCACCGGCTGCGTAGAGCCCGGGGACGGTGGTGCGGGCGTGGAGGTCGGTGGTTACGCCGCCCATCCAGTAGTGGGCGGCGGGTGCGACGGGGACCAGTTCGCGGGTCCAGTCGATACCGGCGTCGAGGGTCTTGCGGGTGAGGGTGGGGAACCGCTGTTGGAGGAACCCGTTGCCCCTGGCCTGTTCGATGGCGCGGGCGTCGAGGTAGGCGTGGCCGTTGGGGTCACCGAGTTTGGCGAGGTGGAGGGCGATGCTGCGTGAGACGACATCGCGGGGTGCCAGTTCGGCGTCTGGGTGGTAGGCCTTCATGAAGCGCCGGCCGTTGGAGTCGAGCAGGACGGCGCCTTCGCCGCGGACGGCTTCGGAGATCAGCAGGGGTCCGTCCAGGCGTCCGGGGTGGGCGGTGGCGGAGCTGACCAGGCAGGTGGGGTGGAACTGGAAGAATTCGAGGTCTGCCGTGGCTGCGCCGGCGCGGACGGCGAGCGCCAGGCCGTCGGCGGTGGCCACGGCGGGGTTGGTGGTTTGGGCGAACAACTGGCCGGCTCCCCCGGTGGCGAGCAGGACGGCGTCCGCGTCCAGGCTGAGGTTGCGGCCGTCCTGGTGGTATTCGACCCCGCTCACATTCCCGTCGCGGGTGGTGAGGGCTGTGACGTGGGCTTCCGTGAGGAGCGTCAGCTTACCCGCGTCCCGCAGGGACAGGACCGCCTGGATCAGTGCACCGGCGACGCGCGCGCCCGTGGCGTCCCCTCCTGCGTGCAGGATGCGCGGGGCACTGTGTGCTGCCTCGAGCCCAAGGGCCGGGCCGCCGTCGTGCCTTGCGTCACCGTGGCCCGCTTCCGCTGGCCCCGCGTCAAACGCCACCCCGTAGCGCTGGAGGCCGGCGATGTCCTGCCGTGCCTGCGTGCACATCAGCCGGACGGCGTCCTCGTTGCAGTGCCCCGCCCCTGCCCGGAGCGTGTCCGCGATGTGCGCGGCAACGGTGTCCCCCGGCGCAGGTTCGGCGAGCACGGCGGAGATGCCGCCCTGCGCGTACCAGGTGTTGCTGTGCTCCAGTGCGCCTTTGGTCACCAGCACCACGTCGGCGCCGGCATCTGCGGCAAGCAGGGCGGCGTAAAGTCCCGCGATGCCGCTTCCGACGACGGCGAGCCGGCGGGCGGGTGCGTCGGGCCCGCGGCGCATCAGGGCCTCGCAGCGAGCATGCGCTCGAGCGCCGTCCTGGCGTTGGCCTGTACATCGTCAGCCACCGTGATGCGGTTGACGATGCGGCCGGCCACCAGTTCCTCCAGCACCCAGGCAAGGTAACCGGGGTGGATGCGGTACATCGTGGAGCAGGGGCAGATCACCGGGTCCAGGCAGAAGATGGTGTGCTGCGGGTATTCGGCGGCGAGCCGGTTCACCATGTTGATTTCGGTGCCGATGGCGAACGTGGTGGGCTCGGTGGCTGCGGCGATGGCTTTCTTGATGAAGTCGGTGGAGCCGGCGGAATCGGCGGCGTCCACCACTTCCATGGGGCATTCGGGGTGCACGATCACCTGCACGCCGGGGAAATCGGCGCGGGCCTTCTCGATCTGGGCTACGTTGAAGCGCTTGTGCACGGAGCAGAACCCGTGCCAGAGGATCACCCGGGAGTCGAGCAGCGCCTGTTCGTCGTTGCCGCCGAGGTCCTTGCGCGGGTTCCACATGGGCATCTGCCCAAGCGGTACGCCCAGGGCCTTGGCGGTGTTGCGGCCGAGGTGCTGGTCGGGGAAGAACAGCACCCGCTGTCCGCGCTGGAACGCCCACTCCAGGACGGTCCTGGCGTTGGAGGAGGTGCAGACGATGCCGCCGTGCTCGCCGCAGAAAGCCTTCAGGGCTGCGGAGGAATTCATGTAGGTGACGGGGATGACCGGAACCCGGCCGTCGGCGTCGGGCTCGGTGCCGAAGATCTCCGCCAGCTGCTCCCAGCATTCCTCCACGGAGTCCGCGTCCGCCATGTCGGCCATGGAGCAGCCGGCGGCGAGGTTGGGCAGGATGACCGCCTGCTCCGGGGTGGAGAGAATGTCCGCGGTTTCGGCCATGAAATGGACCCCGCAGAAGACGATCGCCTCGGCCTCCGGCCTGGTGAGTGCCGCGTTGGCGAGCTGGAAGGAGTCACCCACGAAGTCGGCGTACTGGATCACCTCGTCGCGCTGGTAGAAGTGGCCCAGGATGACGGCGCGTTCGCCCAGTTCGGCTTTGGCGGCTTTGATCCGTTCGCCGAGTTCGGCGTCGCTGGCCCGCTTGTATTCCTCGGGGAGCTGGCCCTGGCGCGGGGTGGTGGCGGGGGCGGGGTCGGCGCTGGATGCACCCGGGCCGTAGGCGGGGACACCCGCCAGCGCCTCGGCCAGGTCGTAGTCCCAGGGTCCGCTCGCCAGTGCCGGGCTGCAGGTGCTGCGTTCGGCTGCGCCTTTTTCGGCCTGTTCGCGCGTGATCAGCTGGATTGCCGTGTTGACGCTGCTCATGGTGTGCTCCTGTTGTCTGGGTCAAGGCCTGGCCGGCCGGTGTAGCGGTAGAGGCGTGGCGGACGGTGTTTCCCGCCTTGGAGGTATTCCCCGGTTTCTTCGATTTCCGGGGTGGATTTGAGTTGCCGGCGGAAGTTGGCGGGATCCAGTTCGCGGTCCAGGACAGCTTCGTAGACTTCGCGGACCTGGGCCAGGGTGAAGTACTCGCCCAGCAGGTGGTACGCCACTGAGCCGTAGGCCAGCTTGTTGCGCAGTCGCCCGAGGGCGTAGTCAACGATCGCGTTGTGGTCGAAGGCCAGCCCGCCCAGGCGGTCCGCGCGGAACCACCGCACGTTCTCGGATTCGTCGGCGAGCGCAGCCTCCGTGGGCTGGACCAGGGCCCAGTACACGATGGAGACCACGCGCTGCGTGGGTGAGCGGTGCAGGCCGCCGAAGGCGTACAGCTGCTCAAGGTAGCGGGGCGCCAGGCCTGTGGTTTCCCGCAGGTTCCTGGCCGCGGCGTCCTGGAGCGACTCCTCATGGCTGAGGGGGCCGCCCGGCAGTGCCCACAGCCCCTTGAAGGGCTCACGGATGCGCCGCACCAGGGGCAGCCACAGCGTGGGACGGCCCGACGTTTCACTGGGCCGCAGGGCGAAGATCACCGTGGAAATGGCCAGCGACGGCGGCGCGGCCTGCCGCTCAGACACGTTTGCCGAGCTGTAGTACACGTTCCACCGCCTCTCGTCGTGCCCATCGCCGGATGCGGCGGTTCTTCAGAGTTATGGTCAAGTTGACCAAAACTAATTCTACGACCAGCAGCGCAGGAATGGGAAATGTTTCTGCTGCCGCCTGGGGACGCCGGAACGGTCCAGGGTCAAGGGCGCGCCCGCCCTTCTCCCCTGGCGGTTCTTCCTGCCGTTTTTGGGCGGCTCCTCGAAGCCGGTAAATTCAAAAGGTCCCACAAGGACCCCCGGACCATCCGGACCGGACTGTCGAACCAGCTCCAGAAGGTGCACCATCCCAATGACGATGAAGTCTGGCCGGACCATGTCCGCCGCAGCCCCGCCCAAGACGCCGGCAAGCCACAGCATGAAGCCGCGCCAGCTCACCATGATGGGGCTGGGCAGTGCCATCGGCGCAGGCTTGTTCCTGGGATCGGGTGCCGGGGTCCAGGCCGCCGGACCGGCAGTCCTCATCTCCTACCTGGTGGCCGGCACGCTGATCATCCTGGTGATGTGGGCCTTGGGCGAAATGGCGGCCGCCAACCCGAACAGCGGCGCCTTTTCCGTTTACGCCGGGCGGGCCATGGGCCGTACGGCCGGGGCCACCATCGGATGGCTGTGGTGGCTGCAGCTGGTGGTGGTGATCGCAGCCGAGGCACTGGGCGCCGCCGGGCTGCTGTTCTCCGTCTGGCCCATGATCCCGGCCTGGGCGCTGGCGCTGCTGTTCATGGTGGTGTTTACCGGCATCAACCTGGCCGGTGTCCGGAACTTCGGTGAGTTCGAGTTCTGGTTCGCCATCCTCAAGGTGGCCGTCATCGTGCTGTTCCTTGCAGTGGGGGCCGCTTTGCTCCTGGGGCTGCTGCCCGGCGTCGACTCCCCGGGAGCCGGAAACCTTACCGGCAACTTTGCTCCCCAGGGTCTGGGCGGCGTTGCGGCGGCCCTGTTCGTGGTGATCTTCGCATTCGGCGGGACGGAAATCGTCTCGGTGGCCGCGGCCGAAACCGAGGACCCGGAACGCAGCGTGGGCAAGGCCATCCGGACCGTGGTGTGGCGCATCCTGGTGTTCTACATCGGCTCCGTCTTCGTCATCGCCGCCGTCCTCCCCGCCACATCCAGCAGCCTGGCCTCGCCCTTCGCCGGGGTGCTGGATGCGGCCCGGATCCCCGGTGCGTCCACCGCAATCACCTTGGTGGCCGTCGTCGCACTTCTCTCGGCACTGAACGCCAACCTCTATGGCGCGTCCCGCATGGTGTACTCCCTGGCGCAGCGCGGTGAAGCGCCGCGCGTCCTGACCCGCCTCAACGGCGCCGCCGTGCCCCTGGCCGCAGTGGCGGTATCGGTGGCCTTCGGCTTCATCGCCACCGTCCTGGAGCTGCTGTTCCCGGACCGGATCCTGCCCGCCCTGTTCCAGCTGGTGGGATCGACGTGCCTGGTGGTCTGGGGCAGCGCCCTGGTCTCCCAGTTGATCCTGCGCCGCCGGGCAGACCGGGACGGAATCCCGCTTCCGCTGCGGATGAAGGGCTTTCCCGGCCTGACCATCCTGGGCCTGGTCCTCCTTGGGGTGATTTTTGCCGTCGGCCTCAGCGCGGAGAGCAGCCGGGTGCAGCTTTTCAGCACCTTCGCCCTGGTTGCCGGCATCGCGCTGGCGTGTGCTGCCGGGGCCCGCCTCACCGGCAGGGACCAGCCTGCCAACAGGTAGAGTGGTGCGTACCTTTCCAAGGAAGACGCACCGACGCGCCGGGCCCGCCCAGGCGCCGTACCTGATTGGGGAACTGACACCATGAGCGGCAGGCACACCGGACAGCAGCACGCGCACACCGTTGAAGGCACCGACCCCCAGCTGTATGTGGCGGTCCATGAGCCCGCAAACGATGCCGGCCTGCGGCCGGTCCTGCTGCTGCACGGCTTCTCCTCCTCCTCCAAGCTCAATTGGGAGGACACCGGCTGGGTGTCGGCGCTGCTCGAGGCCGGCCGCCGGGTCATCACCGTGGACCTTCCCGGCCACGGCCGCAGCGGCGCGCCGGAGGACCGTGACTCCTACTCCCCCAGCAGGATCAGGGCGGACCTGCTCCAGGCGGCGTTCGACGCCGGCGTCCACCCCCTGCAGGACGGCGACCCTTCCAGCGGGCTGGACGTCGTAGGCTACTCCCTGGGATCCAGGCTCGCCTGGGAGTTCGCCGCAACCCAGCCCGAGCTGGTGCACCGGCTGGTGCTCGGCGGCCCCAACGACTCCGACCCCCTTGCTGCATTCGATCTCATCGCCGCCCAGGACTACCTTGCGGACGGGACACCGATCCAGGACGAATCAACCGCCCAGCTCCTGAAGATGGCATTGCTGCTGCCGAACAACAACATCTTCGCGCTGCTGTCCCTGGTGGAGGCCATCAAGGCCGAGCCCTACGACCCCGCCGAGGCAGTCCCCCATGTTCCCATGCTGCTGGTGGCGGGCGACAAGGACGAACGCGCTGCGATCCTGCCCAGGCTCGCCGAGCTGGCCCGCGGCGCCGGTTCCATGGTCGAACAGCTGGTCCTCCCGGGCCGGAACCACACCAACGCCATCACCAGCAGGGCCTTCAAGCAGGCCGCGATCTCGTTCCTGTCCGTCTAGGCAGGGCCCGGGTCTTGCTGGAAAGCCTGGCCCCGGGCTGAAACCGCCAGGGCATCCAGCAGTACGCTGGGGGCAGGCAGGCCGCAGTTGCCGGGAGGGACAGATGGGTACGCGTTTCGAAGACCGCACTGACGCCGGCCACCGCCTGGCCGCTGCGCTTGGACAGTTCCAGGAACAGCCGGACACCGTGGTCCTGGGCCTGGCGCGCGGCGGTATTCCTGTCGCCGCGGCTGCAGCGGCTGCCCTCGGCCTGCCCCTGGGCACCGTCCTGGTGCGGAAGCTGGGCATTCCGGGTCACGAGGAAACCGCCTTTGGGGCGCTGGCCTGGGCGCAAGGGCGCACGGTCCGGTTGATCAACAAGCCGTTGCTGGAACGCGTCCTTGACCACGGCGTGCAGCAGGAATGGCTGGATGACGTTGAGAGGCGCGAACGGGACGAACTGCTCCGTCGGGTGGAGCTGTATCCGGGAACCGGCATCGACGTGGCGGACAGGACCGTCCTCCTGGTGGATGACGGCCTGGCCACGGGCGCCACGATGCGTGCCGCCGTCGAAGCCATGCGGGAGGGCGGCGCGGCTGCCGTGGTGGCGGCAGCTCCCGTGGGATCGATCGACGCCGAAGCCTCGCTTGAGCGTGTGTGCGAAGCCGTGGTGTGCCTGCACCTGCCGGGAAGATTCCGGGCTGTTGGAAGCTATTACCGGCACTTTGGGCAGTTGAGCGACGACGACGCGGTCAGGCTGCTGGCGCACTAGGCCGCCCGGAAGCACAGCAGGCCCGGACCTTGCGGTCCGGGCCTGCAGTCCTGCCCACGTCGTCCGGGGGCGATGGGGATCAGTGGTGGTTGCTGACGCCCAGCGGGCGGCCCTTGGTTTCCTTGGCCAGCACCACGCCGACGGCCGAAATGACGCAGAGGACCATGATGTAGATGCCGATCGAACCGGTCCACTTGGTGGCCTGCAGCAGTGACTCGGCAATGGTGGCCGCGAAGGCGCCGCCCAGGATGGCGCCGAAGGCGTAGCCGATGGAGATGCCGGAGTACCTGACGTTGGCGGGGAACATCTCTGCATACATGGCCGACATGGGACCGTAGGACAGGCCCAGGCCGATGGTCAGGACGAACAGGGCGACGCCGTAGAGCAGGATGTTCTTGGTGTCGATGAGGGCGAACATGGGGATCATCCAGGCAAAGACGATGGCGTAGCCGGTGAGGAAGGTCTTCACGCGGCCGATCCGGTCCGACAGCCAGCCGCCCACCAGGGTGAAGATCAGCCAGCCAAAGGACGCCAGCGTGGTGGCCAGGAGGATCTGCGGGGTGGGCATCTTCAGGGTCTTGGTCGCGTAGGAGATGAAGAACGCGATCAGCAGGTACCCGGCGGCGTTGTTGCCGATGAAGATCAGGGTGGAGTACAGGACGGGCAGTTTGTGGTTCCGGATCAGCTCGCCCAGCGGCGCTTTGCTTTCCTTCTTCCGCAGGGCCATCTCCTGGAAGACGGGGCTCTCGGCGACTGCGCGGCGGATCAGGTAGCCCACCACGATCAGGACGATGGAGAGCAGGAACGGCACGCGCCAGCCCCATGCCGCGAAGTCTTCCTTGGACATGCCGGTGTTGAGGAAGTAGAGCAGGCCGGTGGCCAGGATCATGCCTACGGGTACGCCGATCTGCGGGTAGGCTCCGAACAGGCCGCGGCGGCTGATGGGTGCATGCTCAACAGCCATCAGGGCGGCGCCGCCCCATTCCCCGCCGGCCGAGAAGCCCTGGATGACGCGCAGCAGGATCAGCAGGATGGGAGCCCAGGCACCGATCTGCGCATACGTGGGGAGCATGCCGATCAGAGCCGTCGCGGCGCCCATCATGACCAGGGTGAAGACCAGCATCGCCTTACGCCCCAGGCGGTCGCCCAGGTGTCCGGCGACAACAGCGCCGAGCGGGCGGAACAGGAAGCTGATGCCGATGAGGGCAAACGAGAGGATCTGCGCCAGTCCCGGGTTGGACTCGTTCAGCGGTGCCAGGAACAGCGGCGACAGCAGCGTTGCGGTCAGCTGGGCAAAGATGAAGAAGTCGTACCACTCGATGGTGGTGCCGACGAGGGTGCCGGCGAGGACCTTGCGTTCCTCCCGCCGGCTGCTGGGACCGGCGGGGGTATCCACCTTGGAAGGTGTGGTCATTGAAACTCCATTGTTTATTGGGCAGCAGTGCCACCCGGACGCCTTCAGAATTACCGACAGAACGGTCAGTTAGTTAGTAGGGTACTACGGAATTGTGATGCGGGACACGGGGTGGGGATTTTTTTCAAAGGGATGTGCCCGGCATGAGTTCTATATTCGAACTGCAAGTTCGTATAGAGGACAATACCCGGTGCGCCCGGATGAGACAAGAGTCACGGCAGGCCGCGCGTTCGCCCCTAGGATGGATTTCATGACACCTCCAGCAGCCGCAGCCCGGACGGCGGAGCCGCAGGCTTCGCCGTCCCAGACCCTTTCGCGCGGCATCCGCGCCCTTGAGATCCTGGCAGCTGCCCCGGGCCCGCTGACCATCGCCGAACTGGCCGACGCCATGGGTGTCCACCGTTCGGTGGCCTACCGGATCCTGCGTACCCTGGAAGACCATTCCCTCCTGGTGCGTGACGATGCCGGACGGGTCCAGCCCGGCCCCGGCCTGGCAGTCCTGGCCCGGGGAGTATCGCGCAACCTGCAGAGCGCCGCCCTTCCCGAGCTCACCCAGTTGGCGAACTCGCTGGATATGACGGCGTTCGTTGCGGTGTGGGACCACCATGACTGCATCACGCTCGTCACGGTTGAGCCGCGGCATTCGGGCGCCACCGTGGCCCAGCACCCTGGTACGCGCCACCCCATCAACGCAGGCGCGCCGGGTATCGCCATCCAGTCGGCCCTTTCCGAAGCCGAGTGGGACCGCTTGGATACGGGTATCCCCTACCGTCCGGAGGCGTCGGAAGCGCGGAGGAGGGGTTACTCAGCCAGCCATGACGAGGTCATTGCCGGGGTTTCCTCGCTGGCAGCCCCTGTCCGGGTGCCCGGCGGGCGCCCGGCCGCCCTCGCCGTCGTCTACATCCGTTCCGCCCATGATCCGGAAACGGTGGGGGCGGCCATCGCCGCAAGCGCGGCCAGGATCGAGGGCCAACTGGCGTAGCAGCGGGAGGGCGGCAGGCTGGCATGGAGGCCCTGTCAGGTCCTCCGGCGGAGCACGACGGCGGCCCCGGCCCCAAGCAGCGCCAGCGCTGCGGCCGCGCAGACCGGGACAAGGAACGCGGCCGCCGGGCCGTGGAGTTGGGCCAGCTGTCCCCCAATCGAGGACCCGATGGCCGTTCCGGCGACAATACCGCTGGCCAGGGCGGTCATGACCGTGCCAAGCCGGCCGGCGGGAGCCACCTGTCCGCCCACGGCGAAGACCGTGACCATGACCGGACCCACCGGGAGTCCAAGGACCAGCAGGACCGCCGCCATCATGGGCAGCGATGCCGGCACCAGCAGCAGGACCGCCAGCCCCGCCATCAGGGCTGCGCACAGCACCCAGCGCAGTGCCAGGCCGGCGCGCCGCGGCCAGTAGGCAACCGAGAATGCCGCCACTGCAGAGCTTAGGCCCATCACGGCGTACAGCAGGCCCGCAATTTCCGTGCCTGCGAGCCCCGCAGAGAAGGCGCTGAGGGCGGCCTGGGTGGAACCGAAAAAGGTCCCCATGCAGACCATGGCCAGAACCGGCAAGGCAACGACCCATGGCAGCTTCACGGGTTGTGCCCTGCCCGTGCCCTTCCTGCGGACGGGACGACCGGTGGCAGGTACGGCGCCATGGGTAGGGTGCACCGCGAAGGCAGGGACAAGGGTGATGGTCATGGCCGCTGCCAGCGCCAGGGGAAGCCAGGGCGCCACGAGGCTGGCCAGGATTCCCACCAGGGCCGGCCCCAGGACAAACGTCAGTTCATCGGCCGTGCTCTCGTAGGAGAGCGCGGTGTCCAGCTCACGGGCAGCGCCACCGGACGGCGCCGACGGACCTGCGGCATTGGCTGTCAGCGCCATCCACCTGACCCGGGCCAGGGGTCCCACCTGGGGGCAGGTGGCGCCGGCGGCGAAGGCGGCCACCAGGACGGCGGGCGGGAAATCCCCCGCCTCGGATGTGGTGTTGGCGATGAAGACCAGGGCCAGCACCGCCACGGTGTTGAGCAGAGCGGACAGGAGCAGGACGGGCCGTTGTCCCCGCCTGTCCGCCAGGGCTCCAAGCACCGGAGCTCCGAGCGCGGAGCCGATGCCCACCGCGCCGGCCGCGGCCCCGCCGGTGGCGAAGGAACCCGTGACCGAGGTGACCAGGGTCAGCGTGCCCATGGCCAGCATGGCCAGGGGAAGCCGCGCAAAAAGTCCCAAGGGAATGAAGCTTCTGCCGGCGAGCTGCGGCAGCCGGGAAAAACGCCCCCTCGCTGCCCGTTCCATGGAGTCCGGGCTGGAGGTTTCCTGCTCTGCGGCGGTGCCGGCAGGAGTGTCGGGGGTGGTTGAAGGAGTAGTTTGTGGTGTCAATTCCGGGCTCGTTCAATAGGTGCGCATCGTCCCTCCTCCCGATGCGCGCAACCCGGTAACGCGCTCCATCATATCGGCCTGGTCAGGCGAGGGCGTCCACAGTCTCGGAGATCCGCAGCGTGGAGCCGTTCCGGCTCTTGATCACTTGCAGCTGGGTCCCGATGCGCTGTTTCATCTCGGCAACATGGCTGACCAGTCCCACCACCCTGCCGCCGTCGCGGAGCCCCTCAATGGCATCCATGACCTGTTCCAAGGACTGTTCGTCCAGGCTTCCGAAGCCCTCATCCACGAACAGGGTCTCGATTTCCACCCCTCCGGCTTCCTGCTGGACGACGTCCGCCAGCCCGAGTGCCAGCGAGAGCGACGCCATGAAGGACTCGCCCCCGGACAGGGTGGAGGTGTCCCGCCGGAAGCCCGTCCACTGGTCCACCACTTCAAGTCCCAGCCCTGATTTTGCGCCACGCGCTGCCTTGGCGTCGGTGTGCTGGAGCAGGTAGCGGCCATCACTCATGGCCACCAGGCGTTCGGACGCGGCGAGGGCCACCTGCTCCAGCCTCGCCGCCAGGACGTAGCTGTTCAGGCTCATCCGGTACGTGTTCTCACCCCGGCCGGCTGCGGCGTCAGCCAGCCCGGCAAGCATCTGTGCCCGCTCCGCCGGTTCCCGGGATGCGCGGACCAGCTCCTGGTAGTCGGCGGCGATCGTTTTCAGGGATTCCAGGCAACGCGAGGCGAGACCGGCGGCAAGATCGGCTTCCCGCGCGTCATTCTGGGCAGTGGCCGCCTCCAGGCGAAGCGCTGCCAGCCGCTCCTCGTCTGCCCGGAAGCCGTCCGCGGCTTCTGCCAGTGCCAGCACAATGTCCTCGGATTCGAACAATCCGGCAACGCGCGCGGCTTCGTCCTGGGCTGCACGGCCGGCGGCTTCCAGGGCTGCCGCTTCGGCGGCGCCAAGGAGCTGGCTGCGGACGTCGTCTGCCGTGGCGAAACCCGCACCCGGCAGGGCCAGTTCCAACTGCTCCTGCGCTTCGGCGGACTGCAGCCGCGCCGCGTCCAGCCGCGTCTGCGCCTCGACGGCCTTGTCCAGGACTGCTGCGGCGTCCTCGAGTGCCCGCAGCCGGCGGGTCAAGCTGGGGTGGGGGCCGCGCAGGGCGGCGAGCGCCTTGTCCAGTGCTGCAGCCTGTTCGGCCGCCTCGGCAAGGGACACGGCAGTCCGGGACAGCTCTGCCTCTGTTTCGGACAGCGCGGCACGCGCCTGCCCCAGGCCGGCATCCAGCGCTTCCAGCCGTTGCCGCCTGTCCTGCAGCTCCTCTGCGGCCTGCTCGGCGTCCGCGGCGGCAGCGAGGGCGGCCTCGGCACCGGCACGTGCCTCTTCAACAGGGGTGGTCCCGCCCTGGCCCGCGAGGACTGCCACGGCCTGCTCCGCTTCTGCAAGGTCAGCGGCAACAAGGGCATGGGCTGCCTCTGCGGCCTCGTATAAGCGGTGGGCTTCCTCTTCATCCTGGGCCAGGCCCGGGCCGGTAGTGCCGCCATCCGCGGGGCGGGGATGCTGCCCGCTTCCGCAGACGGGACAGGGCTCGCCGGCAACCAGCTTGGCTGCCAGCTCGGATGCGGCGTTGGCGAGCCTGACCTCCCGCAGGTCCAGCCAATGGCGTTTTGCCTCCAGGAGGTCCTCCCGCGAATCGTCATGGCGGATCCTGGCCAGGTCCCTCCGCTGGGCAGCCCGCCCGTGCCGCCGGACGATGTCCAGCAGTTCCGCGGCCGCAGCGGCTTCCTTGCGGCGGAGTGCCACCTCGATGGAGCGCGCTTCCAGCTGGTCCATACCGTCGGCCAGTACCGCCCGATCGTCCTGCAAATGGGCTGCGCGATTCCCCAGCGTCTCCACGGTGAGCCGGAGCTCTTCCTGCCGGCCGGCCAGGCTCCGGTGCCGCTTCCGCAGGTCCTGGAGCCTGTCCTCGTCCGGCAGCCGGGCCTCGACGACGGCCAGCAGCGAACGCAGCCGGCCCAGTTCGTCCGCTGCCCCGGGGACGCTGCCTCCGGCGGCGAATGGTTCCAAACCCAGTGTTTCGGAGCCCGGTGTTTCGGAGCCCGGTGATTTGGAGCCCAGTGTTTTGGAGCCCAGGGTTTCCAGACCCAGCCGGGCCAGTTCGCCGTCGTCCGTGGCAGCCATCCGCAGCAACGTCAGGGCAGATTCTGCAGCGGCTTCCGCGTTGTGGACCTTGGCTGCCGCAGCGTCCACGGCCTGCAGCTGCCCCTGGAGGACCTCGGCCTGGCGGTGCCGGGCCAGACGGGAGGAGAGCTCATCGCGATGCGCGGCCCCGTCCTCCACGGACTTCCGCCGGGCGGTGGCCGCCTGGAGTTTCCGGTGCCGCTCATGCCGCGCGGCTTCGCTGTCCACCTCACTTCGGCGGTCCTGGCTGAGCGCCGCCGCGGCTGCGGCGTGCTCCGTGAGTTCCGCCAGCCGGCCGGCAACGGAAGCCTGCAGCCAGTCAAGGCGGCCGGGGACGTCGTCCGCCGGCGGAGCTCCGGCATCAGGAAGCCGGAGCGGAGCGGCCTCGGTTTCGGCACGCGAGGCAAGGAGGCCGAGTTGGCCGGACAGGGCGGCGACGTCCTCCCGGGCGGCGGCAGCCTGACGCGAGAGTTCCTGTTCCAGGGCCTCGAAGCGCTGGGTGCCGAAGAGCTTTTGCAGCAGGTCCAGGCGGTCGGCGGCCTTGGAGCGGAGGAAGGCAGCGAAATCACCCTGCGGCAGCATGACCACCCGGGTGAACTGCTCACGGTCCATGCCCAGCAGCGCCATGATCTCCGCGCCTGCTTCGTCGTTGCGGGCGGACTTTTCCACCCACGCACCATCGATCCGTTCGCGGAGCAGCGTCTTTGCCTGCTGGACCGTGAAGCCATTCTTGCCCCGCGCGCTGGGCTTGTCCCACGCCGGCGAGCGGGTCACTTCGAAGCGGCGGCCCTGCGAGGAGAACTCGCAGGTCACGGCAGGTTCCTGACCAGGTTCCGCGTGGTCGCTGCGCAGCCGCTTGCCGTCCTGCCGGGCACCGGGGACAGATCCGTACAGGGCAAAGCAGATGGCATCCAGCACGCTGGTCTTGCCGGCACCGGTGGGCCCGTTCAGCAGGAACAGGCCATGGGCGCTGAGGCGGTCAAAGTCGATGTCCTCGGTTCCGGCGAAAGGGCCGAACCCGGAGATGCGCAGATGGTGGATCCTCACCGTGACGCCTCCAGCAGCCTGACGTTTTCCAGCGCGGCGGCGAGCGCGTTCTTCTCCGCCGGGTCTGCAGCCCGTCCCCGCACATGCTCCAGGAAACCGCAGCACAGGGCGAGGTCATCCGGTGCGCCCGCGAGCCTGCTGCTGTAGCTGGCCTGGGGGGCGGCAGCCCCGCCCTGCGGATCGAAGGACAGGACCAGGGTGTCCGGGAACCTGGCGCGGAGCCGTTCCATGGCACGGGCGGGACGCTGGGCATCCGTCAGGGTGATCTGGCAGTAGGCGGTCTCAGCCCAGGCGTGGCCCGGGTCCGCCAGGAGATCTTCCAGGGTTCCGCGCAGTACGGCGAGGGACCGCGGGGCCTCCCACAGGACCTCCGCCACGGATGTGACTCCCGCCGGACCGATGTCCACCAGCCAGGCACCCTTCCGGTGGGCGGCCTCGGAGAAGGAATAGGCCAGCGGCGACCCGGAATACCTGACGGAGCCGGACAGCTGTTGACGCCCGTGCAGGTGGCCCAGGGCGGTGTAGCTGAAGCCGTCGAAGAGGTCCAGCGGCACCGCGCCCACGCCGCCGATGCTGAGGTCCCGTTCGCTGTCCGAACTGATGCCTCCGCTGGCGAAGGTGTGGGCCAGGATTACGGAGTGGACGGTGGCGGTAGCCGCACGCCGGGCGATGTCTTCCCGGATCAGGGCGGTGGCCGCCCGGGTTACCTCGAAATGGCTTGGCGTTTCCGCCCCCAGCTGTTCGGCGACAAGCCTGGGCTCAAGCCATGGGATGCCGTACAGCGCGAGGACGGCGTCCTTTCCGGCAGCATCCGCGCCCAGCGGCAGCAGGAGCGGGTGGGCGAGGTCCTCCACCCTGGTGCGCAGGTGCACTCCCCCGCGTTCCAGCAGGCGGGAGGCGAAACCCAGGCGGATGGCGGAGTCGTGGTTCCCGCTGGTAAGCACCACTTTTGCACCCGTGGCAGTCAGGCGGACCAGTGCGTCATCAAGCAGGTGGACCACGTCCACGCCCGGCAGCGCCCGGTCATAGACGTCGCCGGCGATCAGGACAACGTCCACGCTGTCCCGCTGGACCGCTGCCACCAGCTGGTCAACGAAGGCGCGCTGGGCGTCCAGCATGCCGACGCCGTGGAAGGAACGGCCCAGATGCCAGTCCGAGGTGTGAAGTAACCGCATATCCCTAAGCTATCGGCAACCACTGACACTCAAGGAAAACGCCGCGGCCAGCGGCGGTCAGGACCGTTTTCCTTCGAAAAACTCCTGCGCCTCGTTGACGCCGCCTGCGTCCTGCCGGGCGGCCGCTGCGGGCACAGCCCTGTCCGTGCCGGCACTGTCCATGGCGTCGTCGTCGGCCTCCCCGGCGTCGTCGTCAGCCTCGGCGGCGCCCTCGTCGTCATGGAGGTCCGCGCCGTCCTCAACGGATGCAGCGGACTCAGCCACTCCGGTAATGCGGAACGCCAGCCCCGCGATGGCAGCGCCGGCCAGCGGCGCGACCAGGAAGACCCACAGCTGCTCCACGGCCCAGCCGGAACTGAAGACGGCGGAGGCGACGGCGCGGGCGGGGTTGTACGGCAGGTTCCCCACCGACTGGCCCACCTGCAGCAGGGCCGCGAAGGACAGGCCGACGGCAACCGGCGCCGCGCTGCGGCTGCCGCCGGAGCGGCCGGCGGCAAGGAAGACAGCCACGATGATCGCGGCCCCCAGCAGTTCCAGGAGCACGACGGCGGCGAGCGGGGCCTGAATGATGGAATGCTCGCCGAAGCCCGCGGTCACGGTGTCGAAAGCAGTACGGCTGTCAGGGATGCTGGGCAGGGTGCGGAGGATGCCGAACAGGGCAAGGGCACCCACCAGGGCTCCCACCACCTGGGCGGCGGCGTATGCGGCGGCGGCGCCGGCACGGATCCGTCCCGCCAGGAGGTGACCCAGGGTGACGGCGGGATTGAAATGGCCGCCGGAGATGTGTCCGAAGGCGAGCATTGCCGCCGTGATGGCCAGGCCGGCGGCAAGGGCCGCCGGCACCGGGCTGGACTGCGGAATGCTGAACAGCGGCACGCCCAGCCCGGCCACGGCCAGGAAGAGGCTGCCGAAGGCCTCGGCCACCAGGCGGGTCATCAGAGCGCTGGGCGCGGTGGCCGCGCCGGGCTGCAGTGCGTCGCGGGCGGGGACAGGGGTGCTCATGATGGGACCTTCGCTTCTTGGGGCCGGGGCTTTGCGTTGCAAGCGGCAACTGCTGCCGGTTCCGGGGGTTCCACCAGCTTGCGGGGCGGCGCCGGGCAACCCGTGCAGTATTCCAGCCCAGGCTGGGCGTTGGCTGGACACCAGCCGTGCGCAATGGCCGGCGGGACGGAAGGGACCCGGCGGAAAGGACCGGACCGGGGGACCGGTTTTTGGACGGTAAATTTACTTCATGAGCATCGACCCCGTCATTCCCGCGCCCACCCTCAAGTCCCGGATCCATGGCGCGCTGCTGGGCGGGGCGCTGGGGGATGCACTGGGCTATGCGGTGGAGGCTGATTCCATCGGCGCCATCCGCCGGCGCTTCGGAGCCCGGGGCCTGAGCGGGTTTGACGCTCTGTCCGGTTCCTGGCCTTTTTCCGACGACACGCAGCTGACCCTGTATACCGTGGACGGGCTGGTGGAGGCGTTGGAGTGGGCCAACGAGGGGGTGGGTGCGGATGTGAACGCCTGCCTCTGGCTGGCGTACCTGCGCTGGCTGGCCAACCAGGGCGAAGACGCCGGGGCTTCAGCGCCCGCACCCCAGCCCCGCTGGATCGACGGCAACGAGGTGCTGCGGCAGCGCCGGCATCCGGAGCAGGACTGCATCACCGGGCTGGCCTCCGGCGAGATGGGCACGTCGGTCCGCCCCGTCAACCCCGAGGCCAAAGGCGCCGGCACGGTGATGCGTTCGGCGCCGTTCGGGCTGATTCCACATATTGCGCCCGACGCCGTCTACAAGCTCAGTTCCGACGCCGCTTCCCTCACGCACGGGCACCCTTCCGCCCGCCAGAGCGCCGGAATCTTCAGTCTCCTGATCCATAAGCTCGTGTCCGGCGAGGCGCTGCGGGACGCCGCTGCCGCGGTGGCCGCGCACGCGGCCACCCTCCCGGACGTGGCGCCGGAACTCCCGGAGAGGCTTGAGGCCGCCCTTCGTCTCGCCGACAAGGCAATCGTTGCCCCGGAGGAACTGGTCCACGTGCTTGGCGGGGGCCGGATGGCGGAGGAGGCACTCGCCGTCGCACTGTATGCAGTCCTGGCCACGTTGCCCGCTGACGACGCGGACGCCGGGCCCGGCCGGCATTTCCGGGACGCTGTTGTTCTGGCCGTGAACCATGACGGCCCCAGCAGTACCACGGGCTCGCTGGCAGGGAACATCCTGGGCGCCTTCTATGGGGAAGACTGCCTGCCGGCGCAGTGGCTCGGGGCCCTGGAAGCGCCCGGGGTGGTCCGCGGCATGGCCAATCAGTTGGTGAAGGTCACAACCGGCGAAGGCTGATGTTGTTGCAGGCCTCGCAGACGTCCTCGGGGACCAGCCCGCGGCGCTGCAGGAACCCGAAGATGGCGCACCCCAGGCAGAACCCGGCGAAGGCCTCCAGGGAGGCTGCCACCACCAGGATCCCCAGGAGGGTCCAGGCTGCGGCTGCTGCACCTGCGGCGAACAGGAGCAGCGCCGAGGTGGATACGGCGGCACCTATCCCCTGGGCAAAGCGCTTGGGCGGCCCCGGCACAAGTCTTACCTTTCCCAGCCGCGGAGTGATGACCTTGACTGAGAGCAGCGCCAGGGGTGAAATCCGCGGGCCGAAGAGCAGACGCAGCCAGAACCCGATGGAGATGGCCAGCAGCCCCCACCCGGAGCCCGCCAAGGCGGTGACGACGGCGAGCAGCACCACGAGCGCTGCCGTGACACGGGCGGCGTACTCGTTGACGGGATTGGGAAAAGCGAACAGGGACGCCATATGGCAAGGCTAGGAGCCTGTGGCAGGGCTGCCAAGCTGTGTTGCGCCGCATGAAGCGGGCGCGACTTTGAGTGCCGGCCGCGTCAGGCGCTGACGGCAGTCGCGCGGGCGCCGTCCCAGGTTTCCCCGGGGTCGGCGTGCAGGGCGTCCCCGTTGCCCGCCATCTGGAGGAACTCACCCTCGGACAGCACTTCGATGGCTTGTCCCCGCTCATGGAGCTCCAGGACGCGGCGCGCCTTGCCGGTGAGCCTGCCGGAGCGCAGGTCTGAGGCAACGAAGCCATCCCCCACCACCAGCACGGTGGTACGGCCGGTGACCCGGCTTTCCGTCCGGGCACCGCACCTGGCCGAGCGCAGCTTCGCTTCCGGACGGGCAATGGAGAGCTGCCCGGTGAATACCACCGTCTGCGCGTACAACGGATGGCCTGGCTCGGCGTCCAGGTTGGGTTCCGGGTTCAGCCCTTCCTCGGGCCAGCCGGACTGGAACCGGCGCACCAGTGCGGCACCGTTGCCGGACGCAGCAGCCATGGCCGCCACGCTTGGCTTCGACAGGTCGCCCGAGGCGGGATCGAAGGCCTGCTGGTGCGGCATGGCCAGCCCCAGGGAGAGGAAGAGTTCGGCGATGCTGTTGGCACCGTTGCGCGCGGCGATGTCGACGAGGATCCCGGCACAGGCGCGGGCGTCCTCGGCGGCGTCGTGGTGGTTGACCAGCGGTACGCCCGCTTCCTCGGCGGCGAAGGGAAGCGAGTTGGAGACGAGCGAGTAGCAGCGCCGGGACAGCATGACGGTGCAGACGTAGTCGTAGGCGGGACCGGGCAGGCCCGATACCTCCAGCGCCGAGCGGATCACGCCCAGGTCAAAGGCCGCATTGTGGGCTGCAAGCACGTCGTCGCCGATGAACGCGCCAATCTCCGGGAACAACTCCCCAAAACGGGGCCTTCCGGCAACATCCGCAGCCGTGATGCCGTGGATCCGGACGTTGTGATGGTCAAAGTGGTCATAACCGGCCGGGGGGCGCATCAGCCAGGAGGCCTCTGCGACGATTTCCCCGCCCCTTACCTTCGTCAGTCCCACAGAGCACGGGGAGCCGCGGAAGCCGTTGGCCGTTTCGAAGTCGATCGCCGTAAAGTCCAAACCCACGGCCCCTACCTTACCGCCGCAGGCCTCCCAGACCGGTCAAGTACCCTTGAGAGGTGAACTTTCCTGTGATGAATGACCTCGCTGTGTCCATGCTGGTGGGTGCGGGACCGGTCCAGCCAAGAATGGCTTCCTTCCTGCCCGATTGGCTGAACCCCCAGGTCTTCCTGGCCGATCCCGCGCTCGCCCCCTGGGTGGTCCTGCTGGTGTGCGGCATCGTCTTCGCCGAAACCGGGCTGCTGGTGGGGTTCTTCCTCCCCGGAGACTCCATGCTGTTCACCGCCGGCCTGCTGGTGGCCACGGACACCATCAAGTTCAACATCTGGCTTTTGGCCCTCCTGATCGTAGTCTCGGCCATCATCGGCAACCAGACCGGCTACCTCATCGGTTCAAAGGCCGGTCCCGCCATCTTCAACAAGCCAAACGCCAAGCTCTTCAAGCGCGAGAATGTCGAAAATGCGCACGCCTTCTTTGAAAAGCACGGCGGCAAAGCACTGATCCTGGCCCGCTTCGTCCCCATCATCCGGACCTTTGTTCCTGTGATCGTCGGCGTGGCGCAAATGAGCAGGAGGAAATTCTTCCTCTACAACGTCATCGGAGCGGCACTGTGGGGCGGCGGTGTGACGCTGCTCGGTTACCTGCTGGGCGACAAAGTTCCGTGGGTCCGGGACAACCTGGACATCATCTTCATCGCCATTGTGCTGGTCTCGGTGATTCCCATCGGCATCGAGGTCCTGCGCGGCCTGTCCGCCAAGCGCCAGGCACAGGCCTACGGCACGGACGCGGTGGACGAGTTCATCGAGGAACACGAACCGGACGAGGAGCGGAAGACTCCCCGCAACAGCCACCGCGGCCGGCCGGAGTAGCAGCCTTCCCCCGGCCAGACTGCAAAAGCCGGCCAGGCTGCAAAAGAAGGTGCGCATCCCGCCGGGATGCGCACCTTCTTTTGTTGGCTGGCCGTTTTGAAGTTGGCTGGCCTGCGGGCAGGCAGGTTCCCTAGCGGGCCGCCTCCAGGGCCGCCACAATGGACGGCAGCAGGGCCCGGAAGGCCTTGCCGCGGTGGCTGATGGCGTTCTTTTCCTCGGCGGACAGTTCGGCACAGCTGCGGTCCTCGCCTGCCGGCTGCAGGACGGGGTCGTAGCCGAACCCGCCGCTCCCCCGGGGTTCGCGCAGCAGGATCCCCTCAAGCTGCCCGTACTCCACCACTTCGCGCCCGGGTCCGCCTCCGTCAGCGGGCACGGCCAGCGCGGCGGCGCACACGAATGCGGCGCCACGGTGTTCGTCCGGGACGTCGGAGAGCTGGTTCAGCAGCAGTTCCAGGTTGGCGGCGTCGTCGCCGTGGCGTCCTGCCCAGCGGGCGGAGAAGATGCCCGGGGCCCCGCCCATGACGTCCACGGCCAGCCCGGAGTCGTCGGCAATGGCCACCAGGCCGGTGGCGCCGGCGACGGCGCGGGCCTTCAGCAGCGAGTTTTCGGCGAACGTCACGCCGGTTTCGGCAACGTCCGGCGCACCCGCCGCCGCCGCGTCCACCACCTGGGTGTCGACGTCGAGCCCTGGCACCTGCCCACGCAGCAGCTCACGGAGTTCGCGGAGCTTGCCCTTGTTGTGCGTGGCGAGCACCAGCCGGGGAGCCGGGCTGCTCACAGGGATTCCGCCAAGGTCTCGCGCTGGATGGCAGCGAGCTGGGCGGTTCCCAGCAGGGCCAGGTCAAGGAGCTGGTCCAGTTCCGCCCGGTCGAAGGGAGCGCCCTCGGCCGTGCCCTGCACCTCCACGAACTTGCCGGAGCCGGTCACCACCACGTTCATGTCGGTTTCAGCGCGGACATCCTCGACATAGGGCAGGTCCAGCATGGGAACCCCGTCGATGATGCCCACGGACACCGCCGCGATGGTGTCGATGATGGGCTGGGCGTTCCTGCCGATGAGCTGGTTGTCGCGGGCGAACCGGATGGAGTCCGCCAGTGCCACGTAGGCACCGGTGATGGCCGCCGTGCGGGTGCCGCCGTCGGCCTGCAGGACGTCGCAGTCCAGCACGATCGTGTTCTCGCCCAGGGCCTTGGTGTCGATGATGGAGCGCAGCGAGCGCCCGATCAGGCGCGAAATCTCGTGGGTGCGGCCGCCGATCTTTCCTTTGACGGATTCGCGGTCGGACCTGGTGTTGGTGGCGCGCGGGAGCATGGCGTATTCCGCCGTGACCCAGCCGCGGCCCTCGCCCTTGAGCCAGCGCGGGACGCCTGGGGTCAGCGACGCCGTGCACAGGACCCTGGTGTTGCCGAACTCGATCAGTGCCGATCCCTCAGCCTGGTTGGACCATCCGCGGGTGATGCTGATGGGCCGGAGCTGGTCCGGGGCACGGCCGTCGGCGCGCACAATGGGCACTGCAGTTGCTTCAGATGTCATGCCCCTAGCTTATCGAGTGCCGGTGCATGGCTTGTCGGGGCGACGGCGCGGCTAGATGGTGTAGTGCACGCCCGCTACGGCAACGGCCACGTCCCCGGGGAACACCGGGCGCGCTTCGGCCATGACCGTGGTCTGGGACGTCCATACCGGGATGTGGGTCAGCAGGAGCCGCCGGGCACCGGCCGCCGCTGCAGCCTCCCCCGCCCGCTTGCCGGTCAAGTGGACATCCTTGATGCCGGCGTCACGGCCCTCTTCGAAGGCTGCCTCGCACAGGAACAGGTCCGCGTCCTTGGCGGCTTCCTCAAGCCCCGCGCAGGAGTCCGTGTCGCCGGAATACGTCAGGACCCGGGACACCGACGTGCCGTCCTTGCCGGGCTCCACCACCTCCACCCGGAGGGCGTAGGCCTCCTCAATGGGGTGGTTGACCGCGAAGGGCGTCACGGTGAAGGGGCCCACGGTGACGGATTCGCGTTCGGTCCAGTTGGTGAAGTCGAACTCCTCATGCATGCCGGGGTCCAGGTCAAGCCCATAGGCCGTGGCCATCCTGTCCGCCGTGGCGGCGGGGCCCCACACGGGAATGCGGCCGCGCCCCCACCCGCCGGGCTTCCAGCGGATGGCAACGTGCAGCCCGCACAGGTCCATGCAGTGGTCCGGGTGCAGGTGGGTGAGGAAGATCGCGTCGATGTCCTCCAGGTCCGTGTAGCGCTGGATGGCCCCCAGCGCGCCGCTGCCAAGGTCCATCACCACCTTCCACGACCGCTCACCGTCGGTGGCGGTCAGGAGGTAGCACGACGCCGGCGAGCCGGGCCCGGGGAACGAGCCCGTGCATCCCACGATGGTCAGCTTCACAGGGCGGGTCCTCCGGAGCGGCGTGCGTCGGCCAGTCCGCCGCCCACGAAGTTGGAGATCCTGGGGCGTTCGCGCGCGCCCTGCGCGGCGGCGATCATCTCAGGGGTGATCCGCGCCAGGCTGCCCGTAGGATACTGGGCGGCCACATGGTCCACGTGGCGGACGGACAGCACCTCGGGGCCCAGGAACCGCCGGGCCAGCGCCTCGAACTGCCCGGCGTCGCCGGTGGCCACAAAGTGGTGCTCGGGCGGGGTGGGGGACGTGCGCTGCAGGTTGTGCGTGGCAAGGGCGCGGTACACGTCCTTGGCGGTTTCCTCGGCGCTGGAGACCAGGGTGACATCCGCGCCCATGACGTAGGAAATCACGCCCGTCAGCAGCGGGTAGTGGGTGCAGCCCAGGACCACGGTGTCCACCCCGGCCGCCTTCAACGGGGCAAGGTACTCTTCCGCGACGGCGAGCAGGGCCGGGCCGGTGGTGATCCCGGCCTCCACGTAGCTGACGAACTCCGGGCAGGCGACAGAGGTGATGTCCAGGTCGGGCGCCGCGGCGAAGGTGTCCTCATACGCGCGCGAGCCCACGGTGGCCGACGTGCCGATCACGCCCACCCTTCCGCTGCGGGTGGCGGCAACGGCGCGCCGCACCGCGGGCTGGATGACTTCGATGACCGGGATGCCGTACTTGGCGGTGTACCGCTCCCGGGCGTCCCGGAGGACAGCGGCCGACGCCGAGTTGCAGGCGATGGTGAGCAGCTTGACGCCGGAGTCCACGAGTTCGTCCATCACGCCCAGGGCGTTGGCCCGCACCTCCGCGATGGGGAGCGGCCCGTACGGCCCGTGCGCGGTGTCCCCCACGTAGAGGATCGACTCGTTGGGAAGCTGGTCAATGATGGAGCGGGCCACGGTGAGGCCGCCGACACCGGAATCGAAGACGCCGATGGGACGGGTTTCCGGGGCGACGGCGGGGAACCCGCTGTCGGCGTCCGTGGGCTGTGTTTCCGCCGGTGGTTCCATGCTCGGGGCTGTAGTCATGATTATTCGAGGATAGGTGTTCCCGGAAGCGTCAGCCATCATCTTGTGTCCCGCGACTCATGTCTGCTGCGTCACAGCGGACGGCCTCCCCCTGGCCGCCGTGGCTCACCGGCGGGATTCCATGGACTGCAGCAGGGCCTGGACCAGGGACTCCTGGAGCCAGGTGGTGAAGTTGTAGACCAGGGCCAGGTAGCTTTCCACGTCCTCGGCCTGGGACCAGTCCTGCATGCGGTGCACATGCTCGGCGTCGGCCTCGTCCCGGATGTCCAGCCGTTCGGCCAGGACCAGGCGCACATCGTTCAGCGCCATGGACCAGTGCTGCGCCCCCTCGGGGGTCAGCACGATCTCGTCCTTGTCCAGGTCCAAAGCCGCGGCGCGCAGGGCCCCGATCTTTGTCTCCCGCAGTGAACGCTCGGTGAGCTGGCGGAACTCAAGGGACGCGTCGCCGTCGTCCTTGACAACGTTGGGCAACAGCCGCTTGACGGCCCGGTCCGTGGGTTCTGCCACCTCCATGTCCAGGCCGATCAGTGCCGCCAGCGGGTCCTGCCCGGTGCGGTCCTCGGGCTGGAGCATGGAAATGACGTCGTCGATCAGGCTGCGCAGCAGGTCCCGTTCAGCCGGTTCCAGGTAGCCGGTGATGCCCTTGAGCCCGTATTTGAATGCCTTAGCCACGTTTTCCCTTACCCTGGCCCGGACCGCCGGACTTGCCTGATTTGCCGCCCGGACCGCCGCTGGCCTTTTCCACCGTGGCCCAGAGTCCGAAGCCGTGCATGGCCACGGCGTGGCGCTCCACCTGTTCCTTGCTGCCAGAGGCGACGATGGACCGGCCCTTCCGGTGGACTTCCATCATGAGCTTGTTGGCTTTGGTTTCCGAGTAGCCAAAGTAGCTTTGGAACACGTAGCTGACGTAGCTCATGAGATTGACGGGATCGTTCCAGATCACCAGGTTCCAGGGAATGTCCGGCGCGGTCAGGGAGTCGGTGGACTCTGCTGTGCCGGTCCGGATGCCCTCCTGTGTATCAGGGCCGGGCGCAACGCTTATGGTCATCTGTCCATTCTATGGGGAGGGTGGGCCCACACCGGCGAGGGCCCCGCGGCGAAGCGAAGCGAGACGCGGGAGCCGGTGGGTGGGCCCACACCGGCGAGGGCCCCGCGGCGAAGCGAAGCGAGACGCGGGAGCCGGTGGGTGGGCCCACACCGGCGAGGGCCCCGCGGCGAAGCGAAGCGAGACGCGGGAGCCGGTGGGGACTAGAGTGACTTTCGTGAGCACCTCAGCCGGCTGGGACCATCCCCGCACGTCCTTTTACACCGACCATTATGAGCTGACCATGCTGCAGGCGTCGCTGCATTCAGGGGCTGCGCACCGCAGGTCGGTGTTCGAGGCGTTCGCGCGGCGGCTGCCCGACGGCCGGCGCTACGGCATTGTCGCCGGGACCGGACGCCTGCTGGAGGGCATTGCGCAGTTCCGTTTCGGCGACGCTGAACTGGAGTTCCTGGAGCGTACCCGCGTGGTGAACCGGGAGACGCTGGAGTACCTGGCCAACTATAAATTTTCGGGCGACATCTGGGGCTACGCCGAGGGCGACGCATACTTCCCCAACTCCCCCATCCTGATCGTCGAGGCCTCCTTCGCCGAAGCCTGCATTCTGGAGACCTACCTGCTGTCCGTCCTGAACCACGACACCGCCATCGCTTCAGCGGCTTCCCGGATGGTCAGCGCCGCCGGTGGCAGGCCCTGCATCGAGATGGGATCGCGGCGCACCCACGAGGAGGCCGCCACAGCGTCAGCCCGGGCGGCCATCATTGCCGGCTTTGACAGTACTTCCAACCTTGAGGCCGGCATCCGCTACGGCGTGAAGACCGTGGGCACCGCCGCGCACTCGTTCACGCTGTTGCACGACACTGAACGGGAGGCCTTCGAGGCCCAGATTGCCTCGCTGGGCGAGGGGACGTCCCTGCTGGTGGATACGTACGACGTCGAAAAGGCCGTCCGCACGGCCGTTGACCTGGCAGGGCCCCGCCTGGGCGCCGTCCGCCTGGACTCCGGCGACCTGGTGGCCCAGGCGCAGTGGGTCCGGCGGCTGCTGGACGACCTCGGCAACGACCACACCAAGATCGTGGTGACGTCCGACCTGGACGAGTACGCCATCGCTGCCCTGCAGTCGGCGCCCGTGGACTCCTACGGCGTGGGAACGTCGCTGGTGACCGGCTCCGGCGCGCCCACCGCCAGCATGGTCTACAAACTGGTCAGCCGCACCGACGACGACGGCAACTTCGTGTCCGTGGCCAAGGCGGCCAAGAACAAGGCAAGCGTGGGCGGGCGCAAGTACGCGCTGCGCAAGCTGGACGAACGTGGCACCGCCACCGCAGAGGTGGTGGGCGTGGGCCACCGGCCGGAGGACGACGGCAACGACCGTCCGCTGCTGCAGCAGTTCATGAAGAACGGCGAGGTAATCCCGGGCTGGACCGGACACGAGGGCGTGCTGCGGGCCCGGCAGCGCCACGCCGACTCCATGGCCGAGCTGCCGTCCGTGGTCAACCGCCTGCAGCGCGGCGAGGCCGCCATCCCCACTCTCTACGAGGAAAACTAAGGAGCACCAATGTCCCGCGCTTTGATCATCGTGGACGTGCAGAACGATTTCTGCGAGGGCGGATCGCTCCCCGTTCCCGGCGGCGCGGCCGTGGCAGGCGCCATCAGCGAGTACCTGGACGCCCACAACAGCGAATACGACTATGTGGTTGCCACCCAGGACTGGCACGTGGACCCCGGCAGCCACTTCTCGGACACACCCGACTTCAAGGAGAGCTGGCCGCCGCACTGCGTGGCGGGCACCCGCGGAGCGGACCTTCATCCGGACCTGGACACCGAGTACATCGATGCCTACTTCCGGAAGGGGCAGTTCGCCGCCGCCTACTCAGGTTTCGAGGGGCTGCTGGCCCCGGAGGATGCCGTTCCCACCGGGGAACGGAACGCCGGCGGCCTGCCCGCCGCCAGGGAGGCCCTCGAGCCCGATGAGGACGCCATCGGCCTCGATGACTGGCTGCAGAGCCACGACGTGGAGGACGTGGTGGTGGTTGGCATTGCCACCGACTACTGCGTGAAGGCCACCGCGCTTGACGCCGTCCAGGCCGGCTACGGTGTCACGGTGCTGCGGTCGCTGACCGCCGGCATCGCCGAGGACCTGGAAGACGCCGTTGCGGAAATGGAACTCGGCGGGGCGGACATCGCCTGATTCCTGGGAGTGCCGCTACTTGCGGCCCACGAACCAGTCCTGGAGCTTGCGCAGCCGCGACTTCAGCTGCTCCTCGTTGGCCTGCGCCACGGGAGGGCCGCCGCAAACCGTGCGGAGTTTAGTGTGCACCACGCCGTGGGGCGTCCCGGTCCGGGCAGCCCAGGCGGCCACGTTCTTGGCCAGTTCGTTGCGCAGGTCCATCAGCATCCGGTGGTCGGGAACGGCCGGGGCCTGGCTTTCGGCGGCGGCCGGTGCCTTCCGGTTCTTCCGGTTCAGCTGCTCGTGCTGGCGCTGGCGCAGCAGCGTACCCACCTGCTCGGCGTCCAGCAGGCCGGGGATCCCCAGGAAGTCCAGTTCGTCGTCGGACCCTACCTCGCCGCCGGTGCCGAACTCGCCGCCGTCGAACAGGACCCGGTCAAAGGAGGCCTGGGAGTCCAGTGCCTCGAACTTGCCCTTGGTGAGGCTGTCGGAGGCCTTTTCTTCCCGGTTGGCCTCCTCCATCAGTGAGTCTTCGGGGTTGAAAAGCCCGTCGCCGTCCTCTTTTTCGGGGCGGTCCAGGGCGTGGTCGCGCTCCATCTCCATGGAATTGGCCAGTGCCATCAGCTGGGGAACGGACGGCAGGAAGACCGACGCCGTTTCGCCCCTCTTGCGGGCACGCACGAAGCGCCCCACGGCCTGGGCGAAGAACAGCGGCGTGGACGTCGAGGTGGCGTATACGCCGACCGACAGCCGGGGCACGTCAACGCCTTCGGAGACCATGCGCACGGCCACCATCCAGCGCTTTTCGCCGGCGGAGAATTCCTCGATCTTGCTGGAGGCCTTGGCGTCGTCGGACAGGATGACGGTGGGCGACTCGCCGGTGATCTTCTTCAGCTGGCCGGCGTAGGCCCGGGCGTCCTCGTGGTCGGTGGCGATGACCAGGCCGCCGGCGTCCGGGACGGTGCGCCGGACTTCGCTGAGCCTTTTGTCCGCGCCGGCCAGGACCGCTGGGATCCACTCCCCCGCGGGATTGAGCGCGGTCCGCCAGGCGTGGCTGGTGATGTCCTTGGTCACCGCTGCCTCGCCGAGGGACGCCGCCATTTCCTCGCCCGCGCTGGTGCGCCAGCGCATCTGGCCGGAGTAGGCCATGAACATCACGGGCCGGACCACGTGGTCCCGGAGCGCGTTGCCGTAGCCGTAGGTGTAGTCGGCCTTGGAGCGCCGGATCCCGTCCCGGTCCTCGGCGTACTCCACGAACGGGATGGGCGAGGTGTCGGAGCGGAACGGCGTACCGGTCAGCGACAGGCGGCGCACGGCGGGATCGAATGCCTCGCGCAGGCCGTCGCCCCAGGACAGGGCTTCGCCGCCGTGGTGGATCTCGTCCAGGATCACCAGGGTCCGGGCAGCTTCAGTCTTGGCCCGGTGCAGCAGCGGTTTGCTGGCCACCTGGGCATAGGTGACGGCGACGCCGATGAAGCCGCGGCCGTGCTGGCCGTCGGAGTTCTTGAAGTTGGGGTCGATGGCGATCCCCACCTTGGCGGCAGCATCCGCCCACTGGCGCTTCAGGTGGTCCGTGGGCGCAACGATGGTCACCCGGTTAACGGCGCCGGAATCGATGAGCGTGGAGGCGATGCGCAGCGCGAAGGTGGTTTTACCGGCGCCCGGGGTTGCCACCGCAAGGAAGTCGCGGGGACTGTTCTTCAGGTAAAGGTCAAGGGCTTCCTGCTGCCAGGCACGGAGTTTCGGGGCGGTTCCCCAGGCTGCGCGTTCCGGATACGCCGGAGGCAGGGTGGGACCGCCAAAGAGCGTCTCCGTCACTACTTGTTGCTGCCCGAGTCCCCTCCGGGACCCTTGCCGCCGTCATTGCCCGGCCGGAGGCCCTCGTAGACCTCCTTGCACATGGGGCAGACCGGGAACTTCTGCGGATCCCGTCCCGGCGTCCAGACCTTGCCGCACAGGGCGATGACGGGCTCCCCGGTCAGCGCGGACTCCATGATCTTTTCCTTCCGCACATAGTGCGAAAAGCGCTCCCGGTCCCCGGGTTCCACTTCCTGGCGCAGTTCCTCGCGCTCAATGGTGGCCGTGGACGATCCAGCCCCGGAAAGCTCGCGCATCGGGTCGTTGTCGAGAGGGTCCGTCATGCTAGTCATGGCATCCATCTTAGCCGCTCCCCCGGCCCGGCGTTCGACGGCGGCACGCCCGCGCGGAGGCCCCGCACCGGCCGCCGTCGTACTTTTTCATCGCCGGCGGCAACGCGCGTAAGGCGGCTAGAGTCCCTGCCACGAAGGCTTGTTTTCATAGGTGTGGCGGTAGAAATCTGCCAGTTTGAGGCCGGAAGCGGCGGCCTCGTCCAGCAGGACGGTGGCGTGTGGATGGAACTGCAGGACGGATGCGGGGCAAATGGCAGCCACAGGTCCCTCCACGAAGTCGCGGACGGCCCGGGCCTTTTGCGCCCCCGTGGCCACCAGGATCACATGTTTGGCCTCCATGATGGTGCCCAGTCCCTGGGTGATGACATGGTGCGGTACCTCCGCAAGGTTGTTGAAGAACCTGGCGTTGTCGCGGCGGGTCTGTTCGATCAGGCTCTTGATCCTGGTCCGGGAGGCAAAGGAGGAGCCCGGTTCGTTAAAACCGATATGTCCGTCGGTGCCCACGCCCAGCAGCTGCAGGTCCACGCCGCCCGCCGCGGTGATGGCTTGCTCGTAAGCGTCGCAGGCGGCGGGGATGTCGGATGCAGTTCCATCGGGGCCGTGGACGTTCCCGGGCGCAATGTTCACGCGGCTGGTGAATTCCCGCCGGACCACCTCGCGGTAGGACTCGGGGTGGCCCGCGGGCAGGCCCACGTATTCATCCAGGGCAAAGCCGGAGGCGCGGCTGAAGTCCAGGCCCTGTCCATGCCGGGCCGCCAGTTCGTCATAGACAGGCAAGGGAGAGGACCCCGTGGCCAGGCCAAGGACTGCGCCGGGCTTGCGCCTGATCAGTTTCTCTATGGCGTCCGCCGCGAGTTTGGCGATCTGCCGGCTGCCGCCAAGGATCACGATTTCCATGTTGTTCCTTTCCGGGAACTGTCAGCGGTTGACGGTAACCTGCGCCAGGAGCTCCGGCCCCCGCGCCTCGAGCCACTTGCCGCCCAGCCGCATACCGGCCAGGAAAAGGACCATGCCCAAAACGGTCCCCACGGCGAGGGTGAGCCAACCGAACAGGACGTTGCCGGTGACAGCCTGTGCCACCAGCAGCGCTGCCTCGGGCAGGACCAGGACCATCAGGACCAGCATTCCAACGAACTGAACGGCAAGGGTTTGGCCCACGTTGCCCGGTGGCTTCTTGAACGGACTGTCGCCCGGAAGCGGCACGGTCACCGTGTAGCGGGCCGACACCACCGAGGACAGCCCCAGGCCGGTGAAGAGGATCCCCAGGCTGAACCCCAGCTGGCCGGGCAGCGCGGCCCAGTTGCGGGTGAATGCCGCGTAGCCCACCGAGAACACCAGCACCACGGGCAGGGCGAAGGTCAGGCAGGCCAGGGCCCGGCCCAGCCGGTCAGCCACCCCGCGGACCCCGGTGGCCAGGTGCAGCGCAAACGCCGTGTTGTCGTACGAGACGTCCGCGGAGATGGACCAGGCCAGGATGAAGGCCGACACCGGGGCAAGGAAGGCAAGGCTGCCATAGCTGCCGGTCTGGGCCCCCTGGACACCCAGCACCACCGGAAGCAGCGGGATCACCACCAACGATCCCGAATACCGCGGGTCCCGGATCCAGTAGGTGAGCGACCTGGCCATCACCGCGCCCGCCGGGGTGGCCGGCAGCACGCCGAACAGGCCCAGCCGGCCGCCCTTGCGCTTCCCGGCACCGGCGTACGGCGGGGTGACCAGCGCCCGCTCGAGCAGGAGCTTCCAGCACCAGGCCAGGGCGCCGAGGACCGCCACCGAAACCAGCAGTTTCACCGCCGCCTGCCCGGGCCGGCCTGATGCGATGTCGCCACCGAGGGACCACGGTGCCCCGAGCGGCGTCCAGGACAACGTCCCGGCGAACCCGGGCAGGAATCCGGTGGAAGCGGAGATGCCACGGCCAACCCCTGCCACGATGGGGCCCAGCAGGACAAGCGGCACCATGAAGGCGATGGCGCTGATGTCCTTGAAGCGCCGCGAGGCAGCCAGGCTTGCCGTGGCGGTGGTGACCACCTTGGCCAGCACCACGCAGGTCATGACACCCAGGCATGCGCCAAGGAGGGCGGCAAGCGCGGGGAGCACGCCGCGGGACCAGGTCACCACCGTGGACAGGGCCACGAGCGTGGTGGCCAACCCCGGGATGCCGATCAGTCCGCCAAGGGCGAGGCCGGTGAGCATCTGCTTCATGGGAATGGCAAAGGTGGTGAAGCGCGCCGGATCGAGCGTCATGTCCGTGGCGGATGCCACCACCGGAATGATGCCCCAGCCAAGCACGGCGGCGGAGCCGCCAAGGACGATTGTGGTGTGCGCGGCGGCGGGGCCGGCGTTGCGCAGGAGGACAAGGGCGATGATCAGTGTTGCCACAACCCCCAGCGCGTAGAGCCCCGCAATGGCCATGCCCACCAGCTGCCAGGGGCTGCGGCGCAGTCCGTTGCGCAGCAGCGTGAGCTTGAGCCTCAGAAGGTGCGCAACCATTCCAGCCCTTCCGTGTGGCTGTGGCCTCCGACCAACTGCACGAAACGGTCCTCCAGCGAGGCGCCGGCCCGCACCTCGTCCACGGTTCCTGCGGCCAGCAGCCTGCCCCGGGCCACCACGGCGACGTGGTCGCACATGCGCTGGACCAGGTCCATCACATGGCTGGAGACGATGACCGTTCCACCGGAGGCGACGTACCGGTCCAGGATGGACCGGATGTTCGCCGCCGACACCGGGTCAACGGCTTCGAAGGGCTCGTCCAGGACCAGCAGCCTCGGGGCGTGGATCAAGGCCGAGGCCAGGGCGATCTTCTTTGTCATGCCGGCGGAATAGTCCACCACCAGCGTCCCGGCGTCCTGGGCCAGGTCCATTGCCGCCAGCAGCTCCCCTACCCGGGCGGCCACCACGGCTTTGTCCATGCCGCGCAGCAGCCCGGCGTACGTGATCAGCTGCTCCCCGGTGAGCCGGTCGAAGAGCCGGACGCCGTCGGGCAGGATCCCCATCAGCCGCTTGGCTTCCAGCGGGTGCCGCCACACATCCACCCCGTGCACCACCGCCGTGCCGAAATCGGGACGCAGGAGGCCGGTGGCCATGGACAGCGTGGTGGTCTTGCCCGCACCGTTGGGCCCCACGATCCCGAAAAACGAACCCGCCGGGACCTCCAGGCTGATGCCGTCCACCGCGATCTTCCCGCCGAACCTTTTGGCCAGCCCGCGGATGGACAGGGCCGCCACGGGCCCCGTATTCGGCGCCGGGGACGGTATCGGAGCAGTCATGCTGCCAGCCTAGTCCGCGGACCGGGGCTTCGGGGGTGCGAAACTAGCCCCATGGGTATTGCGTTGGGCCTGCTGGTGATCGTTGCTGTGGTGTGCGCCGGCAGCGCCGTGGGCCGCAGGTTCAATATCCCGGTTCCGCTGCTGCTGGTCCTGGCCGGGGTGGCGGGATCGTTCCTGCCATTCATTCCGCCCGTCGAGCTGAACCCCGAACTGGTGTTGGTCGGCCTGCTGCCGCCGCTGCTGTACGCGGCCGCGTTCCGCACGTCGCTGTTCGACTTCAAGAGCAACCGCCGCTCCATCGGATTGCTGTCCGTTGGCTACGTCATCTTCGGCACCGTGGGAGTCGGGTTGGTGGTGTGGTGGCTGTTCCCGGAAATCCCGCTGGCCGCAGCCATTGCGCTTGGCGCGGTGGTGGCGCCGCCTGACGCGGTGGCGGCTACGGCCATTGCACGGAAGGTGGGGATGCCCCGCCGGATCGTGAACATCCTGGAAGGCGAGTCACTGGTCAACGACGCCACGGCACTGGTGTGCCTGCGTGCTGCGGTGGCGGCCATCGCGGGCTCCGTCTCCGCCCTGGATGTGGCGGGTGGATTTGTGGTGGCGGCCGGCGGCGGCCTGGCGGTGGGACTGGCCGCAGCGTACCTCCTCACCGAAGTCAGGAAGCGGATCAGCAACGTTGCCATCAACACCTCAACATCTCTGATGGCACCCTTCGTTGCGTTCCTCCCCGCCGAGGCGATCCACGCGTCCGGGGTGCTCGCCGTCGTCGTAACCGGCCTGGTGATGGGCACCAAGGCGCCGTCCATGCCCAACGGCGCCGCGCGGCAAAGCGCCCGGAGCAACTGGGACACCGTCCAGTTCCTGCTGGAGAACGCCGTGTTCCTCCTGATCGGCCTGCAGGTGCGGAGCATCATCGACAGCGTCCAGGACGATTCGCTGGGTGCCGGCCGGGTGTGGCTTGGCTGTGCCGTGATCCTGCTGGCGGTGCTGGTGCTGCGGCCCGTCTGGGTTTTTCCGGCCACGTACCTGCCCCGGCTGATCCCTTCCGTGCAGCGGAAAGACCCCGCGCCGCCCTGGCAGTTCCCGGCCATTGTGTCCTGGGCAGGCATGCGCGGCGTGGTTACCCTTGCCGCCGTCCTGACGCTGCCGGACGACCTGGAGCACCGCAACGTACTGGTCCTGGCGGCCATGGTGGTGGTGGCAGGCACCCTGGTGCTGCAGGGATTCACGCTGCCGGCCCTGGTCCGGGTCCTGGGGCTGCCGGGACCGGACAGGCGCGAGGACGCGCTGAACCAGGCCGCGCTGATGCAGCTGGCCACCGCGGCGGGAATGGAGCGGCTGGAGCAGCTGCGGCGCGAGAACGACCCGCCCGAGGTCATGGATATGCTCCGGCGCCGGACCCAGGAGCGGGGACTCGCGGCCTGGGAGCGCCTGGGCAGGCCGGCCGCGGAGTCGGCCACCCCCAGCCAGCGTTACGCCCAATTGCGGATGGCCATGCTGGAGGCTGAGCGGGACAAGGTGCTGGAGCTTCGGCGTGGCGGGGACTTCGCGCATGAAGTCCTCAGTGAGGTCCTGGAACGGCTGGATGTGGAGGAGTCCATGCTTGATGCCTCCCTCAACGAACCCGACGCCGCCACAGAGGGAGGCGGCGAAGGACTTGCCCAGCCGGGCGGCGTGTGCGACCACCTGACCGCCGCCATGCCGTCGCCGGTTCCGGCGAACCCCACCTGTGCCGGGTGCGAACGGGAAGGGACCACACCGGTACACCTGCGAATGTGCCTGGCCTGCGGAAACATTGGCTGCTGCGATTCCTCGGCGGGACGGCACGCCAGCCGCCATTTCAAGGAAGCCGGCCACCCGGTCATGCGCAGCATTGAACCCGGTGAGGACTGGCGCTGGTGCTACGTGGATGACCTGCTCGGCTGAAGCAGGCCGGGTACTTAGTTCGGGGGCACTTTCCGGATCCTGATCGGACCCCTGGCCGTACCCGGATCAACGACGGAACCGCCTTGGGTGATGTGGACCTGCCCTGCGTCCACCAGGCGGCGTGCGGCGGCCCGGGCGGGTTCCATGAGCCGGCGCCAGTCATCTCCGCCCACGGCCCTGGCAGCATCAGAGGGGCAGATGGTGGCCGTGTCCGCACGGGATGCCAACAGTTCCAGGATCTTCGCTTCCAGCTGCCGGTCAACCTTGGTTTGCGGCCCCGTTCCGCCAGGATGCGCCATGCCGGACGCCGCGGTCAGAAGGCACGCCGCGGGATGGCCCGCTCGTACTGGGGCGGCCAGGCAATGTCGTAACCCAGTTCGAATGCGGCCCGCAGCCACCAGTGGGGGTCGCGCAGCGCCGCGCGCGCAATGAAGACGCCGTCGGCCTGGCCGGTGGCAACGGCGTGCTCCGCCTGCCCGGGCGTGGTCACCAGCCCCACCGTGCCGGTGGCGACTCCTGCCTCCTCGCGGATGGCTGCGGAGAATCCGGTTTGATAGCCCAGGCCCGGCTTGATCTGCTGGTGCGCCACGGCCCCGCCGCTGGAGACATCCACCAGGTCCACGCCGCGGGCGGCCGCCTCGCGGGCCAGCCGCACCGACGCCGCCTGGTCCACGCCGCCCGGCGCCCAGTCTGTGGCAGAGATCCGGAGCAGCAGGGGCATGGAATCGGGAATGACAGCGCGGACGGCGTCCACCACGGCCAGCATGAGCCGGTTCCGTCCGGCTTCGTCCCCGCCCCAGTCGTCGTCACGCTGGTTGATCAGCGGGCTCTGGAACTGGTGCAGGAGGTAGCCGTGCGCCCCGTGGATCTCCATCGTGTCAAAGCCGGCGTCCACCGCACGCACGGCGGCAGCGGCAAAATCGGCAATGACGCCGTGGATCTGTTCCACGGTCATGGCGGCAGGCGCCGCATAGCCCTCGAAAGCGGTGGTGGACGGGCCCACCGTGTCCCAGCCGCCGTCGGACGCCGGAACGCTCCCGTGCTTGCCCGAAAACGGCCAGTACGTTGACGCCTTGCGGCCGGCGTGGGCCAGCTGCACGCCGATCCTGGTGCCGGCGGTACCGTGCCGGTGGACAAAGGAGATAATCCGCTGCCAGGCCGCCGCCTGGTCGTCGTTGTAGAGGCCTGCGTCGCGGGGACTGATCCGGCCGGCGGCGTTTACTGCCGCGGCCTCCGTGAGGATCATCGCGGCGCCGCCCGTGGCAAACCCGCCAAGGTGCACCAGGTGCCAGTCGTTCGGAACGCCCGGGGCGTCGTCGGGATCGCAGCTGTACTGGCACATGGGCGATACCCAGCCACGGTGCTGCAGCTCCATGGACCGAAGCGTCAGCGGCTGGAACAGGGCCGGCACTAGAACAGCACCCGGGCAAGCGCCTGCCGCGACTTTGCTACCCGCTCATCACCTGCGCCCACGATGTCGAACAGCTCCAGCAGCCGTACCCGTGCGGTCTCCCGCTCCGGGCCGAAGTTCCTGCCGATGAACGCCACCAGCCGGTTCAGTGCATCCTCGACGTGGCCGCCGGCCACGTCGAGGTCCGCGACGCCGAGCTGTGCCGCCAGGTTGTCCGGCTCATCTGCGGCCTGCGCACGCAGCGCCTCGCTGTCCTGGGCCGACAACGACTGCAGCCGGTCCATCAGTTCCACCTGCGCCAGGCCGGCCTTGGCCTCATGGTCGGCCGGCATCTCCTTGAGCGCCTGGCGGTAGGCCGCAGCTGCGGCGGCGTAGTCGCCGGCCTCAATGGCGTCAAAGGCGGCCTGGTGCAGCGGCGGCAGCGGCGCGGGCTCCTGTTCCCCGCCCGCTTCCCCGCCAAGGCTTCCGGTGACCCCGTTCGCTGCAGCCACCTTGAGGAGTTCGTCGAAGAGGCTGCGCACCTGCTCTTCTTCCGCGCTGCCCTGGAAGAGCGGCACCGGCTGCCCCTTCAAGACGGCGACGGCGGTGGGAACGGCCTGCACCTGGAAGGCCTGGGCCAGCTGCGGGAAGGCCTCGATGTCTGCTGCGCCAAGGACCAGGCGTCCACCGTACGAGGCAACCACGCGCTCAAGGGTCTCGAGCATCCTGCCGGATTCGGGCGAGTACGGCGCCCACAGGGCGAACACCACGGGGACCTGGGCGGACAGTTCCACCAGCTGCTGGAAGTTTGCCTCGGTGACGTTGACCTTGAGTTCGGGGCCGCCGGCGGGTGCGTCCGGCTGGGCGCCCCGGGGCGCTGTTGCAGGGCCTGACGGGGCGGCAGGCCCGGACGGGGCGGCCGGGCGCTTCAGCGAGGAAAGGTCGACGGCGCCGCGCAGGTTAACCGGGTTGGCAGCGGCAGGAGGGACTGGGCGGGAAGCTGGCGAACTCATGTTTCCCACTCTAGCCACTCCGGCCGCTGCCGGTGGTAATACAGCCAGGCCCTACTTGAAGGTGGCTCCGACCAGGCCGCGGGTTGCGGCGACGAGCTTCATCGGGTCCGTGGATCCTGCCGGCGGCACATAGACCGCCATGGATTCCGCGAAGCTCAGCACCATGCCGGTGGTGGTTTCCTTGCCGCCGGCCAGGGCTGCCGCATCGTCGCCGATGCTCAGCTTGTCACCGGCCGCCTTGGGGGTGCCCTCGAAGCCAAAGTTGATCCGGCCCAGGACCAGGGCCCCGCCGTCCGAGGTGCGGAACACCACGGTGCTTTCGGGGACCACCTTGTGAGTGAAGGAGAAGTTGCCGTTTTCGCCTGCCTTCGCCACCTCAGCCTGGTAGGACAGGGTATCGGCGATATACGGCGAGGACTGGCCCTCGACCAGCTTGTCCTTGAACGGCGAGTCCGCCGACGTGAGCCTGTCGGCCAGGCCGGACATTGCTTCCTCGCCGCTGTAGAGCAGCCCGCTCTTGTCCGCTGCGGAAAGCGTCTCGGTACCGCCGCGGCTGATGTTCGGGAAGGTGGTGCCCGGCTGCAGCGGCGTGGTTTCCATGAGCTTGTAGTTTTCCCGCGGCGACTGCTGGACCAGGGTCAGGATCTGCGGAACGACGTTGCCTTCGCCCTGGGTCACGGCCAGCACCGAGCGGGGCCAGTCACGATCGCTGGTAACGACGGTGGTCAGCAGCTTGGTGGAACGTACGGGCATGCGCGGCTCGTAAGTGCCCACCTGGGAGCGGATCTTGTAGTTCTGGGTACGGACTTCCAGTTCCGGTCCACCCACGCGGTCCGCCAACTTGGCCGCATCCTTGGCGGCGTCGCCGGCGTCGGTGGCGCTGGAGACCTGCTCCAGGATCCGGCGGAACTGGGCGTCCAGCAGGACCGGCGATCCCGCGGCTTGCTTCGCCGTGGATGAGGCGCTGCCGGACGGCAGCGGGCTTGGACTGGCGGCCTGGGCAGCAGTGGCGGATCCGGCCAGCAGGGCGGCAACCACGCCGGCCGCCACCATGGTGGCCTTGGAAGAGGAGGACGACGACGGGGCCTGGCCCTGCGTTTCGGCGTTCCGTGCACGGGCGCGGCGGGCGTAGCCGCTGTCACCGCCCTCGCCGTCCTTCCGGCGGGCTGAAAGCAGTCCCAGGACAATTCCGCCCACGATCAGCAGGCTGCCCAGGACCATCAGCGGGACCGCCCAGGGGGTGGACGTGTCGTTGGGGAAGGTCATGGAGACAGAAGCCGGGGCGGCCTTGGTGCCGTCGGAAGCGAGGAGCAGGCTCCAGTCACCGTCGGCGGGCGGGGTCCAGGTGTATTCAAGCTCGCCGCTGGCATTCTCATTGGAAACCCAGAGGTCGGAACCGGCCGGGTTGGGGGCGGTCCCTTCGCCGTCGGCGTGCTCAACCACGAGTGACTTTTCGTCTTCGGTGACGCCGGTGATGGTGTTGTGGGCCGTCTGGCCCACCCAGGCGCTCACGTCATCGGGCCGTCCCGTGGCCAGCATGAAGTTGCCGTCGCCCTGGACGGTGATCTTGACGGTTCCGTCATGCAGGGTGCGCAGCTTCTGGTCGATGACCGTCAACGGCGCGGCGGCGGCATCCGCCGGCACGGACGCTGTGAACGTCTCGGATGGAGCCCAGATGGTTCTCTGGCCGATGCCGGCCAAAAGTGTCAGGAGGCCGAGCAGCACAAGTGCGGCTGCAGTCTTTAAACGCAAGGGAAACACCTATCATCAGCGGGGGTTTGCCTTCAATAGTAACCTTTTTGTTACCAGGAGCCCCTTTTTGCCCGTTCCGGCCCCTCTTCCGAAGACCTCCGGGCGGTGGCTTCGGCTCCCGGTGACAAGCCTGCTGATAGTGTTTGCGATGATCATCACATTGGCCCGCGCACGCGGAGCCACGCACGGAACAGGCCCCCAAAACCAGTGACTGACAAGACGGACCCATCCTCGGCGGCAACCGGAAATCCCGGGGATTCCAGGGGCCCTGTCCCTGCGACGGTGCCTCCCCTGGGAATGGCAGCGGCAGCCCACCGCAGGGGCACGGCAGCGGCTGCACTCGGCCAGGTGGTCCGCAGGCTCCGCCAGCCCTTGCCCGGAGCACAGCCCAGGCTTCGGTTCGAAATGCCCCCGGAATACACCGGGCAGGTTCCCCAGACGGACCACGGCGGTGACGAGGAACCCCAGTTCGGCCACCCCGGGCCGCGCATGTCCCCCCAGCATCCCCTGTACATGGGCTTCATGGGGACAGTGGGCGTGGGACTGGCGCTGCTGGTCTACTGGATCGGTTCCCACACCACGCAGCTGCTGCTGTGGATCGTGGCGGCGCTGTTCATCGCCCTGGGACTTGAACCCGTGGTGGGCTGGCTCGAAAACAGGAAGATCCCCCGGCCCGCCGGCATCCTTGTCTCCGTGGCTGTCCTCATGGGCGCCGTCGTCGGGTTTTTCGCCACTCTTATCCCCACCATTGTTGAACAGGTGTCGGAGATCGTGCGGCAGGCGCCGGACTGGGTGCGCAACTTCATGGACTCGGACTTCTTCCGCAGCCTCGATGACCAGTTCGGCGTGCGGGACCGCATCACCGAGGAACTGGACAAGTTCGTCAATGACCCGGCGGCCATGGGCGGCATTTTCGGCGGCGTGGTGGGATTCGGATCCACCGTGGCCAACGGGCTCTTCGGCACCCTCATTGTCCTGGTGCTGAGCCTGTACTTCCTGGCAGCGCTGCCGGCGATGAAGAAGTGGGGCTACAGGCTGGCCCCCCGCTCCCGCCGCAAACGGGTGGCCGCCCTCTCCGAGGAGATCACCCGGTCAGTGGGAAACTACGTCATCGGCCAGGCATGCGTGGCCCTCCTCAACGCCACTTTCGCCTTCGTGGTGATGTCCATCGTGGGCATCCCCTTTGCCCTGCTGCTGGCGTTCGTGGTGGTCCTGCTCGCTTTCATCCCGCTGGTGGGCGGCATGATCGCAGGCATTGTGGTGATCCTTGTATCCCTCACCCAGGGCTGGCAGGCGGCCGCCATCTACGCCATCTGCTATTTCGCGTACCTGCAGTTCGAGGCCTACTTCATCTCGCCGCGCATCATGCAGAAGGCAGTTGCCGTGCCCGGTGCCGTGGCGGTGATCTCCGTGATTGCGGGCGGAAGCCTGCTGGGCGTGCTCGGTGCGCTGATCGCCATCCCCACTGCCGCAGCGGTCCTGCTGCTGCTCCGGGAAATCTATATCGTCCGGCAGGACCAGCACTGACCCGCTGTCCCCCGCACGTCGTTCCCTGCGGGGCCGCTTAGGCGCCGGCCGTCGCCGCCGGCCCTTCCCATTCCTGCGGCAGCGGTGCTGCGGCGGCATCTGGACTGACAAGCGCCACGATGTCGTTCAGGACCCGTGCGGCGTACTTCTCCCCCACCCACAGATGCTTGGCCCCGGCCACGCCCACTACGCGGGCCTGCGGCACCAGGCTGAACCTTGCGGTTGCCTCGGCAGGCTGGAGGAAGTCGTCGTGCTCCGGCACCAGGACGGTGAGGGGCTTGCCGGATTCGGCCCACAGCTGCAGGTGCTTGTCCGTGGCGCGGTGCAGCGGAGGCGACAGCAGCACCGCCCCCTCGATCTGTGGGGCCACCGGCTCCACGGCCCCGTACATCAGCGCCAGTTCGGTCCCGAACGACCAGCCCACCAGCCAGCGGTTGGGCAGGCCCCGCTCAACGGCGAAGCGCACGGCTGCCTCGACGTCGTGCCGCTCCCCTATCCCTTCCTCGAACGCGCCGCTGCTGGCACCCCGGGGGGAGGCCGTACCCCGGGTATTGAAGCGCAGCACCGCGATGCCCGCCAGCGCCGGCAGCCGGTAGGAGGCCTTGCGGTACACATGGGAATCCATGAAGCCACCGTGCGTCGGCAGCGGGTGGAGCGTGATCAGCGTTGCCTTGACGGGGCCGGATTCCGGCAGTGCCAGCTCGCCCACCAGCGTGTGGCCGTCCTCCGTCTGCAGCTCGATGTTCTCTCGACGGGCGGGCAGGACGGTGGAGGCACGGATGGGGACAGGGCCCCCGGCCTGGGTGAAGTGGTACGACGCCGGATCAAAAGTCATGACTGCCAGCTTAGCGACAGCGGGCGGCGTCAGCGGTACCGGTAGCTGCGCGTCATCCAGCAGTTGGTGTGCCAGTGCCGCCGCTCGGCCAGCCCGGCGGCGGCACCAAAGAGGTGGTCGTCCTTCCAGACCACCAGGTGTGCGACGCCGGGCAGCACGGCGGTGGAGCATTCCGGGCAGATGTAGGTCTTCTCAGCATTCCTGGCGGTCATGGTCCGTACCATCCACTCGCCGTCCGGGGCGCTCTCGCGGCGGGCGATACCGGCCCGTGCCCGTTCCAGGTCCAGTTCGGGAATGTCCCCGCTCCTCTTTCCTCCTGCGCCCCTGCCGGAAGCGGAACCCTTGCCGGAAACAGGACGGCGGGGACGGTTGGAACGCGGCATGTATCCATTCTGCCCCAGGCCGCCCACTCCCCTGTCCCGCTCCTTGCCGCCGCTTCCGATGCACCCGGCGCCCCGCCGTCGGACATGGCCTGCGGAGCCCACGCGATAGTCTGTACGGCGTGCGACTTGTCATAGCCCATTGCTCCGTTGATTACGTTGGCCGGCTCAAAGCCCATCTCCCCCTCGCCACCCGGCTCCTGCTGGTCAAGGCGGACGGCTCCGTGCTGGTCCATTCCGACGGCGGTTCCTACAAGCCGCTGAACTGGATGAGCCCGCCTGCCACGCTGCGGGTTTCTTCCCCCGACGAAGTGGACCTCGAACTTGGCGTGGTGGAGCAGTGGACGGTGCAGTCGGCCAAGACCGATGACCGGCTCATCATCAATATCCACGAGAAGATCAGCGAGTCCTCCCACGACCTGGGCGTGGATCCCGGACTGATCAAGGACGGGGTGGAGGCTGACCTGCAGCGGCTGCTCGCCGAGCAGATCGAGACGCTTGGACGGGGCTACTCCCTCATCAGGCGCGAGTACTTCACCGCCATTGGGCCCGTGGACATCCTGGCGCGCGACGCGGACGGCGCCACCGTGGCGATTGAGCTCAAGCGCCGGGGCGACATTGACGGCGTGGAGCAACTGACCCGGTACCTGGAGCTGCTCAACCGCGACCCTTTGCTGGCACCGGTCCGGGGAATCTTTGCTGCCCAGCAGATCAAGCCGCAGGCCAAGGTGCTGGCAAACGACCGCGGGATCGACTGCATAACGCTGGACTACGACGCCATGCGCGGAGTGGACGACAGCGAATCCCGCCTCTTCTAGTTTTTGCCTTTGTTGCTTTAGGCACTTAATTGTCCGGCATTCGGTGCAGGCTTCAGCGACATCTGTTTTTTACCTAAATTTTGTCCTTTTTGCCCTCCGGCCCGTTGACCTGCGGGAACGGGCATGAAATTCTTATCTCAGTCTTTGTGTAGGTGTTTTTCATGCTCGCAAGACATGTTGCGAGCGCGAAGCTCCTGCAGCGCCGGATCTCCCATCGGGGAAAGGCAATCAGGATTCTTCTCGCGGAGTGACCAAGGTCGGCACGAGGTGTGCCGGTCTTAAAAAGTTCCACAATGAGGAGAAATAAATGGCACAGGGAACCGTCAAGTGGTTCAACGCTGAAAAGGGCTTCGGCTTCATCACCCCGGATGACTCCGATGGCGATGTCTTCGTTCACTACTCCGAAATCCAGACCGGCGGCTTCAAAACCCTCGACGAGAACCAGCGCGTTCAGTTCGAAATCGGCCAGGGTGCCAAGGGTCCCCAGGCTACCGGCGTAACGCTGGTCTAGTACCGCCCGGCCGCTTCCCGCGGCTGTCAGCGAATCAAATGGTCCCCGGCAGGATTGCCGGGGACCATTTTTTATGCCGGCGTTGCTGCCCGCCTCAGGTCACCAGCTTGCGCACCAGCCGGGCGCCCTGCGCCAGGGAAAGACCGGGGAGGTAGGCGCGGGTCAGCGCCCTGCCGATGGCGGGCAGGTGCAACGGATCCTGGTAGTACAGGTAAAGCGCCCGGTACTCCGGCTTGAACCGGGACTTGAAGGCCGCCAGGGAGCGGAAGCCGTAGACCGGCTCAAGCGCGTGGCCCACCAGGTCCAGGATCCTGACCAGGTTCTGCGCGCCCTCATCGGGGGCGCCCTCCTGTTGCCCTGCGTCCTCGCCCCCGCCGGGCCCCCCGGCGCCTGTTCCCTCAGCACCCGTTCCCCCAGCGCCCGTTCCCTCCGCGCCTGTTCCTGTTCCCCGCTCCGGCTGGGCATCGGGACGGCTGGCCAGCGGCGAACCCGACAGGGAGATCACGTCCACGGAATCCCGCAACTCCAGTACGGCGGAGGCAATCAGGAATTCCATCACCCCCGGAAATCCTTCACTGCCGCGGCGCATGACATCCAGGGTCCTGCTTACCAGCCGCCCGCCGTCGTACACGGGCAACCAGCTGGTCACGCCGTGGACCACGCCGTGGCCGTCCACGGCCAGGCAGCACAGGACCTCCTCGTCGTCGAGCTCGTCCACTCCCCCCAGCGTGAAGCCCATTTCCGGAACGGACTTGCCGGCCGCCCATTCCTCGGACACTTCGTTCAGCCTTAGCCGGAGCGTTGCGGGCAGCGAATGGTAGGAGCCCCAGACGGCATGGACGCCCAGCTTCGCGGCGCGGTTCAGGGCGGTCCTGACGTTCTGCCATTCCTTGCCTTTGAACTCAAGCTCGTTCAGCGCCAGCCGTGTCTCCTGGGCCACGGCCACGCGGGAGAAGCCGCGTTCCCTCAGTACCGGCCACATGGTGTCGTCGCAGGAATACAGCGCCGGTATCAGGGCCTGGCTGCGGCAGTAGTCCAGGAAGCCTTCGGTGACCCGCTGCTCGGCCTTGCGGTCACCGAATGCACCGCCCAGGGTCAGGGCCACGGTCCCATGCTGCTGGAAGGCCATGCCGCCTGCGCCGTCCGGGCTGAACCAGTACGTGTTGGGCTCCCACAGTGCCATCCAGGACAAGGGTCCGCCACCCTGGTGGAGCAGCTCCCGGGCGCGGCTGCGGTCCTGCCGTCCGAAGTGGAGGCCGTGGTGCCGGCCCACCAGCACCCACAACACCGCCGCCAGGGCCACGAGCCAGAACACCGGTCCCGAGTAGGCGAACAGCAGTGCTTCGGCACTGTCGCGTTCCGGGAAGACCCGGCGGAAATTCTGCGGAATGGGCACCGGGACGTACTGCCGGGCCAACTCGGCGAAAAGGCCCAGCAAGCCGCCGTCACGGGACAGTCCGCCGGACCAGAACCAGGCCACGGTATATGAGCTGGCCAGCACCAGCCAGGTTCCGCAGACCACCGCAGCGAGCGTCCGCCGGGCGCCCGGACGCGTCTGCACGCGGAACTGCCGCCGGTTCAGCCACAGGACCACTGCCAGCAGCAGCGGAACCACCACGAGCGGCAGCACATGTGCGAAGGCCGAGGACAGCGGCGTTGCATGCGTGCCCTGCAGGCGTGAGGGAACAAGGGCGAACAGTGCCAGGTAGACCGCGGCTAGGGCGGTGACAGCCAACTGGATGGCCAGCGCGATGTTCAGGGCCAGCCGGCGACCCCGGCGCATGCCGTCCGCGCAGATCAGCAGCAGGAGGACCGGCACCACGGCCAGCGCCAGGCCGAACGGGCCGGCAAACCCTGCCCTGCCCGTTTCCAGGCAAGTGGCGTCAACGGTGGCGCCGCAGTTGAAGATCAGTTGGTTCAGCGTGGGCATCGGGCTCAGGACGACGTCCCGGAGCAAAGCCAGCGGGCCGGTTGGCGCACGCGTGATTCCGGTCAGGATGGGACCCACCGCGAACACGGCAACGGTCAGGGCCAGGAGGTTCCTGGTTTCCCGGCCCGTCGACCGGTGACGGTGAAGCCGCCCCTGGTCCCCCTGGATCCACCAGCCTGCAAGGAGGCCAAGAAGGGCGCCGATGAGGCCAATGACGGTTTCGGCGTGCCCCACGTACAGGACCAGCAGCAGGGAAATGGACAGCACCACGGTGCGGAGCCGGCGCTGCCACAGCAGCGTGATCCGGGCACTGGCCGCAAGCCCGGCAATAAGCACCGGGGCATACGGACCGATGAGCCTGTCATCCACCATCCGGTCCAGCCAGCCGTCGCCCACATACACGGCCAGCTGGGTTACCAGGAGGAACACCGTGACGGCCGCGAATTGCCCGCCAAAGAACAGTCCGACGGCGGCCCGCCGGCCAAGCTTGCGCTCCGCCAGGCCCAGCAGCAGCACGATCATCAGCGACGCGGCGAGGTAGGCGAGCGGGTTGGTGGCGAAGAAGGCGCTGGTGAACAGCGTCCACCACTGCCCGCTGCGCAGGCCGGGGCCGCTGACCGAGGCCAGGCCCAGGAGCTGCTCAGGCGGCCCGTCAAGGAAGCTTCCGGTCAGGGCAGCGGCCGCAAGGAAGGCAACCAGCACGCCCAGGGTGAAGGGCATGGATTTCAGCGTGAGCAGCGCCTGCTGGACTGCCGGACGTCCGACGGCGGCCCACATCAGGGCGGCCGTGCGTTCCGGTTTCCTGGTGCTCACCACTGCAGCCCCCACTGGCTGCCAAGGAACTGCAGCGCATCCGCGAACCGCTTGGAGGACGTATCCCAGGAGTGGCCCGTGTGCTCCACCTCGTGTGCCTGCACGGTGAAGCCGGCGGCCTCTGCCGCAGCCGCCAGCGTGTGGAGGTTCCCCACGAACTCGGGATCGTTCTGGCCTGCAGTAAGGTACATGCCGCTGGACTCAAACCGTTGGTGTTTCATGATCTCCAGTGGAGTCTGCTTGGTGAATTCATCTGGGTTTCCGGGAAATGCTGCGTCTATGGTCTTCTGCCGCTCCTTGGCAATGGCAGGTTCGGCCTCGCTGGAGAAGGCGAGCACGTCGGCGTAGACGTCGGGATGCCGGGTTCCCATCTGCACGGCACACGTGCCGCCGAAGGAGAAGCCACCCACAGCCCAGTGGCTGTGGTTGGTATCCACCGCCAGGGTGGAACTGATCCACTGAGGTACATCCTGTGAGAGATAGGTGTCCGCGTTGGCAATGCGGCTGTCCATGCACATGGTGTTGGCGGACTGCGACCCGTTGGGATCCGGAATGACCACCACCGGGGACACTCCGCCGTGTGCCGCAGCAAAGGAATCCATGTGACCGCGGATTGCGCCGCCGGTGAGCCAGTCCGCCGGCCCGCCCGGCTGTCCGGCCACCAGAACCAGTACCGGCAATGCGGGCCGGTTCGCCGCAAAGTAGGCCGGCGGAAGGTAGATGTAGGCCTCACGCGTGTTCATCCCGGACTGCGTTCCAGGGATCGCGGACTTCCGCAGGACGCCCCCGTCCGGCAGCTCCCCTTCCGGCTTCCACCCCTGGAGGGGTACGCCGTCGGACGCGCCCGGACGGCGCATAAGGTCCTGTTCAAGGGCCGGTATCCGGGCCAGGGCCGTACCCAGCAGATCGCTCACGGTCCTGTTGAGGCCAAAGTACGCGTTGACTTGGATCGCCGAGAGCAGCACCACCAGCAGTGCGGCGAGGATCCCTCCCCCGCGTCCGCCCCAGCTGCTCCGGGGCAGCCGGAGCAGGCCCAGGAGAAGAGCCGCAACACCGGGCACAATCCACAGCAGGACGGGGTCCGGCAGGTCCTCGGGGAAGGTGGAGAAGATGTTGATGAGCGCCCAGTGCACCGTACCCACCAGCGCAAAGGCGGCTGCCGCGGCGGTGACGATGCGGACCGCCCACGCCCGGGCGCGGCGCCCCGGCGTCATGGAGGCGCGCCAGGGTGGCACCAGGAGATAGGCGGCGCCGCCCATTCCCAATACCAGGACGGTCCCATACAGTGGACCGTCCGTGAGCCGGATGTCTGAAAGCCAATCCACGTCGGCTAGCGCCAGGTCCCCACGCCTATCACCGGACCTGCCTCAAGCCAGGATGAAAGACCCGTATATGCGTCGAACTTCATGGCAAGGTGCAGGTCCTGCCCCTCATAACGGAGCTCAACGATCACCACGTCCGGTTGGACCTTGACGGCTTCCGCCTCCGTGGGTTTCCGGCGGCCCAGCAGCTCCAGCGAACTGCGCTTGAACGTGTATTTGGGACGCACGCTCAAGGAGATGAGCCTGAACCATTCAAGGTCGTTGTCCTGATAACGACAAACCCCCATCTGCCAGCTGTTTCCAGCAACGCAAATGGAGGCGTCCACCGTGCCGAGGGCACGCCGCAGGTTGAAGCGGCGCACCCCCGAAAGGCACAGTGCAATGATCAGCAATCCGAAGGCGATTGCCAGTGCGATGAACGGAATACCCGGTGCGTCCATCAAGGTCGTGCTAGCGGATCCCAGCGGTAGCCGAGCCGCCCAGCTGGGCGTTGTCAGCAACGATAACCACGCGGTTGTTGTCGACCGAGAAGAACCCGCCGTCGACGTCTACCGCAATACGGTCCCCGGACACCGGCTGGATGGCCAGTTCACCCTCGGCCAGGATCGCCAGCAGGGGCGAGTGGCCGGGCAGGATTCCGATTTCACCATCGCTGGTGCGGGCCTTGACCATCTTGGCCGCTCCGGACCACACGAAGTGGTCCGCTGCGACAATCTCAACCTCAAGCTCAGCCATATTACTTGGTCTGTTCCTGGATCTTGGCCCACTGGCGCTCGACGTCGTCGAGGCCGCCGACGTTGAAGAACGCCTGCTCCGCGACGTGGTCCAGCTCGCCGTCGCAGATGGCCGAGAAGCCTTCAACGGTGTCCTTGATGGAAACCGTGGAGCCCTCAACGCCGGTGAACTGCTTGGCGGTGTAGGTGTTCTGCGAGAGGAACTGCTGGATGCGGCGTGCACGGGACACGACGATCTTGTCCTCTTCGGAGAGTTCATCGACACCGAGGATGGCGATGATGTCCTGGAGTTCCTTGTTCTTCTGCAGGATCTGCTTCACGCGGACTGCCGTGTTGTAGTGGTCCTTGCCGATGTACTGGGGATCCAGGATGCGGGAAGTGGACGTCAACGGGTCAACGGCCGGGTACAGACCACGGGAGGCGATTTCACGGGAAAGTTCCGTGGTCGCGTCGAGGTGTGCGAAGGTCGTGGCCGGAGCCGGGTCGGTGTAGTCATCTGCGGGGACGTAGATGGCCTGCATCGAGGTGATGGAGTGGCCCTTCGTGGAGGTGATGCGCTCCTGAAGGAGGCCCATCTCATCCGCCAGGTTGGGCTGGTAGCCCACGGCGGAAGGCATGCGGCCCAGCAGGGTCGATACCTCGGAGCCGGCCTGGGTGAAGCGGAAGATGTTGTCGATGAAGAGCAGCACGTCCTGGTTCTGCACATCGCGGAAATACTCCGCCATGGTCAGCGCGGACAGGGCCACACGCAGACGCGTTCCCGGCGGCTCATCCATCTGGCCGAATACAAGGGCAGTGTCCTTGAGGACCCCTGCCTCTTCCATTTCAACCCAGAGGTCGTTGCCCTCACGGGTACGCTCGCCAACACCGGCGAAGACCGAGGTACCGCCGAAGTTGCGGGCAACACGGGTGATCATTTCCTGGATCAGCACGGTCTTGCCCACGCCGGCGCCGCCGAAGAGGCCGATCTTTCCACCCTTGATGTACGGGGTGAGGAGGTCGATGACCTTGATGCCGGTTTCCAGCATCTCGGTGGAACCTTCGAGGGAGGCGAAGCTGGGGGCCTTGCGGTGGATCGGCCAGCGCTCGGTGATCTCCAGTTCCGACTCGGCAACGTCCAGGGGCTGGCCCAGCACGTTGAAGATGTGTCCCTTGACGCCGTCACCGACGGGAACGGAGATCGGGGCGCCAGTGTCCACCACGGACGTGCCGCGGACGAGTCCATCGGTGGCCTGGAGGGAGATGGCGCGGACGAGGTTGTCACCCAGGTGCTGGGAGGTCTCGAACGTGATGGTCTTGGTGACACCGTTGAGGGTGATCTCGGTGGTCAGTGCGTGGTAAATGGACGGGATTGCGTCAGCCGGGAATTCGACGTCGACAACCGGGCCGATTACGCGCGCAATACGGCCGGTTGCACCGGACGTTGCGGCTACGTGTTCGGTAGCAGTGGCAGTCATCTCTCTCACTTCATTCAGTAGATGGCGTGGGGTTAAGTGTATCTGTGGTGGTGCAGGTTCCGCGGGAACCGAGGTGGTGGAGGCTAGGACGCAAGAGCGTCGGCACCGGCAACAATCTCGGAGAGTTCCTGCGTAATTTCGGCCTGGCGGGCCGTGTTGCGCAGACGCGTGTACTTCTTGATCAGGTCCGTTGCGTTGTCGCCTGCGGACTTCATCGCCCGCTGGCGGGCGGCGAGCTCGGAAGCTGCTGCCTGCAACATGGCTGCGAAGATACGGGATTCGATGTAGCGCGGCAGCAGGGCGTCAAGAACCCGCTCGGCTTCCGGCTCGAACTCGTACAGCGGCAGAAGGTCCGACTCGGATGCGGCCTGCTCTTCCACGACTTCAAGCGGGAGCAGGCGAATGACCGTCGGCTCCTGGGTGACCATGGACTTGAAGCGGGTGTACACAACGTGGATTTCCTCCACGCCGCCCTCTTCGAAGTCGGTTGCGAATTCCGACAGCAGCGCTTCGCCGATCTCACGTGCCGTCGCGAACTCGGGCGCGTCTGTACCACCGGTCCAGACCCGCGCGTACTCGCGGTTCCGGAAATCGAAGTACGCCTGGGCCTTGCGTCCGAGGACGTAGGTCTTGACTTCCTTGCCTTCTTCGTGAAGAAGCTCGATGAGACCTTCCGCCTGCTTCAGGACACTGGCCGAGTAGGAACCGGCCAGGCCGCGGTCCGAGGTGATTACCAGGACGGCGGCACGGCGGATCTGCTCCGGCTCAGTGGTCAGCGGGTGGTCGATCTCGCTCTGGCTGGCGACAGCAGAAACGGCGCGCGTAATCGCGTTCGCGTAAGGCAGTGAAGCTGCTACGCGCGCACGGGCCTTGCCGATGCGCGAGGTAGCGATCAGTTCCATCGCCTTGAAGATCTTGCGCATCGACGTGGTCGAGCTGATCTTCTGGCGGTAGACCCGGATCTGGGCTCCCATACTTATCCTTTCCTAGCGTTCCATGCACCGGGTGAACCGGACCCGCGGGCCCGGTTCACCCGGTCAGTGGAACTAGCGCTTCTGCCTGACGATTTTTTCCTGGTCAACCTGGGCCTCGTCGATGGGGGCGTGCTCCTCATGCCCGGCACCGACCAGCAGGTTGTCGCCCTCGCCGAAGAAGCCCTTCTTGAAGTCGACGATCGAGGACTTCAAGGCTGCAACGGTGTCATCGTCCAGCACGTTGGTCTGGGCCAGCGTGGTCAGGATCGAGGACTTGTGGCGCAGGTGCTCCAGGAACTCGGACTCAAAGCGGCTGATGTCCTCGACCGGAACGTCGTCCAGGTAGCCGTTGGTGCCGGCCCAGATGGACACAACCTGGTCCTCGACCGGGAACGGCGAGTACTGGCCCTGCTTCAGCAGTTCCATCAGGCGGGCACCGCGGGTCAGCTGCTGGCGGGATGCGGCGTCGAGGTCGGATGCGAACATCGCGAACGCCTGCATGTCGCGGTACTGGGCCAGGTCCAGCTTCAACGTACCGGAGACCTTCTTCATGGACTTCACCTGAGCGGCACCACCAACGCGGGACACCGAGACACCCACGTCAACAGCGGGCCGCTGGTTGGCGTTGAAGAGGTCGGACTGCAGGAAGATCTGGCCGTCCGTGATGGAGATGACGTTGGTCGGGATGTAGGCGGACACGTCGTTCGCCTTGGTCTCGATCAACGGCAGGCCCGTCATGGAACCGGCACCGAGCTCGTCGGAGAGCTTGGCACAACGTTCCAGCAGGCGGGAGTGCAGGTAGAAGACGTCGCCCGGGTAGGCTTCGCGTCCCGGCGGGCGGCGCAGCAGCAACGACACGGCGCGGTAGGCTTCGGCCTGCTTGGACAGGTCATCGAACACGATCAGGACGTGCTTGCCGCCGTACATCCAGTGCTGGCCAATGGCCGAACCGGCGTACGGTGCCAGGTACTTGAAGCCTGCGGGGTCGGAAGCGGGAGAAGCCACGATGGTGGTGTACTCCAGCGCGCCGTTGTCCTCGAGGGTCTGGCGGATGGCGGCGATGGTGGACGCCTTCTGCCCGATGGCGACGTAGATGCAGCGGACCTGCTTGGTCACATCGCCCGAAGCCCAGTTGGCCTTCTGGTTGATGATGGTGTCGATCGCAATGGCGGACTTGCCGGTCTGGCGGTCACCAATGATGAGCTGGCGCTGGCCGCGGCCGATCGGGATCATGGCGTCGATGGCCTTGAGCCCGGTCTGCATCGGCTCGTGCACCGACTTGCGCTGGGTCACGCCGGGAGCCTGAAGCTCCAGTGCGCGGGTGGTCTCAGCCTTGATCTCGCCGAGGTCGTCGATGGGTACGCCCAGCGGGTCAACAACGCGGCCGAGGAAGGCGTCGCCCACGGGCACGGACAGAACCTGCCCGGTGCGGTGGACTTCCTGGCCTTCTTCGATGCCGGTGAAGTCGCCGAGGATGATGACGCCGATTTCGCGGACGTCGAGGTTCTGGGCGAGGCCCAGGGTGCCGTCCTCAAAGCGCAGCAGCTCGTTCGCCATGACCGAGGGAAGACCCTCAACACGGGCGATGCCGTCACTAGCGGTGGTTACGCGGCCGACCTCTACGCGCTCTGCGTTCCCGGGTTCGTAGGACGCCGCGAACTCGTTCAGCGCATTACGGACGTCGTCGGCGTTGATGGTCAATTCGGCCATCTGCAGTCCCTGCTCTCCTGTTTTGTGATCACCTTGCGATGACCGGGGTTTCTATCAGTTAGGTTGTGCTTGTCCGGCTAGCCGGCCAGCTGGCGCTGCAGCTCGCCCAGCTTGGTGAGGACCGAAGCGTCAAGCACTTCGTCACCAACCTGGACGCGGATGCCGCCAATGAGTGCCGGGTCAACATTGAGGTTGACCTTCAGTTCCCGCCCGTACATGGCATTCAGGCCAGCCTGCAGGCGGGCAAGCTGCGTCTGCGTCAAAGGACGGGTCACGCTGACCGTTGCAATCCAGCGCTGCTGCCGCTTGGCCGCAAGCTCGGCGAACCGCTGCACCAGCCGGGTGGGCTTGATGCCGCGGGGCTGGGTTACAGCCTGGGCAATGAGGACTTTCGCTTCCTCACTGGCGCCGGGCACAAGCTTCTCCGCAAGTACAACCTTGGCTGCACCGCTGGCCTGTGGTTCGGACAGAGCACGTTGTACCTCGTGGCTGGAGGCAACAGCCTGGTTGAAGGAGAACAGGTCGTTCTCCAGCTCTTCCAGGCCAGTGATTCCGGAGGCAGAAACGGCCGACTTGTTTTCAGCAACGGAAATGACCACCGTTGCGGCAAGAGTCTCGAGTGCATCGCCGATATCACGGGCGTTTGCCCAGCGTGAGCTGGCCAGTCCGCCTGCAATGTCTGCAGCATCAGCGGAGACTTTCCCGCCAACCAGCTGCTTGACCAGCGCCGACTTTTCGTCACCGTTGCGGGACGGGTCAGTCAGGGCGCGGCGCAAGCCAGCCGAGCTGTCCACCATTCCCAGAATTCCGAAGAGTTCCTTTGCCAGCTGCAGCGACGCGGTGGGAAGCTTTGCTTCCAACTCTGCCAGCGCTGTTGCCAGCGATTCGCTCGATACGCCTGCCATTACTTAGCTGCACCTGCGTTCTGGGACTCCAGATCTGCCAGGAAGCGGTCCACAACCCGCGCTGCACGCTCATCATCGTTGAGCGATTCGCCCACGATGCGGCCTGCCAGGGTAGTGGCCAGGGTGCCTACCTCAGAGCGCAGGGACACAACGGCCGCCTGGCGCTCGGATTCGATCTGCGCGTGGGCCTGCGCGGTGATGCGGGCAGACTCTGCTGCCGCCTTCTCCTTGAGATCCGCGAGGATCTGGGCACCTTCGGCGCGGGCTTCCTCACGGATGCGGTTGGCTTCGGTGCGGGCGTCGGTCAGCTGCTGCTTGTACTCTTCGAGTGCAGCAGACGCCTCAGCCTGGGCCTTTTCAGCCTTGGCGATACCGCCTTCGATGGCCTCGGCACGCTCTGCGAAGGTCTTCTCGAACATCGGGACAACAAACTTGACCACGATGAAGAAGAGGATGGCAAAGCCCACGAAGACAACCAGCATTTCCCAGGCATTGGGAATAAGTGGGTTGACGTCGCCTTCAGCGGCGGCTGAGATGATCAGCTGATGCATATTTCACCCGTCCTTATCTACTCGGTTCTGAATGTTCGCTGAAGTTCTGAAGGTTTACTTGAGAACGAAAGCGAAGACCAGGCCCAGGATGGCGAGTGCTTCGGTCAGCGCCAGGCCAAGGAATGCGATCGGCTGCAGGACGCGCTGGGCTTCCGGCTGACGTGCAACGCCGTTGATGTAGGCAGCGAACACGAGACCCACACCGATACCACCGCCGATAGCCGAGAGGCCATAGCCGATGAGGTTGAGGGAGCCGTTGATGGAGCCTTCCATTTTTTTTCCTTTCAAGATGCCACTTTGTGTGGCAGGTTGTTTGGGTTGCTTCATCCCCGCGAGGGGAAGACTGTGGTGGGCCGGCGGAGCGTCGCTCCCGGCAGGGTGCCTAGTGGCTGTCGGCGTGGAGGGCGCCTTCGATGTAGATCGCGGTCAGCAGCGTGAAGACGTAGGCCTGCAGGACCATGATCAGGGCTTCGAGCATGTACATGGCGATGGCACCTGCCAGCACCAGGACGGACGTTCCCTTCAGCAGCACGTTCTCCTGCATGATGAGGTATTCGATGCCGGAACCGGCGATCATCACGATCAGGTGGCCGGCCAGCATGGTCGCGAACAGACGGAGGCTGTGCGTGACGGGCCGGACAACGAAGTTGGAGATGATTTCGATCGGGATGACGATCGGCAGGATGTACCACGGCACGCCCGAGGGGACGGTGGCCAGCTTGAAGTAGCGCAGGCCGTTCTTCTTCACGCCGATGGCGATCCAGGTGACATAGACCAGGCCGGCCAGCACGTACGCTCCACCCACGTGCGAGAACGTGGGGAGCTGGAACACCGGGATGGCGCCGTAGATGTTGTTGACCAGGATGAAGAAGAACAGGCTGAACAGCAGGGGGACGTACTTCATGAAGTCCCTGCCGCCGATGATGTCCTTGGCAATGCCGTTGCGGACAAAGCCGTAGGCGGCCTCTCCGGCGAACTGGAGCTTGCCGGGTACCAGCTGCTGCTTGCGTGCGGCGAGCACGAAGAAGACGGCGATAAAGACGACAGAGAGGAGGACCAGCAGCATCTGCTTGGAGAATCCTTCTGCGGCACCCCACGGCAGGATTGCCGGCAAATGCATTTCGTTAATACCAGGAGGAGTGAACTCTCCTGAATCTTGGGCCGGGAGCGCAAGCGCGATCAACGCGTTTCCTCTCTGCAGTGTCCATCATTGGGCGTTGGGCGGGGTCCGGCAGCCTGACAGCCTGCTGTTCCCCCTGTGAAATTATTTGGCACTATCTTTTCCGTCCTGGGACGGTGCGCTGGGAGCATGGCGCTCATCAGCAATTTTTCGGGAACTGGTGAGGCCGTGCATGTGGGAAAGGTAGAAACCTCCGACGGCTCCGAGCAGAGCGCCTGCGAGCACAATCCAGCGCGTTCCCCACAGATAATCCAGTCCCCACCCTATCAAACTCCAGACGATGATTCCGCCAATGATGTAGCTGAATACAGCCATTCCAGCGTTGTAGCCGCCATCGGTGGAGGCGTCGGAATCGGTTGCTGCGGAGCCGTTGGATCCGCGTTTGCCATGTGCGGCAGCCGCGGGCTTCTTCTGGTCACGCATGGGTTGCTCCCTTGTCATCTGGATCGTTGTAGATCTGGAGGCGGGCCCTGCTGAATCCGTGGATCTCAGCGGCCTGCCACAGGACGACCGCCACCACGGCGCCGATGATGAACCAGCGGCCGTGGAGCCATTCAGGGGCGCCGATGACGAACAGGACGACGGCGAAGCCAACTACCTTGATGAAATAGGTGGCTACGAACATCCCTATCGCGCCGGACGGGTTCCCGCGTCCCACGAAGTGGCCGATCAGCAGGCTGATGCCGAAGAACAGCATGACCAGCAGGCCACCCAGCACGCTGGAGACCGCGCCGCTTGCTCCATTGAGGAGTCCGGCGGGAATGGCACACAGGGCGAGCCCTGCACCGGCGGCGATCGAGCTGCGCTTAAGCAGGTTCAGCCACAGCGAGCGGGTGGGACCGGAGGCGCCAACGTGTCCGTTGCCGGAGGCATGTCCGGACTCGGCGTTGGAGGTCATTCGATCCCAATCGTCGGCACCACATGGCAAATGGCCAGGAGGCAGGGGGTGGAGTGGCAGCTTGGGCTGCCCCTAAATTCTACATGAGATAGAAATAATTCAGAACCGGCATTACGCCGCAGTTTCCCCGTTGCCGCGGGAAAGGTATGGCCATGCGGTCACCAGTCCCATCACCAGGGTGGCGAAGATGTCGACGGCGAGAACGACCTGCCAGGGGAAAACGGCAAAGGCCAGGCCGCCGAAGGACAGCACGGCGGTCCAGAGATACATCAGGATCACGGCGGTGCGGTGGGAGTAGCCGATGTCCAGCAGTTTGTGGTGCAGATGCCCGCGGTCGGCGGACCAGGGCGAACGCCCGCGGGCCGTGCGGCGGACCACTGCGAGGCCCAGGTCCAGCAGCGGAAGGAAGAGCACGGCGAAGGGAAGCAGGATGGGAATCACGGTGGAAATACCGTTGGCACGGTCATACAGGCCTGAGGAGATCTGTCCTGTGGACACGACGCCGGCCGAGGCCATGAGCAGCCCGATCAGCATGGCGCCGGAATCGCCCATGAAGATCTTCGACGGAAAGAAATTGTGTGGCAGGAACCCCAGGCACCCGCCCACCAGGACGGCCGTAATGAGGGTTGCCAGGTCCGAGTAGTCCAGCAGCACAGCGTTCCGGTGCACCCAGTAGGCGGTGAAGAAGAACGCCGTTCCGCCGATGATGGCCACGCCTGCGGCAAGGCCGTCCAGTCCGTCAATGAAGTTGAAGGCATTCATGGTGGTGACGATGAGTCCCGCCGTCAGCACCACGCGGAGTGTCCCGTCCTGGAGGTAGATGGGGTCGGGCACCCACGGGACGATGGTCATTTGGACACCCCAGATGGCCACGGTGAGTCCGGCGGCGCTTTGACCGATCAGCTTCACCCACCAGCGGATGTCCAGCAGGTCGTCCGCCACGCCCACCAGGACGATCACCGCTGCACCGGCGAGGACCCCCCAGGGGGAGAAATTGTTCCGGTAGATGTCCTTGACGAAAAAGGACTGGCTGGCGAGGACCAGTGCCACCATGACACCGAGGAAGATCGCCACGCCGCCAAGCCTGGAAACGGGGGTGGAATGCATGTCACGGCTGCGGATGGGCAGGTGCAGTTCAAGCCGGTGCCCCACGATGCGGGCGCCCCACGTGGCAGCGTAGGACACAATGGCAGCCACCAGCCCCATGAGCATGTACATGATCATGGGACTGGAGCCGTTTCAGGATTGGTGGTGTCGAAGCCGCTCGGCTGCCCTGGCAGCCGGTCCGTGGTCGGTGGGCTCACTGGCCGGGAATCTGTTCTTCGATAAATGAAACTTCTCCGTCGCCGAGCGCGCAGCAGGCAGTGTTCGGTGCCGTACAGGGCTGTATTACAGTGGACTCTAGTCAAAGATACTAGTGCCACCGGCACCATGGCTCCGCGCCACACGGGCGCATATCAGGCGGGGAACTCCCTGGCGGCCATGCTGAAAGGACCTCCATGACCCCCCGCATTGCGGTTGCCGCCGTGACGTTCGACCGGCCCAAGGAACTGTCTGTGCTGCTGGATTCGATCAACGCGCAGAGCCTGCGCGTGGACACCATTTGCCTGGTGGACAGTGGCACCACGCCTGCACGGGAGGTGGCCGAAAAGCACCGCAATGTGGACTACGTCCGGTCCGAAGCCAACCTCGGGGGCGCGGGCGGGTTTGCGCTGGCCGCCCTCAAGGCAGTCGCCAGCGGTGCCCGCTGGATTTGGATGATGGACGACGACGCCGAGCCGGCTGATCCCGAATGCCTCGCCACGCTGCTGCGCGAGGCCGAGGCGCGCGACCTGGAGGCTGTGGTTCCCCTTGTCACGGCGCCGGGCCATCCCGACCGGCTGTCCTTTTTCTTCCGCCTGGACGGCAAGGTGACGCACGACCGGGCAGAGGTGGAGAAGCTCGGTTTCCTTCCGGACGACGGCCACTTCTTCAACGGCGCGCTGATCCGCTCGGACGTGTTCTTCAAAGTGGGCTTGCCGGATATGCGGCTGTTCATCCGCGGCGACGAGGTCGATTTCACCATCCGGCTCCGCAAGGCCGGTATACGTTTTGGGACGGTCACCACCACGGCCATCACGCATCCGCACGCCTTCACGGAAACGCAGCATGTCTACGGCGCCCGCTGGCATGTCATCGTCCCCGACTCCGCCTTCAAGCGCTATTACTACTACCGGAACCGCGGTTACCTCATCCGCCGGTACTTCCGGGTGCGCTCTTTTGTGGCCGACGCCGGCGGGTACCTGGGCTACTTCCTGCAGCGCCGCGACCTGCCGGGCTTTGTGGCCTGGGCGCGCGCCTTTGGCACGGGTCTGCGGGGCAAGGGCTTTGGCCCCCTGGAGGACCAGAAGTTCTAGCCAGCGCCCCTCTCCCGGTTTCTGACCAGCCGCGGCCGGTTCAGGCCCTGGTCCGCAGCCGGCGCGCGGCCAGGAGCCACAGCAGCACCCACGGCTCGCCCAGGACCCGGTACGCCACGCGGCGGGGATGCAGGAGCAGGCGCCAGGCCCACTCCAGCCCCATCCTGCCAAGCCACCGCGGCGCCAGCTTCTGGACCCCGGCCAACTGCTCGATGGCGCCGCCCACGGCACAATAGACGGCCGGGGGCATGTCGCGCAGCCGCCGCTGCAGCACGTCCTCCTGCAGCGGCATTCCCAGGCCAAGCAGGACCATCTGGGGCTGTTCACGGTGCAGCCATGCGACGGCGGCTTCCTCCAGGGCAGGACCCCAGCCTTCGCCGGGCAGGCCGGACACGCGGGCGCCCGGAACGATCGCCTTCAGCCGGCTGACAGCTCCGGCGTTCGCGTCCGGACCGGCACCGATCACGGCGATCCGTTCCAGCCCCCGGACCTGGTCCAGGGCCGGCAGCCAGTCGGTGGAGCCCAGCCGGTAGTCCATGACCGGGCCGTCAGCGTTGCCGGTCCTCCCCCAGAGCCACAGCACCGGCGCCCCGTCCAGGAGCACCACATCGCTTTCCTCGTAGAGGCGGCGGAACCCGGCGTCGGACAAGGCCAGCGTGACGCTGTGCAGGTTGTGGCCCAGGACGGTGCGCGTGGAACCTTCCGCCACGTAGCTGCTCAGTTCCGCAACGAGCTCGGGCACCCGCAGCGGAGTGGCATGGACGTCCAGGACGGGAATGCGTTGGCGCTCCAGCGTCATCAAGGCCGCGGGTCTCCGGCCGGCGAGGCGGGTTCCGCTGCTGTACCCGTGACCGCGGAGGAGCCGGACGCAGCAGGCGCGGACCCGGCGTCGTTCCCGTCCTCCCCTGCCGCAGGCTGCGCCGGTGCCGCTTCCTTCTCCGCCATGGGGATTTCACCCAGGCCCAGGACGCCCGGGACGTGCTCGCGCAACCGGTCCAGGCTCACTGCCCCGTTGCGCACCACGCGCAGGATGGGGCCGGTGGCATCCACGATGGTTGACGGCACGCCGGCTTCGCCTTCCAGTGGGCGCGGGCCGCCCTCCAGGTAAACCTCCACCGAGTCCGCCAGCTGTTCCCGCGCCGCTGCGGCAGTCTGCGCAGGGGCCTGGCCGGTGCGGTTGGCAGAGGAAACGGCCAGCGGGCCCGTCAGGGTCAGCAGTTCCAGGGCGACCTCGTCGGCGGGCATCCGGAGCGCCACCGTTCCCTTGGTTTCGCCCAGGTCCCAGTCAAGGGACGGCTGGGCGTGCAGGATCAGGGTCAGGCCGCCGGGCCAGAAGGCTTCTGCCAGCTTGCGGGCTTCGGCCGAAACCTCGGTGGCCAGGCCGTCCAGGGCGTTGATGCGGGGAATCAGGACAGGCGGGGGCATGGTGCGGCTGCGCCCCTTGGACACCAGCAGCATGGTGACGGCCTGCGGCGAGAACGCGTCTGCGCCGATGCCGTAGACGGTGTCCGTGGGCAGCACGACGCACTTCTTTTCGCTGATGGCGCGCTGGGCATGTTCCAGGCCGCGTGCCCGTTCGTCGTCAATGGTGCAGTCATAAGTAGTGGTCACTGGCCCATTCTTTCATTCCGTATGGCCTGGTCCGCGAGCACGGCACTTGTGGCGCGCTCCTTGCCGTTGAGGTCCAGGTGCGTCGTGATGGCTGTCCAGGATCCGGTCCTGGCAAGCATGGCGGCTATCCAGCCGGACTGGACTTCCGCGTGTTCCATGACGAAGTAGCCGCCGGGACGCAGCAGCCGGGCAGCGGAGGCGGCCGCCGCCGTCGGAAGTTCCATGCCGTCCGCTCCCCCGCCGTACAACGCCTCGGGCGGGTCGTGCAGGGCCACTTCCGGTTCGTTGGGGATAGCCTCGGCGGGGATGTAGGGCGGGTTGGAAACCACGACGTCGACTGTCCCGTTGAGTTCCGGAAAGGCGTCGCGCAGGTCCCCCAGGACCAGATTGACGCCCAACGGTGCCAGGTTTTTGGCCGCCCAGGCGTGCGCAAACGGGCTGAATTCGACGGCGTGGACCTCGGCGCCCGGTACCTCGTGCGCAATGGATCCGGCAATGGCGCCGGAACCGGTCCCCAGGTCCACGATCCGGGGCCGTTGCATGTCCTTGACGTGGTCGATGGCCAGCTGGACGACGGATTCGGTCTCCGGCCTCGGGATGAACACCCCGGGCCCCACGGCCAGTTCAAGGTAGCGGAAGTGGGCGACGCCGGTGATGTGCTGCAGCGGAGTCCTGCCGGCGCGTTCGGCCACGAGGGCTTCGTAGCCTTCCGGTGCCGGCGCATCGCCGAGCATCATGGCGCGAAGCCGGCCGAGCCCTACGTTCAGCAGGTGGTCCGCAAGCAGCTCCGCGTCCACGCGCGGGCTGGGAACGCCGGCGTCCCGCAGGATGGCGGTGGCCTCGCTGACGGCATCAGCGAGCGACTGGCCTGGCCCGAATGTCATGTCCTGTATTTCGTGTCCTGATGGTGCGCCGGGCGGACTAGTCGCCGATGGCGTCCAGCCGCGCCTGCTCGTCCATCTCGATGGCGGACTGGATGACCGGCTCCAGGTCCCCGTTCATGACCTGGTCAAGGTTGTAGGCCTTGTAGCCGGTGCGGTGGTCCGCGATCCGGTTTTCCGGGTAGTTGTAGGTGCGGATGCGCTCCGAACGGTCCATGGTGCGGATCTGCGACTTCCGCTGGGCCGAGTTCTCGGCGTCGATCTGCTCCTGCTGGTGCGCCAGGATGCGTGCCCGCAGGACGCGCATGCCGGCCTCGCGGTTCTGCAGCTGTGATTTCTCGTTCTGCATGGCCACCACAATGCCGGTGGGAAGGTGCGTGATGCGGACGGCGGAGTCGGTGGTGTTGACGGACTGCCCGCCGGGGCCCGAGGAACGGTAGACGTCGATCTTGAGGTCGTTGGGGCTGATCTCGAGTTCTTCGGGCTCGTCAACCTCGGGCAGGACCAGCACGCCGGCAGCGGAGGTGTGGATGCGGCCCTGGGATTCGGTGACGGGCACGCGCTGGACGCGGTGCACGCCGCCTTCGAACTTCAGCCGTGCGTACACGCCCTCGGCGGGGTCGTTGGAGTTGCCCTTGACCGCCACCTGGACGTCCTTGTACCCGCCGAGGTCCGATTCGGTGGCGGAGATGATTTCGGTCTTCCAGCCGCGCGACTCGGCGTACCGGGTGTACATGCGCAGCAGGTCGCCGGCGAACAGCGCGGCCTCGTCGCCGCCCTCACCGCCCTTGACCTCAAGGATCACGTTGCGCGCATCGTCAGGATCCCGGGGAATCAGCAGGCGGCGCAGCTTGGCCGCGGCAGTCTCCATCGCGGCTTCGAGTTCAGGCACCTCGGCGGCGAACTCGGGGTCCTCGGACGCCATCTCCTTGGCGGCGGCAAGGTCATCACGGATGCCTTCCCACTTGTGGTAGGCCTCGACAATGCCATTGAGCTGAGCCGACCGCCGCCCCAGTTTCCGGGCAAGCCGCTGGTCAGCATAGACAGCAGGATCCCCCAGCTGCGCCTGGATGGCATCATGCTCATCAAGCAGGCCCTGTACGGACTCAAACATTTAAAACCTCTTTCGACTTGTACAAGTCTAGTTTCGCCGGGTGGCTGGTAGGACACGCCAAAGGGCGGGGCCCGCAGATTATGCGACGGCCCCGCCCCTGACTCAGCTACTTGTCGTTATCCGACTTCGCACCAAGCGTCGTCTTCTGGACCTGCATGAGGAACTCGACGTTGCTCTGGGTTTCCCGGATCTTGTTGGTGAGCAGTTCAAGGCTCTGCTGGGTCTCGAGTCCGGAGAGGACGCGGCGCAGCTTCCACATGATCTTGACTTCCTCGGGGGAAAGCAGGTTTTCCTCGCGGCGGGTGCCGGACGCGTTGACGTCCACGGCGGGGAAGATGCGCTTGTCGGCCAGCTGGCGGGACAGGCGGAGCTCCATGTTGCCGGTGCCCTTGAACTCTTCGAAGATGACCTCGTCCATCTTGGATCCGGTCTCCACGAGGGCGGTGGCCAGGATGGTCAGCGAGCCGCCGTTTTCGATGTTGCGGGCGGCACCGAAGAAGCGCTTGGGCGGGTAGAGGGCTGCGGAGTCCACACCACCGGACAGGATGCGGCCGGAGGCCGGTGCTGCCAGGTTGTAGGCGCGGCCCAGGCGGGTCATGGAGTCCAGGAGGACCACCACGTCCATGCCCATCTCCACGAGGCGCTTGGCGCGTTCGATGGAGAGTTCGGCCACAGTGGTGTGGTCGTCGGCGGGACGGTCGAAGGTGGAGGCGATGACCTCACCCTTGACGGTGCGCTGCATGTCCGTGACTTCTTCGGGACGTTCGTCCACCAGCACCATCATGAGGTGGACCTCAGGGTTGTTGGTGGTGATGGCGTTGGCGATGGACTGCAGGATGAGCGTCTTGCCGGCCTTGGGCGGCGAAACAATCAGGCCGCGCTGGCCCTTGCCGATCGGGGCCACCAGGTCAATGACGCGGGGGCCGATCTTCTTGGGGTCCGTCTCGAGGCGCAGGCGCTCGGAGGGGTACAGCGGGACGAGCTTGGCGAATTCGACGCGGTCCTTGAGTTCCTCAGGCGTCTTGCCATTGACGGAAGTGACGCGGACAAGGGCGTTGAACTTCTGGCGGGCGGACTGCTGGCTGCGGTCCTCGCCGTCACGCGGTGCACGGATGGCGCCGACCACGGCGTCGCCCTTGCGCAGGTTGTACTTCTTGACCTGGGCGAGGGAGACGTAGACGTCGTTCGGGCCCGGCAGGTAGCCGGAGGTGCGGATGAACGCGTAGTTCTCCAGGACGTCCAGGATGCCGGCGACGGGCAGCAGCACGTCGTCTTCGGTGATTTCGACGTCGTCCACGTCCGGGCCCTGGTTGCGGCCACGGCGGCGGTCGTTGCGGTCGCGGAAGCGGTCGTTGCGGGAGTTGTCCCGGTCCTGGCCACCGGAGCGGTCGTTGCGGTCGTTCCGGTCGCGGCGGTTACGGCGGTTGCGGCGGCTTCCGCCGTCGCTGTCATCGTTGTCGCGGTTGTCCCGGGCACCTTCACGCTGCGCACCTTCACGCTGGCCGGCGTCGCGGCTGCCGCTGTTGTCACGGCCGCCGTCCGAGTCGCGGGAGGCGTTGTCACGGCCGCGGGTGCGGCCGCCTTCACGGCGTTCGGTGCGCTGGCCGGCGTCGCCTGCTTCGGTTGCGGGGGCTTCGGTGCGCTGCTCGGTTGAACGCTGCTCCGTTGAACGCTGCTCGGTTGAACGCTGTTCCGTGGTTGAACGCTGTTCCGTGGCGGGCTGTTCTGCCGGGGTTTCGGCCGGGGCTTCCTGGACGGCGGCAGCGGCTTCGCTGCGGCGGCGGTTGCGGGTGCGCGGCTGGCGGCGCTCAGGGGCGCCTTCAGTGGCCTCCGTAGTTTCCGCAGGGGCGGCCGACGGCGCCTCGACGGTGGCACCGGCAGGTGCGGCGGGGGTTTCCACAAGGGGAGCTTCGGTTGCCGGGGAAACCACGCCGTCACTGACGGCGCGGCGGCTGCGGCCGCGTCCACGGGCACGGGTGCCTTCCGCGGCGGGAGCTTCGGCGGCCGGGGCCTCCGGAGCGGAAGCCGGTGCAGCTGCGGCCGGGGCCACGGCGGATTCCGTAGCCTTTGCCGCAGCCTTTGCGGGGGCCTTGGCAGTGAGTGTTCCGGCACGGTGGGCGGAAATGGCCGAGACCAGGTCCCCCTTGCGCATGCGGGATCCACCCGAGATACCGAGCTGGCTGGCGAGAGCCTGCAGCTGGGCGAGCTTCAGGCCGGCAAGGCCGCTGCTCTTGGCGGTTGCGGCCGGTGATTCGGCAGCAGAAGTTGAGTGTTCCACAGCTGGCGACAGCTCAGTGGTTTCGGTCACGAAGGATCCTTCCCCCTCGACGGCGTCCAGACTGGGAGCTGGGCGCGATGATTTGATCTGGGCTGCAGTTCAGATCTGCAGCCGGGATTTCGGCCTTGCCGGTTGGATTTCGGCCAGCAGGGCCGGATACTGATTCACCTTGCACTGCGCCCATGGCGCAACGCCGGACTGACGGTTCAGGGGCAGTTGAATGCTGCAGATTCCTGCGACAGACCAAGCAGGCGGCACCGGAATACATTCGCAGTCGTAGATCAAATAGCAACTGAATGCAGGAGCAGATCAGATAGGCGGAATTACCGCCGGTGCAGTTCAACCTTAGCACCTTCAACGTCCACTGCGAGCTTCAGGACGCGCCAGCCGATGTCCGGCGTGTTCTCCGCCGTGTAGGCCTTGATGAAGGCGAGGGCCTTGCCTGCCTGGTCTTCACCGTTTGCCAGCACCAGGACGGTGGGCCCGGCACCGGAAACCACGGCCGCGTAGCCCGCTTTGCGGAGTGCGCCGATCAACGCGGCACTGGGCCGCATGGCGTCCGCGCGGTAGCTCTGGTGCAGGTAGTCCTCGGTGCCCGGCAGCAGGAATTCGGGGTTCTGCGTCAGCGCGTGGATCAGCAGCGCCGCCCGGCCGGAGTTCATGGCGGCAGCGTGGTGTCCCACAGATGCCGGCAACAGGGCGCGGGCTGCCTCGGTGGAGAGTTCGTAGTCAGGTACCGCCACGATGGGGATGACGGACGTGGCCACCGTGGCACTGGTGCTGCTGTACTGCTCACTGTCCTGCCATGACAGCGCCAGGCCGCCGAAGATGGCGGGTGCCACGTTGTCCGGATGGCCCTCCAGTTCACTGGTGAGCTGGAGGATCCAATCCTTTCCGCGCTGGTCCCCGGCCGGCACCATGGCATTTGCAGCCGAGACTGCGGCCACTACTGCTGACGCGGATGAGCCCAGCCCCCGGCCGTGCGGGTTGACGTTGTCCGCAACCACCCGCAGTCCGCCGTGCCGGTAGCCCAGCCGCTCGAAGGCCGCGTCCATGGCGCGGACCACCAGGTGGCTGGCATCCCGCGGCAAAGTGTCCGCGCCCTCGCCGCGGAGCTCAAACACGAGTTCATCCGTGTCGAGGCTTTCCACGGTGAGGGTGTCATGCAGGGCCAGAGCGAGCCCCAGGCTGTCGTAGCCCGGACCGAGGTTGGCGCTGGTGGCGGGCACCCGGACGCTGACGCGCTGCCCGGGCTCGATCAGGTGCAGTCCGACAGTGGCCTGCGAGGTGGTGTCCAAGGCTATTTTTCTTCCAGTCCCAGCTCAGCGGCGACAGTAACCACGTCATTCGGTACCTTGACGGGCTGGACTTCGCTGCCGTCTTCCGTGCGCAGGGCCCACTGGGGGTCCTTCAGGCCGTGCCCGGTGACGGTGATGACGATGGTCTTGCCGCTGGGAACCTCGCCGGCGGCGTGCTTCTTGAGCAGGCCCGCCACGCCGGCAGCGGAGCCGGGCTCCACGAACACGCCTTCCCTGGCCGACAGCCAGCGGTGGGCGTTCAGGATTTCCTCGTCGGTGACGGCATCGATGAGTCCACCGGATTCGTCACGTGCCCCTACGGCCCCGTCCCAGGAAGCGGGGTTTCCGATGCGGATGGCCGTGGCGATGGTGTCCGGCTCGGTGATCGGGTGGCCCGCCACGAACGGTGCTGCCCCGGCTGCCTGGAAGCCCCACATGGCGGGCGTCCTGGTGGCGACGGCGGGCAGGGTGCCGGCCGTGTCGGATTCGAAGGGGGCTGAATACTCCTTGTAGCCCTTCCAGTATGCCGTGATGTTGCCGGCATTGCCCACGGGCAGGACGTGGATGTCCGGTGCGTCGCCCAGGGCATCGACCACTTCGAAGGCGCCGGTCTTCTGGCCCTGGATGCGGGCAGGGTTGACGGAGTTGACCAGGAAGACGGGGTACGACTCCCCCAGCTTGCGGGCGATGTCCAGGCAGTTGTCGAAGTTGCCATCCACCTGCAGGAGGGTGGCGCCATGGGCGATCGCCTGGCTCAGCTTGCCCATGGAGATCTTGCCCTCGGGCACCAGGACGGCGCACTTCAGGCCGGCGGCGGTTGCGTAGGCAGCGGCTGAAGCGGACGTGTTGCCGGTGGACGCACACACAACGGCCTTCGCACCGGAGGCTACCGCCGCGGTCATGGCCATGGTCATGCCCCGGTCCTTGAAGGACCCGGTGGGGTTCATCCCCTCCACTTTCAGGTAGACCTCGGAACCGGTGAGTTCTGAGAGCTTCTGCGCGTGGACCAGCGGGGTGCCGCCCTCCCCCAGGGTGATCACCCGGGTGGACTCCGTCACGGGCAGACGGTCAGCGTATTCGCGGATGACGCCGCGCCATTGGTGAGCCACTTAGACTCCTTCTACCCGCAGAACGGATGTAACTGAATTGATGACGTCCAGGCCCTTTACGGCCTGGACGGTGGCTGCAAGGGCAGCCTCTGATGCGCGGTGGGTGACAATCCGCAGTTCGGCCGACTCCACGTTGGATTCCGCATCCCGGTGGATGGTCTGCCGCATGATTTCGATGGAGACGCCGTGCTCGGCGAACAGCTGGGCGATCCGGGCAAGCACACCGGGCTGGTCTGCAACATCCAGGCCGATGTAGTAGCTGGTGGTGGCCGCTTCGATGGGCAGCGCCGGGACGTGGCCGGTGGTGGTTTCCGTGCGCTGGGGTCCGCCCAGGACCAGCCGGCGGGCGGCCGACACGAGATCGCCCATAACGGCAGACGCCGTGGGGGTTCCCCCGGCGCCCTGGCCGTAGAACATCAGCTCGCCGGCGTTTTCCGCTTCGATGAACACGGCGTTGAAGGCACCGCGGACCGCGGCCAGCGGATGTTCGCGCGGCAGGAGGGTGGGGTGGACACGGACGGACACGCCTTCCTCACCATTGGCGTCGGTCAGCTTCTCCGCGATGGCCAGCAGCTTGATCACGAAGCCGGCGTCCTTCGCCGCGGCGATGTCGGCAGCGCTGACGTTGGTGATTCCCTCGCAGTGGACGTTCTCCAGGGCGAAGCGGGTGTGGAAGGAGAGCGAGGCCAGGATGGCGGCCTTGGCGGCGGCGTCGTGGCCTTCGACGTCGGCCGTGGGGTCGGCTTCCGCGTAGCCAAGGCGCTGGGCCTCGGCGAGGGCGTCCGCGAACTGGGCACCGGTGGAATCCATCTGGTCAAGGATGAAGTTGGTGGTGCCGTTGACGATGCCCAGCACCCGGGTGATCCGGTCGCCCGAGAGGCTGTCGCGGATGGGGCGGAGGATGGGAATGGCACCGGCCACGGCAGCTTCGTAGGAGAGCTGGACGTGGGCCTTGTCAGCCTCTTCGTAGAGGGTGGGGCCGTCCTGGGCCAGGAGCGCCTTGTTGCCCGTCACGACGCACGCGCCGTTGCGCAGGGCGGAGAGGATCAGGGTGCGGGCCGGTTCGATGCCGCCCATCAGTTCGATGACCAGGTCGGCGTCCTTGACCAGGGTGTCGGCGTCGGTGGTGAAGAGCTCCTGCGGCAGGTCAACGTCGCGCGGGGCGTTGACGTTGCGCACGGCGATGCCGCTGAGCTGCAGGCGGGCACCTGTCCGGGCGGCAAGGGCATCGGCGTCCTCAAGGAGGATCCGCGCAACCTGGGCCCCAACGTTGCCACAGCCCAGCAGGGCTACTTTCAGCGTTCGCATTTCCGTCATTCAGGCTCCCATGTCGCGGTTCAGCAGGTCTTCTTCGGTTTCCCCGCGGACAATCAGCCGGGAAGATCCGTCGCGCACCGCGACAACGCCCGGCCGGGCCAGATAGTTGTAGTTGCTCGAGAGGGCCCAGCAGTAGGCGCCGGTTCCCGGTACAGCAAGCAGATCACCGGCTGCCACGTCCTCGGGCAGATATACATCTCTAACAACTATGTCGCCGCTCTCGCAATGTTTGCCCACCACGCGGGACAGCTGCGGCGCCGCGCCGGACGTCCGCGAGGCCAGAACGGCCGAATAATCCGCGTCGTACAGCACTGGCCGGGCGTTATCGCTCATGCCACCGTCAACCGAAACATACCGGCGGGGATACGTAACGTTGTTGCCCGCGTCACCGTCCGCGGAAGCCGCAGGGGCATCCACGCGGACCGTCTTCACGGTGCCCACCTCGTAAAGGGTGAACGTGGTGCTGCCCACGATGGCGCGCCCGGGCTCGATGGAGATGCGGGGCGCGTCAATGCCCAGCTCGGCGCAGGTGGAACGCACGACGGCGGCCATCGCCGTGGCGATTTCAGCGGCGGGGCGCGGGGTGTCCACCGGGGTGTAGGCAATCCCGTATCCGCCCCCGAGGTCCAGTTCCGGCAGGGTGATGGAGTATTTTTCCTGCATGGCGGCCAGGAAGCGAAGGAGCTTCTCGGCGGCCAGCGCGAAACCGTCCGGTTCGAAGATCTGCGACCCAATGTGGCAGTGCAGGCCCAGCAGTTCGATGCCGGGATGGGCTGTGGCCGCCGCCACTGCTTCCTCGGCGGCCGAGATCCCGGCCTCGTCAGTGGTGTCGGCTGCCATGGAGAGGCCGAACTTCTGGTCCTCGTGGGCAGTGGCGATGAACTCGTGGGTGTGGGCGTGCACGCCGGGAGTCAGCCGAAGCATGACCTTGGCCTGTTCACCGCGGGCCTCGGCGATGGTGCCCACCCTGTGGAGTTCGGCCAGGCTGTCCACCACGATCCGGCCCAGTCCCATGTCCAGGGCCCGGTGGATTTCGCCGTCGGACTTGTTGTTGCCGTGCAGCGCGACGTCCGCGCCGGGAATTCCGGCCCGGTGGGCCACGGCGAGTTCGCCGCCCGAGGCGGTGTCCAGGCGCAGCCCTTCCTCTTCCACCCAGCGGACCACCGCGGTGCAGAGGAACGACTTTCCGGCGTAGTAGACGTCCACTCCCCCGCAAATATCGGCAAAGGCATCGTTAAAGGCGTCGCTGAATGCCCTGGCCCGGGCACGGAAGTCGTTCTCGCTCATCACGAAAAGCGGGGTGCCGTACTGCCGCTGAAGCTCGCTGACGGGGATGCCGTCAATGCTGAGTTCGCCGTCCCCGTTGCGTGCCACGTCGCGGGCCCACATCGGTTCGTGGAGGGCATTGAGGTCGTCCGGAACCGTGAGCCACTCCGGGGCAAGCGGAGAAGCCTGGGCTGCTGTGTGCGTCACCGGGTCACATCCGTTCCGGCGCCGAAACGCCCAGCAGGTCGAGTCCGTTCGCCAGCACCTGGCTGGTGGCGTCGTTGAGCCACAGACGGGTGCGGTTGAGGTCGGTCACGGGTTCGTCGCCCATGGGGGCAATGCGGCAGGCGTCGTACCAGCGGTGGTAGGCCCCGGCGATGGCCTCGAGGTGCCGTGCCACGCGGTGCGGTTCGCGCAGCTCTGCTGCCTTGGCCACGATGGACGGGTAGCTGCCCAGGTAGGACAGCAGCTCGTTTTCCGTGGCGTGGTCCAGCAGCGAGGCGTCGAACGCGGAACGGTCCACGCCCGCAGCAACGGCATTGCGTGCGGCGCCGCGCGAGCGGGCATGGGCGTACTGCACGTAGAACACCGGGTTCTCGTTGCTGTGCTTCTTCAACAGGTCCGGGTCAAGGGTCAGCGGTGAATCGGCGGGGAACCGGGCCAGCGAGTAGCGGACGGCGTCCTTGCCCAGCCACTCGATCAGGTCCTTGAGTTCGATGATGTTGCCGGCGCGCTTGGACAGCTTGGCACCGTTGACGGACACCAGCTGGCCGATCAGGACCTCGATGTTGACCTCGGGGTCGTCACCGGCAGCGGCGGCAATGGCCTTGAGCCGGTTGATGTAGCCGTGGTGGTCGGCGCCCAGGAGGTAGATCTTCTCGGTGAAGCCGCGGTCCTTTTTGGACAGGTAGTAGGCGGCGTCAGCGGCAAAGTAGGTGGGCTCGCCGTTCGCCCGGACCATCACGCGGTCCTTGTCGTCGCCAAAGTCCGTGGTCCGCAGCCAGACCGCCCCGCCGTCGTCGAACACGTGGCCCTGTTCGCGAAGGCGGGCCACGGCACTTTCAATGGCGCCGGCGTCGTGCAGTTCCTGTTCGGAGAAGAAGACGTCGAACTCGACGCCGAAGTCCGCCAGGGTGGCCTTGATGTCCTTCATCTGCGCTTCATAGGCGGCGGCGCGGATGACCGGCAGGGCTGCCACTTCAGTGAGCTCGCGGATGTCCGGGTGGGCAGTGAGCACTTCGTGGCCCAGGTCCGCGATGTACTGTCCCGGGTAGCCGCCGTCCGGCACGGGAAGGCCGTGCAGCCGGTTGTAGACGGAGGTGGCGAAGGTGTTCATCTGCGAGCCGGCGTCATTGATGTAGTACTCGGCCGTGACGTCGGCCCCGGACGCCCGCAGCACGCGGGCGATGGAATCGCCCAGGGCGGCCCAGCGGGTGTGCCCGATGTGCAGCGGCCCGGTGGGGTTTGCGGACACGAACTCCATGTTGACGGTGTGCCCGGCGAGCGCCGTGTTGGTGCCGTAGTCCCCGCCGGCCTCGACAATGACCTTTGCCAGGGCGCCGGCGGCCGCGGCGTCCACCGTGATGTTCAGGAAGCCAGGGCCGGCGATGTCGACGGCGGAGACGCCGTCGATGGTCTTCAACCGGCTGCTGAGGAGGGTGGCGAATTCGCGCGGGTTGGTACCCGCCTGCTTGGCGAGTTGGAGGGCAATGTTGGTGGCCCAGTCGCCGTGGTCCCGGTTCTTGGGCCGCTCCACGCGCACCTCAGCCGGAATGGCTGACGCCGCAAGGTCAATATCACCGGCGGCGACGGCGTCTTTGAGGCAGGCGGATATGGCGAGGGAAAGTTCTTCGGGAGTCACCCCTCTAGACTACCGGGGGCCAGTGACAGCAAAGAATTTGGCGGCCTGGGCCGCCCTTCCGGCTCCGTGGACGGGTGGGCCCGGCTCCGCGGTGAACGATTCCGGCCCATCCGGCGTTGACTAGACCGTAACCACTGCCGCACGGGATTGCGCAAAGACGGCATTGCGCAAAGAGACCGGTACAGCCCCAACAGTGAAACGAGAGCCTTCATGAGACCCTCCACCCCTCAAAGCCCCGCCATATCCAGCGCCGCGCTCCGCAAGGGTATCTTCGCCGGCCTTGCAGGCCTGTCCCTCGCAGGAACCGTGGCCGGCTGTGCACCATCCACGGCGGACAGCACCCCGGGCGCTGCGGGAAGCCCGTCCACTCCTTCTGCGGGTTCTTCCGCCCTGGCCGGCAGCGGCGGCAATTACAGAGACGGCACCTACAGCGCGGACGGGAACTACGTGTCACCCAACGGCACGGAAACGGTGGGCGTTCAGCTGACGCTGGCGGCGGGAAAGGTCACGGACGTGCAGATCACCCAGCACCCGTCCAATCCGAACACCCGCAAGTTCCAGGGCCAGTTCGCCGGTGGCATCGCTGCCCAGGTGGTGGGCAGGAACATCGATGAACTGAACGTTTCCAAGGTTGCAGGCTCCTCCCTGACCAGCGGAGGCTTCAACCAGGCCGTGGACAAGATCAAGGCGGAGGCGCAGTAGGCGGTGTCCGTCACGGACTGGGATGACTTCCTGTTCCAGGGGATCGGAACCGGCTGGGACATCACCACTCCCCTGCCGTTACCCGCGTCCCTGCGCGCACGCGTGCTTAACACGGTTGAGAAGTTCGACGCCGACTGGTCCCGTTTCCGGGCCGACTCGCTGGTGTCGGACCTGGCACGGGAGCCGGGGCGTTATCAGTTTTCCGGACGAGGCTGCTCCGCTGGGCGAGCTTTACAGCCTGCTCTACCGGGTGACCGGCGGCGCCATGACGCCGCTGATTGGCGGCAGCCTGGAGCGCCTGGGGTATGACGCAGCGTATTCGCTCCGGCCGGCCGGTCCGCCGCTGCCTGCGCCGGCCTGGGAATCGGTGCTCACGTGGTCCGGAACCGTCCTGACGGCCAGCGCCCCCGTGCTGCTGGACATCGGCGCCGCAGGCAAGGGCCTGCTGGTGGACCTCCTGGCCGCGGACCTGGCGGCCGCCGGCATCGGCGCCTTCGTCATCGACGCCAGTGGCGACCTGCTGGCCCGCGGGGCAGGACCCGTCAGCGTGGCGCTTGAACACCCCTACAACCCTGCACAGGCGATTGGGACGATCTACCTGGACGGTCGCGCCCTGTGTGCGTCGGCTGCCAACCGCCGCGCCTGGGGGGACGGACTCCACCACGTCCTGGACGGGACCACCGGGCAGCCGGTGCGGACCGCCGTCGCCACCTGGGCCTTGGCGGGGACTGCCATGGTGGCCGACGCACTCGCCACGGCCCTGTTCTTTGTTCCCGGCGCCACGCTCCAGGAAAGCTTTGATTTTTCGTGGCTGACCGTCTTTTCCGACGGCAGCGCCGCCTACTCCGCCGAATTCGAAGGGATGCTGTTCTCATGAGTCCCGTGGAAACACCGCACGCCCCGGCGCCGTCCCTGGCCGGCCGGATGGGGACCGCCGTGGGCAGGTTCACCATGTACCGGGTTGTCCTAACAGTCCTGGCGGTCCTGGCCGCCTACAGCATCCTGCTCAACATCCTGGGCTGGCTGACGTTCGGTATCCCGGAAATGCTCGCGCACCTGGCGCTGTGCCTGGGCTTGACCTACGCCTCCAACCGGGCGCTGGCGGCGCTTTTCCGGGTCAACCCCCACACGGAGTCCTCCCTCATCACGGGGCTGCTGCTGTATTTCCTGTTCTGGCCGTCCCTGCAGCCGCTGGACCTGGCCGGGGTGGCACTGGCATGCGTCCTGGCCTCCGCCTCCAAATATGCCTTGGCGTGGCGCGGCCGGCACATCTTCAATCCTGCCGCCGCCGGCGCCTTCGCCACCGGCCTCACCGGGCTGAATATCGCTACGTGGTGGGCGGCCACACCTGCCATGCTGTGGCTGCTGGTGCCGGGCGTGCTGCTGGTCCTGTACCGGACCCGCAAAGTGCTGATGGCATCCATGTTCACGCTGGTGGCCACCGCCATCATCACCCTTGAACTGCTTCGATCGGGCATGACGGCGGGCATGGGCATCTACCAGGCCCTGGCGCAGCGGCCGGTCCTGTTCTTCGTGGGATTCATGCTGACCGAGCCCCTGACCCTGCCGCCCCGCCGCAGGCACCAGCTGGCGCTGGCCGCCGTGGTGGGAGTGCTCTTCGCCGTCCCCTGGAACGTGGGCCTGTTCGCCAACTCGCCCGAGGCAGCCCTGCTGGCAGGCAACCTGCTGGCCTTCCTGGCAGGGCAGCGCGGGGCCGTGAAGCTCCAGTTCACCGGCACCCGGCAGCTGACGCCCGCCACCACCGAGTTCACGTTCAAACCGGCCCGGCCGGTGCGCTTCCTTCCGGGCCAGTACATGGAACTGGACCTGCCGCACGCCAGGCCGGACGGCAAGGGCCGACGCCGGGTGTTCAGCCTGACAAGCCCACCGCGGGAGCGGCTGGTGAAGTTCGCCGTGCGGACGGCCGGTCCCTTGTCTGCGGCAAAGGAGGCGCTGCTGGCCCTGCGGCCGGGCGACGAAGTGGCAGCCACGGCGGTGGGCGGCGACTTTATCCTGCCGCGCGATCCGCACCGGCCGGTGTTGCTCATCGCGGCGGGAATCGGCATCACGCCCTTCGTTTCATACCTGTCCTCCGGAGGCCTGCGGGAGCGGGACGCCGTGCTCCTGCTCCTGGCCCAAAGCGCAGGGGAGGTGGCCTACGCGGAGGAACTCCGGGACGCCGGCATCCGGGTGCTCGTGCGGTTGGCGGACGGTTCCCGGCCGCCCTCCGGCCTGGCCTCCGCTGCCGCAAACACCGGCCCGGGAGCCCGGCTGGACGGAGGGGCCGTTGCGGCGCTCGTGCCGGACATCGCCGCCCGTGACGTCTATGTTTCGGGGTCCCCGGCAAGCGTTGCATCGCTCCGCCGGGCGGCGAAGAGCGCCGGCGCCCGCCGGGTCCGGACGGACTCCTTCGCCGGCTATTGAAACCGCTTCTTTGCCTGTCCATTCCTGGCCGTGGTGTCGGTTTTCCCTTGCGGGCCACCTTCCTGCTAAGCTCTAGGACGTCCCGCCGGGAACGGCAGGGAATACGGATTGCCCTCGTAGCTCAGGGGATAGAGCGTCTGCCTCCGGAGCAGAAGGTCGTAGGTTCGAATCCTATCGAGGGCACAGAAAACCCCCGCCGCTTCACTGAAGCGGCGGGGGTTCTTTCGTTTTCCAGCCTTTCCTGCTGCGCTGCGGAAGCCGCAGGATCAGAAATGCAGGGCAACCTCGTCAAGCGTGGCCAGGGTCAGCACGGCTTCCTCGACAGTTTCATGGTCTTCCAGCTCACGCTCGATCCGGCGCAGGACCACCGCCACTTCATGTTCGGGGTGGTCCCCCTGCAGGTCCACGGCCGCAACCAGGTACAGCTTGCGGGGACCGACGAATTCCAGGTGCAGGTACGTGAGCCGCGCGATCTCGGGGTGCGCCAGCACCCGTTGCGCCATGGACCGTTCAATGTCGGGGGTGACGCCCTGGCCCACCAGGAAGCGCCTGTTGCGGTCGATCAGGACGACGGCGACGACGGCCAGCAGCACGCCGACCGCGATCGAACCGATTGCATCGGGCAACGGCGATCCGGTGACCTGGTGCAGGAACACGCCCACGAAGGCTATGACAAGGCCGATCAGCGCGGCAGCGTCCTCGGCGAAGACGGCGCGCAGGGTGGGATCGGAGCTGATGAGCACCTGCTCCAGCGTGTGCCGGTCCAGCTCATGGGCCGCCTTCCTGGTCTGCCGGAAAGCCTGGACAAAGGAGATGCCTTCGAAGACGAAAGACACCGCCAGGACCACATAGGCCACCATGAAATCTGCGGCCGGCTCCGGCTCGATGATCTCCTGGATGCCATGCATGATGGACACCACCGCGCCGGCGGTAAAGAGTCCGAACGCGGCGAACATGGACCACACGTAGGCTTCACGGCCGTAGCCCATGGGATGGCTCTTGTCCCTGGGCCTGCCTGAACGGCGCTCGGCGAAGAACAGGAACACCTGGTTTCCTGTGTCCGCCCAGGAGTGGGCTGCCTCCGCTGCCATGGAGGCCGAGCCCGAAAGGACTGCGGCCACCGACTTCGCCACCGCCACGAGCGTATTGGCTACGAAGGCGATGATGACCGTGAGGAGGGTGGAGCCGGGCTTGTTGCGCTTTTCGGTGTCAGCCATGCGCCTACCGTACCCATCCGGGCCTGCTGCAGCACCCGGAAGGCAACCGAATTCGCGGCGGCCGCCTGCAGTCAATTGTCGGAGGCTCCTCTTAGGCTGAAACCACCTAGCTGAGGGAGTACGCCATGCAAGTTCAGTTCTGTTCCATCGTTCCGCCCTACCTGTTGCGCCGGCTGGCCCAACAGGACGCACCGGGATTCTCTTCGGCGGCAAGCGCGGCCCGGAAGGCCCTTGGCCACATCGAATCATTCCAGGCAGCACGTGCACAGGCCGTCCCGGTCCTCCCGCCCGGGCTGCGCCAGGTCAAGCCGGGCCCGGTGGACCGCACCATCTACGATGCCGGCGGCGAAGAAACGCTCCCGGGCAGGCTGGTCCGGGAAGAAGGCGGGCGCGCCACCGGCGACGCCGCCACCGATGAAGCCTACGACGGCCTGGGTCACACGCACCGGCTGTATGCCGACGCCTTCGGCCGGGATTCGGTTGACGGACGCGGCATGAAGCTCGATGCCACGGTGCACTTCGGCAACCTGTACGACAACGCTTTCTGGAACGGCACCCAGATGGTGTTCGGTGACGGCGACGGCGACGTCTTTGACCGGTTCACCAAGTCCCTCAGCGTTATTGGACACGAACTGGCGCACGGGGTCACCCAGTACTCGGCCGGGCTTGCGTACCGGAACCAGGCGGGCGCCCTTAATGAGTCGATGTCAGATGTCTTCGGCGCCCTCGTTGAGCAGTACGTCAAGAACCAGTCCGCCGCCCAGGCCAGCTGGCTGATCGGTGAAGGCCTCTTTACATCCAAGGTCCAGGGGCAGGCCCTTCGGTCCATGAAGGCGCCCGGAACGGCGTACGACGACGACGTGCTGGGCAAGGACCCGCAACCCGACTCCATGGACTCGTATGTCCGGACCAGCGCAGACAACGGCGGTGTCCACATCAACTCCGGCATCCCCAACCGCGCGTTCTACCTGGTGGCGAACGCCCTCGGCGGCAATGCCTGGGAGGCGCCCGGCCGCATCTGGTACGAGACCCTTACCAGCGGTTCGATGCCGCCGGCCGCAACCTTCACCGTCTTTGCCCGCGCCACGGCACGGGCCGCCGCGGACCTGTTCGGTTCGGGGTCAAAAGAGCATGACGCCGTAACGGGGGCGTGGGAAACTGTGAAGGTCAAGGTTTAACCACCCCGGCTGACCGTCACTGGCCGCCGGGCCACAGGGAAGCCCAGGGGCCATGCCATGAAGATCAAGGTGGAACGGAGCGGCGGGATAGCTGCGGTTACGCGGGTGTGGACGGTCGATGCGCAATCGGACAGCGACCTCAGCCAATGGCAGCCCCTGGTCGAGGCCTGCCCGTGGGATTCGGTACCCAAGACGCCAAGGGCAGCTGCCGAGCAATTTGCGGAAGCCCAACCGGACAGGTTCATCTACTCGATCCGGGCAGGGCAACGCAGGGCAGCACTTCCCGAGCAGGCCGTCACCGGACCCTGGCGGATTCTTGTGGACAGCGCACGGGAAGCGGCCGAGGAACTCCGCGCCCAGGAACGCCGCGACGAGCCCGCCCCGGGCTAGGGTGCAAAGGGTGCTACCCCGCCACAGCCAGTTGGCCGCGGAAAGCGCGGCGGTATGACTGCGGGCTGGTGTCCAGGACCTTGGCGAAGTGGTGCCGCAGCAGGACAGGGTGCCCGAAGCCGGACTCCCTGGCGATTTCTTCGATGTTCAGGTCCGTGGACTCAAGGAGTTCCTGGGCCCGGAGCACCCGCTGTGAATTGAGCCAGGCGGCAGGCGTCGCTCCGGTCTCGGACCGGAAGCGCCGGGCGAACGTCCTGGCCGACAGGTGCACGCGTGCCGCCAGTTCGCTTACCGTGTGCTCGCGGTCCAGGTTCTCCACCATCCAGCGCAGCAGCTCCTCCATGGGAGCTGAGCCGCAGGCCGGCATTGGCCGGTCAATGAACTGCGCCTGGCCGCCGTCGCGGTGCGGAGGAACCACCATGTCCCTGGCGATCGCGGCAGCCACCTTGGCCCCGAGTTCGACCCGCACAAGGTGGAGGCAGGCATCGATCCCGGCGGCGGTCCCTGCGGACGTAATGATGTTGCCGTCCTGCACGTAGAGTACGTTTTCGTCCACCTGCACGCCGGGATTTTCGGCGGCCAGTTGGCCGGAGTAGTGCCAGTGCGTGGTGCAGCGGCGCCCATCCAGCAAGCCGGCGCGGGCCAAGGCAAAAGCGCCCGAGCAGATGGACATCACCCATGCCCCCCTTGCATCAGCAGCCCTCAGCGCCTCGACTACGGATTCATGCAACTCGTCGCCCCTCCCGTAGGGGGCCATGATGACCAGGTCCGCATCTTCGGTGGCTTCAAGTCCCAGGCCCACGTTGAGGGTCAGGCCTGACTTCAACCGGACGTCGCCAGGCTCCGGCGTGCAGACGCGGAAGTCGAAGGCCGGGACGCCGCTCCCCCGGCCGGATCTGTCGATGCCGAATACCTCGCAGGCAGTGCCGAACTCGAACATCGAGAAGTTGGGAACCACGATGACGGCCACTGATTTGAGCATGCTTCCATTGTGGCAGGAATTATGTCTTTTTGGGCATTTCTGCCACTTTTTCCCTGTTGCAGGATGGAGAAGCATGGAGGCATGGAAATCCTCATAAGCCTCCTCATCCTCCTGATCCTCCTCGTGGCCGCAGCAACCATTTCAGCGCTTTTGCGTGATGGCCGGGGGCACACGCCTCCTGCTGAATCCCACGAAGCCTGGTCCGCCCTGGACCTCCCAAGCATCAACTACACGCTCCGCGTTTTCTAGGGCAGAACCAAAGGCGCCGGACACCTGCCGGCAGTACAAACGGGAAGCCGGGGCTCCCGCAGTAGACTGTCTGCAGCCATGACTTTTCATATCTCCTATCCCGCCGAGCTGCCGGTTTCCGAGCGCCGCGAGGACTTGATGGCCGCGATCGCGGCCAACCAGGTGACCATCATCGCCGGCGAGACCGGCTCCGGAAAGACCACCCAGATCCCCAAGATGTGCCTGGAACTTGGCCTGGGCGAGAAGGGACTGATCGGCCACACGCAGCCCCGGCGGCTGGCAGCCCGGACCGTGGCCGAGCGCATTGCGGAAGAGCTTGGCGTGGACATCGGCCAGGAGGTGGGCTTCCAGGTCCGTTTCACCGGTGAGGTAAGCAAGGCAACCAAGGTCAAGCTGATGACCGACGGCATCCTGCTTGCCGAGATCCAGCGGGACAGACTGCTGCGCAGGTACAGCACCATCATCATTGACGAGGCACACGAACGAAGCCTCAACATCGACTTCATCCTGGGCTACCTCAAGCGGATCCTGCCGCAGCGGCCGGACCTGAAGGTGATCATCACCTCGGCCACCATCGACCCGGAACGGTTCGCCCACCACTTCGGGACCCCGGAACAACCCGCTCCCATCGTCGAAGTCTCCGGCCGGACCTATCCGGTGGAAATCCGCTACCGGCCGCTGTCCCAGCCCAAGGCCGACGACGACGACCCCTCGGACGATGAACTCGAGGAGGACCGCGATCCCCTGGATGCCGTCTGCGATGCGGTGGACGAGCTCGCGGCGGAGGCGCCCGGTGACATCCTGGTCTTCTTCTCCGGCGAGCGGGAGATCCGCGACGCCGCGGACGCACTCCAGGCCCGGATCCAGTCCAACCGAAGGCTGTCCAACACCGAGATCCTTCCCCTGTTCGCGCGCCTGAGCCTGCAGGAGCAGCACAAGGTGTTCCACCCCGGCAGCAAGCGCCGGATCGTGCTTGCCACCAACGTGGCGGAAACGTCGCTCACGGTGCCGGGCATCAAGTACGTCATCGACACGGGCACGGCCCGCATCTCCCGGTATTCGCACCGCACCAAGGTCCAGCGCCTGCCCATCGAACGCGTCTCGCAGGCATCGGCCAACCAGCGCTCCGGCCGCTGCGGCCGGGTGTCTGACGGCATCGCCATCCGGCTCTACTCGGAGGAGGACTACGAGTCCCGGCCCCGGTTCACGGATCCGGAGATCCTGCGCACCAACCTCGCCGCCGTCATCCTCCAGATGACCGCCATGGGCGTGGCAAAGGGCCCCAAGGACGTTGAGGAGTTCCCCTTTGTCGAGCCGCCGGAAACGCGGGCCATCAACGATGGCGTTACCCTCCTTCGCGAGCTCGGCGCCCTGGCTCCCCCACGCCCGCAAGACAACGGCGGTAAGCCCGGGGCAGGCGGCGGCCTCACCGCCGTCGGACAGAAACTCGCCCAGCTGCCCGTCGATCCCCGCCTGGGCCGAATGATCGTGGAGGCCGGAAAACGCGGCTGCGTCCGCGAAGTCATGGTCCTGGCGGCCGCGCTGACCATTCAGGACCCCCGCGAACGGCCCACAGACAAGCAGCAGCTGGCCGCGGAAAAGCACAACCGCTTCCGGGACGAAAACTCGGACTTCACCGGCTACCTCAACCTCTGGAACTACCTGCAGGAGAAACAGCAGGAACTGTCCTCGTCGGCCTTCCGCCGGTTGTGCCGGGCCGAATTCATCAACTACCTGCGGGTTCGCGAGTGGCAGGACCTCTTCGCGCAGTTGCGCCAGCTTGCGCGGCCGCTGGGGATCGCCCTGGACAACAAGCGCCTGGCCGATCCCGTGGGCAACCATGACGGGATCCACATCAGCCTGCTGTCCGGGCTCCTGAGCCACATCGGAATCCTGGATGAGCGCAAGCGCGAGTATGCAGGTGCCCGCGGCAGCCGGTTCGCGATCTTCCCCGGTTCCGCGCTGTTCAAGAAGTCCCCCACGTTCGTCATGGCAGCGGAGCTGGTGGAAACCAGCCGCCTGTGGGCCAGGGTGGCGGCCAAATTCGATCCCCTGTGGGCCGAGCAGGTGGCACCGGACCTGGTGAAGCGCACCTACAGTGAACCGCACTGGTCCACGCGGCAGGGCGCGGTCATGGCCTACGAAAAGGTCACCCTTTATGGTGTTCCCATCATTGCCCAGCGGCGGATTAACTACGGCAGGGTGGATCCGGTCGTGGCCCGGGAGCTGTTCATCCGGCATGCCCTGGTGGAGGGTGACTGGAAGACCCACCACAAGTTCTTCCACCGCAACCGGGCGCTCCTGCATGAGGTGGAGGAACTCGAGGCACGCATGCGCCGCCGCGACCTGTTGGTGGATGACGAGACGCTGTTCGAGTTCTATGACGCCAGGATCGGCCCCGACGTGGTTTCCGAACGGCACTTCGATAAATGGTGGAAGGATGCCCGCCGGGAGAATCCGGACCTCCTGGACTACGACAAATCGCTGCTCCTCAGTGACGACGCCGATGACCTGGATGAATCGGCCTACCCCAAGACCTGGTTGCACAAGGGCTTCGAGCTTCCGCTGACGTACGAGTTCCACCCCGTGGCTCCTGGTTCACCGCCCAACCCGTCCGACGGCGTCACGGCCGAAGTTCCCGTCCTGTTCCTCAACCAGCTGGACGATGCCCCGTTCCGCTGGCTGATCCCCGGCCAGCGCGTGGAGCTGGTGACCGCGTTGATCAAGTCGCTGCCCAAGCAGGTCCGCAAGAACTTCGTTCCTGCCCCCGATGTTGCCCGGCAGGCGGTGGCGGTCCTCGAAGCGGACTTCGATCCTGCCCGGGATGAGCTGGAGCCGTCGCTGGAACTCGCGCTGCGGCGGATCCGCGGCGCCATCATCCCACCCGGTTCCTGGAACTGGGACGCCGTGCCTGCGCACCTGCGCGTGAGTTTCAAGGTGGTGGACAGCGGCGGCAAGGTGCTGGGCGAAGGAAAGGACCTGGCCGAACTGCAGGAGAGGCTGGCTCCTGCCACCCGGCGTGCGATTGCAGACTCGCTCGGCGCCACGCCGGCCTCCACTGCGCCCGGCGCCGGCGGCAAGGCCCAGCAGCGCAGGAACGGCAAGGCGTCCGACGCCGGAGCAGCCGCACGCCCGCAGGCTGCCGGGGTGCCGGGAACCTCCGCCGCGGCCGGGTTCGTGGAGCAGGAAGGCCTGACGGAATGGAGTTTCGGCACCATCGAACGCCAGGTGAGCAGCATGGTCAAAGGCCACACCGTCACCGGGTACCCGGCCCTGGTGGACCAGGGAACCTCAGTGTCGCTGCGGGTCTTCCAGACGCAGGAGGAACAGCTCGACGCGATGCGCGGCGGCGTGATCCGCCTGCTTGCCCTGCGGGTTCCGGCGCCGGACCGCTACGTCCTGGAGCACCTGAGCAACACGGAAAAGCTGACCTTCAGCCAGAACCCGCACGGCTCGGTATCCGCCCTCATCGCGGACTGCGCGCTGGCGGCCATCGACAAGCTCACGCCCGCAGACCTTCCCTGGGACCGGAAGGCCTTTGACCAGCTGTATGAGCTGGTGCGTGCCGAACTGATCGACACCGTCTTCACGGTCACCACCGTGGTGGAGCGCATCCTGGCCAGCACCCGCCGGATCGAGAAGCAGCTCAAGGGCACCACCAGCCTGGCCCTGATCAGCGCGCTCAACGACGTCAAGAGCCAACTGGAACAACTGGTGTATCCCGGTTTTGTGGCACGCACGGGCTACGCACAGCTCAGCCAGATGCCCCGGTACCTGGCGGCCATCGAGAAGCGGCTGGAGCGGCTGCCCGGCAACGTCCAGCGCGACGCCCTTAACATGGCTGTCGTCCAGCGGCTTGAGGACGACTACGACGATGCCGTCTCGGCGCTGCTGCCCGGACGGCGGGCAGGACGCGAGTTAACCCAGGTGCGCTGGATGATCGAGGAACTTCGGGTAAGCCTGTTCGCCGTCGAGCTCGGCACCGCGTATTCAGTGTCTGAGAAGCGGATCCGCGCCGTGCTCAACAAAGCACTGGCCCCCGCCTAGCGGCGGCCAGCCACCAAGGAGAGGAATCCAATGAAGCTCACGCTTGCCCAGGGCCCGGCAGGGACAGAGATTGCAGGGCTCGGCCACGCCCAGCCCGCGCGCATCATGGACAACCATGAGCTCGAGGGCATGATGGACACCAACGACGAGTGGATCCGCCAGCGCACCGGCATCGTCACAAGGCACATCGCCGGCGAGGGCGAGACAGTGGTGGACCTCGCGGTTCCGGCGGCACGGATGGCCCTGGCCGATTCGGGCGTCGCGGCCGCGGACGTCGACCTCGTGGTGGTGGCCACCACCACGGCCGCCGAACGTTCCCCCAACACCGCGGGCCGGGTGGCCGAGGCGCTGGGCCTGGGACGGGACGGCCGGGGACCGGCCATCATGGACGTCAATACGGCCTGTTCGGGCTTTGAGTACGCCCTCGGCGTGGCCGACCAGGCCATCCGCAGCGGCAGCGCCTCCCACGCGATCGTCGTTGGCGCGGAAACCCTCTCAGCCGTGACCGACTGGACGGACCGCGCGACGGCGGTGCTCACCGCGGACGGCGCCGGCGCCGCCGTCGTGCGTCCGTCGGAGACGCCCCGCATTGGCCCGGTGGTGTGGGGGTCCGAGGGCGGCATGGCCGATGCTGTCCGGATCTCCCCGCCGTCGGGCAGGTTTTCGCAGAACGGCCGCGAGGTGCTGCGGTGGGCCCTGACCAAAGCGCCGGAGCGTGCCCGCGAGACGGTGGCCAGGGCGGGGCTGGCAATGGACGACATCCAGGTCCTTGCCGCGCACCAGGCCAACCTCCGCATCATCGAACCGCTGGCCGAGGCCCTGGGGCTGTCGGACCGGATTGTCATCACCGACGTCACCGAGTCCGGGAACACGTCCGCTGCCAGCGTGCCGCTGGGGCTGAGCAAATGGTGGCACTCCGGAAGGATCCCGGCGGACGTCCCCGCACTGCTTTTCGGCTTCGGCGGCGGCTTCACCTATGCGGGCATGGTGGCGATGACGCCGCGCCGGGACTGATCTCCCTGCCAGCCTTCCCCGCGTCCTACCTGCCGGGCACGAACTCCCCGTACCCGGCGGCCCGGAGGCCGTCGCGCAGTTTCTCCGCGTTGGCGTCGAGGACTGCGGGGTCCGGGTTCTGGTCCGCCGATCCGAAGTCGAAGTCGGCCATGCTTTGCGATGGCCACACGTGGACGTGCAGGTGGTTGATTTCGTAGCCCGCCACGATAAGGCCCGCCCGGCGTGCCCCGAAAATGTCCACCTGGACGGCACCGATGCGCCGTGCCACTTCCATGACCTTGGCCAGTGTTTCCGGCGACGCGTCCGTCCAGCGGTCCACTTCTTCGGTGGGAACCACCAGCGTGTGGCCGTCCGCGAGCGGGCCGGTGGTCAGGAACGCCGAAACGTCGTCCTCCCGCCACACAAACCGGCCGGGGATCTCACCCTTGATGATCTTCGTGAACAGTGTGCTCATGCGTCTGTCTCCTCAGCGGCTGCCTGCAGCGTGCCGGTATCCAGCACGAACCGGTACTTAACGTCTCCTGCGACCATCCGGTCGTAAGCTTCATTCAGCTGGGCAGCGGTCACCATCTCAATGTCGGCCACCACGCCGTGTTCAGCGCAGAAATCCAGCATCTCCTGGGTCTCGGCAATCCCGCCGATCAAGGACCCTGCATAGGCGATCCGGCGCCGGATCAGAGCACCCGGGTTGACCGGCGGCATCGCCTCGGAGGGCAGTCCCAGCTGGAACAATGCCCCGTCCACGCGCAGGGTGCGGAAGAAGGGGTTCAGGTCGTGCGGGGCGGCAACGGTATCGATGATGAGGTCCACCGTGCGGTCCGCGGCCGCCATCGCCTCCCCGTCCCGGGACAGGACAACCTCGTCCGCGCCAAGCTCCAGCGCGGCCGCCACCTTGGACTCTGACGTGGTGAATACCACCACCTTCGCCCCCATCGCCTTTGCAAGCTTGACGGCCATGTGGCCGAGCCCGCCCAGCCCGACGACGCCCACCACGTCCCCTTCCCCGACGTCGAAGTGCCGCAACGGGGAGAACGTGGTGACGCCGGCGCACAGCAGGGGCGCGACGGCGGCCGGGTCCAGCGACGCCGGGACACGCAGGACGTACCGGCGGTCCACCACGATGGACGAGGAATACCCGCCCTGGGTGATTGCGTCACCGTTCCGCCGGTCCTTGGCACCGTAAGTGCCGGTCATCCCGTTTTCGCAGTACTGCTCAAGGCCGTCAAGGCAACTGTCGCACTCGCGGCAGGAGTCCACCATGCAGCCCACGCCCACCCGGTCGCCTATGGCGAAGTCGGTAACGTCCGCGCCGATCCTGCTGACGGTTCCCACGATTTCGTGGCCGGGAACCAGGGGGTACGCCTGGCCGCCCCATTCTCCGCGGGTTGCGTGCACGTCGGAGTGGCAGAGCCCGCAGAACTCGATGGCGATCTCCACGTCGTCCGGCTTGGGCGCGCGCCGGGCCACGGTCAGCGGCACCAGTCCGCTCTCCCGGGAGACCGCACCCCAGGCGCCGGCAAGCGACCCGGCTTCAGCGGCGGGGGCAGCATCAGATACGGGCTCCAGAGGGTTGGAGGGGTCGTTGGGTTGGGCTGGATCTATGGGTTTTGCTAGGGGCGGTGGTACCGGGCGTCCTGGTGTCATAGTGCGACGCTACCCCCGCCGCCTGCGGAGTTTCCAGCCGGCCTTCCGCCCTCCCGGGTCTCCGTTCCGCCGCCCCCGGGTTCCGGACCCATGGCCACCGGCAGCCCGGGCCGGTTGGACCACTCCGAAAAGGAGCCTGGGTACAGGGCTGCCGGAAACCCGGCGAGTTCCAGTGCAGCCACCTCGTGGGCGGCCGTGACGCCGGACCCGCAATAGACGGCCACCGGGAGGCCTGCCACCACGCCAAGGGATTCAAACCTCCGCCGCAGCTCTTCCCGCGGCAGGAACCGCCCGGCGTCGTCCACGTTCCCCGTGGTGGGGGCGCTCACCGCTCCAGGAATGTGTCCGGCACGGGGATCAACCGGTTCGACCTCGCCCCGGTACCTCTCCCCTGCCCTGGCATCGAACAGCAGCCCATCCCTCGGCCAGGCTGCGGCAGCACCGGCGTCGACCACTGGCATCTGCCCGCTGCCCAGCTCCACGTCGCCGCGCGCGGGATGGACCGGGCCCGGTTCGAGGGGCAGGCCGGCGGCACGCCAGGCGGCCAGGCCGCCGTCGAGCAGGTACACCTCATTGAGGCCGGCATCGCGGAGCATCCACCACACCCTTGCGGCCGCCATGTTCGCGCTGTCATCGTAGGCGACCACGACGTCGCCCTTCCTGACGCCCCAGCGCCGGGCCGACTCCTGGAACTGTCCGGCGGAGGGCAGGGGGTGCCGTCCCCGGTCCGCAACCGCCGGGTCGGACAGCTCGGAGGCCAGGTCCACGAAGACGGCACCCGGCAGGTGCCCTGCGAGATAGTGTTCGTGGCCGTGCGGATCGCCCAGGACCCAGCGCACGTCCAGCAGCACCGTCCGGCGCCCGGCGCCGAGCCTGGCCTGGAGGGCGGCAACGTCCATCAACGGTTTCATCGGTGCTCCTTCTGCAGCGTGCTGACGGCGGACGCGGGATATCCTGCCTGGACGGCCGCCGGTCCCACTCTAGACGGGGAGTTCCCGGCCCGCGGGTAGGCTGGACTGGTGACGATCGAGGGCAGCACCGGCAGGAACGATGGCGGAACGGACCGGGACTGGGCCGACCAGGCCATCCGCACCATCACCGCCGAAAACAACCGTTCCGCGGACACGCACCTGTACTCCGTGCCGCTGCCGGAACAGTGGGGCATCCGGCTGTACCTCAAGGACGAGTCCACGCACCGCTCCGGCAGCCTGAAGCACCGGCTGGCCAGGTCCCTGTTCCTGTTCGGGCTGGTCAACGGCTGGATCCGGGCGGACACCACCATCGTGGAGGCCTCAAGCGGCAGCACCGCGGTCTCGGAGGCCTACTTCGCCCAGTTGCTGGGTTTGCCCTTTGTCGCCGTGATGGCCCGCACCACCAGCCCGGAAAAGATCGCGCTGATCGAAAAGTTCGGCGGCTCCTGCCTGCTGGTGGAGAACGCCACGGATGTGTATTCGACAGCCGAAGAAGTAGCCGCCACCTGCAACGGGCATTACATGGACCAGTTCACGTTCGCGGAGCGGGCCACCGACTGGCGCGGGAACAACAACATCGCCGAATCGATCTTCGGGCAGCTCAGCCTGGAGCCGCATCCGGTGCCGGAGTGGATCGTGGTTGGCGCCGGTACGGGCGGAACCAGCGCCACGATCGGCCGGTATCTGCGCTACCACAGCCATCCCACACGGTTGCTGGTGGTGGACCCGGAGAACTCGGCCTTCTATCCAGGCTGGCTGGGGGAAACAGCCGGACGGCCCACCGGCCTGCCCTCGCGCATCGAAGGCATTGGCCGGGCCCGGATGGAGCCGAGCTTCATCCCTACGGTGATCGACCGGATGGTCCAGGTGCCGGATGCCGCCTCGGTGGCAGCAATGCGGCACCTGAACTCATTCGCCGGCCTGCATGCAGGTCCCTCCACCGGAACCAACCTGTGGGGAGTCTGGCAGACGGTGGCCCAGATGCTGTCCGAGGGCCGCAAGGGCAGCATCGTGTCGTTGATGTGCGACGGCGGCGAACGGTATGCGGGCAACTACTGGAACCAGGACTGGCTGGCTTCCCAGGGGCTGGATCCGGCGCCCTACGAGGCCGTGATTTCGCGCTTCCTGGACACCGGGGAGTGGACCGGCGCGCCGGCCTAAACCTCCACGGACTCGCGGGCGGCCAGGTGCCTGTATTCGGTGCCGTACTTGGCGCCGATCCGCTTGACATGGCCTTCAACGATGCCCAGGCCGTTGTCGTTGAGCAGGCCGTCATGGATCTGGAAGGCGCGCGGCGCCCGCACACCGATGACGAAGTCAACAACCTCGGCGGACTTGCTCCACGGCGCGTGCAGCGGGACCAGGAGCGTCTGGACCTGGATTCCGTCCGGGATGATGAACGAGTCCCCCGGGTGGTACACGTTTCCGTCCACCAGGAAACCGATGTTGGCAACCACCGGGATCTGCGGGTGGATCAGGGCGTGCTGGCCGCCGAAGCTGCGGATGTCGAAGCCGGCGGCCTGGAAGGATTGGCCGGGTTCCACCGTATGGATGCGGTCTGCCGCGGCGGCGGCTTCCCGGCGCAGTTGCCCGGCCACGCCCCCGGGGGCATACAGCGCCAGGCCCGGGTCTCCTTCGAGGGCGGCCACCACGGCCTTGGTGTCAAGATGGTCTGCGTGTTCGTGGGTCACCAGGACTGCCTGCGCCCCTGACAACGCCTCGGCTGATTCGGAGAAGGTGCCGGGGTCCAGGACCAGGATGCGGCCTTCCTTCTCGAGCCGGATACAGGCGTGTGTGTACTTGGTCAGCTTCATAGCGCCAGCCTAGGGTCCGCCCCGGAAGCCTGTCCACGGACCCTGTCCTGCACTCCGGCCCATGAAGCTCCGGCTGGTAATCTTGGTGTTTGCCCCCCACGGAAGCGAGTTCGTCCATGCCGATCGGCGTCAAGGCTGATTCCGCCGCCCCATCCCCGGCAGGAGGCGGCAGGGAACAGCGCGTTACCAAGCAGCGCAAGGCCGTCAGTGCGGCCCTGGACCACCTGGACGACTTCGTCAGCACGCAGGAGCTGTACCGCATCCTGCAGAACCAGGGCGTGTCCGTGTCATTGGCCACTGCCTACCGGATCCTGCAGTCACTGGCCGATGAGGGATTGGTGGATGTGCTGCGCAATGGCGACGGCGAGGCCGTGTACCGGCGCTGTGCGGTGACCGCGCATCACCACCACCTGCTGTGCAGGAACTGCGGAAAGGCGGTGGAGGTGGAGGCACCCGCCGTCGAAACGTGGGCGGTGCGCACGGCCGCCGAGCATGGGTTCACCGAGGTGGACCATACCGTGGAGATTTTCGGCCTGTGCCCTGACTGCACCGCCCTTAAGGCTGCCGGGAAGCTGTAAGGACCCGCCCGTTGATGCCGCGCGCGGCGCGCACGGAGCTGATGCCGCGGCACGCCACGTAGATCAGGAACGACAACGTGGTGACGTAGGGGCTGATGGGGATCCGTCCGCCCAGTGCCAGCAGGATTCCGCCCACCGTTGCGGTGACAGCAAAAACGACGCTCAGGACCACCGCCGCAACCGGCGACGACGTGACCCGCAGTGCCGCGGCCGCCGGCGTAATCAGCAGCGCAAGCACCAGCAGGGCGCCGACCACCTGGATGGACAAGGCCACACTGACGCCCAGGAGGACCATGAAGACGAGGGCCAGCGTGCGGACCGGGACTCCCCGCGCCTCGGCGAGTTCGGGATCCACGCTGGCGAAGGTGAGCGGCCGCCAGATGGCCACCAGCACCAGCATCACCACAACGGCGGTCCCGGCGAGGGCCTGGAGCTGGACGGTGTCCACGGAAACGATTTGCCCGGTGAGGAGCCCGAACTTGTTTGCGGCCCGGCCCTGGTATAGGGACAGGAACAGGATTCCGAGTCCCAGGCCGAACGGCATGATCACGCCGATGGTTGAGTTCTTGTCCCTGGCCCGGACACCCATCAGGCCCAGCAGCAGCGCTGCCGCCACCGATCCTATGAGCGAGCCAAAAACCACGTCCGCACCGACCAGCAGGGCGAAGGCGGCGCCGGCGAAGGAAAGTTCGGAGATGCCGTGGACCGCGAAAGCGAGGTCCCGCTTCATGACGAACGTGCCCACGAGGCCGCCAAGGAGCCCCAGGATGGCGCCCGCCCAGATTGAGTTCTGGACCAGGACCAGCAGTTCGCCGTAGTTGTCGAAGTTGAAGATGGCACCGAGGATGCTGTCGGCGTCCATTACGCTGTTTCCCCTGCCAGGGCGTCAGCCTCGGCGTGGTGGTGGGTGGTGGCATCGGGCAGGCCAACGACGACGATCCGGCCGTTGGCGTGGATCACCTCCACCTGGGTGCCGTAGAGGTCAGAGAGCACTTCCGTGGTCATGACCTCTTCCGGCGTCCCCACCCGGAACCGTCCCCCTGCCAGGTACAGGACCCGGTCCACGTAGTCGATGATGGGGTTGATTTCGTGGGTAACGAAGACAACGGCGCTGTTGTGTTCGCGGCTTTGTTTGTTGATCAGGGCGCTGACTGCCTGCTGGTGGTGCAGGTCAAGGGACAACAGCGGCTCATCGCAGAGCAGGACCTGCGGATCCGTTGCCAGTGCCTGCGCCACGCGGAGCCGCTGTTGCTCCCCGCCGGAGAGCTGGCCAACGGGGACCTTGGCGTAGTCGGAGGCGCCCACCAGTTCCAGGAGCTGGTCCACCCTGCGGTTTGTCTTGCCGGCCGACAACCGGATGCCCCACCGGTGCCCGTCGACTCCCAGGGCCACCAGGTCGCGGGCACGCAGGGGCGTGTCCTGCGGAAACGACTTCTGTTGTGGAATGTAGCCGATCAGGTTGCTGCCGCGTTCCACGGGCCGGCCGCCCAGGAACGCTTGTCCGGAGTGCAGCTTCTGCAGGCCCAGGAGGACCTTCAGGAAACTGGTTTTGCCGCTGCCGTTGGGACCCAGCACGGCGAAGAACTCACCGGGCCTGATGTCCAGGTCCAGATCCTCCCAAAGCGTGCGCTGACCGAACCTGAGGCACGCCCCGCTGAGGCTGACGACGGATTTCACCTGTTTGACTCCAGAATTTTGCTGACGTTGTTCACATTGTCCGTCATCCACTGCACGTAGGTCTTTCCCTCAGGCAGGGTTTCGGTGAAGTCCACCACCGGAACCCCTGCGGCTTCAGCAGCCTTCTTCAGTGCTTCCGTCTGCGGGCCCTCGGTCTGCGCGTTGTAGGCCAGCAGCCGCACTGTCCCGGAAGCCACCAGGTCTGTGGCCTCCTTCATGGCGGCGGGCGGGACGTCAGTGCCCTCCTCGATCGCGGCAGTGTAGGCCTCAGGTGTGGCGTTCTTCAGGCCCGCATCTTCGAGCAGGTAGAGGGGAACGGGTTCGGTGACCGCAACCTGTCCTCCGGCCGCCGCGCCTTTCCGGGCCTCCAGCTTGCCGTGCAGGTCTGAGAGGGAGGCCTTGAAGGCGCCGGCGTTGGCTGTGAACGTGGCGGCAGAACCGGGATCCAGCATGCCGAGCTTCGCCGCAACACTGTCGGCCATCCGTTCCATGGCCGGCAGGCTGTACCAGACGTGTTCGTTGAAGTTGCCGTGATCGTGCCCGCCAGAGCCTTCGGCGGCCGGCCCGGTCGAGGCGGAAGCCTCCTCCTCCGGGTGGGCAAGGCCGGAGACTTCGACGGCGGTCAGCACCGAACCGCCGTCGAGCTTGCTGCTCTCCACCAGGGTATGAAGGAAGTCGTCGTAGCCGCCGCCGTTTTCGATGACCAGCTGCGCCTTCGAAACAGTGAGGCGGTCCTGGGCGGTCGCTTCATAGGAATGCGGATCCTGGCCGGCGTTGTTGATGATCGCGGTCACGCTGACCTTATCCCCACCGATGCTCCTGGCAATGTCGCCGTACACATTCGTCGAGGCCACGACGTTGATCCCCTGCGTGGAAGCGGGCGTCCCGGACTGCTGCGGGCTGCACGCACTGAGCAGAAGGCCAAGGCCCGTCAGGGCGGCAAGGAAAGAGCTGGCGGCGGCGGTACGGCGCACGGAAAACCTCAGTTCACGCAGATGGGGAGGACGACAGTGCAAGCCTATACCTAAATGCGAATGATTCCTATTTAGGTCAATTTCCGTTCGGCTGGCCCAACCGGCGGATTCCGGTGGCCTGCGTCGCGTCCCGGATTTCACCGACGAGCTGTTCGATGACGTCCTCAAGGAAGAGCACACCCCGCGTCTTGCCGTCCGGGCCGATCACGCGTGCAAGGTGGGATCCCGTGCGCTGCATGACGGACATGGCTTTTTCGATCTCGTCCCCCAGCGCCAGGTTGGCCAGCGAGCGGATGCGGCTCTCGGCAATCGGCAGTTCGTAGGCGGACTCCGGAATGGACAGCACATCCTTCACGTGGAGGTAGCCGTAGAGCATGTCGTCGTCATCAAGCATGGGAAACCGGGAGAATCCCGTACGGCTGACGGCCTTTTCAAACTCCACCGGAGTGGTGGAAGCCCCCAGCATGACCAGCTTCCCGAGCGGCACCATGATGTCCTCCGCCGTGTGCTCCGAGAACTCCAGGGCACCGGTAATGAGCCCGGCGTCGTCGTCCACCAGGCCGTGGCGGGTGGACTCCTGGACGATCGACTGCACCTCCTCCAGCGTGAAGGAGGACGTCACCTCATCCTTGGGCTCGATCCGCATCAGCTTAAGGATGTAGTTGGCGGACCAGTTGAGGACTGAAATCACCGGATGGACCAGCCGCGAGATGAACAGCAGCGGCGGGGCCAGGAGCAGCGCGGCCTTGTCCGCCACGGACACCGAGATGTTCTTGGGCACCATCTCGCCGAATGTGACGTGGAGGAAGGTCACCAGCATCAGGGCCACGGCGAAGGCTGCAACGTCCGCAGCTTCCGCCGGCAGGCCCACCGTCTCGATGGGGACAGCAAGCAGGTGGTGGATTGCCGGCTCGGCCACCAGCAGGATCAGCAGGGAGCAGACGGTGATGCCAAGCTGCGCGCAGGCCAGCATCAAGGACACGTTCTCCATGGCGCGCAGGGTTGTCTGGGCGCGCTTGGATCCGGTGTCGGCCAAGGGCTCAATCTGGCTGCGGCGCGCGGACATGATGGCAAACTCAGCCGCCACAAAAAAGGCATTGCCCAGCAGGAGCAAGCCCAGCCAGAGGATGCCCGCCCAGTCACTCATGGCTTGCTCCTGTCATTGGCGTCCTGTGCAGCCGGTTGATCCGCCGGGTGGAAGCAGATGCGGTCGATTCTCCGGCCGTCCATCCTGGTAACGCTGAGCGTTCCGCCGCCCACCGGGACGGAGTCCCCCACCACGGCGATCCGGCCGAGTTTGCTCATGACGTAGCCGCCCACGGTCTCGTAGGCCGCTTCGTCCGGAACACTCAGCCCCGGGATCTGTTCGGACAACTCGTCCGGACGGAGGAGCCCGGGAAAGTACCAGTCGCCGGAGGCGCTTTGCAGTAGCCCCGGACGGACCTTGTCGTGCTCGTCCGCCACCTCGCCCACGATTTCCTCCACCAGGTCCTCAAGGGTGGCGATGCCTGCCGTACCCCCGTATTCATCAAGCACGACGGCCAGCTGGAGGTTTCCCTCGCGGAGCTCGGCCAGGAGTGCATCAAGGTGGATGGTCTCGGGCACCCGCAGTACCTCGGTCATGATGGCGCCCGCTTCAAGGTTGCGGCGCCGGTCCCACGGAACGGCGACGGCCTTCTTGACGTGCACCAGTCCGCGGATGTCGTCGGCGGACTCGCCAATAACAGGGAACCGGGAGTACCCGGTCCTGCGTGCCGCTTCCACCACGTCGGAAACCGGCTGGTCGGCGTCGATTGTCTCGAGCCGGATGCGCGGCGTCATGACGTCCGCGGCCGTCCGCGTTGAGAAATTCAGGGTGCGGGCGATGAAGTTGGCAGTCCCGGCGTCGAGCGTTCCCATCGCAGCCGACCTGCGGACCAGCGAGGCAAGCTCCGCCGGAGTCCGCGCGCCGGAAATTTCTTCCTTGGCTTCCAGCCCGAAAACGTTCAGGACCTTGTTGGAAAAGCCGTTCAGGACCAGGATGGCCGGTTTGAAGATCGCCGTGAACATCAGCTGTGGCCGGGCCAGCGCCCGGCCCACGGGGAACGACAGCGCGATCGCCATGTTCTTGGGCACCAGCTCACCCAGGAGCATGGACAGCAGCGTAGCCAGCACCATGGCGAGGATGAGGGAGATGGACTGCACGGCCACGGCGGGAAGTCCGACGGCGGCCAGCGGCGCCTCGAGGAGGTGGCCAACCGAGGGTTCCATGACGTAGCCGGTGAGCAGCGTGGTCAGGGTGATGCCGAGTTGGCAGCTGGACAGCTGGGTTGACAGCGATTTGAGGCAGGTGAGCAACGGCACAGCGCCGCTGTCCCCGTCGTCAATGGCACGCTGGACGGTGGATTGGTCCAAAGCGATGAGGGAAAACTCGACGGCCACAAAGAATCCGGTGCCGGCGATCAGCAGCAGGCCTGCTGCCAGGAGGAGCCACTCCATTCAGCATCCCGCCTGGAGCGGCAGGACCGCCGGGAGCGCAGCCGACCGGAAAAGGGAGGAACTGCTTCGGCCCGGCGGAGGATGGTCGGCGGATCCCGAGGACTGGTCCGCACGGGATGCGGCAAGCTGGGCCGCTGGCTGGTGATGGGCGCGTTGTCGGGGTTTGCCGGCTCTGGGGGCGGACTGTGCGGCGCTCCTCGTGGAGCTCCGCTGACAGTGCCCAGGCCGGCACCTAGATTTACTGTCCATAAGACTTTCAGTCTACAGGAGCGGCCCCGGCCGGATGCGCGGCAGTCCGCCGCCGGGGCGGCCCGGCCTCCGGCCGCCCCAGCACTTTGCGGGGCTTCCCGGCGACCCTTGGCGCTCCAGGAGCCGGGCGTATCAGATGGCAATTCAGATGCAATTTTGGGCTCACATTCAGCCCCATGTTCGTCACTTCATGATTTGGGTCACCCTTATTGGCAGTTAACACAAGATGCTCACTAGACTTGCTAAGGGTCTGGGTTCAGAGGACGCAGAGACTGGTTCGATCGCAGTGCTGAAGCACCGGGGGGCCAAAGAGAAATCAAACTCATGGAAGAGGCGTATTTCAAGTGCCAGAGCAGCCAAGCCACCGTCTACCAGAGGAATTTGGCGGGAACGAGTGGCTCGTTGACGAACTGTACGAGCAGTACCAACAGGACAAGAACGCCGTGGACGCCAAGTGGTGGCCGCTGTTTGAATCTTTCGACTCGGGTAACGGTTCTTCCAACAATGGAAATTCCGCGCACGCTGCCAATCCTCCTACGCGCGAGCTGCCCGTGGTGAAGACGGCACCCGCTGCTTCGGCACCGTCGCCGGCCGCGGCCCCTGCCACTCCCCCGGCGGCACCCGCCGCCGCCCCGGCTGCCGCTCCTGCAGCAGCCCCTGCGCCGGTCAAGAAGGCCCCCGCCACGGAGGCACGCGACGGCGGCAAGAAGACCGAAGCAGGCACCGGCTCGCAGCCCATTCCGGCGCAGCTGCCCAAGAACGTCAAGGCCCCCACCGCGCCGGAGGAGGACGTCGTCTCCGTCCTCCGCGGACCTGCCAAGGCCATCGCCACCAACATGGTCACCAGCCTTGAGGTGCCCACGGCCACCAGCGTCCGGGCGATTCCGGCCAAGCTGCTCATCGACAACCGCGTGGTCATCAACTCGAACCTGGCCCGCGCCCGCGGCGGCAAGGTCTCCTTCACGCACCTCATTGGCTACGCAGTCATCCGGGCCCTTTCCCAGTTCCCGTCGATGAACGTGTACTACGACGAGGTGGACGGCAAGCCCGTTGCGGTCCAGCCGGCCCACGTCAACTTCGGCATCGCCATCGACATGCCCAAGCCCGACGGCACCCGCCTGCTCATGGTCCCGAACATCAAGAAGGCCGAGACCCTCAACTTCGCCGAGTTCTGGCACACGTACGAGGACCTCATCAAGCGCGCCCGCAACGGCAAGCTCACCGCCGAGGACCATCAGGGCACCACTGTCTCCCTGACCAACCCCGGCGGCATCGGCACCGTGCACTCAGTGCCGCGCCTTTCCAAGGGCCAGGCGGCCATCATCGGCGTCGGCGCCCTTGACTACCCGGCCGAATTCCAGGGTGCCAGCGAAAAGATCATCGCCCACAACGCCATCAGCAAGGTCCTCACCCTGACCTCGACGTATGACCACCGCGTCATCCAGGGCGCCGGCAGCGGCGAGTTCCTCAAGCTGGTGCACCAGCTGCTGCTGGGCGCACAGAACTTCTACGACGAGATCTTCGAAGCCCTCCGCATCCCCTACGAGCCTGTCCGCTGGAGTGCGGACCTGCAGGTGGATCCGGCTGACGAGATCAACAAGGTTGCCCGGATCCAGCAGCTGATCCACTCCTTCCGCGTACGCGGCCACCTCATGGCGGATACCGATCCGCTGGAGTACGTGCAGCGCAAGCACCCGGACCTCGACGTCCTCACCTACGGCCTGACCCTCTGGGACCTGGACCGCGAATGGCCCACGGGCGGCTTCGGCGGCAAGCCGATGCTGAAGTTCCGCGACATCCTCGGAGTCCTGCGGGATGCCTACTGCCGCACCACCGGCATCGAATACATGCACATCCAGGAGCCTGCCGAGCGCAAGTGGTTCCAGGACCAGCTGGAACACCCCTACTCCAAGCCCAGCCGGGAAGAGCAGCTGCGGATCGTCTCCAAGCTGAACGCGGCCGAGGCCTTCGAAACCTTCCTGCAGACCAAGTTCGTGGGGCAGAAGCGCTTCTCGCTGGAAGGCGGCGAGTCCCTGATTCCGCTGCTGGACGCCATCATGTCCGATGCAGCCGATGACGGCCTGGACGAGGTTGCCATCGGCATGGCCCACCGCGGCCGCCTCAACGTCCTGACGAACATCGCCGGCAAGACCTACGCACAGGTGTTCCGCGAATTCGAAGGCACGCAGGATCCGCGCTCCGTCCAGGGCTCCGGCGACGTCAAGTACCACCTGGGCACCGAAGGTACCTTCACCTCGGACACCGGCAAGGAGACCAAGGTCTACCTCGCCGCCAACCCGTCCCACCTGGAAGCCGTGGACTCCGTCCTCGAGGGCATTGTCAGGGCCAAGCAGGACCGCCTTGACCAGGGCGAGTCGTTCCCCGTCCTGCCCATCATGGTCCACGGCGACGCTGCCTTCGCCGGCCAGGGCGTGGTTGCGGAAACGCTCAACCTGTCCCAGCTGCGTGGTTACCGCACCGGTGGAACCATCCACATCGTGGTCAACAACCAGGTCGGCTTCACCACCGCCCCGTCGTCGTCGCGCTCATCCACGTACTCCACGGACGTTGCCAAGATGATCCAGGCACCGGTCTTCCACGTGAACGGCGACGACCCCGAGGCTGTGGTCCGCATCGGCCAGCTCGCCTACGAATTCCGCCAGCGCTTCCACAAGGACGTCGTCATCGACATGGTGTGCTACCGCCGCCGGGGCCACAACGAGGGTGACGACCCCTCGATGACCCAGCCGCTGATGTACAACCTGATCGAGGCCAAGCGCTCCGTCCGCAAGTTGTACACGGAGTCGCTCATCGGCCGCGGGGACATTACCGAGGAAGAAGCCGAGCAGCTGCTCCGCGACTACCAGGAACGGCTGGAGCGGGTCTTCGCCGAGACCCACGCCGCCCAGACCTCCCCCATCCCGATCGTGACCGCGGATTCCGCTGCCGTGTCCGATATCGAGCGGCCCATGGCCCAGCAGTCCGATTCCAGCGTCAGCGCACCGGCCTCCACGGCCATCAGCGCCGACACCCTGGCCCGGATCGGCAAGGCACACGTCGAGATCCCCGATGGCTTTACGGTCCACCCCAAGTTGAAGCAGCTGCTGGAAAAGCGCGAGCAGATGTCCCGCGAAGGCGGCATCGACTGGGGCTTCGGCGAGATCGCAGCCTTCGGCTCCCTGATCATGGAAGGCGTCCCCGTACGCCTTGCCGGCCAGGACTCCCGCCGCGGCACCTTCGTACAGCGCCACGCCGTCTTCCACGACCGTGCCAACGGCAAGGAATGGCTGCCGCTGGGCAACCTTTCCGACGACCAGGCCAAGCTGTGGATCTACGATTCACTGCTGTCCGAATACGCGGCCATGGGCTTCGAGTACGGCTACTCCGTGGAACGCCCGGACGCCCTGGTCCTCTGGGAGGCCCAGTTCGGCGACTTCGTCAACGGTGCGCAGACCATCATCGACGAATTCATCTCCTCCGCAGAGCAGAAGTGGGGCCAGCGGTCCTCGCTGGTCCTGATGCTCCCGCACGGCTACGAAGGCCAGGGCCCGGACCACTCCTCGGCGAGGATCGAGCGCTTCCTGCAGCTCTGCGCGGAAGACAACATGATCGTGGCCAACCCCACCACGGCGGCCTCGCACTTCCACTTGCTGCGGCGCCAGGCGTACAACCGGCCGCGCAAGCCGTTGATCATCTTCACGCCCAAGCAGCTGCTGCGCCTGAAGGCTGCCGCCTCGTCCGTGGAGGACTTCACCAGCGGCACCTTCCGTCCTGTCATTGGTGAGCATGAGCAGCTGCCGGCCACCGCCGTCGAACGCGTGCTTCTGGTCTCCGGCCGCCTGTACTACGATCTCCTGTCCACCCGGCAGAAGACCGGCGACAAGACCACCGCCATCATCCGCGTGGAGCAGCTCTACCCGCTGCCGCACCAGGAGATCGCGGCGGAGCTCGCCAAGTACCCCAACGCCGAAGTGGTCTGGGCACAGGATGAGCCTGCCAACCAGGGCCCCTGGCCATTCATCGGCCTGCACCTGCCCGAGGCCCTTGACCGGCGGGTCCGCCTTGTGTCCCGGCCGGCATCCGCCTCCACGGCAGCCGGCTCCATGAAGCGGCACGCTGCGGAACAGGATGTCCTCCTGAAGCAGGCATTTGCACGGAAGTAAGCAGTAAGGCTGCCCGGCCGGAGTCGAAATACCAGACTCCGGCCGGGCAGTTCTGTTTAATGGATGGACAGCGCCGCCCCGTACCCCCGCAGCCGCGGCGGCGACGATGCAGCGGCCGTACCGAAGTAAACCCGTACCGAAGTAAAGAGGAACGCGTGGAAGACAGGAAGCTGCGGATCGCAGCTGTAGGAGACGAACTGCTGGCCGGACTGGGGGATCCCCGGGCACTTGGCTGGCTGGGCCGCGTCCTGGCCCGCACTCCCCAGGACGGAATGCTCCTGGAAAGCTACGCCCTCCCCTGTCCGCAGGAAGGCACCGAGGGGCTTGCGGCACGTTGGCTGGAGGAAGCCGGCCGCCGTTTCAGCCCCCAGGCGGAGAACCGGCTGGTCATCGGCCTGTCCGGGCGGGACATTGAATTCGGTCTTTCCACCGCACGGAGCAGGCTGAACCTGGCCAATATCCTGGACTCGGCGTCACAGAACCGGATCGAGGTATTCGTCGTGGGGCCGCCTCCCACGCTGGACCCGGCCCAGAACCGGCGGCTTGACGAACTGAACACCGCCTTCGCCGATGTCACCACCCGCCGCAAGCACCTCTACGTCGACACGTTCTCGCCCCTGCTGAACCACGAACAGTGGCGCCAGGACCTTGCCGCAAACGGTGGCACGCCCGGCCAGGCAGGCTATGGCCTCATGGCATGGCTGGTGCTGCACCGCGGCTGGTTCCAGTGGCTGGGACTGGAAGCCCCCCAGTAGTAGCCCGCTCGAGATATATCTTGACCCTGCCCGCCTGCGGCGATACGTTGTAGGGGCTACGCGATATATCGTCTTTTGGAGGGGACCATGGCCGAGCAAAACTGGAGTGTGACAGACCCGCAAACCATGGACGTCGACGGCGTGACGGCCCTGAAGCTGGGCATGGTCCGTGGCAGGTTCAGGATCACGGCGCACGCGGGGTCCCAGGTGCGGCTGGAGTTCGCCGACGTGCACGGCGATCCGGTAGCCGTGTCACTGAACAGCGGCAGGCTCGAAGTGCGGCACCAGCTGCACGGAGCCCAGGGCTGGTTCAAGAACCTCATGGAGACGGTCAACCACAGCAGCGACAACTCCGCGCTCATCACCATCGCTGTTCCCCAGGGTGTGGAGGTGGAGGCCGGGACCGTCAGCGGGGACGGGCTGGTTTCGGGCGTCTCTGCCCGTGTCCGGCTGAACACCGTGTCAGGTTCCGTAGTGGCGGACAGTACCTCCGGCGAGCTGCAGGTCAATACCATCAGCGGCAGCGTGGAGGTCAGGAACCACCGCGGGGTATTCATGGCCAAGAGCGTCTCAGGCAGGGTTACCGCCTCCGGATACTTCACCAACGTGCGCACCAACACCGTCAGCGGGCACCTCGACGTTGAACTGCTCGACTTCACCCGGGACTTCGGCTCCAACTCGGTGTCCGGGGATCTGGCTATCAGGCTGCCGCACGACGTCGGCGTCGACATCGTGGCCAAGTCCGCCGGCGGAGCGGTGATCCTTGACGGCCGGCAGTGCCTCCTGGCCAACGGCAAAGTGGAGACCATTGCCGGGCCTGACGGGCAGCTGATGCTCGTCCGGACCAATTCGGTATCCGGCAAGACGTCCATATCCCACGCTCCTGCACCCCTTGACGGCGACGGGGAAGCGCAAGGCTGATGCCGCCCGTCTTCGCACACGGTGCGTTGCGCCTCTACCTGCTGGCACTGCTGGAAAGCGGGCCCAAGCACGGGTACGAGCTCATCAAGGCGCTCAAGGAAAGGTTCGCGGGGACTTATTCGCCAAGCGCCGGAACCATCTACCCCCGGCTGGGCAAGCTCGAGGAGGATGGCCTGGTGGCCACCGAGCCGGCCGGGCGGCGCACCAACTACCGCATTACAGCTGCCGGCCTTGCCGAACTGAACCGGCGCCGCGACGATCTGGCGGGGGTCGAGAATGACATCGCCGTCTCCGTCCAACGGCTTGACGTGGAACTGATGGTGCAGAAGTTCCATGATGAGCTCTGCGCGGACCTGCGGCGGCAGGCCATGCGCCGCCCCATCAGCCCTGTGACGCTGGAAACCGTCAGGACAGCCCTCGACGACGCCCGCGCGGCCATCCGCAGCACCCTGCAGTCCTAAGGCGGCGCCTGCTGCCGCACTTCCGCAGGTCATCCGCCCCTACCCGGTTCGCGGGCCGCCACATCATGTGGGAGACTTGAGGGCAGCTCTTTTGAGTACCAACAGTAAGGAGGCCAGCTATGAGCAAGCGTGCACGCAAGCGTCGTGACCGTAAGCGTGGCGGCGCGAACCACGGGAAGCGCCCCAACACCTAGGCAAATGCCAGGAACTACGGTTCAAGCGAAGGACCCCGCAAGCCAAACGGCTTCCGGGGTCCTTTGCTGTCTGCGGCCCTGACCGGCGCAACGCGTGCCTGTTCCTAGGCCTCCACGGGACGGATGGTGTGGATCCTGTCCAGGATGGCGTTCTTCAGGTTGTCCGGCGCGGACTCCGTGCAGGAGCGCTTGACCATATTGCGGATGACGCACTCCAGGTCATACTGTTCCGTGCACTCAGGGCAGTCATCAAGGTGGTTCTTGATTTCCGTGAGGTCCTCGCGGGTCAGCGCCCCGTCAAGGTATTCGTAGATGCGTTGCATCCTGGTGTCGTCGCAATCGCCCAATCCCTGGCAGTCGCTCATTTCCTGTTCTCCTGTGCTTTGCTTCCTGCCGCATCCGAGGCATCTGCGGCCGTTTTAAATCCCCGCTCGGCGGCGTATTCCGCGAGCATGTCCCGCAACATTCGCCGGCCGCGGTGGAGCCGGGACATCACAGTGCCGATGGGCGTGTTCATGATGTCCGAGATTTCCTTGTAGGCAAAGCCCTCAACGTCGGCGAAGTAGACCGCCAGCCGGAATTCTTCGGGGATGTCCTGCAGCGCCCGCTTCACGTCCGAATCCGGAAGGTGATCCAGGGCTTCAGCCTCGGCTGAGCGCAGTCCGCTCGAGGTGTGCGACTCCGCCCGTGCCAGCTGCCAGTCCTCAATGCTGTCCGAGTTGGACTGCAGGGGCTCACGCTGCCTCTTGCGGTAGAGGTTGATGTACGTGTTGGTCAGGATCCGGTACAACCAGGCTTTCAGGTTTGTTCCCGGCTTGTACTGGTGGAAGGCCGAAAAAGCCTTGGTGTAGGCCTCCTGGACCAGATCCTCCGCGTCGGACGGGTTCCGGGCCATGCGCATGGCAGCGGAATACAGCTGGTCGACGTACTGCATGGCATCCCGCTCAAAGCGAAGGCGGCGCTCCTCCACGGTCTCCGTGGCGACGTCCAGCGTGGCATCCTCGGCATCCGCTTCCGCGGCCAATGATTCAGGGCCTGCCTGTCCGGCAGGCACAGGCGCGGTGCCGGCCCTGCCGTTTGCTTCGCCGGGGGTAGCCTCATACATGGCCGCAACGGCCGGATCCAGGGTGTTCATTGCCTTCAAGTCTACTGTCAGGCTCCCTGCCCGGGGCGTGCCGTATTCCGGCGGTTCCGAGGCCAGCTTGTCCACTGCCACCGGGCCCGCCTGCCTGGTTCCGTCCAACACCTTCCCCAAGGGCCAACTCCGCTCTGTTTCGGGTGAATGATTGTCAGGCCCCTGTTGCGGACCTGTTTGCCATAACCGCCTCCCACGGGCAAATATTCCCCAAAAGTGCAAGACTAGGACCGACTCCGCCGCTCGGCGCGGCTCGTCCATCCAGGAGGAAATCCATGTCCTTTGTCCGCACGCTCGCACGGCCCATGCTCGCCTCCAGTTTCGTTCTCGCCGGACTGGATAAGCTCAGGAACGCAGACGACACCGCTCAGCAGCTCTCACCGCTGCTGCGCAAGGCTGCAGCCTCGCTTCCCTTCCAGGCGAACGAAACCACCCTCGCACGTGTGATTGGCGGAACCCAGGTAGGGGCCGGCGTCCTGTTCGGCCTTGGCAAGTTTTCCCGGCTCTCCGCGGGCCTGTTGACGGTGATTTCGCTCCTGAACACCTTCGTTGAATGGCGCAGCGCGGATATCAGCAGCAAGGAAGGCCGCGAAAGCCGCCGGAACCAGCTGCTCAAGAACCTCTCGCTGAGCGGCGGCGCCCTGCTCGCTTCCGTGGACACCGCCGGCAAGCCCGGCCTGGCCTGGCGCGCCGAGCACCTGGCGGCCGATGCCCGTCGGAACGCCTCGCACCTGGCCGCCGACGCGCGCAGGACCACCACCAAGAAGCTGAACAAGGCGGACAAGGCCGTGCGCCGCGCCGTCGAACACGCTACGGGAGCATAAAAACGAATGACCGCAGCAGTTGCCACCCGGGACGGGTCCGGAACGCCTGTCCAGCACTGGGCCGCACCCTTTGCGTCCCGGCCCGTTAACGCCACCGTGACGGTGCCCGGATCGAAGTCCCTGACCAACAGGTACCTGGTCCTGGCAGCCCTCGCGGACGGCCCGTCCCGGCTGCGGGCCCCCCTGCATTCCAGGGACTCCGCACTCATGGTCGACGCACTGCGGCAGCTCGGTGCCGTCATCACCGAAGTGCCCGGGGACGGTGCCTTTGGGCCCGACCTGGAGGTGGTTCCGCTGCCGGCGGCAGCGGCCGCGTCCCACACCAGGATCGACTGCGGACTTGCCGGCACCGTCATGCGGTTCGTTCCGCCGCTGGCGGCGCTCCGCAACGGAGCCAGCGTGTTCGACGGCGATCCCCACGCCCGCAAGCGCCCCATGGGAACCATCATCGAGGCCCTCAAAGCCCTGGGCGTGGCCGTTTCCGCCGAAGACGGCAGCGCGCCGTCGTCGCTCCCTTTTGTGGTGGAAGGCAACGGCGCAGTCCGCGGCGGCCATCTGGTGATCGATGCCAGCGCCTCCTCGCAGTTCGTCTCCGCCCTCCTCCTGGTGGGCGCAAGGTTCGACGACGGCCTGCACCTGGAACACGTGGGCAAGCCGGTACCCAGCCTGGACCACATCAACATGACAGTGGCCGTCCTGCGCGGTGCCGGCGTTTCAGTGGACGACTCCGTCCCCAACCACTGGGTGGTGGCGCCGGGACCCATCCGCGCCTTCGACCAGCGGATTGAACAGGACCTTTCCAACGCCGGGCCCTTCCTGGCCGCGGCCCTGGCCACGCGGGGCACCGTACGGATTCCCAACTGGCCTGATGAAACGCAGCAGGTGGGAGACCTGTGGCGCGGAATCCTGGCCAGCATGGGCGCCTCGGTCACCCTGGCTGACGGTGTCCTGACCGTCACCGGCGGCCCGGAGATCAAGGGCGGCAACTTCGCGGACACCAGTGAACTGGCTCCCACGGTCGCGGCCCTGTGTGCCCTTGCCACGGGGCCTTCCCGCCTCAGCGGCATCGCCCACCTGAGGGGACACGAGACGGACAGGCTCGCGGCCCTGGTATCGGAGATCAACCGGCTGGGCGGCGACGCCGAGGAAACCAGCGACGGCCTGGTGATCCGGCCCACCCGGCTGCACGCCGGCGTCGTCCACAGCTACGCCGACCACCGCATGGCCACGGCCGGCGCAATCCTGGGACTCGCCGTCGAAGGCGTCCAGGTGGAGGACATCGGCACCACGGCCAAGACCATGCCGGATTTCCCGCAGCTGTGGGCCGGCATGCTGGCCCAGGGAGAAGGGTCCGCCGCCGGACCGGAAGGGCGCGGCAGTGGCGCGGAGCACTGATTCCTGGGACGAATCGGACGTTCGGATCCGTCCCAGCAAGAAGGGCTCCCGGCCGCGCACCAAAGACCGCCCCAGCCACGACGACGCCGTGACCGGACGGATCATCACGGTGGACCGCGGGCGGTACACCGCGGTAGTGGACGAGGACTCGGAGAATGAGCGCGTTGTCATTGCCGCGCGCGCCCGGGAACTTCGGCGCTCGCCCGTCGTGGCAGGCGACTTCGTCTCGCTCGTGGGGGACGTCTCCGGCGCGCCGGACACGCTTGCCCGGCTGGTGAAGATCCAGGACCGCCACACCCTCCTGCGCCGCAGCGCCGACGACACCGACCCCGTTGAGCGCGCGGTGGTGGCCAACGCCGACCAACTGGTGATCGTGGTGGCTGCCGCCAACCCGGAACCCCGCACGGGGTTCATCGACCGCGCGCTCGTGGCCGCATACGACGCCGGAATCGAACCCATCCTGCTGGTCACCAAGGCCGACGTCAAAGACCCCGCGGACCTGCTTTCCAACTACACGCACCTGGACTTCCCGGTGATCATCAGCAAGACGGCGGATGCGCAGGCGTCGGGAATCGATGCCCGGTCCGATGACGGGCTCTCGGCGCGGCTGGACAGCGCCGCAGTGGCGGCGCTGCGGAACCATCTCGATGGCAAGGTCACCGTTATGCTGGGGCACTCCGGCGTCGGCAAGTCCACCATGGTGAACGCCCTGACCGGCGCCGAGCGGGCCACCGGCGGCGTGAATGCCGTGACCGGGCGCGGCCGCCACACCTCGTCGTCGGCCCTTGCCTTGCGGTTGGCGGACGCGCCTCCCGGCAGCTGGATCATCGATACCCCCGGCATCCGTTCCTTTGGCCTGGCGCACGTGGACCCTGACCGCATCCTGCGCTCCTTCCCGGACCTCTCCCCCGGCATCGAGAACTGCGAACGGGGCTGCAAGCACACCGCAACCGCAGTGAACTGCGGCCTCGACGACTGGGTGGCAGGCGGACACGCAGGTCCCACCGGCGCGGCCCGGCTGGCCTCGCTGCGGCGCCTGCTTGGCACGGACCCGAGGATGGAAGCACAGGAAACCAAGGAGCTCGGCAGCGTCAACTGACGCGTTCTCCCGGCAGAACCGTCCACAGACGGTAGTTTGGAACCATGATCCAACCCGCTTCGAGCTACAACGATGACCTGCGCCTGGCCCATGTCCTGGCCGACTCCGTGGATGACCAGACCATGAGCCGCTTCAAGGCCCTGGACCTCCACGTTGAGACCAAGCCGGACCTGACGCCGGTCACCGACGCGGACAAGGCCGCCGAGGAAGCCATCCGGGGCCAGCTCTCCCGTTCACGCCCCCGCGACGCCGTCCTGGGCGAGGAATTCGGCAGCACCGGCCACGGTTCCCGGCGCTGGATCATCGACCCCATTGACGGAACCAAGAACTTTGTCCGCGGCGTTCCCGTATGGGCCACGCTGATCGCCCTCGTGGATGAGGGCGAACCGGTGGTGGGCGTCGTCAGCGCCCCGGCCCTGGGCAAGCGCTGGTGGGCGGCGAAAGGCATGGGCGCGTACATGGGCAGGTCCCTTGCCGCCGCCACCCGCCTTCGCGTGTCCAACGTGTCGAAGCTTTCCGACGCCTCCCTCTCCTACTCCAGCCTGGGCGGGTGGAAGGAACGCGGAAACCTTGACGAGTTCCTCGGCCTTACCGAGGATGTCTGGCGGACCCGGGCCTACGGGGATTTCTGGTCGTATTGCATGGTGGCCGAGGGCTCTGTGGACATCGCCTGCGAACCCGAGCTGAACCTCTATGACATGGCTGCCCTGGTGCCGATCGTGGTGGAGGCCGGCGGCCGGTTCACATCCCTGGAAGGCGAGGACGGCCCGTTCGGCGGGAACGCCCTGGCCACGAACTCAATCCTGCACTCGGAGGTCCTGCACCGATTGAACCCGTACCTGGACGATCTGCTGTAACTCACGCGCTTTCCACGTTTGAACGAATAATGCGACGCCGGACACCTCCCAAGGCAGGTGCCCGGCGTCGTTTATTCGGCGGCGCGTAACAAAGCCCTTAACAATTGCCGCGGCTTCAGTCCTGGCCGCCCCATGTCCTACGCTTTTATGCAGGTCACGAGTGCCAGCGCAAAACCCCGGTTTGCTGGCCGGCAACCCTCCATTCGCGGTGGGGTGCCCCGGGTGACGACCAGGCCGGTCCGGAGCGGATGCGGCAAGCGCGGATTCCACTATGCCGGAGTCCTGTACCAAGTGAGGTCTCTGTGACAACTGCCACCGTCTCCCCCCAGCCCGTCATTGCCGAAGCTGCCGTCCCCCATGCACGCCACGCCGCAGCCGGCCGGCCGCTCGCTGCGGTCACCGGCGCCGAAATCCAGGCGCCCCTGATTTCAGGCGGCCACGTGCGGTACGCCAACCTCGATTACGGCGCCTCCGCCCCGGCACTGTCCGTAGTGTCCGCTTACCTGAATGAGATCCTCCCCTACTACGCCAGCGTCCACCGCGGGGCAGGATACGCATCCCAGATCAGCACCTCCGTGTACGAGAACGCGCGCAGCATCGTCAGGGATTTCGTGGGCGGCCGCCCGGATGATTCGGTCATCTTCACCCGCAACACGACGGATTCGCTGAATCTGCTGGCCGGCTGCCTTCCCGTGACCGATGGCCGCCACGACGGCGAAGTGCTGTACCTGGACATCGAACACCACGCCAATCTCCTGCCGTGGCAGGGCGTCCCGCACCGCAGCATCGTCGCCGCCGACACCATCACCGGCACCCTTGAGGCCGTACGTGCCGAGCTTGGACAGGGCGGTGTCAGCCTGGTCGCGGTCACCGGGGCCTCCAACGTGACCGGCGAAATCCTCCCCATCCGGGCGCTGGCCGCGCTGGCCCACGAACATGGCGCACGGATCGTGGTGGATGCGGCCCAGCTCGCGCCGCACCGCCGCATAGACATCAGCGCGGATGACGTCGACTACCTCGCCTTCTCCGGCCACAAGCTGTACGCGCCCTTCGGCGCCGGCGTCCTGGTGGGGCGCCCGGACTGGCTGGACGCCGGCGTCCCGCACCTCGCCGGGGGCGGCGCCGTCAAGGAAGCCAGGCTCGACGGCGTCAGCTGGGCCACCGGCCCGGCCCGCCATGAGGGGGGCTCGCCGAACGTCCTGGGGGCCGCCACGCTGGCCCGCGCCAGCCAGGTCATTGCCGGCCTGGACCAGGAACGCTGGCACGCCCACGAGTCCGCCATCCGCTCCTTCCTGGTGGAGGGACTCCAGCGGATCGACGGCGTCACGGTTCACCAGATCTTCAAGGACACCAACCCCGAAACGGACACCATCGGGGTGGTCAACTTCTCCGTCGAGGGTTACGACGCAGGACTGGTGGCTGCGTACCTTTCGGCAGAGCATGGCGTGGGCCTGCGTGACGGGCGCTTCTGCGCCCACCCCCTGCTGAAGCGCCTGGGCCTGCCGTCCGGTTCCCTCCGCGCCAGCTTCGGCGTCGGTTCGCGCCTGGAAGATGCCGAGCGCCTGCTGGCCGGCATCCAGGCGCTCCGGAGCAACGGGCTGGGCTGGGACTACGTGGTGGACGCAGGCCGCTGGGTCCCTGCCAACGACACCCGCACCTACCCGCACTGGGCGCCCAACACCCCTGGAACAGCCGGCGCAGCGCCCTGCATCGACGACTGACGCCGGAGACCGGCCACTCCTGTTTCAGCCGGCTGACCGTGTGCCAGGGGAATGCGGTAAATTCGAAAGGTACCGCAGGACGTCAGCTGAAGGAGGCCACGCGTGGTTCGGGGTGGCCCCAAGCTTGATCACGGGCGGCGCAGGGAACTGGGCCAGAGCTTCCAGGACGGCGGCAGGCACTACCAGCGCGTCCGGCCCGGCTACCCTGAGGAGTCAGCCCGGTGGCTGGTGCCCGCCGACGCCCATGAAGCCCTCGACGTGGGTGCCGGTACCGGAAAATTCACCGCGCTGCTGCTGGACATGGGGCTGGACGTCACGGCCGTGGACCCCTCGGCGGACATGCTCGCCCAGCTTACGGAACACTACCCGGCTGCCACGGCGATGCCGGGGACTGCCGAGGCCACAGGCCTGCCCGACGCCAGCTTCGACGTCGTCACCGTAGCCCAGGCGTGGCACTGGTGCGACGCCCTGGCGGCAAGCACCGAACTGGCCCGCGTGCTGCGCCCGCACGGAACCCTCGGCCTGGTGTGGAACCAGCTGGACACCTCAGTGCCCTGGGTGCACCGGCTCTCCCGGATCATGCACGCAGGCGACGTCTACCGGCCGGGGCACAAGCCCGTCATCGGCCCGGAGTTCCAGGGGCTCGAAGGGCATGTCACCCACTGGCAGGACACAGTGGACACCACGGACCTGATGGAACTCACTAAATCCCGCAGCTACTACCTCCGGGCCGGCGAGGCAACGCGGGCCAAGGTCCTGGCCAACCTGGACTGGTACCTGCACGAACACCTTGCCTACACCCCTGACCAGGAAATCGACCTTCCCTACCTCACCCTGGCTTGGCGGGCCGTCAAGGCATGACGGCGCATCCCGTATGGCGCCTGCAGAGCCGGTAGGCTTGGATTCGTGAAGACCAGCGCGCCCTCCTCCTCGATCGAGGATTACGTCAAGGTCATTTATTCCTTTACCGAATGGCAGGACAAGCCCATCACGTCCTCCCAGCTCGCACAGCGGCTGGGGGTGGCAAATTCCTCGGTTTCGGAAATGGTCCGCAAACTCAAGGACCAGGGCCTGGTGGACCACAAGCCCTACAGCGCCGTCACGCTGACCGAGGCCGGCCTGCGGCTGGCGCTGTCCATGGTCCGGCGCCACCGGCTGATCGAGACATACCTTGTCCAGCGGCTCGGATACAGCTGGGACGAAGTCCACGATGAGGCTGAACAACTCGAACACGCCGTATCGGACACGTTCATCGAACGGGTCGCCGCCAAGCTCGGGGACCCGAAGCGTGACCCGCACGGCGATCCAATCCCCACGGCGGACGGGCAGGTGCTGATGCCGCGCGCGCACCTCCTCGCCGAGCTGGACCAGGGACATACCGGCAGGATCACCCGGATCAGCGACGACAACCCGGAACTGCTGCGCTACCTGGCCGCCCAGGCCATCGACCTTGATGCGGACGTCGAGGTGGTGGGACGGCGGCCTTTCGGCGGAGCCCTGGTGGTGCGGATCGGTGGTCCCGGCGGCGCCCGTGAGTACGATTTCGCTGAGGAAATCGCCTCGGCGCTCTGGGTCTCCAGCGACGCGCCGCATGCCGGCTGCGCCCTGGACGGGCTCTGACGTGGCGTTGCCCACCGCCCGTGCCTGGCTGGCTGTTGCCGCCGGCGGACTGATCGGCAGTGAGCTGCGCTACGGGCTGGGCCTGGCGTTTCCGGACGCGCCCGGTTCGGTCCCGTGGGCCACGCTGGGCATCAACATCAGCGGCAGTTTCGTCCTCGCGGCTTTGACCACCGTCTGGATGGCACGCCCGCACACGGCCTTCTGGCTGCGCGCCGGCATCGGGCCGGGCCTGCTGGGTTCCTTCACCACCTTTTCCGCGGTCATTTTCGCCTCCGACCAGTTGGCACGCGCGGGTGAGCACCCCGTATGGCTCCTTTACCTGGGCTTGTCGCTGTTGCTCGGCCTTTCGGCGGCAGGCCTGGGCTGGCGCACCGGAAGGCTCATCGCCCGGAACCGGGGCCCGGCATGATCACGGCAGCCCTGGTGGGAGTGTTTGGCGTGGCCGGGGCGCTGCTGCGGTTCGGGATCGACAGCTGGTTCGCACACCACAGCAGCATCCGCAGCGTCCGCACCGATGGCCGTGCGGCGTTGCACTGGCCCTGGGCCACCCTGCTGGTCAACGTCGTCGGCTGCTTCATCATCGGTCTGGCACACGGCCTGACCGCCGGGCTGGGACTGGGCGCGGAATGGCAGGTGGGTTTGGCCACCGGACTGGCCGGCGGACTTACCACCTTCAGTTCGTGGACCACCGCCACCATCCGCCTGCTCAGCGAAGCACGGTTCGGCGCCGCGGCCCTGAACGTGGCGGTTAACCTGGGCCTTGGCTTTGCTGCCGCGGCCGCTGGCAGTGCACTGGCTTCCTAGCGACGCTGTTCCCGTTGGGGGCCCGGCCGGCGATTTGGCGGCCTCCCGTATGGTGGAAGGTGATGATCAGCAGACGCGACGCCGCAATAACCCTTGATGTTCCCCTTGAGATGGCGCAGCGCCACGGCCTGCCGAAGTGGATGACGGAGGCCGAACTCCGCGCCATCCTCGACAATCCTCCGACATGGCTGGTGCAGTCGCGCGCCAACCGGACGGGCAAGCGGCCGGTGTGGGTGCACCTGGAATGCGCCGTCTGTGGCTATGAGGAGGCGGCCCGGCCCAAGAAGTGGTGGCCGGACTTCACCTACGTGGTATGCAGCCATCATGCGCCTTCCGATGTTCCCGCCGTCCGCCCCGGGTGCGTCCGCAGCGAGTACGACGGCGTGGGGACCCGTTTCGTGGGCATCGCGGACGTGGAAGCGCCTCCGCTCCGTCCTTAGGCCCGCCCAGGTGACGTGCCCCGGGGACCTTCGGTCCGGCGTCGGGCATTATCCTGCGCCGTTGCCTGTCATTTCTTCCGGGACGGCGGTGAGGTGCAGCTCGGTGCCGTCGCGGAGTACCTTCACGTCCAGCGGCTCGCCGATGGCATCGGAAAACAGGAGCCGCTGCAGGCTTTCGGCGTTGCTGACGGGACGGCCTCCGGCGGTGACGATAATGTCACCCGCGGCAAGGCCTGCTTTGTCCGCCGGCGAGCCGGGCAGGACCTCCACGACGCGGAGCCCTTCGCGCAGCCCGCTGCGGATCACAGCGCTGGGGTTGAGCTGGATGGGCGTGCTGACAAGGCCCAGGTAGGCACGGCGTACCCTCCCGTCTGACAGGAGCGCGGAGATGATCCTGCGGGTGGTGGCATTGATTGGTATGGCGAGCCCCAGCCCGGCGCCCGCCACTGCGGTGTTGATGCCGACGATCCTGGAGTGCGTGTCCGCCAGCGCTCCACCGGAGTTGCCTGGGTTCAGCGCTGCGTCCGTCTGGATAACGTCCTCGATCACCCTCCTGTTGCCGCCCGCCCAGACTGGAATGGCCCGGCCCAAACCGCTGACCACGCCCGCGGTGACTGACCCCGCCAGGCCCAGTGGGTTTCCGACGGCAATCACAAGCTGGCCCACGCGCAGGGTCTCGGCCGCGCCGAATTGAGCAGGTGGCACCTTGGGCCGCGAACCGTGGACGACTGCTAGATCGGACAGGGGGTCGGCTCCCACCAGTTCCAGTTCCATCCGGCTCCCGTCTCCAAACACCGCAAAACCGTGCCGGGTGCCTGCCACGACGTGTGAGTTGGTGAGCAGGTATCCGTCCTCCGTGAAGAGAACGGCCGAGCCGGCGCCCACCCTCACCCTGCCGTTGCCCCTATTCGCGGTCATCTCGATGGCTGCCACGTGGGGCGTAACCGCTGCCGCGACACGCATGACCGTTTGCGAGTACGAGTCCAGGACGTCCTCGTCTCCGGTGGATATGGGTTCCCGCGCCTGTTCCATGACGCACCTCCGGTCTGGTGCCGCTTCCGGCAATCCATGCCCTTTACGGGTCCTTACGGGAGACAACAATGGCCGGGCACGGTCCACTCCCGGTGGAGCTACGCCGTGGGTGAACGCCGGCATTGCGGTGCGGTGCGGCTGTCAAGGCTTTAGGATCGGAGCATGACTGACTCCCCTGCAGGGTCTCAAACGGAAATACTGAACGCTGAGGAGTGCTGGCGGTACCTTCGGTCCTCCTATATCGGGCGGCTGGCGGTCATCAACGGTGACGTTCCCGAGATTTTTCCCGTGAATTTTTCGGTCGCCGGCGACACCCTGCTGTTCCGCACGGCGCCGGGGACCAAGCTCCGTGCCCTGCTCAGCGGCTCGGTTGCCGCCTTGGAGGTGGACGGCCTCAACCCATACGCCACTCAGGTCTGGAGCGTTGTCGCCAAGGGCAGGCCGCAGCCATTCGATGAAGCCAGCATGAAGCTTCCGGAGGAAGACGCCGACCGGGAACCTTGGGAACCGGGGATCAAGGACCACTTGGTGGCCATTACCCCCACCGATATCACCGGCCGCCGTTTCGCTGTCACGCCGCGGACCCGCTGGTGGCCGCCGGTCGATTTTTCCGCCGACTGGCTGTAGCGGCCTCCGGTCTCACGCCGTGATGATCACTTTGAGGGCCTTGGTTTCGGCTGCCCGGGAAAACGTGTCGTAGGCGTCAAGGAACTGGTCGAAACTGAAATGGTGCGTGGCGAACTTCTCCGCCCTGATCTTTCCCTGGGCCACAAGCTTGAGCAGCATGGGCGTCGTGTTGGTATTCACCAGCCCCATGCTGATGTTGATGTTTTGGATCCACAGGTTTTCCAGGTGCAGCTCCACCGGTTTTCCGTGCACCCCAACGTTCGCCACCGATCCACCCGGCCGCACTACGTCGGTGCACATGCCAAATGTTGCCGGCACGCCAACAGCTTCGATGGCCACATCGACGCCCTGTCCGCCGGTCAGGGCCAGGACCTGTTCCTTCCAGTCACTGCTGCCGGAAAGGACAGTGTGCGTGGCGCCGAACTCCCTTGCCTTCGCCAGGCGGTTGGCGTCCAGGTCGATGGCCACCACAGTCGCTGCGCCGTACAGTCCTGCCGTGGTGATCGCCGCCAGGCCCACCGGCCCGGCACCAACAACGGCCACGGTGTCGCCGGGCTTCACCCGGCCGTACTGGACACCTATTTCGAATCCGGTGGGGAGGATATCGGAGAGCATGACGGCCTGTTCGTCGCTGACGCCCGCGGGCAGCAGGTGCAGCGAGTTTTCGGCGTACGGCACGCGGACATACTCCGCCTGGGTCCCGTCGATCAGGTGTCCGAAGATCCACCCGGTGCCTTCCTGGCCCTCGCCTCCCAGGCAGTGCGAATAGAGTCCGGTCTTGCAGTTGGCACAGTGGCCGCAGGATTTGATGCACGAGATGATGACACGGTCATTCACCTTCAGGCCGGTCACGGAAGACCCGGTTTCCACGATGGTTCCCACCGCCTCATGTCCCAGGATCCGGCCCTTTTCGACGGCGGGTACGTCACCTTTGAGGATATGCAGGTCGGTGCCGCAGATCGTGGTGGTATCGACCTTGACGATGACGTCGCCGGGTTGCTGGATCCGGGGGTCGGGGACATCAGTCCATGACTTGTCACCCGGTCCGCCGTAGACGAGGGCTTTCATGTGTCTCTCCTTACTGTGTGGGACGGATTCTCCGACGTTCGCCGCCGGCTTGCGCGGACAGCTGATGGTTGGGCTGCGGGCCGGCGGGACTGGCTGCCGGCGGATCCAGTGCCTGGAGTTTGGCTATGTGCAGGCTTCCGAGCACCAGGAAAAGCCCCGAGAGCCCAAGGGCGGGCAGCAAGGCGGCCAGGCTTGGTTCTGCACCGAACAGGGGTTTGACCAGTTCACCCACCGCCAGGGAGAAAATGAGGGTGAAACCCAGGACATACAGGGCCGGGAGAAGCAGCAGTCCCGTACGGTGGCCCCGGTACGTGAGGAAGGACAGGATCAGGAACCCGGGCATGATGAAGCAAAGGTCCAGGATGAAGATCGAGTAGAGGGAGTCAATCTGCTCGCCGCTCCGCATCAGGGGCAGGAGCACCCCGATCCACAGAGGGTAGAAGATCAGCGGCTGAAGGATGGCACCGGCCGCTGACACCAGCCTCAGTGCACGGGGAAGGGAGGCGGATGGCGCGTCGCGGTCCATGGTGGCCCCGGCGGTGACCATGGCCCAGAATGACACTGCGAAGACTGCCATGTAGAGCAGGTACAGGCCGTTGTACGTCCGCTCAATGACGTAAATCCCGTATGCGTAGAAGAGGTAGCCAAGGAGCCCCAGTGCCACGATCTGGTATTTGGCCCTGTTCGGGCCAACCGCGTAGGCCAGGTACAGCAACGCGAGCCCGGCCGCGACGGAGAGCAGGTCCTGGGAGTAGGCGCCGGGGATCAGGTCAGCGGCAACCACCCTGTTGTAGATTCCGGGCCGCCAAAGCCCCGTTGCCGCAGCGGCGAGCGCCAGCAGTCCGGCAACAGCCCACAGCAGGCGGTTGAGGAACAGATGGGTCAGCATGGGCCACCTTTCACCGGAAGATGAGCGTTTCCCGGGCGTCCCCACAGCGTCCCATTGGGCCGGCCGGACCCCAAGTGCCATTGGTCCTTCCTTGGGCATTGGTCCTTCCTTGGAGGCCGGGCCTTTATGCCCTTACGGCAGGCGGGAGAGTTGCCTACGCTGTGGCCTATGACTGAGAAAACGAACGTGCCTGTGCCGGAAATCCTTGACGCGGACGAGTGCTGGACGCTCCTCGCCCAGACCGGGGTGGGGCGCCTGGCCGTCATCGCCGATGGCCATCCGGATGTCTTTCCCGTCAATTACAAGGTGGACGGCAGGACGCTGGTTTTCCGCACCGGCGGCGGTACCAAGCACCAGGCCCTCCAGTCGGAAGCCACCGTGGCCCTCGAAGCAGATGCGGTCAGCTCCCAATTCGGGCTCGCATGGAGCGTCGTGGTCAAAGGCACGGCTGTTGAAGCGACGCCCACGGGCCCTGACCTGGATGACGTCAAGCGGGCGCTGTTTCCATGGCAGGGCGTGGGGCAGGAGCACTTCATTCGCATCACGCCGGAGTCAATAACGGGGAGGCGCTTCACGGTGGACGCACCACTGCTGTGGCAAACCTCGCTGGACGACGCAACCCGCGCCGGTTTCGAGTAGGAATTACGGGCAGGAGACACCGTGCGCGCATGGTGGGTGAACGGGCCGGGCCCCATATCCACCCACCCGCTGGTTCAGGGACTCCGTGCCACTCCCACGCCTGCGGCCAACGAACTCCTGGTGGAAGTGACTGTCTGCGGTGTTTGCCGCACCGACCTCCACCTCGCTGAAGGAGACCTGGCACCGCACCGTGCGCAGACTGTGCCCGGGCATGAAGCAATCGGCGTGGTTGTTGAGGCAGGAGTTGCCTGCTCCCGGTTCAGGACTGGCGACAGGGTGGGTGTGGCGTGGCTTGGCGGGGTTTGCGGCAGGTGCGACTACTGCCGCCGGGGTGATGAAAATCTGTGCCAGTCGCCCGTCTTCACCGGCTGGGACAGGGATGGCGGCTATGCCGAGCACTTGACGGTGGCGGAGGACTTTGCCTACCCGGTACCTCCAGCCTTCCCGGATGAGCAGGCGGCACCACTGCTGTGTTCGGGCATCATCGGGTACCGCGCGCTGAAGCGCGCCGCCCTTCCCGTGGGTGGCCGCCTTGGCATTTACGGCTTTGGCAGCTCTGCCCACATCACCGCCCAGTTGGCGCTTAAACAGGGCGCCTCCGTGTATGTCATGACCCGGTCTGACGGCGCGCGGTCGCTCGCCCTGGAGTTGGGAGCTGATTATGCGGGGGACGCTTATGACCAGCCGCCGGTACCGCTCGATTCCGCCATTCTTTTCGCACCGGTTGGAGACCTTGTCCCGGCTGCGCTGCGCGCCCTGGACCGGGGCGGAACGCTTGCCATCGCCGGAATCCACCTAAGCGACATCCCGGCCCTCAATTACACCAGGGAGCTCTTTTTTGAACGGCAGGTGCGGAGCGTGACAGCCAATACCCGGGCTGACGGGCGTGAGTTCCTGGCTCTCGCAGCCAGGCTTTCGCTTACCCTCACCACCACGGCCTACCCGTTCCAAGCTGCGGCCAAGGCACTTGAGGACCTGGCTGCCGACAGGATTACCGGTTCGGCAGTCCTGCGGGTCCGGCCGGAACAGTAGCCTCTCATCCAAACAGGACGGCGGCCTCCTGGTACCGCGCTTCAGGGACCACCTTCAGTTCCCCCAACGCTTCTTCAAGGTCGACGTTGACAATGTCCGTGCCGCGCAGCGAAACCATGGTGCCCCACCTGCCGGCGGCTGCCGATTCGACGGCGGCCAGGCCCAGCCTGGTGGCAAGGACACGGTCGAAGGCCGTGGGTTCGCCGCCACGCTGGATGTGGCCCAGGACGGTGGCGCGCGTTTCGATGCCGGTCCGCAGCTGCAGTTCTCCTTCAAGCAGCAGTCCGATGCCTCCCAGCCGCGGGCGTCCGAAAGTATCCAGGCCACGGGGCGCGTACGGTGCTTCGTGGCCTTCAGGAGCGAAGGCCTCGGCCACCACCACGAGCGGAGCCCTGCCCCGGTCACGGGCTGACAGCACCCACGAGCAAATTTGGTCCAGGGACACCGGATGTTCAGGTATCAGGATGGCGTGCGCGCCCGATGCCATCCCGGAATGCAGTGCTATCCAGCCCGCACTGCGGCCCATGACCTCGGCCACCATGCACCGGTGGTGCGACTCGCCGGTGGTCCGGAGCCGGTCGATGGCTTCGGTGGCGGTCTGCACCGCAGAATCAAAGCCGAAGGTGTAGTCTGTGGCGCCGAGGTCATTGTCGATGGTCTTGGGCACTCCCACCACGTTGATGCCCTGGGAGCAGAGTTCCCGGGCGGCTGCCAGTGTTCCCTCTCCCCCAATGGCAATCAGGCCGTCCAGTTCGTTGTGCCGGACGCAGGCACGGACACCCTCGATTCCATTGCCCACCAGCGGGTTGGTCCGGGACGTGCCCAGGATGGTTCCACCCAGGCGGGCGATCCCACGGACACTCGTACGGGGCAAAGGGTAAATGTCCTGCTCCAACACACCCCGCCAACCGTCCCGGAACCCGATGAATCCATAGCCATGCGAAACGTGCCCGCCCAGCACGGCTCCCCGGATGACCGCGTTCACGCCCGGGCAGTCACCGCCACTGGTGAGGATCCCCAGCCGCTTCACCGGACCACCACCCCCGAAGCCCGGACAGGCAACGGAAAATGGAGGGTTTGCCCGGGAGGAAGGACCTCGTCATTGCCATGCACCTGCACCTTGATGGGGCCGGCGTCACCGGGAGCAGAGGCGATGCTCATGTCCCCGTCCTTGAGATGTATGCGGAGGCGGTGTCCCCGGTAGAGGACCTCAAAGGCAACGGCGCGCAGCCCGGTGGGGAGGTTGGGTGCAAACAGGATCGTGTCACCGCTGAACCGGAGCCCCGCAAAGCTGCGCTGGACCACGTCGATGGTTCCGGCCATCGCGCCCAAATGGATGCCCGCGCGCGTGGTGCCGTGCTGGGTATCGTCAAGATCGGCGTCGAGCGCTTCCCGGAAACTGTCCCACGCCCGGTCCGCGTCCAGGCCCGCAAGGACGGACGCGTGGGCAACCCTGCTCAGGGTGGAGCCGTGCGCCGTCCTGGCCAGGTAATACTCGATCGTCTTGTTGAGGTGTTCCGCCGTGAATGCATACTGAAGCCGCCGAAGAATGCTGACCAGTCCGTCGTGCCCCAACAGGTACGGGAGCATCAGGACGTCGGCCTGCTTTGCCAGCTTGTAGCAGTTGGTACTGTCATCTTCGGCCTCGAGGATGAGGTCCAGCCGCTCAATGTCGCCGTACCTGTCCCGGTAGTGGTCCCAGTCGAGTTCCTTCAACGACCCGTAGCCCTCGAACTGGCTAATGACGCCGTCCTCGTGAAAGGGGACGTACATCGCCGATCCCACGTGCGCCCACCCGGCGGTTTCCTCCTCTGTGACACCCAGGCGTTCCATGAGTACGGCACGTTCGCTGCCGTGCAGGAAGGCCATGATTCCCCTTGCCGTGGAGCAGGCCCATGCCGCCATGACATTGGTGTAGGCATTGTCGTCCAGGCCGGGTCCGTCGCTGCCGGGATAGCCTGTGTGGTATTCGTCCGGTCCCACGACGCCGCGCAGGTGGTAACGGCCCTCCTGCTGGTCGTAGTCCGCCAGTGAGCGGAAGAAACGGGCAACCTCGATCACCAGTTCCGCCCCCTTTTGCAGGAGCCAGATCTTGTTACCAGTGGTCTGGAAGTACTGCCAGGCATTGAACGCGACAGCAAGTCCGGAGTGCACCTGCAGGTGCGAGTGGTCCTTGACCCACCTGCCGGACCTGTCGTTGTACAACCATTTGGGCGTTTCCTCGGTTCCGGCGCTGGCGCTTTGCCACGGAAATTTCGCCCCTGCCAGACCTTCCAAGGCCGCGGCATGCCGGGCGGCGGGAAGCCGCCGCCACCTGTAATCGATGACGGCACGCGCAACCTCAGGCGTCCTCGAGGCGAGTACCGGCAGGACGAACAGCTCATCCCAAAAGACGTGGCCCCGGTAGCCCTCGCCGTGGAGTCCACGCGCCGTCACGCCGGCATCCAGTTCGGTCGTATGGTGTGTCAGTGTCTGCAGCAGATGGAATATGTGCAGGTTCAGGACAAGGCGCACCTGGACCGGGGCATCGATCTCCACCATGAACGGCCGCAGCTCGCGCCGCCACGCTTCCTCGTGCGCCGTCAGCAGCGAATCGAAGTCCCCGGGGATACGCGCCAGGACCGCACGGGCGCCGGCTTCCGGAGAGGATATGGCACGGTCACGGGACGTCATCACTGCCACCGTTTTGGTGATCCGCACCGGGGCGCCGGCGCTGAGGGACAGCAGAAGAGTCTGGAAATGGAAGGCCCCTTTCCTGCCCTCCTCAACTCCCTCCGCTTCCGGGAATACCTGTGTTCGATAGGCCGCGGCGATTCGGATGAGGCTCTGGGTAGTTTCCACTTCGACGACGGAGGCAGCGTGCGCGGACGGCTCAGGGATGGAGCGGTGGGAGGCTGTCCTGTCAGCGATGTGGACGTCCGAACCCTGGGCATGTTCGGGGAGGTTGGCGTTGCGGACCCCGGCGTTGACACCGCTGCGGGCCTCCACCTGACCGCTCCAGCCCAGCGCGGTGATTACCGTCTCAAGGACCAGCAGATGGGGCTCTGCCATGGACGCGAAACGGGTTTGCACTACTTCCAGCCTGCGGTGGTCGGCTGTCTCCAGCAGCAGCCGCCGCTCCAGTACCGCCCGTCTGAGGTCCAGGACCCTGTGCTCGCGGACCGAGGTCATTCCGCCCTCCGACCACCACTGCTGGCCCGGCAGGCGCAGGTCGAGCGGCAGGCAGTTGGGGGCGTTGACCATGTGTTCTTCCAGCAGCGTCTCGCCGCCGGCTTCCGCGCGGACACGGTTGTAGACGCCGGCGAGGTACATGCCCGCGTAGCTGAAGCTGCCGCCTTCGGGCGCCGCCCCGCGGACGCCCATGTAACCATTGCCCAGCGTGGTCAGGGCTTCCCGGTGTCCCTCGTGTGCGGCGTCGAAACCTTCATAGACGAGGTGCCAGGCGTTGCCGATGACCTGGCCCAGATCCAGCTCCCCCACGTCGTTGAGGACGGTATGGGCGCCGGCTGCCTCAAGCTGCCGGCGGTTGCCGGTCCGGTCGATTCCGACAACGAGGCCGAAGTCACCCCGGCGGCCGGCCTCAACCCCCGCCGCGGAGTCCTCGATCACCACCGCATGTGGCGGGGAGACCCCAAGCCGCGATGCGGCCGCAAGAAAGACGTCCGGCGCCGGTTTTCCGCGCAGGCCGAGCCGGGCCGCCGTCGTTCCGTCCAGCACCACCCTGAAGAGATCCTGGATGCCCGCCGCTTCCAGGACCAACCCGGCGTTCCGGCTTGAGGTGACCACAGCAGTGGGCACTGCCGCGCCCGCAAGCCTCTGCAGCAAATCCAGGGTGCCTGGGTAACTCTGGACGCCGTCGGTCCGGAGGTGTTTCAGGAACAGTTCGTTCTTCCAGGCACCCAGGCCGAACCCGGTCCATGCGCCGGCTTCGTCCGTCTCGTTTCCCTTTTCAACCTGCACGCCCCTGGCAGCCAGGAACCGTACCACCCCCTCCTCCCGCGGCATCCCGTCGATGAAGGTGAGGTAGTCATTCCTGCTGAGCGGGGCACGGTTGGCGCCGGCAGGGACTCTTGGGTCACGCAGGATCCGATCGAACGCATCTTTCCAGGCAGCCTGGTGGACCAGCGCTGTATTGGTGACCACCCCGTCCAGGTCGAAGATGACGGCGTCAAACGGTGGCTTGGCAGCAGCGGCGGTGGGCGACCCGATCATAGGTCAGTGGTACCAGCAAAGCGGGCATTCCGGACAGGGCCCTAGGGCCCGGCGCGGCCGCCGGGTCACGACGCGGCCACTGGAACCCTATGTCTTTGCGCCGGCTGTGTGCCCTACGTGGCTCCACCAGGTCAACGGGGACGTGATGGAAAAACGCCTGCCCGTTACGGAGTTGGGAACGATCCGGACAAAGTGGTCCTTTTCACCGGCCTGCCAGGGAAACAGGGTAAGGCCTGCTCCCTTCATCAGTTCCTCCGATGGCTCGAGGATGACGGCCTTGCCTTTGACCAGGACGCTCCATGCTTTGGCGTCATCATGGCCGTCGGCTTCCAGGGCGACGGCGAGCGGCCCGCCTGCTGCGCGCAGTTTCGTTCCCTCCCCCGTCCGGAAGACCAGCGATTCGTGGTCCACTTTGTAGTTGACCGGGAACACCTCCGGGTATCCGTTCACCAGCACTGCCAAATGGCCGACGGATACTCCACGCAGGAGGTCCCAGCACGTTCCGGCGTCCAGGACTTCGGTAGGCGTTTGCGGCGGATCGTTGTGCATGCAGTCGAAGGTAACGGCTTGCCGGGCCAGCCCGGTAGAGCATTTAGGCCCGGGTCCCCTTGCCTTGACGGGCAAAGAAAAACACCCCGGTCCGAAGACCGGGGTGTTTTACCCGTGGGTGGAGATGGGGGGAATTGAACCCCCGTCCGATGTCGTGTTGTCAGGGCTTCTCCGGGCGCAGTTTGCGTCGGATTTTCTCGGCCCCAGCCATGCTGCAAACAGCTGGCTGATCCGGGCCCAGTCATCTAAAAGTCCCGTTTACTCCGATGACGGGAGCAAACAGCAGTGGCTATCTAAATGACGCCAGGATCCGGGGCGATAGCAACCCCGGGCTGACGGACTGTCTTACTGCTTAGGCAGCAAGAGCGAAGTCAGTGCGCTTAGATTCGGCACTTATTGGTTTGCAGAAAGCGTTTACGAGATAATTCTGCATCCTCGGCCCGCTTCACCTGTCGCGACTAACACCGTCGAAACCGATCATCCCCGTATTTTGTTACCAAACCGGCTGGCAAGCCTGCCGGACTATCCATACTAACGCATGACCCGTGGAAATAATTCCTACCGGCGCCGGTTGCGCTCGCGCATCTCACGCTGGGCTTCACGGTTGTCCTGCTGTTCCCGCAGCGTCTGCCGCTTGTCGTATTCGCGCTTGCCGCGGGCAACACCGATTTCCACCTTGGCCTTGCCGTCCACGAAGTACAGCTGGAGGGGAACAATGGTGTAGCCGGACTCCCGGACCTTGTGGGAGATCTTGATGAGTTCTTCCCGGTGCAGCAGCAGCTTGCGGCGCCGGCGTGCCGCGTGGTTGGTCCAACTGCCCTGGTTGTATTCGGGAATGTGGATGGCTTCCATCCACAGTTCGTCGTTATAGAACGTGCAGAATCCGTCCACCATGGAGGCGTGGCCCTCACGCAGGGACTTCACTTCGGTGCCCATCAGCGCGATGCCGGCCTCGTAAGTGTCCAGCACGTGGTAATCGTGCCGGGCCTTGCGGTTGGTGGCCACTACCTTACGGCCACTTTCTTTAGGCACGGGGAAACTCCTCGGGTTCAGGTCGGGTGCCTCCGGGCCTGCGGCGCGGAGCTATACCAGTCTACGGCAGCAGCGCTTCGCCCCTACAGCAATCCCATGGGGTCGACGGCGGCACCATTGAGCCAGGTTTCGAAGTGGGCGTGGCAACCCGTGGAGTTGCCGGTGCTGCCGGAGTAGGCAATGAGCTGGCCCTGGGAGACCCTCTGCCCATTCGAAACCACGATGCTGGAGTTGTGGTAGTAGATGGTGGTGAGCGTATTGCCCTGCACCACGCCGTGATCGATCTTGACGCGCCAACCGCCACCATCGGCGGAATTCCAGCCTGAGCTGAAGACCTCACCGGCCGCTGCCGCATACACGGGCGTGCCACAGGCTGCGCCAAAGTCGATTCCGGTGTGCATGTATCCACCGGTGCCATAGAAGTCGATGGTTCCCGGCGGGGTGGTGCGGTAGCCAAAACCGGAGGTGATGGGGATGCTGCCGTCGAAGGGGTGGCGGAGGCCAAACGCCGACGGCGATCCCGCGGCGGGCGGGACGTACGGCTGCGCGGGCGGGGCCGGGCGGTTTGCGGCGGCCGCGGCCGCGGCCGCCGCAGCGGCAGCAGCAGCCGCCTGCCTGCGCTGCTCGGCTTCCCAAGCTTCACGGGCCCTGCGGTCGCGTTCGGCGATCTCGTTGGCCACCTGGTTCTGGTTGGCCTGGACGCCGGCCAACTGGGCCTGGATGCCGGGCTTTGCCGCCTGGAGTTCGGCATCGAGGCGGGTGGTGTCCGCAATGAGCTGGTCGACTTGGGCCTTCTTGGCCGCAGCCTCGTCGCGGGCGGCCTTCTCCCGCTCCAGGGCGGCGTCGGCCTTGGCCTTGAGGTCCTTGATCTCAGCTTCGACAGCTTGCAGGCGCGCTTCGGAGTTGACGTTGGTGGCGTTCTGCTGGCTGAGCTTGTCCATGGCTGCGTTCTGGCTGCGCATGGCCTGGTCCGCAAGGTCCATGGTCTCGGTCAGGCTGCTGCCGCTGTTGGAGCCGAAGAAGAGCGACAGGTTCGAAGGAACGCCGCCGGATTTGTAGGCCTGGGTGGCGATCTGCCCAATCAGTTTCTTGGTGTCCGCGATCTTTTGCTTGTCCGTCTCCAGCTGCTGGGTGATCTTGGCCTTGTTCTGCTGGGCCATGTCCACGCGGGCCGACAGCGCCTCTACCTCCTTGACAGCCCCGGCTACCCGGCCCTGTGCCTCAAGGAGTGCCTGCTGGGCACCGGGCAACTGTCCCTGGTAGATCACCAGGTCGCTGGCGGCCTTGGCGATCCGGGAATCGACGAATTCGAGGGATGCCTGGACGCGTGCGGCTTCGGCCTCGAGCGCGGCTTGGCGGTCTTCGAGGTCGTCGGCGAAAGCGACGGGTGTGGCAAGGGCCATCCCGGCCGAAAGGATGACGGTGAGCACGCCGCTGACGATCCCCAAACGGCGGGCAGCGGCCCGCCCTCGGCTGTGCCGGGGGCGGGGCAAGGTTTGGTGAATGAGGTTCATGGGCATTCCTAGGTCGCGGTGTGCACAGCCTAAACGCGCAAATATCTACGTAAGGTCAAGAGAGACGAAATTCCTGCCAAGGATCCGCCAAGGATTATCAGCGCCGGGGCGATGATCAGGGTCTGCCCGGATGAGATAAAGGCCGTATCCGGGTATTGCCGCGACATATAGTCGCCCAGGAAGTATTGCGCTACGGCCCACAGGGTGCCCGAGGCCAGGGCAGCGCCGATGACGGCTGCTATGACGCCTTCCAGGATGAACGGCAGCTGGATCACGGTTTTTGAGGCACCGACCAGGCGCATGATTCCGGTTTCGCGGCGCCGGCTGAACGCGGAGAGCCTGATGGTGGTGGCGATCAGCAGGATGGCGCAGACGATCATGACCCCTGCGATGCCGACCGCCACAAGGGACGCACCGTTCATCACCGAGAAGAGGCGTTCGAGGAGCTGGCGCTGGTCGATCACCGTTTCCACGCCTGGCTGGGAGGAAAACGTCTCGCTGATGATCTGGTACTTTTCCGGGTCCTTCATGTTGATCCGGAACGATGCGGGCAGCTGGTCCGGCGTCACGGAATCGACGATCGGAGAGTTCGAAAACTGGTCCTTGAAGTGCTTGTAGGCCTCATCCTTGGACTCGAACTGAAAGTCGTTGATGTACTGCGCCACGGCCGGGGACTCAAGGAGCGCGTTCAAGCCCTGTTGCTGCTCAGGGGTGACTGGCCCGGAAGCGCAACCCGGCGCCGTCGAACCTTCACTGCAAAGGAAGATCGCCACCTGGACCTTGTCGTACCAGTAGCCCTTCATCTGGTTGATCTGCATCTGCAGCATTCCGGCCGCACCCACGAAGGTGAGGGACACGAACGTCACCAGGATGACCGAGACCACCATGGAAAGGTTGCGGCGCAGCCCGCTGCCGATTTCCGAAAGGATGAATGCGAGCCTCACCGCTGGGCCTCGCCTTCAGCGCCGTTGCCCGGCAGGCCGCCGTCGGGCGTTTCCCTGCCACTGGCGTCCTTAAGGCGCCTGGACTGGCCGACGACGGGAATCATCGAGGTGTACAAGGCCTTGGCTTCGTCGCGGATCACCACGCCGTTCCTGAGTTCGACCACCCGTTTGCGCATTTCGTTGACGATGTCGTCATCGTGGGTGGCCATCACCACGGTGGTTCCGTTCTGGTTGATCTTGTCCAGGACGCCCATGATTCCCATGGACGTGGTGGGGTCCAGGTTTCCGGTGGGTTCGTCCGCGAGGAGGATCCCGGGCCGGTTGACCACGGCACGCGCGATGGCCACGCGCTGTTGCTCGCCGCCGGACAGCTCGTGCGGCATGCGGTGTTCCTTGCCTTCGAGGCCGACGGTCTTCAGGACCTCCGGGACGGTGTCGCGGATGACGCTGCGGCTCTTGCCGATGACCTGCATGGCGAACGCCACGTTGGCGAAGACATTCTTTTGGGGCAGGAGGCGGAAGTCCTGGAACACGACGCCGATGCCCCGGCGGAGGCGCGGAACACGCCAACTGGAAATCTTCGCGACGTTTTGGCCCGCCACGTAAACAGCGCCGGAGGTGGCGCGGTCTTCCTTCAGCACCAGGCGGAGGAAGGTGGATTTTCCGGAGCCGGACGCACCGACAAGGAAGGCGAATTCGCCGCGGTCAATCTCAAGGGTGACAGAGTCCAGCGCCGGACGGGCTTTCTGGTCGTAAACCTTGGTGACATTTTCGAATCGGATCATGGCCCTAAGTACCCTGCAGGGCATGGCTGATTCTTGTGATGCAGCCCAGTTCTGCAGCCGGTGCACGGGTTTTCGTTTGGGGAAAGTAGGGCCCCGGCCCCTCGACTATACGCAGGGTCCCCCGTGCTTCGACCTGCTTTCGGGGGCGTGTCGCTGGATCAGCTGCAGGATGGCGGGGCCGGCAGGCCTACTTTTCGGCGTTGCGGTTGTCAGTACGCCAGCGGATGCCCGCATCGATGAAGTCGTCAATCTCGCCGTCGAACACTGCGGACGTGTTGCCCACTTCGTGCTCGGTGCGCAGGTCCTTCACCATTTGATACGGGTTCAGAACGTAGGAGCGCATCTGGTCACCCCACGAAGCTTTAACATCGCCGGCCAGCGCCTTCTTCTCCGCATCCTCCTGCTCCTTCTTCAGCAGCAGGAGCCGGGACTGCAGCACGCGCATGGCGGCGGCGCGGTTCTGCAGCTGCGATTTCTCGTTTTGCATGGAAACCACCGTGCCGGTCGGGATGTGGGTGAGGCGGACGGCGGAGTCCGTGGTGTTGACCGACTGGCCGCCGGGGCCCGACGAACGGAACACGTCCACCCTGATTTCGTTGTCCGGGATGTCGATGGAGTCCGTCTGCTCGATCAGCGGAATGACTTCCACTGCGGCAAAGGACGTCTGGCGGCGGCCCTGGTTGTCGAACGGGCTGATCCTGACGAGACGGTGGGTTCCGGCTTCCACGCTGAGCGTGCCGTACGCGTAGGGAGCCTTCACCTCGAAGGTGGCCGACTTGAGCCCGGCCTCCTCCGCGTAGGACGTGTCCATGACGGTGGTGGGGTAGCCGTGCCGCTCGGCCCACCGGAGGTACATGCGCATCAACATCTCGGCGAAGTCTGCGGCGTCCACACCTCCCGCGCCGGCGCGGATGGAGACCACGGCTTCGCGTTCGTCGTACTCGCCGGACAGCAGGGTGACCACTTCCAGGTCCTTGAGGGCTTTCCTAATGGACTCAAGTTCTGTCGCGGCCTCCCCCATCGAGTCCGCGTCGTCCTCGTCCTGCCCAAGCTCAACGAGGACTTCAAGGTCGTCGATCCGGGATGCCAGGCTGGTGAGTCGCTCCAGTTCGGACTGGCGGTGGGAAAGCCGGGAGGTGATTTTCTGCGCGGCCGCGGGGTCGTCCCAAAGGTCCGGCTCCCCTGCCCGCTCGCTGAGTTCGGCGATGTCTTCCTTGAGTGTCTCCACGTCGCTGACGCGTTCAATGGACTCGTAGGTGGCGCGCAGCGCCCGGATTTCAGCGGAAAAATCAATATTGGCCATGGTTGTTTAAGCCTACGCTATGGAGCGGTACGGCCCGGCGCTGCCAGGATCATTGGCTCAGCGGGTGCATGACTCAGCGGGTCAGGCGTGAGCGGGCGGTGGACGTCGCTTCGATTCGGATGCCATCAGGGACAAGGAAGTTCACCACAGGTGGGTGCACGTCTGCCGTGAGGACCACGACGGCGGTGGAACCGTCAGGTGTACCCGTTGTAGCGGCGACGGCGAGGCCTGAGAAACGCTGCGAGGCTGGGCTCCTCGAGACGAAGTCGGCAGCTACATTGCGGACGCGCGCGGGATTAAGGACAGCCGAGGGGCTTCCACCCTGGGATGTGACTTCTCCCAGGGTGTAGCTGTCGGCCGCCGCAAGCGATGCCCCGTCTGCCAGGGACAGCAGGCGCTTGTGCTCCAGATAGACGGCAGATATGCCGACGACGACCGTCGCCACCAGAAGTGCCAGGGTGATGTAGCCGAGAATCATCACCATGACCTGGCCGCTCTGGTCCGATTCCCGGCGTTTCACCGGTACCGGCCTACCAATTGGGTGGAAGACGCCTCAACCTCCGTGGCTGATAATCCGTCGGCGAACGGAATGAACGGCAGCGGTACGCTCAGGCTTACGGTGACAGTCACCGTGGTTCCGGCGGCCTGGCAGTCAGCAGGGTTGCAGGTCGTGGCCATGCGGGCCCTGTCTGCCTGGTGCCCGAAGTCGGAAAGGGCGAGGGCCACGGCCTGCTCCGCAGCTGCCTGGGCTGTGGAGGAATCCGGCTGTGCCACATAAACCTTCGCCGCCTGGTCCGCGGCACCCACCACGGCGAAGGAACCGCCCTGGATTTGCCCGACGGTGATCACGAAGTACACCAGCGGGACCATCAGCAGAAGTGCAAGGAACGTGAACTCGACTACCGCACTTCCTTGCTCGTGTCCGCTCCCCTGCTCCTCATGCACAAAGCCCTGCTGCTGGCGCTCCCCGCGAGCAGGCCTGGGGCAGTGGGATGGGTCGCCCACGTGCGTGCCCCCGGCACGCTCCCTGCAGAGCACTTCTGCCACGCGGGCCGTGACCAGGAACAGATTGGAACCGGCCTGTGCGCTGGAGCGGGACTGGGCACTGGAACAGGACTGCGCACTGGCGCGGGGTGGTCCGTCGGGGTGGGGCAACGGGCTGGCGCTGAACGGATCAAGGCTGGACAGCCGCATGCCCTTTCACCTCCAGCAGGTCCCGGGGCCCAATCAGACCGATGACCGGCATTGGGGACCGGACAGTCACTTCCAGGGTGCGCATCCCCTGGACAGTTACTTCCTGCGTACTGACCTGGTCAGCAAAGCCTTCGTTCAGGGCCATGCTGATGAGGCTGCGGGTCCGCTCTTGCGCGTCGGCGGCATTGCGGTCAGCGAGTGTGCCGTACCGGGCACCAGAGGCAGCAGCATCAATAAGTGTGTTCCGGACATGCAGAACCAGGGTCAGCTGAATAATCGCAAGGAAGAACATCGTCAGCAACCCGCCAACCAGGACGAAGTCCACCACGGCTGAACCCCGCTCGCCCGGCCTGGGCAGCACTGGCTGCACGGGTCCGTGAGCGGACGGCAGCATGGTTCAGTTCCCCACCTTGTCCATTGCCTGGTTGAACATGGCCTCCAAGGCGGGGCCCGCGAGCGCCAGCAGGGCTGCAACCAGGACCGCGGACATCAGGGTTATCATCACCCATCCCGGAACGTCACCTCGTTCAGGGTTATCGTTACCGATGGTCGGAGGCACCTGAAGGTCTTCCCTGCCTTCGGTGTACTGTGCACCGATAGGACGCCCCCTCCCGGCTGTCGCGGGCACCTTGAGCTGCAGTAGAGCGGCAAGGCCAAGAAGCAGCAGTGCACAGCGGGTTCCCATGGTTTTCATCTTGAGTCCTATTCCTGGTTCCTAAGGTGGGCTTTAACTAATGGCAGCGGGTCCGGGCTTCGGGTCTTTCTCCCCATCAGAAGCCCAGGTTGATGGCGGCCAGGCCGGGGAAGACAGCAAACACCACGGTCAGGGGAAGCACCCCGAAAACCAGGGGCACCATCATTGCGATTTCCTTTTTCCCGGCAGCTTCCATCAGGTCCCGCTTGGCCGAATCGCGGACGTCCTGCGCCTGCGCGCGAAGCACGTCCGCAAGGGGTGTTCCTCTTTCCACCGCAACGATGATGCCGTCAACAAACCTGACCAGCGGCGCAAGGTCGGTGCGCGCAGAGAACTCCTGCATTGCCAGAATCAGCGGCTTGCCGGCCCTGGTCTCCGCGAGGATCTTCGAAAATTCCTTGGACAGCTCACCGTTGGCACTCCTGCAGACGCGATCCAATGCGCCTGTTGCGCTCTCCCCTGCGCCGACGGCCAGGGCCATCAGTTCGGCAAGGCTGGGAAACTCGGCCATCATCCGCGCTTCCCGCCGGCGGACCTGGGCGCCAAGCCAGTAGTCCCGCAACACAAAACCCGCTGCAGTACTGCCGATAATTACCGCCGCTGCCAAGAGCGGGCTGAACCTGCCCGCTGCGGCTCCAATGAGCATGAAAGTCGCTGAGAGGACAAAACCCGCAGCAGCCCACAGCAACTGTTCAGCGCGGAAGTCGATGGCAGACTTGTTGATTCCTGCCTGGGCCAGCCGCCGGCCCGTGGCACCAGGCGTGGGGTTCAGTCTTCCCAACGCGGACAGCCAGTCCCGGAAGACGGGACGGAAAATTCGTTCGAGGGGGCCGAAAGGTGTCAGGTTCTGCTCGCCGGCGTGCAGGAGCCTCGACTCCAGGTTTTGCGACTTAAGTTGGGGCTCTATGCGTTGGGAAAGCGTCAGGGCGCGCATGGGAGGTGACCGGAAGATCACGAGCCACAAACCAAGGCCAAGGCCGATACCGCAGATTACTGCTGCAGGCGGGATGACGATCATGGGAGCACCCTTTCGTCCTGTGGCAGGGCCCCGATCTTCAACATCACCGTGTAGCAAACAAGCGAGACCACCAAGCCGCCGAGCAGGACTGCGGCGCCCATAGGCGTGTTGTAGGCCTGGATCGCCTCCGGCCTGCTGGCAAGCAGGATCATCACGATCCAGGGTGCCGCGACGGCAAGCCGGGCGGCATTGATGGTCCACGACTGCCGCGCCTCGAGCTCGCTGCGGGTCCGGGCATTCTCCCGCAGGAATTCCGCCAAGGTGCCCAAGAGCTTCCCCAGGTCCGAACCGCCTACCTCCCGGGTCAGCCGGAGCGCTTCGACGATGCGGTCGGCCACCGGGTCAGCCAATCGCTGCTTCAACTTGTTTAGAGACCCATCAAACTGGCCTCCGGCGCGATAGTCAGCGCCGAACTCACGAAAAATGGGCCGCAATTCCTCAGGTCCCTTTTCTCCAAGCTGAATGAGGGCCTCGGGCAGGGGCAGGCCCGCACGGATCGCAGAGCGCAGATGATCCACGACGTCAGGCCAGAGTTGGCGCAGCAGGGCCGTCCTCTTTTTGGCCCGCCACCTGAGGATGGTGACGGGAAGCCATGTGCCGAAAAGTCCGAAGCAGCCGGCAATGGGCCACGAATGGCTAAGCCCGTAGAACACCAGTGCTACAAAAACCCCGAGGCCCAAGCAAGTACCGGCCAAACCGCGGGCTGAGACCCTGTCGACCCCGGCAACCGCGAGCAGGTCAGCCAGGTGGCCGGGCTTTCGCACGCGGTTCCCGGGGTCCGGCGTTTCCCAACAGGACCACCAAATGAGGAAGAGGCCCATCCCTAGCGCCGCCCCCATCAGCGCCGGGATCATCGCGGATCCAGCAGCGTGGCGAGGTCGTATCCTGCCCGCGAAAACTTCTCAGCTGCCGGCATGGCGTTGGCCCGTGGTTGCAGGATTCCATTCTCCAGGGCGAAAACCAGTGACGACTCGATGATGCCGTTTTCCACGCGGCGCCCCAACGATAGGATTTGGGTCACTTGCCGACGCCCATCGGGATGCCTGCTGCAGTGCACTACAAGGTCGATGCAGGATGCAACGGTGGGGACCACGAACGCACTAGCACATAATGTCAAAGCACTACCGAAGGGAAATGTCTTCCCGACAGGATAGGATCACGGCATCCGCTGGGGATGCGGTATCAACACAAGGGGGAAGGTCTCACCATGACTGCCACAATCACCATGCCCAACACCGTCGGGGAACTCATCGGACAGGCTTTAGCAAAGGGCATGCATCCGTCAGATTACCTGGCAGAGCTTGGGCCAATCCCTAGGCCGCCGGCCGGTTTCAGCCTGGACGAATCAAGCACTGAAGAATTGCCCGTCTGGACCGGGCCTACATTCGAGGGCAACGGATGGAAGGTAACAACCGACTGGACCATAAACGACGGCGTGACGTTCTACGTTGACGGCGACAGCGGCAACGCCATCCAAGGAGCAGAAGCCGGGAAGATCGCCGCTGCGCTTGCTGAAGTATCCAAGCTGGCCGCAGCATGAGCCAGGGGCCGGAAGACCTCTTCAGCCCGGAAGAGGAAGCGCAGATCCAGCGGGACGCCATCAGGAATAAGATCAACGACGACTTGGACATATTCGAGCAGACGCTCGACGCGATCAGGGAAAACCCTGAGAACGTCGGTCCAGGAGTGCACGAGGCCATGCAGGAAGCGGTAACGCTCTACAAAGGGTGGATGAAACAGCAGGGCATTGGTATGCCACAGCCGGACGTAGATATTTAGCACGCGTGTGCTGTTTCACAGATAGAGCCCCGCCGGGCGTCATCCTGGCGGGGCTCTTACTGTTCCTTCTGGCCGGCGCCCCTTGTGTGAGGGATGGTGAGTCCTTTTCAGGCTCCACCGGGGCCTTGCCCGTCCTGCGCTGGTTCCCAGATTTTCGCGGTCAGTTCAGCCGCTACTCAAACCATCGTTCGGCCCCTATCGGATGATGAGGTACCCGTGACGTTGACGCTCTGAGACCAGATTAACAGCACGGGGACCTAAACGCTATTGAAAACCATTAGCAATAGTGATATTTCGCGCACGCGCACGCGACCCCCCTCTCAGGGAGGCGGGGGGAGAGGACAGCTACCGCGGCGAAGCTGTCCGCGTCTTCGACGTTCCAACATTCAGACGCCCCTCCCCTAGTCACGCAAAAGCGCCCGGCCAGTAGTTGACCGGGCGCTTCCTGTTGCTGTTTACAGTCCGGTGATCTTCAGCAGGGCTGTAGGCCGGGTGACGCCGAGTGCGAGGCGTTCCTCGCAGCGGACACGGGTGATGTTCTTCACGAAGTCATCCGTGCTAACTCCCATGTCGGTGGTGATGCCCTGGCGGATGAATGCCTGGGTGCCTTCCGCAAGGTTGCCGATAAGGCCGGTGCCTACTGGCATGGTGGTGGTGACGGCGACAGGCAGTCCCCACAGGGTGTTGGCTTCTGCTGCGGTGGGGTCAGCGCCGAGCAGGTAGCGGCCGGCGGTGTCCTTGCTGCGGCGGATGCTGGACCAGGTGGTGGGGTGGAAGACCAGCAGGTCCGGGTCCACGTAGGACGGGCCGGTGCGGAGGTCGGCAATAGCCTGCTCCACTGCGTCCAGTGCGGTGTCCGTTGCCTTGGCGCGGGTCAGCATCCCGGAAGTGTTGAGCAGGCCAAGCAGGTTTTCCCCGGTGCCGTCGCCGTTGAGGATCTGCGCGTTTTCGGCGTCGATCACAGAGCGGGACAGTTCGCTGGTCAGGTAAGCCAGGAAGGTACTGAAGTCAGCCAGGACTTCATCCGGTACGCCGGACTGCACTGCGATCTTCCGGGCGGTCAGGGTGGTCGGGGTCCAGTCGATCAGCAGTTCGGGCTTCAGTCCGCCACGTGCCACGGTTGCCGCAGCGCCCGTGGTGCTGGTGTGGGTGAGGAAGTCCACGGAACCGGCGGTGATGGTCTTCTGCGGGATGTAGCTGAGGATCCGGGCGGGCTCGTGGGCCTTGCCGATGAGCTGGCCATTCATCTGGGTCTGGGTCAGTGCGGCCGTTGCGGTCTTGTAGGACAGTGCGGCGTCTCCGGTCTTTGCCTGTACGCGGTAGGTCTGCTTTTTCAGGGCTGCCTCGTACATGCCCTTTACCTCGTCCTGGGTGAGGTTCAGGGCGTTGCCGGTTGCCTGGGTGCCGGGGGCCTTGGGGCTGCCGGCGCCTTTGAGCTGGGCCATAAGGGCGTCACCTTCGGCGATGCGGTCGGCCTGCTTGGCGGCTTCGATGTCGTCCTTGATGGTGTCCATGCGGGCGATCTGGGCGGTGGTCAGGGTGCCGGCTTTGCCAGCTTCTACGAGGCTTTTTGCTTCGGTCATGAGTTCGGCGTAAGTAGCCATTGTGTGCTCCAAAGAGGGTGGCCCTGTTCAGATAAGGGCGGTGAATGTTTGGCTGCGTGGCCCTGTCAGATAAGGGCTTCACGTCTTACGGCGCTGCGGGGTCCTGGGCCTTGCCCTCGGAAGGTTCTTCCGCCTTGCCCGTGAGGGTCCTAAGCGGTTCCCGTTCCTGGGTTCCTAAGCCTTGCCGCCGGCTGCTGCCGGTACTGCTCTCTCCCTGGCGGACACTTTGCTGGCGGTTCCTCAGAGTGGCTTGGCTGGGTTCCTCAGGCTTTCGCCCTTGCCCTCGCCTTGCCTGGTCCTTGACCGCGGACAAACATGCTGGCCGGTTACTGCTATCCCTTGGGTTGGGGCGCCATCTGGAGGAATGGCGCCCCTCCCTGAAAGGGGATGAGCTATGACACTCAAGTTCAGTTTAACAGGTGAAATGCTGTTTCTGTGGACGTTTTGCCAAGATTCTTACTTTCTCAGAGACGCCCGTTTGGCGTGAACAAGGAATTTCAGATATTCGCGCCGCTGGCCGTTCTTTTTCCGCTTCTGGTATCCGATGTCGTGCTTCTGCTTAGCCATGGTTGCCTTCCTGTCGGGCGTATTCGAGGATCATGCTCTGGAGTTGCCCGGCGGCGTCCGGGGCGGCGCTGGCGTAGGTTGCTGCCTGCTCAGTGAGTGCCAGGATCAGGGCGCCTGTTGCGCCGGGATCTGTGTCTTCTGCTGTCTCGGTCAGGACGGCGTCTAGGGCCAGTGAGTCGCCCTGGAGGAAGCCGAGTGTGGCGCGGAGGGCGCGGGCGCGGTCTTTGGCTTGGACGTTGGCTATTTTCACGGTGTCTCCTTGGATTCGATGCGGTCTGCCATGTCGTGCAGTTTGTCGGCCAACGTTCTGGCTTGGGCGGGGGTTAGGTGTGCTTTGAGGTCTGCGCCGCGGAAGAGTCCGACGCCTCGTGTGCCGGTGCCGTTCTGGTCTTTCCATTCCCAGAATCGGGGCTTCAGGAAGGGCGGGGTGGTCACGGGGCGGGCTCCTGGGTGGTCGGCGTGATCGGTTCATCCCAAGCGATGCCGCGGGGAATGGGGTTTGGCTGTCCTGGTGCGGCTGGTGTCGGCGCTTCAAAGGTCAGCGGGGCGTCAGGTGCAGGTGTCTCATTTGATACAGGTGCTGGGGTGACAGGTTCGGGGGTCTGGGCGGTCATGGTGGCTCCTACTTCAGGAAAATCGCCGTCGCGGCGATGCTGGCTTGGTTGGCTGTGGCGGCTGCCCATGTTGCGGTGCCGGCGCGGGTGGCAACACTTACGGTGATGGTTTGCCCGCTGGTTAGTCCCGTGAGCGTCGGGTTGAACGGCGCGGAGAGCCCCACGCCCAAGCCTGGGGCGGCTGATGAGTAGAGTTCGCCGCCGTTTACCCCGGCCACGACGGCAGACACATACAAGTAGTCCCCCGCTGTCCCTGAGTTGGTGCCCATGGCCGTGGCGTTCGCAATGACAATAGCCCTGGTGAAGCCCCCGGCCGGGACCGTGAGCGTCACGGATGCCCGGACAGTTGATGTGGTGTCGATGGCGTAGTTTGTAACGCCGTTGCTTGCCGTGGCTGTCTGCACCGGGTTAGCAAGTGCTGTATCGCTGACGCTGCCGGCGGGAAGATCAACGCTTCCGGTGACGGTCAGGGCGCCGTTGACGTTCTGCGGCCCGTTGATTGTTGACGTTCCGGTGACGCCTAGGGTCCCGTCCAGGGTCATGCCGCCGTTTTGCAGGCGGACTCCGGAAAGTCCGAACGGGTTAGCTGCGGCGAGTTCCCTGAGGGAGCGCTTGAGGTCGGCTATTTCCCTGACGATGTAGTCTTCGCCGCGGGGGCTGGGGAATCCTGGCTGTCCCATGTCTACTTCTCCTGATTCGTGGGGATGCTGGCGGGCTGGTATGCGGCCTTTAGGACGGCTAGCTGGGCTTCAGCGAGTAAGGCGCGGTTCATCCAACGGTGCTCGTCCTCACGGGCTGTCAGGGCCGGGACATCCGGGAGCGGTTCCTCCGGTGTGCCGTCTGCGGCTGTGAGTTCGTGGCGGGTGGTCATGATGCCTCCTGGAGGTTTGAGCAGGTGAAGCAGACGTTTGGTTTCGGGACGGGATGCAGCTTGCAGGCGTCGGTTTCGGCGGTTGCGGCGGTTCCGTCGGTTTGATTTGAGAGAGTGTTCCCGTCGGTTGTGGCGGTTTCGTCAGTCCCGTCGGTTTCTTTTGGAGGGGTCATGCCCATCCGACGCCACACGTTTTCGAGGTTGACCCGGAAGTAACCGCGCTTGGAATCGCCCTGCCTGGTGGAGTGGAGTTTGAACGCAGTTACGAGCATCCGGCCGAGTCGCTGGGCGTTGAGTTCCTTGCCGTAGCTGCTCAACTGTCCCCACATCGCAGGGTTGTGTTGGATCAGCCTGTGGATAAGGACCGCTGACGGAGTGAAGGCGTCGGCGGGGTCCCATACGTCCCGGATGTCCTTTAGAAGGATCACCGCGGGCGGCAGGTGGGTGATTCCGTCTTCCTTGTCCATTTCTGCCTCCGCTATGTCCCTCTTGATGAGTTCATCCGCGATAGCGGCCCATTGCTCGCCTGCGGCTGTTGCTACGCGCTTGATGGGGTTCCAGCGCTCTTTGATTCGTCCGATGCAGCCGGCGGGGAGTTCGGGGCGGGCTGTGCGTACGAAGTCCCGTACCTCTTCCGCGCCTTCGGTCAGGCGTCGGCCGAGTTCTTGGGCCTCTTCCTCTATCTCTTCCCAGTCGGAGGATTCGACGCGGCCTTCGAGGTCTGGCATTAGAAGCACTCGGATGCAGCGTGAGCGGGTGTCGTCTGGGAGGTTTGGGGCGTTGCCTGCCATTGCTACCGGGCTGAAGGTGGACATCTCGCTTACGTCCCATTCCCCGCCTTTACTGGGGACTAGGACGGGGCGTGTAGCTCCCCGCTTATATCCGGAGTTCAGGACGGCGATAAGGTCTTCTACGCCCGGTTTCTTGGGATCCAGTGACCTGTCCACTTCATCAATGAGGATGGTTCGCATTGATTTGTTGAGCATCCGTGTAAGGAGTGCCGGTGATGAGAGGGACGCGGCCTGTACAGGTTCCAGGCAGAGTCTGGAGAGGTGTTCGAGGACGGTTGTCTTGCCTGAGCCCGGCATGGATGAATCCAGGACAAGGCGCGGTGTCGTGTACGTCTCGAAAGCAAGGTGAGTGTGCGCGGCCCAGAGGGTGAGCAGGTCTAAATCCAAGTCGTCCATGACGCACACAAACCGGGACAGCCATGCTCTTACGTCGGTTAATACCCTCTCAAATGAACCGACGGGGCCGACGGAACCGGCTGAACCGACGGTCTGGGGGTCTGGAAACAAACCGACGGGAGCGACGTAACCGACAGAACCGACGTTGAAGCCTGCCGCGGCGAGGTCTTCATCTGTGAGGGGTGCAAACTTATCGTTCATAGCGGCGGTCTCCTGCCCTGGGGACGTAGGCGCTTCCGGAGCAAGAGCGGGAAGCGTGTACGCCTATCCACTCGCTGGCCCTGCGGGCGATGGTGCGAACGTCGGGAGCGTCGGCAATGAATTCGCTGAGGTCTTCGTCTGTCACAGTGACTCACCGCCGGAAACGGGCATGAGCTGGCACAGAATGACGTGCGCGGGGTGTCCTGCCATAGCGGCCCTGTCGGCGGCTGTCTGGGCGCTGGGGAGGTTGAAATAGACGCGGCGCCTATACTTGCCGGCCGGAGTTTCCACGACGACGACATGCACGCCTGTTACAAGTGCCGTAGCGGTGATGTTGTCGGCCTGCTTCATGCAGCACCACCGCGCAGCAGCCCGGCGATACGGTCAGCCTGCTCTTGGGTGAGCGGTGGGGCTTCTGACACGACGCGGCGGACGTACTCCGCTAGGTTGGCGGCTTTGAGGTCGCGGCGTAGTTCCTCATGTGAGGATTCGGGGTGGTGGCGGGTGGCGGCTGCAAGCCGGGCCCTTGCCGTTCGGATCTGAGTAGACAAAGAGAAAGCCCCTCCGAGGGATGCAAACTACTGCACCGCACCGGAAGGGCTCGGTCTAACTCCAAGACTTTCTGGGTTCCTTGGTCCCCCGCTTCAGTGTTCCGAAGCTATTACTAAAGACTTTAGCAGGTGCTTATCCTCCTAGGACGTATTTAGTCCGCCCGCGTGTCGGATTGTTTTCGAGTTCCACAGCCAGGGCCTTTACCTTGTCCCAGCTTCCCCGGAGGTCATGGCATATCCCCTTAGCGCGGCAGGCGCGGCACTGCATCCGCAAAGGAAGATCCAGCGGACGCTCTGACATCCAGCCATCACCGGACAGCACCCAACGGCCCGGCGGCTGGAGCAGCACCTTGCCGAGTTCGTCCCCGTTAGGGCAGGTCAGCACCACGAGCCCATAAAGCTGGTCTACTTTTCCGCCTTTTGTCCTAGACATGGTTACGCTGCCTTCCATTCGATGCGGATACGTTCGGGCATGAATTGACGGGGTGCTGACTTGCGTACTGGGTCCACGTAGACAGTCATAAGGGCGTCGATCACGGCGCGGCGGTCCTCAATGCCGGCGCCGTCCCACCATTCCCGCACTTCCTCCAGGGATCCACCGCGGCCGGCCAGGATGTTGCCGCTGCGCATGCTGGCAAGCTGGTTTTCCACGTCCTCCAGGTCAGCGTTTACGCGGGCGGTGATGATGCCCATCTGCTTGGCGCTAATTGCCCCGTCAGCAAAGCTGTTGGCGGCCTCATCAAGCCGTGCACGCAACGAAACGGCACGCTCCCGTAGGCTCTTGCCGCCGTCCCCGTCCGGCTGTTCCGCCAGTCGTTCCACCTTCTCCGGCTTGCTGAGGAATTGGACCACGATGTCGGCAATCATGGCTTCCACTGGTTCGGCCGTCTGGAAGGCGTGCCCCTCCCCTGTCGTCTTGCACTTGTAGTAGTAGACCTGTCCACCCTTGCCCCGGCGGCTCGATGTTTTCATTGGCTCCCCACACTTGCCGCAAAGCATGAGCCCGGCCAGCAGGTGCTTCACCTTGTTGCCGTTTTGCGTCAGCCGTGAGGGGTTTTTGAGGGTGCTGACGACCGCACGCCATTCGTCCTCGGAGATGATGGCCGGGAACGTGGACGGCCCCATGATGTCGCCGCGATAAGCGGACAGTCCGGCGTGAGTGGGGCGCATAAGCATGTTTCGTACTGCGGTGCTTGTCCACAGTTGCCCGCGGCGGGTCTTGATGCCTCGGGCGTTGAGGTCCTTCACAATGTAGCCAATGCTGCGGCCCGCAAGGAATCCGGTTACAGCCTTGCGGATCTCTGCGGCGTCGGCTTCCTCGATAACGGGTGTGCCGTCCACGATGCGCCATCCAAACGGGACCGGGCCACCGGAGAAAGCGCCGTCCTGGGCAAGCTGGAGCTTCTTCCTAACGATGCGCTCGCTCTTATGCTCGGATTCGTAACGCGCCCATGCGCCCAAGGTGCGTGCTACCGCACGGCCGGAAGGGGTGGAAAGGTCTATCTCCCCCGCCTTGACGGTGTGGGTTACGACGCCGTTTGTCTCGGATGCGTCGATATAGGATTCCAGTTCCCGCGGGGAACGGTGGAGCCGGTCAGTGTGCCACGTAAGGACGCCCGTGACGCGGCCGGCGCGCATTTGTTCCAGCAGCCTCTCGTACTCGGGGCGGCGCTTGCCCGAATAGGCTGAGATGTCGTTGTCTGTGTAGACGCGGGTGACGGTCCAGCCAAGTGACGCGGCGAGTTCGCGGCAGTCCTGTTCCTGGCGTTGCACGCCGAGTCCGGCGCCTTCCCTGTCCTTGGATATGCGGCAATAGATCGCCGCTGCCGTGTTGCTCTTGTTCCCCATGCTCCCAGTCTACTTTCTTGTAGTGACTTGACATAGAAAACACTGGAGATGTTGTCCCCCGCCAGCAGCGGCAACGTGCAGATCTTGGTCACAGCATCGTGCGCCGAGTTCGCATGGACGGTGCACATTCCGGGCAGGCCACTGTTAAGGGCAATCAGCATGTCCAGGCTCTCGGCTTCCCGCACCTCCCCTACCACCAGCCGGTCCGGACGCATCCGCAACGCTTCCTTGACCAGGCGACGGAGTGGAATTTCGCCCTCACCTTCGAGGTTCGGCTGCCGGCACTGCAGACCCACCACGTCCCGGAGCGGAAACTGAAGTTCAAAGATCTCCTCGACCGTGATGACACGCTCCCGGCTACCTATGCTCGCCGCCAGACAGTTCAGCATGGTTGTCTTGCCTGCCTGGGTGGCCCCCGACACAAGGATGTTGAGGCCACTGGACACCGCTGCGCCGAGAAATCGTGCCGACTGCGGTGTCAGCGTTCCCAACTCGACCAGGTGTTCCAGTCGGCTGGCCTTCACGACGAATTTGCGGATGTTCACGGCCCAGTGCCGGCGGGTTACATCCGGAATGACTACGTGGAGCCTGGATCCGTCCGGCAGTGCCGCGTCCACAAAAGGGGACGACATGTCCAGCCTCCTGCCGGAGCTTTTGAGCATGCGTTCTACGAGGTCACGCACGTGTTGCTCGGAGAGGCTCAGCGAGGTCAGCTCTGACTCCCCGTTGCGTGCCACATATATTTCGTTTGGCGCGTTGAGCCAGATCTCTTCTATTGAAGGATCGTCGAGGAGTGGCTGGAGCACTCCAAAGCCGGCTACGGCATCGAACAGGAACCTACGGGCAGCATCCAACGGGCCAAGGGGTGGAAGAGGCCCCATAAGCGCGCGCTCGTCATAGTCAGTGACGGCTGCTTCCACCAGCCTACGGACCTCTCCTGCCTGCCTCAGTGGGTCCAGCCCACGACGGCGGATGAGCTCGCGGACTTCGTCCTCGACAATTCCCAGCGCGTCCATATGTTCCCCCATACAACTGCCGCCCCCAGCGGAGGCAGTTCGACTGGGTACAGCTTAAGTAGAGGGTCCTGCCGCAACAAGTCATGCAGCACTCCTGTGGATAACTGACGACCCTCAAGATTCCCCTTAGTAGGGCTCAAGATTTCGCTTCGAAGACCACAGGATTCACATAAGTAACACCAGAATCACTGGTTGCGCCAGTAACACTGGTGCTATGGTGAGCGCGTTATTTATCGAAATAGCACTATCAGGTGCCTTCCTGGGGGAAATCACCTGAGCAGTATCCAAAGAGGCGCTTGGGGGAGCGCCGCATTGTCTCCGGAGCACATATGAAGCGGAACCTGTCTCAGTCCCGTCGCCCAATCATGATGTCCCTTGGGGCCGGCTTATTAGCTGCCTCCTTGCTGACCGGCCCTGGCCTGATCGGAGCAGCTTCCGCTTTGGAGCCCAGTCCCACACCAACGCCTGCCCCGTCCCAAACTGCCACTACGCTGCCACAGGCGACGCCGGCACCAACAACCACAGCGTCGCCGCAGCCTTCCATCGCAGCCAGTTCGCCGACGTCGGCTACTCCCCAGTCAATGGCCCAGGCCATCGGCCCCGGCGGGGCGGAAATGGGGCAGAGGTCCAAGAGAGTGACCTCTGCTTCCCCGTCGCCCACCGCCCAGAAGCTCAGCGCCGAATCGCTCGCAACAGAGGGCACATGGATGCCCTCCTTTGGGATACAGGGGCTTGACGTCAGTGGACACCAAACCAGCGTCGACTGGCAGCAGCAGTGGAACATGGGTGCCAGGTTCGCGTATGTGAAAGCCTCTGAAGGCAATTACTTCACGAATGATCTGTTTGGCTCGCAGTACCAAGGCGCACGAAGCGTGGGGATGCTCCGGGGTGCATACCACTTCGCGATCCCCAACTGGTCTTCCGGCGCCGATCAGGCGCGCTATTTCGTGAACAACGGTGGCGGATGGTCCGGCGACGGCTATACGATGCCGCCGGTTCTCGACTTCGAGTTCAACCCCTACGAGGGTCGGACGATCAACGGCTTCTACTTTGGCAACACCTGCTATGGCATGTCCCAGGCGCAACTGACATCCTGGGTCCAGGACTTCGGAAACACGATGAGGTCCCTCACCGGCAGACTGCCGATGATCTATACGAATACAAATTGGTGGAACCAGTGCCTGGGCAATCCCACCGGTTTTGGGGACTATCCCTTGTGGGTTGCGGCCTACCCGTACTCGGCAACCAACGATGCGGGCGCCATTCCGACAGGGAGTTGGGACACCTACAGCATCTGGCAGTACAGCAGCACCGGGCCGTTTGCCGGGGACTCCAACGTTTGGAACGGGGACTATGCGGGACTCAAGGCATTCGCTGGGACCGCTATTCCGCTTGCAGCAAGTCAGGGTATTAGTGACGTCAGAGCCCGCACGCCGGAGCTGGGGGCCCAGACATCGGCAATAGTTTGTGGTCTGCGCGACGGCGGTTGCTACCAGAACTATCAAAATGGCGCTGTGATCTGGTCGCCTGCCAGCGGAGCACAGCCGAGCCCTACGGGCCCTATCCGTGGCGTCTGGCAAGCATCCGGTTTCGAAAACGGATTACTGGGCTACCCAACGTCTGCTGTCGTATGCGGCCTGAAGAATGGCGGTTGCTTTCAGGACTTCCAGAACGGGGCGATCATCTGGACATCGGGCACTGGCGCTCAAATCAGCGTGAGAGGCCCCATCCGAACGGCATGGGCAAACTCGGGATTTGAAAACGGACCCATGGGTTATCCACTGGGAGGCCAGGTATGTGGCCTGTCCGCTCAAGGTTGCTACCAGAATTTCCAGTCGGGTGCGATCTTGTGGTCGCCCGGCACCGGAGCCAACCTCAGCCTGAACGGTCCCATTCGAACGGCTTGGCAGAAGACCGGATTCGAGGCGGGACCCCTGGGATATCCCGCCAGCGACACGATTTGCGGGCTGCGGGACGGCGGCTGTTTCCAGCGCTTTCAAACAGGGAGCATCGCCAGCTCCACCGCCACCGGAACGCACATCGTTTGGGGCGACATGGAGTCGGCTTGGCGCACTTCCGGGCGGGAAGCTGGACCGCTCGGGTATGCCACTCAGGATGAATCCTGCGGACTGAAAAACGGGGGGTGCCGGCAACTGTTCGAAAAGGGTGCCACCGTCTGGTCACCCTCCACTGGAGCCCAATTGAGCCCCAACGGACCTATCCGCACGTTGTGGCTTCAGCAAGGGGGTGAGAGCGGTCTGATGGGATATCCCACCGGACCTCAAACATGCGGGCTCGTGAACGGCGGCTGCTTCCAGGAATTCGAAGGCGGGGCCATTATTTGGTCAGCGACCTCCGGTGCGCAGCTGAGCAAGGCTGGTCCCATCAGAAATGAATGGGCTCGAACCGGCTTTGAGAACGGTGCCATGGGCTACCCCACCGCAACCGAAGTTTGCGGGCTACCCGACGGAGGCTGCTCGCAGGATTTCCAGAACGGCTCACTTACGTGGACTTCCGGCAGAGGCGTCTTGCAGGTCATGTCCCCAATTTTTGCCTCATGGAAAGCTCAGGGGCGCGAGTCCGGAGTACTTGGCTACCCCAGCGCAACCCAAGTCTGCGGACTTGTCGGAGGAGGCTGCTACCAGAACTTCCAGAATGGCGCCGTTCTCTGGTCGGCGGCCACGGGCGCCCAGCCGAGCCCTGCAGGGCCCATCCGCACACTCTGGGCTGCGACAGGATACGAAAACGGTTCTCTCGGATACCCCACCAGTAACCAGGTCTGCGGCCTGAAAGACGGTGGTTGCTACCAGAACTACCAAAACGGGGCTATTCTCTGGTCTCCCGCCACGGGCGCGCAGATAAGCCCCAACGGACCCATCAGATCCAAGTGGGGCTCCATGGGCTACGAGCTCAGCGAGTTGGGATACCCTACGGGCGGTGTGGTCTGCGGCATCAGGGACGGAGGCTGCTACCAGAATTTCCAAGGCGGAGCGATGCTGTGGTCGCAGGCAACGGGGGCTCAACCCAGCAGTGGAGCGATTCGTGCAAAATACGCCAGCCTTGGCTACGAGAACAGCTTCCTCGGCTATCCCATCGCAGCAACTTCCTGCACCTTGGCCAACGGAGGCTGCTTCCAGAACTACCAGGGCGGGTCCATCACCTGGAGCCCCACAACTGGGGCCAGCGCAAGCACAGTGCGTCGGTAACCGCTGTGGCTCCTGCTGCGGGCAGCAGGAGCCACAGCGGTTGAGCTCTTGGATTCAGAACAGAAAAGGGTTGAAGCAGCCGCTTCAACCCTTTTCTGTTTGTAGAAATCTACTTTTCGGCGAGGAGCTCGAGCAGGTATGAGCCGTAACCGCTCTTGACGAGGGGTTCGGCCCTTTCGCGGAGTTCATCGTCGGTCAGGAACCCCAGCCGCCACGAGATCTCTTCGGGCGCTCCAATCTTCAAGCCTTGCCGGTTCTCCACCGTCCGAATGAAATTGGAGGCATCGTTTAGGTCGTTGAAGGTCCCGGTGTCGAGCCAAGCAGTTCCCCGGGGCAGGATCTCGACCTGCAGCTTACCGGCGTCCAGATAGACGCGGTTCACGTCGGTGATCTCGAGTTCACCGCGGGCGGACGGCTTGAGGTTCTTGGCGATGTCAACAACATCGTTGTCATAGAAATAGAGCCCTGGAACTGCGTAGTGGCTCTTGGGTGCCGCGGGCTTCTCTTCCAGGGACAAAGCCTTGCCATCGTCATCGAATTCCACCACCCCGTAAGCAGACGGATCCTTGACCCAGTATCCGAAGACTGCTCCCCCGTCGATGGTCTTGAACCTGCGCAGCTGAGTGCCCATGCCCTGGCCATAGAAGATGTTGTCACCCAGGACCAGAGCAACGCTGTCATCACCGATATGGTCCGCACCGAGCACAAATGCCTGGGCCAGTCCGTCAGGAGAAGGCTGCTGCTTGTAGGTGATGGAGACGCCGAACCGGGACCCATCCCCCAATAAGCGTTCAAACTGCTCCGCGTCGTGGGGAGTGGTAATGATGAGGATGTCCCGGATCCCAGCCAGGATCAGCGTGGACAGCGGGTAGTAGATCATCGGCTTGTCGTAGACCGGTACCAATTGCTTGCTGACACCCAGCGTGATGGGATGAAGCCTGGAGCCGGTTCCGCCGGCCAGTATTATTCCGCGCATGTCCCCATCTTTCCCTTCGCTAGGAGCAGCAGCAAATCCGGTAGTCTAGGGAATTATGCAGCGACTTCTCGTAACCGGCGGAGCCGGCTTTATTGGCTCGAACTTTGTCCACTACGTTTTGGAAAACACCGACGACCACGTAACGGTTCTGGACAAGCTGACCTACGCAGGTAACCTCGAGTCGTTGAAGGGCCTTCCGGAGGAACGTTTCACCTTCGTCCGGGGCGATATAGCGGACGCAGCCCTTGTAGATGGTCTTGTTGCCGATTCCGACGTCGTTGTTCACTACGCTGCCGAGTCGCACAACGACAACTCGTTGCACGACCCACGCCCTTTCCTGGACACCAACATCATCGGCACCTATACGCTCATTGAGGCAGCGCGCAAGCACAACAAACGCTTCCACCACATCTCCACGGACGAAGTTTACGGAGACCTGGAGCTGGATGACCCGGAGCGTTTCACCGAACAAACGCCTTACAACCCCTCAAGCCCGTACTCGTCAACCAAGGCCGGTTCCGATCTGCTGGTGCGGGCATGGGTACGCTCCTTCGGCCTGCAGGCCACCATCAGCAACTGTTCCAATAACTATGGTCCGTACCAGCACGTGGAGAAGTTCATCCCCCGGCAGATCACCAATGTCATCGACGGCATTCGCCCCAAGCTCTACGGTAAGGGCGAGAACGTCAGGGACTGGATCCACGCCAACGACCATTCCTCCGCTGTGCTTGCAATCATCGCCGGGGGAAAGATTGGCGAGACCTATCTGATCGGCGCGGACGGCGAGAAGAACAACAAAGACGTCGTAGAGCTGATCCTCAAGCACATGGGACAGGCCCCGGATGCCTACGACCATGTGGTCGACCGGCCAGGTCACGACCTCCGCTACGCCATCGATTCCACCAAGTTGCGCGACGAACTCGGGTGGAAACCTCAGTTCTCCAACTTCGACGAGGGCATCGAAGACACAATCGCCTGGTACCGGGATAACGAAGACTGGTGGCGCCCGCAGAAGGCTGCCACCGAAGCAAAATACAAGGAACAGGGCCAGTAATCCATGTCGCTGGAGTTCTCGAAGAAGCTTGCTGCCCACCAAACCCCCATTCCCGGCGTCGTTCTCTACGACCTCCCGGTCCACGGCGACAACCGGGGATGGTTCAAGGAGAACTGGCAGCGGGAAAAGATGCTTGCTCTCGGGCTGCCTGACTTCCGGCCCGTGCAGAACAACATCTCCTACAACGAAAAGGCCGGAACCACCCGTGGGATCCATGCCGAGCCGTGGGACAAATTCATTTCGGTGGCCACCGGCCGCATCTTCGGGGCGTGGGTTGATCTTCGGGAGGGCCCCTCGTTCGGTGCGGTCTTCACGGCTGAACTCGACCCGAGCCAGGCAATCTTCATCCCCCGCGGAGTCGGCAATGCGTTCCAGACGCTGGAGGACAATACCGCCTACACGTACTTGGTGAACGACCACTGGTCCGCGGACGCTCAAGGTCAATACACCTTCCTTAACCTCGCCGATGAGACGGCTGCGATCCAGTGGCCGATTCCGCTCACCCAGGCGGAACTCTCTGACAAGGACAAAGCGCACCCGCGGATGGCCGACGTGGTCCCGATGGCAGCCAAGAAGATCCTTGTGGTAGGTGCCGGGGGGCAGCTGGGCAAGGCACTTCGTGCCCAGTACGACGGCGATACCTCGGTTGAGTTTGCAGACCGCGCTGAGTTCGATCTCACCAACGCGAACAGTTTCAAAAGCAGGAACTGGAAGAACTACTCGACGATTATCAACGCCGCCGCCTACACTGCTGTCGACGCAGCGGAAAGCGCAGATGGGCGGGCCTCCGCCTGGTCCATCAACGTCGCGGCCGTAGCGCAACTGGCGCGCACCGCCGTCGAGAATGATCTCACTTTGGTCCATATTTCCTCGGACTATGTCTTTGACGGTAGCCGCGATATCCACGACGAGGACGAGCTCTGCTCTCCCTTGGGCGTTTATGGGCAGACCAAGGCCGCCGGAGACGCGGTAGTCAGCGTGGTTCCCCGCCACTACATTGTGCGGACCAGTTGGGTTATTGGAGAAGGAAATAACTTCGTCCGCACCATGGCCAGCCTGGCGCGAAAAGGGGTCAAGCCTTCCGTCGTGAATGACCAGACAGGCCGCCTGAGCTTCACCCAGGACATTGCGGCTTTCATTCGACATTTGCTGGAGTCGGATGCAACCTATGGTTTGTATAACTTCAGCAATGACGGGCCCGTCAGGAGCTGGGCGGATATTGCGCGGGATGTGTTCGAGCAGTGCGGGGCATCCGGCAGTGACGTCACTGGCATCACCACTGCCGAATATTTCAAGGACAAGGCAGCGGCCCCGCGGCCACTTTCCAGCACGCTCGACTTGGCAAAGACGCGCTCTACGGGTTTCGACATACCTGATGCCGACGAGCGGCTGGCAGCCTATCTGAAGTTGGAAAACGATAAGGCATGAGACCTGTAGATCAGACGCAGCACACCCTTGTGATCATGCCGGCCTGGAACGAATCGGAGGCCATCGGCAACACGATTCGTGAGGTCTTCGAGTTTGGCCCGGATTGCGATGTCCTGGTAGTTGACGACGGTTCACGGGACGACACGGCACAGGTAGCCCGTGATGCAGGCGCGCTGGTTGTGCAGCTACCGTTCAACATGGGCGTTGGCGGTGCCATGAGAACCGGGTTCAAATTCGCAAAGATGCACGGCTACACCCAGGTCATCCAAGTGGATTCGGATGGCCAGCACGATCCCCGGGATATAAAAGCCGTCCTCGATGGGCTCCAGGAAGCAGACATCGTCATCGGTGCCCGCTTCGCCGATAAGGGCAATTACACAGTCCGCGGGCCCCGTAAGTGGGCCATGAACGTCCTGGCGTGGACGATATCGAGGGTCGCAGGAACCCGGCTCACGGATGTCACGTCAGGGTTCCGCGCTGCGAACACAAAGGCCATCCGGCAATACGTTGACCACTACCCTGCGGAGTACCTCGGGGATACCATTGATTCCCTGGTTGTTGCGATCCGGTCCGGGTGCACCGTGCGCCAGGTTGGAGTGTCAATGCGGGAGCGGCAGGGCGGGACGCCGAGCCACGACCCATTGAAGGCAGCCATCTACCTCGGCCGGTCAGCTTTTGCCCTCCTCTTCGCTTTGACGCGCAAGAAAAACGTACCGTCATCCAACTAGGAGTTCACATGGCCACGCTTGTTGGCTTCATCTTTGTGCTGGTCATTCTGCTCATTATCTTCGAGATGCTCCGCCGGCGTCATCTGAGGGAAAAGTACGCAGTCCTCTGGATCATCATCGGTGTTGGAATGCTGGTCCTTGTTGCGTTCCCACAGCTACTTTTCTGGGCCAGCGGCGTGCTCGGCGTTCAAGTGCCTTCAAACCTCCTTTTCGCGATGGCATTGCTTTTGCTCGTCCTGGTCTGCCTTCATCTGTCTTTCGAGCAGTCCCAGGCTGAGGACGAGATCCGTGTCCTGGCCGAAGAAGTAGGAATTCTGCGGCTCAAAGTACAGGAACTGGAAAAAGGCCAAACACGCGATCAATCTGTACCGGGCAACGAGGTGCCAAGCGCGGGAAGGCCGCCCGAAACCACTGCTTAAACTATTCAGGTGGCTGCCGGTCAATGCCTGCAGCCACCTGAATTATTTAAGTCTCCTAAGAGATAACGTGTTTCAACAGCCGGGGCAGGGAATCGGTCTTCCCAATCGCCAGGGAACGCGCGACCAGGGTAGCGGCGTTCAGACGCGACGTCGTATGGAAAGCAGCCGCGCGAGCTGTCCTCTGCCAGCCGAGTTCGCGGAATCGGCGCGCCTGGCCCTCGAAGAAGGCCCGCTCCTCATCGAAGCGCCTCCCATCCAGAGCCTTAACTGATGAGTCTGAGGCTGAATGACGGCGATAAAGGAATGCCAAGGTTGGATCAACCACCATAGATCCGTTTTCAGCAGCAATATCCAGCAATAGTGCGAGGTCCTGGACGACGTGCAGCCCCTCGGTGAAACCGATGCGGCGAATCACGTCCGTGCGCCAAGCAAGGGACGGGAAGTAAGCCCAGTCTGCCCGCATAAGGCTGGTTGCCATTCTTTCGCCCTGCAGGAGGACCGGTTCCTTGACGCTCGGGGCATAGACCTTCTTGACGATGTCGACCAGAGGCGACGCGACTCGGCCCTTCTCGTCGATCACCTGGACCCCTGGCTGCACCACGCTGGCTTGTGGGTAGGCTTCGAAAGCCTTTGATACTACTGCCAGATAGTTCGGCAGCATGATGTCATCAGCGCCCATGACGACGACGATGGGGGCTTCAGCCAGGTCCAGGGCCTTGCGGTAGTTTCCGTTGGCACCCAGGTTCTTTTCGTTCTTTTGGTAGCTCACCCGAGGGTCGGAGATGGATTCGAACCAGCGCTGAGGTTCCGGGCTTGGAAACCCATCATCCACCACGATGAGCCGCCAGTCTTCGAACTGCTGGCTCATGACGCTCTGGGCAGCGAGTTTCATCAGGTCGACGTCCCCATAGTAGGGAAGCAATACATCAATGGCCATGTGCCAGGTAGATCCTTTTCTTGTCTTCCAGCGGATGCCCGCCAGCGGTTAGTCCGAACGTGAGCCAGATGGTCGTTTGAGGAGTGCTAGTCCGTGCCTTCAGCGGTCACAGTTCCTGCACGAGCAGGAACTTTTCCGGGCTCATGCCTGAAAATCCATACCTTATAGAGCCAAAAGTTCCAAGATGTGGTCAGTACAGTCGCGAACGCCTTGCCTATTCCGTAGGAAATTCCCCAGGCGTCGAAGCCGTTCACGATGACATCTATTGCCACGATGTTGAAAACCACCAGGGCCAGATACTTGAGCAGGCTCACATGGCTCCGGTTTCTGGCACGGAACGTAAAGGAGCGCTGGAGGGCGAAGTTGAACACCAAGCTGGCGACAAAAGCGATGGGCGTGGCAATCCAGAGGTCCACTCCGAAGACTTCATGCATGAGGGCCAGTAGAGCAAGATCTACTGCGAAGGAAGCGCCTCCAACGAGCAGGAACTTGATCAGGTGACTGCGCTCAACGATCCCTGAGATCCGGGAAGCGAGTTTCTGTGCTCGATGCTTCACTGATCGCGCACTGTCTGTTGTCTGCAAGCCACTCCCAGTTCCGTATACCCCCGCAGGTTGCAGTCGGGCTCAAGCCATCATACCGGGTGGCTGTCCATGGGGTGCTACCGGCAAAGAGGTCGAGGCGGCATTCGCGCCGACGGCTTCGACCGGTTCCATGACGTTATACTTGCGTTGCCGTTGCATACGTGGCGCCCTCGCCGGGGGCGCGGGGGTTAATTCGGCGCTTCAGAAATTTGGGGAGCAACAACACATCATTCTGCGGCATCGAGCCATAGCCGGTGATTTCACCTTTGGACCCCTTGGTCTGGGCGCCAGCCGCGATCTATGGGCGGCAGGGATCCCATGCAAGTCGGTCGAAATTGTCTGTGCAGCGTCGCGCCCGGGTTATGGCACAGGTAACAGCAGTCGTTAGGCAAGAAGGAAGAGCAGAATGTCACCCCAGATGTCGTCCAGACTTCAAAGCATCAGCTTGCATGCCTGGCGTTGGGTGTCAGCTTCCGACCGAATGGCGCGAATGGCCGTCATCGCTGTATATGCATTCCTGGTGATCACCGGCGCTACGACCTCTTCAATTGGAGTGGCAGAACTCCGACAAGATCCCTCCCACCCCGAGGGATACCAAATAGGGTCAAGTTCCGTCATCCGCTCGGACGAGTTCAACGCGTTTTCTCCTATAGCGATTTCGATCATGGCTACGGGTGCAGCGCCAACGACAAGCTACCTTGCGGCCCCCGCCGATGTTGTTCACAGGTACCCATCTGGCGGCTTCTTTGAAACGTTCGTCTACTTTGATTCCACAATGCTTCGGGCGGCGGCGATACTTCCAGACGAGATGGTCTTCGCAGCCCATTGGTGGCTTCCTGCCGTCGCGCTCTTCCTCTTTCTCCCTAAATGGTTCGAACAGGTTGGATCGTCCCGCAATATGGGCTGGTTGGCAGCGTTCCTGATAGCGCTCTCCCCCGCCGCATCCTGGTGGACGATGATGCCTATTCAGCTCATTGCCTACACGGTTGCGGGCTCGAGTTTGCTTCTCTCCGCCTACTGCGGCTTCAAATCTAAACGGTCAGCTCTACCGCTTTTGCAGTCGGTTGTCGGCGGAATCCTCCTTGCCGGCATCCCTAGTTTCTACATTCCTTGGTCACTCGTTCTCGGTTTGCCCGTTCTTGCCGCAAGTGCTCTCTGGATCCTGTCCCGGAAGGACGGGTGGCTGCCAAAATTAAAAGCCGTTGGCTTCACCGCTGGTGTCGCACTGATCTTCGGCGTCGGCACGCTGCTGGAAAATGAAAAGGGCATCAATGGGCTGCTGAACACCGTCTATCCGGGTTCGAGACGGTCGACCGGTGAAGCCCAGCCATTCGGATTTCTTTTCGGCGCGCCAGCTCTCGGCGAACTCAAGGATGCAGTGCCTCTTGGCAGTAACCAGAGCGAGATGTCAACGGCCTTCACAGTGACGTTCGTCTGGGCTGTCGTGATATGGCTCGGCATCTCTGCCATGGGCAGGTGGCGCGACAATGTCGTGGCCCTGGTGCTTGCCTTCTCGGGTGGTTTATGGCTCTTATGGTGCTCTTTCAACTTCGGGCCCATGGGCGCGAAGATTCCCCTGCTGAACTACGTGCAGCCTGCCAGGGCAGCACAGGTTTGCGGAATCTTGGGGGCGCTGTTAGTCGGTGTGCTACTGTCCCGACTGCCGGACAATCGTCGCTGGCGCCTCTCGATAGCTTCGGCTCTGGCAACAGGATTGGTGACAGCGTATGCAGGATCCGAGCTTCAACTTTCTTACCTTCCTACCATGTCGAGGAAAGAAGTTCTGCTTGCCGCTGCTGGCGTCGCCGTCGTGGTCTTCATTGTGACCAGCTTTCCCAAGTCCGCCTTTTCTGTGGGTATTGCAGCAGCCCTGATGGCGATCCCTGTTTTTGGATCGAATCCCCTGATATTTGGGCTGGGTGACCTGCGTGCATCGACAACGGCTAAATATTTCTACTCTGAAGGCAAAGTAAGCCGCGCGGCAGGTTCGCTTTGGGCTTCTGACCGGCCCTCGGTCGACACGTTGCTGCTCGCTAACGGCGTACCGTCACTTACGGGAGTTCAACGTTCCGGCCCGGACGCTAGCAAGTGGACCGTCTTGGACCCCGAACAGCGCTTTGCCAACGACTGGAACAGAGGTGGCGGCTTTATCCAGTTCTTCTGGACGCCAGGGGCACCGCCGACGTTTTCAAATAACGGTACGGACAGAACAATCGTCCACATCGATCCATGCGACCTCAAGGAGTCGTTTCCCTCCCTCACCCACATCACTGCGTCGCAAGAACTTTCCGGGTCCTGCTTGAGCCTGGAAAAGGAGCTGACATGGTCGGGACAAGAAACCCTTATCTACAAAGTTTCGTAGACAAGGCGAATGATCCACTTCTCACAGTTTCACCCTAGGGTTGAGATGACAGAGCCTACTCAGTCGCAGAGAGGATCAGCCTGTCCCACCGTTGTCCAGCCTTCACAGATAGGCCGAGAAACCTGCCTCGCTGAAGATGCCGGCCCGTCTTTGCATAGCTAGGCTGCCGGCGCCCACATACTCCACTAAACGTTCATACTTTTATGTTCGAGGGCTGTGTCGCGTTCTGTAGGGCTCAATTCATCCAACAAAGTGCCCGGAAGTTCCTTACGTGCGGATTTGACGAGGCCTTGATATGCCCCGCGGACTACGCTTCGAATCCACAACTTCTTGTCTTCCGCGTGCGGCCCCTGGAGCAATGCGGCGCCGACATAACCCAGAATCTCAAATGCCTTTCGTTGGATGCTCATTTGGGGATCTGTCCGGATCAGCCAAAGCTTGTTTCGAAGGAAGTAGAACAGACGCCAGCCCATGTCTTTTGACCCTGACTTGCTGAGGGGATGCTTGATCCTGCTCTCCCGCACCATCACAGCCGGGGCTATACGAGACAAGCGAAGGGTGTACTCGGTGTCGTCAACCCAGATGAAATAATCCCTTTGCGGCAGGTGGGTTTGGCGGGCGACGTCAAGATTTACCAAAACGCCTACGAAAGTCGCCGCATCGATTGCGATCGCACCTTTGAGGTTCGCACTCACCTGGCGGCTGATGTCGTTGCTGAATACAGGCGGGTTCCCAGTGTTGATGGTGTTTCCACCCAGCGTGACCATAGATGCCAGGAAGGAGTAGGGCTCAGAAGCGCTTCCTGCAAGCTCGATCAGCGGTTCCAAGGCGTCCAGCTCCGGCTCGGCGTCATCGTCCATCAACCAGGCATACTCGTGTCCGTGCGCAATCGCCAACTCAACGCCCCACGCAAAGCCACCTGCTCCACCGACGTTGGAGCCCGTGTCAAAGAGTTTCACCTTTGGAAACAATTCCTTCACCAGTTCAGGAGCGCCATCGGTGGACGAGTTGTCGATCACAATGATTTCGTCGAGTGCTCGTGTCTGCCCCTCGAGGGCAGCAAGACATTTTTCGAGGAGGTCTTTCCTGTTGTATGAGACGACCACAGCAGCAACGGTCATTGGACTTCCTGTCGAAAGGTGAAGATGAACCCATCAACCATAGCCCATCCGCCTCGGTAAGCTCCTGGGTCGGGACCCGCTGGCTTCCCACGCTTCTGATAGCGGAGAACGTATACAGCAGAGGCTCCTGCTGCCCCGGCAAGGATGGTGTATCGGACAGGCAGACACCAGCAACGCCTCTTCGTGCAGGAACCCGGCCTGGCCTCTACCGTCGAAGACCCGCAGACCGAGTCTCGTCAGGAATACGGGTAAACTCTTATAGACCTCACGTATTTGCTACCGCGTGATTCTCCTGTCCGTGAGTTGAAGAAGGGCTTCCGACTAATGACAGAAAATGTCCGGGTCAGCGTCTGCATGGCCGCCTATAACGGCTCCGAATTCATCGCAGAGCAGATCGAGTCCATACTGCCGCAGCTCGGACCAAATGACGAACTGCTCATAGTAGATGATGAATCCACGGACGACACAGTCGCACGGATTGAGGCTGTTCAAGATTCGAGGGTAGTCCTTCATCGCAATAAGCAAAATCTTGGCTATGTGAGAACATTTGAAAAAGCGATATGGCTAAGCAGCGGAAATTATATTTTTCTATCCGATCAGGATGATATATGGGTCCCAGGCCGGCTGGACAAAATGCTCGCCGCTCTGGCCGACAAATCCATGGTGGTAACAAACTGCAAGCATTTTGGTGGTGAACCGGGTCGTTTTCATGACATCAGGCTTCGCAGCAGAGATTCCCAGAAACATTTTAGGAATCTCCTGGGAATTGTTATTGGGTATAGACTGCATTGGGGCTGCGCCATGGCTTTCAAGTCAAATTTGAAGGAGTTGGCGCTCCCTTTCCCGTCTCATATGTCTGAATCCCACGACCAGTGGTTGGCAATGTGCGGTAATTTTTCAAAGAGCATCGCCTATCTTGAGGATGACACGATACTTCACCGGCTGCACAATGAGAATCTGACCCCCAGAAAAATGCGCGGAATTAGTAAGATTGTCCGCGCCCGCGCCGCGTTCCTAGCCAACCTCGTCACTCTGGCGCTTCGAACCAGGCGGCGGCGCACATCGCCCGCAACTGTCAAAGGTTGAGTTTGCTGCGCGCTAAATCCGCCACACATCGCGAAACGGATACCCATGTTTGAAGCAGGACCCCAGCATAAAGTTGCCGCCGTCGTCACCAGCTATAACCCCTCAGTTGACATCATCTCCCGTGTAACTCTCCTCCGGAATCTTGTACCCTACATATTGGTCGTGGACGACGGCTCCAATCAGGATGCGTCGCCCATTCTTAGCGTTCTGGAAGAAGACGGCATAACAGTTCTCCGCCAGCCGCGGAACTCAGGAATTGCCAGTGCGCTCAACGAGGGCATCCGGCAGGCGCGCACCCTATGGGAGCCCGACTGGATCCTTACTATGGACCAAGATTCGACACTCGGCGAGAACTACGTGGAAAATGCACTTCGCAGCTTCCGTAATGCGGCTGCCCAAGGAATGCGAGTTGGCCTGGTTTCACCGGAGTCGCACAACGCAAAGCCAGTCAAGAGGCTCCATGGAAACGAAGACGTAGTCCAGGCCTTTGACCCGATGCAGTCGGGTTGTCTTATTCCAGTCAGCGTATTGGACGACGTCGGGCTTTTCGATGAGAGCCTGTTCATAGACTGCGTTGATACCGACTTTAATCTCCGAATCCGTGCAGCAGGTTACTCAACCCCTGTCGGCGTCGGCTGCGACATCGAACACTCCCTTGGAGAAACACGGCCTATGTCTATAATGGGGCGCCCTTTGCGGGTTGACGGTCAGGATCTTCAGATTATCCATCACTCTCCTGTTCGCGTTTATTACATAACCCGAAATATCTGGCTCATGGTCGTCCGCTACTTTTCTACGAATCGTATTTGGATGTTGCGACGCCTTTGGATGGAAGTCGAGAGCAACATTGTCCGCGTCGCATTTGGGCCACGCCGCATCGCGTTCGTGCGCGCGTGGCTTACTGGTATCCGGGATGCAGTCGCCGGTCATTCTGGCCGCATTCGACCACAAGATGCCGCGAAATTGAAATAGAAGCCAGCGATGACCAGCGGGGTTATCGCCGAAGTACCGATGCCACGGCAGCGCCTGCTGCAAACGTTATGGCTGAGGGTATCGAGACGTGCTTGCTTGAAACGGCGGACCATAGAACTGCCAGCTTCTTGATCCAGTATTTTCTGGGCGTCACAACTTCCAGGAGCGGCTCCAATGCCTGGAGGCGTTGCGGCGCTCTCCCTCGAAGCTCAAGGACCATGGTACGAGACCAGCCGAACTTGATGTTCATCATCACGCGCAAAAGCGATGACAAATTACCCGCACCTTCGAATTTGTGACCCATTCTTCGGAAGTTATCGATCGAACGCTTTACATTGAAACTCCGGTCCGGCTCACCCAGAACGTTCCCTCCATGCTGCACATAGTCCTGTACTAATGCGTCAGCAATATAAGCCCCTTCAGCGACGGCCGCGCAAAGCCCAATCCAATGGTCGTGGTTCTCGGATGGATTGCTCAAACGAGGAAACGGAAGAACGGTAGCAAGTAGTTCCCTCCGGAAGACGGAAAGGCCCCCGGTTATCTGATTGTCAACGAGAAGATGCGCCGGCGGGACGTTGCATCGATTAGTGGATTCAGCGAGGACAGCACCCGTCTCGGTGACTACACGAGCTTGGCCAGTCGCCAGTGAATAGTGAGTAAGATAGGGAATCAACGTGTCCAACTTATTTGGATACCAAAAGTCGTCCTGATCCGATAGAGCAATCCACGTGGCATCCACCGGCACATGCTCTAGAACTCGTTCGAAATTTCCATAGAATCCCAAACGCTCATCAAATCCGATAACCTGGAACCGAGTGTCGCCCATAACAGTTTCATCGACGAAAGCCTTGATTTCATCACAGCCACCGTCAGCCGAAATTAAGCATAGGAACTCATCATGCGATTGATCGCGAATCGATTGCAGTTGACGCCGGAACAGGTTCCAGTCAGGTTTGTAGGCCGCTAGGGCGACAACACCAAAGCCCGTCCGAACCTGATCGTTCAATTTATTCCCCTTCACCCCACCAAAAAACACAGGCTAGCTCAACTTCTGCATGTCGCTGGCCCTAATAATACCATTTCGAAACATTGAGGCATCGCGGACTCCGAAGAGCATGGCCCGTAAAATTTCCTTCTTATTTTTACTAAAAAGAATCCTTCGAGAATGGTTGACCAGCTCGTAGTAGCTTTTACGCGCAACCCAAATTGGGTCCGCCAAGAAGTAACGGAAGAAAATTAATAAATTGTTTCGAGTGATGTAATAGACACGTACCGGCGAATGGTACGTATAGAGCCTCTTCTTTCCCCAAAAACTAACCGTACTTTGTTGTCCCAGAGAGTGCGCCATATTGCACCCACTGCCGCAAAGAACTGCAAGGCCGGCCTTCCGCACTCGTAGCGTAAATTCAGAGTCGACTGCGTCGATAACGAGCTTCTCATCCAAGCCCCCTACCGCGTTGAAGGTCGAGCGGGGTATTAACATTCCCGATTGCCATGGATCGAAGGGCTGCTCGAATCCGAGTAAGGTTCCGTTTCCGAGGACTGGGCTGTTGTTATATGTCGCAGCACTTACGAACCCCACTGGTATGTTCAGCTCACGCGCAAGCCTGTCCGTCTTCAAAGCATTGCTGACATAATCCTGGTCCGGTATGGAATCTTGGTCCAAGGTCAGATAATAGTCAAACCGGCCGATCGCTGCACACCTGCTTATACCTATATTGAGCGTTCTGGCTATGCCGGCGTTGTTTGGTGAATGAATTACTTCTGCACCCAAAGACCGTAATTCTTCAAAAACTGGCATTGTGGAGGAATCATTTGATCTGTCATCTACGACAACAACCAAATCCACCTGCCCAACAACGGCCCTAAAAACATCAATGACCTTCTTATCGGGATTATACGCCGCTATAATCGCGGCGACGCGAACGCTCTCCTCTCCCTGCGTCATGAAAATTTCCTCAATTCATCGTGTAGCTGTTTATCTTGCAGCGCCCGCCGCCGCAGTTGTCAGCATCCGAGCTGAAACTCGAGATATTCGGAAAGATGGGCTGCATACTCGGCAGCATTCATGCCCACCACGACAGCCCGAGTACGATCCGCAGGCAAAGCCGAACGCCCCGAACTTTCCCGCTCAAACGGCTCTGTCGTCAACCAATTCTAAGGGACCATGACCCAAGCACCATGATGCTGGCACGTCTCACCGCCCCTGCAAGTACCACGAAGCAGACTTCCGGCCATTTTGTTGAGCCGTAATGTGGACTTCCCTATGTAGCTGACACAGAGCCTTGGACAGCACTAGCGGCTTCAGCGCCTCTTAGTGTGGCGAGATGTGCGGACATTCTGCGAAGCAGCAGCCCTCTGCTTCCATCCCGCGAGTCCACCAATCGGGGCTGTACAGCGCTGCCTCCGAAGGTGGGATTAGTATCACGTGGCCCATCAGGCAATCCTGGCCCCACCGCGTGGTGAACTATTATTGGGTACTTGGCCTGTTCAAACTCGAGGAACGCGAGAAATCTTGTCAGCGAAACCGATCATGGCCTCCTTGGCACGTCTTGCAAGTTTTTCCCTAACAGTTGGCGTCGGAACGATCGTTGGGCTTGTGTCAATTCCGGTGATAACCGGGATCGCCGGAGCACAGCTTTGGGCAGTTCAGGCAATGGCCCAATCTGTGTCGATCATGTTCGGCATCCTTGTTGCCTTCGGTTGGGGCACTACCGGTCCGTCGATGGTTGCCTCGATGAACAAGGCACTTCGACCCCAGCTCTTCGTTGATTCGCTTGTTAGTCGAGGCTACCTATATTTGATCGCGGCCCCGGCGATGGCAGCCGTCATGATCATCCTGCAACCTGAACATGTGCCTCTCGTTGTGCTGGCCTCGATCGCGTATTTGCTGCCGTTCCTTGGCGGAAACTGGTACTTCATAGGTGAAGCCAAGCCCAAGAGGCTATTTTTCCTCGATGCACTCCCGCAGTTTGGTGGGACTTTGATCGGCCTGGCAGTCCTGGCTCTAACCCGCGAGATCATCTGGCTGGTAGCGATACAACTGCTCTTCAATATTCTTGCTCTGGCCCTTACCTGCATGGTCATAGTTAAACCTGCGAAGGCAAGTATTACGGCAAACTTCAGGGTAAGGGAAGCCTTTAGCCGGTTGGCGCACCAGAGACACGGCGTCGTCACAGCCGCGACCGGAAGCTTATACGTGAACCTGCCACTAGTGGCGATCAATCTATTCCTGCCCGCGCAGCTGGGGGTCTACCTCATGGCGGATAGAATTTTTCGCTACGGCGTTTTGGCGCTTTCCCCGCTCCTTCAATTCATTCAGGGCTGGATCCCCGAAGGGGGTCCCGAAAACCTAAAGCATAGGCTCGTGCGGAGTGCTCAGGTTGCACCCTTGTTTGGATTTCTTGGCGGAATGGGCATCTTCCTACTAGGTCCGGTCGCAAGCGAGATATTGTCCAACGGTTTAGTTATTTTCCCGAGTTCACTGAGCGCTGCTGTGGGATTGATGTTCTTGTCAGTGGCAGTTTCCCAGATCCTTGGGTTGGCTTGCCTCGTGTCCGTGGGACAGGGAAGAATCCTTGTCCAATCAACCGTTCTCGGTGCCGTCTGCGGCGCGCCTGCTATTGTGTTGGCGGCGTTGTTCACCGATGTCACCGGAGTAGCGTGGGCAGTCGCGGTTTCTGAAATACTAGTTGCCGCGTATCAAGGCAGAGCCCTCCGACGATACTTCGTCAGGAACACGGCTCTCTCTTATCCCTAAATCCAGCCACCGACTTGGGCGTGCGACTTACGCAACCCAGTTCCAGGGTTAACCCAAAAGTCTCGCTGCCGGGCCGCGTGTAAAAGCCACGGGGCGTGGTTGTGCTGCAGACATACACGATGACACGGGCGACGATTTTATGAAATTGAGTGTAGCCAGCGCTGCAGACACGGATGTTGACCACGCCAGCCCAAAATGCGCCCCGGAAAATGTAGTTCATCCACTATGTTCGACTTCTCCGCTAGGCAGCGCGTCAGTATCCCGCAAGTGAAATCCACCGACGGCCGTTCCTACTCTCAGCAGCCTAGATGTACTGAGCAGAATGGTGGTTATCATGAATGGTTGAGGACCTCTTAGATCCGTACACTTGGCGGAAACCACGGTTCTGGGAATCTGCGCGATCGGCTGGCTCCTTCTATGAGCCCACTCCCGTGAGCCATTCTTTGACGTGGGTTCAGGGGACTGAAAGGGCTTGCCACCAGAGTCTTACGCGGCAGACGCTGATTCCGATGCATTTCTGTGATCCAGCGACCCTCTGGCAGCACGGCTCAGGCGAGAATAGTGATGGCCTGCTCCGGCGGTACTTCCCGACAGGAACAGACTTCGACGTCCACAGCCCCAAACACCTCACCAAGGTCGCGGCCGAAATTAATCGCAGCCCCCGCGAAGTCCTGGGTTGGCAGAGTCCAATGGAGCACCTGGCTAGACGGACTTCACCGGCGACAGAACCATAAACCGTTGCATCGACCGCTGAACTCCGCCGCCGTCACAAAGGCTCGCCTATCGACCGTCACCGACAGGTAGACGCATCATCATGAAAGCGTGTTGTCACCGGACGCGCGGTCGCCCACGCGGCCAGGGGACTGGGCTTCTCAAGGGACCCGCTCCCACCACTGGACAAGCCGATACCGCTTCCACGGCTGGGAAGACCTTGAGGACCGGAGTTCCCGTCCAAAGTAGTGCCCTCTCGCCACCCGGGCCACATTCCTGTCAAGCGGGTGATGTATCGGGAGGGGCCGACGGCCTCGTCTTGCGCTGCGTGTCCCGTGCCCGGACGGTCTGTAGGATTCTGGCCCGCGCCGGCATGCCCCGGCTATGCGACCCGGATCCGAGCTTCTCCTGCCAAGGACCACCGCTATGAACGTGACATCCCGGACACATGATTCACATCCACGCCGAGGATAGTCGACCGTATTCCCGACAGCGGCGGTCAGCAGACAGACCTTTCCCAAAGCCGGGCCACCCACTGCCCTTCGGGCAGACCTGGATCGTACTACGTCCTCGCCGCGGTTGCTTGCTCCCCCGCTTCGCCTACGCCGGGTCCTGCCCGACGAGAAAAGCCCAACCGGCGCCAGATTCCTCGCCCGCTCAAGAGCCGCCAGACAGCCAACCCTGCTCCGGTAACACGCGTAATGACTGACAGCGCCTTCGCCTACCTGCTCGCTCGGGACTTCCACGACGCGCTGGCCGCGTTGGGGGCCAAGCACATCCTGAATAGATGCCGCCATCTCTGCAAAAGGCAAAGCAAAACGCTTCAACCGCACCTTCCAGAAAGGCCGGGAGCACCGACAGACTTGCATCTCAAACCAGGCCCGGACCGATGCGTTGCAGTCGTGGCTAAACTTCTACAACACTCACCGGGCCCACCGCAGCCTCGGAGCGAGTCCACCCACCAGCAGGTGTCAACTGTCAACTTACCGACTGGGCACACCGAGGCACCACGGACGCACTGCAAAGACCGCCCTAACTCAAACAGCAGGACATAAATCCAGCTTGTAGAGCTTCGCTTCACCCTGTGAGTCTTCGAGCGTAGCTAGCCCGGCACCTATCAGGGCGTCCAATCCTTTGTAGCCGCTGTCTCTTCCATGGACTTCCCGGTGCCCGAAGTCGAGGATGTACTCGATCTTAAGGCGCTCAACTGTGGGGCATACAGCGGGGTCGCCCTTGGCTGGAGTGGGACCGTTGAGCAATGGAGCTGCGCCTTGGGGAACAGCACTGAGGATGTGAAGTTGGACGAGCTTCCGGTCGGCAAAGGCATACGCAAGGGAACTTCCATTCCAAGGATTTCCCACCATAAGGGCGTTTTTAGGCACTTCGCCCGGCAAACGCTTGATAAGCGCCATTTCGTCGCTCGATATCAGCGGCGAATTCTCGGACAACCGGTAAGATCCAGCCATAGATGCCTCGGCTTGGCCGACATTGCCGCGTTGAGTACCCACAATCAAAGCAAAGACCATCGCGGTAGCCGCCAGGGCAACCAGTAGTTCCGGCTGTGATGTCCTTCCCCCCTTTGCAGGCGCCGTGCTTCGAACAGAACGACCCCTCAGCAATCCGGTAGAGCTTGCCAGGATGGTTGTCAGCTGAGTCCACACAAAGACGGCGCCTTGGCACGCGAGCGGGATGGTCACCACGGGTAGGAGTGCCGCCAGCCGGGGCGGGTCGTTGTACCAGATGCCAGTGAGAAAGAGCCGGAAGTCGTCGGCCGGAAAGGAGCTGACTACAACGAAGAGAAATGCTGCGACGGCATAGGATCCCAGTAGCCACAGCTGCCGGCTAGACCGGATGGTCAAATAAATGCCCATGAGCGTCAGAAGCATGATCACCCACGCTGCGGGGCGGCCGATAGCTGAGCTGGAGATCACCTCTCCAATTGCCTGGCCTGTAGACTCTACCGGCGGCCAAAAGGCGGTTTCCGCCGGAGGGCGTACCACATCCCACAGCATTTTGATCAAAGCGATGCCGGTAAGTAAAGCAATGGAGAATACCGTCGCCACCAGAATGCGTGCTCTGCCTCTCCTAAACTTCAGCGCATTGGCAAAAACGAGGGCATAGACGTAAAGGGCCGGCGGCAACATCAGCGCCAGCCACGCCATGGCGACACTCGGGTGGGCAAGCGCCATACCAGGAAGCACGGCAAGCAGCAGAAGAAGGCTCAACAGCTTGGATCGGTTCGAGATGGCGGACAAACCCATTGACTCGAGGCCTAGAGCAAACACCAAGGGCAAAAGCGCGAGCGCAAGGAAATTGGGGTAAAGAACGCCGAAATCCAGCAGAGAGATAGGAAAGGCACCAAAGGCAGCGGAGAGTACGCCGGCCGCGAAACTCACGGCAGGACGTCGCCCCCAGATAGCGTGCGAAAGATAAATGCAGCCTAAAGGCCATACGAAGGCGGCTATCAGAAGATTGATTACATTTACGGAGGAGGTTATCTCCCCTCCCCCGATGAGGACGACCAAGGATACCACGTCGTGCCAGGCAGCAGGGTAGGAACTACCACCCGTCATTCCGCTCAGAGTAAGTGACGAACCGGAACCGGTGTCAAGAATGTACCGTATAGCGTTCAGATGAAAGACATTATCGAACGTCTGGGAGAACGATTCGGGGGATCCTATAGCGCGCAGCAGACGGCCACCTATGAGGACGGCTGCGACGGCCGCCGCCGCTACAGAAGCCACGATCCAGTGTCCCGGTTTGTCCTCCAATTTCGCATCACCCGCGCCGGCCCGCTTCCTGAGCAGGAGGGACACCGCAAGAGCTACGGCAGCCACCCCAATGGTTACGGCGATTACCGGCAGGAGCGACCATGCGATTCCAGCGAAGGGTGCTGCGATTGCAGCCACAGCAATTATTGAAACGCTTATCCCGGGAGCTGTGGCGGCGGCCCGGGCTGCGCCGAGCCGGGCCGCCATGCCGACGGCGAAACCGGGGATAGTCAGCAGGGCCACCGCGAGGACACACTGCGGTACTGCTTCAAACCAAGACAAGAGTCCTCCGTACGGCTACTGGAGCGCGGGTATTCTGCATGCCGCTGCTGCCCGTTGAAACATCGCGGCCGGTTAGGATGCTAACCGCGACATAAGGTTACTTAGCTCAATGACGCAACAGGCCGACGGCCTCGCGTATCGGGCCGTCGTAGATCATTTCTCCGTGTTTGAGGAGAACACCCCGCTGACAAATCCGGGAGACAAGGTCCAGGTCATGGCTTACCACGACCAGGGTCTTACCGTCCCGGGCCAGCTCCTGGATCTTGTCAATACATTTGCGCTGGAAAGGTTCGTCTCCGACCGCAAGGATCTCATCAATAAGAAAGACTTCCGGGTCTGTGTGGACAGCAACCGAAAACGCCAGCCGCAAGTACATGCCGGAGGAATAGAACTTAACCTCTGTATCGATGAATTGCCCGATCTCGGAAAACTCGACGATATCGTCGAACCGGTCCTTGATCTGCTGCTCAGTCATTCCCAGGATGGCGCCGTTAAGGAACACGTTGTCGCGTCCGGAGAGGTCCGGGTGGAAGCCCGCGCCGACTTCGATCAGTCCTGCGACCCTGCCCCTTGTCTTTACCGTTCCTGAATCAGGAAGCATGACTCCGGAAATGTGCTTGAGCAAAGTGGACTTGCCGGAGCCGTTCAGGCCCAGCAGCGCCACAGTTTCCCCCGCCTCGACGTTGAGAGAAACGTTCTTTAGTGCGTGGAACTTCTCCGAAAGATCCCCTTTGCGCCCTTTCACGAGCCAAACGACGGCTTCCTTGATGGATCGCGTATGACGAAGGACGAATTGCTTGCTGATGTCAGAAACTTCAATTGCGTTGACCACTCAGAGCTCCTGCGCGAAACGGCCCTCAAGGCGGCGGAAAGTGAATTGGCCCAAGACGAGGATCGCCAAGGCAACACCCAGCCCAACCAGCAGCCAAATACTAAACAGATTGGGGGGCATGGAAACGGAACCGTCAGTCGTCGGGAACCAAAACGCGTAGTGAAAAAGCTCTACGCCGATCGTGATCGGGTTCGCTTGGTAGACAGCGAACCATCCTGCTCCCAGCTTCTCCTGCACCATGGACCATGCATACATGACGGGCGATGCCCAGGTGGCAACCATCAGGAGCATGTCCACCAGGTTCTCGGAGTCACGGAAGTAGACGTTGGCCGCGCCGAACAGAAGACCCAGGCCCGTCGCAAGGAGGGCAACGATAGCAAAGCCGGCCACCGCAGCGAGCAATTGAAACACGTTGGGATGCCAACCGGCGAATAGGCAACCGACGATGAGCACCACCAGCTGCGGGAAGAAGTGCACAGCAGAAACCCACACTGACGCCACAGGAAAGAGCTCGCGCGGAAGATAGATCTTCTTGATGAGGTTTCCGTTATTGACGATGGACCTGGCCGCATTGCCCAGGGCCTCTGAGAAGAAGTTGATCAGGACAATTCCGGAAAACAGGTAGACCGCATAGTTTGTCAGCCCCTCCGGATTCCGTGAGCTTCGTTCCAGTCCGAGAAAGACTCCCAGGGCCACGTAGAAGACGATGAACTGCACGCCGGGCTTCACATACGACCAGAGCAGGCCCAAGACCGACCCTCGGTAGCGCACTTTGAGTTCTTTCCGTACCAGCAGCTTAAGAAGGAAGCCTGACTGCCTGATGTCCCGCAGGCCACCCCCCAGTCCGGGAGTGGTCAACTCACCGGATGCGATTGCGCTCACTTGATCTCGTTCTGGGTATGTTGTTCGAACGTCTTCCTCCAGGACTCCATGGAGGTGAGGTCCGAGACTGCTGCTTTGTACTTCCTGCTTAGGGCCGGCCAGTCCTTGAGGAGGGCAGAGTGAAGACGGGCACTTTCGGCCAGCATCTTCCTCAGTTCCTTGGGATCCCGGCGGTACCAGGAGGCTCCGGTGCCTTCAGCGTTGGACACTACAGCGCTGTCGTACTGCGCCATGCGCCACCACCGGTTGTCTTGGTGGGCGATAGTTGTCTGCGGGCGCTCTGCGCTGGTGCCATGGACAGGGCTCGCCAGTTGCCGAACGACGGTCTTGGCAGCCCAGGGCAGAAGTGTCAGCTTTCCCGGCTTCGAGGGACCGTGGCCCCGGCGGGGAGGCTTATCCATCTTGGGGGCCGGAAAGTCTTCCGGATTAGGACGGAAGACAGCATCCGAATGCGCGGACATCATCTCGCGGATCTGCGGCAGCTTGGCTGACAACAGCCCTGGCAAGGCTTCCGGCCCCTTCAGCACATCTTCCAGGGCCCATTGCCGGCCCTGGGCGGTGGCGTACTGCATGGACACCAAATGCTTGATGTCAGCGTATTGCGACTCCTTGATGACCCTGCCGCCGAACTCGTAGGGACTGTGAAGGAGGGCGGCCACCACCCTGTTGCGGGCGTGGAAGTAGGCCTGCCAGCCAACGAGGTCGTCCTTATCAATCCAGGACACGTGCCAAACAGCTGAGCCCGGTAACGACACCGTGGGGTATCCGGCCGCCTTGGCCCGCAGCCCATATTCGGAATCGTCCCACTTGATGAACAGCGGGAGTGAGAGTCCGATCTCCCGGATTACCTGGGTGGGGATCAGGCACATCCACCAGCCGTTGTAATCGACGTCGCAACGCCGATGCAGCCACGGGGTTTGGCGAAGGTTGGACGACAGGAAGTCGTGGCCCAGGATCATGTCCTCGCTGGGTAGCGAAGGCTGGAACCGGTAAGGGTTTACCACTTCGCCGAAGGTGTGCAGGACCGTCCGGTTGTAGAGGTCGAACATGTGCCCTCCGACGAGGGTCGGAGTCTTGCACCGGTCCGCGAACGTCAGAAGGCGAATGATGCTCTCAGGCTCAACAACGACGTCATCGTCCATCAACAGGGCGTAGTCGCTGCCGTTCTCGACAGCCTCGAACATGCCCCGCGCAAACCCGCCCGAACCGCCCAGGTTGGACTGGTTGATGATGCGGAGCTTGCCCCTGAGGGAACGCTTGACGTCGTCGAACCCCTCAGCGTCGGAGAGTTTCTGTGTGCCCTGGTCAACAATCAGGATTTCCTGCACGTGGGCCAGCGCTTCTTCGCTGTCGGCAAGGAGCCGCAGGTTGTTGAGGCAGAAATCCGTTTTGTTCAGGGTGGTGATCTGGAGCGTGACGGACCCCGGCGTTGTTTCGACCGCCGGACCCTGCCATTCCGCGTCGAGCATGATCAAGGGCTCGGTTCCGGCCAGCAGGTCGAACCAGTACCACCCGCCGTCGCCGAAGGGCGCCAGTGAAAGTTCAAACGTGCTCTCCGCGTTGCCTTCAACCCGGCGGGTGTCCACCCGCTGCAGGGAACCGCGGGCGTTCGACTTGTAGACGATAACCGAGCCGGCGCCCTGGGTCCGGACCTGGAGTCGGATCTTGTCTACTGTCGTCCACCGACGCCAGTAGCTGGCGGGGAAAGCGTTGAAGTAGGTGCCGAAAGACACCCGTTCGCCGGAACGGACAGACGTTGAGTGCCGCGAAAGGAAGTCTTCAACGTGCGCTTCTTTGGTGGGGCTGCTGATGGTCCGGGGCTTCGCGGTCTTACCGTCGCGGTCGCCGGCGGTGGGCAACTGAATGCCCGTCGCGGTGCCCATGTCCATATAGAGGGGCACCGTGTCCATCTGGCTGGCACTGGGCAGGATCACACGCTGAAGCGTCTGCCACGCTCCCCGGTCCTTAACAGCGTCAGCCCTCACGGTGTTCTTCGTCTTGTTGTCGGTAGGGACGCTCATGCGTCGACTCCCCCGCTTTCAAGCTGTACGCCGCTTTCGAAGTGCGGCCGGATCTTGTTGTCAAACATGCTGAGAGCGGCGCCGATGGCCATGTGCATGTCGAGGTACTTGTAGGTGCCCAGCCTGCCGCCGAACAATACGTCCTTTTCGGCCGCAGCGAGGTCTCGGTACTTCAGGAGGCGTTCCCTGTCCGCGGAGGTGTTGACCGGGTAGTAAGGCTCATCGCCCTTTTCGGCAAAGCGCGAGAACTCGCGCATGATGACCGTCTTTTCGGTCTGGTAGTCGCGCTCCGGGTGGAAGTGGCGCGGTTCGATGATGCGGGTGTAGGGGACGTCTGCGTCGTTGTAGTTCACAACCGACGTGCCCTGGAAGTCGCCCATCTCAAGGACTTCTTCCTCGAAGTCGATGGTGCGCCAGGACAGGTCGCCCTCGGCATAGTCGAAGTACCGATCCACCGGGCCGGTGTAGACGACAGGAATGTTGCCCACGACCTTGTTCTTGCTGTACTCGTGGGACTCATCGAAGAAGTCGGTATTGAGCCGCACCTCGATGTTGGGGTGCTCTGCCATCTTTTCGATCCAGGCGGTGTAGCCGTTGGTCGGCAGGCCCTCGTACTTGTCATTGAAGTACCGGTTGTCATAGTTGTAGCGCACAGGCAGCCGGGAAATGATACCGGCCGGCAGGTCCTTGGGATCTGTCTGCCACTGCTTGCCGGTGTAGTGCTTGATGAAGGCCTCGTACAAGGGGCGGCCGATCAGCTGGATGCCCTTGTCGTTCAGGTTCTGGGGGTCAGTTCCCGCCAGTTCCCCTGCCTGTTCCTGGATGAGGTCGCGGGCCTGGCCGGGGGTGAGATTGGCCCGGAAGAACTGGTTGATGGTGGCCAGGTTGATGGGAAGCGAATAGACCTCGCCCTTGTGGACGCCATAGACCTTGTGCACATAGTCAGTGAAGGTGGTGAACCGGTTGACGTACTCCCACACCCGCTCGTTCGAGGTATGGAAGAGGTGGGCGCCGTACCGGTGGATCTCGATCCCGGTCTGCTCTTCCTTTTCGCTGTACGCGTTTCCGCCGATGTGGTGGCGGCGGTCGATGACAACGACCTTCAGGCCGAGCTCAGTGGCGGCCTGTTCTGCGATTGTCAGGCCAAAAAAGCCGGACCCTACGATGACGAGGTCAGCGGTCACAAAATCTCCTGGTTCGAATGCGGGCAGCGCAATGGTGCGCAGTGTCTGCTGCTCTAGCCTACCCGAGTGACTGCAGGGCCCGTCGAATCAGCATTCCCGCTGTGACCCGGCACACGGGGTCCCGATGGGCAGGCGAAGGACCCCGTTATCCCAGTGCAGGTTATCCACATAGGCGCAGAAGCCAATGCCCCGCACTGAGGCCGGTGGCTAGCGTGGGTGCATGCACGAGGGACCAACTACCCATGACGCTTAATTGCACTCTGGTGGGCGGACCGGGATCACCGCGTCCCCAGCCACCCGTGGAACTGTCCATTGATGCACCGGCCGGCACGGCAGGGTACGTCATTCACGAACAGTTGGTCCGGAAGTACGGTGCGGGCTCAGTCAGAGTGGACGGGCAGGATCTGCGTTCCCTGGTCCTCGGCGTGCCGCCGCTCGTAGAGGCGGCAATCCTTGTCGACGGCGGCACCCCACCTTCGAGCAGGCGGCCACGGCGCCCGCCAATTGCCGATGCCGTCCCTCCCCTGGTCCTCGCCATCGACAGCGGAGCAGCAGCGGGAACCGTTGTGCCATTACGGCGTGGCACCTACACCATCGGTCGAAGCGGCACACGGATTGTCATCCCGGACCCGGAGTTGTCCCGTGAACATGCCAGTGTGGTGGTCACTGACACGGAGATCATATTGGTTGACCTGGACAGCGCCAACGGGACGTATGTCGACGGCCAAAGGATACGGAACACGGTTATCTCAACGGACTCAACCATCAGGTGCGGTCAATCGAACCTATCGCTGGTGTTTGCAGATGTGCCCCATAGAGTCCTCTCGGAAGCAGGAAAGTCGGTGGCGGAACCTATCGTGGTGTCCGGCCGCCCTGATCCAGGAAACCGCACGGCACTCCTTCTGACCGCGATTCTCCCACTGGCACTTGGGGTACTGCTGGCATTTCTCACCGGCATGTGGATGTTTCTGGCCTTTTCCGCGGTTTCGGTGTTTTCGGTCCTGGTGCCCGCGGTCAGCGGACGGCGGCACAGGCGGGACCTGTCCGCGGCCCTGAAGTCGGCTGTTGAAGATGACAGGGAACGCCGACGACGGTGCGCCCCTTCCCTGTCCATCGTTGCTCTTGCGGCCCGGCTGACTGAAGGGACGTCCAGCCCGGATTCCCCCGGCGACGGGGTGTGGCTGCGGCTGGGACAGGCAGAACAGCCGGCCAATGTCAGGATCGAACCGCCCGGTGCTGCCGCGACCATCCCACGGGCAGGAATCGTCCCCGTCGTTCTGGACCCGGACGTCCCGCTCACCACCCTGGGCGGCCCGCGCTTTGCCACCGATGGCACCCTCCGCTCCCTTCTCATGCAACTTGCGGCATACCCGCGCACGGGCACGATGAATGTCGTCGTCCACGGGCTGCCGGAAGCCCTACCCCTCGCAGCCCGGTATCTCAGCAGAGTGACGCTCACTGCAACACTGTCCGCCGCCCTTAATGCAGTGGACGGCAGCGAGCAACAGGGCTGCGGGCGGGGAGTCCTTTTGATCCGGGGGGATAACTCCGGAGCGGTGGTGGAAAAGTCGCTCCGGGAAGCAGCGCTCCAGCGGGGGTGGCAGGTTCTTCACTTCCTGCCTGAAGACGGCGATTGGCCTGCACCTGACGTCCTCCTGTCCGAGCGCGCATCAACCGTGGTGCAGAACCACCGCGGTACTGTGTTTGTCCCTGACCTGGTCCCGGACGAAGTCTTTACCGCTTTCTGCCGGCACCTCGCCGGTGCCCTGATTCGTGACAAGGAACAGGCCAAGACCGTTCCCGCTTCCTGCAGCCTTGACGAAGTCCTGCCACTGACGCTCGCGGCTACCGCAAGCAGATGGGACTGCAGCGCCCGAAACATCGGATTGCCAGTACCCTTGGGCGTTTGCAGGTCGGGAACGAAGACCTTCGACCTCCTGGCCGACGGTCCGCACCTCGTGGTGGCAGGCACCACAGGCTCAGGGAAGTCGGAACTGCTCCGGAGCATGGCCCTGGCGCTGGCCTTGTCCTATCCGCCGGACCGGGTCAACTTCTTCTTCATCGATTTCAAGGGCGGTTCAGGTCTTGGTCCGCTCAGCGGGCTCTTCCATTGCGTGGGACTGCAGACGGATCTTTCCGATTCCGAGATGGAGCGGACACTGACATCGCTTCGCGCCGAAGTGAGGCTGCGGGAGAGCTGCCTCGCCGCGGCCCGCGTCCCTGACGTCTCCACGTACCGCTCCGCACCGGCGGCCAAGGATTTTGTGCTCCCCCACCTCGTCATCGTCATCGATGAGTTCAGGATGCTGGTTGACGACGCGCCGGAAGTGCTTCGTGAGCTGCTGCGGATAGCATCGATCGGACGGTCACTGGGCATCCACTTGATCATGGCCACTCAGAGGCCGCAGGGAGCGTTGACAGCTGACATCCGTGCAAACGTCACCTCGAGCATTGCACTTCGCGTGCAGTCCGACATGGAATCTGTCGACATCGTCAATTCCAGGGACGCTTCGGCCATCAGTGTTAATACCCCCGGCCGCGCCTTCCTGGCGCGCGGAACGGAGCCGGCCGAGGAGTTCCAGGCCGCGTCCCTGTCGTCAGTCTCCGATCGCAAACAGCCAAGTGCCGTTTCTGTCCAGCGGACAATGGACTATCTCGCCTGCCAGGCAGCCGAACCAGGCGACAGACGAGCCCCTGCACCCACCCCCGCACAGGCAGTGGAACCGCTGGCAGCCTTGGTGAGGAGCCTGTGCGCTGCCCAGCAGAGACCAGCACCGAGAAGGCCTGTCGCACCTCCACTGCCGACTGAACTGGAAAAGCCCGACCCGAACGCGCCATCCTCGGATTCGGGAACCGCTGACTCACTGGCCCTGGAACCCGTGGCTGTGGCGGGCCAGATCTGCCTCGGCCTGATGGATGTTCCCGAGCAACAAGAACTTCAGCCCCTTCTGTGGAGCCATGCCAAGCACGGTCACGCAGCCTTCATTGGCAGTCCAACTTCCGGGGCCGGATCGGCACTGGAATTAACTGTCCATGAACTAATGGCCAGTCCTGATGGAGCCCATTTCTATTTCCTGGACGCGGACGGGAGTCTTTGCCCGCTGGCAGGTGAAGCACGGGTGGGCGCCCACGCCGCCTTGCACGATCTGCGGCGTGGAGTGCGCATCCTGGAGCGGCTCGTCCGTGAACTGGGGCAGCGGTTGAGTCAACCCGCCTCCAATCCGGTACCTCTCGTCCTCGTCATCATCGGCTGGGGATCCTGGGTTTCGGCATTCCGGTCCGGACCGCTGGCCTGGGCGGAAGATCTGGTTCTGGACCTCGTGCGCGACGGCGCCAGGGCAGGGATAACGCTCCTGGTCCATGGGGAGCGGGAGCTTGTCACCGCCAGGTTCTTTGGTGCGCTTCCCAATCGTTTCTTTTTTCCAGCCTGCTCCACCGAGGAGAGCCGCGCCCTGTGGCCGCGGATGCCTGCCGTCCCGGCCGTCAAGGGCAGGGCTGTAGCCTTCGGCCCTGTCTCGGGCGGCAACCCCGTTGCCTGCCAGTTCTACCGCACCCCCGATCTGCAGGCTGGCACAGGCCGGAGAGGCGCCGGATATCCGCCAGCCGCATCGACTCCATTCCGCATTGAACCCCTCCCGGCGAAAATCACGGTCCGGCAGGTCGCAGCGGTCATGTCGGCGGCGGGGACACCCCAACGAGCCCTGCGGTCCCCAGACCAGGACCCGCCTGGCGGTACGCACTGCTCCGAACTATCGGAACCGCCCCGCCGGCCACGCAACGTCCTCCTAGGTGTAGCCGGAGACGAACCCGCTCCAGCGTCCTTGCGGATGCCTGGCAGCGGAGTCACCGCCATTCTTGGCAACCCGGGAAGCGGCAAAAGCAATACCCTGCTCGCGCTGGCAGCACTCAACCCGGGACAGCAGTGGTGCACGTGTCCGGTACCGGCAGAAGGCGCAGAAGATTTTTGGCGGGACGTGCTTATGCAGGCGGAGAGCGGGGGGCTTTCGCGGGAGACCGTACTGCTGGTTGACGACGTTGATCTGCTGGCCCTTCCGGCGTTGAGGGCTCTGGAGCAGCTGGCCGCTTTGGGCCACTCCCTGATGGTCACTGCTGCCTTCAGCCCACTGCTTTTCCAACGCGTTCCGCTGGTCATGAACGCAAGGGGCGCCGGCGCCGGACTTCTGCTGGGGCCACGTTCCCTGGCGGATGGCGACCTGTTTGGGATCAGATTCGAAGTTGAGTCCAACGCTCCGCCGGGGCGTGGCGTCCTCATCTCCGGCGGGCGGTCCTGCCCCGTTCAGGTGGCCTGGGCGGGCGCGACAGGCTGAGCATGCCGGTTGCCCGTCGAACGCCGTCCCGCGGAGAGGCGGCCAGGCCCCGCGCTGCAGGTCAAAGTGCGGGCGGAGCACTTCCGGTTCGGGAGGCATGGTTGATCACGTTGTTGGAGAACAGGAAGACGATGGCGATAACAGCGGGTACCAGCATCGCCAACCCGGCAAGGACCAGGCCGCTGGTTATGGCAGGTACGCCTATGGTCAGGACGAACAGTTGGGCCACCAATGCGGCCGCCCGGGTCCAGCGGTAGCCCCTGTACAAAAAGACGGACACCGCAAACAGCCACGCGGAGAAAGCAAGCAGGAGCCCCAAGGTGAAGACGGCACCCCAGAAGGACAGCACAGGGCTCCCGCTGAGCAGCTCGTAGGCGTACCACCCGGCGGCTGCCAGCAAAGCCGTCGCCTCTGCAGCAGTCACAATGGCCACCACCTTGGCCGCGGCCGGCACGGTTGCCGGACGATCGCCGGCCCAGGGGTCAGCACCGTCACGGGGCTCATCAGGAGAAGAGGGGGCGCCTGCTGGGTTTACCGGGGGTCTTGACACACTGGCACCCTACCGGACATAGTCGGACACTGGTGAGGGCGGGAGCCGACACTGTGATGCATCGCTCAGGTTTCAGCGGATATCAAGCGTTATTACCCCTTGTTTACACAGCGTTAACATGACAGGCTTGATGCAGATGACCAAGGGGGCCCTGAGGGCCCCTTTCCTTTGTAGCCACTAGTGAATAATTTCACAAAGGCATTTCCCAGAAATGGAGCAACTGATCAGCATGGATTGGCGTAACCGCGCAGCGTGCCTTGACAAGGACCCGGAACTGTTTTTCCCCGTTGGGAACACAGGACCTGCCCTCCTGCAGATCGAGGAAGCCAAGAGCGTCTGCCGCCGGTGCCCTGTCGTAGACACCTGCCTGCAGTGGGCCCTCGAGTCCGGCCAGGACGCCGGCGTATGGGGCGGCATGAGCGAAGACGAGCGCCGCGCGCTTAAACGGCGCGCCGCCCGCGCGCGCCGCGCCTCCTAGGAAGGCACGGCACCGCAGGCCGGTCAGCATCGGACCTAGCAACCGCAGAACAGAGGCCCCTGGACAATCCACATGGATCGTCCAGGGGCCTCGATCTGTTCTACGGTGCCTGTATTACTCACCGTCCGGCCCTTGGATCTGTGGCCGGACCGGTACCCCCTACTTCCCGGCCAGGCTGAGCCGGATCTTGACCTCGGTCCCGCCGCCCTCGCGGCGCTCCCACGTGATGGTCCCGCCCAACTCGCTGGTGACAAGCGTGCGCACGATCTGAAGCCCGAGCCCCTCAACGTGCGGAGTCTGCGGAAGACCCACCCCGTCATCGGCGATGGTCACAGTCAGTTCTTCGCCGTCGTCCCCTTCGGACCGGTCGGCAACAAGCCAGACTGTTCCTGCCCTTCCTTCAAGGCCATGCTCCACAGCGTTGGTCACCAGTTCGTTGATGACGAGGGCCAGCGGGGTGGCAAGATCGCTGGGAAGTTCACCGAAGGTCCCTGACCGTTCGGTCCGGACCTGCTGCGACGGGGAGGCCACCTCAGCAGACAGCCTGAACTGGCGCCCGATCAGTTCGTCGAAATCAACACTTTGCGTCAGGCCCTGCGACAATGTCTCGTGGACCAGCGCGATCGTGGCAACGCGCCGCATCGCCTGCTCCAGGCCCTGCTTCGCCTCATCGCTGACCATGCGCCTGGACTGCATCCGCAAGAGCGCAGCCACGGTCTGGAGATTGTTCTTGACCCGGTGGTGGATCTCCCGGATGGTGGCGTCCTTGGTCACCAGCTCCATTTCGCGTCGGCGCAATTCGGAGACGTCACGGCAGAGAACCAGGGCGCCGAACCGCTGCTGTTCGTCCCGGAGCGGAATGGCCCGCAGGGACAGGCTGACCCCGCGGGACTCGATCTCGCTGCGCCATGGCATGCGTCCGGTGACAACCAGCGGCAGGGTCTCATCGACCATGCGCCGGTCCTTGAGCAGGCCGGCGGTGACTTCGGCGAGCGAGCGCCCTTCCAGGGATTCGCCGTCACCCAGGCGCCGGAAGGCCGACACTCCGTTGGGACTGGCGTACTGGACCACGCCATCGGCATCCAGCCGGATGAGGCCGTCCCCTACGCGGGGCGCGCCCCGGCGGGAGCCGGTAGGTGAGGCGAAGTCGGGCCACAACCCAAGCGTGCCCATCCGCAGGAGGTCGTAGGCGCACTGGCGGTAGGTCAACTCCAGCCGTGACGGCATGCGTGAACTGGAGAGGTCCATATGGGTGGTGACTACCGCAAGGGTCCGTCCGTTGCGGACCATGGGGACGGCCTCCACCCGCAGCGCCATCTCGCTGTTCCAGTTCGTCTCGCTGGAGCGCTCAATGGAACGGGAGTTCCAGGCTTTGTCCACGAGCGGTTGCAGGTCTGACCGGATTCCCTCGCCGACGAAGTCGCTGTGGAACGCCGTGTGTGTGGTGGACGGGCGTACGTGCGCCAAAGCGATGTAGCCAAGCTCCGGGTGGGGGAACCAGAGCGCCAGGTCGGCGAACGCCAAGTCCGCGACCATCTGCCAGTCCCCCACCAGGAGGTGCAGCCATTCGGCATCGCCCGGCCCGAAATCAGCATGTTCCCTGATAGGGTCCGTAAAGATTGCCACTGCACCTCCATTTGCGACGCCGGATTGCTAGCGTCGGACGATTGACCTCAAGAGCCTCAATGCTACCGACAGCGAGGCCATGTCGTCGGCCTCGAGTGCATTCACCTCGTCGAACATGCTCTTTGCCCTGCCCAGCTGCTCGGCATTTTGTGCCTCCCAGTCCTTGAGCCGTGCATCGGGGGCGTCGGCGGCAGACGTAGCGTCCAGCACCGCCGTCGTCATGTCCGACACCGTTGAGTACAGATCGTCGCGCAGGGCAGCCCTTGCCAGCGCCTGCCACCGGTCCTGTCGGGGCAGGCTGCTGATCCGCTCCAGCAGCGAGTCGGCATGGAACCGGTTGAACACCGTGTAGTAGACGGCGGCGATCTGCTCCACCGGGTCTTTCCGGGTCCGGGCGATCTTTGCGATGTCCAGCAGCACGAAGCTCTCGAACAGTTCTGCCCAGCGCAGGGCAAGGCCTTCGGGCAGTTGCCACTCGCGGCCCTTCGCCAGCCATTCCGCCACCCGCTCGCGGTCGTCGCCGCGCAGGTAGTCCAGCAGCCGGGCCCGCATGGGATCCATGAGCGGCTTGAACTCGGCCACCACGTCGGCGATGGGGCGTGAAACGCTCTCCTGGCTCAGCAGCCACCGGACCGCACGGTCCAGAAGCCGGCGGATGTCCAGGTGGACGGTGCTCCAGTGCTCCGTGGGGAACGAGGCAGGCAGGCTGTTCAGCTCGCCCACCATCGCATCCAGTTCGTACACCTCGCGCAGCGCCACGAATGCCTTGGCCACGGCCACTTCACTGGCCGAGGTTTCCTCCATGACGCGGAAGGCGAAGGTGATGCCGCCCAGGTTGATCATGTCGTTCGCCACCACGGTGGCGATAATCTCGCGGCGCAGGGGGTGGGTGTCCAGTTCCGCATCGAAGCGTTCCCGCACCTGGTGCGGGAAGTAGGAACGCAGCGTCTGCCGGAACCACGGGTCATCGGCAAGGTCGCTGTCCCGCAGCGCCGATGCAAGCTCGATCTTGGCGTAGGCGGCCAGCACCGAAAGCTCGGGAGAAGTCAGGCCCTGGCCTTGCTGCAGCCGGTCCCGGAGCATTGCCGTGCTGGGCAGCGCTTCCAGGTCGCGATTCAAGTCGGCGCTCTTCTCCAGCCAGTCCATGAGCCGCTCGTAGCTCGGGCTCCACTCCGCGACGCGGGTCCTGTCGTTCAGCAGCAGGATGTTCTGGTCGATGTTGTCTTCGAGGACCAGCCGGCCCACCTCATCGGTCATGGAGGCGAGGAAGTCGGCCCGCTCACCGGCCGGCAGTTTGCCAGCCGCAACCATCCGGTCAACGAAGATCTTGATGTTCACTTCGTGGTCCGAGCAGTCCACGCCGGCGGAGTTGTCGATCGCGTCCGTGTTGAGAATGACGCCCTGCAACGCTGCCTCGATACGTCCGCGCTGGGTCATGCCCAGGTTTCCGCCTTCACCCACCACCTTGACGCGCAGGTCCCGGCCGTTGACGCGGATGGCATCGTTGGCTTTGTCCCCCACGGATGCGTTGGATTCGGAACTCGCCTTGACGTAGGTACCGATACCGCCGTTGTAGAGAAGGTCGGCAGGCGCCAGCAGGATGGCACGCAGCAGCTCGGGAGGGCTGAGTTCAGTGGTGTCCGCCGGGAGCCCCAGCGCGGTCCGAACCTGCGTGGACACGGGAATGGACTTGGCCTGCCGGGCGAAGACCCCGCCGCCTTCACTGATCAGCGACTTGTCGTAGTCGTCCCACGAGGACCGGGGCAGCTCGAAAAGTCTCTGCCGCTCCGCAAACGAGGACTCCTCGTCCGGCTCCGGGTCCAGGAAGATGTGCCGGTGGTCGAAGGCAGCCAGCAGGCGGATGTGCCGGGACAGGAGCATCCCATTGCCAAACACGTCACCGGACATGTCCCCCACACCCACCACCGTGAACGGCTCGGTCTGGGTATCCAGGTCCAGCTCGCTGAAGTGCCGCTTGACCGATTCCCAGGCGCCGCGGGCCGTGATGCCCATGGCCTTGTGGTCGTACCCCACGGAGCCGCCGGAGGCGAAGGCGTCGCCAAGCCAGAAGCCGTACTCCGCGGAAAGGCTGTTGGCAATGTCTGAGAAAGTAGCCGTTCCCTTGTCCGCCGCGACCACCAGGTAGGAGTCGTCGTCGTCATGCCTGACAACGTTCGACGGCGGCACGAGCCGTTCGCCGCCGCCTTCCGTGAGAAGGTTGTCAGTTAGATCCAGCAGCCCACGGATGAACGTCTTATAGCTTTCGACGCCCTCGGCCATCCAGGCGGCGCGGTCCGTGGCGGGATCGGGAAGCTGCTTGGCGAAGAAGCCGCCCTTGGCACCGGTTGGCACGATGACGGCGTTCTTGACCGTCTGCGCCTTCACCAGGCCCAGGACCTCCGTCCGGAAATCCTCCCGCCGGTCAGACCAGCGCAGTCCGCCACGCGCCACCTTGCCGAACCGAAGGTGCACACCCTCAACTCGTGGGGAGTAAACCCAAATTTCAAACATGGGCCGCGGGAAGGGCAGTCCTTCGATCCGCGCGGGATTCAGCTTGAAGCTCAGGTGCGGCTTGTCCTGGTAGAAGTTGGTGCGAAGCGTGGCCTCAATGAGGTTGACGAAGGTGCGCAGCACGCGGTCGGCGTCCAGCGTTGCCACCTTTTCGATGGATGCTGCCAGGTCCCGTCCCACGGAGGCCTGTGCCTCGGACCGGTCTCCGTCAGTCAAGGCCGGGTCAAAGCGGGCGGCAAAGAGCGCCGTGAGGCCCCTTGTCACGTTGGGGTTCGCGAGGAGCGTGTCCGCCATGAAGCCGAAGGAGCTGCTGTTGCCCATCTGGCGCATGTAACGGGCATAGGCGCGCAGTACGGTGATCTGCCGCCAGTGCAGGCCCTCCCTCAGCACCAGCCGGTCAAAGCTGTCCGATTCCGCAGCGCCGGTGACAGCCGCCCCGAAGGATTCCGCGAGAAGCTCTCCGGTTGACATCGGGTCCACGCCGGCCGGGTATTTCAAACCCAGGTCGTACAGGAAGAAGTCGCGGTGGTCTGCTGTTTCGATTTCAAACGGCCGTTCATCCAGGACCTCGAGTCCGAGATTATGGAAGTACGGCAAAATCTGGCTCAGGCTCTTGGGCTCCAACATGTAGAGCTTGACCCTTGCATCCTCTTCCAGGGTGGCGCCGGCCCCTTCTGGAAGGTACACGTGGACGCCCGGCCGTTCCTGCCGCGCGCCGGTGGTCCGCTCCGCGGCGGCCCCGTACTTTTCGAAACGCGCAATGTCCTCAAGCGCGTCCTCTACTTCGTAGTCCACGCGGTAGCTGGCCGGGAACGCTTCGGCCCAGACAGCGGCGAGTTCCTTGGCTTCGGTCGCATCCCGCCCTTCACGCAGGACTTCCGCGATGCCTTCACTCCATGACCTTGCGGCCCGGACCAGCCGCTTTTCCAGCTCATCGCTGTTGACGTGGCTGACGTCGGCATCCTTGGGCAGCCGAATACGGAAGAACAGCCTGGCGAGGGCGGACTCCGTCATACGGGCTTCGTAATCAATCGAGACCGCCTGGAACGTTTCCCGCAGTTCCTGTTCTATGCGAAGCCGGACGTTGGTGGTGTAACGGTCGCGCGGCAGGTAAACGACGGCGGACATGAACCGGCCGTAGATGTCCGGCCTCAGGAACAGGCGGGTACGCCGCCGTTCCTGCAGCTTCTGGATTCCCAGCGCGGTGGCGGCAAGGTCGGGAATTTCGATCTGGAAAAGTTCATCCCGGGGGTAGGTTTCGAGGATTCCCAGGAGGTCCTTGCCCGAGTGCGAGTCCGGCGGGAAACCCGCGCTCTGCAGCACGGCATCCACTTTCTCCCGGACAATGGGAATATCGCGGACGGAGCCGGCGTAGGCGCTGGTGGCGAAAAGACCGATGAAACGGCGCTCCCCGTTGACGTTGCCCGCGGCGTCGAAGCTTTTGATGCCGATGTAGTCCAGGTAGGCCGAGCGGTGGACGGTGGACCGTGAATTGGCCTTCGTGATGACCAGTGCACGCTTTTCGCGGGCCTTCTTACGGCCGGTATCAGTGAGGTGCTGGATGTGCGGGGAGTCGGCGGCCGCGCGCAGCAGCCCGAGGCCGCTGTCCTCGCGCAGTTCGAGGACGTCTTCGCCGTCCACGTTGAGAAGGTCGTACTCACGGTAGCCGAGGAACGTGAAGTTCCCTTCGTCAAGCCACCGCAGCAGGTCCTTGGCCTGCCGCAGTTCGGCAATCTGGGCGGGATTGGCTACCCGGTCCAGGCTTTCGGCGATTTCCAGGGCCTTTTGGCGCATTTTGGGCCAGTCTTCGACGGCGGCGCGCACGTCTTTCAGCACGCGGGTCAGGCCGGCGAGCAGGGACGCCTTCACGTCGTCGGAGACGCGTTGGATTTCGACGGCGATCCACGACTCCATGTGCGACGCGTTCTCACCCTGCGCGATGAGGTGGGAGAGGTTTGGCATTGCCGCGGTATCCCCACTTGATATGCCCAAGTGCGCGGGGACCCTGTTGACCTTGACCAGTTCGCCCGTTTCCCGGTTCCTGGTGGCCACGAAAAGCGGGTGGACCACAAGCTTGATGGCGGCGTGCTGCCTGACCAGTTCTGAGTTCACGGAGTCGACAAGAAACGGCATGTCGTCGGTGACGACAAAGATGACGCTGCTGTCCTCTTCGTCGACGATCGAGATCTTCGCCTGCCCGGGCTGCCGTCCTGATGCTGTCCGGCGGTGTTCCTCGGCCCGGGACTCCAGTACGTCGCGGGGGTAGCTTCGGGCATCCTCCTCAGCCAGGTGCTGGTAGTAGTCCCCCATGAAGCCTTCAAGGCTTTCAATGGAGAGGGGCTGGTCCTCCACACTGGATCCAGACGACATCGACAACGCCTCCATCAGAAATTCTCGCCGCACCTTTGCAGCTCTTATGGCGAGCCTAGTCCTTTGCCCTTCGCCGCGGTGTGGAAGAAAATACAGATGATTTGGACTTTCGCTGGTCGGGTGCACAAACCAGTTCCCGGATAGCGCGCCGGAGGGTCGATTCGGGCGACGCTTCGATCAGCAGTGATCCCGCCAGGAGTGCGGCGTCGGCGGCGACAGGGTCGTAAGGCAGGAATGCCTTGAGGCTGGACGCGGGGCCGTACCGTTCCCACGCATCCCGCAGTTGGCGCTCGGGGGCCCTTCCCACGGACGACGAACGCACCTTGTTCATTACGACTGTGGGCGATGCGTGCGGGACTGCGCCCTCCAGCTCGGCAAGTGCACGGACCAGCCGTGGAACACCCACGGGATCAGCAGCGCCGACGGCGTACACAGTGTCCGCCAGTTCCAGCGGACGCAGTGTCGCCGCGTTCCGTCGAGGCGCCGTGGTGTCAAAGCTCAGTTCCTCATCCGCCTCAAGGCAAAACCCGGTGTCCACCACCACAACGTCGGCAATCTGCCGGGCCCGCTCAAGGACCAGTCCCAGGGCAGGGGCGCGGAGTTCCGTCCACCGATCGGCCCGGGTTATGCCGGTCAGCACCCGGAACGTCCCGGCCGTGGTGGCGACCGTGGCGGCCACCTTCCGCAGTGCCTCGGCGTCCAGCAGGCCCTGGTCTGCAAGCCTGCACGCCTGGGCAAGCCCGGCTGACTCATCCAGGAGTCCCAGCACTGCCGCCACGCTTGCGCCGTACGTGTCGGCGTCGACCAGCAGGACTGACCGGCCGTCGGCTGCCATCTCACCGGCGATGTTCACAGCAACCGTTGTACGTCCCGGAGATCCGGCGGGACCCCAAACAACGATCAGCTTCCCGGCCCCGCGCCCCTCCTCGTCCACCGCCGGCACAACGGGATCCGGTGCCAGTGCAGCAGCGGTATCGGCGGGCGCGCTGAGGTTCGCCGGACGAAGCGCGCCGGTCAGCTGGGCGACGGCGTCCGCGATCCTGTCCGAAAGCTCCGCGGACTCAACGCCCGACAGCGCCGAAGCGACACCTATCGTGCGGAGTCTGGCTGCCTCCTCCGCGTTATCGGTCAGCGCGACGATCGCCACGCCAACAGCTCCAAGACGGTCAACCAGGGACGCGGTCAGCCCCTCTGAACCCTCTGCCACGACTGCCGCCCTCGCCAGCCCGCTCTGGCAGGCAGCAAGCAGTTCGGGAAGTTCAGCGCACCTGCGAACCACCGTGACCGGGCCGTGGAGTCTTTCGAGCCCGCCCACCAGGTCCTCGCGGCTCTGGCCGACGGTGACAACGGGAATGTTCATCGGGCGCCGCCCGGATTCCACACCACGGAGATCTTGGCCTCGTTTGCCTGGGCCCCCAGCAACGCAGGCATCTGCTTGTCCTCCACCAGGACCATCAGCACAGTGGTCTTTGACGATCCAAGAGCGGTGGATCCCGTGGAGACCTCTGCAATTTCCGCTCCGGGAAGGATCAGCCTGGGCTCGCTGAATCCATTCTTCGCATCCGGCTGTGCCACCCAGACGTCCACGCGGGCACCGGCAACTGCCTGTGACGGCAAGGTCGGCTCAACGCTGAGGGCGACGGGCTTCCGGTCCAGCCGATCCACCGTACCGAGGCTTGCCCTGGGAACCAGTTGGTCTTTTGCGATTCTTTGCAACGCGACCACGTCCTGGGGCAGGCCGGCCTCGACAGTGATGTAGTGCTGTTCGGCATCGCCCAGCCGGACCTTGGCGCGGACTACATTGTCGGGCGTCAGGCGCTCACCAACGGCTATGCCGTCCCGTGCGGCGTAGACCTCGGTGGTGCGGTCTGCACTTCCGACAAGGAAGACGACTCCGGCGACGGACACCAGGACCAGGAGAACGCCAACCAGCAGCCGGGGGTCCTTCCACGATGGACGCTTAAGCCGCGCTGCAGTTGCACTTGAATCAGGAACCATACCGTTCTCCCCCCCAGGTATACCGAACCTGTCCGCTCTGGCCGGACTCCTCATTGTTACCGCATGGCCCGGTGAACAAAAGTCATTTGTCTAAATGGCGCCAATCTGTGGATAACAGCCACAAAATGAGCCACTTGATGGCAAAATGGATACATGCCCAGGTTCCTCACACTCGCCGACGTCGCGGAGCAGCTCCAGATCAATTCCCCTGCCGCCTACGCCCTGGTCCGCAGCGGTGAGCTGAAGGCTATCCAGGTGGGTGGCCGCGGGCAATGGCGGGTCGAAGAGAAGATGCTGGAGCAGTACATCGAGGAACGCTACGCCGAGGCCAGCCGCATGATCCAGGAATCGCGCTCGAAGTCCGTCTGACGCCGCTAGCTCCCCCCGGGTTTGTATGACCTGATCATGGCCAGGGCCGTGAAAGGTATTGCTGAAACCTGGCCTACACTGTGACCCCTCCGGGGCTCCCCGGTATTGACCATGGCCAGGTCGATGTAGTCCCTGCCAACACGGTCGATCACGCCTGCCAGCCTGCTGGTCCCGGCTCCACCACCAATCGTTACCGAGAGCTCCGCCCGGTCGCGCGCCAGGCCACGCAGGGCATGCGCCAATCCGATCGACCGGCGGACCGGTGAAGTCTCCGCCAATACGTGCCTGCCCAGGCCAACGTAGCGTGCCGCCGCCGCATAGGGGATGAGCACCTGGTGCTGGCCTTCATCCAGGACCAGTGCATCCGCTCCAGCATGCGTCAGTTCCCCGTGCACCGTTTCGCCGCAGATGAGCTGAACACCGATCCGGTACCCAACAGCGGCGCGCAACCTGCCTTCAAGGGGCAGGCTCACCATTTCTGCCCGCGCGCGCTCGTTGACCTCACTGTCCAGCGCCAGCCGCTCAGCCTCCGCAAGCTGGCTTTCCATGTCATTGAAGAGTGCATCCCAGCGCATTCCGCCAGCGTAGGGTCCCCCTGTCCGGCCCGTCAATGCGCCGTCTTTTTCATTCCAACGTATGGACAAATACTTTGATCGCGGTCCAAACTGATTCAAACATCAATAAACAGCATTAAACGCTATCAAAGGAGTACTAATGGGCCGGGGAGACAAAATCCAATGGTCGGATGCCTGCATGGTCCTGGCCCTGTTGGTACTCGGCATTCTGCTCTGCTTCCTCGGAACGGGCCTGTTGTCCCAGTGGCAGGAATCCATGGCCCGGCACCAGGGCGAATCCGTGGACCTCCTCCTGGGTGGGACCACAGCGGCCACCGGCATTGGCCTTCTCCTCTGGTGGGGTGTCTCGATCCTGACCGCCGGGGCATCCGTTCTGCTGGAACGCCTGGGACGACGGCGGGCCGCAGCGGCCGCGCGGAGGCTCTCGCCCGCTTTCATGCGGAGGGCAGTTGTCGCGGCACTCTCAATACAACTTGCGTCAGGTGTCGCCGCACATGCGGCGGTCCTAAGCGCTCCCGGGCCCGAGTGGACGCCTACACAGGCACACGTGGCGTCGTCGGCTCCGTCAGACCCGGCGGCTCCCCAAGATGGTCCGCTGCCCAGGGTCAGCGACAGCCCGGGCGGTGTGCGCGTCAAAAACCCGCCTCTCCCGGTTGCAGCAGCGCCAGCCGGCCAGGAAGGGCCGTCGCCGGCAACGAATTCCATTGCGCCGCCAACCGTCACTCCGATCGACCCCGGTTGGCAGCCCGCTCCCCCTGTGGTGGAGCCCGGCCTGCTGGCCGCACCGGAAACCAGGACCGCCGCGGAGTGGGACGGCAGTGGCCCTGGTGCCAATGGCAGGGGTGGCCCTGTAAAGGCAGTGACGGTCCTCGCGGGCGACACGCTGTGGGACATCGTAGCCACCCATTTGGGCCCGGAGGCATCGGATGTGGACATCGCCCTTGAATGGCCGCGCTGGTACGCCGCGAACCGTGCACTGATCGGTGGAAGCCCGGATGTCCTGCTTCCAGGCCAGATACTCCAGGCGCCGGCAGCGTCGTAGCCGCTGCCAGTGACCCGGTCGCACCAATAACCGGTCAAAGCACCAACATCACGTCGAACCAGAAGCAAGCCTAATCACCAGTCACACCAACCAAGGGGAACGCCATGACCGCAGTGACACCTATCCGGGCCGTTGAAGGTCCGGCCGCCGAGTCCAGGCAGGGAGGTGCCGGTTCCGCAAAGCCGCTGCCTGTGTCGACGCCAACCCGCTCCGGCCAATCCACCGGGGCAACCCCTCCATCGCTGCGGCCAGTTAGCGAGGCTGCGGAGGTCAGGGCCATTACCCGCGGGACAGTTCAGGCTTCCATGGAGGTCCTGGCCGGTACCCGCCCCATCCAGCAGTTGGCGCGGCGCCTGGATCCGCGCTGCCTGGCATCGCTGCAGCACCGGGCAGCGCTGATCAGGCGCGAGCTCACCAGGACCGGCAATCCTGCATTGGCCCGGCTCCACCGGAATTCAACAGTCCGCTCCGTGCGGGTCTGTGAAGTGGCCGACGGAATCTATGAGGCCAGTGCTGTAGTGGTGGATGATGTGCGGGCCCGTGCCGTAGCTGTCCGGCTTGAGCGCAGCAAGCAGGTGTGGCGGGTTGTTGAGCTTGTCATCGGCTGACCCGTCGAAATACCTGGGGCGTGCGGTGGTACGGAACAGGCGGCGGCAAACAGGGCAGGGACGCGTCCGTCCCTGCCCTGTTTGCCGCCGCCGGCGGGTACCTGCAGCTGTCCTGCTAGCGCTTCTTCTTTTTCGCGGGGCGTTTGGCTGCATCCTGGGCAGCTGCCTTGGCAGGATTGCCGGAGCGACCGCTTCCGCCGCGCGTTTCCACGCGTGTCTGGGTTCCTCCACTTTCCGAGGGAGCCGTGTACTGCAGCTGCGCAGGCTTCTCGGGGGCTTCGAGGCCGGCGGCGTGAACCTGGGGGTCAACGTGCTCGGTATGCCCGCCGGCGGCATCCTGTACTACTACATCCTGGGCGGGGGTTACTTCCACCTCAAGGTTGTAGAGGAATCCAACGCTTTCCTCGCGGATGGCTTCCATCATGCTTTGGAACATGGCGAAGCCCTCGCGCTGGTACTCCACCAGCGGATCGCGCTGTGCCATGGCGCGCAGGCCAATCCCTTCCTTCAGGTAGTCCATCTCGTAGAGGTGTTCCTGCCATTTGCGGCCGATGACGGACAGGACCACCCTGCGCTCGAGCTCGCGCATGCTTTCGGAGCCGATGACCTCCTCGCGGGCCTGGTACACCAGGCGGGCGTCAGAGAGGATTTCCTCCTTCAGCAGCTCCACGGTGACCCTGGACTTGCCCCCGGCTTCCTCGATGATGTCTTCCGCCGAAACGCTGACCGGGTAGAGCGTCTTGAGGTTGGTCCACAGCTGGTGGAAGTCCCAGTCGTCACCGTTCCCCTCCGCCGTTGCGGCGTCGATCAGCGCCGTAATGGTGTCTTCGATGAAGAACTGCACCTTCTCGTGCAGGTCATCGCCCTCAAGGATGCGCCGGCGGTCGCTGTAAATCGCTTCACGCTGACGGTTCAGGACGTCGTCGTACTTCAGCACGTTCTTGCGCTGCTCGGCGTTCCGGCCTTCCACCTGGCCCTGCGCGGACGCGATGGCACGCGAGACAAGCTTGGATTCGAGCGCGACGTCGTCCGGGACCGAGCTGTTCATCAGCCGTTCCGCGGCTCCCGAGTTGAAGAGCCGCATAAGGTCGTCTGTCAGCGAGAGGTAGAACCGGGATTCCCCGGGATCGCCCTGGCGGCCGGAACGGCCGCGGAGCTGGTTGTCGATGCGGCGTGACTCATGGCGCTCGGTGCCCAGGACATAGAGGCCCCCGAGGTCCAGGACTTCCTCGTGTTCGTCCTTCACGGACTGCTTGGCAGCTTCAAGTGCCGCAGGCCAGGCTGCCTCGTATTCTTCCGAGTTCTCCTCGGGGTCCAGCCCGCGCTTGGCAAGCTCGGTCACGGCGGTGAACTCCGCGTTGCCCCCGAGCATGATGTCGGTGCCGCGGCCGGCCATGTTGGTGGCCACGGTGACTGCGCCCTTCCGGCCCGCCTGGGCGACAATGGCGGCTTCGCGGGCGTGGTTCTTGGCGTTCAGGACTTCGTGCCGGATGCCTTCCTTGGCGAGCAGCTTGGACAGGTACTCGCTCTTCTCCACGCTGGTGGTGCCCACGAGGACAGGCTGGCCTTTTTCGTGGCGTTCGGCGATGTCCCGCACCACGGCGTCGAACTTGACAACCTCATTCTTGAACACGAGGTCCGGCTGGTCTATCCGCTGCATGTCCCGGTTGGTGGGGATGGCCACCACGCCGAGCTTGTAGGTGCTCATGAACTCGGCCGCCTCAGTCTCGGCGGTGCCGGTCATGCCGGAAAGCTTGTCATACATGCGGAAGTAGTTCTGCAGGGTAACTGTGGCCAGGGTCTGGTTTTCCGCCTTGATCTCGACGCCTTCCTTGGCCTCGATCGCCTGGTGCATGCCTTCGTTGTAGCGTCGCCCGGCCAGGATGCGGCCGGTGTGCTCGTCAACGATCAGGACTTCACCGTCCAGGATGACGTAGTCCTTGTCCCGCTTGAACAGTTCCTTGGCCTTGATGGCGTTATTCAGGAACCCGATCAGCGGCGTGTTCGCGGATTCGTACAGGTTGGAGATGCCAAGGTAGTCCTCGACCTTTTCGATTCCGCTCTCCAGGACGCCGACGGTGCGCTTCTTTTCATCGACTTCGTAGTCTTTGTCCGGCTGCAGCCGGAGCACCACTTTGGCGAACTCGCTGTACCAGCGGTTGGTGTCCCCCTGGGCAGGGCCGGAGATGATGAGCGGCGTACGCGCTTCATCGATAAGGATGGAGTCGACTTCGTCGACGATGGCGAAGTTGTGGCCGCGCTGGACCAGTTCGTTCCGGTCCCAGGCCATGTTGTCGCGCAGGTAATCGAACCCGAACTCGTTGTTGGTTCCATAGGTGATGTCCGCGGCGTACTGCTGGCGGCGCACGGCAGGATCCTGGTTGGCGAGGATGACGCCGCTGGTGAGGCCGAGGAAGCGGTAGACACGGCCCATGAGTTCGGACTGGTATTCGGCCAGGTAATCGTTGACGGTGACCACGTGGACACCCTTGCCGGTGAGGGCGTTCAGGTAGGCGGGAGCGGTCGCCACCAGGGTCTTGCCTTCACCGGTTTTCATTTCAGCGATGTTCCCCAAATGCAGGGCAGCGCCGCCCATCAGCTGGACATCGAAGTGGCGCATCCCCAGGGTCCGCGAGGACGCTTCGCGCACGGCGGCAAAAGCCTCCGGAAGCAGGTCTTCGAGCTTTTCACCGTCCTGGTGGCGTTCGCGGAGACGGTCAGTCTCCTCACGCAACTCTGCGTCGGTAAAGGTCTTGAATGAGTCTTCGAGGGCGTTGATGGAATCGGCATAGTTCCGCAGCTGCCGGAGTGTTTTCTTGTCACCCGTGCGGAGAATTTTTTCGATAAGTGATGCCACGTGAAGATGCTCCCAGTCTGATGCCGCCGAATTCTGGCGTGTTCAGTCTACGGGAGAGACACGCGGCCGGTGCCCCCTTTTCCCTGAGAGCGGATACTCCTTACAGCCGTGCCAGCTCATGGGCAAGCTTTGCAGCGAGGTCTCCTGCCGGCCCCACTTCCACATCCGGCAGGCCAAGCCACTGCCTCATCAGCCTCAGCTCGGCAGCGAGTTCGACGGCGGTGTCCGCGGGTGCGTCCGGCTCGGCAAAGGCGGCTCTCACCAGCAGACGGCCACCCGTCCGGTCCGCCTTCAAGTCAACCCTGGCCACCATCCTGTCGCGCAGCAGGAACGGCAGGACGTAATAGCCGTAGCGCCGTTTGGGCTCCGGGGTGTAGATCTCGATCCGGTAATGGAAGCCGAACAGTTCCAGCAGGCGCCGGCGTTCAAAGACCATGGAATCAAACGGGCTCAACAGGGCCCGGCCGGTGGCACGCCGCGGCAGTACAGCCTCGACATGCCGGAACACGTCCCTCCCCCACCCCGGCACGTTGACCGGTTCCAGCCTGCCCTGCTGCACCAAGTGCGCAACGGCGAGCGCCGTTGCCTTGACGGGCGTCCGGAAGTAGTCGGCGAAGCAGCGGATGCTTCCGATCCCATGCGCCCGGGCCGCCGCTTCGGTCAGCCGGCGGAGCGCAGCTGTTGGGTCGACTTCCCCTCCTGCTTCGGCAGGGCGTGGGAGGACTTTGGCTGTCAGCGTGTACCTGCGCTCGAATTGCCCGGTCCTCGAGGCCGCCGATACCAACCCTTCTTCGAAGAGGTGTTCAAGGACCCGTTTCACCGCGTTCCAGTTCCACCCCCAGTCGGTTGTCTGTTTTTCCTCAACGTGGCCAATCCGGGCGGTCAGTTCGGAGGCCGTCATGGGCCGGGACCTGGCCAGGACCGCCAGGATCCGGTCTGCGACGTCGTTGCGGAGCCCGGGATCCAGCCGGGAGGCGCCCACCCAGGAGCGCTTTTGCCACAGCAGCAGATCCTGGTAATGCTCCGGCCGGATGTAGCTCGCTTCGTGTGCCCAGTACTCCAGCATCCGGCGGGGGTGGCTGGCAGACATGCGCTGCAGGATGTCCCGGTCATAGTTGCCAAGGCGGGAATAGAAGGGCAGGAAATGGCTGCGGACCAGGACGTTCACGGAGTCGATCTGGACGAGTTGGAGGCGGGCAAAAGTACGGCCCACCGCCCGTGCTGTCACGGGGCCGGTGGGCCGTACTTTATGGAGTCCCTGCGCTGCCAATGCGATCCGCCGTGCCTGGTGAAGGCTCAGCGTTGCTGACAATTCAGTCCTCTCTGCTGGTGGTTTGGTCCACCCTAAGCGTTGGCGGCGGCGTCGTCGGAGCGGTAGGCAAGAATCTTTTCCTCCACCACGGTGTCTCCCGGCTCGCATTCATGGTCCAGCGTAATGACCCCATAGGTCCAGCCACGGCGGCGGTACACGACGGAGGGCGTGTTGGTCGCTTTGTCCACGAAGAGATAGAAGTCGTGGCCCACAAGCTCCATATTGTCTACGGCGTCGTCGAGGGAGAGGGATGCGGCGGGAAAGACCTTGCGCCGGATCAGCACCGGTGAGTTTCCGGCCGGGATGTCGTTGTCAACATCGTACGGCGATTTGTCTTCGGGGGCTGCCACCGCTTCATTCCGGTGGTTGGCCTCAAGATACAGCGGTTCATGGGCACTGGCGGGCTCGAGTGAGGCGGTGGCCTCACGGACAGCCTTGGGAGTGTGGCGGCCGTGGTGGACCTTCTTGCGGTCCTTGGCCCGCCGGAGCCGCTCAAGCAGTTTGTTGTAGGCGAGGTCAAAGGCGGCAAACTTGTCTGCGGCGCTTGCTTCGGCACGGATTACGGGTCCGCGGCCCAGGACTGTCACCTCGACGGTCAGCTGGTCGCCGGTCTGCCGGGCATTGGTCTCCTTGGAGACTTTCGCGTCGACCCGCTGGACTTTGTCGCCCAGCGATTCAATTTTCGCGATCTTTTCCCCGGCATACTCGCGGAACCGGTCTGAAACTGTCAGATTTCGTCCGCTGATCATAAACTCCATGGTGCCCTCCAAATGACTTCGGTGACACGACGGCGGCGCTTCCCTGGGCCGGGCTGTGTGACAGTCGAGCCCCTCTCCGAGCCGCCATCGAAAGGTACATTCTGTTCTTGGTACCCACCTCAGACGTTAGTTCATAGCCACCCGTTATTCATCCTTTCCCGGTTTATTTTTTTCTAAGTCATGCGGGCTTTCACGCAGGGCGGCGGCCCGGCAGCCCGGCTGCTGGGTATCGGGCGGGCGTGTCGCGGCAAGCACGACGGCGCCCCTCACCACAGCGCCGGCCAGGTGCAGTGCGCGGGCTGCTTCGCCCACCGTGGCACCGGTTGTGAGGACGTCATCAACGATGATGCAGGGGCGCCCTGCCACCTTTGCCCGGGCCCCGGGCTTGACCCGCATGGACCCCCGGACGCGCTGGGAACGGGCTCCCCTCCCCAGGCCTTTTTGGCCGGCCACGCCTCTTCCGCTGCCGGATCCGCGGGTGCCGGGGAGGACGGGGCCAGGCCTTGGAGTCTTGCCCAGCACATCCGCGACGTCGAGCCCTGGATGCTGCCGTGCCGCCGACTTCAGGAGCAGGTGGACCGGGCTGAAGCCCCGGCTGACGTAGGCCGGCGTGCTGGTGGGCACGGGGACCAGGAGGCATCGGCCGGGGCCAGGGACGGCGGCCCTGACTGCACATGCGAGCGCCCGGCCAAGGCTTCTGCCAAGCTGAGGCTGGCCGTGCCGTTTGAACGACAGCAGTCCCTGCGCCAGCTCGTCCCGGTACACCCCCGCTGCCACGACGGGAAGCACGACGGAGCCGGCGACATCCATAAGGGCCGGAGCTCCGCTTTCGGCCCGGAATGGCTGCCTGGTCAGCTGGCGGATGCGGCTGGCACAGGATGGGCACAGGGTGCTGTCTTCGGCCCCGCAGCAGACACAGTCCACAGGGACGGCCAGGGCGAGCAGATCCGCCACGGCGCCGGCCAGCCAGTCGGCAAGGCGAAGGAGGGCGGCCGCGTGTTCACCCCGGTGCAGCGCCGCCCAGGGCGGGGGCGGTTGAAGGTCCGGATCCACCCTCCGGGTCCCCCGGTGGCCGGAACCGGCCGCGCCGTTCCTGCGGATGAGCCGTTTCATGGTTCCACTGTCGCCTGAAGCCCAGTCACAGTTGGAGGGCCAGCCCGGGCTATGTGCATAAGGCAGGCCCCATCGGGACGGCGGAGGCAGAACCTGGCGATACCGCCAACAGGGTGTCAGCCGGGAAACGCGGGGTCGATAGGGCCCTTGATCTGCGGGGACCAGCCATTGCCGAGGCGCTGGAAGATCCCTTCCCCGGACTGGACATAAATGTCGTCGGCGCCATTCCCGGCACTGATGGCTACCAGGCCCGGCCACGGGGCAAGCTGCTGCGGCTGTCCGGAGGTGAGGGACAACAGCTCCGGTGTGACGTTGGAACCCGAAGCCCCCTTCATCACGGCAACGGTAATGCCATTCACCCACACCCCTTGATCAGGGTCGGTGCCGGATACCAGGGTGACGGGCGCGGTCAGTTCGCGCGGCGTGCCGTCGGCGGCGCGGATCATGCCTGTCACCTGCACCTTGGACTTCCCGTTCTGTTCGGATATGACCAGGGCGCGCACACCGTCGCGTGAGACGCGGAATTCCTTGACCGTGCGGCCGGCAAGCCAGGAGGGTGCCAGCGTCACGGACGGAACGGCGGCGCCCTCTGCCACTCCGGTGGGATGGAAAGCCACTACTTCCGTGGCTCCGGTGGCACCGGGTCCGGCCGTCCATACCCAGTCGGAGACACTGAAGGACGGGCGGGTGAGGGTGCTCCGGGTAGTCAAGGCGCGCGCAGGCTGGCCGGGATTGATGCTGTACAGCGTGGTGCGGCCTTCATTGAGGAAGGCAGCCGTCTGTGACACCGGGGATTCCGCCGGATAGCGGGGGTTGAGCGCAGACACCGGCTGCATGTCAGGCAACGGCGAGACGCGGTTGTTTTCATAGCGCACCAGTTCGTTGCCGCTGATGGCGATCTGGCGTGAGGGCACGGTCCTGTCCAGCACCGGAGGAAGAACGGACCCGTTGTCCTCCACCCGGACCAGGTCCTGGTTGGCACGGAGTTCAACATTGACCACGTCAGGCTGGCTGCGGAATGTCAGGGTCAGCTGCATCTGCATGCGGAGCCGGTCCTCCGCCGATGTTTCCGTCAGCTCCTTGGCTGTCAGGTCCACCTGTGCGGCCCCGGACACCACCGGCACGGATTCCCGGGCGAGCTTGATCCCGGAAGGGAAGGCACTGGCGACGGCGCCGCGCAGGTACGGGGCGGGCCCGGCCAGCAGGGCACTGGTCATTGCTTTGACCGTCTTGTTCTTCAGGAACCAGCGGACGTCCGGGATGGCATAGGTGAAGGTGGGGTCGTAAAAGTAGATGGGGTAGGCACCGTAGATCACCTTGAACGTTTCCTCGGCAATGGCGGTCCCGTCGGGAATCGCCGAAATCCGCCACTCTCCATCCACCTGGGTCACCGTCACCGGGATGCGCTCCACGGTTCCCGGCGGCGACTGGGTGGCTATGCCGTCGGCGTCCACCGTGTAGGACACATCGAGCTCGTAGTTGAAGACGTTTTCCGTGCCCGTGGGCACAACGCGCGCCTCCCGGTATACCAGCGCGCGTTTGTCCGGTTTCCAGGACACAGCCGAGGCCTGGGTCAGGTACTGGCGGGCCACCGCATAGTCGTCCTCGTAGCCACTGCCTGCCCGGTAGAAGTAGTCGATGATGGTCTCGGGTGATGCCCCGGGCTGCGGCGCTGCCGGGAGGAACACGGGGGCGCTGACGTTGCCGGCGCTGCTTTCGCTGCTTTTTCCCACCGGACCGGACGTGGGGATCCGTGCGCAGCCGGACAAGAGGACGATCAGCAGGGCAAGCAGTGCCGCCGGGTACTTCGCCAGGCGCACGGTGGCCCTCATGGTGTCTCCTCGGGCGCGCGCACCGGAGCAGGCCGGGCCGCTCCCGCCTGCAGCACCAGCATGTTTTTGTAGTCCTGTTCCGCGGGAACGCTCCCCGGTGCTCCGGGATTGGTGACGTCCTTTGGCTCCAGCTGGACGGGCGACTCAGTGATGCCACCGTCCTGGCGCAAGGGAAGGGTCAAACGGAAGTTGGCGCCGTCGCCTTTCCTGCCCCAGGCCTGGAGCCAGCCGTGGTGCAGCTTCGTATCCTCCATGGCGATGGACAATCCCAGCCCGCTGCCGCCCGTGGTGCGTGCGCGGGCAGGGTCGGCTCGCCAGAACCTGTCGAAAACCCTGGCGGCCTGTGCCTGGTCCATCCCGATCCCGTGGTCGCGGACAGCAACGCCCACGGCAGTTTCATTGACCGCGACCGTGACGGCCACCGGCTTGCCCTCACCGTGCTCCACCGCGTTCAGGATCAGGTTCCGCAGGATCCTGTCGATGCGCCGGGCGTCCATCTCCACCACCACGGCGCCCTCGGGAGCGGTCAGGACAATCTCCGAACCGTATTCAGCCGCCACCGGCGCGGCGCCTTCAATGACGTGGGAGATCACTTGGAGAAGGTCCTCGGGTTCAGCATCCAGGACGGCCACGCCGGCGTCGAAGCGGCTGATTTCGAGGAGATCGGAGAGGAGGGACTGGAACCGCTCCACCTGGTTGTACAGGAGCTCTGCGGACCGCTTGTTGATGGGGTCGAAGTCATCGCGGGCGTCGTACAGGACCTCTGCCGCCATGCGCACGGTTGTGAGCGGCGTCCGGAGCTCGTGCGACACATCGGACACGAAGCGCTGCTGCATCTGGGAGAGCGTCGCCAGCTGGGTGATCTGCTCCTGCAGGCTGGCGGCCATGTGGTTGAAGGAAGCGCCAAGGCGGGCCACCTCGTCCTCCCCCTTGACCACCATGCGCTCCTGCAGCTGCCCGGCGGCGAGCTTCTCCGAGACCATCGCGGCATGGCTGACCGGGCTCACCACGTTGCGGGTGACGTACCAGGCGACAGCGCCAATCAGGAGGACCAGCACCGCACCGCCGGCCCACAGGACGCTTTGGATCTCGTTAAGCGTCTGCTGCGCTGTGTTCAGGTCGTAGATCAGGTAAAGCTCGTAGACAGTGCCGTTGAAGGTCACCTTGTTGCCGACCGCGATCCCCGGCCGGTCCTCGGTGCCCACGGGGATGACGGTGGAAGCCCAGTACTGGTCCTTCCCCGACTGCTGGACGGCCTTGCGCAGCTCAGGGGGAATGACGCTGACCGTCAGTTGGTCGGATGCCCGCGACTCAACCCACCGGTTGCGGGGCTTGGTCTGCTCCGGCATCGCCTCGAAGACGTACCGGCGCTGGATCACTGAACCCCGGCCCTCCACCGCGTTCAGGGTGTCGTAGACCAGGGTGATGACGCTGGACTGGTCGGTGACCTGGGCGCCGTCGAACGTTTCCTGGACCTGCTTGACGTTGTAGCGGGTCTCGGACTCCGCCTGCGTCAGCCGCTCCTGGAACAGGTTGTTGGCAATCTGGTTGGACAGATAGGCACCGACCACGGCGAACGAGGTCACCGCGAGCATCAGGGTGGTGAGAACGGTGCGGAATTGAATGGACCGGCGCCAGCGCCGCTGCAAGGCCCGCCCAAGGTACCGCAGACCGGGAAGGAAGCGCCGGACTCCCGTCCGGACGAGCCGGGCGACGCGGAGCGCCACAATCAGGGCACGCCGCTGCCAGATCCTTGCCCGGAACGCCACGTGCCGCAGCCCGGGAGTGGCGGCGTCGCCGGCTTCCGGCGCATCCTGGACGGCGCCGTCCTGTTTCACGGCATCCGCGGAGTCCGGGGTTGGGCGCTGGTCCGGTTCCCCGTCCTGCGCGGCGGGGTCAGACCCCTGCTTTATAGCCGACACCACGCACCGTCAATACGACTTCCGGAGCTTCCGGGTCCTGCTCGATCTTGGACCGCAGGCGCTGGACATGGACGTTCACAAGCCGGGTGTCAGCGGCGTGCCGGTAGCCCCAGACCTGCTCCAGCAGCAGTTCCCGGGTAAAGACCTGCCAAGGCTTGCGGGCCAGCGCCACCAGGAGGTCGAACTCCAGCGGCGTCAGGGAGATCCGCTCATTGCCCCGGCTGACCGTGTGCCCGGCGACGTCGATGGTGATATCCGCGATGCGCAGCGTTTCGGGGGCTTTCTGGTCCCCCGGGCGAAGGCGGGCACGCACGCGTGCCACCAGCTCGGCAGGCTTGAACGGCTTAGGCACGTAGTCGTCAGCCCCGGATTCCAGCCCGCGGACGACGTCTGAGGTATCGGACTTGGCGGTCAGCATGACGATGGGCACGTCCGACTCGCCGCGGATCTGGCGGCAGACCTCGATGCCATCCATACCGGGAAGCATGAGATCGAGCAGGACCAGGTCCGGCCGCGATGACCGGAACACGTCCAGGGCCTGGGCGCCGTCGGCGCAAAAGACCGGCTCGAAGCCGTCATTACGGAGGACAATTCCAATCATCTCGGCCAGCGCTTCGTCATCATCTACCACCAGAATGCGTGCCTTCATAGCTATATATTCCCTTATCGGGATGGGTTTGTCCTGTTGAGCGGCTTCCGGCATGGCGGGGCACTAGGCCGTCCGGCGCCGGAACTATAGTCTTGGGGTCATGCCCCGCGTGGCCGGTGCGCCCTTTTGCCGGGTGCATTTCCGGCGCAGGAGCAGGCGGACTGGTATTGGGGGAGGAATCAGTGTCACCACAGGAGTCGGGGCCCGGGGAGCCGGCGCAGGAGCAGCCAGGCGTTGGACACGACGACGTCGGGCCGGCTTCCGCAGGCGGGCCCGGGCCGGTGCCGCCCGCCCGGGAACAGCAGTGGGACCAGCCCTGGACGCCGCCCGAGGGCAAGCAAGCAGGCCCCTGGCCGGGAACCGAACCGCGGCAGCAACCGCAGTGGCAACAGCAGCTTGGACAGCACCCGCCCCGAAATGCCCCGTACCCTGACGCCCCCTACCCTGGCGCCCCGTCCCCCGGAGCCTTCCCATCCGGCGGCCAGGCCTACGGGACCCCGGGATACAGCGGCCAGCCTTACGGCGGACCCCCAGATATCCGGTCGCCGTATTCCGGCGGTTCCTACGGCGCCTGGACCTCAGCGCAGCCCAGGTATGCAGCCCCGCCCAAACCCGGGATCATTCCGTTGCGGCCGTTGTTGTTCGGGGAGGTCCTGGACGGTTCCTTCCAGGCCATCAGGCGCAACGCCAAGGCGATGCTCGGCGCCGGCCTCCTGGCGCAGTCCCTGGCAGCCATCCTCGCGGCGGTGCTAACGGGAGTCCTCGCGACGTCGTCAGGGTCCATCGAAGCCTGGGCCCGGACGGCGAGCAACACCGATATCGCTTCTCTGGGATTCGGGCTGATGGCCACCTTCGTCCTGTTGTCCATCCTGTCCGTCTTCATCACCGTTGTCCTCCAAGGTGCCATGGTGGTCCCGGTGGCCCGGTCCGTCCTTAACCAGCCCACCGGCTTCCGGCGCATGCTGTCGTTGGCGCGCCCAAGGTTTGGGTCACTGATCAGGTTGGCGGCGCTGCTGGTTGCAGCCGTGCTGGCCACGGCGATCGTTTTCGTCGCCGTCGTCGTGCTCCTGTTCTCCAACGTGCGTGGCGCGGGAGCCCTGCTGGTCATCCCCCTGATGCTGGCCTTCGGCGCCGGGTTCCTCTGGGTGGCGGTCAAGCTCATGGTGGCGCCCGCCGCCGTCGTTATCGAAGAACTCGGGGCGTTTGCCGGCCTTCGCCGGTCCTGGAAACTGACCAGGGGCAACTGGTGGCGGATCTTTGGCATCACCCTGGTGGTGGGGATCCTGGTGGCCGTCATCACCCAGGTGGTCCTGATCCCGGCCAACATCCTGCCAACGGTCCTCTCCGGGGTGGTCTCGCCGCACGGCGGCAGCGGGCAGGAAGCAACGCTCGCCGTGGCCGTCGGCATCTTCACCGCGGTGGTCGGTGCCCTGGTGGGCGCGGTCGGTTACGCCTTCCAGACGTCAGTCATGGCGTTGCTCTACATGGACCTGCGGATGCGCCGGGACGGCCTGGACATTGCGCTGCTGCACCAATTGGAGAACGGCGCTGATCCTGACGGCATCCCGGGCCGGGGCGCGCACCCCGGCAACCACCGCCCGTATCCCGGATATGGAGCCTCGCCTGGAGCCTGGCCTTATGGCAGCTGAGCCACCCGTGCGTCCGGGTGCCGGGGAGGCACGGCGCTGGGCGGAGGAGGAATTGGCCAAACGGGAGTACCGTGATGCCGCCCCCTCATGGCTCGGCACCCTGTGGCGGAACTTCTTGGACTGGCTGCAGTCCCTGGATGGCTCCCAGGGAGACGCTGCCCCGGTGCCAAGCCCCGTCATCGCCCTCGTTATTGCCGCCATCATCGCGGCTGCCATCATCCTGGCCCGCCCCCGCCTGCACGCCCGGTCCCGGCAGGCCAGGGACGTCTTCGAACGGGAACCCACCCTTGATGCCACCGACTACCGGGCCCGTGCGGAAGCGGCGGCCGCCGCCGGAAAGTGGGGGGACGCCGTCGTCGACCGCTTCCGCGCGGTGGTCCGTAGTGCGGAGGACCGGGCCATCCTGGACCCGCAGCCCGGCCGCACTGCCGACGAAGCGGCCCGGGCCTTGTCCGTTCCGTTCAACAGCCAGTCCGGGCGCCTTGCCCGGGCAGCGGCCACTTTCGACGGGGTCCGCTACGGAAACAGGGCGGCCGACAGCGGGGACTACCGGCAGATGGTGGAGCTTGATACCGCCTTGGACGCCATGAAGCCCGCCACCGCCGGCACTGCGGCGGTGACGCCGTGACCGGCCTTCCCGCCATCGGCGAGAAACCCCGGGACGCGGGCAGGGAACCGGACGGTGGCAAGCAACCGGCCACCGGATCCGTGGCTGACAACCGGAGAATTCGGGGTTGGCTGCGGCGGCACCGCGGCCTGACCGCGGCGGCAATGGTGGTGGCTGCGGGGCTGGCACTTGTCGTGGGCACGCAACTCGCTCCGAAGGGTGACGCCGTTCCCCTCTCGGTCCACAATGCCGCGCCGGAAGGGGCCAGGGCGCTGGCGCAGATCCTGGGCCGGCACGGGGTTTCCGTTCACACACCCGGCCGGTTCGATGCAGCGCTGGCGGACCTGCGCTCCGGCTCCTCCCCCACCCTCCTGCTCTACGACAGGAACGGCATCCTGGGTGCGCAGCAGCTGGCCGACCTGAGAGCGGAGGCAGACCGGGTGGTGGTGCTCTCCCCACGGCTGGAGACGCTCACCGCCCTTGACAGCGGCATCCACCAGGCCGGCGTTGTTCCCGATGCCTTCCCGATCCTCGATGCCGGGTGTTCCCACCCTGACGCGGAAGCTGCGGGACAGGTCACGGGACAGGGAGGATTTGTGTACGACGGCGGCACGTCCTGTTTCCGGACAGCAGGAACCGCCGGGATGCTTGCCGTCAGCGGCGATGGCCGCCTGGCCGTGCTGGGCAGCACGGCCGTCCTGGGCAACGGGAGGCTGGACGAACTGGGAAACGCCGCGCTTGCCACCAGGTTGCTCGGCGCGTCGCCTGACCTGGTCTGGTACTTGCCCTCGATTGAGGACGCAGCATCCAACGGATCCGGGAAAACCCTCGATGACATTGCTCCGGCCTGGGCCCGCTTCCTGGGCCCCTGGCTGCTCCTGGTGGCGGTGACGGCCGTCGTGTGGCGGGGCAGGCGGCACGGGCCGCTCGTATTCGAGCCGTTGCCGGTGGTGGTCAAGGCTGTTGAGACGGCCGAGGGACGTGCCCGGCTCTACCAGGACGCGCGCGCCATCGACCAGGCACGGGACAACCTCCGGGCCGGCCTGCTGGTCCGGTTGTCCGGGAAGCTGCGGATGGGACCAGGCGCCACCGCCGAGGACACGATTTCGGCAGCAGCCCGGCTCCTGAACCGGGACGCCACTGAAGTCCGCACGCTGATCAACGAACGCCCCGCAACCGAGGCCCGGCTGGTTGCCTGGTCGCAGGCCTTGGACAAACTCGAGAAAGAGGTCAAGATCCGATGAGGGAACAGAGCAGTGGCCAGCGGGTCCTTAATACGGTTGACGACGACGGCGCACGGCAGGCGCTGCTTGCGGTCCGCCGGGAGGTGGCCAAGGCGGTGGTGGGGCAGGATGCCACTGTCACCGGCCTCCTGATTGCACTGCTTTCCCAGGGGCATGTGCTGCTGGAGGGCGTCCCCGGGGTTGCAAAGACGCTGCTGGTCCGGGCGTTGTCCTCCGCGCTGAGCCTGGACACCAAGCGGGTGCAGTTCACCCCCGACCTCATGCCAGGTGACGTCACCGGTTCCCTGGTCTACGACTCGCACACCTCCGAGTTCAGCTTCCGGGAAGGACCGGTCTTCACCAACCTCCTGCTGGCGGACGAGATCAACCGGACTCCTCCAAAGACCCAGGCTTCACTCCTCGAAGCCATGGAAGAGCGGCAGGTGTCTGTGGACGGCGTCTCCCGGCGACTGCCCTCGCCATTCCTGGTGGCGGCCACCCAGAACCCCGTGGAGTACGAGGGGACCTATCCCCTGCCTGAGGCACAGCTGGACCGGTTCCTCCTGAAGCTCACCATGCCGCTGCCTGAACGCAGGGATGAGATAGAAGTCATCCGCCGCCACGCCGCCGGGTTCGATCCGCGGGACCTGGCTGCCGCCGGCGTCCGGGCCGTGGCCGGCGCGGAGGACCTGGAACAGGCGCGGGAGGCAGTGGGCCGGGTGGCGGTGGAACCGGAAATTATCGGCTACATCGTTGACCTGGTGCGCGCCACCCGGTCAGCGCCTTCATTCCAGCTTGGCGTCTCACCGCGTGGCGCCACCGCCCTGCTGAACACGTCAAGGTCGTGGGCGTGGCTCTCCGGCCGTCCTTTCGTGACCCCGGACGACGTCAAGGCGCTGGCTTTGCCCTGTTTGCGGCACCGGGTGGCGCTGCAGCCCGAAGCACAGATGGACGGGGTCCGGGTGGACGACGTCCTGGGCAGCATCCTGGCCGCCGTCCCCGTTCCGCGCTGATGGCCATCTCCGGGCGCTTCGTGGCAGTGGCGCTGCTGGGACTTGTACCGGTACTGCTGTTCCAGGAATGGCTGACGGTCCTGGCCACGATCGCGGTGCTTGTGGGACTGCTGGGGGCCGACCTGCTGGTGGCGGCGCAACTCCGGCAGGTCAATCTGGTGCGTGCCGAACCGGAGAACGTAACCCTGAACAATGCGGTGGAGGCGGCGCTCACCATCCGTAACGGCGGCAGCAGGCGGCTTCGGGGATCGTTCCGGGACGGGTGGCAACCTTCCGCCGGTGCCCGGAACCCCGTCCAGGACATTGATGTCCCGGCCGGGGAAGGCAGGCGGTTCGCGGTTCGGCTCCGGCCGGTCCGGCGGGGTGACCTCTCAGCGCCGCACGTGACGCTTCGGTCCTTTGGTCCGCTGCACCTGGCAGCCCGCCAGCGGACCATTGACTGTCCGGGCTCGGTGCGGGTGCTGCCGCCCTTCCATTCCCGACGCCACCTGCCGTCAAAGCTGCGGAAGCTGCGTGAACTTGATGGGAAGGCGGCAGTCCAGGTCCGGGGCGCGGGCACCGAGTTCGATTCCCTGCGGGACTATGTCCGCGGTGACGACGTACGCTCCATCGACTGGCGCGCCACTGCCCGGCGCTCCTCCGTGGTGGTCCGGACCTGGCGCCCGGAACGGGACCGGCGCGTGGTGATGGTCCTGGATACGTCACGTACCGCCGCAGCAAGGATCGTGGACGAATCGCGCCTGGACACCGGGATAGAGGCTGCGCTCCTTCTGGGTGTCCTGGCCGAACGGGGTGGCGACCGGGTGGACCTGGTAGCCTTCGACCGCAGGGTCCGGGCGCGGGCGGGCTCTGCCGGGCAGGGCAATATGCTGGGCCGGCTGGTCCAGGCTATGGCTCCGCTTGAGGCCGAGCTGATTGAGATGGATTGGCCTGCGGTCCCGGCCCAGGTCCGTGCTGTTTCGGCGCACCGGTCGCTGGTGGTGCTGTTGACGTCGCTGGACAGCGGGGCGCCGGAGGAGGGCCTGCTTCCCGTGGCGGAGCGGCTGGCGAGCCAGCATGTTGTGGTGGTGGCGGCTGTCCGCGACCCGCAGCTGGGCGCCATGCTCCGGGAACGGAACGATGCCACGGCGGTGTTCCGCGCGGCCGCGGCCGAGCGCGCCCTCCTGCAGCGGGCGGCGGTCTCAGCCGAGCTGCGCCGCTACGGGGTGGAAGTGGTGGACGCCGAGCCCCACGAGTTGCCGCCCCGGCTGGCGGACATGTACATCCGGCTCAAGGCTGCCGGTAGATTGTGAATCCGGAGGCTATCGTCCTCCCCCGGCAACAGGAGGTCCACTTCATGAACGTCCCGATATACCAGCAGGCCCTGGGCCGGGAATTCTCCCGGCTGCAGCCCGAGCTCCAGGAGTACTTCTCGCTGGTCCCGGGATCCGGCCAGTACGGCGTAGGGGAAGGAACGTTCGACGTCGTGGGGTGCCGCCAGCGGTGGCTGCGCCCTTTGCTGAGGGTCACCGGGGGCGAAGAGGCCTTCTTCCCCGAGTACGGGGAGAACGTTCCGTTCCGGATCGAGAACCACGCCCACCAGGATCCGTTCGGCCGTTCCAGCCTTACCGCCCGGCGCGAGATCCGGTTCCCGGCGCGCACCCGGCTTTTCCAGGACACCACCAGCGTCACCAACCGGGGTGGCACCACCCAGCTGGTGGACTACGTGGGCAGATACCGGCGCCTGGTGACCGACCTGAACCTGAGCGTCACCGCTGCCGGAAGGCTGCGCGGTGTCTCAGAGGCGTCGCGGCTCTTCCTGGGCCCGCTCCGGGTCCCGCTTCCGGCAGGCCTGGACGCCAAGGCGTACGCCGAACAGTGGTGGGATCCCGCGGAAGGAAGCAACGGGCGGCACCGCATCCAGGTGAAGGTCATCCAGCCGCAGATCGGCCTGGTGCTGGTGTACGCGGGCGCCTTCGATTACCGGCTGCGGCCCTACACTGGCGGCAGTTCCGCCCAAAGCTTCCTGCCCCGCTACGCCCAGCCGGACCGCTGGGAGAACAGGGTGTAGCCCTATCCCAGCGCCTGCTGGTTCAGGCCGTCGGCCACCTGGATCAGCCGGCCCAGGACGGCGGTGGCCTGCGCAGGTGTGTGGCCTGCCAGTCCTGCTGAAGGCGTCACCCGGATGGCGCCAAGCAGCGACGGCGGAAGACCCAGCTGGCGCCACGGACGCCATACTGACTCCACGCAGTCGGCGACCCTGGGCAGCGGGGCGCCGGCGGGGACGTCCAGCGCACCGGCCCAGAACTGTTTCCCTGACTCCAGTGCTGCGGCAAGCTGTTCCCACTGGCGGTTGGTCAGTGCCTTGAGCGGCAGGGCGACGCCGTCCGCACCGGCCGCCAGGACCAGCTCGATCGGCGCTTCGATTTCAGGACATGAGACAACAACCTCAGCGGCACCGGCCGAGCGGAGGGCGTCCAGGACCAGGCGCCAGGATTCGCGCGCTTCCGATGCCGGCACTGCGCGGAGGGTGCGGTAACCGCTCGCCGTGGGTATGGTTCCGGCCAGCACGGCGGCGATGGCGGGCTCGTCCACCTGCACCACCAGGCGTGCACCCGGTACGGCCGCCGCAACCCGGCGAAGGTAACCGCCGACGCCCGCGGCAAGGGACGCGGCCACGTCCCGTCGGGCTCCGTAGTCCAGGAGGGCGCGCTCCCCGTTATGCAAGTGCAGGCCGGCGGCAAGGCTGAGCGGCCCCACCAGCTGCACCTTGAGTTCACCCGCCGACACGTCCTCGCCCCCGGCCACGTCGGCGAGGACATTCAGGTCGGTGGACAGCGCCGACACGGCACGCTGCATGTCCTTGCCGGGGCGGTCAACAAGCCGCCATCCGTAGGGCTGGACGTCCACCGCCAGCTCTTCCAGGAACGAGGCCGTACGGCCCAGGGCGTCTGAGCCGACACCGCGGTCGGGCAGTTCGGCGAGGAATGGCAGGTGCGGGCTACCGAGCTCGCCGCGGATGATCCGGGCGGCTTCCAGCGGGTCCTCGCCCGGCCACGGTCCCAGTCCGGTGGCCGTCACTTCCCTGGCTGTGACCTCCTGGAAGGGAGCCGCGGCCGGACGCGGGGCTGGGCCCCTTTGGTGCTGTTCCCGGCTCACGCCAGTGCGGAAGTCTGCGGCTGCTGGCCCGACGAGGCCTGGTGGTCCTCGGCGATGGCCTCGTGATGGCGGATCACCTCGCCGATGATGAAGTTGAGGAACTTCTCTGCGAATGCCGGGTCAAGGTGGGCGTCCTCGGCGAGGCGTCGCAGCCTCGCGATCTGGGCTGCTTCACGTCCTGGGTCGCCGGCCGGAAGGCGGTGTGTTGCCTTCAGGAAGCCCACTTTTTGTGTGGCCTTGAATCGCTCGGCCAGGAGGTACACCAGGGTGGCATCAATGTTGTCGATGCTGGAGCGGATGGACAGCAGTTCAGCCATCACCGAATCGTCCACGTGGCCAGCCAGTGAGCTGGCGGAGGGATCAAAATCGTCGGAGCCAGGAGTGCTGGGGTTGTGCTGCGTCATGGCTCCAGTCTATGGGAGCCGACGGAATCGACGCGGGTGTGAAGCGCCGGTGCGGCCGTCCGCCGGCACCGGCGCCCCACACTGCGGGCCTGGAGGGTCAGATGCCCAGGAGTGCCCGGTGCTCCTCCCGGCGTTTGGCCTGTTCGGCCGGGTCCGGCACGGGCAGGGAGGCGATCAGCCGGCGCGTGTAGTCATGCTGGGGGTTCCCCATGACCTGGCTTCCGATCCCCTGCTCCACCAGCTTGCCCTTGTACAGCACGCCCACCCACGAGGACAGGATGTCCACTACAGCCAGGTCATGGCTGATGAACAGGCAGCCGAAGCCGAACTCCTCCTGGATGTCCCTGAACAGCTCCAGGACCTTTGCCTGCACCGAAACGTCCAGGGCCGACGTCGGCTCATCCGCTATCAGCAGCCGCGGGTTCAGGCTCAGCGCCCGCGCCAGTGATGCCCGCTGCCGCTGGCCGCCGGACAGTTCGTGCGGGTAACGGGCCGCGTACGACGCCGGCAGCTGGACTGATTCGAGCAGCTCACCGACGCGTTTCCGCGCCTGGGCCGGGCTTGGATTTGTGTGGATGACCATAGGTTCGGCGATGCATTCCCCGATGGTCAGCTGCGGGTTAAAGGAGGCGGCGGGGTCCTGGAACACGAAGCCGATGTCCTTGCGGAGCGGCTTGAAAGTGCGTTCGCGAAGGTTGAGCATCTCATAGCCCAGCACCTTCAGGCTGCCGCCGGTGGTCCGGTTGAGCCCGGCGATCGCCCGCCCGATGGTGGTCTTGCCGGACCCCGATTCGCCCACCAGGCCGAAAACCTCACCCCTGGACAGGGTGAAGCTGACGCCGTCCACGGCCTTGAAGGCAGGGGTGCCGAGCCGCCCCGGATACTCGATGACCAGGTTGTCAGCAGCCACAAGGACTTCCTCATCCTGGTGGCGCCGTTCGGTAAGGCCTGCGGACGCGGAATTCCGGCCCAGGTGCGGGACTGCAGCCAGGAGCTTGCGGGTGTAGTCCTGGCGGGGTTCAGCGAACAACGTCTTCGCCGGGGCTTCCTCCACAACGTCGCCCTGGTACATCACCACCACGCGGTCCGCCAGGTCAGCCACCACGCCCATGTTGTGCGTGATCAGCACTATGGACGTGCCGTACTTGTCGCGAAGGTCTCGCAGCAGCTCCAGGATCTCGGCCTGGACGGTGACGTCGAGGGCGGTGGTGGGCTCGTCGGCGACAATCAGTCCGGGGTTCAGCGCCAGCGCGGCGGCGATCACCACACGCTGCTTCTGCCCTCCGGAGAACTGGTGCGGGTAATAGTTGACGCGGTGTTCCGGGTCAGGGATGCCCACCTTGCGGAGCGCCTCGATTGCCCGTGCTTTGGCCTCCTTTGCCGAGACGCGGCCTCCGCCATCCACGGCGGCGTGGGCGCGAATCCCCTCGGCGATCTGCCAGCCCACTGTGAATACGGGGTTCAGGGCCGTGGACGGCTCCTGGAACACCATGGCCACATCCCGGCCGCGGATCTGCCGCAGCCGGTGCGGACTGAGGCTGATGATGTTGGTGCCGTTGATCAGGACCGCGCCGGAACTCGTGGCGGTTTCCGGGAGCAGGCCCAGGATGGTTTTGGCCGTGACGGTCTTGCCGGAGCCGGACTCCCCCACGATGGCAAGGACCTCACCCTTCCTGACGTTGAGGCTCACGTCCTTGACTGCGTGGACGTCGCCTGCGTCCGTGGCGAACGTGACCTGCAGGTGGTCGATGTCGAGCACGTGCTGGCCGGCGTCGGGCTGGTGTACCGGCGACGGGTCGATGTTGCCTGTCATGAATTCCTCACTTCTGCAGCGATGGCCTCATTGGCCACCGGGGCCGGCGCCGTGCCGCCGGCACGCTTGCGTCCGCGCAGGCGCGGGTCGTTCAGGTCATTAATGCTCTCCCCGACCAAGGTGAGTCCGACGACCGTCAGGACTATGGCCAAGCCAGGGAACACACCGGTCCACCAGATGCCCGAGGAGGCATCGGACAGTGCCTTGTTCAGGTCAAATCCCCATTCCGCAGCGGAGCTCGGCTCAATGCCAAAGCCCAGGAAGCCCAGCCCTGCCAAGGTCAGGATGGCTTCCGATGCGTTGAGGGTGAAGATCAATGGCAGGGTCCTGGTGGCGTTGGCGAAAATGTGCCGGCCGATGATCCTGGCGCTGGAGGCACCTACCACCTGGGCGGATTCCACGAACGGTTCGGCTTTCAGCCGTATGGTTTCGGCACGTATCACCCGGAAGTACTGCGGGACAAACACTGCGGTGATCGCCAGCCCGCAGGCGAGGATTCCACCCCAGAATCCGGACTGCCCCTTATTGATCGCGATGGACATAACGATCGCTACGAGGAGGGTCGGAAAGGCATAGATGGCATCAGCAACCACCACAAGAACCCGGTCCAGCCAGCCACCAATGTAGCCACTGACGAGCCCCAGAAATACCCCGAGGAAGATTGACATCACGACAGCGGCCACAAGCACCGCTGCGGCTGTCTGTGATCCCCAGATCACGCGTGACAGGACGTCGTAGCCTCCAACAGTCGTCCCCCATGGGTGCTTGCCACCGGGTTCCGCCTGGGCCGGAAACGAGCCTGCTTCATCGGAAATCTGGGAGAAACCATAGGGCGCCAGCAGCGGCGCGAAAACAGCAGCCACCACAAAAACAACACAAAGCACGACGCCGATCAGCAGCATCGTGCGCTGCAGGCCAACGCTTTGGCGGATGTGGGACGCCACCGGCAGGCGGTCGAGCAGCGGCTTTTTGGGATGGGGCAGGGCTTCGTTATTCATCAGTACCTCACCCGCGGATCAATCAGGGCGGCAGCAATGTCCACCACGAAATTGGTGACCGCAACGATGACGGCCAGAAGCATGACTATCCCCTGGACCGCAACAAAGTCACGCGCCGTCAGGTACTGCGCCAGCTGATACCCAAGGCCCTTCCACTCAAAAGTGGTTTCCGTCAGCACTGCGCCGCCGAGCATCAAGGCGATCTGCAGGCCCATAACGGTGATGATGGGGATCAGGGCCGGCTTGTAGGCATGCTTTGTCACAAGCCGGAATTCGCTGACTCCACGGGAGCGGCCGGCCTCAACATAATCCTTGCCCAGGGTGCCAATGACGTTGGTGCGGACCAGGCGCAGGAAAACACCGGCTGTAAGCAGGCCGAGGGCGACGGCAGGCAGAACCGCGTGGTGGACGATGTCGCCAAAAGCTGCCAGGTCACCGCTGCGCAGGGCGTCCAGCCAGTAGATCCGGCTGGGCGCTGCCAGCCTGCCCATCGCCAGTTCCGTTGTAGTGGATGCACGGCCCGCGACGGGGAACCAGCCCAAGCCTACGGAAAAGACCAGCTTCAGCAGCAGACCTGCGAAGAAGACAGGAGTGGCGTAGCAAAGAATGGCAAACAACCGCAGGAGGGCGTCCGGAACCTTATCGCGTTTGTGGGCGGCAAACATCCCCAGCGGAATCCCCACCAGCAGCGCCACGATCAAGGCATTGATGCTCAGTTCCAGCGTGGCGGCCCCGAAAGTGGTCAGCATCTCGATGACGGGCCGCCCGTCTGAGATGGTCCTTCCGAAGTTGCCTGTGGCGATGTTGCCAAGGTACTCGACGTACTGAATGAACAGGCTCCGGTCATAACCAGCCTGGTGGATCAACGCATCAATCTGCTCCTGCGGCAGGCGTCCGCCTTGGGATGCGGTGATGGGATCGCCAGTGATCCGCATCAGGAAGAAGACCAGGGTGACGAGGATGAAGATCGTCGGAAAGATAAGCAGGAAGCGGATCAGGATGTATCTCCCGAGGCCACCTCCCGCGGATTTGGATTTGGGCGGCGCTACCGTTGGCGGCGGCGCATCGATCATTGTGGCCATGCTGTCCCTGCTTGGTAAGAAAACGAAAGATGTGGGGCCAACAGTTAGGAGGCGGAGCCGCGCAGGCCCCACCTCCTAAGCTGGCGGATTGGTGATTACTTGGAAACGGTCCCGAGCCTGAACTTGAAGGATGCGTCCAATGTGGAATCCACGCCCTTCACGTTTTTCCCTGAAACGGCCACCTGGGCTCCCTGCAGCAGCGGCAGGGTGGAAATGTCCTTGGCCAGTTGGTTTTGAATGTCCTGGATAGTCTTAACACGCTCCGATTTGTCGGCAGTGACCAACTGCTTGGCAATCAGCGCTTCGACGTCGGTGTTGGAGTAGTGGTTGTTGAAGAAGCCGCCCTTAGGGAAGAAGGGGGTCAGGTAGTTGTCCGCATCACTGAAGTCCGGGAACCAGCCAAGCTGGAAGACGGGGTAGCTGTCCTTCTTCGATGCCGAGTTGTAGGTGACCCACTCGGTGGACTGCAGATCTACGGTAAAGAGGCCGCTCTTCTCCAATTGGTCCTTGACCATGGCATATTCGTCACCCGAGGACTTGCCATAGTGGTCCGGGTTGTACTGCAGTTTGAGATTGACCGGACCGCTGATGCCGGCGTCGCTGAGGACCTTCTTCGCCTTGTCCAGGCTCGGCTTGCCGCTTCCGTCGCCGTACGCCTGCTTGAAGGATTCGTTGGCGCCGAGGAAACCGGACGGAACATTGGACCACATGGGCAGATAGGTGCCCTTGTAGACCTGGTCGGAAATGGCCTGGCGGTCAACGAGGTTGGCCATGGCCTGCCGCACGGCCAGCGCCTTCTTAGGATCTGCTTCGGGAGTCTTGGCGCCGAAGGGCATGGTGTCGAAGTTGAAGACGATGTACCGCATCTCGCCGCCGGGGCCGACGTTGACCTTGACGTTGGAGTCCTTTTTGAGGTCGTCAATGTCCGTGGCGCTGAGGCTGCGGTTGGCAACGTCGATCTGCCCACCCTTGACTTCCAGCTTCATGTTGGTCTGGTCGGTGTAGTACTTAATGGTGGCGCCGGAATTGGCCGGTTTGCCGAGGACACCGTCGTAATCGGGCCAAGCCGTGAGGCTCACCAGCGTGTTCTTGTTGTAGGAGTCGATAACGTACTGGCCGTGGAAGGCCTTGGCCTTGACGATCTCCTCGTCACTGAGGAGTTTGTCCGCCGGGAAGACTTCATCGTCAACAATGGGGGCCGCGGGACTTTGCAGGATCTGGGTGAAGGTCTGATCGTTGGCCTGCTTGAGGGTGAACACCACTGTGGTGGCATCCGGGGTGGCAATGGACTGGATGTTGGTCAGCAGGGATGCAGGCCCGTTGGGATCAGCGATCTTGACCTGGCGGTCGAACGAAAACTTCACGTCTTTGGAGTCCAGTACGTGCCCATTGGCCCATTTAAGGCCGCTCTTCATCTTGACCGTGAATTCCGTGGGTTTAGTAAAGGAACCCGATTCGGCCAGGTCCGGTGCAGGTTCGGCGCCGCCGGGCTTGGAGTTCATCAGGAAGGAGTAGATCTGGTTCATCACCATGAACGAACCGTTGTCGTACGACCCCGCCGGGTCCAGGGCAGTGACTTTGTCGGTGGTGCCGTAAGCAATGATGCTGCCTGCACTTCCCGATGCTGTGCTGCTTCCGCCTCCGGACGGGCCTGTGCAGGCCGTCATTGCCAGCGCGGAAATGCCTGCCAGCGCGATCGCGCCATGCAGGGCTTTGTTGCTCTTCGTCATCTGTGAGCTTTCTGTCCGATGAGAACGTGCGCTCCGGGCACATGGGCGTGTGTGCCCCTGCCCCGGAGCACAGGGCTGATCCCTAGATTCAATCAGAGAGTCAGCCCTCGGGACGGCCAATTTGTGAGTTGAAACACAAAATTTATCTCATTGGTACCCCTGCCCACTGGTCGGACTGCGGATGCAGGCGCCTGAGGGACAGGAATCGGCCGGAAACGCCAAAGCACCGCCCCGGCGACAACCGGGACGGTGCTTTGGGATGGTGTGGCTAGAGCGCGGCGCGCTGCAGCGACCGGGCGGTGTCGATGGTGGCCTGGCCCAGTACCCGGCTGCCCTGGTAGAGCACCACTGTCTGGCCGGGGGCCACCCCCCTCAGGGGCGTCACCAGCCGGACCACCAGCTGGCCTCCGGCTCCGTCCGTGGCAGGCTCCATCCTGGCAGTGGCCGGCACCGGGTCCCCGTGCGCCCGGACCTGGGCGTAGCAGTCGAACTCAGCTCCCGTTTCCACCTCGGCGATCGGAAGTCCCGCCCAGGACACCTTGATGCCGCGGATCTCGTCGATCGCCAGCAGCGCCTCGGGACCCACCACCACCTTGTTTTCCTTGGGCCGGATTTCCAGGACGAAGCGGGGCTTGCCGTCGGCAGCGGGAGTTCCGAGTTTTAGTCCGCGCCGCTGGCCGACCGTGAACGCGTTGGCTCCCGGGTGCTCCCCCACCTTCGCGCCGGTCTCGTCGACAATGTCGCCGGTGGTCATGTCGATTTTTTCCGCAAGCCAACCCGCCGTGTCGCCGTCGGGAATGAAGCAAATGTCATGGCTGTCCGGCTTGTTGGCGACAGACAGGCCCCGCCGCTCCGCTTCGGCACGCACCTCGGCCTTGGACGGGGTGTCGGCCAGCGGGAACATGGAGTGCTTGAGCTGTTCGTGGGTGAGGACGCCAAGGACGTAGCTCTGGTCCTTGGCCCAGTCCGCGGCGCGGTGCAGTTCCCGGTTGCCGTGGGCGTCTTCGATCACCTTGGCGTAGTGGCCGGTGCACACGGCATCAAAGCCCAGGGCGATGGCCTTTTCCAGCAGGGCCGCGAACTTGATGCGTTCGTTGCAGCGCATGCAGGGGTTGGGCGTCCTGCCGGCCGCGTATTCATCGATGAAGTCCTGGACGACGTCTTCCTTGAAGCGCTCCGAGAAATCCCACACGTAATAGGGAATGCCCAAAACGTCGCAGGCGCGCCAGGCATCCCGGGAGTCCTCAATGGTGCAGCAGCCGCGGCTGCCCGTGCGCAGGGTGCCGGGCATGCGCGAGAGGGCCAGGTGGACGCCGACGACGTCGTGCCCGGCCTCCACCGCGCGGGCGGCGGCAACAGCGGAGTCCACTCCGCCGCTCATGGCTGCTAGTACTCGCATGCTGGCCTTCTGTTGAGGGATATGTTTTTCCGGGCCGGGCTGGGACCCACCGGCAGCGGAAACGATCTTCGCCTATCTATTCTACGGTGGCAGGCAAATCGGCCGGCACGATCCAGGCCGGTATGGGCACGAAGAACGTCGGGTGGCGCGTTCACACGCCGCGCAGCGCCTGCCGCGCCACGGTTCCTGCTGTCTGGATGGAGGACTCGTGCCCGGCCATGCCGGCCTGGCGGGCCCGCGCATAAGCCTCCGGAAGCGCCCTCAGCAAAGCATCAACGTCGGCCTCGGTGGACGCGTGCCCCAGGCTGAAACGCTGGGCTCCGCGTGCCGTTTCCTCGTCCAGGCCCATGGCGAGCAGCACGTGGGATGGCCGCGGCACGCCGGCGGTGCACGCCGAGCCGGTGGATGATTCGACGCCGGCCAGGTCAAGAAGGAACAGCAGCGAGTCACCTTCGCAGCCGGGGAACGTGAAATGGGCATTGCCTGGCAGCCGGCCGCCGTGGGGTGCCCCGCGGAGGACGGCCTCCGGAACGCTTTCCCGGACGCCCTCGATCAGGCGGTCACGCAGTGCGGCAATCCGCGCCGCTTCCGCCGGCAGCCCGGCGGTGACGGCCTCCGCGGCGGCAGCGAAGGCAGCGATGGAGGCGGTGTCCAGCGTGCCGGAGCGGACATCACGTTCCTGGCCGCCGCCGTGCTGTACCGGCGTCAGTTTTACAGCGCGGCCCAGCAGGAGTGCGCCCACCCCCATCGGGCCGCCGATCTTGTGTCCGGAGATGGACATCGCGTCCAGGCCCGATTCCTTGAAGTGCACCGGGACGGAGCCGAATGCCTGGACGGCGTCCGAGTGCACGGGGACGCCGGCGGCATGGGCCAGCTCAACCACCCGGTGGATGGGCTGGATGGTGCCCACCTCGTTGTTCGCCCACATCACGGTCACCAGGGCCACGGCGGCGGGGTCGCGCGCGAGCTCGGCTTCGAGGACGTCGAGGTCCAGGACACCCTTGCCGTCCACCGGCAGCCAGGTCACGTCGGCACCCTCGTGGCGTTCGAGCCATTCGACGGTGTCCAGCACCGCATGATGTTCGACGGCGGAGCAAAGGATGCGGCGCCGGTGTGGGTCCCCTGCCACGCGGGACCAGTACATACCCTTCACTGCGAGGTTGTCCGATTCGGTGCCTCCGGAGGTGAAAATTACCTCGGAGGGGTGGGCTCCCGCGGCCGCTGCGATCACCTCGCGCGCATCCTCAACGGCACGGCGCGCCCGGCGTCCCGATCCATGAAGCGAGGACGGGTTCCCGGTCCGGGCCAGTTCACGCGTCAGGGCGGCGAGCGCCGCTGCGGACAGCGGAGTGGTGGCGGCATGGTCGAGGTAGGCGGGCATCCCCCAATTCTATCGTGGCCTGCCGCCGCATCCCCGGGGAGCCGGTCAGTCCCCGCCGGTAATCCTCGCGCAGCAATGGCCGGCGCCGGCAGCCGGGGCAACGCGCTCTTCCGGACTGCCACACCCCACCGCGGCCCCGCGCAGGAAGGCGCCGTTCATATCGCACACCACTGCCGCATGTGCCCGCGACAGGCGGTGGAACGGGCAGTTGGGAAGCAGGTAACCGCCCTCGCCGTCGTGCTCTGGCTGGTAGCCCGATTCGGTCAGGAACTCTTCCAGGTCCCCCGCCGCTTCCGCCAGTTCCCGGCCCTTCCGGAAGGCGGCCGCGCGGAGCGACTCAGCCACAGGCGCGCCGTCGGCCTGGGAGGCTTCGATGGCGGTCGCCATGAGTTCCCCGGCGAGGTCATAGTTCCGGTCCGGCACCGACGCGCCGATTTCACTCCCCACTGTCCGGTACATCTTGGCGGGGCGGCCGGAGCCCGGCCCCGTCCTTCCTGCGGGCTTGTGGAACTCCACGGCCAGCAAACCGTCCTGGACCAGCCTGTCCAGGTGGAATGACACTGTGCTGCGGGCCATGCCTGCGGCCTCGGCAACATCGTCGCGCCCCAGCGGCCGTGGTGATGATGCCACGAGCTCGAAAAGATGCAGCCTCTTGGCGTCCGTCAGCGAGGCAACGGCAGCAATCCTGTCAGCCCAGGGAAGTCGGTACATAATGCCCACCAATCCAAAGTCAAGATCTATTGATTATAGAACGTGCGCTTTCTAAAATGGGCATACCTACTTTTAGAAGGAGAACGCCATGAAATCAGCATCGGCAGTGCGTGCCCAGCACGCATCAACCACCATGCCGGCGGCCCGGCAGGCGTTCGTGCTGCTGCGTACCGTCTTCACCGTTGCTCCGGTCCTTTTCGGCCTGGACAAGTTCACGAACATCCTGACTGACTGGACCATCTACCTGGCGCCCCAGGCAACAGCGGTGGTGCCGCTGCCGCCCCAGACCTTCATGTACATCGTCGGCGCAGTGGAGATCATCGCGGGCATCGTCGTGGCTGTCCGGCCGAAGTATGGTTCGCTGCTCGTGGCGGCGTGGCTGGCAGGGATCATCGTCAACCTGCTCCTGCTGGGAAGTTTCTACGACGTGGCCCTCCGGGACTTCGGGCTGCTGGTCGGCGCGCTGGCCCTTAACCGGCTGTCGATGGGGACCAGCCGAACTGCTGTCTGACGCCGCTGGCGCCGGCCAGGCGCAAGCACTACAGACAGCGCACAGCATTACTCACGGCGCGGAGCGTTGTGCACATCCAAAGCCGCCGGCAGCTGAGCCCTCCAGCCGCCGGCGGTTTTACGAGCCGGACCCCGCGCCCCAGCCCTGCAACAGGGCCCATGCATGCACGTTGTCCGGGCTCAAGCAGACGGAGGCAGCAACGGCAGGTAGCGGACCACCTCGTCGCGCGCTGTGGCCAAGGTGGCCGGATCCGGGCAGGACACGGATATATAGGCCGAGGAGCCTGCGGTGCCGAAGACCCTCGCCAGCACGGCGGTGGACCTTCCGCCGGGAGCCGTCTGCTCCAGCGCCAGCACTTCCACATTCTTGCCGGGAGCCTCGGGGGTACCACCCCACCGCAAAGTCCCGGTCTTCAGGTACGAGGGCTGGATGGTGGTGTCCAGGTACTGGAAAAGGGCGACAGACGATTCACGGTCATCGCCGCGGACCAGCGGCCCCTGGCCTGTACTGACCCGTGCGGCGACAACGCACCCATCCGCCTTGACGTATTCATTGGCGCCCGACACGTTGTCCTTGGTGACCTTCCAGCCGGGCACGTCCTTCAGCCCGTCAGAAATTCCCACCGGCACCCCGGGCGCCAAGGTGCCACCGGCGGCAAAGGGCAGGTCCCGTCCCGCCACTGCAGCGGCGTCGTGGCCCGGGGTGATGGTTGGCGTGGACAGAACGGGCGTGCTGGCAGGGGCAGCAGGCACGGAAGGATCCCGGACGTCCACGCTGCAGCCGCCAAGAAGCACCGCAACCAGGCCTGCAATGGCGGGCTGCACTCCCCGGTTCCATGTCCTGCCGGCCCGTCCCGCCGTCGTCGGCATATCCGTCTCCAGTCCGTCGCATCCCCTTCGGCCGGTGTCCGGCCGCGCTGGCAAGAGTCTAGACGCCGTCCGCCGGGAACCTGGAAGCCCCGGACATTCGTTGTTACGGCAGGCCCATCAACCGTGCTGGCTAGACTGGGCGGGCACTTTGCTTTCCCTGCGGAGAATTAAGACGCCGCGCATCAAGAAAAGGAAGATCTTGACCGAGAGCAGCAGCTCCCACTACCAGGTCCTTCGCGTGGCCGTCACCGCCACCGAAAAGGAAATCAAGGTGGCGTACCGGCGCGCTGCCAGGGCGGCACACCCGGACCACGGGGGTGACGCCGCAACCTTCCGCCGGGTGACCGCCGCGTACGAGACCCTCATCGATCCGCAGCGCCGGAAAGCCTACGACCGCACCTATGGCGCGGGTGCGGTCCGTGACACGTCCGACGGCGGCGCCCACTTTGATGCGCCCGCCGCCGGAAGCCGGGCCTCTGCCACCGTCCGCAGGCCGGACAACGGCAGGAACACCGCAGGCGACCCGCCGGTCTACGTTCCGCCGTACGAGGCAGCTGGCTCCGCGGTCCCGCTCATTCCCCTTGCCCAGGCCCGCCAACAGGTACACGGGATGCCGCGGAAACGGGGTATCTTCGGTGCCGAGGCCCGCATCCAGCGCGAGATGCGCACCGTTCAGCTGCTGACCCGGCAGGTGCTTCCGGCCATCCCGGCCGCGCGGCTCATCAACGGCCTGCAGTCGCCCGCGGACAACAGCCACATCGACCACGCGGTCCTGTCCGGCTACCGGCTGGCCCTGGTCAACTCCATGCTGCTGCCCAAGGGCGCCTATGCATGGGACGGCCGGACCCTCAACCACGGCGGCCGCGCGGTGGCACCACCGCAGCTCGCCCGCGTGGTGTGGGCCATGCAGGACATCTTTCCCGAGCTGAACGTCACCGGATGGACCGTGGTGCACAGCCCGGACGGCAACCTCCACGAACCCGTGATCGACCACCACCGGCGCCCCGCGGGCGCCCTGGAGACCGTCCAGATCGTCAATGCCGCCGGCATGGTGCGCGGCCTGAAGGAGTTCCTGGCATCGGGCCCTGCCCCGAACACCGTCAACGTTCCGGTCCTCGCAAGGCTGCTGCGGGGAATGCACTAAGAACGGATCGCTAGGATGGGGAGGTGTTCCGCATCCTTTTCCATGCCCCAGAAATCCCCGGCAATACCGGCAACGCCATCCGCCTTGCCGCAATCACCGGCGCAGAGCTGCACCTTGTGGAACCCCTGGGGTTCGACTTCTCTGACGCAAAACTCCGCCGGGCGGGCCTCGACTACCACGACCTCGCCGTCGTCACTGTGCACAAGTCGATCGAAGCCGCCTGGGAGCACCTTCAGCCCGGGAACGTTTACGCCTTCACCTCTGACGGCACCACCAGCTACACGGACATCACCTACCGTCCCGGTGATGTACTGATGTTCGGCCGTGAATCCGTGGGACTGCCGGCGGAACTGAAGACCGATCCCCATGTAACGGCCACCGTGCGCCTGCCCATGCTGCCGGCCCTGCGTTCCCTGAACCTCGCAAACGCCGCCTCGATTGCCGTATATGAGGCCTGGCGCCAGCAAGGTTTTGCGGGGGCCAGGCTGTAGCAGTCCTCCGGACCGGCGTCCCCTCCCAGGAGCCATGCAAATTCTTCAGCCGCCGTCCCATCCGCCCCGCCTCCGGCCTCGAATGACTCTTGACGACATTCGAGCGGAGCAAGGAGCGGCAGGTGACACTACTGGAGTCAGGATCGAGGCAGGCAAGCCGCAACCGGCACGGCAGTGCTCAGGATTCGCCGCCCGGAGACTTATGCTTGGACTTAATGGAAACTCCCAACGCGCCAAATTCCGAGGGCTCCGCCGCGGTGACTGACCCGCCGGCAGACCTCAGCCAACGCCTGTCAATCCTGCTCGCGGGCATCGCCCGCGGAGACCAGGCGGCGTTCGCCGAGTTCTACCAGTTGACGTCCCGCAGGGTCTTCGGCATGGCACGGCGCGTCCTGATCGATCCCGAACTCAGCGAGGACACCACCCAGGAAGTCTTCCTGCAGGTCTGGCAGAACGCGGCGAAGTTCGATCCGCAGGCAGGGAGCCCGCTTTCCTGGCTGATGACCATCTCGCACCGGCGGGCCGTGGACAAGGTGCGCTCGTCGCAGTCTTCCACCGACAGGGAAGCCAGGTACGGGGCCAGCACGCAGGACATCGACCACGACAGTGTTTCCGACGAAGTGGGCAGCCGGCTTGAGGCTGAGGCGGTGGTCCGCTGCCTGGGGACGCTGACCGAAACACAGCAGGAATCCGTGCGCCTTGCCTACTACGGCGGCCTCACCTACCGGGAGGTCGCCGAACGGCTGAACGCAGCCGTGCCCACCATCAAGTCCCGCATCCGCGATGGACTGATCCGATTGAAGACCTGTTTGGGGGTGAGTTGAGATGAGCGGTATGGACGAAGGGCGCAGTGGACGTTCGGGTTCCTTCGGCGACACTGTCGCCATGGACCTTGCGTCAGGCCGCGCCGTTGACCTGGCCGAGCTCTACGCCCTGGATGCGGTCACGGAGCAGGAACGCGACGCCATTGACCAGTACATCTCCTCGGCCCCGGCAGCGGAGCGCCTGGCCTTCCTGGACCGCGTCCGGCAGTCCCGCGAGGCGCTGGCGCGCACTTTCCGGGTGGAGGAAGAACCCCCGTCGGACCTCTTCGAGCGGATCATTGCGCAGCTTCCTGCCCAATTCCCCGGGCAGGAGGGGCTGCCCGGTGGAGCCGTACCGGCCGCAGGCACCCCGCCAACCCCATTTGAAGGCAAGCCTGCAGGGCCGGACGCACGCGATGAGCTGGCGCAGGCCCGCAAGCGCCGGGAGGACCGGCGCGGCGCTTCCGGCGCCCGGCGCTGGCTGGTCGGCGTGGCAGCTGCAGCAGCCATTGCGCTGGGCGGCGTGGGCGTTGGCGCCTACATTGCCGACCAAAACGATCCGGTCAACCAGGTGGCCAGGGCCGGGGACCTGCGCGAAGCTTCCGTGAACGTGGTGGGCGGCGGCAAGGCCACCCTCCTGATTTCAGCGTCGGAGGACGCGGCCGTAGTGAAGATGAGCGGCGTGCCCGCTCCCCCGGCGGGCAAGGTCTACCAGATGTGGCTGATCCCCAAGGACGGCTCCGCACCGGTGTCGCAGGGCCTCATGGACGAACAGGCCCTGTCCAAGCCTGCGGTGGTCCAGGGCATCCACTCGGCCGCTTCACTGGGAATCACTGTTGAGCCGGCGGGCGGGTCCAAGGCCCCCACCCTGCCCACGGTGGCGGCAGCCCCGCTGGGAGCCTGACCCGGCCCCGGCATCAGCCGTCAACCCGGCGCACCAGCCGTCAAACAGTAAAGCGCCCCCGGTTTCCTTCCTGAGGAAGGAACCGGGGGCGCTTTACCAACTCAAAAGCCTGCGATGGTCCCGGGCCCGTTGATTGCCACCACGTGGAAGGCTTCCGCGCTGCGCCCCTCCGGCAGCCCGGCCCGTGCGGCATTGAGCCGCATACCCTGCCGGACGGCGGCTTCCATGGCAGCCACGTCAGGATGCTGGCTGACGTGGACATGGATGGCGGCCAGCTTGGCGTCCACCTGGGCGGTGACGTCCACGAAGTGGTTCTCCCGTTCCTCGGGTCCGGCGTAAAGCCACAGCCACGGCAGCTTGTAGGCTGCCAGGCCGGCTTCGGCCAGTTCCGGGTAGGCGAACGGGTTCTCGAGCGCGGGATACACGGCACGTGTTACCGCTTCCCCCACGGCCAGGTGGTCGGGATGGCTCTTTTGGATCCGCTGCCAGTTCCGTTCCGGATGCATGGCGAGGACGACGTCGGGCCGGAGTTCCCGGATCAGCCGCACCACCCCTTTCATCACCTCGTGCGACGGCTCGAGGTACCCGTCCCGCTGGTGAAGGTAGTGGATGTCGGTGACGCCCACCAGTTCCGCGGCACGGCGCTGCTCGGCGTCGCGCATGGCGATGATGTCCGCGCGGTGCGCCGGGTCGAAGCCGCCGGCGTCGCCGTCGGTCATGATGCAGTAGCTGACCTCCACGCCGGCCGCCGTCCAGGCGGCAACGGTGCCGGCTGCGCCAAAGTCGATGTCGTCAGGGTGGGCCGCAAAACAGAGCACCCGCCCAACCCGGTGTATGTCCGGGTTGAACGGGCTCCCTGCCTGCCCGTGGGAGGCAGTCAACGATTCAGCCTTTTCGCTTCTTGATCTCGGCGGTGGCCTGCGGGAGGACTTCGAACACATCGCCGATGATGCCGAAATCCGCAATCTCGAAGACCGGGGACTCGGCATCCTTGTTCACGGCAACGATGACCTTGGACGTCTGCATTCCGGCTTTTTGCTGGATGGCGCCGGAGATGCCTGCGGAGATGTACAGCTGCGGGGAAACTGTCTTGCCGGTCTGCCCCACCTGGGCATCGTGGCTGATCCAGCCCGCGTCCGTGGCGGCACGGGAGGCGCCCACGGCGGCACCGAGGGCATCGGCCAGCTCTTCCACCGGGCCGAAGTCGCCGTCCATGCCGCGTCCGCCGGCAACCACGATCCGTGCGTCCGTGAGGTCGGGCCGGCCGCTGGCCACCTTCTGCTCACGGGCCGTGATCCGGGCGGCTGCAGCCACCGCGGGGACCTCAACCGTCGCTGTTTCGGGCGTTGTGGGTGCAGGGGCAGGTTCCGGGGTGACGTTGTTGGCCTTCAGGGTCAGCACGGAAACCGGGGTGGTGGCTTTGCAGTCCGTGTTGTACGAGCCGGCCAGGACGGACTTGTGGGCAGTGCCGTCCGGGTCCACGGCCACCACGTCAGTAATGACCCCGGCGTTCAACCGGATAGCCGCCCGCGCCGCGATCTCCTTGCCTTCGGGCGAGTTGTCCAGCAGCACGATGCCGGCGCCGCTGGCTTCAGCCGCGGCGGCCACGTAGGCGGCCTTGGGTGCCACCAGGAAGTCATCCAGGTCCTGGGCAGACGGGCGCAGGATGCTTTCCACGCCGTATTCGGCGAAGGTGGCTGCGGCGCCGTCGGAAAGGTCTCCGTTGAGCGCCACGGCGCCCCCGCCCAGGGAACGGGCCAGGGTCAGCAGCTCAAGGCTGCTCTTCTTGAGCGATTCGCCGGGGTTGTCGATGAATACGAGTACTTTTGCCATGTCGATGTCCCTCTTAGAGCAGCTTCTGGGCGGCCAGGAAGTCAACCAGCTTGATGCCGGCGTCGCCCTCGTCGGTGATGATGGTCCCTGCAGTCCGGGGCGGCCGCTGTTCCGCGCTGGCCACGCTGGTCCAGGAACCCGCGAAGCCGACCTGGGCGGGGTCCACACCGATGTCGGCCAGGGACAGCGTGGTGATGCTCTTGCGCTTGGCTGCGATGATTCCCTTGAAGTTGGGGTACCGGGGCTCGTTGATCTGGTCCGTCACGGATACGACGGCGGGCAGCGGCGCCTCCACGGTCTCCGAGGAGGTGTCCGCGTCGCGGCGGGCCGTCAGCCGGCCGTCGTCGACCTCCAGCGTGGAGGCAAAGGTCACCTGGGGCAGCCCGAGCCGCTCCGCCAGCTGCGCCGGGACAAGCGAGGTCTCACCGTCGGTGGAGGCCATGCCGGTGATGACCAGGTCCACGTCGCCCAGGTGGCGGACGGCCGCTGCGAGCGCAAGCGACGTGGCCGCGGCGTCCGAGCCGGCCAGGGCGTCGTCCGTCAGGTGAACGCCCTCGGTGGCGCCCATCTGCAGCGACTTCTTGACGGCGTTGACGGCTCCGGAGGGTCCCATGCTCAGGGCGATGACCTGGTTGCCCGCTTTGCTCCCGCCCCTCGCCTCGGCCAGCTGCAGCGCTGCCTCGAGGGCGTACTCGTCAAGCTCGGACAGAATGCTTTCGTCGCGGTCCACCGTGTTGCCCTCACCGTTGAGATGACGGTCGAACTGGGCGTCCGGTACATGTTTGACCAGGACTACGATCTTCAATGTCTCTTCCACTGTGTTTACAGCAGCCTTCCATGCTTGTGGACAGCCAGCCGGGTGGGTCATGGCCGCGGAATGCCCGGCAGGCGGGTAGCTCCTAGCTAACCATATCGGCGCGCCCCTGCGCCCTCTTCCGTTAACGCCTGTGTCAGGCCCTCACCGTGGCTCAGCATGACGACGGCGGCGCCCCCTTGGATGGGAACGCCGCCGTCGTCATTGCTGCACGATGTTGCTGCCTGGCCTCAGCTGGCTGCGGCACCCAGCGTGACGTCGAATGTCTGTTCCTTGCCGCTGCGCTGGACCGTGATCTTCACGGTGGAGCCCGCCGGCTGTTCGCGGACGGCCGCGGTCAGCTGGTTCGGTTCGCCGATGGTGAGGTCGTTGAACTTGGTGATGACGTCACCGACCTTGATACCGGCTTTTCCTGCGGCAGAGTTGGGGTCAACGGTTGCCACGTCGGCCCCCACCGAGAATTCGGAGGAGGCACCCGACGTCTTGGCCTTGACGCTGACACCCAGCTGGCCGTGCGACGCCTTGCCGGTGTCGATGATTTCCTGGGCGACGCGCTTGGCGTTGTTGATCGGGATGCTGAACCCCACGCCGATGTTGCCGCTCTGGGAAGTGGACGTCCCGGAGCCCGCGGAAGCTATGGCGACGTTGACGCCGATGATCTCGCCCTTGCTGTTCACCAGGGCGCCGCCGGAGTTGCCAGGGTTGATGGCAGCATCAGTCTGGATGACGTTGATGGCGATGGATCCCTCGCCCGCGCTTTGCTGGCTCTGGCCGCCGCCCGGAGGGGCGAACTGGAAGCCCTGGTCGCCGCCCTGGCTGTTGTCGCCGCCCTTCGGGGCTGCGGACGATGCAACGCTGATGGTCCGGTTGAGCGTGGACACGATGCCGTCCGTGACCGTTCCGGTCAGCCCCAGCGGGGAACCGATGGCGATGGCCGTATCACCCACGTTCAGCTTGGAGGAATCACCGAGGGTGGCAGGGGTAAGGCTTGACGTGTCGTCCACCTTGATGACGGCGAGGTCGGACAGGGGGTCGGTGCCCACCAGCTTTGCCGGCAGGACCTTTCCGTCACTGGTCCGGATTTCGAGGGTGGCATTGGCGGTCTGGCCATCGAGGGTCACCACGTGGGTGTTGGTCAGGATGTGGCCTTGGTCGTCAAGGACGATGCCCGAACCCGTGCCCCCTGAGCTGCCGCTGGTGGCACTGATGGTGACGACGCTGGGCGAGGCCTTCACGGCAGCCGCGGTAATGGCGTTGACGTCGTCCTTGTTGTTGACGATGACCGTGCCGGGCTGGCTGTTGCTGCCGACGGTTGAAGTGCTGGACCCGGTGTTCCCAAACAGTTCGCCGGCACCCACCGTAGCCACGCCGCCTCCCACAAGGCCTGCTGCGAGGATGCTGGCCACGAGGGTACCGACGCCAAAGGTTGCCTTCCGGCGCGGCGCGTCCTTGGGATTGGGGGTGTAGCCGGCGTTGCCGTTCGGCGTGCTGGGGCCCCCGCCGTGAACGGGCTGGCCTTCGTGGTGCTGCTGCTGGCCATAGTATCCGGACTGGCCGTAAAACGGCTGGCGCTGCGGATACACCGGACGTGGAGCTCCGGGCAACTCCTGGGTGTGGTCGCGCTGCTCAGCACCGCTGTAGCCGCCGGGCTCCTGGTCCGCGGTCCCGTTCCCATACTGAGTGGCCACCTGCCGGTCACCGGGCTGCTGCGCGTCCTGCTGCTGGCCCTGCCGCTGCCACGGGTTCCGGTTGCCCGCGTGGCTGTCCTCCGGGACCGGTCCTGGGGTTTGATTCTCAGTCATGGGACTTCCTTTCATCCTCGTCTGCCATTAACTATGGACCGTCCCGCTGGAACAAGCTCGGATGTTTGCTGAGAGCTTCCTGAACGTTCCGGTCATGTCCTTCTGGAGGGCGGGGCGTTTCGCTGGGGGCATATTCGCCGTCATGGACTGGCTGTGGGGTGCACCATAGAATCAAAGATGAATTGCCACAGCGACCTGCGGCTTCACACCAAGCGTGGGGGCGCTGTTGGATTCGACGACTGATTCGTCCCGAATCGGTGTCAGGCGTGCTGAAGGGTTGCACATGCGGTCAAAGTTCAAACGTTTCCTCGCCGTGATCGGCCTTGCCGGGCTGCTGGCGGTACCCGTCGGCGCCGCCTGGGCCGAAAACCCGGTCACCATCCCCTCCGGCACCAACATTGTTGATGACGCGAACGTCCTGGGCAGCCGGAAGGGCGAGGTCCAGGACGCCATCCAGAAGCTGCTGAAGGACCACAAGTACAACCTGTACGTGGTCACGGTTAAGTCGTTCGAGAACCCCACTGATCCCGCAGCCTGGAGCAATGCGGTGGCGCAGGCCAAGGGAATGGGCAAAGCAGACGCCATTCTTGCCATCGCCACCGAGCAGGGCAAGTACTACTTCTCGCCCAATTCCGCCAGTTCCATTTACTCCAAGCGCAGCAACATCACCCAGAACGCTGTCGCCGCCAACCTCGGGGCGGGCAAGCGCGACTTCGCGCAGGCTGCCATCGATACCGCCTCAGCCATCGGCGATGCTGCCGGCGGCGGCAGCGGCAATGTGTCATCCGGTGACGGGGCCGGCGCGGGCATCCTGGTGGGTGCCGGCGTGGTGGTGGCCGGCGGCGGCGCGTACCTGTATTACCGGAACCGGCGAAAGAAGGCCGCCGGCAAGGATGCGTCCACTGGAAGTTACGGCCCCCAGGGCGCAGAACTGGACCCGCTGGCGTCACTGAGCGTGGAGGAACTCCGCCGGAAGAGCGGATCCCTGCTCATCGAAGCGGATGACGCCATCAAGTCCAGCGAGCAGGAACTCGGCTTTGCCCAGGCACAGTACGGTGATGCCGCCGTCGGAAACTTCACCAAAGCTTTGGCGGAAGCGAAGGCCCACATGACGGAGTCCTTCAAGCTTCAGCAGCAGCTGGACGACCACATTCCGGATACCGAGGAGCAACAGCGGACCTGGCTGGGCGAGATCATCCGGCGCTCGGAAGCCGCCCAGGCCTCCCTGCAGGAGCAGAAAGCGGACTTTGACTCCCTGCGTGAGCTGGAGAAAAACGCACCGCAGGCCCTTGAGGCGGTCAACACCGGAGCCCGCGAAGCGGACGCCAAGATCGCCAGCGCGGAGCAGTCCCTTGCCGCCATGCGGTCAAAGTACGCCGACAGTGCGCTGACCCAGGTCTCGGACAACATCGTGCAGGCCAAGGAACGGCTGGCGTTCGTCCAGAACGCCTCCGAAACCGCGCAGCAGAAGCTCGGCGAGGGCGAGAGCAGCCTGGCGGCAGTGGCCGTTCGCGCAGCCGAAGAAAGCCTGCACCAGACCAACGTCCTGCTGGATGCCATCGCCAAGGTCGCCGCCAATCTCGACCAGGCCCGCAACGGCCTCGAAGCGGCGGTGGTGGATACGTCCCAGGACCTGGCCCAGGCAAAGGCCATGATCCAGTCCGGCACCCACGCCGAACTGGCCGGTCCAGTGGCAGCGGTCGAGGCCGCCCTTGCCCAGGTGAAGACCGAAATCCGGGGCGGAAAGATTGACCCCATCGCCACCCTGCAGAGGGTGGAAACCGCGCACCAGTCCCTGGACCAGGCCCTGACCGGGATCCGGGACCAGCAGGAGCAGGCCCGCCGCGCACAGGCGTCGCTGCAGCAGACCATCATGTCCGCCCAGGCCCAGATCAGTGCCACCTCCGATTACATCACCGCGCGCCGCGGCGGGGTGGGCACCGAGGCACGCACCAGGCTTGCGGAGTCGCAGCGGAACCTCGACTACGCACTCTCCATTGCCCGCACCGACCCCGTCACCGCGCTTACCTACGCGCAGCAGGCCCACGCCCTGGCAGCACAGGCCGCACAGCTGGCCCAGGCCGACGTCGAGCATTTTGACGGCTATGCCAACCAGGGCTTCGGCCGTGGCGGCATGTTCGGCGGCGGAGGCGGCGGCGGACTGGGCGGCGCCATCCTGGGCGGCATCCTGATCAACTCAATCCTCAACGGTGGCCACGGCGGCTGGGGCGGCGGCGGCTGGGGTGATGGCGGTGGAGGCGGCGGCTTCGGCGGGGACGGCGGCTTTGGCGGCGGTGATTTCGGCGGCGGAGACTCCGGCAGTTTCTAAACACTTCCGTCGGAACACGCTGGAGAACCCGGCGGGCGGACAGAAGCACGACACCACTGTTCACGGACGTCAGTGGTCAACACAGAGCAGGACGAAAGGCAAACACCATGGTTAAGCAGTCCATTTTCGGCCGGATCGCGCAGCTGGCAAAGGCCAATATCAACTCCTTGCTGGACAACGCCGAGGATCCGCAGCGGATGCTGGACCAGATGGTCCGCGACTACACCAACAACATCGCCGAAGCCGAGTCCGCCGTGGCGCAAACCATCGGCAACCTCCGCATGCTGGAAGACGACTACAACGAAGACGTCAAGAACGCCCGCGACTGGGGGAACAAGGCACTGGCCGCCTCCCGCAAGGCTGACGAGTTCCGCGCCGCCGGCGACGTTGCCGACGCCGAGAAGTTCGACAACCTGGCAAAGGTCGCCCTGCAGCGGCAGATGGCGGCCGAGAACGAAGCCAAGGGCGCAGAGCCGAGCATCGCCTCCCAGCGCGAGGTGGTGGACAAGCTGAAGACCGGCCTGGACCAGATGAAGAACAAGCTCAACCAGCTGACCAGCAAGCGCAACGAACTGGTGGCCAGGTCCAAGACGGCAGAGGCGCAGTCCCAGGTGCACGACGCCATCAAGAGCATCGACATCATGGACCCCACCAGCGAAGTGGGACGCTTCGAAGAAAAGATCCGCCGCGAAGAGGCCAGGGTCCGCGGCCAGGAGGAACTGGCAGCGTCCAGCCTGGATGCCCAGTTCAACCAGCTGGAGGACCTTGGCGAGCAGACGGAGATCGAGGCCCGGCTGGCCGCTTTGAAGGCCGGCGGCGCCACACCTGCCCTCGGCGCCGCCAACGCCGCGGAGTCCGAGGCAACCGTGGAGGAAGCGGACTTCGACAAGCTCTAAGGCCAGCCAGCACCACACAGTCGAAACCAGGCGGTGGCCGGGACCCCGTGGTCCCGGCCACCGGCATGTCCGCAGTGTGTAGCGTGGAGCCATGACCTCCTCTGAAGAGACCGCCCTGGTCTGGCTGCGCGATGACCTTCGCCTGGATGACAACCCCGCCCTCAACTCCGCCGCCGCGCTGGGCCTGCCGGTGACAGTGGTGTACGTCCTGGATGAAGAATCTGCGGGCATCCGGCCGCTGGGCGGTGCAACCCGGTGGTGGCTGCACCACTCACTGGCACGGTTGGCCTCCTCCCTCGAGGCCCGCGGCTCGCGGCTGCTCCTTCGCCGGGGGCCGGCCGGGCGGGTGATTAAGGAAGTGGCTGTGCACGCCGGAGCAACGCACTTGTTCTGGAACCGGCGGTACGGTCAACCCGAGCGCAGCATCGACGCCGCGGTCAAGGCGTGGGCCGGGGAGAACGGCCTGGAGGCGTCAAGCTTCCAGGCAAACCTCCTGTTCGAGCCCTGGACGGTCAAGACCGGCTCCGGCGGCCCCTACAAGGTGTTCACTCCTTTCTGGCGGGCATGCCTTGCCGGCCAGGAGGTCCGGGACCCCCAGGAGCCTCCGGCCCGGATCCCGGGACCCCCGCAGGGCGGCCGTCTCCAGGCCGGCGACGAGCTCGACAGCTGGCGGCTGCTCCCCTCCTCCCCCGACTGGAGCGGCGGCCTCTCCGCCACCTGGACTCCCGGCGAGGAAGGCGCGCGCCACCGGCTGGCGGACTTCCTGGACGGCCCTGCCGAGGAATATGGAACCGGACGGAACCTGCCCGGCATCGAGGGAACCAGCCGTCTGTCACCCCACCTGCGTTTCGGCGAAGTCAGCCCGTTCCGGGTGTGGCGTGAGATCCGCCAACGCTTTCCGCATAAGGTGCCGGCCGACGTCGGAATTTTCCGCTCGGAGCTTGGCTGGCGGGAATTCTGCTGGCAGCTGCTGTACAACAACCCGGACCTGGCCACCCGCAACTACCGGCCCGAATTCGACCGGTTCGCCTGGCAGCAGCCGGGCAGGAGTGAGCTCGCGGCCTGGCAGCAGGGACGCACGGGCTACCGGCAGCTCTGGCAGACCGGCTGGATGCACAACCGGGTGCGGATGGCCGCGGCCTCGTTCCTGGTGAAGAATCTGCTGGCCGACTGGCGGATTGGAGAGCAATGGTTCTGGGACACGCTGGTGGACGCCGACGCCGCCAGCAATCCGGCCAACTGGCAGTGGGTGGCCGGTTCCGGCGCGGACGCGTCGCCGTACTACCGGATCTTCAATCCCGTCACCCAAAGCAGGAAATTCGACGCCGGCGGCCGGTACCTGCGCGAGTTCGTTCCGGAGCTCGCGGACCTGGACAACAAGTCCATCCACGAGCCCTGGAAGACCGGGGTCCCGGACTACCCGGAACCCCTTGTGGAGCTTCCTCAGTCCCGGGAACGGGCGCTGGCTGCCTACCAGCAGCTCAAGGACGGCTGAGCCGCCCCGGCTGTGGGGTGCCGGGTGGCCTTAGCGGCTGACCTTGCCCATGAGGGAGGCGATGGGCCGCAGGAAGACCGGGCGGGCCAGGAACCACGCGGCCGCCATGACGGCCACGGAGGCCAGGAACACCCAGAAGCCGAACCAGCCGTCGTCGTCCCGGACCCCGTACATGTGGTTCAGGTTCCGCAGAGCACCCGTGGTGAGCACCAGGAAGACGTGGACCACGATGAAGGCCACGAAGTAGATCATCACCGGGAAGTGGACGGCGCGGGCCCATTCGATCGGGTAGGCCTTGTTCAGGCCGGCAGCCTTCTTTGGCCAGGCGGAGGACATCCGCAGGCCCGTGATGAACGCCAGCGGAGCGGCGAGGAAGACCGTCACGAAGTAAGCCAGGAGCTGCAGCGCGTTGTAGTTGATCCAGCCGTCTTCCGTGGGCCAGTCCAGCGAGGCGTATTGCAGCGCGGCCGACAGGGCGTTGGGGAAGACGTCCCAGCTGGTGGGGACGATGCGCATCCATTGCCCGGTGGCGAACAGCAGCACGGCAAAGACGAGCCCGTTCAGGATCCACAGGGCGTCCAGCGTCAGGTGGAACCACAGTTCAAGGCTGATCTTGGTGGGCGCGTTCCTGGTGCGGATCAGGCCCTTGTTGTTCCGGGTCCAGTGCCCGCTGGGCCGTGTGGTGGTCCGCACCTGCCATCCGGTGCGGATGATCAGGAGCAGGAAGAAGGCGTTGAGGAAGTGCTGCCAGGCGAGCCACGCGGGGAATCCCACCGGGGCGCCGGCCGGCAGTGCCGACTGGCCCGGGTAGTCGGTGACAAAGGACGCGACGGCGGGCAGTCCCACGACCAGCCTGGCCGCCAGAACCACCAGGACCAGCGCCACGAGGACAGCAGGAACCGCCCAGTAGAGCCGGGACCGCTTACCCGTCGCGGCGCCGGGTTTCTTCGTGGGTGTGGCCATCGAACAACATACCTCTCAAGAATGACTGGAGCAGCCCGCAGATCGCGGGACCCTTCGAAAGAGAATACTAGGAACTGTGCGCATCCAAGGAAAAGAAAGACCCCGGCCGGCGTAACTGCCGGTCGGGGCCTTCATAAGTTGCGGGGACAGGATTTGAACCTGTGACCTCTGGGTTATGAGCCCAGCGAGCTACCGAACTGCTCCACCCCGCGTCGCTTGATCAACACTACCCTACTTTCACGGCCGGCCTGACCACACATCCACCAGGCCCCCTTGGGGTTCGACGACGGTCCCGGCGGCTCCAGCGGAGAAAGCAAAAGACCCGGACATTGTTTCCAATGTCCGGGCCTTTCCTCAGTTGCGGGGACAGGATTTGAACCTGTGACCTCTGGGTTATGAGCCCAGCGAGCTACCGAACTGCTCCACCCCGCGTCGCAAGAACTACTTTACCGGGAGGTGAACCGCAGGCCAAATCGAAGCGGCGTGACGTCCGTTACGCCGGCCCGGCACCTTGCCCCCATGGGGCTCGGATGCCGGGCCGCCGCCGTCGTGCTGCTGTGCCCGTCCTGCTACCGGCCCGCTGACGGGGACGGCGTTGCCGAGGGTGAGCTGGAAGCAGCGGGGGCCGGGCTTGCCTCCGGAGCGGTGACCGGGATCTTGGCCTCGGCGTCCATCGCCTTCTTCAGCGCGGCCGCCACCTTCTTCTGCGCCTCGCCATAGGCAGCGAAGTCGCCTGCCGCCAGTGCCGACTGGCCGGACTGGATGGCCGCATTCGCCTCGTCCAGGGCCGCCTTCAGCTGGGCCTTCGCGTCCGCTGCGGCCGGTGTCGCAGGCGCTGCCGGGCCGGCCGGCACCTGGCCGTTGTTGGCGGAGTCACCCGCTGCTGCACCGGAGTCACCACCGAAGAGCTGCTTGAGGGCCGCGTCAAGCGTTGGCGCGAAGCCCACCTTGTCCCCGAAGGCCACCAGCACGCGTTGCAGGGTGGGATAGGACGTCTCACCGGTGGACTTGAGGTAGACAGGCTGGACGTAAAGGATGCCGCCGCCGACGGGCAGGGTGAGCAGGTTGCCGTTCAGCACGTCCGACGCACCCTGCCGCAGCAGGTTCAGTGCCTGCGAAACAGTGGGATCGGAGTTGAACTTGTTCTGCGCCTGGCCCGGACCGGGCACCTGCGTTTCCGGCGGGATCTGCAGCAGCCGGAGCTTGCCGTAGCCGTCCGCCTTCACACCGGCCTGGTTCCCGGCATCCGAGTCAGCGGCGAGGAACCCGTACAGGACGTTGCGGGCATTGCCGTTGACGATCTGCGGGATGAACGAGGACGTCAGCTGGAACGCAGGCTTCTGCTGGTCCGGCATCTGCAGCGACATGTAGAACGGCGGCTGCTTCACGTCCGTATCCACCGTGGGATCGGCAGGTACGCTCCATGCGTCGTTGTTCTTGTAGAAGCTGGTGGGATCCGTCACGTGGTACTGCCCCAGCAGCTCACGCTGGACCTTGAAGAGGTCCTCCGGGTAGCGGACGTGGCTCATCACCGCGCCGGACATCTCCGAGTACGGCTTCAGGGATGATGGGAAGACCTTCTGCCAGGCCTTGAGGACCGGGTCCGTGTCGTCCCAGGCATAGAGGGTGACCGAGCCGTCGTAGGCATCCACAGTGGCCTTGACCGAGTTGCGGATGTAGTTCACCGTGCTGTTGGGCAGGGCCACGGCGCGGCCGGAGCTGGTCTGCGAATCAGTGGTGGCATCCGAGAGCTGCTTCTGCTGCGAGTACGGGTAGTACTGGCTGGTGGTGTAGCCGTCCACGATCCATTTGACCCGGCCGTCCACCACGGCCGGGTAAGCGCCGCCGTCAACGGTCAGGTAGGGTGCCACCTTCTGGACACGCTCGCGGGGGCTGCGGTCATACAGGATCTGCGACGCCGGGTTCACGCCGTCCGAAAGCAGCAGGTCCGAGGACTGGAACTTGATGGCGTAAAGGATCTTGTTGAAGAAGGATCCAACATTGGGCCCGCCGTTCCCCTTGAACGTGTACTGGGTTTCGCCTTCCCCTTCCTTGCCGGAAGGGCGGTCCTGCTCGCGCGGGGTGGCGCCGTCGGGTGCGCCGACGATCGAGTATTCGGGCGAGGACTCGCCGAAGTAGATCCGCGGCTCGTAGGTTGTATCGTTGCCCAACACCCCGGTGGACGGAATGCCGGACTGGAGGAATTCAGGCTTGCCGTCAACCGTGAACTTGTTGCCCTTGGCAGCCACAACCCCATAGCCGTGGGTGTACACCACATGCTGGTTCAGCCAGCCCTGCTGGTTGGTTGCCACGTTCGTGGGATTCAGTTCCCGCACGGCGATCACGGTGTCCTGGATCTTGCCGTCCACCTCGTAGCGGTCCACATTGAGGGCCTTGGGGAACTGGTAGTACGGGCGGTACTGCTCCAGCTGAGCAAACGCGTCCGAAATCAGGTTCGGGTCCAGGAGGCGGATGTTGGCAGTGGTCTGGGCGTCCGGCGCCAACGCGCCGGTACTGGCCGTGTTGGTGGCGTCGTACCGGGTTTCCTGGATGCCGTCCAGGCCGTAGGCCTTGCGCGTGTTCTCGATGTTGCGCTGGATGTACTTGCTTTCCAGCGTCTGCTCGGACGGGCGGACCTGGAACTGCTGGATCACCCAGGGATACACGCCCCCGGCCAGGATGGAGGTGATGATCAGCATGGCGGTACCGATCACCGGAAGGCGCCAGCGGCCAATCACGGCGGCCACGATGAACAGGATGGCCACCAGCACGGCAGCCACGGCGAGGATGGCCTTGGTGGGGATGACGGCGTTGACATCCGTGTAGAGGGCGCCGGCCCAGCGGCCGCCGTTGCTCTGGACGGAAGAGTAGCGGTCCAGCCAGAAGTTAACGCCGAGGAGCACCAGGAAGGCGGCGCCGGTCACGGCGATGTGGATCTGTGCCGCGCGGCTGGTGAACACGCCGCGCTCCATCAGCCGGATGCTGCCGTACAGGTAGTGCGTGAGGATGCCGGCGATGACCGCAATCACCACCACGCTGATCAGGAACCCGGTCACAAAACCGAGGAACGGCAGGGTCATCAGGTAGAAGCTGATGTCCATGTTGAACTGCGGATCGGCCTCGCCGAAGCCAACCTGGTTGAAGAACAGCAGGACCTTCTGCCACTGGCTCGCCGCAGCGCTGCCCGCAAACAGGCCGAAGAGGACCGGCAGGCCCACCATGACGATGCGCCGGACCGGCTCCAGCTGCGCCTGGTACCGGTTGAGGTTGTCCCTGATTTCAGAGTCCGGCGCGTAGACCGGCCGGGCGTTGTAGGCAATGCGGATCGAAAAGAAGACAGCCGCGAACATGATGGCGAAGCCGGCCACGAAGGTGGCGATCTTGGCGAGGTTCTCGGTGACGAAGACTTCGATGAAGCCCAGTTGCCGGTACCAGAGGACGTCGGTCCAGACGTTGGCGAAGAAAATGAAGCCCACTACCACCAGGGCGACAATAATCAGGGTGGGCGTCAGCACGCCGCGTCGTGAAGGGGGCCTGCCGGTGGACATGGTGCTGGCGGGACGGGACAAACTGGGTACCTCATAGCTGGTCGTCGAAATATTCGAAGCGTGCGAGCGACGTACGGTACCGGTCAAACGGCTGGTTTCGTCCGTCAACTGTGCCACGAGTGGCGGTAAAGCTTAGTTCCTGTGAGTCTAGTTGCGCCCAGTCTATTTGCTGGCGCAGGCCGGGAGCGCGGATGTGTCCTGGCCGCTTCCGGCCAGTTCCACGGCATGCCGGGCTTCCGAGAGGTTTTCCACGCGGACCACCTGGAGGCCGTCGGGAACGTGGCCGGCCACTTCGTTGCAGTTGCCGGCGGGCGCCAGGAAAAGGGTGGCACCGGACGAACGCGCACCCCGCATCTTTTGCCCGATGCCGCCGATGGGTCCCACCTTGCCGTCAGGCGAGATGGTGCCGGTACCCGCGATATGTTTTCCGCCGGTGAGGTCCCCCGGCGTAATCGTATCGATGATGCCCAGTGAGAACATGAGCCCGGCACTGGGCCCGCCCACCTTGTCCAGGGAGATCTGGACCTGGAAGGGGAAGCTGAAGAGGTACTTCAACATGACACCGAGGATGAAACGGCCCTGGCCGTTGTCCTTGGGCGTGACCTGGACGGTGACGGGCTGGCCGGCGCGTTCCACCGTTACCGATACCGGGGCACCCTTGCCCGAGGCCAGCTCATCCTGGATCACACTGAGGGCGGTGATGTCCCTGCCGTTAATGGATTTGAGGATGTCCCCTTGCTGGATCCTGCCGGCGGACGCGGAATCCTTGGACAGGTCCGCGGCCTGGAGCTGTTGGCTGAAGGGAATCCCGAGTTCATTCAGGGCGGAGGCCACCGCGTTCTCCTGGGACGTGGCCATGGCCACCGCACTCTGTTCCTGGGCCTCTTCCTTGGTTGTGCCCGTGGGATAGATCAGCTCCACCGGGTACACGGCTTTGGAGTTGTCCAGCCATGCCGAGAATGCGTTGAGGATGCTGACCGGGCCGTTGGGGCCGCCGTCAACGTACACGGTGGTCAGGTCGAGGCTCCCGGCAGCCGGATACGTTTCGCGGCCGCTGACGTTGATGACCGGATGTCCCTGGCTCTCCCCCAGCGTGTTGTAGGTGGGCCCGGGCGATTCAATGACATACGGCACCGGAAGCGTCCCCACGGCAATTCCCAGCCCCAACGCCGCCAGCCCGGCAACCATCATGGTGGAAAGCCGCCTGCCCGTGCCGCCGCCGTCGGACGCGCCGGGGCCGCTGCCTTCAACTGCCTGGCCGCCACCGGCCCCGGAGCCTTCGGGCGGGCTGCCGGCACCAAACGGACCGGGATTGGAGAAAGGGGGAAGATCGGGAACGTGGTCCTCTGAAGGGTGGCCGCCACGGGTTGTAGTCACCCCACCAACAGTACGCGGTGGTGGTGCGACGGGGCGCTTTGCCTAGAGCGAACGACGGCGGCGGGCGGCAGACAGCCGACCCCCACCGGGGTACCGTGAAGGTTGATCAACAGTCACACCATCGATCGGCGGGACCATGACCTCCAACCCACTCAATCCGTCCAACGGCGACGACACCCCCAAGGATCCGTTGACCGAAATGCTGCAGAACCTAATGGGCGGCAAGGGGATGGAAAACTTCGATCCCGCCGAGCTGGCCAAGGCGGCCGGCCTGCCGGACGACCCCAACCTGCTGGCCCAGATGTTCTCCCAGGTTCAGGCGATGATGAGCGCACCGTCCGAAGGGCCCGTCAACTGGACACTGGCCCACGACAATGCCCGGCGGGTTGCGGCCGGCAGCGCGGACCCGTCCGTCACTGCCCAGCAGTCCCGGGAGGTGGATGAAGCCCTCCGCCTCGCCGAGATGTGGCTGGACCCCGTCACCGACCTGCCCGCCACCGGTCTGATCGGCAAGGCATGGTCCCGCGCGGAATGGGTGGAGGCCACCCTGGGCACCTGGAAGCGGCTGACAGAACCCGTGGCCAACAGCATCGCCAATGCGCTCTCCTCCGCCATGACGGAGCAGATGCCCGAGGAAATGAAGTCCATGATGGGCGGCGCCTCCTCGATGCTGCAGAACATGGGCGGCGCCATCTTCGGTATGCAGCTGGGGCAGGCCATCGGCGCCCTGTCCAAGGACGTGGTGAGCTCCACCGACATCGGCGTCCCGCTGGCCGACCTTGAGATGGCACTCCTGCCGGCCAATGTCGCCGCGTTCGGCGAGGGCCTGTCCCTGCCCGAGAACGACATCCGGCTGTTCCTGGCCGTGCGGGAAGCCGCGCACGCCCGGCTGTTCGTACAGGTTCCCTGGCTGCGCGGACACCTGCTGGGCGCCATCGAGGCATACGCCCGCGGCATCCACATCGACACCTCACGCATCGAGGAACTCGCCCGCGACCTTGACCCCAGCAACCCGGAAGGCATCCAGGAGGCCCTGTCGCAGGGCGTGTTCATGCCACAGCGGACTCCCGCCCAGGAACAGGCACTGGAAAAGCTCGAGACCGCACTGGCCCTTGTGGAGGGCTGGGTGGATGAACTGACCGCGGCCGCCACGGAGAAGGTCCTGCCGTCCGCCGGGGCACTGCGCGAAACAGTGCGGCGCCGGCGGGCAACGGGCGGTCCCGCCGAACACGCCTTCGCTTCACTGGTGGGACTCGAGCTGCGTCCGCGCAGGCTGCGGGACGCGGCCACTCTGTGGGCCACGTTGAAGGAGGAACGCGGGATCGAGGGCCGTGACGCCATCTGGCACCACCCCGACCTCCTGCCCACGGCCGAGGACCTGGATGATCCGAAGGGTTTCAGCTCCCGCCGCAAGCTTGCCGAGGCAAGCGACAGCGAGGTGGATGACGCGCTGCAGAAACTGCTGGACGGCGGTTTCGACGACACCTCCGGTGATCAGGGCGGCGCCGGGGACACCGGCAGCAAGGACGACGACGGCGGAACGGACCAGCCCAAGGGCTGAGACATTGCTGGCGGGCCAGGGCTTCCTGGCCCGCCAGACTGCTTTTCGCCGGATTTAATGCCCGCTATTGGACTACGTCAGCGTCAAGCGGGCCGACGTCAGGCTGGTCGGCATCTTTGTCCATTCCCCGCGACGTGGCGAAGGAAACACCCTCGAGGAAGGCCTTGGCCCGCTGGGTTTCGGGGTAGGCCTCCAGCAGCTGCCAGAAGGCAGCGTTGTGTGAGGCCACCAGAAGGTGGGCCAGCTCGTGGAGCAGCACGTAGTCGATGACCCACTGGGGCATGGGCCGCAGCTTGTCAGACAGGCGGATGGTCCCCTCGGCCGGCGTGGCCGAACCCCACCGGGAATTCTGGTTGCTGACCCAACGGACGGATGTGGGCACTGACCGGCCACCGAGGTATTGCGTGGACAGCGTGGCCGCATGGGCTGCGAGGGCCTCATCTGTGGCAGGACGCCGCCGCCCGGCTGCCGCATGCCGCTGCCCCTGCGTGTGCAGTTTGGCCAGCATTTTGTGGACCCACTCGCGCTCCTGCGCCGCAGTGAAGCGGGCCGGAATGGCAACCACCGCCGTCCCGTCTTCCCAGAACGCCGCCACGGTGCGTGTGCGCCGGGCAGAGCGCCGCACCTCCACCGGAGAACCGTTCGAGGTGGTCAGCCCTGACGCCTGCCGGGCACCGCCGCTGGCTCCGCGTTTCACAGGACCGAGCTTTCGACGAGGACCCGGAGGACGTCCTCCCCGTACTTTTCCAGCTTGGATGGGCCAACGCCGGCCAGGCCGGCAAGTTCCTCCAGCGACGCCGGCCTCGCCTCCGCGATGGCAGTGAGGGTGGCGTCGGTAAAGACGACGAAGGCCGGGACGTCCGCGGATTGGGCCACCTCGCGGCGCCAGTTGCGGAGCGCATCAAAGGTCTGCTCCTCGTAGCTGGGGGGACACGCGTTGCAGCGGCCAACCTTGCGTTCCGCCCCGGTGGCAAGCATGCTCCCGCAGACCCGGCACACGGCGGGGGCGGCAGCCTTGCGGCGCGGAAGCGCGCCCTTCCCCCGGGTGCTTGAGCTTGCCACCGAGTCCGGCCGCAGGCCGTCGAGGAACCGGGACGGCTTCCGGTTGGCGCGGCCGCCGGGGGTCCTCGCGGTGCTCCACGAGAGGGAAAGGTGTTCACGGGCGCGGGTGATGCCGACATAGAGGAGGCGGCGCTCCTCATCCACCGATTCCGGTGAATCGGCGAAGGAAATGGGCATCAGGCCTTCGCTGAGCCCCACCAGGAAGACGGCATCCCATTCCAGGCCCTTGGCCGCGTGAAGCGAGGCGAGCGTAACGCCCTGCACGGTGGGCGCGTGCTGGGCGAGGGAACGCTCCTGGAGTTCGTTGACGAAATCAGCCAGGCCAAACTGGGGGCCGCGGGACTGCACCAGTTCGTCGGCGAGCGCCACCAGTGCCGCGAGGGACTCCCAGCGTTCGCGCAGGGCACCCCCGCTGTGCGGTGCCGAGTCGGTGTAGCCGAGGGAGGAGACGATGTCCCGGACCAGTTGACCCAGGGGTTCCGGTGTGTCCGATTCGGAAACCGCCCGGGTGGCGGCACGCAGCTGGAGGATCGCGTCCCTTACCTCCTTGCGGGCGAAGAAGCGCTCGCCGCCACGCAGCTGGTAGCCGATGCCTGCCGCGGCCAGCGCCTGCTCGTAAGCCTCGGACTGGCCGTTGGTACGGAAAAGGATGGCCACCTCGCTGGCTGGAGTGCCGGCGTCGAGCAGTGCCTTGATCTTCTGCGCCACCGTGGCGGCTTCAGCTTCGTCGTCCGTGCACTCGGTGAACTGGGGCGCGGGCCCGGCGGGGCGCTGCGCCACGAGCTGGAGGGGCGATGCCCACGCGGCGTCGGCGGTGGGCCCGCCGCTGCGGCGGGCGGCCAGCAGGTCATTGGCCAGTTTCACCACCTGCGGGGTGGAGCGGTAGTCCCTGATGAGCTTGACCACGTTGGCCTGGGGGTATCGGGTCTTGAAGTCCAGGAGGTGCCGGGGCGATGCGCCGGTAAAGGAATAGATGGTCTGGCTTGCGTCACCCACCACGCAGAGTTCGTCACGGCCGCCGAGCCACAGGTCCAGGAGCCGCTGCTGCAGCGGGGAGACGTCCTGGTATTCGTCCACCACAAAGTGCCGGTACTGTTCCCGGACCGTGGCGGCCACCTTCTCGTCCTCCTGCAGGATGCCCACCGTGATCAGCAGGACGTCCTCAAAGTCGATCACGTTGCGGTCCGTCTTGACGTCCTCGTAGGACTGGAAGACCCGGGCGACCGCGGTGAGGTCGAACCCGCCGGGCGCGCCCCTCCCCTGGGCGTTCTCCAGGTAATTGGCCGGTGTCAGCATGGACACTTTGGCCCATTCGATTTCCGAGGCAAGGTCGCGGATGGAGGCCCGGTCCGTGCTGAGCCTGAGCCGCCGGGCGGCCTCTGCCAGCATCTGGGCCTTGTGGTCCAGCAGGTTGGGCAGTGTTCCACCCACCGCCTGGGGCCAGAAGAACTGCAGCTGGCGCAGGGCAGCGGCGTGGAAGGTACGGGCCTGCACGTTGCCGGCGCCAAGGTCCCGCAGGCGGCTGCGCATCTCTGCCGCAGCCCGGGCCGTGAACGTTACGGCGAGCAGGCGCTGCGGAGTGTAAACCCCCGAGTGCACGCCGTAGGCGATGCGGTGGGTGATGGCACGGGTCTTTCCGGTGCCGGCGCCGGCCAGGACGCACAACGGGCCATTCAAGGTGCTGGCCACCTCACGCTGTTCGGCGTCCAGTCCGCCGAGGATCCGGTCCTCCAGCGAGGCTGCTCCGTCAAAATTCTCTGTAGTCACTTCTGCTGCTTTGTTTCTCGACTACCGCGTGCTGGAGTCTGGTGGATGGAATAACTTAGGCGCCAGTGAGGTCCTGGATCCGGCCGCCGTACCAGTGCTCAATAAGCGAGCGGGCAATGGAGAGCCTGGTGGAGATGGTGATCTCCCCGCTGAGCACCGCTTCCTGGAGTTCCTCCCGGCTGAACCAGCGGGCCCTGGTGACCTCCACGCCGTCGGGCGTTGCCTGGGCGTCCTCGGTGACGGCGGTGAATCCAAGCATAAGGGAGGCGGGGAACGGCCACGACTGGGAGCCGAGGTACTGGCAGGCGGTGACCCGCACGCCCACCTCCTCCTGGATCTCGCGCACCACGGCCTCTTCAAGGGATTCGCCAGGCTCAACGAACCCGGCGAGGGTGGAGTAGTTCCGGGCGTCCACGGGGCCGCCGCCGCCCAGGAGCAGCCGGCCGTCCGGGCCGACGACAGTGACGATGATGGCGGGGTCCGTGCGGGGGAAGTGTTCGGAACTGTCCGCCGGGCACCGGCGCACCCAGCCGCCGGCCACCACTTCCGTGGGGGTGCCGCAGCGTGGGCAATGCGTGTGGGCAGCGTGCCAGTTTGCGATGGCGCTGGCTTCCACGAACAAGGCTGTGGAAGTGGCCGTCAAGCCTGCTGCGACGTCGCGGAATCCAGCCCACTCAGCATCCGCGGGGATACCGGCGGTCCCGGGTTCCGGGGGCTCAGGAAGGACGAACAGCAGCAGCTCGGTCCCGGCCGGAAGGTGTGAGGCAGGCAGCGCCGAGCCCAGGTACACCACGAGTTCCGGCGCGGCTCCTGCTGCTTTCAGCTGTGCCAGGAGTTCCCTGGCCCCGGTCAGCATCATGTCGCCGCCCTGCACCAGCCCCTGGCGCCTCGACAGGACCGCAGCCAGCGCATCCGGGCCGGACAGAAGATCATCGATCAAGCCGGGCCTGGCGCGCGCGGCCGATCCGCGGTCCACCAAGGCCGGCCTTACGGGGAGCAGGGTATCCACCAGATGGTTCGCCGGCAGCCGTTCCGGCGCCGCCTGGTGGACGGGTATGACAGACTCCGCATGGCTCATGGTTCCACCGTACTGACTGCTTCCGACATTTCACATTTCGGGAGGTACCGCCCCGCCGCAGGGAAGCCCCCTATTTGCAGCTATCTCAAGACTCGCCGCGGCCGGACCGCTGTCTGGGAGGGCGGGCAATCTACCGTGGAACGGTGAGAAGAAAACCGATTGAACTGGCGGCAATAGCAACCGCGGCAGTCCCCGGACTGACCCCGACGGCCGTTAGCTCCGCGCCGGATGACCCCGCGGACTTCGATTCGGCCCTGCTCCTCGATTCCGAAGGAAAGCGCTGGCGGGTCCGGTCGCCGCGCCACGCGGAAGCCAGCGCGCGGCTGGAAACGGAATTCCTGGTACTCCGGGCTTTTGCTCCCGCCGTGCGCGCCGAACTGCCGTTCCTGATGCCGACGGTGGCCGGCAGCGTCCGGCTGGGAACGCTGACCACCTTCGTATACTCGCACCTGTCCGGCACCACACGCAGCGTCGAGGAGCTGACGTCGGGGCCTGCCGGCCTGGCCCGGGAGATCGGCTCCGCCTTGGCCGCGGTCCACGACCTGCCCCGCTCACTGGTCAGCAACGCCGACCTGCCCAGCTACACCCCCAACGAGTTCCGCCAGCGGCGGCTGAACGAACTGGACCAGGCAGCCACCACCGGCAAGATCCCGGCCGCACTGCTGCGCCGCTGGGAACACGCCATGGAGGATGTGTCCCTGTGGCGGTTCAACCCCTGCGTGGTCCACGGCGACCTGCATGAGGACAACCTGCTGGTGGAGGCGGGCAGGGTGACCGCAGTAACAGGTTGGACCGACCTGCGCATCGGGGACCCGGCCGATGACTTCGCCTGGCTGGTGGCTTCCAATGAACAGGACTTCATTGACGCCGTGCTGAAGGCGTACACATCCAGCCGACGCGACGTGCCGGACCAGCACCTCCTGCGCCGGGCCGCCCTGTCCGCCGAATTCGCCCTGGCTCAGTACCTGGTCAAGGGCCTCGCCACCGGTGACCAGGACATGGTCACCGAGGCGGAAGACATGCTGGAGAGCCTGGCCAGCGACATCGCCGAGTACGGCGGCCAGCCGATCAGCGTGGAGCCGCTTCCGGTCAAGGACAGCCCGGACGCTGCAGGCGCATCCGTTCCCGCAGCCGCCACCGGATCCGGAACAGGCGCGGCTTCCGGGAGCGGCAGTTCCGCCGTCACTCCCGCCGTTACGGTGGTTCCGGTCCCCGCCGGGTCCACTACGCCAGCGGAGCCGGCAGTCTCCATCCAACCTGCAGTGCACGTTGCCCCCATCCCGGCGGAGCAGCCCACTGCAGCCGGTTCCGCGGAGGCCACGGGCGCCGAAACCCCCGGAACCAAGGGTCCGGACGATACATCCACCGCCGCCATCTCGGTCATTAACGTCAAACAGGGCTGAGCCTGGCCAGGCCTGGCCACGTGGCAGTCCCACTCAAGGCCGGCTAAGCGCAGCGGCAACGATTCCTTCCAGCTCGTCGGCCGATCCCAAATCGTGCGGCCGCACCACAGCGTTGTCAGCCACGTAGAAGAATGCAGCCCGCACGTCCTCCAGGGGAACATCCTTCAGGCGTGCCCACGCCAGCCGGTACACCGCCAACTGGATCGAACGGGTCTTCAGCTGCTCCGCGGACGGCCGGCGGCCGGTTTTCCAGTCCACCAGGTCCCAGCGGCCATCGGCGTCACGGAATACGGCGTCCACCCGGCCCCGCACCACAACCTCCCCAACCCTGGTTTCCACCGGGACCTCGACGAAGGCCGGGTTCCGCTCAGCCCAAGGGGAAGCCTTGAACGTAGCCACCATCTCATCCAAATCGTAGGCAGCATCGATATGGTCGTCCGAACCGGGCGCTTCGCCGAGGTCCAGCATTCCGGCCCTGCCAAAATATTCCTCCACCCAAGCATGGAAAGCGGTGCCCTTCCGGGCCGACATGCCCGGTTCCCGGGGCACCGGCCGGCGCAGGCGCCCCAGCACCGCCTCAGGGTCATCCCCGAGGTCAACCAGGGTGGAAGCAGAGATGTGGGTAGGCAGGTGCACATCCTGCCCACTGGATCTTCTGGCCCTGCGCTCCAGCAGCAACGCGGCTTCGCGTGCCCAGCCGGCCGCTGCTCCCGTCAGGCCGGGCTGCGGCCCGGACCGCTCCGCGGGCACCAGCGCTCCCCCGCCGGTGGACAGGATCCCGAGCACCCGTTGGGCCGCCGACTCCATGGCCGTCCTTCGCCCGCGGGCCAACCGAAGGCGCTCACCGCTGCGTGGGTCCACGGGCCCTTCAAGGGGGTCGTACGGCCAGGTTGCTTCTTCTGTTTCCAGTGTCAACGGACTCTGCAGGGGCAGCGCTGCCTCCTCCAGCGACAGCGGGTGGACCACAGCCTCCCGACTTCCCGCGCCGTCAGCCGGTTGCGCCAGGACTTCCAGCTCCGCAAGGAATGGAGACATCTCCGCCCGCCCCGCCCGTGAGCCCACCCAGGCGGCACTGGACACCCACAGGACATGCTTGGCCCTGGTGTAGGCGACGTACGCCAGCCGCCGTTCCTCCGATTCGCCGTGGGCCTGCACCCCGGCCTTGTAGTCCTTCTCCGCGTCCAGCCAGCCTTTCTGGTCCGGTTGGTCGAGGTCCCACTGCGGAAGGTCGGCCCGGTCCCCGCGCAGCGGCCAGGGCAGCGCGGCGGAACCGCTGCTCCAGCGGGAGTCCCTGTCGCTGGGGAAGGCGCCGGCATTCATCCCGGGGACAAACACAACATCCCATTCCAGGCCCTTGGAAGCGTGGACCGTCAACAGCTGCACGGCCTCCCGGTTCACGTCACTGGCAGGCGCTTCCAACCCGTTTTCTTCCGCTGAAGCAGCCTCCAGCCAGGACAGGAAAGCGAGGATATCCACTCTCTGGGAGGTGCGCAGGAACCCGGCGGCGGCACCCTGGAACGCATCGAGGTTGCGGCGGGCCTGGTGGATGCTGATCCCCGGGCGCGCTGCCACTTCGATGTCCAGCAGCATGGCCCTCTCCACCTCGCCCAGGAGCGTGGTGAGGTCATCGCCGAGGTATCCGCGCAGTTGCCGCAACTCGGCAGACAGCCGGGCCAGCCTGCTGCGGGCCGCAGCGCTGAGGATGCGGCCATTCTGCGACGTCCACCCGTCACGCGGCAGGAAGTCCAGGGCCTCCACCAGGCTGGCGCCGTCGGTAAGGTCACCCTCGAGGACGGGGACGCCTGCTTCATCGCTGTCACCGTCCCGGGTGTCGGCGTCGAACTCCTGCGCAGCCCGCCCCCGCCTCCTTGCCAGCTGGCTCGACCAATCGCGCAGGGCCATGAGGTCGGCAGGACCTATCCGCCATCGGGCACCCGCGAGCAGCCGCATCAGGGCATCAGACCGCCCCGGATCGGCAAGCACGCGGAGGGTGGCCACCAGGTCAACAATCTCCGGGGTGTCCAGGAGTCCGCCAAGACCGACGATTTCGTAAGGGATCCCCCGGGCCTCGAACTGCCGCCGGACGGTTTCCATCTGGGCGCGCCTGCGGCACAGCACGGCGAGGGCCGGCGGCTCGGGCACACCGTCAGGTTTCAGTTCGAAGTCTGTCACCCGGTATTTCAGGACATCGTCAGCCAGGGCTGCAGCTTCCTCCACGTCGCTGGCGAAACGGCCCAGCACCACCGTTCCGTCCACGGCATGGGGGCTCGGCTGCAGCGGGGGCACGTCCGCAGCTGCTGCCCTGTCCCCGGCAGGTCCCTTGTGGGCCGCTGACCGGCCGAGGGATTGCGACATGACGTTTGCTGCGGCCAGGATCGACCGGCCGTTCCGCCAGGCCGTTGTGAGGTATGAGGTGGGGGCAGGCGCCCAGCCCGGTGCCTCGTCCGGTGCGCTGGTCCGGACGGGAAATTCGCGGACGAAGTGGAACAACTGGCCCGCGGAAGCGCCACGGAAACCATAGATTGACTGGTTGGGGTCCCCGACCGCTGTCACGGCGTGGCCGCCGCCGAACAGACGGGAAAACAGCACCAACTGCGCGTATGAGGTGTCCTGGAACTCGTCGAGCAGGACCACTTTGTACCGCTGGCGCTCCATCTGGGCAGCCAGCGGGACCTCCTGCGCCACCTTGGCGGCGAGGGCCACCAGGTCGCCGAAATCGAGTGCGCCGCGGGCCCGTTTGGCTGCGGCGTAGCGGCCCACCATGTCAGCGACGCTTGCCCTGGTCCGCAGCATTCCACCCAGGTCCAGTGCCGCCTTGGGCGGGTTCCTTTTCTTTCCGGCCACGTAGGGCAGTGAATCAAACTCCGAAAGGCGGGCCATGAGCCACGCTTCGACGTCCTCAGGCTCCTGAAGGTGTTCCGCGCATTCCCCCGCCAGCTGAATGACGGCCTTCACCAATGTGGACTTGGCGGCCCGGAAGTGGGCGTATTCGCCGTCGTAGGCCTCAACCACCTCACTGGCCAGCTGCCAGGCCTGCGCGCCGCCCAGCAGAACCACGTCCCGCTCCACCCCGAGCCGCAGCCCGTAGTCGGAGACGATGCCGCTGGCGAACGAATGGTAGGTGGACACTTTGGGCTCAAGGGCGTCACTGCTGCCCAGGGCCTCCGGAAAGACGCCTTTCCCGGCCTCCTTCGCCGCAAGACGCTGCAGGGCCAGGAGCTTTGACCGGATCCGGCTGGCAAGTTCGCCGGCCGCCTTCCGGGTGAAGGTCACGCCCAGGACCTCCTCAGGGGTGACCCACCCGTTGGCCACGAGCCAGACCACCCGGTCCGCCATGGTGGCGGTTTTTCCCGATCCGGCTCCCGCGATGACCAGCCGCGGAGCAAGCGGCGAGGAGATGATCGCTGATTGCTCAGGCGTTGGGGTATTTCTTTCTCCGAGCAGCGCAGACAGTTCTTCGGGGCTGAAGCGCACCGCCGGAGCGGCTTCCGCGGCTGCCGGCACCCCACTCATTCGGTCACCTGCCTTCCGCGCGCGCACAGGGGGCACACCTCAGGGAGCCGGCAGCCATGGCCGCCATGGCTGCCCTTGGCAGGGTCATGCCGTGCAACGAACTCCTTGCCGGCCATCACGGCGGCCGCCTCCTCCACCATGTCCAATGCCCAGTTCTCCTGCGGGTCGAGTGGTTCCTGCTGCTGGATGGCTGGATTGATGGCTCCAGTCCCCAGCTGTGCCAGCACGGCCCCGCCGGACCTGGGGCGGTCCCCGTCAGCGCCGGCATCGAAACCGCCCGCCAGTACTGCCGCCTGGTATGCGCCGAGCTGTGGGTGGCGGGACAGATCGTCCTTGCCTGGCTGCCGCTTCCCGGTCTTGAGGTCCACCACCACCAGCCGCCCTTCGGCGTCGATCTCCAAACGGTCCACCTGGCCGCGGAGCACCGCTTCACGCGGCGGAGCATCGTCCACTGCCACCTGACCAAGGGCCACTTCAAAGTCCTTTTCCACGCCCAGCAGGCTGCGGTTTCCGCTCCTCATCGAAAGCACGTACTGCGCAAGCTTGCGCACCATGGCTTCAGCACGCTGGAAGTCCAGCTTTCCCTCCCAGTTGTCCTTCATACCCAGCGCAGGCCAGCGCCGCACGAGTTCAGCAACGTACTCTGATCCGGACGCGTCCGGCATGTCCTGCGCGATCGCGTGCACCAGGGTGCCCAGGCTCCGGGCGAAGTCCGTTGCTGCTTCCCCGCCGGCTGCCTGGACGAACCAGTCCAACGGCGACTTTTGGACGGTCTCCACCTTTGAGGGGGAAACGGACACCGTCCCGCCGGGCGGGACCACCGCCTCCGAGGAGGTCAAAGGGGCAAGTCCCCACCAGCTGTCCGGGTGCGCTCCGGCCACGGCAGGGTCCTGCGCAGCGAGATGCGCCAGAACCCTCGCGGCTTCCGCTGCCTGGGCTGTCCCCTCCAACTGGACATGTTGCCGGAGCTCGGCGACCAGGGCGCGCAGCGTCATGGGCCGTTCCACCTGGGTGAACGCCCGCCCCTCCTCCCCCGGGTCCAGGGGCGCAACGAAGTCCAGGAAGGATGACGGCTGGCAGTCCTCCGACGAGACTGCCGTACAGACCAGCAGCTCCCGTGCCCTGGACACCGCCGTGGAGAAACTCCGGAGTTCGTCGTAGCGGATGTCCCGGAGGCGGCTCAAGGGGTCCCGCTGGAGGGCATACTCCGGACCATGTTCCACGGCATCCGCATACAGCGTGCTGCCGAGCAGTTCACCGCGGAGCCTTGTGTTGGGCCACACCCCCTCCTGCAGCCCCGCAACGATCACGACGGGCCATTCCCTCCCGGCGGCACTGGCGGGGGTCATCAACTCCACGGCATCATCCACCTGGGCGCGGGCGGCGAGGGTGTCCATGGGAAGCTCCTGGTTCAGGAGGTACTCCAGGAACTGTTCGGGGCCCGCGCCGGGCATCTGGTCCACGTAGCGCTCCGCTGTGTGGAACAGCGCCATCATGGCGTCCAGGTCGCGGTCAGCCCGGGCCCCGTGCGGGCCGCCCGACAAAGCGGTGGCCGTCCACACCGATGAGAGCCCCGTGGAGTTCCAGAGCGCCCACAGCACCGACTCGGCGTTGGCACCGGGCAGGTGGGCGGCTTCCCGCCCGGCCTGGATCATCCGGGCAGTCCGGCGGGCGGCGCGGCCCTCGATACCCAGTGCACCCAGCGCGCCGGGCTCAAGCAGTGCCTCGACCAGCAGCACATCGCTGGCGCGGCCCCCGCCGCCCAGGAGTTCCTCGCGCCGCAGCGATTGCCGGAGCCTGCGCAGTTCGATGGAGGTGGCACCACCGATGCGGGAGGTGAGAAGTGACACTGCGGCCTCGGGTGTCAGCAGCTTGGGATCCAACGCAATGGCGAAAGCATCCAGCAGGGGCCGGACAGCCACCTCGTCCCGGACCGCCGATTCGGCCACAGGCACCCGCACCGGAATGCCCTGCCCGGAGAGATAACGCTGCAACTCGCTGACCTGGCCGCCGTTGCGGACGATGACTGCAATATCCGCGAGACCGCGGTTGTGGTTGATGTGCTGGTCCAGGATCCGCTGTGCAACATACCGGAGCTCATGCACCGGAGTGGGGACCAGATGGGCCTCGACGTTCCCGGGAACGGCAGGTCCGGGGCGCGCGGGGCCTTCGGCCTGTCCAGGCCACACCGGCGGTTCAAGGCGCCGTGCCAGCTGGCCGCCTGCGCGCTGCGAAATGCGGCCCGCGACGTTTTGCCACGCCTCGGCCAGGCTGGGCGCCAGGCCGTGGGCGTGCCACAGCGGGCGCTCCAGGACAGGCGTCCGGGTTGACAGCAGCCGGGGCAGCTCCGCCACCAGGTCGGGACGGGCTCCCCGGAAACCCTGGACCACCGTGTCCGGGGACGATGTCACGTAGCAGTCCTTGCCGGCGGCGATATCTGCCAGCAGCTCAAAGATAGCGGGGTTTGCTTCCTGGATATCGTCCACCAGGACAACCTGCAGCCGGGCACGTTCCGCGGCGAGGAAATCCGGGGCGTCCTGGAAGATCTGCCGGGCGGCCGTGATGATCCCGGCGGGATCGAAGGCCTCGGGCATCCGCAGGTCAAGGACGTCGCGGTACTCGGCATACAGCGCAGCTGCGGCTTTCCAATCGGGCCGGTTGCATTCATCCGCCAACCGGACAAGGTCCCCGGCCGTGCGGCCGGATTCGATGATGCGGTCAAAGAGCTGCCGCACTTCCTGGCGGAAGCCGCGGGTTTCCAGTGCCCCCTCAAGATCGGCGGGCCAGGGCAGTTCAAGGCCGGGAAGCCTGTGGCCTTCGAGGAGTTCCCTGATGATGAGGTCCTGTTCCGGGCCGGACAGCAGCCGTGGCGGCCTGGAAAGCGGGATGACGCCCTCGGCCTTGGCACGGCGGATCAGGTCGAAGGCGTAGGAGGCCCACGTCCTGGCGGGGGTGGTGCTGAGGCTCCTGTCCAGCCGGGCGGTAAAACGGTCGCGCAGGAAATCGGCAGCGAGGCGGGTGGGCGCGAGAATCAGCATGCGCTCGGGGTCGACGCCGTCACGGAAGACCCGCTGGACGGCGGCCTCGACCAGGACGGTGGTTTTTCCCGTGCCCGGTGCGCCCGGGACCAGGACGGGCCCGGAACCCTGTGCCACGTCAACTGCGGCCTGCTGGTCCGGCGTGAGCCGGAGGGCTTCCACGTGCACCCGTCGCGGGGGCAGCAACCGGAGGGCAGGGACAGCAGGCAGGCCACTGCCGCTGTCCGGGGTCCCTGCGTCGGGAAAAGCCTGCTCCTGCCCCGTGTGGGGCTGGCCTGTCCTCGGCGCCTGCCGGTGCGGGTCCCAGGGGCCGGTCAAAGGAATTGTTACGGTCACAAAATCATTCCATCATCAGCCACCGACAATCTGTGGAGGCTGCGCTCAAGTTGCCCGGCAATTGCGTCGATACTGTCAAAATCACTCTCCGTGGGTGCCCAGCGGGCGGCCGCCAGGTCAACCCGCCACCGGCCCTCCCCGGTCCGGAGGTACGAACTGAAGTCGCCAAGGAGCGCGGTGCCCTCTTCAAGGTAAAGGATGAGGGCCTCGGCCTCATGCCCCTCGGGCACGTGGCCGCTGGCCTTCAGGACGCGCCACCAGGGAACGCCGCCGCCATGGTGGCTCATGACGGAACCGATCTGGCGCGGTCCGCCCGAACCCAGGAGCTCGGCCACATCCCCGTACGACACTGCGGACCCTGGCGGTACCAGCCTTACGACGGCAAGGACCGCTTGGACGTACTCATTCCGCATTGATCCAATCTAGCCCCAGTGGCGTTCCACGGATTTGTCAGTGGGTCCCTTTAGCGTTGAAGCATGAGTTCCTGGAACACCCTTCCCCGCGCAGCCTTCGACCTGGAAACCACCGGCCGCAATTCGCGGGCGGCAAGAATCGTCACCGCATCAATCACCGTGGTGGACCACCAAGGCCAGGTCATCAAGGAACACGAGTGGCTGGCTGATCCCGGCGTGGAAATCCCCACCGAGGCAAGTGACGTCCACGGCATCACCACCGAACAGGCCAGGCGGGACGGCCGCCCGGCGCACGAGGTCACCCGTGAAGTCGCCGCGGTGCTCCAGGAGCTCTTCGATTCCGCCATCCCGGTGATCGCGTTCAACGCGAGCTACGATTTCACGGTCCTTGCCGCTGAATCCGCCCGCTATGGGATTCCCCAGCTCAGCCGCTTCCCGGTCCTTGACCCCTACATCATGAACAAGCAGGTTGACCGGTTCCGCAAGGGCAAGCGCACGCTCACCGCATTGTGCGAGGAGTACGGCGTGGTCCTGGACAATGCCCACACTTCGGCCGCGGATGCGCTTGCCACCCTGCGGGTCCTCGATGCGATGGCGGGCAAGTTCCCCAAGCTGGTGATGCCGGCAAGCCAGCTGCACCAACTGCAGGTGGACTGGGCGGTCAGCCAGGCGGCGGACTTCCAGGGGTACCTCCGAAAGACAAAGCCGGCCGCCGTGATCGAGGGTGACTGGCCGGTGCTGCCGCCGCAGGATGCAACGGCAGGTGGCTTCTAGGCGCAGCCGCGCCACTCCAAACTGGGAGGCATGTCACAGTCATGCTGCTTCACAAACCGCGGAGTCTCTGCACCTGCATCCTTCACCGGAAGAGGGTAACCGCGCGCAAGCTGCTCCAACTTCCTCATAAAGGGCAGAATTTCGTTTGGCAGAACCGAGATTGGGCTCGCGCTTCTTCGGCAAGGACCCTCACTTCACGCTAGTGAGACAATAAAGTTTTGCGGTCACCCCTGCCCCGGACGGCTCGACCGGCACCGGGCAGGTGCCAGGCGCCACAGCGCTGCCTTGCGGCCCGGTCGACTTATGACTCATATGAAAGTGACAACCTGATGAAAATCAAAGCGATGAAGTGGCTCACTACCGCTCCCGTTGCACTTGCCCTCGCGGTTTCCCTCGCAGCCTGCGGCGGCGGGTCTTCCCAGCCCAGCGGCACCCCCACCGATGCCCTCGCCGGCAGCGACCAGCAGACGCTGGACAAGTACACCACCGCCAACGTCACCCCGGTGGACAAGATCGACAAGACCAAGCTGGGCCTCATCACCGAGGGCACCCTGCGCGTGGGAACCCTCTCGGACGCCCCGCCCAACATCTTCATCGACCCTTCGGGCAAGTTCACCGGCTACGACAACGAGCTGCTGCGCGCCATTGCCGACAAGCTGGGCCTCAAGGTTGAGTTCGCCTCCACCGACTTCTCGGCCCTGCTGTCCCAGGTGGCCAACAAGCAGTTCGACGTCGGATCCTCCTCGATCTCCACCACCGACGCCCGCCGCAAGACCGTTGGCTTCACCAACGGCTACGACTTCGGCTACATGGCTGTGGTCACCAAGAACGGCTCCAAGGTCAACGGCTTCGCCGACCTCAAGGAAGGCGTCCGGATCGGCGTCGTCCAGGGCACCGTCCAGGACGACTACGTCACCAACACCCTCAAGCTGGAGCCGGTCCGTTTCCCGGACTACAACACCGTGTACGGCAACGTGAAGAACGGCCAGATCGACGCCTGGGTGGCACCCTCCCAGCAGGCAACCGGCCAGGTCAAGGAAGGCGACAACACCAAGATCGCCGAGAAGGTTGTGAACACCCAGAACTTCACCGCCTACGCCGTCAACAAGGACAACCAGCCCCTGATCGACGCCCTGAACTCCGGCCTGGACGCGGTCATCGCGGACGGTACCTGGGCCAAGCTGACGTCCGAGTGGTACAAGGACCGCCCCACCGCCGCTGAACAGACCCCGCAGGGCTGGAAGCCGGGCAGCAAGGCCGTCCAGATCCCGGCCGCCAAGTAACCAGGGCGTTCCATGGATATCCTCAAGCAACTCGCTGACACCTTCCTTGACTGGAAGGCGATGGGCGAAGTCATCCCCAAGATGTTCGCCGTCGGCCTGCCGAATACCCTCGTGCTGGCCATCATCTCGGGCATCATCGGGACAGCCCTGGGGATGCTGCTCGCCCTGATGGGGATCTCCCGGAACGCAGCAGCGCGCTGGGTCGCGCGGATCTACACGGACATCCTGCGCGGCCTCCCGCCGGTCCTGACCATCCTGGTCATCGGCTTCGGGTTCGGGCCGATCGTCCGCGAATTCACGGGTTCCACGAGCCCCTACCCGATGGCTGTCGCGGCGCTTTCGCTGATGTCCGGCGCCTACATCGGCGAGATCTTCCGCTCCGGCATCCAGAGCGTCGACAAGGGACAACTCGAGGCTTCCCGCGCCCTGGGGTTCGGCTACGGTGCGTCCATGCGCCTTGTAGTGGTGCCCCAGGGCATCCGGCGGGTGCTTCCGGCCCTGGTCAACCAGTTCATTGCGCTGATCAAGGAATCATCCCTTGTCTTCCTCCTGGGACTGCTGGCAAGTGAGCGCGAGATCTTCCAGATCGGCAAGGATGCGGCGGCCACCACCGGCAACCTGTCGCCCTACGTGGCGGCAGCCGTCTTCTACCTGGCGCTGACCATCCCGCTGACCCACTTCGTGAACTGGATCGATGCCCGGCTGCGCACCGGCAGGCCCGAAAAGAAGGAACCGGACGAGGCCGCAGCGGTCGTTGGAAAGGGAGCCCAGGCATGAGCGAATTTGCGTCGGGAACACTGAGCGCCAAGAACATCCACCTTTCCTTCGGCAGCAACCACGTCCTGCGGGGCATCGACCTGCACGTTCCCCAGGGCACCACGGCGTCCGTCATTGGACCGTCGGGTTCGGGCAAGTCCACGCTGTTGCGCGTCATGAACCGCCTGATCGAACCGGACCAGGGGGACATCCTGCTGGACGGGCGGTCAGTCCTGAAGGACAACCCGGACGAGCTGCGCCGCCGGATCGGCATGGTGTTCCAGCAGTTCAACCTGTTCCCGCACAAGACGGTGGAGGAAAACGTTTCACTGGCCCTGCGGAAGCTGCGCAAGCTCTCCAAGGAGGAGGCGCGCAGTGAGGCACTGGAGCAGCTGGACCTGGTGGGCCTGAGGCATAAGGCCGATTCCCGCCCGGCCAACCTCTCCGGCGGCCAGCAGCAGCGCGTGGCCATCGCCCGTGCGCTGGCCATGAAGCCGGAGGTCATGTTCTTCGACGAGGCAACCTCTGCCCTGGACCCGGAGCTGGTCAAGGGCGTGCTGTCGCTGATGGCGGACCTCGCCAAGGGCGGCATGACCATGGTGGTGGTAACCCACGAAATGGGCTTCTCCCGCAACGTGTCCGACGCCGTGACGTTCATGGACGCCGGTGTTGTGGTGGAGTCCGGTCCGCCGGAGCAGCTCTTCACCGACCCGAAGACGGACCGGCTCAAGGGCTTCCTCTCGGACGTCCTCTAGGGCCGAAGGCACGCACAGACAGAAAATCCCCGCTTCCCGGACTTTCCCCTCGCATGCAGTGGGATTTGTCCGGAAGGCGGGGATTTTTCGTCCCGGCGGCAGGTTCACGACGCCGGGACGCGCCTTTTCGCTGTTCCTACCCCTGGGCGGCGGCTGCGGCCCTGGCTGCCGCGGGAAGGGCGTCGTAGATCCGGTTCATGGCATCATCGTCGTGCGCGGCGGAGAGGAACCAGGCCTCGAAGACCGACGGCGGCAGGTACACGCCGGACTCCAGCATGGAGTGGAAGAACGGCGCGTAGCGGAACGCCTCCTGAGCCTGGGCGTCGGCGTAGTTGTGGACGCCGTGGGCCGAGGTTCCGAAGGCCACCGAGAACAGGTTGCCGGCGAACTGGATGGAGTGGTCCACCCCCGCGGCATCCAGGGCGTTGGACAGCGCGGAGGACAGTTCGAGGGACCGGACGTCGATGAAGGAATAAACGTCCCGCGTGGCGTGCGTCAGGGTTGCCACACCTGCCGCCATGGCCACCGGGTTCCCGGAAAGCGTTCCGGCCTGGTAGACCGGGCCGGTGGGGGCCAGGTAGTCCATGACGTCGGCACGTCCGCCCAGTGCCGCCGTCGGCATTCCGCCGCCGATGACCTTGCCGAAGGTGAGCAGGTCCGGAGTCCAGGGGTCCTCGGCATCCGGTGCGCCTCCGGTGAGGCCCCAGTAGCCGGAGTAGCCGGTGCGGAAACCGGTCAGGACCTCGTCGACGATGAGCAGCGCGCCATGCTCGCGGGTGATCCGGGAAAGCCCTGCATTGAACCCTTCGGCGGGGGTGACCACACCCATGTTGGCGGGCGCCGCTTCGGTGATGACGGCCGCGATATTGGATCCGTGCGTGGCGAAGGCTTCCTTGACGGCCTGGAGGTCGTTGTAGGGCAGCACCAGGGTTTCGGCGGCGGTGGCTTCCGTGACGCCGGCGGAACCGGGCAGGGCGAGGGTTGCCACGCCGGAGCCTGCAGCGGCCAGGAGTCCATCGAGGTGGCCGTGGTAGCAGCCGGCGAACTTGATGATGAGGTTGCGGCCGGTGAACCCGCGGGCCAGCCGGACCGCCGTCATGGTGGCTTCGGTGCCGGTGGAGACCATGCGGAGGCGCTCGACGGCGGGGACGCGCTCCTTCACGATTTCGGCCAGGTTCGCTTCGTCCGGGGTGGAAGCGCCGAAGGAGAGGCCGCGGTCGACGGCGGCGTGGACGGCATCCAGCACGGCCGGGTGGGCGTGCCCCAGCAGCGCCGGGCCCCAGGAGCAGACCAGGTCCACGTATTCCTTGCCGTCGGCGTCGGTCAGGTAGGGCCCCTTGGCGGAGACCATGAAGCGCGGCGTCCCGCCGACGGAGCCGAAGGCCCGGACCGGCGAATTGACTCCGCCCGGCATCAGCTGGCGGGCGCGGTCGAAGAGTGCCTCGTTGCGAGGATTGCTGGAAGTCATGGTTTCTATTCTCTCAGTTAGCCGGAAGCGCAGTCAGCCGGCGAGCAGCTCTGCCACCCGGGGCGCCACCGCGGTGCCCATCAGTTCGATTGAACGCATCATGGCCGCGTGCGGCAGCGGTCCGTTGCTGTATTTCAAGTCGAAGCGGTCCACACCCAGGTTCCGCTTCAGCCTGACGATTTTTTGGGCCACCGTTTCCGGCGATCCGACGTAGAGGGCGCCTTCCGCGGAGCACAGGGCGTCGAACTCTCCCCGGCCGGCCGGTCCCCATCCGCGTTCGGCGCCGAGCTTGTTGCGCAGCTTCAGCCAGTGCGGGAACAGTTCTTCCCGGGCCTGCTCATCGGTGTCGGCCACGTGCCCGGGCGAGTGCGTGGCCATCTGCTGCATGGGGTGCCCGTACTTGGCCATCGCCTCCCGGTAGAGGTCGGCAAGCGGCCGGAAGCCGCGCGGCTGGCCGCCGATGATGGCAAAGATGATGGGATAGCCGTACTGGGCGCAGCGCAGCACCGATTCTGGTGTTCCGCCCACCCCGATCCACGTGGGCAGCAGGTGGTGCTCCAGGGGCGGATAGACGCTCAGGCCGTGCAGCGCGGGCCGGGTGCGGCCTTCCCAGTGCACGGGCTTTTGCGCGCGGACCTTGTCGAACAACTCGAGTTTCTCTTCGAACAGGACCTCATAGTCGGCCAGGTCCAGGCCGAACAGGGGGAAGGATTCGATGAAGGATCCGCGCCCCAGCATCACTTCGGCGCGGCCGTTCGAAATGGCGTCCACAGTGGAAAAGCGCTGGAAGACACGGATGGGGTCATCCGAGCTCAGGACTGTTACGGCGGAGCCCAGCCGGATGCGGGTTGTGCGGGCGGCAGCGGCGGCCAGGAAGACTTCCGGCGCTGACACCGCGTAGTCCTTGCGGTGGTGCTCCCCCACGCCAAAGGCATGGAGCCCGACGGCGTCGGCAAGTTCCGCCTGTTCCAGCAGTTGGCGCAGGACCTGGGCGTGCGGCTGCTGGCTGCCGTCCGGAGCCTCGCCAACGTCACCGAAGGTGTTCAGGCCGAGGAGGATGCGGTCCTCCCCCACCGGCGCGGTGGGTTCCGCGGCCTGCCCGGCTGTCACCGGGCTTCCTTCAGCCAGCCGGCCAGTTCGGCGGCCCAGTACGTGAGGACCATGTGGGCCCCGGCCCGCCGGATGCCCAGGACGGACTCGGTGATGGCTGCGCGGCGGTCGATCCAGCCGTTGGCGGCGGCGGCCTCGATCATGGCGTATTCACCGGAAATCTGGTAGGCGGACACCGGGACGGGACTCATCGCGGCAACGTCGGCCACGATGTCCAGGTAGCTCATGGCCGGTTTGACCATGATGATGTCCGCGCCCTCGGCGAGGTCCAGTTCAACCTCGCGGAGGGCTTCGGTGCGGTTGCCGGCATCCATTTGGTAGGTCCGCCGGTCGCCCTTGAGCTGTGAGTCCACCGCTTCGCGGAACGGCCCGTAGAACGCCGAGGCGTACTTGGCGGCGTAGGCGATGACGGAGGTGTTGGCATATCCGGCTTGATCCAGGGCCGACCGGATGGCGGCGATCTGGCCGTCCATCATGCCGGAGGGGCCCAGCATGTGCGCGCCGGCCTCCGCCTGTGCAACGGCCATCCTGGCGTAGATCTCCACGGTGCGGTCGTTGTCCACGTACCCGTCGGCGTCGAGGACTCCGCAGTGGCCGTGGTCGGTGAATTCGTCCAGGCACACATCGCTCATGACCACCAGGTCATCGCCCACTTCGGCGCGGACGTCCCGGATGGCCTTGTTCAGCACTCCCTCCGGGTCGAGTGATGCCGAGCCTTCGGCGTCACGGGTTTCCGGGATGCCGAAGAGCATGATGCCGCCCAGGCCGAGCTCAACGGCCTCCGCCGCGGCCCGCTTGAGCGTGTCGGTGGTGTGCTGGACCACCCCCGGCATGGAAGTGATGGGGTTGGGTTCGGTCAGTCCCTCGCGGATGAAGGCCGGAAGGATGAGTTCCGCCGGCGAGAGGCGGGTTTCGGCGGTCAGCCGGCGCATGGCGGGGGTGATGCGCAGGCGGCGGGGGCGTTGGTTGGGGAAAGTCATGGGTCCTGTCCTTCGCGTTGTTCTTGAAGCTTGAGGGGGCATACCGGGGCGGGACGGTCAGGGCGGGTTGAGGGCCTTCGCGACGGCCGCCACCAGCCCGTCCGGTGTGGGCTCAGCCGCCACCGCAGCCACGTCCAGGCCCAGGGCAGCAGCCTGGTCCGCCGTCGAACGGCCGATCACCACCAGCCGGCAGCCGCCCAGGGGACCAAGGGCGGAAATACGGCGTACGGCGCTCGGCGAGGCGGCGATCACGGACGCTATGCGCCCTTCGGCGATGTCCGCGGCGGCCGTTTCGGGCGTCAGGAGGGAGTACGACGGCGGGTGCTGGCCGGCGTCGCCGTCTTCCGGCTGCACGGCGAGCCTGCGGTCGGCTGCCGCCGGATAGTCGACGGTGCGGTAGGCCGTTACGGCGGTGACGGCGCTGCCTGCGGCAGCGAGGCCCTCTGCCAGTGTGCCGGCTGCGATGTCCGCCTGCGGCAGCAGGATCCTGCCGCCGCCGGGCCATACCGCGAGGAGGCCGGTGGCCGACTGTTCGCCGGCGGGGGTGAGGGCGGCATCCAGCCCGCCCGCCGACAGCAGCCTCCGCGTGGCGGGGCCGATCGCGGCGATCCGGGTACCGGAGGGGACCAACTGGCCCAGGCCAAGGCCACGCTCGGCGGCCTTTTCCATCAGGACATGCACGGTAGTGGCACTGCTGACCACCAGCCAGTCGAAGGCCCCTGCCGCCAGGGCGTCGCAGGCGACGTCGAGCGCGTGCTGGTCCGGGGCCCGTTCGAAGTCGATGAGCGGCAGCAGCACCGGCATCGCGCCGGCTCCGGCCAGGGCCTCCACCAGGGCACCGGACCGCTCCGGGCTGCGCGTGACGAGGACGCGGGCTCCGCCCAGCAGGGATTGGCTTGGTGGAATCTGCGGTCCGGACCTGCGGGAAGGCTGCGTCATCGCCGGGTCAGGACGCCTGCAGGTCTGCGATGTCGGCGGCTCCGGCGGCAAGCAGCGCTTCGGCCAGTTCGATGCCCAGCAGGGTGGCCCCGACTTCCGTGAGTCCGTCCGTGGCGCGCTTGTCCCGGACCGTTGCGGTGCCATCGACGGCGCACACCACGGCTTCCAGGTGCAGCATGCTGCCCTTCCGGTAGGCATAGGCGCCTACCGGGGCTGCACAGCCTGCTTCGAGCCGGGCCAGCAGGGCGCGCTCTGCCGTCACGGCAAGGCGGGTGTCGGGGTGATCCAGGGCAGCGAGGGCTTGGGCCAGGACCTCACGGGATCCTTCATCCGATCCCGGTTTGGGCGGCGCGTCGGCAGTACGGCACTCGATGGCCAGTGATCCCTGTCCGGCCGCGGGCAGCATCACGTCCGTTTCGAGGTACTCGGTGACGGCGTCCAGCCGGCCAATGCGCTCAAGGCCGGCGGCAGCAAGAACCACGGCGTCCAGGTCGCAGGATTTCCCGGGGACCACTTGGTCAGTGGAGTTGCCTGGCAGGCCGGGAACACGGCCCAGGCGGGTGTCCACGTTGCCGCGGATGTCGACAATGTCCAGGTCGGCGCGGGCGGCCCGCAGCTGTGCAGCGCGGCGGGGCGACCCGGTGCCGACCCGGGCTCCGGCAGGCAGGTCGGCCAGCTTGAACCCATCGCGGGCGCACAGGACGTCGCGGACGTCCACCCGGCGCGGCGTGGCGGCAAGGCTGAGTCCTACGGCCGCACCGGTGGGCAGGTCCTTGAGCGAATGGACGGCGACGTCGCACTCACTGCGCAGCAGCGCGTCGCGCAGGGCCGCAACAAAGACGCCCGTGCCGCCCATCTGGGACAGCGACCCGGTGAGGACGTCACCGTCAGTGCGGATGTGCACCAGTTCCACCGGGAAACCCCCGACGGCGGCGAGCTGGTCCGCGGTCTGCTGGGTCTGGGTGAGCGCCAGTTTGCTGGCGCGGGTTCCAATCCGGACCGTCACGGCTGCGCCGTCTCGCCGGCATCCCCCGAGGGATAAGGGTCATGCCCCGTGCCCACGGTGGTGTCGGCTCCTGCAATCGTGGGTTTTTCGCCGCGGAAGTTGGCGCAGCAGCCCGGGCGGCAGACGTCGTACCAGGGGCCAAGATCCGTCAGGGCGGGACGGTCGCTGATGTTGTTGGCCACCGTCCGCTCGCAGATGAGGTCCACCAGTCCATTAACGAACGTGCGGTGGGTACCGGGGGTGGGGACGCGGGTGGCCGCAAGGCCGAGGTTTGCGCACGTTTCCATGGCCTCGGTGTCCAGGTCCCAGACAACTTCCATGTGGTCGCTGACAAAGCCCAGGGGGACGATGACGATGCCCTTGACGCCCTGCCCGGCGAGTTCCTCGATGGCGTCATTGATGTCCGGTTCCAGCCACGGCACGTGCGGGGCGCCCGAACGGGACTGGTACACCAGGGACCACGGTGCGGTCAGGCCGGTTTCATCCTGGACCCGCCCGATGACGGCCGCGGCGTTGGCGAGGTGCTGCGCCACGTAGGCGGACCCTTCCTCGAACTCACGCGGCTCACCCTCGGACCGCCCCGCGGCCTCAGCATCCCGGGTAGGGATGGAGTGCGTGGCAAACAGGATGTGGACGGGCGCGTCGGGGCTTCCGGCGTCGGCAAGCTTGGCGCGCACATCGGCCAGTCCTGCGGCAGTTCCCTCGACGAACGGCTCCACGAAACCGGGGTGGTCGAAGTACTGGCGGACCTTGTCCACTTCCAGCCGGCCGTCCAGGCCGGTCTCCGTCAGGGCCATGCCGATGTCCTCGCGGTACTGGCGGCAGCTGGAGTAGCAGGAGTAGGCACTCGTGGTGAGCATCAGCACCCTGCGGTGGCCGGCGTCGTACGCTTCCTGCAGGGTCTGGGGGATGTACGGCGCCCAGTTCCGGTTGCCCCACAGCACGGGCAGGTCGATGCCGCGGGCAGCCAGTTCGGCTTCCAGCGCTGCCTTGAGTTCCCGGTTCTGCTGGTTGATGGGGCTCACGCCGCCGTTGGCGCGGTAATGGTGCGAGACTTCCTCGAGCCGCTCGTCCGGGATCCCCCGGCCGCGCGTGACGTTGCGGAGGAACGGGATGACGTCCTCCTGGCCTTCCGGACCGCCGAAGGAGGCGAGCAGGACGGCGTCGTAATTCTTGGGGGCCATGCGCCCGGCCTCGGTGACGGGGTTCACGGCGGTGGCAAGTGTGGGGTCGAGCGGGTTCATGCGAGCACCTCTGCTACTTCTTCGGCGGTGATCCGGCGTCCGGTGTAGAACGGAACTTCCTCGCGGACATGGTTGCGGGCCTCCGTGGCGCGCAGGTGGCGCATCAGGTCCACGAGGTCCACCAGTTCGGGTGCTTCCAGGCCGAGGATCCATTCCCAGTCCCCCAGGGCGAAGGAGGAGACGGTGTTGGAGATGACCTGGGGGAAGTCCCTGCCCAGCAGGCCGTGGTCGCGGAGCATCTTGCCGCGCTCGGCCTCCGGCAGGATGTACCACTCGTAGGAGCGCACGAACGGGTAGACGCACAGCCACTCGGCCGGAGCGACGCCCCGCGAGTAGGCGGGCGTGTGGTTCTTGGCGAACTCCGCCTCGCGGTGGACGCCCATGGCGGACCACACGATCTCCGTGCCCGCGAAGAGGGGGCTGCGGCGGATGTCGCGGATGGCCTGCTGCAGCGCCTCGGGCTTGGGGCCGTGGAGCCACACCATGACGTCGGCGTCGGCGCGCATGGCCGAGACGTCGTAGCTGCCCCGGTGCGTGACGCCGGCCGCGGCGAGCCGCTCCAGCAGCGCTTCGAAGTCGGCGGCGGCGTCGGCGCTGCGGACCACTGACTCTGACCGCTTGAATACCGTCCAGAGGGTAAAGAACTGCTCGGCTGATTCTTCGGTTTTAGTGACAGATTCGGCAGAAGTGTGGCTCATGGTTACAAGTTTGCCCCTTCGCTGCCCCCAAGGCGAAACCGAAGAGTTCTACGACTCGTAGAAGTGAGCAAAGTCACGTTTGCCTGCCGTGGAGGGCTTCCGGCGCCGCATCCTCAGGGGCGGCGCATGCGCAGGAAGACCAACCCGGCGGCGGCACCCACGCCAACCAGTCCGGCGCCCAGCCACACCATGGCATCCGGCATGTCCGGCAGGGGGCCGGTGGAGGAAACGGCGCGGCCCGGGCCCGCGGGTGCAGCGGCAGCCTGCGGCACCCGGGTGGGCTGGGACTGGCGTGCATTGATGGACAGCGCGGTGGGCAGCGACGTGGGCAGGGTGGGAGAAGGCGCAACCGCTCCCCCACTCGCGGCCGGGCCGGCCGCTTCTCCACCGGCCTCTCCACCGGTGGCGGTACCTGCCGCCCCGCCGGGGGCTGCTACGGCATCCTGTGAACCGGACGCCTGGCCTGCCGCTTCTGTTCCAGGCGAGGGAGGCGTCGGGGCCGGGGCGCCCCCCGCCGGGGAGGTACCGGCCGCGGGGGCAACCCCTGGCGCGGTGGCTGAGGTGGGCCCCGGCTGGGTGCCGGATCCTGGTCGGGTTGCCGTGGAGGATGCTCCGCCGGCCGGCGCCGCAGTCGAGGTGGTCGGGCCGCCGGTCACCAAAGGCGTTCCGGAGACTGCGGGCAGCGGGACGTCCGGAAGCGGCAGTCCCGTCATCGAAGCCTGCGCTGTGGCCTGTGCCGTCGCCGTCGTCGAACTGGGTGCGAGCGAAGCCTTCACGGCCGGCAGCAATGCTCCCGGCACGGCAGGGATGGCCGGAACCTTGCCACGAGGGGTGGCAGTTGCACCGTCCGCGGCCGTTCCGGCCGGGGACGCCTGCGCTGGGGAGTCTTGGGGAGGGGGAACCGCGTCGTCAGCCAAGGACGCCTGCACGCCGGTGGAAAGAACCAGTACCGCTCCGAACGCAGCGGCTGCAGTACCGCGTCGGAGTCCCCCATGGATACCGGTCCGGGACATGGAAAGCTCGGACCTGTGTTGAACCATAGTCATCGACCCTAACCAGAACGGATGGCCGATTGAAAACCGGGAAGGGCCGCGGGGCGTGCGGGTGGATACTGCCAAGAACCCGACGCGCCGGGCTGACCAGCACCGATGCCTAGGCGGCGGTTAATTGGCCGATTTGCTCACGTGTGTCGGCAACGACGGCGGCGAGGCCGTTTCCGGCCACCCAGCCGCCCACGATTGCCAGGCCACCGGCGGCGGTGCAGGCCTGGCGGATCTCTGCTGCCCGGGCGCGGTGCCCCACGGCTGCGAACGGCAGCGAGCCGCGCCATCGGACAACGTCCCATCCGCGCACGTCCCCGCCGGCGATCTGGAGGCCCAGGAGAGCGGAAGCGTCCCGCAGGGCGGCTGCGAAGAGCTCGTCATCGGTTTCCGGTCCGGCAGGCTGGTGCACCGAAGCGCCGTCCACCCGGCCGTAGGAAAGGCGCACCACGTGGCGTCCCTGGCCGGCAGCAGCCGCCAGCCAGTCCCATTTGCCCGTTGCATGCGTCAGCGCCTTTGCCTCGATGCCCGGCGTTTGCGGGGCCACCAGGATTCCTGTCCCCCGGGGCCGCCGGTCAAGGTCCGGTTTGTCCAGGACCATGGTGACCAGCTTGACGTCAGGTCCGGACGCAGGCTTCTTCCCTGCGATCAGCGGGACGGCATGTTCCAGCAGTCCGACGGCGGCCGGGCCATCCACGGCCACCACCAGCAGGGCGGTGCGGAAGGCTGCACCGCCGGCCTCCACCAGCCAGCCTTCAGGGGTGCGGGATACAGAGGTGGCAGCGGTGTTCGCCAGCAGGGCGACGCCCCGTCGCCTGAGATCTTCCACCAGTGCCTCCACCAGGGTGTGCATGCCGCCTTCGAGGCCCGCGACTGCGGAACCGGCCTTGGCAGGTTTTCCTGCTTGGCCGGGCTGGAGTGGGGTGCCGGCGCCGGCTGCCCCGGAATTCTCACCGGCCCCGCGCCGCTGGGCCGAAACCGCGGCAGCGAGGGAACCGTGCCGGCGCAACCCTGCCCGCAGCCCTGGAGCCACCATGTCGACGTCGAGCAGCCCGGGATCTGCGGAGTGGACGCCGCCCACCACCGGCGAGACCAGGCGCTCCAGCACCCGCGAACCCATCCGGGCCCTGACCAGCGCGGAGACGCTGGTGACGCCCGCACCGGCGCCCACGGAAGCGGGCAGCAGCCTGTCCAGGGAGGCCCGCAGCGAGCCCAGGGTACCCAGGGTGCGCCGGACTTCAGGATCCCAGGGGTTGGCGGGGATGCCCAGGACGCCGGTCCTGGGAAGTTCGCGGGCACCATCCGGAAGCTGCACCCACGCACCTCCGGGGCGGGGCGGAACGATCCTTGCGCCCAGGCCAAGTTCTGCGCACAGCCGCGCGACGGCGTCGGACCGCGTGGCGAACGACTCGGCGCCACTGTCCAGCGTGAGACCCGCTACCGTGTGGCTGCCCACGCAGCCGCCCCACGCCGGGCCCGCCTCCAGGACCGTCACCTCGTGGCCGGCCGCGGCGAGTTCCCGGGCGGACAGCAGCCCGGAGATTCCGCCGCCCACCACCAGTGCCGTGCCGGGCCTCGCCGCAGAACTGCCCATGTGGCTACTCCGGCGAGATGGAGTGGATGAGCTCCACCACCCGGGTCAGGACGTCCGGGTCGGTTTCGGGCGGCACTCCATGTCCCAGGTTCAGGACGTGGCCGGGGGCGGCGGAGCCGGCGGCGATGACCTCGCGGACATGGGCCTCGAGGATGTCCCAAGGAGCCGCCAGCAGTGCGGGGTCGATGTTTCCCTGCAGCGGGACGGTTCCGCCCAGCCGGCGGTTGGCCTCATCGAGCGGCAGCCGGTAGTCGACGCCCACCACATCCACACCCACGTCGCGCATGGCAACGAGAAGTTCGGAGGTGCCGGTGCCGAAGTGGATGAGCGGAGCCCCGAGGTGGCGGACATGGTCCAGGGCGCGGGCCGACGCCGGTGCAACGTACTTGGTGTAATCGGCCAGTCCCAGCGAACCCGCCCAGGAGTCAAAGAGCTGGGCGGCGGATGCGCCTGCCTCCAGCTGGGCCTGGAGGAACATGCCCGAGGCATCGGCAGCCCAGTTGGCCAGGGCGGTCCACGTCTCCGGATCCGCATGCATCATGGTCCGCGGGCCGAGGTGGTCACGGCTGGGTTTTCCTTCCACCATGTAGGCGGCCAGGGTGAACGGTGCGCCGGCAAACCCGATCAGCGGCGTCTTGCCCAGTTCGGCCACGGTCAGGCGGACGGCTTCGCGGATGGGTTCCAGGGCTTCCCAGGTGAGCTGGGGCAGGGCGGCAACGTCGGCCGCCGTACGCACCGGCATGTCAAGGACCGGGCCCACCCCGGGAACGATGTCCACGCCCACGCCGGCGAGCTTCAGCGGGATGACGATGTCCGAGAAGAAGATGCCCGCGTCCACATCGTGGCGGCGTACGGGCTGGAGCGTGATTTCGGAGGCCAGCTCCGGCCGGAGGCAGGAGTCCAGCATGGCGATGCCCTCGCGCACCTTGAGGTATTCCGGCAGCGACCGGCCCGCCTGCCGCATGAACCAGACGGGACGGCGGGACGGCTTGCCTCCGCGGTAGGCCGTGATCAGCGGTGAATCCGCTGTGCGGCCGTCCATCAGTGGATGGTCTGCGGCAAGGGCGCCGGCAGCGGAGACGGCAGGGCTAGGAGTCATGCTTTTGATTGTGCCGAAAAAGAGCTGCAAAAGATAACGACAACCTGTCGCTGGCAACGCGGGCCAGGGGGAGGTGGCGCGGATCACGGTGGAATGTGGCGGTTATCCTTTCGGGTGGTTGTTCTACCAGGCAACGAAAAAGCTATGATTGGTCTGCTGTGGTTCTTTTCTCATTGGTGGCTACACACGCCGACATCGACCTTGAAACCGTTGCTCAGTTGAGCAACGGTTCCTCCGGGATTGCCGCATCCGCGCTCACCGAATCCCCCGCCGTGGCAGGGGCAGTGGTGCTGGCCACCTGCAACCGCTACGAAATCTACGGCGAAGCTGCCAACCCCAACGACGTCGAAGCAGCCCGGGCGGCACTCGTGGCCCGGATCAGCGAGGCCAGCGGACTGGCCGAACCCCTCGTTTCACGTTCCTTCAGCACACGCACCGGACCCGAGGTGACCCAGCACCTGTTCGCCGTCAGCGCGGGACTGGACTCCGCCGTCGTGGGTGAACGCGAAATCGCCGGCCAGGTGCGGCGGGCACTGATTACCGCCCAGCACGACGGCACTGCCAGCGCCGGCCTCATCCGGCTTTTCCAGGCCGCCTCCAAGACAGCCAAGGATGTTGGCGCGCAGACGGCGCTCGGTTCCCGCGGCCTGTCCATCGTCTCGGTGGCACTGGACCTTGCCACCGATCTTTCCGAAAACCCGGACTGGACAACCAAGAAGGTTGTGCTGTTCGGGACCGGCGCCTACGCCGGGGCCACCATGGCACTGCTGCGTGAACGCGGCTGCACGGACATCTCCGTTTACTCCTCGTCCGGCCGGGCCGAAGGATTTGTCGCCTCGCGCGGCGGGACCGCCCTGGACGTGGACTCGCTGCGGTCCGCAGTGGCGGCTGCGGACGTCATGATCGGGTGCAGTGGGTCGGACACCCGGGTCGAAGCCGACGAGCTCGCCCAGGTGCGCGCCGATTCGCCGCAGCCCCTGATCGCCATCGACCTTGCCCTCACCCACGACTTCGACCCCGCCGTCGGCGAGCTGGACGGCGTGGAGCTGCTCACCCTGGAATCAGTCCGCCTGGCCGCGCCGCAGGAACAGGCGGAATCGCTGGCCCAGGCCAGCGGAATCGTGAAGGGTGCCGCCAAGGCCTTCGAGCAGGAGCGTGAAGCCCGCTCCGTCGATTCAGCCATTGTTGCCCTGCGGCGCCACACCATGAACGTCCTGGACGCGGAGATGGAAAAGGTCCGTGCCCGCCACGGCTGCACCGCCGCCGCCGAGGAAGTCGAGTTCGCCCTCCGCCGCATGGTCAAGCAGCTGCTGCACGTACCCACGGTCCGCGCCCGCGAACTCGCTGCGAACGGCCAGCAGGACGACTACGTTGCTGCGCTGGAGGCCCTGTACGGCATCACTGTCGAACAGCCCGCCACCGCCTCCCCTGCCGCCGTCGAGGCCGAATGCCCGGTGGACCACCAGGGCCGCGAAACCGCCTGACCACGCCCCATCACTACCTGCACTATTTACGGCAACGCCCCATCACTTTCTTCTGGAAAGTGATGGGGCGTACTCCAAAAGGGCGCGGGAAGTGATGGAGCGTCCCGTCAGTAGACGGGCTTCTGGGGTTCCACCTCACGCACCCAGGCCAGGATCCCGCCGTCAAGGTGGCTGACCCGCTGGTAGCCGGCCTGCCGTGCCGCTGCCAGCACGTTCGCGGACCGGGTGCCGGCCTTGCAGTGGAACACGATGTCCCGGTCCTGCGGAAGTTCGTCCCACGCCTCCCCGGCAAGGATCCGTCCCTGCGGGATCAGTTTGGCCCCGTCGATCCGGACGATGTCGTATTCCCCGGCTTCGCGGACATCTACCAGCTCGAAATCCTTGAGCCCGGCTTTCCGCGACGCCAGCATGGTGGCCAGCTGGGTAGCGGTGACTGTATGTTCCGTGTCCGCCTGCGAGGCGGGAGCGATGCCGCAGAAAGCCTCGTAGTCAGTGAGTTCGGTGATGGGTTCCGCCGCGGGGTCCTTCGACACCCGGATCTCCCGCCAGCTGCCGCCCAAGGCGTCAAAGAGGGCCACGCGGCCCAGCAGGGAACGCCCGACGCCGGTGATCAGCTTCACTGCCTCGGTCACCATGAGCGATCCCACGGCAGCGCAGAGCATGCCGAACACACCGCCCTCGCCGCAGGACGGCACGGACCCCGCGGGGGGAGCCTCCGGATACAGGTCGCGGTAGGTGGGCCCGTGCTTCTCCCAGAACACGCTGACCTGGCCGTCGAACCGGAAGATGGAACCCCACACGTAGGGCTTGCCCAGGATGGCCGCGGCGTCGTTCACCAGGTACCTGGTGGCGAAGTTGTCGGCCCCGTCAAGGATGAGGTCGTACCCCCGGAACAACTCCAGGGCGTTGGACGCGTCAAGGCGCAGGTTGTGCAGCCGGACATCCACCAGCGGATTCAGCTCCGCGATGGCATCGCGTGCCGACTCGATCTTGGGCCGGCCCACGTCGCTGACGCCGTGGATCACCTGCCGCTGCAGGTTGCTCAGGTCCACCACGTCGTCGTCGACGATTCCAATGGTTCCAACGCCTGCCGCGGCCAGGTACAGCAGGGCCGGGGCGCCCAGGCCGCCGGCACCGATCACCAGCACCTTGGCGTTCTTGAGCCGCCGCTGGCCCAGGGCACCGATCTCGGGAATGATCAGGTGCCGGGAGTACCGTTCAACCTCGGCAGGGGTGAGGCCGGCGGCCGGTTCCACCAGCGGATCCAGGGAATGGGTTGAAACATTTGCGGTGAAAGACGAAGCCATACTTCAATGTATGCCCCGGGATACCGCCGGGTCATATTACCCCGCAGTAAAGTGAAGGTAACTGCAATGGAAAGAAGGACAACTGTGGTCCCTGAAGCACGGGCTGACCGCCCGCCCGCCGCCGAACCGCAAACTCCCTCCCGCCCCGCAGGCCATCGGTCCGCCCGGCTGCCCCGGGATGAGCGCCGCGCACAGCTGCTTGCCGCCGCCCAGGAGGTGTTCGTGGCCAACGGCTACCACGGCGCGGCCATGGATGAAATTGCAGAGACCGCCCATGTCAGCAAACCGGTGCTGTACCAGCACTTTCCGTCAAAGCGGGAACTCTACCTCGCACTGCTCGAGAGCCACCTTGCGTCCCTGACCGAGTTGATGCTGGGTGCCCTGAATTCCACCACGGACAACGATGAACGGGTCCAGGCCGTCATGCGCGCCTACTTCCATTTCATCGCCAGCGACGACCAGGCCCACCGCCTGGTGTTCGAGTCCGACCTGATCAACGACCCCGACGTCAGCTCCAGGCTGGAAACCTTCAACCGGACCTTCGCCGACGCCATCGCCAGGGTCATTGCCGAGGACACCAAGCTCCCCCACCTCGAGGCCGAACTCCTTGGCCGCGGACTGGCCGGAATGGCGCAGGTCAGCGCGCGGTACTGGCTGGAAACGGACGGTAACCTGGACCTCAACGTGGCCAGTGACCTCATCTACCGTTTAGCTTGGCGCGGAATCTCTCGCTTCCCCAAAGAGTCCTAGACTACAAATAAGACATCATCGACGAACTTCACAGGCTGGGAGGCCCCCTTGGAAATTAAGATCGGCGTTCAAAACGTTGGCCGCGAGATCGTGCTGGAATCGGACCAGGACGCGGAGACTGTGGCCAAGGTTGTTGGCGAAGCCATCACCGGAGGCAACGAACTTCGCCTGAAGGATGAAAAAGGACGCCTGATCATTGTTCCGGGCAACGCTCTGGCCTATGTGGAAATCGGTGCCGAAGAGGTTCGGCGCGTAGGTTTCGGCCAGTTCTAGTCCCCGGTTCCAAGGAGATCCATGCTTTCGCTGTCCATCGTGGTGCTGGCCACTGTCGCCGGCGGCTTCGTCGTCTGGGCCAATGACAAGCGGCACGCCAAGTACGGTGCGGCGCTTCCGGCCGGCGTCGCCGCGGGTGCTGCGGCGCTGGTGTGGATCATTCTGATGGCGGCCGGTTTCGGCTACCTGCCCGGGCTGACCTGGCTTCCCTGGGTCCTGCCCATCGTTCTGGGCATTGCTGCCGCCATCGCCGCCGTCGCCTATTTTGGCCGTACGCGGGCGCGCCATGATGCGGAACGGCTCACTGCGATCCTGCGGCGCTGAGCCGTCGCTGGCAGGCTCCCAGGCATATGGCTGTGGCCACCACCCAGGCGGGTGGTGGCCACAGCCCTTTAAGTGAATGGCCGATGCCTAGAGGAACTCGGCCCGGCCTTCCATGGCGGATGAGGCGAGGGCATGCTCCCGGCGCGGGATGCGCCCGGCCGCCCGGGCCATCCTGCCCGCGATCACCGCGTGCATGAAGGCTTCTCCCATGAGCGTGGGGTTCTGGGCGCGGGTCACGGCCGTGGCCAGCAGCACGGCGTCGCAGCCCAGCTCCATGGCAAGGGAGGCGTCGGATGCCGTGCCGATGCCGGCATCCAGGACCACGGGCACGGAGGCCCGGGAAACGATGAGCTCAATGTTGTGCGGGTTCAGGATCCCCAGGCCGGTGCCGATCGGGGCACCCAGCGGCATGACGGCGGTGGCTCCAAGGTTCTCCAGCCGCAGGGCCAGCACAGGATCGTCGTTGGTGTAGGCGAAGACCTTGAAGCCGCGGTTGACCAGCTGCTCGGTGGCCTCGACCAGTTCCACGGCGTCCGGCAGGAGGGTTTGTTCATCGGCGATGACCTCCAGTTTCACCCAGTCTGTTTCCAGGGCCTCCCGGGCCAGTTCCGCGGTAAGGACCGCGTCCCTGGCCGTGAAGCAGCCGGCCGTATTGGGCAGGACCCGGATTCCATGATCCACCAGCAGCTGGAACAGCGAGCCGGTTTCAGCCGTGGAGTAGCGCCGCATGGCCACGGTGGTCAGTGCGGTGCCGGAGGCAAGGAGCGCCGCGCCCAGGCCATCGAGGCTGGGCGCTCCCCCGGTGCCCATGATGAGCCTGGAACCCAGCGCGACGCCGTCGATCACCAGGGCGTCGCCGGCACCGGCGTTTCCTGCAGGGTTGATGGTGCTGGTTTCGGTCATGGCGTCAGCCTCCCTGTACTGCTGTAACAAGTTCGATGTCGTCGCCGTCGGCGAGCGCGGTGGCGAACCATTGGCTGCGCGGCACCACCTGGGCATTGTGCGCGACGGCGACGCCGAGTTTCCCGCCGTCGGTCGCCTGTCCGTTGTCCGCCAGCGGGCGTCCGGTGACCTCGCTGACCAGCGTGGTGATCGAAGCTCCGTCGGCCACCGTGTGCGGGTTTCCGTTAAGGGTGATGTTCACGCAGTCTCCTTGATGTGGGGGCTTGTTGCTGCCGTTGCCGGCCTGGAAAACCGGTCCGGGCTGAAGGGACCCCAGCGGGGATCGGCCCTGCCGTCCAGCAGTTCCCTGCAGATGGCCGCCGCGGCGGGAGTGAGCAGGACTCCGTGCCGGAAGAACCCGGTGGCGATGATGAGTCCGGGGACGTGCCCGGCCTGTCCTCCCCCGGCGCCCGGAGCGGCCGGCACCCGGCCCAGGAGCGGCGCGTTGTCAGGGGTACCGGGGCGGGCGCGGGCGGTGCATTCCAGGAGTTCGAGTTCAGCGACGGCGGGCACCAGAGCCTGCGCATCCCGCAGCAGCTGGTAGACGCCGCCGGCACTCACGGCATCGGAGAGGGCATCCTCCCGCTGCGTGGCTCCGATCACCACGGTCCCGTCCTGCCTGGGAACGATGTACACGGGGATGCCGTGGACCAGGCCGCGCACCGTTGACGTCACCAAGGGCTGAAGGTGGCGGGGAACGGCAAGGCGCAGGATATCCCCGTGCACGGGCCGCAGCGGCAGCTCAAGGCCGTCCGGCAGGCCGTCAAGCGCCCCCGCCTGCAGGCCATTGGCCACCACGGTCTCCGTTGCCAGCACCGTGCCGCCGCCGGCCAGGCGGACCCCGGACACCGTTCCGCCCTCCCACAGCAGCCCGGCTGCCCGCTCCGGCACGGCAAAACCTTCCACTGCCCCGGCAACCGCCAGCTGGGGCTGCTCCTGCGCCGCGCCGGCCAGGGCCAGCCGCAAGGCGGCCACCAGGCGCCGGGGATCCACCTGGTGGTCCGCCGGGGTATCAAGTGCGCACGCAATGGCCGGGCTGAGCAGCGGCTCACGCTTCCGGGCCTCCCGCACGGTCAGGGGTTCCACCGCCAGCCCGTTGGCCTGCTGGACTGTGCGCAGGTCCATCAGCGCCCGGCGGTCGGCCGCGTCGGCACCCACGGCGAGGGTCGGCGTCGTCAGGTATCCGGAATCCGCGCCCGTTGCCCTGCCCAGCCCGGCGGCGAACCCGGGCCAGCGCGATGATGCGTCAAGCATCAGTTCCAGGAGCTCTTCCTCCTGGTAATGCAGTTCGCTGACGGGAGCCAGCATGCCGGCCGCCGCCCAGCTGGCGCCGGTACCGGGCGCGTCATCAATGAGGACCACCGAGCGCCCGGAACGCTGCGCCTCCCAGGCAATGCCGTGCCCCACCACTCCCCCGCCGATGACGGCAACGTCGGCCCGGAGGGTGGAGGGAATGGAGCTGCGGGCGGACCCGGGGTGATGGGTGAAGGGGGTACGCATGTGGGTTCCTTCCCTACGCCGGCATTAACCGGATCAGGTCAAGCGGTCGGCTCTGACGCCCTCTCAGCCCGGCGCTTTGTGACAGCCGCCGCGGGCTCCCGCAGTACCAGCCCAGTTTAGAGGAACTAGGCTTGCACGCATGAATGTGTCCACCCCATCCTTTCCCGCCGGCCACCACGCTCCAGCCACCGAAGTCGTCAATTCACGGGACAACGACGCCCTGAAGGCAGCCCGCCTGTACCTCTGCACCGATGCGCGCCGGGACCGCGGCGACTTCGCGGAGTTCGTTGACGCCGCGTTCGCCGGTGGCGTGGACATCATCCAGCTGCGCGACAAGACCATCGAGGCGGCCGAGGAACTGGACCTCCTGGCGGTGCTGAAGGAATCCGCGGTACGGCACGGAAAGCTGTGGGCGGTCAATGACCGTGCGGACATCGCCGTCCTCTCCGGGGCACCGGTGTTCCACATCGGCCAGAAGGACCTGCCGCTGGCGGCGGCGCGCACGCTGGTCAACGGCAACGCCGCCATCGGGCTCTCCAGCCACACCACCGGGCAGGTGGACGCCGCCCTGGCAGCAACTGCCGGACCAGCCGGGCTGGACTACTTCTGCGTGGGTCCGGTCTGGGCAACCCCCACCAAACCCGGCAGGTCCGCCGTGGGCACTGACCTGGTGAAGTATGCCGCCGAGGCCTCACGGCAGGCGGCGGACCCCGTGCCCTGGTTCGCCATTGGCGGCATTGACCACGGAAACGTCCACCAGGTGGCGGAAGCCGGTGCGCGCAGGATCGTGGTGGTGCGCGCCATCACCGAGGCCTCCGATCCCGCCGCCGCTGCCGCCTCCCTCCTCGACGCATTGGACGCCGCCGCCGCCTGATGCCATATCGGCGGACTTGGAGCTACGCTGACTTTTGTGTCACATCATCGGCTGGCTCCAAACGTCCATGACCACAGGAACGCTCTGGAAGAGGCGTTGGGCCTGCTGCGCACCGAACTTGAACTGCCGGGACCGTACCCGGCTGAGGCAGTGGCGGATGCCCGGGCCGCGGTGGCAGCGCTGAAGCTTCCGTCCTACGACCTGACCGCCGTCCAGTTCGTGACCATCGATCCGGCCTCCTCCACGGACCTGGACCAGGCGGTGTTCATCGAACCGGACGGGAACGGCTACCGGGTAATGTACGCGATCGCCGATGTGCCGGCGTTTGTTGCGCCGGGAGGTCCCCTGGACGCCGAGACCCGGCGCCGCGGCCAGACGTTCTACGCTCCGGACGGCCGGATTCCGCTGCACCCGGAAGTGATCAGCGAGGGGGCAGGAAGCCTGCTGCCGGGCCAGGATTGTTCGGCTTTCGTATGGGACTTCACGCTCGACGGCGACGCAACGGTTGTGTCGGTGGGCGTCAGGCGGGCGCGGGTCCGCAGCCGCGACAAGCTCAGCTACAAGGGTGCGCAGGAAGACCTCGACGCCGGGACGGCCTCGCCGGTGCTGCGGCTCCTCCGCGAGGTGGGCCTGAAGCGGGTGGCCCTGGAGCGGGAACGCGGCGGGGCCAGCCTCAACATGCCCGAGCAGGAAATTGTCCAGCTGCCCGACGGCGGCTACCGCATTGCTGCCGTACCGCAGCTTCCCGTGGAGGACTGGAACGCGCAGATTTCCCTGATGACCGGGATGGCCGCCGCGCAGCTCATGCTGGAGGGCAAGGTGGGAATCCTGCGCACCATGCCCGCCCCGGACGAACGGTCGCTGAAGCATTTCCGGCTGCAGACCGAGGTGCTGGGCAGGCCCTGGGACGGTGAAGTCAGCTACGGCGAATACCTGCGTTCCCTGGATCCCACCGATCCCCGCCAGCTGGCCATCATGCATTCCGCCGGCATGCTGTTCCGGGGCGCCTCCTATACCGCCTTTGACGGAACGGTCCCCGAGGACGGCGTGCAGTCTGCCATCGGCGCGGCCTATGCCCACACCACCGCGCCGCTCCGCCGCCTGGTGGACCGCTTTGTGCTGGTGATCTGCGAGGCCCTCAGCAATGGCGGGGATGTTCCGGACTGGGCGCGGGAAGCCCTGCCGCTCCTGCCGGGCATCATGGCCGGATCGGACCAGCTCGCGTCCAGGATGGAACGACTGGCCCTGGACACCGTTGAGGCCGCGCTGCTGCTGAACCACATCGGGCAGGAGTTCGATGCGATCGTGATTTCCGGCTCCCGGCCGCAAAACGGAAACGGGAATGGAAACGGGACCGGGACGGTGAAAAACGGCAACGGGAAGAACGGAAACGGCAGCGGAAGTTCGGGCATTATCCAGATTGCCGAGCCCGCGGTCACTGCCCGGTGCGCCGGCGAGCTGGAGTCGGGTACCAAGGTCCGGGTCCGGTTGGTTTCCTCGGACATCACCACCCGCGAGATCCATTTCGAGCTGATCCCGTAAGCGGCGGCGGCCGCGGCAGGCGGGCCGAAACGTGTTTCTGCGACGTTGCAGCTAGACTGAGAGGGTAGAAATGGATGCCCGGTCGTTGATTTCCTTGATTTGAAACCAACAAGCCCGCCCCTACGCGATCTTGAGATTTGCCCGTTGGTCACCAGTGCCAGCATTAGATAGCCCGCGATCGGCTTCCACTGGAATCGCTTGCGCGCCTGAGCGTGCTCCGGAACGGCCAGTCCTGGCCGGCCCGTTGAGCAGGCAGCGCCATTGCCCAAATGAATAAGGAAACTCCCCCGTGAGTGAATTGCATACCCACCAGCTCCTGAGCGATGAGACCGGCACGGAAACCATCGAGCCGGAAGAAACCATCATCTCGGACGAGACCCCGCACGAGATCGCGGAAAAGTCCTTTGCCGACTACAACGTCCGCGAGGACATCGTGGAATCCCTGGCTGACGCCGGGATCACCCACCCGTTCCCCATCCAGGCCATGACCCTTCCGGTGGCGCTGGGCGGCCACGACATCATCGGCCAGGCCAAGACAGGCACCGGCAAGACCCTGGGCTTCGGCATCCCCGCCCTGCAGCGGGTCATCGGGCAGGACGACCCCGGCTACGCCAAGCTGGCCGTCCCGGGAGCCCCGCAGGCCCTGGTCATCGTCCCCACCCGCGAACTGGCGGTGCAGGTGGCCGGTGACCTGGTGACCGCTTCCCGGAAGCGCAACGCGAGGATCGCCACCATTTACGGCGGCCGCGCCTACGAGCCCCAGGTGGAGGCCCTCAAGCAGGGCGTCGAGGTTGTGGTGGGTACCCCCGGCCGGCTGATCGACCTTTTCAAGCAAAAGCACCTGAGCCTGAAGAACGTCAAGATCGTGGTGCTGGACGAAGCTGACGAGATGCTGGACCTTGGCTTCCTGCCGGATGTCGAGACCCTCATCGCGGCAACTCCCGCAGTTCGCCAGACGCTCCTGTTCTCCGCCACCATGCCCGGTCCGGTCATCGCCATGGCCCGCCGCTACATGACCCAGCCCACGCACATCCGCGCCGCGGACCCTGAGGACGAGGGCCTTACCAAGCGCGATATCCGCCAGCTGATCTACCGTGCGCACAGCATGGACAAGATCGAAGTGGTGGCACGCATCCTGCAGGCCCGCGGCCGCGGACGGACCATCATCTTCACCAAGACCAAGCGCACCGCCGCAAAGGTGGCCGAGGAACTGGTGGACCGCGGCTTCGCTGCCGCTGCCATCCACGGTGACCTGGGGCAGGGCGCCCGTGAACAGGCACTGCGGGCATTCCGCAACAACAAGGTGGACGTCCTGGTGGCAACCGATGTCGCGGCGCGCGGCATCGACGTCGAGGACGTCACCCACGTGATCAACTACCAGTGCGTGGAAGACGAAAAGATCTACCTGCACCGGGTGGGCCGCACCGGCCGCGCGGGCAACAAGGGCACCGCTGTCACGTTCGTGGACTGGGACGATGTTCCCCGCTGGGTGCTGATCAACAAGGCGCTGGGCCTCAACGTGCCCGAACCTGTCGAAACCTACTCCTCCTCGCCGCACCTCTTCGCGGACCTCGACATCCCCGTGGGGACCAAGGGCCGGCTGCCGCGTGACAAGCGGACCCTGGCTGGCGTCGACGCCGAGGTGCTTGAGGACCTGGGCGAAACCGGCAAGAAGAACAGCCGCGGCGGCAGCCGCGACGGCGGCAGCCGCGACGGCGGCCGGTCCCGGGAACGGGACGGCCGTGGGCGGGAAAGCCGCACTGGCAGCCGCGAAGGTTCCCGCAGCGAAGGAAGCCGCAGCGGAGGCGACACCGCGCGCAGCGGCGAGCGCCGCCGTCGGACGCCGGACTCCGCCGCCGCTCCCGCGGCCGAGGCTGCCGCACCCGCAACGGGCGGCGAACAGCCTTCACGCACCCGCAGGCCCCGGACCCGCACCCGCCGCCGCAACGGCGAAGTGGTGGCAGGCGCCGACACGGGCACGCAGCCTGGCACGTCAGAGGGCTAACTGCCCCGATGACTGACACTGTTTGGGCGCCGGACGGCGGCAGCCTGGTGGTACACGCTGACAACGCGGAGTACCTCCCCACGCTGCCGGACGGCGCCTTCACACTGATTTACGTGGACCCGCCCTTCAACACGGGCAGGCCGCAGCTGCGCCAGGAAACCAGGATGGTGGTTAACGCCGGCGGCAGCGGGGACCGCGTGGGCTTCAAGGGCCGCTCCTACGACACCATCAAGGGCGCCCTGCACCGCTACGATGACGCGTTCAGCGACTACTGGTCCTTCCTGGAACCCCGGCTGGTGGAGGCATGGCGCCTGCTGGCCGACGACGGAACCCTCTACCTGCACCTGGACTACCGCGAGGTGCACTACGCCAAAGTGATGCTTGATGCGATCTTTGGCCGCGAATGCTTCCTGAACGAGATCATCTGGGCCTACGACTACGGCGCGCGGGCCAAAAACCGGTGGCCCACCAAGCACGACAACATCCTGGTGTACGTCAAGAACCCGGCGAAGTACCACTTCGACAGCGCCGAGGTGGACCGCGAGCCGTACATGGCGCCTGGATTGGTAACGCCTGCCAAGCGCGAGCTGGGAAAGCTGCCCACCGACGTCTGGTGGCACACCATCGTCTCACCCACCGGCAAGGAGAAGACCGGTTACCCCACGCAGAAGCCGGAGGGCCTGGTCCGGCGGGTGGTGGCCGCCTCGAGCCGGCCCGGTGACTGGTGCCTGGACTTCTTCGCCGGCTCCGGAACGCTGGGGGCCGTTGCCGCCAAGCTTGGCCGGAAGTTCGTGTGCGTGGACCAGAACCAGCCCGCCATTGACATCATGGCCAAGCGGCTGGGCGCGCACGCCACCGTTGCCTCGTTCCAGCCCAGCTGATATGTAGATCTCGTTGTCAAGAGTGCATGGATGAGCGGCTCCTGGGTTTGGTTCCCGGGGGCCGCTCATCGTGTGCCGGCCGGTTGTGATGCTGTGGGGGGCGTGGCGAGTCTTTTTCGACTGGGGCAGTGTCAGGCTGACATTCGCGGGTTGGTTACCGCATGACGATTTGTTCGGCTGGAGCGTATCGGTGTCTAGGATCGAGCGTCGATGGTGGTTTGGACCGTCTGCTCATAGCTGAAGCCCGAGTTGGCTCCGGGTGCTGTCATCGCCCCCCGCAACTGCTCACTGTCGGCGGGCAGGTTCCGGGTCAGGCCGCTTTCATGTGTTGTCCTTCCTGGAGCGGGGCGGCCAGTGACCAGCACCAAGCGGCGAGTTCGCGGGCGATCGCCGTGTTGGCCTTCACTGACATTTTGTGGCGTTCATCGAAGTGTTCCCATTTGCGGTGCAGCCGGTGGTTTCCTTCGAGGGCCCGGATGCGGGTTGCCGGCGCGACCAGGTCAAGTTGGCGCAGCAGCCGTTCTCCGGGCCGGGCGTAGGGGCGGCGGTGCTGCCAAGCCGCTTCGATGAGGAGTTTCCGGGCATAGGTGTTGCCGGCTTTGGTGATCGGGCCCTGGTGCCGGGACTGGCCGGAGGATTCTTCGCTGGGGACCAGACCGAGATAGGAGCCGATGGATGAGCCGGTGAAGCGGGTCCAGTCACCGATTTCCACGGCCAGACCGAACGCGGTCGTGAGCTGGATGCCGCGTAAGCACATCAGCGCGTCAATCACTGTTGCGTAGCGGCACGCCGCCGCTGTGATGGTGATCTGTTTGTCGATGCGAGCCAGATGCGCTGCAAGCAGCTCGGCCTGCTCGACATCGGCGTCGTAGGTGAACTGCAGCGCCGGGTCGTGAAAGCTCTGGCGGTGCAGCCACCGACTGTGTTCTGTAGTCCACCTGCTGTCCTTGGGGTAGCGGATCCCGTGCCGGAGCAGGACGGCGTTCACGTGCTGCCGGGCATGCGCGAGGTCTTTGGCGGTGCCCGAGCGCAGCCGGGACAGGTCCCGCAACGCCTCTTCGTCCGGCTCCGGGATGCGGACTTCGGTGACCGAGCCGACCGCGAGCATCTCAGCCAAAACCCGGGCATCCCGCCTGTCGGTTTTTACCCGGTCCCCGGGAGCGCGCAGCAGCTTCGAGGACGCCGCCACCACACAGTTGATGCCCGCGGCCCGCAGGTGCCGGGCCAGTACAAACCCTGTCGGGCCTGACTCATAAACGACCTTGACGGGCGGCTCGAATCGCCGGACCCACTCCAGGATCAGGGCCGGGTCAGCGGCCATCGTGTGGAGACTGATTTCACCAGTGCCTGGGTTCAGCGCATGGCCGACGACATTGACCGCGTGAACATCCAGACCAATGAAAGTATGCTCAAACATAGCCGGGACCTCCCAAACCTCACATGTGGCACTACCATTGCACCCCCAATGAGCCTCGCAGGCCACGGGAGCCGCCAATGGCAACCCACGGACCCTGTGAAACAGAAGGCCCCGGCCCCCCATGCTCCCGCCAGAACCTGCCCTTCCGGGATAAGGGACATCACTGCCGGGAACAGGTCCTGCAGCGGCCAGATCCCTCTCAGGGCCGCCGATCACATCAAGCCGGCGCTGCAGGACCGCCCGGCGATAATGGACCGACCCCGGACGGGCAGGTTCTGTTCCTCTTCATATCGTCTAGGGCCGGACGACGGCGGCTCCCGTGCCGAGTGCCTCGATCCGCGCGAGCATGTCGGGTGCCGTGAGGTTTTCGCCGAGCAGGTTGGGCTTGCCGGTGCCGTGGTAATCGGAGGAACCGGTAATCAGCAGGCCGTGTTTGGCCGCGAGCCTGCGCAGGAAGTCCCGGCCCTCTTCCGGGTTGTCCCGGTGGTCGATCTCCAGGCCGGCCAGCCCGGCGTCGATCATGTCGCGGTAGGTCCGCTCCCCCACGATCCGTCCCCGTGCGGACGCCACAGGGTGGGCGAACACGGGCACGCCGCCGGCGGCACGGACGAGTTCGACGGCGGTGGCCGGGTCCGGAGCATAGTGCGGGATGAAGTACCGGGACCGGGAGGTGAGGATGGAGGCGAAGGCTTCCGAACGGTCCTCCACCACGCCCGCCGCGACGAGGGCGTCTGCGATGTGCGGCCGTCCAAGGGTGGCGCCGGGTGCCACGTGGTGGATCACGTCATCCCACGTCAGCGGGTAGTCCTCCGCCAGGATGGTGACCATCCGTTCGGCCCTGGTGAGGCGGGAATCCTTGGCCTTGGTGATTTCCTCCAGGAGGCCGGGATGGGTGGGATCATGCAGATAGCTCAGCAGGTGGACGCTGATGCCCTCCTCCGTCCGGCATGAAACCTCCATGCCCGGTACCAGTGCCACCCCGCAGGTTGCTGCGGCCGCTGCCGCCTCCGCCCAGCCTGCCGTGGAGTCGTGGTCGGTCAGGGCCACCACATCAAGGCCGGCACGCGCGGCGGACGCCATGACATCGGCGGGCGTTTCGGTACCGTCGGAAACATTGGAGTGGGCATGCAGGTCAATCCTCACTGGTCCAGCGTAGTGGACCACGGCCCCGGGACCCGGCTGTCCTGTTCGCTTAGCCGGGATGCTGGTGAGACGATGGTGCCGTGAACGATGCCGAAAACACCCAAAACTCTGCTTCCCAGCCGTTGGAGGAGCGCGTCAACAACCGCTCGCAGCGGCCCAGTTCCAACGCTTTCAAGGCCTTCATGGCCAGCAACTGGGCGCCGTCCAGCCAGGAGCTTCCGCAGCGGGACGCCGTCGCCGGATACGCCGCTGCCCGGCGCAAGGCGATCTCCGCCCTGTTCAACGGCGAACGCCTGATCATCCCCGCGGGGCCCCTGAAAGTCCGTTCCAACGACTGCGACTACCGCTTCCGCCCGCACTCCGGCTTCGCCCACCTGACCGGGCTGGGCCTGGACCACGAACCGGATGCCGTCCTGATCCTGGAACCCGTGGCAGAAGGAACGGGCGACGACGGCGGGAACCACCGCGCGACGCTGTACTTCCGGCCGCTGGCCGGCAGGGACACCGAACAGTTCTACGCCGATTCCCGCTCCGGCGAGTTCTGGATTGGGGCCCGCCCCACCCTGGAGGAATTCGAGGCCCGCCTGGGACTGGCCACCGCGCACATCGACCAACTGGAAACGGCCATCACCAAGGATGTGGGCGCCCCGGAGATCGGCGGAATCTCCATCCGCCTGGTCCGCAAAGTGGACGAGAACATTGACGCACTGGTGGACACGGCCCGGTACAACACGGCCAGGGACCCTGAGAACCTGGACCTTGGCGTCCTTGATGCCCTGGACGAAAAGCTCAGTGAGGCCCTTTCCGAACTGCGCCTGCTCAAGGATGAGTGGGAAATCGAGGAAATGAAGATCGCGGTGGCGGCCACCGTCGAAGGCTTCGAAGAAGTGGTCAAGGCACTTCCGCGGGCACTGACGCATGCCCGCGGCGAGCGGGTGGTGGAGGGAGCCTTCTTCGCCCGCGCCCGCGAAGTGGGCAACGAACTGGGTTACGACACCATCGCAGCATCCGGCAACAACGCCACCGTGCTGCACTGGACCCGCAACACCGGACGCATCCACGCCGGCGAGCTCCTGCTCCTGGACGCCGGTGTCGAGGCCGACTCGCTCTACACTGCAGACATCACCCGGACGCTTCCGGCCAGCGGCTCCTTCAGCGACATCCAGCGCAAGGTCTACCAGGCAGTCCTTGATGCTGCCGACGCCGGGTTCGCCGCTGCCCGGCCGGGAACCAAGTTCCGTGACATCCACACCGCCGCCACCACCGTGCTGGCAGAACGCCTGGCCGAATGGGACATCCTGCCGGTCAGCGTGGAGGAGGCCATCAGCCCCGAGGGGCAGCAGCACCGCCGGTGGATGCCGCACGGCACCAGCCACCACCTGGGACTGGACGTGCACGACTGCGCGCAGGCCAAACGCGAACTCTACCTGGACGGCATCCTCACCGAAGGCATGGTCTTCACCATCGAACCAGGCCTGTACTTCAAGAAGGAAGACCTGGCGATTCCCGAGGAATACCGCGGCATCGGCATCAGGATCGAGGACGACATCCTCATGACCGCTGACGGCCCCGTGAACCTCAGTGCCGCCCTGCCGCGGAAACCGGAAGACGTGGAGGACTGGATGGCCGGCATCTACCGGACCGAAGAAGCCTGACCCCGGCCGGAAACAGCAAAGAGCGGGGCCGCCGGATTCGTTCCGGCGGCCCCGCTCTTTGCGTTGGCGCTCCCAGGTTTCCTTGGCTTTCAGGTTTCCTTGGCTTTCAGGCTTCCTGGACCTTGGCTGCTCCGGCCGTCCTACTGCCGGTGGTCGCCGTGGTGCTGGTCCCCGTCCTGGCCATGCCGGGCGTCGGGTTGGTGTTCCGCGTTCTGTCCTGGCGCAGGCTGTCGGGGCTCTGGCTGTCCTGGCCCTGGCTGTCCGGCGCCGGGACCCTGCGGCAGGCGCACGCCGTACTGCGGGCGGCCATCCGGCAGGTCCGGGTAGCGGACGGCCCGGACCGGGCTTGCCGGCTGCGCCGGCTGGTGCTGGCCGCCGTCGTATTGCTGCCCGCCGTGCTGCTGCCCACCGTGCTGCTGCCCACTGTGCTGCTGACCACTGTGCTGCTGGCCGGCGTCGCCTTCGTAGCCGCTTCCGTCCTGGGCTGATCCATCCTCGGCGGCTGTGCCGGCGGACCGCTGGCCGTAGGGATCGTTCCATCCGGCGGGACGGGCAGGGCCCTGCTGCTGCCCCGGCTGCTGCTGGTGCTGGTACGGCTGGTTGTAGTAGTCGTGCTGTGTGTACGGCCGCTGGCCCGCTGCCGCGTCCGAACGCGTCATGGGCAGCTGCTGCAGCAGGCGCCGCGCCTCGTGGGCGGCCTCCGGCGCAACGATCACGTCATAGCTCGTTGCCACCACCTGGCTGGTGGACGTGAAGTCCCGCTTGCCGCGCTGCATGGCGTACGTGACGATGCCGAAGAGCATGAAGAACGCCGCACCCATCAGCACCGACGTCATGATCGAGAAGTAGCCGGGCGAGGGTGCGAAGAAGGACAGCATGACGCCGACGAACAGGCCGAACCACATGCCGCTCAACGCCCCCGACAGCGCCACCCGGGGGTAGCTGAGACGCCCGGTGACCCGCTCCACCATCTTCAGTTCATTGCCCACGATGGAGACCATCTGGACCGGGAACTGCTGGTCCGCCAGGTAGTCAACCGCTTTTTGGGCGTCGAGGTAGGAAGTGTAGGAGCCAACGGTGTCGCCGGTGGGAACAGCCCGGGCATCGTCCGGTCCGTTCGCGGCGCCGGCCCTGGGAGGACCAAAAATGTTCGACATAACCCCATTCTTGCCCATCAAGGTGGGTGCTGCCTGTAAATTCAGCTAAAAGAGAGCAGACTCGGTAGCCTGTAGTGGTGAGCACAACACCTACTCGCGTCTTCGTGGCGCGCCTCCTGGGCCTCGATGTCTTCGACCCGCTGGGCGACCGGCTGGGCCGGCTGCGCGATGTTGTTGTGCTGTCCCGCGGAACCCAGGGAGCCCCCCACGTGGTGGGCATCGTGGTGGAAGTACCGGGAAAGAAGCGCGTCTTCGTGCCCATGACGCGCATTACCTCGATCGACCAGACCCAGATCATCTGCACGGGCCTGGTCAACCTGCGCCGGTTTGAACAGCGCGGAGCCGAAACGCTGGTGGTGGCGGAGATGTTCGACCGCAGGGTCACCCTCCGTGACGGCAGCGGGGACGCCACCATCGAGGACATCGCCATCGACCAGCACCGGTCCCGCGACTGGTTCGTCAGCAAGCTCTTTGTCCGGCGCGGCCATTCACTGTCCCCCTTGAGCCGGCTGCGCCGCAACGAAACACTGATCATTGACTGGGCGGACGCCCAGCAGGGGCCACGCACCGAGCCGCAGGCAGCCACACAGTTCGTGGCCAACCACGAGGACCTCAAGCCCGCTGACTTCGCCGAGGCACTGCAGGAGATGAGCGACAAGCGCCGGTTCGAAGTGGCCAGCGAACTGCAGGACGAGCGGCTGGCCGACGTCCTCCAGGAGCTTCCCGAGGACGACCAGGTGGAAATCCTCTCCGCGCTGGATGTCCAGCGCGCCGCCGACGTCCTCGAGGAGATGGACCCCGACGACGCCGCCGACCTCCTCGGCGAACTCCCCTCCGCCCAGGCAGAGGAACTCCTCCAGCTGATGGAACCCGAAGGCGCGGAGGACGTCCGCCGCCTGCTTGAATACGACGAGGACACCGCCGGCGGCCTGATGACTCCGGTACCGGTCATCCTGCCGCCGGAAGCCACGGTTGCCGAAGCCCTGGCCCACGTCCGGCGGGAGGAGCTCTCCCCTGCGCTGGCGTCGTCGATCTTTATTGCCCGGCCGCCGCTGGAAACCCCCACCGGCCGCTTCCTGGGTGTGGTGCACATCCAGCAGCTGCTGCGCTTCCCGCCGTTCGAGGCTCTGGGAAACCTGGTGGACAAGAACCTCGAGCCGTTGTCCGACCAGGCCCACATCAGCGAAGTGGCACGGACCCTGGCCACCTACAACCTCAACTCCCTCCCGGTGGTCAACGACGCCGGCCGGCTTGTGGGGGCGGTGACTGTTGATGACGTATTGGATCACTTGTTGCCGGACGACTGGCGCGCCCATGATGGCGAAGCCCCGATAAGAAAGCTCGGTGGCCGCATTGGCTGATAACAGCGCCCCGAAGAACCCCAGCCAGCGGAACCTGGCCAACGCGGAATCAAAAGGCAGTCTCGATACTCCCTTGAGCGCGCGGCAGCGGATCCTGCCCAAGTTCTCCCCGGATCCGGACGCATTCGGCCACGCCACCGAGGGCTTTGCCCGGTTCATGGGCACCCCGCAGTTCCTGGTCTACATGACGGTGTTCTGTATTTTCTGGCTGGGCTGGAACACGTGGGCGCCCGTCGAGTGGCAGTTCGATTCAAGGGACCTTGGCTTCACCCTGCTGACCCTGATGCTGTCGCTGCAGGCTTCCTACGCCGCGCCCCTGCTGCTGCTGGCGCAGAACCGGCAGGATGACCGCGACCGCGTCTCGGTGCAGCAGGACCGCCAGCGCGCCGAACGCAACCTGTCCGACACCGAGTACCTGACCCGGGAACTGGCCTCCCTGCGGATCGCCCTGCGCGAGGTAGCCACCCGCGACTACGTCCGCGCCGAGCTGCGCTCACTCCTTGAAGACCTGCTGGAAGCCCAGGAGGAACTCCGGACCCACGATGACACGGGCCCCGGTTCGCACGAATCCCCACGGGACAAGGTCAAGGACAAGCTGCGCGAACAGCGGGACCGGCAACGCAGCCCGCGCACCCAGCAGATCCCCCGGGTGAAACCGGGCCACTCTGCCCAATGACCGCCAGGCCGCCCTCCGGCAGGCCCGCCGCCGCATCCGTACGAAAGCCGAGGCTCCTCCCATGAGCGCCCCCATCGATCCCGCTGACTCCACCCAACCGGCACTGGCACAGGCCGTCAACAGCGCCCTCGCCACCGTGATCGATCCCGAACTCCGGCGCCCCATCACCGAACTGGGCATGGTGGACTCCGTCCAGGTTTCCGACGACGGCAAGGTGAGCGTGGCGGTCCTGCTCACCATTGCCGGCTGCCCGCTGCGGGACACGATCACCGCCGATGCGCAAAAGGCCCTTTTCGCAGTCCCCGGCGTCACCGCCGTCGACGTCGAGCTCAAGGTGATGGACCAGGCCCAGCGCGATGCCCTCAAGGAGAAGCTGCGCGGCGCCGGCGGCCAGCGCAAAATCCCCTTCAATGAGCCCGATTCCCTTACCAGGGTCTACGCCGTGGCCAGCGGCAAGGGCGGAGTGGGCAAGTCCTCGGTCACCGTCAACCTGGCCACGGCCCTGGCTGCCCAAGGCCTGCGTGTGGGCATCGTGGATGCAGACGTCTACGGCTTCTCCGTCCCTGCGCTGATGGGCATCACCCAGAAACCCACCCAGGTGGACGACATGATCCTGCCCCCGGTTGCGTACGGCGTGAAGGTGATCTCCATTGGCATGTTCGTCACCGGCAACCAGCCGGTTGCCTGGCGGGGACCCATGCTGCACCGGGCCCTGGAACAGTTCCTCACCGACGTCTACTTCGGCGACCTGGACGCCCTGTTCCTGGATCTCCCGCCGGGTACGGGTGACATCGCCATTTCCGTGGCCCAACTCCTGCCCAAGGCCGAAATCCTGGTGGTCACCACGCCCCAGGCGGCGGCGGCGGACGTTGCCGAACGCGCTGGCGCCATCGCCACCCAGACGGGTCAGAAGATCGCGGGCGTCATCGAGAACATGTCCTACCTGGAGATGCCCGACGGCGGCCGGATGGAACTGTTTGGAAGCGGCGGCGGGGCGGTCCTCACCGAACGCCTCAGCGCCACGGTCGGGGCGGAGGTACCGTTGCTGGGCCAGATTCCCCTGGACATCCAGCTGCGCGAAGGCGGGGACTCGGGGGTTCCGATCGTGCTGGGCCAACCTGCTTCGGCGGGCGCTGTGGCGCTGGCCGGCATCGCAGGGCAGTTGGCCGCAAAACCCCGTGGCCTTGCAGGGATGAAGCTGGGACTGCAGCCGCGCTGACCGGGCCGGAACTGGCGGGGCGCGAAAACCCTAGGTGGCTTCGGTGTCGAAAGGGGCTGCATCGCCAGGGGCCAGCCTCTGCACGACTCTTTCGGGCCGCTGCGGGGCTGCATCCGCCACGGCCGCGGCGCCGGAAACTGCTGCCACGGCGGCCGGAGCATTTGCGCTGACGGGCTTGGTGTCGTCGTCGAGCAGTGCTTCCTTGATGATGCGGCGGGGGTCGTACTGGCGGGGGTCGTACTTCTTCCAGTCGACATCGTCAATGTCGATGCCCACTTCTTCCTTGATTTGTTCACGCGCCCCGGAAGCCATGCGGCGGAGTTCCTTGACCAGGTTTGCCAGCTTCTGGGTATATTCCGGCAGCCGCTGGGGGCCGATCACCAGCACGCCGATGATCAGCAGAAGGATGAACTCCGGGCCGTTGATTCCAAACACTTTAGGAAGATTACCCTCTCCGGGCTGCGAGTGACGATTCCCGTCCGGCGGACGGGAAAACAGTCTGCATTACTGGGTGAACAGGGCAGCTATCTTGTTGATCCCGCGCTCCAGCCGCGACTCCAGGGGCTCCGGTGCCGGCGTCCCTGTGGTGTCGGGCACGGCGGCGGCAACCCCTTCCGCCGCGGTATCGGCGTACTGCTTGAGCACGGGCAGGGCATCATCTGCCTGCTCGGGGGGCAGATCGGAGCGGTAAGTGATGGTGAGGCCGGCTGCCCGGTAGGTGGCGGACCAGGGAGAGGTGCTCGAAACCTGCATTGGACCACCTTGGCCGGCGGTGCCCTCCCCCGCCGGGCCGCCCGGTGCCGGTGTGGCGTTGCCGGCCGGTTGATGATCAACCGGGTGCTGTTCCGTGACGGTGGCGTGATGGGTACCGTCGGTGAGCCGCAGCTCCACTGCAGGTTGCCCGTCAACCACCAGCGCCCTGGCCGCTTCCACATGGAATCCCATGGCCTGCAGTTCGGGGCAGGCCCACCCCTCGGAACGCAACGTGGCCAGCTGCGCGGCGGTCAAGGTCCGGCCGTCCGCAGGGGTCTGGGACGAGACGTGCGAAAAGGCTGCTTCGGTCCCCGCCCGTTCCCCGGCCGCAGGGTCTCCCGCTGCCGTGAAGGCCCCTACGGCCAGCACTCCGGCCGCTGCCATGGTTCCGCCCGCGGTGAATGCAAGTGCCCGGGCGGCCACACGGGAGGTCCCGCCCTGATGGGCAGGGGCGGGCGGCTGGGCTGCCAATTCGTGGGTGCGGGTCAGCAGCCGCGCCGTCAGGTCCTGGCTGGCGGGCGGAATGGGAGCATCGCGCAGACGCTCCAGGTACTGCCGTTCCCGGCGCACGGCCGCAGCACACTCCTGGCAGGCCTCAAGGTGGCTGCCGCTGCGCTGATGCCTGCCGCCGAAAGGAAACTGGGACTTCATGTGCCGTTCAGAGGATGCCGGCGATGCGTGGCATCGCAAGCTTGCGGCGGGACTGCTGCGGGCGGGGGTCCCGGTGGGCCAGCTTTTCACGGAGCATGGTCCTGCCACGGTGGATGCGCGAGCGGACGGTGCCCAGCTTCACGCCCAGGGCCTCGGCGACTTCGTCGTAGGACAGCCCCTCGAGGTCGCACAGGACCACGGCGGCACGGAAGTCCGGCGGCAGTTCCTCCAGCGCGGCCTGTACGTCCAGGTCCAGGTTGTTCAGCTCGAAGCTCTGCTCCGGCCCCGGCTCACGGCCGGGCAGCCGGGACTCGGCGTCCTCCGCGAGGGCGTCGAAACGGATGCGGGTCCTGCGCCGGGCCTGGTCAAGGAACAGGTTGGTGGTGATGCGGTGCAGCCAGCCATCGAGTGTTCCTGGCTTGAAGTTCTCCAGCGACCGGAAGACGCGGACAAACACCTCCTGGGTGAGGTCCTCGGCGTCGTACTTGTTTCCGGTCAGGCGGTACGCCAGCCGGTACACCTTTGCGGAATGGTTGGTGACCACTTCTTCCCAGGTGGGACGGACCCACTCATCATCGGGATTGTTTACTGCAGGGACAGGTGCCACAACTGAAGATGACATCGTCCACTCCCCTCGTGGAATGCTAACGCCCGGATACTGTTGACATCTCTGATTCGGCGCCGGTCACCTTTTGGATGAGCGGATATCAATCATGTCAAACTTGGCTGGGAATTTCCTGACCATGGGCAAACTTCAGCCTTCGGCGCAACGGCCGCTTTCCCGGCCGGCCGGCCCGAACACAGTAGGCTTGAGGAGACATTCCCCCCTTACGCCCAGAAAGCGATAATTCATGAGCGCCGACAAATCCAGCAGCTGGTCCTATGCAGAAGATCTGCCCGCTGAGGATGAGGTTATGCTTCGGGCCCGGGAACGTTCATTTGAATTGGGAGTAAGCGCCATCAGCCCCGGCGTGGGGGCCGTCCTGACGGTGCTGGCCGCCGCCTCCAAAGCCCAGACCGCCGTCGAGATCGGCACCGGCGCCGGCGTCTCCGGCGTCTGCCTGCTGCGGGGCCTGGGACCGCACGCAGTCCTGACCACCATCGACGTGGATGTGGAGCACCTGAGGGCCGCCCGCGAAGCGTTTGCGGAGGCCGGCAGTCCCGCCAACCGCACCCGCACCATTTCCGGCCGTGCGGGCGACGTCCTGCCACGGCTGACCGATGGCGCCTACGACCTCGTCTTCATCGACGCGGACAAGCCGGGCCTTCCGGGCTATGTGGAGCAGGCCATCCGGCTGCTGAAACCCGCGGGGCTGCTGGTCATCAATGACGCGCTGGACAAGGACAAGGTTGCCAACCCGGCGGGCCGGGAGGCCACCACGGTGGTCCTGCGGCAGGTGGGCAGGGCAATCCGCGACGACGACAGGCTGGCGTCGGCAATGCTCCCCACAGGCGATGGCCTGCTGGTGGCAGTCAAGAAGTAAGCCTCCCAAAAAAGGACAGGGTGCGCAGCCCGCGGGCCGCGCACCCTGTCCGGTACGACTATTCGGTAACGCCTACCAGGCATTCCTTGAGGTTGGCTGCCTCGGCAGCGTTCAGTTCGACCACCAGGCGTCCGCCGCCTTCGAGCGGGACGCGCATGATCAGGCTGCGGCCCTCCTTGGTGACTTCCATTGGGCCGTCGCCGGTGCGTGGTTTCATAGCCGCCATGAGGAATTCCCCTCCATTTTGTCCCAGGACTGATCAGCCCGGGCGGGCTGTGTCCGCATGTCGATCAGGCCGCTATGGCGGGGTGGTGGTGCCACCGCCAAGGCTGCGCGTTTTCTGAATGCTTTTGTCCTTGCTTACCTATCATTATCGCGGAATTACCCGTACGTAGCTAATCGATGGACATTTTCCGGCAACTGTTATTTCTCGGCTGACCTGCGCGGAAGCCTGATTTGTCAGGGCGGATAATCCCCTCCGCCGGGAAGCTGCGCCCAGGCCCAGAGCCAGACGATCCAGACCATCTGAAGCAGCAGGAACATCACCACCACCGTGCCCCGGTAAGCCCTGGAACGGGACAGGAACGCCGCCCCCAGGGCCAGTGGAAACAGCGGCAGCAGCATCCTGAAGGTGCTGGTTTGCGGATGGAGGAACATCAGCAGGTAACCCATGTAGCAGGCGCACCAGAGCCGCAGTTCGACGCCGAGCCGCACCACCGGGGGAAGGAACAGCATGGCAATGAACAGTGCCACGAAAACCACGGGGGCCAGAAGGCCCAGCACGGGGCCGAAGAGTTCGACGCCGGTGTCGAACCACGGCTGGAAGGGGACCAGGTCCTGGCCCCGCCACACCGTCTCGGTTTTGGTATAGGCCTGCGGGTCGCCCGTCGCTGCCCAGGCGGCGGCGGGCCAGGCCAGCGCGGAAACGCCTGCGACGGCGGTGAGCCCCGTCAGTGCCGCCAGGTCCCGGAGGGAATGGGCTGCTTCATCCGCGCCGCGCTGCCGCCCCTTCCGGATGTGCGCGGCGGCGCGGAAGACCAGCAGCAGCCCCGCCATGGCGGCGAAGGGGACGCCCACCGGCCGGGACAGGCACAGCAGGAACACCACGGGGATGGCCCAGAGGTACTGCCGGCGTACTACCAGCAGCAGGGCCGCGGCCAGCAGCAGGAGTGACAGCGGCTCGGCATACGGGACCTGCAGCACGGCGGAGACGGGAAAAGTCGAAAAGAACGCTACCCCCCACATGGCCGGCACGTGTGCGGCCTTCTGCCGGAAGAGCGTGTAGACCACCAGGGCGGCCGCCCAGCCGGCCAGCATGGCGATGAGGGTCAGCGAGGCGGCAGGGTTCAAGCCGGTGAGGCGGCTAAGTCCACCGGCCAGTGCAGGATAGAGCGGGTAGAAAGCCCACGTATTTTCCTGCACATTGCCGGCGGCATCCGTGGGAAGGATTGACGGGTAGCCGTTGGCGATGACCTGGGCGTACCAGCGGGCGTCCCAGATGTTGATGAAGTTCCAGTAATCCGGCTTGGGCGGGAACCAGGGGTTGACGCCCTGGTGGAGCGCCGCGGCCATGAAGATGCAGGCCGAAACGAGGCGTGCGGCGGCATACAGGCCGGTGACCTGGAGCCACCACGGCCAGTTGCGGACGGCTGAGGCCAGGTGCCGGGCCAGGGTGCCGGCAGAGGGCGGAGCGTTGCGGGGGGCCACCGTGCTCACAGGCCGCCCTGTCCCGGCACGGCAACCTCGTCGGCCTCCCCACTCCCGGCGTTCCCGCTGCCTGGCACTTCAGGTGCCCTCCCGCCGGGTGCCGCGGGTCCGCCGTCGGAAGCCTGCTCCCCCGCCTGCTCCATGGCAGCCAGCCGGATACGCAGCTCCGCCAGCTCGGTGTCCCTTGCGGTCAACTGGTCCCGCAGCTCGTCCAGGACCTGGTCCACCTGGTCCATCCGGTAGCCGCGCAGGCCAAGCGAAAAGCGGATCTGCTCAACGTCTTCCGGAGCGGCACGCTCCGGAAGCAGCACGGGCGGCAGGTTGGCGGGCGGCTCGTCGAATCCCCCGTCCAAAAGGGCGGGCAGCGCAGCCCCGCCGGTCTTGCGGGCGCGCCGGCCCAGGCCGGCCCAAAGGACGGCCGCCACCAGCACGACGGCCAGGAAAACGAGGAAGAAGCTCACGGTTCCATCGTGCCAGACCGGCGGCCCGGACTTTGGCCTGCAGCTACTCCGGCCGCTGTTCCCCGTTCAGGGACGGTGTCACGCCTGCATGCAGGACCCGGTCCACTGCCTCCGCGGGATCGTCCACGAGCTGGATCAGGTCCAGGTCCTTTTCCGAGACCATGCCTTCGGCCACCAGGGTGCCCCTGATCCAGTCGATCATCGGTCCCCAGAATTCGACGCCGAGGAGCACGATGGGAAACGAGGTCACCTTGCGCGTCTGGACCAGGACCATGGCCTCGAACAGCTCATCCAGGGTGCCCAGCCCGCCGGGGAGCACAATGAAGCCCTGCGCGTATTTGACGAACATCGTCTTGCGGGCAAAGAAGTACCGGAAGTTGATGCCCAGGTCCACCCACTGGTTCAGGCCCTGCTCGAACGGCAACTCGATGCCAAGGCCAACCGATACGCCGTTGCCCTCCACCGTCCCCCGGTTGGCCGCCTCCATGGAGCCCGGCCCGCCACCGGTAATTACCGCGACTCCGGCTTCGGCGAGCTTGCGGCCCACCTCCACACCCATCTCGTAGTACTGGCTGCCCGGTTTGGTCCGCGCCGAGCCGAAAACGCTGACCGCTTTTCCAATGTCTGCCAGGGCACCGAAACCTTCGACGAATTCACTCTGGATCCGCAGGACCCGCCACGGATCGGTGTGGACAAACTGGCCCGGACCCTTGGTATCAAGCAGGTGTTGGTCCGACATCTCCACGGCCGCCTGCTTGCGCCGCAGCTCAAGGGGCCCCTTACGGCGGGGCTGGGAATTCTTGGCCGGATCTGCGTTGATACTCATTCCCCTAGGCTAACCTCCCACTCCAGGTATCTCTTGAATCACGATCAGCAGGAACTTGGGGTGATTGGCGTCATAACGCACGGTTCTTCGCTAGATTCGTTCCTATGACTACTCATGTGCCCGGCGATGCCCTCGTCTCCCTGAACGCCGTAAACAAGCATTACGGCCAGCTGCACGTTTTGAAGGACATCAACCTGCAGGTCCGCAAGGGCGAGGTTGTTGTGGTCATCGGACCCTCGGGATCCGGTAAGTCCACCCTCTGCCGGGCCATCAACCGCCTGGAAACCATTGAGGGCGGAACCATCAGCATCGACGGGAAAGTCCTCCCCGAGGAAGGCAAGGAGCTCGCGCAGCTCCGTGCCGACGTCGGAATGGTTTTCCAGTCCTTCAACCTCTTCGCCCACAAGACGATCCTCGAGAACGTGACCCTGGGGCCCATCAAGGTCAAGGGCGTGTCCAAGGCGGCCGCGGAAAAGGACGCCATGGCCCTGCTCGAACGGGTGGGCGTGGGCCACCAGGCGCCCAAGCTGCCGGCCCAGCTCTCCGGCGGCCAGCAGCAGCGTGTGGCGATTGCCCGCGCCCTGGCAATGAAGCCGAAGGTCATGCTGTTCGATGAGCCCACATCCGCACTGGACCCCGAAATGATCAACGAGGTCCTGGACGTCATGGTCCAGTTGGCCAAGGAAGGCATGACCATGATTGTGGTCACGCACGAGATGGGCTTCGCCCGCAAGGCCGCCGACCGCGTGGTGTTCATGGCGGACGGCCAGATCGTCGAGGACGCCACCCCGGAGGAATTCTTCACCAACCCGAAGAGCGACCGCGCCAAGGACTTCCTGTCCAAGCTCCTCACCCACTGAGTTATTCGAACCATCACACGTCAGTTCGCATCCAGGCCGGAAACCCACGGCCACCAATGAAAGGAATGTCATGAAGGCATTTATGTCCAGGCGGAAATCCTTCGTCGTGGCGGCCACCGCTGCCCTCGCCCTGTCCCTCAGCGCCTGTGGCGGCGGAGACTCGGGTGGCTCCAGCAACCCCAGCCCCGTTGAGAAGCCGTCGTTCGCTGCCGGAACCACCATGGCAAAGCTGTCCTCCGCCGGCACCATCAAGATCGGCACCAAGTTCGACCAGCCACTGTTCGGCCAGGTTGGCCTGGACGGCAAGCCCGTCGGTTTCGACGTTGAAATCGGCAAGCTGATCGCCGCCAAGCTGGGCATCGCCGCGGACAAGATCGAATGGTCCGAGACCGTTTCGGCCAACCGCGAGCCCTTCATTGAGCAGGGCAAGGTGGATCTGGTAATTGCCACCTACACCATCAGCGACAAGCGCAAGCAGGTTGTCGACTTCGCCGGCCCGTACTACGAAGCCGGCCAGGCCCTCATGGTGAACAAGGACAACGACTCCATCAAGAAGCCCGAGGACGTCAAGGGCAAGAAGGTCTGCTCCGTGACGGGCTCCACCCCGGCCGCCACCATCGTGGACAAGTACGGCGCGGAACTGGTTCCGGCCGCCACCTACTCCGCCTGCCTGGAGCCGCTTCGCAACAAGCAGGTTGAAGCCGTCACCACGGACAACGTGATCCTCGCCGGTTTCGTTGACAAGGAGCCGGATGCCTTCAAGCTCGCCTCAGAGGAAACCTTCACCAAGGAGCCTTACGGCATCGGCCTGAAGAAGGGTGATACCGAGTTCCGCAACTGGATCAACGACCAGCTGGAATCCTTCGGGAAGGACGGCTCGTACAAGAAGGCGTGGGAAGCCACCGCAGGTTCGGTTATCAAGACCGCGCCCAGCCTCCCGGCCATCAACCGTTACTAAGTAGCGTCCGCCATGCTGCCGGGGCCCCTCAACGGCCCCGGCAGCACAGCCTTCAATCCGTCCACGCTTACAGCCGAAGGATCTTATGGACGTCATCTTTGAAAACCTGCCCCTGTACTGGGAGGGTTTTCTCCGCACTCTTTTCCTTTCCGTCGTCTCCGGTATCTTCGCGTTGATCCTTGGCACTTTGCTGGCCGCGGCACGCGTCTCCCCGGTTGCGGCACTCCGCGGTTTCAGCACCGTCTACGTGGAAGTCCTCCGCAACACCCCGCTGACCATCGCGTTCTTCTTTGCAGCAGTCGTGCTCCCCCGTATCGGAGTCAAGTTCGAACAGTTCGAGATCGCCGCGATCATCGCCCTCAGCACCTACACCGCCGCGTTCATCGCCGAAGCTGTCCGCTCAGGTGTCAACAGCGTGCCTGTCGGCCAGGCCGAGGCAGCGCGCAGCATCGGCATGAAGTTCGGCCAGGTGCTCTCGCTCATCATCCTCCCCCAGGCCCTGCGGACGGTGATCCCGCCGCTGATCAACATCCTGATCGCGCTCGTCAAGAACTCTTCGGTGGCCGGCGCCTTCTTCGTCCTGGAGCTGTTCGGCTACGGCCGCCAGCTGGCCAACGCCAACGGCGACGCCGTCATCACCGTCCTGCTGGGCACGGCGTTCTTCTATCTGCTCCTCACCGTTCCGCTGGGAATCCTCGCCAACACGGTGGAACGAAAGGTGGCGATTGCCCGATGAGCTCGGTTCTCTACGACGTCCCCGGCCCCAAAGCGCGCCGGGTCTCCCTCATTGCCTCGATCATCGGCGGCCTGCTGATTCTCGGCCTGCTGGCCTGGGTGGTCACGATCCTCGCCCAGCAGGGCATCTTCGAGGCGCGCCGCTGGCAAATCTTCACCCGCGGCGACGTGTGGCAGCTGCTCGGTAAAGGGCTGGGGTCCACGCTTTCCGCAGCCGCACTGGCGGCAGTCATCGCGTTCCCGCTGGGCCTGCTGCTGTGCCTGCTCCGCATTTCGGATGCCGCATTCATTCGGATTCCCATGAGGATCATCCTGGAATTCCTCCGCGGCATGCCCGTGGTCCTCATGATGCTCTTCATCCTGCTCGGGTTCGGCACCTCGGCGTTCATCGCCGTCGTGGCCGGCCTGGTGCTGTACAACGCTGCGGTCTTTGCCGAGATCATCCGCGCCGGCATCCAGTCCCTGCCCAAGGGACAACGGGAAGCCGGCCTGGCCATCGGCCTCACCAGCTACAAGTCCCGCATGCTGATCGAGCTGCCGCAGGCGATCCGCCGCATGATGCCGTCCCTCGTGGCGCAGATGGTGGTGCTGCTGAAGGACACCTCGCTGGGCTACATTGTGGCGTACGGCGAGCTGCTGCGCGCGGTGCAGGTCATGGCGGACTTCCTTGGCACGCAGTACCTGTTCCCCATCTTCTTCGTGGCGGCGGCCATTTACATCGCCATCAACATCTCGGTCTCGCGGCTTGCCGTGTGGATCGAGCGCCGCGGCTCCAAGAAGGCAGCCGGGGGCATGGCGAAGGCCGAACCCGATGTTTTGGAAGCTGCGGCTCCGTAGCTTCCAAGAGCCCACAACAGGAAAGGTCCGGAGCTCCCGTGGGGAGTTCCGGACCTTTCCTGTTCGTGGACCGTCAGGCAGCGAGCCAGCTCTGCACGGCGGCCAGGCACTTGCGGATGGCGTCGGCGTGGACGTGCTCGTCGTCCTTGTGCGCCAGCAGCGCGTCCCCCGGGCCGAAGTTCACCGCCGGGATGCCCAGCTCACTGAAGCGGGCGACGTCGGTCCAGCCGTATTTGGGCTTGGGCTCGGCTCCCACGGCGGCCACGAACGAGGCGGCAGCCGGGTGCTGCAGTCCGGGCCGCGCGCCGGCGGCGGCATCGGTGCGGACCACGTCGAAGCCCGCCAGCAGCTCCCGGACGTGGGCTTCGGCTTGGTCCGGCGTCTTGTCCGGGGCGAACCGGTAATTGATCTCGACGACGCAGCGGTCCGGGATGACGTTCCCGGCCGTGCCGCCGTTGATCTTCACCGCGTTGAGGCTTTCCCGGTAATCGAGCCCGTCGACATTGATGATCCGGGGTTCGTAGGCAGCCAGGCGGGCAAGGATCGGTGCCGCGGCGTGGATGGCGTTGCTGCCCATCCAGGCGCGGGCCGAGTGGGCGGCCTCCCCCACCGTGCTTGCCTCGAACCGGCTGGTGCCGTTGCAGCCGCCCTCCACCGTGCCGTCCGTCGGTTCCAGCAGGATGGCGAAGTCCCCCTTCAGCAGGTCGCCGTGGTTGCGGACCAGGCGTCCCAGTCCGCTCTTCACGGCCTCCACTTCCTCGTGGTCATAGAAGACGAAGGTGACGTCCCGCTTGGGCTGCGCGCCGCCGTCGAACAATCCTGCCGCCAGTGCGAGCTGGACCGCCACCCCGCCCTTCATGTCCGTGGCCCCGCGGCCATAAAGGACGCCCTCGCCCGGAACACCCGATTCCCAGCTGGAGGGAACGGTGCCCCGGGATCCTTCGGTGAGCGGAAGCGGCACTGTGTCCAGGTGGCCGGCAAGGATCACACGCTCAGCGAGTCCAAGTTCGGTCCGGGCGATGATGGCGTCGCCGTCGCGCACCACGGCCAGCTGGGGAATCCCGAGCAAGGCGGACTCGACGGCGTCCGCGAGCTGCTTTTCATTGCCGGACACGCTGTTGATGTCCATGAGCGCTGCGGTCAGCAGCGCCACGTCCTGGCGGAGGTCAAGGGTGGACACGGAAGAGTCTGGGGCGGTTTCAGCAGTCACGAAGCCAGTCTAGTTCGAACCCCATGCCCCGCCCTCGATAGACTGGGGCACATGACTGAGACCGCTTCCTCTGCCGTGCCCGAAACCCTGACCTCCAACGCTGATGACCGTTCCGCCTACGGTTTTGGCGTAGCCACCATTGCCACCGGCGACGCCACCGTCCTGGACGTCTGGTTCCCCGCGCCGGCACTGGGAGTTGCGGCGGAGAACCTCCGCACGGTGGACAACGCGGATGAAACCCTGGTGCAGATCGCCGAGAACGGCACGGACGAGGACCGCGGCACCGAGCAGAAGGTGGTCTTTGTCCAGATCAACCTCGATGAAGCCCCGGCGGACACCGCGGACGCCTACCTCCGCCTCCACCTCCTCTCGCACCGCCTGGTCCAGCCCAACACCATCAACCTGGACGGCATCTTCGGCAAGCTTCCCAACGTGGTGTGGACCAACTTCGGCCCGGCCGCCGTCGAAGGCTTCGAACTGACACGCGCAAGGCTTCGCCGCCGGGGCGCCGTCACCGTCTACGGCGTGGACAAGTTCCCGCGCATGGTGGACTACGTGGTCCCCTCCGGCGTCAGGATTGCCGACGCCGACCGGGTCCGCCTGGGCGCGCACCTCGCCGCCGGCACCACAGTCATGCACGAGGGCTTCGTCAACTTCAACGCCGGCACCCTGGGCACCTCCATGGTGGAAGGCCGTATCTCCGCAGGTGTCGTGGCCGGCGACGGCAGCGATGTTGGCGGCGGCGCCTCCATCATGGGCACCCTGTCCGGCGGCGGCAAGGAAAAGATCACCATCGGTGAGCGCGTCCTGCTCGGTGCGAACTCCGGCGTGGGCATCAGCATCGGGGATGATTCCGTGGTGGAAGCCGGGCTTTACGTCACGGCAGGCACCCGGGTCCGCGTTCCGGGCCCCAAGGACGAGGTGGGCGATGACACCACCAAGATCGTCAAGGCCGCCGAACTCTCCGGCGTGCCCAACCTGCTGTTCCGCCGCAACTCCACCACGGGGGCGGTGGAGGCCCTGCCCCGCAAGGGCCAGACCGTTGAACTGAACGACGCCCTGCACGCCAACTGATCCCTTCGTGGCACGCAGACGCGGCCTGCGCCGCCTGGCGGTGCTGCTGCTCACCCTCGCACTGGCAGCGGGCGGAATTTACACAGCAGTGTTCTTCGTGCAGCGTTCCGAAACCCTCGTTTCGGAGCGCTGCACCGCTGCGGCCGGCAACCGGACCGGTGAACTTGCGCCGGACCAGGCGGCCAACGCCGCGCTGATTACCGCGGCGGCCGTCAGGCGGGGACTGCCGGCGCGCGCCGCCACCATTGCCATCGCCACTGCCATGCAGGAGTCGAAGCTGCGCAACATCGGGCACGGCGACCAGGCCGGTCCGGACTCGCGGGGGCTTTTCCAGCAGCGTCCGTCCCAGGGTTGGGGCACGGAGGCCGAGATCATGGACCCCTACTATGCCGTTAATGCCTTCTATGACGCGCTGGTGAAAATTCCGGGCTACGAGGCGCTCGACATCACCGATGCAGCTCAGCGGGTCCAGAAGTCGGCCTACCCCAAGGCATATGCCCAGCACGAGGACATGGGCCGGGCCTTTGCCTCCGGACTCACCGGACAGACGCCGGCCGGAGTGCAGTGCACGCTCCGCTCCCCGGCGGCCGGCGGGACAACAGCATCGGTGGCCACCGACCTGGACCAGGCCTACGGCGGCGTGGACTCACAGGTTGACGGCGCCACCCTGGTGGTGGACGCCGACGGCGCGCTGGCATGGTCGGTTGCCCAGTGGGCGGTTGCCAACGCCAAGGACCTGGCCGTCACCCAGGTGGAGGTGGCAGGCCGGACCTGGCACCGTCCCGATGGGGACGGATGGCAGGCTTCAGGGGCCCCGGAGGGACAGGTGCGCATCACCGTACGTCAGGACAACGGCGGCAGCTGAAGGGCCGCCGTCGTCCTGCCTTAAGGGCGGCTAGACCAGGATTTCCAGCACCGGCTGGACGTAGCTGCGGAGGAGGTCCGGCTGCCCCATCAAATCCTGGCTCATGATGATCTTGTCGGGCTCCAGGTACCAGGCCCGCTGCTCGTCCAGCGGCAGCTCGATGATGGTCAGCTTGAAGTCCCGCGAGTCCCGCCCCACTTCCATCAGCCTGTCGTCCACCATGTCCTCAAGCAGCTGGTCCGTTCCGGAGGCCACCCGTTCGGCCTCGAGCTCGGCGTATTCGCTCCTGCGCTCCCTGGCCCAAGTGAGGGCGGAGCCGAAATGGGCCTGCAGGACCCGCTGCAGGGCCGGAGAGTTGCCGAACGCGTCAAAACTGGGCGGGGAGAGTTCCGGCGATGTGTGCGGATGGGCCTTCAGCAGCTGCTCCCACCAGGCCTCCCACTCGGTCTTCAGCGCGCTGATGCCACCAACGTCGGCCGTCAGGTGGGAGTGGTCAGCCGAACGGACCTTCGGCGACGCATGGGACAGCATCGGTTGTCCCACTCCGTTCAAGCCGGCCGCATCCCGGACGTACAGTGCGATCATCATTGGCCCGGACGTGTCGGTGGTGATCTGCCACCCTGAACCGCTTGCGTGATGCATCCAAAGTCCTTCCCTGGCCTTCCCATGCCGGGCGGCATGACCCGCTCTGCAGTACCCGGCTATCAGTCTATTCCCGCAGCCAGTTCCCGGTAGTGCAGGATTGGACCCGGGCGCCTACCGTGCCAGTCCGTCCAGGTGCCGCTCAAGCACGTCGCGGCACATCTGCGCTGTCATCCAGCCCGGTTGCAGCAGGGCATGCATGCACAGGCCGTCCAGGGTGGCCAGAAGGCGTTCCGCCTCCACCACCAGGTTCTCCTGCGGTTCATCTTCGGGGAGCAGGGATGCAACCACTACGCCCACGATGGCGGCCACCTCGCGGTGGCTGCGGTCGGCCTCGGCGGCAAGGAACGGCCTGATCCGCGCCGCGTTCTTGAAGGCAAGCCAGGCGCAGGCCTCCACAGCTGATTCCTCATCCAGCGGAAGCATGCCGCCCAGGAGGGTCAGAACCGCCTGCCGCTGTTCAGGGCTGGCCTGGGCAGCCTCCTGCACGCCCGGCAGCAGTGCCTCCAGCCTGCCGACCACCCGGTCCACCACGGTGCCGAACGAGAAGGCCAGCAGTTCATCACTGCCAGCGAAGTAGTGCCGGACGGAACCGACTGCCAGGCCGGCCTCGTCCGCCACTTCGCGCAGCGAGGCACGTTCCAGCCCATCGACGGCGATGATGCGCAGAACCGCTTGGACAACATCCTGACGCCGGGCATCCGCGTCTACTATTTTGGGCACCATTCTTATTAGCACACTTGTGCTTCCACTGCCGCCTCCACCGTCCGGTCGACGCCCGCCATCCGGGACGCAGGGGCGGGGACCGCTTCCCGTGGGATAGCGTTGAGGCATGAAAATCTTGGTCACAGGGGGTACCGGCTACATCGGTTCCCACACTGTTCTTTCCCTGCAGGAAGCCGGCCACGACGTGGCCGTCATCGACAACCTGGTCAACTCCAGCGAGGAGTCACTGCGCCGCGTGGCTGAGCTCAGCGGCAAGACCGCGGAGTTCCACAACGTCGACCTGGTGGACGAGGCCGCCGTCGACAAGGTCTTCGCCGGCGCCGGCATTGACGCCGTCATCCACTTCGCCGGGCTCAAGGCCGTGGGCGAATCAGTGCAGCAGCCGCTCAAGTACTACTACAACAACCTGGTGGGCACGCTCAACCTCATCCGCGTCATGGACCGGCACGACGTCCGCTCCATTGTCTTCAGCTCGTCCGCCACCGTCTACGGCGAACACAACCCCATCCCCTATGTGGAAAAGATGGAAATCGGCGCCAACAACCCCTACGGGCGCACCAAGGAACAGATCGAGGACATCCTCTCCGATCTTGGCGCAGCCGACTCCCGCTGGCACATAGCACTGCTGCGCTACTTCAACCCGGTGGGCGCGCACCCCTCAGGACGCATCGGCGAAGATCCCCAGGGCATCCCCAACAACCTGGTTCCCTTCATCGCCCAGGTGGCGGTGGGCCGCCGCGAGAAGCTCATGGTCTTCGGCGGCGACTACGACACCCCGGACGGCACCTGCCTGCGCGACTACATCCATGTGGTGGACCTGGCGGCAGGGCACGTCGCGGCACTGGACCACATTGCCGGCCGGACGGGCGTCTTCCGCTGGAACCTCGGCTCCGGCAAGGGCTCCTCCGTTCTGGAGGTCCTGCGCTCCTTCGAGAAGGCTGTGGGCAAGCCCATCCCCTACGAAATCACCAGCCGCCGGGCAGGGGACCTGCCCGCCTTCTGGGCCGACGCCACGTCCGCCCTGGCGGACCTGAGCTGGTCCACCACCAAGACGGTGGACCAGATGTGCGAGGACCACTGGCGCTGGCAGAAAAACAACCCCCAGGGCTACGCCTCGTAGTCCCCTTGAATGTGGCACAACGCGAAGCGGCCGCCCACCTTGGAAAGGTGGGCGGCCGCCGTCGTTATGGCCGGTTTCAGCGGACCGGGTAGTCCCGCTCCGGCTCGCCGATGTACAGCTGGCGCGGACGGCCGATCTTGGTGTTGGGATCGCTGATCATTTCACGCCACTGGGCAATCCAGCCGGGCAGGCGGCCGATGGCGAACAGGACGGTGAACATCTTCTCGGGGAAGCCCATGGCCTTGTAGATCAGGCCGGTGTAGAAGTCCACGTTCGGGTAGAGCTTGCGCTGGATGAAGTAGTCGTCGCTAAGCGCCTTCTCTTCCAGCCGCATGGCGATGTCCAGCAGTTCGTCGTTGCCGCCGAGCTTGCTGAGGATCTCGTGCGCCGTGGCCTTGACGATCTTGGCGCGCGGATCGTAGTTCTTGTACACGCGGTGCCCGAAGCCCATGAGGCGGACGCCGTCTTCCTTGTTCTTGACCTTCTCCATGTAGTCCTCGGGCTTGAGGCCCTCGGCCTGGATCTGGCGGAGCATCTTGAGCACGGCCTCGTTGGCACCGCCGTGGGCCGGGCCGAAGAGGGCGTTGATACCCGCCGAAACGGACGCGAAGAGGTTGGCGTTGGAGGAGCCCACCAGGCGCACGGTGGAAGTGGAACAGTTCTGCTCGTGGTCAGCGTGGAGGATGAGGAGCAGGTCCAGGGCCTTGACGATGACCGGGTCCAGCTCATACTGCTCGGCGGGCAGGCCGAAGCTGAGGCGCAGGAAGTTCTCCACCAGGTTCATCGAGTTGTCCGGGTACAGCATGGGCTGGCCGATGGACTTCTTGTGGGCGTAGGCGGCGATGACCGGCAGCTTGGCCATGAGCCGGATGGTGGAGACCTCCACCTGTTCGGCGTTGAACGGGTCCAGCGAGTCCTGGTAGAACGTGGACAGCGCGGACACGGCCGAGGACAGCACCGGCATGGGGTGCGCGTCGCGGGGGAAGCCGCCGAAGAAGCCCTTGAGCTCCTCGTGCAGCAGGGTGTGGCGGCGGATCTTCTGGTCGAACTCGTCCAGCTCGGTGGGCGTGGGCAGGTTGCCGTAGATCAGCAGGTAGGACACCTCAAGGAAGCTGGAGTGCTGCGCCAGCTGCTCGATGGGGTATCCGCGGTAGCGCAGGATGCCCGCATCGCCATCGATGTAGGTGATTGCCGAGGTGGTTGCTGCGGTGTTCATGAAGCCGGGGTCGAAGGTCACGGCACCGGTCTGCTTCAGCAGCTTGGAGACGTCGTAACCCTCGTTCCCTTCAACAACCTGGATGCGCGGGAGCTTCAGCTCGCCACCTGCGTGGAGCAGGGTCGCAGCATTGTTGGTCTCAGTCATGGAGTCCCCTTCATGAGGCTTCTGGGCCTCTGTCGAAAGCTTGATCCAACATCAGGTGAGCCGCGCACGAAGCCTGAGGAGACAGGTTCCAACACCCGGGCTGCCTTCTTGTAGAAAGCCACCATTGATAGTCACTTAAAAAGTACCGCCCCTTGGCGGGTGTCACTAATCCGCAGCCGTCAAATGCACCCTAAAACGCGCCTGATGTGGGGCGAGTCACACGATTATTACGTACCCTTAGGAGCCTGATCGGGCCAGGCGTGCCACGGCCGCATCGATCCGCTCGTCGGATCCGGTGAGGGCAACGCGGACATAGCCGTTGCCGGCGTCCCCGTAGAAGACGCCGGGTCCCACCACAATGCCGCGGTCAGCCAGGCGGGCCACCGTGTCCCACGTGTCCTCCCCCGCCGTCGACCAAAGGTACAGCCCGGCGTCGGAATCCTTGATCTCCAGGCCGAAGTCCAGCAGGGCGGGCACCAGCCGCTCCCGCCGGCCCCTGTAGAGGTCCTTTTGGGCCTCGACGTGGGAGTCGTCCCCCAGGGCCACACGCATGGCCTCCTGGACCGGGTAAGGGACAATCATGCCCGCGTGCTTGCGGCTGTTGACCAGGTTGGGCATCAGGTCCGGATCACCGGCCACGAATGCCGCGCGGTAGCCGGCGAGGTTGGACTGCTTGCTCAGCGAGTACACGGCAAGCAGGCCCTGGTGGGAGCCGCCCGCCACCTGCGGGTCCAGGATGCTGGGAACGCGCCGGCCGCCGCGCTGGACGTCCCAGTCCCCCCATCCGAGTTCGGCATAGCATTCGTCCGAGGCCACCACGGCACCCAGCTCACGCGCCTGTTCCACAAGCGCCTTGAGGGATTCGATGCCCCGGACGCTTCCCGTGGGGTTCCCGGGGGAATTGACCCAGATGAGGCGGACGCGCGAGCGGGTGGCGTCATCGAGTTCGTCCAGGTTGTCCGTTGCCACGGAGGTGACGCCTGCGAGGGTGGCGCCGATATCGTACGTCGGGTAGGCCACCTTGGGGCGTACGACGACGTCCCCCGGCTTGAGGCCCAGCAGCAGCGGAAGCCACGCAACGAGTTCCTTGGACCCCACCGTGGGCATGATGTTCCGGGGATCAAGGCCGGACACGCCGCGCCGGCGCTCGAACCAGCCCGCAATGGCTTCCCGGAGCGCCGGGGTGCCGTGCACCGTGGGATATCCCGGGGCATTCGCGGCCGCCTTCAGTGCATCCTGTATCAGCTGCGGCGTGGGATCGACGGGTGTCCCGATCGACAGGTTCACGGCTCCGCCGGGATGCTCCGAAGCCTTCGCCAGGTACGGCGCCATGGCCTCCCACGGGTAGTCGGGCAGGTCCAGGCCAAACGAATTCGTTGCTGCGGTCACGGCTTGCGTCCGCGTCAGTGGTCTTGGTTCTGCGGCGGCAGGGCGGCGATCATGGGGTGGTCCTTGCCCGTGTTGCCGACCTTGGCCGCGCCACCCGGGGACCCGAGGTCATCGAAGAACTCAACATTGGCCTTGTAGTAGTCGGCCCATTCCTCGGGGGTGTCATCCTCGTAGTAGATGGCCTCCACCGGGCACACCGGTTCACAGGCGCCGCAGTCAACGCATTCGTCCGGATGGATGTACAGCGAACGCTCGCCCTCATAGATGCAGTCGACCGGGCATTCCTCAATACATGCCTTGTCCTTAACATCCACACACGGCTGCGCGATTACGTACGTCACGTCCCTGGCCTCTCCACGTTGGGTTCCGGCTTCCCGCCGGCTCTTGCATCCGGCAGCACGGCCGGACTGTTGACATCTGAGCCTATTATCCCCCAGCCCGTTCCCGCGAACCTAGCCGGCGCACCTAGTATGAACTGGTGAGTCAGCCACTACCCGCACCCGCCCGCTTCCTTGCCTCGGCTGCGCCCGGCATCCGCGTGGTGGTGCGCTACCGGATCGAAGGAGGCCTCACGGACGCCCTGGGTCACCTGCTGGCCTGCGACGCCGGTTCCTGTACAGTCCGCACCCGGCAGGCCGACGTCGTTATTCCCCTTGGGCAGGTGGTGGCCGCCAAGGAGGTCCCGCCTGCTCCCCCGCGCCGCCCGGCCGTGCGCTGACTGCCGCTCCCGGTGCGCCCGGACTGCTCCTGCGCGCTGATCCCGGGCTTCATCGCGCCGTCCCGTACATGGCAAGTGCCTTACGGACGATTCCAACGAACTCCGCGGGGTCGCGGACCAGCATCTCGAACGTCACCCGGAGAGTTGGGACACCCCTGATGACGGTGACATTCCAACGCCGCCTGTCTTCCCGATAGGCCTCCCGGCTGCGCCTCGCGGCGAGCGTCCGCAGGTGGTGGAAACGGCTATGTGGAGAACGGACCCTGGCGCCGAAGTAGGCGCCCAGTGCGCCCACGCCGTCCCTGCGCATCGAGGCCGGGGTTGGCAGCGCCGCCTGGCTTAACGCAGAATGCCACCGGTGCAGTACCGGTGGCATTCTGGGCGTTCAGGCGTTGCTATGCCTTGGCGCGGGCGCGGTTGGCCTTGGCGCGCTCGTTGGTGTCCAGGATGACCTTGCGGATGCGGATGGCTTCCGGGGTCACCTCGACGCACTCGTCCTCGCGGGCGAATTCCAGCGATTCCTCGAGGGTGAGCTCGCGCGGCGGGGTCAGGTTCTCGAAGGTGTCGGAGGAAGCGGCACGCATGTTGGTGAGCTTCTTTTCCTTGGTGATGTTGACGTCCATGTCGTCGGCGCGGGAGTTCTCGCCCACGATCATGCCCTCGTACACCTCGGAGGTGGGCTTCACGAAGAAGGAGCCGCGTTCCTGCAGGTTGATCATGGCGAACGGGGTCACAACACCGGCACGGTCAGCAACCATGGAGCCGTTGGTGCGGTACTCGATGGGGCCGGCCCAGGGCTCGTAGCCTTCGGAGATGGACGCTGCGATGCCGGCGCCGCGGGTGTCGGTGAGGAACCGGGTGCGGAAGCCGATCAGGCCGCGGGCGGGAACGATGAACTCCATGCGGCACCAGCCGGTGCCGTGGTTGGCCATGTTGGTCATCCGGCCCTTGCGGGCAGCCATCAGCTGCGTGACGGCGCCCAGGTATTCCTCGGGCACGTCGATGGTCATGTGCTCCATCGGCTCGTGGATCTTGCCGTCAACGGTCTTGGTGACAACCTGCGGCTTGCCAACGGTCAGTTCGAAGCCTTCACGGCGCATCTGCTCAACCAGGATGGCCAGCGCCAGCTCGCCACGGCCCTGGACTTCCCAGGCATCCGGACGCTCGGTGGGGAGCACCTTGATGGAGACGTTACCGATCAGTTCCTTGTCCAGGCGGTCCTTGACCTGGCGGGCGGTGACCTTGGCGCCCTTGACCTTGCCGGCCAGCGGCGAGGTGTTGATACCGATTGTCATGGAGATCGCGGGATCGTCCACGGTGATCAGCGGCAGCGGCTGCGGGTTCTCGGCGTCGGTCAGGGTCTCACCGATGGTGATTTCCTCGATGCCGGCGACGGCGACGATTTCGCCCGGTCCGGCGGATTCCGCCGGAACGCGGTCCAGCGCCTTGGTGGCCAGGAGTTCGGTGATCTTGACGTTCTTGAGTTCACCGTTGGCGCGGGCCCAGGCAACTGTCTGGCCCTTGCGCAGGGTGCCGTTGTAGATGCGCAGCAGCGCCAGGCGGCCCAGGAACGGGGAAGCGTCCAGGTTGGTGACGTGCGCCTGCAGGACACCTTCGGGGTTGTAGGTGGGAGCCGGGATGTGTTCGATGATGGTCTTGAACAGCGGCTCAAGGTCCTCGTTGTCCGGGGCGGCACCGTTGGCGGGCTGCTCCAGCGATGCGCGGCCAACCTTGGCGGCGGCGTAGACAACGGGAACTTCCAGGACCTTGTCCAGGTCCAGGTCCGGCACCTCGTCGGCAAGGTCGGAGGCCAGGCCCAGGAGCAGGTCCATGGACTCGTGGACCACTTCGTCGATGCGGGCATCGGGGCGGTCGGTCTTGTTGACCAGCAGGATCACGGGAAGGTGCGCGGCAAGGGCCTTGCGCAGCACGAAGCGGGTCTGGGGCAGCGGGCCCTCAGAAGCGTCAACGAGGAGGACGACGCCGTCCACCATGGACAGGCCGCGCTCCACCTCGCCGCCGAAGTCGGCGTGGCCGGGGGTGTCGATGACGTTGATGGTGATGGTCTCGCCGTTGGAAGACGGACCGTTGTAGGCCACCGTAGTGTTCTTGGCCAGGATGGTGATGCCCTTTTCGCGCTCCAGGTCACCGGAGTCCATCACCCGGTCCTCGAGGTGGTTGTGCTCGGCAAAGGAGTTGGTCTGCTTGAGCATGGCGTCGACCAGGGTGGTCTTGCCGTGGTCAACGTGGGCCACAATCGCGACGTTGCGCAGGTCACTGCGCGATGCAGTGGCTACCGCGGTGTTGGTGGTGGTTTCAGACATGCGTAATGGCTCGATTCAGTGGAGTCAGCTGTTGTATCGCGACATTTCCAACTGGAACGCACGACGGACAAGGCCCTTGGCACAGGGCGCCTTCCTCTATTCTAGCCGCCCAGCCATTTGTTGGCCTAAATTCCGGCAGGTTTGCCGGCGCCGGGAATGCCGCGATCAGGCCCAACCGATCCGGCATGTGACTAAGTTCACTCCCACTTCCGCGTACGTGGCATGATGACTGTGACACAGCCCACTTCCGAGACCGCCGGAGACAACGATGCCCCCAGCCAAGGCCAGCACACCGCGGGGTGCCGCCCGGGCTGCCGCCGCCGCTGTGTCTGGCCTGGTCGCAGTATCGGCAGTGCTCGGACTCGCCGGCTGTGCGCTGTCCGGGGACTCTCCCCAGGGCGGCCTGGCACGGGCGGCAGCCGGCCAACCGGCGGACGGACAGGCGGCCGCGGGGCAAGCCGGCGGCGCAGGAGCGAAACCGGCCGTGGTGGCCACGTCCCGGATCCGCAATCCCGGAAACGGACGGCTCGAGGCGGTGGTTCCGGACATCAGCAGGACCGTGCTGCTGATTGGCGATTCACAGTCGGAACCCGCGGATGGCTGGCCGCGCCTGGGCCTCGCCGCTGCCGGCTACAACGTCTACTTCTGCGGCCGCGGCGGCACAGGCTTCGTGGCGGCGAACGGCTCCACGGGCAATTACATCGATGCCCTGCAGCGCGGGGACTGGCTGCTTCCCGCCGGAACGCCGGCACTGATCGTGATTGAGGGTGGCGGGAACGACGCCGCCGGGGGCGCCGGCGACGCGCAGATCGCAGGAAACGCCCAGCGGTTGCTTGCCGAACTGCGGACCCGCTATCCCGGCACGAGGATTGCCATGATAGGCACCCTGGCGCGGGGAGCAAACGACGGCGGTGGGCGCCGCAGCGAGGTGGACGCTCTGCTGGGTGCCGTGGCAGCAGCCAACGGACTTCCCTTTGTTTCCGTGGGCGACTGGCTCACCCGGTACGGACTGGCGAAAGACCTGGCGGATGCCGTCCACATGAACGCCGAAGGCCGTGTGGCGCTCGGTGGGATTCTTGAGCACAGGCTGCGCGAACTGGGACTGGACCGGAAACCGGCAGTGGAGCAGTGAAACAGCTTGAGCCGGGACCCGAAGATCCCGGCTCAAGCCGTTCAGCGAAAACGTTCCGCTACGCCACCTCAGGAGGAAGCATCAGCTTCGCACCGGGGATGGCGTTGAGCAGGGCCTTCGTGTATTCCTGCTGGGGCGACTCGAAAACATCGTCCGTGGATCCCGTTTCCACCAGGCGCCCCTTTTCCATGACGCACACATGGTCGGCAATTTGCCGCACCACTGCGAGGTCGTGGGTGATGAACAGGTAGGTCAGCCCAAGGTTGGCCTGGAGGTCGGCGAGCAGGTTCAGCACTTGCGCCTGAACCAGGACGTCGAGGGCGGAGACAGCCTCATCACAGATGATGACTTCGGGGTCCAGCGCCAGTGCCCGGGCAATGGCAACACGCTGCCGCTGCCCGCCTGACAGCTCGTTGGGATAGCGCTGCATGGCGGACTGTGGCAGTGCCACCTGGTCCAGCAGCGTCCGGACCTTCTTCTCCCGGCTGGCCTGGTCCCCGATCTTGTGGACCCGCAATGGCTCCTCGATGGTGCGGAAGATATTGTACATCGGATCGAGCGAGCCGTACGGGTCCTGGAAGATCGGCTGGACCCGCCGGCGGAACTTGAACAGTTCGCCGGGCTTCAGGGCCGACGTGTCGACGCCGTCGAACAGGATCCTCCCGTCCGTCGGCTTTTCCAGCTGGAGCACCATCTTGGCCACTGTGGACTTGCCGGATCCGGATTCCCCCACGATCGCCGTCGTGGTGCCGCGCCGGACGTCGAAGCTCACGCCGTCGACGGCTGCGAAGTCCGTCGCCTTGCCCAGCCCTGAGCGGAGCTTGTAGACCTTCCGCAGGTCCTGGATCTGCAGGAAGGTCTCCGGCTTCACCGTTTCGGCGGCAGGTGCCAGCAGGTCCGACGTCTCCACGCCCTGTTCCTTGGCCACCTGGATGCGGCGGCTGGCAAGGGAAGGCGCGGACTCGACGAGCCGCTTGGTGTACGGGTGCTGGGGATTGCGCAACAGTTCCAGTGACGGGCCCGCCTCAACGACGCGGCCCTGGTACATGACCACGACCTTGTCGGCACGCTCGGCGGCCAGGCCAAGATCGTGGGTGATCAGCAGCACCGACGTGCCCAGGTCCTTGGTCATGGTCTCCAAGTGGTCCAGGATCTGCCGCTGGACAGTGACGTCGAGGGCCGACGTCGGCTCGTCCGCAATCAGCAGGCGCGGCTGGCAGGAGAGGCCAATGGCGATCAGTGCACGCTGGCGCATACCGCCGGAGAACTCGTGCGGGTACTGGCTGGCCCGGCGCTTCGCGTCCGGAAGTCCCGCCTGGGACAGCACTTTGGCGATATCGTCCGGACCGCTGGGCCGGCCGTTCGCCCGCAGTGTTTCCCGGACCTGGTAACCGATCTTCCACACGGGATTCAGGTTGGACATCGGGTCCTGCGGAACCATGCCGATGGTGTTGCCGCGCAGCTCGATCATGCGTTGCTCGCTCGCATGGGCGATGTCCTCGCCGTCGAGCAGGATCTGGCCGCCGGACACCTTGCCGTTGTTGGGCAGCAGGCCGATGGCGGCCAGGGCGGTGGTGGACTTGCCGGAGCCCGACTCGCCCACGATGGCGACGGTTTCGCCGGGCATGATGGTCAGGTGCGCATCACGCACTGCCTTGACCTCGCCGCTGCCGGTCTTGAAGGTGATGGCAAGGTCGCGGATCTCCAGCAGCGGCCTTACACCGGCGGCCCCGGATTCATCAATACGGACGTCTGCACTGGTCATCTTGTTATCTCTCATCGCTGGCGGCTCTTCGGGTCCAGGGCGTCACGCACGGCGTCACCGAGCATGATGAAGCTCAACACCGTAAGGGACAGCGCCGCTGCCGGGTAGAGCATGATTTCCGGCCGGGTCCTGATCGATGCCTGCGCGCCGGCAATGTCATTGCCCCAGGACATGATGCTCTGGGGCAGACCGATACCCAGGAAGGACAGGGTGGCTTCGGCCACGATGAACACGCCCAGTTCCAGCGTCGCCAGGACGATGATCGGAGCCAAAGCGTTGGGCAGGACGTGGCGGATCAGTGCGCCGAACTTGGAGACCCCCAGCGCGCGGGCAGCGGTAACGAAGTCCGCGTTGCGTACTTCGATGACGGCTCCGCGGGTGATGCGGGCCATCTGCGGCCACGCCAGGAGCGAAATGACGAACACCACGGTCCACACGCTCTTGTTCTCCCGGAAAAGGGGCAGCTGCGTGATCACCAAGGCACCCAGGACCAGCGGCAGGGCGAAGAAGATGTCACCCAGGCGTGCGAGGACGGCGTCGACCCAGCCACCGTAGTAGCCGGCGAGGGCGCCGAGTGTCACACCGATCACCAGCACGCAGAGGACGGAAAGCAGGCCTACGGAAAGCGAGGCCTGCGTGCCGTGGATAACCCTGGAGTAGACGTCGCAGCCCTGGAAAGTGAAGCCGAACGGGTGCCCGGCCGTGGGGGCGCCTTCGGAATTGGCCAGCTCACAGCCCTCGTTGGGGGGCGTCGATGTGAACAGGCCCGGGAACAGCGCAACCACAATCAGGGCAAGGATGAGCAGTGCCGAGATGATGAACAGCGGACGACGCCGGAGCTTGCGCCAGGCATCGGCCCACAGGCTGAGCGGGGCTTGGTCCGCCTTCACGGCGTCAGTGGCCTGCAGCGGGGTCTCATCAATGGGGGCCACGAAGTGGCTGTTATTACTGGTCATAGCGGATCCTCGGGTCAAGCCAGGCGTACAAAAGATCGACAAGCAGGTTGGCCACCACGAACACCAGCACCAGCACGCTGACGATGGAGACGATGGTGGGGCCTTCACTGCGGAGGACAGCCTGGTAGAGCTTGTTGCCGACTCCGGGAACGTTGAAGATGCCTTCAGTAACAATGGCACCGCCCATGAGGCCGCCAAGGTTGGCGCCCAGGTAGGTCACTACCGGGATCAGTGAGTTGCGCAGGATGTGCGCCACCACTACCCGCGGCCGGGAAAGGCCCTTGGCGGTGGCTGTCCGCACGTAGTCGGCGTTCATGTTCTCGCTGACCGATGCACGGGTCAGGCGAAGGACATAGGCGAAGGACACGAGTCCAAGGACCACCGCCGGCAACAGCAGGGTGACCCAGTTGGCGTTGGCGCCCACGGTGGGTTTTGCCCAGCCAAGCTGCACGCCGAACACGAGCTGGAAGACGAAGCCCAGGACGAAGGTGGGGACTGCGATGACCACCAGCGAGGCGACCAGGACAGTGGAGTCGAACCAGCCACCACGGCGCAGGCCGGCGAAGACGCCGAAGGCAACGCCGAAGATGGCCTGGATGGCCAGTGCCTCAATGGCGAGCATCGCCGTCACCGGGAAGACGCGGGCGAGGCTGGCTGCAATCGGCTGCCCCGTGAAGTCATTGCCCAGGTTAAACGTGAAGAGGTTCTTGAGGAACAGTCCGTACTGGACCCAGAAAGGTTGGTCCAGGTTGTACTGGGTGCGCAGGGTGTCGATGACTGACTGCGGGGGCTGGCGGTCGCCGAACAGGGCCGCGATGGGATCGCCCGGCAGGGCGAACACCATGTAGTACACCAAGAGGGTAGTGCCGAGGAAAACAGGGATCACCTGGAGGAGTCGGCGCAGGATGAACCGGATCACAGGATCACCTGCCTTCCGGTAAAGGGGAAAACGCGTTCATGAATGCCTTCCTGCCGCTTGCAAGCCAATGGGGGCCCGGACGTGACCGGAACCCCCATCAGCCTTACGGCAAGTTAGATCTGGGACTACTTGGCGGTGATGCCGTAGTAGAGAATTTCACCGTTCCAGCCGGTTTCGGCCTTCGTGATGTTGTTGCTCCACACGATCGGACGTGCCTGGTCCCACAGCGGCAGGCCGGGCAGGTCCTGGAACAGGATCTCCTGCGCCTGGTTGAACTTGGCGTTTGCCTCGTCGGTGGTCTTGCTGGCAAGGCCTTCCTTGAGGAGCTTGTCGAACTCGGGGTTCGAGTACTTCTCGTAGTTCGACGGAGCGTCAGTGGCCCAAACCGGACCCAGGAAGTTGTAGAGCGACGGGTAGTCACCCTGCCAACCGGAGCGGGTCAGGCCCGGAAGCTGCTGGGACTTGCGCAGGTTCAGGACTTCGGCGAACTTGGCGAAGGGCTGGATTTCAGCCTGGATGCCGAGGTTGTTCTTGAAGCCGTTGGTTACGGCGTCGATCCATTCCTTGTTGCCGCCGTCGGTGTTGGAGGCAATCTGGAGCGGCTTGGAGTCGTCGTACGGCTTGATCTTGTTGGCCTGGTCCCACAGGTCCTTTGCCTTGGCGGCGTCGAACTTCAGGACTTCGCTGCCCTTGAGGCCTTCCTTGAAACCGTCGATGACCGGCGGCGCGAACGCCTTGGCCGGGGTACGGGTGCCGTTGAAGACCACCTTGGCGATTTCCTCGCGGTTGATGGCGTAGGACAGTGCCTGGCGGCGCAGCTTGCCGGCTTCACCCTGGAAGTTCGGGTTGTAACCGGGGATGTTCAGCGTGGAGTCGGTGGCAACAGCCTTGGTGGCATTGCGGTCCGGGAAATCGTTGACGTAGGTCTTCAGGGCGTTGGACGGCAGGACGTCGGTGATGTCCAGGTTGTCCGACTGCAGGTCCGTGTAAGCGGGGCCCGGATCGGTGTAGAACTTGAACGTCACGCCACCGTTCTTGGCGGGGCGGGTGCCGTTGTAGTCGGCGTTCTTGACCAGGGAGATGGACTGGTCGTGGACCCAGGAGCCCTGCTTCTCGAACTTGTAGGGACCGTTGCCCACGGGGTTCTCACCGTAGGACTTGGGGTCCTTCAGTGCTGCGGAGGGCATGGGGTAGAAGGCGGAGTAACCGAGGCGCAGGGACCAGTCGGCCTCAGGCTGGGCGAGCTTGACCGTGATGGTCGAGTCATCCGTCGCCTTCAGGCCCGACATCGTGTCGGCGGTCGGCGCGGGAGTGGTGGTCTTCTTGCCGTCCGCACCTGTCGAGGACGTTACCGCAGATACTTCCGGGTAGCCCTCGATTGACTCAAAGAAGAAGCCGTTCTGCTGCAGGTTCTTCGAGTTGGCGGCGAAGTTCCAGGAGTCGACGAAGGTCTTGGCCGTGATGGCCTCACCGTTGGTGAACTTCTGGCCCTGCTTGACCTTGATGGTCCAGTTCTGCGCGTCGGGAGACTCGATGGATTCGGCCAGCGCATTGACTGCCTTGCCGTTCGCGTCGTAGCTGCGGAGACCTTCGAAGAGCAGGTTGACGACGCGGCCGCCATAAACCTCTCCGGTGTTTGCCGGCAGCAACGGGTTTTGTGGCTCGTTGCTGTAGGCGGTGATGACCTTGTTCGGATCGCCGGCAGCATTGCTGGCACCCTCATTGCTGCCGCCGCCGCCGGTGCCGCATCCGGTCAGGGCAAGCGCGGCGATTGCCACGATGCCCAGTGCTTTGGAAGTGCGCGTAAAACGCATTCCGCCTCCTATGAGTTGTGGGAGAGATGTATAGGGGAATCTTGTGCTTCCCCGCAGGCCGAAGCAGCTCACCGCTGTGACGAAACCTACATATACGGGTTAGCCTAACCGCACAAAGTCCAGATACTGGTACTCCGTTGCCAAACCGTGACCGGCGCAGTCAAATGCCCCAGGCCACAGTGGATAGTTAGGCACGTCACATGCTACTCGCCAGTAAGCCAGACGGCGAATCGGCTGGCGCGGCTCCCCGCAAGGGCCGGAAGACCTAAAGGAAACGCGGCTGCGTCAGGACAGACGCCAGTCCCATACGTTCCACCACACACCGAGGGGGCCGGGACTGGTCTTCACGCCGGCCACCCTGGAGTTGAAGGCAGTTGTGCCGAGGGTTTGGTAGAGGGGCAGCCCGTAGGCGTCCTCCCAGACGTGCTTGTCGATCTCGGCCAGGAGCTCGTCCTGTTTGCCGAGATCCGTCGTGGCGGCGAGTTGTTCCATGATCTTGTCCGCGTCGCCGTCGGAATATCCCGTGAAGTTGCTGCCTGCCCCGGTGCGGAAAACCTGTGGCACCCTGCTGACGCCTCCCTCGGTCCCGATCCACCCTGAGAGGGCGGCCTCAAAGCCGCCCCGGCTCAACGCCGCGGGCCAGTCGGCGCTTGCCAGTCCGCCGTCGACCACCTTGAATCCCGCCAGCGCGGCTGAATCGCGGATCAAGCCGAATGCCCTGGCCCGGTTCGGGTTGTCGCGGTTGTAGAGGATGCGGATGCTGGGAGAGGCGCCCTTCAGGAGCTTCTTTGCACCATCGATGTCCACCTTGGCGTAGTCGGCGGACCCGTTGTTCTTCACGGTGTCGTCGTACTTCGGCTGGCCGGGGAGGAACACCTGCGAATCCAGCGGCTTGGTGTCCTGGGTTCCCACCACCGCATCCACGATCGCCTGCCGCGGCACAGTCTTCAGGAAGGCCTCCCTGACATCCTTGTCGGAGAACGTCCCGGTGAAGTTCAAATCAAGGTGGTCATAGCCGGACTGCTTGTAGCGTTGAACGGTGATGCCCTGGCTGGAGAGTCCGCTGAGGAGGCTGTCCGTTGAGGCCGAAGGCTGGGGCGAGATGATGTCTGCCTGGGCGCTGCGCAGGGCGTCGACTGCTGCCGGCACGGCCCCTGTGAACCTGACGTTGATTTCATCGAGCCAGGGTTCGGCGCCCCACACGTAGTCCCGGTTCCGGACCAGTTTCATGGAGACACCCGGCACGATGTCGCGGACAATGTAGGGGCCGCTGGAGAGGTACAGCGCGGGGTCATCGGGAATGGATTTCGCGTCGAACCCGGTGTTCCAGAAGTCACTGACCTTCTTGAGGGCCGGGTTGGAGGCCGGCTTTTCCGGGTTGCCCCGCGGCGTGTCCTTGAGGAGATTGACCAGGTCTTTTTCGTCGTTGAGTCCACTTTTTGCAGCAACGACGTGGGCTGGGAGTCCGACGTCGAACGCCACTTCCCAGTCAGCGTAGGGCGCGGCGTACTCAATGGTGATGGACCGTCCGTCCGAACCGATGTCGGGGAACAGGGTGCCCGCCAGGCCCGTGGTGTCCGAGGCGACGGAAAAGTATTTGGTGCCCTTCCCGGCAACAGGATCGACGTCGTCGAAATACCCCGATCCTGCAGCCCAGGCCAGCAGGAGGTCTGCCGCGCCGATCGGGGCCCCGTCTGACCACTTCACGCCCTCGTTGACCGTGTACTTCACCTTGAGCGGCTGGTCCGAGACCTTCTCGAAGTGCCCGAACTTGTCATTGCGGACCACTTTGGAGCTGTCGTCCAGGTAGTAGAAGCCGGAGTGCGTAATGGCACCGATCTTGGAGTTGATGTCGGTATTGCCGCCGGCGCTGTAGGGGTTGAACGAGGAGAACGCATTGACTTCTGCCACGGTGACGCTGCCGCCGCGCTTCGCCTCCCCCACCACCACCGAGGGGGCACTGGTGCCTGAGCAGCCTGAAAGAACCAGGGCAGCCGCCAACACGGCGATGAGCAACTGCATCAGACGCCGGACCGGCATGCCGCCTCCTTGTGTTTTCCCTCTCCGGAGGGGACGGGGTCGCCACGATCACGCCCTACAGACTCAGGATAAGCCGTCCGGCCGGTCAGACGTTGAAGCGGAACTCCACCACGTCGCCGTCGGCCATGACGTATTCCTTGCCTTCGATGCGGACCTTCCCGCGGGACTTTGCTTCAGCCATGGAGCCGGCCTCCACGAGGTCGCTGAAGGAGACCACCTCGGCTTTGATGAATCCGCGCTGGAAGTCGGAGTGGATGACGCCGGCGGCCTGCGGTGCCGTGTCCCCCTGCCGGATGGTCCAGGCCCGCGCTTCCTTGGGCCCGGCAGTGAGGTACGTTTGCAGCCCCAGGGTGTGGAAGCCGACGCGCGCCAGCTGGTCCAGGCCGGATTCGTCCTGGCCGTTCATCTCGAGCATCTCGCGGGCCTCTTCCTCGTCGAGTTCCACGAGGTCTGCTTCGAGCTTTGCGTCAAGGAAGATGCAGTCCGCGGGGGCCACCATGGCGCGCAGCTCCTCCTGCTTTTCCGGGCTGCCCAGGATGGCTTCATCCGCATTGAAAACGTAGATGAAGGGTTTGGCCGTCAGCAGCCCCAGCTCCTTGAGGTGCTCCATCTCCAGCTTGTCGCTCTTGATGGAGGAGTAGATGGTGTCACCCCGTTCCAGGACCGCTTGCGCGGCCTTGATGGCCGCAAGCTCGGCGGCCTCCCGCTTCTTGATCTTGACTTCCTTTTCGATCCGCGGGATGGCCTTTTCGATGGTCTGCAGGTCGGCGAGGATCAGCTCGGTGTTGATGGTTTCCATGTCCGAGCGGGGATCCACCTTGCCGTCGACGTGCACCACGTCGGGGTCATCGAAGACCCGGACAACCTCGGCGATGGCTTCAGCCTCGCGGATGTTGGCCAGGAACTGGTTGCCCAGCCCCTCCCCCTCCGACGCACCCTTGACGATGCCTGCGATGTCGACGAAGGACACGGCGGCAGGCAGGACACGCTGCGAGCCGAAGATCCCGGCGAGCTTCTGGAGCCTGGGGTCCGGGAGGTTCACTACACCGACGTTCGGTTCAATGGTGGCGAACGGGTAGTTCGCGGCCAGGACCTGGTTGCGGGTGAGCGCGTTGAAGAGGGTTGATTTGCCGACGTTGGGCAGTCCGACGATGCCAATAGTTAGAGCCACGAGCATTGATTCTACCCGTCCGGCCCCGGCAGCCCCTACCGGGGAATGTCATTGCCTTTGATTGTCAGAGGCCCGTGCAACAGTGAAGCCATGGATGCTTTTGCCTTGATTCTGGCCCTTCTCATGCTGCTGCTTGGTGCGCTTGCCGGCGCCGCGGCCACTTATTTCTCCCTGCGCAGGAACTCGCATGCCTTGGAGGCGGACTTTGACCAGGTGTCGTCCCGCCTTTCGGAGGTCACGGCGCAGCTGGCAGCGGCCGACGCCGAGCGGCGGCTTTTGGCGGTGCAGAACCGTGAGCTGGGCGAGGCCAGGACGCAGGACGGCAGTGTCCTGCGCGCCCTGGCCCCGGTGGCGGAGAAGCTGTCCGCTGTCCAGCAGCAGGTGGCGCTGCTGGAGCGGGACCGGGTGGAACAGTACGGCCAACTGGCGCAGCAGCTGCAGGAGGCAAGGCTTTCCGATGAACAGCTCATCCGGTCCACGCATGCCCTGGAATCGGCCCTGCGTTCCAACAGCGCCAGGGGCCAGTGGGGCGAGGTGCAGCTGCGGCGTGTAGTGGAGGCCGCGGGGATGCTGCGCCACGTGGACTTTGTGGAACAGGTGCACAGCGCCGGCCAGGACTCGGCTGTCCGCCCGGACCTGGTGGTGCAGTTGCCGGGCGACAAGCAGCTGGTGGTGGATGCCAAAGTCCCGTTGTCGTCCTACCTTGAGGCACAGGAACTGGGTGCGGTGGATCCGCGCGCCGGCCAGCCCTCCGGACTCCAGTCGGTAAGTGATGGGCGGAACCGGCAGGCGCTGCTGGCGGCGCATGCCAAGGCCCTGAGGGCGCACGTTGACGCATTGGGCACCAAGAAATACTGGGACATCCCGGGAAACTCTCCGGAACTGGTGGTCTGTTTCATTCCGGCCGAATCCATCCTGGCGGCGGCTCTGACTGCCGACGCCGGGCTCCTGGATTACGCGTTGTCCCGCAACGTGGTCCTTGCGTCGCCGAGCACCCTGCTGGCCGTGCTGAAGTCGGTGGCATTCACGTGGCGCCAGGACGTCCTGACGGACAGTGCACGTGAGTTGTTCGAGCTCGCGCGGCAGCTGTACGACCGGATGGGCACCCTGGGTGAAAACGTCACCAAACTGGGCTCTTCCCTCAAGTCTTCGGTGGACCGTTACAACGCCATGGTGGGCACCCTGGAAGCCAGGGTGCTGCCCACTGCCCGGAAGCTCAACACGCTCGAGGAGTCCGGCCTGGTGACACCTCCTGTTGTGGAGGTGACGCCGCGCTCGCTGGTGGCACCCGAACTCCAGGGCGACGGCGAAGCCGCCTGACAACGGGCCGCGGATGCAGGACGGGCCGGGCAGTCGTGTGACTGCCCGGCCCGTCTTTTACGTCTGGTTGGCGTCCGGCTGCTGATAATGCAGGGGACTCAGCTGCGGGGCCGGCGTCCGCCAAGGGCGCGGCTGACGTCGCCGGCCTGCTTCAGGGTTGCGCGGAGTTCCTTGGGCAGCGAGAACAGGAGGTCTTCCTCTGCCGTGACCACTTCCTCCACCGCGCCGTAGCCATAGTCTGCCAGGAGCCTGAGGACGTCCTGGACCAGGACTTCCGGAACCGAAGCCCCGGATGTGACGCCCACGGTAGCGACGCCCTCGAACCAGGCTTCGTCAACCTCGTTGGCGAAGTCCACCCGGTAGGAGGCTTTGGCGCCGTACTCAAGTGCCACCTCCACCAGGCGGACGGAGTTCGACGAGTTGGCCGAGCCCACCACGATCACCAGGTCCGCCTTGGGTGCGATCTTCTTGATGGCGACCTGGCGGTTGGTGGTGGCGTAGCAAATGTCATCGCTGGGCGGGTCCTGCAGGGTGGGGAACCGCTCCTTGAGCAGCCGGACGGTCTCCATGGTCTCGTCGACGCTCAGCGTGGTCTGCGAGAGCCAGATGACCTTCTCGGGGTCACGGACAGTTACCTTGTCCACTTCATGGGGACCGTTGATGATCTGGATGTGTTCCGGCGCTTCACCGGAGGTGCCTTCCACTTCCTCATGCCCGTCGTGGCCGATCAGGAGGATGTCGAAATCGTCCTTGGCGAAGCGGACGGCTTCCTTGTGCACTTTGGTAACCAGCGGACACGTGGCATCAATGGTGCGCAGGCCGCGCTCTTCGGCGGATTCGACCACTGCGGGGGAAACGCCGTGGGCGGAGAAAATCACCAGCGCGCCTTCGGGCACTTCGTCCGTCTCCTCCACGAAGATGGCGCCCTTTTCCTCCAGGGAGCTGACCACGTGGACGTTGTGGACGATCTGCTTGCGGACATACACGGGCGGCCCGTAGTGTTCCAGTGCCTTTTCGACGGCGATCACGGCCCGGTCAACGCCTGCACAGTAGCCACGGGGGGCAGCCAACAGCACCTTCTTGGTGCCGTTCACGGGGGCTGCCGCTGCTACGTCCTCAGGCGAGCGGCGCCTGCGTGGAATGGTTGGCATCGAGAGGGGTACAGCCGAGGTGGTCATCCCTCCATGCTACCGGCTGGCCCGCGCCCGTTTCCGGGATGCGAACAACGTCACAACGCCTGCTGCCATAAGAACGCCACCTGTCACCGTGGCCGCTGCGATCCACGTCTGGAAATCGGTGCCTGCGGCGGCCAGGAACTCGTCACGGAACATGTTGGCCACCGCATTGCCGGTGTCCGTGGCCTGGGCACGGGCCGAACCCAGCTGTAAGGCCAAGCCCCACGCCCCTGCAAGGGCCAGTCCGCCGAGTCCGGCTGCCAGCAGCACTGTCCAGCGGCGCCGTGCCGCGACGAGAGCCAGCAGGAACGCTATGGCTGAACCGATGGCCAGGATGTAGCCCATGGGTGCGTACGTGGCCAGCCGCTCGGTCCATTGCCGCTGAACGGGCTGGCCGACATTGATCAGCGTTTGCTCCGGAGGGTCGAGGGGAAGCCGGGTGGTGCGGGAGATCTCCTCCGAGCCGAGGGCAACCAACGGGGCGACGTCGAGGGTTAACGAGGATGCCGAGGCACCGCCCTGCGGACTGGCCGCCGGGTCGGCGAAACTTAGGCGGTGGCTCCGGCGGAGCGTCTCCTCCCACGCCGCCGGATAGCCGGGAAGCCCGGTCAGGGACTCCGCCGCCTTCTCGAGCATCGGCTGGACCAGCCCGGACAGGAAACCGGGGACAGATCCGGTATCGATCGTTCCCACCGCCGCCGCAGCGAGTTTCCTTTGGAAGTCTGAGTCCTTGCCGAGTGGAGCTGCAAGGCGGACAAACCCGTCTTCCTGGACAATGTTCCGGTCCACCCACATGGCGGGAACCGCAACGGCGGCCAGGAGGATGCCCAGCACGGTGGCGATGGCAGAGACAAAAGTGCGCACAACAGGTCCTTCGGGGTTGGGGGCCTTACCCCATCCTAGGCAGGGTGGAAGGGCCGTCCCTGTCAGTGCCCGGTGCTACACCTTATGGATAAGGTTGATTGACCGCCCACAACAGATGAAGGACCGCATGCCCGCAGCACCAGCAGCCTCCCAACGGCGTCCGCATGTCTGACCAGGCCTCCCTTCCGGGTGCGGCGCCCACTACCCTGCCGGCCACAGCGGCGGAAACCAGCCCGGACAACCCCTGGCCGCTGCAGCTGTTGTCGCAGAAGCTTAAGGCGCATATCGACCGCACCCCGTCGGCATGGGTGGAAGGCCAGGTCATCGAGCTGAACCGCCGCGGCACCAACGCCTACCTCACGCTTCGCGACGTGGACGCAGAGGTGTCCCTTCCCGCGTCGGTGTGGACCAAGGTGCTGGAACGGCAGAATCTGCCGCTGGAGCGCGGTTCACGGGTGGTGGCCCTGCTGAAACCGGAGTTCTGGTTGAAGACGGGCAGGCTCAACATGCTGGTGCGGGACATTCGGCCCGTGGGATTGGGCGACTTGCTGGCCAGGATCGAGCGGCTGCGCCAGGCGTTGGCGGCTGAGGGCTTGTTTGCCGACTCACGGAAGAAACCGCTGCCCCTGCTGCCTCACCGCATCGGCCTGATCACCGGGCGGGATTCGGACGCCAAGAAGGACATCCTGCGCAACGCAGCCCTGCGGTGGCCGGCGGTGGAGTTTGAGATCCGCGAGGTTGCTGTCCAGGGGAATACCGCCGTGGCCCAGGTGGTCCGCGCCCTGCGGGAACTGGACGCCCGGCCTGAGGTGGACGTCATTGTCATCGCCCGGGGCGGCGGGGCGCTGGAAGACCTCTTGCCGTTCAACAGCGAGGAACTGGTCCGGGCAGTGGCTGCCGCCGCCACGCCCGTGGTGAGTGCCATCGGGCATGAGGCCGACCGGCCGCTGCTGGATGATGTTGCAGACCTCCGGGCTTCCACCCCCACCGACGCCGCCAAGCGGATCGTTCCCGAAGTCTCGGAAGAACTCGCCGGCGTGCGCCAGGCGCGGGAACAACTGCGGCGGTGCATGGACCGGCTGGTGGACCGGGAGTCGGACCGGCTGGCGGCCCTGCATTCCCGGCCCGTCATGGCGGCACCCGAAGGAATGGTCTCCGTCCGGGCCGAGGAAATCGAGCGGCTGCTGCGGCGGTCCTCTGCGGCCGTGAGCTCCACCGTGGTGCGGGCAGCGGACCAGCTTGAACACCTGAAAGCCCAGGTCCGGGCCCTCTCGCCCCAAAAGACGCTTGACCGGGGGTACGCCGTCGTCGAACTGGCAGGCGACCAGGCCGCCCGGATCGCCCAGGCCGGCCACGCCGTTGTCCGCCGTCCTGCCGAAGCGCCGGCGGGGGCCGCCCTGTCCATCCGCGTGGCAGAGGGGCGCTTCGGAGCCACGTCTACCGGCACCATGTCCACCGGGGCCGGCGGGTCACAATCAGGAAACCCCGACCACCACCAGGAATTGGAAGAGAAGTCATGACCGAACAGAAACCTGAGTCCGACGTCGCAGCCCTGAGCTACGAGGAAGCGCGGGAGCAGCTCATAGCAGTGGTGGGCAGGCTGGAGGCAGGAGGGGCAAGCCTGGAGGAGTCCCTGGCCCTGTGGGAACGAGGTGAGGCGCTGGCGGTACGCTGCGAGGAGTGGCTGGAGGGCGCCCGGAAGCGGCTGGCTGCAGCCCGGGACCAGCCGCTTTAGGCAAACCCGGAAGCGGGGAAAACCAAACAGGGAAGCTGAAGCATGACCACGGCCAGGGCCGGCCCTCAGGAACGGGCCACCAGCTCCCGCTCGGCAGCTACGTCGAACTCGGCCTTGGGCCACTCCAGCTTCAGGCCGGACAAGGCGCCGAGCAGCAGCTGCTGGACCGCGATCCGGGCGAACCACTTCTTGTTGGCCGGAACAACATGCCATGGCGCGTTGGGCGTACTCGTTTCGTCGATGGCCGCCTGGTATGCGGCCATGTAGTCCTCCCAGTGGGCCCGCTCGTCCAGGTCTCCCCTGCTGTACTTCCAGTGCTTGGAAGGATCATCCAGCCGGGCCAGCAGCCTCTCCTTTTGCTCCGCACTGCTGATGTGGAGCATCACCTTGATGATCTTCGTCCCCGAGTCGGCCAGCCGTGTTTCAAACTCATTAATGGCCACGTAGCGCCGCTTGATCTCGTCCGGGGTGGCCCATCCGTGGACGCGATGGATGAGAACGTCCTCGTAGTGGGAGCGGTCGAACACACCCACCATTCCGGCCGCCGGCACTTCCTTTTCGATCCGCCACAGGAAGTCGTAGGACTTCTCCTCGTCGGTGGGCGCCTTGAATGCCTTGAACTGGACGCCCTGAGGGTTCATCGCCGCCATGACATGGCTGACGATTCCGCCCTTGCCGGCGGTGTCCATGGCCTGCAGGATCAACAGGATCCGCTTGGTCCCCCCGAACCGGGATTCGGCAAAGAGCTTTTCCTGCAACCCGGAAAGTTCGTCGTCCATCTCCGCCAGCAGCAGCCGGCCGTCAGCCTTGTTGCCGCTGTACCCGGGGGTCGAGTCCGGGTCCACTGCGGCAAGGGAAAACCCCTCCCCGGACCGAAGGGTTTCAGCAGGATGCTGGTCGAAGCCGACGACGCGGGCCATGGGAGTCCTTTCCGCAAGGTTGCACGGACCGGTGGGCCCGTGAGCACAGGCTAGTTCCCCTGGTACCTGGTTAGGAAGTCCCCCATCCGGCCGATGGCCTCTTCAATGTCCTTGACGTTGGGCAGCGTCACCATCCGGAAATGGTCGGGGCGCACCCAGTTGAAGGCACGGCCGTGGGACACCAGGATCTTCTGTTCCTTCAGGAGGTCAAGGACAAACTTTTCGTCGTCCCGGATGTGGTAGACCTCCGGGTCGAGCCGGGGAAAGAGGTAAAGGGCACCCCGGGCCTGCTGCGTGCTGACGCCCGGGATGGCGTTCAGCATGTCGTATGCCTTGTTGCGCTGCTCCAGCAGGCGGCCACCGGGGAGGATCAGGTCGTTGATGCTCTGGTAGCCGCCCAGCGCCGTCTGGATGGCGTGCTGGGCCGGGACGTTGGCGCACAGGCGCATATTGGCCAGGAGGTTGATGCCTTCGAGGTAGTCGGCGGCATCCTTCTTGGGCCCGGAGATGGCCATCCAGCCGGCCCGGTAGCCGCAGACGCGGTACGCCTTGGACAACCCGCTGAACGTCAGGCACAGGACGTCGTCACCGGTCAGTTTGGCGAGGTTCACATGGACGGCGTCCTCGTACAGGATCTTTTCGTAGATCTCGTCGGCAAAAATCACCAGGCCGTGCTTCTCGGCGAGGGCGACGATTTTCTTCAGCGTCTCTTCCGGGTAGACGGCGCCCGTGGGGTTGTTCGGGTTGATGACCACGATGCCCTTGGTGCGCGGCGTGATCTTCGCTTCCAGGTCGTCAAGGTCGGGCTGCCAGCCGGATTCCTCGTCGCAGAGGTAATGCACCGGCCTGCCGCTGGCCAGCGCCACGGACGCGGTCCACAACGGGTAGTCCGGCGTGGGGATGAGCACTTCATCGCCGTCGTCAAGAAGGGCCATGAGGGACATGGTGATGAGCTCGCTGACACCGTTGCCCAGGTAGATGTCATCCACGTGGATATTCTGGATCCCGCGGGTCTGGTAGTACTGCGAGACGGCGGTGCGTGCCGAAAAGATGCCGCGGGAGTCGCTGTAGCCCTGGGCATGGGGCAGGTGGCGGATCATGTCCACCAGGATGGCGTCCGGCGCCTCGAAGCCAAACGGCGCCGGGTTGCCGATGTTCAGTTTGAGGATTCGATGGCCCTCCGCCTCCATCTGCTGGGCGGCCTGCAGGATCGGTCCACGGATGTCATAGAGGACGTTGTTGAGCTTCGTGGACTGCCTGAATTCTGCCATCCCTCAAATATGCCACAGGAAGGATGCATCCCCGTTGAGACGTCCACCACACGGCCGACGGCGGCTGCCGGGCCCCCGCAGGTCCGGCAGCCGCCGTCGTTAATCACCAGTCCGTACCCTGCCCGTGCGGACAGGGAACCGATTTACTTGACGATGCCCTTGTCCTTCAGCCAGGCGGTCGCTGCCGCCTTGGCGTCCTGCTTCTGGCTGCCGCTGACTGCCCGGTTGAGGTTGATCAGGTCATCCGTCGTGAGCGTGCTGGACACGGAGTTGAGCGCCTGCTTGGCCTTGTCTGTCATCTTGGCCTTGTTGTACAGCGGCAGGACCTGCTGGGCGATGAAGTTGTTCTTCGGGTCCTCCAGCACCACCAGGTCGTTGTCCGCGATGGACGGCGTGGTGGTGTAGATGTCGGCCACCTGCACCTGGTTCTCCAGCAGCGCCTTGAGCGTCACCGGGCCGCCGCCGTCGCTGAAGGGCTCCAGCTTCTTGGGGACGCAGTTGTAATTCTTCTTCAGTCCGGGCAGGCCGTACGCGCGCTCGGCGAACGTGGCCGGAGCCCCCACTACGATCTCGCTGCAGACCTTGGCCAGGTCCTCGATGGACTTCAACTGGTACTTCTCCGCCGTTGCCTTGGTGACCACCATGGCGTCCTTGTCCTCGGCCTTGGACACGTCCAGCACGCCGAGTCCGTCCGGCAGCTTGCCGGGCAGTGCCTTGGCGATGTCACCGGCGGAGACCTCCTTGGCTTCCTTGTCCACGTACAGCAGCAGGTTGCCGCTGTAGTCCGGCACCACGTCCACCGAGCCGTCCTGGACGGCCTTGAAGTAGACCTCGCGGGAGCCGATGTTCGGCTTGGTGGTGGCGGTGATGCCGTTGGCGTTCAATGCACCGGCATACAGCTCGGCGATGATCTGGCTCTCCGGGAAGTCGGCTGAACCCACCACGAGGGAGGTCGCCCCGCCCGATGCACTGCCGCTGGTGGCCGGCGGGTTCTTCAGCGGATCGGACGACCCCCCGCAGGCGGACAATGCCACTGCCAGGCCAAGCCCGGCGGCCAAACCGCTGAACGCCCGCCTTCCGAGGCGCTGGGGACGGCTATCTTTCATGACTTACCTCCTTGAACAACAGTCTCCGCAACAACGGGGTCTGTGAGATCAACCGCAGCCTCATGGCTGCGGTAGGACAGCTTCGAGGCCCCTTGGGTCAGGAACAGCCTCTGGAACAGGGACAGGACAAGGTCGACGGCGATCGCCAGCGCCGCGATGAGGAGGGAACCTCCCAGCATCTGGGGGAAGTCACTAAGGACAAGGCCGTCGAAGAGATAGCGGCCCAGGCCACCTAGGTTGATGTAGGCAACGACGGAGACGGTGGCGATCACCTGCAGCACGCCGGTCCGGAAACCGCCGAACATGACGGTGAGTGCGTTGGGCAGCTCGGCCCGGAACAGGACCTGCAGTTCAGTCATTCCCATGGCCCGGGCCGCGTCCACCACATTCCGGTCCACGCTGGAGATGCCGGCATACGTCCCGGCCAGCAGCGGGGGCACGGTGAGGATCACCAGCGCCCAGATGGGAGGCATCAGCCCGATGCCGGCCAGCAGAACGAACAGGATGAGCAGGCCCAGGGTGGGCAGCGCGCGCAGGGCTCCGGCCAGGGCGACGACTGCCACCCGTCCCCTTCCCGTGTGGCCGACAAACAGCCCGACGGGAACGGCGATGGCAGTGGCGATCAGCATGACGAGTCCGGTGTACTGCAGATGCTCCAACATCCGGGCGGGGATGCCCATGCTTCCGGACCAGTGCAGGGGGTCGGAAAGCCAGGCGAAGGTATCTGAAAAGACGTTGCTCACGCTGCTTCTCCCGCCAGGGTGGCGCGCTCCGCAGCGGCGGCCGCAGTGCCGCCTTCATCCCTGCGGCCCCGCCGCGTTCCTGCCCGTTCCCACGGAGTGAGGATGCGTTCCAGCAGGACGAGGACGGCATCCATCAGCAGCGCGAGGATCAGGATGGCGACGATCCCCACCACCACCTCGGTGACGAAGTCGCGCTGGAGGCCATCGGTGAAGAGCATGCCCAGGTTGCCGACACCCAGCAGGGCGGCGACGCTCACCAGCGAGATGTTGCTGACGGACACCACCCGCAGCCCGGCGAACAGGACCGGCAGGGAGAGCGGCAGGTCCACCTGCAGGAACCGGGCCAGCGGCTTGAAGCCCATGGCCTGCGCGGCCTGGCTGACGTCTGCGTCCACGGAATCGAAGGCATCCAGGGCGGCGCGCACCAGCAGTGCCACGGCATAGATGGTCAGGGCCACCACCACGTTGAGGGGATCCAGGATCCGGGTGCCCAGGATGGTGGGCAGGATGATGAACAGCGCCAGCGAGGGGATGGTGTACAGGAGAGAGGAAGCCGTCAGGACCACGGAGCGGAGTGCACTGTTCTGCCGTGCCAACTGCGCCAGCGGAATGGAAATCAGCAGGCCCAGGGCCATGGGAACGAGTGCCAGCACCAGGTGCTGGCCGCCGCGTTCCAGGATCATGCCGGTGTTGGCCAGGAACCATTCCATCAGAGGGCAGCCTGCCGCAACTGGCGCGCCTCTTCGATCAGCGCCAGGACCTCACCGCCGCGGACCACGCCCAATACCGTGCCATCGGTATCAACGGCGACACCGAGGCCCGACGGGGACGACAGGGCCGCGTCAAGGGCCCGCCGCAGGCTCTCTCCCGGACGGAACAGCGACCCACCCGGAACGAGCTCGGTCTCGGTCCCTGGTGCCGACCATCCCAGGGGATGTTTGTCCGCATCCACCACCAACTGCCAGCCACCGGCAGCACTGGCATCAGACTCATATCCGTCCGGAGAGCGGACGATCGTGGGCACGGGATGGATGGCCACGCCGTCGGACGGCGTGAAGCCCAGGTGGCGGAAGCCGCGGTCCCGCCCCACGAAGGATGCGACGAAGTTGTTGGCCGGCGCCCGCAGGATTTCCTCCGGGGTGGCGTACTGGGCCAGCTTGCCGCCGGTGGCAAAGACGGCGACCTTGTCGCCCAGGATGGTGGCCTCGTCGATGTCGTGGGTTACGAACACGATGGTCTTGGCCAGGTCCTTCTGGAGGCGCAGCAGTTCCTGCTGGAGTTCGTCCCGGACAACGGGGTCCACGGCGCTGAACGGCTCATCCATGAGGAGAACAGGCGGATCTGCGGCGAGCGCGCGTGCAACGCCAACGCGCTGCTGCTGGCCGCCGGACAGCTGGGACGGGTACCGCTTGCCCAGGGAGTGCGCCAGGCCCACCACGTCCAGGAGCTCCTCTGCGCGCTTCCGGGCGTCAGCTTTGGAGACGCCGTTCAGCCGTGGAACGGTGGCGATGTTGTCGAGGACCGAGCGGTGCGGCAGCAACCCTGCCGACTGCATGACGTAGCCCATGGAGCGGCGCAGTTCGGCCGCCGGCACCGTGGTGACATCCCGGCCGTCCACGGTGATGGTCCCTGACGTGGGTTCCACCATGCGGTTGATCATCCTGAGCGATGTTGTTTTACCGCAGCCGGAAGGACCCACGAAGACCGTCACAGTGCCTTTGGCAATGGACATGGACAGCCCGTCCACCGCCGGCTGGCCGCCCGGGTACTGCTTGGTAACGCTCTGGAACTCGATCATCGCCTGGTCCATGGTGCGGACTTACCTGTTCTCTTGGACGGGCTGTTGTCAGCACCGCGACATTGCCATCAGCACGCTGATAGTTACGGTAACCCAAACGGGGGCCGGCTTCAGCAGATGAGGCCCTAATCCCCGCAAAGGAATCCCTACTGTAATCATTCGGTACCCCGCTTGGCGTGGATGGGTAGCCGAAGCCGGGCGGGCCTAAAGTGGAGGCGTGACCAACTTGGAAGTTTCACCCCAGCAGGAAGTTTGTCCGCCCGCACCTGCCGGAGGCACGTCGGGCCCGTGCCTGCAGCTGTGGCCCGAACGTGAGGTGCCCCTGGGCGGGGTGCGCGCCATGAACGTCAAGCGCACCCTGCCCCAGCGCGGACTGCCCACCATCGGCGCGTGGTGCTTCCTGGACAGCTTCGGGCCGGACCGTACCGCCATGTCTGTCCTCCCCCATCCCCATATCGGGCTGCAGACGGTGACGTGGCCGCTGGCTGGGCACATCCGACACCGGGACAGCGTTGGCAGCGACGTGGTAGTGCGCCCCGGGGAGCTGAATATCATGACGGCGGGGCACGGGGTCTCGCACTCTGAATTCGCCGTGCTTCCAGACGGCGGGGAGTTGCCGCTGCAGCGGGGCCTGCAGCTCTGGGTGGCCCTTCCCGACGGGGAGAGAAACCGGGAGCCGGCGTTCGAACAGCACCGGGAACTGCCGCGCGTCGCCGGCCACGGCTTCACCGCCACCGTCATGGTGGGTGGGTTTGCGGGCGTCGTGTCCCCCGCGACGATGTTTTCGCCGATCGTTGGCGCGGACGTTTCCTGCGAAGGGGACGCGGTACTGCCACTGGACCCCGCCTTTGAGCACGGCATCCTGGTGCTCGACGGCGGCCTGGCGGTGGACGGGCAGGACCTGCCGGCGGGGCCGCTGGGCTACTTGGGCACCGGCCGAAGCGAACTCCGGATGGAGGCCCGCCCCGGCACGCGGTTCCTGCTGATTGGCGGTGAGCCGTTCGGTGAAGAACTGCTGATGTGGTGGAACTTTGTGGGCCGCACCCACGACGAAGTGGAGCAGGCCCGGGAGGACTGGGAAGCGCAGGCCGGGCTGCCGGATGCCGAAACGGCTGCGGCCAGGTATGGACTGGTGCCAGGCCACGGTCCGGAGGCCGGGGCGGAGGCCGGCCGCATTCCCGCTCCCCCGCTGCCCGGCGTGCGGTTGACGCCCCGTAAGCGCGCCGTCGACTAAGCGCGCCGCCTGGCCCGCTGACGGGCAAGCGCGGTTTGGTTCCTGTCGGCCGTCAGGCCGGTTCGGCCAGGAGTTGCAGGACGCCGAACACCGGTTCCTGGTCCAGGACCCTCACGTCAGTGATGCCGCCTGCTTCGAGGTTCCGGCGGAATGACTCCTGCAGCGGTGCCACGTTCATGCCCAGGCCGCCGCCCAGGATCACCGGACCTTCAATTTTCAGCTGGCCCAGCACCTGCCCGGCCAAGGCGGCAAGGTCGCGGCCGGCCTGCTCCAGCAGGGCTGCACTGTCCTGGTGCCCGGCAGCGGCCGCTTCCACGACATGCCTGGCCTGCTGGGCCCAAAAGCGCCGTCCCGTGTCCGGGGAATGGAACAGCGCAATCAGCTTGTTGGGGTGGTCCAGGCCGCAGGATGCCAGGAGGGATGCCGTGAGCTGGTCAATCGGCAGGCCCTGGTTCATCCTGCGCAGGCTGTGCCGGACCGCTTCCCTGCCCAGCCAGTAACCGCTGCCCTCATCCCCCAGCAGGTAGCCCCATCCGCCCGCCCGGGCCTCGCCGCCGTCGGCGTTGCGTCCCCAGGCAGCCGAGCCGGTACCTGCAATGACCGCAACTCCCGTACTGGCACGGCCCGCGGCCAGCAGCAGGCGGGAGTCGTGGACAACGGTGATGCGGGCCTCCGGGACGAGTGGCTGGATCAGGGCCGCCAGGGCGGCGGCGTCCTCGTCGGTATCGATTCCGCCGGACCCTGCGTACACCCGGTCCACGCGGCCGCCACCGATCCTGGCGAAAAGCTCCGCCAGGTTCCGTGCTGCCTGGTCGCGGCTGACGTTCTGGACGTTGGAGCTCCCCGCCGCATCGTCCGCGACGGGCACTCCGTCTTCAAAGCGGATGCCGTGTGTCTTGGTGCCGCCGATGTCCAGGCCGATCGTGACGCCGTGCAGTGGGTTGCCTGGCGAGTCCGTGGCGTGCTGGTCGGGACTGGTGGAGGGGTTCTGGGTGTTCGTCACGTCACAAGGGTACTTGCGTGGCCTGGCTTTGGGGCGCCGCGCCTGCCTTCCGCGGAGGCGCGGCCGCCACCCGCCGTCGTCATCCGGTTCCCCGGGTCAGCGGCCCGCCCTGGTGACCAGCCCGGCCAACAAGCGTGGCCCCTGGGCCACCACCAGCTCGCGGAAGAGCCTGGCGGGAACGGGTTCGGTTTCGGGTTTCCGGCGCCGCCAGCTCACTCCGACTTCCCGGAAGGCCAGCTCCGAGTCCAGCGGCACCTCCACCCAGCCGAGGTCTCCGGTTTCCGGGCGCAGCGTCCTGCCGGGGGCGTCGCCGCCGGGCGGCAGGATGCTGACGCCCAGGCCTGCCGAGACCAGTCCGCGGACCGTGTGTGAATCCTGGCTCTCGAAGGCGATCCGCGGCCGGTATCCCGCCTCGCGGAACAGGGCGTCCGTCAGCGAACGCAGCCCGTATCCGGTTCCCAGCGCCACGAACGGTTCCGTCCGGATATCGGCCAGCCGGGCCATCCGCTGCCTGGCCAGGGGATGGGCGTGATGCACCACCAGCCGGAGCGGTTCCCGGTACAGCGGGGCCGAATCGAGGGTTTTGCCCGCCGGCGCCACGGGAGCGGTGAGGGCCAGGTCCGCTTCCCCGGATGACAGCTCTTCAAGGCATGCGCTCCGGGCGCCCTGGCTGAGCCGGAACCCGGTCCCGGGATGCCGGGCACGGAAGGCGCTGATCAGCAGGGGCAGGGTAGCCTCGCCGAAGGTGTGCTGGAAAGACAGGGACACGGTGCCCCTGACCAGTTCGGACTCGTTCCGGACCAGGTCCAGGCCGGCCTGGAACTCCGCGAGCGCCTGCTCGATGTAGGGCAGCAGGGTGCGGGCTGCGGGCGTCAGGCGGACACCGCGGCCGTCCCGGACCAGGAGTTCGGTGCCGACGGCGGCGCTGGCCCTTGCCACTGCCCTGCTCACCGTCGATTGGGGTAATCCGAGGAGTTCGGCCGTCTCCGTGACGTGTTCGGTCCGTCCCAGCTCGGCGAGTACCGGCATGAGGGGCAGAAGTTGGGCCAATTGTTTCCGGTCCGGTTCCATGGCTGCTCCCTTGCCGGTTCCCGAGCTTTCCCGAAACCGGGAAGCAATCCGATATTGCTATCAGTTTGGCATAAAATATGCATTGGAAGCATTCATTGCCCGGGGACTACGCTTGCTTGATGCCACAGAAAGCGAGCTCCGGCACGGCGGCTTCCCCTCCGTGGAACGGCCATCCCAAAGGGTCCAGGGCCTACGGGCGGATCCTGGCCGGTCTGTCATGCGCAGGGGTTGCAACGTTCGCGCAGCTTTACTCCACCCAGGCGGTCCTGCCCCTCCTGGCGGCCGATCTGCGCGTCACTGCCGCCGAGGCTGCCCTCACCATTTCCCTGGCCACCGTGGGTTTGGCCGCAACCGTGATCCCCTGGTCCTTCCTGGCGGACCGGATCGGCCGGGTGAAGGCGATGATGTGGGGCATCACGGCGGCCACGGTGCTGGGACTGCTGGTGCCCCTGTCCGCCAGCTTCGGCATGCTGCTGGTCCTCCGGCTGTTGGAGGGGATGGCGCTGGGCGGAATCCCCGCCATCGCCATTGCCTACCTCAACGAGGAGGTCAGCAAAGCGCACGCCGCGCTTGCCGCCGGAAGCTATGTTGCCGGGACCACCCTGGGGGGACTTTCAGGGCGGCTCGTGGCCGGCCCTGTCGGCGAACTCTGGGGGTGGCGGTCGGCAGCCCTGGCAGTTTCCGTGCTGGCGACGATTGCCGCCGTCGCCTTCCTTGTCCTGGTGCCCCGGGCCAGGGGTTTTGTTCCTGCCCGGGCCGCCGGACTCCGGAGCGCCGTCCGGACGCTCGGGGGCCACCTTAGGAACATCCGGCTGCTGGCCCTGTATGCCCAGGCCTTCCTGATGATGGGCGGGTTCGTGGCCGTCTACAACTATCTGGGGTTCCGGTTGTCGGGCGCCCCGTTCGGGCTGCCGGCCACCGTGATCAGCCTGATCTTCCTGGCCTATCTGTCCGGCACCTTCTCCTCCCGCTGGGCAGCGGGGATGACCTCGAAATACGGGCGCCGGAACGTGCTGCTGGGCGGACTTGGCCTGGCTGTTGGCGGCCTTGCCCTGACCCTCACCCCGTCCCTGGTGCTGATCCTGTGCGGGCTGGTGGTGTTCACGGGCGGCTTCTTCGCAGCCCACAGCATCGGCTCCGGCTGGACGGGCGCCATCGCCAGCACCGGCCGCGCGCAGGCAGCGTCCCTTTACAACCTGGCCTACTACCTGGGCTCCAGCCTCCTGGGCTGGGCAGGTGGCCTGGTCTTCCAGGCCTGGGGCTGGAACGCACTGGCTGGAGCCGTGATCGCCCTGGCGTGCCTCACTGCCGCAACTGTCGCCGTCGTCCATTCCCGCGCGGAAACGGCCGCTGCCTGACTCGGTGCCGCACTCGAATTAACACGCTCCAGCAGCTTCGAGGATAGAGCGGATGTTCGGCAGGACGCGTGCCTGTGGAGCCGATGGTGGAGATTCTGCGGTCTAGGATGAACTAAGGACCGTGTGGAAGGAACCGCCGTGAGTACGAATGCCAGGAACACCAGGCCCGGGGCGCACCTGGAGCCGCTGGATGCCATTGACGAGCGCCTCCTTGCGGCCCTCGTGGCAGACGCCAGGATTTCCAACAAGCAGCTCGCCGAAATGGTGGGTATTGCGCCGTCGACCGCCTTGATGCGCACCCGCGCCCTCTCGGAGCGCGGGATTGTGCAGGGCTACGAGGCGAAGCTGAGCCTGTCGGCCATCGGCCGGTCGGTGCAGGCCCTGGTGGCCGTACGGCTCCGTGCCCACGACCGGGACCAGATCGACCGTTTCACTGCGCGCGTGCCGCACCTGCCCGCCGTGCTGTCGACCTTCCACACCTCAGGTTCGGTGGACTACCTGCTGCACATCGCCGTCGGAAGCACCGAAGACCTGCGGGACTGGGTCCTGGACAATTTGGCTACCGATCCCGTGGTGGGCCACACCGAAACCACGCTGGTCTTTGAACACATCCAGGGCAACCACGGCCCGCTTCCGGACTAGCGCCGCTGTAGATCCACCCGGCTCAGACGGACCCCTGTTTCGTTGCTTTGATGGAAGCGGTGAGGGTGACGGCTGACAGGGCGAGTGCCGCCGAGCCGCACAGCAGGACGAATCCCTGCACCGCTGCCGCCATTCCGAACACGGCGCTGGCCCAGCCCAGGCCGAGGACCGGCACGGCGCTGCCCAGGTAGGTGATGACGTACACGGTGCTGATGATCTGCGCGTGGCGTGCCGGCTCCACCTTGCCCGCCACCTCGTTGAAAACCATCCGGAAGGCCATGCCCTGCCCCAGGCCGGCGGTAACGGCAGCCCCAACGAGCAGCAGTGGGCTGTGCCATGCGCCGGCGGCTCCCAGCAGGATGACGGAGACGCCCAGGACGGCCAGCCCCGCAGGCACGGCCAGGCGCCCGCGCAGGGTCACCAGCTGGCTCAGGGCTGACGCCCCCAGCGGCAGACCGGCCAGCACGCCGATCAGTGGCCGGGAGTCCGTGCCCAGGACCTGCGCGAAGTAGCCCGGGGCCAGTGACAGGGAGAAGCCAAACACGGCAAAGCTCAGGAAGCCGACGCCGGACGCCAGCCAGAAAGCGCCCCTCGCCTGCCGTGAAACGGAGGGACGGCGCGGGGCAAGGACGTGCAGCGGGCGGGACACTGCCGGCACCATGATGGCCGGGCGTGCGCGGATCAGGTACAGCGGGACAAGGAGCGCGGCCAGCAACAGCGAATGGACGACGTACGGAGCCGTGGTTGCACCGGGAAGCAGCGACAGCAGTCCGCCGATGACGGGACCCGCCGCTACGCCCCCCGAGGAGGCCAGCAGCGTAAAGCGCGATGCCCACTCCGGCCGGGACGGGAGCAGCTCGCGAAGGGCTGCCGCGCTGGCCCCCGTGGCGAGCGCAACCGCCATTCCCTGCAGCGCCCGTCCGGCGCACAGGGCAGCCAGCGTGCCCGCTTCGGCGAAGATCCAGCCGCCCGCCAGTCCGGTCAGGACAGCGACCAGGAGGGCGGCCCGGCGGCCGATATGGTCCGACCAGTGCCCGGCGAGCAGCAGCGTCCCCACCAGGGCCAGGACGTAGCTGGCGAAAGCCGCCGTTACGTCGAGGCTGGACAGCCCGAGGTTGGCCTGCAGCAGGGGGTACAGCGGGGTGGCAAGGTTGGCGCCCACCAGGAGCATGAAGATGACCGCGCCGGAAATCACCAGCCGCGCCGTAGTGGTGGCATTCCATCCGCTGGCCGTGGCCGGGCGCATGCGCAGTTCGCTGAAGACCGTCATTGTGCCGCCTTAGGGGTCGCCGCGGCGGGTGGTCCTTGTGGGAGCCCGGCGCGGATACAACTGTGATGGTTCAAGAATGCGGTACCGCTGCGCCATATCTTTCGACCTTGCAGGGATAATTGAGCAAAATCATCAACTTATGGATCCACGAATGGTGGAGAGTGACGATCTTGAACAAACTGGACCCCACGGACCTGAAGATCCTGCTGGCCCTCATCCGGGATCCCCGCATCCAGATCGGTGAGCTGGGCGAGTCCCTGGGCATCGCCCGCAACACGGCCCAGTCACGGGTTCGCCGCCTGCTGCGCAGCGGGGTGCTGCGCCCGGGCGGGCGCGAGGTTGACCTGGAGGCGGTGGGCTATGACGTGGTGGCCTTTGTGACCATTGAGGTCTCCCACCGGGAGCTGGACGGCGTCGTGGCAGCACTGCGGCTCATCCCGCAGGTCCTGGAAGTCCACGAGATCTCCGGCCGCGGCGATGTCTGGTGCCGGGTGGTGGCCACGGACACCCACAACCTCCAGTCGTCCCTGCGGCAGGTCCTGCGGATCAAGGGTGTCATCCGGACAGAGACCGTGCTGGCCCTGCACACCCATATCCCCTACCGGACCGAGCCCCTCATCAGCGGCCTGAGCAGTGCCGCAGCTCCGGCGGCTAGGATTTCCTGAATGACCATCATCGATAACGCCGTCTACGTCAACGGCGTCCGCCATGCAGAGCCCGACAGTCTTGAGCAGACCTTTGAGACCCTGTCCCTGCATGGCGGCATGGCATGGATCGGCCTCTACCGGCCCACGGCGGAGGAAATGGCGGCCGTGGCCAGCGAGTTCGGACTCCATGCCCTCGCAGTGGAGGATGCCGTTTCGGCCCACCAGCGGCCCAAGCTGGAGCGTTACGACGACAACCTTTTCACCGTCCTGCGGCCCGCCCGGTACGTGGACGAGGACGAAACCGTGGAATTCGGCGAACTCCACGTGTTCACCGGCAAGAACTTTGTGGTGACGGTGCGGCATGCGGAAACGGCCGGCGTTGCCAGGGTGCGGCAGCGGCTGGAGGGGCGGCCTGATCTCCTGCGGCACGGTCCCGAAGCGGTGCTGTATGCCCTGCTGGACCGGGTGGTGGATGACTACGCCCCGGTGGTGGCGGGGCTGGAAAACGACATTGACGAGATCGAGGACCAGCTGTTCAGCGGCGATTCCTCCGTGTCCCGCCGCATTTACGAACTGGCCCGGGAGGTCATCCAGTTCCAGCGCGCCATCCACCCCCTGCCCGAGATGCTGGACCAGTTGAAGCGCGGCTTCGAGAAGTACGAAGTGGAAAGCGAGCTGCGGCATAACCTGCGTGACGTGGAAGACCACGTTGAGCGGGTGATTTCCCGGGCGGACTCCTTCCGGGACTTGCTGCAGAACGCCCTGACCCTCGACGGGACACTGACAGCCAACCGGCAGAACGAGGCCAGCGCCGAGCAGAACGAACAGGTCAAGAAAATCTCGTCCTGGGCGGCCATCCTGTTTGCGCCCTCATTCGTGGCCGGGATCTACGGCATGAACTTTGACAACATGCCCGAACTCCATTGGTCCTTCGGCTACCCCCTGGCGCTGCTCCTCATGGTGGCTGCCGGCGGCCTTATGTACGGCATCTTCAAGAGGAAGGGCTGGATCTAGCGGGGCGGGATCACCGTCGCGGGCAGCCGTCCGGTGGCCAGCGCCACCCGCATATTGCCCACCGCGTGCACCATGAGGGAAACAACCAGGAATGCCACCAGAACCTGGCCGGTGGAACCCAGCACCCTCACCCATCCGCCATCGAGGGTTGGGTCAAGGAAGTCGTACACGTACCATCCGTCAAGGCCGCCCCGGATCCACGAAAACGCAAGGAAGGCCACTGGATAGCCCAGCCAGGCGAGGGGCCGCCACCAGGGACCTCGGACCGTCCGGGTGACGAGAATCCAGTCAAGCGCCGCCACCAGCGGGGCCAGGCGGTGGTGGGCAACCTGCGGCCAATACAAATCCCATGTCCACCACGGCTCTTCCGGCGGAGCCACGAGCACGATGTAGATGATGCCCGTCATGACCATGTACAGGACCAGCGCGCCGAACATCTGGTCCCACCACAGCGGCGGCCGGCGTCGCCGCAGCACCCCTGAAATGATCAGGACAAGCCCGAAGACAAGATTTCCCTGCACAGTGAATTCCGAATACAGCTGCGGGACATCCACGTCGTTGCCGGGCAGGGTGGCGTCGAAGGTCTTTTGCACGATTGCGGCCAGCACGACAAGACCGACGCTGATCCGGGTGGCCCGGATCCATGGGCGGTCGGGGTGCAGGGCACGGTTGATGGCAAAGTTGCGCACGACCGGCGGAGCCAGCTGTGGGGGGTGCCCTTCCTTCTTCGTGAGGCTCATGGAGCAAGGGTCACGCCGGCAGGAGGAAAAAGACAGGGTCCTTCGACCGCTAACGCCCACCGCCCACCCGGGCCGGTGACAGCCGGTCCGGGCAGGCGGTGACGGTCAGGCGTTGGTTCTGCGCTTCAGCCAGCCCCAGACGCCGGTGGCGACGAAGAGGACCAGGCCGATGATGGCGAGCCAGAGAAGGCCCTTCACGACGAAGCCGACGATGGACAGGATGAGCCAGAGGACAAGAAGTCCGATGATGATTCCCATGAGGCCCACTCTAGGCCCCCACCCATCCGATCGGGCCTGCATCCGGGGGCGTTTTGCCTATGGGAACGGTAACGCGTCCCGCGGTTCCGTCCACCACCACTGTTTGCCCGTTCACGAGGGTGCGGGTTGCGGACCTACCTTCCAGCTCACTGCGTTTGGCGGCGCGGGCCAGCACACGCCGGCGGTGCCGCTCCTTCTCCGCCGGCGGCAACGCCCCGCCGTCGGGCATTGCCGCAAAGTTCCTCGAAGCGCAGGTGAGTGACATCCGTGGGCCCGGCCAGGACACCGGCTTCCGTGAGGCGCCCGCCCAGCGTATGCGGCGGCACCGGAAAGCCTCCGCGCAACAGTTCGCCCACGTTGGCGCCCTTTGCCCGGTCTGCGGAAGCGGCTCGTTGCATCAGGGCCACGGGAAGGGACGAGCGAGGGAGGGATCCGCGGAGTCCGCCCGCGGACAGGAATCGCCCGGCGGTGGGCACCTGCGTTTGAAAAGGAAGGCAAACCAGGTGTTCTGGCTCTGGCAACACGCCTGCAAATGGTGGAGCTAAGGAGATTCGAACTCCTGACCTCTTCGATGCGAACGAAGCGCTCTACCAACTGAGCTATAGCCCCGGAATGGGCCGCAACCTGCAAGGCGTTCCAGGATGGTGCGGAACCGGTGTCCCTAGGCTACAAATTTTCCCGGCCCAACGCCAATTGACGCTCCGGCCGGCCGCGGGACCCCAAGGCGCCCCGCCCAAACTTTACGCGCGCCGGCGCTGAAGAACGTCGTCGAGGTTGCTCAGCGCGCTCTGCGCCTTGGTCAACTGCTGATCGGCCACCTGCTGTGCTTCCGCGGACTCCGCTGCCTGCACCCCGGCAGCGCCCTGCTTCAGGGACGGCTTGCCAACTGCCTTGGGCGCCTCAGGAAGTTCAAGAGGCTGCGGCTCCGGGCGCTTTGCCTTGGCTGCGTCCACGTAAACGGGCTTGGGGACTTCCACCGGCTCCCAAGGGGTTCCCGCCGGAGTGGCCGGGGCCGCCTCTGCAGCACTGGTATCGCCGGCAGCCACCGCGACGGCGAGGGCTGCTTCACGAAGCTCAACTGCCGTGAGCCGCTTGATCCCGGCCTGGCCTGCCTCGGCATCGAAAAGCGGGCTGTCCGGCCGCGCGGGGGCGGCCTCAGGTTTTGGGGGAATCGCGTCGGCCGTCTCCGGGCGGCGTGCAGGCGCACTCATGGCCGAGCGGAACGCAGCATTGACCTTTGCCTTGCGGTCGCGGACGGCGAGCATACGCAGCAGCGCCACCGACCCGAGAGTCAGCACCGTGCACAGGATCGGAAGGGCAGGCGAACCGATGCCAAAGGCAGCCAGGATCCCGGAAATGAATGCAGTGACAAGGGAGAGCAGCCCCATCAGGGCCAGCGCGGTCCGGCCGTAGCGGATGCGGAGCCGGGCCGGAGGGGGGGTGCTGGCAGCGCCGGCACCGGGTGACGGACTCTTCCTGGGTTCCATGGCTTTCTCCTGCTGGGCGGCGACGTTCAAGACCAGGCCGGCGTGCGGATCCGGCCCCTCATCGGCGGGGGCGTCTGCCAGGAAGTCGACGGCAGGCTGGAACTGGTGCCGGCGGTTCCGGAGGACGTAAGGGGCAACCCATACAATCCAGAGCGCGACGGCAACCACGAGGATCACTGAGCTGCTAAGGGGGAAGTCCACACTCAAAACCGTATGAGCATCATGCCTGCTCAGGCCGCATTAGCCCCGGTGTGTCGTGCCCCCTCTGGCAAACCGTTGGATTTATGACCGGCGCGAGGCCAGCCAGGGGCCCAGCAGGCCCTCCGGGACTTCTTCCGCGGTGAGGGCGAAGGAACGGTGGTCGGCCCATTTGCCGTTGATGTGCAGGAAACGGGGCCGGTACCCCTCGTCCCGGAATCCCAGCTTTTCCACCACCCGCAGGCTGGGTCCGTTCTCGGGCCGGATATTGATTTCCATCCGGTGCAGGCCGAGGGTCCTGAAGCAGTGGTCCGTCACCAACGCCACGGAGGTGGGGGCGATCCCCCGTCCAGCCCGTGCCTGGTCAACCCAGTAGCCAAGGGTTGCCATCATGGCCGAACCCCACACGATTGACGACACGGTCAACTGGCCCACGATGGCGGGGCTGCTGAGGCCCGGCCTCCACTCGGTAATAAGGAAGGGCAAAGCTGTGGCCTGCGCGGCCTGCACTTTGAGCGACCGGACCATGTGCCGGTAATCGGGCAGCCCACCGCCCGGATCCGGATTGGAGGCCTCCCACGGCTGCAGCCACTCACTGTTGCGCGAGCGCACCTCCATCCATTCATTCTTGTCGCGGTACCGGATGGGCCGCAGGACCAAGTCGCCGCACTCCAGGGTGACCGGCCAGATGGGACCACTGCGCATGGCGCTAGCGGGAAAGGTCCGAGGTGAAACCTGGCAGCCATTCCCGCAGGCCCGGGCCCAGGTCGTCGCTGTCGATGGCGAGCTGGATGCAGGCCTTGAGGTAGCTGAGTTTGTCGCCGGTGTCGTAGCGCCGGCCCCGGAACACGACCCCGTACACCCCGTGCCCTTCACCATCACCGGAGGCAAGTTCCTGGAGGGCATCCGTCAACTGGATTTCCCCGCCCCGGCCCGGTTCGGTGTGTTCAAGGACGCCGAACACGGCGGGGTGCAGGACATAACGCCCGATCAGGGCCAGGTTGGAGGGCGCTTCCTCGGGTGACGGCTTTTCCACCAGCCGGTTGACGCGGACGTAGTCTTCGCCGTCGATGTCCTGGATGTCCGCACAGCCGTAGGCGCTGATCTCCGACGGCTCCACTTCAATCAGGGCGACGACGGACCCACCGGTTTTGGCCTGGACGTCAATCATCGTGCTGAGCAGTTCGTCGCGGGCGTCAATCAGGTCATCTCCCAGCAGGACAGCGAAGGCTTCGTCACCCACGTGCTGTTTTGCGCGGAGCACCGCATGGCCCAGGCCGTGGGGGTCGCCCTGCCGGACGTAGTGGATGTCACCCAACTGGCTGGCCGCCTGGATGGACGCCAGCTTCTCCGTGTCCCCTTTGTCCTCGAGCGTTGACTCAAGGGACGGCACGCGGTCGAAGTGGTCTTCCAGGGCCCGCTTGTTGCGGCCCGTAATCATCAGGATGTCGTGGAGGCCCACGTGGACGGCTTCCTCCACCACATACTGGATGGCAGGCTTGTCCACGACGGGGAGCATTTCCTTGGGCATCGCCTTGGTGGCTGGCAGGAACCTGGTGCCCAGGCCCGCGGCGGGAATGACGGCTTTGCGGACTCTGGGGTTACTGGTGTTCACCGGTCTAATCTAACGTCAGCGTCAAGCATTTCAGTAACCACCGGAGCGGCAAGCCCGTGCCGGTGCGGGAAGAACCTCCCAATACGGGGCATTGCAGGAAGGACACCATGCTGCAGGAGACCAACGCAGTCAAGGACGGCATCAGGGCCGCCCACCGCCGGCGGCGGGCAGCGCTGACGCCGGCGCAGCTCGAAGCTGCCGGCGCGGCCCTGGCCGTCCATGGGGAAGCATGGGCGGGGACGGTCACAGGGAAGCACGCCTCGATAGCCTGCGTGTACCTTGGCGTGGGACACGAACCGCCCACCCTGCCCCTGATCAACGCCCTGCATCGCAGCGGCCATCAGGTACTGCTTCCGGTGTGCGAGGAAGGCCGCGAATTGAGCTGGGTGTTCTGGACGCCGGAGACCAGCTTCGAGCGCAGCAAATATGCACCAATCCTGGAGCCCACGGGGCACCGTCACGGGCCGGAAACGGCCGGTGCCGCAGCGGTGCTCTTTATTCCGGCCACCGCAGTGGACCTCGCCGGCAACAGGATCGGGCAGGGCGGAGGCTACTACGACAAATTCCTGGGGCACCTGGCTACGGCAGGGAAGGAAATTCCCCTGGCCGCTGTTATCTACGATGACGAATTGCTGCCCGCCGGCCGGATACCGGCCGAGAAGTTCGACCGACCGGTCCCGGCCGTCCTGGCCCCGTCCGGATACCGGCCATTGGCGGGCAACGCCTGAGCCCGTCCATTCGGGCACAGTGATAGAATTAGCACTCAGGCCCTGCGACTGCTAACGGTTTACCCGGTGGCAGCACGGGACCTCTCGTTTGCCCAAGAGGAGGAGCACCAGTGCCAACATATGCTTACGCCTGCAAGGATTGCGGCCACGCCTTCGACATTGTCCAGTCGTTCTCGGACAGCAGCCTGACGTCCTGCCCGGAATGCGAGGGCACGTTGCGCAAGAAGTTCAACAGCGTCGGTGTCGTCTTCAAGGGCTCGGGTTTCTACCGCACGGATTCCCGCGATTCCAAGGGCAGCTCCGTCTCCCCCACACCCGCAGCGACGCCCGCTGCCACCCCCGCCGCGTCGGCGCCGGCAGCAGCTGCCGCCAGCTAAGCAGCCCAGGACTTTACGACGGCGGCCGGACGCTCCCTGCGTCCGGCCGCCTTTGTCCACATAGCCGCCGTCCGGGCTCCCGTGCCGCTTTGGCGTCACCTAGCGTGGGCGCATGCCAGTACTCTTCCGACGTCGCCGCGACGGTCTCCGGTTCCCCGGCCATGTCCATGCTGCAGGTGCCCGTAACATCCCCCGCCACCCCGGACGGCGTCCCCTGCACTCGCGGTTTGCCGGCTGGCTAAGCCGCAACCGACGCCTCGTAGCGGCCCTGCTCTTGTGCGCAGCTGCAGCAATCGCTGTCCAGCAACTCACTCCCGCCCCGCTCACCACCGTCACGGCGCTGGCCGCTGCCCGGGATCTGCCCGCGGGAACAACGGTAACGGCAGCAGACCTGGCCCAGGTCCAGGTGCCGCCCGGGATGGTGACCGACGGCTTCCTCCGGGATGGATCCGCAACCGCAGGCAAGCAGCTCGCAGCGCCGCTGCGGAAGGGCCAGCTCCTCACCGACGCCCAGCTGCTGGGCCCCGGGCTCCTGGCAGGGACGCCCCCCGGTTCGGCCGCGGTTCCCCTGCGGATGGCGGATGCCTCATCCATCCAGCTGGTCTCCCCCGGCCAGCTGGTCAACATTGTGCTGACATCAGCCAACGGGTTCGACCAGAAGGGTCCCTCTGAGGTCCTGGCGTCTGCCGTCCCGGTGCTGTGGACCTCGAACAACGGCGGCCAAGGGGGTCAATGGCTCGGCACCACCGAGACCGATGGACTGATCGTGGTGGCAGCCACCGCCGAACAATCACTGCGCCTGGCCGGCGCCTCCACCCAGGGCAGGCTGTTCTTCGTCCTGGTCGGGGCGCCCTGACCTCAAGCGTGGCCCGGATGATGTTGGTCAGCCCCAGTGCGGCGGTTTCTGTTCCTTCAACCAGGTATCGTGATCGTCCTCCCGGTCACCCCAGCTGCGGGCGTCGTCTTCCGCCGCCTTGCTCGGGAGGATCTCGTCGGTGCCCGCCGCTGCCGGCCGCGCCCCCGGAGAAGGCACCGGCGCTGCGGAATCCGCGGGAGCGGCACCGCGGTCAGTTCCGGCTGCGGCCCCGCTCCTGTTCGCGCCGCCGTTCTTGTCCAGGTCGTCGTTCCTGTTCGAGCCGCCGTTCTTATCCAGGTCGTCGTTCCTGTTCAGGTCGTTCGTGTTCCGGGTGTTGTTCTCGTTCTGGCGCATGTCTTCCTCGGGCCTGTCTTTCCCAGGCCGGTCTTCTCTCGTCGTGGCACCCGCTTCCCTTGTCCCCTGGGCGCGCCGGCCTTGGCTGACAGCCTCGGAAGGCAGGTAGGAAACACCGGCAGCAGGCGCCCCATCAATTCCGTGAAGTGCGTGGTTGAAGTCATCGTCCAGGAATCCTGTGCTGGACGTGGTCCGGCCCGGAAGCACCATCTTCTCAAGTCCCAGGTAACCGGCGATGCGGTCCGCGCAGGACGAGGGGTCCGTGAAGACCTCGATGGTCCACAGGGGCATGTACCGCCATCCCAGGCGTTCCAGCAGTTGCGGCCGCAGCCTGCTGCGCTCACGCACGCTCATGGTGCGGTACTGGGCCGTGCCGTCGGATTCGATGGCCACGGGCCGCGGGAGGTCGGGGTCGTCCTGGCCCATGGTGTTCAGGGGATCCGCCGCGGCAACCACGTCGATGGCGCCGTCGTACTGGTGCCAGACCCTGGCGCCCCGGGCCCGCAACCGGTCCCCCAGGTCCGCTACCAGCGGGTCCGCTCCCAGCGCCTGCTCGCTGGCCGCGGCACGGGACGCGGGAGTCCCGAGATCGGTGTTGCCGGAAATTTCCCGGTCCAGCAGCGTATAAAGATCCACCGCCCCGTGGGTGAGCCTGGTGTGGTCCAGGTCCTCCGGCCGGAAGCAGGTGAGCACGTGCATGGAACGGCGCGCCCGGGTCATGGCCAGGGCAAACTTCTCCCGGCCGCCCTCCGCGGAGAGCGGCCCGAAGTTGTGCAGGGCGCGGCCGTGCGGGGTCCGCCCGAATCCGGGCGAGAAAATGACGTGGTCGCGGACCAGGCCCTGGGCGCGTTCAAGGTCAACTACCCGGAAAGATTCCGGCCCGGCGCCGAAGAAGCCGGCCAGGCCCGGCTGGTTGGACAGCTGGAGCCTGATGGATTCACCAATCCTGGCGGCGTGCCGCAGGCTTGCGGTAACCACTGCCAGCGACGTTCGCGGGCGCAGGCGGGCGTGTTCGAAGACGAGCTCCACCACGCGGTTGACCTCGGCCACCACGGACTCCACGCCTTCGTCGCCGGCACTGGGCAGGCCCGTGCCGTCCGGCAGGTATTCCACCAGCAGCGACCGGTCCAGCCCCGTGGCCGACTGGCCTTCCGGCAGCCGGCGCAGGCCGCCGTCGTAAAAGTTCTTGCTCAGCTGAAGGACCAGGTCCTCGTCCACCGCCCGGTACACCACGTTGAGCCGCCACACCGGAAGCACGGCAGACAATGCCGTGAAGGCACTTTCCACCCGGTGGTGGGCCGACTCGCCGGGCGCCAGCCGTTCCACCCCGACGGTGAAGGTCCGCGGCGTGGCAATGCGCGAGTCGCCAAAGGCAATCACCTGCCGTGCACGGGCGATTGCCGGCAGGACAGCCTGAAGCGAGGTGGCTTCCGCATCGAGGATCACGACGGCGTCGAAGTGCTGTTCCGCCGGAAGCAGGCCCGTCATCAGGTACGGGCTGACAGACCAGACGGGAACCAGGGTGCCGATCAGGTCCGGAGCCTGTGCGGTAAGGGCCGGCAGGGAGACCCGGCCGTCCTTGAGCAGGCTCCGCAGCAGGTCGGCCTGGCGGGGCTGGGCAGCGATGGCTGTGCGCCACCGTTCCGCCAGGTCCCACCGCAGTCGGGCGGCGCCGCTGGCAACGTGGGCGTTGTCCGCCAGCCGGTACTCTGCCTCAAGCTGGCGCAGCGCGTCGCCGTCGGACATGGCCAGGTAGTCGTCACCGCTGATCATTGCCTCAAGCGCGGACTGCCACCAGGCCAGCTCCAGCTCGGCGGCAACGGATCCCTCCGGGACTTCCCGCTCGGCGAGGTCGGCCAGGAGCTCGCCCAGGCCGTGTTCGCGCATGTTCTCGACCAGGAGGGTGCGCTCGGGCAGGGTCTTGAGCGTGTCGGTGTCCGCCACCAGGCGCTCCAGGCGTTCCATCAGCCGCGCGTAGGGAACGGTGGACAGCGAGCCGCCGCCTTCCGTGTGCCGCAGCGCCTCACCCAGCTGTGCCAGTTCGCCGTCCAGGGACCGGTACATGGCAATCATTTCGGCCAGGCCGGAAGGTACGGCGGGGTGCCGCTGCGTGGTGGCGTAGCCCGCCCACAGGGCGCGCTGCTCCTGCACCAGCACCAGGGATGAGTGCAGGTCTGCGATGTGGACGCCCGGGCGCACGTATTCCTTGGCGACCCGGCGCAGCCTTGAGCGCTGCATGGCAGTCAGCTCGATGCCGCGCTCACGCCGCCAGGCGGACGGCGCGGTGGCGGAAATTAGGTCCGTCACGGGCCGGTCAAAGATGTCCGGGGTGAACTTGTCCAGGCTTCCGCGGACGGCGACCAGCAGTTCCAGCTGCTCGCCCCACTCGGCGAATGATTCGCCCAGGCGGATTTCGGCGTGCTCCGCAACGGCGTCCATGCGGTCGCGGAGGAGGGGAAGGCTCTTGGCGACGGAGCGGACCAGGTCCTGCGCTTCCTCCGTTTCCTTGCGGGTCAGCAGCCGGGCCCCGTGCCAGGGGCTGGTGGTGGCCGCCTTACTGAAGCTGCCCAGTTCCGCGGCGCGCCTGAGCCTGCCGGCCAGCTCCTCGCGGTCCCGGATGCTGTCCAGGACGCTGCGCTTGAGCCGGACGGTGGTGGCGGGCGCGGGGTGGATGGAGGTGAGCTCCGCGAGTGACTGCATGGCCTGGTAGGGCGAGCAGCCCCAACGCTCGCGGACGTTGTGGAGCGACGCCACGTGGTCCATGAGGGCGTGCCGGTGTTCCACCAGGGTGTTGTGGAGGTTCCCGAGCTGGGGTTCCAGTGACTTTTCGTTGCGCACGATCGCCCGGAGCAGCTGGCCCTTCAGCTGCTGCGCCGTGACGTTTCCGGAGAGCTGGAACAGGATGGACTCCAGCCCCAGCGACTCCAGATGCCCGGAGACCTCGTTGAGGCTGGCGCGGCGGTCGCCCACCACCAGGACAGTCTTGCCGGCGTCCACCAGGGCACCGATGGTGTTGATGGCCGTCTGGGTCTGCCCGGTGCCGGGCGGACTGCTGACCACCAGGGAGTCTCCGGCGCGGGCCGCGTCCACGACGTACTGCTGGTCAGTGTCCGCATCCAGCAGCAGCAGCTCGTCCTTGGGGTGCCTGTTGTCCAGGTGGGGGAAGCGGGAGGGGTCGGGTTCCTCCACGTCCACCACTTCGCCGCCGGCAGCAGTTGCCAGCGCGGACACAAGGGGATGGGAGTCGTTGATCCAGGGATCGTCGAGGTTGCCGGAGAGGTCGGCGAACGTGGAAACGAGCAGGTTGTGCTGGGTTTCCGCGCCGTGGATGGGCCGGATCAGGGTGGCCAGCCGGTCCAGGACAGGCTGGGGGTCGAACCGGGCGGTGCTGTAGGCGAGGCGGGTCACGGCGTTGACGTCAAAGACGATCCCGTGGATGTTCTTCAGGTGCCGCACCAGGGCCGGGTTGATGTGCGCCTGCTCGGTGAGCTGCAGTTCGAAGTCGTCCTCCCCCGGCCGTACCGTGAGGGAGATGGCGGTCAGCATGACCGGAGCGGACACCCGCTGGGGTTTGCCGCCGACGGCTGACGTCCACACCACAGTGCCGGCGGACAGGTAGCCGGCATCGATGCCGCGGTCGTTGGCGAGCTCGAAGATCTTGGACCGGATGTTGCGCGAAGCGCGGGCCGCCACCACATACTGCTGCCGGTCACGGATCAGGGTGGACAGGCGTGTGCGGCGCCCGGCCATGAGCTGGGCGAGCCCGGAGGGGTGTGCCGACGTAAGGTCGATGGAGCCTTCGGGTGTCTTGGTGAAGCGCAGCATCGTGTCCGCGCCGGTAACGGGTTTAAGCCCGGACAGCCATTTGCGAAGCTCTTCCGAGCCTTCCGGGTGGCCTTGACCAACTGACACTTCTGCCTTCTTTTCTGCGCTTGCACGTGACGTCCTGGACCATACCGGCATAGATTCGAGAGTAGCCGCTTCGGCGCCGGACTTGAGCGACCGCAACACTGGAGCACGGGAAATTGCCGGGATTCATCCGGGAAAAGCAGCGGCCGGCCCCCGCTGGCGGAGGCCGGCCACTTAGGATGCTATTCCCATTCGATGGTTCCCGGCGGCTTGCTGGTGACGTCCAGGACCACCCGGTTGACGCCGTCCACCTCGTTGGTGATCCGGCCGGAGATCCGGGCCAGGAGATCGTAGGGCAGCCGCGACCAGTCGGCCGTCATGGCGTCCTCGGAGGAGACGGGGCGAAGCACGATGGGGTGGCCGTAGGTACGGCCGTCGCCCATGACGCCCACGCTGCGGACGTCCGCCAGCAGGACGACGGGCATCTGCCAGACCTCGTTGTCCAGGCCGGCTGCCGTGAGTTCGGCGCGTGCAATGGCGTCTGCCTTGCGCAGCAGGTCCAGCCGCTCCTTGGTCACTTCGCCGACAATCCGGATGCCCAGGCCGGGGCCGGGGAACGGTTGGCGGCCAACGATTTCCTGCGGCAGCCCCAGCTGGGCACCCACTGCGCGGACCTCGTCCTTGAACAGGGCGCGCAGCGGCTCAACGAGCTCGAACTGCAGGTCCTCGGGGAGGCCGCCCACGTTGTGGTGGCTCTTGATGTTCGCGGCACCTTCGCCGCCGCCGGATTCGACGACGTCCGGGTACAGGGTGCCCTGGACCAGGAACTTGATCTTCTCGCCGTGGGCAGCTGCCTCGGCGATGATGGCAAGTTCGGCTTCCTCAAAGGCGCGGATGAACTCGCGGCCGATGATCTTGCGCTTGGTTTCCGGATCGCTGACGCCTGCCAGGGCCGAGAGGAAGCGTTCCTGTTCGTTGGCGACGTACAGCTTCACGCCGGTGGCGGCCACGAAGTCGCGCTCCACCTGCTCCGCTTCGCCTTCACGCAGGAGTCCGTGGTCCACGAACACGCAGGTGAGCTGGTCGCCTACGGCACGCTGGACCAGGGCTGCCGCCACTGCGGAGTCAACGCCGCCGGAGAGGCCGCAGATGACCCGTGCGTCCCCCACCTGCTGGCGGATGCGCTCCACCTGCTCTTCGAGGATGTTGCCGGTGGTCCAGTTGGGTTCGAGCTTGGCGCCCTTGAAGAGGAAGTTCTCCAGCACCTGCTGGCCGTAGGCCGAGTGCTTGACCTCCGGGTGCCACTGCACCCCGTACAGGCATTTTTCCTCGTTGGCGAAGGCAGCGACTTCGGCGCCGGCCGTGGTGGCCAGGACGTCGAACCCGGCAGGTGCTTCATGGACGGAGTCGCCGTGGCTCATCCAGGTCTTCTGGTGCTGGGGCATGCCCTCAAGCACCGAGCGGCTGTCACCGAGGATGGTGGTTTCGGTGGATCCGTACTCCCGCAGGCCGGTCTTGTCCACCTTGCCGCCCAGGGCGTTGGCCATGGCCTGGAAGCCGTAGCAGATGCCAAAGACGGGGACGCCGGCTTCGAAGAGGTCGGCACCCACGCTCGGGGCGCCGTCGGCATAGACGCTGGAAGGTCCGCCGGACAGGATGATGGCGGCGGGATTCTTGGCCAGGAGCTGCTCGGTGGTGTAGGTATGCGGAACCACTTCCGAATACACATTCGCTTCCCGGACGCGGCGGGCAATCAGCTGCGCGTACTGGGCACCGTAATCAACAACCAGCACCGGCTTCTGGGAAGTTTGGGATGCAGTGGGAGTAGTCACCGTAATAGCCTACTTGGCGCCGTTGCACCGGCGCACCTTGAGACGCCGTGCTGTGACGGAGCAGACGTACGACGGCGGGCGGCCGCCGCGAGGGGCCAGGCACCTCAGCGGCCGGCAGCCCGGAGGGCTAGTACCGCTGCGGGGCCTGCGGGTTGGCAGCGAGTTCGGCCTCCGCCTCGGCGTGGAACTTCTTCTCGACGATGAAGGACAGGAACGGCACCACGCCGCCAAGGGCCAGCAGGACCAGCTTCAGGAAGGGCCAGCGCATCAGGGACCACAAGCGGAAGTTGGAGATCAGGTAGACGACGTACATCCAGCCGTGCACGATCAGGACCGTAACGGAGACGTTCACGCCGTTCAGTACTCCCGGCGGCTCGGCGTCCGCGAACCCGAAACCGAACGGCTGGCCGGTCACGGCGTTGGTGCCGCCGGCGAACAGGTACTGCCCGAAGCCGTACCGCGCCACGAGTTCAGCGCACAGCAGGAGCAGCATGGTGCCGGTGAGGTAGGCCATGACCTTATAGAACTTCAGGGCCGACCGGATCTGGGCCTCGGTGCCGCCGAAGCGGCGCTTCCTGCCGGACGTCTTGCCGCCGGGAGCCTGCGGGGACGGGGTGGCCGGTTTCGGATCAATCATGGCTGTACCTTCTGCTGGGACTGGTCAGGCTGCTGGTGCTGGTCAGGCTGGTGCGGGGGAAGCTGGTGCGGTTCGTGCGGTTCGTCCTGCTCGGAACCTTCGGCGTCATCGAGGGCCTCCTCGAGGTCCCGGTGGTAGTCGTCCTTGACCAGCCGCCACCAGATGAAAAGGGCAAAGCCGGCGAAGACGACCCACTCGATGGAGTAGAAGAGGTTGAGCCAGTTGATGTGCTGTGCCGGCGGCTGGGGGCCGATGTCCAGCGGCAAGAGGTTGCCGGGTACGGCCGCGGCACTCACGTCCTGGCCGCCCACCACCTCTGCGGTGGCCGAGACGAAGCCCGGGTAGCTGCTCACGTCCCAGTAGTTGATGAGCTCGGCCACGGAAACCGCCGACGCCTCCCCCGGCTTTGGCGCCTTTCCGGCCACCGGCGCCTCGGACGGCAGCAGCCGTCCGGTCAGTTCAACCGGGCCCGACGGCGGTGCTGCCGCGTCCCGCGGGTCAGCCACCCACCCGCGTGCCACGGGGATCCAGGTCTGCGGTGTTGCGGCGGCTCCGGTCAGGGTGGGGGCGCCGTTCACGGCGAAGGCCGAGACCACCCAGTAGCCGCTCTTTCCGTCATGGAGCCGGCCGGGAACCAGGACCTGTTTGTCCGCACTGTACGTTCCCTGCGCAGTGACCATCTGGTCCGCGACGCTGCCGTGGAAGAACTCGCCAGGCTGGAGCGTGCTTGTCAGCGGCTGGACCTGTTCGGTGGCCGGATTAACGGGCACTTCGGGTTGGGTGGAGCGGCCGAACTGCCATTGGCTCAACAGCACGAAGACCCCGGAGAGCGCGATCGCGAAGACAAAGCCTGCGATCCATCGGGGCTTGAGGGCTGTTTTCCACACGTCTTAACCGTACTTCGTACTCTTGTAGAACAACTAAACGCCGGGGACTCCCGGACCTGGAAAGGGCGGACACGCGGGCCTGGTGGTCCGGGCGGACCTAGTGGTCGAAGAACACCAGGCTGGAGTTGATGAGTTCGGCGATCACTTCGGCGTCGTAGGCGCGCCGCAGCGATTCGCGGAAGGATTCCTTGGAAAGCGACCGTGCCAGGGTGGCCAGCACTTCCAGGTGGTCCGAAAAGGAACTGGCGGGGGTGGCAATCAGCAGGATCACCGTGGCCGGACCGTCGGCGGCGCCGAAGTCCAGGGCATGGCCGTACTTGGCGATCCCCACCGCGATCGAGGTCTGGGAGACGAACTCGCTGCGCGCATGCGGCAGCCCGATGCCGCCCGGGAGCCCCGTGGCAAGCTGGTGCTCGCGGGCATTGACGTTCTTCAGGAACCCGTCAAGATCCGAGATCCGCCCGGCTGCGTGCAGCCGTTCCGCCAACTGGGTGGTGGCGTCGGTCTTGTCCTTCGCTTCCATTTCCAGGATCACCATGTCGGCAGTGGTGAGGTGGGCGTCATACGGGTCCAGTGGTTCCGCCAAGGCGTATCCCTTCTGTCAGCAGTGCAGGGCGAACGGCCCCTCAGCGCAAGGGCACGATGTTTTCCGCGCCCAGGCGGGCGGCGTCTGCGGATTCGTCGTCCGGCTGTTGCTGGCTGAGGCGTTCAGCTTCCACGCGGGCAATGTAGTGGCGGACCTCGTTTTCACGCTGCGCGTCACTCCAGCCAAGGACGTCACCCATCAGTTTAGCGACAACAGGGGCAGCGGACACGCCGCGGTCCCAGGCCTCGATGGAAATGCGCGTCCGCCGGGTCAGGACGTCCTGCACGTGGCGGGCCCCTTCATGGGTTGCGGCATAGACGGCCTCCGCCTGCAGGTAGTCATCCGCTCCCGGGATGGGCTCGGCAAGTTCCTTGTTCTGCTCGATGATGGCCAGCACCTCGGGCGTCATGGAGCCGTACCGGTTGAGCAGGTGCTCGATCCGTGCCACATGGACCCCGGATTCCTCCGCGGTGCGGTTCCGGCGGTTCCAGGCCGCACGGAAGCCGCTGGCGCCCAGCAGCGGGATGGTTTCCGTGCAGCTCGGCGGGACCCGTTCGTCCATGGTGCGGGTGGCCTCGTCCACCGCATCCTTGGCCATGACCCGGTAGGTGGTCCACTTGCCGCCGGCCACCACCACCAGGCCGGGGACAGGGTGTGCCACAACGTGCTCGCGGGACAGCTTGGCGGTTGAATCGTTTTCACCGGCAAGCAGCGGCCGGAGTCCGGCATAGACCCCTTCAACGTCCTCCCTGGTCAGCGGGCGCTTGAGCACCTGGTTGACGTGCTCCAGGACGTAGTCGATGTCCTTGCTTGAGGCCGCGGGGTGGGCCTTGTCCAGGTGCCAGTCGGTGTCCGTGGTGCCGATGATCCAGTGCCGTCCCCACGGGATGACAAAGAGCACCGACTTTTCCGTGCGCAGGATCAGGCCCACGGTGGATTGGAAGCGGTCGCGGGGAACCACCAGGTGGATGCCCTTGGAGGCACGGACCTTCAACTGGCCCCGGTCGGTCACCATGGCCTGGGTTTCGTCCGTCCAGACTCCGGTGGCGTTGATGACCTGCTTGGCCCGGATGCTGAATTGCGTCCCGTCCTCATGGTTCTCCACCTTGGCTCCGACCACCCGCTCGCCCTCGCGCAGGAAGTCCACCACGGCCATCTGGTTCACGGCGTGGGCGCCGTAGTACGCAGCGGTACGCACCAGGTTTGCCACGTATTTGGCGTCGTCCACCTGTCCGTCGTAGTACCGGATGGATCCCACGAAGGCATCATTCTTCAGGCTGGGGGCGGCGCGCAGGGTGCCGCGCTTGCTCAGGTGCTTGTGGAACGGCACGCCGCGGCTGTGTCCGCTGGAGATGGACATGAGGTCATAGAGCGCGATGCCGGCGCCCACGTAAGGCCGCTCGACAAACGGTTTGGTGAGCGGATACAGGAAGGGCACCGGGCGGGCAAGGTGCGGGGCGATTTCGGAGAGCAGCAGCCCGCGTTCCTGCAGGGCCTCCTTGACCAGGGCGAAGTCGAGCATCTCCAGGTACCGCAGGCCGCCGTGGATGAGTTTCGAAGACCGTGACGACGTACCGGCAGCCCAGTCGCTTGCCTCGACGATGCCAACGCTCAGCCCCCGGGTCACGGCGTCCAAAGCGGCTCCCGCTCCGACGATGCCGCCGCCGACGATCAGGATGTCCAGTTCCCGGCCGGGTTCGGACGTGGCGCGCAACCGCTGGATGGATGCTTCCCTGGCTTCGGGGCCAAGGGCTCCGCCGTTTGCAGGAACACTCTTCATTGAACGCCTCCAGTGCCTCTAGTGCCGGTTGTAAACCCACACTACTTGCTGGCGGCGTGCTTTGGGCAGGGTGGGCGGCGCCCACCCTGCCCCGTCCAACGCGTCAGTTCCCTGCGTAGGGCGATACGACGACGTCGACCCGCTGGAATTCCTTGAGGTCCGAATAACCGGTGGTCGCCATGGAGCGGCGCAGCGCACCAATGAGGTTGGACGTGCCGTTGGTGTGGTGGCCGGGCCCGAAGAGGACTTCCTCCAGCGGACCCACGGTGCCGACGTTGGCGCGGTCACCGCGCGGCAGTTCCAGGTGGTGCGCCTCCTGGCCCCAGTGCCAGCCCTTGCCGGGTGCCTCTTCGGCGCGCGCCAGCGCGCTGCCCAGCATGACGGCGTCGGCGCCCATGGCGATGGCCTTGACGATGTCACCCGAGGTGCCCATGCCGCCGTCGGCAATGACGTGCACGTAGCGGCCGCCGGACTCGTCCATGTAGTCCCGGCGGGCGGCCGCGACGTCGGAAATGGCTGACGCCATGGGCGAGTGGATGCCCAGGGCGCGCCGCGTGGTGGTGGTTGCGCCGCCCCCGAAGCCCACCAGCACACCAGCCGCGCCAGTCCGCATGAGGTGCAGCGCCGGGGTGTAGCCGGCCGCCCCGCCCACGATGACGGGGACGTCGAGTTCGTAGATGAACTGCTTCAGGTTCAGCGGTTCGTGGTTCTTGGAGACATGCTCGGCGGAGACGGTAGTGCCCCGGATGACGAAGATGTCGACGCCTGCGGCCACGACCGTCTTGTAGTGCTCCTGGGTGCGCTGCGGGGTGAGCGATCCGGCCACGGTGACGCCGGCCTCGCGGATCTCGGCCAGGCGGGACGTGATGAGTTCCGGCTGGATGGGCGCCCGGTACAGCTCCTGCATCCTGCCAGTGACGGCTGGGCTGTTGGTTTCGTCCTGGAGCGCAGCGATTTCATCCAGAACAGACTGCGGATCCTCGTACCGGGTCCAGAGTCCCTCAAGGTCAAGGACGCCCAGGCCGCCCAGCTTGCCCAGCGCGATGGCCGTTGCCGGTGACATGGCGGAGTCCATCGGGGCCGCGATCACCGGCATGTCGAACTGGTAGGCGTCGATCTGCCAGGAGACGGAAACGTCCTTGGGGTCGCGGGTGCGACGGTTGGGGACGATTGCAATGTCATCCAGGGAGTAGGCACGACGCCCACGCTTGCCACGGCCGATCTCGATCTCATAAGTCACTGCTCTAGGTTATCCCAGCAGCCCCGTTGATCCCGGCCGGTGGCTACAGTGGCTTGATGGGCAGACGCTGGATCTTCGACGGGCACATCGCCGGCATTGGCACCACATCCGGACTGCGCGCGGTGGTTGGCATGTGGCAGGAGTCCCCTTTCGGGACCTTCTCGGACGTCATGGTGCAGGAGCCCTCAGGTCACCGCCTGCTGCTTGCGCCGTCCGCCGACGTTGCCGGCTTCATAGCGTCGACCTACAGCTTTGATGAGGTGCGCATGGTGGACGTTGCTGCCGGACTGTCCGTCGGCGGGTTGGCGGTCGACGCCGGGCCGCTGGCAATCCAGGCAGTCACCGGGGCGAGGACCTACCTCGGTTCCGCGCTGAAGGCGGTTCCCAGGCGACTTGCAGTCCATCCACGCTGGCTCTCCGCAGTCAGTCCGCTGGCCGCCCTGGCAGCCCGCGGTGCCCGCACCTACGGCACGGCGGGCAGCGGCAGGGCAGAGTTTTACGGGGTGACGGACCTGCACCACGTGACCTCCGCCGTCGTTTCATGGGAAGGCGCCGACGCCGGCGCGCTGGCCCCCATCCGGCCCGCCGTGACCTTCGGTTTCAGCAGCGTCCCGCCCAGGCCCAGTGTCGCGAGGGTGCGCACCACCATAGTGGAGGCCTAGTTTGCTGTAGGTTCCTCTACCGTCAGCTGGGATTCGAACATCCTGAAGTACCTGCCGCGCAGGGCCACCAGTTCCTTGTGCGTGCCCTGCTCCACGATTTCGCCGTCCTCCAGCATGTACACGATGTCGGCTTTCTCGATGGTGGCAAGCCGGTGGCTGATGGCGATGATGGTGCTGCTGCGGTCCGCGAAGAGCCGGGTGAAGATGCGGTGTTCGGCCAGGGCATCAATGGCGGAGGTGGGCTCGTCCATCACCATGAAGGACGCGTCCCGGTAGAAGTTCCTGGCCATGGCAAGACGCTGCCACTGGCCGCCGGAAAGGCCGCTGCCCTTCCGGCCGCGCGGGTCCTCCATCCAGTTGCTGACGTGGTTGTCCAGGCCGTTGGGCAGCTTATTGATGAAGTCGAGCGCCTCGGCATCCGCGGCCGCCTTGCGGATGCGGTCATCGTCCCGCGGCGAGTCAACGTCGCCGAAGTAGATGTTCTCCGCCGCGGTGGCAAACTCGTATTTCAGGAACTCCTGGCTCAGCACCGCCAGGTGGCGGTGCCAGGTGGTGACGTCGACGGCGGCGAGGTCCACGCCGTCGAGCAGCACCTGGCCGGAGTCCGGACGGTAAAGGCCGGCCAGGATGCGGATCAGCGTGGACTTGCCGGCACCGTTCTCCCCCACGATGGCAATGTGCTGGCCTTGGCGGATGGTCAGGCTGATGCCCCTGATCACTTCGATGTCACTGCCGGTGTACGTGAAGCGGATGTCCTTCAGCTCGACTTCCTTCGGCGCTGCCAGCAACGGCGGCGCGTGCTCCGAGTGAACCGGCATTGCCATGAACAACTCGTAGTCCTTCAGGTTGGCGAGGTCTTCATCAATGGAGCTCAAGGAGGACACCAGGTTGTTTGCGGTGGACAGGGCGCGGCTGACGATCTGCTGCACATAGAGGAACTGGCCCACGGGCTGGGCGCGGGCAATGATCTGACCCACCACCCAGATCAGCGACACCACCTCCGCACCGTACTGGAGTGCATCGGCGGCCAGCTGCTTGGGGATGTAGCGCCGCTGGTAGTCAAGGCGCCGCCGCTCGTCTGCGTCCCGAAGCCGGGAGCGTAGGTCCATGAGGAAACCGACAATGCCATACAGCCGCATCTCGGCAATGTGCTGCGGCCGGAGGAGGTTGGTTTCAATCATCCGGCGTTGGCGGCGTGAGTCCACCTGCGTGTTCCAGTGCGCAATCTGTTCCCTGGACAGCTTGAACTGCAGGTACACGCTGGGCACGATCGCCACCAGGACGATCACGGCGATCCACCAGCTGACCAACAGCAGGGCGCCGATGGCCAGGATGACCGAGATGAGCTGCGTAAAGATAGCGGCAATCCGGTCCAGGACCCTTGCATAGGAGTCGGAGAACCGTTTGGCGCGGTCGTAGAGGTCCACGGTTTCTTTGTCGTCATAGCGCCAGAATTCGAGGGCGAGGAAGCGCTGATACATCTGGTCGCCCACAATGGCGCCCACCTTGAAGCTCATCAACTGCTGGATGTACCGGTCAACGCTGTTGAAGGCGCCCCAGAAGAGTCCCAGCGCCGCGGTGACAATGACGTAGACGATCGCAACGCGTCCGGCTCCGGCGTCGCCCGCGTAGGCTGCGGCCAGCGCGGTTGTGGTGAGGGACGCAAAGTAGGTGGTGACCAGGGGAAGAACGGCCGAGATCAGCGAGCCGAGCACCTTCATGATTACCGCGCCCGGGGATGCACGGAAACTGACCCGCAAGACCTGGGCCACGGCGCGGGCGTAAGGCCGTATGGCAAGCCGCCGGTGGGGTTCGCTCTTCGGGCTCAGTTCCGCCGGATGGCGTGATGGGGGCATACCTCAAGCCTAGGGCGCGCACCGAAAGTTTGCGGTAGCCCGGAAGGGCGTTCGGCGCAGCCAACAACCGTTGCCGCAGGCCGGCTGGGGCTGGTTCTGCAGGTCCGTTCCCACCTCTTGCCCGCTGTCATGACAACGGTGTCGAGCGCCGTGCCGGTCAGACGGGCTCGCAAGCAGCCAGGTCCTTACCGATGCCCGGCCGCCGGAGTTCGTTGACTTGTCTCGTGGACTTAACCTACGCTCCGTCACGTATTGACATCGTTGTCTAACTGAACGCGCGATGAAGGGCGACCTCAAAATGCACAGAAAACAAAAGGGAAGCACGCGGCTCCTTTCGGCCCTGACGCTGACGGGTTTGATATTGACCGGAGCGTTGGCCGGCGCCGGACCTGCGATTGCAGGGAAGTCGGTCGGGAATCCTCCCCCCGGGCCCACCACGGGCAGCACTTTGGGCCAGGAAACCTACAGGCCGGCATACCATTTCTCGCCGGCCAAGAACTGGATGAACGATCCCAACGGAATGGTCTACCACAAGGGGATCTACCATCTTTTCTTCCAGCACAACCCGTCCGGAAACACCTGGGGCAACATGTCCTGGGGACATGCCACCTCCACTGACCTCGTTCATTGGCAGGAGCAGCCGCTCGCCATTTCCACGGATACCCAGGAGGACGTGTTCTCGGGCAGCGTTGTGGTGGACAAGAACAATACGTCCGGTCTGGGGACTACGGAGAACCCGCCGCTGATTGCGATTTACACCAGCGCCTACAAAGACGCCTCGCCGCACCGCGGGCTCCAGGCCGAGTCGCTGGCCTACAGCCTTGATGACGGACAAACCTGGACCAAATACAGTGCGGACCCGGTCCTGAACCGGAACTCCGCCAACTTCCGGGACCCAAAGGTGTTTTGGTACAGCACTGCCGAAGGCGGCTACTGGGTAATGGCGGCCGTTGAGGCCCTCGACCACAAAGTACTGCTTTACAAGTCAACCAACCTCAAGGACTGGACGGCCCTGAGCGAATTCGGGCCCGCCAATGCCACGGGCGGACTGTGGGAATGCCCCGACCTCTTCCCGCTGGCCGTTGACGGAGACCCGAACAACGTCAAATGGGTCATGGTGGTCAATATCAATCCCGGCGGGGTGGCTGGCGGCTCGGCGGGTCAGTACTTCGTGGGCAGCTTCGATGGCGTCACGTTTACCTCGGAGACCACGAAACCCAGCGATGCGCTACCCTCCGGAACCCCCGTGGCGGGATTCAACGACGGCACATACAACGGGTGGGCCGTGAGCAATGAACCCGGCAACTGGAAGAACGGACCCTTCACTGACGCTCCGGCAGCCGGAACCCTGCCGGGCCAAAACCTCGTTGGCGGGTTCGTAGGCGCGGGCTTGGTAAATTCCTTCAACGACGGCGACTGGCCCCTGGGGTCCATGTCCTCGCCTGGCTTTACCGTAGACAGCGACTACATCAACTTCCTGGTGGGTGGAGGCCAGCATCCGCGGGTCTCCGACAAGCTGGACAATACGCCGCCGCCGGGAGACCTGCTGTTCAATGGCTTCGAGGTCCCCGACGGCACTACCCTCGCCGAAGCCGGCTGGACCGGCACGGGCGACCTCGCGCCGTCGTATCAGCCCGCCACGGCGGGAGGCGACTACTACATCGGCGCTAAACGCATCAACACCTTCGAAACTGGCGCGGCCCCGGGTGACGACCGGCAAGGCAGCCTGACCTCCCCCGAGTTCACGCTCTCCCGGAACTTTGTGAGCATGCTGGTGGGCGGCGGGCACCGTTCCCCGGACTCCGGGCAAGTACTGGAGGCCCAGTTGCTGGTGGACGGGAACGTGGTGCGCACCCTGGCCGGGGACGACGCCGGCGCGCTCAACTGGAAGGGCTGGGATGTCTCCGAATTCGCGGGCAAGCAGGCCCGGCTTCGAATCGTTGACCAGGCGACCGGCGGCTGGGGGCACCTCACCGCTGACCATGTCATGCTGACCGACCAGGCTGCGGTGCCGCGCTCGGACGAAACCACCGTGAACCTGGTGGTGGATGGCAAAGTGGTGCGCACAGCTACCGGTGCGAACAGTGAGGTGCTGGACTGGGCGTCGTGGAACGTGGCGGAATTCCGCGGCCGCCAAGCGCAGATCAGGGTCGTGGACAACAACCGGTTCGGCTGGGGACACATCCTGGCCGACGAGTTCACCGCTTCCCCGCAGCCGGCCCGGCCGCGCCTCAACAGTTATGACTGGCTGGACTATGGCCGCGACTACTATGCCTCGGTTTCCTTCGGCAACATGCCCGAAGATAAGCGGGTCATGCTCGGCTGGATGAACAACTGGGACTACGCCAACAGCATTCCCACTTTCCCATGGCGCAGCGCGATGTCGCTGCCCCGCGAGATCGGCCTGACGCAAACGCCGGACGGCCCGCGGCTGACGCAGCAGGCAGTGAAGCAGGTGGACGGGCTGGCCTCTGCGCCCAGTTACCGGAATACCGCAGGCGGGACCATCACTCCCGGAACGCATGCCCTGCCTTCCGCGGCGTCGGGGGATGTGCAGCGGATCGATGTGACCTTCGCTCCCGGCACTGCGGTCAAGTCCGGGATCACCCTATTCGGAAACGGATCATCGTCCACAGCCGTCGGTTACGACGCCGCCACAAAAGAGGTCTATGTCGATCGCGCGAATTCGGGCAATGTCGGCTTCCATCCGCTGTTTGCCTCGGTCGATTCGGCACCGGTCAGCGTGGATGCCCAGGGAAATGTGACCCTCCGGATCTACGTGGACAGGTCCTCGGTGGAAGTCTTCGCCCAAGGCGGACTGCGGACAATCACCGATCAGGTCTTCCCTGCGGACGGAGCCAAGGAGGTAGCGCTGTTCGCCGAGGGCGGCGTTGCGCAGTTGAAGTCGCTCACCGTCACACCGATGAAACAGGCCATGTTTCTGGCGTCCCTCAAGGCGGTCAACGCCGGAGGGAAGGCCCGGGGCTGAGAAAGCAGGCTTCAGCATGCCCAGCCGGCGGCATCCGGTGGCCGGGCATGCTGAAGCCCCCGGCGAAACTATTCCACCGGCTGCAACCAGGTCAGGACCGACCCGTCCTCTTCGATGTGCCGCGCCAGCTCGGCATTGAATGTGGCTCCGTATTCGGCGGTGATGTGCTCCTGGAAAGCGTCGTCGTCCCGGTACACCTCGAATACGAAGTACTCACGCGGGTTGGACTCCCGGGTATACGGAAGGAAATGTTCGTTGCCCGGCTCGCGGCGCACGCGCTCCGTCAGTTCCCGCATCATCTCCGCGACGCGTCCTTCGCTTCCGGGCTTGACGGTGAATTCTGCATACAGTGTTTTGGTCATGGGCTTGCTTCTTTCTGTTGTGGGTGGGTCAGTTCGACGGCGGCAGCTCGCCCGAGCCGCGCACGATCAGTTCCGAGGGGACAACATAAGTCTGGGGAGCGCTGTCGTCGCCGTCCATGCGGGCGAGCAACCGCTCAGCGGCGAGCTTCCCGATCCGGTCAGGATGCTGTGCGATGACGGTGATGCCCGGGTCCATCATGTCGGCGAGTGTGAAGTCGTCGAAGCCCACCAACGCCACCCGGTGGCTGGCTCCCCGTTCACGCAGTGCCCTCATGACGCCGAACGTCACGAGGTTCTGGCTGGAGAAGATGGCAGTAGGCGGGTTGTCGGACGCAAGGAGTTCGTGGGCAGCGAGCCGCGCTGATTCTTCGTCGTGCAGGCCATCGCGAACCGGAACAGAACCGGTGGCAACGCCCGCCCGGCCGAGTTCCTCCATGAAGCCCCTGCGGCGATCGCGGGCAGTCTGGATATCAGGGCGGTCACCCAGGTAGGCAAGTTTGGTATGGCCGTGCTTGAGGAGATGGGCTGCAGCCCGCGCAGAGCCGGCAGCGTTGTCGGTTACCACAGCGTCGGCCTCGATCCCCACCGGCTCGCGGTCGATGAAGACGAGGGGCAGGTCGCGGGAGTGCTCGGGGATCACGTAGGCCTGGCTCCTGGCAATGGGTGTCAGGACCATGCCATCCACCCTGCGCCCGAGGAACGCTCCCACCAGGGCCTTCTCCCGCTCGGGGTCGTCGTCGAGGCTTGCAGCGAACACGGCGATTCCGCGCTCGGCGAGGGCGTCTTCCAGTGCGCGGTGGATTTCGCTGCTGAAAGGGTTGGCAACGCTGGGCAGCAGCAACCCGATGGACAAGGTCTTTCGGCCGGCGCGACGCAGGCTCCCCGCCGCCATGTCCAATTGGTAGTGCAACTGCTGGGAAGCTCCCAGGACACGCTGGCGCGTGGCCTCCGAAACGCCGGGCTCGTCATTCATCACCCGGGAAACAGTCTTGATCCCAACGCCAGCCAAGGCGGCCACATGGCGCATGGTGGGTCGGTTCGTGCTGACCTCGGACTGGTAACGATTAGACATCGTTGTCAATACCTCGCTCTTCATCATTGATTCACACTTGACTCTACCCTGTGACATTGATTACATGAGCGATGACATCGTTGTCAGGCACGCTAAGTGCCCTGAGACCAGGAGATTCAATGTTGAGTTCCAAAACCCCGCGGCACACTGTTACTCGTTCCCTCGCCATCGGCGCAGTCCTGACCCTGGGCGCCCTCAGCCTCTCGGCCTGCGGGGGCAACTCTTCCGCAACAGGCTCCACCGACGGTACTTCCTCGGAGAAAATCGGTGTCTCACTGATCGTGAAGACCACGTCGAACCCGTTCTTCGTCTCCATGCAGGAGGGTGCGAAGAAGGCGGCTGCTACGGACGGCGTCGACCTCAAGCTCGCGGCAGGAAAGGCCGACGGCGACGAAGACACCCAGATCCAGGCAATCGAAAACGCCATCTCCAAGGGCGACAAAGGCATCCTCATCACGCCCAACGGCCCGTCCGTCGTCGACGCCCTGAAGAAGGCGAAGGACGCCGGGCTGTTCGTCATCGCACTGGACACCCCACCGGACCCGGCCGATGCCGCCGACATCACCTTCGCAACCGACAACTTCGCCGCCGGCGAGCTGATCGGCAAGTGGACCGCGGCGCAGCTGGGCGGCAAGAAGGCCACCATCGCGCTGATCGACCTCTTCGACGACAAGGTTGTCTCGGTTGACTACAACCGCGACCAGGGCTTCCTGACCGGCCTGGGCGTTGACACCGCCGACAAGAAGAAGAACGGCGACGAAGCCAAGACCGGAAAGTACACCGGCGGCAAGGGCGGCGAGTACGAGATCGTGGGCAACCAGGCTTCGCAGGGCGCCGAGGACGGTGGCCGAACCGCCATGGAAACGCTGCTCTCCAAGAATCCGAACATCAACGTCGTCTACACCATCAACGAACCGGCCGCAGCGGGCGCCTTTGAAGCCCTGAAGTCTGCAGGTAAGGAAAAGGACGTGCTGGTGGTCTCCGTTGATGGCGGTTGCGCGGGCGTGAACAACGTCAAGTCCGGCATCATCGGTGCGACCGCGCAGCAGTACCCGGTCAAGATGGCCGAACTGGGCGTCAAGGCAATCGTCGACCTCGCCAAGACCGGCAAGAAGCCCGAAAACTCTGCCGGCCTGGACTTCTTCAACACCGGCGTCGAACTGGTCACCGACAAGGCGGCTGACGGCGTCAAGAGCATCACGACCACGGACGCCACCCAGATCTGCTGGGGCAAGTAAGCCGGAACTGTGACAGGAGCAACGATGACCCAGCAACAAACCGCAGGCCCGCCGGTTACCGGGCCCACCGACCTGGCCGAGGAATTCCTCGACCGCCAAACTCCCCTTAGCCGCATCCGCAATGTGCTGCACCGCTACCCGGCACTGAGCCCGGCCATCGTCCTGATTGTGGCGGTGGTGGTGTTCGGCCTGCTCAATGACCGCTTCCTGCGGTTCGAGAACCTGTCCCTGATCACCCAGCAGGTGTCCGTCGTCGGAACCCTGGCCATCGCCCAGACCCTCATCATCCTCACCGCCGGAATCGACCTTTCCGTGGGCGCCGTGATGATCCTGGCCTCCATGGTGGTGGCGCAGTTGGCTGTGAACAACGGCATGCCGGGACCCATCGCACTGGTGGCGGGGCTCGTCGTCGGACTTGCCGCCGGGGCTGTCAACGGCTTCCTGGTGACCAGGTTCCGGCTCCCTCCGTTCATCGTGACGCTGGGAACCCTGAACATCTTCATCGCCCTGACCCTGCTCTACTCGGGCGGCTCCACGGTCCGTGGCTCGAGCATGCCGGGGCTCCTGACCTGGATGGGCAGCACGTTCCCCGTTGGGCCCGTTCGCATCTCCACCGGCGTGGTCATGATGCTCCTGCTCTATGTGGCGGTCGCCTTCATCCTGGGCAAGACGGCGTGGGGGCGGCACGTGTACGCAGTCGGCGATGACAAGGAAGCCGCCCGCCTGGCCGGTATCCCCGTCAACCGCGTCCTGATGAGCGTCTACCTCGCGGCCGGCGCGGTGCTGGCGATCGGAGCGTGGATCCAGATCGGGCGTACCAACGCAGCAAGCCCCAACGCCGGGGTGGACCTGAACCTGGACTCCATTACCGCCGTCGTGATTGGCGGGACCAGCCTCTTCGGCGGCCGCGGCTCCGTCTGGGGATCCCTCCTCGGTGCGCTGATCGTGGGCGTTTTCCGCAACGGGCTTTCCCTGGCCGGGCTGGACGTGCTGTTCCAAACCCTCGCCGTCGGCGTCCTCATCATCATCGCTGTGTCGATCGACCAGTGGATCCGAAAGGTGAAGTCATGACCTCCACCGGGATTGAATCCCCCAAGACCGAAACCCGGCAGCCGATCCTCCAGGCGCGGAACCTCGTCAAGACCTTCGGCAAGGTGGTTGGCCTTGACGGTGTCAGCCTTGAGCTGTATCCGGGCGAGGTGCTGGCCATCATCGGCGACAACGGCGCCGGCAAGTCCACCCTCATCAAGTGCCTCACCGGGGCCGAGGTTCCGGACTCGGGCGAGCTCCTGGTTTCCGGCCAGCCGGTGCACTTCAAGCGTCCGCAGGATGCCCGCGCGCATGGAATCGAAACGGTCTACCAGAACCTGGCGGTCTCGCCGGCCCTGGACGTGGCGTCGAACCTGTTCCTGGGCCGGGAGGAACGGGTGGCCGGACCGCTCGGGTCCATCTTCAGGGTCCTGGACACCAAGGGGATGCGCCGTAAGGCGAAGGAGGAGCTCACCCGCCTCGGAATTTCGACCCTTCAGGATGTCACCGTCCCAGTGGAGAACCTCTCCGGCGGACAGCGCCAGGCCGTGGCTGTGGCAAGGGCAGCAGCGTTCGGTTCCAAGGTGGTGGTGCTCGACGAGCCCACCGCGGCACTGGGCGTGCGGGAGTCGAACCAGGTCCTCCAGCTGGTCCGGGATCTGCGGGACCGCGGCCTTCCAGTCATCCTGATCAGCCACAACATGCCGCACGTTTTTGACGTTGCCGACAGGATCCACATCCAGCGTCTCGGCAAATGCGCCGCCACGATCACCCCGAAGTCGCACAGCATGACCGACGCGGTGGCCATCATGACCGGCGCCGCCACGGCCTGATCCGCGTTCGACCGCTTTCCTTCACTCCCCTTCCTGTTCGCGGACCTGCTCGCCTGCCCCGGGCGGCAGGTCCGCGCCCGTCTTCACGAAAGTTTGCTCCCATGCCCTACACCAGTGGCTCCGGCACCAGCGCCTCCACTCCCGATGTCATCGTGGTTGGCGAAGCACTCGTCGACGTCGTCCGCACCTCCGAAGGCACGGCGGAGCACCCCGGCGGTTCCCCGGCCAACGTCGCCTACGGGCTGGCACGGTTGGGCGTGCGAACCAGCCTCCTGACCTCAATAGGCGACGACGAACGCGGCGCCCTGATCGAGCGTCACCTGGGCAGCGCCGGAGTTGCGCTGCTGCCAGGGTCGAAATCACCGGGCCGCACGGCTTCCGCCACCGCCACGCTGGGCGCTGACGGGTCCGCCAGCTACGAATTCGACGTTTCCTGGGAGCTGCCGCCGGTGCACCCCGCCACCTTTCCCAAGGTGCTCCACACCGGCTCGATCGCCAGCTTCCTGGCGCCCGGAGCCGGTTCCGTCAAGAGCCTCCTGGAACGGGCGCACCGTGAATGCCTGGTTTCCTACGATCCCAATATCCGCCCCGCACTCTTGGGCAGCCACGCGGAAGCCCTCGCTGTTTTCGAAGACCTGGCCCCCTTAGCCGACGTGCTGAAGCTTAGCGACGAGGATGCCCGGTGGCTCTACCCGGGGGTGGCGTTCGAGGACGCCGCGGCGCGGATCCTGGAACTTGGTGCGGGCCTGGCTGTGGTCACCATGGGTTCAGCCGGCTCGCTGCTGGCAACACCCGCCACACGGGTGCACATTCCGTCCGTCCAAACGGTAGTGGCAGACACCATCGGAGCCGGTGATTCCTATATGGCGGCCCTGATCTACGGCCTGCTCTGCCGGAGCACCGATGGCTTGGCGCCGTCCGTCCTGGAAACCCTGGGCAGGATGGCATCCAAGGCTGCCGCGATTACGGTCAGCCGCCCTGGCGCCAATCCGCCCACCCTTGAGGAGCTGACGTCGGAACTGCAGCCGGCGGTATAGGGGCTTAAATGCGGAAGGAGGCGGGGAATTCCCCACCTCCTTTCCGCAGCATTAAGCCACCGGGATCAGCGCGAACCGTAGTTCGGCGCCTCCACGGTCATCTGGATGTCATGCGGGTGCGATTCCTTGAGTCCGGCAGACGTGATGCGGACAAACTTGCCGCGGGCCTTCAGCTCCGGGATGGTCGGTGCGCCGGTGTAGAACATGGTCTGGCGCAGGCCCCCCACCAACTGGTACGCCACCGAGGACAGCGGCCCGCGGTAGGCAACGCGGCCTTCGATGCCTTCGGGGATCAGCTTGTCGTCGCCGGACACGTCCGCCTGGAAGTAGCGGTCCTTGGAGTAGGACGTGTTCTTGCCGCGGGACTGCATGGCGCCCAGGGAGCCCATACCGCGGTAGGACTTGAACTGCTTGCCGTTGACGAAGATCAGCTCGCCCGGGGACTCGTCACAGCCCGCCAGCAGCGATCCCAGCATGACGGTGTCGGCTCCGGCCACCAGTGCCTTGCCGATGTCGCCCGAGTACTGCAGGCCGCCATCGGCGATCAACGGCACGCCGGCCGGCATGGCAGCCTTGGCGGATTCGTAGATGGCGGTAATCTGCGGGACGCCCACGCCGGCCACCACGCGGGTGGTGCAGATGGAGCCCGGACCAACACCCACCTTGATGCCGTCCGCGCCGGCGTCGATCAGTGCCTGGGCGCCTTCGCGGGTGGCAGCCTGGCCGCCGATGATGTCCACGTGGGCGGCCACGGGGTCGGACTTGAGCCGGCGGATCATGTCCAGCACACCCTGGGAGTGGCCGTTGGCGGTGTCCACGAACAGGGCATCGACGCCTGCGTCCACCAGGGCCATGGCCCGCTCCCAGCCGTCACCGAAGAAGCCGATGGCAGCACCCACGCGGAGCCGGCCCTCGTCGTCCTTGGTGGCCAGCGGGTACTGCTCGGCTTTGGTGAAGTCCTTGGTGGTGATGAGGCCCTTGAGCCGGCCCTGCTCGTCCACCAGCGGGAGCTTTTCGATCTTGTTGGTTGCGAGCTTGTGCGAGGCTTCCTCGCGGCTGATTCCCACGTGTCCGGTGACCAGGGGCATCTTGGTCATGACGTCGCTGACCAGCCGCAGCGGGAAATCGGACTCGGGGACAAAGCGGGTGTCGCGGTTGGTGACGATGCCCAGCAGGCGGTTGTCCTCGTCCACCACGGGCAGGCCGGAGACGCGGTAGTGGGCGCAAAGGTCATCAAGTTCCCGCAGCGTGGCCTCGGGACGGATGGTGAGCGGGTTGGTGATCATCCCTGACTCGCTCCGCTTGACCCGGTCCACCTGGTCAGCCTGGTCCGCGATGGACAGGTTGCGGTGCACCACGCCCAGGCCACCCTGGCGGGCCATCGCGATAGCCATGCGGGATTCCGTCACGGTGTCCATTGCGGCGGAAAGCAGCGGGGTCTGCACCGTGATCCGCTTGGAGATCCGCGAGGAGGTGTCTGCTTCGGACGGGATCACGTCGGTGTGGCCCGGCAGGAGCAGGACGTCATCGTAGGTCAGGCCGATGAAGCCAAAGGGGTTGTGTTCGGGCTCGGTCATGAGTGCGCCTCTTACCTTGGTTGCTGGGTCACGGGTAGGGGTTGCAGCCGATGACCAGCCCGTTATTACGGAACTGGCCTGTGCAGACGATCCTGCGGGACCACCGTGCAGGACGGCGTTCCGGGGGCAGAAAGTGTTGAGTAAATATTAGAACCTCGGCGCCGATCCCCCTATTCCACACGGGTAATGTGAGCAACCGCACGCCCCCACCCACCCTTAGGGCCGGCTCAGCTCCAGCCGGTTGCAGCCAGCAGCCGCTGCTCGAACATGGGGATCATGGTCTCCACATAGGTTCTGGTCAGGTGGTTGTCGTCCTTGTAGACGTACACGTTCCCCACCACCGCAGGGCAAACGCCCCGGGCACAGATGAAGTCACTCATGTCCATCAGGTGCAGCCCGGGCAGCTTGCCGCGGTAGTTCTCCAGTGGCGATGGCTCCACCAGGGACTCGGCGAGCGATGGATTGCAGGCAGCCGCGCCGGCGCCGTTCCGTTGGGCGCACTGGGGCATGTTGAAGGTGAATCTCGGGTTGTCGCGGATTCCCACGATCTCGATTCCCGCGTCGGCGAACGGCTTGACGCCGTCAAGGTACCCCGGCACCTCCGTTTCGAACGGGGCATCCTCATGGGTGAGCGTTGCCACGGTGAACACCGCATCCGGGCGGTGTTCCAGGACGTAGGCGGAGCTGGCCTTGTTGTAGGCGTTGCATTCGGCATTCCTGGTCTCCGATTCGGCGCCGAACCGGCATGCGGGCATCAGGAGGGTGACCAATTCCCACCCACGCGCGGCCGCCACGGGAGCCAGCGCTGCCAGGTACTGCTGGGCATGGGAGTCGCCCAGCACCACGATGCGCCGGGTGGACGGTTCCTCCGGAAGCTCCTGCCGGCACCCCTCCAGGATGGGATCGCCCGTGGCGTTGGCACCTGTGCAGGGCGAGTCGATCCCGGCCCAGTCGTTGTCCAGGGCGGTGGGCCCGGGGATGGTCCTGGCCCTGGGCGCGGGCGTGCTTTCGTTCTCCGGCGTGAGCGACAAGGCCCCCGGCGTCAGCTCACGGGGCTGTGCCGCCGTCGCGCTTTCCTCTGCGGTGAGCGATGTCTGCCAAACCGCCACGGGACCAGCCAGCAAGGCACCGCAGGCAACAATGACGACGGCGGTCCGCCAGGCGCGAAGCTTGGGCCAATGCCAGTCGCGCAGCGGCTTTTCAACAAAGCGGGTGGTCAGGACAGCGAGCACGATGGAGGCAGCGACGATGCCCAGTCCCTGCTTGAGGTTGGGTGCCTCCACGCCGGTGGCCGCGAGCGCCAGCACCAGGACCGGCCAGTGCCAGAGGTAGAGGGCGTAGGAGTTGTCACCCAGGGCGACGGCGGGGCGGCTGCTGAGGAGCCGGTCCACGCCGAACCGGCTGCCGGTTTGCCCTGCGATGATGATGGCCGCCGCGGCCAGTGTGGGCCAGAGCGCCACGTACCCGGGAAAGGACCGGTCGACGGTCAGGACCAGCCCGCAGGACACCATGGCTGCCAGTCCGGCCCAGCCCAGGGCCACCCGCACCACGCGGCCGGGCTTGACGTAGGGCAGCACCAGTGCCAGCAACGATCCCAGCGCAAACTCCCAAAGCCGCGCGCGCGTATCGAAGTAGGCGTAGGCCTGGTTGCCGGCGGTCTGGTCAATGGAGTAGGAAAGCGACACCGCCAAAACCGTTCCAAAGACTGCGGCGAGCAACCCTCGGTAGGTCAGCCCCTGCAGGCGGGGAACCCGGCGCAGCCGGTTCAGCAACGCAGCGGTCGCGGCAAAGATCAGTGGCCACAGAATGAAGACCTGTCCCTGGATGGACAGGGACCAGAAGTGCTGCAGCGGACTGGCTCCGGCGTGGTCCTGCGCGTAGTAGTCCACTGCATTGTCTGCCAGGAGCCAGTTCTGCCGGTAAAGAAGGGACGCCCAGGCCTGGTCCAGCACCTGTGGCCAGCGGCCCTGCGGCAGGATCAGCCAGGTGCCTGCCAGCACTCCAAGGATCACCACGACGGCGGCCGGCAGCAGTCGCTTGAAAAGGTGCAGCCAGTGCGCCATCAGCCTGAAAGGGTGGCCGGATTCGGCTTTGCGGACGAAGGAAAGCGTGAGCAGGAACGCCGAGATCAGCAGGAAGATGTCCACGCCGCCGGACACGCGGCCCAGCCACACGTGGTACGCCACCACCATCAGGACAGCCAGGGCCCGGAGCCCCTGGACCTCGGGGCGGAAAGTGGGCTTCCGTTTCCTGTTCGCGGCACTGGACTGTTTCCTGTTCGCGGCGCTGGACGGGGGTTCAGGTGCCTTCGACGTTTCCGTTATCGACACTAGAACCTCTCAGGACGCCCGCCAGCCAAAGCATCAAGCCTAGCCAAGGCGGTCAGCAACGGCCAATCAACGCACCTGTTCGGACTATGCTGGGCCCAATCATCGAAGGGAGACGGCGTGGTTGTCCAACTGCGGATTTGCGTGCCCGGCGAGCTGTCCGCCGTGACGCTGAAGACGTGCCGGGACCAGCGGGGCGCGGCAGAGGTTGCGCTGGTTGCGGGTGCGTCGGTGGTCCCGGAAGGCGACGTTATCGAGGTCCTGATCGCCCGGGAGTCAGTGGAGGAACTCCTCGAGAAGCTGGAGATCCTGAAGGTCCAGGACGTTGGATCCATTGCCATGTCCACGCCGGAATTAGTCCTGTCAAAGAAAGCCGACCGGGCGGAGCGGGCCGCCCCCGGGGACGGTGCGGACGCAGTGATCTGGGACGACGTGACGCGGCAAACCGGAGAGGACTCCCGCCTGACATGGAACTTCCTCGCCTTCCTGGTGCTCGCAACCCAGCTTGCCGGGATCGGCATCGTGACGGACTCCCCCATCGCGATTGTGGGAGCCATGGCGGTAGGTCCCGAGTTCGGACCGCTGGCCGCCCTCGCCGTCTCGCTTGCCACCCGGCAGTGGAAGCTTGGCCGCCGTGCTGCCATTGCCCTGGGTGTCGGGTTCCCCGTGGCCATGCTGCTGGCGGCACTGACGGCGTGGCTGTCGGTGCCCCTCGGTCTCTTCCCGCGGGATGCCCTGGACAAGGGTTCCGCGGTGGAATTCATCTACCATCCGGGTCCGTATTCGCTGATTGTTGCCGTCCTGGCCGGCATCGCGGGAATGCTCTCCATCATCGGCCGGCGCTCCGCGGCCCTGATCGGGGTCTTCATCTCGGTGACCACCGTTCCGGCGGCAGGGTACGTTGCGGTGGCCCTGGTCCTGGGGGAATACCAGAAGGCTGCGGGCTCGGCGCTCCAGTTGCTGCTCAACCTCGTGGGCATCGTGGTGGCCGCCCTCGCGGTACTGCTTTTCTACCGCACAATTTCCAGGCGCGTGCCGCACGGGGTGGCACGGAACCTGAGGCGCCAGCGGAGCGGGGCCCGCAACTAAAGAGCCTCCGCATTCGCGGTGCGCTACGGCCGCAGCAGGGCGCGCAGGGTCTGGATCGTGTCTGCTTCGGCCGCAGCCTTGTCATCCCGGTAGCGCTTGACCCGGGCAAACCTCAGGGCGATGCCGCCGGGATAGCGCGGTGACTGCTGCACGCCGTCGATGGCGATTTCCACCACCGTGACCGGCTCAACCCACACCGTGCCGGCCGTGCGCCGCACCTCAAGCTCCTGAAACCTCTCCGTCTGCCATCGCAGCAGTTCGTCGGTGAGGCCCTTGAAGGTCTTGCCCACCATGACGTAGCCGCCGGGTTCTCCGAACTCCCCAGCGGGGTCAAGGGCGCCCAGGTGCAGGTTGGACAGCATCCCGGTGCGGCGCCCGGACCCCCATTCGCAGGCGAGCACCACCAGGTCGTACGTCAGCACCGGCTTGACCTTTACCCAGTTGGCTCCGCGCCGGCCGGCCGCGTAGGTGGAACCGATGGCCTTCACCACAACGCCTTCATGGCCTGCGGCAAGCGCCTCCTGCGACACCCGTTCCGCAACGGCGGGATCGGCCGTGACCTCCCCCGGTATCCGGTGCTCCGGCGCGATCCGCTCGAGCTCACTGATCCGGGCGGACAGCGGCTCATCAAGCAGGTCCCGCCCATCGATATGCAGCACGTCGAAGAACCAGGGATGCAGCACCGTCTCACGCGCGGCATCCGCACCGAAGCGCGCCATGGTTTCCTGGAACGGCCGCGGGCCGCCTTCCTCGTCCAGGGCCAGGGTTTCACCGTCAAGGATCACGTCCCGCAGCGGCAGCCCGCGAACCAGGTCCACCACCTCGGGGAGCCGGTGGGTGACGTCGGCGAGGTTGCGCGTGTAGATGCTGACGTCGTCGCCGGACCGGTGCACCTGGATGCGGGCGCCGTCGAGCTTGTATTCCACCGAGGCCTCCCCGGTCGCCTCCAGGGCTGCGCTGGGACTGGCCGCGGTGGCCGCCAGCATGGGCTGCACGGGGCGGCCAACCACCAGGCCGACGGCGTCCAGCTCGGCTTCGGTGCCCGTGATGGCCAGCAGGGCTGTTCCGCCCAGGTCGCCCGAAAGCATCGCAGCGCGCCGTACGGCGGCAACGGGCTTCCCGGCAGCGCGGGCAACGGCATCCGTCAGCACTCCCTCCAGGGCTCCTATACGCAGCTCGCCAAGCAGGACACCTGCAATGAAGGCCTGCTCAGAAGCAGTGGCTGCCGCCATCAGCGTCCGGAGGGTGGCCGCGCGCCCCGCGCCCGATCCGGTACCCGCCGTGGCAAGCAGCCGGTCCAGGGCAGCGTCGAGGTCGGCCAGGGTGAGGGTTGGTTCGACGGCGGGTTCCTCCTTGGCCGCCGCCACGGCACTCCATCCGACGCCCACGCGTCCCTGGCGGGGCTTGGCAACCAGCCAGCCCACCGCCGTCGGGATTTCCGCCGGCTCAAGCCGGCCCAGCAGCTGGGCCAGCGCATCCACCTTGGCCAGCCGGGAGCGGGTGGAGGTGACGGCCTCGGCGGTGTTGACGAGCTCAAGGAGCAGCATGGCACCATCCTGCCACGGCACTGGACAGGGCCGGAGCCCCGTTCCAGACTTGGTGGATGGGCAACATCGTCGCGAACCTGTTCATCACCCTGGACGGCGTCTACCAGGCGCCCGGCGGCCGCGAGGAAGACAGCGAGGGCGGGTTCAACCTTGGCGGCTGGCAGGCACCGGTCTCCGACGACGAATCCGGCGCCGCCATTGCGGCTGGAATAGCGCGGATGGATGCCCTGCTCCTTGGCAGGAAGACCTACGACATCTTTGCCGCCTACTGGCCCCAGCAGTCCGGGGACATCGCGGACACGCTCAACCGGATACCCAAGTTTGTGGTGTCAAGCTCCTTGTCAGATCCGGCATGGGCCGGCACCACCGTGCTGCCGGATGCCGCGGCGGCGGGCGGGCTCCGGGACGAGTACCAGCAGGTGCACATGTTCGGCAGTGGCGTCCTCATCCGGTCCCTGCTGGAGGCGCAAGTGCTGGACCGCCTTCATCTCTGGCTGTATCCGGTCACCCTGGGGCAGGGCAAGCGGCTCTTCGACGCCGGGACGGTCCCCTCAACATTCCGGCTCGCCGAGCCGGTACGCAGCTACCCCAAGGGAGCCGTGTCGTTGGTCTACGAGCCTGCGGGCGGAGTCGAAACCGCCGAGATGGCGGCTACGTAGCACCCGGAACACAGAAAACCGGCCCAGCTGGTGCTGGACCGGTTTTCTGTATGTGAAGACGGGCAGGATCAGTGGCTGTGGCCTGCGTGCTCGTCCTCTTCGGCCGGCTTCTCCACGACAAGGGTCTCGGTAGTGAGAACCAGCGCGGCGATGGAGGCCGCGTTGCGGAGGGCTGCACGGGTGACCTTGACGGGGTCGATGACGCCCGCAGCGATCAGGTCCTCGTACTCGCCGGACTTGGCGTTGAACCCGTTGTTGATTTCCAGGTCGGCAACCTTGGAGGTGACCACGTAACCGTCGAAGCCGGCGTTCTGGGCGATCCAGCGCAGGGGCTGGACCAGTGCGCGGCGGACAATGCCGACGGCCGCGGCAGCGTCGCCTTCGAGGGCGTTGACGGCGGCGTCCTCATCCAGTGCCTTGAGGGCGTGGATCAGGGCCGAGCCACCGCCGGCCACGATGCCTTCTTCGAGGGCAGCGCGGGTGGAGGACACTGCGTCCTCGATGCGGTGCTTCTTTTCCTTCAGCTCAACCTCGGTTGCGGCACCCACCTTGATGACGCCGATGCCGCCGGCCAGCTTGGCCAGCCGCTCCTGGAGCTTTTCGCGGTCCCAGTCGGAATCGGTGCGGGTAACCTCGGCGCGCAGCTGGGCAACGCGTGCGGCCACGTCCTCGGCCGAGCCTGCGCCGTCGACGATGGTGGTGTTGTCCTTGGTGACGGTGATGCGGCGGGCGGTACCCAGCACCTCCAGGCCAACGGTGTCCAGGCTCAGGCCCAGCTCCGGGGAAACAACCTGCGCACCGGTGAGGGTGGCGATGTCCTGCAGCATGGCCTTGCGGCGGTCGCCGAAGCCGGGAGCCTTGACGGCAACAACGTTCAGGGTGCCGCGGATGCGGTTGACGATGAGCGTGGACAGGGCCTCGCCCTCGACGTCCTCGGCGATGATGAACAGCGGCTTGGAAGCCTGCAGTGCCTTTTCCAGCAGCGGCAGGAATTCCTGGATCGAGGAGATCTTGCCCTGGTTGATCAGGATAAGGGCGTCCTCGAGGACTGCTTCCTGGCGTTCCGCGTCGGTGACGAAGTACGGGGACAGGTAGCCCTTGTCGAACTGCATGCCCTCGGTGAGGACCAGTTCGGTCTGGGTGGTGGAGGACTCTTCGATGGTGATGACGCCATCCTTGCCCACCTTCCCAAAGGCCTCGGCGAGCAGTTCGCCGATTTCGTCGCTCTGGGCCGAGATGGCGGCAACGTTAGCCACCTGGGTGCCTTCGACCGGGCGGGCGTTTTCGAGCAGGCGGGCAGCCACGGCTTCAACCGCAACTTCGATGCCGCGCTTGATCTGGCCGGGAGCGGCGCCGGCAGCAACGTTGCGCAGGCCTTCCTTGACCAGGGCCTGGGCCAGGACCGTGGCGGTGGTGGTGCCGTCGCCGGCAACGTCGTTGGTCTTGGTGGCTACTTCCTTGGCCAGCTGCGCGCCAAGGTTCTCGTAGGGATCGTCAAGTTCCACTTCACGGGCGATGGTGACGCCGTCATTCGTGATGGTGGGGGCGCCCCACTTCTTGTCCAGGACGACGTTGCGGCCGCGGGGGCCGAGCGTCACCTTGACGGTGTTCGCGAGCTTATCGATGCCGGCCTCAAGGGACCGGCGGGCAGCGTCGTTAAACGCAAGCTGCTTTGCCATGGTTTTGTCCTTTCAAAGACAGAAACCCCGCACTGCCGGCCAGCATGAGCATGGCCGGCGGCACGGGGATCCGGAAGAGTTACTTGACGACGACAGCCAGGACGTCGCGGGCGGACAGCACCAGGTACTCGGTGCCGCCGGTCTTGACTTCGGTTCCGCCGTACTTGGAGTAGATGACGACGTCGCCAACGGCAACGTCAACCGGAACCCGCTGGCCGTCTTCGAAGCGGCCGGGGCCTACTGCAACAACTTCGCCTTCCTGCGGCTTCTCCTGGGCGGAGTCCGGGATGACCAGGCCTGAAGCCGTGGTCTGCTCGGCTTCGAGCGGGCGGACAACAATACGATCCTCAAGAGGCTTAATAGAGACCGACACTCGGACCTCTCCTTTTCGTCAGCAAAATTCGTGGACTGGAAAGCTTTCCGCCGTAGCTGGCAAACCGTCGTCGCGGTGCCGGCAGCAGCCTGGCTGGCAGCTCTTCATGTGTTAGCACCCTCCTAGGGAGAGTGCTAATGAAGACTCTATGTAAGGGTTAGCACTCGGTCAAGGTGAGTGCCAACGTTTCGTCATCGGCGTAAGCCTTTCGGGCTCCGGCCGACGGCGGTCCAGGGCGGCAAACATGCTTCCCTAACGGCCCAGGTCGTCGAAGTCCACGTCCTCGCCACCGTCGGCCTCGCCGCCTCCCTGCTGACGTTTCCGGTAAAGCACCCAACCGGCCCCGGCTGCGGTGAGTACGGCAACAACGATGAAGAAAATGCTCCCGGCCCGTGCGCCGTCGTACAACCCGCGGATGTCCCGCGCCTCCTGCGTGTTGTCGTGGATGTCGTTGCCGCCCACCGAATAAACGGTGGCGTTGAACGTGTCCAGCAGGAAAATGATCACCAACAGGGCGATGCACACCACGGCCACCACGGCCGCGGCGATCAGGGCTGGACGGGCAAACCTAGCCACACCGCGGTCCCTGGGTCGATGTTCGCCGGTCTCCCCTGGGGCTGCGCTGTCATCCATGGTTTCAACAGTATCCGCATCCCGGCAGCCGTCCTCCACTAGGCTGGAAACCATGCCCCACGCTCCCCAGGACCAGATCGCACCCCTGTTGACCCCCGAAGGCTGGGAGTTGCTGGCATCGCTGGGCCCCTACCGCGAAGAGGACGCGTTTGAGCTCAATTCGACGCTCCGGAAAGCCGGCCACCCGGGCGAACTTGTATCCGCCGTCCTGACGCAGTCCAGGCTGCGGACCAGGGCCGAGGCGAAGTTTGGTGAGTTCGCCCGCCAGATGCTTTTCACCCAGGCAGGCCTTGAGCAGGCCACCCGGCTGAACGTCGCCGCACACCACGCGCAGCGGTTCGCCGCAGCCGGGATCCGGCACGTGGCGGACCTGGGCTGCGGTCTTGGTGCCGACGCCATGGCCCTGGCTTCCCTGGACATCACCGTCACCGCCGTGGAGATGGATGAAACCACCGCCGCCTGCGCCACCATGAACCTCATCCCCTTCCCCAATGCCACGGTGGTCCACGCGGACGCGGCATCGGTCCCGCTGGAGGGGATCGACGGCGTCTGGCTGGATCCGGCACGCCGCGTCACTTCCACGTCGGGGACCAAGCGGATCTGGGACCCGGAGGCGTTCTCACCGCCGTTGTCCTTCGTGGAGTCGCTGGCGGCCGGGGGGAAGGCGGTGGGCGTGAAGATGGGCCCCGGCATGCCCCACGGGTCCGTGCCCACGGGATGCGAAGCCCAGTGGGTTTCGGTTGCCGGGGACGTGACCGAGGTGGCCCTCTGGTTCAACGCCGTGCGCAGGCCCGGGGTCCGCCGGGCGGCCCTGGTCCTGGGGTCCCAGGGGCCCGCCGAGCTGACCAGCGCAGAGGAATTCGGCGCCGGCCCGGCCGCTCCGGTGGGACCCGTGGAGGGTTACCTGTACGAACCCGACGGCGCCGTGATCCGTGCCGGGCTGGTTGCCGACGTGGCGCTGCAGCTCGGCGGGCACCTGGTGGATGAACACATTGCCTACATCTGTGCCGCGGAACTTCTGAACACCCCGTTCGCCAAGGCTTACAGGGTCCTGGAAGTCATGCCCTACAACGTCAAGGCACTCAAGGCCTGGGTGAAGGAGGAGGGGATCACCGTGCTGGACATCAAGAAGCGCGGCACAGCGGTGACCCCGGAAGAGCTGCGGAAGCAGCTCCTCCCGCAGGGCAAGGGCGCCGCCAAAAAGGGTTCCGCCAGGACGGCCACGCTGGTCCTGACTCGCATCGGCGAGGACCGCGTGGCCATCGTGGTGGAACCGGTGTAAACGCCTACTGGGCGCGCATGAACTCCTCGGCTGCCCGGACCTGTTCCGCGGTGGGGCGCACTCCCGTGTACAGCACAAACTGTTCCAGGGCCTGGATGGTGGCAACCTCCGCACCGGTGATGACGTGCTTGCCTGCCGCGCGGGCGGCCCGGATCAGCGGCGTCTCGGCGGGCAGTGCCACCACGTCGAAGACCACGCGTGCGGCCTCGATGGCCTCCGCGGGGAAGGACAGGCTGTCCGCTTCGGCGCCGCCCGCCATGCCGATGGGGGTGACGTTGATGATCATGTCCGCCGTCCCGCCGTCGAGCGCTGCACGCCACTGGAAACCGTACTGGCCTGCGAGCGCACGCCCGGCGGCCTCGTTCCGGGCGATGACGGTGACGTCCTTGAAACCGGCGTCCCGGAGCGCGGCGACGGTGGCCTTGGCCATCCCGCCTGCCCCCTGGACCAGCACGGAATAGTCGGTGGGGACCCCGTTGGATGCCAGCAGCTGCTCAATGGCCGTGTAGTCGGTGTTGTACGCCTTGAGGTGGCCGTCGGTGTTCACGATGGTGTTCACGGAGTCGATGGCCTTGGCGGACGGGTCCATCTCGTCCACCAGCGCGATGACGTCTTCCTTGTACGGCATGGAGATGGCACAGCCGCGGATGCCCAGGCCCCGCACTCCGGCGATGGCCTGTTCCAGGTTGGTGGGCGCGAACGCCTTGTAGATCCAGTTCAGGCCCAGCTGTCCGTACAGATGGTTGTGGAAGCGGGTCCCGTTGTTGCTGGGGCGGGCCGACAGCGAGATGCAGAGGGTCATGTCTTTATTCAGAATGGGCACCAGACCATTAAACGCGTTCCAGCCATCGTGCGGGGTCCCCGGTCCGGGGTCCGGGGCAGGAGCCAGAGGTCAGGGGCAGCCGGTTCCCGCAGGGAAAGGCCCGACGGCGGCGGGCAGGTTCCCGGGAGCAGGCGCCTTGCCTGCCAGCACGGCCACCAGCGCATCAAAGGCGGCGTCGGTGCGGCCGTACAGCGCCAGCTTCACCGGAGCCGTGGAGTTTTGGAGCGGCCAGGGGGCATCCAGGGCCACGGCAATGTCCCCGGCCGCTGGATTCCCGCCGAAGCCGATGAGGTTCACCAGCGGTCCTGATCCAACCGCGAGGCCGGCACGTGCGGCGGCGGCTTCGAAGCGCTCCCGGTCCCCCGGTCCCCCGCCAGCCACACGCACCGCACCGGGCACCAGGGGTCCGCTGCAGGGACCGGAGACAACCGTCACGGCCGACGCCGAGACCCGCGCCGACAACGCCGCACCGCTTCCGGCCGGGGCACCTGTGCCGGCTGTTCCGGCAGGCGGCGTGGTCCGGGCATGCCAGATCATCATGGTGGCCACCCGCTGCGCGGCCTCATCCAGCCGGGAGGCGGGAAGCGTGCCGGCGGCCAGGGCCTGGAGGATGGCGGCGTGCGCCTGTTCCACGTCCGCGGGCATCAGCAACAGGTCGGCGCCGGCTCCCAAAGCCTTTACGGCTGCTGCGCCGGCGGGGTACTGCTTGTCCACGGCTCCCATGTTGAGGGCGTCCGTCACGGCTACACCTTTGAATCCGAGCTCCCTCATCGCGGCGTAGCTCGGTGCGGAGAGCGACGCCGGCACACCGGGCTCCAGCGCAGGCACAGCGATGTGGCCCGTCATGACGACCGGCAGGCCCGCGGCCACCGCCGCCTGGAAGGGTTTCCAGTCCCGGGCCCGGAGCTGGTCGATGCCGGCCGGCTGGACCGGGAGGCTGAGGTGGGAGTCCGCGGTCACCGAGCCGTGGCCGGGAAAGTGCTTGACGGTGGGAAGCACGCCGGCGTCCAGCATGCCCTGGGCGAAGGCGACCCCGTGGGCTGCGGCGGCGGCAGGATCCGCGGACATGGAGCGCGCGCCGATGGTGGGGTCGCTGGGCCCGATGGTCACGTCGGTATCCGGCGCGAAGTCGAGGTCGAATCCCAGCGGCACCAGCTCGCCGGCCAGGCCCTTTCCTGCTTCCCGGGTCAGGGCCGGGTTGCCGGCCGCTCCGTAGCTCATGGGCGTGGGCCATTCAGTCAGGGGCTGCCCCAGGCGTGCCACGGCGCCCCCTTCCTGGTCCACGCCGATGATCCCGGGCCACCGCCGGCCGCCGGCGCCGACAGCCTGCTGCAGCCGCTGGTTCACCGCGCCCATGGCGGCAACATCCACGTTCCCCTGCGGATCGCGTGGCACGTTGTCGCCCATGACGATGGATCCGGCCAGGTGCAGCCGCTGGATGAGCGCGGCGTGCGCCTCCACCTGGTTGCCCTTGAAGAACGGGAGCAGAACCTGCCCCGCCTTCTCCTCCGGAGTCATGGCTGCCACGGCCGCGACGGCGGCGTCCTGGTCGCGCTGCTCCGGGCCCCACCCCAGGGGGCGGGAGCCTGCGTCAGGTGAGGCAGAAGCGGTGGGAGGCGCCGTCGTCGTACTTGCCGACGCCGAAGGGGACGCCCCGGTGGGCCCGGAGGACGACGACGGCGGGGCTGCTGTTGGGGAGGCTGTGCAGGAGGCCAGCGCCAGGGCCGACAGGGCCAGGAGGAGCGGGAAGGATTTGGCGGGAGTGGTTTTGGCAGGTCTGTGACGCGTGGGGAACGGGGCCATCAATACGATGCTACCCCTGCACTAGACTTGAACCACCCGTTCGCCTGCCGGCAGCAGCCTGTGAGCGGCATCAGCCAGCGGCAAACCGGACAGTGAGGAAACGTGTGAAGATCGACTTCGCCCCATCGAGGCAGTCAACCCTCGGTGTTGAGTGGGAGCTTGCCCTGGTGGACGGAAAGACGGGCGAGCTCGCATCCGTGGCCAACCAGGTGCTCCGCGGAGTTGCTTCCCGCCACCCGGAACTCAACGAAGACGACGAACATCCGCACATCAAGCAGGAACTGCTGCTGAACACCGTGGAACTGGTCACCGGCATCTGCGAAACAGCTGCCGAGGCCAAGGAAGACCTCAGCCGGTCTGTTGCCGCCGTCCGCGAAATCACCGATCCCATGGGCGTGGAACTCTTCTGCGCCGGCAGCCACCCGTTCAGCCCGCCGCAGCTGCAGCCCGTGACGGACAAGGCCCGCTACGCCAAACTCATCGACCGCACCCAGTGGTGGGGCCGGCAGATGGTCATTTACGGCGTTCACGTGCACGTAGGACTTGACCGCCGCGACAAGGCACTCCCCGTCCTGGACGGCCTGGTCAACTACTTCCCGCACTTCCAGGCGCTCTCCGCATCCAGCCCCTTCTGGGGCGGCGAGGATACCGGATATGCCTCCCAGCGGGCCCTGATGTTCCAGCAGCTTCCCACCGCCGGCCTGCCCTTCCAGTTCAAATCCTGGGAGGAATACGAGTCCTACGTGCAGGACATGTTCACCACCGGCGTGATCGACACCATCTCTGAGATCCGCTGGGACATCCGGCCCGTGCCGGCGCTTGGCACCATCGAGATGCGCATCTGCGACGGCCTGGCCACGTTGGAGGAAGTGGGTGCCATTGCGGCCCTCACCCAATGCCTGGTGGACGAGTTCTCCACCACCCTGGACAACGGCGGCACCATTCCCACCATGCCGCCCTGGCACGTGCAGGAGAACAAGTGGCGCGCCGCCCGGTACGGCCTGGACGCCATCATCATCCTGGACGCCGCAGGGCGGGAACAGCTGGTCACCGAGCACCTGCTGGAGACGCTGAACCGGCTGGAGCCGGTGGCGGCCAAGCTGCGCTGCGCCGACGAGCTTGCCGACGTCGAGAAGATCATCCGCCGCGGCGCCGGGTACCAGCGCCAGCGCCGCGTGGCCGCGGAAAATGGCGGGAACCTCCAGGCCGTGGTGCTGGACCTGGTCAAGCAGATGCGGAACGGCCCCACCGCGTAACGTGCTCCTGCCCGAAGTGGGGCACTTCGGCACGGACACGCCGGCCGCCATCGTGATGTACGACGGCGGAGCCCGCCAAAGTGCCCCGCGACGGTTCGCTTTCCCCCGGCGCTCTGCCGTCAGGCCGGCAGCGACACCAATGTAACCGGCATTGACGAGTCCGGGGCGAAGGCGATTCCACTGGGTTCGACGCCGGCCATCACCAGCTGTGCGCCGAGGGCGGCCACCATGGCGCCGTTGTCCGTGCAGAGGTCCAGGGGCGGCACGTGCAGCCGGATGCCGGCGGACGCGCACCGCTGCCCGGTCAGTTCCCGCAGCCGCGAGTTGGCCGCCACTCCCCCACCCAGCAGGACATCCTTGATGCCGTACTCGCGGCAGGCCAGCACCGCCTTGGACGAAATCACGTCCACCACGGCTTCCTGGAAGGCGGCCGCGATGTCAGCCACGGGGATCTCTTCGCCGCGGGCCTCGAACTGCTCCACGCACCGGGCCACTGCCGTCTTGAGGCCGCTGAAGGACCAGTCATACCGGTGCGGCCCCGGCTCATCCGCCGTGCCCATGTACTTGGGCTGGGTGAGGCCGCGGGGGAAGCGGATGGCCTTGGGATTGCCGCCGCGGGCCACCTTGTCGATCGCAGGGCCGCCCGGGTAGCCAAGACCCAGGATGCGTGCCACTTTGTCGTAGGCCTCGCCGGCGGCGTCGTCGATGGTGGAGCCCAGGAGCTCCACGTCGCTGGTGATGGTCCTGATCCGCAGGATTTCGGTGTGGCCGCCGGACACCAGCAGGGCGCCCAGGTTCTCCGGCAGCTCCTGCTTCCGGCCGTTGGCGCGGTCATCCAGCAGCCCCACGCCCACGTGCGCCACCAGGTGGTTGATCGCGTACAGCGGCTTCCCGGTGGCGACGGCGAGCGCCTTGGCAGCGCAGACACCCACCATGAGTGCGCCGGCCAGCCCGGGCCCGGATGTGACGGCGATGGCGTCCACCTCGTCAAGGCTCACGCCTGCGTCTGCCAGCGCCTGATCGAGCGTGGGGACGAACGCGTCCAAGTGGGCGCGCGAGGCGATCTCGGGGATGACGCCGCCAAAGCGGACGTGCTCGTCCATGGAGGAGGAGACGGTGTTGGTCAGGAGGGTGGTGCCGCGGACGATGCCCACGCCGGTTTCGTCGCAGGATGATTCGATCCCCAGCACCAGGGGCTGTGAGCGGTTCATTGCCGGCCTGCTTCCGTTGCTTGGTGGCCATCAGTTTCCGGTGCGGCCAGCTGGAGCCGCATGATGAGCGCATCCACGCCGTCGCGGTAGTAGCGGGGGCGGATGTGGATCTGTTCGAAGCCGAACCGCACGTACAGCTGCTGCGCCCGCGGGTTGTCGGCGCGGACCTCAAGCAGGACATCGGCGGCACCGCGGTGCCTGGCCTCGGCGATGAGTTGGGTGAGCAGCCTGCTGCCGATTCCCCGCCCCTCGTAATCAGGAACGACGGCGATGGTCTGGATGTCGGCGATGGGCTCGATGCACATCAGCCCGGCGTAGCCCACGATGCCGTCGGTGGTCTCCGCCACAAGGTAGCGGCGGGTTTCCGGCTGGGAGAGTTCATCCAGGAACATCTGCACGGGCCAGGCGTCGATGGGGAAGAGCTTGTGTTCCAGGGCGCCGACGGCGGGTACATCGCCCAGGGTCATGTCGCGGACGGTGACGCCTGCCATGTGGGGTTCCGGGGTGGTACTCACAGTGCACGCTTCCGTGGTCCGGGTACCTGGGCATCTGATTCGCGCAGGTACAGGGGCGTGGTGTCCAGCAGGGCCTCCCCGGCAGCCAGCCGCGCCAGGGCAAACTGGCCAAGATACAGGGCGTCGGGCTGCTCCCCCGCGAACTCGGGATCGGCTTGGAGGACGTCGGCGTAGAGACCTGCGCCCGCGCCGAAGGCGGGCAGGTCCGGCAGGTCGGCGGCGAAACCAACATGGGGGCCGTCCTCCAGCAGCGGCAGCTGCCCGTCACCCAGGCTGTAGCGCGCCCAGTAGACCTCTTTCCGGCGGGCGTCGGTGGCCACCAGGAACTCCGGGACGGCGGCGGTGGATTCGGCTACCTCCAGGGCCACCGCGTCCAGGCTCATCAGGCCGTGCAGCGGCTTGCCCCAGACGAACGCCAGCGTCCGGGCGGTGGCAATGCCCGAGCGCAGCCCGGTGAAGGGGCCGGGGCCTACGCCCACCACCAGCGCATCGATGTCCTGCCCGGTGACGCCGGCTTCGGACAGCAGGGTGTGGATGCCGGGAGCGAGCACCTCGGCGTGGCTGCGGGTGTCCTCCGTGGAGAAGCTGGCCACCACGCCTTCGGGGGCTGCATCGGACACCAGCGCGGCGCTGGCCACCGCGGAAGTGTCAATCGCGAGGATCAGCATGGGGTGCTTCCTTCCGGTCCGCCCAGCTCCGGCCCACCCAGCTCCGGCCCACCCAGTTCGGGGGCACCCAGTTCGGGGGCAGTTGCCCAGCGCGGCCCGTGGCCGCGCATCACGATGGTGCGGGGCTCGTCGGTGTCTTCGCCGTCGAAGTCCAGGCTTCCACCTCCACTGCCGGCGGCATCCAGCCCGATGGCACGGAGGAGGTCGATCTCCAGCCGGCTCTCGCTGAGGTGCTCCACCCGGTCCTGTCCCCACTCCACCACGGTCACGGACGAGTCCATGGTGTTTTCGAGGTCGATGTCGTCGATCTCCGCTGCGGAACCCAGCCGGTAGGCGTCCACGTGCACAAGGTCGGGGCCGCCGGGACGCGGACCATCCGGCAGGTTCGGGTGGATCCGGACCAGCACAAAGGTGGGTGAGATGATGCCTGCGCGGACACCCAGCCCCTCGCCCAGTCCTTGGGTGAAGGTGGTTTTCCCGGCACCCAGCTCACCGGAAAGCACCAGCAGGTCCCCGGCCCGCAGCACCTCCGCCAAACGTGCGCCGAACGCGTGCGTCTGTTCCGCCGTCGTCGCCGTGAACGTCTTTTCCCAGTTGGCAGCCAACTGTCCGGCCGCGCTCATGCGGCCCCCGCCGAGCCGGGCGCGCCCACCAGGCCGTGCCCGTTGCCCGCGTGGCCGGTGCCCGCCGGCTGGTCCTCGTTGATGAAGCGGCGCGGAACACGGGGGCTGATGCGGGTCACGATTTCATAGTTGATGGTCCCCGCGGCGCGTGCCCAGTCCTCCGCGGTGGGCCCGCCGTCGGCGCCGTCCCCGAACAGTTCCGCTTCCGCGCCCTGCAGGTCAGCCCCGGATGCCTCCGGCCCAAGGTCGATCACCATCTGGTCCATCGCGATCCGGCCCACCACGGGATAGGTCTTCCCTGCGACGCGGACGGGTCCACCGGTGGCGACCCGGGGGACGCCGTCGGCATAGCCCACCGGAATCAGGGCCAGCGTGCTCGCCGTCCTGGTGCGGTAATGCAGCCCGTAGGAGACGCCCTGCCCCTCGGGCACGTCCTTGCACTGCGACACGAGGGTGCGCAGCGTCATGGCGGGCCGGAGTCCCAGTTCTGCTGAAGTCTGCCCGTCAAACGGCGACAGCCCATAGATGCCCAGGCCAACCCTGACCAGGTCGAAGTGCGTGTCCGGGCGGGACAGGGTGGCGGGGGTGTTGGCAAGGTGCCGGACCTCGGGATCCACGCCCGCGTCCTCGGCAATGGCCAGCGCCTCCCGGAACGCGGCCACCTGCTGGTCCGTTTCGGGCCGCTCCGGTTCGTCGGCCACGGCCAGGTGGGAGAAGATGCCAACTACCCGCAGCAGGCCCTGGTCCTGGTATTCCACGGCTTCCCCCACCAGGCGGTCCCAGGACTCGGGGGTGGCTCCGTTCCGTCCCAGCCCGGTGTCCACCTTGAGATGCACCCGTGCCGGCCGCTCCTGCTCACGGGCCGCGGCCACGATGCGTTCCAGCTCCCACCCTGAGCAGCCAATATCGACGCCGGCGGCCACCGCGGCACCGAAGTTGCTGTCCGTGGTGTGCAGCCAGGCGAGAAGCGGCGCGTCGATGCCGGCGGCGCGCAGCGCCAGGGCCTCGGAAATGTGGGCCACGCCGAGCCAGGCCGCGCCTGTCTGCAGGGCTGCGCGGGCCACGGGGACGGCGCCGTGCCCGTATGCATCCGCCTTGACGACGGCCATGACTTTCGCGGGGGAGGCAGCGGCGGCAAGCCGGCGGACGTTGTGCCGGATGGCGTCCAGGTCGATCACGGCCGACCGCTCGTGGCGGGGGTCCGGCCCGGAGGCAGCGCTGAATTCACCGGTTGTTGCGGGATAGGTCACCTAAGTGATTCTAGTGCGGGCACTTCGCGCCGAATAATCAGGGCCTCCAACGCCGCCTAAGCATCCGACAAGTGCGCGATGGTGGCGGCCGCCCTGCGCTGGGCTGACAGCGGCACGTCGTCGATGATGTCAGCGAGGAACCCGAAGCGCCGCAGCCACTGGCTCGTCTGCCGTTCGGGGCGGGCGTTGGCGCGTCTCCACCAGTCGGCAATGTCGCCCCAACCCGGCGCCGCCAGCGAGCCGCCCACCTCCTGCACCGCCATGGACGCGCACAGGTTGGCAAAGCGCAGCCGGTCCCCCAGCGGCCACCCGGCCAGGGTGCCCACGATGAAGGCTGCGTCGAAGCAGTCGCCGGCTCCGGTGGGGTCGTGCGCCTTGACCGGAAGCGACGGGACCCATTCTTCCTCGCCCGTTTCCGAGTCCACGGCCATGGCGCCCTGCGGGCCCAGGGTTACGACAGCCACCGGAACGTGGTCCGCCAGCGCGTACAAGGCGCTCCACGGATTGTCCTTGCCCGTGAACGCCATGGCCTCGCGCTGGTTGGGCAGGAAGGCGTAGAAGTACTGCAGGTTGTCGAGCCTGACGGGCGCCCATTCCCCGCTGGGGTCCCATCCAACATCGCCGAACAGCTTTACCCCGCCGGCGTGGGCTGCGTGGGCCCACGGCTCCACTTCCAGGCCCACCTCAGCGATTCCGGCGAGGGCCTTGGGCGGGTCTCCGATCAGCTCGGAATTTGTCACCGGTGCGGAGTGCCCGTGGGTCACCAGGGAGCGGTCCTGGTCCACGCAGAGGGACACGGTCACCGGGGAGTGCCAGCCCGGGACGCGTCGGGAAAGGCTGAGGTCCACGTGTTCCTGGCCGGAAAGGATCTTCCAGTTGAAGTCCCCGTACCCGTCGTCGCCGAAAGCAGCTGCCAGCCCGGTGCGCAGCCCAAGCCTGGCAGCGGCAATGGCCTGGTTGGCCACCCCGCCGGGGCAGCTGCCCATGCCGTCGCTCCAGATTTCCGTGCCGGGTTCGGGCCCGTGGGGCAGGCCGGTGAAGATGATGTCCTGGAACACGGTCCCGGCCAGCAAGAGGTCGAATCCGGGTTCGGCCGGTGAACGGACGGCAGCCAGGGGGTCGTAGGGGCGTGCTGGGATGGCGTCCATAGTGCGCAGGATACGCCGTGCCGCACCGCTGCGGTAGGGGCCTTGGTCGGGCGTGGACAGGCCGCGGGACACCCCGCCTACACTGCATGGTATGCGGCTTCTGATTGCCGGCGGCGGGGGTTTCCGGGTGCCGCTGATATACCGGGCCCTGGTGTCCGGCCGCTTTGCCGGGCTGGTCACCGAGCTGGTGCTGTACGACGTCGATCCCGCGCGCCTTGATGCCGTCACCGCCGTGCTGGAGAGCATGCCGGTGGGTGATGGTGCCCGTCTTCCGGTCCACGCCACCACCGATCCTGCCGAAGCACTGCCCGGCACCACCGTGGTGTTCGCCGCGATCCGGCCGGGCGGTACAGCGGGGCGCATTGCGGACGAGAAGGTGGCGCAGGACCTAGGGCTGCTGGGCCAGGAGACCACGGGGGCCGGGGGAATTTCGTACGCTTTGCGGACCATTCCGCAGATGCTTGGCCTTGCCCGGCTGATGCGGGAGCACTGCCCTGACGCGTGGCTGGTCAACTTCACCAACCCTGCCGGGATGGTCACCGAGGCGCTGCTTCCCGTCCTGGGCCACCGGGTCATCGGGATCTGCGACTCTGCCGGCGGTCTGGTGCAGCGGGCGGCGGCCGCTGCCGGGGTGCAGTTGCCGGAGGGAAGGCTCGACGGCGTGGGCTACTACGGGCTGAACCACCTGGGCTGGCTGTACCGCCTGGAGTCCGGCGGCCGGGACGTGCTGCGTGGCCTTTTGGCGGATGCCGGCGCACTGCAGTCGTTCGAGGAAGGCCGCCTTTTCCCGCAGCCGTTCCTGGCCCAACTGGGCATGCTTCCAAACGAGTACCTGTATTACTACTACCAGCGCGACGCAGCCCGGCAGGCGATGCAGGCCATGGCGCAGACCCGGGGCGAGACCATCCACAGCCAGCAGCGGGAGCTCTACCCGCGGCTGGCTGCTGCCGGGCCGGACGCCTACCGGCTGTGGGAGGAGGCGCGGCGCTCCCGCGAAGAGGGCTACCTGGCCGAGGCCCGGCACGACGGCGAGCGCCGCGCCGAGGAGGACCTGGCCGGGGGCGGCTATGAGCGGGTGGCGCTGGCGGCCATGCGGGCCCTGGCCGGCCGCGGGGAGACCCAACTGGTCCTGAACACCCGGAACACGGCGGCACCCGCCGGGACACCTGAAGGCCACCCACCCGCCTCCGCCACGGCTGCCCCGCCCGCGCCCCAGCCTGCCATTCCAGGCCTCCCCGCCGACGCCGTCGTCGAGGTTCCCTGCACGGTGACGGCCAGGGGCGCCGTGCCCCTGCCACAGCAGGCGCCGGACGGCCCGCAGCTGCGGCTGCTCCAGCGGGTCAAAGAGGTGGAACGGCTCGTGGTCCGGGCCGCCGGCACCGGAGCCCGCGAGGCAGCCCTTGAAGCCTTCGCCCGGCACCCGCTCGTGGATTCGCCGGACCTCGCCGCGAAGCTTCTGGCTGGTTATGAGCAGGCTTTCCCGGCTTTGGGGAAGATCTGGGAGGGCGGCGGGCGTTAGGGGAAGGAGTAATGTTTTATCGAATGCGCACTGAGCCGGCTCCCCTGATACCCGCCGGCGGCCGGAAGGAGGTCCCGTGGCACTGATCCGCAGGGTCGCGCTGCTCTCCCTCCACACCTCCCCCATGGAACAGCCGGGCTCCGGTGACGCCGGCGGAATGAACGTCTATATCCGCGAGCTGGCCTCCGCCCTGGCCGAGGCGGGCGTGGAAGTGGAGATCTTCACACGCGCCACCTCAGCCGACCAGCCCGCTGTCGAGCATCCCGATCCCGGCGTCTGCGTGCACAATGTCCTGGCCGGGCCGCCCAAGAAGATCCCCAAAGAGGAGCTGCCGGGGTTGCTGCACGCCATGGTGGCCGAGATCGAACAGATCCGCCGCCGGCAGCCCCACGGCCGCTATGACGTCATCCATTCGCATTACTGGGTGTCCGGGATCGCCGGGCTGGAACTGTCCGAACTGTGGGGCGTGCCGCTGGTGCACACCATGCACACCATGGCCAAGGTCAAGAACCTGCTCCTTGAATCAGGCGAACAGCCGGAGCCGCGCCGGCGCGAGGTGGGCGAGCACCGCATCGTGGACGGCGCGGCACGGCTGATCGCCAACACCAGCTCCGAGGCAGCCGAGCTCGTTTCCCACTACGGCGCCACCTACGACCGCATCGACATCGCCCCGCCCGGAGTGGACCTGGCCACCTTCACGCCGGCATTCCGGGCGCGGTCCCGGGCCCGGCACGGCATCAGCCCGGACACCTTCCATCTGGTGTTCGCCGGCCGCATCCAACGGCTGAAGGGCCCGCAGGTCCTGGTCAAGGCGGCGGCGCTGCTGCGCAAACGCCGGCCGGACATCGACCTGCGCGTCACCATCCTGGGCGCCCTGAGCGGCAACAAGGAATTCAACCTGCGCTGCCTGGTTGCGGAGGCAGGAATGGACGACGTCGTCACGCAGCTTCCGCCGGTTAAGGCACCTGAGCTGGCGTCCTGGTTCCGCGCGGCGGACGTGGTGGTGATGCCTTCCTTCAGCGAATCCTTCGGGCTGGTGGCACTCGAGGCCCAGGCCTGCGGTACGCCCGTCGTGGCCACCCGCGTCGGCGGGCTGTCCCGCGCCATCTTCCACGGCCGGACGGGGCTCCTGGTGGATGGCCACCATGCCGCCGACTGGGCCGATGCCCTCGAAGCCCTGTACGACGACCCCGCCACCCGCGAAGAACTGGGCCGCGCCGCCGCCATCCGCGCCCAGAACTCCGGCTGGCAGCGCACAGCCGCCATCACGCTGGAAAGCTACCATGCCGCCGTCGAGAATTTTGTGGGCCGGCGCCTGGCCCCGGTGGTTCCCGCTTCGTGACGTTCCTGCCCTGGTTTCCCGCCCGGCTTTTCTGTCATGGGCTTTTCCTTTTCCTTCGCGGGCGCCCCGGGTGCTGTTAGCTTAGGGGCAGGCCTCCGGCGCCTGCCGGCGCCGGAATGGACTGGGCAGGATGAAGCTGCGCAGGAAAGGACAACGATGTCTGCTCTCCCTTCTGATCTCGAGATAGCCCGGGCTGCCCGGATCCGTCCCATTGCGGACATCGCGGCTGCCGCGGGGGTTAATCCGGAAGCCCTGGAACAGTACGGGCGGTTCAAGGCCAAGATCGATCCGGCCAAGCTCGATGCGCCGGCTCCCTACGGCAAAGTGGTGCTGGTCTCGGCCATGTCCCCCACGCCCGCCGGCGAGGGCAAATCCACCACCACCGTGGGATTGGCGGATTCCCTGGCCAGGGCCGGCCGGAAGGTGATGATCGCGCTGCGGGAACCCTCGCTGGGTCCGGTCCTGGGGATGAAGGGCGGCGCCACCGGCGGCGGCTATTCGCAGGTGCTGCCCATGGATGAGATCAACCTGCACTTCACCGGCGACTTCCATGCGATCACCTCGGCCAACAACGCCCTGATGGCGCTGGTGGACAACCACATCTACCAGGGCAACGCGCTCAATATCGATCCCCGCCGCATGACGTTCAAGCGTGTGCTGGACATGAACGACCGCGCCTTGCGTGAAGTGGTCATTGGCCTGGGCGGGCCTTCGCAGGGGGTGCCGCGGCAGGACGGGTTCGACATCACCGTGGCCTCCGAGGTCATGGCCGTCTTCTGCCTGGCCAAGGATCTGGCGGACCTGCGCTCCCGGCTGGGCCGGATCACCTTCGGCTACACCTACGACCGGGTACCCGTAACGGTGGCGGACCTGGGGGTGCAGGGCGCCTTGACGCTGCTCCTGAAGGAGGCGGTCAAACCCAACCTGGTCCAGACCATCGCCGGCACCCCGGCCCTGGTCCACGGCGGCCCGTTCGCCAACATCGCGCACGGCTGTAATTCGTTGATTGCCACCCAGACCGCCCGGCGGCTGGCGGACATCGTGGTCACGGAGGCCGGTTTCGGCGCGGATTTGGGGGCCGAGAAGTTCATGGACATCAAGGCCCGGTACGGGGGCCTGGCGCCGTCGGCCGTGGTGGTAGTGGCCACGGTGCGGGCGCTGAAGATGCAGGGCGGGGTGGCCAAGGACCGGCTGGCCCAGCCGGACCTGGCGGCCCTCGAAACAGGGGTGGCCAACCTGCGCCGGCACGTGCGCAACGTGGAGAAGTTCGGGGTCACCCCGGTGGTGGCGATCAACAGGTTCTCCTCCGATTCCCAGGAGGAGCTGGACTGGCTGCTGGCCTGGTGTGCTGCCGAAGGCGTGGCGGCGGCCGTGGCGGACGTGTGGGGTCGCGGCGGCGGCGGTGACGGCGGCGACGAACTGGCAGCGTTGGTCCTCCAGGCTGCGGAGGGGCCCAACAGCTTCCGGCACCTCTACGCCCTGGGACTGCCGGTGGAGGACAAGATCCGGACCATTGCCCAGGAGATCTACGGCGCCGACGGCGTGGATTTCTCGGTTCCGGCGTTGAAGCGGCTGGCCGATATCGAGCGGAACGGCTGGAGCGGGCTCCCGGTCTGCATGGCCAAGACACAGTACTCGTTCACGGACGATGCCTCCCGGCTCGGTGCCCCGAAGGGCTTCACCATCCATGTCCGGGACCTCCTGCCCAAGACAGGTGCGGGCTTCATCGTGGCGTTGACCGGCGCGGTGATGACCATGCCCGGCCTCCCCGCCGTCCCGGCAGCCCTGCGCATGGACGTGGACGCGGACGGCAACCCGGTAGGCCTCACCTGACACGCCCGCTCACCTTTGGCAGCACAACACCAAACCCCCGCTCACCTTTGGCAGCACAAAACCAAACCCCCGCTCACCTTTGGCAGCACAAAACCAAACCCCCGCTCACCTTTGGCAGCACAAAACCAAACCCCCGCTCACCCCCTTCCGCGGCGAGCGTCGGGCAAAACGGCGAACCGGCACGGCCTGTGGATAACTCAACACGGGTATCCGACATATGCATGACAATGCAGTATGCGATCCCGCCTTCCCTTGCCTGTGCATCTGGCTGGCAGACCCTTCACGCTTGAAAGCTCAAGAAGCGCCGGACTGGACCACAACCGCCTGCGTCACAACGACGTCGAACACATCAGCCGGGGCCTCTACCGCCCTGCTGCATGGGACTTCTGCCTCGAGCATGCTGCCCGCGCATTGTCGGAGGCGACGCCCGGCGCATGGATTTCCCATGTGACAGCGGCGCGCCTCCAGAGTTCGCTCCTGCCCGCTTGGTTGTCCGACTCCAATGAACTTCACCTAAGCAAGCCCACGCTGCTTCCGGGAGCCCGCAGGAAAGGAATTCACGGCCACCGGCTCATTGTGAAGCCTGGCGAGGTGGAGTTCGTCGAGGGGATATGGATCAGCACACGGGCACGGACATGGCTGGACATGTCACGGCTACTGCCGTTGGCAGACTTGGTGGCTATGGCGGACCAACTGGTACGGCTGCCCCGGCCTGAACTGGAGGGCAGGGAGGGCGCCTACTCAACAATTGAGGAACTACGGGACATGGTTGCCCGTCATCCAAACCTTCAAGGGGTTGTGCGTGCCCGGCAGGCACTGGACTTGGCGCGGGTTGGATCGGACTCCGCGCCCGAGACCTTCCTCCGGTTGGCCATGTTTGACGCTGGTCTCCCGGAGCCAGAGCTGCAGCTGGCACTTTATCCTGGAGACCCTCGATCGTCGTCTGCCGACCTCGGATTTCGGCAGCGAAGAATTGCTATCCAGTACGACGGCGGCCATCACCTTATGGAAGCCCAGCGACTAAGCGATCGGCGCAGGGACAAGGCCTTCGAAGCGGCCGGGTGGACTGTCATCATCGTCGACAAGGCCGATCAGAAGGACAGCTTCGCTGCCGCTATCAGAAAGATCAGGCGAGCCGTGAAGAACTCTGTGGCGGATGCGACGGTGGCGTCGGGGTTCGCAAACGGGGACTAGTTGAACGGGGCTCACTTTCAGCTGGGATCGACTGAACGTTCGCCGGTGAGATGCGAGCGGGCGTCCCCAGAATAGTCGTCAAGAGTGAGCGGGCGTCGTAGAAAAATCCGCCAAAAGTGAGCGGGCGTCGCCAGAAAACCTGCAGGAAGTGATGGGGCGTCTTAAATGGCGGCGCTCCCCCACCCCGGAGGGTGAGGGAGCGTCGGCAACGAGGTGTGGAGTTCTAGCGCTCCACGTCGCCGCGGATGAAGGCTTCCACCTTTTCGCGGGCGAGGTCGTCGTTGAACTGCTCCGGCGGGGACTTCATGAAGTAGCTCGACGCGGACAGCAGCGGGCCGCCGATGCCACGGTCCAGGCCGATCTTCGCGGCGCGGATCGCGTCGATGATCACACCTGCGGAGTTCGGGGAATCCCAGACCTCCAGCTTGTACTCCAGCGACACGGGGGCGTCGCCAAAGTTGCGGCCCTCCAGGCGGACGAACGCCCACTTGCGGTCATCGAGCCACTGCACGTAGTCGGACGGACCGATGTGCACGTCCTTGGCCGCCAGCTCGGCCTCAACGTTGGAGGTCACGGCCTGGGTCTTGGAGATCTTCTTGGACTCCAGCCGGTCACGCTCCAGCATGTTCTTGAAGTCCATGTTGCCGCCAACGTTCAGCTGGTACGTCCGGTCCAGGGTCACGCCCCGGTCCTCGAACAGCTTCGCCATGACCCGGTGGGTGATGGTGGCGCCGATCTGGCTCTTGATGTCATCGCCCACGATCGGAACACCCGCGGCAGTGAACTTGTCCGCCCACTCCTTGGTCCCGGCAATGAAGACCGGCAGCGCGTTCACGAACGCCACGCCGGCGTCGATCGCGGCCTGCGCGTAGAACTCGGCCGCTTCCTGGGAGCCGACGGGCAGGTAGCAGACCATAACGTCAACGGCAGCGTCCTTGAGGGCCTGGACCACGTCCACGGGCTCTTCAGTGGATTCCTCGATGGTCTCGAGGTAGTACTTGCCCAGCCCGTCCAGGGTGTGGCCGCGCTGGACGGTGACACCGGTGGGCGGGACGTCGGCGATCTTGATGGTGTTGTTTTCGCTGGCCGTGATGGCGTCGGCAAGGTCAACGCCGACCTTCTTGCCGTCAACATCAAACGCGGCGACGAACTGAACGTCACCCACGTGGTACTGGCCGAACTCAACATGCATCAAGCCCGGAACAGTCTCTGCGGGATCGGCATCCTTGTAGTACTGGACGCCCTGCACCAGCGAGGCGGCGCAGTTGCCCACGCCAACGATTGCAACACGGATGGGATGTGAAGACACAGAACTCCTTTGGGGACAAACGTCAGCCGGCCGGGTTTGCCTCGCAGACAGTACGACGGCGGCCGGCTGGCTCGGCGCCGCGCGGCGCCTTTTCATACTACCCAACGCAGCGGGACCGGGCGCAGTGCACCCGGTCCCGCTGCGTAAAGAGAATCACCGTCAGGCGTTTTGCTTCCAGAGGTTGATGTCCGACTCAACCGCAAACTCGTCAATCGCGGTCAGCTCTTCATCCGAGAAGCTGAGGTTGTTGATGGAGGACAATGTGTCCTCCAACTGCTGGACGCTGGAGGCGCCAACCAGTGCCGAGGTGACGGGCGAGCCCTTGGGCTGGTCGCGCAGGATCCAGGCGATGGCCATCTGGGCCAGGGTCTGCCCCCGGCCTTGGGCGATCTTCCGCAGTCCGCGGACCCGGTCCAGTTTTTCCTCGGTGATGGAGTCCTCCGAGAGGAAGCGCGCCTTCGCTGCCCGCGAGTCGTCAGGAATGCCGTGGAGGTATCGGTCGGTGAGCATGCCCTGCGCCAGCGGCGAGAAGGCGATGGATCCGGCGCCCACCTGGTCCAGGACCTCGTACAGGTTGGGTGAACCGTCCTCGGTCCAGCGGTTCAGCATGGAGTAGCTGGGCTGGTGGATCAGCAGCGGCGTGCCCAGTTCCTTGAGGATACGGGCGGCCTCGAGGGTCTGCTCCGGCGTATAGGAGGAAATGCCCGCGTACAGTGCCTTGCCGGAACGGACGGCGTAGTCCAGGGCACCCATGGTCTCCTCCATCGGTGTTTCCGGGTCGGGCCGGTGGCTGTAGAAGATGTCCACGTAGTCCAGTCCCATGCGCTGCAGCGACTGGTCCAGGCTGGAGATCAGGTACTTGCGCGAGCCCCATTCGCCGTAGGGACCGGGCCACATGTAGTAGCCGGCCTTGGTGGAGATGACCAGTTCGTCGCGGTAGGGCTTGAAGTCGTCCCGCAGGTGCCGGCCAAAGTTGGTCTCGGCGGACCCGTCCGGCGGCCCGTAGTTGTTGGCGAGGTCGAAGTGGTTGACGCCCAGGTCGAAGGCGCGGCGGAGGATGTCCCGCTGTTCCTCGAAGCGCTTGTCGTCGCCGAAGTTGTGCCACAGTCCCAGCGAGATGGCCGGGAGCTTCAGGCCGCTGCGGCCCACCCGGCGGTAGGGCATGGATTCGTAGCGGTCGCCTGCTGCAATGTACGTCATCAGTTTCTCTCTTCCGTCGGTTCAGGCTTTGAGGATCGCAGCGCTCCAGGGCGCCAGTTCCAGGGACCCGCCGTCCAGTGTGGTTCCGTTGTCCGTGGCCAGCAGCACGCTGCCGGCGGCCTCGTCCAGCCGGACCTTCGAGTCCCCGAAGTTCACCAGGACCTCGACGGATCCGCGCCGGAACCGCAGCCAGCCCGCGTCGTCGTCGAACTTAACTTCCGTCCCGCCGAAGCCAAGCCCCGCCAGTTCCGGATGCCCGCGGCGCAGCGCCGTCAGCGCCCGGTACAGCTCCAGGAGCCGCGCGTGGTCGCCAGAGGTGGCCTCGGCCCAGTCCAGCTTGGACCGGCGGAAGGTTTCCGGGTCCTGCGGGTCAGGCACGACGGCGGGATCCCACCCCATGCGCTCGAATTCCTTGATGCGCCCTTCCGCGGTGGCCTTCCCGAGCTCCGGTTCGGGATGGGAGGTGAAGAACTGCCATGGTGTGGTGGCGCCGTATTCCTCGCCCATGAACAGCATGGGGGTGAACGGGGAGGTCAGCGTGAGGACCGCGGCCACGGCGAGCTGCCCGTAGGACAGGGACTGCGAGAGCCTGTCCCCCGTGGCACGGTTGCCGATCTGGTCGTGGTTCTGGTTGCAGACCACCAGTGCCGCGGGGTCCACCAGGGCGGCGTTGATGGGCCGGCCGTGGTGGCGTCCGCGGAAGCTGGAATAGCTGCCGTCGTGCAGGAACCCGTCCTTCAGCACCTTGGCCAGCACGGCCAGGGATTTGAAGTCGGAGTAGTAGCCGGTGGTCTCGCCGCTGACGCTGACATGCACGGCATGGTGGAAGTCGTCGCTCCACTGCCCGGCCAGTCCGTACCCGTTGACGTCACGGGGGTAGAGCAGGCGCGGATTGTTGAGGTCCGATTCTGCGATGAGCGTCTTGGGCAGCCCGGTCCCGGCTGAAATCGCGTCGCCCAAAGCCCCCAGGTCCTCCAGGATGTGCACCGCGCGCTCGTCCCGCAGCGCGTGCACGGCATCGAGGCGGAGCCCGTCCACGTGGTAGTCGCGCAGCCAGAGAGCGGCGTTGTCCAGGATGTACTCGCGGACCACGTCCGAGCCCGGCCCGTCCAGGTTCACCGAGTCGCCCCAGGTGTTGGCGTCCCCCTGCTTCAGATAGGGGCCAAACCTGGGCAGATAGTTTCCGCTGGGGCCAAGGTGGTTGTAGACCACGTCCTGGATGACGCCCAGTCCGGCGGCATGGGCGGCGTCAACGAATCGCTGGTACGCAGCCGGCCCGCCGTAGCCTTCGTGCACGGTGTACCACTGGACGCCGTCGTAGCCCCAGTTATGCGTGCCGTTGAATCCGTTGACCGGCAGCAGCTCCACGAAGTCGATGCCCAGGTCCACCAGGTAGCCCAGCTTCTCCGCGGCGGCGTCCAGGGTTCCTTCGGGGGTGAAGGTGCCCACATGGAGTTCGTAGATGACGGAACCCTGCAGGTCCTTGCCGCGCCAGCCGGAATCCTGCCATGCATAGGCGGCGGGATCGTAGGTCCGGGATTGCTCGTGCACGCCGGCGGGAAGCCGGCGGGACCTGGGATCCGGGACGGGGGTGGTGTCCCCGTCCAGCAGGTAGCCGTAGTCCACGTCGCCGTCCGCGGGCGCGTCGGGGGCCGTCCACCACCCTTCCGATCCCGGCGCCGTGTCCTTCTTCTGCATGGGATATTGCCGGCCATCGGCCAACAAAACCACCGATGAAACGTCCGGCGCCCAGACATCGAAGCGCTCAGGTCCAACGTTGACCAGGGTCATGCCTTCTCTCCATCTTCGGGTACCAGTAGGGCCACCGGGTAGGTACCCAGCACATCTGCCACCAAAACCGGGCCCGGCCCGTAGCTGGCTCCCGTAAGTTCGTCGCGCATGGCAGTGGAAAGGTCGACGGCGGTGTCCCGCCACCCGCCGCCGGCTTCCAGTCCGGCGGGGAGCCGGGTGGCAAGCGTGAGGGCGCCGGAGGAGGCATCGGTTCCGCGGGTGAATGCGAGCAGGTGCCCAGCAGCCGCGCCGGTGGCTGGGACTGGCGTGTAGCCCTGGAACAGCTCCGGCCGGTCCCGGCGCAGGCGGAGTGCCCGTGAGGTGACCAGGAGCTTGCTGGCCTCTGTGCCCTCGTCCGGCAAGGTGCCGGCGTCGAGCTTTGCCAACTCAGCCTGCCGGGCACCAAAGTCAACCGGCCGGCGGTTGTCCGGGTCCGTCAACGAACGTTCCCAGAACTCGCTGCCCTGGTACACGTCCGGCACGCCGGGCATGGTCAGCTGGACCAGCTTGGCGGAAACCGAGTTGGCGGCGGAGAAGGAGTCGATGCGGGCCACGAAGTCCGTCACCACGTTGGCGACCTTGGCGTCGTCGAAGACTGCGTCCACGGCGGCCTTCACCGCGGCCTCGAAGTCCTCATTGGGATTGGTCCAGGTGGTGGAGTTCCCGGCCTCCCGGGCCGCCTTCTCGGCGTATCCCTGAAGCCGTTCCCGGCTTGCCGGCCAGGCACCGATGATTGCCTGCCACAGCAGGTTCTCGTACGGGCCGTCCGGGATGGGCGCCAGGCCGCGAAGGCTCTCCAGCGTTTCGGCCCACTCCTGCGGCAGCTCGGCGATGACCGAGATCCGTGCCCGGGCATCCTCGCTGCGTTTGGTGTCGTGGGTGGACAGGGTGGTCATGGACAGCGGGAGGTCCTGCTGGCGCCGCTGCATCCGCTGGTGGAATTCCTCCGGGTCCACGGCGAACTCGGTGGGTTCAGCGCCCACCTCGGTCAGGGTTCCAAGGCGGGTGTAGCGGTAGAACGCCGTATCCTCCACGCCCTTGGCCATGACCATGCCGGAGGTCTGCTGGAACCGGATGGCGATGGCGTTGGCCGGATCCAGCAGCAGCGGAAGGAGGGTTCCCACCGCCACTTCCAGGTCCGGCCGGTGGGCTGCCGCGGATTCGCATGCTTCCTTGAGGACATCGGCGCCCACGGGCAGGTACGAACGATACACCGGGAAGGACGCGATAATCTCCGCGATGGCGTCGGCTGCCTGGTCCAGGGCGAGGCCGTAGGACTCCGGGACCAGTCGGGCCAGCCGCAGCACTTCCGAGCGCAGGATGCCGTCGGCGATCATGCGCTTGGTGCCGCGGATCATTGCGGCATAGTCCGCGGGCTCTGAGGAGCCGCGCAGCCTGGCGTCCAGTGCGTCCAGTGCCTGCTGCCCCGCGGGGTCCACAAAGACCCGGTCCACGTCCGCCAGCGCGTCGTATCCGGTGGTGCCTTCGCACGCGAACTCCTGCGGCAGCACCTCGCCCGGTTCCAGGATCTTCTCCACCAGGACGTAGGCGCCGCCGCTGAGGTCCTTCAGCCAGCGGAGATAGCCGGTGGGATCGGCGAGGCCGTCCGGGTGGTCCACGCGGAGCCCGTCCACCAGGCCCTCGGTGAACCAGCGCCCCACCTCGGCATGCGCTTCCTGGAAGACCGAGGGTTCTTCGACGCGGATTCCGGCGAGCGTGGTGACCGCGAAGAAGCGCCGGTAGTTCAGCTCGGCGTCGGCGCGGCGCCAGTCCATCAGCTGGTAGTGCTGGCGGCTGTGCACGTCCTGCGGGGAATCACCGTCGCTGTATGTGCCTTCGGCCAGGGGGAACCGGTGATCGTAGTAGCGGAGTTCGCCGTCCTTGACCTCCAGCTTGTCCAGGTCGGCGTCGGAGCCCAGCATGGGGAGCCGGACCTTTCCGCCGCCCAGGTCCCAGTCGACGTCGAAAGCTTCCGCGTAGGGTGATTCGCGGCCCTCCTTGAGCAGGGACCACCACCACGGGTTCTGCGGAGGGGATGCCACGCCCACGTGGTTGGGCACGATGTCCACCAGGACGCCCATGCCGTGCTCGCGCGCTGCCCTGGACAGGGCCAGCAGCCCTTCAGGGCCGCCGCGGTCCGGGTCCACGGCGGAGGGGTCGGTCACGTCATAGCCGTGGTCCGAACCTTTTTCCGCAGTGAGGATGGGCGAAAGGTACACCCAGTCCACGCCGAGGTCCTTCAGGTACGGGACCTGGTTGGCGGCGTCGAACAGGGTGAAGCTGCTGCGGATCTGCAAACGGTAGGTGGAGACGGGCGTCCTCATGCCTCGGTTGCCTTCGCAGCCTTGGTCTCCTCCGCCTTCGCAGCCTTGGCGTCCTCGGCTTTGGCTGCCTTGGTTTCCTCGGCCTTTGCCTCGCTCGCTTCCGCGGCCTTGGTCTGGGCCTCCACCATCTCCTCCTGGGCTTCCTCGTGCTCTACCCTGGACGCCAGTGAAGCGGCAGCGGACGTGTCCACTTCAGCTTCCGGGCCGGAGTAGGCGCGCAGCACCACCATGGACTTCGCGTCCAGGGTCAGCGTTGCCTTCGCCTTGAGCGGTTCATACGCGTCAGCCTGGGCCGCGGTGTCAATCAGGACCTCCCAGTACTGTGAGTACTCTTCGTTGGGAAGGCAGAAGTCCACGGCATCGTCGTGGGCGTTGAAGGCCATGATGAAGCTGTCGTCCGTGATGCGCCGGCCGCGTGAATCCTGTTCCTGGATGCCGTCGCCGTTGTAGAACACGCCGATGGTGCGGCCGAAGCCGCTCCCCCAGTCCTCCGGCAGCATTTCGGTGCCGTCCGTCTTGAGCCAGACGATGTCCGGCAGCTTTTCGCCTTCGCCGCGGCGCACCGGCCGGCCGTCGAAGAAGCGGCTGCGGCGGAACGTCGGGTGGTCGTGGCGGAGCTTGTTCACGAAGGCGGTGAACTCCACCAGCGGCTGGTCCATGGCTTCCCAGTGGATCCAGCTGAGCTCGGAGTCCTGGCAGTAGGTGTTGTTGTTGCCCTGCTGGGTGCGGCCCAGCTCGTCGCCGTGCAGCAGCATGGGCACGCCCTGGGAGAGCAGCAGCGTGGCGATGAAGTTCCGCTGCTGGCGGGCGCGCAGGGTCAGGACCTTGTCGTCGTCGGTGTCGCCTTCAACGCCGCAGTTCCAGGAGCGGTTGTGCGATTCGCCGTCGTTGTTGCCCTCGCCGTTGGCCTCGTTGTGCTTCTCGTTGTAGGAGACCAGGTCCCGCATGGTGAAACCGTCGTGGGCGGTGACGAAGTTGATTGAGGCCACTGGACGGCGGGCGGAGCTTTCGTAGAGGTCGGCGGAGCCGGTTAGCCGGGAGGCGAACTCGCCAAGCGTGGAGGGCTCGCCGCGCCAAAAGTCGCGGACGGTGTCGCGGTACTTGCCGTTCCATTCGGTCCACTGCGGCGGGAAGTTGCCCACCTGGTAGCCGCCCGGGCCCACGTCCCACGGCTCGGCGATCAGCTTCACCTGGGAAACTACCGGGTCCTGCTGGATGAGTTCGAAGAAGGTGGAGAGCTTGTCCACGTCGTAGAACTCACGGGCCAGGGTGGAGGCAAGGTCGAAGCGGAAGCCGTCCACGTGCATCTCCGTGACCCAGTAGCGCAGGGAGTCCATGAGCAGCTGCAGCGAGTGCGGGTGTCGGACGTTCAGGGAGTTGCCCGTGCCGGTGTAGTCCATGTAGTGCTTGAGGTCGTTGTCCACCAGGCGGTAGTAGGCCTGGTTGTCGATGCCCTTGAAGGACAGCGTGGGGCCCAGGTGGTTGCCTTCGGCAGTGTGGTTGTAGACGACGTCGAGGATCACTTCGATGCCGGCGCGGTGCAGGTCGCGGACCATGGCCTTGAATTCCTGGACCTGGTGCCCCACGTCGCCGGTGGCGCTGTAGGTGTTCTGCGGGGCGAAGAAGCCGATGGTGTTGTAGCCCCAGTAGTTGCTGAGCCCCTTTTCCACCAGGGTGCCGTCGTTGACGAACTGGTGGACGGGCATGAGTTCGATGGCCGTGACCCCGAGCTTCTTCATGTGCTCAATGACCGCAGGGTGGGCCACGCCGGCGTAGGTGCCGCGCTGTTCGTCCGGGATTTCCGGGTGGAGCTCGGTGAGGCCCTTGACGTGGGCTTCGTAGATCACCGACTCGTGGTACGGGATCCGCAGCTGGCGGTCGCCGTCCCATTCGAAGAAGGGGTTGATGACCACGCCGTGCATGGTGTGCGGGGCGGAATCGGCGTCGTTGCGGGAGTCGGGGTCGCCGAATTCGTAGGAGAAGAGGGCCGGGTCCCAGTCGATCTGGCCCTGGATGGCCTTGGCGTAGGGATCCATCAGCAGCTTGTTCGGGTTGAAGCGGTTGCCGCTGGCGGGGTCGTAGGGACCGTGCACGCGGTAGCCGTACTTCTGGCCGGGCTGGATGTGCGGCAGGTAGCAGTGCCACACATAGCCGTCCACCTCGGTCAGTTCGATGCGCGTTTCGGTCAGGTCATCAGCCAGGAGGCAGAGTTCGACCCGCTCGGCCCGTTCGCTGAACAGGGCGAAATTGGTGCCGGTGCCATCAAAGGTCGCTCCCAGCGGATAGGCAGTTCCAGGCCAGACTTCCATCGTGCTCCTCATTTTGTGGTCAGCAGCAGAGGGCATCGGAACGCCCCGCTGCTGGTGCGAACTAATGCCTACCGTAGTGGTTGGCTGTGACTATTACGTTTCCAGGCTCCATATTTACTAAGCATGCTGACTTTACCCCAAATTTCGGGTATGGCATTCGCGACGCCGCCTGCCGTGATCGGACCACCTGTCACCGCCTCCGACGCCGCCAGCCCTGCCCGCCCGTGCAGCGCGGCGCCCAGTGCGGCAATGGCGGCCCACCGCCCCTCCGCCGCTATGCCCACCTCACTGAAGCGGCCGACGTCGGGCCCCGCCTGGGCGAGCAGCGCACCAATGACCCCGGCCAGGACGTCCCCACTGCCTGCAGTGGCGAGCCAGGGCGTACCGTCCGCCTGGCTGAAGGTCTCTCCCCAGGGTGCCGCCACGAGTGTGGTGGCGCCTTTGAGCAGGACGGTGGCTCCCGTACGGTTGGCGGCCTGGCGTACGGCGGCGAGGGTTCCGGCTTCCACGGCTTCCCGGTCCTCCCCACCGCCCAGGCGTTGGAACAGCGACGCCAGCTCGCCGGCGTGCGGGGTCAGCACCATGTGCGGGGCGAGCATGGCCGGCAACGCGGGCAGCGCGCCGGCGTCGGCAACGACGGGAAGTCCGGACGCGATGGCATCGCGGGCACGCGTCAACTGGTCATGGTCCTGCGGGCCCATGCCCGAGCCCACCAGCCATGCCTGCACCCGGTTGTCGGCCACGCTCCCGGTGCTGCACACCACCTCAGGGCAGGACTGCCGGACGAGGTCGGCCACGGCCGGCGGACCGAGGTACCGCACCATGCCGACTCCTGCGGCCAGGGCGCCCCGGCACGCCAGGACTGCGGCGCCGGGATAGTCTTCGGATCCGGCCACCACTCCCAGCACTCCGCGGGAGTACTTTTGGGCCCGCCGTGCAGGACGGGGCAGGAGGTGGGCCAGTTCGGCATCCTCCAGCCGGCGAAGGGACGGCTGCGGCAGGTGCTCCTCGATCCCGATCGGCACCACCAGGACGCGTCCAGCATGGTCCGCGCCCGGGTCCGCCAGCAGGCCGGCCTTCGCTCCCCCGAACGTCACGGTCAGGTCAGCGGAAAGGACCGGCCCGGCTGCCTCGCCGGTATCGGCGTCCACGCCGCTCGGGAGGTCGCAGGCCACCACCAAACCGCTCCTGATGCCGTCACTGACAGCCTGGACCAGGTCTGCAGCGCTGCCCCGCAGCCCGCCTTTCGCTCCGGTCCCCAGCACGGCGTCAATGACGACGTCGGCCGCGGCAGCTTCCGCCGCCAGTCCCGGGATTGCAGATTCAGTGAGCCGGTGCACCCGGCCGCCGGCGCGCTCGAATGCCGCAAGGCCAGCCGGATGGGCGGAATCGCCGGTGAGTACCGCCGTCGTGCGCATTCCGCGGGCGGCAAGGAAGGCGGCTGCGAACAGGCCATCGCCACCGTTGTTGCCCTTGCCAACCAGCACCACCACGCGGGCACCGCTCAGGCGGCGGCCCCGGGACTTGAGTTCCTGGACGACGGCGCCGGCCAGGCCGTGTGCGGCGCGCTGCATGAGCACGTCCCCCAGGCCGGTGGCCAGGAGGGGTTGCTCGGCGGCCCGGACCTGCGTTCCGGTGTAGGCGTTGATCATGCGGCGGCTGCCTGGTCAGCCTTCGGCCAGGACCGTGGCGGTGGCGATGCCGCCGTCGTGGCTGATGGACAGGTGCCAGCGCTTGACGCCTTTGGCCTCGGCAACCGCAAGGACGGTCCCCTTGACCTGGACGGTGGGTCCGTTATGGTCGAGGCCGATCCAGCAGTCCTGCCAGTTCATGCCGGCGGGCGCACCAAGGACCTTGGCCACGGCTTCCTTCGCGGCGAACCTGGCTGCCAGGGAGCGGGTGTTCAGTTCCCGTTCCGCCGGCACGAACAGGCGGTCCCTCAGGCCCGGCGTCCGTTCCAGCTGGCGGCCGAACCGCTCGATGTCTACTACGTCTACCCCGATGCCAACGATCATGCGCTTCATTCTACGGGGGCGCGCCTGGCCGGAAGCGGGTGCAGGGTGCGGTTTGACCCCGGAAATTGCGGTTGTCCGCCATCAGCGCAAACACCTGGTTTTGGCACGGCAGGGTTAAGGTGAAAGCCTCGGGCCCACTGACTGGTTCAGTGGGCCCGGGGCTTTCAGCTGTTCATTGGCTGGCTGTTACTCGACGGTGACGCTCTTGGCGAGGTTGCGGGGCTGGTCCACGTCGTAGCCCTTGGCTGCCGCGAGTTCCGCGGCGAAGATCTGCAGCGGGACGGTGGTCAGCAGGGGCATGAGCAGGGTGGGGGTTTCGGGGACGTAGAAGACGTACTCGGCGTAGGCCTTGACGGCTTCGTCGCCTTCCTCGGCGATGACCAAGGTGCGGGCGCCGCGGGCGCGGACTTCCTGGATGTTGGAGACCACCTTGGCGTGCAGCGAGTCGCGGCCGCGCGGGGACGGGACCACCACGAACACCGGCTGGCCTTCATCGATCAGGGCGATGGGGCCGTGCTTGAGCTCACCGGCCGCGAAGCCCTCCGCGTGGATGTACGCGATTTCCTTGAGCTTCAGCGCGCCCTCGAGGGCCACCGGGTAGCCCACGTGGCGGCCCAGGAACAGCACGGACTTCTCGTTCGCCATGCTGCGGGCCAGTTCGCGCAGCGGCCCGGCGTTGTCCAGGATGGTCTGGATCTTCGCGGGGATCTTGTTCAGGTCCGCGAGGACGTCCTTGATCTGGCCGGAGAAGATGTTTCCGCGCAGCTGGGCGAGGTACAGGCCCAGCAGGTAGGCGGCGGTGATCTGCGCCAGGAACGCCTTGGTGGACGCCACCGCGATTTCCGGGCCGGCGTGCGTGTACAGCACGGCGTCGGATTCGCGCGGGATGGTGGAGCCGTTGGTGTTGCAGATGGAGATGGTCTTGGCGCCCTGTTCGCGGGCGTACCGGACTGCCATCAGCGTGTCCATGGTCTCGCCGGACTGGCTGATGGAGACCACCAGGGTGTTCTGGTCCAGGATCGGGTCCCGGTAGCGGAACTCGTGTGCCAGCTCCACTTCCGTGGGGATCCGGCACCAGTTCTCGATGGCGTACTTGGCCACCATGCCCGCGTAGGCGGCGGTGCCGCAGGCCAGCACGATGATCTTGTTGACCTGCTTCAGCAGTTCCGGATCAATCCGCAGCTCGTCCAGGGTCAGCTTGCCTTTGATGTCCGAACGTCCCAGCAGGGTCTGCGCCACGGCGTCGGGCTGGTCGTGGATTTCCTTCTCCATGAAGGAGGAGAAGCCGCCCTTTTCCGCGGAGGCCGGGTCCCAGTCCACGTGGTATTCCTTGCCCTGGGCCGGGTTGCCGTAGAAATCGGTGATCTCCACCGTGTCCGCGGTGATGGTCACGATCTGGTCCTGGCCCAGCTCCACCGCGCGGCGGGTGTAGTCGATGAACCCGGACACGTCCGAGCCCAGGAAGTTCTCCCCCTCGCCCAGGCCCACCACCAGCGGTGAGTTGCGGCGGGCGGCCACGACGACGTCGGGCTGGTCCGCGTGCACGGCCAGCAGGGTGAAGGCGCCCTCCAGGCGCTGGCAGGCCAGCTCCATGGCGCGGGTCAGGCCACCGTTCGCGGTGTCCCCGCCCAGCTTGTTCCGGAGGATGTCGGCCAGCAGCGCGGCAGCGACCTCGGTGTCCGTCTCGGACAGGAACGTGACGCCCTTTTCAAGCAGCTCGAGCTTGAGCTCGGCGAAGTTTTCGATGATGCCGTTGTGGATCACGGCCAGCTTGCCGCCGTCAGCCAGGTGCGGGTGCGCGTTGCGGTCCGTCGGGCCGCCGTGCGTGGCCCAGCGGGTGTGTCCGATCCCGGTCACCGTCTCAGGCAACGGGCGGGCCTCCAGCTCGGCAATCAGGTTGCTCAGCTTTCCTGACTTCTTCCGCGACTCAATGGCGCCCTTGGACACCACTGCCACGCCGGCAGAGTCATAACCGCGGTACTCCAGGCGGCGCAGTCCTTCAAGGACAACATCCAGGGCACTGTGACCGTTAATTGCACCGTCAACCGGACGGCCTACGTATCCCACGATTCCACACATAGGCACAAGACTATCGGCAGCGTGCCTGTTGCTCTAAACCGGCGGCCCACCCGGCGGGGCTTTTACGGGGGCCTGCGTGACGGGCTCCGCCGCGCTGAGCAGGGCGCTCATTTCGTGATGGGCCGGGCGCGGGGCAGAATCTTTAGCGTGACTTCGCAACGCAATGAAGCGAACGGGGAGGGTGCCTCGCCGTTCGTGGAGCTGGACCGGCAAACCTGGTCCCGGCTCGCAGCCCAGATGGAACAGCCCCTTAATGAAGAGGATGTGCTGCGCCTTCGCGGGCTCGGTGACCCCCTGGACATCAATGAAGTCAGGGATGTCTACCTGCCGCTGTCACGGCTGCTGCACCTGTACGTTGAGGCGGCGGGGCAGCTGCACGCGGCCACTACCACGTTCCTGGGCGAGCAGACCCAGCGCACCCCGTTCGTGATCGGCGTGGCCGGTTCGGTTGCCGTGGGCAAGTCCACCATCGCCCGCGTGCTGCGTGAGATGCTCCGCCGCTGGCCGGGCACCCCCAACGTGGAACTCATCACCACCGATGGCTTCCTCTACCCCCTGGCCGAACTCAAGCGCCGGCAGCTGCTGGACCGGAAGGGCTTCCCGGAGTCCTACGACCGGCGGGCGCTGCTGCGCTTCGTGAGCGAGATCAAGGGCGGCGCCGAGGAAGTGCGCGCGCCCTGGTACTCCCACGTCACGTACGACATCGTGCCCGGCAAGGAAGTTGTGGTCCGCCGCCCGGACGTGCTCATCGTGGAGGGCCTGAACGTCCTGGCTCCGGCACGGCCCCGGCATGACGGCCGCCAGGGGCTGGCACTGAGCGACTTCTTTGACTTCTCCATCTATGTCGATGCCAAGACCTCCTACATTGAGGAGTGGTACGTGGACCGGTTCCGGAAGCTGCGCAGCACCGCGTTCGCGCAGCCGGAGTCCTACTTCCACCGCTACGCCACGCTGTCCGACGAGGAAGCCGAAACCACGGCACGCGACATCTGGAAGCGGATCAACGAGCCCAACCTGGAGGAGAATGTCCTTCCCACGCGGGGGCGGGCGCAGCTGGTGCTGACCAAAGAAGCGGACCACTCCATTCGCCGCATGCTCCTCCGGAAGGTGTAGCACAGGTGTGCTACCAATGCGGGTCCCCCAGCCGGCGCAGCTTCACCCGGTTCCTCGCAGCGGGGGCCGGGCTGACTGTCCTCTCAGCGTGCACGCCTGAGGCACCCAAGGCCGTGCCGGCGTCGTCCGCTGCTTCTTCCGCAGCCCCCTCCCCTGCTGCGGTCACCGCTTCAGCGGGCCCGACGGCGGAAGCCGCCACGGTGGGCCAGTCACCGGAGGTGCCGTCCCCCGCACCGTCACCGTCGCCGTCGGCGGCCCTGGCGCGTCAGTTTTCGCTTGATGACCCGGCCAGCCAGTGGGTCATCGTCAACAAGCACCGGCCCCTGAAGCCGGCGGACTTTGTGCCGGCTGACCTGGTGCGTCCCGCCGTCGCCATTTCCGCCGCGGGCGAGGCGGCGCTGTTGAACAGCACGACGGCTGCGGCGGCCGAAGCGATGTTCGCGGCCGCCGCGCAGGATGGCGTGGCTTTGGTCCTGGCCAGCGGCTACCGCTCGTACAGCACGCAGGTGACCACCTACAACGGGTACGTCGCGGCGCGCGGTCAAGCCGATGCCGACACGGCCAGTGCCCGGCCCGGCCACTCGGAGCACCAGACGGGGTGGGCGTTCGACATCGCGGACGGCGGGGGCGCCTGCAGCTTCCAGCCGTGCTTTGCCGACCAGCCAGCGGCGTCCTGGGCGAAAGCCAACGGCCACCGCTTTGGATTCGTGGTGCGGTATCCCTGGATGCTGCACCCCATCACGGGGTATTACTACGAGCCGTGGCACCTGCGGTACGTGGGCGTGGAGGCGGCCACGGACATGCTGAACCGGGGCATTGGCACGCTGGAGGAATACTTCGGCCTGGAGGCGGCACCGGCGTACCTGTAATGCCGGTGCGCTAGGTTGGTTTCCATGCTTAGTGGATTCAAAAACTTCATTATGAAGGGCAACGTGGTTGACCTTGCGGTCGCCGTCGTCATGGGTACTGCTTTCGGCGCCGTGGTGACGGCGCTGGTCAACAAAGTGCTGATGCCCTTCGTCTCAGGCCTGGTGGGTGCACCCAACTTCGACAGCTTTGGAAGGGTGGAGCTGAACGGCAACGCCATCGAGTTCGGGGTGCTGCTGACCGCGGTGGTGAACTTCCTGCTGATTGCGGCGGCCATCTATTTTGTGGTGGTGATGCCGATGAACATCATGATTGAGCGCCGCAACCGCCGGCTTGGGATCAACAAGGATGTGAAGAAGGACGCTGCAGAGGATCCGCAGGTTGCGCTCCTGACCGAGATCCGGGATGCATTGAAGGACCGGGTCTAAGCCTTTCCAACCGCAAAGTGGCCCGTCTCCCTGTTGGGAGGCGGGCCACTCTTTTTGCTGCGGTTGTTTTGAGCCGCGCCGGCTAGTTGGAGGCGAGCTCCAGCGCGAGTTCGGTGCGGACCACCTGGGCCAGGTGTTCGGCGATGGACTGGGCCGTCTCCTCGTCGGCGGCCTCCACCATGACGCGGACCACGGGCTCTGTGCCGGATGGGCGGAGCAGGACGCGGCCGGTTTCCCCAAGCGCTGCTTCCGCCGATGCCACTGCCTGGGCCAGGACATCGCTGCTGCCCACGCGGGTGCGGTCCACGCCCTTGACGTTGATGAGGACCTGCGGGAGCTTGGTCATCACGGTGGCGAGTTCCTTGAGCGGTTTCCCGGTCAGGGCCACCTGCGCGGCGAGCTGCAGGCCGGTGAGGAGGCCGTCGCCGGTGGTGGCGTGGTCGGCGAAGATGACGTGGCCGGACTGTTCGCCGCCCAGGTTGTAGCCGCCGTCGCGCATGCCCTCCAGCACGTAGCGGTCCCCCACCGCGGTTTCCACGATGGTGATGCCGGCTTCGCGGAGGGCGATCTTCAGGCCGAGGTTGCTCATGACGGTGGCTACCAGGACGTCATCCTTGAGTTTGCCGGAGTTCTTGAGCGCGACGGCGAGGATGGCCATGATCTGGTCGCCGTCAACCTCGTTGCCTTCGTGGTCCACGGCCAGGCAGCGGTCGGCATCGCCGTCGTGGGCGATTCCCAGGTTGGCACCGTACTTGATCACGGCTTCCTTGAGCGGGCCGAGATGGGTGGAGCCGACGCCGTCGTTGATGTTGAGTCCGTCCGGATCGGCGCCGATGACGACCACGTCAGCTCCGGCGTCCTTGAAGAGCTGGGGCGAGCAGCCGCTGGCCGCACCGTTGGCGCAGTCAAGGACCACGGTGAGGCCATCGAGGCGGTGCGGGAGGGTGCGGAGCAGGTGGACGATGTAGCGGTCCTCTGCGTCGGAGAAGCGCTGTATGCGGCCTACGTCGGCGCCGGTGGGCCGCACGGCTTCCTTGCCCATCTGGGCTTCGATGGCGTCCTCCACCTCGTCGGGCAGCTTCTGGCCGCCGCGGGCGAAGAACTTGATGCCGTTATCCGGTGCCGGGTTGTGGGAGGCGGAGATCATGACGCCGAAATCCGCGTCCAGGTCCGCCACCAGGTAAGCGGCCGCGGGGGTGGGCAGGACCCCTGCGTCATAGACGTCGATGCCTGAGCTGGAGAGCCCGGCTTCCACGGCTGCGGCGATGAATTCGCCGCTGGCGCGCGGGTCGCGGGCCAGCACGGCGCGGGGCCGGGAGCCGTTGGAGTTGCGGTCGTGGCCGAGCACGACGGCGGCCGCCTGGGCCAGCTGCAGGGCCAGTTCTGCTGTCAGCAGGCCGTTGGCCAGCCCCCGGACACCATCAGTTCCAAATAATCTAGACACCGGTCAAGTGTAGAGGATGGGTTCGCCGGCCTCGCAGCGGGGTCCCGGATAGACGCGCGGCGACTGTCTACGGCTGCGCCATCATAAGATCCTGCTTGCGGGAGCCCATCTTGCCCACGAGACGGCCAACCCGCCCGGCAAGCAAGAGACTAGGCCGCTCGACGAATCGGTAGAAAATTTCGGTTGCTACCAGCGACAACGGGATAGCCAAGGCGGCAATCAGGAATGGATTGGTGATATGGGAAGCGAATCCAATCGATACCACGATTGGTTCGTGCACGAGATAGAGGCTGAAAGACCGAGTCCCCAGCCATTGCAGGATTCGGTTATTGCCTGCGCTGACTGCGGGTGGCCATGCAAGGAATGCGATAACGACTAGCGCACCCCCGATGCATGCCATGCATATGACCGTGGGAAGCTGCGGGAAAAGCCACCGCGAAGAGAGCAGCAGCATTGAGGAAGCAACGAGACCGATCCACCTAACGCGACCGAGATTGCCTCCAAAATGTTCCAGTGCGTCCCTGCGCACTGCCAGGAGTACACCGATGCCGAACATGGACATGTAGACGATGGCCGGCACATACAGGACCGTTCCGACCGCGATCAACGAAAAGAGTGTGAGAAAGCAGGGCAGCCAGGCATTCCGAATCCGTAGGGCCAGCATCACGTAGAGAGGAAGAGTTATAGAGAACAACATTTCCCATTGCAGCGACCAGAGCGGCGAATTGAGAGAGCCCGCACCACCGACGAGGATGCCATCAGCAAACACATTCGGAGACTCATCGTGAATGAGTAACCATGCGCTAAGATCGGGGCTCCCCAACCGCGGCGCGATCCATGCCAAAAGCAAAGCAACAACCAAGGACGCCCACACGGGAAGGTAGATCCGGACGAATCGCTTGGCGTAATAAGCCCGCCAACCTGGTCGCGCTGCACCGACGAAGGGAAGAGTGAGAACGAAACCGGAGAGAATGAAAAATACGTATACTGCCTCGGTGCCCGCCCACAGCAAATGCAGTGGCGTGAAGGTGCTCCACCAAACCCACGGTTCGACTTTTTGAGTGTCGATACTGGCCACGGCCAGCGAAAGATCCGGGGAGACCAAAAGGCAGTGGTGAATGACCACTACTGCGGCGGCAAGTCCCCTCAGGCCGTCAAGTGAGCGGTAGCGCGAAGACCCGATGTTCCCTTTGTCATCCCCCATGCGCCCCGATCGTAGTGATGCGCCGGTGGGCGGTCCCGAGTAGTAACTACCTGCATCGAAGCGGGGCGGAATAGGCAGACTACTTGATTCTTCTGTCCGGTACGTGTCTTTACCAAAAGGTCTCGCGGGCAGCGGTGGGCACCCCTAATCTCTGATGCATGACACCTAGCTATGGGGGCTTGGCGCTCGAAATTGTAGTACCGGTTTTCAACGAGGAAGCCGTACTCGAACACAGCATCTCAAGACTCTCCGAATACCTGACGCAGGAAATGCCATCGACATGGAAGATAACCATTGCCGACAACGCGAGCACCGACAGGACTCCGGCGATCGCTGCCCGACTCAGCGAGCAACTGCCAAATGTTGAATACCGCCGCCTCGAGGTCAAGGGCAGAGGGTTCGCCCTTCGCGATGCTTGGAGCGCCTCGGATGCCAAGGTGCTCGCCTACTTGGACGTCGACCTTTCCACCGATCTTGCCGCGCTCCCGCCGCTTGTAGCACCCCTGCTGTCCGGGCATTCGGACATTTCCATTGGGACTCGACTGGGCCAGAGCTCACGCGTCAGCCGTGGCCCGAAGCGGGAATTTATTTCCCGCTCTTACAACTTTCTGCTGCGCCGCACGATGCAGGTTCGTTTTTCCGATGCGCAGTGTGGATTCAAAGCCATTCGGGCCGAGGTCGCCAAGCGTCTACTCCCGCACGTAGAAGACAACTGCTGGTTCTTTGATACGGAGTTGCTCATCATCGCTGAACGCTCGGGGTTGAGGATCCACGAAATCCCCGTCGACTGGATTGACGACCCGGACAGCCGGGTCGACATCAAACAAACGGCTCTAGACGACCTGCGCGGGATGGTGCGGGTAGCCGGTTCCCTGGTGAAAGGTTCGATTCCGGTTCAGGCAATCTATGCCGAACTCGGCCGAGCGCCGATAGTCGCACCTGGCCGGCCCAGCTTTTTTGGCCAGGTTATTAGGTTTGGACTCGTGGGCGCTATTTCAACACTCGCATTCGCACTCTTGTATTTGGTTCTGCAGGGACCCTTCGGCGCACAGCAAGCCAATTTTCTGGCCCTGCTCATAACGGCCGTCGGCAACACGGCTGCGAACAGGAGGTTCACCTTTGGAATCAGTGGTCCTTCCAAACTATTCACTCAACAGTTCCAGGGCCTCGTCGTCTTCCTTCTGGCGTGGGCCATTACCTCCTCGTCGCTGATGGTGCTGCACGCGTTGAATCAGGATCCAGCCCCAAGCATGGAACTTCTAGTCCTGACCACGGCCAACGTCTTCGCCACACTGCTCCGGTTTATACTTCTTCGCCTCTGGGTGTTTCGGGTTCGCCGCAATTACGGACATTCGGCTCGCCTCGCACTCCAGCCCGCTGGGCAGTCCGTTCGGTGAGTATCAAAGAGGCGAGTCTGGTTCCCGCTCCCGCCCGCTCAATAATGCGGAATCCCCCAAAATGGGAACAACTCGGCTTGGTGGCGCTCCTGGCTGGCACCGCCATGTCCTTCCTTTGGGGGCTGGACAGGAATGGATGGGCCAACCCTTACTATTCGGCAGCTGCCCTTTCCGGTTCACAGGACTGGAAAGCATTTTTCTTCGGCTCGCTCGACGCCGGGAATCTTATCACCGTCGACAAGCCGCCGCTGAGCATCTGGATCATGGCATTATCTGTCCGTCTCTTCGGCCTTAATTCCTGGTCCCTTCTCGTACCGCAGGCCCTGATGGGCATCGCCACCACTTGGCTTATTTACAAGATCATCCGCCGGAACCATGCGGCCGCGCCGGCACTGCTGGGCGGCCTCATTTACGCGACGACCCCGGTAGTTGTCCTCATGTCCCGGTACAACAACCCCGAACCTCTCATGGGACTGCTCACCGTCGCCGCAACGTATTTCGTCGTTCGTGCCGTTGAGAACAACCGCTGGCGGTGGTTTCTCCTCGCCGGAACCGCACTGGGACTGGGGTTCATGGCAAAGCAGATTCAAGCCTTCCTGCCGATCCCAGCCTTTGTCCTTGCGGTTGTTCTCTTTGGCGCTGGAACGCTGGGCTCACGCATATGCCGGCTCCTGGGTTCACTCGCCGCACTCATTGTGAGCGGAGGCTGGTGGCTGGTCGCCGTCGACCTGATTCCCGCCGGAAGCAGACCATACATCGGGGGTTCTGCTACAAACAGCATGCTCGAGCTCACCATCGATTACAACGGACTCGCCAGGTTTCTGCGTTTCAGCACCGATCCGAAGACGGGAGCTGCACCGAGCTCGGAAGACCTCCAAGCAAGTTCCTACGACGGCGGACTCAGCCGGCTGTTCAATGCAAACTTCGCTCCTGAGGGGGCATGGCTGCTGTTTACAGCTCTGACGTGCATGCTCGCCTTGGTGATGTTGTGGCGACAGTCGGCCCACGCCTCCAAGTCCAAAACCGGGCTAATGACGATCTCCGTAGCCTGGCTCGCGACCGCCTATGTCGTATTGAGCTTCATGGGAACCATGACACATACGTACTACATATTTTCCCTAGCCGCCCCGATAGCGCTGGTCATTCCGATGGGCGTCGCCCTGTTGTGGAGACTCCGTGGCCGATTGATCCCTCGGACTATGGGCGTTGTCCTGTTGTTGGGAACAGGCTACGTGGCGACCCGGATTTTTGAATACAGTGACGATTGGGGCATTTGGCCGGTCAGCGCAATTGCGGTAACGCTTTTGGCGGCGGTAGGTTGGCTCCTGGCTGTATCCAGGATTCAGGTCCGGATCACGCAGGTACTCATCGTGCTCGTATTGACATGGGGTCCGCTGGCAACGGACATGATCACGCTTTCCGCACCCCACTTTGGGACAAACCCTTTGTCAGGGCCCGTGAGCAACAATCCCGGGACACTCTCAGCGCACCTTGACGCCGCACGCCGAGGCGATCCGCCTCTTGCCCGTCAGCTCGGATTTGGTGCAGAACCATCGCCCGAAGTGACGGCGCTTTTGCAGAACGCCAAAGAGTCCGAATGGGCCGCAGCCACCTACACAGCCCAGAACGCAGCGCAATATCAATTGTCATCTCAGCGCCCGGTTATAGCACTGGGAGGCTGGCTCGGCACCGACCCCGCTCCCACTCTTGACCAGTTCAAATCTCTGGTGTCGAGTAGGCGCATCGCATATTTCATCTGGCAGCAAGCCATCGTCGACGGTATCCCCCTAGGCCGGGACGCCGCAGCTGTCACAGAATGGGTTCAGTCGAACTTCAAGGGGGAGAACGTTGACGGCGTCACTATCTACGACCTTCGGGGCTGACCATAAAGAGGCGGCCTTGCGGTTTCTCCGTGGTTTCGTATGGGGGCATCCCCAGGATCCAGTGTGGGAGCGGCCGGTGTTGCTGCTCATTTTGGTGTTGAACGGGATTCTCAACTTTTGGAATCTGGGCATCAACGGTTGGGCTAATGCTTATTACAGCGCTGCTGTCCAGGCGGGCTCTATGGACTGGAAGTCATTCTTTTTCGGATCGCTCGATTGGGGTAACTCCATAACGGTGGATAAGCCTCCCCTGAGCCTGTGGATCATGGGAATCTCTGTTCGACTGTTCGGACTATCACCAGAAAGCATCATGGCGCCGCAGGCCGCCATGGGCGTAGCGACTACACTTATGGTCTATCGCCTGCTCCGTAGCAACTACTCCGCCATGGGAGCACTTACGGCCGCCGTGGTCTTCTTCACCACGCCAATAATCACACTGCTCTCGCGTTACAACAACCCCGATCCGCTAATGCTCCTGTTCATGGTCGGGGCCGCGTACCTGGTGGTACGGGCCGTGGAGAAAACCAATGCGCAGCTCGTCTATTGGGCGGGGCTTGCCCTCGGCCTAGCCTTCATGACCAAACAGCTGCAGGCCCTACTTTGCTTTCCGGCGATCGCCGTAGCCATTGGGATTTCCTACAAGTCATCACTCTGGCAACGACTCAAAGTTGGACTCCTTGGCTTTGGCGTGATGATTATCTCAGGCTTGGCCTGGATGTTGATTGTCGAGCTTATCCCAGCGTCTGCACGGCCGTTTATCGGCGGTTCCCCAAGTAACAGTATTCTTCAATTGACGTTGGGCTATAACGGTATAGATCGAATCATCAGCAAAGAAGAAGACCCCACCATTCAATTACTTCCCGCAGATTTTCGGTCTCAAGAAAGTGATGCCGGAATTTTCCGGTTATTTAATGCAAATTTCTCCCAAGAAGCATCTTGGTTACTCATCGTCGCGCTTCTTGCCTGCTTCGTCATAGCGTTCAAATGGCGTTCAATCACGGCCAGCCGCGGTCGTCTAGCCACCTCGATAATAGCCGTCGGGTGGTTCTTGACGGCGTACTTCCTGCTCAGCTTCATGGGTAACGGAATACACACATATTATTCAGCAACCATGGTGCCGCCGCTGGCGCTTGTCATCGGCTTGGCATTGGACCTTCTGATGGAAAACCGGGACAGAATCAGCGCTCGCCTCGCCGCGAGTGCCATCTGTCTAGTCGGAACAGGTTTTGCTTTCGCAATCATCAGCCTGGGGACGGGATGGCTAGAGTCCTTTGGTCCTTCGATCTTGATGGCAGGGTGCGTTGGATCAGCTCTGCTGGCAGTCAAACCTCCATTTCCAGCAATTGACAGGATCGCCATAAGTTTGCTGATTGTCGCGCTTCTGGGACCACCTGTTGCTGCGTCCTGGCACAACGCTGTGACCCCACATAACGGCTCAAATCCTCTGTCAGGAACCCTCACAAAGAGCGACAAATCACTGAGTCAGTTTCTGGCCAAGGCTTCGCTTGGTGATCCACCGTGGGCGAAGGAGCTCGGCTACGGATTGGACCCAGGTCCGGATCTCACTACACGCCTTCAAAAATCTGAATCCTGCCTGTGGGCAGCGGCCACCTACCCGGGTCAAACTGCTGCCAAGTATCAGCTCGCCGCAGGAAAGCCTGTCATGTCCTTGTCTGGGTTCATGGGTGTAGACCCGAACCCAACCCTCGAGCAATTCCAGTCGAAGGTCGCCGCCGGTCAGATTTGTTACCTGGTCTGGCAACAGAGTCACCTGGAGGTACCCGAACGGGCGACTACGCTTACGCAAATATCCCAATGGGTAAAAGAAAACTTCACATCAGAGATAGTCGACGGATCGATTGTTTATGATCTTCAAGAAAGATTGCACTAGAACAAGAATCCGTCCGGCGCGCAGAAAGCCCGCCCCGCCAAACGGCGGAACGGGCTTCTGTGCAATCGGATTTAGCGCTTGGAGTACTGCTGGGCCTTACGGGCCTTCTTGAGACCGGCCTTCTTACGCTCGATGACACGGGCGTCGCGGGACAGGTAACCGGCCTTCTTCAGCGTCGCGCGATTGTTCTCGACGTCGATCTCGTTCAGCGAACGGGCGATGCCGAGACGCAGTGCGCCGGCCTGGCCGGAGATGCCGCCACCGTGGATGCGGGCGATGACGTCGTAGGCGCCTTCGAGATCAAGGATCTTGAAGGGCTCGTTGACGTCCTGCTGGTGCAGCTTGTTCGGGAAGTAGTTGTCCAGCGCACGGCCGTTGATGGTCCACTTGCCGGAGCCAGGCACAACGCGGACGCGTGCAACGGCTTCCTTGCGGCGGCCAACAGCTGCGCCGGCAACGGTCAGGGCCGGGCGCTCCTTCTTGGGCGCAGCGGCGTCAGCAGCTGAGCTTTCAGAGGTGTAGCTGGTCAGGGTTTCCTCAGCCTCAACGGCTTCGGTGGTCTCTTCGTTCTGAGCCACGATTCTCCTTGTATAGATAAGTTGTTTGGTGGCCAGGACTACTGGGCGACCTGGGTGATTTCGAAAGTCTTGGGCTGCTGGGCGGCGTGCGGGTGCTCAGCACCGCGGTACACCTTCAGCTTGCCGAGCTGCTGGGCAGCGAGGGAGTTCTTGGGGAGCATGCCCTTGATGGCCTTCTCAACGGCGCGGACCGGGTTCGATTCCAGCAGTTCCGCGTAGTTGACGGAGGTCAGGCCGCCCGGGTAGCCGGAGTGGCGGTATGCGCGCTTCTGCTCCAGCTTGGCGCCGGTCAGGGCTACCTTCTCAGCGTTGATGATGATGACAAAGTCGCCCATGTCCATGTGGGATGCGAAAGTGGCCTTGTGCTTGCCGCGCAGCAGGATTGCGGTCTGGCTTGCAAGACGACCAAGGACAACGTCGGTGGCGTCAATGACGTGCCACTGGCGGTTGATATCGCCGGGCTTCGGGGTGTACGTACGCACGGTGTTTGCCTCGTTCTTGTTCTGGCGTTCTTGTTTAGGTGTCGCTAGCTCGCGCACCTACTGTCTGCGCGCTACCGGAACAGAGGTGAGGGCTCCATGTAACCAGTCATCCTGAAGTTCCGAATGTGCACGTTGAGTAGTTATCCTGCAACCGGATTCTCAAGCGGGCACGCACCATCGGAATAGGACACGCACAACGACTACCAAGATTAGCGCGTTAAGGGGTTCAGGGTCAAAATGGGGTAGCCGGCGGCTGGTACATCGCGCGCCGGCCCAAGCTACTTAGGGGGCGCAGTGGTATCAGCAGGGGGCAACGGTCCGACCACTGGGCTCATGGTCGTTTCAATGGGCCTCTTGGGGCTCTTCCTGTCCCCCGTGGCCGAGCTCTTGATCTCGCGACTGCTCCCGCGGCTGGGCGGCCTTCCTACGTTGCGGGTTCGGACTACGACGGCGGCAATCACCGGCGCCGCCTGCGCCGCATTCGTCTTGCGCGTCGGAATTACTGCGGCACTGCCGGCATTGATACTCCTGGCCGTACTTGGCGTACAGCTTGCCAGGGTGGATATTGCGCTGCATTTATTGCCCAACCAGCTGGTCATAATTTTGCTAGTAGCCGGCGTTCTCTTGTTGGCAGCACCCTTGATATTTGGTCAGCAGGCTGATGACTTTCTGCGCGCACTTCTCAGCGCCGCGATTTTGTTCGCCGCCTACCTTATCTTGGCGTTGATTTCCCCCGGGGCCATCGGTATGGGTGACGTAAAGCTGGCGGCGCCTGTCGGCCTTTACCTGGGGTACCTAGGTTGGAGCCAGTTGCTCTACGGCGGCCTTCTGGGATTCATCATCAACGGCATCACCACAGCTGTCCTCATTAGCGGAAAACGCCGGAATACTGCCACGGAAGTGGCACATGGCCCCGCCATGCTGGCCGCCCTGACCATCACAGCAGTGCTCATCCCCTAGCCGGAACCCTCCCCTACGGACGCCTGCGGCCCTTAGTGAAGCGCACCCATCCAAGTAGTGGAGAGAACACTCGGATCGCCCCCTAGGTACTTTTCCAAGTATTCGAGTACGTCACTTCAGCATGCCACGAAAAATTCGAGTACTACTACGCATTGTTGCCCGTTGGCTTGAATGACAATCTCTTCTTAGCGAAGTCCAGCCGCTAAGGATTTATGGGGGCAGCTGGAAATTCGTTGAAATAAAAAATCAATTCAATTTCACCGAATTAAGGAAAATACAATGACTTCTCTTATGGTCTCGATGATGGCATTCGTTGCCGGCGTCAAGGATCGCTTCTCTTCGGAAAAGGGCGCGACCGCCACTGAGTACTCGCTGCTCGTGGCCTTCATCGCCCTGCTCATCATCATCGGCGTCACTGCCTTCGGCACGGCGCTGAACACCTGGTTCTCCAGCTTGGGATCCCGGGTCGGCACCTGGTAGGTGGCACCCTCCCGAGTGCGCCGCGTCCTTGCAGCCCAGCAGGCGCGGCGCACTTCGTGGCAGCGACAGACCTCTCAAAGCTGCCAGTCAGTGATCGCCTGGGGCGATCAGCCGGCGCATCAGCGACCGTGCCAAGACAAGAAATTAGGGACAGAAATGACTTCATTCATGGTCTCCGTACTCGCCTTTGTGGCGGGCTGCAAGGAGCGCATCTCCTCGGAAAAGGGTGCAACCGCGACAGAGTACTCGCTGCTCGTGGCATTCATCGCACTCCTCATCATCATCGGCGTCACTGCCTTCGGCACGGCGCTGAACACCTGGTTCTCCAGCCTGGGCTCGACAGTCGGCACCTGGTAGCCAACCCACTTTCGGTTGTGCCGCGCACCAAGCCGCGGCACAACCGAAAAACGCAATCAACCACGGGGGATCCGTTGAAAAAGATCCGCAAAGAAAACACAGAACACAAGAGCCGTGGCGCCGTAGCTGTGGAGTTCGCGCTGGTGGCTCCCATCCTTCTGTCCATCGTCGTAGGGATCGTCGAGTTCGCCAATGCCTACAACGCCCAAATATCCGTCACCCAAGCCGCTCGGGAAGCCGCTAGGACCATGGCTGTCAAAAACAGCCAGGCCGATGCGAAAGCTGCGGCCGTAGCCGGAGCCCCCGGAGTAAACTCTGCGGCTTTCGCGTACACCTTCAGCCCGGCTGCGTGCGCGCCGGACACGACGGAGAAGGTGACCATCACCTACTCCGCGACAACATTAACGGGGCTGTTTGGGAGTTCCGTAACCGTCACTGGAGTTGGAGCAATGAGATGCAACGGCTAACTCGGCAAACTGCTGACCGCGAGCGCGGAGCAGCCGGAGTCATGGTCGCCGTCATGATGGTTGTCCTCATCGGCGCTGGGGCCTTAGCTGTCGATACCGGGCAAATCTACGCCGAGCGGGCCCAGTTGCAGAACGCTGCAGACGCGGGAGCGCTTGCCGGAGCTGACCTTTGCTCCGCCACGGGTGGTTGCAGCCAGTTGGCGGTGGATACCGTGGCGGCAGCGCTAGCCAACAATAACTCGAATGATGGCAAGTCCACGGTTGAGTCGGTCGACCTTTCAGTCGCCGGCCAGGTGACCGTTACTACCTCCACCAAAGACGGGACCACCAACGCGGGTTTCCTGAGCAAGATGTTCTCCAGCGCACTGAACGCACCGCCGGCGAAGGTGGGAGCTACAGCCACGGCGAAGTGGTTGTACCCCACCAAGGGAGTTACCGTTCTTCCTCTGACTTTTGCCCCCTGTGAATTCAACGATGACGGCCTGCCCCACAAAATCCTCATCCAGGGCGGAGCGCAGGACTGTAACGGGCAGAACCCTTCAAACCAGATCATCCCAGGCGGATTTGCCTGGCTAAAGCCGGATGGGAACACGGGCTGCAAAGTTACGGCCGAAGTTGGTCAGTGGAGCATGACGAGTACCGGGGCCGCCGTTCCAACCGGATGCATCGACCTTTTCAACCCGACCCTGAATCCGTCTCTCGCCAATTCCACTGTTGCGCTTCCCGTCTACAAGTACACGTGCGCCGGGATGCCGGCGGCACAATTCGGTTCATGCAGCGGTAGCTCCGTGCAGTACTACATCGAGAAATGGGCCGGCTTCAAGATCCAGGCATGGAACCTGGGCGGCCAGGCGAAGTACGACCCGACCAACGTGTTCACGGGAAGTGAGAAAGGCCTCTACGGCACCTTCGTCGGATACGCAGCGGATCCAAGCCTTTTCACCGGAGGCACAACAACGTCCACAGGCAACGTCGTTGTCCTTGGGCTGATCAAGTAGAAAATCACCTAAAGGGGAAGAAAGTGAAAGCACGCCTACTGGGAGGCATCGCCGCGCTAGTCATCGCGATAACCGGCACAGTCCTTCTTATTACTTACGTACAAAGCGCGGATGCCCGTGCCATGGCCGGAACTGAAACATCTGAAGTGTTTGTGGTTCAGGCCGCCGTTCCTGCAGGAACAGCAGTCAGCGATCTCGGAGGGTCAGTAGCTAAGAAGCCACTCCCCAAGTCAGCACTCACCGCTGACAGCGTGACCGACCTGAACTCCTTGGGGTCGAAGGTCACAGCCGTTGCCCTTGTTCCAGGTGAACAACTCCTATCGAGTCGGATGGTCGAAAAGGAATCATTCCTGGGGCCCTCGAGAGTCGCCGTTCCTGATGGCATGCAGGAAATTTCGCTCAAACTTCCCATTGAACGCGTTGTCGGCGGAAAAATCTCCGCCGGAGACACGGTGGGTATTTTCGTCTCCCTCACCGAGTCATCCACCAACGGGGCAGGTCAAACAGCTACTCAGTCGGCCGGCACCCAGCTCACGTTCCACAAGGTACTTGTCACAGCCACCCAGTTGAGCAACGGGAGCCCGGCTCAACAGGATTCGACTCAAAAGTCAGATGGATCCCTCAGCTCGGGCAGCAACGCTCAAAGCGACGGAAACTACCTGATCACAGTCGCCCGGAATTCGGTTGACGCCGAACGCCTGGTTTACGCAGCAGAGTTCGGCAAGATCTACATGTCGAAGGAGCCCACGGGGGCTACAGAAGGCACGACTGGTGTCGTGGACAAGACGAAGGTATTCCGATGAGCCGCTTTGTCCTGATCACTCCGAACACGGATTTCGAGCGCAAAGTTCGCCTGGCCACTGCAGCAATGCCGGGGACCCTTCAGTACTTCCAGGCTGATTATCTTCCCCAAGGCCCTGAAGAAGTCTTAACGCAACTCCTCGGCGAACCGCCGGAGGTCTTCATCCTGGGGCCCGGACTCCCGGCCGACGAGACGTTGAAGTTCGCTGCAGTGATGGATCTGCAGTATCCCGAGATCAGCATGATCCTGGTCACCGACGAATCTTCCGAAGTGGCCATCCAGGCGATGCGGGCCGGCATCCGGGATCTTCTGGATCCGGCAGCAGAAGTAGACCACATCCGGATCATCGTCGAGCGGGCCAGCCTGGCTTCTGCGGGCCGGCGGCGGGGATTGTCCCCCAGCAGCTCCGAGCATCATGAACACGCCGCCGGGGGCCGCATCATCGCCGTCATCTCTCCCAAGGGAGGCGTGGGCAAGACCACGGTTGCAACGAACCTGGCCGTGGGCCTCGGAAAGATCGCTCCGATGGGGGTAGTGATCGTCGACCTGGATCTGCAGTTTGGAGACGTCGCCAGCGGACTGATGCTGGAACCTGACCACACCATCACGGACGCAGTCGTCGGCGCCGCCAGCCAGGATTCCATGGTCCTCAAGACGTACCTGACCGTGCACCCTGCCGGCATCTATGCCCTGTGCGCTCCGAAAAACCCTGTGGAAATGGACAGGATCACCGGCGAAAACGTCAGCCATCTGCTTTCCCAACTGCGTCAGGAGTTCCAGTACGTCGTTGTCGATACGGCGCCGGGGCTCGGTGAACACGTCCTGGCCACCTTAGACCTGGCTTCCGACGCCGTATGGATCTGTGGCATGGATGTTCCCAGCATCCGCGGCCTTCGCGCCGGTAACCAGATCCTCTCCGAACTGAACCTCTTGCCGGAAGTACGACACGTGGTCCTCAACATGGCGGACCGCCGCAGTGGGCTGACGCTCCAGGACGTAGAAGCAACGATTGGTGCTCCGGTCGATGTAGTGCTCCCCCGCTCCAAGACCCTCCCCTTTTCAACCAATAAGGGAATCCCGCTCCTACAGGACGGCAGCAGGGACCCCGCGCAGAAGGGCCTGCGGCAACTGGTAGAGCGGTTCAAACCCAACTGGGAAGCAAGACCCCACAAGAAGTTGCACAGAAGGGCGGTAGTCCAGTGAACCTTTCACGCAGGCTTGAAAAGGCGCGCGGCACGGAACCGAGTTTGGCAGTGGTCGAGGAGAGCCACGATCCTTTCCTGCTGGCTAAAGACGCAGTTGAACCGGCGACGTTGGGCCGCATGCATGACGCCAAAACCGCAGAAACGGCGCAAGCGGCCGAAGTCATTGAGCTGAGCCCCACTGCGGCTGTAGCGAGCGGTGCATTGAGCGCTCTCAAGGAACGCGCAAGCCACGCGCTATATGAGCGGCTGGGTGCACGCATCACTGATTCCTCCCTCGAAGAGAGCGAACTCCACCAGTACGTCAAGGACGAACTGAAAGTCGTGGTCGACGAGGAGCAGGTTCCGCTGTCCTCCTCGGAACGCCAACGCCTTATCCGCGAAATTATTGATGACGTTCTTGGCCATGGCCCGATCCAACGATTCCTGGATGATCCTTCGGTAACAGAAGTGATGGTTAATAGGTTCGACCAGGTTTATGTCGAACGGGGCGGCAAGTTGACATTGACGGACACCAAGTTCGCCTCCGACGACGCACTAAGGCGGGTCATCGAGCGCATTGTGTCCAAGGTTGGACGCCGCATCGACGAGTCCTCTCCTCTTGTAGACGCACGGCTGGCAGACGGATCCCGTGTCAACGCAATCATTCCGCCGCTGGCTGTAAACGGGCCTGCCCTGACCATCCGGAAATTTGGCGGTGACGCCCTGACGGTCCAGAAACTCATCGCATTCGGAAGCCTCTCACCCGAGATGGCCGAATTGCTTCAAGCGTGCGTCCTGGCCCGGATGAACATCCTCGTTTCCGGTGGTACCGGTACCGGCAAGACCACGCTGCTCAACGCGCTGTCTTCCTTCATTCCCGCATCGGACCGCATCGTCACGATTGAAGACGCGGTAGAACTCCAGCTCCAGCAGGACCATGTTGTGAGGCTCGAAAGCCGGCCGGCGAATATCGAAGGGAAAGGCGAAATTGCTATCCGCGACCTCGTGCGAAACTCGCTCCGTATGCGACCCGATCGCATCGTGGTCGGAGAGGTCCGTGGCGGCGAATGCCTGGACATGCTGCAGGCCATGAACACTGGGCACGACGGATCACTTTCCACGGTCCACGCCAATTCACCCCGTGATGCCATAGCCCGCCTTGAGACATTGGTGCTGATGGCCGGTATGGATCTTCCCCTTCGCGCCGTCCGGGAACAGGTTGCCTCTGCAGTGAACCTCATTGTGCACATCTCCAGGCTCCGCGATGGAACCAGGCGCGTAACTCACATCACCGAAGTGCAGGGAATGGAAGGCGATATCGTCACTCTCCAGGACGCGTTCATATTCGATTTTGCTGCTGGGGTTGATGCGAACGGAAGGTTCCTCGGGAAGCCAGTACCAACCGGCGTTCGCCCCAGGTTCACCGACCGGTTCGCCGACCTTGGCATCCGGGTCTCGCCGCACATCTTCGGTGCCGAAACGGGCAGAGGACGGTAATCATGACACCGGATATGCCAGTGGCCATCTTCATGACCGGCCTCTTCCTGGTCTACACGTCCCTGGCCCTTGTGTTCGTATTCGTCTGGAAAGGACGCCCCGGCGTTTCCCTGGCCCGACGACGTCCTGAGATCGTCCAGCAGTCGTCCAGCCTGACCCGGTTGACCAATCAGGCTGTAGGTGCCCTGAACCGTGGCCTCAAGAAGCGCCCCACGTCAATCTATAACCGCGACAAGCTGGAACAAGCAGGTCTTAACAAGGAGCCCGGAGACTACCTCTTGATTGCCGGAACAGTCACCTTGGTGACTACGGTCATGGCATTCCTTCTCGGTGGCTTCGGCATGAGCATCCTTGCTTTCCTTGCTACGCCCTTCCTCCTCTATCTGGGCCTAAACTTCCTCATTGCCCGGCGCAGAAAAGCCTTCGATGCTCAAGTACCCGATACGCTGCAAATGTTCTCCGGCGGCCTTCGGGCAGGGCACAGCCTTCTGAGGGCCATCGACGCCGCAGCGCAGGAAAATGACGGGCCCATGGCAGCGGAACTCACCCGTATCGTCAACGAAACCAGGATCGGCCGCGACCTGGGCGAATCCATGGCGGACGTATCCCGAAGGACTGCCAGCGAGGACTTCTACTGGATAGCGCAAGCCATCGAGATCCACCGTGAAGTCGGTGGGGACCTGGCCGAGGTCCTGGACCATGTGGGCGAGACTATCCGCGACCGGAACCAGGTGAAAGGCCAGGTCAGAGCACTAAGTGCAGAAGGGCGTATCTCAGCACTAGTCCTGATGGCCCTTCCGATTCTGATGTTCATAGGCTTGGTGCTCTTCAACCCGACCTACTCTCGGGTCTTCACCACGACCTTCGTGGGATTCGCGATGCTGGGCGCGGCGATCATCCTTCTATCCGTAGGCGGCCTCTGGCTCAGCCGCATCATCAAACCGAAGTATTAGGGGCGAGGACATGCAACCCATCGCATTAGCAGCAATATTGGCCATTGTCGTGCCCATTTCGGGCATGGTTTGGCTGTCCTTCACGGGTGACCGGGCTGGCCTGCGGCGCATCAAGGCCAATCTGGGCGGCCGCTCCGTTCAAGCTTCACAGTCGCTCAACATCAGCCAGCAACTCTCGGACCTCTCCAAACGGATAACACCGCGTGGCTACGAGGCCTGGCTGGACAAGCAAGTGTCAGGTGCGGGGAGGCCAAAGCAATGGCCGCTTTCCCGGATCCTCATGATCAAGCCGATGCTCGCCTTCGGGGGAGCCCTCCTGGGCCTTCTGGTCTTCATGGGTTCCCCCTCGGCAGGCAGGTTCTTCATTGCCTTTGTCCTCGTCGCGCTGGCCTATTTCCTACCCGACATCCTTTTGCGGAACTTTGCCCAGAAGCGCAGGGAAGCAATCAGGCTCGAGCTCCCAAATGCCTTGGACCAGATGTTGATTTCGGTTCAAGCCGGGCTCGGTTTTGAAACCGCCATGGGGCGCGCGGGAGAGAACGGCCGGGGCCCTCTGGCAGACGAGCTCATCAGGACGCTCCAGGACATTCAGGTCGGGCGGTCCCGTAAGGAAGCTTATCTGGCCCTCTCGGAACGAGTTGATGTCCCCGCAGTGCGAACATTCGTTCGGGCAGTTGTTCAGGCCGACACTTACGGTATAGCCATTGCCGGTGTCCTGAAAGCACAAGCGAAGGACATGAGGATCAAACGGCGGCAACTTGCGGAGGAGCACGCCATGAAAATGCCGGTCAAGATGCTGTTTCCGCTCATCTTCTTCATCCTGCCGACTCTTTTCATCATTCTGCTGGGGCCAGCGGTCCTGCAGATCATGGCAGTCTTCTCCTAGGTAGATCGTCATGTCGAACCGGATCCGCGATTTTCAGAACCGAATCGCCTCAACTCTGCTGACCCTAGTGACGGACCAACGGGGGGCAACGGCCACCGAATACGGGATATTGGTCGCGTTCCTTGCCACGGCCCTGGTTATCGGCATCACCGCTTTTGGGCAGGCCCTGAACCTCCATTACCAGAACCTGGCCACAACATTGAGCTCGGCTCTGGGAATCCCCTGATCCTTCCACCAAAAAGCGCAACTTGCGCCCCATAGACCGGACCCCCTCGGCACCCAGAACCGAGGGGGTCCGTCGTTGCCGTCCAAAGAGGCCAGCCGAGTCGGTGAAACGAGCAGCTGGCTTACCGACAGAAACCATAGGAGGGCGGTTTCCTCTTCGGATCGTTTCCATGGAGATCGCGGACTAGAGGTCGCAGCCCACGAATCTATACAAGATGGCGGAGCCTTGTTGGTCGACTTTGACGAATGCCGACGAATCCGGGGGAACGCTAATGCCCGGAAAATCATTCACCTCGGTGCGCAGCGGATCAATGTAGTGCTCGCCAAAATCAAGGAGGAATCCAACATTCTCCCTCTTTGCAGCCGCACAAGCCTCTGAGCCGGCCGTGGCTTGATTTAGTGTCTTGGCCACCAGCAAACGGTCCGGATTCGAACCTGTGTATGCGTGCGGGAAGAGTACCCGGCGGTTCGCGATGGCGAAGGCTGTGGAACTACCATCCCACGGGTTGTTGGCCATCACCGCACCCTCCGGGACTTCGGCACTAAGACGGCGCAGCAATTCAAGTTCATCGGGGCTCAGCAAGGGTGAGTCTGCTGTAAGAGCGTAGGTTCGTTCCCTCCCCGGCGTGGTTTGAGAATTTGTTGGCCACATCACGGTAGTAGCGGCCGCGGCTGCGATGCCAGCGGCAACAAACCATCTGACACGGTAGCTGGAGGCGATGTCTTCAAAGAGCCACGTCGCTGCCAGACCGACAAACACAGCCCAGAACATCGGCAGAAGGGCAGCGAGCCGGGGTGGGTCCCCGTACCACGCACCAATAATGATTTGCCTCGCGAGCGGCTGTGGTAGTGAGGCCGCCACCAGGTAAAGCGTGACGGCGCCTCCGTACGCGGCCAGAAACCACCGTCCGGTTGGGCGTCTGGACATGATGGCGGTTCCCAGCAGTGTGACCACCGCAAGGCTCCAGCTGACGTCCCCGTGAGTAGGAGCCACTAAGAGGACACTGCCTATGGCCGCCGCAGGGGTGTCAATCGGATCCCAGGTGGTGGTCCACGGCCTCACCACGGCCCAGACCACCAGGCCAAGGGAAAATACGGTCGTCCAAAGTGCTGTCCATTGGAGGTAGGCAAGAGGATCGGACTTCCTCTGTTTGAGTTGCCGGAACGAACGTACGGTGGCCATGGCAGCGAAACCCGATGTAAGCCCAACAAGGGCTACCAGCGCCGACATGTGTGTGACCACAAGACCGGGCATTCCGGCCACCAGTGTCGTGAGGCCTAGCGGCCAAGGCATCGGTGTCCGGCCGAACCCAAGTAACGAGGCCGATACCGTCAGCAGGGGAGCCAGGAAAGTGACAGCGAGCATATACGGGAACAGCGGACCGAAGTCGCTCTTTTGGCTCTGCATGATAGTAAAAGGAAAAGCGAAAAATCCTGCGCTCGCAGTACCGGCAGCCAGCAAGGCGATCATCTTAGGTCCAACCACGACGTGGACCAGGAGAAGTACACCGATCGGCCATGCCAAGGCTACGACGGCGAAGTTTAGAGCATTCGATGCCTCGACCACGGGCAACCCTGCCGCCTCTGCCACAAGGGCAGCAAGCGCGTGCCATATTTGAGGGTAAAAACCGCCTCCTTCCCCCATCAGCTCCCTCACAGAGAAGGGTGAACCGTCTTGGGAATCAATGATCTGCTGGACGAGGTTAAGGTGAAATGGCGTGTCTATGCCTTGGTTGATGTTGGCCGGATCCTCGACAATCTGGGCATAGCGCAGGGTCAGAAGGATCCCGCTGGCGAGTAAGGCAAGCCAGTATGCAGCGCCTGCCGAGTTCTCTGCGGGATCCCAATTAAAGTACTTCGGCCAAAGCCTGGCTGCTACACGGACCAGGACAAGCGCAACTCCGGCGCACACCACTACGGATACGGTGAACACGCCCAACTGCCAGTCAATGTTCACCCACCAGCAAACCAAGGTGGAGACTGCAACAAGTGACGCAGTCAGGACCGGCGCAAGTGACATCATCCAAATACGCCGCAACCCCAGCGTCCAGCCGAGAAGCAGCCCGGGCAACAAGAGCACCGCCGCCGCCATTCCAAAGCCCGGCAGAGCAGTAAGCCAAGAGTTCAAGGATTCCCCAAGTAGTTCATCAGTATTCCCCAAGTTTCGACATTCTGCCCGGAAGCCCTCCCTGTGCGCCTATAGCATACCTAACATGAAACTTAGCCACGGGGGCCTGGCGCTTGAAATTGTTGTACCGGTTTTCAATGAGGAAGCCGTACTCGAAAAGAGCATCACTAAACTCGCAAATTATCTGCGTAACGAAATGTCAGTGACGTGGCAGATTACCATCGCCGACAACGCAAGCACTGACGAGACACCAGTCATTGCGGCTGGCCTGGCCGCCAGTATGTCAAATGTCGCTTACCGGCGGCTTGATGTGAAGGGCCGCGGATGGGCGCTCCGTGATGCCTGGACTTCTTCCGCCGCGGAAGTCCTGGCGTATGTAGACGTCGACCTCTCCACGGACCTCGCGGCACTGCCGCCGCTTGTCGCCCCGTTGCTGTCAGGCCACTCCGATATCTCCATTGGCACGAGGCTTGGCCAGAGCTCCCGCGTAAGCCGCGGGCCGCAGCGTGAGTTCATTTCGCGCTCATACAACTTTCTGCTTAAACGCACTATGCAGGTTCGTTTCTCCGATGCCCAGTGCGGTTTCAAGGCCGTCCGGGCTGAAGTCGCCAAGAAACTCCTTCCCCATATTGAGGACAACGGATGGTTTTTTGACACGGAACTGCTGATAATTGCGGAGCGCTCGGGCCTTCGGATCCACGAGATCCCAGTGGACTGGGTCGACGACCCGGACAGTCGGGTTGACATCATGCAGACAGCAGCTGACGACATTCGCGGACTGGTCCGCGTTGCTGGCTCCCTTGTGAAAGGGTCCATTCCCGTCCAAGCGATATATGCCGAGCTGGGGCGGCGCCCCATGGTCGCACAGTCGAGGCCCAGCTTTTTTGGGCAAGTTATCCGGTTCGGCATTGTCGGAGCCATATCCACTGTGGCCTTTGCACTGCTCTATGTGCTGTTCCAGGAGCCTCTTGGCCCCCAACCCGCCAACTTTCTCGCCCTCCTCCTGACGGCGGTGGGTAATACAGCCGCTAATCGCCGTTTTACGTTCGGCATGAACGGCCCGGACAGGCTCTTTACCCAGCAGTTTCAGGGACTTGTTGTTTTTACGCTGGCCTGGTCAATAACATCATCGTCGCTGCTGGTATTGCACACTTCTGCACCGCACGCTTCCCCTACCATGGAGCTCGTGACACTGACAGGGGCTAATATCCTCGCGACCCTCATGCGCTTCGTCATGTTGCGCGTCTGGGTTTTCCGTGTTCCCGGCACTGATCCAGCCCGCCGCGTTGTGGCATCCAGCGCGCAAGCGGTACGCGCCTCTTGACGGCGTTGACACCCGACCCGTCGGACCCCGCTGAGCTTCGAGCGCAGGTGCTTCAATCACGCCAAACCCCCCTTGCGGCACATCGGGCATCCTCGGGGCGCCGGAGGGAGACTTGGATGCTGTGGGCCCTCCTGGCCCTGACAGCGGTGCTCTACCTTTGGGGCCTGGACCGCAACGGATGGGCGAATTCGTACTATTCAGCGGCTGCCATGGCAGGCTCACAGGATTGGACGGCATTCTTCTTTTCATCCTCGGATCCTGGCAACGCCATTAGCGTCGATAAACCTCCTCTCAGCCTCTGGTTAATGTCGGCTTCCGTCTGGGCCTTCGGTCTGAATCCCTGGAGCATCTTGGTGCCGCAGGCATTGATGGGCGTCGCGAGCGTCTTCCTGATGTACCGCATGGTCCGCACTTATGTCGGAAGCACCGCGGGGTTTCTCGCAGCGACATTCTTCGCCATAACCCCGGTTGCAGTGGTGATGTTCCGCTATAACAATCCGGATGCATTGCTCACCTTGCTGATGATCGGCGTGGCCTATGCTGCGTTGGAGTCTATCCGCAGCGACAAGGTTCGGTGGCTGATATTGGCCGGTGGCCTCACCGGTGCTGCTTTACTGACGAAGCAGCTTCAAATCGCACTGGTCCTGCCTGCGGTTGCTGTTACCTATCTCGCTTTTGCCACCGGTCCACTTGTGAAACGCGTGCTGCACGTCGCGGCTGCCCTGTTAACAGCAGTGGTTACGGGCGGCTGGTGGTTTGTCCTTGTGCAGATGGTCCCGGCGGCCAGCCGCCCCTTCGTCGGAGGATCCCGTCTTAACAGCGCGGTGGAATTGAGCTTGGGCTACAACGGCCTGGACCGCCTGACCGGTGAGGACGCCAGCCGGACTATGTCTCCCAGCACCGCCAGCCTGGCGGAAAAACTGGATTCAGGATTTCAGCGTTTCCTGCAACCGCAATTCTCTGGCCAGTTCGGCTGGTTCCTGCCTCTGGCCGTAGCAGGCATGTGCATTGCCATCTGGCACATCAAGCGGCGGAGCGGTAGCCGGCGATATCGGGCGTTCCTCAGTCTGTGCGTTCTCTGGTTTCTCTGCGCCTCAACGGTGTTGGCATTCATGTCAGGTATTGTCCATCCGTATTACTGCCTAACTGTTGTACCACCGTTGTGCTGCCTCGCAGGGACGGGTCTGCTGCACTTGTACCGGCTTCGTGACCAGCGAAACGCACGCTGGGTGCTGGCCGGGACGCTCCTGGCAACGATGGTTCTGGCCTTCCTCTCGGCGAATCGTTCAACCGCTGATTTTCCGCTAGGTCCTCTTGTGGCGCTCCTGGTCTGGTCGTTGGCCATCACCCTTCTGGCGGTCCCGCCCCCGTTTCCAGCCCTCCGGAACGTGCCAGCGAGCCTCTTGGCTGTCGCGCTATTGGCCGGTCCTTCCGTTTGGTCCGTCAATACAGTCCTGAGTCCCCACGAGGGTGCAGGCGTCGTGGCTGGCCCCAGTATCCTCGGCGTGCGCACCGACCACCCCGACCGTCAGCAGATGGGTTCGGACGTGCCACCCAGTTTCATGGCTGTCATGTTCGGAAACCTGCCAGAATCCGGAATCGTTTCGCGCCTCCGTGCCACGCCGGCCACCAGCAAATGGTCGGCGGCCATGGTGGGCTCCGAGACAGCGGCTAACTATCAGCTGGCAAGCTTACGCTCCGTGCTGCCGCTTGGCGGTTTCGATGGTACTGATCCCTTCCCGACCCTGGAACAGTTTCAGCGTATGGTCACCGACCACCAGGTGGCGTCCGTAGTCATACAGGACCTGCCACCATTGACCCTTGAGGGCCGCGGAGAGTCGGCAAGAATCGTGGACTGGGTGAGAGGCCATTACCGGGCCGAACAAATCGGGAGTGCCCAGTTTTACAAGTTGCTGCCGTAACGGCGGACAGTGGCCGCACAGCTTCTGTCCTTTTCGGAACTGGGCCATCCTTCCGATATCGCAGGGTTTGCCGGGTGATTGCGCACCAAACATGCACTTTGAAAAGCCTTTGCGAATACGCCAGCCACCCCGTCGAAATGACTCAAGCGGAGAATCTGTCGCGTTGACCACCTGTACTTGCGCAGGACTTTCACCGTGGAAACAGCTCGGGTTCCACGACGGACACCGTCCAGGCGACGGCTCCTCATGGCGAACGCCGGTGTGACCCAACAACACCGAATACAGCAAACAACACATCCATTCCTGGTGCCACCTTCGCCTTCGCCTTCCCAGTCTGCAAGCCTTCCAGTTCCGCAAGGTTTTCCACGCAATTGCGCAGGAAAGGTACACCTTGAAAAGCCTTTGCACAGGATCCTGCAAGACCCGGTCAACACCGCATCAAGGCTTGCTAACTTCGTCTTAGTGCTGGTGCAGGGCCAGCCAAACCTACTCGCTCAGGAGTTCATAATGCTTTCTCTCATCGCCACCCTTCAGACCCTCGGCTTCAACATCAAGAACCGCCTCCACGACGAAAAGGGCGCAACAGCTGTCGAATACGGCATCATGGTCGGCCTCATCGCAGTCGTCATCATCGTCGCTGTAACCACCTTGGGCGGCCAGTTGAACACCATGTTCACCAGCGTCACGGCCAAGCTCTAGCTGGGACGAAAAGAGCTCGGGTTCCCGCGACGAACACCGTCCGGGCCACAGCTCCTCATGGCGAACGCCGGCGTGACCGCAAACAACAGCGGGTTCGGCAAAACACAGAATCCTGCAAGACCCGGTCAACCGTTCCAAGCCTTGCTAACTTCGTCCTAATGCTGGTGCAGGGCCAGCCAAACCCACTCGCTCAGGAGTTCATAATGCGGTCTCTCATCGCCACCCTTCAGACCCTCGGCTTCAACATCAAGAACCGTCTCCACGAAGAAGAGGGCGCAACAGCTGTCGAATACGGCATCATGGTCGGACTCATTGCAGTCGTCATCATCGTCGCTGTAACCACCTTGGGTGGCCAGCTCAACTCGATGTTTACAAATGTGACTGCCAATCTCTAAAACCCGGCCCCTACAGCAAGACCCGAGGCCCAGCGCGCCCGGCTATTGTGCGGTGCAGCTCAACTGCACCGCACAAGCTGTTTCACGTGTACAAATCCACTCATCGCAACACAGACTCGAGAGGAACGCAGCAGATGCTGAGGCCATCAGAACGCGGGGCGGCGGCCGTTGAGTTCGCCATCGTCGTGCCTGTCCTCATCAGTTTGCTCCTTGGCATCATGGAATTCAGCCGGGCCTACAACGCCCAGGCATCGCTTTCGGCCGCGGCCCGCGAGGGGGTCCGGGTAATGGCCATCACCAATGATCCGGCGGCGTCTCGGACGGCAGCCGAAAACACGGCTGTCTCCCTAAATCCCCTTCTCGCTGATTCAAACATCACCTTCAAGAACCTCGACACGGGCACTACAACCTGCTCATCGGGCAACCGCATTGCGGTCACAATCACATATACACTCTCCACGCTGACGGGTATCGCCGGACCATTCACTATGACTGGCCAAGGAGCCATGTTGTGCGGCGGCTGAAGAAGATCAGCAGAAATTCCCGTTCCGAACAGGGCGCCGTGAGTGTCATCGTGGCAATAATGATGGTGGCCCTGCTTGGTTTTGCCGCCGTGGCGGTTGATGTCTCGATGATGTACTCAGAACGTACCCAGGTTCGGAACGGCGCTGACGCGGCTGCGCTTGCCATCGCTCAGAAGTGCGCTAAGAGTACCGCTGACCCGGACTGCACGGGTACCTCCCCGCTCGCCGCCAGCCTTGCGAATAGCAACGCCACCGACGGGCTGAGTAACATCAAGTCCGCCACGCCCGATACGGCCAGTCAGACTGTAACCGTTACGACAGGATCACAGCAGACGGGGAATAGCCCAAACCAGGTCACCCTCTTTTTCGCTCAAATATTCGGAATCTCTTCAGCAGAAGTGACCGCTGCCGCTTCGGCGCAATGGGGTACCCCGTCCAAGGGGCCCGCTATTCTTCCCTTGGCCATTGCTTACTGCAAACTGGACATTCCACCAGCCGGAAGCCAAGGCGCCGTACAGGTTCTCGAGCAGGCGGTGAATGGTTGTGGTGGCTTGCCGGGCGGGTTCGGGTGGATCACCACCTCGGGAACAAAATGCTCCGTCACGATGACGGCCGGCCAGTCCGACAATGCGGGTATCTGGTTTGCGAGCGATCCCGGGGCCAGCGCCCCAACGATCTGTAGCGCTGCCGATTTCAACCAGATGAACGACCAGACAGTTCTACTCCCTCTCTATGACGTGGCCACCGGTACGGGTTCCTCCGGCAAGTACTACGTCAAAGGCTTTGCGGCATTTCATGTAACTGGCTACCACTTTGCCGACATTTCCTGGAGCACGGGCGGAAACGTCCAAAACAAGACGATTCGTGGATACTTCGTAAAATTCGTATCCCTCGCCCAAGCATTTGAACTTGGTAACGTCCCAAACTTTGGGGCCTCAGTTGTGCGCCTCACCCCATAGCTAAAAGCAACAGGAGCAGTCATTGAAGTCACGTATGTTGGCCGGTGTATCAGCAGTGGTGCTGGCCATCATTGGGGCGCTTCTCATCGTCGCCTACGCCCAGGGTGCCGACCAGCGCGCCATGAAGGACCTGGATCCCATCGGGGTACTCGTGGTGACCAAGGCCGTACCGGCAGGCGCTTCCCTCGACATCGTAAAGGCGTCCGTTACTGAACAGCAGGTGCCAGCAACCGCTGTTTCAAAGACCGCTCTGAAAACCCTTGAGGCCTCCGCCGGCAAAGTCGCCGCAGTGGACCTCGTCCCCGGCGAGCAACTTCTCGCCGAACGGTTGGTTGACCCGGTGGACGCCAAGTCCAGTGGTGCCATCAAAGTGCCTATAGGGATGCAGGAAGTAACCTTCGAGCTCGAACCCAAGCGTGTGGTGGGCGGCAGGATTGACGCCGGCGACCATGTGGGCATCGGGTTCAGCTTCGCTGCGGAAAAAGCAAAAGCAGGCGAGCCAACCACCCAACTCACCCTCCGAAAGGTTTTGGTTACCGCCGTCCAGCGGGCCCCGCAGGCACTACCAAGCGCGAAGCCCACGGACGGCACCAATCCCCAGGACACAACGCTTCCGCAAGGTTCGCTCATGGTCACGGTTGCCGTGAGCGACATCGACGCAACCAAGATCATTTACTCCTCAAACAACGGCGATCTCTGGCTCACCAAAGAACCCCTCGACGCCAAGGACAACGGCGGCTTCATCGCCAAGAAGGACACGGTGTATAAGTGAGCCGCTTCGTCCTCCTTTCCCCCAACGGCGACTTCGACCTGAAGCTGCGTTCCGCCGTCGCCAACGGCCTGCGCGGCAGCGTCCAGACCATCGCCTCGGACATCCTCCCGGCGGGCCCCGCGGAACTCTTCGCCCTCCTCAACCAGGAGCAGCCGGAGGTGCTGATCATCGGCCCGGACGTCCCCTACGAGGAAGCACTCCGGTTCGCCAAGGTCTTCGATGTCCAACTGCCCGGCCTCAGCCTGGTCCTGGTCAGTGACATTGACCCCGGTGGCTTGTTGCACGCTATGCGCGCGGGCATCCGGGACATCCTCAGCCCCCAGGCGGACGCCGCCGAAATCCGGGTGCTGCTGGAACGCGCCTGCCAGTCCTTCGCCACCCGGCACCGCGGCCCCGAGGCACAACAGTCGGGGAACGGCAAGGGCCTGGTCATCGGCGTGTTCTCCCCCAAGGGCGGCGTGGGCAAAACCACACTGGCCACGAACATCGCCATTGGACTCGGGCGGATCGCCCCCATGAGCGTGGTCATCGTGGACCTGGACCTCCAGTTCGGGGACGTCGCCTCCGGCCTCTACCTCAACCCCGAACACACGGTCACGGACGCCGTCACCCCCGCCGCCGCCCAGGACTCCCTGGTCCTCAAGGCCTTCCTTACCGTGCATCCGGCCGGCATCTACGCCCTGTGCGCACCGCCCAACCCGGTGGACGCGGACCACATCACCCCGGACCAGGTCAGCCGGCTGCTGGAGCAACTGGCCCAGGAGTTCCAGTACGTGGTCATCGACACCGCCCCCGGCATGCCGGAAATCGGACTCGCCGCAATGGAGAAATGCACCGATGTGGTCTGGGTGAGCGCCATGGACATCCCCAGCCTGCGCGGACTCCGCTCCGGCCTGGAAGTCCTCCGCCAACTCGAAATCATGCCGGAATCCCGGCACGTGGTCCTGAACATGGCGGACGCCAAGGCAGGCCTGAACGTGCAGGACGTCGAATCCACCATCGGCGCCCCGGTTGACGTCAGCATCCCCAGGTCGCGCGCGGTGGCCCTGTCCACGAACCGTGGCATCCCTGTCCTGCAGGACTCGAAGAAGGACCCCGCCGTCAAAAGCCTCCGCCAGCTTGTGGAGCGCTTTAATCCGGCCTGGCGAGCACAAGCACAGCGGAAGCTTCACCGAAGGGTGGTTATCTGATGAAACTCTCCGAGCGCATCAACGCGGTCCAAGGCCGCAACGTATCCTCCACCAGCCCGGGATCCGTACCCGGCACCGCGCTGCTCGAGCAGCCGCGTCCTGCGACCGCGCCTTCCCCGTCCCCCGCCGAACGTGCGGAAGCTCGCTCTCCCGGCATCACCGCCGTCGCGCATCCAACGCACGAGGCCGGCACTTCCTTTGTGCCTAAGGCACCGGGCGTGGATGTCTTCGCAGCAATGAAGCTCAGGGCCGCAACCGCACTTTTCGAGCGGATGGGCACCCGGTTCAATGATGGTGCAGTCACTGAGCAGGAACTCCGGAGCACAGCCAAAGAGGAGCTTACCCGGATCATTGACGCGGAACAGGTACCGCTGACGCCGGAGGAGCGGACCAGGCTGGTCCAGGACGTCGCAGACGACGTGCTGGGCTACGGCCCCCTCCAGCGGCTGCTGGACGATCCCGCAGTCACCGAAATCATGGTTAACCGCATGGACCAGATTTACGTGGAACGCAAAGGGAAGCTGGTTCTCACTGAGTCCCGGTTCAGTTCCGAAGAGCACCTGCGCAAGGTCATCGAACGCATCGTGTCCAAGGTAGGCCGCCGCATCGACGAGTCCTCGCCGCTTGTGGACGCCCGGTTGGAGGATGGCTCGCGTGTCAACGCCGTCATTCCGCCCCTTGCCGTGGGGGGCTCCTCGTTGACCATCCGTAAGTTCAGCAAAACTCCGCTGACCGTTCAAAACCTCATAAACTTTGGCACCCTGACGCCGGAGATGGCGGAGCTGCTAAACGCCTGTGTCAAGGCCAAGCTCAACATTATCGTTTCCGGCGGTACCGGAACCGGCAAGACGACGTTGCTGAACGTGCTGTCATCCTTCCTGCCGGCTGACGAACGCATCGTGACTATCGAGGACGCCGTGGAACTACAGATCCAACAGGAGCACGTCGTTCGGCTGGAAAGCCGTCCGCCCAACACCGAAGGCAAGGGCGCGGTGACCATCCGTGAGCTCCTCCGCAACTCGCTTCGTATGCGTCCTGACCGGATTGTGGTTGGTGAGGTCCGTGGCGGCGAATCACTGGACATGCTCCAGGCCATGAATACCGGCCACGACGGCTCCCTGTCCACGGTTCACTCCAACTCCCCCCGCGACGCCGTGGCCCGCCTTGAAACCCTGGTGCTGATGGCTGGCATGGACCTCCCGCTGCGGGCCATCCGCGAACAGATCGCCTCCGCGGTGAATCTGATCGTGCAGATCTCCAGGCTCCGTGACGGGTCCCGCCGGATCACGCACGTCACCGAGGTCCAGGGGATGGAAGGCGACATTGTCACCCTCCAGGACGCGTTCGTCTTCGATTACTCGGCCGGCGTGGACGCCCAGGGGCGGTTCCTCGGGAGGCCCGTGGCCACCGGCATCCGGCCCCGGTTCATTGACCGTTTCGAGGACTTGGGAATCCACGTATCGCCGGGCGTCTTTGCCGGTCCGCTGTCCCCGGGCGCCAAGTAGGGACGCGGCCATGATCATCGCCATTGGAAGCGTCTTTCTCCTGGCTGCTATCTGCCTCCTCGGCGTGGCCATCCTTCTGCCAAGCGCCCCTACAGTGCCGCTGGACCGCCGTCGTCCGTTTGAACCGGAACCGCCATCCTCCCTGTCCCGGCTGGCACTGTCAGGCGTCAGGTCCTTCGAACGGCTGCTCGGTGGCCGCAACGTCAGGCTATTCTCCCGCGCGGAGCTGGAGAATGCGGGCCTGCGCCAAAGCCAGGCCGAATTCTTCCTGCTGGTGGGCATCGGCGCGTGCGTCGGGATGCTGGTGGGAGCCGTGATTGTGGGCCCACTGCTCGGATTGCTGCTCGCGCTGCTCGCTCCGTTCGTGGGGAAGCTTGTCCTCGGGTTCCTGAGCGGCAGGCGTCGTGCAGCGTTCGACGGCCAACTCGGCGACACCTTGCAACTGCTCTCCGGCGGCCTCCGTGCCGGCCACAGCATCCTGCGCGCCATCGATGCCGCCGCCGTGGAATCGCAGAAGCCAACGTCGGAAGAGATGCGCCGTGTAATCACCGAAACCAGCCTGGGCCGCGACCTGCTGGCCGCCCTCAACGACACCGCCGAGCGGATGAAGAACGAGGACTTCGTGTGGATCTCGCAGGCCATCCAAATCAACCGGGAGGTCGGCGGCAACCTGGCCGAGGTGCTGGACCAGGTGAACGAGACCATCCGCGAGCGTGGGGAGATCAAAGGCCACATTAAGGCACTCGCCGCCGAGGGCAAGTTCTCGGCTTACATCCTCATAGCCATGCCGTTCGGTATCGTTGCCATGCTGCTTTCCGTCAGCCCCAACTACATGAATTCGATGTTCACCCATCCCCTGGGCTGGGTGATGATCGGAGCCTCGTTCGTCCTGATGACCATCGGCGCGCTCTGGATGCGCAAGATCATCGACCTGAAGTTCTGAGGACACATGAACCTGACCATCCTGCTCTCAGTCCTTCTGGTCTGCCTGCCCCTTGCGGGGCTTGCCTGGTCTGTCCTGACCGTGGACAAGCAGGGCCGGACCTCCGCCGCCGAGCTACTCTCGCGCGGCGCACCGGCAGTCACCGCTGCACCAGTGGGAGCACCGGGGCTACTCGAAACCTTGGGCAGGCGCGTGACTCCCCCGGCCTATGTCGCATTCCTGGACCGGCTGCTGTCCCTCGCCGGCAGGCCCGTTACGATGCCGCTGGGCAAGGTGCTTGGGTCCAAGCTGGGCCTCGGCCTGGTCGGGGTGGCCTTGGGCGGCTACTTGGCGGCGGTGGGAAGCAGCCCGATGATGAAACTCGCGGGACTCTTCGTCCTCTTCCTTGGTTACTTCATCCCGGACCTTCTGCTATACAGCAAGGGCAAGGAACGGCAGAAGGCCATGCAGCTGGAACTCGCCAACACCCTGGACCAGATGCTCATTTCGGTTGAGGCTGGGCTGGGCTTTGAAGGCGCCATGGCCCGGGCAGGCGAGAACGGCAAGGGCCCCCTTGCAGAGGAGCTGGTCCGCACCCTGCAGGACATGCAGGTGGGACGCAGCCGCCGCGAGTCCTACATCGCCCTGGCCGAGAGGACCAGCATCCCGGAACTGCGCAGCTTTGTGCAGGCCGTGGTGCAGGCGGACACGTACGGAATCGCCATCAGCCGGGTCCTGCGCGTCCAGGCGAAGGTCATGCGGGTCAAACGGCGCCAGCGGGCCGAGGAAAAGGCCATGAAGCTGCCCGTCATGATCCTTTTCCCGCTGCTGTTCTTTATTTTTCCGGTCCTCTTCATTGCCATTCTGGGGCCGGCCGTGATCAATACAGTGGTGACCTTCAGCGGCCAGTAAAGATGCTCAGCGCGGCGGCAAGGTTGTCTCAAGGTTTACACAGAATGATGAAAAACAGGACCCCGAAGCATTTCCAGGAAGTAGCCTTGAACAATGAACAGTCCCGATCCCGGTTCCAGCGGAAAGAGCCCCGCTGCGGACTTCCCGCTGTCCGGGGTCGGTTTTCCTCCCGCTCCCGCTCCCGCCGGCGTGGACCCCTCACTGGAAGCGGCCGCTCTCTTGCCGTTGGTTGATGCCGCAGTGCTGGCGGAACTCGAAGATGAGCTGGCCGGGTCCGGACTGGCGCAGCGCTTCGCCAGGGACTACGCGGCCATGTGGGACGTGCGGCTGGCCCGGCTGGGAACAGCGGTGCTGAGCCGGGACGGGGACTCTGCCCTGGACGCGGTCATCAGCCTCAAAATCAGTTCCGCCATGGTGGGCGGGGTACGGCTGGCAAAGCTCGCCGAACTCCTGGAGGGCCTGATCCGGCGGGGTGACTTTGTCCAGGGGCAGGCGATGATGGCAGGCGTGGCCCAGGACGGGGCACGCACCGTGTCCGAACTGCAGTCAACCTACATCATGGAGAACGGCTAGCAGTTAAGCATCGTCCGGCCGCCTCGGCGCCAGCCGGTAACCCACCCCACGGACTGTCTGCAGCCAGCGCGGGGACAACTGGTCCTCTTTGAGCTTGCGCCGCAGGTTTCCCACGTGGACCTCCACCGCCCGCTCGTCCGCCTCGCTGATGTAGGTGTCCCGGTCATAGAAATCGCCCCGCACCGCCCGCACCAGGTCCGCCCTGGTGCACACGGCACCACCGCCCTTCAGCAACACGTGGAGCAGGTCGAACTCGCTGCGGGTCAGGCCCAGCGGCTCGCCCTTAACCTCCACGGTGCGTGTCCGGTGGTTCAACAGGAGTCCGTTGTGCCGCAGGACGCCGGGCTCGGACTGCGTGGCGGCAGGAACCGGTGCCTGGCCCCCGTGTGACGCGGATTCATGCTGCTCGTTCACCTCGTGGCGCGGCCTGCGCATCATGGCTGCCACCCTTGCCCGGAGTTCCCTGGGCCTGAACGGCTTGGCGATATAGTCATCCGCGCCCGCATTCAGTGCTGACAGCAGGTCCGGTTCGTCGGTCCGGCCAGTCAGCATGACCACGTACGCGTTGCTGAAATTCCGGATTCGCCGCAAAACCTCGAACCCGTCGATATCCGGCAGGCCGATATCCAGCGTCACAACGTTGGCCTGCTTAGTGCGGACCACCTCAACCCCGGCCCGTCCGTCAGCCGCCGTATGAACTTCGAAGCCCGCCTGGGTCAAGACACCTTCGAGGAGGTTGCGTACGTCGTCGTCGTCCTCGATAACCACCGCTACACCAAGATCGTCCATTGCTACCCCTGCGCCAGGCGGAGATGGCCCCCCATTGGCCCAGCGCCAATGCCATTCCCGCTCCAACAATTTATACGCTACTAGTAAGCCCGGCTGTTCACATACGAATCGACACTGAAAATTGAAAAGTCAATTACTATGACAAGACATGTGCATTATCCAAGGGAAAGGGTGCTGGCCAAGGTAACTGGGGGGAATTGCTACATCTTGGCGGCGCCTGCTTTCCGGACCTAAAGGGGTACGAGTCAGAAACATGGCCGAGCCGTTGTTCCAGCGTGGACCCGGACGCATCTTCCGGCGGCTGGGAACCCGCGCCCAAGTGGCGCTGTGCCAGCTCCCCCTTACCTTCCTTGTGCTTGTCATTGCCGTGGCCACCCCCTTCGCCTGGCCCTCGCTCATGCACTCCCCCTTGTACGTGGCCGGCCTTGCCCTGAACGCGGTTTTGTTCCTGGGCTGCTTCCTGGTTCCCTGGGAACGCCTGGCGCACCGCCCATACCTGCTGATCCCCGTGCTGGACTTCGCGCTGATCGGGTTCCTGCGCAACGGCGCCGCTCCGCTCCTGCCGGGCCTCGCGGTACTGGTGGTCTTCCCGGTCATCTGGCTTTCCGCCTCCGGCATGCTGGCGCGCAGCAGCCTGGTGCTCAGTTTTGTGGGGCCCTTCCTGATCATGGTTCCATCTGCCGTGGGCCATCTCCCCACCGTCACGGCCTCGGACCTCACCACCGTCCTGCTCTTTCCCGTGATGATGCTCGCCGTATCCCTGGCCATCCGCTTCGCGAGCGTAAGCCTCCGGCAGCAGCAGCGTGAACTGGCGGACAAGGACCGTGAACTCCGCGAACTGCTGGCCGCAAGCCGGGAACGGGAGAAGCTGCTCGAAACTGTATTGGAGGCCACCGACGTCGGAATTGCCGCCGTCGACCGCTCCGGCCACTTCCTGGTGTCCAACAGCCGCCAGCGCAACTTCCGCCGTGTCACAGGCGCTGACGACGCCCTCCCCGGCCAGGGGCACCAGCTCATCTTTGGACAGGACCGGCGCACGCTGCTCCCCCGGGACCGGCGGCCCATCAACAGGGCCATGGCAGGTGAGTCCTTCGCCGACTACCTGGTGTGGGCCGGCGAAGGCCCGGAGCAGCGCGCCATATCAACCGCCGCCCGCCCGCTGGTCGGCGAGGACGGCCGGCTGACCGGGGCAGTGGTGGTCTACACGGACGTCACCGGCTGGGTGGAGTCCCTGGCCGCGAACCAGGAGCTGGTGTCCAACGTCTCGCACGAGTTCAAGAACCCACTGAACTCGATTCTGGGCAACGTGGACCTGGTCCTGGACGACGCCGACAGCCTGCCCCGGCAGGTGGCCCAGCGACTGCTCGTGGTGCAGCGCAACGCGGAACGGCTGCTGGACCTGGTGGCCGACCTGACGGCCTCCGCCTCCACCACCTTGAACGTCCACCCAAAGCGGACCGACCTGGCCAGCCTGGTGGAGACCAGCCTGGGTTCCGCCCAAGCCCTGGCGCAACGCTCCCACGTGGAGATCGCCGCCGACGTCCCCTCGCCGCTGTGGGCCTACGCGGATCCGCTCCGGATCGGACAGGTGCTGGACAACTTGGTCTCCAACGCCATCAAGTACTCGCCCGACGGCGGCAAGGTCAGCATCAGCGCGGACGCGGACCGGCAGTGGGTCCGGCTGAGCATCACGGACACCGGGATGGGCATGTCCAGCGAGGACGCGGCGAGGGCTTTCAACCGGTTCTTCCGCGCCGAGACCGCCCGGAAGGCCGCCATCCCGGGCGCAGGTCTGGGTCTGTCAATCACCCGAATGATTGTGGAGCGGCACGGCGGGACGATCGCCTGCCAGAGCGGCGAGGGCCAAGGCAGCACGTTTACGGTGACGCTGCCGGCCGAGGGCCCACCCCCGGCGTTCTAGTCAGGGCTCGCGGAGCGCCCGGGTCTGTTCGGCGCGGGCCAGGAGCTCGCTGTCCGAGGGGTAGGCCACTTCCTCAAGCACCAACGGATGCGGGGCGGCCAAGACCGACTTGGCGTCCCGCTTCTGCAGCAGCAGCCGTTCGTGCAGCCAGCCCGGCTCCACAACGCCTTCACCCACGTACAGCGCGGAGCCGATGAGGGCGCGCACCATGTTGTGGCAGAACGCATCAGCCTGGACGGTGGCGACAATGACACGGTCCTCGCCGCGCCTGAACTCAAACCGCTGGAGTTCCCGGATGGTGGTGGCGCCTTCGCGCGGCTTGCAGAAAGACAGGAAGTTCTGCAGGCCCAGCAGCTGCGAGGCGCCCTCGTTCAGCAGTCCCACGTCCAGCGGATTCTTGTGCCACAACGTGAAATACCGCTCCAACGGATCCCACAGGGCGGGCCCGTCTGCGATCCGGTAGCTGTAGCGGCGCCAGAGAGCCGAGAAGCGGGCGTCAAAGCCCACAGGTGCCAACGAGATGTCATGCACTTCCACGGCCCCGTGAAGATCGCCCAGGGCCCGGTTCAATGCCCCGCGGAGCCTGCGCAGCATGGCGACGGCGGGATCCAGTTCGTGCCCGCGCGGCAGGTTCTGCCACTCGTCTTCGGTGAGGTCCAGGTGGACCACCTGGCCGCGGGCGTGCACGCCGGCGTCGGTCCGTCCCGCCACGGTGACACGCACCGGACGGCGTACCAACAGGGCGATCGCCTCTTCCAGGACGCCCTGGATGGTGCGCCGTCCCGGTTGCAGTGCCCACCCGCTGAACGGGCCGCCGTCGTACGAAAGGTCAAGCCGGATACGCAAAAACCCGCCGCCCCCTGGAACGGGGGCCGCGGGTTTTTGGTGGTTCACAGACCTAAGTCTATGCGAAGAGAATCAGCGAATTACTTCGCGTCCTTCTCTTCGGCGGCGGGAGCCTCGGGAGCTTCCTCAGCGGCGGGAGCCTCTTCGGTTGCAGCCTCTTCAGCCGGAGCCTCAGCAGCTTCGGTCTCCACGGCCTCAGCCTCGGGAGCTTCTTCTGCAACGGGTGCAGCAGCAGCTTCCTTCTTGTCGGCATCGCGCTTGGCAGCGGAGGTAGCCTCGGCTACGACGGCCTGCTTGGCGGAAACCGGCTCGAGGACCAGTTCGATGACAGCCATGGGAGCGTTGTCGCCCTTACGGTTGCCGATCTTGGTGATGCGGGTGTAGCCGCCATCGCGGTTCTCCACAGCCTGGGCGATGTCGGTGAACAGCTCGTGGACGATGCCCTTGTTGCTGATCAGGCCGAGAACGCGGCGGCGGGAAGCGAGGTCGCCACGCTTGGCGAAGGTCACCAGGCGCTCTGCGTACGGCTTCAGGCGCTTGGCCTTGGTCACCGTGGTGGTGATCCGCTTGTGCTCGAACAGGGATGCTGCCAGGTTCGCGAGCATGAGGCGCTCGTGAGCCGGGCCGCCTCCGAGGCGCGGACCCTTAGTGGGGGTAGGCATAATTGTTTCTCCTCATGTGGAAGCCGTGGGCGGCACACCGTGGTGCTGCCCTCCGGCCAAGGTCTGGTTTAGAGTTCGTCGTCGCCGAAGGCGGCGTCGTCCTCTTCGATTGCTGCGGCGCGTGCTGCGAGGTCAAAACCGGGAGGCGAGTCCTTGAGGGACAGGCCCAGTTCAACCAGCTTTGCCTTGACCTCGTCAATGGACTTTGCACCGAAGTTGCGGATGTCCATCAGGTCAGCCTCGGAGCGGGCAACGAGTTCACCCACGGTGTGGATGCCCTCACGCTTGAGGCAGTTGTAGGAACGGACGGTGAGGTCCAGATCCTCGATCGGCAGTGCCATGTCGGCTGCCAGGGCAGCGTCGGTGGGCGACGGGCCGATCTCGATACCTTCAGCTGCGGTGTTCAGCTCACGGGCCAGACCGAACAGTTCCACCAGGGTGGTGCCTGCGGAAGCGACGGCATCGCGCGGGGCGATGGCCTGCTTGGTCTCGACGTCGACAATCAGCTTGTCGAAGTCGGTGCGCTGCTCAACACGGGTTGCTTCCACGCGGAAAGTAACCTTCAGCACCGGCGAGTAGATGGAGTCGACCGGGATACGGCCGATCTCTGCATCGCCGGACTTGTTCTGAGCTGCCGAAACGTAGCCGCGGCCGCGCTCGATGGTCAGTTCGAGTTCGAACTTGCCCTTCGAGTTCAGCGTGGCGATGTGCAGATCCGGGTTGTGGAATTCGACGCCGGCCGGCGGAGCGATGTCCGCGGCGGTGACGACTCCGGGGCCCTGCTTGCGCAGGTAAGCCACGACGGGCTCGTCGTGCTCGGAGGAAACCGACAGGCTCTTGATGTTAAGGATGATCTCGGTGACATCTTCCTTGACACCCGGAACCGTGGTGAACTCGTGCAGCACACCATCGATCCGGATGCTGGTTACGGCAGCACCGGGGATGGAGGAGAGCAGGGTACGGCGGAGGGAGTTTCCGAGGGTGTAGCCGAAGCCCGGTTCCAGCGGTTCGATGATGAAACGCGAACGGTTTTCGGAGACTACCTCTTCGGAGAGGGTGGGGCGCTGTGCAATGAGCACTTAGGTTTCCTTTCGGCGAGCATCCGCTATATGACGCAACACAGGTGGTGGAAATTCGGTCTGAAGACTTAACGCGCTGGGCTTGCCCGGACCATCGCTGGTCCGGGCAAGCTCCTGCTGCGGAAAAGAATTAGACGCGGCGGCGCTTCGGCGGGCGGCAGCCGTTGTGGGCTGCGGGGGTGACGTCCTGGATGGAGCCAACCTCGAGGCCTGCGGCCTGCAGCGAACGGATTGCCGTCTCGCGACCGGAACCCGGTCCCTTGACGAAAACGTCTACCTTGCGCATGCCGTGCTCCTGCGCACGCTTGGCAGCGGCTTCGGCAGCCATCTGTGCAGCGAACGGGGTGGACTTGCGCGAGCCCTTGAAGCCAACCTCACCGGAGGAAGCCCAGGAAATAACAGCGCCGTTCGGATCCGTGATGGAAACGATGGTGTTGTTAAAGGTGCTCTTGATGTGCGCCTGGCCAAGCGCGATATTCTTCTTGTCCTTCTTACGCGGCTTGCGAACCGCGCCACGAGTCTTCGGGGGCATTTTTTCTCCTACAGAAAGTTATTGGGGAAAGTCCGTAAATCCCGAGCGGGGATTTTAACGGGCCTTCTTCTTGCCGGCGACGGTACGCTTCGGGCCCTTGCGGGTACGTGCGTTGGTCTTCGTACGCTGACCGCGTACGGGCAGGCCCTTGCGGTGGCGCAGGCCTTCGTAGCTGCCGATTTCAACCTTGCGGCGGATATCTGCTGCTACTTCGCGGCGAAGGTCACCCTCAACCTTGTAGTTGCCTTCAATGTAGTCACGCAGCTCAACCAACTGGGCGTCAGTCAGGTCCTTGACGCGAACGTCAGCGCTGATGCCCGTGGCAGCCAGGGTTTCGTGTGCACGGGTCTTGCCCACGCCGTAGATGTAAGTAAGCGCAATTTCCAGCCGCTTTTCGCGGGGAATGTCTACGCCAGCGAGACGAGCCATAGTGGCAGTACTCCTTGATAAACCGGAGGTCGTAGGCAGTACACCCGCATGTTCCATGCGGCCCCAGCCTCCGACCGGGGGTTAGCTGTCCGGACTCTTTCGAGCTCAATGTTCCAGATCAGCTTGTGCTGCCTTTATTTACTTGCGTGGGTTAGCAACCCAGGATTTCCTTCAGGGAAGGAAATTAGCCCTGGCGCTGCTTGTGGCGCGGGTTCTCGCAGATCACCATGACCCGGCCATTACGGCGGATCACTTTGCACTTTTCGCAGATCTGCTTGACGCTCGGCTTGACCTTCATGGCGTTCCTTTGCGTGTAGCAGTGTGGTCAACTGGAGCAGCGGTCAGCTTGTGCTGAAGCCGCCCAGCAATTTACTTGTAGCGGTAGACGATACGACCACGGGTGAGGTCGTACGGGCTCAGCTCCACCACTACGCGGTCCTCGGGGAGGATTCGGATGTAGTGCTGACGCATCTTTCCAGAGATGTGTGCCAGAACGATGTGCTTGTTGGTGAGCTCAACGCGAAACATCGCGTTAGGCAGCGCCTCGGTCACAACGCCTTCGATCTCAATGACCCCGTCCTTCTTGGCCATACCCTCCGCTAACTGTTGTTGCCGCAGTCCCGCCGGAATGCACCGGGCATGACCACGAACGTTTTTGTTGGATCGATTGCCGCCTCCAGGCCCAAAAGGGCGTGGCAGTCCAGACAACCAACAAACAACACTACCCCGTTGGCCGGTAAAAGTTAAATCGGCCATAGTAGCCTACGCCGGGCGGTAGGCACCATATTCGCCTGCTGGAGTGCTGACGCCTGCAGCGCTGGCCACGCCGTCCAGGATGGCCAGGCGGACGACGTCGGCTGCCGCACTCTGCAGCGTAATAAGGCTGACCTGCCGGGCAGCTTCGTCCGAGCGGTCCAGTGCCACGGCACCGGTCGCCAGGCAAAAAACGGTGTCCCCGTCGGCGAGGGTGTGGCTGGGATTCAAGGCACGGGCAATCCCCGCGTGCGAGGCAGCCGCCGTGCGCTTGCACTCGGCCGCATCAAGGACGGCGTTCGTGGCCACCACGGCAAGGGTGGTGTTCGTCGTGGCCGCTGCTTTGATTGGCGCTGGAAAGCCAGGTTTGGTCTGGTCGAACGGGAGCCCGAGCGCGTTGACTATGGCCAGCGCGCCGACCACTACCCCGTTCTCCAGCGTGACCGACGCCGTGCCAACTCCCCCTTTGTATTGCCCCCTGCCAATAAGTGCCCCGGTTCCGGCACCCACGTTGCCGCGTTCGACGACGTGCCCTTCCTTCTGTGCTGCCGCGGCGGCCGTTGCCGCGTAGCCCATGTCCGGCGTCGGCCGTGCCTTGAAGTCGCCGCCCCTGCCAAGGTCGAAGATCGCGGCAGCGGGGACGATGGGCACGACGCCCCCGGGAACGGCGAACCCCCGCCCATTCTCCTCGCACCAGCGCTGGGCACCGGCCGCGGACGCCAGCCCGTAGGCGCTGCCGCCGGTCAGCACCACGGCGTCCACCGCCCTGACCAGGGTGGTGGGGTCAAGGGCGTCCGTTTCATGTGTGGCAGGGCCGCCGCCCTGGACCTCCACCGAACCCACGCAGCCCGGCGGCGGCAGGACCACGGTGACGCCGGTCAGCCAGCCCCCGCTGTCCTTGTGGACCTGGCCTACCCGGATGCCCGGCACGTCGGTGATGGTTCCCATTCCCCTATTCTCCCCTCTGTGAGCGCGCCCCTGCCGCATCGCGGGACTTTGTGCGAGACTGCATTCAACACAGCGTTAACGGGCGACGAAGCCTTGGATAACAGTCCCCTGACAAGGGCATATGCGGGTTTCAGCCCCCTGACGGTCTGGTGTAGTAGTCCCTAGATCAAGCCAGGGCCGGCCACGAGCAGGCTCCCAACCCGGGAGAGACACGCATGACCCGTCAACTCGCCCCCCACCCCGCCGCCAAACCCAAGAGGCCTCCGGGGCGGTCCGCGAAAATCCCTAAGCGCCGGTGGACTGCACGGACCCGCAGGGACTTCTTTGTCTTCCTGGCCATGGCGCTGCCCAACCTGGTGCTGATCGCCGTCTTCACCTACCGGCCGCTGTTCAGCAATATCTATTACTCCACCCTCGACTGGACCCTTGGCTCCCCCACGGCCACCGTGGTTGGCCTCAGCAACTACGTCACCTTCTTCACCAGCAATGATGCGCCGAAAGTCCTGGGGACCACGGCTGTGTTCACCGTGGTCACGGTGGGCGGCTCCATGGTGCTGGGCCTGCTGGTGGCGCTGGCACTGAACGCGAAGGTCCGCGGCACCACCTTCGCCCGTTCGGCCGTCTTTGCCCCGTACGTACTCTCCGGCGTCGGCGTGGGCCTGGTGTGGCTGTTCATCTTCGACCCCGGCTACGGCGTCCTGGCCTGGCTGCTGCGCGGCATCGGGCAGCAGAGCCCGCAGTGGATCAACGACCCCCAACTCTCGCTGGTCATGGTGATCCTGGTCTACGTCTGGAAAAACCTGGGCTACTGCGCCGTGGTGTACCTTGCGGGGCTCCAGTCCCTCCCGGCGGATGTCATGGAAGCCGCGTCCCTGGACGGCGCCAACGGATTCCGCCGCTTTGTCAGCATCTCGCTGCCGCTGCTGTCCCCCACCACGTTTTTCCTCCTGATCACCACCATGCTCAGCTCGCTGCAGGCCTTCGACCTCATCCGGATCATGACGCCGCTGGGCACCGGCACCAGCACCCTGATCTACGAGGCCTACCTGCAGGCCTTCGGGGCGTACAACAGGGCCGGCTACTCGGCAGCCATTTCCGTGGTCCTGTTCGCAATCCTCCTGGTGATCACCGTGCTGCAGCTGCGGTTCGTGGAACGAAAGGTGCATTACTCGTGACTTCCCTTTCCCCGGTCAGCCCCGACCCCGCAGCTCCCGCCATTGCCGGACCGGAGCCAAGCCTCCACCGTGACCGGCCGTTCTCCCGCCGCAACCTCATCCGGACCGTGGTGGCCGGCTACCTGCCGCTGCTCGTGGCCACCCTGGTGGTGTTCCTGCCCCTCCTGTGGATGGTCCTGAGCTCCTTCAAGACGTCCGGCGAGATCGTCACCACGGACCTGAAGATCCTCCCTGAAAGCCTGGACCTGCAGAACTACCGGACCGCCATGACCACGGTGCCGTTTGGGCAGTTCTTCCTGAACAGCACCATCGTTACCCTGGCCGGGGCCACCATCAAGGTGCTGCTGGCGATCCTGACGGCCTATGCCCTGGTGTTTGTCCGCTTCCCGTTCCGGAACTTCATCTTCCTGCTGATCCTGGTGGCCCTCATGGTGCCGCCGCAGGTGTCCATCCTGCCCAACTTCATCCTGATCGCCGGCATCGGCGGGAAGAACACGCTGTGGGGCATCATCCTCCCCGGCCTTGGCACCGCGTTCGGAACGTTCCTGCTCCGCCAGCACTTCCGCACGCTTCCCGCCTCCATCCTGGAATCGGCCGAGGTGGACGGTGCCGGCCACTGGCGCCGGCTCTGGCAGATCGTGGTTCCCGTCTCGGTCCCGTCCATCGCCACCGTGGCGCTGGTGACGATCGTGACCGAATGGAATGACTACATCTGGCCCCTCATCATCACGGACCGCCCCGAAACCATGACCCTGCCCGTGGGTCTCACCCTGCTGCAGAACAACGAAAGCAACGCCGCCGGCTGGGGCGTCCTCATGGCCGGGGCGGTCCTGGTCATCGTTCCCATCCTGATCATCTTCGCGGCCCTCCAGCGCTACATCGTTGCGGGCCTCACCCAGGGCAGCGTAACCGGCTAAGCTGCCGGCCGCCGTCGTACTTTCCAACCTTTACCAAGGCAACAACCGAAAGGAACCGTCATGACACTGCACCTGGACCGGAGGCATTTCCTGGGCCTGGCAGGGGTATCCGCCTCTGCAGCTGCCCTGGCCGCATGCGGCGGACCATCAACAACCGGCGGCGGCCAGGCTACCTCCCAGGCAGCCGAGATCGACTTCAACGGCGTGAAGCCCGCCGCCAAGATCGACTTCTGGTCCAGCCACCCTGGCCAGTCCCAGGAGGTGGAGAAGAGCCTGATCGACAAATTCCACGCCAAGAACCCGGACATCACCGTCAACCTGGTCACCGCCGGTGCCAACTACGAGGAAATTGCCCAGAAGTTCCAGACCGCCCAGGCCGCTAAGTCGGGCCTGCCGGGCGTGGTGGTCCTGTCCGATGTCTGGTGGTTCCGCTACTACACCAACGGCAGCATCATTCCGGTTGACGGCCTTATCAAGCAGCTGGACATGAAGATGGACGACTTCCAGCAGTCGCTGGTCAATGACTACAAATACGACGGAAAGCAGTGGGCACTGCCCTACGGCCGGTCAACGCCGCTGTTCTACTACAACAAGGACCACTTTGCGGCGGCTGGAATTCCCGACCGTGCCCCGAAGACCTGGGACGAGTTCAGTCAGTGGGCACCCAAGCTGAAGGCAAGCTCGGGCGCGCAGTACGCCTATATCTACCCCGCACTCGCCGGGTACGCGGGCTGGACGCTGCAGAACATGCTGTGGGGCTGGGGCGGCGGCTGGTCCAAGGAATGGAACATCACGTGCGACTCCACCGATTCCGTGGCGGCCCTGCAGTGGGCGCAGGACTCCATCTACAAGGACAAGTGGGCCGGTGTTTCGTCCAAGGAAGCGGCGGATGACTTCTCGGCCGGGCTGACCTCCACCACCATTTCGTCCACCGGTTCGCTGCTGGGGATCCTGAAGTCGGCCAAGTTCAACGTTGGTGTTGGCTTCCTGCCGGGCGGTCCCAAATCCCAGTCGAACGTGTGCCCCACGGGCGGCGCCGGGCTGGGCATCCCCAGCGGGATCACCAAGGAGGAACAGCTGGCCGCCGGCAAGTTCCTGGACTTCGTCACCCAGCCGGAGAGCACGGCGGAGTTCTCGGCAGCCACCGGCTACATGCCCACCCGCAAGTCCGCGGACATGGCGGCCGTCCTGGCCAAGACGCCACAGATCAAGACCGCCATGGACCAGCTGGCGGTGACCAAAGTCCAGGACAACGCCCGGGTGTTCCTGCCGGGCGCCGACCAGGAAATGGCCAAGGCCGCCGCCAAGATCCTCACCCAGCAGGGCGACGTCAAGTCCACCATGACGGACCTGAAGAACACGCTGCAGAGCATCTACGACCGCGACGTGAAGCCGAAACTGAAGTCGTAGCACCTGGCCGACGCGCAAAAGCCCTGGCGACACCCACTTACAGGTGTCGCCAGGGCTTTTGCGTGTCGTGCCTGAAGGCGCGCGTCGCTTACGGAATCGGCGCGTCGCCTACGGGATCGGCACGGGGGTGACGCCGAGGGGCAACAGGTGCTCCGCGCCGCCGTCGGGAGCTGAAAGCACCCAGATGCCTTTTTCGTGCACGGCCACGGAGTGCTCCCACTGGCAGGAACGCTTGGCGTCGGTGGTGACCACCGTCCAGTCGTCATCCAGGACTGCCGTGTCAATGCTGCCGCGGACCAGCATGGGCTCGATGGCCAGGCACAGGCCCGGTTTGATCTTGGGCCCGCGGTGGCTGGTGCGGTAGTTCAGGACGTCCGGTGCCATGTGCATCTCGGAGCCGATGCCGTGGCCCACGTAGTCCTCCAGGATGCCCAGCGGTTTGCCCGGCACAGATGAAACGTAGTCGTCGATGGCGGCTCCGATGTCTCCCACATGCGTGCCGGTTGCCAGTGCCGCGATCCCCCGCCACATCGCTGCATGGGTGACGTCGGACAGCCGCTGGTCCTCGGGGTCCGCGTTTCCCACGATCACAGTGCGGGCGGAGTCCGAATGCCAGCCGTTGACGATCGCGCCGCCGTCGATGGAGATGATGTCGCCGTCCTGCAGGACGCGGCTGCCGGGGATGCCGTGCACCACTTCCTCATTGACGGACGTACAGATGGTAGCGGGGAAGCCGTGGTAGCCCAGGAAGTTGGACTTGGCACCTGCCTCGTTGAGGACTGCGGCGAAGACGTCATCCAGGTGCTTGGTGGTGACCCCCGGCACCGCGGCGGCAACGGCGGCATCCAGTGCACGGCTGAGGACCAGGCCGGCCTCATGCATGGTGCGCATCTGGGCGTTGTTCTTGAATTCGATGCGGGGCTGGCCGAAGGCCATGGTGTGTCCTTTCAAATGGCTGAGGCTCCTCCCGGATGCCGGGAGGAGCCTCGATAAACCGGGCGCCTGGGGTCAGGCTGCCTGTGCGGCCTTGATGGCCTGCATGACGCGGTTGGTGACTTCGTCGATGGGACCGATCCCGTCAACCTGGGTGAGGATGCCGCGCTCGGCGTACTTTGCCACCACGGCTTCGGTCTGCTCGTGGTACAGGTCAAGGCGGTGGCGGATGACGGCTTCGTTGTCGTCGCTCCGGCCCGTTTCCTTGGCCCGGCCCAGGAGGCGGTGGACCAGTTCCTCGTCATCGGCGGTCAGCTGCAGGACCACGTCGAGCTTCTCGTCGCCGTCGGCGAGGATCTCGTCCAGGTAGTCCACCTGCGCGGTGGTGCGCGGGTAGCCGTCAAGCAGGAAGCCGTTCTCGACGTCGGACTCGCCCAGGCGGTCGCGGACCATCTTGTTGGTCACGCTGTCCGGAACAAAGTCACCGTTGTCCATGTACTTCTTGGCCTCGATGCCCAGAGGGGTTTCACCCTTCACGTTGGCCCGGAAGATGTCACCGGTGGAGATGGCCACAACGCCGAGGCGCTCTGAGATCCGCTCCGCCTGCGTTCCTTTTCCGGAACCGGGAGGTCCAATAATCAGCATTCTCGTCATCGCAAAAGCCCTTCGTAGTGACGTTGTTGTAGCTGCGCATCAATTTGCTTTACGGTCTCCAACCCAACGCCCACCATGATCAGGATCGAGGTGCCACCGAACGGGAAGTTCTGGTTTGCGTTGATCAGTACCAGTGCAACCAACGGGATCAGCGCCACGAAGCCCAGGTAGAGGGCGCCGGGCAGGGTGATCCGAGAGAGCACGTACTGCAGGTAATCAGCGGTCGGCCTGCCGGCGCGGATACCTGGGATGAAGCCGCCGTACTTCTTCATGTTGTCTGAGACTTCTTCAGGGTTGAAGGTAATCGCGACGTAGAAGTAGGTGAAGAACACGATCAGGACGATGTAAACCGCCATATAGATCGGGTGGTCACCGCGGGTGAGGTTGTTGTTGATCCATTCAACCCACGGTTGCATCGACTCGCCGTTCCGGGGCTGGTTGAACTGTGCGATCAGCCCGGGAATGTAGAGCATGGAGGAGGCGAAGATCACCGGAATGACACCGGCCATGTTCACCTTGATGGGAATGTAGGTGCTGGTGCCGCCCACGGTGCGCCGGCCGATCATACGTTTGGCGTACTGGACCGGAACGCGCCGCTGGGACTGTTCCACGAAGACCACCAGCGCGACGGTGAGCAGGCCAACGGCCAGGACAATGAAGAAGGTCCCGGGGCCCTGCGAGGTCCAGATGGCACCCAGCGAGGTGGGGAACTGCGCAGCGATGGACGTGAAGATGAGCAGCGACATGCCGTTGCCCACGCCCTTCTCGGTGACGAGCTCACCCATCCACATGATCAGGCCGGTGCCGGCCGTCAGTGTGATGATGATCAGGATGGTGGTGATGATGCTGTTGTCCGGGATCACCGGCAGCTGGCAGCCGGGAAGCAGCTGCCCGGAGCGGGCCAGGGACACCAGCGTGGTGGCGTTGAGCAGGCCCAGCGCGATGGTGAGGTAGCGGGTGTACTGGGTCAGCTTGGACTGTCCCGACGCGCCCTCGTCGTAAAGCTGCTGGAACCGGGGAATGACCACCCGGAGCAGCTGGACGATGATGCTGGCCGTGATGTAGGGCATGATGCCCAGGGCGAAGATGGACACCTGGAGCAGCGCACCGCCGCTGAAGAGGTTAACGAGCTGGTACAGCCCGCCGGCGGTCTGACCGTTTTGCAAGCATTGCTGGACATTCTGGTAGTTCACACCTGGCGAGGGAATGAAAGCACCCAAGCGGAATATGGTGATGATTCCCAGCGTGAACAACAACTTGCGTCGCAGATCAGGCGTGCGAAAGGCCCGGCCAAATGCGCTAAGCAAGCGTCCTCCTGTGGTGTCAATAAGAGTGGGGGTGCGGAACTTGATAAATCCCGACAACCGAGTCTAACGGTTGAATGTGCCGTGCGAACAATCCGTGCCAGCGCGCATGCGCCGGATGGCAGGAAAATATCGCCCGGCGGATGTGAAAAACTCCCAGTATCCGGGGCCGAAGCCCGCGGATACCGGGAGTTCAACAGCTGGCGCCGTCCCTTAGAGGGCGGTGGTGCTTCCGCCTGCTGCAGCAATCTTTTCAGCGGCACTGGCCGAGAATGCGTGGGCGGTGACGTCAACCTTGACGGTGATGTCGCCGGTGCCCAGCACCTTGACGGGCTGGTTCTTGCGAACTGCGCCCTTTTCGACCAGGTTCTCCACGGTGACTGCGCCACCTTCCGGGAACAGCTCGTTGAGCTTGTCCAGGTTTACAACCTGGAACTCAACCCGGAACGGGTTCTTGAAGCCACGCAGCTTCGGCAGGCGCATGTGCAGCGGCAACTGGCCGCCGGCAAAGCCAGCCTTCACCTGGTAGCGGGCAGCCGTACCCTTGGTACCACGGCCGGCAGTCTTACCCTTGGATGCCTCACCACGACCAACACGGGTCTTGGCGGTCTTGGCACCCGGCGCGGGACGCAGGTGGTGAACCTTCAGGGCGTTCTGCTTCTCAGCAGCCTGTGCCTTATCAGCAGTGTTCTCTGCCATTTACTTCGCCTCCTCTACCTTTACCAGGTGCGGAACCGTGTTGAGCATTCCAACGGTCACGGCATCGGCGGTGCGGACAACGGTGTGTCCGATCCGCTTCAGGCCGAGGGACCGAAGGGTGTCGCGCTGGTTCTGCTTGCCGCCAATGGCGGACTTGATCTGAGTGATCTCCAACTGAGCGTCGGAGGGGACCAGGTTCTTAGCCATGACTAAACACCTGCCTTAGGGGCGAGGAGGGCCTTCACCAGTGCCGCCGGAGCGATCTCGTCGAGGGGCAGGCCGCGGCGTGCTGCCACTGCTGCCGGCTCTTCGAGGCGCTTCAGGGCATCAACAGTCGCGTGAACGATGTTGATGGCGTTGGAGGAACCGAGCGACTTGGAGAGGATGTCGTGGATACCCACGCACTCCAGTACGGCACGGACCGGACCACCGGCGATAACACCGGTACCGGCGGAGGCCGGACGCAGCATTACAACGCCTGCAGCGGCTTCACCCTGAACGCGGTGCGGGATGGTGCTGCCAACGCGGGGAACGCGGAAGAAGGACTTCTTGGCCTCTTCAACGCCCTTGGCGATAGCAGCGGGAACTTCCTTGGCCTTGCCGTAGCCCACGCCGACCATGCCGTTACCGTCACCAACGACGACGAGTGCGGTGAAGCTGAAGCGACGACCACCCTTGACGACCTTGGAAACGCGGTTGATGGTGACAACGCGCTCTACGAACTGGTTCTTCTCGGCTTCACGGCCACCGTCGCGGCCGCCACGGCCACCGCGGTCGCCGCGGCCCTGGCCGCGGTCGCCACGCTCGCCGCGACGGGCGCCACCACGGCGGTCCTCGGCAGCGGGGGCAGTGGTCTCAGCAGCTGCGGCTTCGGGCGCCTTCTGATCTGCAGACACAGTGTCCTTTTCCTTGTTTGCTTCGGTCACAGTGACAGCCCACCTTCGCGTGCACCGTCAGCGACGGCGGCAATGCGGCCGTGGTACTTGTTACCACCACGGTCGAACACGACAGCCTCGACGCCGGCAGCCTTGGCACGTTCGGCAACGAGCTCGCCGACGCGCTTGGCCTTGGCAGTCTTGTCACCGTCGAATGCACGGAGGTCAGCTTCCAGGGTGGACGCGCTTGCTACGGTCTGGCCAATGCTGTCATCGACAACCTGGACAAATACGTGGCGTGCGGAGCGGTTGACCACCAGGCGGGGGCGGGCAGCCGTACCGGCAATGCGCTTGCGGATACGAAGCTGGCGGCGGCTGCGGGCAGCAGCCTTGCTCTTGTTCGTACGCTTCTTGTTAATGGAGATGGCCATGGTTACTTACCAGCCTTTCCGACCTTGCGGCGGATGACTTCGCCGGCGTAACGGATGCCCTTGCCCTTGTAGGGGTCCGGCTTCCGCAGCTTACGAATGTTGGCAGCAACTTCGCCGACCTGCTGCTTATTGATACCTGAGACAGAGAGCTTGGTCGGTCCCTCTACTGCAAAGGTGATGCCGGCCGGAGCGGAAACGCTGACCGGGTGGCTGTAGCCGAGAGCGAACTCAAGGTCAGATCCCTTGGCCTGAACGCGGTAACCGGTACCGACGATTTCAAGCTTCTTCTCGTAGCCTGCGGTGACGCCCTGGATCATGTTGGCGATCAGGGTGCGGGTCAGGCCGTGGAGCGAACGGGAGGCGCGCTCGTCGTTCGGGCGGCTGACGGTCAGGGTGTTCTCGTCCAGGGCAACCTCGATGGGGCTGGCCACAGTGTGGGTCAGCTCCCCCTTGGAACCCTTGACGCTGACGACAGAGCCGTCAACCTTGACCTCAACGCCGGCAGGAACGGTGATGGGGAGACGTCCAATACGTGACATTATTCTCTTCCTTTCCCGTTACCAGACGTACGCGAGGACTTCGCCGCCCACGCCCTTCTTGCCGGCCTGCTTGTCAGTCAGGAGGCCGGAAGAGGTGGACAGGATTGCGATACCCAGGCCACCGAGCACGTGAGGCAGGTTGGTGGACTTCGCGTAAACGCGGAGACCCGGCTTGGAGATGCGGCGTACACCGGCGATGGAACGCTCGCGGTTCGGACCGAACTTGAGTTCGAGGGTCAGCTTCTTGCCAACCTCAGCGTCCTCTTCCTTCCAGCCGGCGATGAAACCTTCGGCCTTGAGGATGTCGGCAACGCGTGCCTTGAGCTTGCTGTAAGGCATAGACACGGAGTCGTGGTATGCCGAGTTTGCGTTACGCAGGCGCGTAAGCATATCTGCGACAGGATCTGTCATTGTCATGTGGGCTCATGCCCTTCCTCGTAACGGTTTCCGCCGTTCCCTCCTTGATGGAGCGGAGCGGCCGGACCTTTTACGTAGTTAATTAAGCTTCGGTTTTGAACGGGAAACCAAGCGCCTTGAGCAGCGCGCGGCCTTCGTCATCGGTCTTGGCGGTGGTCACAACCGTGATGTCCATACCGCGGACGCGGTCGATCTTGTCCTGGTCGATTTCGTGGAACATAACCTGCTCGGTCAGACCGAAGGTGTAGTTGCCGTTGCCATCGAACTGCTTGCCGCTGAGGCCGCGGAAGTCGCGGATACGGGGCAGGGCCAGGGTGACCAGGCGGTCCACGAATTCCCACATGCGGTCGCCACGCAGGGTTGCGTGTGCACCGATGGGCATGCCTTCGCGCAGCTTGAACTGTGCGATCGACTTGCGGGCCTTGGTAACCTGCGGCTTCTGGCCGGTGATCTGGGTGAGGTCGCGGACAGCGCCGTCGATCAGCTTGGAGTCCTTGGCGGCATCTCCAACACCCATGTTCACAACAACCTTCACCAGGCGGGGTACCTGGTTCACGTTCTCGTACTTGAATTCATCCTGGAGCGTTGCCTTGATGGATTCGGCGTACTTGGTCTTCAGACGAGGAACGATCTTCGTTGCCGGAGTCTCGAGAGTCTCAGTCATTAGATGTCCTTCCCGGAGCTCTTGGACACGCGGATGCGGACGGTCTTCTTGACACCGTTCTTCTCCACCGTGTCGAGGCGGAAGCCCACGCGGGTCGGCTTCTTGGTCGACGGGTCAACCAGGGCCACGTTGGAAATGTGGATCGGGGCCTCAACGACCTCGATGCCACCGGTCTTGGTGCCGCGCTGCGACTGTCCAACCCGGGTGTGCTTGGTGACGCGATTGATACCCTCAACCAGCACGCGGTTGGTGTCGGTGAATACGCGCAGAACCTTGCCCTGCTTGCCGCGGTCGCCGCCGCGCTCAGCCTTGGCGCCAGTGATGACCTGAACCAGGTCACCCTTCTTGATCTTTGCAGCCATGGACTAGAGCACCTCCGGAGCCAGAGAAACGATCTTCATGAACTTCTTGTCACGCAGTTCACGACCAACCGGTCCGAAGATACGGGTACCGCGGGGGTCACCGTCGTTCTTCAGGATCACAGCTGCGTTCTCGTCAAACTTGATGTAGGAACCATCCGCACGGCGGCGTTCCTTCTTGGTACGGACGATGACGGCCTTGACCACATCGCCCTTCTTTACGTTGCCGCCCGGGATTGCATCCTTGACGGTGGCGACAATGACGTCACCGATGCCTGCGTAGCGACGGCCGGATCCACCGAGAACGCGAATGGTAAGGATTTCCTTAGCACCCGTGTTGTCGGCGACCTTGAGTCGCGACTCCTGCTGAATCACTATTTACTCCTTGCGTCGCGCCGGTTCTCAGGCCGTGATCTTGCTACGGAATGAGCCTTGCGGAACGGTTGATCGGGGTGTCTCTTGACCTGCCTGGATTTTGCCAGACCAGGCCTAAACGCCCGTGCCAGAAGCAGTTGCTCCCATCCGGTCCGGGACGGATCCCGGGCGCACAGGGGCACTATGCTGTGGCACGCTTGTTTACGAGGTTGATGACGGCGCGCGAAAGGCGCCATACAAACTCAATATCCTAGCACGTTTTCCGCCGGTCCCCATATCACCACCGCCCACCACCCCGCAAGACGGACGACGGCGTCACGCAGGGCAGCCTTTCGGCCCACCAAAGGTGCCACTCCCCCGCCAGTCCAGGCGCCGCCGTCGTCCGGCAGTCCACTACGCCCCATCACTACCTGCAGGAAATCCTCCAACGCGCCATCACCTCCCGCTGGTACGTTTCGGCAAGTGTTGTGGCGTTTCCGCAAAGCGTGCAGGAACTGATGGGGCGCTTCGGGAAAAGATGCAGGAAGTGATGGGGCGTCTGTGTGGGACGGACGGCCACGCCCGCTGCCCGTTAAACGAGGAAGCCCCCGCTCCCGGGAGGGAGCAGGGGCAACAGCTAAGCAGCAGGTGCTACTTGGCCTTCTCGAGGATTTCCACGAGCCGCCAGTTCTTGGTGGCGGACAGCGGACGGGTCTCGGCGATGACTACGAGGTCGCCGATGCCGGCGGTGTTCTCTTCGTCGTGTGCCTTGACCTTGGAAGTGCGGCGGATGACCTTGCCGTACAGTGCGTGCTTCACGCGGTCTTCAACCTCGACGACGATGGTCTTTTCCATCTTGTCAGAGACCACGTAGCCGCGACGGGTCTTGCGGTAACCGCGCTGCCCAGCCTTGGCTGCGGTAGCAGTTTCGGTCACGTTCTGGTCCTTTTCACTCACTTGGCGTCCTCCTCGGTCTCAGCCTTTTCAGCCTTGTCGGCCTTCTTGGTTGAAGCCTTCTTGGACTTCTTCTCTTCCTTGGCTTCCACAACCGGTGCGGCAACCTCGGCACGAATGCCCAGCTCGCGTTCGCGGAGAACGGTGTAGATGCGGGCGATGTCCTTCTTTACCGCGCGCAGGCGACCGTGGTTCTCCAGCTGTCCGGTGGCGGACTGGAAACGCAGGTTGAACAGCTCTTCCTTGGCCTTGCGGAGTTCTTCAACGAGACGCTCGTTGTCGAAACCGTCCAGCTGTGCGGGAGCCAGATCCTTGGATCCTACTGCCATTTCTACTCACCACCTTCGCGACGCACAATGCGTGCCTTCAACGGCAGCTTGTGGATTGCCAGGCGCAGGGCCTCGCGAGCTACCTCTTCATTGACACCGGAGAGTTCGAAAAGAACCCGGCCCGGCTTGACGTTGGCGACCCACCATTCCGGTGAACCCTTACCGGAACCCATGCGGGTTTCGGCCGGCTTCTTGGTCAGGGGACGGTCCGGGTAGATGTTGATCCAGACCTTACCGCCACGCTTGATGTGGCGGGTCATCGCAATACGGGCAGATTCGATCTGGCGGTTGGTGACGTATGCCGGGCTCAGGGCCTGGATACCCCACTCACCGAACGAGACCTCGGTGCCGCCCGTGGCAGCGCCGGAACGACCCGGGTGGTGCTGCTTACGGTGCTTGACTCGACGTGGGATAAGCATTTAAGCCTGTCCTCCTTCTACAGCAGCAGGTGCTGCTTCAACTGCCGGTGCTTCGGCAGCAGGAGCTGCGTCAGCGGCCGGGCGGTCGGTGCGACGGCGGCGGTCACCACGGTCAGCGCCACCCGGGCGGCCGGGACGGTCGCCACGGTTACCGCGGGACGGAGCTGCAGCAGCCTGTGCTGCCAGTTCCTTGGCGGTGACGTCACCCTTGTAGATCCAGACCTTCACGCCGATACGGCCGAAGGTGGTCTTGGCTTCGTAGAAGCCGTAGTCGATGTTCGCGCGGAGGGTGTGCAGGGGCACACGGCCTTCGCGGTAGAACTCCGAGCGGGACATTTCAGCGCCACCCAGGCGGCCCGAGCAGGCGATACGGATGCCCTTGGCACCTGCACGCTGAGCGGACTGCATGGCCTTCTTCATCGCACGGCGGAATGCCACGCGGGAAGTCAGCTGCTCTGCAACGCCCTGGGCAACAAGCTGGGCTTCCATCTCGGGGTTCTTGACCTCGAGGATGTTCAGCTGGACCTGCTTGCCGGTGAGCTTTTCGAGCTCGCCGCGGATGCGGTCTGCTTCTGCTCCACGGCGGCCGATGACGATGCCGGGACGTGCCGTGTGGATGTCCACGCGGACACGGTCACGGGTGCGCTCGATCTCGACCTTGGCGATGCCGGCGCGCTCCATGCCCGTGGACATGAGCTGGCGGATGCGGATGTCTTCGCGGACGAAGTCCTTGTACCGCTGGCCTGCCTTGGTGCTGTCAGCGAACCAGTGCGATACGTGATCGGTGGTGATGCCGAGTCGGAACCCGTGCGGGTTTACTTTCTGTCCCACTTAGCGAGCCTCCTCTTTCTCCGGGGTAGCGACTACCACGGTGATGTGGCTGGTGCGCTTCTTGATCTGAAATGCACGACCCTGGGCACGCGGCTGGAACCGCTTCATGGTCGGGCCTTCATCAACAAACGCTTCGCTGATGATGAGGTCGCCTTCGTCAAACGCCACGCCGTCGCGGTCCGCGAGGACCCGGGCGTTGGAGATTGCCGACTGAACTACCTTGAATACCGGCTCCGAAGCTGCCTGGGGGGCAAACTTCAGAATTGCCAGAGCCTCATTCGCTTGCAATCCACGAACAAGGTTGACGACGCGCCGGGCCTTCATAGGCGTTACGCGGATGTGGCGCGCAATTGCCTTGGCTTCCATTGCTTTCCTTCTCTCGTCTTTGACGTAAACGCAGGCGCCTAGCGGCGCTTGCCCTTACGGTCGTCCTTGACATGGCCGCGGAATGTCCGCGTGGGAGCGAATTCGCCGAGCTTGTGCCCGACCATCGACTCAGTGACAAACACCGGGATGTGCTTGCGTCCGTCGTGTACGGCGATCGTGTGTCCGAGCATGTCGGGGATGATCATCGAACGGCGGGACCAGGTCTTGATGACGTTCTTGGTGCCCTTTTCGTTTTCCCTGGCTACCTTCACAAAGAGGTGCTGGTCAACGAAAGGACCTTTTTTCAGGCTGCGTGGCATGTGTCCAGGCTCCTATCGCTTGTTCTTGCCAGTACGACGGCGACGCACAATAAGCTTGTCGCTCTCTTTGTTGGGGCGGCGGGTGCGGCCTTCACGCTTACCGTTCGGGTTGACGGGGTTACGTCCACCGGACGTCTTACCCTCGCCACCACCGTGCGGGTGGTCAACCGGGTTCATGGCAACACCACGGACGGTCGGGCGGACGCCCTTCCACCGCATACGGCCGGCCTTGCCCCAGTTGATGTTCGACTGCTCGGCGTTGCCCACCTCGCCGACGGTTGCGCGGCAGCGCACGTCAACGTTGCGGATTTCACCGGAAGGCAGGCGCAGCTGGGCGAAGCGGCCTTCCTTGGCAACAAGCTGGATGGATGCGCCGGCGGAGCGGCCCATCTTGGCGCCGCCACCCGGACGCAGTTCCACTGCGTGGATAACGGTACCCACCGGGATGTTGAGCAGGGGCAGGTTGTTACCGGGCTTGATGTCAGCACCGGCACCTGCCTCGACAACGTCACCCTGGGAGAGCTTGTTGGGAGCGATGATGTAACGCTTGGTGCCATCAACGTAGTGCAGGAGGGCGATGCGAGCCGTGCGGTTCGGATCGTACTCGATTTCGGCAACGCGGGCGTTGACGCCGTCCTTGTCGTGGCGACGGAAGTCGATCAGACGGTACTGGCGCTTGTGCCCACCACCCTTGTGACGGGTGGTGATCTTACCGGTGTTGTTACGGCCGCCCTTCTTGGGCAGCGGACGTACCAACGACTTTTCCGGCGTCGACCGCGTAATTTCGATGAAGTCCGCTACGCTCGAGCCACGACGGCCCGGGGTAGTCGGCTTGTACTTACGGATTCCCATAATTTATTTCCTCGTTAAAGTGGTCTCCGCTACGCGAGCGGACCGCCGAAGATGTCGATGGTGCCTTCTTTGAGGGTGACAATCGCACGCTTGGTGTTCTTGCGGGTACCCCATCCGAATTTGGTGCGCTTGCGCTTACCGGCACGGTTGATGGTGTTGATCGATTCGACCTTGACGGAGAAGATCTTCTCCACGGCCAGCTTGATCTCGGTCTTGTTCGAACGGGGGTCCACCAGGAAGGTGTACTTGCCCTCGTCGATCAGGCCGTAGCTCTTTTCCGACACGACGGGTGCAAGCACGACGTCGCGGGGATCCTTGATGGTGGCTGCACTCACTTGGCATCCTCCTCGTTCTTAGCTGCCTTAGCGGCAACGAATGCGTCGTAGGCAGCCTTGGTGAAGACAACGTCATCAGAGACGAGAACGTCGTAGGTGTTCAGCTGGTCTACATACAGAACGTGAACGCCGGCGAGGTTGCGCACGGACAGTGCGGCAACGTCGTTATCGCGCTCGATGACGACCAGCAGGTTCTTGCGGTCGGACACACCGCGGAGCGTTGCCAGTGCGGTCTTGGCGGAGGGCTTGGTGCCTTCAACCAGTTCTGCGACAACGTGGATGCGACCGTTGCGTGCCCGGTCAGACAGTGCGCCGCGCAGTGCAGCAGCAATCATCTTCTTGGGGGTGCGCTGGCTGTAGTCACGCGGGGTGGGACCGTGGACGATGCCACCGCCGGTCATGTGGGGAGCACGGATGGAACCCTGACGGGCGCGGCCGGTGCCCTTCTGCTTGAACGGCTTGCGTCCTGCACCGGAAACTTCAGCGCGGGTCTTGGTCTTGTGGGTTCCCTGGCGGGCAGCAGCGAGCTGGGCAACGACAACCTGGTGCAGCAGCGGCACGTTGGTCTGAACGTCGAAGATCTCTGCAGGCAGGTCAACCTGGACAGTGTTAGCCATTGAACTAGGCTCCCTTCACGGCGGTGCGTACGAGTACGACCTGGCCGCGGGCGCCGGGAACGGCACCCTTGATCAGGAGCAGCGACTTCTCGACGTCAACCGCGTGGACCGTGAGGTTCAGCGTGGTGTGACGAACGGCGCCCATGCGGCCGGCCATTTTCATGCCCTTGAAGACGCGGCTCGGGGTGGATGCGCCACCGATTGAACCGGGCTTACGGTGGTTCTTGTGGGCACCGTGGGAAGCTCCAACACCGTGGAAGCCGTGACGCTTCATAACACCGGCGAAGCCCTTACCCTTGGTGGTGCCGATGACGTCGATCTTCTGGCCGGCTTCGAAGACCTCTACGGAGAGCTCCTGGCCCAGCTCGTACTCGGCAGCATCTGCGGTACGGAGTTCGACGACGTGGCGGCGAGGCGTGACGCCTGCCTTTTCAAAGTGACCAGCCAGCGGCTTGGTGACCTTGCGGGGATCGATCTGGCCGTAGCCGATCTGAACGGCGACGTAGCCATCGGTCTCAGCGTTGCGCAGCTGGGTGATGACGTTCGAGTCTGCCTGGACCACAGTGACGGGGATGAGCTTGTTGTTCTCGTCCCAGACCTGGGTCATGCCGAGCTTCGTGCCCAACAGGCCCTTTACGTTACGGGTTGCGGTCATAGTTTCTCAGCACCTCCCTACAGCTTGATTTCGATGTTCACGTCAGCCGGCAGGTCGAGACGCATGAGCGAGTCAACAGCCTTCGGCGTGGGATCGATGATGTCGATAAGACGCTTGTGCGTGCGCATTTCAAAGTGCTCGCGGCTGTCCTTGTACTTGTGCGGAGAGCGGATCACGCAGTACACGTTCTTCTCCGTCGGCAGCGGCACGGGGCCGACTACCGTTGCGCCTGCGCGCGTGACCGTCTCAACGATCTTCCGTGCTGAAACGTCAATGACCTCGTGGTCGTATGACTTCAGCCGGATGCGGATTTTTTGTCCCGCCATGTCGCCTGACTCTCTTTCAGTCTGTGCTTCCCCGGTTTAGGGCTGCCCTGTTCACTTACTCGTTGTATGGCTGCCGAAGCATTTGAGGTCGTAACCACCATCCGCCGCACAAACTGAATCCGGATGAATCCGGGTTCCTCACCTTGCCGGCGTAACCGACCCCCGCGGTCGGGCGTGTCGCGCTGGGCGCACATATAAATCCGCAGTTCCATGGGGGTGGGTTATGTTTGGTCTTCAGCTTGGACCCTGCACCCGGCATTATCCGGATCGGGACGCGAAGAAGCGCTTGAACAACTCATCTAGTATGCCGGAAATCCGCGGCAGATGCGAATCGGCTCCGGGTCCGGGCTGGTCACCGGCCATTGCCGCGGACCCGAACGCGCTGGATGATAGGGAGCATGACCCTGGAAGGCACTGAATCGGTGACCGAACTGGCCGGACGCGTTCCGCCGTCGTTCACGCTTGGCGTCGCGGCGGCGGCGTTCCAAATTGAAGGCGCACTCAAGGCCGGGGGCCGCGGGCCATCGGGGTGGGATGCCTTTGCGGAAAAGCCCGGCGCCATCCAGGACGGACACTCCCCCGCCGTGGCCTGCGACCATTACAACAGGTTGCCGGAGGATGTGGCGCTGCTCAAGGAACTGGGCGTTGACTCATACCGGTTCTCGCTGTCCTGGCCACGCATCCAGCCGGATGGCCAGGGCGGCTTCAATCCCGAGGGCCTGGACTTTTACGACCGGCTGATCGACCAACTCCTTGAGGCCGGCATCTCCCCCATGGCAACGCTCTACCACTGGGACACCCCGTTGCCCCTGGAACACCGCGGCGGCTGGCTGAACCGTGACACCGCGGAGCGGTTTGGCGAGTATGCCAGGGCTGCCGGCGAGCGGTTCGGCGACCGTGTGGCGCAGTGGGTCACCCTCAACGAACCGGTCTCGGTCACCCTGAACGGCTATGCCCTTGGAGTGCACGCACCGGGGCGCCGGTTGATGTTTGACGCCCTTCCCGCCATCCATCACCAGCTCCTGGCGCACGGGCTCGGCGTGCAGGCACTGCGGGCCGCCGGCGTGGCGGGCGGCATCGGCCTGACCAACCTGCACTCCCCCGTCAGGCCCGCCACCAGGAAGCTTGGCGACCGGCTGGTGGCCCATCTCTACGACCTGCTCATGAACAGGATCTATGCCGACCCCGTCCTGCTGGGCCAATACCCCTCGCTGCCGCTGTACGCTAAGCCCTGGCTGCGATCAATCGGGAGGATTTCCGATGCGGACCTCCGGACCATCCACCAGCCGCTGGACTTCTACGGACTGAACTACTACTTCCCCGTCAAGGTGGCCCTGGGGCCGGGCATCACTCCCCTGCCTGCGGATATGCACAAGCAACTCGCCAAGCTGCCCTTCCACGAGGTTGGCTACTCCGAGTTCGACAGCACAGGATTCGGCTGGCCCGTGGCACCGGACCATCTGGGAATCCTGCTGCGGGAAATGCGGGACCGGTACGGAGCGGCCCTCCCGCCGGTGTACATCACCGAGGGCGGTGCCAGCTTCCCCGAACCCGACCGTATCGCCGGCACACTGGAAGACACCGACCGCGTGGAGTACCTTGCCGCACATCTGACGGCAGCGCTTGACGCCACCGCCCCCGGCGGCCACGCCGAGGGCGTGGATCTCCGGGGCTACTACGTCTGGACGCTGATGGACAACTTTGAGTGGGCGGCCGGCTACTCGCAGCGTTTTGGGCTGGTGCACGTGGACTTCGAGACACTGGAGCGGACGCCCAAGCGGTCCTTCTACTGGTACCAGGCGTTGTCCAGGGCACGGCGCCACCGGCCACATTAGTGGCGCGCCACCGGCACCGTTGCGGCGGCGGCGGCGGGTTCAGCCGTGTCCCAACACCGTGAGGAAGATCAGCACGCAGTTCAAGCCCACGATCAGGGTGGCGCTGGTCCAACCGGCGATCTTGAGCGGCTTTGAATCGGCGTGGATGCCCATCACCTTGCTGCTGCCGGTGAGCCGGATCAGGGGGATCAGCGCGAACGGGATGCCGAAACTCAGGAGGACCTGGCTCAGGACCAACGCCAGCGTCGGTTCAATCCCTGCGCCCAGGACCGCCAGCGCGGGAATCAGGGTGACGGTCCGCCGGACCAGCAGGGGAATCCGCACCTTGAGGAGGCCGCCCATGATGGTGGCCCCGGCGTAGCATCCCACCGAGGTGGACGCCAGGCCGGAGGCCAGCAGGCCCACAGCGAAAACGACGCCGATCACAGGGCCCAGTGCGGACGTCACGGCAGCGTGCGCGCCGGCAATGGTGTCAGTACCCTCCACGCCGCGAAGGCTGGAGGCAGCCAGCAGCAGCATGGCAATGTTGACGACGCCGGCGAGCAGCAAAGCGCCGGCGACATCCACGCGCGTGGTTCGGATCAGCCGGGTCCTGACCGCCGGATCTTCCGAGAATCCGTGGCGGTCGCGGGCAAGGGCGGAATGCAGGTAGATGGCATGCGGCATAACCGTGGCCCCGAGCATGCTCGCCGCGAGCAGCACGGTGTCGGTCCCCTCGAACCGGGGCACCAGTCCGGCCAGGGCGCCGCCGGCGTCAGGCGGTGCGACGAAGAGGCCCGAAACGAACCCGACAGCAATGACGCCCAGCAGGGTAAGAATGGCAAATTCGAAGGATTTCTGGCTGCGGTGCGACTGGAGCGCCAGCAGCAGCATGGACGCCAGGCCGATAACGACGCCCCCGGTCAGCAGGGGCAGGCCGAACAACAGGTTCAGTGCCACTGCCCCACCGATAACCTCGGCCATGTCAGTGGCCCCGGCAACGATCTCGGCCTGCACCCAATAGGCGCGGCGGCGCCGCGTGCCCAGGCGCTTCCCGAGGATTTCGGGCAGGCTCATGCCGGTGGCGAGCCCCAGCTTGGCTGACTGGTACTGGATCAGTACGGCCATGCCATTGGCTGCAACGAGGACCCAGACCAGGAGGTAGCCGAAGCTGGCGCCGGCGGTCAGGTTGGCGGCGACATTTCCCGGGTCGACGTAGGCAATGGCAGCAACGAATGCCGGCCCGAGCAGGAGCAGGCGGGACCAGATCCTGGGGGTGGCGGATTCCGCCGTCATTGTTGAAACAGCCATTGCGTGTCCTCGTCGTTGCGGGCGTCGATATGACGAGGATACCCCGAATTTAGGTATACCGAAAAGTAGGAGTAAGGAGTACCGGCAGATCGGCGTGCTGCCCCTGTTGCTACTGGTTTTTGTTTGCCCTGTTGATCCGCTTGGCCCGGTCAATCTCGCGCCGGAAGTACTTCCTGGTCCAGAACACCCCGGCTACAACGGCCACCGCGATGATCAGGAAAATAAGCCATCCCATGATGAACTCCTTTCAGTGGTGCAACAGTACCAGTGGCCCCTTAACGAAAAAGGACAGCCCCGCTGCTACTGCAGCGGGGCTGTCCTTCAGGTCAGCAAGTACTACTTGATGATCTTGGTAACACGTCCCGAACCAACGGTGCGGCCGCCTTCGCGGATTGCGAAGCCGAGGCCCTCTTCCATAGCGATCGGCTGGATGAGCGCAACGGTCATCTCAGTGTTGTCGCCAGGCATAACCATTTCCGTGCCCTCGGGCAGGGTGATAACGCCGGTTACGTCCGTGGTGCGGAAGTAGAACTGCGGGCGGTAGTTGGAGTAGAACGGGTTGTGACGTCCGCCTTCGTCCTTGGAGAGGATGTAGACGTTGGCCTCGAAGTCGGTGTGCGGGGTGATGGAACCCGGCTTGACGACAACCTGGCCACGCTCGACATCGTCGCGCTTCAGACCGCGGAGCAGGAGGCCACAGTTCTCGCCGGCCCATGCTTCGTCGAGCTGCTTGTGGAACATCTCGATACCGGTAACCGTGGTCTTCTGGACCGGGCGGATGCCGACGATCTCGACCTCGGAGTTGATGGCGAGGGTTCCACGCTCGGCGCGGCCCGTAACAACGGTGCCACGACCGGTGATGGTGAAGACGTCCTCGATCGGCATCAGGAACGGCTTGTCGCGGTCACGTACGGGGTCCGGAACGGACTCGTCCACAGCAGCCATCAGGTCCTCAACGGACTTGACCCACTCGGGGTCGCCTTCCAGGGCCTTCAGGCCGGAAACGCGGACAACCGGAGCGTTGTCGCCATCGAAGCCCTGCGAGCTCAGGAGCTCACGAACTTCCATTTCGACGAGGTCGAGGAGTTCCTCGTCCTCAACCATGTCAGCCTTGTTCAGCGCGACCAGCAGGTAGGGAACACCAACCTGGCGGGCAAGCAGAACGTGCTCGCGGGTCTGAGCCATCGGGCCGTCGGTAGCGGCAACCACGAGGATTGCGCCGTCCATCTGGGCAGCACCGGTGATCATGTTCTTGATGTAGTCAGCGTGGCCGGGGGCGTCAACGTGTGCGTAGTGACGCTTCTCGGTCTGGTACTCCACGTGGGAGATGTTGATGGTAATACCGCGCTGACGCTCTTCGGGTGCAGAGTCAATCGACGCGAAGTCACGCTTCTCGTTGAGATCCGGGTACTTGTCGTACAGCACCTTGGAAATGGCGGCCGTCAGCGTCGTCTTACCGTGGTCAACGTGACCAATGGTGCCGATGTTGACGTGCGGCTTAGTCCGCTCGAACTTTGCCTTTGCCACAGGTTCCTCCTAGAACGTTTTCAAATAGCTTGCCCTCCAGCCGCGCTTATCGCGGTAGAACTCAGGCAAGTCTACTTGGGGGGCTTTGGATTGGTGAAATTGCAGATTCAGGAACTAATACTAATCCCCTGAGCCTGTTCGTGCAGGGGCCGGACCGGCTTGCCGGATAAATCCGGCCGGCCCGGCCACCTGCACCGGCTGCGCTGTCCGCTGGCGGACTGCCCAACCGAGGTGTTCGCTTTGAAAGTCCGGAAGGACTACTCGCCGCGGGACTTCTGGATGATCTCGTCGGCAACTGCCTTCGGGACCTCGGCGTAGCTGTTGAACGTCATGGAGTACACAGCGCGGCCCTGGGTCTTGGAGCGCAGGTCACCGATGTAGCCGAACATGCCGGACAGCGGAACGTGCGCACGGATGACCTTGACGCCCTGTGCATCTTCCATGGACTGCATCTGGCCACGGCGGGAGTTGAGGTCACCGATAACTTCACCCATGTATTCCTCAGGGGTGCGGACCTCGACATCCATCAGTGGTTCGAGCAGAACCGGGTTCGCCTTGCGTGCAGCTTCCTTGAAAGCCATACGGCCGGCGATCTTGAACGCCATTTCCGAAGAGTCAACATCGTGGTACGCGCCGTCGATCAGCGTGGCCTTGATGCCTACAACCGGGTAGCCGGCCAGGACGCCGTCGTTCAGTGCATCCTGGATGCCCGCGTCAACGGACGGGATGTACTCGCGCGGAACGCGGCCACCGGTGACCTTGTTCTCGAACTCGTACAGCTCGCCTTCGGCGGTGTCCAGCGGCTCGATGGCGATCTGGATCTTTGCGAACTGGCCCGAACCACCGGTCTGCTTCTTGTGCGTGTAGTCGTGGCGTTCGACGGCGCGCTTGATGGTTTCGCGGTAGGCAACCTGGGGCTTGCCCACGTTTGCCTCGACCTTGAACTCGCGGCGCATGCGGTCCACCAGGATGTCCAGGTGGAGCTCGCCCATGCCGGCGATGATGGTCTGGCCGGTATCTTCGTTGAGGGACACCTGGAAGGTGGGGTCCTCAGCGGAGAGCTTCTGGATGGCCGTGGAGAGCTTCTCCTGGTCACCCTTGGTGTTCGGCTCGATGGCAACCGAGATCACGGGCTCCGGGAAGCTCATGGACTCGAGCACGATCTGGTTGTTGGCATCACACAGGGTGTCACCCGTGGTGGTGTCCTTCAGGCCAATGGCTGCGTAGATGTGGCCTGCGGTAGCGCCCTCAACGGGCATTTCCTTGTTGGCGTGCATCTGGAACAGCTTGCCGATGCGCTCCTTCTTGCCCTTGGTGGAATTGACCACCTGGGCGCCTGCTTCCACGTGACCGGAGTACACGCGGATGAAGGTGAGCTGGCCGAAGAACGGGTGCGCAGCAATCTTGAACGCCAGAGCCGAGAAAGGCTCTTCCGATGAAGGCTTGCGGGTCAGTTCCTTCTCTTCGTCGCGAGGATCGTGGCCGACCATCGGGGGGACGTCGAGCGGGTTCGGCAGGTAGTCCACAACTGCGTCGAGCATGGGCTGAACGCCACGGTTCTTGAAGGCGGAACCGCAGAAGATCGGGTACAGCTCGGAGTTGATGGTCATCTTGCGGATGCCGGCCTTGAGCTCGTCGATCGAGATCTCTTCACCCTCGAGGTACTTGTCCATGAGTTCCTCGGAGGACTCAGCGACAGTCTCAACGAGGGTCGCGCGGTATTCCTCAGCCTTTTCCTGGAGGTCAGCCGGGATCTCGCGGATCTCGTACTTGGCACCCATGGTCACGTCACCCTTGGCATCGCCGGGCCACACCAGGGCGCGCATGTAGAGCAGGTCAACGACGCCGATGAAGTCGTTCTCGGCACCGATGGGCAGCTGCATGACCAGCGGCTTGGCACCGAGGCGGCTGATGATGGTGTCTACGGTGAAGTAGAAGTCAGCACCGAGCTTGTCCATCTTGTTGACGAAGCAGATACGCGGAACGTTGTACTTGTCAGCCTGGCGCCAAACAGTCTCGGACTGCGGCTCAACGCCTTCCTTGCCATCGAAGACGGCGACTGCACCGTCGAGGACGCGCAGGGAGCGCTCAACCTCAACCGTGAAGTCAACGTGGCCGGGGGTGTCGATGATGTTGATCTGGTTGTTTTCCCAGAAGCAGGTCACGGCGGCAGACGTGATGGTGATGCCGCGTTCCTTTTCCTGTTCCATCCAGTCGGTGGTCGAAGCGCCGTCGTGCGTTTCGCCGATCTTGTGGTTCACACCCGTGTAGAACAGGATGCGCTCGGTGGTGGTGGTCTTGCCGGCATCAATATGGGCCATGATGCCGATGTTGCGGACCTTACTAAGGTCGGTAAGCACGTCCTGTGCCACGGGGTCTCCTTTTGGGATGGACTACGCGTTCGCCGCCGGCTCTGTTGAGTCGGCGGCGTCCGGGGAGTATTACCAGCGGTAGTGTGCGAAGGCCTTGTTGGACTCGGCCATCTTGTGGGTGTCTTCGCGACGCTTCACAGCGGCACCGAGACCGTTGGACGCATCCAGGATTTCGTTCTGGAGACGCTCGGTCATCGTCTTCTCGCGGCGGGCCTTGGAGTAGCCAACCAGCCAGCGCAGGGCGAGTGCGGTGGAGCGGCCGGGCTTGACCTCAACCGGAACCTGGTAGGTGGCGCCACCGACACGGCGGGAGCGGACCTCGAGGGAAGGCTTGACGTTGTCCATGGCCTTCTTGAGTGCTGCTACGGGGTCGCCGCCGGACTTGGCGCGTGCGCCTTCGAGTGCACCGTAGACAATGCGCTCTGCCGTGGACTTCTTGCCGTCAACGAGCACCTTGTTGATGAGCTGGGTTACCAGCGGGGAACCGTATACCGGATCCGAAACGAGCGGCCGCTTGGGGGCCGGACCCTTGCGAGGCATATTACTTCTTCTCCATCTTTGCGCCGTAGCGGCTGCGGGCCTGCTTACGGTTCTTCACACCCTGGGTATCGAGGGCGCCACGGACGATCTTGTAGCGGACACCCGGGAGGTCCTTCACACGACCACCGCGAACGAGCACAATGGAGTGCTCCTGCAGGTTGTGGCCAACACCGGGGATGTAGGCGGTTACTTCCACGCCGCCGTTGAGGCGCACACGTGCCACCTTACGCAGAGCCGAGTTCGGCTTCTTCGGGGTGGTGGTGTAGACGCGGGTGCAGACACCGCGGCGCATGGGGCTGCCCTTAAGCGCGGGAGCCTTGGTCTTTGAGACCTTAGGCGTGCGGCCCTTGCGGACCAGCTGGTTAATCGTAGGCACTCTCGTGTTCTCCGTTTTATCCGGAGTGGCTGTTTCCGGCCACTCTCCTGTTGCGTTGCCCCGCCGCCCGGGCCTTGAAGAAGATCTCCAGGGCGGCGAAGGCGAAGCCTTAATAGTCGGATCGCATTCCCGGGGGCGACTGGCGTCGGACAAGTCCCTAGGCATGCAAAAATGTGGCATACGTTGCACAAGAACCCTGCAAACCGGAAACGTCGCTCTGGTCCAGCTTTTCAGCTGATACCGGCGCTCTCATCCACTGCCACAATAACAATTGGTAACAAGTCTAGCACGGACAGGCTCCATGCCTTAATCGGGGGGTTAAAGCGGGATGGTCCCCCACCTTGCGGTGCGGGACCATCCCTTCGTAAGGCTCTGCCGGAGTTGGTTACCGGAAGTCGTTGCCCAGGTCGTAGTCATCCAGGGGGATGGCGTGGAACTCGGGGGCTCCGTCACCGCCCAGGGTGTCGTACGAGAAGTCACTGAATGCGCTGGGGCCGGTGAACAGGTTGGCCTTTGCTTCCTCAGTGGGCTCGACGGTGACCTCGGTGTAGCGCGGGAGGCCCGTGCCGGCCGGGATCAGCTTACCGATGATGACGTTTTCCTTCAGGCCCAGCAGCGGATCGCTCTTGCCTTCCATGGCCGCCTGCGTCAGGACGCGGGTGGTCTCCTGGAAGGAAGCTGCGGACAACCAGGACTCGGTGGCGAGCGATGCCTTGGTGATGCCCATGAGCTCGGGACGTCCGGAAGCCGGAGTCTTGCCCTCGGACACAACGCGGCGGTTCGCTTCCTCGAACCGGCTGCGCTCGGCGAGTTCGCCGGGCAGCAGGTCCGATTCGCCGGACTCGATGACCGTGACGCGGCGCAGCATCTGGCGGACGATAACCTCGACGTGCTTGTCGTGGATACCGATGCCCTGGCTGCGGTACACGCCCTGGACCTCGTCCACCAGGAACTTCTGTGCCGCACGCGGACCCATGATGCGCAGGACCTGCTTGGGGTCCACCGGGCCGTTGATCAGCTTCTGTCCGACGGAGACGTGGTCGCCGTCTTCGATCAGCAGGCGTGAACGGCGCAGGACCGGGTAAGCGATCTCTTCCGTTCCGTCGTCCGGGGTGATGACCAGGCGCATCTGGCGCTCGGACTCTTCGATGGTGATGCGGCCGGCTGCTTCAGCAATCGGGGCGACACCCTTCGGAGTACGGGCTTCGAAGAGCTCCTGGATACGGGGCAGACCCTGGGTGATGTCGTCGCCACCACCGGCGGAAACTGCACCACCGGTGTGGAACGTACGCATGGTCAGCTGGGTACCGGGTTCACCGATGGACTGTGCGGCGATGATGCCCACGGCCTCGCCGATGTCCACGGTCTTGCCGGTGGCCAGCGAACGGCCGTAGCACAGGGCGCAGGTGCCCACGCTGGACTCACAGGTGAGCACGGAACGGACCTTGACCTCAGTGATGCCTGCCTTGAAGAGCTCGGCGATGACGACGTCGCCGCAGTCGGTGCCGGCGGCTGCGAGGACGTTGCCCTCGGAGTCAACGACGTCGACGGCCAGCGTACGTGCGTAGGCGCTGTTCTCGACGTTCTCGTCCAGGACGAGCTCACCGTTGGAGTCGGCGACGGCGATGGGCGTGACCAGGCCACGCTCGGTGCCGCAGTCTTCTTCGCGGACGATGACGTCCTGGGAGACGTCCACCAGACGACGGGTCAGGTAACCCGAGTTGGCGGTACGCAGAGCGGTATCGGCCAGGCCCTTACGGGCACCGTGCGTGGCGATGAAGTATTCCAGCACCGACAGGCCCTCACGGTAGGAGGACTTGATGGGGCGCGGGATGATCTCACCCTTCGGGTTGGCCACCAGGCCACGGATACCCGCGATCTGGCGGACCTGCATCCAGTTACCACGTGCACCGGAGGACACCATGCGGTTGATGGTGTTCATCGGGGACAGGCTTTCGCGCATCACCGAGGCGATGTCGTTGGTGGCCTTGTTCCAGATCTCGATCAGTTCCTGGCGGCGCTCGTCGTCGTCGATCAGGCCCTTGTCGTACTGGCCCTGGATCTTGGCGGCCCGCTCTTCGTACCCGGCAAGGATTTCCGGCTTGGCGGCGGGGACCTCGATGTCGGAGATGGCGACGGTGACGCCCGAACGGGTGGCCCAGTAGAAACCGGCATCCTTCAGGTTGTCCAGCGTTGCTGCGGTGACGACCTTCGGGTAGCGCTCGGCAAGGTCGTTGACGATGCGGGACAGTTCGCCCTTGTCGGCAACAGCCTCAACCCAGGGGTAGTCCTCGGGCAGGGTCTCGTTGAAGAGGACCTGGCCCAGGGAGGTCTGGACGAGTGCGGGCTGACCCGGCTCCCAGCCTTCCGGAGCTTCCCAGCCGGCGTAGGGCACGAAGCCTTCGAGGCGGATCTTGACCTGCGAGTTCAGGTGCAGCTCGCGGGCATCGAACGCCATGATGGCTTCCGAAACCGAACCGAAGATGCGGCCTTCGCCGGCTGAACCGACACGCTTGGTGGTCAGGTGGTAAAGGCCGATGATCATATCCTGCGAAGGCAGGGTGACCGGGCGTCCGTCGGAGGGCTTCAGGATGTTGTTCGAGGACAGCATCAGGATGCGGGCCTCAGCCTGCGCCTCGGGGCTCAGCGGCAGGTGCACTGCCATCTGGTCGCCGTCGAAGTCGGCGTTGAACGCGCCACAAACCAGCGGGTGCAGCTGGATTGCCTTGCCTTCGACAAGCTGCGGCTCGAACGCCTGGATGCCCAGGCGGTGCAGGGTAGGTGCACGGTTGAGCAGCACCGGGTGTTCGGTGATGATCTCTTCGAGCACGTCCCAGACCTGCGGGCGGTAGCGCTCCACCATCCGCTTGGCCGATTTGATGTTCTGGGCGTGGTTGAGGTCAACCAGGCGCTTCATCACGAACGGCTTGAAGAGCTCCAGGGCCATCTGCTTGGGCAGGCCGCACTGGTGCAGCTTCAGCTGCGGGCCGACGACGATGACCGAACGGCCGGAGTAGTCGACGCGCTTGCCGAGGAGGTTCTGGCGGAAACGGCCCTGCTTGCCCTTGAGCATGTCGCTCAGGGACTTCAGCGGACGGTTACCCGGTCCGGTGACCGGACGGCCGCGGCGGCCGTTGTCGAAGAGGCTGTCAACAGCTTCCTGAAGCATGCGCTTCTCGTTGTTGACGATGATCTCCGGAGCACCCAGGTCAAGCAGGCGCTTGAGGCGGTTGTTGCGGTTGATCACGCGGCGGTACAGGTCGTTGAGGTCGGAGGTCGCGAAGCGGCCACCGTCCAGCTGGACCATGGGGCGCAGTTCCGGCGGGATCACCGGGACGGCGTCGAGGACCATGCCAAGAGGGCTGTTGTTGGTGGTCAGGAACGCGTTGACCACCTTCAGGCGCTTGAGGGCGCGGGTCTTGCGCTGGCCCTTGCCGTTGGCGATGACGTCGCGCAGCAGGTCGGATTCGGCCTGCATGTCGAAGTTCTCAAGGCGCTTCTTGATGGCTTCGGCACCCATGGAGCCCTCGAAGTACATGCCGTAGCGGTCCCGCAGTTCGCGGTACAGGCCTTCGTCACCTTCGAGGTCGGCGACCTTCAGGTTCTTGAAGCGGTCCCAGACCTGCTCGAGGCGCTCGATGTCGGCGTCGGCACGCTTGCGCACGTTGGCCATCTGGCGGTCGGCGGAGTCGCGGGCCTTCTTCTTGTCGGCAGCCTTGGCGCCTTCGCCTTCGAGGCGTGCGATTTCGCCTTCGAGGTCGCGGGCGATCGCGGCGATGTCGGCATCGCGGTTGTCGATCAGCTGCTTCTTCTCGATGTCGTGCTCAACCTGCAGGTTGGGCAGTTCCTCGTGGCGGGCAGCTTCGTCGACGCTGGTGATCATGTAGGCGGCGAAGTAGATGACCTTTTCGAGGTCCTTCGGGGCCAGGTCAAGCAGGTAGCCCAGGCGGGACGGAACACCCTTGAAGTACCAGATGTGCGTGACGGGGGCGGCCAGTTCGATGTGGCCCATGCGCTCACGGCGGACCTTGGCGCGGGTGACTTCAACGCCACAGCGCTCACAGATGATGCCCTTGAAGCGCACGCGCTTGTACTTGCCGCAGTAGCATTCCCAGTCCCGGGACGGGCCGAAGATCTTCTCGCAGAAGAGGCCGTCCTTCTCGGGCTTGAGCGTGCGGTAGTTGATGGTTTCCGGCTTCTTAACCTCGCCGTACGACCAGCCGCGGATGTCTTCCGCGGTGGCGAGGCCGATCTGCATGAGGCCGAAGGAGGATTCGCTGGACATATGGTCCCTGTTCTCTCTTGTTCTCTAAATTCTGAAGTCTTGGTGCGGGATGAGGGAGGGGGCGTACGACGGCGGGTGGTCACCCGCCGTCGCAAACCTCCTGCTAGACCTCTTCTACGGAGCTGGGCTCTGCGCGAGACAGATCGATGCCCAATTCCTCCGCAGCCGTGAAGACTGCGTCATCAGAGTCACGCATTTCAATTGTGGTTCCGTCCGTGGAAAGGACTTCCACGTTCAGGCACAGCGACTGCATTTCCTTGATCAAGACCTTGAAGGATTCGGGAACGCCCGGCTCGGGGATGTTCTCGCCCTTGACGATCGCTTCGTAGACCTTCACACGACCGTGGATGTCATCCGACTTGATCGTGAGGAGTTCCTGGAGCGTGTAGGCGGCGCCGTAAGCTTCGAGCGCCCAAACTTCCATTTCACCGAAGCGCTGGCCACCGAACTGTGCCTTACCACCCAGCGGCTGCTGCGTGATCATGGAGTACGGGCCGGTGGAGCGTGCGTGGATCTTGTCGTCCACCAGGTGGTGGAGCTTCAGGATGTACATGTAGCCGACCGAGATCGGATCCGGGAACGGCTCGCCGGAGCGGCCGTCAAACAGGCGGGTCTTGCCGGAGGAGTTGATCAGGCGCTCACCATCGCGGGTCACGTTGGTGGAATCCAGCAGGCCCGTGATTTCCTCTTCGCGGGCACCGTCGAACACCGGCGTTGCAACAGTGGTGGGGCCACTCTCGCGCGGCAGGTTCGGCAGCTGCTTGACCCACTCGGGCTCGCCTTCGATCTTCCAACCGGTCTTGGCAACCCAGCCAAGGTGGGTTTCGAGCACCTGGCCCACGTTCATACGGCCCGGAACACCCAGCGGGTTCAGGACGATGTCAACGGGGGTGCCGTCGGCAAGGAAGGGCATGTCCTCAACGGGGAGGATCTTGGAGATAACACCCTTGTTGCCGTGGCGGCCGGCGAGCTTGTCGCCGTCGGTGATCTTGCGCTTGGCGGCCACGTAGACGCGGACCAGCTGGTTCACGCCCGGGGGCAGCTCGTCGTCGTTGTCGCGGTCGAAGACGCGGACGCCGATGACGGTGCCGGACTCGCCGTGGGGCACCTTCAGGGAGGTGTCGCGGACTTCGCGGGACTTCTCACCGAAGATGGCGCGCAGCAGGCGCTCTTCCGGGGTCAGTTCGGTTTCACCCTTCGGGGTGACCTTTCCAACCAGGATGTCCCCTGCTTCAACCTCGGCACCGATGTGGATGATGCCGCGCTCGTCCAGGCCTGCCAGGACTTCCTCGGACACGTTGGGGATGTCACGGGTGATTTCCTCGGCACCAAGCTTGGTGTCGCGGGCATCGATCTCGTGCTCCTCGATGTGGATGGAGGAAAGGACGTCCTCGGCAACGATGCGCTGCGAGAGGATGATGGCGTCCTCGAAGTTGTGGCCTTCCCATGACATGAATGCCACGAGCAGGTTCTTGCCCAGTGCGAGTTCGCCCTGGTCCGTTGCCGGGCCGTCGGCGATGATGCCGCCAACTTCCAGGCGCTGGCCTTCGTTCACCAGGACGCGGTGGTTGTAGCAGTTGCCCTGGTTGGAGCGGGCGAACTTGTTGATGCGGTAGTTGGTCTCGGTGCCGTCGTCGTTGAGCATGATGACGAGCTCGGCGGAAACCTCGGTGACCACACCGGCCTTCTTGGCGATGACAACGTCACCGGCGTCGACGGCGGCAGCGCGCTCCATGCCGGTGCCCACGAACGGGGCCTCGGAACGGACCAGCGGCACAGCCTGGCGCTGCATGTTGGCACCCATGAGTGCGCGGTTGGCGTCGTCGTGCTCCAGGAACGGGATCAGGGCGGTAGCCACGGACACCATCTGGCGCGGGGAGACGTCCATGAACTCAACGTCCGCGGCCGGAACCAGGACGGGCTCGCCCCCACCACCACGGGCACGGACCAGCACGGTGTCTTCAGCGAACTTGTTGTTCTCGTCCAGCGGCGCGTTGGCCTGGGCGATCAGGACCTCGGCCTCGTCGTCGGCTGTCAGGTACTGGACGTCGTCGGACACGACGCCGTCCTTGACCAGGCGGTACGGGGTTTCGATGAACCCGAACGGGTTGATGCGTCCGTAGGATGCCAGCGAACCGATCAGGCCGATGTTGGGGCCTTCAGGGGTTTCGATGGGGCACATACGTCCGTAGTGGGACGGGTGCACGTCACGGACTTCCATGCCGGCGCGGTCACGGGACAGACCACCGGGGCCAAGGGCCGACAGGCGGCGCTTGTGGGTCAGGCCCGAGAGCGGGTTGTTCTGGTCCATGAACTGCGACAGCTGGGAGGTTCCGAAGAACTCCTTGATGGCTGCGACCACGGGGCGGATGTTGATCAGGGTCTGCGGCGTGATGGCCTCGACGTCCTGGGTGGTCATACGCTCGCGGACAACGCGCTCCATGCGGGACAGGCCCGTGCGGACCTGGTTCTCGATGAGCTCGCCGACGGCGCGGATGCGGCGGTTGCCGAAGTGGTCGATGTCGTCGATTTCGACGCGCAGGTCCACTTCCTGGCCATCGCGGGTGCCCTTGATGGTCTTCTCGCCGGCGTGCAGCGCGACGAGGAACTTGATCATGGCAACGATGTCTTCAACGTGCAGGACAGAAGCTTCCTTGTCGCCAAGGGAGCGGTCGATGCCCAGCTTGCGGTTGATCTTGTAGCGGCCAACCTTGGCCAGATCGTAGCGCTTGGAGTTGAAGTACAGGTTGTCCAGCAGGGACTGGGCAGCCTCGACGGTGGGCGGCTCGCCCGGACGCAGCTTGCGGTAGATGTCCAGCAGGGCGTCTTCGCGGGTCTCGGTGGCGTCCTTCTCCAGGGTTGCCCGCATGGAGTCGTACTGGCCGAACTCTTCGAGGATCTGGCCTTCGGTCCAGCCAAGGGCCTTCAGCAGGACGGTGACGGACTGCTTGCGCTTGCGGTCGAGGCGGACACCGACCTGGTCGCGCTTGTCGATCTCGAGCTCAAACCAGGCACCGCGGGAAGGGATGATCTTCGCGGTGAAGATGTCCTTGTCGCTGGTCTTGTCAGCGGCGCGCTCGAAGTAGGCGCCCGGGGAACGGACCAGCTGGGAGACGACGACACGCTCGGTGCCGTTGACGACAAAGGTGCCCTTCTCGGTCATCAGCGGGAAGTCACCCATGAACACGGTCTGCTGCTTGATTTCGCCCGTGTTGTTGTTCATGAACTCGGCCTTGACGTACAGCGGAGCCGAGTACGTTGCGTCCCGGTCCTTGCATTCGGCCATGGTGTACTTGGGGTCAGCGAACTCCGGATCGGAGAAGCTCAGGGACATAGTGCCCTGGAAATCCTCGATCGGGGAGATCTCTTCGAAGATGTCCGACAGGCCGGACGTGGTGGCGACGCTGAGATCGTTTTCTTCGACAGCCTTTGCCACGCGTGCCTGCCAGCGCTCATTGCCGACCAGCCAGTCAAAGCTGTCCGTCTGCAGGGCAAGCAGATTCGGAACGTCAAGAGGTTCGTGAATCTTTGCGAATGAGAGCCGGCGAGTGGCACCATCAGTGCTGTCGGCAGTGTTAGCGGTTTCGTTATTAGAGGTGCTCGAGGCGACCAAGAGGGATCCTTCCACAGACCTTCAGGCGTTTTCAGATCTCCCCCGCTGTGCACCCTGCGGAGTGACTCCGCAGCGCTACCATCCGGTTCCGCTATATGACCCGGGACCTGATACTGACTATGCTGTGACCGTTGTTACGGCACGTTGATTGCCAGCTGCCAGGCAAAGCCCACCGCTATATGAAGGCTGAAGGTAAACAGGGAAGACGCAAATATCTACGATACGGCAAAATAACCTACGTGTCTACCCCACATCCGGCCGGATTGCAAGCACCTGATTTTTGGGGATCCCTAGGGCGCCGCCCGGATGCTAGAGCCTGAGCGTGACGCCCGCCGCCGTGCAAGCCGCGGAGTTGGCGAAGACGGCGTCCCGCACCGCGTCCTGGGACTCCGGCGCCGGCTTGGCTCCGGCCTCCGCCGCGGATGAGTGGTCGATGGCCAGCAGGCTCAGGGAGGCAAACAGTCCCTGCAGATCCCCGGAGACAGTGTCCTTGGCGTCCTGGGCCTTCAGGTACACGTCCTCATAGCCCTTGGAGTCAGTGGGTGCAACAGCGGAGTAATCCGCCACCAGCCTGTTGAAGAGCTCGCAGGCTTCCCGGGTTCCGCCCGCCCTGGCACCCTGGCTTGCGCCGCCGGTGGCCAGGGGGCCGCTTCCGGCCGCATCCCGGGTCTGCTCCGGCGATGCGGTCGACTGGACCGATTCCGCCGGCGCCGGGGTGGACACCGAGCAGCCTGCCATCATTCCGCCCGCAAGTAAGGCCGTGGCGGCCGTGGCTGCCGCGATAGATGTCGTCTTCACTGTGTCGCTCCGTCCGTCCCGGCTCCGGACCATCTGTCCCCCTGCAAAGCATGTGCCCCTGCAAAGCCTCGCCGTCCACCCTACGCAAGAGGCCGCCGTCGTGCACAACGCTGCCGATGGGGACCTCTCCCCTGCCGCGTGTGGAACGAACTGATTCAGGAATGCACATAGGGGTTCCAGCGTTTGAATAGTTGGGTGACCAGGGTCACGATAGCCTTGGTGGCTTACACCGGAACCGGACTGAAAGTGAAAACCATGGGCAACTCTCCCGACAACAGTGACGTTGTCATCCTCGGGGCAGCACGGACTCCGCAGGGCCGGATCAACGGCCAGCTCTCGAGTCTCACCGCCGTGGACCTTGGCGCCCACGCCATTAAAGCCGCACTGGAATCCAGCGGCGTCGGCACCGGCGACGTGGAGGCCGTGATCATGGGCCAGGTGCTTCAGGCCGGTGCGGGGCAGAATCCAGCGCGGCAGAGCGCCGTCGGCGCCGGCATCGGCTGGAACGTCCCCGCGGTCACAGTCAATAAGGTGTGTCTTTCAGGCCTGACGGCGGTGATCGACGCCGCCCGGATGATCCGTGCCGGCGAGGCCGCGGTGGTGGTGGCCGGCGGCCAGGAGTCGATGAGCCGCGCGCCGCACCTGCTCCCGGGGTCCCGCCAGGGATGGACGTACGGCTCCATCCAGGCGCTGGACGCTGCCGCCCATGACGGCTTGACCGATGCCTTCGACGGCCAGTCCATGGGCCTGTCCACGGAAACACGGAACCTCACGCTGGGCATTGACCGCACGTCGCAGGACAACGTTGCCGCCCAGTCCCACCAGCGCGCGGCGCTGGCGGCAAAGAACGGAACGTTCGACGGCGAGATCGCACCCATCAGCGTGAAGCAACGCAAGGGCGAGCCCCTGGTGGTGGATTCCGACGAGGGCGTCCGCCCCAACACCTCGGTGGAGTCGCTGGCAGGCCTGCGCGCAGCGTTCGTCACCGATGGCACCATCACCGCCGGTAACTCCTCTCCCCTGTCCGACGGCGCCGCCGCCCTGGTGCTCGCATCCCGAGGCTACGCGGAGGAGAACGGGCTGGAGTACCTGGCCGTGGTGGGAAAGCCGGGACAGGTGGCCGGCCCTGACAACTCGCTGCATTCCCAGCCGTCAAACGCCATCATGAACGCCTTGGGCAAGGCCGGGTGGAGCACTGCGGACCTTGACTTCATCGAGATCAACGAGGCCTTCGGGTCCGTGGCGGTACAGTCCCTGAAGGACCTGGACTACCCCCTGGAAAAGTGCAACATACACGGCGGTGCCATCGCGCTGGGACATCCGATCGGGGCCTCGGGCGCACGGCTGGCGGCCCATGCGGCCCATGAGCTGAAACGGCGCGGAACGGGCAAAGCCGCCGTGTCCCTCTGCGGCGGGGGCGGGCAGGGCGAGGCCCTCCTGCTGTACCGCGACTGATGGCGGGCGCATCCGGGAACGGAACGGACGGCGTCGGACGGGAACGCTTCCTGGCCGACGCCGCGGCCCGCGGCCTGCAGGTTGACGTGGTGCAGCGCCCGGCAGCAAAGAGCCTCGAGGAGGCCGCCGGCATCCTGGGCATCAGCCCGTCCGACATCGTCAAATCCCTGGTGGTCAAGCACAAGGACGGCACCTTTTTGTTCGCCCTGGTCCCGGGCGACCGGCAGATCTCCTGGCCCAAGCTCCGCGCCCTGGTAGGCGTCAACAAGCTGTCCCTCCCGCCCGCCGCTGCCGCGCTGGAGGCAACCGGCTATGAGCGGGGCACAATCACTCCGCTGGGGAGCACCACCGCCTGGCCGGTCTATGCCGACGCCACGATCACTGGGCGACGGATCTCCATGGGGGCCGGCGCCCATGGCTACAGTGCGTTCGTTGACGCCGATGCCCTGACCGCAGCCCTGGACGCGGTTGTGGCGGATATCAGCGACCCCGCGTAACGCGGGAGACCAGTTTAAAGCAGGAAACCCCGCCCACCGGAGTGGACGGGGTTTCCTGAGGAAAAGGCGTTGTTACTTGAGGGTAACGGTGGCGCCTGCAGCCTCGAGCTGCTCCTTGGCCTTCTCGGCAGCTTCCTTGTTGGCGCCTTCGAGGACAGCCTTGGGGGCACCGTCAACCAGGTCCTTGGCTTCCTTGAGGCCGAGGGAGGTGATGGCGCGAACTTCCTTGATGACTGCGATCTTCTTGTCGCCGGCAGCTTCGAGGATGACGTCGAAGTCGGTCTTCTCTTCAACCTCTTCAGCAGCTCCGCCACCGGCGGGGCCGGCAACTGCAACAGCAGCGGCGGTAACTTCGAAGGTCTCTTCGAAGAGCTTGACGAACTCGGAGAGCTCGATGATGGTCAGTTCCTTGAAAGCTTCAATGAGCTCTTCGTTGCTGAGCTTCGCCATGGTAGGCGTCCTTCCTGTTGTGGTGTCCGCAATGGCGCATGGCCTGAGGGGCACCGGAGTCTGGTGGGGGTAAGAGAATCAGTTCTCTTCGGCAGCGGGAGCTTCAGCGGCAGCTTCAGCTTCAGCGGCGGGGGCTTCTTCAGCGGCGGGCGCTTCGGCAGCTGCCGGTGCACCGTTCTCTTCTTCAAGCTTGAGGCGCAGTGCGTCGATGATGCGTGCAGCTGCGGCGGCCGGTGCCTTGAGGACACCTGCAACCTTGGCGAGCTGCAGCTCACGGGACTCGAGGGCAGCAAGTGCGGCAACCTCGGTGGCGTCCAGCGCCTTGCCCTCGAAGTAACCGGTCTTGATGACCAGCTGCTTGTTGGCCTTGGCAAAATCCGTCAGGCTCTTGGCAGCGGCAACTGCGTCACCCTTGATGAACGCGATTGCAGTGGGGCCGGCAAGCTGGCCGTCGAATGCTTCGACGCCGGCTTCCTTGGCTGCAATGGCGGTCAGGGTGTTCTTGACGACCGCGAACTTGGTGTCCTGGCCGAGAGAAACACGCAGCTGCTTGAGCTGTGCAACGGTGAGCCCGCGGTATTCGGTCAGGACAGCGGCGTTCGATTCCTTGAAATCGTTAGTGATCTCAGCTACTGCTGAAACCTTGGTAGGCGTTGCCATAACCCTCCTTCCGGGGATAGTGCCGGTATTCGACGGTCCCCGCTCAAGAGAGCTAAAACTAAAAACGCCCCGCGCAGATGCACGGGCTTGGCTCAACACGGCTGTACCGCGGAGCTTTGCTTCGTTCACCTGCGCCGGCCGCCCTGCGTTGAGGGTCCTTCGTCCGGAAAACCACTGTGGTCCCCGGAGCACAACTGCAGAGTTGAGCCATGTTCAGGAGAGTGGATTTCCAACAACCGACGGTCTTTGGTACTCCCAGCTTACGCGAGGCGTTGCCGGTCCGCCAAATCGGGGACTCAGCTGGTACTGGCGTGCAACGTGGGGAGCTCCTTTTGCCAGATCCCGGTGACGCCGGCCGTCTGGAATCCGAGCTGCCTGTTGACGGTCAGGAGGTACCGGTTCTCCGGCGCGTTCCAGGTGTAGATGATGCGGGCGTCCGGGAACTGCTCGCTGAGCCGCTCCATGTTGGCCACCTTGATGAGCAGGCCCAGCTTGTTGCCGCGGTGTTCCTGCAAAACCAGGGTGTCGTCCTGGAACACGACGTCGGCCCGGTGTGCCAGCACGGTGATGGTGGTGAGTCCCACCAGGGCTCCGGTGGCGATGTGTTCGACGGCGGTGACCACCGTCCTGCGGCCCTGTGCGATGGCGACGTCCTCCGCCTCCCGCAGGATGCCGCCGTCGAACACCATCTCCTGCTCGACGGGTGCGTCCAGCGAGGGATCCAAATCGGCCCCGGCCTGGTTTTCCAGGACGGCCACGGCCTCCAGCCAGCGTTCCGGGCAGCGGTCGGTCCAGTGGTGCAGCCTGTACCTGCCGTTGTTTGCTTCGTCGGCCTCAGCCTGGAGGTCCGCCACCAGCTTGCTGTCCAGCGGCAAGCGGCAGGAGCTGAACTGCTCGATGTGCTGCAGCGTGTATCCGGTCTTCTGCGCGAACTCCACTTCGCGGCTCTCCAGCGGCACGAACCCCTGGCCGGTACCGGGAACCAGCAGGGCCTGTTCAAACTCAGACAGGGACGCGCCGGGGTGGTTGGTGTCCACCAGGATCATGCTGCGCCCTTCCCCCCTTGCCAGTTGTTCGGCTGCCTCCAGCAGCCGCCGTCCCACGCCCTGCCGCTGGTACTCGGGGAGGATGTCCAAAGTGAGTTCGGCGAGGTCCAGGTGGTCAGTCAGCGGCAGTGCAATGTCCACCGTTCCCACAATGGTGCCATCCACCTTGGCCACGAGGATCAGCTGGCGCTCATACGGATCCGCGAACTCAAGCAGCTTCTCCAGTGGACCGTAAGCCAGATCGTCGCTGCCCCACGTGGCCATCCGCACCTTGCGGCCGACTTCGACGGCGGCAAGGAAGTCCGCTGCGTCGGGGGTGTCCAGTGAGTCGGGGATCCAAAGCTGCTCGATCTTTACGTCTATTGCCATTCGGGCATCATCCCAGCCGTTTCTGCCACTCACCTTCATAGCCAGCGGGCCTGAATCCAAGTGCGGTATTTATCGCCAGCATATGCTGGTTTTCGCTGGCATTCCATGTCAGGACCGAGCGCGCCCGGGGCCACTTTTCCTGTGCGCGGCGGAGGTTGGCCACCTTGACCAGCATGCCCAGCCGGTGGCCGCGGTGTTCCTCCGACACCAGGGTGTCCTGCTGGAGCAGCGACCCCGGCACCAGCGGCCGCCAAGTCAGGACGGTATAGGCCACCAGCTCACCGGTGCGGCGGTGCAGGGCCGCCGCCACGGATGAGTGCACGCCGCTCCTGGCCAGCGCCTGCTCATCGTCCCGGACGCGGGCGGCGTCCCAGTCCTCGCGTTCCCAGTCCATCCCGGCGGTGGGCGCATCGGTGCTCATTTGTGCCCGCAGGGCGGCGTACCGGGCGATCAACGGGTCCGGACAGTGCACGTCCCAGACCGTCAGCCGATAATCGCCGGCGTGGCTGAGGGCATCAGCCTCCAGCCGCGCCAGCCGTTGTGCCGGAACGGGGAGGGCGAGCCGGCTGGAACGCTCCACCTGTTCCAGCCGGTACCCGGCGGACAGGGCGAAGGAGGTGGCCGGGTCAGCCAAAGGAAGTCCCCCGGCCCCCGACATGGCAGGTACCAGCGGACCCGCGTCATCCACCAGGCGGGCAGGGAGTTCAAAGTAGCCATCCAGCGACGTCCGGTTGTTGGCGCGGGCCACCTTCTCCGCGTGGTCAAGGAGCCGCCGCCCCAGCCCGCGCCGCCGGAAGGCCGGCGCCACCAGGACGTTGATCCCTGCCGTGGCGGTGTTCTCCCGCAGGGGCAGCGTCACCGAACACATGCCCACCGGTTCCTTGCCCAGCCGGGCGACAAAGAGGTGCCGCGCCTCGTATGCGGTGCCGCGCCAGTGTTCCACCTCCTCCGCGTAGGTGTAGCCACGGTCACGGTCGCCCCATGTCTGCAGTTCGTGCGCTTCCCGCATTGACTGGCAGTCGTTGAAGTCCTGAAAGTCGCTGCCGCCCTCGGTTGACGGAGGAACAACGACGGCGGAAATCACCAGGGCGTTCGGCTGCGTCATTCCCCAAGCGTAGCCAGCCGTGGACGGCTGTCGAGGGTGCGCAAGCGGCGTTTAACGCCTGAAGGGACCGCCCGGCTGGTAGCCGGACGGTCCCTTCAGAAGTGCCGGAAGGCACGGGACGCTGCTGAGGATTTACGCCTCGGTGAGCACCTTGGTGACGTTGGGGTCAACGGAGATGCCCGGGCCGAACGTGGTGGCCACGGTGGCCTTCTGGATGTAGCGGCCCTTGGATGCGGACGGCTTGAGGCGAAGGACCTCTTCCAGTGCGGCTGCGTAGTTCTCGGCCAGCTTCACGGCGTCGAAGGAAACCTTGCCGATGATGAAGTGCAGGTTGGAGTGCTTGTCGACGCGGAAGTCGATCTTTCCACCCTTGATGTCGTTGACGGCCTTGGTGACGTCGGGGGTCACGGTGCCCGTCTTGGGGTTCGGCATCAGGTTACGCGGACCCAGGACCTTACCGAGGCGGCCAACCTTGCCCATGAGGTCAGGGGTGGCAACGGCGGCGTCGAAGTCGGTCCAGCCGGCGGCGATCTTTTCGATCAGGTCGTCGGAACCAACGAAGTCGGCGCCGGCTGCGATTGCGGCCTCAGCCTTGTCGCCCGTGGCGAAGACCAGGACGCGGGCCGTCTTACCGGTGCCGTGGGGCAGGTTGACGGTGCCGCGGACCATCTGGTCGGCCTTGCGGGGGTCAACGCCGAGGCGGAAGGCAACCTCAACCGTGGCGTCGAACTTGGACGGGTTGGTGTCCTTGGCCAGAGTTACTGCCTCGAACGGTGCGTAGTGCTTCTCCGCGTCGATCTTGGCGGCTGCTGCCTCATATGCTTTGCTGCGCTTTGCCATGCTGCTTATTTCTCCTTGTGCAGTTGTGGTCTGCGGACCGCGCTGGGCCCTGCCACAGTCGGTGATCCGGTTCGTTATCCGGCCCGGATGACCAACATTTCAATGTGTTTGGTGCCGGTGTCCCGGCGGTGCCGCCCGTCGTCGTCAACTACCTGACGCTGGACAGCGGGAAGGGTGGTTAGCCCTCGACGGTGATGCCCATGGAGCGGGCGGTGCCGGCGATGATCTTCGCTGCGCCTTCGAGGCTGGTGGCGTTGAGGTCTTCCATTTTGGTGGAGGCGATCTCGTTGACCTGGGCCTGGGTCAGCTTGGCAACCTTGACGGTGTGCGGGGTTGCTGAACCCTTGGCGACGCCTGCAGCCTTCTTGATGAGTTCTGCAGCCGGCGGGGTCTTGGTAATGAACGTGAAGGAACGGTCTTCGTAGACCGTGATTTCCACGGGGATGACGTTTCCGCGCTGGGCTTCCGTCGCAGCGTTGTACGCCTTGCAGAATTCCATGATGTTGACACCGTGCTGGCCAAGCGCAGGACCGATCGGCGGGGCCGGGTTGGCGGCACCTGCCTGGATCTGCAGCTTGATGAGGCCGGTGACCTTCTTCTTGGGAGCCAATGTAGGGTCCTTCTCTCAATAACGTCCTGGGGCACAGGAGCGTGCCTCAGGTTTTTGGCCGCCATGGCAAGGCGGCCGGCCGTTCCGGTGCAGCTAAGCGGGCGGCGCCGGGACGAATTCTAGGATTCTCAGATCTTGGTGACCTGGTTGAACGCCAGGGTGACGGGCGTTTCGCGCTCGAAGATGGAGACCAGCACCACGAGGGTCTGGGACTCGGGCTTGATCTCGGAGATCGTGGCGGGAAGGGTCTCGAAGGGACCTTCCTTGACGATGACGGATTCACCGACCTCGAAGTCGACGGCCACGGGAGCCTGGTTCTGCTTGTTGACCGGCTTGCCCTTCTCGGCCTGTTCCTCTTCGAAGACAGGGGCGAGCATGGAGAAGACCTCGTCAAGGCGCAGCGGGACCGGGTTGTGGGCGTTGCCCACGAATCCGGTGACGCCGGGGGTGTGGCGGACGGCGCCCCAGGAGGCGTCGGTCAGGTCCATGCGGACCAGGACGTAGCCGGGGATGCGGACGCGGTTGATCACCTTGCGCTGGGCGTTCTTGATCTCCACGACTTCTTCCATGGGCACCTGGATTTCGAAGATGTAATCTTCCATGTCCAGGGTCTGGATGCGGGTTTCAAGGTTGGCCTTCACGCGGTTTTCGTAACCTGCGTACGAGTGGATGACGTACCAGTCACCTTCCTGGCGGCGCAGCTTGGCCTTGAACTCCTCAGCGGGATCCACGGCTGCAGCTGCTGCCGCGGCGGCGAGGGCGTCGGCGGACTCGTCTTCCCCGTCAGCGTCTGATGCATCGCCTTCGGCAGCAACTACCACGTCGGAGGCGGCGTCGTCGGATTCGGGCGTGGAGGACTCAACCTCGGACTCTTCACCGGCTTCTGCCGTGACGTCCGGGGATTCTTCCAGCCCCGTCTCGGTTACCTCGAGCTCCTGCTCAGACACTTGGTCTCCTGCTTCCTCATTGCCTAACATGCCTATTTAAATGGCTCAATCCCGCACACCGGCGCATCCCTTCCGGTTTCCCGGATGGAACACGCGGCCTGCGGACTGTGCAGCCTTAGCTGTCCTTGGGGCCGGTACCGCCGAAGATCCAGCTGACAGCGGTTCCGAAACCAATGTCCAGCAGGCTGACGATGACCATCATGATGGCCACGAACACCAGCACCACGAGCGTGTAGTTGATCAGTTCCTTGCGGGTGGGGGCAACAACCTTCTTCAGTTCGCCGATAATCTGGCGGACAAAGAGTGCAATGCGGGCGAAGAAGTTTGCCTTGGCTTCCTTCTTAGCTGGGCGGCCCTTGGAGCTGCTGGCAGCTGTTTCGGTCACCTGGTCCTCGCTCATCTTTGCAATGGTGGATTACCCGGCCCTGATCAGAACCATGGTTGCTGCGCCTGCCCCGGGCTTTCGCCCGGAGCAGCTTGCGCAGGGCAGACAGGACTCGAACCTGCAACCTGCGGTTTTGGAGACCGCTGCGCTACCAATTGCGCCACTACCCTATGGAGTGAATTCCACTCTTTGACGACCCAACACCAGCTTGAACTGGGGCGCACGTCATCATCCGTGTTTCAACACCGGTGAACCAGTCTACGCAAGAACTTCGCGTAGGTAAAACCAGCCCGGCCCGGTCCGTCCGAAGTCCGGCCTGAAAGGTGCTGCGCAGGGCAGTCATAAATCAAAACCGGCTCCCCGGAGGGTCCGGTGAACAGCATAGAGTAGAACTCGTCGAATCCCACATTCCAGCCACCCGGCTGCAAGCGAAGAACGGACCTGCCATGTCTGCCGCCCGCGTTTCCCAACGCATTTCCGCAATTGCCGAATCCGCAACCCTGGCCGTCGATGCCAAGGCCAAGGCGCTGAAGGCAGCTGGCCGGCCCGTTATTGGCTTCGGCGCGGGTGAACCCGACTTCCCCACCCCGGACTACATCGTGCAGGCGGCCATCGAGGCTGCAGGGCAGCCCAAGTTCCACCGCTACTCCCCCGCCGGCGGCCTGCCCGAGCTGAAGAAGGCCATCGCCGAGAAGACCCTCCGCGATTCCGGCTACCAGGTGGACCCCTCCCAGGTCCTGGTCACCAACGGCGGCAAGCAGGCCGTCTACAACACCTTCGCCACCCTGGTGGATCCGGGCGACGAAGTCATCGTTCCCACCCCGTTCTGGACCACGTACCCGGAGGCCATCCGGCTCGCCGGCGGCGTCCCCGTGGAGGTTTTCGCCGGCCCCGAACAGGACTACCTGGTGACCGTCGAACAGCTCGAAGCAGCCGTGACGGACCGCACCAAGATCCTGCTGTTCGTCTCGCCGTCGAACCCCACCGGCGCCGTCTACTCCCCTGAGCAGGTGGCGGAAATCGGCAAGTGGGCCGCCGCCAAGGGCCTGTGGGTGGTCACAGACGAAATCTATGAGCACCTGACCTACGACGGCGTGCCGTTCACGTCGATCGCCACCGCGGCCCCCGAACTGGGCGACAAGGTGGTCATCCTCAACGGCGTTGCCAAGACGTACGCCATGACCGGGTGGCGCGTGGGCTGGATGATCGGCCCGGCCGACGTCATCAAGGCTGCCACCAACCTGCAGTCGCACGCCACCTCCAACGTGTCCAACATCATGCAGATCGCCGCCCTCGCCGCCGTGTCCGGTCCGCTGACCGCCGTGGACGAAATGAAGGTTGCGTTCGACCGCCGGCGCAAGGCGATCGTGGCAGGACTGAACGCGATCGACGGAGTGGAATGCCCGACGCCGAAGGGCGCCTTCTACGTGTACGCGGACGTCCGTGCCCTGCTGGGCAAGGAATTCCCGACCGCGTCCGGTACGGCCACGCCGCAGACCTCCGCGGAACTGGCCTCGCTCATCCTTGACGAGGTTGAAGTGGCAGTGGTTCCCGGCGAAGCCTTCGGCCCCTCGGGCTACCTGCGCCTGTCCTACGCCCTGGGCGACGACGACCTCGCCACGGGCGTCCAGCGCCTGCAGGACTTCCTGGGCAAGGCCCAGTAGTCGCTCCATCACCTTCCGCAGGAACAACCCAAACGCCCCATCACCTGGTGATGGGGCGTTTGGGTTTAAGGCGCAGGATCTGATGGGGCGTTTGGGTTTAAAGGCCGAAAGATGATGGGGCGTTTGGTTTAAAGGCGCAGGATCTGATGGGGCGTCTACAGGAGGCGGCGCTCGGCTGCCCATTTGGTCAGTTCGTGGCGGCTTGAGAGCTGGAGCTTGCGCAGCACGGCTGACACGTGGGTCTCCACCGTCTTGATGCTGATGAAGAGCTCCTTGGCCACCTCCTTGTAGCTGTAGCCGCGGGCGATGAGGCGCATGACCTCAAGTTCCCGGGCGGAGAGCTTGTCCAGCTCGTCATCGGCAATATCCGCAGGAGCGGTGCCAAAGGCGTCCAGGACGAACCCGGCAAGGCGTGGGGAGAAGACCGCGTCGCCGCCGGCCACCCGGAACACGGCGTCGGTGATCTCGGCACCGGAGATGGTCTTGGTGACGTATCCGCGGGCACCAGCGCGGATGACGGCCACCACGTCCTCCGCAGCGTCGGAGACGCTCAATGCCAGGAAACGGGTGGTGGACAGGAGCGCGGCGGAGCCGGCGATGACTTCCCGGCCGCCGCCGCCCAGTCCTCCGGGCAGGTGGACATCGAGAAGAACGACGTCGGGCCGCTGCTGGGCGATCACGGCAATGGCCTGTTCAACGGTGGCGGCCTCCCCCACCACCTGGATGCCGGCGTCGAGGTCAGCTTTCAGCCCGGACCGGAAGATGGCGTGATCGTCCACGATGACCACCCTCACGGAGTTTGCCGGCCGGGCGCTTCCGGTACTTGTCCCCTGGGTCGTGTTCATGATTTTCCTTCCGCGTGTTCTGCTGCAGCCGGCAGCCTCAGGCGGACCTCCGTACCGTCCCCCGTGCTGAGGATGGCCGCCGAGCCGCCATGCCGTTTCATCCTGCCGATGATCGATTCCCTGATACCGAGGCGGTCCGCCGGGACGTCCCCCAGCTGGAAACCGGGTCCCCTGTCCTTGATGAAGATCTCAGCCTGCCCGTCCGATGCCTCAAGGTAGACCGAGACGGTTCCGCCGCCGTGCCGCGAGGCGTTGAGCATGGCCTCCCGGCTTGCCTGGACCAGGGCTTCGTGCGCCTCGGTCATGGCGGCGTCACCCACGGTGACCACCTCCACGGCGTTGCCAAGCAGGTCCTCCACCTCCGCCGCAACAGCCTTGATCCGGTCTGAAAGCTGTCCGCTTTCACGGCCGGGGTCCTGGAACAGCCAGCCGCGCAGCTCGCGTTCCTGGGCACGGGCCAGGCGGACCACGTCATGCTCGTTGCCGGCGCGCCGCTGGATCAGGGCCAGTGTCTGCAGCACGGAATCGTGGAGGTGGGCAGCGATCTCCGCCCGTTCCGTCTCCCGGATCCGGCCGGCTCGTTCCGATTCCAGGTCCCGCCAGAACTTCAGCGCCCACGGCAACAGGACCAGCACCACGCCGCCCAGGACGGCCACGGACGCCAACAACGCCAGCCAGGTCTGTTCCCAGGAGCCCGAGCCGGACACCATCACCAGGACCCCTGCCACCACCAGCGCCAGTCCTGCAGCGAGCCTGCCCCACCCGCCGGCCTGGTCCGCTTTGGTCTTGTCCACCAGCCCTGCGCGGCGCGTCTCATCCAGCTGCATCCAGGCGATCGACGCGCCGCCCAGCACAGCTGCAGCCGGGATCAGCGTCCCCAGGGACACGTCCACGCCCAGCATCTGGGCAATCATGATGCCGGCCACCAGCAGGAGCCCGCAGCCCAGCAGGATTTCCTTGCCGTACCGCATCCCGCGCGCCCGGAACCAAGGGGGCTCTCCGGAGGCTCCCGCTCCGGCCGGAACGGGCCCATCGGCACCTGCTGGTGCTCCGCCGTCGGACGCCGTCTCCTGCGCCGGCTGGGCCTGCTGCGGCTGGCCCGGTCCCAGCTGGCTGACGGCGGGAGCAATGGGCGACGCCGGCCGGCGGGCGTTGCGGCGCGCGGCCTCGTCCGCGGTGGGCACCATGATCCAGAGCCATGCGTAGAAGACCAGGCCGGCCCCGCCTGCGAAGGAGGCGAGGACCATGCCCAGCCGGACATTCTTGACCGGCCAGCCCAGGTGCGCGGCGAGGCCGGAGCAGACGCCGGCGATGACACGGTCGCTGCTCCGTGCCAGGGGCGGGCGCACCGGGAGGGTTGTCATGGATCAATCCAAACACGGATCAGGGTTGCCCGGACCGTATCCGGCCGCTTACCGGGGACAGCTCAGGGGCCGTTCAGGGTATCCCCCAGTAGAGCGGCGACGGGCCCGGACGGGAGGATCGAGGTATGAACTCGCAGACCCCCTCCCCTGACGACGAACACCCTGCCGGGGCCATCCCCGGATCCGACAGCGAGCGGCCCACGGAGCCGCTGCCGTCCTCCCCTGCAACGCCTCCGGAGCCTGAGGTTGGCCCGGGTGCCGGTCCCGCGGCCGGCCCGTCAGGTGGTCTTGGCGCCGGTCCCTCAGCTGATCCGGGTGCCGGACCGGGCCCTGATCCCGCTGATAACACCCAGGGCTATGCCTACCGCAGCAGCCCCACCGCCCCAACTCCTTCCACCGACTTCTTCGGCTGGATCCGCAGCAACGGCATTTACCGGGGCAACGACCGTTGGGTCGGCGGCGTCTGCAGCGGAATCGCCCACCGGCTGAACGTGGACCCGATCATCATCCGCGGCGCCTTCATTGTCCTCACTCTCCTGGCCGGCATTGGCGTGTTCTTCTATGGCTTGGCATGGGCGTTCCTGCCGGAACCGGACGGCCGGATCCACGTCCAGGAAGCCGGCGCCGGACGCTGGTCCAGTGGCATGACGGGCTCCCTGATTGCCACGGTCCTGGGTCTCACCGGCCTGGGCGGAGGCTTCTGGGGCTGGAGCCATAACGGCCTCAGCGGACTGCTCTGGACCGTCTTCTGGGTGGCCGGCGCAATCTATTTGGTCTACTACCTTTCCCAGCGCAACAAGTCCCACCCCACCATGGCCGGCCACACGCCGGCAGCCCCCGGCGCGGGCCACCCGGCCGGACGCCCGGGCGCGGACTACACCTCGTCGTTCTCCGCAGGCACGCCCTCCGGGCCGGCGCCCGGCTTCCCGGCGGCGCCCCGGTACAGCGGCGGCCCCACCAGCTCAGCGTCCACCGGTATCTATGGCCCGGGCGGACACGGCACTCCTATCGGAACCGGTGTTCCCGTCGGAGGCACCTCCGCCGGCCCAAACGGCTCCGGTTCAGGCAGCACAGGCCCAGGCGGGCCGGGCACAGGCGGGCCGGGCAGCGGCGGGCCGGGCACAGGCGGGCCGGGCAGCGGCGTTCCCGGTGGAAGCAGCTACCCCGCACCGTGGGTGCCCCCGCAACCGCCAAAGCCCCGGCCGTCCGGCCCCGGCGCTCCCGCCGTCGCCATCGCCACGGGCTCGGCCCTGGTGGTGGGCGGTGGCCTCAAGGCGCTGGATGCCGCAAACATCATCGACCTGGGCGGCTCCGCCAACGCCATCGTGTGGGCCAGCGCGGCAGCAGTGCTAGGCCTGGGCATCCTGGTGGCGGGTTTCCGCGGCCGCACCTCCGGCGTCCTGAGCCTCTTTGCCGTAATCGCCCTGGTTACCGGCGGCATCTACAACACGCTGGACGACGGCCGGATGCGTTTCCAGCAGGTGGACTGGAACCCGGCAAGCATTGAGGAGGCACGCGGCGGCATCGACATCACCGCCGGGCGGGGCACCGTGGACCTCACGGGCCTGTCACCCACCGCCCCCCTGACGTCCGACGTCGTGGTTCCCCTGGACATCACCGCCAGCAACGTGACCGTGGTGATCCCGCAGAACCTGCCCGTCGACATCAAGGCGGACATGACCATGGGAAACCTTAACGAGGCCACCGGCCAGCGCGGCGGCACCACCACCCGCGAAAGCAGCTACAACGCGGACAAGCCCGGCAACCACCTGGTGGTGCGGATCGACGGCACGTTCAGCAACGTCACAATCCAGGAAGGCAACTGACATGGACAGCAGCAACATTCCGACGACGGCGGGCCAAGACCCCGCCGGACCGGCACCGGCGAGGGTGGGGACGGTGGTGTGGGGACTGATCGTCCTGGCGCTGGCCGCACTCATCATCGTGGCGCAGCTGGGCATCGTGACACTCAATGGCACCTACGTCCTGATCGGCCTCATGATCGGCGCAGGTGTGGCCCTGGTGGCCGGCGGCCTGCTCTCAGCCCGCAAACGTGACAACGCATCAACTACAGGGAAGTCTTGAACCATGGATAAGTTCTTCAGCATTGTCAGGGGCCTTGGCCTGCAGCGCGGCCCACAGCGGTGGCTCGGCGGAGTGCTGGGCGGCATCGCGGCCAAGCTCAACGTCGACGTCGCCTACGTCCGCATCGCATTCCTGCTGTTCTGCCTGCTCCCCGGACCTGCCGTGATCTTCTACCTCCTGGCCTGGGTGATCCTCCCGGACCAGCGCAACGAGATCCTGCTCCAGACGTTCCTGGACCGCCGGTCGCTCAACCGGCCCTGACCAGCCAAGTCGCCGGCGCCGGACACACTGGCGCCGGCACCATAAATCGGCCACGACCACGGCCCCTGCTTTCGCGGACACTCCCCGACAGCAGGGGCCTTTCCTGTCCCGGCACTGCCCGGCCCGGGCACCCCCATGTAACCGGTTTGTGTCGTACCCCACACACCCCATTACACTTCTAGGTGAGCTCAGCGTGGCGCTCTGCCTGTAAACCTTCTCTCCAGGATTTGAGCCGAACATGAAAATTGGAATCCTCACCAGCGGTGGCGACTGCCCCGGACTGAACGCCGTGATCCGAGGCGCCGTGCTTAAGGGCATCGCCGTCCACGGCCAGGAATTCGTCGGATTCCGCGATGGATGGCGGGGTGTGGTGGAGGGGGACATCATCGACATCCCCCGCACCATGGTCCGCGGCATCGCCAAGCAGGGCGGCACCATCCTTGGCACTTCCCGCACCAACCCGTTCGAAAACGGCGGCGGCCCCGAGGCCATCAAGGCCCACATGGACCGGCTGGGCATCGACGCCATCATCGCCATCGGTGGTGAGGGAACACTCGCCGCCGCCAAGCGCCTGACCGACGCCGGACTCAAGATCGTCGGCGTCCCCAAGACCGTTGACAACGACCTTGACGCCACCGACTACACCTTCGGGTTCGACACTGCCGTGCAGATCGCCACCGAAGCCATCGACCGGCTCCGCACCACCGGCGAATCCCACCACCGCTGCATGATCGCCGAAGTGATGGGCCGGCACGTGGGCTGGATCGCCCTGCACGCCGGCATGGCCGCAGGCGCGCACGCCATCCTGATCCCGGAGCAGAAGGTCAGCATCGAGCAGATCACCGAATGGGTCAAGGAAGCCCATCATCGTGGCCGCGCGCCCCTGGTGGTGGTGGCCGAAGGCTTCGTACCCGAACACATGGAAAGCCCGCACTCCGAGCGCGGCCTGGACACCTTCGGCCGTCCCCGGCTGGGCGGCATCGCGGACCAGCTCGCCCCCGAACTGGAGGCACGCACCGGCATTGAAACCCGCGCCACCATCCTGGGCCACATCCAGCGCGGCGGCGTCCCGTCGGCCTTCGACCGGGTCCTGGCCACCCGGCTTGGCATGGCTGCCATCGATTCCGTGGTGGAAGGCTACTGGGGCACCATGGTGGCGCTCAAGGGCACCGACATCCGGCACGTTGCCTTCGAAGAGGCCCTGGGCCAGCTGAAGACCGTCCCGCAAAACCGCTACGACGAAGCCGCGGTCCTGTTCGGCTAAGTCAGTGGGCCGCCCTAGGCTGGGACCATGACACTCGATCCCGGCTCAGCGGCCATCATCCAGCTGGCGTGGGCACGCCGGCTGGGCCTTGACGACGACGCGTTCGGGGACGCCCTGGTCTCCGGGGCAAGGATCGTCCGGGCGGACGAATCGGCCCGGACCGTCGAGTTCGTCCGGTTGTTTGGCAGTTCCGCGCTGGTGGGCCCGCAGAGCGTCATCGAAGCCGCAACGGACATTCCGGACGAGGAGATGGCCCAGCACGTCACGCTGCTGAAACTGACCAGGGACCGGGGCGGCCATGGGCTCGGCGCTGCCGCCCTGTTCTTCGCCGACGACCTGCCGCTGCAGCAGCCCTCCGGGGAACTCACGGTCTCGCACGGGAACCCGGAGGCCATTGAACTGGAGGGCCGCTGCCCGCCGGACGACGTCAACGAAGTGGGGCTCTCCGACCTCGAAAACCGCTACACCATCGTGCATGAGCAGGACGGCAGGCGCGTGCCCCTGGCCTGCGGTGCGTACGGCGAATGGGAGGGCCTGCTGGCCAACATGGGCGTACTGGTGGACCCGGAATGGCGGCGGCGCGGCCTGGGCTCGCTGGCCGCGTCCATCGCGGCGCACGAGGCCCTCGCCGCCGGGCTGACGCTGCAGTGGCGTGCGGACGTCAGCAACACCGGCTGCCTGGCACTGGCCAGGCAGCTTGGCCTCTCAGCCGGCGGAATCCAGACCAGCGTCCACCTTCGCTGACGCCTGGTCCTGGCCCTGCGTCCCCCAGCCCTGGACCGGCTGCGGCTTGGCGAAGAACAGTGCCACCGCCGCCCCCACCAGGATCACTCCGGCGGGCAGCAGGATGGACTGGCCCATCGCGGTCGAGAATCCGGCGTGCAGGAACCCGGGCAGCGAGCCACCCATTGCCAGTCCTTCCCCGGCGGACCCGCCCGGCCCTCCCGAGGGAAGCTCGGCGGCCAGCCGCGACTGGATCAACACAGCGATGGCCGCACTGCCCAACACCGCGCCGATCTGGCGGGTGGTGTTGTACACGCCCGAACCGGCACCCGCCTGGCGCGGCGGCAGGTTCCTGGTGGCAGTGGTGCTCAGCGGGGCCCAAATGCCGGCGTTGGCGAAGCCCAGGACGGCGCTGGGCAGCAGGAACATCAGGATGGGCGTATCCGGCTGCATCAGGACCGAGTTCCACAGCAGCGCCACCGCCATGAGCACCAGCCCGGTGGCCGTGATGAACTTCGGGTTCACGCGGTCCACCAGCTTGCCCACCACGGGTGCAAGCCCGCCGGAGATCAGTGCCATGGGCACCATCATGAGGGCGGACTGTGTGGGGGTTAGGCCCCGGACCAGCTGGTAGTAGAAGATCAGCGGCAGGCTGAAGGCGGTCACCGTGAAGCCGACGGTGGTGATCCCGATGTTGGCCAGCGAGAAGTTGCGGTCCCGGAACAGCGCCAGCGGCAGCAGCGGCTCGCCCTTGTTGAACCGCTGCCACAGGACGAAGACAGCCAGCACCACGATGCCGGCGATTATCAGGCCCCACACGCTGATGGGCCCGGTGATGGTGCCCCAGTTGTAGGTTTCGCCCTCCTGGATCCCGAACACCAGAAGGAACAGCCCGACGGCGCTCAGCAGGACGCCGGGAATATCGAAGCGGTGCGGATGGGTGCTCAGGGCCGGGACGTTGCGCAGCGCCAGGATGAAGCCCACGACGCCGATGGGCACGTTGATGAAGAAGATCCACTCCCAGCCCAGGCCGTCCACCAGGACGCCGCCAAGGATGGGCCCGACGAGCGTCGCCATGCCCGCTGTTGCGCCCCAGACCGCCATGGCTGAGCCGCGGCGGTCCGGCGGGAAGATCCGGGTGATCACGGCCATGGTCTGGGGCGTCATCATCGCGGCGCCAAGGCCCTGGAGGACACGGGCGGCGATCAGGATCCGGACGTCGCCTGAGAGGCCGCACCACAGCGAGGCGAGGGTGAAGACCACCAGGCCGGAGAGGTAGAGCTTCTTGGGCCCGAACCTGTCGCCCAGCCTGCCGGTGATGAGCAGCGGGACGGCGTAGGCCAGCAGGTAGGCGCTGGTCACCCAGATGACCGAGTTGATGTCGGCGTCCAGCCCCTCCATGATGCGGGGGTTGGCCACGGACACGATGGTGGTGTCGATCAGGATCATGAAGAACCCGATCACCAGGGACCACAGTGCCGGCCAGGGCTTTGCTACGTTTTCCACTCGGTCATCCTTCAGGAGTTTTTGTTGGTGCCGGGCGGAACCCGGGCAGAGCTAGCCCAGCAGGTCCAGGATCTCCGTGCGGGCAAACATTTGCGCCGCGGCGCGTGCCGAGGGCGCACCGGCGTCCGGATCCGCTCCGGCGTCAAGCAGGACCCGGGCCACGTCCGTGTAGCCCTTGAATACGGCGCCTGCGAGCGGGGTCTGGCCCCGGTCGTTGGCGGCGTTGGCGTCGGCGCCGTGTTGCAGGAGCAGCCCAACGGTGCCGGCGTGGCCGTGGTAGGCGGCCAGCATGAGCAGGGAGTCACCGGCGGAGTTGGTCATGGTGGCGGGAACCCCGGCGTCCAGGTAGGCACCCAGCAGGGCGTCGCTCCCCTCACGCGCAGCCTCGAAGAGCGCCTGCGCCAAAGCCAGCGCGACGTCGTCGTGCCCTTCCGCTGCCGTCGTCCCAACGCCGGCAGGCGTGGTCCCGGTGTGCTCGGTCATCAGCGTGGCCCCCTCAGGAATCCGGTCTGGCGCCCCACCACCTGGCCGGCATCGGGGGCAACAATGATTTCCTGGACGGCGGCATACGGCTCATCGCCGTCCAGGACGGTCAGTATCTCATCCGCGGCCACGGAACGTTTTATGACTGCCAGGGCCACAGGACCCATCTCGTAGTGCTGCGCCACGGAGGTGACGGTCCCGACTTTCCGGTCCCCTGCCATGACCGGGCTGCCGGCGGCGGGGAGGGTGTGCTGCGAGCCGTCCAGCTGCAGGAAGACCAGCCGGCGGGGCGGGTGGCCCAGGTTGTGGACTCGGGCGATGGTCTCCTGGCCTTTGTAGCAGCCCTTGGCCAGGTGCACCGCGGTGCGCAGCAGGTCAAGCTCGTGCGGGATGGTCTTGTCATCCGTCTCGGCACCGATCCGGGGGCGCCAGGCGGCGACCCGCAGGGCTTCCGCGGCGAGGACACCGGCCAGAGACCGCCCCGCGACGGCCTCTTCCAGTTCGGCGGCCGGGATGAGGTACTCGAACCAGGGGCGCTCCAGCCCCGGATGGTTCTCCTCCGACACGGTGGCATAGGAGTATCCGCCGGCGGATACGTGCGGCCACGGGTCCTGCCAGGCGAGGCGGCCGGACCACTCCGGGACGGCCCGGGTGCTGCCCACGACTGCCCAGTCGGACGAGACGTCGGCGATTTCCACCCGCAGCATGAACTTCATCCGGTTGAGGTACTCCGCCAGCGGCGCTGCCTCGGCGGCCTCAACGATCAGCCACGTGGTCCCGCCGTCGTCGACAACCCGGGCGTCAAAGTCGATGCGGCCCTGGACGCTGAGGAGCAGCAGCTCGCTGGACTCCCCCGGCTTCAGCGCGGCCACCTGCTGGGAGGACAGGGTATTAAGCCAGCTCAGCCGGTCCGGGCCGGTGACGGTGACCACGCCGCGGTGGGAAAGGTCGACGACGGCGGTTCCGGCAGCGAGCGCGCGCTGCTCGCGCAGCGGCTCGCCGTAGTGGGCGGCGACTCCGGCGTCAGGGACGCCGGCCTCGACGGCGCCGGGGCGCGACAACAAGGGGCTGGGCGTAGTCATATGAAGTAGAAGTCCTTGGAGGCTAACGGTATTCCGGATTTTCGAAATCGAAATGGGTACCGGCGTTCCATTCGTTGGGCAGGTTGCCGTAGGCCGGGTAGCCGCCCGCATCCTTCAGCATCCTTGCCAGGTGCAGGAGGTTCCAGGTCATGAAGGTGGTGTTGCGGTTGGTGAAGTCGCTCTCCGGGCCGCCGGAGCCTTCATCCAGGTAGCTTGGGCCCGGACCAACCGGCCCGATCCAACCCGCGTCGGCCTGCGGCGGGATGCTGAAGCCGATGTGCTGAAGACTGTAGAGGATGTTCATGGAACAGTGCTTGATGCCGTCCTCGTTGCCGGTGATCAGGCAGCCGCCCACCTTTGGATAGAAGGCCCACTGGCCCCTGTCATTGAGCTGGCCGGAGTGGGCGTAGAGGCGCTCGATAAGTTTCTTGGTCTGCGACGAGTTGTCACCGAGCCAGATGGGGCCCGCCACCACCACGATGTCAGCTTCCTGGACAGCGGGATAGAGATCCGGCCACTCGTCCGTGGCCCACCCGTACTGGGTCATGTCCGGGTAGACACCGCTGGCGATGTCGTGGTCCACGGTACGGATCACCCTGGTGCTGACACCCTGCTTTTCCATGATGCGGCGGCTGATGGCAATCAGCCCGTCCGTGTTGGATGTCTGCGGCGACTTCTTCAGGGTGCCGTTGAAGAAGACGGCCTTGAGGTCGCCGTAGCCGCTGGGCTTTCGTGCTTGATCCGTGCCGTCTTCCATGAGGTTTCTTTCCTGTTCAGGAGACTCTATGCAGGAACGCGGAGGCGTGGGCTTCAAGGCCCTTGCCGGTTTCGCCGCCTGTCGCCACGTCCCACCGCCACAGGAGGTTGCCGTCCACCAGGCCAAAGATCCGGGTGGCCGCACTGTACTCCTTGGAGTGGCTGCCACGCATCACCATGTCGGTGGTCAACTGGATCTGCGGGCCCTTGATCTGGCCGTAGTACAGCTCGGTGATGCCGCCTGGGTGGGCGATGGACACCGAGATGTCGAAGCCGCCGTCCTTGTTGCGCAGCGCCTCCACCTCATCGGCACTCTTCAACACCGGGACGATGTCGGCAGGCACCAGGCCCGGGCCGCCGTCGGCATCCAGCTGCTTGCGTTCAAGCGCCCAGAAGCCGGTCTCAACGGTGAGCGGCCGCAGGCGCGTGCCCTCGTCGTCGGTCAACCAGCTCTCGGCCCGGTACTGCAGGTACGGCAGGCCGTTGTGGGTGAAGGAGACGTGCTGCAGGAAGTGTTCCGAATCCTCGTCGCCGCTGCCCAGCCGGCCGCGGCCCTCCCACTCGCCAATGAGCCACGAAAGGGGGACGAGTTCAGGGGTCAGATCTGTAGGAATCTCAATGGGCATTTGTTCTACCTCGAGATACGGCCGGCTCCGGAAGAGGGGTGGCTACTTCTGGCCCTTGAAGAGGCGGTAGACCACGAATCCGGCGAACCAGGCCATGGACAGGCTCGCGATGCCGAGCAGGACAAGGAAGAAGATTTCAAAAGCAAGTACGGACATGGTGCCATCCTAACCCGTTAGTAGATGAGTAGTTTGTCTATGAAGTAAGCGAGGGATCCCACCGCTGAGACGGGGGCCAGGCCCATGCTCAGTGCGGCCGCAAAATTCAGCGGGGCGCCGCGGAGCGTGGCCAGTCTGCGGAAGCTTGCCAGGACCGCGCCCACCACCACGCCGAAGACCGCGGCCGGCAGGACGGCGATGTCCGACAGGACCAGTCCGGCGAGCGGCCCGGCCAGGCCCGCCAGGACAATGCCCAGCGGAGCAATGATGCTGTCCGGCCAGCGGATAAGGCCGGCCAGCAGGGCCACCGCGGCACTGATTGCCGCCACCAGCAGCATTTCGCGGACGCCGTTGAACCGCGCTCCGGCAACCCAGCCGGCGCCGAGGCAGGACAGCAGGACACCGGCGCAGCAGCCCAGTGTGGACTCCAGCCGCTGGGCCTGTCCCGTACCGCGGACCAACTGCACCACAAACACCGCCATCATTCCCAGCGCCACGAAGGCCGGCGTCCAGTCCAGGTAGCCCGGGGCCGGCGCCACGCCGGCCGCCACGGCAGCGCCTGCGCCCGGCAGGGCGATGACGGCGGCAAGGGTCTTCTTGGCGGGGATGCGGAGGAAATGCGGCCACCCGATCCCCACTGCGGCGGCGATGGCGACACCGACGGCGACGAGTGCTTCAGGCGAGGCATAGACCCCGGCGATGATGGCGGCCAGGCCGGCGATGCCGACAACGCCGATGGTCCAGGAACCCAGCGAACGCACGGGTGCCTGCAGGTCCGCCGTCATGCAGGGCCCGGCCTGTGCTTCGTCGGTGCACTCACTGCGCTGTTTTCCCATCCTGGCGTTGGCCGGAAGGCTGGTCCGCCCCCTCATGGCAGGGCTGGTCCGCCCTGCTTCAATCCTGCCTTATGTGAAGGGCATATGTCGCAAAACGCTCCCGTCCGCGGCCTGGATCTGTGGCCTGGAGGAGGCCGCCGGGTATACTCAAGGTTCAGCTACGCTCCCTGCTGAGGTAGCTGGCCGGCGGCGTGCTGACGGCCCAGAGCCTCGTGCAGGAAGCCAGTACCGGCCGGTGAGAATCCGGTTCAGTCGCCCAATGATGCGCGGACGGCCCTTGGAGGAACAATGTCGCACATCCTGTTACTGACCAACAGCACCGGTTCTTCGGTGGACATCCTGCCTGCCCTCGAATTGCTGAACCACAGGGTCCACATCCTCCCGGCCGAGCCCACGGCCCTCCTTGAGACAGACCCCTGCGACATCGTCCTGCTGGATGCCCGCAAGGACCTGGTGGGCGCCCGTTCACTCACGCAGCTCCTGAAAGCCACCGGGCTGAGCGCTCCCCTGGTCCTGATCCTCACAGAAGGCGGCATGGCCGCCGTTTCCTCCGCGTGGGCCGTTGACGACATCGTCCTCGATTCCGCCGGACCCGCCGAAGTGGAGGCGCGTATCCGGCTGTCCGTTGCCCGGGCAGTCCCCGAGCAGGAAGACGCTCCGAGTGAGATCCGCGCCGCCGGCGTCATCATCGACGAGGCAAGCTACACGGCACGCGTCAACGGCGCCCCGCTGAACCTGACGTTCAAGGAGTTCGAGCTCCTGAAATACCTGGCCCAGCATCCAGGCCGCGTGTTCACCCGGCAGCAGCTCCTCACCGAAGTCTGGGGCTACGACTACTACGGCGGCACCCGCACCGTGGACGTCCACGTCCGGCGCCTCCGGGCAAAGCTCGGCGCGGACCACGAGAACCTGATCAGCACGGTCAGGAACGTCGGCTACCGCCTCACCCTCGTCCGGCAGCAGGAAGACGAACTCACCGAGGCCTGAGCCCCGGCGCGCCATTGACGTATAGCCTTGGCTCATGACTCCAGCGCATCCGCAGAAGTGGCCCGTCCATGTCGTCCGGGGCGGAGTTGACCAGCAACTCCTGAAGGACTGCCGCGACCTCCTGGCCGCGGCTGAGGAATCGGATGGAAACCCTTCCATCTCCGAGCAGACCCTGGTGACCATGCGCGCCGGGGACTCCGCGGAGCACACCCTGCTGACGCTGGCCCTGTATGCACCCGACGAGGACTCCGATCCGGCGACCGGACAGGACCTGGCGGGCTTCGCCGTCGTGGTTGAGGAGCCGGACGGCCACGGCATCCTGGAGATCGCCGTCCACCCCTCCTACCGGAACCAGGGCGTGGCGGACCGCCTGGTGGGGGCCCTCAAGGAGGTCCGGGGCTTTGGCGGGCTGAACGCCTGGTCCCACGGCAACCACGAGGCAGCTGCCGACCTTGCTGCGCGGTACGGCTACGCGCCGGTGCGTGAGTTGTGGAAGATGCGGATGACGACGGCGGGCGCGGAGCTTCCCGACGCAGGCCTCCCGGACGGGGTGGCCATCCGCACCTTCGTGCCGGGCAAGGATGAGGACGCCTGGCTGGCCGCCAACAGGGCTGCCTTCGCCCACCATCCGGAACAGGGAAACCTCACCCGGGCGGACCTCGAGGCGCGCATGGCGGAGGACTGGTTCGATCCGGCCGGGTTCTTCCTGGCGGAGGACCGGGCCGGCCGCCTGCTGGGCTACCACTGGACCAAAGTCCACCCCCGGCACGGCTCGCACCCTGCGATCGGCGAGGTGTATGTGGTGGGCGTGACACCCGAAGCCCAGGGCATGGGCCTGGGCAAGGCATTGACCATCTCCGGTATCAGGCACCTTCGCGACTCCGGGCTGAACGGGGTCATGCTCTATGTGGACGCCGACAATGCCGCGGCCGTCGCCCTCTACCGGCGGCTCGGCTTTACGCGCTGGGACATGGACGTCATGTATGGCCCGGCGGCGGGGTAGGCAGGACAGCCGGAAGAATCCCCCGCCCGGGAGGAACAGGGGCCGTGGCGTGGGTGAATGCTTGTAAGGTTGAAAGGGAACCGCGCGGGGCGGAAGCGCCGGCACCAACGCGCCAGCTAAAGGAGAAGCCATGAACCCGGAACCCTCCGGAACAGCTACGTCCCAGGATGTTGCGGCGCCTGTACGGGCACGCTTCGGCTCCTCCGAGGTACCGGCCTCAAGGGCCACCCAGGACCGCATTGACATCCCTGAATTCGCGCCGAACCTGCAGCCGGAAGGAGACATCCGGCCTGACCGGTTCCTGGACCGCGAGCTGAGCTGGCTCGCCTTCAATTCGCGGGTCCTGGAACTGGCCGAGGACCCCACCCTGCACCTGCTGGAACGCGTCAGCTTCCTCTCCATTTTCGCGTCGAACCTGGACGAGTTCTTCATGGTCCGCGTGGCCGGCCTCAAGCGCCGTATCGCCACGGGACTCGCCGTCCCCTCCCCCGCCGGCCTGAGCCCCGTCGAGGTGCTGGAGCGGATCAGCGAGGAAGCCCACCGGCTCCAGGCACGGCACGCCCAGGTGTTCGCTGACCAGATCCGCCCGGCCCTGGCCTACGAGCACATCCACCTCATGCACTGGGACGAACTGGACGACGCCGCCAAGCAGCAGCTGAGCGTGATGTTTGCGGAAAAAGTCTTCCCCATCCTCACCCCGCTGGCCGTTGACCCTGCCCACCCCTTCCCTTACATTTCGGGCCTGTCACTGAACCTGGCGGTGGTGGTCCGGAACCCCGTCAGCGACAAGGAGCTCTTCGCCCGTCTGAAGGTGCCGGACCAGTTGCCCCGCCTGATCTCCATCGACGGCCCCCGCGCCGGCGCGGTGCCCGGGCGGGTGGCCCGGTTCATTGCGCTGGAGGAAGTCATCGCCGTCCACCTGGACAAGTTGTTCCCGGGCATGGAGGTGCTGGAACACCACACCTTCCGGGTCACCCGCAACGAGGACCTGGAGGTGGAGGAGGACGACGCCGAAAACCTCCTGCAGGCCCTGGAGAAGGAACTCCTGCGCCGCCGCTTCGGCCCGCCCGTCCGGCTGGAGGTGGCCAACGACATCAACCCCAACATCAGGGCCCTGCTGATCCGCGAGCTGGGCGTGGAGGAATCCGAGGTCTACTCGGTGCCGGCTCCACTGGACCTTCGCGGCCTGTCCGTCATCGCCGGAATCGACCGCGCGGACCTGCATTACCCCAAGCACGTGCCGCACACGTCCCGGTACCTGAATGAGTCCGAGACCTCCAAGGCGGCGAACGTCTTTGCCGCCATGCGCCGCCGCGACATCCTGCTGCACCACCCGTATGATTCGTTCTCAACTTCGGTGCAGGCGTTCCTGGAACAGGCCGCGGCGGATCCCAAGGTGCAGGCCATCAAGCAGACCCTGTACCGCACCTCCGGCGACTCCCCCATCGTTGACGCGCTGATTGATGCCGCCGAGGCCGGCAAGCAGGTCCTGGCTTTGGTGGAGATCAAGGCGCGCTTCGATGAGCAGGCCAACATCTCCTGGGCCCGCAAACTGGAGCAGGCCGGCGTGCATGTGGTGTACGGGATCGTGGGCCTGAAGACGCACTGCAAGCTGTCGCTGGTGGTCCGCCAGGAAGTGGACGGGCTCCGCCGCTACTGCCACATCGGCACCGGCAACTACCACCCGCGGACCGCCCGCTACTACGAGGACCTGGGCCTGCTGACGGCGAACGAACAGGTGGGCGAGGACCTGTCCAAGCTGTTCAACCAGCTTTCCGGCTACGCACCGAAATCGACCTTCAAACGGCTCCTGGTGGCACCCCGTTCCGTCCGGTCGGGACTTATCGACCGGATCGAGACCGAGATCCGCAACGCCAGGGCCGGCGTGCCGGGACATGTGCAGATCAAGGTGAACTCCATGGTCGATGAGGCCATCATCGATTCCCTTTACCGCGCCTCCCAGGCGGGGGTCAAGGTGGATGTGGTGGTCCGCGGCATCTGCTCGCTGCGCCCCGGCGTTCCCGGGCTGAGCGACAACATCACTGTCCGGTCCATCCTGGGCCGGTTCCTGGAGCACTCGCGGGTGTTCGCTTTCGCCAACGGCGGGGATCCCGTGGTGTACATCGGTTCGGCCGACATGATGCACCGCAACCTGGACCGCAGGGTGGAGGCGCTGGTCCAGCTGGCCAGCGCGGACGACATCGCCTATGTCCTGGACCTCATGAAGCGCTACATGGCGCCGGAAACATCCAGCTGGCACCTGGACAACGAGGGCCGCTGGAACCGGCACCACCTGTCCGAGGACGGGAAGCCGCTTGAGGATGTCCAGTCCTGGTTGTTGGCGTCCCGGCCGCGTCAACGCAGCCTGAGCCGGCGATAGGCAGCCGCGTTGTCAAGCGATGCACTCGTAGCCGACCAGACTGACCACCCGGGGGAACCCGTAGCCGTAACCGCTGCGGGCGCCATCCCGTGGCGGGTCAACAAGGACCTCCTGGAAGTCGCGCTGATCCACCGCCCGCGCTATGACGACTGGTCCTGGCCCAAGGGAAAGATCGACAACGGCGAGACCATTCCCGAATGCGCCGTCCGTGAGGTGTGGGAGGAGATCGGCCTCCGCGCGCCCCTGGGCATACCGCTGCCGCCTATCCACTACCACGTGGCGTCGGGCCTCAAGAAGGTCTACTACTGGGCGGTCAAAGTCAACGGCAACACCCTGGTTCCGGACGGCAAGGAGGTGGACAGCGTCATGTGGTGCGCCCCAGAAAAGGCGGCCGGCCTGCTGTCCAACCCTTCCGACGTCGCGCCTCTTGAACACCTGCGGGACGCGCACGAAGCGGGCACCCTGGACACGTGGCCCCTGCTGGTGCTCCGGCACGCCAAAGCCAAGCCGCGCTCATCCTGGAGCAAGGCAGAGGGCGAGCGTCCGCTTGCGGCCACAGGCAACCGCCAGGCACAGGCCGTCGGCCGGCTCCTGGATGTGTGGAAGCCCATGCGGGTGGTCACCAGCCCATGGCTGCGCTGCGTGGCAACCGTGGCCCCCTACGCGCGGGCGGCGGGGGCCAAAGTGAAGCTGGCGGAAGGCCTGACCGAACACAAGCACCAGCGCAGTCCCAAGAAGACCGCGGCCGTCATCGAATCCCTTTTCGACAAGCAGCGGCCCGTGGTTGTCTGCACGCACCGGCCGGCACTGCCCACCGTCCTCAAGCAGGTGGCCACCCATACGCCGGCACCCTTGGCGAAGCTCCTGCCCGGCCGCGAGCCCTACCTGTCCCCCGGCGAGGTGGTGGTGTGCCACGTGGCCAACGGCGGAAAGAAACGGGTCGTGGCGGTGGAGCAGTTCAAGCCCTTCGACGACTAGGCAGCCAGTAGACTTGGGGCGTGAGCATCCCTACTCCCTATGAAGACCTCCTGCGCGATGTCCTGGCCTCCGGCACCCATAAGTCGGACCGCACGGGAACCGGAACCACCAGCGTTTTCGGCCGCCAGATGCGCTTTGACCTGGCCAAGAGCTTCCCGCTGATCACCACCAAGCGGGTCCACTTCAAGTCCGTTGCCGTTGAACTCCTGTGGTTCCTGCGCGGTGAAACCAACATCAAGTGGATGCAGGACCAGGGCGTCACCATCTGGAACGAATGGGCGGACCAGGACGGCGACCTGGGCCCGGTCTATGGTGTGCAGTGGCGCAGCTGGCCCACACCGGACGGCGGGCACATCGACCAGATCGCCGAACTGATCGAGAACCTCAAGTCCAACCCGGACTCCCGGCGGCACCTCGTGTCCGCCTGGAATGTCTCCGAACTCAACGACATGGCGCTGCCGCCCTGCCACGCGTTCTTCCAGTTCTACGTGGCCAACGGCAAGCTCTCCTGCCAGCTCTACCAGCGGTCGGCGGACATGTTCCTGGGCGTCCCGTTCAACATCGCCTCCTATGCACTGCTCACCTGCATGGTGGCCCAGCAGGTGGGGCTTGAGCCCGGCGAATTCATCTGGACCGGCGGCGACGTGCACATCTACGAGAACCACATGGACCAGGTCCTCAAGCAGCTGGAACGCGAGCCGTACGAATACCCGCAGTTGAAGATCACCCGCAAGCCGGCATCGATCTTCGACTACACGCTGGAGGACTTCGAGGTGGTGGGCTACAAGCACCACCCCACGATCAAGGCACCGATCGCCGTATGAGCACCGAAAACTTCACCGATCCCCAGTCCTTCACGGAGGAGCTCGCCGCCTCCATCACCGGCGTCGGCCTGGTCTGGGCGCAGACGTCCGACGGCGTCATCGGCAAGGACGGGGACATGCCCTGGCACCTGCCCGAGGACCTGAAGCACTTCACCCGCCTCACCACCGGGCACCCGGTCATCATGGGCCGCAAGACCTGGCTGTCCTTCCCGGACAAGTACCGCCCCCTGCCCGGCCGCACGAACATCGTCATCACCCGGCAGAAAAGCTGGGCCAGTACGCCTGAGGCGGAGGGCGCCGTCGTGGTTCCCTCGCTGGATGACGCGCTCCTTGAGTCGCAGTTTGTCGACGGCGGCGAAACGGTCTGGATCCTGGGCGGCGGCGATGTTTTCCGCCAGTCCACGGACCTCGCCAACGTTGCCGTGGTCACCACCATCGACATGAAGGCCGACGGCGACACGTTCGCTCCCGAGCTTGGTCCCAGTTGGGTGGCGTCCGCCTCCGTCCCGCCGGACGGCTGGCTGACAGCCGCCAACGGCACGCGCTACCGATTCACCAAATGGTCACGGACCGAGGGCTAGGAACATGCTGAAGAAACCCGAAACCCTGTTCGTCCTGGGCTACATGCTGCTGCCCCTGCTGGCGCTCCTGTCCGCGATCGTCGGCCTGACCATGATCCTGGGCGGCAACAAGATCGCCGGTGCAATCGTGCTGGTTGTCGTCACCCAAGCCTTCGCCTTCGGCGCGTTCTTCGCGCTGCGGGCCCGGAAGGCTGCCGTACTGGAGGAGTCGGACCGGGGTTAGTGCATACCGCCGTGCAAGGGCAGGACAACCCAACGCGGCCGTAGTGATCCTGCCTTAGGCTGGGGCCTGCAGCGCGCTGAACTGCTGCGGGATGAAAATTGGGGGAATCCTGGTGGCAGGGACTTTGTGGGGTGCCGACGTCGATCCACTGCGCACCCTCGCGCAGCTCTTCAGCAAAACCGCGGACCTGCTGCAGCAGCAATCGACACAGCTGGGCAGCCAGATCAACAACAATCCGGCCTGGAAAGGCGCGGACTGGCTCACTGATCCCGAAGCCAACCTCATGGTTATCAAGCAGCACCTTGGCAGCAACCCAGAGGGCGGCGTCACTCTTCGCCCGCCGCGAGGATCCCACCGTACAGACCCTTTACGTGAAGAATGGCGGCGACGGATCATGGACCACTATCTCCACACATAGAGGCTTGACGATGTACTTGCATTTTGCAAGTATGAGCCGCATGAGCCTTTTCATCACCTGCCCGGTTGAGAGCGTCGAGCGCGCAACCGCCTTCTACACCGCCTTGGGCTGGACCCTTAACGCCGAGATGTCCGATCACAACGTGTCATGTTTCCAGATTGCGCCCGAGCAGTACGTCATGCTCGGAAGCCGCGAGATGTACGCAAGCGTCGGCGGCGCCGAGGAGCTGGTCGGCGGACCCGACACTCCTTCGAAGATCACGGTCTCATTCGACCTCGGCAGCCGCGAGGCGGTCGACGAGCTCACCGAACGCGCCGGCGCAGCCGGCGGGCGGATCGGTGACACCGACGACTACCCCTTCATGTACCAGCGCCAGTTCGACGACCCCGACGGCTACCACTACTCGCCGTTTTGGATGAAGCCGGACACCGACCCGACCGAGTGAGCGACCTCGCCGCGGCCCTCGACGTCGTCGGAGCACGGTGGGCCCTGCTCATCGTAGAGCGGCTGCTCGACGGGCCACAGCGCTACGGCGATCTGCAGCGCGACCTCGGAGTGCCGACCAACATTCTCGCGACCCGCCTGCGCGAGCTTGAGGCCGCCCGCGTACTGTCCCGTCTGCCCCTCCGGCACAACACCCGGGCCTATGCGCTGACCGACCGGGGGCTCGCCTTGCGCGAGGCGATCGTCGCGCTGGCACGCTGGGGCGGCGAGGAAGTAATTTAGGTGTGGCGAGGAATCGCGATGCGCTCCACAAGCTCGGTTATGCCAGGGTTGTGAGTTGCAGCGGGAGCCCTGAAAGCGGTCCCGGCACAGCGGCGAGTAGGCGATGCCTCTGGTTGTCTGCCGTGAAGACCTTCATCCGCGAAAAAAGAAGTGGCGTCGGCACCGCTCACATCATTGACTTTGTGCCGCCCGCAAGGGGCCGGTGGCACCGAGCGGAATCCGGAGCGCGCCTTACGCCGCGTACCATGGACCGACGCAGGTCGCTGTCACAGGAGCAGCGCCTCGAGCTCCGGAAGTCGGGCGAACAGGTCGGGGAGGCCGCGCACCCCGTTGCGCACAGCCTCGTGCGACAGCGCGAGGTCAGGGCCGGTGCCCGCCTCGACGCCGGCGAGGCACCGGAGGATGTTCCACCTTGTGTGCCCCAGCCAGCCGCCGATCATGAATACAAACCAGCTTGGACCTGAAGGCGGCAGGGTTCCGTCCCCCGCGACATAGCCGTCGAGAACCGAGCGGAAAATGCTGGGCTTGATGTGGTCGAAACCACACCCCTTCGCGATGCTCAGCGCGGTCGAGCCGAGCTCACCGGACAGGTCGAGCATGCCGGAGAGCTCCCAGTCGAGCACCACCGGCCGACGCTCTCTAGTGAGCAGGTTCCATGGTTGGATGTCCCCGTGGGTCAGTACGACGGGGCCTGGCCGTTCGCAGGTGTCGACGAAGCGGGCAATCTCGAGGAACGTCTCGACGTGAGAAGCGAGCTCGTCGGCCCACGGTTGTCCGGTCGCGGCCGCCCGCGCTGCGAGTTCGGGCCAGTCCCGTGGCACCGGGTCCTCGACCGGCACCTGCGTCCATGGGATGTCGAGTGCATGGATGCGCGCGAGGATCTCACCGATCTCAAACGCGAACTCCGCCGACACCGGCGCTTCGGGCAGCTTCTCGCCTTCGACCCATCGGTGAACGAGTGTATGGTGGCTGGCCGAGATCGGCTCTGGCATCGGAATGCCGGCAGCGAACGCAGCCCGCTCAAACCTGAACACATCCTCGACGCGATAGGTCCAGCGGCGGTCGACGAGGTTCAACTCCTTCACCGCGAACGACCCCTGGTCAGTGTCGAGTCGGTACACCCGGTTGGCGAACCCGCCGTGGACGCGAATCATCGGCCCGATCGGCGCGCCGAGATGCGAAAGGTTCACCCACTGATTCTAGGAGCTGGCAGTTCCTTGATACACCGAACTTTCCCGGCCGCTTGCCGGGACCAGGCCAACGAGCTGCGCAAGGAGCGGCAGGCACCCGAACCTGGAGCAGGACACGTCAGCAAATGACCCGCAAGGCGTTGCCGGGACAACGGGCCCCTCACGCAGGCCGCCGTCGTACCTTTCCGGGCTGCCGGCGGCGTGACGTAACCGACTGCGACCTGCCGGTTCCGAAGTCTAAACTGGACCAATGACTACAGCAGCTACCCCTTCCGTCGGCCTGGTCGGATGGCGCGGCATGGTCGGTTCCGTCCTGATGCAGCGCATGCAGGACGAGGGCGACTTCGCCAACATCAACCCGGTGTTCTTCTCCACCTCCAACGCGGGAGGTGCCGCGCCTTCCTTCGCTGAAGGCGCCGGCAAGCTCGAGGACGCGTTCGACGTCGACGCCCTGGCCAAGCTGCCGATTATCGTTACCGCACAGGGCGGCGACTACACCAAGCAGGTCCACGGCGAACTGCGCAGCCGCGGCTGGGACGGCCTCTGGATTGACGCCGCTTCCACCCTGCGCATGAATGACGATTCGATCATCGTGCTGGACCCCATCAACCGCGACGTCATCGACAAGGGCCTGGTCAACGGCACCAAGGACTTCATCGGCGGCAACTGCACCGTTTCCTGCATGCTGATGGGCCTCGGCGGCCTGTTCAAGAACGGCCTGGTGGAGTGGGGCACCTCCATGACCTACCAGGCGGCGTCCGGCGGCGGTGCCCGGCACATGCGTGAGCTGCTCAGCCAGTTCGGCACGCTCAACGCCGAGGTCAGCACGGAACTGGACGACCCGGCGTCGGCCATCCTGGACATTGACCGCAAGGTCCTGGCCCACCAGCGCACGGACATCGACGCCACCCAGTTCGGCGTCCCCCTGGCCGGCTCCCTGATCCCCTGGATCGACGCCGACCTGGGCAACGGGCAGTCCAAGGAAGAGTGGAAGGCCGGGGTGGAGACCAACAAGATCCTGGGCACCTCGGAGGAAAACCGCGTGATCATGGACGGCCTTTGCGTCCGCATCGGCGCGATGCGGTCGCACTCCCAGGCCCTGACGCTCAAGCTCCGCGAGGACCTGTCCGTCGCCGAAATCGAAAAGCTCCTGGACGAGGACAACCAGTGGGCCAAGGTCATTCCGAACACCAAGGAAGCCTCCATGGCGGAGCTGACCCCCGTGGCCGCCTCCGGCACCCTGGACATCCCGGTGGGCCGCATCCGCAAGATGGAGATGGGCCCGCAGTACATCAGCGCCTTCACCGTGGGCGACCAGCTCCTCTGGGGCGCTGCCGAGCCGCTGCGCCGCATGCTCAACATCGCCACCGGCAACCTGTAAAGGCGTACAGCTGCCCACGAGCGGCCCCTGCCCACACGGACGGTGCTCCCCAGCGCCGTTCCTGCGGGCAGGGGCCGCTTTGGTGTTCCGGGCTGTCCGAGGAACGCCGCCAGTCGGGCACGGAGCTCCCAAGGCCGGTCCAAGTGATTCCAGTGCAGCCTGAAGACCCGCCACCCGGCCTCCACAAGCGCATTTTCCCGCCAACGCTCCGCGAGCAGCACCTCCTGCGTCGGTTTGTGGTCCGTGTATTTGACGGCGCCGTCAAATTCGACGATCACCCGGGTTTCAGCATCGGCGAAGTCTGCCCGGAAGAGGCCCGCAGTCGTCGTGATCTCCACCTGTGGCTTGAATGTGGCCAGACCGAACGAGCAGAGCAGCAGCCTGGTCCTGGTCTCCCCGGCCGATTCCGATCTCGCATCCAGAACCTGCAGCAGGTCCGAAGCGCGCCTGCCCCCGCGCGTGACATGGCTTTTCTCCAGCAGCCGCCGCATGGTGGCCAATGATGCGCCCTTGCGGAGGGCGTGGTCGCCGATGACGGCAGCCTTGTCGAGGGGCAGGGTCCGGGCGCAGTCCAGCACGGTCCTTTCGATGGAAATGGCCAGGATTTCGCGTCCGTCGGGCGTCCACAATGAAGCCAGTTCTTCTTCTGTGAGCGGGATCCGGCGTTCCACACATGGCAGCCGTGCAGCCGTGCCGCGCTCGCATGGCTGTACCGGGCCCGTCCCGAGGTCGACTCAAAGTGCGCCATGATTCGGAGCTGGTCCCGGTCCCACGGTTTTATGGTGTTCCAGTGTGCGGCAAGGACATATGCTCCCCGCCGCACGCGGAGCAGGGCACCGCTCTTCACTGCTGCTGTCACCACCCGGTCATCCAGCCCGGCAGCGGCCAGCTGTGCGGTGGAGGCAACGGCTCCTTCAGGCCAGCGATCGTGAACCAGGGCACGTACTGTCTCGGCTTTCATCGTTCAAGCGTCGCTGGCGTGCAGGCATGGTGACAGCCGCCCCCACCGCCATGTGGATTGTCGGTAGCCTGAGCGGCCCTTGCCCGCAATACCGTTGCTGCCCAGCACCGGTTATGCGGGGCAGCACCGCTCACGTGGCAAGGAACGTTAGATACCGCCGGGCGGCCCTGGTGAGGGCTGCCTGGGCTGCCGGCCCCAGCTGCCGGGTCTCGTCGAAGAGTTCGGGCACGACGGCGGCACTGCTGCCCGTGCCCTGGAGCGCCCAGGTGCCCACCACCTTCCCCGCCGCAACCACCGTCTTCTTGAAGACTCCGTTGCCGCCGGGAACTATCAGGTCCGAATGCTCCGGCGCCAGGACGGGAGTCCGGTCCGTGTAGCCGAGGACGAACTCATCGAACCCGGGCAGCAGGTGAAGGGAGCGGCCACCGGGAACACCGGAATCCAGGAGGGACGCCACCTCCGGTGAGAGCCAGTAGCTGGTGCCATCGATGTCCAGCTCCACCAGTTGGCCCTGCACGTGCTGGAACGCGGCGCGCACCTCGGTCAGCGGCAGCTGGGTCCACCAGGCAAAGTCGCGCACGGTGGCCGGGCCATGGCTCCGGAAGTACCGAACCATGAACTCACCGATGGCCTCCTCGCGCCCGGGAAGGCGTGACGCCGGAATCCACTCGTCGAAAGCCGCGATCAGCTGCTGGTTACCCGAAAGCGGCCCCGGAACCAGCCAGCCGTGCCGGCACAGCGTACCCAGGAGATGGATGCCGCGCTGGCCCTGCGTTGGCTGGCCGCCGGCGTCGAAAACCTTGAACAGCCCGGAACGGCTGACGGGACCATCGGCCAAGATGCGGTCCAGCGCCAGGTCGCGCGCCTTCTCAACATCAGCCCAGGCAATCTCCAGCTGCCGGTGCCTGGCCGCAATGCTCCGGGTAAGCCGCTCGGCGGTGAGGTCCAGCATCCAGCGCAGGTCCTCGGGGGCAACCAGGTGCAGCGTTCCACGCATGGGCCACGACCGGACCACACTCCCGGAATCGATGGCAGTGCGGACGTCGGCGATCCCCGCACCGGGTACCCGGACCCCCACTGCCCACAGCGCCGCCGGCAGGTCCTGCGCCTGCATGGCGGTCATCCACCGGACCAGTTCCGGTACTGAGGCGGCACCGTCCCCGGTGAGGCGCTGCGACACCAGCCGGAGCCTGCCGATCATCCTGTGGTCGCGCACGGAACCAGATGCAGCCATGCGCCCATCCTAGGCCGGGGACTGCGGTGGCGGGATGCCTACAGTTCCAGCGCGCCTACAGTTCCGGGATGCCTACAGTTCCAGCGCGCCTACAGTTCCGGGATGCCTACAGTTCCAGGCCGATGAGCAGCGGCTCCGGGTGCAGCTGGATGCCAAAGCGGCGTTCGACGCCGGCCCGCACCTCCCGCGCCACAGCCACCATGTCGGCGGCGCTGGCTGAGCCGCGGTTGGTGATGGCCAGGGTGTGCTTGGTGGACAGTGAGGCGCGGCCACCGGCCACGCCATCCGGTTCCAGGCCAAAGCCCTTGCCGAACCCAGACTGGTCGATCAACCACGCGGCAGAAAGTTTCACCAGGCCGTCCTGGCCTGCCGGATACCGCGGCGCTGCTTCGGGCAGCGTGTCCGCGACAGCGGCCGGGACGATGGGGTTGGTGAAGAAGGAACCCGTGGAATACGTATCACGGTCGGCGGCGTCCCACACCATGCCCTTGGAGGCACGCAGCCGGAGCACTTCACGGCGGACGTCGTTGGCGTAGGCGCGCTTGCCCACCTCCACCCCGAGGGATCGGGCCAGTTCGGCGTAGCGGATGGGGGCGCTCATCCGTCCCAGCGGCAACTGGAATTCCACAGTGAGCACCACGTACCGGGGCGAGCCGTTGACGGTGGTCTGCTTGAGGATGGAATCCCGGTAGCCGAACTTCAGTTCGGAGTTGGTGAAGGTCTGCACAGCGTTGCGTTCCCGGTCCCAGGTGCGCACGGCGGCAATGGTCTGCGAGACCTCAGAGCCGTACGCCCCCACGTTCTGGACCGGCGTGGCACCCGTTGAGCCGGGGATCCCGGACAATGCCTCAATCCCGGACCACGCGTGGCGGACGGCGTGCTCCACGAGCTTGTCCCAGTTATGGCCGGCCTGGACCACCACTGCCACGCCACCGCACGAGTCCTCGGCGTTGACCGTGAACCCCTCCGAGGCGATCCTGACAACGGTCCCGGGGAACCCGTCGTCGGACACCAGGAGGTTGGACCCGCCGCTGATGATCAGGACCTGCTCGCCGGCCGCGTCCGCGGACCGGACGGCGTCGATGATCTCTGCCTCGGTCCGGGCCTCAATGAACTTGCCGGCGGGGCCGCCGACGGCGGACGTGGTCAGGGAGGAAAGCAGGGTGGGAGTCACCCATCAACAATACTAGGGAAACCTAGGCGGGCTTCCGGGCCACCGGGGACAGCAAGAAGCTCACGGCCAGCATCACCACCACGGCAAGGAGTGAGTGCAGGATGCCCACGTGTTCGGCCAGCAGGCCCAGCAGCGGCGGCCCGCACAGGAACGCCCCGTAGCCGATGGTGGACACCACCGATACCCGGGCCGCTGCCTTCGCGGGATCGTCGGCTGCTGCGGACATGCCCACCGGGAAGCCCAGGGACGCACCCAGGCCCCACGCGGCGAGGCCAACATAGGCGAGCCACGGCGCCGGAGCGAACACGAAGACGGCCAGGCCCAGGACAGCCATCGCAGCGCACCAGCGCATGACGGGTACCCGCCCAAACCGGTCCAGCAACGGCGTCCCGGCGAACCGGCCGATGGTCATGAACGTGACAAACAGGCCGTATCCGGCGGCGCCGGCGGCATCGCTCTGGCCGTGGCCGTCCGCCAGGGCCAGGGCCACCCAGTCCCCCGCGGCGCCTTCGGCAAGGGCGAGGCCGAGCACCAGGACGCCCAGCAGCAGTGTCCGGCGGTCCCGCCACGCCTGCGCGATCTTGCGCTTGTTGTCCAGCGGCGCCTCCGCCGTGCTCCCGGCGCGGATCAGGGGGATGGGGCCCGTGATGGGGTCTTCGAAGTTGTCCGGGGAGTAGGTGCGCTCCCCCGCCACCGGGGTGACGTCGGCGCGGAACCAGGACGCCGCCGTCGCCACCGACACGGCCACCACGGCCCCCGCCGCCGCAAGGTGCCAGAACACTGGCAGGGACACTGCCGCCGCAGCGGCACCAAGCCCCGCACCCGCCACCGTGCCAAGGCTGAAGGCACCGTGGAGCCGGGGCATGATGTGCCGGCCCACTGCACGTTCCACGGCTGCGCCTTCCACATTGGACGCGGTGTTCCAGCTCCCCGTCCCCAGGCCGATGATGGCCAGGCCCATGGCCGTTGCCACCGGGCTTGCCAGCACGGTTGTGCCAAAACCGGCGGTCAGCAGCCCGGCCCCCACCATGATGCTGCCGGTGCGGATGGTCCGTTTGGACCCCAACCGCAGGACGATCAGCCCGGACGCCGAGACAGAGGCGAACGAGCCCAGCGTCATGCACAGCAGGATCACGCCGATGTTGCCCGGGCTCAGGTCCAGCGCGTCCCGGATGGCGGGCAGCCGGGACACCCAGGAGGCGAACGCCAGGCCGCTGGCGCCATAGGCCACCACGACGGCGTTGCGCCAGTGGGCGACCTGGGCGGCGGTAGCCCCGGTTTTGGGAGCGGAGGTCAACGGGTGCTGCTCATGATCACCAAGCGCGCATCAGGACAGCTTGACGCATCAGGACAGCTTGACGAGGGCCTGGGCCTTCATCAGGACCTTCTGCCCTGCGGAGACAACGGTGAGGTCAACGCGGGCGGTGCGTGCATCGGCGTCGAGCTTTCCGATGGTGCCGCTGACTTCGATGGTGGCGCCGGGCTGGTCCGTTCCGGTGGTGTCCGCGACCAGGACCGGCTTGGTGAAGCGGGTCTGGAAATCGACGACGGCGGCGGGGTCGCCTGCCCAGTCGGTCACCAGCTGGACGGCTGAGCCCATGGTGAACATGCCGTGTGCGATGACGCCCGGCAGCTCCACGCTGGTGGCAAAGGCCTCGTTCCAGTGGATGGGGTTGAAGTCGCCGGAGGCACCGGCGTACTTGACCAGGTCCGTGCGGGTGACCTCGATGGTGCGGCTGCCGATTTCCTGGCCGGCGCTGAGTTCATTGAAGCTGGGGCTCATGGTTACTGTCCCTCTCCGCGGACCAGGATGGATGACGTGGTGGTGGTGACCGGTTCCCGTGAATCGTCGGAACCGAGGGCGAAGATCTCCGAGCGGGTGGTGATCATGGCACCGCCGCCCATGGCCCGGACGCCGTCGACATGCAGTTCCGCGACGAGGCGGTCCCCGGCAATGATGGGCCGGTGGTGGGTGAAGCGCTGGTCCGCGTGGACCACGCGGGAGAAGTCGATGCCGGATTCCGGATCCTCGATGAGCTGGGCGTCGGCCCGCTGGGCGATGATGATCGCGAAGGTGGGCGGCGCCACCAGGTCCGTGTGGCCCAGCGCCTCGGCGGCGTCGACGTCGAAATGCGCGGGGTGGGTGGCCTTCACAGCGCGGGCGAACTCGCGGATTTTCTCGCGGCCAACGTCGTACACCTCTGCGGCAGGGTAGCTTCGGCCCTGCAGATCCGGATTGATAGTCATGGATTCCAGCCTATCGCCCGCGTGTTGGCGGGCAGAAAAGGCCCGCCGCAACCGTTACGGCGGGCGCTACCGGCGCAGGTTCTTCCGGATGGCCTGGCCGCGGACCACGATGCCCACGACGTGCAGGACAAGGCCCAGTCCGATCAGCGGCAGGGAGGCCCAGGCCAGCGTTTGGTTGCCGCCGGTGTTGCCGATGATGTTCAGAATGATGCCGACGGCGATCAGTCCCATCGCGCTGAAGACCAGGACTTTGTAACGGGTTGGCGCGGTGGCCCAGAATTCGTTCAGCACCGTGCAAGTCTACCCGCCGGGCCTGCCGGATCCCGCTAGAACAGGGATTCCTGCACCGCCGGGACCTCCGAGGCGTAGCCGCCCAGGATGATGGTCCGGGCGGCGAATTGGGAGAGGTTGACCACGAACGCGGCGTCCGTTCCATCCAGCCGGGCCAGAGCATTTGCCCCGCTCAGGGCAGTGACCGTGAAGCCGTGCTGCCCCTGGTCCAGCGCGTGCGGGTAGGCATGGCGTTGGGCGGGCCCGTAGAGGGCTTCAGCGTGCGCCGGCCTCGCCCACTGCTCCTCCACAGTTACAAAACCGTCGACGGCGGTGCGTGCCAGCAGTGTGCGCACCTCGCCGGCCGCGCGGGCGTTGGCGGCCTGCAGGTCCCGTTCCGGGAGCGGCTGCAGGAGGGCGTCCGCTTTGGCTGCGGACCGCACCTGCTGCGTCAGGCCCACCTCGGCTGTCACCAGGTCCTCCAGGATCCGCACCACCCGGCCGTCCCGGGCCCGGGCAACATAAGCGGCCGCAGCGGCCCCCTGCTCCGCGAGCCTGTTCCACTTCCGCGGGCCGGAGGCCGTTCCCACCTTGGTGGCACCGCCCGCGAACGTGGCAATGTACAGCCAGTGTTCCTGCATCAGGTAGTCACGGAGGCCCGGAGTGACCCTGCCGCCCCGGTGGAAGTCGTGCATGAGCCGGGACTCGTCCAGCACAAAGCACCGCTCGCACTGCTTTCCCCGCAGGGCCGGGGCAGCGGAGGCGCAGAGGACGTGGCTCCGCGAGGTTGCCGACTGGACCCGGATGTGGCCCAGGCAGGACCTGCCCGGTTCCACCACCTCGAAGCCGAGGCGCCGGCCGGGGCTGAGGCTGAGCTGACGGAAGTCCCCCTCCGGTGACTGGAGGCGCAAGACCGCGCCGCCGCCGTCGTCCGCGGCCCTGGAGCCCTCCGGCGCCCTGGAACCCTCCGGCGCATCCCAAAAGACCCCGTGGACCAGATAGCGGGTATCGGTCACGGGGTCTCCTGAAGTGGCGGGTGGGTGTTACAGCGCGGGCTGCACCCCGAAGGCTACGGCGAGCTTCATGATCTTCTCGGCGCGGCCAAGGCGGGGTAGGTCGGAGCCGTCACGGATGACGCGGCCGTTGGCTTCGAAGTCGTTCATGAAGTCGGTGGCCCACGCGACGTCCGACGGCGTGGGGCTGATGACCTCGTTGATGACCGGCGTCTGGTCAATGGCCAGGCACAGCTTGCCGGTCATGCCCATCATCACGGTGATGCCGGTCTGCTCGCGCAGGATGGGGTGGTTGGTGCCGACGGTGGGGCCGTCAATGGGGCCCGGCAAGTTGCCCACCCGGCTGGCGACCACGAGCTTGGCCCGCGGGTAGGCCATGGCCTCCGGGGTGGCGGCCATGCCGGTGTCGCGGCGGAAGTCGCCGGAACCGAAGGCCAGGCGGAACGCACCCTGGGCCTTGGCGATATGGTTGGCTTCCTCGATGCCCAGGGCGGATTCCACCAACGGGATCACGGGGGTCTTGCCGTCCATGCGGTGGAAGCTCTCGGTGACCTGGTCCGCGGATTCGGTCTTGGCGAGCATGACGCCCAGCAGGCCCGGGGTGCCGCGCAGCCCGGCAAGGTCATCAGCCCAGAACGGGCTGGTGGCGTCATTGATCCTCACCCAGGCCTTGCCGCCGCCGGTCAGCCAGTCGATCACGTTGGCGCGGGCCTGGTCCTTCTGGGACGGGTCCACCGCATCTTCAATATCCAGGATGATCGAATCGGCGCGTGAAACGGCCGACTGGTCGAACAGCTCCGGCTTCATGGCATTGACCAGCAGCCAGGAACGGGCGATCTCTGCGGGGATATTGCGTTCCGGCCTAACAGTTTCGGCGGCGATGGTAGACGTCATGCTTTCTACAGTATCCGCCCCGCAAGCGGCAAGGCGAAGAAATCGGCCAGCTTGTGAGGATCAATACGAACTAAACGGGATATGACCGTGTCTCCGGTTAAATGCGGGCAGCAGAAAGGGCCGTTGTGACCTGCACAACGGCCCTTGCTGCTGCCCGGCCGGGAAGGGTCAGGGGATGTTGCTCCCGCGAGCCGTGACCCAGAGTTTGTACCAGTCGGCGCGGGTGAGGGCCTGCGCCACCCGGGCTGCGTCGCCGCAGGCCCGGATGCGGTCCGGGTTGACCGTCCCGATGACCGGCGCGATTCCGGCCGGGTGCTTCATCAGCCAGCCCAGCAGGACACCCTCGCCGGAGGTGCCGTACTCCCCCGCAAGCCCCGCCACGAGTTCCGCCGTTGCCGCATCGGCTGAGGTGGGACTGTCCGGTTCGGCGCCGGTGTAGACGCCGCGGGCCAGGGCACCGTACGCCTGCAGGGTGATGTTGTTCCGGGTGCAATACTCAAGCGTCCCGTGCGGGAAGCTGTAGTCCAGGTGCTCCGGGTGGTTAACCAGGACCTGGCTTTCCAGCCATGCCCGCTTGAGCAGGCTCATTTCCAGCTGGTTGGCAACCACCGGGGTCTCCAGCCGGTCCTGCAGCGCCTCGATCTGCGCTGCGGACATGTTGGACACGCCCAGTTGCCGGACCTTGCCTTCGTCCATGAGCTGCCCGACGGCGGAGGCCACCTCCGCGGGGTCCGCCAGGGGGTCCGGGCGGTGCAGCAGGAGGATGTCCACGTAGTCCGTCCGGAGCCGTTCCAGGCTGCCGTTGACCCGTTCCAGGATGGCGTCCCGGCTCAGGTCGTAGTGGGTCTGAAGGCCGCGTTCGTTCAGCCGGATGCCGCATTTGGTCTGCAGCCGGATCCCTTCCCGCAGACCTGGAGTGGCGGCCATGACCTCGCCGAACACCGCCTCGGACTTGCCGCTGCGGTAGATGTCCGCGTGGTCGAACAGGGTGATCCCGGCGTCCAGGGCGGCATGGACGGCAGCGGCGGCCTGGTCCACATGGTGGCTGCCATGTGGTTCGTCAGACCAGCTGCCGCCCAGTCCCATGCATCCGTAGATGACCTCCTGCATCAGGGCCGCCCACGCCGGCGGTTCACGCCCATCAGCGCAACCACGCGGTGGTGTTGGCCGGCAGCTTGCCGTCCTCCAGCGGGCCGCTGCTGACCAGCACCTTGCCGGCCGGAAGGTCGACGGCGGTGTTCCCGAAGTTGGTCACGGACTGCCACCCGTTGGGGCGCTTGAAGTGCAGGACGTCCGGGTTGCCGTTGTCAACCCATTCGAGGTCCTCGTCCGTCTGCAGTTCACGGCGGAGCTTCAGGGCCTCGCGGTAGAGCTCCAGGGTGGAACCTTCGGTGCCGTCCTGGGCCTCCACGGCGTACTTGCTGAACCAATCCGGCTGCGGCAGGTGGGAGCCGCCGTCGCCGAAGCCGAAGGAGGTGCCTTCCACCTTCCAGGGCAGCGGCACGCGGCAGCCGTCGCGGCCAATCTCCACGCCCTTGTTGCGATAGAAGGACGGGTCCTGCCGTTCCGATTCGGGAATCTCGGCCACTTCCTGCAGGCCCAGTTCCTCGCCCTGGTACAGGTACGCGGAGCCGGGAACGGCGAGCATCAGGAGGGTGGCGGCCCGCGCACGGCGCTCGCCCAGTTCAACGTCCAGCTGGTCCTTGGGGCCGCCGGCCAGCAGCCAGTCCTTGCCGTCCTGGCCCTTGGCGCCGGCCTTTTCCTTGGCCACCTGCGGCAGCCCGTAGCGGGTGGCGTGCCGTACCACGTCGTGGTTGGAGAACACCCACGTGGAGGAGGCGCCGGTGGCGGCAGCCTCGGCCAGGTTGCGGGTGATGATCTCCTTGAACTCGGCGGCGTCGAAGTCGGCCTGCAGCAGGTCGAAGTTGAACGCCTGGCCCAGGCCCTGGGGGCTGGCATAGCGGGCACGCCTGGTGGCGTGCACCCAGGCTTCGGCGACGGCGGTGCGCGGCGGGTTGTACTCGTTGAACACCGCGCGCCATTCGGCGTAGATCTCGTGCACTTCGTCGCGGTCCCAGAACGGGTGCGTCCCGTCGTCGAATCCGTCCACTCCGGTGTTGGCGGCGCTCAGTTCCAGCTTGGAGAGCAGCGGCTCGGTGAGGTCCTTGGTGAGGGCGTGGGCAACGTCGACGCGGAAACCGTCCACGCCGCGGTCGGACCAGAACCGCAGCGTCTTCAGGAAGTCATCCCGGATTTCGCGGTTGGACCAGTTCAGGTCCGGCTGCTCCTTGGCGAAGATGTGCATGTACCACTGGCCCGGGGTGCCGTCCGGTTCGGTGATGCGCTCCCAGGCGGGGCCGCCGAACACAGAGTCCCAGTCCGACGGCGGGAACTCGCCGTTGGGGCCCTTGCCGTCACGGAAGATGTAGCGGTCGCGGGCCGGCGAACCCTTCGGCGAGGCCAGCGCTTCCTGGAACCACTTGTGCCGGTTGGAGGAGTGGTTGGGGACAATGTCCGCAATCAGCTTGATGCCGGCTTCGTGGAGGGCCTTGGCCATCTCGTCGAAGTCGTCCAGGGTGCCCAGCTTGGGATCCACGTCGCGGTAGTCGTCAACGTCGTAGCCGCCGTCGGCGAGCGCGGAGGGGTAGAACGGGCTCAGCCAGACGGCGTCGATGCCCAGCGACTTCAGGTACGGGACCTTGGCGGTGATGCCCTTCAGGTCACCGATGCCGTCGCCGTTGGAATCGGCAAAGCTGCGCGGGTAGATCTGGTATACGGAGGCCTGGCGCCACCAGTTGGGGTCGGCCGGACGGTCGGAGTCGGACAGGGTTGCCAGCGTGGCAGTGGTGGACAAGGGGTGGTCCTTTTCTTTGCAGCAGGTACATTTATATTGAATCTAAATTTACTTTCCCAAGTATTATCTGGTGCTTTGCTCAGGAAGGTCAACAGCATGCCTGAACTGGTTCCGGCGACTCCCCAGTTGCTGCGGCGGGTCAGTGCCGGCGCGGTCCTCGAATTCCTCCGCGCCTCGGCCGCGGTGACCGTCACGGACGTCATGGCCGCCACGGGCCTGACCCGCGCCACCACCATCGCCGTCTGCGAGGACCTGGTCCGGCGCGGCTGGGTCCTGGAGCGGGAAAACCAGCGCGAATTCGGCGGGTACCACAAGGGCCGCCCCGCCCGCCGGTTCGAACTCAACGAGCGCGCAGGCGTGGTCCTGGGCATGGACATCGGCTATTCAAAGGTCATCGTGGTGGTTTCCGACCTCCGGGGCAAGACATTGGGACGGTCCAGCCGGCCTTTCCAGGCGGGAGACGTCGGTTCCCGGGAACGCATAGCCTTCATCGACGGCGTAGCCCAGGCGGCCCTGCGGTCCGCAGGAACGGAGCCCGGCCGGGTACTGGCCGTCTGCGCCGGAGTTGCCGCACCCGTGGACCGGCACGGGCAGGTGGTGGCCACGCAGAAGTTCTGGGGGCTGTTCGACCTGGGACTGGGGGCGGCCCTCAAGGAAACCCGGGGCTGGACGGTGCTGCTGGAAAACGACGCCAACCTTGCGGCCCTGGGCGAACGCTGGCAGGGGGCGGCCGCGGGAATTGACGACGTGGTGGTGATCCTGGCCAGCGAACGGCTGGGTTCGGGCATCGTGGAGGGCGGCCGGCTGGTCCACGGAACGCGGGGCAGCGCCGGGGAGCTGGCGTACCTGGACCTGGTGGAAGGCGTGGGCGACACCTACGGCATCGCCCACCTGGCGCGGACCTGGGCCGCCGAAGCCCTGGCCACCCCGGTCCCCACCGCCCTCCGCTCCGTCCCCCACGGGCGGTTGGAAGCTGAGCAGGTCTTTGCGGCGGCGGAACAGGGCGACGCCGTGGCTCTTGGCATCATGGACCGGCTGGCGGACAGGATGGCACGGGTGGTGGGAACCGTAGCCACCCTGCTCAATCCGGAGCTGGTGGTGATCGGCGGCGGGGTGGCCGATTCCGCGGGCGTACTCCTTGCACCCATCAGCGAGCGCCTGAAAGACTTCACCGCCACCCCCGCGCGGGTGGCGGTCTCCCCGCTGGGCGACTCAATCGTCACGGTGGGTGCCGTGCGCTGCGCCCTGGACTACGTGGAGCAGAATTCCCTGGACCTGGACCTGGAGCTGGCCGCGCCGGTCGCCCCGGCATAACCGAGGCCACGCGCCCCTTGCCCGCCGGGGTCTACGCGCCCGGTTCCAGGGCCGCTGCCACCGGCAGCGTGCCGTCGCGGAACTCGATGGTCCGGCCTGCGGTCTGGGGCAGGTCCAGCACCGCCGCGGCCACGATCGCCGTGTTGGCACGTGACGTGTCACGGTCCCCATCCGGCGACGGGTCCACGTCGATCAGCCCGGTCCCCGGCTTGTCGGTCAGTGCCCCGGGCCCCAGGATGGTCCACGCCAGCCCGCTGCCGCGCAGGTACTCGTCAGCGGCCGCCTTGGCTTCGGCGTAGGCGAAGAAACTGTTGTCTTCCGGCACTCCGTGGTCCTTGCCCGCACCGAAGTAGGACACCATCACGTACCGGTCCACCCCTGCCTGGGCCGCCGCATCCATGGAGCGGATGGCAGCGTCCCTGTCCACCGCGTAGGTGCGGCCGGGGTTGCCGCCGCCAGCCCCGGCGGACCAGACCACGGCGTCATGCCCGGCCAAGGCATCGGCGATGGCCGCCGTCGTGGCATTTTCCACGTCCAGGACCGACGGCGTGGCGCCAGTGGCGGCGACGTCGTCCGCATGGTCCGGATTGCGGATGAACGAGGTGACGGAGTGGCCCTCGCCGGTGAGGAGCTGGGACAGGAGGAGGGCCACTTTCCCGTGGCCGCCGATGATGGCGATGCGTGTCATGCACCCATTCTGCCCGCCCCGGGAGGGATTCGGAGCAGCCATGGTCCACGGAACAGGGCCTTTGTGCCCTGTTCCGCGTTTCCGGCTCCCGCCTAGCTTGGGGGCATGGCTGCCGGACCCCGTGCGGGGTTAGATGGACCCGCATCAGAAGCAATGTTGAAGCTGGGCCGTTTCTTTACCCGGTGGGACCAGACCGACGACGGCAGGGCCGTCTTCCGGGAGGGGGGCCGCAAGGGCGACATCTTCTACCGCGACCGGTGGAGCCACGACAAGGTGGTCCGCTCCACCCACGGGGTGAACTGCACCGGTTCCTGCTCCTGGAAGGTGTACGTCAAGGACGGCATCATCACCTGGGAATCCCAGCAGACCGACTACCCGTCGGTGGGCCCTGACAGTCCCGAATACGAACCGAGAGGCTGCCCGCGCGGGGCAGCCTTTTCGTGGTACACCTACTCCCCCACCCGGGTCCGCTTTCCCTACGCACGCGGTGTACTGGTGGAGATGTACCGGGAAGGGAAGGCACGCCTGGGCGACCCGGTCCTGGCCTTCGCCGAGATAGCGGCCGACCCGGACAAGCGCCGGCGCTACCAGCAGGCCCGCGGCAAGGGGGGCCTGGTCCGGGTCTCCTGGCAGGAAGCGATCGAGATTGCCGCCGCCGCCCACGTGAACACCATCAAGACCTACGGCCCGGACCGCTGCGCCGGCTTCTCGCCCATCCCCGCGATGTCAATGGTTTCGCACGCCGTGGGAACGCGCTTCATCCAGCTGATCGGCGGGGTGATGACGTCCTTCTACGACTGGTACGCTGACCTGCCTGTCGCCAGCCCGCAGGTGTTCGGGGACCAGACCGACGTTCCCGAGTCCGGTGACTGGTGGGACGCGCGCTACCTCATGATGTGGGGATCGAACGTCCCGGTCACCCGAACTCCGGACGCGCACTGGATGGCCGAGGTGCGGTACCGCGGCACCAAGGTGGTCACGGTCAGCCCGGACTATGCGGACAACACCAAGTTCGCGGACGAATGGCTTCCCGCCCAGGCGGGAACGGACGCTGCCCTGGCGATGGCGATGGGGCACGTCATGCTGAAGGAATTCTTCGTGGACCGGGACGTGCCGTTCTTCACCGACTACGTGAAGCAGTACACGGACCTTCCGTTCCTGGTCCGGCTGGTGAGGAATGACGACGGCGCGCTGACGCCGTCAAAATTCCTCACTGCGCGTGACATCCCGGCGGAGTCCGGGGCAGAGGACGCTGCGTTCCGCACCGTCCTGTTCGACAAGAAGGCCGGCCGTCCGGCCGTCCCCAACGGGTCCCTGGGCTTCCGCTACTCCGGCAGCGGCGAGGGCAAGTGGAACCTGGACCTCGAGGGGATGGAACCGGCGCTGTCGCTGCGGGAGGTCTCGGGAGAAAGCGCCGAGGTCCTGCTCCCGTGCTTCGAGCAGGCGGACGGCACCGGCAGCGTGCTCCGCCGCGGCGTGCCCGTCATCGAGGTGGAAGGCCAGCTGGCCACCACGGTGTTCGACCTCATGCTCGCGCAGTACGGAGTGGGCCGCGACGGGCTGCCCGGGGATTGGGCCGCCAGCTATGACGACGCCGCCACGCCCTACACCCCGGCATGGCAGGAGGAGATCACCTCCGTACCCGCCCAGGCCTGCATCCGGGTGGCCCGCGAGTTCGCCCGCAACGCCGAGCAGTCCAAGGGCCGGTCCATGATCATCATGGGCGCCGGCATCTGCCAGTGGTTCCACGGCGACACCACGTACCGGGCCATCCTGGCGCTGGTGATGCTGACCGGCTGCATGGGACGGAACGGGGGCGGCTGGGCGCACTACGTGGGGCAGGAAAAGACCCGCCCCATCACCGGCTGGGTCTCGCTGGCCAATGCCCTGGACTGGTCCAGGCCGCCGCGCACCATGATCGGCACCGGGTACTGGTACATGCACACGGACCAGTGGCGCCAGGACGGATATTCAGCGGATGCGCTGAAGTCCCCGTTGTCCACCGGCGCCCTGGACGGCCTGCACACCGCGGACGCCATCGCCCAGTCCGCGCGGCTTGGATGGATGCCGTTTTACCCGCAGTTCGACCGCAACCCCCTGGACCTCGCCGACGAGGCGGAGGCCGCCGTCGCCGCCGGAACCGCCAAGGACACCCCCAGCTATATCGCGGACGCACTCAAGAACCGGACACTGAACCCGGCCATCGAGGACGTGGACGCCCCGGAGAACTGGCCGCGCACGCTGGTCCTGTGGCGCTCCAACCTGTTCGGTTCCTCCGCCAAGGGCAATGAGTACTTCCTGCGGAACCTGCTGGGCACCCACAACAACGTCCTGGGCACGGATGCCGAGGGACTTAAACCCAAGGATGTGAAGTGGCACGAAAAGGCGCCGGAAGGAAAGCTGGACTTCCTGGTCTCCGCGGACTTCCGGATGACCTCCACCACGCTGCTCTCCGACGTCGTGTTCCCGGCCGCCACGTGGTACGAGAAGCACGACCTGTCCTCCACGGACATGCACCCGTTTGTGCACGCCTTCACCCCAGCAATCGACCCGCCGTGGGAAACCAAAACGGACTTCGAGATGTTCCACCTGCTGGCCCGGGAGTTCTCCCGGATGGCCAAGACCCATCTGGGCGTCCGCCGGGACCTGGTCAGCGTGCCGCTGCAGCACGACACCCCGGGCCAGCTGGCCCAGCCCGGGGGGATCGTGCGGGACTGGCGTGACACGGACATTCCCGCCGTACCGGGCCAGAACATGCCCGCCTTTTCGGTGGTGGAGCGGGACTACACGGCCATCGCGGACAAGCTCGCCGCCGTCGGGCCCCTGGCCGACAAGCTCGGTTTCACCGTCAAGAACGTCACGTACAAACTCGCCGGCCCGTTGGAGCGGCTCAGCCGTTCCAACGGCGTGATGCTCGGCGGCGCAGCGGACGGGCGGCCGGCGATCGACACCGACGCGAAAATGGCCGAGGCCATCCTGGCCTTCTCCGGCACCACCAACGGTGCGCTGTCCGTGCAGGGCTTCAAAGACCTCGAAGTCCGCACCGGAAGGAAGCTGGCGGACCTGTCCGAGGGCTCCGAGGAAAAGTTCATCACCTTCGCCCAGACCCAGGCCGGACCGGTCCCCGTGATCACGTCGCCGGAATGGTCAGGCTCCGAAACGGGCGGCCGGCGCTACGCCCCGTTCACCATCAACATCGAACGGCTCAAGCCCTTCCATACCCTGACGGGGCGGATGCATTTCTTCCTGGACCACGACTGGATCACGGACATCGGCGAGGGGCTGCCCATCTACCGGCCGCCGCTGGACATGCACCGGCTCTTCGGCGAACCCAAACTGGGCCGGAACGGGGAGCTGGAAGTGGTGGTCCGGTACCTGACGCCGCATTCCAAGTGGTCCATCCACTCCGAATACCAGGACAACCTGCTGATGCTCTCGCTCTCCCGCGGCGGCCCCACGGTCTGGATGAGCCCCGCCGACGCCGAGGCGATCCAGGTCAAGGACAACGACTGGGTGGAGTGCCTGAACATCAACGGGGTCCTGGTGGCCCGGGCGATCGTCAGCCACCGGATGCCGGCTGGCGTGGTCTACGTCCACCACGCACAGGAACGCACCATCGACGTACCGAAGTCCGAAGCCACGGGACGGCGCGGCGGCATCCACAACTCGGTGACCCGGCTGCTGGTCAAACCTTCGCACCTGATCGGCGGCTACGCCCAGCTGGCCTACGCGTTCAACTACCTCGGCCCCACCGGGAACCAGCGCGACATGGTTGCCACCGTCCGCCGTCGTTCCCAGGAGGTGCAGTACTGATGCGTGTCATGGCTCAAATGGGCATGGTCATGAACCTGGACAAATGCATCGGCTGCCACACCTGTTCCGTGACCTGCAAGCAGGCCTGGACCAACCGTGCGGGCACCGAGTACGTCTGGTTCAACAACGTGGAAACCCGGCCCGGGCAGGGGTATCCGCGCCGCTACGAGGACCAGGAGAGGTGGCACGGCGGCTGGGTGCTGAACAAGCGCGGCAAGCTGGTGCTGAAAGCCGGGGGCCGGGTGAAGAAGCTCCTGGGGATCTTCGCCAGCCCCGTCCAGCCCGAGCTCAAGGACTACTACGAGCCGTGGACCTACGATTACAAGACCCTCGTGGACGCGCCGCTGGGCGACGACTTCCCGGTGGCCCGGCCCAAGTCCCTGATCACCGGCAAAGACACGAAAATCACGTGGTCCGCGAACTGGGACGACGACCTGGGCGGCTCCACCGAAAACGGCCACCTGGACCCGATCGTGGAGAAGGTGCGGCGCGAGTCCGAGGACAAGATCAAGTTCGCCTACGAGCAGACGTTCATGTTCTACCTGCCGCGGATCTGCGAGCACTGCCTGAACCCGTCCTGCATGGCGTCCTGCCCCTCCGGCGCGATCTACAAGCGGGTGGAGGACGGGATTGTGCTGGTGGACCAGGACAAGTGCCGTGGCTGGCGGCAGTGCGTCACCGGCTGCCCGTACAAGAAGATCTACTTCAACCACAAGACGGGCAAGGCCGAGAAGTGCACCTTCTGCTATCCAAGGGTGGAGGTGGGGCTGCCGACGGTCTGTTCGGAGACCTGCGTGGGCCGGCTGCGGTACCTGGGGTTGTTCCTGTACGACGCCGACGCCGTCACCGCGGCGGCCGCGGTCACCGACCCCAAGGAACTCTACGACGCCCAGATGGACGTGCTGCTGGACCCGAACGACCCCGCCGTTCAGGCCGAGGCCCGCGCCCAGGGGATCCCCGAGGACTGGATCGACGCCGCGCGGCGCTCGCCGGTCTACGCCCTGGCCAAGGTCTACAAAGTGGCACTCCCGCTGCACCCCGAGTACCGCACCATGCCGATGGTCTGGTACGTGCCGCCGCTCTCACCCGTTGTGGACCTGCTGCGGGACCAGGGGCACGACGGCGAGGACCACGGCAATCTCTTTGGCGCCATTGATGCGCTGCGCATCCCGGTGGAGTATCTCGCGGAACTGTTCACCGCAGGCGATGCGGACCGGGTCACGGCCGTACTGAAGAAGCTGGCCGCCATGCGTTCCTACATGCGCGGCATCAGCCTCGGCAACGACCCGGACGACTCGATCCCCGAGGCCGTGGGCATGGACGGCCAGACCATGTACGAGATGTACCGGCTGATGGCCATTGCCAAATACGACGAACGGTACGTCATTCCCAAGGCGCACGTGGAGCAGGCCCACGACCTGGAGGAGATGGGCTGCTCGCTGGATTTCGACGGCGGCCCTGGCATGCAGGATTCGGCACCCTTCGGGGAGGCGAGCGGCAGGCCCGTCCCGGTGGCCGTGGACACCTTCCACGCCCTGCGCGACCGGCAGACAAGTGACGAGGTCTCCGCGGGGACGGGCCTGAAGGGCAGGGTGAACCTGCTGAACTGGGACGGCCGCGGGGCGCCGCCCGGCCTGTTCCCGGACAAGGGGCACGAAGCGGATACCCTCGACGCTGCGGAGGACCAGCCGTGAACCGCCACGACCAGGTGGTGTACCTGGCAGCGGCCTGGTGCCTGTCCTATCCCGATGAGGACCTGGTGCAGCGGGTTCCCCTGGTCCGGGCAGCGCTTTCCGAGTTTCCCGGGGCTTTGCCGGCATTTGCGCCGGTACTGGACCTTCTCGAGGCCACCCCGCCCATGGAACTGCAGGCCCAATATGTCCGCGAGTTCGATCTCGGCCGGCGGCACGCGCTGCATCTGAGCTACTGGACCGATGGCGACACCCGGCGCCGCGGTGAGGTGCTGGGCTTCTTCAAGGAGGCCTACCGGCACAGCGGCGCCCTGGTGGACCTGGACGGGGAACTTCCCGACTACCTGCCCATGGTGCTGGAATTCGCTGCCCGGGTGGATTCCGCGGCCGGACGCACCCTGCTGAAGCGTTACCGGGCCAGCTTGGAGATGCTTCGGCTGGGGCTGCTTCGGGACAACCTGCCGCATGCCACGATCCTGGCGGCCATCTGCGCCACCTTGCCCGGGAAGTCACCCCAGGACGAGAAGGAAGTGATGCGCATGGCCGGATACGGTCCACCCTCCGAAAGCGTGGGACTGGATCCCTACGATCCGCGGCTTTTGCCGGTCAGGAGGGCCTGACCATGCCCGTACTCAAGGCGTCCACCGTGGCGGAGCCGGGACCCGCCGTCGTACTCAACGCCTGGGATACCGTCCTGTGGGGCGTCCTGCCCTATGTCATGGTGGTGGTGCTGGTGGGCGGGCTGGTGTGGCGCTACCGGTACGACCAGTTCGGCTGGACCACCCGGTCCTCCCAGCTTTACGAATCCCGGCTCCTGAGGATCGCCTCCCCGCTTTTCCACTTCGGGCTGCTTGCGGTCATCGCCGGGCACTTCTTCGGCCTGGTGATCCCGATGGCCTGGACGGCGGCGGCGGGCATGAGCCAGGAGTTCTACCACTTCAACGCCCTGCTGGTGGGCGGCATCGCCGGGGTGGGAACGCTGGGCGGGATCGCGCTGCTGATCTACCGGCGGCGCACCACCGGCCCGGTCTTCATGGCGACCACCAGGAACGACAAGACCATGTACGTGGTGCTGACCGCGGCCATCGTCTTTGGCCTGTGGACCACCCTGGCCAGTGTGTTCGAGGGAGAACACGGGCACAACTACCGGGAAACGGTGGCGCCGTGGTTCCGGTCGCTGTTCATCTTCCAGCCGGACATCGCGGCGATGGCCGCTGCGCCGTTCACCTTCCACCTGCACACCTTGGTGGGCATGGCGCTGTTCGTCATCTGGCCGTTCACGCGCCTGGTGCACGCCTTCACGGCACCCCTGCACTATCTTTTCCGCCCGTACATCGTCTACCGCTCGCGGGACAGGGAAACGAAGGGCCGGGGCTGGTCCGCCGTTGGCACGCCGGACAGGGACACCCGCAACCGCTGACCGGCGGTGCGTTTGGATCATGGTGAGGAGCAGGAAGTGGCCGGAATGACCGCAGCGCCGGGCACCTGGAGGGCGCTGAACCTTGCGCTGGCGACGGCGGCATCCGTGGCAGGTTTCTGGGCATGGAACTCCGTGGCCACGCTGGGCGCCTTCTACGTCCAGAACCTGTCCCTGACGCCGGCCAGCACCGGGATCCTGGTGGCCATGCCGGTGTTCGTCGGTTCGCTGGGACGGATCGTGGTGGGCACGCTCACGGACAAGTACGGCGGCAGGGCCATGTTCACCTTCGTGCTCCTGGCCGCCATCCCTCCCCTCCTCCTGGTGTCGGTCGGCGGCCTCCTGAGTTCCTTCGCGCTGGTACTGGGGGCCGGGCTGCTGCTCGGCGTGGCAGGGACCGTTTTCGCCGTCGGGATCCCGTTCGTCAGCGCCTGGTACCAACCAGCCCGGCGCGGGTTCGCCACCGGTGTCTTCGGCGCCGGGATGGGCGGCACGGCGCTGGCGGCATTCCTGAATCCCCGGCTTGTGGCCGGGATCGGATACTTTCAGACGCACCTGCTGATCGCCGGCGTCCTGGCCGTGATGGCGGCGCTGGTGTGGTTCGCCATGAAGGAATCCCCGGATTGGGCGCCCAGCCACCTGCCGGTGCTGCCCAAACTCCTCGACGCTGCCAGGACGGCAGTCACCTGGAAGATGTGCTTCCTCTACGCCGTGGTCTTCGGCGGTTTCGTTTCCTTCGCCACCTACCTGCCCACCTATCTGCGGGACGTGTACAGTTTCGATCCCTCCGGCGCCGGCGCCCGGACCGCCGGGTTTGCCCTGGCCGCTGTCCTGGCCCGTCCGGTGGGCGGGGTCCTGGCTGACAAGCTGGGCCCGAAACCGGTAGTCCTCACCGCCCTTGCCGCCGTCGCGGTCCTGGGCTGGGTGGTGAACATGCGGCCCGACGGCGAAGTCCCCGCCGGTGCCACATTCGTTGCCATGGCGGCAGCGCTGGGTCTCGGAACGGGCGGCGTGTTTGCGTGGGTCGGCGTCCTGTCACTGGCGGGGAAGGTGGGCAGCATCAGCGGCATCGTGAGCGCCGCTGGCGGATTGGGCGGATACTTCCCCCCTCTGGTCATGGGCGCCACCTATGACGCAGCGACCCGCAGCTATTCGATCGGGCTGCTCCTGCTGGTGGGCACCGCGCTGGTGGCCCTGTTGTTCACCCTCTTCGCGGTCCAGCCCAGGACGGGTGCGCCGGCGGTTCAGAGGACTCCGTAGCGCAGGTACACCACGCCGTTTCCGAACGGGCGTTCCTCCAGCAGTTCCAGCCGGGCCTCCAGTCCGTCCGGCAGGAAGCGCAGGCCGCCGCCCACGGCAACCGGGGTGATGAAGAACTGGCATTCGTCCACCAGGCCGGCGTTGAGGGCGTGTGCCGCCAGCGTGGGGCCGCCGATGCTGATGTTCCTGTCCGTGCCGGCCTTCATGTCCCGCACCGTCTCCGGGCGGAACTGCCGCTCCAGCCTGGTGCGGGGCGTGGGAGCGATGGCCAGCGTCGTCGAGTACACCACCTTGTCCGCCCCCTGCCAGATCCGGGCATAGTCCTGGATCACCGAAGGATCCCCGGACGTGCCCATGGTTTCCCAGACAGACATCACCTGGTACATCCGCCGCCCCAGGAGGTAGGTGCCCACATCCCGCTCCAGGTCGTTGATGAAACCGTGGACCTCCACATCCGGCGCGGACCAGTTGAAGTTGCCGTCCTTGTCTGCCGTGTAGCCGTCGAGGGACATGATTGCGGAGTAGATCAGCTTCGCCATGGCCCCATTCTGCCGCCGGATATCAGGCCCGCATAGGTTTTCGGCGCTGCTTGCGGCATTCCTGGGCTTGTTCGCACATCCGTGCCTTCTACGCGGGTCATTGCGAACAAGGCTAGGACCGCAGCATCCGGCAAAGCCTTACTGCTGCCGCGACACCATGAACTGCTGGCCCAGCGTCCAGAGGTTGGAAACCGTCCAGTAGACCAGGACTCCGATGGGGAAGAAGATCCCGCCCACGCCGAAGACCACGGGCAGGACGTACAGCAGGACTTGCTGCTGGCGCATCAGGAGACTGTCGCTGTCCTGGCCGTCGATGGTCCGTGCGGCCACAAGTTTCTGCGTCAGGAATTGGCTGGCGATCATCACCAGGATCATGACGACGGCGAGCACAGCCACGGCGGCCGGGTCGCCTGCGCCGTGCAGCAGGGAGGCTGACAGAGGTGCCCCGAAGATGCTGGAGGAATCGAACTGGACCACCTGGTCGTGTCCCATCACGCCAATGCCTTCGCCCTGCCGCGAGGCGTTGGAAATTCCGGACAGCACCTGGAAAAGCGCCAGGAAGAACGGTGCCTGGATCAACAGCGGCAGGCATGCAGAGAACGGGTTGGTGCCGTGCTTTTTGTAGAGGGCCATCTGTTCCTGGGCCATGGCCTGCCGGGACGCAGGGTCTGTCCTGCCCTTGTACCTGTCCTGGAGCTCCTTCAGGTCCGGCTGCAGGAGCCGCATCCTGCGCTGGGCCCTCACCTGGGCCAGGAACACCGGGATTAGTGCTGCGCGGATGACCAGGACCAGCCCGATGATGGACAGCGTCCAGGTCCAGCCGCCCGCCGCCGGCATGCCCACGGCGGCCAGCCCGTCGTGGAAAGCCACCATGATGGCGGACACCAGCCACCGGAACGGCTCCATCACCGCCGTGAAAAAGTCCACCGATCCCCCGTCCGCCAATTGCTGCCAAGCTACTGCGGATCCGGGAAACAAGAAAGCCCCCGGGATCCATGGATCACGGGGGCTTAGCCTGTAGCGGTGGGGAGGCTCGATCTCCCGACCTCACGATTATGAGTCGTGCGCTCTAACCAACTGAGCTACACCGCCACGAATGAGAAAAACCTGCGTCAAGCCGGTCAAACCGCCTTGACGCAGGCCCTCATTCAGAGCCCCCCACCGGAATCGATCCGGTGACCTCGTTCTTACCAAGAACGCGCTCTACCACTGAGCTAGGGGGGCAACGAGTAAATACTCTACCGGAAGATTTACGCACCAACAAATCGGCGCCCGGAGCCCCTTCCGGACGGTCGGGCAAGTGCTTTTCCGGGCTGCGGAAGCGTGTTTTTCCGCGGAATTCCGGGGCTGGAGGGGTGATGGGAAGCAGGGCGGACGACGGCGGCAGGCACCTTCCCAGGGCCCCTCGCCACCGTGCCGGAGCCCGAATGTGGCGAGTCCCACACCCGTGCGGTTAAACGCCGATGGGCCGGCTCGAAAGCCGGCCCATCGCCGTCGTCAATTCCTCAACGCCGGGGGTTTACCACTTGCCCTTGCGGTTGAAATCGCGGTGGCCGCCCTCGCTGCCGCTGCGGGGCTTGCGGGAGCCGTCGCCGTGGCCGCCGAAGCGGGAGTCGCCCGACTGGCCGCGGTCGCTGAAGGAGCGCTCGCTGTACGAACGGCCGCCGCGGTCAGCGGAGGACCGCTCGCCGTCGTTCTTGCGGAATTCCTTCTTGAACCCGCCGTTGCCCTTGAAGTTGCCTCCCCGGTCGCCGCCGCGGCTGCCCTGGTAGGCGCCGCGGTCACCGGACGGCTTGCGGCCGTTGTCCAGTTCGAGGTGGATCAGCTCGCCGCCGATCCGCGTGCGGGACAGGGCCTTCAGCTGGTCGGGGCTCAGGTCCGCGGGCAGCTCTACCAGGGAGTGGTCCGAACGGATGTCGATGCCGCCGATCTGCGCGGAGGAGATGCCGCCTTCGTTGGCAATGGCGCCCACGATGGAGCCGGGCATGACGCGCTGGCGGCGTCCCACCGCGATCCGGTAGGTGGCATTGCCCTCGGTCAGCGCACGGGTCGGCCCACGGGAGCCGAAGCCGTCCTTGGAGCGCTCGCGCTTCTGGAATTCAGGAGCGGCAGGCAGTTCCTTGACCAGCAGCGGCTGGCCGCCCTGCGCCATCACGGCAAGGGCGGCAGCGATCTCTGCTGCGGGAACGTTGTGCTCCTCCTCGTAGGAGGCGATGAGGTCCCGGAACGCCGCGACGTCCTCGGAGGCGAGGGTCTCGGTGATGCGCTCGGCGAACTTGCCCAGGCGCAGCGTGTTGACGGTCTCGGCCGTGGGCAGGTGCATCTGCTCCACCGGCTGGCGGGTGGCCTTCTCGATGGAACGCAGCAGGTACTTCTCCCGCGGCGTCATGAACAGGATGGCGTCACCGGAACGGCCTGCACGGCCGGTACGGCCGATGCGGTGCACGTAGGACTCGGTGTCGTGCGGGATGTCGTAGTTGATGACGTGGCTGATGCGTTCCACGTCAAGGCCACGGGCGGCGACGTCGGTGGCCACCAGGATGTCGATGCGGCCTTCCTTCAGCGCGTCAACAGTGCGCTCGCGCTGCTGCTGCGGGATGTCACCGTTGATGGCGGCGGCCTGGAAACCGCGGGACTTCAGCTTGTCAGCAAGGTCCTCGGTGGCCATCTTGGTGCGCACGAAGGCGATGACGCCGTCGAAGTCTTCCACCTCGAGGATGCGGGTCATGGCGTCGAGCTTGTGCGGGCCCATGACCTGCAGGTACCGCTGGCGGGTGTTGGCACCGGTGGTGGTCTTGGACTTGACGGAGATCTCGGCGGGATCGTTCAGGTACTGCTTGGACATGCGGCGGATCTGGCTCGGCATGGTGGCGGAGAACAGTGCCACCTGGCGGTCCGACGGCGTCTGCTGGAAGATCTGCTCAACGTCCTCGGCGAAGCCCATGCGCAGCATCTCGTCGGCCTCGTCCAGCACCAGGTACTGGAGTTCGGACAGGTCAAGGGAACCCTTGGAGATGTGGTCGATCACGCGGCCGGGGGTACCAACAACCACCTGGGCGCCGCGGCGCAGGCCGGCCAGCTGGGGCCCGTAGGCGGAGCCGCCGTAGACGGGCAGGACGGTGAAGTCGTCGATGTGCTTGGCGTAGGAGGTGAAGGCCTCGGCCACCTGGAGGGCCAGCTCGCGGGTGGGTGCCAGGACCAGGGCCTGGGTCTTGCGGGACGGGCCGTTGAGGTCGTGGAGCTCGGCCAGCCGGGACAGTGCCGGTACTGCGAATGCTGCAGTCTTACCGGTGCCGGTCTGGGCGAGGCCCACGACGTCGCGGCCTTCAAGCAGCAGCGGGATGGTTGCTGCCTGGATGGGGGAAGGCTTTTCGTAGCCAACGTCCTGCAGGGCGGCCAGGACGCGGCCGTCGATGCCAAGGTCGGCGAACTTCACGGTGTTTTCTTCTGCCTCAGCGGCAGGGGCGTCCGCAGCGGCAGGAGCCTCGGCGGCGGGAGCGGTTGCGGGAGCCACGGCGGCGGGAGCCACGGGGGCATCCTCAACAACGGCGGTGGTTTCGTTCTGGTTTTCGGGCATAGGGGGATATTCCTCATCCATAGGGGGCCAGGCGGCACTACCCGAGGTGAGCGGAGCCGCAGTACGCGTGCCGATGATGCCGGGCAAACGTTGACCGGCCGGTCACAGAAGTCCGGCGCTTTCGCAATCCCGTGGCAGGACTTCGCGCTGCATCTCTTGGCTGCTATCCCAGCAGTCTGTACAGCGTTTTCTTTAGCCGGCTCTCCCTATGAAAATGCCCGCATCGCTTGTGCGGGCCCCAACACTTGCCAGTCCTGCCTCAAAAATTGGGCAGGAATAAGGGATTTCCGGAGTGGGGGATATTTCAAGTGTAAGGTACGGACGCCATTGACCGCCAATTCAATGCCCGACGACGGCGGTGAGCTTGCGCACACAGCCCGCCCTGGGCAGGGGTGCTACTGCCCCAGCCGCCGCAGCAGCAGCCCAAACTTGGTGTGGTATTCGTCCTGGAGCCGGATCTCGCCGTCGGACTCTGCACTGCGGAGCGCCTCGATGACCTCCGCGTCCGGCTCACTGAACCACTGGCCGATCGTGATGCCGTGGCGCGGCACGAAGGTCCGCTGGATGGGGTCGCCGGCGCGGATGCTGCCGGTGCGGATGACGCGCAGGTAGGTCCCCACCCGCCCCTCCTCGGTGAACCGCTTCACCCACTGCGGTTCCTTCATCCGGCGCTGGAACGTGGCGCAGGGGACGCGCGGGGAGGTGACCTCGAGTTCGACGTCGGCCCCCACCTTCCAGCGCTCCCCGATGACGGCGTGGGTGGCTTCGATGCCGGCCACCCGCAGGTTCTCACCAAACATGCCCGGCGGCAGTTCGCGTCCCAGGGTGCGCGCCCAGAAGTCGGCGTCGGCCTGGGAATAGGCGTAGACGGCCTGGTCCTCTCCGCCGTGGTGCACCCGGTTGGCCTGGATATCTCCGCGCAGGCCCAGCTTGTGGACCTTCACCGGGCCGTCCGCCGGGCGCTTGTCGATGGCCGTCACGCCAACGTTTCCCTGGTCCGCGATGAGCTGGTGGACGCGGCAGACAGCAAGGACAGAACCAGATTCCATGGCATCCAGTCTAGGGTTCCCCCGCGGCGGGCTCCCTGCGGCGCGGGGATGGGCAGTTCTCCCCTGCCGTCGAGCGCGGTTTTACTCGCAGCCGGCCTGCCCAGGGATTACGCTGATCCGAGGATTGCAATTGGGGGTGCAGCGCTGTGCCCAATTCACGTGGACAACTGAAGGGGACGCTGTGGATTCAAACACCATGGACCCGAACGAGGATCCCAGCAAGGAGCCGGACAACGCTTCCGAAGTGGAGCACGGCGCGTCCGGCCGGCCGCAACCGGGAACCGGCAGCAGCACCGCCAAGCCTCCGCCCTGGCAGGTCCCCAAGCCGGACCTGCGCCCCGAACTCCTCAATGAACCGGTCACACCTGTCGACCCGTTCGCGCGGGAGCGGGAAAAGCAGCTCAATGACGCGGCCGCACGGAAGAAGCGTTCCCAGCGGCGCACCGTGGTGGTGGGCCTGGGCGTGACAGCCCTCCTGGCCGGGACCATCACAGCCGTTGTGGCCAGCAATGAGGATGATCCCGAGTACGCGCAGGTGTGCTTCAACGACGAAACCGGCGAGCGCGTGGCGGACACCAACTGCGACAGTTCGGCGGGCCGCGGGGGCGGCATCTACGCCTGGTACTTCTACTCCCGCGGGGCAAGTGTTCCGCCCATTGGCCAGAACCGGTCCACCGCGCCCAACTACACGCGCACCGTCCCCAGCGGCGCAAAGGCCTCCACGGGGTACAGCAGCCAGGGCGGCACGGTCAGCCGCGGCGGTTTCGGCTCCAGCGCCAAGAGCGGCTCAAGCGGTGGCGGCGGCAAGGTCTCGGGGGGCTGACGGATGAAGAGGATGTTGTCCGAACCCCGGCCGGGCTGGAAGCAGAAGATCGAAGAGCAGGGCCTGGTGTTCTCCACCACCACCATGGACGACGGGCGCCGGATCGAGTACTGGAACGAATCCGCGTACTACGAGTTCACCATGGACGAGGTGGAGACCCTTGAAGTGGTGGCCGAGGAGATGCACCGGATGTGCCTGGAAGCCGCGAAGTTCCTGGCCACCGGCGCCATGGGCAGCATCGGCATCGGCCCCCAGGCACTGGAACTGGCGGCCGCATCGCTGCAGGCCGGCGACGTGGATGTTTACGGCCGGTTCGACTTCATCTACGACGGCCGGGGCGGGCCGGCCAAGATGCTCGAATACAACGCCGACACCCCCACCGGACTCATCGAGGCCGCCGTCGCCCAATGGTTCTGGCTCCAGGACGTGTTTCCGGAGAAGGACCAGTGGAACGGCATCCACGAGGCCCTCATCCGGCAGTGGAAGAAATTCCAGTACCGCACCGGCATGAGCACCCTCCACGTGGCCCACTCCGAGGTGGAGGAATCCGGCGAGGACTGGATGACCGCCGCGTACATGCGCGACGTCGCCGGCCAGGCGGGGTGGACCACCATCGGGATCAACATGTCCGATATCGGCTGGGACCCCAACCTGAACCGCTTCGTGGACCTGGACAACTTCCTGATCAACACCATCTTCAAGCTCTATCCCTGGGAGCTGATGATGAAGGAGGAGTTCGGGCCCCGCCTGCTGGAGCGGGCGCACAACCCGCGCTGGGTGGAACCCGCCTGGAAGATGCTGCTCTCCAACAAGGCCCTGCTGGCCGCCCTGTGGCATCTGTACCCCGGCCATCCCAACCTGCTGCCCGCGTACCTCACGGATCCGGGGCCGCTGAAGGAGTGGGTGGGCAAGCCCCTCCACGGCCGTGAAGGCGACAACATCCGGATCCACGCGGACGGGATCAGCCTGGAGCAGCCCGGCGGCTACGGGCGGGAGGGCTGGTGCTACCAGCAGTACCACCCATTGCCGGACTTCGACGGCAACCATCCGGTGCTGGGCCTCTGGGTGGTGGACGGCGAGTCCGTGGGCTGCGGCATCCGGGAATCGGACGGGCCGGTCACGGACTACTTCTGCCGCTTCGTCCCCAACACCATTGACGCGCCGGCGCCGCTTTCGGCGGTGGCGGACTCCACCAAGGCAGGAATCGTTCTATGAAACCGGTGACAGCATGAGCACGGACATGACGACGACGGGCGGCCCCGGGCGCGGGACCGGCACCACCGTGCCGGCCAAGGGACTGCGGGCCGGCATCCTGGACCTGGGCGACTCCGTGATGCTGGGGCTGGCCTCCACCGCGCCGGTGTACTCCCTCGCCGCCACCCTGGGCCTGATCGTTGCAGTCAACGGCAACTACACTCCCCTGATCCTGCTGCTGGGCTTCATCCCGGTCCTGTTCATCGCCTACGCGTTCCGCGAGCTGAACAGCGCCATCCCGGACTGCGGCACCACCTTCACCTGGTCCCGCCAGGCCTTCGGCCCCTGGGCAGGCTGGCTGGGCGGCTGGGGCGTGGCCCTGGCCGGAATCGTGGTCCTGGCCAACCTCGCCCAGGTAGCGGGGAAGTATCTTTGGCTGCTGGTGGGCGACGGATCGCTGGCGGAGAACACCTTGCTGGTCACCGGCACGGGGCTGCTGTTCATCATCCTCATGACCTTGGTGAACTACCGCGGGATCCGGCTCGGCGAGCACGTCCAGCGCGTGCTGACCTACGTGCAGTACATTGCGCTGGGCATTTTCGCACTGGCCATCGTGGTGCGGATCGTGGGCGGGGCACCGGAAGGGCAGGCCTTTGACCTGGAATGGTTCAACCCGGCCGGCGCCTTTGCCGACCCCGGCGCCGTAGTACACGGCGCCCTCCTTGCCCTGTTCATCTATTGGGGCTGGGACACCTGCCTGGCCGTGAACGAGGAGACCGAGAACCCGTCCACCACACCCGGCCGCGGCGCCGTGATCTCGGCGTTCGTCCTGGTGGCAATCTACGTTTCCGTGGCACTGCTGGTGATGATGTACGCCACCGTGGGCTCGGAAGGAATCGGCCTGGGCAACGAGGCCAACCAGGACGATGTGTTCCTGGCCATGAAGGACGTGGTGCTGGGCCCGTGGGGCTGGCTGATCGTCGTCGCGGTTCTTGCCTCGGTGCTGTCCTCCACCCAGACCACCATCCTGCCCACGGCCCGCGGGACCCTCTCCATGGGGGTCCACGGCGCGCTGCCGGCAAAGTTCGCAGAGGTGCATCCGCGCAATCAGACCCCGGGATTTTCCACCCAGGTGATGGGAGGCGCCGCCGCGGCCTACTACGTGGCCATGAGCTTCCTGAGCGAGAACCTGCTGGCGGACTCCATCAGTGCCATCAGCCTGTTCATCGCGTTCTACTACGCCCTGACCGGCTTCGCCTGTTTCTGGTACTTCCGCGGAACCCTGCGGGCATCGGCGCGCAACCTCTGGTTCCGCGGCATCCTCCCCCTCGCCGGCGCGCTGCTCCTGACCGCCGCCTTCTTCATCTCGGCGGTCCAGATGTGGGACCCGGCGTACGGCGACACCCAAATCTTCGGTGTCGGCGGCGCCTTTGTGAGCGGGGTGCTGCTGCTGGCGCTGGGCGTGGTCCTCGCGGCCGCGTGCCGTTTCATGCCGTCCACCCGCAGATACTTCCAGGTGAAGAAATGACTGGTGAAAAAATGCCGGGTGAAGCCGTGACCGCGGGCCCGTCCGATGTCCTGGACCTCGACTCCCTGCTGTCCGCGGACGAACTGGAGCTCCGGCAAAAGGTCCGCGACTTCACCCGGCAGCGGATCAAACCGGACATCGCCCGCTGGTATGAGGACGCCGTCTTTCCCCTCGACCTCGCGACGGAACTGGGTGAGCTGGGCGTCCTGGGGATGCACCTGGACGGCTATGGCTGCCCGGGCCGGTCCGCCGTCGAATACGGCCTGGCGGCCATGGAGCTGGAGGCCGGCGATTCCGGCATCCGCACCTTCGTGTCCGTCCAGGGCTCGCTGGCCATGACGGCCATCCATACCTGGGGATCCGAGGAGCAGAAGCAGGAGTGGCTGCCCCGGATGGCGGCCGGGGAGGTCATCGGGTGCTTCGCCCTGACCGAGCCAACGGCGGGTTCAGATCCCGCCTCCATGGCCACTTTCGCGGAGCGGGACGGCAGCGGGGATGACGCCGGCTGGGTGCTCAACGGTGCCAAGCGCTGGATCGGGCTCGCCTCAGTGGCCGGGGTGATGGTCGTCTGGGCCATGACGGACGACGGCGTCCACGGCTTCCTTGTTCCGGCGGGCACCCCCGGCGTGACTGCCACGCCTATCCGGCAGAAGCTGTCCATGCGCGCCTCCATCCAGTGCGATGTGGTGTTCGACGACGTCCGGCTGGGTCCCGAGGCCCTGCTCCCGGGAGCGCGGGGGCTGCGTGGGCCGTTCACCTGCCTGAATGAGGCCCGGTACGGCATCGCCTGGGGTGCCATGGGCGCCGCCCGGGATTCCTACGAAGCCGCCCTGGCGTACTCGCAGGAGCGGCTGCAGTTCGGCAGGCCGCTGGCCGGCTACCAGCTCACGCAGGAGAAGCTGGTGAACATGCTGGTGGAAATCCAGAAGGGCACCCTGCTGGCGCTGCACCTGGGCCGGCTGAAGGACGCCGGAAGCATCCGGCCGGAGCAGATTTCGCTGGCCAAGCTGAACAACGTCCGCGAGGCGATTGCCGTGGCCCGGGAGGCGCGGTCCATCCTGGGCGGCAACGGCATCACCACGGACTATTCACCGCTGCGGCACGCCGCGAACCTGGAGTCGGTCCGCACCTATGAGGGCACGGACGAGGTGCACACCCTGATCCTTGGCCGGCACATCACCGGCCTGGACGCCTTTCACTGACCCCTCCCCCAACCAGCTAGCAGTAGATGCCGTTTTGGGGGCCCAAAACGGCATCTACTGCGAGTCAGTTGGGAGGGCGTGGGGAGAGGGGTACAGGGCACTCAGGCCGAGAAGCCGCCGTCCGCCTTGATCAGCTGCCCGGATACCCAGCGGCCGGCCGGGGACAGGAGGAACGCGACGGTGCCGGCGACATCGGCCGGGGTGCCGAGCCTCCCGGTGGGCTGGCGCGCGGTGAGCTCCCGGCGGACCTCCGGGGACATCCAGCCGGTGTCCACCGGCCCCGGGTTGAGCACGTTGGCCGAGATCCCCTGCGGACCCAGCTCGCGGGCGGCAGCGATGACGATCCGGTCCAGGGCACCCTTCGAGGCACCGTACGGAAGGTTGAACGCCGTATGGTCACTGGTCAGCGCAACGATCGCGCCGCCGTCGTCCGGTGCCTGCCGCGAAAAGGCGGCGATCAGCTGCCAGCTGGCGCGTGTGTTGACGGCGAAGTGGCGGTCAAAGGATTCGATACTGGTGTCCAGCACGCCCGAATCCACCGATTCAGCGTGGCTGAGCACCAGGCCCTGCAGCGGGCCCGCCAGCTGCCTGGCCTCGGCCACCAGCCTGTCCGGGACGCCGGGATCCTGGAGGTCTGCCGACAGGACCTGGACCTTGGCTCCAATCGCTTCCAGCTCGGCCGTGAGGCGGACCACGTCCTCGGGTTCGCTCCCCCACGGCATGCGGGCGTCGTAGTCGGCCCAGTAGGACAGGGCCAGGTCCCAGCCGTCCGCAGCGAGCTGCCGGGCAATGCCGGCCCCAATGCCGGCAAGCCGTCCCACGCCGGTGACCAGGGCAACGGGACGGACAGGGGCGGGTGCGACGGGTTCCATCCGACCAGCCTAGCCGCGCCCCAGATCAAGCCGCTGCCGGCTCCGCTTCCCGCGAACTGTGGTGCCGGCGGATGGTGGCACTGATGACCGCAGCGATGGTGCACATGGCTGCGGCTCCCAGCCAGGCGTAGGTGTAGTGGCCGGTGGCATCCCGCAGGGCCCCGGCCGCGATGGCCGCCGCGGCGGCGCCCAGCTGATGGGCGGCGAAGACCCATCCGAACACCACACTGCCGTCAGCACCGAACGTTTCACGGCAGATGGCGGCCGTGGGCGGAACGGTGGCCACCCAGTCCAATCCGTAGATCACCACGAACACGATCATGCTGGGCTGCACGTCTGCATTCAGCAGCAGCGGCAGCACCAGCAGCCCGCTGCCGCGGAACTGGTAGTAAACGGCGAGCAGGACGCGGGGGTTGAAGCGGTCCGTCAGCCAGCCCGAGGCGATGGTCCCGACAATGTCGAAGATTCCGACGACGGCCAGCAGGCCCGCGGCCGTGGTTTCGGGCATGCCGTGGTCATGGGCGGAGGGGATGAAGTGGGTGCCGATCAGGCCGTTGGTGGTGGCGCCGCAGATGGCGAAACCGGCCGCGAGCGCCCAGAACGTGCGCACCCTGCTGGCGCGCTTGAGGACCTGGAGCGCCCGGACGGCGGCGTTGCTGCGCGGGGCGCCTTCCGGAACCGCTGCCTGGGAACCAGCCTGTTCTTCAATGGCTGGCCCTTCCGCGCCGTAGGGCAGCACCCCGACGTCGGCCGGCGAGTTCTTGAGGAACTTCAGCACCAGCGGGACCACGGCAAGCGCCCCGGCAGCGATCAGCAGGGAGGCCTGGCGCCACCCGGGATCCTGCGCGAGGAGGGCGATGAAGGGCAGGAAGACCAGCTGGCCGGCGGCGCTGCCGGCCGTCAGGATGCCGATGACCAGGCCCCGGCTTTTCGTAAACCACGTGTTGGCGATGGTGGCGGCGAAGACCAGTGCCATGGAGCCGGTGCCGAGCCCGATCAGCAGCCCCCAGGTGAGGAGGATCTGCCATGACTGGTTGACCAGCACGGTCAGCGCGCTGCCCATGCCGATCAGGACCAGGGCTGTTGATGTGACGGCCCGGATGCCGAACCGCTCCATCAGGGCGGCGGCAAACGGAGCCGAGAGGCCGAACAGCACCAGGTTGATGCTGACGGCCGCCGAGAGCACGGTGGTGGACCAGCCGAACTCCTGCTGGAGCGGCACCATGAGGACGCCCGGGGCGGCCCGGAATCCGGCTGCCCCAACCAAGGCAAGGAATGCCACGGCGGCGACGATCCAGGCCGGGTGCAGGCGGCGTCGAGGTCCGGGCGCCTGAAGAACGGTGGTCTGCGAGGGAGTTCCGGCCGTTTCCTCGGGCAGGGTGCTCACGATGCCGCTCCCTTCCCGGATGCGGTGGACAGCCGGATGGGTTGATCGGACCTGGACCGGCTGTGCCAGCTGGTGTTGGCCGCCGTCAGCCGCGCGCCGCATTCGGTGCAGGTGTCCGCCGAGGTGGTGGGTTTCCCGCAGCCGGTGTGGATCACGTAAAGGTGGGCCTGGTCCGACGGCGCGGGCAGGTGTTTTTCCGCCCAGATGGTGACTGCGTTCAGCACCGGCAGGGCGTCCTCACCCTTGGGGGTGAGGACGTACTCCTGGCGTGTGCGGCCGCCGTCGTCGTAGGCCTTCCTGGCCAGCAGCCCGGACTCAACCAGGCCTGCCAGGCGTTTGGTGAGCACCGAGTCCGCCACTTCCAGCCGGCTTTTCATGGCGTCGAAGCGGCCATTCCCAAAGAAGACCTCGCGCAGCACCAGGATGCTCCATGGGTCGCCCAGGATGTCCAGGCCGCGGGCCATGCTGCAGCTGCGTTGGGACCAGTCGGATCGAAGAGGCATAGGGAAAACCCTAGCTGGCTTTCCTCAAGAAAGCCAGACCCTTTCGTGGTTACGGGATGGCCGAGAACGCCTGGTCCAGGTCCGCGATCAGGTCCTCCACGTCCTCGATGCCGCAGGACAGCCGCAGCAGGTTTACCGGGACAGCCAGCTCGGTGCCCTTGACGGACGCGTGGGTCATCTCGGAGGGGTAGTTCATCAGCGACTCGATCCCGCCCAGGGATTCGGCGAGCGTGAACACGGACGTGGACTCCGCCACCTTCCGGGCCGCCGCCTCACCGCCCTTGAACTGCACCGAGACCATGCCGCCGAACTTCCGCATCTGCTTTTTGGCGAGCTCATGGCCGGGGTGGCTGGGCAGGCCCGGATACAGGACGGCCTCAACCTCCGGGCGTTCCAGCAGCCACTCCGCCACGGCCTGCCCGTTCTCGCTGTGCCGGTCCATGCGGACGCCCAGGGTCTTCAGTCCGCGGGTGGTCAGGAAGGCGTCCATGGGCCCGGACACGGCGCCCACGGCGAACTGGACGAAGCCGATCTTTTCCGCCAGTTCGGCGTCCTTCACCACGACGGCGCCGCCCACCACGTCGGAGTGGCCGCCGATGTACTTGGTGGTGGAGTGGACCACCACGTCCGCACCCAGGGCGAGCGGGGTCTGCAGGTAGGGGGACGCGAAGGTGTTGTCGACCACCAGGAGGGCCCCGGCGTTGTGCGCTATGTCCGCGAGCGCTGCGATGTCGGTGATCTTCATCAGCGGATTGGAGGGTGTCTCCACCCACAGGAAGCGGGTCTTATGGGAGGCCACGGCGTCGCGGACCATGTCCAGGTTGGCCATGTCCACGGGGGTGTTGCCAATTCCCCAGTCGCCGAGCACCCGGCTGATCAGCCGGTACGTGCCACCGTAGGCGTCATTGCCCAGCACGATGTGGTCCCCGGGGCGGGTCAGCGCGCGGATCAGGGCGTCCTCCGCGGCCAGGCCGGAGCTGAAGCTGTAGGCGGAGGTGCCCAGTTCCAGCGACGCGAGCTGTTCCTGCAGCGCGTCCCGGGTGGGGTTTCCGCCGCGCCCGTATTCGTAGCCGCTGCGCAGTCCCCCGATCCCGTCCTGGGCATAGGTGGAACTGAAGTGCAGCGGCGGCACCACGGCTCCGGTGCGGGGCTCGAAGTCCTGGCCGGCGTGGACGGCGCGGGTGTTGAAACCTTGGTTTTCAGGCAGGGACATGGTGCTCCTTTGCGGGTAACGCAGATCAGTTGCTGAGGTAGGCCAGCAGGTCGTGCCGGGTGAGGATGCCAACGGGCGCACCCACGAACGTGACCATCAGGGTGTCCGTGTCAGACAGCAGTTCCCTGGCGGCAGAGATGGTTTCCAGCGATCCGATGACGGGCAGCTTGGGTCCCATATGCTCGGAGATCTTGTCCGTCAGCTTGGCCTCGCCCCGGAACAGTTTGGCAGTCAGTGTGCGCTCGTCCACGGCGCCGAGGACCTCGCCCATGACCACGGGCGGTTCCTGGGACAGGACCGGGATGTGGCTGACGCCGAACTCGTTCATGATGTTGATGACGTCGCGGACAGACTCGTTGGGGTGGATGTGCACCAGGTCCGGCAGTTCGCCGTTCTTGGACTTGATGACCTCCCCCACGGAGGTTTCCTCGCCGCCGGAGAGGAAACCATAGGAGCGCATCCACTGGTCGTTGAAGATCTTGGCCAGGTAGCCGCGTCCTGAGTCTGGGAGGATGACCACGACGACGGCGCTTTCCGGCAGGTCCCGGGCCGCCTGCAGCGCGGCTACCACGGCCATCCCGGAGGAGCCGCCCACCAGCAGTCCCTCCTCCCGCGCCAGCCGGCGGGTCATGGCGAAGGAATCGGCGTCGCTGACGGCGATCACCTCGTCCGGGACCGACTTGTCGTAGTTGGCCGGCCACATGTCCTCGCCAACGCCCTCCACGAAGTAGGGGCGCCCGGTCCCGCCGGAGTAGACCGAGCCCGCGGGGTCCGCGCCGATGATCTTGACCACGCCGCCGTCGGACTCCGGCCGGTCCGCCGAAACCTCCTTGAGGTACCGCCCGGTGCCGGTGATGGTGCCGCCCGTGCCCGCGCCGATAACGCAGTGCGTTACCTTGCCGTCGGTATCGCGCCAGATCTCCGGGCCGGTGGTCTTGTAGTGGCTGCCCGGGGCGGCGGGATTGGAGAACTGGTCCGGCTTGTAGGCGCCCGGCGTCTCCCGGGTGATGCGGTCCGAGACGCCGTAGTAGCTTTGCGGGCTGTCCGGCGGAACGGAGGTGGGCGTGACCACCACTTCCGCGCCGTACGCCTGCAGCACCGCACGCTTGTCCTCGCCCACCTTGTCCGGGACCACGAAGATGCACTTGTAGCCCTTCTGCTGCGCCACCAGGGCCAGGCCCACGCCGGTGTTGCCGGAGGTGGGCTCCACAATGGTGCCGCCGGGCTTCAGCTTGCCCTCGCGCTCGGCGTCCTCGATCATCTGCGCGGCGATGCGGTCCTTGATGGATCCGCCCGGATTCAGGTACTCAAGTTTGACCAGGATGGTGGCCTTGAGGCCGTCGGTCACGTGGTTGAGTTTGATGAGCGGGGTATTGCCGATGAGGTCCAGGATGGACTGGGCGTACTTCATAGGTACTAAGCTACCGCTTCCTGCGCGCCCGCCCCGGTGCGGGATGCGAGGATAGGCCGGTGAAGCAGTTCGCATGGCTGAAAGCCGCCCGGAGCTACCTGCTGCCCGGCGGAACGCTGGCAGCAGGTATAGCCACCCTGGCACTCGGTGCGCTCCCCCTGCCCGCGTTCGGGGAGCTTTCTTCCCGGACCATTCCCATCCTGGCCTTCGTGCTGGCCATGTCCCTGGTCACCGAACTGGTGGACGAGGCAGGACTGTTCCGGGTGGTGACGGACAGGCTGGCGGCCCTGGGCCGTGGCCGGGTCTTCCAGCTGTGGCTGCTGGTGGTGGCGGTGGCCACGGTGTCCACCGTGTTCCTGTCCCTGGATACGACGGCGGTGCTGGTGACGCCCGTGGTGGTCCTGCTGGCCGTCCATGCCCGGATCCCGCCGCTGCCGTTTGCGCTGACCAGCATCTGGCTGGCCAATACCGCTTCACTGCTGCTTCCCGTTTCCAACCTCACCAACCTCCTGGCCCAGGACCGGCTGGGCCTGAGCCCCTGGCGTTTTGCGGGGCTGGTGTGGGCGCCTGCCCTGGTGGGCCTGCTGGTCCCCCTGGTCCTGTTGTGGCTGGCTTTCCGGCGGGACCTGCGCGGAACATACGGGCCGCAGCCTGCGCATCCCATCCGCGACCGCACCCTGTTGAAGGCCGCTGCCGTCACGCTCCTGGTCCTGTTGCCTGCGCTGGTGTCCGGAGTGCCGGTGCAGTATCCGGCACTGGCAGCCGCGGCCTTCCTCCTGGTGGTCTTCCTGCGCCGCCGGCCGTCCGTCCTGCGGTGGTCAATGGTGCCATGGCGGCCGCTGATGCTGACGGTGGGCCTGTTCATGCTCATGGAAGCGCTGCACGCGCACGGCCTGACCGCACTGCTGGCGGGTGTTGCCGGTTCCGGTGAGAGCCTGCCTGCGCTCCTGCAGCTGGCCGGGCTGGGTGCCGGTGCCGCCAACGCCGCCAACAACCTGCCCGCCTACCTGGCACTGGAACCGGTGGCGGGATCGCCGGCAAGGCTTGCGGCACTGCTCATCGGAGTGAACCTTGGGCCGCTGGTGACTCCGTGGGCGTCGCTGGCCACCCTGCTCTGGCATGAGCGGCTGCGGGTGCTGAACGTCCCCATCCGGTGGGGCGGGTTCGCCCTGGCGGGCCTGGTGGCCGTGGTGCTGACGGTGCCGCTGGCCGTCCTGGCGCTGTGGCTGGTTTCCGGCACGCCGTGAAACGGCCGGGCCGCCGTGAAACGGCAGCCCCGGACCGGCACCCGTGAAACGGCACCGTACAGCGAAGGCTGTCAGCCGCGCTGGGCGTCCCCTTCGGCCGGGAGATTCTCCCAGAGGCCCATCACGTTGCCCTCGGAATCCCTGAAGTAGGCCGTGTAGCCCATGCCGGGAATTTCGTTCTTCGGTACCACCACTGATCCACCCAGTTCCTCCACCCTCTTGAGGGTGGCATTGATGTCCGGGACGTCCACCGTGACCACCGGGTTGGTGATCTCCCCCTCCCTGGCCATCATGCCCCCGTTGATGGCACCGGCGGCCACCGGCTGGCCGTTGTCATCCATGTCCGCGGTGATGACCATGCTGTAGTCCATCCCTGGCACTGGTTCGATCCGCCAGCCCAAGGCTTCCCGGTAGAACTTGCTGGCCCGGTCCTGGTCGTCCGCGGGGATTTCGAAATGCACCACTCCGCCCATCATGGCCCTCCTGCCGTGTCGGGTTGCGGCGCAGTCTGTTCCGCGCCACAGGGTGGATTCTAGGTTTTGCCCGGGCGGCGAATTAGGGCCGTTCTACCTTTGCTTCCGGCCGTTTTCCTCCCCCGGCTGGCTTATGGGCCGGCTGGTTGTCCCGCCGCTGTCAGTGGTCCGTGGGACGATTGAAGGCATGACGATCGCAGAGGCACCTCCCCGGGTGGCAGCCGCGGCGGACGTGTCCCTGCGGTGGTATCCGGAGGCCCCGTACAGCCTTTCCCGCACGCTTGCGCCTCTTCTGCGGGGCAACAGTGATCCTTCCTTCTGCGTTCAAGGCGACGTTATCTGGAATGCGTTTACGACGCCGGCCGGTCCGGCAACCATGCGGCTCGCCCCGGCGGGCGGCGAGGCAGCAGACGGCCCCTTGGTGGACATCCAGGCCTGGGGTCCCGGCGCCGCGGCCGCCGTCAGGGCAGCGCCCCGGCTCCTGGGGGACGACGACGACTGGCGGGGTTTCGACGAACCCTCCTTCCATGCCACACTGCCCCACATGGTCCGGGAGGCCCGGCGGCGCAGCCTGGCGGTGCGGCTGCCGTCCAGCGGCCGCATGGTGGACCAGCTGGTGCCGATCATCCTGGAGCAGAAGGTGACGGTCATTGAGGCGCGGCGCGCCTACCGCTACCTGGTGCACCGGTACGGAACCCCGGCGCCCCGGGCCGGTACGTCCACCCCGGCCGGGCTGGTGGTGGCGCCAACGGCAGCGCAGTGGCTGCAGGTTCCCAGTTGGGAGTGGCACAGGGCCGGCGTGGGTCCCCAGCGCTCAGCCACCGTCATGCGCGCGCTGCGCTCCGCCGCCGCACTTGAACGGCTCGCCGCGCTGCCGGCCGCGGAGGCTGCCGGGAAGATGCAGGTCATTCCGGGCATCGGGGTATGGACCGCCGCCGAGGTTGTGCAGCGCACCCACGGCTGCCCGGATTCGATCTCCGTGGGCGACTACCACCTCGCCGCCTACGTGGGGGCGGCGCTCACCGGACGCAGGACGGACGACGCCGGGATGCTCCGGCTGCTGGAACCCTGGCGGGGGCACCGGCAGCGCGTGGTCCGGATGATCCAGAGCACCGGTTACCGCAAGCCCACTTTTGGCCCGCGGATGACCATCCAGGACCACCGGGGGCACTGAGGCTTGCCACGGCAGGTCAACGGGTGCTTGATCCGGACCGCGATGGGTAAGGCTACGGTGTGGCGTCCAGCCAGGCACGGCCGGACCACGATTGAGAGGAATCCATGAGCTCCGATCCTGGACGCACCAACTACGCCGGCGGGGAACCCCTGGACGTGGATCCAACCGGGCAAGACCCCGCGGTGGTGGACCCGGAGGCGCACGATCCTGACGGGGATGCCAAATTGAAGCTGCAACTGGCCATCTTCGACGTGACTCGCCGCGGGGCCACGGGCAAGAGCCTTGAGGAAATCCGGGAGATGCTGCTGACCGCGTTCACCGCGCGGGACGTTGCCCCACCACCGTTCACCTGGGTGGAGTCCGTGGCGTCGTCGGCGTTCTACGGTGAGCCCTACATCATCGACTACCCAACAGCCATCGCCGCCGACGATCTGGAGGCTGCCCCCGATGAGACGGTGCGGGAGCGGCTGGCCGCCCGACGGAAACTGCGCGAGACCCAACTGCCGCAGGGGATCCTTCCGGCTCCGTCCGAGTGGCACATTCCCGCCAACGAGGTCACCGGCGGCAGGACGCGACAGGCCACCATGGCCGGAAGGAACGGGGCAGCGGTCCTGGCCTTGGTCGCACTGGCGGCGGGCGCCGTCGTGGCCGTTGTGGCGCTACGGCTATCCCGCCGCCCAACCGGCCGCAGTAGCTAGCGGGCAGTTCTCCCCATGCCTCCGGCGGCGCGCCTCGCGTAAGCTTGAGCCTGGATATTTGGGGGAATAATGGCAGGCATTTATGGGGCGGACGTCGCCCAACTTCGCGCCCTGGGAAAGGCCCTTACCGCCTCTTCCGCGCGCTTGATGTCCACTGCCACGGCGCTGTCGAAGAACATGGGCGAGCCGGGCACCTGGAAAGGGGCCGACGCCGAGAGGTTCCGGAACGACTGGAATGGCACGCACAGCCTCCTGCTGGGCCGCGTCATTGAGGCCCTTGCGGACGCAGGGAAGGCAGCCGCACGGCACGCGGACGAGCAGGAACGCGCCAGCGGCGCCGGTGGCGCGTCAGGCCGGACCAGTACGGCCGGGGGCCCTCCCGGCAAGGCCGCCGGGGATGCGACGTCCGATTACCTGACCGGCGGGGAGCATTCTGTGGCGCGCCACCCCGACCGCGGCGAAGCGAACCTTGCCGCGCCCGAACTGGACAGGCTACAGGGCCTGGTCAGGGACGCTGCTTCGGGCGACAACTTCTTTGTGGGCAACGATTCGGACGTCAACAAGCTCCGCGACGCCTTGACCGGGCTCAAACCTGCCCAGCTGAACCAGTTGCTGGAGTCGTTAACCGATGATGAGCTCCGAAGCCTGGGCAGCGGCGCGGCGACCGACGGCAAGGGACTGTTCAACTGGGAGGGAACCACGCCTTTCGAACGTCAGCAACTGCTGGACCAGCTCCTGTCCAAGGCGTCAGCAGAGCAGGTGGGGCGCCTGAAGGACCTCATACCGTGGGCCCAGCCGGACGGGCAGGCCATGGGAGATGCAGCGAGGCCTGATGGCCCTGACGCCAGCAGCACGAACCGGTGGATGGAACCCAAGTGGCCGGTGATCGGACAACGCCCGGGCACTGACGACATCAGGCAGGGGCAGTACGGGGACTGCGTGGTTTTGGCCGCCGCCGGGGCCATGATCAATGCCGATTCGGGTTGGGCCCGCGAGCACGTAACGGACAACGGCAACGGCACGGTTTCCGTCCTGCTGTTCGACAAGAACGGAGAGGAGCAGTGGGTCACCGTCACCTCGGACCTGCCGGCAAACAGCAAGGGCGCACAGATGGGAGCCAAAGCAGGGTTTGGCGGCAACTGGCCTGCCTATGTCGAGAAAGCGCTGGCACAGGTTTACACCGAGGACGACAGAAACGACGGGACAGCGGAAGGGGCGCCCCCGGACCAGGCGTATCCGCCAGGCAACTACCGCGCCCTTGAAGGCAACTGGGGTCCCGACGCATTCCAGTTTTTGGCATAACCGGACGTGGAACGCACCGACGACGCCGGGAAGCTGTGGGAGGCGGCCGGCCGGGGACGTCCGGCCTTGGTCACAACACTGGGTGAAACGCCGGAGGAGGCGCCCAACGGATACCGTGCCGGCCACGCCTATTTCGTTACCGGAGTTGACGAGCGGGGGAACATCATCCTTCAAAACCCATGGGGCCCCTCCGAGCCGCGCATGTACATCTCGCAGGACGAATTCACCAAGCTCTTCAGCGATGCCACGGTGGCGGGCTGATGCCGCGTCCAGCCCTGCGGCTTCGTGGCCGCATTCTCGCTTGCACGGTTTTGCCTCTGGCACTCTCTCTGAGCGGCTGCTCCCCCTCCGCAGAGCCGTCCCAACAGCACTCACCCCAAGCATCAAAGGAGCCAGCCATGACGTCAACGGCAAGCTGCACCAACACTGGAATTTACCGGATCATCCCGTCTGCAAATGGCTCTTTTCCGCTTCTGCCGGACTCCCCGCGGGGCTCGGATGCCACACCGCTCGTGCGACTGTCCAGCACACACCTGAAGAATGACCCGCCGACGGTGGACCTGTCGGTAGCCTTGTTCGAGGTCAGCAGCCCGGCATCGAAAGACTTTCCGGGGTTGGCACTCGGGCAGGAAGCCACATTTGACGGCTACACCATCAGGATCACCTCGATCTGCGAGGGCGAAGTCCGATTCGACCTGGTGCAGCAGCCCCGCTAGTCAGAGCCCCAGCCGGGCCACCGCTTCCTCGCGCATCTGGACCTTGCGGACCTTCCCTGAGACCGTCATGGGGAAACTCTCGCGCACCTCCACGTAGCGCGGGATCTTGTAGTGGGCCAGCCTCCCCCGGCAGTACTCGGCCACCGCTGCGGCGTCCAGCCGTTCCGCGCCCGGCTTGAGGATTATGCAGGCCATCAGCTCCTCCCCATATGTGGGATCAGGAACCCCAATCACCTGGACGTCCTGGATGGCAGGGTGCGTGTACAGGAACTCCTCGATTTCCCGGGGGTAGATGTTCTCCCCGCCCCGGATCACCATGTCCTTGATCCGGCCCTCCACCACCACGTACCCGTCGTCGTCCATCCGGGCGAGGTCGCCGGTGTGCATCCACCCGTCGGCGTCGATGGCTTCGGCCGTCTTGTCAGGCTGGTTCCAGTACCCGGCCATCACCGCGTAGCCGCGGGTGCAGAGCTCACCGATCTGCCCGCGCTCCAGTTCCTCCCCCGTGGCAGGGTCAACGATCCGGCTCTCCAGTTGCGGCATGGTCCTGCCCACGGTCTCGGTGCGCTGCTGGAGGGTGTCCCCCTTGCGGGTCATCGTGGACACGGGCGAGGTCTCGGTCATGCCGTAGCAGATGGCCACATCCACCATGTTCATTTCGGAGATCACCCGGTTCATCACCTCGATGGGGCACAGCGAACCGGCCATCACCCCCGTGCGGAGCGTGGACAGGTCATAGGAGGCGAAGTCCGGCAGCGCGAGCTCGGCGATGAACATGGTGGGAACCCCATAGAGGGATGTTCCGGCGAAGTCCTGCACTGCCTCAAGTGCGGCCGCCGGCGAGAAGCCGCGGCCAGGGATGATGGTGGCGGCGCCGTGGCTGAGCGCATTGAGGTTGCCGATCACCATCCCGAAGCAGTGGTAGAAGGGCACCGGGATGACCACCCGGTCATGGTCCGTGTAGCCCAGCAGCTCACCGATGGCGTAGCCGTTGTTCAGGATGTTGTGGTGCGTGAGCGTGGCGCCTTTGGGAAAGCCCGTGGTGCCGGACGTGTACTGCAGGTTGATGGGATCGTGCGGGTGGAGTTCGGCCATGCGGGCCTTCAGGGCAGCGTGACTCACGTCGTCCGCCCGCTTGAGCAGTTCGGCGTACGTCAGTTCGGCATCGCTTTGGGGGCTCCCGGCCGTCAGCCCATCCAGGCCGTGGTCCGGCAGGAAGACCAGCTCCCGCAGGTCCGGGCAAGTCAGCAGGGCCTGCCGCGCCATGGCCACGTAGTCGCTGTTGTTGTCCGACGGCGCCGTGAACAGCATGCGCATGCCGTTCTGCTTGACCACGAATTCCAGTTCATGGCTGCGGTAGGCCGGGTTGACGTTGACCAGGATGGCGCCGGCCTTGGCGGTGGCGTACTGCAGCAGCGTCCATTCGGCGCAGTTGGGGCTCCAGATGCCCACCCGCTCCCCCTTGGCGATGCCCAGGGCGAGGAGCGCACGCGCCAGCCGGTCGACGTCGTCGTTCATCTTTGTGTAGCTCCAGCGGCGGGCATCGGCGCCCGGCACCGGTGCGGCCTCAATCAAGGCGTCATGGAGGGGGAACTGGGCGGCCACGCGCTCGAAGTTCGCGCCGATGGTTTCCTCCAGGAGCGGGACGTCAGTGTCCCCGGCTGTATAAGCACGCATGATGGCACGCTACCAACAGGATCCCTGCAGGAGAAGGAAGACAGGCGGGGAAACGGGCGCAACACAACGGGGCGCCACCTGCAGCCCCGGTATTGTGAAACGCATGAGTGCACCCATTGACCTGATAGCAACGTTCATTCCCAACGACGGCGAGTTCTTCCGCGTCAAGCTGGCCCTGGAAATCGCGATCGATGAGGTGGTGAACGAGCCAGGCTGCATCCGCTACGAGCTGACCGAAGCCACGGAGGAGAAGCTGGTCCTGACCGAACAGTGGGCGTCCGAGGAGGACCTGGACAAGCACTCCAAGGGCACCGCTGTGCAGGACCTGAACGAGTCGCTGAGCGCGTTGCTGGCCGAACCGGTCAAGCTGGAACGCGTCTGACGCAGCCTGAACGCAAAAATGCGGGACCTCCAGTGGGAGGTCCCGCATTTTTTGTGCTGTCAGAGTCTTAGAAGTCGGGGATCTGGGTGCCGTCCTGCGTACCGTCCCGGGGGCCGGCAGGCTGGCTGGCCGCCGCTGCCGCTTCTTCCCGCTGGCGGGCCACGTGGGCGTGGACCTCGTCCATGTCCAGTGCCTTCACCGCGTCCACCACCTGTTCCAGCTGCTGGGCGTTCAGGGCGCCGGGCTGCGAGAACACCAGCACCTTTTCACGGAAGGCCATCAGGGTGGGGATGGAGGTGATGCCTGCCTCCGCCGCCAGCTGCTGCTCTGCTTCGGTGTCCACTTTGGTGAACACGACGTCAGGGTGCTTCTCGGAAACTGCTGCGTAGGTGGGGCCGAACTGCTTGCAGGGGCCGCACCATTCTGCCCAGAAATCGACCAGGACAATGTCGTTGCCTTCGATCGTGGATGCGAACTGTTCACCTGTGATGTCGAGGGTAGCCATGTGTCCACGCTACGCGCCGGGGCCCCGGCTGTCGCCCGTGTTCGCTCCCCGCGTCATCGGGAATAGGGGAAGGACGACGCCGGCACGGGGGTTCAGCGGTTGGCATCCCACAGGTGCGGGGAAGGCGTGCGGCTGCCGGGCAGGGCGCTGGAGGCGCGCCACTCATGGATCCACTCGGGCAGCACCAGGTCCCCGGGCGGTGTCCCGAACTCCGCGATGATCTCCTCCTGGCTGACCGGGCCGGTCTTGGTGACCAGCCGGGTGGCGATGTAGGCACGTGCGTAAATCTCGCCGTCGGCCACCATGCGCTGCTCGAAGAAGATCGCCTTGGTGTCCAGCCCGATGATGCGGGTCTCGATGGCGTAGTCCTGCCACAGCTGCAGGGATTTGCGGAAGGAGATGGTTTCCGCCGACACCACCGGGCTCCAGCCGCGGCGGCGCATCCGCTTCCAGACGCCGCTGCGCACCATGAGGTCGAACCGGCCCAGGTCCATCAGGGACAGGTACATGCCGTTGTTGACGTGCATGGCGATGTCGATGTCCGTGGGCAGGACGCGCAATGGCAAGGATGCCGGTTCCCATACGGCGAGCGGCGGCCGCCGTTTCGACCGGAAAAGCAGAAGCAGTGTTCTCAGGAGCAGGTGCATGCCTCAATGTTACCCGCCGGTAACATCTTTTGGCCTGCTGTGCCGCGGTCCATCCCCTTAGGATTTTCTGCATGACGCAGCAACGCTACCGGGCCCTGGCGGAGTGGCCCCTGATGGCGACGGCACTGGTATTTCTCGGCGCGTACGCCTGGCAGGTCATCGGCAGGGTCGAGGGCAGTGGGGCGGACTGGCTTGAGGCGGTCATGTGGGTGACCTGGTTCGTCTTCGTCCTGGACTACTCTGCAAACCTGTGGCTCTCGGCTGACCGGCGGCAGTGGTTCATCCGGAACCTGCACGAGCTGGTGATCGTGGCCTTGCCGTTCTTCCGGCCGCTGCGCCTGCTGCGCCTGGTCACATTGTTGTCCGTCCTGCACCGTACCGTGGGCGAAACGCTGCGCGGCCGCGTGGTCACGTATGTGGCGGGGTCCGCGGCGCTGCTGGTTTTTGTCGGTGCGCTGGCTGTGCTGGACGTCGAACAATGGGCGCCGGACGCCAAGATCACCACGTTCGGCGATGCCCTGTGGTGGGCCACCGCAACCATCACCACGGTGGGCTATGGGGACATGTACCCGGTGACGCCCATCGGCCGGCTGGTGGCCACGGCGCTGATGATGAGCGGCATCGCCGTGCTGGGTGTCGTGACGGCGTCCATTGCCTCCTGGCTCGTCCAGCGGGTTGAGGATACAGCGGAAACGGTGGCGGAGGCCGTGGAAGAGCCGCTGCGGGTTGAAGTGACGGAACTGGTGGCCGAGATTGCCTCATTGCGCCGGGAAATCGCCGAGCTGCGGGAACGCCGGACGCCGTAGAAGCGGGGATTGAGAGATTCCGTTTGGTGGTTGGCCTGCGCCCTCCAGGTCACGGCCGGTGGCAAGTATTGGGCTTCCGGATGCTGAGTAGCTTCGCTGCCGCGGGCGGGTACCGGCCCCGAAAACTCGGGTAATTCCTACTGGTGCCCCGGCCTTGGGGCGATTCCTAGACTCGGGATTCCTAGGACCAACACGCACTGGCAGGTCCCCCGGGTGGCTTCCGGACGTTCCTGCCTTCACGCGGAGTTCCGCATTTTCTGGGTATGCGGATGCCTCCACCCTGTGCCGCCTGCGGCTCCGGCAACTGCCGGGGCCGGCGGTGCAATGACTTCGCCATCCGTCCGGCGCACCGGTGTGCAGCAGCACAACCTGGCTGGACCGAACCCAGATGGGCCAACTCCATGAAACAGCCTTTCATTCCCTCCCCCGAGGGCACCAGCAGAAGCTTCGCCACCGACGAACCACGGACTGACCTCAACACCGGCCGGCCGGTCATCAGCAACAGGTTATGGGCCGGCATGGCCACGGCGGCCGTTGTGGCCGCGGTAGGCGTGGGCGCCATGGCAGCGCCGCCCGCTACCCTCGGCGGAAGCACGACGGCGGCGGCCCAGGTGGCAGAGGCCGCCTCACCACCGTCGCCAAGCGCCGCAGCCGAAACAGCCACGGACGCCGTGGCATCCGGACAAAGCGATCCGGGTGCGGCATCGGCGGTGGCGGCACAGGCTGCTGCGCCGGCCGCCGACCCGGCGCCTGCCCCCGCACCGGCAGCAGCCGAACCTGCGCCGGAACCTGCGCCCGCACCGGCCCCCGCGCCTGCCGGTGACCCCAACGTGTACACCGTGGTCCCGGGCGACACCGTGGGCGCGATTGCTGCCGGCCATGGCGTGGACATGAACGCCATGCTCGCGGCCAACGGGCTCAGCGCCTACAGCATCATCTACCCTGGCCAGACGCTCCTGCTGACCGGTCCGGCCATCGCAGTGGCCGCACCCGCCCCGGCTCCGGCCGCGGCTCCGGCCGCGGCCCCGGCCGCGGCCCCGGCTCCAGCGGCCGCACCGGCACCTGCTCCGGCTCCCGTCCCCGCAGCGCCTGCAATCCGGACCATTTACGTTGCCGGCTCCGGCGGCCAGTCCATGGTGGACGCCTGCATCGGGCCCATCCACTTCACCCCCAATGACGGCTATTCGCTGTTCATCACCGAGCATGATTTCTGCGGCGGCTGGGCCCGGTTCTCCGGGATCAGCGTGGGTGAGACGGTGAGCATCCCGGGCTATGGAACCTTCACGGTAACGGGGCGCGGGACGGTCCCCAATCCCGGAACCACCAACGACGTGATTGCGGTGTTCGGCGGTTTCCCCCGGGCGATCCTGCAGACCTGCATCCCGGGCACAAGCCAGATGCTGCTGATCGCACTGAACTGAAGGCACGTGAACCCGGGAGCTGAGCCGGGTTATCAAAAGCTTGTCCGCGGGTCCGAACCTTTACGGCTTGGATCCGCGGACAAGGCCATGCCGCATTGCCGGCGCTATATCCCGTGGCGCTCCGAGATGTGCTCCACCAGTTCGCCTACGCGCTGTTCGGAGTAGTTGCGCGCAATGTCGCCCTGGCTGATGATGCCCACCAGTTTGTGGTCGGAGATCACCGGGAGCCTGCGGACCTGGTGCTTTTCCATCATGTCGATGGCTGCATCGACGTTGGCGTCGGCGTCGACGCAGTAGGGCTTGCCGGAGGCGAGGTCGCGGGCCATCATCTGGCCCGGGTCACGGCCGGCGGCGACGCACTTGAGCACAATGTCGCGGTCGGTGATCATGCCCTTCAACTTGCCGTCATCCCCGCAGATGGGGAGGGCGCCGCAGTCCAGGTCCTGCATCATCCGGGCGGCGTCCACAAGGGACTCGCCTTCACGGATACATCGCGCATCCGTGGTCATGAATTCACGTACAGCACTCATTGAATCCTCCTTCATCGATGGATTTATCGACGCAGGGCATCGGGGCACGTGCGCCGATTCTGTCAGACTACGCCCGCACCCCCATGGTGTCGACGACGGTTTGGCACCGTTTCCAGGCGGCCTCCGGCCCTGCCTGGAGACACGAAAAAGCCCCCGGAACCTGGTGGTTCCGGAGGCTTTCCTTGGGTGGCAGATGAGGGATTCGAACCCCCGTAGGCGTTGCCAGCTGATTTACAGTCAGCCCCCTTTGGCCGCTCGGGTAATCTGCCGAACTTCAAAAGAAGTACCCGCTGATGCAGTGTTCGGAGCGTCCGTTTCCGTCCGTTCCGCTTCAGTAACCGCGGGCAAGACAACTTTACAGAACTTCCGCCGAAGAATCGAATCGAGCCCCGGGCAGCCCCAAAAGCCGCGGAACAGCGCCGGAAAACCGCTGTTTTATGCCTCCTGGCCCAGGATGCGTCCGGCCAGCTTGGCCTCGAAGCTCAGGGCCTGCTCCTCGGTGATCTGGTTCAGCTGCACGGCCCGCTGAAGGTCCGCCCGTACCCCGTCCATGCGGGAGGAGGCGTCGGCCACCGGGCTGAAGATGATGGAGGCTGCCAGCGCTGCCGCCGCCACCGAGGTCGCCGCCGTGGCCACCGCCCCCGCTGCTGCTGATGTGGTCCGGGTGACATAACGGGCGGCCTTGCGGTGCATGGTGTTCCTCTCGAACTTCAGTACAACTGCTCCAACTCTCGCCAGCGCGCCTTCGTTCCCCCGGTGCGTCCGCTGAGAGGGAACTGTGAATCCGCGGCCCCCACCGGTCCGGGCATCCGTACTAGGCTGGATTCCAGTGATCCTGGCCCTGTTCCGCGCGGGGCGCCCCATCAACAAAGGAGAGTCATGGCAGGCGAGTCAACGTTCGACGTCGTAAGCAAAGTGGACAAGCAGGAAGTGGCCAACGCGCTCAACCAGGCCCAGAAGGAACTCGCCCAGCGCTACGACTTCAAGGGCGTCGGGGCCGAGGTGGACTTCAGCGGCGAGAAGATCCTCATGAAGGCCAACTCCGAGGAACGCGTCCTGGCGGTCCTGGACGTACTGCAGTCCAAGCTGATCCGCCGCGGAATCTCACTGAAGTCGCTGGATACCGGCGAGCCCTACGCATCCGGCAAGGAGTTCCGCCTGGAAGCCTCCATCAAGGAAGGCATTGCGCAGGACCTGGCCAAGAAGATCAACAAGCTGATCCGGGACGAGGCGCCCAAATCGGTGAAGTCCCAGATCCAGGGCGACGAACTGCGGGTCTCCTCCAAGTCCCGCGATGACTTGCAGGCCACCATGGCGCTGCTGAAGGACTTCGAGGAAGCCGACCTGCAGTTTGTGAACTTCCGCAGCTAGCCTTCCCCGCCGTCGAATTCGACGCGGATAATTTCCTCCGCTACGCCTAACGGCCGGCGCACCCGATATACGGGGGGCGCCGGCCTTTTTGCGTATCGCGGACGGCTTTGCGTGTCGCGGGCGGCTTTGCGTGTCGCGGGCGGCGGAGCCGGTCGCCGATTCCGCTGCGGCCCCGCCATGCGTAACGAACACGAAATTACAGCACGTTTAGTTTGCGTAATTGCCGGCGCCGGGTAATCTCATCCTTAGGCCTGCCTAAGTAAGGCTTACCTGAGCGAAAGAACCTCCATGACTGCCAACTACCTGATCGGCCTGCGCGAAGGACTCGAAGCCACCCTGGTGGTGGTCCTCCTCATGGCCTACCTCGCCAAGACGGACCGCCGCCACCTCATCCCCCGGCTGTGGACAGGCGTTGCGGCGGCCGTGGCTGTCTCCGTCGGGTTCGGGGCCCTCCTGACCTTCGGCCCCAAGGGCCTCACGTTTGAGGCGCAGGAGGCGATTGGCGGCAGCCTGTCCATCCTCGCCGTCGGCCTGGTCACCTGGATGGTCTTCTGGATGGCCCGCACCGCGCGGACACTCGGCAGCGACCTGAAGTCGCGCGTTGACCGGTCCGCAGGCGGGGCCGGTTGGGGCCTGGCCGTGGTGGCAGCCATCGCCGTGGGACGGGAAGGCCTGGAAACGGCCCTCTTCCTGTGGGCGGCGGCCAAGGCCACCGGTGAGACCACCCAGCCACTGCTGGGCGCCCTGCTTGGCCTGGCAACCGCGGCCGGCCTGGGCTACCTGCTGCACCGCGGCGTCCTGAAGGTCAATCTCTCCCGCTTTTTCACCTGGACCGGCGCCGCCCTGATCGTCATCGCCGGCGGCGTGCTGTCCTACGGCGTCCATGATCTTCAGGAGGCCCGGCTCCTTCCGGGCCTGCACTCCCTGGCGTTCGATATCAGCGCCACGGTACCGCTGTCGTCCTGGTACGGCACCCTGCTCAAGGGCACCCTGAACTTCTCCCCGGCTACCACCTGGCTGGAAGCCGCGGCGTGGCTTGTGTACGTACTGCCCGTGCTGTTCCTCTACCTGCGCACGCACTTCACGTCGGTGCCGCCAGGCAGGACCATGGCCGGCAACAACCACGCCGCCAAAGCCCCGGCCGCTGCCTGACCGACTGCTTGACCGCCAAAAGACCTCCGCACCCGCACCCAAAGGACAACCCAATGCCCGGCTTCACCCTGCCCAAAACACCCCGGTACGTCTTCCGAAACAAGCCCGCCGCCCTTGCTGCCGCCGTCGTGGCCGTCCCTCTGCTCCTCACCGGCTGCACGGACAACACCAAGGCAGCGGACACCTCGGGTGGCGCCATCGAGGTTGTCAGCTCAAATACCGAGTGCAAGGTCTCGGCCGGCAGCGTGCCCAGCGGAAACCTCAGCTTCTCCGTGAAGAACGAGGGCACGGAGGTCACCGAGTTCTACCTGCTGGCAGCGGACGGGCTGCGCATCCTGGGCGAGGTGGAGAACATCGGCCCCGGCCTGACCCGCAACCTGGTGGTCACCGCCCCGGCAGGCACCTACACGACAGCCTGCAAGCCGGGCATGGAAGGCGACGGGATCAGGGGCGCCCTGGAAGTCACCCAGTCCGGAAACCAGCCGTCGGCCGACACGGACTTCCAGCACCTCCTGGACACCGCCACCGGGCAGTACGCCTCCTACGTCAAGGACCAGAGCGAGCAGCTGCTCACCGGCACCCAGCAGTTCGCCGCCGCCTTCGCGGCCGGCAACGCGGAGGAGGCGCGCTCCCTGTACGCGGCAACGCGCCAGCACTGGGAACGGATCGAGCCCGTGGCCGAGTCCTTTGGGGACCTGGACCCGCAACTTGATGCCCGTGAAGCCGATCTCGAACCGGGCCAGGAGTGGACCGGCTGGCACCGTGCCGAGAAGGACCTGTTCCCGCCGGCGGACTACACGGCGTTGACGGCAGCGGAACGGTCCTCGATCGCAGACCGGATGGTGGCCGACACCAAGGACCTGGTGGAGCGCACCCGCACCCTGGAGATTTCCGCGGACATGCTGGGCAACGGCGCCAAGGAACTGCTGGACGAGGTTGCCACCGGAAAGGTGACCGGGGAGGAGGAGATCTGGTCGCACACGGATCTTTGGGACTTCCAGGCGAACGTCGACGGCGCCCGCATCGCCTTCGAAAGCCTGAAGCCTGCTTTGCTTCGGAAGGACGCTGCCCTGGCCTCCTCCCTGGATGAGAAATTCGCCGCACTGCAGGCGGAGCTGGCCACGCACGCCCAGGGCACTGGCTTCGCCTCCTACGACAAGCTGGCCCCTGAGCAGGTCCAGCGGCTGGCGTCACTGGTTGACGCGCTCGGCGAACCGCTGTCCCGGCTGACGGCGGCGGTGGTCCTGTGACCGGCTGCCCCTTTGGCGGCCGGCCGCCGGAGGCCTCCGCGCCGGATGAACCTGCCGCTTCACCTGGGGCGGCGCAGGATGGCGGGGACCGGGAACAGCCGACGGCGGGAGCCCGCCTAAGCAGGCGCGGCCTGTTTGGCATCGCCGGACTGGGCGGTGCGGCAGCGGGGCTCGCCGCAGGCTTCCTGGGGCACGACGCCGTGGCCGCCTCTGCCGCGCCGCCGGCCGCCGACAGCCCGGTGGTCCCCTTCCACGGCCACCACCAGGCCGGCATTACCACCCCCGCCCAGGACCGCCTGCACATGGCCGCGTTCGACGTCACCACGACGAAGCGTGAGGAACTGGTCCAGCTGCTCAAGGACTGGACGCGGGCTGCGGAAGCACTGACCGAGGGCCGCCCGGCGGGCGCAACCGGCGCCGTGGACGGACCCTATGGTGCCCCTCCGGAGGACACCGGCGAGGCGCTGGACCTCAACGCGGGAAAGCTGACCCTGACCTTCGGCTTCGGCGCCGGCCTGTTCGAAAAGGACGGCGTGGCCCGCTTCGGACTGGAAGGACGCCGGCCCGAGGCCCTGGCCGACCTGCCGCACTTCCCCGGCGAGGACCTGGACCCCGCCCGCAGCGGCGGCGACCTGGTGGTGCAGGCCTGCGCGGACGACCCCCAGGTGGCGGTGCACGCCATCCGAAACCTGGCACGGATCGGCTTCGGCAAGGTGCGGGTCAGGTGGTCCCAGCTGGGCTTCGGCCGGACATCGTCCACGTCCCGCACGCAGGAGACCCCGCGGAACCTCTTCGGGTTCAAGGACGGCACCAACAACCTGAAGGTGGAGGACCAGCAACTGCTGGACCAGCATGTGTGGGCAGCGGCCGCCCGGCCCCAGGATGCCTGGATGACAGGCGGCAGCTACCTGGTGGCCCGCCGGATCCGCATGCACATCGAGATCTGGGACCGCACGTCCCTGGGCGAACAGGAAGGCCTGATCGGCCGGACCAAGGGAACGGGTGCACCCCTGTCCGGCGGCGGGGAGTTCACCGAGCCCGATTTCGCGCGGCAGGGCAAGGGCGGAAAACCCCTGATCCCCCTCGATTCCCACATGCGGATGGCACATCCCAGCCAGAACAGCGGCGTGCGGATGCTGCGCCGGGGCTACAACTACACCGACGGTTCCGACGGCCTGGGGCACCTGGACGCCGGGCTGTTCTTCATTGCGTTCGTCACCGATCCACGGACCCACTATGTCCCCATGCAGATGGCGATGGCCAAGGGCGACACCCTGGCGGTGGAGTACCTGAAGCACACGGGCTCCGGACTTTTCGCGGTGCCGGGCGGGGTGAAGCCCGGCGGCTTCATCGGCGAAGGCCTCTTCGCGTAGCGGGACCGCCCATGCCGGCCCCGCCCCGCCGTCGTTCCCGACGCGCCAAAGGCTAACCGCTGCGCAGGTTCCTTGGCGCACCCGAAATACCAGAGGCGCCAAGGAATCTGCGCAGCGAAAATGAAGGTGCGCGTCGCCGGCGAAGGCGCAGGTCGCTGCTGAAGGCAGGGCGTCGGCAGACAGGTCCGACGGCGGGCAACCGGCTACGTCTGCCGGCCGGCCATCCGCTCCAGCCGGGCGATCCGGTCCCGCATGGGCGGGTGGGTGGCGAACAGCTTGTTCATGGCGCCGCCGCGGAAGGGGTTGGCGATCATGAGGTGGGAGGCGTTGACCAGCCGCTGGTCCTGCGGCAGGGGCGCGATGGTGACGCCGCGTTCGATCTTGGCCAGTGCCGAGGCGAGCGCCAGCGGATCGCCCGTGAGCTGCGAACCGTCCTCGTCGGCGTCGTACTCCCTGGTGCGGGAGATGGCCATCTGGATCAGCGACGCCGCGAACGGCGCCAGCAGTGCCATGGCGATCATGGCCAGGGGGTTGGCGTTGCGCCGGTCACCGCCGCCAAAGAACAGCAGCATCTGCCCCACGGACGTGATGACGCCCGCGACGGCGGCAGCCACGGATGAGGTGAGGATGTCCCGGTTGTAGACGTGCATCAGTTCGTGTCCCAGGACGCCGCGGAGTTCACGGGCGTCCAGGAGCTGGAGGATGCCCTCGGTGCAGCAGACCGCGGCATTTTGCGGATTGCGTCCGGTGGCGAACGCGTTGGGGTTCATGGTGGGCGACACATAGATGCGCGGCATGGGCTGGTTGGCGCGCATCGAAAGCTCGCGGACAATCTGGTAGAGCTGCGGCGCCTGGGCTTCGGAGACCGGGATGGCCTGCATGGCCCGGATGGCAATCTTGTCGCTGTTCCAGTACCCGTAGAAGGTGGTGCCGACGCCGATCAGGGCCATGATCCAGATGGGGGCCGAGCTGCGTGTCCCCACGCCGATGAGCCCGCCAAGGCCCAGCAGCACCGCCCACAGCACCCCGAACAGTGCCGCGGTCTTCAGTCCGTTGTGATGGTTATGCACGTTTCCTCCTCGTTAAAAGGAACGGCCGGCTAGGGAACCGGGTTCCGCGCATCGTACGTCCGGAAGCCCGGCTGCAGTTTCGCCGCCAGCAAGGCCCCCGCAATACACAGCGCACCGCCGAGCAGCAGGACCCAGCCCTCATTCAAAATCTTAGTCGCGCCACCCGCCAGCAGGTCCCCGATTCGAGGGCCGCCGGCCACCACCACGATGAACACGCCCTGCAGCCGGCCGCGGAGGTGGTCAGGGGCCGCGGCCTGCAGGATGGTGTTGCGGTAGACGCTGCTGATGGAGTCGGCAATGCCTGCAAGGACACAGCAGACGGCGGCGGGCAGGAGCCACAGGGTCACCGCCCCGGCCGGCGCGGGACCGGCCAGCAGCACCACCAGGCCGAACGCCCCGATGGACGCGCCCCAGCCCATCACCGAAACGACGACGGCGGTCCCCTGGCGGCGCACGCTGCCCAGCGGACCGGAGAACAAGCCGGCCAGGAAGGCCCCGACGGCGGTGCAGGCCAGCAGGATGCCCACGGTTGCCTCGCCGCCGCCGATCATGAGGGCCGCGACTGCGGGCAGCAGCGCCCGCGGCTGGGCAAGGACCATGGCGATGAGGTCGATGATGAAGGTCATGCGGAGGTTGGGCCGCGTGCCAAGGAACCGGAACCCCTCGATGACGGAGCGGATCCCCGCCTTGCTGTGTCCACCGGTGGGCGGCATGGGTGGCAGCCGGTAGACAGCCCATAGGACGAAGGCAAAGCTCACGAAGTCGATGGTGTAGGTCCAGCCGAACCCGAGCCACGCCACCAGGAGGCCGGCCAGCAGCGGCCCCGCGGTCATGGCAAGGCCCAGGGTCAGCATGCTCAGCGCGTTGGCGGCCGGCAGGAGTTCCTTGCGGATGAGCGTGGGGATGATGGCGCTGCGTGCCGGCTGGTTGATGGCCTGGGCCCCGCTTTGCAGTGCCACCAGCAGGTACAGCACCCACACGTTGCCGAGCTGCACCCAGGCCTGCAGTGCGATCAGGCCGGTGGTCAGCCAGAGCACGGTGGTGGCCAGCAGGGCAATCCGCCTGCGGTCGTGGGCGTCGGCGATGGAGCCGCCCATCAGGCCACCGATCACGAGGGGAACCAGCGCGAAGATGCCCAGCAGGCCCACGTAGAAGCTGTCCTGCGTCAGGCGGTACACCTCGAGGCTCACTGCCACCAGGGTGAGCTGGCTGCCGACGGCGGACACCGCCGATCCGAGCCACAACCGGCGGAATGCCGGGCTTTCCCTGAGCGGTGTGACATCGGCAAGCAGTTTCCCCACCCCCGTAACACTAGCGGGCGACACGGGAAGGTAAGCCACGCCTTATTGTGAGTTGCTAAAAATAAGTGTTTCAATGGAGCCATGATGGAGCACTTTGACGGCCAGGAAGCGTGGGCTGCAGCCCTGCGCGCCCACGGCCGCAGGGTGACCAAGCAGCGGCTGGCCGTCCTTGCCGCCGTCGAACGCCACCCCCACTCGCCTGCCGAAAGCATCCTTGCCGCCGCCCGGGCCGAGCTGCCCGAACTGACGGCCCAGTCCGTCTATGTAGTCCTCGGCGACCTGACGGACCTGCACATGCTGCGCCGCTTCGAGCCGCCGCACTCCCCTGCCCTGTATGAGACGCGTGTGGGCGACAACCACCACCACGCCATCTGCATCAGCTGCGGCCGGGTGGAGGACGTGGACTGCGCCGTCGGCCACGCCCCCTGCCTCACGCCGCACTGGAACCCGGACGCCAAGCCCATGACCATCCAGATCGCGGACGTCATGTACCAGGGCATCTGCCAGGAATGCCAGCAGGCCCAGCAACTTCCTCCCCACAGTCCCTCGCAAGAAAAAGAGAAATAGGAGAACAATGACTGCCGTTTCCACAACCCAGTCAGGCGCGCCGGTTACATCCGACGCTCACTCGAAGTCAGTTGGTGCCGATGGTGCCATCATCCTGACCGACCACTACCTCGTTGAAAAGCTCGCGCAGTTCAACCGCGAGCGGGTTCCGGAGCGCGTAGTGCACGCCAAGGGCGGCGGCGCATTCGGCACGTTCAAGACCACCGAAGACATCTCCAAGTACACCAAGGCCGCGTTCCTGCAGCCCGGCGTCGAGACCGAGATGCTGATCCGCTTCTCCTCCGTCGCGGGCGAGAACGGCTCCCCGGACACCTGGCGCGACCCCCGCGGTTTCGCCGTGAAGTTCTACACCACCGAGGGCAACTACGACCTCGTGGGCAACAACACCCCCGTCTTCTTCATCCGCGACGGCATCAAATTCCCGGACTTCATCCACTCCCAGAAGCGCCTGCCGGGCACGCACCTCCGCGACGCCGACATGCAGTGGGACTTCTGGACCCTGTCCCCCGAGTCCGCCCACCAGGTCACCTGGCTCATGGGTGACCGCGGCCTGCCGGCCTCCTGGCGCGAAATGCAGGGCTACGGCTCGCACACCTACCAGTGGATTAACGAAGCCGGTGAGCGCTTCTGGGTCAAGTACCACTTCAAGTCCAACCAGGGCGTGAACTCCATGAGCTCCGAGCAGGCCGAACAGCTGGCCGGCTCTGACGCGGACTTCTACATCCGCGACCTGTCCGAGAACATCGCCGCGGGCAACTTCCCGTCCTGGGACCTGCACGTGCAGGTCATGCCGTACGAGGATGCCAAGACCTACCGCTTCAACCCGTTCGACCTGACCAAGGTGTGGCCGCACGGCGACTACCCGCTGATCAAGGTGGGCACCATGGAGCTGAACCGGAACCCGGAGAACTACTTCGCGCAGATCGAGCAGGCCACCTTCGCGCCGTCGAACTTCGTGCCGGGCATCGCCGCCTCGCCGGACAAGATGCTGCAGGCCCGCATCTTCTCCTACGCGGACGCACACCGCTACCGCGTGGGCACCAACCACGCGCAGATCCCGGTGAACCAGCCCAAGAACCAGGTCAACAACTACAGCCAGGACGGTGCCGGACGTTACCTGTTCAACGCCCCCTCCGTTCCGGTCTACGCACCCAACTCCGTGGGCGGCCCGGCTGCCGTTGAGCCGCAGAACCCGGCCGGCGGCTGGGAGAACGACGGCGAGCTGACCCTTGCCGCGCACTCCCTCCACGCCGAGGACAGCGACTTCGTCCAGGCCGGCGCGCTGTACCGCGAGGTCTACGACGAGGCAGCAAAGGCCCGCTTCCTGGAGACCATCACCGGTGCCGTGGGCGGCGTCCAGAGCCCGGGCATCAAGGAACGCGCCATCCAGTACTGGACCAACGTTGATGCCGAACTCGGCGCCAAGCTGCGCGCCAACCTCGGCGCAGGGGATGCCCCCTCCGCTCCGGCCTCGGATGCAGAGTCCGCCAACAAGATCGGCTGACCAGGCTTCCTGCCGGCTGAACCGAAAGAACACCCCGTCACGGGCCTCCGTGGCGGGGTGTTCTGCAGTCGGGCCGCTTTTGCACATACGGCGGCGTAGACCTGGCTGGTTGCGGGCGGCAGCCCTACGCTCCGTAGATGAACACTTTCGCAGGCATCCCCGTCGAAGCTTTCCGCTTCTACGCACAGCTGGAGGACAACAACAACCGCGACTGGTGGCTGGCACACAAGGCAACGTACGAGGAATCAGTCAAGGCACCACTCACCCTCCTGCTCTCCGAGCTGGAACCCGAGTTCGGACCGGCCAAGCTTTTCCGCCCCAACCGCGACGTCCGCTTCTCACTGGACAAGTCGCCCTACAAAACTGCCCAGGGAGCATTCGCTGCGCGCCAGGAAGGCGTGGGTTTCTATCTCCAAATCAATGCTGACGGGCTGTTGATCGGTGGGGGCTACCACTCCCACACTCCCGCCCAGCTGGCACGGTTCCGCGCGGCCGCCGACGCTTCCGCCAGCGGCGCCGCCCTGCAGGACATTGTTGATGCCGTGGCCGGCGCCGGTTTTGCCATCGAGGGCGAGACGCTGAAAACCGTCCCGCGGGGATTCGACAAAGACCATCCCCGCGCCGAACTGCTCAAGCACAAATCGCTCTCCGCCGGAGTCGAGGTGGGCCGGCCGGAGTGGGTCTCCACACCCGCAGCGAAGGAGCGGATCGCGGAACGGTGGCGGCAGCTCCGGCCGCTCGTGGAATGGGTGGGCCGGTACGCGGCGCCCTGAAACGCGGCTGCCGGAAATGCGGCTGCCCGCCCGGCACAGGCCGGGCGGGCAGTTCAGGAGGAGTGGTCGCGGGCCGTCAGGTGCGGCTCAGCTCATCCTCGTCGTCCCGTTCGGCGGCGGGGGCTGCAGCGGAACCCGCGGCGCCGTTGACGCTGGCGTTGGCCTCGGCGAAGCGCTCGTTGAGCCGGGAGTGCCGCTGTCCGTACGCGAAGTAGATCGCCAGGCCAATGACCAGCCAGACGGCAAAGAAGATCCAGGTCTCCACGGCGAGGTTGGTCATCAGGTACAGGCACAGCACCGCGGAGACAACCGGCAGTACCTTGCCGAACGGGACGCGGAAGGCGGGCTTCAAGTCCGGGCGCTTCCTGCGGAGCACCAGGATGCCCAGGCTGACCACCACGAACGCGGACAGCGTGCCGATGTTGATCATTTCCTCGAGCAGGTCCACGTTGGTCAGGCCTGCCACCAGGGCAACTGCGGCGCCGCAGATGATCTGGAGGCGCGCCGGGGTGGAACGCTTGTCGCTGGTCTTGGACAGCGACCGGGGCAGCAGTCCGTCGCGGCTCATGGCCAGCACCACGCGGGACAGGCCCATGAGGAGCACCATGATCACGGTGGTCAGGCCCACCAGGGAACCGAAGGCGATGACCTTGGCAGCGGACGTGTCGCCCACGGCCTCGAAGGCAGTGGTGAGGGTGGGGCTCTTGGCCTCGGCCAGCTGGGTGTAGGACACCATGCCGGTCAGGGCCAGGGACACGAGGATGTAGAGCAGCGTCACCAGGGCCAGGCCGCCAAAGATGCCGCGGGGCAGCGTCTTCTGCGGGTTCTTGACTTCCTCGGCGGAGGTGGCCACCACGTCGAATCCGATGAAGGCGAAGAACACCAGTGCGGCCCCGGCGAAGATGCCCATGGTGCCGTACTGGGCGGGCGCGGCACCGGTCAGGAAGCCGAAGAAGGACTGCTTCAGGACGTCCGCGGCGCCGGTGCCTGCCGTGGGCTGGGCGGCGGGAACGAACGGGCTGTAGTTCTCCAGCTTCACGTAGGTGAAGCCCACCACGATCACGAACAGCACCACGCCGATCTTGATCAGGGTGAAGATGTTTCCCACGCGGGCGGACAGCTTGGTGCCCAGCACCAGCAGCACGGTGAAGATGGCCACGATCAGGAAGGCGCCCCAGTAGAGGTCCACGCCGCCCAGCGAGAGGGCCGGCGGGATGTCGAGGCCCGTGAGGGCAAACACCTTGCTGAGGTAGATGCCCCAGTACTTGGCGATGACGGCGGCGGCCGTGAACAGCTCGAGGATCAGGTTCCAGCCGATGATCCAGGCAAGGAGTTCGCCCATGGTGGCGTAGGTGAAGACGTAGGCCGATCCGGCCACGGGGATGGCGGTGGCGAACTCGGCGTAGCACATGATGGCCAGCGCGCACGTGACGGCGGCGATGGCGAAGGAGACGGTGACGGCGGGGCCCGCGAAGTTGGCAGCGGCCTTGGCGCCCACCGAGAAGATACCGGCGCCCACAGCAACGGCGACGCCCATGATCATGAGGTCCCAGGTGCTGAGGGAACGCTTGAGTTTGCGCCCTGGCTCATCGGCGTCGGCAATCGACTGCTCGATGGATTTTGTCCGCAGAAGATTCATAAGGGGGGTCACAATCCTGGTTTGTGATGGAAACAGACCTATCAACGATAGTGTCCATCCACTGGACGGCCCCAATCGTCCCGAATAGTGAGACGGCCTCTGCGCCGAATATTCTTCCGCCAACGCACTCGGGGCCCTCCTAATGGAGAGCCCCGAGGCGTAAAGCGTCGAACTTGCTAGGCAGGCCAGTCCATCAGCGTTGACCGGATCAGGAAGCGTTTGCCCTCCGGCGCTTCCACCGAAAAGCCGCTCCCCCGGCCCGGTACAACGTCCACGGTCAGGTGGGTGTGGCTCCAGTAATTGAACTGTTCCCGGGACATCCAGAACTCCAGCGGAAGTGGCTGCAGGCCGTCGGACAGGTCGAACAGCCCCAGCAGGACGTCCGAGTCCCCCGTGATGAAGTCCCCTGCCGGGTAACACATGGGTGAGGACCCGTCGCAGCAGCCTCCGGACTGGTGGAACATGAGCGGTCCGTGCCGGTCCCAGAGCATCCGCAGCAGGTCCACGGCCGCCGGCGTGAGCGCCACCCGGGAAAAGTCTTCCCCGGGCAGCGTCACGGCGGCGTCCATCCCGTGGTCCGGCATCAGAACCTCAGCACCACGCGGCCGTCGATCTTGGCGTGCTTCATCTCATCGAAGACGGCGTTGACCTCGGAGAGCTCCCGGACGGACACTGTGGGGCGGATCTTTCCCCTGGCGTAGAAATCCAGCGCTTCCTCAAGGTCCTGCCGGGTTCCGACGATGGAACCGCGGACCGTCAGCCCCTTGAGCACGATGTCGAAGATCGGCGCCGGAAAGTCCCCCGGAGGCAGTCCATTGAACACGATGGTGCCGCCCCTGCGGGCCATGCCAATGGCCTGTCCGAATGCTGACGGATGCACCGCCGTAACCAGCACCCCATGGCACCCTCCTGTTTCACGCTGGATCACCTCTACCGGATCTTCATGCAGCGCGTTGACGGTCACTTCCGCTCCGTGGGTCCTGGCCAGGGCCAACTTGTCGTCCGCGACGTCCACGGCGGCCACCCGCAGGCCCATGGCGACGGCGTACTGGACGGCGATGTGCCCCAGCCCTCCGATGCCGGAGATGGTGACCCACTGCCCCGGCCGGGTCTCGGTCATCTTCAGGCCCTTGTAGACGGTGACGCCGGCACAGAGTACCGGCGCCACCTCGACGGGGTCGGATCCCGCCGGTATGCGCGCCGCGAAGCGTGAGTCCACGAGCATGTACTCCCCGAAGGACCCGTCCACCGTGTAGCCGCCGTTCTGCTGGGCCTCGCAGAGGGTCTCCCAGCCGGTGCGGCAGTACTGGCAGTCACCGCAGGCGGACCACAGCCAGGCGTTGCCCACCACGTCTCCGATGCGGAGGTCGGTGACGCCTTCACCCAGTGCCACCACCTCCCCCACGCCCTCGTGGCCGGGAACGAACGGCGGGGCGGGTTTGACCGGCCAGTCCCCTTCTGCTGCGTGGAGGTCGGTGTGGCATACGCCGGTGGTCAAGACTTTGACCAGTGCCTGGCCGGGCCCGGGTACCGGCATGGCGACGTCCTGGACGGACAGGTCGGCACCGAATTTGGTTACTACTGCTGCTTGCATTGTCGTCGTCATTGGCGAAATCCTTGCGTCGTTGTGGCGGGGGGGTAGTGCTGGCCTAGAAGAAGCCCAGCTTGTTTTCGTCGTAGCTGACCAGCAGGTTCTTGGTCTGCTGGTAGTGGTCCAGCATCATGGCGTGGTTTTCACGGCCGATGCCCGAGGACTTGTAGCCACCGAAGGCGGCACCCGCCGGGTAGGCGTGGTAGTTGTTGACCCAGACACGGCCGGCCTGGATTTCCCGGCCGGCGCGGTAGGCCACGTTGCCGTTGCGGGACCAGACACCGGCGCCCAGCCCGTAGAGGGTGTCGTTGGCGATGCCCATGGCGTCGTTGTAGTCGCTGAACTTGGTCACCGCCACCACGGGCCCGAAGATCTCCTCCTGGAAGATCCGCATCCGGTTGTGGCCCTCAAACACGGTGGGCTGGACGTAGAAGCCACCCGCCAAATCGCCCGGGAGTTCGGCGCGGGCGCCGCCGGTGAGGATCCTGGCGCCTTCCTGCTTTCCGATGTCAATGTAGGACAGGATCTTCTCCAACTGGTCGTTGGAGGCCTGTGCACCAACCTGCGTATCGGTGTCCAGCGGGTTGCCCTGGACCATCTTTTCCACCCGGGCCACGGCGTCCGCCATGAAGGAGTCGTAGATGTCCTCCTGGACCAGCGCCCGGGACGGGCAGGTGCAGACTTCGCCCTGGTTGAAGGCGAACAGCGCGAAACCTTCCTGGGCCTTGTCGTAGAACGCGTCGTTCTCCTGGGCAACGTCGTTGAAGAAGATGTTGGGGCTCTTGCCGCCCAGTTCCAGGGTGACGGGGATGAGGTTCTGGCTGGCGTACTGGCTGATCAGCCGGCCGGTGGTGGTCTCGCCGGTGAACGCGATCTTCCGGATCCGGGAGCTGGAGGCCAGCGGCTTGCCGGCCTCCACGCCGAAGCCGTTGACCACGTTCAGCACGCCGGCGGGCAGCAGGTCCCCGATGAGTTCCACCAGCACCAGGATGGAGCTTGGCGTCTGTTCGGCGGGCTTGAGCACCACCGTGTTTCCGGCGGCGAGCGCGGGTGCCAGCTTCCAGACGGCCATGAGGATGGGGAAGTTCCAGGGAATGATCTGGCCCACCACGCCGAGCGGTTCGTGGAAGTGGTATGCGGTGGTGTTCTCGTCCAGCTGGGAGAGGCTGCCTTCCTGGGCACGGACGGCTGAGGCGAAGTAGCGGAAGTGGTCCGCCGCCAGCGGCAGGTCCGCGTTCAGGGTCTCCCGGACCGGCTTGCCGTTGTCCCAGGTTTCGGCGACGGCGAGCATTTCCAGGTTTTCGTCGATGCGGTCGGCGATCCTGTTCAGGATTGCGGCACGTTCCGCTGCTGAGGTCTTTCCCCAGGACGGTGCCGCCTTGTGCGCCGCGTCCAGCGCCAGTTCGATGTCTTCGGCCGTGCCGCGGGCCACCTGGCAGAACGCCTTGCCCGTCACCGGAGTGATGTTGTCGAAGTATTGCCCCTTCACGGGGGCCACCCATTCCCCGCCGATCCAGTTTTCGTACCGGTCCTTGAAGGTGACCTTCGAACCGTCGGTTCCCGGCTGTGCGTAAACGGTCATGTGCTTAGCTCCTTTGCTGTGCAGAAGGCGGGCCCCAGGGGCCGTTCGCCGTTGGAGACAGCGTAGGAGTTGGCAGGTTGCAGCCAGGTTGCAGGCCTGTGGCCGGTGTCACAGGGGGGCGTTGTCAGGCGCGCAGTTCGGCTTCCAGCCGTTCCAGGTCGGCCACGACGGCGGCCCGCTTGGGTGAGCGCGGCGGCAGGAGGCGGAGCGCGGCGCGGCGGATTCCGACGTCGTCACTTGCCTCGGGAAGCGCGGCGTACTTGAGCAGGGACTCGGCACTTCCATCCGTGAGGACGGCCTCCCGGAGCAGGGACGAGACCCTGTTCCTCAGCTCGATGATGCCGGGCGCCTCGGAGCGCGGGAGCACGCCGCCACGGTAAATCTCCAGGGCAATCCGGTGTGCACCGCGCTGCAGGCAACTAAGCACCTGGCCGGTGTCCGGCACCAGGTCGACAGGCAGCCGGTAGGGGCGCGAGCCGGGAACAGCGTCCGGGGAAAGCTGTTGGATGACCTTGCGCAGGCGGACCATCTCGGCGCGCAGCGTCATGGTAGGGCCGTCCCCGGGATACAGCAGGGCGCTGAGTTCCTCCGCGGTGAGCCCGTCCGGGTGGGTGCTGAGCAGGGCCAGGATCTCGCTGTGCCGGGCGGACAGCGAAACCGTCCTGCCGCCCAGGCTGAGCAGCGCCTGGTCGCGGCCCAGCAGCTGCAGGCTGTTCCGGTAGAGGCTGCCTTCCTTGGCACCCTGGCCCTGCCTGGCGGCGGACGCCGGGGACCGCCGTCGTACGGGCTTCCTGGCCAGCTCCGCCGCGCGCTGCAGGCGCTCCACCCGCAGCTGCGCCTGCGCGGCCGCCACGGTGGCCTCCACCAGCGACAGCGTATGCGGCGCCACCGCGGTGGCTGTCCCGGTGATGTCCACGACGCCCAGCACGGCGCCTGAATCGGGGTCGTGGAAGGGGACGGCGGTGCAGCTCCAGGGATGGACGGCCCGCTGGTAGTGCTCGGCGCCGGCGATCTGGATCCCCTTGCCCAGGGCCAGGGCCGTTCCCGGGGCACTGGTGCCAACACTGGCCTCGGACCAGTCGGCACCGGGGACGAACATCATGCCTTCGGCGCGGCGCTGGAGCGTGGGGTCGCCGTCCACCCACAGGAGCCTGCCCACCTCATCGCCTACGGCCACCAGGAGGCCGCTGTCATGGCTGGGCTGGACCAGGAGTTTGTTGATGACCGGCATGATCGCTGCAAGGGGGTGCTGCCGGCGGTAGTCCTCCAGCTCGTCCCAGTCGAAGGCAAGCGGCGCGGCCGCATTGTCAGGATTGGCTTTGAAGCCGGCGGACCGTAGCCACGATTCCCTGATGAGTTTGCGCAGGCCGGGGATTTCGGGCGTGGCATCGCCCAGGCCCGGCATCTCTGGAATGGCACCGTCCAGGCGCTCGTGACCTGCCAGCGCGGCGCGCTGTCGCGGTTCAGGCTGGAGCAGGTTCGTCATCAAACTCCCGGAAAGTGCAGGCTTCTGGCGCGGCTAGTCTAGCCGTACCAGTTCCTCCAGCGCATCCACCCCTGCCACTGCTCCACCCGCGGCAGCGTAGCCCTCCGCAACCCGCCGCGCCCCCGGCGCCTTGGTCCGGGCCTGGTGGACGGCGGCGCGGAGCCTTTCCGGGGTGAGGTGCTTCCGGCTCAGCCGCACCCCGGCGTCGGCGGCCACCACCCTCGCCGCCACCTCGTGCTGGTCCCTGCCGAACGGAACCACCACCACGGGCACCCCTTTGGCGAGCGCCTTCTGCGTCGCCCCCATGCCGCCGTGCGTGATGGCGACGGCGGCGCGGTCAAGGACGGGACCGTGCGGCACGAAGTGTTCCAGCCGGGCATTGGCCGGGACGGACGCAAAGGCTTCGGCGCCGGATGCCCGGTGCGCCCCGGCGGACCCGGTGTCCGCTGCCGGCAGGGTGGCCACCACGGTGAAGGGTTCAGCGGCCAGGCCGGCCAGCGCCGCCCGTACCAGGGCTTCGTCGGCCTGGTATTCGGAGGATGTGGTCACCAGGACCACGGGGTCCTGGCCATCCCCGAGCCAGGAGGGAGGCTCCGCGGGCGGTTCCCAGCCGAGCGCGCCGATCATCCGCACGTCCGGCCCCCAGTCCGGATGGGGATACTCGAACGGCTGCGACGTGGCCACAAGCATCAGCGGCGCGGTGCGGAACATCTCGTCCGCACCGCTGACGGGTAGCAGTTGGCCGGCGGACAGCTCCGCCCGCAGCGCGTTGATGTGCGGCAGCATCAGCTTTTCCACGGCGCCGGTCACCAGGCGGCGGGCCAGTGCATCACGGGCCCTCCCCAGCGGGCCGGACATGGGGGCAAGCCCGGGTCCGAACGGCGGCGTTCCCCTCGACTGGAGCGGCGGGGTGTAGGGGCTGAAAGTGGCCCACGGCAGCCCCGAGGATTCGGCCTGGATGCGGGCTCCCCAGGCGTTGATGTCGATGAGCAGCAGGTCCGGGCGAACGTCATCAATGGCCTGCTGCAGGTCCGGGGCGTCGAACCGGGCGCGGGCCGTGAAGGTCTCCACGCTGGAAGCCAGGGCCGCCTTCGCGTTGTTGGCGCGGTAGTCAGTGGCCTCGACCGCAAGTATCCGGTCATCCACCGGTCCGGCATGGAACCCCGCCTCCATGAGCAGCGGGACCTGCCGGCGCAGGGTACGGACGTGGACACCATGCCCGCGGACCTTCAGCTCCTGGAGCAGCGGGACCATGGGGAAAAGGTGGCCGATGGCGGGAGAGGTGTAGGCAAGGACGGTGGACATCAGGGCCTCCGGATGAAGGGTTCCAGCATTTCGAGCAGGCAGTGGGCCACGTGGTCGCGGCTGAGCCCGGCATCGAGGCGCAGCAGCTTCCAGGTGTAGACGTCGCAGAGGGCGACGAACTGGGCAAGGCGGCGCTTCCGCTCTACCCCGTCCGGCAGGAAGTCATCTGCCAGGAAGGGCGCGAAGACGCGTTCGCACCACTGCCGGTGGAGCTGCCGGCCGCCTTCGGTGATCTCTGCGAGGACAGGGGACGTTTCCTCCTCGGCCAGCATCTTCAGGGCCAGGGCGCCGGTGGTTTCGTAGTGTTCCAGGAGATTGTCGACGGCGGCGGGTACGTCGCCGGGAGGAGCGGCACCGCGCTGGCCGGCAACCTGCGCTGACGCGAATTCCGCCGTGGCGTGGATCAGGCCCGGGCGGTCGCCGAAGCGGCGGATGACGGTCTGGACGGTCACCCCGGCCCGTTCAGCAACGGCATTCAGCGTCACGCCGGCGAGCGGCCCCTCCATGAAGAGGTCCAGCGTTGCCTGCAGGATCCGGCGCCCGGTTGCGGCGGCAGAGGCCGCACGCTTCCGGGAGTCGTAGGCACGGGTTCCCGCCATATTCATGTTAATCAGACTAACTTGAATACGGCTCTGCGGCCAGAGGTCACCGGGCCAGGTTTACAACCAGGGCCCGCCCGACCCATCAGATGCCCCCTTCACGGCCAGCGCCTCCAGCTGCCCGTCCGCGCTTCCAACAAGCAGTGAGAGGCGGCTGCGAACGTGGGAGGCCTGCTCTTTGGGGGTTTTCGCCTCTCCCAGAGGGCGCAGCCACAGTGCAATGTTCACGTATTACTGCAGTCCATACTGCGATTTCTGCAATTCGGCCACAGTGATCACGTCATCGGTGTCGCGGTACCAGGATCCGCTGTGCTTCGAGAATCCCGCACCTTCATGAAGCCGTCAAAAGTGGTTTGAATGACGTTCCTGCTGATGGCCCTCCCTAAGTAACCACCTGCTGGCGGAGTGCGGCCGGAGTCAGCCGCGGGAGATGCGGATCATGTCCTCGCGCGGCACCACTTTGATCCGTTCGCGCACCACGTGGTCCAGGCCTTCGGGTCCGGTCCAAGCGGCCCCGAGTCCAGCCTCATGGGCGTCGAGCTTGTTCCACCCTTCCCAGGTGGTGTATTCGATACCGCGTTCCTCGAGCAAGTCGATGATGGCCTGGGGATCCGGGTTTTGTGCAGCGGGGAGGTTCGGCCGGTCCTCCAGCAGGAAGCCGATGGTCTCCAGCGCATCGCCCTTGGTGTGGCCGATGAGCCCGACGGGTCCGCGCTTGATCCAGCCCGTGGTGTAGATGCCCGGGACGGGGTTCCCGTCGGCATCCAGGACGCGTCCGCCCTCATTGGGGATGACGCCGCGCTTGGCGTCGTACTCCAGTTCGTCCAGGGCGGAGCCGTGATAGCCGATGGCCCGGTAGACAGCCTGGACGTTGTATTCGACGTACTCCCCGGTGCCCTTGGCGTTGCCGGTCCCGTCCAGCTGCATGCGCTCAAACTTGATGCCGCCCACCCTGCCCGTGCCGTCGTCGAGCACTTCCACGGGGCTGTGCAGGAAGTGCAGGTGCAGCCTGCGGGAGGAGGGGCTCTCCGACTCCGCGTGCTCCTCAACCAGCCAATTGGTGAGCGTGTTCACCATGGTCTTGACCTGGTTGTTGCTGCGGATGGCCTCATCCGAGGCCTCGTCGAATTCAAAGTCCTCCGGATACAGGACGATGTCCACGTCGTCCATATGGCTGAGCTCGCGCAGTTCCAGCGGGGTGAATTTAACCTGGGCCGGTCCGCGGCGGCCGAAAACGTGGACGTCCGTGACGGGCGAGGACTTCAGGCCCTGGTAGACGTTGTCCGGAATCTCGGTACTCAGCAGCTCCTCGGGGTGCTTGACCAGCATGCGGGCCACATCCAGGGCCACGTTGCCGTTGCCGATGACGGCGATTTCCCTGGCCTCGAGCGGCCATTCCCGGGGAACATCGGGGTGCCCGTCGTACCAGGACACGAAGTCGGCGCCGCCGAAGGAACCCTGGAGGTTGATGCCGGGAATGTCCAGGTCCGCGTCCTTCACGGCGCCCGTGGAAAAGATCACGGCATCATAGAAGGCCCGGAAATCGTGCAGGGTAAGGTCCCGGCCGTAGGTCACGTTGCCCAGGAACCGGATGTCCCCGCGGTCCAGGACCTTGTGCAGGGCGTTCACGATGCCCTTGATGCGGGGGTGGTCCGGGGCCACACCGTAACGGATCAGTCCGTAGGGCGCGGGGTAGGCCTCGAAGAGGTCGATGCTGACCTGGAAGTCGCCGTCCTTCACCCCGCTGGACTTGGTGAGGATGTCCGCAGCATAGACTCCTGCCGGTCCTGCGCCGACGATGGCGACGCGGAGGGGACGGTTGGCGGTTTCGCTCTTGTTGGACACCGGGAGCCCTTCTGAACTGGTCCTGCTCACGTTTCATGAGACTGCGCCGCGTCATGCAGCGCACAGTCCCCCATTCTAGTTGGCGGCCAGGGCCACCACCTTGCCTTCGCGGTACAGGAGTGCCCGGAGTTCGGCCTCCGCCGAGTCCAGGCGCTTTGGATCGATGGTTTCGCCGTCATGGAAGTGGTCCAGGACGCGGGGGTCCACGTAGCTCTTCCGGGCGATGGAGGGTGTGTTGCCCAGCGTCTCCGCGGCCTCGTGCATGGCCCGGCTGATGGCCCGTTTCCGTTTGGCCGCCGTGCGCTGGGGGCCGGTCCGGGCAAGGCTTGCCGCCGCGGCCACCGTCCCGCGAAGGGTGCGGAAATCCTTGGCGGTGAAGTCCGATCCGGTCCGCTCCTTCACGTAGGCGTTGATGTCCGCGCTGGTGACCGGACGCCAGGTCCTGCCCTCCTTGTAGGCCAGGAGCCGGGCGTTGGGCCCGCGGCGCTTGAGGAGGCGCAGCACGACGGCGAGGTCCGGGTCGCGGATCTCCGATTCCCAGTCCTTGCCGCTCTTGCCCGGGAAGCGCAGCAGGATGCGGTCCTTGCGGACCTGGACGTGGGCGCACAGCAGGGTGGCCAGGCCCCGGCTGCCGTTTTCATTGGTGTAGCGTTCGGACCCCACGCGCAGGGATCCGCTGTCCAGCATCCGGAACGCGGCCGCCAGGACCCGCTCGCGCGTGAAGCCATCGCTGCGCAGGTCCATGGTGACCATGCGGCGTGCCGCGGGCAGCGATTCGGCCAACTGGAGGGACCGGTCGAACTTCACCCGATCCTTACGCTCACGCCACTCCGGGTGGTAGATGTACTGGCGACGGCCCACCGCGTCCACCCCGGTGGCCTGGATGTGGCCGTTCTCAAACGGGGCAATCCAGACGTCCGTCCACGCGGGCGGGATGCCGATGCTCTCCAGCCGGTCACGGACGGGACCGGGCGGCAGGGTGGAGCCGTCCAGGTCCCGGTAACTGAAGCCTTTGCCTGCCGGTACCCTGCGGTAGCCGCGGCCCGAGGCGTTGCTGCGCCGGAGCCTCATGGGGCCGGCTGCGGGGTACGGGCACATGTCATGAAAGAAAGCCTACTGACTATTTTCGGGTTTTCCCGCCTGCGTCCCGGAATACCTGCCCGCGGGCTGCTGTTATGGAAAGCGTGCCCATGCCAGAAGGAACCCCCGTAGCCACCTCCCCCACGTCACGCTCCACGGCAGGTGATGCGGTGCCCGCGGGTCCCAAGGCAGTCGCCGGGGATTCGACGGCGGGAATGCTGTTCGGCATCGGCGCGTACGTTTTGTGGGGGCTGCTCCCGCTGTACTTCTTCATCCTGATGCCGGCCGGCGCCGTCGAGATCGTGGCCAACCGCGTGGTGTGGTCGCTCCTGTTCTGCGCCCTCCTGATCACGGTCACCCGGGCGTGGGGTGTGCTGGCTGCCGCGCTGAAGGACCGCCGCGTGTTTGGTTCCCTGGCGCTGGCTGCTTTCCTGATCGCCATCAACTGGCTGACCTATACCTACGGCGTGACCACCGGGCAGGCGGTGGAAACGTCACTGGGCTACTTCATCAACCCGCTGGTCTCGGTGCTCCTCGGCGTGCTGGTCCTGAAGGAAAAGCTGCGTCCGCTCCAGTGGGCCGCGGTGGGCGTGGGCTTCGTGGCCGTGGGCGTCCTCACCTACTCCTACGGGAAGTTGCCGTGGATTGCGCTGACGCTGGCGTTCAGCTTCGGCCTGTATGGCTTCGTCAAGAACCGGGTGGGGTCGAGGGTGGACGCCATCACCAGCCTCAGCGTGGAGACCATGGTGCTGGCACCGCTGGCCGCCGTGGCGATGGTGGTCCTGGCCGCGAACGGCAGCTCCACGCTGACTTCCCAGGGGCCCGGGCACTTCTGGCTGCTGCTGGCGTCCGGCGTGATCACCGCCGTTCCGCTGCTCTTCTTCGGCGCCTCCGCGCGGCGGCTGCCCATGACGACTATCGGGCTGCTGCAGTACTTTGCCCCCGTGCTGCAGTTCCTGGTGGCGCTGCTGGTGTTCCGGGAGGCCATGACCGTGGAGCGCTGGATGGGGTTCGGGGTGGTGTGGCTGGCACTGCTCCTGCTGACCCTGGACATGCTGCGGACGGCGCGCAGGAACTCGGTGGCCCGCCGGGCAGCGCTCCGCCAGGCGGCCTAGAAAGCGTCCGATGACAAAGAAGGTGGGCTCCCCACCGGGAGCCCACCTTCTTTGCGTTGCCGGAGGGAGTCGTTCCGGTTAGGCGTTGGCCTTGATGGCGGCGGCGAGGACATCCAGGCCGTCGTTCAGCAGTTCGTCGGTGATGACCAGCGGCGGCAGCAGGCGGATGACGTTGCCGTAGGTGCCGCAGGTGAGGATGATGACGCCTTCCTTGAGGCAGGCGGCGGCAACAGCCTTGGTCAGTTCCGGGTTCGGCTCCTTGGACCCTGCCTGGACAAGTTCGACGGCGAGCATGGCGCCGCGGCCGCGGACGTCGCCGATCACGGCGGTGCCGGAGCCGGCCAGTTCAGTCTGCAGGCCGCGGAGCCGGCCCAGCGCGAGTTCCTCGATGTGGCGGGCACGGCCGTTCAGGTCGTACTCCTCCATGGAGCCGATGGAGGCCAGCGCCGCGGCGCAGGCCACCGGGTTGCCGCCGTAGGTGCCGCCCAGGCCGCCGGGGTGGACGGCGTCCAGCAGGTCGGCGCGGCCGGTGATGGCGGACAGCGGCATGCCGCCGGCGATGCCCTTGGCCATGGTGATGATGTCCGGGACGACGCCCTCGTGGTTCACTGCGAACCATTCGCCCGTGCGGCAGAAGCCGGACTGGACCTCGTCCGCGATGAAGACGATGCCCTTTTCCTTGGCCCAGGCGGCCAGCGCGGGCAGGAACCCCTCGGCGGGAACGATGAAGCCGCCCTCGCCCTGGATGGGCTCGATGATGATCGCGGCCACCTGGTCGCCGCCGATCTGCTTCTCGATCATGGTGATGGCACGCTTGGCGGCCTCGGCACCGGTGATGGAGGGGTTTTCCTCGCGGTACGGGTAGCTCATGGGCATGCGGTAGACCTCGGGAGCGAACGGTCCGAAGTTGGTCTTGTACGGCATGGCCTTGGCGGTCAGCGCCATGGTCAGGTTGGTGCGGCCGTGGTAGGCGTGGTCAAAGGCGACGACGGCGTCCCGGCCGGTTGCCAGGCGGGCCACCTTGACGGCGTTTTCCACTGCTTCCGCGCCGGAGTTGAAGAGGACGGTGCGCTTTTCGTGGTCGCCCGGGGTGAGGCGGTTCAGCTGCTCGGCGACCGCCACGTAGCCTTCGTACGGGGTGACCATGAAACAGGTGTGGGTGAAGTGCTCCACCGCTTCCTTGACGGCGCCGACGACGGCGGGATCGGACGCTCCCACGCTGGTCACGGCGATGCCCGAGCCGAGGTCGATGAAGGAGTTGCCGTCGACGTCGTGGATGATGCCGCCGTCGGCGTCTGCAACGTAGACCGGGACGCTGGAGGCGACGCCGGCAGCCACCACGGACTTGCGGCGTTCGGTCAGTGCCACGGACTTGGGGCCCGGGAAGTCGGCCTGGACGTTGCGCTTCTGCTCCAGGCGGTAGGTGATGTCTGATGCGGTGGTGGTCATGGGAAGGCCTTTCTTTGAAGCCTGGCGGTGGGTGGTTTTACGCGTCGAGGGCGGACATCACGTGCTTGATGCGCGTGTAGTCCTCCACGCCGTACATGGAGAGGTCCTTGCCGTAGCCGGACTGCTTGAAGCCGCCGTGCGGCATTTCGGCGGTGAGCAGGATGTGGGTGTTGATCCAGACGGCGCCGAAGTCCAGGTCGCGGCTCAGCCGCATGGCGGTGCCGTGGTTGGTGGTCCAGACACTGGAGGCCAGGGCGTAGTCCACGTCATTGGCCATGGCCACTGCCTCTTCTTCGGTGCTGAACTTCTGCACCGTGATGACCGGGCCGAAGGTTTCCTTCTGCACCACGTCGTCGGTCTGCTTTGCTCCGGTGATGATGGTGGGTTCGAAGAAGTAGCCCTTCTCCCCCGCGCGGTGGCCGCCGGTTTCGATCCGGCAGTTGGCCGGCAGGTTCTCCACCACCGACGTGACGGCGTTGAAGTGGTTCACGTTGTTCAGGGGGCCGAAGTAGTTGTCTTCGTCGTTCTGCGAGCCGGTGTGCAGGGTCCTGGTGTGCTCCACCATGGCGGCCACGACGTCGTCGTGCACGGACTCCTCCACCAGCACGCGGGTGATGGCGGTGCAGTCCTGGCCGGCGTTGAAGAAGGCGAACTCGGCGATGGCCGCGGCGCTCTTCTTGATGTCGGCGTCCTTGAACACGATGGCCGGGGCTTTGCCGCCGAGCTCCAGGTGCGCACGCTTCAGGCCCTTTGCGGCACCGGAGGCAACGGCGATGCCGGCGCGCACGGAACCGGTGATGGACACCAGGCCGGGGACCTTGTGCTCCACCATCATGGCGCCTGTTTCGCCGGTGCCGAGCACCACGTTCAGCACGCCGGCCGGGAAGATGCCGCCGGCCAGGCGTGCCAGGACCAGGGTTGATTCGGGGGTGGTGTCCGACGGTTTCAGGACCACGGTGTTGCCGGCCGCGAGCGCGGGGCCGATCTTCCAGATGGCCATCAGGAACGGGTAGTTCCAGGGCGCCACCTGGGCCACCACGCCGATGGGTTCGCGGCGGACGTAGGAGGTGTGGCCCTCGAAGTACTCGCCCGCGGACTTGCCTTCCATGATGCGGGCGGCGCCGGCGAAGAAGCGGAGCTGGTCGGCGCCGGCAGCCACTTCCTCGGAGGCGATCAGGGAGCGGACCTGGCCGGTGTTGCGGTGCTGGGCTTCGACGAGCTCGTCGCTGTTGGCCTCAATGGCGTCGGCGAGCTTGAGCAGCATCAGCTGGCGCTGGCCCGGGGTGACATGCTTCCAGGTCCTGAAGGCGTCCTTGGCAGCTGCCATGGCGGCATCGACGTCCGCCTGCACGGAAACGGGGGCCTGCGCCACCACGTCGCCGTTGGTGGGGTTGACCACGTCCAGCAGGGTGGTGCCGGCGGGGGTGACGAACTTCCCGTTGATGAAGTTCTGCAAGGTTTGGACCACGGTGTGCAACCTCTTTCGTAAGGGCCATCGGCGGCCGGGCGGAGACCACGACGGATGGATGGAACTGCCTTGAGCCTATGCCAGCGCCCAAGCGGGGTGAATAGCCACCTGCACACCCTTGCCAAAGAGGTTTAGTGCGGTTGCCCAGCTCACGTTTATCCTTGCTTCATGGCCATTTCCCTTGCTGCCCTGGTGGGCGTGTCCTCCCTGAAGCTGTCCAAGGCGGGCGTGGCGGAGACTACCTGGAACCAGGACATCAACTGGGTTGCCGTCACGGAGCTGGAGGATCCCCAGCGGTTCCTCAACGGCGGCGAGCTGGTCCTCACCACCGGCCTGCGGCTGCGTTCCGCCCCTGAGCAGCGCCGTTTTGTCCGCCAGGTGCAGCGCGCCGGCGCGGTGGGCATCGGTTTCGGCGTGGGCCTTTCGCATGAGGCGGTGCCGCCGGCCCTCCTGGCGGAGGCCAACCGCTGGGGCCTGCCCGTGGTGGAGGTGCCGTACGAGACTCCCTTCATTGCCATCACCAAGCTGGTGGCGGACGCCCAGTCGGCGGACCACTACGCCAAGCTGGAACGGCTGATCGCAGGGCACCAGGTGCTGGCGCGGGCGCTGCTGACCGGCGGCGGACTTTCCGAGCTGTTGAAGAACCTGGGGGGCATGCTGCGTACAGACATCGCGCTCACGCAGTTCACCGCGCAGCTGTACAACAGCAGCACCGCCAGCCCGTCGGCGGAGACCTGGTCCAGCTATCCCGTCCCTACCGGGCGGCGCGATGCGTGCACGCTGTGGGTGCGCCAGCCGTTCGAGGACACAGGGATCATTGGCTACGCGCAGAACCTGATCAGCGTGGAGCTGAACAACATGGTCAAGCAGCGGCAGGCCCAGCGTGCCCTCTGCGGCCAGGTGCTGGAGGACGTGATCCACGGCGCGCTGGAGACCAGCGAGGCGCAGCGCCGCCTGGCCGGCGTGGGCGTGAACAGCACCCGCAAGAACGTGGTGCTGCTCGCTGTTTCGGCCGCCCATGGCAAGGCCCTGGGGAGCACCTCGGTGCCGCTGGAACTGGAAAAGGCCGTTGCCGCCGTCGTGGGCAAGGACCTGGTACTGGTGGTCAATGACGACGGCGGGACGGCGCCGGCGCTGGCACGGAAGCTCAGCGACCACCTCGCCGAAGCCGGGATCCACGCCACGATCGGCATCGGCGGGGCGTACACCAAGCCGAACGGCCTGCGCTGGAGCTACTTCGAGGCCCGGGACGCCGCCAGCCACGGCCTGCCCGTCAACGAACCCGAGCGGCTCAGCCTGACGTCGCTGCTGCTGGCCAGCGAGGATGTGCCGCTGGCGGATATGGCCCACGAATCACTGAACCCCCTGCGGTCCTTCGATGCCGCACACGGCTCTGAGCTGATGGCCACGCTGGAGAGCTACCTGAACAACAACGGCTCGGTGGCCGCGGTGGCGGAGGAGCTCACGCTGCACCGCAACACCGTCCGCTACCGGCTGGCCCAGATCACCGAACTGACGGGGTACGACCCCGCCGTCACCGCCGACCGGGTGCAGCTGTGGCTCGCCCTGGCCGTGGCCCGGTTGTCGGCCCGCCAGGGCAGGTAGGCAGGGAGGCGGAAAAGGGGGCCGGCAGCGCCCTGCTGCCGGATCAGATGACGCCGTGCCCCAACAGGTCGCGGGATTTCTTCCAGGCCTTCCGGAAGCCGGCCCGGGCTGCCAGCATCCGTTCTTCCTGCCGGCTGAGCAGGTGGGCATAGATGCCTGCGGCGGCCGCGTCGGTGTTGTCGGCGGCGACACCGGCAAGCAGGTCGCGGGCCACTGCGGCGTCCTGGAAGCTGCCCAGGATCCTTTGCTGCCGGCGGGCGGCCTTTGCCACCTTGCCCGCACGCTTGCCATGTACCAGCGCGGCTGATTCGGCCACGTGGCGCAGCCGCTTGGCGTCCTTGCGGACACGGTGGAGGGCAAGTTCCTGTTCCCTGCCGCGCCGTGCCCCCTTGGCAGCCTTGCGTGAGCGGCGCAGCCGTTTGGCGGCCTTGTCCACCGCCTTTGCCGCCGCCCGCCGGCCGGGCGTAACCGCTTCGGCCCGCACCGGTGGGTTGTCCCGGAAGTCCTCGAGCTTGTCCAGGAGCCGGAAGTAGCGCTCCGTTCCCAGGGCTTCGCGCAGGAGCCGGTACGCGTCGTCGTAATCGGCAACCGTGCGCTGTTCCAGGCCTGCCGTTGCTCCCGCAACACCGTCCCCGGGCGGCAGCCCGGCCAGCTCTCCGCGGAGCTGCTCCCGCAGGACTTCAGCGTCACGCGGCCGGCCCAGCAGCTGGCCCAGCCACTTCAGCTCGCTCCGCAGCTTGCGCACCGGCGACGCCCGGTACAGCCTCCCGTAGGCGCCCAGGACCGAGCGGATCCGGCGCGTTGCCGAGCGCATGGCATGGACCGCCTCCGGCTCCTCGCCCCGGACAGCGGCATCGGTGGCAAGGATCTGCTCAATCTGCGCCCCCACGTACACGGTGACGACGGCGGCTGCGGGGGCACGCTTTCCGGCCAGCAGCGCCGGGCTGCCTTCGTCGCCGGCGGGGCCGGCGGCGTCCCCGCCGCCGGGGGACCGCGTTCCGGCCGCCTTGCCCGGCCCCAGTGCGCGGGCCAGCTTGGAGGCGTGGCCTGCGGGGCGGGCGCCGGCAGCGGCAAGCAGTTCCTCCACCGGGCCAAAGAGGCCTGGGTCGCCGTGGACCAGTTCCAGTTCCCACTCGCGCCACTGCTGCCGGGTGGCTGCGCCCCCCTCCTGCAGCCGTTCGGCGGTGACCTGGTCGTCGGCGAGGTCGGCGAGGTGCACGCCGTCGTCACCGTACAGGGGGTAGGTGGTGCGCCGCGTGTGCAGTCGGACCACCGGCACCGGGACGGCACCCCGGAGGTAGGCATGCAGGTGGGTGAGCAGGGCGTCCGGGACCACGTCCGGGCGGCCCAGGGGTGCGTGCAGTTCCGTGCGTTGCTGCGGGCCTTCCCCGGCTGCGGCGGCGGCCTGGGGTGGCAGCTTCAGGTGCCACCCGGCGTCCTTCCCGCCCGTGCGCCGGCGGAGGGTGATGCGCCGGGCGGCGAGGGAATGCTTTGGCGTGTCGAAGTAGACCGCTTCAAGGAGATCGGTATGCGGCTTGCCCGTGCGGGCCACCCCTGCCGCCTGCTCCAATGCGGGCACTGCGGCGCCAGTGTCGACGTCGTATTTTTTCTCGATCTCGAGTCCCCGGGAAGCCTCCACAGCCGTCCTTCCGCACCACCTGGTCCGCGCCAGGCCCTCCGACAGTCCGTTGGCAGTCTATTGCAGCGGCGCCGGACCGGGAGAGGTTGGCCACAAAAGCGCAAACATCAAACGTCTAACCTTTAGGATGGAGGGTATGTCCGCCACTCCCCCCGCTTCCCCGCCCGCAAGCATCCAGGCGCCCACCGCAGCCCCCGCCGCGCCGGCACCCGGCATGGCGCCTGCCAAGCCACGCTCCGCCGTCGTGTTCGGTGTCATTGCGTTGGTGCTGATCGGGCTGAACCTCCGCGCGGGCATCACCGGGGCGTCAGCCCTGCTGCACGACCTCCAGTCGGTACTGGGCTACGGGGCGTTGGTGGCGGCCATCATTCCGTCGATTCCCACACTCTGCTTCGCGGTGGCCGGCGCCGCGACGTCCTGGCTCAGCGGCAAGGTGGGTGTGGAGAAAGCCATCCTGCTGTCGCTGGCCCTGCTGGCCGGCGGCCTGTTGCTGCGCGGCATCCCCGCCACCGGCATGCTCGTGGCCGGCAGTGTGGTGGGCATGTCCGGACTGGCCATCTGCAACGTGGCCATGCCGTCCTTCATCCGCGAGCACTTCGCCTCCCGCACCTCGCTCATGACCGCCGTCTACACCGTGACCATGACCACCGGCGGCACCCTGACCTCCGTCCTGGTCGTACCCCTGGCCCAAGCCCTCGGATCCCCGTCCGCCGCGGTGGGCGCCGTCGGCATCGCTGCCGTGGCCGCCTTCCTGGGGTTCCTGCCCGTGGCACTGCACGCGCACCGCAACGCCGCCCCGGCCACGGGCCTGCGCGTGTCCCCCTGGCCGCTGTTGCGGACCCGCAAAGGTCAACTCCTCACCGCGATCTTCGCCCTTCAGGCCCTGCTCGCGTACGCCCTGCTCAGCTGGTTTCCCTACATGCTCACCACCATGGGCCTGAGCGCCTCGGACAGCGGACTGATGTTCGGGCTCATGCAGCTGGTCTCCGTTCCGGCGGGCATGGTGCTGATCGCCATCGGCTCCCGCCCGCGGATGCTGCGCCCGGCGTTCTACCTGGTGAGCATCACCATGGCCGTGGGAATCCTGGCGCTCCTGGTCCTCCCCGTGGGGCTGGCGGCCGTGCCCGCCGTCCTGCTGGGCTTTGGCCTGGGCATCTTCCCGCTGGTGATGGTCATGATCAGCCGCAGCGGCACCAGCACCGCCGAAACCACTGCACTGTCCACGCTGGCCCAGTCGTCGGGTTACCTGCTGGCCACGGTGGGCCCGTTCGGCATGGGCCTGCTGCACAGCGCCACGGGCGGCTGGATCCTGCCGCTGGTGCTGCTGCTGGCACTGGCCCTGGTACAGATTGTGGTATCCCACCTGATTACCGGCCGCGCCATGACCGGAAAGCCCGCAGGGGCAGCTCCGGTCCGGGCTGCGGACGGAAGGAAGTAACGCCATGTCCCTGAGCCCGTCAGTCCGGCCGCCGCTCGCCGCCGAAGTCACGGCCAAGCTGCGCGGGATGGTCCACTCCGGCGAGTGGGCCCTGAACCAGCGCATCCCGCCCGAACCGGAACTCATGGCCCGGCTCGGCGTCTCCCGCGGGACCCTCCGTGAAGCGGTCAAGGCCCTTGCCCACGGCGGCATGCTGGAGGTCCGGCGCGGGGACGGCACCTATGTGCGCGCCACAAGCGAGATGTCCGGCGCCGCGCAGCGGATGTACCAGGACCACACCGAGCAGCACATCCTTGAGGTGCGGCTGGGCCTGGACACCCAGGCGGCCCGGCTGGCCGCCCGCAATGCCACGGACGACGACGTCACGGCCCTGCGTGCCCTGCTCGCCAGCCGGGACCAGGCCTGGAACAACGGGGACGTCGACGCCTGGGCGGACGCCGACTGGCACTTCCACGAAGGCATCGCCCGGGCGTCCGGGAACCCGCTGCTGCACGAGCTCTACGCCAGCTTCGGAACCGCGTTCCACCAGGATCTCCTCAAGCAGCAGCGCCGGCCCGGCTTCAACGGGCTTCCGCGGGACGGCCACGAGACGCTGCTCGCTGCGATCGAGCGGCGGGATGAAGACGCTGCCGTCGCCACGGTGAACCGGAACCTGAACTCCTGCGCGGAGTGGCTGGCCGAGTAGTCCCGGCGGCACACCCTGCGGGGAAGGGCCCGCTCCGGGGTTTCCGCACCCCCAAACCATCAGTAGGCTTACCATCTGACGAAGGTTGTTCTGCCCTGCGCCGCATCCCGTGGCGCAGGGCACCCTCCGGACGATGAGGAGTACCCATGGCGCGATCAACACGCCTTAGTGATCAAGAGCTGGGCAACGAGCCCCTCCGGCAGGCGCAGGACGGCGCAGCGGCTGGCGATGGGGCACATACCGATGCCGGGCGGCCGGGCGGTGCAGCCCGCCAGGGTCAGCGCCCAGGCACCATCAGGAAAGCACCGGGCTCCAGGCCGCCGGGCGCGCTCTGGTCTGACGGCCTGGGCAGGGCAGGCACCCGCGCAGCCCAGGTTCTGCTGGTTGTGCTGGTGGTCGCCGTCTCCGTCTTCGCGCTGATGCAGATCAAGCTCCTGGCGATCCCCGCCCTGATCGCCCTGATCCTGGCAGCAGCGATCGGCCCGTTCGTGAACATGCTCCGCCGCCGCGGGATACCGGGCGGCCTGGCCACCGGCATGGCGTTCGTGGCGCTGCTGGTGATCCTGGCCGGCGTGTCCACCGTCATCTATTTCTCCGTCCGGAACCAGTGGGGCGAACTGGCGGCGCAGGCCTCCTCCGGCCTCGACGAGCTGGAGCAGTTCCTGCTGACGGGGCCCATCCCCATCGAGCAGGAACAGCTCAACCAGGCACGGGAGGCGGTGGTGCAGTTTGCCACCAGCAGCCAGGTCCGCTCCGGCGCGGTCACCGGGCTGTCCGTGGTGACCGAATTTATTGCCGGGGCCAGCCTCATGGTGGTCATCCTGTTCTTCTTCCTCAAGGACGGCGCCAAGATCTGGGACTTCTTCCTCCGCCCCTTCTCCGGCCAGCGTGAAGCCAAGCTGCGCCGGTCCGGACGCCGCACGCTCGAGGTCTTGGGCGGCTACGTCCGCGGCACCGCGATCGTGGCCCTGGTGGATACCGTGGCCATCGGTGCGGCGCTGCTGATCATGCAGGTACCGCTGGCCATTCCGCTGGCCATCATCGTCTTCATTACCGCCTTCATCCCGCTGGTGGGGGCAACGGTCGCAGGCATCCTGGCCGCCCTCGTGGCGCTTGTTGCCAACGGGCCGGTGGTGGCCCTCATTGTGGTGGCCGTCGTCGTCGCGGTCAACCAGCTGGAGGGCGACCTCCTGCAGCCGGTCGTCATGGGCAAGTCACTTCAGCTCCATGCCCTGGTGATCCTCATGGCATTGACTGCCGGCACCATCCTGGCAGGGATCGTGGGCGCGGTCCTGTCCGTGCCGCTGGCGGCGGTGGCCTGGGCCATCATCCAAGTGTGGACAGCCGAGGACCCGGACCTGAAGGACATGAACCCGGACCTGCCCCCGGCCAATACGCAACCGGTCTAGCGGACTCCGCCCCAAGCACCCCGGACACGGCGGCGGCCCGGCACTTACGTGCCGGGCCGCCGTCGTCAGCTTCTTACTGCGTGTCCGCCCTACTCGCCGCGGAGGCCTGCAAAGACGTTCTTGGGCCGCTGCATCTCGCCGTGCTTGGCGCCGAGGATGATCACCAGGGCTGCGAAGCCGGGGATGGCCCACTGCAGGAGCTTGAGCTGCTGCTGGGCCGTCTTCAATTCGTCCGAGGCCGCGCCGTGCGGCTCCGTTGCGCCTTCGGCGCCTTCACCGGCAAGCTTTTCCACCTTCTTGCCCAGGATGCCCGAGTACAGGGTCACCGCGGCGCCCACCACGGTGACCGCCGTCTTGATGACGGTGTCGCGGGCCACGCCCTCCTGCTTGGCGATGCGGCCCTTGTTCTCCCAGGCGATGGCGAGGTCCGCCACCAGGTGGGAGGCGAAAGCCGCCGTCTGGAACGGCGCCCACTTCATCCAGCCGGCACTGGAAAGCCGGGTGCGCTCGGCGGGGTCCTTGGCCTGGGCCGCCGCGCCGTTGAGTCCGATGGCGCCCATGAGTGATCCGCCAAACCATGCTGCCGCGGTCAGGTCGTGAACTGAACGGGCAATGAGGTTTCCTGCCATGATGTGCGTTCCTAACGTTGTGAACTGGTTCCGGGTTTTGCCGCTGTGCAGCGGACTTCGCTTGCCTGTTCCATCGAGGTATGGTGCGCCCATGGTAAGCACACTTACTAATATTACGAAACCCCGTCCCGGGCGGGGGCAACCGCGTAATATCGTCGCCATGGGAAAAACAGGAACATTGTTCGGCTGGGCCTTCGGGGACCCCGCCCGTGAAAGTGACGGCGGCTACGTGGACGGCCTGCAGCGCGAGGCGCTCAGGAATGCGCGGGAAACCGCCAAAGCCAAGGGCGTGGAGGCGGTCACCGGGTCCGAGGTGTTCACCGTCCTCAGCGCGGACGATTCCCTGGTGGAACTGGACAACGCCCCGGGCCAGCTGGTGGTCCGCTGCACCGTGCACGTGGAGGGACCGGGCGCGGAGAAGCTGAGGGCCGAAGGGCCCATGAACGGCTGAACCATGTCCGACGGCGATTCCACCCTCAGCCAGGCAGCAGACGCTGTCGAGGAGGCGTCCAACCACAAGGCCCTGGACGTCCTGGCCCGCACCGGATTTGCCGTCATGGCGGTGCTGCACATCATCGTTGGGGCCATCGCCGTTGCCATCGCCCTCGGCCATCCGGGCGATGCCGAACCCACCGGCGCCATCGCCCAGCTCGCGGACAACCCGTGGGGACCCGTGGTCATGTGGGGGTGCGTGGCGGCATGCCTGGGCCTTGCCCTGTGGCAGGCCAGCGAAGCGACGTTGCGCGCACGGAGCCTGGCACGCAAGGAACGGCTGGCCAAGCTGGTCTCCTCGGGATTCCTGGCCATCGCATACGGCAGTGTGGGCCTTACGTTCGCCGGCTTCGCCCTGGGCCAGCGCAGCGACTCGGGAGACAACACCCGGGACTTCAGTGCCAGCCTGATGGCCAACCCCCTGGGGCCGTGGGTCCTGGTGGCGCTGGGCCTGACCATCCTGGGCATCGGCATCTACTTCATCGTCAAGGGAATCCGTCGCGGCTTCAAGGAGGAGCTGTTCCACTTCGACGGCACCCGGCGCGGCAGGCTTATCGACAGCCTGGGCGTCACCGGCCATGTGGCCAAAGGGATAGCGCTGGACCTCACGGGCCTGTTGTTCGTGATCGCCGCGGCCAAGCACCGGCCCGAGGAATCCACCGGCCTGGACGGCAGCCTCAAGGCCCTGCAGCACCACCCGTTCGGGCCCACCCTCCTGGTGGCCATTGGCGCCGGCTTCATCGCTTACGGGATCTTCGCGCTGATCCGGGCCCGGTTCGGGCGCATGTAGTCCGCCGCTTTATGGGTAGGAAGGAAGTATGACCCAGCAGCCGCGCGTTCTTTCCACCGTCACCGGGAGTGCCGGGCAGGCCTTTGCCGCCCTCTTCCGGCTCCTCAAACTCGCGCGGCCGGACCGGCCTATCCACCCCCAGGGCCTGGGCCTGGCCGGACAGCTCACCAGGACCGGCAACCCCGCACAGCCCAGCGGCATCGACTGGCTCGATTCCCCGGGGACCGACCCGGTGGTGGCCCGCTTTTCACGGTCCCTGGGCCTGCCGCAGGCGCTGCCGGACATCCTGGGCCTGGCGCTCCGGGTTTCGCCGACCAGTGCTTCCGCCGGTTCCTCGACCCCTGCCGCTGCCTCCGGTACCAACCCCGCGGACGTCCTGTTTGCCTCCACCGGCTGGGGACTGCCGGGCAGGTTCCTCCTGATGCCGCGGCTGGACATTGCGGGAGCCACCCTGACCACGCTGGTGCCGTACCGCGGCCGGACGGGCCCGGTGCTGTTGGGACTGCGGACGCTGAACCTGCCTTCGGGGTCGCCAGCCTCCGGCGAATGGGTGCTGGGACTGTCCTGGGCCAAACCCGGAGGGCCGTGGCGGGCGTGCGGTGAACTGCGGCTGAACGCGGGTGCGGACCCCGCGGACATCCCGCTGCGTTTCGACCCTCTTGAGAACCAGCCGCCGGGCGCCCGGACGTACGCCTGGACCCGCCGCCTGCGGAAGCCGTCCTACCGGGCCGCACGGCGGCCCGCACCTCCCGCCGTCGGACACTTGAAGGACCCCGGACACCCGACGGGGTCCGCCGAAGCACCCCACCAAAGCATGACCGGAACCGGAAGGAACTCCATGTCCACCGTCTCGCAGCTGTTCACCTCCCCCGCGGCCGACGTCTGGCGGGTCATCGCCGACGGCTGGCTGTATTCCGGCTGGGTGGTGGGCGCATCCCGGATCAGGGACGTGGACGCCGAATGGCCCCGGCAGGGTTCCCGGCTGCACCACTCCGTGGGCGCCTGGCCGCTGGTGATTGATGACAGCACCAGCGTGGCGGCCGTCGAGCCAGGCCGCTCGCTGGAACTGGTGGCGCGGGGCTGGCCGATGGGCGAGGCCAAGGTGGAGATCACGCTGGAGGACCGGGGCGACCAGTGCCTGGTGACCATCGCCGAGGATGCCATCCGCGGCCCCGGCAAGCTGATGCCGAAATTCCTGCGGGACCCGCTGATTTCGGCGCGGAACCGCGAGACCCTGCGTCGCCTGGAGCTGATGGCCGTTGGCGGCGCTGGTAAGCAACAGGGTTAGGGCATATTAAAGCAGGAACCGCGGGACCAATGGCCCCGCGGTTCCTGTCTGATGGTGCGTTGAATCGGTGCGTTAGACCTGCGCGGCCACACCGTCGCGGGAGATGTCCACCATGTCCTCGCGCGGCACCACCTTGATGCGCTCACGCTTGACCTCCACGCCGTGCGATCCCCCGGCCTCAGTGGCAGCTGCACCCAGTGCGAGTTCGTGCGCGTCCAGCGCCAGCCAGCCTTCCCAGCTGGTGAACTTCACGCCGCGTGCGTCGAGGAGTTCGGTGACGGCGTCCTCCTCCGGTGCCGAAGCGACGGGAAGGTTTTCGCGGTCTTCCAGCAGGTAGGTCACCGTCTCCAGGGCGTCGCCCTTGGTGTGGCCGATGAGGCCGACCGGCCCGCGCTTGATCCAGCCGGTGGCGTAGATGCCCGGGACGTGGTTGCCGTCGGAGTCCAGGACGCGGCCGCCGTCGTTCACCACAACGCCCTTCTTGTGGTCGAACTCCACGTCCGGGAGGGCGGAACCAAAGTAGCCGATGGCTCGGTAGACGGCCTGGACCGGGTAGTCCACGTACTCGCCGGTGCCGCGGGCGTTGCCGGTGCCGTCCAGCTCGGTGCGCTCAAACTTGATGCCGGCCACCTTGCCCGGGGTCTCGGCGTCGTCATAGATCTCCACCGGGCTGTGCAGGAAGTGCAGGTGCAGGCGGCGGGACGCCTTGAGCTCGGAGACGTCCTCGGGCTGCTCGGCAATCCAGTTGGTGAGCGTGCCCACCATTGTCTTGGTCTGGTTGTTGGTCTGGATCTGGCGGTCCGATTCCTCGTCGAACTCGAAGTCCTCCGGGTACAGGATGATGTCTACGTCCTTGGAGTGGGACAGCTCGCGCAGCTCCAGCGGGGTGAACTTGACCTGGGCGGGGCCGCGGCGGCCGAAGACGTGCACGTCGGTGACCGGGGAAGCCTTCAGGCCGGCGTAGACGTTGTCCGGGATCTCGGTGGTGAGGAGGTCGTCGGCATGCTTGGACAAAACACGGGCCACGTCCAGGGCCACGTTGCCGTTGCCGATCACCGCGATTTCCTTGGCCTCGAGCGGCCATTCGCGCGGGACATCGGGGTGGCCGTCGTACCAGGAGACGAAGTCGGCGCCGCCGAACGAGCCCTCCAGCTCGATGCCGGGGATGTTCAGGTCCGCGTCCTTGATGGCGCCGGTGGCGAAGATAACGGCGTCGTAGTGGGTCCGGAGGTCCTCGATGGTGAGGTCCGTGCCGTAGTCCACGTTGCCGAAGAAGCGGATGTCGCCGCGGTCCAGCACCTTGTGCAGGGCGTTCACGATGCCCTTGATGCGGGGGTGGTCCGGGGCCACGCCGTAGCGGATGAGGCCGTAGGGTGCCGGGTAGCGGTCAAAGAGGTCGATGCTGACGGTCAGCTCGCCGCTTTTGACGGCTTCGCTCTTGGTGAGGATGTCAGCGGCGTAGACGCCGGCCGGGCCGGAGCCCACGACGGCGACGCGCAGCGGACGCGCAGCAGTTCCTACGGTGGTGCTGGATGACACGGCTGTGTTCCTTTTCTTCGTTCCGGCCCAACTGGCTCGCATTTGTTGTCGTTTTGACGGCTCAGAACGACAACAACTGCCAGTCAGTTGGATGGGGCTAGGTGGTGAGGACGGTCTTGCGGGGGCTGTTCGGGGTGGTGGTGCTGTAGTCAGCGGTTTTGAAGTGCGACGGCGCGAAGGGGCTCACGCGCACCACGTCACCGATGACAATCACGGCAGGATTTGCGACGCCGGCCGCCTGGGCCTGGTCGGCGATGGAACCGAGCGTGCCAATAGTGACGCGCTGGTCCGGCAAATAGCCGTTTTCCACGATACCAACCGGGGTGTCCTGCGGCAGGCCGGCTTCGCCCAGCGCGGACGCGGATTCGCGCAGCTGGCCGACGCCCATGAGCAGGACGATCGTGTGGTCCGGACGGGCGGGTACCTCGGAGAGTTCCTCGTGGCCGGTGACCACGCTGAAGCCCTTGGCCAGGCCGCGGTGGGTGACGGGAATGCCGGCTGCTGCGGGAACGGAGATTGCCGAGGTGACGCCGGAGACCACTTCAACCTCGACGCCGTGCTGGCGGCAGTATTCGGCTTCCTCGCCGCCGCGGCCCAGCACGTAGGGGTCCCCGCCCTTGAGCCGGACAACGCGGTGTCCCTTGAGGGCTTCCTCGACGAGGATCCGGTTGATCCCAGCCTGCGGAACGGGGTGGTGGCCGGGGGTCTTGCCGACTTCGATGATCCGGACGTCCGGGGCGAGTTCGTTGAGCAGTCCGCGGGGGCCCAGGCGGTCGGCGACCACGACGTCGGCCTGGCCCAGGAGACGGCGGCCGCGGACCGTGATGAGGCCCGTATCGCCGGGACCGCCGCCAACCAGCGCGACGGATCCCTGGTGTGCGCGGCGGCGGCGCAGCGGCAGGTCGCCGGTTTCGAGGGCGGTGGCCACGGCATCGCGCACGGCCATGGCCCGCCGCGGGTCTCCCCCGGCGTTGATGGCGATCTTGACGTCGTCGACCTCCGCAACGGCGGGAGTCCAGGCGGCGGAAGCTTCATGGTTGGAGGCGTTGACGCACCAAACGCGCTGTGCCTCGGCGTCGGCCGACACCTGGGCGTCCACGGCGGAATCGCCGGTGGCGGTCTGGACGAACCACACGCCGTCGACGTCGCTGGAAAGGTAGGGCCGCGCTTCCCAGGTGAGCAGGCCGGCGCCGGCCATCTCCAGCAGCGCGGGCGAGGCAACCGGAGCCACGACGGTGACCACGGCCCCTGCGTCGAGCAGCCCCTTGGCGCGGCGGGCGGCAACGGGGCCGCCGCCCACCACCAGCACCGGGCGGCCGAGCAGCCGCAGCGCCGTGGGGTAAATGTCCTGAATTGCCATGAATCAACGGTAGGTCCGCGTCACATTCGCCCACAAAGGCCGAGCAACACCAGTTCACGTAAGGTAATGCTGCGTCACAAACGTTTAGCCGCAGCGGCGAGGAACCTGCCCCTGCGGACGATGAGGCGCTCCAGGTACCGGGCCAGGAACAGGCGCTCGACGGCGCGGCCCAGGACCCCCAGCGGGGCGGTGAACTCCACCCGGTCAACCATCAGGCTTCCCGTGGCAGTAGGCGCGAATTCGTGGACGTGCCGGAAGGCCTTGAAGGGGCCCTTGACCTGTTCGTCGGTAAAACTGCGCGGGTAATCGAAGGCGGTAATGCGGCTGGTCATGGTGAGCGGTATGCCGAGGTGCCTGGCTCGCCACGTTACTTCCTGGCCTTCCCCGATAAGCCCGGTTGTCACCCCTCCCACCGCCCGCTCGCCCGCTGTCCGCTGCGACTCCAAGTGGATGTCAATGCTGCGCGCCCGGTCGAAGAGCTGCTCCACGGGGAGCGGGGACGCGGTGCGGCACTCGAAGCTGGCGGTCATGGCGCCAGTCTGCCACGGCCCGTCCTGGTGGGCGCCGGCGGTCGCGGGGCACTTTGGCGCGTTCCGGCGTCGAACCGGCCCTGAAACCCGGCGTGTCCGTGTCAAAGTGCCCCGGTTCCGTCAGGTCAGGGCACAGAACAGTCAGAGCACAGGACAGCAGAGAGCCCGACGGCGGGACTCGCCGTCGGGCTCTCAGGTGCCTGGGTGCGGGCTGACTTAGCGGGTGCTGCCGGCCAGGAGGCCGCGGCGGCGCAGGAGGCGCTTCTCGATGGGGCCGAACACCAGAAGCTCAATCAGGATGCCGACCGCGAGGATCAGCAGGATGGCGGCCATGACCACGCCCATGTCGGACAGGGTCCGGCCCTGGTCCAGCAGCGACCCCAGGCCGAAGCCGATGGTGCCGCCCACAGCGATGATCTCCGCGGCCATGAGGGAGCGCCAGGAGAAGGCCCAGCCCTGTTTGAGGCCGCCCAGGTAGCCCGGCAGCGCGGCCGGGAGGACAATCTGCAGGGCCATCTGCAGCCGGGACGCGCCAAGCACCGTGCCCACCCGGCGGTACTGCGGCGGGATCTGGTCCACGCCGGAGATGAGCCCGTTGATGATGGACGGGATGGCGCCCATGAACACCACGAAGTACACGGTGGCGTCGGTAAGGCCGAACCAGATAATGGCCGCGGGGACCCAGGCCACGGAGGGCAGGACCTGCAGTCCCGAAATGAGCGGTCCAAACGCGCGCCGCAGCGGTGCCACCTGGGCCAGGAGCAAGCCGACCGGCGTGGCGATGGCCACCGAAATCAGGAAGCCCACCACGCCGCGCTGCAGCGACGTCCAGACTGATTCCTGGAACTTGCCGTCGCCCCAGAGAACGCCCAGCTGGCCAAGGACGTCCAGCGGCCCGGGAACCAGGTCGCGCCGTTTGACGCCCAGGGACACGTAGAACTGCCAGACCAGCACCAGCACCAGCAGCGCGGCTACGGGCAGGAGGATGCGGCTCCAGTCGATCCGGTGTTTGCGGTCGGCGTCGGACTGCAGCGAGTCAAGGCCGGATTCCAGCTCCCGGAGGTCCTCGTTGCCGGTGGACGTCCGGGTCAGGGCGGCATGGACTGGCTCGCGGGTTTTGGTTTCGTCGGGCTCAACCACCGGCGCGGAGCCGGACAGGGACTTACTTGGCATGGCGGCGAATCTCCTCCCGCAGCCGGGCGGTGATGACCCCGGTCAGCTGGCCGGCGAGCCCGGCGTCGGTTCGGTGTTCCTCGGTGACGGCCCATTCCTGGACCACGCGGCCGGGGCGCGAGGACAGCAGCAGGACGCGCTGGCCCAGCCGGACGGCCTCGCGGACGTTGTGGGTGACGAAGACGATGGTGCGCCCGGTTTCCTTCCAGATGCGTTCCAGCTCGTCGTGCAGCAGGTCGCGGGTGATTGCGTCCAGCGCGGCGAACGGCTCGTCCATGAGCAGGAGCTGCCGGTCCTGGGCCAGCGAACGTGCCAGCGAGACGCGCTGCCGCATGCCGCCGGAGAGCTCGTGCGGGCGCTTGTCCCCCGCCGTCCCCAGGTGCACCAGTTCCAGGAGCTCCTGGGCCTTGGCCTTGCGCTCGGCCTTGCCCACCCCGCGGAGCTTGAGGGCCAGCTCGATGTTTTCCCGGGCGGTGAGCCACGGGAAGAGGGCGGCGTCCTGGAACATGAAGGCGGCGCCGTCGCTAGGTACTTCCAGGGCGCCCGACGTCGGCGCTTCGAGTCCCGCGATGATGTTCAGGAGGGTTGATTTGCCGCAGCCGGAGGCACCGAGGAGGGCAACGAACTCGCCCTGATTGATGTTGGCGTTGACGTCGTCCAGTACCGGGGCGCCGTCGCCGAAGCGCTTGCCCAGGTGTTCCAGTACGACTGGCATGGTGCCGTCCTTAGGTAGTGGGGGTGGGTCAGTCCTGGCCGAGTCCGGCCGCAGAAATCTTGTCGGTACCGCCGGTGACCTGGTTGAGGGCACGGAGGTCGAAGAGTCCGTTGATGTCGGCCTTCTTGGTGGTGCCGGCCTCCACGCCGTCCTGGAGGAGCTTGGAGTAGCTGCCGGCCAGGGGGTCCAGGGTGAAGGTGATGTTGGCCAGCGACCTGGTAAGGACATCTCCCGGCAGTGCTGCCCCGGCGGTTTCCTGCAGGGCGGAGTTGATGAGCTCCGCCTTCTGGCCGGCCGGCGCCGAATTGAGCCACGCTACCGATTCCGCGTTCCCCTTCAGCAGCGCCTTGACCGTGTCCGGGTGGTCCGCGGCGAACTTCTGGTTCACGATCAGGATGGTGGTGGGAAACTCGCCCGGCTTGCCGGTGCCGGTTCCGTCCCACAGGTCCTTTTCGTCCACCAGCACCTGGGCGCCGGCCTGGAGCACCAATCGTGAGGCCCACGGCTCAGGCAGCCACGCGCCGTCGAGCTTTCCGTCCTGGAACAGCTTGAGGGACTGGGCGTTGTCTGTGGGGTTGATGGCGACATCGCCGCTGCCGTCCACGTTGGTCTTGTAGCCCTGCTTGCTGAGCCAGGCCCGGAGCGCCACGTCCTGCGTGCCGCCGAGCTGCGGGGACGCGAGCGTCTTGCCCTTGAGGTCGGCGGCGGAGTTGATCCCGGGCCTGACCACCAGCTGTGCACCGCCCGCCGCGGCGCCCGCAATCACCCGCACGGACTGGCCCTGGCTCTTGGCGAACGAGTTGATGGCCGGATTGGGGCCGATGTAGGCGGCGTCGATGGCACCGGCATTCAGGGCCTCGATGGCTGCCGGGCCGGCGTTGAAGGTTTCGGTGCTGAGCCTGGTGCTGCCCAGGGCGTGCGCGAGGAACCCCTTTTTGATGCCCACCAGGGCCGCGGCGTGGGTGACGTTGCCGAAGTAGCCCAGCTTCAGTTCCGCGGCCGGGGTGGGCTCGGCGGCCTGCGCCTCGCTGTTGCGGGAAATGTTCGAGGCCACGATGGCGCCGACGGCGATCAGCAGGACCAGCCCAATGGCCAAGGCAGCCTCGACGGCGCGCCTGCGCGTGGGAACCGCGCTTTCGCCTGCCACGATGCGGGTCATCCCGGGCTTGGAACTAGTCATTGTTTCACCATAGGGAGTGGCCCAAACCCGTTCAACGACGCGGAAACGGGGGGTCACGCACGTTCATCTAGCGTCACATTTGGCCGCACTCCTGCCCTGTTTCGCAGATTCAGTTGCCTTTGACGTTGACCAGCTGCCGCAGCTTGTGCCGCACCGTGACCAGGTCCGCGGCATCCTGCATGACCTGGTCGATCGGCTTGTACGCGGCCGGGATTTCGTCAATGAAGGCCTCCGAGGCGCGGAACTCGATGCCCCGCATGGCCCGCTTCAGCTCCTCCAGCGTGAAGGCCTTCCGGGCAGCGTTCCGAGAGTACTCACGCCCCGCCCCGTGCGGTGAGGAGTTCAGCGACGCCGGGTTGCCACGGCCCACCACAACATACGACGCCGTCCCCATGGACCCGGGGATAAGTCCGGGATCTCCGGGGGCGGCTTTGATGGCGCCCTTGCGGGACACCCACACGGACTTGCCGTAGTGCGTTTCCTGCTCGGTGAAGTTGTGGTGGCAGTTGATCCGCTCGCGTTCCCGGACCGGCCCGCCCACCCAGTGGCTGAACTGGGTTCTTACGCGGTCCATCATCTCCTCCCGGTTCAGCAGGGCGAAGTGCTGGGCCCAGCGCAGTTCGGCGATGTACCGCTCGAACTGCGGGGTTCCCTCGTCCAGGTACGCGAGGTCCGGGTGCGGCAGGTAAATCTGGTTCTTGCGGCTGATAAGCCGGGCGACGCCGATGTGGTGCTGGGCGATCCTGTTGCCGATGCCCCGCGAGCCCGAATGCAGGAAGAGCCACACGCCGTCGTCCTCATCTGCGGAGACCTCGATGAAGTGGTTCCCCGAGCCCAGGGACCCCAGCTGCAGCTCCCACTTGGGAACGTACTGGGCAGGGTTGAAACCGGCCTTCGCGGCCCGCTGCTTCAGCTCCGCGATCCGCGGCTGCGCCGTGGGAAGGACCTGCCTGTTGTTATGCCCTGCCGACAAGGGGATGACCCGCTCGATGTCCTCCCGGAGGCGCTTGCGGTCCTTGGGCAGGTCCTTCACGGAGTACTGGGTGCGCACCGCGATCATGCCGCAGCCGATGTCCACGCCAACCGCGGCCGGAATGATGGCGCGCAGCGTGGGGATGACGGAGCCCACGGTGGCGCCCATGCCCAGGTGCGCATCCGGCATCAGCGCCAGGTGCGGGTAGATGAACGGCAGGGCCGCGGTCATCACTGCCTGCTCGCGGGTCTTGTCATCAAGGATGGACGCCCAGTTGAGGAGCTTCGGGCTGATGGTCTCCATGCTTTCGCCTCCTCTGACAACCTTACGAGACGGCAAAACCGCGGCTTGTTCGCGCGTCAGAACCTTCACGGTCCGGATCTGCGAACAAGCCGCGGTTTCGAAAGGAGTACCTAGATGCTGTAGCGCTCGTCCTCGTGGTCGCCCGGGTGGTCCTTGACCAGGCCTGCGGCCAGCGTGTTGCCGTCCAGCGGGTCGATCACCAGGAACGCGCCGGTGCGGCGGTGGTGCAGGTAGTTCTCCAGCGGCAGCGGGGCGGCGAGCCGGAGCTGCGCGTGCCCGATGTCGTTCAGTTCCAGGCTGGAGGCGCCTTCAAGCTTGAAGGTGGCCAGGTCCAGCTTGCCGGAGACGCTGCGGACCATCGCCTGCACCGTCCGGGTGCCGTGCTTGACCAGCACCTTCTGGCCTTCGCGGAGCGGCTTCGGGGACAGCCAGCACAGGGCGGCGTACAGGTCGGCGGAAGCCTCGCGGACGGTGCCGGCGGCCGCGATGGTGTCACCGCGTGCGACGTCGAACTCGTCCGCCAGCCGGATGGCCACCGACTGCGGGGCGGCGGCTTCCTGCAGGGAAGCCCCGGCAAAGTCGATGCCCACCACAGTGGTGGTCCGCGGCGACTGGCCCGGTGTCAGAACGGACACCTGGTCCCCCACCTTTACGGAGCCTTCGGTGATCTGGCCGGCGTAGGCGCGGTAGTCGCGGAAGGCCTCCACATCCAGGCCGGCGGCGACGGCGTCGGGGGCCAGGGCGCCCTGCGGCCGGATGACCAGCTGCACCGGGAAGCGGAAGCTTTCCAGGTGGCTTTCCAGTTCATCGGCGGCGGGGAGGGTCTCCAGGACCTCCAGCAGTGCGGGGCCGGTGTACCAGGGGGTGCGCTCGGAGCGCTCCACCACGTTGTCGCCGTCGAGAGCGGAGACCGGGATGACCAGGAGGTCGCTGATGCCGTCGGAGCCCAGGCCCAGTTCGCGGCCCACCTGCTGCACGTCGGCTTCGATCCCGCGGAACACGGACTCGCTGAAGTCCACCAGGTCGATCTTGTTCACGGCCACGATCACGTGCGCCACGCGCAGCAGCTGCAGCACGGACAGGTGCCGGCGGGTCTGCTCCAGCACACCCTTGCGGGCGTCAATGAGGACGACGACGGCATCCGCAGTGGACGCGCCGGTCACCGTGTTCTTGGTGTACTGCACGTGCCCGGGGCAGTCGGCCAGGATGAAGCTGCGCTGGTCGGTGGCGAAATAGCGGTAGGCCACGTCGATGGTGATGCCCTGTTCGCGCTCGGCGCGCAGGCCATCGGTCAGCAGGGCCAGGTCGATCCCGCCCTTGTCGCCGCCGAAGCCGCGGTCGGCCGAGGTGCGGGCGACGGCGTCGAGCTGGTCAGCCAGGATGGCCTTGGAATCGTGAAGGAGGCGGCCCACCAGAGTGGACTTGCCGTCGTCGACCGATCCTGCCGTGGCGAAGCGGAAGAGCGTGGTGGGCAGGGCCGTTTCCAGGTCTGCCGGGAGAACTGCTTCGGTGGTCATTAGAAGTACCCGTCCTTCTTGCGGTCTTCCATGGCGGCCTCGGAGATGCGGTCATCTGCGCGGGTGGCGCCACGTTCGGTCAGGGTGGAGGCAGCGACTTCCACCACGACATCGGACACGGTGTAGGCGTTGGATTCCACAGCGCCGGTGCAGGACATGTCCCCCACTGTGCGGTAGCGGACGGTCTTGGTGATGACTTCCTCGCCGTCGCGGGGCTGGGACACTTCGCCCACCGCGCGCCACATGCCGTCGCGGGCGAAGACCTCGCGCTCGTGGGCGTAGTAGAGGCCCGGCAGCTCGATGTTCTCGCGTTCGATGTAGCGCCAGATGTCCAGCTCGGTCCAGTTGCTGATGGGGAAGGCCCGGACGTGCTGGCCCACGGTGTGGCGGCCGTTGTAGAGGTTCCACAACTCGGGGCGCTGGTTGCGCGGGTCCCACTGGCCGAACTCGTCGCGGAGGCTCAGGATGCGCTCCTTGGCGCGGGCCTTGTCCTCGTCGCGGCGGCCGCCACCGAACACGGCGTCGAACTTGTTCTGCTGGATGGCGTCCAGCAGGGGGACGGTCTGCAGCGGGTTCCGGGTGCCGTCGGCGCGCTCGGCCAGCTCGCCGCGGTCGATGAACTCCTGGACGGAGCCCACCACCAGCTTCAGGCCCAGCCGCTCAACGGTGCGGTCGCGGAAGTCGATGACCTCGGGAAAGTTGTGGCCGGTGTCCACGTGCAGCACGGGGAACGGCACCTTGCCGGGCCAGAACGCCTTGGTGGCCAGGTGCAGCATCACCACGGAGTCCTTGCCGCCGGAGAACAGCAGCGCGGGCTTCTCGAACTCGGCAACAACCTCGCGGATGATGTGGATGGCCTCGGACTCCAGGGTGTCCAGGCTGGACAGGCGCGTGGATACGGCGGCGTCAGTCACCTGGGTCTCCTCGGTAAGTGAAGTGCTCATACGTGTAGTCCGCATTCTGTCTTGTCGGTTCCTGCCCAGCGGCCGGCGCGGGGGTCCTCGCCGGGTGCCACCTTGCGGGTGCAGGGCTGGCAGCCAATGGAGGGGTAGCCCTGGGAAAGCAGCGGGTTGACGGGCAGGAGGTTGTCGTCGGAGTACTGGACCAGCTGGTCGAATGTCCAGGCGGCCATGGGGTTGACCTTGACCAGGCCGTTCTTCTCATCCCAGCCGATCAGCGGCGTGTTGGTCCGGGTGGGGGCTTCGTCGCGGCGGACGCCGGTGAACCAGAGCTCGTAGCCGGCCAGGGTGCGCTGCAGCGGGGCCACCTTGCGGAGGGCGCAGCACTGGGCGGCGTCGCGGGCAAAGAGGTCCTTGCCCAGGAGCCGGTCCTGCTGCTCCACAGTGTTTTCGGGGAGCACGTCCACCACGTTGACGCGGAGGTTCGCGGCCACCTCGTCACGCGTGGCGTAGGTTTCCGGGAAGTGGTAGCCGGTCTCCAGGAAGAGGACGTCGACGCCGGGCATCTGGTCCGCCACCAGGGCGGGCAGGACGGCGTCGGCCATGGAGCAGGCGACGGCGACGGCGGGCAGTTCGAAGTTGCGCTCCACCCAGGCGATGACATCGCGGGCAGGGGCGTCCCAGCCGAGCTCGGCAGCGCCGGCTTCAGCCAGCGCCTTGAGCTCCTCGACGGGACGCTTGGCGGGTGCGGGTGCCAGGTGTTTTGCCATTACTGCAATGCCTCCTCGTCTGCTGCGTGGGCCCATTCGGCGAAGGTCTGGCCTTCGGCACGGTCGGCCACGAACCGGCGGACCACCCGCTCCACGTAGTCGGGCAGGTCGTCCACGTACACCTTCAGGCCGCGGACGGTGCGTCCCAGCCCTGCTTCCTCGCGGTCGTTGGAAGCCAGCCCGCCACCCAGGTGGACCTGGAAACCCGGGGAGGGGTCGCCGTCGGGCGTTGGCAGCATCATGCCCTTCAGCCCGATGTCCGCCGTCTGGATGCGGGCGCAGGAGTTGGGGCAGCCGTTGATGTGCAGCGAAAGTGCCTGCGGCAGCTCGCCGGATTCGGCGAGGTCGGCCAGGCGGCGCTCCAGCTCGGCCACGGCCGTGGCGGCGGTGTGCTTGGTCTCCACAATGGCCAGCTTGCAGTACTCGATGCCGGTGCAGGCGATGGTGCCGCGGCGGAACACGGACGGGCGGGCGGACAGGCCCAGGGCGTCCAGTTCAGCCACCAGGGGCTCAACCTGTTCCTTCTCGACGTCCAGGACCACCAGCTTCTGGTGCGGGGTGGTGCGCAGGCGCCGGGAGCCGCGGGCCTCAAGGGTGTCCGCGAGCCTAACCAGCTGGGCCCCGGACAGCCGGCCGGCCAGCGGGGTGGCGCCGATGAAGAACTTGCCGTCCTTCTGCTCGTGCACGCCGATGTGGTCGCCCGGTGCGGTGGGCTTGGGCGCGGCGGGACCGTCGGCCAGCTTGTAGCCCAGGTATTCGTCCTCGAGGATCTGGCGGAACTTCTCCGGACCCCAGTCAGCCAGCAGGAACTTCAGGCGGGCCTTGGTGCGCATGCGGCGGTAGCCGTAGTCACGGAAGATGCTGGTGACGCCCAGCCACACGTCCGCGGCCTGCTCCGGCTTCACGAACGCGCCCAGGCGCTTGCCGAGCATCGGGTTGGTGGACAGCGCGCCACCCACCCACAGGTCGTAGCCGGCGCCGAATTCGGGGTGCTTCACGCCAACCAGGGCGCAGTCGTTGATCTCGTGCACCACGTCCTGGCTGGGGTGGCCGGTGATCGCGGTCTTGTACTTGCGCGGGAGGTTGGACAGCAGCGGGTTGCCGATGAACCGCTCCCCCAGCTCCTCGATGAGCGGGGTGGGGTCGATGATCTCGTCCTTGGCGATGCCCGCCACGGGCGAGCCCAGGATGACGCGGGGAACGTCCCCGCAGGCCTCGGTGGTGGACAGGCCCACGCCTTCCAGGCGGTTCCAGATCTCGGGGATGTCCTCCACGCGGATCCAGTGCAGCTGGATGTTCTGGCGGTCGGTGAGGTCGGCGGAGTCGCGGGCGAAGTCCACGGAGATCTGGCCGATGACGCGCAGCTGCTCGGTGGTCAGGGCGCCGCCGTCGATCCGCACGCGCAGCATGAAGTACTTGTCCTCGAGCTCGTGCGGCTCAAGCGTTGCGGTCTTGCCGCCGTCGATCCCGGGCTTGCGCTGGGTGTACAGGCCCCACCAGCGGAACCGGCCGTGCAGGTCCTGGCCGGGGATCGCGTCGAAGCCCTCTTTGGCGTAGATGGTCTCGATACGCTCGCGCACGTTCAGGCCGTCGTCTTCCTGTTTCCAGGTTTCGTTGGCATTCAGGGGCGTCTTGCCGTCCACCTTCCACTGCCCGTGCGGCTTCGCAGCAGGACGGGACGGGCGGGCGGGGCGCTTGGTGGCAGCGGAGTCCGCGGACGCTCCGGCTAGAGCTGTATCAGTCATGCATCGACTGTAGGTCCCGCCCGAATTGCGTCACAAAGGGCCGGAAACGCTAAGTCACCTAGGGAAATATTTCGTCACGAAACGCCGGAGGGCCTTGAAGATGCCACCCTCCTGTGCATCCGCGGCGGGTGCGGCCGGGGCCGGTGCGGCGGCTTCCAGGGGTGCCGCTGCCGGTGCTTCCGCAGGGGTCCCGTTCATCGTTGCGACGGCGGCGTCGTACCTGTCCAGCGCGATCTCGGCGAGCACGGGGGACGGCAGCAGGGGTTCGGTCACGACGTCGGCTCCTGCCTTGGCGAGCTGGTCGTGGAAGAAGCCCGGCGCCAGGAGGTAGGAGGCAATCACCACCCGACCGCCGACGTCGACGGCCCCGGCGGACTCCCCCGCCCCGGCACCTCCTTCAAGTTCCTCCCGAAGCATCGCGACGGCGTCGGGCACTGAGGGCTTGGCCGAGGCACCGTAGGCGGCCACGATCCGGTTGGACCGGAGCTCCTGGAGCTGGCGCAGCAACTCCTCCACGCTGACGGCGGCGTTGGGGTTGGACGAGCCGGCGGCGGCAAGGACGATGACGTCGTTGTCCGTGGTCCCGGCTTCGCGCAGCCGCTGGTCCAGCAGTCTGGCGAGCCGCGGGTCGGGGCCCAGCGGTGCGGCGGCCGCACTGCCCGGACGGCTCTTCACGGCCCGCGCGATGTCCACCTTCACGTGGTAGCCAACGCTGAGCAGCAAGGGAACCACCACGGCGGCCTCCCCCTCCGGCAGGCCCGCCACCACATCCACCAGGTCCGGCTGCTGGACGTCCACATAGGCTTCCCGGACGTCGAGGCCTGGCCGCAGTTCAGCAATGGCGGCGCGCAGGGCGTTGACCTCCGCGGCCCCCTGTGTGTTGGACGTCCCATGGGCACAGGCGATCATGATGGGGCTGTTCATAGGGGCTAGCGTAACGTTGGAGCCGCCCTGTCCGCCCTCTTTGAAATACCGGGACGCCCCATGACATTCGCCTTTGACAACTCCCCGGTGTGGCTGGATCTGCTGGGCGTGTTTTTCTTTGCCGTCTCGGGCTCGCTGCTGGCGGCGCGGAAGCAGATCGACATTGTGGGATCGCTGCTGCTCGCCTCCCTGGTGGGGCTCGGCGGAGGCGTCATCCGGGACATCATCCTGGCCATTGTTCCCGCCGCCTTCACCAATCCGGCGTACCTGGCCCCGCCGCTGCTGGCCACCGTGCTGGTCTTCTTCCTGTTCTCCAGCGTGCAGCGCTACACGTCCCTGCTGATCCTGTTCGACGCCGCCGGCCTGGCCTTGTTCTGCATGACCGGCACGCTCAAGGCGCTGGCCACGGGCCTTAACCCGGTGGCGTCCGTGCTGCTGGGGGTGACGACGGCGGTGGGCGGAGGGCTGCTGCGGGACATCACCGCCAATGAGGTTCCCGAACTGTTCAACCCCAAGGACATCTACGCGCTGCCGGCTTTTGTAGGGGCTGCCATGACTGCCGTGCTCTGGGTCTTCGGCGTGTTCAACGTCCTGACGGCGGCCGCCATCGCGGCAGTGGTTTTCACGTTCCGGGTCCTGGCGTGGCGGCGTTCCTGGCAGGCCCCCCTCGCAGTCCGCGGGTGGCACCGGCGCGGCACCGATCCAGGGCTGTGAGTGCTGCCCCGGTGTCATTTTGGGGTGCTCCGCATTGGCTAGGATATGAGCATGACTGACATGTTCCTCGAGAAGTTCCGTGCGCTTGTTCCGAAGTATCTCGAGGATGAATGGCAGGAAGAGGACGGCCTGACCCCGGAGGAACTGGATAAGGCCCTCGCCGGGCACCAGTTCCAGATCCCCTTGGTTTTGCGCGAGTTCTACCTGGCCCTTGGCGGCTGCGAGGACCTCATGGAGGCCTACCACTACTTCTGGGACCCCGAAGAGCTCGAGGTCGACGACGAGGGCTTCCTCATGTTCCTCGAGGACGAAGAGGAACAGTTCACCTGGGGCTTCCGCGTAGGAGACCTCAGCGTCCCCGATCCCATCGTGTACCGCCGCAACAATGCCCGCGGCCAGTGGAAGTCCGAGGAAGGCACCTTCTCCGAATTCGTCTTCGACATGTTCGAGTGGGCGTTCGAGGACGAAGAGGAAGAGTAGGGACTCCCCGCTTCCGGCTGGGCTGCCTTGCTGCGGTCCTGGGGCACTTTGACACGGACACGCCGTGATTCCAGCCTGTTTTGCCAACTGTCGCGGCCAAAGTGCCCCGCGACCGCGGGAACTCACCGCGCACTGAATGATCCCCGCCGGCTCTGTTCCAGCACCGCCAGGACCTGGTCCACCATCACCCCGGGATGGTGGACCACATCCGCATAGCCGAACCTCAGGCAGAGACGCCCGCCAACCACTGTGGCATTGTTGCGTGCCCTGTCCTTCTTAACCTGCTTTGCCTCCAGGTGGCTGGCGCCGTCGGTTTCCACCACCAGGAAATCCTCAATCAGGAAGTCCACTTCACCCACCCCCGGGAGCTCCACGTGCCGGCGGACATGGAGGCCGGCCCTGTGGAAGTGGTAGTTGGCCAAGACTTCCAGGAGCGAGTCCGCCCGCGGAATTACGTGATCCAGGACTGACCGGGCACGGGCGTTGCGGTTCCCGGGAAGCTTGCGCCGCAGGAAGTCCACCGTCACATCACCGCGTTGCGCGGCACACTGGACCATTACCAGCGCCTCCAGTTCCGGCAGGCAGTGCAGGGCATGGATGAGGACGTCGGCCAGGCCTGCCACCGGCAGCCAGGGATGGACAGGGTGGCGGATCCGGCCGTGGGTGAGGGTGCCCGGCACTGCCTTCCTGTGCCCAGGGCTCAGATGGACCACACCCGCCTTCTCCAGGGTCCACAGCTGATAAACGGGGGCAGCGGAAAGGCAGGTCACGAGCGCATTGTGCTGCAGCGCCAAACCGAGCACGCCGCCTTCCACCGGCAGGCCGTAAACACCCCGCCGGCCCCTCACGATGAGGCCTGCTGCCAGGAACTTGTCCACCCGCGTTCTGGAGAATCCCGCCCGGTGCAGTGCTGCAGTCCGGGCCACCCCTCCCCGGCGACGGAGAAAAGCCTCAATATCCATGGCTCCACGGTCCCCTGTACCTTGCCGCAAGCGACAGTTCCGAGCCGCGCCATGTGGAGAACCTGCAGTCGTGGGGCACTTCGACACGGACCCGCCACAGGTTCAGCCCTGTATGCAGGGGGCGGCCCTCAATGTGCCCCACGACGGCCGCAAAGGCAGCCCTGAAAAATCTTTGACACCTGCAGTAACAAGGGACTTGTGCGTTATGACAAAGCTGTCATAAGCTATTCACGGATCCGCTAAACGCCTCCGGCGGGTCTGATGCGAACGGAGAGATGGCCCCGGTTCACAGCAGCTTCGGTTGTTGAGGACCGGGGCTGTCCCGTTAAGGGGGGGCACAAGAAGAAGCCCGGCACCAACTGGATGAACCAGGGGAACCGGGCTCCTAAAAACCAAGGATCAGCTGGCGCGGTCCACCACGGCCAGCGCGAAGTTGGACAGCGACTCCTTGACCACGCCCTCGGGCAGCGGGGCCAGGGCAGCGATGGCTTCGTCGGCCCAGCGGCGTGCCACCACCCAGGACTGAGCAGTGACAGGGTGCTCGCGCAGCCCGGCCACGGCGGCAGCCAGTGCATCATCAGAGGACAGGTCGCCGTCAATCAGCGTCAAAAGGTCGACGGCGGACTGGTCACCGTCAGCGGCAGCCTTGCGCAGGAGCAGGACGGGCAGGGTGGGAACGCCTTCACGCAGGTCCGTTCCGGGCGACTTGCCGGACTTCACCTTCACGCCGGTTACATCGATGACGTCGTCGGCCAGCTGGAACGCGACGCCCACCTTCTCGCCGTACTCCACCAGGATGTCCTCAAGGGCCTCGTCGGCGCCGGAGAAGATGGCACCGAACTGGCCGGAAGCTGCCACCAGCGAGCCGGTCTTGTCCGCGATCACGGAGAGGTAGTGCTCCACCGGATCCTCGTCAGGGCGGGGCCCCACCGTTTCGTGCAGCTGGCCCAGGCACAGCCGCTCAAACGTGCGGGCCTGGATGCCCAGCGCACGCCCGCCGAGTTCGGACACCAGGATGGAGGCCCGGGCAAAGATCAGGTCCCCAGTCAGGACGGCCACGGAGTTGCCCCATACTTCGTGGGCCGTAGGGGCGCCGCGGCGGAACGGCGCGGAGTCCATAACGTCGTCGTGGTACAGGGTTGCCAGGTGCGTCAGTTCCACCACGACGGCGGCCTGCACCACTGCGGGCAGGGATGCGTCCCCGAGGTGGGCGCAGAGCAGGGTCAGCAGCGGCCGGATGCGCTTGCCGCCGGCTTCCACCAAGTGGCGCGACGTTGCGTCAGCCAGCGGATCCGAGTTGGCGATGGCTTCCCGGAGTTTCTTCTCCACCTTGGCCAGGTTGTTGGTGATGGCCGGCCCCAGCTCGGCGTCCCCCGCGATGGCCGCGAAGCCTGCCGGCAGCTGGAGGCCCGTGGCAATGGCGGTGGTGTTGAGGCTGGGTTCGGAGTCCGGCAGGCCGTGCCCGGCGTGCGTCCAGCTGTGGTCTGCGGATTTGGTCACGGGTTAACCCTAACTTTTTGTTGCGGATACCGCTGATTCGGAGCTGACGGGGTATTGGACGTGGCCGGAACCAGCGATTCCAGGACGCGGATCACCCGGTCCTCGAAGCCTTTGGCGGTGGGGTCCGTGAGGTTGGCAAGGAGCCTGACCACGAACCGCATCAGCACTGGGATTGGCATGCCTGTCCGCAGCGCGAGTTTCATGACGGCCGGCTTGCCGATCAGCGCGGCGAAGGCCCGGCCGAGGGTAAAGTGCGAGCCCCACTGGTCCCGCACGTAGTCCGCGTACCGCGAAAGGTGCGCGTCGGCGTCGTACGTTCCGCCTGCTGCCATGGAGCGCGAGGAGGCGTCGATGATGAACTCCGCGGCAAAACGCGCCGACTCCATCGCGTAGGAGATGCCCTCACCGTTGAACGGGGACACCATGCCGCCGGCGTCGCCCAGCAGCAGGAGTCCCGGCGAGTAGTGCGGGGTGCGGTTGAAGCCCATGGGCAGCGCGGCGCCGCGGATCTCGCCCACCTGGTTTTCCGGTGTGAAGCCCCAGTCGGCGGGCATGCCGGCGGTCCAATCGCGCAGGACCTGCTTGTAGTCGAGCTTGCCGAATTCCTTGGAGGAGTTCAGGATGCCCAGGCCCACGTTCGACGTGCCGTCGCCCACGCCGAACACCCAGCCGTAGCCGGGCAGCAGCTTGCCGTCACGGCCGGGAAGTTCCAGCCAGCCTTCCATCCAGTCGTCGTCGGTGCGCGGCGAGGTGAAGTAGGTGCGGACGGCGACGCCGAGCGGCCGGTCGTCGCGCTTCTGGATGCCGAGTGAGACAGCGGTGCGGGTGGAGTTGCCGTCGGCGGCCAGGACGACGTCGGCACTGAAGTCGTGCGTCTGTCCCGTCTTGCGTCCGGACTCGTCAAGGAGCGCTGCGCGGACCCCGGTGACCCGGCCGTCGTCGTCCCGGAGGGCATCGGTGACGCTGTGCCGCTCAAGGATGGTGGCACCCGCGGCCTGGGCGTGCCGGGCCAGTTCCTCGTCAAAGCCAAGCCGGGTGCGGATCAGGCCGTACTGCGGGAAGTCGGACACCTCGGGCCAGGGCAGTTCGATGGTGCGGCCGCCGGCGATCAGGCGCAGGCCCTTGTTCCGCCGCCAGCCGTCGTTCTCAGGGTGCGGCAGGCCGAGCTTCTGGATCTCGCGGACGGCCCGGGGCGTGAGTCCGTCGCCGCAGACTTTCTCGCGCGGGAAGCTGGTTTTCTCCAGGACCGTGACATCGAGGCCGGCCTTGGCGAGGTAGTACGCGGCGGTGGACCCGGCAGGGCCGGCGCCGACAATCAGTACCTTCACAGGTCAGCGGACGATGTTGCGGCGCAGCTTGGCCACCGGGCCCTTGTGCGCGGCGATGGCGGCAGCGCCGCCGTTGGACGGCGGGGCGGGCTTGAAGGCGCGGTGGACTGCCACGATGCCGCCGGTCAGGTTGCGGTAGGTGACATTCTCCCAGCCGGCCTCCTGCAGCCAGGCGGCCAGGTGGTCCTGGTCCGGCCAGGCGCGGATGGACTCGGCCAGGTAGACGTAGGCGTCCGGGTTGGAGGCGACCTTGACCGCGATGGCCGGCAGGGCCCGCATCAGGTATTCGGTGTACATGGTGCGCCACAGCGGGACCACGGGCTGGGAGAACTCGGCGATGACCAGCCGGCCGCCCGGCTTGGTGACGCGCAGCATCTCCAGCAGCGCCTTCTTGGGCTCGTTCACGTTGCGGAGGCCGAAGGAGATGGTGGTGGCATCGAACGTGTTGTCAGCGAACGGCAGGTTGGTGGCGTCACCGGCAATGAAGTTGATGTCCGGGCGGCGGCGCTTTCCCACCTTGAGCATGCCCAGGGAGAAGTCGCAGGCCACCACGTCTATGCCGGCGTCGGCATATGGCTCGCTGGAGGTACCCGTTCCGGCCGCGAGGTCCAGGACGCGCTGGCCCTTGGAGACTTCCATCGCGTCCACCACGATCTTCCGCCAGCGGCGGGTCTGCCCCATGGAGAGGACATCGTTGACGACGTCGTATTTCGGTGCGACGTCGTCAAACATCGTGGCTACTTCGTCCGGACGCTTATCCAAGGATGCTCGGTTCACCATGACATTGTCTCAAATGTTCCCGTGCGTGCTGACCAGCCCTTTTTTGCCCACTCAAGCCTGCATCAGGGTGCCGGGGAGGCCACCGTGTACGCGGGAGTAGTGTTGTCTCATCATGACGAGCACGTTCCGCACCTTGACAGTCCCCCTGGATGGCAAAGCGTTCCCCGGGGGGCTGCCTTCGTTTCTGGTCAGGGACGACGTCCTGTGCTGGACCCGCAGGGAAGCCGGGCTGGCCGGGCTTGGCGAGATTGCGCGCTTCACTGCCACCGGGCCGGACCGGTTCCTGGAGGCGGACATCTGGTGGCGGCACCTGGTCCTCGAGGCTGAGGTCGCGGACTCCGTGGAGCTGCCCGGCACTGGCCCCGTCGCCTTCGGCTCCTTTGCCTTTTCCAAGACTTCCGCCCACGAGTCGCGGCTGATCGTGCCCGAGATCGTGGTGGGCGTCCGGGACAACCAGGCATGGCTCACGCAATTGACGTTCGACGACGGCCAGCTCACCGAAGCGTCAGCCCTCGCCGCACTGGACCGCTGGCTCAGCGGTGCTCCCGCCGAAGACCCGGACGTTGAAGGCACGACGGCGGCAGCGGACTCCGCCGGGGACGCTTCCCTGGGCGGCGTGCCCGGCAAAGCCCGCGGCGCCGTCGTACGCCCCCTCCCCCTGGCGGCCGGCGCAACGCTGCACACCGGTTCCCTCAGCGAGGAAGCCTGGATGGAGGCCGTGGCCGCCGGTGTTGCCGAGATCCGCACGGGGGCACTGGAGAAACTGGTGCTGGCGCGGGACGTTGTGGCTACTATTCCTTCCGGCGTACATGCCGCGGACGTGCTGCGCGAACTTGCCGCACGGTACCGCGAATGCTGGACGTACGGCGTGGACGGGCTGGTGGGGGCCACGCCCGAGATGCTGATCCAGGTGGAGGGCCGCACCGCGCAGGCGCGCGTGCTGGCCGGCACCCTGGACCGCCGCGACGCGCACGGCGAGGACGGTCCGCCCATGGATTACGCTACGCGCGTGCTCGCCGGCTCCGAGAAGCAGCGGCATGAGCACGAGATTGCCATCCAGTCCCTGACCAGGCAGCTGGCGCCGTTCTCGGAGGCCATGAATGCGCATGATGAGCCCTTCATCCTGGAGTTGCCCAACGTGTGGCACCTGGCCTCGGACGTCAAGGCGGAACTCACCGAGGTGGAGGGCCACGTGCCCACCTGCCTGGCCCTGATCAACGCCCTGCATCCCACGGCAGCTGTCTGCGGAACCCCCACCCTGGTGGCGGGCGAACTGATCCGGAAGCTGGAACATCTTGACCGCGGCCCCTATGCCGGGCCGGTGGGCTGGCTGGATGCCGCCGGGAACGGCGAATGGGGCATCGCCCTGCGCGGTGCGGTCATCGAGTCGACCGACACCGTGAGGCTATATGCCGGCTGCGGCATCGTTGACGGCTCGCAGCCCAAAGCCGAGCTGGCCGAAACGTGGGCCAAGTTCCGGCCCATGCTGGAATCGCTGGGCATCAAGAGCTGATTTTCCCCCGGATTCGGTACGAGGTCTGGGATCACAGACTCTTCCCGCTCCTAAAGGCTTGCTTTTGCCCCCGCTACAGTTATCCAATAGTGAAACTTAGTTGCGTGTGACGTACCTCTCTTGTTGAGCGTTACACTATAAGCCGCGTTAGTACCTCATAGCCCCTGCAACAAAAGGTAAGAAATGCAGACTCCCCGTACCCTCCTGGGCACTTCCAAGCTGACCGCTGCCACCATGATCGCCATCAGCGCCCTGGCCCTCTCAGCATGCACGAACGCCTCGGAAACGGGTCCCTCCGGCGCGGCCACGTCCTCAGGCAAGGCCAGCGCGAGCTTTGATCCGTCCACGGTTAAGAAGGACGACGCCCTCGCTGCCATGGTCCCGGACACCATCAAGTCCAAGGGCACCATCACGGTAGGCTCCGACACCAGCTACGCACCGGCCGAATTCCTGGGTCCGGACGGCCAGACTCCCGTGGGCTACGACGTGGACATCGCCAAGGCCATCGGCGCCACGCTGGGCCTCAAGGTCCAGGTCCAGACTGCCGAGTTCACCGGCATCCTTCCGGCCCTCGGCCCCAAGTACGATCTGGGCATCTCCTCGTTCACCATCAACCCGGAGCGACTGGGCGCCGTGAACATGGTCAGCTACTTCAACGCCGGCACCGCCTGGGCCGTGCAGAAGGGCAACCCCAAGAAGTTCTCCCTGGATGATGTCTGCGGCAAGTCCATCGGTGTGCAGACCGGCACCGTCCAGGAAGACCCGGATCTTTCGGACCGCAACAAGAAGTGCGTCGCGGACGGCAAGAAGCCCATTGACATCGTCACCCTGAAGAACCAGACGGATGTCACCACCCGACTGGTAAACGGCAGCATCGACGCCATGACCGCCGACTCCCCCATCATCGGCTACGCGCTGACCCAGACCAACGGCCAGCTGGAGAAGCTGGGCGACGTCTACGATTCCGCTCCCCAGGGCATTGCTGTGGCCAAGGCTGACACCGCCTGGGCAGAGGTCATCCAGAAGACCGTCACCAAGCTGATGGAAGACGGCTCCTACAAGAAGATCCTTGAGGGCTGGGGCAACTCTGAGGGCGCCATCACCAAGTCCGAGGTCAACCCGGCGGTCAAGTCTTGAGTTTTCGCGTTACCGACGACAAGTCAGGCGTGCATATGGAACACCCTCAACACCGGGATGCGCCGGTACTGAACAAGTCAGTGCCGGTGCGCCACCCCGGCCGGTGGATCAGCGCCCTCATCATCCTCGCTGTCGTAGCAGTGTTCCTGCAGAGCCTGTTCACCAACCCCAACTTCCGCTGGGACGTTGTGGGCACCTACATCCTGGACGTCAAGGTGGTCCAGGGTGTGGGCTGGACGCTGTTGCTTACCGTGGCCTCGATGGTCCTGGCCATCGTCCTGGCCATCCTGCTGGCATTCATGCGCCAGTCCGACAACCCCATATTCCGCTGGTCGAGCTGGGTCTGGGTGTGGTTCTTCCGCGGCACACCCGTCTATACCCAGCTGGTGTTGTGGGGCCTGATTTCGGTCCTTTATCCCAAGATCAGTGCGGGCATTCCGTTTGGACCTGAATTCTTCAGCCTGGACACCTCCGCAGTCATCACTGCCACGGTGGCTGCCATCCTCGGTTTGGGTCTCAACGAATCCGCCTACCTGGCGGAGATCTTCCGGGCCGGCCTCAAGTCCGTGGACAGGGGCCAGCAGGAAGCCGCCGAGGCGCTGGGCATGTCCAAGGGCAAAATCATGTGGCGGATCATCCTTCCCCAGGCCATGCGGGTGATCGTGCCGCCAACCGGCAACGAAACCATCGGCATGCTGAAGACCACCTCGCTGGTCCTGGCGGTCCCGTTCACCCTGGACCTGACATTTGCCACCAATGCGTTGGCCAACCGCACTTATCTGCCCGTGCCGCTGCTGATCGTGGCAGCCATCTGGTACCTGGTAATCACCAGCATCCTGATGGTGGGTCAGCACTTCATCGAGGCCTACTACGGCAGGGGCGTGGACAACCAGGCCCCCGCAGCCGGTGTCAACCCGGCTGCTGCCAAGGCTGCCGCGGCCGGTGCCGATGCACACCGGTCAATGAAGACGGACTTCCCCGAGGAGAGTGCACGATGACGATCACAGCAGAAAAGCCGCTGGTCCAGATCGAGGGCCTCCACAAGTACTACGGGCACCACCATGTGCTGCGGGGCATCGACATGACCGTCAAACAGGGCGAGGTGTCCGTGGTGATCGGGCCTTCGGGTTCCGGCAAGTCCACCATGCTGCGCTGCGTGAACCTCCTGGAAACGATCAGTGCCGGGCGGATTTCCGTGGGCGGTCAGTTGATCGGCTACCGCGAGGTCAACGGCCGGCTCCACGACCTCAAGACCAAGGAAATCGCCGCCCAGCGCCGGGAAATCGGCATGGTGTTCCAGCGGTTCAACCTGTTCCCGCACAAGACCGCGCTCCAGAACGTCATGGAAGCACCGGTGCATGTGAAGGGCCAGCCGAAGGCCGAGGCCCAGAAGCGGGCGCTTGAGCTGCTGGACCGTGTGGGGCTGGGCGACCGGGCAGGCCACTACCCGTCCCAGCTTTCCGGCGGCCAGCAGCAGCGCGTGGCCATCGCCCGGGCGCTGGCCATGGAGCCTGAGCTCATGCTCTTTGATGAGCCCACCTCGGCCCTGGACCCGGAGCTGGTGGGCGACGTCCTGAACGTGATGAAGGACCTGGCAAAGTCCGGCATGACCATGATCGTGGTGACCCACGAGATCGGCTTCGCCCGCGAAGTGGGCGACACCCTGACCTTCATGGACGGCGGCGTGGTGGTGGAGTCGGGCGATCCCCGCGGGATCATCGCCAACCCCCAGCATGCGCGCACCAAGGAGTTCCTCAGCCGAGTGCTTTAGCTTGGTCCGCTTTCGAAGCCCAAATTCCCTGGCGCTGCCGTTATCTCGGTAGCGCCAGGGAATTTGTGCTTCCAGAGGGAATATGCGCGTCGAGGACGTGCGCACGCCCCCAGGCGCTTACCGGCCGGCCAGCACGCCCTCAACTGCCGCGGCCACCGCTTCCTTGATGCGGGCGTGGAGCTGCCGCAGCTGCCGGCGGTCCGTCCGGACCTCCACGATGCTGCGCCCCTGCACAGGCCGGGCCAGCGCTTCGGCGAGTCCCGCCGTCGTACTTACCAGTGAATGTGCGACGCCGTACGCTGCGGCGAGTGCCGCGATGTCCACTGAGTGCGGGGTACCGAAGAGGCGCTCGACGACGTCCCCGTACCGGCCGCCCTCCTCGACTCCCCCGTGCTCCAGCAGCCCGAAGATGGCGCCGCCGGAATCATTCAGGACCACGATCCGCAGGTCCGGCTGCTCCTCCCCCGCGCCGAGGAGGAGTCCGCCGGCCTCATGGAGGAAGGTCACGTCGCCCATGAGGGCGGTGGTCTCCTGCCGGCCGCCCAGGGCAATGCCGGTTGCTGTGGAAATGGTGCCGTCGATCCCGGCAAGGCCCCGGTTTGCGTAGACGGTGGCGGCCGGATCAGTGGCGGGCACTCCGGCCAGGTCCACGTCCCGGATGCCGTTGGAGGACCCCAGCAGCAGCTGGCCGCGGGCGTGCTTCCAGACCAGCGAGGCGACGGAGGGGCCGGTGGCGGCGGCCTCTGCGGAGACCACCTGGTCCAGGGCATGCTGGGCAGCCGAGCCGGCGAGGAGCCAGGTGTCCAGCCAGGCGGAGGTGCCCCGGCCGGCGAAATCGGCAAGGTCGGCCAGGTTCTCCAGCGGCAGCTCGGTGCGTCGGCCAGGCTCGTACCATGCGACCGGAACCGGCTGGTACAGAGCGGATTCAACATCGTCGCGGGCCAGCAGCGCGGCCACGGGACGGGACAGGGTGGGCCGGCCGAACAGCACCACGCGCTCAATCGGCTGCGCCGAGCTGGGTCCGAAATGCTCCAGCAGCAGCCGGTACGGGCCCACGGCGTTGGGTCCGAACCGGGAATTGGAGGACGGTTCGGCGAGCAGCGGCAGGTTGTGGGCGCGGGCGAACGCCTCGGCGACCGGGCCGGCGTCGTGCCCTGCCAGCACCACGGTGCGCCGCTCCGGCAGGCTGGCCGCTGCCGGGGGCAGGTTCATGACCAGGGGCTCGGTGCCCACCCGGTAGCGCGTCCGTTCCACCGCCTCCGGCAGACCTTCTTCGGGGGACGGGACCAGGGGGTCGCGGAACGCGAGGTTCAGCTGGACCGGGCCCGGCGGCAGGTCCGGGAAGGCGCCGGCTGCCGCGGAAAGCCCGGTTTGAATGGCCCGCTCCGGACTGGTTCCGGCGGGTATGTCGGCCGCGAACCGGACCTGGTCACCGAACAGGTCCGGCTGCACGGTGGTTTGGTTGGCGCCGGTTCCGCGCAGCTCCTCCGGCCGGTCCGCGGACAGGACGATGAGCGGTACGGCAGCATGGTTGGCCTCCATCACCGCCGGCATCAGGTTTCCGACGGCGGTCCCGGACGTGGTGAGCACGGCTGCGGGCGAGCCGGTGGACAGGGCCAGGCCCAGGGCCGTGAACCCGGCGGACCGTTCATCGATCCGGACCAGCAGGTCCACCCGGCCGGCCGCGGAGGCCTCGGCCAGGGCGTACGCCATGGGGGCCGACCGGGAACCAGGCGACACCACCACGTGCCGCACACCGCCGTCGAGCAGGACGTCGACGGCGATCCGCGCCGCAGCCAGGGCGCTCAACTGGGCTTCCGGGTCATCCCCGTCAGGGAATCCAGGGGTGGCCTCCGGGGCAGGTTCGTTCGGCAAAGTCACCCAACCAGTCTGCCACCCCGCGACGCCCGCTCATGTATGGCAAACAATCTCCCAACCCCCGCTCACCTTTGGTCGCCCAAAACCAAACGCCCGCTCACCTCCGGGCCCCATTAGGAGTCAAAGGTGAGCGGGCGTTTCCAGAAAACCCGTCAAAGGTGAGCGGGCGTTTCCAGTCTTAAGGAAGACTAGCCGCGGAACACCTGGACCACCGCGGGACGGGGCGCGCGCACCTGGCCGGGTGCCGGCGTCGTGCCTGCCGGGACGTAGTCCGGGAAGTAGGAGTGCGGCGCCTCGAAGGTGCCTTCCTCGCCCGGGTGCTGCACGGAGACGAACACCATGCGCTCGTCGTCGTGGATGACCGGGCCGCAGGTTTCGGCGTCGCGGGGAACGGAGAGGAACTGCTCCACCTTGCCGCGCTCCGCGCCGTCCAGGGTGACCTTGAAGAGGCCGTCGTTGTAGCCGATGCCGGACGGCGCGCCGTCGGTGGAGATCCAGAGGTTGCCCACGGAGTCGAAGGCCACGTTGTCCGGGCAGGAGATGGGCGAGACCTTGTCCGCCGGGTAGCCGGAGAAGTACGTGACGTCGCCCTGGGCGGGGTCGCCGCAGACCATCAGGAGGGTCCAGTTGAACTTGGTGGAGGTCTGGTCGCCGGTTTCGGTGATTTCCACGATGTGCCCGTCGCGGTTCTGGGTGCGCGGGTTGACTTCGGTGGCGCCCTCCTTGGTGCCGGTGCCGCGGTCCGAGTTGTTGGTGCAGACCACGTAGACCTTGCCGGTGTGCAGGCTGGGCTGGACGTCCTCGCACCGGTCCATCTTGGTGGGTCCCACCTTGTCCGCGGCCAGTCGGGTGTACACCAGGACCTCCTCGACGGACATGCCGGGCACGGCGGACTTGCCGCCGACCACCAGGGGCAGCCATTCGCCGGTGCCGTCGAACGCGCCGTCGGCGGGAAGCGCCCCGGTTCCGGTGATTTCCGCGGCGGGCGAGTTGCCGGTGAACTTGGCGACGTACAGATCGCCCTCGGACAGCAGGTCCATGTTGTGCCTGCGGTCGCCCTCACGGTACTTCTCCGCCGAGACGAACTTGTAGAGGTAGTCGAACTTCTCGTCGTCGCCCATGTAGGCCACCACGTGACCGGATTCGGCCACGATCACGTTGGCACCCTCGTGCTTGAAGCGGCCCATCGCGGAGCGCTTCTTGGGCGTTGAGGTGGGGTCGAAGGGGTCGACTTCCACGATCCAGCCGAAGCGGTTGGTTTCGTTTTCGTAGCCGGCGTTGCGGGTGTCGAAGCGGGGATCGTCCAGCTCCCACTTGCGGGCGGTGGGCTTGGCGGTGAGGCCGTAGCGCTTGTCGCTGGCGGAGGTGCCGCCGGCCACGAAGTAGCCGTTGAAGTTTTCCTCGCCGGAGAGGATGGTGCCCCAGGGGGTGGTGCCGCCGGAGCAGTTGCCGAACGTGCCTTTGATGGCGCGGCCGGAGGGATCGGCGACGGTTTTGACGAGGGCCGAGCCGGCGACGGGGCCGGTCAGTTCGTAGGTGGTATCGGAGAGGTAGCGGCGGTTCAGCGGGGCGCCCTTGACGTAGCTCCACGGCTTGGTGGTGTTCTTGCGCTCGAGTTCCACCACGGCCAGGCCGTGCGCTGCGCGGCCGATGGCACGGGTTTCGGCGGCGTCGTAGCCGGCCGGGACCATGATGTTCTCGTTGGTGTATTCGTGGTTGGTGAACAGTACCGCGCGGCGGCCCTTGCTGCCCGGGATTTCCACGATGTCCGTGTAGTCGTTGTTGTAGCCGAACTGGCGGGCCTGGGCTGCGGCAGTCTGGTTGTTGAGGTCGAAGTCCGGCGAGTCAGCGAACAGCGGGTCGCCCCAGCGGATGATCGGCTGCCAGGTGAAACCTTCCGGAACGGTGAAGGCGTCGACGGCTTTGTCCACGGGCTTGATGGCGGTGAACTGCAGCTTGGAGTTGCCGAAGCCTTCCTTGGCGGCCTTGGACAGGCCCGCAGCGGAGGCGGGTTCGGCGGAGCTCACCGCGGAACCGAGGACGACGGCGAGTGCACCGGCGGCTCCCATGCCCAGGGCGGCGCGGCGGGACAGGGTGGCGGAGGCGATGTCGCGGAAGTAGCTGTTGGAGCTGGTGTTGCAGACGTCACCGGCGCAGGCGTTGTCGCACTTGAGCGCGCAGGTGACGGGGCTGCGCTTGCCCTTGGTATGGCCGAGCATGGGCAGCAGGGTGAACTTGCGGGCAGTTTCAGACATGGGAACCTTCCAAGAATTCTCGCTGGGGTGCCCGATCACCCTTCCAGCCGGTTCCTACAGGAAGCCATCAATTGGATGAAGTTATGGTGAACCGCCCGTGACCTGCAGGAACGTTTCATCCGTCAATGCAGGTGGTACCGCCCGTTCCGTGGGTTGGCTGAGCATGCCGCGGCTGCTTCCCGCTGGCGGTGGGCGGACTTAAAATTGGAGTGCTGGGCGGACGGCGCCATCAGAGGTTTGGCCGGACACGGCGCTGCAGGCGGCCCAAACACGTCACCCTGTCCAGAGCGGATGCCCCGGCATGAGCACGAACAGACCTGCCTGGCGGCGGGCGGTCTTCGCCGCCGTCCTCGCCGTGACCGGCTGCACCTACACCCCGGACGAGCCCGTCCCCTCCCCAAGCTCCCCCAACCCCTTCGGTTCCCTTGAGAACCAGGTGAAGCTGTTCATGAACGACGGCGCGGTGGCCACCGTCGTGCAGGTCAAATGGCCGGAAGGTGAGTGGTCCAAGGCCTTTGGCATGCGCGACCTTGAAACGAGGACCCCGGCACAGGCCACCGACCGTGTGCAGATCGCCAGCGTCACCAAAACGATGACGGCCGTGGCAGTACTCAAACTCGTCGACGACCACCTCATCGGCCTGGACGACCCCGTAAACGATGTCATCCCCGGCTTCACAGCACTCAATCCTCCGGGCCCCATCACGGTGAGACAGCTGCTCAGCCACACGTCTGGCATGCCGGAGGCCAACGATGCGTTGCCGCGCGACGTCGACTTCCGCCCAAGTGTTTCCCGGACGATGACGATGGAGCGGGGTTTGCAGCTGGCCCGCACCCTCCCGTGGGATGGGTCCAGCGTCGGCTCCTTTAGGTACTCGAACACGAACTACCTCGCACTCGGACTGCTTATCCAGGAACTGCGGCATAAGCCCTTCACCAGCGTCATGCGTGAGGAGATCTTTGGTCCGCTTGGTTTGAAGAGCACCACCCTGGACCACCTCGACCCGCTCGAATCCGGGCTTCTCCACGGCTATGTGACCCTCCGGGGTGAGCGGATCGATACCACTGACAACATCTTCAGTGCCGGTTCGCCGGCCGTGGGCGCCGTTTCGACAGTGGAGGACATGAACCACTTCATGGCGGCCCTTTTCCAGGGCCGGGCAATCTCCGCCGCGTCGTTGGGCGCGATGACGGCGAAGACCGTCTTCTCGCCGTACGGGCTGGGCCTCTGGGAACACGCAGATGGCTGCTCGCCCCAGCCGCGCTACGCGGGCAGGGGGCTCTTCTGGGACTATCAGACTGTGGCGGTCAGCAGCAGCGACGGGCGCTACCAGGCCGCGATGACCGTCACCACCCCGCCGCTTCCGACAGAGCTGGAGGATGAGTCCACCCAGAACATGCGCGAACTCCTGGTCGGCCAAATCGAGTCAACCCTTAACGAGGCCCTTGACCGGCTGTGCGCGCCGGCAAAATGAGGAAACACCACTCCCCGATTGGTGGCCGTCTTCCTCAACCCACGGGATGCCCGTGCGAGCAGTGGTCCTCCCCCGGCAGGATCTCATGCCCCTGGATGCAGGTCCGTTGCGGGGCAAGGGGCCGGTCATGGCTGCTGAGGAAGATACTGCTGGAGGCACGCTCGATGCCCTCGTCCTCCCGCCTCAGCCATTCCGCCAGGTGCAGCCGGTGATGCTCCCCGGAGTTTTCCCGCTTTTTCGATTCATCCGCCTGATGCCTGAAAGGTATCTTCACCATGGCACTTGCGACCTTAAATAACGTCCCTGTTCGGTGCAGGGAGGAACCGGTGGAACCATGATAGGAGCCACGCAACCCTCCGGCAATCACCCGCAGGACGCCACCCTGCAGCGACATCCAATGCCGGCTAACTGCCGTTTGGGGCGTGAAAACGGCAGCTACTCAGCAGTCGCTCGGGGGAGGAGGGCGTGGACACGGCGGAGCCTGTCCAGCCACCAGTCCCGCCGGTCCGCGGGAGCCGCAAACCGCTCAAGCAGCCCGGCGTCGGCGGCAACGTCGCGCAGGCGGATGGCGCCGTCGTCGGCCACTAGGGGGTCCGTGGTGATGTCCGAGTCAAACAGCGACACCGTTCCCAGGCCGCAGGCGTAGGGCAGCTCGGGCAGGGCGGCGGCGAGGGCAAGGCCCGCGCGGATGCCGATGGAGGTGTCCAGCGCGGAGCTGACGACGGCGGGGAGTCCGGCCTGTGCCACGATGTCCAGGGCGCGCCGCACTCCCCCAAGCGGTGCCACCTTGACCACGATCAGGTCCGCCGCGCCCGCCCGGGCCACCCGGAGCGGATCGGTTTCCTTGCGGACGCTTTCGTCGGCCGCGATCAACACCGGCGTCCCGGCGTCCCGAAGCCGGGACCGGACCTCGGCAAGGCCCTCGATGGAAGGCACCGGCTGCTCTGCGTATTCCAGCCCAACAGGCGCCAGCCGGGTCAACGCCTCCACGGCGCCGGGCACGTCCCAGCCGCCGTTGGCGTCCACGCGGATGGCCGCGTCCGGCAAAGCGGCGCGCACGGCACGGACCCGGGCGACGTCGTCGTCAAGCGACTGGCCCTGCTCCGCCACCTTGACCTTGACGGCGTCCACGCGGCCGAACCGGGCCAGGACGTCGGGCACCCGGTCCGCGGAGACAGCCGGCACGGTGGCGTTCACCGGGATGCTGTCCCGCAGCGGGGCCGGGAACCCCTGCCAGCCCGCCTCGATGGCGGCGGCCAGCCAGTGCGATGCCTCGGCGTCGCCATACTCGGGAAAGGGGCAGAACTCGCCCCAGCCCGCCGGCCCGCGGAGCAGGAGGGACTCGCGTTCCATGATTCCCCGGAACTTCACGCGCATGGGCAGGCTGACCACGTGCGCGCTGGCCAGGAGTTCGTCAAGCATGCCGTTTACTGTAGCCGCACCTCACTGCGAATTTTGCGCGTCGTGGAGGCGCAGGGCCAGCGAAGGACGTCAGATCCACTTGTTGTGCTTGAACGCCAGGTAAAGGGCCAGCCCCATGGCCGCCATCACGCCCAGCGCATAGGGGTAGCCATAGGTCCACGCCAGTTCGGGCATGTTGACGAAGTTCATGCCGTAGATGGACGCCACCAGCGTGGGGGCGAACAGGATGGCAGCCCAGGAGGAGATGCGCTTGACCTGCTCGTTCTGCTCAAAGCTGGACTCTGTCATCCGCTGCATTTCATCGTTTTGCCGCTGGGCCACGAGGGCTGCGTTGACGGCGAGCGCGTTCTGGAGCAGGGCCCGGAAGGATGCCACGCGTTCATTGATCCTGAGGACGTGGTCCAGGACATCGCGGTAGTGGTCCCGAAGCTCGGTTGACTGTTCGCGGTCCGGGGCTCCGGCGATCAGGGCCTGCAGTATCCCCGCCAGCGGACTCGTGGCCCGCTGGAAGGTGATGACCTGCCGGGACAGTTCATAGATGCGGCGGGATACGTCCGGATCCGCACCGAACAGGTCATCCTCAATTTCGTCGATGTCGTTTTCCAGGCCCGCCACCACCGGCTCGTATTCGTCCACCACCTGGTCCAGGATCCCGTAGAGCACCGCGTCCGGTCCCAGGGCCAGGAATTCCGGCATGGACTCCATCCGGCGGCGGACCTTGGCCAAATCCGGGGACTCGGCGTGCCGGACGGTGACCACGTACTCGTCGCCGGCGAAGACGTGGATCTCGCCGAAGTCCACCCTTTCTTCGTCGTCACGGTACCGGGCTGGCCTCAGCACCAAAAACAGGCACTCGCCGTAGTGCTCCAGCTTGGCCCGCTGGTGGCCGGCAAGTGCGTCCTCGATGGCCAGCGCGTTGAGGTCGAATTCCTCGCCGACGGACTGCAGCTCCTCTGCGTCAGGCCGGTACAGCCCTATCCACGCCATCCCCTCCCGCTGGCGGAGCAGGAAGTAGGTCTCGTCAAGGTCTTCCGGGTCCTCGGTGCGCAGCCCGTTCACGTACACGGCGTTGTCGATGATGGTCACGGCGTGGCCTCCCTGGCCCGTTCGCGCTCCCAGTCGTCCAGCAGGGCCGGCATCCGCGCATTGAGGAACCGGTAGAACCGGGCCATGTCCGCCACCCGGGCCCGGGCCGCTGATCCCTCCGGGAGGGTTTCCGCCGTGGCGTCGGTCAGGGCCGCCAGCTTTTCGTAGATGGGGCTGTTCCGCATGGACACCACGTACCACTCGTCCTCATGCAGGGCGTAGAGGTCGCGGCGGCTGCCGGGCTGGGAGACGCGATGGACGAAGCCCACCGTCTGCAGGTACCGCACAGCCCCGGAGACCGCCGCGGCGCTGGCCCCCAGCCGCTCCGAAAGTTCCGCAGCCGTGAGGCTCCCCTGCTCGGAGGACACCAGTGCCAGCAGGGTCCGTGCCGGCATCTTGGGGAAACCGGCGGCGGCGAAGGCAGCGGCAGTTATTTCGGCAGCGGCGGCGGTGGAAGCCGCGGCGGCCAGCGTGTCCCGGGCAGCCGCCACCTCAGCTCGGGGGCTCATGCCGACCCCACTTCCCGCCGCCGCATGCCCGCAATGGCCAGCGCGGCGGCAGCCGCGGCGATGGCCAGCATCCACCATGCGCCGCTCCAGTCCGTGGCGTCCCCGTGCGGTACCGGTGTGTGGGTGAACGGGGACAGGTCGCGCAGGCTTTGGTCCAGCCCCAGCATGCCCCCGAAGATTCCCAGCATCACGCCCAGGGCAAGCAACGCCCAGCTGGTGGCGGTGGTCCCGGCAGGCCACAGGACGAACACCAGCGCCGGAACGGCAAGGTAGATCAACGCTGCGGGCAGCTGGGCCAGCGCGGTTTCCCACAGCGCATCGGCCGGCATTGAGGTATCCCCGGAACCGGTGAGCGTGGCCCACGCCCCCACCCCGGCCAGGCCCACCACCAGCACCACGGCCCCCGCGCCCAGCAGCAGGTAGCCGGCCAGCCACCGGACCCGGCCCACCGGTGCGGCCAGCAGGAGTTCGGCGGTTCCGGCGGCTTCCTCCTGCCGCAGCCTGATCACCGCCTGGAGGGCGCACGCCGCCGCCAGGACCCCGGCCATCGAGAAGAGTACCGACACCATGAGCTGGGTCAGTGATGTGCCCTGCGACTGGAGCATGGCCCGCATCACGGCAGTGATGTTGGTGTCAGGGGTGTCGACGGCGGCAATCGCCTTTCCCAGCGACCCCGCCAGCAGCCCGAGGGCCAGGCCGCTGAACCCCCAGCCGATGATCGACCCGGACTGCAGCCGCAGCGCCAGGGCTGCCGGGCTTCGAAGCGCCGGCCGGGCGGCAGCGCGTCCCGGCCTGGCACCCCAGACGCTGGCCCCGCTGTCCCGCGTGCGGAGGATGAGCCAGGCGGCGGCGAGGCAGCCGGCGGCAAGCCCCACCGGCAGCAGCAGCGGCCAGGTGCGATTGCCGGAGAACGCGAACGTCTGCTGGCCCCAGCCGATGGGCGAGAACCAGCTGGCTGCCCCTTCGGTCATGCTGGTCCCGTCGGCGCCGGGCGTCCCGGTGGCGTCCCCGATCCCACGCAGGACGTACGCCAGGACAACCAGCGCGGCCGAGACGCCGTTCGCACCGCGTGAAGTCCCCATGAACTGGGCCACCAGCAGTCCCACGCCCAGGAAGGCGAGGCCGGCGGCGCCCGTTGCGGCTCCGGCAGTCAGGGAGCCTTGCGTGTCCAGCCCCTGGGCGGCGAAGCCGCCGAACACCGCGAGCGCCACCAGGATGTTGGCCGTGACGCCGTGCAGCAGGGTGGCGGCGTTGGGCAGCAGGCGGCCGGCAGGCGTGGCGGCCACCAGTTCCGCCGTCCCCGTCTCCTCGTCCGCCCGGGTGTGGCGGACCGCGAGGAAGGTGCTCATCAGGCCTGCCAGCAGGGCAAGGAACGCGTAGATCAGGAAGAACGTGAAGGCCCCCTGGTCGGCGCCGCGGGGCAGGCCGCGCAGCATCAGGATGGCGGGCGTGGCGATGGCCACCTGCAGGATCTCCGTGCGGCTGGCCACGTTGCCGTAGGTCTGGGTCACGGCGGCCGCTGCAAACCAGGCGAACGCCCCGATGGCTGCCACCCAGCTCAGCAGCTGCCAGCGGTCCCGGCGCAGCCGCTGGCCCCAAAGGACCAGGAGGACGGCCATGTCAGCCCCGCCCCCTCGCGCCGAGCAGGTGGCGCCGGGAGCCGTGTCCGAAGTCGGGCGCATCAGCCTGTGGCCCGGCGGTACCGGCGCTGTCGCCGTAGTGGCGCAGGAACAGTTCCTCCAGGGACGGCGGAACAATCGTCAGGCCCTGCACGCCCAAGGCGCCCAGGGCAGGAAGCACCTCCGCGATCCGGTCGGTGTCGGCGCTGAACCGGATCCGCCCGGCATCGACCGTCAGGTCATGCACCGCGCCCAGGCGGGCCAGGGCCTCGGGGTCCAAACCGTCAGCGGCGAACGACACCTCCGACCTGGTGAGGTGCCGCAGGGAATCCAGCGTCCCGCCGTCGACAATCCTGCCCGCGCGGATGATGCTCACCCGGTGGCACAGCACCTCCACCTCGGAGAGGATGTGGCTGGAGAGGAGCACGGTGGCTCCGCGGTCGACGGCGGTGAGCAGCTCCCTGCGGAAGACCTCCTCCATGAGCGGGTCAAGGCCGCTGGTGGGTTCGTCGAGCAGGTACACCTCGGCTTCGGTGGCGAGGGCCGCGATCAGGGCCACTTTTTGCCGGTTGCCTTTTGAGTAGGCGCGTCCCTTCTTGGCGGGATCGAAGTCGAAGACCTGGCACAGCCGGTCCTTTCGACGCCGGTACGCACCGCCGTCGGCGGTGCCGCCGCGCAGCCGGGACAGCAGGTCGATGGTTTCCCCGCCGGAGAGGTTGGGCCAGAGCCGGACGTCGCCGGGAACGTAGGCCAGCCGGCGGTGCAGCTCCACCGCCTGTGTCCAGGGCTCGAAACCCAGGACGGACGCGGAGCCGGACGTGGGCCTGGCCAGCCCCAGCAGGATGCGCAGGGTGGTGGATTTCCCGGCGCCGTTGGGACCCAGGAAACCGTGGATCTCACCGCGCTGGACTTCCAGGTCGAGGCCGTCAAGGGCCCTGACGTGCCCAAAGTGCTTGTGCAGGTTCGCTGTGTGGACAACGGTGTTCATGGTTCAAGTCTTCGAAGTTTTCACAAATTTATGAAGGTACTAAAGTCCCCACTATGAGCACCGGCCACCCCCAGTCCAGCGGCAAGGCCGCCAGCTCGTCCTCGGCACCGCTGTATGCCGCGGGGTTCGTCACCGCTTTCGGTGCCCACAGCATCGCGGCCGGGCTGGGCGCGCAGAGCGGAAACATCGGGCTGACCCTGCTGAACCTGGGCATCCTGCTGGCCCTCTACGACGTTGCCGAGGTCTTCCTGAAGCCCGTCTTCGGTGCGCTCAGCGACCGGATCGGCGCCAAACCCGTCGTCATCGGCGGCCTCTTCGCTTTTGCCGCCCTGTCCTTGATCGGCCTTGGCGCAGCTGACCCGCTGATCCTTGCCCTGGCCAGGCTGGGACAGGGCGCGGCGGCGTCGGCCTTCTCGCCGGCGTCGTCCGCCATGGTGGCAAGGATGGCCCGCGGCGGGAAGGCCGGCACCTACTTTGGCCGGTACGGGTCCTGGAAAAGCCTGGGATACATCATCGGCCCACCGCTGGGCGCGGGGCTGATCCTGGCCGGCGGTTTCCCGCTGCTGTTCGGCACGCTGTCCGCGCTGGCTGCGGTGACCGCGGTGTGGGTGCTGCTGTCCGTGCCGCATCTGGCGCCGCTGCCGCGGAAGCGGTACACGGTGCTGGACCTCGCGCGGCAGGTGGGCGAGCGCCGGTTCCTGGTCCCCACGCTGGTGCTGGCCGCCTCAACGGGTGCGTTGGGTGCCGCCGTCGGCTTCCTTCCGGCGCTGGCCACCCGGCACGGCCTGGACGCCTTCGCCGGGACGGCGGCGGTGAGCGTGGTGGCGCTGGGCTCGGTGCTGACCCAGCCGTGGATCGGGCGGCTGCGGGACCGGCACGCCGTCACGGACAACAGGGGCACGACGACGGGCCTGCTGCTGATTGCCGCGGGCGTCGGCCTGGTGGCGGCCGCCCCGGGAGTGGTCACCATCTTCGTTGCCGCGGCGTTCATCGGGGTTGGGATCGGCGCGGTGACCCCCCTCGGTTTCGCCCACCTGGCGGACACCACACCCCCCGAACGGATGGGCAGGACCATGGGCTCGGCGGAACTGGGACGCGAACTGGGCGACGCCGGCGGGCCGCTGCTGGTGGGCGGCATCGCCACGGCCACGGCGCTTCCGTTCGGGCTGGGTGTGCTGGCGCTGCTGGTGGCCGCGGCGAGCATCCCCCGGCTGGACCCGGTCCAACCCACCCACCGCGGCCCAATCAACCCCCCGCGGCCCAACTAGCTCGCAGTAACTGTCGTTTTGAGCCCTGAAAACGACAGTTAGTGCGAGCCAGTTTCAACGCTTGAGAGGTCTTCCAGCTTTCTGTGTCACCCTTAACCGCGATGACTTCTTCACGGCAACTACCCATCAGGACCCCGGCCCGGCCTGCCCCGGGCTCGGCGTTCCTGTTCGTGCTGTCCACCCTGGCGTGCATTGCCGGGCTGGTTGCCACCTACTACTTCTTCGTCCAGACCACCACCGGACAGTTCATTGACGAGTCCGCGCTGGTGGAGGCCGTGGAGATCCACGGCCCCGCCGGCAAGGCCGCCACCCGGTTCCTGGACCTGCTGCCCACCATCTCGCTGGTGATGGCCGCCGTCGTGGTCCTTTTTGTGACGGTGATCCGGCGGCACTGGACGGAGGCAGGGATCGCCGTGGCCGCGTGCATCGGCGCCAACGTGGCAACCCAGGTACTGAAGGACCTCCTGCCGCCGCGCCCGGACAAAGGCGTGTTAACGCTGGAGCTGAATTCGCTGCCGTCGGGGCATACCACCCTGGCCGCGTCCGCGGCGGCTGCGGTGTTTTTGATGGCGTCGCCGCGCTGGCGCCCCATGGCCGGCTTCATTGGCGGCACCTTTGCCATCGCCTCGGGGGTGTCCACGCTGATCAACCAATGGCACCGGCCGGCCGACGTGGTGGCAGCGTTCCTGCTGGTGGGGGCGTTCATGATCCCTGCCGGCTGGCTGATCCTCCGCCGTGGTTCATGGAACGAATGGGACGGGTTCGGCGAGCATGTGGGATCCGCCCGGATCTGGCTTACGCTGCCGGTGCTGATCGGGCTGGCCTCGGCCGTGGTGGCGGTGTATTCGTTGATCCGGATTGCGCCCAGTCCATGGCAGGAGGCCAGCACCACCAACTACTTCTGGGCGGGCATCTCCCTGATTGTGATCGCGGGATACCTGGCCACCGTTGCCACCACCTCCCTGTTCGCCTACGCGGCACGACGGCGGGACGCGCGCAGTAGCACGGAGCGGCCGCCGGCAGCGGGGTTTTGAGCAAATCTTGAGGAATTGATACCCCCTGGCTTGAGCCATGCCCGGGATAGTTGCAGGTGCCCGGGCGGCGTCTTGAAGTGGGCGCCGCCCGGTACCCCCACTGCTCTCCCGCTTGCAGCCTCTCCGGCGGAGGTTTCAGGGATCGAGCCGCTTGCGCAGGAGGCAGAACTCGTTGCCTTCCGGGTCCTGCAGCACGTGCCACTGCTCGTCGCCGGTCTGCCCCACGTCGGCCGGCCGTGCGCCGAGGGCCAGCAGGCGTTCCAGCTCCGCGTCCTGGTCCCGGTCCACGGGGTTGACGTCGATATGCAGCGGAAGCCTCCCCACCCGCGGATTGCTGCTGGGGCTCAGGAAGATGGTGGGCTGCAGACCGCCAAAGCCGGCATCGGGCGGTCCGATCTCGATCGCACCATCCTCCCGGTCGATCTCCACATAACCCAGGACCCCGCTCCAGAACCGCGCAAGCAGTTCCGGGTCGGCACAGTTCAGGACCAGTTCGCTGATACGGCATGACATGGTGCCAGTGTACGGACGGGCCGCGGCTGCATGCGGGCGGACACGGACAGGAAGGCACGACGGCGGCACGCACCTCGCGCGGGAACTCACCTCCGACGCGCAGGGTTGTTCTCGACACGCGTAGTTGTTCTCGACGCGGATATTCCCCTCCGCGGCCCAAATATCCGGGGCGCAAAGGCAACTGCGGGTCGAAAGTGAATATGCGCGTCGTGACGAGGGCGGGCAGAACCACCGCTGGACGGGCAAGCCCCAGCCCGGCGGGAGGCGGCGCCGCTGCGTGGGGGGTGTTAGCAGCGGCGCCTTCTTCCGTCGGGCTGGCGGTGGACCGGCGCCTAGAAGGTCGTGGACAAGCAGGTGACTTTGTTGCTGTTGTTTCCTTGTTCAAGTGACACGGTGGCTGACGCGGTGGTCTGCACCTGGTTCGCGTATGTCGCTGTGATACGGATGGTGAGTGGGGTGGTGGTCCTGTTGGCCAGCACGATCTGCGAGTTGATGGTCAGGGTGATGGTGCTGGTTGTTCCCAGGCTTACGGACTCGTTGTAGGAGGGCCCATACGTGCCGTTCGGCTGGAGTGCGGCGTAGGTAAGTGTCGTTGGCGCCGTCGTCCCCACCGCTGACAAGGTTGCGGTTTGCCGCGGGTTGTCATTGGTGCAGGTGAATCCCGAGAACTGGTTCGGCCACGCGCCGGAGGCAGTGACGGTCATGGTGGCCGTGGCGCTCTGCTGCCAAAGGGCCGAGGCCGAGGCGCCGCCTATGCCCAGCAGCACCGTGAGGATGAAGGCCCCGGCGGCCAGGCCCGCACCGGGAACATTCCCGAACCGTGCCATCTACATCGCCCCGGCAGCCGCGTTGTCCCGGGAACGGGTCTTGCGGACCGACCTGTACACGGTGATGGCTCCGTAGCCGATGAGTGCCACGGCAGCGATGACTGTCCAGGTCCCACGGTCGGAATTCCCCAGGAAGTTGGCCACGAAACCCACGTACGGGACTGCGTAGAACAGCTTGCCCTTGACCTGGATGGCGCGGACGGGGTTCTCATCGTTGGCGCCGTTGTTGTCGCCCTTGGTGATCAGTGTCTTCTCGCCCTGCTGGGTGGACCCGAACCCCACGATCCGGTGCGTCTCCACATCGGGCCGGCCTGAGTAGAGCTGGAAAGTGATGACGTCACCATATTTCAGCTCATCAAACGGGGCAGGTTTCATCACCATGAACGTGCCCGGCGGGTACTTCTGCGCCATGGATTTGGTCAGCACCGTGTAGGTCTGCGAACCCGTCGCCACCGGAACCACGATGAGGACCAGGGCGGCGAACAGTGACACCAGCATGGCTGCCATGCTCAGGAAACGTCCGACGACGGCCCAGGCGGCAGTGCGCCTTCGTCCACGCTGCCGGGTGGTTGCCGGAGTCCCGCTCCGCGGTTCTGTCGGGTCGGCTTCGCCGCCCAGCAGGCGTTCGGTCAGGTCAGCAGCCACTGGGCACCCCGCAGAGCTGACGTGCGGTGAGTTGGAGCGAGATGTTCACTGCCTGTCCTTTCACTGTGGAGGGGGCGCTGGAGCTCAGGCTCACCTGGAAACAGAAGACGGTGGAACCGCCTTTGGCAACCGTGGGCGAGACAAGCCCTGCGGTACTGATTGACGCGAAGCCTGTGGCGGTGCTGCATTCCGCGGAGGAAGCCGCAGTTTTCGCGTTGACGGTGACGTAACCGGCGAGGGTTCCGCCGCTGACGTTTGCGATGGTGGGCTGGCCTGCCGTGATCGCCGTGTTGAACTGGCCGCCGGCGTTGGTGTTGTTGGTGACCACCACGCCGCCGTAGACCGAGGTGCCCGGGCCCAGTGTCCCTGCGGGAGAAAGGGTCAAGGTGGCAGCCGAACCGTCAGCAAGGGTCATTGTGGTTGTTTGTCCCGTGTTGACCGCCGTCAGCGCCGTATCGAACGACGCCGACGTGATGGTCCCGGGGGAGGCGGATGCCGCCGCGCTCCACAACGCGTAGGTTCCCTGAACGGTGAACAGTCCCAGGACCACTGCAACGGCGGTCAGCGCTGCCGCCTGCAGCCTGCGCTTGGTGCGCATGGTTCCTCCTGGGTCCTGATTCCGGGCTTCGGTCAATCCAGGCGGGTGACCTTGAGGCCACCCGCCTGCGGAAGGCTAGGAAAGACCGGTCTGGGTCACCTGGGTCAGCTGGAACGCCACGTTGTTGAAGTTGTAATTCGCTGTGGTGTCCGCGCGGCCGGCAGTGCTGGACAGGAACTCAAAGGTGATTGTCGCGGTGACCGTCTGGGCTGAACCCGTCGGCAGCAGGGGGTTGGCTACGGGCGCGCCGGCAACGGTAAGAGCCGGACCGGTCACAGACACGTTGGCGGTCGTGAAGCCGTTGGTCGCGGTGATGCCAGTGGTTGCCACGTTGGCGGCCATCTTGTTGCCGACCAGGGTTACCGTCAGATCCTGGGTGAAGGTGAGCTTGTCGCCCGGGACCACCTTGTAGGTGCTGATGTCGGCAATCGTGGTGCCCGCACGGTCCTTCCAAACACCGGATGCAGTCTTGGCAACGTTCAAGTCACCGGCAACGATGGTTCCCGGAGCCGCAATTGCCTCCGCGTTCCAGTTGGCCAGGGTTCCCCCGCCGCCCAGCAACAGTGCTGCGCCAACGGCGATGGCTGCGGTTCCCTTGATCAGAGTGCTGTTCTTCATGATGTCCCCTCAGACTTTTTTGGTGTGTGCGTTTTGTCTAGCTGGGGACAACATTGCCGTGCCAAGCTCAGGAAGTGAGGGGGTAAAACGTCAACGAAAGCTCAAGTTATTTGAAATTTCAACCAGCCCCTGACCTGCACTTCCATCGGAATGCAGCTCATTTCTGCTCCAGTAACAGCCGGCACCAGGCATCGGTCAACCAGTCTGCGAACCGTTCCGGACTCCACCCGCGCTGGTCCACCAGCAGCACCCAGTATTCGGGCCCGTTCATGCTCCACACGGCGTCGGCCAGCTCTTCGGCAGGCCGGTCCGTCCGCAGTTCCCCGGTGGAGGCAAGGTCCTCAACGAACTTCAGCATGTTCGCCGCCCGCCGGTTGGAGATCTCCTTCCACAGTGCTGCGCAGTCGGGATCCGTGCCGGCGGCATCGCGCAACGCCACGTATACCGGAGCAAGGCGCGGCTGGATGCGGGCCAGAGCATGGGCGTAGATGGAAATCTTTTCGGCTGCAGCCTTCGCCTCCCGCATTTGGATCACGTAGTCGCGGCGCTCGGCGGGCACCGCCTGGCCGGTCCCGGAGATGGCCGTTTCCACCACTTCCCGCAGGAGGTCCGGTTTTCGGCCGATGGTGGCATAGATGGTGTCGACGGCGACGCCAGCCCGCCGTGCGATGCCGGCCACGGTGCTGGAACGGTAGCCCTCCCCCACAAAAAGTTCACGGGCGGCAGCCAACACGGCGTCGCGGGTGGCCGCCGCCTGTTCCTTCCGGAGCGGCGAGTGATAGCGGCGGGCCGGGGCATTGACTGCATCCATCGGGAGGCCTACCCTAATTTCATCCGAAGTATATTCGGATGAATCTTAGCAGGAAGCCCGGACAGGCAGTAGCGAACCCGCAAGGCGGCGGCAAAAGCCGCAACGCCGTGGCAGGCTCACAGCAGTCCGGGGCGGAAGGGCAGGCGTCATGTCAGAGCACTTCGATACGGTCGTCATCGGCGGCGGCCAGGCGGGTTTGGCCATGGGCTACCACCTGTCCCTCCTCAAGCGCCCCTACGTCATCCTGGATGAGAACGCCAGTACCGGGGACAGCTGGCGCAGCCGCTGGGACTCCCTCCGGCTGTTCACCCCGGCCCGGTACGACGCCCTTCCCGGCAGCCGCTACCCGGCTCCTCCGTGGTCCTACCCGTCCCGGGAGGAGTTTGCCGGTTACCTGAGCAGCTACGCGGAAAGATTCGCGCTGCCGATCCGGAACAACGTCCGGGTCACCAGCCTCAGCCGCAGCGGACATCACTTCGTCATTGAAACCGAGAGCGGCCGGCAGTTCGAGGCGGACAACGTGGTGGTGGCCGCCGGCTGGGACCGGAAGCCCAAAGTTCCGGCATTCGCACATCACCTCAACCCGGACATCCAGCAGTTCACGGCGGCAAGCTACAGGAACCCAGGAGACCTCGCCCCGGGCCCGGCCCTGGTGGTCGGCGCGGGCAATTCGGGCGCGGACATTGCCCTGGAGCTGGCCACCAGCCGCACGACATATCTCTCAGGCAGGCATCCCGGCGAGATTCCTTGGCCCATCGACGCCGTGGCAGCAAGGCCACTGACCCTCGCGGTCTTCTTCGCTTTCTCCCACGTCCTGACGCTCAACACGCCGATGGGCCGCAAGGCCCGGCCACAAATCCTTGCGCACAGCGGACCACTGGTCAGGGTGAAAAACCGGGACCTGGTGCGTGCCGGCGTCGAATGCGTCTCCAGGACGGAGGGCGTCAGGGACGGCCGCCCGTTGCTGGCGGACGGCCGGACCCTTGAGGTTGCCAACGTCATGTGGTGCACCGGCTTCCGGCCCGCGCTGGAGTGGATCCGTCTGCCAGTGTTCGGCCCGGACGGCGAGCCGGAGCAGGACCGCGGCGTCGCAAGGGCGCAGGCGGGGCTCTACTTCCTGGGCGCCGTCTTCCAGCAGTCGCTGGCGTCCTCCATGGTCCACGGCGTAGGCACGGACGCAGCCTTCATCGCCAGGCGCATCGCAGCAACCAAGGCATCCACGGCAACACAGACACCCGCCGGCGTCAGGCCGGAAGGTTCAGCTGCTCCACAATGATCCGCGCGGTTCCGGGGTCGCCCAGGATCCTGAAGTGTCCCGCCACCGGGAGTTCAATGTTGGTGGCACCGGGAAGGACGCTCCCCTCCGGAATGTGCGGATCGAACGGCCCGTAGATGGACGTGATGCGGCTGTTGATGGTCAGTTCACGGGCCATCTGGAGGGTCAGGGCGTTGCGCGGCGAGAAGATCCGGAGGCTGGGCAGCAGCATGTACCGGGCGTAGCGCGAGCCGGAAAACGGTGCGCACACGGCGATCATCCGGTCGATCCGGTGCTCCGGGTCCAGGGACAGCATGGCGTACTTCCCAATCAGGCCGCCCTTGCTGTGCGCCACCAGGATGGCATCGCGCAGTCCCGCCTCCTCCAGGTGCTGGGCCACCAGCTTTGCAGCGTCCGGGACCTTCATCTTGTTGCGCTGCAGCACCGTGACCACGTGCACGGGATGCCCGGCGTCGTGGATGGCCTGGATGAGCGGCATCATGAACTGCCAGTTTTCGTACACGCCGGGAATGATCAGCACGGGCTGCCGGGTGCCGTTGCGGAAGGACTCCGGCTGCACGCGCGACAGGAATCCGCGGACCTGCCAGCCCGCGGCATAAACATAGTCCTGCGCCCACCACACGGCTTTTTGCAGCGGGCTGATGCGGGCTCCAGCGCCGGGATCACTCATGTGTCGAGAATAACGCGCTCCTGCGACACTTCCCGCAATGACGGTCCGGGGGAAAGTGGAGCCGCAGCTGGACCTGGCGTATTGGCCCCGACCAGCTTCACCGTGACTAGCGCTGGGTGCAGGCGTCGTCCACGAGGCGCCGGGCCAGGTTCAGGGCACGCTTGCCGTAGCGGGTGCCGTCGAGAACCGCGCCTGTTGCATAGGCCCCGTTGAGGACGATGAGCAACTCCTCGGCCAGCTCGCCAGGGTCCTGCGCACCGGCGTCGGCTGCCAGCGACTGGAACCAGTCCCGCACCTGCTGCTTGTGCGCTGCCGCCACCAGATGGGCCGGGTGGTTGCCCTCCGGGAACTCGGTGTTCGTGTTCAGCATCGGGCAGCCGCGGTAGGTAGCACCGGCGGTATCTCCGGCCAACACCTCAAAAACGGCAGTGAGTTTCTCCCGGGCGTCGTCGCGTTCCCCGGCCGCCTGCCGCATCCGCTCGAACCAGGCGTCCGCGCGTCCCTGAACGAACGCTGTGGCGAGGGCGTCCTTGGTGGGGAACTGGCGGTAAATGGTGGCGTTTCCCACCCCGCATTCCTTGACCACCGTATCCATCCCGACCGCGCGGATTCCCCGCTGGTAGAACAGGCGCGTGGCCACCTCAAGCACATTGCGCCGGTTCTCCTCGCCGCTCTTGCGCGCCACGGCAAACCCCACCCTTCCAAAACCAAAGCCAAAAAATGTACCGCCTATAGTTTGACAGACGGATCGATCCGTCACAAACTAATGAGAACGATCCGTCACATCAGATCCGACCCGATAAATAAGAAGCTAAGGGAACCACCATGAAGACTGCTGTCCTCGGAACCGGCACTGTCGGCCGCACCATCGCCACCCGCCTGGCAGAGCTCGGACATACCGTGACCATTGGCACCCGCAGCCCCGAAGCCACGCTCGGCCGCACTGAGGCCGACGCCATGGGCAACGCACCCTTCGCCACCTGGGCTGCAGCAAACCCGGGCGTCACGCTGGCCGGCTACGCAGAGGCCGCCGTCGGGGCAGAGCTCATCGTCAACGCCACCAACGGCAACGGATCCCTGGATGCCCTGGCACAGGTAGGCGCGGAGAACCTTGACGGCAAGGTCATTCTGGATATCGCCAACCCGCTCGATTTCAGCCAGGGCATGCCGCCCACCCTGTTCGTCAAGGACACCGATTCACTCGGTGAGCAGATCCAGCGCGCTTTCCCCACCGCCCGCGTGGTGAAGTCCCTCAACACCCTCAATGCCGACCTCATGGCGCGTCCGGACACCCTTCCCGAGGCCAGCACTGTCTTCGTCTCCGGAAACGACGCGGACGCCAAGCACATGGTCACGGAACTGTTGAAGGATTTCGGCCACCAGGACGTCATCGACCTCGGGGACATCTCGACCGCCCGTGGCACGGAGATGCTCCTCCCTGTCTGGCTTCGCCTCTGGGGCGCCCTCGGCACGCCCGAGTTCAACTTCAAGATCGTTCGCTGACCCGGGGAACCGGTTCGGGACGCCAGCCTTGGGGTGGCGTCCCGGCGGTCAGCAGTTGCGGCGGTCAGCAGTTGCGGCGGTCAGTAGTTGCGGCGGTGCTTCAGGCGGGGAATGACGACGCCGAACACGGCCGCCGCCGCGAACCCCAGCAGGCCTGTGGCTGAGATCCCCGGGCCCAGGGATGCCAGGGCGGTCACCCCGGACAGCAGGACCGGGCCGCCTGTGGAGCCGGCATCCGCCATGAACCGCCAGAGGCCCAGGAACTGGCCGCGGCCCCGGTCCGGCGAGAAGTCGGCGCCCAGCGTCATCACCAGGCCGGAGCTGATGCCGTTGCCAAAGCCGATCAGCAGCGCCGCCAGCAGCAGTCCCACGAAGGAACCGGTGAGCGGGATCAGGAGCAGCGCAGTCCCCATGAGCAGCGTGGAGGGAATCGCCACCCACTGCCGCCCCTTCCGGTCCATCAGTTTCCCGGCGGGATAGAACACCAGCATGTCGATGGCACCGGAGAGCCCGTAGATCAGGGATGCGGAGGTGGCGTCCATGCCCAGGTGGTCGGCCCAGAGCGGGATCACCACCTGCCGGGAGGACCGCAGCGCGCTGAGCAGCAGGATGCCCACGCCCAGCGAAAGGAACACGCCGGCATGCGACGCCGCGACGCTCCGAAGCGTGGGCTGGGGGCCCGCGTCCCCGCCCAAGGGGACATCCGGCGTCGCAAGGTCCGGGATGGTGAGGGACAGCAGCGCGGCGGCCGCCATGGCCACCACCCCCACCCAGTAGGCGCCGGCGATGCCGAAGAACTGCATCACCGCCGCGCCCGCGAACGGGCCGATGAACACGCCGATGCGGTTCACGCCGCCCAGCGTGGACAGCGCCCGGGCGCGGAAGGCCACCGGCACCGCCTCCGTCAGGTACTTCTGGCGGGCCAGGCCAAACACCGCTCCGGACATCCCGACGACGGCCATCGCCACGGCGAGCAGCCACAGTCCGTTCGGGGCCAGGGCGGAGGTGGCGGCGGCTGCCAGCGCCAGGCCACCGGCGACGGCGGCGCCCACGATGGACCAGCGTTCACCGAAGCGAAGGGTTACCAGCGACGCCGGCAGGTTGAAGAACCAGGATCCCAGTCCGATGAGGGTGACGATCAGGGCTGCCACTGCCACCGAAGCGCCCAACTCGCGGGCAGATAATGCCACCACCGGAAGGATGGCGCCCTGCCCAATTCCGAAGAGCAGTGTGGGTCCGAAAGCGGCGACCGCAATGCTGCGCAGGCTGAAGGGCTGGGAGGGGTCCGGGGAAGTCATCAGATTTATCCTATGGCCGCCCCCTCCCTGGGGAGGCTGCAGTGTGACGCAGCGGACAGGGACTCACAGTGGCCTCCGCGGAGACTGGATCAACGGGCCCTTGGTTCCAACCCGGCCAGGGCGCGGAACAGGTTGACGACTTCCACCACCGCCCCGATGGCCGAGCCCACGATGCCGAGCACCAGCAGCACCCGCACCAGCACCGGCCAGCCGGACCAGCCGGTGCCGAAGTCGAAGGGAAATACCTCCCACAGGCGCAGCATGGCGGCAACCCCGAAGCCTATGACCACCAGGTTGCCCAGCGCCACGAGGGTACGTGCGTGGATCACCACGCAGACGAGGTTGACGATGATGCCCGCGATCAGGGACGCGTTGATGAGGTCAAGGACGCGGGACATGTCGGCTGTCAGGAACGGCAGCACCTGCCACCCAGGCCACATGTTGATCCCGTACAGCAGCAGGGCGTTGACGATGGCTGAGCCAAGGTTGCCGCTGCGGCTGGTGGTTGTCCTGTCCGCCATGGCAACAGGGTCCGGCATAGGGACCATGCCCGAAAGTGCCGAAGGTCCCCCGGCGGCGCCTTCCTCCCACCGCCCGGCCCTACCGCCCAGCCGCCGAGAACCCATGGACCCACGAACCGGACGACGGCGGGCCCTTCGGCCCTGTTTCGCCGACGCCCAGGGCAACCACGCTGTCTGAAGGAGGTGGTGGAAGATGTTTACTCTTCGCACCCTGGGCGGCATCGCCCTCTTGATGGCCGGGAGCAGCTGGTTGTGGATTACGCCCACCTTCGCCACCCGCGGGGTCAACACGTCAGGTATCTGGTGGAACATCACCATGGTGCTTGCGCTGCTGACCGTCTTGGGGTTCCTGGTGGCCACGTGGGGACTGTTTGCCCGGTGGAGCTGGTGGGAAAATGCGGCCCTCGCGTCGGCTGCACTTGGGCTTGTGGCCCTGGCGCCCTTCTGGTTCGCAGCCATCGGCGGGGGCGAAACTGTCGGGACCACGGCGTGGAATGTGTTCGTCCACGTCCTGATGGTGGCCGGCGTCGCGGTGTTGCTGCTGGTCCCGTCGCTGGAGCGGTGGGTGAACCAGCAGGTCATGGGATAACCGGGAATCAGTAACCCTCCAGGACTTCCCTGGCCTTCCCGTTTGCCGCCGCGCTGGTCAATTCCTCCGCCACGAGGTGCAGCTTGACGTTGGCGTGCTGGCTTCTGGCGGCCAGCACCCGGAACGCCGATTCGGCATCCACACTGTGCAGGGCCATGACAATGCCTTTCGCCTGCTCAATGACCGCCTTGTGCCCGAACGCACCCTCGATGGCCTCCGTCGCGGCATGCTGGGACTCGATGCGCAGGCTCTGGGTCACATCCACCATGAAGCCGCGGGCCAGCTCCACGCGCCCGGAAGGCGCGGCGACGGCCTGGATCGCAGAAAAGACGCGCCGCTCCCTGCCGCGGACGTCAATGATCCGGTGCAGCAGGGCACCCTGGCCACCGCCCTCAAGGAGGTCCGCCCACAGCGCGCGCACCGGTTCCCGGTCCCCCGGGTGCTTGTGGGCCATCAGCACGTCAAAAGTGGGCACCACCTCACCTGGCTGCAGCCCGTGAATGCCAAACATGCCCTCGGACCAGTTCATGCTTCCTGAGGCAACGTCCAGCTCAAAGGTCCCCGACGGACAGACGGCAGTGATCGGCAGCGGAAAGAGGTACGCATCCAACTTCGACCACATGCATTCCTCCAAAACTCACATACCCAGTGCGGGTTTTCTCGCACAACAATAGCTGAATCCGGGGGCCGCTGGTTGCCATATCCGCTGGCGCAGCAGGCGGATTCGGGGGGTCACAAAAGCCGCGCGGAGGAGTAGCGTTCGCCTTATGGGCGCTGATCCGCGCCCGCAGCCAAGGGGAGGTCAATTCATGGGTGAAGTGTGGATCCGCACGCTGGGCAACGGGCTGGTCCGGGCAGATCGAGTCACGGAGATTTCATCTACCCGCGGGTCCCTGCATGAGGACAGCGGGTATTCATTGAAAGTGATCGTGGACGGCAAGGGCCACGTGCTGATTGACGACGGCGGGCTGCAGGGGTCCCTGCCCGAACGGCTGGAATACGCCAGGCATATGGAAGACGCCCTGCTGCTGGCCATCGACGAGGCGCGCGAGAACGACGCGTCCATGGTGATCTCCTACGAGCCGGAGCGTGAACGCTGGTCCGCAGCTCCAGTTTCAGTATTAACCGGACGGCTTCCCGAAGTCGTCTGACCCGCGGAATGAAGCCTGCCCGGGCAACAGTGAGTGCCCGGGCAGGAGTACTTAGCTGTGCGTGGGTTCTTCCACGAGGGCGGTGGCGATGCTGGCCGCGTCCTCCAGTGCGGCCAGGAACCGCTCTGCGTCCAGGGCGGCGGCACAGCCGGTGCCGGCGGCGGTGATGGCCTGCCGGTAACGGTGGTCCACGGCGTCGCCGCAGGCAAAGACGCCCGGCAGGTTTGTGCACGTGGTGGGGGCGTCCACCTTGATGTAGCCTTCCTCGTCCAGGTCCACCTGGCCCGCCACCAGTTCGGTCCGCGGCAGGTGTCCGATGGCCACGAAGATGCCGGTGGCGTCCTGGTGCCGGGTCTCACCGGAACGGGTGTCTGTGAGGGTTACGCCGGTGACCTTGCCGTCGCCGTGGATGGCGGTAACGGCAGAGTTCCAGGCGAAGCGGATCTTGGGGTTGTCCTTGGCCCGCTGCGCCATGATGCGGGAGGCGCGCAGCTCGTTCTTGCGCACCACCACGGTCACGGTCTTGCCGAACCGGGTCAGGAAGGTGGCTTCCTCCATGGCGGAGTCGCCGCCGCCAACCACGATGATGTCCTGGTCACGGAAGAAGAACCCGTCGCAGGTGGCACACCAGGAAACACCGTGGCCGCTGAACTTTTTCTCCTCAGGCAGGCCGAGTTCCTTGTACGCAGAGCCGGTGGCCAGGATGACGGCCGTAGCCTCGTAAGTCTCCCCGCCGCCGGTGACCACGCGCTTAACGGAACCTCTCAAGTCAACGGACGTGGCGTCGTCGTACTCAATGCGCGCGCCGAACTTTTCCGCCTGCTGCTGCAGCCCGTCCATCAGCTCAGGGCCCTGGATGCCGCCGGGGAAGCCCGGGAAGTTTTCCACTTCAGTGGTGTTCATCAGCGCGCCGCCGGCGGTGACGGAGCCGGCCAGGACCAGGGGGTTCAGGCCCGCGCGGGCGGCGTAGATGGCGGCGGTGTAGCCGGCGGGGCCGGAGCCGATGATGATCAGCTGTTCTTTGCTCATGGATTGTCCTTCGGTGGCGGTACTACTGGGCGTCCGCGTGCTGCGCGGGCAGGAGTTCGGTGATCAGTTGTTCAACGCGTGCCTTGATCTCATCACGGATTGGACGGACGGACTCAACGCCCTTGCCTGCCGGGTCCTCCAGGACCCAGTCTTCGTAGCGCTTGCCCGGGAAGAACGGGCACTCGTCACCGCAGCCCATGGTGATCACCACGTCCGATTCTTTCACTGCCTCGGTGGTGAGTACCTTGGGGACCTCTGCGGACATGTCGATGCCTACCTCGGCCATGGCCTCCACCGCGGCCGGATTGACCTTGTCGGCCGGCTGGGAACCGGCGGAGCGCACCTCGACGGCTCCCCTGGACAAGGAGGTGAGGAACGCTGCCGCCATCTGGGACCGGCCGGCGTTGTGGACGCAGACAAAGAGGACGGAAGGCTTTCCTGCGGGGTCGATGCTCATGGCACTCCTCAAACTGGTAGGAAACTACGTTCGGTGTAATAAAGGCCCCCGTGTTGCGCAGGTCACATTTGTTGCCTAATCTAATTGAGGCTCATGCAAACGGGCCATGCAAGAAGCTGCAGCGTCGCAGCCAATGCCGGGGAAGGCTTTACAACTTGAACTCTAAGCTGAACATCGTAGTCCGGGTGGATCTGGACCACAGCAAGGCCAAGGTGATTGCAACGGGGCATATCACCATTCACAGCGTCAACGCCCTCTATGTAGTGGCAAAGCGTGCCAACTCCCTCAGGGGAGGCCTGGACCTGGAACTGGACGTTTCCAGCGCCTGGGTGGACGAGGAAGCACTGGAAATGCTCCGCGCCGCCTCTGAAACAAGGCACCTTCCAGCCAAAATCGATCCGGAACAGGCTCCCTGCACCATCAGCGTGCTGGCTGACCGCCGACATCCGCGTCACACGGCCGGCCGCCTGGCCGCATAAATTTCCCGGCCGCTCGCCGCGCCCATTTTTCGGGCCAGAGCAGGCCGACCACCGCTTCTCTTTCCGCTCCAACAGCCCGAAGTGCAGCTGCATCTGAACAAACGGATGGCTGCACTTCGGGATGGTGGAGCAGTTTTTGTTTTACCGCAGCTGGTCCTTGGCAACCAGGATGTCCTGAAGCTCCTCAACGGTGAGGCCGGCGGCCCTGCCCAGGTCCTCCCGCCCCGCACCCAGCCTCGCGGCGCTCTGGACTGCATGCTCAAACCTCTCCTGCGCCGCATCCAGCTCCCACTGGAGGCTCTCCACCCTTGCGGAAGCCAACTGGACGGCCTCCAGCGGATCACCGGCAGTGCCGCCGTCGACGATCCTGTAACCGCATGCGCAGGACCATTCCGCCGAGCCAAGCTCCAATGGTGCCCACCCCAGCGACGCTATCGGTACGGGGCCGGCCGCCATCGCTGCGCCGCAGTGAAAGGGTGCCGCGGGGTCGCCAATCACAGAGGGCGCGGGCTGAAGCGGGAGTTCTTCGTAATGCTCAACGCGGGTCGACTGCCCCGGCGCCTGAGGTTCAAGTACTGCAGTCATGCAATCCGCCGTCCGGTAGTTAACTAACAATGTAGCTAGTCTAACTAGGATTATCTCTTTGTCTACCGGCCGGTAATGCCGGGGCCGGAGTTGACGGCGTCCACTGCTTCCCGCATGCGCACCAGGAAGTGCATGACGGCCTTGATTTCTTCGGAAGACAATGATTCGGCGGCTTCCAGCATGCGCTTGTGCATCTGGTTCAGGTTGTGCCGGACTTCCTCGTCGGCGCCGGGAGTAGGCCGCAGGATGACGGCGCGGCGGTCCGAGGGGTGGGGCTCCCGGGTGACGTAACCGCCGGACACCAGGCGGTCCACAAGACTGGTCATGGAGGCGGACGTGATGCACAGGCGGGCTGCAAGTTCCGTGGGTCGGATTCCCACGCCGGCAGCCTCTGCATCGATGAGGTACCGCAGCGCCAGGAGGTCCGTCTCCCCCATTGCGGCGGACGAGCGGGTGCGCCTTCTCATAGCGCTCTCCGAGGTCCGGAATTCGCGGAGCGCGTTGATGACATCAACAGCCCCGGGCTCGACGCCCTCGACGGGTGGGTACCAGTAGCCTTCGCTTGCACCATGCGGGTTCATGCGAATTCCTTCGATATCCTACTTGCTTGGCTGTCTAACAAACCCATGGTAGCCCACTTGTTCCCCCGCCACCTCCACAACGTTGAAAAGCAGCAGGCAAGTACCCGGGCGGGCGGCACGGGAAAAGTAGAGTACCGGCTACTCGTGCCGCACACCGTCCCGGCCCAATAAGTTTCTTCCAACCCGCGGCGCCACGGCCAAGGGGCGTGACGAGACGGGGGTGCAGGGTGGCGGTTGGCCCGGCAGACAATGTGGAGCCCGAACGGCAGGGGTTCCTGCTGGATTTGGTGACAGGGGCCGACGGCGATGCAGGGTCCCTGCAGAAGCTCACCGATGCTGCCGCCCGCTGGATCAGCACTTCCGCCGGAAGGGCACTGGAGTGCGCCGCCGTCCTGCACCGGCAGCGGTCCTGTTTTGCCACCGCCGGCAGCACTCCGGCCGCGGCCAGCGTGGCATCGGAGGACGAGCACGGGGACAGCCCCACCGCTCTTGGTTCGCCGCTGATGGCGCCGGCAGTGATCAACCAGGCCGGCGCCCGCTGGGAGGCGTACCGCAGGCGGCTGCTGGACAAAGGCTTCGGCTCAGCGCTTGCCGTTCCCCTGGAACTGCAGCCGGGCTCGGCTGGAGCCCTCGTGTTCCTGGGACCGGCAAACTACGTTTTCAACGCCAAGGTGATCAACGAGGCAGCCTGGTTTGGCGAGGTGGCATCGCACAGCCTGAAGCTGGCCCTCGACGTGCACGGCGTCATCCGCGCCGGGGACAACCTGAAACAGGTACTGGAGAGCCGGACCAGCATCGACGTGGCCTGCGGCGTGCTCATGGCGCAGAACCGCTGCTCATACACGGAGGCGTTCAGCAAGCTTGCCGGCACCTCGCGGCACCGGAACCTGAAGGTCCGCAGCGTTGCGGAGAACATCCTGAGGTCACTGCCCAGCGGCACGCCCGGAACACGGTTCGAGCCCCCGGCAATCGCGTAGGAACTGCGGCGAAAATCCTAGTGCCGTGCCCGTGCCCTGATAAGGCCGGCCGCCACCAGCCCTGCACCTCCGAGTGAAGCCAGCATGCCGCCGAGAGCCACAAAGTAATCGGTAATGGTCATTGTCCTGCGCTCCTTCCGTACTGCCTGATGAGCCCAAGCTATGCGGCGAAACTCAGCATTTCCTGAAGGATCGCCAGCAGCTTTGGTCAAGATCCGGTAAAGGAAAACTGCGGCGATCCACATACTTTGGCCCGCGATCTTCTCTTTGTGGGGGCGTTCCGTATTATTCATGCATGTGGACAAAACAAAGCCAGAGCTTCTGCCCCACCTGCGGCAGGACCACCAATCACGTCACCCATTTCCAAAAGGACGACGCCGGGTCCCTGGTTGCGGACGTCCGCTGCGTTGAGTGCCCCGAGATTGCCGGGGCGGTCGCCTAGGTAGTTTCGTTCCCCGAAGACGGCAGTTGGCCTTCCATGCCGGAGGCGTGCGGACGCACGACGGCGAAGACCGCCAGGGCCGCGGCCTGGACCACCGTGACGGTAACCGCAAGTGCAGGAACTGAGATCTCGTAGAGCAGGCCGATGACGAAACTGCCGGCCAGCCAGGCAAGGCCGTAGCAGGCAGTGAACATCCCGTAAGCACTCCCCCGCCGGGCCACCGGAGCGAGGCCCGCCACCCCGGCCCGCATGGTGCTTTCCTGGACACCCATCGCTGCTCCCCACAGCAGCACCCCCGCCACCGCAAGCGCCGTGCTGTTGCTGAAGCCCAGCCACGGGACCGCGGCGGCCAGGACCGGAAGGGCCAGGAGAACCTTCAACCCCACCCGGTCAAAAAGCCAGCCGGAAACCAATGCCGCCACGGCATCCACTCCCATGGCCGCGGCGTAAAGCACCGGGACCAATGAGGGCGGCAGGAGTCCGGTGGCCACCAGATGGAACGACAGCAGGCCGAACGTGGCATAGCCGAACATGGTCAGGCTGCTGAAGGCTGCGTAGAGCCAGTACTGGCGCGGCATTGGGGCCGGCTTCCCAGCAATTGTGTCCTGGGCGGGAACGGGGCTGGCGGGAACGGGGCTGGGTGGGGCTGGCGGCGCGGCGGAAGGCTCGTAGACACCGGGGTCGGGAACGCGTCGCCTGAGGCGGAACAGAATCAGCATGGCAGCAATCCCCGGAACAGCCAGGAGCAGGAACCCGGGACCGTAGCTGCCGGACAGCGCCAGGGCCGCCCCCACCAGCAGCGGCCCCACCAGTGCCCCCACCTGGTCCAGCGCCTCGTGCAGCGCGAACGCCTTGCCCTGCCCCATCGCTGAACCGGCCTCGGCCAGCATGGTGTCCTTCGCCGGGCTCCGCACCGCCTTGCCCAGCCTTTCCGCCAGGACCAGCAGGCAGGCTATCCACAGCGCATCGGTGATCCCCAGCAACGGCACGGACAGCGCGGTCAGGGCATAACCGCTGAGTGCGAGCGTCCATCGCAGCGCCGGCCGGTCGGCCAGCCGCCCGAACACCAGGCGGAGCACCAAGGCCACCGCTTCACCAGCCCCCGTGACCACGCTGACCAGGAGCGCGGACGCGCCCAGCGCACCCAGGTAAGGGCCGGTGACGCTCCGCGCCCCTTCGTAGACCATGTCCATCAGCGCACTGACCACCCCGAAGACCAGGATGAAGCGGATGGCAGTCATGGGCGCCGGAGGAGCTGTCCCGCCGGCGCTACCGCTGGTACGCATGCTCCCGGGCCTGCTTAACGCCCCGGCCGGACACAGCTCGGGTTGACACGGGCCGGGCTGACACGGGACGGCCGGGTCCGGCGCGACGGGACCGGGTGGGGTGAGGGTGTACACCTTCCGGACGAGTTACCGCCAGGATCACCCCGATGCCGGCCAGTGAGGAGACCATGGCCGATCCGCCATAGGAGATGAACGGCAGCGGCACGCCGATCACCGGCAGCAGTCCGCTGACCATGGCGATGTTGATCACGGCCTGTCCCAGGATCCAGGTGATCACGCTGCAGGCCACGATCCGCGAGAAGGTGTCCGTGGTGCGGGCAATGGTCTTGAACACCGCGATGGCCAGGATGGCGAACAGCCCCAGCACCAGCAGGGTTCCGGCCAGGCCGAGTTCTTCGCCGAGGATGGAGAAGATGAAGTCGTTGTGGGCTTCCGGGATCCAGTTCCATTTCTGCCGGCTCTGTCCCAGGCCCACGCCAAACCAGCCGCCGGAGGCCAGGGCGTACGCGCCGTGCTGCGCCTGGTAGCCCATTCCCTGCGCGTCCTCGTCGGATCCCATGCCCAGCCAGGATGAGATCCGCCCCATCCGGTTGCCGCTGGTGGCCGCGAGCAGCAGCGCTGCCACCGCGCAGACCAGCCCCGCAACCGAGAACACCTTCATCCGGACTCCGCCATAGAACATGGTGGCGGCGAGGATCATCATGATGATCATGGTGGTGCCCAGGTCGTGCCCCAGCGCCACGATCAGCATGATCAGTCCCCCGGCGGGTGCCAACGGAATGACCGCATGCTTCCACTGCCCCAGGAGGGCCTGCTTGCGGTCCAGGATGGCGGCGGCCCAGACGATCAGCGAGAGCTTTGCGAACTCGGAGGGCTGCGCGGTGAAACCTCCCACGCTCAGCCAGTTCCGGTTGCCGTTGACGGACATTCCCAGCGGTGTGAACACCAGCACCAGGGCAACAAGGGAGCCGATCAGCAGCGGCCAACCCAGCCATCGGATCCGCCGCACGGGCATCCGGGCCAGCACCAGCATGATCACCACGCCAGCCACGGTCCACATGGCCTGCTTCAGGGGCAGGTCGTACGGATTGTTTCCTGCCGCCACAGATTCCACGGACGACGCCGATGCCACCTCCACGAGTCCGATCGCCGAGAGCGTGAGGACCACCGCCATGATCAGCGGCCGGAGGCGTCCCGGGGAGTCATCCACCAGCCACACCGCCACTTTGCCCAGCCCGCGCCGGGCAGGACGGCCCGCCACGCGCTGCTTTTGTCCTGTATTCATCTGTCCGTTCCTCAGCCTGCACAGCAGGGCTTTCCCCATGGCCGGGCCCATCTCCGGGGCGGGTACCCGCCGAGAAAAAAGAGTACGCCCTCTGCCGCCGCCAGGACCGGGACGGCGCGGCTGCAGGCTGCCGTTCTTGGGGAATTGCCAGCTTGGGCCTGTAGGGTAGCCGAAACCTGTCCCCTCCCGAAGGTCATTTTTTCGTGTTCGGTTCCAGAAAATCCCCCGACCCGGATCAGGTTGGCTCCGCCCCCGGCGCCTACCCCGGCCAAGGCGAGTTGTACGCCGCCAGTTTGCGCCGCCGTCGGCCTGTACGCCGTGTCCCGCGCTGGCTCAAGGCCGTTACCGCCGTGGTGTCCGCGCTGCTCGTCGGTGCCGTGGCCTTCGGCGGCTACTGGGCGTGGCGCCTGCAGTCGAACATCACAACGTCTGAACTGACGGCGGGTGGAGAGCGGACCGAAGGGACCGTGAACGACAGCACGGACCGGATGCAGATCCTGGTCCTGGGCTCCGACACCCGGGACGGCAGCAACAGCCAGTACGGCAGCGCGGAGGACTCCTCCGGCTACGGCCAGTCCGACGTCATGATGCTGCTGGACATTTCCGCGGACAACAAGCACGTCAACGTGGTCAGCTTCCCGCGCGACCTGCTGGTGGACGTGCCGGCGTGCACGGACCCCAAAACCAAGCAGGCATATCCGGCCCGCCAGGACGTGATGATCAACAGCGCCATGGCACAGGCCGGCATCGGCTGCGCCGTGGACACCGTGAACAAACTGACCGGCCTGGAGGTGGACCACTTCATGATGGCCGACTTCAACGCGGTAAAGGAACTGTCCAATGCCGTGGGTGGCGTGGAGGTCTGCGTCAGCGATGCCGTGCACGATCCGGACAGCGGGCTGAACCTGCCTGCCGGAACGTCCCAGGTGCAGGGCGAACAGGCGCTGGCGTTCCTGCGGACCCGGCACGCTTTCGCCAACGGCGGGGACCTGGGGCGCATTCAGGCCCAGCAGGGCTTCCTGGCTTCGCTCAGCCGGAAGCTCAAGTCCGAGGGCACTCTGGGCAATCCGCAGAAGACCCTGACCATTGCCGACACCATCACCAGGAACCTGACCGTTGACTCGGGCCTGTCCTCCATCCCATCACTGCTGACCATCGCCAACCGGCTGAAGAACATCGACCCGGCCAACATCAACTTCATCACCACGCCCACGGTGCCGGCGCCGGCGGACCCCAACCGGCTGGCACTGAATGAGCCGACAGCCTCCAACTTCTTCGCCGCGCTCCGAAGCAGCCCGGACCTGAGCCAGCCCTCCTCCGCCTCCCCCACGGAGGCGCCCGCAACTCCCGCGGCACCCGCCTACGACAAGTCACTGCAGCCCGTCTCCATTGCCAACGGCACCGGCGTGACGGGGCGGAGCAATGCCATTGCCGGGCTGCTCTCCGAGGCCGGTTTCACCAACCTGACCAAGCTGCAGGCCCAGGCGCAGGAGAAGACCATGGTCTACTACTCGGCCGGGTTCGAGGACGTGGCCGCGGACGTGGCAGCGCTGTTCGGCCTGCCCGCAGGCAACGTGCAGCAGGTGGCGAACATCCAGGGCGTGCAACTGTACGCGGGCACGGACTTTGCCACCGGCACCAAACCCGCCGCACCGCCGTCGTCCGCCGACTCCTCAGGCGGCGTGGTGGCCCAGACGGGCAGCGACCAGACCTGCCAATCGGCCAACCCTCTGGGGTAGCAGGACTACAGGCCGGTCTACCGGCGCGGCGGCTCACACGGCATGGGGCTGAAGGCGCGCTTCCCCAGGAGGCTTCGTTCGCGGACCCGGCTTCGTTCGCCGGGCAGGAACCCGGGTGGCCACTTTGGTGGTTCCCAGTCCTGGTGTTCGCTTGTGTAGTGGCGGCCTGTGGGTGAGGTCCAGCCCGGTGGTTCGTTCGTGCTGGCCGGGGTGGGTTTCCAGGCGGTGGTGTGCCGGAGCCTGTGGTGCTTCGGGCAGGGCTGTCCCAGGTTGCTGATGCCGGTGGTGCCGCCGTGGTGCCAGGCGAGGAGATGGTCGGCCTCCGTGTCCAGGGAGGTGTTGCTGCAGCCCGGGAACGGGCATTTCCCGTCCCGCATCCGCAGCCAGGCCCGCATGGCCCTGGGAATCCGGTAACTTTTCCGGCCGATCTCCAACGGCGCCCCGTCCCGGGGGTCCACCAGGACCCGGTAGAACGAGCCCGCCCCGTCCGCGACCAGTCGCCGCGCCATCGACGCCGGCACCGGACCATACCCGTCCAGCATCGCCGGTTCATCGGTCAAACCCATCAGCGCGAACACCGGAACCGTGACCAGCACCTCGGCGCGGACCGAGGAGGGCAAGTGTCCCGGCCCGGCGCCGTCAGTGCCACCGGCACCGGCGCCCGGCCCGGCAGCAGCCAAGACGCCGGCAGTGGCACTGGCACTGGCACTGGCACGGCTGAGACTGGTGCTGCCGCCCCGGGTGTTACCGCTGCCGAGGATGGCTGCGGCGAAACTGTCGGCCCGCAGCTGGGGCATGGTCCTGTCCTCGGCCGGGCCCTGCAAACCCCGCGCGGCAGCGGTGAGCCGGTTCCACCCGGACATGGCCTGGTCCGCGGGCAGGTACGCGCCCAGCCACGCCATCCCGTCCCGGTCCGCCCGGAACTCCACCCGCCGCTCCGCCACACCCCTGGCGTGCCGCTTCTCGATCGATTCGGCGTGGTGGCGTTCCCGCCAGGTCCGGGCCTTGACCCGGAACCGGTGCGCCGGCAGCTCCCCAACCGGGCAGCCGCGGGCGGCATCCTGTGCTTCAGGGTCCAGGAAATGCGCCTCCAACGCCGCCGCCCCCGCCACATCAAGGGACGCCGTCTCATCTGCCAGCACCAGCGCGTGCTGCCACGACAGGGTCCCGGACTGCAACGCCTCCAAAGTCCGCGGCAAGCTGCTGGTCAGGGCGTGTGAGGTAGCCAGGAACGACCCGGCGGCCCGCGGACCCAACGCCAGCACGCACCCGACCTCCGCCGCGACCGCCATCTCCTGCGCCACCATTGGCACGCCCGTCCCCGCCACAGCATGCGCAGCCCCCGCGTACCCCACCGCAGCCTTCGCCTTCACCCCCGCAACCCGCGCCTCGACCTCCCGGGCCCCGGCGAGGATGTCCAGGCACCCATCCGCCAAACCGGCCAGCGGATCAGAAACCGCATCAATATCCGCGAACGCCTCCAGACCCGCCCCGTCCACCTCAGCCTGAAGCACAGCAAGGGCAGCGCGAATGTCCTCGAACGCCCTCACAACCGCCGCTTTCCCCATAAACCAACTATGACAAGGGGGTCTGACAATTGCCGGCGGGCCACCGAACGTTGAACGCCTCCTTCACTTCAGCGGCGGTTGTTCAGGCCGAAAACTTGTCGCGGGGACTGGGATTACAGTTCATCTTCACCTGAATACAGTGATGGCTGTACTCTAAAACCGTGCAAACCCTCCAGCCCATGCAGACCCTCACCCACGCCCCTGTGCTGGCCCGTTTTGGCTATGCGGTGTCGGACCCTACCCGCGCCCGAGTCCTGCTGGCACTTGCAGACGCCCCTTCCTATCCTTCCGACCTGGCGGACAACTTAGGGGTGTCCCGGCAGAGCATGTCCAATCACTTGACCTGTTTGCGCGGCTGCGGACTGGTGGTTGCGGTGCCGGACGGGCGGCGGAGCCGTTATGAACTGGCGGACGCCCGGATCGGCCACGCTATCAAGGACCTCATCAATGTTGTCCTCGCGGTGGACCCAGCCTGCTGCGCCCCTGATGGGGAATGCTTCGCATGACCGCTGCGCTTAACTCCCCCACGGTGGAACGCCGCAGGGTGCTGAGCCGGCGAATCCGGCTTCTGGCGGGAGCAACCATCACCTACAACGTCATCGAGGCCGTCGTGTCCCTGTGGGCGGGCGGCGCGGCCGACTCCTCGGCGCTGATCGGCTTCGGCCTGGATTCGGTGATCGAAGTAGCCTCCGCACTGGCATTGTCCTGGCAGTTCTCCGCCAAGGACCCGGAGCGGCGTGAGCATCTGACCCTGCGGATCATCGCCATCTCATTCTTCGCCCTGGCCGCATTCGTGGCTGTGAATGCCATCCGATCTTTGGCGGGTGCGGGAGAAGCCCAGCACTCGGTGCCCGGCATCGTGATCGCGGCGTTGAGCCTGGCCGTCATGCCGGTCCTGTCCTGGACCCAACGCAGGGCTGGGCGGGAACTGGGATCACGGACAGCGGTGGCCGATTCCAAGCAGACGCTGCTATGCACCTACCTCTCCGCCGTGCTGCTGGTTGGCCTGGTCCTGAACAGCACCCTGGGCTGGTGGTGGGCAGACGCCGGCGCGGCGCTGGTGATCGCCGGCATTGCTGTGCGTGAAGGCGTCAACGCGTGGCGCGGGGACGCCTGCTGCGCCGTTCCCCACGTGGTGGCTGAAGAAGCCGAAACCACTGCGTGCTGCCCGGACTGTTCCAGCACCGCCAAACCGGAGCCCATGGGTATGCCCGGCATCCGAAAGGACTGACCTGCAGCTTCAGGCGTCAGTTGGTCAATTGGCCGGCAGGCTCGGGTTCCTGCGCTGGTTGCCTGGAAGCATTAGGCGCCGAAGGCGCGCGGCCCGGAGTCCCGGGAGTGGAACCTGCAGGCGTTGAACGGTCGACGGCGGGCTCCAACCTTTTGTTCGCCCATCCCCGGAGCGGCCGCTCAACAAAGCGGAAGGACGCGTACGCCAGCAATACCGTGAGGGCTGCGGTCAGTGCGATGCGGAGCGGCAGCGCCGGGATCAGGGGCATCAGCAGCAGGTAGACCGGCAGGTGCCAGAGGTACAGGCCGTAGGACAGATCGCGGCCGGGGCGGGCCAGCCAGGGGTGGCTGAGGATACGGGAGAGGAACCCGGCCGGCTGGAGCACCAGGGAACCGATCAGTACCGCGGACAACAACGCGAGAGCCGCGGGCCCCCACGTCCAAAACAGGTTGAACCAGTCGCCGGGGGTGTCCGGCTCCTTAAGCAGGAACAGCGCTGCCACCAGGGAGATGCCGGCCAGCGGTGCAGCCCAGCGGGCAGCGGACACCAGTGCGCGGTGCAGCCGGGAACCGTCCCGCACGGCCGTGAACATCAGGGCGAGCGCACAGCCGATCAGCAGTTCGTCCGCCCGGGTGTCCGGTCCGTTGTAGATGCGGTCCAGCGGCTCGCCCGCGTTCACCAGCAGGAACCGGTTCAGTACGAAGACGGCGGCCAGGGCGACGGTGGCCAAGGCTGAGGTACGGACCTTCCAGAAGCGGAGCATCAGCAGCAGGAGCAGCGGCCACACCAGGTAGAACTGCTCTTCCACGGCGAGGGTCCAGGTGGGGCCGAGGGTTTCACCCGCGATGGACTCGCCGAACATGCCAAAGTGCGCCAGGTTCATCACGTACGCGGCAGCGGGAAGGACGAACCCCGCCTGGCCGCCCCAGCCTGACGCCGGGAACAGAAGGCCGACGGCGACGATCACCGCGCAGAGTGCCAGGAGCGCCGGCCAAAGCCGGGCCAGGCGCTTGGCGTAGAAGACGCCCAGGTGGAGCCGGCCGGTGGCGATCCGTTCCTTCATGATCAGCAGCGTGATCACGAAGCCGCTCAGCGTGAAGAACACGTCAACACCGATGGATCCACCCGGCATGGAGTCGGTGGCGGTATGGAAAAAGAACACGCCCGCCACGGCGATGCTCCGGAGCCCATCCAGGGCATGCTTGCGCCCCGCGATCAGCCCCGTTTGGGGCGCCGACGGGCGTTCCGGTACTGACAAATTTCGGCTGCTGGACCTAAAAACCACTAAGCAAGCATATATAACGTTTCCATAACTGCGCTGTGCGCGGGCTTGGAGAAGGCTGGTATCGGTGCGCTGATCCCGCCCTTGTGGCTGATTCCTGCTGCTTCTACATTGAACAGATGGTGGACCAGGACATGGCGGACGACTTTGAAGGGATTGTGGATCTGATCGCCGGGACGGAGGACATCAAGTCGGTGCTGGATGGACTCACCGGCTTCGCGGCAGCCAGCATGACCAGCACTACCGGAGTGCCTATCGAATGCGCTGTCACCCTGCACCGGCGCAAGCGTACGGCCACCATCGGCGGCAGCAGCGGCAGGGCCGCGGTGCTTGACCGGATTGAACAGACGCTGGGAGACGGGCCCTGCGTGGAAGCGTTGGAAAGCGGAGTTCCCGTCCTGTTGGGAGACGTTTCGTCCGACCTGCGGTGGCCGGAATACCGGAGCGCCCTTTCTGCCGCGGGGGTTGCCAGTGCCCTTGGCATCCCCATGAAGATGGATGACGACGCCGGGGCAGTCCTGGATTTCTTTGCCCCCTCCACGGGGTGCTTCACTGAGCAGGCGGTGTCTGATGGGCTCCGGTTCGCCGAGATGGCGGGAAAGGCCCTGCGGCTCGCAGTCCGGATCGTGGCTGCGGAACAGCGGGCCGAGCACTTGAAGTCGGCCATGGACACCAGGACCGCCATCGACCTGGCCTGCGGCATCATTATGGCCCAGAACAACTGCAGCAGGGATGCCGCCTTCGGCCTTCTCAGCAACGCCTCCAGCACTCGAAACCAAAAGCTCAACGAACTCGCCGAAACGCTGGTGGACCGGTTCTCGGGCCCTGGAACAGCTGAGGCCCACTTCGACGACTGAGGCTTCACCCCACCCCTTCCCGCTTGGGGAGGGCCCTGTTAGCATGACGCGTGCCGACAACGAAGTCCCGCTCACAAAAGGAGTCCCCGTATGCCCACCCGGCTCAATCCCTATCTGAGCTTTCGAAACAATGCCCGTGAAGCCATGGAGTTCTACAAAGACGTCTTTGGCGGTGAACTGAACATCGGCACGTTCGCGGAATTCCAGGCCAGCCAGGATCCCTCCGAAGACCAGTTGGTCATGCACGCACAACTCGATACCCCAACGGGGCTGACCCTGATGGCGTCGGACACCCCGCAGCGGATGGACTACACGCCCGGAAACACGTTCAGCATCTCCCTCAGCGGCGGTGACGACGCGGAACTCAGGGGCTACTGGGAGAAGTTGTCCGAGGGCGGCACGGTGACAATGCCGTTGAACACAGCCATCTGGGGTGACACCTTTGGCATGTGCACCGACAAATTCGGTGTCCAGTGGCTGGTGAACATCGCCGGGCCGAAGCAGTAACTTGCGCTGAGAGGTCAGCCGCCGGCCCTGCCGCACCAAGTGTCCAGGGCCTCGGCAAGCCCGTCTGCTGAGCCCGCGCCCACCCAGGCGACGTACCCGTCCGGCCGCACCAGGACTGCGGCGGGCGCACCCACAGCACCCAGCACGGGAAGCTGCCAGCCGCCGTCGTACGTGGCCGGAACATGCCGCACCCTGCCGTTGGAAAGGCCCGCACCCAACTCCTGCCCGCTGAAGTCCAGCAGCAGGGGCCGCGCCTGGTGCAGCAGTTCGAAGACCCGGATGGGACCTTCGGCAGTGGTGACTTCCAGGTCCGGCATCCGGCGACCCAGGAGCGGATGGCCGGCGCCCAGGTCGTAGGCCACGTCGAGCCCTGTCACAAGCGCCGCGATGGGAACCCCGGCCCCCTCCACGCGGAGCACCTCGCCAAGCAGGTCGCGCAGCGCCTCCTGCCGGGGGTCTGATTTTTGGAAAAGCGACTGCGCCATGGTGTACTTCAGCGCCCGCTCCCCCGCCTGGTGGCGCTCCGCGTGGTAGGTCTCCAGCAGTTCCTCACCGGAGAGGCCCCGCACTACCTGCCCCAGCTTCCACCCAAGGTTGACTGCGTCCTGCACGCCGAGGCCAATACCGAGCCCGCCTGTCGGCGAGTGGACATGCGCCGCGTCGCCGGCCAGCAGCACCCGGCCCTTCCGGTAGGTCTCCGCCTGGCGGGTGGCGTCGGTGAACCGTGACAGCCAGGTGGGACTGTGCACGCCGAAGTCGGTGCCGAACACGTCGGTCAGCGCCTGCCGCAGGTCCGCCAGGGTGGGCTCGGTGGTTGGACCGAGCGCAGCCTCGGTCACCACCACCCGGACCGTGCCGTCCCCCATCGGGTAGAGGCCGTGGATGCCGCGGGCGTCCACCTTTCCCTGCTGGACAGGCTCCCCCGCCACCTTCACCTCGGCAATCAGGCTGCTCCGGGTTGCGTCCGGGCCCGCCATCGTGATGCCCGCCGAACGCCGCACCGTGCTGCGGCCCCCGTCGGTGCCCACCACATACCGGGCCCGCAGCGATCCGCCCGCGCCAAGCTGAACGGCCACGCCGCCGTCGTCCGCCTCCACGCCGGTGACCTCCACGCCGCGCCGGACCTGCACGCCCAGCTCCTCCACCCACTCAAGCAGCAGCCGCTCAATGTGGTTCTGGAACAGCGCCAGCGTGTATGGATGCCGGGTGGGCAGCCCGCCCAGGTCCAGCGGGGTGTTGCCGAACGTGGCCGCGTTAATCGTTTTGCCCTCGGCAAGGAACCTGTCCACGATGCCGCGCTGGTCCAGCAGTTCAAGGGTGCGGGAATGGATTCCGCCCCCGCGGGAGCCCGCCAACTCCTGGGACTCCCGCCGTTCAAGGACAACGGCGTCCACCCACGCCAGCCGCAGCTCGCCCGCCAGCATCAACCCCGTGGGCCCGCTCCCCACAATCACCACGTCATGCATGCCGTCCCCCTCAATCCACGAATAATCGACCGCCAGTATGCGGCACCCCCGGGGCCTTGCGGCAAGGCCCCCACGGCGGGGTACCTTGGAAATGGAAGGGGATTCCCGCGCTGCTGTCGATTTTCGCTTCCGGTGCGCGTCGTATGGGTAGGGGCTCCACTGAAGGGCTCCGGCCAACAGCGAAGGGAGCACGACATGTCCAAGTATTTGATCCTGATTTTCCAGGATGAGGCGGTAGCGCGGCAGGCCGAAGGCGAGTCGATCAGCGCCAGCTACCAGGAGTTCATGCAGCGGCGCGGTTCCAACCTGATCAACGGGGCCGCCCTGCAGCCATCCTCGACCGTGACGTCCGTCCGGCGTGATGGGTCGGGCGGGTTCCTGGTCTCGGATGGTCCGTTCACGGAGTCGAAGGAAACCCTGGGCGGCTATTACCTGGTGGAGGCAGCCGACCTGGATGAAGCCCTCGAAATCGCCAAGGAGGTACCCGCCGGGGTTGGAGTCGAGGTCTGGCCCGTTCGGGTGGTCAGCTGATGCCGCACGCCGCCAGCTCCGAGGTCGCCGCGGCGGTGGCCGACGCCCACCGGCGCGAATGGGGGTTCGTGCTGGCGGCCACGGTGCGTGTTGCCGGGGATATCGACGCCGCCGAAGAGGCGGTCCAGGACGCGTATGCCAGTGCCCTGGCCACGTGGGGCGTGAACGGAATCCCCAGGAATCCGGGGGCCTGGCTTACGGTTACGGCACGACGGCGGGCCCTGGACATGCGGCGCCGCGTGGCCACCCTCCGGCGGGCCCTGCCCAAGCTGCTGGAACCTGAGGAGTATGGCGACGACGCGCCGGACGCTGATGACATCCCGGACGACCGGCTCCGGCTGATTTTCACCTGCTGCCATCCCGCCCTGGCGCTCGAAGCCCAGGTGGCGCTGACGCTGCGGCTGCTGTGCGGACTGTCCACCGCCGATGTGGCGCGCGCGTTCCTGGTCCCGGAAGCCACCATGGCGGCACGGATCACCCGCGCGAAAAAGAAGATTGCCGCCGCCGGCATCCCCTACCGGGTACCGCCGGTGTCTGAGCTGCACGAACGCGTAAACGGCGTGCTGTCGGTGGTGTACCTGGTGTACACGACGGGGCACACCTCCCCGTCAGGTTCGGACCTGATGCGCCGCGACCTTGCCGAACGCGGCTTGGAGCTGGCCAGGACACTGCGGGTCCTGCTACCCGCTGACCCCGATGTTGCCGGCCTGCTGGCCCTGGTCCTGCTTACGGACGCCCGCAGGGACGCCCGGATGGACAAGCACGACGAGCAGGTTCTGCTCGAGGACCAGGACCGGTCGAAATGGGACCGGCGTGCCATCGCGGAAGGTGTTGGGCTGTTGCGGGAGGCCTTGGTTTCGCGGCCTCCCGGCAGGTTCGCCCTGATGGCCGCGATTGCCGCTGTGCACGATGAAAGCGGATCCTGGTCCGACACCGACTGGCAGGAGATCCTGGTCCTGTATGACCTGCTGATGGAAAGGTGGCCGTCCCCGGTGGTCCAGCTCAACAGGGCCATCGCGCTGGGCTTCGCCGTGGGTTATGCGGAAGGCCTGGCGGAGCTGGATGCGCTCGGTGCCGAGCCGCAGCTCGCCCGGTACCCGTATCTTGCCGCGGCGCGGGCCGACTTCCTGGCCCGGCTTGGGCACCCGGAGGAGGCGCGGGTGGCGTTCCAGGAAGCCCTGATCCTCACCGGCAATGAGGCGGAGCGGCGTTCCCTCCGGGCCCGCCTGGGTCAACTCGTGGAGTAGCCATCGCCGGTTCCTGTCCTGTTCCGGGCAAAGGGAAAGCCCCTCCCAGGAGGGGCTTTCAACGTAGTGGTCATTTGTCTGTAGGTAACGGTCAGTGGTGATGCACTCCCCCTTCCCGGACGCCCCCGGCGCCCATCCGGACTATGACCCAACCCACTTTAATAACATGTGGCCAGTGCGTAAAGACCCTTTGTGCCGAAAAACTTGAAAGGAAGGACGACGGCGCGGGGCCGCCGTCGTGCCATGGCTGGTTGGGTCAGTCCAAGCCTTCGCCGTGGCTAGGACTTAGCCCAGATGGATACCCAGTCGACCAGGACGTGGCCGCTGGTCTCGGGCAGCGGGCATTTTGGCGAGCAGGACTCGGTCTGCAGGATGTAATGCATGGGTGTGTTCAGTCCGAACGACCTGGACACGCCGATCGAATTTCCATCAAGGAAGAATTCGATGCCGTCGGCACGCCACTCAGTAGTAGCGATATGCCAGTCCCCGTACGGTACTTCCGGACGCAGGGCGTCCCAACGGTGCACGCCGTTCTCCACGCCGTGTACGGCTGCGTAGATGAGCTTTGACAGGTCTCCCTCGGGAAAATCGATCTCGCCGTCCTCGGGCCATCGCTTGCTGTCCGGCCACAGCAGCCATGCCAGTTTGAATCCCGGCAGGACATCGGCCTTGAAGCGGACCGAATAGCGCCCGTACACCAAGCTGTTGTACGGCCGCTGGCTGGCCCCATCCAGTTTCGGTGACGGAGCAGCACCCATTGCCACGCCGTTTTCAGAATGCAGGTAGAAGTCCAGGACGCCATCGTGGACACTCAGGACCTTCGACGGGAAATACCCGGATGTCCGTTCGCCCTTGTTTTGCTGCTGGGCGGCTGTGTCCGGCGTGCCGTCCGCGTAGTTCGCGCTCCAGCGCGTGCCGTAGACGGGGCCCGGGAATCCGCCAGTGCCAACGTCTCCTTCGGCGAAGTCCTCAACAAAAACCTGCCTCCAGCCAGGCAGGTCTCCCACTGGCACGGACAGGGAGGCTGCAGAAGGGTCTGAGGGTCGATCGAGGACAAGGGGCGGTACCGAACCAGGCGAAGGCTCCTCCGTTGGTGGCTGTGCTGACTCAGAGGCCGCGGAAGGGACGTCCGTCGCCGCCTGCGCAGAATCGGAGACCGTGCTCTCCGGTTCGGCTCCCTGGGGCGGCGATGAACCTGGAGCACGCCTGAGGTCGCCGCATGCCACAGCTGATAAAAGCGTCATAACCAAGACGAGGACGACGCAAGTCCATGCACGATGCTGAATCCTCTTCAAGAGTTTCGCTCCTCCCAGAAGACCTTGGACGGGAGCCTGGTCCCCCTAGTCAATTCAGCCTACGGACAAGCCGCGCATTCGGTCACGAGTAGTGGGTACTCATATTTCCGTTCAGGGCCTTGAGGGGGCTACGCGTTAGGTTGATTACGGGGAGGACCGTCAGCCCAATGGGGATACCGTGCGCCAGTATGAGGTTGCGCCGGTTTCCTTTTGGTGCGCGTTACGGGAAAAAAGCCCTGTCCCTGACTCGGCCATAGGCGGCGGAATACGGACAATTTCGAGTTCGAAGATATCGAGCAGACACCTGCTTCCCGTCAATGTGTCCAGAATCCAAAACCGCCCGTATTCCGGGTCTGTGTCCGTCACCGGGCCCCGATGAATCAACGTGTTCTGGTAGAAAGCTTCGATCGCATCGCCGGAAACGAGCTCACTGCAGGATCCAACGACATGGGGGTCAAGACTTGTCACGACTCATCCTTTTCTCTTGGCTTACAGATCCCCCTGTCTCATATCCTTCCTGCGCAAGCTGACTGCCGGGTGTCTACAGGATGATGATTCCCTGACATTTTGGGTGCGGGGCACCGCACGAGCCCACGCAAAGGCCCGGCCCTGGATCGCGGGTGCTAGCCGAGTACCGGGACCGGGCCTTTGTGTGACGGACGGGCCTTTGCAGGAATGTCAGGCGCGGGTCCTGCCACGCAGGAAATGGAAGATCAGGACCACCACGGCGACAACCAGAAGTATGTGGATCAGTCCCCCGCCGATATTGGCTAGCAGGCCCAGAAGCCAGAGGACCGCGATGATAATGGCTATCCAAAGCAACATCAGAATCTCCTTGGTTCGTTTCCAGATGGCACATATATACCCCGCCAGGGGCGGCCCCTGGAAAGGCCCACAAAGGTTTACCGCGTGGTGCCTCTTACCCTAATTCAGATTTCCATTAGGGAAAATGGCGCCACGAATTGCGCCAAGAATTCGTCCCTCAAACAGCGGCCACTAGATGTCGGCCAGCAGCGACGTGGGGTTTTCGATGGCATCTGCCACGAAGCGGAGGAAGCCGCCGGCGGTGCCGCCGTCACAGACGCGGTGGTCGAAGGTCAGCGTGAGTTCGGTGACCTTGCGGACCGCCAGCTCACCGTTGACCACCCACGGCTTGTCGATGATCCGGCCGACGCCGAGGATGGCCACCTCCGGATGGTTGATGATCGCCGCGGACCCGTCCACGCCGAACACGCCGTAGTTGTTCAGGGTGAACGTGCCACTGCCCAGCTCGGTGGGGGTCGCCTTGCCGTCCCGGGCCACCTGGGTGAGGCGGCGGATCTCGCCGTCGAGCTCCCTGGCGCTGAGTTTCTCGGCGCCGCGGACGGACGGGACCACCAGGCCCCGGTCGGTCTGCGCCGCGAAGCCCAGGTTGACGCCGTCGAACGCGACAATCTCCTGCGACCCGTCCTCCGCGGCTTCGATCCGGGTGTTCAGCTCCGGGTACTTTTTCAGCCCTGCGGTGACGAAACGGGCGATGAATGCCAGCAGGCCAGGAGCCTCGGCGCCGTTGGCCTTAAGTCCCTCGCGGAGCTCCAGCAATGCGGTGGCGTCCACATCCACCCATACGGTTGCTTCCGGGATCTCGGACCGGCTGCGGGCCATGTTGGCGGCCACGGCCTTGCGGACCCCACGGACCGGGGTGCGGGCGGCAATGCCAAGCCCGGTGCGGGCGTCCACGCCGTTGGCCGGGGTGGCTTCCCGGGGTGCCGTGGCCGGCCGCGTTTCGGCGGGCTTGGCCTCCTCGGGCTTGGCTGCGGGGGCTTCCACCGGTGCAATGGTCCGCAGCGCAGCCTCAACGTCGCGCCGCATGATCAGGCCGCTGTCGCCGGAGCCTGAGATGTCCCCGAGATCGACGCCGTGCTCCCGGGCCATGCGCCGGACCAGCGGCGAGATCACCGCGCCGAGCTTGCCGGGGACGCGGGTGCGCAGGAGGGTGAGGTCGTCCTCGGTGGGCTTCGGTTCAGCCGGCTCAGCGAGGGCGACGGCGGTCTTCCGGGCACGGGTGCGCCGGGCAACACCGTGTCCGCCGGGAGTCCCATAACCGATCAGCACATTGCCGGATCCGGCCTTCTCTTCTTCCCGATAGGTCTCGGCTGCCGCTTCAGACGCATTCGACGCGGATGATGCCGCTCCGGGAGTGGCATCGGGCCTTCCTGAGCCGGCAGCATCGTCCGCAGGACGAATGCTGTCCGGCGAAGGGGCGGGGGCGGCATCATCCGCGGCGACCCCAGCACCAGAGGAAACAGGCGTCACCGAAATCAGCGGCTTCCCCACGTCCAGGGTCTCGCCGGGCTGGCCGTGCAGTTCGGTGACGATTCCGGCATACGGCGACGGTACCTCCACGGCGGACTTGGCGGTCTCCACCTCGGCAATCGGCTGGTCGACGGCGATCTCGTCGCCCACGGCAACGTGCCAGGAGACGAGTTCAGCTTCGGTAAGGCCCTCGCCGAGGTCGGGCAGCAAAAACACACGTGGTTCGCTCATGGTCAGTTCTCCCACTGAAGGTCGTCAACGGCGTCGAGGATGCGGTCCACGCCGGGCAGGTAGTACTTCTCGAGTTTGGGTGCCGGGTAGGGGACGTCGAATCCGGTAACGCGGCGGATGGGGGCGGCCAGGTAGTGGAAGCAGCGTTCCTGGACCCGGGCCACGATCTCGGAGGACACGGACGCGAAGCCGTGCGCCTCGGCGATCACCACGGCCCGGCCGGTCTTGCGGACGGACGCGCACACGGTGTCGTCGTCGAACGGGACGATGGTCCGCACGTCGATGACCTCCAGCGAGCGGCCTTCCAACGCGGCCGCTTCGGCGGCGGCGAGCGCGGTGGGGACGGACGGGCCATAGGCAATCAGCGTGGCGTCCGTGCCGGGACGTGCGACGGCGGCACGGCCTTCGGAGGTGCGTCCCGCCGTCGTGCCTTCCGCGGAAGCACCTTCCTCGTGAAGGCGGCGGAGCTCGGGAAGGTCCACGGAGTCCTTGGTCCAGTACATCTTCTTGGGCTCCATGAAGACGACGGGGTCGTCGGAGTCGATGGCTTCGCGCAGCATCCGGTAGCCGTCCGCCACCGTGGCCGGGGTATAGACCTTCAGGCCCGCGGTGTGCGCGTAGTAGGACTCGGAGGAGTCGCAGTGGTGCTCCACTCCCCCGATGCCGCCGCCGTACGGGATGCGGATCACCATGGGCAGCTTCACGGCCCCCTTGGTGCGGTTGTGCATCTTGGCCACGTGGCTGACGATCTGCTCGAACGCAGGGTAGGCGAACGCGTCGAACTGCATCTCGATGACAGGGCGCATCCCGTTGATGGCCATCCCCACGGCCATGCCCACGATGCCGGACTCGGCCAGCGGGGTGTCGAAGCAGCGCTGTTCGCCGAACGTGGCGGTGAGGCCGTCGGTGATGCGGAAGACCCCGCCCAGCATGCCCACGTCCTCGCCGAACACCAGGACGGAGGAGTCGGCGTGCATGGCGTCCGCCAGGGCGGTGTTGAGGGCCTTGGCCATGGTGACGGGCTGGGGACCCGCGGCTTCGGCGGACGCGGCGGCCGAGGCTGCGGCCCGGGCGGTGGCGGCACTGACGTTGCCGTTGGCTTCGGACGAGGTGGTGATGGTGGGGCTCACTTGCCGGCCTCCTGTGAATCAGTAGCTGCTGCGTCGCGGGCCAGCTCGTCGGCGAGCATGGCGGACTGTTCCTTCAACTGCGGCGTCTGCCGGGCGAAGACGTGGCGGAACAGTTCCTGCGGGTCCACCTGCACGTCCTCGCTCAGGCCCTCGCGCAGCTGGGCGGCAACCGCTTCAGCGTGGGAAGCGATGCGTGCTTCGGCGTCGTCATCCAGCAGCCCCCGGTCCGTCAGGTACGTCCGCATCCGGTTGACGGGATCCTTGGCCCGCCACTCCGCAACCTCGCTGTTTTCCCGGTAGCGGGTGTCGTCGTCGGCGTTGGTGTGGGCCTGCATGCGGTAGGTGTTGGCTTCCACCAGGAGCGGGCCGGAGCCTTCACGGGCGAGTTTCACGGCGCGGTCCAGGACGGCGAGGAGGGCCACCACGTCATTGCCGTCCACGCGTTCGCCGGCCATGCCGTAGCCCACGGCCTTGTGCGCCAGCGACGGCGCCACGGACTGGTGCGCCAGGGGCACCGAGATGGCGTACTTGTTGTTCTGGACGAAGAAGACCACCGGCAGGTGGAAGACGGCAGCGAAGTTCAGGGCTTCGTGGAAGTCGCCTTCGCTGGTGGCACCGTCACCGCACATGGCCAGCACCACGGTGTCCTCGCCGCGGAGCTTGGCGGCGTGCGCCACGCCCACGGCATGCAGCAGCTGGGTGGTCAGCGGCGTGCACTGGATGCCCACCTTGTATTTGAGGGGGTCGTAGCCGCCGTGCCAGTCGCCGCGGAAGATGGTCATCACCTGTACCGGGTCCACGCCGCGGGTCATCACGGCCACGGCGTCGCGGTAGGTGGGGAACATCCAGTCATGCTCGGACAGGCAGAGGGCGGCGGCCACCTGGCAGGCTTCCTGGCCGTGGCTGGAGGGGTAGACGGCCATGCGGCCCTGCCGGACCAGGGCGGAGTTCTGGTCGTTGACGCGGCGTCCGACGACGAGGCGTTCGTACGCTGCCAGCAGTTCGTCATCGCCGGGCACAGGGTATTCGTGGCCGGGCTGGGTGCCCTGCTCGCTGTCCGGGATGAGCCGGCCGTCCGGATCCACCATCTGGATCTGGTGCCGGGCGGGGAGCATGTAGTCCTCCACCGTGATGCCGAACTTCTTCACAGCTTCCGTGAGCGCATCGTCTGCGGGCTCGGTGCTGGCGGTGTCCGGCGCGGTGTGGTCTGCGGAGATCGTCATTGGTCCGTCCTTCGGTAGCCACTATTCCCTCCCAGTATTGTCCCGGGCGAGGTTTCGTATCCAGCACCTGCGCAAATCGTGGAGAAGCTGCCCTGAAGTGCCGGCTTTGGAAGACGATTTGTAACTGTGACGTGGATTACCGACCGGAGCCGTGGACAAAATGGCGGGCTGGGAAACTGCTCATGCTTCCATCCGGGCGCGAAAGCCTGGCGGCCAACGGAAAGAAGTGCATTGACCCCTGTCTCCCGAAGGCCCACACTCGGATGATGCGGGTACGCACCGTCCCGGGACATCCGGGACTGCGGCATTTTCCTAACAGCAGTGACAGGCGGGGGCGTTAGCTATGGAAATAGCCAAATTGTGGGACAGGCTCGACCCGGACACGCGGCAATGGCTGGTTGATAATCCCGGCTGCAAGATCCTTCCGCGCACCGTCGCGGCGGCCATCATGAAGAGCACCGGAGTCGAATTCGAACAGGACAGGCACGGCGAAACCGTGCTCTCCCCCGGCGACTGCGACTTCATCCGCGGCGCAGCGGAGGGGACCGGGACCCGCCACCACGGGTCCTGATCCACACCCCGGACGGCCCGGGAAAGGCCGACCGGTTGAACATCATTCGTTCCAGCGGCGTTCCTGCTGCCGGTTTTGTATTCCCGCGCGCTCCGGCCACGGAGACTCTCCTCAAATCTGCCTACTATGGAAGACGATTTGTATTCGTGAGGTGGACTACCGACGGGAGCCGTGGGCACGATGGCGGGCAAGGATGCGGCGGCCGAGGTTCCGCTGGATGAGATCGACCGGCGCATCATCAGCGAACTCACCCGGGACGGCCGCATGTCCGTCACGCAGGTGGCGGAAAACGTGCACATTTCCCGGGCGCATGCCTATTCCCGCATTGCCCGCCTGACCGGTGACGGCGTGCTCACCCGGTTCACCGCGCTGGTGGATCCCATCAAGGCAGGGTTGAAGTCCTCCGCCTACGTGACGCTGAAGCTGAAGCAGGATTCGTGGCGGGAACTCCGCGACCAGTTGGGCGCCATCCCGGAGGTGCACCACATCGCGCTGGTGGGCGGCGACTTCGACGTGATCCTGCTGGTCCGGGCCGTGGACAACATCGACCTGCGCCGCGTCATCTTCGACCAGCTGCAGACCATGCCCGGAGTGCTGGACACGCAGACGTTCCTGGTGTTCGAGGACGTGGATACGCGGTAAGCCGGCCTTCCTCGCTGCCGCGCACCGAAATCAAGCGGCCAATATTGAGCCGACCTTGATGAATTCTTGACCGGATCCGGGGACGTCCTTGAGGCGTTCCCTCCAAAGTGATGCGTGAAGGACGGGAGCGCATCGCTGATGCACCTGGGTACTGGGTCCCAGTCAACCCGCGCCTGCGTCGGATAACACCGACGGTCTCAGAAGCCTGGCGGCGCTAAGCAAGGGCGCCGCCAGGCATCCAACTCAACTTTCCACACAAGACCAGGGGCCTGCGGCGGAGGCACGGATCAGCGTCGATCCGAAAAAGCCGCCGGCCCCCGCACCCCAAGTGGGACATACGACGGCGGGACGCGGCCGCCGTCGTACGCTCGCGTCCCTGCGTTGATTGACGCGCATATTCGCCCACGACGCGCACATTCCCTTTCGCCGCCCACATTCGAGCCGCGCCACGGAATATGCGCGTCGAAAATCACGAAGCGCGTCGAAAATCACTTCCTGCGGCGCACCACCAGCACGATGTACAGGGCAACAGCCACCGCCACCAACGCGCCGATGCTGACTCCTGCGCTGGGACCGTCAAGCATGCCGGAACTCCTCTCCAGCGAGACATCGTTACTGACGCCAACAGCATACGTCCGTCCGTCGTCGTCGCCCCGCCGGCTGCGGACAGCGGACTGGGGGCATTGGCACCCGCTTTGACTTTGGCCACCCGAGTAGGGGCGCACGAATCCCAGTAGTGGAATTCACACTCCCCTGAAAATTCGAGTACCGGTACGTGTTGTTGGGCAGAGCGCCAGCCGAAAACATTGGGTCATCGATCCACCGAAAGGCACCAGGATGGGGCCGCTCATGGGGGAACGGGTTCTCAATCACATTCACAAGGAGTCTTTCCATGCGCCCAATGACCAAGAAGAACAAGATCGCCGCTGTTGCACTTTCCGCCACGCTGCTGGCAGCCGGTGGCGGCGCCGCCTACGCCTACTGGAGCACCACGGGCTCCGGCACCGGCTCTGCAGCGGCGGCAGCCGGCACGCAGGCCGTCACCATCAACGTGACGGTGGATCCGGGTGTGGCGCCCGGTACGCCGCAGACCATCACCTACACGGCCGCAAACCCGAACGCGAGCAACACCCAGGTGACGCTTGCCACGCCGGTAGTTACTACAAGCGTCGACGGCTGCCTGCCAGCTTGGTTCTCGGCCACGGCTCCCGCCGGCGCCACTAACGTACCGGCCAAGGCCACGGCCACGCCTCTGGGCACCGGAACCCTCACCCTCAACGACAGCGCGACGGTCGACCAGAGTGCCTGCAAGGGCGCCACGATCACTGTGACCGTCGGCAGCAACTAACAAACGAGCGGGCCGGGGACGGGTGAAAACCCCGTCCCCGGTTCGTCGTCAACCGCACCAAAGTGGAAGGGGCACGGGGTGCACAACAAAGACGGGCAACCGCGGCATCGCCTGCGGCAGGCCATCAAGGTGGCGCTGATCGGGCTTGCGGTGATGCTGGCCAGCGCGGGGGCGCTGTTCGCCGCAACGCAAAGCACCAAAGCGGGCATCACGGTCCAGGTCTCGCCCGCCAGCCAGTCGGTCCAGCAGGGGCAGTCCGCGGCCTACACGGTGACGGTGACGTCCACCGGGGGCTTCAGCGGTACGGTCAACCTGACCACCGCGGGACTGCCGGCCGGAGCAACAGGTGCCTTCACGCCGTCGTCCGTCCCCCTCAGCTCGGGCACCACGTCAACTTCCACCCTGAACGTCAGCACGGCAGCCACCACCCCGGCGGGCACCAGCTCGTTGACCATCACCGGCACCAGCGGCAAGGTCTCCGGCAGCGTCACCGCCGGCCTCACCGTCAACTACAAGATCTCCTCCGGCCTGACAGTCGCCGCCTCCCCTGATTCGCTCACCGTCCCGCCCGGTTCCACCGCGGTGTACACCCTGCAGATCACCCGGAACAACCTGTCCGGGCCGGTCACCTTCAGCGTCCTGGGCGGACTGCCCTCCGGCGCCGCCGCAACGTTCTCGCCCAATCCGGTGACCGGCACCTCCACCACCCTGCAGGTGGCAACAACGGCCGCTTCACCGAACGGCAGCTACAGCCTCTACCTCATGGGCACGGGCAAGGATGCCGCCGGGAAGGCCCAGTACGCCTACGCCAACGTGCAACTGGTCCTGGACTCCACCATCAAGCAGTTCGTCCTCTCCGGAAACGTCCCCGGCACCCTGTCCCCCGGCACGTCGGCCGGCCTGGACCTGCAAATCAGCAACCCCAACAACAAGGCGCTCTCGCTGACCAACATGTCCGTGGCGGTGGCAGGCGTCACCCGCAGCACGGACGCCGTGGCCAGGAACCTTCCCTGCACCGCAGCGGACTTCGTGGTCACGCAGTACAGCGGCCCCTACCCGGTCTCCGTTCCGGCGGGCAGCAGCTCCCTTTCCGGGCTCCGTTTGGCACCGTCGGTGTGGCCCAGGGTGGGAATGCTGGACACCTCCGCCAACCAGGACGGCTGCAAGGGTGCCTCGCTCCAGCTCACCTACTCAGGATCAGGACAGGGGAACTGAGATGACCGCCAACCCAACCACCCGCCGTCGTGCAGTCAGGGCAGCGGCCCTCGCCGGACTCCTGGCCGCTGCCGGCGCCGGAACCGCCTACGCGTACTGGGGCACCGCGGGCACCGGCACCGGTTCCGCAGCCGCGGCCACCATGCAGGCCGTCACCGTGGACGCGCTCGTCGCCGGGGACAACCCAAAGTCGACGCTTGTTCCCGGCGGTACTGCCGACGTCGTCCTCCGCCTCACCAACCCCAACCCCTACGCCGTGCAGGTCTACAGCGTCACGGCCAACGGGGCCGCCACCGCGGACGCGGCACACCCCGGCTGCACCACCACCGGAGTCAGCTTCGTGGGGAGCGCGGCGCCACTGTCCCCGGCCACCTTCGTTCCGGCCAACTCGTCCACCCTGCTCACCCTTCCAGGATCGGCCGCCATGGATACCACCTCTCTCGCAGCCTGCCAGGGCGCCACCTTCCACCTTCCCGTCACGGCGGAGGTGCGCAAATGAGCCTCGCCATCCGTGCTTTATTCGGCCGCCCGTCCCGCCGGGTGCCCTGGATCATCACCGCGCTCCTGCTCCTGCTGGGCACGGGTACCGCTGCCTATGCCTTCTGGGCCTCGACCACCAGCAGCAACAACGCGGCCGCCGCTGCCGACGCGCTGTCCGCCGGGTCCAAGCCCGCCGTCACCGCCAACGGTGCCTCGCTCAGCGTCAGCTGGGCAGCCGGCACCACGGTCAACGGCCGGGCGGCCACCGGGTACACCGTCACCAGGTACGCGGCGGCCACCGGTGGCACCGGAACACCGGCAACAGGTGGTTGCGCGGGGACCGTCACCACGCTCACCTGCACCGAACAGAATGTCCCGGGCGGCATCTGGTACTACACGGTCACCCCCACCATCGCGCTGTGGACGGGTTCGGAAAGCCCGCGCAGCACCGGCGTCAGCAGTGACTCCACCGCCCCGGTGGCCTCGGTGTCCGGCATTTCGCCCACCCCCAACGCCGCCGGCTGGAACAGCACCAGCCCGGTCACCGTGACCATCACCGCCGACGACGGGACGGCTGGATCCGGCGTCGCCTCCATTACCTACGCGGTCGACGGCGGCGCCAAGCAGACTGTGGGCGGCAGCGTCACCAGCATCCCGGTGAGCGGCGACGGAACGCACACGGTCTCCTACTTCGCCACCGACAACGCCGGCAATGCCGGCACGGCGCAGAGCCAGACGGTGCGGATCGACACCCAGGCGCCTGCCGCACCGGGGCTCAGCGTGCCCGCCTTTGTGAACTCCGCCAACGTTGCCGCCGTACCCGTCACCGGGACGGCGGAGGCAGGGGCCAAGATCACCCTTACTGCCAGCGACACCGGTTCCGGCGCCCCACATTCGGTGACGGTTACGGCTACCGCATCGGGAACCGGAAGCTGGTCCGCCTCCTTGGATTTGAGCACCTTCAAGCAGGGAACGATCAACTACAGCGCCACGGCCGCGGACGCCGCCGGGAACACGGGAGCGGCAACTGCGGCTTCGAACACCAAGGACACCATCGCTCCGGCACCAGCGCAGGGCGTGGGCGTGCCTATATACGTCAACAGCTCCACCGTTTCCTCCGTGCGGGTCTCCGGAAGCGCCGAAGCCGGGACCACTGTGACGGTTGCGGCCACGGACACCACTACTGCCCCTCCGGTCACTGGCACGGCCACTGACGCCGGAACGGGTTGGTCACTGAACCTGAACCTCACGCCGCTCAAGGATGGAACAGTCACCTACGCCGTCACAGTCAAGGACGCCGCAGGCAACAGCAGTTCGGCCGTTACACCGAGCCCCACCAGTTTGAAGGACACTGTGGCACCGAAGCTGACCATTGACACCCCGGCGTACATCTACTCGGGCAACGTGGGCGGCTATAAGGTCAGCGGCACCAATGATCCTGGCCTGACCGTCAACCTGAGCGTCAGCGATTCGACCACCAGCGTCCCGGCAACGGCATCAGGGACGCCATGGACAACCGGCGGCCTCAATCTGGCGGGCCTCAAGGAGACGTCCACGGTTGTACCGGTGGTCACGGTCACTATCACTGCCACCACAAGCGATGCGGCAGGAAACAGCAGTACGGTCACGGCCACAGCGGTCAAGGACACCCAAGGGCCCACAGTTACCTCAGTCAAGCTGCTCAACGGCGGCTCGACCAATACCCGCCAGGCCTCAGCGGACGCTGGCGACACCATTACCCTCAAATTCTCGGAAAAGTTGGACCTGGCCAAGGTGTGCACCAACTGGACCGGCTCCCAATTGTCGGGCACTGCAACGATCACTGATAATGCGGGCAATGACACACTGGGTGTCACGATCCCCGGTTGCTCCGTCGGCACGGTATCCCTCGGCGGGGACTACCTCAACGGCGCCGCGGCCACCTTTGGAGCCCAGGGAACAGGCTCAACCCTCAACTGGGATGCCGCCAACAACGCCATGGTTATCAAACTCGGCAATGCGCCTAACGGCAGCGCAGGCGCGGGCACACTCAACGCGGGTGTCCCTGCGGGCCTGCCGGCGTACGCCCCACCACAGAGCCTGACCGACGTGGCGGGGAACCTGATCGGTACTGTCTCGTTCAGAGACACCCTCTCCTCAGGACTGGGATAGGTGACGCGTTACCGGCTCCCCACCGACTATTCGGCGGGGAGCCGGTGCGTGTCCGGCCGGGGTGTGGTTCACGCTCCTTACGACACACCCCACATACACTTTGGCTAGCGGATCCAGCAAAGGGGCGCGTGATCAAGCACCCCCGGACCGCCCAAGGGAACAGGAACCCAACGTAATGACGGACTTTGATGCCTTGATCGACGCCGAACGGAACCGCCTCATCGGCGCCCTGGAAAGGCTCGACGACGAACGCTGGAACTCACCGAGCCTGTGCGGTGGCTGGCGGGTGAGGGACGTCGTCGTCCATCTCCTGATGCCCTACCAAATGTCCCTACCGCGGTTCTTCATCAATATGGCCGCAGCCGGGTTCGCGTTCGACAGGATGGCGGACCGCTGGGCCACCCGGGACACCCGCCCGAAGGATGAACTGCTGTCAGCCCTTCGGCGCACGAAGGCGGAGCGTTTCGGGGTTCCAGGCGCCGGCCCTGAAGCACCGCTGAGCCACCTTGTCATACATGCGGAGGACATCTACAGGCCCCTGAAGATCGACCATGTGATAGAGCCGGAGAGTGCCAACATCGTCCTGGACCAGCTCACCACGCCCCAGGCCCAGCGTTCACTGAAACCGGGCCTGATCGATGGGCTTGCCTTCTCCACCCAGGACACGGGCTGGAGGCACGGCACCGGCGCCCAGGTGCTGGGCAGCGCGTCGGCCCTGATCTCCACCCTTGCGGGGCGGCAGGGATCCGCAGCCGAGCTGACCGGCGAAGGAGCCATTCTGCTTCAGGGCAGGGGCCGCTGACTTTCCCGATCCCGGCTGCTTCGTTGAATGGCTTCGGCCATGCTCTTGATTCTCTGGAGCCGGGCATCCCATGCAGCGCTGACCGACGACAACTGGGCAACGGCGCGGGAAAGCTCTGCCTGGTTCACCTCATAAACGCGTTGCCGGCCTGCGGGCCTGACATAGACCATCCCCGCACGGTGCAGTACCTCCAGGTGCTTCGCCACCGCCTGCCTGGTCACGGGCAGCCGGGTGCTCAGGCCCGTGGCCGTGCCGCCGCCTTCGGACAGGATCAGGTCGAGCATCTTCCGCCGGGTGGGATCACCCACCGCGGACCAGAGATCGTCGTCGATAGCGATGGTCATTGCGCAGCGACCAGCCGGCCGATGTAGGCCACAAGCCGTGGCAGGAAGTAGTCCCAGCCCCGGACGTGGTCATTGTAGTTAAGCTCGACGTCAGCTTGCTCCCATCCCTTGTCCTGGAACCCTGCCTCCGTAAAGCGCAGCAGTGTCCCCGAGCCCTGCGGAATCAGCTCAAAAGTCACCAGGAGGGAGTTTTCCGGCGATGCCGCGGCTTCGTCGTAAACCCACCTGAAGGAGAAGCGCCGCGACGGCTCGACCTCCACAACCGTCAGCTTCACCACTTTTGCATCTGCCGCCGTCCGGTCGCCGAAGACTATGTCCCCGCTTGAACCCGCGGTGGGGTCAAAGGCGGCCTCATCGGGCCACCATTGGCGCAGGTGTTCGGGGGTGCTGATGACCTCGAAAACAATCTCCGGCGCCGCTTCAATGTGGATTTCCCGCTCAATGCTGTTGTGCATGTCCAGTTCCTTTCGCAACCATTGGTTGCTAAGAGCCTAAACGACGCAGCACCCGAAGCGCAACCATCGGTTGCGCAGGCGTCTTCGCCAACCCGGAGCGGCAGAGATGACGACGGCTGAGATCGCCTGCCTACTTCTGCTCGGGTATCCAGAACGGGGCATTCACCCCCGCTCCTGTGAGGTTGTCGCAGCGGACCAGCTGGGTGCCGATGCGCTCCAGCGGGCAATCCACGTAGGTGTTAAGGACTTCCTCGTCATAGCCCGCGGTGGCCGGGGCTGGCCCTGCGGAGAGGAAGAGTGCCGGAAAAACGGCAGCGATGACCGGGACAGTGCGCTTGTGCAACGGGGGGCTCCTTGGATTCGGCAAGGGAGATTGACGGGCGGCCGGCCCTGGACGAGGGCCAGCGCAACTGGGTCCCCAGCCGATTCCCCAAAATGCGAATCCTGCCAGCTCAGGACTCTCCGGCAGGACCAAAGTACATGAACCGCCCGGGCAGCCATAAGGGTCCCGGGCACCCCTTATGCAGCACGGCCTACCCAATCATGACTCCCGCAATCCCGGGAACGGGCGCGGGGTGGGCCTACGCAACGAAAGGAAAATCCCCTCCTCCTGGAGGCTTATCCCCCAACACCCACCCCTCCGGAACCCTCCCCGGCCCTTAGTTGTTCGCGTGGATATGCGGACTCCTCTCCCCCACAAACCCACAATCCGTTGCACTGGCGCAACTGATGCGGGGGTGGGTCATGTCTCGGAATGGCCCACCTTCACCGCTGAGTTACCGTGACGAGCGCCTACCAGTGACGAGGCTGCGACCGGCATCCCGCTACCGGCGCAGTTGCCCGTGCTGCAAGGGCGCCCGTCAGGATGTTTTCCTCCTGGTTGCTTCTGCCTCTGCCCCGCCGGAGAGGGCACCCTGCAGCCGGGCACCGGACAGCGGCCTGTCACCGCTTCGCCGCAATGTCAGCATCACCAGGCCTGCAGCCAGGAGGCAACATGCCAGGAAGATGGACGTGGCCAGGAAACTGCCGTGCGTCACATCCTGCAGGAAACCACCAACGTAGGGTCCAACGAATCCGCCGAGGTTTCCTACCGCATTGATCAGTCCCATAGCGGTGCCGGCGACGGCCACCGGCATGGCCCGGGACGCTGAAGCCCAGAATGGACCGTCGTAGGCCAAGGCCCCGGCGACGGCGATGCTAATGAGGGTAACCGCAAGGAACGGCATATTGTCTCCGGTTGCTACCGAGACCACCAGCGCAACAGCACCGACTGCCATCGACAGCAGCACGTGAGTGGAGTAGCGGCCGGAACGGTCGGCCGCTTTGGCGTTGTACCAGAGGCCGACCATCGCCAGCACGTACGGAACTGCGGTGATGAGCCCCACCTCCATAGACGATCCGGAGGTAATTGTCTTGATCACGTGCGGCAGCCAGATGTTGATGCCATAGAAGCCAATCTGGATGAGGAAGTACACCAAGGTCAGCCGCCACACAACCGTGTTGGACATAACGTGGCGCAGGCCCAGTTTCTCCTGCTGAGGATGTTCCCTTGCATCCGCAGCGAGCCCATTCTCGATGTACTCACGCTCCTGGACCGAGCACCATGCCGCCTCGCGCGGATGGTCAGCGATCAGGGCCCACCACAGGGGTGCGGCGATGACGAAGGGGAAGATGCCCTCGATGATGAACAGCCACCGCCAGTCCGAGAAGGAGAGAATCCAGCCGGAGAGGGGGCCCGTAATGATGGAGGCGATGGCGATGTTCATCATCCAGAATGCGTAGGCCCGTGCCCGCTCAGCGGCCGGGAACCAGTGGCTGATCAGGACAAGGATCGCAGGCCAGATTCCGGCCTCGGCGACACCCAGGAAAAAGCGCACCACCAGCAGTTGCGTGAAATTTTGGATGAATCCGGAAAGAACGGCCAGTACGCCCCAGATGAGCACCATGATTCCGACGAACTTCTTCGCGCTCCAGTGCTCGGCGAGGTGGCCGCCTGGAATTTGCAGGACGAGATAGCCGATGAAGAAGATGCCTGCAGCCAGGCCCTGCTGGGCGGCGTCGATGCCCAGGTCCTGATGGAGTCCGTTCAGGGCGAACCCGATATTGGTCCTGTCCATAAACGAAATGATGTAGACGACAATGGCGACGGGAATCAACCGCTTCCACCGGGCATTGCCCACTGCCGTTGCTGACTTGACGTTCTGTGCCATTGGAAATGCTCCTTCGCGATATGGCTGATCAGACCGCCCCCCCAGTAAAGCTACTGCTCTCCCGCGGACCTCGTCGGGGTTCGCTTTCCGCCAAGCGGCGGAACGAGCGGGACTTGTTCGGACAGAGCCGACCTGACGTTGCAGGCTTTTACGCCTTGAGTTGGCGACCCTTACCCGAGCAGCATTTTCTTATTTTCACGCAACTATTGCGTTAGCGCAATAAGTCATTTAGCCAGGTCGCCAAGGGTGACGTGCAGGTTCTGGGATGCTGAGCCGCGCTGCACGATGACGTCCACCTGCTGCCCGGGGTCCTGTTTCCTGAGGGCCACCAGCAGGTCCGTCACGTTTCCAATGTCTGCCTGGGCGAACTTGGTGATGATGTCTCCTGCCTTCATGCCGGCTTGTTCCGCTGGGCTTCCTTGCGAAACGCTCACGATCAGCGCCCCCGCCGTCGTGGGCAGGGAGAACCGTTGGGCGAGTTGCGGCGTGATGTCGGTGGGGACCACACCGAGGGCGGCGTGTTTGACCGATCCGCTGGCCAACAGCTGGTCTGCAACGTCGGTGACAGTGGAAGATGGCGTAACGAACCCGATGGCTACGGCTCCGGTGCTGGGTGGAAGGTAAGCCTCGGAAAGACCGATTACCTGTCCGCCGGCATTCGCCACCGCACCGCCGGAATTACCGGGGGAAATCGGCGCATCGGTCTGCAGCAGGTCGATGGCGCCGTGGGGTGATTCCTTCGACGGCGGCATGTTCCGGTGCAGGCTGGAGACAATTCCGGCAGTGACGGTTTCCTCCAACCCCAGCGGGCTTCCGATGACAACGGTCATCGAACCCACCTCCGGATCTGTTGCAGCAAATTTTGCGGCCGGAAGGCCGGTGCGGTCGACCTTGAGGACAGCAAGGTCCGTGACGTCGTCAACGCCAACTATTGTGCCTTGGGACTGAGAGCCATCAGCGAACTGGACCTCAACGTTCTTAAAGGGCTGTTTTTGCTGGTCCTCCACGACATGGGCGTCTGTGACAATGGATCCATTGCCGTCGTAGATGACACCGCTGCCAAGGCCGACAGCAGTCCTGATGGTGACCACGGATGGTTCGACCTCCCTGACCACGCCGGGAACCGCGGCCAGGCCGCCGCCGCCCGACAGGCTTGCCTTGGATGCGTCCGGTGATGCAGTGGAGGAACCGGGCCCCGGTGCCGGGTTTCCCGTACAGCCCGTCAGCGTCAGCGCCGCTGCGGTCATTCCAGCCGCCGCGTAGAGTCTTAACCTCATTGGATACCTCCTCTTTGAGAGATCGCCCGGGAGGGGCGGTCGCCTGTCTTGCCCAGCAGGGCTGCTGCCAGCGTCAAGGGCTGGGCGAAGGAACATAAGGCTGGTACTGGTCAAAAGTCCCGTCCTGAATGGGGACGTTGATTCTGGTTTCCTGCCCCTTCACGCTTACTGTCAGGTCAGTGCGCGCCCCGGGAGCCTCCGCGGCACTGTTGAGAATGAGGGGCGTCTGGTCAAACTCCTTGTTCCCGCTTGCCGGGATCCTGACCTGGACTTGCTCGTCGGAGTCGGCCAGGACCATCTCAATATCAGCAGCCGTGGTGTTGATGATCGTTCCCAACACGCGTGCGGGTTCATTTTGCCCTGATGTCACAAGCAGAACGCTTCGCAACTCCAGCCCGGCAAAGTTCAAGTCGGAACCGAGCGCAATGGGATCGCGGTCCCCTTCGGAAGGGTTGTAGCAGCCGGTAGCCAGAAGGGCCGAGATCACCAGGACGGGCAGGAGGCGGAAAAACCGTATGGTGCCGTGGGCGGGTTTCATGGATGTTCCTTTCCCTGGCGTTGAGATGCTGCCGGCTGGTCAAAACAGAAGCCTGCATGAGATCTGCAGGTGACAATGCGGCGGAGATGGCGCAGGTCGCCTGGCAGCCCAGTACAGCTTTTCCCCTGCCCCACCGTGGTTAGCTTTAGGGCTTCATCCGTGGGCTTCCCCGATATATCCCCTCCCTCAGTGTGGCGCAGCACTTGCGCCAACGCAATCACTATCCACTTAGCAAGTTCCACTTTTCTGAATTGTTGCCCTCCTGTTACCGGATTCAGCCCTGTCGATGCAGATTCGGGACATAGCATTGTTTGCACATTGGCAATCATTCCGAGACAAGCGGCACTAGACCCAGGAGGGGTTGCTTCCAGGCACCCCTGTCCATGCGACGCCTTGATCGAAGTGCAGTGACGACACGACAAGGAATTCTCCTGCATGCTCCTTAGAGACAAACTGTGGCGAAAGGCTGCCGCCTTCATGGCTGCCTGCGTCATCGGCGGCTTCCTGGTCACCGGGCTCCTGGTCCCCGCGGCGGCGTTGGGCTCATCCCTGGCCGCTACATCCACCAAGCTTTTCGAGCAGCTGCCCTCAGTGCTGGATCTGAACCCCCCGGCCCGGAACTCGGAGGTGCTGGCTAAAGATGGGTCGGTCATCGCCACGTTCTATTCGCAGAATCGCGTGCCGGTGGAACTGGAGCAGGTATCACCGTTTATGCGCGACGGGATCGTGGCCATCGAGGACTCCCGTTTCTATGAGCACGGCGGCATCGATCCAGCGGGCATTCTCCGGGCCCTCTACGTGGACACCTTGGGCGGCCGGCAGGGCGCATCGACCATCACCCAGCAGTACGTCAAGAACGTGCTCATCCAGGCGCTGATCTCCAGCGGCAGGGCGGACGAGGTCAAGTCCAGCGCGGCCAGGACCATCGGCGACAAACTTCGGGAGATGAAACTCGCCGTCAGCCTCGAGGACAAGTACTCCAAGGACCAGATCCTTCAGGGCTACCTGAACCTGGTGTATTTCGGCAACGGAGCCTACGGCATCCAGTCGGCAGCCAAAGAGTATTTCGGCGTCGCCGCAAGCGACCTCAGCCTTACCCAAGCCGCCGCCCTGGCAGGAGTGGTCAACAGGCCCCTGTACTACGATCCGATCACCGAACCAGGCCATGTGGTGGCCCGGCGCAATGAAGTTCTGGACCAAATGCTCCAACAGGGTTACATCTCCACGGTCCAGCACGACAAGGCTGCCGCCGCGCCCCTCGCCTTGAACGTCCAGCCAACCGTCCAAGGATGCGCCGCGGCGACTTCTCCATACTTCTGCGACTACGTCCAACGTTTGATCCTCAACGACCCCGCCTTCGGGGCCGACGAGACGGCCCGGCGCAGACTTTTGTACCAGGGTGGGCTGTCCATCCACACCACTCTGGACCCGGACCTGCAAAAAGTGGCCCAGGGACAGGTCAATGCCTCGCTTCCCCCGGCGGATCCCCTGCAGCGCGGGGCCGCCCTTGTCAGCGTCCAGCCCCGGACGGGCAAGATCCTTGCCATGGCCCAAAACACCATATACAACCCGGCGCCTGGGCCCGGACACTACACGGGCAACTTCGCCCTCCCAGAAACGGACAGCCGCGGTAAGCCGCTCCATGGTGCCGGCGGCTTCCAGATCGGTTCCACGATGAAACCATTCGTCTTTGCTGAATGGCTCAATTCCGGCCGGTCCATGGCTGTCCGGCTGGACGGCTCGGTCCGCACCTACAAGGCCGGCTTCCCATGGAAAAACAGCTGCGGCACGACGGCCGGGTCCTACGATCCCGCCCTCGGCCAGACACCCCTGCCCAACGACGACCCCTACCACTACTACCGGATGAGTGTCCTGGAAGGCCTGTACCACTCCATCAACACCATCACGTTCCAGTCAGCAACGCAGCTGGATTTCTGCAACATCCAGAAGATGGCCACAGCGGCGGGCATCAAGGACGGCCACACCAACAAGCCCTACGACCTCTCCAGTATCGCCAACCTGATCGGCACCCAGGATGTCGCGCCGCTGGACATGGCTACCGCTTACGCAACTTTCGCGGCCGGAGGAATCCGCTGCAGACCCGTCGCCTTGGAGACGGTCACCGGACCCGGCGGACACCACTACCCGGTGCCAGCCGCGGACTGCACCCAGACCATCGACCCGGACGTCGCTGCCGGCGTCACGTACGCCCTGAAGCCAGTACTGACCAAAGGATCGGGCTACAACATTCCCGTGAACAAGGAACAGGACATCTTCGCCAAAACCGGCACCACCGACGGACACACCCAGACATGGACCGTTGGCGCCACCACAGGCATCGCCACCGCCTCATGGTTCGGAAGCTACAAAGGATTCGGGCCGGAATGGGCAAATGAGCACATCACCATCAACGGAAAGTACTACGCCGGTCTGGACGGAGCAAACATCGCCGGCACCCAGTGGGCCCACCTCATGAACGCCGCGGCCCCAAAATACCCAGGCGGCCCTTTTCCCTCGCCACCACCATCAATGCTCCGCTGACGGGGGCGGGCCAGCCCCGTATTCGATTGCGCAATTACAATTATTGCGCTATCGTTCATTGATACTCGGTGAAGCAACGGTGGCTTTTTCACGAGCTTCACTTCCCAAACCGCGAAAGTTCCCCAACGACGAGGAACCAGTCCAGCAGGAGGAATGGGTGCCGCCGTGGCAAGCGATGACGACGATGTCCGCCCTGATGTAAAAGAGTCGCAGTCTCAATCCTTGGCTTTTCGCTTAGGCGACGGATTCATTGTTCCCCCAGGCCGGTTCCTCGTCCTGAGCGCAGTGTCACTTGCGCTGGCCCTGGCCGGCGCCGCTTCCTTTTTGCTGACGCTGGGGGAAGTGCTTCACGGCAATGGCGTCACAGCGGCCGACGGTCCCATGACCGAGTGGTTCGTGAATCACCGGACCAGTGCTGCCACCATGGTTCTGGCGGGACTCGCCATTGTGTTCGGCCCGGTCGCCCTTCCGCTGATAACACTGCTCGCCACCACGGCCTGGGCCCTTTTGACCCGCCGCCTTTGGCGCCCCTTGCTGCTCGCCGGGTCGATGCTCACGGGGGTCATCATTACGGAGGTCATCGCCCACGCCGTGGGACGTTCCCGTCCCCCAGCGGCACTGATGATGCTGGGCGCCGATGCCACTTCATCGTTTCCTTCCGGGCACGTCGTCGGTGCCTCAAACTTTCTGCTGATCGGCGCATACCTGCTCTATTCCCGCTCCTCCCGCACGGTTTCCGTGATCGTTGCCTTCAGCGCTGCAGCCGGAGGCCTGACACTGGAAGCAGCAAGCCGCGTTTACCTCGGCTATCACTGGTTTACAGATACGCTCGCGTCCGCCTCCATCTCCGTGGTTCTCCTCGCGGTCGTGATCATGCTGGATATCAACCGCGGCGGCCATGCGGCAGAACAATGAGTGCGAAAGCCGACTGGCTGCCCGGCTGCTGAGCGGGCTCGATGGACGTTAGCGCTTGCTTCCCCCACACTGTTGCGTCATCGCAAATAAAGCGAGACACTGGCCACGACAACCACGGCTAAAGGGAGACATCATGCGTGCGCTGACAGTGACCCCGGGAGTCAAGGACTCCCTTCACCTGCGCGACATTCCGGAACCGGCAGCGGGTGAAGGACAAGTGCTGGTGGATGCCCTGGCGGTTGGCCTCTGCGGCACCGACGCCGAGATCATCGCGGCAGATTACGGCGAGGCTCCGCCGGGCCAGGACTACCTGGTGCTGGGCCATGAAAACCTGGGCCGGGTGCGGGAAGCTCCGCGGGATTCCGGCCTCGCCGAGGGAGACCTGGTGGTGGGCATTGTCCGCAGGCCCGATCCCGAACCCTGCAAAGCCTGCGCCGCCGGCGAGTGGGACATGTGCCTGAACGGCAAGTACACCGAGCACGGCATCAAAGGCCTGGACGGATTCGCGCGCCAGCAATGGCGCGCCGACCCGCAGTCCATAGTGAAACTGGAGGCGGGGCTGGAAGACGTGGGTGTGCTGCTGGAGCCCACTACCATCGTGGCCAAGGCCTGGGAACAGATCACCAGGATCGGGCAGCGGGCTTTCTTCGACCCTCATATCGCCGTGGTGACCGGAGCCGGACCCGTTGGCTTGCTCGCCGCACTTCTGGGCGTCCAGCAGGGCCTGGAAGTCCACGTCTTCGACATCGTCAAGGACGGGCCCAAGCCGGAGCTGGTCCGGGACCTCGGAGCCATCTACCACAGCGAATCACTGCCGGACTCCGGCCTGAAACCGAACGTCCTGGTTGAGTGCACGGGCGTCACCCCCGTGGTCCTGGACGCACTGCGCTGCCGCGCCCAGGACGCCATCACCTGCCTGACCGGCGTCTCGGGAACCGGGAACCAAACGGAAGTGGATGTCGGCGCCCTCAACCGCGAGGAAGTGCTGATGAACGGCGTGGTCTTCGGCAGTGTCAACGCCAACCGGCGCCACTACGATGCCGGCGCCAAGGCCCTGTCCTCTGCCAACCCCGACTGGCTGCGCCGCCTCATCAGCCGCCGGGTACCCCTCGAAAACTACGCTGAGGCCTTCCATCACAGGCCTGACGACGTCAAGGTTGTGCTGGACCTGCAAAAGTCCCGCGGCGGCAGAGGCGACCAGCGATGATTCCCCGCCGGGAACCAACAGAAGCCACCATCGACCACCGGCACCCGTCCGGGCTCCAGTACGAAATCCGGTACGGCGGGCAAACCGCGCACCTCACGGAGGTTGGCGGGGCATTGCGGGACTACCTGCTGGACGGCCGCACCTTGCTGGACGGGTATGGACCGGATGAGATGTGCACGGGCGCACGCGGTCAGTCGCTCATCCCCTGGCCGAACCGGATCAAGGCCGGCAGCTATGAGTGGGAAGGCCGTCGGCTCCAGCTTGACCTGAGCGAGCCGGACAAAGGCGGGGCCATCCACGGACTGACCCGCTGGCGGAACTGGAATGCCCCGGTTGTGGAGCAGACCGACGAATCCATCTCCTTCGCCTACACCCTGCACGCCTGCCAAGGCTGGCCCTGGGTCCTCGACTGCCGGCTGGACTATCAACTCGGTCCGGACGGATTGACGGTGCGGAGCACGGCGGTGAACCGGAGCGACTCGCCGTGCCCCTACGGGACTGGGGCGCATCCTTACCTCAGCACAGGAACGCTGCGCGCGGGCGCTATCGACACCGCCTTGGTCCAGGTGCCGGGGCGGACGTACCTGCCCGTGGATGAACGCGGCATCCCCACCGGGCACGAGCGTGTGGACGGCACAAAGTACGACCTGCGGGAACTCCAGCAACTTGGTGGCCGGCACATCGACGTGGCCTACACCGACCTTCTCCGCGGCGGGGATGGGCGCGCCCGCGTAAGGCTGCTGCGCCCGGACCGCTCCGGAGGAGTTGAGCTGTGGGTGGACGACACATACCCCTACCTGGAGATCTTCACCGGGGACACCCTCCCCCAACGGGACCGCCGCCGGACCGGGCTGGGCGTGGAGCCCATGACGTGCGCCCCTGACGCCTTCAACTCCGGCGAAGGCCTGATCACCCTGGACCCCGGGCAATCCCACACCGGACAGTGGGGCATCAAGCCAGCCTGAAGGATTCCCTCCGCCGATCCGGGTCCAGCAGAGAATACATCCCACTTTTGCCAACTATTGCGCAAACGCAAATATTGGGTTTCAATGAAAACATGGCTTGCCGCACCAGGATCCGGTCACGTCACGTACCGGCTCCCAACGTAAAGCGACCGTCGGAGGTACCCTGGCCACCGGCGGCGGCTGCGAAGGCCTCCAGCGCGGCGGCCAGCGCAGGACGCCGGCCCGCAGGCATCCTGGAAATCACCTCTGCGATGGCCTGCCGCCGGTGCTCCAACACGGAGTTGACCAGTTCCTTGCCCTTGCTGGTCAACTCCAACCGGATGTATCGGCGGTCCGCGGGGTCTTCACGGCGCTGCAGCAGGTCAGCCGCTACCAGCCGGTCGCAGATGCGGGTGGCATTGGATGCGTGCACGCCAAGCTCTGCGGCGACGCCGCCGAGGTTTTGTGGTCCGCGGGTATGGATAAGGACCAGCACCCGCAGCTGTGGCGTATTGACGATGTCCTCAACCTCAGCAACAGAGCGGGCCACCACGCGCAGAAGAGTGTCGGCGGCGCCCATCACCGCTTCGACTTCCCGACTTGAAGGTTCAGGGATCAACGCAGATCCGGCAGATGTATCCATGGGCACCAGTTTCCTCTAATGGTTGCTGTCCCGCAAAGTTTGCCAGCTTCCCTCGTCTGTTCGCAGGCGGCCCGAAGGAGAATCATGAAGACGCAACACCCGGCAGATCCGGTCCGCAGCACGGTGAATGGCATCGACCGGCTTGTACGGAATGTGCAGACGGGGAGGTTTGAGCGCTCCCTGTCAGGCCTGACGGCTGCCGGTGCCCTGGTCACGGCGGCGGAAATCTATCTGGAACATGACAAGGCCAGTTTCGGCAACAAGTGGATGTGGGTTCCCGTTGCCTTGGGCCCGCTGGGTGCCGCCGCGGGAGTAGCCGGCGTATTCAGCCGCCGCATGGCAAAGACCGCCCTCCCGCTGGCCAGCGCCGCGATCATTGCCAACGGGCTGCAAGGAACCTGGCTGCACCTGCAGGGCATCCGGCAGAAACCGGGCGGCCTGTCCAACCTGCGCTACAACCTGGAGATGGGTCCGCCGCTGTTCGCGCCGCTGCTGGTCACCCTGGTGGGCGGAATGGGGGTGTTGGCCTCCGTCCTGAGGCGGGAACCATGAGCAGCCTCCCACTGGACATGTCCGACGGCGGCGGCCGCTACCCCGGCTTCAGCACCCGCGCCCAGGCGGGCCATTGGGACCGGGCGACAGCCGCCGTCGTCGAGTCCCGCCTGGGTATGCCGCCGGACGTCCGTTTCTTCACGCCCGCAGAGGAGGCCGCAGCGCGCGCCCTCTTCGACCAGTTACTGGGCCAGCAGGGCGAGCCCCGGGTGCCGGTGGTGAACATGGTGGACGCCCGCCTGGCAGATGAGCAAACCGACGGCTGGCACTATGACAACATGCCGAGGGACGGCGAAGCGTGGCGGGCAACGCTCGCGGCGCTGGACCGTGAAGCGCACTCCCGTGCCGGCTCCACCTTTGCCGGCCTGGATCCAGAGCAGCAGGCCGGGCTCCTGCAGGACATCTGCAATCTGCACCGGGAACTCTGGCACGGCCTGCCGGCGGACCGGGTGTGGAGCCTCTGGACCCGGTACGCCTGCACCGCCTTCTACTCGCATCCCCTGGCCTGGGACGAAATCGGCTTCGCGGGACCGGCCTACCCGCGCGGCTACAAGAACCTGGGTGTGAACCGCCTGGAGCCGTTCGAGGTGCGCGACATCCGCCCCGATGCTGACCCCACCCACGGGCCAACCCACCACGCAGGCCACGGGGCAGACCGGTGAACAGGGTCCGCGAACGCAATGAGTCCGCGTGGCTGCTCCCTTCCGGACCCGGCAGCAACCTTCGGCTGCGGGAGAACATGCGGCGGTACGCCGAAACCGATGAGGTGGACATGGTCATCGTGGGCTGCGGAGCAGGAGGTTCCACGCTGCTGCAGCGCCTGGCACGGGCCGGGTGGCGGGCGGTGGCGTTGGAGGCGGGTCCGTTCTGGGAACCCGAGCAGGACTGGGTCAGCGATGAAGCCGGATCCCACCACCTGTACTGGACCGAACCACGGGTTATTGCCGGGACTGATCCCGTGCCATTGGGGTCAAACAACTCGGGCCGGGGGGTGGGCGGCTCCATGGTCCACTTCGCCGGGTACACGCCACGTTTCCACCCCAGCGATTTCCGGACCTTCACTGCTGATGGGGTGGGCGCCGACTGGCCTCTGGAGTACGCGGAACTGCGGCCGTTCTACGAAGACATCGAAGCGGAACTGCCGGTCGCCGGGGAGCGCTGGCCGTGGGGCGACCCGCACGGCTACCCGCACCGGCCGCATCCTGTGTCCGGCAACGGCGAGCTGTTCCTGCGCGGCGCCAACGCCCGCGGCATCACCGCGAAGGTGGGTCCGGTGGCCATCGCCAACGGCAGGTTCGGCAACCGGCCGCACTGCATCTACCGGGGATTCTGCCTCCAGGGCTGCAAGGTCAACGCCAAGGCATCCCCGCTGATCACGCACGTCCCGGACGCGCTGGCCCACGGCGCCGAAATCCGCCCCGACTCGATGGCCACCCGGATCGGCTTTGACGAACGCAGCGGGCTGGCAACCGGCGTCGAATATGTCCAGGGCGGTGTCACGAAGTTCCAGCGGGCCCGCCTGGTGGCCGTGGCCGGCTACTCGATCGAAACCCCGCGGCTGCTGCTGAACTCCGCCACGCCGCGCTTCCCGGACGGGATGTGCAACGACTTCGACCAGGTGGGACGGTACCTGATGGTGCAGGGCGCGCCCCAAACCGCCGGGCGGTTCCAGGCCGAGGTGCGGATGTGGAAGGCTCCTCCCCCCGAAGTCAGCACGGAGGACTTCTACGAAACGGACCCGGCAAAGCCATACAAGCGGGGATTCTCCATCCAGTGCGTGTCCCCGTTGCCCATTACCTGGGCCGAGCATGTTGCCGCGCAAGGGCACTGGGGGTCCACCCTCCGCCGCTACATGAGCGACTACCCGCACTGGGCCTGCCTGGGCGCCCTGTGCGAATTCCTCCCCCTGAAGGAGAACCGGGTAACGCTGGCTGACGAGACGGACCGGCACGGCATTCCCGTGGCGCGCTTCAGCTACGGCCAGTGCGACAACGACCGGCAGCTGATGTCCGCAGCACAGCAGGTCATGGAAGAAATCCTGACCGCTGCAGGGGCAGAGGAAGTCATCACCATCAACCGCTATGCCCACTTGGTGGGCGGGGCCCGGATGGCAGCCACCCAGGACGCCGGTGTGGTGGACCGGAACTGCCGCAGTTTCGCGGTACGCAACCTCCTGGTCACGGACGGCAGCGTGCTGCCCACCCAGGGCAGCGCCAACCCCGCCCTGACCATCATGGCGCTGGCGGCCCGCGCCGCCCGCGTCCTGGTCCAAGGCGCCCGCCGCGGCGCCACGATGAGCGCAAAGGAAGACTGATCATGGCAACCACAGTGGCCGACTGCCTGCTCGCACGCCTCGGTGAGTGGGGTGTGGACAAGGTCTTCGGTTTCCCCGGAGACGGTATCAACGGCATCCTGGCCGCCTTTGGCGAGGCCGGCAACCAGCCGAAATTCATCCAGGCACGGCACGAGGAGATGGCCGCGTTCGAGGCCGTGGGCTACGCCAAGTTCGGCGGCCGCGTGGCCGTGTGCATGGCCACCTCCGGGCCCGGAGCCATCCATCTGCTCAACGGCCTCTACGACGCCAAGCTGGACCACGTTCCGGTGGTGGCCATCGTGGGACAGACGGCACGCAGCGCCATGGGCGGCTCCTACCAGCAGGAGGTTGACCTGCTGACTCTCTTCAAGGACGTGGCTTCCGACTACGTCCAGATGGTGACCGTCCCCCAGCAGCTGCCCAACGTCATCGACCGCGCCATCCGGATCGCGGAGGCCCAACAGGCACCCACCGCTGTGATCATCCCGGCCGATGTGCAGGAACTCGAGTATGCCGCCCCCACCCACGACTTCAAGATGGTCCCTTCCAGCGTCGGTGTCCGCTGGCCCGACATCCAGCCTGACACCGACTCGATCCGCGGTGCCGCGCAACTCCTGAATGAAGGCTCCAAGGTGGCCATCCTGATCGGACAAGGGGCGCGGGGCGCGGCCGCGGAGGTCCGGGAAGTGGCTGAACTGCTGGGAGCAGGGGTGGCCAAGGCGCTGCTGGGCAAGGACGCCCTGCCCGATGACCTTCCCTACGTCACCGGCTCCATCGGGTTGCTGGGCACCCGCCCCAGTTACGAGATGATGCGGGACTGCGACACCCTGCTCACGGTGGGATCCAGTTTCCCGTACACGCAGTTCCTGCCTGAACCGGGCCAGGCGCGTGGCGTGCAGATCGACGTCGACCCCAAGATGATCGGGCTGCGCTACACCAACGAATTCAACATCGTCTCCGACGCCGCTGCCGCCCTGCGCGCCCTGATTCCGCACCTGGCCCGCAAGCAGGAGCGGTCCTGGCGGGAAAACCTGGAATCGAACATCAGCCGCTGGTGGGAAACCATGCACGACGAAGCCATGGTCAGCGCCAACCCGGTCAACCCCATGCGGCTGTTCGCCGAACTCTCCACCCGGTTGCCGGCGGACGCGATGCTCAGCGCCGATTCCGGCTCCTCAGCCAACTGGTACGCGCGGCAGCTGAAGTTCCGGGAAGGCGTCCGCGGCTCGCTGTCCGGTAACCTGGCCACCATGGGCCCCGGTGTGCCCTACGCCATCGGCGCCAAGTTCGCCTTTCCGGCCCGGCCCGCCATCGCCTTCGCCGGGGACGGCGCCATGCAGATGAACGGGCTGGCGGAGCTCATCACGGTGAAACACTACTGGCGCGAATGGAATGATCCCCGGCTGGTGGTGGCCGTCCTGCACAACAATGACCTGAACCAGGTCACCTGGGAAATGAGGGCCATGGGCGGGGTGCCGGCCTTCCGCGAGTCCCAGGCCCTGCCCGACGTCGACTACGCGGGTTTTGCGGAGAGCCTGGGGTTGCAGGGCATCCACGTTGAGGACCCCGACGACGTGGGGCCGGCCTGGGAGAAGGCCCTCGCCGCGGACCGGCCCACCCTCCTGGACGTCCGCACCGACCCCGATATTCCGCCGATCCCGCCGCACGCCACCTTTGAACAGGCGCGGAAGACCGCGGAGGCCATGGTCAAGGGTGACGACAGCGCCTGGGGCGTGGTGAAGGAAGGGGTCAAGACCAAGATCCAGGAATTCCTGCCGCACAAGGAGGGCTGAACCGTGTCCGCCGCCGCCACCCCGGTCACCGCCATCCGGGCAAGCGCCTTCACGGTTCCAACCGACGCACCCGAAGCGGACGGCACCTACAGCTGGGACTCCACCACCCTGGTCCTGGTGGAAGCGGACGGCGGCGGGAAGACCGGGTTGGGCTGGACCTACGCCCCGGTGCCGGCGGCGGCCCTGGTGGAAGGCCTGCTGGCCCCGGCCGTCCAGGGCATTGACGTTTTGGACGTGCCGGCCGCGGCAGCTGCGATGGCGCGGACGGTGCGCAACCCTGGCCGGACCGGCTTGGCATCCTATGCCGTGTCCGCCGTCGACTGTGCCCTGTGGGACCTGAAGGCCCGGCTGCTGGAGGTGCCGCTGCATAAACTCCTGGGCGCTGTCCGGGATTCCGTGGCCGTGTACGGCAGCGGCGGGTTCACCACCTACTCCGACGACCAGCTGCGGGACCAGCTCCAGGGCTGGGCCCAGGGCCAGCACATCCCCCGGGTGAAGATCAAGATCGGCCAGGACGGCGGGACGCACGTCGCGCGGGACCTGGAGCGCATCCGCCAGGCGCGTGCCGCCATCGGGCCCGGCACGGAACTGTTCGTGGACGCCAACGGTGGCTACAGCGCCAAGCAAGCGGTCCGGGTCATGCGGGAAGCAGCAGATGAGCACGTCACCTGGTTCGAAGAACCCGTCTCCAGCGACGACCTCGCCGGACTGCGGGCGGTGCGCGCCGCCGTCGACGCCGACGTGGCCGCCGGGGAGTACGGAACGGGACTGGTGTACTTCCGGCGCATGTGCAGCGCGGACGCCGTCGACTGCCTCCAGGCCGATGTCAGCAGGTGCGGCGGGATCAGCGAATGGCTGCGCGTGGCCGCCGTCGCGGCCGCCCACGGACTGGAAATCTCAGGCCACTGCGCACCCCACCTCAGTGCCGCCGTCGCCGCAGCCACCCCTAATTCCCGGCACCTTGAGTGGTTCCACGACCACGTCCGGATCGAAAACCTGTTCTTTGACGGAGCGCTTGACCCGGACGGCGGATGGGTATGGCCGTCGGATGTCCCCGGCAACGGGCTGGCCTTCCGCGCTGCCGACGCCCGCCCTTACCGGGTCCAGTAAAAGCAGGTACCCGCCAACCATGACAGGACCGAAAGGAAGCCCATGAGCACCAGCCCAGGCAACGCGAACCCCTCCGGGGCAAAGCCACTTGACCCTGACCCCACAGGCCAGGATCCGAGCGCCGAGGACCCCGGCGGGAGGCATAAAGCGCTGCTGCAGGCGGTGATCTTCGAGGTCGCACGGGAGACCGAAGGCCGGGGGCTGGCGGATATCCGGGACATGCTGCAGTCAGGTTTCGCGCGCGCCGGCGTGGCGGCACCTACCAATGCATGGCTGGACTCGGTGGCTTCCGCGGCGTTCTATGGAGAGCCGTACATCATCGACCTCCCCGCAGCCCTGGCGGCGGAGGGTGCAGTGCCCGCCCCCAACCAGGAGGTACGGGAACGGCTGGCCGTACGCCGGGAGCTGCGGCAGGAACAACTGCCGTCGGGGATCTTTCCTCCCGCGTCGGCCTGGGAGTTGGATGAGAACGACGCCACCGGCAGAAGGCCGGAGCCGGGCCCCGACGCCCGGGCCGTGCTGGAAAGCACCCGTGCGGCGCGGCGGATGCTTGCCGTGGCGGCGTCAGGCGCGGCCGCGGGCCTGGCCTTTGCGGCGGTCCGGGCGGCGAGGAACGCACGGCGCTGGAGAAGCGGGCGTTCGACGGCGGGTGGTGCCTAATGCCGGCATGGCTGCAGGCATGGATGTGGGGCACCATCGCCGGCGGGGCGCTGGTAGTGGGATGCGCGCTGGCGTGGAAATGGAAGATCCCGCCAAAGGTGGTGTCCTCTGTGATGTCGTTCGGCGCCGGTGTGCTGATTTCTGCGCTGTCGTTTGAGCTCGTGGAGGAGGCCGTCAACGGCGGCGGACTGTGGCCCACCATCGCCGGGTTCGCCAGCGGCGCCCTGGTGTATGTGGCTGCCAATGCCGTGTTGGCCAGCAAGGGCGCGAAGCATCGGAAACGGTCGGGCGGCAAGCAGCCCTCCGAAAAGGAAAAGCCGGGCAGCGGGACGGCCATCGCCATCGGCGCGCTGCTGGACGGCATCCCGGAATCGGTGGTCCTGGGGGTGGGGCTGGTGACAGCGGGCGCGGTCAGCCCTGCCATGCTGGCCGCCGTCTTCATCTCCAATGTCCCCGAGGGACTGTCCAGCACAGCTGGGATGAAAAGGGCCGGCCGCGGGCCTGGCTACGTGTTCGGCGTGTGGGGCGGCATCGCCGTCCTCTCCGGTTTTGCCGCGCTGGTCGGGTTCCTGGTCCTGCAGAACGCCCCCGGGGAACTGGTCGCCTTCATCACCGCCGTTGCGGCCGGCGCCATCCTGGCGATGCTCGCCGACACAATGATTCCCGAGGCCTTCGAGGAGCACCACCTGCTTACCGGCCTGATCGCCGCCGCGGGATTCCTGGCGGCATTCACCGTGGACCAGGTGGGCGGATAGCTTCCCGGCTTCCCAACTGGCGGGAAGCCGCACCATGTCGGATACGAAACCCCGGAGGAACAGATGGCAAGGATCGAAGACTATGCGATCATCGGTGACCTGCACACGGCTGCATTGGTGGGCCGCAGCGGGTCCATCGACTGGATGTGCATGCCAAACTTCGATTCACCGGCATGCTTCGCGGCCCTGCTGGACTCGCCGGAGGCGGGGCGGTGGCGGCTGGACTCGCCGGAGGCGGGGCGGTGGCGGCTGGCCCCGGCCGGAGCCGGTGACTGCACCCGGCGGCGCTACCGGCCCGGCACGCTGATCCTGGAGACGGAATGGGACACGGCGGATGGAAGCGTCAGGGTAACGGACTTGATGCCGGTCCGCGATGGTTCCGCTGACGTGGTGCGCATGGTGGAGGGCCTGAAGGGGAGCGTTGCCATGCAGGGCGAACTGTCCCTGCGCTTCGATTACGGCCGGATCGTTCCGTGGGTCCGGCGGACCAGCCACGGCATCAGCGCCATCGCGGGCCCTGACGCCGCCTACCTCAGCACCCCCGCGCCGCTGGAGGGCAAGGACATGCGGACCGTCAGTGAATTCACCGTCAACGCCGGTGACCGCATCCCGTTCGTCCTGCGCTGGGCACACAGTTACAAGGCCGTCCCGGACCAAACCGAGCCGGAGAAGGCGCTGGCCTCCACGCAGGAGTATTGGGAGCAATGGACCGGCCGGAACTCCATGGCTGGCGACTACAAAGACGCGGTGGAACGGTCCCTGATCACCCTCAAGGCACTTACCTTCGCCCCGACCGGAGGCATCGTGGCCGCCGCAACCACCTCATTGCCTGAGAACCCCGGGGGCAGCCGCAACTGGGACTACCGCTTCTGCTGGCTGCGGGACGCCACCCTGACGCTGCAGTCCCTGCTGGCCTGCGGCTACAAGGATGAAGCAGCAGCGTGGCGGGAATGGCTGCTGCGTGCGGTGGCCGGCAACCCCGCGGATTTGCAGATTATGTATGGGCTGGACGGGACACGCCGGCTGCCCGAGGCCGAGCTGCCGTGGCTTGGAGGGTTCGAAGGTTCCAAGCCTGTCCGGACCGGCAACGCCGCGGCCCCGCAGCTGCAGCTGGACGTGTGGGGAGAGGTCCTGGACGGCCTGGCCCTCACCCGGGCCGCGGACCCCGGCACCACGGATGATTCCTGGGATATCCAGGTGGCGTTGATGGAGTTCCTGGAGGGCGCGTGGGACCAGCCGGACAACGGGCTCTGGGAGATGCGGGGGCCCCGGCGCCATTTCACCCATTCCAAGGTCATGGCCTGGGTGGCCGCGGACCGGATGGTCAAGGCCGTCCAGGAATCCGGCCTTCCCGGACCCGGGGGGCGCTGGGCCGCACTGCGCAAGCAGATCCACGACGACGTCATGACGCACGGCTTCGACCAAAAACGCAACACCTTCGTCCAGTCCTACGGCAGCAGCGAACTCGATGCCAGCCTGCTGCTGATCCCCCGCGTCGGGTTCCTTCCCCATGACCATCCCCGCGTCGTGGGCACGGTGGACGCGGTCCAGAAGAACCTGACCGAGGACGGGTTCGTCCTGCGGTACCACCCCGAGGCCAGCAATGACGGGCTGCCTGGCACCGAAGGCGTCTTCCTGGCATGCTCCTTCTGGCTCGCCGACGCGCTGCTGGGCATCGGCCGCCGGGACGAGGCCGTGGACCTGTTTGAACGCCTGCTTTCGCTGCGCAACGACGTGGGCCTGCTCAGTGAGGAATGGGACCCCCGCAACAACCGCCAGCTGGGCAACACGCCCCAGGCATTCAGCCATTTCCCGCTCATCCACTGCGCCCTCCAGCTGCAGCACGGCCCGCACCATAGCAATATGCCGCTAAAGGAAAGGCATGCTGGCCTGAAGTGAACGGCTCAGCCTGCGCTGGAAGTGGGGATTGGTGCGGGGGTCCCCCCTCCGCCGGAATCCACGGTGGGTGCCGGCGTTGCCTCGTCAACGGACGACGTCGGCTGCCCGCCTTCCCCGTCCTGGCCCGCCGGCGCTGTGGCCACCTCAGTCGGAGCCGGGTTGGGGGCGCCGGCCGGGGCCGTCGGCTGGGCCGGGACGCTGGGTTCGGTTTGGGAACTGGACGTCGTGGGCCCCGGGGAGGGTCCTGCTGATGCCGGAGATGTCGGCCCGGAGGACGACGTCCCGGAAGTGCCCTTAACGATGGCCGTAATCTGCTCCTTGTAGCCGTTCAACGTGGCCTGGATATCGGAGAGCGGCACGTCCTGGAGATTCCGGCCGTACTCGGCGATCTGCGCCCACAACGCCTCGAGCTGCTGCTTGCTGGCCGGATCCAGCGGCCCGTCCAGGGTCAGGACCAGCTGGCTGGCCAGGGCGTAGGCCAGGCAGTCCAGGCAGTTGTAGTTCGCCGCCGCGGAGAGGTTCTGCGGGACGATGACGTCCGCCTGCCCCACCACCAGGACCACCTGGAATCCGACAGCCACCGCGGCGCAGCCCGTGCAGTTGGCGAACGCATAAGCCTCGTTGGTGGTGGTGACGGGATTGCCGTCCTCGGCCCACACCAGCGCGAACGCCACGCTGTACGTCACCGAGCCGTCGGTGGTGTTGACCGCGAGCGCCTGGTTTCCGTCGCCCTCCGGGGCGGCGGGCCGGTCGAACGGGAACACCCAGGACGGCGCCGCAGCGGAAGAAGCGCCGCCGGTGGAGGACGCCCCGGTACCAGAGGCATCTGCGGGTACCAGCACCATGCTCAGCTGCGGGTTGTCCCGCGTGGGCTTGGTGGCGCCGGCCGGCCACAGCGCAACGGTCTGCCCGGTTGCTCCCTGCCGGAGCGCCCCGCGCTCACGCTGGGGAAGGATTGCGCGGGTGGCGTCCCCCAGTGTCCCGCGTTCGTAAGCTTGGACCGGACGGTAGGTCCCGCCGTCGGGCCACCATGCCCAGGCGAGCCCTGCCAGAAGAGCCGCGACGGCGGCCATGGCAACGGTGCGCTGCACCGCCTTGCCGCGCGTTTTCTGCCACAGCCCGGTCACCAGCTGCCGCAGTAGCCGCACCACGATGTACAGCACGCCCAGCACCGGCACGGCCACCACAACAACCGCCAGTGCCCGCACCGCCGCGCCCAAAACGTCGCCGGACGACAGACTCGCCGCCAGCATTTCCTGCTGCTTGACCGCACTCGCCCAGCCCGTCGCCAGCAGCCGCGGCAGGGAAAGCACCATCATCACCATGCTGAACAGCAGCACCGGAACGGTCACCAGGACCCAGACGGTGACCACGGCCCGGGCCCAGGGCTTGAGCACCTTGCTTTCAGGGTTGCCCCACCGCCACGGAAGGATCCCCAGGAGGGTGGGCTTGATCCGCTGGAAAAGGTCGGGCACGCCGGTGGCGTCGGCCAGGATGTGGTAGCCGTCGTACTTCACCAGCGGGATCAGCTGGCGGACCATCTGCAGGATCTGCGTGACCACCACCAGCAGCAGCGCATCAAAGCCGGTAGCCCACCACAGTCCCATGATGGCCACTGCCACGATGGCGTTGAAGTACAGGCCGCCCAGGTCCGTGCGGATCCGGCCGCCGCGGCCCAGCCGGTATGAGTCGGTCACGTCCGTGAAGAACGCGGGCCACAGCAGGTACAGCCCGGCGCCCATTGCCCCGGGTGTTGCCCCGCCCTTGCGGGTGGCGGCGGCATGGCCGAATTCGTGGAAGCCGGCGGAGAGGATGGTGACGGCGAGGATCAGCAGCAGGAGAGCGGGCTGGGCAAACGCCTCGTGGGTGGCCGAGCCCAGGCCCTTGACCATGAGCACCCACCAGCAGGCGGCCAGGAACGCCGCCGTTACTGCCACCACGATCAGCGGGTTGAAGAGGACAGCGAACGGGGCCGTGATCCTGCGGGTGCGTTGGGGGTCGGACACGATATAGCGGAACCGCAGGCCCAGCAGCGGGTTGGCCTTCCTGACTTCGGGCTGGGTGCCGTCGGCGAGCCGGAGGAGGCCCATCGGGAGCAGCTGCGAATCCATCAGGGTGCGCACGTTGTCCGCGCTGACCAGCCGTCCGGAGCCTTCGCTGACGCGCCGGGCGATGCCCTCAAGGTCCCGCGTCCCGTCGGCGGCCTCCAGCACCAAATACAGGAGCCTGGTCAGCTGCAGGGTCTGGCCGTCGGCGCGCCGAACCAAGGCGGGCGGTTCGCGGTAGCCGGATCCCTCGGCGGGGCCAAGCAGCTGCACACCGTCGGCCAGGGCTGGAAGGTGGCCGCCCGCCGTCGAGCTGCCTTGGTCCGGCGGGTCCTGGGCAAGGGTGGCGCGTGACGACGGCGGGCCCGCCTCGGGAGGCGGCCCGCCGTGGGTTTGGGTCATCTGCCTTACTGCTGCAGGTCGGACTGCTGATCGGCCGTGGCGTTGGCCTCGCCGTCGATGTGCTGCGAGATGGTGGCGCTCTGGTCCGAGATGGCGTAGGCCTGGCTGTCGATGGAGCCGATGTTCGCGGCCACCGCCGCGTCGATGGGAGCGGCAACGTTGGCGTTGGCGGCCACGGCACCGTTGATGGGTGCCGCGATGGCGGCGTCGGCGTCCAGGTTTACATCGACGTTCAGAAGGTTGCCGTTCAGGGCGCCCGCTGCATCCGTCAGCCCGCCGGTGCCCGAGGGGACCGTTACCGAACCGGACGTTCCGTCCGTGGTCCCGTCCGTGGTTCCGGTATCGGTGGTACCCCCGTCAGCGGTGCCATCAGCCTGGCCGATGACGCTGTCCTGCGTGGAGTCCGCATTCGCGTCGGCAGTGATGCCCTGGTCAATGGCGGCGTCCTGGCTGGACAGTGCCTGCGCGTCCGAGCCGAAGGACAGGATGTTGGCCGAGGCTGCTGCGTCGATCGGTGCCGCCACGTTGGCGTTGGCGGCTACGGCCAGGTCGATGGGTGCTGCGGCGTTGATACCAAGGTCCAGGTCAGCGTTCAGGTCCAGGACCGATGCAACTTCCTTGTCCGGAAGCGCGGTGGCCTGTTCCGACATCAGTTCTTCATCAGTGAGGGGACGCATTTCATTGTCCATGCTTGAGAGACCTCCGGTGCGGCGCGGGTGCTCTGCCCCCAGCGGACAGCCCGCGCCACACAATAGTAAGCATGATTATTAGTTTTGTGCAGAGGGAAGAGGAATATGGCTGACCGAGTCAATGGCTCCGGTTTGTTCGTTGAGCAGGACTTTGTCGTTGCGCTGGTGGTGGAAGTTGAACATGGCACCCAGCGAACCCGCAGCGGCGTCAGCGGAGGCATCGCCAATCCGGCCGGTGTTCCAGTTGTCCTCGATGAAGCGAAGGATGGAGGCCTGGTCCGTTTCGGTGTGGTCCACGAAGTTCTTCTTCGCATACGGGGAGATGACCACCAGCGGCTGGCGGGGGCCCGGGCCGCAGCGGTCTGCGTAGCCACCGGCCATGGGGACTCCGCTGGCCGCGGCGTCCTGGCACCAGGCGGCGTCATCCGCGGTGTTGGATGAGTTCTTCACCTTCGCGGCCACGTGGTCGTACCAGCCGTCGGAGTCGTCGTAGGCGAGCACGACGGCGGTGTCGTCCCAGTTCTTGGACTGCTGGATCTGGTTGACGGTGGCGGTGATGAAGTTTTGCTCGTCCACGGGGTCGGAGTAGGCGGCGTGGCCGTCCTGGTACATGCCGGCCTTGAGGAAGGACACGGCGGGCATATTGTCCGTATTTAGCACCTTGGTGAAATCGGTCAGGTCGTACTGGTGGTTGGCCTGCCCGTTGTGCCCGATTTCCGCGTCCGTGGCTGGCGCCAGGTGGTGCGGGTTGGCGGTGGAGGCGTAGTACTGGAACGGCTGGTGGTGCGGGGAGTAGTCCGTCACGCCGGCACCGGCGGCGTTGGTGTGCGTGGACAGGCACGACGCCGGTCCGGTGGCCGTCGCGGGGGTGGTGGGCGTGAACCCGCCCTGGAACCAGCCCCAGGAGACGCCCTTGGTGGTGAGCAGGTCGCCGATGTTGGTGCCGGTCATGCCGGCCAGGTTGTTCGCCTTGGCGTGGCTGTTGTTGGAGCAGTCGTCGTAGACGGGGTCGGGGTCGTTGATCACGGTCCCCACCCCGTTTGCGTCGGGCTGGCGGACGGCGGTGCTCCCGGTGGCCGGAGTGGCAGCGGGCTGTCCGTCTGCGGTGTATTCCTTGGCGCCTTGGGTCTGCCCGGACACCAGATTGAGGGCGCCCGGGGTGGAGGGGCCGAAGACGGTGCTGAAGTGGTTGTCGCTCATGGAATAGTTCTGGGCGTAGTTCCAGATGCCGGTCACGGTGTTGCCGTCGTAGTAGTCCATGGTGAGCCCGGGGCGCCCGTACTGGTTGGTGCCGCAGGCGTCCCGGCTGGTGTACTGGACGAACTTGTCCATGAGCCCGCCGTTGAAGGCCTTCTGTTCGGCGTTGTACCCGTGGTCCTGGTCGCAGGTGACGGCCTGCATCGGGGAGAGCCGGGCGGGCTGGATGGAATTGGGGTTGTTCGGTGCCAGCAGCCCCGCGTTGGCAAGGGTGTTGATGTCCTTGGGCGTGTCCTCGGAGGCTGTAAAGGCGGCCGTCGGCGCGCCGGAGCCCTGCTGGGTTTCACCTGGGGTGTTGGCGGCGTTGGGGTAGGTGGCGAAGTAGTGGTCAAAGGAGACGTTTTCCTGGAAGATCACCACCACGTGTTTGATGGGCGTCGCGGTGTTATCGCCTGCGGTGGCGGGCGCCGCGCCGAGGCCGAAGAGCCCGGCCGTCAGTGCCGAGGCAGCCAGGGCCGTGGCGCCGGTGGCCGCGGCCACGCGCCTTGGTGTGGACCGTCGTCGTGATTGGGGCATGGTTGAATCCGTTCGTTCCTGGTGCTGCGGGCTACGGGGCGGGGGTGACGGTGGCTTCGTAGGTGAGGATTTCGGTGCCATTGGCTTCTTCGCCGTTGTCCGGGGCCACCGTCATGGTGAGGTGGCCGCCGTCGGCGGTCATTTTGAAGGGATTGCGCGTGGCCACGTGGCCTGCTGAGGACCACTGCTGGAACGGCACGTCGCGGCTCACGCTGCGGGACTTCAGGTCGATCATCGCCATGCCGCCCAGTTCGTAGGTGGCACCGGTGCCGCCGGCGGCCGGGGTCTGCGGGAGGTTGGTGATCCCGCCGCAGAGCATTTTGGAGTCGGGCACGTACTGGCAGTCCTGGTAGTCGATGAAGTAGTTGGGGTTTTCCCAGGTGGAGAGCTGCTTGCCCTGGAGGTCCCATTCCGCGAACCGGCGCGATCCCCAGGTGTTGCCCACAAGGTGGCCGGTCTTCTTGTCCATCACGACGCCGCCGAAGTGGTCTGCCACTTCGAACTGCTTGTGCACGTCCAGGGTGGTGGCGTCCACCCGGTAGATGATGGCACTGCTGTCGGGCCGGTACTGGGCCACGGGGACCCAGACGTTGGTGCCGTCAAAGTCGATGCCGCCGGGGTGGTACATGTCCCCCTCGCCCAGGATGATGTCCTTCTGGAGGTTGCCGGCCCTGTCCATGACGAAGAGGTGGCCGATGCCCTTGCCCGGGGTGCGGTCGAATCCTCCCTGCGGAGTGGGGAACTTGGTGGTTGGCTCGGTGATCTGGACGGCCGACAGGAAGATGTGGTCCGCGCTGTAGGCCATGCCCTCGGTGTGGTAGGTGGGGAAATTCAGCTTCAGCTTGGAGGTCTGCTGCCACTTGGTGCCCCGGTCCACGCCGGTGAAGGCTTCGGCCAGGGCGGTGTCGGCTTCCTTATGGTCGCCGGATTCGTTGCCGGCCTTGGCGTTGCTGTTGCCTGCTGCCTGGGCGACGGCGGTGCCGCCGAGTGCCGACGCCGCCAGGATGATGGCTGCGGCGGCCGTGAGAATGCCTCGGGTAGGGGACGTGCTCATTGGGGGAGCCTCTCAAAGATGGGTCGTAGCAAGAGGTCCCCAAGTTACTTAGCGGTAATTAATGCCTGTTGGCAGGTAGGTGAACGCCAGATGGCGTCATGGATCACGTTCCAAAGGCAGGCGTCTGGGCTGGTCAGCCGGTTGGAGCAGCGGGTTTCCCGTTCGCGCGACGGCCACGTGCAGTTTGCCTGGGCGTCGCCGGACATTTGCCGTGGGTGGGAACAGTGGCGAAGGCCCCGCCCCGGGGCCCCCCTCCCCCACATTTGGAGACTTGTCTGATGAAGTATGCAAAGCTGCTGACCGCAGCCGCCGTGTGCACCGGCCTGGCCATGGGAACATCCCTCCCGGCCCACGCAGCGGACACCAACCCCAACGGCACCGAAAACCACTTTGACCTCCAGGCCCACCGCGGCGGGATCGGCCTGACGGTCGAGTCCACGCTGGCGTCCTTCGCCAAGGGCATCGAAACGGGCGTGTCCACCCTCGAACTGGACCTGCAGATCACCAAGGACGGCCGCGAAGTCATCACCCACGACCGCAAGATCAGCGGCCAGAAGTGCCAGGACACCGCACCCGTCACCCCCGGGGATCCGCAGTTCCCCTACGTGGGCAAATACATCAAGGACCTCACGTTCGCCCAGGTCCGCAGCCTTGATTGCGGCTCAAAGACCCTGCCGCAGTTCCCCGGCCAGCAGGCTTCCCCCGGCGCCAAGATGCCCACCCTCGCCGAGGTCTTCGACCTGGCCAGGCAGTACCGCGCCAGCCAGGTCAAGTTCAACATCGAGACCAAGGTGGAGGCAGGGGCTCCCGAGCAGACGGCGCCGCGTGAACAGTTCGTGGACGTGGCCCTGCGTGAGATCAACGCCGCCAACATGGCCGAGCGGGTGTCCATCGAGAGCTTCGACTGGGGCGCCCTGCGCGTGGTGAAGGAACGCCAGCCCGGTATCCGCACGGTGGCCCTGACCAACAAGGACTTCCTGCAGGCCGGCATGCCCGGCGCCTCACCCTGGCTGGGCGGCATCGACGCCGACGACTTCGGCGGTGACCTCGTCGATGCAGCCGCGTCCCTGGGCTTCGACGCCGTCTCGCCGGTTCACGGCACACCGCAGAACGGAACCGTCACCGATCCCGGCTACGTCCCGTACGTCACCGTGGACATGGTGAACCGGGCCCACGCCAAGGGAATGCAGGTCATCCCCTGGACGGTGGACGACAAGCCCACCATGCGCGCCCTGATGGACGTGGGTGTGGACGGGCTCATCACCGACTACCCCAACGTGCTGCGTGACGTGATGGCCGAACGGTCGCTGAAGCTGCCCAAGCAGTACACGCTGGAACCCGGAGCATCAGCAACGGCAGCGGGCTGAACCTCTCCGCACCCGCAGAAGGCCCCCGTTCCGGAGTTTCTGAACTGCTCCCCGGAAGTTGGACTGACTAAATAAGAGCCTAAGCCGCGAGGGTCTGGGTCCGGTATTGCACCGGGCTCAGGCCCTTGAGCTTTGTCGAGATTCTTTCGGTGTTGTACCAGCGGATGTATTCGTGCAGTGCCCCTGCCAAGGCGTCGGTGCTGAGGTATCGCACGTGGTGGAAGAGCTCTTCCTTAAGGTGGCCGAAGAAGTTTTCCATCACGGCGTTGTCGTAGCAGTTGCCCTTGCGTGACATCGACTGGCTCGCGCCGGCTTCCTGTAAGAGTTTTCGCCACGAGACGTGCTGGTACTGGAAGCCCTGGTCCGAATGCACGAGTGGCTGCTGGTTATCCTCAAGGCAGGCAAGGGCCTGGCGCAGCGAATTATTGGTGAGCTCCAGATTCGGAGACGGGCTGATCGAGTAGGAGATGATCTGCCGGTCGAAAAGATCCATAACCGGCGAAAGGTAGAGCTTACGGTCGCCGACGCTGAACTCCGTCACATCCGTTACCCACTTCCGGTTCGGGGCATCAGCCTCGAACTCCCGGTTCAACACGTTCGGAGCAACCCGGCCCTGCCCGCCCTGGTAGGAGTTATAACGCTTCTTCCGCCGGACCTTGCACACCAGATTCAGGGACCGCATGAGCTTCAGAACGGTCTTTTTCGCGACCGTCCACCCTTGCTTGACCATCTCGGTGTGGACCCGCCGGTGCCCGTACCGGCCATGGTTCTTCTCGAAAATTTCCCTGACAGCGGCCTTGATGAACTCCTGCGGATCAGGGCCTTGGATGCGTGCCTGATGATAGAAGAACGTCGATCTGGCAAGAGATGCTGCCTGCAGCAGGACCGGAAGCGGGAAGTCAGCCTTGAGAGCGATGAGGGCTTGGACCTTCACCGTCGTTCCTGCGCCCTCAAGGCCCGCAATTTTCCCAGGTAAGCCACTTCCGCCCGCAACCGTTCGTTCTCCCGCCGTAACCGCTCCAGTTCCGATACCTCGGCCGGCTGCGGGGCATCAGGTGCCTTAGGCCTGCCCTTGGACTTGGGACGTAATGCGTCCGGGCCCTCGCGGCGATACGCCCGGGCCCACGTCTTCAGTAGCGTGGGCGAGGACAAACCCACCTCCGCCGCGAGATCCGGGGCAGTCTCACCGGCGATAAACCGTTCAACCAGCGCGAGCTTGAATTCGAACGAGTACACCTGTTTCGTCGGCTTGGCCACCAGCGCTCCTCGACCATGGATCTTCCACCGCCGATAGAGAACCCTTATCGGCGGGCGGGACACCCCTAGCAACGTCGCCGCCGCACTATCCGCGATGCCCTTCTCAAACCACGCTACAGCGGCCTCACGCTGAACCTCAGACAACGAACTACGTGCATGCATAAAACTGCTCCCCGGAAGTCGGAACTGAATTTCTCAGTCCAACTTCCGGGGAGCAGTTCATTTCCGGGACGGGGGCCTTCTACGGTCCGCGGCCGGCGCCGGGAACTAACTCCGGGCGAGCCCCAGGATCCCCGCCGCGGTCCCGGCAGCGCCACCGTGCTGGACGATGTGCGGCTTGCCGGGAATTTCCAGGAAGGTGCCGTTGGGGACCGTCGCGGCCAGCTTCTCGCACCAGTCCCTCGGGGCGATGGGGTCGCGTGAACCTCGGACCACAAGGACCGGCTGGCTCACCAGGGCCAGCCGCGCGTCCAGGTCGTAGCCCATCATGACGGGCAGCTCGGTCAGGTACCAGCGGAGCCCGGACCGGATGTAGTCGGTGAAGACGATGGCATTGCCCAGCGGGCTCTCCTTCAGCCCGTCCAGGCCAAGGGCCAGGGACTGCTCCAGGACGGTCCGGCGGGTCGGATCCACTACCGGGCCCAGCAGCGCCACATGGGACACCAGGTCCGGCCGCTGGACCGCCAGCTCGGTGGCGAACTGGGTGCCCATGGAGTGCCCCACCACCACGGCGCGGGAAACACCCATCTTTTCCAGCACCGCAGCCGTGTGTGCGGCGTAGTGGGCCACGGACAGCTGCCGGTCCGGGGTGGGGGTGCCGCCGAAGCCGGGGAGGTCCACGGCGTAGGTGTCCCCGTGCCGGGCCAGCAGCGCCTGCAGCCGCCGGTAATAGCGGTGCGACATTCCGATGCCGTGCAGCAGCACGAAGACCGGTCGCGGGGAACCCGCAGGGCCGGCAAGGAAGTACACGTGTGAGGTCAGTCCGCCGGCGGCGACAATCCGGGGCGTAAGGCAGGGCCGCATGCCGGGCAGGTGCATCGGGCGGCGCGCGGGTTCAGCGGCGGGTGGTTGGTCGGTTGCGGCGTGCACCGGCAGTCCTTTTCAAGTTCAAATCCATCGAGCGGTTCCTACCCTAAAGTGGCCAGCGCGGCAGGTGCGCTATGGACGGTGACCTGCGTGTCGGCGTCGAAGGTCCGCGGCGTGCCCATGCGCCGGTTCCTAGCTGTTGCCGGTGTGGACAAGGCTGTCCAGGTCCAGCTGCTGGGCAGGCGCGTCGGCCAGGCCGGCGGGCGTGAGGTCAAAATGCTCGACGGCGGCACGGGCTTCGCGGGCGGCAGCGGGGCCGTGCGGGGTATGGGTGTTGTTCATCATGGGTGTGAAATTCCTTGCGTTTCATGCGGAATGGGGGTGTGCGCGGGAAGCGCCGCCACGTGCTCTGCCGTGGTCTCCAGGACCCGGGAATGGCGGCACTGGGAACAGTGGATGGCCACAGCAACTGTTGAGGCGCGGGGGTTCAGGACGGGCGGCGAGTCAACGAACAGGTGGAGGTCCGTGTCGCAGTGGGAGCACCACGGGCGTTTTCCGTGGGGCTGGAGGGTGTGCCTGGGCACGTAGCTGTTGGAGGCCTGGGTGACGAGGACTGTCACACCACGGCCCGGTAGCTGCACAGGATGTAGTCGGCGGCCGCCGGTCCGGTCATGCGCAGGCAGGCGTCGGGGCGGACGCGTCGGCTCATCGCCTCAAAGAAGACGTGCTCGTCCTGCGGCTCCTGCTGGGACAGGTTGCACCAGCTGGTGTAGAGGCCGTACAGGGTGTCGTCGTCAAGGCCGCTCCCGGAGTCGTGGTCCGGGCAGGTGGCTTCGGTGAGGAACTGGTCGAACTGTGATTGCGCCATGGTGGCTCTTTTCAAACAAGGTGCAGTTGTTCGCCGTTCGGCTACAGCGGTTCAAACCCGGAGCCTTGCACAGTGCACCGGGCGGGTTTGCGGGGAGCTGTGAGTGCCCGGCAGGGAAAATCAAACGTGGGGTGGGAGGAGAAGGGGGGACATGTAGTTCTCCTGGGATATGTGTGAGCGGCCGTAGCGGCCATGCAAACTCTGATCCCTTGACTAAAACCATGTCGACAATTTCTCTACACTGTAGACTTTAGGTGTAGACCCAGTTATAAGCAAGCTGGGGGCGGCGTGGCGCACGGCGAGGTATGGGCCGATTTCCAGGCCGAAAGGAATGCCGGGAGCGGACCCATCCAGGGCACCCGCGGCTACGAATGCAGCATGTGTGAGCATACGGCCGCACCCGGCTGAAGGGCCAAACATGAGCGCCCCGAATCATCGACAATTCCTGTCCGAATGCCTTGTCCCCGTCCCCGCGAAGCAGCCGGGCCTCAGCGACGACGAGGTGTACGGGCTGTACCTGAGCTGGTGCCTGCTCAATGCCCGGAAGCCCGGCCCCACCGCATCGCTGTGGGCAGCGGTGCGGCAGGAAGGGTACCTGCAGCAGCACCGCGGCGGCCGGAACGAGTGGCCCGATTTGTGTATGACCGGCCCTGCGGCCGTGGACTACATCCTCGCCAGCCGGCCCAGCCTGCTGTAGCCGGGCAAGCTGTAGACGGAAAAGGCCCGACGGCGGGTGGCCGCCTGGGTGGGTAGCTGCGTCCGTGTTGGGTAAGGTCTGATCATGATCCAGCAGGCTGCGGCCGTGTCCGCGCTGTCGTCCTACCACTGGCTGGGCATCCCGATTGCCGCGGCCGGCGCCGTCCTGCTTGCCTTGGGAACGCTGTTCCAGCACCGTGCCGTGGAAGACCAGCCGGCTGCAGCCGGGCGCGCGGCGGGCAGCATGGGCGGCGGACGCCTGCAGGCCCTGGTCCGGAGGCCGGTGTGGCTGGCCGGGACGGGGATGCTCGGCGCCGCCATCCTCCTCCAGCTCACCAGCCTGCGGTTCTCGCCCCTGATCGTGGTGCAGCCCATCGGCGCCATCGCCCTGGTGGTCACCACCCTGGCAACGGCCCGGATGACCCGCCGGTCCCCCGGGCGGCGGGCCCTCACCGCGGTGGCGTTATGCGTTGGCGGCGTGGGTGTGTTCGTTGCCGTGGCGGCGCTGTCCGCGGAGGACGTGGAGGTCAGCGACCGGCACTTGATCACCATCCTGATCGTGCTCGCCGTGGTCCTGGCCGGTGTTGCCGTGGCCTTCGCCTTATGGCGCCACCGGTCGGGTGCCGTGGTGTTCACCGCCGGTGCCGGGATCCTCTTCGGGTTTGTCGCGGCCCTGGCCAAGACCGTCATCGCCCGTCTGTTCCAGGGCGACTTCGAGTGGTTGTCGCTGACATGCCTGGCAGGCCTGCTCATCGCCGCCCTGGCCGGCAGCTTCCTGGTCCAGAACGCCCACACAAGGGGAACCCCCGAACTCGTGGTGGCCGGCCTGACCGTCATCGATCCCCTCGTCGCCGTCGCCATCGGCATCACCATCCTGGGCGAGGCCGACGCAGCACCCCCGCTGGCCATCGTCCTGTTCCTCCTGTCCGGGGCCACCGCCGTCGCCGGCGTTTTCCTGCTGGCCACGGTCAAGAAGCCGCCTACGGCGGCGCGTGCCTCGGTTCGTGGTTGAATGACCACTGTGCCCCAGAGCACAGTCAGGACCCATCCGAGCACCAGGAGGACACTATGGCTGGAATCAACGCAAAGTTCGACAAGGAGTACCTCGACAAGGGCATCGACGAATTGGCGAAGGCGCCCGTGGAGGCGCTGAAGGGATTGTCCGAAAGCGACGCGCAGAAGCTCAAAGAGGCGCTGAACATCAAGACCGTCAAGGACCTGGGCACCAACAAGTTCTTCCTCTGGGCGCATTCCGTCGCCAAGCTCGCGGAGTAGCGGGCACCATCCATCCCTTCAGCAAACACACGAAAGCTCCCGGCGCAGGCCGGGAGCTTTCCTGTCTTTGGGTGCCTACCGCACCTAGCCGGCCTTCACGGCGTCGGCAGCGCCGGCGAAAAGCCGGATACGGACTATCCGGACCACCACTCCCAGCAGAACCAGGCCGATTCCCAGGGCCATGAGGCTCCACACGGGCACGGAATCGGAGTCGATGGTCCGGTAGCACGTGGCCGCGGCCCCTCTGCCGGCCTCTTCCAGGTCAGCCAGTTCTGCGGCGCGGCTGTTGGGAAGCAACGGGCTGCCGCAGAGCGGGCCGGACGGCTGCAACCCGATGACGAAACCAAGGATGTACACGTCGAATCCCGCGGCGACAATCCACAGCCACGTCCGCTGCTGCCAAAAACCCAGTTTGCCGGCAGGAACAGGCTTCGCCCGGGGATCACGCATCTTCATAGGCCGAGCATAATCCGCGTCCCGGATAAAGGTAGGGATAAAGGTGGAGGACCGGCATTCAGCATTTCCCCAGCCTGCGGTCCTACAGTGAACCCTGCCGGTCCAACCCGTCGGGTGGACCCACGCGCAAATTTGGAGGAACACACCGTGGTGAAGCCATCAATTCCGTCAATGAGGGCCCGCATCGGCGTCGGAGCGGCAGCAGTCCTGGCCGCCGGTGCCATGGCCGCCGCGGGCGTGGGTGCCGCGTCCGCATCCCCCAGCCCAACATCCGTGTCTGCAACCTCAACCACAGCATCCAGCGACGTCAAGGCAGCAAAGGGCGCCGGCGGCCTGAAGGCCTTCCTGACCCTGAACGCTGACAGCCCGCAGGCCGCCGGGGACCGTGCGGCGGAAGCAGCCGCGGCGCTGGTCAACCACCCCAAGCTTTTCGCCAAGCTCCCCGCTGCCCTCCAGGCGGACGTGACAGCCCTCAAGGACGCCGCCCCCGCGGACCGCGTTAAGGATGCCTACAAGATCAAGACCACCGCCCTGTCCGGCGGATACGGTGCCGAGATCCAGAAGCGTGCCGAAGCGCTGGAGAAGGCAGCCACCGGCCTTGCCGGCCTGCGCCAGGAGCTGCGCACCGCGTTCAACTCGGACAATCCCGGCGCCGGGCTCCAGAAGGTGGCCGACCAGCTCATCAACCACCCCAAGCTGTTCGCCAAGCTCCCGGCCAACCTCCAGGCGGACCTGACCGCACTCAAGAACGCCGCCCCGGCGGACCTGGATGCCCAGGCGAACAAGATCAAGGACACCGCCATCAACGGCGGCTACGGTGCCAAGGTGCAGAAGATGGCCCAGGCGCTGGCGAAGAAGGCTGCCGCGGCGCCGGCCACGTAAGCCGCGCCTTCCGGAGATACACCGTCAGGACATTTGCGACGCCGCCGCGGACGGTTCCAGGTCCGCGAGCGTGAGCGGGTGGGCCGGTTGGTCCCGGAAGGGGAAGGTGGACGTCACCGCCAGGTCCGGGCCAACATGCACCAGCTCCCCCGGCGCCATGGGACGCCAGCCGGGGTTCTGGTTCATCCGCTTGGTGGCGAAGAGCACGGAGCGGGACTCGGCCAGTTCGGTGCTTCGGGAGTGGATCCTGGGGCTTCTGGCGTCCAGAGGTGCCACCGGAGCGGGTTCGGTGAAGGGGTCCCGTTCCAGCACGTACAGCGGGTGGGTTGCCGGGTAGCGGAGCGCCCAGAGGTCGGTGGCCGTCGTGACAATGATGTTCAACGCCAGGACGGGCAGCTCGGCGGCCACCCAGCCCACCGCCCGGGAGATGCCCTCGGCCACATCCCCGCCGGCCCTGCGGCTCTCTGCCGTGATGAGGGCGAAGAGCCGCTCACTGTCGGTCTGGCCCCGCACCAGTTCCGCCACGCCGAACTCACGCAGCCGCGCGTCGAGCCGGTCGAGTCCGTGGAAGGCACCGTTGTGGGCGAACAGCCGGCCGTCCTGCTCGAACGGGTGCGTGTTCACCAGGGTGTGCGCGCCGGTGCTGGCGTACCGGACGTGGGCCAGGAAGGTGGTGCTCCGCAGCTCCCTCGCCTCCCGGGCGAAGGCGTGGTCCTCCCATGCGGCGAGCGGCCGTTTGGTGACCCGCGGGCCGCCGTCGGGATCGAACGTGCCGATCCCGGCGCCGTCGGGCTCCTTCCTGCTCTGCTCGGACAGGCTGTCCGGGGCGTCAAGGAGCCAGAAGGTGGCGCGGACGGGCCGGTATCCGGCATGCAGCCCGAACAACCGGCACATGGAGCGCTCCTCCCGACAACGGGCTAGTGGCGGGATGTGTGATCCATGGCCTGATAGCGGTCGTAGCAGTCACGGGAGCAAAATAGCGCGGTGGGAGTTGGAGGCAGGTCCGAGCCGCAAAGCCTGCATTTCGGCTTGGGTCGAAGGCTCCGAAGCACGGTGTTCAGCATGGATGAAGGTTATGCGCCTGCCCGGAAAATTGGACCAGTAACCAGATACTTCAATCTGCGGACAGCGATACCTAGTGGTGGAACGCTTCCTTGTGCTTGTCGGTGGGCATGGGCGACGTCAGGGCGTCCAGGTAGGCCACTTCCTTCTTGAGGTCGTCAAGGAAGCTGGAGGCGAGGTCCCGGGTGAAGCCGTTGCGGACCACGATCCGCTGCACCGTGATGCCGCTGAGCCCTTCGGGCAGGGCGTAGGCCGGGACCAGCCAGCCGTTCATGCGCAGGCGTTCGGACAGGTGGTGCAGGTCCCAGTTCCTGGTGTGGCCGTCGGTGAGCTGCCAAGCGAAGACCGGGATATCGGAGCCGTCGCTCCAGAGGGTGAAGGCGTCCATGTTCCCGATCTCATGGGAGAGGTACAGGGCGACGTCGCGGGAGCTGGCCTGCACGGATTTGTAGCCGGCGAAGCCCAGGCGGAGGAACAGGTAGTACTGCAGCAGCACCTGGGCTCCGGGCCGGGAGAAGTTCAGGGCGAAGGTGGGCATGTCCCCGCCCAGGTAGCTGACGTGGAACACCAGGTCGTCGGGTAGGGACTGTTGGTCCCGCCAGACGATCCAGCCCAGGCCGGGATACACCAGCCCGTACTTGTGGCCGGAGGTGTTGATGGAGGCCACCCTGGGGAGCCGGAAGTCCCACACCAGTTCCGGCTGCAGGAACGGCGCCACCATGGCCCCGGAGGCGCCGTCCACATGGATGGGGATGTCCAGGCCCGTGGCGGCCTGGATGCGGTCCAGCGCGGCGGAGATCTGCTCCACGGGTTCGTAGGCGCCGGTGTAGGTGACGCCCATGATGGCGGCGACGCCGATGGTGTTCTCATCCACGTAGCGGTCCAGGTCATGGCCGTCCAGGGTGGGGTGTTCCCTGGACACGGGAACGTAGCGGGCTTCCACCTCCCAGTAGTTGCAGAACTTCTCCCAGCACACCTGCACGGCGGAGCTGAGGACGATGTTCGGCGCGTCCGTGGGCTTGCCCTCGGCGCGGCGGCGGTGCTGCCACCGGCGCTTGAAGGCCAGGCCGGCCAGCATGCAGGCTTCGGAGGAGCCGATGGTGGAGGTGCCGATGGCCGCCGCAGGATCCGGCGAGTTCCACAGGTCCGCGAGCATCCGCCAGCACCGGGTTTCGATCAGCGCGGTCTGCGGGTACTCGTCCTTGTCGATCATGTTCTTGTCGAACGCTTCCGCGTACAGCTGGGATGCTTCCCGTTCCATCCAGGTCCCCACGAACGTGGCCAGGTTCAGGCGGGAATTGCCGTCCAGCATCACCTCATCGTGGACCACCTGGTAGGCGGTGCCCGGCAGCGACTCCCCGTCCGGGATGGTGAAGCGCGGAAAGAGGGTGGACTCCCCCGGCCGGCTGAACAACGGGTTCAGCTCCACGCTCGTTTCGGGCTCCTGCCGTTCGCTCCGGTGTGACCTCGTCATGTCCAGTTCCTTCGCCCGCCGTCGTCCGCAGGCAGACGCCTGCGGCCGCACTTCCGCTGTTCCCAGCACTCCGTATTATTCATGCACCCGGAGCAAACGGCAGCAGGGATGGCGGGTTAGGGCGCGGCAGAAGTACGACGGCGGCACGCACCAGGGAGCCAGCCGCACCGTACAAAAGGGGGCAGGCAGAGACCTACTGCTGGCCGAACTTTTTGAGGCTCAGCGAGCGGGACCTGATCCCCTCGATGTGGTTGTTCATCGCGGCCGTCGCCGCTGCGCAGTCCCCGGCCTTGAAGGCATCAATGATGGCCTGGTGCTCCTGCACCGTGTGGTCACCGCTCATGTCGTTGTGCACCATCAGCCTGAAGCGCTGGATGCTTCCCTCGATGGACCCGTAGGCCCGGAGCAGGAACTCGTTGTCCGTTGCCTCCACGATCCGCCGGTGGAAGTTTTCGTCGGCCTTCCAGTAGGCCCGGTATCCCGCGAAGGTGTCGCCGCCATGGCGTGACGCCTCAAGGTCGCGGTGGAACCCTTCCAGGTCCGCCACCAGCTCCTGTGTTGAGTTGGTGCAGGCGATGCTGGTGCATGCGGGCTCGAGGATCTGACGCGACGTCAGAAGCGCCGCGATGTCGCTGGCGGTGGGCTCCGGCGCAACCTTGTAGCCGCGCAGGGCTTCCCGCCTGACCATGCCGGTGGTTTCCAGGCGTGCCAGGGCTTCCCGCACGGGAGTCGAAGAAACTTTGAAGCGCTTGGCCAATCCGTCAATGCTCAACGGGGATCCGGTGGAGATCTTGTCGTCGAGCAACAGGGACAGGATGGCCTCGAACACCTGGTCGACCAGCATGGGCCTGCCGGGGATCGAGACTTCTTCTTCAGGCGAAGCGGCGTTCATTTCGGAATCCTATGTGAATTTTTCGGTCAGTCGCATGCAGCCGTAACACCACTTCCACGAGCGCGTCGTCACAAACCAAACACGGCGAAAAGGGTGTTTGCAGAAAATCGTGCATGATGTACGGTACATGATACCGGACAGCGAAGTGATCTGTACCACAGCCAAGCTGCCCATCAAGGTTGGAAGCTCTCCTACCACCCCTCCTCCCCCACTTCCGAAGGCGTGTAGATGATTCAGTTTCGATCGATGTTGGTGACCGTCGCCGCAGTTTCCATGGCGAGCGTGCTTCTCTCCGGGTGCTCCAACCCCGAAATGACCAGCTCAGCCCAGTCCGATGCCCCTAAAAGCTCGAGCTCCGCGGGGGCCGTCAAAGTCGACGAAGCCGCCGCCGCAGCCCTCCCCAAGGATGCGCGGGACAGGGGAACGCTGACCGTCACCATGAGCCAGAGCTCGCCTCCCCTGCACTTCATGGCCGCCGACGGGACAACCATTCAAGGTATCGACCCGGAAATTGCCATGGCCCTCGGCCAGACGCTGGGCCTGAAGACGGAGGTCAAGAGTGGCCCCTTCGACGGCATCATCCCCGGTATTGCTGCCGGCAAGTTCGACATGGCCATTTCCCAGATGTCTCCCTCGACAGAACGCATGAAGGTGCTTGATTTCGTGGACTACTACCAGTCAGGCAGCGGCATTGGTGTGGCTCCGGGCAACCCGCAGCACCTGACGCTGGACACACTCTGCGGGAAGCGTGTTGGCGTGCTGAAGGGTTCATTCCAGGACCTCAAGCGCCTGCCTGCCCTTTCCCAGGCCTGCACTGCCGCCGGCAGCCCAGCCATCGAGGCCATGACCTACCCCGATATGCAGGCCCCCAATCTTGCACTGACGGCCGGACGCATCGATGCGGTCTACATCGACGGACCCACCCTGGGCTACGCCATCAAGCAGGGCGGCCAGATCGAACTGCTCGGCGAAAAGGACGTCTCCCCCGTCAGCATCGGCTTCAAGAAGGGGGCGGGCATGGAAAAGGCAGTGCAGCTGGGCATGGAGTCTCTCGCGAAGAGCGGCAAGTACAAGGAGATCCTCGACAAGTGGGGCGTGGGCACCGGTGCAATCTCTGACTTCGCCTTCAACAAAGCGCAGTAGCCAGATGGCCAACACAGCCACGGAACCCGACGCCAAGGCACCCGCCGGTGACGCGCTGGACCGCCAGCTTCTCCTGGGCCGTCCGCACCAGCGCCACGGAGGGTTGTGGCTGACGGCGGCAATCGTCCTGTTCGCGATCTTCCTGGTGGGCTACTCCCTCGTCACCAATCCGCGGTTCGAGTGGAACGTGGTCTTCGGCTGGTTCACCTCGGAGCGGCTGTTCACAGGCCTCCTGCGGACGCTGGGACTGACGGCCATCTCCATGGCTGTGGGAATCGTCGTCGGCGTCCTGCTGGCGCTGGCCAGGCTCGCCCCGAACGCCATCGTGGCCGGGACCGCCGCGTTCCTGGTCTGGCTCTTCCGTGGGGTGCCGGTCTTCGTCCAGCTGCTCTTCTGGGGGTTTATCGCCGCCATCTACCCGCGGATTGCGGTGGGCGTGCCGTTCGGGCCCGAGTTCTTCTCGGTGGATGCCAACGTGCTGATCACCCCCTTCATGGCGGCGATCCTGGGGCTGGGCCTGAATGAGGGCGCCTACATGTCCGAGATCGTCCGGGCGGGGCTCCTGAGCGTCAACCGTGGACAAACGGAAGCGGCCACGGCCCTGGGCATGCGCCGGTTCGCGATACTTTCCCGGATCGTCCTGCCGCAGGCGATGAAGATCATCATCCCGCCAACGGGCAACCAGACCATCTCCATGCTGAAGACCACCTCCCTGGTGAGCGTCCTGGCCTTCCCCGAGCTGCTCTATTCAGCGCAGCTGGTCTACAGCGCCAACTTCAAAACCATTCCGCTGCTTATCGCCGCCAGCATGTGGTACCTGCTGGTGACCAGCGTTCTGAGCCTTGGGCAGTTCTTCATTGAACGGCGCTTCAACCGGGGCGGAATCACTTCCGGACGCAGCCCCCGCCGGCCCCGCAAGCCCAAGGCGGCAAACCCCCGCACCACACCAGAGGAGGCCCGGCCATGAGTGACGTGATGATCGAAGCGCAGGGGGTCACCAAGAGTTTCGGCGACCTCGAAGTCCTCAAGGGCATCGACCTCACCATTCCCAAGGGCAGTGTGACCTGCATTATCGGGCCGTCCGGCTCCGGCAAGTCCACATTCCTTCGCTGCATCAACCAGCTGGAAACGCTCGACGGCGGGTTCATCCTTGTGGACGGACAGCCGGTTGGCGTGAAGATCAGGAAAGGCCGGCTGCACGCGCAAAACAACGCTGAGGCGGCGAGGATGCGCGAGAACATCGGCATGGTCTTCCAGAGCTTCAACCTTTTCCCCCATATGACGGTGCTGGAGAACATCTGCGAGGCGCCGGTCAGGGTGAAGAGGGAGAACCGGAAGGCCGTCCAGGACCGGGCCCGCGTCCTCCTGGAGCGGGTGGGGCTTTCCGAGAAGGTCCACGCCTACCCGGCGTCCCTGTCCGGCGGCCAGCAGCAGCGCGTGGCCATCGCCAGGGCATTGGCCATGGAGCCACGGCTGATGCTGTTCGATGAGCCCACATCGGCCCTGGATCCGGAGCTGGTGGGCGAGGTGCTGGACGTGATGCGCAAGCTCGCGGACGGCGGGATGACCATGATCGTGGTCACGCACGAGATCGGCTTCGCCCGGGAAGTGGGCGACCACCTGATCTTCATGGACGGGGGCGGCATCGTGGAGCAGGGCGACCCCCGGACCGTCCTGCGCGACCCCCGGCATGAACGCACCAAACAATTCTTGGCGAAAGTAATTTAGACCTTCACATTGGAGCAGGACCCTTGAGAAACAAATGGATTGTCAGCATCGATGACTACCGCAAGGCTTCCCGGAAACAGCTTCCGAAGATGATCTCGGACTACTTGGAGGGCGGCGCGCTGGACGAGACCACCATGCGCGCCAACGAGGACCGGTTCGATGCCCTGATGCTTCGCCAACGGTCAATGGTGGACCTCCGGGGCCTGAACACGTCCACCACCGTGCTGGGCCATTCCCTGGCGCTGCCGCTGATGGTGGCACCGATGGGCATGCTCACCATCTTCCACCCTGGTTCGGATCCTGCCGTTGCCCGGGCCGCCGTCAGGGCGGGGTCGATCTTCATCCACAGCGCGTGGGCCGGCTGCTCGCTGGAAGAGGTTGCCAAGGTGGCCCCCAACAACCTGTGGGCGCAGATCGCTTTCTGGAAGGATCCGGAGGAAACCGCCAGCTACATCAACCGGGCCCGGGCCGTGGGGGTGGAGACCCTGGTGGTGGCGGGTGACGTGGGTTCATCGAGCAAGCGGGAACGGGACCTGCACCATGGACTGTCCATGCCGCCGCGCCCGCCGGTGGCGGACTACTTCAATGCCGCCACCCGCCCAGCCTGGCTGTGGCGCTGGCTCACCGGCCGGAAGATGACCTACGGAAACTACCAGATCAACGGCCGCCCGCTGCGCATGGACGAGATGAACAACTGGATGGCAACCAACAAGAACCCGGGCGCCACCTGGGAGGACTTCGCCAGGCTCCGGTCCGAGTGGAAGGGCAACCTGGTGATCAAGGGCATCATGGACGCCGAGGACGCGGCCCGGGCCGTGCACGAGGGCGCGGACGGCATCTTCGTCTCCAACCACGGCGGCCGGCAGTTCGACTCCCAGCCCGCCACCATCGATGTGCTGCCCTCCATCGCGGACGCTGTCGGCGGCCGGGCGGAGATTTATCTCGACGGCGGCATCCGGCGTGGGCACGACATCGTCAAGGCAGTGGCACTGGGCGCCAAGGCTGCACTGGCCGGGCGGCCGTTCGCCTACGCCCTTGCCACCGGCGGGGAGCCGGCGGTGGACCGGGTGTTCGGAATCCTCCAGGACGAGCTCAAGGGGGCCATGGGGTTCGTGGGCAAGTCATCCGTTGCGGACCTGGACAGCAGCATCTTCGCAGGGCGCAGCACGTCAGCCGTACCCGAGAGCCTTCTCGTGTAGAAGCATGAATCTGTCTTCAGTAACTGCCCGCTTCCCCGACGGGAGGCGGGCAGTTCTTGTCGAAGGCTGCCGCGTACAACTGCGAGGCTTCCGGTTCCATCCAGGCCCCACGAACGTGGGCAGGTTCAGGCGCGAGTTGCCGTCCAGCATCACCTCGTCGTGCACCACCTGGTAGGCGGTACCCGGGAGCGATTCCCCGTCCGGGATGGTGAAGCGCGGAAAGATAGTGGACTCCCCCGGCCGGCTGAAAAACGGGTTCAGCTCCACATTCGTTTCGGGCTCGCGCCGTTCGCTCGGGTGTGACGTCATCATGTCCAGTTCCTTCGCCCGCCGTCGTCCGCAAGCAGGCGCCTGCAGCTGCACTTCCGCTGTTCCCAGCACCCCGTATCATTCATGCACCCGGGACAAACGGCAGCAGGGCGGGGGGCTTGGACGCGGGAGAAGGACGACGGCGGCACGCACCTGTTGCGAGCGCGTTGCGACGGGTGCCTTCAGCTCAATCTGCCGGGAAGAGTCCAGTCAAAGTCTCGCGGACGGAGGTCCCGATCTTCTGGAGCAAGATCAATAACCCTGAATGATCCAGCCTCGAAATCCACCACCCCGTCTATTAAACGCATGCCTGACCACACGCCTATTCGGCACGGCCCGGGGTGCTTGCGGGCATGGTCCACCTCATTGCGCGTCAAGATAACGGATTGTCCTGCACTCTGGGTGCCCTTGGCTTCGAGGTAAATCACTTCCGTTCCCCTGACTGCTACGGCGTCGTACGGACGGTTCAGTCGCGTATCGGTGACGGTCCAGCCTCGCTCCCGGTAGTAGCGCATCAAGCGGTCCTGCGCTGCATTCTCGATTGCTCGTCGGGCGGCGGCATCCATTTGGAGCCCTTGTCCGCTTGCGCCGGGCCGGTCCCAAGCCACGAGAGGATCTTCGTCGGGGCTCTCAGCCACAGGGTCCAGGCCATACTGGATTGAGTTCCTGCTGTCGTGTGTGACGCGTGTTCCAATTAGGGCGTCGTGAACGTAATCTCCAGCACGCAGGACATGGCCGAGAAGCGCCTTTTTTGGTCTCCCCGGCATGCCTGTCAACACCTTGTGCTTCGGGTCGTCCAACGCAGCGACCAGAACAACCATGCCTTGGTAATTGAGCGCCGCCCAGCGTTCACTTGCGATGCGGTCTGCGTCCAAGCGATAATCTCCGCGGTTGTGATCCCAAAGTTCCTCCGGTGTCGCGTCCGGGTCATAGCCGTACCATGCGCGCCCAAGCGGGTCGTCGTTTTCCGCTGCAGTCAGGCTGCTGAGCCTGATGTGAATCACCATGCTTCGAGTATCCAAGACCGAAGGGCAGGAACTGCGAATGCGCGCTGTGTTCTCTGGCCGTGCTGCTAGACACCGATCGCAGGGGGCTTCCTCATTTGAGGTTACGAGGCAGCAGCGTTCCAGTATTCAGTATTACGACGGCAGACACCCGTCCACTTCCAGCAGTTCCTGAGACTACGACCTGTTGGGTTCCCATCTTTAATCACAGCCAGCCTCGTTCGAGAACTTCGAAGGATCCTTGAGTACTTGGTTGAGAGCCTCTACCGGCACCGCAATGTACTGGCCGCCCCCGCCGGCATACGCAACTCCCACGAGCTTCCCTGAGGAGTTGACAAGGGGACTGCCTGAGCTGCCGTGCTCTATAGGTGCGCTGTTGTACATCATCTGCAGAGGTGACGAACCTAGAGGGTCGCTACCGTATCGCAGAACCTTCCCGTTCGTGGTGGTTAGCTCGCCACCAAGGGGATATCCAATCGCCGTAACCTCGGACCCAGCCTGAGGGTTTGATAGCGCGAGTTGGAGCGTGGCCGGTAATGACTCCTTCGTCCAGACCAGAGCAAGATCGGCGACAACGGCCGCGCCTACCGCGTTGACCGTGAGATCTCTGCCGTCATACGTGCTCACCTGCAGGAGCGCTGCCCCGCCAACAACGTGGCGGTTAGTGACGAACACATGGTCTGCGATGGCGAACCCTGATCCGCTGGAGACTCCACCACAGCCCACATTGCGAACCCGCAGCGCAGCACGCTCATAGGTGCTGAATCCGGACGTGCTACCAGCCGGGGTCGGCGCAGTAGGCGCGGCTACCGACTGTATTGGCGCGACAGTTGGCGAGGGAATCGGTGAGGGCGGCGGAGGCACGGGGGCAAGACCACAGCCCGCTATCACCAGCAGAGCAAGTACGACCGCGCAAGCAATGCGCAGTCTCCTGAAACTCATTTCAAGCCCTGGATGGTCCGTGTAAGGCTGTCGCTGTCTGCCCGCGCAGTGTTGCATGCTGAATTCACGCCCTGCACGAAACTAACCAGCGAGGCTTGCTCGTAGGCAGTGTAGTTCACGAGATAGGTTTGCAGCTTTTGCAGGTCGCGGATGCAGGTGGACATCTCCGTGCTGACGTTTTGAGACGTAACAACAACTTCCGCAAGAAATGCAGTACTGTCCCCGAGTTGCGCTTTCTCGTTCGCTAGGGAGCGGATTCGGGCGTTCGCGTCGTTTAGCTGGTTCGTGGTGTCGGTCAGCTTACCGTTGGCTGTCCTCAACTGATCCGTCAGGGAGGCGTTTTTCGCCGACAAGCCGTCACGCTCCGCGGTCATTGAGGCAAGACTACGTGAAGCCTTGTCCGAGCTTGCCCGCCACTTATCCGCGGAGTTAGTACTGTAAGCGTACGCTGCACCGAGGACGCTTACGAGCACAGCCAGCACGACGATAGCCAGGACGAACGGCCATTTCCGGGGCCTCCGCTGGCTCGGTCGGGAATCCCCACCCATCGGCGGTACATATACCGGCGCCGACTCATTGTTCATTTAGGTCCCCCATCAGGTTTCTGCCTACAGCTAGGCAAAATTATGGGGTCACGTCAGCCCGTACAACCAATAGGCTCCGTCACGTTTCGGACATGGGACGCTGGGGCCGCCCAGGGCCGGCGGGTCGCCTGCGTATCCGGGGCCCAGAACCTCGCGCCGACGCTGGACCTTTCGCAGAAAGGTAGAAGGCCTACCGGTACCCGTCCACGATCGCAGCGGCAATTTCCTTGTACGCCCGCCGGGTCTCCGGCTTCAGCACGTCAAGGGTCACCAGATCACCATCAGCAACACCGCGGTCGTGAGGAACGGCGATAAGTTCGCGGCAGATCCCAGACAGGTGCTCTTCGATCGCGTCCTTGTCCACCCGGGAGGACACCTCGTCCTTGTCCGTGATCACCACAATGGCGTTCCGGGCCAGGTCCTCGTAGCCGTGGCTGGCAAGCCAGTGCAGGGTGCTGCGGGCCCGCTTGGCGCCGGACACCGCATAGCCGGCGGCGATCACCAGGTTGTCGGCCGACTGCAGGATGCCGCTCATCGCGTTGTGGGTTACGCCGGTGCCGCAGTCGGTGAGCGCTACCGAGTAGTAGCCGGAGATGAGCTTGCGGATCCGCAGGTACTCCTCGGCCGTCAGCGAGTCCGAAACTTCCGGGTCCTGCTCCCCCGCGATCAGGTGCAGCCGGCCGGCATGGTGCATGTACCGAGCAAGGGCCGTCAGGGAATCGATGGACTCGATGTTCTCCAGCAGGTCCGTGATGGTCCGAGGGCTGGCCTGCTGGTAGATGCCCTCGCCCAGCGCGCGCTCCACCAGGTCCCCGGAGTCCGGGTTGGCGTCGATGGCGCAGGGGGCGTCGCCGCGGTATTCGGCCAAGGTCAGGCCCACGCCCACGGTGGTGGAGGTCTTGCCGATGCCGCCCTTGAGGCTGAGGATGGCGGTGTTGTAGCTGCCCTGGAGCTGCCTGGAAATCCGGCGCCCCAACTCGTCCTCCTGCCGCTGCTTGGGGCCGGGACCCAGGTTCCAGGCGCCTCCGGTCAGGTTGTACAGCGCACCGCGGATGCCACCCCTGGGACGGGGCTTCTGCTCCTTGACGAACAGCCCCGGCGAACTGATGAAGTCCGGCAGGGGGACTTCGGCGATGGTGTCCGCCACGGTAGGACGGCTGCGGCGGAAAGCGGGAGCGTCCGACGGTGGCGCGGCAGCTTCGCGGGCAGCGTCACCTGAAACATTGACCGCCGGCGCGGAGGGAACAGACGCGATTGGATCCGCCGCGGGCTGCCTCACGGGTGGCGCAGGAGGGGCCGGTGCAGGTGATGGTGCCCGCGACGGCGTGGTGGCATCGGCTGCGGCAGCCGCTGCCGCCCAGGACGTGCGGCGAGTAGCTGGCGTCCCGGCGTCGCTGGGATTGGAAGGGGAAGGGGTTACTGCTGGCATGGTTCCTGTCCAGGCATCGTCCACTGAGCCGTCGGCACGACGAAGGTCGCGGCGTCGGCGCAGTTGCGGCTGCCCTGCATCCTCTGCTGGGGCGCCTGCATTCTGATCCGCCGGTTCTGGCATGTCTGTCCCCCCGGACGATCGGCAAACTGTTATGCAGCACTAGTTCAAACAGTAATTCTAGGCGCTGGGACCGGGTTACCCAGCCAGGCTGTTTAGTTAGTGGTGCGTGAGGGCGGCCGCTACCACCGCGACGGTGAAGACCAGGAGGACGGCAAGAATGGTGTACCCCACCCACTTGGGACGGCCTTTGTGGGGGTTGATGTCGACGTACGGCATGGTCAGCGTTGATTACCTCTGGGGGCGGGTGCGCAGCGGACGGGGATCCGGATGGCGCGGCGCTTCAGCCGCAGCATTTGGTACAGGACGGCGAAGGGAACCAGCAGGGTGCCCAGCAAAGCGCTCAGCGCCAGGGCGTAGTCCGAAAAAGCCACAACAGCCTCCATTGGTCAAAGTGATCCCCATCGCCTCGAACCTAATCACGTGGCATATCGATTCACAAGTCACATCGAAGAGCGGGACTTAAGCCTCTAGACCAATGTCTTGGACCACCTGAAGCGGCACATAGCCTGCACAAAAACCACGAGGACGGCCAGCAAGACAAAGGAAAGTAGCCTTATCTTTTACTTTCGTCTCCCCCCGCCGCGCGCCCAACATCAATGGTTAGTCGCGTAAACTTGCGCGGGGGCCCAACCCAAGATTTCCTCAAGAAAGACGTATTGTTACGAAGCTTCCTGGGGCTTGAGCCGGGTCTCCTGCAGCCGCTTGATGAACCACCGGGACTGCTCGGGGCCATAAGGCAGGACGGGAATCGCCTTAGTGGCGTCGTTAGGGGTGTCGCGGATGGACTGGCGGGCCTGGCGGACAGCTGTTGTCATCGTGTTGGCCATGGTCTTGACGAACTGGTCGCTGCACGGCTTTCCATGGCCCGGGATCAGGAACTCGTAACGATGACGCAGCGCGGAGATGTGCCTCAGCACGTCGGCCCACTCCTCGGGATAGGAGTCCTCGAATGAAGGATGCGCGCCCTGTTCCACAAGGTCGCCCACGTAGAGCGTCGTCGGCGTCCCGACCAGGAGGTCACCGTCAGTATGACCACGTCCTAGGTAGAACAAGGTTGCTGTCAGGCCACCGAGGTCAACGAGGACGGGTTGCTCCTTGACGATGGCATTCGGGACCACGAGTTCGACGTGCTCCCCCTCGCCGGTGGACATCTCCGGTTCCAGGGTTCCAACGTGCCGGCGCTGCAAGTCGCCTCGTTGGTCGATTTCGGTGGCGCAGTTTTGGTGTGCCCAGAATTCCGTGACACCCGCCTCGGCGAATACAGCATTGCCAAAGAAGTGGTCGTAGTGGGCGTGGGTGTTCACGACGACGAGCGGCAGATCTGACTTTTCACGGACCGCGTCCAGAATCTCGCTCCCCTGGCGGGGCCCACACCCGGTGTCGATGACCATGGCGCGCTCGGAGCCGACGATGAGGCCCGTGTTTAGTAGGGATCCTTCAGTGACCAGTACATAGTTGTCCGTGCCGACTTCGAGCCATTCCGACATTGTTTCTCCGTACCTCCGGCAAGCAGTGCGCGTTCGTCTCGTTGAACGATTCTACTCACGCGCGCTGGATCGATTGCGAGCATCTGCTGCCTGCTGCCGGCCGCGAGTCGGGTCACTCCGTCGGCGTCCGGCAATTTTGCCGACTGCAGAGACAACAACAAAATACGCATAGCGATTTTGGCGAGAGGGCAGCGGCCAGCGACTACACAAACCGACCGCAAGCCCAATACTCCTATGCCGGTCCGTGCTGATTCACCGATGTTCCGAAGCCTGCGGGAATCGGACCCCGCGTCACTAACCGGCGCTCTCTTGGCCTGTCGAAGAAGGCCTATAGTTCAACCATGGGGATCAAACAACATAAGATGTTTTGCAGTTCCTGCAACCGGACCACAAACCATGTTACGAACTACCATCGAGCTGGCGAAGAGACGGTCTTGGCTGCAATAGTCAGGTGTGGCGAGCATGCAGAGACAACCGCAGACCTTCCGAAGTCGTGATTGCGTGCTCTCTGTAAGGACACGCGCCGTATCATGGACCGGTCTCGGCCGCCCGTCTCAGTGCGATAAGGCCTCCTAATGGACGGTCGCGATCTTCACGAGGGGACTGGCAAGCCGTGCTTCTTCTCCCAAGAAGCTCAACGAAACCGGTGAGCGGGATTGCCACCATGAAAAGTGGGTCATGACTGCCAGGTAGGAAGTTGGAGAACCAGGCGCGACATCGCAGGTCACTGAGTATTTGGTTCTAGCTGCTACGTCTAGCCATCGCCATCGAACCGCAAAGAGCGCAGGGAGCAGTTCCCCGTTACTTCGAGCCGGAACTGCAGACCCTACGACAAGGACCTTCACTTTTGAGAACGGGCTTCTGACGTGGTGACGGCGCTTCGGCCCACTCGACTCCTACTCTAAGGATGAACAGCATTCTGTGAGGGGTTAACCCAAAAAGTCGTCGCAGCTGCCAGGGTAAGCCGCGCAAGTTCATCGAGACATAAGTGGATCCGTGTACAGGTACAATTATGGAAACGCGTGAAGTAGCCGTTTGGGGGTCGGCCAAGAGCACTCCCTATATTGCAACCAGGGGGCCCCGATTTGGATCTTAGCGATTACCTGCGCATTGTTCGCCGCAGTTGGAAGTGGATCGTAGCCCTTACGTTGGCAGGAATCCTGATGGGTGGCGTCGCTTCGGTCCTAGTCAAGCCAACCTATATAGCCGAGACGCAACTCTTTGTAGCCATTCAGAACTCCGGAACTGTCTCGGAACTCCAGCAGGGCAACACCTTCAGTCAAGCGCGTGTGCAGTCTTACGTTAAGACAGTTACCACCCCGGCCGTCCTGCAACCGGCTATCGATAGCCTAGGCCTCGATACAACGGCTGAAGTGCTTTCGGAAAAGGTCAAGGCCAGCACAGAACTCAACACCGTACTAATAAACATATCGGTCTCAGACGGATCCGCGGTGCAAGCGGCAGCGACTGCACAGGCCGTCGCTAATAGTCTAATCTCAACAATTGAAAGTTTGGAGAAACCGAAGACCGGGGGTTCATCTCCTGTCAGTCTCTCTATTGTCCGCCCGGCCGTTCCCCCGGTGACTCCGTCTGCACCCAACACCCGTCTCAACCTCATACTGGGTTTGCTTGTGGGCTTGGGTTTGGGCATAGGGACGGCTGTGCTGAGGTCCGCCTTCGACACAAGAGTCAGGGGCGAGGCTGACCTTCGAACCGTGACACAAGCTGCCATACTTGGCGGAATTGCATTTGATCAGGACGCTGTAAAAAAACCGCTTCTAACGCAGACCCCATCGCAAGGCCCGCGAGCAGAATCTTTTAGGCAGCTCAGAACCAATTTGCAGTTCGCGAATGTCGCTAATCGCGCACGCTCGATCCTGGTTACTTCTTCCTTACCAGGAGAAGGTAAGAGTACAACGGCTACAAATCTCGCGATTTCTTTGGCGCAGTCGGGTCTTAACGTTTGTCTAGTTGACGCAGACCTTCGCCGCCCCATGGTTCACGACTATCTGGGACTTGATAGAAATGTCGGACTTACTACTGCCCTCGTCGGAGATGTAGAACTTGAAGACGTTCTCCAACCATGGGGCGAGGATAATCTATTCACTCTTACATCCGGTCAAATACCCCCAAACCCGAGTGAACTTTTGGGTTCAGGGCAGATGCAGATGCTTTTGGGTCAATTGAAGGACTCTTTTGACATGGTGATAGTGGATGCGCCGCCGCTGTTGCCCGTTACGGATGCCACGGTCCTCTCTCAACACGTGGACGGCATCGTCTTGGTAGTAGGAGTACATACGCTACGAAGGCCCGAACTGACGCGGTCGCTGTCGGCTCTTGAAATGGTCGATGCAAAGTTGTTGGGCGTAGTGCTGAACCGGACTCCGGCTAAGGGTTCTGACTCGTATTCATACACTTACACCTCATACGCTTCGGCGGAAGCGACTTCACGTGCCCGTCTTTCCGAGCCGCTTCCAAGCAGGACGAATGGTTCCGAAGTGGGACATTATTCCGGACACGACTTGGGGATGCGAGCAGACGAAACTAGCCGCGCAGTCCGCTTCCCTGCCGATCGCATCCCGAACTAGGCCTTTTGCCCGCTTCACCAAGGGGCGAGACGATATGTAAAAGGCGATCACGTGCGCCTCCTGCTGATCGATATCGCTCATGCTACCGCGGAACCTTCCCAAGACTCGCTGACGTTGTGCCGCAGTCACAAAGCTACCTCTGAAGGAGCCACTCTTGCCAGGAATAGTTGTCCATGAATGGATAGAACCGTCCGGAGGAGCCGAGAAGGTAGTGGAGGCAATGCTCGACGCCTTTCCGCGCAGTGAACTATTTTGTCTCTGGAACGACGACCCGAGCAAGTATGAAGGTCGGCAAGTTCACGAATCTATCTTGGCTAAGACTTTCCTTCGCCGAAAAAAGTCCATGGCATTGCCGGCAATGCCACTCATTTGGCGTAGCCTACGGTTTTCCAAAAGCTTCGACTGGGTGCTCGCGAGTTCTCATCTGTTCGCACATCAAGCTACATTGCCATTCCAGCAAAGCCCTTACAAAAAATTTGTATATGCTCACACCCCTGCGCGTTACCTATGGGTTCCTGAGTTGGACCGTCGAGGTGACGCGTTGATTCCTAGATTAGGAGCTGCGCTTTTAAAACCTATGGACAAGCGAGCTGCCAAAGAGAATACTGAAATAGCTGCCAACAGCAATTTTGTGCGCGAACGAATTGAGTCGACGTGGGAAGTGGAGTCACGTGTCATTTACCCGCCCGTTGACGTTGATAGAGTGCAGGCGATCTCCTCTTGGGCCGATGAACTGTCAACAGAGGAACAGTCGCTATTGGACTCGCTACCTGATGCGTTCATCCTCGGCGCCTCACGTTTTGTTCCGTACAAGAGATTGGACCTAGCCATAAAGGCGGGCGCCGACACGGGCACCCCGGTCGTGATTGCCGGCCAAGGCCCAGAGGAGTCGAAGCTCCGTGCTCAAGCGGCAGAAGCACCGGTGCCCGTGCACTTCGTCATCGACCCGTCCGACCGGATGCTGTTTTCTCTCTACGAGCGAGCACTTGTCTTTTGCTTTCCAGCGATTGAGGATTTCGGAATCATGCCCGTAGAAGCAATGGCAGCAGGTGCACCAGTGCTGGTAAATGCAGTCGGAGGTGCGGCAGAGTCCGTGGTAGATGGCGTGACCGGGTACCATCTGCACGATTTTGAACCGGCAACATTCCAAAACGCCCTAGATCGAGCGGCACGGCTGGACAGAGGCCTTATAAAGAAGCGTGCCTTAGCGTTTTCGCGGTCGCGTTTCATAGGCGAATTGCAGAACTGGATCGAACCCAATAGCGAAGCCACGGATCTTCGAGAATTGGGGAGGACCGGAGATGTTTAGTCGGGATGTCCAGGTCCTCGAAGTAGGTGGACGCGGAGGTGTCTATCAGCACAGCCTTGAGGTTGCTCGAGCATTGGCGGAAGCTGGTTATAGCGTAACTCTACATACCGCCTCGGATCCCGAGATTGAGGACGAACGCGTCCGGCTTTGCCGCTGCTTTAGCTGGAAACGAAAAACACGCTTTTTTCGGGGACCATTAATTGCTTTTGGCTTCCTTTTCCTAACAGTGCCCCACATCCTCAAACAGTCGGGTACGGTATGGGTCCAAGGAACCTTCAAACCACTACTCACCATGTATGCGCTCGGCATGCTCCGTCTCTCGAACCGACGGACAATATTTAGTCCGCACAATCTATTCACTCGCTACGGAGGAGCTACAGAGCGCTTCTATATGCAGCGTTGTCTGCGGCTAGCCCATATCGTCGTGTCTTATAACGATACAGATGCTGAAATTCTCGAGTCACTCCAAATAAAAGTTGCTCGCATCCCGCTCTTCATGTATTTACCTTTTGTTTCAGAAAAGACACTGACTGCGTGGCGTAAGAGGCTGCAGCACTCCAGCCCGGATATATGCGTGGTAGGCCAGCTTCGTCTGGATAAAAACCTACCTATGCTGGTGAGAGCGGCATCAGCCGCCGGTAAGTCACTGGTTCTAATGGGTGAGGACGCAGGCGCGCTGGAGGAAGTGGAAGCGGAGATAAGCCGCTTGCCCCATAATACAACTACCGTACTTGAGGGCTTCTTTCCGCTTGAAGACTTAGCAGCAGTAGTGGCGCTTACTGGAGCTGTAGCACTTCCTTACAGCGTGGCGAGCCAGTCCGGGGTAGCTGCATTAGCAAAGGCCTACGATGCAAAGGTTATTGCATATGCAACCGGTGGCCTGAAGGAACAAGCTGACGTTCTTGTCGGCTCGCTCCTTGACTCGGATTGGGAGAAGGTTCTTCGCGAACACGCGTTGCATACGCCCCACCGAGACGTCCGGGCGCCTAAGCCATACAGTGAAGCGCAAATCGCCACTCTTGTATCTCTTTTCGAGGAGGCGTCTCGATGAGCAGTCTGTTAGCATTTTGCATCACGTCAAAAGTCAGTGGTGGTGAAATCTACCTTGTCCAGCTTTTGAGAGCATTGGACGACGCTGGGTGGCAAGTTGCATTGGCGGGCCCCCCTGATAACCAACCGTTGCAGGCCTTATGCCAGGAAAACTCGGTCAGGTATGTAGCTACCGATGTTGGCCCAAAACTCGGTAAGAAGACCGCGCCTGCGGTGCTTCTGAAATGGCGTTCAAATCAACGTGAGTTATTTCGCCTGATTGAGATTGAATCGCCCGACGTCGTCTTTTTCCAGTACAAATTGGAACAAATGCTATGGGCCGGTGCTACTTTAGGCCGAAAAGTAGTCATTTTCGAGCATGGGCCTGTCCCTCGGGCAATTGAGTCTTTTCCCTTCTTTCGGAGAAGGTACAATCGCGCTCTGGCCGCCGCTTCTGAGAGATTCGCAGCCTCGAGACCCGCTGTGAGGGCGATTGAAGCCCGGGGATTCTCATCCCGCATCATCCCCGCGGGCGTGAACAAGCATCAGGTACGCTCTTCCCTGGCTACTGCACATGAGACCCGGCAAATTCTCGAAAGTATGCTTCCCGACTGCACGAGCATCGGAATCTACGCTGGCAGACTTACGGAAGATAAAGGGATAGTAAAAGCTGCACAAGCAATAGCTGATCTCCCTGGGGTTGGCTTGGTCATCGCCGGTAGCGGGCCCAGTCGGAAGAAGTTAGAAGAGATCGCTGATAGCTCTGCCAACATTGTACTCTTGGGGCAGATTACAAACTCAATGCACTTTGCTGCCGCAGCTGACTTTGGCATTTTGCTTACAAGTGATCCTGGAGAAGGACGTCCATTGTTTGCGCTTGAGTGTGTAGCCGTAGGAGTGCCTGTCATAGCGAACGTACACTCGGCCGCCGTTGATGATCTGATCCACGAGGTTGGTCTAGGTCCTGTGCTTGCGATCGATCCTTCCGCACCAAATTCAATAAGCTCCGCGATAAGGACAGTTGAGAAATTTGCCCCTATTGAGTTGGATTGGACTACGGCCGCCGCGGTTTTCGATTCAGCTGTCCGCTCACCTTAATCGAATTACTCACATCAAATCAATTATCTGCGCGGCGGCTAATCCACCACGCTCCATGGATAGGAAGTTCCGGTTCACGTGGAGAACTTTTCTCTCAACCAGCAGCTCAACGGTTTCCCTACTTCTACAAATGTTGTGGTTCTCTCCACCGCTGACTTCAATAGCCCTGTGTGGACAAACAAGCAGCACATGGCTGTCGGACTAGCAGAAGCTGGCTACAACGTTTTTTATGTAGAATCACTTGGGCTTCGTGCACCTACCTTCACCCGCGCTGACATTTCGCGTGTTCTGCGTCATGCGCTCAAGCTCATACGACGGCGGATGAAGAAGTCGGATGCACGACAGCAGCCTGCGTCGCAACCAAACAATTTAGTTTTAATAGCGCCCACGGTGCTTCCCTTTCACGGCCTTCGAATTGTTCGCAAAATCAATGCTGCGCTGATTCGTCGCCTACGACGAGATCACCTTCCCTCTGATGGTAATTACATTCTCTGGACTTTCTCTCCGATTACGTACGGACTAGAGAGCGGATCAAAGGGGGTCGTTTACCACTCTGTTGACCTTCTGCATACTATTCCGGGAGTGCCCACAAAAGCATTGCGAGACGCTGAATCCGCTTTGATGATTGCGGCAGACGTCGTTGTTGCCAGTAGCAAGGGCGTGGAAGATCATCTCAAGATTCTAGACTCAGCTAAGAAAGTTCTCCTATGGGAGAACGTAGCCTCAACAGATCTATTTGCCGCAAGCATGAGCAACAGTGTGCCTCGTGCTATCTTCGCGGGGAATGTGACGCCCACAAAAGTTGACGTTCATATGCTTCGTGGACTGGTAGAAGCCGGTGTTCCTCTCGCTATCGCAGGCCCGATGGGTATTGACGGGTCAACCGGTGACCTTGAACTCAAGAAGCTAGTGGAATCTCCAGGAGTTGAGTACTTGGGAAACCTTGCGTTGGCTGACCTCGCTCGGGAAGTCGGGAGGTCTCAGGTAGGTCTGATCCCCTACTTACGAAACGACTACACAAGTGGTGTCTTTCCCATGAAGGTGTACGAGTACCTGGCGGCCGGTCTCGAAGTCGTATCTACGGACATACCTAGCCTGTCCGAAAAATCTATTGAAGGTCTTCACGTCGTGACTGCAAATCATTTTGTGGAAACTGTGACACGCTCTCTGGCGACATTTACCGAAGAGGGGGCTCGAAAACGTTCTTTGGATGCCAGATCCAATTCTTGGGATAATCGCATCAAAGATGCAACGGCTATCCTGCATGGATTTCGGCGGAAGCAATGAGGCCCCGATTCCGGCCGATCGACGGGCAGTCCGCGCCTTCGGTCCTGCCACTACAGAGGCAAACCGCCTTAGCTTTGCTACTTATCATTAGTGCCGTTCTGGTAGGGATGGCATTCTTGGCGTGGTCTTTAATGGATGGAACGGCGAGTGGTGCCCCTGTATCAGCGTGGCTCATTAATCTCGCTACGACAGTGTTCGTTGCGTCTTCTGCTTGGAACCAGTGTCTGGCTTCCAGCAGGCGAGGCCTTCAGCCCTCACCAATCGGGTCCGCAGTCTTCGCCCCCCTCGTTCTGATGACAGTAACGTTCCCTGCTGCATCACTCGTCTGGAGAGCACGGACTGCAAATGTTGAGAAGCTTACAAGAACGGAACTGGCAACGCCCGAAGCCCTGACATTCGCTCTATTGCTCTTCTCTGCATCTTTAATAGCGTTTTGGTGCGGAGAACGAGTTCTCAAACCAAGATGGAGCTCCCCCGTCACACTTAGTTCCGGGGCGCCACCGCGCTGGCGTGGTGCGCAGCTCATCCTCATCTTTATAGGTTTAGCATCCTCCATCAGCCAACTCGGAGGGGACCGAACGGTCGAATTCTCCGAGCGTGGGACGCAGGAGGGCCAAGGGTTACTCGTTTTGGCGTGGTGGTGCCTACCTTTAGGCATCGCTATTGGTTTCCTGTTCAGCCATTGGGACTCCAAATTTCGGATCGTGCTCAGCCTGATTGGCATTGCTATGATCGTGAACTCTGGGGTCCGAAGTCCGCTACTACTCATCGCCATTGCATTCATACCGCGTCTGGTCTCAACCATAGCCCGCTCGCGCCGGCCCTTTCGGACCTGGACCGCAGCGATCATGGGTTCTTATTTACTTGTAGCGGTGGGAGGTGCCATATCGGTCTGGCGTGGTTCCATAAGGTACGGAAATCCGGTGACATTCGGCGCGGCACTTTACAACGCATGCCTGGATCCCTTAAAAGCATTGACCTCATCAGGAATCGATACAGTAGATGGCTTGCTGCTCGTCTACTCCTTGCCCACCAATATAATTGACGCGAACCTCACGGACTTATTCAAGGTGGTGCAGACTGCAATACCAAGCCAATTCTATCCAAATAAGCCGGAATTTATTAGTAATATCATAAGCCATGAACTCCTCGGCTATGGCGCTGCGGGTATGTTCATGTCCGGCCCCGGTTACTTGATAATGATCGGCGGCAGCTGGTTGGCCGCTATTGTTATTTTCTTTTTGGGAGGAATCATTTTCCGTCAGCTGGCGGGAAGGCGAGTTGGTGGCGTTGCTTGGCTCATTCTCACTTACACGCTCATCCGGTTCGTCATGGGCGGTGATGCTTTCGACTTCTATCAAGGGCTAACATTGGTTTGTATTTCTGTGACGTCATTATTTGCGGCTAAATGCGCTCGGCTCGTTTCTGCGCGGCTACGGCGAGCTGACTTAAAGGCAGGGGAAAGAATGGAGTTTTCCCTTGATTGAGTGGCATGTTCTCGATCCGAGTCAAGAGTTGGCCTCCAACAATGGAGCTGCCATTCTGTGTGTCGCGCGTGAACTAGCAGCTGCGGCGCGGGAACAGGGAACGGAGTCGTTCATAGTTGGGGGCAGACGAGGCTCCATAGATATCGCCGAGGCACTGCCGGTGCTCAAACAGCCCGTCCACGACGGGCATGAATTCCGTTGGTTGCTTGAACGGTCGTATAGATTTTTGACCGGTCACTGCCTCACTCCAGGACTGCGCTTCTTCCCGAGTACGAGCCTTCCGCCGGATGTTGTTATCCTCCACAACTTGCCATGGGCTATATCCGCGATACGCAGGCGGTTCCCAGATGCCAAAGTGATCCTTTACGTTCACAATAAGATATTGAACAAACTACCTTCGTCCTCGTTGCGTGCCGCGCTAGGGAGGTTTGACGACATTGTTTGCGTATCCGAATATATTCGTAATGAACTCGAGGTCAGGTGTCGTTTCAGAACTACAGCTTCACCGAAGTTTCGAACGCTTCACAGCGCTGTCCGCTCAAACCTTCTTTTTACGGAGCGCGATCCTGAGTTTGACGTCGTATATGTGGGACGACTCGTTCCTGAAAAGGGTGTTCACATCCTCACCGAGGCCGCTGCACTGCCAGGCAGAACATGGCGGGTCGCGGTAGTAGGCGGCAAATACTTCGTGCCAGGCGCAGAGGAAGACCCCTATGTCCAACAGCTACACAGCCGGCCTGCTGCTGAGAACCTCGATATCGAATTCACGGGCCCTGTACCTCCAGCAGCAGTGGTGGAGTTCCTAAGTAGGGCACGAGTCGCGGTCGTCCCCTCTGTATGGGAGGAGCCAGCCGGTTTGACGCTTCTGGAGGCCATGGCAAGTCCTGCTGCTGTTGTTGCAAGTCGGGTGGGTGGAATGCCTGAGATGAGCAAGGCCGGTGGCGTCATCTTTGTACCACCATCGGATCCACAGTCTCTTCGAGGTGCGGTGGACGACCTGCTGGCTGATGAGATGAAGCGGAAGCTCGTCGCATCAAAGGGAAGAGATGAAACTGCGGGCCGGTCGTGGGAGGACGTATATGCCGATCTTACGGCTACGTAGACGAATGAATCTGGGTGTCCTCCGCAGCTTCGCTGCTTATAGCTTCGCACCGGCAGTTGGTCTCATGACCGCTCCAATACTCGCTCAAAGCTTGGGCGTCGAGGGCAGGGGCCAGCTGGCGGCCCTTATGCAACCTCTGACGGTGGCCGACTCGCTCGCCGCACTTGGCATTCCTACCGCCACGGCCTTTTACGTCGCACGTGGGGCAGACGTTCGCAGAATGCAGTTCCGAGGGTACGCCGGAGCCTTACTGACCGGTGTGGTGGCCTTTGGAGTTCTGGCCGCTTACAGCTTTAACGTCGCTCAAAGTCAGGGTATCTCCCAGCCTCTGCTTGCCCTCCTCTGGATGTCTGTGATACCTGGTGCGCTTTTAGCGGTGAGAAGGTCCGCCTGGACTGGCCTTCAGCGCTGGAAACGTGTCGACTTGGAGCGCACTGCATTCGCAGGCTCCCGACTGCTCATCATCCTTATGCTCGCCGTATTCGGGCTTGGCGAGGTCATGCCATTTGCCGCTGGGCCAATAATCGTCGGCTTGCTCATTTCGTCTGCCCTGCTGATTCCGAAGTTTCACCCCACGCCTCAGATAGCCGACTACGACGCAGCACCTGCTAAGAAAGATTTTTATCGCTTCAGCATTTATGCCGCTTTTGGGACTGTCTCCGCATCCGCCAGCGCGCGGCTGGATCAAGCGCTGATGCCAAGTCTTACTTCGAGCGAACAGCTGGGCCTCTATGCAGTCGCTGTAACCGTAGCGGAGGTCCCGCTTCTTGTTGGCACTGTGTTGGCCAGGAACCTTATGTCGGAGGCTTCAGCCGGAGAACCGCTGAAGAAGATGCTAAGGCAAATCCTGTTGGGCGCCGGCGTAGCAGTTGTGGGGAGTGTGATTCTGGGCGCTTTGGCGTCTTGGGTTGTTCCATTGATATTTGGAGCTAGCTTCCGTGACAGCTTAGCCCCTATCTATCTTCTACTGCTGTCTACCTGTATGTCCGTCCTGACAATATCGTTTTCTGCCGTACTAACGGGCTGGCATCGCCCTCTTTTGGCCTCAGTCCCGCAAGTAATGTCAGTGGTTGCAGTCATATGCGGATTTGGTGCAATTGGCCAAGGGATATCTGCCGTAGAAACGGCGATCATCGCGGTTGCAGCTCAAACCATTGCCTTCGCAGCTTCTTGTCTTCTTATCGGTCTGATGCGTCCTTCCACGGGACGCCATCGGCGAACTAGAGAGTGAATGGAATGAATCTTCAAGAGCGACTATTAGTTTTGACTCGAAACCCAATTCTTGGATCGATAGCCTATACCATTTTGAAGGTTCTAGGAATTGAACTGCCTCGCTCGGTCCGTCTTGGCGGCCGGGTCTTTTTACCTCATGGCGCGGTTGGCCTTGTGGTTCATGAGACAACGTCTTTGGGCAATGGTGTGACGCTTTTCCAGGGAGTGACCGTCGGCCGCGGCGACCAATACGAGCCCGTCACCGAGAATTCTCCTACCGGCGACGCGGCGGGGGGCGTCGTCATTGGGGACGGTGCCATCTTAAGTGCGGGGGCCAAAGTACTCTTCAAGACAGGAGAGACCCTAACCATAGGTGCTGGCGCGATTGTGGGGGCGAACGCTGTTGTACTGTGTTCCGTTCCTCCTGGCGAAGTCTGGGCTGGAGTGCCTGCAAGAAAAGTCGGCACAGTTTCAAAGTATGGCGACAAGCCGCGTGAGCGATGACTGCCTTGAGAATAGAAGCTCACCGGGAGGGGATGCCGGATTGCGCTCCTGTCAGAGCAGGATGCGCTACAGCGCGAAATTCCAGTGTCACAGCATTTGGGTGGCACCCATCCCAGGCCAAGTTGGCGGTAGTCATGCCGTAGCATTAACGGCTGCCTAGTCAAACGGGCTACATTTACGGAAGTAACTTGGAAAGCATGGGGGACGCAGGTTAATGGGCAGAACGCCGCGCTGGCAGCAGACATACGCTCGGCGCATCAATTTTTTGGACGGTCTTGTGATTGCATGGGCCATCTTCGGCGCCCATCTGCTTCGCTTTGGTCCCTTTGATTCCGAGTCGCTGTCGGGAGTAGTCGTCACCGAAGCCGTTCCCGGTCTACCTCTTCCCTACTGGCTGTTCGGTTGCCTCCTTTTCGTGACTTGGTGGCTTATGTTGGGGGCCTGGGGGAGCAGGCAGACGCGCGTACTCGGCTCGGGACCGGAGGAGTACAAAAGGGTTGCAGCAGCCTCCCTTTGGCTGTTTGGGCTCATCGCAACCTTTTCATATCTGTTTCGAGTAGAAACTGCACGTGGATATGTTGGAATCGCGCTTCCCATAGGTCTTACAGGTTTGCTGGTCTCGCGATGGCTTCTCCGACAGCATCTGAGCATCGACCGTCAAGGTGGGCGGAGCATGTCAAGACTCCTGCTTGTAGGCGGACCGAGCGCCGTAGCCCACCTGGCCGCGTCGCTGAGGACCTCCCCCCACGCGGGGTATTTACCGATCGCTGCCTACACACCCGGGGCTAATGCCTCCCATCATCCTGATACGCACCTTGACCTTCCCGTCATGGGTGTTTCAGCCAATGTGGCGACAATCGTCGAGGCCATAAAAGAATGCGGCGCTGATGCTGTTGCTGTTTCGGCCGGCGTCCAATTACACCCGCAGACACTGCGCCATCTGGGTTGGGAGCTTGCAGCCCAGAACATATCTCTAATAATGGCGCCAGCGTTAACCGATGTTGCCGGTCCACGCATCCATACTCGGCCAGTTGCCGGCCTCCCGCTCATACACGTTACGACTCCAAGCTTGGAGGGCGGTCAGCGGGTAGCCAAACGACTATTTGACATTGTTATCTCCGGTGCCCTGATTACGCTGGCTGCGCCCTTGATGATGATCGTCGCAGTGGTTGTGCGGTTTGATAGCAAGGGGCCAGTACTTTTCCGGCAACAACGGGTGGGTATGGGGGGCAATACGTTTCACATGCTCAAGTTTCGTTCGATGGTAGTTGACGCCGAGCGACAGCTTTCGGTGCTTTCAGACCAAAACGAGGGCAGTGGGGTTCTGTTCAAAATTAAGAATGATCCACGCATCACTCGCGTGGGTCGGTACTTGCGTCGATACAGCGTCGATGAACTCCCTCAACTTTTCAACATTTTTGCGGGATCCATGAGCCTAGTGGGGCCTCGTCCCCCGCTACCACAGGAGGTCGAAGCCTATGAGCGGGATGTGCGACGTCGGCTGTTGGTAAAGCCAGGGCTGACTGGGTTGTGGCAAGTAAGCGGTAGATCGGACTTGTCTTGGCAAGATTCAGTTCGACTGGATTTGTACTACGTCGAAAACTGGTCACTGGCGGGTGATCTAGTGATTCTTTTACGCACTATAAGGGCAGTATTTCGTAGCGCCGGTGCCTACTGAATTCATGGGCAAACACATCGACCCTTTGGGAAGGAACTTAAATTGCGTATTAGTGTTATCGGTTGCGGCTATCTCGGTGCTGTACATGCAGCATGTATGGCGAAGTTGGGCCACGACGTTGTTGGCATAGACGTAGATGAACAAAAAATTTCCGAACTGTCGAGGGGGCGCGCACCTTTTTTTGAACCAGGTCTAGAAAATCTGCTTCAGGAGGTTCAGTCGACAGGACGGCTGAGATTCGCGACTGAATTCGCAGCAGCTGAGGGAAGCTCGGTGCACTTTATCTGTGTCGGTACACCGCAGAAGAAAGGAGAAAACGGGGCCGACTTGACGTTCGTTGATGCGGCCACATCTGCGCTACTCCAGCATCTTTCTCCGGGCGACATAGTTGTAGGAAAGTCTACTGTTCCAGTGGGAACAGCTGGGCGCCTTGTCGCGGTAGTCAAACAGGCTCAGCCGGAAGCGGACCTCCTTTGGAACCCGGAGTTTCTCCGCGAGGGACATGCAGTCTCCGATACCCTCCTTCCGGACAGGCTTGTTTACGGTGTCGACGGAGGGTCCGAAGATCACCGCTCCGTGGAGGTCCTGGACCAGGTATACGCATCAGCCTTGGAAGCTGGTATCCCTAGGCTAATTACAGACCTCCCGACAGCAGAATTGGTTAAGACCGCAGCCAATTCTTTCTTGGCTACAAAGATATCTTTCATCAATGCTATGGCGGAGCTATGCGACGCGGCCGGCGCTGATGTCTCCCTACTCGCAGATGCAATCGGTCTGGACGACAGAATCGGTCGGAAATTTTTGAATGCCGGCATCGGCTTTGGTGGAGGCTGCCTGCCGAAGGACATCCGTGCTTTTATGGCGCGCGCCGGCGAGCTCGGGGCGGACCAAGCACTGACATTCCTTCGTGAAGTAGATGCAATTAATATGCGTCGTCGAACACGTGTCGTCGAGTTGACTCGTGAACTTTGTGGAGGCTCACTTTTGGGACAGCGCATTACCGTTCTAGGCGCAGCTTTCAAACCTGAAAGTGACGATGTGCGAGATTCACCGGCTTTGAGCATTGCAGCTCAACTGCAGTTGCAGGGTGCCGACGTTACGGTGACCGATCCGGAAGCATTGGCAAATGCCGCTCGACGCTTCCCGGAGTTGCACTACGAGAAGTCGACGGGCACCGCACTCAAGGATGCGGATGCCATCCTCCTTCTTACCGAGTGGCAAGAATACCGTGATCTAGATCCATATGAGACCGCATATAGTGTCGCCTATAAGAGGGTTCTAGACGGCAGGAACGTCTTGGACGCCCGCAAGTGGCGCGCTGCCGGTTGGACCTACCGTGGGTTGGGCCGTCCTTGACGATGGCGGATGAAGATAACCTGGAGTCTCCTCCTCAGCCAAGCGGCTCCAGCACGGTGACAAAAAAGTGGCACCGTCCTCCTGTCCTATTCCTTCGAGTAGCGGTGCCGATTCTGGTCGTCGCTATCCTCCTGGGCGCGGGATGCGCGTGGCTAGTGTTCAAGGCGACAACGATTCGCACTGAATTGGAAACGGCCGCCGCTCTCGTGCCACAGCTGAAGCAGGAAATCGTGGCATCAGACGCTGATGCCGCTTCAGGCACTGTGGGGAAACTTCGTGCTCACACTGCCACCGCAAGAGCAGAGGCAGAGGATCCCCTTTGGGCTCTAGCATCCGGGCTTCCGTGGGTGGGACCGAATCTTAGCGCAGTGTCCGAAGTAGCTCGATCCGCGGACGACGTTGCCGCTCTCGGCCTGACGCCGTTGGTCAATGTTTATGAGTCCCTCAACTGGGATGCGCTTATGCCCAGCGGGTCAGGATCGAACCTCGAGCCGCTTCAGTCAGCAGCCCCGAGCGTGAACTCGTCGGCCTACGCAGTTCGTGCATCCTTCGAGAGGCTTGAAGGAATTGACGACACAATACTTTGGCCGCAAGTTGCGGGCCCATTGCAGGAGGCTACGAAAGAGCTGCGGCAAGCGACGGGAGCACTCGACTCCGCAGCTGATGCAGCGAGCATTGCTCCGTCGATGCTCGGCACGAATGGAGCAAGAAGCTACCTTCTAATGATTCAAAACAACGCCGAGGCTCGCGCGTCAGGTGGCATCCCAGGCGCACTTGCAGTCGTCACGCTCGATCACGGTAAGTTATCGCTCGGCGTCCAGAGCAGTGCCGTCGAGGTAGGCACTTCTTCCCCTGCTTTGCCCGTAGATCCCCAACAGGAACAGATCTACAGCACCCGTCTGGGAAAGTACATGCAGGACATCAATCTCACGCCGGACTTTCCCACTGCAGCAGCAACTGCACGGAAGATGTGGGAGAAGAAAACCAGCCAGCGAGTCGATGGCGTCATATCAATCGATCCTGTAGCCCTTAGCTACATTTTGAAATCGACAGGACCGATCGCCGTACACGGTCCCGAACTAGCAACGGTGAAAGCTTCCGGTTTGCCAACCGAACTAACTGCCGACAACGTCGTACCGACACTACTCTCAGACGTCTACGCGAAGATCAAACAACCAAAATTGCAGGACGCATATTTCGCAGGAGTAGCCCGCGAGGCTTTCTCGGCCTTTTCCAGTGGTAAGGGTGAAGCCAAAGGACTTATCGCCGGCTTGTCCCGCGGGACAGAAGAAGGCCGTGTCCTCGTTTGGTCGGCTGATCAATCCGAACAATCCAAAATCTCAAAGTACGCATTGAGCGGCTCTATCTCAGGGCCAAGTGTTTCGCCCGCCCAGTTCGGCGTGTACTTCAACGACGGCACAGGGGCAAAGATGGACTACTACGTGAAGCGCACTGTTCAGCTTGTAAAGGAATGCTCGGCAGACGGCTACGAACAGACAACCGTTCGCATTACCAGCATCAACACAGCACCAGCTGATGCAGCTGACTCCCTGCCTGCCTACGTGACTGGCGGGGGTGTCTTTGGGGTAAAGCCAGGAACGGTGCAGACAAACATCGTGGCGTATGGACCAGTACAAGCAAACGTCGAATCCGCAACCATCGACGGACAGAAGGCACCGTTTGCCCCCTACCTGCACGCGAACCGTCCGGTCGGTGTTGTCGCTCAGCAACTGGCCCCGGGGGAAAGCAGAACCGTCGATTTCACCTTTGGGAAAATTGTCCAGCACGCCGAACCTAACCTAGTTGTCACGCCGACTGTCCAGCCTGTAAAGGACGTTATCCTTGCGACGGCAAATGCGTCTTGTGACCCGGGGCAGTGACGGTCGCGTTAACACTATGTAAACCGACTTGATTGAGCTTGGTGACAACCGGTCGAGGATGGTACCGTCTTTCTTGGGATATCTATCCGTAGTTCTGCACACGGTCTCGTGTAGAGGGGACACTTCCCCGAAATCGGGTATCACAAAACTTAAACGTCTCCGGGGGGACACACATGAAAAAGACTTTTGCTGCACTCGCGCTCGCGGGCTCCATCGCACTCATCGGCTCAGCTCCCGCCATGGCCGCAACCTACCCGGCTCTTCCGCCGCAGGCAGCCGTTTCGGACGGTGTTGTTGGCCCGGGCGAAACTTTCGTCTTCCGCGGCCAGGGCTTCCGTGCTGGCGAGCCACTGATCATCCGCGTTACGCCCGGCCAGGCTCCCGCTTCCAACGGCGCTGGCGTTGGTAACCGTGCGGTTGCTGCCCGCATCGCCGTCGTCACCGAGGCTCAGAACCTGTCCGCTACTGCAGACGCCCAGGGCGCTGTCGCACTCCCGATCGCAATCAGCGAAGCTGGGACCTACTCCATCACCGCTACCGGCACCCAGTCGGGCGTCACCGTCGGCCCCGTCACGGTTACCGTGGCAGCTTCACTGGCCAACACCGGCGGCAACGCTGCCGGTGCTCCGCTGGCCAACACCGGCGGCCTTGCCAACACCGGTGCCGACTCCGGCCTGGTTCTCTGGACCTTGGTTGGCGCTGGCGCACTGGCTGCCGGGGCAACCTCGGTAGTGGTGGTCCGCCGCCGCGCCAAGGCAGAGGCTGCTGCCTAACAACGCTTTTCCAGCACCAACGAAGGTGGGTGCTTCTCCGGAAACGGAGAAGCACCCACCTTTTGCTTTGTGTGGTATCTATTTGATCTATGGGGAGACATTGGCGCAGAGCACCACGAGAGTACGACTTTTCCATCCCGCTCCCCCGGCCTCAGGTGCTGCACTACATGCTCCTTACACTCCTGGCCGCAGCAGCCCTCGGGACTGCCGTGTTCGCCCTTCTGCGGGCCTCCTGAGGTTCGGTTGAGATTCCTTTACAACTATCGCCTCTGGCGCACAGTTCTGGCAGCCATGCTTGTTCCACTGGCGCTCGTTGCCTTTTGGCCGTCGCCGGTAGACCAGCTCGTTTCGGGACAGCTCACAGCGGTCCTGCATATCCTCCATGTTCGTGGCGTCCCTGGCTGGTTCAATTACAAATTTATCGAGGCCGCCGCCAACGTCGTCCTATTTGTGCCAGTCGGTCTTGTGAGCCGGTTGGCATTTCCAGAAAAACGCTGGTGGCAGATCGGGGCATTCGGCTTGCTGGTTTCCGGCTGCATTGAGCTGGGCCAGCTCCTGTTTCTTCACCAACGCTTTGCAAGCCCGTCAGACATCGTGACAAACACGTCAGGAGCTGTCATAGGGGGCCTCTTGGCAGCCTTGGCGGCCCAAACACAGAAGAGGCCCGCTGCCTTCCGGCAGCGGGCCTCCAAGAAGCAATAGAGAGTCGGGCTAGCCGACGAAGTTCTTCATCCAGGTCTTCAGGTCCTCGCCGAACTCCACGCGCTCGGACGCGAGGGTGATCACGGCCTTGAGGTAGCTGAGCTTGTCGCCGGTGTCGTAACGGCGGCCCTTGAAGACCACGCCGTAAACGCCGGAGCCCTCGCCCTCGCCGGCGGCAAGGGTCTGCAGGGCGTCCGTCAACTGGATCTCGTTGCCGCGGCCCGGTTCGGTGTTCTCAAGAACCCCGAACACGGAGTGGTGCAGCACGTAGCGTCCGATCACGGCTAGGTTGGACGGAGCTTCGCCGACGGCCGGCTTCTCCACCAGGCTGTTGACGCGCACGTAGTCCTCGCCATCCACGGCAGTGATGTCTGCGCAGCCGTAGGCACTGATCTGCGACGGATCAACTTCGATCAAAGCGATCACAGAACCACCGGTCTTCTGCTGCACCTCCATCATGGTGCTCAGGAGGGTCTCTGCCTCGTCGATGAGGTCGTCACCCAGCAGGACGGCGAACGGCTCGTCACCCACGTGCTGCTGGGCGCACAGGACCGCGTGGCCCAGGCCCTTGGCCTCGCCCTGGCGGACATAGTGGATGGGGCCCAGGTTGGAGGCGTACTCCACCAGGCCCAGCTTGTCCTTGTCCCCCTTGGCTTCGAGCGCGGCCTCCAGGCCCGGCTCGCGGTCAAAGTGGTCCTCCAGGGCGCGCTTGTTGCGGCCCGTGATCATCAGCAGGTCCGTGAGGCCTGCGTCAATCGCTTCCTCCACCACATACTGGATGGCCGGGCGATCAACCACCGGCAACATTTCCTTCGGCATTGCCTTGGTGGCGGGCAGGAAGCGTGTCCCCAATCCGGCAGCAGGAATGACGGCTTTGGTAATAGCTTTCCCCTTAGTCATAGCTGAACCTTACAAATCAGCGGCAGACAAAGGCAATTTACCGCCGGTGAATTTCGGTTCGCGCTTCTCCTGGAAGGCCCGGAAACCCTCCGCGTAGTCGTCGGTTTTGCAGAGCCGCGCCTGCTCCTCGTTTTCCTCCTGCATGGCCTGCCACAGGCCCAGCCGCTGGTCACGGATGTGCGCCACCAGCTCCTTGGAGGCAACGAACGCCTCGGTGGCGCCGGCAGCCACGCGCGAAACGATGGCCCGAGTGGAGTCCAGTAGCTCGGCGGCCGGCATGGCCCGGCTGAACATCCCCTGTGCCACCGCCTCGGCGCCCGAGATCAGGTCCGCCGTGTAGATCAGGTCCAGCGTCCGGTGCATGCCCAGCCGCTCCGTGAAGTACCAGTGGCCGCCCGAATCCAGCGTGGCGCCCAGCTTGGCGAACGGCGAGCCGAACTTCGCGTTCTCCGCCACATACACCACGTCCGTGGCCAGCAGCAGCCCCAGCCCCACACCCAGGCAAGCCCCCTGCGCCGCAGCGAACGTCGGCGCGGGGAAAGCGGCCATCTTCTTCAGCAGCGGCTCCACCAGCCCGCCCAGGTACGCCGCGGCGTCGTCGCTCTCCGGAGTGACCCCCGCAATGTCCCGGCCCGCGCAGAAAGCGCGGCCCTCTCCCCTCAGCAGCAGCGCCCGCACCTCACCGCGTGAGGCGGCGGCAGCAGCGTCGTCGTACGCCTGTGCTAAATCCCGCAGCGCCTGCTCATCCAGCGAGTTCAGCTTGTGGGGTGCGTCCAGGACGACTTCTGCAACACCGTTGCTGAAGGAAAGGGAAATCATGGGGCTCCTTTAGTGAGTAACAACCTAGACGTCGAAGTCGACCGTGACTTCCTTGCTGGTGGGGTGGCTCTGGCAGGTCAGCACGTAGCCCCTGTCCAGCTCATCCTGCTCCAGCGCGTAGTTCTCGTCCATGGTCACGTCTCCTTGGACTCATCCACCACCACGGGACGACCGGCAGCGGGGCGATCCGCTGCTGCCCGGGAGCGCACGTGGCGGGAAGGTACCGTTTCCCTATCGCGTGACCTCTTCCAGCAGTTCCAGCACGTGCCGGTAGTCCTGGCCCGTGGCGCGGGTCATGCCCAGCTCGCAGGTGCGGTTGCACGAGGCGTGCGCCGTCGCGTCCAGTTGCTCCACTTCCAAAGCCTGCTTCCGGGTGGCGGATGCCGTGAGCTCGGGGTGGAGCATTCCGCGGTCCCCCGCGAAGGCGCAGCAGCCCCAGTTCACCGGCACATCCACCTTCTCCGCCACGGCCTGGGCCACCGATTCCAAGGCACCGTTGATCCCCATCCGTGTGGAAGAGCAGGTGGGGTGCAAGGCCAGGGACTCGAGCTTTGCGTGCTCCGGCAGCCTGGGCAGGATGCGCTCGGCGACGAAGTCCACGGCATCCTCGATCCGCAACGGCCGCTGACCTACCAGCGGGTCGTCGGCTTCCACCACCTGCCGGAGGCCCTCGGTGCAGGACGACGCGTCACAGATGATGGCCAGCTCGCCGTCCCGGGTTGCCTCCCGCAGCGCTGCCAGGGTCTTCTCCTTCATGGTCGCCTGGCCGGCCCCCATTCCCTTCGAAGACCACGGGGTCCCGCAGCAGAGGGAATCGATGCCCTCCGGGACCAGCAGCGTGATCCCGGCCCGTTCACACAGCTGCTCCAGGCTGTACTGGACGCCCCGTCCGCCAGCGGGACCACCGGGTTGGGAACCCGCACCGGCCGGCCCGAACATCGTCCCCACGCAGGCGGGGAAGTAGACGGCGTCCGGTGCCCGGTCCGGCGTCGGGCGCTTGCGTGCGGAACCGCCGCCGGGCAGTTCGGGCGAGTACAGGGGCACCGTGTCCGTGCCCAGCACCGCACGCGCCGCCTTGTTGGGCGCCACGACGGCCGGGGCCGGAAGCCTGTCCACCACGGTCAGGGCCAGCGAAGCCCCGCGCGTGACCCCGCCCCAGTGCCTGGCCGCAGCGTTCCAGGCCGCGTTGGCCACCGGACCGGCGTCCTCGCGGCGCAACCGCTTGACCAGCAAGCCGGTGTTGATGTCCACGGGGCAGGCCGTCTGGCACATGCCGTCCACGGCGCAGGTCTGCACGGACTCGTAGTCGTAGTCCCGCTCCAGCTCTTCAACCAACGCCGTGTCGCCGGCGAGCCGTGCGGCCTCGATGGCGCGCAGGGTGACGATGCGCTGGCGGGGCGTCAGGGTCAGGTCCTTGCTGGGGCACACCGGCTCGCAGTACCCGCAGGAGACGCAGCGGTCCACTTCCTCAGCCACCGGCGGCGCCGTCTTGATGTGCCGCAGATGCGCCTTGGGATCATCGTCCATGAGCACGCCGGGATTGAGCATGCCGGCGGGATCGAACAGCTCCTTGATCCGGCGCATTACGCCGTACAGCTCGTCCCCGTACTGCCGCCGCACATACGGTGCCATCACCCGGCCGGTGCCGTGCTCCGCCTTGAGCGAGCCGCCCTCCCCCAGGACCAGGTCCACCATGTCCTCGGTGAACGCACTGTACCTGTCCAGCTCCTCCGCCGTGGCGAAGCCGTCCGTAAGCATGAAGTGGACGTTGCCGTCCTTCGCATGCCCAAAGATCACACTGTTTTCGTACCGGTACTTGTCGAACAGCCTTATCAATTCACGGCACGTGCGGCCCAGGACCGGGACCGGCACCACAATGTCCTCCAGCAGTGCCGTGGTCCCCTGCGGCCGGGCACCCGCCACGGAGGCGTACAGGCCCTTGCGCAGGTGCCACAGCTGGGCGCGGGCGGACGCATCAGCAGTGAACTGCGCCGGGGCCGCCAGCTTGAGGCCGGCGAGGGCGCGTTCGCCCACCTCACGCAGGGCCGCAACCTGGTCCGGCTGCCCGGCGGAGTATTCCACCAGCAGCGCCGCGTGTTCGCGCACCGCAAGGTCGCGTACGACGGCGGGAGTTCCCTTCAGCGTCTGGCCCACCTTGAGCGAGAGCGCGTCCAGGAGTTCCACCGTGGCGGCGCCGGTGTCCACCAGCGCCGGCAACGCCGCGTTGGCGGCCTGCAGGTCCGGGAAGACAAGCAAGCCGGTGGCGGAGTGCGAAAGCCGCGGGATGGTCCGGAACACCGCCTCTGCCACGAAGCCCAGGGTGCCTTCGCTGCCGACGATCAGGTGCGCCAGCATTTCCACCGGGCGCGTGTAGTCCAGCAGGGAGTTCAGGCCGTAGCCCATGGTGTTCTTCATGCTGAACTGCTGCCTGATGCGGTTCACGGAATCGCTGTTCCCCCGCACCCTTGCCGCGAGCTGCACCAGGCCGTCATACAGTTCCGGTTCCAGCGTCCGCAGCCGGGTGTCCGCGTCCATTGCCCCGGTGTCAATTACCGTCCCGGACGGCAGCACCACGGTGAGCGACTCGAGCGTGCGGTAAGCATTGTCCACCGTTCCGCAGTTCATGCCCGAGGAGTTGTTCGCCACCACGCCGCCGATGGTGCACGCGGCCTCGCTGGCCGGGTCCGGCCCGAACTTGCGCCCGTAGGGCGCCAGCCGCGCATTCAGGGCCCGCACCGTGACTCCCGGCTGCACGCGGACCCGCGCACCGCCGTCGAGCACTTCAACATCCCGGAAGTTGCGGCGCACGTCCACCAGCACGCCGTCCGTGACGGCCTGTCCGCTAAGGCTGGTGCCGCCGGAACGAAGGGTGAGCGGAACGCCCTGCGCCGCGCTGGCCCGGAGCAGCGCGCCCACCTCCCCGGCGTCCTTGGCCACGGCCACCGCCTGGGGGATGAGCAGGAAGTGCGAGGCGTCATGGGCGTTGGCGTGCAGGTCGATGGCGCGGGTCTTCACCTGTGCAGGATCGGCCACGGCCTGCCGGAAAAATTCGAGTTTCTGCATCAGGGAACCATCCAGCCGAGTAGGGGGGTGGATTGCAGGAAGATCAGTACCGTGATGAGGGCCAGCAGGCCCAGGCTCCAGCCGATCAGCTTCCGGAACAGGGTTCCCTCTGCGCCTTCCAGCCCCACCGCGGCGGCGGCGACGGCCAGGTTCTGCAGGGAGAGCATCTTGCCCATGACGCCGGCCGAGGAGTTGGCGGCGGCCATCAGTACCGGCGAGAGTCCGGTCTGCCCGGCGGCGGTGGCCTGCATCTGGCCAAAGAGGGAGTTGGATGATGTGTCCGAGCCGGTGAGGGCCACGCCGATCCAGCCGATCAGCGGCGAAAGGAGGGCGAAGAAGCCGCCGGCCGAGGCAAGGGCGAATCCCAGCGTGGTGGTCTGCCCGGACAGGTTCATGACGAAGGACAGGGCCAGGACGGTGGTGACCGTGACGATGGTCCAGCGCAACTGCTTCAGGGTTTCCCAATAGACGCGCAGGCTTTTGCCAACCGGGATTCTGTACAGCGCCATGGTGAGCAGGCCGGAGAGCAACAACAGCGTCCCGGTGGATTTGAGGTGGTCCAGCTTGAACTTGGTGGCCGCTACCGCTTTGCCCTCCGAGTCCTCAATGTGCAGGCCGGGCCAGGCGAACGTCACCGTGCCCACCAGCCCCAGCCAGGTTTTGATGAACGGGATCTGGGCGATGGAAAACACGGCGATGATGATCAGGTAGGGCGCGACGGCGAGCCACACCTCACGGGGCGCCGGGCGGGAATTGTCCGTGGGGACTCCGGAATGGTCCGGAACGCTCCCGTGCCGGGCACCCGCCGTCGTGCTTACCTGCGTGCCGTTGCCGACCGCACTCTTTCGGCCGGCCATGGCTGGAACCGACACATCCTGTACCGATCCTTCCACGCGCACCGACTCCTTCGGCTGCCAGGCCTTCAGCATCAGCAGCACCGCAGCCACCGTGACCACCGCGGCCACCACGTCGGTCAGTTCCACGGCGAGGAAGTTGGAGGTGATGAACTGCGCGGCGGCGAACGCGGCGCCGGCCACCAGCGCAACGGGCCAGGTCTGCTTGAGGCCGCGTCTGCCGTCCACGATGAAGACCAGAAGCAGCGGCACGATGAGGGCAATGAAGGGGGTTTGGCGGCCGGCCATCGAAGAGAGGTCGTGCAGCGGCAGGCCGGTGACGCCGTTCAGGGCGATGATGGGCGCGGCCATGGCGCCAAAGGCTACCGGGGCGGTGTTGGCCAACAGCGAGACGACGGCGGACTTGAGCGGTTTCATGCCGGCGGCCATCAGCATGGCTGCGGAGATCGCGACGGGCGCGCCGAAGCCTGCCAGCGATTCGAGGAGCGCACCGAAGCAGAACGCAATCAGGATCGAGAGGATCCGCAGGTCGTTGGAGATGGAGCGGATGGTCCGGCCCAGGGCGTCGAACCAGTGCGTGGCCACGGTGAGCTTGTAGATCCAGAGCGCATTGACGAGGATCCACAGGATGGGAAACAGCCCGTAGAAGATGCCCGCGGCGGTGGCGCTGAGGGCCTGGTCCAGGGGCATCTGCCAGCCTGCGACGGCCAGGACGAAGGACAGGACCAAGCTGGCGATGGCAGCTTTGGCGGCCTTGACCCGGAAGACGCCCAGCAGGACGAACAGCAGGACCAGGGGAAGGGCCGCGCACAGGGCGGAAAGCAGGAGGGACCCGGCGATGGGGTCAAGGATCTGCTGAAACATTGGACTCCAGATGGTGAGCGGCGCCACATCGGCGTGACGACTCATCGATTGTCTAACAAGTACACATGTCCGTCAAGAGCGATGAATACTTGTCTGGCAAAATGGGATGGAGACGCCCCTTGTTTGCTCGAAACTTATTTGTTGGAACGGAGATCTGTGGCCGGCCGTATTGCAGCTGTCTCGATTGTGGAAGCGGTGGCTTCGGATCTGCGGCTCCGCATTTTCTCCGGCGAGCTACCCTCCGCCCACGCGCTGACGGAGACCGACGTGGCCACGTCCTACGACGTCGCTCGCCCCACCGCGAAGGCAGCCATCGAGAAGCTGGTGGCCGAGGGCCTGCTGGTTCGCGGCACGCACAAGACCGCGCGGGTGGCGGACCTGGGACCGGAATCGGTGCGGGACATCTACCTGGCCCGGGCGTACCTGGAGAGCGAAGTGCTTCGCCGGCTCGCCGCCGCACGCACAGTGCCCGCCGGGGCGGTACAGGCCAACCGGGATATCGCTGCGCTGGCCACCGGAGCGCCGCTGGACGTGGTGGAACCGGACATGCGGTTCCACACCAGCCTGATCGACGCCGTGGGGAACGAGCGGATCAGCAGGATGTACTCGTCACTCGTGGCCGAAGTACGCCTGTGCATGTCCCGGGTACAGTCGCTGCACCTCCTGGACACCACTTTGATCCAGGCTGAACACGAAAAGCTCCTGAAGCTGATCGAGGCCGGACAAGGCGAAGAGGCCGCCCAGCTCCTGGACCAGCACCTGGGACGCGCGCGCGAGCGCCTGGTGGCCGCGATGGGCGGCGAGGCGGGCCCGGAAGCGGACCTGCCGTCCATGCCGGTGCGGCAGTAACTCAGCGCAACCTGTCAGCTGTCTGTTCGTACAGCCATGCGATATGGCTCCGCAGCAGCTCCGCGGCGCGCTCGGCGTCCTTTGCCTCCACAGCATCGAAGATCCCGTGGTGGTGGGCCCTCAGCTGCTCCAGCACCATGGGCCACTGCCCAAGGGCATCCAGGGCGTCCTTGAGGTAGCCCCGGATTGAGCCGCTGAGCGACTCCATGATCGTTTCGATAACCGTGTTACCGCCCATGGCACTGAGGGCCAGGTGGAACTCCGCGTCGAGGGCGTGGAATGTTTCCGGATCGATGTCCGGGGCATCCATGGCCTCGAGCAGTTCCCTGGCCCGCTGGATCCCGGCCGGGTCGTCGTGCAGGGCCGCCGTCCTGGCTGCCCAGGTTTCCAGAAGAATCCGGGCTTCGACGATCTCCGCAACCGGAAGACGGCTGCTGGCAATGTGCAGGCGTAGGGTGGCGGACAAGCCGGCTGACGGCTCGGAAACGATGACCGAGCCAGACTTGGGGCCGGACCTGTTGGAACTTCGAAGGACCCCCATGGCGTCCAGCAGGCGCATGGCTTCGCGCACTGAAGCGCGCGAAATGCCGTAGGTTTCCGCCAGTATCCGTTCACCTGGCAGCTGATCCCCGATTTTGAACCGGCCAGAGCGCAGCCCCGCCTCAATATCCTCTACCAGGACGTCGTACGTCCGCCTGGATCCCGGTGCCACCGAAGGTTTGGTCATGGATCCATCCTGCCCTAACAACCAGCACCTGCATTCTGTCCTGCTGCGCCACGGAGAACCGGCGCAGCAGGACAGAAGCGGATCAAGGAACCGTGGGACGGGTTGTCCGGCTCAGATTGCCTTGCCGGGATTGAGGATTCCCTGGGGGTCGAAGACATTGCGGATGGCGCGCTGGAGTTCCAGCGAGGTGCTGCCGAGCTCGTCCTCGAGCCAATCGCGCTTGAGCAGGCCGACGCCGTGTTCCCCGGTCAGCGTGCCGCCCAGGCGCTGTGCCAGGTAGAACATGTCGCCAAGGGCCTTTTTGGCCGGTCCTTCCGTGATGGATTGGTCGGGGTTGACGACGATCATCGGGTGCAGGTTGCCGTCCGCTGCGTGGGCCACATTGAAGATCCGGACCCCCGTCTTCCGGGAGATGTCCTCCAGCCCCGCAAAGACATCTGCCAGCCGGTTCCGCGGCACGCCGATGTCGCAAATGGACACGCGGCCCAACGTCTCAAGCGAGGGAATCGCTTCCCGCCGGGTGGCCACGAGCGCGTCCGCTGCCGACGTGTCCACTGCTTTCTCGACGTGACTGGCGAAGGGTTCAATGGCTTTGAGGAGGACGTCCTGCTCAAGGAACGCGCCGTACCCGTCAGTCTGCGCCAGCAGGAAGGCGCCGCCCTTGGACCGGTGGTTGGTGCCATGCACGGTATCGACGGCTTCCAGCGTGGGGCCGTCCATGAGTTCCAGCACCGAGGGCTGCAGCCGGGCGGCGATGATGGCGGATGCTGCCAGCGCGGCGGCGTCCACGTCCGGGAAATAGGCGGCGACGGTGGCGGTCTGGATGGGTTTGGGCCGCAGACGGAGCGTAGCTTCGACCACCACGCCCAGCGTTCCCTCGGAGCCGATCATCAGCGCGTTCAGGTCGTACCCCGTGACGCCCTTGATGGTGTTCCGCCCGGTCCGCAGCACCCGGCCGTCGGGCAGGACCACGCGGAGGGCGAGCACGGATTCCCGTGTAACACCATATTTTGCGCACCACATTCCGCCGGCATTGGTGGCAATGTTGCCGCCGATGGAGCAGATTGCCGTGCTGGCCGGGTCCGGCGCATAAAAGAGTCCATGCTCCCCCGCGGCCGCGTTCACCTCCGCGTTGAGGACGCCGGGTTCAACCACGGCCAACTGCTCCACGGGATCGATGTGCAGGATCCGGTTCATCCGGGCCAGGTCAAGGACTACTTCCCCGGCCTGCGCGGAAGCTCCGGCGGCAAGGCCCGTTCCGGCTCCCCGGGGAACCACCGGGACATTGTGGGCCGCGGCAAGCTTCATGGTTGCCACAACTTCTTCGGCACTGGTGGCATAAACGACGCCGTCGGGCAGGCTCGGCGGAACGTAGCCGGAACGGTCCGTGCTTACCCTGACCCGCTCATCCAGGTCTGTGGAGGTGTGAGCGCTTGCAGCCAAAAGCGCTGCTGATGCTGTGACAGCTGTAGTTGTACTCATGGGAAGGAAACCTCTTTGTTTTCTAGGGTGGGTTCTTTGGGCACCCGGCCGGGCGGAACCGCTCCGCCCGGCCGTATTCCCGGTGTGCAAGGTGGCGCCGGCTAGGGGATCATCCAGCCGAGTACCGGGGTGGACTGCAGGACGATCAGCACCGTGATCAGGGCCAGCAGGCCCAGGCTCCAGCCGATCAGCTTGCGGAACAGCGTGCCCTCGGCGCCCTCCAGGCCAACCGCCGCTGAGGCGACGGCCAGGTTTTGCAGCGAAAGCATCTTGCCCATCACGCCGGCCGAGGAGTTGGAGGCAGCCATCAGCACCGGCGGGAGGCCGGTCTGCGCGGCGGCGGTGGCCTGCATCTGCCCGAAGAGTGAGTTGGACGAGGTATCCGATCCGGTAAGGGCAACCCCGATCCAGCCAATCAGCGGCGAGAGGAAGGCGAAGAAGCCGCCGGCGGACGCGAGGGCGAGGCCCAGGGAGGTGGTCTGTCCGGACAGGTTCATGACGAAGGACAGGGCCAGGACGGTGGTGACCGTGAGGATGGTCCAGCGCAGCTGCTTCAGGGTTTCCCAGTAAATGCGCAGGCCCTGGGCTGCCGACAGGCGGTACAGGATCATGGTGATGAGGCCGGAGACCAGAAGCAGGGTTCCGGTGGCTTTGAGGTGGTCGAACTTGAGCTTCTGCGCGGCAACATGCTTCCCGCCGGCGTCCACGACGTCCAGGCCCGGCCAGGCGAAGCTGATGCTTCCGTTGGCGCTCAGCCAGTCCTTGACTGCGGGGATCTGGGCGATGGAGAAGACGGCCATGATGATCAGGTAGGGCGCCACAGCCATCCAGATTTCCCGGCGGACGGGCCGCTCCGTGGCGCTGTGCCGCACCGCGACCCGGGTGGTCGCAGCCGCGGAGACAGCCTCCGTAACCGATGCGGATGCCGGTATCCTTGCCGAACCGCGGCTTGAGGATGATGGGCCGGACGGACGTCCTTCCTCAAGATCGCCTGACCCTCCGGACTGCCCGGACATATCAATGATTTCCCGCGGCTGCCAGACACGGAGCATCAGCAGCACGGCGGCCACGGTAGCCACAGCAGCCACGACGTCGGTCAGTTCCACAGCGATGAAGTTGGACGTGATGAACTGGAAGATGCCAAAGACTGCGCCGGCCACCAGTGCAACGGGCCAGGTCTGCTTGAGGCCGCGCCTGCCGTCCACGATGAAGACCAGGAGCAGCGGCACGATGAGGGCGATGAAGGGGGTCTGGCGGCCGGCCATCGAGGACAGGTCGTGCAGCGACAGGCCGGTCACGCCGTTCAGGGCGATGATGGGCGCGGCCATGGCACCGAAGGCCACCGGCGCGGTGTTGGCCAAAAGCGAGACGATGGCGGATTTCAGCGGTTTCATGCCGGCGGCCATCAGCATCGCCGACGTGATGGCAACCGGGGCGCCGAAACCGGCGAGTGATTCGAGGAGCGCGCCGAAGCAGAACGCAATCAGGATCGACAGGATCCGCAGATCGTTGGAGATGGAGCGGATGGTCCGGCCCAGGGCATCAAACCAAGGCGTGGCCACCGTGAGTTTGTAGAGCCAGAGCGCGTTAATGAGGATCCACAGGATGGGGAACAGACCGTAGAAGGCTCCTTCTGCCGTGGCGCTGAAGACCTGGTCCACAGGCATACGCCAGACCATCAGGGCCAGGATGATGGACAGCGCCAGGCTGGCGATCGCGGCTTTGGCCGCTTTCACCCGGAAGACGCCCAGCAGGACAAACAGGAGAATCAACGGCAACGCCGCGCAGAGCGCGGACAGGCCGAGTGAACCCCAGAGGGGGTCCACGACTTGCTGGTAAGTGCTCACAAAAAACTCCTTTGTATTTGGAGCGGGGAGGGTGGGGCGCGATGAATGGGATAAGAAACGCCGAGCGGGAATTCCACAATGTGAGATTGAGATATTGCCTCGTGGACAAACTGTATGTATTGGTCTGACCGCTAGTCAATGGTCTGACCGATTATTCTGAAGCTCTTGTTTTTTCATCTGGCAGAACATAATGTCCGTATCGTGAAACTCCTCGAAAGGACCAAGCAATGCCCCTGACCCGAACCGCTGCCCTGCCCTTTGACCGCGCCGCCGAAATCCTGACACCGGACGCCCTGGAGTTCCTCGCCGCACTCCATGGACGCTTCGCCGCCGAACGCGATGCCCGCCTTGCTGCACGGCAGGAGCGCCGTTCAGAAGCCGCAAAGACCGGAACCCTGGACTTCCTGCCGGAGACAGCAGCCGTCCGCGACGGCGACTGGACCGTTGCCTCGGCGCCGCCCGCCCTCCAGGACCGCCGGGTGGAAATCACCGGCCCCTGCTCCCCCGCCAAGATGGCGATCAACGCCCTGAATTCGGGGGCAAAAGTATGGCTGGCAGACCTGGAGGACGCCAGCTGCCCCACCTGGTTCAACGTCATCGACGGCCAACTCTCGCTGTACGACGCCGCACGCGGAACCTTGGCCTACACGTCCCCCGAGGGCAAGACGTACGCCCTTCGAACCGACGCGCCCACCGCCGTCGTCATCATGCGCCCCCGCGGCTGGCACATGGAGGAGCGGAACCTGGAATTCGACGGCAAGCCCGCCATCGGCGCCCTGGTGGACTTTGGACTGCACTTCTTCCACAACGCCAGGCAGCTCCTTGAGAACGGCCACGGCCCCTACTACTACCTGCCGAAGATGGAAAGCCACCTTGAAGCCCGGCTGTGGAACGACATCTTCGTTTTCGCACAGAACGCCCTCGGCATCCCGCAGGGAACCATCCGGGCCACCGTCCTGGTGGAAACCATTCCCGCGGCCTTCGAGATGGACGAGATCCTGTATGAACTGCGGGACCACGCCTCCGGCCTCAACGCGGGGCGCTGGGACTACTTGTTCAGCATCATCAAGTATTTCCGCGATTCCGGTTCGAAATTCACCCTGCCTGACCGTGCAGCGGTATCGATGACCGTTCCCTTTATGCGCGCCTACACCGAACTGCTGGTCAAGACATGCCACCAGCGCGGCGCGTTTGCTATGGGTGGCATGGCAGCAGTCATTCCGAACCGCCGCGAGCCGGAAGTCACGGAAGAGGCGTTCGCAAAAGTACGGGCAGACAAGACCCGCGAGGCCAACGACGGATTCGACGGCTCCTGGGTTGCACACCCAGACCTCGTTCCCATCTGCATGGAGGTATTCGACCAGGTCCTGGGAGACGCCCCCAACCAGGTGCAGCGGACCCGCCCAGAGGTCCACGTCACCGCCGAACAACTGCTCGACATCGAGTCAGCACCCGGCGACGCCACCGAAGCCGGTCTCCGCGGGAACCTGTACGTTTCCATCGCCTACACCGCAGTGTGGCTGTCCGGGAACGGGGCAGTTGCCATCCACAACCTGATGGAGGATGCCGCGACGGCCGAAATCTCCCGGTCGCAGGTCTGGCAGCAAATCCGCAACGGGGTAGTCTTCGCCGACACGGGGAACACGGCAACCCGCGAACTGGTTGAGCGCCTGCTGGCCGAGGAAACGGAAAAGCTCCGGAACGAGGTGGGCGACGATCTGTTCAACCGGTACTACGGACCGGCATCCGGCATCATTTCCCGGATCTGCCTGTCCGAGAACTACACCGATTTCCTCACCACACCGGCCTACGAGCTACTGGAATCGGAGATGGCGGCCCGGTAGGGGTACCTGCCTGGGCGGTTTCAACCGTTAGACGGCTGGAGGCCCGGCGCCAATGCGGCGGCGGACCTCCAGCCTCATCGATTGCTCCGTAACTGCCGTTTTCGGCCCCGGAAAGGACAGTTGCGGACCAATCGAGGAGGTGTAATCAGTGGCCGCCGGTGAATTTCGGCTCGCGCTTCTCCTGGAAGGCCCGGAAACCCTCCGCATAGTCGTCGGTTTTGCAGAGCCGTGCCTGCTCCTCGTTTTCCTCCTGCATGGCCTGCCACAGGCCCAGGCGCTGGTCACGGATGTGCGCCACCAGCTCCTTGGAGGCAACGAATGCCTCGGTGGCGCCGGCGGCCACGCGCGAAACGATCGCCCGCGTGGAGTCCAGCAGCTCGGCGGCCGGCATGGCACGGCTGAACATCCCCTGTGCCACCGCCTCGGCGCCGGAGATCAGGTCCGCCGTGTAGATCAGGTCCAGCGTCCGGTGCATGCCCAGCCGCTCCGTGAAGTACCAGTGGCCGCCCGAATCCAGCGTGGCGCCCAGCTTGGCGAACGGCGACCCGAACTTGGCGTTCTCCGCCACGTACACCACGTCCGTGGCCAGCAGCAGCCCCAGCCCCACGCCCAGGCAGGCCCCCTGTGCGGCCGCAAACGTAGGAGCGGGAAAGGAAGCCATCTTCTTCAGCAAAGGCTCCACCAGCCCGCCCAGGTACGCTGCGGCGTCGTCGCTCTCCGGGGTGACCCCCGCGATGTCCCGGCCCGCGCAGAAGGCGCGGCCCTCTCCCCTCAGCAGCAGCGCCCGCACCTCACCGCGTGAGGCGGCGACAGCAGCGTCGTCGTACGCCTGTGCTAAATCCCGCAGCGCCTGCTCATCCAGCGAGTTCAGCTTCTGCGGCGCGTCCAAGACGACTTCTGCAACACCGTTGCTGATGGAAAGGGAAATCATGGAACTCCTATGTTCGGGCGGTCAAGCGGGGGAACGGCTTAGACGTCGAAGTCGACCGTGACTTCCTTGCTGGTGGGGTGGCTCTGGCAGGTCAGGACGTAGCCCCTGTCCAGCTCATCCTGCTCCAGCGCGTAGTTCTCGTCCATGGTCACGCTGCCGGCGACCACCTTGGCGCGGCAGGTGCCGCACACTCCGCCGGCGCACGCGAACGGCACGTCCGGGCGGACCCGCAGCGCCGCGTTGAGGATGGACTCGCGGGCGTGGGTGGGGCTGGCCACCTCGCCCTGCAGGCCGTCCAGCTTGAACGTGATCTTGTACGTCTCCTTGGACTCGTCCACCACCACGGGACGGCCGGCCTGCCCCTCCGGACGGTCCGGCTTGCCGGACGTAAACAGCTCGAACCGGATGTTCTCCGGCTTCACCCCGCGCTCGGCCAGGGTGTCGCGGCACAGCTGAACCAGTTCGAACGGCCCGCACAGGAACCATTCGTCCACATCGTCAGCGTGCAGGGCGGTGCCCAGCAGCTGCTGAAGCTTCTCCGCGTCGATCCGGCCGGAAAGCAGCGGCGCGATCCGCTGCTCGCGGGAGAGCACGTGGTGGATGGCCAGCCGCTGCGGGTACTTGTCCTTCAGGTCCGCCAGTTCCTCCAGGAACATCACGTCCATGGCGGCCTTGTTGGCGTAGATCAGGTCGAACCGGGTGTCCGGGTTGGCGGCCAGCAGCGTCCGGGCGATGGCGATCACCGGGGTGATGCCGGACCCGGCCGCGATGGCCACGAAATTCCCCGGCTCCCCCGCCAGGTCCTCCGGGTGGTTCATGGAGTTCATGACGTTCTGCTCCACGGCCACACCGTCCCGGCCGTGCTTGGACACGAACGCGCCCATGGGGCTCATCACGTCCAGGGTGTCCCCCGCCTTCAGCTCGGCGTTGGCCCACGTGGAGAACAGCCCGCCCAGGTCCTTCTTGATGGCCACGCGGATCTCGCTGGTGCCGTCCGCGAAGCTGCGCGGCTCGGCGCAGATGGAGTAGCTGCGGCGGATCTCCTTGGGCTCGCCGTTCTCATCCGGCAGCGTGGTGCGCAGGGCCACATACTGGCCGGGCAGGTAATCGAACTTGCCGGCGAGCTCCGCCGGCACGTGGAAGCTGACCTCGATGGCATCATCGGTGAGCCGGCGCACCTCCTTCACCGTGAGGGTGTGGAAGGACGGACGACGGCGGCCGGTCAGCTCAGCCTCTTCGGCGGCGGTCTGGCGGACAACAGGCATGGGGCTTCCTTACAGGACTTTGAAGTAGTCGAACGGTTCCTTGCAGTCCTGGCACACATAGAGGGCCTTGCAGGACGTGGAACCGAAGCGGGTGAGTTCCTTGGTGTTGAGGCTGTTGCACTGCGGGCACTTCACGGCCAGGCTCAGCCGGACGGGGCCGGAGTGGCCGCCGGCCTTGCTGTGCCCGGTGGGCGGGGCGATGCCGTACTGCTGCAGCTTCTGCTTTCCGGCCTCCGTCATCCAGTCCGTGGTCCACGCCGGGGCCAGGACCAGGTCCACGTGCACGTCCGCGTAGCCCTCCTTCTTGAAGGCGGCGTAGACGTCGTCGCGGATGGCATCCATGGCGGGGCAGCCCGAGTACGTGGGCGTGATGGTCACGGTGACCGTGTTGCCCTGCACGTCCACGTTGCGCAGGATGCCCAGGTCCGCGATGGTGAGCACCGGGATCTCCGGATCCACCACGGTGGCCGCGATGTCCCAGGCCCGCTGCTGCGGGGTCCGGGTGCGGCTTTCGAAGTCCGAGATGTACATGGCTGTCACCAGCTGGCCCCGGGATGCTCGCGGGCCAGCACCTGCATCTCCGCAAGGATGTAGCCCAGGTACTCCGAGTGCTTGCCGTACCGGCCGCCGCCCGGGGCTGCGGGCACGTCCGGAACTTCCAGTTCCGCCTCGGTGAGAATTTCTGCGGTGAGGCGGTCAAAGTCCTCCCGGAGCGAGGAAGGCGCGACGGCGGCACCCGCCTCAGCGAGGCGCTGCGTCAGGTCATCGTCCTGGAACAGTTCGTTGACGTACGGCCATATGAGGCGCAGGCCGTGGATCATCCGCTTGCGGGATTCCTCGGTGCCGCCGGCCAGGCGCAGCACCCACTGGGCGCTGTGGTCCCGGTGGTAGTCCACTTCCTTGACCGCCTTGGCGGCGATGGCGGCCAGGGTTGCGTCCGTGGATCCGGTGAGGCGGCGGTAGAGCTCGTACTGGTAGTAGCTCACCACGAACTGGCGGGCGATGGTGGCCGCAAAGTCGCCGTTGGGCTGCTCGAACAGCTGGACGCTGCGGAACTCGTGCTCGCGGCGGAAGTACGCCAGGTCATCCTCGGACTTGGCCGAGCCGTCCTCGTTGGTGAACGCGGCGCCGGCGTAGGTAAGGAAGCTGCGGGCGTGGCCCAGCTGGTCCAGGGCGATGTTGCCCAGGGCGATGTCCTCCTCCAGCTCGGGGGCGCGGGAGATCCAGTGGCCCAGGCGCTGGGCCAGGATCAGGGCGTCGTCGCCCAAGCGGAGGGCGTACTCGGCGATGTCCTCCGAGGGCTTCACCAGGCCGGTGCGGACCTCGAGGGCGATGTCCTCCGGGCGCAGGGCGTTGCCGGGGGTGATGCGGGTGGCGGAGGCGTTGGAGTCGCCGCCGGCCACACCGGTGGAGATGTCGCCGTGGCCGGTGGTTTCGTGGGTGCTGGTTTCGGGGGTGCTCACAGGTGCTTCACCCCTTCGCTCTTGGTGTAGTACGTGGCGTGCCGGTAGTCCTTGCCCTGCGGGGACTCGAAGAAGGATCCCTTGGAGTCGGGATCGCTGGCGGCGATGGCGTCCGCGGGGACCACCCAGATGGAGACGCCCTCGTTGCGGCGGGTGTAGAGGTCCCGTGCGTTGCGGAGGGCCATGGCGGCATCCGGGGCATGCAGGGATCCGGCGTGGACGTGGCTCAGGCCGCGGCTGGACCGGACGAAGACCTCCCAGAGGCCCCAGGCGCTCTTGTCATGGTGCTCCTGCGGGGCTGGGGACGCTTTGGGTGCTTCGCGGTTGATCTCGGTGGCGGAGCTGGCCGGGGTTTCCGGGTTGCCGTGCGGGCTCATGCTGCGTATTCCTTCTGCTGCTTTGCTGACTGTTTTGCTGCGTAAGCCGCCGCTGCCTCGCGGACCCAGGCGCCGTCGTCGTGCGCTGCCCTCCGCCGCTCGAGGCGCTGGGCGTTGCAGGGACCGCGGCCGGCCAGGACTTCCTGGAACTCGTGCCAGTCCAGCGGGCCGTGCTCCCACTTTTTGGTGTCCTCGTTGAAGCGGACCTGGTCATCGGGGAGGGTGAGGCCCAGGACCCTGACTTGCTCCACCATCATGCCCACGAAGCGGCTGCGGAGCTCGTCATTGCTGAACCGCTTGATGTTCCAGGCCATGGACTGCTTGGAGTTGGGGGAATCGTCGTCCGGCGGGCCGAACATCATCAGGGCCGGGGCGTACCAGCGGTTCACGGCGTCCTGGGCCATCTGCTTCTGCTCGGGGGTGCCGTTGGAGAGTTCGAGGAGGATCTCGAAGCCCTGACGCTGGTGGAAGGACTCCTCCTTGCAGATGCGCACCATGGCGCGGCCGTAGGGTCCGTAGGAGGCGCGGCACAGCGGGACCTGGTTGCAGATGGCTGCGCCGTCCACCAGCCAGCCGATGGCGCCCATGTCCGCCCAGGTCAGGGCCGGGTAGTTGAAGATGCTGGAGTAGCGGGCCTTGCCGGCGATGAGGTCGTCCATCATCTTGTCCCTTGTTTGTCCAAGGGTCTCGGCGGCGGAGTAGAGGTAGAGCCCGTGGCCGGCCTCGTCCTGGACCTTGGCCATGAGGATGGCCTTGCGCTTCAGGCTGGGGGCGCGGGAGATCCAGTTGGCCTCCGGCTGCATGCCGATGATCTCGGAGTGCGCGTGCTGGGACACCTGGCGCAGCAGGGTCTTGCGGTAGGCCGCGGGCATCCAGTCGCGGGGCTCGATGCGCGAGTCCTCGGCGATGATCCGGTCGAAGTGGGCCTGGCCTGCGGCTTCTTCTTCCGGGGTTAGCTCAGCGGGCACTGACTGCAGGTTCTGCGCTGCCATGGTTGCTCCTATGCAAAGACCGTCTGGGACGTGCCGAATTATTTACCGACCGTTCGTTCAGGATATGCGGGAGCGCCGGACCTCGTCAAGCGTCCCCCTCCCCCTCGCGACGCCCCATCACTTCCTGCCCCCTTTCCCGCAATCCCCCATCACTTCCTGCACCCTTTCCCCAAACGCCCCATCAGGTCCCGCAAAAGGTGCGTGCCGCCGTCGTAATGGCCTGTCAACTCTGGTTTTGGCGATGAGTCCGGTCTTATACTTTCCACGCCCTACCGGGCCCAAATAACGAAACATCCCATGGTTCGGCGTTCCGATGCCGGCGACAGCAATGCGCGCAGTTTCTCCGTGAAGGATGGATGCTCTTGAGACGGTTCCTTGCCCTGGTATCTGCTGTTGCGCTGGCCTTCATTGCCATGACCGGGTTGAGTCCCGGTACCGCCAGGGCTGCGGCCGGGCTGTGCATGGGTGCGCCGCCTGCCGACGGCACCGTGTACGCGGAGACCCGGCAGTTCGTGGATACGCAGTCGTGGTGGATGCCGGACGCTGACCAGGCCAACAACTCCGTCACCAACACCGGCCACCTCCACCTGGGGGCCTGCGTCCCGGAACGGGAAACGATCAGCTCGGGCAACCTCACCGTGAACGTCCGGGTGATCCTTCACGACAACCCGGGCACCGCCGACTACGTGGCCATGGTGTTCAAAACCTCGGACCGGGAAACCACCGTCCAGAAATGCTACCTGCGGGCCACGGCACCTGACTTCAGCTGCCCGGGCCCGGCCGGTTCCGGCGGGGGCGACTTCACATGCACCGGCACCTGCGAGCGCTGGCTTACCTTCTCCGCACCCATCTCCGGCTTCAACCACTCAGGCACGCAGGAGGTCCGCTTCCGCGGGTTCGTTTCCGAGCCGGACGGCAACGAAATGAGGGCCAACTTCAACTGGCAGGTCAACATCCAGAACGGCAAGTCCGCGTCCGACGTGACCAGGGACCCCTTCCTGCGGGGCAAGGGCTGGTACACCCACGCCGGATACTGCGAGTCCTCGGTCCGCAGCCTGCCCCTTCCCGACGGACCGGTGTCGGGAGTCTGGGCTCCCCTCGTGGGCCTGACCAGCCACACGGACGGCTCGCGGCCGGCTACCCACTCCTTCATCTCGGTAGACCCGGACTTCCACGCGGTTCCGGCCAACCCGGGGCTGGTCCTCTGGGACTCGGCGGGCGCCTTCGGACCCGAGCCCTTCGGGGCCGCTCCCCTCGCGATCGACACCCGTGGCCTGGCCAACGGCGTGCACAAGCTGCACCTGCGGACGTCCTGCCGGGACGACAAGCTGGGCTCCACCAACTCCGGGGTGATGGTTGTGCCCTTTACGGTGGCGAACTGACCCCCCATCCTGGAGGCCGGGGGCAACGAATAGGGCGCACAGGGTAGTTTCCTGAAGGCCCGCCATCCGGCGGGCAACGGACGCATCCCTCCTGAAAGGGATTGCCATGAAAGCTTCTTCTTGGATCCGGGCCGTCACCGTGGCCATCGCCTTGGGCGGGATCACCGGGTGCGCTGCCGGGAGTGGGAATACTCCTGCCACGCCTTCAGCTGGTTCCCCCAGATCGTCGGCGGAGGGATCGGCGCAAGCCGCCACTTCGGTGATCACGATACGGAATTTCAAGTTCGAGGTCCCCACCACGGTCAGACCGGGATCGATGGTGACGGTGACGAACGCCGACAGCGCCCCGCACACGGTGACGGCAAAGGACCATGGCGGGTTCGACGTTGCGGTCGATCCCGGTGAAACCGCAATTTTCAAAGCGCCCGACTCACCCGGGGAGTACGGGTTCGTTTGCAGCTTCCATTCCCGAATGACGGGAACGCTGATGGTGAAGTGACCGCCACAGCCTCCATCAAAAGAGCAATGACCACACGGAAAAAGTGAATCAGGCCACGTCCACACCCATCCGCTGATGGTGCCGCCGCGAAGTACCGGTGTCTCCTCTCTGGGGACGCCAACATCACACGGACGTGAATGAGGAGATTTTCCGAATGAATAAGTCACTTCGCTTTATGGCAGTCCCCACCCTTGCCCTCGCCGCACTCGCCCTGTCCGGTTCCCCTGCAATGGCCGCCGACGGCTCATACCAGTCAACGCTGAAGCAGATCAACGGCAGCGCCGGATCGGGCACCGTCACAGTTGATGTCATGGGCAACCAGGCCCACGTCGTCCTCAAGGTGTCGGGCCTGCCCGCCACCTTCATGGATGCGCCGTACCCCCACGTCCAGCACATCCACGGCGGGGCCAAGGGCGTCTGCCCCGACCCTTCTGCGGACAAGGACGGCGACAAAGTCATCTCCACCACCGAGGGCGCACCCTCATACGGTGGCATCGTCACCACCCTTTCCACCAGCGGCGATACCAGTAAGGCAGCAGGCCTTGACCTGAAGGTCGCCGGACAGGGCGCTTCCTATACGGTGGACCGCACGTTCGAACTGAACGCCGAAACCAAGGCGGCCCTGGAATCCGGAACGGCAGTGGTTGTGGTCCACGGCCTTGACCCCGCCACCCTCAGCGCCGCAGGCCAGGCCGCCAAGAGTGATCTGGTTCCATCACTGCCGCTGGCGGCTACGTCCCCCGCCCTGTGCGGAACGCTGACGGCCGGCCAAATGAAGATGCCTGCAGGCGGCGCCAACACCGGCATCCCCTCTGAACCCGGCTCTGGCACCGACACAGGCGCCCTCGCCATCGGCGGCGGCCTGGCCCTGGTTGCCCTCGCAGGCGGAGCTTACGCCGTCCGCCGCCGCAACGCGGCAGCATAGCCAAGGCTGAACGGATCAATTCTGTGACATCAAGGAATTTCGGCCGCCGTGGAGGTCCCGGGGCCTCTGCGGTGGCCGGGGTTCTGCTCGCGCTTTCCCTGGCGGGCTGTGCCGCCGGGAGCGCCACTACTTCAGACCCCAAGCCTTCCCCTTCCGCCTCCGCACCACAAGTGGCTTCCCCCGCGGTTACATCAACAGCACCGGCGCCCCCTGTTCCACCAGCAGCCCCTTCTCCACCAGAGGCCCCGGCTGCGCCGCAGCCGCCGGCCGTGCTGGATGCCTCGCCTCCTGCTGTCCTGAGCATTCCTTCCATCGGGGTGCGGACGGACCTTCTCCACCTGGGACTGGAGGAGAACGGTTCGCTGAAAGTGCCGGAGGATGTGGGCAACGGCGCACCGGCCAGCTGGTACAACGGTTCCCCCACGCCCGGCGAACGGGGCCCCTCGGTGATCCTGGGCCACGTCAACGCCCTCGGAGGGCACAAGGGTGTGTTTGCTGACCTCCGGAAGCTCGGGCCCGGTGCCGAGGTCAACGTTTCACGGGCCGATGGCAGCACTGCCGTCTTCACCGTCGACCACGGGGCCCTTTACTCCAAAAACGAATTCCCCACCCTCGAGGTTTACGGCAACACTGCCGGTGCAGAGCTTCGGCTCATCACCTGCGACGGCTACGACCCCGCAACGGGGCTCTTCGATGACAACTACGTGATCTACGCCAAGCTCAAAGCCTGACAACAGCCGCGCACCCCGCTCCCAGGGGCCGGCAGAATTGGATGCGCCATGAAACAGCACAAGTCCTTGCTGGCCTCCGTGGCCCTGTGCACCCTTCTGCTTTCCGGCTGTGCAACAGCGGCGGGATCCGTCACCCCGGCTCCGGGCAGTTCGACGGCGGCCCCGCCGGCAACGTCACCGGAGGCGGGCCACCACGGCGCCGGCCACCACGCCCAGGAATCAGCATCCCCTGGTCCGCCGGCGGCCGGCCCGAGCGCTGCTGCCCTGATGGTTTGCGGCGACCAGCCGAAGGAGAGGCTGCGGTCCATCCTTGACCTGGCTTCGAACCCGCACACCGTAGACAGCTGGGCGGACAGCACCTTCACCTGCACCTACCATCTGGCCGAGGGAGCACTGGTCATTTCTGTACAGGAAACGGCGGACAAGGCATCGGCACTCAAGTACTTCACCGCAATGCAGGCCCTCGCAAAAGGCGCAAAACCCATCGAAGGCCTGGCAAATCTTGGGTTTCCGGCTTACGAAACCGGTGACGGATCCGCCGTCTTCCAGAAGGACAGCTTCGTGCTGCACGTAGACGCGTCAGGCCTTCCCCCCACCTTGGGGCCGGACAGCATCACCCGCAACGCCCTGGCCTACCAGCTTTCGACGACGATCCTGGCCTGCTGGGTGGAGCACCACTAATTGACGGCTTTACGGCACGAAAATCTTTCCTAATCCATTTGAGTTAGGTTAGGTTACCCTTCTATGGTTCTCCGGTGACTACAGAGACAAAGCTCGCCGGGGTTCCGTTCGCCGCGGACCTGGCCCGCTTCGGCGACCGCCCAGCCGTCAGCGCCCACGGCCGGTCGCTGAGCTACCGGGAACTGGCCCGGCAGGTGGAGGACATGGTCCGCGCGTTCGGGCCGGACCGGCGCCTCATTGCGCTGGAAGCCGGGAACACTTTTCCGGCCCTGGTGGCGTACCTGGCAGCCCTGTCCTCCGGCAATCCGTTACTGATCCTGCCCGCGGGGGACTCCGCCGCGGGCGCACTGGTGGCGGCGTACGACCCCGATGTGGTTGTCCGCGTCTCCGGCACCGAAGCCGCCCTGGATGTCCGGCGGCAACAGACCCGACATGACCTGCACCCGGAACTCGCGCTGCTGCTGAGCACGTCCGGGTCCACCGGCTCCCCCAAACTCGTCCGGCTTTCCGCCGACAGTATCCAGGCTAACGCCGCCGCGATCGCCCAGTACCTGCAGCTGCGCCCCAGCGACAATGCAGCCACCACCCTGCCCCTCTCCTACTGCTACGGCATGAGCGTGGTGAACAGCCACCTCCTGGCGGGCGCCTCCCTGGCGCTGACCGACCTCTCGGTAGTGGACCCCTGCTTCTGGGACCTGGTCCGCACGGAAAACGTGACGTCCTTCGCGGCAGTGCCGTACACCTTCGACCTGCTGGACCGGGTGGGCTTCAAGGACATGGAGGTGCCAAGCCTGCGCTACATCACCCAGGCCGGCGGACGGCTGGCCCCGGACCGCGTGCGCGCCTACGCTGAGCTGGGCCGGCGGCAGGGGTGGGACCTGTTCGTGATGTACGGGCAGACCGAGGCCACCGCCCGCATGGCCTACCTGCCGCCGGACCAGGCCCTGGAGCGCCCGGAGGCCATCGGCGTGCCCATCCCGGGCGGGTCCTTCCGGCTTGAGCCGGTGCCCGGCCTGGACGCGTCCGAGCTGGTGTACTCCGGCCCCAACGTGATGCTGGGGTACGCCGAACAGCCGGCGGACCTCGGCCTGGGCCGGGTGGTCACCGAGCTCCGCACGGGCGACCTGGCCCGCCGCGGCCCGGACGGGCTCTACGAGATTGTGGGCCGGCGCAGCAGGTTCGTGAAGATCGTTGGGCTCCGCGTGGATCTTGGGCAGGTGGAGCGGATGCTGGCGGACCTGGGGGTGACGGCTGCGGCAGCGGGCTCCGACGACGCCGTGGTGGCCGCCATCGAAGGCGACCACGACGTGGCGCTGCTCGCCAAAACCCTGGCGCAGGACCTGGGCCTGCCGCGCGCCGCCGTCGACCTTTACCCGGTGGAAGCCATCCCGCGCCTTGGCAACGGAAAGCCGGACTATCCTGCCGTCGCCGCGCTGGCCTGTGGAGGAGAAGCGGACGACGACGGGCCGGCCGGGGTTGTGGACGCGGGCTCGGATGACGTGCGGCGCATCTTCGCCGAGGTGCTGGAGGTGGACGACGTTGCCGGGACCGATTCGTTCGTGTCCCTGGGCGGCGATTCACTGTCCTACGTGGCGGCGTCCGTCCGGCTGGAGCGGGCCCTGGGCTACCTTCCCGGGGGCTGGCACCTGATGCCGGTCTGCGAACTGTCGCCATCGCCGCACGTGGTGCCCGCCGCCGTCGCGCCTCCCGGCAGTGCCGGGCCTTCCGGAATTGCCGGGCCTTCCGGCACTGCTTCCGGCAATTGGGTGCGCAGGGCCCGGCGGAGGCTGCTCGCGCCGATGGAGACCGGGATAGTGCTGCGCGCCGTCGCCATCATCGCGATCGTCTCCACGCATATTGGGTTCTTCCACTGGCAAGGCACGGCCCACGTGCTCATGGCGGTGGCCGGCTACAACTTCGCCCGCTTCCAGCTGTCGGGGGAGCGTACGGAACGGTTCCGGCGGCACCTGCGCAGCGTCGCGCGGATCGTGGTGCCGAGCGTTGCCGTGATCGCGCTGGCCTTCGCCGTGACGGACAAGTACGCCCTGCACAACGTTTTCCTGTTGAACTCACTGGTGGGGCCGGCGGGGTGGAGCGACTACTCGCGGTTCTGGTTCGTGGAGGTTCTGGTCCACATCCTGCTGGGCCTGGCCCTGTTGCTGGCGGTACCGGCCGTTGACCGGGCGGTGCGGCGCTGGCCGTGGGCGTTTGGGGTGGCCCTGGTCCTGGTGGATCTGCCCCTGCTTTTTGGCCTGGTGGAGAGCCGGTACCCGGGGCAGGGGCCGGTCCTGTGGCTGTTCGGGCTGGGTTGGGCGGCCGCCGCGTCCCGCACCCTGTGGCAGCGTTCAGCCGTTACGGTTCTGGCCGTCCTGGCGGCTCCGGCCTCCTTCGACAACCCGTACCGCAGCGCCACCATCCTGGCAGGATGCCTCATCCTGCTCTGGCTGCCCACGCTGCGGGTGCCCCGGGGACTCCACCGGATCATGGCGCTGCTGGCGAGCGCTTCGCTCTACATCTACGTCACCCACTGGCTGGTGTATCCCCTGTTTGATTCCGTTGACCTCTTCGAGCGGGCGGACAAAGGACTGGCCGTGCTGGCGTCCCTGGCCTGCGGCGTCCTCTACTGGGCAGGGGCCACCCGGGCCATGGGTGCGGCGGAACGGTGGATCAAGCGGCGGCGGTCCCTCTCCCGCGCCTCGGTTGAGCCGGCCGCTGTGTAGCGGGTTGGGCGCAGACCGGTTTTCGACGCGCAGATTCCCCTGCGCAGACCGTATGTTGGGTGCGCCGGGGAGCATGCGAGTCGAAAATGGGCGGCCGCGTCGCCCGGGCTTTTCCACATAGCGGCGCTCTCCACTCCTGCAGCGAAGGTGTGCCGGGCAATGTGGTTGCATGACCGATCTTCCACCGTTGCTGTTGTCGCGCGACCGCAACCTGCACGGGTTGAGTGCCAACGATCTCGCCAAACGCGTGCGGTCCGGCGCTTTGGTCCGGGTGCGGCACGGCATCTACATCGACGGCCCAGCGTGGCGGGCCATGAAGCCGTGGGAACAGTACCGGGTCCGCATCCAGGCGGCCGCGGAAGCATTCGAGAAGCCCACAGTTTTCGCCCGCCATTCCGCGGCAAGCGTGTGGGAAATCCCCACCATCGGCTTTCATCACCCGGTCCAGGCACTCACATTGAAGAACGACGGCGGCCGGTCCCGTGCCGGAGTCAGCCGGCACTTTGCGGCGCGGGCGGATTTGAAGGTGGTCCGGTTGGAGGGCCTCCTGGTCACCGACCGCATCCGGACCGTCCTGGACCTGGCAGCCTTCAACCCCTTCGCCGAGGCCGTTGCGCCTCTGGACCATGTGCTCCGGCCGGATCCGCGCCGGCAGCTGCCTGCCATCACCAAGGCTGAGCTGGAGAGCGGGATGGGATCGATTTACTCCGCCGCTGCCACGCGGAGAATCCGGGCGGCCATCGAGTTTGCCGATCCCGCTTCAGGCTCGGCCGGGGAGTCCTGGAGCCGGGCGCTGATCCATGTGGCCGGCTTCGAACCCCCGGTCCTCCAACAGCGGTTTTCCGACGCGGACGGGCTGGTTGGTTACTCGGATTTCCACTGGAAGGAGTCCAGGGTTGTTGGCGAATTCGACGGCGAGGAAAAGTACCTCAAGTCCGAGTTCCTCAAGGGCCTGACCGCATCCCAGGCTGTTGTGGCTGAAAAGCAGCGCGAAAACCGGATCCGCGCCCTGGGCTACAACGTGGTGCGCTGGGACTGGGCCGACCTCAAGGTGCCCGGGACGCTGGAACGGAAGCTGGCGGCGGCAGGTGTGGGCCGCCGTCGGACGCGCTCTGCCGTTATCGACGCGCAAAACCGCCTCTGACGCGCATATCCCTTCCCGCGCCCCGTATACGAGCGTCGCAAGGGAGCATGCGTGGCGACGGCAAATATGCGCGTCGAAAACGGCGGCCGTGCACCGAAGCGGGGCCAGGAGCGGACGGTGCATCAGCGGGTGATTTTTCCTTGTTGACGGCCACGCGACGGGGCTATGTTGGAGCTACGCCCGGGCCCGGCTGGGACGGCCATCGCTGACAGGTCTCGCAGAGGTATGTCATGAGTTATGTCCCCGTCAGCAGACGCACCATCAGGCTGCACCGTGAATCTGAGCGGTCCACGCGGCGCCTTGTTGCTGCCCTGTCCGGTGTTGCCATCGCGGCGTGGCTATTGTCCGTGTTGCTGTCAGCCGCGGTCAGCGTTGACGGCTTCGTCCACGACGTCGATCTGGTGGTGCATGACCTTTTCCTCGTTGTGGCTTTCGGCGCCATCATCCTGGTCGACTGGCATGGATTCCTGTGGCTGATCGGCCGGCGGACACTCGGTGAAATCATTCGACTCGATGGGGCAGCAACACCGTTAATCTGGGGTGGCCTGGCCGGCATGCTTGCCACCGGGGTGTTCCTGAGCCCGCACCTGGACAGCCCGATGACAGAGGTCAAGCTCGCGGCGGTCCTGGTGCTCAGCCTGAACGGAATCATGCTGATCCCCCTGATGCGGCGGCTGGCGCGGCTCCCTGCCAGGACTGCGTTCAAGGATTTATCCACTGGCCAGCGCGTCCACCTGATGTCATGCCTGGTGGTCTCGCAGCTCTGCTGGTGGACGGCGATCATCATTGGGTTCATCAACGCGCAGTCCTGACGCGCAAAGCCGCTGACGACGCGCACATTCCCTGGCGCGGCCCAAATATGGGGTGCGCTTACGAATATGCGCGTCGAGGACGGATATGGGGAGCGCATATGAGTATGCGCGTCGAGAACGGGTTTGCGCAGCGCAGGCTGGCTCAGGTGGCCTTCTCCTGGGCCGGAACCCCAGCCGCCGCCTGCGTAGCCGCCCAGCTGGCGAGGACCTTCAGCGCGTCCTCGGACGGGCTGCCTGGCTCGGCGGTGTAGATGTTGATCCGCAGCCCGGGATCCGCGGGGAGCTCCATCGCCTCGTAGGCCAGGTCCAGATCCCCCACGATCGAGTGGTGGAGTCGTTTGCGGCCGGTGCGGTGGTACTTCACGTCGTGCCGGGCCCAGCGGACGCGGAACTCCTCGCTGCGCGTTGAGAGCTCCCCGATCAGGTCGGACAGGTCCTTGTCGTACGGGTTCTTCCCGGCCGTGGACCGCAGCACGGCCACGATGTCGTCAGCGGCGCGCTCCCAGTCGGCGAAGAACTCCCGCGCTTTCGGGCTCAGGAAGGTGAACCGTGCGCTGTTGGGTGGGGTGCCGCCGTCGGTCATCATCTCCAGGTACAGGGCCCGGCCCAGCTCATTGGACGCCAGCACATCGCCGCGGTCGTTGCGGACCCAGGCCGGCGCCGCCGTAATTGCATCGATCACCCGCTGCACGCTGGGCCGCACCGTCTGCGGGCTCCGCTTGCGCCGTGCCCGCGGAGCAGCCGTGGACGCGCGGGCCAGGTCGAAAAGGTGGGCTGTCTCGGCGTCGTCCAACTGCAGGGCGCGGGCCAGGGACTCCAGGACACTGTCCGACGCTCCGGACAGATTTCCCCGCTCCAGCCGGATGTAGTAATCGATGCTCATCCCGGCGAGCATGGCCACCTCCTCCCGGCGCAGGCCCTTAACCCGCCGGTTGCCGCCGTACGCGGGCAGCCCGGCGTCGTCCGGTGTGATCCTGGCGCGGCGGGAGGTCAGGAACTTCCGCACGTCATCGCTGTTCGTCATGGCACCCACGCTACGCCGGGCAAATATCCCAAGGGAGGGACTGCCAGCCCCTCCCACAAACCCGTCCACCCCAATACCGTGAAAGGCATGGTTATGGAACTCACGCTCAACAACAAAATCACAATGCCGGCGCTCGGCCTGGGCGTCTTCCAGAGTCCCCCGGAAGAGACGACGTCGGCGGTCCAGACCGCGCTGGAGGTGGGCTACCGGCACATCGACACCGCCGCCGCCTACGGCAACGAGCGGGAGGTTGGCCAGGGCATCCGCCGTTCAGCCCTGGACCGGGCCGAGGTGTTCATCGAGACCAAGGTCTGGGTGAGCGACTACGGCTACGACCGGGCCCTGCACGCCTGGGACAAGGCCGCCGGCAAGCTGGGCGTGGAGCAGCTGGACCTGTTCATCCTGCACCAGCCCGCCCCGGACCGGTTCGAGAAGACCATCGCCGCGTACAAGGCGCTGGAAACCTTGCTCAAGGACGGGAGGGTGCGGGCCATCGGCGTCAGTAACTTCATGCCTCACCACCTGGCGCAGCTGCTCGAGGAAACCGACGTGGTCCCGGCCGTCAACCAGATCGAACTGCACCCCTACTTCGCCCAGCGGAACGTCCAGGCGGCGGACGCCGAGCACGGCATCCTCACCCAGGCGTGGTCGCCGATCGGCGGCATCACGTTCTACCCGGGCTGGGGCGAGAACCGGAAAAACGTCATGCGGGACCCGGCGATCGCCGCCGTCGCGCAGGCCCACGGCAAGACCCCCGCCCAGGTGATGCTCCGCTGGCACCTGCAGCAGGGCCGCTCCGCCATCCCCAAGTCCACCAACCCGGCCCGCATCGCGGAGAACTTCGACGTGTTCGGCTTCGAGCTTTCCGCGGCCGAGCTCGCCGCCATCGACGCCCTGGACACCGGCGTCCGCAGCGGCCCCGACCCGGACGTGGCCCGCCCCGAGCGGTTCGCCATGGTCATCCCCGAAGCCTAGAAGCCCAAGAAGAGAAGGAACCAGCATGGAATACCGCCCGCTTGGCCGCACCGGTGTGCAGGTCAGCCCCCTCTGCCTCGGCGCCATGATGTTCGGCCCGTGGGGCAACAACGACCGCGCCGACGCCACCCGCATCATCCACCACGCCCTGGACGCCGGCATCAACTTCGTCGACACCGCGGACGTCTATTCCGCGGGGGCCTCCGAGGAGATTGTCGGGGAGGCGCTCGCGGGAAAGCGCGATGACGTCTTCCTGGCCACCAAGTTCTTTATGCCCATGGATGAGGACCGCCCCAACCGCCGGGGCGGCTCCCGCCGCTGGATCATGCGCGCGGTCGAGGACTCGCTGCGCCGGCTGAACACCGACTACATCGACCTGTACCAGGTGCACCGGCCCAGCCCGGACACCGATGTGGAGGAAACCCTGGGCGCCCTCACCGACCTGGTCCGCCAGGGCAAGGTGCGCTACATCGGCTCCTCGTCCTACTCCGGCTCCCAGATCGTGGAGGCGCAGTGGGCGTCCCGCGAACGGAACCTGGAGCGGTTCGTCACCGAGCAGCCGCCGTACTCCATCCTGACCCGCGGCATCGAGGAGGATGTGCTGCCCACTGTGCAGCGGCACGGGATGGGGACACTGACCTACAGCCCGCTGGCCGGCGGCTGGCTTTCCGGCCGGTGGCGGAAGGACTCGGCATCCAGGCCCACTTCCAGTGCCCGCCCCAGCGCCCGGTTCGACATGACCCAGCCCGCCAACCAGCGCAAGCTGGACATCGTGGAGGAGCTCGCCCAGGTGGCCGAATGGGCCGGCGTCACCATGATCGAGCTGGCCATCGCGTTCGTGATCAACCACCCCGGCGTTACCTCCGCCATCGTGGGTCCGCGCACCATGGAGCAGCTGGAGTCCTACCTCCCCGCGGCGGACACCAAGCTGGCGCCCGAGGTGCTGGACCGCATCGACCAGCTGGTGGCGCCCGGCGTCACCGTCAACCCGGACGACAACAGCTACGGCGCCCATGAACTGACGGCACAGGCACGACGGCGGCACCGGGCTTAACTGCCGGCGTCCGCCTCACTCTCCAACCCCCTATGAAAGGAAAAACCATGGCAACGTGGCTCATCACAGGCTGCTCCACCGGACTTGGCCGGGCACTGGCGGAAGCCGTGCTCGCGTCCGGGCACAACGCCGTCGTCACCGCCCGCAAGGTGGAGACGCTGCAGGAGGTCACCGCCGGCTTCCCTGACACCTCACTGGCACTCCCCCTGGATGTCACGGACAAGGCGCAGATCAGCGCGGCGGTCAAGGCGGCGGAGGAAAAGTTCGGCAGCATCGACGTGCTGGTCAACAACGCCGGCTACGGCTACCGGGCCGCCGTGGAGGAAGCGGACGACGGCGACATCCGCCGCCTGTTCGACACCAACTTCTTCGGGGCCGTGGACATGATCAAGGCAGTCCTCCCGGGCATGCGTGCCAACAAGGCCGGGTCCATCCTGAACATCTCATCCATCGGCGCCCGGATCACCCCCGCCGGCTCCGGCTACTACGCGGCCACCAAGGCGGCACTGGAGGGCATGTCAGGGTCTCTGCGCAACGAGCTGAAACCGCTGGGCATCAACGTCACCGCCATCGAACCAGGCGGCTTCCGGACGGACTTTGCGGGCCGCTCGCTGACCCAGTCCTCGACGGCGATCGACGACTACGCGGACACGGCCGGCAAGCGCCGCAAGGAACACGACACCGCCCACGGCAACCAGCCCGGCGACCCGGACAAGGCCGCCCGGGCCATCATCGCCGTCGTCGAATCCGCCAACCCGCCGGGCCTCCTGGTCCTGGGCACCGACGCCTTCGGCGCGTTCGGTAAGGTGGCGGAAGCCCAGCGCGCCGAGCTGGAGCAGTGGCAGGAGCTGAGCACCAGCACCGACATCACGGACTGAGCCGGTGAGCCCCGGCCGGCTGGCTTCAGCGACGCGCAACTTCATCTTCGCGGCTCATATTCCCCCACGCAGCCCAAATCAGGGCCGCGAATGGGAATTTGCGCGTCGGAAATGAAGAGGCGCGTGGCAGCAAAACGGCGCAGGCCCGGTGCGAGGGTTAGTCCGCGCTACCTGCCTGGGGGCAGGGACGGCAGCGTGGTCAGGCTGAGCTGCGCGCGGTGGTGACGGTAGTGCTTGGGCGCCCACTCCAGGACGTCCCGGCGGCTCATCCACGGCATGAAATAGGGGTCCCACGCGGTGGGCATCGTCATGCCGCGGCCCAGCGCATCCTGGTTGGCGTGGCCGTACCAGTTCACGATCACCGCCGTAGTCCGGTCCATCATCCGGAGCATGCCGGCTGGCTTCAGGACCCGGCCCCCGGCCGCGCTCCCGGCCCAGTTCACCCAGTTGTACGGGCGGGCGCACGAATCCAGGAGGCGGCTCCAGGTCCGGGAGGCCAGGGGCGGCAGGTGCGAGAACAGCCCCAGGAGCGGTATGCCCGCCAGCGTGATGTTCTGGCCGAGGACCATGTGGAAGAGCAGTTGCCGGTTGGTCCACCGCGTTCCGATGGACGGGAGGTCCAGCTCGTCATCGCTGGCGCCCAGGACGATGTTCCGGAAGTCGGCCGCGATCCACAGCAGGTCCGCTTTCACTGGATCACTGTCCCGTTCCGTCATCGGGGCCTCCCGTCCTTGGACATCAGCCGGTGTTCACATCATAGGCTGGCAGGTTCGGCGGTGCGTCCGTGCTGCAGGCCCGTGGCGAAGCCGATGGTCACGGGCACCGGCGCGGACGTTCCGCAGCAGGAGTCCCCGGCGGTGTCGGCGGCGTCACCGGCCTCGGTAGGGAGGCTGGTGGAGCACACCCCGGTCTCTGGCAGTTCGAGTTCCACGGCGTCCGCGGCTTCGGTATCGCCTGCCAGGGCTGCGGCGATGGAGCGGACCTGTTCGTAGCCCGTGGCCATGAGGAAGGTGGGCGCCCGGCCGTAGGACTTCATGCCGGCCAGGTAGAAGTCCTTTTCCGGCTGTTCCAGGATCCTGGCGCCATGGGCCGGAACCGTGCCGCAGCTGTGGAAGTCAGGATCGATCAGCGGGCCCAGGGCCTTGGGGGCGTCGACCGCCGGATCCAGGTCCAGCCGCAGCTCGGACAGGATGGACAGGTCCGGCCGGAACCCTGTGGCCGGGATGACCCTGTCCACGGTGAGGCTGCGGCCATCCGTTGCGTGCACGGTGACCTTGCCGTCACGGGTTTCGAGGCGGCCGGTGTGGAAGTTTGTGAGGAGCTGGACGGCACCGGTGTCGACGGCGGTGTGCAGCCGGGCGCCCAGCTGGGCGCGGGCGGGCAGCTGGTCGGCGTCCCCGCCGCCGTAGGCACGGGCAGGCGTGGCGGCCCGGATGGCCCAGAAGACTTCCGTTCCCGAGTTGGCGCGGGCCACGCGGGCCAGGTCCAGGACCATGTTGGCGGCGGAGTGTCCGGAGCCGATGACAAGGGTGCGGCGGCCGGCGAATCCGCCGCCGGTCACGTCCGGCAGGGGCCCGGTGACCAGCCCGGCGGCCCGGGCTTCCGCCTCACCCGGGGCGGGCAGGCCGGAAGCTCCCAAGGGCGCCGGCGTGGTCCAGGTTCCGGAGGTGTCAATCACGGCGCGGGCCAGGAGCTCCGACGTTTCCCCGCTGCCGTCCTGGATGCGCAGGAGGAATGGGGCGGCGTCGCGGCCCTGGCTGCGGCCCTTGTCCATGCCCTGCCGGCTGACAGCAACTACCTTCGCCCCGGTCCGGATCCGGTCCTTGAGTTCCGGTGTGGCGGCCAGCGGTTCCAGGTAGTCGGAGACGATCTGGGAGCCGTACGGCAGCGCGGTGGGGCGGGGCGCTTCCCAGCCGGCCCGTTCCAGCAGGCGCACGGCGGCGGCATCCAGGTTGTACTTCCACGTGGAGAAGACGCGCACATGGCCCCACTCGCGGATGGCGGCACCCACCGTGGGCCCGGCCTCGAGCACGATGGGTTCCAGTCCGCGTTCCAGCAGGTGCGCGGCCGCGGCCAGGCCGACGGGCCCGGCGCCGATGACGGCCACGGGGAGGGATGCGGAGCTTGCCTTGTAGCTCATGAGAGCACCTTTCGGTCGGCCGCCGGGGCGGCGGAAACAGCAGCAAAGGAGGGGTAGAGGAAGCGGACCAGGAGGAATCCGGCGGCGCCGCCCAGCAGCTGCGCCAGGATGAAGGCAGGGGCCGACGGCGGCGCGATGCCGGCAAAGGTGTCCGTGACGGTGCGCGCCATGGTCACCGCAGGGTTGGCGAAGCTGGTGGAGCTGGTGAACCAATAGGCGGCCGTGATGTAGCCGCCGACGGCGAACGCCACGCGGTCAGCACGGCCCGACCGGACGGTGCCGAAGATGACCAGCAGCAGGCCCACCGTGGCAATGACTTCCCCAAGCCAGAGCGGGACGCCGGTGCGCTGGTGCGTGGACCAGCTGACGGCGTCCAGCCCGAACATCAGGTTGGCGGCCACCGTGCCGGCCAGGCCGCCCAGGATCTGCCCCGCAACCAGGCCGGCCGCCGTGGTGGTGTCGATCATCCCCAGCGCCCGCTCCACCAGGGTCACCACCGGATTGAACGACGCCGACACCGGCTGCAGTGCCATGATCAGCGCCACCAGCGCGGCACCCGTGGCGAGGCTGTTCTGCAAAAGCTGCAGGCCGACGTCGTCCGGTGACAGCCTGGAGGCCATCACGCCCGAGCCGACCACGGCCATGACCAGGAACGCGGTGCCGATGAACTCTGCCGTGGCACGCCGGGCCAGACCTGTCATGCGGCCTGCCCGCCGATCAGGGCGGCCAGGTTCTGCAGGGCCTCGGTGCGGGCCCGGTAGTAAACCCACACGCCGCGCTTTTCCCGCTCCAGCAGACCCACCTCATGCAGGATCTTCAGGTGGTGGCTGATGGTGGGCTGGGACAGCTCGAAGGCATCGTTGAGGTCGCAGACGCAGGCTTCGCCGCCCTCATGCGAGGCGACCATGGACATCAGCCGCAGCCGGACCGGATCCGCCAGGGCCTTCAGCAAGGGGGCGATCCCTTCAGCTTCCGGCAGGGACAAAGGCTCCCGGGCAAGCGGCGCGCAGCACGCCACCGCCTGGACCGGGGTCAACTCCAAAGACATAGACACACGTAAATATTTACACTCATCTATGTCTTTGGCAACCCCAACATTCCGCTGTACGAAAGAGCCCCTTGCACCCTTCTGCGCACGGGCAAATAGGATGGCACCTGGAGCTAACCGCCGCACACGAAGGGCGCACCATGATCGAGATCCTCACCCCGGCTGAGGTGGCCCGCGCCCGGGAGACCGGCGCCCTGGTGGCTGACATCCTGCAGGCGATGAAAAGCCGCGCAACCGTCGGCACCAACCTCCTGGACATCGACCAGTGGACCAAGGAGATGATCACCGACGCGGGGGCGGAATCCTGCTACGTGGACTACGCGCCGTCCTTCGGCCGGGGTCCCTTCGGCCACTACATCTGCACGGGCGTCAACGATGCCGTGCTGCACGGGCTGCCCCACAACTACGCACTGGCCGACGGCGACCTGCTGACCCTGGACCTCGCCGTCGTCAAGAACGGGATGGCCGCGGACGCCGCCATCAGCTTCATCGTGGGCGAATCACGGCCGGCGGAGAGCGTGGCGATGATCGAGGCGACGGAACGCGCCCTGGCAGCCGGGATCGCCGCCGCAGGGCCGGCAGCCAAGATCGGGGACATCTCGTACGCCATCGGCCGCGTCCTCATTGATGCGGGGTATCCGGTCAACACGCAGTTCGGCGGCCATGGCATCGGTTCCACCATGCACCAGGACCCGCACGTGCCCAACACCGGGCGGCCCGGCCGCGGCTTCAAGCTGCGGCCCGGGCTTCTGCTCGCGCTGGAGCCCTGGATCATGGCGGACACGGACCAGCTGGTGACGGACGACGACGGGTGGACGCTAAGGAGCGCCACCGGCTGCAGGACGGCCCACACCGAGCACACCATCGCCATCACGGAGGACGGCGCCGAGATCCTGACGCTGCCTTCGAGGTAGGCCTTACTCCGTCCCGGCCACCGCGCTGCGGCGTTCCAGGAGCAGGGTGTCCTGCCAGTGCCCGGCCTTGGGGCCGTGGCTGATCCGCGCGATCCGTTCCCTGGTTCCCACCACCCGGAAGCCGAGCTTCCGGTGCAGCGCCAGGCTGGCCGTGTTCTCCGGGAAGATGCTGGACTGGATGGTCCAGATTCCTGCCGCCTCCGTAGAATCGATCAGTGCACCGAGGAGCAGCCTGCCCACGCCCCGGCCGTGCGTTTCCGGCGCCACGTAAATGGAGTGCTCCACGACGCCCCGGTAGACCTCCCGGGACGAAACGGACGTCACGGCGGCCCAGCCCAGAACCCGGCCCGCGTCCTCGGCGATCAGCCGGTGCCCGGGCAACCGGCCGCCGTCGAACGCCTCCCAGGTGGGCGGCTCGCTCTCGAACGTCGCCTCCCCCGTGGCAATGCCGGCGGCGTAAATCGCGTGGACGGCGTCCCAGTCCTCGGGGCACATGGGGCGGATGGTGACGGGGCTGTGCATGGGTTCCATTATGGTGGCCGACCACGGCGCTGGTGGCCCAGGCATCTCCCCGGCGGGACAGGCTGTAAATATTCCGTCAATAAAACGGCCCTGCCGCCCCGGCCGCGCGTGCACCGTCCTTTGATGGAGGCAGGTCAGCACATGCACGTGACGGCAAGGAGCGGAGATGCGGTGGGATGAGGCGCCCGATGACCGTGGCAGGGTCAGGTTTGCCGCGGCAGCCGAGGCCGTGGAGGGCTACGGCGGGCGCGCACTGAACGGCCGCGCCCTCCACCCGGCCGGCGGCTACCTTTTCCCCGACCAGGACGGCGAGGGGTGGTGGGTCATTTTCCAGCCGTGGCCCTCGACGGGCGGGCAGGGGCACAGAGTGCCCGGCGACATCCTGGCCTGCAACGATTCCTACGGCGACATGGTGCATGTGATGGTGCTGGCGGCGGGCGTGCGGGAGGACGACGCCGAGGCGGCCTTCCGCGCGGACGTCCCGGTCAGCCTGGCGGACGCCGCGCGGGTGGCGGCAACAGTGCCGCACGTGGCTGCCCCTGCGCACAGGGACGGGACGACGACGTATCCCCCGGTCAGCCGACGTGGACCCACGGGCGCTGGGTGACGTCCGGGACGGCCTCGCGCAGCACCTCCCTGGTCACCGGCGCGATTTCGCCCTCGCCCAGGAACAGGAACCGCACCAGGTTGGTGATCGGATTCCCCTCAGTCCAGCGGAAGTAGATGTGCGGCATGAGCCCCGTGACGTCCCTGATATGCAGCAGTACCGAGGCGATGGTATTGGGAACAACCGGCCCGTGGACTTCCAGGATGTGGTAACCGTGGCGGTTCACGCCACGGACATACAGTTCCGTTTCAAAGTCGGAGGAGTCATCCACGATCACTTCCAGGAACAGGGCATCGCCTGCCAACGGGAGGTGGCTGACCTCGATGGCAGACTCAAGCTTGTCCCGGTATGCCTCCGCAGACATCCGCAGCGGCTCGTGCGCGATGATCGCGATGGGGCCGTCCAGGGTGCTGGACATGAACTCCAGGGCCTGCTGGTCCAGGTGCACCCGGGTTGCATGCAGCTCAAAGGACCGGCGGACCCTGGACAGCAGGGAGATGACGATGATGCCCAGGATGAAGATCGCCGCGATCCGGATGCCTTCGGGCCGCTCGAAGATGTTGGCCACCGTGGTGTACGCGAACACCACGGAGATGGCACCGAAGCCGAAGGTGAGGTTGCGTTGCCCGCGCCGGCGCGCCGACAACGTGACGGCCACCGCTGCGGAGGTCATCAGCACCAGGACGCCGGTGGCGTAGGCACCGCCCTGGGCGTCGACGTCGGCGTTGAAGATGAAGGTGATGAGGAACCCGACCAGCGTGAACACAAGCACCAGGGGCCTGACAGCCTTGGCCCACTCCGGGGCCATGCCGTAGCGGGGCAGGTAGCGGGGAACCAGGTTCAGCAGGCCGGCCATGGCCGAGGCACCGGCAAACCAGAGGATGCCGATGGTGCTGATGTCGTAGACGCTGCCGAAGCCCACGCCCAGGTATTCGTGCGCCAGGTAGGCCAGGGCGCGCCCGTTCGCCTGGCCGCCGGGCTGGAATTCCTGTTCCGGAATCAGGACAACGGTAATGAAGCTGGTGGTCAGCAGGAACACGCTCATGATCGCCGCAGCGGTGGTGAGCATGCGCCGGGCTCCGCGGATTCGGCCCGCCGGGTTCTCCTCCGTGTCATCCGCCGCTCCGCGGACCTGCGGCATCACGGCAACGCCGGTTTCGAAGCCGGACAGGCCCAGCGCCAGTTTGGGGAACACCAGCAGTGCGATGGCCACCGTCACCAGGGGGTTGCCGTGGGATACCCACAGATTCGTCCACCAGTCGCCCATCGCCACCGGGTGGGAGACCACCTGCATCAGGGTGGCAACCACCACCACCGCATTCAGGCCCAGGTACAGGACAACCAGGAAGACGGCGACGCCGATCGCTTCCTTGAACCCGCGCAGGAACACGGCAGCCAGCAGGGCCAGCAGGAAAAGCGTTACGGGGACGTTCTGGTTTTGGAGCCAACCGGGGGCAACAGGATTGCCGATCAGGTGTGCGGTGGCATCGGCGGCCGAGAGCGTCATGGTGATCATGAAGTCGGTGGCGGCGAACCCGAGCAGGACCAGCACCAGGAGCTTTCCTCCCCAGCGGGGCAGCAGCCGCTCCAGCATGGCAATGGAGCCCTCACCGCGGGGGCTTTCACCGGCAACCCGGCGGTAGACCGGCAGGGCACCCAACAGTGTCACGGCCACAAGGACCAGGGTGGCCAGCGGGGAGATGACACCGGCTGCCAGCGCGGCGATGGCCGGCTGGTAGCCCAGGGTGGAGAAGTAGTCCACGCCGGTAAGGCACATGACCTGCCACCACGAGTGCTTTTTTTCGTGCTGGGTGGGAACACCGCCGGGGCCCTGGTGGGTGCCCTTGCTGTCCTGCAGCCCGAACAGCAGCCAGTCCTTCAGCGCCTCCCTTCCGTGCGGGTGGGTGGCGGAAGGATCCGCCGGGGGCCTGCTCAACGTGGTCATGTCTGCCTTTCCGCGCTGCCCGTTGCACCGCGATCATTGCGAAGCTAGCACCGGCGAAATTGGCGGAAGCGCCAGAAAGGGAATTCTTGATGTTTCCTTTACGCGTGATGTTCGACGGCGGCCGGAGCGGTCCGGCGGCAGGTCACGGCTCGAAGCGGTAGCCCATGCCGGCCTCGGTCAGCAGGTGGCGGGGGCGGGCGGGATCCGCCTCCAGTTTGCGCCGCAGTTGGCCCATGTAGACGCGCAGGTAGTGGGTCTCGTTGTCATAGCCGGGACCCCAGACCCTGGCGAGCATCTGCTGTTGCGTTATCAGCCGGCCGGGATTCCGCACCAGCATTTCCAGGATGGCCCACTCGCGGGGGGTGAGCCGGACCGGATCCCCCGCCCGGGTCACCTTCCGGTTGGCCAGGTCCACCTGGAAATCACCCACATCGATGGCGGCCCCGCCGTCGGCCACGTCCAACGTGCCGCTCCGGCGGCCGGCAACGCGCAGCCGGGCCAGGAGTTCGTCCAGGCCAAACGGCTTGGTGACGTAGTCGTCCGCCCCGGCGTCCAGGGCCCGGACCTTGTCCACGGACCCGTGCCGGGCGGAAAGCACGATGATGGGCATGCTGCTGGTGCGGCGGATCCTGGTGATCACGTCCACGCCGTTGATGTCCGGCAGTCCGAGGTCCAGCACCATGGCATCCGGATGGCCGCCTTCCGCGTGCTTCAGGGCGGCCACCCCGTCCAGGGCGGTCAGCACCCGGTAGCCCTCAGCCTCCAGGTTGACCTGGAGGGCACGCAGGAACTGCGGCTCGTCGTCAACGATCAATACTGTCCTCATGAGGTGCTGGTGCCTGCTTTCCGGCGAGGGGTGGAAACGTCCGGTGCGGCAACCTGGGGCAGGCGGATGACTATGGTCAGTCCCCCGCCCTGGGTCGGCTCGGCCAGCAGGTGACCGCCCATGGCCTCGGTGAAGCCTTTCGCGACGGCGAGGCCAAGCCCCATCCCGAGTCCCGCGGGGGCGTCGTCGAGGCGCTGGAAGGGCTGGAAGATCCCCTCGACGGCGGCAGCGGGCACGCCCTGCCCGTGATCGACGATGTGCAACTCGCCAAAGGGGGTTCCGCCGTCGCCCACTCCCCTGGTTCGCGTCGAAACGCCGACGATGGCCACGTCGGACGCCGGCGCGTATTTAAGCGCGTTTTCCACGATGTTGGCGATGACCCGCTCCAACATCCCCAGGTCGGCATAGATCGCAGGGATGTCCGGGGGAAGCTCCACCCGGATCCGGTCCGCCGGGAGGCCGCGCAGCGCGTCCTCGATTGCATCACGCCACGTGACGGGCGCTGTCAGTGGCGCAGCCGAACCGCTGGAGATCCGGGACATGTCCAGGAGGTTGGCGATCAGGGCGTCCAGGCGCTCGGTGTAGGACTCGACGGTCTCGAGCATCTCGGCCTGCACCTCATCGGGAAGCCTGCGGCTCTGGCGCCGCAGGGCCGTTACGGCCAGTTTTATCCCCGCCAGCGGCGTGCGCAGGTCATGGCTGACCGCCCGCAGGATGGCCGTGCGGACGTTGTTGCCCTCGGCCATCTTCGCGGTGCTCTGCAGCGTCCGCTGAAGGGCATGGCGCTGGCGCAGCAACAGGAGGTGGGCGCCGTGGGCGGACAGGAGGAGCCGGTCCCCGGCGGTGAGGGTGCGTCCGGAGAGGACCAGGGCGGTCCGCTCGTCGGCGAGTTCCACGCTGTCCGTCAACCCTGCCGTGTCCGGGGAGGGAGGAGGCGCCTCCCCGGAGAACGCCTGGAGCTCCCATGCTGCGTCCTTGTCCCCGGATGTGGTGAAGAGCCCGGCCGAACGGACCTGGAAGGTTTCCCGGACCTTGCCCATGAACGCTGCAACGGTGTCATCGGCCAGGAGGGCATCGTGGGCGAGGTCCGCGAGGGTGGCGGCTTCCGCGCGGGCACGTGCGGCTTCCCGGGCGCGCCTTGCGGACAGGCCCACCACCAGTGACACGGCCACCGCTGCACTGAGGAAGACCAGCAGCGCGAAGACGTTTTGCGGGTCGCTGATATTGAGCGTTCCCACCGGGTCCGTCTGGAAGTAGTTCAGCAGCAGCGAGTCCAGGACGGCGGCGAGCACCGCAGGCCACAGGCCGCCGATGAACGCCACGGCCATCACCCCGGTCAGATGGACCAGTGCGTGGGTGGCGAGGTTGAGCTCCGGATTGCGGGACAGCGCCGCCGTTACCAGGACCGGGAGGACCACAGCCAGGACGAAGCCGATCAGCGTGCGCCTGCCGCTGAGCGCCGCGGGAGATGGCCCCGGCAACCCAGGGCCGCCCTGGGGAAGGGAGACGATGTGCACGTCGATATCGCCCGAGCCCCGGACCACTTTGGCGCCTGCACCGATACCGAGGATCCTGCTCCGGAGCGTCCCCGGTGAGGCGCCGATGACGATCTGGGTGGCGTTGACGCTGCGGGCAAATTCGAGGAGGGACCCCGCTGCGTCCTCACCGGACACCGTATGGCAGGTGCCGCCGAGGTCGGCGACGAGGCGCCGCTGCGCGTCCAGCAGCTGCCCCCGCGTCGCGGCCGTGCTTTCGGCGCGCCGGACGTGAACCGCCAGCAGGTCCCCGCCGTTGACCCGGGACAAGATCCGGGCCGCCCTCCTGACGAGCAGCTCCCCTTCGGGGCCTCCACTGAGTCCGACGACAACCCGCTCGCGGGCCGGCCAGGTGGCGGTGATCCCCTGGCTTTTCCGGTAGCCCGCCAGCCCTTCGTCCACCCGGTCCGCCAGCCAGATCAAGGCGATTTCACGCAGGGCAATGAGATTGCCCAGCCGGAATTCGTTGGCCAGGGCAGCGTCGATCCTGTCCCTGGGCACAACGTTCCCGTCAGCAACCCTCTGGCGCAGGAGTTCGGGCGATATGTCCACCAGCTCGATGTGGTCTGCCCGCCGCACCACGGCGTCCGGGACCGGTTCCCCGTCTGGTTCGTCGGTGATTGCGGCGACGACGTCTTTCAGCGATGCCACATGCTGGACGGCAAGCGTGGTGAGCACGTCCGTCCCCGCCGCCAGAAGCTCCTCGATGTCCTGCCAGCGGCGGGTATTCCTGCTGCCCGGAGCATTGACGTGCGCATACTCGTCGACGACGGCCACCTCCGGTTTCCTTGCCAGCACAGCGTCCAGGTCAAGCTCGGGTACCTCCGCCCCGTTGCCGTCGGGCAGAAGGCGCGGCGCCACGACGTCGAGCCCGTCAAGGAGCTGCCCGGTGTCAGGCCTCCCGTGCGCGGCGGCGATGCCGATCACGACGTCCCTGCCGCCGGCCAGGATCTGGTGCGCCTCACGCAGCATGGAGTACGTGGTGCCGGCCCCCGCGGCCGCACCCAGGAAGATCCGAAGCGTTCCCCGTGCCATACCCACAGTCTTATCCCCTCCGGCCATACTGACCAACCCGTTGCCTCCGCGGGTCAGACGTGGGCGGGCGCTCGAGCAAAACCTGCCGGGTGTGAGCGGGCGTTGCAGGGACGGGACCGCTCGCTCAGTAAGCTGGCGGCATGCCCGCCCTTTCCACCCTGCTGCCCACCCTGGTGGCCCTTGCCATCCTGGCGGCACTCACGGTGGGAATCCTCTGGGGCGCGCGGACGCCGTCGTACCTCTCCCCTGCCCTGGCCATCCTCCGCGGGGCAGCCCAGCTCGCGGCCATCAGCCTGGTGCTGGGCGGCGTCATCAGCAACCCGCTGTGGGTGGGGGTGGCCCTGCTGGTCATGTTCACCGTAGCGTCCGTGACGGCAACACGAAGGCTCACCTGGTCCTGGCGCCGCTTCGCCCTGGTGGCGGTGACCATGGCTGCCGGCATCCTGGTGACGGTGGCCGTCGTGTTTGGAACGGGCGCCATCGAATTCGCGCCGCGGTACCTGCTGGCCGTGGGCGGGATCGTGATCGGCAACTCGATGACCATCGCCACCCTGGCCGGACGCCGTTTCTTCGAGGCCGTCCTGGAGCAGTGGGACCAGGTGGAGGGCTGGCTGGCGCTGGGGGCGACGCCCCGGCAGGCCACCCTGCTCCAGGCGCGGCAGGCAGTGCACTCGGCCCTGATCCCGTCCACGGACCAAACCAAGACCACCGGGCTGGTCACCCTTCCCGGGGCATTCGTGGGCGCGATCTTCGGCGGCGCCTCACCCCTGGAGGCCGGCCGGTTCCAGGTGGTGGTGCTGGCCTCGATCATGGCGGCCGGGTCCATCACCGCCGTCGCTCTGATCCGCTCGCTGGGCAACGTGAAGGTGCGGCCGGAACCGGTGTAGGCCGGGCGTCAACGGGCCGGTTACCTCCGTCCGGGGGCACCTTAGGGCCGGTTTTTCCAGGCGCGCACGAATGGTGCTTTCCCTAGGGCGGTCCGTTCAAGCCGCTCCACCAGCCGGATGTCCACGGGCATGTGCGCCGCGCCGGCAGCCATAAGGGCGGCGGTCACCGCAGCCCGGACGCCTTCCTCGGATTGCCCGGGTGCGAGTCCGGCCAGCAGCACCCGCAGCCCGGACGGTTCCTGGATGACCTGCCAGCCTGCGACGGCCGCCTGGTCCAGGACCTGGTGGAAGACATTCGGGTGCACGTTCACGGTGCCGGTCCTGCCCGGCAGTTGCAGGACGTCCTCGATGCGCCCCTCGATATCCTCCATGACGGTGAAACTGCGTCCGCAGGGGCAGCCCCTGCCGCCGAGCCTTACGGTGTCCGACATCTCGTACCTGATCAGCGGCACGGTCCGGGAGAACAGGACGGTGACCAGGAGCTTGGACCCGGTTGTCCCCGCCGGGACGGGGTTGCCGGCCTGGTCCACGGGTTCGATGATGAGGAGGTCCTCGTAAACGTGGCGGTTCCGGTAGGTGCAGGGGGATGCGATCCCCGCCGTTTCGGTGGCGGCGTAGACGTCGAAAGGGGCGCTGCCCCACGCGGATTCCAGTTCCGCTGCGGCCTGGGCGCTGAGCACCTCGGAGGCTGACATCACCCCCTGCGGCGCGATGTGCAGCCGCCCTGCCAGCTGTTCCGCGGCCAGGGGTTTGAGCGCTGAGGCGTAACCGACGAGGACCCGGGGCTGGAACCGGTTGAGGGCGGCGACGTTCTCCTCCATGGGTGCGGTGACGTCCAGGCGAAGGGTGGGGACCACTCCGGAGCGCACCGATGCGCCGACGACGGCTGACTGGTGGGTGGGGACCCGCGAGCTGACCAGGGCCACCTTCAGCGGCCGGGTCAGCCCCAGGGTAAACCCTGCCCAGTCGTTCGCGCGGGCGTACGAGGCCAGGACGGTAGCCCACTCCGCGCGGTTCCAGACGAACGTTCCGCGCCGGCCGGTGGTCCCGGCTGTCGCCGCCGCCCACCAGCGGCCCTTCCATGGCAGTCCGGGGTCTCCACCGCTCTCGACGAGCGACCGCAGATGGCCTTCCACTTCCGCCAGCGTCAGGTGCGGGGTGGTGATGGCCTCATCGAAGTGCTCCATCAGGTCTGCTTTGGTCACTTGCGGCAGCCGGTCCAGCGGAGCGTCGTGCAGGCCGGCATGGTGGCGGCGGTAGAACTCCGAGCCGGCGTAGGCCGCCCGGCGCAGTTCCGTCAGGGCATGGTCCTGGTGTGCGGCGATCCGGGCGGCGTCCCAGCGGTCCCGTTTCCGCCACGCAGCCCGGAGGAACAGCACACGGGGGACCAGGCGGAGGTCCACGGCGGTTGCCTGACGTTGCCTTGCCGCGGTCCGGCCTGTCAGCCCTGCTTGACCAGAGCCGCCTCGAGGTTGATCTTGACCTTGTCGCTGACCAGCACGCCGCCGGCTTCCAGCGCGGCGTTCCAGGTGAGCCCGAACTCCTTGCGGCTGATTTCGGCTTCCGCGGAGAATCCTGCCCGCGTGGCGCCAAAGGGATCCACGGCGACGCCGGTGAACTCAACCTCAAGCTCCACCGGCCTGGTCACGCCCTTGATGGTCAGGTCCCCCGTCAGGGTGTATTCCTCCCCGTCCCCTTCGATGTGGGTGCCGCGGAACGTCATTTCGGGATACTTTTCGACGTCGAAGAAGTCCGCGCCCTTCACGTGCGCGTCACGGTTGGCGTCACCGGAGTCAAAACTTGCCGTGGACACCGTGGCATGCACCGAGGACTCCTCCAGGGACCGCCCCACCCTGGCTTCGGCGCTGGCCTGGGTAAAGCGGCCACGGACCTTGCTGATTCCGGCATGTCGGACGCTGAAGCCGATCTCGCTGTGGGACATGTCCAGGAGCCATGTTCCCGGCGTGAGTTCCTGGGGAAGGGTCATTGTCATTCTCCTTACTCGTAGGGCCGCAGGCTTCGCTGCCCGCTACAGGGGCAAGACTGCGGATGCCCCTAAATATTCCCCATAAAACCCGCAGATATAAGGGTCCGGGGTGAACCGGGGGGGAACTTCGGGCGTATACATAGACGTGGCTCTACGTTTATTGACCGCCCTGGCGCTGTTCATCGATGCCGGCGTCCATCTCTTCCTGGCCCCGGGCTACCAGGCCGCGCAGCCGGGCACCATCAGCCAGGGCACCCTGTTCCTGCTCGAAGCCGCGGCGGCCCTGGTGGCCGGCCTCTATGTCCTGGTCCGCGGCAGCCGCGCCGCCTACGCACTCGCCCTGGCGGTGGCACTGAGCGCCTTCGCCGCCGTCATGCTCTACAGATACGTGGACATCCCGGCCATAGGTCCGATTCCGGCAATGTACGATCCCGTATGGTTCTTCTCGAAAACCCTCAGCGCCGTCGCCGAAGGGGCGGGATCGCTGCTGGCTCTGGCGGGCCTGGTCCGTAGCGGCCGCGGGAGAAGGGCCGACGACGGCACGGGGGTCCGTGCCGGGCGTCGCCGGCCGTGACGATCGCCGGGGCCGTTGCCAGCATGCGGGGGGAGGTGGCAGATGGGCGCAGCCGGATGGGCGATGTCCGGGCACGCGATGCCTGACGCGGTGGCAACCCTGGCCGCCTACGCGGTCCCGGCCTTGTGGCTGTCATCCCTGTCCGCCTCCGGACCGGTCCTCCAAATGGCCGGCCTGTGTGCAGGCGCCCTGGTGACCGCGGCCGCCGTCGGCTCTGTCCTGCGGCGCATCCCGCGCTTTTCAACTCCGGCAGACCGCGTCACCCTGCTCCGTGCCGTCCTGGTGGCACTCTGCGCCGTGGTGGCCGTCCCGGAACTGTTCACCGGGCGCAGCAGTTTCCTGGTGCCGGTCCTGGGCGGTGTCGCCTTCCTGATGGACGGGCTGGACGGCGCCGTGGCGCGGCGGACCGGGACAGCGTCCCCGGCGGGAGCACGCTTCGATGCCGCCACCGACGCCGCGCTGGTGCTTGTGCTGTCCATCGCGGCCGCGGCGGTGGCGGGCCCGTGGACACTGGCGATCGGGGGCATGTACTACGTGTTCACGGCCGCCGCGTTCTTCAGGCCGCACCTGCGTGAGCCGCTGCCGCCCAGTGTTTCCCGCAAGGCCATCGGAGCCTTCCAACCGCTGGCGCTGCTGGTGGCGCTTGTCCCTGGTATCCCGTGGGCTGCCGCCTTCCCGGCGGTGGCGCTGGCGCTGCTCACGTATTCCTTCACGCGCGATGTGGTCCAGCTGGAGATCCGCCACCGCTCCCGAGAGCTTCCCGCTGCCCACGCCCACTTTCGACACCCACATTCCCCGGCGCTGCCCGAATAGCCCGAGCGCTAGGGAATATGCGCGTCGCAGGTGTTCAAGCGCGTCGCCACAAGAAGTCTGGTGCGGACTTCCCCTGCCTCACCCCAGGCTGGCGAGGGCCTTCCGAAGGCGCGCGCCGGCGTCGTCCGCAACCTCTTTGACCGCGGCAGCGTCACTGAGCTGGACCATGGCCTGCGGGTCAATGGCCTCGACGGTGGTCTCGGTGGCATCGGCCTTACGCCGCACCACCACGTTGCAGGGCAGCAGCGCACCCATTTCCGGCTCGGCTGCGAGGGCACGGCTGGCAAGGGCCGGATTGCAGGCGCCCAGGATGACGTAATCCCCGACGGCGTCCGCGGCCTCGGCGCCCAGCTTGGCTTCGAAGGTGGACCGGACGTTGATTTCCGTCAGGATCCCGAAGCCCTGTGCCGCAAGGGCCTCGCGGGTGCGCTCCAGCGCTTCCGCCCAAGGCAGGGACACGGTGGTGGCCAGGGTGTACGTCATGGTGCTCCTCGGGATATTCGACGGTCCGCTGATATTGCAGGCTGATTAGGCCAGGGAGAGGAAGAGCTTCTCCAGGTCCTTCCGGTCCATGGTCTGGTCCTTCTGCGTGATGCACTGCTCCAGCCCGGTGGCAATGATGGCGAAGCCGGCGCGGTCGAGGGCTTTGGACACGGCGGCCAGCTGGGTGACCACGTCCTTGCAGTCCCGGCCTTCTTCAAGCATCCGGGTGACGGCGGCGAGCTGTCCCTGGGCGCGCTTGAGGCGGTTGATCACGGGCGTGAGTTCGGTTGGGTTCAGTTCCATAAGAAGGGTCTCCATTGATGGGGTGCTCCCGTCAACTGTATACCCCTCCGGGTGTTTTGACTACCCCCGGGGGTATCTGTGATACTCGGTGGGGTATCCAGCCCATCCCCTCCGAGAGGCATCAATGACTTCCCCTTCAAAAGCAACCGCCGTTACAGCGCTTGCCCCCGAAACCCTCCGGTCCTGGTTCACGGAGCACCAGGACCTCGTGGTCATCGACGTGCGCTCCGCCGCCGAATTCGGGTCCATGCACATCCGCGGCTCCTACAACGTGCCGCTGCCGCTGCTCTCGGAGCACACCGATGAGCTCGCCGCCCGGCTGGGTTCACGCGTGGTCCTGGTGTGCCAGTCCGGCGTCCGCGCCGAGCAGGCACGGCAGCGGATGGCCACCGTCGGCCTCGACACCGCCTACGTCCTCACCGGCGGCGTTCCGGGCTTCGCCGCCGCGGGCGGCGACGTGGTCAAGGGCAAGGACCGCTGGGACCTGGAGCGCCAGGTCCGCCTGGCCGCCGGCTCCCTGGTGATGCTGGGCCTGGTGGGCGGCAAGTTCGTCTCCCCCAAGGTCCGCATGCTTGCCGGCGCCATCGGAACCGGCCTGACGTTCTCGGCCGCAACCAACACCTGCGCCATGGGCAAGGCCCTTTCGGCCATGCCGTGGAACAAGGCCGCCAAGGAACCCACCCGCGAAAGCGCCATCCTCCAGCTTCCCGTTCCGGCAGCAGAAGAGGACGCCGCGGCATGATTCCGGCCCTGGGCCTGGGGCTTGTCGTCGGCATCGTCCTGGGCGTCGTGGGCGGCGGCGGCTCCATCATCGCCGTTCCGGCCCTGGTGTACGGCGTGGGCATGAGCCCCGCCCAGGCGATTCCGACGTCGCTGCTGGTGGTGGGCGTATCCTCGCTCACGGCCCTGCTCCCCAGGATCCGGGAGGGCCTGAACTGGCCCGTGATCGCCTTGGTCGGCGGCGCCGGGATTCCGGCGGCCTGGGCCGGCGCGGCCGTGGGCAAGCTGCTGGACCCGAACCTACTGATGCTGGCGTTCGCCGGAATCATGGTGGCCGCAGGCATCCGGATGCTGATGAAACCCCGTGAAACCGAAGGGTCCTGCAGCACGGGGCCGCACCGGGCGTTCCGCTCCTGCGCCCCGAAGGCCGTAGGCGTTGGCCTGCTCGTCGGGTTCCTCACCGGGCTGCTCGGCGTGGGCGGCGGCTTCCTCATCACCCCGGCGCTGACCATCTTCCTGGGCCTGCGCATGAAGCAGGCCGTCGGAACGTCACTGGCAATCATCGTGGTCAACTCCGCTGCCGGCTTCAGCGCCCATGCCGCCGGCTACACCGTCGACTGGGCCACCACCCTGGCGTTCGCAGTCCCGGCAATCCTGGGATCCGTCGTCGCCGCGCGGCTGGCCCGCCGCCTGCATGACAAGCACATCCGCATCTCATTCGCGGTACTCATCTTCGCCGTCGCGGCATGGGTCACCGCCGGCACGGTCACCGCCTGACCCACCAAGAGGAGAACACCATGGGACTCATCGATTCCCTCAAAAAAGCCTTCAGCAAGCCTTACAAGACGGTATCCGTGGCGCAGGCCAAGGAACTCCTGGGCTCGGGCGCCACACTGATCGACGTCAGGTCAGCCCAGGAATGGCGGACCGGCCGGGCGCCGCAGGCCAAGCACGTCCCCCTGGACCGGCTGCAGGCCAGCACCGCCGGGATCCAGAAGACCCGCCCCGTGATCGCCGTCTGCGCCTCCGGAGTACGGTCCGCCTCAGCAGCCCGCCTCCTGGCCGCCAAGGGGTACGACGCCTACTCGGTACGCGGCGGCATGGCCGCATGGCGCCAAGCCGGCGAGCCCGTCCGCTAGGCAAGCAGCACCACCCGGCAACCCAGCCGAACCACTTCAAAGGAGAACCACCATGGCTGAAATCACCATCACCGAAACCGACCAGCGCCGCTCCACCGCCCGGATCCTTGACGTCCGCGAGGACTTCGAAGTCGCCGAAGGGATGATCCCCGGCGCATTGCACATCCCCATGGGCGAGCTGCAGGCCCGCTTGTCCGAACTGGACCCGGCCGTGCCCGTGATCGCCATCTGCCGCAGCGGCAACCGCAGTGCCGCCGTCGCTGAAGCCCTCAACGGCGTCGGCTACAAGGCGGACACCATGGCCGGCGGCATGACCGCGTGGACCCGCGCCGGACTCCCCACCACCTAGGCCCTGCCGCGAGGCAACAACCCCACCCGCCCGAAAGGACACGACAGACCATGGCAACCATCGACATCACCGAGCAATCCTTCGCCCAGACCCTGGAGGACAACAACATCGTCTTCGTAGACTTCTGGGCAGCATGGTGCGGCCCGTGCCGCATGTTCGCCCCCACCTACGGCGCCGCCGCCGAACGCCACCCGGACATCACCTCCGCCAAGGTGGACACCGAAGCCGAACAGGCCCTCGCCGCCGCAGCAAACATCACCTCCATCCCCACCCTGATGGCCTTCAAGGACAAGACCCTCGTCTTCTCCCAGCCTGGAGCACTCAACGCCACCGGCCTCGAGGAAGTCATCCAGGCCGTCAAGAACCTGGACATGGACAAACTCCGCGCCGAAGCCGGCCACCAGCACGCCTGAGCCACCGGCGGCCACATCAGTTCCCCTCGTTGCGTTATACCCCTGGGGGTATCTATACTTGATTCAGAACCCCTCCATCCCCTTTCACCCGAAGGAGAGCACCAGATGCTTATCGAACGCATTTACGACGAAGACCTGGCCCAAGCCAGCTACCTGATCGGCTGCCAGGCGAAGGGTGAAGCCATCGTGGTGGACGCCCGCCGCGACATCGCCGTCTACCAGGACCTCGCCGCAAAAAACGGCATGAAGATCGTGGCCGTCACCGAGACCCACATCCACGCCGACTACCTCTCCGGCACCCGCGAACTTGCCGCTGCCACCGGCGCCAGGATCTACGTCTCCGGCGAGGGCGGCCCGGACTGGCAGTACGAATTCGACGGCGAGCGGCTGTACGACGGCGACACCATCACCCTGGGCAACATCACCATCAAGGCGGTCCACACCCCGGGCCACACCCCGGAGCACCTGTCCTTCCTGGTGACCGACGGCGCGTTCAGCAACCAGCCCGGCTACCTGCTCTCAGGCGACTTCGTGTTCTCCGGCGACCTGGGCCGGCCTGACCTGCTGGACGAAGCAGCCGGCGGCGTGGACACCCGCTTCGTGGGCGCCAGGCAGCTCTTCGCCAGCCTGCGCGACAAGTTCCTGACCCTGCCGGATTACGTCCAGGTCCACCCCGCGCACGGCGCGGGCAGCGCCTGCGGCAAGGCCCTCGGCGCCATCCCGTCCTCCACCGTGGGCTACGAACGCCTCTACGCCTGGTGGGGCCCGTACCTCGCCGCCAATGACGAGCAGGGCTTCATCGATGAACTTTTGGACGGCCAGCCCGACGCCCACGCCTACTTCGGCCGCATGAAGCGCGAAAACCGCGTGGGGCCGGCCGTCATAGGCGAACGCGCTCCGCTGAAGGAACTGGACACCGCCGTCGTGGCCAAGGGCCTGGCGGAGGACACGCTGACCTTCATCGACACCCGTTCCAATGACGAAGTCCACCGCGGCACTGTGGCCCGTTCCCTGAACGTCCCGGCCGGGAAGTCCGTGGCCAGCTACGGCGCCTGGGTGGTCAACCCGGAAACGGACAAGAACCCGCTGGTGCTCCTTGCCAAGGACCGGGACCAGGCCCAGGACATGTGGGACCATCTGGTCCGGGTGGGCATCGACAACGTGGCCGGCTACGTCACCGGCATGGACGGCCTGCCCACCTTCACTCCCAAGCTGATCCAGCCGGAGGAACTCGGGAAGTTCGACGCCGCGATGCTCCTGGACGTCCGCAACAAGACCGAGTACAAGGCCGGGCATGTCCCGGGCGCGTACCAGCTCAGCGGCGGCCGCCTCATGTGGCACCTGGATGAACTGCCGGCCGGCGGCACCATCGCGTCCTACTGCCAGTCGGGCGTCCGGAACTCCGTCGCCGCCAGCGCCCTGCGCCGGGCCGGGTACGACGTCGTCGAACTCGATGGCAGCTACGCCGCCTGGAACGCCTGGCAGAACAGCGTCCCCGCCGCCTAGCCACTCCACCCAAGACCACCCGGGCAGGACCCCCCTCGTGCCCGGGTTCAGGTCCGGGCGCGTCCCCCGCGCGTCCGGACCCGGCCCGGGCGTGCCCCCGCACGCCCGGGCCACCTTACGTCCCCACGAACGGAGCACCCCATGCCGGGCAGGACCCTCCCCCGCCATGCCACCGGAACAGCCGGTGCCGTGCTTGGCCTGCGGCAGAACCTGGCGCAGTTCATGCTGCTGGTGGCTGTCAACGCGCTGGTGGGCGGCACCCTGGGCCAGGAACGCACCGTCCTGCCCCTGCTCGCATCCCGGACGTTCCATCTGGACCTGTACACGGGCGCGCTGACCTACATCCTGGCCTTCGGCCTGTCCAAGGCCGCGATGAACTACTTCGCCGGCACGCTCTCGGACAGGTACGGCCGGAAACCCGTCCTCGTGGCGGGCTGGCTGGTGGCAGTGCCCGTACCGCTGATGCTCATCTTCGCCCCGTCGTGGGGCTGGATCGTGGCGGCCAACGTGCTGCTGGGCATCAGCCAGGGCCTCACCTGGTCCACGGCCGTGATCATGAAGATGGACCTCGTCGGCCCCAGGCAGCGTGGCCTGGCCATGGGCTTCAACGAGGCGGCGGGCTACCTGGGCGTCGCCGCCACCGCGCTGGCCACCGGCTACCTGGCAACTGCCTACGGCCTCCGCCCGGCCCCGTTCCTGCTGGGTGCCGCGTTCATTGCCCTGGGACTGGGCCTGACTGTCCTGGCCGTCCGGGAGACCCACCACCATGCCATGGCCGAGGCCTCACAACACGTCGGCGTCCACAGCAACGCCCATGCCGGCCTCTCCACGGGCCAGGTGTTTACCCTCACCAGCTTCAGGGACCGATCCCTTTCGGCAGCCAGCCAGGCCGGCCTGGTCAACAACCTCAACGACGGCCTGGCCTGGGGCCTCTTCCCCGTCCTGTTCGCCGGCGCAGGCCTGGACCTCGGCCAGATCGGCATCCTGGCGGCCGCGTACCCCGCCGCCTGGGGTGCCGCCCAGCTGGCCACCGGCGCCGCGTCGGACCGGTGGGGACGGAAATGGTTCATCGCGGCCGGCATGCTGGTGCAGGCCGTGGCACTGGGAGTGGTCGCATCAGCGCACAGCTTCGGGCCGTGGCTCGCCGCCGCCGTCGTGCTGGGCCTCGGTACCGCCATGGTCTACCCCACCCTGCTGGCCGCCATCGGAGACGTGGCCCACCCGGCCTGGCGGGCCCGCTCCGTGGGGGTCTACCGGCTGTGGCGCGACGGCGGATTCGCCGTCGGTGCCCTCCTCTCGGGAGTCCTCGCCGACTTCTACGGCATCCCCGCCGCGATCGCCGCCGTCGCGATCCTTACCGCAGCCTCCGGCGCCGTGGTTGCCGTCCGGATGCGCGGCAGCGACCACGCTGCGGGATGACAAACCCCAGCTTCATCCGTGCCCTGCCAGGTACGTGACCAGGCCGTCCACGGTGGCCACCGCAGGGTAGTCGGCCTCCGGGATGTCCACTCCCGTGCCCTCCGCGATGACCTCCACCAGGCGGAGGAAATCCAGCGAGTCCAGTTCCAGGTCCTGGCGCAGCCTGGCGCTGCCCTCCAGGTCTTCGGGCCCCACGTCGGGCGCCACTTTGCCGATGGCGGCCTCCACCGCCTGGCGCGCATCCTGTTCGTTCATGGCTCCTCATCCGTCCGGCTCCCGCTGCTCACAACTTTTCCGGCGCCTGAAGCAGTTCGTCGATGCGGGCCAGGAAACGCCCGCCGCGCAGCCCGTCACTGACCCGGTGGTCCGCGGACAGGGTGGCGATGGCGGCGTGCCGGATGCCGAGCATCCCGTTGTGCGCCCACGGCTGCTCCAGCACCTTGCCGAAGCCCACCATGGCCACCTGCGGCGGGTAGATCACCCCGTACACGCTTTCCACGCCGAGGTCCCCGAGGTTGGTCACTGTGATGGTGGGATCGGCCATCTCCGCGCGCTGCAGCCGCCCCGCCCTGGCCCGGCCGACCAGGTCCCGCAGCTGGTCCATCAGCTGGTCCAGGCTGAGGGTGTCCGCGTGGTGCACCGCCGGGGCCACGATCCCGCCGTGCCGCAGGGCAACGGCCACGCCCAGGTGGACGGCACTGCTGGGATGGAACGCGCCCTTGGTGAAGAACCCGTTCATGTCCGGTTCCTCCTTCGCCGCCAGCGCGGTGGCCTTCAGCAGCAGGGCCGACGGCACCAGCCGCGATGACACGGGCCGCTGCTGGTTCGCCGCCTGCATCCACGCCATCGCCGCCGCCAGGTCCAGGGTGGTGGACAGGTAGTAGTGCGGAATTTCCTTCTTGGACCGGGACATCAGCGCGCCGATGGCCTGCCGCAGGGTTTCCGCCTTGCCGCCCGCCGCCGTCGTCCGGTTCCGCCCGGGCTGCTCCTCCTCCGGGGTTCCGCGCGGCGCTTCCACGGTTGGGGCTTCCACCGGTTGGGCTTCCGACGGCGGTGCTGCCGCGGGCTTTTCCGCGCCGGCTTCCTTAGCTGGCCGCCCCCGGGGCGGAACGGCGGCGAGCACGTCCTCCTCGGTGACGGCACCGCCCGGGCCCGTCCCCGTGACCGCGGACAGCTGGACGCCGAGTTCGGCGGCCAGCCGCCGGGCCAGCGGCGACGACCGGATGCGGTGCGCTTCGGGTGCTGGTGCCGGCTCCGGCGCCCTGGTGCCGGACGCCGCTGCGGCGCGTTCGACGTCGGCCCTGGTCACCTCGCCGTCCGTGCCGCTGCCGCTGATGCGTCCGACGTCGACCCCCAGCGTGTGCGCAAGGTGCCGGACCGGAGGTGCTGCCTTTGCCTCGCGGTCCGCGGGCGGGGCTGGCGGGAGTTCGGCGGGCGTGGCGGTGATCCGGGCGATGGGGGTGCCCACGTCCACGGTGTCGCCGATGTCCACCAGGAACTCGGCCAGCACGCCTTCCTGGAACGACTCGATGTCCATCACGGTCTTGTCGGTGTCCACGGCCGCCACCAGGTCACCCTTGTGGATGTAGTCCCCGGGCTTGACCAGCCATTCCACCACCTTGCCGTGTTCCATGTCCGCGCCCAGTGACGGCATCCGGAACTCAGCCACCGGCGCCCACGGCCCTTCGCGCGGCGGCCATGACCCGCTCCACGGACGGCAGCGCGGCCTGCTCCAGGTGCTTGGCGTACGGGACAGGGACCTCCAGGCTGCACACCCGCTCCACCGGCGCGTCCAGGTCGAAGAAGGCCTGCTCGGCGATCCTGGCCGCGATCTCGGCCGAGATGCTGCCGCTGCGCCAACCTTCGTCCACCACCACGGCGCGGTGCGTCTTTTCCACGCTGGCGAGGACGGTGTGCATGTCCAGTGGGCGGAGGGAGCGGAGGTCGATGACGTCGGCGTCGATCCCTTCCCCGGCCAGTTGACCGGCCGCGTCCAGCACCATGGGCAAGGTGCCGCCGTAGGTGATGAGCGTCAGGCCCTGCCCGCCTCCGTTCCCTTGCCGCAGGACCGCCGCCTTGTCGATGTCCACGGCGCCGGCATCGTCGTCGAGCTCGCCGGCCACGTTGTACAGGGAACCGTGCTCGAAGATCAGCACCGGGTCCGGGTCCTGCAGCGCGGTCCAGAGCATACCGCGGGCGTCGGCCAGGGTGGCCGGGGCAAGGATGCGCAGCCCCGGAATGTGGGCATACCAGCCCTCCAGGCTGTGCGAGTGCTGGGCCCCGAGCTGACGGCCGGCGCCGGTGGTCATCCGGATGACGATGGGCACGTTGAACTGGCCGCCGGACATGTGCAGCAGGGTGGCCGCGTTGTTGATGATCTGGTCCAGCGCCAGCAGGCTGAAATTGACGGTCATGATCTCGACGACGGGCCGCATCCCGCCCAGCGCAGACCCGATCCCTGCCCCCACGAAGCCGGACTCGGACAGCGGGGTATCGCGGATCCGTTCAGGCCCGAATTCCTCCAGCAGCCCCAGGCTCACGGCGAAACTGCCGCCGTACCGGCCCACGTCCTCGCCCATGAGGAACACCCGTTCGTCCCGCTGCATGGCCTCGCGCAGCGCGGCACGCATGGCTTCCCGGTAGGTGGTTTTCATCCTTCCGCCCTGCCTTTCCCGGCCCCGTCGCCGGCACTGACATTGCCACTGTCGCTTTCGGCCCGGTCGCTGTACACGAACCGTGCCAGTTCGGACACCGGTTCCGGCGTCCCGTTCTCGGCGAACCCGACGGCGGTGCTGATCTCCGCGTCCACGTCCGCCGTAAGTGCGGCCCAGTCTTTCTCCGGCAGCCGTCCCGCCGCCCGCATGGCACCTTGCAGCAGGCTGATGGGGTCCCGTTCCATCCACTGCGCCACCTCGGCTTTCTCCCGGTACAGCTCCGGATCGAACATGGAGTGGGCGCGGAAGCGGTACGTGCGCAGTTCCAGGAAGTGCGGGCCGCCGCCGGACCGGACGGCGTCCACGGCACGCCTGGCTGCTTCCTCGACCGCGAGCACGTCCATGCCGTCCACGGCCCAGGCGGGGATTTCATACCCGGCGGCCTTGAGCGCGATGTCCGTCTGGGACTCGGAACGGCCCAGCGCGGTTCCCATGGCGTAAAGGTTGTTTTCGCAGCAGAACAGCACCGGCAGCTGCCACAGCGCTGCCAGGTTCATGCTTTCGTGGAACTCGCCTTCGGCCACCGCGCCTTCGCCGAAGAAGCAGACGGTGACCCGCTGGCGCCCGGACATCCGGTCCGCGAGCGCCAGGCCGACGGCAAGCGGCAGGCCCCCTGCCACGATCGCGTTTCCGCCGTAGAAGCGGGTGGCGGCGTCGAACAGGTGCATGGATCCGCCGCGCCCGCGGCAGCATCCCTCGGCGTGGCCGTACATTTCGGCCAGGATGGCTCCGGCGGAGACGCCCCGCAGGAGGGCGTGCCCGTGTTCCCGGTAGGTGGCCACCACGGCATCCTCGGGTGCCAGGGTTTCCATCACCCCGGCCGCCACGGCTTCCTCGCCGATGTAGACGTGCAGGAAGCCGCGGATCTTGGCGGCGCTGTACAGCTCGATGCATTTTTCCTCGAGCCGGCGCACCCGCAGCATCTGCCGCAGCAGGTGGAGGGCATGCTCCGCGTCCGGGACGGCCTGGTTCTTGAGGGTACTCACGGCTGGTCCTTCAGTGTCATGGCCGGTCCTGCCGGTGATTCCAGTGTTGAGGTGTCGCCTTCGGGCAGCCCCAGCTCGCGGGATTTGAGGAGCCGCCGCAGGATCTTGCCGCTGCGGGTCTTGGGCAGGGTGGCGGTGAAGTCGAGCAGCCGGGGTGCCACGGCGGCTCCCAGCCGTTTCCGCGCGAACCCGATGATGTCCAGCTGCAGCTCCTCCGTGGGCTCGTTGCCAGGCTTGAGCTCCACGAAGGCCTTGACCACTTCGCCGGCCACGGGGTCCGGCACGCCGATCACGCCCGCTTCGGCGACGGCCGGGTGCTCCATCAGGCAGCTTTCCACTTCGAAGGGCCCGATCAGGTGGCCGGAGGACTTGATCACGTCGTCGCCGCGGCCCACGAACCAGAAGTAGCCGTCGCCGTCGCGCTTTGCCAGGTCCCCGGTGAGGTACCAGCCGCCGGCGAAGCACCGCCGGTACCGTTCCTCCTCGTTGAGGTAGCCGCGGAACATGGACGGCCAGCCGGGCCGCAGCGCCAGCTCCCCCATGGCGTCCGGCTCGGTGACCAGGACCGCCTTGCCTTCCCGGAGCACGGGCTTGCCGTCGGCGTCCCGGGCCACCAGGGCGGCCTCGATGCCGGGCAGTGGCCGGCCCATGGAGCCCGGACGGATGTCCATGGCGGGGTAGTTGGCGATCATGATCCCGCCCGTTTCGGTCTGCCACCAGTTGTCGTGCACCGGCAGGCCCAGCACGTCCTGGCCCCACACCACTGCCTCCGGGTTCAGCGGCTCCCCCACGCTGGCGATGAAGCGCAGCGCGGAGAGGTCATGGCCGGCGGCTCGTTCCGCGCCTGCCTTCATGAGCATCCGCAGGGCCGTGGGGGCGGTGTACCAGACGGTGACGCGCTGCTCCGCGAGGATGCGGTACCAGCGGTCGGCGTCCAGCTCCTCCTCGTCCACGATGGCGGTGACCCCGTGCACCAGCGGCGCGATGATGCCGTAGGACGTGCCGGTCACCCAGCCGGGATCGGCGGTACACCAGTAGATGTCATCGGGGTGCAGGTCCAGCGCGTAGAGGCCGGTGGCATAGTGGGCCGCGACGGCGCCATGGACATGGATGGCACCCTTGGGCGTGCCCGTGGTGCCGCTGGTGAAATGCAGCAGGGCCATGTCCTCCGGCTGGGTGTCCGCGATCGCGTCGATTGGGTCAGCCCCAGCCAGGAGCCGGGCCAGGTCCAGGGTTCCCGGTTCGGGGCTGCCGTCCGCGTCCACCAGCAGGACGTGGCGGAGTTCGGGAAGGGTGTCCCGGAGCGGCGCAACCTTTTTGCGGTAGAGCGTTTTGGTGGTCACCAGTACCCGGCCGGCCCCCAGGTGCAGCCGCTGCCGGACAGGCTCGGGGCCAAAGGCGGAAAAGAGCGGGCAGAAGACGCTGCCGTTCTTGAAGGTGCCCAGCACGGCCACGTACAGCCCGGGGCTGCGGCCCAGGAGCGAGAAGACCCGCTCGCCCCGCCCCACCCCAAGGCTTCGAAGTACGGCGGCGAACCTGTTGGTCTGGTCCGCAAGGTCGCCGTAGCTCATGGACCGGGTGCCGCCGTCGGCCTGCACAAAGCGCAGGGCTTCCTTGCCGCCGCGGCCTTCCGCCACGTGGCGGTCAACGGCTTCGTAGGCAATGTTGAGGCCGCGGCCGCCGGGCAGCCCAGCCAGCGCCTGCCGTGCCTGGTCCCAGCTGAAGTCCCGCCGGGCGGCATCATAATCGGCCAAATTGGGCTGGACCGGGAAGGCTGCCACGTCCTTGGTGATGGCAGGCCAGCGCGTGGACCCCTCGATTCCGGTGGCCATGGTGCTCCTCTGGTCCATCATGTTCCTTTGTTATGGGTGGAACCGCTGTGGGCTAGAACCCCGAGGGCCCGGTTTCGAGCTCCGGTTCGCCGGGCTGGTACTCGTGGTGCAGCGGCCGCAGGGCCTCGGTCCGCGGATGCAAGAACAGCGCGTCGTAACGGTCGCCCATCCGGGTAGGCACATAGTTGCCCCTCTCCCGGCGTGGGTTGTACACCACGCCGATGGCCCGGTGCCCGCGCCAGGACGTCAGCCACCGCCCGGCCCGTTCCGGACCGAACACCAGCACCGACGGTTCGCCCAGCGCCTCGTGGAGGAGGTCCTCGTGGCTCCCGCCGCCCGTTCCCCGCCGTGTTCATCCCGGTTGCCCTGGGCCGCCGTCATTCCCTGGCCTCCGGCCGGGCACGCCCCACCGGGGACGGCAGGAGGTACTGCCGGAACCAGTCCGCGGCCAGGGTGGCCGCCATGGCCAGGGTGCCCGGTTCCTCGAACAGGTGGGTGGCCCCGGGAACGATCTCCAGCCGCGTGGGGGCATGCATCTGGGCCATGGCCTGGCGGTTGAGGGCCAGCACCTGGGTGTCCGCCCCGCCCACGATCAGCAGGGTGGGGGCCTTCACGGCGGGAAGCCGCGGCCCGGCAAGGTCCGGCCGGCCGCCCCTGGAGACGACGGCCTCAACCTGGGCGCCGGGCTCGGCTGCAGCCCACAGAGCGGCGCCGGCCCCGGTGCTTGCGCCGAAGTAGCCGATCCGGCCGGCGGATCCGTCGTGGCGCGCTTCCAGCCAATGGGTGGCGGAGGAGAGGCGCTGGGCCAGCAGGGCGATATCGAACACGTTGGCCCGGTTGACTTCCTCCTGGGGTGTGAGCAGGTCAAGGAGCAGGGTGCCAAGGCCGGCCCCATGCAGGACGGAGGCCACGAAGCGGTTGCGCGGGCTGTGCCGGCTGCTGCCGCTGCCGTGGGCAAAGAGGACCGTGCCGTCACACCTGGCGGGCAGGTAGAGGCTGCCCCGCAGTGTCACCGTTCCCGCCGGAATCTCAACATTCTCTTCCAGGCTCCCGTCTTCCCCTTCCTCGGCGCGGTGGCGGGGCGGGGACGCGGCGGCGTCGAGCAGCTGCACCACCTCGCCATCCTCCGTGGGCGAGAAGTCGTGGTAGTAGTAGCCCACGGCCTGGAAGTTTTGGGGTGAAAGCAGGCAGACGACGTCGTCCGGTTCCTTGAGCTCCACGACGGCGCGGGCAGGGGCAACAGGAACGGCAAGGATGACTCTTGCCGCACCGAGTTGCCGGGCCACTTGGCAGGCCGCCCTGGCGGTGGAGCCGGTGGCGATGCCGTCATCCACGATGATGGCCGTGCGGCCGGTGAGGTCGATGCGCCGGCGCCCCTGGCGGAACCTCGCCACCCTGCTTTCCAGCAGGGCGCGTTCATGGCGTTCAACCTGCTGCAGGTCCTCCTGGGTCACCCGGGCCATGGAAATGGTGCGCGGATCCAGGACCCGGACATTGCCCTCCCCGATGGCTCCCATGGCCACCTCGGGCTGGAACGGAACCCCCAGTTTCCGCACCACGATCACATCCAGCGGCGCGTCCAGGGCCTTGGCTACCTCGAACGCCACCGGGACGCCGCCCCGGGGCAGTCCCAGCACCACAACGTCCTTTCCGCGCAGGGGGGCGAGCCGTTTACCCAGCCGCCGCCCGGCGTCGGACCTGTCATGAAACGCAACCATAGCCATCACCCGTTATGCGTGATTTCTTCCCCGGGCAGGGCTCCAGCCGCCGGGCTCCAGGACATTCGAAGGACAAAATGGGCGTCGGAACTGCTCTTTGCAATCACCGCCCCTGCGTCCCCCGCGAGCTTCACCCCGAACTCGATCTCTATTTGTTCGGGGGTGAGTTCCGCCATGGCCTCCAGTGCTGCGCGGGCGGCCGGGCGGACGCTGGCAAGAGCGTCTTCCAGCCGCCTGCCTGTGTCCAGGATCCCCTGTTCATTGCGGGCAGGATGGTCCACGCCGTAGCTGTCGTCCGCAGTCTCAACCAGCACTGTTCCGGAGCCCACTTCGTAACGCAGCACTTCAGTCATGGCGGATGCCTCCGCTAATGCGAGATGCGGAGATTGTGATGGGCTTCCGTGCTGGGCTTAATGGCCACCGCGGTGACCACCAGCGCTACTGCCCCGGCGATCCACGATGTCCAGGCTGCCCCCGTCGCGCCCGTGTAGGACCCCACCCACGGCGAGAGGACCAGCGCAGCGGCCAGCACGGCCTGTGCCCATTCCATCGCCGGCATTCCCGGCATGGCCAGGTTGATGACGCCGCTGACCACCAGGAGCCCGCCGAAGAGGAGCATGAGCGTGGTGGACATGCTTTGCTGCCGCGTCCACAGGACCGCAATAGCGGTGAAGAGACCGGCGGCGACTGTTACGTAGTCCTGCCACCGATACCACTTTTTCACTGAACTTTCCTTTCTGTTGCGGGCGGCACGCCCTGTGCGTGTCCGCCCCGCAGGCCCCAGCTTCCCGCGGTTTAAGTCAACGCCCGGCAACAGCGGGGTGCTAGGGCAGAAAGACCTACGAGGCCCTTGCACTCCTGGTACTCAGTGATACTATCTACTGGTAGTCAGCATCACTAAGTAGTAAAGAGGAGCCCCCAATGGGCAAGCAAATGACCGAGATGCTCAAGGGCACCCTGGAGGGCATCGTCCTTGCCATCCTCGCCGCGCAGCCCGCCTACGGGTACGAAATAACGGCCCGGCTGCGGGAGGAGGGCTTCGCCGACATTGTCGAGGGCACGGTGTACGCGCTGCTGGTCCGCTTAGAACAGCGCGGCCTCGTGGACGTCGCAAAGGTCCCATCCGAAAAGGGGCCACCCCGCAAGGTCTACACACTGAACACGGCAGGCAGCGCCTACCTGGACGAGTTCTGGAGCACCTGGAGCTTCATCGCCGAACGGATAGAGCACCTTCACCACAACAAGAACCAGCCACAGGAAAAAGGAGAACAACCATGACGCAGGGATGGATCGAGAAAGTCACCGGCCCGTTCGACGACAAGAAGCGCTGGCGCCAGTACAAGGCGCGCAAAGAGCAGCTGCCCGGCAGCTACCGCACCACCATTGACGCCCTTGAGCGCTATTTCACCTATGCCGGGGCCATCGTCAAGGGCGACGTCCTCATGCAAATGCTCGAAGACCTGGCGGACCTGGTGGAAGGGGCCGCCGCTGACGGTACGGCCATTCGGGACATCGTGGGGGATGATCCGGTGGAGTTCGCGGAAACCTTCATCAGCAACTACTCCGACGGCCAGTGGATCAACAAGGAGCGGCAGCGCCTGACGGACTCCATCAACCGGGCCGCCGCCGACGGCGCCTGACCACCGCCAAGGGAAAGGACCGGCCATGACCCATGACCAGGCCCCGGCACCCGCCATCCGGGTACAGGGCATCGAAAAGTCGTTCAAGGGCCTGCGCGTTCTGCGGGGCGTCCACTTCGACGTGGCGCCGGGAAGCATTTTCGCGCTCCTGGGCTCCAACGGCGCCGGCAAGACCACGCTGGTGCGCATCCTGTCCACGCTGCTGCGGGCGGATGCGGGCACCGCCATGGTGAACGGGTACGACGCCGGCGCGGAGCCGGAGGGCGTGCGCGGCTCCATCAGCCTCACAGGCCAGTTCGCCGCGGTGGACGACGTGCTGACCGGCCGGGAGAACCTGGTGCTGATGGCAAGGCTGCGGCACCTGCGGAGCCCTGGGGAGATTGCCGGCCAGCTCCTTGCCAGGTTTTCCCTCACCGAGGCCGGGAACCGCAGGGTGTCCACCTACTCCGGCGGGATGCGCCGGAGACTGGACATCGCCATGAGCCTGGTTGGCAGCCCGCCGGTCATCATCCTGGACGAGCCCACCACCGGCCTGGACCCGCAGGCCCGCCTTGACGTCTGGCAGACCGTGCGCCAACTTGCTGCCCGCGGAACCACGGTGCTGCTCACCACGCAGTACCTCGAGGAGGCCGAACACCTGGCCGACCGGATAGCCATCCTGCACCAGGGCACCATCATCAGGAACGGAACCCTGGCCGAACTCAAGCGGCTGCTTCCGGCCGCCACGGTGGAATACGTCGAGAAGCAGCCCTCGCTGGAGGACGTCTTCCTCGCCCTCGTCGGGGACCCGACCAAGGACGGCTCCGAAAGCACCACCGGCGCACGAAAGGAACTGCCATGACCACCCATGTCCTTAGCGACACACGGGTCCTGGCCGGACGCTCGCTCCGCCATATCCTGCGCAGCCCGGACACCATCATCACCACCGCCGTCACACCGGTGGCCATGATGCTGTTGTTCGTCTACGTGTTCGGCGGTGCGATCAACACCGGCTCCGGCGGCCCGTACGTCAACTACCTGCTCCCCGGGATCCTGCTCATCACCATCTCGTCCGGCGTCGCCTACACCGCCTACCGGTTGTTCCTGGACCTGCAGGGCGGCATATTCGAACGGTTCACCTCCATGCCGGTGGCCAGGGGCAGCGTCCTGTGGGCCCACGTGCTCACGTCACTGGCCGCCAACTTCGGGGCACTGGCCGCCGTGGTGGGCGTTGCCCTGCTGATGGGATTCCGCAGCGGAGCCTCCGTGGCCGCCTGGCTCGCCGTCGTCGGAATCCTCGCCCTCTTCACGCTGGCACTTACCTGGATCGCCGTGATCGCCGGGCTGCTGGCGAAAACCGTGGACGGGGCCAGCGGTTTCAGCTACCCGCTGATTTTCCTGCCGTTCATCAGCTCCGCTTTTGTTCCCACCGGTTCCATGCCCGGCCCTGTGGCCTGGTTCGCCGAGAACCAGCCGGTGACGTCCATCGTCGATGCCATCCGTGCCCTGCTGGCGCAGGAGGCCGTGGGCAGCGGCATTTGGACGGCCCTGGCCTGGCTGGCGGGACTTCTCGTGGCAGCCAGCGCAGTCGCCGCCGCCGTGTACCGCCGAAAGTTCACCTGAACCCGGCACCGGCGGCAACCCGGAACCTGATTCACTGCCAACTCACAGCGATTGCCCCTGCACAACTCGGCATCTGTATGCAAGAGTGGCGTCAACGCTGGGGCGCTGTAGAGACCGACGACAGGGGCCGCGTGTGTACCGAATATCAGCCCGCTCAACCGCTGTTCGGCGGCGGCCCTCACCCGCGCTGCTGCCACTGCTGGCCCTGCTGCTGTCCGGGCTCGTGGCCTGCCAGGGTCCAGCACCGGCATCGCCTCCCGATTCCCAAAGCGCCACGCCATCCGAAAGCCCCGAGGCGGAACCAACACCCACAGAGACCCCAGGCACCGCCGTCGATCCGCAGGGCACCCCCACGGCCGCCGGAGCCCCCGGGCACGTATTCGTGATCAACCTGGAGAACAAGAGCTACGACTCCGTGTGGGGTGGCAACTCCGCCGCGCCTTACCTGTCCGGCACCCTCCGGAAGAAGGGCGTGCTGCTGCAGAACTACTACGGCATCGCCCACAACTCGCTGCCCAACTACCTGGCCCAGATTTCCGGCCAGCGGCCCAACGACAATACGGAGCAGGACTGCCGCACCTACACGGAGTTCAACACCACGGGCAGCGATGGGGACGGCACCCTGCAGGGCAACGGCTGCCTCTACCCGGACCAGGCACAGACCATCGCCGGGCAGCTGAGCGCGCATGGCAAGACGTGGAAGGGGTACATGGAGGACATGCAGCAGCCCTGTGCGCACCCGGTCCCCGGCGAACCCGACAACCACATCCGGGCGACCGCCGATGAGATGTACTCCACGCACCACAACCCCTTCGTCTACTTCCACGCCATCACGTCGTCCCCGGACTGCGTGAAGAACGTGGTGAACTTTTCGGCGCTGGCAAACGACCTGAAATCCGCAGCCACCACGCCGAACCTTGCCTACATCACGCCCAACCTCTGCCACGACGGGCATGACGAATCCTGCGCCGACGGCACCCGCGGCGGACTGCGGGCCGTGGACTCGTGGCTTAAGGCCCATGTGCCGGCCATCCTGTCCTCCCCCGCATACAAGCAGGACGGCGTGCTGGTCATCACCTTCGACGAGGCCGAGGGCGACACGGCCGGGCCGTCCGCCGGAGACGCCGGGAGCCCCGGAGGCGGTGCAGCCGGCGGCAAGGTGGGTGCCCTGGTGCTGTCCCCGTTCAGCCCGGCAGGGGCCACATCGGACCAGCCGTACAACCACTACAGCCTGCTGGCCACCATGGAGGACATCTTCCACCTGCCGCGGCTCGGGATGGCCGGCGACCCCGGCGTGCAGGCCTTTGGCGGCGATGTCTTCCGGCAGGCTTCCTAAGATGGGCTTCCCGGGGCAGGGACGACGGCCCGGTGTCCCGGCCGCCGCCTTGACCGTGGCGGCCCTGGTGCTGCTCGCCGTCGTGGTTCCCGTTGCCCTGCGCACCGGGACCTCGTCCGGGACCAACGGAGGGATCTCCAAGATCAAGCACGTGGTGATCATTACCCAGGAGAACAGATCCTTCGACAGCTACTTCGGCACCTACCCGGGTGCCGACGGCATTCCCATGCAGGACGGCAAGCCTGCCGTTTGCCTGCCGGACCCGGCGCGCGGAGGTTGCGTTGCGCCGTTCTATGATTCATCAGACAGCAACGACGGCGGCCCGCACAGTCCTGCCGACGCGGCGGCAGACATCAACAACGGTGCCATGGACGGGTTCGTGACCCAGGCGGAAAAGGGCATTGCCCATTGCGAGGCGACTGCCACCGACTGCACGTACAAGACCAGGCGCACCGACGTGATGGGCTACCACGACCGAAAACAGCTGCCGACCTACTGGACATACGCCGACAATTTCGTGCTTCAGGACCACATGTTCACCTCCGCCGCAGCCGGAAGCCTGCAGGCCCACCTCTACATGGTGTCCGAGTGGTCAGCCAAGTGCACGAAGCCCGGGGAGCCGTCGTCGTGCGTGGATGCACTGGATGGCCTGGACAATGAACCTGAAAAGGCGGAGTTCGATGACAGCCTGATCGGCGAATGCCAGGCAGACCAGGACCTGCAGACCTGCCGCGACGCCCTCGGGGAGGCAGGCAGTGGCCCCGACCTTGCCGTCCAAACCCAGCAGCTGGCAACGGCCAGCTGCAAACGCACCGATTCCTACGCCACCTGCAAGGCCGCCGTCGACGCAGCACCATTCCCGGCCGCGCTGAAGGAGAAGCTGGCAGCAGCAGCCAAGAACCTGAAACAGCCCAATTACGCCTGGACCGACCTGACCTACCTGCTCCACAAACACAATGTGCCGTGGGCCTACTACGTCTTCAGCGGCACCGAGCCGGACTGCCGCAACGATGCCGCCACGTGCGCCCCCGTTGAGCAGGATGCCGAAACGCCGGGGCGGTGGAATCCGCTGCCGTACTTCGACACGGTCAAGGAGGACGGCGAGCAAGGCAACATCAAACCGCTTGCCGGTTTCTACGACGACGCCAGGCAGGGCAGGCTGCCGGCCGTCAGTTGGGTGGCACCCAGCGACGAGGTCAGCGAACATCCCCCGGCCAAGGTCAGCACCGGCCAGCAGTATGTTGCCGGGCTGGTCAACGCGATCATGAGCGGCCCGGACTGGGACAGCACCGCCATCTTCCTGAACTGGGACGACTGGGGCGGGTTCTATGACCATGTCCAGCCACCTGCGGTGGACAACAGCGGCTACGGCCTGCGCGTCCCCGCCATGGTCATCAGCCCCTACGCGAAGAAGGGCTACATCGACCATCAGATCCTCAGCCAGGACGCCTACTTCAAATTCATCGAGGACGATTTCCTGGGCGGCGAAAGGATCGACCCCGCCACCGACGGCCGGCCCGACAACCGCCCCGGGGTCCGGGAGAACAACCCGCAACTGGGCGATCTGGCCAACGCCTTCGACTTCAATCAGACACCGCTGCCGCCATTGATCCTGCCCAACGCCACCACCTACTGACGCCTGCGTCCAGGACGCGGCTCCTAGGAGGAGCCGGCAGTGCAGTCAGCGGCATCCTGTACTACCTGCTCCAGGTCGCCGGTGCGGTGCAGCACCTCCATCTGCCGCACGGCGCCGGTGCCGGTGTTGAGTACCGCGTCCACCAGGGCCTCCACCCGGGGCAGGTCATCCATGTCTTCCAGCGCCCCACGGATGTGGTTCAGCAGGGAATTCACGACGGCGAGCGCGGACGCCGGGCGGTGCGTGTGCGGGTCCAGCAGTTCTCCCCGCAGCCCCCACCGGCTTGCTTTCCAGGCGGCCAGCCGAAGCAGCGCCGAGGGCGCCGACACCGGCTCGATGCCCTCGCGCCATTCCCGCGCGGACGTTTCCACCAGGCCCCTGGCAATTCCCGCCAGCATGACGGTGTTCTCCGGCCGCAGGCACACGTCGGCCACGCGGATCTCTACTGTGGGGTAGTGCCGCGAGAGGCGGGCATCGAAGTAGACCATGCCCTCGTCCAGGGCGACGCCGGTGCTCACCATGTCGTGCACCAGCTGGTGGTAGGCGTCCGGGGTCCCCAGGATGTCCAGCGGACCGGCCGAGGGCCAGCGGTTCCAGACCTGGGAGCGGTAGCTGGCGTAGCCGCTGTCCTGGCCGTGCCAGAACGGTGAGTTGGCGCTGAGCGCGATAAGCACCGGCAGCCAGATACGCATCCGGTCCAGCACGGCCACGGCTTCCTCCGGCGACTCCACCGAAACGTGGATGTGACACCCGCAGGTGAGCTGTTCCCTGGCGGTCAGCCCGTATTCCTCCGTCATTGCCCTGAATCTCCGGAGCTGTACGGGATGCGGGTCGGCCGGGAGCGGCGAGGTGCCCAACGCGGCCACCCTGACGCCGATGTCCCCTGCCGCCTGCCGGGCGATACCCCGCCCGGCAATGATGTCCTGTTCCAGCCGTGCCAGGGTGGCGTGGGGCGGGGTGACCACCTCGATCATTTCCTGCTGGAACTCAGCGGCCAGGACGGGCCCGGCTCCGGCCTGCAGGGGGCGGACGTACAGGTTCAGGAGTGCTCCGGCCATCGGCACGGCTTCCCCGTTTGCGGGGTCCACCAGGAGCAGCTCCTCCTCGACGCCGAACGTTCGCCTGCCTGCGCCCGCGCCTCCATTGCCGTCATTGCCGTAGGTGTCCATCGCCGTCGTCCTCCTCCCGTTGCCTGCTCTTGGAGCGCCCAGGCCTGGATCCTGCTTTTCAGGACTAGTAAGTAAACTTATTTGTTTTAAGGTACGCCCAGGATTGCAGTTGGTACAGGGTCTGCACCAGGCATGCCCGTGTGGTTAGGGGATGCAAACCTTCGTGGCAGAGGGGTCCCTGCAGTGCTTTACTGCCAGCATGTCTGAAACTCTCAAGCAGAGCCGCAACGAACCGCACGACAGCAGCGTGGCATCCCGCCTGAACTGGCTGCGGGCCGGTGTCCTGGGCGCGAACGACGGCATCGTCTCCGTGGCGGCAACTGTGGTGGGCGTGGCCGGGGTGACCAACGACCTCGCGCCAATCCTGGTGGCAGGCACCGCGGCGGTGGTGGGCGGCGCCGTGTCCATGGCGTTGGGCGAATACGTTTCCGTGAGCAGCCAAAGCGACAGCCAGCGGGCACTGATCGAAAAGGAACGCCAGGAGCTCAGGGACGATCCCGACGGCGAACTGGCAGAGCTTGCGCACATCTACCAGGCAAAGGGACTCAGCGAAGCCACGGCCCGGACAGTTGCCGAAGAATTGACGGCAAAGGACGCACTGAAGGCACACCTGTCTGCCGAACTGAACATCGACGAAGAGGAAGTGGTCAGCCCCTGGCACGCAGCCTTCGCCTCCGCCATCGCGTTCACCGTCGGCGCCGTGCTGCCTATGCTGGCCATCATCTTCCCGCCCGAAGGGGCGCGCATCCCGGTCACGTTCGTCGCCGTCATCCTGGCGCTCGCGCTGACCGGCACCGTCAGCGCCAAAATCGGCGGCAGCTCCAAGCGCAAGGCCACCATCCGGCTGGTGGTTGGCGGGGCGCTTGCCATGGCCTTCACGTTCGCAGTGGGAAGCCTCCTGGGCACCACCGGCATCGCCTAGCCCTTCTCGAACCCAGCCACTTCCCACATTCCGCTGCCCGCTACTGATCAGGAGTTTCCCGTGCTGGAGATCGCCGGCCTTCCGGCCCATATTCTGTTGATCCACGGCGTGGTGGTCCTGGCTCCGCTGGCCGGGGTCTCGGCAGTGGTTTTCGCCCTGCTCCGGCGCACCAGGCGTTACCTGGCCTGGCCCATGGGAGTCCTGGCACTGCTGCTGGTTCCGCTGTCCGTCCTTACCGCCGAAGCGGGGGAACAGCTGGAAAAGGCCAGGGGCGCGTCACAACTGGTTGAGGAGCACGCCCACCAGGGGAGTTTCCTCCGCTACGTCACAGTGTTGTTCCTGGTGGCCGTGGGTGCCCAGATCACCGCAGCCTTCCCCACGCTCCTGACACGCCGGCCCGCCTTCCACGGTCTCCGCGGGCTCCTGGAGTCCCGCTGGCTGCTCCCCGCCACCTCGGTGCTGGGCGTACTGGCGGGACTGTTCCTGGTGTACCAAAGCATCGTGACCGGCCATTCGGGAGCAGTGTCCGTTTGGGCCGGCAGCCGCTAGCGCAGCCCCCCGAAAACCTCTTCCCATCAGCATCCGCCCCGGCGTAGGGTGGGGCACACAACTGCTGGTCCCGGGGCCAGCAGTGGGCTCATGCAGTTGGGCTTCTGGAGCATGCCGGAGGGACCACAGGTGGGTAGGAAACCATTCAAAAACCAAAGCATGCGGCGCCTGGCAGGACTGGGCGCTGGCCTTGGTGTGTTGCCGCTGCTGGCCTCCTGCTCCGCCGAAGTGTCCCGCGGCTTCCTGCCCGGCAACCGTGACACCACCAACAACACCGCGCTGATCACGGACCTGTGGGTCAACTCCTGGATCGCTGCACTGGTGGTGGGCATCATCACCTGGGGACTGATGATCTGGGTCATCGTTGCCTACCGGCGCCGGAAGAACACCGTAGGGTTCCCCGCGCAATTGAGCTATAACCTTCCGCTGGAAGTGTTCTACCTGGCCATCCCGCTGATCGTCATCGGCGTCCTGTTCGTCTTCACGGACCGGGAACAGCGGGCCATCGATGCACGCTACCCCAACCCGGACGTGGTGATCGACGTCTTCGGCAAGCAGTGGTCCTGGGATTTCAACTACGTCAAGGAACAGGTCCACGAGGACGCCGGACAGCAGGCCCACCTGACGGGCGACTGGGGCACCCCGGACCGGCTGCCCACCCTCTACCTGCCGGTGGGGAAGAAAGTGGAACTGCACCTGCAGTCGCGCGACGTGCAGCATTCCTTCTGGGTGGTGGATTTCCTGCAGAAACGCGACCTGTATCCGGGCCACGAACAGTACAACCCCTACATCAACATCACCCCCAACCGCGTGGGCGAATACATGGGCAAGTGCGCCGAACTCTGCGGCGAGTACCACTCCGAGATGCTCTTCAAGGTCCGGGTGGTGAGCCAGCAGGAGTATGACAGCCACATCGCGGACCTGAAGGCCAAGGGCAACACGGGCAACCTGGGCGCCGACTACAACAGGGCACCGATGTCGGCCCCGTCACCGCAGGCCCCGGACGCAGCACAGTAAAGGAGGGCACCGAACATGACCACCACAGGCCAAAGAATGGGCGGAACCGCAGCCACGGCGGCACCGGCAGTGGTCCGGCGCTCCAAAGGCACCATCATCGTCAACTGGATCACCTCCACCGACCACAAGACCATCGGGTACATGTACCTGATCTCGTCCTTCGTGTTCTTCTGCGCCGGGGGCGTGATGGCCCTGCTGATCCGTGCCGAATTGTTCGAGCCCGGCATGCAGATCCTGCAGACCAAGGAACAGTACAACCAGCTGTTCACCATGCACGGCACCATCATGCTGCTGATGTTCGCCACCCCGCTGTTTGCCGGGTTCGCCAACGTGATCATGCCGCTGCAGATCGGCGCCCCTGACGTGGCCTTCCCGCGCCTGAACGCGCTGGCCTTCTGGTTCTTCCTGTTCGGCTCCACCATCGCGGTGTCCGGCTTCATCACCCCGCAGGGCGCAGCGTCCTTCGGCTGGTTCGCCTATGCGCCGCTGTCGAACACGACGTTCACCCCGGGCATCGGCGGTGACCTGTGGGTCTTCGGCCTGGCACTGTCCGGCTTCGGCACCATCCTGGGCTCCGTCAACTTCATCACCACCATCATCTGCATGCGCGCCCCGGGGCTCACCATGTGGCGGATGCCCATCTTCACCTGGAACACCCTCGTCACCGCCATCCTGGTGCTCATGGCATTCCCGCCGCTGGCCGCCGCCCTGTTCGCGCTCGGCGCGGACCGCAAGTTCGGCGCCCACATCTTCGACCCGGCCAACGGCGGCGCCATCCTCTGGCAGCACCTGTTCTGGTTCTTCGGCCACCCGGAGGTGTACATCATTGCGCTGCCGTTCTTCGGCATCGTGTCGGAGATCTTCCCGGTCTTCAGCCGCAAACCCCTGTTTGGCTACAAGGGCATCGTGTACGCCACCATCGCCATCGCAGCCCTGTCCGTGACGGTGTGGGCCCATCACATGTACGTCACCGGCGCGATCTTCCTGCCGTTCTTCGCCTTCATGACCATGCTCATCGCGGTGCCCACCGGCGTGAAGTTCTTCAACTGGATCGGCACCATGTGGGGCGGGTCGCTGACCTTCGAAACGCCGATGCTCTGGAGCATGGGGTTCCTGGCCACGTTCCTGTTCGGCGGCCTCACCGGGATTATCCTGGCCTCGCCGCCCATGGACTTCCACGTCTCGGACACCTACTTCGTGGTGGCGCACTTCCACTACGTGGTGTTCGGCACGGTGGTGTTCGCCATGTTCGCCGGGTTCTACTTCTGGTGGCCCAAGTTCACCGGCACCATGCTCAACGAGCGCCTGGGCAAGATCCACTTCTGGATGCTGTTCCTGGGCTTCCACGCCACGTTCCTCATCCAGCACTGGTTGGGTGTCCTGGGCATGCCCCGCCGGTACGCGGACTACATGCCGGAGGACAACTTCACCGGAATGAACCAGTTCTCCACCATCGGGTCGTATCTCCTTGGAGCGTCCCTCATCCCGTTCTTCTGGAACGTCTACATCACCTGGCGCGCCGGCAAGAAGGTCACCGTGGACGATCCCTGGGGCTTCGGCGCTTCGCTGGAGTGGGCCACCTCCTGCCCGCCGCCGCGGCACAACTTCACCTCGCTGCCCCGGATCCGTTCGGAACGTCCCGCCCTGGACCTGCACCACCCGGAGCTGAGCGTCCGGCTCCACCCGTCCGAAATCGCCCCCGGGGAGAGCCTCCTGGGTGCCGCGGACATCGGGGAGCACGACGTCCACGACCCCAACCCGAACACCTAGTGGACCATCAGAATTACGTCACGCCTTGTTTGCGTAATTGATGTGAACCTCATCACTTAAAGCGCTTTCCGGCTTGGAGCTTAGGTTTGCCTACCCTACAGTTTCCTGACATAGGCACCGTTTACCGGCGCCCATCAGGACTTAGGTTCAAGCAGACTTTTTCCCCACCGAAAGCAGCCTCAATGAAGATCCGCAACAGCGCGCTGGCCGGCATCGCACTCGCCGCCACCGCCGCTCTTGGCCTGACCGCCTGCGGCGGCGCCACCCCCGCCGGCAACGGCTCGTCTTCCGCTTCCGGCGGCGCCGCCGCGGGCGGGATTACGGTGTACAACGCCCAGCACGAGAGCCTCACCAAGGAATGGGTGGATGCCTTCACGGCCGAAACCGGCATCAAGGTGACCCTCCGGCAGGGCGATGACACGGAGATGTCCAACCAGATCATCCAGGAAGGCCAGGCGTCCCCCGCGGACGTGTTCCTCACCGAAAACTCCCCCGCCATGACCCAGGTGGAGAACGCAGGGCTGTTCGCCGACGTCAACAAGGACACCCTGGCCCAGGTCCCCTCCGAATTCACCCCCTCCACCGGGAAGTGGACGGGCATCGCCGCACGCTCCACCGTCCTGGTCTACAACAAGACCAAGCTCACCGAGGACCAGCTGCCCAAGTCCATGCTTGACCTGGCCAAGCCCGAATGGAAGGGCCGCTGGGCTGCGTCACCCACCGGCGCGGACTTCCAGGCCATTGTCTCCGCACTGCTGGAACTGAAGGGCGAGTCCGCCACCGAGGACTGGCTCAAGGCCATGAAGGACAACTCCAAGGCGTACAAGGGCAACAGCACGGCCATGAAGGCAGTCAACGCCGGTGAAGTGGATGCCGCGCTGATCTACCACTACTACTACTACGGCGACCAGGCCAAGACCGGCGAGAACTCCAACAACGTCACGCCTTACTACTTCAAGAATGAGGACCCGGGCGCGTTCCTGTCCGTCTCCGGTGGCGGCGTGCTCAAATCGTCCAAGAACGCTGCAGCCGCGCAGGCCTTCCTGAAGTTCATCACCGGCAAGAAGGGGCAGGAAGTCCTGAAGAACGGCACGTCCTTCGAGTACGCCATCGGCTCTGATGTGCCTGCCAACGACAAGCTGGTTCCCATCAAGGACCTGCAGGCCCCCAAGGTGGACGCTGCGAAACTCAACTCCCAGAAGGTCAGCGATCTGATGACCCAGGCAGGACTACTGTAATTCCGTGACCTCCGATCTATCGGCTCCCCCACGGCGGAGCACGACGACGGCGGGCCGGGGCACACGCCCCCGCCCGCCTTTCGGCGTTTCCGCGGTGTCCGTCGTGGCGGTGCTGATCGCCCTCTTCTCCCTCATCCCGCTGGGGTACGTGGCCTACATGACGGTGGCAACCGGGTGGGACACCGCCGTCGGCCTCATCCTGCGGCCCCGGGTGGGCGAACTGCTGCTGAACACCCTGCTCCTGATGGCTGCCACCATCCCGCTGTGCCTGCTGCTTGGCGTGGCGGGGGCATGGCTGGTGGAACGGACCAAACTGCGCGGCCACCGAATCTGGGCAGTCCTGCTGGCCGCGCCGCTGGCCGTCCCGGCGTTCGTGAACAGCTACGCCTGGGTGTCGGCCATCCCGTCGCTGGGCGGCCTGGGCTCGGGGATCCTGATTTCCACCCTCTCCTACTTCCCGCTGGTCTACATTCCGGCGGCAGCCACCCTGAGCCGGCTGGACCCGGCCATAGAGCAGTCGGCCGCCGCGCTGGGACTGGGCGCCTGGCGGGCCTTCTTCCGGGTGGTGCTCCCCCAGCTGCGGATCGCACTGACGGGCGGCGCGCTGCTGGTGGGGCTGCACCTGCTGGCCGAATACGGCGCCTTCGCGATGATCCGCTTCGACACCTTCACCACCGCGATCATGACCCAGTACCGGTCCACGTTCAACGGCGCCGCCGGGAACATGCTGGCCAGCGTGCTGGTGTTCTTCTGCCTGCTGCTGCTGGTGGCCGAAGTCCGCAGCCGCGGCACGGCACGCTACGCGAGGATCGGTTCAGGCGTGCAGGCCAAGGCCCTGCGGCTCCCCCTGCATGCCTACCACGTCCCCGCGCAGCTCTTCCTGCTGGCGCTGACCGCCCTGGCGTTCGGCCTCCCGCTGTTCTACGTGCTGAAGTGGATCCTGGCCGGCGGGGCCGAGGCCTGGACCGCCACCGAATTCCTCCCCGCACTCCTTGCCACGTTCTGGTACGGGCTCCTCGGCGCCGCAGCCACCATCGTGGTCGCCTTCCCCATGGCCTACCTCGCGGTCCGGAGGCCCGGCTGGTTCAGCAAGTCCCTGGAACTGTCCAACTATGTCACCAGCTCCATGCCCGGCATCGTGGTGGCCCTGGCCTTCGTCACCGTCAGCATCCGCTTGGTACCGGGGATCTACCAGACGGCGGGAGTGCTGGTGGCCGCATATGTTCTCCTGTTCCTTCCGCGGGCCCTGGTGAACCTCCGGGCCGGCCTGGCACAGGCGCCCAAGGAACTCGACGAGGCGGCACAGGCGCTGGGCAAGCCGCCGCTGCTGGCCTTCATCCGGGTCACCCTGCGGCTCACGGCTCCGGCCGCCGCGGGCGGGGCTGCCCTGGTGTTCCTGGCCATCGCCAACGAACTTACCGCCACGCTGCTCCTGTCCCCCAACGGCACCCGGACCCTGGCCACCGAGTTCTGGAGCAAGAGCAGCGAAATCGACTACGCAGGCGCCGCACCCTATGCCCTGCTGATGATCCTGCTTTCCGCACCCATGACCTATCTCCTCTTCCAACAGTCCAAGAAAGTAGCCGGACAGTGACAGCACCATCGACCCGCAGGCTGCCCGAGCCGCGGGTGGCACCCTCCGTGGCCGCAACCACCAACAGCCACCTGCAGATCACGGACGTCACCAAGAACTTCGGATCGCAGGCGGTCCTGAGGGGCGTCAACCTGTCCGTGGCCAAAGGCGGAACCACCGCCATCGTGGGACCGTCAGGCTCCGGCAAGACCACGCTCCTGCGCCTGATCGCCGGGTTTGAGCATCCGGACACCGGCAGCATCTCGCTGAACGGGACCCTGGTGGCGGGTGAGGGCGCTTGGCTGCCGGCGCACAAGCGCCAGATCGGCTACGTGGCGCAGGACGGCGCCCTGTTCCCGCACCTCACCGTTGGCCAGAACGTCGCCTTCGGCCTTGATGCGGCAAAGCTTGAAGGCGGCAGGCGGGCCGTGGCAGCACGCGTTGCCGAACTCCTGGAAATGGTGTCCCTGGATGCCGCCATGGCCAAGCGCCGGCCGCACCAGCTCTCCGGCGGCCAGCAGCAGCGGGTTGCCCTGGCCCGGGCGCTGGCCCGTGAACCGGAGCTGATGCTCCTGGACGAGCCCTTCTCCGCCCTGGATGCCGGGCTCCGCGTGGCCACCCGCCGCGCCGTGGCCAAGGTGCTGGCCGAGGCCGGCGTCACCACCATCCTGGTCACGCACGACCAGGCGGAGGCCCTCTCCTTCGCCGACCAGGTGGCCGTGATGCGCGGCGGCAAGCTGGCCCAGATCGGCAACCCCTTTGTGGTGTACACCCGCCCCGCAGACCGCGCCACCGCTGAATTCCTGGGCGACGCCGTCATCCTGGACGCCTGGCTGGAAGGGTCCCTGGCCACCTGCTCCCTGGGCGGCATCCCGGTGCGCAGGCCGCCGGCGCAGGGACGGGTGCAGCTGATGCTGCGGCCGGAACAGATCCGCATCGCCGAAGACGGCCCCATCCGCGGCGTGGTGGTGGACACCGACTACTTCGGGCCCGAAACCACGGTGCGGCTGAAGCTGAACGTGCCCCAGGAAGTGGCAGAGCACGCCGACCACCGCTACCCCGGCGGCGGCGAAGTGATCACCATCCGGCACTGGAACGCGTCGATCGCGCGGCCCGGCATGGAGCTGTGCCTGCGGGTTGTGGGCGAAGCCGTCGCGTTCCCGATCGAGGACTGAGCTCCGGCCTGCCGCGCTCAGCTGCGTATCAGAAGCTAGTCCGCACATCCGAAGCTACAGGGCACAGATGGACGAACAAGCTTCTGATCGGTGCGCCCGCCCCTGCTGACACAGAAAAAACACCGGGCGGAAACACTCCGGCAACCTCGTCAGGGCAAGCTGTGCTTACGGGGATACAACAGCAGGAGGCAGCCCACATGGAGGCACAAGGAGTACGTACCGCCCAGCTCCGCATCGGGGACCAGATTGAGGCATGGCACCGCGGCAGGCTCTTCCACAAGGGACGGGTGACGGACGTCGTCCCGCACCTGGAACTCTTCTGGATCCTGGACGCCCGCACCGGCACCCGCAAGCTGCTGGACCCCGAGGCCCTGGAGATCCGCCACGTGGAAGCCCCCGCCGAAACGGGAACCCAGGTATCAGCCAAGACCCAGGCAAAACCACTCGCCCCCGCCTGATGCTCGGCGAAGGGTCAGGTGCGTTCCTGGTAGACGTCCGGGACGCCGTCGTGGTCCGAATCCACCCTCTCAAGCTCTTCGGCGACCCGGTACTGCCGGTTCCGGGTCCGCAGCACAGCCGTGGCCAGCAGCGCGGCGATCAGTGACGCAGCCAGGATGCCCACCTTGGCGTGGTCGTCATGGAGGCTGCCATGCCCGAAGCTGAGCTCCGCCACCAGCAGGGACACGGTGAACCCGATCCCTGCGAGCAGCGCCACGCCAAACACATCGATCCATTTGAAGGAGCTGTCCAGGCTGGCCCTGGTGGCCTTGGTCAGGATCCACGTGGTGCCCATGATGCCCACCGGCTTGCCCAGGACCAGGCCCAGGATGATACCCAGCGCCACCGGGTCCGTCAGGGCCGAGCCCAGGCCCTCCCACCCGCCAACGGCCACGCCGGCGGAGAAGAACGCGAAGATGGGAACGGCCACGCCGGCGGAAATCGGACGAAACCGGTGCTCGAAGATCTCGGCCAGTCCGGGCCCTGCCTCCGGGCCGCCGGAGGCCCGGGACCGGATCACGGGAATGGCGAAGCCCAGGAGTACCCCGGCCACGGTGGCGTGGATTCCGGAGGCGTGCACCAGCGCCCAGGTCGCGGCACCCAGCGGCAGCAGGATCAGCCAGGCTGCAACTGCGTGGCGGCCGAAGAACCGGCGGTACTTCTGGGCCAGGAAGGTGTAGACGGCCAGCGGGATGAGGGCCAGGAGCAGCGGCGCGGCCTGGATGTCGCTGGAGTAGAAGAACGCGATGATGGTGATGGCAATCAGGTCATCCACCACGGCCAGCGTCAGCAGGAAGATCCGCAGGGCGCTGGGGAGGTGGGATCCGATGATGGCCAGGACCGCCACGGCAAAGGCAATGTCCGTTGCGGTGGGGATGGCCCAGCCGCGCAGCGTTTCCGGGCTGGCGAGGTTGACGACGGCGTAAATCACCGCCGGGACAGCCACGCCGCCCACGGCGGCCGCCACGGGCACGACGGACTTGCTGACTTGCCGCAGGTCGCCGGCAACGAATTCGCGTTTGAGTTCCAGGCCCACGAGGAAGAAGAAGATGGCCAGCAGCCCGTCCGCTGCCCAGGCCCCCAGGCTCAGGTCCAGGTGCCACGGCCCATAGCCCACCCTGAGATCCCGGAGGGCAAAGTAGCTGTCCGACGCCGGGGAGTTGGCCCAGATGAGGGCAATCACGGCAGCCAGGACCAGGAGGGCTCCACCCACGGTTTCCTTGCGGAGGATCTCCCCGATGCGCAGGGCTTCGGCGTAGCTGCCGCGGGCGAAGACGGTGGAGCCGAAAAACTTGTTCCTGCTGGGCGTGGGCGGGGTGGAGGTCATGAAGGCGTCCTTAAATCCGGGTTCGGCAAATCCATGCCGACCAGACTTCCCGGCGCACCTCCCCATATCCTACCGGGTACCGGCTACCCGGCGCGGCGGCCCCCGGCGCGGTCTGCCCGGCCGTTCATGCGTTCTGCCCGGCCGTTCAACTGGATGGCCCGCACGGCCCGGTCGAGGTAAGTCCGCGCCTCCGGGGAGTTGGCCAGCTGCACCAACTCCGCTGCCACCACCACCAGCTTGACGTTGCGGTGGCTGCTGGTGCTGACCAGCATCTGGAAGGCGTCGTCGGAGCCGAGCTTCAGCTGCCCCATGAGGATGCCCCTGGCCTGGTCGATCAACGTGCGGGTTGCGGTGGCACCCACCACGGCCTCGCGCGCAGCCTCTTCAGTTTCGCGCTGCAGCGTCCGGCTGAGGTCCACCGTCACGCCTTCGAACGCCGCCAGCGTTCCATCAGCGGCCAGGATCGCCTCGCCGGAGGTGAGCACACGCCTGGTCCGGCCGCGGGCATCGACGATCCGGTGGTACATGCAGAAGAACCCGCCGGTGGTCGATACCTGCGCCAGGATCTCCTCGCACCGCTCCCGGTCATCCGGGTGCTTGTGGGACAAGATCAGTTCCATGCTGGGGACAACATCGCCGCGCTGGTAGCCGTGCAGCCGGAACATCCCGTCCGACCAGTGGAAGGTTGGGCCTGCAGGCCCCATCTCCACCCTGAAGATGCCCGCATCGCTTTCACTGTCTCTGAGCGCACTCGAATACGTGTATAGGTTGCTGAGCTCCATCACAGGTCCACCCTCCCGCACACCGGCCAGCCCCCCCCTATGGGAGCGGGCTCTCGTCACTACTCCCAGTATGGTCGCCCCGCGCGCCGGAAGGTAGGGCGGGATGCCCTATGGATGCAGCGGACACATAGAGTAGGGACCCTTGCCACTTATACCCCTAGGGGGTATATTGGTGGTGTTGTCAGTGAAGTGGTATGTCCCGGCTGGTGCCCACACCGGCCTTCACAGCCGTTCAACCCCAGCGCCCCTTGATTCCCTCAACGGATTGGAACTGACATGAACACCGGGAACCGCCCCGAGCTCCCCCTCGCCTCCTCCGGCTGCAGCTGCTGCGCCCCTGCCGGCGCCGCGGAACCGGCCACCACCCTGCCCGCGCCTGAGGCACAAAAGCGCCCTGCCGCCGTCGGAAATTCCGATCGCTTGGCAGCGGCTTCCTCGAAGGAGGAATGATGCAGGACCATCACGACATGCAGCACCAGGGCGGCCCGCACGACCATCACCAGCCACCCAGCGGAACCCTGACCCAGCCGCCGGCGCACGGCGCCGGGCATGGACAACACGGCGGCCACAGCGACGACGACCATACCGTCCACACGCACGGCCAGCACGCCGGGCACAGCACAGCCATGTTCAAGGACCGGTTCTGGCTGACGCTGGTCCTGGCCGTTCCGGTGGTCTATTTCAGCCCCATGATGGGCGACCTTTTGGGCTACATGCCGCCCGAGTTCCCCGGTTCCGCCTGGATCCCGCCGGTCCTGGGCACCGTCATCTTCCTGTACGGCGGCCAGCCGTTCCTCAAAGGCGGCCTGCAGGAGCTCAAGGACCGCGCTCCGGGAATGATGCTGCTGATCGGCATGGCCATCACGGTGGCCTTTGCCGCTTCCTGGGTCACCAGCCTGCGCATCGGCGGCTTCGACCTGGACTTCTGGTGGGAGCTGGCGCTGCTGGTGGCCATCATGCTGCTGGGCCACTGGATCGAGATGCGTGCCCTCGGGTCGGCGCAGGGCGCCCTGGATGCCCTCGCGGCTCTGCTGCCGGACGAGGCCGAACGCATTACGGACAGCGGCACGGAAACCGTCCCCGTTTCCCACCTCAAGGCCGGCGACCTGGTCCTGGTCCGCCCCGGCGCCCGCATGCCCGCGGACGGAACCGTGGTGGACGGGCAGGCTGAGTTCGACGAGTCCATGATCACGGGGGAATCCAAAACCGTGGCACGCGGCGCCGGCGACCCGGTGGTGGCCGGAACCGTGGCCACGGACAGCAGTGTCCGGGTGCGCGTCACCGCCGTGGGCGACCAGACCGCCCTGGCCGGGATCCAGCGGCTGGTGGAAGAGGCGCAGGCGTCGTCGTCGCGTGCCCAGGCACTGGCAGACCGCGCAGCGGCCTTCCTCTTCTACTTCGCCGCCGGCGCCGGTGTCCTGACCTTCATCGCCTGGACACTGCTGGGAAGCGTTCCAGACGCCGTCACCCGCACCGTCACCGTCCTGGTCATCGCCTGCCCGCACGCTCTGGGTCTGGCGATACCCCTGGTGATCGCCATTTCCACGGAGCAGGCGGCCCGGGCCGGGGTGCTGATCAAGAACCGGATGGCGCTTGAACGGATGCGCACCATCGACGTGGTCCTGTTCGACAAGACCGGCACGCTGACCACCGGTGAGCCGGAGCTGAAGGACGTTGCCGTGGCCGGCGGCGTCGAGGCGGACGCCGTGCTGGCCCTCGCCGCCGCCGTCGAGTCGGACAGCGAGCACCCCGTGGCGCGGGCCATCGTCCGCGCCGCCAGGGCCCGGAGCCTGCCACTGCCCCAAGCCACCGGTTTCACCTCGCTGCCGGGCCGGGGCGTCCGGGCCAGCGTGGACGGCCGCACCGTGCACGTGGGCGGGCCTGCGCTCCTGCGCGAGCTCGGCGTCGTCGAACCCGAGGCCCTGGCCTCAAGCACCCGGGCGTGGATGGACCGCGGAGCCGCCGTGCTCCACGTTGTCGACGGCGGCGCGGTCCTGGGTGCCGTGAGCATGGAGGACGCGGTGCGGCCGGAGTCGCGGCAGGCTGTGTCCGCCCTGCAGCGGAGGGGCGTCAAGGTGGCCATGGTCACCGGTGATGCGCACCAGGTGGCGCAGGCCGTGGCGGCGGACCTGGGCATTGACGAAGTGTTCGCCGAGGTCCTGCCCGCGGACAAGGACAAGAAGGTGGCCGAGCTGCAGGGCCGCGGGCTGAAGGTGGCCATGGTGGGCGACGGCGTCAACGACTCGCCGGCGCTGGCACGCGCGGAGGTGGGCATCGCCATTGGCGCCGGAACCGACGTCGCCATGGAATCGGCGGGCGTGGTGCTGGCGGGGAACGATCCGCGCGCAGTGCTGTCCATGGTGGACCTGTCCCGGGCCAGCTACCGCAAGATGTGGGAGAACCTGGTGTGGGCCACGGGCTACAACATCCTGTCCGTGCCGCTGGCCGCGGGCGTCCTGGCGTTCGCCGGGGTGGTTCTGTCCCCGGCTGCCGGGGCTGTGATGATGTCCGCGTCCACCATCGTGGTGGCCCTGAACGCCCAGCTGCTCCGGCGCCTGAAACTGAACCCGTCTGAGGTACGTTGAACAGCATGGACAGATCGGAAGGAGGGACAGCCATGACCACCCGCGCCGTGGCGTCCTTCCTCCGCGCAGCCTGGCTGCTGGCCGCCACCCTGGCCGTCATCGCCGGGCTGCTGGGCATGCACGTGCTGACCGCCGGGCATGCTTCGCACGGGCCTGTTGCCCAGGGCATGGATACGCACAGCGCGGCGTCGCACAGCATGGCCTCCCACAGCGCTGACTCCCCCGCGGCACCGGCCGGGGCCGCCGCCGTCGTGCATTCCGCGGTTGGGGACCATCCCGGCCACGCGGCCGCCCCGGCTTCCACCGACCCGCCGGCCCTGGCGCCGGGCACCTGCGGCAACTCCTGCCCGGGGGCGCAGGAGTCGGGGGCGCCCTGCGTGCCGTCGGTCCCCGGCGGCCCCGTGACGGTCCTCCCGCCGCAGGCAACCCTTGCCGTCCTTCCGTTGCTGCCGGCGGCCGGCAACCCAGGCTCTTCCTACGGGTACCTGCCGCCCAGCCCATCACCGTGCGACCTCTCCATCAGCCGGACGTAAACCGGACTGCGCCCTGTACCCCGGCCCAGTTCCACTAGATCCCTGAAGGACCCATGAACACCACTATCAAAACCCTGTCCATTGCTGCTGCCCTGGCGGCTTCCCTCGGCCTGGCAGGATGCGCGGCCAATGCCGGCTCCGGCAACGGCATGCCCATGGACCACGGCAGCTCCAACCCCATGTCCAGCACGATGCCAAGCGCCGGCACCATGCCCAGCGCCAACGCCGACCATAACCAGGCGGACATCACGTTTGCCCAGATGATGATCCCGCACCACGCCCAGGCGGTGGAGATGAGCGGCATCATCCTGGCCAAGCCGGACATGCCCGCAGAGGTGACCGCGCTCGCCACCAAGATCAAGGCGGCGCAGGCACCGGAGATCGCGCAGATGACCGGCTGGCTCAGCGGGTGGAACGTGCCCACCATGATGAGCGACCACTCCGGACACGGCATGACCGGCATGGTGGACGACGACGGCATCGAGAAGCTGAAGTCTGCCACCGGTACCGAGGCCGCGCGGCTGTTCCTCGAGCAGATGATCGGGCACCATGAGGGCGCCATCGACATGGCCCAGCAGGAGATCAGCGCCGGCAAATTCCCGGACGCCGTGAAGCTGGGCCACGACATCGTGGACGCGCAGCAGGCGGAAATCACGCAGATGAAGCAGCTGCTGACCACCCTGTAACCGGCACTTCCGGCCGCCGGGCAGTCCTGCGGCGCGGCGGCGGCACCCGGCCCGGGAGCCCGTCGCCGCGCCGTTGCGTGTTAAGTTGAAAGGCACGGGTCCGGACCGGATCCGCCAGCAGCTGGGAAAAGAGACATCTCCTTGGACACTTCCGCACCAGTACGAATCCTGACCGTCTGCACCGGCAACATCTGCCGCTCGCCGGTGGCCGAACGGCTGCTGCAGGCTGGACTCGACCAGGTGGTGCCGGGTGGTTTCCAGGTGTCCAGCGCCGGCACCCGCGCCCTGGTGGGCGAACCCATGCAGCCCATTTCAGCGGACATCGTGCGGACCTTTGGCGGTGATCCCGAAGGGTTCGCGGCACGGCAGCTCACGCCCAGGATCCTGCGGGGCGTTGACCTGGTGCTCACCATGACGTCCGGGCACCGCGGCGAGGTCCTGCAGCTTGATGCCTCCCTGCTCAAGCGGACGTTCACCATCCGCGAGTTCGCCCGGATGCTTGATGTCCTGGCCCAACGGGCCTCCGGGACAGACGGCCAGCGGGCCGCCGTCGAATCTTCCCCAGGTGCGCTTCCGGGCGGCGACGCGTCTGACGGCGACGCCCGGCTGGCTGCCAACGCCGCCTTGTGGCGCGGCTTGCCGGCACGGGCCGCCGGGGTGCGCCACCTTTCGCTCCCCGCCGACGCCGCAGACAACGACATCGTGGACCCGTACCGCCGCGCGCCGGAGGTGTACCGGGAGATGGAGGACCAGCTGGCCCCCGCCATTGTCTCCATCCTGCGCCATGCCCGCCTTAACGCCCCGGTCCCCGGGACCGCGCCCCAGTCGCCCTAGCGGAACAGCGTTACAGCAGCTCGACGCCGAACCGGATGGAACCTTCGCAGGTGACAGTTTGGATAACCTTGTAGCCAACCGGGGCCTGCCCGACGCACACTGAACCCACCAAACACAATGAGGTGGAGGCGTCATGAGCATCCCAGGCGGTTCTGATCCATCCGGGCCCGGTAACTCCGGGAACTCCGGTTCCCTGCCGCCGGGTTCCTCCGGTTCCCACCGGCCGGCCTGGCTGGCGGCTCTGGGCCGCCGCCGCTGGGTCGCCGCCCTGGTGGTGCTGGCACTTGTGGTGGCTGCCGGAGTCGCGGTCTTCAGCCTGAGCCGCTCCGGCCAGCAAGCACAGCCTGCAGCCACCCAAACCGAATCGCCCAGCCCGACGCCGACGCCCACACCCACCCCGACTCCCTCTGAAACTCCCCCGCCCGCTCCTGCTCCCCCACCGCCGCCTGCCCCGATCCCGGACCTGCCCGCCACCCCGATGAACATCCTCGTCATCGGCAGCGACATCCGTGACACTCCCGCACGCGACGCCGCCGCCCACACTGCAGCCACCGGTGAACCCTCAGACCAGAGGGCGGACACCCTGATGGTGGTCCATGTCCCTGCCGACCGCCGGAACCTCTACCTCGTCTCCATCAACCGCGACAACTGGGTGGACATCCCCGGCTTCGGCAGCGCCAAGATCAATTCCGCGCTCCAGTATGGCGGGATCGACCTGCAAACCGCCACGGTGCAGCAGCTGCTGGGAATTACCATCGACCACACCCTGATGCTCGACTTTGGCGGGTTCAAGCTCCTGGTGGACGGCCTGGGCGGCATCGACGTCAATGTGCCGATGTCCTTCCAGTCCTCGATCGAAACCCAGCACGTCTTCACCCAGGGCATGAACCACCTGGACGGACAGGCCGCCCTGGAATTTTCCCGCGAGCGCTACGCGTTCTCCGACGGCGATTTCCAACGGGTCCGCGACCAGCAGATCATGCTCCGTGCCATCCTGGCCCGCCTCACCGGGGGCAGTGCCCTGAACGACGTGAACGCGGTGCGGTCGCTGGTTGATTTCGCCTCCTGCTGCCTCACCGTGGACAAGGGTTTCGATCCCGTCCAGGCAGCGATCCTGGCCTACAGCCTGCGCAACCTTGATGTGAACGCCATTGGCACCATGACGCTTCCGACGGCGGGCTCCGGATTCGTTGCCGGGCAGTCCGTACTGTTTCCCGACTATGGAGGGATCGCGGCCGTGGGTGCGGCACTTCGGGAGGGCCGGATCGGCGACTTCGCGAGGCCTTAGGGCACGCCAGCGACACGCTTAGTCACTGGCGACGCGCATATTCCCTGGCGCGGCGATATTTGGGGTGCGCAGATGACTTTGGGCGTCGCAGCGGAATTTGCGCGTCGCCACTGCGGCAATACGCTCCGGACGCGGCCGCCACGCCTTGTTCAGCAGCGGCTTACCCGGGGTTCACCAGCGGGACAGAGTCTGTGCGCCCGCCGGAGCGAACCTGAGGGCATGACTGAGAACTCCCGTGCCACCGTTTCACGCCGCACCGTCGTCAAGGGGTCGGTCCTGGCCGCCGCGCTCGCATCCGTCCCGGCCGCTGCCCAGGCGGGCACCACACCGTCAGGCGTCGCGCTGGTCCGCAACCGCCTGACCCTGCCCAGCGGCATCGCCACCGGCGACGTCACCTCCGATTCAGCCGTCCTGTGGTCCCGCGCGTCCGGCGCCGGCCGGATGACGGCAGTCCTGCGGGCAGTGGACGACGGCGGCCAGGTCCTGCGCGGGCGCGGCGCCTTTGAGCGGGTGCTCCGCGGGCCCCGGGCCACCCAGGCGTCCGATTTCACCGCCAAGATCCATGCGGGAAACCTGCCGTCCAACACCCGCTTCGCACTGGAAATCAGCTTCGAGGACGACGGCGGGGCGGCCGGCGAGACGGTCCGCGGCAGCTTCCGCACGGCGCCGGACGCCGGAACGATCAACGGCACGGGCCGCACCGGTGGCACCAGCAGCGGCGGCGACGTCCCGGCGTCGTCTGCGCAAAGCTTTGTGTGGACCGGCGACACCGCTGGCCAGGGGTGGGGCATCAACGAGGAGATCGGCGGGATGCGCGGCTACCGGGCCATGCACCAGACCCGCCCGGACTTCTTCATCCACTCCGGCGACACAATTTACGCCGACGGGCCCATCGCCGAAAGCGTGGTGGAAAAGGACGGCCAGGTGTGGCGGAACCTGGTGACAGAGGAGGTCTCCAAGGTGGCCGAAACGCTCACCGAGTTCCGCGGCCGGCACCGGTACAACTCCATGGACGCCAACATGCGGGCCATGTTCGCTGACGTCCCCGTGATCGCCCAGTGGGACGACCACGAGACCCACAACAACTGGTACCCCGGCCAGATCATCGATGACTCCCGCTACACGGTGCGGGACGTCAACACCCTGGCTGCCCGCGGCCGGCAGGCATGGCAGGAAAACATGCCCATCGCGGACAGCTCGGCCGTCTGGCGCCCGGGAACGTTCGACGACGCCGGCCAGTACCAGCCCGCCCGGATCTACCGGAAAATCAGCCGCGGACCGCAGCTGGACGTCTTCTGCCTGGACATGCGCACCTTCAAATCGCCCAACACGGACGGCAAGGAGCCTTACGCCACCTCCATCCTGGGCCAGGAGCAGGTGGACTGGCTGATCCGCGAAGTTTCGAAGTCAAAGGCGACCTGGAAGGTGATCGCCGCGGACCTGCCGCTGGGCATCGTGGTGCCGGACGGCCCGGTCAACCAGGAGAGCCTGTCCAACCGCGACGCCGGCGCCCCGTTGGGCCGTGAGCTGGAAATTGCCGCGGTGTTGAGCGCCTTTAAGCGCAACGGCGTGAAGAACACGGTGTGGCTCACCGCCGATGTGCACTACTGCGCCGCCCACCACTACTCCCCCGAACGGGCAGCCTTCACCGGCTTCGATCCGTTCTGGGAGTTCGTGGCCGGGCCCATCGCCGCGGGATCATTCGGCCCCAACACGATGGACGGCACGTTCGGGCCCGAGGTGGTGTTCTCGAAGGCAGGGCGCTTTGCCGGGGAGTCCCCGCGCGGCGGCGAAAACCAGTTCTTCGGGCACGTCCAGTTGGATGCGGACAACAGCTTCACCGTGAGCCTTCGCAACGCCAACGGAGCCACGGTGTTCTCCAAGGTCCTGACGCCGGAGCCGTAGCTTCGGGTCCCCGCGGCACTGTTGCTGCGCCGACGGCGGCCGCGCACCCATGGTGCGCGGCCGCCGTCGGCCGTTATTTTCCGCCGCCCCCTGGGTACGCCGTTGGTAGTGTTCCTGCAATCGGCACGGCATTTCGGGCACGGCGAGGACGGGGTGGTTTCTTGAAGGGTGAATCAGCAAACGACGACGGCCTGACGGAGGCCGTCCAGCAGGCCGGGGCCGTGGAGCTGCTCCTGGTCCGGCACGGCGAGAGCGAGGGCAACGTGGCGGCCACCGAGGCCCGTGCGGCCGGAGTGGAGGTCATCGAGGTTCCGGCCCGTGATGCGGACGTGGACCTGTCGGCAACCGGGAGGGAACAGGCCAAGGCGCTGGGTATCGCCCTGGGCCGGACCGCCGGGGAGTTCCGCCCTGACGCCGTGGTGTCCTCCCCCTATGCCCGTGCCCGCCAGACCGCTGAAATTGCGGTGGAAACAGCCGGCTGGCCGCTGCAGGTGCGCACGGACGAGCGGCTCCGCGACCGCGAACTCGGCATCCTGGACCGGCTCACGCGGCTGGGCGTGGAGAGCCGCTACCCCGAGGAATCCGAACGCAGGGATTGGCTGGGAAAACTGTATTACCGGCCGCCGGGAGGGGAATCCTGGGCGGACGTGGCGCTGCGGCTGCGGTCCGTACTGGCAGAGCTGAACGGCCTGGGCACCGGCCAGCGGGTGATGCTGGTGTGCCACGACGCCGTGATCATGCTGTTCCGGTACGTGCTGGAGGGGCTGAGTGAGAAGGAACTGCTGGACCTGGCAGCCACGGAGGCCATCCTCAACGCCTCGGTGACCCGGTTCGTCCGCCCCTCCGGCGTTGGGCCGTGGACGCTGGAGAGCTTCAACGTGGCCGACCACCTGGCCGAGCAGGGCGTCACCGTCACCGAGCATGCCGGAGACACCAGTGTCCGGCCGCGGTGAATCCTCCGGCGCCACCCTGGTGACGCCGTCGCTCCTGCGGGACTGGCCGCTGCCGGCACCGGGCGCGGACAAGTATTCCCGTGGCTCAGTGCTGGTGGTGGGCGGTGCCCGGGCCACCCCCGGCGCCGCCCTGCTGGCCGGCACGGCAGCGCTGCGCGCGGGCGCCGGAAAGCTGACCCTGGCCGTTGCCGGGTCGGTGGCCGTCCAGCTGGGGGTGGCGCTGCCCGAGTGCGGTTCCATCGGCCTGCCGGAGACTGCCGGCGGCTCGGTCAAACCGGAACTGGACAGCATCCACTCCTACGTGGACCAGGCGGATGCCCTCCTGGTGGGGCCCGGCCTGGACGACCCCGACCTTGCCGGTGAACTGCTGGAGGCGTTGCTTAAGCGCGAGGCCGGCGGCGACCACGGCGGTGGCGGCAACCCCGGTGGTGGCGCCGGCAGCAAGCAAGGCGCCGCCGTCGTCCTCGATGCCTACGCGCTGGCCGCGCTGGTACACCTGGAGGACCAGTTGGACCCGTGGCGCGGCCGCCTCATCCTCACACCGAATCCCACAGAGGCCGGCATCCTGCTGGGGCGGGACACGGATGACCTCGAGAAGGACCTGGCCGAAATCTGCGAACGGTTCGACGCCGTAGTCAGCTGCCAGGGGCTGATCACCCAGCCGCCAGGGCTGAACCCCGACGAGCCGGACCTGTGGAAGATCACCACGGGGTACGGCGGACTGGGCACCTCCGGCAGCGGGGACGTGCTGGCCGGGGCCATTTCCGGGGCCCGGGGAACCAGCAGCGCGCAGGCAGCCTGTTGGGGTACCCACCTGCACGCAGCCGCGGCAGACAGGCTGGCCAGCAGGCTGGGCCCGTTGGGGTTCCTGGCCCGTGAACTTGCCGACGAACTGCCGGCCCTGATGCTGGAACTGGGCACCTGACCCTTGACGTGGACCGCCCGGACATGCGGACGGCCCCCGGCCAAAGCCGGGGGCCGCCGTGTCGGGAGGTCAGGGCCTACGCTGCCGTTGCGCTGTTTGGCGCTGTGGCGTGCACAGAATGGCGATTCGCCCCAAAAAGGCAGTCAACAGATATGGCCGCCTCCCGGTCCTTAAGGTCTAGGCAGCGATTTCCTGCTTTTCCCCCTTCGTTTCGATTTCGATCTTGCGCGGCTTGGCCTTTTCGGCGACCGGGATCCGCAGCGTCAGGACACCGGCGTCATAGCTGGCCTTCACCTTCTCTGTGTCCAAGGTGTCGCCAAGAATCAGCTGGCGGCTGAAGACGCCGCGCGGCCGCTCAGCGGCAATCAGCTCGGTATCCTTGCCAGCGGGATCGGGACGCTCCGCCCGCACCGTCAGGACGTTCCGTTCGACATCCAGGTCCACCGAGTCCGCCGTGACACCCGGCAAATCAAAGGCCACGACGAATTCCTGGTCCTCGCGCCATGCATCCATCGGCATCGCCGCCGGACGTGCAGTGGTTCCGAGGACTTGCTGGGTTAGCCTGTCCAGCTCGCGGAACGGATCGGTTCGCATCAACATGGCTTCCCTCCTCGTGAGAGTTGATCCAACATCCACGTCAGTCGATCTATATTCGCTGACATAGATTTTTTAGCACCGTGGAAGCAGGTCCGCAAGGGGTTTGGGTGCCGATTCCTGAAGAATTTTTCGGTCCTGCAGGCTTCGGATTTCCGCCTTTATCCGGGCACACGGAAGGGGCCTCTTGCACAGCTCCTGCTGTGCAAGAGGCCCCTTCCGGACTAGGTTCTGGCTTCTCCGGTCAGTCCCTGGTGGGGTCCGGACGCAGCGGTGCGGGCCCTGGATCCGGGACGGGCAGCGGGCCTGGGGGCGCCGGCGCGGGGAACGGATTGGGAGACGGCGGGCCGGGCGGGCGCGGCTGGGTGGGATCCGGCGATGTGGGCTCCGGACCGGGTTCGGGCGGAAACGGCTCGGGTTCGTGCACTGGCGGGATGGTCATGGAACTTCCCCTCTCACGCTGGGCGGATGTGCCTTGAACTGAACAGAATACGCCTGCGGCCCGCCGGCAACTACCCTCCAGTCCGGCGCCGTTTAGTACAGCGTTGATTGGTCCGGGACGGCGCCGACCAGCCGCAGCCAGTCGCGCAGCTGGGCGGAGCCTGCCTCCCCACAGCGGAAACCGACGTATCCGTCCGGGCGGACCGCCACAACGCCCCGGCCCGGGTGGCTGTCGAGGCGGTGGACATGGAGCAGGGGACCGGGTCCCGCCCCTGCCCGCAGGGTGGGGTCTTCACCCAAGGTGCCAGGGCCGGCGTCGCGTTCCAGCAAAAGGTGGACGCCGGGCACGGCGGTCAGTTCGTGAAGGCGGGCCGCCCGCCCGCCGACCGTCACGGGTGCATCCGGCAGCCGCTCACCGGGCCTCGGCCACCCGGCGGCGCGCGGCGTGCCGTCCAGGGAGATGGCACTGTTCCGGTAGCGCACGAATGGCTGGGACAACAGCCTGATGCCCTGGGAGGTGAGCCACTGCCGGCGGAGCAGCACCGGCAGGACCGGAGCGAAGACGGGCAGGAGGCTCCGGGCCAGGCCGGCCACCGGGTGCGGCGAGGCTTCGCCGAAGAAGATGACGTGCGTCAGCGCCAGCACGCGCCGGGCCGCGAGCCGCCGCTCGTGCCCATAGGTTGCCAGCAGTTCCGGGAGCGGCCCGCCTGCCGTCGAGGCGAAACCGAGCTTCCACCCGAGGTTGAGGGCGTCCAGGATGCCGTTGTTCATGCCCTGCCCGCCCGCAGGCGAGTGGGCGTGCGCGGCGTCGCCGGCGAGGAAGAGCGGAGTGTTTCCGAACGTACTGGCCAGGCGGTGTTGAAGCGGGACCTGGGCTGACCAGCGCACGTCCCGGACCGCAGCACCCAGTCCCGACTCCCCCATCAGGCGGGCCACTTCATCCGGCGGAACGGGCGGACCCAGCTGTCCGAAGCCGGCGGTGGATTGCGGCAGCGCCGGCCGGGTGGCCAGCATCCGCCAGGTGGCGCCCTCGCCCAGCGCGAAGAGGAAGGCCAGTCCCCCGGTCCCGACGGCCACGTGCAGCAGGCCAGGGTCCAGGGTGCCATCAAGCTCCAGGTCTGCCAGGACCGCCTCCACCCGGTACGGGGCACCCCGCCACTGCGCGCCGGTGAAGCCGCGGACCGTGCTGGACTGCCCGTCGCATCCGGCCAGGAACCGGGAAGCGTGGCCGCCGGCTCCGCCCCCGGCGTCGCGAAGCTCCGCATGCACCAGGCCAGGCCCCGGGCCACCGCCGGTATCCAGGGTGCCCTCCGGTCCCAGTCCGCAGAACTCCACGCCCCAGTCCACCGGCACGCCCCTGGCCTGCAGTGCCTGCCAGAGCACGTCCTCGACGTCGGCCTGCCGGACCAGGGTCAGGTGCGGAAAGGCGGTATCCGGGAGGTCAGCGTGGCCCAACCGGGCTTCGACCACGCGCCGGCCGAAGTGTATGCGTGCCAGGGGCGTGGTGTCGGCCCGGTCCAGCAACGCGTCGGTCACGCCCAGCGGGCGAAGGCCCTCCAGTGCCCGTGCATGCAGCATCATCGCCCGGGACGGCCGGACACGGTGTTCGCGCCGGTCCACCACCCTGACCGTGGCTCCGTGGGCGTGCGCCTGGAGGGCCGTGGTGAGCCCGGCGGGACCGGCGCCTACCACCAGAAGGTCGGTGTCCGCCGTCGTGCGTTGCCTGCCTGCCATACCCGCCCGGCCGTCATGCCTGGCCGAGAAGCCGCCACCAGGCGTGGTCCTGGGTGGCTGCTGCTTCCTGCATCCGGGCGGGGTTTGCGAGCACCTCGTCGCGGCGCAGCCCGGGAACCACTTTGTAGCTGATGGACCCGGGTACGCTGACCAGTTCCAGGACCCGCCAGAGGGCCGCAGCGTAGCTTCGCGCCCGCTCGGCACCGTCCCATTCGTACAGGCCGCGGTAGGCACCGAAGGTGTCGTGGGCGCACCACAGCTTGGAAACAAAGCCCGGGAACCCGACGAAGAGCGGGGTGTTCAGCAGGCTTTCCGCCTCGAAAAGGCGGTGCATCCGGCCCCGGACCAGGCGCAGCGTGAAGGCCACCACCAGGATGCAGGGCTCGCCGGGCTGCCGGTCGACGGCGGTCTCCCGGTAGACCCGCGAGGTGCTGCCGTCAGCGAAGCGCAGCACCCGGCCCACGTTTTCCTTGGGAAGATGCACCTGCCTGCGGACCAGCATCACGCACGACGTTCCCATGCAGCGGGTCACCGCCAGCCATGCTTTGGCGCGGGGAGCCGGTCCGGATTCGGGGGTCATGGTTTCTCCTTTTCCCTGCGGGACCCTTTCAGGGTGCCGGGAACCGCGGGTAGGATCCCAGAGTCTTTCGCCCCATTCGGGGCGTCCCTTCTCCCCCGGTAGCGAACGGCCTGCCGACTTGTCCGGGCTGGTCTATATATTGAATCCATGACCTCCACCTCCCTGCAGGATTCCACCGGCACTGCCACCCCGGCGCCCCCGGTTGCCAAGAAGATCCCCACCGAACGCACCCACCACGGGGAGACGTTCGTGGACAACTACGAGTGGCTGCGGGACAAGGAATCGCCGGAGGTCGTGGAGCACCTGCGGGCCGAAAACGCGTACCAGGAAGCCGTCACCGCGCACCAGGAGCCGCTCCGCGAGGCCATCTTCCAGGAGATCAAGGGCCGCACCCAGGAAACAGACCTCTCCGTTCCACACCGCAAGGACGGCTGGTGGTACTTCAGCCGCTCCGCGGAGGGCAAGGAATACGGCATCCACTGCCGGGTCAAGGCGCAGGACACCGGAGACAAGGTGGCGGACTGGACTCCGCCCGCCGTGGAACCCGGCCTGCAGATCCCCGGCGAGGAAATCCTGCTGGACGGCAACGTGGAAGCCGAAGGCAAGCCGTTCTTCTCCATAGGCGGCACCGCCGTCACGGTTGACGGAACCCTCTATGCCTACGCAGTGGACAACTCCGGAGACGAACGCTTCACCCTCCGGATCAAGGACCTCCGCACCGGTGAACTGCTGCCGGATGCCATCGAAAACATCTTCTACGGCGTGGCGTTCTCCCCGGACGGCACCCGTATCTTCTACACAGTGGTGGACGAGTCCTGGCGCCCGTACCAGGTGAAGGCGCACGTCCTGGGCACACCCGTGGCCGACGACGTTGTGGTGTACCAGGAGGACGACCCCGCCATGTGGCTGGGCTTCGAGCTCTCCGCGGACCGGCGCTACCTGGTGCTGGGCATTGGATGCTCGGAGTACAGCGAAACCCGGCTGCTCCGTTTCGACGACCCCACCGGAACCGTCAGCACGGTGATCTCGCGGGATGAACGCATCCTGTATGAGGCCGAGCCCTTCCTGCTCGACGGCCCCGACGGGAAAACCGAGAAAATCCTGCTCACGCACAACCACGGCGCCATCAACTCCATGGTCTCCCTGGCTGACGCGGAAGAACTCCACAAGCCGCTGGCAGAACAGACCTGGCAGACCATCGTGGAACATTCCGGCGACGTCCGCGTCAACGGCGCCGGTGTCACCGCCACGCACCTGGTCGTGTCCATCCGCAAGGACACCATCGAGCGCGTCCAGGTGATGGGGCTGGCCGGCCTGGGCACGCCTGCGCAGCAGGCGCCGGTGGAGCCGGCGTTCGACGAGGAGCTGTACACGGCGGGGGTGGGCGGTTCGGACTACGAGGCACCCGTGATCCGGCTGGGCTACACGTCCTACTTCACGCCGTCCCGCATTTACGACTTCGTCCTGCCCACCCCGGAGCAGCCCACCGGCGAACTGCTGCTCCGCAAGGAGAGCCCCGTGCTGGGTGGCTATGACGGAAGCGATTACGTGGCCACCCGGGAATGGGCCACCGCAGGTGACGGCACGCGCATCCCGCTGTCGGTCCTGCGGCACAAGGCCGTCAAACAGGATTCGACGGCGGCCGGCCTGGTGTACGGGTACGGCTCCTACGAGATGAGCATGGACCCCGGCTTCGGAGTAGCACGGCTGTCCCTGCTGGACCGCGGTGTGGTGTTCGTGATCGCCCACATCCGCGGCGGCGGCGAGCTGGGCCGGCACTGGTACGAGGACGGCAAGAAGCTCACCAAGAAGAACACCTTCACCGACTTCGTGGACGCCACCGACTGGCTGGCGGACTCGGGCTGGGTGGATCCCTCCCGCATCGCCGCCCTGGGCGGTTCGGCCGGTGGACTCCTGATGGGTGCCGTGGCCAACATGGCACCGGAGAAGTACGCGGCCATCGTGGCGCAGGTGCCGTTCGTGGACCCGCTCACCAGCATCCTGGATCCGGACCTGCCGTTGTCCGCGCTGGAGTGGGAGGAGTGGGGCAATCCCATCACGGACCCGCTGGCCTACGCCTACATGAAGTCCTACTCCCCCTACGAAAACGTGCGGGCGGTGGCCTACCCCAAGATCGCCGCGGTGACGTCCTTCAACGACACCCGGGTCCTGTACGTGGAGCCGGCCAAGTGGGTGCAGGAACTGCGGAACAAGACCACGGGGTCCGAACCTATCGTGATGAAGATCGAGATGGACGGTGGCCACGGCGGCGCGTCCGGACGGTACGTGCAGTGGCGCGAGAGGGCCTGGGACTACGCCTTCATCGCCGATTCCCTGGGCGCAACAGAACTGCTGCCCGGAGCCGGCCTGAAGCAGGACTGAAACGTACGACGGCGGGCGCGTCCCGCCGTCGTACGCTTTCCTTCGCCAGCCCTGCGGCAGGCACTGCTTCAGGGCTGGTTCCCTTCGTGACGGGACCGCCGCCCACCTGCTCAGAGGCGGTGACAGAGGAATTCCCTGTCAATGCGCCCATAAGCTAACCATGCTTACTATTGGGGGGCACTTGTTTTCCGCAGGGATCCCAGAGGAGCAGGCATGTCATTGAGCAAGGGAACGCATGTGGAGTGGAACACTTCGCAGGGCAAGACGCACGGCAAAATCGTCGAAAAAAAGACCAGCGACTTTGAACTCGACGGCAACACGCACCGCGCCACTGAGGACGAACCTCAGTATGTGGTGGAGTCGGACAAGACGGGTGCCCGCGCGGCGCACAAGGCATCCGCGCTGACCGAGAAGAAGTAGCGCCGTGGCTGCCCAGTACGAGGTAGTCATCATCGGCGGCGGAAACGCCGGCATCTCCCTGGCAGCCCGGCTGCAGCGGTACGGGGTCAAGGACGTGGCTGTCATCGAGCCCAAGGACCATCACCTCTACCAGCCGCTGTTTTCGCATATCGCAGGAGGCCGCGCCCAGGCACAGGAAGCCATCCGCTCGCAGGAATCCGTGACGCCCCAGGGCGTGACGTGGATCCATGACGCCGCCGCGGGCATTGATGCCGCCGCCAACACGGTCACCCTGGCGTCCGGTTCCACCGTGGCCTACGGGCAGCTGGTGGTGTGCCCCGGGCTGCAATACGACTGGGACGCGGTACCGGGCCTGGCCGAGGCCGTGCACTCGCCCTCCGGCGCCTCCCACTACGAGTTCGAACTGGCGTCCAAGGCCTGGACGCTGCTCCGCAGCATGACGTCCGGCACCGCCGTTTTCACCATGCCGGCGGGCCCCATCAAGTGCGGCGGCGCTGCCCAGAAACCCATGTACCTGGCCTGCGACTACTGGCGGGAACAGGGCCTCCTGGACCGGATCCGCGTGGTGATGGTCCAGCCTTACCCCACCGTTTTCGGGGTCCCGGAGGTGGACCGCGAACTGGACCGCAAGATTGCGGAGTACGGCATCGAACTGCGGACCAACAGCGAATTGGTTGGCGTGGATGCTGCAGGCCAAACAGCCACCATCCGGGATCTTGCCGCCGGTACCGTGGAGAACCTGCACTACGACGTCCTCAACGCCGTCCCGCCGCAGTCGGCCCCGGACTGGCTCAAGGCCACGGACCTGCCGGCCGCCGGTGACACGGGCGGCTTCGTGGAGGTGGATTGGCAGACCCTTCGGCACCTCCGCTACCCCAACGTGTGGTCCCTGGGCGATGCCGCAGGCACCACCAACTCCAAATCCGGCGGGGCGCTGCGCAAGCAGACCAAAGTGGTGGCCAAGAACCTGGTGGCAGCCCGGAAAGGCAAGCGGCTGCCGGCGAAGTACAACGGCTACTCGGTGTGCCCGTTCACGGTGTCACGGGACACGGTGGTGTTCGCCGAGTTCGATGACCGTTACCGCCCCATGCCCACCCTTCCGCGGGTGCCCACCTGGAACGAAAGCAAGTTCTCATGGGTTGTGGACCGGGACCTGTTCCCGAAGATCTACTGGAACCTGATCCTCAAGGGCAGGGCCTAAAGCTCACCGCCGGAACCGATGCGCCATTCATCGGCCAGGATGGCATAGATGAGCTCAGTGGCCCACTGGCCCTTGTAATGCCACTTGTCGATGTGCCGCGCCTCCAGCCGCATGCCCAGCCGGCCGCACACTGACGCCGACGCCACATTGAGTTCATCCAGCCGGGCTTCAATCCGGTGCATGCCCAGTTCCCCGAAGCCCAGCTGGAGCATGGCCCGGGCGGCCTCCGTGCCGTAACCCTTACCGCGTGCTCCGGGCGCCAGTGTCCACCCGACTTCGCCCTGGCCGAGTCCCGGCAGCCATTTGAGCACCACCTCCCCCTGCAGCCCGGGCTCATTCACTGCCTCGATGGCGAGGGCCACCCAGTCGCCCTCCTTCTCGAAGGCAAAGTTGGCGTACCGGCCCACCCGCTCCATCGACTGGGTGTAGCTCTTGGCCGGGCCGGGCAGGAACCGGGCGGTCTCCGGCAACGAGTGGTAGGCGTGGAAGGCTTCAAGGTCACCGCCGTCAAAACGGCGGAGTACCAGCCGTTCGGTGCGGATCGGCAGGGAAATGTCAGGCATGGGGCTTATCGGCCGGCGGAGACGACGGCGGCTGTTGCCTCTGCGATGGCGCGTTCCTCATCCGTGGGGACCACCAGGACGGGAATCGCGGACGAGGGCGTGGAAATGACGCGCGGTTCCTTGGACCGCCGGGAGTTCAGGCCGCCGTCGAGCTCGATGCCCAGGGCGCCCAGCCGGTCCGCCACCTGCGCCCGGAACTGGGAGGAGTTCTCGCCGATCCCCGCGGTGAACACCAGAGCCTTGGCCCCACCGACTGCCACATGGTAGCCGCCGATGTATTTGGCCAGCCGGTAGGATGCCACCGCGAGCGCCATCGTGGCTTTTTCGTTCCCGGACTCGGAGGCTTCCACTACCGAGCGCATGTCGTTGTTGCCGGCCAGGCCCTTCAGCCCCGATTCCCGGTTGAGCATGGTGTCGATGTCCTCGGGCGTCCAGCCGGCGCGGCCAAGGAACACCAGGATGGAAGGGTCAAGGTCGCCGGAGCGGGTGCCCATGACCAGGCCCTCCAGCGGGGTGAAGCCCATGGAGGTGTCCACCGACTTCCCGCCGCGGATGGCGGTCACGGAGGCACCGTTGCCCAGGTGCGCGATGACGCCGTCGAACTCCTCAGCGGGAAGGTCCAGCAGGGCGGCCGACCGGCGCGCCACGTACTCATGGGAGGTCCCATGGAAACCGTAGCGGCGGATGCCGTGGTTGGTGTACAGCTCGTCCGGGACGGCGTAGCGCCACGCGTGCTCGGGCAGGGTGCGATGGAAGGCGGTGTCGAACACGGCCACCTGCGGCATTTTGGGCCACTTTTTGGTGATGGCACGGATGCCCAGCACGTTGGCGGGGTTGTGCAGCGGCGCCAGCGGGTTGAGGCGTTCGATGGCGCGGGTGATCTCGTTGTCCACCAGGACGGGTTCGGCGAACCGCTCGCCGCCGTGGACCACCCGGTGCCCCACCGCACCGAGCTCAAGGCCGCCCAGTTCCCGGTGGATGGCCGCGTCCACCTGCTCCAGCGCCTCCGCGTGGTCCCGCGGGCCCTCGATCTCGCCGTCCCCGCCGCCGCCGTTGCCCATGCCGATCTTCTCGATCAGCCCCTCGGTGAGGACCGTTCCGGCTGCCACGTCACGGACCTGGTACTTCAGGGAGGACGAACCGGAGTTGATGACGAGCACGAGCATGCGGGGCCTCCTCAGCCTGGCGTCTGCAGTTCAACCCCCACTATAGGTTGAGCCGCTATCGGTCGGTGAGCAGCAGCGTGTTGCCGTCCGGGTCCTGCGCCGTGAAGAAGAGGCATACCTCCGGAGACCCCTCGATGGCACCGACCGGAACACCGCTTTCCGCCAGCACGGCATGCGTTCCAGTCAGGTCGTCCACCATGAAATTGCAGGTTGCCCACGCCAGCCCGGGGGCGGCCTTGATGCCGCTGTCCGGGCCCATCAGCGTGACGGACGCGGTTCCCGCAGCGGTGAGGACTGCTGAGAAGGTGTTCGCCTCCGCGACGCTGAGTCCAAGAAACCGGCGGTACCAGTCGGCCGCGGCGTGTGGGTTGCGGACAGGGATGAAGGCAGTGGTGATGGCTGTTCCGGGCATGCCAGCGATGTTAGCCGAGGGGAACATCGGGTCGGGCCCTTCCTTGCGGATCAGGCCCCGCTGTGCCTATGGTCGGCGGACAAGGCTGGACCACGCCGAGAGGACAATTCCATGACGAACGAGCCCAATTCGATCGACGAGAACGACCCCACCAACACGGGATCCAGCAGCACCGCCCCGCTCAACGCCGGAACGGGATCCGGCGGCAAGGGTGATCCCACGGGAGTGGAGGGCGCCAATCCGGCCCTGGACGACACCGGCAACCTCAAGGCCGCAGAGACCGGGGAAGCGCCGGAGGCGCCCGAGAACCGGGAGGACCTGGACCTCACCCCGCAGGGCCTCTCCGACGAGCCTGCCAAGGAAGAGGATCAGGAGAGCCTGGCCAAGCCGGACAACAGCTAAGCACCGCAGGCACCAAAGCACCCCATGAACAACGTACGACGCCGGCACTCACCAAAGTGCCGGCGTCGTACGTTGTTGCACCACCGCTAGGCCCGCGCCTCCTGCTGCTGCGCGGCCAGGTATGCGAACAGCCGGCGCAGGCCGAATGACCACTCCGGCAGTTCCTCACAGGGCCCCACCCGGTTGATCAGGGCACCCAGGTGCCGGCTGCGGATGGTCACCCGGTCACCGTGTTTGTGGGTGAAGCCCTGTCCCGGCACGTCGCGGTCCTGCGTCGGGGCAAACAGGGTCCCCGTATACAGCGCGAACCCGTCCGGGTACTGATGGTGCTTCCCGTGCGTCGCCGCCACGAGCTCCTCGAAGGGCCTGCTGATCCGGGACACGCTGTTCCGGCCTTCCAGCAGGTAGCCGTCCGGGCCTTCGACGCGCAGCAGGATCTCCTCGCCGCGCAGCGTGTCCAGGGTGAATTGCCCGTCGAACAGCCGGATCAGCGGTCCCAGCGCGCTGGAGGCGTTGTTGTCCTTGGCCTTGCCCAGCAGCAGCGCGCTCCTGCCCTCAACATCACGCAGGTTCACGTCGTTGCCGAGCGTCGCACCCACCACTGTGCCGCCGGAGGTGGCGATCAGGACCAGCTCCGGCTCCGGGTTGTTCCAGGACGAGAAGGCCGGGATGCCGATGCCCGCGCCCAGGCCTACCGAGGAGAGGACCGGGGCCTTGGTGAAGACTTCCGGGTCCGGACCGATCCCCACTTCCAGGTACTGCGACCACAGGCCTTCGGAGATCAGGACGCGCTTGGCTTCGGCGGCTTCCGGCGATCCCGGCCGCAGGGCGGAAATGCTTCCACCCAGGGCGCGCCCCACCAGTTCCCGGACCTCTGCTGCGCGTCCGGCGTCGCCCGCGCAGCGCTCCTCGATGACGCGCTCGATCATGCTGTCCACGAACGTGACGCCGCAGGCCTTGATGACCTGGAGGTCCACGGGGGCCAGCAACCGGGTCCGGGTGCTGTCACCCTCCAGGGACGCCTTGACGACGCCGGCCGTGTCCCAACGCGGTTCCGCCAGGCCGGGATCTGCCAGGGCTGAGCGGACGGCGGCAGCGGGATCGGGCAGCTCCAGGAGATCCGCGACCGTTCCGGCCAGGCGGTGCAGGTCAAAGACGCTGCCCCCGCTGACGGCCACAACGCGTGGTCCCCCGCTCTCCACATCCCAGACCCGCCCGATCAGCAGGGCCTGGTCCGCGTCCTCGGGGAGTATGGCGTGGACGTCTTCCGGGCCTGTGGCGTTCATTGCTTGTCCTCCTGGGTGGCCACAACCCCGGCTGCGGCGCCGGATGGGCGCTGCCAGACGCCATCCACCCTTTGCGGAACCTGCCAGGGATTGCTGTCCTGCAGGGGTTCGGGCAGCCGGTCCGCGGGAAAGTCCTGGTATGCCACCGGCCGCAGGAACCGGCGGACCGCCGCCGTGCCCACCGACGTGGTGGCCGAGGTGGTGGCGGGGTATGGCCCTCCGTGGTGCTGGGCGTAGCTGACGGTAACTCCCGTGGGCCAGCCGTTCCACAGGACCCGGCCGCTGATGTCCGCCAGCCGGGCAGCGAGCGCGGCGACGTCGTCGTCCGCTTCCGCCTGGAGCGTGGTGGTCAGCTGCCCTTCCAGCAGCCCGGCCAGGTCCGGCAACCCGGATTCGTCGTCGTACGCGACCACCAGGCTGGCCGGCCCGAACATCTCCTGGCGGAGCAGCTCCGGATTCTTCCGGACCTCGTCGGCAGTGGTGAGCAGGACGGTGGGGGCCGGCTCCTCGGCAAAGTCGCCTTCCACCAGGACGTCCACGCCGTCGGTGTCCCGGAGCCGGCTGACGGCATCGCAGTACCCGTCGTGCAGGCGGGGGCTGAGCAGCCGGGCGGGCGTGAAACCTGCCAGGGCCTGCGCCAGTTCGCGGCGAACGTCATCGGCCTGCCCCGCGGGGACGAACAGCAGCCCGGGCTTGGTGCAGAACTGGCCCATGCCCAGGGTGAACGAGGCAGCATAGCCGGCGAGGATGTCCGCCCGCCGCGCGGCCCAGGCCCTGCCCGTGACGAAGACGGCGTTGATGCCGCCCAGTTCACCGAAGAACGGAATGGGCTCCGGGCGGGCAGCGATGCGGTCGAGCAGGGCGCGGCCGCCCGCGGTGGAGCCGGTGAAACCGATGGCTTTCACCTGGGGGTGGTCCACCAGCGCCTCGCCTGCCTGCCGCCCGGTCACCATGGAGAACAGGCCCGACGGCGCACCTGCACCTTCCAGCGCATCGATCACGGTCCGCGCGGTCCGGGCCGCAAGCCCGGCGTGGGCGTCGTGGGCTTTGTGGACGACGGCGCAGCCGGCCGCCAGGGCCGACGCGCTGTCCCCGCCCATCACGCTGAACGCAAAGGGGAAGTTGGAGGCGCCGAAGACGCCCACAACGCCGAGCGGGACGTTGTAGCGCCGAAGGTCCGGGCGCGGGCCCATGGGCCAGTTGGGGTCGGCGTGGTCGATGGTGGCGTCGAAGTGCTCCCCGAGGCGGATTTCCGCCGCGAAGAGCCGCAGCTGGAACACGGTGCGCTTCAGTTCCCCTTCCAGCCTGGCCGTCCCGAGGTGTGTTTCGGCCACGGCGGTCTGCACAAGTCCCGCAGCGTCCTGCTCCAGGCCGGCGGCAATGGCTTCAAGCCAGCCGGCGCGCCGGTGCGGGTCCGCCAAACGGGCCTGTTCGAAGGCACGGTGGGCGGCGCCGACGGCGGCGTCGAGCTCCCCTGCGGTGGTGGGTCCGGCGAGGACGGCCGTTGCGTGGGGAGCCGCGGTCATCGGCCGGCTCCTGCCGCCGCGGCCAGGGATCCGCCGGTGACGGCGGCCCGGTTGCCCACTTCCTGCCAGCCTGCGCCGTTGGGGAATTCCCAGCGGGCGCGGGAGGCGGTGAGCATCTCGGCGCCCGTGCCGGGCAGTGCCGGGGCGGCATAGCGGCCGTCGATGATCCGGACGGGTTCGGCAAAGTGCTCGTGCAGGTGGTCCACGAATTCGATCATGCGGTTTTCCTGGCTGCGGCCCACCACGGCGTAGTCGAAGAAGGAGAAGTGCTGGACCAGTTCGCACAGGCCCACTCCCCCGGCGTGCGGGCAGACGGGGACCCCGAACTTGGCTGCCAGCAGCAGGATGGCGATGTTCTCGTTGACACCGGCCACACGGGTGGAGTCCAGCTGCAGGACGTCGATGGCGCCGGCCTGGAGGAGCTGCTTGAAGACGATCCGGCTCGCCACGGCCTCTCCGGTGGCCACCCGTACCGGGGTGACACCCTTGCGGATGTCGGCGTGGCCCAGGATGTCATCCGTGCTGGTGGGCTCTTCGATCCAGTAGGGGGTGAATTCGGCCAGCTGGTTGACCCACTCGATGGCCTCGGAGACTTCCCAGCGCTGGTTGGCGTCAATGGCGATGGGCAGGGCGCCCACCGCCTCACGGGCCAGGGCCATGCGCCTGCGGTCATCGTTGATGTCGCCGCCCACCTTGAGCTTGATCATGGAGAAGCCTTCCGCGGCCGCCTCCTTGCTCAGCCGGACCAGTTTCTCGTCGCTGTAGCCCAGCCAGCCCGGGGAGGTGGTGTAGGCGGGGAACCCGTTGTTCCGGAGCGACTCGATGCGCTGGGCTTTGCCTTCCTGGCCGGCGCGGAGGATCTCCAGGGCTTCCTCGGGGCTGAGGGCGTCACGGATGTGGGTGAAGTCCACCACGCTGACCAGTTCCTCCGGTGTCATTTCGGCAAGGAGGAGCCACAACGGCTTGTTTTCACGGCGGGCACGGATGTCCCACAAAGCGCTGACCAGGGCGCCGCAGGCCATCTGGGTCACGCCCTTCTCGGGTCCCAGCCAGCGGAGCTGGGAGTCGTGGACCAGGAGCCTGGACGCGCCGCCCAGGTCATAAATCAGCTCGTCGATGTCGCGGCCCACCAGCAGGCGTGCGTAGGCGTCAATCGCGGACGTGAGGATTTCATTGCCGCGGCCGCAACTGAAGATGAAGCCGTGGCCCTCATCGCCCGCGTCGGTGCGGATGACAACGTAGGCGGCGGAGTAGTCAGGGTCGACGTTGACCGCATCGGAACCGTCAAGTTCGAGGGATGTGGGGAAACGAACGTCCTGGGTCTTGATGGACGTGATGGAAGGCATGGAACTCAACTTTCGGTTTACGACTGCTGGGAGGGGAAAGATTCGATTCCTATACGAATTTCTAAAATCATATAGGACATGTGATCCAGGTCAAGACCTGCCCGGCAGGCATTCGCTTGCCCGGGCACACAAAAGCCCCGGCCCTGCAGGGCCGGGGCTGCGCCGCACTGGGCTAGCCGGTGATGATCCGCCTGCGCGGCGGGCCGCTGTCCTCCAGGGGGGCAAGTTCACCTTCGAAGGCCTGGGCAAACCTGTCGAAGGAGTTGCGGATATGGGTGGTCATGGCCGCCTCGGCCCGCTCCGGATCGCAGGCTTCAATCGCCTCACGCACGGCCGTATGCTCAGCCACCGTGATGGCGCCGTCCACATCTGCCGGGTAGAGCCGGAAGGTGTGCAGGTGGCAGTGCGTCTGGGCAAAGGCGTGCCGGACCACAGGATTTCCGGAGGCGGCCAGGATGGTGTCATGAAAGCGGGTGTCGTGCGCCACCAGATCCTGCCTCAGGTCCCTGCTGCGCTTCATGGTGCCCCGGAAGCCCGCCAGCTCCTTTTCCAGCGCGGCGGCCGGATTGGCAAGGCGGTCCACCGCCGCCGCACGCGCCGCCCAGGGCTCCACCAGGAGCCTGAACTCGAACAGCGAGCGCAGTTCCGGCAGGTCCAGGAGCGGGGTGGTGCTGTAGCCGCGGCCGGGGTTGTACACCACCAGGTTGTCGCCCTCGAGCCGCTGGAGCACCTCACGGACCGGGGTCTGCGAGACGCCAAGGCTGCGGGCCACGGCATCAATGTTGATGCGGGTGCCCGGAGCAATCCCGCCGTCCAGGATGGAGGCGCGCATGGCCGTGTAGACGTCGGGAACGGCTGCTTTGCCGCGCGGAACTTCGGATGGTTGACGTGGGGGCACGCAATTACCTCTTGAACTGGAGTGGACCGGGTTGAACCGGGGCACCCGGTTGCACGGGCGCCGGTTGGAGTGAAGCTGCTGGGGGAATCATAAGCCACCCGCCGCCGGCAGCTTCTCCGCAGGCTTTCCAAAAGCAACACTTGATCTGGATCACAAAATCTATATGATTAACCCGATTCCTATATGATTTTGGCGCAGATATCTTCCGCGTCTCCCCCTCCCGCACGTGCGCACCGCACCCGAAGCCATGTATATGTCGAAGGAGACCGCATGACTACGCTCGGAAGTAAAACAACCCTTGGCACTCCAGCCCGGCAGCCCCGCCTGATGACCCGCAAACGCTGGGTGATCATCTGGCTTGCCTTCATAGGCCTCAGCATCAACTACCTGGACCGTTCCAGCCTCAGCGTCGCACTGCCCTTCATGGGCAAAGACTTTGAACTCAGCGCCACCCAACAGGGCCTGATCTTTGCCGCCTTCTTTTGGGCCTACGACTTCTTCCAGCTCGCAGCGGGCTGGTACGTGGACAAGGTAGGCCCGCGCCGCTCGTTCTCATTGGCCGCCGTGTGGTGGTCCGTCTTCACCATGGTCACCGCCGCCGCATCCAGTTTCTGGTCCCTCTTCGCGGCGCGCTTCCTCCTCGGGGTGGGTGAAAGCCCGGCGCCCAGCACGGCCGCCAAGGTGGTGGCCACCTGGTTCCCGGTCCGCGAACGCGCCTTCGCCACCAGCATCTGGGACTCCGGCTCGCGCGTCGGGGCCGTCATCGCCCTGCCGATCGTCACCCTGATCGTCGCCTTCACCTCCTGGCACGCGGTGTTCATCATCATCGGTGTCCTTGGAATCATCTGGGCCGCCGTGTGGTGGAAGTACTACCGCGGCCCGGAGGAGCACGCCGGCGCCAACGCCGCCGAAGTCAGCTACATCCAGGACGGCGGCGCCCGCGGCGCGGCAAGCGACGACGAAAGCGCAGCCAAACTCCCCTGGCGTTCGCTCTTCAAGTACCGCACCATCCTGAGCATGATGTTCGGCTTCTTCTGCCTGAACAGCGCCATCTATTTCTTCATCACGTTCTTCCCCAGCTACCTGGTCAAGGAACGCGGCTTCGACCTCCTCAAGCTCGGCTTCTTCGGCGCCATCCCCGGCATCTGCGCCGTCCTGTTCGGCTGGCTGGGTGGCTACCTGGCCGACCGTGCCGTGCGCGCCGGGTCCCCGGTCAGCAAGGTCCGCAAAACGGCCATCGCCGGCGGCCTGGCAGGCGGCTCCGTCATCATGTTTGCCGCACTGGTCCCGGAAGCCTGGATGGCCCTTGCCCTCCTGTCCGTCGCCTACTCCAGCCTCACCGTGGCGGCAACCGGAATCTGGTCCCTGCCGGCGGACGTTGCCCCAAGTTCACGGCACGTCGGCTCCATCGGCGGCCTGCAGAACTTCGCCTCCAACCTGGCCGGCATCTTCACGCCGATCCTGATCGGCGTGCTGGTGGACCAGACCGGATCCTTCGTGGCGCCGCTGGCCGTCATCGGCGCGATCTCCCTCATTGGCGCAGCCAATTACCTGTTCGTCATTGGCAAGATCGAGCCGCTGAAGGTCAAGGCAGCCGCCTAGGCCTTCCCAGCCGCCAGGCAAAAGTACGACGCCGGCACTTACCAAAGTGCCGGCGTCGTACGTTTTCTGCGTGGTGCCCTAGGAGGCCGGTGCCTCTGCAGAGACCTGCGCCTGTTCCTGCACCTGGGCTTTCGCAGCACTTTGCGCCTGGATGGCGGTGATGGCCACGGTGTTCACGATGTCCTCCACCGTGCAGCCGCGGGACAGGTCGTTGACCGGCTTCCGCAGCCCCTGCAGGACGGGGCCCACGGCAACGGCACCCGAGCTCTGCTGCACCGCCTTGTACGTGTTGTTGCCGGTGTTCAGGTCCGGGAAGATGAACACCGTGGCCTGCCCCGCCACCGAGGAGCCGGGCATCTTGGACGCGGCAATGGAGGCATCCACGGCGGCGTCGTACTGGATGGGGCCCTCCACGGCGAGGTCCGGGCGGCGCCGGCGGACCAGCTCGGTGGCCTGCCGCACCTCGTCCACCGCCTCACCCGATCCTGAGCCTCCGGTGGAATAGGAGAGCATGGCAACCCGCGGCTCCACGCCGAACTGGGCGGCGGTCTCGGCCGAGGCCAGGGCAATGTCCGCCAGCTGCTCCACGTTGGGGTCCGGGTTCACAGCGCAGTCGCCGTAGACCAGCACGCGGTCCGGCATGAGCATCAGGAACACCGAGGACACGATCTTCACGCCCGGCCGGGTCTTCACGAACTCCAGGGCCGGCCGGATGGTGTGCGCCGTGGTGTGCGCCGCGCCGGAGACCATCCCGTCCACCACGCCCAGCTGGACCATCATGGTGCCGAAGTAGCTCACGTCCTGCATGATCTCCAGCGCCTTGGGCAGGTCCACGCCCTTGTGCGCCCGCAGTTCGGCGTACTTCTCTGCGAACGTGAGCCGAAGCTCGGAGGTGGCAGGGTCAATGACGTTGATCCCGGTGAGGTCGATGCCGTTCGCGGCGGCCAGTTCCCGGACGGCGGATTCGGGGCCCAGCAGCGTCAGGTCGCAGACATCACGGCGGTGCAGGATTTCGGCTGCGCGCAGGATCCTGACATCGGTTCCCTCCGGCAGGACAACGTGGCGGCGCTGCGACCGGGCCCGTTCGATGAGGTCGTGCAGGAACCGCAGCGGGGTCATCCGCTCGGGCCTGGGCAGGTGCAGGCGCTCCACCAGCTCGGCTTCATCCACCCGCCGGGACCAGAGCCCCAGGGCGGAGGCCACCTTGCGCCGGTGCCCGGACCAGATCTCGCTGCGGACCTCGGAGACCCGGCGGGCGGTCTGGTAGGTGTCATCTCCGGTGGCGAACACCGGGAACGGTGCCTGCGCCAGGAGCGGGTAGATGTTGGCATCCGGGGCCAGGCCGCCGGTGAGGATGAGCGCCGACGCCACCGGGAACTCGGGTGAGAAGGAGGATGCCAGGCAGGCCACCATCACGTCCGCCCGGTCCCCCGGCACGATCACCAGGGCGCCTTCATCCAGCACGTTCAGGAAGTTGCCCACATTCATGGCGGCCACCTTGATGTCCCTGACGTCGCGTTCCATGTCCGGCGTGCCGGCGATCTGCCGCACGCCCAGCGCCATGGCCACCTCCCCGGTGGTGGGCCGGGCGATCTCCTCCAGTTCCGGCAGGATGTACACGGGCCGGCCGGAGGCACCGGGCTTCAGGGCCGCCGCAATGGCGTCCAGGTCATCGGCGTTTGCCCGGTTGACCATGATGGCCAGGAGTGAGCACTTTTCCGCGGCAAGTTCCTTGCGCGCCACTTCGACGGCGGCAGCGGTCTCCGGAACGGTCCGCCCCTTGGCGCCCACAACGGCCACCACGGGCGTGGCCAGGTTGTTGGCAAGCCGGGCATTGAGGTCGAATTCGACGGCGGAGTCCTGGCCCACCAGGTCTGTGCCTTCGACGATCACCACGTCGCAGAGGCGGGCGATGTCGGCGAAGATCTCCACGCACCTGGCATCGATCTCGGCCCGGTTTCCCTCCGCGAGCAGCGTGCGGACCTCCCCGTAGGTCAGGCCGCCGCGGCACCGGTCCTCGTCCAGGGCGAACCGGGACTTCATCAGCGCCACCATGGGGTCCTCGGCTGCCGAGGGGCCGTGGACCACGGGCTTGAAGAAGCCGATCCGGTCCGCGTGCCGGTGCAGGGTGTCCGCCAGGCCCAGGGCTACCAGGGACTTGCCCGAGCCGGGGGTGGTTGCGCTGACGTAGATGCCTTTGGCCATGGTCCGCCCTTTGCTGTTCTTGCTGGTGCAGGTCCTCCCATCCTTGCACTTCAAGCCCCGTGGCGCGCGCCGCCGTCGGGCATTCCACCCCCGGATGCCTTCCAGGCCAACGCACGCTGCCCTTGACACCGGACCCCCTCATGGGATTACCTAATGAACATTCGGTAAATAAAGCTGGAGGCAATGACGCATGGCTGAAGCAACACTTTCCGGGGCCACCCACCCCATCCTGGAAAACGACTACGCCTCCGAATGGATGGGAATCCAGGTCCTCGCCCTCAGCGACGGCCATGCAACCATCCGGATGACCCTTCGGCAGGAAATGCTCAACGGTTTCGGGATGGCCCACGGCGGAATGATCTTCGCGTTCGGGGACACCGCCTTCGCCCTCGCGTGCAACCCCATCCACCCTGCACCCGGCGAGGAAGGCACCATCACCGTGGCCTCCGGCGTCGACATCAACTTCCTCAAGCCCGCCTTCCGCGGCCAGGTGTTGACCGCCGTCGCAGACCGCCGCTCCAGTGCCGGGCGAAGCGGCCTGTACGACATCCAGATCTTCGCGGCCGACGCCGCCGCGCCGGCTTCCGAAACCCAACCCAGTTCCCCGGGCGAGCTCATCGCCGAGTTCCGCGGACGCAGCCGCACCATTCCCAAGAAGTAGGAAACCATGACCCTGCATGCCCCCGAAACCCCCGCCGCTGCCGGCATCGACCCCGGCCTGGACCGCGAGGAAACCATCTCCCGCGATGAGCTCGAGGCCCTCCAGCTCAGCCGCCTGCAGCACACGGTGGCCTACGCCTACGAGCGCGTGCCGCTGTACAAGCGCAAGTTCGACGACGCCGGCATCCACCCCAACGACCTGCGTGAACTGAGCGACCTGGGCAACTTCCCGTTCACCACCAAGGACGACCTGCGCGAGGAATACCCGTTCGGCATGTTCGCGGTACCGCAGCACGAAGTGGCCCGCGTCCACGCGAGCTCGGGCACCACGGGCCGCCCCACCGTGGTGGGCTACACCAAGCAGGACCTGGCAGACTGGGCGAAGCTCGTGGCCCGCAGCTTCCGCGCCTCCGGCATCCGCCCGGGCATGAAGGTCCACAACGCCTACGGCTACGGCCTGTTCACCGGCGGCCTGGGCGCCCACGCCGGGGCCGAAGCCCTGGGCTGCACCGTCATCCCCATCTCCGGCGGCCAGACCGAACGCCAGATCCAGCTGATCCAGGACTTCAAGCCGGACGCCATCCTGGCCACGCCCACATACCTGCTCACCATCGCCGACGCCATGGCCCACATGGGCATCGATCCCGCCTCCACATCGCTGAAGTATGCGGTGCTGGGCGCCGAGCCGTGGACCGAGGAGATGCGGCATGAACTTGAGGTCACCATGAACCTCAAGGCATGCGACATCTACGGGCTGTCCGAGGTCATGGGCCCGGGCGTCGCCGGCGAGGCGGTGGAGACCCAGGACGGCAGCCACATCTGGGAGGACCACTTCCGCCCCGAAATCATCGACCCCTTCAACCCGGTGGCGGGCAAGGAGAACGTCCTGCGCGACGGCGAACACGGCGAGCTGGTGTTCACGTCCCTCACCAAGGAAGCGCTGCCCATCATCCGCTACCGGACCAAGGACCTCACCCGCCTGCTGCCCGGCACGGCCCGCCCAGCGCACCGCCGGATGGGCCGCATCACCGGCCGCAGCGACGACATGATCATCCTGCGCGGCGTGAACCTCTTCCCGTCCCAGATCGAGGAAATCGCCCTGCGGATCCCTGAGCTCAGCCCGCACTTCCAGCTCGAACTCACCCGCCCCGAGGGCCAGCGGATGGACCAGCTGACCGTGCGCATCGAGCGCCGCGACGCGGTGAGCATTGAACAGGGCACGACGGCGGCACGCACCTTGAAGGAGCAGATCAAGATCCACGTGGGTTCTTCGTGCACGGTGGACGTGGTGGAGCCGGGCTCGCTGGAGCGGTCCAACGGCAAGCTGCGCCGGATCTACGACCTGCGCCCCAAGGGCTAGGAGTCAGTTCTCCACGGTCGGCCGGGGCCGCTTAGACGGCCACCGGGTCCAGCGCTGCCGGACCCGGTGGCCGGGCTCCGGCCGATTACCGAACGTTCATGAGAAAATGGCGGGTATGTCTTCCACAGATGCTCCTGCAAAGCGCGGCCGGCCCGGGTATGACCAGCAGTCGGTGCTGCTGATTGCCGTCGACGTATTCAACCGCCACGGGTACGATGCCACCTCCATGGGCATCCTGGCCGAGAACCTGGGCATCTCCAAGTCTGCGATCTACCACCACGTACCATCCAAGGGCGACCTCCTCAAGCTTGCCCTGGACCACGCCCTGGGCGGCCTCGAGGCCATCCTGGAGCAGCCCCAGGCTACCTCCGGGGCAGCCGACGCGCGGCTGGAGTTTGTGCTGCGGCAGACCGTGGCGGTGCTGGTGGACCGCCTGCCCTTCGTCACGCTGCTCCTGCGCCTCCGCGGGAATACGGACATCGAACGGGATGCGCTGGAACGCCGGCGCACCTTCGACCACAAGGTGGCGGCCCTGATCTCCGCCGCGCGCGACGAAGGCTCGCTCCGCCAGGACATCGACCCGCGGACCGTCTCACGGCTCCTGTTCGGCATGATCAACTCCATCGTCGAGTGGTACAAGCCCGGCGGCTCCCTGTCCCCGCAGCGGCTGGCTGACGACGTCATCACCATGGCGTTCGACGGCCTGCATGCTGACGCATAGGCGGCAGCCGGGCCGGCCCAGGCATCAATAATAAGTGTGCTTGGTATTTTCCTGCTCCCCGGCTACGGTGGTAGAAAACCAGCATCCGCAGGGAGGTACCGATGGGCCAGGCCACAGATCCACGGCGTTCACGGCGCCCCCGGACAGTGCTTGCCGGCGGCGCCCTGGCGGCCGCCTTGGCACTCAGCGGCTGCACCGGTACGCCAAGCCCCCCGGCCCCCAGCGGCACCTCCCCAAGCCAGGCGTCGCCGTCGGCCTCCGCCAACTCCACGCCCGCTCCCTCCACCTCCGGTTCGGCCGGGACGGAAGGCGGCAACTCCGGGACAGCGGCCGGAAACCTGCCGCAACTCGTGGAAAACCTGTCGCCGTCGGTTGTCACCATCTTCACGGAGGGCGGCCTGGGCAGCGGGGTGGTGTACTCGGCCGACGGCCTGATCCTGACCAACGAGCACGTGATCCGCGGCGCCACCAACGTTGAGGTGGGGTTCGCGGACGGTCAGCGGGTGGAAGGAACGGTGAAGGCCAGCGACGCGGTGACGGACCTTGCGCTGGTGCAGGCCAAACGCACCGGCCTGCCGAAGCCCGCCTATCAAAGCAACCTGCCCAAGGTGGGCGAAGGCGCCCTGGTCCTGGGCTCACCCCTCGGCTTTGAAAACACGGCCACCGCCGGCATCATCTCCGGACTCCACCGCTCCATCCCCGGATCCGCGTCCAACAGCCTCTCCCTGGTGGACCTCATCCAGACGGACGCGCCCATCAGCCCCGGCAACTCCGGCGGCGCCGTGATCAACATGCGCGGCGAGGTGATCGGGATCAGCGAGGCCTACATCCCGCCGTCAGCCGGCGCGGTGTCACTGGGCTTCGCGATTCCCGCCGCCACCGCCGTGGACGTCGCCGAAGAACTGCTGGCCAACGGCACCGCAAAACACGCCTACCTGGGGCTGACGCCAGGCGAGCTGACGGCGCAGATTGCGGACCAGCTGGGAATCCAGGAAGGGGCCGGCGTCGTGGTGCTCGCTGCCGACGGTGACGGTCCTGCCGGGCGCGCGGGGATCCGGCCGGGCGACGTCCTGCAGTCCATGGAGGGCGTGGAGCTGACCACCCCGGAGAAGCTCCTGGCGGAACTGCGCAAGCGCAACCCAGGGGACACCGTAGGCTTCAAGGTCAAGCGCGGCGATCAAAGTTTGGATATCAAGGTGGACCTGAGCGACCGGCCTGCCAGCACAACCACCCGATAGGAAGGAAAAGAATATGAGCCACCCCAAGGAAGAGCCCGACGCAGGATTCATCATCCCGGACCCCTCAAAAATGCGCGAGGACGTTCCCGGCGACGCCGGCGACGAGGCCAACGTGATCCGCTTCAGCGAGGAGCAGGCCCTGATCGAGGAACAGTCGCACGGCGTCCGCCCGGACACCTACAGCATTCCCTCCGGCAGCCCCACCATGGACGAGGCCCGCGGCAACATGGACCTCTCCGACCGCAGCGAGGACGGCCACGGCACCGGCCGCGAGGATGACAGCAGCGACGACAGCCTGCACGGCGGCGCCGAAAGCTGACGCCGGCGAACCAAGACAAGCAGCAGGGGTGCCCCGATCCGACCGGGACACCTCTGCTGCTTCAGTTTGGGCTTGCCTGCAGCTGCCGCGCCTGGACCTGGTACTCGCCTAGACCTGGTACTCGAGGGCGCTGCCGAGGTTCTGGTGGACGCACAGGATGTTGTGCTCCGTGTCCATGAACCAGGCGCACTTCTCCGAGTCCGTGGTGCAGATGTGGTTCTCCGTCCGCAGCGTAGGCAGGTCATAGTCCTGGAACACCACACCCTTGGCTTCCATGTCCCTGACAGTTGCCTCGATGTCCGGGACCTCAAAGCTCAGCGCAGTGTGATCGGAGTGCTTGCCGTCCGCGACCGGCATCAGCTGCAGCAGGGGGCCGCCGTCGGTGCCGAGTAATTCGCTTCCGTCGTCCGCCTTGCCGCGGTGCGGGAGCCCGAGCTTTTCTGTGTAGAAACTGCGGGCGCGGGCTGCATCATCGACGGGCAGGATGGTTGTGGCTGTGCTCAGTTTAAGGTTCATGTGGGCCACCTCCTACGGGAAGAATCTTACGCCCGGGCTGCCGGAAAAGACCCTCCCCAACGCCCCACCACCTCCCGCACCAAAACCCAAAACGCCCCATCACCTCCTAACGGAAGGTGATGGGGCGTTGGGGAAAAACCCGCAGCAGGTGATGGGGCGTTGGAGGTTACTTCTCCACGAGGGTGAGGACGTCGTAAGTGGCCACAATCTCGTCGTTCTGGTTGGTGAGCACGGCGTCCCAGGCCACCTCGCCGTATTCGTCCGTTTCACGGGGAGTGATCTTCTTGGCGGTCAGGGTCACCCGGATCGAATCACCTGCGGCCACGGGGGTGGTGAAGCGGCAGTTTTCCAGCCCGTAGTTGGCCAGGACCGGGCCCGGGGCGGGCTCGACGAACAGTCCGGCGCCCCAGGCGAGGAGCAGGTAGCCGTGGGCCACGATGCCCGGGAAGAACGGGTTGGCTTCGGCGGCTTCCCGGTTGGTGTGCGCGTAGAACGTGTCGCCCGTGGAGTTGGCGAAAGCAGTGATGTCCTCGAGGGTGACCTGCCGCAGGTCCGAGCGGACGGCATCACCGATCCGCAGCGTCTCCAGGGACTTCCGGAACGGGTGCGTCCCCTCGGTTTCCACCGTGAAGTTGCGGTCCGCGCCCGTGTGCCACACACCGGTGACGGCGGTGAGCATGTTGGGCGAACCCTGGATGGCGGTGCGCTGCATGTGGTGCATCACCGAACGGATGCCGCCCAGTTCCTCGCCGCCGCCGGCGCGGCCGGGACCGCCGTGCACCAGGTGCGGCACGGGCGAACCGTGCCCGGTGGAGCTGCGGGCGTCCTCGCGGTTGAGCATCAGGACACGTCCGTGGTGCGCTGCGATTCCCGTGACCAGTTCCCGAGCCACGTCAGGATCATTGGTGCACACCGAGGCAACAAGCGAGCCGCTGCCGCGGGCGGCCAGGCGGACGGCGTCGGCAATGTCCTTGTACCCGATCACGGACGAAACGGGACCGAAGGCCTCCAGCGAGTGGACTTCCTCCGCTTCCGGGTCCTGCCAGTTCAACAGGACGGGCGCCATGAATGCCCCGCCCTCCACCACACCGGTGGTTCCGTCGGCTGAGGTGACCGACGGCGAATCCAGCGTTCCGTACGCAAGCTCACCGCCGGCGTCGAGCATGGACTGCACGGCCGCGCGCACATCGTTCAGCTGCTCCACGGAGGCGAGGGCGCCCATGGTGACGCCGTCAGCGCGTGGGTCACCGAGGACGACGCGCTCGGCGATGCGCTTGCCGATGGCGGCGGAGACGGCCGGAACGAGTTCCTGCGGCACGATGGCGCGCCGGATGGCCGTGCACTTCTGCCCGGCCTTGGCCGTCATCTCGGTGACCACGGACTTGACGAAGGCGTCGAATTCCGGTGTGCCCTCCACCGCGTCGGGGCCAAGGATGGCGGCATTGAGGGAGTCGGTTTCCGAGGTGAAGCGGACGCCGCCCTGGACCACGTTGGGGTGGGACTTCAGCGACAGTGCGGTGGACGCGGAGCCGGTGAAGGCCACCAGGTCGCGGTAGTCCAGGACGTCCAGCAGCCCGCGGACCGAACCGGAGACCAGCTGCAGCGAGCCCTTGGGCAGGATGTTCGACTCGACGATGGCCTTGACCACGGCCGCGGCCACGTAGCCGGTAGGCGTGGCGGGCTTGACGATGGTGGGCACGCCGGCGATGAAGGCGGGCGCGAACTTCTCGAGCATGCCCCAGACCGGGAAGTTGAACGCATTGATCTGCACGGCGACGCCGGGGATCCGGGTGTAGATGTGCTCGCCGGCGAAGGAGCCGTCCTTGGACAGCACCTCCATGGGCCCGTCCACCACCACCTGGGAATTGGGAAGTTCACGCCGACCCTTGGACCCGAACGTGAAGAGGACGCCGATGCCGCCGTCGATGTCGATCATGGAGTCCACCTTGGTGGCACCGGTCTGGGCCGAGAAGGTGTAGAAGTGTTCGCGCCGGGCGTGCAGGTACTGCGCCAGCTCCTTGAGCTTGAGCGCCCGCTGGTGGAAGGTCAGCTTGCCCAGTTCGGCCTGGCCGGTGGTGCGGCCGTAGTCCACGACGGCGGCCAGGTCCAGGCCCTCCGTGCTCACCTTCGCCAGGATCTCCCCGGTGCTCGCATCACGGACGGGGACTGCCGAAGCCGACGACCCGGCGTCGGGCGTCCACCATGCATCCATGATGAAGCTGGGCACTGTCTCCACGGTGTCGACCGTGGCCTGGGGAGCTGTGGCGGTGGTGGTCATCGTTGACGGTCCTTCCAACAAGGGGGCAGGCAAACAGGACGGGTCATTACTGACCGTCCGTTCGGTAATATATTCACCATACATGAAGTGCCGTGCTGCACACTAGAAGGCCGGGACTGAATTCGGCCACCCAAAGGAGAACGTATGAGCGCCCCAACCCCCATGGATGCTGCCGGGAACCAGCCCGATGCGCACGAGCTGTGGAAGATCACGCTCGGCGAGCTGGACGAAAAGATGGGCGTGAAGATCCTGGAGGAGTCCGTTGAACGCGTGGTGGCCACCATGCCGGTGGAGGGCAACAGGCAATCCTTCGGACTGCTGCACGGCGGCGCCTCCCTTGCCGTGGGCGAGGCCGTGGGATCCTGGGCTGCCGTCATCCACGCCAGCACCATGGGCAAGACGGCGGTGGGCGTGGACGTTTCCGCCACCCACCACCGCTCCGCACGCGAAGGCCAGATCACCATCACCGCCACCCCCATCCACCTGGGCGGCACCCTGGCCACGCACGAGGTGCTGATCACCAACGAGGCGGGCCAGCGGCTGTGCACCCTGCGCATCACCAACCTGCTGATGAAAAGAAAAAGCTGATCTAAAAAAGATGCCGGGCCGTGCATCCAGGGACGGTGTTGCGGCGGTAGTAAGCGCGTAAGCATCCTCTGCCCGGCTACCGGGCTTCCCTCAAGGAGTTCGACATGCGCAAAATGACCTACGCCGCTGGAGCGCTTTCCCTTGCCGCTTCGCTGGCTTTCGCCGCCCCCGCCCAGGCAGGCGGCCGGCACCACCATGACGATCCCGCCCTGCTGTCCGTCCTGCACGGGGTTCCCGGCCTGACCGTCGACGTGTGGGTGAACGGCGAGCTCACCCTCGATGACTTCACACCAGGGACCCTGGCCGGCCCGCTGGAATTGGCTGCCGGTGACTACCGGATCGCCATCACGGCATCGGATGCCACCAGTGCGGAGAACCCGGTGATCGGGCCGGTCGACGTGGAACTCGACGAGGGCCGCAACTACACTGCCGTGGCGCACCTCAGCGCTGATGGGGCACCCACCGCATCGCTCTTCACGAACGACACCAAGGCGCCCCGCAACGACAAGAAGGGCAAGCTGACGGTCCGGCACGTGGCCGCAGCCCCCGCCGTGGATGTGCTGGCCGGCGGATCGGCAGTGATCGAGGACCTCCGCAACCCGGACGAGGCCACCCTGAAGCTGAAGGCCGGGACCATTTCAGCAGCGGTAGCCGCCGCCGGAACCACCGATCCCGTGATCGGCCCAGCGGACATCACCGTCGAAGCCGGGAAGAACACCATCGTCTACGCGTGGGGAAGCCTGGCCGACAACACCTTGAAACTGGCCGTCCAGGTGGTTGGCGGCAAGGAGAAGTGCGACGAGCACGACTAACCACGCAGTTACCATCCACAGCGCTATGGCTGCGGGCAGGCCCCCTGGCGGGGCCCTGCCCGGGTCCGGTTACCGTGATGCACGCCTGTTCCGCCGGCGGACAAGGACCATGAGCAGGAGTCCGACGGCGAGGGCTCCCGCCGCCCAGGCCGCTGCGGTAATCAACCCGGACGCTCCGGTGTAGGCCAGGCCGCCGGCGCCACGATCATCGTGTCCACCGGTGTTGGCAAGGTCCGCAGGTGGTGCGCTGGGAGTCGGGCTGGCCGCCGTCGGAGGTACGACGGCGGCCGTTACAGTCGGCAGGGCAGGCGACGGGTCGGCGGGGGCAGGGGCGATGGGAGCAGGTGTGGTTGGAGCAGGGCCAGGGCTGCTTGGCACTGGATTGCTCGCTGTCGGCGCAGTCGGCGTCGGGCTTGGCGTTGGAGTCGGCGGTCCCGTTGTGGCGGCCGCGAACTCGAAACTGCTGACCCCGGACCGGCTGAACCCATTGACCGTCTCAGCGGTGAACCGTAGCGTGTCCGCACCCTGCGGAGCCGTGAAACTCCACTTTCCGGCCGCGTCCACGGGCACGTCGAACGGGTCCTTCCCTTGGATTGTAATCCTGACGCTGGACCCGGCAGCGACGGCCGAAGCGGGCGCGGCAGGAACCTGGCCGGAAAGGACCTGGCCGGGCTTGTAGGTTTCGCCGGGCGCTGGTGCCGTGATGGCAGGCTTGTTGAGGAACACTTCCAGCTGGTAGCCGGGCAGCACAGCCAGGCTGTCCCGCAGGGTTGCTGCGACAGCAAAATTCTGCACCACATTGCCATTCGCATCCGGCGTATCCCCCGCGGAGTGGGTGCCCAGGGCGTAGTTCCCACTGAGGTATGGTCCGCCGGAGTCCCCGCCGCTGGACTGTACTCCGTAGGACAGAAATCCATCAAAGGCCCGGATGTCGTTGGCGTTCTTCTTATAGTCAGGTCCTGGCACCAGGAAGATCCCCACTGCGTCGACGGTTCCGCAGGACCAGCCTGAGGATCTGCCGGACCGGCAAACAGGCATCCCAACCACCGGGTCCGCCGAACCAACGATCTTCACGTCCGGCCCGGGCGCTGAAGGGTCGCCCCAGGTACTGGCAGCAGGAAGCGGATCGATGTCCTGTCTTAGTGACTGGATGACAGATATGTCCGTTCCGACATTCCCGGGGTCTGTGATGGCGGTGTAATCAGGGCCTGAAGGCATACTGGGATCAATAACCGGTGAGTTGCCCGGGCCACCGAACTGGCTGAAGCCGAACTTTCCCAGGGGCCCGGCCGGTACCCCCTGGAATTCCAGGGTTGCTGTCTTGGCGGCACCATCCGATGCGCAGTGGCCGGCAGTCAGGACGGTGGGAAGCCCGGCGGGGTCGAATGCCGAGAAGCCTGTGGAACAGACGAAGCCGATGTCCGTCTGGTATCCAATACCGCCGGGAACGTCCGCCTCGGGCTTCAGCGGAGTCCCGCCGTCGAGCTCCACGTTGGCGTAACGGGACACAAACTGTTCAGGGGAAACCTTGCCGGTGCTCTTGCCGGCTGCGTCTGCCCCGGCTGCTTGGGAAACGGCGGAAAGCGCCTCCGGCGTGTTGATTCCGCCGGTTCGGATCACGAATTTTCCCCCCGCGGACATGACGGCCTGCAAACCCTGCGGGCCGACGTCGCGGAGGTATGCCTGGAACAGCTGCTCCGTGTTCACTGCCAGTTGTGCCCTGGAGCCGTCCGCAGCCGTCGAGGGTGAGGGAGCCGGCGCCGCCGTGGGCGGCTCCGCCGCGGGTGCTTCGAGCAACATGGGGAATGTATTGCCGGCAAGGGCGGCAACCGCCCTCCCAAGCGCATCGCCGGATCCGGTCACGATGATGGTGCGGCCGTCGATCCGGATTCCTGCGTAGCCCGGGACCTGGCGCAACTGAACAGCCGCGGCAGCCGCCTGCGCACCCAACTCGCCCGCGGCCTCGAACTGCTGGGGAGTCAGCTTGAGGTCCCGCTGCACCGCATCGTCCAGCGCTGCCTCTGACAGGGTGGTTGTGCCCACGCCTGGTGTTGTACCGGAAGACGTGAACGTCCCTGCGGAGGTTCCCGGAGCCGGCGGCGGGTTTTCGGAGCCGGCGGGTGCCGGGAAGGCCGCAGCGGGCCCGGCAGCGAGGCCCAAGGCCAGTGCCACGCCGGCTACCGTTCCTGTGGCAGTAATTCTTTTCATTGGGATCGCCGTTCCGCTCGTCCGCATCTGCGTTTACACGCGCTGGGATGACGGCGCGGTCGCACAGGTCACAGCAACCACACCTGTCACTCAAGTCACAAGAGTATCCTTTTGGCGTGCAAGGCCGGAAGCGGCATCCAATTCCGCAGGGCTCAATCCGTTCGCCAGCAAATAGCTCCGGGTGTCCAGGCCGCGGACAAACGCGACCACCGCCAGCCCGCGTTGCTCCAGCAGCGGAGCCAGTTCCGATTCGGGCAGGCAGCGTTCCCGGCTGTGCGGCGGACCGTGCGTGCGGTAGCGCTCGTTGATGCCGCGGGCAGCCCGCCGGTACCCTTCGGCGATCGCGTCGTCGGAGTCCCCCGCGAGGTCCTGGACCATGGCGGCCACCAGCCCGCTGCGGTCCCGGCCTGCGGCACAATGCAGCAGGACGTTCCCCTGGGGCGCGGCCAGGGCGATGCTCCGGAAGACGCCCACCAGCTTCTCGGGGAAAAAACGGGCATTCGCGGCGTAATGCGCGGGATCATTCAGGTAGGGTCCGGTAATCGCGGTGAAGCGCGGGTCATCCGGATCCTCCGTGGGTGCCTGCACCATGTCGATCCCCGTCCACGCCTCCTCCGGCACCACCGGGTCGTTGTCCCGGCGCCGCCCCTCCGCGGTGTTACGGAGATCCACCACCGTGCGGACGCCGTCGTCGAACACCTGCTTCCATCCCGCCCCGGTCAGCCATTCACGCCGGCCCATCCGGTAGATGCCCCCGGAAACGTGCCACGCGTTGACAGCTCCGTCCCAGTCCATGGGCCTGCCACGCTCACTCATCCGCACAGCTAACCACAAGCTCCTGAATGCTGCACCACAAAAGGTCACAACAGGGAAGGGTACAAAGGCCTCCTGGCTTCCACCCGCTGGGCAATACTGTTGCGGGCACTAGATACTTCATGTGACTGATGTTCAAAGGGGACTCCAGTGGGAAATGCTGTACTACGACGCCGACTCCCGGCTATAGCGGCCGGCCTTGCCAGCATGGCCATGGCGTTGGGCCTTGCGGCCATTCCGGCGCAGGCAGCGCCTCCCCCAATCGACTACGTCGCGCTGGGAGATTCCTATACCGCTGGAACAGGGGCGGGCGCAGCCCTCCGCCCTGCCGGCGTGTCCTGTTGGCAGAGCCATCCGGGCTACGTGGACATCGTGGCGAAGATCGGCCGTGTTGACCTTGTGGAGAATGCCGCCTGCCATGGAGCCGTCCTGTCGACGGCCAGCCCCACCTACGATCCTGTTGTCTACACGCCCACCGTCCAGGAGCAGCTCCAGGGCCTTGTAAGCTCCGGCAAGCTCAGCCCTGATACCGAACTCGTTTCCATCACGGCCGGAGCCAACGATTTGGGCTTCTCCCGGGTTTTGGGTGTGTGCGCCTTCTATGGGGATACGGCGTGCCAGGCCGCAATTGCGCAGGCCACATCGCCGGCAGCACTCGCCTTCCTGACGACAGGCCTGGTGCAGGCATACTCCGCTATTCATCAAGCAGCCCCAAACGCCAGGATCGTAGTGCTGGGTTATCCGCTGCTCTTCGAGCCGTCGAGCGCTTTCGCTCCCATTCCCGTTACCAACCAAATGCTGATCAACCAGGCCACGCTGACGGTCAACGGCACCATTTCCGGTGCCGTGGACACCGCTAATGGCCTTTACGGCACCAACGCCCGCTACGTCGACGTCACGGCACGGTTCGCAGGGCATGCCGCCAACTCCCTGGATCCGTGGCTTCGACTGGACCCAAACAACTTCGCTGCCGACTACAACTTTCACCCAAACGCCGCCGGACACCGGGCTTATGCGTCAGCGGTGAGGAGCGCCATTAGTTCGGCGCCGTTGGCCGTGCAGTAATCAGGCCAAACCACTACGTCCGCCGGGCCAGCCGGTACTCAAGCCCGGCACGGACGGCAGGCCATTCATGGTCCAGGATGGAGAACACCACGGTGTCCCGCAGGTTCCCGTCGCTGGTCCGTGAGTGGCTGCGCAGCACGCCGTCCTGCTTTGCGCCCAACCGGGCGATGGCCTCCCGCGACTGGTGGTTCAGCCAGTGGGTGCGGAACTCCACGGCCGGGCAACCGACCACCTCGAAGGCGTGCCGAAGCAGCAGGAGCTTGGAGTCCGGGTTGGTGCCGGTGCCCTGCGCGGAGGCGGCGTTCCAGGTGGAGCCGATCTCCACGCGCGGCGTGGCGGGGTCGATGTTCATGTAGGTGGTCATGCCGATGATGCGGCCCGGCCCGCCGCTGGCGGCGTCGATCATACGGGTGGTGAAGGGGAGCATTGATCCCTGCTCCTGCAGGGACAGGCGGCGCCGGATCTCTGCCGCCATGGCGTCCGGAGCCGGGACCGACGTGTACCAAAGCTTCCACAGCTCGCCGTCACTGGCCGCATCCACCAGGCCGTCGTGGTGCTCCTCCGCGAGCGGCTCCAGGATTACGTAGCGGCCGGTCAGGGTAAGGGGTTCAAGGAAAGTCACTGCACCAGCCTAGGGCCGCCGGTAGGCGGGTTACGCTTGGGGGCAGCACCACGGCGTCGAGCGAGGGAGTTACTGTGTCAGGAACCAACCCGGATCCCGAGGACGACAAGATCACCGGCCTGGAGCCGGGCGGCGGGGTTCCGCCGGGCGAAACTCCGCCGGGGGAAGCATCCACCGTCGGCCCGCAGGGCCATGAGGAGCGCGGGCCCGGGAAGGGCACGCAGTTCCTGTGGATCGCCGTTATCGGCGTCGTGGTCCTGCTGTGCCTCCTGTACTTCATCGGCTACATTGTGGGCTTCTTCGACTAGGCAGCGTCTCTAGCTGGGCCAGTCGAAAAAGCCCTTGCCCGTCTTGCGTCCCAGTTCACCGCGGGCCACCTTGTCCTTGAGGATCTGCGGCGGCGCGAACCGCTCGCCCAGGGTGGAGTGCAGGTATTCGGCGATGCCCAGCCGCACATCCAGGCCCACGATGTCCGTGGTCCTGAGCGGTCCGGTGGGATGTTTGTAGCCGAGCACCATCGCGGCGTCGATGTCCTCAGCGGACGCCACGCCTTCCTCCACCATCCGCATGGCTTCGAGGGCGATGGCCACGCCAAGCCGGGATGACGCGAACCCCGGGGCATCATTGACGACGACGGCGGTCTTGCCGAGTGCCTCCACCCACGTTTTCGCCGCGGCGGCAAGTTCGGGAGACGTGCGCTCACCCAGCACCACCTCAATGAGGGTGGAGGCCGGCACGGGGTTGAAGAAGTGAAGGCCCAGGAAGTTCTCCGGCCGCTTCAGTTCACGGGCCAGGCCGTTGACGGACAGCGACGAGGTGTTGGACGCGATGCAGGCATCCTCCGTCAGCCGTTCCTCGATCCCGCGCAGCGCCGTCACCTTGAGGTCCCAGTCTTCGGGGACGGCTTCCACCACCAGCTGACGGCCTGCAAAGGAGTCGTAGTCGGTGCTGACGGTGAGCCGCGACACCAGCTCTTCGAAGTTGGCGTCCACACCGCCGCGCTCAATGCTCTTCGCGGCCGCGGACTCCACCCGTTCCCGGGCGGCCTGGGCGGAGACGTCGTCGCGCTCCACCACCAGCACGTCGGCGCCCTTAATCAGGAAAGCGTGGGCAATACCGGCGCCCATGCGGCCGCCGCCCAGCACTCCCACGTAAGTGGGAAGGTTGGCGGGGACTTCAATGTTGCTCATGGTCTACTTTCCGTCGGCTGGATTGGCGGAGGCGGCGTTGGCCTTCTTGGCTGCGTTCCGGTCCAGGAACGCCTGCATCCGGTCGAATTTGGCCTGGGATTCGAACAGGATGCCCTGGGCCAGCTGGTCGATCAGCGGATGCGCCTCGGCAGGGGCGTGGAACACGGATTTGGTAATGCGGACGGCCAGCGGGTCCTGCCGCCCGATCCTGTTGGCCAGGCCGTGGGCTGCATCCAAAAGCTCCGCGGGATCGTGGATTTCGGTGATGAGGTTGGCCGCTTTGGCCTCATCGGCGCCGAGGATAAGGCCGGCCAGGAGGATCTGCTTGGCCATCGGTTCGCCCACCAGCTCCTTCAACCGCCAGCTGGCACCGGCCGCGGCGAGGATTCCCAGCCCGGTTTCCGGGTTGCCGATCCGCACGTTGGGGGTGCCGATCCGGAAGTCCGCAGCGTAGGCAAGCTCCGCCCCGCCGCCCAGGCAGTAACCGTCCAGTGCGGCAATGACCGGCATGGGCAGCTTGGCGATCCGGACGAAGATGGTGGAGTTGATCCCCTGCAGGGCATCGTCCCGACGCCTTTCGCGAAGCTGCGCGATGTCCGCGCCGGAGGCGAAGACACCCTCCACGCCGGCAATGATCAGCACCTTGGGGTTCTGTTCCAGCGCTGTGCAGACAACATGGAGCTCATCCACCATCTGCTGGTCAATTGCGTTCTTCACCTCGGGCCGGTTGAGCAGCACCACCACGCGGTCGTCCCGCTCCTCCACCAAAAGGGCGGTGAACTCTTCCGCCGCCAAGTCCACCCAGGCCGCCATCAGATTTTCTCCAGCAGCAGGGCGGTGCCCTGGCCGACGCCCACGCACATGGTGGCAAGGCCGATTCGGGCGTCCTCACGCTCCATCCGTCCCAGCAGGGTGATGGCAATCCGTGAGCCGCTGGAACCAAGCGGGTGCCCCAGGGCGATGGCTCCGCCGTCGCGGTTCACGATTTCCGGCTCCAGCCCCAGGCGCCGGATGCAGGCCAGGGACTGCGTGGCAAAGGCTTCATTAAGTTCGACGGCGGACAGGTCACCGACGCCCAGGCCGCTGCGCTTGAGTACTTTCTGGGTTGCGGGGACAGGACCAATGCCCATGATCTCGGGTTCACAGCCGGCAGACGCGCCGTCGATGATGCGCGCCCGGGGTGTCAGGCCCAACCGCTCGATAGCTGCCTCCGACGCCACAATGATCGCCGAGGCGCCGTCGTTGAGGGACGAGGAGTTCCCGGCCGTCACCACGGATCCGCCGTGCGCCACCGGCTTCAGCGCTGCAAGAACGTCCATGCTGGTGCCGGGGCGCGGGCCTTCGTCCGTATCCACCACCGTTTCGGATTTGCGTGTCTTGACGGTCACGGGAACGATCTCGTCCTTGAAGCGGCCGGCTTCGATGGCGTCCAGGGCAAGCTGGTGCGAGCGGACGGCGAATGCATCGGCGTCCTCGCGGGAGATGCCATCCACCCTGGCCACTTCCTCTGCCGTTTCAGGCATGGAGTAGGTCATCTTGCCGTCGCGGGACAGCCCGCCGTGCTGGAAGTGGGGGTTGGTGAACCGCCAGCCGATGGAGGTGTCAAAGATCTGGCCCGGCTTGGCGAAGGCGGCGGTGGGCTTCTCCTGCACCCAGGGTGCCCGGCTCATGGACTCAACCCCGCCGGCAATCACGATGTCCGCGGCGCCGGCCTTGATCATATGGCTGGCCTGGATGATGGCGCTCAGGCCGGAGGCACAGAGCCGGTTGACCGTTATGCCCGGGATGTGCAGCGGCAGCCCGGCAAGCAGGGTGGCCATCCGGGCCACGTTCCGGTTCTCCTCCCCCGCGCCGTTCGCGTTGCCGAGAATTACTTCGTCAATGCTCTCGGGATCCAGGCCGGCGCGTTCCACGGCCTCGCGGAGCACCAGGGCGGCGAGGTCGTCCGGGCGCACGGCGGACAGCGCGCCTCCGTACCTGCCCACGGGCGTTCGGACCCCGCCAACAAGGAAAGCCTGCGGACCTGCGGTTGCAGCCATGGAAACACCCTTCACGCGATAAACAGCACTGTCATCGGCGGCCGGCACAGCGGAATCCTCCACTTACCGACCGTTCGTTCTGTAAATGGTACACGGCGATGCTGTGCATGCGCATCCAGTTACAGGACTGTCACCCCCAGGTGGGCGGCAAGGAGTGGCGCGAGGAGTCCCAGCTGGTAATCGTCAATCACCATGCCGGCCAGGCTGCCGAGTCCACTGATTTTGCGGAATTCCGTGCCCCTGAGGTCAAAGTCCTTCAGCTTGGCTCCAGCCAGGTCCAGCGATCCCACCGTGCAGTCCACAAGCTTCACGCGGGTTGCCACGGCGGCACCAAGGTCAAGTTCATTGATGATGCAGCCGGTGATCAGCACATCCGTGAGCTTGGCGCCGCGGAGGTTGAGGAAGTCCAGCTTGCCGCCGTCGATCCGGACGGACCGCCAGCCGCTTTCATAGAGCTCGGCAGAGCCCAGGCGCGGATTGCGGAACTCCACCTCCTGCCAGGTGCTCCGTGCGCCCCGGAAGACGGGCGCATACAGTTCGGCCAGGATGCAGTCGCGGAACGAGGCACCGCGCAGCTGGGTCTCGTTGAAGGACGCGGCCTCGAAGACGCACTCGGAAAAGACGGCACCGCCCAGGTCCAGGCCGTCGGCGGCGGGACGGCTGAACCGGACGTTCTCATGCCTCCCGCCACGCCGGAACTCGAGGTCCGGGCGGTCCTCAAGACCCTGCAGTTCCACCGGGGAGAGCCGGGGCGGCGCCACTTTGGCCACCCCCTTGCCTCGCACTTTATCCATGGCCCGAGCCTAACGGCCGGCACCGACAAGGAACAGCACGCCCAGGGCCAGGGGCTTGAAATAGTAAGCAAGCTTTGCATATTGTGAGAGAGCACGGTTGATCGACGGAAACGAAAGGAGGCCGGAACCATGGGCCTCGGAGACAAGATCAGTAACGCGGCAGAGGACCTTGGCGGCAAGGCCAAGGAAGCTGCAGGAACCGCGACCGACAATGACCGGCTGAAGGCAGAGGGCCAGGCCGACCAGGTCAAAGCCGATGCCAAGAAGGTCGGCGAGAGTGTGAAGGACGAGTTCAAGCGGGACTAGTTCCTTGCTGGTGCGGCCGCAGCGAACGGCGTGCTGCACCAGCCCTCACCATCCACTGCGGGTGGGCGTGTGCCCCTTTCGCGAATCCTCGGGCATGGTCATCTCGGCCCGGAGGCCGAGCAACCGGATGGGCCGGCCCGGCTCGATCTTCGCCAGGAGGTCGAAGGTCCGGGCCAGTACTTCGCCCGGATCGGACGTCGCGGGGATCTTCCGTCCGTAGGTCGTGGTGCTGAACGGGGCGTACCGCACCTTCAACGTCAGGCCAATCACCGGCCGCCCCTCGGCAGCAACATCCTCCAGCACCCGCGCGGCCAACTCCCTAACGGCGTCGTCAATTTCCGCCGCATCCGTCAGGTCGCGCTGGAAGGTGGTCTCCCTGCTGTGCCCCCGGGCCACCCAGGGAGTATCGTCGACCACCCGCGCGCCGTCGCCCCGCCCAAGCTGGGCGTACCAGGGACCCATCTTGGGACCGAACTCGGGGACCAGGTCACGGGGGTCCGCGGCTGCGAGCGCCTCGACAGTCTTGATGCCCAGCTTGGCCAGGCGCTGGGAGACCTTTGCACCAATGCCCCACAGCTCAATCGTGGGACGGCCCCCCATGACGTCAAGCCAGTTGCCTTCCGTCAGCCGGAAGATGCCGGCGGGCTTGCCAAATCCGGTGGCAACCTTGGCACGGACCAGGGTGTCGCCAATCCCGATGCTGCAGTGGAGGCGCGTTTCCGCCAGGACGGCCTGCTGGATTTGCCGGGCGCAGGCCTCCGGATCCGTCGTCTCGACGCCAACGAACGCCTCATCCCAGCCGAGCACCTGCACCGTTGCCCCGGGCTGCGAGCGCAGCACTGCCATGACCTTCTCCGACGCCTCCAGGTACGCCTCGTGATCCACGGGAAGGATGACCGCGTCCGGCACTTTCCGCGCGGCGATGCGCAGCGGCATGCCGGAGCCCACGCCGTAGGCCCTGGCCTCGTAGGACGCCGTGGACACCACCGCCCGCTCGGTGGGATCACCGCGGCCGCCCACGATCACCGGCTTGCCCGCAAGCTCCGGCCGGCGGAGCACCTCGACGGCAGCGATGAACTGGTCCAGGTCCACATGCAGCACCCATGGTTCGCTCACATGCCCAGTCTGCCCCGGCCGGGCGCCGCAGGCCATCTTTCCCGCATCCCTTCAGGGCTGGAACGCAAAAGGCGGGATTTCCCCGGGGCGGCCGGTTAGCCTTGGCCGATGACCATCGTTGACCTGGGCCCAGGGAGCGCCGCCGCGGGCGGTTCCCCGGCCTGCGCGGCTATCTGGCGGTACCTGAAGGCCAAGGCCCTTTTCCCGCCGTCGTCATGATCCACGAGGTGTTCGGCCTGGATGACCAGACCCGCCGGCACGCGGACAGGCTGGCAGCGTCAAGGAATTCCCTACCGCCGGCCACGCCTTCCTCAATGATGAAGAGCTGGGTCCGGTCCTCCTCCGGCCCTTGATGCGCGTCATGGGCGTGGGACCGGACCCGGAGTCCTCGCCCGAAGCCTGGCAGCGCATTGAGGACCACTTCGCCAGGCACCTTCGCGGCTGACGGGCCGCCTGGCTGGACGGAGCGAGGCCACGTGGCCCAAACGCGGACGACGGCGGTCTCCCGCCAAGGGGAGTCCCGCCGTCGTCCGTGCTGCTGGGGCCGGAAGGGCTAGCTGAAGAGCTGGCTCTTGGGCTGGTTGTTCTTGACCTTCTGCCAGCCCAGCCACAGGACCAGCGCGAAGAACGGAATGGTGGCCAGGGTCCACAGGCCCAGGTAGAACACCTCGCCGTCCTTGCTGGTCATGGTGTCGAACCCGATCAGCACGGTGATGGCGAGCAGGCCCAGCATGCCCGCCCAGCTGGTCCACGGCGAGCCGGGCATGGGCAGGGTGGAAGTGACGCCCTTGCGGCGCCGCAGCACGATCTGGCTGGCGAAGATGGAGCCCCAGCAGAAGATCACGCCGATGGAGGCACTGTTGAGCGCCAGGTCGAACGCGTGCGAGCCGCCCAGCCAGATGTTCAGCAGGATGCCCACGAGGTAGAACGCGGCGATGGCCAGGATGGCTGCATACGGGACGTGCCGCTTGGACATTTTGGTGAGCCACTGCGGGGCGTGGCCGTTGTTGGCCATGGTGCGGAAGACCCGGCCGATGGAGTACAGCCCGGAGTTGCAGGAGGAGAGGGCGGCGGTGATGACGATCATGTTCATGACGTCGCCCACCCAGCCCAGGCCCATCTGGCCGAAGACGGTCACGAACGGGGACGTGCCGGCCTTGTACTGGTCGGACGGCAGCAGCATGGCCAGAAGCAGGACGGACCCTACGTAGAACACCACAATGCGCAGCACGACGGCGCGGATCGCCTTGGGCACTTCGCGTTCCGGCTTTTCCATCTCGCCGGCGGTGACGCCCACCAGTTCGATGCCGTTGTAGGCGAAGATGACGGCATTGAGGACCAGGACCATCACCAGCGCGCCCTTGGGGAACATGCCGCCCTCGGCCGCGAAGAGGTTCGACACGGACGCGTGGCCGTCGCCCACCTTGGCGTTGGTGACCACCATGAAGGTGCCCACGGCCAGGAAGATGACGATTGCGCCGACCTTGAGGCAGGAGGCCCAGAATTCGAACTCGCCGAACGCTTTGACGCTCAGCAGGTTGACGGCCACCAGGAGCGCCAGGGCGGCGATGGCCGACGCTTCCACGGGGACATTGGGGAAGAAGAACTGGAAGTACAGGCCGATGGCGATGAGCTCGGCGATGCCGGTCATGCCCCAGTTGATGAAGTACATCCAGCCGGACAGGTAGGCGCCCTTTTGGCCGAACATCTCACCGGAGTAGCTCACCAGGGAGCCGGAGGTCTGGCGGTACATGATGAGTTCGCCCAGGGCCCGCATGAGCAGGTAGGCGATGACGCCGGCGATGGCGTAGGAGAAGATCAGGGCCGGGCCGGTGGAGGCGAGGCGGCCGCCGGCTCCCATGAAGAGGCCGACGCCGATGGCGCCGCCCATGGCGATCATGGTGACGTGGCGCCGGCCCAGCGTCTTGCTGTAGCCCTCGGCGCTGAGGGATGAGTCGACGGCGACGGGTGGGGCCGTGCGGTTCTCGAGATCTGTGGGGGTACTTTGAGGCACAACGATTCCTTGTGGGTTGGGGGTTGGCCGCATCCGGACTTCGTATGATCAAGCTCACAAAATTCGGCCTCTGGGCCGTTGAACCTGCAGATGTGTGGGCGGATCGTCGAACTGCCGAAGCTTCACGCGACCTGACCATCCTACAAGACAGTCCGGAGTGGTACGTGACGCGCACTACATCTCAGCCGTCTCCAGCACCAGATTCTGCTCCGGATCCAGGGAAATCCGGTAGGTCCGCAGGGGTTCCGCTCCGGTGGTGGAGCATCCCGACGTGAGGTCGAACGCGTGCTGGTGCAGCGGACAAATCACCACCTGCCGGTCCACGGTGCCGTCCGCAACAGGGCCGCCGCGGTGGGGGCAGACCCCGGAGACCGCCCGCAACGAACCGTCCCGCAGCCGGAAGACGGCCACCTGTTCGCTCCCGACTCCGAAGGCCCTTCCCTCGCCCAGCGGAATCTGGTCCACCGGCCCCAGGACATGGGCGCCGGCACCTGTTCCGGCGCCGCTCATCGGACCGGCACCTGAGGGAGGACGGTCAGGGGCAGCGAAGTCCTGAACTGGCCGGGCGTTCGCGGGTCATCGCGTTCCTGCCACGGATCAACGTAGCTGTCCACGGAGGCCTGCATCGCCTCGTCAAGCCGTCCGGCGATCCCCTCTGCGTCCTGCACAATCACGGCCCGCAGGTACTCGATGCCCACGCGCGGGACGAAGGCATAGGTCCGTTCCAGCCAGTTGGCCTGTTCGCGGTAGTACTGCATGAAACGGCCGGTGAGGACCTTCACCTCTTCCGGATCGTCCACGGTGGCCAGCAGGTCTCCCTTGCGGATGTGGGCACCGGCGGCTCCCCCTACATAGATCTCCCAGCGGCCGCCCTCCACTGCCACCACGCCCACATCCTTCACCAGCGATTCTGCGCAGTTCCGGGGACACCCAGAGACTGCGAGCTTGAGTTTGGCGGGCGCCTCGAGGCCCTGGAAGCGGGATTCGATCTCGATACCCAATTTGGTGGAGTCGCCGGTGCCGTAGCGGCAAAAGTCCTTTCCCACGCAGGTTTTCACGGTGCGGAAGCTCTTGCCGTAGGCATAGCCGGAGGGCATGTCCAGGTCCGCCCACACCTGCGGCAGGTCCTCCTTGCGGATCCCCAGCAGGTCGATGCGCTGCCCCCCGGTGAGCTTGATCAGCGGGACGTTGTGCTTCTCCGCAACATCTGCGATCCGGCGCAGCTGCTGGACCGACGTCACGCCGCCCTTCATCTGGGGCACCACGGAAAAGGTGCCGTCCCGCTGGATGTTGGCGTGGACCCTGTCGTTGATGAAGCGGGCGTCGCGTTCGTCGATGTACCGGTCCCCCAGCATCATCTTGAGCAGCGAAGCGAGCCCCATCTTCGACTTTGCATCCTCGGCGCCGCCCGGCGCCAGCGCCTGGAACAAGGCCGAAACCGACCGCAGGCCGCGTGCCCGGACTTCTGCCATCAGGGCCTGCTTGTCCAGGGGGATGCCGGGAACGTAGTAGCCGGCATCGGGATCCTCTTCCACCGCTCCGTCGGCCGCCCACTCCACCACCTGCCGCACCAGGAGCTTGCAGGAGCCGCACCCTTTGCCGGCACGGGTGGCGTCCATGGCCCCGGACACCGAGGTGCAGCCGCTCTTCACCGCGCCCACCAGGTCCTTCTTGCTGACGCCGTTGCAGTTGCAGACCTGTGCTTCGCCGTCGAGCTCCGCGACTCCGGTCTCCTCCCCGGGCGTGCCAAGATCGAACATCAGCCCGAGCCGTTCCTCGGGCAACGGAAGCCCGCGGTCGAACGCCTGGGTCAGGTAGGCCACCTTGCGGCTGTCCCCCAGCAGCGTGGCGCCCACCATCTTGTTGTCCCGCACCACGATGGACTTGAAGACCCCGCGGCTGGGCTCGGAAAAGACGATGTGTTCGTCCGTCTCAAGTTCCGGCCCGTGCAGGCCCATGGAAGCCACCTCGACGCCGGCCACCTTCAGTTTGGTGGCCGTGCGCGAGCCCAGGTACGCGGCGCCCGTGTCCGTCCCCGTCACATGGTTGGCCAGCACCACCGCCTGCTCCCACAGCGGGGCCACCAGCCCGTACACCTCACCGCGGTGCTGGACGCACTCCCCCACCGCGTAGATGTCGTCCTCGTCCTGGACCCGCAGGCTGTCATCCACCACAATGGCCCGCTCCACCGGGAGCCCGCTGAGGACAGCCAGGTCCAAATTGGGACGGATCCCGGCCGCCACCACCACCATGTCGCACTCAATGTCCGGCCGGCCGCGGAGGCTGACGCCGGTCACCCTGTCCCTGCCAAGGACGGCCGTGGTCCGGCAGCCGGTCAGCACCCCAATGCCCAGGGCCTCAACGCTCCGGCGGAGCACCGCACCGCCGTCGGGCCCCATCTGTGCGCTCATCAGGTGGCCGCCGGAGTGGACCACGTCCACGCCCAGCCCGAAGCTGCGCAGCCCGGCAGCGGCCTCCAGCCCCAGCAGGCCCCCGCCGATCACCACGGCGTGCCGGTGATGTTCCTGCTGTGCGTGGGCAGCCATTTTGCGGGTGTCATCGATGGTGCGGAAGCCGAAGACGCCCTGCTTCACCGACCCGCCGGGCGTGTAGAGGCCGTCCAGGGGAGGAAGGTGGGAGCGGCTTCCCGTGGCGATGATCAGCGTGTCGTAGGGCGTCACCCGGCCGTCGCTGGAAAACACGTGCTTGGCGAACCGGTCGATCCTGTCCGCCCGGACGCCCGCGTGCAGCGTGATCCCGTTGTCCTGGTACCAGGACAGGGGGTTGAGGAAGATGTCCGCGTCGCTCTCCTCGCCCGAAAGGACGTGGCTGAGCATGATCCGGTTGTAGTTTCCGTACGGCTCGTCCCCGAACATGGTGATGCTGAACTGCTCCGCACCGCCCCGGGCCAGGATCTCCTCGACCGCCCGGGCGCCGGCCATGCCGTTGCCGATGACCACGAGGCGCCGGCGACTGTCCCCTGCGCGGGACCGGGGCCTGGGTCGGGCTGCGGCTTGCGCCCCGGTTTGCGTCTGCTCCGCCATGCTGCCCATCAGTGTTCCACCATCCCCAGGTCGATCACCACGGATCCGTGGACTCCCTCGGGCGCCGCCAGGTACAGCTCAATCACCGAGCCGCCGTCGATGTCCTCCACCACGCGCAGCGGAACATGGACCTCGTTCCTGGCTCCGATGGGGAAGTACCGCATCGGAACGCCGTTGCGCATGAGCACCACGGCGATCAGTTCGCTGCTTGAGTTGCCGCCGCGGAAGTACAGCGCCTGGTTGATCACCCCGTCCGGGACGTAGTGGGAGAGTTCGCTGTGCAGGGGGACGGGCTTCTCCATTCCCACGCCCTGGAAGTGGTAAATGCCTTGCAGGAAAAGGTTCTTGGTGATCACGGACAGATCCTTTCGGCCGGCGGAAAGACGGGCATGGGCCCATCTTCCGCCGCCGATGTTTCCGGCCGCCGGTCCCCCGGTAAAGACTGCTTTACGCGATTCTCACCGTTCCGTCAGCCCGGATACCGGCACCTGCTGCTGCCTGGTTGGGGGATAGGCTGAAAGCATGGCAACAGTCCACCGCGTACCGCCCGCGCCACAGCCCCAGCTGTACCGCTTCTCCCCCATGGACCTGGCCACGCTGTGCCTCTACGTTGCCATCGCAGGGTTCTTCGCGGTTGCCGGCGATCTGGTGGTTCCCTTCGTCCGGCAGATCGCACCGTCCCCCGCCGCCGCCACCTACGCCGTGAACCTGCTGTTCTATGCCTCGGTGGGAATACTGGCGCTGCTGGCCGCCCGCAAAGTGGTGGTCCGGGACCTCAAGGTCCTGGCAACCCGGCCCTGGTTCACGCTGCTGATGGTGCCGGCGGCCGTAATCGCCATGATGATCCTCACCGCAATTGTGGTGGCCGCCAACGGGCAGGTGGAGACCTCCGCGAACCAAGCGGGCCTGCAGGCGCTCATGCAGCAGGTTCCCGCGTGGCTCATGGTTCCGCTGCTGGTGGTGGTGGGCCCGTTCGTGGAGGAATACATCTTCCGCCACCTGCTGATCGGCAAGCTCAGCAGGCGCCTCAACATCTGGATCTGCTGTGCCCTGTCCGTCCTGCTGTTCGCAGCGCTCCACATCGTGGGGCAGGAAGCGATCACCCTCACCGCATTGCTCCCCTACCTGGCCATGGGCGCCACGCTGGTGTTCGTTTACGTGTGGACGGGGAAGAACGTGATGTTCTCCTACTTCGTGCACGCCGCCAAGAACCTGCTGGCGGTAATCCTGGTCTACGCCATCCCGCCGGAACTCTTCGAGCAGATGCAGAACATCCAGGCATAGGCCCGCTCCACAACATCTTCCGCACCGCTGCATGCGGCCGTACGGTGGACGGATGGGACTGAATATCCAGATAGTCATTGATTCCGCCAGGCCGCACGAGCTCGCCGACTGGTGGGCGGAAACCCTGCAGTGGGCCGTGGAACCGCAGGACGCCGGGTTCATCCGCTCCATGGTCGACCAGGGCTTCGCCACGGAGGACCAGACCATGACGCACCGCGGGAACCTGGTGTGGAAGGACGGCGCTGCCATCCGGCCGCCGGAGGAGATCGAGGCCAAGGCGCCTGCGCGGCGCATGCTGTTCCAGTCGGTCCCGGAGGGAAAGACGGTGAAGAACCGGGTGCACTGGGACGTCAGGCTGGACGGCCGGGACAAGGACGAAGTGCGGCGCGAGCTTGAGGCCCGCGGCGCCTCCTTCCTGTGGTCGGCGCGGCAGGGGCCCCATTCCTGGCACACCATGGCGGACCCCGAGGGCAACGAGTTCTGCATCAGCTGATGCCGATTACTAGACTTGGACGGTGAGCAACCAGATCCCCGCCCCGGTGTCCGACGTCTTCGATCCCACGCGCTGGCGGGTGGTCTCCGGCTTCGAGGACTTCCAGGACATGACCTACCACCGGCAGGTGGAGCGGGATTCCGACGGCGGCTGGGTGCGTGACCTGCCCACGGTCCGCATCGCATTCAACCGGCCCGAGGTCCGCAACGCGTTCCGGCCGGGTACCGTGGACGAGCTCTACCGCGCCATGGACCACGCCCGGATGACCCCCGACGTGGCCACCGTGCTCCTCACCGGCAACGGCCCCTCCCCCAAGGACGGCGGCCACTCCTTCTGCTCCGGCGGCGACCAGCGGATCCGGGGCCGGGACGGCTACCGGTACGCCGACGGCGAGACGCAGGAAACCATCGACCCCGCCCGCGCCGGCCGGCTCCACATCCTGGAAGTCCAGCGGCTCATGCGCACCATGCCCAAGGTGGTCATCGCGGTGGTCAACGGCTGGGCCGCCGGCGGCGGACATTCACTGCACGTGGTCAGCGACCTCACCATCGCCTCCCGGCAGCACGGCAAGTTCAAGCAGACAGACGCCACCGTGGGAAGTTTCGACGCCGGCTACGGCTCCGCGCTGCTGGCCCGCCAGGTGGGGCAAAAGACAGCCCGGGAGATCTTCTTCCTGGCCCGCGAATATTCCGCAGAGGACATGGTTCGCATGGGTGCAGTGAATGAGGCCGTGGACCACGCGCGGCTCGAGGAAGTGGCGCTGGAGTACGCCGCGGACATCGCCCGCCAGTCCCCGCAGGCCATCCGCATGCTGAAGTTCGCCTTCAACCTCGCGGACGACGGCCTGGCCGGCCAGCAGGTGTTCGCCGGCGAAGCCACCCGCCTGGCGTACATGACGGATGAAGCCGTGGAGGGCAAGGAGGCCTTCCTGCAAAAACGCGACCCCGACTGGTCACGCTTCCCGCACTACTTCTAAGGCAGGACGGCAATGAACAGCGAAGCAACACCGGCGCCCGTCCCCACCGGGCCGCTGAATATCGAACCCGCCCTGAAAGCCCTCGCGGCCGCCCTCCATGGTGAGGGCCCCGCCGTCGAACTGTCCCTTGGCCCGGACGGCAGCCTGGTCGTGGGCCACGTGGAGACGCCGGGCTGCGACGACGCCGTAGCCGTGGTCCGCACGTCAGGTTCCACCGGCACACCCAAGGCAACAGTGCTGACCGTGGAATCCCTGGCGGCCTCCTCCATGGCCACCGCCCTGCGGCTCAAGGGCGAGGGCCAGTGGCTGCTGGCGCTGCCCGTCCAGTTCGTGGCCGGCATCCAGGTGCTGGTGCGCTCCCTGTTCGCCGGCACCCGGCCCTGGGTCATGGACATGTCCGGCGGCTTCACCCCGGAGGCGTTCACGGCCGCCGCGCTGGAACTGACGGACAAAATCCGGTTCACCTCTCTTGTTCCCACCCAGCTGCAGCGGCTCCTGGACCACCCGTCACCGGACACGCTCGCCGTGCTGCGCCGCTTCAATGCCATCCTGCTGGGCGGCGCCCCGGCCCCGCCGGCCCTGCTGGCAGCCGCCCGGGACGCCGGGGCCAGGGTCATCACCACCTACGGTTCCGCAGAGACCTCCGGCGGCTGCGTCTACGACGGCTACCCCCTTGAAGGCGTCTCGGTCCGCGTGGCGGAGGACGGCCGGATCCTGCTGGGCGGGGACACGGTGGCCGCAGGCTACATCGAGGCGCCGGACGAGGAAACCGGGACGTTCTTCGAGGAGGACGGCGTGCGCTGGTACCGCACCAGCGACCTGGGCTCCATTGACGACGACGGCCGGCTCACCGTGCTGGGCCGGGCCGACGACGTCATCATCACCGGCGGCGTGAAGGTCTCCGCCGGGCACGTCCAGGAGCAGCTGGAACAATCCGACGCCGTCGCCGCGGCTTTCGTGGCCGGTGTGCCGTCCGCGGAGTGGGGGCAGGCCGTGGCCGCCTACGTGGCGCTCACCCCCGAAGGCGCGTCCGGGCAGGAAGCCGGGGACGCCGCCGTCGTGCTCCAACAACTGTGGCAGCAGCAACTGGGCGTCCTGGCGCCCAAGACCGTCCTCACCGCACCGGCCCTGCGGATGCTGCCCAACGGCAAACCGGACCGGCTCGCCATGACCGCCGAACTCAGCGCCCTGCACGGGGGAAAGTAGAGTTGGACCTGCACCACCGCGGCGGGTGCGCACGTTCCATCCTGCCGTCTTACCGAAACAACACGAGGTACTAACCGTGGCAACAGCCGCCCAATGGATCCAAGGCGCCCGACTCCGGACGCTGCCGGCAGCGATCGCGCCAGTGCTGATCGGCACCGCCGCCGCCTACGAAATGGACTCGTTCCTCCTGCCCAACGCCATCCTTGCGGCTCTGGTGGCGCTCCTGCTCCAAGTGGGCGTGAACTATGCCAACGACTACTCGGACGGCATCCGCGGGACCGACGACGACCGCGTGGGTCCGCTGCGGCTGGTGGGCTCGGGCGCCGCCAAGCCTGAACACGTCAAGTGGGCGGCGCTGGGAACGTTCGCCCTGGCCATGGTGTTCGGCCTGGTCCTGGTGGTCCTCACCCAGGCCTGGTGGCTGATCCTGGTGGGGCTCGGCTGTGTGATGGCCGCCTGGGGCTACACCGGCGGCAAGAACCCCTACGGCTACATGGGCCTGGGCGACCTGTTTGTCTTCGTCTTCTTCGGCCTGGTGGCCACCCTGGGCACCACCTACACGCAGGCGGGCCACATCAGCCTGTCCGCGGTCATCGGAGCGATCGGCACCGGCCTTATCGCCACGGCGCTGCTCATGGCCAACAACGTCCGGGACATCCCCACCGACATGCAGGCTGGCAAGAAGACCCTGGCGGTGCGGCTGGGCGACAAGCATGCGCGGGAAAGCTACGTGCTGATGCTCGCCGTCGCCATCCTGCTGGTGGTGATCCTGGCACCGGGCCGGCCGTGGATCCTGATCGTGCTGCTGCTCATTCCGGCCTGCCTGATGCCGGCCTGGCTGATGATCAACGGGCGCAAGCGCAAAAGCCTGATCCCGGTCCTGAAGCAGACCGGCCTGATCAACCTTGGCTACAGCGTGCTGTTCTCACTGGGGCTGATCCTCAGCCACGGGTTCTAGCGCTTGTTGTTGTTGCTGCCCTTGGCGTTGTTGATGGTGATGTCCGGGTTGGCGTCCAGCAGGGCGTCCTCGGCGTTGGCGTCCTGGACTTCGCCGGCGGAGCGCAGCGGCTTGGCCTTCCCGGAGAAGCGGTGCTGCAGGGCCGCGGCGGCAGCGTCGCGCTGCTTCTGGAAGAACAGGTAGCTGATGGCAAAGGCAATGAGCGCGGCGCAGATCACGGACATCAGCACCCCCACCTGCAGAAGCGCGAACAGGGCAAACAGGGGCACGAAGATTGCCAGCCGGATCAGGGAATATTTCAAAAAGGCCACTATTCAAGTTTAGCCGCCTCCGCCAGCGGCCCCTGCGCGTCCTGACGATAGACTTAATGGCATGCTCTTCCGTGTGGCTTTGGCCGTCGCAGTCCTCGTCATCTTCGTGTATGGCCTGGTGGACGTGATTCGCACTGAGGGCCGACTGACCCGCGGGATTTCCAAACCGGCCTGGATCATCGTCCAGATTGTCCTGCCCGTCCTGGGAGCCATCCTGTGGCTGCTGATTGGCAGGCCGCGCGGTACTGAGCAGCCCCGGCCCAGCTACCCGCATCCCGTGGCTCCGGACGATGACCCGGACTTCCTCCGCAACCTTGAGGCACGGCGCCGCAAGCAGGCCGAAACGGAGCGCCTCAAGAAACTCCGGGACGAGCTGGACGCAAAAGCCAAGGAGGACGGCGGCAAAGGCCAGCGCGGCACCGATGAACACGATACCGACGGACTGAAATAACGCTTATGGCGTTCCAACCCGGCGGAGAAGAGCGGCGCGTGCCGGCTCCCCCACCGAGGCCCGGCCTGTCCTACTCCGCGCCGCCGCCCATCCCTGTCATTCCCCCGGTACCCCAGGTTGTCCGGACGGCCCGCACGCTCTGGATCTTGAGCTTCGTGGCGGGCCTGGCCGTCCTGCTGGGATCCTTCGTGGCCCGGGATTCCAACCTGCAGCGGCTCCGTGGCGTAGTGGCGGGCATGGCTGCGGGCAGCGACGCCCGGTCGGTAGAGACCGCGGCGGAGATCGTCTTCTGGGGGAGCATCGGCGCCCTGTTGCTGGTGACCGTGCTTGAAGCTGCTGTCCTGGCCGCGGCGCTGGGCCGCAAAAACTGGGCCCGCTGGGTCCTGGTCCTGCTGCTGGCCGCCCACCTTCCCGTCCTGCTCCTGGCATCCGCCTTCCTGGTCCCAAACGGCGCCGACGGCAGCTACGTGGTGATGCTGTGGGGTGCCGGCCTGCTCCTGGCGCTCGCCGGGCTGGTGCTTCTGTTCCTGCCGTCCGCCGGCTCCTGGCTGAAGCGGGAGGCCACGCAGGCCTGAGCCCTACGCTGACCGCGCCTGGGCGTCCCTGGCTGCGAAATCCGCAAGGACACCCTCGCAACTGCGGATCACCACCCGGCACGTTTCAACAGCGGACCTGGCCGTCAGCGGGCTTTCAGCAACCCTGCGCCACCGCGCCAGGCAGCGCCGCGCCTCAGCGGCCAGCACGTCCGGACCGGAGTCAGGCGCCATGCCGAGCCGCAGGGATGCCGCCGCGCCGCGGCCGCCAATGAGCCGTTCAGCTTCCGCCGCCAGTTCGGGGGCCAGGTCCACTCCGGCAGTGCGCAGGGCCGCCAGCAGCCGGAGTTCGCGGAACTCATGCGCGTTGGCCTGGACGCGCTCCAGGGACGCCGCCAAATCTTGCGTTCCCTCACGGGGGCGGCTGTCCAGGAGGTTTCCCACCGCCACCAGCACGGTCCTGGCCTTCAACGCTTCCGCCCGCGCCTGGAACTGCCGGTCCAGCACCTCCAACAGCGGATCCAGGCCGCTGCGCCGGGCCAGCTCATGGGCCAGGGGCGTTGGCTCGGGGTAGCCATTGCGGATAAGGACCACGGCCAGCCGGATACCGAAAAGCCCATAGCGCTCCAGCAGTGAGGACCGTGCCTCTTCCGTCAGTGCCACGGGTTCCCCGGACCGGCGGAACCTGTCGGCGGACAGCAACATCCGTTCGCGCGCGGCCCGGTCCAGGGTGGCCAGCAACTGGAGCGCCTCAAAGTCCGGCTGGCGCAGGGTGCGGGCACTTTGGGCCAGGAGTCCGGCCACCGGGACAACGCCCAGTGCCAGCTTCCGGAGGTTGGGGTCCCGGCTGTACCTTTCCGCGATGCTGCCGGCGGACAACAGGGAGTCGATCCGTCCGGCTCCCACCTCGTCGGCACGGGACAGCACCGCGATGGCGTTGACCGTACCCGAGCGGCCCGCCGCGGTGTCGCGGAAGGATTCCAGGAACCTCAGATCGGACGCGTGCATGTGGCGCATCAGGTAGATGACGGCATCAGCTTCCGACGCCGAATCCTCCGGAGCCAGGAAACGTATGGACCGTGCGGACACGTCCTGGGACACGGAAGCGATGCCGGGGGTGTCGATCAGCGTCATGGCCTGCAGGGCCGGCGCAGGCCATTCGACGTCGAGCCGTTCCACTTCCTCCGCCTCGACGCCGTCGAGGGCGAAGACCAGGCGCCCGTCCACGCGTTTCAACGGCAGGTTCCGGGGCTCCCCAGTGACGGGGTGGAGCGTGATGCGGGGAGTGTGGCCGTGCCGGTACCAGGTGACGATCCGCGTGCATTCGCCGGTGTCTGTCGGCGCGATCTCCTCACCAATGATGGCGTTGAGGAGCGTGGATTTTCCTGCCTTCACCATGCCGGCAATGGCAATCCGCAATGGCTCGGCAAGCCGCCGCGCGTAGCCGCGCAGCGCTTCGGCAGCCTGGGCGTCGTCGCCGTAGACCTCCAGCGCTTCCCGGATCAGTCCGGCTGCCCCGGCCGTGGTGGACGGCGTCATCCAACGCCCGCCCCGGCACGGGTCCCGGCGGCCACGACCTCCGCGGCCACGGCTTCCGCGGCCCGGTGCAGCGCATCCACTTTTTTGAGTTCGGCCCTGATCTCCCGGATCCGCCCTTCCCTCTCCTCGGCATACGATTTGGCGGCCTTCTGGGCCGCGGCCACCGAATCCGACAATGACCTGTGGTACTCGTCCGCGATGTCGGTGAAGTGGTCCCGGATGGTCCGCTGGACCAGGCGCAGCCTGTCCTTGAGCTGCTTTCCCACCTGGAACGTCACGTCGTCGAGCTGGCGCCTCACCAGCGCCTTGGCCTCGCCCTGGCGCCGCTTGAGCCGCGTTTCCTTGTCCTCCCGGTAGGCCTTACGCCCCAGCAGCAGTCCGGCGCCCACCGACAGGGGATTGATCAGGGCCATCCCGAAAATACCTGTGAGGAGGCCAAACATCAGAACGCCGCCATACGAGCCGCGCATGCCGATAAGGACTTTCTGGATTGGGTTGACCCGGCCCGGGTCCAGTTCCGCCATCTGGTCCACCGGATCCAGCGCGTCCCCTGAATCGGCAACGTGCAGGACGGGCAGCGATACTTCGTCGGCAGCGAAATGTTCCGCCACCTGCGCCGCCAGCCACTGCGACCGCTCGCTGGTCCAGACAAAGGTGTCCGACACCGCCGCGGCGGCGCAATCTTCGAGCCACTGGGAAAATTCCGTCCAGACCGGCCCGGGATCGCCCTGGTCGATGGCCGACTCGGCTTCCCGTTGGATCCGGCGCAGGCGGTCCCGGAGGTCGTATTCCATGTCGGCAATGAGGTCGTTGATGCCGTCGCTGAGGGTCAGCTGCCAGCGCGCAGACCGTTTCCGCATGTCGTCCGCCTCTGTTTTCGCCTGCTCAAGGTCCGCGAGCATCTGCGGCGTACCCGCAGGGTTCTCCAGGGCCTCAAGCTCGGACTGCAGGGACAGCCGCAGGTTGTCCGTCACGGACAGCAGGTCCTGGCTGACGGAGCGGCGCTGGATGCGCTGCGCCTTGCCCACCACATCGTTGCGCAGATGGGCCACCAGGCCGGGAAAGCCCGATTCCGCGTTGAGCTCGCTGTCCTGGAGCCGGGAGGCCTCAAGGCGGAGGTCCGCGGAGACGGGAAACAGGGGAATGTCCGGTGCCACCTGGTCCAGGTGTGTCCTGTCCAGTTCCCCTACGCGGCGCCAGTCCGGGTAGAGGTCCGTCTTGGAAAGGACGGCTGCAACGCTGGGCATAATCCGCATGGCCTGGCGCAGGAACCGCAGTTCCGGTTCCGTGTATTCCTGGGAGGCGTCCGAGACCAGCAGCATGGCATCCGCGGTGGGAAGGGCGGTAAGGGTGGTGAGGGTGTGGGTAGAGCCCATGCCGCCCACCCCAGGGGAATCGATGATGGTGAGCCCACCGGTGAGGATCCGTCGGGGCAGGCAGACCTCCGCGGCCGCAAGCTTCAGGCTGTTTCCCGGATTGCCCTGCTCCGAGACGAGGGCCGGCAGTTCTGCCAGGTCGACGGGCCGGCGCTCAACGTTTCCTTCCCGGCCGTCGGCGGCAGCCTCCCCGGGCGCCTTTTCAGCTGCCGGGACCAGCACGGCGGCCGAGGCCGGTTCACCATAGCGGACGATGGTGGGAACCGAGGTGGCAATATCGTCATCCACCGGGCACACCGGCGCGTTCACCAGGGCATTGATGAGCTTGCTCTTCCCCTGTTTGAACTCCCCCACCACAATCACCCGGATGCTGGGATCCTGCAGCCGTGCCATGGCCTGCTCCAGCCTCCTGCGCAGGTCCGCACGCTCCCCGCCGCCCACCAGCTGCAGGCCCTCGTCAACAAGCCTCACCAGCTGGCCGGCCGTCATGGGCCCCGCTGCCCTTGCCGGTCCTGCTTCTGCCACAGCGTGCCCCTCGTTCCAGTGCGGAAAATGTGTCCAGTGCGCCTTCGGTAATACGGGAAGAGCCCGGCAGAAGGTGGGATGCCTCCTGCCGGGCGGTTCGCCTCCCGGAAACAGCGTGTTACAGGACGGTGGAGTCGTCAACCACTGAATCGTCGATGGTGGTGTGGTTGTCCTGGTCGATATCGGTGTGGCTGGAATTGTCCTCCGTGAAATCGAACTGGTTGTCTGCCACCACCACGTTGTCCTCCACGATGCTCGTGGCCGAATTGTCCTGGAAGGAGTCCTCCACGTTGACATCCACTGTGCTGGCGGTGGAGTTGTCCTGGTTGAACGAATCTTCCAGCGTCGTGGTGCTGGAGCTGTCCTGGTTGAAGGAGTCCTCCACCTCCACCGAGGCCTGGGTGGAGTTGTCGGAATTGTCGTTGAACGAGTCGCGGACATCGAGGTCAGTATCGGTGCTGACGGAGTGGTCCGAATGGTCCGAGTAGTCGGAGTTGTCCGAGTTGTCGTTGAAGGAGTCGTCAACATCCAGGCCGACGTCGGTGTTGAAGGAGTCCGAGATGTCAGTCTCCTCATTGCCGATGCCGACGTCCCCGCCGGCGTGGATGGAGTTGTCCGTGGAGTTATCCGTGGAGTTATCGGTGTTGTAGGAATCCCTGATGTTGTTCGAGTCCCTGAGATCGGCGTCATCGCCGGCGGCGACGGCCCGGTCCCCGGTGGCCACCACGGCGTCGTTGTCGAACCACTGCTCCACGTCTCCGTGCGCCCAGATGTTCTGGTTGACGGACTGGTCGGTCATGGTGTCCCGGTCGTCAACCGTGGTGGTGCTGGTGGTGTAGGAGAAGTGGTTTATCACGTTGTGCAGTTGCTGTACTGCGTGGGCGTGGTCGTCCTGGTCGTAGTTCGGGATGCCATGTACCATTCCTTGGCTTCCGGCGTGGATGGCTGTTGCGCCCCCCACAGAACCCGCTGACACAGAGCCAGCCGACGCACCTGCGCCCGCCCATGCGCTGCTGCCGCCTGTGTTGTATTCGCGTTCGAACGACGAGGCGTTGACGGTGATGGGAGCGTAGTCGAGGACAACAGGCATTGCAGCGTCAACGTCGGCCAAGCACACGTTGCCCAGGCCGTGTTCGGCCAGCGTCTTCTCCGGGTTGTCCAGGAACGCCTGGATTGCCTTGCGGCTGCCAAAGAGGTGCATCAGGAATTGAACAAGGTCGTTTGCGAGTGTTGGCATATGAGTGGTCCTCACATCTTCGTCGAGTTGCGGATCATCCGGCGGAACGTGTCTGGCTGCTTCAAAACTAGGTTCGCTGCCGGAGACTGGGCATCGGGCGCATTCCCCCTACCGGTGGAAGCCGTACCGGGGTGCTCCCGGGTCCGCGGCTAGGGGCATTAGGGACTACTCCTGTTGCGGGTTCATGTGCTGGGAATTCTCAACGCCCAAGGCCACCCGTAAACGGGCCAGCAGGTCAGACCGGTTTTCGGCGCCCAGGCGGCGGCGTATCCGGGCAATGTGGTGTTCTGCCGTCCTGGGCGAGATGTAGATGGCCTCACCGATTTCCCGGTAGGTTTTGCCCTCAAGCACCAGCCTGGCAACTTCCTTTTCCCGCTCACTCAGTCCGGAGCCGTCCGGCTGGTGCGCCCTGCCGCCGTTGTCGGCGGGGGTTCCTGCCTGGATGGCGGCCCCTGACGCGGCACCGGCCGGGTTGCCCTGCGGGTGGAGGTCCCGGGCGCAGGACAGCAGGCGCATCATGTCCCGCCGCTCGTCAGCACGTGCGGCAGCGTGGCCGGCCAGCCTTGCACCCTCCCAGGGCATTCCTACAGCGCCCAGCAGCCGGGCCGCGCCCTCCACGTCGGCAGTACGGAAGCGGCCGGCGAGCACCGAAACCCAGGCCTTTCCCGCGGTGGCCAAGACTGCGGCAAGCTGGCTGTGGACGGAGGCCCGGGCCAGTGCAGTGGCATGCGGAGCAAGATCGGCGGGGCTTTCATTCAGCAGTGCGGCCTGGACGCCGGCCCAGTGCAGGGGAACGGCCCACAGCGCGGGTTCGTCCAGGCGCCCCAGCAGCTTCCAGGCTTCTTCCAGGTAGTGCGCCACGCGCCGCGTTTCGCGCAGGCGGGCAGCAGCAATCAGCATTTCCCCCCACGGCAGGAGGTTGTAGAGGTCCACCGAGGTATGGAGCATGGCCTCGCGGGCCCGCTCCCACGCCCTGAGGAGCTCCGGCACGTCACCGTTCCGCCGGGCTAGCCCCACCTCAAGTGCAGCGCACATGAACTCGTCGCGCGGGACCAGCGGCCAATGGTTGGCCTTGGCGGCTTCCGTGGCGGCAAGCCGGGCATCCTCGAGTTTGTCCTGCATCATGTCCGCCCAGGCCTGCAGCAGCAGCAGCCTGGGTTGTGCGGCATTGCCTCCCTGCCCGGCAGCGGCCGCTGCCCGGCAGACGGTTTCCGCCAGGTGCGGCTCACCGGTGTGCAGGGCCAGCAAGGCTGCCAGCGCAGCCGGCGTTTCCGGCAGCGGAAGCGATATGCCTGCCGAGTTCAGCATGTCCGAGGCATGGATCAGCACGGAGATGCCCTGTTGTGGTTTCTCCCCCAGGGATGCGAAGACCCCCTGCCCCGTCTGGACCAGCGTGGCGGCAAGAAGGGTGGGGGAAGCTGCCGGCGCGGCGGGCTGGAAGAACGCCTCCGCCCCAGACCGGTCTCCGACTCCTATCAGGACAACGGCGGCGAGGGGCGCTGATACGCCCACACGCTCGGGGCCCAACCAGTTGTAAACATCGGCCCCGCGGGCCAGCATGCCCCTTTGCGCCCACACGGAGGCGGCCACATCCGCACCCCGGCGCACATCCCGCGGGTCGGCGCTGACCAGGAGGGTGTCAATGATGCGCGCAGCCGCATCAAGCTCACCATCACCGGCCGCCGCCTGCGCGCGGCGGGCTGCCGTCGCTACCGGATCGGCGCCCGCCAGGAGGGCCTCCTCGTAAAGCTGCGACGCGAGCCGGGGGTTATGCTCCAACGCACTGTCCGCGGCCAGCTCCAGTTCAGCAGCCACCCGGGGGTCGGTGAGCCCGCCGCGGGCAAGCTCGCGGGCGAGATTACCCAACCGCTGTCCGGCGGCCGTGTAGACGCCCACGAGCTCACGCTGGAGCGCGTGCACCTTGGCAATAGGTGTGGCAGCCAGCAGTGCGTGTTGCGCCGTCCCCACCACGGTGCCGTCCGGCCCAAGCAGTCCCGCGGCCTCGGCCCGGTCCACCAGGACATCGAGGTCCTCCGCCCCGCCGCTGCCGAACTTTTGCTGCAGGTCCGCAGGCAGCGGCCCCGGCAAGGCGAAGCCCACCGAGAGCGCCAGCAGCAGTTCCCGCACCACGGCGTTGGCACCCTTCAGCTGCTTGGCCATCTGCTCGGCAGCGTGCAGCGGGTGCCCCTGGTGGTCCGGTCCCGTGGACGCCGCCCCGGGTTGTTCCTCCCGTTGGAATTGTCCGTCCTGAAGCTGCCCGTCCATCTCAGGCCCCCGGAGCGGCGGTCGTGGCCGTTTCAACGGCGGCTGCGGCGGACGTGGTTTCGGGTTCAAGCGGTGTTACTTGCGGCGCTGGGCTGCCGGTAGCTTCCACGGCCACCTCCGTTGGTGTCATCGAGGGATCCGGGGCAGTTGTGGCACTTGGGCTCTCTGTCTGCGTGGGCTGGCTGGTGTCGTCCTGTGTAGGCGATTCAGTTGCCGTGGGCGAATCAGTCGCCGCAGGAGTCGTCGGGTCAGCCGTCCCGGAGTCGGTGGGCGTTGGGGTGCCTTCACTCTGTGTGGGGTCGGCGGAACCGCCTGCCTGCGGGGTGTCGGAAGCGGGCGTGGGAACTACCGTAACGGCCTCGGGGGCAACGCCTGACCCGCCCGTTGTCCCCCCGGAGCCGGCGAGCGCATCGGGGGCTGCCGCCGCTGCCACGACGGGTCCGTCGGCAATCGCGCTGCTTCCAGCCGCCGGCACGTCGTTGCCGGCCGCCTGCCCGCCGGGGGGCGTGGCAGATGCTTCCAGTCCGGTCCCTGGAGCAAGGGGTTTCCTGGCGCTGGCCTCGATGCCCGCGAGTGGTTGGGCCACCGCGGCCGGGGTTGCTGACTCCCCTGCACCGGCGGCGTCCGAACCGCCCGCATCGGTGCCGGCGGAGCCTCCCGTGGTACTGGCACCGGCCTGCGGCACGAACATGGCAGTCAGGCTTCCGAAACCGTCCGGGCTTTGCGCGGCCGTTGCCGTGAGGACCGTCAGGACCGCAGCAGCCGCGGCCACGGCGGTCACGCGGACGGTGGGCTTCGGAGCGTGCGCGCCCCGCGCCCCGCGCCGGGCACCGCGGACGGCGACGGGCCCTGCCGGGGCGCCTGCCGCCGTCGTATATTTCCGCGACCAACTGGGCCTGCCCGGGCCGGTTGGAGCGGGCGGCACGTCGGAGGGTACGACGGCGGCCGGCGCCTCCCGGGCGTCCGCTTCAGTTTCTGCCGGGTCAGCTGCTGCCGCCACTGCGGCCGTGTGGGCGAGGACGGCTGCCACTGCCGCCCCCAGGCAGATGGAGGACTTGGGATCGGCATCCACAGCGATAGGCCGGTCCAGCTCCTCCGACACCACCTGGGCCACCAGGGGGATCCGGGACGATCCCCCGATCAACAGCACCGTGGACAAGTCTGCCGGTACCAGGTGGAGCTGGGCCAGGGAGTGCTCCAGCGCCTCCACTGTTTCCCGTACGGGCTCTTCGATCAGCGCCTCGAATTCTGAACGGACCAGCCGGATCTGCTGCTGGATGCCGGGCAGGAGCACCGGAATGGTGGATTCGCTGTCCGCGGAGAGTGCTTCCTTGGCCTCGACGCATTCGCGGCGGAGCCGGGTGAGGGCCCCCAGCACCGCCGGGTCACCAGTGTCCAGATCGTCCAGGGCGTTCCCGGTGTGCGCAGCCACGTACCGGAACACTGCGGCATCAAAGTCGGCGCCGCCCAGGTCCTCGATGCCCTCCGGGTGCCCCAGGAGCTCAAAGCGGCTGCTGCCGCACTTCCTCAGCACGGCGGTGTCGAACGTGCCGCCGCCGAGGTCGTACACGGCGATGGTGCTGCCTTCCTCCACGCGCACCTGGGAGGCGTAATGCAGGGCTGCGGCCTCGGGTTCGGGAAGGAGCGTGACGTTCTCCAGGCCATGCGCGGCGAGGGCGTCGCGGACGACGGAAAGCCGGTGGTTGCCCCAGGCTGCGGGGTGGGTCAGGAAAATGGCCGACGCCGGGCCCCCCTCACGCTCGGTGGCCCGGTCCGCCACCCAGCGGGCAACGGTGGCATAGACGTCCTCCGGCCGCAGGACCAGGGTGCCCAGGACGAAGGGTACGTCGTCGCCAATCCGGCGCTTGAATTCCCGGACCACGCGTTCCGGAGAGTCCAGTCCTCGGCGTTCTGCCGCCTCCCCCACCAGGACCGCGCCTTCCTCCGGGTAGTACACCACGGAGGGCACAGACGCTCCACGCGTGCCCAGGGGCAGGCATTCGGGCACGGCGTTGGGACCTTGGTTAAAGCGCACAACGGCAGCTGCCGTGTAAATGGTCCCGACGTCAACGGCGAGAGCGTAGCTCATTGGGGTACCTCGAAAGGCTGGTGGTCCACCTGCAAGCTTCATCACAGGGAACGTCACCAACGTAGCATTTCCGAAGGACCGGGGAACACCCCTGTTGCTACATCGAATGGTTATTTATCGGACCGTTGCCGTCTCTCGACTGCGCCCCCGGTTTTAGGACCCGGAAACCCCCGTTTTAGGGGCCGAAAGGCCCTTGTTTAAAGGCCGGAGTAGGAGTGGAGTCCGTTAAAGAACTGGTTGACGATGGTGAAGTTGAAGATCACGCAAAGGTAGCCCACGATCGACAGCCAGGCGGCCCGTGTTCCGGTCCAGCCGCGGGTGGCCCGGGCGTGCAGGTAGCCGGCGTAGACAACCCAGATCACGAAGGTCCAGACCTCCTTGGTGTCCCACCCCCAGAACCGGCCCCAGGCCTTTTCCGCCCAGATGGCACCGAACATGAGGGTGAAGGTCCAGCCGATGAAGGCGATGGCGTTGATGCGGTAGGACAGGTTTTCCAGGCTCAGCGCGGAGGGCACCAGACGCATGAAGCCGAGCTTGTCGGCACCGCCGGCGGCCACGGTCTTCTGCCGGTGGGTCTGCACCAGCTGCAGTGCGGACATCGCGAAGGTCAGGGTGAACAGCGCCGAGGAGAGCACGGCGATGGAAACGTGGATGACCAGCCAGTAGCTCTGGAGGGCGGGAACCAGGTGTCCCACGGGGGTCCAGAACGCCACCGAGGCAGCCACCAGCATGATGATCACCAGGCCCACCACGAAGGTGCCCAGGAAGCGGAGGTCGCGGCGGATCAGCGAGAGCAGGAACACGGCCGCCACCAGGAAGGCGCCGGTGGTGAGGAATTCGTACATGTTGCCCCACGGCACCCGGCCTGCGCCCAGGGCCCTGGTGACCACGCCGGCGCCGTGGATGACGACGGCAAGGGTGGTCACGGCCACCGCAACACGCGCCGGAACCCGGCGCTCGGCGGCGTACTTCATGTCGCCGTCGGCAGTCATGAAGCCTCCGGTTCCTGCACCGCTGGCTTTGGCGGCGGACGACGACGGGCGCTCGGCCCGTCCGGCCGGCCCGTCCAGTCGGGCCTCAACACCGCGGGATCCTTCGCGCGCCCCTGCTCCGGTAGCACCGCCGGCGGTTACGGGGACCTTGGCGGCAGCACCGGCCTGCGCGGCCCTGAGGTCCACAGCGCGCAGCGCCTTGCTGCTCTTGGCCAGGTCCCAGGCGAAGGCGATGAAGGCCACCGTGTAGGTACCCGCCGCCAGCAGCATGAAGAGTTCGCTGTACTGGCCCATGGTTTCATTGATTCCAAATGGCATTACTGGTCCTTTTCGGGCCCGGTGGGGCCTGCTGGGGTGGTGACGGAGCCTGCGGCATTAGCGGCGGAGCCTGCGACATTATCGCGCCGCCGGCTGGGAGTTTGCTGGGACTGGCCAGTGTCTTCGGTGTCTTCCGGCAACTGCCACTCGGCGGAGAACAGTTTCCGGAGCGCTGCCGCCTCCCCGGCGAGGCGGTGGTCCTCGCCGCGGGCCAGGAGTCCGTATTCCACCATGGTGCGGCCGTCCGCGGCGGTGCCCGTCCGCACCCAGACGCGCCGGCGGTTGACGTAGAGCGAGAGGATCAGGCCGGCCACGGCCAGCAAAGCGAAGACCAGGGCGTAGACCTGCCCGGGGTTGTGGTGGATGTCCACGCCGATGTACCGCTTCACGCCGTCGAAACTGATGGTGCCCTTGCCGTCCGGCAGTGTGAAGGTGGAGCCGGGTGCCAGCGTAATGCCGCCGGCCGCCAGGTTCCTGGCGTTGAGCGGCGTCAGGTTCTTGACATCCAGTTCGAAGACGTTCTGCGGGGCACCGGTGTTCAGGCCCAGGTCCCCGTAGTAGGAGTTCAGGGTCAGCTGGGGGTTGAACAGTTCGGGGTCGGCACTGAACGAAACGTTCTTGTCCGTCACGAACGCGGTGGGGAGGAAGAAGCCCACGAACCCCAGCTGGTCCGGCTGGGCGTCCGGAACCTTGATCACCACGGACGAGTAGTAGTTATCGCCCTGCAGCTTGGCCACCACCGGGCCCTGCATGGCCACGTTGCCGGCGCCGTCCCGTACGGTCACCACCGGTGCGTAGCCGTTGCCGGTGAGGTAGATGCTGGTGCCGCCCAGGGTCACGGGATCGTTGACCTTCAGGATTTCCTGCTTGGCTGGAGCGTCCGGGTTTTCCTTGGTGGTCACCGTGGCGGCGAAGTCGATGGGCTGGCCGAACTTGCCCTTGGATTCGCGGTCGAACGTGATGTTGAACTTGTCCAGCTGGAGCGAGTACGGCTGCAGCTGGCTGGACTGGAAGTTGGTGCCCGGGTTGAACTGGTCGTAGCCCACCAGGGTGTTCACGAACGTGTCGCCTTCCACCAGGATGCGCTGGCCGCTGTAGCCGAACAGGCCGCCTGCGGCCACGGCCACCAGCACGCCGATGAGCGAGGTGTGGAAGACGAGGTTGCCCACTTCCTTCAGGAAGCCGCGCTCGGCCCCCAGGGACGGGCGGTTGCCGTCGGCGTCCCTGACCTCCACCCGGTAGCCGCGCTTCCGCAGCAGTCCGGCCGCACTGTTGATGGCCTCCGACGCCGGGATGCCGGTGCGGGCGGGAATCACCAGGGTGCCGTATTCCGGCAGCCGGGACAGGCGCTGCGGCGTCCGTGGCGGCTGGGAGCGCATGGCCTTGTAGTGGGCGATGGCACGCGGCACCACGCAGCCGATCAGCGAGATGAACAGCAGGAGGTAGATCGCCGAGAACCAGGCCGAGGAGTAGACGTCATAGAGCTGCAGGGAGTCCAGCAGCTTGCCGTAGTCCGGATGGTCCTTGATGTACTGGGTCACCACGGCCGGGTTGGCGGGCCGCTGCGGGAACAGGGATCCGGGGACGGCGGCGACGGCGAGGAGCAGCAGCAGGAACAGCGCGGTGCGCATGCTGGTCAGCTGGGTCCAGGCCCACCGCAGCATGCCCTTGGGGCCCAGGGCCGGAAGGGCGGCTTGGGCTTTTGCCTCCGCTACGGGGGCGGATTGCTTCTTCTTTACGTTCACACGCTCGCTCATCAGATCGGCAACTTCACGTCGGTTTGGAACCAGTACTGCAGCCCGGTCACCCAGGCTCCCCATACGCCGGTGGCCATCAGCAGGCCCAGCACCACCAGGATTCCGCCGCCGGTCCGCTGGATGGCAAGGCGGTGCTTGCGGAAGAACGCCATGACGCCCATTCCGCGGCGCAGGGCCAGCGCGATCAACAGGAACGGAATGCCCAGTCCCAGGCTGTAGACGAATGCCAGGAAGGCGCCCTTGGCGGCCGAGGAGCCGCCGGAAAGGCTGAGGAGCTGCACGGCCGAGTAGGTGGGGCCGATGCACGGCGCCCAGCCCAGGCCGAAGGTCAGGCCCAGCAGCGGTGCTCCCCAGAGCCCGGCGGGGGGCTTGGCGTGGATCTTGGCGTCCCGCTGGAGCCAGCTGAAGCCGCCCATGAAGACAATGCCCATGATGATCACCAGGACCCCCAGGAGCTGGGTGATCCAGGCATTCTGGCTGCCGGTAATGAGGGTGCCCAACTGACCGAATGCGCCGCCCAGCAGGACGAAGATCACCGAGAAGCCCAGGACGAAGAGCCCGATCCCGGCCAGCATCCGGCCGCGCTTCTGCTTTTGCAGGTCCACGCCGCTCAGGCCCGTGACGTAACCCAGGTAGCCAGGAACCAGGGGAAGGACGCAGGGGGAAAGGAAGGAGACCAGTCCGGCAAGCAGTGCCACCGGAATGGCCAGCAGGATGGAGCCGCTGAGGATGGCTTCGGCGAAGGGGCTGTTCATGGTCCCGGCCCGCCCTACTCGGCCACGGCGGCGGTGATGAGGGCTTTCAGGGTGCCCTTCTCGATCTCGCCGAGGACGCGCGAGGCCACCCGTCCCTGCTTGTCCAGGACCAGGGTGGTGGGCACGGCGCCGGGCGGTACCAGGCCGGACACGGACAGCAGGACGCTTCCGTCCTTGTCGTCAAAGCTCGGGTAGGTCAGGTTGAAGGTCTTTTCGAACGCCTCCGCCGTGGGTTTCTCGTCCCGGAGGTTGACGCCGAAGAACTGCACGCCCTGGTCCTTGAACTCCTGGTGCAGCGCTTCCAGGAGGGGAGCTTCCACGCGGCACGGCGCGCAGGCGGCGAACCAGAAATTCAGGACGCTCACCTTGCCCTTGAAGTCGGCCGGGGTTACCGCAGTGCCGTTGAAAAGCGCACCCTGGATCTGCACGGCTTCCTTGCGGTCCCCGGCAGCGAACTCTGTCACGGAGCCGTCGCCGGCCACATAGTTCTTGTTGTCCCCCGCCTTGGCCTGCTTGGCCAGCGCATCCTCCTGGGCACAGCCGGAGAGGCCCAGGGTCAGCGCGGTCAGGGCCATGCCGCCGGCGGCGAGCATGCTGCGGCGGGAGGGGAGGTTGTTGTTGCTCACTTCTAGGCTCCAGGGGTGCTGGCGGCACCGGGAAGAAGGGACGCCGCGGGTTCGCTGTACTCGACCCGCAAAAGCGAGCCGTCGTCGTCGAACACCAGGGACGTGACGGACGTCAGGGTGCACTCGCGCTTGCGTGGGTCGTGCCACAGGGGCCGGCCTTCGGCGCTGAGCCGGGCAGCCCAGATCGGCAGTTGGTGGCTCACCAGGATCGCCTCGGGCCCGTGGGCACCGAAGTCGCCGGCAGCAAGCTCGATGGCCCGCAGCCGGGCGTCCTGCGCCGCGGCCGCCACCCTCGCGGCCTGCTCCTTGTACGGTTCGCCCCAGGAGGGGCGCAGCGGGTTGACCAGGTGCGGCCAGTGCCTGGGCCGGCGGAGTTCGGCCTTGCTGACCTTCATGCCCTCAAAGTAGTTTTCCGCTTCGATGATCCGCTCGTCGGTGTGGATCTGCAGCTGCAGGGCTTCCGACGTCGGCCGCGCCGTTTCCTGCGCGCGGTCCAGTGGGGAGGCGGCCAGGTAGGTGATGCGGGCGCCGCGTTCGGCGCGCTGCCGGAAGTATTCGGCGAGCGTCCGGGCCATCTCCTGCCCCAGTTCGGAGAGGTGGAATTCGGGAAGCCGTCCGTAGAGAACGCCCTCGGGGTTATGGACCTCGCCGTGGCGGAGCAGATGGACAGTGGCTTGGGGCATGTTTACCAGTTTCTCAAAGATGGCGTGCGATCCGAAATCTCGGGCCGCTCCTTCTACAAAGAGTAGAACTTAAGTTTTTGAAGAAATGTTCCGTGGACGGGAACAAAACATGCAAATGCATGTTTATACTGGATGCAGCAAGTTAGTTGAGGCTTCAACAGATGAAGGTTCAACGGCAGGACCTCAGTACATACACCTTTACAAGGAGCAACATCATGGCACTTCCCGCAGACGTCACCACCGGCACCTGGACCCTGGACAACTCCCACAGCGAGATCGGCTTCACTGTCCGGCACGCCGGCATCAGCAAGGTCCGCGGCCAGTTCAAAGAGGCCGCTGCCACGCTGGACCTGGGCCAGGATGTGGCTGAGTCCAGGATCAACGCCACCATCCAGACCGCCAGCTTCGACTCCGGCGACGCCAACCGCGACGGCCACGTCAAGGGCGAGGACTTCTTCGATGTGGAGAAGTTCCCCGAGATCTCCTTCGTATCCAACGGCCTGGTGGCCAAGGGCAACAGCTACGAGCTCACCGGCGACCTGACCATCAAGGGTGTCACCCGCCCGGTGACCCTGGAAACCGAATTCAACGGTGTTGCCGTTGATCCGTTCGGCAACACCCGCGCCGGCGTCTCCGCCGAGACCACCATCAGCCGCAAGGACTTCGGCCTCACCTGGAACGCCGTCCTGGAAGCCGGCGGCGTGCTGGTCAGCGACAAGGTTGCCATCAACCTCGAACTCGCCTTCATCGCGCCCGCAGCGTAGTTCCGCCCGCCAGGGCACAACCCCGGCACCAGGCCTCCCCGGCCTGGCGCCGGGGTTCCCTGTTTAACGGCAACCACCTGCGCCAATACCCGCTGAATCACCCACAACGCCGCCCGCCGGGGGTACGGTGGACTTAAGCCATGCTGGGGGAAGGCAGAGGACTGATTCCCGGCAGCCTACCCGGATCCCGACCTGCAGAAGGAACGCCATGAGTACTCCTCCCGTCCCGCCCCCGTCGCCCCAAGACCCCAGCAACGACCAGCCGGGGCATGAACAGGCCGGCAGCCCCCAGTCCGGAGACCAGCAGCAGCCCCGCTACGGGCAGAATGCGCCGCAGTATGGCCAGAACGCCCCGCAATATGGGCAGAACGCGCCCCAGTACGGCCAGAACCAGCCGCCGGCAGCGCCGCAGTACGGCCAAAATCAGCCCCAGTACGGCCAGAATGCGCCGCAGGCCCCGGGCTACGGCCAGAACCCGCCGCAGTATGGCGCCCAGTTCGGGCAGAATGCACCCCAGTACGGCCAGCCGCCCTACGGGCAGTCCCCCTACGGCCAGTACCCGTCGGAGCAGCCGCAGCCGGCCGGAGGCAACGGCGTCCCGCAGCTGGTGAACATCTCGTTCTGGCTGTTGATCGCGTCGGCAGTGATCTTCGTGATCTCCCTGCTGACCGGGCTGACGCAGCTGGATGATCCGGTGTTCCGGCGGACATTCGAGGACCAGATGGCGGCCGGAGGCGCCAGTGGAGTCACCTATGACGACATTAAGGGGGTCATCGCCGGCACCCTGGTGGTGTTCGCGATCATCGGCGTGGCCCTCTACCTGCTGGTGGCCTTCTTCGTCCGAAAGGGCAAGAACTGGGCCCGCATCCTGGGAACGGTCTTCGCTGCACTGTCCGTCTTCGGACTCTTTGGTCCCCCCAGCTTTGCCACCATCGGAACGCTCCTGGGAATTGCGGCCATCGTGCTGCTCTACCTTCCGGCAGCCGCCCCGTACTTCCGGAAGCAGCAGCCTTTCGCCAACCCCTATTCGGGCGGCTTCGGCAACCCGTACGGGCGGTAGCCACTCCGCCCGCTGACACTGCACGCGGCCCGGGATGCATCATTCGCATCCCGGGCCACCTGCTTTAACGGGTCCGCCAAGACTTGGGCCGGGGGGAAACTTCCAGGGAAACCCTAGGCCGTCTGCCCGGGCGTCTGGGCCCGCTGGGCGTGGTAGGCCAGGATCTGGAGTTCAGTGGCCATGTCCACCTTGCGAAGATTGACCCCTTCGGGAACCTGCAGCATCACGGGTGCAAAGCTCAGCACGCTGCGCACGCCTGCCGCCACCACACGGTCGCAAACGCCCTGCGCGACGGCCGCGGGAAGGGCCAGGACCACCATGTTGGCCCCGGTGCGGTGCAGGACGGTCTCCAGGTCTGCCACGTCGCTGACGCGCAGCCATCCCACCTCGTTGCCCACCACCATCTGGTCGGCGTCGAAGATGGCCACCACATCGAACCCGCGCGACTCAAAGCCGCCGTAGCGTGCCAGCGCCTTGCCCAAGTTGCCGGCGCCCACAATGGCCACTTTCCAGTCGTGGGTCAGTCCGAGCGCGGCGGCGATGTGGCGGCTGAGGTACTGCACCTCATAACCGACGCCCCTGGTGCCATAGGACCCCACATGGGAGAGGTCCTTGCGGAGGGTTGAAGAACTGACGCCGGAGGCTTCTGCCAGGGATTCGGAGGAAACGCGCTCCACGCCCTCGGACAGCAATGTGTTCAGGGCACGGAGGTAGATGGTGAGCCGGGCCACGGCGGCAGGAGGTATCTGCTTGGTCAATGCGCCCGTGGCATCCGGAAGGTCCGGGACAGACTGGGGCGAAGAACCCAGGGATGTCACCCGCACCTCCCTTGCGTCGCGTTGTGAGTCCACTCTAGGTCCCTGCCGCTCATGCCTTCAAAACCAGGACCATCAGAAACTGCCGCCACTGCCCTACCGGCCCATGGCGCGCTGCAGCACGCGTGCCAGCCGGACCTCGTCGATCTTCCAGAAGTCGCGCTGCACGCCGTCCACCAGGACCACCGGGATCTCTTCGGCGTAGCGCTCCCGCAGTTCAGGCTGGTTGTCCACCAGCTCTTCGCTCCAGGTAAGGCCCAATGAGGCAGTGACCCGGCCGACGGCGTCGCGCGCCTCCTCACAAAGGTGGCAGTCAGCTTTGGTGACCAGGACGACGCGGGGTGTAGCCATGGCTTAACGGTATCGCCGTTCCCGGCGTGAGGCTGACGCCGACGGCGGCGGGCCAGTGGATTGACTAGACTCAACTCCATGCCCCAGGAGAAATACGTCGCCGTAGTCACACGGCCGGTTGCTGCGCCGCAGCCCGGCGAGGCGGCGTTCTTCGATGTGGACAACACCCTGATGCGGGGTGCCAGCCTGTTCCATGTGGCCCGCAAGATGCACCAGCGGGGAGCCTTCACCCTGAGGCAGGCGGCGGGTATGGCCTGGAAGCAGTTCAAGTTTGTGGCCCGCGGCGAGAACATGGACGATGTCCATGCCGTCCGGGACTCGGCCCTGACCCTGGCCGTGGGCATCAGTGTGGATGACATCAAGGCGCTGGGCGAAGAAGTCTATGACGAGATGATCGCGTCCCGGATCTGGCCCGGCACCAAAGCGCTGGCGCAACAGCACCTGAGGGTGGGCCGCCGCGTCTGGCTGGTGACAGCCACCCCCATCGAAGTGGCCACCGTAATCTCCACCCGGCTGGGACTGACCGGAGCCCTGGGGACCGTGGGGGAGGTCTCGGACGGCCTGTACACCGGGCGGCTGGTGGGAGACATCCTGCACGGCTCGGCCAAGGCCGTGGCCGTGCAGGCCATCGCCGATGATGAGGGCCTGGACCTCAAGCGCTGCTGGGCCTACAGCGACTCCTACAACGACGTCCCGCTGCTGTCGCTGGTGGGCCATCCGGTGGCCATAAATCCGGACGCCAGGCTGCGACGCCACGCCCGCGACCGCAACTGGCCGGTTTACGATTTCCGCGCAGGCCGCCGTGCCGCGACATTGGGACTCAAGGCGGCCACCTTCGGCGGGGCCATCTACGGCCTCTGGAAGGGCTTCGCCCGCATCCGCGGCCCGCGGGCATAATTCTTACCTCTTGCCGGGTTAAACGAAATGCCCGCCGCCTTGGAAGGCGACGGGCATTTCCACGCTGCTTGAAGTATCGCTACTTCTTGTTGCGGCGCTGGTGACGGGTCTTGCGAAGCAGCTTGCGGTGCTTCTTCTTGGCCATACGCTTGCGACGCTTCTTAATAACTGAACCCACGAAAGTTCCTTACAAACTAGATGCAGTACCTGTCTGATGGAGAATGTCCGTGGACAAAGCTACGAACTGAACAACTGACAGATTCTTACAATGACGTAAAACGTTCCTTAACAGGGTACCGCTTATCGGGAGCCGCTCAGGACAGGCAGTCTCAGGCGGTTTCGGTGTGGCCTTCCACGACAGCACCCCTGAGGTACTGTTCGACGGCGTTTTCGGGGACCCGGTAGGAGCGGCCGAAGCGCACCGCCGGCATTTCGCCGGAGTGGACCAGCCGGTAAACAGTCATTTTGGAGACCCGCATGACCTCGGCTACTTCAGCCACGGTCAGGAACTTCGCGTTGGAGAAGTTCTGTTCTGCCGACATTTCCCTATTTTCCTTTGCTGACGGATGGACAACAGTGACCCCAGGTACGTGCCAATGCGGTGTTACGATGCTGAGCCATCCACCAACCACCTAAAAAGATACTCTAGATGTTCATGTGGCAGATGTGAAAGTAGTGCTTCCCCTATTTCAGCCCCTAATCTGACTGCCGCCGCTTCCGTGCCGATGCCGCCAGCTGCTCAAGGACGGACGCGGAAACGTCCCAGTCCATGCACGCATCCGTGACGCTTTGCCCGTACACCAGCTCCGCGCGTCCGGCCGCGTGCTCGGCAACATCCAGGTTTTGCGCGCCGCCCACCAGGAAGCTTTCCAGCATCACGCCGGCCACGGCCCGCGCGGCAGCCCCGCCCTGCTCCAGCTGCGCGCCAATCTCCAGGGCCACCTCAGCCTGCCGGTGGTGGCTCTTGCCGCTGTTGGCATGGCTGGCATCCACGATCAGCCGCGGGTTCAGCCCCTTGCCTGCCAGTTCACCGGAGGCGCGTTCCACATCGGCCGCTGAGTAGTTGGGTCCCTTGCGGCCGCCGCGCAGTATCACGTGGGTGTCCGGGTTTCCAGCCGTTGCCACCAGCGCAGCCCGGCCGTCGCCGTCGATCCCCAGGAAGGCCTGCGCCGCGGCCGCGGCACCGCATGCATCGATGGCCACCTGGAGGCCGCCGTCGGTCCCGTTCTTGAAGCCGATGGGCATGGACAGCCCGGAGGCGAGCTGCCGGTGGATCTGGCTCTCGGTGGTGCGGGCACCGATGGCACCCCACGAGATCAGGTCCGCCATGTACTGGGGGCTGATCGGTTCGAGGAACTCCGTTGCCGTGGGGAGGCCCAGCGCGGTGACCTGCTGCAGGAACAGCCGGGCGGTGCGGAGGCCGGTGACCATGTCATGGGTGCCGTCCAGCCGTGGATCGTTGATCAGGCCCTTCCAGCCCACGGTGGTGCGCGGCTTTTCGAAGTACGTCCGCATGACGATCAGCAGGTCTTCCTTGTGCTTCTCCGCCTGGCTGACCAGCCGGCGGGCGTATTCCAGCCCTGCCTTGGGGTCGTGGATGGAGCAGGGACCCACGATGACCAGCAGGCGGTCGTCCACGCCGTCCATGATGGCGCGCACTTCGTCGCGGCCGCGTTCGACGACGGCAGCGGCCCGGGCGTCCAGCGGCAGTTCCGCGAGAAGGTCGGAAGGAGTGGGCAGCGGAGTGAACTCGCTGACGCGCAGGTTGGACGTGGACTTGGTGTCGCTGGCGCGCTGGTTTGAGGTGGTTTGTGCCGGTGCTGTTGCGGTGCTCATGTTCGGGTCCTGTTCCAGATGGGAAGCGGGCCCGGATTTCAGAACCCGCCGGAGAAACGGCGAAGGGCAGAGAATAATCTCTGCCCTGTTGGCTCTGAAGGAATGCTGGATGCGTGTCAGTTAGACGCGGGCCCCTCCAGAGCCAACGAAAAATACGCATACCAACGGTTAGTCATGGAAAAGACCATAAACCCGGGCCGCCGCGGGAGCAAAATCAGCTTCCGTCACATTCCATCCCGGGCTTGTTCGCGGATCCGGACGCACAAGGTGCGGATCCGCGAACAAGCTTAGGCTTTACCGGCCCGCTGCCCGGGCTCAGCCGAGGAGTTTGCGGAGGTACTGGAGCTGCCGGATCCAGTGATGTTCCTGGCCGCCTTCATGGTTGTTGAACCGGTACACCTCGATCTCCTTGTCCGCCCCGCTGGCGGAGGAGGCGCCCGATCCGGAACCGTAGGCGTTGAAGCTGGCGAAAACGGTGGACGGCGGGCAGATGTCGTCCATCAGCGCCGCGGAGTACAGTGCCGGGGCGGTGGCGCGGCGGGCCAGGTTGACGCCGTCGAAGTAGTTGAGGACGGCAAGGGTGGACTCATAGCGGTCCCGGTGGCGTGCCAGGAACTGGGCAATCTCCGGGTACGGCCCGCGCGGGGTGATGTCGATGGCGCGGGGAAAGTCTTGGAGGAAGGGGACGTCGGGCAGCGCGGCGATGACGCCGTCGAGCCGTCCCGCGGTAAGCCCTGCCGTGGCCACCACCAGGCCGCCGCCCTGGCTGACTCCGGCCAGCACCACCTTGGACGGATCGACCGCGGGGTGGGCCTGGGCCGCCTCCACCGCCCGGAAGGCATCCACGTAGACCCGGCGGTAGTAGTAGTCCTCCCGGGCCGCGATGCCCCGGGTCATCAGGCCTGCGTGCGCCACATCCCCCGCCGAGGGGTGGGGATCCGCGGTGTGGCCCAGGGTGCCGCCGTACCCCTGGCCGCGGGTGTCCATGATGAAGTGCGCGTACCCGGCCTGCGCCCAGCGCGTGTCCTGGTTGACCAGGCCGCGGCCACCGGAATAGCCGATGTAGTTCACCACCACCGGTAGCCGGGCCCCCTCGTCCCGGTTGGCGGGAAGGTGCAGCCAGCCCTTGACCGGTGCCCCGCCGAAGCCGGCGAACGTGACGTCGAAGGTGTCGATCAGTGCCAGGTAGTTCTCCACCGGCTCAAACGCGGGGTTCAACGGGAAGGCACGGGCCTCCGCCAGGGTGGCATCCCAGAACGCATCCAGGTCTTCCGGCGGGGTGACGTCGGAGGTGTAGCTGCGGAGCTGGGCCAGGGGTAGGTCGAAGAGGGGCATCGTTGTCCGTCCTGCTTTCGGTTGTTGGCGCCCCAGCGGGACGCTCCTCTATTTCTAGCGCACGATGACGGCATCCCGCCGCCTGGGCCTGTGGACACCCAGGAGTTCAATTCCTGGCGGCGTTCAGTGTCAGCTCCTGGGGTTCGTACCGTCGAAGGTCCGTTCCGGCGGCGATGATTCCGCGCAGGAGTGGCAGGCCCCCGGTGGCAGCCCCGGCGGCGCGGGCCTGGATGAGCACGTTTCCCAGGGCGGTGGCTTCGACCGGACCGGCGATGACCGGGCGGCCGGTGGCGTTGGCGGTGAGCTGGCAGAGCAGGGTGTTCTGCGAGCCGCCGCCCACCACGTGCACCACGTCCACCTCACGGCCTGCCAGGCGTTCGGCCGTGGTGATGGTCCTGGCATAAGCAGCTGCGAGGCTGTCCATGATGCAGCGGGTGATCGCCGCGGGCTCGTTGGGCAGGACGTCCCCGGTTCGCCGGACTGCTGCCCGGATGCGCTCGGGCATATCGCCCGGGGCGATGAAGTAGGGGTCGTCGGCGTTGACCTGGGGACCGCCGGCAGGCAGGGCTGCGGCAGCGGAGAGCAGCGCGGCCAGGTCAGGCTGGAAACCCTCGCCCGCCCAGGTCCGCTGGCACTCGCTCAGGAGCCAGAGTCCGCCCACGTTGCGCAGGTAGCGGATGGTGCCGTCCACGCCGCGTTCGTTGGTGAAGTTCGCTTCCCGGCTGGCCTCGGTCAGGACGGGCTGCTGCAGCTCCAGCCCCACCAGGGACCAGGTGCCGGAGGAGATGTAGGCAAAGTTTTCGCCCTGCGCTGGGACTGCGGCGACGGCGGACGCAGTGTCGTGCGAACCTACCGCCACCACCGTGGTTTCACGCGGCAGTCCCAGGGCCGCGGCGATGTCCGGCAGGAGGTACCCGTAGGGTTCCCCGGGCTGGATCAGCGGCGGGAACAGGTCCTTCCGCAGCCCGAGGGCGGTGAAGAAATCGGTGGCCCACTCCCCCGCGACGGCATCGAACAGCCCTGTGGTGGAGGCGTTGGTGGCCTCGGTCCGGCGCACCCCGGTGAGCAGGAACGCGATCAGGTCCGGGATCAACAGGGCCTTCAGCCCGGCCAGGTTACGCTCGGCGGCCAGCTGGTAGATGGTGTTGAACTGGAGGAACTGCAGCCCGGTGGTCCGGTAGAGCCGTGCAGGGTCCAGCTTGGCGTGCACCGGCGCGACGGCGGCCCTGCTCCGGTCATCGCGGTAGCTGAAGGGCTGTGCCACCAGCTCGCCGGCCTTGTTCACCAGGCCGTAATCCACGGCCCACGTGTCGATGCCGATGCTGGCAATTGTTTCGCCCTGCGCCGCCGCCGCCGTAGCCGCGGCGCGGAGGCCCGCAAGGACCTCCGCGAACAGGGCGTCGAAGTCCCAGCGGAGGCCGCCGTCGAGCTCCACTACACCGTTGGGGAACCGGTGGACGGTCTCCAGCGATACCCCCGAGTCCGGGGAGACCCGGCCCAGCATGACCCGCCCGGAGGAGGCACCGATGTCGACGGCGGCAAACACAGCCGCACTCATCGGAGGAAGGCTGCGGCTACTCCGGCGTCCACGGGGATGTGCAGGCCGGTGGTGTGGGACAGTTCGTTGCTGGTGAGGACGGCGGCCGCGTTGGCTACGTGCTCGGGCAGGACTTCACGTTTGAGCAGTGTGCGCTGGGCGTAGTATTCGCCCAGTTTCTCCTCGTCAACGCCATAGACCGCTGCGCGCTTGGCGCCCCAGCCGCCGGCGAAGATGCCGGAGCCGCGGACCACGCCGTCGGGGTTGATGCCGTTGACGCGGATGCCGTGCTCCCCCAGTTCGGCCGCGAGGAGCCGGACCTGGTGGGCCTGGTCTGCTTTGGTGGCGGAGTAGGCGATGTTGTTGGGGCCGGCGAACACGGAGTTCTTGGAGGAGATGTAGATGATGTCCCCGCCCAGGCCCTGGGCGATCATCACCCTGGCGGCGGCCTTGGCCACCAGGAAGGAGCCCTTGGCCATGACGTTGTGCTGCAGGTCCCAGTCTTTTTCGGTGGTTTCCAGCAGCGGCTTGGAGATGGACAGGCCGGCGTTGTTGACCACCAGGTCCACGCCGCCGAAGGCCAGCACGGCGGCGTCGATCGCCGCGGCGACCTGGGCTTCGTCGGTGACGTCCGCCTGCACACCGACGGCAACATCGGGTCCGCCGAGTTCTTCGGCGACCTTTTCGGCGTTCTCCAGGTTCAGGTCGGCGATGACCACGCACGCGCCTTCCGCGGCGAGGCGCGTGGCGATGGCCTTGCCGATGCCCGATGCCGCACCAGTCACCAGGGCGATGCGGGTGGCGTGCGACTTGGGCTTGGGCATCCGGGCCAGCTTGGCTTCCTCCAGCGCCCAGTATTCGATCCGGAACTTCTCGGATTCCTCGATGGGTGCGTAGGTGGAGATGGCCTCGGCGCCGCGCATGACGTTGATGGCATTGATGTAGAACTCGCCGGCAACCCGGGCGGTCTGTTTGTTGGCACCGAAGGAGAACATCCCCACGCCGGGCACGAGCACGATGGCCGGGTCGGCGCCGCGCAGCGCCGGCGAATCGGCATCCGCGTGGCGGTCGTAGTAGGCCTGGTAGTCCTCGCGGTAGCCGGCGTGGAGCTCCTGCAGCCGGGCAATCGAATCCTCAATGGAGGCGTCGGCCGGAAGGTCCAGGATCAGCGGCTTGACCTTGGTGCGCAGGAAGTGGTCCGGGCAGGAGGTGCCCAGGGCGCCCAGGCGCGGGTGCTCGGCGGCTTCCAGGAAGTCCAGGACGACGGCGTCGTCACTGAAGTGCCCCAGCTGCGGCTTGTCCGTGGAGGCCAGGCCGCGGATCACAGGCGCCAGGGCTGCGGCCTTGGCGCGGCGCTCAGCTTCCGGCAAGGCCGCATATCCGGGCAGCTTGGCGCCGAAGGGCTCGGCCGTGCCGTTCTCTGCGATGTACTTTTCGGCCTGTTCGATGATCCACAAGGAATTGGCTTCCGCTTCTTCGCTGGTAGCGCCCCAGGCGGTGATGCCGTGGCCGCCCAGGATGGTGCCGATGGCCTGCGGGTTGGCGTCCTTGATGGCGGCGATGTCCAAGCCCAGCTGGAATCCGGGACGGCGCCAGGGAACCCAGACCACCTTGTTGCCGAAGATCTTGGTGGTCAGTGCTTCCCCGTCAACGGCGGTGGCAATGGCGATGCCGGAGTCCGGGTGCAGGTGATCCACATGCGCGGCGTCCACCAAACCATGCATCGCCGTATCGATCGACGGAGCGGCGCCGCCCTTGCCGTGCAGGCAATAATCGAAAGCCGCCACCATCTCGTCTTCACGCTCAACACCCGGGTACACGTTCTTCAGGGCGGTCAACCGGTCCAACCGGAGCACCGCCAGGTTCTGTGCCTTCAGCGTGCCCAGGTCACCACCGGAACCCTTGACCCACAAAAGCTGTACATCCTCGCCCGTGACCGGGTCCTTCTCCGTGCCCTTGGCGGAGGTGTTGCCACCGGCGAAGTTGGTGTTCCGTTTGTCCGCACCCAGGCGGTTGGAACGGGAAATCAGGTCTTCAACAGTCTTGTTGCTCATGGCTGGTTATGCGCCCCATCCGGCTTGCTGGCCGCCAAGGCGGTCCTCGTTGATCTGTTTCTGGTAGCCGCTGGCCTTGAAGGCAGCGATCGGGTCCGCGGGCAGGCCGCGGGATTCACGCCACTCGGCAAGGACCGGGCGGACGTCGGTGTAGAACGCATCGTTGAAGATGCCGTTGGCGGCCAGCACATCGCCGGCGCGCTGCGCCTCGGCCAGCGCCGCGGTGTCCACCAGCAGGGCGCGGGCGGTCATTTCCTGGACGTTCAGGACGGAACGGATCTGGCCAGGAATCTTCTCCTCCAGGTTGTGGCACTGGTCCAGCATGAGGGCCACACCGGAATCCTTGCCGAAGCCGCCACCGCGGATCACCTCGCACATGATGCGGAAGAGCTGGAACGGGTCCGCAGCACCCACGATCAGGTCGTCGTCGGCATAGAAGCGCGAGTTGAAGTCGAAGGAACCCAGCTTGCCCAGGCGCAGCAGCTGCATCACGATGAACTCGATGTTGGTGCCCGGCGCGTGGTGGCCGGTGTCGAGGCAGACAAACGCCTTCTCACCCAGGGCCAGGGTCTGGGCGTAGGAAGTGCCCCAGTCCGGAACATCGGTGTGGTAGAAAGCCGGCTCAAAGAACTTGTACTCCAGTACCAGCCGCTGCCCATCCCCCAGGGCCGCGTAGATTTCCTGCAGGGACTCGGCCAGCCGGTCCTGGCGGCCGCGCATGTCGTCCTGGCCCGGGTAGTTGGTGCCGTCCGCCAGCCAGATCTTCAAGTCCTTCGAACCCGTGGCGTGCATGATGTCGATGCAGTCCAGGTGGTGGTCGATGGCCCGGCGGCGGACCGACTCGTTGGAGGAGGTCAGTGAACCGAATTTGTACTCATCATCCTGGAAGGTGTTGGAGTTGATGGTGCCCAGCCCCACCCCCAGTCCGGCGGCGTAATCCTTCAGTGCGGAGTAGTCGTTCACCTTGTCCCACGGGATATGCAGGGCCACGGTGGGAGCCAGCCCGGTCAACTCGTGGACCTTCGCGGCGTCGGCCAGCTTTTCCTGGACCGTCCGCGGCGTACCGGGTGTGCCAAACACCTTGAACCGCGTGCCTGAATTTCCATAAGCCCACGATGGGACCTCGATGGCAAGCTCCCCGAGCCTGCCCAGCGCCTTTGCTACGTCATTCATGATGGTTCTTTCCGGTGTCTGAGCGTCTGTCTGATGCGTTGTGGATGGGTGCCCCGCTGCTGGAGCCGTGCTGGTGGTGGTGCCCGACGGATTCGACGGCGGGCTGCCTGCTTCAGCCCGTCAGCCCGCCGAGGGCTGTGCGGCCAACTGGCTGTCAAGGTTGAAAACTTCTTCCAGGACCTGGAACCCTTCGTCGGGCGCCTGGCCGGAATCTGCAAAGAGGGTTGCCATTTCCGCCTGCCAACGGGCGTTGACTTCGGTCAGGGCCATGCGGGCGCGGACGGCGTCAAAGTCGTCGCACTCCACGTAGCCCACCAGGAGGCCGTCCTCCGCCAGGAAGAGGGAGTAGTTATGCCATCCCGCTTCCTTGAGCGCATGCAGCATCTCCGGCCACACCGCGGCGTGCCGGCGACGGTATTCATCGATCAGCGCCGGCTGCACCGAGGAACGGAAGCACACCCTCATTGGGACTCCTTTTTCAAACGTTGATCTTTGAATCGTTTCATTAATACGATTCAAAGTACTCTTGGACTTGAGCAGCTGTCAAGCAATGACAGGAACTTTTGATCTCCCGCACGGAACCTCCTGCAGCGGGCAAGTCAGCACGGAGAATCGATGAACCGCACAGCCAGTATCAAGGACGTGGCCAACCATGCAAGCGTGGCCGTGGGGACGGTGTCGAACGTCCTGAATTATCCGGACCGGGTGTCGGCACGGACCAAGGAACGGGTCCTGCGCGCCATCGATGAACTTGGCTTTGTCCGAAACGACGCCGCCCGGCAACTCCGCGCGGGCCACAGCCGCACCATCGGACTCATTGTCCTGGACGTCGGCAACCCCTTCTTCACCTCCGTGGTCCGCGCCGCCGAGGACGCTGCCGCACTGCAGGGAAGCGCCGTCCTGCTGGGCGACAGCGGCCACAACGCCGGCCGGGAGGCCAATTACATCGACCTCTTCCAGGAGCAGCGTGTCCAGGGCCTGTTGATTTCGCCGGTGGGGGACATCACGGAGCGGCTGGACCTCCTCCGCGAGCGCGGGGTGCCCACGGTGCTGGTGGACCGGCTGGCTGACGAATCAAAGTTCAGTTCAGTCGCAGTGGATGACGACGCCGGCGGGTACCTCGCAGCCCGGCACCTGCTGGACACCGGCCGCCGCCGGCTCGCCTTCGTTGGCGGCCCCACCTCCATCCGGCAGGTGGCGGACCGCCTCCAGGGTGCCCGGCGGGCCGTGAAAGAGGAACCGGACGCCACGCTGGAGGTGCTGGATTCAAAGGGGCAGACGGTCCTTGCGGGACGCAGCGTGGGCGACATGCTGGTGCAGCGCGGCCGGGCGGACCTGCCGGACGGGATCTTCTGCGCCAACGATCTTCTGGCCCTGGGTGTCATGCAGTCACTGACCATGACGCATACGTTCCGCATTCCTGAGGACGTAGCCTTGATCGGCTACGACGACATCGATTTTGCCGTCTCCGCCGTGGTGCCGCTCTCCTCCATCCGCCAGCCCACCGAGCTGCTGGGCCGGACAGCCATCGAGCTGCTGGCCGAGGAAGTGGAGTCCCAGAACCCCGTCCACCGGTCAGTGGTCTTCACGCCTGAGCTTGTCATCCGGCAGAGCACGGCACCGACCGCCGGCTGACAACCCCACCGGCCAGGCTAGTTTCCGCCCTGCTGCAGCCACTTCATGGACTCATCCCGCGAAGTGAAAAAGCGGGTGGGGCAGGGTGGAATATGGACTCCCAGGAAGAAGTTGGCGATGATCCGGTCCACCGGACTTGCCCCGAGCAGCGCGATGCGGTTGGCCGCACATGGAATGGAGAAGACCGACCGCGCATCCCTGCTGACGGCCTCCGTGGTGGCCATATCCACCAGCATGGGGTAGCTGCCATCCCCGGCTATCCGGTTCACCGTCGCCATGGCCGCCTGCGCATCCTGGAGTTCTATCCGGACACGAGGTTCCCAAATGAGATGGATGATGCCATCGGTGCGCAATTCCACGGTGCCCTTGCCACCGTCGACCGTTACGGGCTCCATGACGCCGCCTCCCTCCAGTGGGCAGTTGCTGAACCCCTCTATCTTGCCCCACGCATGGACAGCCAGGCGCGCGCCACTCCCCGGACCACGGGCCTGCCCTCCGACGGGCTTGACTGATCAGCATGCTTACTAATAGGTTGGTCGACGTGCCCGTGGCCTGGATCACCAGTCAAACGCCACGTGTCGCGGCCCGTCGGGGCTGCATTTGAAATGAACTGCATTTGAAATAAACAGTTCCGCCGGGGTTCTCCATGGGGGCGGAGCCTCGGAGGATTCATTGCGCCGCCACCCGGCGCTGAAAGGATTTACCGAAAATGCGAACCAAGGTCTCAGCTTCAATCACCGCTCTCGCCCTCTCCGGCGCCATGCTCTTTGGCATGGCAGGCCCGGCCACGGCAGCAGCACCCGCGGCTCCTTCTGCCGCCTCCCAGTCATCAAAGGTTGCCGGCGTTACGGGCACCATCAACCAGACCATCGAGGGCGTAGGCAGCTTTGCGGGCTCCTTCACTCCCACCGGCTTCGATGCCCAGGACGGCCAGCTCATGGTGACCGGCCTGGTGCAGGGCACCTTCACCGACCTCGCCGGCAAGGCCACCCAGGTGAGCCAGACGGTAACCACAACCGCCGCTGCTGCACCCACCACCATGGCCGGCGGCGGCGGTGGCGGCTGCGACGTGGTGAACCTTGTCCTCGGCCCGCTTCACCTCGATGTCCTGGGACTCAACGTCGACCTGAACCAGGTGGTATTGGACATCGTGGCGCAGTCCGGCGCAGGCAAGCTGGTGGGCAACCTCCTGTGCGCCATCACCGGACTCCTGGACGGCGGGACCGGCCTGAGCGGCCTGGCCAACCTGCTCAACCGGGTCCTGGGACTGTAGTCTGCCAGCACTCCAACAACCAGGTATTGCCAGGAGCGGGCGGCCCTTCGAGGCCGTCCGCTTTTGCGCTGTCCCCCCAAGTTTTGCGCTGTCCCTAAAGCCTCTCCACCACCAGGTTCCGGTAGGCAGCCCGGAGCGGAGCCATCTGCCGGAACCCGATCCGGCCGCCGCCAAGCACCCTTCCCGAGGGATCGTCCCACTCAAAGAGGAGCAGGCCGTTGATGGAGAATGCCACCCGGGGCCCGTCCTTCACCACCTCCAGCCGGTAGAAGCCGGCGGCATCCTCCGCGGGCGGCAACGGGTCCGCACCCTGCGCCACCAGCTCAAATCCCGCGCTCTTGCGCAGGTTGCAGGTACGGAAGGCACGCTCGGACGGGTGCTTGTGCCGGAAGTAGGAGACGTGCAGGGTGTTGATGTCGCCGGAGTGGTACTGGGGATAGAAGCCCGTCCGGGGCGCAAGGGCCGGGCTGAACAGGTCCAGCCCGGCCTGTCCTGTGGCTGCAAGGAACAGCATGGCCAAGCCGGGCTCCGCGAGCGGCCGGAAGTCCCAGCTGATGCGGATGCCGTCCGGGAAGTCCCGGGGGCACCAGACCGTCCAATGCGCGTGGTCGCCGAACTCCTGGTCGTCCAGTGCGCCGGACAGCTCCAGGGCTCCTTCATGGCTCCCCATCCGCAGCGGCCCTTCCGCCACCCAACCGGCCACGTCATCCGGTCCTGCCAGCGGGTTGCTGTAGAGGATGCCCGTCTCCAAGCCCGTCGTGCCCACCTAGCCGCGTCCCGCCGTCGTACTTAACTCTTTGGTGCCGGCCGCGCCGTATCCCAGCGAACCAAGCTGCCGGGCCACTTCCCCCGCCACCAACGCAGCCCCGGACTGGGAAAAATGGGTGTTGTCCGCCAGGCCGGCAGGCCAATGTGCGTGCTCCCCGGGCCCGAAGTGGCAAAAGAGCTCCCGGGATCTGTCCGGCCCCAGCCGGCGGTACAGGCGCCGGGTCCAGGCATTCAGGTCCACGACGGGGACCGCCAGCTCCAGGCCGAGTTCGCGGACCACCTCCGGATAGTCCTCCAGGCTTTCCGCCAGGACAGCGTCCGACGACGGCGCGTCCAGGAAGTGCCGCCGCTCCACGGAGGTGCACAGCACCGCAGCCGCGCCCCGGTCCCGGACCTCCCCCACCATGGCGCGCAGGTTGGCCGCGTAGCCGGTCCGGGCGGCCAGGTGCTGCTTCTTCTGGTCGTTGTGGCCGAACTGGATGAGCACCGCGTCGCCTTCACCGGCCTCCGCCAGCAGCGCCGCCCACAGCCCGTCATCGCGGAAGGACTCCGTGCTGGCCCCGCCCTTGGCGAAGTTGTGGACCGCTCCCCACCTGTACGTGAGCGGAGGCAGGTGTGCACCCCAGCCGCTCATGGGGAACTCATGGGTGGGACAGTTGGCCACGGTGGAATCTCCGGCCAGCAGGATCTTCATGGTGTCTTTCCTCAACGGGCGGATCAGCCTTTCACGGAACCGATGAGCATGCCCTTGGCGAAGTGCTTTTGCAGGAACGGATAGAAAATAAGGATGGGCAAAGTAGCCACGACGATCACGGCGAACTTGATGCCCTGTTCCGGCGGAATGTAGTTGGGGTCCACGTTGCCGGTTCCCAGCAGGTCCGAGGCGGCGGTGACCTGGCGGAGGTACATCTGGAGCGTCCACTTGGAGTTGTCGCTGAGGTAGAGCAGGGGCGACATGAAGTCATTCCAGATGCCCACGGCGTAGAACAGCGCGAACGTTGCCAGGACCGGTTTGGACAGCGGCAGCAGGATCCGCCAGAGAATCCCAATCTCGGTGGCGCCGTCCATCTTGGCTGATTCCTCAAGCTCCGCGGGGAGTTCCTGGAAGAAGTTCTTGATAATGATCAGGCTGAACGGGTTGATGGCCGCGGGCAGGATCAGGGCCCAGTAGGTGTTGAGCAGGCCCAGGTCCTTGACCAGCAGGAAGGTAGGGATCATGCCGCCGGAGAAGACCATTGCGAAAACCACCAGGGACAGGATGACGTTCCTGCCGCGGAGGGTTTTCTTGGCCAGCGGGTAGGCCATGGTCACGGTGAAGGCCAGCTGGACCAGGGTGCCCACCGCGGTGACCAGGATGGTGGTCACCAGAGCGCGGATGAACGCCGGGGTGGCAAAGATGTATTCGTAGGAGCCCAGGGTGAACTGCTCCGGCCACACGAAAAAGGCCCGGCGGGTGATCTCGGCTTCGTTGGCGAAGGACCCGGCGAAGACGTAGACGAACGGCAACAGCGTGATGATGCCGATCAGGGACAGGAAGACGTAGTTGACGGCATCGAAGACGCGGCCGCCGCGGGTGTTGTGGATTTTCATGGCTAGAACAGTCCGCTCTGGTTGAATCGCTTGGCCAGGGCGTTGGTGCCGAAGATCAGCAAAATGCCCACCAGGGATTTGAACAGGCCCACCGCGGTGGAGTAGCTGTAGGCACCCTGGGTGATGCCCACGAAGTAGACGTAGGTGTCAAAGACATCCGCCACTTCCCGGTTCAGGGCATTGGTCATCAGGTAGATCTGCTCGAAGCCCGTGTTGAGCATCTGCCCGATGGCCAGGATCAGCATCACGATGATCGTGGAACGGATCGCGGGAAGGGTGATGTGCCAGACCCGCCGAAACCGGCCGGCGCCGTCGATGATCGCCGCCTCATACTGGTCCTGGTCCACGGTGGACAGAGCCGCCAGGAAGATGATGGTCCCCCAGCCCGTGTTTTTCCAGATTTCCTGCAGCACGATCAGGGGCCGGAACCACGCGGGGTCGGACAGGAAATCAATGTGGGTGCCCAGGACGTTGTTCAGGAGCTGGAACAGCGGGCCAATATCCAACGCGAACAGCAGGAAGCTCAGCGATGCCACGATGGTCCAGGACAGGAAGTGCGGGATATACACCAGCGTCTGGACCGTACGCTTCAGGATGGACAGCCGGACCTCGTTGAGCAGCAGCGCCAGGATGATGGTCAGCGGAAAGGCCACGCCCAGGTTCAGGAAGGCCAGGATCAGGGTGTTGCCCAGCAGCCGGGGAAAGTCGGGGTTCGCGAAGAAGTCCTCGAAGTTCCGGAACCCCACCCAGGGGCTGCCGTTCACGCCAAGGAACGGGACGTAATCCTTGAACGCGATGGACACCCCGTACATGGGGGCGTAGCGGAACACCGCGAAGTACACCACACCGGGCAGGAGCAGCAGGTACAGCCACTTGTAGTGGGCGAAATGGACAGAGAACCTGCCCCCGGTCCGGGGAGCGGTGGCATTCCCGCGCGTCTGCTCCCCGGCGAGGGTGTCAATGACAGGGGCTGCCATTTACTTGTTGTCCTGCCACAGCTTGTTGATCTCTTCCTTGACCTTGTTGCCGCCGCTGGTGCCCCACAGCTTGATGGCGTCCTTGAGGCCCTGCTCATCGATCTGGCCGGCGAGGTACTTGATGCGCGCATCGGCCACAATGTTGTCCAGCTGCGCACCCTTGGCAACGTAGGTTTCTGAGACGTAGGGGGCGGCCGGGTTGTAGACGGCGCTCTTCAAGTCTTCCGCCATCACTTCGGTGCGCTTGTCGAACACCTGCTGCTCGTAGTCGGTGGGCTGCTTGACCGGGTAGAACTGGTTGCCCGCCACATTCATGCCAAGCTGCGCGTAGCTCTTGATATCGGTGGTCACAGCCTTGCCCTCAGCGGTCTCGGGCTTGATGGTGGCCGCTTTGCCGTCCTCCACCGTGAAGTTCACGCCTTCGATGCCGTTGTTCAGCAGGACGGCCACGTCCTTGCCGTTCATGGTGTTCAGGAACTGCAGGACCTTGCCCAGCTCGGCCTCGCTCTTGACACTGGCCTTGGGAATGGCCAGGAATCCTGAGTAGCCGTCGGTGGGGTGCGCGTGCAGTTCGCCGTCGGGTCCTTCGAGGTTGCCCACGAAGCCCACCTTGTTCTGGAAGTTGTTGGGGTCTGCCTGCTTGAACAGGTTGATCAGCACGCTCACCCGGGAATCGACGTCGACAATGATGCCGCCCTTTCCGTTGAAGAACGGTTCGTTCCACTTGGTGCTGTCAAAGGTGGCGAAGTCCGGGTTGATGAGTTTTTCGTCCACCATCTTCTTGATGAACCGGTCCGCCTCGAGGAATTCGTCCGTTTCGAAGCTGGGGATGAGTTTCCCGTCCCGCTCCGTCCAGCGGTTCCCCGCGCCGTACCACTCCTCAATCACGTCGTAGGGGCTGTTGGTGCCCAGCGCACCCCACTTAGGGATGGTGATGCCGTAGGTGTCGTTCTGGCCGTTGCCGTCCGGGTCCTGTTCGGTGAAGGCCTTGGCCACCTTGTACAGGTCCTCCACGGTCTTGGGCGGCTGGAGACCCAGCTTGTCCAGCCAGTCCTGCCGGAACATGACGGCCGTACGCATGGGGGCGCGGCCCCGGAATACCCCAAAGACCTTGCCGTTGACGCTGGCGTTCTTCTGGATGTCCGGAAGAGTTGTCTTGAGGTTGGGGTACTTGTCCAGCTTGTCCGTGAGGTCCCAGAAGGCGCCGGCCTGGGCGTTCTTCACAAAGCCGGGTGTCTTGCCCTGGATCACCATGACCTGCGGGATGTCGGATCCGGCCAGCGTGATGTTGGTCTTGTCCTCATAGGAGGCGTTGGGGGCCCAGTTGATCTTGACCTGTTTGCCGGTCAGTTCTTCCAGCTTCTTCTGGACCGCGCCGTCCGCTGCTGGCGGCTGCGCCTCCAGGAACGGGGCCATGATGGAGACCGAGGTGAGGTCCGCAGCGGGAGTGTTGCTCCCGCTGCAGGCCGTGAGACTCAGTGCCGTGGCGGTGACGACGGCGGCGGCCAGGGAAAGTTTCCTGCGGATCATATTCTTCCTTTTCCACTTCGTTGGGGTACTTGGGGGTTGTTCCGCCCCTTGTTGATACGTTTCAGTCACGTGTCCGGGCAGGTCTGGGCCACATCAATGCAAGCGGCCGGCTGCCCGGGGGAAGTCAGGCAGTCGAGGCCTGCTGGAGGGCTGGCGGGACGGCTGGTTCCGCCACAGCTGCTACGGCCGCGTCATTGGCGGTGAAGAAGCGGTCACACAACCAGCCGGTGAGGTAGAGCCAGACGCCGATACTGAAGAACGGGATCAGGCCCGGAAGGCTGCCGCTGGCATAAACCACCGCGGCCGAAACAAAGAGCAGGATCACCGTTCCCGCCAGGTGCCGCACCGCAAACCGGGAGGACACCAGCAGGTACTGCGCCATTGGGAGCTCATACCGCGCATACATGGGGAACACGTAGCAGGCGGCACCGGCCACGAAGATCGCCGCAACGAAAATGCCGGCCGCCATGAGCTGCGAAAAGAGGCCTGCGCCCCGGGAGAAGTAGTTCCAGTTCAGGACAAGCGCCGCTGCGATGGCCATGACCGGGAGTGAAAGCATGTTCGCCCTGGGGAAGCTCCGGAAGTATGCGGCGGTGAAGCCACGCAGCAGAGGAGCGGCGTCCCCAGCGGCCCGCTTGCGCACCGCAATCTGGGCGGCGGCAGTAGCCGGTCCAGCACCGAAGACCCCCAGACCCAGAACGGTGAAGGCGATCCACAGCAGATTGAGGCAGGCTATCCATACGAGCGTGTCAAAAAATGAGTAGGCGCGCGCACTCAAGGTTCCGGACAGCATGCCGCAATCCCCCTTCTCCATCGTTGCAGAGGCGAAGCGGAAAGTGGTCCGCATCACGCCAGTAATCGGTTCCTCGAAAATCTAGCCCTCCCTCCACACCCGGGTCAAGCGGAATTTTGAATCGTTACATAGCTGGACGGGGGACGCCTGCATACCGCACACTAAAAGGTGGAAAGCGCTTGCTGGACTGCTGCGCACCTCGATGCTGGTACCCGCAGGCCGGTGCCCGGGCAGAACGGAGAACCATTGGGAACAGCAACGGAAGCCGCCGGCGGCGGCGCCGGGACAGTCGCCGCACCTGCTGCGGCAAGGATTGCCCTGGTGGGGGTGCACGGCTTTGGCACCCATCACCTTCGGAACCTCGAACGCCTCCAGGCGGCCGGGAGCGTTGAACTGGTGGCCGTGGCGGACCCGCAGCCGCCGGCACCCGGCGCCGTCCCGCCGTCGGCCGCTGTTTACCAGGGGCTCGATGACCTCCTCGAGGCGACCCGGGACCTGGACCTGATCATTGTGGCTACGCCCATCCAGACCCATGCCCCGCTGGCCCTGGCCGCCCTCTCAACGGACGCTGAGCTGTACCTGGAGAAGCCTCCCGTGGCCTCCCTCGTGGACTTCAACCGGCTGTGTTCGGCGGCATCGCAACCGCGCCGGGAGGTACAAATCGGCTTTCAAAGCCTCGGCTCGCACGCCCTGAAAGCCATCGAAGAACTGGTTGCCGCCGGAACCATCGGAACCCTGGAAGGCATCTCCGCCACCGGCCGCTGGGTGCGGGACAAGGCCTACTTCAAGCGCTCCCGCTGGGCGGGAAAACGGAGCATCAATGGGGTGGACGTGGTGGATGGTGTTGCCACCAATCCACTTGCGCACGCCGTGGCAACCGCGCTGCGGATTGCCGGGGCGCGCACCACCGCGGACCTCGCTTCCGTGGAGACCGACCTGTACCGTGCCAACGACATCGAGTCGGATGACACGTCCGTGATCCGGATCCGCACCGCTACGGGCCTGCCGATCACCTGCGCCCTGACCATCTGCGCGTCGGAATCCGTGGAGCCCTATGTCACCCTTCAGGGCTCGGCCGGCAGTGCGGTGTTCCACTACACCGAGGACCGGCTCACCATCGAGACGGCGTCCGGGCGCACGGAGGAGACCTACGGCCGCGACGACCTGACGGAGAACCTCCTGGCCCACCGGGCCCACGGCGTTCCGCTGATCAGCAGCCTGCTGGACAGCGGGGCGTTCATGCTGGTGCTTGAGGCCGTCAGGACAGCACCGCGTCCCGTTCCCATCGATCCAGCGCATGTCCGGTGGGAAGGCGAAGGCGATGCAGCCCATGCCGTGGTGGTTGGCATCGAGGACGCCCTGGAGCGCGCGGGCCGGCAGCATGCCACGTTCAGTGAGCTTGGCCTCCCCTGGGCTGCCGCCAAACCAACTTCCTTCGAAATCCCGGCCTCATGAGGGGCGTGGAGGAAGCCCCAGACCGCGAGGCCGCAGCGATTTCGGAAGACGCAGGGCAGCTCCACGCCATCAACCTCCTGACGGACGGGCTTGCCTCGTGCCTGACCGCCGCACTGTCACCTCAGTTCAGCTGGCAGCTGGGGCAGGACGACGACGGCGACCCCGCCCTTGCGCGGCAGACCGGCTACGAGCTTGAGGTCCAGGATGCCCCGGGCGCCGTGCTGTGGAACTCGGGGCAGGTGCCGGCCTCCTCCCAGCGTGGCGTTCCGTACGGCGGTTCCCGCCTTGACGAGGACAGCGACTACGCCTGGCGCGTGCGCATCCGGGACGCCACCGGTGTCCCCGGTCCCTGGTCCGCCCTCCAGCCCTTCAGCACCGGCCTCACGGACAGTTCGTGGCGGGCCGGCTGGATGGGACGGGCCCCGGGTGGACGGGCCCCGCTGGAAGTGCTCGACCACGCACTCCGGGTGGCAGGTTCCCCCTTCCTCCCTGTTCCCTGCCCTGCGCTGCCCAGCTTCCGGATTGACGCCCGAGTACGCCCCGTGATGGGCCGGGCCGGCCTGCTCCTGCGCAGCAGCGGCCCCGGCACCGGCCTGCTGCTGGAACTGGGCGCCACGGGGGAAGTGGTGCTCCGCCACGCCCCTGCATGGGAGATCCCCTCCCCCGCGGCTCCGGAGACGGAATTAATAGCCAGCGCCCAGGCCACCAACGCGGCGTCCGGCGCCTGGCGGAACCTTGCGGTCAGCGATGATGGCCGGATCATCCGCGTCGCCGTGGACGGCGCCGAACTGCTGGCGGTTGACGTCCCTGTTGACGAAGGCGGCGCAGCCATGCTTGCGCTGCACCAGGGCCCGCGGAGCCAGGCCGAGTACGCCTCCCTGCGCGTCGCCGGGACTGCCGGCGGACGCGAAAACCTGCTGCTGGACCACCGTTTCGACACGGACGCTGACCAGGCCCTGGCATGCCTGGCGCACTGGCCCCGAACCACCCTTCACCGCCAGCCGGATGAGTGGACCCTGTTCCGGACCACCTTCACACTCGGCGGGACCGTGCGGCGTGCCCGGCTCTACGCCGCAGCCCACCATCACGCCCAGTTCTCCGTGGCAGAAACGCACTGCCTCAGCACCACCTCGTTCGGCTACCCCGGCGAGGGCTATTACGACGCCGCCGACCTTACGGAGCTCCTCGCCGGACACCCCACGGACACGCCCGTGCCGGTGACGGCCCTGCTTCACTGGTACGGCCCGGGCCAAGGCCGCGCCGCCGGCATCCCCGGCCTCCTGGTCCGGCTCACCGTGGACTACGACGACGGGCGCCGGGAAATCCTTGCCTCGGGCCCTGGCTGGTCCGCCGGCGAGGCGCCGTACCGCCAGGCCGGCTACCGCAACGACGAGGGCGATCCCGTCGAGCACCTCGACGGACAGGCAGCCGCGTCCCTTGACGCGGCTTTTGACCTGCCGGCCGCCATCCCCATTGCCGGCCACCCGTCGTCGGACTTTCCCCGGCTGCACCCCCGCAGGACCTTCCTTGCCGGCTGGTTCGTGGCGCCACGGCAGTTCCTGACGGCCGACGACGGCACAATGGTTGCCGACTTTGGCCAGGTCATCGCCGCGCGGCCGGAGGTGGACTTCCTGGACGGGGTGCCCGGGCGCACCGTGATGCTCCGGGCCGGCTACGTCCTGCGCCCCGATGGCAGGGTGGACGCCGGGAAGACCGCCAGCCAGAACACCGACATGTCCTTCCCCTACACCCAGGCTTCCGGGCCCCAGCAGTACCGGGCCTCAGTGCATCTGGGCTTCCGTTACCTGGAGCTTCCCGGCGTGGATGCCGCGGAAGTCTCACGCGTTGGCGCCGCTACCGTCCATGCCAGCCACCCCGCCGAGGGCAGCTTCAGCAGTTCGGACCCAACCCTGGACGCGGTGTTCGGCCTGCTCCGCGATTCTGCGCTGCATGGCATCCAGGAACAGTTCGTGGACACTCCCACCCGGGAAAAAGGCCAGTTCCTGGCCGACGCCGCGAACATTTCCTATGCCACCATGGCGCTGTTCGGCGAACACGCCTATACGGCGCAGGCGCTCCGGGAGTTCGCCTGGTCAGCCTGCCGCTATTGGCATGACGGGGAGGAGAAGGGGCGCTACAACGCTGTCTATCCCAACGGCGACGGGAAGCGCGACATCCCCGATTTTTCACTGATGCTGCCGGAATGGGCGGAGGAGTACCACCTGCGCACGGGTGACCTTGCCCTGGTCCGGGAGTTGCTGCCGCACCTGCGCGACACGGCCGACTATGCGCTCCGGTACATTCCGGCGGAGGGCCCGACGGCGGGACTGGTCACCAGGCTGGGCGGCGGCTCCGGACCCTACCTGCACGGCATCGTCGACTGGCCGGCGCCCGGCCGGTTCGGCTACGACATGGACTGCGCGGCCAAAACCACCGTCAACGCCCAGGCCTACTCGGCCCTGGTGTCCACCGCCCGGCTCTGCGGCGCGGCCGGCGAACAGGACGCGGCGGCCCACTATGCCGGCATGGCCCGCACCCTGGCCGGCGCGATCCGCAGCCGGCTGCGCGTTGGCGGGGTGATGGTGGACGGGCTCCACGAGGACGGGACACCCAGTTCCCACGCTTCCCAGCACGCCACGTCCTTCCCGCTGTCGCTCGGCATCACTGACCCCGCCTATGCTGCTGCGGATGCCGCCCGGATTGCCGGAATGGGAATGCGGCAGGGACCCATGACGGTCCACCGGCTGGTCCGCGCGCTGGTGGACCAGGGCATGACGGACGCCGTGCTGGACCTGCTCACCGGCAAGGGGCAGCCCGGCTGGGCACGGCTCCTGGACCGCGGGGCCACCTTCACGTGGGAGGCGTGGGACCTGGTTGACGGCAGCGACTACAGCCAGTCGCATGCCTGGTCCGCGTCCGTGCTCAAGGAGATCCTTGAGCACCTGCTCGGCATCCGGTACGCCGTGGCCGGCGGCACCGAAGTAGTGGTCGAACCACCGCTCTGCCGGCTGGAGCATGCCCGCGGCAGCGTCCCTACCGGCAACGGATACGTTCAGGCCGGCTGGCACCGGCGCGGCGGCCTGGTGGAACTGGAATGCACCATTCCACCCGGAACCACGGCAATCGTCCGGCTGCCCGACGGCGCCTACGGGGTGAAGGGGCCCTCCGCGGATGCCGTCGTCGTACCTTCCGTCCCGTTGCGCGCAGCGGCCGGCGCCGCCAGGGAATTCCGCGTGCACACCGGCACCTGGACGTTTACGGCCCGGTAGTTGCCACGGGAGGACGGGTGCGCCGCCCGTGCCGCCAGAGCAGGAAGCCGATGACCACGGCGGACAGCATGCCCAGGCAGCCGGTGACCACCAGCCCGGCCCGGACACCGAACTGCTCGGTCAGCCAGCCGGCCAGGAGGCCGCCGCAGGCATGGCCGCCCAGCAGGAGCGGCAAATACAGGGCCATCACCCGGCCGCGGATAGCGGGACCGGCTTCGAGCTGGACGGCCGTGGCGGCGGAGGTCAGGAACAGCAGCGTCATCACACCCACCACCAGCAGCATCGCCACGAACAGCACCAGGGTGGGCATGAGCGCGGCCACCAGCTGGGACAACCCGAAGAGGGCCGCCGCGGCCACGATGCCCTTTCGGCCCATGTTGCCCAGCCGTGCCGCCAGGAGTGCGCCTGCCAGTGCGCCCAAGGCGCTGACCGTGTTGAACAAGCCAAAGCCTTCCACCCCGTTGTGCCACACCCGCTCGGCAAAGGCGGCAAGGACCACCGGCCCGTTCATGCCAAAGGCGCCCAGCAGCCCGGCCAACACAATAAGGAGCAGCAGGCGCGGCCTCTCCCGGACATACCGGAAGCCGGCAAGGACCTGGCCCCGGCCCCTTTCGGCCGGTGCGCCGGGGTGCAGTTCGTGCAACCGGATGCCGGCAATCAGGCCGAGCACCACAACCCCGATCAACGCATTCAAAGCGAACGCGGCCGCCGGTCCTGCCTGCGCAATCACGATGCCGCCCAGCGCAGGCCCGGCCATGGCGCCCAGTTGGGACAGGGCGTTGTTGAGTCCGATCGCCGGGCGCAGGGCGGCATCGCCCACCACTTCATTGACGAAGACCTGGCGGGTGGGCTGGTCCACTGCGGCGGTGACGCCCAGGGCGATACAGCTGCCGTAGACCACCCAGACGGTCAGGGTGCCGCTTGCCGCCCATGCCGCCAGCCCAAGGCCCAGGAGCACGATGACGGACTGGCACACCATCATGATCCGGCGCTTGGGGAAGAGGTCCACCACCAGTCCGGCCAGCGGGCCCACCACCAGCATGGGCAGGAACTGCAGGGCGACGGCGGCCCCCACCGCCGCGGGGCTTCCGGTCAGCTGCAGCACCAGCCAGTCCTGCGCCAGCCGCTGCATCCACACGCCAAGGCTCCCGGCCAGCTGCATGGCCAGGAACAGACGGTAATTGTGTTGGCTGAGGGGGTGGTACCAGCGGGCACGGGTGGTACCGGGACTGGCGGCGGGTCCGGAACGGGTTCGTCGGGAAGGCACAGCTACCGGAGGGTGCGGTGGGAACGGAGTTTGACTGCGGCCGCGGCGAGGATCAGGGTGCCGGGGACTACCACGAAGAGCGCCGCAAGCATCCAGACGAACACCACGGCGCAGAACAGCGCGGCCGCGAGGAGCAGCGAACCGGTCCAGTCGCGCAGGGAGATGTCCTTGCCGGTACGGAGGGCCTGGTGCCACATGTTGTTGCCGGTGGCGCCGGTGGGCTGGCCGTCGGACCAGGCGGAGGCGGTGCGGAGCAGCACGATGGCTGCGCCGGTGGCGAGGAACAGTGTGGCGGGCAGGACGATTTCGCGGCCGGGAAGCTGCCCCACCCAGGCCAGCAGGAGGTTGAGGACAATCACGACGGCGGCAGCCGCCGTCGTGAGGCCCAGCTTCCAGCTGCCCGGCAGGGCCTCCTTGAAGAGGCTCCAGAGTCCGCGGACCGAATCATCCCGGCCCGCCAGGTGGCGTTCCAGGTGGGCGATGCCGGCGGCGTAGGCGGCGGGGATGGTGACCAGCGGGATGGACAGCACCAGCACCAGCAGTCCTGCCAGGAGGGTTTCGGAGAACAGGGCAAACCTGTTCACCGGGATGGGCTCGTGCTGGTGGGCTGCCGGTGTGGCGCTGTCCATGATGCTCATTTTTCTCTCCGTTGACCGTTAGCCCTTGAGGCCCTGGGTGGAAACGCCTTCGACGATGTACCGCTGGAAGATCAGGAAGAAGATCAGCACGGGGAGCAGGGCCAGGACGGACATGGCAATCATGGCGCCGTAGTCCGAAGACTGGGTTTGGTCCACGAAGAGGCGCAGGGCCAGGGGCAGCGGGTATTTGTCGGGGGTGTTCAAGTAGAGCAGCGGGCCCAGGAAGTCGTTCCAGCTCCAGATGAAGGAGAAGATCGAGGTGGAGATCAGGGCCGGTTTCATCAGGGGCAGCATGATGGAGGTGAAGATCCGGACGTGCCCTGCGCCGTCGATGCGGGCTGCTTCGTCGAGTTCGGCGGGAAGGTTTCGCATGAACTGGACCATGAGGAACACGAAGAACGCGTCTCCGGCGAGGAACTTGCCGATGAGCAGGGGAACGTAGGTGTCCACCAGTCCGAGCTGCTGGAAGATGATGTACTGCGGGATGATCACCACGTGGAACGGCAGCAGCAAGGTGGCGATCATCATGCCGAAGAACACGCTGCGGCCGGGGAACTTGATCCGGGCGAAGGCGTAGGCGGACACGCTCGCTGAGAGGATGGTGCCCACAACGGCGCCGACGGCCAGGATCAGCGAGTTGGTGAAGAACTGCAGGGTGGAGACCCCGCCGATGCCGTCCATCGCGGTGGCGAAGTTGTCAAGGCTGAAGTTGTTGGACCACAGCGAGGTGTTCTGGCCGCCGATTTCCGAGTTGGGTTTGAACGCGGAGGCGATCATCCACAGGGCCGGGTAGAGCACCACGCAGGTCAGCACGAGCGCTGCGGCGTGGAAGATGGTGCTCTTGGCGCGTTTTGCGCTGCTGGATTCGGATTTCGGGTTGTAGGCCGGGGCGGTGGCGCCCGGGGCCGGCTGGACGGGGGTTGCCGTGGTTGTCATTTTGCATCACCGCTGTAGTGGACCCAGGACTTGGACGTGCGGAAGAAGATCAGGGTGATGATGCCTACCACGATCACCAGCAACCATGCCATGGCTGAGGCGTAGCCCATCCGGAAGTCGCTGAAGCCCCGCAGGTACAGGTAGAGGGTGTAGAAGAGGGTGGATCCGGCGGGGCCGCCTTCACCGTTGGAAATGATGTACGCCGACGCGAAGATCTGGAACGCGTGGATGGTTTCCATCAGGAGGTTGAAGAAGATCACCGGGGAGAGCATGGGCCAGGTGATGTTGAAGAACTTCCGCACCGGACCGGCACCGTCCATCGATGCTGCTTCGTAGAGTTCGCCCGGGATCTGCTTCAGGCCGGCCAGGAAGATCACCATCGGGGCGCCGAACTGCCACACGGTCAGCAGGATCATCATGGGCATGGTCATGGACGGATTCCCCACCCAGCCGCCGATGTTGATCCCGAAGAAGGACAGGCCCTGGTCAACGGGTCCGGAATCGCCGAACATGGCCTTCCAGACGATCGCGATGGACACCGAGGCCCCAATCAGGGACGGGGCGTAGAAAGCCGACCGGTAGAAGCCCTGGCCGCGGCGCTTGCTGTTCAGCAGCATCGCCACCGCCAAGGCCGCGGCGAGCTTGAGCGGGGTGCCGAAGACCACGTAGGACAGGGTCACGCCCACGGACTGCAGGAACCGCTCGTCCTGGAAGAGGGTGGCGTAGTTGTCGAAGCCGATCCACTTGGGCGGCTCGAACAGGTTGTAGTTGGTGAACGACAGGTACAGCGAGGAGATCATCGGCCCGACCGTCAGGGCGATGAAACCCAGCAGCCAGGGCAGCAGGAAGGTGTAACCGGCGCGGGCATCCGCCCCGCGCTGCCGCGACTTGCGCGGCAGCGCGGTACCGGAGTGCCCCTGGCGCCTGCTCAGGGTTGGGCTTTGAGTCACGAGTTCAATCCGTCAGTCGTGAACACTCGATCGGCACTGGCCGGATCAGGCATTCTGCTTGATGAGGTCTTCGGCTTCCTTGAACCACGCGTCGACGGCACCGTCAACGGTGAGCTTGCCGTAGTTGAGGTCGGAGGCGATCCGGCCGAACGACGCTTCGAGCGTGCCGAAACCGACGATGGGCGGCTCGGGTGCGTCCTTGAGGTACTGCTCGATGGACTTCTCGTAATCAACCACCAGCTTGTCGGCGCCATCGAACGTGGTGCCGTCGCGCTGGGTCTTGGAGGCCGGAACGCCGCGGGAGGTCTTGAAGATCTGGCCCACCTCGGGGTCGTTGACCATGAAATCGATGAAGCGTGCGGCAGCGTCCTTGAACTTGGTCTTGGCGCTGGCCACCATCAGCATGGACGGCTTCAGGAACAGGCCCAGGTTGTTCGGGTCGTCCGAGGGTACCGGTACCAGCTTGAGTTGCTTGGCACCGCTGTCGGCCAGGTATCCGGCCATGAAGTTGTCCCAGGTAACCTCGGCGGCACTGACGTTGGAGCCGAACGGCGACTTGGGCTTGAGCTGGGTTACCCGGTCTTCCGGCACGAGGGCCTGGGTGCCGCGCAGCTTCGAGTTGAGGTTCCACCAGGTCTTCAGGTCGTCCTTGCTGAATCCCAGCTTCCCGTCGCTGGTGAAAGCCTGGATGTTCTTCTGCCGGAGCCAAATGTTGAACTGCCACCACACGCCGGTGAAGTCCGTGGAGCCGTACAGGGTGCCGTTGCCTTTGTCCCCAACTTCCTTCAGGAATACCTGGAATTCGGACCAGGTCCACTTACCGGTGGGTTCGGCGATGCCCAGGGAGGCCAGCTTGGCGGGATCGTAGTAGACCGCGAAGGCGTTGGTGCTGGTGGGGATGCCGTAGGTCTTGCCCTTGATCTGGCCGGACGGCAGGAGTGACTTCTCGAACGCGGAGGTATCGATCTTCACTGTGCCCAGGTCCAGGAGCTGGTTGCGCTGGCCGTAATCGCGCAGGTAGGACAGGTCCCACTGCATCACGTCAGGCAGGCCGCCGCCTGCCGCTTCGGTGGCGCGCTTCTGCCAGTAGCCGGCAAAGTCCGTGAAGTTGCCGTTGACCTTGATGTCCGGGTTCTTCGACTCGAACAGGGCGATGGCTTTGCGGGTCCGCTCGGCGCGGTCGTCGTTGCCCCACCAGGTGTAGTTGATGGTCACGGGTTTTTCAGCGGATCCGGTCTGGCCGGACGAGCTGCCTCCGTTCCCACAGGCTGCCAGGGCTGCGGCAGATGCCGTGCCGATGGCCACGGTTGTGAGGAAATGCCTTCTGTTGATCACGGGAGCCTCCTTGCTCTACGGGTGCCTGGCCTGGCTCGGTCTACAACGTAAGTAGTGAGCTGGCTAACATGGCGTCTGAAACGATACAATAGCTGCATTCGGATCAATGGGCAAGCGTTTTCCAGGCCCTCAGGCAAGCGTTTTCCAAGAAAGCGTTTCCTTACTGTAAGGCAGCACCTCAGTCGACAAAGGAGTCCCATGACACAGCAGGAAAGCACCCGCCCGTCCAAAGTTTGGAGCAACGTCGGGGGCATCGCATTCGGGGGCGACTACAACCCCGAGCAATGGCCCGCGGGTGTCCGGCTGGAGGATCTGGAACTCATGCAGGAAGCGGGCGTGAATTTCCTCAGCGTCGGCATCTTCTCCTGGGCCCTGCTGGAACCCGCGGAAGGGCACTACGAGTTCGGCTGGCTGGACGAAGTCATGGACAACCTCGCCGGGGTCGGCGTTAAAGTGGCCCTGGCCACCGCCACCGCCGCGCCTCCCGCCTGGCTGGTCCGCAAACACCCGGAAATCCTGCCGGTAACGGCTGACGGGACCGTGCTGGGACCAGGCTCACGGCGGCACTACACGCCGTCGTCGGCCGTGTACCGCCGCTACGCCGCCGGGATCACGCGCGCACTCGCCGAACGGTACAAGAATCACCCCGCGCTGGCGCTGTGGCACGTTGACAACGAACTGGGCTGCCACGTCTCGGAGTTCTACGGGGAAGAGGACGCAGCCGCCTTCCGCGCCTGGCTCGAACGCCGGTACGGGAGCATCGATGCCTTGAACGCCTCCTGGGGCACGGCATTCTGGTCCCAGAACTACAGCTCCTTCGACGAAATCCTGCCGCCCGCCGTCGCCCCGTCCACCCTGAACCCGGGCCAGCAACTGGACTTCCAGCGGTTCAACTCGTGGGCGCTGATGGACTACTACCGGGAGCTGGTGGCCGTCCTTCGCGAGGTGACCCCGGACATCCCCTGCACCACCAACCTGATGGCCTCAAGTGCCACCAAATCCATGGACTACTTCAGCTGGGCCAAAGACCTGGACGTCATCGCCAACGACCACTACCTTGTGGCCGCGGACCCGGAACGCCACCTGGAACTCGCGTTCAGCGCGGACCTCACCCGTGGTATCTCGGGGGGCGACCCGTGGATCCTGATGGAGCATTCGACGTCGGCCGTTAACTGGCAGCCGCGCAACCAGCCCAAGATGCCCGGCGAGATGCTGCGCAATTCACTGTCGCACGTGGCACGCGGGGCCGACGCCGTGATGTTCTTCCAGTGGCGGCAGAGCTATGTGGGCTCCGAGAAATTCCATTCAGCGATGGTCCCGCACGGCGGACGGGACACGCGGGTGTGGCGTGAGGTGGTGGAGCTCGGCGCGGCACTGAAACGCCTCGAACCCGTGCGCGGTTCGCGGGTCCAGTCGCGTACCGCCATTGTGTTCGACTACGAGGCCTGGTGGGCCACTGAGATCGACTCCAAGCCGAGCATCGATGTGAAGTACCTGGACCTGCTGCGGGCGTTCCACCGGTCGTTGGTCCTGCGCGGAGTCTCCGTGGACCTGGTGCATCCGTCAACGTCACTGCAAGGCTACGACCTGGTGCTGGTGTGCACGCTGTACGCCGCGTCCGATGAGTCCGCTGACAATGTCGCCGCTGCGGCCGACTCCGGCGCAACGGTGCTGGTCAGCTACTTCAGCGGGATCGTGGACATGCAGGACCATGTGCGGCTGGGCGGCTATCCGGGCGCCTTCCGTGAGCTCCTGGGCGTAAGGGTGGAGGAGTTCCATCCGCTGCTGGCCGGGGCGCAGCTGAAGCTGGGCGACGGCACTGTGTCATCCGTCTGGAGCGAACACCTGCACCTTGCCGGCGCCGAGGCCATCCAGACCTTCACCGAATACCCGCTGGAGGGCGTCCCTTCCCTCACCCGCCGGCCCGTGGGTTCCGGGGCTGCCTGGTACTTGGCCACGTTCCCCGATGCCGACGGGATTGAGGCCCTGGTTGACAAACTGCTGGCCGAATCAGGCGTATCCCCCGTTGCCACTGCCGATCCCGGAGTGGAAGTGGTGCGACGCCGGTCCGCCGACGGGCGCAGCTTCCTCTTCGCGATCAACCACACGCGGGCGGATGCCGCCGTCACAGCCGCCGGTGTGGACCTGCTGACCGGTGAGCAGTTTCCGGGTACAGTTCCTGCCGGCGGCGTCGCAGTGGTGGCTGAAAGCCAGGCGCAGCAAGCCGGCAGCCGTACAACTGCGCTTTAAACAACTCCGCCCCGGAAAGGAACCATCGGTTCCCGCCGGGGCGGAGCTGCCACCCGCCGTCGGACATCTGGGTGGGGAGGCACCCACCCATGTTGTCCGGAGCCGTGTTGGCGGTGTGGAGTCCTACTTGCTGATGGCCGACTTCATCTCGTCGGTGGCCTTCTTGCCGGCATCATCCGGGGACAAGCGCTCGAAGAGGACCTCAGAGGTGTAACGCTTGATGATCTCCTGGATGGCACCGGCTCCCTTCGGCGGCGGCGCCGGCGCCTCGCCGAGCTCGTCTTTGATCTGGTCGATGAACTTGACCACCTTGACATCGGCCGGGGTGAGTTTCGGCTGGATCGCGGCCCGCACGTCGGAGTTGGGGTAGACACCCCGGTCAGCGAGGAGGGCCTCGCCGGCTTTGACATTGTTGGTCAGGAAGTTGATGAACTTGGCCGTTTCCTGCGGGTGCTTGGTGCGCGAGGAAGCTGACCAGAACTGCGACGCTTTGTACCAGAGGCCTGCATCAGCGGCAGAGCCGGTCTTGGTGGGGAACCGCAGGATCTTCAGGTCCCCGCCGCTTGCCTTTTCCAGGGCCGGCGCCTGGTTGGACCACCAGAAGGCCATTCCGTTCTTGCCTGTTGCCAATCCGCTCTGGTCAAGCGGGGCAGCCTCGGCTTCCACTACCTCGGACGCGGATGGGACTGCTTTCTTCTGGCTCAGCTGCTTCAGGAATGCCCACCACTCGGCGATATCGCTCGGCTCGAAGCCCAGCTTTCCATCGGAGGTATACAGGGATTTGCCGTTCTGCCGAAGCCAGACACCCAGGGACGCCTCGTCAGTTCCATAGGCTGCAGCGCCGTAGGTCCCCTTGGGCGACTTGGCGGTGATCTCAGCGGCAATGCGGCCAAAGTCGTCCCAGGTCCACTTGCTATCGTCCGGGAGCGGAACCCCGGCAGCCTGGAAGACGGCAGGATTGGCCAGGATGGTGGCCGCGTTAATGCCGGCGGCAATCCCCGTCAGCCCCTTCTCGCCCTTGCCTGCGTTGAGTGCTGCCTCGTCCAGCTTGGACGTGTCGATGTCGTACTTGGACAGGTCAAGAAGGGCGCCGCGGCTGGAGTACTCCGTGATGTACTTCTCGTCCATCTGAATGATGTCCGGGGCATCGTTGGCTGCCACCTGCGTGGCCAACTTGTCCCAGTAGCCGCTCCAGTCCCCAAACTCCGGCTTGATCTTGATCTTGGGATTTTCGGCTTCGAATTGCTTGATGGCTTCCTGCGTCAGTTGGGCGCGTTTGTCGCCGCCCCACCAGGAGAAGCGAAGCTCAACGGTTCCGTCAGCGTTCTGGGGAGTGGCTCCCCCGCCGCAGGCGCTGAGGGCAAGGACGGCGGCGACGGCAGCGGCGACCGCACCTGCTGTACGGGTTCGGCGCAATGGGCGTGAAGGTGGTACCCCTGCCGGCTGCTTGGCAGCGGATGCAGGACGGGGAAATAGCGGCACTGTTTGACTCCGATCTTCTTTGATCCAGGTGCGGTGATGTTGGGGCTGGCCGGTGGCATAGCCGTCGAGGTTTCGAAGGCCGGCCACAGTCCGCGAAAGCGCTTTCTGTACCTAATGCTACAAGTTCATTACTTGTATTACAAGATGCGGACGAACTGCGCCCGTCCTGTGACGCACGAACGGCCCGTCGCTGGCGACGGGCCGTTCGAACAGATAGTGCAGGGTGGTAGCGCGGCGACGGGCGAGGCCTGCCGTTATTTGATTCCGGTGGTGGCGATGCCCTTGATGAGGAACCGCTGGCCGAAGAGGAAGACCAGGAAAACCGGCAGCAGGGACACGATGGACATGGCAAACAGGGAGCCCCAGCTCGTGGCCGACTGCGAATCCACGAAGGCCCGCAGGGCCACCGGAACCGTGAACATGTCCGGGTCCGTGAGGTAGATCAGGGCGCCGAAGAAGTCGTTCCAGGTCCAGATGAAGGTGAAAATGGTGGTGGTGGCCAGGGCCGGCACCATCAGCGGCAGAATCACGCGAAGGAAGATGCGCGGGTGGCCGGCTCCATCGATTCTGGCGGCCTCGTCAAGCTCCTTGGGGATGCCGCGGATGAACTGCACCATGAGGAAGACGAAGAACGCATCCGTGGCGAGCAGTTTGGGGACGATCAACGGCCAGAAGGTGTTCACCCAGCCGATCTGCGAAAACAGGATGTACTGCGGAACGATCACCACGTGGAACGGGAGCATGATGGTCAGCAGCATGATGCCGAAGAACAGCTTCTTGGCGGTGAACTGCAGGCGGGCGAACGCGTAGGCAGCCATCGAGCATGAGACCAGGTTGCCCAGGATCGATCCAATCACCACGATCGCGGAGTTGATCATGTAGTGGCCGAACGGATGGGTCAGGGCCGACCATCCGGACGTGTAGTTGCTCATTTCCAGGCTGTTCAGCCACAGGCCCGGTTCACGGAAGATCATCTCGTTCGGGCGCAGCGAGGACACCACCATCCACAGCAGCGGGTAGATCATCAGCGTGCCGGCGAGGATCAGAATGCCGTGCTTCATCAGCGATTTGCTGCGCTGGGCACGGCTGAAGGCCAGGGTTCCCCGGGACTCGCGGACCCTGGGCTTGCGGTTCGTAGGCTTGCCGGCGCCCCCGGACTTCTTCTCCGGGGTGGGCAGCGTCTCAAGCTTAGTCGTCATAGAAAACCCAATACTTAGAAGCGATGAAGTTGATGGCAGTGAAAACGCCGATGATAAGCAGCAGCACCCACGCCATGGCTGAGGCGTAGCCCATGTCGAACTGGCCGAAGCCCTTTTGGTAGAGGTACAGGGTGAAGAACATCGTCGAGTCGGAAGGTCCGCCGTTGCCGCCGGAGACGATGAACGCCTGGGTGAAGGACTGGAACGAACCGATGATCTGCAGCACCAGGTTGAAGAAGATAATCGGGCTCAGCATCGGCATGGTGATCCGCCAGAACTGCTGCAGCGTGGTGGCACCATCCACCCTGGCCGCCTCATAGTACATATTTGGGATCTGTCGCAGCCCCGCGAGGAAGATGATCATGGGAGCGCCAAAGGTCCAGACGTGCAGCAGGATGATGGATCCCAGGGCGGTGCTGGGATCCGAGATCCAGCCGGGACCCTGGATCCCGAACATGGCCAGCACCTGGTTGACCAAGCCCGTGGTACCGAAAATCTGCTTCCACAGGATGGCGACGGCCACCGAACCGCCCAGCAACGACGGAAGGTAGAACACCGAGCGGTAGAACGGAAGGCCGCGGAGCCCCTTATCCAGGACGAGCGCGATCAGCAGTGCAACAGCCAGCTGCAGTGGAACACCCACCAGGACGTACGTGAACGTAACCCGCAACGAGTTGTGCAGCCGGGCATCGCTGAGCATCCTGGTGAAGTTGTCCAGCCCCGTCCATTCAGGCGGCTGCAGCAGGTTGTAGTCCGTAAAGGACAGGTAGAGGGACATCAACATGGGGCCGATGGTGATGGCCACCAGGCCCACCAGCCACGGGAGCAGGAAGATGTAGGCGGCCTTGTTGTCCCGCCTGTTGGCCTTCTTCTCCTCAGCGGTGGCTTTGCCCTTCCGCCGGCTCAGCGAAGACAGTTCGCTGATGGCGCTCACGGTTGCTGCTCCGTCACGGACAGCAGGCACGCTGCCGCCGGCAACTGGGCCGGACGGCGCGTCCTGGGAATATGTTTTGCGGCCATGTGGTCTCCTTCGGTCATCGTGGCCTCCACGTTTCGGTCATCGCCAGGCGATGGGGGATCGGGACTCCCTTTGCGGGCCCGCTGCATGCCCGCCAGGGCTGGAGCGGTTCCGCCCGCCGGGAGCGTCGTTTTAGAAAGCGGCTCCGTACCAAAGTAAACGGTTTCTTGACTCCTGTACAGCCCTTTGTTAGTTTTTGAGAAAACGTTTTCTGTTACATGTGGCAGGGGGACGTGACTACCAAATATGAGGGGACAACAATGAGGTTTGGTCTCAGGAAATCGGTAATGGGAATCACCGGCGCCGCCGCCGCACTGGCTATGGTTCTTACCGGCTGCGGCAACAGCCCGCAGGCCGGGAAAGTAGGGACTGCGGAGGATCCCGTCACGATCCGGTTCGCATGGTGGGGCAACGACTCCAGGGCAAAGACCACCATGGAGGTCATCAAAGCCTTCGAAGCCGCCAACCCCACCATCAAGGTCCAGGGCGAGAACACCGAATTCAGTTCCTACTGGGACAAGATGGCCACCCAGATCGCCGGCGGAACCACCCCGGACGTGATCGCCATGAGCGGCGCCTACCCCAGCGAATACTCCAGCCGCGGCGTCCTCCTGGACCTCGACAAGGTCAAGGACCAGATCGACACCTCGAAGTTCGCCGACGGGACCGTTGACTTGGGCAAGATCAACGGAAAGCAGTACACCATTACGGCGGGCGTCAACTCCATGTCCATGGTCCTGGACCCCAAGGTCTTCGAGGCCGCCGGGGTGCCGCTGCCGGACGACGAAACCTGGACCTGGGACGACTACGCGCGGATCGCCGCGGAAATCACCAAAAAGTCGCCCGCCGGCACCTTCGGCACGACCCCCATGGCCAACGACTCCTTCCTTGCCGTCTGGGCGCGCCAGAATGGCCAGGAGCTCTACACGGACGACGGCAAGAAAATGGGCATCAGCGAGGACACGCTCGCCAAGTGGTTTGAGCTCAACAAGAAGCTGATGGAAACCGGAGGCGCCCCCTCCGCGTCCCAGACCGTTGAGGACGGTTCCGCGCAGCCGGAACTGACGCTGATGGGACAGGGGAAACAAGGCATGAAGATTTCCTGGAGCAACCAGATGACGTCCTACTCGGGTGCACCCCTGGTCATGGCCAAGCTGCCGGGTGAGAGCAAACAGCCTGGCGCCTGGCTGCGGTCCTCGATGGAATACGCCATCTCGTCCAAGTCCGCGCAGCCCAAGGAAGCGGCCCTTTTCATCAACTACCTGGTCAACAACATGGATGCAGCGTCCAAGATCAAGAGCGACCGGGGCATGCCTGCCAACACCGAGCTGAAGGCGGGCATCACTCCCCTGCTCAAGGAAACACAGCAGAAGGAGGCAGCGTACCTGGACCGCATCGCCGCCCTGAAGGTCGAGGCCCCCAAGCCGTTCCCGGCAGGATCATCCGCAACCCTGGAAGTTTTGAACCGTTACAACACGGATGTACTCTTCGGGAAGATCTCCCCAAGGGACGCAGCCAAGGGCATGATCTCCGAGGTTAATCAGAACCTCGCGTGAACCGGACCGACCGCGCTGTAATAGCAGAATCACCGCCGAAAGGAGGCAGGCTGGATGACCCCGACAGCACGCCCCAGTGCCATTGCCGGCTATGAAGACTGGCCTGCCTACGTCCGGAACCATCCACGGCATCAGGCCTCCGCCCCTCCTGCGCAGGAGTTCTCGGACGCCTTGGGTGTTCCCGGCGCATGCGCACCTTCCGGACCAACCGTGCACTGGGAGGAAACGCACGACGGCGCCACCACCTCCCAGCTCAGCTGGCAGTTGGGCTTCGGCCCACGGACCACGGGCTGGCTGGTCCGGCCGGCCGGAAGCTCCGGGCCCCTGCCGGGGGTCCTGGCGCTGCACTGCCACGGCGGCAACAAGTTCGGCGGCGCCGACCGGCTGGTGGAACTGCCGGACAACCATCCGTCGGCGGCGGCAGCCCGCGCCGGCCACTACGACGGCCACGCCCTGGCCACCGACACCGCTCGCCGCGGCTTCGCTGTGCTGGCCCATGACTCTTTCGCCTGGGGCAGCCGCAAATTCGACCTTTCTGCTCCCCCCTGGCGCACTTCCGCCGCACTGGACGCGCGGCGGGCACAATGGCGGGAGGACGGCGTCGTACCTTCCGACGCGGACGATTACAACGCTGCTGCGGGCTTTCACGAGGACACGGTGGCCAAGGCCGCAGGGCTGCTCGGCAGCAGCCTGGCAGGCATGGTGGCACACGACGACCTCGCCGCGCTGGACATCCTGGCGTCCCTGCCGGACGTCGACCAGGACAGGCTGGGCTGCATCGGATTCTCCGGCGGCGGCGGCCGTTCCCTGGCCCTGGCAGTCCTTAGTCCGCGTATCCGGGCCGCCGTGGTGTCCTGCATGATGACCACCTTCGAGTCCCTGCTCCCGGCCTACCTGGACGCCCATTCGTGGCTGCTGCAGACTCCCGGGCTGTGGAAGCTGGGCGACTGGCCCGAACTCACCGCCCGCGCAGGAGCCGCCCGGTTCCTGGTGCAGTACGCCCTGGCCGACGATCTCTTTCCGGAAGACGGAATGCGCCAGGCGCACCGGATACTGGAATCCCTGTACGGGGGCACCGACAGGTACACGGGCAGCTTTTGGCCCGGCGGGCACGTCTTCACCGCGCCCATGCAGGACGAAGCCCTTGAGTTCCTGGCCAAGACGCTGGCCTTCTGACCCTCTTCCACAACCTCCCCAAGGACCCACGTGACCACACAGCATTCGGCGGAATCCACACACCGGCAGCCCCCGTCCACAGACCTCCCCAGGGTGGCCCTGGTGGGCGTGCACGGCTTCGGCGAGCGGCACCTTGCCAACCTGGCCCGCCTTGAACAGGCAGGCGCCCTTGAACTGGTGGCCGTCGCCGATCCCAACCCGCCGCAGCCCGGCAGCCTGGCCGGTTCGGTGGCTGTGTACCCGGACATGGACGGGCTGCTGGCCGCCCAGCCGGGCGTCGACGTCGTCATCATTGCCACCCCCATCCAGACCCATGCTCCCCTGGCCCTCGCCGCCCTGTCAGCGGGCAAGGACGTGTATGTGGAAAAGCCGCCGGTAGCATCCCTCGCCCAGTTCCAGGACGTGCTGGCAGCCGCCGGGAAAGCGGGCCGCCTGGTCCAGGTAGGCTTCCAGAGCCTGGGATCGCACGCCCTGCCCGCCATCAGGGACCTGGTGGCCGCCGGGGACATCGGCACCGTCCTGGGCATCAGCGCCACCGGCCAGTGGCTCCGGACCACGGCATACTTCAAGCGCTCGCGCTGGGCCGGGAAGCGCAGCCTCGACGGCGTGGACGTGGTGGACGGCGTGGCCACCAATGCCCTGGCACACGCAGTGGCCACCGCCCTGCATCTGGCCGGGGCACCCACCCTGGCGGACATTGCCTCCGTGGAAACGGACCTGTACCGGGCCAACCAGACCGAAAGCGACGACACCTCCGTGCTGCGCGTCCGCACTTCCCAGGGAACCACGCTGCTGTGCGCCCTCACGCTCTGCGCCCCGGAACAGCTGGACCCCACCGTGACCGTGCACGGAACCCTGGGTGAAATCACCCTTTCCTACACCAGCGATGAGGTGGTCATCACCACGCCCGACGGCGAGCGCCGGGAGACCTACGCGCGGACGGACCTGCTGGAGAACCTGCTCGAGGCCCGGGCCACGGGGGCTCCCCTGCTCTGCGCCCTTGAGGACACCGGCGCGTTCACTGCCGTCCTGGAGGCCATCCGCACCTCTCCGGCACCGGCCCCGATCGACGCCCGGTACGTCTCCTGGGAGGGCGGGGGCGACGACGCCCACCCCGTGGTCCCGGGCATCACCGACCTGATGGCCCGCGCCGTCAAGGCGCAGGCAACGTTCGCCGAACTCGGCGTCCCCTGGGCCCGCACCCTGCCGCCCGCCCGCACCCTGACCCTGGACGGGCACCCGGTGGCGGACTACCAGGACGGCAGCCACATCCGTGCAGTGTCCTCCCCCCGCCCCTACCTGCACCCGGTCCGGACACTGGCCGGAACCGTGGTGACGGACCACCAGCCGCTGGACCACGTGTGGCACCTGGGGGTTGGGGTGGCGCTGCAGGACGTGGACGGGGTGAATTTCTGGGGCGGCCGCACCTATACCCGGGAAGCCGGGCAGTACGTCTGGCGTCCTGACCATGGCAGCATCGTCCGCACCGCCACCACGGCGGTGCAGGCCGACGCCGGCGAAGGGCGTGCGGGCAAGCTCCAGGAAACCCTGGACTGGAACGGGCCCGACGGTGCCCCCATCCTGGTGGAGGAGCGCTCCTGGGCGTGGTCCGGCGTCGCGCCCTCCATCTGGCGGCTGTCCCTCGACTTCGCGCTGTCCCCCGCCGGTGACAAGCCGGTCAGCCTGGGCAGCCCGGGATCGAACGGACGCTTCGAGGGCGGTTACGGTGGCTTCTTCTGGCGCCTGCCCCCTTGCGGTGACGCCGCGGTCTGGACGCCCGCCGGTTCCGGCGAGGCGGAGACCCACGGAAGCGTCACGCCCTGGCTCGCCTGGTCAGGAAAGTTCGACGGCGGGCCCGCCACCCTGGTGTTCGTCGCACCGGAAGGGTCCACGGATCCCTGGTTTGTCCGGGTGGACGGCTACCCCGGAGTGGGCCAGTCCCTGGCATGGGACGCCCCCGTGATGGCCCGGCCGGGCAGTCCCGTGCGGCGGCGCGTCACCGTCTTTGTGGCCGACGGAATCCTGTCCACAACCGACATCGAAGATTTGACCAACCAGCAGGGGGAGCCGTCATGAGCCAAACAACAACATCAGCCGTTTCCGGGCGGGAGGCGCGGGTGGCTCCCGGGTCCAGGACGGACCGGGCCATCAAGCGCCAGCGTGTCCTGGACATTCTCGACGCCGCCGGGCATGACTCCGTGCTTCTCACCACGAACACCGCCCTGACGTGGTACCTGGACGGCAGCCGCGTCCACATCAGCCTGGCCGGCGATCCCATCGCCGCCCTGCTGGTGGACCGGGACGGCGACCACCTGGTCACGTTCAACAACGAAGCCGGCAGGATCGCGGCCGAGGAGCTTCCCGGCGGCGTCAACCTGCACACCGTGCCCTGGTACGGGAACCTGCACCAGGCCGCGGCCGCCGTCGGAAACGGCTCCCGGCCGCTGGCGGAAGCGGACGTCTCTTCGCAGCTGCGGGCCGCCCGCCAGCGGCTCCTTCCCGCTGAAAGCGCCCGCTATTCCACCCTCAGCGCGGAACTGGCCGCCATGATGACCGATGTCCTGTCTGCCGCCCGCCCCGACACCACGGAATTCGAGCTGGTTTCGGCCCTGGCGGGCCGGGTGGTGGCCGCCGGCGCGGAGCCGCTGGTCCTGCTGTGCAACGGCAGCTCCCGCACCACCTTCCGGCACCCGTTGGCCACGCACTCCCCCCTCGGCAGGCGTGCCATGGCCGTCGTGTGCGCCCGCCGCGACGGCCTGGTTGCCAACATCACCCGCTGGATCAGGTTCGACGCCGGCACCCAGGAAGAGCGCGACGCCGAGGCGCGCATCGCGGCAGTGGAAGCGGATGTTTTTGACGCCACCGTCCCGGGAGTCGGGCTGGACAGGATTTTCGCCGAGATCCAGGCATCCTACGTGCGGCACGGTTTCGGGGCGGACCAGTGGGAGCAGCACCACCAGGGTGGTCCGGCCGGCTACGCGGGCCGTGACCCGCGGGTGACATCCGAAGCCACCGACACTGTGGTGCTGGACCAGGCCTTCACTTGGAACCCTTCCGGCCCCGGCGTCAAGATCGAAGACACGGTACAGCTCACGGAATCCGGACTTCGAGTGCTCACCGTGGACCCGCGCTGGCCTGTGGCCACCGTGAATGGGCTGGACCGGCCGGTGACGCTGCAGCTGTAAGGCGCTTCTGCAGGCATCACGTAAGCCCCGGGACCTTGCGGTCCCGGGGCTTAGTTGATGGTCCTGCCGGCCCTTGGCTTACGGAAGCTGCAGTTCACCGTCCACGCGGCGCGGGATGCCCAGGGGGTTGTCCTCACGCAGTGCCGGGTGCAGCACTGCCTCCGGGGCGTCCTGGTAGGCCACCGGCCGCTGGAACCTGCGGACCGCCGTCGCGCCCACCGAGGTGAACAGTGACGTGGTGGCCGGGTACGGGCCACCGTGCTGCTGGGCCCAGTTGACGGCCACGCCCGTGGGCCAGCCTTCGAACAGGACGCGTCCTGCAAGTCCGGACAGCTGCTCCACCAGGCCTGCGATGTCCTCACCGGGCTGGGCGTGCAGGGTGCCGGTCAGGCTCCCCGGGACCTTGGCCAGGACGGCGGACAGTTCGTCCTGGCCCGTGTATTCGATGAGGATGGTGGTGGGGCCAAAGCACTCCTCCAGCAGCTGCTCCGGGCGTTCCAGCACCTTGGCGGCGGTGGTGGAGAAGACCACCGGAGCGGCGCCGTTGGCGGCCGCGTCCTGGTCCACGGTGCCGCTGACCACCTCCACGCCGTCGACTGACGCGAAGGCGCGCAACCCGTCCGGGTAGGCTTCCGCGATCCGGCTGGTGAGCATGCCCAGGGCTGGCTTGTCCTTGCTGGCCTCCGCCACGGCCCCGGCAAACTGCGTCCCCGCGGGGATGAACACCAGGCCCGGCTTGGTGCAGAACTGGCCCGCCCCAAGGGTGAAGGAGCCCGCCAGTCCGGCGGCGAGTTCCGCGGAGCGTGCCTCCAGTGCCGCCGCGGTGATGACCACGGGGTTCAGGCTCCCCAGTTCCCCGTAGAACGGGATGGGGTCGGGGCGGGAGGTGGCAAGGTCGAACAGGGCCCGGCCGCCGGGGATGGACCCGGTGAAGCCCACGGCCTTGATGGCGGGGTCCTGGACCAGGGCTGTTCCCACTTCACGGCCGTGGACCAGGGCGAACAGGCCGTCCGGTGCACCCGCGCCGCGAAGCGCCTCCGCCACGATCTCCGCCGTGCGTTCGGACAGCCGCAGGTGGCCTGAGTGTGCCTTGACGATGACCGGGCACCCGACGGCGAGGGCCGAGGCGGTGTCACCGCCTGCCACGGAGAAGGCAAACGGGAAATTGGAGGCGGAAAAGACGGCAACAGGGCCGATGGGCTTGAGGATCCTGCGGAGGTCAGGCCTGGGCGGGGTGGCAGCGGGATCCGCGTGGTCGATGATGGCTTCAAGATAGGAACCCTCAGTGATCACCCGGGCGAACAGGCGCAGCTGGCCGGTGGTGCGGGCCACCTCCCCCGTCAGCCGCGGGGCACCCAGGCTGGTCTCGGCGTCCGCGATGTCCACCAGTTCAGCAGCATTGGCGTCCAGGGCGTCAGCCACCGCGTTCAGCCAGCCGGCGCGCTCTGCGTCAGGGGCTGCGGCCGAGATCCTGGCTGCTGCTGTGGCCGCAGCGGTGAGCTCTGTCAGGGAAAGCGTTGCAGTTGTCACGTCAGGTACCTGTTCGTCGTATGGAAGTTCATGGCTGCGGGGTTTCCCGGAAGCGGAAGCCCAGTCCGGGCCGGTCCGCCAGGGCCACCCTGCTGTTGGCGAACCGCACCGGCGACGGGCCGGCCAGGATCCCCAACTGTTCGAAGGATGCCTCCTCGACGTCCTCCACCATAGTGGGCTCCGCCAGGGTCAGGGCCAGCTGCCCGGACAGTTCGGGCAGCAGGTGCGGCATGATCTTGATGCTGTTGGTCCGTGCCAGCTCAACGATCCGCCGGAACGGGGTAATGCCGCCCACCCGGATGATGTTGGGCTGGATGATGTCCACCGCCTCCGCCTCTATGAAATCGCGGAACCGGTAGATGGTGTGCAGGTTTTCGCCAAGGGCGATGGGCACGGGCGAGTGCTTCCGGAGCCTGCGGTAGGCCCAGAGATCGTCCGCGCGGATGGGTTCCTCCAGCCATTCCAGCCCGAATTCGGCCAGCACATCGAGGGCCCGGAAGGTGGTGGGCAGGTCCCACCGCTGGTTTGCGTCGATCATGAGCCTGCGGTCCGGGCCCAGGACGGAGCGGACGGCGGCAACGCGTTCGCGGTCCTCGCGGAGGTCCGGTTTGCCCACCTTGATCTTCACTGCCTGGTGGCCGGCGGCAACCCAGCGTTCAGCCTGCGCCACCAGCTCGTCCAGGGTGTAGTGCAGGTTCACGCCGGAGCCGTAAACCTCGGCTGATTCCTGCCGCTGGCCCAGCAGGCCGGTGACCGACGTCCCGGCACGGCGGGCCTGCAGGTCCCACAGCGCCAGGTCCACACCAGCCATGGCGATGGTGGTGAGCCCTCCGCCGCCGGCCTCGTGCAGCCGCTTCCAGAGCACGTCCCACACCCCCTCGGGGGTGGCGGGCAGACCGGCGATGAAAGGGGCGATGTCGTGATCAAGCAGCGCCTTGACTGCCTGGGGACCGATGGTGGGCGTCCAGGAGAAACCAAAGCCCGTGCCGCCGTCGTCCGTGTGAACCTCCGTGGCGATCACGTGGTTCTCCGGCGCCTCTGCGCCCCAGCTGCGGCGCAGCGGAACGGTGAGGAGCCGCGTCGACAGGCCGGTGATGCGCGGAACGGTACGGACGGCTTCGGCCGCCGGTGCGCCCATCAGTGCCCGGCCAGCTCGTAACCCTTGGCCAGGATGGCCTTGAGCTCCACGAGCTGTTCCTCCGTGGGGTCCACCAGCGGCGGGCGGACGGAACCCACCGGCATTCCGCCCAGCCGGAGGCCCGCCTTGATCAGGGAAACGCCGAAGCCGGGGGTCTGGTCCCGCAGGCGTACCAGGGGTGCGTAGAAGCCCTCAAGGAGGGCGTTGCGCCGTTCCTCGTCTCCGGCAGCGTAGGCATCGTAGTAGGCCTTGGCGATCTCCGGGGCCATGGCGAAAGCCGCCGAGGAGTATAGCGGGATGCCCAGACCGCGGTACGCGCCCTGCGTCAGTTCGGCGGTGAGCAGGCCGTTGAAGAAGGCGAAGTCCTTGCGGCCCGTTGCCTTGACCGCGGACACGATTTCCTGGGCGAGGCCCACGTCGCCAAGACCATCCTTGAAACCGATGACCTTGGGGTTGGCGGCGAGCTTGGCCATTGACGCCGCGGTGAATTTGGCGTTGCCGCGGTGGTACACGATGACCGGCAGGCTGCTGGCGTTGGCCACGGCCTCGATGTAGGCCACCAGCCCGTCCGTGGGGCCGGTGACCAGGTACGGCGGAAGCACCAGCAGCGCGTCGGCGCCTGCTTCCTCGGCAGCCCGGGCGGCTGCGAGGGCGTGGCCCAGGGGTCCGCCCGCACCGGCCACCACAGGGACTCGCCCGGCAACGACCTCGACGGCGGCCGCCACCACGGTGCGGACCTCCCCGATGCTGAGGGCGTGGAATTCGCCGGTGCCGCAGGCGGGGAAGACGCCGCCCGGGCCGAAAGGCAGCCGGGAGCTGATGTGTTCCTTGAGCAGTTCCACGTCAACGGCACCTTCGGCCGTGAACGGGGTGACGGGGAAGAACAGTACGCCGTCGAATTTCATGATGTCTCCTTGCCTCCGGCGCTGGCGGTAACCAGCGTGGAAGCCTCGTCGTTGAGGGTTGGGTGGGACTTGAGTTCTGTGCGCCAGCTGCGCTTGGGCTGCCAGCCGAGCAGTTCCCGGGCCTTGGCAATGGAGAACGCCGGGTTGGTTCCGGTCAGGCCGGCGCTGAGCGCTTCGCTTCCCGGCAGGAATTTTGGCATCAGCTCCGCCAGGGGCGCGGTGGCCAGTGCGTCGGCTGCCCCTACGAAGAAGGTTTCCCCGTTCGGAATGTCCGCCATTTTCTGCAGCAGCAGGTCCAGGAAATCAGCCACATCCCGGGCGTCCACGTAGTTGAACAGCGCCGGAGCGGAGAGGGCGGGGTCGGCCAGGCGTTCGGCGAGCGTGTGCCCCTGCTGGGTGGGGGCACCGTCCCATTCCTCCGGCGAGATGACAAAGCAGGGACGAAACGCCGCGTACCGGATCTTCTCTCCCTGCGCCGTGGCGAACATCTGCATGGTCTGCTCGGCGATGAGCTTGGACAGCGCGTAGGCGTTCCAGGGCTTGGGCGGCGTGCGCTCGTCCAACGGGAACGACGGCGGCAGCCACCCCGCCGGGCATCCGTAGCCCAGGACCGTGGGGCTGCTGGCGGTGACGATTTTGCCAACGCCCAGTTCCGTTGCGGCGCTGATGACCGCGAAGGCGAGCCGGGTGTTGGTGGCGAAAATGACGTCCTCGGGTGCGCTGAACGGTACCGCGATCGCCGCAAGGTGGATGACGGCGTCGGGCCTTGCATCCCGAAGGAGGCGCAGTGCCTCGCCCGGCGCCAGGAGGTCCGCGGTCTCCTGGACGACGCCGGCCGGCAGGAGCCCGGCGGGGACGGCGTCACGGTCAACCGAGACCACCTCATGGCCCGCCTGGGCCAGCCCCGCCACCACGCTGCGGCCAAGGCGGCCCGCGCCGCCGGTCACGAATATCCTGCTCATGGTTTTTCCTCTACTTGGCGCGGCGAAGGTCGACGCCGAGGTCCAGGTCCTCGACCCGGACGGGCAGGGACGATTCCAGGGAGAGGTTGCCTGCGATGCCCACGGACACTGAACGCAGGCCGTCCAGGTAACCGGAGGGCCGGCCCAGGGGGTCCTCGCCCGGTCCGTTGAAGAGGTCCGACAGCAGCAGTTCGTCACCGCCGCCGTGCCCGCCTTCGCCGTTGACGATCGGCACCTCGTAGGCGGCCTCCCAGTGGCGCTGGACCACCAGCCGCTCGCCGTTGCGGCGCACGGCGTCCTCTTCCTCCACGGGGGTTGCGGAAGGGTCCACGACGGTTTTCTGGTCGGTGCTGTGCAGGACGGCGGCGCGTTCCACCACTTCAAGCTCCGCCCGGCCCTCGGTGCCGTTGACCGCCACCCGGTAGCCTTCCCAGGGGCTGTGCGCGTTCAGCGAGTAGCTCAGGCGCGGCCCACCCTGGTACTCCACCACCAGGGCCAGGTTGTCCTCAATGGTGATGCCGGCGGTGAAGACATCCTGGTCGCGGCGGTAGCCGTCGTAGTGTTCGTTGTCCAGGAACAGTGCCTTGAGCCGCTCGTCCTCGCGCAGGTCCAGCGCGAAGGGGTCCTTCTCGCCGGCGGGGGCATCGGCGTCGGGCGTTCCCCGTTCCGGGCGTGGGCCAAGGCCGCGCTCGGCAGCGTTCTTGTCGCCATAGAACTTCAGGCCACCGGAAGCGAAGACCCGCTCCGGGACGTCGTCGATCCACCAGTTGACCAAGTCAAAGTGGTGCGACGCCTTGTGGATGAGCAGCCCGCCGGAGTTCTTCTTCTCACGGTGCCAGCGGCGGAAGTAGTCCGCGCCGTGGACGGTGTCCAGGACCCAGCTGAAGTCGACGGACGTGACTTTGCCGATCACGCCGCTCTGGATGATTTCCTTGAGCGCGCTGTTGCGGGGCGAGTAGCGGTAGTTGAACGTGACCACCACGTTCCGGCCGGTTTCCTGGACGGCCTGGGTGATGCGGCGGCAGCCTTCGGCATCGATGGTCAGTGGCTTTTCGACCACGACATCCGCTCCGGCACGAAGACCCTCAACAATATAGTCCGCATGGGTGTAGTCCGGGGTGGTGACAATAATCCGGTCGATGCCGTTGGCCTGGATAAACGCTGTCAGGTCCGCGGGATCAAAGGACGCCACCGGTCCCGGCGCGCCCAGTTCCTGGATGAGCTTCTGGTAAAACTCCACGCGTCCGGGATTCACATCGGAGAACGCCACCAGTTCGGCGGTATCGGCGTGCTTGCCGAAGATGGCCCGGATGTACATCTCGGAGCGGCCACCGGTGCCGATCAGGGCGATGCGGGTCTTCCCGCCGTCCTTGGCAGTGGCCTGGGCGGCAGCTGCGGCCGACGTCGTCTCGGCTGTGTTGACCATGGGGTCCCTTTCGAAAGCTCATTGAACGGCCGTGGGAACGGCGGCTGTGGATCAGCGGCGGCACTCTGCTGCACCGGTTGGAAAAGCAGGCGAGAAAGCGTTTTCTCAGTTGTCTATAAAAGTTCTACCAACCCCGCGGGGCATTCGTCAACCATTTCCCGCGCTGAGGGAAAGCGCTTTCTTCGCTCCCGGCGCAGGACATCTGCCGGCGGTCCGGGAAAACGGCTGGGAAAAGCATAGAAATCGCTTTCCTACGCCCGTATATGCTGTCTTTCAAAGCAGGTTGCCATCACGGCCGGCCGCCCGGGCACCAACCGGTCGCGGCAGCTCCGGCGGATGGCGCAAACGAAGGGTTCCCCATGGCCAGGAAATCGGCAAGCGGCAGGATCGGCATCGCAGATGTCGCCGTGAAGGCGGGAGTCTCCCATGCCACCGTTTCGCGTGTCATGAACGGAAACTTCACCGTGGACCCGGACATTGCCGCCAGGGTCCGTGCAGCGGCCGCCGAACTGAAGTACCAGCCCAATCCCGTGGGCCGCAGCCTGGCCCTGGGCAAGACGGACACCATCGGCATTGTGGTGCCGGACCTGGCCAACCCCACCTTCCAGGCGATCCTCCGCGGCCTGAGCCGGGCAGCCGCCCAGGACGGTTACCGCGTGCTCATCGCGGACTCATTCGAAGTGTCCAGCGAGGAGTCCATCCTCGCGGGCGAGGCGCGCCGGCGCTGCGACGGGCTGGTCCTGTGCGCCCCGCGCATGTCCGATGCGGAACTGGAGGAGATCGCACCCTCGCTGCACCCGCTGGTGCTGATCAACCGCACCACCTCCACTCCGAACGTGCCCAGCCTGGTGGTGGACTACGGCCAGGGCGTCCAGGACATCGCGGGGCACCTTGTGGAATTGGGCCACACCCGCCTGGCCTTCCTCGCGGGCCCGCCCCGCAGCGCCTCCAATGAGATGCGGCTCAAGGGCCTGGAGGCCTTCAGGGCCGCCCACCCCGAGGTGGAGGTGACCATGCTGGAGGGCGGCTCCGACTTCGACACCGGGCACGAAGCGGTGGATGCCGTCCTGGCGAGCGGGGCCACAGGCATCCTGGCATTCAATGACCTGGTGGCAATGGGCCTGATGAGCGGACTGCATGAGCGCGGCCTGGACGTCCCCGGGGACATTTCCGTGACCGGCTTCGATGACATCCCCTTCGCCAGGTACACGACGCCGGCCCTCACCACCGGTGCGGTCCCCATCACCGAACTGGGCGAGCAGGCCTGGCACCAGCTCCGGGCGCTGATCCGGAAGGAAGGCAATGCGTCCACGGGCAGCCGCTACCAGCCGCGGCTGGAAGTGCGGGCCAGCACCGGGCCGGCCAAGGCGCCGCGCAGCACGGTCCACGGCTGAGCCTTTCTGTACGCTCCGCCCAGGCTTATCCCGCGCCCAGCCCGGCCTCTTTGTAGAATCCCTCGATGTGGGCCGCCACGAGTTCCGCGGCCCGGGCGCCGTCCCCATTCCTGACCGCAGCGAGGATGGCGTGGTGTTCGGTGCGCAGGCGCGACGCTGTGGCTTCCCAGTCCGGCAAGGTGGCCGTGAGTTCGGCAGCGTAGCCCTGGATGGCTTCCCGGAGCGACCCCATCATGGCACTGACCACCGCATTGCCGGCGGCGTTGGCCAGGGCCAGGTGGAACCGGACATCGAGGGCCAGGAAATCGCTGGCCGAGAGTCCGTCCGGGGCATCCATGGCCGCCAGGAGCGCGGCAGCCCCGTCAAGTTCGGGTGCGTCCTGCGGGGCTTTCGCCGCAGCCCATGACTCCAGCAGGACCCGCGTTTCCACGATGTCCGCCACGGGCAGGTGCTGGGTGGCCACGTGCAGCCGCAGGGCGGATCCCAGCGCCGCGGTGGGGTCCGAAATCACCACCGTCCCGGCTTCCGGCCCGGACCCGACGCCCGCGCGGACCACTCCCATTGCCTCCAGAATCCGGATCGCCTCGCGGACCGATGTGCGGGAGACCTTGAGCTGTTCGGCCAAGGTGCGCTCCGCCGGCAGCCTTCCACCCACGGCCAACCGGCCGGCCGAGAGTTGGTCCTCGATCCAGGACAGGACCAGCTGATGGGTACGCATAGGCCAATGGTACTTGATGTGGTTGGACCACATCACCTAGAGTGTGGTTGGACCATAGGAGGACCCATGACGCATACCATCCAGCCCAACAACCCTGAGGCGACCCCGGCGCCGGACACCACCGACATCCCCGCAGCGCCGGCACCCGCCCCGGCACCGTCGTCGTCCGCGCTGCCCGCAGCCCTGAAGCGCCGCATTCCCAAGTACTCGGACCTGGCGCCGCTGATGCAGTTCAAGAAGCCGGAGTTCAGCAAGGAGGCGCGGCTGAAGCGGGCCAGCACCATCTGGGAACTCCGCGACATCGCCAAGCGCCGCACCCCCAAGGCGCCTTTCGACTACACCGACGGCGCGGCTGAAGAGGAGATCACGCTCCGCCGCGCCCGCCAGGCCTTCCTGGACATCGAGTTTCGGCCGGGCATCCTGCGGAACGTCTCCGCCATCGACCTCAGTACGGAGATCCTGGGAAAGCCCTCGCGGCTTCCCGTTGGCATCGCACCGACAGGGTTCACCCGGATGATGCAGTCCGAGGGCGAATACGCAGGGTCGCAGGCAGCGGAGGCCGCAGGCATCCCCTACACCCTGTCCACCATGGGCACCGCCTCGATCGAGGACGTCGCCGCTGCCGCACCCAACGGGCGCAACTGGTTCCAGCTGTACCTGTGGACGGACCGGGACCGGTCGCTGGAACTGATCGAGCGCGCAGCCAGGGCGGGCAACGACACCCTCATGGTGACCGTGGACACTGCCGTGGCCGGCGCCCGCCTGCGCGACGTCCGCAACGGCATGACCATCCCGCCGGCGCTCACGGTGAAGACCGTCCTGGATGCCTCCTACCGGCCGGCCTGGTGGTTCAACTTCCTCACCCACGAGCCGCTCACGTTCGCCTCGCTCTCCCGCTACACCGGCACCGTGGCCGATCTCATCAACTCCATGTTCGATCCCACCCTCACGTTCGAGGACCTGGACTGGCTGCGCGAAACCTGGAAAGGCAAGCTGGTGGTCAAGGGCATCCAGACCGTTGAGGACGCCCGCGAGGTAGTGGACCACGGCGCCGACGGCGTGGTCCTGTCCAACCACGGCGGCCGCCAGCTGGACCGGGCCCCCATCCCGTTCCACCTGCTGCCCGGGGTCAAGGAGGCCTTCGCGGCGGACAACACCGATGCCGCCATCATTCTGGACACCGGGATCATGAGCGGCGCGGACATCGTGGCCGCCCTGGCCCTGGGCGCGGACTTCACCCTGATCGGCCGCGCCTACCTCTACGGCCTGATGGCCGGCGGACGGGCGGGAGTGGACCGCACCCTGCAGATCCTCGAGAAGGACATGGCGCGGACCATGGCGCTGCTGGGCGTCAGCAAGGTGTCCGAACTCACCCCGGACCACGTGCGCCTGCTGGCCAAGTAGGCTGCGCTGCGCTTACCGCTCCGCGGGGATTACTTCTTGCGGCCGAACTTAGGGAGGTTGGGCAGGTTCGCCAGCAGGTCGGCGGCCTTGGTGGCGGCGCGGCCAACAGTCCTGCCGATCTGCTGGGGCACGCTGTCATCGCTCAACGGGGCGGCCGTCCCGCCGGGAATCACGACGGCGGGGCTCAGCTCGGCGCCTTCGCGCACCAGGACGGGCGCCGGGACTTCCTCCCGGGTCTGCGACGTGCCTGGCCCGGCAGCGCCGGCGGCCCGGGACAGGGAGGGGGCCGCGGCGGCGACGCCTTCGGTCAGGTGGGCAGCGCCCGCTGTGGCACTGCCCGCCTGGGCCGGGACTGCCTGATCCGGGATTTCCTGATGATGGCCACGCGGTGCCGTGGCGGCTTTGGCTCCAGGGCCGACGTCGAACGTCTCCAGCCAGCTGGCGATGCCCTCCAGCGGCCCGCGGTTCAACGCGTAGTACCGCTTCTGGCCTTGGGCCCGCATGCTGACCAGCTGTGCTTCACGAAGGACTTTCAGGTGCTTGGAAATGGTGGGCTGGCTCGCCGCCAGTTCCTCCACCAGCTCCCCCACGGCCTTGTCTCCTGCCCGGAGGGCCACCAGGATATCCCGCCGGGTGGATTCCGCTATGACGGCAAATACGTCGTCTGTCACCATGCCTCCCACCCTAGCGACATATGCCCCGAAAGGCATCAACTATTTCGGCCGCCAGGGAGCCTAGTCGAACCAGGGGTCCAGCCCGTGCAGCGGGAACACTGCCTTGCGGGTGGCCATGACAGTGCGGTCCACGGCGTCGTTGGGGTCGAAGCCCACTTCCCAGGACCGCCACCACAGCTCCACGTCATCCCCCATGAGGGCCGGCGCCTCCCTGCCGAACTTCTCCGTCACATACTGCCGCCAGTCCCCGGGCACGGGCGTCCGCAGCGGCACGGGCCGTCCGGCGGCGATGGCCACCAGGTGGCTCCAGGCCCGCGGCACCACGTCCAGCACGTTGTAGCCGCCGCCGCCGGTGGCGATCCACCGGCCACCGCAGTAGCGCTCGGCCAGATGCCCGACGGCGTTCGCTGCCTCCCGCTGTCCGTCCACGCTGAGGTTGAGGTGCGTCAGGGGATCGCTGCGGTGTGAATCGCAGCCGTGCTGGCTCACGATCACCTCGGGTTCGAAGGCGCCCACCAGTTGCGGCACCACGGCGTAGAAGGCGCGGAGCCACCCGGCGTCACCGGTGCCCGCAGGCAGGGCAACATTCACTGCGGTTCCTTCTGCCGCCGGGCCGCCGATCTCGTTGGCGAACCCGGTCCCGGGAAAGAGGGTCAGCCCTGTCTCATGCAGCGAGAGGGTGAGGACCCGGGGATCATCCCAGAAGATGTTCTGGGTGCCGTCCCCGTGGTGGGCGTCGACGTCGATGTAGGCCACTTTGCGTACGCCGCCGTCGAGCAGCTTCTGCACCGCAACCGCTGCGTCGTTGTAGATGCAGAATCCGCTGGCACGGTCCCGGGACGCGTGGTGCATGCCGCCGCCGAAGTTGACGGCGTGGACGGCCGACCCCTCCAGCACGCGCGATGCCGCCAGCAGGGAGCCGCCGGCCAGGCGTGCCGCGGCCTCATGCATGCCGGCGAACGCGGGATCGTCCTCAGTTCCCAGCCCCCGGGACTCGTCCGGCCGGGAGGGGTCCGTGCTGACACGGCGGACCGCCGCCACGTATTCCGGCGAGTGAACGGACTGCAGGTCGGCGTCCGAGGCCACCTCCGGCGCCGCGACGTCAACATGGTCCAGGTCGAACAGACCCAGGCTGCGGGCAAGGCGGGCCGTCAGGTCCATCCGCTCCGGCGCCATGGGGTGGCCCGGACCAAAGTTGTAGGCTGTCATGTCAGGACTCCACGCCACCATCGTTGGCGGCGCGGGCTGGCTGAGGCCGGGCATGTATGTCATCAATCACAGGCTACCCGAGCCCGCACGGCCGCCCACCCGGCCATGACGCGGGCTTTAGTGGTTTACTACTGGGGGAAGCCGTTACAACCGAGGAAAAGCCACACATGACCCAGAGCCAGTCGAGGCCCCGGACGCCGGCCACCTGGCACCCCCCGGCGCAGGAGCGGGAGGGCCTCCGGGTCCTCACGCGGCTGCGCGACTTCATTGACGACATTGCCAACACCACACCCGCACGGCTGGCGCTGACGGCGTTCGCCGCCGTCTGCACGGTGTTCACGTTCCTGCTGTCCCTGCCGGTCTCCTCAGCTGACGGAACCCCCACGCCTATCCACCAGGCGCTGTTCACCGCGGTCTCTGCGGTGTGCGTCACGGGGCTCACGGTGGTGTCGACGGCGGTCCACTGGTCCTTCTTCGGCCAGCTGGTGATCCTGGTGGGCATCTTCATCGGCGGCTTGGGCACCTTGACGCTGGCGTCGTTGCTGGCACTGATGGTGAGCAAGCGGCTGGGTGTCCGGGGCAAGATCATCGCGGCGGAGTCCATGAACAACGCCGGGCGCCTGGGCGAGGTGGGCACCCTGCTGCGGATCGTCATCACCACGTCCGTGGTCATCGAGGGTGTCCTGGCGCTCGCGCTGGTCCCCCGGTTCCTCACCCTGGGTGAGCCCTTCTGGCAGTCGGTGTGGCACGGTATTTTCTATGCCATCTCGTCGTTCAACAACGCCGGCTTCACGCCGCACTCGGACGGGATCGTGCCCTACGAGACGGACCTCTGGATCCTGATCCCCCTCATGGTGGGGGTCTTCATGGGCAGCCTGGGATTCCCCGTGGTGATGGTCCTGCAGCAGAACGGCCTGAACTGGAAGAAGTGGAATCTCCACACCAAGCTCACCATCCAGGTTTCCCTGATCCTCCTGGCGGCAGGGGCGTTCCTGTGGGCGCTGATGGAGTGGGACAACGCCCGGACCATCGGCACCATGAGCGTGGGCGACAAGATCACCCACGCGCTCTTCGCGTCCGTGATGACGCGTTCGGGCGGATTCAACCTGGTGGACCAGAACCAAATGGACTCCACCACCATGCTGCTGACCGATGCCCTGATGTTTGCCGGCGGCGGCTCCGCCTCCACGGCCGGCGGCATCAAGGTGACCACCATCGCCGTCATGTTCCTGGCCATCGTCGCCGAGGCCCGTGGCGACGCCGACGTCAAGGTCTACGGCCGGACCATCCCGCAGGGCAGCATGCGGGTGGCCATCTCTGTGATCGTCGCCGGCGCCACCCTGGTTTCCGTGTCGGCTTTCCTGCTGCTGCACATCAGCGGCCAGTCACTTGACCGTGTGTTGTTCGAAACCATCTCCGCGTTCGCCACGGTGGGACTCAGCACCAACCTCAGCGCGGAGGTGCCGCCCGCCGGCGTCTACGTCCTCACGGCGCTGATGTTCGCGGGCCGCGTGGGTACCGTTACCCTCGCCGCTGCCCTGGCCCTGCGCCAGCGCAGCCAGTTGTACCACTATCCCGAAGAGAGGCCGATCATTGGCTAGTTCCACAGACGCCCCCCGGCGCCCCGCCCACAATGCCCCTGTACTGGTGATCGGGCTGGGCCGCTTCGGATCATCCACGGCTGAACAGCTGGTGAAGCAGGGCCGGGAAGTCCTCGCGATCGAACGGGACCGGAACCTGGTGCAGAAATGGGCGCCCCTCCTGACCCACGTGGTGGAGGCGGACGCCACCAACATCGATGCGCTCCGCCAGCTCGGCGCCCAGGAGTTCAGCTCCGCCGTCGTGGGTGTGGGCACCTCCATCGAATCCTCCGTGCTGATTACCGTCAACCTGGTGGACCTCGGCATCGAGCACCTGTGGGTGAAGGCCATTACGCCCTCCCACGGCAAGATCCTGACCCGCATCGGCGCCAACCACGTGATCTACCCGGAAGCCGACGCCGGTGTCCGCGCCGCGCACCTGGTCTCCGGGCGCATGCTGGACTTCATCGAGTTCGACGACGACTTTGCCATCGTGAAAATGTACCCGCCGCGCGAAACCGTGGGTTTCACCCTGGACGAGTCAAAGGTCCGTTCCAAGTACGGCGTGACCATTGTGGGCGTGAAGTCCCCCGGCGAGGACTTCACCTATGCCCGGCCCGAGACCAAGGTGTCCTCCCGCGACATGCTCATCGTCTCCGGCCACGTGGACCTGCTCGAACGGTTCGCCGCGCGGCCCTAGCCGAGCTGCCTGGTAATCTCCGCTGCCCGGTCGGCTGCCGCGCGGGCACCGGCCGCAATGATGGCCGGGATGCCCTGTTCGTCGAAGGTGGCAATGGCGCGTTCGGTGGTGCCGTTGGGGCTGGTCACGGCTTTGCGCAGCGCTGCCGGGTCCGCTCCGGGCTGGGCGAGCATGAGGCCCGCACCGGCAACCGTTTCGCGCGCCAGCAACAGGGACAACTCCCGGTCCAGGCCCAGTTCCTCCCCGGCGGACGCCATGGCCTCGGCGAGGTAGAAAGCGTAGGCCGGGCCGGACCCGCTGATGGCGGAGAGCGCGTCCACCTGCTCCTCCGGGACCTCCACCACGGTGCCTGCGCCCTGGAGGATGTCCTTGACCTTCTGGAGCTGCCCAGGGCTGCAGTGGGTTCCTGGCGAGACGGACACGACGCCGCGCCCCAGTTTTGCCGGCGTGTTGGGCATGGTCCGGATGACCGGCTGCCCTTCCGGGAGGGCTGCCTCGAGTTGGGCGATCGAGACCGCGGCGGCGACGCTGACCACCACGGTGTCCGGCGAAAGTGCCGGGCTGATCTCCCGGGCAAGGTCCGCGATGCCCACCGGCTTGACGCCAAGGATGACGACGGCGGACCCCTTGGTGGCTTGCCTGTTGTTGTCAGGTTCCTCCTCGCCGGCAATGGCAGTGATCCCCGGGTAGCGCTCGGCCAGCTCGGATGCACGCTCCGCGCGGCGGACCGTGGCCACCACATCCCCGGGATCCGTCCCTGCCTCCAGCAGGCCGCCAAGAATGGCCTCGTTCATGGATCCACAGCCAAGGAATGCGATTCGGTTGCTCATGCCTCCATCATTGCAGGAGGCAGGCATTCACAGGCAACTCCCATCTTCACCGCAGGCAGCACACAACTTGCGGTCCTAACGTAGTTATTACCTCATTGAGGGTGCGAGTGATGCGGCAGGCATGGGGATGCCTGCCAGGGCACCGGCGGCGCGGCGACAGGTTTTCCCCCATTTTCCTGTTGCCCGCCCCGGTGCTTCCGCTTTTAACGGCCGCGGCAGCGGGGGCGTCGGGCCCCTAGACCGGTGCTTCCACCGGCCGGGAAGCGGCCACATGCGGTGCCGGCTCCAGCGGACCGGAAAATACCAGCTGGTCCAGGCGCCGGAGGATGAGGCCTTCACGCAGTGCCCAGGGGCAGATGCGGAGCTTCTTGAACTTGAACATCTCAAGCGCGGCTTCGGCCACCAGCGCGCCGGCCAGGAGCTGATGGGCCCGCGCCTCGGAGACGCCGGGAAGGTGCAGCCTGTCCTCCGAGCTCATGGCCGAGATCCGCTGGGTCCAGATCCCCAGGTCCGAGGCGTGCAGTTCCCGTTTGACGTACGGGCCCTCAGCGCTGGGGGCAGCCCCGGCGATCCGGGCCAGGGAGCGGAAGGTCTTGGAGGTGCCGGCCACCACATTGGCCCGGCCCAGGCCGTCGAACCCGCGGACGGCGGGCTTGAGCGTCGCCCTGATATAGCGCCGGAGTTCCTTGACGCTTTTGGCCGACGGCGGATCCTCGGCGAGCCAGTCCCGGGTGAGGCGGCTTGCGCCGAGCGGCACGGACGTGGCCACTTCGGGGAGCTCGTCCTGGCCGAAAGCCATTTCAAAGGAACCGCCGCCGATGTCCAGGTTCAGGATGGGTCCGGCGCCCCACCCGTGCCAGCGCCGCACCGCGAAGAACGTCATGGACGCTTCCTCGCTTCCGGTGAGTTCCTGGAGGGTCACCGTGGTTTCGTGCTTGACCCGGGCCAGCACTGCCGGGCCGTTGGTGGCCTCGCGGATGGCTGACGTACAGAAGGCCAGCAGGTCCTCGGCCTTGTGCCGGGCAGCAAATTCCCACGCTTCCAGCACGAACTCGGTCAGCTCGTGCTGGCCCTCGTCGCTGATGCTGCCGTCCGGCTCCAGGTACTGGACCAGGGACAGCGGCCGCTTGTGGGACGCGAACGGGACCGGCTGCGCGCCGGGGTGGGCATCCACCAGGAGCAGATGGACAGTATTGGAACCGATATCGAGGACGCCTAGACGCATGGGGACATTATTGCTCGTCAGCGCGCTTGAAGTCGCGCCTGATGTTGGCCACGCCTTCGGGGTTGATCTCGAAACCATAGGCAGCACCGGGGTTGATCACCATGCCGAGTTCATCGCCAAGGTTGGCGATGATGGCGGCGCCCTGGGTGCCCAGCACGTTGGGTGCAGCTTCAAGGTACTGCTGGTCCACCCGGCTCGGGTGCGAGAACACGGCAAGGACGGGGTCGCCGTCGGCGTTGGCAAGGACCAGGGGCTCCACCTGGGAGTCGATGCCCTCAACCGTGTCCGAGCTGATGATGTAGACCTCGCTGTTCAGGAACGACAGGATGACGTCCACGGGGTTCGCGTCGGGTTGTCCGCCGGTGGCGAGCTTCTCTTCGAGGTCGTTGAGCGGCTGGAGGTCCGTGTGCGCTGGCTGTTCAGTCATACGACTAGCCGATCACGATCCGGTGGCCGGCGCAAACGCGCCGGCCACGGGCTACTTCTTCGCCGTTGCCTTCTTCTTGGCCGGAGCCTTGCGGGTGGCGGTCCGCTTGACCGGACCCTTGGCGCGTTTCTCGGCCAGGAGTTCCACGGCCTGTTCGCGCGTCAGTTCCTCGAGGGGCGTGGCCCGCGGAACCGTGATGTTGGTGATCCCGTCGGTGATGTAGGGGCCGAACCGGCCTTCCTTCACCACGATGTTCTTCTCGGACACCGGGTCCGGGCCGAACTCTGCCAGCGGCGGAACCGCGGCGCGGGCGCCCCGCTGCTTGGGCTGGGAGTAGATCTCCAGCGCCTGCTCCAGCGTGATGGTGAAGATTTCCTCTTCCGAGCCGATGGACCGGGAGTCGGTTCCCTTCTTCAGGTACGGGCCGAACCGGCCGTTCTGCACCGTGATGAGGTTGCCCTCGGCGTCCTCGCCCAGGACGCGGGGCAGGCTCATGAGCTGCAGCGCCTCGTCCAGCGTGACCGATTCGACGGTCATGGATTTGAACAGCGAACCGGTGCGCGGCTTGGCCTTGACCGGCTTCTTGGGCGGCTTGGGCTTGCCGTTCTTGTAGTACTCCACCGGCTGCGCCGCAATTTGTTCCTCGGTCATCTCCGGGATGATCTCGGTGACGTAGGCGCCGTAGCGGCCGTTCTTGGCAACAACGGTGTGGCCCGTGTGCGGGTCGGTGCCCAGCACGCGTTCCTCCGGCGCCGCCGTCTCCATCAGTTCGATGGCCTTGGCGGCGGTGAGCTCGTCGGGGGCCAGGTCCTCGGGCACATTGGCGCGCGCCGATTCGACGATTTCGCCGGTCTTCGGGTCCACCACTGCCGCCGAGCTTTCCAGGTAGGGGCCAAACTTGCCCACCCGGAGGGTGATGTCGTCGGTGATGGGGATCGAGTTGATTTCCCGGGCATCGATCTCGCCCAGGTTGTTCACGATGCTCAGCAGGCCGGGGTCGGAGTCCTCGCCGAAGTAGAAGTGCCGCAGCCATGACGCGCCGGCTTCCTGGCCGTTGGCGATCTTGTCCAAATCGCCTTCCATGTCGGCGGTGAACTCGTAGTCCACGTAGTCGGAGAAGTGCTGCTCCAGGAGCCGGATGACCGAGAAGGCGATCCAGCTGGGCACCAGCGCGGAGCCCTGCTTCCGGACGTAGCCGCGGTCCTGGATGGTGGAGATGGTGGAGGCGTAGGTGGACGGGCGGCCGATGCCCTTCTTTTCCAGTTCCGCGGTCAGGGATGCTTCGGTGTAGCGCGGAGGCGGGGAGGTCTCATGGCCCACGGCCTGGATGTCCGCAGCGGTGAGGGAGTCGCCCTTGGCCACGTTGGGCAGGCGGCGCGCTTCGTCGGAGTCGTCGTCGCCGCGCGTCTCGTCCTTGCCTTCCTCGTAGGCGGCGAGGAAGCCGGGGAAGGTAATCACGGTGCCGGAGGCGGAGAATTCCGCGTCCCGCCCGTCGGTGGCCACGGCACCCAGGCGGATGGTCGCCGTCGAACCCTTGGCGTCGCCCATCTGGGAGGCGACGGTGCGCTTCCAGATCAGTTCGTACAAACGGAATTCGTCGCCCGACAGCTGCTTGGCCACCTGGGCCGGGGTGCGGAACGAGTCGCCGGCGGGGCGGATGGCCTCGTGTGCCTCCTGCGCGTTCGCTGCCTTGCCGGTGTACACGCGCGGTGACTGCGGGATGTACTCGGGGCCGTACAGCTCCGAAGCCTGCCGGCGGGCAGCGGTGATGGCTTCGTCACTCAGCGCGGAGGAGTCCGTACGCATATAGGTGATGTAGCCGTTTTCATACAGCCGCTGGGCGATCTGCATGGTGCTCTTGGAGGAGAAGCGCAGCTTCCGGCCCGCCTCCTGCTGCAGCGTGGAGGTGGTGAACGGCGCCGCGGGACGCCGGGTGTACGGCTTGGTGTCAACGGAGCGGACCCGGAACTCCGCATCCTGCAGCCCTGCCGCCAGGGACGTTGCCAGTTCCTCGTTGAGGTGGGCCACGTTCCGGGAAGTGAGTTCGCCGTTGTCGTTGAAATCGCGGCCCGTGGCCACCTTGGCGCCGTCAACGGCGGCAAGCTTGGCCTTAAAGGAGCCGGAGTCGGCACCGAACTGGCCGGTCAGGTCCCAGTAGGAGGCTGCCTTGAAGGCCATGCGTTCGCGTTCACGGTCCACCACCATGCGGGTGACCACGGACTGCACGCGCCCGGCGGACAGTCCCCGCGCCACCTTGCGCCACAGCACGGGGGAGATTTCGTAGCCGTAGAGCCGGTCAAGCACGCGGCGGGTTTCCTGGGCATCCACCAGGTCCTGGTCCACGTCGCGCAGGTTGCCCATGGCGCGCTGGATGGCTTCCTTGGTGATTTCGCCGAACGTCATCCGGTACACCGGGACCTTGGGCTTCAGCACTTCCAGCAGGTGCCACGCGATGGCTTCGCCTTCGCGGTCCCCATCGGTTGCGAGATAGAGTTCGTCGGCGTCCTTGAGCGCAGCCTTGAGCTCGGTCACCTTTTTCTTCTTGTCCGGGGACACCACGTAGTACGGCTTGAAGTCGTGCTCAATGTCCACGGCGAACTTGCCCACCGATGTCTTCTTCAGCTCGGCAGGGAGTTCGGACGGCTGCGGCAGGTCGCGGATGTGACCAATGGAGGCCTCAACGATGAAGCCCTCGCCGAGGTACTTGGCGATGGTCTTGCTCTTGGCCGGAGACTCCACAATCACGAGTTTCTTGCCGGTTTTGGCCTTGCTTGGCACTGTGCTCCTACAGAAAAAGGTTGCTGGGGCAGATGAGCCCATGTTCGCCTAGTTCACCATATTTTGGGGAATCGTGCGCATTCATGTGGAAAAGACGGGGTTCCGGCGAGCGTCTTAGGGGGCCTCCCGTCAGGCTGGGCTCCCTGCCGGAATGAGGAAGCCGTCGCGGACCAGGTTGGCCACGTCGGCGAGCAGCGCACCCTGGAAGGATCCGGCGTCGAACCCTTGCTCCCCGTCCCCGCCGGCGTCCAGGGCCCCACCCAGGAGGGCCTCCAGGGCACCGGCGATCTGACCGGCGGTGAGGTCGCCGTCGCACGCGGACACGAAGCCCGCCAGCTCGGTGCTCATCAGGTTGGTGCGCCGAAGCCCGGCACCCTGCCGGAGCAGGATCACGCCCGGGTGTTCGGCGCCGGGGCGCTGGTGGCGCTCCTCGGTGACGTCGTCGGCCACCAGCAGGTGCGTGCCGGCAAGATCATGCGCGGCCAGCCAGTCGCTGCGTTCGACGGCGGCACCCAGGTGGGGTCCGATGGGCTGCTCGATGGGGTAGCTGATTTCCTCGAAACGGCTGATGGCGGCCGGGCCGCCGTGTGCGGGGCGCCGCAGCCACACCATGCCGAAACCGATCCCTGCCACGTTCCGGGAGGCGAAGTCGTCAAGGTAGGCGGCGTACGCGTCCCGGTAGTGCTGCCGGTCCCGGGATTCCGAGGCGTCCTGCAGCCAGGTTTCGGCATATTGTTCCGGGCTGACCTGCTCGCGCTGGATAAACCATGCGTCAGTTCCCGCCCGCACCCACGACTTTGGCCGCTCGTCCCAGCCAGAGCCGGCCGGGACTTCCCAGTTGCCCAGCATCTGTGCCGAACCGCCGGGGGCCAGGATCCCGGGCAGGTCCGCCACCAGGGAGGCGACGATGTCATCGCCCGGGAGGCCGCCGTCGCGGTAGGTGAACTGGTCCGCGGCATCCTCGCCGGAACTGCGCGGGGTGATGACGAACGGCGGATTGGAGACCACCAGGCCGAATTCCTCACCGGTTACAGGCCCCAGGAGGGAACCCAGGCGCAGGCTCACCCGGTCCTCAAGCCGGTCGGGATCGACGGACAGCGCCTCTGCATTGAGCAGGATGTTGAACCGGGCGTAGGCCAGGGCTCGCTCGGAGATGTCGGTGGCGGTCACGTGCTGGCAGTGGTGGAGCAGGTGGAAGGCCTGGATGCCGCAGCCGGTTCCCAGGTCCAGGGCGCGCTCGGTGTGGCGGCGGATGGTGGTCTGCACCAGGGTGGTGGAGGCCTGCCCGATGCCCAGGACGTGGTCGTGCCGCAGCACCCCGGCCTGCTGGTGGGCGGCAAGGTCGCTGGCCACCCACAGCTCGGCGCCGCCGCTGCCGTCGTCATTCCTGTCCCATCCGTACGGCCGCAGGTCGGCCTTGGCGGTGAGCAGGCCCGAGCCGGGAACGGGCTGTACCAGCCCAAGCTCGAGGAGGCCTTCCACGCCTGTGCCCGGCAGGGCGGCGTCGAGCGTTTCCCGTTCCTGGGGCTCGGCAAGGAGCCACAGACGGACGACGGCGGCAAGCGGCGCTGCTTGGTTGTCCTGCCGCACTGCCCGCTCGGCAGCGAGCAGCGCGGGGATGATCTGGTCCCGGTTCAGTGCCGCGGAGGCGGTGGGGCCAAGCAGCCGGGCGACGCCGTCGAGCGTGTAATCGAGGCGGCGGAGGTCTGCGGCTAGCGCCGCCAGCAGGCCGGGAAGGTCGCTGCGGGGAGCGTCGGGGGTGTTGCCGGCGGTGAACTCGTGAGGGGATCTAGGCACCGCTCAAGTTTAGTCCGGCCTGCCTGCGCGGTACGGTGGAGCCATGCCTTCACGTCCTGCCCTCCTTCCGCGCGCCCGCATGGCAGCCGCTGCGGTGCGCCGGCCGCTGCCGGGGACTCTGTTTGCCGCGGTCCTCGCCCTGGCCGTTGCGGGGTGTTCGCCCGGGACCTCCGTGGAGAATGCGGATGTCCCCAAGTGGCGGGCCACGGCCCTGCCCTCCTCCTCAGCGGCCGTTGTGCTCCAGGACTCGGGCAAGATCCTTAACCGCGACCGGATCGTGCAGGCGGCCGCAAGGGTGCCTGCCGGAAGCTACACGCTGACGGCAGTCTGTGACGGGACGGGGAAGGCCTTCTTCGCGGTGACGCTGGACGGCAAGCCCGTGGCGGAAGCCGGGGCCGCCTGCAACGGCCGGCGCGAGACCACGAAAATCAGCCTGCCGGCTGCCGGACGGGTAGAAATCAGCAGCTCCAGCGTGGACGCTCCGCTGCTTTACGCCTACCAGCTGGTACCGGCCCAATAACGCCCGCTCGGGCTATGGTCCGCCGCCCGCTGCGGGCATAAAGTCTGACTATGCCCAGTGTGCGGAGAATCTCCGCGCCCCTTCCCCGAGGGAGAGCACGGGCGCCGCTGGCACCGAAGCCCGCCGCCGCCGTCGCCCTTGGGCTGGTGCTTGCGGCAGGTGCGCTGGCCGGCTGCGAATATACGTACGACGACGCCCGGACCGGCACCGTGCAGGGCACCGCCAGCGCCGCCCCGGCGCCGGCCTTCACCCGTGACCCGTTGCAGCAGGACCCGGTCAGCGAGGCGGAACTGGGCGATTGGGTGTCGCGGGCGCTCCCCGACGGCACCGGTCCGGTGGTCCAGGCCGATGCCGGGCTCCTGGCCCCCGCGGAAGTGCGGACCATCTCCTCACCGGTCCTGAAGACCGGAACCTACACCCTGGCCATCGCCTGCAGGAGCCAGCGCCGGGTGACCTTCACGGTGCGCACTGAGACCCTCACGCTGGTGGACCTGGGCCTGCGGTGCGGCATCAACCGCGAAAACGTCATCTACCTGTCCACGGACAGCGTCCTGACGGTCAGGGTGGAGGCCAGGACCGCGGCCAACTATGCGTTCTGCGTGTACCGGCTCTGACGGCCGGGGTCGTCCCGGCGGGGGCCTCACCCTGGCTTGGCACCTGCGTCCGGAGCGGCACCGTCCTCAGGCGGCGGTGCAGCCTTGGGGGCAGCGCAACGTCTCGGGACTGGCGGCACACTCCGTGCAGTACAGCGTCAGCGTGCGGCAGGTGGGATTGGAACAGTTCTCGAACTTGCTGGTCGGCGCGGAGCAGCGGGCGCACTGGCCAATGGTCTTGGCGTCGTCGCTGAACTCCAGGTGCATACGCTTGTCAAAGACGTAGAGCGAGCCTTCCCACAGTCCCTGGTCCTTGAAGGCTTCGCCGTAGCGCACGATGCCCCCGTCCAGCTGGTACACCTCTTTAAAGCCGCGGTTCACCATCAGGCTGGAGAGCACCTCGCAGCGGATGCCCCCGGTGCAGTAGGTGACCACCGGCTTGTCCTTCAGGGAGTCGTACTTGCCGGAGTCCAGTTCCTTGATGAAGTCGTGGGTGGTGGCCACGTCCGGGACTACAGCGTCCTTGAACCGGCCTATCTCAGCTTCGAACGCGTTGCGGCCGTCGAAGAAGACGACGTCCTCGCCGTCCTTCTTCCTGGCATCCACCAGTTCATGGAGTTCCTCGGGTTTGAGGTGCTTCCCGCCGCCCACCACGCCGTTGGCGTCGACCTTGAGTTCTCCGGGTGCGCCGAAGGAGACGATCTCGTCCCGCACCTTGACGCTGAGCCGGGGGAAGTCCTCTGCTCCGCCGTCGGACCATTTGACGTCGATGCCGCGGAACCCGGCGTATTCGCGCGTGGTCTTGACGTACTGCTTAACGGCGCCGATTTCCCCGCCCACGGTGGCGTTGATTCCGTCCTTGGAGAGGATGATGCGGCCCGTAAGGCCCAGCTTCTCGCAGAGGGCGCGCTGCCAGAGCCGGACGGCGTCCGGATCGGTGATGGGGGTGAAGCCGTAGAAAAGCACAATTTTGTTCAAAGCCACGCATTTAAGGGTACCGGCTGCAGCGGCGGCCTGGTCCTGCTTCACAACGCCCGGAGGAGGGCCTCATTACGATTGCATAAGCGATTCCCTACCCCCTGTTGCTGGCGATCGGGCTGGAATAGTCTTCTTGCCATGAGTCCGGAAACCGCTGTTGAAGACATCACTGGCCTGCTTGAGGTGTGGGTTGCGGGCTGGGCCGGGTGTCGCGGTTACCAGACCGCCAAGGAGGGCCGCTTCCCGGCAGCACTCCGTGCTGATACCAGCGGCGAGTGGGAAGTCTTCGCCTCAGAACCTACTGATGACGAGTTCGCCACGCTGGCCGCCCGAACCGCAGAAACCCCCGCGCGGGTGCTGACCATCCTTACCAATGACCCCTCCCGCTATGCGGCAATGGCAGGCCGGCAGGGCCTGAATGTCACCTCGGATTCGCAGGCGATGATGATCGTTGACATGGAAACCCAGGACGCGGAGGACCCGTGGCTTTCCGATGACGACCTGAGACTTTCCACGTACGAAAGGGACGGCGTGTATTACGCCGAAGTCCTTTCGGGGGACGCGGTCGCGGCGGGCGGCCGGGCCTTCGTGGTGGGTGATACCGCCGTCTTTGACAAGATCATCACCCAGCCGGCATTCCAGCGCAGGGGCCTGGGGAGCCTGATCATGCGGGCGCTGGCGGCGCAGGCGTCCGGCCGCGGCATCCGGACCGGCCTCCTGCTGGCGTCCGTGGACGGGCAGAAGCTCTATTCGCACCTCGGCTGGAGCACCATTGCCCGGGTCCTGATGCTTTCGGCATCGCATGACGGATCGGATCTGTCGCTGAGCTGAGCCGGCCCGTCCGGCGGAGCCGGGCTGCGGGGTTCCCGTTGGTGACCCGTGACCTGCCGCGGTGCATCGGATGAAAGAATGGTGGGGTGAACCCCCATGACTCCCTGATTCCTCTGCTGGGCCGCGGCCCGGACCCGGAACAGCTCCGTCATGTCCGCAGGATCCCGGCGCGGGAGGCAATCCACGCGCCGTGGCCGGCCTGGGTGCACCCGGACATTCTCGGGGCGTACGGGTCGCTTGGCATCCGCGAGCCGTACCGGCACCAGGTGGACGCGGCCAATGCAGCATATGCCGGGGAGCACGTTGTGGTGGCCACCGGAACCGCGTCCGGGAAGTCGCTGGCGTACCAGTTGCCGGCGCTGGATGCGATCCACCGTTCCGAGCTGCGCGTGCTGGCGGAGCCGGGAAAGATTCACGACGACGGTGCCGTCACCCTTTACCTTTCCCCCACCAAAGCGCTGGCGGCCGACCAGCTGAACGCCATCCGGGCCCTGAGGCTGCCCACGGTACGGGCGGAAACGTACGACGGCGACACGGATCCGGCCGCCCGGCGGTGGATCCGGGACCACGCGAATTTCATCCTGGCCAACCCGGACATGCTGCATTTCGGCATCCTTCCCAACCATGCCTGGTGGGCCGGGTTCTTCCGCCGGCTGCGCTACGTCATCGTGGACGAGGCACACAGCTACCGTGGCGTCTTCGGATCGCATGTTGCTAACCTGATGCGCCGGCTCCGCCGGATCTGCGCGTACTATGGCGCGGGCACCTCGTTCCCCGAACCGGTCTTCATCGCGGCTTCCGCCACCGCCTCCGAGCCTGATGTCTCCTTCTCACGCCTCATCGGCGCCCCCGTGAAGGCGGTCTCCGAGGACTGCTCGCCCCACGGGGCCACCACCGTGGCGCTCTGGGAACCGGCGCTGACCGAGGTCCGGGGCGAGAACGGGGCCAAGGAGCGGCGGACGGCAGTGGCCGAAACTTCTGACCTGCTCGCCAACCTGGTGTCCGCCCGGATCCGGACCATTGCCTTCATCAAATCCCGCCGCGGCGCCGAGACCATCTCCGCCATCACCAAGCGGCTCCTTGACGAGGTGGACCCCAGCCTCCCGCAGCGGGTGGCCGCCTACCGCTCCGGATACCTTCCGGAAGAGCGGCGCGCGGTGGAGAAGGCGCTGCGGTCGGGCCAGCTGCTGGGCGTTTCCAGCACGTCCGCCCTGGAGCTGGGAATCGACATTTCCGGTCTCGATGCGGTCTTGGTGGCCGGCTGGCCCGGGACGCGGGCTTCCCTGTTCCAGCAGATTGGCCGCGCCGGCAGGGCGGGCCAGGATGCCATCGCCGCATTTGTGGCCAGCGATGATCCGCTGGACACCTTCCTGGTGAACCACCCGGAGGCGATTTTCGATGTCTCGGTGGAGGCCACGGTCTTCGACCCGTCCAACCCCTATGTGCTGGGACCACACCTCTGCGCCGCGGCAGCGGAACTCCCCCTGGGACCGGCGGAGCTGGACCTTTTTGGCGGAACTGCCGAAAAGCTCCTGGACCGTCTGGTGGCGCAGGGATATTTGCGGCGGCGTCCCGCCGGCTGGTTCTGGACCCACTCGCAAAGCGCCGCGGCCATGGTCAATCTCCGGGCCGACGGCGGCGGTCCGGTCAGCATCGTTGACGCCGAGACCGGCTCGCTGCTGGGGACCATGGACTCGCCCCAGACCCATTACCAGGCCCACACGGGCGCGGTATACGTCCACCAGGGCGACACCTACGTGGTGGAGGACCTGAACGAAGACGACCACTCTGTCATGGTTCGCCGGGCAAACCCCGACTACTACACCACAGCACGGGACGTGACCCAGATCGAGGTCCTGGACACGGTGCGGACCATGCAATGGGGCGATGTAACCGTCCACTTCGGCGATGTGAAGGTCACCACGCAGGTTGTCTCCTTCCAGCGCAAGGCCTTGATTTCCAACGAAGTCCTGGGTGAGGAGCCCCTTGAGCTGGGTGCCCGGGAGCTCTTCACCAAGGCCGTATGGTTCGTGGTGGACAACCGTTCCTTGACGCGGGCCGGCCTCATCGAAGCCCAGTTCCCCGGTGCCCTCCACGCCGCCGAGCACGCCGCGATCGGGCTCCTTCCCCTCGTCGCCTCCAGCGACCGCTGGGACATCGGCGGGGTCTCCACGGCACTGCATGCGGACACCGGGGTGCCCACCATCTTCGTGTATGACGGGCACCCCGGCGGGGCGGGGTTTGCCGAACGGGGCTTCGACAAGGCCATGGTGTGGCTGGCGGCAACCCGGGACGCCATCAAGGCCTGCGAGTGCGAGTCCGGCTGCCCGTCCTGCGTGCAGTCCCCCAAGTGCGGCAACAAGAACAATCCGCTGGACAAGGCCGCCGCGGTGACCCTGCTGGATGTCCTGCTCAAGGATGCCTCCGAGACGTCCCGTGTGGATGTGGAGGCGAGGAGCTGACGCCCGATGCCGGCGTCATCGCTATGGCGGCGGCCCTGCCCGGGCATGTCCGGTTGCGGCTCCCAGCAGCGGGCGCTCGCCGAGCCGGGTCCGCACCTCAATGGTCTGGCCCGCGCCCTCGGTACAGCTAAGGACCGTGGCGGCGTGCCGCGCGGCGACCTCGGCGGCAACACTGCAGGGCTCGCCCGTGGTGATGCCGCGGAGCGCATCCGCTGCGGCAAGGGCCGCCAGGTCCGCAGCCGCTGCCGCCCTGCTGGCCAGCACGGCGGACTGGGCCAGCAGCAGCATGACGGCCATGGCCGTCATGACCACAAGGGCCAGCCCTGCGGCCAGGACTGTGCCCGAACCGCGTTCGCGGCCGTCATGCCTTCCCGCCCCGCGCCTGCCCTTGGTGGTGTGGCGCCTGGCGGCGGCAGTGTGGGGCCGTCCGGCATCGGCCATCATTTGGCGGCCTGGCCATGCGTGGAGCCCCTGAGGGCACCGGCGCCGATGCCGGCTCCCGTCCCGGCTGTTTCGCTCCGCATTGACGCACGCGCGGTGAGGGTCCACGGGATGGATGCTCCCAATGGCCCAGGCACGCGGTCCGTGACCGTGATGTTGAACCACTCGCCGTCTGCAGCAACTGACGCAGCCGCCGTACCGCCGGCGAGCGTCCGGACCGTCCGTTCCACTGCCACGGTGTCATCGCCCCGGGCCAGCGCCCTGGCACCGGCCCTGGCTCCCTCCTCGATGCGCAGTTGCGTCATCCCCGCGGCGGCTGCTGCAAGCAGCATGGCCAGCAATGCCAGTACGGCAGGCAGTGCCACGGCGAACTCTGCGGTAACCGCGCCGCGGGCGTTTGCACCGGCGTCCGCCGTCTTCCGGTCATCGTTGCCGCCGGCGCTGCTGCCGACGACGGCCGTGAGGGGTCCATGAATTCGCAGCCCCGCCGGCAGAGGTGTCACGGCAGCGCCAGCGCGGTGCGGATGAGGTTGAGCAGGAAACCACGTACCTCGTCGCTGCGGAGGATGAACACAAGCAGCCCGGCGAACCCGACGGCGGCCAGGGTAGCAATGGCATATTCCGCGGTGGCCATGCCGGCCTGGGAACCCAGCAGCCCCGTGGGGCGCCATGTCTTGGGCCGGAGACTTCCCGAACCAGGGTGGAGTTCGACGATCCTGCCTGCCTCCGGGAGGGAAGTCTTTGGGCCCAAGGCAGGGGCGGAAGCGGATGGGATGCTGCTGGTGCTGCGCGGGGCGCCGTCCTTTTTCGTGGGCTTCTGGCCGGACGCGGCGAACGCGGAGGTTCCTGCCGTGTAGTGACGGCGGTGGTGGATGGACATGTGGTTTTCCTTTCCATTGGTTTCCGGTGGTTTCCCGGCTGTCTTGACTCTTCCCCGCCCAGCGGGAGCAGGTAAGGGAGGGGATGCGCTAAGTGGAAAAGGTGGGCCGTCCCGGTGTTGTGGAGGAAGGGATCGGCCTTCGCGGTGGCCACGGCAGCGGCAGGTTATCCGGTGGGAACCAGGGCAAGCAGCACGGGGACGACGCCAAGGCAGATAAAGGCAGGGAGTGAACACAGGCCCAGCGGAACTACCAGCTTCACGCCAAGCGAAGCGGCCCGCTTTTCCGCGGCCCGGAACCGTTCCCGGCGAAGCCTTGCTGCCTGGGCGTAGAGGATTGCAGACGATGGCGCCCCCGTGAGCGCGGCGAAGCCCAGCGCATCCCGGAGCTCCAGGATTTCGGGGAGCCGGACGGCGGAGCTGCGCCACGCTGTTTCCCAGTCGGCCCCGATGGCCAGCGCCGAGACCACCGGCCGCAGTGAGTCCCTGTACTGCGGCGCGGCCGAGGCAGCCACCAGTTCGAGCGATCGCCCGATGCCGGCTCCGGCATCCAGCATCGCCGCCACGAGTTCGAGCATCATGGCAGTGTCCTTCAAGCCTTCGCCGCGGCTCCCTGCGGGCCACTCGGCTTCGGCCACCTGCTGCGCCCCCGGGACGGCATGAAACAGGTGGCGGAGCCGGTGACACGACCGGTTAAAGCCGGAACAGGCAAGCCAGGCACTTGCGGCGAGCAGCAGGAACAGTGCAAAGCCTGCAGCCAAACCCGGGGTCATGGCACTCCTGTCCCTGCGGCCGCCGCAACAAGCCTGGCGGACCACGCCCTTCCTGCTGCCGTGAGCACCGCGCCACTGAACAATGCGGCCAGTCCCAGGGGTGTTCCCAGCAGGGTGGCCAATGGATCCACGCCCAGGGCAGCACCCAGTCCAAGACCCATCAATGGAAGCCAGGTCAAGAGACGGACCGTGGCTTTGGGGCCGGCGAGGGCGGTCTGCCTGGCTGCATCCGCATCATCCTCCGCTTCCAGCTGGGCCACGAACCGGGTCAGCACGTCGGCGAGCGGACATCCACTGGCTTCGGCTATGTCAAAGCAGGCAGCAAGCTCAGACCAGGTCCTGGCCTCCCGGTCCCTGTGAGGCAACGCCGTGGAAACCGCACGCCGGATGGCCTCCGAGACAGGGGCTCCGGTTGCCGCGGCCGCGCGTGCGGAAGCCAGGACGGCAGTTGAACCCTCTGACAGCGCTGGGGATGGGAGCGCCGCGTGGTCATGCCATTGCCCGTCCTGCGGCGTGCCGTACACGGACCACAGCTCGTCCCACAGCCGCCCGGGTGTCCGGCCGCCCCTGAGCAGCGCCGCCAGCTGCTGCACCACCAGGGTCAGTCCAGGGCCCCGCATTTTCGCCGAGCCCCGTCCGCCTGCGCTGCCCCAGCGCAGTATCCGGCTCTGCCGGGATCCCGGTGCCTTCTGGCTGCTGCCGCCTGCTGCACGCAACCTGGACGCAGCATCCAGGGGCGGCTTCAGGAGCAGCACCACAGCGGCGCCCAGAACTCCGATGAGGAGGATCGTCACAGGGTGACCCCGGAGTCCATTCCCAAACGGGCAGCCAGCGCCGGCCATGCGGGACCCGCCACCCCCGATTCTTCAACCGCCGGCACCACCGTCAGCCCCTCCGGGCCGTCGCCGATAAGTCCGATGCAAAGGACTTCCCTCCCCCGGGACGTCCTGCCCACGTGGATCACAGCGTCAAGGGCGCTGGCAGCCTGGAGCCGAACAGCCTCGGGTCCCAGCCCGGCGAGCGCGCCCAGGGCGTTGAGCCTGGCGGGGACTGCTGCTGCCGTGTTGGCGTGGATGGTTCCTCCACCGCCGCTGTGCCCGGTGTTCATCGCGGTAAGGAGCTCGCGGACTTCCGCGCCCCGGCACTCGCCCACCACCAACCTGTCCGGACGCATGCGAAGTGCCTGCCTGACGAGTTCCCCCAGGTCCACTGTCCCGCCGCCTTCGAGGTTTCCGTGCCGTGATTCCAACGCGACTACGTGCGGGTGGACAGGATTCAGTTCGGACGCATCCTCGATCAGGACCAGCCGCTCCTCCGCCGCACACAATCCCAGGAGCGTAGACAGCAGCGTGGTCTTCCCGGAACCCGTGGCACCGCTGATCAGGAAGCTCAGCCTCCTGTCCACGACCTTCTCAAGCACCGCCTGCACTCCCGGGCCGAACATGCCCCCGGTGCGCAGCTCCTCCATGCTGAAGACCTTCTCCCTGCGGATCCGGACGCTCAGCAGCGTCCCGGACGTGGAAACCGGCGGCAACACGGCATGGACACGGTAGCCGCCGGCGAGCCTGACATCGACACAGGGCGAGCCGTCATCGAGGCGGCGCCCGCCTGCAGCGACGAGCCTGCAGGCCAGCGCCCGCAGCTGTGCCTCGCCGTCGAACAGGACGGGGACCCGCTCGATGCCGCGGCCCCGGTCCACCCAGACGGAGTGGGGAGCGTTGACGAAGATGTCGGTGACGGCGGGATCCCGGGTGAGCTCCTGCAGCGGCCCCAGCCCGTTGAGTTCGGCACTGATCCGCTCTACGGCGGCAAGGGATCCTGCGGTGCCCAACAGCTTGCCGGTGGCCTGGACTGCCGCGGCAACCCGTGACGGCGTCACGGCACCGGCCTCTGCCATCATCGATTCGCGGACGGATTCCAGCAGCCCTGAATCGATGGTCCTGCCGCTGCCGGCGGTTCCCCTGCTGCGCGTCAGGCGGCCTGCCTGGTTTGCTTCCAGGATGCGGACGCTGCGCCGTGAGCCCAGGCCTCCCGCCCCCGCTGCGCTGCCCGCTTTCCCGGCCGGAGCCGACGGATTACCCGGCGCCGGGCTCATGCCAACTCTCCAGCCGGCAGGTCATCGCCAAGCCAATCGAGCACAGATGCAGCGAAGCGCCGGATGTTCCGGCGCTTCCCCAGGTCCAGCAGCCGGCCGGATTCCATGGCTCCGCCGACGCCGCGGACTTCTGGTATCCGGCCCTGGACCGGCAGTCCCACGGCGTCAGCGATCAGCGAACTGTCCAGCGCGGAGCCCGGCCGGCCCCGCACCAGCAGGGCCGCCTCCACCGGCGGAAGCTCCTGCATCAGGCGTACGGCCGCCACTGCTGCCTTCAGTTGTGCGGGTACCACCATCATGATCCGGTCGCAGTCCCAGGCCACCGTATGGAGCGGCTCTGCCCCCCTTCCCACATCGAGCAGGACCAGTTCATAGCCACGGCGCGCAGCATCAAGCACACCTGCTGCGGCTGCGGCGGCGACGGGAAGGGGTTGCTCCCGTGTGGCAGGCCAGGACAGGAAGGAAAAGCCTCCCGCAACGGGTAGGGAATCCGAGAGCTGCAGGGGGTCGATGCTTCCCCTGGCCTCGGCGAGGTCCGGCCATCGGAGCCCGGGGGTTTCCTCTGCTGCGAGCGCCAGCTCCAGGCCGCCACCCCATGGGTCGCCGTCAACCAGCAGGACCCGTACCCCCAGCCCTGCTGCCGCCTGCGCTATCCAGATGGCGGCGGTGGTGGCTCCTGCACCGCCGCAACCCCCCGTGATGCCAAGGACCATTCCGCCCGGGCCCGGCGACCGCGACCGGCTCAGATGGTCTGCCAGCCAGGCGGCGGCATCCGGCAGTACGGCAACACGCTCTGCCCCGAGGGCCGCCGCCAGGTGCCAGAGGCTGTCGCCCTCGCCGTCGAGGCCCACCATGACCGCAGGCGTGCTGCGCCGGGGCGGCAGTTCACGCACGTCACTGCCCACCAGGACGGCAGCTGCCGCCTCCCAGTAGCGGCCTGCCTCCACTGCGTCCGGGACAACGTGCAGGTGCGCGCCGGCGGCTGCCACAATACGCTCCACTTCGGCACGGAGGACGCCGGAGGAGGTCACCAGCAGAACCTCTCCTGCACCATCCGGCCGAATCCCGGCGGGCATTGAACCCCCAGGCATTGAACCCCTGAGCCCTGAACCGACAGGCCTTGAATGCTCCGGCAGCCAGGCGGCCTCGGACGCTTCCCCGCTGTCCGCAACAGGACCCCCGCGGGATGGTGGCGCCGTGTTCGTTGGCCGCCACGAGGAGCCGGAGGCCTGTCCCGGACCGGATGTGGATGCGTTCAGCTGGTGCCTGCTCATGGAGCCACTCTGCCGCGGCGGTGCGGCCTGGTTAAGGGAGCAAGTCCCGTATGTGGACAACCTGCAGCGCGGACACCTCAACGAGGCACAGCCTCCAACAAGGCACAATGGGAACATGTACCTGCTGCTCGCCGCCCACCCCCGCGGCGCGGCGCTCCAGGAACTGACGCAGGCGGGCCTCGCCCAGCCGGCCAATCCCGAACCCCGCGTTGTGGCACTCACCGACCTTGCCGCCGTCGTCCGCGAACTGGAGGCACGGCGCCCCGGTGGCCAACCGCCCCGCTGGATATGGCACCGGACCCAGGACTGGTACCCGGCGCTGCTCGCATCCGAGGTGGAGGTGGAGCGCTGCTACGACCTCACCCTGTGCGGCAACATCCTGGCCTTCTCGCAGTTCAGCGCGCACACCGACTACGCCCGGAACACGGACAGGGTACCGGTGGAGGATCCCGCTCTTCCGCCAAAGGCGCTGCAGCCGCCGCGTCCCCCTGCAGACCAGGGCGCGCTGTTCGATGATCCCGCAACCGGGCTGCCGCCGGGGGCGCCGCTCGAGGAACTCCGTTCCGAATACGCAGCCCAACAGAGTGCGCTGGCAGGCGTGGGCACGGAGGAAAACCGCCGGAACCGCCTCCAGCTGCTGCTCGCGGCGGAGTCGGCGGCAGCTATTGTGGCCGCCGAGATGCAGCACGCCGGGGTCCCCTGGCGGGAAGACCTGCACGAACAGATCCTGGCCGGCCATCTGGGACCCCGCCCGCCCGCCGGGCAGCGTCCCGTGAAACTGGAGGCGCTGGCGGCGGAGCTGCGCGTCATGCTCAACTCACCCGGGCTCAACCCGGACTCCCCGCAGGACCTGATGCGCGCCCTGCACCGCAACGGGATCGAGGTCAAAAGCACCCGCAAGTGGGAGCTGAGGGAGTCCAGCCACCCCGCCATCGAGCCGTTGCTGGAGTACAAGAGGCTTTCCCGCCTTCACACCGCCAACGGCTGGTCCTGGTTGGACGCGTGGGTGGACGGCGGCCGGTTCCGCCCGGAATACGTGGTGGGAGGCGTGGTGTCGGGCCGCTGGGCATCCCGCGGCGGCGGGGCGCTGCAGATTCCGCGCCAGGTCCGCGGCGCGGTGCACGCCGACCCTGGCCACAAGCTCATCGTTGCGGACGCCTCGCAGCTGGAGCCGCGCGTCCTGGCGGCCCTGGCGCAGGACTCGGCCATGGCTGAGGCGGCGCGGGACCAGGACCTGTACGCCGGGATCGCCGCCAAGGGATTTGGCGGCGACCGGGCCAAGGCGAAGATGGCCCTGCTGGGCGCCATGTACGGCGCCACCTCCGGCGAGGCCGGCCGCCTCATGCCGCAATTGGCCCGCATCTACCCGCGTGCCGTGGACTTTGTGGAGCGGGCGGCGCGGGCGGGCGAAGCGGGCGGGACGGTCACCACCAGGCTGGGCCGCAGCAGCCCTCCGCCGTCCGGGCAGTGGTTCCTCAGCCAGCGCTCGGCCACGGCGGAGGAGCAGCGGAGGGCAGAGTCGATCGCGCGGTCCCGCGGGCGCTTTACCCGGAACTTCGTGGTCCAGGGCTCGGCAGCGGACTGGGCGGCCTGCTGGCTGGCAGAATTGCGACGGCGGCTGCGCGCCTTGCGGCCGGCAGGAACCGGCGGCAGCGGCGGACCTGTGGGGGCCCAACTCGCCTTCTTCCTGCATGACGAAGTCATGGTGCACGCGCCCTCGGACCGCGTCGATGCCTGCATCGCGGCAATCGAGGAATCGGCCAAGGCCGCCAAGGAATTGCTGTTCGGTCCCATCCCGGTGGAGTTCCCCGTCAGCATGGCCGTGGTGGACTCCTACGACCTCGCCAAATAGGGCGGAGCGCCTCCCGTGCTGCCTCTCTTACTGTCGTCGAGACGATAAGTAATCTACCCGGCGGTAGCTATGCGCGCCCGGTGACGGACGTTACAGTCGAAGCGGGGCTGATGCAGACCGGTCCACACGCTGATGCAACGACGCATACCAGGGAGGTCCCCGTCCATGGCGGGAAGATTTGAAATTCACCGTGCAGGCGATGAGTCGTACCGGCTGCGGCTGACCGACGCCGAAGGCAATATCGTTGCGGTGTCACCAACCTTCAGGTCCCTCAGCTTGCTCCGCGACGGGATCAACGCCATGCGCGAGAATGCCGCCACCGGAATCGTGGTGGATTTGCGCCACCAGCAGGCCTGAAAACTAGACCCCGATCGGGTGCAGCCTGGTGCGGTCCCATGGAACGGACCAGCCGAGCTGGTCGAAGAGGCCGCTCAGCACAATGCCGGTGAAGCCCCACACCACCACGCCGTTGACAGTGAAGGCAGGGCTGTCGAACGTGCGGCCTGCGCGGTGGACCGTGGCCATCACCCTGTTGTCCGGGTCCAGGAGGTCCCTGACCGGGACGCGGAATACCTGGGCAGATTCGGCGTAGTCCACCACCCGGACCGGCGACGGCGAGTGCCACCATCCGAGCACCGGCGTCACCAGGAAGTTGCTGTGCGCCAGGCCCAGTTCCTGGAGCGTGCCGAGGACTTCCACCCCGCCGGTGTCCAGTCCGGTTTCCTCCTCGGCTTCCCGAAGCGCAGCCGCCACCGGCGTTTCGCCCCGGTCGATGCTGCCGCCGGGAAACGCCACCTGCCCTGGATGGGAACCCAGGGTGTGGGCGCGCTCCAGGAGCAGGACGTCCAGATCCGCCGGCGCCAGTGGCTTGCCGGACGCGGCCGGGACGTCGTCGAGCACCCCGAAAAGCATCAGGACCGCGGCCCTGCGGGCGCGGGAGGCATCTACTGTCAGTGCAGCCCAGCGTGGATCAGGGGGCCCGGCCGTCCCGGCTTCCGCCCGCTGGACCAGCGCGGCCAGGTCTTCCCTTGCGCTCACGTGGCCCTCGCCTGGGAGGCCATCCGGATCTCCGCAGCCCGCTGCTGTTCAGACAGGTACTGCTCCAGCAACGCCTCGCTGCCGGGCGCAAGTTCATACTTGAGGAGCTTGGCTGCTTTGACGGGGTCGGTCTCCCCCAGGCCATAGCTCGGGCACCAATTAGCCACGGGACAGGCACCACAGGCGGGCTTCCGGGCGTGGCAGACGCGGCGGCCGTGGAAGATCACACGGTGGGACAGCATGGTCCAGTCCCTGCGGTCAAACAACTCCGCCACGTCCTGTTCGATCTGCACAGGGTCCTCGGACTGGGTCCACCCAAACCGCTTGGCCAGCCGGGCGAAATGGGTATCGACGGAAATGCCCGGGATGCCGAAGGCGTTGGCCAGCACCACGTTGGCGGTTTTGCGGCCCACCCCGGGCAAGGTGACCAGGTCTTCCATCCGCCCCGGGACCTCGCCGTCAAAGTCATCCACCAGGCGGGTGCACAGCGCCAGGACGTTCCTCGCTTTGGCGCGGAAGAACCCCGTGGGCTTGAGGATGGTTTCAAGCTCCGTGGGGTCCGCCTCGGCCAGGGACCGGGCATTGGGCCAGCGTGCGAACAGCACTTTGGTGACCTGGTTGACCGTGACGTCGGTGGTCTGGGCGGACAGCACGGTGGCCACCAGCAGTTCGAAGGGGTTGCGGAAGTCCAGTTCCGCGTGGGCGTAGGGATATTTTTCGGCCAGGGCCCGGTGGATGCGCCGTGCCCGCCGTTTCAGCGCCAGGACGGATTCGGACGAAACCACGGGCATCCCCGCGGCCTGCCCGTTCTTGCTGCGTGGCCCGGCCACGGCGTCAGCCGCGCTCGATGTTGCTGAGGTCGCGCAGGACGCCCAGCCGTCCGTCCGTGTGCTGGACCAGGAATTCGTGGCCCCGGTCCTCAAGCGCCAGTACCCAGCCGCCGGGCTCGATCACGAAGGCAGGCGCACCGGTGCGGGGGTCGTAGGCGGTGCGGTGCTGGGCGACGGCGAACCAGAAAGCCTCATGGATGGGCTGCCCGTCGGTCTCGTCATGGCGGGTGGACGGGTCCACTGTCGCGCCGATGGGCTGCTCGGAACGGACCTGCTGGTGGACAGCGGTGGCGGCCGGCGGCTCCCACGCTGCCTGCGGAGCGCCCGCGGCGGGGACGGCACCGTGCTGGGTCTCCTCGGCTGCCGGGGCCGTGGTTGATTCAGGACGGACGACGTCGGCCGCCTGGGTGGGCGGGCCGGCGTCCACATGCGGCGTGCCGGCATCCCGGTCAGCGGCTTCGGGGGTGGATGATACAGGGCTGGTTGATACAGGGGCGGTTGGCGCCGCGGGGGTAGAGGCAGCCGGACCCGCGGCGGTGCCCGCAGCTGGAGCGCCGGCAGCTGCAGCGCCGGTCCCTGCAACGGCAGCCCCGGCATTGGCCACGGGGACGGCGGCAGTGGCGGGCGTGTGGGTGGAACGCGCCGGCGCAGGGTTGGGGCTGGAAGATCCCGGCTCGACGGCGGAGGAACCTGCACCGGCCCCACCGAACAGGGTGGCACCTTTGAAGCCGCCCTTTGACTGGTTGGAGCCGGACTCCGGCTTGGGGGCTTTGGGGGTGCGCGGCTTCCGCAGCGGGACCGCGGCCTCGCGGGCCACAATGTGCGCCGGCGTCTCTGGCCGGTCCTTGAAGTCACCGGAAAGGTACGGCAGGAACCGGCCCAGCACGGTGGCGGCGAAGAGGACGAGCGAGCCGATCAGGCCCACCAGCAGGCTGGTGACGTAGCCGCCTGCAACGGACAGGAAGAAGAAGGCCAGGGCGAAGGAGGCCACAACGGAGGCGAACTGGTCGATCGAGAGCGACCCCACGCGGATCCTTGTGGCGGGTGCCAGGCGGCGCGCCGCGAACAATGCGCTGGCGATCAGCGGCAGGACGATGCCCAGTCCCAGGAAGAACAGGTTGTTGAGGTTCCACAGGTTGTACCGGGCGCCGAAGAGGGGAAGCAGGGACGCGACAAAGAGGATCAGGGTGCCTGCGAAGACGGCCAGGTCGCGCACGGTGAACGGACCGAGGACCGCCTGGTTGGCGTTCGGGTCGATCTTCCCGGAGCCGGCCTTCTGCCCTGCAGCCTGCCCCTTGGCGGCGTTGCCGGCCGGTGTCGCGTGCGCGGATCCTCCCACGGCAGGCCCGGAGGCTCCTGGCCCTGCCTTGGTGTCCGGACCCGTTCGCTGGCCGTAACTCTGCTGGTTCATTCTGCTCTCCTTAGCGTGGCGGCACCGGGCCCGGTCCGGACCCGAAAACTGTGCCGTCTTGACATGCGGTCCGGGCCCGGCAAGGCGCTGTTTGCGCCCGGCCGGAGAGGTCCGAAGTGAAGTCACAATTCCATCTCAGCCTAGTCAACGGCCCGGCCGATCACTAGCTGGGGCAGGCCTCCGGCGGTGCCTGGCGAGTCATGAAGAGACCATTCACCGCATAAAAAATGCCGCTCATGGCCGCGTATGTGACGGGGCACACAGCGGATGCACCGTAAGCATTAGGCTTGGTTGCGGAACAGCTCTTTGCGGTATGCCCGCCCCCGGCTGGAGCCCAATGCCGTGCGATCGGCGGGCCATGCGGTGGCGGCGTCCCGCGCGGCAAAGATCGATGAATGATGAGGTTCACATGTCCCAGGACACTCCCAGCTCCACGGCTACCGTTCCGTCCGCTTCCGCCCAGCCGGCAGGACAGCAAGGCCACCAGGGCGACGCCTTCGCGAACCTGCTGCATGAGACGCGGGCCTTTCCACCCTCCCCGGAATTCGCGGCCGACGCCGTTGTCACCGCCGCCGAGTACGGGGAGGCGAACGCCGACCGGCCCGCGTTTTGGGCGAAGAAGGCCCGGGAGCTGCTGACGTGGTCCAAGGACTTCACACAAGCGCTGGACTGGTCTGATCCGCCGTTCGCCAAGTGGTTCGTTGGCGGCGAAATCAACGCGGCGTACAACGCGCTGGACCGGCATGTGGAGGCCGGCAACGGCGACCGCGTGGCCATCTACTTCGAGGGCGAGCCCGGCGACACCCGCACCTATACCTACGCCCAGCTGACCGAGGAAGTGAAGAAGGCGGCCAACGCTTTCGAGTCCCTGGGCGTTGCCAAGGGTGACCGGGTTGCGGTGTACCTGCCCATGATCCCGGAGGCCGTGATCACGCTGCTGGCATGCGCACGCATCGGCGCGGTCCACTCGGTGGTGTTCGGTGGATTCTCGGCGGAGGCCCTCCGGTCCCGGATCGACGACGCCGAAGCCAAGCTGGTGGTGACCGCCGACGGCACCTACCGCCGAGGCAAGCCGAGCCCCCTGAAGCCGGCCGTCGATGATGCCCTGGCCCACGATGGCCACACGGTCCAGAACGTGGTGGTGGTCAAGCGCAACGGCCAGGACGTGGACTGGCACGAGGGCCGGGACCACTGGTGGGCGGACACGGTGGGGACGGCCAGCGCAGAGCACACCGCAGTGGGCCACGATTCGGAGCACCCGCTCTACATCCTCTACACGTCCGGTACCACCGGGAAGCCCAAGGGCATCCTGCACACCACCGGCGGCTACCTCACCCAGACCGCCTACACCCACAGGGCGGTCTTTGACCTGCATCCGGAAACGGACGTGTACTGGTGCACGGCCGACGTCGGCTGGGTCACCGGCCACTCCTACGTCGCCTACGCCCCGCTCATCAACGGCGCCACGCAGGTCATGTACGAGGGCACGCCGGACTCCCCGCACCAGGGCCGCTGGTGGGAGATCGTGGAAAAGTACAAGGTCTCCATCCTGTACACCGCTCCCACCGCCATCCGCACCTTCATGAAGTGGGGCGCGGAGATCCCGGCGAAGTACGATCTTTCCTCCCTGCGGGTGCTGGGTTCGGTGGGCGAGCCCATCAACCCCGAGGCCTGGATGTGGTACCGCAAGGTAATCGGCGGCGACAAGGCGCCCATCGTGGACACCTGGTGGCAGACCGAAACCGGCGCACAGATGATCGCCCCGCTTCCCGGGGTCACCGCCACCAAGCCCGGCTCCGCCCAGGTGCCGCTGCCCGGTATCGCCGTGGATGTGGTGGATGAAATGGGCGAGTCCGTCCCCAACGGCCACGGCGGTTTCCTGGTGATCCGCGAACCCTGGCCGGCCATGCTGCGCGGCATCTGGGGCGACCCGCAGCGGTTCAAGGACACCTACTGGTCCCGCTTCGAAAACATGTACTTCGCCGGGGACGGCGCCAAGAAGGACGAAGACGGGGACATCTGGCTGCTGGGCCGCGTGGACGACGTCATGAACGTCTCCGGGCACCGGCTCTCCACCACAGAAATCGAATCCGCCCTGGTGAGCCACCCCGCCGTGGCGGAGGCCGCCGTCGTGGGCGCCACGGACGAAACCACCGGCCAGGCCGTGGTTGCGTTCGTGATCCTCCGCGGCGATGCCGTGAACCACGGCGACGCCACCGTACAGGAGCTGCGCAACCACGTGGGCAAGGAAATCGGGCCCATTGCCAAGCCCAAGAACATCCTGGTGGTGCCCGAACTGCCCAAGACCCGGTCCGGCAAGATCATGCGCCGGCTCCTCAAGGACGTGGCGGAAGGCCGCGACCCGGGCGACGCCACCACGCTGTCCGACCCCACGATCATGCAGCAGATCGCGGCCAGCCTCCGGAAGTAGCAATACGGCGACGGCGCTTCCCCAGCCGGGGAGGCGCCGTCGCCGTATGCTGGGAGCACCCTTGCCACCCGCGTTGAAGGATCCGCCTCCATGCTGCCTGCCGCCCGACACCAAGCAATCCTGGATGCCGTCCAGCGGGAGCGGGTGGTCCGGGTCTCGGACCTCGCCACCCAGCTTGGCGTCTCGTTGATGACGGTGAGGCGGGACATCGAGCTGCTCGAGGAGGGCGGCAAGCTGGAACGAATCCACGGCGGCGCCAAGCTGCCGGGGGATGCAAGCACGCATGAGCCCGGTTTCGAGCTGAAGTCCACGCAGTTGACCGCGGAGAAGCGCGCCATCGCCGTGGAGGCGGCCGCCCTGGTCCACGAGGGCATGGCGGTCGGCCTGGGTGCCGGCACCACCACGTGGGCATTGGCCAAGGAACTGGTTGGAGGGCCGCGGATCACGGTGGTCACCAACTCTGTCAGGATCGCGGACCTCTTCCACCACGCTGCCTCGTCCGGCTCGGCCCGTTACTCCTCCACCGTGATCCTGGTGGGCGGCGAGCGCACGCCCTCAGACGCCCTGGTGGGGCCCATCGCAACGGGCGCCCTCAAGCAACTGCACCTGGACGTGCTGTTCCTGGGCGTCCACGGGATGGATGCCGAGGCGGGCTTCACCACACCCAACCTGCTCGAAGCCGAAACCGACCGGGCCTTCATGGCAGCAGCGCGCAAGACAGTGGTGCTGGCCGACCACACCAAATGGGGAATGCTGGGCATCAGTTCCATCGCCGCCCTGGATGACGTGGATGAGGTCATCAGCGATTCCGGACTTGGCCCGGAGGCCCGGCGGGTCCTGCAGGAGCGGACCAGGCTGCGCCTGCCCGCCATGCAGTCGGCCGGCTAGGGGCAGCCGCAGGATTGGCGTACGTGCAGTTTGGTGGGAAAGATCCGGTGCCGCGGGTCCTCCCCCCGGCTGGCTCCAACGAGTGCCGCCACGGCAGCCTCCGCCATGGCCGCCACCGGCTGCTCAACGGTGGTCAGCGGCGGCCAGGAGTATTCAGAGTCGGCCGAGCCGTCAAAAGACGCCACGGCAATGTCGCCCGGAACAGACAGTCCCGCTTCATGGATGGCCCGCAGCAGTCCAATCCCCTGCATATCGGACGTGGCGAAGACGGCCGTTGGCCGGTTCACTGACGCCAGGAGGCGTTGCCCGGCCACGTACCCTCCGGGCCGGGTGAAGGCACTGTAGGCAATGGGCCCCTCGGGCAGACCAGCTTCCTGGAGCGCTTGCCGCCAACCTACTTCACGGCCGTCGGTCTCCCCGGAGACGTTGGTTCCCATGGCCAGGCCGATGTTGGTGTGGCCATGGCTGATCAGGTGTTCCACCGCGATCCTGGCTCCGGCCGCCAGGTCCACACCGATGCTGTTGAAGCCCGGGGCGTCACGTTCCTGGTTGAGCAGCACGGACGGGATGTCCGCCGTTTCCAGCGCCTCGAGATCGGGTTCGAAAAGGACGCTGGCCAGCAGGACGCCGTCCACCTGCCGGGCGGCGAGGTTCCGGATGTTGCGGCGTTCCTTGGCCAGGTTTCCGTCCGAGTTGCTCAACACCAGCGCGTACCCCAGGTCTGCGGCGGCATCCTCCACGGCGTGCGAAAACAGTGAGAAGAACGGGTTCGAGATGTCCGGGACGATAAGCCCCAGGGTCTCGCTTGAGCCGAGCTTCAGCGCCCGCGCGGCGGCGTTGGGCCGGTAGCCCAGGACGCGGATGGCGTCCTGGACCTTGGCTTCGGTTGCCGGCGCCACTTTCTTGGGTCCGCCATTGACCACGTAACTGACGACGGCGGTGCTGACGCCGGCATAGCGCGCCACATCCTTGCGGGTCACCGGGCCGCCGCGGGAGGCCTGCGCGGCCGGGGAAGTCATGCTGTCCATGCTAACCACTCATACCCGGCGCATCCCCAAAGTCACGGATGGGAAGCCGTACGCCGTTTTGCAGGGCGGACTGGTGGGCCACGATGCCCGGGAGGGTGAAGCGGGCGGCCACCCACGCATTCACGGGCGGCAGTGTGCCGTCATTGACCGCCGTGACGAAGTCGTCCACCAGGAAATGGTGGCTTCCCTCGTGCCCGTTCGGTGCGCCGCGGAACTCCTCAGGCAACCGTCCGGCGTCGTGGACGGGAGCGAGTCCCGACACGAATGCGTCCCGGAGTTCCGGGGCCACGTTGGCCAGTGAGGGATCGTCCAGGGACATGCTGGGCCGGGTTTCCATCTGCTCGGAGATGTCGTGGACATTCTGTTTGTCCTGCCAGACGGTGACCCTGGCGAGCTGTTCAAAGCTTGCCTCCGTGCCAAAAAACCGGAAGCGCGATTCGCGGATGTGGGACGGATAGCCCACGCGGCGCATCTCGTTGGTGCGCATCACGCCGCCGTCGTTCAGTTCAAAGAGCGCCGTGGCGTTGGAGAAGTCATTGCCGAACATGCTGACGTCCTTGTCGAATACCCCGTCATCCCGCTGGTCCTTGACGCCCACGCAGCTGACGCTGACGGCGTGCGCCGGGATGGCCCCCAGCACCCCGCCGATCGCATGGGTGGGGTAGAGCATTGGCGGGTAGCTTGCCGTCTCCTTCCACCGCTCGCCCCCGCTGTACTGGTAGGCGTCATAAAAGCCGAGGTCCATGTCGTGGACGTAGTCGCCTTCGGAGTAGAAGACCCGGCCAAACCTGCCGGCCGCCTGCTGTTCGCGGGCATACACGGTGGCGGGGTTGTAGTAGCTGGTCTCACCCATCATGTACACCTTGCCGGTGTCCCGGACGGCCTGGATGATGCGGGCGATCTCCTCTTCGGCAACCGCCATGGGCACGGCTGAGTAGACGTGCTTGCCGGCGCGGAGAGCACGCTCCACCAGGGGTCCGTGCGTCCAGCGCTGGGTGAAGACCGCCACGGCGTCGACGTCGGAGGCCAGAAGGGCGTCAAAGTCGGGCACGACGCCGGCAAGATCCAGCCTTCGGACCACGGATTCAGCCCGCTCCGGCAGCTCGTCCACAACATAGACCGCACTGACGCCGGGATGCAGGTTGAACAGGTGTGCGAACTGGCTGCCGAACTGGCCCGCGCCCACGATGCCGATGGAGAACGTCATTGTTGCCTTCCGATTGAAGTTTATCCGAGTGTTTCATCCGCATCTACTCGAGTCAATATCCAGTCACTGGCGTAATTGCCCTGGTTTTGAAACATTGAAATAAGCCCTTGCCGTCGAATATCTACTCGTGTAGATTTCTTTCCAGCCTGTTACTTCCATCACACTCAGGAAAGGGTCGACGATGACCACCCTTACCAGGAACGCCAGCCCGGCAGTGCACGCAGCGCACCGGCCGCTGAAGCGCCGGGGACAGAGCGACCTGAAGATCGCATTGTTCTTCATAGCCCCGGCGATGATCGGATTTATCGTTTTCTACCTGGTGCCCACCCTGCGGGGCATCTACCTCAGCTTCACCGAATACAGCATCCTCGGCGACCCGACGTGGATCGGTGCCGCCAACTATGAGGCCATCGCCAAGGACCCCCTGTTCTGGAATGCGCTGGCTGTCACCGGGCAGTACGTCCTAATCAACATCCTCCTCCAGACCACGCTCGCGCTGGGGCTTGCCCTGCTGATGCACCGGGTAGCCAAATCAACCGTGATCCGCGGCGCGCTTCTGCTGCCGTACCTGATGGCGAACGTGATCGCCGCCCTCCTCTGGTTCTGGCTCCTGGACTACCAGATCGGCATCGTCAACTACTTCATCGACGCCATCGGCCTGCCCAAGGTGGCATTCTTCGGCAGCGAGGAATGGGCCATCCCCACCCAGGCCCTCATCAACACCTGGCGGCACATGGGCTACACCGCCCTGCTGCTGTTCGCCGGCCTGCAGGCCATTCCCAGCCACGTCTACGAAGTGGCCAACCTGGACGGCGCCTCACCCTGGCAAACATTCCGCAAGATCACCATGCCGCTGCTGCGCCCGGTGCTCGCGCTGGTCCTGATCGTCACCGTCATCGGTTCCTTCCAGGTGTTCGACACCGTTGCCGTCACCACCCTGGGCGGACCCGTCAATGCCAGCCGGGTGCTGCAGTTCTACATCTACCAAAAGGCCTTCACGGAATCGGACTTCGGCTACGGCTCCGCCCTGGCGGTCATCCTCTTCGTCATCCTCGCCCTGGTGGCCTTCATCCAGATGAAGTTCCTCAAGGGCAACGAATCAGACCTGGATTAAGGACACTTCCATGACCACCGCAAAAGTCTCCGCACCCGCCCGGCCCGCCACCCGGCGTCGTCCGTTCAACTGGCGCCGCACCGCCGCCTGGTTCCTTGTGGCCATCGCCGTGGCTGTCTCGGTACTCCCCTTCTACTGGATCCTCCGGACGGCACTGTCCACCAACGGGGCCCTGGCCGGCAACGCCACCAACCTGCTGCCCGCAGAATTCAGCCTGGGCGCATTCCAGCGCGTCTTCGGCCTGCAGTCCCCCGAAGAGGCAGTGGCCCAGGGCGGATCCGGCGCGCAAATCGACTTCTGGATCTACCTGCGCAACTCCGTGCTCTTTGCCTCCATCACCACCACCGGCGCAGTGTTCTTCAGCGCCATGGCCGCCTACGCCTTCGCCCGGCTGCGGTGGCGGGGACGGAACCTGGTCTTCAGCCTGTTCCTGGCCACCATGATGGTGCCGCCGATCTTCACCGCGCTGCCCAACTTCCTCCTGATCAAGAACCTGGGCCTGCTCAACACCATGGCGGGGCTGGTACTCCCCTACATCTTCATGACCCCGTTCGCCATTTTCTTCCTCCGGCAGTTCTTCCTGAACATGTCCCGCGAGGTGGAGGAAGCGGCAATGCTCGACGGCGCCAAGCACCTTCGGATCTTCTTCCAGATCATCCTGCCAAACGCCGCCGCCCCCATCGCCACCCTGGCCCTGCTCACCTTCATCGGCCAGTGGAACGAGTACTTCTGGCCGCTGCTGGTGGGCCAGGAGGAGTCCGTCCGCGTCCTCACGGTGGGCCTGGGCGTGTTCAAGTCCCAATCGCCGCAGGGAGCGCCGGACTGGTCCGGCCTCATGGCAGCCACGCTGGTCTCCGCCCTTCCCGTCCTGATCCTGTTCGCCGTCTTCGGCAAGAAAATCGTCAACTCCATCGGCTTCTCCGGCATCAAGTAATCACCCCTTCCCTCGTAATTCCCCCTCCCGGCGCGCGCCACGGCGGCCTGCCCGGAAGCACCCTGAAAGGACCCCCATGAACCTGAACAAGAAAGCACTCGGCTCCCTCGCAGCAGCCGCGGCAGCAGTCCTGGCCCTCTCCGCCTGCGGAGGCGGCGGCTCCGCGGAAGCCGGCAAGGGCGAGATCAACTACTGGCTCTGGGACGCCAACCAGCTCCCCGCCTACAAGCAGTGCGCCGACGACTTCCACAAGGCCAACCCGGACATCACCGTCAAGGTCACCCAGCGCGGCTGGGACGATTACTGGGGCACCCTGACCAACGGATTCGTGGCAGGCACCGCCCCGGACGTCTTCACCGACCACCTGGGCAAGTACCCCGAATTCATCAAGAACAAGCAGCTGCTCGCCCTGGACGACGCCGTCAAGAAGGACAACATCGACACCGGCATCTACAACTCCGGCCTGGCGGACCTCTGGGTGGGCCAGGACGGCAAGCGCTACGGACTTCCCAAGGACTGGGACACCATCGCGCTGTTCTACAACACCAAACTTGCCGCGGACGCCGGCGTCACCCCGGAGCAGATGGCCAACCTGACGTGGAATCCGAAGGACGGCGGTTCATACGAAAAGACCATCGCCCACCTGACCGTGGACAAGAACGGCAAGCGCGGCGACGAGCCCGGCTTCGACAAGAACAACGTTGCCGTCTACGGGCTCGGCCTCAACGGCTCCGGTTCCGGCCAGGGCCAGACCGAATGGAGCTACCTGACCGGCACCACCGGCTGGACGCACACGGACAAGAACCCGTGGGGCAAGCACTTCAACTACGACGACCCCAAGTTTCAGGAAAGCATCGACTGGTTCGCCGGGCTGGTGGAGAAGGGCTACATGCCCAAGCTCGAAACCACGGTGGGCGCCAGCATGGCCGATACCTTCGCCGCCGGCAAGTCCGTCATCAACGCCAACGGCTCCTGGATGATCGGCCAGTACACCGGCTACAAGGACGTCAAGGTGGGCATCGCCCCCACCCCGGTGGGTGTCAACGGCAAGCGCGCCAGCATGTACAACGGCCTGGCGGACTCCATCTACGCCGGCACCAAGAAGCCCGAAGCCGCCATCAAGTGGGTCGAATACCTCGGCTCCGCCGCCTGCCAGGACGTGGTGGCTTCCAAGGCCGTCGTCTTCCCCGCCATCAAGACCTCCGCAGACAAGGCCGTGGAAGCCTTCAAGGCCAAGGGCGTGGACGTCACCCCCTTCAGCCAGCAGGTCAAGGACGGCACCACGTTCCTCTACCCGATCGCTGACAACGCCGCGAAGGTTGACGGCATCATGAAGCCGGCCATGGACTCCGTGGTCTCCGGCAAATCCAAGGCCAGCTCCCTGACGGCCGCCAACGACCAGGTCAACGCCCTCTTCAAGTAACCCCCGCACGTGGCTGCGTATGTGGTCGCAGCCACCCGGCCGGGTGCCGCCGTCCCCTCCTCGCGGCGGCGGCACCCGGCCTCCCCTTCCCGTGATTTTCCTTTTGCGCGTTCGTGACGACGCAATCCCTGAACACTGAAAGAGACTTCCCTATGGATCCCTTGCACCTCCGTTCCGCCGGCACCAGCCTGGTGATCAGCTTCGACAGCGGAGAGGCCGAAGTCATCCACTGGGGCGCCGAGCTGGGCGCAGACCTGCCGGACCTGGCCATCCTCACGGCTGCGGTGCCGCCCTCGTCGATCGACGTCCGCGTTCCCGCGGGCCTCCTCCCCCAGGCTTCCTCGGCCTGGCGCGGGCGCCCGGCCCTGCGTGGCCACAGGATCACGGACAGCGGCGCCGGCCGGGACTTCTCCTCCCGCCTCCGCGTCACCTCCGTCAGCACCGAAGGATCCTGCGCCACCATCGTGCAGGCCGACGGCGACACGGGCCTGAGCGTCGCCACGTCCCTTGCGCTTCATGCGGGCGGCCTGCTGGAACTGCGCCACACCATCACCAATGAGGGAACCACGCCTTTCCAGGTGGACGAGCTGGCGACCGTCCTGCCCGTGGCACCGGACGCCGTCGAACTCCTTGACCTGACCGGGCGCTGGTGCCGCGAGCGGCATCCCCAGCGCCGCCCCATCCAGCAGGGCACCTGGGTTCGCACCGGCCGACACGGCCGCACCGGCCACGATTCCTCCCTGCTGTTCGCCGCCGGCACCAAGGGCTTCGGCAACCGGCACGGCAGGGTGTGGGCCACCCACCTGGCCTGGAGCGGCAACCATGAACAGTTCGCCGACACCATCGGCGACGGCCGGACCATGATCGGCGGTTCCGAGCTGCTGGGTCCCGCCGAAGTCATCCTTGAACCAGGTGCCCGCTACACCACCCCCGCTTTGTTCGCCGCCTACTCCGACCACGGCCTGGACGGCATTACCGAAGCGTTCTACAGCTGGTTCCGCTCCCGTCCCCACCATGTCCTGCCCGCCGCGTCCACCGGCCTGCCCGCCGGCAAGCCGCGGCCCGTCGTCCTCAACGTCTGGGAGGCCGTCTACTTCAACCACAACCTGGACATCCTGACCGAACTGGCGGAATCGGCCGCCGACCTCGGCGTGGAGCGCTTCGTGCTCGACGACGGCTGGTTCCGCGGCCGCCGGGACGACCATGCAGGCCTGGGCGACTGGTACGTGGACGAAACCCTGTGGCCCAACGGCCTGGCCCCCCTCATCGACGCCGTCACCTCCCGCGGCATGGAGTTTGGGCTGTGGGTTGAACCGGAGATGGTCAACCTTGACTCGGACATCGCGCGCGCCCACCCTGACTGGATCGTGGGCCCGTCGGCGAAGGCACACAAGGACGGCGGCCGGCTGCCCCTGGAGTGGCGCAACCAGCACGTCATCGACCTGGTGAACCCGGACGCGTGGCAGTACATCTACGACCGGATCGACGGGCTCCTGTCCGGCAACAACATCAGCTACCTGAAGTGGGACCAGAACCGCGACCTCGTGGAACACGGCCACGCCGGCGCCCCTTCCGTCCACGCGCAGACCCTCGCCGCGTACCGGTTGTTCGACGAGCTCCGCAAGGCACACCCCGGCGTGGAGATTGAAAGCTGCTCCTCCGGCGGCGCGCGCGTGGACCTGGGCATCCTGGAGCGGACCGACCGGATCTGGGCCTCGGACTGCAACGATGCGCTGGAACGGCAGACCATCCAGCGCTGGACCGGCGCGGTGGTCCCGCCCGAGCTGGTGGGCAGCCACATCGGCCCCACCACGTCGCACACCACCGCCCGCACGCACGACCTGTCCTTCCGGGCCATCACCGCCCTGTTCGGCCACTTTGGCATGGAATGGGACGTCCGGAGCGTCCAGGGCAAGGAGCGCGACGAACTTCGGCGCATCGTGGGCCTGTACAAGGAACACCGGGACCTGATCCACAGCGGCCGCCGGGTCCACGCGGACGTCGCCGATGATGCCTTCCTGCTGCACGGCGTGGTGGCGGACGGGTCCATCGCGGACAGCACGACGGCGGCCCTGTTCGCCGTCGTGGGCACGCGCACCTCTGCCGCGGAGCAGCCCGGACGCATGGGCCTCCCCGGCCTGGAGCCGGAGCGGAATTACCGGGTTGCGGTCCTCGCCCCCGTCCAGGAGGACGCCGACTACGCGCACACCTTCACCCAGGCGCAACCGCCGGCGTGGCTTGCCGGTGGAGCCGTGGCCAACGGCCGTTTCCTCGCGGAGGTAGGGCTGCCGATGCCGGTGCTGAACCCCGAGCATGCCCTGCTGCTGAAGGCGACGGCCCTCTAAACAGCCATCGGACCCCCTGCCCGCCGCGCATCCGGACGTAAGAATGCGCGGCGGGCAGGGCCAACCGATAGATTTGCAGGCATGACTGAAGCCTCCTCCACTGTCGAAGCCGGCCGCGGCACCATCCTGGTCATCAATGGCCCCAACCTGAACCTGCTGGGTACGCGGGAGCCGGAGAAGTACGGCACCTCCACCCTTGCCGATGTGGAGCGGCTGGCCGCTTCCGCCGGAGAGCGGCACGGTTTCGCAGTGGAGTGCGTCCAGTCCAACCACGAAGGCGTCCTGCTGGACACCATCCACGCCGCCCGGGGCACCGCGGTGGGCATTGTCCTGAACGCCGGCGCCTTCACGCACACGTCCGTGGCTCTTCGTGACGCCCTGGCCGCCGTGCAGGTGCCCACCGTCGAGGTGCACATCACCAACGTGCACCAGCGCGAGGAATTCCGGCACCACTCCTACCTGTCGCCGGTCTGCGCGGCGGTGATCGTTGGTGCCGGGGTGTTCGGCTACAAACTTGCCATCGACTACCTGGCCGAGGTCCTGTAGCCGGGAGCCGCTACTTCTGGATGCACTGCCCGGAGGAGACGGGTGTGGACAATGCGGGTGCCTGCTCCGCGACCGGGTCAAGATCGTTCATGGTGATGGCGAACCCCACCTCGGCGTCAGAGGTTGCCTTGGCAAAGACCACCCCGGCCACCTGGCCGTCAGTGGTCAGCAGCGGGCCGCCCGAGTTTCCCGGCTGCACGTCCCCGGCAAGGCGGTAGATGTCCTCCGGGGACGGGTTGTTCCCGTAGATGTCCGGGACCAGGACCGTGGCAATGTCCTGCACGGTGGCGGGCTTGGACTGGAAAGGCCCGCCGTGCGGGTACCCGGCGAACGCGGCCTGGCTGCCGCCGGGCAGGTCGCGGCTCAGCGGCAGCGGCCGGGACGGCAGGTTGTCCACCGCCAGGACCGCCAGATCCCGCTTGGTGTCGAAGTAGACCACGCGGCCGGGCATCGCACCGCCGTCGGGCATCTCCACTACCGGCTGCGACACGCCCGCAACGACGTGGGCGTTGGTCACCACGCGGTCCGGGGAAACCACGAAGCCGCTGCCGGTCTGGTTCTGGCCGCATTCGTAGGCAGTGCCGGCGATCCTCAGGACGGACTGCGCCGCTTTGTTCAGCGCCGGAGTGTTGGTGCTGGTGTTGGGCACCTGGACCGCCTGGCCCTGGTCCAGCCCTTCGATCAACGTGGGAATGCCGTTGCCGATCACGGTGGACCGCAGCTGCGCCATGGTGGCCTTGACGGGGGTGGGGGTGAGCCCGTCGATGAAGCGGATCACCTTGGACTCGGCCAGCTGCCGGGACACGAAAGGCACGCCCAGGGAGCTGACGCTGAACGCCAGCATGGACATGACCAGCGCGGAGACCACCAGGTTCAGCGCCCCGCCCACCAGCCGGTCCACCGCCCGCAAGGGACGGATCCGCACCACGCCGCGCAGTTGCCGCCCGGCCATGGTGCCCAGGCCATGTCCCACGGCCATCAGCACGACGGCGGCGGCGATGATGGCGGTAAGCCTCCACCCGGAGTCCTCGACAAAGGTGCTGACGAGGGGGACGGCAAAGAATGCGGCGATGGCACCGGCAGCAAACCCGGCGAGGCCGCCGACAGTGACCAGGAACCCGTTGCGGAGGCCATAGATCAGGTATGACAGCAGCGCCAGGATCAGGACGATGTCCAGGACAGTCAGGCCGACCACAAAGGCTCCTTATTTACAGTTGAACCCCCATTCTAGTGGCGGACGCTGACAATCTTCTGTGGCGTGCACCGCCCTCCGGCAGACCTGCATTCGGCTGCCCGCAGGCGTTTCGGCTGCCAAGTTCGTCACAGAACGTTGAAAATTCTGAAACAATGGCACAAGCGCCACAGCCGATACTTTTACTCAGGAGATTTCATGGACATCGAGGTACTGCGCCGAGCACCCCTTTTCGCCACGCTCGACGACGACGCATTCCGGCTGCTGACGGACGAGCTCACCGAGGTGGACCTGTCCCGCGGCGCTTCGGTGTTCCGCGAAGGTGACCAGGGTGACCAGCTGTACTTCATCGTCTCCGGCAAGGTAAAGCTTGGCCGCACCTCGCCCGACGGCCGTGAATCGCTCCTGGCCATCCTCGGCCCGGGCGAGCTCTTTGGTGAGATGGCGCTGTTCGACCCCAGCCCCCGCACCGCCACCGCCACCGCGGTCTCCGAAACCCGGCTGGCCGGGCTGAAGAACGAGAGCCTGAACGCCCTGCTGCGCACCCGCCCGGAGGTTTCGGCCCAGCTGCTGCAGGCCCTGGCCCGCCGCCTGCGCCGCACCAACGACTCCCTCTCGGACCTTGTGTTCTCCGACGTCCCCGGCCGCGTGGCAAAGGCGCTGCTGGACCTGGCGGACCGCTTCGGCCGGCCGGCTACCGACGGCGTCCTGGTGGCCCACGAGCTCACGCAGGAAGAACTGGCGCAGCTGGTGGGCGCCTCCCGCGAAACGGTCAACAAGGCCCTGGCCGAGTTCGTCCAGCGCGGCTGGCTGCGCCTCGAAGCCCGCGCGGTGGTCATCCTGGACATGCAGCGCCTCCGCCAGCGCTCCCGCTAGGACCAACAAAAACCAGAACCAAGAAATACCAAGCCCAACAAAAACCAGGCCCAACAGGAAAGGCCGCCCCTCGGGGCGGCCTTTCCTGTGCCTGACCTTTTGTGCCTGACCTTTTGTGCCTGGAACGTGGGTCAGTTCTTCGCCACGTCCAGTTCCACCACAGCCCACGACAGGGCGGGAAGTCCCAGCCGGAGCTCAGATCCTGTTGCCTTGGCTCCCTCAAGCGGCTTCAGGCCCACCCGGTCGGGTTTTTCCTGGTTGTTGATGGTGAAGCGGTCGCCGCCTTCCGGGATCTCGAGCACCTCCGCCCTGACCACCCGCCGTGCGTCGAAGCCCCGCAGGCTGACCTCCACGTCCGCGGCCTCTTCCAGGCCGCGGTTGGCCAGGAACAGGGCCACGCGGCCGGTTTCCTCGTTCCAGGTGGCGCTGACATCCACCAGGTCCGTGTCACCAAACCGGCTGTTGGCGTACTGGTCCGAGTCCACGGACAACCGCAGGATCTGGCCCTTGGCCAGCTCTGCCATCCGGGCGAACGGGTGGAAGATGGTCTGGCGCCAGGCCGGGCCGTTCTCCTCGCTGAAGATCGGGGCGATGACGTTGACCAGCTGCGCCTGGTTGGCGATTTTGACGCGGTCGCCGTGGCGGAGCAGCGAGTTCAGCAGGGTTCCCACCACCACGGCATCCGTCACGTTGTACTTGTCCTCGATAAGCCGGGGGTGCTCGCGCCAGCCGGCCTTGGCGACGTTGCGCAGCTGGTCCTCGGTGTCCCGGCCGCGCTGGTACCAGACATTCCATTCGTCGAAGGAAAGGTTGATGTGTTTCTTGTGCTTTCCCTTCGCCCGGACGGCGTCGGCGGTTGCGATGACTGACTCGATGAAATAGTCGGTGTCGACTGCGCTGGCGAGGAAGCTGCCCACGTCGCCGTCGTGCTCCTGGTAGTAGGCGTGGAGGGAGACGTAGTCCACCTCGTCGTAGGCATGGGTCAGGACAGTCTGCTCCCAGGCGCCGAAGGTGGGCATGCCGGAGTTGGAACTTCCGCAGGCCACCAGTTCAATGTCCGGGTCCACGAAACGCATGGCCTTGGCGGCTTCCTGGGCCAGACGGCCGTATTCCTCTGCGGTCTTGTGGCCGATCTGCCACGGCCCGTCCATCTCGTTGCCCAGGCACCAGAGCTTGATGTTGAACGGATCCTTGTGGCCGTTCTTCGCGCGGAGGTCGGACCAGTAGCTGCCGCCGGGGTGGTTGGCGTACTCGACGATCTCGCGGGCCGCGTCCACTCCCCCGGTGCCCAGGTTGATGGCTTCCATGATTTCTGTGCCGGCCTGGCGGGACCAGTCCACGAATTCGTGGAGGCCGAACGCATTGGTCTCCACGGTGTGCCAGGCGCCGTCCAGCCGGCGGGGCCGGTTTTCGCGGGGGCCGATGCCGTCTTCCCAGTTGTAGCCGGAGACGAAGTTGCCGCCCGGGTAGCGGATGACGGTGGCGCCGAGTTCCTTGACGAGTTTGAGGACGTCCTGCCGGAAGCCGTTTTCATCCGCTTCAGGGTGGCCCGGTTCGTAGATGCCGGTGTAGACGCAGCGGCCCATGTGCTCCACGAAGGAGCCAAAGAGGCGTCGGGGGACTTCGCCGATGGTGAAGTCGCGGTCGAGGGTGATCCGTGCGCGGGACATGTGAGACATCTCCTTGGTTGTGGTTGGTTCGCAGGTGTGGGTCTGGATGGGCGGAAGGTGCCGGCTCAGGTTCCGGCGAGGCCCGTCGTCGCGACGCCCTTGATGATCTGGCGCTGGAAGAAAAGGAACACGAGGATGAGCGGCAGCGCCGCGAGCAGGGCGGACGCCATGTTCTGCGCGTACTGGATGCCGTAGGCGCTCTTGATGGTTTGCAGGCCCACCGGGAGGGTGAGCAGCGAGGCGTCGTTGGTGGCGATGAACGGCCACAGGAAGTTGTTCCATGCGCCGATGAACACAAAGATGGCGACGGCGGCCAGGATGGGCCGGGACAACGGCAGGATGATCTGGGTGAAGATCCTCATGCGGCTGGCACCGTCCATCACCGCGGCTTCCTCAAGTTCGCGGGGAATCTGGTCGAAGAACTTCTTGAGTACGAACACCATGGCCGGGTGGATGACCTGGGGCAGGATGATGGCCCATGAGGTGTCCACCATGTGCAGGGCGAGCATCTGGTAGAAGAGCGGAATGATCAGGACCGGCGGCGGGACGATGATGGAGGCGATGATTACCGTCATCAGCACCTTCTTGCCCTTGAAGTCGATCCGGGACAGGGCGTAGGCCACGAGCGCCGAGATCACCAGGGTGATGGCCGTGATGGCGGCCGAAGTATAGAGGGAATTCCACGTCCAAAGCGGGATGTTTCCGTCCTGGAAGACCTTGACGAATGCGTCGGCAGTAAAGCCCGACGGCGGCAGCCAGCTGACCTTCGGAGCTGCGGCATCCGTCTCGCTCTTGAAGGCGGTGGCGGTGGCCCAGGCGAACGGGATCAGCCACAGGACCGCGATGGCCGCGGCCACCACCAGGGTGGCGATCTTGCCCGGGGTCATCGTCTTGCGGGGCTGGCGGGTTTCCTGGCTGGTGTTGGTGCCTGGCCGGGGCCGGCTGATGGTCTGGGTTGCCATGGTTATGCACTCCTGCGGCGCGTGATGACGAACTGCATGACCGAGACGACCACGATCAGTCCGAAGAAGATGTAGGAGATGGCTGCGGAATAGCCCAGCCGGTAGCCGGTGAACCCGGTTTCGAAGATGTACTGCACCACCGGCCTGGTGGACCCTCCGGGCCCGCCGGCGGTCATCTGGTACACCTGGTCGAAGATCTTGAGCGAGGCAAGGACCTGGAGGAGCACGATCATCACGGTGGTGGGGCCCAGTTGCGGCAAGGTGATCGAGAAGAGCTGGCGCCAGGCTCCGGCGCCGTCGAGGGATGCCGCCTCATAGTGCTGCTGCGGGATGTTCTGCATGGCCGCCAGGTACAGCAGGAAGTTGAACCCCACCGTCCACCACAGCGTGGCAATGACGATGGCCCACATGGCCACGTTGGGGTCGTTGAGCCAGGCGACTTTGGGGATGCCGATCCTGGACAGGGAATCGTTGATGAGGCCCAGCTGCGGGTTGTACATCCAGCTGAAGAACAGCGAAACCACGGTGGACGCGAGCAGGTACGGGGCAAAGTAGGACAGGCGCCAAAGCCACTGCGCCGGCAGGCCGGCGTTGAGCAGTGCCGCCATCACCAAAGCGACCAGCACCAGCGGGACCGTGCTGATGACGGTGAAGTAGAGGGTGTTGCCGAGCGAACGCCACATGTCGGCATCGGCGAAGGCTTCGGCGTAGTTCGCGAAACCGATCACGCTGTCGTTGGCTCCGGTAAGGGATTTGCCGGTGAGGCTCATATAGATGCCGTAAAGAACCGGCCACACCAGGAAGACGACGAAGAAAGCCAGGAAGGGCGCCGCAAACCCCCAGCCGCTGAGGTTGCTCCTGGCGAGGCTCCCGGTCCTGCGCCGGGCTGCTGGTGAAGAACTCATGAAGGACTCCTTTGTCGCTCGGGCGGTTAGACCGGATTTGGCCGGGAAAGAAGGGTGTTGGTGCGCTTTTCGAAGGCGTCCCATCCGGCCGCTGCCTTGTCGCGGCCTAGGAGGACGTTTTGGACGTTTTCGGCAAAGTAGGTCTGCCAGTCGGAACCGGAGCCGCTGAACCAGGCTTCGGGATCGTAGGCAATGACGTCTGCGGCGTTGGCGTAATGCACCTGCGGTGTGAGGGCCTTATACGCCTGGGACTGGACCACGGGCTGGTAGGCGGGGATGTGTCCTGCCTCCGCCCAGGACAGCGATCCTTTGAGGATGTCGCTGACGAACTTGTAGACATCGCGCCGCTTCGTATCGTCCACGTTCAATTGCCGTGGCAGGACGAAGGAATGCGAGTCCGCGTACGCGGCCGGGGTGCCAAAGAGCGTGGGGATCGTTGCAGCGTCCACCGGGAGGCCTGCCTTCTTCATGGTCGGCAGTTCCCAGACGCCGCTGAACAGCATGCCCGAGCCGCCGCGGGCGAATTCCGCGATGCCGGTGCTGATGTCGCCGCTCTTTGCCGCAATGGTGTCGTCGAAAAGCGATGCCATGAATTCCAGCGACTCAATGGCGGCGTCCCGGTCAACCTTCATCGGCTGGCCCGGCGTCAGCGTCATGTCCGCGCCGTGCTGCTTGTAGAGCGTGTAGAACAGCCGCCACATCTGGGATCCGCTGCCGAGGTAGCCAAAGGACAACCCGTGGGCCTGCGTGACCTTCTGCATTTCCTTGGCCATGGCCATGAACCCCTGCGGGGACGTGACCTCCTGCAGCTGCCCGTTACCACCCAGGACGCCGGCCTTGCGGGCAATGTCCGTGTTGTAGAACATGATGAACGGGTGCGAATCCAGGGCGATGGAAAACACCTTGCCGTCCTGCTGGCTCTTCTGCCAGATCCGCGGGGCAAAGTCGGCGCCGGTGACGCCGTGCTCTGCCAGCAGCGAGAGGTCCCAGGGCTCAATCAGGCCGCCCGGGGCGTAGCCCGGGACACGGCTGGCGTGCATGATGGCCAACTCCGGCGGCCGGCCGCCGGCCGAGGCCATGGCGAGCTTGGTGTAGTAGGGCGGGCCCCACGCAAGGACGGTCGGGTGCACCTTGAACCCGGGGTTGGCTTCGTTCGCCTTGTTGATCATGGCCTGCATCTTGATGCCGTCGCCGCCGGACAACAGATGCCAGAACTGGATGTCCCTGGCGGCCGCTGCGGAGGCATTCCCACCGCACCCTGCCAGGCCCGCCGCAGCAATGACGCTGCCCATTGCTGCGGTTCCCGACAACAGCTGCCGTCTCGACAGCTGCCTGCCTGCGAAAAAATCAAACTGCTTCACCCGTCACTCCTTTGGATGGGTCCGCTGAAAGTCATTCCCGCGCCACAAACCGTTGCTGCCGCATGCTGGGCAGCCATGCCCCGCGGGGCCCCCGGTGTGACGCACGCCTCACATTACATCGATGTAATGGCCACCGCAATGGATAATTGTTAGCGTTCGCAAAGTGACCCGCCACTCTCGATTAGGGCTCCCGCGCCAGGATCCCGGTCGGAGGGCAGGAGCCTAGGAGGTACTCTGCCGTTCCACGATCCGGTAATCGATGGCCACTACCTTCTGCGGGCCCTCACGGTCGGCCATGCGCTCGGTCAGGAGGCGCAAGGCCTCCCTGGCCACCTGGCGCTTGTCAAAGGAAACGGTGGTCAGCGACGGCACTGCATACCTGGCGTCGGCGATGTCGTCGAAGCCGGCTACGGCCACGTCGTCGGGCACCCTGATGCCCCGCTTCCACAGCACACTGAGGGCCCCGATGGCCATGGAGTCGGTGAAGCAGAACAAGGCCTCGGGCAGGGGATGCGAGTCAAGGTAGGTGGACAGCGCTTTCGCCGCCGTATCCGGGCTCCACTTTTCGCAGGGGATGATCAGTGAGTCATCCCAGCCAATGCCAAGTTCTTCGAGTGCAGCCTGGTACCCACGGGTGCGGAGGACGGCCGCCGCCGAGCCCCTGCCTTCCGCGGCCCCCAGCACGGCAATACGGCGCCTCCCGGTCCTGCCCAGCGCCAGCGTCATGTCCCGTGCGGCGGCAACACTGTCCACCCATACACGGTCAGCCAGTTTCTGCGTCACCTCACCCAGCAGGACCACCGGAGGCAGGGCAACCCCCACCTTCACGGCACTCTCGTCCAAAACCACGGGGTTGAGGATGAGCCCGTCGATGAGGTTGGACCGCGCCCGCGACATCAGCTCGTATTCGCGCGTGGGATCGGACCCCGTCTCCTCGATCTGCACGCTCCACCCCTGCTCGTGGGCCACCTCCACCACGCTGTGTGCGATCTCGGCGGAGTACGGCGTGGCCAGATCGGGCAGGGCCAGGGCGATGACGCCCGACCTTCCGTTGCGCAGTCCCCGGGCAGAGAGGTTGGGAACGTAGTCCAGTTCCGCCATGGCCTGCTCCACCTTGATCCTGGTGGGGCCGCTGACCGGAACAATGCCGTTCATGACGTTCGAGACGGTCTTTGGCGAAACCCCTGCGAGGCGCGCTACGTCCTTGACCGTTGCGCGCAAAGGCGCCCCCTTGCTCCCGGTGTGGCTTTGGTGAAGATTTTACCCGGCTCCGTGGAGCGTCAGCGTTCGCGCTGGTGGTCCCCCGCCACGGTCTTGGCAGCCTCGACTTCGAGCATGAGCCTGCCGTCCTCTTCAACCAGGGTTGGCTGGTAAACGTGGGGCTTGCGCTTGTAGCTCAGGTAGGCAATGCAGCCGTTGGCCGCGGCCATCTTCTCGAGCATGATTTCGGAACCCGGGACCAGCAGTTCGCCCAGCGGGCGGCCCACCGTGTTCTCCTGGCCTGCCTCGTCGCCCAGCGCCGTGGAGTTCCGCTCCTGGATCACCTGCGCGGCGTTGACCCACCTGCCCCACACGCCCTTGCCGTCCAGCAGCGAAGGTTCCTGGCCCAGCGGCACCGTGGCGGCGAAGTAGCGGGTGTCGAAGCGGCGGTGCGCGAAGTCGGGGCTGCGCCAGTTGACGAGGGACTTGAGCAGGTCGGTGCGCAGGGAGAGCCCGCGCTTGCCCAGCACCTGGGCAAGCGTCTTCTCCTGGTCGGCCACCGCCACGCGTGCCCGCATCCACTCGGACGTGGACGTGGCCTCCACCGTGCTGGACATGTCGGGACCGGCCAGGAGCACGCCGGTCTCCTCGAAGAGTTCCCGGATGGCGCCCACCACGTGGCGGCGGGCCAGCCCGACGTCGTCCGTTCCCATCTGCTCGGCCCAATGCTGCGGTGAGGGTCCCAGCCAACCCATGGCGTCGTCGTCGGCCGGGTCAAGGGACCCGCCGGGGAACGCCAGGACGCCCAGCGGCGAGGAGCCGGGCCGGTAACCCAGCCAAGTCTCCAGGCCGGTGGGTGAATCACGCAGGAGGACTACGGATGAGGCGTAGCGCGCGGCCCGGGGGGTGCGCTCGCCGTGTTCGAGCCAGCTTTGCGCCGCCCCTTCAAGGTCTTGGGGAAGTGCAAAAAGGCGTCGTGCGAGGTGCGGCAAGGGAAGTGTCCGGTCTTAGCTGAATTCGGCAATGAGCTCGACTTCTACGGGAGAGTCGAGCGGAAGAACGGCAACGCCGACGGCGGAACGTGCGTGCTGCCCGGCGTCACCGAGGACGCGGCCCAGCAGTTCCGAGGCACCGTTGACGACGGCGGGCTGGCCCGTGAACGAGGGATCCGAAGCGACGAATCCCACCACCTTCACGATCCGGGTGATCCGGTCCAGGTCCCCGATGACGCTCTTGACGGCGGCCAGGGCGTTGACGGCGCAGACCGCTGCGAAGCGCTGCGCGTCCTCCGGGGAAACGGTGGGCTCGTCGGCGTACCCTTCGGTGCCCGCGGACACCTTGCCCGTAGCTTCGAGTTTGCCGTTAATAAACGGCAACTGGCCCGAGGTGTAGACATGGCTCCCTGAGACTACGGCGGGAACGTAGGAGGCCACCGGGGCGGCGACCTCGGGCAGGGTGATGCCGAGTTCCGCGAGGCGCTGCTCGACGGCGGATACGGGCGCCGCTGCGGCGCTGGACTGGGCTTCTGCGGGGGTGCTCATGCTACTGCTTCTCCCTTTTGAGGTAGGCGACAAGGCCGTTGCCGTCAGGTCCGGGGACTACCTGGACGAGCTCCCAGCCGTCCTCTCCCCACTGGTCCAGGATCTGCTTTGTGGCGTGGATAATGAGCGGAATCGTCGCGTACTCCCATTTGGTCATGAAAGAAAGCGTAGCCCTTGCCGGTAAAGTGGAAAACATGGCGACTCGCAAGAACCCCTTATTCGACACTGCCACCACACTGGGTAAGATCCTTCTTTTCCTTGGTGTGAGCGCAATTTGCGGTGTCCTCGTGGCAGGCCTCCTGGTGCCTGCCGCGGCCGTCTCCGGCAGCGCGGCAAGCGGTTCCATCGACTTTTTCGATTCCCTTCCGGCGGAGCTGAAGGTAGATCCCCCCAGCCAGACCACCCGGATCCTGGCTGCCGACGGCAGCGAGATCGCCAGCGTCTATACCGAGAACCGCACCAAGGTTCCGCTGGACCAGATTTCACCGAACATGAAGAACGCCATCCTCGCCGTCGAGGACAGCAGGTTCTATGACCACGGCGGCGTGGACACCACCGGTATCCTCCGCGCGCTGGTCAGCACCATCCGAGGCAACAAGCAGGGTGCCTCCACCATCACTCAGCAGTACGTCAACAACGTTCTCAACGCCAACCTCGCCGCCGCCGGCGAGGAGGACCAGATCAAGCTGAACGGCGTCAACAAGGGTGTTGGTGACAAGCTCCGCGAGATGAAGCTCGCCATCGCCCTGGAGAAGGAGTTCAGCAAGGACCAGATCCTTGAGGGCTACCTGAACATCGTGTTCTTCAACCGTGATGCATATGGCATCGAGGCCGCTTCCAGGTACTTCTTCAGCACCACCGCCAAGGACCTGACGCTCCCCCAGGCAGCGCTGCTGGCCGGCCTGGTGAACAGCCCCTCCGCCTTTGACCCCATCATCAATCCCGAGAAGTCAAAGCAGCGCAGGGACCTGGTGCTGGGACTGATGCTTGACCAGAAGAAGATCACCCAGGCGGAACACGACGCCGCCGTCGCCACCCCGGTGGAGCCCAAGGTGACCCAGCCCAAGCAGGGCTGCGCCTACGCGGCCTCGGCCCCGTACTTCTGCGACTACATCCTGCACCTGCTGGAGAACAACCCTGCCTACGGCGCGGACGTCAAGGAGCGCCAGCGGCTGATCTACGGCGGCGGCCTGACCATCACCACCACACTGGACCCCAAGGCCCAGGCCACGGCCCAGGAGCAGGCCAATGCCGCCGCCGGCGCCAACCCCGACAAGTGGGGTGCCTCCATGGTGTCGGTGCAGCCGGGTACGGGCAAGATCATCTCAATGGCCCAGAACACCACATTCCTGCCCGGCCAGGGCTTCGATTCCCAGCTCAACTTCAACGTGGACAAGCTGGATAAGGACGGCAACGACCTCAACGGCATGGGCGGCGCCCAGCCCGGGTCCACCATGAAGCCGTTCACCTTTGCCGAGTGGCTCAACGAGGGCAAGTCCATGAACACCATGGTCAACGCGGCCCAGCGCGTTTACCCGATCGGCTATCCGTGGCGCAACACCTGCGGCAAGGTCCAGGGTGCCTACAGCACGGCGCAGAAGAACGCGGGCCTGGACGCGGCTGACGACCTCCAGAACGCCGAGCCCCAGTGGTACAAGCCGCTGTCGGTCCTGGAGGGCCTTTACAACTCGATCAACACGGTGACGTTTGCGTCCGCGGCACAGCTGGACTTCTGCGGCATCCAGAAGATCGCTGATGCGGTGGGACTGCACAGCGGCCTGCCCTCAGCGGACGGCAGCGAGCCGAACCCCAAGGTGAACATGATGACGCTGGGCAACCTGCTGGGGTCCACGCAGACCTCTCCGCTGACCATGGCCAGCGCGTTTGCCACCTTCGCTAACGACGGCAAGTACTGCGAGCCCATCGCCATCACCTCGGTGACGGACGCCACCGGCAAGCAGCTCCCGGCACAGTCCAGCAGCTGCCGTGACGCCATCAAACCGGAGGTTGCACGCGGCGTGAACTACGCGCTCCAGGAAGTGCTGAACAGGGGCTCCGGTTCGCTGATCCAGCCCCGGATTTCCACCAAGACCAGCTTCCCCATTGGTGCCAAGACCGGTACGTCCAACAACAACGGCTCCACCTGGGTTGTTGGGCATACCACCGGCCTGGCAACGGCCGCCTGGTTCGGCGACCCGCTGGGAGCACAGGACCGTGCAGGGCAGAACATCACGGTCAACGGCAAGTTCTATAAAGGCATCGATGGTTACATGATCGCCGGTCCCATGTTCTCCAACTACATGGCGAAGATCGCCCCGGCATACGGCACCAACCCGTTCCCGGCACCGCCGAGCAACATGGTCAACGGAACAACCACTACTTCGCCTGGAAGGACCACCCCGCAGGCCACCCAGGCTCCCGTACCGTCCACGCCGGCAACGCAGGCGCCCGCCACCCAGGCGCCGGCCCCCGCCCCCACCAGCAATGGCAACGGGAATGGAAAGGGCAACGGCTAAGCACGCATGAGCATCGACAGCCTGGCAGGCCGCGCCCGCGCAATCGGGCGCGGCTTTGCCGTCACTGCAGGCGCCGGGGCCGCGGCCGGAATGGCAGCCTTCGGCTACGGCCTGTGGGAGAAGAACCAGTTCGTCCTCCGGGAGGAAACCCTGGCCATCCTCCCTCCCGGCCGCGGTCCGTTCCGCATCCTGCACCTGAGCGACATCCACTTCGTGCCGGGGCAGCGGAAGAAGGCTGATTGGCTAAGGTCCCTGGCGGACCTCAGGCCGGACCTGGTGGTGAACACCGGCGACAACCTCAGCCACGTGAAGGCTGTGGACCCGCTGCTGGATGCCCTGAAACCGCTGCTGCAGTTCCCCGGCGTCTTTGTCCCCGGGTCCAACGACTACTTCGCGCCCAGCCCAAAGAACCCTGCGTCCTACCTGCTGGGGCCGTCCAAGGCGAAGCCCAAGCCGGTTGCCCTCGACTGGCCGCGCCTGCGGTCCGGCTTCGGCATGAGCGGCTGGGTGGACCTGACCAATCGCCACCAGTCATTGGTCCTCAACGGCATGCGCTTCGATTTCTCCGGCGTCGACGACCCGCACCTGAACCGGGAACGGTACGCCGGCTGGCCCCGTGGAACGGTCAGCCAGGATGCCAAGGACCACCTCAGGATCGCGGTCATCCATGCACCGTACCAGCGGGTCCTGGACCACTTCACCGAAAGCGGCGCGGACCTCCTGCTGGCCGGCCACACACACGGGGGCCAGCTGTGCATCCCCGGGTATGGCGCCCTCGTGGCCAACTGCGACCTCCCCACATGGCGGGCGAAGGGCCTCAACGACTGGTCAAGCAACGGAAGCACGACGCCGGTCAACGTGTCCGGCGGCATCGGCACCTCACGCTTCGCCCCGGTAAGGATCGCCTGCAAACCCGAGGCCGTCCTGCTGACCCTTACCTCCCCCAACTGAACCGAAAGCATTACGGTCTGCAATAACTGGGCAAGCAGCCGGCCAGCACCGCAAATCCCTGTGAACCGCCTCACGCCAATGGCATAGGGTAGTTGCTAGAGGAAACTACATTCGTTTTAGAGCTTGAGAAGCGGGCATGGCCAAGCAGACTCCATTTTTCCGATCCATCAGCCGTCTTTATCCGCACGTCCGGCCCATCATCCCCAGGCTCCTGCTGGGACTCCTGTGCGCCCTGCTCGCAAGCGTCGTGGCGCTGACCATCCCCCAGGTGCTGCGGGTCCTGGTCAATACCGCGCTGCAGCCAGGGGCCACGCCGGAGGCGGTCTGGGTGTCGGCTGCCGTCATCCTGGTCCTGGGCATCGCTGAAGCCGGACTGGTGGCGCTGCGCCGGCAGTTCGTCATCAACCCCGCCACCACCGTGGAGACCCGCATGCGGGTGTCCCTTTACAACCATCTGCAGGACCTGACCGTCTCCTTCCACGACCGGTGGGGATCCGGCCAATTGCTGTCCCGGGCCATGACGGACCTGAACTTCCTGCGCCGCTGGATGGCTTTTGGCGCCATCATGCTGGTGGTCACCACCCTGACGGTGATCATCGGCGTCGTGGCCATGTTCGCCATGAGCTGGCAGCTGGCCCTGATCTTCCTGGCCGCCGCCGTTCCCATCACCATCAACAGCTTCCGGTTCCGCACCCGGTTCAGCAAGGTGGCGCGGCGAAGCCAGGACCAGGCCGGCGACCTTGCCACCACTGTGGAGGAATCGGTCCACGGCATCCGCGTGCTCAAGGCCTTCGGACGCAGCCGGGAAGCCCTGGAAAACTTCAACGAACAGGCAGAGGGCCTGCGCCAGACAGAGATCGAGAAGGCACGCCACCAGGCAACGTTCACCATGGTGGTCACCCTGCTTCCTGAACTCGCCCTGGGAGCCGGCCTGGTGGTCGGGGTCATGCTGTGCGCCAGCGGCCAGCTGAGCATCGGCTCCCTGGTGGCGTTCTTCGCCACCGCGGCAGTCATCGCCTCCCCCGTGGAATTCTCCGGCATGCTGCTGGCCATGGCACTCACCGCCAAGACCGCCGTCGACCGCCACTACGAAGTGATGGACACGCAAAACACCATCACCAGTCCTGCCCAGCCCCGCCGGCCGGCTGAGCTGGCCGGGGCACTGCGCTTCAACAACGCAACCTTCGCCTTCGAGGACGCCCCGGACAAGCCCATTCTCAAGGACATCAACCTGGACATCCGGCCCGGCGAAACCATGGCCCTGGTGGGCATCACCGGCAGCGGCAAGAGTGCGCTGATCCAGCTGGTGCCGCGCCTGTACGACGTCACCGGCGGCGCCATCACCATCGACGGCGTCGACATCCGGGACTTCGGCGTGGAGGAGCTGCGCCGGATCGTGGGGGTGGCCTTCGAGGACACCACGCTCTTTTCCAATTCCGTGCGGGACAACGTCCTGCTCGGCGCCCCGGCCCGCACAGAGGAGGTCCTGGACGAGGCCCTCGATGTGGCGCAGGCGCACTTCGCCTATTCCCTGCCCGGGGGTGTGGACACGTTGATCGGCGAGGAAGGCCTGAGCCTGTCCGGCGGCCAGCGGCAACGGATCGCCCTGGCACGTGCCATCGCCGCCCGTCCGCGGATCCTGGTCCTGGACGACCCGCTGTCAGCCCTGGACGTCCACACCGAGGAGCTGGTGGAGGCCCGCCTCCGCGAGGTCCTGAAGGACACCACCACCCTGATCGTGGCCCACCGGCCGTCCACGGTGGCCCTCGCGGACCGGGTGGCCCTGCTGGAAGACGGCCGCATCGCCGCCGTCGGAACGCATACCGAACTGCTGGCCCATAACCAGCACTACCGCTACGTCATCGCCAGCCTGGACCGGGAGCCGCGGGACCTGGACTCTGAACTGTCGGCACTTGAAGACAATGCTGAGGAAGTGTCCCGATGAGCACTGCAACGTTCGGCACCGCAAATGAAGACAATGCCCACCTCAGCAAGAGCGACAGCCGGGCAGTACGACGGCGGTCACTTGCCCTGCTGCGATCGCTGATCCGTCCCGTGCGGGCGCGGTTCTGGCTGACCATCGCCATGGTGGTCCTGTCCCAGGCCGCGCGGGTGGCCGGCCCGGCACTGATCGCGTTCGGGATCGACCATGCCCTTCCCGCCCTCCAGGCCGGCAACAACGCCCCCTTGGTGTTCACCGGCGTCGGCTACCTTCTGGCAGCCATTGCGACGGCGGGACTCACCGCCCTGTACGTCACCTCCACGGCGCGGCTCAGCCAGGCGATGCTGCTGGACCTCAGGGTGCGCGTCTTCCGGCACACGCAGCGGCTCAGCCTGGAGTTCCACGAGAAATACACCTCCGGCAGGATCATCGCCCGGCAGACCTCAGACCTTGAAGCACTGCGCGAACTCCTCGACTCGGGGGTCAGTTCACTGGCTTCGGGAATGCTCTTCATGGCCTTCACCGCCGTCACCATCTTTGCCCTGGACTGGCGGAGCGGTTTGCTGGTGCTGGCCGCCGGCGTGCCGATGTTCTTCCTTTCGCGCTGGTACCAGAAGCACTCGCAGATTGCCTTCAGGGAGTCCCGCGTGGTCTCCGCCCGGCTGATCGTGCATTTCGTGGAGACCATGACCGGCATCCGCGCCGTCAAGGCCTTCCGCAAGGAGAAGGAGAACTCGGAGCGCTACGGGAAACTCGCCGAGGACTACCGCCTGGTCACAGTCCGCTCCATCAACCTCAACGGCATCTTCCAACCGGGACTGGTGCTGATTGGCAACGTCTGCGTTGCCGTGGTCCTGCTCTTCGGCGGATTCCGGGTGCTGGACGGCGGCCTGGCAGTGGGCGTACTCCTGGCCCTCATCCTGTCCACCAAGCGCTTCTTCCAGCCGGTGGACCAGATGGCCATGTTCTACAACTCATTCCAGAGCGCGCAGGCAGCACTGGAGAAGGTGTCCGGACTGCTCGAAGAGGTTCCCACGGTCCGGCCACCCAGGAACCCGGTGGCCCTGCCCAGCGCCACGGGACGCATCGACTTCAACGGCGTCGAGTTCCGCTATGGCGACGGTCCGTTGGTGGTGCCGCGCCTGGACCTGCACATCCCGGCCGGACAGACAGTGGCGCTGGTGGGACAAACGGGCGCTGGAAAATCCACCCTGGCCAAACTCATCGCCCGGTTCTACGACGTCACCTCGGGAACGCTCACCCTGGACGGCGTGGACCTCCGCGACCTGGCCACCACCGACCTCCGCCGGAACATCGTCATGGTCACCCAGGAGGCCTTCCTGTTCAGCGGCTCGGTGGCGGACAACATCGCCCTGGGCCGGCCGGAGGCATCACGCGCCGAAATCGAAGAGGCCGCCAAGGCAGTTGGCGCCCACGAATTCATCCTTGAACTTCCCGAGGGCTACGACACCGATGTCAACAAGCGCGGCGGCAGGGTCTCCTCCGGCCAGCGGCAGCTGATCAGCTTTGCCAGGGCGTTCCTGGCGCAGCCGGCCGTGCTGATCCTGGACGAGGCAACCTCCTCACTGGACATCCCGTCCGAACGCCTGGTGCAGGCCGGACTGGCCCGCCTGCTGGCCGGCACGGAAGCCAGACGCCGGACGGCGTTGATCATCGCCCACCGCTTGTCCACGGTGGAGACGGCGGACCGTGTCCTGGTGGTGCACGACGGGCGGATCGTGGAGGACGGCACGCCGGAGGAACTGATCGGCGGCGGCGGACGCTTCGCCGACCTGCATGGGGCGTGGAAGGACTCCCTGGTCTGACCCGCGTCCCGCCCCGGACCGGGCAGGATTTCGCATCGGGACCCGGAATCGGCTATCCTTGTAAAGTTGCTTTTGCAGCGGATCGGGATGTAGCGCAGCTTGGTAGCGCGCTTCGTTCGGGACGAAGAGGTCGCAGGTTCAAATCCTGTCATCCCGACCATAACGAAAAGAGGGTCTCCTTGCGGAGGCCCTCTTTTTTGTCTCGATGTGGTCACGGCCCGGCACACCGGGGTTAAAACGAGTGGCCCCGGAGCTGTTGCTCCGGGGCCACTCCCGCCTCCTGTGTGAGGAAGCTGTTTAAGCGGGATCAGGCCAGTTGCCCACGTACGTTGTGTAGGTAGTATCGGTCTTCTTGTCCTTCTTCACCTTTGCTGAGGCGGGATCAGGCCAGTTACCAACAGCTACCGACACACCCGAATTATCGGCGACGGAACCTGAAGCCAGGACGGCCGGAGCCGCCGCAGAAAAAGCCAGGGCCCCAGCCAGGACGGCCGCGGTTGCGATCTTCTTCAACATATAAGTTCCTCAATACGAGTCGGATTCGTTACAAAGCCAGCACTGTCCTTGTTGACACACATTGTAAAATATTTTCCACAGGGACTGTCAAGCATTCGGCAGCCCAAGTGTCCAGAAGGAGGAAACGCGTGGGCAACGGGTTCGGAGAAAAGCTCCGCGCGGAGCGCCTGGAGCGTGGACTGACACAGGCCGAACTGGGCAAGGACCTGTATTCACCCAGCTACATTTCGCTGCTGGAAACCGGCCGCCGGGAGCCGACAGCCGAAGTAATTGAAGAATTGGCACGCAGATTGGAACTGGCCCCCAAGGCGCTGGAGGCTTGGAGCCAGCCAATTTCCGTGAGCGACGCCGAGTACGTGCTGGCAGGCCTCTATGCCCGCCAGGCGTGGGACCTTCGTGATTATCCACTGGCGGCAAGCCACGCTGCCACGGCCGCAAAGATTGCCCTCGAGGGGCGGAACACCAGCGCCTGGTGGAACATGACCTATATGCAGGCCGAATGCCTCATCAAGCAGGGAAACTGGCGCGAAGCCCAGAAGATCATGGAGCATTTGCTGGAGCATCCCATGGCCAGGGAATCGGCAGGCCTTGCCGTACGGGCACACCAGATGCTGGCGGGTATCTACCAGGGACAAGGCCAGCTGAGCCTTGCCGTGGACCAGGGGATCCAGGCAGTGGACCTCTGCAGGCAGCTTCCCAAGGGATCCACCCTGATCATCAACGCCCATCACGCGCTGATCGGGGCGCTTGCAGAAAGCGGGCGGCTCGACGAGGCCTGGAAGTATTGCCAGGCCATGATCGACCACGTGGATGAGCTTTCCATGACGCAGCTCGCCGGCGAGGTGGCCTGGGTTGTGGGGAACGTTGCGTTCATGCGGCATGACTACACGGAAGGCGTCAAACACCATGAGCGGGCAGCACGCCTGCTCTCCCCCGCCAATGACATCGAACTGTGGGCCCGGTTCAACAAGGCCTCCGCAGCCGTCCGGCTTTCCTCGGGCATCGTGGAGCCGGAGACCCTGTCGGCAATCGAACGTGCCGAACTGGCCTTGTCGATTGTGGGTGGGAACAAGTCCGATCAGCTGGAGGTCGCCTTCATCCGTGCCCGCTGGCTGTACCTGACCGGGGACATTGTGGCCGCCGTCGAAAAGCTGCGGGAAATCCACGCCGAACGCGCGGAGCTCGCCAAGCACACCGCGGGTGAAGTTTCCCTCCTCCTGGGCAAGTCCCTCAAGGCCGCGGGTGATACGGACGAAGCACTGGTGCATCTCGAGGAAGCCCAAAAGGCCTTCGCCACTGCCGGCGCCCAGGACCGGGTTCAACAGGCGCTGGACGCGATCCTCGAGATTAAGCTGGCGCAGAAACGCGCCGCCGCTGCGGCTGCGAAAGCCAGCTGACCAGGCCAGGTAAACCCGCAGTGCGGGCTTACCTGGCTTCCGGTTGTTCTAGGAGAACGCCTTCCCCGTGATCCTCTCGTATGCTTCGACGTAGCGGCTGCGGGTCCGTTCCACTACTTCAGCGGGGAGCGCCGGCGGCGGCGTGTCCGAGGCCTTGTCCCAGCCGGACTCCGCCGATGTCAGCCAGTCCCGCACATACTGTTTGTCGTAGGACGGCTGGGCCTGGCCCGGCTTGTAGGTGGCAGCGTCCCAGAAACGCGAGGAATCCGGGGTCAGCACCTCGTCGCCCAGGGTGATCGACCCGGAGGCTGCGTCGTAGCCGAACTCCACCTTGGTGTCCGCCAGGATGATGCCGCGCTCCCGGGCGATCTTTTCCGCCGTCGTGTAAATCTTCAGCGTCAACTCACTGAGGCGGCCCGCGATGTCGTCGCCCACCAGCGCCACTACGGCGTCGTAGGTGATGTTCTCATCATGCTCCCCGATCAGCGCTTTGGCCGACGGCGTGAAGATGGCGTGCTCCAGCCGGGATCCGTCCACCAGCCCTTCCGGCAGCGGGATGTTGCATACGGTTCCGGAGGCCTTGTACTCCTGCAGGCCGGAGCCCGTGAGGTAGCCGCGGGCGATGCATTCCACCGGGAACATGTCCAGCTTCTTGCAGATCATGGCCCGGCCTTCAACCTCGGCCGGGACGCCGTCCTCCACCGTGGAGCCGAGCACATGGTGTTCCACGCCCAACTGGTCGAACCACCAGAGGCTCAGTTGCGTGAGGATGCGTCCCTTGTCCGGGATTTCGCTGGACAGCACATGGTCAAAGGCGCTGATGCGGTCGCTGGCCACCACCAGTACGCAGTCCTGCCCAACGCGCTGCAGGATGGATTCGTCGGCGGGCTCATAGAGGTCGCGTACCTTGCCGGAGTAGACGTGGGTCCAGCCGGGAAGATCCAGTGTTTTGGTGGCGTAGCCGCGGTTCTCTCGGTTTTCAGTCATGTCAGGCCTTTGCTTTCACGATGGGCATCGAACCGGTGGCGCCGTAAGGAACCTTGATCTCGCCACGGGCGGCTTTGCGGGCGATGTCGGTGCGGAACTGCGCCCCGTCCAGCTGAACCAGCTCCACGCCGTCGTACGCTTTCTCGCGCGCCTCCACCAGGTCACTGCCCAGGGCGACAACCGCCAGGACACGGCCGCCGGCGGACACCACCTTGCCTTCCTTGTCCAGGGCGGTTCCGGCGTGGATAACGTGCACGCCGTCCAGCGCTTCCACTTTCTTGAGGCCACGGATCCGGTCACCGGTGCGGGGCGTGTCCGGGTAGTTTTCGGAGGCAATGACGACGGCGACGGCGGCCTCCTTGGACCACCGCAGCTCCTCAGCCTTGTCCAGTTCGCCCTTGGCGGCGGCCATCAGCAGCGCACCGAGGGGGGTCTTAAGCCGGGCGAGGACGGCCTGGGTTTCCGGGTCGCCGAAGCGGACGTTGAACTCGATCACGCGGGTGCCGCGTGACGTGAGGGCCAGTCCGACGAACAGCACGCCGACGAAAGGGGTGCCGCGGCGGGCCATCTCGTTGACGGTGGGCTGGGCCACGCGTTCAAGGACTTCCTGCACCAGTCCCTCGGGGGCCCACTCAAGCGGGGTATAGGCACCCATGCCGCCGGTGTTGGGCCCTTCGTCATTGTCGAAGATGCGCTTGAAGTCCTGGGCGGGCGAGAGCGCCACCGTGTTCTGCCCGTCGCAGAGCACAAACAGGGAAACCTCCGGGCCGTCCAGGAACTCCTCGATGACCACGGAGCCGCCGGCGTCGAAGCAGGACTGGGCATGCGCCAAAGCTTCATCGCGGTTGCGGGTGACAACAACACCCTTGCCGGCGGCGAGTCCATCGTCCTTCACCACGTAGGGGGCGCCGAAGGTGTCCAGTGCCGATGCTGCTTCCTCGGCGTTGGTGGCCACCATGGCCATCGCCGTGGGGACGCCGGCTTCCGCCATGACCTCCTTGGCGAAGGCCTTTGAGGCCTCCAGCTGGGCTGCTGCCTTGCTGGGTCCGAAGACGGGGATCCCGGCTTCGCGGACGGCGTCCGATACGCCGGCGGCCAGCGGAGCTTCCGGGCCCACCACCACGAGGTCCACACCGAGCCGTGCGGCCAGCCCGGCGACCGCGTCGGGATCGTTGCCGTTGATGTCGTAGGTGGGAACCAGTTTGCTGATGCCGGCATTGCCAGGTGCCGCGTGGACCTCGGACACGTTGGGGTCGGCGAGCAGGGAGCGGACAATGGCGTGTTCGCGGCCTCCGGGGCCAATGACGAGTACCTTCACAGTGTCCAAGGGTACTTTGTGCACCCTCCCCGCTCCTAAGCTGTGTCCTCCCCCGCCTGGTCAATCCGGAGTCCCGCCCGCTCCGAACCATACATATGACAAAGCTGCGAAACAGGATGACAGGCGCCGGAACCATGGCCGCGTTGGCAGGCGTGGTGGCAGCCGCCGTCGTACTTGCCGTTGCGGAGCTGATTGGCGCATTTTTTACCGCCCGCGCCACCCCCCTCTTTGCCCTGGGGTCCACCTTCATCGACTTCACGCCGCCGTGGCTCAAGGACTTTGCGATCGCCACGTTCGGCACCAACGACAAGACAGCGCTATTCGTGGGCATGGGCCTGACCATTGCGGTGCTCGCCTGCATCCTGGGCGTGGTGGCCTACCGGAAATGGGCCCTCGGCGTCCTGGGTGTACTTTTCATGGGGGCCGTGATCGTGGCCAGCGTGGTGACCCGCGCCGGCGTCGGCGCCGCTGACGCCATCCCTTCGGTGCTGGGAACCCTGGCCGGACTGGTGGTCCTGCACCGCCTGATGGTGCCGCTGTGGGGGCTGAAGGCGTGGCCGGAAGCGCCGGCGGATACAGCGTCCGACGGCGGCGAACGGCCTGGGGGCGAAGGCACCAGCCGCCGGCGCTTCTTCGCCACTGCCGGGATCACGGCCGTAGCCGCGGGCATCGCCGCCACCGGTGGGCGGCTGCTGGCTGCGGCGCGCAGCAATGTGGCCCAGGCCCGTGAAGCGTTGAGCCTGCCAACGCCGGCGAAAGCTGCAGCCGCCGTACCGGGCGGGGTCCAGTCCACGGTCCCCGGCGTCCCGCCGTGGCTGACGCCCAATGGCGAGTTCTACCGGATCGATACGGCTTTGAGCGTGCCGGAAATCAACGTTGACGACTGGGAACTGCGCGTTCACGGGCTGGTGGAGCAGGAAGTGACGCTCACCTTCCAGGACCTGCTCGACGCCGAGCTGATCGAATCCCACGTCACGCTCACCTGCGTGTCCAATCCAGTGGGCGGCAACCTCGCCGGAAACGCCAAGTGGCTGGGCCTGCCCATCCGTGAGGTGCTGGCGCGCGCCAAGCCCAAAGAAGGAGCAGACATGGTGCTGTCAAAGTCCATCGACGGCTTCAGCGCTTCCACTCCCCTTGAGGTCCTGCAGGATGACAGGGACGCCATGCTGGCCATCGGCATGAACGGTGAGCCGCTTCCGCTGGAGCACGGCTACCCCGTGCGGATGGTGGTCCCCGGACTGTACGGGTTTGTGTCCGCCACCAAATGGGTGGTGGACCTGGAGGTCACCCGTTTCGCGGACAGCAAGGCCTACTGGACCGAGCGCGGCTGGTCCGAGCGCGGCCCCATCAAGACGATGGCCCGCGTGGACGTGCCCAAGTCCTTCGCGAAGGTGCCGGCCGGAAAAGTCGCGGTGGGCGGCACCGCATGGGCCCAAACTCGCGGCATCAGCAAAGTGGAAATCCAGATCGACAACGGCGGGTGGGCGGAAGCCACCCTCTCCGCCGAAGCGTCCACCGTTACCTGGCGCCAGTGGTCCTACGAGTGGGACGCCACGCCCGGCCCCCACTACATCAAGGTACGGGCAACCGACGGGACCGGGGCGGTCCAAACCGACCAGCGCGCAGATCCCGTGCCTGACGGTGCGTCAGGCTGGCAGTCGATAATGGTCACCGTGCAGTAGGCCGCAGCCCGGAGTGCCCGGGCTTCTGCGGGGCTGGCCCATAGACTGGCAGTATGCCGCATAATCCGCATGCCACCTTCACTGTTGACTCCGCCGTCGAACTGGCCGTGATCGAACGCAGCGGCTTTGTGGAGTCGCGGCACATCGGTTCCGCCGTGCTCCTGTCCGCCGACGGCTCGGTGGTCACCGAACTCGGAGACATCAACACGCCCATCTTCGCGCGGTCCACGCTCAAGCCGTTCCAGGCATTGGCCGCCATGCAGTCCGGGGTTCCGCTGCGGGGCGCGCAGGTGGCCATTGCCTGCGGAAGCCACACGGGCTCCCTGGACCACATGGACGTGGTGGCGGGCATGCTCAAGGCCGCCGGAGTCCGTGAAGACCAGCTGCAGTGCCCCGAGGCCTGGCCGCAGGATGAAACGGCCCGGAACTGGCTGGTGCGCTCCGAAAAGGGCAAGTCGCGGCTGGCGTACAACTGCTCCGGAAAGCACGCCGCTTTCCTGTGGGCCTGCACGGAAAACGGGTGGGACACGCACAGCTACCTGGAGCCGAACCACCCGCTGCAGCAGCGCGTGCGCACCGTTGTGGAGGAATACACGGGTGAGAAGATCGCCCACCTGGGGATCGACGGCTGCGGCGCCCCCGTGGCGGCTGTCTCCCTGAAAGGCCTGGCCAGGGCTTACTCCCAGCTCGCCAAGGCTCCCGGGGACCAGAGCTTCAGCGCCAGGGCCGCCACCATCGCCACTTCGATGCTCGATTACCCATGGGCGGTACAGGGCCGTGGCGAGGCCAACACCCTGGTGATGGACGAGCTGGAGATCATCGCCAAGATCGGGGCAGAGGGGGTGCTGGCCATGGCCACTCCGCAGGGCGTGTCCGTGGCCGTCAAGATCCTGGACGGAAACATCAGGGCCACCTCGCTGGTGGCCCTGACGCTGCTCGCCGCGGCGGGGGCCGTGGAGATCCCGGGAGTTGCCAGCGCCCTGGAGCAGGTTGTGGAACCGGTGATGGGCGGCGGACGGCCGGTAGGAAAGATCCGCCTGGGCCCCGCTGTTTCCGCCCTCCTGGACTGACACCCCTTCCCACACCAGACATCAAAGGAAGGCTGACCGCATGGCCGTAGCCCGCCGTCGTATTGACGTCCAGCAAGGCAAAGCAGCACTGAACGCATGGCTGGAAGCTGCCCAGCCGTCGTCGGACGCTCCCTTGCCGCGAACCGTCCTGGCCACTGCCGTCAGGTACTCGCTGGAGGAGCTGACGGCGCGTGCACCGGGAAACTCCGTGGAGGTGCGCGTCCCGCCGTTCGGCGTCACCCAGTGCGTTGAGGGCCCGCGGCATACGCGCGGCACCCCGCCCAACGTGATTGAGTGCGACGCCGCCACCTGGCTTGCGATGGTGACGGGACAGATGGAGTGGGCCGACGCAGTCAGCGCCGGAAAGGTGGCCGCGTCCGGGCTGCGGGCGGACCTGTCAGCCCTGCTGCCCCTCTAGCCCCTCCGGCCCTTCGCGCTGCTCCGGCCCGGCAGAAGCCTTAGCCGCGGCCGATGAAGGGCATGCCCGCAGCGGTGACCACTACTGACCCCACGCTGGCCGAGGCCGGCATGTTGGCCATCATCAGTACTGCGCGGGCCGCGTCCGCCACCGGAAACATGGGCTCCACCTTGCGGCTGCCGTCTGCCTGCAGGGCCCCCGAGCCGACGCCGATGGTGTCCATGATGTCGGTGGCGGTGTTGCCGATGTCGATCTGCCCGCAGGTGATGCCGTAGCCCCGGCCGTCCAGTTCGATGCTCCTGGTCAGGCCTGTCATGGCATGCTTGGTGACCGTATAGGCCACCGTCCGCGGCCGCGGTGAATGCGCCGAGATGGAGCCGTTGTTGATGATCCGGCCGCCCTGCGGTTCCTGCGATTTCATGGTCCTTACCGCCGCGGCGGCGCACAGCATGGACCCGGTGAGGTTCACGGCAAGGGTGGCGTTCCAGTCTTCCAGGCTGATCTCATCCACCCCGGCGGCGGGACCGAACACGCCGGCATTGTTGAACAGGACGTCCACCCGCCCCCACTTCCGGCGCGCTGCCTCGAAAAGCCGTTCGACGTCGTCGCGCCGGGTGACGTCGCACGGCACCACCAGGGCCTCCGCGTGGCCGTCCGCCGTTTCAGCAAGTTGGGCCTCGCGGCGGCCGGCCAGCACCACGCGATAGCCGTCGGCCAGCATCTGCCGGGCAACCTCCCGGCCAATGCCGGAGCCGGCCCCGGTCACTACGGCGACGCGTGCTGTGGGAAGGGAAGTGGTCATGCGGTCTCCTGGCCTAAAACTGCGCCGGCACGGCCGGCTTGTTCAGCGGCCAGCCTATGACGGTCTTGGGACGCGGCGCAGCGAAGGTCCGCACCTTGGAGGTGGAAAGGCCCATCCGGACCAGCGATTCGGCGATGGTTACGGCCGAGGCCACACCGTCCACTACGGGAACGCCTGCCCGTTGCCGGATCTGTTCGTCCAGCCCCGCCATCCCGCCGCAGCCAAGGACAATCACCTCGGCCTTGTCCTCAGTGACGGCCAGCATGGCCTGGTTGATGATTGCCTCAACGGCGCGTTCCGGTTCCTCCTCGAGTTCCAGGACCGCCATTCCGCTGGCACGGACGGAAGCACATCTTGCGTCCAGGCCGGCCAGCTTCAGCCGGTCCTCGATGAGGGGAACCGTCCGGTCCAGCGTGGTGACCACCGAGTATTTGTGGCCCAGGAACATGGCTGTGCCGGCGGCAGCCTCGGTGATGTCGACCACCGGCACGTCCAGCAGTTCCTGGAGCCCTTCCCTCCCGTGCTCGCCGTAGCCGGCCTGGATGACGGCGTCAAACGTTCCCGGGAAGGAGGTGACGGCGTCCATCACGGCGATGGCAGCCAGGTAGCTTTCGAAGTTGCCTTCGCAGGAGTCCGCGCCGAACCTCGGGGTGATTCCCACGATTTCCGTGCCGGGAGCGGCAACACTGCGTGCCGAGGCCGCGATGGAGTCCGTCATTGATTGCGTGGTGTTTACGTTGGCGACAAGTATGCGCATTGGGTAGGTCCTTGGCTTGTGACTGGCTCAGTGGGTACTGACGACGGCGATGGCTTCCCCGTCGTGGTCGTCCAGCCTTTGGTTGCGGTCGGCGATGAAGAAGTACAGTGCCGCCGCAATGCCCGCTGCGAAGAACCAGGCGAAGGGTGCCGCGGCAGCCAGTGCCGGTACGAAGGCGATCAGCAGGGCAAGGACGGCGGCCGGAACCATGGCGATGACCGCCCGGGGGTTGACGCCCTTCCTGTAGAAGTACGCGCCCTCCGGTGATGCCGTGTAGAGCTCCGGGACGTTGACCTTGCCACGGCGGATCAGCCAGTAGTCAGCCATGACGACGCCGAACAGCGGGCCGAGCAAGGCACCGAGGCCGCCCAGGAAGTACACGATGACCAGCGGGTTGTTGTAGAGGTTCCAGGGCAGGATGACCAGGCCGATGGTGGCGGAGACCATTGCTGCCTTGCGGAAGTTCAACCGCCGGGGGAACAGGTTGGTCAGGGCGTAGACAGGGGCGACGAAGTTGGCCATGAGGTTCACTGCGATGGTCAGGATCAGCAGGGCAAGGCACGCAAGGACCAGGAAGAGCGTGTTGGGGATGGTCTGGACGATATCCGAGGGGCTCTTGATGATGGTCCCGTTGATTTTGAACTGGCCACCGGCCATGACCACCACGATGGCGCCGAACACGAGCATGTTGATGGGGATGCCCCAGAAGTTTCCGCGGACCACGGCCTTCTTTGAGACGGCTGAGCGGGTGAAATCGCAGAAGTTCAGGACGAAGGTGCCGTAGATCGAAACCCATAGGGCGCCGCCGGCGAAGATCGTGAGCCACATTTCCGGCCCTTCCAGGGCCTTGTTGGAGGACCAGGCGATGCTTCCGCCGGCTTCCACGAAGATCCAGACAGCCATTGCGGCCATGGTGGCCAGGATGACAGGGCCGGCGAAGGCCTCGTATTTGCGGATCATCTCCATGCCGAAGCTGACGATGACCAGCTGGACCACCCAGAGGGCCACGAATGCCATCCACCCCAGCGTGGACAGCCCCAGGAGGGAGTCCTGGTCCAGGTCGTGGAGGCCCGGGAACATGGCCACGAGCATGACGCGGAAGACAACGGACGCCAGGTACGTCTGAATGCCGAACCAGGCCACGGCCACCGCGCCGCGGAGGAGGCTGGCGATCTGGGCGCCCCTGATGCCGAAGCTGATGCGGCTCATGACCGGGAAGGGGACGCCGGTCTTCACCCCCATGAAGCCGGAAAGGGTAAGGAGGCCGAACAGCAGCGCGGCACCAATGCCGAGTGCCATCAGGATCTGCCACCCGCCCAGCCCCAATGCGAACAGCCCGATGGCGAAGGCGTAGTTGCCCAGGCTGTGCACGTCATTGGCCCACAGGGTGAAGATGCTGTAGCTCGTCCAGCTGCGGCCTGCGCGTTTGGTGGGGGCAAGGTCTGCATTGTAGAGGGAAGGGCTGATGCTCTTGCCGGAAGCCGCGCTGGCCGATTCGCACAGGGCTTCAACGCTGCCGGCCGGGTGGACCGGCCCGGCTGACGGCGCTGTCAGGTCCAGGTCCGCGTCAACGCCCGCCGATGGAGGGGTTTGCATAGGGGTCTCAATTCTTTGGTGGATTCCGTGTGGTGAGGCCGACCTCGGGTCGTTTCTGTTATTCCACATTGCGGAATCAAGATATTGAATAGTGAAATAAGAGTATGACCTGCGTCACGGGAACGTCAAGCAATGCCGGCATGGGCGGCAGTCACAAACCGCTTCTTCCTCCCGGCCTGCGCACTCTGCGGGCTCAGGGGCACCGGTCGCATTGACCATACCCCCGCGTCTGACTAATCTCATCTAGCAATAATGTTTTCTCGTAATATGAAAACTCAAGCCGAGCATTCGAAGATGAAAAGAGGCTGCCGTGGCTGCAGGAGAAGATACCTCCCATATCCTCAGCGGGTTGACTAACCAGCTGCCTGATCGTGATCCGGAAGAGACTGCCGAGTGGGTTGAGTCCCTGGATGCGTTGATCAGGGAACAGGGCACCGAGCGTGCCCAATACATCATGCGGAGCCTGCTGCAGCGCGCCGGCGCGCAGAGCGTCGGGGTGCCGATGGTGACCACCACCGATTACGTGAACACGATCCCGGTGGACCAGGAAGCCCAGTTCCCGGGCAACGAGGAGTACGAGCGCCGGTACCGGGCCTACATGCGGTGGAACGCCGCCGTCATGGTCCACCGGGCGCAGCGGCCCGATATCGGCGTCGGCGGGCACATCTCCACCTACGCCGGTGCCGCGACCCTGTACGAGGTCGGGTTCAACCACTTCTTCCGCGGCAAGGACCACCCCGGCGGCGGGGACCAGGTCTTCTTCCAGGGCCACGCCTCCCCCGGCATGTACGCCCGGGCGTTCATGGAAGGACGCCTCTCCGAGGAGGACCTGGACGGGTTCCGGCAGGAAAAGTCCCGCGAGGGCCACGCCCTGTCCTCCTACCCGCACCCGCGCCTGATGCCGCACTTCTGGGAATTCCCCACCGTGTCCATGGGCATCGGCCCGATGAACGCGATCTACCAGGCCCAGAACAACCGGTACCTGCACAACCGGGGCCTGAAAGACACCTCGGACCAGCAGGTCTGGGCGTTCCTGGGCGACGGCGAAATGGACGAACCCGAATCCCGCGGCCTGCTGCAGCTGGCGGCGAACGAAAACCTGGACAACCTGAACTTCGTGATCAACTGCAACCTCCAGCGCCTGGACGGGCCGGTGCGCGGCAACGGCAAGATCATGCAGGAACTCGAAGCGTTCTTCCGCGGCGCGGGCTGGAACGTGATCAAGGTCGTCTGGGGCCGGGAATGGGATGACCTACTCACCCGCGACACCGACGGGTCCCTGGTGAAAATCATGAACGAAACCGTCGACGGGGACTACCAGACCTACAAGGCCGAATCCGGCGGGTTCGTCCGCGAACACTTCTTCGGCAAAACCCCGCAGACCAAAGACCTCGTCGCGGACCTCACCGACGACCAGATCTGGAACCTCAAACGCGGCGGCCACGACTACCGCAAGGTCTACGCAGCCTACAAAGCCGCCACCGAATTCAAGGGCAAACCCACCGTCATCCTCGCCCACACCGTCAAGGGCTACGGCCTGGGACCGCGGTTTGAAGGCAGGAATGCCACGCACCAAATGAAGAAGCTGACGGTCGAGGATCTCAAGGACTTCAGGGATTACCTGCGGATCCCCATCTCGGACGAACAACTGGACGCCGACCCATACCGGCCTCCCTATTACCACCCGGGCCTGGATGCACCCGAGATCGCCTACCTCCTTGAACGGCGGCGGGCGTTGGGCGGATCGGTTCCCGAGCGCCGCAGCCGATACAGTGCTGTGGAGCTTCCGGATGAAAAGTCCTACGAGGTAGCCAGGCGGGGTTCTGGCAAGCAGCAGGCCGCCACCACCATGGCCTTCGTCCGCCTGCTCAAGGATTTGCTCCGTGACAAAAAGTTCGGGGGCAGGATTGTGCCCATCGTGCCGGATGAATCACGCACGTTCGGCATGGATGCGTTCTTCCCCACCGCGAAGATCTACAACCCCGAGGGCCAGAACTACCTCTCCGTGGACCGCGACCTGGTCCTGGCCTACAAGGAATCCCCCGCCGGGCAACTGATCCACCCCGGCATCAACGAAGCCGGCGCCGTGGCAGCCTTCACCGCAGCCGGGACCTCCTACGCCACCCACGGCGTGCCCCTGGTCCCGGTCTACGTGTTCTACTCCATGTTCGGCTTCCAGCGCACCGGCGACGCCTTCTGGGCCGCAGCAGACCAAATGACCCGCGGCTTCATCATCGGCGCCACCGCAGGCCGGACCACCCTCACCGGCGAAGGCCTCCAGCACGCCGACGGCCACTCCCCCCTGCTCGCCTCCACCAACCCCGCCGTGCTCACCTACGACCCCGCCTACGGCTACGAAATCGGCCACATCATCCGCTCCGGCCTCGAACGCATGTACGGGCCGGACTCAACGGACAAGAACGTCATGTACTACCTCACCGTGTACAACGAACCCATCGTCCAGCCCGCCGAACCCGAAAACCTCGACATCGAAGGCGTCATCAAGGGCATCTACCTGCTCGCACCGGCAAAGATCGACGGCCCCCGCACCCAGATCCTCGCCTCCGGCGTCTCCGTGCCCTGGGCCATCGAAGCCCAGCGCGTCCTGGCCGACGACTGGAACGTCTCCGCCGACGTCTGGTCCGTCACCTCCTGGAACGAACTGCGCCGCGACGGCCTCGCCGCCGAAGAAGAAGCCTTCCTCAACCCCGGCCAACCCGCCCGCACCCCGTTCGTCACCCAGCAACTCGAAGGCGCCACCGGCCCCATCGTCGCCGTCTCCGACTACATGAAAGCCGTCCCCGACCAGATCCGGCAGTTCGTCCCCAACGAATTCGCCACCCTCGGCGCCGACGGCTTCGGCTTCTCCGACACCCGCGCAGCAGCGCGCCGCTACTTCAAGAACGACACCCACTCCATCGTGGTGAAAGTGCTGCAAATGCTGGCGGCGAGGGGCGAGGTTGAGGAAAGCGCGCCGTCGTATGCCCTGGACCGCTACAAACTCCTGGACGTCAACGCCGGCACCACCGGTGGCGCGGGCGGCGACGCCTGAGACGGGGAACCGCGCCAAATTCCGGAGGCCTTTGGGCCTATTGACGACGGTGCAGCTGCGGTCTGTACTTGCCCTGTAAGCCAGTCCCTGTTGTGTGAAGGAGCAGCGGTGGAGTCCGATGCTGCGGACGTCTTTTTGTAAACTCCTCGGAATTGACTACCCCATCATGCAGGCGGGAATGGGGCTCTTCGGGAGCGATGCAGCACTGGCTGCTGCTGTTTCCAACGCAGGCGCTTTGGGCAGCCTCGGCGGTGCACTTCGCACCGCCGAGGATCTTCGCGGCAGCATCCGGCGAATCCGGGAGCTCACCGGGCGGCCTTTCGCGGTGAACTTCACCCAGCCCTGGCTGCAGGGCCACCCCGAGTCCTTCGACATAGCTGTGGAGATGCAGGCGCCTGTGATTTCCATGGCGCTGGGCGATCCGTACGGATTCCCGGCAAAGGTGCATGCAGCGGGTGGCCTTTTTGTACAGCAGGTCCACACTGTCCAGCAGGCCCGGCTGGCTGCGGACCGCGGCGCGGACGTGATCATTGCCCAGGGAGCTGAAGCCGGCGGGTTCGGCGGGAGTATCTCCACGTTGGTCCTGGTGCCGCAGGTGGTGGATGCGGTGAATCCCTTGCCGGTTCTGGCTGCGGGTGGAATTGCAGACGGCAGGGGCTTGGCGGCTGCCCTCATGCTGGGCGCCCAGGGAGCCAATATGGGGACGCGTTTCCTGGCGTCGACAGAAGCATCGATCAGCGAAGGCTGGAAACGCTCCCTGGTAGCCGCCGAAGCCCAGGACGCCGTCAAGGTGGAGGTCTGGGACGATATCTTCACGAAACCGGGGAGCGGTGCCTTCGATGTGGTTCCCCGCGCCCTGCGGACCCCTTTCATAGATCAGTGGCAACCCAACCGGGCTGGAGCGGTGCAGCAGTCGGCCCGGCTCCAGGAAGATATTGGAACGGGAATCCGGGAGGGGCGGATGGAGGAGTATGTACCATTCACCGGCCAGTCCGCGGGGCTGGTCAGCAGCATTCTCCCGGCCGCAGGGATCGTGCAGGAGCTCGTGGCTGGAGCCGTTGGCGCATTGCGGCGTGCCCGGGAACTTGGTGTGTAAAAGGCCACCGCCTCGGAAGCACTACAGTGCAGCTATGACGAGCATGGATGCCCGCGGAACGGAATCGGCTGGCCCCAGGGTGACGGGCATTGTGCTGGCAGCCGGAGGCGGGACACGGCTGGGTTTGGGCCCCAAGGCCCTGTTGCCGTATCGCGGTCGGCCACTGGTTGAGGCCATCGCAGGCAGGCTGCTCGACGGCGGTTGCCGGGAAGTGGTGGTGGTCCTGGGGGCTGGAGCAGCTGATGTTGAGGCTGCTGCCCGTTTGGACCAGTGCCGCGTGCTGACCAACGTGGAATGGCAGTCAGGCATGGGCAGCTCCTTCCTGCTCGGGAACCAGGCCGCGGCTCCGCAGGACCACCTGCTGGTTGCGCTGGTGGACCAGCCGGGCCTGACCTCCGAAACCGTGGAGCGGCTGCTGGACCGCCACCGCCCCGGACGGATTACCGCTGCCGCCTACCGCCGACGCGACGGCCCCGGCGAGGGCGGGGACGCTGAACTCCAGCGCGGCCATCCCCTGCTCATCGACGTGACCCTGCGGGAAGCGGTGTGTGCAACAGTGAAGGGCGACGCCGGCGCACGCGGCTTCCTGCGGGCGCATCCGGAACTGGTGGATGAGGTGGATTGCAGCGACCAGTCAACGGGTGAGGATGTGGATACCCCGGACCAGTTGGGGCTTCTCCGTTAGCAACCGAGGGTGGTCAGGCATGGGCGTGCAGGAACTTCTCAAGGGCATCCTCCCAGGGGGACGTGCCGTGGTGAACGATGTCGATGCTGCCCGGCTGTGGGCGTTCCGGCCACCTTGGTGGTTCCCAGTCCTGGTGTTCGCTTGTGTAGTGGCGGCCGGTGGGCGAGGTCCAGCCCGGTGGTTCGTTCGTGCTGGCCGGGGTGGGTCTCCAGCCGGTGGTGTGCCGGAGCCGGTGGTGCTTCGGGCAGGGCTGTCCCAGGTTGCTGATGCCGGTGGTGCCGCCGTGGTGCCAGGCGAGAAGATGGTCGGCCTCCGTGTCCAGGGAGGTGTTGCTGCAGCCCGGGAACGGGCATTTCCCGTCCCGCATCCGCAGCCAGGCCCGCATCGCCCTGGGAACCCGGTAACTCTTCCGGCCGATCTCCAACGGCGCCCCGTCCCGCGGGTCCACCAACACCCGGTAAAACGAGGCCGCCCCGTCCGCGACCAGTCGCCGCGCCATCGACGCCGGCACCGGACCATACCCATCCAGCATCGCCGGCTCATCGGTCAGGCCCATCAGCGCGAACACCGGAACCGTAACCAGGACCTCGGCGCGGACCGATGGCGACTGGTGGCCAGTTCCCGATGCGGCGCTATCAGTGCCACCGGCACCGGCGCCCGGCCGCGCAGCAGCCAGGGCGCCGGCAGTGGCACTGGCACTGGCACTGGCACTGGCACTGCTGAGACTGGTGCTGCCGCCCCGGGTGTCGCCGCTGCCGAGGATCGCTGCGGCGAAACTGTCGGCCCGCAGCTGGGGCATGGTCCTGTCCTCGGCCGGCCCCTGCAGGCCCCGTGCGGCAGCGGTGAGCCGGTTCCAGCCGGACATGGCCTGGTCCGCGGGCAGGTACGCGCCCAGCCACGCCATCCCGTCCCGGTCCGGCCGGAACTCCACCCGCCGCTCCGCCACACCCCTGGCGTGCCGCTTCTCGATCGATTCGGCGTGGTGGCGTTCCCGCCAGGTCCGGGCCTTGACCCGGAACCGGTGCGCCGGCAGTTCCCCAACCGGGCACCCCCTGGCCGGGGGAAGGGCGTCCGGGTCCGGTGTATCGGGTGGCAGGAAATGCGCCTCCAACGCCGCCGCCCCCGCCACATCAAGGCTCGCCGTTTCGTCGGCCATCACCAGCGCGTGCTGCCACGACAGGGTTCCGGACTGCAGCGCCTCCAAAGTCCGCGGCAAGGAAACAGTCAGGGCGTGGGAGGTGGCCAGGAACGACGCCGCCGCCCGCGGACCCAGGGCCAGCACGCACCCGATCTCCGCCGCGACCGCCATTTCCTGCGCCACCACCGGCACGTCCGGCCCCGCCACAGCATGCGCAGCCTCCGCGTACGCCACCGCAGCCTTCGCCTTCACCCCCGCAACCCGCGCCTCGACCTCCCGGGCCCCGGCGAGGATGTCCAGGCACCCATCCGCCAAACCGGCCAGCGGATCAGAAACCGCATCAGCATCCGCGAACGCCTCCAGACCCTCCCCATCCACCTCAGCCTGAAGCACAGCAAGGGCAGCACGGATCTCCTCGAACGCCCTCACCACCGCCGCTTTCCCCATAAACCCATCATGGCAAGGGGGTCCGACATTCTGGCCGTGAAGAGTCAGGTCAATCCTGCAGCCTTCCCTCAAGCAACTCCTCGAGTCCCCGCTTGAAGCCGGACCGGCCGCCATGGGCAGGATGCCGGATCTTAGGGGCAGCCAGGCCGCTGCGCTGCAGGCTGTGCTGGGCCACATTTCCCACTGCCACGATGGAGCTGATCCCGAAGATCTCCGCGAGCTCCTGCCAGAAGGATGTTCCGAGCTTGGTTTCCGAGGGTTTTGGTGTGCGGTTGGACAAGGGCTTGCCGGGCTGGTGGGGGTGCCAGGGGAAAGCACTCCAGAGCAGCGGTACGATGTCCACTTCTTCGAGGACTTGCCACAGCACCGTTGCAGTAGGTTCGGCGGCTATTCCCGCGGCGTCCGGCGGCAGCACATAGCCTTTGCCGGGGCCGAAGAGTCCAAACCTGTTGACGGGACCTTCGATGATGGTCCTGTTGGTGAAGGGCACGCCCGTGATCCGCATGCCCCTAAAGCCCGGGGCCTCACCCACCAGCAGTACCCTGGGCCGCCGGTCCAGCATTTCCTGCAGGTAGATCTCAAGGTTGCGCCGGCGCAGCTCATTCGCCGGGACGGAACGGTTGAAGAAGTTGTTGCAGGCCGGCCCGGCCTCGACGGCGGCCAGCCGCTCAACGAAGGCTTGAATTGCTGGCGCTGTCATCCGCCGGAGTGGTCCAGGACCGCCGCAACGCGTTCCGCTGCCGGTGCGTCCGCGCGGGACAGCCGGGCTTTCCGAAGGTTTTCGCGCACGATCCAGCGGACATCCTTGTCCTGGCTGGCTGCCCACCGCTCCAGCCGCGCGAAGCCCAGGGCAGGGGAAGCGGCCGCGGCAACGCTCCAGCAATAGCCGAGCCCCTGGCGCAGCACGCGGAATTGATCCAGCTTCCGCGATTCCGGGCCGGTTCCTTCGACCGACGCCGTGATCCGGTCGAGGGTTTCCACTGCCTTGGCTGCATCTTCCGGTACGCGGAGCAGCCGTGGTTCGCAGACCCCGGCTGCAAGGGCACGTTGGACCAGGGGCTTCCCGTCCACCCATTCCCTGGCCAACGCCCACAGTGCCCGCATGTCCGCGTCTCCCAGCCGCTGCAGGGCCATGGCAACACCTTCACGAACCCGCCAGCGCCCGTCCTCCGCCATGACCCTTAGTGTTTCCGCGGCGCGCTGGTCACCCGCGGCAAGCAGGCGGCCGAGGCCGACAGCAGCGCACATGGCAAGGTACTCGTCCGGACTGTCAACGAGCCGTCGGATGAGGCCGGGATCCGCCACGTCGGCGAACGCCGCAACCAGTTCAAGGTTGCCGCGCGGCCCCGGCAATCCTGACTCGGCGCGGAGGTACGCCTCCCATTGCGCCGACGGCAGCGCTTCCAGGACCGCCCGGTAGTCCGACGTCTTGGTCATCGTTCAACTCCCTGCCGCCCACAGGTGCTGCCTTACCAGCGGGGGTGGATGGCCTCACGGAAGTAGTGGTCGTAGATCCAGCGGACGCCGGCGTCGAACTCTTCGCTGATGCTGACCGTGGCCGCGGCGGCGTTGGCCCTGGCCTGATCCACGTTGCGCGCGCCGGGGATCACCGAGGTGACGCCGTCCTGCGCGGCAATCCACGCAATGGCCGCCTGCGCGGTGGTGGCGCCCTCCGGCACCAGCTGTTCGAACTCCGCCACGGCCTTCAGGCCCAGTTCGTAGTCCACGCCGGAGAAAGTCTCGCCAACGTCGAACGCCTCGCCCTTGCGGTTGTAGTTCCGGTGGTCGTTCTCCGCGAAGGTGGTCTCTTTCGAGTACTTCCCGGACAGCAGGCCGGACGCCAGCGGCACGCGGGCGATGATGCCCACCCCGGCCGCTTTGGCGGCCGGAAGCACCTCGTCCAGCGGCTTGAGCCGGAAGGCGTTCAGGATGATCTGCACCGAGGCAGTTCCCTTGTGGCGGATGGCTTCGAGGGCCTCGTCCGTCCGCTCCACGCTGACGCCGTAGTTACGGATGGCGCCTTCGGCCACAAGGGTGTCCAGGGCGTCGTAGACCTCGTTGTTGCTGTAGACCGGGGTGGGCGGGCAGTGCAGCTGGACCAGGTCCAGGGTGTCCGTGCCCAGGTTTTTCCTTGAGCGGTCCACCCATTGGCGGAAATTGGCCAGCGTGTAGTTTTCCGGCCGCTGTTCCATCCGGCGGCCCATCTTGGTGGCCACCGTGACGCCGAGGCCCGGGTTGTCCGCCAGGAACTTCCCGATAGCCTGCTCACTCTTGCCGTCGCCGTACACGTCTGCGGTGTCGAAGAGGGTGACCCCGGCCTCCACGGAGGCGGCGAGGATGGCCTGCGCCTGTGCCGGGTCCACGTTGCCCCAGTCCGCGCCGAGCTGCCAGGTGCCGAGCCCCACGATGGAGACGTTCCGTCCGGTCTTGCCTAAAATCCGCTGTTCCATCCCCTGACTATATGCAACGATGCAACCCGCAGTCAGGTTGCCCCGCTGCGAACACCTTTTGGGCCTTCCGCACGCACGGTGCGGGCAGGGCCCCGGCGTTATGACCGGGCGTGCTCGAGCTTGGGCACCAGCCCCGCCTCCTTCAGCCCCAGGTAGATGCGGTCCCGGGCAATTGGCAGCGACGCGAAGCGCACGCCCGTGGCGTTGCGGATGGCGTTGGCCAGCGCCGGCGCCACCGGGTTGAAGGGGCTTTCGCTCATCGACTTGGCCCCCAGCGGCCCCATCTTGTCGTTGGTGTCCGCGAAGTACACCTCGCTGCGCGGCACGTCCGCAAAAGTAGGGATGTGGTACTGCCGCAGGATGTCCGTGGTGACCTTTCCGGCGTCGTCCACCACCACCTCCTCGTAGAGCGTGGCGCCAAGGGCCTGGGCGATCCCACCTTCGATCTGGCCGCGGCACTGCCGCGGGTTGACCACCACGCCGGCGTCGGCCGCCTGCACGCTTTGCAGGATCTTCAGCTCGCCGGTGCCGCGGTTCACCGCCACCCGGAAGCCGTGCACATTGAATGCGACGGAGCGCGGAGTCCCACCCCAGCGCCCCTCGGCGGCGAGTTCGACGCCGGCACTCTCCGCGGCCTGGGCCAGTTCAGACAGTGCCACGGGAGTCCCGTCGACCACCAGGACGTCGTCCTCAAGGACGCAGGCGGACGCCTGGGTCTGCCGGATGCCGGCGGCGAATGCACGGATCCGGACGGCCAGTTCCTCTGCTGCGGCGAGGGTGGCCTTGCCGGCCACTACGGTGCCGGCCGAGCCGAAGGCGCCGGTATCGTGCTCTACCAGGTCCGTGTCCGATTGCCGCACCGCCACCCTGGACGCTTCCGTGGAGAGGGCGGTAGCGGCAAGCTGGGCGTGCACCGTGGTGGTGCCGTTCCCGAACTCGGCGGTCCCGACGTCGGCCTGGTACGTTCCGTCCGGCAGGAGCCGGAGCCTTGAATGGGCAAAGTGGCCGCGCGGCGGCACGGTGTCGATCATGGACAGGGCCGTGCCTTCGCCCACCATCCAGTCAGGCCCCAGGTCCTCAAGGCCGGCCTGCCGGTAGCGTTCGCGACCGCGGTCCAGCGCGTCCCTGACCAGGTCCAGGCATTGGTCCAGCCCGTAGCTGCCGTAATGGACGTCCTCTTCCGGGTCCGGCTGGGTGGACAGCATGTGGTCCCCTTCCCGGACCATGTTCCGGCGGCGGAACTCGAACGGGTCCATGCCGATCCCGGCGGCGAGCTCATCCATGGCGGACTCGACGGCGAAGATCATCTGGCTCAGCCCGTACCCGCGGAAAGCTCCGGACGGCACGGTGTTGGTGTACACAGAATGCGCGTCCACCTTCTTGTTCGCGCAGTTGTAGACCGCCAGCGATTCGCCGCAGCCGTGGAACATGACGCCGGGGCCGTGGTTTCCGTAGGCGCCGGTGTTGGTCACCACGTCCAGCTCCAGGGCCGTCAGCTTCCCGTCCTTGCTGGCTCCGGCCTTCAGCTTGATGGTGAAGGGGTGCCGGGTGGTGGTGGCGGTGAACTGTTCGGTGCGGGTCAGTTCCAGCTGGACGGGCCGGCCGAGCTTGAGGGCCGCGAGCGCCACGAGGTCCTCGGTGAGCACTTCCTGCTTGCCGCCGAACCCGCCGCCCACGCGGCCGGCCACCACATGCACCTTGTCCTCTTCCAGGCCGAAGATCCGGCACAGGGTGCGGCGGACCAGGAAGGGGACCTGGCTGGAGGTGCGCACCTGCAGCCGTCCTTCAGCGTCCACCGAGGCGATGGCTGCATGGGTTTCCAGTGCCACGTGCTGGACCCGCTGGGTTTGGTAGGTCTTTTCGTGGATGAAGTCGGCGGCAGCGAAACCGTCGGCCACGCTGCCCAGCTCCGAGTGGAGCTCCGCCACCACGTTCCGATCAGGACGGGCGATCCGGGAACCTGCAGCATCCTTGCCACCGTGGACCAGCGGGGCGCCGGGCAGCAGTGCATCCTGCGGTGAGAGGACCGCCGGGAGTTCCTCATAGTCCACCCGGAGGGCACGGACGCCGGCTTCCGCGGCGCCCACCGATTCAGCCACGACGGCGGCCACCCGCTGCCCAATGAACCGGACCACGTCATCGAGCACCCGGGTGTCATCGGGGTCGTCCGTGAACAGCTCGTGTTGTGCGGTGGAGAACAGCTGTTCCGGGGCGTCTTCGGAGGTGAAGACGGCTACCACGCCGGGAACCCTCAGCGCCGCAGCCTTGTCGATGGACACCACCCGCGCGTGGGCATGGGGCGAACGCAGGATCTTCAGGTGCAGCAGCCCCTGCAGCTGCTCCGGCGGCACGTCCAGGGTGTACCGGGCAGCGCCCCTGACGACTGCGCGGCTGGCCGGCGCCGGGACGTCATCGCCCAGCCGGCCCGGCTCCGGATCCGGCTGCCCGTCCCCTGCGATGCCGGAGCCCGGCCCCTGGGGATCCGGGTGCCCGGCGTCCCCGCAGACGGCATCCGCGATGGCACGGTAGCCGGTGCACCGGCAGAGGTTGCCTTTGAGGTTCCGGGGCAGGTTCTCCTTCTGTTCATCTGTGAAGGTGGCGGCCGTCATCACCATGCCGGCCGTGCAGAAGCCGCACTGGAAGCCCTGGCGCTCCAGGAACTGCTGCTGCACCGGGTGGAGCTGCCCGTCGTGGGCGCCGGCATCCGCGAGCCCCTCGATAGTGGTGACGGCATGGCCCTCCGCCCGGACAGCCGGGTAGATGCAGCTGTGGACCGGGGTGCCGTCCACGTGCACCGTGCAGGCACCGCAGTCGCCGCCGTCACAGCCTTTCTTTACCCCCAGGTTTCCCTGCTCCCGCAGGAACGTGCGCAGGCACTGCCCGGGACGGGGTGCCGCGTCCGCGGAAATTCCGTTAATCTCGATGGCCATGCTCAGGCCCCTTTCGAAAGAGTTGTGGGCCCGGAGCCCGGCATCCCGCCGGTCCGGGCCGGCCAGAAGTCCCCGGACACAGCCAGTCCCGGCGTTCCCTGCGGCGCTGCCAGCTCGGCCCGGATTTCCTCGGCCAGCCGGTACGTCATGTCGCGGCGCCAGGCGGGCAGCCCGTGGATGTCGTCGTGGTAGAGCTTCGCCGGAATATGGTCATCAAGTCCGGCCGCCAGCCGGTCCGCGTCCGGCAGCGCGTCGAAGCGCAGCTGCACGGGCCGCTTGGTGGCGGCGGTGACGGTCAGCACCAGGGAGGTGCCGCCGTCGAGCCTTCCAATGAGCAGCACGCCGGACCGGCCCAGGTTGCTCAGGGACAGGCGGCGGAACGCCACGCGGGCGGAAAGGGCCGACGCCGGGAGGTGGACGCTGCGGAGCAGCTCACCGGGTGCCAGGGCGTTTTTCGCGTCGCCGGTGATGAAGTCCGCCACCGGAAGGGTGCGGCTGCCGCCATCCGGTGCGATGAGGGTGGCTGTGCCGTCCAGTCCGGCGCACAGCGAAATGACGGGGCCGGCGGGCAGCGAGGTGCAGAGGTTGCCGCCCACGGTGGACATGTTCCACACCTTGAAGGAGGCCACGAAGGAGTCACAGCATGCCCGGACCAGGTCCAGCGCCGTCCAGCCGCGGTCCGACACATCCGGAAGCCCGGGAAGGCTGTACAGCCCGGCGATGGTGCAGGTGGCGGCAAGCTCGATCCCGTCGTCGGTGACGGTGATCGGCGTCCAGCCTGCGGCGTCGAGGTCCAGGAGCCGTTTGAGCGGCTGGGGCCCGAAGGCGTAGCTGCCGTAGGAGAAAAGGACCGTCCCGCCGGCAAGCCAGGCGTCGCCGTCGCGCCATTCCGAGGGGTCGGTGGTGCGGACCACCGCCTCAATGGTGTTCATGTCCATGCGATCTCCTGCTTGTCAGAGTCTGTAGGCGCCGGCGTGGGCGCGGGGTGGGGGTGGATGGTGCCGGAGGTTTCACGCAGCGGCAGGCAACTGGCGGCGCGGTTGCGGGCTGCGATGATTTCCGCGGTGATGGACACCGCCACTTCGGCGGGGGTGGCGGCACCAAGATCCAGCCCGATGGGTGAGTGCAGCTGGGCGATCCGCTCCGGCGGGACACCCGCGCTGAGGAGTTCGCCCACCCGCTGGAGGTGGCTCCGGCGGGAGCCCATGGCGCCAACGTAGGCGAGGTCCAGGGCCAGCGCGGCTTCCAGCAACGGGATGTCGAACTTCGGATCATGGGTCAGGACGGCGGCCACGGTGCGGTGGTCCGTCCTGCCCGCAGCCGCTTCCGCCGCCAGGTACCGGTGCGGCCACTCGGCCACTACCTGGTCGGCGCCGGCAAAACGGGGCTGCCTGGCGAAGGCGGGCCGGGCATCAACCAGGGTCACGTGGTAGCCCAGCAGCTTCGCAGCCGGTACCAGTGCCGCGCCGAAGTCGTTGGCGCCGAACACCAGCATCCGCGGCGGGGCCAGCCGTGACTCCACGAGGACGGCGGACCCGTCCATAGGCTGCCCTGTCCAGTCTGGCAGACAGTCCCCCGCCCCTGGAATACTGACCAGTCCGGTGCCACCGAGGCGCAGGATGGCCTCCACCTGCAGTGCCGCCTCCCCCTGGAGGAAGGACAGCTCCGGGGATGCGGCCACGCCGGCCGTGGCGGGGTGGTGCAGTACGACGGCGGCGCCTCCCGGGCTGCCCAGCAGCCGTACCAGGGCCATGGATTGGTCCGGGCCGGGTTCGGCGAGTTGCAGCAGGGCAGTGCGCAGCGGATGGGCGGGTTCGCCCGGAACCGCGGCGGGCACCGGCTGGATGTGGATGTCCAGCCGTCCCCCGCAGGTGAGCCCCGCGGCGAAGGCGTCGGCGGCACTGAACCCGTAGGACTCAAGGCGCGGGCCGCCGTCGTCCATTGCCTCCTGGGCGAGCACCACCACGGCGCCTTCCACGCAGCCGCCGGAGAGGCTGCCCAGCACCTCGCCGGATTCGGTGACCAGCATGGATGTTCCCACCGGCCGGGGCACGGAACCGGACGCCGCCACGATGGTGGCGACGGCGAACTGCCCGTCTGCAAGCCGGTGCAGCCACGGGCCCAGCGAAGGGATCAGGTCAAGCATGGCGGCACTCCTTCTTCCGCGCGGCGGTGGTGTCCATTGTCGGTCCTGGCAGGGGCCGGGCCAAGGGTTGGCCCGGCCCCCGGTGTGGCTGGGGCAAGCTCAGCCTCCGAGCAGGTGGTTGATCGGACCGCGGGCGAAGTACACCAGGAACCCGATGCTCACCACCCACATCAGCGGATGGATTTTCTTCGCCTTGCCTGACGCAGCCCCGATGACGGCCCAGCTCACGAAGCCAACACCGATGCCGTTGGCGATCGAGTAGGTCAGCGGCATGGTGACGATGGTCAGGAATGCCGGCAGGGCCACGGTGAACTTGGTGAACTTGATCTCCCGGATCTGCGCCATCATCATCGCCCCCACCACCACCAGGGCGGCGGCCGCGACCTCGAGCGGCACCACGCTGGTGAGCGGGGTGAGGAACATCGAGCCGAGGAACAGCACGCCGGTGACCACCGAGGCCAGGCCGGTCCGTGCCCCTTCGCCGATGCCGGCGGCGGAGTCGATGTACACGGTGTTGGAGGAACCGGAGGTTGCCCCGCCCGCCACGGCGCCGAAGCCTTCCACGATGAAGGCCGCTTTCAGCCGCGGGAACGTGCCGTCCTTGTGGGCGACGCCGGCGCTCCTGGCCAGGCCGGTCATGGTTCCCATGGCGTCGAAGAAGTTGGTGAACACCAGCGTGAACACCAGCATGGTGGCGGCCAGGCCGCCGATCCGGGCGAACGAGCCGAACAGGTCGAACTGCCCCACCAAACCGAGGTCCGGTGCCGAGACCAGCCGGCCGGACAGGACGGGGGTGTTCAGGTGCCAGCCGCCGGGGTTGGTGGCGCTGGCCGGGCCAAGCTTCAGGACGGCTTCCACGACGGCGGCCAGCACGGTGGTGCCGACGATGCCGATGAGCAGGCCGCCCTGGACCTTGCGCGCCACCAGGATCCCCATGGCAAGGAGGCCGATGACGAAGACGAGCGTGGGTACCGAGGTGATGGAGCCGCCGTCGCCCAGTTGGACCGGCGGACCGCCTGCCGTGGGCCGGACGAAGCCGGAGTCCACGAAGCCGATGAAGGCGATGAACAGGCCGATGCCCACGGTGATGGCGGCCTTCAGTTCCTTGGGCACTGCCCGGAAGATGGCGGTCCGGGCGCCGGTGACGCCGAAGAGGACGATCAGGATGCCGTTGATCACCACCAGGCCCATGGCCTCGGGCCAGGTGACTTCCTGGATCACCGAGACGGCCAGGAAGGAGTTGATGCCCAGGCCGGCGGCAAGTCCGAAGGGCAGGTTGGCGATGAGGCCAAAGAGGATGGTCATGACGCCGGCGGTGAGGCCGGTGACGGCACCCACCTGGGCTGCGGATAGCCAGCCCCCGGCGACGTCGGTGGGGGCGTTGTCCGCGCTGAACCCGCCGAGGATGAGGGGGTTCAGGATGACGATGTACGCCATGGTGAAGAAGGTGACCAGGCCCCCGCGGAATTCGCGGGCAAGGGTTGAGCCGCGCCGGGTGACCTGGAAGAAGCGGTCCAGGAAGGATTCCGGGGCCGGCGGCAGCGGGACGTGCGGTCCCTGTGCCGAAGTGCGCGGCGCCCGCCGGGAGGTGCTGGTGGTTGGAGCCGGATGCTCCTCGTGGGAATGGTCCAGGATGGTCATCCCAGCCGCCTAGTAGTCGATCCTGGATTCGAGCGTGTTCCAGGTGTTGAACGGCTCCAGTGGTGCCGGGGCCTGGGGATCGCCCAGCTCCAGTTTGGATACCGGCATCAGGGAGTCCCTGTCCTGGTTTTCGAAGTATTCGTAGAAGACGGCGTCGTCAAAGCCGACGGAGGCGGCGTCGTGGCGGTCCGCGGCGTAGACCACGCGGCCCACCCGGGCCCAAAGTGCGGACGCCAGGCACATGGGGCATGGCTCGCAGCTGGTGTACAGGACTGCGCCGCTGAGGTCGAAGGTGCCCAGTTCGCGGCAGGCGGTGCGGATGGCGGTGACTTCGGCGTGGGCGGTGGGATCGTTGTCCGCTGTGACACGGTTGACGCCGTCGAACGTTTGGCCGTCCGCCGTGACGATCATGGCGCCGAACGGGCCTCCGCTGTTAAGGACGTTGGCCGTTGCCAGCCGGATGGAGCGGGCCAGAAATTGTTCGGCCGTGACGGTGGTACTCATGATGCGACTTCCTTTTGCCGGGAAGCCTGATGCCGTGCAGTACCAGTAGAACCAGGTGCGAACGGTTACCAGGCTTCAGCATGTGCTGTGAAGGTTAAGTTGCGCCTGGTAGATAGCTTCCCCGAGGAGGGGCGCCCGCCTTTGGCAGAATCGAGATTAGCACCGCTTTGTGGGCTGCGCCATAGTTTTCTGGAAATTTAATTTCGCAATGTGAAATCCATGTTTCGACGCCTTCACGGCGGATGCCGCCACGCAGTCACAATCACTTCCATTGACGCAGGTGGAGGCCTTTTCCTAGTCTGATCCCACCCGTCCTGCCCGCAGGTGGCGGGCACCTGGATCAGCAGACAGGGCCTCACTGAGCTGGAACAACTGCCACTGCGCCCAGAACAGGACATCCCATGCCCCATCCCCATCCAGCGCCCGCCTCCCGCCTGTGGATCCGGAGCCCCCTGGCCGCCTTCACCGCCAACACTCTTGACGCCTCGGGTGGCGTGGTGGTCAACGGCGGAGTGATTGAAGAAGTCCTGGCAGCGGGGCAGAAGCCGGCCGCGCCCTGCACCGAAACGTTCGACGCCGGCAGCCACGTCCTGCTGCCGGGCCTGGTCAACACGCACCACCACTTCTACCAAACCCTCACCCGGGCGTGGGGTCCGGTGGCCAACGCCCCGCTGTTCCCGTGGCTGCAGAACCTTTATCCGGTATGGGCCCGGCTGACGCCGAAAGACCTGGAACTGGCCACCACGGTGGCCCTTGCCGAACTGCTGCTCTCGGGCTGCACCACCGCTGCCGACCACCACTACCTTTTTCCCGCGGGCCTTGAGGACGCCATTGACATTGAAGTGGAGGCGGTGCGCCGGCTGGGCATGCGGGCCACCCTCACCCGCGGGTCCATGACGCTGGGAACGGACGACGGCGGCCTGCCGCCGCAGTCCACCGTGCAGGCCCCGGAAGTGGTGCTGGCGGACAGCGAGCGCCTGGTGGGCCGGTACCACGAGCGCGGCGATGACGCGGTGATCCAGATTGCGCTGGCGCCGTGCTCCCCGTTCTCGGTAACCAAGGAGATCATGGCCGAAAGCGCGGCCCTCGCCGGGCGGCTGGACGTCCGGCTGCACACCCACCTGGCAGAAACCCTCGACGAGGAGGACTTCTGCCGGGAGATGTTCGGGCTGCGGACGGTGGACTACCTGGACAGCGTCGGCTGGTTGACGGACCGCACCTGGCTGGGCCACGGCATCCATTTCAGCGACGCGGAGATCGCCCGGCTGGGTGCCGCGGGGACCTCGGTGGCGCATTGCCCCACCTCCAACATGCGTCTGGCGTCAGGCACCGCCCGGGTCCTGGAACTGGAAGACGCCGGAGTTCCGGTGGGGCTGGGCGTTGACGGTTCGGCATCCAATGACGCCTCCAACATGATGCTGGAAGCGCGGCAGGCCCTCTACCTCCAGCGGCTGCGCTACGGGGCCGATGTACCGGTGGAACGGGCCCTGGGCTGGGCCACCCGCGGATCCGCCGCGGTCCTGGGCAGAACCGGACTGGGCCAGCTGGCACCCGGGATGCAGGCGGACCTGGCACTCTTCCGGCTCGACGACCTGCGTTTCTCCGGCAGCCACGATCCCGTGGCCGCCCTCCTCCTGTGCGCCGCGGACCGGGCGGACCGGGTGATGGTCGGCGGGCAGTGGCGTGTGGTGGACGGCCAGGTTCCGGGATTGGACGTGGCGGGGCTCATCGCGGAGCACTCTGCCGCGGCACGGCGCCTGATAAACGGCTGACAGGGATACTGGCCGCTGCTACCGTGGCGGCATGACTCCGTCAAAGACGCCGGCCGAAGTCCTGGATATCGAGGGTGTTGAGGTCCGGATCTCCAGCCCGGACAAGGTGGTATTCCCCCAGCCGGGGCTGACCAAGCTTGACCTGGTGCGCTATTACCTGGCTGTGGCGGACGGAGCGCTGCGGGGTGCGGGAGGGCGGCCGATGGTGCTCAAGCGGTTTCCCAAGGGGATCGACGCGGAGCCGTTCTTCCAGAAGCGCGTTCCGGAAAACCACCCGCCCTTTATTGACACCACCACGCTGCATTACGCGTCCGGGACCTCGGCGGAGGAGGCAGTGATCCGCGATGCGGCCGGCCTGGCCTGGGTGATCAACCTCGGCTGCCTTGACCTGAACCCGCACCCGGTCCGGGCAGAGGACCTGGAACACCCGGACGAACTCCGCGTGGACCTGGACCCCATGCCGGGAGTGGACTGGCCGCAGATCGTGGACGTGGCCTACGTGGCGCAGGAGGTCCTGGCGGACGTAGGCCTGGTGGGGTGGCCGAAGACCAGCGGTTCGCGGGGGCTGCACATCCTGGTGCGCATTGCCCCGGAGTGGTCCTACCGCGATGTCCGGCTCGCTGCGGAAACCCTGGCCCGGGAGGTGGAAAACCGCGCTCCCGGACTCGCCACGGCACGGTGGTGGAAGGAGGAGCGCGGCGAGAGCGTGTTCGTGGACTTCAACCAGAACGCCAAGGACCGCACCGTGGCCTCCGCCTATTCAGTCAGGCCGCTGCCCGATGCCCGGGTCTCGGCGCCGCTTACCTGGGAAGAGGTGCGCACCGCCAGGCCGGAACAGTTCACGGTGCCCACCGTCCTGGAGCGGTTCGCCGAGATCGGCGATCCGCATGCGGGTATTGACGGCGCGGTGGGCAGGCTCGATGGACTCCTGGCCCTTGCCGAAAAACTGGGTCCCGCAGAGAAGGCACCGCGCGGCGGCAACGGATCCGGACGCCGGCAGTCGGTGATGCCGCTCATCGAAGTGGCCCGGACCAGGACCAAGCCCGAGGCGCTCGCCGCGCTCGATGAATGGAGGTCCCGGCACGCCGGCGTCGTGGCGGCCCTTCAGCCCGCCGATGTCCTTGTGGACGGGATGCGTGGATCCAGCTCGCTCTGGTACCGGGTGCGGGTAAACCTGCAGCATGTACCCGAGGCGGACCGGCCGCCCCAGGAGGAGCTCGTCGCGGACTACGACCCCTGGGCGGGCAAGCAGTGGCCCGGAGGCCCCGGCTCCTGACGCCCGGCCAGGGGTCAGCGGCGGCCGGGGTCAGCGGCGCCCGAACACCGGAAGGGCGCGGAGCCAGCGTGAAAAGCCTCCGGACCGCCGCTCGTGGTCGGCCGGAATGTAGAAGTCGGGATCACTGGCTCCGAAGGGCAGGTACAACTCCTGGCCCGGCGCCGGGAATTCCACAACCTGGTTCTGTTCCTGGGGGTTCATCTGCTCCTCCTGTTCCTATAGCGTTTCCGTAGCTCGGAATTTATTTATTGCTATATGAAAAGTGTAGGTAGTGGAGCAGCTTGCCGTCAACGGTGCCGTCGATGGCGCTCCGGGGCCGGCTGGGCGTACGGCAGTCATAAAATGATTTTTGGCCTTGTGATGTACACCACCGGTTTGCGGAGGTACGCTGTTAGGCAACTCGTGGCGCACGTCACGTAACCTGGGAGCAGCAGGCAGGGTCGTAATGAGCTGGCATCAACGGATGCCGGCTCTTTTTTGTTGGGTCGGCTCCATCGGAAACGCGCATGAAATGCGCGCTTAATTTCAGTGATGGAACCTAGGTTCCACTTACCGGAAGTTGGGAAAAGACCATGAGCAGCAAGATCATCCTCGGCGAAAACCAGTACGGCAAGGCAGAAGTGCGCGTCGTCAAGATCACCCGCGACACCAACCGCCACGAGATCGAGGACCTGAACGTCACCTCGCAGCTGCGGGGCGACTTTGCCGCGGCCCACCTTGAGGGCGACAACGCCCACGTGGTGGCCACGGACACCCAGAAGAACACCATCTACGCCTTCGCCCGTGAGGGCATCGGCTCGCCGGAAGCGTTCCTGCTGCGCCTCGGCGAGCACTTCACGTCCAGCTTCGACTGGGTCACCGGCGGCCGCTGGGAAGCCGAGTCCTACGCATGGAACCGGATCCAGGCCCACGGCAGCGAACACGACCACTCGTTCGTCCGCAACGGCCAGGAAGTCCGGACCGCCGTCCTGGTCCGTGACGGGGCCACCAGCCACCTGATTTCCGGGCTGAAGGACCTCACCGTCCTCAAGTCCACCCAGTCCGGCTTTGTCGGCTACCCCCGGGACCGCTACACCACGCTTCCCGAGACCACCGACCGCATCCTTGCAACGGACGTTTCGGCCCGCTGGCGCTTCAAGACCGGCACCGATTTCAGCGCGCTGGACTTCAACAAGAGCTACGACGACGTCAAGGGCCTCCTGCTCGAAGGCTTCACGGAAAAGTACTCCCATGCACTGCAGCAGACCCTGTTCGACATGGGCGCCAAGGTCCTGGAGGCGCACAGCGAAATCGACGAGATCAAGTTCTCCATGCCCAACAAGCACCACTTCCTGGTGGACCTTTCCCCATTCGGCCTGGACAACCCCAATGAGGTCTTCTACGCGGCCGACCGCCCGTACGGCCTGATCGAGGCCACCGTCCAGCGCGAGGACGCTGCGGCGGCCCCGGCCGCCTGGTCGGGCATCGCCGGCTTCTGCTAAAGCACGACAACAGGTTTCGACGGGCCCAACCACCATTGGCGGCTGGGCCCGTCGAGGCCACCCCACAGCTTCACCTGTTAGCCAGACAACGTTAGCCAGACGATGACGTCTGCCATGAACCAAGAAAGTCTGCCATGAACACCAAGAAGAAACTGGCCACTGCAGCCGCCGAAAAAGGCGCACGGCCCGCCCGCCCCGAGGACCAGCGCCTCCCGATCGGAAGCATGTTTGCGTACGGCTTCCAGCACGTCCTCACAATGTACGGCGGCATCATTGCCCCGCCCCTGATCATCGGCGCGGCCGCAGGCATGAACTCCCAGGACATTGGCCTGCTCATTGCGGCCTGCCTTTTCGTCGGCGGCCTGGCCACCATCCTGCAGACGGTCGGCGTCCCCTTCTTCGGTTCGCAGCTGCCGCTGGTCCAGGGCGTCTCCTTCGCAGGGGTCTCCACGATGGTGGCTATCGTCCACGGCGGCGGGGGCATCCAGGCCGTCTTCGGTTCGGTCATCGCGGCCTCCCTGATCGGCCTGCTGATCACCCCCCTGTTCTCGAAGATCATCCGGTTCTTCCCGCCGGTGGTCACCGGCACGGTGATCACCACCATCGGCCTGACGCTGATGCCGGTTGCCGCAAACTGGGCCATGGGCGGCAACAACAAGGCGCCCAACTACGGCAGCGTTGCGAACATCGGCCTGGCAGCAGCCACCATGGGCATCGTCCTGCTGTTGAGCAAGGTGGGCAGCGCCGCCATCTCCCGGCTGTCCATCCTGCTGGCCATGGTCCTGGGCACGCTGATTGCCGTCGCGTTCGGCATGGCCGACTTCTCCAAGGTGGGCCAGGGCGGGATCGTCGCCTTCCCCACCCCCTTCGCGTTCGGACCGCCCACGTTTGAACTCGCCGCCATCATCTCCATGCTGATCGTCATCCTGGTCACCCTCACCGAGACCTCCGCAGACATCATTGCCGTGGGCGAGATCGTTGGAACCAAGGTGGACTCCAAGCGGATCGGCAACGGCCTGCGGGCGGACATGCTGTCCAGCGCCGTCTCCCCGCTGTTCAACTCCTTCACCCAGAGCGCCTTCGCGCAGAACGTGGGACTGGTGGCCATCACCGGCGTCAAGAGCCGGTTCGTGGTCAGCGCCGGCGGCGTGATCCTGGTGGTCCTTGGCCTGCTGCCGGTCCTTGGCCGGGTGGTGGCCGCGGTGCCCACCCCCGTCCTGGGCGGTGCCGGCGTCGTGCTCTTCGGCACAGTTGCGGCCAGCGGCATCCGGACATTGTCCAAGGTGGACTACAAGAACAACATGAACCTGATCGTGGTGGCCGCCTCCATCGGCTTCGGCATGATCCCCATCGCCGCCCCGGCCTTCTACGACCAGTTCCCGTCCTGGTTCGGCACCATCTTCCACTCCGGCATCAGCTCGGCCGCCGTGATGGCCATCCTGCTGAACCTGCTGTTCAACCACCTCCGGGCCGGAAATTCGGACAATCAGTCCGTTTTCGTGGCCGGCACGGAGCGGCTGGTGCGCTCGGAGGACCTCCGGTGCCTGGCCGAAGGCGACCGCTTCGAGAACGGCAAGCTCATCGACTGCGACGGTAAGGAAGTCCCCATCCAGTCAGCCGGCAAGGCAACAGAGCACTGACCTTCCACGCAAACGACGACGGCGGCCCGCTCCGGAAAGGAGGGGCCGCCGTCGCGCGTGGTTGGCACCGCCCGCGCAGGGCAGGTGCGTCAGGTGCGGTTGAGCTCGCGGGAGATGGCCTCGGCCGCTTCGCGGAGGACCGGCACGGCCTTGTCGGCGAAGTCCTCGTCCACCCGGGATACGGGACCGGATACGGAAATCGCCGTGGGGGTGGGCGCGTTGGGCACTGCCATGGCGAAGCAGCGGACACCCAGTTCCTGCTCTTCCTCGTCAATGGAGTATCCCCGCTCGCGGATGAGCTTAAGGTCCGCCAGGAGTTCGTCCACGTCTCCGATGCTCTTGGCGGTAGGGGTGGGCATCCCGGCCCTGGCCACGATGCCGCGGACCGTGTCGTCGTCGAGTTGGGCCAGGATGGCCTTGCCCACGCCGGTGGCATGGGTATGGGCGCGCCGGCCCACTTCGGTGAACATGCGCATGGAATGCAGCGACGGCACCTGGGCCACGTAGATCACCATGTCCGAGTCCAGCACAGCCATGTTGGAGGTCTCCCCCAGCCGGTCCACCAGGATCTTCAGCTGCGGCTGGGCCAGGGCACCCAGCTGTTTGTTGGCACCCTCCCCCAGCCTGATGAGCCGGGGACCAAGGGCGTAGCGCCGGTTGGGCAGCTGCCGGATGTAGCCCAGCGACACCAGGGTCCTCAGCAGGCGGTGGATGGTGGGCAGCGGCAGGTCCGTGGAGGACGACAGCTCGCTGAGCGTGACGTCGCCGCCGGCATCGGTGATGAGTTCCAGCAGTTCGAAGACGCGCTCCACCGACTGCACCCCACCAGAGGCTTTTTCTGCCATTCCGTTGTCTCCTACGGCTCGGAATCCGACAACTCTTATCCGCATCGTGAAAAGAATTGCTTAGAACACCCAAGATACAGCACGCGGGTTTCCACGGCGACGTTGGCCTCCGGTCGCAATCGGAGGGATTGTGTTTCCATAAAGTAGATAATAATATCCATAATACGAAAACATTCGGATCCGAGCAGCAGCCGGCCCAAGGCCCAACAGGAGGACATTCAATGGCGAACCCCAGCCCCGGAAATTCGATCACCCTGCGCGTGGAAGCACCGTCAAGCTTCAGCGCCACCAGCGAACTCGCCGCAGCCGTGGGAGCCGCAGGCGCAGCAATCACCGCCCTGGACGTCAGCGAATCCCACCACGAGACCCTGGTGGTGGACGTCACCTGCAACACCACCGACGACGCCCACGCCGCCCGCATCAAGGACGCCCTGGACGCGCTCGACGGCGTCACGGTCCAGCACGTCTCGGACCGCACGTTCCTGATGCACCTGGGCGGCAAGCTCGAGGTCGTCCCGAAGGTAGCCCTGCGCAACCGGGACGACCTCTCCCGCGCCTACACGCCCGGCGTCGCCCGCGTTTGCCTGGCGATTGCCGAGGATCCCGCGGCAGCCCGCAACCTGACGGTCAAGCGCAACACCATCGCCGTCCTCACCGACGGTTCGGCCGTCCTGGGCCTGGGCAACATCGGCCCCGCCGCAGCCCTCCCCGTAATGGAGGGCAAGGCTGCCCTGTTCAAGCAGTTCGCCAACGTGGACGCGTGGCCGGTCTGCCTGGACACCCAGGACACCGAAGAAATCATCATGATCGCCAAGGCCATGGCCCCCGTCTACGGCGGCATCAACCTTGAGGACATCGCCGCCCCGCGCTGCTTCGAGATCGAGAACCGGCTCCGCGAGGAGCTGGACATCCCCGTGTTCCACGATGACCAGCACGGCACCGCCATCGTCACGCTCGCAGCCCTGGTCAACGCCCTGCGCGTAGTGGACAAGAAGCTGGAGGACGTCAAGATCGTGGTCTCCGGCGTCGGCGCCGCCGGCTCCGCCATCATCCAGCTCCTCAAAGCCCAGGGTGCGCGGCACATCATCGCCGCCGGCCGCTCCGGTGCCATCCACTCCGGCGAGACCTACGGGGATGAGCACCGCAGGTGGATCGCCGCGAACACCAACGGGGAAGGCTTTGCCGGTAGCCTGCACGAGGCCCTCGTGGGCGCGGACGTCTTCATCGGCGTCAGTGCACCGCACGTGATCGGCGAGGAGCAGGTGGCAGCCATGGCGGAGAACGCCATCGTGTTCGCCATGGCCAACCCCACGCCCGAGATCGATCCCGTCATCGCGTCCCGGCACGCCGCCGTGGTGGCCACCGGCCGCAGCGACTTCCCCAACCAGATCAACAACGTGCTGGCATTCCCCGGCTTCTTCCGCGGCCTGCTGGACGCCGGAGCCTCGGACATCACACCGGACATGCTGGTGGCCGCCGCGGAGGCCATTGCCAACCGCGTGGCTGACGATGAGCTGAATGCCAGCTACATTATCCCCAGCGTCTTCGATCCCCATGTGGCTGCCGACGTTGCCGCAGCGGTGGCCGCGGCCGCCCGGTCCGCACACGTTGCAACGGCTGAACCGGCCGATTCCGCCTTGGAACCAGCAGCAGCACTGGCTTCCGCCTGACCGCCCGACGTCCAGCCAAAGGAAAGGACCAGAAATGGCCATCACCGTCACAGACCCCCGGCCCATCGCACGCGCAGAGGAGATCCTCACGCCCAAGGCACTGGCCTTCGTGGAGGAACTTCACAACCGGTTCGCCGGCACGCGCAACGAGCTGCTGGCGGCCCGCGCCGTCAAGCGGCAGCGGGTGGCAGAAACCGGCAAGCTGGATTTCCTGCCGGAAACCAAGGACGTGCGCGACGGCGACTGGAAGGTTGCGCCCGCACCGGCAGCCCTGCAGGACCGCCGGGTTGAGATGACCGGGCCCGCCTCGCCGGCGAAGATGGCCATCAACGCCCTGAACTCCGGCGCCAAGGTGTGGCTGGCGGACCTCGAGGACGCCAGCACACCCACCTGGGCCAACGTCATCGACGCCATCCTGAACCTCCGGGACGCCGCCCAGGGCACCCTCAGCTACACCTCGGAGGAAGGCAAGGAGTACCGCCTCCGCACCGACGCGCCGCTCGCCGTGGTGGTGGCCCGCCCCCGCGGCTGGCACATGCAGGAGAAGCACCTGCTGGTCAACGGCGAGCCGGCCGTAGGTGCGCTGGTGGACTTCGGCCTGCACTTCTTCCACATCGCCAAGCAGCTGGTGCTCAACGGCCAGGGGCCGTACTACTACCTGCCCAAGATGGAGAGCCACCTTGAAGCCCGGCTGTGGAACGACGTGTTCGTCTTCGCGCAGGACTTCCTGGGACTGCACCAGGGCACCATCCGCGCCACCGTGCTGATCGAGACCATCCCGGCCGCCTTCGAGATGGACGAGATCCTGTACGAACTGCGGGACCACGCTTCCGGCCTGAACGCCGGCCGCTGGGACTACCTGTTCAGCATCATCAAGTATTTCCGGGACGCCGGCGAGGAATTCGTCCTCCCGGACCGCGCCTCCGTGGTGATGACCGCGCCGTTCATGCGTGCCTACACCGAACTCCTGGTCAAGACCTGCCACAAGCGCGGCGCCTTCGCCATGGGCGGCATGGCCGCGGTGATCCCCAACCGGCGCCACCCGGAAGTCACCGAGGCTGCCTTCGAAAAGGTGCGGGCGGACAAGACCCGCGAGGCAAACGACGGCTTCGACGGCTCCTGGGTTGCCCACCCGGACCTGGTCCCCACCTGCCGCGAAGTCTTCGACTCGGTGCTGGGCGACAAGCCCAACCAGGTGGACAAGCAGCGCATGGACGTCTCGGTCACGGCGGAACAGCTGCTGGATGTTTCCTCCGCCGACGGCCAGGTCACAGAGGCCGGCCTGCGCCTGAACCTCTACGTGGCTGTCGCCTACACGGCCGTCTGGCTGTCCGGAAACGGTGCCGTGGCCATCCACAACCTGATGGAGGACGCCGCCACCGCGGAAATCTCCCGCTCACAGGTATGGCAGCAGATCCGCAACAAGTCCGTCCTGGCCGACACCGGCAACACCGTGACCAGGGAACTGGTGGAGCGGATCCTGGCCGAGGAGACGGAACGGCTCCGCACGGAGTTCGGCGACGAAGCGTTCCGCCGCTACTACCAGCCAGCCAGCGAACTGATCGCGGACATCTGCCTCTCCGACGACTACACGGACTTCCTCACCACGCCGGCCTACGAACTGGTGGGCTGAGGCATGGCCGCAGCATCCAGGCCCTCGCTGTCCGCAGGGGACCTCGCGCACATCGACGGGCAGCTGGCCGCCACCGACCGGCTGCTGGAGCGCAACTACCCGGGCGACGACGGCTCCCGCCAGCCCGTGCATACGGTCTACGTGCCCGCGGACCGGTTCACGCCGTCGTTCGCTGCCGACTGGGGCGCCCAGGCGCTGGCTGTGCCCAACGCCCACGGCGGCCTGGAAGCACTGGGCCGGCTCCTGGGCCAGGAAGGCAGCCTCGCCGAAGCAGTCGCCGGGCGCGTGGAAGCGAAGCTCACCAGCGAACCTATCGAGGACCTGCGCCTCGATTTTGAGGACGGCTTCGGGGACCGGGGCGACGACGCCGAGGACGCCGCCGCGGTTGCCGCGGCGTCCGCGGTGGCCGCCGCCGTCTCGGCCGGGTCCGCTCCCCCGTTCATCGGCATCCGCTTCAAGTGCTTCGAGGCGGCCACCCGTGCGCGGGGGCTGCGCACCCTGGACTTGTTTGTCTCCGGCCTCGCCGCCGCCGGCGAACTGCCGGAGGGCCTGGTCCTGACCCTGCCCAAGGTCACCACCGTGGCCCAGGCCCAGGCAATGGACTACGCGGTGTCGCGGCTGGAGGAAGTCCACTCGCTGCCCGCCGGACGGCTCCGTTTCGAGGTCCAGGTGGAGACGCCACAGCTGATCCTCGGCCCCGACGGCACCTCCCCGGTGGCGCAGCTGCCGCATGCCGTGCCGGGCCGGATCAGCGGGCTGCACTACGGCACCTACGACTACTCGGCGTCGCTGCAGATCTCTGCCGAGTACCAGTCCATGGAGCACCCGGTGGCCGACTTCGCCAAGGAGGTCATGCAGCTGGCCGTCGCCGGCACCGGCATCAGGCTCTCCGACGGGTCCACCAACATCATCCCGGTGGGCGACAACGTGGAGAACGCCTGGCAGCTGCACGGGCGCCTGGTCCGCCGGTCGCTGGAACGCGGCTACTACCAGGGCTGGGACCTGCATCCGGCCCAGCTTCCCAGCCGGTTTGCCGCCACCTATGCGTTCTACCGCGAGGGCCTGCCGGCCGCCGCCGCCCGCCTGCGGAACTATGTGGAGCGGACCGAAGGCGGCGTCATGGACGAGCCCGCCACCGCACGGGCCCTGGCCGCCTTCGTGCTCCGCGGCGTCCAGTGCGGCGCAGTCGGTGCGGATGAAGTCCAGGCGCTTGCCGGCGTCGGGATTCCGCAGCTCACCGCGCTGGCGCACCCGCGGCTCGCCACCACGTCAAACTCCTAAGAAAAGGACCTTCGTTCATGGGCAAGTACTACTACCCGCAAGGCGGCCTGCCGCCGCAGACCCACCTCACCACCGAGCGCGCCATCGTCACCGAGGCTTACACGGTCATCCCCAAGGGCGTGCTGACGGACATCGTCACGTCCAACCTGCCCGGCTTCTCGAAGACCCGCTCCTGGATCATTGCCCGCCCCATCTCCGGTTTCGCCACCACGTTCTCGCAGCTGATCGTGGAAATCGCTCCCGGCGGCGGGGCGCCGAAGGCGGAGTTCGAGGAAGGCGTTGAGGGCGTCGTCTTCGTCACCAAGGGCACGGTCAACCTGACCCTCGACGGCGAGCTGCACCAGCTGGAGGAGGGCGGCTACGCCTACCTGGCGGCCGGCGCGCAGTGGGGGCTGGAGAACATCTCCGACGACATCGTGTCCTTCCACTGGATCCGCAAGGCCTACGAGCGCCTGGAAGGCTATGAGGCCAAGTCCTTCGTCACCAACGAAAAGGACGTGGCGCCCACGTCCATGCCGGACACCAACGACGTCTGGAAGACCACCCGCTTCACGGACTCCAGCGACCTCGCCCATGACATGCAGGTCAACATCGTGACCTTCCAGCCGGGCGGCGTGATCCCGTTCCCGGAAACCCATGTCATGGAGCACGGCCTGTACGTCCTGGAGGGCAAGGCCATGTACCTGCTGAACAACGACTGGGTGGAGGTGGAGGCCGGCGACTTCATGTGGCTGCGTGCCTTCTGCCCGCAGGCCTGCTACGCCGGCGGCCCGGGTGAGTTCCGCTACCTGCTCTACAAGGACATGAACCGCCAGGTGAAGCTCACCTAGGAGTTTTCCGGCCTGTCCGGACAGGAGCAGGGGCGGTTACGGATTTCCGTAACCGCCCCTGCTTGTGTGTACAGACACCCGGGCATCAGGCGCCGGGGTTGAGGACCACCTTGATGCAGCCGTCTTCCTTCTTCTGGAACTTTTCGTACAGGGCGGACGCACCCTCCAGGCTGGAGCGGTGGGTGACCAGGTCCATGACGCCCAGCGGATCGGCGTCGTCCTCCACCAGCGGGATGAGCTGGTCCGTCCAGTTGCGGACATTGCACTGGCCCATGCGCAGCTGGAGCTGCTTGTCGAACATGGTCATCAGTGGCATGGGGCTGGCTTCGCCGCCGTAGACGCCGCTCAGCGACAGGGTGCCGCCGCGGCGGACCGCGTCGATTGCGGTATGCAGCACGGCCAGCTTGTCCACGCCGGCAGTCTCCATCGCTTTCTGTGCGAGCTTGTCCGGCAGGAGGCCAAGGGCCTGGTGGGCGAAGCCGGCCACCGGGGAACCGTGCGCCTCCATACCGACGGCGTCCACGATGCCGTTCGGGCCCCTGCCGTCTGTTATCTCCCGCAGTTCGTCGGCGACGCCTTTGCTGTAGTCAAGGGTTTCCACGCCGTGGCGGGCGGCCATTTCACGCCGCTCCGGGACCGGGTCCACACCAATGACCCGGTAACCGCGGTGGATCCCGATCCGGGTGGCGAACTGGCCCACGGGCCCCAGCCCGAAAACCGTCAAGGTGCCACCGGGCTGGACATTGGCGTACTCCACGCCCTGCCACGCCGTGGGCAGGATATCGGAAAGGAACAGGTAGCGTTCATCCGAAAGCTCGCTGCCCACCTTGATGGGGCCATAATCCGCGTGCGGGACGCGAAGGAATTCCGCCTGCCCGCCGGGTACGGATCCATACAGCTCGGAGAAACCGAACAGTGCCGCGCCGGAACCCTTCTCCTGAACCTGTGTGGTTTCGCACTGCGACTGCAGGCCCTGGCTGCACATGAAGCAGGAACCGCAGGAGATGTTGAAGGGAATCACCACGCGGTCGCCCTTGCGGAGGTTGGTGACGCCGCTTCCCACTTCTTCCACGATGCCCATCGGCTCGTGGCCGATGACGTCGCCCTTGTGCATGTATGGCCCCAGGACTTCGTAGAGGTGCAGGTCCGAGCCGCAGATGGCTGTGGAGGTGATCCGGACGATCGCATCCGTCGGTTCCTGGATGACGGGATCGGGTACTTCTTCAACGCTTACCGACCGTTTTCCTTGCCACGTCAGTGCTTTCACAGTCTCCCTTTCACTCTGTCCTGCCTCCGGGCTCTCTCCGGGGGCGTGCGAAGGGCGCCTGCAGGCACCCTTTCTTCGACGCTATCTGTTTTAGGGAAAAAAAGTAAGCATGCTGATGAAAACCTTGTGACCGCCGTCGACTGCTCCTAGCGTAGGAAGGGCAGGCAAAAGACAACGGGAAAGAGGAACGCCATGTCGCTGTACCAGCCGGAACCAGTCGAGATCTCCACCCGCATGCGTCCGGGCGAATGGACGGAAGAAACCCTGGCTGAGCTGGTCAGCACCTACCGCGCGCGGATCGCGGAAATGGGCGCGCCCGCAGCAGAGGTGGCCACTGACATCGAGCGGAATGACGACGGCTCGGTGAAGGTGGTGGTGTCGTGGACGAAGCCCGCCATCGCCGGCAACGAGGATTCGGTGCCCGGCGGCCAGCCGTTATGACCGCCGCCAGGCGTGGGTGCCGTCAAGCGGGGTGCTGTCAGGCGTTCGGCTGGAGCGCGAGCAGCCGGCCAATGGCACTTGAGCCCAGGTTTTCCAGCAGGTCGCGCGGTCCCTGGTAGACCTCCACCGCGCCGGCGTCACGCAGCTGGCCGGCCTGGATTCCACCGCAGGTCACGCCGATGGAAGGGATCCCCAGCGCCGCCGCCGCCTTCATGTCCCATACCGCGTCCCCGACGTAGACAACGTTTGCGGCATCGAGGCCGGTGGCCGCCAGGGCCGCCTCCAGGATGTCCGGCGCAGGCTTGCTTTCCTCCGCATCATTCGCGCTGGTGGCGGCATCAATGAAGGGGTCGGCGTCGAGGACGGACCGCATCACCTCGAGGTCGCGGTCCCTCGCCGAGGATGCCAGGGCCACAGCCAGCCCGCCCGCATGGCACCGGCCTAACAGTTCCTTGGCCCCGTCGAGGGCGCGGAGGGAGGGCCAGTGCGAGGCATACAGCGCGCCGTGGCTGGCCATGATGTCCTCATCCTCGCCGCGGTCGCGGCCGGACGGCAGGAGATTGTCCACCAGCCGGGCGCCGCCCATGCCAACGAGTTGGTGAATGGCCGCCATGGGCACGTCGTGGCCGTACTGGCGGAACGCCCCCCACCAGGCGACGGTGTGGATGTAGGACGAGTCGATCAGCGTCCCGTCAACGTCAAAGAGGACCCCCCGGCGCGGGCCGCCGGGGGGTGGAGTGGAACCCGGCATCAGCTCACCGCTGCCCGTCGTGCCTCCGGCGCTTTCTTCCGCCGGGCCGCCTCCTCCTTGGGGGAGTTGACGGGCCGCACGCGGTCGCGGATGACCGATCCGGCCCCGTCCAGGCTCTTGTCCCGGATCAGGCCGGTGCCGGCAATTTCCCGGGCCATCGCGACGCCCGCCACAGCAGCCCTCTTGGTGGGAAAGGTTACCGAGATGGCCATCAGGTTCCCGCTTCCGTCCATCATCCTGATCCGGTACCCGCCGTCGGGGGCATCAACGAGCTCAAAATATCCGGCCATAACTATCACTCCTCCATCAATCACGGCGCTGTGCTTGGGAGCACTCCATGAGGTATTAGTAAGTATACTTATCTATCCTGCGAAGGAGAAGTTCCAGCCCCGGTCCGCGCCGCCTCAGCGCGAATCCACCCCTTCAGGCGGAATGGGGCTGTCACTGCGCCGAACCGTATCCTGATGCAGCTCCAGGGCGCTAGTCACAAGGGCAAAATGGCTGAACGCCTGCGGCGTGTTGCCCAGCTGACGCTTGGCTTTCACCGCCCATTCCTCGCTTAGCAGCCCGACGTCGTTGCGCAGTTCCAGCAGCCGCTCAAAGAGTTCGCGGGATTCCTCATGGCGGCCCGCCCCCAAAAGCGCCTCCACCAGCCAGAACGAGCACGCCAGGAAGACGCCCTCGTCGCCCGGCAGGCCGTCGTCGCTCTGCTCCGGCCGGTACCGCAGCACAAACCCGTCCTGGGTCAGCTCCCGCTGGATTGCTTCGATGGTTCCCACCACCTTGGGATCATCGGGCGGCAGGAACCCCACCCTGGGAATCAACAGCAGGCTGGCGTCCAGCTCCGGACGGCCGTAGGACTGGACAAACGTATTGCGCTCCGCGTCGAAGCCGTTGGCCATGATGTCCTTGCGGATCTGGTCCCGCAGCAGCTCCCAGCGCTCCACGGGGCCCGGCAGGCCGGACTCGCGCACACCCTTCACCATCCGGTCCGCAGCCACCCACGCCATGACCTTGGAGTGGGTGAAATGCCGGCGCGGCCCACGCATCTCCCAGAGCCCGTTGTCCGGCTGGTCCCAGATGGTTTCAAGGTGCTCCATCAGCGCAATCTGCACGTCCCAGGCCTCGTCCGTATGCGTCAGCAGCGAGTTCCGGGTCAGCGCCAGGCAGTCAAGGACCTCACCCCATACATCCAGCTGAAACTGCTCAGCCGCCGCATTCCCGATCCGCACCGGTACCGAGTTCTCGTAACCCTTCAGCCACGGCAACTCCATTTCCGGCAGCCGCCGCTCGCCATGGATCCCGTACATGATCTGCAGGTCGGCGGGGTCGCCGGCCACGGCCCGGAGCAGCCAGTCCCGCCAGGCCGCGGCCTCCGCGGTGTAGCCGGCCGCCAGCAGCGCCTGCAGCGTCATGGCGGCGTCCCGCAGCCAGCAGTAGCGGTAGTCCCAGTTACGCTGGCCGCCCGGCTGCTCCGGCAGCGACGTTGTGACGGCCGCGACGATCCCGCCGGTAGGGCCATACGTCAGCGCCTTGAGCGTTATCAGGGAACGGACCACGGCCTCCCGGTACTTGCCCTTGACGGTGCATTGCGAGGACCAGCCCCGCCAGAATGCAAAGGTGCTGTCAAGGACTACTTCCGCGTCCACGGATACCGGGCGTCCCACATGGCTGGGCGCCCAGGTCAGCACGAAAGGTACCTTTTCGCCTGCATTCACGGTGAAGTCGCTGACAGTGTGCATGTTCTCGCCATGCAGGGGTGCCGGAGTGACCAGGTAGACGGCATCCGGACCGGCGATCGCGTGCAGCCCGCGCTTGTCCTTGCGCACCCACGGAATGATGTGCCCGTAGTCGAACCTCAGGACCAGTTCGCCGTGCATCCTGACGCTGCCGCTGATGCCTTCCACAATCCGGACGATGTCAGCGACGGAATCACGCGGCGGCATGAAATCGGTGATGCGCACGGTTCCGTCCGGCGTCTCCCACTCCGTATCCAGGATGAGGGTGCCCTCGCGGTAGCTCCGGCGGGTGCATTCACCCCCTCTTTCCGGAGCCAGCAGCCAGCGCCCCGAGTCCGGCGTGTCCAACAGTGAATTGAAGCAGGCAGGGGAATCGAACCTCGGGAGGCAGAGCCAGTCGATCGAGCCTTCCCTGCTGACCAGGGCTCCGGTTTGAAGGTCGCCAACAACCGCATAATCTTCGATTCGCGCCATGACATTACCCTGCCACACCCGGGCCCGAACGGAAGGGGAAGCCCGGTGTAGCCTGAGGCAAATGGGAATCCACATCGGCACCTCCGGCTGGAGCTACGACCACTGGGAGAACGTCCTGTACCCGCCCGGGCTGCCCGTGCGGGACCGGCTCCAGTGCTACGTCGCCGAATTCAGCACGGTGGAACTGAACGCCAGCTTCTACCGCTGGCCCAGGGATACCACCTTCGCCGGATGGAACAGGCGCCTGCCGCCCGGGTTCGCCATGTCCGTCAAAGCTCCCAGGGGACTCACGCACGCGCGGAAACTGTATTCACCGGAAGTCTGGGTGGAGCGGATTGCCCGCTGCTGGCACGAACTGGGGGACAAACGTGCCGTGCTCCTGGTCCAGCTGCCGCCCCAATTGGAGCGCGACGACGCCAGGATGGACTACTTCCTCGCTGCGGTTCCGCCGTGGATCAGGGTTGCCGTGGAGTTCAGGCACCCCAGCTGGGACTGCCCTGAGGTGTTTGCCCTGCTGGAGCGGCACCAGGCCGCCTACTGCATCATGAGCGGCGCCAACCTGCCCTGCATCCTGCGGACCACCGCCCCCTTCGCATATGTCCGGCTGCACGGACCCGACCACCAGCACCTCTACGGCGGCTCCTACTCGGACGCCGACCTCCACTGGTGGGCCGACCGGATCCGTGAGTGGGACGGCGCGGGCATCGATGTCTACGCGTACTTCAACAACGACGGCGGCGGGAACGCCGTGTGGAACGCCCGGACCCTCCGCGCGATCCTCGGCAACGGCTGATGCCCGCTGCCGCCCTGTGGCAGAGTGGTGGCATGGACTCGGCCCCGCAGAACCCCGACCAGGACACGGCACGCCCACCCCGGCGGAACACGAAGGGCCGCACCGCCCTGTCCGGAAGCCAGTTCTTCCGGCTGGCACACCGGTTGTCGGACGCGGTCAACGACGTCCGGATCCAGCTCGCCAAGCGGTGGAAGTTCGTGCCGCAGACCATCGCGTACCAGGGTTATGGCTCCACCACCCGGGTGCGCGTCCTGGGCAGGGTACTGCTGACACAGAAGCCGCCGCCCGGAAGCAAGGCCGAGCACGCGGCCAGGAACGGCAACCAGAACATCCGCGGCTGGCGGGCGTTCACGGGGGTGCCGTTGCAGTTTTCCGACGTCGAAATCACCATCGGTGATGTGGTCTCCCACGTCACGGCGGACCGGGGCGGGCTGATCGATACCGAGGTGGACGTGCAGCTGTCCCCCGGCTGGCACACTGCCGTGCTGCGGGCCGAGGGAACCGAGCCGGCGGAGGCACTGATCCAGGTGATCGCTCCGGGCGTGCAGTTCGGCATCGTCTCGGACATCGACGACACCGTCATGGTGACCGCCCTGCCCCGGCCCTTCCTGGCCCTGTGGAACACCTTCGTGCTCAGCGAACGGGCGCGCATGGCCACTCCGGGGATGGCCGTGCTGCTGGACCGGCTGACCATCGAGCACCCTGAAGCCCCGGTCATTTACCTGTCCACCGGCCCCTGGAACGCGGCCCCCACCCTGGCACGGTTCCTGACCCGCAACATGTACCCCAAGGGCGCGCTGCTGCTCACGGACTGGGGACTCACCCAGGACCGCTGGTTCCGCAGCGGCCAGGACCACAAGCACCGCAACCTGGAGCGGCTGGCCCAGGAATTCCCGGACATGCGGTGGCTCCTGATCGGCGACAACGGACAGCATGACGAGGCCATCTACTCCGCCTTTGCCGCCGAAAATCCGGACAAGGTTGCAGCAATCGCCATCCGGCAGCTGTCCGTCAGCGAATCCGTGTTCGCCGGCGGCCACTCCGAGGACGGCGACCACACCACCTCCCGCGTGCCGTGGATCTACTCGCCCGACGGCGCCGGCATCGCCAAGCAGCTGGCCATGCTGGACCTGCTCCGGGGCTGAACGGCTCCCGGCTGCGCAGCCTTACTGCGCGTTGGCACCCAGGGGTGCGCCGTCGTCGGGCAATTCACTGTCCAACAGCTCCGGAACCGCTGCCTGCGCGATGGCCGCCCCGGCCGCGGCAGCCAGGTCGCGTTCCTCGATGAGCTCCTGGAACCAGAAGTAGGACGCCTTGGGTGTGCGGTCGAGCGTTTCGAAGTCCACGTGCAGGAGGCCGAACGGCTGGTTGTAGCCGGCGGACCACTCGAAGTTGTCCAGGAAGGACCACACGTAGTAGCCGCGCAGGTCCACGGATTCGGCCACCCCACCGGGCGCCGTGGCCCGGAGCGCGGTTTCAAGGTGGTCTGAAATGTACTTCAGCCGCCGCTCGTCCGGGATGAACCTGGTGTTGGTGGACTTGTCCCGGACAATGATGTCCTCGAAGCTGGCTCCGCCCTCGGTGATGATCACGGGCGGCAGGTTGGGGTACCGCTCGGCCATCTCCTTCAGGGCCACGGCCATGTACTCCGGCTTGACCGGCCAGCCGTATGCGGTGACGTCCGCTTCCGGCCACGTCTCCACGTGGAAGGGCGTAGCGCCGTTTCCGGCCGCGCTGAGGTCGCTGCCCATGGCCTCGGCCATGCTGGCCGGCACGGCGCCGTTGCCCGGCCCAACGGCCACCTTGGTGGGCATGTAGTAGTTGAGCCCGTAGAAATCGAGGGGCTGGGAAATGATCTCCATGTCCTCTTCGGGATGTTCGAAGGAGCTGAAGAACTTGGCCGCGCGGATGAGGTCCGGGTACTTGCCCGTCAGGACAGGGTCCGCGTAGAGCCGGTTCTGCCCCAGGTCCATAAGTCCCGCGCTGATCTTGTCCAGCGGGTTGATGGAGTTGGGCACCATGGGTGAGTAGACGTTGGTCATGCCGATTTCGCCGGGCACCCGCGCCGCGCGAAGGGCCTGGACGGCGAGCCCGTGGCCCAGCAGCTGGTGGTGGACCGTGGGGAAGGCACCCAGGGCCAGCTCCTTGCCTGGGGAGTGCAGCCCCAGGGAGTAGCCGTTGGCGCTCACCGTTGCCGGCTCGTTGATGGTGACCCACCGGGCCACCCTGTCACCGAAGGCATCGGCCACGAGCGCCGCGTACTCCCCCAGCCGGTAGGCGGTGTCCCGGTTCATCCAGCCGCCGGCCTCATCCAGTTCCAGGGGCGTATCCCAGTGGTAGATGGTGGCCATGGGCGAAATTCCGTTGGCCAGGAGCTCGTCCAGGAGCCGGTCATAGAACGCCATGCCTGCGCGGTTGGCCGGGCCGGTGCCGCCCGGCTGGATGCGCGGCCAGGAGAAAGAGAACCGGTAGGAGTCAACGCCGAGCTGCTTCAGGAGGGCCACGTCCTGCGGCATCCGGTGGTAGTGGTCCGTGGCCACCACCGGGCTGTGGTCCTCAACGATGGCACCGGGCCGGGCAGCGAACCTGTCCCAGCCCGCCGGTCCCCGCCCATCCTCGTCCAGCGCCCCTTCGATCTGGAATGCTGCGGTTGCGACGCCAAGCGTGAACCCCGGGGGGATGAGCGCTGCGAGGTCCTTGGCGGTGATGTGCATTGGGGTCCAGCCTTTGGTCACGGTAGTTAGGGTACGTCCCAGAATGTCACAGCGGAGGTCGGCTGACGAGCAGTAACTCCGCTCCCTGCGCCGGCAACTACTGGGTGCCGAACAGGAACTCCTTGGCGTGCGCCACTGCCTTGCGGAAGGCATCATTCCGGAGCGTCACCAGGTGTTCCGTGTCGTCGTCGGACGGCTCCAGGTAGCCGGTGTACCCGGGCCGCAGGACCCAGATGTCCCCGCCCGGCGGGAGGTAGAACACGCCGAAGGAACGCTGCTGCCTCTCATCGGCGGTCCATACCGGAACCACCGCCAGCGCAGCACCCGTAGTGGGGTTGATCCACTGTGCCCGCGGCAGAGGCTGTTCGTGCGCCTCCGGGTCCAGGAAGGGCGCGGTTCCCTCGCCCCACCGCTGCTCAAAGCGTTCGAAGAATGCAGGAATGAGGTGTGAATCGTAGCGCCGCCAGTCGCCCATGCAGTTTTCCGCCTCCTTGGATCAATGGCCCAGGGCCTGGATCAGGACCAGGGCCCGCTTTCCCACCGCACCGGGGTGACGCGGATGGGAGGTCCGGACTGCCCGCCACGGCTGCGGACTTTCCGGACCGGAATGATGGTGGGCGCAGCTGCCGCCAGCTTCCTGTCGTAGTCGGCGCGGCGCCCGGGGTCACGCAGCACGTTAAACGCCTGCATGATCCGGAGAAGTTCCTCCCCCTGTGCAGTGTTGCCCTTCTCCGCCGTCGTATCCCCCATGGTCTCCATGCCTTCGTAAGCCCGCCCGCCGTCCATATCCGGATGGTGGGTGCGCATGAGGGCGCGGTAGGCATGCGAGATTTCCTGGCGGCCGGCGTCCCGGCCTACGCCCAGGATGGCGTAGTAGTCGGGGAGATCAGTCATCCTGCCTCCTGTTTCGCCGGCGCCCCGCCCGGAGGGTCAGGGGCGCCGGCACGAAAGCATGGTCCTAGCTGCCGATCTGGTGCTTCTCGCCCTGCTGGGTCTGGATCTCGATCTTGCGCGGCTTGGCCTGCTCGGCAACCGGAATCCGCAGGGTCAGGACACCCTGGTCATAGCTGGCCTTGATGTGCTCGGTGTCCAGGGTGTCACCCAGGATCAACTGGCGGCTGAACACGCCCCGGGGACGCTCAGAGGCCACGAGCTCCACGTTGGGCTGCGTGGGGTCCTCGCGCTCCGCCCGGACGGTCAGGACGTTCCGCTCAACGTTCAAGTCCAGGGAATCCACGTTCACACCGGGAAGGTCGAACGCCACCACGAATTCCCCGTCTTCCTGCCACGCGTCCATGGGCATGGCTGCCGGGCGGGCGGAGGTTCCAAAGACCTGCTGCGTGAGCCGGTCCAGCTCACGGAACGGGTCCGTACGCATCAACATCATTTCCCACTCCTTTAGCTTCCAGGTGCTGGATCTGCAGCTACCCACCACCTCCTTTAATCTATGGTGGTGGATATAGATTTTTTATAGCACTTGTGCAAAACTGAAGCAAGGTACCAGCGGAAGCGATTTTTGGGAGAAAGAATGGCGGATCCTGAAGCAGGTCGGGCTGGCCGCTCCCCCGGTTCACGGGCCCTGTACGCCATCTCGGTGGCGGCGGAGCTCACGGGAACCGGACAGCAGAACATCAGGCTGTACGAAACCAAGGGACTGTTGACGCCCTCGCGGACGGCGGGCGGCACGCGGCAGTACAGCGACGACGATATTGCCGTACTGCTGCGGATCGGCGAACTCCTGCAGGAGGGGTTGAACCTGGCGGGCGTTGCGAAGGTACTGGAGCTGGAGGCAGCCAACGTGAAGCTGCACCGGGCACTCAAGCGGGCAAAATCGCGGCCGCAATAACAGGGGGCCAGGAAGCGGCCCAGGAAGCGGGATCCGGTTCCCGGACTGCTCCCGGTAAGTTCCTACTCTCCGGTGGATTCGGCCCTTGACAGCTCTCCGGTGATCGGTTCCCCCGGAATCCTGGCCGTCCGCCACGTGTCAAGCGCGATGACCCCGGAGAGGATGAGCAGCGAGAGCGCGAACGACGCCAACGCATCCGTGGGCCAGTGGTAGCCAAGGTACAACCGGCTGGCGATAGCGAGGATGATGCCGATCCCGGCCCCGATGAAGCCGAACACCGCGGCACGCGGGTTCCGGCGCCGGGAGAAAATCAGGTAGGCGCCCACCAGCAGGAAGTCGCAGGCCCCCAGGACGTGCCCGGACGGGAACGAGAAGGTCTGGTCCGCGCCGAACAGCATCTGGTCCACGGGGGGCCGGGAGCGCTGGACGATGTGGAGGATGATCTGCGAGATGATCACTCCGGTCAGCATCGCGGAGGCGAGCAGGATGGGGCGCCAGGCGTGCTTGGCTGCGAATCCCCAGACAAGGATCACCACCAGCACGATGATGGGCAGCGCGATGGGGCCGAAAATCACCGCCAGGAAGATCATGATGGCAGTGACGGCCGCTGAACGGGTGGTCAGCAGCCAGTCATGCACGGGAGTGTCGGCAACGGAAAGGCCGTCGGCCTGCACCACGCTGACCAGGGTGGCAATGAAGAGTGCCAGCCCCACGACGGCCAGGATGATCGACGCGCGGTACAGGCCCCGCCGGTCGGCAGGGTCCACGTAGCGTTCCTCCACCACGAACTTCTCGTGGAAGGCGTGCCACCTTCCCGCTTTCCGTTCAGAGACTGCGGAACCTGCTGATTTCTGTGCCAATGTGCTGCCCGTCCCTACGCCGCGGAAGATGCGTGCCGTGATGAATGCCTAGGGTGAAGATTATCCCGGCCACGGCCCATTCACTCCATCAGGCGGCTAGAAAGAGCCGGTGGTGAACTGCCAGCTCCGGCTGGCGAGGGGGTTGCCGGCCAGGTCCCGGATGCCGCTGGTCCCGCCCATGAGGGTCACGGTGTACCGCGTCTTGGCGGCGAGGGTCTCCTGGGGGTCAAGGATCCACTGGTTGGTGGTGCCGTTGCGGTAGGCCGTTGCTGCCACCACGGCGCCGGTGGCCGGGTTCTTCAGGGTGAACGTGGTGGTGTTAACGCCCTGGACCGCCTCGCTGAAGGTGGCGCTGATGCTGCTGCTCCTGCGGACCAGGAGGGCGTTGCTGCCCGGCGAGTAGCTGGTGACGGTGGGCGCGGGGCCAGTTGTGAACGTCCAGCTGGTGGACGCCAGCGGGGTGCCTGCGGCATCGCGGATGGCCGAGGCTCCTCCTGTCAGGATTGCGGTGTAGCTGGCATCGGGGGCAAGGCTTGCTGCCGGGTCAAGGGTGGCGGCCAGGGTGGTGGCGTTGTACGTGACGGTGGCCGCGATGCTGTTGCCGGCTGCATTCCTGAGCACGAACGTCCCGGCGCTCACGCCCTGAACAGCGGTGCTGAAGGTGGCCGTGACGTTCGTTCCAGCCGCCACGGCGGTGGCCTTGGCGGCCGGTGAAACAGACGTGACAGCGGGTGCAGGGGCAGGCGCAGGTGCAGGTGCCGTTGCGCCGGTGTACAGCAGGCGGTTCGGGGTTCCCGCGGAGGCGCCGGCGATGACGCCGGACGTGGCATTGGCTACCAGTGCCGCTGCTACGTCGGCCGGTGCCAGGGCAGGGTTCTGCGACAGCAGGACGGCGGCTGCTCCGGCGGTGTGCGGCGCGGCCATGGAGGTTCCGGACATGGATGCGGTGGCGGTGGTGGAGGTGTAGTAGTCGGAGGTGATGCCGACGCCGGGCGCATACAGGTCCACGCAGGACCCGAAGTTGGAGAACGAGGCCTGCTTGTCGGCGGAGTCGCTGGCTGCCACCGTGACAGCCCCGGGGACGCGGGCGGGCGAAGCGGTGCAGGCATCCACGGCGGAGTTTCCTGCGGCAACCACTGTGGTGACGCCGTCGTCAAGAACTGCCTGGATGGCGGCGTCCACGGTGCTGCTGGCCGCTCCGCCCAGGCTGAGGTTTGCCACGGCGGGGGTTCCGGCCGCATGGTTGGCGGCGATCCAGTCCAGGCCGGCCACCACGTCCGAGTTGTAGCCGGACCCGCTGCAGTCGAGCACCCTCACGGGCACCAGCGTGGCGCTCTTGGCGACGCCATACGTGGCTCCGGCCACGGTTCCGGCCACGTGGGTGCCGTGGCCGTTGCAGTCGGTGGTGCCGTTGCCGTCCGCCACCGCTGTCCAGCCTGCCGCAACCCGGCCACCGAAGTCGGTGTGCGATGCCAGGATGCCGGTGTCCACCACGTAGGCGGTCACCCCGGCGCCCGCCGCGGTCCACGAGTACGAACCGGAGAGCGGAAGGGTCCGCTGGTCTGCGCGGTCCAGGCCCCAGGGGGCGGGCTGCTCGGTCCCGGAAACCTTGACGGGGGCGTCGGGCTCCACGGACAGCACCTTCCCGGACCTGGCAAGGGCTGCCGCCTGCGCGGGGTTGGCCGTGACGACGGCGCCGCGGACTGCATGCTCGAAGGTACGGCCGACGGCGAGGCCCTGGCCGCGCAGCCCGGACACCTCGGCTGCGAGGTCGGCAGTGGCGGCGTACTGCACGATGTAACGGCCGGTTGCGGCGGCGGGGGCAGGAGCAGCAGCCGCCGGCAGGGACACGGTGGAAAGGCCGACGGCGGAGAGCAGCGCCGTGAGGGCCGGCAGCACGAAGAATCGGGTACGAATTTTGGGGTCCTTGTGGTGGCGGGGCAAGGGGGGATACCAAAAGGATAGGAGCCGGAAGCACACGGCTTCCGGCTCCTTGGATGATCCTTCGCGAACCCTCGGCGATTCCTGCGGACCGGTGGTTATCGCTGGCTTTCCACCGTGTTGGAGCCGGCCGCCACGTGGTTACGCCAACTGTGCTCGGGTTCGAAACCCAGCAGGCGCCGCGCCTTGTCTATGGACAGCATCGTTTCGTGCTCTCCCAGGTCCTTGGTGACCTTGACGCCGGGAAAGACCTCTTCCGCCAGGCTGGCGCTTGACCGGCTCATCACCGTGTCAGCGTTGGCGATGATGAAGGCTTCGAACCCTGGTTTGGCGTTCTCCAGCGCACGTACCACGGCCTGCGCGCCGTCCCTGCCGTCGATATAGCCCCACAGGTTCCACTTCCGCAGCGTCGCGTCGGCGTCGAAGGAGGGGAATTTGGCGTAGTCGGCCTCGTCCATGACGTTGGAGAACCGCAGGCCGGTGATGCTCAGTTCGGGGTCCCACCGCGTCATCTCCACAGCCATCTGCTCCTCCAGCGTCTTCACCAGCGAGTAGGTGCTTTCCGGCCGCGGCGGGTACTCCTCATCCACCGGGATGTAGGGCGGGTCGATGTCGAACGGCAGCCCCAGGACCGTCTCGCTGGAAGCGTACACCACCTTCTTGATGCCGGCGCGCCGCGCCGCCTGGAAGACGTTGTAGGTGGACAGCATGTTGTTTTCGAAGGTGGCTGCGTCCGGAAGGATGCCCGGGGCGGGAATGGCACCCAGGTGCACCACGGCGTCGAACCCGTCATGCCGGTCATCAACGCCCAGCAGCGCGTCCACCACCTGGCCGTAGTTGCGCAGGTCAACCACCAGCAGTTCCGGGCTGCGGGCACCCGCACGGTCCAGGGTGAGGACCTGGTGGCCGTCGCCTGTCAGCCGGCGCACCACGTGCCGCCCCAGTTTTCCGCTTCCGCCTGTAACGGCAATTCTCATCACTGTTTCCTTTTGCTCGAGTGCGTTCACCGTGCGGTGTTTTCGGTCAGGACGGGGGTTGCGGGGCTGCAAGGAACTTTTCGACGGCGGCGATTGCCAGTGCAGTTATCCCGCCCGGGTCCCCGCTGCCGTTGACGGACACAAGAATGCCCCGGCCCGCGTACACCGAGACTACTTCATGCGTCTGGCGGTGGTAGAGGTCCAGCCGGCGCCTGAAGACGTCGATGGTGTCATCCGTGCGCCCCTGCTCCAGGGCGCGGCGGTGCATCCGCTGCTCCAGTTCCTCGTCGGGCGCCTGCAGTTCGATCACGGCGTCCAGCGCATGCCCCTGTGCCTCAAGCATGCGGTCGAGCTCCAGTACCTGTTGAGCTGTCCGCGGATAGCCGTCCAGCAGGAACCCGTGCATCGCGTCGCTTTCGAGGAGACGGTTCTTGACCAGCGCGTTGGTGAGGTGGTCCGGTACGAAATGGCCGTCATCCAGGTACCGGGCGGCCTGGTTCCCCAGGTCGGTCTGTTGGCTGACGTTGCTCCGGAAAATATCCCCGGTGGAAACGGCAGGGACCCGGAAGTGCCGCGCGAGGTGTTCGGCCTGGGTTCCCTTGCCGGACCCTGGTGGTCCAATGATGAGCAGCCTGGTCATGTTCCTGTCCCTCCGCCGCTGAGCAGCCCTTGGTCCCGCGGCCAGCCCGCAGCAGCACCGGCGCCTGCTTCATTGTGCCGGTATGCCCGGCCCCGCGCCAGCCTTTTGCCCGCTCCGGGGCAGCCATATATGACGCTTTGGGCGGCACGGGGATGTATATACTTCTGGTTATCGGTTTAGCAGCAGGCCGTTGGAAAGTTCGTCGATCCAGCGACCATCACCGGCTCCCCGCCCAGTTGCGGGGCGTTGGCGTGTTGCCGGCTCGTTTTGACCTGAGCGAATGGCACCAGAAAATCGTGGCCAGCGAGTCAACAGCAAAAACCGATACATCCATCACTGAGCACCTGCATGAACTTGTCCTCAACAGCTCCGACGTTGAGGACTTCCTTAATGAACTGGCACAGGTCTCCGCACGCAATCTCTCCGAGCCCGGCGACGAAATGCTGTGCGCCATCACCCTCCTCCGGCAACGCAAGGCCGCCACGGTCGCCAGCAGCAGCCCGGATGCAAAGTCCATCGGACGGCTTGAACACAGGTACAGCGACACCCCGGGCCTCACGGCTTCCACGGCCCAGGAGATCGTGCACGCTCCGGACCTCACCGCGGATGGCCGCTGGCCTGAGTACGCCGCCGCCTCGACTGCCGACGGGATCCGCTCCGTGGCGGCGGTTCCGTTCCGGCTTGAGGGGGAAACCAAGGCATCGCTGCTGCTGTACTCCCGCCGCCCGCACCGGTTCGAGGGCCGCGTGCTGAAGTTTGCCGAGGATTTCGTCAGCCAGACCTCGCTGGCGCTCCGCCTTGCGGTGCGGTTCGCGCACTACAGCGAAACGGCCGCGAACCTTCGGGCCACCCTTGAGTCCCGCACGGTCATTGACATGGCTGTCGGCATCATCATGGCCCAGAACCGGTGCAGCCAGCAGGAAGCCTTCGACATCCTGAAGACCGCTTCCAGCACCCGGAACACCAAGTTGCATGATGTGGCCGCCGCGGTCGTCAACGCCCTGGGCCAGGGCCCGGCGCGCACGCATTACGACGGCTAGTGGCCATCTTTTGCTTCGGTCATGCCGGCAGCGTTCCCGCAGGTAGACTGGTGCCAACTTTTCGCCGGGGGGCTTGATGGAACAGCAGCGTGTTTGCCTTGTCGTGGAGGATGACGACGATATCCGCGGACTGATCGAAGTGGTCCTGTCGCGCGCGGGCTTTGAGGTCAGGATGGTGGGCACGGGGGCCGAGGCCATTGCCGCCGCGGCTGATCCCGCCATCGCCCTGGTGACCCTGGACGTTGGGCTGCCGGATATGGACGGGTACGTGGTGGCCCGCGCCATCCGCGCCCTTACCAGCGCGCCCCTGCTGTTCCTCACGGCCCGTTCCGAGCAGGACGACGTGCTGGCCGGCATGGCATCGGGGGCCGCGGGGTACCTCACCAAGCCTTTCCGTCCGCAGGAGCTCAGGGAGCTCGCCGTACAACTGGTGACACCGCCGCCGGTTTCCCAGGAGCCGCACATAACGGGCAAACCCGCCTGCTAAGTTCGCCTCCTGGAAATGAGGCATGACACCTCAGCGGACCGCGGTGGTGAGCAAACGGCGACGGCGGCATACCGTCGTCGCCGTTTGTCCGCTTGACCCCTACTTCGAAAGGAAGGCCAGCAGCGCTTCGTTGACCTCCGCGGCGTGCGTCCAGAGCAGGCCGTGCGGTGCACCCTCGATCTCCACGTACTCGGCACTCGGCAGGGCCTTGGCGAACAGCCGGCCGGTGGAATCGATGGGCAGGATGTTGTCAGCGGTGCCGTGCAGGATCAGCGCCGGAACATCGATCTTGGGGATGTCCTGGCGGAAATCCGTAAGCCAGGTGGGCTGCGCTGCAACAGAAGCATGCGCTCCGGCGCCGGCAGCCAGGTTCCAGCTGGCGTTGACGGCTTCCTGGCTGAGCCGCGGGGTGCCCAGGAAGGTGTCGGAGTTGTAGAAGTTCTTGAAGAATTCGGTGAAGAAGGCGTAGCGGTCGGCGGTGACCGCTTCCTTGAGGCCGTCAAACACGTCCTGCGGGACGCCGTCGGGGTTGTCATCGGTCTTGAGCAGGAAGGGCTCCAGGGACCCGAGGAACGCCGCGCGGGCCACGCGGGCCGAGCCGTACGTACCGAGGTAGCGGCCCACCTCTCCCGTGCCCATGGAGAAGCCCACCAGCACCACGTTGTTCAGGTCCAGGGTGTTGAGCAGGGTGTTGAGGTCCGCTGCGAAGGTGTCGTAGTCGTAGCCCTCGGTGGGCTTGCTGGATTTTCCGAAGCCTCGGCGGTCATAGGTGATGACACGGTACCCGGCATCCAGGAGGGCGGCGGTCTGCTTTTCCCAGGATGATCCGTCCAGCGGGTAGCCATGGATCAGCACGACGGGCTGGCCGGAGCCGTGGTCCTCGTAGTAGAGCTCGATGTCAGTGCTGTTCTCGGTACCTACGGTAATGAAAGCCATGGAGGCAAGTTCCTTTCGAGACTGATCTGATCGGAGCGGTCCGGCGGAACGCCGGGCCCTGCACCTCCTACTCTAGGGGGCGGCCCCCGCTCCAGCAGCCTCGATTCGTCGCGCCGTTCGGTGCCCGCGGCGGCCTGGATGCGCTGCTGTGAAGTAGCGTGACACTATATGCGCATGAATGCAGATAGTAATGCTTGCTCACTGAAGGCGGACAGCCAGTACGTGGAATTGGCCGTGGAGGTCTTTGCCATGCTGGCGGACGCCACCAGGGTGCGGATCATTTTGGCCCTCCGTGACGGCGAGATGGCGGTGGGTGCCCTGGCGGACGTGGTGGGCAAGTCCCCCGCCGCCGTGTCCCAGCACCTGGCCAAGATGCGGCTGGCAAGAATGGTTTCCACGCGGCAGGACGGGACCCGGGTGCTCTACCGGCTGGAAAATGAACACGCGCGGCAGTTGGTGGCGGACGCCATCTTCCAGGCCGAGCATGCACTCGGCGGCGAACCTGCCCACCACCGCGCTCCCCACAAGCAGGTCCCCCACGACCAGGGCTTCGTCCACACCGGACAGGGGAACGCGTCGTGACCGGCCCGCACCGCGGGTCAACGCACGCCCACGGCCACCCGCACGGGACGGACCACGGCGACCACGACCACGACCACGACCACGAGCATCATCACCACACCGGCTTCAAGGGCTGGCTGATGGAGCTCTTCGTTCCGCACACGCATGACGCCGCAGATTCCATTGACGATGCCATGGAGGCCAGCACCGAGGGCATCAGGGCGCTGAAGATCAGCATGTTCGTCCTGCTGGCCACGACGGCGCTGCAGTTCCTGGTGGTCCTGTTGAGCAGTTCGGTGGCCCTGCTCGCGGACACCATCCACAACTTCTCGGACGCCCTGACCGCGGTGCCCCTGTGGGTGGCCTTCATCCTGGGACGCAGGGCCGCCACCCGCCGCTACACGTATGGCTACGGCAGGGCTGAGGATTTGGCCGGACTGTTCATCGTGGCCGTGGTGGCCCTCTCCGCAGTGGTGGCCGGCTGGCAGTCCGTGGACCGGCTGATCCATCCCCAGCCGCTGCAAAACCTCGGCTGGGTCATCGCCGCCGGCCTGATCGGCTTCGCCGGGAATGAGGCCGTGGCAATCTACCGCATCCGGGTTGGCCGCAGGATCGGTTCCGCGGCGCTCGTGGCGGACGGTGTGCATGCCAGGACGGATGGCTTCACCTCGCTCGCCGTGGTCATCGGAGCGGTGGGGGTCATGCTGGGTTTCCCGCTGGCTGATCCGATCGTCGGGTTGATCATCTCCGCTGCCATCATGGTCCTGCTGTGGGGAACGGTCCGCAGCATTGGGCGCCGGCTCATGGATGGCATCGAGCCGGACCTGGTGTCGCGTGCCGAAGCCGCGCTGGAGGCTACGCCGGGCGTCCTGGCAGTCCGGCACCTGCAGCTGCGGTGGTCCGGGCACCGGTTGCAGGGCTCGGCACGGATTGATGTGGCGGACACGGAATTGTCCCGGGCGGAAGCGGTCCTTGAAAGCGCCGAACACCGACTGCGTCATGCACTGCCCAAGCTGGACCACGTGCTCCTGGTTCCAGGCACCCGGCGCTAAAGGCCGCCAACGCAGAAGTGACCCGGCCGGGCAGCGCCGGCCGGGTCACTTCCCGGGTTTTGCTTTGAGGCTTCTAGGCCCGCGCAGCCTTGCCGGGCAGGGCCAGCTTGAAGACCTTGGCCCAGGACGAACCCACCTGCTTCAGCAGCGGGCCGGTGGTGTACTTCAGGCCATAGCGCTGGCAGATCTCGCGGACCTTGGGCGCCACCTCGGCGTACCGGTTGGAGGGCAGGTCGGGGAAAAGGTGGTGCTCGATCTGGTGCGAGAGGTTGCCGGTCATGAGGTGCATGAACTTGGAGCCCGAGATGTTCGCCGAGCCGATCATCTGCCGCACGTACCAGTCACCGCGGGTTTCGCCGTCAACCATCTCTTCGGTGAAGGTGTCGGTTCCTTCCGGGAAATGGCCGCAGAAGATAACCGCGTGGGCCCACACATTGCGGACGGCGTTGGCAGTGATCGTGCCGAACAGCGCCTGCTTGCCGGATCCGGTCAGCATGGCGACGGCAGGAGTGGCCGCGTAGTCCTTGGTGAACTGGGTAACGACTTTCTTGCCCAGCGCCTTGAGGTCCTTGAGCAGGGCTTCCTTGGACTTGGTGCCTTCCTTGTACTCGGTCAGCTCGAGGTCGTAGATGGCGATGCCCCACTCGAAAACCGGCGCCAGGATGGCATTGAACAGCGGGTTGGCCAGGTTGATGGGCTTCCACGGCTGGTTCTCGTCCATGCGCAGAAGGTTGTATCCGACGTCGTTGTCCTTGCCCACCACGTTGGTCCAGCGGTGGTGCAGGTCATTGTGGGTGTGCTGCCAGGACCGCGAGGGCGTGACGAAGTCCCATTCCCAGGTGGTGGAGTGGATGTCCGGGTCCCGCATCCAGTCCCACTGGCCGTGCAGGATGTTGTGGCCCAGCTCCATGTTTTCCAGGATCTTGGCCAGGCTCAGCAGGGTGGTGCCGGTAACCCAGGCGGCTTTGTTCTTGCTGACCAGGAGGGCGGCGCGGCCGGAAATCTCCAGGCCGCGCTGGATCTTGATCATCCGGCGGATGTAGGCAGCATCCTCGGCCCCGCGCTTGGCCAGGACCTCGTCCCGGATGGCGTCCAGTTCGCGGCCGAGTTCAGCTACCTGCTCGTCGCTGAGGTGTGCGGCGGCCGGCGGGCGGACGGTGGGGCTGCCGGATTCGGCGAGTTTGCCCGGGCGCGTCCGTGAGGTGCCGGCGCTGGCTCCTCCGGCGGCCGTGGTCTTTGTGGGTGAGATGACAGTCATACGGTACTGCTCCTCAGAGTTCGAGGTTGACGGGTCCGGCGGCTGCCGAGACACACGTTTGGATAAGTTGGCCTGGTTCGCCATGGATTTCCCCGGTCCGCAGGTCGCGGACCTGGCCGGCCAGGAGCGGTGTGAGGCAGCTGTGGCAGATGCCCATCCGGCAGCCGCTGGGCATCAGCACCCCGGCGTCCTCGCCGATGTCCAGGATGGGGGTGTCGCCGTCGGCCTCCACCTCCCGGTCCGAGGCTTCGAAGGTGACCAAGCCGCCGTCGTGCCCTACACCGGCGTTGAAGGTGGTGTTGAAGCGCTCGATCATGAGGTTGCCGGCGTCTCCGGCAACGGCGACGTCGGTCCCCGGCGACCGGGTGGTCAGCGCAGCGCGCTTCCAGAGGGCCTCGGCGTCGTCCAGGAAGCTGTCCGGACCGCAGGCGTAGGCAGCCCGGTCCTTCCAGTCGGGGCAGATTTCGTCCAGCTCCTTGGTGCTGGAGAAGTCCATCCGCCCCTGTTCACCGGTGTACCAGTGGGCCAGGCGGAAGTTGGGGAACTGGTCCGCGAGTTCGGCCAGCTCTTCACGGAACAGGCTGTCCCCGGGCGTGCGGGCCGAGTGGACCAGCACGACGTCGGCATCCGGACGCCGCGGAACAAGGGTGCGGATCATGGACATCACCGGAGTGATGCCGCTGCCCGCCGTGACCATCAGCAGGGGCCGGGGGTGCTCGGGAAGCACGAAGTCGCCCTGCGGCGGGGCAAGGAACAGGACGTCGCCCGGCCGGGTGGTGCGCACCAGCGTGCCGGAGACTGCGCCGACGTCCGTGACGGTGATAGCCGGGTCCTTGCCTGCAGGGGCGCTCAGGGAGTAGGACCGCCAGTGGCGGACGCCATCGAGTTCGACGCCGATGCGCGCCCACTGACCGGCAAGGTGCGCCTTCCAGCCGCGGCCGGGGCGGAAGAAGATGGTGGCCGACTGGGCCGTCTCCTGGACCACGCGGGTGACCACGCCGCGCAGTTGCCTGGCTGAGTAGACAGGGTTGAATAGTGCCAGAATGTCTTCCGGCGCCAAAGGGGTGGTAAGCACTGAGGCCGCCTGGGCCAGCTGACGTAGCCGGATCATACGGTTAAGCCTAGAGCGGTGCGAGCCATATATCTCTCTCTCCGTCATATGACCGTTCCGCAGTCACACACTAGTTAAGGGCGCGAAGCCCCCACGCCGCACTATAAGAGTAACGGTTCGGTCTCACAAATTGTTCCCGCACCTGGTTTCCGCACCTTATTGGCGGCTCCAGCCCAGGGCCGGGGCGACGTGCCCGGCGATGTTTCCCAGCAGCTTGGCGTTGAAGTCCACGCCCAGTTGGTTGGGAACGGTCAGCAGCAGGGTGTCCGCTGCCTGCACTGCCGCATCGGCTGCGAGTTGTTCCGCCAGGAGGTCCGGCGCGCCCACGTAGCTCTTGCCGAACCTGGCAGTCAGTCCGTCGATAACGCCCACCTGGTCGCGGCCGTCACGAAGGGCGCTGCCGGCGAAGTAGTAGTTGTCCTCCTCATCCACGATGGGAAGGACGCTGCGGCTGACCGAAACACGCGGGGCATGGGTATGTCCTGCTGCCGCCCACGCGTCCCTGAACAGCTGGATCTGTTCGGCCTGGAGTTCATGGAAGGGGACACCGGTGTCCTCGGTGAGCAGTGTGGAGCTCATCAGGTTCATGCCCAGTTCCGCGGCCCAGACGGCGGTCTTCCTGCTGCCGGCGCCCCACCAGATCCGTTCCGCGAGGCCCGGGGACTGGGGCTGGACGGGGAGGAGGCCGGTGGCGCCGCCGGCGTACCTGGGGTCCGCCTCAGCCATGCCGGCACCCGTAATGGCCTTGCGGAAGACGGCGGTGTGGCGCCGGGCCATGTCGGCGTCGGTCTCCCCCGGCTGCGGCCGGTAGCCGAATGCCGACGCGCCTTCCCGGGCCGGCTCGGGTGACCCGCGGCTGATGCCCAACTGCAGCCTGCCACCGCTGATCAGGTCTGCCGCTGCAGCCTCCTCCGCCATGTACAGGGGATTTTCGTAGCGCATGTCGATGACGCCGGTGCCAATTTCGATCCGGCGGGTGCGGGCTGCGATGGCTGACAGGAGCGGGAAAGGTGATGCCTGCTGCCTGGCGAAGTGGTGGACCCGGAAGAATGCCCCGTCCACGCCGAGTTCTTCAGCGGCAACCGCCAGTTCGATCCCCTGGAGCAGGGCGTCCGCCGCCGTCCTGGTGCGCGAGCCCTGGCCGGGGCCCCAGTGGCCGAATGAAAGGAATCCTATGCGCTGCATACCTTGCCCAACTGTCCGGATACCGGTGGCATTCCCGGCTGGAAAGATGGCTCCGTGGGCATACCGGAGGAAACCGTCAGTATTTTCAAGGCCATTGTGTTGTTCGTGCTGGCCGCGGCAGCGGAGATCGGCGGCGCCTGGCTGGTGTGGCAGTCCGTCCGCGAAGGCAGGGACTGGTGGTGGGCCGGACTTGGCGTGGCCGCGCTCGGCGCCTACGGCTTCGTGGCCACCCTGCAGCCGGACGCGCACTTCGGCCGGATCCTGGCGGCCTATGGCGGGGTGTTTGTGGCAGGTTCCCTGGCATGGGGCATGGTCTTTGACGGCTTCCGCCCCGACAGGTGGGATATCACAGGCTCCCTGTTTTGCCTGCTGGGTGTTGCCGTGATCATGTTTGCCCCGCGGAGCGGCGGCTAAACTGGCCCGGTGACCAACAGTGAGCAGCCGCCCGGCCCGCCCCCGCGCGGAAAAATGGCCGAACGGCTGCTCCCCGGCGGCGAGGAACCGGACCCCCGCTTCACGCTTGCCAACGAGCGCACCTTCCTCGCCTGGATCCGCACGTCGCTGGCGCTGCTGGCAGGCGGCATTGCCGTTGAGGCGTTCACGTCCGGACTTTTTGTTGAGCCTGTCCGTAAAGGCCTTGCGGTCCTCCTGTTGCTGCTGGGCATGATGCTCAGCGGTGGTGCCGCGGTGCGGTGGCTTCGGGTGGAGCGGAGCATGCGCACCAGGGCCCCGCTGCCCCTGCCGTTTTTTGTGCCCCTGTTGGCCGGGGCAGGCGCGTTGGCTGCCGCCGTCGTCCTGGTCTTTATCCTCTGGCGCTGAGCCTGTGGCAGCCCATGCTCCCAGCCCCCACGGCGATCCCGGCCTCCAGCCCGAGCGGACCGCCCTGGCATGGGGCCGCACCATGCTGGCGCTGGTGACGGCGAGCGCCTTCTTCCTGCGCTGGCTACCCGGCTACGGGTTACCCATCCTGATGCTGCCGGCGATTTCCGGCGGCGCCGCCCTTGCCATCTACCTCACGCAGCGCCGCCGGTACCGGGCCAGGTCCCATGGCCTGGCAGGCGAAAGCATCGAAGCGGACCTGCCTGCCGTGCTCTGGACCGCTCTCGCCGGAGTGGTCCTTGGCGGACTTGGCATTGTTGTGGTCCTGATCAGTCCGTAGAACACAGCCAGCCCCTGGAACACAGCCGGTTCCTAGAACATCGGCAGGACGAAGCCGGCCAGGAGCGCTACCGAGCCGATCGCCGTCAGGCAGCGGCCCAGGACCGAGGCTGTCCTGCCGGCTTCCTCCGGCGCGGTGGTCTGCCACTGCGTTGGGCGCTTGGGGTGGTAATAGATGGGGAGGGTGTCTCCCGCCGCCATGTCCCTGATGTCGTAGGGAGACATGGGGGCGTTGTGGACCTGGTGCTTCCGGTCGAACCAGCGGAACCCCACGCCGGTGGAATCGGAGTACACCACGGCCTCGGCCACGTCCCAGGGGTGCACAAAGCGGCGGAGGAAGCCGGTGTAGAAAAGCAGTCCCAGCCCGGCGGGCAGGCACAACCAGGTGAGCACTTCCAGGATGGGACCTGCCATATCGAGCGCAGTGGGCATGAAGTTGATGGTACCGCGCGGGGACTGGTGGCTTCAGCACCTGATCCGTACGCTGAAGGTGACCGGTCCGGAGTTAGGGGAAGCCATGAATGATCAGGACATTTTGACGCACATCCAGGCCCTGGTGGAGGAGGAGCACTCGCTGCGCGAGGGATCGGGCAGCGGGCAGGCCCCGGACCCGGCGCGGTTGAAGTACGTGGAAGAAAGCCTGGACCAGTGCTGGGACCTGCTGCGCCAGCGCCGGGCCAAGAAGGATTCCGGGGAGAACCCGAACGACGCCGAGGCCCGCCCCATCAGCGAGGTTGAGGGCTACCGGCAGTAATGCGTATTGCAGTAGCGCAGATCATCAGCGGCGCAGACACCGCCGCCAACCTTGAACTGATGTGGGACTACGCCGCGCAGGCCAGTAATGCGGACGCGCAGTTGGTTGTGTTTCCCGAAGCGACGATGCGCGCGTTCGGGCACTCCCTCAGGGACATAGCCGAGCCCCTCGACGGCCCGTGGGCCAGCGAGGTCCGCAGGATGGCCCGGGAGCTGGAGATCACGATTGTGGCCGGCATGTTCACGCCGGGGAAGGACGGCCGCGTCCGCAACACGCTGCTGGTCACCGGACCCGGTGTGGATGCTTCCTACGACAAGATCCACCTCTTCGATGCCTTTGGGTTCACGGAGTCCAAGACAGTGGACGCAGGGGAAGGGCCGGTTACGTTCGAACTCGACCGGACCGTCTTCGGCCTTGCCACCTGCTACGACGTGCGCTTTCCCGGCCTGTTCACGGCAAACGCGAACGCGGGGGCGCAGGTGAACATCGTGTGCGCTTCCTGGGGCGCCGGGGAGGGCAAGGCCGAGCAGTGGGACCTGCTGGTTCGCGCACGGGCGCTGGACAGCACCGCGTTCGTGATTGCCTGCGGCCAAGGGGATCCCGAAACCGTCGGCGCTGGTCCCGCCGGAACAGCACCCACGGGAATCGGCCACAGCGCGGTTGTGACCCCACTCGGCAAACCGCTGGTGACCCTTGGCGGAAAACCCGAACTCGCCGTCGTCGATATTGACCCCGCCACGGTGGCCGACGTACGGGCCAACCTGCCGGTCCTGGCCAACGCGCGCAGGTTCTGACCCTGTGAGCTGCCGTTTATAGCTCTGAAACAGAAGGCCAAGCAGGGTACGACGGCGTTTCTCACCTTAGGTGCGCTGCGTCGCCCGTGCCGGCGGGGAAGTTTTGGGAAGGTGCCAGCGTGGGTGGCTCCGGCCAGAGAAGCCGTTTACATTCCCGAAACATACCGGATACGTGAACTTCACGCGGGAGCGATTTGTGTAACGTGCCTGCAACTTTAAGCGGCATTGACTGAAACACGCGACGCCAAAAATGGATCCCGGGGGAAATGCTTGGGGCCAAAACGGGCCCCGGACCAAGATCACGTTGCGAAGGGACCCACCGGTGGAAATCACTGCCCAACACGTCTGGCTGATGATTTCGGCCGCCATGGTACTGCTGATGACCCCTGGGCTCGGCCTCTTCTACGGCGGCATGACCCGCGCCAAGGCCGCGCTGAACATGATCATGATGAGCTTCATCTCCGCCGGGATCGTGGGCGTGGTGTGGGTTCTCTGGGGTTACTCCATGACTACCGGAGACGGCATCCTGGGGCTCTTCGGCAATCCCTTCACGAGTTTCGGCCTGCAGAACCTGATGGGCTCGCCGGACCTCCTCAAGGCCGGTTACAGCGCCACCTTCGCCATCATCACCGTGGCCCTGATCAGCGGCGCCATCGCCGACCGCGCGAAGTTCAGCGCATGGGCACTGTTCGTTCCCGTGTGGATCACCCTGATCTACTGCCCTCTCGCCTACATGATCTGGGGTGGCGGGCTGATGAGTGCAGGCGGGGCCGTCTCCGCAATCTTCGGCCAGGTCATCGATTTCGCCGGTGGCGCCGTGGTGGAAATCAGTTCAGGAACTGCCGCGCTGGTGCTGGCCATCATCGTGGGCCAGCGCCACGGCTTCGCTAAGGACCCCAATCACCGCCCCCACAACCTGCCCTTCATCATGCTGGGCGCGGCCATCCTGTGGTTCGGCTGGTTTGGCTTCAATGGCGGCGCCGCAACCAGCGCTGAACAGGCCGGCCTCATCTGGATCAACACGCTGGTGGCCCCCGCCGCGGCCATGCTCACCTGGCTCATCACCGAAAAGATCCGCCACGGGCACCCCACCTCCCTGGGCGCCGCCTCCGGCGTTGTGGCCGGCCTTGTGGCCATCACCCCTTCCTGCGCCAACGTCAGCCCGGTGGCAGCAATCGGCCTGGGCTTGGTGGCGGGAGCGGCATGCTGCGTATTCGTGGACCTCAAGTACCGGTTCGGCCTTGATGACTCCCTGGACGTGGTGGGCGTCCACCTGGGGGCGGGCCTCATTGGCACCCTGTCCCTGGGATTCATCGCCCTCCCCGTGAACGGCCAGGGCGGCGGCCTCTTCTACGGCGGCGGTGTCCAGCAGCTCATCGCCCAGACAGCCGCCGTCGTCATCACCCTGCTGCTGTCCGGACTTGGCACGGCGGTCATTGCGCGGGTCATCAACAAGGCGGTGGGCTTCCGCGTCAGCCACGAGGCCGAGACCGCCGGCGTGGACCTGTCCGAGCACGCCGAGACCGCCTACGCGTTCGGCGAGATCGGAGCAGGCTTCAACCCCCTGCGCCAGGCAGCTGCGCACATCCCAACCGCTGCTGCTCCCGCGGAGCGGCACGCCCGGGAAGACTCCTTCGCGTAGCTTCCGCAGCCGCGGCCTAAGGATCTAGTCCGCAAGGATTTTGTAAAGCGCCCGGCGGGTTTCGTCCATCTTCTCGATCGCAGCAGCACGCTGTTCCTGGGTCACGCCGGTGCGGAACTGATGGATGGCGCCCAGGAGCTTGCCGATGCTTTGGTGGAAGTCCCTGTCGGCGCTGTCCGGTTCGGCGTTCCAGGCGTTCTCCATCTCCTCGGCATGCTCTGCCACATAGGCCCTGCCTGCGTCCGTGAGTGCGAACTCGGTGCCGCGGCCTTCACTGAGCGCCTCGATCAGGCCCTCATCCACCAACTGCTGGAGCGTGGGGTAAATGGATCCCGGGCTTGGCCGCCACATTCCGCCGGTCTTTGCGGCGATGGTCTTGATCAGTCCGTAACCATTGGATGGCGCCTCCGCAAGGAGCGAGAGGATGGCTGCACGGACATCGCCCCGGCTGGCCCGCCGGCCGCCCCGCCCGAAACCCGGGCCAAAGCCCGGCCCGAATCCGGGTCCGAAACCAGGTCCAAAACCAGGTCCGAAACCGGGACCAAAGCCCGGACCCCGGTGCCCGTGCGGTCCCCTGTGGCCCCTCCCCCGTTCGAAGCGGCCCTTGCCGAATTCCGGGCCGGGATTCCTGTCATCAAATATGCCTTTCATGGTGGCATGGTCCTTTCGTTTTCAGAAGCTCGCTGTTTTGTTCAGCGATAGTTAACGATATGTCGGTAACTATCGCTTGGTCAATGGTTTGGTGTGACCAAATCCTGACCTTCCGCCACTGTTTCGGCCCTTGGCAGGGGCGTATCCTGTTCCCACCTCACAGGACGAGGGCTGAGGAATGGTGAAGAAGCGGAAGCGCAGGGGCGGTTTTGGCGCGGCCCTGGGACGGGTCCTGGGGTTCCTTGCAGCGAGCGTCATGTGCGGCGTGCTGGCAGCCAGCTTGGTGGTTCCGGCTGTGGCAGCCGCCGGGATGGGCGTCAGTTCCTCCATTGGCTTCTTCGAAAGCCTGCCGGCGGAATTGACGGTGCAGCCGCCGTCGCAGGCTACGAAGGTCCTGACCGCCGATGGGCAACCGATCGCCACGTTTTACGCGGAGAACCGTGTGCGGGTACCGCTGGACCAGATGTCGCCCTTCATCAAGACCGGCATTGTCGCCATCGAGGACAGCAGGTTTTACGACCATGCGGGTGTTGACCCGCAGGGGATCCTGCGGGCGATGGTGTCCAACCTGACCAAGGGCGGCGAGCAGGGCGCCTCGACCATCACCCAGCAGTACGTCACCAACGTCCTGAACGAGGCACAGCTCTCACAGGACAGGCCGGACGCGGTGGTGCTGAACGGGCAGAAGACCCTTGGCGACAAACTGCGGGAAATGAAGCTCGCCATCACGCTGGAGAAGAAGTACACCAAGGACCAGATCCTTGAGGGTTACCTCAACATCGTGTTCTTCAGCAGCAACGCCTACGGAATTGAAGCCGCGGCACGCTACTTCTTCAGCACCAGCGCGAAAGACCTCACCCTTCCCCAGGCAGCCTTGCTGGCCGGGCTGGTCAACAGCCCAACCCTGTACAACCCGGCCACCAACCCGGACAAGTCCATTGTGCGCCGCAACCAGGTCCTGTCCGAGATGCTGCGCCTGCGCAAGATCACCCAGGCCCAGCATGACGAGGCCGTGGCCGCTCCGATTGAATTGAAGATCACGCCCCAGCAGCAGGGTTGCGCCAATGCGGCCATCGCGCCGTACTTCTGCGATTACATCTCGCACCTGATCCTCAACAATCCTGCCTACGGCCCGACGGAACCTGAGCGGGAACGAAGGCTGTACCGGGGTGGGCTCACTATCGTCACCACCCTGGACAGCAGGCTTCAGGCCGCCGCACAGGCCCAGGTTGACGGAACCGCAGGCGCAAATCCTGACCGGTGGGCAGCTTCGCTGCTAACCATCCAGCCCGGCAGCGGCAAGATCCTGGCGATGGCCCAAAACACGGTGTTCCTTCCGCAACCCGGCAAGTTCGACACCAACCTCAACTTCAACGTGGATGCCAAGGACGCCCAGGGCAACGACCTGAACGGCGCCGGAGGTTTCCAGCCCGGGTCCACCATGAAGCCCTTCACCTTTGCGGAGTGGCTGAACGAGGGAAAGTCGATCACCGCCGAAGTGGACGCCTCACGCCGCGTCTATCCCCTGGGGTTCCCGTGGAAGGACAGCTGCGGAAAGGTGCTGGGAGCCTACAGCACCGCGCAGGCAAACCCCGCCCTTGGTGCTGCCGACGACCTGCAGAATGCCGAGGACGGCTTCTACCGGCCGATGCCCGTCAACTACGGCCTGTACAACTCGATCAATACCGCCACCTTCGCCGCGGCGGCACAGCTGGACTTCTGCGGCATCCAGAAAATGGTGGATGCCGTCGGGCTGCACAGTGGCCTCGACAGCACCCCGGTCAACATGCACCAGCTGGGCAACCTGCTGGGCGGAACCGGCGTTGCCCCCCTTACCCTTGCCAATGCCTTTGCCACTTTCGCCACGGACGGCCGCTTCTGCGCACCCATTGGACTGGTTGATGTCACGGATGCAGCCGGGGCGAAGCTGCCCGCCCAGGCCCCGGACTGCCACGATGCCGTCAAACCGGACGTAGCCCGCGGCGTCAACTCGGTACTGCAGGATGTCCTGAAGAAGGGCTCCGGTGTCTGGATCAACCCGAAGGTCCATGACAAGGTCCCCACCGCAGCCAAGACCGGGACCTCGAACAACAACGGTTCCACCTGGGTGGTGGGATACACCACCGGCATGGTCACCGCTTCCTTCTTCGGGGATGCCCTGGAAGGCCAAAAGCGGCCAGGACAAAACGTGACCATCAACGGCACCTTCTACCCCCGGCTGGACGGATACATGATCGCCGGTCCACAGTGGGCCAACTACATGCTCAAGGTGGCGCCGCTTTATCCCGCAACCCCGTTCGCGCCGCCTCCCGCTTCGATGATTGGTCCCAGCCCTACCCCGAAGCCGTAGGCCCTGGCTTCAGCGGAGCGGCAGACCTCAGGGGTCCGACAGCGACAGCCACCCAAAAGCCCTATGTGGAAAACCAGCTGACCGCCGTTAACTGTCCCCCCATCTGCCAGTCGGCTCCATGAGCAGTGGAACCCTTATTCCTGGCCCGTCCCCTTCCATAACCGCTTCCACCAGGAACGCTGGGGCTCCGGTTCGGCGGGAACTTCCACACTCCGCGCCGCACGCCGGCTGCGCCAGCGCTCCACCTCCTCCTCCACGTCACGGGTCTTGGTGACCACCGGCGGCCCGCCCTGCAGCTGGCGGCGGGCATCGATCACGCGCCGGTTGAAATCCTGAAGGAGGTCCCGGACCTGCTGCTCGGTGTACTGGGTATCCAGCTTGGCTTCGAGCTCAGCGTCCTCGCCGCGGAGCAGGATGGCAGCCGGGCCCAGGCCGCTGATATGTTCCCGCTGGATCAGCCCCTTGACCCACCAGTCGGGATCGTACGAGTCCCCCAGGCCGGGGATCGGTTTGCCCGCGTACTTGAGGTTGTCGAACTTGCCCTGTGCCATGGCGTCCCGGACCAGGTACTCGGCGCGGGCGGCATCACTGACTTTCCTCCGCTTCTCACGCTCCCTCTCGTCGAGGGCGTCCAGCGCGGCTTCCTCCTCGGCACTGATGCCGGCGCCGCGGAATGAACGGAGCTCCACTGCCCTCTCCAGGCGCTTCCGGAAATCCCCTGTCCCGCCGCTCATTGCTGCCACCGCCTTCCCTCGGCCTGAACCACCTTCCAGTATTTCAACGGGCGGCTTCCTTGTTCAACGGCAAAGGTGGGCGGACGACGGCGGGACGTCCCGCCGTCGTCCGCCCACCAGATGCTGTGGCGGGAGTTCGTCGTGGCAACCGTGCAGTCAGGCGTGGGCGTGCTCGGCGAGGATGCCGTCGATCTGGCCCACGGCTCCCTTCAGGCCCTCCTCCATGCCCATGGCCACCATCTGCTCCAACTGCTCCTCGGATTCAAAGGACGATTGGATGGTCATGCGGGTACGCTCCCCCAGCGGCTCCAACGTGACCGTGGCGTGGGTGACGCCCAGGTCGCCGGTGGGATTGCCGTCGTCGTCCGCGAACCCGTCGTCGAACTGCAGCGTCCGCGGGGCATCAATCGCTGTGAATTCCCACCAGCCGTGGGCCTTCTCCCCCTCCGGGCCGGTCATGTAGTAGTTGGCACGGCCGCCGGGGACGAATTCCAGTTTGTGGAATGTGGCCGGCCAGGTGGGTGGGCCCCACCAGCGCTCCAGCTGGCGGGGGTCCTCCCACAGCTGCCACACACGATCGACGCCGGCGTCGAACTCTGCGACCAGGGTGAGGGTCAGCGCCTCCGGGTTCTTGTCCATAGTGATGACTGCCATGGCAATGCCTTCCTAACCTTCAGCGAGAATGTCTGCCATCCTGGCGGCGCGCTGCCGCCAGATTTGTTCATATTCGTCGAGCAGCTGCCGGGCTTTCCGCAGTCCTTCATGATTGCCCCGCACGATCTGCTCCCTTCCGCGTTTTTCCTTGGCGACCAGGGATGCCCGCTCCAACACCGCCACATGCTTCTGGACGGCCGCAAAACTCATGGCATAAAGCGCTGCCAGGCCGGAAACGGAGTACTCGCCGACAGTCACCCGGCGGACGATGTCCCGCCTGGTGGAATCGGCGAACGCCTGGAAGAGGCGGTCCAGTTCAGTCTCAGTCAGCGTATCTACAACCATTTGGTTGTAGATTAGCCCTCAGTTGGAAGTGCGTCAATGGTCCTGCCGTGGGCACCCCGGCCGTGCCGGTATCTTGAAGGCCATGAGCATCTTCCTCGCCGGGGCGGGCCCGGATCCGCTGGCATTCCAGGAGGTCTTCGACCGGTTCGCACTCGACGTCCGGGAACATGCCGGCCGCCGGACTCCCCGCATCGCCGTAGCCGTGGACCAACGCGGCGGCAACCTGCAGGAACTCGTGGCCGCCTGCGCCGAACCCCTCCAGGCCAGGATCGAGTGCGACATTGCTGCCGTACCGCTTCCAGACGGCAAGCCTGCCGACCCCGGCGCTTTCGCGAAAGTCAATGCGGTGGTGGTGGGCGGCGGTCTCACACCGGCCTATTGGGAGGCCCTGCACCCCGCGGCCGCAACGATACGGCGCCTGGTTGCCGGCGGCGCACCCTATCTGGGGTTTTCCGCCGGCGCCATGGTGGCACCCCGGCGGGCGTTGGTTGGCGGATACAAGGTCAACGGAGTGGAAGTTTGCGGCGAAGAGTGCTCGGAGGGCCTGGACTCAGTGGATATCCGCGAGGGTCTGGGGCTGGCCGGGTTTTCCGTGGATGTCCATGCCGCCCAGGCCGGGACCCTGAGCCGTGCCGTGGGCGCCGTGGCAGCTGGCCTGGTGGAAAGGGCGGTGGCCATTGACGAGCAAACAGCCGTGGTTTTAGCGGCCTTGGGCGACGGGGACTACGACGTCATCGGCAGCGGCCACTGCTGGGACGTTCACCGAAGCGGAGGGACCGCCGTCGTATCCGTAAGATCTGCACACTGACCGGACCGGAATCAGGTTGGCAACCTGCCGGCTACGAGTCGAAGTGCGTGCGGACGCTGGTGCCGGACAACTGCTCAATCAGTTCCTTGGCAACATCCCGGAGCTTACGGTTGCGGTTGCTTGAGACCTTGGTGAGGATCTCCATCGCCTCTTCCTGCGAGCATCGGTTCTGCGCCATGATCACGCCGCAGGCCAGATTGATGGCGGTCCTGCTCTCAAGGGCGGCTTCCAGGTCCTCGGCCCGGTTTTCGCTCGTGTTGATGCGCACGGAGAGCTGCATGGTGTTGTGGGCGGCACCAGCGAAACCAACTGCCTTATCGTATACATCAGCGGTGAACGCGTGGGGTTTGGCGGCGAAAAAGTTCAACGCCGCCCTTGCATCACCGGTTATCACCAACGGCACGCCAAGGCTGCTGCGCACGCTGTGCTCGGCCAGCTTCTTGTTGAAGTCCGGCCATCTCGGGTCTTCTGCGACGTCGTCAATCATGATCGGAGTCATCTCCCGGAGGGCACGGACGCAAGGCCCGTCGCCCAACAGCTGCTCTATGTGGTCGAGCTCCAGCGCACGGTCGCTGCTGCCGGCTGCAGTGGCAGGACGCCGCCGGACTTTGAGGGTGACAGCACACTCGATCGTGTCGTTCGCAGCTTCGGAGACCGCTGCGGCAGCCATGCCCGACAGCCCGGACAGGAAATCCACAATGCCCTCCGCGCCCACCAGGATTTCCTGCAGCTGACGGACCGACTCGTTATCTGCTGATGTCGACATGCTGCAATCCTACTGTTGCAGCCAAGCGGCGCGTGGAGACGCCAAGTGGTTAACATATGCTGGAGAGATGCCCCAGCACCTGCCCATTGACGAGCTCAGCATTGTGATTGCTCGGATTCAGGGATTGTTGCTGACAGAGGAAAAGGTGGGCACCGCGGTCAGCCTCCTGGCGCGGGCCGCCAAGGAGTCAGTCCCGGGCACCATCGGTGCTGGCGTGTCCCTGCTTGACTCCCGGGGCCGGCGGACCAGCAGCGGCTACACCGACGGGGTGGTGGAACAGGCTGACGCCGAACAGTACCGCCATGGCGAAGGTCCCTGCCTGACAGCCTGGGCGGCAGAGATTCCCGTCCTGGTCCAGGACCTCCACGACGACATGCGGTGGCCGCTATGGCGGGACTCGGTGCGGGAACTGCCCATCCGGTCAGTGGTGAGTGCACCGTTGATGGCCGGCAAGGAAGCGATCGGCGCCCTCAAACTGTATGCCGCCACACCGTCCGGCTACGACGAAACCAGCGTGCGGCTGATTCAACTGTTCGCCGGGCCGGCCGCGACCCTTCTGTCGCACGTCCAAGGAAGCGAAGCTCCGCGCAAAATGACGGAAGGGCTGCAGACTTCGCTCCACAGCAGGGATGTCATCAACCGCGCCTGCGGTGTGGTGATGGAACGCCTGGGCACGACGCACAAGGCGGCGCTGCAACAGCTGATGAACCAGGCGCGGAACGAGCGCACCACCCTGCTGAACATCAGCGAATCCATTCTGGCCGGGACGCCGGCGTCCGGGATTTAGGCAGCGCGGATGGGTTTCGATCCACACGAACCGGAACAAAGGCGCCGGCTCCGTGCAGCCCTCAGGGCAGCGGATATCTCCGTGTCGGAGCTGTGGTTGAAGTACTTTGGCATGTCCGGAGACGCAGGCGAATATGAGGTGGAGGCCTACCTGCAGGGCCTTCTCTCGCTGCCGCCGATCCAGCGCGACCTGCTGGCGCTTGCGGCGAACGAGTTGATTGACGAGCGGCCGCGGCCGCGTGCGCCCTACTCCAATGACTTCACATCCAGGCCGGAGGCCGCGGAAGAGGATGCGGATGGGGATGCGGAAGGGGATGACGACGGCGGCAGCGAACCAGGCGCCGCCGCGCCAAGCTCCTGAAGCAGCATCAGTGAGACGGGCATCAAACCCTGTTCGGAATCCCCTTTACAGGCGTAGTGTCGAATAAAGGATCACTGGCGCAACTAGGGATTGAGGCCTTATGGCCAACAACGATGCAGTCACCACCGCAGACCAGTATCAGGATTTATTGCTCAACACCCCGGAATTTTCGCAGTTCCTCCTGGGCCTTGCGACCATATCCGCGTCGCAGCTGGGGGGAGACGGGACGCCGGTGGCATGTACGGTCACCGTGGAGCGCGACGGCGCCCTGTCCACGTTTGCCTACAGCAGCGAAGAGGGCCGCCGGCTGGACGAGACCCAGTACGCCTTTGGCATAGGCCCATGCCTCGCCGCGCTCAGGGAGCAGCGCAGCGTATTGATCGACGACCTGCAGCTTGACCAGAGGTGGGCACCGTACACCTATGCCGTTGCAAAGCTGGGTGTGCGCTCGGTTTTGGCGGTACCCATCCGCACGGAGCCCCTTTCCCAAGCGGCCCTCAATTGCTACGCGCATGCTGTCCATGCCTTCGCCGCCGAGACCGTCAAGCTGGTGGAGGACCAGGCGGCGTCGATGTCCCGCATCCTTCGGCTCGCCCTGCGGCTCCACGCCCCCGAGGTCTTTTCCGAGGACCTGCGGGCCGCACTGAAGTCGCGCGCGGTGGTTGACGCGGCCATTGCGCTGGTTATGCTCCAGGCCCGCGGCGGCCGGGACGGCGCACTGGACCTCCTCCAGGCCGCTGCCGCATCCGGCAACCGCCGGATCCAGGAGATTGCGCGGGAGATCGTGGCGAGGGGCAGCCTTAATGCCGATCCGGGTGGGGGTAAAAGATGAATGCCGAATGGACCGGCGGCCGGACCAGCTGATCGAAGCCGACGAGCAACGGCGTGGAGCAGCACTGCGCTTCCGTAACGCCGGAGTGGACTGTGCGCCCGCTCACAAGTGATGAGAATCACTCGCAATAATAGGGCATTTTGGTTGAGCAGGCACTTTCGTCATGGGCACTATGGAAGGGCAGGGCCGGACACATCGGCCCTTGACATCCTGGTGACGCAACGAGGCCCACCGGTGAGCACCGGCCACCGATCCTCTGAGCGCGGACAGGCCAATTGACCGGACGCAGCGCCGGCTTGATACAGGAAAGTCTGAACAATGACGTTTAATACTGCCGAATCCGTGACCCTGAAGATCTGGGACCGTACCTCACTCCACGAGACCCTCGATTCCGCGGTCAGCGACCTGTCGTCGCGCCACAACACCACCACCTGCCGCATCGATGTCACGTGCAGCGGGCCCAACACCTTCACCCTGAGTGTGCGCGGCGACGAGGCGGCACTGGCCCTCTAGGCACTCCCACCACCAAGGGGCGCGGACGACGCCGGGGAACCACCCGCCGTCGTCCGCGCTTTTTTTGCTGCCCCGCGGGGACGGGGGCCCTGACCGCACAACCTGGCGCAGCTCGCCGCCGCGGAACGGCGTAGCATTCGTGAGGTACGCGCAGCAGGACGGGGAGGAAACATGGATACCCAGCAAAAGCCCGGCCGGTTCAACCTCGGGTCCCTGGCAGTGCCGATCATCCAGGCACCGATGGCAGGCGGGCCCTCCACACCTCAGCTCGCGGCGGCTGCCACTGCCGCCGGCGGCCTCGGCTTCCTCGCGGCCGGATACAAGACCGCCGCGGCGATGCGCTCCGAGATTGAGACGGTGCGCTCACTCACCAGCCGGGCGTTCGGGGTCAACCTGTTCGTTCCCCAGCCGTCGGTCATCAGCCCGGCGTCCCTTCAGCAGTACGCGGCGTCCCTGGCACCTGACGCCGAGCGCTTCGGTGTCAGCCTGGGCGAGCCACGGCATGACCATGACGACTGGGACAAAAAGCTCGAGGTCCTGCTGGAGCTCGCGCCGGCCGTTGTGTCCTTCACCTTCGACGTTCCCGCTACCGGCGTGGTCCAGGCCCTCCAAAAGCAGGGTGTGTATGTGGTCGCCACGGTGACGGACCGCGGCGAAGCGCTTCAGGCGCTTGAGGCAGGCGCCGACGCCCTGTGCGTCCAGGGCCCGGAAGCCGGCGGCCACCGCGGGACGTTCAAGGCGGATGTTCCGCCTCCCGAGGTGCCCCTGCATGGCATCCTCGAAGAGCTCTCCGACCTTGAGGTGCCGCTCATCGCGGCCGGCGGGATTGCCACGCCCGATGACACGCGGGCTGCCCTCGCCGTGGGTGCCGCGGCGGTCCAGGCCGGAACCGCCTTCCTCCGCGCGGATGAAGCGGGAACCAAGGCGGCGCACCGGGCCGCGTTGTCGTCATCGGAGCGGTTCACCACCACCGCCGTCACCCGCGCCTTCTCGGGCCGCAACGCCCGCGGCCTCTACAACGAATTCATGCGCCGCCACGACCCCGATGCCCCCTACGGCTACCCGGAGATCCACCACCTGACCACTCCCCTGCGGGCAGCGGCTGCAGCCGCCGGCGAGCCGGACTGGCTGAACCTGTGGGCCGGCATCAACTACCGGCATGCCGTGGACGGCCCCGCGGCGGCGATCCTCAAGAGCCTCGCCCCGTAGCGGGTTGATGCTTCTGCCACGGCTGCTGCTTCTGCCACGGACGACGGCGGGCCGGCCCCTTTCGGAGCCGGCCCGCCGCGCGGGGGTGGTGCTTTAGAGGGTGGCGGTGTCGATCACGAAGCGGTAGCGGACGTCCGAGGCAAGGACGCGCTCGTAGGCTTCGTTGATCTTCTCAGCCGGGATGACCTCGACCTCGGCGCCCAGGCCGTGCTCGGCGCAGAAGTTGAGCATCTCCTGGGTCTCGCGGATGCCGCCGATCATGGAACCGGCGAAGGAGCGGCGGCCGCCGATCAGTGCGAACGCATTGACGGGAAGCGGCTCGGCAGGAGCACCAACGTTGACCAGTGCGCCGTCAAGCTTCAGCAGGCCGAGGTAGGAGCTGATGTCGATTGAAGCGCTGACCGTGTTGATGATGAGGTCGAAGGAGCCGGCGAGCACCTCAAACGTGGCGGGATCGCTGGTGGCGAAGTAGCTGTCAGCGCCCAGGCGCAGGCCGTCTTCCTGCTTCTTCAGCGACTGGGACAGGACAGTCACGTCGGCGCCCATGGCGTGGGCGAGCTTGACGGCCATGTGGCCCAGGCCGCCGAGGCCGACGACGGCGACCTTCTTGCCGGGACCGGCGCCCCAGTGCCGCAGCGGTGAGTAGGTGGTGATGCCGGCGCACAGCAGCGGTGCGGCGACATCGAGTTCGATGCCCTCGGGGATGGTCACCACGAAGTCCTCGGTCACCACAACGTGGGTGGAGTAGCCGCCCTGGGTGATGGTGCCGTCGCGGTCAACGGTGCCGTACGTGCCAACGTTGCCCTTGAGGCAGTACTGTTCCTCGCCCTTCTGGCAGTTGGCGCACTCCTTGCAGGAGTTGACCATGCAGCCAACACCAACACGGTCGCCAACGGCATGCTTGGTCACCGCGGAGCCCACCTCTGTAACGATGCCCGCGATTTCGTGGCCGGGAACCAGCGGGTACTGCTGCCGGCCCCAGTCGCCGCGGACAGTGTGGATGTCCGAGTGGCAGATGCCGGCGAACTTGATGTCGATCATGACGTCGTGGGGACCCACCTCGCGGCGCTCAATGGTGGTTGCCACCAGGTCCTCCGTGGCGGACGGGGATGCATAAGCCTTGACGGTAGTCATGGTTCTCCTGTGATCTGTTGGGGGATAACTGAAATGCTACCGGGGTTGTTCGGATCAAACCCCGGAAAAGGTGGGGCCAGCGTGGCCCTGTTGTACCTGGTCTTGGCAGTCCTACCCTCTGCAGCCTGGCCAAGCCGGGTGAAACGTCAGGGCCGGAGGAGCACCTTGATGGCGCGGCGTTCGTCCATGGCCTTGTACGCCTCTGCTGCCTGGTCCAAGGGGAGTTCGAGGTCGAACACCTTTCCGGGGTTGATGTCGCCACGGAGGATCAGGTCGATCAGCTCGGGAAGGTACTGCCGGACCGGAGCGGGACCGCCGTGCAGGTGGACGTGCGAGTAGAACAGGTCCCGGCCTGGCAGCGCCACGTCATGGGAGACACCGACGAAGCCCACATGGCCGCCGGCACGGGTGGCGTGGATTGCCTGCAGCATGGATTCCTGCGTGCCAACGGCCTCGATGACCGAGTGTGCGCCGAGCCCGCCCGTGAGTTCCTTGATCTTCTTCACGCCTGCGTCCCCGCGCTCCTCGACGATGTCGGTGGCGCCGAATTCGCGGGCCAGGGCCTGCCGGTCGGCGTGGCGGGACATGGCAATGATGCGTTCGGCGCCCATCTGCTGTGCGGCCAGGATCCCCAAAAGCCCCACGGCGCCGTCGCCCACCACCGCCACGGTTTTGCCTGGTCCCGCTTCGGCCGCCTTGGCGGCAAACCATCCCGTGCCCAGGACATCGGAGGCGGCAAGCAGCGACGGAACCATGCCGGCGTCGGGCATCTCCGGCGTGGCCACCAGGGTGCCGTCCGCCAGCGGGACGCGCAGGTACTCAGCCTGCGCACCGCCCACGCCCTGCCGGTGGACGCAGCCGCTTTGGTAGCCGGAGCGGCAGATCTCACAGGTGTTGTCCGAGGCGAAGAAGGAGCCAACCACGAATTGGCCGGGGCGGACATTCTTCACGTCGGCGCCCACTTCTTCGACGATTCCCACGTATTCGTGGCCCATCGGCATGGGTTTGGCCAGTTTGTCTGCGCCCCGGTAGGGCCAGAGGTCGGACCCGCAGACACAGGCGGCAACGAGTTTGATGACCGCGTCGCTGGGCTGCCTGATGGCGGGTTTGTCACGGTCCTCGACGCGCACGTCTCCGGGGGCGTGCATGATGGCTGCGCGCATGCTGGGTCCTCCAAGGGGTGGAAAGCTGAAAACGGACAATCCCATCAAACCCGGCCCGGTGAACGTTAGCGAGGGCCCTGCTGTAACTGGTTCTGGCAGAACCTCCTTAGGGCGATGCCGATGGTCGTAACGTGGTCCCCATGGATAACCGAGCCGAGGTCCGACAGTTCCTGTCCTCCCGCCGTGGGCGCATCACCCCTGAGCAGGCCGGCATTGAACCGTACGGCGGCCGGCGGCGCGTACCGGGGCTGCGCCGCGAGGAGGTGGCCCGGCTGGCGGGCGTCAGCGTGGACTATTACACCCGGCTGGAACGCGGGAACCTCAGCGGCGTTTCGGACAGTGTCCTGGATGCCATTGCCGGTGCCCTGGAACTGGACCGCGCGGAACACGACCACCTCTACGACCTGGCCCGGGCGGCCAACACGTCGGGCCGGAAGAGGGCTGCGGGCGCAGGCGGGTCCTCGCCCTCGAAAGTGCGGCCCGAGCTGCAGTACCTCCTGGACACCATCACCGGGGCACCTGCGTTCATCGGCAACAACCGGATGGACATCGTGGCCGCCAACACCCTGGGCTACGCCCTCTACTCGGACATGTACCGTGCCCCGTCACGGCCGGCCAACCACTCCCGGTTCATCTTCCTTGACCCCCGGGCCCACAACTTCTACACCGACTGGGACCGGGCCGCCAACACCAATGTGGCCATCCTCCGCCGCGAGGCGGGCCGCAACCCGCATGACAAGGGCATCGCCGAACTCATCGGTGAGCTGTCCATGCGGAGTGACGAGTTCCGCACGCTCTGGGCAGCGCACAACGTCCGCCGCCACTACGCGGGGACCAAGTTCTTCCAGCACCCCGTGGTGGGCCTCCTGGAACTGAACTACCAGGTCCTGGGCCTGGAAGAGGACCCCGGGCACACGCTCACCGTGTATCCCGCCACTCCCGGCAGCCCTTCCGAGGAGGCCCTCAAGCTCCTGGCCTCCTGGGCGGCCACCGAAAAGATCGCGGACATGGCCCAGGGCCAAGTCCGCGCCTAGGCCACAGGGCTTCACCGGCCGCCGGCCTTCGCCCGCGCCTTGCCGTCCAGTCACATTAACCTCCGTTGCGGTTCGTGGCTCCGCGTTGCCTGGCTTGTCCCCATTGGTCCGCGTTTGTCGGCCGGATGGCGCCATAAGTAGCGCCGTTTCGCAGCGTTTAGCCTCCATTGCGTGCTGCTGGCCAACGCCCTGCGGACCGTGCTTGAGTGTTTTCACGGCACCGGCCAGGCCGTAAGCACCAGCCCAAAGCGCGGGCACGCCGCCGCGCCGACGGCCCCACCCACCTCACACGTCCACCCGGGCACACACCCCGGGGGCCGTCGTCGTACCCGGAATCTTTCCCCGAAAGGAACACCATGTCCTTCCCAGCACCCCCGCCCCACTCCAGCCCCGGCTCCCCGGCATTCACCCGCCGCCGTGCGCTGGGCGCACTTCTGGCGATTCCCGCCGTCGGCCTGCTGTCCGCCTGCGGCGGGACCGCCACCGCAGGCGGCGCCCGCATCAGCCAGGGCGCCCTGGAACCGCTGGCTGCCTCGGTGCCCGCCGGGACCACCATCAAGGTGGGCGATCCCAGCATCAAAGTGGCGCTGGAACTGTCCGGCCTGATCAAGGACCTGGACGGCTTCACGGTGGAGTTCGCCAACATCTCCGGCGGCCCGCAGACAACCGAGGCGTTCCGGGCGAACGCCCTGGACGTGGGGTCCGTGGCGGACATCCCGCCCATCCACGCCACCTGGACCGGCCTCGACGTCCGCATCATCGCCGCGGGCTACCGCCAGGATGCCGTGAACCATCCCATTTATGAGCTGGGCGTCGCCCCGGGAGCGGGCATCAGCCGCCTGGAAGACCTGCGCGGCAAGAAAGTGGCCTACAGCCCGGGCCAGGCGCAGGGTGCGCTGGTGCTGCGGATCCTGGACAAGGCCGGGCTCAGGCAGGAGGACGTCAAGCTGGTGGAGCTGCCCAGCACCGGGGACGCCTACGCCACGGCACTCGCCAGCAAACAGGTGGACGCCGCTCCCCTGGGCGGGGTCCAGATCAAGCGCTACCTGGCCAAGTACAAGGCCGACGGCGCCACCACCATCCGCCACGGGCTGCGCGATGATCCCAGCCTCCTCTACTCCCCCGCCAAGGTCCTGGCCGATCCGGCCAAGGCCGCCGCCCTGGCCGCCTACGTGAAGGTCTGGGGCAAGGCGCAGCGCTGGATCGAAGACCACCCGGCGCAGTGGCTTGACGGCTACTACGTCAAGGACCAGGGGCTGTCCCGCGAGGACGGCCAATACCTGATCGATGCCACCGGCAAGCGCGACCTGCCCACCGCCTGGACCGAAGCGATCGCCAGGCACCAGGAAACCATCGACCTCCTGGCCCGCGAGCAGAAGAAGCCGCAGCTGACGGCGGCCGACCTGTACGACAGCAGGTTTGAAGCCCTCGCCGGCACGGCATTTGCGCCCGCCGGAAAGGCAGGTGCCGCATGAGCGCCGTACTGGACCGGCCCGTGGTGGCAGCCCACCAGGATCCGGCACCGGCAGGGCGGCCGGATGTGCGGCCCGCAGGGAAGCGGCTGGGGCCCGGACGACGCCGGCAGCTCGCCTGGGTGGGCCCGTCCGCCTTGCTGCTGCTGTGGACAGTCTCTTCCGCAACAGGGCTCCTGGACCCGCGCATCCTTTCCGAACCCTGGACCGTGGTGGCCACCGCCGGTGAGCTCATCGCGGACGGCCGGCTCCAGGAGAACCTGGCCATTTCCGCCCAGCGCGCCGGCCTGGGGCTCTTCTTCGGCATCCTGGTGGGCGCCGTCCTGGCGCTCCTGTCCGGGCTGAGCCGGGTGGGTGAGGCCCTCATCGACGGGCCCGTGCAGATCAAGCGCGCCATCCCCGGCCTGGCCCTGATCCCGCTGCTGATCCTGTGGTTCGGCATCGACGAGACCATGAAGGTCCTCACCATCACCCTGGGCGTCTTTGTCCCGGTGTACCTGCAGACGCATGCGGGCCTGCGCGGCATCGACCTGCGCTTCGTGGAGCTCGCACAGACCGTGGGGCTCAGCCGGGCCGGCTTCATCCGCAAGGTGGTCCTCCCCGGTGCCCTGCCCGGGTTCTTCCTGGGCCTGCGCTTCGCCGTGACCGGCGCCTGGGTGTCCCTGGTGGTGGTGGAGCAGATCAACGCCACCAGCGGCATCGGCTACATGATGGAGCTCGCCCGCACCTACGGCCAGACCAACATCATCGTCCTGGGCTTGGCCGTCTACGGCATCCTTGGCCTCCTCTCCGACGGCATTGTCCGCTTCATCGAACGAAAGGCCCTCTCATGGCAGCGCACCCTGGCGGGCTGACCGCCATCGGCCCCGCACGTCCCGTACGTTCCGCCGTTTCCGTCCGGGACCTGGTCCGGGGATTCGGCCCGAAGGGAGTCCTGAACGGCGTTGACCTGGACATCGCCCCCGGCGAGTTCGTGGCCCTGCTGGGACCCAGCGGCTGCGGCAAAAGCACCCTGCTGCGCGCCCTGGCCGGCCTGGACCACGACGTCCGGGGCAGCGGCGTGATCAGCGTCCCGGACCGCGTCTCCGTGGTTTTCCAGGACTCGCGGCTCCTGCCCTGGGACAGCGTGCTGGGCAATGTCACCCTGGGCGTCCGGGAGCACGACGCCGAAGCCCGCGCCCGCAAGGCCCTCGCCGAAGTGGGGCTCGCCGGACGTGAAAAAGCATGGCCGCACCAGCTGTCCGGCGGCGAACAGCAGCGCGTGGCGCTGGCCCGTTCACTGGTCCGCGAACCCCAGCTGCTGCTGGCCGACGAGCCGTTCGGCGCCCTGGATGCGCTGACCCGGATCAGGATGCACGGGCTGCTCCAGGACCTGGTGGCCGCGCACCGCCCAGCCGTCCTGCTGGTCACGCACGACGTGGACGAGGCCATCGCGCTTGCAGACCGGATCGTGGTCCTGGACCACGGCCGCATCGCCACCGTCCGCCCGGTAACGCCGGAGATCCGCTCCTCCGCCGATGCGGCCGGGCATGAAGCCCTCCGCCGCGGCCTCCTCACCGATCTTGGCGTCGTCGGCGCCACCCACTGAACCACCAGACCCGAAGGACTACCCATGACTTCCAATAACCCTCCCCGGCGCCGGCTCCACCTGAACGCGTTCCTGATGAGCACCGGCCACCACGAGGCCTCATGGCGGCTGCCGGAAAGCGATCCGCAGGCCAGCACGGATATTGGGCACTACAAGTTGCTCGCCCAGACTGCCGAGCGCGGCAAGCTGGACTCCATCTTCTTTGCCGACTCCCCCGTCCTGTTCGGCGAGGTGGGCCGCCGTCCTGCCGGCAAGCTCGAGCCCACGGTGCTGCTGACGGCGATCGCCGGCGCCACCGAACGGATCGGGCTGATCGCCACCGCGTCCACCACCTACAACGAGCCCTTCAACCTGGCCCGCCGCTTCGCGTCCGTGGACTGGGCCAGCGGCGGACGGGCAGGGTGGAACGTGGTGACCACGGCCGGCCCGGACGCCGCCCGCAACTTCGGCGTGGACGACCAGCCCGCCCACGCTGTCCGGTACGAGCGCGCCGCAGAGTTCATCGAGGTGGCGCAGAAGCTGTGGGACAGCTGGCAGGACGACGCCGTGCTGGCCGACAAGGCCGAAGGCGTGTGGGGTGACGCGGACAAGATCCGGGCCATCGACCACGAGGGCAGGCACTTCAAGGTCCGCGGTCCCCTGAACGTTCCCCGCTCACCGCAGGGGCACCCGCTGATCGTCCAGGCGGGCTCGTCCGAGGACGGCAAGGACCTCGCTGCCCGGTACGCGGATGCCGTCTTTACCGCCCACCAGACCCTTGCCGATGCGCAGGAGTTCTACCGCGACCTGAAGGCCCGCACCGCGGCCGCCGGCCGTGATCCGGAGGCCATCAAGATCCTGCCGGGCATCGTGCCGGTCATTGGTGCCACAGCGGAGGAAGCCCAGGAGCTGGAGCGCGAGCTGGACCGGCTGATCAAACCCGAATACGCCCGGATCCAGCTGGCCAAGACCCTGCGCGTGGACCCGGAGGACCTCCCGCTGGACCGGCAGCTGCCGGACAACCTGCCCAGCGAGGATGAGATCGAGGGCGCCAAGAGCCGCTACACCCTGATCGTCCAGCTGGCGCGCCGGGAGCAGCTCACCGTGCGGCAGCTGATCGGCCGCCTGGGCGGCGGCCGCGGGCACCGCACCTTCACCGGCACCCCGGTGCAGGTGGCGGACGCCATCCAGGAATGGTTCGACGGCGGAGCGGCGGACGGCTTCAACATCATGCCGCCGGTGCTCCCGTCCGGGCTGGAAACCTTCGTGGACCAGGTGGTGCCCATCCTGCAGGAGCGCGGCCTGTTCCGCACCGAATACACAGGCCGGACCCTGCGGGAGCACTACGGCCTGCCACGGCCGGCCAACCGGTACGCGGGGGCGTCCGCCGCCGGCCTTGCCTCGATTGGATCCGCGTTCTGACTGCCGGGATCCATGAGACGGTGCCCCAGGCCGTGTGATACGAGGGCCCGGGAGGGGTAGTCCCTAGACTGGCAGTGAACATTAAGGCCAGGACTGGACGAAGGAGCAGGACATGAGCGGTGTAATCGTTGTAGGTGTGGACGCCAGCCCGTCCGCACGGAAGGCTGCGGAAGTGGCGCTGGGGCTGGCGGAGTCGCTGGGAGCGACACTCCATGTGGTGACCGCCTTTGAAATGGAGAACGCCGAAACCTTCGGGGTGGGCTCGGACAAGGTGCGCATCTCCAACGCGGACAGCTCGGAGATGGTGGCAAAGTCGCTCGGCGCCTCGCGGCCGGGAGTGGAGATTACCCACTTCGCTGCCCGCGGCAAGCCGGCCGATTCCCTCATCAAAGAAGCCATCCGCCTGGATGCCCGGCTGATCGTGGTGGGCAACCGCAGGATGCGCGGCATCGGCCGGCTCCTGGGCAGCGTCGCCAACAGTGTGGCGCACAATGCCCCCTGCGATGTCTACATCGCGAACACGTACGAGGACTGACCTGCCCCACACACAAGGAGGGCGGACGACGGCGGGAACTCCCGGCGTCGTCCGCCCTCCTTCTGCGCAACGGTGAGTTACGCCCCGTACTCCTCATCGGTCACGTGGCGGAGCCAGGTGACAACCTGTCCGTTCCCGTCGGCTTCCTGCATGGCGAGGTGTGCCATGAACCGCTCAGGGGTGGCCCCGTGCCAGTGCTCCTCGCCGGGTTCGATGTAGACCACATCGCCGGGGCGGATTTCCTGGACCTCGCCGCCGCGGCGGGCCACCAGGCCGATGCCGTCCGTCACGTAAAGGGTCTGGCCCATGGGGTGGTGGTGCCAGGCGGTCCGGGCGCCGGGCGCGAACCGGACGTGCGCGCAGCCAATGGCTGACTGTTCATCCGGATTCCGGATCCCGTCGATCTGGACCGTACCCGTGAACCATTCCTTGGGCCCGGCCGCCGTCTGGCCGCCGCTCTGGGTGTACTTCATGTTCTCCTCCTGGTGGTTCGGGTAGATGGGAAGGTGTGCGTTGGTCATGCTGTCTGCCCGGGGCCGGCAGGCGTGGCCCGGGACGTCACGAAGGCCAGGACGGACGCCGCCGCAAGGACCGCTGCGGCCACCAGGAAGGTGACGCGGTAGCCGGCCCAGTCGAACAGCACTCCGCCCAGCGTGGATCCGATGGCGATTGATGTTTGGATGACGGCCACCATCAGGCCGCCGCCCGCCTCCGCGTTGTGGGGCATCGCCTTCGCAATCCAGCTCCACCAGCCCACCGGCGCGGACGTGGACATCAGGCCCCACAGGCCCAGGAGAACCACGACGGCGGCGATCCACCCGCCGGAGGGAACGAGCGCTGCGGCAAGGACCGCCATGAGCGCCGGAATAAAGACCAGCGTCCGGTACAGTCCGGTGCCGAGAAACCGGCCGATCAGCAGGGTGCCTGCAAATCCCGCCGCACCGATGACCAGCAACACCAGGGACACCATGCCCGCATCGACGCGGGTCACCGTTTCCAGGAACGGGCGGACGTAGGTGAACAGGACGAACTGCCCCATGAAGAAGGCGCCGCAGGCGGCCATGCCCCAGGCAATCGGCCGGCTCTTGAACGCGGCGAAGATCCCGAAGATGTTTCCCGCTGCACGCGCGTGCCTTTGGACGTTCATGGACGGCAGGCTGATCCACTGCCAGAGAAGCGCGAGCACGGCCACCGGCACCAGGCAGAAGAACGCCCCGCGCCAGCCGATGACGGAGCCAAGGTAGCTTCCCAGCGGTGCAGCCAGCACGGTTGCGAGGGCGTTGCCGCCGTTGAAGATGGCCAGGGCCCGCGCCACCTGGTGGGCCGGCACCAGCCGCATGGCGGTGGCTGCCGACATGGACCAGAACCCCCCGATCACCACGCCGATGAGGGCGCGGCCGATCATGAAGAGCAGGTACCCCGGGGCCGTGGCCACCAGCGCCGCGGAGGCGGCCATCAGCGCCGTCAGGCCCAGCAGCAGGGTCTTGCGGTTCATGCCGCCGGCCAGAGTGGACACGGACAGGCTGGTCAGGACGGCCAGCACGCCGGAGACCGCGATGCCCTGTCCCACCATGCCCTCGGAAACCTGCAGTTCCGAGGCCATCGGCGTGAGCAGGCTGACCGGCATGAACTCGGAGGCGATCAGCGCGAAGACGCACAGCGACATCGCGAAGACGCCTCCCCAGTGGGCCTGCTGGTGCCCGGGGATGCCTGGTCGCTGCTGCCCGCTGGTGTTGATGACGGTTGTTTCGGAGGCCATAGCCTCCATCAAAGCGCGCTTCCGAAGCCCTAGCGAGGGCCCTGCTGAAACGGGTCTTGGCAGACCCCCCTTACCGCAGCACAGCTGACGACGGGGCCTCCCGCCGCCCTCCCGTGGCCGCCACCGGGGGCTGCGGCTTGTACACCCAGGCCACCAGCACCACAGAGATGATCATTAGCAGGAACCAAGCCACGAGTTTTTCAAGGCCCACCGGGTGCCAGCCGTCCACCTGGCTGGGGTAGAGCCAGGCGCCGGACCAGGTGGCGATGTTCTCGGCGAGCCAGATGAACAGCGCCACCAGCAGGAAAGAGACCGGCAGCGGCATGTGGAACTCCCGGCGGAACACGCGGAAGTGCATGACGCACCGGCCGTAGATGAGCACGACGGCGGCGAGCAGCACCCAGCGCAGGTCCCAGATGTAGTGGTGGGTGAAGAAGTTGGCGTAGATCGCGGCGGCGAGGACGGCGGTGATCCAGCGCCGGGGGTAGGCGGCGAACTTCAGGTCGAACAGCCGGTAGACGCGCACCATGTACGAGCCCACGGCGGCATACATGAACCCGCTGAAGAGCGGCACGGCCCCGATGCGCAGGAAGCCTTGGGCATCGTAGGACCACGAACCCACGTCCGTCTTGAACAGTTCCATGACGGTCCCCACCAGATGGAACAGGACGATGACCCGCAGTTCCCGCAGGGTTTCCAGCTTGAACGCCACCATCAGGATTTGGATGACGACGGCGGCGATCGTCAGGAAGTCGTTGCGCGCCAGGCCGGCAGTGTCCGGATACCAGATCCTGGCGGCCATGAGCACTGCCAGGAGCGCCGCGCCGAAGATGCAGGCCCAGCCCTGCTTGAGGCCAAAGACCACGAACTCAGTGAGTCTTGTTTTGCCGCCGCCGGCCGGAGCAGTTGCCAGGAACCTCCTGGCCCGTTCGTCGATCCGCTGCTCCACCGGTGGTGAACCGCGTCTGGGGCTAGGCACTGATCCCCTGGCGCTGGCTTGGCCGGGTGTTCCTCTTCAGGTCCCTGTCGAGTTCGCGCAGGCAGTAGTTCTTGAACCAGTACCTGATGCCCCGCGGCAGCCGCGGGTAGGCAACGGCCAGGATGCGAAAGGTGCGGTTGAAGCGCCGTTCGTGCCGGTCGCTCCAGCCGAGGCCGAAGTCTTTCCGCAACTGGTGGGGAAGGAGTCCGGCGGTGAGGAACCTGGCAGGGGGGATGATGGCCCGGTACCACAGGGCTGTGTGCTTGGGAAACAGCAGGCCGCGTCCAACGCGGACCCCGGGGGCCTCCGCGTGCAGGGTGGAGACGTGTTCGGCCCAGTAGCGGCCGAACTCCGTCCTGTCCTTGGGCCACATGCCCGGCGGAAGCTGCAGCGCGGTGCCGATCCGCGCGTAGTCCAGGTACATGGCGTCGGCAGCTGCATCGTCCAGCGGGCCGTAGATCTTCTCGATGATGGTCAGAGCGGTGTCGTAGAGTGTGGCTACCACCCAGAGCTGCAGTTCCGGATCATAGGCGTTGTACCCGGCGGACGTTTTGTCCGCAGTGCCGTGCACCGGAACATGAGCCCGGTTAACCCTGCGGCGGACCTCGTTAACCTGGGCGTCGTTTCCATAGACGACCGCGTAGACATACGTCAGTGTGCCTTTGAGCCTGTTGACGGGGCGCTCAGTGAACGTGCTGTGTTCCGCCACGCCCCGGCCAATGGCCGGATTGGCAAGCTGCAGCAGTATGGCCCGCCCTGCCCCAGCAAGCAGGATGCCTTCCGCCCGGTAGTCGGAAAATTCCTGCACCATGTCAACAGGGTACCGTCACGGCAGGACGGCAGGACCGGTCCTTTGGCCCGTTGACAAGGGGCCAGGCCCACGTATCGTCCGGTCAGCGGTTTACCGGCCGCAGCGAGGTGATCATTCTCTTGATGTCCGCGTACTCGGCCGTGTCCCGGTATTTCCGCGCCAGCTCAAGGTACGGCAGTGACTGGTCGCCGGGTGTCGCGTTGATTTCCGGGTCGTAGGAGGCGCCGAACATGGCAGCGTTGGGCGGCCACCGGAAAAACTGGAAGATGGGGCAGGCGTCGGGACCACTCGGCGGAGGGCCGGACGTAATGCCGTAGCCGGCCGCCGGGGTGCGGTACATGCCCGGCGCCGCGGCGTTTGCGCGGGTCTCGAACACGAACTGCGGCACCACTCCGCCCTGGACCAGTACCGGGATGTCCGCGCTGTCCAGGACTTCATACGGGTACCTCTCGGTACACGTGGAGCCGGTGGCCATGTTGGTCCGCAGCGTGGCCATCACCTTTCCGGCCTGGTTCCGCACCTCCGCAAAGGCCCCTCCGCCCTCCGCCAACTCCCCTGCCGGATCCTTGACGCTCCAGGCGGCAGGTAAGTCGAACGCCATGGCGCCATCCGCCGTCGTGAACGTGGTCCAGGCAGCCGCGGCAGAACCGGCCGCAGAAGTGCCGGGCGCGGCTGTTGGTGTGGAAGGGACGCTCGACGGCGTCGGCCCGGCGGCCGTACCGGTGGCCGTTGCTGACGTGGCGGCAGAGCCCGCCGTGGATGGCGAGGGCTGTGGACTTCCCGGCTGCGGTGAGCAGCCGGCCAGGAACAGCATTGCCAGGGCCGCTGCCGAAAACGCCGTGATGAGCCTGCGCACCACACCCTCCTTTGGGCCTGCCGATGACCCTTCAAGTGTGGCGCGCCGGCCCCGGGCGGGGGAGGGCCGGAGGACCTGCTTCTCCCCTCTCCCGCCGCGGACGCCTTACCGCTCTACCAGCGACACATCCCGTACTGCGCCCTTGTCCGCGGACAGGGCCATGGCGGCGTAGGCGCGCAGTGCAGCGGAGACCTGGCGGTCCCGGTCCTTGGGCTTGTAGCCGCCGTTGACCTCCAGCTTCTCGCGGCGTTCGGCCAGGATCTCGTCCGAGACCTCAAGCTGCATGGAACGCTGCGAGATGTTGATGCTGATGATGTCACCGTCCTCCACCAGGGCGATGGCGCCGCCGGAGGCAGCCTCCGGCGAGATGTGCCCGATCGACAGGCCGGACGTGCCGCCGGAGAAACGGCCATCAGTGATGAGGGCGCACTTCTTGCCCAGGCCGCGGCCCTTGAGGAACGACGTCGGGTAGAGCATTTCCTGCATGCCGGGACCGCCGCGGGGGCCTTCGTAACGGATGACCACCACGTCGCCTTCCTTGACGGTCTTGTTCAGGATCTTCTCCACGGCTTCATCCTGGGACTCGCACACCACGGCCGGGCCCGAGAAGGTCCAGATGGACTCGTCCACGCCGGCGGTCTTCACCACGGCGCCGTCCACTGCGACGTTGCCACGGAGCACGGCCAGGCCGCCGTCCTTGGAGTAGGCGTGCTCCACCGAGCGGATGCAGCCTTCTGCGGCGTCGGTGTCCAGGGAGGTCCACTCGTTCGACTGGGAGAACGCGGTGGAGGAACGGACGCCGCCGGGAGCGGCGTGCCACAGGGCCTTTGCTTCCTCGGTGGCTTTGCCGCCCCGGATGTCCCAGTCATCCAGCCAGCCGTCCAGGTTATCGGAGTGCACGGAGTGGACGTCCTTGTGCAGGAGGCCGCCTCGGTTCAGCTCGCCCAGCAGGGCGGGGATGCCGCCGGCGCGGTGCACGTCCTCCATGTAGTAGGTCTTGTCCTTGGCCACGTTCGGAGCCACCTTGGCCAGGCAGGGCACCTGGCGGGACTTGGCATCCATCTCGGCCAGGCCGTAGTCCACGCCGGCCTCCTGGGCGGCGGCCAGCAGGTGCAGGATGGTGTTGGTGGAGCCGCCCATGGAGATGTCCAGGGCCATGGCGTTATCGAAGGCCTTCGCGGTGGCGATGGAGCGCGGCAGCACGGAGTCGTCGTCGCCGTCGTAGTAGCGCTTCACCAGCTCGACGACGGTGGCACCGGCCTTCTCGTACAGGGCCTTGCGTGCGGTATGGGTGGCGAGCACGGACCCGTTGCCCGGCAGGGACAGGCCGATGGCCTCGGTGAGGCAGTTCATTGAGTTGGCGGTGAACATGCCGGAGCAGGAGCCGCAGGTGGGGCAGGCGTTCTCTTCGATGAGGTTGATGTCGGCATCGGAGATGGACTCGTCCACGGCATCGGCAATCGCGTTCACCAGGTCCAGGGAGCGGACGGAGCCGTCGGACAGGGTCACGCGCCCTGCTTCCATGGGGCCGCCGGAGACGAAGACCACGGGGATGTTCAGGCGCAGCGCGGCCATGAGCATGCCGGGGGTGATCTTGTCGCAGTTGGAGATGCATACCAGGGCGTCGGCGCAGTGTGCGTTGACCATGTACTCCACGGAGTCGGCGATCAGGTCGCGGGACGGCAGCGAGTAGAGCATGCCGCTGTGGCCCATGGCGATGCCGTCGTCCACGGCGATGGTGTTGAACTCGCGCGGCACGGCGCCGGCGGCGAGGATCGCGTCGGAGACGATCCGGCCCACGGGGGCGAGGTGGGTGTGGCCGGGGACGAACTCGGTGAAGGAGTTGGCCACGGCGATGATCGGCTTTCCGATGTCCGAGTTGGCGACGCCGGAAGCGCGCAGCAGTGCGCGGGCGCCGGCCATGTTGCGGCCATGGGTGACTGTTTTAGAGCGAAGTGCAGGCATGCCTACCATCCTGCGGGCTCATGGGCCGGGGTGGAAGACGCTCTTGATACTAGTAGTAGGAGTACCAGAGTAATAGTATTTCCGGGTGAGTGATCCCGGACGGCGCAAGGAACTTGGCCTCTTCCTGCGCGCCCGCCGCGACCAGGCGCTGCGGGCCGACTATGGCCTGCCGCCGATCGGCCGCTCGCGCGACCGGGGATTGCGCCGCGAGGAGGTGGCTTTCCTCTCCGGTGTCAGCGTCACCTGGTACACCTGGCTGGAGCAGGGCAGGGACATCAGCCCCTCCCGCCAGGTCCTGGAGGCCGTCAGCCGTGCGCTGCATCTTTCCACCACCGGCCTTGGCTATGTCCTGTCCCTGGGCGGGTATGCGTCCGCGGCGCCCTCGGGCCCCGCCGCCGATACTGCTCCGCCCCACATCCAGCGGCTGCTGGATGCACTTGATCCCAATCCGTCCTTTGCCCTGTTCCCGGACTGGGGCGTAGCCGGCTGGAACAAGGCCTATGCCGCGCTGTACCCCAACATCGCCACCGTGCCCCCGGCGGACCGGAACCTGCTGTGGCTGGTGTTCACCGACCCCTACGTCCGGGACCTGCTCCCGGACTGGGACACCACCAGCAAGCGTTTCCTTGCCGAATTCCGCGCCGAAACCGGACAGCGGCTGGGTGATCCGGACATCCAGTACCAGGTGGAACGGCTCAAGGAGGCAAGCCCCGAGTTCCGCCAGGGCTGGGACCTGTACGACATCCTGGGCTTCGAATCCCGCGAGCGGCTCTTCCACCACCCCGCCGTCGGAGTCCTCCAGCTGGAACACCACCAGGTGTCGCCTTCGGACCGGCCGGACCTGCACATCGTTGTCTACACGCCCGCCCCGGGCAGCGGCGCCGCAGCCCAGATGCAGTCCCTGATGACCACGGCTGACCAGTCGTAAACAACCGAAAGCGGCCGGCGGCGGGAACTCCCGCCGTCGGCCGCTTTCCTCGCCCGGGACGCTTGCCCCGGGCGCTACCCCAGGACGCTAGGCCAGCACCCCCTGCCGCACCAAGGCGGGCTGGAACTGTGCACCCGCGCCCGGGAATACCGGCACGTCGATCCGAGCGTGGGTGTGGACCTCCGTCACGGTTTCCTTGGTGTGCCGGGCAATCTGTTCCAGGGTGGTTACCCACATGCCGTCCATCGCCTTAACCCGCTCGATCAGCTGCTCCAGCGCCACCGCCTTGGACGGCCGGCCGGAGATGAACGGGTGGTTGGTCAGCACGAAACAGCTGCCCTGGGAGTGGTGGGCCTCGGCTTCAAGGGTCCACATCTCCAGGACCTTGGCCGGGCTCTCGATCACCCCGCTGCCCGTCACGCCGGGATAGAAAGCGTACTGCTCCCAGTCGTCAAGGGTCCAGTCCACCGGAATCTCCACAATGTCCCGGGGATCATCGGCGGCGACGGCGAAGCGGTAGGGGGCGTCGCCGTCGAGCAGGCTGGAATCGTAGAGGAAGCCGCGGTCGGCCAGCAGACCCGGCGAGTGCCAGTTCAGCTCCCACCACGGTGCCCGGTAGCCCACCGGCCGGACTCCGGCCACCGTGGCCAGGGCCTCAAGGCCCCGGTCGATGTAGCTTGCCTCGGTGGCGGCGTCGATGCCCTGCATGGGTTCGTGCAGGTAGCCGTGGTGCGCCACTTCATGGCCGCCGTCCACGATCTGCCGCACCACGTCCGGGTAGGACTCGGCGGTGAAGCCCGGGATGAAGAAGGTGGCCTGGATGTCCTGGCGCGCCAGGATGGCCAGGAGCCGCGGCACCGCGATTTTGGGGCCGTAGGACTGGTGGCTCATCAGGGACATGCGCCGGGTGCTGGTGGGGTTGTGGGCGATGGTGCAGGACTCTGCGTCCACGTCGAAGGTGAAGGATGCGGCGGCCTTGGCGCCGTCGGGCCAGGTGATGGGGTGCAGCGGGTCTGCGATGGCGGGCTGGTTCATGGGGAATCCTTTCGGCGGGCGCAGTGCGCGCCAGGTGCTGGGGAAGAAGGGCAGGGCCGTTTAGAGGGCGGGAAGGGCGGGCGCGCTGTCAGCTGCCTTGCCGTCTGCTCCAGGGGCGCTGTCCGCCGCCTCCTTGATGCGGGGCTGCAGGGCAAGGTAGCGGATGTGCTGCCGCGGCCCGAGGATGGCGTACACCCCGGCGCTGGTCAGTCCACCGGCCAGCCAGGACAGGTCCCAGCCGCCCAGCGCCACCGCGATGGGGCCCTGCATGATGGGGATCAGGCCGTACATGAAGAGCCACGTTGCGAAAATCCCGGCCACCAGGGAGATGACACCGGCCCAGTTGACGCCGGGCAGCCGCTTGGTGCCCACGGCGTCGAACAGCCGCTCCGGCTCGCCCGGCCAGCGCTTGTCCAGCCAGAAGTAGTGCACCAGCATGATGCCGCCCCAGGCGGCCACCCAGGCCACCAGGCCAATCAGCCAGGCGTCGAGTACCGCGGCGAAGTCCTCCTGGAAGATGAAGAAGACGACGGCGGCCAGCGAGAAGACGCCGACGAACAGGTTGAGCTTGCGGCGGCTGATGGAGATATCCAGTGCCTGGGTTGCGACGGAGAACGTATAGATGTTGAGGATGTTGGTGGCGATGGGGCCGTGGAGCACCATGAGCAGCACCGGCAGCGCCATGGCGCCGAAGTTGAGGACGATCAGCTTGCCGGGGTCGATCTCCCCGGAGTTGGTGGCCAGGCTGGCGCCCAGGACACCCAGCCAGACCACCGGGATGAACTGGCCAAGGACCGAGGCGAGGTAGACCTTCTTCTTGGGGACGCTGGTGCTGACGAACCGGGAGTAGTCCGCGGCGTAGGTGAACCAGGTGATGCCCCAGCCGATGCCGATGGCGGTCATGACGGCGCTCATGGCGGCGATCCGCTCCGAGCCTTCCAGGATGGCGCCGGCCGGTCCGGCGTAGCCCCAGTCGATGTCCATGCCGAACCAGGCGACGGCCGACATAACGGCCAGGATGAGGATGGTGGGCGGTACGGTCCATTTTTCGAAGGCCGCGATGGCCTTGTAGCCGAACCAGGCGATGGCTACCTGCAGGGCCATGATGAAGGTGGCGACGCCGATCTTCCAGGCGTAGTTGGGGGCTTCCGGGTCAACCCACCCAAGGGTTCCGAAGAGCGCCATGACCAGGTCCAGGATGATCCAGGTGTTCACCGCGCACCAGCCGATGACCAGGAGGGCCTGGATGGCGGCCGGGAGGTAATTGCCGCGCCGTCCGAATGCGGCGCGGGCCAGGACCATGCCGGTGGCGCCGGTCTTCTGGCCCAGGAGGACGAAGCAGCCAAAGAGCAGCATGCCGATCAGGTTGCCCAGGACCAGGACGGTGACGGTGTCCGCCAACCCGAGTCCCAGCTGGATCCCGAGTGCCCCCAGCACCCAGTTGATGGGTGCCAGGTTGGCGCCCGCCCAGATCCAGAACTGGCCGGAAACCTTGCGTGTGCGTGCTGATTCGGGGATGGGCTGGAGCCAGGCTTCGTGGTCCACGGCGTTGTGGTCCTGCGTGGCCTGGCCGGGCTGGCCGTGCGTGGCTGGTGAAAGCTTTTCTTGCATGGGGGCCTCCGTGAGGTGGATAAGTACCAAAAGGCTATGTGGCCCCCATCACAAGGAACAAGATACGATGTGTCGAACAGATTCCCCTACAACGTTACGGACTGTCGTGTCAGTGTTTCTTGGCGAAATACTCGCCCACCCCGCCCTCGCCGCCGCCGATCCCGTGGTCCATCCCCTGGGTGTGGCGGCCGACGCGCAACCGGTCCGCTGGGTCCACTCCAGCGAAGTGCTTGACATTGCACCCCTGCTCCGGGGCGGCGAACTGCTGCTGTGCGGCGGGATCACCCTGGCCACGGCCACGCCTGCCAAGCGGGAGGACTACGTGCGCGAACTGGCCCAGCGCGGGATTGCAGCGCTCGCCATCGAGACCGGTGGCGCCCTGCCGGAGATCCCGGCCAACATGCTCGAAAAGGCCGAGGAATATGGCCTTCCGGTGGTGGAGCTGCGCAAGGTGGTGCCGTTCGTGGGCGTCATGCAGGCCATCAATTCCCTGCTTGTGAGCGAGTCCGTGGGACACCTGCAGCAGGCTGACGCTGCCACCCGGGCCATGGCGGCGGAGCTGGCCCACGGCGCTTCACTCGACAAGATCCTGGGCGTACTGGCCGGCATCACCAGCTCCGCGGTGAAGCTCACCTCCCCCTGGGGAGTCACCATGGGCAGCGCCATGCCCGAGGGCTGGAACGGTGACATTGGCGCGGAAGCCGGGGCGGCGGCAGCTGGCGATACAGCGGACGACGGCGGCTCCGGGCCGGGCGGGCACGGCGGCTTTCACGGCAGGGCCGGCGGAACGATGATCACCGTGGACATTCCCGTGCGGGGTGTCCTCATGGGCCGCCTGGAGGTGCGGGTTCCGGATGCCGCGGACGTGGCCCTGGCGCAGGTGGCGGGGGAACGCGCCGTGGACATCCTGGGCCTGGCCCTGCTGCAGCACACGCCTCCCGGACTGCATGCCCTGGCTGGCGCCGAACTGATGCGGGCAGTCCTGAACGCAGCTCCGGAGTGGCGCCTTGAGCAGCTGGCTCCGGGTGCCGGCTTCCCCACGGACTCCCCCTCCGTGGTGGCGGCAATCCACGCCGCGTCACCGCAGGAGCTGCGTGGCGCCGTCGAAAGCTTCCTCAGCTCACGGCGCATTCCGTGCGCCGCCTATCTGGATGATGCCGAACTGGTGGTGATGATCGGCCTGCCCTGCGCTGACACTGTCGGTGAACGGCGGCAGCTTGTGGAATCGCTGAGGGGGCTGGAAGGGGACCATGATGCGGTGATCGCCGTCGGTCCCCTGGCCGGCGGCGTGGCGGAAGCCGCCTGGTCCCTGGCCGAAGCCCGCCGCACCCTGGAGGTGCGCCAGATCCGGCGCAGGAACGCGTCGGCGCGCAGGCGCTATCCGGCCCGCGGCCTGGTGGTGGTGGATGCGGAGGACGCTGCCGTGGAGAGCCTGTCCCTGACCTGCCTTGATGCCTCATCACGGGAGGCGTTCGTCAACCGGCAACTGCGGGCGGTCCTTGAGCATGATGCGCAGCGGCAGTCCCAGCTGCTGGAGACCCTGCAGGTGTGGCTGGACTCAGGCTGCAACACAGCGCAGTCTGCACGGGAACTGCACTTGGAGCGCCAGTCGATGCACCACAGGTTGCAGCGCATTTTCGAGCTGTGCGGCGGTGATCCGCGCGGCACGGGCCGGCTGGCGGCACTGCACCTGGCGGCCCGGATGGCCGGACTGCCCTGACCTGGCAGTACAAAGGGGAAGCCCCACCAGCAATGCTGAAGGGGCTTCGACTGTTTTGATTCCGTTATGACGAACATCATCTCCCGAACTTGCGGGAATCCTGGTGCTTCCTGCCTCGTCACCGGCAGACCACCTGGATCAGATCCACGGTGTGTTCCAGGGTTCCCTGTTGTCCGTTCCCGCCCTTCTTTCGAAGAACGTATTAACAGTGTTACGCCTGGTTTTGCGGGGACGCAAGAGCCAAATTCCAGCGGAGAAAAGTGTTTAAACGCAGAACCTGCAGGTACCTTCGCGATCTCGCTAAGAGACGGCTCGGACATTCTCATGTCCTGAACAACCCGGCGTCATCTGATGGTTACCTGCAGGCACTTCCACTTTACGACCGGCCCCGGCACTCCACCAGAGGTAGAGCGCATTCCGCTTGAACTTTTGGTGTGCGTCCCCTCCACGCGCCCAGCTGCAGCGGCTGACAGGGCCCAGCTGAGCAGGCTCCAGGGGCATTACGCCTTGGATTGGACCACCAGGACAGCACAGGGGGCGTGGTTGACCACCTGGGTGGATACGGAGCCCATGTGCAGCCCTGGAAATCCCCCATGGCCCCGGGAGCCGACGACAATGAGATCCGCGTCCTTGGCGGCGTCAAGAATCGCCGAAGCAGGTGAATGGGTGTCTACGAGTTGCCCCGAAGCGGTCACGCCGCCATCTGCGGCGGCCTTCAGCGCCTCACCCTGGAGCGTCCGGGCGATGTGAACTGCTCCCCGGAAGTTGGACTGAGAAATTCAGTTCCGACTTCCGGGGAGCAGTTTTATGCATGCACGTAGTTCGTTGTCTGAGGTTCAGCGTGAGGCCGCTGTAGCGTGGTTTGAGAAGGGCATCGCGGATAGTGCGGCGGCGACGTTGCTAGGGGTGTCCCGCCCGCCGATAAGGGTTCTCTATCGGCGGTGGAAGATCCATGGTCGAGGAGCGCTGGTGGCCAAGCCGACGAAACAGGTGTACTCGTTCGAATTCAAGCTCGCGCTGGTTGAACGGTTTATCGCCGGTGAGACTGCCCCGGATCTCGCGGCGGAGGTGGGTTTGTCCTCGCCCACGCTACTGAAGACGTGGGCCCGGGCGTATCGCCGCGAGGGCCCGGACGCATTACGTCCCAAGTCCAAGGGCAGGCCTAAGGCACCTGATGCCCCGCAGCCGGCCGAGGTATCGGAACTGGAGCGGTTACGGCGGGAGAACGAACGGTTGCGGGCGGAAGTGGCTTACCTGGGAAAATTGCGGGCCTTGAGGGCGCAGGAACGACGGTGAAGGTCCAAGCCCTCATCGCTCTCAAGGCTGACTTCCCGCTTCCGGTCCTGCTGCAGGCAGCATCTCTTGCCAGATCGACGTTCTTCTATCATCAGGCACGCATCCAAGGCCCTGATCCGCAGGAGTTCATCAAGGCCGCTGTCAGGGAAATTTTCGAGAAGAACCATGGCCGGTACGGGCACCGGCGGGTCCACACCGAGATGGTCAAGCAAGGGTGGACGGTCGCGAAAAAGACCGTTCTGAAGCTCATGCGGTCCCTGAATCTGGTGTGCAAGGTCCGGCGGAAGAAGCGTTATAACTCCTACCAGGGCGGGCAGGGCCGGGTTGCTCCGAACGTGTTGAACCGGGAGTTCGAGGCTGATGCCCCGAACCGGAAGTGGGTAACGGATGTGACGGAGTTCAGCGTCGGCGACCGTAAGCTCTACCTTTCGCCGGTTATGGATCTTTTCGACCGGCAGATCATCTCCTACTCGATCAGCCCGTCTCCGAATCTGGAGCTCACCAATAATTCGCTGCGCCAGGCCCTTGCCTGCCTTGAGGATAACCAGCAGCCACTCGTGCATTCGGACCAGGGCTTCCAGTACCAGCACGTCTCGTGGCGAAAACTCTTACAGGAAGCCGGCGCGAGCCAGTCGATGTCACGCAAGGGCAACTGCTACGACAACGCCGTGATGGAAAACTTCTTCGGCCACCTTAAGGAAGAGCTCTTCCACCACGTGCGATACCTCAGCACCGACGCCTTGGCAGGGGCACTGCACGAATACATCCGCTGGTACAACACCGAAAGAATCTCGACAAAGCTCAAGGGCCTGAGCCCGGTGCAATACCGGACCCAGACCCTCGCGGCTTAGGCTCTTATTTAGTCAGTCCAACTTCCGGGGAGCAGTTCAATGTGCTCCGGAGACTCTTCGGCGGCAATTTCACCTGCGGCCGTTTCCAGGACAGCCGGATACCACGCCATTGGCGGCTTGTTCCAGGCGGTGACGAAGCGGAGTTGGCCATTGCGTTGGCGGGCCTCATCCATCGCCCAGTCCAGTGCTGCCTGGGAGGGTTCGGAACCGTCAAAGCCGACAACAATCAGGAATGGACCAGTGCTGGTCATTCGTCTTTCCTTTCACTGCCCCGAGCCGTACTGGGTCAGAGGGATCAGGGTGCTTTCGCCGGGCCGGTTCCGCGGCCAAGCACAATCCCCACTGCGAGCATGACGACTCCCAGCACCACGTGGAGCCAGTTATCTGAGGTGTTCACCGGGATGAAGTTGGCCGAGGATGCCTGGTCAATCAGGAGTCCGTAGAGCCAAATAAGCAGGTAGAGGGCGCCGCCGCCGATGAGATAGTACTTCGACTGGGACGCGGTCCTGCCCATGAGCAGGCCGGCTGCTCCAAAGAGGAGGTGAACAATGTTGTGCAGGATGGATACCTGGAAGACACCCAGGAGCATCGCGCCGGAGTCGGGGCCGGCGAAACTCAGTTCCGAATAGTTCGTGGTGACTCCAGGGATGAAACCGAGAACGCCCACCAGGGCGAAAACTGCTCCCGCCGCCAGGGCAGTGATTTCGATGGCCGTGCGGTGGTGACGTGCGCCTACGCCCGGATGTGCTGATGATGCAGACATGGCTTGCTTCCTTGTACGCAGGGAGGGAAATTGTTGTGTTTAAGTTCGGCTGCCGGGGTGGGGCAAGCCTCCCTATGGTTCCAGCTTCGAGCCGGGCGCGTCTTGCCTTCAGAGGCTTTAGTCCTCAGGTATCCATGAATTTCAGGGCTGTGCGTGAGGGCTCCGGGCGGGCGGGTCTTTTGCCCCTGCCAGCCCCGGCTGCACGGGTATTTACTGGATTGATACGGCCCCTTCCGGGCGTCCTCCGCACCGAATCTGGAGAGTTTTTGTCATGTCTGATCTGCTCAAATGGTCCCCCTTCGCAGCCTCCCGGTGGCCCTCCCCCTTCACGTCTGCCCTGCGCTCCCCGGCGGAGTTGCTGGACTCCATAGAGCGCATGTTTGAGTCACCGGCCAGCCCTGCCCCGATCAGGGTCGAAGAGTTCGTCGACGACAAGACCCTTGTGGTGCGTGCCGAGATGCCCGGCGTCGATCCTGACAAAGACATTGAAGTGACAATGGATGACGGGTTCCTGCGGATCCGCGCTGAACGCCAGGAAAAGGAAGAACACAAGGACAAAGGCAGCTATCGGTCAGAGTTCCGCTACGGGTCCTTCAGCCGGAACATCCCGCTCCCTGACGGGGTCAAGGAAGAAGACATCAAAGCCACTTACACCAACGGGGTCCTGGAAGTCCGCACCCCGTTGCCCGAGCAGGCCCAACCCACCGAACCGAAAAAACTTCCCATCACCCGCGGGTAACGGGCAGTGCCCCAGCCAAGGGACCAGCATCCCCCGACGTTGCAGTTCCTCGGTGCAACCGACACTGTGACGGGTTCCAGGTACCTGATCCGTTCACGCGGCCACCGGGTCCTGATCGAGTGCGGTCTGTTCCAAGGCTATAAACACCTCCGCGACCGTAACCGGGTAGCGTTCCAGGTCAGCCCCGCGAACATCGACGCCGTTGTCCTCACACATGCCCACCTGGACCACACCGGGTATGTTCCTGCCCTGGTCCGCGACGGTTTCAACGGCCCTGTCTATGCGACCCCTGGTACGGCAGAACTGTGTTCACTGCTGCTTCCCGACAGCGGTTACCTCCAGGAAGAGGAAGCCCGGTATGCGGACCGCACAGCATCATCAACACATCATCCGCCAGTGCCCCTCTACACTGCAGAAGACGCCGTCCGATCGCTCAACAGTTTCAGGACCCAGGGCTTCGACTCCCCGTTTTCCCTGCCCGGGGGCATCGAAGCGACATTCCTTCCCGCCGGCCACATCCTGGGCGCCGCACAGGTGCACCTCAAACTCGGCGGCAGGACGATCCATTTCACCGGGGATCTGGGCCGCACCCACGACCCACTGATGTACCCGCCCCGTGACCTTGAGCCCGTGGACGTACTGGTCACCGAATCCACCTACGGCAACAGGGCACATCCCGCGGGGAACCCTGAAACCGAACTGGGCGAGATCATCAGCCGGGTGGCCAAACGACGCGGCGTCATCATGATCGCTGCGTTCGCCGTCGGCCGGGCCGAAACAGTCCTGCTGCACCTCTCACGCCTTCTGGCCAGGAATGCCATCCCCTCCATCCCGATCTACCTCAACAGCCCGATGGCCATTGACGCCTCCGGTATGTACCAGCGCCACCGCGAGGAACACAGGCTCAAACAGCACGAATTCGAAAGCATGTACAAAGTGGCTACGCCCGTCCGAAGCGCTGACGAATCCAAGCTGCTCAACCTTCGCGGCGGACCCATGATCATCATCTCCGCCAGCGGCATGCTCACTGGCGGCAGGATCCTGCACCACCTCGCGGCCTACGGGCCGGACCGGCGCAACGCCATCATCCTCAGCGGATACCAGGCCGGAGGCACGCGCGGAGCATCGCTCGCCGCGGGTGAAAAACACCTCCGCATCTACGGACAGGACGTTGAAATCGGAGCAGAAGTCATCCAAATGGAAGGACTGTCAGCCCATGCGGATTCCGACGAGCTGATCCAATGGATGAAGACCGCTTCCCAGGCGCCGGCCATGACCTACGTCACGCATGGTGAACCGGACGCCGCAGACACCCTCCGGGCCCGCATCAAGCGCCAACTTGGCTGGAAAGCCCGCGTCCCCGAGCACCTGGAAACCATCTCGCTCGAACACCCCAGCTAAAAGACGCAGAACACCGCCACGCCGCTTCAGGTTGTGGGGCGCCCGCCCAGGCGGGTGGTGACTTTGGCGGCGGCGGCCACGCAGGCCTCCCCCAGGCTTTCGAACTGTTCCTTCGATACCCGGAAGCGGGGGGCTGGGATGAGGACGGCGGCCACTATGTCGCCGCGGTGGTCCCGGACGGGGGCGGCGACGCCAACCTCGTCCATGGACGATTCGCCGTAGTTTCCCGCCCATCCCCGCTCCGCCACATCCTGGAGCCTGGCTTCGTAAGCTGCCAGTCCGGCGTCGTCCAGTCCTGGAAAGGTGATGGTTCCGCTGCGCAGCAGCTCCCGTACCCGCTCGGCCGGGAGGGTGGAGAGGAATACCTGGACGGAGGCGCTCATGGCGTCCCGGTAGCGCGCCCCCAAAGGGGTGGTGTGCTTGATCTGATGGTGGCTGGCGATCTGCTCCACGCAGATGGCCTCATCCCCGTTCCAGAGCATCAGCGCACTGGTTTCCCCGGTCTGCTCGGTCAATTGCCGCAGGACCGGATACGCCACGCGCCGTTCCTCCATCTCGGCCAGCAGCGGCCCGGCGACGGCGATGAGTCCCAGCCCCAGCCGGAACCGCTTGGTTTCGGGGTCCCGTTCCACCAGGTTTTCCTGCTCGAAGGTGGCCAGGATCCGGGAGACGCTGCTCTTGTGCATGCCTACGCGGTTGGCGATTTCGGTGACGCCCAGCAGGGGTTCGTCAGCCGTGAAGGTGCGCAGGACGGCGATGGCATTGACGACGACGGAGGCGCCTTTCGCGTCCGTCCCGCCGTTGGTGCCGGTCCCGTTGCCGTTGCTGTCGGAGGTTTTTGCAGGAGTCATGGTGGACACCATCTTTCCTCATGGACGGCAGAGGCGGCGCCACGTGTCCGTGGCGCCGCCTCCCAGTGTGATGGTTATGCCTGGATGATGTTGTGTTCCGGGCCGAACGGGAACTTGGTGATGTTCTCCACCGTGTTGTCCTCGCCGATGACCAGGATGTCGTGCTCGCGGTAGCCGCCGGCGCCCGGCAGGCCGTCCGCCACCGTGATCATGGGTTCCATGGAGACCACCATGCCGGGTTCCAGGACGGTGTCGATGTCCTCGCGCAGTTCCAGGCCGGCTTCGCGGCCGTAGTAGTGGCTGAGGACGCCGAAGGAGTGTCCGTAGCCGAAGGTGCGGTTGGCCAGCAGGCCGTGGCTGATGTAGATCTCGTTGAGCTCGGCGGCGATGTCCTTGCAGACGGCGCCGGGCTTGATGAGTTCCAGGCCGCGGCGGTGTACCTCCACGTTGATGTTCCACAGTTCCAGGGAGCGTTCGTCCGGCTGGCCCAGGAAGAGGGTGCGCTCCAGGGCGGTGTAGTAGCCGGAGGTCATCGGGAAGCAGTTGAGCGAGAGGATGTCGCCCTGCTGCAGTTTCCGGGTGGTGGCCCAGTTGTGGGCGCCGTCGGTGTTGATGCCGGACTGGAACCACACCCAGGTGTCGCGGACCTCGCGGTGCGGGAACGTGCGGGCGATTTCGTGCACCATGGCCTCGGTGCCGATCAGGGCCACCTCGTACTCGGTGATGCCCTCGCGGATGGCGTTGCGGATGGCTTCGCCGCCCAGGTCGCCGATGCGGGCGCCGTGCTTGATGACCTCGATCTCCTCGGCGGACTTGATCATGCGCTGGCGCATGGCGTCCTGCGAAACGTCCAGGAGTTCCGCTCCGGGGAAGGCGGCGGCGATCTTCTCGCGGGTCAGGCCGGGGAGGAAGTCGTCCTCGACGCCCAGGCGGGAGGCCTTGACGCCGCGCTGGCGCAGTGCCTCCTGCAGGCCGAAGTAGAAGTTGTCGCGGCGCCAGTCGGTGTAGACGATGTTCTCGCCGTAGGAGGTGCGCCAGGGCATGCCGGCGTCGATGTTGGCCGTGACGGTGACGGAGTCGTCAGCGGTGACCACCAGGGCGTAGTTGCGGCCGAACGTGGTGTACAGGAAGTCGGAGTAGTACTTGATGCCGTGGTAGCTGGTGAGGATGACAGCGTCCAGGTCCTTGGCGGCCATGATCCGGCGGAGCCCGCCCAGGCGGCGCTCGAACTCTGCGTCGGAGAACGTGAGCTTGCCCTTGGTGCCGTTGTGCAGGACCTTGAGGCGCTCCAGCTCGGCGATGGATGAGGCGTTCTCAGCAGTAGTGCTGGTCATATTGATGATGCCTTTCTAATGGATGCAGCTGCTGCCGGGGCATGCCGCGGCAGGTGATTGCGCTGCAGTTGGTGTTGTTTGTGCGAGGGGTTGGTTGAGGGGCCTCTGGTCGCTCAGAGGTGTTTAAGGGGCTTCCGCGACGTTTCGGCGGCGAACAGCACGGCCACCAGGGATACGACAGAGGCCGCCACCAGGTACCAGCCGGGGGCCAGCTTGCTCTGCGTCAGGCCGATCAGCAGTGTGGCCATGAAGGGTGCGGTGCCGCCGAACAATGCATTGGACAGGTTGAAGCTGACGGCGAATCCGCTGTACCGGACCTTGGTGGGGAACAGTTCGGCAAGGAAGCTGGGCAGGGTGCCGTCGTTCAGGGTGAGCATGCCGCCCAGCAGGATCTGGACCAGCACGATGACCAGGAAGTTGCCGGTGTCCAGGAGCATGAAGGCGGGGACGGTCAGGAGGATGAACAGCACGGAGGCGGTGATTAGCATTTTCTTGCGGCCGAACCGGTCCGACGCGATGCCGGTCAGGAAGATGAATCCGATGTAGCTGGCCAGGGCGATGGTAGTGGCCAGGAAGGATTCGGTGGGCCCGAAGCCCAGTTCCTCGGAAAGGTACGTGGGCATGTAGCTGAGGATGACGTAGAAGCCGACGGCGTTGAGCAGCACTGCCCCGCAGGCAATGATCAGCTGCTTGCGGTAGGTCCGGAACATGTCCAGCGCAGGAGCCTTAGGCGCTGATTCGGCTTGGTCGGCCAGGGCGCGGAAGGCGGGTGTGTCCTCCAGCTTGGTGCGGATGTAGCGGCCGATCAGGCCCATGGGGGCCGCCAGGAGGAACGGCAGCCGCCAGCCCCACTCGTGCAGCTGTTCGGTGCTGAGCACAGAGCTGAGGAGCGCAGCGATCAGGGAACCCAGGAGCAGGCCCGCTGCGGTGCTGGCCGGGACCACCGCGGCGTAGAGTCCGCGGCGGTTGGCCGGGGCGTATTCCACCAGGAAGGCTGAGGCGCCTGCGTATTCGCCGGCTGCCGAGAAGCCCTGCACCACGCGGACCAGGAGCAGCAGGACCGGAGCCAGCATGCCGATGGTTGAGTATCCCGGAATGAGGGCGATGCAGAAGGTGGAGACGGACATGATGACGATGGAGAGCGACAGGGCTTTGCGCCTGCCCAGCTTGTCGCCGATGTGGCCCCAGAAGAAGCCGCCCAGGGGCCGGACGAAGAAGGAAATGGCAAAGACGCCGAAGGTTGCCAGCAGCGCGGTCTGCCGGTCGGCTTCGGGAAAGAATACCGAGGAAATCACGGCCGCGAGATAGCCGTACACGGCGTAGTCGAACCACTCGACGAAGTTGCCGATGAAGCTCGCCGTGACCACCCGGCGTCGAACGTCCTTGCTGGCCACCGGGTTGTCCGCGCCGAGGCCTGCCGCGGAGGGAGCATCAACGTCATTGGCAATGACTCCTGCGACGGGTGAGTTTGATTCGTTACTCATGGAACCACCAGTAAAAGTAGGAGTTGCAGCTGTTGCAACATGGTTGTTTCAAGATAGGCCGTGACGCGTGCCACAGTCAATAGCCGCCGATAAAGTTTCTTAGCCCATTCCACGGAGTGGCAACGCCGTCGCAGGACGAACGCAATCGGCCAGCAATGCCCGATTACGTTGCGTTAGGCGCAACGTTGTTGAGTTTTCGAGTGGCGGCGGAAAATCAGGTCCTAAGACACGGGCGAAAGCCGCCGACCTGCCGCATACTTGCGCCATGGATGACGCAGCGCGAAAACCGGACCGGATCCTGCTCGCGCTGGCGGGCGTTGTGGTGGTGCTGGTGGTGGTTGCGCTGGCCGTGGTATTTACCCGGGGTGAGCCGGCACCGCTGGATAAGGCGAGCCCCGCCGGAGTGGTCCAGCAGTACAGCAAAGCCGTGATCGACGGCGACATCCCCACCGCGCAGTCCTTCCTCACCGAGGGTGCCCGGAGCAGGTGCAGTGGGTCCTATCCGGGCGAACCGCGCCCTGCCCGGGTGGTGTTGATTTCGACGACGGAGCGCACCGATTCAGCCACCGTCAAAGTTTCGATCGTGCGGTCAGCCCAGGGCGGACCGTTCGGCCCCTCAGAGTATGAGATGGAGGACGCCTTCTCGCTCCTCAGGGTGAACGGGACATGGATGATCGACCAGCCGCCGTACCCCCTGATGGCCTGCACCGTGACGCCGGTGAAGCAATGACGGCGCCGGCAGCACCATTGGCTCCCGCTCCCGCCAGCGGCCTGGCCACACTTCGCCGCCTGATCCTGTACGTTCTGCTGTTTGCCTTGGTGGTTATCACGGCGTCAGGCCTCAGCGGACTGCTGGAACGGCTGTTCCGAACGGCGTCCGTCCTGGCGGCGGGCGACGTGGCCGGGCTGGCCCTGTCGCTGGCCTTCACCCTGATCGGCGGACCGCTGGCACTGCTTCTCTGGTGGTTCGTGTGGCGGAGGCTCGACGACGAATCGGAGCGGACTGCGCCCGGGTGGGGCCTCTACCTGACCGGTATGTACGCGGTCTCGCTCATCATCGGCACCACATCGCTGCTGGACCTCGCCTCATCTTTTGTTGATGCGAAGGAAAGCCAGTGGCAGTCCCCGTTGGCCAACGCCCTTGTGTGGGCAGCTATCTGGTGGTGGCACCGGTGGATGTGGAAGCACCCCCGCAAACCGTCATCGCACCTTGAGGACGTGCGCGCCGTCGTCGGCTTCGTCTTTGGCCTGTTGCTGGCCGCCGGCGCTTCGATTGCCGCGCTCAGTACGCTGCTGGATGTCGCCATCCGCGGTTTCACGGCCACCGCCACCTTTGAGCCGTGGTGGGTCGACGTCCTCCGGTCCCTCATTTGGGCCGCCGGCGGAGCAGTGGTGTGGTGGTGGCACTGGTTCCGGGAGGGTGGCCGGCGCTACCAAACAGGGCTGGTGGACGTCACCATCATCGTTGTCGGCATCTTCGTCGCCGGGATCTCCGCTTTGGGCGGGCTGGGTGTCATCCTGTTTGTCCTCCTGCGGCTGGCGTTTGACCGGAACGACCCGCTGAACGACCTGCTCGAACCGCTCGCCCCGGCCATTGCGGCCGCCGTCATCGGCGCCCTGGTGTGGCGGTACCACCGCACCACGTCCGTCCACCGATCACCCCGGACCCGCCGCGCCAGTCTCCTGGTGACGTCGGCCGTGGCGCTTGCCGCGGCCGCGTCCGGCATCGGAGTGGTGGTGAACGCGTTGCTGGCCGCTGCGGTATCGCCACTGGCCGGTGGTGCCACGCGCACCCTGCTCCTGGGCGGCATCAGTTCCCTCGCCGTCGGCGGCCCGGTCTGGTGGCAGGCCTGGAAGCCGAGGCACCAGCCGCGGACGGCAGCCGATATCCCTCCCGGCCGGCGCGTCTACCTGGTGGCGTTTTTCGGTGTCAGTGCGGTGGTGGCGCTCATTACGCTGCTGGTCATTGGCTACCGGCTCTTCGAATTCCTGCTGGGTGACGTTTCGGGCGGCAGCCTTTTGGACCGGATCCGGGCCCCGCTGGGCCTCCTGGTGGCGGCCGGGCTGGTGGCGGGTTACCACTTTGCGCTGTGGCGGCATGACCGGGCCCTCTACGCCGCCGCACCCATCCATAAACGGGTGATTGAGCGGGTGACGCTCATCAGCGGCTACGCGCCGGGTGCCGTGGACCCGGAGGCGTTGGCTCGTGGCATCGCTGATGCCACCGGCGGCGCCAAGATGACCACGTGGCTGAGGGCGGACGACGGCGGCGCCGGACTTCCGCCGTCGTCCGTCCTTCCTGCCGGGGTGGAGGACATCGTCCCGCAGGTGGCTGCCGCCCTGGAGGGCGTGGCAGCCCAGCATGTCCTGGTGCTGGCAGGGCCGGGAACCCGGCTGGAAGTCACGCCGCTGGTTGCCGCCAGGGGTTCTGCCGTCCCTGGTGGCACGGCGCCGGGCCGGGTCCTACGGCCCTAGCTGGCGTCCGGGTGGCGGCCTAGCGTGGGTGCTGGCAAAGGAGGCCGGCCATGGCAGTTCGTGGAGCCGCGAAGCGCAGCGTTGCTGCTCCACGAAGGAACGGCAGGTGGTGGTTCAGTTGCATGGCGGCCGTCCTGCTCGCCGTGGCCGGCTGTTCCTCCGGTAGCACCACCCAGGGCAGCAGCCCTTCCAACACCTCCGGGCCTGCCCCGCAAACCCCCCTGGCGCCCAGCAGCCCCGGCGCAACGGCATCCCTGTCAAAGCCCTTCTCGGATGCTGAACTTGTGGCCATCATCAACGGCGTGGGCCAGACCCGCAACCTGCCCTTCCCCGCCGCCCATGATTCGGCTTCGCTTCGAAGCGGCGCCGTCAGCGGGTCCTTTCCCTCCACGAAAATGGAAACGACACCCGGGGATTGCCTCGCCTTCGTCCCGCAGGATCCCTTCGCCCGCTGGGCTGACAAGGACATCGGTTTTGCGGAAGGCGGCATGCCGCCGGCCGGTGGTGAGTCCGGCCCCACCACCACCATCATGATCATCCTGCGGAGCGCGGACAAGGACACCATTGCAAAGGCTGATTTCGGCTACGCGGATGATCTCGTGTCCCGCTGCCGCCAGTTCGACCTGGCCTACACCGAGGCCGGCCGGACCTCCACATCCGCCTTCCAACTGCTTGCCGCTCCCCAAGTCGGGGAAAAGCAGCACGGCTTCATGCAGGTCGCCAAGCCGACGGGCCATGGGGATATAGGCACCGTGGGGCTTCGGGTCCTGGATGGCACCCTGTCCATCACCCTCAGTCTTGGGGTTGCCAGTCTCAACTCTGAGTCTGATGCGAAGCCCGCCCTTGAGGCCATGGCAGGACTTGCCAAGGAGCTTATTGACCAGGCAGGGAAGGGCGGTTCATCAGTGGCAGCGCCGCCGCCAAACTCCCTGACCCCGGACCGGCTGGTGGCACTGTTCAAGGGCATCACCGGCCCGAACGGGGAACCGGTCAGCCTGCCGCAGGCCACGGTACTTGGGCCGCCTCCCGGCTTCACCCCTGGCGCCTCATCCCAGCTGCCTGATTCCCCTTGCACCATCAGCGACGAGACCTACACCGCCTCGCTGCTTGGGTCCGTCTACGGGCAGGGACAGATTACGGGGGCCAGCAAGAACGACTACACCGACTTCACCGTCATCAGCATGCCCTCGACCATGGGGCCACCCTATCCGTTTGACTCCAGGGCGGAGCGCCTCCGGGGCTGCACGAACGTTAACGAAAGCCTGTTCGGTGGGGGCAGCCGGGCGTGGACCTCGGTGTCCCCCTTGAACCTTGGGGTGGCTGCCGACTCGGGTTACGCCGTGGCCTATCAGCTCTCCGACGGGACGGGTGCCTGGCATATCCGGGCCGGCGCGCGCAAGGGGGCGCTGTCGGTGGAGGCAAACAGCAACACGGCATCACAGTCCGCAACGCAGGCCAAAGCAGACGCGCTGGCCGCCTTCTTCAGCACTGTTTTCTCGCATGCCGGGATGTGAGCTGCGGTGCCGGATGCGGGAACAATCGCGCTGATACTCAAGATTTGCGCAGTTTATCCCGCTGGTGGATTAACCCTCTTCCTTTGGCATTCCGGGGTGCCTAGGGTGGGCACACACGCTTGCCAAGGGGGATAAATGAAAAGCATCGCCGATGGTCCTCAAGACGCTGCAAACCAGGACGTGCAGCAGGTCGCAGCGCCCAATGCACAGGACTCACAAGGCAGGGTCGCCGAGTGGACATCCGATTGCCTTCTCACACTGCGGAGCCCCATACGCTTCACCCGGGCCGATTGGCCCTAAGCCGCAACCACCCTGTTGAGGGGCGGGCCACCTGGACCACCGGTATGACTCCTTGGAGCCATGCGCCCAACACGGCCAGCGCACTGGACCAGGTTGTTACCTGCCGTTTCAGGCCCGTCCTGCTCGGTGAAGCACCTGCTCCTTGGCGTCGACGCCAGGGGTTCAGCTTGATGCGTCCCGCTCGATTTCTTCGGCGAGGTCATCCACTTCCTCAGGGCGGGCCTCAATGCCTGCTTCCTCGAACCGCTCCTCAAGGACGTGGGTAACATCGTCCTGGACGTGGCCCAGTTGGATGTCGTGGCGGACATCCTCGGCGATGCTTTCAGGCGTCTCAAGGTGCTCGGTTCCGGCCACGATCCCGTCGCTGCCGTCAAAGGGGTCGTTGGCGCCGCCCGCTCCTGAATCAGTCATACTCCATCGTTACCCTTCTCTTTCGGGCGGTAAACCCGCGGAAGGCGCCGAAGGGAGCGGACGACGGCGGGCGCATCCCGCCGTCGTCCGCTCCCCCAAGGCGTCAGGAGACTTCGGCGAGGATCCCGTCAATGCGGGCCAGCAGGCCCGGCCAGCCGTTGCCCATGCCTTCTATGGCATGGCGGCCCATAGGGGTATCGACTTGGAAGCCCGCGTGTTCGAAGTGGAGGACGGTACCGCCGTCGACCGGTTCGAGCCGCCAGGTGATGGTGGTGTCCAGCTGGCCTTCGGAGAAGAGGAAGCTGATGGAGCTGCCCTCCTCCACGGCCAGGACCTCGCACTGCTGCCGGCCCCAGGCGTCCATGTCCATGGTGAAACGATGTCCCGCCACGGGCGCAATATCGCCGGGCGCCCACCAGCGCGCCAGCAGTTCCGGTGTGGTCAGTGCAGCCCACACCGCCGGGGCAGGGTGCGGGTAGTGGCGTTCCAGCCGGATGGCATTCTCGGTCATGACGGATTCTCCTCGTCCAGAAGGTCTGCCAGCGCGTCCAGCCGCTGGTTCCAGTAGTGCTCAAAGTTCTTTACCCAGCCGCCGACCTCGGCGAGGGCGGCAGGCTGGAGGTGGTACACCCGGTTCCGGCCCTGCCGCTCCTCGCGGACCAGCCCCACCTCGCGAAGCACGGCCAGGTGTTCGGACGCGGCGGGGCGGCTGAGGTCCAGCAGGCCGGTAAGCTCACCGGCCGTCCGCGGTCCCTGCCGAAGCTCGTCCAGGATGGTGCGCCGTGCCGGGTTGGCTACGGCGGCAAAGACATCGGGAAGCACACCCACAGTATATGTCGGAATTTTCCGACGTATCAAGGCGGGTTCCGCTGGGCGGCTCCGCTGGCTCGGGTCTGGCGGCGCCTTAGCGTCCGGGGTTCGCCCGCCGTCCCAACCGGTAGCCAGCCCAGAATGCGAGCACCAGCAGCCCGGCGGCCATGATGGCCAGGCCTATCTGGGTCCCCTGGGTGACGAAGGCCGCGCCGTTGGCGCTGAAGGGCGTCTTGCTCAGCGGCGCATAGGCAAACCAGCCGGTGAAGTTGCGGTTCAGGTACGCGATCAGGCAGCCAAGCAGCACCGCCGCAGCACCGAGCACTGGCACGACGGCGGCTGGAAGCTTGCCGCGTTTGGACGGTTGGCGCTCGTCAGGCATGTTGTTTTCCCCCATGCAGGCGAGTCTAGCCGGAGTAGAACTATTGCCGAGAAACCGTTTTCTGGATATGGTCCTTGTCAGCGCTCACAAATGTCGGCGGCATAGTGGCCCCGGTCCTGGGCGCAGTTCATTCCAATGACGGAAGAGAGAACATGCGAAAAAGCAGTACGCACTTATCCATGTCTGCAGCCATTGCCATTGCAGGAGCACTCCTCGTTGCCGGACCGGCAGGAGCTTCCCCAGTTCCAGTGGCGGATCCCACGGCCCAGACCGCCCAGACGCCGCTTGAGCGCCAGATTCTTCCCACTGGAAACGGCTGGGCATCCGAAGGTACTGGAACCACCGGCGGCTCGGCAGCAGAGGCCGCCAATGTTTACGACGTCTCCACAAAGGCGGAACTGTTGGCTGCATTCGCCACCGGCGGCAACCAGCCCAAGATTGTCCGTGTCCACGGCAGCATCGACGCCAACACTGCCGCGGATGGTTCGCCACTCACCTGCGAAAGCTACGCGGACGGCACGAACTACAGCCTGGCGCAGTACCTCGAGGATTTTGATCCGGCAACCTACGGCCGGGACCGCAAGCCGGAGGGCCCGCAGGAGGACGCGAGGCGCCTGGCCGCCGCAAAGCAGGCGAAGACCATCCGGTGGGACATCCCAGGCAACACCACCATCGTCGGTGCCACTCCCGGCAGCAGCATCACCGGCGCAGCCCTCCGCATCAACGGAGCCAGCAATGTCATCGTCCGTAACCTCACCCTGCGGGACGCTGCCGACTGCTTTCCCGCGTGGGATCCCACAGATGGCACTGAGGGGAACTGGAACAGCGAATACGACCTGCTGCAAGTCATCAACAAGGCCACGCACGTCTGGATCGACCACTCTGCTTTCACGGACGCCCCCAATCTCGACAGCTCCCAGCCGCTCTACTTCGGCCGCCCCTACCAGGTGCATGATGGCGCCGTCGATGTCACCAACGGATCGGACCTGGTAACCATGTCCTACAACCGGTTCTCCGACCACGACAAGCTGCTGCTGATCGGCTCCACCGATTCGCCCACGCGCGGGGACCCCGGCAAACTGCGGGTCACCATCCACCACAACGTCTTTGAAAATGTGGGCCAGCGCGCGCCACGCGTCCGGTTCGGCCACGTGGACGTGTACAACAACCACTACAAGGTGACCGAAGACAGCGCCATCCCCTACGAATACAGCCTGGGTGCCGGGTTCAGCTCACACCTCTACGCGGAGGCGAACGCCTTCACGCTTCCAGCCGGCGTTGATGCGGCGGAGATCATCGGCCGCTACAAGGGAACGGCCATTACCACCACCGCCAATGCAGTCAATGGCAAGATCACCGACATTCGCGCCGAGTACAACGCCGCCGCGGCGCCCGCAGACCAGCTGGCCGAGGACACGTCCTGGATACCTGCCCTGCGCACCCAGGTCCACCCGGCCCAGGCCGTGCCGGCACTGCTCAAGGACTCCACGGGCCCGGTCTTCACGGCCGGAGGCGACCTCTGATGGCTGCCATCCTGCCCAGCCGCCGCAGCGTCCTGACAGCGCTGGCACTCACCGCCGGCGCCGCAGCCTTCCCTGGCACGGGCATGGCGGCGGCCTTCGCCCAAGCTGGCCCCGACCCCACGAAACCCCGCAACAGGCCGGTCATCTTCGTGGTCGGGGACTCGACGTCGTCGGCCTACCAGCAGTCCGAGCGCCCCCGCGCCGGTTGGGGCCAGGCCCTGCCACTCCTGTTGGGGTCGCAGGCAACCGTCTTTGATTACGCATGGTCCGGCGCCTCCTCGAAGAGCTTTGCCGACACCGGGCTGCTGGACCAGGTGCTGACCTTGATGCAGGCGGGCGATTACCTGCTGGTCTCTTTCGGCCACAATGACGAAAAGGTGGCGGACCCAGCGCGCGGAACGCTCCCGGACACCACGTTCAAGGAGTACCTGGGCAGGTACATCGACGGGGCCAGGGCACGCGGGGGAAAACCTGTGCTGGTCACCCCGGTGGAACGCCGCCGCTTCGACTCGTTCGGCAATGCGAAGGACTCCCACGGCGCGTATCCGCAGGCTGTCCGGGAGCTTGCCGCCGCGTCCGGCACTCCTTTGGTGGACCTCACCGCGTCCTCGAAGCAGCTCTGGCAGCAGCTGGGGCCGGAAGGAACCAAGTCGCAGTTCCTTTTCCTGGCTCCCGGCGAGCACCCGCAGTACCCTCAGGGTTCGGAGGACAACACGCATTTCCAAGCCGCCGGCGCGGTGGCGGTGGCCCGCCTCGTGGCACGTGAACTGCAGTCCAAGGAGATCGTCCCGCCGGGCTATTTCCAGAACATCGATGCCGTCACGGAACCCCTGCTCGACATGTACTGGCCGGCCGAGCGGCCCATCGACGTCCCGATGACGCTCGACGTCGGACCCGGCAGGACGTTCGCTACCGTACAGGCCGCCGTGGATTCCGCGCCTGCGGGGAGCCTCCAGCGGGCCGTCATCAGGATCCAGCCCGGCACCTACCGCGAAGCCGTGCGGGTTCCGGCCGACAAGCCGCGGATCTCCTTCATCGGCCAGGGCGGACGTCCCGAGGATGTGGTGCTGGTCTTCAACAACGCGTCCGGCACCCCCAAGCCGGGTGGCAGCGGGAACTTTGGCACCTCCGGCAGCGCGTCCGTCCGGATCGACGGGCCGGACTTTGTGGCCCGGAACCTGACCATCAGCAACGATTTCGACGAGGCAGCCAACACGGGGATGAAGGACCGCCAGGCCGTGGCGCTGCACATCACGGCGGACCGGTCGGTGCTGTCCAACATCAGGCTGTTGGGCAACCAGGACACCCTGCTGGTCAACTCACCGGCTGCAGGCGTCCAGGCCCGTTTCTACTTTGACGGCTGCTATGTGGAAGGCGACGTGGACTTCATCTTCGGCCGCGGAACGGCCGTCTTCAGAGGCTGCGAAATCAAATCCCTGGATCGGGGTTCCACCACCAACAACGGTTACGTGACGGCGGGCAGCCAGGACCTGTCCATCCCGCACGGTTACCTCTTCGACCAGTGCCGGCTGGTGTCGGACGCGGCGAGGGACACCGTCCATCTCGGCAGGCCGTGGCATCCCAGCGGCGACCCGAAAGCCGTTGCCCAGGTCCTGGTGCGGGACTCCTGGCTTGGCGCCCACATCTCCGGCACGCCGTGGACGGACATGAGCGGCTTCTCCTGGCGCGAGGCGCGGTTCCATGAGTACAACAACCACGGCCCCGGCGCGCAGGTTACCCCCGACCGTCCGCAGTTGCCCGCGGCTGAGGCGGCCAAGTACACGACCAGGACCTACCTGCAGGGAAGTGACGGGTGGGCGCCGCAGCTCGCTGGTTCAAGGGCGGATTGCAGCGTGGTGCCTGCCGTTTAGTCCCGGGACGGGAAAGCCCGGTTCCGGCAGGGGAGCCGGGCTCTCGCAGCTTGCACGTCTCTCAGCCTGGATGAACTTGGCTCCCCTGTACTCCCGGTTCGAGGGTGTTGTCGTCTTCATACTCCGTAGCGTCCGCGAGGCGGCGCCCCGCAATGTACCCAAAGGTCAGCGCGGGGCCCAGGTTGATTCCGCCAGCCGGGTAGTGCCCACCCATGACCGAGGCCTGGTCGTTGCCCGCAACGTAAAGGCCGCTGATGGGCTGGCCCTGCGTATCCAGGACCCGTGCGTGATGATCGGCTGCGAGTCCGGCAAAGGTACCGAAGGATCCGGGGACAATTTTCACTGCGTAGAAGGGGCCCTTCTCCAGGGGACGCAGTGAAGGGTTGGGGGTGTTCCCGGGGTCGCCGCCGTACCTGTTGAACTCGGTCTCACCGCGGTTGAAGTCGGGGTCAATGCCCAGGCGGGCATTGGCGTTGAAGGCTGCCACTGTGGCCGTGAGCCCCTGTGGATCAATCCCGCATGCTGCCGCCAGTTCCTCAAGGGTGTTGCCCTTCTTGAGGTAGCCGGACCGTATGTACGGGAAGAGAGGCACCGGCAGGGGTTTCGCCATGCCCAGGGGGAACTTCCGCACGAACGCGGCATCGGCGATTTGCCACGCCTCTACGGGCTCACCCTCGGGGGTCGCATTGAGCAGGCCTTCAACGTAGTCGTAGTAGCCGTTTGCCTCGTTGACGAACCGCTTGCCATCCCGGCGGACTCCGATGCTGCCCGGCTTGGCACGGTCCATGATGTGCGGAAACGTACCGGTCCGTCCGTTCCGGTACGGGACCAGCGACACCGGGCACCATGCAGCGGGCGACGCGACATCGGTCTCGAAGCGTGCCCCAATGGCCTGGGCCATGGTGATGCCGTCCCCGGTGGTTTCCTTCGGTGCCAGTGTCCAATGCTCCCGGCCCGTGGGGTTCCCGGGGAACAGCGCCTTGCGCCGGGAGATGTCATTGGGGAAGCCGCCTGCGGCCAGGACGACGCCGCGGGAGGCATCGATCTGCAGCTCACCTTGCGGGGAACTTACGACGGCGCCCGTCACCGTGCCGGAACCGTCGGTAAGCAGGTGCTTGGCTGGGGTGGAGACGCGGATTTCCACCCCCAGGTCATCTGCCGACTTCAGCAGGCGCCCGGTGAGGGCCGTGCCGTTGACAAGCTGCATGTTCCGGCGGTGTGTGAGGAGGTCCAGGAGGTGGAAGCCCACCCGCCAACCTGCATGGACGATGCCCCTGATGTTGCCACGGGAGGCGGAGAGGAATTTGGTCAGGTCAGGACCCGCCATGATCCCCATTCCAAGGAACGAGGTTTCGTAGAGCTGGTGGCGCATCTTGGCGCGCAGCTCTGGCTTGATCCGGCGGGCGTTCATTGGCTTGGGCCCCACTGAGCGGTGGCCGGCGCCCGCGCCCGGGGTGTTGCCGTAGATGTCCTTGATCTTGGTTCCCGGCACGAACTGGAGGCTTGTCTTGTTCTGGAAGAAGCCAACCATGTGCGGGGCCGCTTCCAGAAAGGCCTCTACCCGCTCCTCCTGATAGTTCCGGCCGAGACAGTGGCGCAGGTATGTACGGAACAGTTCCCGGTCCTCGGCGACGCCGTCGGCCTTGGCCAATGGATTTCCGGGCGTCCAGGCCCACCCCCCGGACCATGATGTGGCCCCGCCGCAGACCTCGGCTTTTTCCACCACAATGACCTTTAAGCCGTGGTAGGCAGCCGTGACGGCGGCGGACAGGCCGCCGGCCCCGGAGCCGACTACCAGGACGTCGCAGTCTATCGTCGGCAGGGCAGATGAAGGTGTTGTTGATGATGCAGTCATTTCGGTGCTTTCTTAATGGAAGAAGGTATCGGAGTCCAGGCGCGGCGGCGCGCCGGTCTCCAGGGCGTCGATGGCCTCAAGCTGTTCCGGTGCCAGGGCAAAGCCGAAAACGTCCAGGTTCTCGCGCTGGCGTTGGCCGTCCGCGGACTTCGGCACCGCCACCCGGCCGTGCTGGACATGCCAGCGCAGGACAATTTGGGCGGGGGTTTTGCCGAGCTGCCGCGCCGGTCCGGTCACCGCAGGATGGCCGAGGAACTTACCGTTGCGGCCCAACGGGCTGTAGGCGGCAGTGACTATCCCGTGCCGACGGTGCCAGGCCAGTTGCGCCGGCTGGCCGTGCTCGGGGTCCACCTGGACCTGGTTCAGCGGGACGGCAAGGCCTGCGTCCTGAACGAGCCGTAGATGCGCCGGCTTGAAGTTGGAGACGCCCCAGGCCCTGATGGAGCCGTCATTGACAAGTTCCTGCAGTCCTTCGCAGGCTTCGACGAACCTCCCCTGGGTTGGGTTGGGCCAGTGAACCAGGAACAAGTCCAGGTAGTCGACGCGGAGCCGCTTTACAGCCTCGCCGAAGGCATCACGCACTCCGCTGCGGCTGTGCCACCGGCTGTTGAATTTGCTGGTGAGGAAAAGGTCTCCGCGCCCGATACCGCTGCGGCGGATCCCCTCCCCCACCGCTTCTTCGTTGCCGTAGTTCTCGGCCGTATCGATATGCCGGTAGCCGTTGCCGATGGCCTGCTGCACCGCCGCTGCGGCGCCCTCACCAGTCAAGGGCCATGTTCCCAGGCCGACGAGCGGAATGCGCACACCCGGCGTAAGCTCCGCCGTCGTGATCTCGCTTGTGGTGGCGCTCATGTCGCGGCCACCGCGCGGACAGAGCTGTTCGGCTGCCTGCTGCCGGCCTGCGCCAGCACAGTGTCAACGCCTGCCTTGAGCCGGCGTGCCCAGCCGAGCTCGCCGAATTCCGCCACGCGCCGGTCCGAGGGCACCTCCGCACTGACCGGAAGTCCGGGCGGCACCGCGGCAACCGCCTCCGCAAGGCCGAACCCGCCCTCGCCGGGAATCCCGCGCTCAGACCGCGACTCTACGACCAGCGCCTCACGGCTGACCGGCCGTGCTGCCGGCCCGTCGCACAACTGCAGGAGCGGCACGAGGTCCGCGTTGGCGCGCAGCTCCTTCCACTGGGCGGCCGCGCCCGGACCGCTGCAGCGGTTGAAATGGAGGGTATCCACCACGATCCCGCAGCCCGCCTGTCGTGCGATGCCCGCTGCATGGGCGATGGAGGCGACCGGCTGGTAGGAGATCGCCTCCAGGGTGGGTGTGATGCCGAAACTTCGACCGTCCTCGGTCATCCGCGCCAGTGTGTCCGTCAGGCGGGTGCTGTCCGGATCGCCGCCGGCCACCGTCAGGGAACTGGCACCGAGTGCCTGGCCGGCTTCCATCATCCGCAGCCACGCGTCGCGCTGGTCGCTTCCGTCAAGAAGCAGGAATTCGATGTCCCGTACGCCGACGCCCGTGTCCTGGATCCGGGCCAGCGTTTCGCGCAGCATCGGTGAACCGGGCTGCAGCTCGTAACGCCGTTCGGACGGCGTTACGGGCCGGACCCGGACGCCGACGAAATCAAAGCCCGCCCGGGCTGCCACGCCAACAAGTTCAGGCGGGGCCGTGTTCAGCAGGGACAGCTGGGCCAGGCCGATGGGCCTGTGCGCATTTCCGGTCATGACGATGCTCCGTTCAGGCTCAATTCGGTGTTTGCGGCGGCGCTGGACGCCAGCAGCCCGGCGATCCTCTGCGCTGCGTCATAGCCGCTCTTGACGGCGTTGGAGGCAATGGCCGGGGCCTGGTCCGCCACGGTCCCGGCCAGCGTCACCGGCACGGTGGCCTGGCGGCCCAGCTCTCCGTCCCGGATCCGCGCCGGGACGGACCCGTCAAGCGGAACCACGGAGCGCGAAACCAGGAGCGGTCCCGGCGCGTCCAGCCACTCCCCCTCGGGAGCCAGGCCCGGACCGCTGATCAGGACCCGGCCGCCGTCGTACTCTTCAATCGTCGAGCCAAGCCGGATCCGTACCCGTGGGTTGGCCTCAAGCCGGGGCACGGCCAGGATCTTGGCCCTCCGCCCGGATTCCGGCGCGATGGCCTCCTGCGGGCCCACCAGCAGGACAGCCGTCCCCCTGTGGGCCAAAGTGTCAGCGACGCTCATGGCGACGGAGTCCGCTCCCCAGATGGTCACGGCATCAGGGACTTCACTGTCTGACGGACCGGCGCCGAGAACCTCCGGGTGCTTGGCGAGCCACTCGCGGACATCCAGAACGTTGGCGGAGTCTGCCCCGGTGAATCCTGCCGCGGGTCGGAGACCCCCCGTTGCCAGCACGACGGCGTCTGCTTCCATGCCGCGGACAAGGTCGTCCAGGCGGCCGGTATTCACGTGGACCCCCAGCCGGACATCGATGCCCAGCCGTGTATTCTCCTCCGCGGACCATTCGGCAAAACGGTGGAAGTCCGGCGTGGACTTCATCCGCTCGGCGAGGGCGAACTGACCGCCCGCGCGGGCGCCGTCGTCGAGGACGGTCACCTGCGCTCCCGCTTCAGCAAGTTCCCGGGCTGCCGTAAGGCCCGCAGGGCCGGCACCCACCACGACAACGCGGGATCCTTCGCGAACGGCAGGTGTGGGAACGGGAACGCGGGAACGTCCCACGGCCGGGTTAACGGTGCAGGTCACCTGGCCGAGCCCCAGGTTGTCGATGCAGACGTTGCAGGCGATGCAGGGACGGTAGCGGCCGCCCTGGAGGACGCCGCCGACGAAAGCCGGGTCGGCGTGGATGGCGCGGGCAAGGCTGACGAAATCGCAGGTTTCCTCCCGGAGTACTTCTTCGATGATGGCCGGGGAGTTCAGGCGCCCCGCCATCCCAAGGGGCAGGCCGAACTGTCGGTACGCCTTGGCGTAGTCAGCGAGGATTCCAGGTTTCCATTCGCCGGATTGCACAATCCATTCGCCGGCTTCGTAGCTGCCGGCGGAGAGGTCCAGGAAGTCCAGGTGCTCCAGGTGGGCCCTGGCGATGATGGCCACCTGCTGCTCGGCGGTGATGCCGTCCGCTGGACCTTCAACAACTGACACCCTCATGCCCACAATGGTGTCCGGGACAGCCGCCCGCACTGCATCGATGACCAGGTTCATGAAACGTTCCGGGGCGGCGAATTCATCCGTGCGGTGGTTGGAAATGGGCGACATGAACTGATGGATCAGGTAGCCGTGGGCGCCGTGGATGTTGATGACGTCGAACCCTGCTTGGACCGCCCGGCGGGCGGCGTGGGCGTAGGCTTCCGCCAGTTCGTGGCACTCTTCCACGGTGAGTTCACGCGGAACCTCGCCGCCGGCCACCTCGCACGCCACCGGTGAGGGCGCCACGTTCCGGAGACCGGACACGGCGGCCTGGGCGGTGCGCCCACCATGGTTGAGTTCGACGGCGGCCAGCGCGCCTTCCGCGTGCAGGGCGTCCGTGAGTCTGCGCAAACCCGGGATCATGGCATCACTGTGCAGGCCCAGCTGGTGGGTGCGGCCCTTGCCGTCGGCGCGGACATACGTGGCCTCGGTGGTGACCATCCCCAGCCCGGCCTTGGCGCGGGTCACCAGATAGTCGATGTACTGCTCGGTGATCCGGCCGTCGGCGGTTCCGTAATTGCGTTCCATGGGAGCGGAGGCGAGGCGGTTACGGAGAGTTTTTGGGGTGCGGCCGTTGCGGCCCAGGGTGAGCGGACGGGCGGCGTGGCGTGTGTTGGATTCCATGACGTTCCTTAGCCTGCAACCCGAACACGGGGCAGGGTATCTGACGGCAGTTGGGTGAAGTGGACGGGTTTGCCGGTACGGGACGATTCGTAAACCGCCAGCAGGATCCGCAGGGCCTTCGTGGCGTCCCGGCCTGTGATGGCCGGTTCGCCTCCTTCACGGACGGCCTGGACAAAATCCTTGACCTGGGAGGTGTGGTGGGGGATGAGTTGGCCATTGATCCTTTCCAGGGGAACGTTCCCCTGCATTCCTTCCGGGTAGGCAGGCTCGGTGCTGACCGTCCCGGATACTGCCCACAGGTCCACCCGCCCGTCGCTGCCTTCCGGGAATTCGGTGAGGGACGCGGAGGCACCGGCCTCCCCCGTGATCCTGACCTGCACGCCAAGGCTCGGGGACACCGCCGTCGACGCTTCAAGGGTGGCCATGGCACCGGAGGTGAAGGTAATGACGGCCGTCGCTGAGTCCTCCACTTCGATGTGCCCGCCGTGCTTGTAGGTGGTGATCTTCCCGTAGACCTCTGCCACATCTCCCATGAACCACTGCAGCAGGTCGATGTAATGGATGGCCTGGGTCATCAGGACGCCGCCGCCGTCGTTGGCCCACGTTCCGCGCCAGGCATCCCGGGAGTAGTACTCCGGTTCGCGGTACAACATCACCGAGCATTGGCCCATGATGGGCCGGCCCAGCGTGCCGTCGTCAATCGCTGCACGGATGCGCTGCGCGGCAGGCCAGAACCGGCGTTGGAAGAGGACGCCCAACTTCACACCGGCATCCCCGCAGGCCTTCACCATCCGCTCAGCCGATGCCAGCTCAATGGCGATGGGCTTTTCGCAAAGAACATGGACCCCTGCCGCAGCGGCCTGCAACACCACATCCTCATGGGTGGGGTGCGGCGTGCAGACGGAGATGATATCCAGGCCCAGGTCCAGGAGCTCCCGGACGGTGTTCACTGCCGCCGGGATCCCCCACGCCCCGGCAGTGCCACGCGCACGGTCCAGGTCGATGTCGCAGACCCCGGCGATGGTGACGTGGTCAAGGGCGCGGAAGGCCTCCAGGTGGTTGCGGGAGATTGCGCCGCATCCTGCGATTCCAATCCGGAGAGGGCGGGCGGTGGGAGGTGGTGCGGTGTTCATCGACTGGTGCCGTCTTTCTGGTGCGGTGGGAAAGTGTGTGGGTCCGGGCGGCCGGCTGGTTCCGGCCTAGTAGGCGGCGCGGCCGCCGGACAGGTCGAAAACGAAGCCAGTGGTGTAGGAGGCCGCCGGCGAAATGATGAATTGGATGAGCGAGGCCGCCTCGGCGGGCGTGCCGAACCTGCCCATCGGGATTTTGGCGGCCTGGGCTGCCTGTTGTTCCTGCGGAACTTCGGCGAAGAGCGGGGTTACAACATTGCCCGGGGCGAGGGCGTTGACGGTGACCCCTGACAGCGCAAACTCCTTGGCGAGGGACTTGACCAGGCCCAGGATCCCGGCTTTGCTGGCAGAGTAGGCGGCCATGTTGGCCACGCCTTCCTTGCCGGCTGTCGAGGAAATGTGGAGCAGCCGGCCGTAGCCTGCTTCTGCCATTCGCGGCAGGACGGCCCGGGAGACGATGAACGCCCCGGTCAGGTTGATCCTGATGATGCGTTCGAAGTCTTCCACGGACATGTCCGCCGCAGGGGACACGGGACCCAGGATGCCGGCGCAGTTCACCACCGCGTCGAGCCCTCCCATGTCCTCCGTTGCGGCGGACACGGCCGCAGCAACGGACTTCGGGTTGGTGACGTCCATGGCCAGTGACGAGGTCCCGGCTTCTCCGGGCCAGGTTGCCGAGGGCAGGTCGGCGCCGACCACCGCCGCCCCGGACGCCCGAAGGCATGACGCCGTCGCACGCCCGATGCCGCTGGCTGCCCCGACCACCAGGCAGCGGGACCCGGTGATGGTGGCCGGTGCCTGGCGTGTCATCGGCTAACCGCCCGTCGGAAGTTGGCAAGCATGCGGTCAGCGTCTGCGGGAATCCCGGTGAAGAGTTCGAAGGCGGCGGCTGCCTGGCCAACCACCATGCGGCCGCCGTCAAGTACAGCGCAGCCCTTGCCACGCGCTGCCCTGATCAATTGGGTTTCGAGCGGCCGGTAGACCACGTCCGCCACCCACAGGCCGGGGTGGATGAGGTCCGGATCCACCGGTGTACCGGGGTGGCCTGTCATGCCGATGGGCGTGGAGTTCACCAGCCCGTCGGCCTCCCGGAGGCTTCCGGCGATGGCATCCGTCCCGCTCACTGACAGCTGGCTGCCCGGGAAGTGCCGGGCGAGCCTGGCGGCGAGATCTTCGGCCCTTGCCGGTTCAATATCAGCAATGACCAGGTTCCTGGTTCCGGCGCTGAGCAGCCCGAAGGCCACTGCCGCACCGGCTCCCCCGGCACCGATCTGAACCACCGAGCCGGTCGTTGCGGTCGGAAGGCCGGCCCGGAGACCGCCGATGAAGCCAACGTGGTCCGTGTTGTGGCCCACCGCCCTTCCGTTGTGGAAAGTGACGGTGTTGACGGCACCGAGGATCCGGGCTTCGGGTGAGAGTTCGTCGAGGCCGTCCTGCACCAGTTGTTTGCTCGGATGGGTGATGTTCAGGCCGTCGAATCCGAGGTCTGCTGCGCGCCGCACCAGTGCCGCGGACCGCTCTGCGGGTTCTCCGATGACGTCCAGATCGATGACTCGGTACGTGTAGGAAAGGCCCAGGCTATCGGCTTCCGCTTCATGTAGGGCCGGGGTCAGTGAGCCGCCGATCCCCGATCCGAGCAGTCCGACGACAAACCGGTGGCCGGTATCGGCTTCACGTGGTTGGAATGACCACAGGCCAGGCAGCGCGAGCTGGCTCATGCCTGCACCTTGGCGGTGGCTGCCGCAGGAATGGCGGACGACGCCGGGTGGCGCGCCAGGTCAGACTTCTTCAGTCCCAGCTGGGCAGTTGGAGTCTTGAAGGTCTCGGGTGCCATCAGCGCAGCGACCGCGGAGATGGCACAGGCCACCGCGGCGAAGGTTGCGACCGGCACCCAGTTGGCTTTGTCCCCACCGATCAGCAGCTCGGAAATGACCGGGGCGAATCCGGCCAGGAGCAGTCCGAACATGAGGCTGATGGCCATGCCCGAGTACCGGACCCTGACCGGGAACTGCTCCGGGAAGTAGGCGGGGTAGATGGAGTTGGTGGACGTGTAGGCGACACCGATCAGCAGGATGCCGGTGAGGAAGATCAGCGGGACGTTCGCGGCGGAGAGGGCCATGAAGAACACGTAGATCATGCCGATCTGCAGCAGCAGCCCGGAGACGAAGACGGGTTTGCGGCCGATCCGGTCCGACAGCATGCCTGCCAGCGGACCCATGGCGACGGCGGCAAGGTTCGCGACGGCGATCACCGTCAGCATGAGTCCCTTTTCCACGCCGACCACCGAGGTGGCGTAGGAGAGGGCGAAGACGTTGATGATGGTGTTGATGATGGTGAACAGCGACATTGCCGTGACGCGGATGACGGTTGCCCAGTGATGCCGGAACAGCGTAACAAGCGGTACCTTGACCACTGCGTCGTGCTCTTTGACTTCCTCGAAGACGGCAGGCTCTTCGAGGAGGCGGCGGAGGATAAAGGCGATGACTGTGACTACTGCGCTGGCGAGGAAGGGGATGCGCCAGCCCCAGGAGAACAGCTGGTCTTCGGGCATGGATGCCACCGGAATAAAGACGAGGGTGGAAAGCACGATGCCGAACATGATGCCGCTCATCGTCCAGCTGGTGTAGAAGGCGCGCTTCCCGTCAGGGGCGTGCTCAAGGGTCAGCGAGCTTGATCCGGGTGATTCGCCGCCCGCCGAAAGTCCCTGCACAAGGCGAAGAACCACGATGAGGATGGGCGCTGCCATCCCGATTTGGCTATAGGTAGGCAGGCAGCCGATGAGGAAGGTCGAGGTACCCATTAGCAGCAGGGTCAGGAGCAGGACCCGCTTGCGGCCGAACCTGTCGCCGAGGTGCCCGCAAACCACTGCTCCGAGCGGGCGGGCGATGTAGGCGACGCCCACCGTTGCAAAGGACAGCAGCATGGCGGAGGGACCGGGCGCGAAGAACAGCTTGCCGAAGATCAGCGCTGCCGCGGAGCCGAAGATGAAAAAGTCGTAGTACTCAAGTGCGCTGCCCACGAAGCCGGATACGGCCGCGATTTTCGCGTTGTTTTTGGGGCGTGCTGGAGCCGATGTCGACACTGACATGGAGTTCCCTTTCTTGTGGTTCGCCGCTTGATGCGGCTGCTCCATCCAGTGTGGCTGTCATCACTTAGCTAGTCCACGACTAAAATGATCTATCACTATGCTGCTATTCCACTAAGTGAAGTTAGGTGCCGTCAGCGGGGAATCTCCGGAAAGATCTCCTCGACAACTCCGAGCACAGCGGCCAGGACGGCTGAATCGTTCTCCGCCGACCACGCGATGGCATGGTTCATGAAATGCGGCGGGTCATCCAGGGCCACGTATGTGGCTCCGGAGGGAATGATGCCCGCTATCCCGCTGCTCATCAGGGTGACCCCCACACCGGCGGCGACGAAGGTCAACACCATGTAGGGGTCTGACAACTCCTGGACGATGCGGGGACGGAATCCCGCCGCCTGGCAGGCCGCGAGCATCACGTCGGTCATTGACGATGAGCCATCCAGCGGCGGGGAAATGAAGTCGTCGGTTGCCAGTGACTTCAATGGGATGGACTGTTCCTGGGCCAGCGGATGGTCCAAAGGAAGTACTGCGCCGACTTCCTCACTGGCAACCAGCCTGGTCATCACCGACGCTGGCGGGGATTCTGGAAGGCCAACGAAAGCAAGGTCGAGAGCGCCCTTCGCGACGCTGGCCAGTCCATCAGCCGTTCGGACCCGGCTGGTGAGGTCCATCTTGATGTCGGGATAGCGACGCCGGACGGCGCGGGTGAGCGGCGGAAGAGTGAGATGGTTTACAGCACCTGAGAATCCAATCCTGATGTTGCCACGGACGCCCGCCTCCTCGGTCTGGGCCGCCTCCCGGGCAAGGCGCATCTCATGGAGCACACGGTACGCCCGCGGCAGCAGGGCATACCCTGCCGGTGTGAGGGCTACGCTTCTGGTGTTGCGTTCAAAGAGACGCGTCCCCAGGTCCGCCTCCAGCTTCCGGATGGTCTGGCTCAGCGGCGACTGCGAAGTGTGCAGGCGCTGTGCGGCACGGCCGAAATGCAGTTCTTCGGCAACCGCAACAAATGCTTCCAGCCAGCGGATCTCTGTCATATCTTCAGAATTTACTCTTTCGTGCCTATTACCGTGGGCGCGCAGCTTTCGCAGACACCGGCGCTCCCCCATGCGCAGGAACCTGGCCGGTCCCCAAGGACCGGGTTTAGGCTGGGCGGATGTTGACCATCGGAACCATCGTCCTCGGCGTCAACGACGTTGCCGCCGCCACCAACTTCTGGAACGCCGCCATCGGCTACGTCCCGCGGGAACCTGGCGACGACACGTGGGTGACCCTCGTGCCGGCGTCGGGCCCTGGCGCGGAACTGTCCCTCCAGCTCAGCGAAACGCCCGTCCAGGACCACCCGCGGATCCACCTGGACCTCTACGCGGATGACCAGGCTGCGGAGGTTGACCGGTTGGTCTCGCTGGGCGCCCAGCGGGTGGACTGGGACCTGTACCCGGATGACCCGGACTTCGTGGTCCTGGAGGATCCGGACGGGAACCGGTTCTGCGTCATCGACAAAAGCCCGCGATAGCGCCGTCACCGGAAACAAGCCCGCCGCCGGCACCACTACTTCCCGCGCGACACTGTCAACGCCGGCTACCTGCGGGAGAGCGGCAAAAACACCTTCTGGGGCGGCGTCACCATCGGAGGACTGGCAGTCAGGCAGGAAGGACGACGGCGGGTGGGCACCCGCCGTCGCCCTTCCTGCTTTGATCCCGGCCGTCAGCAGCGGGCGGCCGGGCTAGGAGTTCCGGCCGCCCGCGCGCCTGTCAGCGCTGGTTCTTGCGCGGCTTCACGATGTTGAGTATGCCGCTTTCATGTTTCGCTTTTTTGTCGGCCCGTTTTTCAAGAATCGACTTGCCGACCTTTTTGGCAGCGGAGCCCCTGGGAGATTTTCCGGACATCGGAATCACGCCTTTCCTTGCTTGCGATACCCGCCACCCTACGCCGTTTTATTTATTTATCCAGCCCTCCCAAAATCGCCCCACGCAGCCGCCTCCACCTGCCCTGCGGCGGGGTCTGGTCATTTTCGGAGCGGAGTACAAAAACATTAAATTGATGATTCTGCTGATTTGGGCATGGCGCCGAAATTTCCGAAATTGCCGCAGGAAAACCACCCACTCAACGCCAGAATTCAGTGAGCTGCGGGGCCAGCTTTTCACCGTGGCTGAACCCAGCCCGGGCCGCGGCCGGACGAAGTGACAGATCCATGGCGTTGGCGCCAAACATGTGCTCGGAACCGCTGTCCGGGAAGACCGTTTCCACCCTGCTCCCACCTGCAGTCAGCTCCGCCATCTGCGCGGTGAGCTGCATGCCCCATTCGAGCGGCATCCGGGTCCTGCCGCCAAAGGGCGAAAGCACCAGGACGCGCCCGTGCCCCGCGGCAAGGTCGGCGTTCTCGTTGCGCCGGTAGCCGCCGTCGATATAGCGCCTGTCCCCGATCCCGTAGGCGAACCCGCTGGCACAGCTGGCGGCGACGGCGTCCACCAGGTCCACGCCGCTGTTGCGGTCGAAGACGGCCGGTTCGCCGGTGCGGGCATCGACCGCCGTAATGAGCAGCCTGTGCTGCGGCCACTCCCGGATTGGCAGCCGGCTGGCGACGGTTTCGCGCCACCGCCCGGTGGCGTCATGCGCGGAAGCGAGGTCCAGCGCCAGCGCGCCCATCCTGCGGCGCATGTCGGCTGGATCTGCAGCTGAGGCGATGATCCGGTCAGTCCGCTCGAGGTGGTCGGACACCGGCCTGGCGGGACTCACCCCAGCAGCTGCTCCGGCCGGAGCCGTTCGTTGCTGCGGCGCAGCGTCAAGGACGGCCGCATAGAGTTCGGCGGGAGGGGCGCCGGCGATCTGGGCTGCAGCTGTTGACCCGGCGGAGGTGCCGATGACCAGCTCGGCGCCGGCCACGTCCAAACCGGCATCGGCCAGCCCGGCGAGGACGCCGATCAGCCATGCATTTCCTGTTGAGCCGCCGCCGCCAAGGACCAGTGCGCGCCCGGAAGACACCGCGGAGGTGCCGTGCGGGGTTAAAGAAGGTGTTGAGTTCATGGGAGTCGCCCTTTGCGAATTGCCTGATTCGGCGCTCCCGGTGGCGACTAGTTCAGCCGCTCGATCGTGGACTGCGGGGAGCACCCATTGCGGATACAGCATTCATGGGTCTCACCTCCTGCGGCCTGGTCACGATCATGGGAATCTTGGCACACCTGCGGGGCCGGGCGCAACGGGTAAATTTGTAGCGATGATTTTGATTGAGCGGGACAGCCCCGCGCGTGATGACGTCCGTCTGCTCCTGAGCGAGCACCTGGCGGACATGTTCGCCACCTCGCCCGCCGAAAGCGTCCACGCCCTGGACCATTCCGCGCTGTCCGCGCCGTCCATCTCGTTCTGGACCGCACGCGAGGACGGCGCGCTGCTGGGGTGCGGCGCCCTCAAACTTTTGCCCTCCCCCGCCGGCACCGCAAGGCACGGCGAGATCAAGTCGATGCGCACCACGGCAACGGCGCGGGGACGGGGTGTGGCCACCCTCATGATTCGGCATATCCTTGAGGACGCCCGTGCCCGGAACCTTGGGCACGTCTTCCTGGAGACCGGAACAGAGGATTACTTCGCGCCCGCACGGCGTCTCTACGCCCGGCACGGTTTCACCGAGTGCCCGCCCTTCGCCGACTACGTCCTGGACCCCAACAGCGTGTTCATGGAGCTGAGGCTCCAGGCGTAGACGCCCCCTTACCGCGGAAAGTGTTTGGGGGCGCCGCTGGATTCGCGGGGAATGAGCGTTGGAAGGGATTTCCGTATGCGCGGTTCCTTTCCGGGATTCATAATGAGGTCGATCGCGGTGGCGGCGATCTGGTCCAGGGGTACCCGCACGGACGTCAGGGGCGTGGAGAGCCTGGCAGCCAGGGGGATGTCGTTATAGCCCACGAGGGCCAGGTCTTTCCCTATCTCGATCCGGTGATGGTGCGCAGCGGCAATGACCCCCATGGCAATGTTGTCATTGGCTGCGAATATGGCTGTGGGTCGGTTTCCCGCAGTGTGTCCAAGCAGGGTTTCACCTGCCGAATATCCGTTCTCGATGCCGTATCCGGCCGCGATCAGCCATTCTTCGCGCGGCTGTATCCCTGCTTCGCTCAGTGCTTTCCGGGCTCCTGCCAGGCGTGCGGTTCCGGTTGATGTGAAGGCGGGACCGGTAACAACAGCAATGTCACGGTGACCGAGGTCGATGAGGTGGCGTACGGCGAGGTAGCCACCAATCTCGTCGTCTCCGAGCGCGGAGGGGCTGATACCGTCGGTGCGCAGCACCAGCGCATGGGCTACCCGGCGCTCACGCAGCCGCCGGGGGAGTTCGTCATCGAGGCGTGCCGTGGCGAGAATCAACCCGTCGACGTTTCTGTCCAGGAGTGTTTCGGCTGCGCGTCGTTCATCCTCAGGGTCATCCCCACTGGTAGCGACCATGGCGAAGTAGCCGCGGGAAGAGGCGGCCTTTTCGAGTTCTTCGAACATCAGGGCCATGACGGTGTCGCTCAGGCGGGGGACCAAGACACCCAACGTCCGGGTCTCGCCGCGGCGAAGACTTGAGGCGAAGGAGTTCCGCCGATAGCCGAGCTCCTCAGCGATTTTCCGGACGTGTATTGCGGCCGCTGAACGGGACGGGGTGCGTTCATCCAGGGCCCGGCTGGCCGTGGAGATGCTGACGCCACTGGCAGCTGCGACGTCCTTCAGGGTAACGATCTCAGCCGGTAAGGCCCGTTCCATCGCGGTTCTCCTCTTCAGCAAGGGTGTAACAGACACTCTATTCCTCCAACTTGCAAACGTTCCCTTGACAGTGAGCTGCGACACGTGCAAACTTGAAAACGTTCCTGCAAACGTTCCCATACTAGCGGAACTGCCAACTATCAAAGAAGAGAAGAAGGTAGCTGTAATGACACTCGATCTCCGCGGACTCAGCCCCGCACCTGTCACCCCGTTCACCGAAGATGGCGCTGTCGACTTCGCTGCGATCCAGCGTCTGGGTTCGTGGCTCGGATCGATTGAGGGCGTGAAGAGTCTCGTCGTCTTGGGCCACGCCGGCGAAGGCACGTTCCTTACCGAAGAGGAGCAGCTGGACGTCATCCGCGCGTTCGTGGCGTCCACCGACGGCCGCATTCCGGTCGTGGCGGGCATCACGAAGGAGGGCAACAAGACCGCGGCCCTCGAGGCCAGGAAGGCCGTCGAGGCCGGCGCGTCAGCTGGTCTCGTCTACCCCTCGCACGGGTGGCTGCGCTTCGGATACCAGAAGGGTGCCCCGCAGTCGCGCTACCAGGAGATCTACGAAGAGTCCGGCCTGCCGCTGATCCTCTTCCAGTACCCCGACAACACCAAGGCGACCTACGACCTCGACACCCAGCTGGAGATCGCCGGCCAGGAGGGCGTCTTTGCCACGAAGAACGGTGTCCGCAACATGCGCCGGTGGTACACCGAGATTCCCGCACTGCGCGCCGCGTACCCCGAGCTGCAGGTGCTGTCCTGCCATGACGAGTACCTGCTCCCGACAATGTTCGATGTCGACGGTCTGCTCGTCGGCTACGGCAACATCGCCCCCGAACTGCTCGTCGAACTGATCGAGGCCGGCAAGGCGCAGGACTACAAGCGTGCCCACGCCATTCATGAGCGGCTGCTGCCAGTGACCAAGAACGTTTACCACCGCGGCTCCCACATGGAGGGCACCGTCGCCTTGAAGTGGGGCCTGGTGAACCGCGGTATCCTCGAGCACGCAACAGTGCGCACCCCGCTCCTGCCCCTGCCGGAAGGCGCCGAGACCGAAATTGCGGAAGCCTTCGCCGCCGCAAACATCGGCAAGGTCACCGCCACTGTCTGATCCACGGATCCTGAGGATGGCGGGGACAACTCCCGCCATCCTCCCCTAGGCTTTTGCCATCTCCACTCTTGGTCAATGAGGACCCCAGCACCGCGCTGGAGAAGGAGGACTCGCAATGCGCGAGCCGAACAACACCACCACCATGGCTGGCGGCCCCAACGCCGCCCGGATAAATGCAGAGCTCGTAGCCCGTCTCGAAAGGCTTCCGCTCACCCGGCGTCTGACCCTGATCCGCGTGATCATCGGGTCCGCCACGTTCTTCGACGCCTACACCGTCCTGGCCATCGCCTTCGCCATGCCGCAGCTGTCCACGGAATGGCACCTGACGGCCGGGGAGATCGGGATGATCCTGTCAGCCGGATACGTCGGCCAGATCTTCGGCTCACTCTTCTTTGGCCAGCTGGCCGAAAGGATCGGCAGGCTTCCCGTCCTGCTCATCACCATCCTGCTCTTCGTCTCCATGGACGTCGCCTGCCTGTTCGCGTGGGGCGCCGCGTCGATGATCGTCTTCCGCTTCATCCAGGGCATTGGAACCGGTGGTGAGGTCCCGGTGGCCAGCGCCTACATCAACGAATTCGTTGGAGCGAAAAAGCGCGGCAGGTTCTTCCTCCTCTACGAGGTCATCTTCCCCGTGGGCCTCATGTTCGCCGGCATCGCCGGGTACTTCCTTGTCCCGGTGGTGGGCTGGAAGGCGATGTTTATCGTCGGCATCGTCCCCGCCCTGCTCACCATTCCCATGCGCTGGCTGATGCCCGAATCCCCCCGCTGGCTCGCCTCCCGGGGACACGTCAACAAGGCAGACATGGTTGTCACCATGCTGGAAAATGAAGCCCGAAAAGCAGGCCACGCCCTTTCCGAGCCCGTTGTGCGCCCCGTGGACCCGAAAGCGACCGCCCGGACCGACTGGCGCGAACTCTTCTCAGGCATCTACCGCAAACGCACGCTCATGATCTGGATGCTTTGGATCTGCGTCTACATGGTCAACAACGGCCTTATCACCTGGCTCCCAACGCTCTATAAGCAGACCTTCAACCTCCCGCTTCAGGCCAGCCTTGCCTACGGCTGGGTGACATCGGCAGTCGGCGTCGTGGCGTCCATCCTGTGCGCGCTCCTCATCGACCGCGTGGGCCGCAAGCGCTGGTACTCATGGGCATTCCTCGCCGCTACGGTCCCGCTGGTAGTCCTCACCGCCCTCGGCGCCGTCTCCGCCACGCAGGTTGTGGTGTTCGCCAGCATCGCCTACGCCATCCTCCAGACCATCTCGTTTTCCCTCTACCTCTACTCGGCCGAGCTCTACCCGACGCGTCTCCGCGCCATCGGCACCGGATTCGGAAGTGCCTGGCTTCGGGCAGGCTCCGCGATCGGGCCCATCCTGGTCGGCTGGATCGTGGACAACTACGGGGTCAGCTACGTCTTCACGGTCTTCGCCGCAGTCGCGCTCATCGGTGGACTGGTCACCATCTTCTTTGCCATCGAAACCAAGGGCCAGGTCCTCGAGGAACTCTCGCCCTGACCCGCACCACAACCACAAAAACAAGGAAACGTACGACGCCGGGTGGGCACCCGCCGTCGTACGTTTCTGTTTGCCAGGTCTACAACTGGCCGGTGGGGCCGCTGTCCTTGACTTCGCCACGCCAGCCTCCGGTTTCGGTGCCGCGCGATTCAACGAAGTCCTTGAACTTGCGCATGTCCGCCTTGACCTGCATCTTGTCGATCTTCAGCGCCGCGCCTGCCTTTTCGGTGACGGTTTCCGGGGCCCATTCGAAATGGACTTTGACCTTGGTGTGAGTAGCGTCCAGCGGCGTGAACCTGACGATACCGGCATGCGACTTGCCGTCGACGCTGCGCCAGGCGATCCGGTCATCGGGCTCCTGGTCGACAATTTCAGTGTCGAACTCCCGCCTGACGCCACCCACCTTGGTAACCCAGTGGTTGGTGGTGTCCGTCAGCTGGGTTATCGATTCCACTCCGGACATGAACCGCGGAAAGGATTCGAACTGGGTCCACTGGTTGTAAGCGGTACCCACCGGGACGGCGACTTCAACGGTCTCTTCAACCTCTTCGAAGTGTTCCATCTGCTTCCTCCTTATGACGGACGGCCGCAGCGACAGACCGGCAGCACTGGCCTTCCTGCCAGTCAGGCAGCCGCCACCCCAGCACGATAAGTCCGGCAGCTATCTGTGTCCAGAGCCTTGGAATTCCCAAGCGGACGACGGCGGGTGGGCGCCCGACGTCGTCCGCTTCCGGTTGGTGCCTACCCGCTGAAGGCGACCTTTTCCCAACTCAGGACGTCCTCACCCGTGGCGCTGTTGCCGGCCACAGTGAAGCGCACATAGTCCACGGCGTTGTTGGCGCCGTCCACGGTGATGCGCCGCAGGTTGTCCGCTGGGGCCGAGCCGTAGATGCCCAGCCACGGCGATCCCGCGGCGAGGGGCTGGTTCTCCGCGAAGACGTGGCTGTCACCGTTGATGAGGTAGACCGGTGCGTCGAAGTGGTTGGTTTCCTCGACGATCGCCTGCACGATCCCGCGGAAGCCGGAGACGGTTTCGGGATTGGCGGTGGCGTCGGCCAGGAGGGAAGGGTCGAACATGTCGGCCTGCTGCATGAGCACCACCGCGCGCTCATTGCTGCGCCTGGCGTCGGCGAAGGTCTGGTGGATCTGGGTGATGACGGCGTCCGTCCGGTGCTCCACCTCCGCCAGCTGCTCCGGGGTGGGTTCTGTCTTGCCCAGGCCCGTCCACGGCAGGAGGGAGTTGTTGCTGCCCTGGACGCTCAGGACGGAGAAGGCCACCCGGTTCTTGGTGAAGCGGACGTCCTCGGGCAGGCCCAGGTTCGCCTGGGACTTCACCGGCATGGTGGCGCCGAGTGTCTTGCCGGGCTGGTTGAAGAAGACCTCCCGCAGTTTGTCCAGACGTTCCAGCGGGTTGTAGGCGCCGTTGTTGGCGCGGTGGCAGTCCACCCATTCGTTGTCGCCAGGCGTGTAGACCAGCGGGTGGGTGAAGGTGTCGAACTGGGAGCGGATGTAGGAGAAGTACCCGTCGGAGCAGACGGAGGAGCCGTTCTTGATGTCGCCCACGTGTGCTACAAACTTCAGGTCCTTGTCGGCGTTGAGGTCCTGGATGCGGGACGGGAACTTGGCGATCTCGGTTGCGCCGTAGGGGATGTCGCCGATCGCGGCGAAGGTGAAGGCCTGGTTGTTGTCGCTGCTGCTGTCCGCAGCCTGTGTTCCGGCGAATGCGGGCTGGGACGCAAGGAGGCCAAGCGCCAGGGTGAGTGCCGCCGTCGTTATTTTCAAAGTCTTTGTGGGCATGTGATTGCTCCTGTTTCTGCTAAATGCCTAGGCGCCGCGGGCGGTGAGGAACTGCTGGAGGCCGGCGAGGTCGTCGGTGTTGATGTGGTCCACGCCGGCGTCGGCCAGTTCGGTCCAGACGGCGTCGCGGGCGGCGCCGGGGTGGTCCGGGGTGGCCCAGAAGCGGACGCGGTAGCCGTTGGCGTGGGCCGTGGCAACGAAGGCGCGCAGCTTGGTCCGCTCGGATTCGGGCATGGGGCCCACGCCCTGCCAGGTGAAGAGCTTGGTCCAGTTGTCGCTGACCAGGGGCATCAGGGCGGCGGGGAGACCTGAGGCGAGGTCCGTAGAGCGGCCGTCGTAGAAGCTGAAGCGCTGGGTCTGTGCCTGCATGGTGGCCAGTGGGCGGTTGCCGCTGATGACGGCGGTCACCGGGCCGGTCTTGACGTTGCCGTTGGTGTAGCGGCTCATGATGCCGCGGTGCTCGGACAGTTCCTGTTCGACGGCGGCGTAGGTGGCCTCGCCTTCGCTCTTGATGTCGATCAGGAGTTGGAGGCTGCCGTCCCACTGGGGGTAGACGCTGTGGCCGGGCTGGCTGCGGACCAGGTCCTGGAGCGGGTCGAGGTAGAGGCTCTCGAGCGTGACGCCCTGCTTGGCGTCGGCGAGGTCGTGGGCCACCCGCAGTTCGCCGTCCACAAGCCACACGTCCGCCTCGACGCTGGTGAAGCCGTGCTCCAGGGCGTCGAACAGGGGCTGGTCATGCTCGTAATCATTGTGGGCGTGTGTCCCGGCAAGCGGCTGGCCGACGACGACGGGAGCCGGCCTGGGTGCCTCAGCCGGGGCTTGAGTCTGCGCCTGGGCGGGGGCTACGGCTGTCCCGGCAAGGGAAGCGAGGATGGCGACGGTGGCGAGGGTGCTTTTCACGAACACGGAGTACTCCTGGTGCGTCGGGGATGTCTGCCCGGCCGGGGTGTGACGGGCGGAAGGGTGCCCGAACAGCTTGCTGTGCCTGCTGGAACGGTTTGGAGCGCTTTGGTTGATGGTGGGTAAACGGAAGGGAACAACAGGCCGGTCCCTACAGGACCGGCAGGCTGCTTCCAAGACCGGCACGGATGTCTACTTCACTTCCAGGACCGGCACGGATGATTGCTCCACGTGGCGCCGTGGTTGGACGCGGTCCCGGCTGTGCCGGGGCGCACACCAACGGAGCACGCCGACGGAGAGCATGAATACCCCGGCTATGACGCAGCCAGATAATCCACGCATACTGCTTCCAAGAGGCTTCCTTCTCCGGGCAGGAAGCCCGGCGGCCACAGTGGCGGTTCCCGGTCCGGTTGTTCGGCGTTGTATTGGCGCCCGGTGGGAGAGATCCAGCCGGGTGGTTCGTTCCTGGCGGCTGGTCCGGGGCTCCAGCCCGTTCGGTGCTTGAGCCTGTGGTGCTTGGGGCACAGCTGACCCAAGTTGCTGATTCCGGTAGTTCCGCCATGTTCCCAGGCTGTGAGGTGGTCTGATTCATTATCCAGGCTGGCGTTGCTGCAGCCGGGAAAAGTGCATTTTCCATCGCGCATCCGCAACCACCGCTTCAGTGATTCCGGGAGGCGGTAGCTGGTCCGGCTGATTTCCAGCGGTGCCCCGTCCCGGGGATCCACGAGGACCCGGTAGAACGAGCCGGCACCTTCCGTGACGAGCCTTCGGGCCATCGACGCCGGGATGGGTCCGTAGCCGTCAAGCTCGGCGGCCTCGTCCGCGGTTCCGAGGAGTGAAAACACCGGCACCGTGACCAGCACGTCGGCTTTAAGGGAGGGCGCCGCGCCAACTTCCTGGGCTGGATTGCCCAACAGCAACCCCGCAGCCACATCCGCCCTGAGCTGGGCAAGCGTCCGCGGTTCATCCGGGCCCTGCAGGCCGCGGGCCATGGCGGACATCCTGTTCCAGACCGCGCATGCCGTGTCCGCGGGCATGTACAGCGACACCCATGCCATTCCGTCCCGGTCCAGGGAGTACTCCATCCGCCGGTCCCCTGCGCACTTCGCGTGCCTCGAATCCAGGGACTCCGGGTGATGCCGTTCCCGCCAGGAACGGACTTTCCGACGAAACCGGGCCGGCACCAATTCGCCAGCAGCGGCTCCCCTGGCCGCGTTCGGTGCCTCCGGGTCAAGGAAGTGAGCTTCCAATGAAGCGGCCGCAGCGTGGTTGAGGCCAGAGGTTTCGTCCACAAGGATCCGTGCGTGCTGCCAGGAAATGCTTCCGTCCTGGAGCGCATCCAGCGTCGACGGCAAAGAGCTGGTCAGCGCCTGGGCTTCCCCCAAAAGTGCAGACGCGGCACGTTCACCGATGGTGAGGACGCAGGCAACCTCTGCCACCAGGCTCATTTCCCGCGCCGACGATTCATAGGCACTTTGCGCCGGCCCTTCCAACGCATCTGATGCCTCTGCGTAACCGGCCAGCAATTGGACCTTCGCCGCGGCTGTGGCAGCTTCGATCCGGGCCACCACCGCCAGGCCGTCCAGGCAGGACTCGGAAAGTTCCCGCAGAGGATCATGGCCAACCAGGCCGTCTCCACGAGCCGACGCTTCCGAGGAACGGGCAAGGACTCCGGCCAACTCGTTCACCAGTCCGGCCAGGGAGGTGACGGCAGCCGGCAACCCGGCCCTGCGTCCCGCGTCCACAACCGCTCCGGTTTCCATACCCAGATGCTGTCACTGGGGTCTGACAATTCGAGTTCCGATTCAACCTGTCCACCGTGCTGAGGCAAGCGATTGTGTTCATCAGGACATCGGCGCCCACATCTCCAGCCATGGTTCTTCGGGGCCCATGCGCTGAACGGGGCGGCCAGGACTGTGCATCCGCGCCACCTGGCCTTGCCATCATCGGGAGGCAGACATGGGAGGTATCCGTCAGTTGCCCGGGAGCAAACACTTGGGAAACTGCAGGCGAACTCCCGGACGGAAAGCCCAATCCGCTACTGGCGAGTAGGAATACTCGAATTATGAACACTTACACTCGTCGTCAAATGCTAAGGTCCGCAGCGGTGGTTGCGGCAGCGGGTGGCAGTGGCTCGCTTTGGGCCGGGACCGCCGCGGCCAGCGCGGCCGCAGCTGGTACGGGGATTTTCGCCTACGGTGTTGCCTCGGGCGACCCGTTTCCTGACAGCGTGCTGCTCTGGACACGGGTCACGCCGTCACCTGAGGCCCTGCCCGGGAGCGGGCTGGGCCCGGAGGTCACGGTGGGGTGGGAAGTCGCGGCTGATGCAGACTTTAGAAAAATAGTTGCCCGCGGCATCGCCAACGCCAGCCCGGCCAGGGACCACACGGTCAAGGTTGTTGCGCCCCGGCTCTCCCCAGGCACCAGTTACTGGTTCAGGTTTACCTTGGGGCAATCAGTTTCCCCCGTGGGCAGGACCCGAACAGCACCCGCCGCCGGTACCCCCGTGGACCGGCTGAAGTTTGGCGTGGTGTCATGCGCCAACCTGCAGGCCGGCTATTTTTCCTCTTACCGCCACCTCGCCGCCCGCGGAGACCTCGACGCCGTGCTTCACCTCGGCGATTACCTCTACGAATACGGGCCTGGCGAATACCAGGCACGTGACGTGGTGGTCCGTCCCCACGAGCCTGCCCACGAAATGACGCAGTTGGCCCACTACCGCCGCCGGCACGCACAATATAAGACCGACCCGGACCTGCAGTCGCTGCACGCCGCCGCGCCGTTCATCGTGACCTGGGACGACCACGAATCGGCCAACGACGCCTGGAAGGGCGGCGCGGAAAACCACACTGAGGGAGCCGAGGGAGCGTGGGATGAGCGTTTTGCCGCGGCACATCAGGCCTACGCCGAATGGATGCCAGTGCGGTACGAACCTGGCGGCCAACTTTACCGGCGGTTGGACTTCGGTTCCCTGGCCAGCTTGTCCATGCTGGATTTGCGCTCCTACCGCGATCATCAGGCCGCCAACGCAGCCGACCCCACAGTCGACAGCCCTGACCGCAGCATCACTGGCGCCGCACAGATGGACTGGCTCCTTGGCAACCTGAAGTCCACTGGCCCGCAATGGAAGCTGGTCGGCAACCCGGTCATGATCACGCCAGTGCGCGTCCCGTCATCGCTGAGCACGGCCGAACTGGGCGGGGTGCAGAAACTTATGGGCGGCACCACCATCGACGGGGCGCAGATCAACGTCGACCAGTGGGACGGCTACGAGGCGGACCAGCACCGCGTCATCAGCCACCTGCGGGACAACGCGGTCAAGGACACTGTGTTCCTGACCGGCGACATCCACTCCGGCTGGGCATGCGACATCCCGGCCGATCCCGCCACCTACCCCGTCACGGGCGATTCCGTGGCGGCCGAACTTGTCTGTACTTCGGTGACGAGTGACAACCTGGACGACATCATCAACGTGCCACCCCGTACGGCCTCCGTCGGCGTCGAGAGCGCCATCAAGGGGGCAAACCCGCACGTGAAGTACCTCGATTTCGACTCGCACGGCTATTCCGTCCTGGACGTCACGCCCGGCGGCGTGCGGATGGATTGGTATGTCCTCGCCGAGCGAACTTCCGCCGGCTCAGGATCCACCCTGTCCACCTCGTTTAATATCGCAGCCAACACCGGCAAAGTAACGCCGGCACAAGGAGGCCTCTCTTGAGCTCATCAACCCATCAGAACCCAGGACGCCGGCAGTTCCTGAAACTCGCCGCCGCAGGAGGTTCCGCCGTCGTGCTTTCCGCCGCCCATGGGGCGGCATGGGCAGCACCCGCCGCCGAACGTGTGCGAAGCTACGTGCTGGTGGTGGACGGCTGCCGCCCAGACGAAATCTCCACCACGCTGACCCCGCGGCTGGCCGCGCTCCGGGCCGCTGGCACCAACTTCCCGGCAGCCCGGTCGCTCCCCGTCATGGAAACCATTCCAAACCACGTGATGATGATGACGGGTGTCCGTCCGGACCGCTCCGGGGTCCCTGCCAACTCCATCTTCGACAGCACGGAAAGTGTGGTCCGCGACCTCGACCGGCCCACCGACCTGCACTTTCCAACTATTTTGGAGCGTTTGCAGGAGCGCGGACTTACCACGGGGTCTGTACTCAGCAAGAAGTACCTTTACGGCATTTTCGGAACCCGAGCCAGCTACCGCTGGGAACCCCAGCCGCTTCTCCCGGTAACCGGCCACGCACCCGATCTGGCCACGATGGACGCCCTGCTGGCCATGGTCAGCGGGCCGGACCCCGACTTCGTGTTCACCAACCTGGGCGACATCGACCGGGTGGGGCACTCCGACCTCACCGGCACCACGCTGCGGGCGGCACGCGAGGCCGCGCTGATGAACACTGACCAGCAGGTGGGACGTTTCATCGATCACCTCAAGGGCACGGGCAAATGGGAATCGAGCGTGATCATGGTGCTTGCTGACCACTCCATGGACTGGTCCATTCCCACCAATGTGGTTTCCGTCGACCTGATCCTGCAGGCACGCCCTGACCTCCAGGCCAACATCAGGATCGCCCAAAATGGCGGGGCGGACCTGCTGTACTGGACCGGTTCCGAAGCGGACCGCCTTGCGGGATTGGCCGCCGTCGAACAGCTTGTGGACGCGCATGAGGGAGTGCTGTCAGTACATAAGCCCGGCGAACTCCGGCTCGGGGCCGAGGCGGGAGACCTGGTGGCCTATTGCCGGGCGGGCTGGCGCTTCTCCGACCCGTACGTGATCTCAAATCCGATTCCCGGTAATCACGGACATCCCGCCACGGAACCTATCCCCTTCTTCATTACCGGCGGCAGCCCCAAGGTAGTCGCGGGGGTTTCTTCGGATCCGGCCAGGACGGCCGACGTGGCGCCGACCATTGGCGCGATCTACGGACTCAACCCACCGGCCGGCGGCTATGACGGGGCTTCCCGGGCAGGAGCACTTGGGCTTTAAGCGGCCGGCATGGCACGCGGCCGCACAGCCGCGTGCCATGCCGTCACTCCTGCCGGAACGCCGGGATGCCCGTGATCCGCTGACCCAGGATTAGGGTATGGACCTCGTCCGTACCTTCATACGTTCGCACTGATTCAAGGTTGTTAGCGTGCCGCAGCGGCGAGTAGTCCAGGGTAATTCCGTTTCCCCCAAGGATGGTGCGGGCTTCGCGGCAGATGGCAATGGCCTCCCTGACGTTGTTCAGCTTTCCCACGGAGATCTGAACTGGCTCCAGCGTCCCGGAGTCCTTCAGGCGTCCGGTATGAAGCGCCAGCAGGGTCCCCTTTTGGATTTCCAGCAGCATATTGACCAGTTTTTCCTGCGTAAGCTGGTAGCCGGCGAGGGGCTTGCCAAACTGGAGGCGGTCGCTGGAATACGCCAAGGCCGTTTCGTAGGAGTCCCGCGCGGCACCCATAGCCCCCCAAATGATTCCGTAACGGGCCTCATTAAGGCAGGAAAACGGGCCGCTGAGCCCGCGGGCACCGGGCAGGAGCGCAGTGGACGGCAGCCGTACTTCATCGAGGCTGATGTCACATTGAATGGAGGCCCGCATGGACAGCTTCGAGTTGATGGGCGTCGCAGTGAAGCCGGGGGTGTCCGTCGGGACGATGAACCCGCGGATACCTTCGGTAGTGTTAGCCCAGATGACCGCAATCTGGGCGACTGAGGCGAGCCCGATCCAGCGCTTTGCGCCGTTGATGACCCAACCGCCGTCTCCGTCGGGTGCCGCGAAAGTTGCCATGCTGGAAGGATCGGAGCCGGCCGTGGGCTCGGTGAGTCCGAAGCAGCCGATCTTCTCGCCCCGCGCCATCGCCGGCAGGTGCTCGTTCCGCTGCTCCTCGGACCCCCACTTGTGGATGGCACTCATGGCCAGGGAACCCTGGACGCTGACGAAGGTCCGAAGCCCGGAGTCGCCGGCTTCCAACTCCATGGCGGCGAGGCCATACTCGACGGCGCTGCGGCCCGGGCATCCGTAGCCCTTGAGGTGCATCCCGAGGACCCCCAACTCCCCAAGCTCGGGAACAAGCTCGAGCGGGAAGTGGGCGTCCTCATACCACTCGGCGATGTTGGGCCGGATCCGTTCATCCACAAAGGCACGGACAGTGCTGCGCAGCTCCAGTTCCCTGGAGGTCAGGAGGGTGTCAAGGTTTAGCACGTCGTCGAAGACCAGGGCAGGTGCGGTTACGGTCACGGTGATTCTCCTGGCAGGTCAAGGGAAGGGTTGGCGTCAGCACGGGCGTACTTGCACCCGGTGACCCGAACCACTGTGCCAGCCTGATTGCCGTCAGATCCAATACCTAATAGTGATTCCGGTTATGCCCCATGCGCATCAATGGACGGTTCAGTCCGGCGATGGAAGGACCTCTTCCGACAGCCGAAGGACCTCGCGCAGCGCCGGGCTGGTGTTGTCCTTCCGCCAGACCAGCCGCAGTTGGATGGGGTCAACCGGATCATCAAGGGGAATGAACACGACACCCGGGTGGCTGAAGTTTTCCGGCACGGAGGACACTGTCAGGGCGACACCGATCTCGGCTGCCACCAGCGCCATAAGAGTCTGGGAATCCGGCGCCACCTGGGCAATCTCCACGACGTAACCTGCGGCACTGGAGAGCCTTCGAAGGTGGTCATGGAGGATGGCGCCCGGGTGCTCCGGCAACGTGACGAAAGGCTGCCCCGCGAGGTCTGCCATACGCAGCGAAGCCTGCCCGCCCAGGGGGTGGCTTTCATACAGGGCAACGACGAGCCGCTCGTTGGCCACGATCCGCGAGTCAAGGACAGCAGGAATGAAATTCCAGCGGCCCAGGCCGACTTCCATGGACCCGCTCATAACCTTGTCCATGGCCGGAAGGGCGAAATTGGAGCTGGACAGCTCAAAGTCGATTCCCGGGTGCACCTCCCGGACACGCTTGGCGAGCCTGCCAACCATGACATGCGAGGAAACCCCGGCAAAGGCGACCCGCACGCGCCCGGTTTCGCCGCGGCCCACCGAGGCGACCGCGAGACGGCCCCGCCGGCACCCCTCGAGTATCTCGCGTGCCGGGCCGAGAAGGGCCTCACCCGCGGCGGTCAGCTGCACCGTGCGCGTGCTGCGGATAAACAGCGGCGCCTTCAGTTCGTGCTCAAGCCGCTGGATGGACCGGCTCAGCGGCGGCTGGGCCATATGGAGCCGACGCGCGGCCCGGCCGAAGTGCAGTTCCTCTGCCACGGCGAGAAAGGCCCGGATCTGGTGTATCTCCACTTCCGCTCAGCTCCTGACCAGGTAAACGTCGTTGTTCATACGCCCAACATACCGAAGGCAGACCCAGCTGACATTGATGGCGCTGAGGTATCAGTCCGGCACCCAATGTGTATTGGACGCGAATCAGTCCGCTTGGGAAGGTAGGTGATGCACACCACAAAGCGGAGGAAGCAGATGACACAACCGATCAAAAAACCGGTTTCCAGCGGACATAGTCGTCCCGCTGGCAGTGACGACAATCCTGAAGGTGACGTCCTGGGCCGGGCCAGCGCGGGTCCCCTCGCCGGCGTTGTGGTGGCAGATTTCAGCAGGGTGCTGGCAGGCCCGTACGCCACCATGCTCCTGGCTGACATGGGCGCCACGGTGATCAAGGTGGAGGGACCTGAGGGTGACGACACCCGCACGTATATGCCCCCCGTACGGGACGGCGAGGCCACGTTCTTCCTCGCGGTTAACCGCAACAAACATTCCATTGCCCTGGACCTGAAAGACCCGGAGGACCTCAACGTTGCGCGTTCCCTGATCGCCAGCGCTGATGTCATGATCGAGAATTTCAAGCCCGGCAACATGGCGCGGCTGGGCTTGGATTACGCGTCCGCGGCCGAACTGAACCCGAACATTATCTATGCTTCCATCACTGGGTTCGGTACTGGAGCGGGCGCACATATTCCGGGGTATGACCTGTTGGTACAGGCCGCATCGGGGATGATGAGCCTTACCGGGGACCAGGACTCCCAACCGTACCGGGCAGGCATCGCGCTGTTCGATGTCATCACGGGCCTGCACGCTGCCATCGGCATCCTGGGGGCACTACACCACAAGGACCGGACCGGCGAGGGTCAGCTGGTGGAACTGAACCTGCTGACCTCGGCCCTGTCCGGAATGGTGAACCAGTCTGCGGCCTATGTAACGGGCGGTGTGGTACCGACCAGGATGGGGAACGAACACCCCAGCATGTATCCATACGCTCCGATGCAGACCGGGGACGGCACTATCATCATCGCGACGGGAAATGATGCCCAGTTCGTCCGGCTGTGCGAGGCGCTGGGGATTCCCGGAGTCGCCCGTGATCCAAAGTTCGTCACAACTCTGCAGCGCAACGCCAACCGTAACGAGCTGCGCGGCATCCTCCACGCCCAACTGGCCGGCCAGTCAGCCGACGAATGGTTCCGTGAGCTCTCCTCGGCAGGGCTGCCCTGCGCTCCGATCCAGGATGTCCGCGGCGGTGTGGAGCTCGCTGAACAGCTGGGGCTGAACCCGGTGGTGATGGCTGGCGACGGGCCCCGGAAGATACCCACGGTCCGCCATCCTGTCGAGTATTCCCTTACGCCGGTGGACTATTCGCTCGCACCCCCGGGATTGAACGAAAGCTCCCGCTTGGTGCGGGAATGGCTACTCCATCGGAAAGCCCTGGTCGATGCCTGAAACCTACCGGACCCGAGTCTGCCCACGATGGTCCGACCAGGACCTCAACGGGCACGTCAACCACGCCGCCGTCGTCACGCTCCTGGAGGAGTCAAGAATCAAATGGCGGTCTTCGATGCCGGGCATACGCCGAGCCGAAGCGACCCCCACGGTGGTAGCCAGCCTCGAAGTGAACTATCGGCGGCCAGTCCACCACGGCGAAGACCTGGAGGTTGAACTCGCGGTGACCAGGATCGGCACGAGTTCGTTCAGCCTGGAATTCAGGGGCAGCCAATTCGGGGCGGTCGCCGTAGATGGCCGTACCGTGCTGGTTTCAGTCCAGCCGGACACTGGCAAGTCCCGGCCCCTGGCGGAACACGAGCGCCACTGGCTCACCCTTTTCCAGCCTTCACATGGAACTACAGACCCGCAGGGCAAATGGGTCCCCGATCACACACCACTGGAGCTCACTCAATGACACCCGAAACGGCCGCGAACGGCACCGATTTTTACCTCATGGACGATTTCCTCAGCGCTGAGGACCGGGCGCTCCGGCTGAAAGTCCGCGCCTTCGTCGACAAAGACCTGCTGCCGGTCATCAACGGCTATTGGGAACGTGCCGAGTTCCCCTTCGAACTTGTACCCAAACTTGCCGGGCTCGGCATCGTCGGAACAACCATTCAGGGCTACGGATGCCCTGGGCTAAGCCGGCTTGCCGCGGGGATTGTCGCCGCCGAGGTCTCCCGCGGCGACGGTTCCGTCAACACCTTCCTCGGCGTCCAGTCCGGACTGGCGATGGGAACCATCAACATGCTCGGCAGCGAGGAGCAAAAGCAGCGCTGGCTCCCTGCCATGGCCGCCCTCGGCAAGATCGGCGCCTTCGCCCTGACCGAACCCGAGCACGGGTCTGACTCCGTGGCGCTCGAAACCAGCGCACGGCGCGAGGGGGACAGCTACATCATCAACGGGCGCAAACGCTGGATCGGCAACGCCAGCATGGCCGACGTCGTCATCATCTTTGCCCGCGACGAAGCGGATGCCAAGGTCAAGGCGTTCGTGATGGAGCGTAACGAGGACGGCAGCTTTCCAGAGGGGTATTCCACCGAAGTCATCACCGGCAAGATTGGCAAGCGGGCGATCCTCCAACCGGACATCACCCTTGAGAACCTCCGGGTCCCGGCGGCCAACCGGCTCACAGAATGCCATTCGTTCAAGGACGTCACCAAGGTACTCACTTCCACACGCAGCGGCGCCTCCTGGGAGTCCTACGGCCACGCAATGGCCGCTTACGAGATCGCAGTGGACTATGCCAAGACCCGCCAGCAGTTCGGCAAACCAATCGGCAGTTTCCAGCTGGTACAAAACAAGCTGGCCAACATGCTTGCAGAACTGACAGCCATGCAGCTGATCTGCTTTCGCCTTGCCGTGCTGGCCGAGGACGGCCGGATGACCGGGCCCATGGCCTCCATGGCCAAGATGCACACGGCCCGGAAAGCCCGCTGGATCTGTTCAGAGGCACGGGACATGCTCGGCGGCAACGGAATGCTGCTGGAGAACCACGTGGCGAGGCACATGACCGACATGGAGGTCGTCTCCACCTATGAGGGCACGGACTCGATCCAATCCCTTCTCGTTGGCCGCGAGATCACCGGCTTCTCCGCCTTCAGCTAGCTCCCGGGCGGGCCCGACCCGGGCTTGCCAAAGCACGCTCCAAACACCAGCAAAGGAAATGTCATGAGCAATTTCACCAACCGGGTGGCAGTAGTCACTGGAGGGGCGCAGGGAATCGGCGCAGCCACCGCGCTGAGACTGGCCAATGGCGGCGCCACTGTCGCCGTCCTGGACCTCAACGAGGACCGCGCCAAGGACACCGCGCAGCGTATCTCGGACCACCCGGACGTCGTGGCGGCGGGCGGAAAGGCCCTTGCCGCCTGCTGCGACGTCACGGATGAGGCAGCAGTAGACCGGGTATTCGATGACATCCACCGGGAGTTCGGCCGGCTGGACATCCTGGTAAACAACGCCGGGATCACCCGCGACAACATGTTCTTCAAGATGGAGCGGCAGGATTGGGATTCGGTCCTGGCCACGAACCTCACCAGCGCCTACCTCTGCACGCGCGCTGCCCAGCGCTACATGGTTCCGGCCAAGTACGGCAAGATCGTCTCGCTCAGCAGCCGCAGCGCGCTGGGCAACCGCGGCCAGGCCAACTACGCGGCTGCAAAGGCCGGTATCCAGGGCCTGACCGCGACGCTCGCCATCGAACTTGGTCCGTTCAACATCACGGTCAATGCGGTGGCGCCGGGTTACATCGCCACCTCAATGACTGCCGCAACGGCAGAGCGGGTGGGGGCCAGCCCGGCCGAGCACCAGCAGGCGGTGGCGGAGCGAACCCCACTGGGACGTGTAGGCCAGCCGGAGGAAGTGGCAGCGGCCGTGGCTTTCTTCGCCGGTGACGACTCCTCTTACATCTCCGGCCAGACCCTTTACATCAACGGCGGGGCCCGCTGATGCCCGAGGCATTCCTCGTCGGGGGCGTCCGTACCCCGGTGGGCCGTCACGGCGGCGTGCTCGCCACTGTCCGTCCCGACGACATGGCCGCGCTTGTGCTCCAGGCCGCAGTAGACAGGGCCGGCGTCGATCCTGCCACCGTTGACGAGGTCATCTTTGGCTGTGTTAATCAGGCCGGTGAGGACAACCGTAACGTTGCCCGGATGGCCGCACTGCTGGCCGGGTTCCCGCACGCCGTACCGGCCGTGACCGTCAACCGGCTCTGTGCCTCCGGGCTAACAGCCATCAGCATGGCGGCGCAGTCGGTGCGCAACGGTGACGCCGACCTTGTGGTGGCCGGCGGCGTAGAGTCCATGACCCGCGCGCCGTGGGTGATGGCAAAGCCGGAGAAGCCCTACTCCAAACCGGGTGAACTCGCGGACACCTCAATCGGTGCGCGGTTTGTTAACCCGCGGATGGAGTCGGGGGCACTGTTTTCCATGCCCGAAACGGCAGAAGAGGTAGCGAAGCGGGAGGGGATTTCCCGTGCCGACGCGGACAGCTTTGCACTGCGCTCCCACAACCTGGCAGTGGCGGCGATCGACGCCGGCCGCTTCAGCGACGAGATAGTCCCTGTTCCGGTCACGGGCAGGCGGGGGGAAGTCTCGCTGGTAGTCACCGATGAGGGACCCAGACGCGGGTCAACCGCTGATGCCCTGGCCGCCCTCCGGCCGATCGTGGCGCCCCGCGGAGTGGTCACCGCTGGCAACTCCAGTTCCCTCAACGACGGCGCATCAGCTGTATTGGTCGCCAGCGGCGAGGCCGTGGAGCGCTACGGGCTCACGCCCCGGGCCCGCATCGTGACCAGCCAAGCGGCCGGTGTGGCGCCGGATGTAATGGGCATCGGCCCGGTGCCTGCGACACAAAAGGCCCTGGCCAAGGCGCGCTGGGACCTGGCCGAGGTGGGGGCCGTCGAACTCAACGAGGCGTTCGCAGCGCAGGCTCTGGCCTGCATTCGGCTGCTCGGAATGGATGAGGGAACCGTCAACAACGACGGCGGTGCGATCGCCCTGGGCCATCCCCTGGGCTCCTCCGGATCACGGATCGTCGTCACGCTACTGGGCCGGATGGAACGCGAAGACGCAAATCGCGGCCTGGCCACCATGTGCGTGGGCCTGGGCCAGGGCGTCGCCATGCTGCTGGAGAGGGTCTAAATGAAACTGTTCAAGGACGCCGCCGAGCTCGCCACCATGGCTGGCCAGGAAATCGGGGTGAGTGGATGGCATACCCTGGACCAATCCCAGATCCAGGCTTTCGCCGATGCCACCCTGGACCAACAGTGGATACACACGGACCCGGAGCGGGCAGCAGGCGGGCCCTTCGGGGCCACTGTCGCCCACGGCTACCTCAGCTTGTCGCTGCTGCCATACCTGGCCGGCCAGGTATACCGGGTCGACGGGGCCGCGATGATCATCAACTACGGCCTGAATAAGGTAAGGTTCCCGGCGCCGGCCAGGGTCAACTCACGCATCAGGGACCGGCTGACGCTGGCCTCGGTGAGCGAGACGGCCAATGGGCGGCAGCTGCAGTTCAATCACCTGATCGAACTGGAAGGCTCGCAAAAGCCTGCCTGCATAGCGGAGACTGTCTCCCTGCTCCCGAACTGAACTGCCCTTGAAGACCTTGCACCACCATCCGAACAATGACGTTTGCCTCCGGGCCTGCCGACAGGCTCTACACAAGGGAGAAACCCCATGGTCACAGAAAACCCAAACCTGAAATATGCCGCCGCTGAGCCGCAGGGCCTGGTATCGGAGCTGGAGGTGGCGCCGGCTGAACTGCGCCGCACCTCCATTTCGTCGTTCCTTGGTTCCGCCTTGGAATACATGGACTTTACGCTCTACACCCTGGCGGCAGCGCTGGTCTTCGGGCCGCTCTTCTTCCCCAACACGGACCCGGCGATGGCATTGATGGCGAGCTTTGCCGCCTTCGGTTCAGGGTTTCTCGTCCGGCCCCTGGGCGGGATCTACTTTGGCTACCTCGGCGACAAGTATGGGCGGAAATCCGTCCTGGTCATCACCGTGGGGATGATGGGTATCGCCACTTTGGGAATGGGTCTGTTGCCCACATTTGCCCAGATCGGGGTCGCGGCCCCAATCCTCCTTGTGCTCCTGCGGCTTATCCAGGGCTTCGGCGCGGGCGCGGAGCTATCCGGGGCCTCGCTGCTGCTGGTGGAATCCGCTCCTTCCGGTAAGCGCGGCTTTTACGGCGCCGTGGTGGCACTGGGAACTGCGACCGGTGTGCTGTTGGCCAGCGGACTGTGGCTGCTGCTCTCGCAGATGCCCAAGGACGATTTCCTTGCCTGGGGATGGCGTATTCCCTTCCTGCTCAGCGTCGGTACCACCCTAGTAGCGCTCTACCTTCGTCGCAGCGTGAGCGAATCACCGGTCTTCGAGGCGGTCAAGGCGCGGCGTGCCGCAGCACGTCTGGAAGCCAGGCAGCAAAGCATCTGGCGTGACGCCGCGGATGCCAAAAAGGCCTTCCTCGTCTCACTGGGTATCAAACTCGGCGAAAACGGTTCGGTCTACCTCGTCAAGGGCTTCCTTATCGGCTGGACGGTATCGGTGGTGAAAATGGACGCAAACCTCGTCACCACCGGTGTAACACTCGGCTCCGTCCTGGGCGTGGCCACAGTCTTGCTGACCGGGAAGCTCACTGACCGATTCGGCCGCCGCAGGGTCTGGCTCTGGCTCTCCGGATTCCAGTTTGCCTTTACGATTCCCGCGATGCTGATGATCGAAACGCGTAACCCTGTGCTGGTGGCCCTGGTCTTCGTCATCTTCGTTGGCGGTCCACTGCCGAATCTGTACGGCGTGGAGTCAACCTGGCTGGTGGAAATGTTCGGGTCCAAACGCCGCTTTTCCTTCATGACCACGGTCAAGGAAATCGGCGCCGTCCTGTCCGGCGGTCTCGGCCCCATCATTGCAGCCAGCGTCGTTGCTGCGACCGGGCCGGGGTGGATCCCGGTAGCCGGAATCCTCATGGCCTACGCTGCGATCGGTATTGTGGCAGGGTTTTTTGCGCCGGAAACCAGGGGCCGGGACCTCAATGCGGAGGCCGACGCTTTCTAAGCCCAGGAGCCGGGCCAGCGTGAACCTGGCCTTCTTCCGTTGGGGAAGGCGGACGACGACGGGACGGGACTTCCCGTCGTCGCCCGCCTGTGAGGCCTGCGGTGACCCCAGGTCCTAAACCTCCGCAACCGGCGCAGCGAACTGGGCCTCGTACAGCCGTGCGTAAGCCCCGCCGGCGGCCAGCAGTGATGAGTGGGTCCCCTGCTCCACGATCTGGCCGGCCTCCATCACCAGGATGAGGTCGGCGTCGCGGATCGTGGACAGGCGGTGGGCGATCACAAAGGACGTCCGGTCTGACCGCAGGGCGCTCATGGCCTTCTGCACCAGCACCTCGGTCCGGGTGTCCACCGAAGACGTCGCCTCGTCCAGGATCAAAACAGAGGGCCGCGCCAGGAAGGCCCGCGCGATGGTCAGCAGCTGCTTCTCACCCGCTGACACGTTGGAGCCTTCGTCGTCCAGCACGGTGTCGTACCCTTCGGGCAGCGACTTCACGAACCGGTCCACATACGTCGCCCGCGCCGCCTCCAGAATTTCGTCCGAAGACGCAGCGGGCCGGCCGTAGGCAATGTTGTCCCGGATGGTCCCGCCGAACAGCCACGTGTCCTGCAGCACCATCCCCATCCGCGAGCGCAGGTCGTTCCGGGTCATGGTGGTGATGTCCACGCCGTCCAACGTGATCCGGCCGGCATCCAGCTCGTAGAACCGCATCATCAGGTTCACCAGCGTGGTCTTGCCCGCCCCCGTCGGCCCCACAATGGCCACCGTCTGCCCCGGCTCCGCCACCAAAGACAACCCGGAAATCAGAGGCTTGTCCGGCGAATACGAGAAGGACACGTCCTCGAACACCAGCCGCCCGCGCCCGGCACCATCAGGACTCTGCAAAGAAGCACCCACAGGATCGGCAGACTGTTCCTCCGTATCCAACAACTCGAACACCCGCTCAGCCGACGCAACGCCGGACTGCAGCAGGTTGGCCATCGAGCCGAGCTGCGCCAGAGGCTGGGTAAACTGCCGCGAGTACTGGATGAACGCCTGCACGTCACCCAACTGCATGGCCCCGGACGCAACCTGCAGGCCGCCCACCACGGCGATCCCCACGTACACCAGGTTCCCGATGAACGTCATGGCCGGCATGATCAGCCCGGAAATGAACTGCGCCCCGAAACTCGCCTCATACAGCTCCACGTTCTTCTGCCGGAACCGCTCCCCCACCTCGCGCTGCCGGCCGAACACCTTTACCAGTCCATGCCCGGTGTAGGTCTCCTCAATCTGCCCATTCAGCTCACCGGTGTTCTTCCACTGCTGCACAAACAGCTTCTGCGAGCGCTTGGCAATCAGCGCCGTGATCCCCAGCGTCAGCGGAATGGTCACCAGCGCGATCAGCGCCAGCGTCGGGGACAGGATGAACATCATCACCAACACGCCCACCACCGTCAGCAACGACGTCACCGCCTGGCTGATGGACTGCTGCAGGCTCTGCGAAATGTTGTCCACGTCGTTGGTCACCCGGCTGAGCAGCTCACCGCGCTGGATCGAGTCGAAATACCGCAGCGGCAGCCGGTTGATCTTCGCCTCGATCTTCTCGCGCAGCCCAAACACCGTCCGCTGCACCACGCCGTTCAGAACATACGCCTGCCCCCACATGAACGCCGACCCCAGCACGTACAGCACCAGCGCCCACGTCAGCACGCTGGCCAGCGCCGCAAAGTCGATCCCCGCACCCGGCGTCAGCGTCATGGCGCCGAGCATGTCCGCCTTCTGGTTCTCCCCCGCCGCCCGCAGCTGCGCAATCAGTTGCGCCTGCGTCATCCCCGGCGGCAGCTGCTTGGACACCACACCGGCGAAAATCAGGTTGGTGCCCTCGCCGAGCAGCCGCGGCCCAATCACCTGCAGCACTACGCCCGCCACGGCCATGACCAGCACCAGCACCAGCCAGAGCCGTTCCGGCCGCAGGGTGCCCAGCAGCCGTTTGGCCGAACCGCTGAAGTTCATCGCCTTCTCTGCCGGGACGTTCATCCCGGCAAACGGTCCGCCGTGCCCTGGGCCGCCGCGCGGCCGGGGAATGCGTACGACGTCGGCCTGGCCGGCTCCGGAGCCGGCCCCGCCTTTGGTGCCGCGAGCGGGACGGGTCCCCGGGTGTTGGGTGCTCATACCGTTTCCTCCGCTGCCAGCTGGGACGAAACAATCTCACGGTACGTCTCGGATGTCTCCAATAACTCATGGTGCGTGCCGTGCGCAGCGATCCTGCCGTCGTCGAGCACCATAATCTGGTCCGCGTCAACGATGCTGGACACGCGCTGGGCGATGATCACCATGGTGGCACCGGCAGTGCTGCGCTTGAGCGCCTGGCGCAGCCGGGCGTCGGTGCCGGTGTCCAGGGACGAGAACGAGTCGTCAAAGATGTAGAGCTCGGGCCGCTTCACCAGGGCCCGGGCGATGGCCAGCCGCTGCCGCTGCCCGCCGGAGACGTTGGTGCCGCCCTGCGAGATCGCCGCGTCCAGCCCATCCTCCATCTGCTCCACGAAGTCCCGGGCCTGGGCGATCTCCAGCGCGGTCCACAGCTCGTCCTCGGTGGCGTCCGGGTTGCCGTACAGGAGGTTGCTGCGCACGGTGCCGGAAAACAGGTATGGCCGCTGTGGCACCAGGCCGATGTGCCCCCAGAGCAGGTCCGGGTCCAGGTCCCTGACGTCCACTCCGTCCATCAGCACCGCGCCGGAGGTGACGTCGAAGAGCCTCGGCATCAAGTTCACCAGGGTGGTCTTGCCGGAGCCCGTGCTGCCGATGATCGCGGTCGTCTGCCCAGCGCGGGCGGTGAAGCTGATGCCTGACAGAACCGGCTGGTCGGCACCCGGGTAGGCGAATCCGACGTCGCGCATCTCCAACTCGCCGCGCCGCTGCCTGCCGGCGAACGCCGCGCTGGTGACCGGGTTCTCCGGCGGCAGGACGCTGGAACTGGTGCCCAGCACCTCGCCGATCCGGTCCGCGGACACCGACGCGCGCGGGATCATCACCGCCATGAACGTGGCCATCATGACGGACATGAGGATCTGCATCAGGTAGCTCAGGAACGCGATCAGGGTGCCCACCTGCATGGACCCGTCCTCGATCCGGAAGGCGCCGAACCAGATAACCGCCACGCTGGATACGTTCAGGATCAGCATGACGGTGGGGAACATCAGCGCCATCAGGCGTCCGGCGCGGAGGGCAACGTCCGTGACGTCCGTGTTGGCCTGGGCGAACCGCGCCGTTTCCATGTCCTCCCGCACGAATGCCCGCACCACGCGGATGCCCGCGAGCTGCTCGCGCAATACGCGGTTCACGGTGTCGATCCGGGCCTGCATCTTGCGGAACAGCGGCACCATCCGCGTGACAATGAGCCCGACGGCGATCAGCAGCACCGGGACACACACGGCAATGAGCCAGGACAGCTGGGCGTCCTGCCGGATGGCCATGATCACGCCGCCGATGCTGAGCATGGGCGCGGCCACCATAAGCGTGGCGGACATCAGCACCAGCTGCTGGACCTGCTGGACGTCATTGGTGGACCTGGTGATCAGGCTCGGGGCGCCGAAGCGGGTGACCTCCTGCTCGGAAAACTCGCCCACGCGGTCAAAGATGGCGCCGCGCAGGTCCCGGCCCAGGCCCATCGCGGCCTTGGCACCGAAGTACACGGCCACCACGGCGCAGGCGATCTGCGCGAGGGTGATGAGCAGCATGACGCTGCCCGTGGACATGATGTAGGCGGTGTCGCCCCGGGCCACGCCCTGGTCAATGATGTCCGCGTTCAGCGTTGGCAGGTACAGCGACGCGATGGACTGCGCCAGCTGGAAAACCACGACGGCGACCAGCAGCGGCCGGTGCGGCCGCAGGTATTCGACAAGCAACTTCCAGAGCATACGTACAAGCCCTCACCTGACGGAGTGTCCACAAACGTGGTGCGAAGGTCAGTGTACGTCCGGAGGCTGGGACTTAACCGGGGGTTCGAGCCAGAACTTTCAGGGTTCACTGACGGCGTACGCGGGCCCTCCGAACAGCTCTTTGGGCCTCCTTGATCAGGGAATCAGGCTATCGGCGCGGTAGCGGTCGAACAGGGCCGTGAAGGAATCCAGCGTCCGCCGGTATCCCATGAAGCCGGCGTCCCGGCTCTTGCCCATGTCCGTCACCACCTCGATGCCGCGTCCCAGGTCGCCGTCCGTGTGCCACCAGGATGCCACCCGGTCCAGCTCCGGCTCGCTGAGGTTGTGGTGGGCGGCGAGCTGCCGCCACTGGTCCCCGCGCCCCGCCATGGACTGCTCCAGGGGACGGGGCTCTCCCTGGTACCCCTCCCACTCCACGCCGAAGTAGGCGGCGAGTTTCGGCCACATCCACCGCCAGCGGAACACGTCACCGTTGACGATATTGAAAGCCTGGTTCGCGGCTTCCGGGGTGGTGGAGGCCCAGAGCATGTGCTCGGCCAGCAGGCCAGCATCCGTCATGTCAGTGAGGCCGTTCCATTGCGTCTCGGATCCCGGGAACACGAACGGCTCCCCGCTGTCCCGGCACAGGGTGGCCTGCGCAGCAAGCGTAAGGCCCATGTTCATCGCGTTGCCCACCGCGTGGCCAATCACGGTGTGTGCGCGGTGCACGGACCAGGTAAAGCCCTGCCCGGCCGCTGCCGCCCAGAGTTCATCCTCCTGGGCGTAGTAGAAGTTGGGTACTGGAAGGCGCGGCTCCTCCTCATGGAAGGGCGTGTCCGGCATCTCCCCGGCCGCGTACGCCTCGAACGGTCCCAGGTAGTGCTTAAGGCCTGTTATCAGGGCGACGTGGGACACGTCCTTCCCCTGCAGTGCTCCGAGGAGATCACGCACCATGCCGGCATTGACGGCGATGTTCTCTTCCTCGGTGGCCCGGCGCGACCACGCGGTGAAGTAGACATGGGAGGGGTTCTCCGGACCAAGCACAGCCGCCAGGGAGGAAGCTGAGGTCAGGTCCGCCGAGAGCCACCGGACGCCAGGGCGCTCAGCTCCGGGCCTGCGGGACAAGGCAAGGACAGCCCAGCCTTCGCCAACCAAAGTATCCACCAGCGCGGACCCCGCGATGCCGGTGGCACCCACCACCAGGGCAGTCCGCCCGTTCCCCGCTGCTGATCCTGCACCCGCTGCTGTTCCTGAACCGATGGTCATAGTGCTCCTTCTGCTGCAGGGTTGTCCGACGACGCCCCCTTGCGACAAGCCCCAGCGTCAGGCAGATATTCCGCCGCTATGTCGAGGTGGAGGCGGAGGGGGCTAGAAGCTGCCCTCCGTGTCAGGCTCAATCGCCCACGCAAGGCGGTGCAGCACACTTGCCGTCCGGCCCCGCAGGATTGACCAGGGTGACAGGCCGGGCTTCTTTACCCGAACCCTCTTGGGCGCACGCGGCAGCGCGCTGGTGGCAGTGTCGTCGCTCCTCGCAAGGAAGAGGGCTACAAGGCTTGAACCGTCCATGAAGTTGTTTCCTGAAATTTCGAAAGTCCCACGCAAAAGGGTGGGAAGAAATGGAGAGTGCGGACTGACTGAGAGAGGACCCGCACTTTGATTATGGCTGGGGGCAGCGGCAGCCTCCCAACCGGTTGACCAACTGTTACGTTCCCTCACTTGGAGAACGGATCCCTCCTGGAAAAGAGGGGTTTCCCTCCCCCGCGTCTATGTTCCAATAGGAGGGTTGCACCGGCTGCCCGAGTCCAACCGCGGCCTCGGCCCAACGGAAGGAAGAAGCACATGACCGAACCCCAAGACCATCCCCCGGTCCCCACGCCCGGGAGCGCACAGGGCCTGGACCAGAAGGTTGGGGGTGGGTGCCCCGTAGCCCATGGCAGCGCCACGGCCCAGGGCAGCGAAAGTGAAAACCCGGCGATTGACACGCCGCAGCCCAAGGGGCACCGGCCACGGACCAACCAGGACTGGTGGCCCAACCAGCTGGACCTTTCCGTGCTTCATGCGCACAGCCAGGCGAGCAACCCGCTGGGCCCGTCATTCAGCTACCGCGAGGAATTCCAGAAGCTGGACGTGGAGGCACTCAAGCGTGACATCACCGAGGTCCTGACCACCTCGCAGGATTGGTGGCCGGCGGACTTCGGCCACTACGGCGGCCTCATGATTCGGCTGAGCTGGCACGCCGCAGGCACCTACCGCGTCCAGGACGGCCGCGGCGGAGCAGGTGACGGCAGCCAGCGGTTTGCCCCGCTGAACAGCTGGCCGGACAACGCCAACCTGGACAAGGCCCGGCGCCTGCTGTGGCCGGTCAAGCAGAAGTACGGCCAGAAGCTCTCCTGGGCCGACCTGCTGGTCCTGGCCGGAAACGTTGCCCTGGAATCGATGGGCTTCAAGACCTTCGGCTTTGCCTTTGGCCGGGAGGACGTGTGGGAGCCCGAGCAGATCTTCTGGGGCCCGGAGGATGCCTGGCTCGGCGACGAGCGCTACGTCGGCGAAGGGCAGATGTCCGAAGAGGTCGGCTCCACCGAAATGGGCCTGATTTACGTCAACCCCGAAGGCCCCAAGGGCAACCCGGACCCGGTGGCCGCTGCCGCGTTCATCCGCGAGACCTTCAAGCGGATGGCAATGAACGACGAAGAAACCTTCGCGCTGATCGCCGGCGGCCACACCTTCGGCAAGACCCATGGCGCCGGCCCCGCCGATGCTCATGTGGGTCCCGAACCGGAAGCCGCCAACCTTGAGGCACAGGGCCTGGGCTGGCTCAGCACCTACGGCAGCGGCAAGGGTGGCGACACCATCACCTCGGGCCTTGAGGTCACCTGGACGGACAGGCCTACGCAATGGAGCAACCGCTTCCTGGAGATCCTGTTCGAGTACGAGTGGGAACTGGTCAAGAGCCCGGGTGGCGCCCACCAGTGGGTGGCCAAGGACGCCCCCGAGATCATCCCGGACGCCCACGATCCCGCTAAGAAGCACCGGCCCACCATGCTGACAACGGACCTGTCGCTGCGCTTCGACCCCGTCTATGAGGCGATCGGACGGCGCTTCCTCAAGAACCCGGACGAGTTCGCCCTGGCGTTCGCCAAGGCCTGGTACAAGCTGCTGCACCGCGACATGGGCCCGGTGGGGCCCCACATGCTGGGCCCGTGGGTCCCGGAGCCGCAACTGTGGCAGGACCCTGTTCCCGCCGTCGACCATGAACTGATTGACGACCAGGACGTCGCCTCCCTGAAGGCCAAGCTGCTGGATTCCGGCCTGACCATCCCGCAACTGGCCGGCACGGCCTGGGCCTCGGCTGCCACCTACCGCAAGACGGACCGCCGTGGCGGCGCCAACGGTGCCCGGATCCGGCTGGAGCCGCAGCGCAGCTGGGACGTCTCCGAACCGGAGCAGCTGTCCACCGTGCTCCAGGCCCTTGAGCGTGTCCAGGATGTGTTCAATTCAGCCCAGGCAGGCGGCAAGAAGGTGTCCCTCGCCGACCTGATCGTCCTGGGCGGCGCGGCTGCGGTGGAAAAGGCCGCTGCCGACGCAGGGTTCCCCGTGACTGTGCCGTTCCGGCCCGGCCGCACGGACGCCACGCAGGAGCAGACCGACGTCGAATCCTTCCAGTACCTGGAACCGCGGGCCGACGGTTTCCGCAATTACCTGCGCCCCGGTGCGAAGGTCCAGCCGGAGACCCTCCTCCTGGACAAGGCGTACATGCTGGACCTCTCCGCGCCGGAAATGACGGCGCTGGTGGGCGGCATGCGTGCCTTGGGCACCAACGTGGGCGGCGCCGGCCATGGCGTGCTGACGGACAGGCCGCAGGTCCTGACGAACGATTTCTTCGTCAACCTTCTCTCACCAGGCACCAAATGGAAGGCGTCCGAGTCGGAGGAAAATGTCTACGAAATTACCGATGCCGCCACCGGTGAGCTGAAGTGGACGGCCACCCCCGTGGACCTGGTCTTCGGCTCCAACTCGCAACTGCGCGCCCTCGCCGAGGTCTACGCCAGCGACGACGCCCGGGAGAAGTTCGTCAACGACTTCGTGGCCGCCTGGACCAATGTCATGGAGCTGGACCGCTTCGACCTGAACTAGACCCCTAAGTCAGGGCCGGCTGCATACCGCAGCCGGCCCTGACTCCTTTGAAGCGATTGTCAGGGTCCGGCGGGAAAGCTGATCACCGCGGTGGTGCCGCCGCCCGGCGTCTCTTTCAGGCTCAGCTCTCCACCGTGGGCTTCCACAACGCGCCGGGCGATTGCCAGGCCCAGACCCGAGCCGTGTCCGTCACCGTCCCTGTGGAGCCGGACGAGGGGTTCCAGGACGCGCTGCCGGTCCTCCGGGGCGATCCCCTTGCCGTTGTCCGCCACAAACACCGTGGTTCCGTGGTAGTTGGAAATACCGCTGATGCGGACCTTGAGGTCCCGGTCCGGGCTCCGGTAATTCACGGCGTTGGCCACCAGGTTCTGCAGCAGCGTGCGCAGCTGGCCGGGATCCACATGGAGCTTCATAGCCTCGGCGTCCAGGACGGCGCCACTGCCGAAGGACTGGCCCAGATCCTTGGCGACCTCTGCTGCCACCGTCTGGAGGGAGACCCGTTGCCGCTGGAGGGCACCGCCCATCCGGGAGTAGGTCAGGACGTCTTCAAGCATGGCGAGCATCCGGTGCCCGCTGGCATCGATGATCTGCAGGTACTCGGCCGCAGGGTGGTCGCCGTCCACCTCGTCCCCGGCCATCTCCACGTAGCCCAGCATGGTGGTGAGTGGTCCGCGCAGGTCGTGGCTGACACGTCCCGCGAACTCCGCCAGTTTGGCATTGCTTTCGCGCACTTCGCTGAGGGCGCTGTTCAGCTGGAGGGTTCGCCGCTGGAGTTCCAGGAGCTGGACGGCCTGGCGGGCCAGGATCTCCAGCATGCCTAGCTGGTCCTTCCCAGGGGTGCCCGGGGTATTGGCGAAGACGCAGAGGGAGCCCAGCACGAACCCGGACGCGGTCTCCAGGGGCACCGACGCGTAGAACCGCACGGAGGCGATCTCCCCTGTCACAAACGGATTCGATGCGAGGCGGGGGTCCAGGGGTGCGTCGGGGACAACGGTTGGCTTCCCCGAAAGGAAGACTTGTGAACACATGGAATCTTCGCGGGCGCAGACGGCGGCCTCAAAGCCGACGGCCGCCACCTGCTGTTGCTGATCGGAGGTGACAACATTGATCACGCCGAAGGGGACGCCGCAAAGTTTGGCGGCCAACTGAACCAGGTTCTTCAGGGGTTCCGTAGACAGCTCGTCAGGGGTGTGCGTGGATCCTTCGTCAGCGGCAAAGGCGAACCCGTATTCCTGCAGCAGTTCGTCCCGCCCGGCCGGATCCGCGGGAGCTGCAGTTACCGTCTGAGTGCGCGCCATGAATTGTCCCCTTTCAGACCGCAAATTTGGGTCCGGGGCCGATAGTACAGGCCAGCAGCGATTTCCCGGGAACGCGCTCACCGTGCACGGCCGGAACGCAGGCACACCCGCAGCATAGGATCTTCTCATGGCCCAGCTCATCGCACCAGACGTCAGCCTCCACTCATCCTGGCTTGAGGCAGCGGCAGAGTTTGCCGGTGCCCGGCAGGACGGTGCGGGCGCAGACAGCTGGTCCCCGGACGATCTCATCGGTGCACAGGCGTTCAGCCGGTTCGTTGACGTCCTCATCAAAGACGCCAGGCCGGAAACGGTGCGGAAGCCCGGCTACGTGCCCTGCACCTACCTGTGGATTGTCGACGGCGGCACGTTCCTCGGCTCGCTGGCCATCAGGCACAGCTTGAATGACTACCTCCTCAACGAAGGCGGGCACATCGGCTACAGCGTCAGGCCCTCCGCGAGGCGGCGCGGCCATGCAGCGAAAGCGTTGGCAGACGCGCTTCCCGTGGCGCGGGCGTTGGGGATCGAACGGGTGCTCCTGACCTGCGACGAGGCCAATGCCGGCTCGAGGGCCACCATTGAAAAGAATGGCGGGCAGTACGAAGACACGCGCAACGGCAAGCGCCGCTATTGGATAGAGAACGCCTAGCCCATGGGGGGAAGCCCCCGCGCGAGTCTAGCTCCAGCGCAGGGGCCTCCAATGCTTCCTGCCGGGGAACTGACGTGGAAGCAGTTAAGAAATTACCGGTCGGTAGCCTGCCTAAATGCCCAAAACCGGCACCTTCGGCCAATCTTGAGCCAACCTTGAGCGGAGCTCGCTGCGCGATCCCATCGGAACTCAGTCCGTTGGCCCCGCCGCGGCATCCGGATCCTCTTCCGGTTCAAAGGTGTTGGGCTCGGCGCCGTCGGAAATCCCGACGCCGTCCTTACCACCGGGGATCCCGCCGTCGGCATTGCCTTTGCCGGCCGCCGAGCCTTCCTGCGGCTCATCCTCGGGCAGTGAATCAGGTGAATTGATGGACATCGCTCCTCCTTCTGTGGCTGGGCCTCCACGCTAACAGCCCCCGACCCAAAAGGCGCCGGAAGGCGGCCATCTCCTGAAGTCAGCGGCCCAGTTCCGCGGCCCGCTGCTGCCTCAGGATGTAGCGCTGCAGCTTGCCCGACGGCGTCTTTGGCAGGTCCTCAACGAAGTGGATGCGGCGCGGGTAGGCGTGTGCGGCGAACTGCGTCTTGACCATGGTCTGCAGTTCGGCCACCAGGGCATCACTGCCGGTGGTCCCTTCCGCCAGGACTACATAAGCCTCCAGGACTTCTCCGCGCAGTTCGTCGGGAGCGCCCACCACGGCAGTTTCCAGGACCGCCGGATGGGTGGCCAGGACGCTCTCCACATCGAAAGGGCCAATCCGGTAGCCGGCCATGATGATCACGTCGTCATCACGGGAGGAGAAGAAATAGTAGCCGTCCGCGTCCACCGTGCCCGCGTCGCCGGTCAGGTACCACTTGGCGTCCGCGCTGAATCTTTCCGCCGTCTTTTCCGGTGCGTCCTGGTACCCCTTGAACCACATCATGGGGCTGTCTGCCACATTGACGGCAACCCGGCCCAGTTCACCCGGCGCGGCCGGCTCGTCGGCGTTGTCCTTGAGGACCGCACAGCTCCACCCCGGCAGGGGCCGGCCCATGGAACCCGGCCTGAGTTCCGTCCGCACGTCGTCATGCCAGGCATTGATGATCATCATCCCGTGTTCGGTCTGTCCGTAATGGTCCCTTACCGGAACCCCCAGCACCTCCCGGGCCCAGCTGATCACCTCCGGGGTCAGCGGTTCGCCGGCGGACGAGGCGCGCCGAAGGTGGAAAGGACTGATTCCGGCGCCGGCTTTCGCGCGCATGGTGCGGTACACGGTGGGGGCAGCCGCGAAGTTGGTGACGGAAAACGCCTCCAGCACTTTGAAGCTGAGTTCCGGCGAGAAACCCGGGCGCAGCAGGAGGTTCCGCCGCCCTGCCGCCATGGGACCGAGGATCCCGTAGTACAGGCCGTAGGCCCAGCCGGGATCTGCGGCATTCCAAAAAACATCCTCGTCACTGACGTCCAGGCCCAGCTCGACGTACTGGCGGAACGCGGCCAACGCCCGGACGGGCACCGGTACGCCCTTGGGTGCACCGGTGGTTCCGGACGTGAAGATCAGCACCAAATCACCGTCACCTCCCACAGCTTCGGCCGCGATCCCCGGTTGCTGCCTGGCAAGGAGCGGCGTGAGCGCCAGGTCCGGCAGGGATGCTTCTGCGCCGGCAACCACGACGGCGGCCTCGGTTTCGTGGATCTTCGCCCGCTGGTCGGCGTCGGTGATCACAGCCCTTGCGCCGGAGGCTGTGAGGCGAAGCTCGATGGCCGGCCACGCGAAGGCGGTGAACAGCGGCACGTGGACGGCACCGCGGCGCCAAATAGCCAGGAGCATGACCACCAGGTCCGCCGACTTTCCCATCAGGGTGGCCACCGCATCTCCCGGACCTATTCCCAACTCCGCCAAGGCGGCGGCTCCCCGTTCCGAGCGTTCCCGGAGCTCGCCGTAGGTGATGTCCTCGGCGGAGAGGTCGGCAGCAACCACCGTAAAGGCAACGGCGTTGGGATCGTGGTTGTCACACAGGAGTTCGGCCGCGCAGGCGTCGGCCGCACCGTAGGTGGAAAGAAGGGCATCAACGGCTGGGACCGGACGGGACATTCATTCTCCTTTGAACAATGTGACCTGGAACAGCGGCACCTGGAAACAGCGGCCTCTGTAACGCAGTGGAATAAACGTACTGCAGGTCAGCCCCTGGCGCCCGGCGGCCTGATGATGCGCCGCTGGGCAGCGGCCGCGATGGCGGCGGTGCGGTTGTCCACGCCGAGCTTGCCGTAGATGTGCACCAGGTGGGTCTTCACCGTCGCCTCGGAAATGAAGACCTGCCTGGCGATGGCGCGGTTGGACAGGCCCGTGGCCAGCAGCTCCAACAGCTGCACCTCCCGGGGGGTCAGCGAAGTGCCGGGGTTGCTGATCCGGTCCATCAGCAGCGCAGCCGCCCGCGGCGCCAGGGCCGTCCCGCCAGCAGCCGCCTGCAAAACCGCCTGCCGGAGCTGGTCCGGCGGCGCGTCCTTCAGCATGTACCCGCTGGCTCCCGCCTCGACGGCCGCCAGGATGTCCGCGTCGGTGTCGTACGTGGTGAGGATGAGTACCGGCGGAGCGGCGTGAAGTTTGCGGATCTCGGCAGTGGCCGTGACACCGTCCATCCCCTCGCCCATTTGCAGGTCCATGAGGACCACATCCGGCGCCTCGCCCAGCGCCGTCAGCCGGGCCAGTTCCTTCAGCGCAGCGGCCCCGTCAGCGGCCTCGGCGGCGATGGAGATGCCCTCGATTCCGGTGAGCATGGCACGCAGCCCGGCACGGACCACGGGGTGGTCGTCCACCAGCAGGACGCGCACCTCACCCACGGGGACCGCCGTCCAGCGGCAGCCGGATGGCCACCACGGTGCCCTCGCCGGGCGCGGACTCCAGTGCCAGCGTCCCGTTCAATCCGGTGACCCGCTCCCGCAGCGAGCGCAGCCCGAACCCGCTACCGTCCGCTGGGTCCGCGGCACCGGCCGCAGCGGCGGGATCAAAGCCCGTGCCGTCGTCGTAAATGTCCATGGTCACCTCGGTGCCCAGGAAGGCAAGGGTGACGACGGCGTTCGCGGCCCGGGAGTGTTCGCGGACATTCGCGAGGCTCGCCTGCGCCGCCCTGAGCAGGGTCACGCGGACCGGCTGGGGCAGATCCTGCGGCTCACCGTCCACCTCCAGCCGGCACCGCAGCGCCACCCCAGCGGCCGCAGCGCCCGCCTCCGTCTTGCCGCACAACCGGCGCAGGGCCTCCACCAAAGTGGTCCCCTCCAGCTGTGGCGAGGACAGGCCGCGGACGAAGCTGCGCGCCTCCGCAAGGTTGTCGGCGGCGGTCTGCTGCACCAGCGCCAGCCGTGAGGATGCGGTCGCGGCATCACCTTGGGCGAGGGACTGCTCCGCCGCCCGTCCCAGGAGCACGATGCTGGACAGCCCCTGGGCCAGGGTGTCGTGGATTTCCCGGGCCAGCCGCTCCCGCTCCGCCAGCATCCCCGCCTCATGCTGGGACCTGGCCAGTTCCTCCCGGGTGCGGCGCAGTTCGTCCGCCGCACGCCGCTGGTTCTCGGCCTCGCGGTACAGGGCCGCGTACGCCAGCCCGGTGATTACCGAGAAGACCGCACCCAGCACAGGGCCCACCACGGCCGCGGCGTGCGGCACCGGGGCGCCGCTGGCAGCCCACTGGGAGGCAACCACCGCCACCGTCATCAGCGCGATGGTCGGCAGCGCAGCCCGCCGGGGCAGCAGGTGCAGGTGCAGGAAGAAGATGGGGAACGCCAGCCACGCAAAGTCCGCACTCCCGGCAAGCAGCAACGCCCACAAGCCCGTGACCAGGGTCAGCCAGAGCAGGCCGTAACGGCGGGGGTTGAAGCCGATCCGGGCTTCCGCGTGGCGCTTTTCGAGGACCGTTCCGGCCAGGTACACAGCAGCGAGGACCACGGCGGCGCCCGCCCACAGCCAACGCAGGGAACCACCGGACATCAGCATCCGGACCAGGGCCACGGCCAGCAGCACCGCGAACCCCGTGTGCAGGGTGACACGCAGGACCCGAAGGATTGCCGCCGACGATGCGTTTTCCAGCGCATTCAACGGCCCCTTCGCGGGGATGCCGCCGGCCTTCTCCGGTGGTTGCGGCAGGGGCGTGGCAGGCATTTCCCCAGCTTATGCCGGGACCGCCTGCAGGGGATCAACCGAACGGTTGACTCCCGGCTCAACCCTTCCATCCCGGAGGATCAACCGTCCCCGCGATGCCGCCGGGGGCAGCCCCCGGGAGAGTGGAAGGACACAAGAATCCACCCCTGCTGAGAGAAGAAACAACGTGTTCCTGGCAATCCGCGATATCCGCTTCGCCAAAGGCCGGTTCGCCATGATGGGCGGCGTCGTAGCCCTGATCACCCTCCTGCTGGTCATGCTGTCAGGCCTGACAGCGGGCCTGGCCGAGCAGTCGACGTCGGCCATCGACAAGCTGGGCGCGGCCGGCACCAGGCCGGTGGATACCATCGTCTTCGGCGCTCCCGGTTCCGCCACCCCCAAGGCGTCCTACACGGAAAGCTCCGTGACGGCCGCCCAGGTGGAGCGCTGGAAGAACCAGCCCGGCGTCAGGTCCGCAGAGCCGCTGGGCATTACCCAGACCCGGGCCCAGACCGTCAAGGGGTCGGGCACGGCCAACGTGGCGGTTTTCGGCGTTTCCCCGGGAAGCCCGCTGGCACCCGTTGAGGTGTCCGCCGGCACCGCGGTGCTGGGTACCTCGGTTGCGGAGGCTCTGTCGGCCGGCCAAGGCGACAAAGTCTCCCTGGGCGGCGTGGAGCTTTCCGTCGCCGCGGTGGTGCCGGATCAGTGGTACGCACATACCAGCGTGGTGTGGACGGCCCTGCCGGCGTGGGCCAGGGCAGCGCACGTGTCCGACGGCGGACAGCTGGCGACCGTCGTCGCCGTCACCTACGCCCCGGGGGCCACGGTGGACGGCGCCGCCGTCGACGCAGCCGCGCATACGGTCAGCACCTCACGCGCCGGGTCCTTCCAGGCGCTGGGCTCCTTCAAGAGCGAGAACGGGTCCCTGACCCTGATGCAGGCGTTCCTGTACGGGATCTCGTCACTGGTGATCGTGGCATTCCTGACCGTATGGACCATCCAGCGGACCCGTGACATTGCCGTGCTGAAAGCCATGGGCGCGCCCGGTGCCTACATCCTCCGGGACGCCCTGACCCAGGCCGCGATCGTCCTCACCGCCGGTGCCGCCGTCGGTGGAGCCGTGGGCGTCGCGGCCGGTTCCCTTGCCGCCAAGGCTGCCCCGTTCCTGCTGAACGCGGGCACCACGGTGCTTCCCGTCGTCGGGATTGTTGCCCTGGGCCTGGCCGGCGCCGCACTGGCGGTCCGCCGCGTGACCAAGGTCGACGCGCTCCTGGCGCTCGGCGGCAACTAATCCACCCTTACGAAAGGAACGCCATCATGCCCTCCCCCACCCCCGCTCCCCTGAGCCTGGTCAACGTCACCCTCGAATATCCGGACGGCGGCGGAACCACCACCGCCCTGGACCGGGTCAGCCTCACGGCCCCGGCCGGCCAGCTGGTTGCCCTCGTGGGCCCTTCGGGCTCCGGCAAATCAAGCCTCCTGGCCGTCGCCGCCACCCTGGTCCGCCCCTCCCACGGGCAGGTCATGATTGACGGCACCGATACCGGTGGCCTCAGGGACAAGGAGCTCACCGCGCTGCGCCGGCACAAGGTGGGCATCATCTTCCAGCAGCCCAACCTGCTGCCCTCGCTCACCGCCGTCGAACAGCTCATCATCAGCGACCACCTGCGCGGAAAGCCTGCCAAGGCGGCTCGGACGAAGGCCGCGGAACTGCTGGACGTCGTTGGCCTCTCCGCAAGTGCGCGGAAACTGCCGCACCAGCTCTCCGGCGGCCAGCGCCAGCGGGTGAACATCGCCCGGGCACTCATGGGCAGCCCCAACGTGCTGCTGGTGGACGAGCCAACCGCCGCTCTGGACCAGGAACGCAGCGCCTCGATCATCGGGCTCCTCCGCCAGGTGACCACCGGGTTCGGGGTGGCCACCGTGATGGTCACCCATGACACCGAGTTCGTGCCGCTGACGGACGTGGTGGCCACCATGCGGGACGGCAGGCTGACGGCGCCGGTGCTGACGGGGGCGTAGGGGCCTCTGTCCTCACCCCTGTCCTCACCCCAGGTGGTGCACCGTAAACGCCGTCAGGAACCCCACGGCCGCGGTGAGTCCGGTCAGGTTGTGGTGCTCCTCGAAGGCCTCGGGAATCATCGTGTCCGCCAGCATGGCCAGGATGCCGCCGGCGGCAACGGAGGTGATGAATGCGACCAGCTCATCCGGGGCGTCCTCCAGCGCCACATATCCCAGCAGCGCTGCCACTCCGCTCAGGAGCGCAATGCCGCCCCAGAGCCCGAACACGTACCCCCTGCTCCGGCCCGCCTTCTTCATGCCGGCGGTGCCGGACAGGCCCTCCGGCACGTTGGAGATGAAGACGGCTGCCAGCATGGCAGGACTCACCGCTCCGCCGGCCAGCAGGCCGACGCCCAGGACCACCGATTCCGGGACGCCGTCCAGCAGTGCACCGACGGCGATGGCGGTGCCGCTGCCCGGATTGTCCTTTTCGGAGGGCTGCTGGTCCCCGGACCGCTTGCGGTGCTTGGCGCCGGCCCTGGCCAGGAGCACGTTGGCGCCCACGTACACCACTGCCCCCGCCAGGAAGCCCGCCACCGTGGGCCAAAGGCCACCGCCCTTGACCGCCTCGTCCACCAGTTCAAAGGCAAGGGCCGAGATCAGCACACCTGCGCCGAAAGCCATGACCGTCGAGACGATTTTGGAGGGGATGGACCACCGCCAGGACACGGCAGCTCCCAGGACCAGGGCAGCACCGGCACCGGTGCCCCATACAAGTGACATCAACCAGGTAGGCATACCTCTTCCGTCCCCAGCGCGGCGGCAATGAAACAAGGGGCAGCAGTGCACCCGGTCACCCTCCACGCGCAGAATTGATGGGATCTTGAGGCAAACCTTGCCATCCCTAGACATTGCAGGTCCACGCTTTAGCCATAGGACCAAACCAGCTTGTGGGGAGCAGGAAGTCATGGGAAGCAGAACAGCGTTGGACAACGAGGTCACAACCGTGGGAGGCGTGCTGACGGACAAGCAGCCGCTGGATTTCCACACGTTGGGACTGGCCGGGTGCATTGACCGGCTTACCGCCCCTCTGAGGCAGCGCGGGACCTCGGTCCACTGGGATACTCCGCACTGGGGCGTCGAGATCCCGGCGGACTGCGCGTCCCTCCTGTACCAGTCGGCCCGGGAGGCGCTCAGCAACGCGTTCAAATTCTCGTCCGCGTCCACGCTCAGCATCCAGCTGGCGGCTGTTGACCACGGCATCCGCTTGGTAGTGGCCGACGACGGCACGGGCTTCGACAGCATCCTCGCCAAGAGCGGGCGGCACCACGGCTACGGCCTGCGGCTCATGGCGGTCGCCGTGCAGGAAGCGGGCGGCGCTGTGGAGATCAGTTCCAGCCCCGGCCAGGGCACCAGTGTGACGGTGACGCTGCCGCTGGACTGACCCGCCGGCTCGCAATGCCGGCATAAAGACTCGGATGCCCGCCGTTGCTGGGACGGCGGGCATCCGTACGCCTTATGAAGACCCGCCAGGGAATCAGCGGGAAAGCTTGGCGGCGTCCGGTTCCAGGTCGCCGATGTGACCGGGCGCGTTGGCGGCCAGGACCCGTGCCACGAAGGCCGCATACTCTTCCATGTAGTGGCTGAGGAACTTGGCGGTGGACCCGTCCTTGACCTCGCCGTCGTCGCCGAAAACCTTGGGATCGTACTTGACGTAGGCCTCCGGCGCATTCAGCTGCGGTGCGTCCAGGAAGCTCAGGACGGCCCGCATGGAGGACTGCATCACGGCCGTCCCGATGCTGCCAGGTGAGGCGCCGATGATGCCGGTGGGCTTGCGGGCAAAGGAGTTGGTGCCCCAGGGCCGGGATCCCCAGTCGATGGCGTTCTTGAGGGCTCCCGGGATGGAGCGGTTGTATTCCGGGGACACGAAGAGGATCCCGTCCGCGGCCTCGATGGCTTCCTTGAGGGCCCGGCCCTCCGGCGGGAAGTCGGCGTCATAGTCGTAGCTGTACAGCGGGAGGTCCTTGATGGGGATCTCCGTGAATTCCAGTTCCCCGGGCGCGAGTTTGATCAGGGCCTTGGCCAGAACCCGGTTGATGGAACCGCTGGCCAGGCTGCCCACGAAATATCCGATCTTGTACGTTGCCATGAGTGGTCCTTTCCAACAGCCGGGCCGCGCCGGCTGGGTCGGTTTGGGTTGGAAATGGCGCCGTCCCAGCAGCCCGGAGGGGCGAAGAAACGGCGGTTGGTGCTCACTGCTTCACCAGTCCAGCACACAAGCCCTGCTGCGGCCAGAGTGCGTGGGAGGTCCTTGACACGTCATGGAGCGGAGCGCTGAATGAGGGGTACCGCGAACCAGCGCCACGAGGAGCAGCCATGACTGAAGATCGCTCACGGAACGACGACGACGACCGGGTCCACGCTGAATCGCCCGCCGAAGGCGATCCGGACGCCGACCCTGCCGACATCCGCGTCCACTCCCAGGACCCCGCCGAGGGAGCAGACGACGACGGGGACCCCGCCAGGAAATAGCCGCCCGGACGCCAGCCCCGGCCCAGCAGCCAACCGTCCCGCCTGGCAAAATCCCCTTGCACGCACGCCACCTGTCTACTACGTTGTAGGTCATCGAGAAAGCGCTTTCCCACTATCGGGACTTCCGCGCGCAGCAATCACCAGTGGAATTGGATGACATGACGGACAACACCCTCATCAGGTGGATCGACGGGCAGGCACCCGCAGAAATCAGCGGCGGAACCACGTGGGGGATGCCGTTCCCGCGCGGCACCGCGCAAGGTGTGGAGGCGTTGTCAGTTGCGGACGGCAGCGGCACGCCGGTCCCCAGCCAGGCCTGGCCCCTGGCCACCTGGCCGGACGGGTCCCTGAAGTGGGCGGGCATTGCGCTGCCAGCAACGGACACGCCCTCGGACACCTATCAGGTGAGGGCCGACGGCGGCACGGCCGCCGAACCCAGCCAGCCGTCGTCGGCCGGCGCGTCCGTCACGGTCACCGAAAGTGCGGACACCCTCACCGTGGACACCGGCGTCCTGCAGATGGTGATCAACCGCGGCGGTTCCACCCTGTTCAGCACCCTTTCCCGGAACGGGCGGGAAGTTGCCCGGGACGCCCGGCTGGTCAGCCTGCTGCAGGACAGCGTCCCCGAGGGCGCGGGAACGGTTGGCCGGGACGCCTTCACCGGCGGGGTCACCGCCGTCGTCCTGGAACAAAGCGGCCCCGTGCGGGCGGTGGTGCGGCTGGAAGGCAACCACCGTCCGGACACTCCAGAAAGCGGAAAGCGGGACTGGCTGCCGTTTGTGGTCCGCTTCTACTTCCATGCCAACGCCCGCAGCGTGCGGATGGTGCACTCTTTCATTTGGGACGGAGACGCGGACCAGGACTTCCTGGCAGGACTGGGCGTGCGGTTCACGGTGCCACTGGCGGCGGAGCTGCACAACCGGCACATCCGCATCGCCGGAGCCGACGGCGGGTTCCTCGCCGAGGCAGTCCGCGGCCTCACCGGACTCCGCCGCGACCCGGGCGGGGACGTACGGGAGGCGCAGATTAACGGCCGCCCCACTCCCCCGCCGGATACCTGGAACCCTGACGTCTCGACCCGCCTCCACCTGGTTCCCACGTGGGGCGACTACACCCTCAGCCAGCTCAGCGCCGACGGATTCGAGCTGCGCAAGCGCACCGCCGCCGGCCACGGCTGGGTGGGAATCACCGGCGGCACCCGCGCCGGCGGCTTCTGCTCCCTGAGCGATACCCGCGGCGGACTCGGGGTGGGCATCAAGGACTTCTGGCAGTCCCACCCGGGCCAGCTGGACATCCGCGGCGCCGCCACCGGAGAGGCCTCGCTCACGGCGTGGCTGTTCTCCCCCGAGGCCCAGCCCATGGACCTGCGTTTCTACCACGACGGCCTGGGCCAGGAAACGTTCGAGGAACAGCTCGACGGCCTGGAAATCACGTATGAGGACTATGAGCCGGGCTTCGGCAACCCCACGGGAATTGCCCGCACCCACGAGTTGACCCTGTTCGCCTACGATGCCACCGCGCCCACCGAAAGCCTCGCGGCCGACGCCGCCTCCGCTGCCACCCCGGCCCTGCTGCAGGCCACACCGGAGTATCTGCACTCGGCGGGCGTCTTTGGCGACTGGGATCCGGTGGACCGGAGCACTCCCGCGCGGGCCGTGCTTGAAGACCGGTTGGACTTCCTGTTCGATTTCTACGCCGGCCAGGTGGAACAGCGGCGCTGGTACGGCTTCTGGAACTACGGCGACGTGATGCACACCTACGACTTTGACCGGCACGTGTGGCGGTACGACGTGGGCGGCTACGCCTGGGACAATTCGGAACTGTCCCCCGACCTGTGGCTCTGGTACTCCTACCTGCGCTCCGGCCGGGCGGAAGTCTTCCGCTTTGCCGAGGCCATGACCCGGCACACGGGAGAAGTGGACGTTTACCACCTGGGTCCCTGGAAGGGGCTCGGCTCACGGCACAACGTCCAGCACTGGGGCTGCAGCGCCAAGCAGCTGCGGATCAGCACGCCGGCCTACCGGCGTTTCTACTACTACCTGACGGCGGACGAGCGCACCGGGGACCTGCTGACCGAACTGGTGGACAGCGACCAGAACTTCCTGGGTCTTGACCCCGTGCGCAAGGTCCGCCCGGATGCCGACACCTACCGCCCCAACCGCGGCGCACTTGGCGTGGGGCTGGGGACGGACTGGGGTTCCCTCGCCGCAACCTGGCTGACGGACTGGGAACGCACCGGCAACCCGCGTTCCCGCGACCGGCTGCTGGGCACCATGGCGGACATCGGGGCGCTCAAGTACGGCTTCCTCACCGGTGAAGCGCTGTATGACCTGGACAAGGGCCGGTTCGACTCCGGCCGCGAGCAGATCCAGGTCTCACACCTCAGCGCGGTGTTCGGCTTGGTGGAAATCTGCAGCGAGCTGGTGGACCTGGTGCCGGACCCGGAGTTCGAGCGGTCCTGGCTGCAGTACTGCCGGCTCTTTCTGGCATCGAAGGAGGAACAGGTGGAAGCCGTGGGCCAGCCGCTCGACGGCATCCATCTCACCCAGGCCCACAGCAGGCTGACGGCCTACGCGGCGGCAAGGTTGCAGGACCCAGAACTGGCAGCCCGGGCATGGGAAAGCTTTGCCGAAGGCGGGGAGCACCTGAACCACGAATCGGCCTTCACCCTGCGGAAAATCGAGCCGCCCCACGTGTTGGCGCCCGTGGACGAGGCGCCGACGGTGTCCACCAATGACACCGCCCAGTTCGGGCTGGCAGTCATCCAGAACCTGGCGCTCGTGGGCCGGTACCTGGACTGACACTCCTGCGTGGCACAAAACCGCGACGGCGGCACCTGGCCGGGTGCCGCCGTCGTCCGTTTTCCCCCATGACCAAGTTGGACTCTGGAAACATCCAAGATCAAAAGGTATGTTAGTAAGCATGCTGATGATTCTTCCCGAGTCATTGGTTTCCGGTAGCAAAGCGAAGGAGACGTTATGAGCACGAAGGTGGAAAAACGCATTCTGGTGAACGTACCGGTGAGCACCGCTTATAACCAGTGGACCCAGTTCGAGGAATTCCCGCACTTCATGGGCGGCGTCAAGAGCGTGACCCAGCTCAGTGACGACCGGCTGGAATGGGTGGCCGAGATCGGCGGCGTCCGCAGGCAATGGGAAGCCAAGATTTTGGAGCAGGTCCCGGACCGCAAAGTTGCGTGGGCCGCGACCGAAGGTGCCACGAACGCCGGCGCTGTGGAGTTCGAGGACGTGGGAGGCGGCCAGACCTCCACCCGGCTGAGCCTCGAATACGAGCCCGAAGGCCTGATCGAGAAGGTGGGCGACAAGCTCAACGTCGTGGACCGGCAGGCGGAATCGGACCTGCAGAAGTTCAAGGAATTTATTGAGGACGAAGGCTACGCCAGCGGCGCCTGGCGCGGATCCGTCAATGCCGGCTCAGCTGTGGGCACGCCCGGTGTTGAACATGCAGGGGGCTCCCGCGGCGATTCCGGCAAGGCCGGCGTCTCCGGCAAGGTTGCGGCCGGCGTCGGCATCGCAGCGGCTGCGGGCGCAGCAGCGGCCATGGCTGCCAGCGGCAACAAGGAAGACACCGAAACGCGTGACGTGACGGTTACGCAGACCACTCCCGCGGTCCCGGCAGAACCGGTTGTGCCCGCGGAGCCCCTCACCACCGGCGCCACCACCGGCAGCGCCTACCCGGGCACGGGGACAACTGACACCACAACCCCAGGCACGACGTCGGGGGCCGGCTCCACCGGCTCGGTCGCCGACCTGGGCGATGACAGGATCGGCCACGCTTTTGACCAGACCAACGGCCTCGTGGACACCACCGGCGAGTCCGATGACACGGTTGCCGGCGAAAACCTGAGCGCCGGCGAACGGCGCGAGGACGACCGCAACGCCGACGGCGGCCTTCCGCCTGTGGGTGGCAACCTCGGCGGCCACTGACCCGTCCCAACCGAAGAACCAGCGCCGCCCGCCTTTCCCCCAAAGGCGGGCGGCGCTTTGCCGTCACTGGTGGCGGCTTACCTGGCCTTGCCTGCGTAGAAGACAGCCGGTGAGGCCGGCGTCTGCATGCCCTCACCGATGAAGAAGCTGGGGTGCGGAGGCTGGTTGTAGCCGACCGTCTCGCGGGCCACGCCGGTCCGGTACATGGGGTCGTGCATCAGTGTGCGGAGCCGGACCTCGGTGGGCGAGGTGGTGGTGTAGATCCGCAGCTCGGTGCTGTCGGCGGAGGGGAACACCAGTTCCTCGCGCCAGTCACCCAGCAAGTCGGCCTGCAGTGACGGGTTGCCCTTGGTGCCGTTGTTGGTCCTAGCGCCGGTGGCTGTCAGGAGCCGGTCGCTGGTTTCGGTTTCCCAGTTCCACTTGGAGATGGTGGGTACGCCCACGCCTGCCTCGGCATTGAAGTCGTGGTCAACGATTTCCCGCAGCAGGTCGCCGTCCCACCAGGCCATGAAGTTGGCCGCCGGGATCTTGTCCGAAATCCGCTCGCCCTTGGCCGACATCAGGAACCCCGCCGGTGAGTTCCAGGCAGCGTCACCGCCCACGGCCCAGCTTTCCGAGCCTGGGAACCGGGGGTCGATGTCGCCGGTGGCGCCTCGGCCGGTGTCCTTGACAGCGGGAATGCTCCAGAGCACTTCACCGGTGGCGGAGTCGCGGAAGGTGGCACCGCGATTGCCGCTCGCGGACATGCTCTCGTGTACGGCGAACGTCTCAAAGCCCGGCCGCGAGGGGTCAAGGTCGCCGGTGTGGATGGCGTCGCCGTGGCCCAGCTTGGTGTTGTACAGCGGCGTGCCGTCGTCGTCGATCGTCATGGAGCCGAAGACGAACTCATCCTTGCCATCCTGGTCCACGTCCGCCACAGACAGGTTGTGATTGCACTGGCCCTTGTATTCGGCCCCGGCCACGTCGGAATCGAACTTCCACCGCTTGACCAGTTTGCCGTTGACCAGGTCGTAGGTGACCAGGACCGTGCGGGTGTAGTAGCCGCGGCTGAACATCATGGACGGGTGCTCACCATCGAGGTACGCCACTCCGGCAAGGAAACGGTCCACGCGGTTGCCGTAACTATCACCCCAGGCGGCTACGCTCCCGCGCGGCGGATCATAGGGAACCGTGTCCATAATGGTGCCGCTGGCACCGTTGAACACAGTGAGGAATTCCGGCCCTGACAGGACGTAGCCGGCGCTGTTGCGGTAGTCAGCCGCAGCATCGCCAATGACGGTCCCCGCCGCATCGGTGGTGCCGTCCGCAGTCTTGAAAGCCACTTCGCCTGTGCCGTCGCCGTCGAAGTCATAGGCCAGCATCTGGGTGTAATGGGCGCCGGCACGGATGTTGCGGCCAAGGTCGATTCGCCAAAGCTTGGTGCCGTCCATCTTGTAGGCGTCCACGTACACATTGCCGGTGTAGCCGGACTTGGAGTTGTCCTGGGCGTTGGACGGGTTCCAGAGCTGGATGATTTCGTAGGCCCCATCGCCGTCCAGATCCGCCACACTCGAATCGTTGGCCGTATAGGTGTACGGCTTGCCGTCCTTGCTGACGCCGTCGGCGGGCTTGTCCAGTTTGATGGGCAGGTAGTTCTGCGCCAGCGGACTGAATTCGGCACTGAGCTTGTCCTGCCCGTTGCCGTTCCCGACCGTCTTGATGACGTACTTCGAGGCCGCCGTTCCCGCAGGATCCACATAGGTGGTGGTGCTGCGGATGGGCTCGTCGGTGATCTGGACGCCGTCACGGATGACGTGGAAGCCCACGCTGTCCTTGTCCAGGCCGAGCATCCGCCAACCCAGGGTGACGCCCCGGTCCGTGAGCACAGCCACGGGGGCACGGTCCAGGGTTTCCACCTGGCGGGTGGGCCCGGACGGTGCCGGGGCGGCGGGGCTGGCCTGGGCGGCCGGCCCGGCCTGGCCGGGATCAGCAGCAGCAAGCGGGACGCCAGTGAAGGCCAGTGCTGCGGCGAGCGTTGCCGCCGCTGCGGCCGGCGCGGCCTTCCAGGCCCTGCCCGCTGGGGATTGCGGGGAACACATTGAGGGTTGTGCCAAAAGAACATCTCCTTTGATGCGGCGGCAGCTGAGTCTGCCGCACGTCAGTTTGGAACGTTTCATTCACGCCAAGGATCTCCCTCCCGAGTGATGTGGAGGAGGGATGGAAGCCGCGGGGAAACGCTTTCTGCCCTTTAGGTTTATCAGCGCATGACAAATATGGTCAATAGTGTGACGGAAGTAATTGGGAGATTTTGTTCCATTGCGTTTGTTTCCCACCTCGTTGGATTCACTGCTTCCCCGTCGCCGCCTGCAGCAGCGGCAGGGTGCGGGTGGGCATGACTTCCACCAGGGACATGGCCGTGCTGGTGCGGACGACGCCGTCAATCGCCAGCATCGCGTTGGTGATCCTGTGCAGGTCGGCGGGGTCCCTTGCGGCCACCTTGGCGAGCAGGTCCGCGTCCCCGGTGGTGGCATGCATCTCGATGATTTCCGGAATGGTCTGCAGCGCTGCCACGGCAATGTCGCTGGCGGACTGGCTGATGGAGATCGAGATGAAGGCAATCAGCGGCAGGCCCAGCGCTTCCGTTCGCACCCGCTGGCTGAAGGGCGCCAGGCTGCCGTCGTTGACCAGCCGGCGGAGCCGGGCGTGCACCGTATTGCGGGCAACGCCCAGCGTCCTGGAGAGGGACAGGACCGTGGCCTGCGGATCCCGGTCAAGTGTGAGGAGGATCTCAGCGTCAAGGGCATCAATGCGGTGCATACTGAGCATTTTGCCACCCCTGCAGTCCCTGCGCACCGGATCTGTCCTCCTGCACACAGTTGTGTTGCGCAAACGTCCTGCGCTCCGGGAGCATGCTCTCCATGACCAGCACCCTTCCCGAAACCCAGGCACCCGAGGTCCGTACCGCCGTCGCCCAACTTCCCGCCTACTTGGCCGGCAAGAGCGCGCAGTCTGACCTGACCGCCGCCCTGGCCTCGAATGAAAGCCACTTTGCTCCCCTGCCGTCCGTCATTGAGGCAATGTCGGCCGAGGCGGGCAGGATCCACCGTTACCCAAGCATGGGTGCGGTGGAGGCGCGGGACGCCATTGCCAGGCAGTTCGGCGTCAGCGCCGGGGAAGTCGCCGCCGGACCGGGGAGCTCCGGCGTCCTGCAGCAGATCATTTCCGCAGTCTGCGGCCAGGGCGACGAGGTGGTGTACGCGTGGCGCTCCTTCGAGGCCTACCCCATCCTGGTGGCAGTGGCGGGCGCCGTTTCGGTCCCCGTGCCGCTGCTGGCCACCGAGCAGCACGATCTCCACTCCATGGCCGCGGCGATCACGGACCGCACTCGCCTGGTCATCCTGTGCTCACCCAACAACCCCACGGGTGTGTCCATCAGCCCCGCGGACCTTGCGGAGTTCCTCCGCTCCGTTCCGCCGCGGGTGCTGGTGGTACTGGACGAGGCCTACGTCGAATTCCAGCGTGGACCAGGCGTCGACTCGCTCGATTTCTACCGCCGCTACCCCAACCTGTGCATTCTGCGCACCTTCTCCAAGGCATACGGGCTGGCGGGCCTGCGGATCGGGTACGCCATTGCCCGGCCGGAAATTGCTGAGGGCCTCCGCCGGACGGCCGTCCCCTTCGGCGTGAACAGGATGGCGCAGGCGGCCGCGGTTGCTTCGCTGGCCGCCGGGGACGAAATTCTTGAGCGGACCGAGGCGGTGGCCCGGGAACGCACCCGGGTCATCGGCGCGCTACGGGACTATGGCTGGGATGTGCCGGACAGCCAGGCCAACTTCTACTGGCTGCGTGCCGACGATGATGTGCGTGTGCAGCTCGTGGACGCGTTGGCCGACGCCGACATCCTGGTGCGCGGCTACGCCGTGGACGGGGTCCGCATCACGCTGGCGGACCGGGCCACCAACGACAGGGTCCTTGCTGTCCTGGCCAACCGCGGGCGGTTCCTGCGTGAGGCGGCCGCGGCCCAGTGAGCACCACAACAGAAACACCGGCTGCCGCAACCCCTGCCCCAGCCCGGCACATGGAAGGGCCGACGGCGGCACCTTCAGCGCCGCCGTCGGCCGTCCGTCATTCCGTGGTTGAGGACGTCCTGGGCATCCTGACCGGCACCTTCGCGGCGTCGCTGGGGCTGTTCCTGCTCAAGTCGAGCGGGGCCGTGACGGGCGGCACCGCCGGCCTCGCACTGCTGCTCAGCTATTCGGTCGCACTGCCGTTTGGCGTCATCTTCTTCGCAGTGAACCTGCCGTTCTTCGCCCTGGCGGTGTGGAAGAAGGGCTGGAACTTCGCCCTCCGCACCGGCGCCGCGATCTCCCTGGTGTCCGTGATGGCCAGCCTGCACCCGGCGGCCCTGGGGTCCCTGCACATTGACCCCGTGTATGGCGTGCTGGGCGGAAACCTGCTCGCCGGCGTCGGCCTCCTGATCCTGTTCCGGCACCAGTCAAGCCTGGGCGGCTTCAACATCCTGGCCCTGCTGCTGCAGGAAAAGCTGAAATGGCGCGCAGGGTACGTGCAGATGGTGCTGGACGTGGCCATCGTCCTGGCGGCCCTGGCACTCGTTCCGCCCCTGATGGTGCTGCTGTCCGCGGCCGGCGCCACCCTCCTGAACCTGGTCCTCGCCCTGAACCACCGGCCGGGCCGGTACCTGGGAAAGTAGGCGGCTAACCGCCTATTTATTCCCTGCAGGCCGCTGAAATATCTGCGCGGGGACCTGCGTTGCCGCCCATATGACAACAATCGGAATCATCGGTGCAGGACATATTGGCAGCCAGGTTGCACGGAAGGCCGTGGAGCTGGGCTACGACGTAGTCATCAGCAACTCCCGTGGGCCCGAAACCCTCCAGGAGCTGGTTTCGGAACTTGGCCCCAGGGCGCGGGCCGCCACGCCGGCTGAAGCAGCAGCGGCCGGCGACTTCGCCGTGGTCACGGTGCCGCTGAAGAACTACAAGGACATCCCGGTGGAGCCGCTGGCCGGCAAGATTGTGATCGATACCAACAACTACTACTGGGAGCGGGACGGCAGGATCCCCGCCCTGGACAACGGCGAAGCCACCACCTCCGGTCTGCTGCAGGAGCACCTCCCGCAGTCAAAGGTGGCCAAGGGCTTCAACCACATCATGGCAAAGGACATCACCACGGACGGAACTCCGGACGGCACGGAAAACCGGCGCGCCCTGGCCACCGCCAGCGACTACCAGGAAGCCGCGGACCTGGTGACCCGGCTGTACGACGAATTCGGTTTCGACACGGTTAACGTGGGGCCGCTGTCCGAGAGCTGGCGCGTGGAGCGGGACCGTCCTGCCTACGTGAAGAGGCAGAACGCCGTTGAGCTGAAGGACAACTTGGAAAAGGCTACTCGGACTCTCTGATTCGTCCCGTCCGACAACTGGCTGGCAGTGCCTACTGCCAGCCAGTTCTGTGTTTAACGGTTCCAGGCCGGTACCAGCACCACTTCGAACGGGCTGGGCGGCTGGTTGAACTGGGCGTTGACCGCGGCGAGCGTATTCCCGAACAAGGCGACCGTTGTAGGCACATTGAAGTCGCTGCTCTTGATCGTGTCCCGTACCTCGCCGGAAGCCAGGTCGCCGGAGAGGTCGATGCGCGCTATCTGGTTCAGCTGGTTCTGGACGGCCCAAAGGTTGTCGCCGCGCACCAGGATGCCGTCAACATAAGGAACCTTGACGCCCTTGATCGCAGCGCTATCCCCGGTCCTGGGGTCCACCGTGTAGAGGGCTCCGTTGAGGGAGTGGGCCACGATGAGCATTTTGCCGTCCCGCACGGCCGCAATGCCGTTGAGGTTGAACCCCTGTTTGACGTCCGCCGCCGGGCCACTGAGCTTGAGGGTCTTCACTTTGCCCAGTTCCCCGTCCCCGCCGACCGGCAGGAAGTAGAGCTCCGCGGCGGCTGAGTTGGTGAACCAGGCCCCGTCACTGGTGAGGGTGACGTCGTTGATGAATCCCTGGGCCAGGCGGATATCGGCAACCGGCTTGCCCGTGTCGGTGTTGTAGACGAATGCCTTGCCGGTGTTGGCGCCCGCCACAAACAGCAGGTGGTGGCAGGTATCGGCCTTCATCCCGGCGGCGGCGCGGCCTGCCGGTGCATCGATGAAGCGGGTTGCCGTGCCCTTGCGGATGTCGCCGCGGAAAATATCGCCCGTGGTGAGTTCCCCTGCATAGAAAGTCCTGCCCTCCCCTGCCGCGATGCCTTCGGCGGAGGTGGCGCCGTCGAGCACTATCTCCCCGGACGGTGGAGCAGCCGACGCCGGAAGGGCAGTGGGAAGAAGCAATGAAAAAGAGGCCACGAGCCCTGCGGCGGCACCGTGGCGTACTGGATGGCGCATGCTTGTTCCTTAGTCTGGGTCGATGCGCGCGGGGCCCATCTGCGGAAGCTCCGCACGATTGGTGCTGCCAGTTTAAGCGCATGTATTGGGCTTGCGAAGGCATCGGCCTACCCAATCTGCTTACAATCGAAACCTCTGACCACTACTGAGGGACCCATGAAGAAATTCGCCACAGCCCTGTTTGCCGCCGGCCTCGTTGCCTCCGCCACGGCCTGCTCCGCCACGCACCAACTGTCCACCGCTGAAACCTGCGAGCGGATCCAGGCCGTTGTGTCGAACCCCGCCAACAACGCCGGCAAGACGGGGATGAACAACCTCGCCAACCAGATCCGACCCATCCACGCCGTTGCCTCGGACGATCTCAAGCCCGCCCTGGCCTCGATCCTGGCGTACACGGACGAGCAGGCCAAGGAAAACCCGGACAAGGACAAGCTGGCCGATCTGCAGTCGGGCTACCAGGAAGCCGGCAGCACCTACAGCAAGTTCTGCGGCCAGGCCGGCGGCTAGACAATCTTCTGAAGGGACCGGCCGCCTGCGGGACAGGCGGCCGGTCCTTTCTCTGTCTCCGGCCTATCTCTGTCTCCGGCCTAGAGCGTGGCCGGATCCGTGTTGGCGCCGCAAAGGATGACGGCAACGCGTTCGTCCTTTCCGGGCACATAGGCGCCGGAGGCGAGCGCGGCGTAGGCGGCTGCGGCACCGTGCTCCACCACGATCCGGTAGTCGTTCCACAGCGCGGAGCGGGCGGCGATGATATGTTCATCGGAGACCAGGACGCTCCCGACGCCGCAGCGGACCGCGACGGAGAAGCCGATGTCACCAACGCTACGGGCACCCAGGGAGTCCGCGGCGACGCCCGATACCGGGACGTCCACCGGTTCCCCTGCCGCCAGGGCGGCGTGGAGGGTGGGCGCAGTTTCCGGTTCCACAGCCACCACTTTGGCCAAGCCTTCGACGGCGGCGGCTACTCCCGCCATCAGGCCGCCACCGCCCACGGCCACCAGGACGGTGTCCACGTCCGGCACCTGTTCCAGCAATTCGGAGCCCACCGTCCCGGCGCCGGCGGCAATTTCCGGCTGGTCGTAGGCATGGCAGTAGATGGCGCCGGTCTTCTCTGCGTGCGCAATGGCGGCCTGGTAGGCGGCCGCGTACTCTGAACCGCCCTGGACCACGGTGGCACCGATGGCCCTGAGCTTGCCGACTTTGACGGCCGGTGCCGCTTCAGGAACGAAGACCGTTGCAGGCACCCCGAGCTGGGCCGCCGCATAGGCGTTGGCCAGGCCCGCGTTCCCGCCGGATGCAACAACCACCCCCACGTCCGCCTGCAGTTCACCCCGTTCCTTGCTGGCCAGGATCCGGTTCAGCGCGCCCCGGGCCTTGAACGTGCCCGTGTGCTGCATGAATTCGCATTTGAACCAGACCGGGCCGGCGGCGGTGCCCGCATCCGCCTGCAGGACGGGCGTCCTGCGGACAAGGCCCGCTGTCCGCTGCGCGGCCTTGTCGATGTCAGCGCGGGTGATCATTGTCAGACTTCGTCATCCCAGGCGCCCGGCTCCGCCAGCGCCTCTTCGGGCTTCTGTTCCGGGTCGGCCTCTTCGCCGCCCACATACGATGCCGGGACCGTTCCGGCAGCATGGCCCTGCTGTTCCTCGCGGATGTTGGATGCTCCCGGCTGTTCCAGGTGCTGGCCGGACTGCGGGGCCTTGGTGACGTCGTCCTTGGTTTCGTCCTTGGCCCCGTCCGGGTCGCCCGGCCCGCGGAGGTCTGCGGTGTTCTGGGGATCGTCGCTGGAAACGGTCATGGTCCTGCCTTTCACCTGGGAACTGCTGTACCGGCCGGGGAACCCCCGACCGGCTTCCAGCCTACGGTCTGGAGGTAGTCGCCGGCCCGTTCCCGCGCGATTTCCAGCAGTGTTGAGTGGAAGGCAACCTCCGCCGTCGTATCCTGCTGTGGGTGGTGGCCGGCCTGGCCATCCTGGGTGTGATTGCCCTCGTTGCCGGCGGCATGTTCAACCAGGCGGCCGCCACGGACCCGGAGCCGACCATGACCGCTGTCCAGATCATCCCGCTGGTGATCCTCGTGGTGATGTTCGTCGTCGCCACCAAATGGCCGCTGAACATCGGGGTGATGGGACTCGTCGCGTCATTCGGCGTCGGCTATTTCATGCTCGGGATGTCTGACAAGCAGATCCTCGAGGAGTTCCCGGCCACCATCGTCCTCACCATCATCGGCGTCACCTACTTCTTCAGCATGGCCCAGCGCAACGGCACCATCGAGATCATCGTCAAGGGATGTGTGCGGATTGTCCGCGGCAAGACGATGCTGCTGCCGTGGGTGTTCTTCCTGGTCGCCGCCGCGCTGACCTCGCTCGGAACGTTCTCCCCGGCCGCCATCGCGCTGCTGGCACCGGCCGCGATCGGGTTCGCTTACGAATCGCGCATCCACCCCGTGGTCATGGGCGCCTTCATCATCAACGGCGCACACGCCGGCGGATTCTCCCCGCTGTCAGTGGCCGGCGTGCTGGTCCACAACATCGCACTGAAGAACGACTTCCCGATTTCCCAGGGCGGCCTGTTCATTGCCAGCTTCGCCCTGAACCTCATCCTCTCGGTGCTGACCATCGTCCTGTTCGCCCTGATCGGCAAACTGCGCGACGGTGCCAGCGGGCTGCACGTGGACATCGACACTTCCTCCGCCGGACGCCCGCACGGCCAGCAGATCCTGACGCTGGCGCTGATCGCGGCAATGCTGGTGTGCACCCTCGGCTTCCACATGCCCATCGGCTTCGTGGCCCTCTCCGCCGGCCTCCTGCTCGCGTTCATCAACATCAAGGAACACAAGACCTTCATCGGCGGCATCTCCTGGTCCACCGTCCTGCTGGTGGCAGGCATGATCACGTACGTATCCCTGCTGGAGCACGTGGGCGTCATCGACACGCTTGCCGAGCACGCCCTGGCCCTGGGGGCTCCGCTGCTGATCGCCCTGGTCCTCTGCTACGTGATCGGTGTCGGCTCGGCCTTCGCGTCCTCCACCGCCCTGCTGACCGCCTTCATCCCGCTGGCCGGCCCACTCCTGGCCACCAGCTCGCTCAGCGCCTCCGGAACCGTGGCCGCGCTGGCCATCGCAGCCACCGTCGTCGACGTATCCCCCTTCTCCACGGACGGAGCACTCGTAGTGGCCAACGCCCGCGACGACGACCGGCAGCGCGTCTACAAGCAGCTGATGTTCTACGCAGGCGGCGTGGTGCTGGTGGCACCGGTACTGGCGTGGGCCCTGCTGGTACCCACCGGCATCATGTAGGTCCTTTTCCACCATCAGGCGGCCCGTCAGCATCTAGCGGCCCGCTTTGCTGTTCACTTCCTTGACCTGCCGCCCCGGACTCTGTCCCCCAGCTGTGAATTGCAGCTCACCCGGGACGTTGCGCCCTCCCCCGGCGTTGAACAAGGCGGCGGGAGGAGGCCGGATGATCATTGTGCTGACGGGTATCGACGGATCAGGGAAGTCGACGGCGGCCCGCGCCTTGGCGTCGTCGGTGCGGGCGGAGGGCGGCCGTGCGCTGCTCCTGAGCAACCACGCGGGCCGGCGGGTCATGTCCCTGCTGTCCGCCAGGCTGGGAGTGCGCCTGCCCGCCAAACTGGCCGACGCCGTCGAAACCGCCCTCCGGGTGGGCAACGTACTGGTATCGCACCTGCGCGCCAGCCGGTTCGACGGCCTGGTAATCATGGACCGGCACCTCCACTGCCAGCTGGCACTGCGGACCGCCAACGGATTGCCACGCGGCCGGTTCCTTCCGTGGCTGCTGGCCCGCCTGCCGGAACCGGACGCCATCTTCCATCTGGACATCGACCCCGTCGAGGCGCACCACCGCATCATTGTCCGGGGCACTGACTCAGAGAGCCTTGATGACCTCGCCGCATTCCAGTCGGGATACCGGGACCTGCCGGAGTACGCGCGCTTCGTGAAGCTGGACGCCTCCGTCCCCGCACAGCAGTTGATGGCCGAGTTGCGCTCACGACTCGACGGGGTCGCAGTCACAAACACTATTTAACATTCCACATAGCGGAATTTGGTTTTCCTCTTGCGGAATTAGTGTGACGAGGATTACGTTGGAAACGGCCCCGAAAACGGGCTGTTCCCGATTGATAGGCAAAGGTCAATGAAGATCCCAAACCCTGAGGCACTGAAGGCGAGTTCGGTGCCCGCGAAGAGGAAGCCGCTGTACAAGTCGCTCTTCTTCCAGATTCTGATCGCCGTCGTGGCAGGTGTCCTCATCGGGCATTTCTGGCCGGACCTTGGATCACAACTGAGGCCGCTCGGAGATGGCTTCATCAAACTCATCAAAATGATCATCGCGCCGCTGATCTTCCTGGTGATCGTTACCGGAATTTCAGCCGTAGGCGACGTCAAGGCGGTCGGAAGGGTTGGGGTAAAGGCCCTGCTCTACTTCACGGGAGCAACCCTGTTCGCCCTGGTCTTCGGACTCATTGTGGGAAACATCGTCCAGCCCGGAGCCGGCCTGAACATCGACCCGTCGACGCTCTCCCAGGCAGACCTGGACGCAAAGACCGGGTCCGCGGCACCCAAGGATGCAGCGTCCTTCATTCTGGACATCATCCCGGCCAGCGTCATCGGCGCATTTGCCAGCAACAGCCTCCTGCAAGTGCTCTTCTTCTCAGTGTTTTTTGGTGCTGCCATCGTAGTGATCGGGCGCGAAAAGTGCCTGCCGGTCATCAACGTCATGGAAACCATCCTGGAACTGATCTTCAAGATCATGGCATGGATCATGAAGGTCGCCCCGCTGGGCGCCTTCGGCGCCATGGCATTCATCATCGGCCAGTACGGGCTGGATACCCTGAGCACCTACGCGGTCCTGATCGCAGCCTGCTACGGCGCCGCTTTGGTCTTCATCGGCCTGCTGTTCGTCGTGGCCTGGGGGTTTGCCCGGGTGCCGCTCTGGCAGTTCCTGAAGTACACGCGGGAGGAGTTCCTCCTGGCCCTGGGCACCGCATCAACCGAAGCGGTGATGCCCAGGATCATGACCAAACTGACCAACGCGGGCTGCTCCCGTGCCACCACCGGCCTTGTGGTGCCCACCGGTTACTCCTTCAACCTCGATGGGGCCGCGATCTACCTTTCGATCTCCCTGCTGTTCCTGGCCCAGGCCTTCGGCCACCACCTTGACCTTGGCCAACAGCTGGCCGCCCTTGGCGTACTGCTGCTGACGTCCAAGGGCATGGCGGGAGTTCCCGGCTCCTCGTTCCTCGCACTTTCCGCCACTGCTGCAGCACTGGGTATCTTCCCGGTGGCCGGCGTGGCACTGCTCCTTGGCGCAGACCGGCTCATGGACTCAATGCGCGTCGTAGTCAACCTGCTGGGCAACTGTGTTGCCACCTTCGTTGTCTCGAAGTGGGAAGGCCAGTTTGACCGCAGCGTCATGCTGCGCGCCTTCAAGGGTGAGATCACCAACCACGACTCTGCGATCCTGCTGGGCAAGGAAGAGGATTTTGAGGGGCAGGAGCTGCAGCGGCTTACAGCGGGACAGGACCCATCACCGAAGTTCCGGGGCGCACCAACACGGGAGGTCGTCTCCGAGTTGCCGGAAAACACAAGCGCCAGCGTCGGCTTGAGCGGCAAAGCCAAGTAGGGCGCCGGGCAACGAGAGAACGGGGCGGGCCAGGACAGTAATTGTCCTGGCCCGCCCCGTTTCAATATTGCGGAGTTGGTGCCGCTACCGCGACGCCGTCGGGGAGGCCGACGACGAGGAACCGCTGCCCGAGGTCATCGTCGCCGACGAGGTGGACGAGGCAGTGGACGACGCCGAGCTGCCCGGCGATGACGTGCCGGAAGAACCGGACGAGCTGGTGGAGGTGGGGCTGGACGTTGCGCCGCCTTCGGCCTTCTTCAACACGTCGTTAATGAGCTCCTCAAGCTCCTTCTGGTCCTTGTCGCCCAGATCGGTGCCGCCCTTGGTGGCAACCACCAACAGGCGCCCCTGGGCAGCGGAAACCTGCATCAGCTTCTGCTGGTTGTCGCCGCTGCGGGTGCTGACGGTTGCGAAGGTCTCATCAGCGTCAGTGTCCGCCTTCAGCTCCTGGCTGGAAACGTCGTACTTCTGGCCAAGGGCGGAGACCGAGAATTTGGCGCACTGGTTCATCTTGCCGCTGATGTCACTCAGTGTCTTGACGGCGTCGGGGCCCTGGCTGCCGGACTGTGCTGACAGCGTGCGCGGCTGGTTGCCCTCGGAAAGCGCCACGGCTACGTCGCCGCTTTCCACCTTGTCCAGCAAGCCGGCGGTGGCGATGTCCTTGCAGTCCTTGGGGTCGATGGTTGCCGTGCTCATGAGCAGGTTGGCAATGTTTCCGCCCTGGTCAACCTGCTCCTTGGAGTACAGCTTGAGTTCGTTGCCGTCAGCGTCCTTCATGCCCGAAATGAGGTCGCGGAGCTCGTCCTCCGAGTACACCTTGGCGTTGGCGGTTTGGCTGGCAGAGGCGGATGCCGACGTCGTTGCCGTGCCTGACGGGCTGGCAGTTCCGCCGCCTCCTCCCGAACAGCCGGCCAAGGCCAGCATCGCCGCAGTTACCACTCCAAGCGCAGAAACTTTTCGCATCAGGGTTAACCTCCGAAATAGACAGCATGCTTAGTAGTTTCAAGCGTAAAGGGTGAAAGGCGGGACGCAAATAACGGAACGGTCTCAAAACCGGCGGGATTGGCGAGCGCCGGGAGGACGCCAAGTGTCAGGCCGGGGGGTGGCCCGGCTCCTGGAGCTGCGGGTGCCGCCATGCTCCGCTGGCCTTCGCCTGGTGGCCGAGGCTTCGCGAGATGGCCCGCGCGGCGGCCCTGACCAGCGGCACCAGCTCATGCGCCGGCGTCTGGGCATCCGGGACCACAATGGACAATGCAGCCACTACATCGCCGGCAGCCCCATGAATGGGTGCGGCGACGGAGACAGTGCGGGAGGGATGGTCCCGCCGAACCACTGCGACGCCGGATTGCCTTACGTTTGCCAGGACACCGCGAAGCCGGGCCGCCGGGAGACTCCCGGCACCCGAAACACTGCCCGGCACCCCTGGGGGCGCCGGCTGCGAAAGCAGTTCCTGCAGCAGCTCCGGAGCGGCGTGGGCCAGCAGGACCTGCCCGACGGCGGTGGTCCCCAGCGGCATGCGTCCGCCAACCCGGTAAGCCACCTCCGTCGCGGTCCGGGAAGAGAGCCGATCGATCAGGACCGCGTCCGTGCCTTCGCGGACGGCAAGCAGCACGTGATGCCGGGTGACCTCGTACAGATCCTCAAGGTAAGGCAGGGCGATTTGCCGCACCCCGTGGCCCCGCGGCGAGAGCGAGGCAATTTCCCAGAGGCGCACACCCACCACGTAGCGGCCGTCCTCGAGGCGTTCCAGCGCGCCCCACTCCGTCAGGTGCCGCACCAGCCGCAGGGCCGTGGCAGGGGCAAGTCCGGCCTGGCGGGAAAGTTCGGACAGATTCAGGGCACGGCGCTGTTCCGTAAACTGGGCAAGAAGGCTCAGAGCCCGCACCAGTACGGGCGTGCCCGGAAGACCCGTGGCGGCCTCTGTGGGCGCGGCGGCTGCCGCCCTGCCCGCTCCCGCCATCTCTGCCTCCATCCGTTGCGTCCTTCAAGACTGGGCGGTGTGGGCCCCGCCACAAAGAGGCTTTTCACCCAGTGAAAAGACCGTTCGCAGGGCTGCTGCAGCAGGCCAAGCTGATGGACGTCCCGCAGGCATACAGCCAGCGTCCCTTGACCCGATTGGAATCAATGATGAACTCCAATGCCCCCAGCAAATCCCTGGCCGGTATCTTCGTGCTGTGCTGGCTTGGCCTGCTCGCCGACGGCTACGACCTCTACGTCTACGGCGCCACCCTCCCCGCCCTGATCGGGCAGCCGCCCTTCAATGTCACGCCCGCCGCGGCAGGCGCGGTGGGCTCGTTGGCGCTGGTGGGGATGCTGCTCGGTTCACTCATCGTGGGTACGCTCACGGACCGGCTTGGCCGCCGCCGGATCTTTGTGTCCGCCCTGGCGTTGTTCTCGCTGGCCATGCTCGCCTGCGCCATGGCACCCAGCTGGGAGCTCTTCGCAGCGTTCCGCTTCATCGCCTGCTTCGGCGTGGGCGGCCTGCTGCCGACGGCGGTAGCCCTCACCAATGAATTCGCGCCGCCGGGGAAGAAGTCACTGGTCCTCGGTGCGGTGCTGACCGGGCCGGCAACGGGTACTGTTGCCGCTTCGCTGACGTCCCTCGCTGTCCTGGAGTCCAGTGGTTTCCGCCCGGTGTACGCGATCGGTGCCGCAGGGCTGCTGATCGTTCCCTTCGCCTGGTTCCTGCTGCCGGAGTCACCGTCGTTCCTGCGGACCCGGTCCCGCACCGCAGAGGCCGACAGCATCGAGGCCGCCTACGGGCTGCCCCGCACCACGGAAGTCCCGGCCACAGCCGTGCGGGTCTCTCCCACGCGCGCCCTCTTCGCCAACGGCACCGGCAAGACCACAGTCCTGCTGTGGGGCATCACTCTCCTGAGCCTGCTGACCATCTTTGGCGTCAGCACGTGGCTGCCGCAGATCATGCGCACTGCCGGGTTCGGCGTCGGATCCTCTGTGTCATTCCTGCTGGCCTACTCGGTGGGTGCCGTGGTCGGCACCGTCCTGGCATCTGTGGCCAGCCAGAAGTTCGGGCCCGGGCCGCTGGTGGTGGTGGGGTTCGCCAGTGCATCGGCAGCCCTGCTCCTGATGTCCGCCAACCCGCCGGCCGCGCTCATGACGGTGCTCGCCGCCGTCGCAGGTTTCGGCGGCCTGGGCACGCAGAACATGATCAACGACTACATCGCCCAGTTCTACCCTGCCGCCACCCGCGCCACCGGCCTTGGCTGGGCACTTGCTGTGGGACGCATCGGAGCCATCGCAGGCCCAACCTACGGCGCACTGCTGGTGGGCTTAGGCGGCGGCGTCCCCGTAGCCGCCATTGCCTTCGCGGCGCCCGCCCTGCTGGGTGCGGTGCTCATGCTCGCACTGCGCACCAGGGCAGTACGGCAGCCTGCCGCGCCCCGCGATGCGGAACTGGTGCGCTAACGCCCGGCCCGGCAACAAAGGTGGCCGGGCGGCCCCCCGCGGCCCGCGCCTGTGGAATAATCCAAGCAGGTGGTCCGGACCGGACTTATCCAGCAGCAGGAGGGGCCTCAATTGTCCGCCACATCAAGGAGCACCGCCGGAGCGGCGGCCACGGCCATCAATAACACCCAGGTCCCCAAGCACGAGCAGCTGCGGTTGATCATACTCAAGCTCGCCAAAGAGGAACTGGAGCCCGGCGCCCGGCTTCCCAGCGAGCGGACGCTCATGGACTCCTACGGTGTCAGCCGCATTACAGTCCGCGCCGCCATCGGCCGCCTGGTCAACGAGGGGCACCTGGTCCGGGTTCCGGCGAAGGGTACTTTCGTGGCGGATTCCCCAGTGCAGTCAACACTCCACCTGGCCTCGTTCACGCAGGAAATGGAGGCGATGGGACACGTGCCCAGTACGGTGGTGCTGGTGGCCGAAGCGGGCGCTGCCCCCGCGGATACGGCAGAGGCGCTCAGCCTGCCGCCGGGCTCCGAGGCCATCCACTTGAAGCGCCTCCGCCTGGCAGACGGCCGGCCGGTCAGCGTGGATGACGCCTGGTACAACCCCGAACATGCCCGCGGCCTTCTGGACATCGACCTGACCGGCTCGGTTTACAAAGCCCTCGCCGCGCAGTTCGGGCACCAGATCGACAGGGCACGGCAGAGCGTGCGGTCCGAGGGCGCCCCCGCGGATGTGGGGGCGCTCCTCGGAACCGGCACGGGGGCGCCGGTGCTGGCCTTCGACCGGGTGTCCTATTCAGGCCCCCTTGCCATCGAACATTCACGTTCGTGGTACCGCTCCGACCGCTACTCGCTGAACATGGAAGTCCGGCTCTAGAAGCCAACCCCTAGTCCAGCGAGAACAGCTCCTGGCCGGCGGTGACCGTGCCGGCTCCAGTAAGCGTTGCCACGTCCGGCTTGGTATCGAGGACGACGACGGGACTCACCATCGAGTAACCTGCCGCAAGGGCGGCGGTGGGATCGACACGCATGACGGCAGCGCCGGCGTCGACAGTGTCGCCTTGGGCAATCAGAAGCTTAAAGCCTTCGCCTTTGAGCTTGACCGTATCGATGCCCACATGGGTGAGGACGCCGCGCCCCGAGGACTCAACCACAACAAAGGCGTGCGGCAGCAGCTTGACCACCTTTCCCGCTACGGGGGACACGACGTCGAACATCTCGCCCGCCGGCGGTTCCACTGCGGCCCCGGAACCCACCATCTGGCCGGCGAACACAGGGTCCGGGACTTCGGCAAGGCGAATTACGGTACCCGCGATGGGTGCCAGCACCACCAGGGACTGACCCACTAGAGGAGGTCCTCGATGTCTTCGGCCAGGTTGTCGGCCTCCGGGCCAACAATGACCTGGACAGCCGTGCCGGAGGTCAGCACGCCGTGGGCTCCGGCGGCCTTCAAGGAGGCCTCGTTCACGAGGGAACCATCTTTAACCTCCGTGCGAAGGCGGGTAATGCAGGCTTCAATCTCCACGATGTTGCCGGCGCCGCCCAGTCCTTCAATGATCTTTTCTGCTTTGGACATGGTTGCCCTTTCTGATGGTGCCCGCTGGGAGCACTGCTTCCTCACCGGGGCCGGCGGCCCAAGTGCGACCAATTATGGCTTCCACCACCGGCCTTTTGAATGGCCCGGCGGGATTTCCCATTGCCTTGACAGGTACTCGTGGGATGAATCACACTGAACTGGTCATAACCAGACAGTACCGGCTGGAACCCCTCCTTTACAAGCCCCACCCGAACCCGCAGAGGTGCAACCATGTCAACATCCGAGACCGCCGCCTTGGCTCCCGAAAAGAAGCCAAACAAGGCGTTTGCCACACTGCAGCGCCTGGGCCGCACCCTGATGCTGCCCATCGCCGTTCTTCCCGCCGCAGGCATCCTGCTGCGCATTGGCCAGGCCGACCTGCTTGGCGCCATTCCTGGATTCGAAGGCGGCGCCGCCGTCATCTCCGCAGCCGGCAATGCGGTCTTCACCTGGCTGCCGCTCATTTTTGCGGTGGGCATTGCCATCGGCTGGGCCAAGAAGGCTGATGGTTCCACTGCTTTGGCCGCCGTCGTTGGCTACATGGTGATCGACGGCGTCTTCAAGGCCATGTCCCCGCTGGTCCTGGCAGGACAGGTTGACCCGGCCGGCAAGCAGGCGATGATCAATTACGGCGTCTTGGCCGGCATTGTGGTGGGCCTGCTTTCCGCATCACTGTGGCAGCGCTTCTACCGCACAAAACTGCCGGACTTCCTTGGATTCTTCAGCGGCCGCCGCCTGGTGCCCATCCTGACCTCCGTTTCCAGCCTGGTAGCCGGCGTCGTCCTTGCCTTGGCCTACCCGCTCTTCAACGCCGGCCTTTCCGCGGTGGGCCAGGCCGTGGCCAGCAATGCTGTTGCCGGCGGCGGGATCTACGGCTTCGCCAACCGCATGTTGATCCCCGCGGGACTGCACCACATCCTGAACTCCGGCGTCTGGTTCCTCATCGGCGACTACACCGACGCCTCGGGCCACCTGGTCCGCGGTGACCTCAACCGCTTCTTCGCCGGAGACCCCAGCGCGGGCATCTTCATGACCGGCTTCTTCCCCATCATGATGTTCGGCCTGCCTGCAGCAGCGCTTGCCATCTGGCGCCACGCCAAGCCCTCGCAGAAGAAGATCGTCGGCGGCATCATGCTCTCCACCGCACTGACCGCCTTCTTCACCGGCATCACCGAACCGCTTGAGTACTCCTTCATGTTCGTGGCCTTCCCGCTCTACATCGTCCACGCCGTCCTGACCGGAACGTCCATGGCCCTGGTCAACGCGCTGGGAATCCATCACGGGTTCACATTCTCTGCAGGCCTGATCGACTTTGTCCTCAACTTCGGCAAATCACAGAACGGCTGGCTGCTCATCCCCATAGGACTTGGCTACGCGGCGATCTACTACTTCCTCTTCTCCTTCGTCATCAAGCGCTGGAATCTGCGCACCCCCGGCCGCGAGGACGACGAAGTCACCGTGGAGACCGACGCCGCCAAGTAGCGCCACCCCGTTTTCATCCCCATCTCCCGCAACTGCAACCGGAAGCACCCAGAGCGCATGGAAATCATCATCCTTCCCACCCCTGACGACGTGGCCCGCACGGCCGCTGATGCCATCGAGGACCAGGTCCGCCGCGGCCCGTCCGTCCTGGGACTGGCCACCGGGTCCACCCCGCTGGGCACCTACCAGGAACTTATCGAACGGCACCGCAGCGGCGGCCTGAGCTTCGCGCAGGCCCAGGCGTTCCTGCTGGACGAGTACGTGGGACTGCCTGCCGGGCATCCGCAGTCATACCACTCGGTCATCCGGGAGGAATTCACGACCAGCGTGGACTTCGGCGACGGCGCGGTCCGCGGACTGGACGGCATGGCCCGGGATCCGCAGGCGGAGGCCGCCGCTTACGAGGCCCGGATCGCCGCCGCGGGCGGCGTGGATATCCAGATTCTGGGCATCGGGACGGATGGCCATGTGGGCTTCAATGAACCCATGTCCTCGCTGGCCTCCCGTACGCGGATCAAGACGCTCACCCGGCAGACGCGCCTGGACAACGCCCGCTTCTTTGATGCACCGGAGGAGGTGCCGGACCATGTGCTGACCCAGGGCCTGGGAACCATCCGTGAGGCCCGGCACCTGCTGCTGCTGGCCACGGGGGAGGCCAAGGCAGAGGCTGTGGCTGCCGCCGTCGAAGGTCCCGTAGCGGCCATCTGCCCGGCGTCGGCCCTCCAGCTGCACCCGCACGTCTCGGTACTGGTGGACGAGGCCGCAGCCTCCCGGCTCGCCCACCGCGAGTATTACCACGACACCTTCGGCCGGAAGCCGGCATGGCAGGGACTCTGAGCGGCAGGCTTGTGTCCGTGGAAGGCACCGCGCCGCAGTTTGAGCTGGCCGTGGAGAATGCCGACGGCGTCCGGCTGGCCGCCGCCGTGGGCGCGGCCCGGGTTGAACTGTGCGCCGCCCTGGCGGAGACAGAGGGCGTCACGCCAAGCATCGGCACCATCGGGCAGGCGTGCGGCCTGGGCCTTCCCGTCCATGTCCTGGTGCGTCCGCGGCCGGGCAACTTCACCTATTCGCCCGGCGAGCTCGATGTCATTGAGCGCGATGCCGCTGCGGCTTTGGGTGCCGGAGCCGCGGGCGTGGTGGTTGGTGTCCTGGCATCCGACGGCGGCCCGGATGTCCAGGCAATCCGGCACATTGTGGCAGCAGCGCGGGCCGTGAGGCCGGATGCCGAAGTCACGTTCCACCGCGCGTTCGACGCAGCCCTGGCCGCCGGCCTGGACCCTGCCGGGGCGCTCTCCCGGCTGGAGCACGCAGGGGTGGACCGGGTCCTCACCAGTGGTGGGGCCCCCGACTGCGCCGCGGGGCTGGAGATGCTGCGCAGGATTGTGCGGCAGGGACGCCGGAGTGCTCCCTCGGTCCAGATCATGGCCGGTGGGGGTGTCACCCTGGCGCTGGTACCGTCGCTCCTTGAAGCGGGAGTCCATGCCGTGCACACGTCGGCGCGGCCCCGGCAAGGGGGCGGGGCGGGCGGGGACCGCGCCGGCGCCGCGGACCACGGACTGGCCGCCCGCATGGCTGCCGCCGTGGCGGCCGTGCCGCTGCCCCAACCGACGAACGAAGGACGGTAAACGATGGGCAAGGAACTGTTTCTTCGCGGCCGCATCGTCACCGCCTCGCTGGATATTGCGGACGGGGTGGTGGCGGCCGACGGCGGCCTGGTCACTTTCGCGGGCCCGGCGCAGGACTTCCCCGGGGTACTTCCGCCGGACGCACCCGGCGGACGCATCCTGGTGCCCGGACTGGTGGACGTGCACTGCCATGGCGCCTACGGTTCGGATTTCTCGGAGGGCGATCCCGACGGCGCCGAGCGGGCGGCACGCTACCTGCACAGCCGCGGGACCACCACGCTGCTGGCCAGCCTGGTTACCGGAGAGCCCGGGGACCTGGTCCGGAACCTGGAGATACTGCGGGAGCTGGCAGGCCTGGGGCTGATTGCCGGATCGCACCTGGAAGGTCCGTTCCTCTCAGGCCAGCAGTGTGGCGCGCACGATCCCGTCCTGCTCCTGGAACCGGATCCTGAGGTGGTGGCCCGCATGCTGGCCGCGGCAGGGCCAACCCTGGCCTCCATGACCTTGGCGGCCGAGCTGCCCGGCGCCTCCGAACTCGCCGCCCAGCTTGCGGCCCGCGGCATCATCCCATCCCTGGGCCACACCGCCGCGGACCATGCGACGGCGGCAGCCTTCCTGGCGCGCGCGGCCGCGGCTTTGGACTCGGCCGGCAATTCCACCGGCAGGAACCGCCCAACGGTAACCCACCTGTTCAATGCCATGCCTCCGCTTCACCACCGCTCCCCCGGGCCAGTATCGGCGAGCCTCAGCGCAGCCAAGGCCGGGCAGGCTGTGGTGGAGCTGATTGCCGATGGCGTGCATCTGGCACCGGAAACCGTGAAGTTGGTGTTTGACCTTGTGGGGCCGCACAACATCACGCTGGTGACCGATTCGATGGCCGCCACCGGGCTGGAGGACGGACAGTACAGGCTGGGGTCCCTCTCCGTCACAGTTGCCGGCGGCGTAGCCCGGGTTGACGCCACTGGCGCCATTGCCGGCGGCACCAGCACGTTGCTGGACGTCATCCGCTCCTGCGTTGCTGCCGGAGTTCCGTTGCGGGATGCCGTCACCTCCGCGTCGGCAGTCCCGGCATCGTTGCTGGGTCTCTCGGCGTATGCGGGCGACCTGCGCGCCGGAATGCAGGCCGACGTCGTCGTTCTTGACCAGGACCTGAACCTGAAGGCAGTGCTGCGAAGCGGCGAATGGGTCACCGCACCCGGCTGAGCTGCATTGCGGCGATGGGCGTCTGCTGCCGTGGCCTACCCACGACCTATTATTGTCAGTGCCTCGTAGGACGATGTTTTTATGGAAATCAGTACTGACCTGGCGGCGGTGATGGAGGGCGTTCGTGCCTCCGTTGCTGCGTTGGATGTACTGGTTCTGGAAGACGCTTCCCTCGATTCAGCTGGTTTGGGGGCCGTCGCAGGTGCCGCTGTTGATGTGTTGCAGCGGCGGTACGAGTTGTGTCTGGAGCGGTTGGCGGCCGTGTGGCGGTTGGAGGCTCAGCTCGCGGCGGTCAAAGCTCGTGATGCCGTGGAGTGCGTCGGTTTCCAGCAGGCACTCCTTGCCCCCGACGCCCCCGCCCAGGACCGCACCTACGCCGAGATGTCCGCGGTGGAGGAGATCGCCGGTGTCCTGACCGTCAGTTCCGCGGCCGCAGGCGGGTTGGTGGAACAATCCCGCCGGGTGTGTTCCCTGCCGCCGCTCCTGGGCGCCCTGTCAGCCGGTGACCTGTCGTGGCAGCATGCCAGGATTGTCGCCGACGAAACCGAAGGGCTCACCCCTGACGGGGCTGCTGCCTTGGTGGCGCACTTCTTCGACCCCGACGCCCCCAACCCCGCCCGCGGCGCCGCGCCCGGTGAACTCGTCCCCGCCCGGTTCCGCGCCAAGGTCCGCGCCTGGCGGGAACGCCACCACCCCGAAACCCTCGAAAAACGCCACGCCAAAGGCGTCGCGGACCGGCGGATGGAATACACCCCGGACCGCGACGGCATGGCCTGGCTCTCGCTCTACCTCCCCGGTGACACCGCCTGCGCCATCTGGAACCGCACCACCGCCACCGCCCGCGGCCTGCAGGGCCCTGACGAGCCCCGCACCCTCACCCAACTCCGCCCCGACATCGCAGCAGCACTCCTCCTCGGCACCGGAAACGCCACGGCCACCGGTGAGGCTGCTGTGGGTGGGGCTGCACGGGCTACTGGTGATGCTGCGGGAACGGGCGCAGGCAGCGTTTCCGGCATAGGGAGCACTGGTGGTGTTGGCAAGGTCCCCACCCCGCGGGCCGATGTCCTGGTCACCGTCCCGGTCTTCGCCCTGCTCGGACTCACCGATGAGCCGGCGGTGCTGGACGGCCTTGGCCCGATCCCGGCGTCGATGGCGCGGAGGCTTGTCGCGGACGGGGCGGAGTCGTTCTACCGCGTCCTGGTCGACCCCCGCGACGGGGCACCCCTGGAGATCGGACGCACCCGCTACCGGCTCCCCGAAACCATCAAACAATGGATCCGCATGCGGGACGGAAAATGCACCTTCCCCGGCTGCAGCAACCACACCCCCGACAACCACACCGACCATGGCACAGCCTGGGACCACGGCGGCAGAACAGACGTCCGGAACCTGGCGCAGCTTTGCCCCAAACATCACCGTTTGAAGCACGCCCGCGCCTGGAACCCGGATCCCGCGACGGAACACGGACCACCCGGCTGGACCTCACCCACAGGCCGCCACTACAACCCCGAACACCAAGACCCCCAACCAACCCACTGGCCGCCAGGCACCCTCCCGGGGCAACGAAGCCTCCTAGAGGAAGCGCTCCTGGAGCGCCTCGCCGTCTAAGACTGGCCACGTAGGTTGAGACTGACCGTCAGGCTGCGGCGGAGCAGCGGTTACGCATGCCTGGTTTACTGCCGACGCCCATGTGGCTATGCAGCCTCGGGCGCTCCCCCAAGGCGGCGACGAAGTGGAATCCGCAAGGCACGCTCCCTGGCGGCCAGGGCCCGGAGCCGGGGCACCACCCCCATGGCCAGGGGCGGTCCGTGCCCGGGTGCCAGCAACCGTGGGCCCAGCTCCGCCAGGCGCCTGGCTGATTCCATGGCCAGCTTCCAGTTCCACGTGGTGTACCAGGGAGGCCCGGACAGATCCTGTCTTCCCGGCAGGAGCCCGCGAATCGAGTTCAAGTTGACCGTCACAACAGCATCACCAGTGATCAGGACACCGTCGCGGGATCGCCAGTAGGCCACGTGTCCGGCGGTGTGGCCGGGCGTTGGGACGGCGACCCACTCGGGTAGACCTGGCATTTTTCCGTCCCGGGGCAGGCTCTGCACCACGTCGGTGATGTCGCCTGCGGCTTCAACCCGCCGGCGTGCACGGGCCGGCAGGGACCACAGGAACGGGGCGATGAGCCACCGGTCCAACGGCATGGAGAACTCAGGGATGTACCGCCCGGCAGCCATGGGCAATTCAGCCTGGTGGACGAACACCGGGATGTCCCACCGCCGTGCCAGGGCCCCGGCAGCGCCCGAGTGGTCGGGATGGATGTGCGTCAGGAAGATGGCTGCGGGCGCAGTCCCGGATCCGAGCATGTCTTCCACAGCCTTGCGGACCGGCTCCGCACTGGCCGCCCATCCGCAGTCAACCATCACCCACGCGGAACCTGACCTCACAAGGTAGAGATTTGAGGCCATGGGCCCTGAACCGGTGGTCATGAGGACCACTCCGGAGGCAATCTCCCGTGGTTCTGAAATCCGCACCATCATGAATCACACCACTGGGTGGCGAAGCAAAGTGCGCAGCTTTTCCGGTGCGCTGCGTCGCGGATCGCCGAGGTAGATCTCATGGTGCCGCCCCCGGACCTTCAATCCGGCGGCCGTGATGGCCGCGTCCAGAAGGGCGATGGTCTGGCCTTCATCCGCGTAGGGACCGATATGGAGCGCCTGCGCGCAGCGGCCCTCTTCCCAACGCTCGAAGCGGACCAACTCCAAACCGGGAAGCCCTTTGGGACGGGATTCTTCCACGGCCCGCTCAAGAAGGGCTTCATCGATCGGTTCAGGCTGCACCATCATGGCCTGCCAGCGCCATGACTCCCGGGCAAAGCCCCCGAGTCCCGTGAAGCCTGCGCTCACGGCTTCCGTCGGCTCCGTGTGGTCCGGGTCCTCGAACCACCACAAGGCTTCGAGGGGCATCACTTTTGTCACCTCACCGGACTGCTTCTTAAGACCAAAGTGTGCCGCGTAGCTAACGGTAAACAACGCCTGCACCGCCCCGGCGAATGCTGGCCCATCAGGGTCCCCTTGACCCTGGACGACAGCAAAGAGCAGCGGAGGAACGTCCACGAAGTCGACAGTTCCTTTGCGGGTTTTGTAGAGAGACGCAATGTCCTGCCGGAGGTCACTCACCGTACACGCAGCCAACCCATGGAGCCAGTTTTCCCCGGCGTGACAGCAGCCAGTAGGGCCGAATGTCCTTACTACCCGTCCGCCCGCACTACCCGTCGGCCCCGGGCAGGCACACTTCTACGGTGTCCCCGGTGACGCGCGTTTCGAAGACCGGCTGCCTGGACGTGGCGGGACCGGCCTTCACTTCACCCGTGCGCAGTGCGAACGTGCTCCGGTGCCAGGGGCAGACCACGCATGCGTCCCCGCCGACGTCCTTGATCTTGCCTTCGTGAAGCGGTCCGGAAAGGTGGCTGCAGACATCGGACAGCACATTGATGGTGGTGCCCTCGCGGTGGACCAGCAGCGGAATACCGGCCGCGACGCGCTTATGGAGGCCGCCCTCCGGCAGTTCAGCCAGCGGGGACAGCGGATGCCAGCCGGACGGAAAACGGTGCGGAATCTCCTCGCTGTGGTTGACCCCTGCGGCTTGGCGGTAGGTCAGGTGCCCGCCAAGGAACCCGCCGGCGCCCACGGTGGCGAGCCCCAGGTACGCAAGCACCTTGCCGCCGCCCTGGCCGCCCCTGGCCCGCTGGACGAGTGATGCAATGTAGAGGCCGGTTGCCGTGACGTTGGCCGCCGCGTGCACCAGGCCCACCCGCTGCTGCTGCGGGTGCAGCTGCGACCAGTCCATGAGCCCGGCCAGCGCGGACGGAAGCACGCTTGCGGTGCCCACACCGATCAACAACCTGGCAGCTTTTTCGCCACCGGGAACGGCATCGAGCACGCCCGCCGAGACCCAGGCGCCAATCGGCACCTGGACAGCGAGGGGGTGGACCGGGTGGCCGATGGGGACGCCGTGCAGGATGTCCCGGGCCCACTGGGGCTTGATGACTTTCTTGACGGCTTTCCGGACAGTCCTGGCCAACGGGTCAAGCCATTCGGCATCTTCGAAACGGGTGACAAGCTCAAGTGCGGGCAACGGTTTCATGTGTCCTCCCTTACCCCAATCGCCGCAATCCACTCATCACAGAACACCCTGTCCAGGAGACCCGTTTATTGGGCAGGCTGCCTCCGGCGCCGTCAGCGCAGGGGTGACCCCACAACGGCAAACCGGTGGCCTCCCATCTCCCCTGAGAGCAGCGGCATCGCCTCGGCGATTGCGGCGCGCGTGCTGGCCAGTTCCAGCGACGCCTGGTGCGCTTCCGCGGATTCCCAGAGTTCGGAAACAAAGACGGTGTCCGGCAGGTCATCGTTGATGCCCACCTCATAGAGAAGGCAGCCGGCTTCCTTCATCCCGGGCTTAGGCCGGAGCAGGATGGCCACGAGGGCGTCGCGCTGGCCTGGCTTGGTTCCAAGAAGTCCCACATTGGCAAACGTCATGGGGACATTGTGCAGCATGGGGCTGAAGGAGGTGGTGAACCTACGGGACCACCGCCGGCGCGGCGGGCTCCGCAGGGACGCCGCCTGACACGGCGCTTTGGTGGGCAGGCCCGACGGCGGAGCGCGGCGCTTCCTCTTGCGGCACCTTGGTGGGGGCTGGCTGCCCGGCCGCTTCCGCCGTCGTACCTTCACCGGCAAATGCACGCAACATGGCGGCGCGGTCGAACTGCCCTTCCCACTTGGCCACGACAAAGGTGGCCACGCAGTTTCCCAGCAGGTTCACCACGACGCGCATGGAGTCCATCAGCCGGTCGGCGCCCAGCAGCAGCGCGACGCCGGCCACCGGGAAGATGCCCAGCGCCCCGGCAGTGGCGGACAGGGCCAGGAAGGCGGAACCGGGAACGCCCGCCATGCCCTTGGATGTCAGCATCAGGACTCCCAGGGCCGCCAACTGCTGGCCCAGGTCCAGGTTGTAGCCAAATGCCTGCGCCAGGAAAAGCAGCGAGATGGAGAGGTACAGGGCGGCCCCGTCAAGGTTGAAGGAGTAGCCGGTGGGAACCACCAGCCCGGTGGTGGCACGCGAGCAGCCGGCGTTGGTCAGCTTGGTCATGATCCGGGGCAGTACGGACTCCGTGGACGCCGTCCCCAGCGCCAGGAGGAACTCCTCGCGCGTATATTTCATGAACTGCCACAGCGGCACCCGCGGGTAGGCCCACGCCACCATGAACAGCAGCCCGATGAATGCCACCGCGGCGCCGTAGCAGGCCGCAATCAGCACAGCGTACGTCCCCAGGGAATCGAGGCCGTACTGGCCGATGATGAAGGCCATGGCACCGAAGGCACCCACCGGCGCTGCCCGCATCACCCAGGCCATGATCTTGAAGAACAGTTCCAGCACCGTTTCCATCAGGGTGATCACCGGCAGGCAGCGTTCACGTCCGACGACGACGATCGCCGCCCCGAAGAACACGGAGAAGCACAGGACCTGCAGGAGGTTGTTGCCGGCGAAGGCGCCAATGACGCTGGTGGGGATGATGCCCAGCAGGAAGGCTCCGGCATCCTTGGGCGGGGCGGTGGCGGTTTTGGCATTGAGGGCATCCTGGGACAGGGTTGCGGGGTCGATGTTGAGCCCGGCTCCCGGCTGCACCAGGTTCCCCACCACCAGCCCGAAGACCAGCGCGAACAGGGTGGCACCCGTGAAGTAGGCCAGGGCCTTGATACCCACCCGGCCCACGGCCTTCACGTCGCTGACCGCGGCGATGCCGGTGACGATGACCAGGAAAATCAGCGGCGCGATGATCATCTTGATCAGCTGGATGAAGCCGTCGCCCAGCGGACGGAGCCCTGCGCCGAGGTCCGGCCAGAAGTGGCCCACCAGGATACCCGCCACCACCGCCGCGAGGATCTGGACGAAGAGGGACCTGTACAGCGGTTTCGTGCGTGGCGCGGATGCCGGAACTTGCGGCTGCGGTGCGGGCGCGGTGGTCTTCATGCGGGGTGCCTGTTCGTTAGGGAGGACGCCATCCAGGAGGACGCCTGCTTCGGACGGCGGCGCCATCGGACGCCGCAGGATCACCCCAACGGTAGGAAACGGATGTTTCCGGAAAGATAAATCCGTAATGCGGAACAATTAAAGATGAAGCGTGCTATCCAGGGGACGTGTGCGCTGTTGCGGCGCAATGCCCGCTCACTCCGCGGCACCCAGGCTTCCGGCATGCACGACGGCGCCACTCGCCGTCGTGTCTTCCTTCAGCATCCAGCCCACCCGCTTGACGGTGCGCAGCATCACCGCACTTTCCACGATCTCGATGCCCGGCACCTTCTGCTGCAGCGCCAGTTCGGCGGACATGACATCCGCCAGCGTGTGGAGCCACATGATGATGACAAAGTTGGTGGGCCCGGTGGTGGAGGCACTCAACCGGACATTGCTGATGGTGCGGATCCCGGCGGCAGCCGCCTCATGCTGGCCTGCTGGTACGTTGACAAACCACTGGCAGGTCACCGGAAACGACGAATACCGCTGGGCGATCTCGCAGCGGAACGACAGGATGCCGCTTGCCAGCACGCGGTTCAACTGACGCTGCACGGTTGCCGGGTGCCGTCCGAGGGAGCGGGCCATCCCAGCCGCCGTCGCGCGGCCGTCCCTGGCAAGGAACGGCAGCAGGTCGAGGTGGCTCTGCGGAAGGTGGCCGGGCCGAGCGGAATCCGGAACAGCCGGGGAGCCAAGCGTGCGCAGCGTGGCCAACTGTGAACGGCTCAGGACATTCAACCGCCAGTCGTCGCCACTGCTGTGCAGCCGGGTGCACAGGGCCACCTGGTATTTTGTGAGCCCCTCAACCGCTTTGAGGCGGGTAATGATCTTGTCGCTGAACTCCTCCAGTGAACGTGTGATGACGGTCAGCATCAGGTCGCGGTTGCTGGCCGCCTCCTCCACCGTCACGATCTCGGGAACAGCAGCCAGTTCCGCCGTGACACTGTCCCGGCGGTTCATCTCGCAGTCCACCGCCACGTAGGCCAGGAGCATCTGCTTCGGGTCACCCGCCAGGTGCGCCGTCACCCACGCCGCCCCGCTTTCCGTAAGGCGCTCCCAGCGGGCCGCCAGCGTGGTGGCATGCTCGTCCAGTACCTTGGCAGCGTCCGTCCACCCCAGGCGCGGCGCGGCCTGCAGGACCTGGATCAGGGCAAGGTCATCCTCACTGAGCTCCATCGGACCACCTTTCTTTGATGCGCGAATTCCGCCCGCAAACGGCATTCCACGAATAATTCCAGCGCTTTCGTCTGATGTGAACCACGCCACTTCAGAATAGTCCACAAGCCCTGATGCCTATTTCCAAGGAGTGACACGTGCCCATAACCGACGACGCCAAGGACCTGCAGGAAGACCTCATCCGGCTCCGCCACGACCTGCACCGGCAGCCGGAAATTGGCCTGCACCTCCCCCGCACCCAGGAGCGGGTCCTTCAGGCGCTGGACGGACTTCCCTACGAGATCACGCTGGGCAAGGACACGACGTCGGTCACCGCGGTCCTGCGCGGCGGGCACCCGGGCGGGGAGCAGGGGAACGGCGGCAGCAGTGCCGGGGACAGCCATGCCGGGGACAGCGCGGTCCGCCCCGCCGTCCTGCTTCGCGCCGACATGGACGGGTTGCCTGTCCAGGAGAAGACCGGCGTGGACTTCACCTCCCAGGCTGACGGTGCCATGCACGCGTGTGGCCACGACCTGCACACCTCCATGCTCGCCGGTGCCGCCACCCTTTTGGCCGAGAAGAGGCACCAACTCCGTGGCGACGTCGTCCTCATGTTCCAGCCGGGTGAGGAAGGGTTCGACGGCGCCAGCTACATGCTCCGGGAAGGTGTCCTGGACGCCGCGGGCACGCGCGTCCAGGCGGCCTACGGCATGCACGTGTTCTCCTCACTGGAACCGCATGGCACTTTCTGCACCAAGCCCGGCGTCATGCTCAGCGCCTCCGACGGGCTTGAAGTCACGGTGCTGGGCGCCGGCGGCCACGGCTCGGCCCCGCACTCGGCGAAGGATCCGGTGACCGTGGCGGCAGAGATGGTGACTGCCCTGCAGGTCATGGTCACCCGGCAGTTCAACATGTTCGATCCCGTGGTCCTGTCCGTGGGCGTGCTCCATGCCGGCACCAAACGGAACGTCATCCCCGAATCGGCCCGCATCGAGGCCACCATCCGGACGTTCTCCGAAGCATCGCGCCTGAAGATGATGGACGCCGTGCCGCGCCTGCTCAAGGGAATCGCCGCCGCGCACGGGGTGGAGGTCGCCGTCGACTACCTGCAGGAGTATCCCCTCACCATCACCAGCGAGGACGAAACCCACACCGCCGAAAAGGTGATCACCGAGCTCTTCGGCGAGCGCCGCCTCTCGCGCTGGGCCACCCCCCTCAGCGGCTCGGAGGACTTCTCCCGGGTCCTCGAAGAGGTACCGGGCACCTTTGTGGGGCTCAGCGCCGTGGCCCCGGGCGGCGATCCGGCAACCTCGCCGTTCAACCATTCACCCTACGCAACGTTCCACGACGGCGTGCTGGCTGACGGGGCCGCCCTCTATGCGGAACTCGCCATCTCCCGGCTGGCCGCCCTTTCGCAGGCCTCCTAGCCCGGCAGCACCGCCACCATGCCCCAACCCACCAGGAAGAAGACCATGTCCGTTGCAGCAACCAAGCCACAGACTGGACGCATGTCCACCGCCAAGACCGTCGTCGGCACCGGCATCGGCAACGCCGTTGAGTGGTACGACTGGGCCATCTACGCCACGTTTACCCCGTTCATTGCCAGCCAACTGTTCAGCAAAGCGGACCCGGCATCGGCCGTCCTGTCCACGCTGGCGATCTTCGCCGTGGGCTTCGTGGCCCGGCCCTTCGGCGGCTTCCTCTTCGGCTGGATCGGCGACCGGGTGGGCCGCAAGACGTCGATGACGCTCGCCGTCGGCCTCGCGTCGCTGGGCAGCCTGATGATCGGCGTCGCCCCCACCTTTGCCAGCGTCGGGGCGTTCGCTTCCCTGATGCTGCTGGTGGCCCGGCTGGTGCAGGGCCTGGCGCACGGCGGTGAGCTGCCGTCGTCGCAAACGTATCTGTCTGAGATGGCTCCCAAGGAGCACCGCGGCTTCTGGGCCACCCTGATCTACACGTCGGGGACGGTGGGCATCCTCTTCGGCACGCTGCTGGGAGCCGTGCTGAACATGGCCCTGAGCACCGAGGCGATGAACGCGTGGGGCTGGCGAGTGCCGTTCCTCATCGGTGCCGCCATGGGCCTGTACGCGCTGATCATGCGGTCGCGGCTGCACGAAACCGAGGCCTTCCAGGGCGAAGCCGTCACCGAAAAGCGCGCGCGGATCTGGCCGCAGATTGTCCGCTACCGCAAGCAGGCGCTGCAGGTCATCGGCCTGACCGTGGGCCTCACGGTGATTTACTACATCTGGGGCGTCGTGGCACCGAGCTACGCCACCACCGCCCTGAAGATCGACCGCGGCGAGGCATTGTGGGCCGGCGTCATCGCGAATATCGTCTTCATCGCCGCGCTGCCGGTATGGGGCAAGCTGTCCGACCGCATCGGCCGCAAGAAAGTCCTCTGGGCCGGCGCCATCGGCTCGGCAGTGCTGCACTTCCCCATGACCTGGCTCCTGAAGGATTCGGCCTGGCAGCTGGCGGTGTCCATGTCCGTGATGCTGGTGTTCATCGCCGCGAGCGCAGCCATCGTCCCCGCCGTGTACGCCGAGCTGTTCCCAACGTCCATCCGCACCGTAGGCGTGGGCGTCCCCTACTCCATCTGCGTGGCCCTGTTCGGTGGCACCGCCCCTTACCTGCAGCAGTGGCTGGGTTCCTCGCTTGGCGCGCCGCAGGTGTTCAATGCGTACGCAGTGCTGCTGCTGGTGGTCAGCGCGGCATTTGTGTTCACCATCCCTGAGACCAAGGGCAAGGACCTGACGCACTGACCGTCCCGCTGCCAAGAGGTCCCCGGCGAGCATTTGAACTGCTCCCCGGAAGTTGGACTGAGAAATTCAGTTCCGACTTCCGGGGAGCAGTTTTATGCATGCACGTAGTTCGTTGTCTGAGGTTCAGCGTGAGGCCGCTGTAGCGTGGTTTGAGAAGGGCATCGCGGATAGTGCGGCGGCGACGTTGCTAGGGGTGTCCCGCCCGCCGATAAGGGTTCTCTATCGGCGGTGGAAGATCCATGGTCGAGGAGCGCTGGTGGCCAAGCCGACGAAACAGGTGTACTCGTTCGAATTCAAGCTCGCGCTGGTTGAACGGTTTATCGCCGGTGAGACTGCCCCGGATCTCGCGGCGGAGGTGGGTTTGTCCTCGCCCACGCTACTGAAGACGTGGGCCCGGGCGTATCGCCGCGAGGGCCCGGACGCATTACGTCCCAAGTCCAAGGGCAGGCCTAAGGCACCTGATGCCCCGCAGCCGGCCGAGGTATCGGAACTGGAGCGGTTACGGCGGGAGAACGAACGGTTGCGGGCGGAAGTGGCTTACCTGGGAAAATTGCGGGCCTTGAGGGCGCAGGAACGACGGTGAAGGTCCAAGCCCTCATCGCTCTCAAGGCTGACTTCCCGCTTCCGGTCCTGCTGCAGGCAGCATCTCTTGCCAGATCGACGTTCTTCTATCATCAGGCACGCATCCAAGGCCCTGATCCGCAGGAGTCCATCAAGGCCGCTGTCAGGGAAATTTTCGAGAAGAACCATGGCCGGTACGGGCACCGGCGGGTCCACACCGAGATGGTCAAGCAAGGGTGGACGGTCGCGAAAAAGACCGTTCTGAAGCTCATGCGGTCCCTGAATCTGGTGTGCAAGGTCCGGCGGAAGAAGCGTTATAACTCCTACCAGGGCGGGCAGGGCCGGGTTGCTCCGAACGTGTTGAACCGGGAGTTCGAGGCTGATGCCCCGAACCGGAAGTGGGTAACGGATGTGACGGAGTTCAGCGTCGGCGACCGTAAGCTCTACCTTTCGCCGGTTATGGATCTTTTCGACCGGCAGATCATCTCCTACTCGATCAGCCCGTCTCCGAATCTGGAGCTCACCAATAATTCGCTGCGCCAGGCCCTTGCCTGCCTTGAGGATAACCAGCAACCACTCGTGCATTCGGACCAGGGCTTCCAGTACCAGCACGTCTCGTGGCGAAAACTCTTACAGGAAGCCGGCGCGAGCCAGTCGATGTCACGCAAGGGCAACTGCTACGACAACGCCGTGATGGAAAACTTCTTCGGCCACCTTAAGGAAGAGCTCTTCCACCACGTGCGATACCTCAGCACCGACGCCTTGGCAGGGGCACTGCACGAATACATCCGCTGGTACAACACCGAAAGAATCTCGACAAAGCTCAAGGGCCTGAGCCCGGTGCAATACCGGACCCAGACCCTCGCGGCTTAGGCTCTTATTTAGTCAGTCCAACTTCCGGGGAGCAGTTCACATTCCGGCGCCGGGGACCTCTTGTCGTTGTCAGCCGGCTTGTCGTTGTCAGCCGGCCGTTGGGGTGGCCCTGACGGCATTCGCGGCCCTGTCAGCGCTGATTTGGGCGTCAGTTCCGGAATCAAGGATGGTGTTCCGCGTTGACGCGGAATCGACCACGACGGCCGTCACGGCGAGGCCGTCGGCAGCGCCAGTGGCCAGCAGGGCGCCCACCTGGGCCTCGAAGCAGGAGTCACTCGACGAGGCATTAACGTCAAGGGCCACCACATGGTTGTTGGAAACGAAGTTGCCCGCCCCCTCCATCAGCCGGATGATGACCGGCGTGGCGCCGGCCGGCCGGACGCTGTGCGCGTCGATGACCTCGGAAAAGTGGTTCCCGATCACCGAGTTGCTGTTGCCGCTGACGCAGAGAAGCCCTGTGAGGTCGTCCAGTCCGTTCCCGACTCCCTGGAACGGGGTCCATGGCTCATGGTCGCGCAGGAAGTGGTTCGTGGCCACGAGGTTTTCCGAACTGTTCGCTTCGAGCACCACCATGCCGGGGTAGAACGAATGCAGGCGGTTGTTGGTGACGCTTGAGCGCGTGACGCCGTTGAAACGGATGCTGCTGGCACCCCGGGGGAAGACGTTGTTTGCGGTGACCAGGAGGCCGCCATGCTTCTCCGCGTAGATCGAGTGGCCCTTGAAGCCTGCCCCGATCAGGTTGTCAGTGATGTTTGACGCCTGCCCCCACCCGCGCAGTTCAATGCAGCTTCCGCATTCGGCGATGAAATTGTCGTGGATGGAAAGCGCATCAGCGTTGTAGATGGTCAGGGCGTTCTCGAGGTACACGAATCCCATGCCGTTGACGCGGAACGAGTCATTCGCGTTCGCCACATGGATGCCGGTCTTGCCGTTGACGTACGTGTTCTCCGGATGCATCCCCGAGCCGTCCGGGCTGAAGTGCAACCCGTCAATGCAGAAATTGGAGAACTCCACCGAGCTGATCCGCGGGCTCCCGGTTCGCTCCACGTAGAAGGCGGCGCCTTGGGATTCCCCGCTGCCGCCGCTGAGGGGAATGTCCACCAGGATGCGGCTGCCGCCGGGCCACAGCTCGTGCAGGTTGGGCCATTCGTCTTCGGGAACGTTGAACCGGATGCTGGAGGACGTAAACCCGTGCCCCGATCCCTGGATCTTGAGGAAGCTGATGTCGATCAGCACCTGGGTACGCAGCCGGTAGTCCCCCGGCGGTATGTAGATCACCGCGCCGGGTTTTCCTCCGCTGTTCGCATCGGTGGCGGCCTGCCGGTGCTTGATGTCATCGATGATGCTGTTGATGACTTCACCGACGTCCTCGAACGGGTCTCCGGCAGGCCACGTCGTCACGTCGTAGTAGTTGTTGCTGGACATGGCTTCTTCCCTTTGTGTTGTGGTGTTCATGGGGCCACCGGCTGATGCTCGGGAAGGTCCTCCCGCAGTTCCTCCAGTGTTGGAGGGTGGGCCCCTGGGCGGCGCACCGTGATGGCCGCTGCCTTGGATGCCATGCGGCCCAGGGACTCCAGCACCGACGGTGCCAGCCCGTCTGCTCCGCGCATAAGCAGTCCGTAGATGAGGGCAGCCATGTACGAGTCGCCGGCCCCGATGGTGTCCACCACCGCCGACCTGACGGACGGTACTTCCACCCGTGCGCCACCTGTTGAGAGCAGGGATCCTTCCGCGCCCATGGTGACGGCGACGAGACCGGCCCCAAGCCCAACGATTCGCTGTGCGATGTCATCCACGGCCAGCCGCGGATAGAGCCAGCGGGCGTCCTCATCGCTGAGTTTCACCACCTCCGTGAACGGAACAAGTTCCTCGAAGACGGTCTTTGCCTCAAAGTGGCTGCCGAGCAGGGCAGGGCGGATGTTGGGATCGTAGGTGACCACGCAGCGCTCGTGGGACTGCTCAAGGAGCTCCCTGACTCCTTGCGCTCCCGGTGCCAGGAAGGAGGCGATCGAACCGGTGTGCAGGATTTTGGGAAGGACCGCCGGGGCGGTCCGTGGGAGGTCCCACCGTATGTTGAAGTCGTACTGGGCGGAACCGTCGGACGCCAGAACCGCGGTGGCCGTAGAGGTTGCGCCGCGGACCCGGGAACCCGGCAGGAGTTGGACTCCCGCGCTTTGGAGGTGCTGTTCGATGGCGGAGCCGTGGTGGTCGTCGCCGATCGAGGTGAACAATGCCGTGCTTGCCCCCAGCCGCCCGAGCCCATAGGCCACGTTGGCCGGCGACCCGCCGGGGTGCTCCACGGTGCCCCGCGGCGTGACCACGATGTCCATGAGGGCTTCACCGACAACAACCACGTCGATGCCCTGCCTTGGGTCGGCAGTCTGCTGGACTGTTGGCATCTTTTTGGACCTTTCGTTGGGCGAGGGCGAACCGTTAAGCAAGTTCACTGACGGCGAGCTTGAGTATTGTTGCCGGGCCTCCGTCGATCGTCAGCCGGTTCTCCGTGTTGCCGGGGCCTGGGAAGATGAGATCGGTCAGGACCGTCCTGCCGCCCTGGGCGAAGACTTCGACCGAGCAGTGGTCCACGACAATCAGCAGCTTCAGGACACCGTTTTCAAGGTGGACCGGCGCGGACTCAACCGAAGCGAATTTCCCGTGAAAGCCAGTGTTTCCCGACTGCCCGCGGTCAAGGATGAGTTGGGCAGTTGCTGGGTCGTAACTGAGGATGGCGCCGGCGGTGCCGTCGCTGTTTCCGAAGAATTGGAACCCGATCCGGTCCGCCGTGCCGGGCAGTATGTCAGCCTCGATGACCTGGGCACTGCCGGGTACGGGGTCCGGCAGGCGGAGGGCTTCGTTCCGCAGCTCAACCGTTTCCACGGTCAGGTGCTCCCCTGCGGCGGGCAGTGCTCCCCCTGTGCCGGGTTCCGGCAGGACCGGCTGTTGGACCAGGCGGGCGCAGCCATCGACTGCGGTGAGACGCAGTTCGCGGGCCAGGGTCATGGAAGAGCGCCATGGGGCTGTGGGCAGTTCGTTGGCGTAGTCCCAGTTGTTCATCCAGCCGATGATGATGCGCCGGTTATCCGGGGCGTTGCTGAACGAAACGGAGGCGTAGCAGTCGCGTCCCCAGTCAAGCCACAGGCACTGCCGCAGCGCGGCCGAAGCCTCCGAGGGGTCCGGGACGGTACGCAGCCCGGCCGGAGCCACGAGGGAACCTGCGTCCGGAACGAACCGGGCGCCGTCGAACTGGCCCACGAAGTACTGGCCGCCGGATCCCCCAGCCACTGCGCCGGGGTTGACGTTGACGATCAGGACCCATTTGGTGTTGGCCGGGTCCCCGTCCACTGCGAGGGGAAAAAGATCGGGGCACTCCCAGTCACCGGCGTCGGCGTTGGCCGGGCCGAAATCACTCAGGAAATCCCACGACTTGAGGTCATCCGAACGGTAGAAGACCACCTGCTGGTGATGCGCTTCGACCGCGACCATGACCCAGTACGCGCCCAGCTCCCCTTGGTAGCGGAACACCTTGGGATCCCTGAAGTTCGCCGAATTCCTGGTGAGGACAGGGTTTCCGTCGTATTTCTGCCACGTCATGCCGCCGTCGGTGCTGTACGCGAGGGACTGGGCCTGCGTGCCGTTCAGTTCTGACGCGGCTTTGAAGGCACTGGTGTAGATGGCTACGAGGGCGGGTTGCTCCGCAGAGCCAAAGCCGGCCGTGTTGCCGCGGTCCACCACCACGCTGCCGGAGAAGATGTCCTCTGTCTCGTCGCACGCAATCGCCACCGGGTGTTCCGTCCAGTGCAGCAGGTCACGGGAGGTGGCGTGGCCCCAGGACATGTTGCCCCAGACGCTGCCATAGGGGTTGTTTTGGTAGAAGAGGTGGTACAGGCCGTCGTGGAACACCAGGCCGTTGGGATCGTTCAGCCAGGTATCCCTTGCCGTGAAGTGGATGGCAGGCCGGAACCTGGAGATTTCTGCCGGAGCTGTTTCCGGGCGGGCGGCATCAAGGCAACTGGACATGTCTGGTGTTCCCCTTGGGAAGTGGAAGGAGCTGGCTGCCTACTGGCGGGGCGCCGCGATGGAGTCGCGGCGCACCAGGGGGCAACTCAGGATGGTCGGGTGAAGGGCCATGAGGGAAAGGTCCGTCTTCCCCTCGACGGCGTCGATCAGGTGCTCGGTGGCCCAGGCACCCATCTCGTAGTGCGGCAGGGCCACGGTGGTGAGGCCCGGATAAAGGTTGGCGGCGATCAGTTCCTGGTCATCGAAGCCGACAATCGAAAGGTCGGCCGGGATGGACAGGCCCAGTTCGGCAGCGGCGCGATAGGCGCCCATGGCCATCCGGTCGTTGTAGCAGAACAGGCCCGTCGGCCGGTGGGCGCCTGCCAGGATGCGCCGGGCCGCTTCATAGCCGCCATGCACCTCGGAAACCTCGGACTCGACAGGTGCCGCGTCGCCGTCGAGCCCTGCTTCCGTCAGCGTGGCCCGGAAGGCCCGGAGCCGCTGACGGGTCGCGGGGACGTCGTCAGTGTTGTTGATGAATCCCACCCGGGTGTGGCCCGCTTCGAGGAGCGCGGTCACGGCCGCGCGGGCACCACCTTCCTCATCCGGGATCACTGCGGTGATGTTTCCGCCGGTGGCCACGGAGTCCACCAGCACGGAGGGCACGCTGCCGAGGTTGGGTGGCAGTTCCACGTTGCGGTGGTACATGGTGGCGTAGAGGATGCCGTCCACCCGGCGGTCCAGGAGGGCCTCGACGTCGGCCTCCCGGGACTCCAGGCTGGCCGAGCCGGAGGTGTTGATGATCATCAGGTTGTACCCGCGTGCTTTGGCGGCCTCGTCGGCGCCGAGGATGATCCGCCCGGCGTGCGGCGTGGTGGCGATATCCTCGCTGACCAGGCCCAGCATGCCGGTCCTCTGCGTGCGCAGCGCCTGGGCCAGGCGGTTTGGTCCGTACCCCAACTGCTCGGCGGCGGACCGCACCTTGTTCCGGGTTTCCGGACTCACCCTGGCGTATGAGACGTCATTGAGGACATGGGAGACGGTGGTGACGGACACGCCGGCGGCCACGGCCACGTCCTTGATGCCGATGTTCTTGTTGCTCATCTGTCTCCCACGTCCTTATGGTCAGTGATGCCCCTGGGGCTACCAGTAGGCTACTCGTTGCTGGTGATCTAGCCCTTGACGGCGCCGAGGGTCATGCCCGCCACGATCCTGCGCTGCAGGAGCAGCGTGAGGAGGATGACGGGGATGGAATACACGGCGGCGAGGGCCGTCATGGATCCCCAGTCCAGGCCAAACTGCGTCTGGAAGTTCGCGATCACCACGGGCGTTGTCTGGGAGCGGATGGCCGTCATCAGTAGCGCGAACAGGAACTCGTTCCAGGAGGCCAGGAAGGCGAAGATGGCTGTGACCGCGATGCCGCCGGACACCACCGGGATCACCACGCGCCACAGGGCTCCCAGCCGGCTGCACCCGTCCACGGTGGCCGCTTCCTCCAGGTCCTTCGGCACCGCTTCGAAGAAGCTGGACATGAGCCAGATCGAGAGCGGCAAGGAAATGGTGGTGTGGGCGATGGACAGTGCAATGGGAGTGTCGGCCAACCCCATTGAGGCCATCATGGACGCCAGCGGGATTCCGATGGCCACCGGCGGCACCATCCGGGTCACCAGCGCGGCCATGATGAAGATCCGGCCGCTGAGGGTCTTGTACCGGGTGATGCCGTATGCCGCCGGCACCGCCAGCACCAGCGAAAGCACGGTACTGATGATGGCCGTCTGGATGCTGTTGATGAACGACGCCGGCACGCCGCTGCGGCCCAGCGCATTGGCGTAGTTCTCCAGCGTCCACTCCCGGGGAAGGATGGTGGGCGGCACCGCGATGGTGTCGATCGGCGTCTTAAAGGACGTGAACAGCAGGTACAGGAACGGGAACCCGTACAGCACCATCGCTGCCGCCAGGAGGACCCACAGCAGGGTTCGGGTGCCGCGCCGGCCTGCTTCCAGCCCTTCCCGGTTCACACCGCGGCGCTTGCGTTCCTTGCCTGTGGCGACCGGCGCCGAAGGTGCCCCGGGCGCCATGGCCGTGGCCCCGCCGTCGTGCCTGACTCTTTCTGCGGTTCTCATCAGTTGTCCTTCCCTGGCCGCCAAATGGTCGATACCGCCACGAAGGCGACGGCAAGCATGGCCAGCAGGTAGAGGGTGCCCATGGCGCTTGCCAGCCCGGGGTCTCCGAACCGGATCATGGTCCGGTAAATCAGCAGGCTCATGGTTTCCGAGGCGGACTGCGGTCCGCCATTGGTTTGGATGAGGATGGTGTCAAAGGCGCGGGCTGCGTCGATGCCGCGGACCACCAGGGCGACGGCGATGACCGGCCGCAGCAGGGGCAGGATGATCCGGAACAGCAGTGCCGGTGCGCGTGCACCGTCCAGCCGTGCTGCCTCGATCAGGTCACCGGGGATGTTTTGCAGGCCTGCGAAGAGCACCAGGCACATGAACGATGTGGTCAGCCAGATGTCAGGGACGGCCACCGAGTAGAGCACGATGCCCGGGTCCGACAGCCAGCCGATCTGGTTGGGGTCGGACAGGATCCCCGCCTGGTGCAGGAGGGTTCCGATCAGGCCGAAGTTGTCGATCATCAGGAATTTCCACAGCAGGCCGGCCACGATGGGGGCGATCATCAGCGGATACATGAAGACGGTCCGCCAGATCTGGGAGCTCTTGCCCAGCATGGTGAACAGCAGCGCCATGCCCAGGCCCAGCGCGAATTCCAGCGTGACCACCACCAGGGTGTAGGCAAGTGTCCGCCACCCTGCGCCGGTGAAGGCCTCCGAGGCGAAGGCCCTGACGTAGTTGTCCAGGCCTACGAACTCGCGGGAGCCGCCGGCAATCGGGGAAATCTTGAAGAAGCTGTCCGCCACCAGGCGGAACAGCGGAAAGGCCACAAAAACTGCCAGGAACAGCGCCGCTGGTGTCATCAGGAACAATGCGAAGCGGCGATCGGAGATACGCACGGTTTTCTCTTCCGCTGGTTGGGGCCGCGGCCGGCGCCGGTGAGTCAGGCGCCGGCCGCGGGGGTCTTACTTAAGGAGGTCCTCGATCTGCTTTTTGGCATCGGCGAGGAGAGTTGCGGAGTCACCGCCGGCGACAGCCTTCTGGAGCATGGGCACCAGCACGGTGTCCACGATCTGCTGCCACTTTTCGGTAGCGGGGCGCGTGGCCGTGGCCTTGCCGTTGAGGGTCTGGATCAGGGGCTTGAAGCTCTCATAGCCTGGCTTGTCCTGGTATTTCTCGAAGGCGGAGATGCGTGCGGCCAGGCCAAGATTCGACTCGATGCCCTTGTCGTTGTAGTCGTAGGCGCACTTGACGAACTTCTTGGCGGCGTCCGCGTTCTTGGTGGCTTTCGGTACGGACAGGTACCAGGGGCCTGGCACGCCGCCGACGCCGGCTGAACCGGCGATCATGGGTGCAGCACCAACCTTGCCGGCCACTGCCGAGTCCTTGGGGATCTGGCGGTAAGCGTGGGCCCAGAAACGGGTCATGGCCGTCTTGCCCTGGTTGAACAGGTTCTGCGCGGCAGCCCAGTCAACCTGTGCGGCACCCGAGGGCGCGTCCTTGACGAGGCTGGTGTAGAAGTCCAGGGCTTCCTTGTGGGCGGCGTTGTCGATGACCACCTTGTTGTTCGCATCCAGGACCATGGGCGAGCCGGCCTGCAGGACGTGGGCAAGCCATTCGGTTTCCACACCGCCCTTGACGTCGGTTCCGTACATGCCGTCCTTGGTGAAGAACGCGGAAATGTCCTGGTACTGCTTCCATGTTGTAGGGGCGGCGAGCCCGTAGCCGTACTTGGCCTGGAAGTCAGCCTTGTTCTTGGCGTCCTCGAACAGATCCTTGCGGTACAGGATGATTTCCGCGTTGGTCCAGGCGGGCATCCCGATGAAATGGCCGTCCACGTTGGCTTCCTTGACCAACGCCGGGAAGATGTCCTTCTTTGCCTCATCGGTAAAGAGTTCGTCAATGGGCTGGACGGCGTCCTTGAAGCTGGGCAGCCAGACGGAGTCCAGGGCGGCGACGTCGAAGGAGACGGTGCCGGAGGAAAATTCGCTGGAGAGACGGTTGAACATGCCGTCGTAGGGCAGTTCGACGAAGTTGACGTCGACGCCGGTTTCCTTCTTGCATTGTTCCGCGACGCCCGTCAGCTCGGCGTGGCCGCCGGCTTCCACCAGGACGTTTACGGTGCTGGTGCCGGCGCTCCCGGACGATGATGCCGGGCCCCCTGCGCCGCACCCGGAGGCAGCCAGGGCGACGACGGTGCAGATACCGCCGATGGTGGCGAGCCTGTTGATGTTTTTACGAGTGGACATCGCTGTCGACTCACTTTCTCTTGAACGGAAACGGAGAGACTATCGGGGTGAAAAATCGTTTTGCCAAAACGACTTGGCATTTACTTTAGGTTTCACCGGGGAAAGGTGTCAAGTGTCACAGCGGAAGAACCGTCCAGGGAAAGAAATCCCAAGAAAGAAGTCCCGGGAAGCCGCCCGCAGGTTCAGGCAGTGACCGGCAGCACCAGGAGATAGCCGGTGGGGAGCCCGCTGCTCCAGCGGCGCGGCTCCCGCACCACGAACTGGGTGGCCAGCTCCTCGGGGGTCAGCAGGCTGTTGGGAACAGGCGACGGGCCCCACTGTCCACTGCCGTACGGGTACAGCGGATCCAGGACGCGGATGCCGGTCACGGCGAAGTCGGAGAATTGCCGGGGGTCGCCGAGGGATTCGAACCCGCTCATCACCCAGGCGTGCCTGCCGCTCCACATGACCAGTCCCACCGGCCGGCCCGTGTCGGTAATGGCCCGGGCCGCCGTCCTCACCGCTTCCGGATAGTCGGGAATGCTTACCACCCGGTACGGTCCCATTCCCGATTCGGTGAGCACCTGGGCCCAGCCAAAGGGGTTGGCACCGTTGAACGAATCAGAGGAACGGGCGCGCGCCATCTCCCACAGTTCATTCTGCTGCGCACGGTCAGCCCAGGTGCCCCCGCCCGTATCGTCAATAAGGTTGTGCGCCATCTGGATGCTCGCGGCAACGCACCAGTCAAAGGTGTACTGCGGAACGAAGTCACCCTCCCGGTAGAGGTTCAGGGCGAACGGCTGCGGCACCGGGGCAGGGACGGGTGCCGGTGCCGGCGAAGGCTCCGAGGCGGGGAGGGAAGCCTGGACCGGAGCCGCCGGATCACTGGAAACAGGCGGGGCAGTAAGGGCCGCACCACCTGCAGCGCCCCCCGGCAGGCCAGTCTCCGCGGAGGCCGAAGCCGGAGCGGGAGCCGTGGCGGCCTCCTGCAGGCCCGCCACGGGAACACAGGCCGCAAGGAATCCGGCCAGGGCAACGAGCCAGGCCAGGAGACGCAGGCGGGCACCGGTGGTCATCGCTCGAGTCCATTCCTGTTGAGCGGGCTTACCTCATACCAGTCTCCTGCCCCCGGCTCGCCTTGACTACCCCACCCCACCTTCCCTACACTTTTCATAAAGCAGAATCTAAATTCCACAAAGCGGAAACCGCAAGGGAGCCGGAAGCAAGGGAAGATAGATCAAAGCCCCTCCTCGGAAGGACCTACGATGACGTACACAGTGAACTGCTCCATCCTCCTCACGGAGCTTCCCCTGCTCGAGCGCCCTGCCGCGGCAAAGGCAGCCGGCTTTGACGCCGTCGAGTTCTGGTGGCCTTTCGAGACCTCCGTTCCGGCGGACAGCGAGATCACCAAGTTCGAGAACGCCATCACGGACGCCGGCGTCCAGCTCACCGGGCTGAACTTCAACGCCGGCAACATGCCCGGCGGCGACCGGGGCCTGGTCTCCTGGAAGGGACGCTGCTCGGAGTTCAAGGACAACGTGGACGTTGTTGCCGGCATCGGCGGGCGCCTGGGCTGCAAGGCCTTCAACGCCCTCTACGGCAACAGGCAGGACGAATTCACCCCTGAAGAACAGGACGAACTGGCTGTCAGGAACCTGGCGGCAGCGGCAGAAGGGGTTGCCCGCATCGGCGGCACCGTCCTCCTGGAACCGGTCAGCGGCGCACCCAGGTACCCGCTCTTCACCGCCGACGACGCACTCAGGGTCATTGCCCGCGTCAAGGCCGAGGCCGGCGCCGGCAACATCAAGCTCCTCGCCGACTTCTACCACCTGGCCGTCAACGGCGACGACGTCCCGGCCGTGATCGAAAACCACGCCAAGGACTTCGGCCACATCCAGATCGCCGACAACCCCGGCCGCGGCGCCCCCGGCACCGGCACCCTCCCGCTCGGCGAATGGATCGCCCGCAGCCGCGAACTCGGCTACGAGGGCTACATCGGTCTGGAGTACAAGGAACCGCAGGAGACGGCCTTCAGCTGGGCCATCCGCGAACGCATCGCCAAGTAGTCCCCACCCGCCCAACTAACTCGCAGTAGTTGTCGTTATGAGCGTTCAAAACGACAACAAATGCGAGTCAGTTGGGAAACCACGAACAGACTTTTCAGGAAAGAGAACCATCATGAGCAACGTTGCAGTCATCGGACTCGGAATCATGGGCCTGCCCATGGCCATCAACCTGGTCAAGGCCGGCCACACCGTCACCGGCTTCAACCGCAGCCAGGACAAGATCGACAAGCTGGTCTCCGAAGGCGGCAAGGGCGCCACCAGCATCGCGGACGCCGTCAAGGATGCCGACGTCGTCATCACCATGGTGCCGGACTCCCCCGACGTCGAGGGCGTGGTCAGCGGCAAGGATGGTGTCTTCGCCAACGCCAAGCAGGGCGCCCTCTGGATCGACGCCTCCAGCATTCGCCCCGACGTCGCCGTCCGCCTCGCGGCAGACGCCAGGGAAGCAGGCATCCGCCCCCTCGACGCCCCGGTTTCCGGCGGCGAACAGGGCGCCATCGACGCCGTCCTTTCCATCATGGTGGGCGGGGACAAGGCTGACTTTGACGACGCCCAGGACGTCCTGAATGCCGTCGGCAAAACCATCGTCCACGTGGGCCCCTCCGGATCCGGCCAGACCGTCAAGGCAGCCAACCAGCTGATCGTTGCGGTCAACATCGAAGTCCTCGGCGAGGCCATCGCCTTCCTCGAGGCCTACGGCGTGGACACCGACGCCGCCCTCAAGGTCCTCGGCGGCGGCCTGGCCGGTTCCAAGGTCCTGGAGCAGAAGGGCCAGAAGATGCTGGACCGCAACTTCGATCCCGGCTTCCGCCTGGCCCTGCACCACAAGGACCTGGGCATCGTCACCTCCGCCGCCCGCGAAGCCAACGTGGCCATCCCGCTCGGCGCCGTCGTCGCCCAACTCGTCGCCGCCACCGTCAGCCAGGGTGACGGCGCACTGGACCACTCCGGACTCTTCAAGCAGGTCCTCCAGCTCAGCGGCCGCAAGTAACCCTCACGCAGCCCAGCCGGCCGCCCCGAAAACGGGGCACATTGACACGGACACGCCGGCCGCCGTCGTAATTTACGACGCCGACACTCCCAAAGTGCCCCGCGACCGCCGGGCCTTCCTTCAGCACACCCAAAAACAGACTTCCCAAGCTTTCAAGGAGCACCCCATGAGCAAGATGCGTACCGTTGATGCAGCGGTGGCCATCCTGGAAAAGGAAGGCGCCATCGAGGCGTTCGGCCTGCCAGGCGCCGCGATCAACCCCTTCTATTCCGCAATGCGCGCCCACGGCGGCATCCGCCACACCCTGGCCCGCCACGTTGAAGGCGCCAGCCACATGGCCGACGGCTTCAGCCGCGCCAAGGACGGCAACATCGGCATCTGCATCGGCACCTCCGGCCCTGCCGGCACCGACATGATCACCGGCCTCTACGCCGCCTGGGCAGACTCCATCCCCATGCTCTGCATCACCGGCCAGGCCCCGGTTGCCAAGCTGCACAAGGAAGACTTCCAGGCCGTGGACATCGAGTCCATCGCCAAGCCCGTGACCAAGATGGCCATGACCATCCTGGAGCCGGGCCAGGTTCCGGGCGCCTTCCAGAAGGCCTTCCAGCTGATGCGCTCCGGCCGCCCCGGCCCGGTTCTCCTGGACCTGCCCATCGACGTTCAAATGGCCGAGATCGAGTTCGACATCGATACCTACGAGCCCCTTCCCGTCGAAAAGCCCAAGGCCTCCCGCAAGCAGCTGGAAAAGGCCCTGGACATGCTGACCGCGGCCAAGCACCCGCTGATCGTGGCCGGCGGCGGCATCATCAACGCCGGCGCCTCCGCGCAGCTGGTGGAACTGGCCGAAACCCTCAACATTCCGGTCATTCCCACCCTGATGGGCTGGGGCACCATCCCGGATGACCACCGCCTGATGGCCGGCATGGTGGGCCTGCAGACCAGCCACCGCTACGGCAACGAGAACTATTTGCAGAGCGACTTCGTGATCGGCATCGGCAACCGCTGGGCCAACCGCCACACGGGCGGCCTGGACACCTACACCGCCGGCCGCAAGTTCGTGCACATCGACATCGAGCCCACCCAGATCGGCCGCGTGTTCTCCCCGGACCTGGGCATCGCGTCCGACGCCGGCGCGGCGCTGGCAGGGCTGGTTGAGCTCGCCAAAGAGCGCAAGGCGGCAGGGTCCCTGCCGGACTACACCGCCTGGGTTGCCGAGTGCCAGGACCGCAAGGCCTCCCTGCACCGCAAGACGCACTTCGAGAACATCCCCATCAAGCCGCAGCGCGTGTACGAGGAGATGAACAAGTCCTTCGGCCGCGACACCATCTACGTGTCCACCATCGGCCTGTCCCAGATCGCCGGGGCCCAGATGCTCCACGTGTTCGGTCCCCGCAAATGGATCAACGCCGGCCAGGCAGGCCCGCTGGGCTGGACCGCCCCGGCAGCGCTTGGCGTGGTCCGTGGCAAGCCGGATGAGACCGTGGTGGCCCTCTCCGGCGACTACGACTTCCAGTTCATGATCGAGGAACTGGCTGTGGGCGCCCAGTTCAACCTCCCCTACATCCACGTGGTGGTGAACAACTCCTACCTGGGCCTGATCCGCCAGTCCCAGCGCGGGTTCAACATGGAGCAGAACGTGTCCCTGGCGTTCGAGAACATCAACAGCGCACACCTGTCCGAGGACACCCGCGGCTACGGCGTTGACCACCTCAAGGTGGCCGAGGGCCTGGGCTGCAAGGCCGTCCGTGTGGAGGACCCCAACGACCTCGCCGCCGCGTTCGACAAGGCCAAGGCGCTCATGGGCGAGTTCCAGGTTCCCGTGGTGGTGGAAGTGATCCTGGAAAAGGTCACCAACATCTCCATGGGCGTGGAAATCAACGCCGTCAACGAGTTCGAGCCCCTGGCCGAGACTGCCGCAGACGCACCCACCGCCATCCTGGCCCTGCAGGCATAACCATGCGCGTGGTTATCGCCCCGGACAAGTTCAAGGGTTCGCTGTCCGCGCCGGAGGTCTGCAGCCACCTGGAGCGGGGCCTGCAGCGCGGGGCCGGCGGGAACCTTGACGTGGTCCGGATTCCGGTGGCCGACGGCGGCGAGGGCACCCTCGACGCCGCCGTCGGCTCCGGCTTCACCCGCCGGAGCGCAACGGTCACCGGTCCCAGCGGGCAGCCCGTGGATGCGGACTTCGCCGTCCGCGGGCACGAAGCCGTCATCGAGATGGCCACGGCATCCGGGCTCGCGCTGATGCCGGGCGTCCGGAACGGCGGCAGGCCGGGCTCGGCTGACGCCACCACAGCCACCAGCCTGGGCACGGGCCAGCTCATCAGGGCCGCCCTGGACGCCGGCTGCCGGCGGATCATCCTGGGCGTGGGCGGCAGCGCCAACACCGACGGCGGCGCGGGGCTCCTGCAGGGGCTTGGTGCCAGGTTCCTGGACAGCAGGAACAACGAACTTCCACCGGGCGGGGCTGCGCTGGCAAACCTGCACAGCATCGACTTCACCGATTTCGAGCCCCGGCTGGTGGACACCCGCTTTGTGCTGGCATCCGACGTCGACAACCCGCTGCTGGGCGCCCAGGGCGCCCCGGCGGTTTTCGGCCCGCAAAAGGGAGCCACACAACAGGACGTCGGCATGCTCGACGCCGCCCTGGCCAGGTTTGTCGAAGTCCTGGCCAGGGAAATCGGATTCCGCGCCGTCAAGGCTGCCGAGGCTCCCGGAGCCGGGGCAGCCGGCGGCGTGGGCTACGCCGCCATCGCCGTCCTGGCCGCCACGCGGCGGCCGGGGATCGACGTCGTCCTTGAATTCACGGAACTGGAGCAGCGGCTGGCCGGCGCCGACCTGGTGATCACCGGCGAAGGCAGCCTGGATGAGCAAAGCCTGCTGGGCAAGACCCCCATGGGTGTTGCCCGGGCTGCTGCGGCGCAGGGCGTTCCGGTCATCGCCGTCTGCGGCCGGACCACCCTGGACCAGGGCCAGGCAGCGGCCGCAGGATTCGAGGATGTTTACGCTTTGACGGCGCTCGAAACCGATGTAAACAGGTGCATAGCAGAGGCAGGGCCGCTGCTGGAGCAGCTGGGCACCCAAATCAGTGCGGGGCTGGCAGCCAACAGGCCTGCCGCCGCAAGTACCAAGGAGGACCTCCGTGTCTGAAGAACGTTTCGACCTCGTCATCCGGGGCCGGCGCATCCTGACCACCGCCGGCATCGCGCCACGCGAGGTGGGCGTCCGCAACGGCAAGATCGTGGCCCTCGAACCGCTCGGCAACGGCCTGGCCGGCGCCGAGATCATCGACCTCGCCGACGACGAGACGCTGCTCCCGGGCCTGGTGGACACCCACGTCCACGTCAACGAGCCCGGCCGCACCGAGTGGGAGGGCTTCGCCTCTGCCACCCGGGCCGCGGCAGCGGGCGGCGTGACCACCATCATCGACATGCCCCTGAACTCCGTTCCGCCCACCACCACGGTGGAAAACCTCAAGCTCAAGCGCGAGGTGGCCGAAGACCAGGCGTTCATCGACGTCGGGTTCTGGGGCGGTGCCATCCCCGGCAACAAGGCCGATCTGCGCCCCCTGCATGATGAGGGCGTCTTCGGCTTCAAGTGCTTCCTCCTGCACTCCGGCGTGGACGAGTTCCCGCACCTGGACGCGGACGAGATGGAGGAGGACATGGCCGAGCTCAAGTCCTTCGACTCCCTCATGATCGTCCACGCCGAGGACTCGCACGCGATTGACCGCGCCCCGCACCCCGGCGGCGACCACTACTCCACGTTCCTTGCCTCCCGCCCCCGTGGCGCCGAGAACAAGGCCATCGCCGAGGTCATCGAACGGGCCCGCTGGACCGGTGCGCGTGCGCACATCCTGCACCTGTCGTCGTCGGACGCGCTGCCCATGATCGCCAGCGCAAAGCGCGACGGCGTCAAGCTCACCGTGGAGACGTGCCCGCACTACCTGACCCTGATGGCGGAAGAGATCCCGGACGGTGCCACCGCCTACAAGTGCTGCCCACCCATCCGGGAGGCCTCCAACCGGGAGCTGCTGTGGCAGGGCCTCCTGGACGGCACCATCGACTGCATCGTCTCGGACCACTCCCCCTCCACGCTGGACCTGAAGGATCTGGAAAACGGGGACTTCGCCGTGGCCTGGGGCGGCGTCTCCTCGCTGCAGCTGGGCCTGTCCCTGATCTGGACCGAGGCTCGGCACCGCGGCATCCCGCTGGAACAGGTGGTGTCCTGGATGGCGGAGAAGCCCGCCGGACTGGCCCGCCTCACCAACAAGGGCCAGCTGGCGCTGGGCTACGACGCCGACTTCGCCGTCTTTGCGCCCGACGAGGCCTTCGTGGTGGACGTGTCCAAGCTCAAGCACAAGAACCCCATCACCCCGTACGACGGCAAAGCCCTGTCCGGCGTGGTGCGCAAGACCTTCCTCCGCGGCGCCGTAGTGGACGGCCAGACCCCCACGGGCAGGCTGATCCGCCGCGGCGGCGTCTAGGGAGACGCCATGGCAGTGGAAGCGCACTATCCGGGGGCGGGGGCGCGGCCGGGATTTCCTTCACGCAAGGCCGCCGCCCGCGGTCTCGCCGTGTGGGTGGTTCCGGCCGAAGGAACCAGCCCGGAACTCCTGCGCCACGCCGCCCAAATGGTCCTGGCAAGGGCCCTCGAAACTGCTCCGGAGGCGGAAGTCCATTGGCCTGCCGCCGGAGCCCCCACGTCCGCCGCGGAAGGAGCCGCAGCCGACTCCTCTCCGGTTCCCTCCGCGGCGGAGAACCCCGGCGCAACTGATGACGACGGCGGCACCCGCCTGCCGCCGTCGGCCGGCCCCGTCAGCCGGGTCGCCGTGGACCTCGCCGCCGACACCGTCCTGCTGGACGGCAGGCCCGTGGCCCTGACCGGCGTCGAATACAAAGTGCTGCGCTACCTGGTGACCCACCTGTCACGGACGGTGGGCCGCGAGGAACTGCAGGAGTTCCTGGAGTCCCTCGATTTCCCCGGCGCCACGGCACGCTCCATCGACGTCTACGTGGGCAGGATCCGCAAGAAACTGGGCAACGCCCGCCATGCCGTGGCAACTGTCCGCGGCGGCGGGTACCAGTTTGTGCCGGGTCCGCACGCTGCAGTTCGTGGACCGGCGGAATACTGCATATGACGCGCTGGTTTGTATCAGTAAGCGGCAACCCGCTTCACTTGATGTTTGGCCATCACTGACCGAGTCTTACAAAGGAACGCCATGAGCCCCACCCTGACCACCAAGCTTCAGCCCGGCACCCCGGCTCCTGAATTCACCCTCCGGGACGCCCAGGGCCGGGAGACCTCCTTGGCCGATTACCGTGGCAAGAACGTCATTGTCTACTTCTACCCGAAGGCCGCCACCCCCGGCTGCACCACCGAGGCCTGCGACTTCCGCGACAGCCTCGCCTCCCTCCAGGGCAAGGGCTACGAAGTCATCGGGGTTTCCCCGGATGCCCAGGAAGCCCTGGCCGGCTTCAGCGGCGACTTCTCCCTGACCTTCCCCCTGCTCTCGGACCCCGACCATGCCGTTGCCCTGGCCTATGGCGCCTGGGGCGAGAAGCTGGTCAAGGGCGAAATCCACGAAGGCATTGTCCGCTCCACCGTTGTGGTGGACCCCGAAGGCAAAGTCACCCTGGCCCAGTACCAGGTGCAGGCCGACGGCCACGTCGCCCGCCTCAAGGAGGCCCTGGGCGTCTAGGACGATCCATCACCTGCTGCGGGTTTTCCCGGACGCTTCCGCACGTGCTGCGGGAGCGTCCGGGCGTTTAACCACCTGCCTTCGCCTCCGCCGCCACGTGGGCATACGAAGCCGAAACCCGGCGGTAAACGGGAGTCAGGAAGGCCAGCAGGGCGGCCGCGATCATGATGATGCCAGCCACCAGGAAAACCAGGGCGATTCCGCGGGAGGTGCCCCCGCCAAGCAGCGGGTCCAGTCGGGCTGCACCTTCCGCTGACCGTGCGTACGGGATGATCCAGAACTGGGCAATGGGCGCGATGACGAACGCGGTGACCGGTGCGGCAGCGGACTCGAATGCCATGGCGAAGCCAAAAACGCGCCCCTGCCGCTCCAACGGCACCACCCGTTGGATGACGGTCTGCTCGGCCGCCTCCACGAACGGGACCAGCACCAGGTACAGCCAGATCCCCAGGATGTAGAGCCACGCCCACTCCCGCAGCGTGAAGACCGCACCCAGCACTCCCATGGCCGCCACCGCAACCAGCAGGGTGCGCAGGGGGTTGGCGCCGAGCCCGAACTTGCCGATCAAGGCGCCGCCGATGATGAACCCGGTGGATCCGACCGCAAAGACAGCACCCCACATCTGCACTGAGAACATTTCCAGCCCGTACGGATCCATCAGCGCCATGTACACGCCGCCGATGAAGTTGTTGAACGTGGAGAACAGGATCAGCGCGAACAGCCCCGAAATGGCCAGCACTGCCGCGATCGAGCCCCTCAGGTCGAACCCGCCGCGGGCGTCTGTTGCCGCGGGCCGCACCTCCTCGGGCATCCGCAGGGTCAGCAGGTGGGCGAAGGCCAGCGCCGTGAGCACCAGCGCGACGGCGATGGTCCAGCCCATGCCCAGCAGACCGACGGACAATCCGGACAGCAGGGAGGTGACAATGAACATCAGCCCCTGCACCATCCCCACTAGCCCGTTGGCATTGGCACGGCGCTCCGGTTCGATGAGGATGGTGACGGTGGTGGACAGGGCAATGTTCCGCAGGTTCTCCACCACGGCGCCGACCAGGATGACCAGAGTGAAGATCCAGAACCATGCCTGCCCCAGGTCCAGCAGTGACGCGGCAGGCACCAGCAGGAACATCACCCCGGACAGCACAAACATGACCAGCGTGAAGCAGGCAGCGAAGCGCATCACGGCCAGCTTGCGGCAGCGGTCCACGAAGGTGCCGAAGCTGATGCTGGAGAGGGCAATCAGCAGCATGTACGCGCCGCCCACCACCCCGGTGGCAATCACGTTCCGCGTCTCCAGGTACAACCAAAAAGTCAGCGCGAACCACAAATAGCTGGTGGTGATGTTGGCCAGGGCTGTGTTCACCAGGATGCCGGTGAAGGTGCGGGAGCGCTCTGCCGGGCTCCGCAGGAAGGTGCCGGTGGAGTCGGAATCCGCAGCCGCCCTGCCCGGTTCCTGCTCGGTCATGCGTCCCAGTGTAGTGACGGCGCCCGCCTTTTGGTCCCCCCTGTTTCGCGCGTGGGTGTCAGGATAGTTCCATGGCGATCGAGGTTCGTCCGGCAACAATTTTCGAGGACGTGAAGACACTGGTGGGGCCCAAACGGCCGGATGCCACCGTCTGCTGGTGCCTGAGCTACCGCATCCCGTCCCGCCAGAACGTCTCCCTCCGTGGCGGGGAACGCGGGGAGCTGGTCCGCCAGTTGGTGGCCCAGGATCCCCCGCCCGGCATTGTGGCGTACGACGGCGGCGAACCCGTTGGGTGGGCAGCGGTCCATCCGCGGGCGGACACGGCCTTTGCCCGCAACAGGAAGATCCCGCATGTGGACAACCAGGACGTGTGGTCGGTGTGGTGCCTGCGCGTCCGTCCCGGCCACCGCGGCAAAGGCATCTCGCACGTTCTGCTGGCAGGCGCCGTGGAGATGGCCCGCTCCTATGGGGCCCCGGCCATCGAGGGTTATCCGGTGGACAACAACGGCCGCAAGGTGGACCTCACCATGGCCTACGTGGGCACCCGGAAGCTGTTCGAGGATACTGGCTTCACCAAGGCTGCGGACACCACCTCGGTGCTCAACGGCTTCCCCCGGGTGCTGATGCGGCTGCAACTGGAATAACTGCGCTACTTCCGGTGCCAGTACTTTCGCCAATCGACTTCCATGGCCCACAGCGCCAGCAGCATCGCGTCCATGGTCATGAGTCCAGCCATCAGGTACGACCAACCGACAAACAAACTCACAGCAATCTCCTGACTATCCCCAGCCAATCGATTGCTGCTAAGTGTGGCACCTAGAGCGCCGCTACGGAATGCCCTCCACCCGCAGTCTTGAAAAGGATTCCCAGCCTGTGGTGCGCCTCGGTCTCGAGCTTGAGCCGGCGGGTCAGTTTCTCCACGTGCCGGGACATCTCCTCCCCCACGGGGAGCCGGTCTCCGGGCCAGCTGGAAACTTCCCGCGATTCGGCCAGCGCGTTCTCCAGTTCCCTGGCCGCTGCCCGCACTTTTCGTGAGTGGAAATAGAGGCGAAGCAATGCCTTGGCCTTGTCCGCTCCCCTCTTTTTGACTTGTTCCATGCCGCTTCCCCGCTCTCCGCAAACCATGCAGCCCGCCGCGTGGCCCGTCGTCGGGCTTTTCCGCCTGCACGCTGCTGCGTTCCTTCGAGTGTGACGTCCGTTCCTCAACGTCCCGGCAAGCAGATGCCAAGATTTCCGCAAGATCTGCTGAGGGGGCCGCATACAACGTTTCTGTCAGCGAAGTCACCGGAAACTGTGGAGCCTAAGACATGCCCCGTGCGCCTTAATACTGTAGAAGTAGAGCTATGGTCTCTCCCCCCGAAACCCGCCGTGCCGTGGTCATCGAAGACGACCCCGACATCCGCGGGCTCCTGGTCCGCGTCCTGGTGAAGCAGGGTTTCGACGTCACCCAGGCCGGGGCAGGGCTCCCGGGGGTGGAGGAAGTCCGCCGCACCAGGCCGGACCTGGTAACCCTGGACCTGAACCTGCCGGACCTTGACGGGCTGGAGGTCTGCAAGCTCCTTCGTGAGTTCTCGGACGCGTTCATCGTGATGCTCACCGCCCGTGCGGACGAACTCGACAAGCTGACCGGCCTGGACAACGGCGCCGACGAATACATCAGCAAGCCGTTCAGCCCCCGGGAACTGCAGTCCCGGATCAATGCACTGTTCCGGCGCCGGCCCTCAGCCGCGGCGGAGTCCGCCGCCCGGGGCGAGCTGGAACGCGCCACCGAAGTGCAGCAAAGCCTCCTGCCCAAGGAAGACATCCGGGTTGACGGTTACGACGTGGCGGGCCTCTTCCGCCCGTCCCGAAGCGTGGGCGGCGACTTCTACGATTGGTACCAGACGCCGGACGGGCTCCACCTCACTTTCGCCGATGCCATGGGCAAAGGCATGGGGGCGGCGCTGATCGCGGCAACAGTCCGCGCAGTAATGCGTTCCACGGGCCTGCGGCAGGACCTCGACGCCGGGTTCGGCGCCGCCAGCAAGGCGATCGCCGCCGACCTGGACTCCTCCAACTCATTTGTCACCCTGTTCCATGCCCGCCTGGACGCGGCATCAGGCAAGGTCAGCTATGTAGACGCCGGGCACGGCCTTGCGCTGCATGTCCAGCCGGCCGGACCGGCGGACCGCCTCCCCTCCGGCGGACCACCGGTTGGCGCCTGGCCGGGGACCCAGTGGCCGCAGGCGGGCCTGGAGCTGGCCCCGGGCGACTCGCTGGTTGTGGTCAGCGACGGAGTGCTGGATGTGTTCGGGTCAGTGGAGGACTTCACCGAGGCAGTGCAGCACGCAACGCAGTCCGCAGGTACGGCGCAGGAAGCAAGCAACTCCATCCTGGCCCTGGCCCCCGCAGAAACCGCCGAAGACGACGTCACGGTGGTTGTGGTCCGCCGCCTGCCCGTGGAGGTGCCGGCTTGACCCGCTTCTGGACCCGCGTGGTGGTTGTCCTGACCGTCCTGACCGGCCTGAACTACATCGCGTGGCGCTGGATGGCGTCCCTCAACTGGGACGCCTGGTGGATCGCCCTGCCGTTGGTGGTGGCCGAAACCTACAGCCTCATCGACGTCATGCTCTTCGGCATGACCGTGTGGAAACTGAGGATCCGCAAAGGCGCTCCCGCGCCGCCGCACGATGCAACCGTGGACGTCTTCATCACCACCTACAACGAAGACCTGGACATGGTCCTCACCACCGCACTGGCGGCCCAGAAGATCCGGCACCCGCACAGCACCTGGATCCTGGACGACGGCGCCCGGCCCGAGCTCAAGGCCCTGGCCGAACAGCATGGCCTGGGCTACGTCACCCGCAGCGAAGACTGGACCAAGGACCTCCCCCGCCACGCCAAGGCCGGGAACCTGAACAACGCCCTCATGGTGACCCACGGCGAGTTCCTGCTGATCCTGGACGCGGACCAGATCCCGGAGCCGGACATCCTGGAAAAGACCCTGGGCTACTTCAACAACCGCCGGGTGGCCCTGGTCCAAACCCCCCAATACTTCAGCAATGTGCCGGCCGATGATCCGCTAGGCAGCCAGGCGCCCCTGTTTTACGGTCCCATCCAGCAGGGCAAGGACGGCTGGAATGCCGCCTTCTTCTGCGGCTCCAACGCCATCCTTCGCCGCGAGGCCCTGATGCAGCTGGGCCTGGTGGGCTACGTCAAGGAAACCGAGAAGAGTATCCGCCGTGCCCTGGCCGCATCCCGGGCAGCCATCAAGCAGGCCCGCAAGTCAGCAGACGTGGATTCTCCCCTGGTGGCCGAGGTCCTCGACGAGGTGGAGGCAGCCACCCGCGAGGCCCAGGAGGAAGTGGACGCCGGCAGGCCACTCAGCGAGGTCACGTACCGCGTCCGCCGCCGCGTGGATGCCGCCGTCCAGATTCTGGTCCAGGCCGACGTCGCCGCCCTGCAGGCCGACCTCGAAGAGATCGCCGCCATGGAACTGGCCCACGTGGGCGAGTCCGGCGTCCCGGTGGTGACGGACGACGCCGTCCAGCGCATGTCCGCCCGTGACTGGTCGCCGCTGGGCGCCCTGGAATCCGTCCAGGCCGTCCTGGATGCGCTGACCGTGGAGCGCAGCGACGAGGCCCAGCCGGTAATGCCGCTGGCCACCATCTCCGTCACCGAGGACATGGCCACCGCCATGCGCATGCACGCCATGGGCTGGGAGAGCGTCTACCACCACGAGATCCTGGCCTACGGCCTGGCGCCGGAGGACCTGAAGACCATGCTCACCCAGCGCCTCCGCTGGGCGCAGGGCACCATCCAGGTGCTGCTCCGCGAAAACCCGCTGGTCCAGAAGGGCCTCAAGCTCGGCCAGCGCCTGATGTACTTCGCCACCATGTGGACCTACCTCAGCGGGTTCGCCGCGGTCATCTACTTCGCGGCCCCCATCATCTACCTGCTGCTGGGCATCCTGCCGGTCAGCAGCCTGAGCTGGGACTTCTTCATCCGCTTCATCCCGTTCATGGTGGTCAACCAGCTGCTGTTCGCCGTGGCCGGCCGCGGAATCCCCACCTGGCGCGGGCAGCAGTACAGCCTGGCGCTGTTCCCCACCTGGATCAAGGCATGCACGACGGCGGCCCGTAACGTGTGGTTCGGCCGTCCCCTTGGGTTCGCGGTCACCCCCAAGGCGCGGCAAAGCGGCGGACCCAGCTGGAGCCTCATCCGGCCCCAGATCGTGGTGTCCATCCTGCTTGCCGTCGCCGCCGTCGTCGGAATCATCCGCCTTGCCGCCGGGCTGGCGGAACCGCTGGGCACCCTGGTCAATGTTGTCTGGGTGGTTTTCGACCTGGTGGTCATGAGCATCCTGGTCCGCGCCGTGCTCTACAAGGGGTACGAACCGGCCGCAGAACCTGCAAACAGAGAGGAACCCTGATGGAGTTCAGTTACGAGGTCAAAGATTCGTACGCGGAAGTCAAGGCGGACGGGCGGCTCAACATGGTCTCCGCGCCCAAGCTGCGCGAGTTCGTCACGGATGTCATTGTCGGCGGGTCCAACCGGATCGTGGTGAACCTGGAAAACACCGCCTTCATGGATTCCTCCGGGCTGGGCGCGCTGATCGGCTGCCTCAAGGCGGCCCGCCAGGCCGGCGGCGACCTGCGGATCGCGGCGGTGCAGCCCCAGGTGAACATGGTCCTGAAGCTCACCAGCATGGACAAGGTCCTTACGGCGTATGCCACAGCCGAAGAGGCGTTCGGCAATGACTGAGGTCCTGGCCTCGCGCAGCTTCCGGGGGCCTGCTGCCGAGGACGCCATCGAAGCGGTCCACAACGACCTGGACAGCCTCTGGCTGGACGTTCCGTTCGTCAACGACATGGACCAGATGACGTTTACCACCGCAGTCATCGAGTCCGCCTCCAACATCGTCCAGCACGCAAGGCCCGCCGGGGACCGGGAGGTGGAACTGGGGGTGGAGACCACCGTGCAGCCCACGCTGCTGCAGGCCCGGGTGAGTGCCTACAACGCCAAGCCACCGTACGGCCCCATGGAGCCGGCCACGCCCGGCGACGACGCCGAGTCGGGCCGCGGCCTGGCGCTGATCGAGGCGCTGGTCACCACGGTGACCTTCGAGCGCCAGGGTGCCACCAACACCTGGGTCCTTTCCAGGACGTCCTCCAAGGATTAGGACTGCCCCTGCCGGAGCTGCGCGCCGCCGCTTGACACGGCCACGCGGCTGTTCTTGAATATTACGTATGCTGAAATAACAGTTCCATGATGCGGAAGCCTTGTTTGGGGAAATCCCCGAACAGGCGCCGGGTTCTCCGGCATCCGCATAGCCGTCACCATGGATGCCAGCATGACCATCGAGGAATACGCCAGCATGAAGCTTGCCGAATTCAACGCCGCCGGCTCCGCCGCGGCCCAGGCCACCCTCCGGCCCTGCATCGACGTCAGCCGCTGGGTGGAGGCGGTGGCAGCAGCCCGGCCGTTCGCCAGCCGGGACCAGCTGCTGGAGTTCGCCGCCCAGGCAGCCAACCCCTTCACTCCTGCGGAGGTTGACGCCGCCATGGCCCACCACCCCAGGATCGGGGAACGTCCGACGGCGGCCAGCACCGAGGCGTCCATGTCCCGTTCCGAGCAGGCCGGGGTGGATCCGGCCGATGCTGCGGCAGCAGAAGCCCTGGCCCGGGGGAACCGCGAGTACGAGGAGAAGTTCGGCCGCGTCTTCCTGATCCGGGCCGCCGGACGCACCGCTCCGGAAATCCTGCAGGCCCTGAACCAGCGGCTCGGCAATTCCCCGCAGGAGGAAGACACCATCGTGGCCCAGCAGCTGCGCGAAATCGCCGTACTGCGGCTTGAAGGACTGATCAGCGAATGAGCGTTTCCCACGTGACCACCCACATCCTCGACACCGGCGCCGGGCGCCCGGCGGCGGGGGTCGCCGTCGTCCTTTTGAAGAACGACGGCGGTACCTGGCGCGAGCTGGCCACCTCCAGCACGGACGCCGACGGCCGGGCGAAGGACCTGGGGCCTGAACAGCTGGAGCCCGGGCACTACAAGTTGAACTTCGCCACGGGCACGTACTACGCCGGCCTGCAGACCGCGACGTTCTTCCCTGAAGTGGACCTGGTCTTCGAAGTCACCGGCCCGGAGCATTACCACGTTCCTTTGCTCCTGAGCCCGTTCGCGTACTCCACCTACCGCGGCAGCTAGGCCGGCCTGGGGGCGCCCGGGTGTCAAGCGCGTTAACCCAATGTCACCGCCGTCACAGTTTCCGGCATAGGATCAGGAAGTATGGCTTCGAATAGAGACCCTGAATCCGATACCGATGCCGAAGGCGGCCAGTCCGGCGGCGTGCAGTCCGTGGAGCGCGCCCTGACCGTCCTGGAGATCCTCGCCCGGGAAGGGCACGCGGGCGTGAGCGAAATAGCCGAGGAAATGGGGATCCACAAGTCCACCGTCTCCCGGCTGATGGGATCGCTGGTGACCCGCGAGATGGTGCACCAGAACAGCGAGCGGGGCAAGTACCAGCTCGGTTTTGGAATCCTGCGCCTGGCCAGTTCCATCCCCGGGCGGCTCAGCCTGGTCCGCGAGGCACGGCCCGTCCTGGAAAGCCTGGCCGACGAATTCAAGGAAACCGTCAACCTCGCGGTCCTGCGCTCGAACTACGCGGTGAATGTGGACCAGGCCATGGGCCCGTCCACCCTGGCCACCTACGACTGGGTGGGGAGCCTCACCCCGCTGCACGCCACGTCCAGCGGCAAAGTCCTCCTGGCTGCCCTGGAGGCGGACGACCGGGACCGTATCCTCAAGGAGACGGGCCTTGCTGCCCGGACTGCCCGCACCATCACCAGCCGCAAGGAACTGGACGCACAGCTGCTCGAGGTAGCCGCCAAGGGGTACTCCGTGGTGCACGAGGAGTTCGAGATCGGCCTGAATGCCGTGGCGGTGCCGGTCTACAACCACCAGGGCACCGTGATTGGCGCCCTCAGCATCTCCGGCCCGGCCTTCCGGTTCGACCCCGAGAAGATTCCTGGCCTGCTCGAATCGCTCAAGGAAGCCGGGCTCCAGGTCAGCGCCAATATGGGGTACACGCGGAAATGACACAACAATGGCCCCGGGCAGTGCCCGGGGCCATTGTTGTGTCCCCGAACGGTTGGCCTGCCCTTTCGCCTATGCGGGAGCCGCTGCCGGCGCACTGAACCCGGACGCTGGAGCGCAACAACAAGCGCACTATGCAACAGCTCGGTCCGGCGACACAATGCGCCCCAAGAGGTTCACGCTGCCTGGCATCCTTGACTTTCAAAGTGACGTACAGCACTCTTGTTGCTTAGCGCGAACTCTGTTGATCTTTGCGGAACACCTCCCCCATGGGGCTCAAGGCCCTGCCACCGCTGGCGAACGGCCACGCGGCAATTCACCCCCGGATTGCTCTGCCCGATTCCCAGCACTAAACGCAAGCCCATGGACTAGCCAAAGGACCCGCTTTCATGGCCATTAATAGTGATCTAACCTCCGCCAAGCCAAAAGTGCCGCCTTCAGATGGCGCTCCCCCCGAGCCTCTGGACACCGACCAAGAGGAATCGACAGCCGCCCTTCCCGCCGTCAACGAACACAAGCAGATTCTGGCCGAACTGCGGCTGAGTAACAGGGAGCAGGCCGTCTCCCAGCGCCGCGACCGGAAGCTGACGCTGGACAAGGCCACGTTCGGCATCACCGGCGCCATTGCCCTTGCCTTCGTGGTGTGGGGATTTGCCGACAAGGACAGCCTGGCCACCACTTCCAAGGACGCCCTGGACTGGGTCATGGAATACACCGGCTGGCTCTTCATGGTCCTGGCGTCCCTGTTCGTCGTGTTTGTCCTGTGGCTGGCCATGGGCAAGTTCGGCAACATTCCGCTGGGCAAGGACGGTGAGAAACCCGAATTCCGCACGGTGTCATGGATCGCCATGATGTTCGCCGCCGGAATGGGCATCGGCCTGATGTTTTATGGGGTGGCCGAGCCGCTGTACCACTTCGTTTCTCCCCCGCCCGGAACGGTTGACGGGCGCACCCCGGCAGCCATCCAGACTGCCATGGCCACCTCGATTTTCCACTGGACCCTGCACCCCTGGGCCATGTATGCGGTGGTGGGCATTGCCATGGCCTATGGCACCTACCGGCTGGGACGCAGGCAACTGATCTCCGCCGCCTTCACCTCGTTGTTCGGCATCAGGACCGTTGAGGGGCCGGTGGGCAAGGTCATCAACATCCTGGCCATCTTCGCCACCCTCTTCGGTACCGCCGCGTCACTGGGTCTTGGCGCCCTGCAGATCGGCAGCGGCTTCACCTCGAACGGCTGGACAGGCGAGATCGGAACACCCGTGCTCGTGGCCATCGTGGCCATCCTGACAGCGTGCTTCATCGCCTCCGCCGTGTCCGGCATCAGCCGTGGAATCCAGTGGCTGTCCAACGTCAACATGGTCCTTGCAGTGGTCCTCGCCGCCATCGTCTTCGTGGCGGGCCCCACTCTTTTCATCCTCAACCTCATCCCCTCGGCGGTGGGCGACTATCTGCGCGACCTGGCCGAAATGTCCTCCCGCACCGAGGCCGTTGGCGACGAGGCGCTGCGGACCTGGATGTCCGGCTGGACCATCTTCTATTGGGCCTGGTGGATTTCCTGGACGCCCTTCGTGGGCATGTTCATCGCCAGGATCAGCCGCGGCCGGACCATCCGGCAGTTCGTCACCGGCGTACTGCTGGTCCCCAGCATTGTCAGCGTCATCTGGTTTGGCATCTTCGGCGGTACGGCCTTCCACATCCAGCAGGAAGCTGACAAAGCCGGCACGCCGGGCCTAATGACCGTCACCGACGGCAAGGCAACCATCGATTTTGACGGCGCCCTGTTCAACCTGGTGAAGAACCTCCCCCTGCCGGAGTGGATGATTGCGGCCGTAATTGTCCTGGCCATGGTCCTGGTGGCAATCTTCTTCATTACCGGTGCTGATTCCGCCTCCCTGATCATGGCGTCGCTGAGCTCCAACGGCAGCTCCGACCCCAAGCGTGCCCTGGTCATCTTCTGGGGCGCCCTCACCGGCGCCGTGGCCGCCGTCATGCTTTTGGCCGGCGGTGACCAGCCCTCCGAAGCGTTGTCGGGCCTGCAGCGGATCACCATCGTCGCTGCCCTGCCCTTCGTGATCGTCATGCTGTTGCTTTGTTTCGCCATCACCAAGGACCTGCGCAGGGACCCCCTTTCCCTGCGCCGCCGGCTGGCGGACTCTGTGGTGGAACGGGCTATCCGGGCGGGCGTGGAGCAACACCGGGGCGCGCAGTTCGACCTTGTGACAAAGCACGAGTGCGCAGAAGAGTGCGCCGATGGCCAGAGGTGCCCGGGCAAGGGGCAGGATCTGGAGAAGGCAGCCACACGTTAGGTAAACACCCGAATTTGGCCCCGGCGCATCATGCGCCGGGGCCAAATCCTTTAATGGCCCTGCGGCTAGGCCACCACCATGCAACCCTGCAGCTGGTAACCGGCCTCAGGCACCGGCTGCACTTGCCTGTCCGCGCACAAACGCCCCACGGTGGCCAGCACCTCACCGAAAACAGGGTCCGGCTGGAGGCGGCGGAGTTCTTCGGCGAGGCATTCGCTGAGGCTGCGGCGTGGGAGCGGGATCCGCTGGGCAGGGTGGCCGGGTTGGGTGAGTTCGGCGACGAAGCCTCCGGGGCGGAGAAGCTGAATCCGACCGTCGGCCAGCGTGAGGCTCACTCGGCCAAGGCCCGATCCTGCCGGTCCTGCAACCTTGTTCACAGGTACGTCCAGCGCGAGCTTGAGCCAGGCAGCCATCAGCAGCGGGCTGGGGGAATCCGGGGCGCCCTCCACCTCGGCGGCAAGCACCAAGGATGGGTCGACCTGGTCCAGGGCTGCTGCGAGCTGGATCCGCCAGTTGGTCAGTCGGGTCCAGGCGAGGTCGGTGTCGCCGGCCTTGTAGGTGCGGTGGATCCGTTCCAGTGCGGCCTGGGGGTCGGGTTCGTTCGCGGAGTCGGTGATCCTGCGGTGCGCGATCGCGCCGATGGAGGTCTCGCACGCGTTCGCGGGGGCGCCGTGCGGCCACCAGGCCACGATCGGGGCGTCCGGAAGCAGCAGCGCGGCCATCAGGGACCCGGACTCGTGGGCCAGTTGGCCATAGCCGCGCAGCACGATCACTTCCGAGGCGCCGGCGTCCCCGCCGACCCGGATCTGCGCGTCGAGCCGGTCTTCGGCGTACTTCCCGGCGTCGGCGAGGACGATGATCCGGCAGGGGTGTTCCCGGCTGGCGTCGTTCGCGGCCTCGATCGCTTCTTCCTCGAGCCCGGACTTGGTCACGACCACCAGGGTCAGGACCCGGCCCAGCGCGATCACGCCGCCCTGCTCGCGCAGGGCCATGAGTTTCTTGGACACCTTCGAGGTAGTGGTGTCGGGCAGGTTAACGATCATGGCCTTCTCCAGGTTCGTCCGCCACGGAATGGGCTCGATGAGGGCATGGCACAGCGGCGGCCCCACCCCGGTCCAGGTGGAGCCGCCGCCGTATGCCAGGGCCTAGTTGATGGCAGCCTGGAGTTCCTTGGCGGCCAGAGCCGGATCTGCGGCGCCGTAGATGGCGCCGCCGGCCACCGCCACGTCGGCTCCTGCGGCCTGGACGGCTGCGATGGTGCTGACGTTCACGCCGCCTGCCACGGAGAAGGGCACCTGCGATTCTTCGCCCGCGCGTAGCAGTCCAGTCAGGTCGAACCCGGGCTTTGCCTGCTCGTCCAGGCCCGCGTGCATCTCGACGAACTTCGCACCCAGGGCGCGCACTTCCCTGGCCCGGGTGGCCTTGTCCGCGATGCCGATCAGGTCAACGACGACGCCCTTGCTGTGTGCCTTTGCGGCCTTGACGGCGCCCGCGATCGTGGAGTCATCGGCGGAGCCGAGCACGGTGACCAGGTCGGCGCCCGCCTTGAAGGCGATGTCGGCTTCGAGTTCGCCGGCGTCCATGGTCTTCATGTCGGCGAAAACCAGCTTGTCCGGGTGGGCTTCCTTGATGGCCGTAACGGCGGAGAGGCCCGCAGCCTTGATGAGGGGCGTGCCCAGTTCGATGATGTCCACGTATTCAGCGACCTTGCCGGCCAGCTCGAGGGCGTCCTCGACGGTGAGGAGGTCAATGGCTACCTGAAGTTTCATTGCTTCTTCTTTCTGTTGGGGTTTTGTCCAAAGGACTGGAAAGTCGGGAAAGGTCTATTCGAGGTTGGCGTGGCGCAGCCACAACTGCTCGGCGGGGACGTCGGCGTTGTCCCAGAGTGTTTGGAACACCGCCTCCGTTGCCACGAAGAGCACCTGTTCGAAGAGGCTCCCGGAGTACTGGCGGGAGACGCCCGAGCCGTGGTCGGTCTTTTGCTGGGCCGGGAGCAGCACGACGGCGTCAGCCAGTCCTGCGAGTGCCGAACCGGGGTTGGCAGTGAAGGCGACGATCCGGGCCCCCGCCTTGGCGGCGGTCTCGGCGGCCTTCACGATCCCCGACGTGCTGCCGGAGCCCGATGCGACGAGCAGAAGGTCACCCTTCCGGATGGCGGGGGTGGTGGTGTCCCCGGCCACGTGGACCACGAGGCCGAGGTGCATCAGCCGCATCGCTGCCATCCTCAGCACCAGGCCGCTGCGGCCTGCCCCGGCCACAAAGACGCGGTCGGCGTTCTCCAGCATCGAGACCGCCTGGCGCAGCCTGTCCGGGCTGATGCGGGCCGCGGTGTCTGCGATCTCCCTTAACACCAGGGAGATATTGCCCGTGATGGCCCCGCCGGTTGCTTCCACCGCGGGAGCGGTCAGAACGGTTGAGTCCATATCTCCTCCTTCATCGTGTACCTGGCATCCATCGTGCCGAAACGGGCGGGTAGGTGATACGCCAATTCGGGATGGTTTTAACCACCCGTTCGGGTAGTTCAGGACGGGATTCTTCGCGTAATCTGTCGAGATGATTGAGAGCACCCCGCCCGTTCGGCTGGTTACGGACTTCCCCGAAACCGCCCTTCCCTGGCCCCTGCTCCGCGCGGTGGCCCGGATCGCGGAGGCGCCCCTCTCCGCCATTGCCGAACGGCTGCACGAAGCTGTCCGCCCCTACACTGGCGGCGACGCCCTGGTGATCTTCACCGAGGAATGCACAGGACGCCCGCAGAAGAAGTCAGGCGACGGGGAGGTGGTGGCCCGGGTATCGATCAGCGAACTCCAGCAGCTGCGCGAGCAGGTGGCCGCTGAGGGGCCTTGGGCGGGAACGGCACAGATCGCAGGCAGGCAACGGCAGGCCTTCGCCCTGAGGTACGCTCCCAGCAACGCTTTGCTGGTCATTACCTATCCCGGGACGGCCGGGGGCCGGCAGCAGGCCGGGGACATGGAGAACCTGGACCTCGTGTCCTATCTCTGGGTAATGGCAGCACGCCGGATCCAGGAGAAGGTGAAGGATGCGCCGCCGTCCTACCTGCTGGAGTCACGGGCAGCATCCGCGGAACGGATCAGGGTCACGGGCGAGCTGGTGGACCTTCATTCCACAACCCTGGAAACCATCCTGGCGGCCGCACGGTCAGGCTCCCTGGATGACGCAACGGCACGGGCCACCGTCAGTGACGCCGCGGCCAAGGCGCTGGTGGAACTGCGCACGCACAATGACCAGACGGCAGAACTGGTGAAGGAACCGGTGGCCACCGCCTTCGAACGGCTTCGCGAGGATCTGCGTCCGCTGACCCGGTTCAGTGGGATCGACGTGCAATTCATCGAACCCCCCTTGAATGGCCGGGCGCTGCCCGGCGAGGTAGCCATCGCGGCGCGGGCCATCGTGCGCGGGCTGCTGTTGGCCATGATGGAGCAACCGGAAGTCCGCAGGGTGCGGACCCAGTGGGACTGCGACGGCGAAAACCTGCTGATCAATGTCCGGGACGACGGACGGGGCGGACTCTCGGCTGACGCCCCGAACATGGAACGGCTGCAGCGCAGGGTCCAGGCACTGGACGGCCGCATGGAAGTCGATCTCATGCCGGGGTGGGGCGCGGACATTTCCGTCACGCTGCCCCTGGACCCGCCTGCTTCTCCGGCAGACGTCTCGGGCTGGAACCTCGCGGCCCGGGAACTCGAGGTCCTCCAACTGCTGGCTGCGGGCCAACGCAACCGAAGCATAGCCGCCGCGCTCAACATCAGCGAGAACACGGTCAAGTTCCACGTGCGGAACCTGTTCAGGAAGCTGGGCGTGGCTTCGCGGACCGAAGCCATTGCGCTGACCCACAGCCACGGACTGCGTTAGGACCTGCAGCGTCGAGGGCTAAGAACAGTCACACCCAGATCTGGTAGCCCGATTGCTTGTCGAAGATGCGCCGCGTGCTGATGCCCTCGGCGGCTATCCAGAGCACCGATCCATCCTCCGCAGCCTGGTCCACCACCCCGCTGGCCACGCACTCCCCCAGTAGCCACACCTCGACATTGCGGCCAGGCAGGCGCGCCCAGTCAGTCCGGAGGCCAAGGGCCTTTTTCGACGTGCCGCCGCCCTGGCCACGTTGTTGACGGTCAAGGCCGGTGGCTCTCCGCGGGGCTTCAAGGGTTGCCTGGGAATTCACTGGTCGCTCCGTTCGCCGGCGCCATCGCCGCTCATGGGAATCCAACTCTGATATTTGATTGATATATCAATCTGGATTCAGAGTATGGTGCAGGTCACACCCGATGTCAACAGACGCGCAGACCGGCCGGGACTAAGCCTTGAAGAGGGCCTCCCGGACCGCATGCTCGAATCCACTCACGTGGGCCTTGGCAAGCTCGGAGGCCCGCTCCTCATCCCCGTCAATGACGGCGCGGAGCAGATCGAGGTGTTCGCGCACGTGGTGGGACAGGTCCGGCAGGCGGTCGATGACCATGCACCAGATCCGCGTTGCCAGGTTGTCATAGCGGATCAGGATGTCCTCCAGGTGAGGGTTGGCAGCGGCGGCGTAAATGCCCTGGTGCACCCGGGCATCCAGCTGCAGCGTCTCGGTTACGGTTGCTGCGGCAACATCGAATGCCTCGACCTTCTCGAGCGTGGCACGCAGCCCGTCCCGAACCGCCGGGGATGCCACCCGGGCAGCACGTGCGGCAGCAAGGGGCTCGAGCTGGGCCCGGATTTCCGAGATGAAGGAAAGGTCGGTCACGTCCACCCTGGTGGCGAAGGTACCCCGCCGGGGGTAGGTCTTCACCAGCCGGTCCAGCTCCAGCCGCTTCAGCGCTTCGCGCACCGGAGTCCGCCCCACGCCCAGGTTCTTGGCAAGGAGCTCGTCATTCAGCAGCTCGCCGGGCTTGATTTCAAGGGTCAGCAACCAGTCGCGGATGCTCTCGTACGCGACGTCTGCCAGCGACTTCCTGCCGGCGTCGTCCGCCACCGCCAAAGCTTCGAATGCCATGCTGAGCCCCTTCTTCCCAACCAGAAAAAAACTATTGACCTCGCCTCGAGACCAGTATACGCTGACACCCAATCTAATATATCAGTCCGCAGCTTTTGAATATATCTAGAAGGAGGAGGGACATGACCCTCATTGAAACAGCTTCAGCAACCGCTACCCTGCCGGCGCTCAAGGAAGAGCAGGCGCAGAAGTTCGTGCTGACCTTGTCCTGCCGCGAGCAGGCAGGGATTGTGCAGGCCGTGACCACGTTCCTCTTCGAGCGTGGCTTCAACATCGAGGAACACCAGCAGTTCGATGACAGCCTGCGTGAGACCCTGCACCTGCGCACAGCGTTCTCCGGCTCCCCCAACTACACGCCGGCGATGCTCGAGGAAGAATTTGCGTCCATTGCAGGCCGGTTCGACATGAGTTTCAGCTTCCACGACAAGACCCAGCCGCGCGTTCTGGTGATGGTGTCCAAGTTCGGGCACTGCCTGAATGACCTGATCTTCCGCTGGCGCGGCGGCAGCCTTGGCGGCGAACTGGTAGCGGTCGTTTCCAACCACGAGACCCACCGTGCAATGGCGGAAGCCGCAGGGCTCCCCTTCATCTACGTCCCCGTCACACCGGACACGAAGGCCGACGCCGAACGCAGGCTGCTGGAGCTGGTGGAGGAGTACGAGGCCGACCTCGTGGTCCTGGCCCGTTACATGCAGGTGCTCTCCGACGATCTCTGCCGGGCGCTGGAGGGCCGGGCCATCAACATCCACCACTCCTTCCTCCCTGGCTTCAAGGGCGCACGCCCCTACCACCAGGCCTACGACCGCGGAGTCAAGCTGGTGGGCGCCACCGCCCACTACGTCACGGCGGACCTGGATGAGGGTCCCATCATCGAGCAGGAAGTCATCCGCGTGGACCACAGCTACGGCCCGGCGCAGCTGTCCACCGTGGGCCAGGACGCCGAGGCACTGGCCCTCTCCCGCGCCGTCCGCTGGCACTGCCAGCACCGCGTGCTGCTGGACCAGACCAGCACCGTGGTGTTCCGGTAAGCAGCCCTCGTCCGCAGACCTAACCCGTAAAGCAGCAGGAGAGACTTCCTTGGAATCGTCACCACGCATTGTCATTATCGGAGCCGGCATCGTCGGCACCAACCTCGCGGATGAACTCGTCACGCGCGGCTGGAACAACATCACCGTCCTGGACCAGGGACCCCTCAACATGCCCGGCGGCTCCACCTCGCACGCCCCGGGACTGGTCTTCCAGACCAACCCCTCCAAGTCCATGGCGCTGTTCGCCAAGTACACCGTGGAGAAACTGCTGTCCCTCACCGAAGACGGCGTCAGCTGCTTCAACCAGGTGGGCGGCCTGGAGGTTGCCACCACCGAGACCCGCCTCGCGGACCTGAAGCGCAAGCTCGGCTATGCGCAGGCATGGGGCATCGAAGGCTCCATTCTTTCCCCGGCAGAATGCAAGGAGCTTTACCCGCTCATCAACGATGAGGACATCCTCGGCGGCCTGCACGTCCCGAGCGACGGCCTGGCCAGCGCGGCGCGGGCGGTGCAGCTGCTGATCAAGCGCACCGAAGCGGCCGGCGTCAAGTACTTGGGCAACACCACTGTGACCGGCATCGAACAGTCCGGCAGGCAGGTCACCGGCGTCCAGACGCCCGACGGCGTGATCCCGGCAGACATCGTGGTCTCCTGCGCCGGCTTCTGGGGTGCAAAGGTGGGCGAGCTGATCGGCATGTCCGTGCCGCTGCTGCCCCTGGCCCACCAGTACGTCAAGACCACCCCGGTTCCGGCACAGCAGGGCAAGAACGAACTGCCCAACGGCGCCCGGCTGCCCATCCTCCGGCACCAGGACCAGGACCTCTACTACCGCGAACACGGCGACCGCTACGGCATCGGCTCCTACGCCCACAAGCCCATGCCCGTGGACCTCGACGAACTCGGCAGCTTCAAGCCGCATGAGATCAGCGAGCACAACATGCCGTCCCGGCTGGACTTCACCCTCGAGGACTTCCTCCCCGCGTGGGAAGCCACCAAGCAGATCCTGCCCGCCCTGCGCGAAAGCGAGATCGAGGACGGCTTCAACGGCATCTTCTCCTTCACCCCCGACGGCGGATCCCTCGTTGGCGAGTCCAGGGAACTCGACGGCTTCTTCGTGGCCGAAGCCGTCTGGGTCACCCACTCCGCCGGCATCGCGCGCGCTGTGGCCGAACTCCTGGTGGACGGCAAGTCCTCCATCGACCTGGGCGACTGCGACATCCACCGCTTCGAGGACGTGCAGCTGACCCCCGAATACGTCAGCGAAACCTCGCAGCAGAACTTCGTGGAGATCTACGACGTCCTGCACCCGCTGCAGCCCAAGCTCTCCCCGCGCAACCTGCGCGTCAGCCCCTTCCATGCCAGGCACAAGCAGCTGGGCGGCTACTTCCTGGAAGGCGGCGGCTGGGAACGGCCCTACTGGTTCGAGGCCAACGCCGAGCTCCTCAAGGAGATGCCCGCTGACTGGCAGCCGCCGGCCCGTGATTCCTGGTCCGGCATGTTCAGCTCGCCTATTGCCGCGGCCGAGGCATGGAAGACGCGCACCGCCGTCGCCATGTACGACATGACCCCGCTCAAGCGCCTCGAAATCTCCGGACCGGGCGCCCTGAAGCTGCTGCAGGAACTGACCACCGCGGAAATGAACAAGAAGCCCGGAGCCGTCACCTACACGTTGCTCCTGGACGAGCAGGGCGGGGTCCGCAGTGACATCACCGTGGCCCGCCTCAGCGAGGACACCTTCCAGCTCGGTGCCAACGGCAACATCGACACCGCCTACTTCGACCGGGCAGCCCGGCACCAGACAGCAAGCGGCAGCGCCGACGACTGGGTCCAGGTCCGCGACACCACCGGCGGCACCTGCTGCATCGGCCTGTGGGGCCCGCTCGCCCGCGACCTCGTCGGCACCGTCAGCAGCGATGACTTCTCCAACGATGGCCTGAAATACTTCCGCGCCAAGAAGGTGGTCATCGGTGGCGTCCCCGTTACCGCCATGCGCCTGTCCTACGTCGGTGAGCTGGGCTGGGAACTGTACACCAGCGCCGACAACGGACAGCGGCTCTGGGATGCCCTGTGGAAGGCCGGCCAGCCGTTTGGCGTCATCGCTGCCGGGCGGGCCGCGTTCAGCTCGCTCCGCCTGGAAAAGGGCTACCGCTCCTGGGGCACGGACATGACCACCGAGCACGACCCCTTCGAGGCCGGCCTGGGCTTCGCGGTGAAGATGGCCAAGGACAACTTCGTCGGCAAGGCGGCCCTGGAAGGCCGCACGGAGGAGAACTCCGCGCGGCGCCTGCGCTGCCTCACGGTCGACGACGGCCGCAGCCTGGTGCTCGGCAAGGAACCGGTGTTCTACAAGGACCAGGCAGTTGGCTACGTGACCAGCGCCGCCTACGGCTACACGGTCAGGAAACCGATCGCCTATTCCTACCTGCCCGCCGAAGTTTCGATCGGCGACTCCGTGGAGATCGAGTACTTCGGACGCCGGATCGTTGCCACGGTGACCCAGGACCCGCTGTACGACCCCACCATGACCCGGCTCCGCGGGTAGTGCCATGATCAGCTCAGAGACAGTCAGCAGCTACCTCACACGCCTGGCCGCAAAACAGCCCACGCCGGGCGGCGGTGCAGCCGCGGCCCTGCATGCGGCCCAGGGGGCAGCCCTGGTGGCCATGGTGGCGCGTTACACCACAGGCGCCAGGTACGAACAGCACGCACCCCAGGTGCAGCGCATTACCCAGGCAGCAGACAATCTCATTACCGAGGCACTGCGCCTGGCCGACGCGGACGAACAGGCCTTCCAGGCAGTCATCGACTCCTACAGGCTGCCGTCCGACACGGATGAGTCCAAGGCCGCGCGCGCGGCCGGGATCCAGTCGGCACTCATCCAGGCTGCACAGACACCCGCCCAGCTCATCAAGGTCTCAGGCGACATCGTGGACCTCGCCACGGAGCTGTTCGACGTGGCCAACGCGAACGTCATCAGCGACGTGGCAGCGGCTGCCGATGCCGCCCGCGCAGCTGCCGCCACCGCGCGCGTCAACATCGACATCAACGTCGTGGCGGTCAAGGACCCGGAGGCACGCGCGCTGCTTGCTCGGCAGACGGACGGTATTGAGGAAAAGGTAGTCCTGGCGGCTGAGGCCCTCTCGGCCCGCGTGCGGGAAAGGATCCTTGGTTGAGCACCGCAGTACTTTCCGGAAAGCCTTTGGCCGGTTTGTTCCACAAGGAAGTGCAGGAGCAGGTCCGGTCGCTTGAACTGGACGGCGTCCGCCCGGTCGTGGCGGTGGTCATGGCGACCGCCGATGAGTCAACGCACTGGTACGTCCGCTCCATCGAGCGGGCAGCGGAGCGGGCAGGAGTGGGTTGCCGGATCATCGACCTGGGCCATGACGCAACGGAACCGGTGCTGGCCAGCGTCCTGCGGGACCTGAGCGCCGAACCGTCCGTGAACGGCATCATCCTGCAAACTCCACTGCCGCCCGGTGTCCGGACGGACAACCTGGTGGGCCTTATCGCCCCGGAAAAGGACATTGACGGCGCAAATCCGTTGAGCCTGGGTCGCCTTGCCGTGGGGCAGCCGGCCTTTGCGCCCGCCACCGCGCGCTCCGTCGTCGAAATCCTGGATCATTACCAGGTTCCCCTGGCGGGCAAGGGCGTGGTGGTCGTGGGCCGGTCCGCCGTGGTGGGCAAGCCACTGTCCCTCCTGCTGCTGGCACGCGATGCCGCCGTGACGGTCTGCCATTCCAGGTCGGGCCCTCTTGAGCGCTACACGAAGGATGCCGACGTCGTGGTGGTCGCCGCCGGACGCGCCGGCCTGCTGACCGGCAGCCATGTCTCCTCCCGGACGGTAGTGGTCGACGTCGGCACGAACGTCCTTCCCGACGGCTCGCTGGTGGGTGACGTGGACGAAGCCGGCGTCACCGGGACGGCAGCGGCGCTCACCCCGGTTCCCGGCGGCGTGGGCTCAGTGACCACGGCATTGCTGCTGCTTCACACCGTGGAGGCTGCACGCAGGCAAGTGTCTTCCCTGCCGCTGGCGGCCGGGCCCCTGGAGTCCCAGGTCCTGGAAGCCGCGGGCTAGGAAAGGCACAGCGTTAGCAACGGGCGTCCCGTTTTCCGTGAAAGGTGCTTCGATGGGCCTAAGACCTGGGGAGGTATTCCTCATCGAAGCACCGTTTTCGGAAAACGGGACCCCGCAACCGGCATGGTGCCGGTGACTTAACAAGGAGGGGCCCCGGATGCCTGCCAATGGATTGACAGCCAGCGTTTCAAGGAGCACGGCTGCGCCGGGTCCCGTCCCGGAACGCGGGTGCATACCGTGGTCCGAAGCGCGCCATGTGGCCTTCGGTTCCGCCGGTCCGCTCCCGCCCGTGGCAGTCCCGCTCGCTGAAGCCAATGGACGCACGCTGAGCCGGGATGTCACCGCCCTCCAGGACCTCCCGCATTATGCCTCGTCCGCCATGGACGGTTGGGCCGTGAACGGGCCTGGTCCATGGCTGCTGGCCGGAGCCGGCCAGCATGGATCCCTGCCCGGTGAGGGCAACAGATTTTTATCCGCAAACAGTGCCGCCGTGATTGCCACCGGCGGCCTGGTACCGCACGGCGCCGACGCCGTCCTGCGCAAGGAAAGCGGCCTGGCCGTGCGGGACCCCAACGGCAACCACATCCTGGCGCTGCGTGCCGATGCGAAGCCCGGTGAGCCGTGCAGCGGCCAACACATCCGCCCTGCCGGGCAGGAAGCCCGGTCAGGGGACGTACTCATCCCTGCCGGCACCGTCCTTAATCCCGCGCACGTGGCCCTGGCTGCGGCGGCAGGGCACGACACCGTCCAGGTCCGCGCCCGGCCCGCTGCCGCCGTCGTACTCACCGGCGCCGAAGTGGTGACGCAAGGAATTCCGGGCCCGGGACAGGTCCGGGACACCTTTGGCCCGCAGCTCGGACACGTGGTTTCCCTGCTCGGCGGTGTTGCGGACAGCCCGCAAAGAATCGGTGACTCGTTCAGCGATTGGCTGGCTGCCCTGGCGAACCCGGTGATGCCCCATGGCGGGCACGCAGACGTGCTCATCACCACCGGCGGCACCGGAAAATCCGGCACCGACCATTTCCGTGCCGCCGTCGACGCCATGGGCGGGCAGTTGCTGGTGGACGGCATCGCGATGCGTCCCGGCCATCCGGCCGTGCTCGCCGGGCTTCCGGACGGGCGGTTCGTGATCGGTCTTCCGGGCAATCCGCTGGCGGCCGTGATGGCCCTTCTCACTGTCGGCGCACCCCTGATCGCCTCGCTTGGGGGCGCGCAGCTGCCTCCGTTGCAGCTCGTGATGTCCGGCTGCGACCTCGAGGGCGATCCGGGAAGGACACGCCTGGTCCCCTGCCGGTTCCTGTCCGGCCTTGCGTTCCCAGTCCAGCACACCGGGCCCGGCATGATGCGCGGGCTTGCCTGGGCGGACGCGGTCATGGCCGTTCCACCCCAGGGTGTTGACTCGGGAGGACCCGTTCCCGTGCTCCCGCTTCCGTGGGCAGCACCAGAAACCACAAGGACACCCGGAGCGGAGGCCACCATCCCACCCTGACGCACAGGTTTGCCCTGTTTACCCCCTCACCAGGCACTCGATATGGCAGAGGTCTCCCTGTCCCAGCGGTCAGGGCCTTTGGTGTGACCCGGAGTCCCCAGCAGGAGCGCCTACACACTTTGCCTTTAGGGGGTCACACTCTTGACATTGAATGTGAGCTAGCGCACGATTTTGTTGCATACAGCGAAGGTTGTTGATCATCACGGAACGAGGCACGCCCGGATACGCTCCTCCCGTCCCCCGGCTCCACCCGTGATGACTTTGGGGAACAGACGAACGAATTCATGATGGCCGATCCGAAAGGGGCCCTGGCCCGTGCATCGGCCGCACAACGCTGCCAGTATCCATGCGGCAGCGCCAGATCACCAAAGGAAACTGTCTATGACTATCAGGGATGGCAGCACCATCGATCAAAGCAGCGCGGGGCGCCGGAACCGGGGAACGACGCCGAAGCCTGTCCGTGGGTCCAGGAAACAGCGCTCTGGCACCTTCAGCGGTTTGCGCTGAAGCCGGAAGGGAACGAATCTCAATGATCAATCCAACCAAGACGACGGCCCCCGTCGACACCTCCTCATCAAAAGAGACCAGCTCCAAGTTCAAGCGCCGCTTCATGATGCGGCTTGTAGCGGTCTTCATAGGCGGGATGTTCCTCGACGGTTACATCCTCGGAATCATCGGCCCGGTCACCGGATCCATGCGGTCAGATCTCCAGCTCGACGCACTATCGCTGGGCATGATCGCTGCAGGCCCGCTGGCTGGTATATTCATCGGCTCCCCGCTGGCTGGCTGGGCTACTGACAAGTTCGGACGCAAGCCAATGTTCCTGGTGGACATGGGCCTGTTCCTGGTCGCCTCAGGAGCCCAATTCTTCGTAACCTCTGGAGACGGCGCCGTGATCCAGTTGGCCATCATCCGATTCATGATGGGCGTCGCGATCGGCGGCGAGTACTCAATCGGTGGGCCACTGCTGTCAGAGTTCTCCCCACCCAAGCTCCGCGGGCGGTTGCTCGGGCTGACCCTGATCGCCTGGTACGTCGGTTTCATGATGGCATTCATCATCGGCACGCTCCTGCACGACGCCGGCACCCCATGGCGCCTAGTACTCGGCACGAGCACGATACTGGCATTCGTTCTGTTCCTCGCCCGCATGGGCCTCCCCGAATCGCCGAGCTGGCTCATTACTAAGGGACGGCACAAGGAAGCACTCGAGATCGCACACCGATATGTCGAATCGCCGCAGATGCACGACAGCATCACCGGAGAGATGGATCTGAGGATGCTCCAGGAGGCCCAAGCCGCGGAGAGTGGGACCAAAATCAAGAACGCCTCCTTCGGAATGCTGTTCTCGAGGCAGTACTGGCGCGCCACTGTCTTCACTGCAGGTTTTTGGTTCTGCGCGGTCACTCCGTACTTCGCGATCGCGACCTTCGCCGACGAGGTACTCAACCAATTCGGCTTCGGCGGCGGCTGGGCCGGTGGAGTCGGCCTGTCCGCACTTGCGGTCGCGGGCGTTGTCACCAGCGTACTTCTGATTGATAAGCTCGGCCGCCGAATCCTCACTGTGCCCGGGCAGTGGCTCTGCGCGGGCATCCTGCTGGTCATCGGAGTATGGGGGAACGCACCAGCGATCCTCGTGCTCGTCCTGTTTCTCGCCTTCTCCTACTTCAATGCCGGCTACACCACGATGACCCAGGTCTATCCGGCCGAGGTATTCCCCGGCCACCTGCGCGGCGTCGGTATGGGCTTCGCCGCGTCCTTCAGCCGGATCGGAGCCGCACTCGGCACCTTCGCCCTGCCATGGGCGATCGCCAACATAGGCATGGGCGCAACCATGGTCGTAGCCGCCGCCGTCGCATTACTCGGCGCAGTCCTCTCGCAATGGCTCGCGCCTGAGACAAAAGGGCGCACCCTCGCCGAGATTTCAGCAGACTTCTCCCACTGACACCGGGACCGCACGGACACACGCCGCCGGATAACCGGAGCTGCACCAAAGAGGCCTTCGCCGCACCAGCGGCGGGGGCCTCTTTGCCGCCTGTGATCACAGCACCGCCCATCCCCGCAACAAAGCAGGAAACCCTTGACATCCTATGTGAGCTGAGACACCCTGTTGCATATAGTGATGCGCGTTGCTCATAGCGAAGCGAACTCCATCACCCCGGCCAGGCGGATTTCAGCACCAACCAGGAGAACCAAGAATTATGAGCGCATCACCCCGCGTCGTCATCATCGGAGCCGGCATCGTCGGCACCAACCTCGCCGACGAGCTGGCAAGCCGCGGCTGGAACGACATCACCGTCGTCGAGCAGGGCCCGCTGGAGCTCGCAGGCGGCTCCACGTCGCACGCCCCTGGCCTCGTGTTCCAGAACAACCCGTCCAGGACCATGACGGAATTCGCAACCTACACCGTTAACAAACTGCTCGCCCTGACCAAGGACGGCCAGTCCTGCTTCAACCAAGTGGGCGGCTTGGAACTGGCAACCACCCCAGAGCGCCTGGCCGACCTCAAGCGCAAGATGGGCCTGATGACCTCCTGGGGCGTCGAAAGCCGGATCGTGGACGCCGACGAATGCGAAAAGATCTACCCGCTGCTGAACACCGGCAAGCTTACCGGCGGCCGCGAGGTCCTGGGCGGCCTGCTTATCCCCACCGACGGTATCGCCCTGGCGGCCCGGGCCGTGCAGCTGCTGATCGAGCGGACGCGCGAACTCGGTGTCACCTACCTCGGCTCCACCACCGTCACCGGCATCGCACGGGAGGGCAGCAAGGTCACCGGCGTCGAGACCTCCTCCGGTGTGATCCCAGCCGACATCGTGGTGTCCTGCGCAGGGTTCTGGGGCCGTGAGCTCGGCCGGATGGTGGGCCTGGAGGTGCCGCTGCTGCCGCTGGCCCACCAGTACGTGGTCACCACGCCCCTTGCCGAACTTGAGGGCGTCAACGAGCTTCCGAAGGGTGCCAGCAAGCCGATTCTGCGCTACCAGGACAAGGACCTGTACTACCGCGAGTGGGGCGACCGCATTGGCATCGGCAGCTACGCCCACCGTCCCATGCCCGTGGACATGGCTGCACTGCCCAAGGTCCCGGCCGGGGAGATGTCCGACCACCGCATGCCCTCCCGCCTGGACTTCACCCTTGAAGACTTCGTGCCCGCGTGGGAGGACAGCCAGGACCTGCTGCCGGCACTGCGCAGCACCGGAATCCAGGACGGCTTCAACGGCATCTTCTCGTTCACCCCTGACGGCGGCCCGCTCATGGGCGAGGCGCCGGACCTCGACGGCTTCTTCGTGGCCGAGGCAGTGTGGGTCACGCACTCGGCCGGCGTCGCCAAGGCCATGGCCGAACTGCTCGTCGACGGCCAGCCGCAGACCGACCTGCACGGCTGCGAGCTGACACGCTTCGAGAAGGTGCAGACCTCCGACGCGTACGTCAGCGAGACGTCGCAGCAGAACTTCGTGGAGATCTACGACGTCCTGCACCCGCTGCAGCCCCGCGAATCCCCGCGCGACCTGCGCGTCAGCCCGTTCAACGTCCGCCAGAAGGAACTCGGGGCCTTCTTCCTGGAGTCCGCCGCCTGGGAGCGCCCGCACTGGTTCGAAGCCAACCGCGGACTCCTGGCCGAACTGCCGGAAGAATGGCGGGCTCCTGGGCGCGACGAATGGTCCGCCATGTTCCACTCCCCCATTTCCGCCGCCGAAGCGTGGAAGACGCGCACCGCCGTCGGACTTTTCGACATGACGCCGCTGAAGCGCCTCTCCGTCGCCGGCCCCGGCGCCCAAGCACTGCTGCACCGCCTGAGCACGGGCAATATCGCCAAAAAGCCGGGTGCCGTGACGTACTGCCTGCTGCTGGCGGACGACGGCGGCATCCGCAGTGACGTGACCGTCGCCAGGCTCGCCGAGGAGGAGTTCCAGCTGGGCGTCAACAGCAACGTTGACTTCGACTACCTCCGGGTGGAGGCCCGGAAGCAGTCGGCCGCTGATCCTGCCCAGTGGGTCCACGTCACCGACATCACGGGCAGCACCTGCTGCATCGGGCTCTGGGGCCCGCTGGCCCGCGAGGTCATCGGCAAGGTCAGCGGGGACGACCTCAGCAACGACGGCCTCAAGTACTTCCGCACCAAGGAAATCTCCGTTGGGGGCATCCCCGTTACGGCCATGCGGCTCTCCTACGTGGGCGAGCTCGGCTGGGAGCTCTACACCACGGCCGAATATGGGCTGAAGCTCTGGGACCTGCTGTTCGAGGCGGGCCAGGAGCACGGCATCGTCGCCGCCGGCCGCGGTGCCTTCAACAGCATGCGCCTTGAGAAGGGCTACCGGCTGTGGGGCACGGACATGACGTCCGAGCACCACCCCTACCAGGCCGGCCTTGGCTTCTCCGTGGCCAAGGACAAGACGGGCTTTGTTGGTGCCGAGGCCCTGGCGTCGCTCCGCGAACAGCCGGCGGCCAAGACACTGCGCTGCCTGACGGTCGACGACGGCACGTCCGTGGTGCTGGGCAAGGAACCGGTGTTTGTGGCTGGGGAAGCCGTTGGGTACGTCACGAGCGCGGCGTACGGCTTCACCATCCGCAAGCCCATCGCCTACGCCTGGCTGCCCTCGTCAGTGTCCGAAGGGGACGCCGTGGAGATCGAGTACTTCGGCCGGCGGGTGGCCGCCACCGTCACTGCGGAGCCGCTCTTTGACCCGGGCATGGAACGCCTCCGCGGCTGACCAGCCCCGCCCAAAGGGTGGGTGGACCTGCTTGAGACCGGCAGGACCACCCACCCTTTTTGGTGCCTCGGGGAGGGCACTGATTCGCGCGGCAAAACCGTGTCGTAGACTCACCGGAGCAACAACAAATTTGAGGGAACAGGTGTTTGGGGGAACAGCGTGCTGACCAGGGTGTGGCCAGATGACATTCTGGCGTCACTGCCGTGATTCAGCAGCGCCCGGGCCGCCGCCCTTGGACGGTCGCCGCGGTCTGCGTGATGGTGACCTCGCTGACGCTCCTGTTGTTCGGCCCGTCCCTGGGTCCTCCCGCTCGCCGTCGACATACGCGGGAGGGGCAGCGACGGCAGGACTCATGATTGCGTACTGGGCCTGGCGCCTCCCCCGCCGTTCCCGCCGGGTGCAGCGCCATGACGGAGCCGTCGTTTAGCTCCGATCTCCCCTGCCGGTGAAAGGTCCGGCCGCTCCTCTTAATGTCAGACCCTCCCCCGATGATTAGTTCATGGGGAAAGCAGCGGTGGCCAAGGCATATGCGGATATCCGTGGTGCCCTTGCTGTGCTTCATGCCGAGGTGGAGGGGCACGGTCCCGAGCCGTTCTCGCCGGCTGATCCCTTGGCGGGGCTCGCCGATGGTTGCCTTGATATTCTTGCCGGGGCCCGTCAAGTGGAGGCAGGGTTCGCGGCGATAAAGGCGAAGGCCGCGGTGACGTACTCGGACAGCGCCCATCGTGTTGCCGGGCCGGATGCTTCGGTGCAGGCGCAGGAGATGGCTGTCGCGGCTGAGGTCGGGTGTGTGCTGTCTCTGGGGCCGCGGGCCGCGTCGTCGTTCCTGGCCGCCTCCCACGCCCTGGCCACCACGCTGCCCCGGACGCTGTCGGCACTGGAAGCCGGGGACCTGTCGTGGCAGCATGCCCTGGCCATGGTTGACGAGACGGCCAGCCTTGATGCCGCCGGTGCCGCCGCACTGGAAGGGCACTTCCTGGACCCGGGCGCCCCGGACCCGGCACGGGGCTGCCCGGCCGGGCAGATGCCCGCGCACCGGTTCAGGGCCAAGGCAAGGATTTGGCGGGAACGCCACCATGCCGAGAGCATCGGAAAACGCCACGCTAAGTCCGTGGCGGATCGGCGGGTGGAGTTCCGGCCGGACCAGGACGGCATGGCCTGGCTCTCCGCACACCTGCCCGCCCATCAAGCCTTGGCCGGCTGGAACCGGCTCACCGCCCTCGCCCGGAGCATGCAGGGCCCCGACGAGCCCCGCAGCATGCCCCAGCTCCGGGCCGACACCTTCGCCGACGCGATTCTGGGCAGCGGCACCGCAACCGGGGATGTTGAAGTCGGTGAAGCAGCACATGTCCCATCGCCACGGATCCAAGCGCAGGTGCTGGTCACCGTCCCGGTGTCCTCGCTGATGGGATTGACCGATGAACCAGCCATGCTCGACGGCTACGGGCCCATCCCGCCGTCCATGGCCAGGCAACTCGTCGCCAACGGCGCCAGCTCGTTCTACCGGGTGTTGGTGGATCCGCGGGACGGGGCGCCGCTGGAGATCGGGCGGACCAGCTACAGGGTCACGGGCGCGATGCGGGCCTGGCTGCGGCTGCGGGACGGAAAATGCCCGTTCCCCGGTTGCAGCAACAATTCACTCGACAACGACGCCGACCACATCCTCGCCTGGAACAACGGCGGCACCACCGGGATCTCCAACCTGGGACAACCCTGCCGAAAACACCACAAACTCCGGCACAGCACCGGCTGGACACCCACCCCGGCCACCAGGAACGAACCACCCGGCTGGACCTCACCCACCGGCCGCCATTACACGTCCGAACACCAGGATTGGGAACCACCATGGTGGCCCCAGTGGTTCAAACGGATAGTGGGACCCCCCGGAAGGTCACTCGGCGGCCCACCGGACCTTGCGTTCATTCCGCTGTCCCCGGGAGAAGAAGCCTTGGAACGGTTCCTCCACGCCCCCGTATGAGGACTGCTGCACCCCGGTCTGCTTTGGACGTGCCCCACGGTTCTACTGGGCGGACTGTATGCCGGGAGCATGGCCGGAACGCGGCCCACGTTTACCCCTTGCCGCCGTTATGACCCAAGTGTTTGGTTGTTGGCATGGCTGATGAAGAGGTATCCAAGAACGTTCCTTCCGACGAGCACCTGCGGCAGGATGTCGCACCCGGGTCGGAGGGGGAAGCCCAGGACCCACAGGACGGGCAGTTTGCCCCCGGTCAAACGAACGCCGGCCAGCAGGTGTCGGGGCTTGCCTCGGCCAGCGGTTATGGCAAGGACCTGGATCCGGAGGCCGAGCCCCACGGAAACAACCCTGTTTAGGCCGTAAACGACGGAAGAGCGCCCCCGCCTCCCCGCTGTTATCCAGCCGGGGACGCAGGGGCGCTCTGTCGCGCCATCTACACGCTGGCCTGCAGCAATCCTGCCTCTTCGGCCACCGCGTCCTCGCCCTTGTGGGGTTCGAAGCGGACGAACATGGCCTTGAAGCCGGGGGTGTTGGAGATGCGGGCCACGTTCTCCTTATGGACCAGGGCGTTGGCCTCGGGGAAGTACGCCGCGGCGCAGCCCTTGGCAGTCGGGTAGGCCACCAACCGGAACTTGTCCGCGCGGCGGTCCACGCCCTGGAAGGTGCTGACCACGTCCACGAGCTCCCGGTCCTGGAAGCCGGATTCGGCGAGGTCGTCGGGGTGGATGAGGATCACGCGGCGGCCGCCGGAGATGCCGCGGTAGCGGTCATCCAGGCCGTAGAACGTGGTGTTGTACTGGTCGTGGCTGCGGATGGTCTGCAGCACCAGGTGCCCCGGCGGCGGGGTGAGGTATTCCAGCGGGCTGACCGTGAACCGGCCGCGGCCGATGTCCGTGGCGAAGGAGCGGGTGTCGCGCGGCGGGTTGGGCAGCACGAAGCCGTTCTTGGTCCGGACCCGGGCGTTGAAATCCTCGAAGCCGGGCAGCACGCGGGCAATGTGGTCGCGGATCACGTCGTAGTCCTCGGCCATGGCCTTCCAGTTGACGGGGTGGTCCGGGCCGAAGGTCGCCTCGGCCATCCGCGCCACGATGACGGGCTCGGCCAGCAGGTGCTCGGAGACAGGGGTCAGGCGGCCCTGGGTGGAGTGGACCACGGACATGGAGTCCTCCACCGACAGGAACTGTGCGCCGTTGGGGTGCTTGTCGTCCTTGTCGGTCCGGCCCAGGGTGGGCAGGACCAGCGAGGTGCGGCCGTGCACGATGTGGGAGCGGTTGGGTTTGGTGCTGATGTGCACGGTCAGGCCGATCCGCTGCATCCCGGCTTCCAGGGCCTTGGTGTCCGAGCAGGCGAGCGAGAAGTTGCCGCCCATCGAGACGAACACGTCCACCTCGTCGCGCTCGAACGCCTCCATGGATTCCACGGCGTCGTAGCCGTGGTGCCGGGGGGAGGTGATTCCAAACTCGCTGTCCAGGGCCTGCAGGAGCCATTCCTTGGGTTTCTCCCAGATGCCCATGGTCCTGTCGCCCTGGACGTTGGAGTGCCCGCGGACCGGGCAGGCGCCGGCGCCGGGCTTGCCGAAGTTGCCCTGCAGCAGCAGCACGTTGACCATCTCCTTGATGGTGTCCACCGAGTGTGGCTGCTGCGTCACGCCCAGCGCCCAGCAGAAGATCGAGGCCTTGGACGCCACCAGCATCGACGCCACTTTCTCGATCTGCCCACGGGACAGGCCGGTGGCCCGCTCGGTCTCGTCCCAGTCCAGAGTCCGGCGGGCTTCACGGTAGGCGTCGAATCCGTCCGTCTGCGCGGCGATGAAGGAATGGTCGACGACGGTGCCCGGGTTGGCTTCTTCAGCCGCCAGGAGCAGGTGGCCGAGCGCCTGGAACAGCGCCAGGTCCCCGCCCACCTTGATCTGCAGGTATTCGTCCGCGAGCGGGGTGCCGCCGCCCACCACGCCGGAGACGGTCTGGGGGTCCTTGAAGTTGAACAGGCCCGCCTCTGGCAGCGGGTTCACGGCCACTACCTTGCCGCCTTTGTCCTTGCATTCCTTCAGCGCGGACAGCATGCGGGGGTGGTTGGTGCCCGGGTTCTGGCCGACGACGAAGATCAGTTCGGCGTCGTGGATGTCGTCCAGGGACACCGTGCCCTTGCCGATGCCGATGGTCGGGTTCAGCGCCGAGCCGGAAGACTCGTGGCACATGTTGGAGCAGTCGGGCAGGTTATTCGTCCCGATGGACCGGGCGAACAACTGGTAGAGGAAGGCTGTCTCGTTCGCGGTGCGTCCGGAGGTGTAGAAGACGCAGCGGTCCGGGGTGCTGGCCCGGATGTGCTCCCCGATCAGCTCGAACGCGTCATTCCAGGAGATGGGCGAGTAGTGCGTCTCGCCCTCCCGGATCACCACCGGTTCGGAAAGCCGGCCCTGGTTGCCCAGCCAGTACTCGGTCTTGGTGGACAGCTCGGCAATGGAGTGCCTGGCCCAGAACTCCGCACCTACGGTGCGCAGGGTGTTCTCCTCGGCCACCGCCTTGGCGCCGTTCTCGCAGAACTCGGCCGTCTTGCGCTTCTTGTCCGATTCCGGCCACGCGCAGCCCGGGCAGTCGAAGCCGCCACGCTGGTTCAACCGCAGCAGCGACTGCGCCGTGCGGGCCACCCCTGCCTGGGCGACTGCACGCTCCAGGGCAACCATGACGGCCTTGACGCCGGCGGCCTCGGTCTTAGGCTTGTGGACCTCAAGGTTGTCCTCATTGATGTCCGCGACGGGGGCGGGCTGCTTACCGAACTTCATCGTTCCAACTTCCTTACCGGCCTGTGTTGTTCGAAGGTGAGTGTTGTTCGAAGGCGAGTGGTGTTCGAGGGCCAGTGAAAGGCGCGCCGGGCCTCCCGGCGCGCCTTTCTCCGGCACGTCACCTTACTGAATGTCGCGCGCTACTGGGCTACCTTCGCCAGCGTTTCCTGCTCGGCGGCGATGGTGGTGTTCCCGCCGTGGCCGGTGCGGACCACGGTGTCGGCCGGCAGGGTCAGCAGCTTCCCCCGGATGGACGCCAGGATGGTGGGGTAGTCGCTGTAGGACCGTCCGGTGGCGCCTGGGCCGCCGTTGAACAGCGTGTCCCCGGTGAAGACCGTCCCCTCGCTTTCCAGGTGGAAGCAGGTGGACCCGGGCGAGTGGCCGGGCGTGTGGATTGCCTTCAGGGTTGCCCCGCCCACCTGGAACACGTCACCGTCGGAGTGGTAGTGGTCCGGTGTGGCGTCCGGGTAGACCTGCTCCCAGAGCACCAGGTCCTCCTTGTTCAGGTGGATCGGAGCGCCCAGGGCATCGGCGACCTCGCGTGCGGCACCGATGTGGTCGTTGTGCGCGTGCGTGAGCAGGATGGCCTTCACCTTCCGGCTGCGGACCTGGGCGATGATCGCGGCGGCGTCGTGCGGCGCGTCGATGATGATGCATTCCTCGTCATTGCCCACGATCCAGACGTTGTTGTCCACGTCCCAGGTGCCGCCGTCGAGCGAAAATGTGCCGGAGGTGACCAGGTTTTCGATGGTGACGCTCATGCGGACGCCCCCGCCGGCTGGACCTCGACGACGGAGCGCAGCACCTTGCCCTCGTGCATCTTGCCGAACGCTTCCTCCACCTGGTCGATGGTGATCCGCTCGGACACGAACGCGTCGAGGTCCAGGTTGCCCTGCTTGTAGTGCGAGACGAGCATCGGGAAGTCGCGGGAGGGCAGGCAGTCGCCGTACCAGGAGGACTTCAGCGATCCGCCGCGGCCAAAGACATCCAGCAGCGGCAGTTCAAGCGTCATCTCCGGCGTCGGCACACCCACAAGGACCACGCGGCCGGCAAGGTCGCGGGCGTAGAAGGCCTGCTTGTAGGTTTCAGGGCGGCCGACGGCGTCAATCACCACGTCCGCTCCGTGGCCTCCGGTGAGGGCACGGATGGCCTCCACGGCGTCCTCCCGGCGCGAGTTCACGCCATGGGTGGCACCGAGCGACTTGGCCATGTCGATCTTGTTGTCGTCGATGTCCACGGCGATGATCGTCGTCGCACCGGCCAGCCTGGCCCCGGCGACCGCAGCGATGCCCACGCCGCCGCAGCCAATGACGGCCACGGATTCCCCGCGCTTGACCTCGCCGGTGTTGATCGCGGCGCCGATGCCGGCCATGATGCCGCAACCCAGCAGGCCCACCGCGGCTGCGTCAACGTCCGGGTCCACCTTGGTGCACTGCCCGGCGGCGACCAGCGTCTTCTCGGCGAAGGCGCCGATGCCCAGGGCCGGCGAAAGCACGGTTCCGTCCTCCAGGGTCATCTTCTGCGTGGCGTTGTGCGTGTTGAAGCAGTACTGCGGCTGGCCCTTGGCGCACGCGCGGCACTGCCCGCAGACGGCACGCCAGTTAAGGATGACCCGGTCACCCGGGGCCACCGAGGTCACATCCGGGCCAACGGCACTGACCACACCGGTGGCTTCATGGCCCAGGAGGTACGGGAAGTCGTTTCCGATACCGCCCTGCTTGTAGTGCAGGTCGGTGTGGCAGACGCCGCAGGTCAGGATGTCCACCAGGGCTTCCCCCGGCCCCGGATCCGGCACCAGGATGGTCTCCAACGACACAGGGGCGTCCTTCTCCCGGACAATGACAGCTTGAACCTTGTGGACCATTGTTCTTGTGTTCCTTTCCTGGACCTTGGCAGTCCGGTAAGTCGGCGACGTGTGCCAATCTAGCTGACGCAGCTGTTCAAGGACGGGGTCTTGGGCCTACCAACCCCTGAACAATTGCGTAATGCACAACAGAATGCACATAGCGCTACCTAGCAATATGACAGCGGCCACACCTCGTGTCAATAGATATATCAGTTGCAGGGCAGCGGGGCGATAGGCGTCCGGCATTGGCCGCCTGGGCGTTTTTGGTCGCCCGGGGCGCTCAATGGCGGCGTACGCCCCGTTATGTCCCCAAAATCTCCGGCAGTACGCTTGATGGCATGGCTTTTGAAGAATCCGCTGCCGAGCGGCGCGAAGTAACCGTCCGCCGGGCACCCAAGTACGTTCCCTTCCTGGTCCTGGGTGCGCTGGTGGGTGTTGCTGCAGCCGCAGTGGTTGCCTACGCGGTACCGGGCGATGCAACGTTCGACCCCGGCGCTGTCTTCGGATTCTTCCTGGTGATGTTTGCCGCGTGCGGCGCAATCCTGGGCGCCGCACTGGCGCTGGTCCTGGACCGCCGCAGCCTGAAGCGGCAGGACCGGGCCGTCGTGGAGGCCGTTCCCGACTCGGAGCCGGACACCGATCCCCAGGCGTAGCAAGTCACAAACGGGCGGCCGGAAAAGTCATACCCCATATCGTGAGATAATCGACCAGTGGCACGCGGCGATGGAAAACTTTCCCATGATCTTCTCCCCGGCGAAAAAGGCCCGCAGGACGCTTGCGGCGTCTTCGGCGTCTGGGCCCCAGGCGAAGAGGTAGCAAAACTTACCTATTACGGGCTGTATGCACTGCAGCACCGCGGTCAGGAGTCGGCTGGCATAGCAACCAGCGACGGCAAGCGGATCAACGTCTACAAGGACATGGGCCTCGTGTCCCAGGTCTTCGACGAGACCACGCTGAACACCCTGACCGGGCACCTGGCCGTGGGCCACTGCCGCTACTCCACCACCGGCGCCAGCCACTGGGCCAATGCGCAGCCCACCCTTGGCGCCACCGCCACCGGCACGGTGGCCCTGGCACACAACGGCAACCTGACCAACACCGCCGAGCTCAATGCCATGATCACCGAACGCAACGGCGGCCACCTCACCGGCGAAATGAAGCAGGGCAACACCTCTGACACTGCCTTGGTCACCGCCCTGCTGGAGGGCGAGCCCGGCAAGACCCTGGAAGAAACCGCCACCGAACTCCTGCCCAAGATCAAGGGCGGCTTCTGCTTCGTGTTCATGGACGAGGGCACGCTCTACGCTGCACGTGACACCTTCGGCATCCGCCCGCTGGTCCTGGGCCGGCTGGAGCGCGGCTGGGTGGTTGCCTCCGAGCAGTCCGCCCTGGCCACCGTGGGCGCCAGCTTCATCCGGGAGATCGAGCCGGGCGAGTTCATTGCCATCGACGAGGAAGGCGTGCGGTCCAAGCGGTTCGCGGAGCCGACGCCGGCAGGTTGCGTTTTCGAGTACGTCTACCTCGCGCGCCCGGACGCGGCCATCGCCGGCCGCTCCGTGTACGAGTCCCGCGTGGAGATGGGCCGCCAGCTGGCCCGCGAAAACACGCAGCAGGCGGACATCGTCATCCCCGTGCCGGAATCCGGCACCCCCGCGGCTGTTGGCTACGCCGAAGAATCCGGCATCCCGTTCGCGCACGGCTTCGTCAAGAACTCCTACGTGGGCCGTACCTTCATCCAGCCCTCCCAGACCCTGCGCCAGCTGGGCATCCGGCTCAAGCTCAACGCCCTTGAATCCGTGATCCGCGGCAAGCGTGTTGTGGTGGTGGATGATTCGATCGTCCGCGGCAACACCCAGCGCGCCATTGTGCGGATGCTCCGGGAAGCCGGCGCCGCCGCAGTGCACGTGAAGATTTCCTCCCCTCCTGTGCAGTGGCCGTGCTTCTATGGCATCGACTTCGCTTCCCGGGCCGAACTGATTGCCAACGGCGCCACCATTGAGGAGATCTCCCAAGCCATCGGCGCAGACTCGCTGGCCTACATCTCCGAGGACGGCATGATCGGTGCCACCCGCCAGCCGCGCGAACGCCTCTGCACCGCCTGCTTCACCGGCAAGTACCCCATCAAGCTCCCGGATGCGGACAAGCTGGGAAAGAACCTCCTGGAACGCACCGACCTGGGCGGCCTGAAGCCCTCCCCGTCCGCGCTTCCCGGCCAAACCGCCGCCCTGGCCGTTGACGCCACCGAGGACCCCGCTGAGAAGGCCGGGGCTACCGGCTGTGATCCGGGCCCGGACTCAGAATTCGAGAACCTGCTGACCGAAGCCGACCTTGTGCCCGACGTACCCGCCGCCACCAGCGCCGATAAGAAAGAGTCCGTATGACTTCCGTTAGCCCCGCCGCAAACAACTCCGGCATCACCTACGCCTCCGCAGGCGTGGACGTTGAAGCCGGGGACCGCGCCGTCGAGCTCATGAAGGATGCCGTCAAGGCAACCCACAACTCCTCGGTGATCGGCGGGGTGGGCGGCTTCGCCGGCCTTTACGACGTTTCCCGGCTGCTGACCTACAAGAGGCCGCTGCTGGCCACGTCCACCGACGGCGTGGGCACCAAGGTTGCCATCGCCCAGGCCATGGACATCCACGACACCATCGGGTTCGACCTTGTGGGCATGGTGGTGGATGACATCGTGGTGGTAGGCGCCGAGCCGCTCTACATGACCGACTACATCGCCTGCGGCAAGGTGGTCCCGGAACGCATCGCGGGCATTGTCCGCGGCATCGCGGCCGCCTGCTCCGTGGCCGGCACCGCCCTGGTGGGCGGCGAGACTGCCGAGCACCCGGGCCTGCTGGGCGAGCACGAATACGACGTTGCCGGCGCAGCCACCGGCGTGGTCGAGGCCGATGCCCTGCTGGGACCGGACCGCGTCCGTGCGGGCGACGTCGTGATCGGCATGGCCTCTTCCGGCCTCCACTCCAACGGCTACTCGCTGGTCCGCCGCGTCATCAACCACGCCGGCTGGGCCCTGGACCGCCAGGTGTCCGAACTGGGCCGCACCCTGGGTGAGGAACTCCTGGAACCCACCCGCGTCTACGCGGCCGATTGCCTGGACCTGGCCCGCACCTTCCCGGTCAGCGCCGAAGCGGCTGTTCACGGCTTCAGCCACGTCACCGGCGGCGGCCTGGCCGCCAACCTGGCCCGCGTCCTCCCCCAGGGCCTCGTGGCCACCGTGGACCGCGCCACCTGGGAACTGCCGGCCATCTTCAAGCTGGTCTCGGAGCTGGGCAACGTGCCCCTGGCGGACCTCGAGCGCACCCTGAACCTTGGCGTGGGCATGGTGGCCATCGTGTCGCCCCAAGCTGCCGACGCCGCCGTTGCCCGCCTGAACGACCGGGGCCTGCCGTCCTGGATCATGGGCACGGTCACCGAGGATTCGGACTCCATCCTGAAGTCCGGCCCGGATTACGTCCAAGGCGCCAAGGGCGTGGACGGCGGCGCTGTCCGCCTGGTCAACGCCTACGCCTAGCCAACTGCTGGAGGCTCCCCACTGCACGCGGTGGGGAGCCTCCACTTTCAAGCGACCTGGATGAGGTTCAGCACACCGCCCTGCGGGTCCTCGATGGTGGCCAGTGATCCCACCGTGGGACGGTCATCCGGCTCCACCAGGACTTCGCCGCCTGCTGCCAGGGCGGCCGCTGCCGCCGCGGCAATATCTGCCGCGCCAAAGTAGATCTGCCAGTCCGCTTCCTCGCCTTCGTCGGCAGGAACGATGCCGGCCACCTCGCTGCCGTCGATGAGCAGCGTGCTGTAGCTGCCGCCGTCGTCCTGGGGGTACTCGGTGACTTCATGGCCGAAAAGCTGCTGGAAGAAGCCGATGGCGGCCTGCGGCTCGGGTGTAAAGAGCTCAGCCCAGGCCAAGGCGCCCGGCTCGTTGAAGAGCCGGCTGCCGAAGTGGGTACCCGCCTGCCAGATCCCGGTGGTTCCGCCGCCGGGAGGGGCCAAAAAGCCCAGCACCCCGGTGTCGCCCACCGTCTCAGGCCCGAACTGGGCGGTTCCGCCGGCATGGCCCGCTTCCTGGAGCAGGTCCGCGGCATCTGCGGCCGCAAAGTAGACGTTCCACTCGGCAGCGGTGCCGGCCTCAAGCTGCAAGGGATTTTGCGGCGCAATGGTGGCCACCAACTGCCCGCGGACAAAGGCCTGCGCGTAGCTGCGGCCGTCCGGAGTGGGGAAGTCCTGGTAGGTCCAGCCGAACAGGCGGCCGTAGAAATCTTTGGCGGCATCAACATCGGGGGTCTGGAGATCCGCCCAGCAGGGCTCGCCGCTGGCGTACGTCGTCCGAACAGTCATGCGGTCAGGTTACCAACCAAACACGGAAAGCCCGTTGCCCTGCCGGTAATTCGGTGGGGCAGCGGGCTCCATGACGTAAGCGGCGCCACAGCAGCCGGGCCGGGGGCCACAGCAGGCTTGCGACAACTAGCCGATGCGACGGTTGTCTACCTCGTCGTCATCGTCATCCAAATCATCCGCGTACTTATCCACATAAGCCGAATAGTCCGGTTCGACCGGTTCATTCGAGTAATGGCTCGTTGAACGACTTCCAGGGCCCGTCAGCTCACGCTGAAGTGCCGAGTAGTCAGTGTTCGGGGAGTAGTACTTAATGTCCCGAGCCTGCTTGGTAGCTTTTGCCTTTTGACGGCCGCGCCCCATGGCGTGACCCCCTTTTGTACTTGGACCGGAGGTGGTCACCTTGGCGATCGGTGAGGCCCCGGAATGTTTGGTCAATTTGTCGTACACCTAGATTACATGCTTTCGGCGGGCCCCGCTTGCCGCCCGGCGCCCCGGACGGCCGGGTGGGGTACCATGATGCACCTCCTCCCGCGGGATTCCGGCATTTTTCTTCGGTAGAGTCGCTTAAGAACTGCCGATTTTATCTGGCCGTTGGCGAGCCGTGGCACCAAAACCCAGGAGGATGCGCACCCGTGAACCACCAGGACATCCCGCCGAAACCCGCTTCGCCTCCGCGGACCGGAAGCCTGCCGAAGATCCACAGTGGGACCGGTCCAGCCCCCGCCCCGGAATCCGTTACCTGGTCCCAGCCGCGCCATGATCCTGCGCCGGAAAAACACACCAACAGGAAGCCTGCCCTGTGGAAGGCGTTTCTGGTCGTCGTTATCCTTGCCGTTGCCGGCTCACTGGTGTGGCTTGCCGTCTGGTTGAACTCCTCGCCTGGCACCGATGCGGCAAAGAATGACGCACAGGGCGTGCTGCAAACCGCGGTCACGCCGCCGGCCACTCCCCAACCCCTTCCCCGCGAAGGGGTCGCACCCCCGGCGTACGCACTGGGTGACTGCTTCAAGGATTTCGATCCCCAGGCCCTGACGTCCACGCTGGTGCCCTGCGATACGGGCCATTCGGCCCAGCTGGTGGCCACCTTGACATATCCGGAAAGCGCCAAGTACCCGGGGGCGGAGCCGCTCAAGGCCAAGGCACTGGAAGTCTGCCAGGCGGCGAAACTCGGCCCGGCGGCGAAAAACTTCCAGCTCAACTACCAGCGCAGCTTCCCCAGCAGCACCAGTTGGGAATCCGGCGACCGCAGGGTTGATTGCTACGTCACGGCAGACACCGGCAATGTGATTAACGCGAGCGTGCTGCCCTGACGGTCAGCCCGCCAGGGCAGCACGGCCCGCTTCAGAGGCCCTGCGGCTAGTCCTTCCGCCGCACCGACAGTCCGGAACTGGGGGCGCCCGTCAACGCGTCCACGATGCGCTCCGTCAGTTCCCCAAAGTCCGGCGCGGTATCAACCAGGACGGTGTCGCCGTCGCTGATTTCACCGGCGAGGATGGACTTGGCCAGCCGGTCGCCGATCTCGCGCTGCACCAGGCGGCGCAGCGGCCGGGCGCCGTAGGCGGGGTCGTAGCCGGACAGGGCCAGCCAGGCCTTGGCGCTGTCGGTCACATCGAGGGTGAGCCGGCGCTCGTGCAGCCTGCGGCCCAGTTCCGCCACGTGCAGTTCCACAATGTGCGCCAGCTCCTCCACCGTGAGGGCATCGAACAGCACCACTTCATCGAGCCGGTTGAGGAACTCCGGCTTGAAGGACGCGTTCACCGTGGCCATGACCGCATTGCGCTTGGCCTCGGCGTCCAGCGTCTGGTCCACCAGGAACTGGCTGCCCAGGTTGGAGGTGAGCACCAGGATCACGTTGCGGAAGTCCACGGTGCGGCCCTGCCCGTCGGTGAGGCGGCCGTCGTCGAGCACCTGCAGGAGGATGTCGAACACCTCGGGGTGCGCCTTCTCCACTTCGTCCAGCAGCACCACCGAGTAGGGACGACGGCGCACGGCCTCGGTCAGCTGCCCGCCTTCCTCGTAGCCCACGTATCCCGGAGGCGCCCCGACCAGCCGGGCGACGCTGTGCTTCTCGCCGTACTCGGACATGTCGATCCGCACCATGGCGCGTTCGTCGTCGAACAGGAAGTCCGCCAGGGCCTTGGCCAGCTCGGTCTTGCCTACGCCGGTGGGGCCCAGGAACAGGAAGGAACCCGTGGGCCGGTTGGGGTCACTGATGCCCGCCCTGGCGCGCCGGACGGCGTCTGAGACTGCGGCTACAGCCTTGCCCTGGCCGATGAGGCGCTTGCCGAGCTCCTCCTCCATGTGCAGCAGCTTCTGGCTTTCACCTTGCAGCATGCGGCCGGCCGGGATGCCGGTCCACGCGGAAATGACCTCCGCGATGTCTTCTGCCGTCACTTCCTCCGCCACCATCTGCGCGGACTTGTCCGTCACGGCGGCCTCCGCTTCGGCAGCGGCGTTCAGCTCGCGTTCCAGCGCCGGAATTTCCCCGTAGAGGATCCGCGAGGCGGTCTCCAGATCACCCTCGCGCTGGGCCTTGTCCGCGGCGGACCGCAGCTCATCGAGCTTGGCCTTCAGGTCACCCACCCGGTTCAGGCCGGCCTTTTCAGCCTCCCAGCGGGCGTTGAGCGCGGAGAGCTCCTCCTCCTTGTCCGCCTTGTCGGCCCGGAGCGCAGCCAGCCGCTCCACGGAGGCAGCGTCGGTCTCGCCCTCCAGCGCGAGCTCCTCCATGGTGAGCCGGTCCACCTGGCGCCGCAGCTGGTCGATCTCCTCCGGGGCGGAGTCGATCTCCATGCGCAGCCGGGACGCGGCCTCGTCCACCAGGTCGATGGCCTTGTCCGGCAGCTGGCGGCCCGAAATGTAGCGGTTGGACAGCGTGGCTGCCGCCACCAGCGCGGAGTCGGCGATGGAGACCTTGTGGTGCGCCTCGTAGCGCTCCTTCAGGCCACGGAGGATGCCGATGGTGTCCTCCACGCTGGGCTCGCCAACGTACACCTGCTGGAAGCGGCGTTCCAGGGCTGCGTCCTTCTCGATGTTCTCCCGGTACTCGTCCAGCGTGGTGGCGCCGATCAGCCGCAGCTCGCCACGGGCCAGCATGGGCTTGAGCATGTTGCCGGCGTCCATGGAGGAATCGCCGGTGGCGCCGGCGCCCACCACGGTGTGGATCTCGTCGATGAAGGTGACAATCTGGCCGTCTGAGCCCTTGATCTCCTCGAGGACCGCCTTCAGCCGCTCCTCGAATTCGCCGCGGTACTTGGCGCCGGCCACCATGGAGCCGAGGTCAAGGGAGATGAGGGTCTTGCCCCGCAGGCTCTCCGGGACGTCGCCGGCCACCATCCGCTGGGCCAGGCCTTCCACCACGGCGGTCTTGCCCACGCCGGGTTCGCCGATGAGCACCGGGTTGTTCTTGGTGCGGCGGGACAGGACCTGGACAACGCGCCGGATTTCGGCGTCCCGGCCGATCACGGGGTCCAGCTTGCCGGCGCGGGCCATGGCGGTGAGGTCGGTGCCGTACTTCTCGAGCGCCTGGAAGGTGTTTTCGGGGTCCGGGCTGTCCACCTTGCGGTCGCCGCGGACGCCCGGCAGGGCGGCGAGGAGTGCCTCGCGGGAGGCGCCGGCGTCGCGCAGCAGGCGGGCGGCGGCATCGTTGCCGGTGGAGAGGCCCACCAGGAGCACCTCGGTGGAGACAAAGCTGTCGCCCAGACGGTCCGCTTCCTCCTTGGCGTGCTGGATGGCCTGCAGTGCGGGCCGGGACAGCTGCGCCTGCTGGCTGGAGCCGCCCGACGTGGCGGGCAGTGCCTTGATGGCACTGCTGGCCTGGACGCTGACGGCATCGGGATCGGCGCCGGTTGCGCGAAGCAGGGCGACGGCGACGCCCTCACGCTGGTCCATCAGCGCCTTGAGGAGGTGGGCCGGTTCCACCTGGGGGTTGCCGGCCGTCGAGGCGTTCATTGCCGCGGCGGAAAGAGCCTCCTGGCTCTTGGTGGTGAATTTGACGTCCAAAGAGAGCTCCTTTCGGGGGCTTGTTGACTAAGTTGAGTCTACTACGCTCAACTTTGGACGGCGACGTCCACTAGCCATGTTTGCCCACGGCGAAACGGCTGTCCAGAGCCGGAGGTCCCGCCGGGCCTGCTTGGACAATTGGCTGCCGGGACATACTCCGCCTAGGTCCCGTACACGGACACGGCCGCGGCCTTGACCACGAAGTGCACCGTCATGCCGGGGACAAGGCCCAGGTCGGCGGAGGCAGCAGGGGTGATGTCCGCGGCCAGGCCGCCGGCCCGGACGCGGATCTGGTCGCCGTGCGGCTCGAGGTCCGTGATGGTGACGGCAAACGAGTTCCGCGGGCTGCCGTGCGCATCGTCGAGGAACACGGAAACGGCCGACGGCGGGAACACGGCGACGCCGGGACCGCCCGCCCTGGGCAGCGGGCCAGGCTCCCCGGACGCCGCGGCGGGGACGGCTTCCTCGTCGTGGCCGGCAATCCGCAGGCCGTGGCTGGTCCGCACCCCGGCCCCGTCGAGGATGCCCGGAATGAAGTTCAGCCCGGCGAGCCCGGCGGCAAAGGAGCTGCGCGGCCGCTCCAGCACCGCCCGGGTGGGGCCTTCCTCCGCGATCCGGCCGTTTTCCAGGATGACCACCCGGTCCGCGAGCACCAGCGCGTCCAGTACGTCGTGGGTCACGATGATGGCCTGCCGGCCTGCGAGGACGCGCTTGAACAGGCGGCGCAGCAGCGGCGCGGAGTGGATATCCAGGGCTGCCAGCGGCTCGTCGAGCAGGAGGAGGGCGGGGTCGGCGGCGAGCGCACGGGCCACGGCCACGCGCTGGGCCTGGCCGCCGGACAGCTGGGCGGGACGCCGCCCGGCCAGTTCTCCGGCCTCCACCTCGGCCAGCCAGTGCAGCGCCTGCTCCTCCGCATTCCGCTTGGAAACTCCGGCGCTGCGGGGCCCGAACGAGACATTGTCCAGGGCATTCAGGTGGGGGAAGAGCAGCGGTTCCTGGGCCAGCAGGGCGGTGCCGCGGCGGTGCGGAGCCGCCCACGTACGTTTTCCGCCGTCGAGGTCAAAGAGGGTCCTGCCGTTGAGTTCGGCCCGGCCGCTGTCCGGCCGCAGGAGGCCCGCGATGCCGGCCAGCAGGGTTGATTTACCGGCACCGTTGGGCCCCATGACGGCCACGGTTTCGCCCGGTCGGACGCTCAGGGCCACGTCGAAGCTGCGCCCGGCCACCACTGCGTGGAAGGACAATGTCACCGGACACCCCCTCCTGCCGGGGCCGGCGCCGTCGTCCTTTTGCCTGACCCGGAACGGCCCGGTGCCGGGCGCCGGTATGCAAGGGCAACCACCGCCACGGCGACGGCCACGAGTACCAGGGACAGGGCGACGGCGGCGTCCGGGTCCGTTTCGCGCTGCAGGTAGATTTCCAGCGGCAAAGTCCGCGTCACCCCCTGCAGGCTGCCCGCGAACGTCAGCGTGGCGCCGAACTCGCCCAGGCTCCGCGCGAAGGCGAGGACCGCGCCGGACGCCAGCCCCGGGAGCACCAGCGGAAGCGTGACGCGACGGAACACCGTGCCGGGCCGGGCACCCAGTGTCGCCGCCACCGCCTCATACCGGGAGCCCGACGTGCGCAGGGCACCCTCAAGGCTCACCACCAGGAACGGCAGGGCCACGAACGTCTGCGCCAGGACCACCGCGGTGGTGGAGAAGGCGATCTGTAGGCCGAGCACGTTCAGCGTCTGCCCCAGCAGCCCCTGCCGGCCGAACGTGTAGAGCAGCGCGATGCCGCCCACCACAGGAGGAAGGACCAGCGGCAGGAGCACCAGCGAGCGCAGCAGCCCCTGCAGGCGGAAGGTGTCCCGGGCAAGGACCAGAGCCAGCGGTACGCCCAGCACAATGCACAGCAGGGTGCTGGCGGCCGAGGTCCGCAGGCTCAGCCCCAGCGCGGTCAGCGACGGCCCGGAGGTCACCAGCGGGAGGAACCGTGGCCAGTCCACGCGGAGCACCATCGCCAGCAGCGGAAGCACGACGACGACGGCGGCCAGGACGGCCAGCACGCGGACCCAGCCGGGGATGCCGGAGTAGGCCGGACTTGGGGTGCGTCGCCGCACCATGGGCAGAAAGGGCTGCCGACTGCCTGCCTGCTCCCGGGTCACTTGACGCTTCCGTCACCGATTCCGGCCGGCCCAAACCCCGCTGCAGCGAGGACGCGCCGGCCTTCCGGACCGGTGACCAGGTCCAGGAAAGCCCGGGCGGCGGCCTTGTTCCGGCCGCCGGCGACGCCGGCGATCGGGTAGGTGTTGACCGCACTCCCTGATTCCGGGAACTGGATCCCGGCCACCTTGGACCCGGCGGCCTTGATGTCCGTGCCGTAGACCAGCCCGGCGTCGGCCTCCCCGGAGGCCACCTTGCCCAGGACGTCCGTGACCGCGTTCTCCTCGCTGACCGGATTCAGCGCCACTCCGGCCGCCTCCGCGGCCGTGGCCGCGGCAGTCCCGCAGGGAACCTGCCTTGCGCAGGTGACCAGTTTGAGGCCCGGCCGGGCAAGGTCCTTCAGTGCGGTGATTTCTGCCGGGTTGCCCGGCGCTACTGCGATGGCGAGGGTGTTGGTGGCGAAGTTCCTGGCGGCGCCGTCCACCAGCCCGGCGTCCTGCACCTTCTTCATGTTGGCCAGGTCCGCCGGCGCGAAGACATCCGCCGGCGCCCCCTGGCTGATCTGGCTGGCCAAGTCCGAGGACCCTGCAAAGCTCAGGGCAACCGTGGTGCCGGGGTTTTCCGCCTCGAAGGTGCGGGCGAGTTCGGTGAAGGTGCCTTTGAGGGAGGCGGCCGCGAAAACGGTGATGGTGCCTTCCGGCTTGGCGCCTGAGCCGGCTGCGCTGTTGCCTGCGCTGTTGCCCGCGCTGTTGTCCTCGCCAGGGCCTGTGCCCTGGGCCGCTCCGCCCGCAGCGCAGCCGGTGAGGACGGTCAGCAGCAGCACGGCGGCCGGCAGGACAGCAAGCGAAAGGAGCCGCGCCAGGGAGGCGGACACCGCGGTACGCGTGGAGGTCCGGGTCATGCGGTGGCCCTGCCCTTCGGGGATTCGATGATGACCGTTGTTGCCTTGACCACCGCCGTGGCCACCGAGCCCGGTTCCAGGCCCAGTTCCCGCACGGCCTCGCTGCTCATCAGCGAGACCACCCGGAACGGCCCGCACTGCAGTTCCACCTGTGCCATCACCTTGTCCGTGATGACGTTGGTGACCAGGCCCACGAACCGGTTCCGGGCGGAGCTGCTCCCGCTCTTGGGGTCATCGGGCAGCAGGGCCAGCTTTTGCGCATGCGTCGCCAGCTCGAGTCCATCGACGGCGAGCCGGCCGGAACCGTCCCGGAGCGGGGTAAGTGTTCCGTGCTCCGTCCAGCGGCGGACGGTATCGTCACTTACGCCCAGGAGACGGGCAGCTTCAGAAACGCGGATAAGGGTCATTTCTTGATTCTAGTCCGCAGATGCGGATTAGGCCTCCGCTTCTGGGAGCATATGCAAAATGACTGCGTGCCCCGTGGCTGCGCGTCCCCTGCCCGAAGGGCGGCACTAGACTCCTTCCATGGCCATCTACATCGACCCGCCGCTGTGGCCTGCACACGGAACACATTTCTCGCACCTGGTCTCGGACTCTTCGCTGGATGAGCTGCATGCGTTCGCAGCTGCCGCGGGGATCCCGGAGCGGGCGTTCGACGGCGACCATTACGATGTGCCGGAACGCCGCATTGAGGAGCTGGTGGCGGCAGGCGCGGTCCGGGTGGAGGGCAGGGTGCTGGTCCGCAAACTCATCGCCAGCGGGCTCCGGATCCCGGCACGCCGGCGGAACAAGTCGCTGAAGGTCCCGCTGCTGACCCGCTGGGAAGCCATCATGCCGGGCCGTGACGCACTGTTCCTGGACCTGCTGGACCGGTGGAGCGAACCACACCGGCATTACCACGGCTGCACCCACCTGCTCTCCGTCCTGGAGGCACTGGACCTGCTCACCGAACCGGGCCAGGCGCCGCGGACCGTGCTGCTGGCGGCCTGGTTCCACGATGCCGTGTACCGCGGCGCGGCGGGCAGGGACGAGGAGGAGTCCGCCCGGCTGGCGGAAAGCCGACTGGCCGGGACCGGGCTGCCGCCGGACGAGGTGGCGGAAGTGGCGCGGCTGGTCCGGCTCACGTCGGACCACCAGCCCGAACCAGGGGACCACGACGGCGCCCTCCTCTGCGACGCGGACCTCTCGGTCCTCGGCGGCGATCCTGAGGAATACGCCCGCTACCTTGCCGCTGTCCGCAAAGACTACGCGCACATCGGTGACGCCGACTTCGCAGCCGGCAGGGCCGCCGTCGTGCGCCACCTGCTGGAACTGGACCCGCTCTTCCACCACCCGCGGGCCCGGGAACTGTGGCAGGACGCCGCGCACCTGAACCTGAAAGGTGAACTGGCATGAACGCCCCGGGCTCCGGTTCACGGCACACGCACTCCGCCAATGCCGCGCACCGCCAGCTTCCGTTCACGGTCAGGCTGGACTGGGGCCTTGATGGAGCCGGGACCGTGGCGTCCGGCGCCGACATTGCGGTGGTGGTGGATGTCTTTTCCTTCAGCACCTGCGTCAGTGTGGCGCTGGACCGCGGCGCGGAGGTGTTTCCCTACCCGTGGCGGGACACCAGCGCCGAAGACTTCGCCGCCCACCACCAGGCGCAGCTGGCCGGCCCGCGCGGCGGTGGCGGGCTGAGCCTCTCCCCCGCAAGCCTCCGCGCGGCAGAAGCCCTGGGAAAAGTGGTCCTGCCCTCCCCCAACGGGTCGGAACTTTGCCACGCGCTGGCCGGGGACGTACCGCTGGTGGCCGCAGTGTGCCTCCGGAACGCCGCAGCCACGGCCGACTGGGTGGCGGCGAACCTTCCGGAGGACGCGGTACTGGCGGTGGTTGCTGCCGGGGAGCGCTGGCCGGACGGCACGCTGCGGCCTGCGGTGGAGGACCAGATCGGGGCGGGCGCGTTCATCGCCGGGCTGGCGGCCGCCGGCAGGGGCGGCTACGAAGCCGGGGACGGCAGGCACGGCTACGCGCCGGAGGCGGTAGCTGCCATGGCCGTTTTCGAAGCCGCCGAACCTCGGCTGCGTGAGATGCTCCAGTTGTGTTCCAGCGGCCGCGAGTTGACCGGGGCCGGCTACCCAGAGGACGTGGACATCGCCGCGGAACTGGACCAAAGCGGTTCGGTGGCCCTCCTGCGCAACGGGGCGTTCCGGCCGCTCTAAGGGGCTGCGGCTTCCACGGGTTTACGGATGCCGGAACCGGATGCAAAACTGCACGGATGAGCCTGCGCATCCAAGCCCTTGCCATTGATTCCACCGACCCCCGGGTTCCTGCTGCCTTTTGGGAAAAAGCGCTTGGCTGGCGCCGCACCCATGAAGAGGACGACGAGATCGTGCTGGAGCCGCCGGCAGGCAGCGCCGGGGACGGCGTGTTGCCGGACCTGCTTTTCCTCAGGGTCCCGGAGCAGAAGGAACTCAAGAACCGCCTTCACCTGGACCTCCGCCCGGAGGACCAGGACGCGGAGGTGGCCAGGCTGGAAGAGCTGGGCGCCCGGCAAATCTCGGTGGGACAGAGGGCAGCGGCAACCTGGGTTGTCATGGCTGATCCCGACGGCAACGAGTTCTGCGTGCTGCGGGCGATGCGCCCGGACGGATCCGCCTAGCGGTAGCGGCTGACGGGGTAGTTGCTCACAAACGGCGTATTGGTGGGCACGATCTGCTTGCCCAGCGGCATAAGGGACACCGGGATGAGCTTGAGGTTGGCGATGGCCAGCGGGATCCCGATGATGGTCACGGCCATGGCGAACGCGGTCACCACGTGGCCGATGGCGATCCAGATGCCGGCCACGAGCAGCCAGATCACGTTGCCCAGCAGCGAGAAGACACCGGTGCCGCCGGGCTTGTCCACCACCATCCGGCCGAACGGCCACAACGTGTAGGCGGCGATCCGGAACGAGGCGATGCCCCAGGGGATGGTGACGATCAGCAGGCAGCAGACCACGCCCGCGAGGAAATAGCCCAGGGCCAGCCACAGGCCGCCGAAAACCAGCCAGATGATGTTCAGAAGTGTCTTCATGCACCCATTCTGCCCCCAGCCCCTGCCACACGGCGCTGGGGGACTCCCCTGATCCTGCCCTGATCCCCGGCCGGGCTGCGGCACCTACACCGTGGCGGCCGACTTTGCGGCGTGGACAAAGGCGCGGATCTTGGCAGGGTCCTTCACGCCCCGGGATGCCTCCACGCCTGAGGAAACATCCACCCCCCAGGCATGCGCGGCCGCTGATGCCTGGCCAACATTGGCAGCGTCCAGTCCGCCGGCGAGCAGCCAGTTCCGTCCCTGCAGCACCGGCAGGTCCGCCACGGAGGCGTAGTCCCAGGATTCCCCTGAGCCCGGCACCGCGGCGTCAATCAGGAGCAGGTCCTCGCCCCAGTCGTCGAACTCATCCTGGCCGGCACCCATGGTGACGGCCCTGACCAGCTTCATGCCGGCGTCGTGCACTGTTGCCACGTCCGCACGCGACCGCTGGCCGTGCAGCTGGATCCATTCCAGGCCTGCGGCCCGGGCAATGGCGATGGCGTCCGCCACGGGCTCATCCCGGAAGACCCCGATCGGGGAAACACCCTTGGGGACCCCTGACAGCAGGGAGGCCACCTGCGACGGCGAGACAACGCGGGGGCTTGCGGTGAGGACGAACCCCACGGCGTCCGCGCCGGCATCCACCGCTTCACGCACCGATTCGGGCGTGCTGAGACCACACACTTTAACGAACATTCCCGGCTCCTTCAGGCTGTTTTCGTGATGACCCCCCGCAGGAGAGTAGCAGGGACAGGGTACGGGCTGCGACGCGTGACCACCGCAGCGAACTAGGCTGGGCTGATGCAGATCATCCGCTTCGCTGAACTCAAGGCCGAACCATGGCGCAACGGCGGCGGGGTGACCAGGGAAATCGCCCGCCAGGGCGCGGCCGACGGCGGCTGGGACTGGCGTGTGAGCATCGCAGACGTGGCCAAGGCCGGGGACTTCTCCGCGTTCCCCGGCATGGAGCGGGTCCTGACGGTCATCGAGGGGGAATTGCTGCTGCTCACCGTGGACGGGGCGGAACAGCCCCTGGAGAAGTACCGTCCCTTCAGGTTCGACGGCGGCGCCGCCACCGTGGCCAAACTGCCCACCGGTGACATCCGGGACCTGAACGTCATCACGCGAACGGCCGCCTTCAAGGGCTACACGTCCATCATCGAGCTGTCCAAGAAGCGCGCCCACCCAGTGTTTGAGGGCCAGCTTGCGGTGCTGCTGCAGGGGCAGGCGACGGTCAGGGACAGCGGAACCGAGCCGCTGGAGCTGGGCAGGTACGACGCCGTGGTGGGTTCCGACGCCGACTCGCCCGAGGTCTTGGGCCGCGGCTTCCTGGCCGTGGTGTCGCTCGATCCGGTTACAGCCGTGAACTGAACCCTTCCACCGGTACCACGGCGCCCCTCCGGCGCGCCTCCTCAGCCGCGAAAACCACCGCATGGCTGACCAATGACTCCTCCAGCCCCGACACCACTCCGGACCAGTCACCGCCGGCCAGGGCAGCGACCCAGGCCTGCACGAGTCCCCGGTCGCCGCCTTCATGCTTTTCGCCGGGCACCGTGGGGGCAGCGGCGGGGGCGGGGTAGGCGGTGGTGGTCCCGGTCAGGAAGTCATGGACCGAGATGCTGCCTGCCTCGATGGAGATTTCTCCGTGGCTCCCGAAGATCCTGGTGCGGCGCGGGCCTGCGGCGGTGAAGGCCGTGGCGGTGAAGGCGGCGGTGGTGCCGTCCTCGTAGTCGATGTTCACCACCTGGTGGTCCACCACGTCGTTGCCTCCTGAGTAGACGCACCGCCCGTAGGGCCCCGTTGCCAACGCCTTCCACAGCGATTCCGGTGTGCCGCCCGGGTCCACCACGTCGGCAAAATAGGCCCTGCCGGGGTCCGCAGGGGCACCGTCCGGCGGCCGGCCCGGCGCGTAGATGCGCAGGGCCGAATAGGGGCAGCGGGCCTCCGCCGGGCAGTCCGTGCAGCGCCCTGACGCGCCTTCCGGCGCTTCCTCCGGACGGAAATGCGACAGCCTGCCAAAGGAGGACACCCGAAGGGGCCGGGTTCCAATGATGAAGGAGAGCCAGTCGACGTCGTGCGTGCACTTGGCCAGCAGGAAGGGGCTGGACTCTGCCTCACGCCGCCAGTTCCCGCGGACGTAGGAGTGGGCGAAATGCCAGAAGCCCACGGGTTCCAGGTGCTGGACGGAGATGACCCGGCCCACTGCCCCGGCGGAGAGAAGTTGCCGCAGCAGGGTGGTCAGCGGCGTGTAGCGCAGGACGTGGCAGACGGCTGCCCTGATTCCCGATTCCTGCTGCAGGCGCGCCAGCTCCGCGCAGCCGGCAGGGTCGGGCGCGATGGGCTTCTCCAGGAGGACCGGGTAGCCGTGGGCTGCGGCGGCCGCAAACGGCCTTCCGTGGTCGCGGTCCGGGGTGGCAATGATGATGCCGTCGGCAGGCAGCCGGGTGCGGAGCATGGCCTGCCAGTCCTCGAAGACACGCTCCGCCGGCACGTGGAGCTCCGCCGCGATGGCTTCGCGCAGGTGCCGTCGCGGCTCCGCGATCCCCACCACGGCGGCCCGGCCGGTGTCCACGGCAAGACGGGCATAGGCGGAACCCCGTGCACCGGCGCCGGCAATGAGGAGGCGCACCGGTGGTGCGGTTACTGGAAGGGACGACGGCGGCGCCTCCACGGGTCAGCCGGCGTCAGGATCGGCGAGCCATTCCAGGGCAACGGCCGCCGTCCAGGACTGGTCCATGCTGCCAAGCGGCTCGCCGGTAAACGGTTCGTAGTACTCGGCGAAATGGCCCTCCATCAGCTGGGCAAGGGAAGCGTCCCGCAGCCGCAGGTACCGTTCCCCGTCGCCGCGCCTGCGCAGGCAGCCCGCCAGGAACCAGTTCATCACCGGCCAGACCGGTCCGCGCCAGTACTGCCGGGGTTTGAGGCCCTCATAAGTGGTGGAGGTTGATGCCGGCAGCGGGAAGGCCAGGCGCGGGTCGCCTGTCCAGTCCGGTCCTTCGAAGATGTCCAGCTGCCGCCGCAACAGGGAGTCATCCGCCGTGGAGATGAGCGGCGCGAACCCGGCCATCGTGGGCAACCCGATCCATTCACCGGCCAGCACATCGCGGTCCCGCGCCAGCCCGGTTTGGTCATCCACGGTGGCGTCCACGCCCTCCCGGAACTCCACCGCCCACTCGCGCAACCGGGCCACATCCCCGCGCAGGCCGATGTGTTCAGCCAACACGGCCAGGTCCTCGTTGGCCGCGGCGAAGATCGCCGACATGAAGACGTCCTTGACCTGGAAGTCCATCACTTCGGGCAGCCGGGCGTCGTCAAACCGGACATCGGCCATCTGCTGCACCAGCCAGAGGTAGCGGCTGTATTCCTCGTCGCTGGGCCGCTGGCTCCGGTCGGTGACCTTTTGCGTGTCCGTCCGGACAAAGGGCTCCATCGGCCCGGGATGGACCCTGGAGTATGGTCCGTCGAACCGCGGCGAGTTATCCATGCCGGACTCCCAGCCATGGTAGATCGTGAGCAGGCCCGAGCCGTCGCCACCGCGGCTGGTGCGCAGCCACGCATGCCAGCGGATCCACTGGGGCAGCGTCCGCCGGGTGAACTCTTCGGCGAGCCGGGCGTCCTCGCCGCCCGCCGCCGTCGCGCGCTCCACGATGCGGCGCAGCAGCGTCGCGTGGACGGGCGGCTGGCAGATGCCGCTGGACTGCACCCCCTCGGGCGATGCTCCGCGCGTTCCCCACCGCTCCACGTCCGGGAAGTAGCCGGGGACGTCGGAGAACACGATGTGCGGAATCATCCCGCTTTTCCACTGCGCCGCGAGAAGGTAGTCCAGCTCCTGCAGCGCCCGGGCCACGCTCACCGTGGACAGGCCGGTGGCCACGAAGGCCGCGTCCCAGCTCCACATGTGCGGGTAGAGATTCGGTGCGGCGGTGACCATGGTGCCCAGGTCATTGGCGGCCAGGACATCCCTGGCCCGCTGCCTCATGTCCGCCAGGTCCCGAAGCGGAAAACCAGTCGCGTCCGCTTCCGCGCTCACGCCGTCAGCCCCAACTGGGTTTCCGTGTCGAAAAAGCGGAGGGCGCTTTGCTCGAAACGCAGTCCCACCGTGTCCCCCGCCGAAACCCGCGCTGTTGAGGGAACCTGGACCTTGACGGTCTGCCCACCCAGGTCTACGGTCAGCAAGGTGGCGTGTCCGAGCGGTTCCACCACCTCCACGGCCGCATCCAGGGAACCCTCCGCGCCCCGCTGCTCCAGCGAAATGTTCTCGGCCCGGATGCCCACCATGACCGCCGTGCCGCCGGTACGGGCCGCTGCCCGGGCCAGGAATTCGGGCGCCGCGATGCTCTGGCCGCCCACTTCCAGGCCACCTTGCGGGGTGATCCGGCCGTCCAGGAAATTCATGGGCGGGGATCCGATGAAACCGCCCACAAAGCGGTCGGCCGGCTCCTCGTACACCGTGATCGGGTGGCCGAGCTGGGCGATCTGGCCCTTCTTCATCACCGCCACCCGGTCCGAGAGGCTCATCGCCTCCACCTGGTCGTGGGTGACGTACAGCGTGGTGGAACCGAGCTGCTGGACGATCTTCTTCAACTCGGCGCGGAAGTCGAGGCGAAGAAGGGCATCCAGGTTGGACAGGGGCTCATCCATCAGCAGCACATCGGCGTCCATGACAATGGCCCGGGCCACGGCGACACGCTGCCGCTGGCCGCCGGAGAGGTTGGCGGGGTAGCGGTCCAGGTACGGGCTCAGCTGCAGCAGGTCCGCCGCCCATTTCACCTTCCGCTCCAGCTCTTCCCGGCGGACCTTCTTCATCATCAGCCCAAACGCGATGTTGGTGCGGACGTTCCGGTGCGGGAAGACGGCGTAGGACTGGAAGACCATGGACAGGTTGCGGTCCTGCGGGGGCAGGTAGGTCACGTCCCTCCCGCCGATGGAGATGCTGCCCTGGTCCGGGAAGTCCAGGCCCGCCACCATGCGCAGCAGGGTGGTCTTCCCGCAGCCGGAGGGTCCCAGCAGCACCATGAACTCGCCCTCGGCAACCTCGAGGGAGACGTTGTTCGTGGCCAGCTCGGTGCTGCCCGGGTAGGTCTTGTGCAGACCCTTGATGGAGATGTCAGCCATGGGACGGCCTCTCTGGGACGCAATCAGCGGATGGTGGAGCCCCACATGTTGGTGAGGTAGCGGCGCATGAAGAAGATGAAGACCAGGGCCGGGACAACCAGCAGGAAGCCGCCGGCGAAGCGGTAGGCAAGTGGCGATTCGGCGAGGGAGCTGAGGACCTGGGCAGGGAGGGTGCGCTGGTTCAGGGTCAGGATCGACGCGCCCAGGACCTCGTTCCAGGACATGACGAACGTGAAGATCGAGGCCGCCGCGATGCCGGGTATGGCCATGGGCAGCACCACTTTGAGGAAGGCCTGCACCGGGCTGCAGCCGAAGATCCGCGCCGCTTCCTCCACGTCCCGCGGAACACCGAGGAACACCGAGGCCGTAATCAGGATGGTGGTGGGCAGGGCCAGCGCCGAGTGGAGCAGGACGACGGCGAGCGCACTGTCGTACAGCCCCGTCTGCAGGAAGAGCTGGGCCAGCGGCACGGACAGCACCACGATCGGCAGGGCGCGGGTGAACAGCAGGAAGAGCTGGTACGGCTCCCTGCCCCGGAAGGCAAAGCGCGCCACGGCGTATCCTGCCGGAACGCCGATGAGCAGCGACAGCACAAGCGTGAACACGCCCACCTGGACGGAGTTGATGAGGCCGCCCAGGATGCCGGTGGACTGCAGGAAGGTCTGCATGGTCTCGGTGGAGAAGTTGTCCGGGATGAAGCTGAGCGGGAACTTCTGCAGCGATTGCCGGCTGGACATCGCGGCCAGGGCGATCAGGTAGATGGGCAGTGCCATGAAGAGCGTGATCAGGATGCAGGCCACCTGGAGGAGCACCCGGTTGCGGCGCTGCCGGGCCAGGGGCCGGCGGTCCACCGCGGGTTCGGGCCGGTCGGCACCGGCAGTGGTCCTGGCCGTCGTTGCATGGCTCATCGCGCCGCCTCCGTCTGGTCCCTCAGGAGTTTCAGGTAGCCCACGGCCGTGACCATGGAGACGAACATGACCACCAGCGCCAGCGCCGATGCCACGTTGGGATCCTGCAGGCCTGTGTACCAGCGGTAGGTCTCGCCCACCACCAGCGGAAAGTTCTGGCCGGTGAGGGCAAGGGCAACGGCGAATGTCTGGAAGGCCAGGATGGTCCTCAGGATCAACGCTGTTTGCAGGCTGGGACGCAGCAGCGGCAGGGTCACGTGCCACAGCCGGTTCCAGAAGCTGGCCCCGAAGACCCCGGCAGCTTCCTCGTAATCCTTGGGAATGGACTGCAGGCCGGCCACGACAATCACGAACACCAGCGACGTGGCACGCCACACCTCCGCAATGAGCACCGCCGCGAACATGGAGGGGTAGTTGTCATAGGCGAGCCAGGAGACGGGCTGCTGGCCCATGGATGCAAGGAGCGAGTTGAGGTAGCCGCGGTCCGTGAAGACCGTCAGCCACACCAGGCCGGCGGCGAGGTCGCTGACCGCGAGCGGGATGGCCCAGATGTAGAAGTAGGCAGACGCCCCCCGGGGCTTGGCCCGGATCAGCAGGGCCATCGCCAGGGCGAGGACGAACTGGATGGGGATCATCACCACGATGAGCAGGAGGGTGTTGCCCACCGAGGACCAGAAGTACGGGTCTTGGGACATCCGGGTGAAGTTGGCCGTCGTCAAGCCTTCGGGGCCGCCGAATGCCTGCAGGACGCCGCTGACCATCGGCCAGCCAAAGAGCAGCGTCATGAACACGATCGACGGGGCGATCAGGAGCAGGGCCGCGGAGCTTCCCCTCCTCCTGGGGGCACGGACCTTGGGCCCCGCAGGGGGAACGTGCGGCCTGGCTGCCGCCGGCGCGTCCGGTGCGGCCATCACGCGACCTTGCAGGGGGATGTCTTGGGATCCGGCGCCCAGCACGGGACGTTGAGGGTGTCCATGATCTTGGCCAGTTCCGCGCCCTGCTTGTCCAGCGTGGCCTTGACGTCCGAGTTGTTCAGGCAGATCTCCTGGAAGCAGTTCTTGAACAGCTGGGAGACCTGGGGGTCCTTGTCGCCCAGGCCCACGGGCGGCAGGGCGAGCAGGGCGTCGGAAGCCTCCTGCTGCGCCTTGACGGCCTTCGCTTCAAGGGCGATGCCGCCTGGCAGGTCGCCGCCGATGTCCGTCTTCACCACAGGGAAGAATGCGTTGGATTTCAGTGTCTCGATCTGCGCCTCGGGCTTGGACAGGGCCTTGATGAGCTCAAAGGCTTTGTCCTTCTCCGGGGAACCCTTCGGCACTGCCATGCCACCCACGATCAGGAGGTAGCCCCTGCCCTTGGGCCCGGACGGGGCCGGAACCATCTGCCAGTCGTCCGGCTTGTCCTTGACGGCCGTGATGAGGCGCGCCACGTGGTCCCAGGCCACCAGGACCTCGCCGTTGGCCAGCGGTTCCTGCATGAAGTCGTAGTTGGTGGACGCCGGATTCGTGTTGGCCCAAAGCTCGCGCATGTACGTCCAGGCGCTGACGGCGTCCTGGTTGCGGAAGGTGGTGATTTGGCCGCCCGTGAAGCTGGGCAGCAGGAAGCCCTGGTAGAAGCGGTGGTGGAGTCCCTTGGGGCCGGCGGGAAGGCCGAAGACGGGCCGGCCGTTGGCGTCCTTGGCGGCCTTGGCCCACGCAAGGTACTGGTCGTAGGTGAGCTTGTTGACGTCAGCTCCCGACGGCAGCCACTGCAGCGCCTTCTTGTTGATGGCCAGCACGTAGGTGGCCTGGATCCAGGGGATGTACCGGGGGACGTCGGTGCCCAGCTTGGCCAGCTCGGTCACGTCCTTGGAGTAGCCCGCCGAGGAGAGGTCGTTCATGAGCGAGCTGAGATCCTCAAGCTGCGAGGCGAAGGGGGCCAGGTCACCGTGCAGTCCGCCTGCGATTCCCACCTCGACTTTCCCCGCTGCCAGCTGGGATTTCAGCGTGGTGTTGAATACGCCCGTGTCAACGGGGTTGTAGGCCACGCTGATGTCCCCCGCGAATTTCTTGAGCGTGGCCTCGTACTTCTGGCGTTCCTCCACCGGGGAGAACTGCGTGGAGAGGAAGCTGACCGAACCCTTGCCTCCGCTCCCGCTGGTATTCACCCCGCAGGCTGCAAGGACCGGACCGGCCGCCAAAACCGTCAGGCCCCCCTTCAGCAATGCTCGCCGGCTGACGTCGTGGTGGGCGGAAACGGACATTAGAGCCTCCTGGGGTGAAGGGCTGCTAGGTATTTTGTCTGATGATCGATCATAATTGTGTGATACAGATCGCGTCAATGATGGACGGGCCATACCCGCGCCCGCAGTGGAAAGGAAGCCTGCCGCATGACGGAGCAGAGGTCGCTGGTGGGCGAGACCGCCCAGCCGTCGCCGGGGCCGGCCACCAGCGCCGGGCATCTTCTCCAGCTCCTGCGCTCCAACACCGCGGGGTACAGCCGGGCGGACCTGCTGGAGATCACCGGAATGGCGCGATCCACCCTCTACGAGCGGCTCGATGCACTTTTCGCGGCGGGCCTTGTCTACGAGTCCACTCCCCTGCGCGCCCAGCGGGGCCGGCCGCCCCGCTCCCTCCGGTTCGATGACCGCGACAAGCTGGTGGTGTGCCTGGAAATCGGCCATACGCACGCCGGAATCCATCTCCTGTCCCTGAGCAGGGAGGTGGTGGCTTCCGTCCGCATCCCTGTGGAGATCGGGAATGCGCAGGAGGTGGTGGTGGACCAGGTGGTGGGTGAGGCGCTGCGGCTGCTGGACGGCCGGCAACCCGTAGGGGCAGGAGTGGGACTGCCCGCCCCCGTTGACCCCCTCCACCGCCTGGGCCTGGAGCGGACCGTCCTTGCCCATTGGGACCTGCAGCTTTTGCAGGAGGCCATGGAATCCAGGCTCGACTGCCCGGTCCTGCTGGAAAACGACACCCGGTCAATGGCGGTGGGGGAGGTCCGCGGCCCGCTCGACTCCCTCGTCGCGGTGAAGGTCAGCACCGGGATCGGCTCCGGCATCATTGTCCGGGGCTCGTTGGTGCGCGGCGCCCACGGGGCCGCCGGTGACATCGGGCATGTGCGCATCCCGGAAGCCGCCGGCTGCCGGTGCCGGTGCGGCAGGGACGGCTGCCTTGCGGCGGTGGCCTCCGGGCGCGCGCTGCTTGCCGCCCCGCAATTTGCGCATTACGGGTCGCTGCGGCGGCTCGTTGACGCGGCCGACGACGATCCGGACGTCCGTGCCGCAGTCGCAGACGCCGGAAGGGTGCTCGGACGCGTCCTCGCCGCCATCGTGGGAACGCTGAACCCCGGCCGGGTGGCGGTGGGGGGGCTGGTGGGGGTCCTCCCTGGTTTCCTGCAGGCCTGCCGGCAGCAAATCCTGGCCGATGCCTTCGAACCCTCGCTGGTGGATCTGGAGATCGTCCCTGCTGACAGCCGGAAGGCCACCGCAGTGGGCCTGTGCCGGCTGGTGGAGGAGAGCCTCTACGCGCCGGAGCGGGTGGAACAGCTGCTGGCGCAACGCGCCGGCTGAGAGCGCCGGTTGATCCGGCCGGCCACCGCGGGTGGTGAGGTTGGGCACCAACGTGGCCGCCCGCCGTCGTGCGTTGCTACGCTGGGATCCAAGGCTCCACCCCGAGCCTCCGGACGACGGTTCAGTACCCGGCACGCGACAAGACTGGCCAAAGGATCTGGTCATGGCGTGGTTAATCCTTCTTCTTTCCGGCGCGCTGGAGGCCGTCTGGGCAGCCGCCCTGCACAACGCCTCCCGGGCTTCCGGCCGCCGGCGCGTGGCCCCTGCCGCCCTGTTCCTTGTGGCCGTTGCCGCCAGCACCGGCGGACTGGCCGTGGCCATGCAGTCCATTCCCACCGGCACTGCCTACGCGGTTTGGGTGGGGGTGGGCGTGGTCCTGACCTCCGCCTATGCGATGGCCAGCAAGGTTGAACGTCCGACGGCGGCGCGCCTGCTGCTGCTGTCCGGCATCGCCGCGTGCGTGGTTGGCCTGAAGGTGGTGGCGTAATGATGAAGCGCCCGCTTCCCTGGCTGGTGCTCCTGGCCTCCGCTGTCCTGGAAGCCGTGTGGGCCACGGCGCTGGGCTTGTCCGACGGTTTCAGCAGGCCGCTGCCCACGCTCGTCTTCGCCGTCACGGCCGCCCTGAGCATGCTGGGCCTGGGCATGTCCATCCGCAGCATTCCGCTCGGCACCGCCTACGCCATCTGGGTGGGCATTGGCGCCGCATTGACGGTGGGCTGGGCGATGGCCACCGGGGTGGAACCGTTCAGCGTGGTGAAACTGCTGTTCATCGCAGGCATCGTGGGCTGCGCGGCCGGCCTCAAGGCGCTGCCGGCCAGGGACCACGCCGCCGCTGACTATCCCGTGGAGTCGAGCCGCCGCTGATCCCGGCGGTTAGGCTTTTGCCATGGACTCCCCCGAGATCACTGACGCCTTGGACGCCCTGCGGCACCGGGTAGCGCCCGGAACGCGGACCATCCTGGGCATCGCCGGGGCGCCGGGCTCCGGGAAGTCCACCTTTGCCGCCTGGCTGCAGGAGCAGTTCGGCCCGGGAATGTCGGTTGTGGTTCCCATGGACGGTTTCCACCTGGGCAACGCCATCATCGAGGGGACCCCGCTGCGGCAGCGTAAAGGCGCCATTGATACGTTCGACGCCGGCGGGTACCTTTCGCTGCTGCAACGCCTGGTGCGCCGGGACGAGGCCGTCGTCTACGCACCGGAGTTCCGCCGCGCCCTGGACGAGCCGGTGGCGGCCTCCATTGCCGTGCCGGCGGACGTCCCGCTGGTCATCACGGAGGGCAACTACCTGCTGGCGGACCAGGAACCGTGGAAGGAGGTACGGGCGCAACTGGACCAGGTCTGGTTCCTCGAGACCCCGCCCGCGCTGCGGCTGCAGCGGCTGGTGGACCGGCACGTATCCTTCGGGATGGACCGGGAGGCTGCGGTGGCCTGGGCCGGCGGACCCGATGAAGCAAATGCCCGGCTGATCCAGGCCACCCGCCCGGCCGCGGACCGCATCATCCCCTGGCTTTAGACAACCAATTCCAAGAGCAGGAAACGAACAGGAGCACCCATGGCAAACGCACCCACCGACCGCCGCGGCACCGTCCAGCTTGGCGACGGCCTGGCCGTCAGCCCCCTTGGATTCGGGGGCATGGCCCTTACCCCCGTATACGGCGAGGTTGACCCCGCCGAGGCACTGCGGACACTGCATCACGCCGTTGACGCCGGCGTCAGCTTCATCGACACCGCGGACATCTACGGCGGCGGCAGCAACGAGGAACTGATTTCCCGGCTGCTCAAGGACCGGCGGGGCGAGGTCCAGCTGGCCACCAAGTTCGCGCTGGTGGGCACGCCGACTGACGGCTACACGGACATCCGTGGCGACGCCGGGTACGTGCACCAGGCGGTTGAGCGGAGCCTGCAGCGGCTGGGCACCGACGCCATCGACCTGTACTACATGCACCGCCGGGACGTCAGGGTGCCCATCGAGGAAACCGTGGGCGCCATGGCGGAACTGGTCCAGCAGGGCAAGGTCAAGCACCTGGGCCTGTCAGAAGTGACGGCGCAGGAGCTGCAGGACGCGGCAGCGGTCCACCCGATCGCCGCGGTCCAGAGCGAATGGTCCATCTGGAGCCGGGACGTGGAACGCAATGTTGTTCCCGCCGCAGCCGCCCTGGGAGTGGGATTCGTCCCCTACTCGCCGCTGGGCCGCGGATTCCTCACCGGAACCGTCGATACCGCAAGCCTGGGCGAGAAGGACTTCCGGCGGAACATCCCCCGCTTTGCGCCGGACGCCGCAAGCGCCAACCAGGCGGTGGTGGACGCCGTCCGGGCCGTGGCGGACCAGCTGGCCGCCACGCCGGCGCAGGTGGCCCTGGCCTGGCTGCTCGCCCAGGGCAAGCGGCTCGGCCTGCCGGTCGTCCCCATTCCCGGCACCCGCAAGGCCGCACGCATCGACGAAAACCTTGGCGCGCTTGCCCTGGACCTCACCCCGGCGCACCTGGAGGCCCTCGACGCAGCGTCGGACGCCGTCGTCGGCTCCCGTTCAGCGGACCCCGCCTGGGTGTCCGAAGGCCGGGAATAAAGCCGCTCTCCAAAAACCCGTCCCTCACCCAACCCAAGGAGCCCCATGCCTGCCATCGTCCACTTCGAAGTCCAGATCGACCCCGCCCACCGCGAGAACGCCGCGAAGTACCTGTCCGAAACGCTGGCCGCCACCCGGGCGTGGCCCGGCAACCAGGGCATCGAAGCGCTGGTGGATGACGCCGACCCCTGCCACATCCTGGTGGTGGAAACCTGGGCCACCACGCAGGACCATGACGACTACGCCGCCTGGCGGAGAACACCGGAAGGCAAGAGCGCGCTGCATGAGGTCCTGGCCGCGCCGCCATCCAAGCAGGTCTACTCGACCACCCTGCCGCTGGACCTGTAGCCCGTGGCTGGACCAAAGCCCATGGAATCACTTCGCTACGACCTGCCGGCCCTGACCATCCGCAGCATCTCCGTCAGTGCGATGGACAACAACGTGTACCTGCTGACCGCCAAGGAAAGCGGGGCACAGCTGCTGATTGACGCCGCTGACGATCTCCCTGCCATCCGGCAGCTGCTCGCGGACGGCGCTGCCGACACATCGGCCACTCCGCGCCTGGCGCTGGTCGCAACCACGCACCAGCACTGGGACCATGTCCGGGCGCTCAAGGGGCTGGTGGAGGCCACCGGCGCGCGGACAGCCGCCGGAGCGGACGACGCCGATGCGTTGCCGGTTCCCGTGGACGTGCGGCTTGGCCACGGGGACGTCGGCAATTTCGACGGCTTCGACGTGACCGCCGTGCACCTGCGCGGGCACACGCCCGGCTCGATCGCTTTTGTCTACCAGGATCCGGACGGCCCCGCCCACATCTTCTCCGGCGACTCGCTGTTCCCGGGCGGAGTGGGCAACACGCAGAAGGATCCCGGCCGGTTCACCCAGCTCCTGTCCGATGTCACGGAGCGGCTGTTCAACGCCTACCCGGACAGCGCCGTGGTGCACCCGGGGCACGGCAAGCCCACCACGCTGGGCGCCGAGCGGCCGCATCTGGAAGAGTGGCGCGCCCGCGGCTGGTAGGTACGTCAAATACAAAAAAGGCGGGCTCAACCGTGTGGTTGAGCCCGCCATTTTCATTGGCTAGTTCATTGGCTAGCGGCCGCGGCGTTCGTTCGACGCCGGGGCGGACGCGCGGCGCGGGCCGCTGCGGGCCGGACGGCCGGAGCCGCCGCCATTGCCTGCACTGTAGGAGCCGCCGGAGGTTCCACCGGTGTTGGAGGACCAGACAGCCTTGCTGCCGCCGGTTGCACCCGCACCTGAGCGCTGGCCGGATGCCCCCGCTGCTGCACGCTGGCCGGTTGCGGGGCGGCCGCTGCGCTGGCCGCCGCCGGCGGGGCGTCCGCCTGAAGCCGGACGGCCGGTGCCGCCGCGCGGTGCGTCGCTGCGGGTGATCCGGGAATCGCCCCGGCCCTCTGCTGCACGGCCGTCCGAACCGCGGCCGGCCGATGAGCGGCCACCTGCTGCGGGGACGTCGTTGCGGTGGGTCGAAGCGGTACCACGGCCACGGGCGTTGCGGCGGGCAGCGGCTGCTGCCACCGCGCGGTCCTCATTTTGCTCGGCATTGCGGTCGAATGCCGCGCGGGCTTCCGTGCGGCCCTCGAAGGCCACGGCCCGGCGCTCGGCGCGGGGAACATCGGTGCGGGCCGGTTCGGCCGAAACCTTGCCGCGTCCGCCCCGGCCGCCGCGCCCACCGGCAGACGGTGCAGCCTGGCGGCGTGCACGCTTGCGCTCAGCATTGGCACCGGTGGAGGTGCCGCCGCCCTGGCGGGGAGCCTTGGCGGCCATCAGAGCGGCGCGGGTGCGGGGGTCGACCTTGTCGGCGATCTCGCCCACCAGGTCGGCCACGAGCGGGGAGTTTGCCGTGACGCGCTCAAAGTTCACGTCGACGCCGGCAGCCTTCATGAGTTTCTTGACGTCGGACTGCTGCTCCGGGAGGGTCAGCGTGACCACGGTGCCGTCGGAGCCGGCACGCGCGGTGCGGCCGGAACGGTGCAGGTACGCCTTGTGCTCGGTGGGCGGGTCCACGTGGATGACCAGTTCGACGTCGTCGACGTGGACACCGCGGGCAGCGACGTCGGTGGCCACCAGGACGCGGACGTCCCCGTTGGAGAACTCGGCGAGGTTGCGGTCGCGGGCGTTCTGCGACAGGTTGCCGTGCAGGTCGACGGCGGGGATGCCGGCGTCGGTCAAGGTCTTGGCCAGCTTGCGGGCGTGGTGCTTGGTCCGCATGAACAGGACGCGGCGGCCGGCACCCGAAGCGAGCTCAACGATCAGCTGCTTCTTGACGGTCTGGTCGTTGACCACCAGCACGTGGTGCTCCATGGTGGTCACCGCGGCCTGCGGGTCGTCCACAGAGTGGGTGAGCGGGTTGGACAGGTAGCGCTGGACGATCTTGTCCACGCCGTTGTCCAGGGTGGCGGAGAAGAGCAGGCGCTGGCCCTGGCTGGGGGTCATGTCCATGAGCTTCTTGACCACGGGCAGGAAGCCGAGGTCGGCCATGTGGTCGGCCTCGTCCAGGACCGTGATCTCCACTGCCTCCAGGGTCAGGATGCGCTGGCGGATCAGGTCCTCCAGGCGGCCCGGGCAGGCGATGACGATGTCGACGCCGGCACGCAGCGCCTTTTCCTGGCGGGCCTGGGAGATGCCGCCGTAGATCACGGTGGTGTTCAGGCCGGCGGCCTTGGCCAGCGGCTCGATGGTGGCGTTGATCTGGGTTGCCAGTTCACGGGTGGGTGCCAGGACCAGGCCCATGGGGCGGCCGGGTTTGCGGAAGTGCTTGGCTTCCCGCTCAGCGAGTCTTGCTACAAGCGGGATGGCGAAAGCGATGGTCTTGCCGGATCCGGTCCGGCCGCGGCCCAGGACGTCACGACCGGACAGCGTGTCCGGAAGGGTCTTCACCTGGATGGGGAACGGTTCAACAATTCCCTGGGCGGAAAGGGTGTCTGCAAGGGCCTTGGGAGTACCGAGGGCAGCAAAAGTTGTCATGTAGTTTTTACGGTCTTTCAGGCGGTATCCATGCGGATATCGGCCCCCGATGCCGGTTGGACCAGGGGTTCGCCGAAGAAAAGTCAGGTGATCAACCGTGCCGCTGCAAATAAGGACAGCCGGCAGGGACCAAATGGAACGCGTTCATCGACGCAGGATGTGCCTCTCACATGAAGAAAGCCCACTCCCTGGAAAGGTTCTCCAGATCAGGAGCAGGCGGCATCACTGCACATCAAGTTCCTCCAGTCTAGCACCCCGCGGCCCTGTAACCGACCCCGGCGTTGCCTTCGGGGCTCCGGCGGGGCACTGTTGAGGCATGAGCGAACAGCCGGGCCGACGCCAGGAGACGCAGCACGAGGAGACCCACCGGCATCACGGGAACGACGGCGGCGGCGCGCCGGAAGGGGGCGGCGGCGGCATCGATCCCGCAGCGGCATGGGACGAGCGGTACCGCACCAAGGCGCGGCTTTGGAGCGGAAAGCCGAACCCGCAGCTGGTCCGGGAAGCCGGCGGACTGCGTCCGGGCAAGGCGCTGGAACTGGGATGCGGCGAAGGCGCCGACGCCATTTGGCTTGCCCAGCAGGGCTGGTCCGTGACCGCCGTCGACGTTTCCGCCGTCGCCCTGGAACGGGCGCATTCCCACGAACTGGCGGAGCTGGCGCGGGAAAGCGTACGCGCGTCCAATGGCGACATCGCCAGCCGGATCACCTGGCAACTGGCGGACCTGACGCAGTGGCAACCCGGCACTTCCTATGACCTGGTGACGTCCCAGTTCCTGCATTCCCAGGAACTGGACTGGCGGATCCCGCTGCGCACGGCTGCCTCCGCCGTCAAGCCCGGCGGAACCCTGCTGGTGGTGGGCCACCACCCGCACCGGCTGCCGCCCTGGGGCAACGACCACCACCAGCACCTGGACATGTTCTACACGGGTGATGACGTGGTCCGCGAACTGAAGCTCAACGGCCCCGGGTGGCAGATCGAGGTCCTCACCAGCAGGGAGCGGCCGGTGACCGGGCCGGAGGGGCAGGAGGCGACCATTGCCGACGTCGTCCTGCGCGCCACCCGCCTGCCCTAGTTCCCCGCGGGCTTCCCGGCGGTGACGCGGGGTGCCACCAGTGCCGCGGCGACGCCGATGGCCGCGGTGAAGGCGAAGACGCCCGCGAAGGACTGGGCCGCCGTCGTAAAGGCCGCGAAGACGAGCCCTGTGGTGGCGAGCGACAATGCCCCGCCGAGGGAATCGGAGATGGACATGGCGGAGCTGTTGAAGCCTTCGTTCTCCTTGGTGGACAGCGCCAGGGTCATCACGCTCAGGCGCGGGTAGAGCAGGCCCATGCCGCCGCCCGCCAGGACCCAGCCGGCGATGGCGACGGCGGCCGGCCAGTGCAGCGCGGTGGTGGCCAGGGCCAGGAGCACGGCCGCCAGGACCATGAGCGACCCCACCCGGACGGCGCGGAGATCCGGGAGCCGGGAGCCCAGCCGGCCCTGGACAGCGGCGGCACCGGCCCAGGCCAGCGCACCCCCGGTGAGGGTCAGGCCCGCCAGGGTGGGCGGGAATTCGTACCGGTCGATCAGCAGGTAGGGCAGATAGACCTCGGCGCCGAAGAACGACGCCGAGGCGAGGCCCCGCGCCAGGATCACGCTCGGCAGCCCGCGGCGGGCTGTGAGGGTACCGGCGGGCACCAGGGGCCGGACAGCCACCAAGGCAAGGACGACGGCGGCGGACGCCAGGAGTGCCGTGGCGGCGGGAAAAGCGGGGATGCTGACGTCGGCGGAAAGGTTCAGGCCCAGCACGGCGAGCGCGGCCAGCGCCGCCCACCCCAGGCGTCCGGGGGCCCAGGGCGGAGCAGTGTTATCCGGCGCTCCTGTCTTTTCGCGCTCTGCAAGCCCCCGCAGTACCGGGGCGATCATTGCCAGCGCCGGAATGACCAGGCCAACCACACCCAGAAACACCCAGTGCCAGCTGAAGACCTGGGCCACGACGCCGGCGGCGAAGGGCCCCACCAGCGAGGGAACCACCCAGGCGGCCGAGAATGCGGCGAAGATCCTGGGGTGCAGCGGCCCGGGAAAGAACCGCGCCACCAGCACGTAAAGCGCCACGGTGAGGGCGCCGCCGCCGAGCCCCTGGACCAGCCGGCCGGCAACCAGCACGGGCATGGAGCTTGAGGTGCCCGCGATCAGCAGGCCGGCCACGAACAGTGCCACGGAGGTGTAGAGCGGCATGGCCGGGCCGCGGCGGTCGGACCAGTTGCCCGCGCCCACCATGCCGATCACGCCGGTTGCCAGGGGTCCCGCAAAGGCCAGGGCGTAGAGGCTTCCGCCGTTCAGTTCCCGGCTGACCAGGGGCATGATGGTGGTCACGGCAAGGGATTCGAAGGCGGCCAGGAACACCAGGGCGCAGGTGCCGATGGTGACCCAGAAGTACGGGGGCCGGAAGATCCCGGTGGCGGGATGGGCGGCCGGGAGGGTGGAGTCGCGCACAGCGTTCCCTAGCCCACGTACCGGTCCCGGCCGGAGCGGTAGCCGAAGACCGCCGCGAGCAGGCCGACCACCATGAACAGGACTCCGGCGGGAATGAAGGACCCGGTGGCCTGGTGCAGCTGGCCCACCATGAGGGTTCCCGTGGAGCCCACCCCGTAGCCAACACCCTGCATCATGCCCGAAAGATGCGCGGCGGTATGCCCGTCGCGCGTGCGGAGCATGATCAGGGTCAGCGCGCAGGCGGTAAGGCTTCCCTGCCCCAGCCCCAGCAGCCCGGCCCACACCCAGACCAGGTCCAGCGGGCCCAGGATGCTCAGCACGAACCCGCTGCCGGTCATCAGCGCCACCACCGTGTTGATGGCGCGCTGGTCCCGGAACCTGGCGGCCAGTGCGGGGGCGAACAGGGAACCCAGCATCTGCAGCACGATGCACACGGCAACGATCAGCCCCGCGGTGGCCCCGTCAACACCCCTCTCGCGGAGGATGGGGGCCAGCCAGGCGAAGCCGCTGAAGGACATCATGGCCTGCAGCACCATGAAGATGGTCACCTGCCAGGCAACGGGTGAGCGCCACACGTTGACCCCGTCCCTGACCGCCTGGTGCCGGACGGTCCCCTGCCGAACGGCCACGGGAAGGAACAACAGAAGGACGACGGCGGCGGGCACCGCCCAGACCCACAGCGCCCTGGTCCACTCCCCCGTCGCGGTGTAGAACGGGTAGGTAAAGCCGGCACCGAGCGCGGCGGAGGCGCAAATCGCGGTGGTGTAGAGGCCGCCCATAAGTCCCAGCCGGTGCGGGAAGTCGCGCTTCACCAGGCCCGGAAGAAGCACGTTGCACAATGCGATGGCCGCGCCGCAGGCTGCCGTGCCCACCAGGAGGGCAGGCAGGTGGCCGGCGCCGCCCAGGGCAGCACCGGTGTCCACTGGCCGCAGCAGCAGCCCCGCGGTCAGCAGGGCCATGGCCCCCAGCAGCACCCGCTCCGCACCGAACCGGCGGGCCAGGACCGGCGCAAGCGGCGCGAACACACCCAGCAGGGTGACGGGAACGGTGGTCAGCACCACCACGGACCAACCCGGCAGCGCTGCCTGCGAGGTCACCTCCGGAAGGACCGCGGAAAGGCTGGAAAAGACGCTGCGCAGGTTCAGTCCGATCAGGACCAGGCACACCCCCAGATAGGCAAGGGCACGGCGGCTGCCCACCCGGGTGGGCTCCGCTGCCGGAAGCTCATCGATTTCTGCGTCCACGAGGGTGCTGGTGTCCACCACGCTGCTGCCTGTCCGGGCCCTTCCCCGGGCGTCGCCGGAGGCATCCCCCCGCCGCTGCTTCTTCGCTTCGGCATTCGTTGCGTCCGTCATGCGCCCATTCTTGCAGGGAAGCGCCGCCGGGAGTTTTCCACATACGACGCCGGGTACCTTCCCGCACCCCCTGCAGCTTCATAGGTTGTAAGCAGCCGCAGGCCGGCAAATGGCTGGACCAACAAGCCGCACCAACTTGAGGGAGCATCATGGAAACGACGCCATCACAGGACCCCCACCCTCCCCTGCCCCCGGGCATGCACGGCAATGGAGGGCCAGGCAACGGAGGAACAGGCAACGGAGGAACAGGAAATGCAGGGCCAGGCAACAAGGGAACGAACAGCCTGGTCCTGGCGATTCTTGCCCCAGCGAGCATGTTCCTCACCGGGCCGCTGTCCATGTTCGCCATGTTGATGACCTACCCGGACGAAGGGCCGTCCCCAAGGCCGTGGGTAACCCCCATGGTGCTGTTCAGCCTGCCTCTCCTCTTCGCCGTACTGGCGCTGCGGCTGGCACTGCCCGCCCTGAAGGGGTCCCCGCGGGGATCGGGCAACTGGTCTGCCGCGGCAGTTTCCCTCTGCATCTGCGGCCTGGTCTTCGCCCTGGCCTTGGGCCCGGCACTCGACGCTATTGGCCTGTTCTGACCGCCCTGATCTTCCGCTGCCCCCGCGGCGCTATTCTGGAAGGGATGAGCGAATCCCCTGAAAACCCCCAGCAGCCGCATGTCCCCAGGCCCGTTACGCCCGGGACCCAGGCCTCCTTTGGCACCTACGGCGGCCGGCCTGTCAGCTTCGTGCGCCGCGGCACCAGGCTGCAGGGCCGGCGGCAGGCTGCCTGGGCAGAGCACGCCGAGCGCTGGGCCGTCAACGTTCCACGTCACGTGGCCAACACCTCGGTCCACCCCGACTACACCTTCGACGCCGCCGCAGAGTTCGGCCGGGAGGCCCCGCTTATCGTCGAAATCGGCTCCGGCCTTGGCGACGCCATCTGCCATGCGGCCGAACAGAACCCGGACACCAACTTCCTGGCCGTCGAGGTCTACACCCCGGGCTTGGCCAACACGATCATCAAGATCAACAGCCGCGGCCTGGACAACGTCCGGGTGGTGGAGGCAAATGCCCCGGAGGTGCTGGCAACCATGCTGCCCGAAGGCTCGGTCAGCGAACTGTGGGTCTTTTTCCCCGATCCCTGGCATAAGTCGCGGCATCACAAACGCCGGCTCATCCAGCCGGAGTTCGCCAAGCTGGCGGCCCGGGCGCTGAAGCCCGGCGGCCTGTTCCGGATCGCCACCGACTGGTCCAACTATGCCGTCCACGTCCGGGACGTCATGGCAGGCTCAGCGGACTTCGAGAACCTGCACACCGGAGAGCGCCGCGGACCCGAAAGCCCGCTCACCCAGGTGTGGCAGTCCGGCGTCGAATCGGTGGTGGGCGGCGCCCCCGTCCGCGAGGGACGCGCACCGGTGAGCACGGAGCACACCGGTCCCAACGAAGGCGTGGATGAAACGGGCGGCTGGGCTCCCCGCTTCGAGGGCAGGATCCGGACCAGCTTCGAGTCGAAGGCCCACGAGGCAGGCCGCCTGATCTTCGATCTCTGCTACCGCCGCCGCTGAGGGGTGCCGGGCGGCAGTCAGGCCACGCTGATCGAGGCCACGATCTCCTTGAGCATATCCAGCCGGGGTTCGGCCTCCGGGTTCAGGTAGGGCCAGATGACCACCACGCCAATGAACCGCCCGCTTTCCCACACGCCCACGGTGGCCGCCACCTTGGCCGGCCCGCCGTCGTCGTCATATCCCACAACCACCGCATAGGCGGCCTTGCCGGGCAGGTTCAGCCCGCCCTCCGCCAGGAGGGTGCCGCCGCGTTCCTCAAGGTAGAACCCTGACATCAGGTGCGCCCAGCCGGTGGCCTGCGGTGCATCCTGCACCGAGGTATCGTCCTTGATCACCGTGACCAGGACGCCGCCCAGCAGGCCGTACTGCTCGCTGTTGGGCCCGGCCGTGGAATCATCCAGGACCTGGGTGTGCTCGGGAAAGTCTGCGGTGAAGCCCAGCGGGGATTCGATGTGCACTGACATTGCTTTCAGAGCCTCTCGAGCTTGGTGTCATTGGGGACTTTGTAGTATGTGGACACGTTGGTGGTGGACTGGTTCTCGGTCTTGACCTCCACCTCACCAACCTTGACGTCGAACCCTGCCTCGTTGGTGGCCGTCACCACGGAGTTCACCTGGATGGTGGCGGAGCCGGCCTCGTACAGCCGGGCGGCGTCGCCGGCGGCGCCTGCCTCATTCCCCAGGGCGACGTTGCGAAGGTAGCTGTCAATGACGGGCCGGTTCTCCGGTGAGTAGTCCACATCAATCTTCACCGTCCCCTGCGTTCCGGCGGTCACGGTGGAATCGAACTTGGCGGCCTCGGATTTCACGCCGGAGGTCACCCCCTGGGCCACGGTGCCGTCCATGGATACGGAGACTGACTCGATGTTGTTGCCCTTGTCCATGGTGACCTGCAGCCCGCCCTTGCCGGAGGCCTCGAAGACCCTGCCGTCCAGGTTGAGCTTGCCCTGCGCCGAGACCTCGCCGCTGGCTGTGGAGGTACCGTCCGTGAGGTTCCGCTCGTACGCAAGGTCAAGCTTTGCCCCGCCGGACGCGGTGCCGGCCTCACCCTCGGCAGCCAGCGAAAACGTGCCCTTGGCCTTGTCTGTCTGCCCTGTGGAGCCGTTGTCCTTGGCCGCATCATTGATGGTGTCCAGGATGTATCCGGGCGGGTTGCCCGCCACGTCCTTGATCTCGCCGATGCTGTCCGGCGGGAGGTCGCGGTACATCTGTTGGCGCGCCGCCATCGCTTCCTCAACGCTGGCGAACGTGTACTCGCGGGAGACCTCCCCGGTCAGTGTTGCCCCCGCCGTACCGGTGGTGTCGTTGACGCCCAGGCCCATGTTTCCGTAAACCTTCATCGTGGCGGAACCATCGGCGTTCTCCACCACTTCGGTCCCCACCTCGGCACCGCCATGGACCCAGGCCACCCGGGCCTCGATGGAGGCCTTCCCGGTCTCCGAGTAAACCGGAATGTCCGCCTTTGCCAGCTCCTGCAGGTGCTGCTTGGCCAGCTGCTGGGCGGCGGCGGGAATGCCGCCATCCATGCGCATCAGGTCCTCGGCGAAAGGGCCGTCGCTGCCTTCGCCCTCAATCAGGTATTTCCGGTCCGCGTCGGAGAGGGCGGCCCACCACTTCGCCTGCTCTTCCGGGCTGGCGTTAAGCATCCGGTCCAGCCCGGACTCGAGCTCCCGGCGGTGTTCTGCCGCCGCCCTGGCTGCCTCGGCCTTTTCCCTGAGCCATTCCCTGGCCTGCCCGGCCAGCGACGTCAGCCGGTCCCAAGCGCTGGTGCCGGACCCGCCGGCGGCCGACGCCTTTTCCTGCTCGTCGGCATGCTTCATCAGGATTTTCGAGTTCTCCCGCAGGCTGGCCACCACCTTGTCCAGGCTGGGCCGGTGGCTGGCACTCCACTCCTGGCGGAAGCGGTCCCCGTCCCGGCCCTTCCACGGCGCGGACTGGATCTGGCTGTGCAGTGACCCTGCCCGGCTGCTCAGCAGCGACGCTGCCTGGTCTGCCGCCTTGGCCAGCGCCCGCAACTGGCTGGTGTCTGCGCCGTAAAAAGTCATGGTTCCCCCGGGAAAGTGCGGTACGTGTCAATCGCTGGTCCTTATGGTTGCACAGGCTGCCGGGGCCCGGCGATGGGGATCCCTCCCCATCGCCCGCGGCTGCCGGGACAACCGGGCATCGGGTGGCCGGTCTCCTGTGGAGCCGTGCCGGGCGGACTGCTCGAGGCCAGCGGTTCCAGGCCGGCTGTTCCCGGCCCGGCTGCTCGAGGCCAGCGGTTCCAGGCCGGCTGTTCCGGGCCCGGCCGGCATGGCACGATTACCCGTGTAAGAAGGGCACGCACAGCGGCGCACAACGCGCCTGTCCAAAGGAACGACGATCAAAGAAGAACTGAAACAGGCCGTCGACACGGCAGAGGACGTCACCAATTCGCGCGTCCTCGAGATCCTGGCACGGTCCGGATTCGCAGCCAGCGGCATCCTGCACCTGCTGGTGGGTGCCATCGCCATCCGCCTGGCCATGGGCGGGACGGGCCACGCCGATTTCAGCGGCGCCGTTGCCGAACTTGCCACCATGCCCGTGGGGCCGTTCCTGCTGTGGGGAAGCTTCGCCGCCTGCGCCGCACTGTCCCTCTGGCAGACCGGCGACGCCATCTTCGACTTCAACCACCAGCCCACCAGGAAGAAGATCAAGAACAAGGCCAAGGCCGCCCTGCAGGCGATCGTTTACGCCGTCCTGGCCCTGACCCTGTGGCACTTCGCCATGGGCACGGGGACGGGCGATGACAACCGGAAGGCCGCCAGCGACTTCACCATTTCCATGATGCAGGCCCCTGGCGGGGTGGCGCTGCTCGTCCTGATCGGCGTGGCGGTGGCAGTCACGGGCGTGGCGTACGGCATCCGGGGACCAAAGAAATCGTTTGAGAAGCAGTTGCGGATGCCTTCCCCCGGCCCGGCCAGGACAGCGGTGACGGCCCTGGGGGTGGCGGGCTACCTGGCCAAGGGAACCGTGCTGCTGCTGGCCGGACTGCTTATCGCCATCGCCACGCTCAAGGAGCACCCTGAGGATTCCACCGGCCTGGACGGCGGGCTGCGGGCCCTCCGCGACCAGCCGCTGGGCCCCTACCTGCTGGCCGCGGTGGGAGCCGGACTGGTCTGCTACGGCGCATACATGATCATGCGCGCGCGGCTGGCCAAAATGACCAAGTAAGCCGTCAATCAGCATGGTTAGGTAGAGGCATGCCCCAGGTACGTGCCGAACGCTTGATCCGCATCGATCCGGAGACTGCCTTCGCCCTCTCCCAAACCACCGGGGACTTCCGGCTCAAGTGGGACCCTTTCATCTCCGCCCAGGGCTTCCTTGACGGCGCCCGGGCGCCAGGAAAAGGCGTCCGCACCCGCACCAGGTCCCGGCTTGGCCTGGCGATGGTGAGCCAGTATGTCTCCTATGCGCCGCCCCGCAACGTGGGCATGACCATGGTCTCCGGCCCCTGGTTCTTCACCAACTTCGGCGGCGGCTGGCGTTTCACGGCGGACGGCGGCGGCACCCGGGCGGTCTGGAAATACACCTTTTCGTGCCGGCCGGCTGCGCTCCGGCCCCTCATGGAACGGATCGGCAGCCGGCTGCTGGGCTACGAGATCGAACGGCGGATCGAGGCCTTCGCCCGCGCCTGCGAGGACGAGTCACTGGTCGCGGAGTTCAGGGGACTCACACCCTAGGGAACGGTAATGACCGCCACCGCGTGCTGGGCGCCGTCGCGCAGTTCCACGCTTGAGATGCTGCCCAGCTGGATGGGGGTTGCCCCGGTGACCTTGACCTTCCCGCTCGGGGTGGCCGTCCAGGCGCAGGCACGGTCCTCCCCGCCGGCGCGGTCGCGCACCCACAGTGAAAGGGTCCCTTCCGCCGGGAGGCTGCTGCCGCTCACCGCAAGCTCGGTTCCCCACGTCTTCCGGGCCATGTCGATGTTGACCTGCAGCCCTCCCCCGGATGCCACCGAGTAGGTGGCGTCCGGATGCGGCGGCCTGGCGAGCAGGGGACCCACCGCCAGTCCCACAGCCAGGCACGCGGCGGCAAGGGCACCTGCCAGCGCCGCCCACCGCCGTCGTAATGTCCGACGCCGGCTGGCCAGTTCGTCGAGCAGGCGGGCAGGGGTGGCGCCGGCACCCCCGCTGCCGCCGGGGACGGCGGTCAGCGCCACGGCGTCGGGGACCGGAACGGAGTCAAGGAGCATGGGCACCTTCTCCAGCACCGCCAGTTCCCTGCGGCAGGCGCCGCAGTCCTGGAGGTGCGCCTCGAAGAGTGCGAGGTCGTCGGGATCCAAGCCGCCCAGCACGTAGGCACCCAGCAGGTGGTGGAGGTCGGTGTTCACCGCTCCACCCCCATCTCGTCCAGGATGGTGCGCAGTGCCCGAAGCGCGTAGAAGGCGCGGGATTTGACCGTTCCGCTGGGGATGTTGAGCTGGACGGCAGCCTCGTTGACCGTGAACCTGCGGTAGTGCAGGGCCACCAGGACGTCCCGGTGTTCCTTGCTCAGCCGCAGCAGCGCTTCCTCCATCAGGACCCGGTTGAGCATCTCGTCAACGCGGCCCATCACTGCGGCGGGGTCGGTAAGGCTGCTCTCCAGCGCCTCGTTCGGCCGGCGCTGGCTCCGGCGGTAATTGTCGATCATGATGTTCCTGGCCGTGCGGTACAGATAACTGCGGAAGCTGCCGTTGATGTCCGGCGCATGCTGCCAGACGCGCAGCACGGTTTCCTGCACCACGTCCTCCGCGAGCTGCGGATCCCGGATGGCGCTGAGCACGAACCGGCGCAGGGCGCTGCCGTGATCACGGTAGATGGCTTCCACCACCTTGTCGTCAAGCGGCATCCCGCTTCCCCCGTCCCTGCCCGTTCACATCACTGCACAGCGTGGAACGCCACGGCATCCTGCGCTCCCGGCTGTTACCACGTTGGGCAGCAGGAAAAGGTTCAACCGGGCGGCTCCGGAGCGCGCCTGTGAACCATTCTTTACCTGGAAGCGTCGTAGGGGTTAGCGCCCGGCAATTCAGCTCCGGGCGCCTGCACCAGCATCAGCAGGAAACACCAGCCAAGGAGCACATCATGAAGCACCATGTCGGGCCAGGCCTTGCCATCCTGGCCCTGGCGGCAGCCCTCACCGGCTGCGGCAGCAGCACCGGGACCACTCCGTCGGCCACCAGCCCGGCCACGGGTGCCTCCAGCACCGCGTCCGCCACGGCTTCTTCGTCCGGCACCGCCTCAGCCTCCGCGTCATCGACCCAGGCGGGCGCCGCCGTCGACCTCAAAACGGCATCCTCATCCGCAGGCAGCATTGTGGTAGATGCGAAGGGAATGAGCCTCTACTTCTTCACCAAGGACACCAAGGACTCCGGCACCAGCGCCTGCACCGGCTCCTGCCTGGTCCAGTGGCCGCCGCTGACCACCACCTCGGGCTCCCCCGCGGGCGAAGGCGTGACCGGCAAGCTGGGCACCATCAGCACCCCTGACGGGAAGAAGCAGGTGACACTGAACGGCATGCCACTCTACTACTTCGCAAAGGACACCAAGCCGGGCGACATCCTGGGCCAGGGTGTGGGCGGCGTCTGGTACCTGTCGGACCCGTCGGGCGCGATGATCAAGGCAGCCGGCCAGGGCTACTAGGCCTGCAGGCCCACCGGTCCGGCCTACTTCAGGGGAACGTCCGGGACCTTGCCCGGGAGGGGGACTTCCGTGGGCACGGGAACGGGCAGCTTGGAGCTTGGTTCCAGGCCCTTCCTGACATCCTCCGTAACGGTGGCGGGCAGTGACGGCTCCGTAGCCGCGGGCTGCTGCGTGGCAGCCCCATGGCTCGGCGTGTTTCCGTGTGCCGGAACACCCGACGGCGCCGCACCGGCAGGTGCCGAAGCCGGGGACGGCGCCGCCGGGACGGCGTCCGGGCCGCTGGTTGCCTGCGGGGCGGGCGTCGCAGGCTGTGGCGCGGGCACCTGCGGCATGTCGTGGCCGGTGGGTGCCGCACTGGACCCTGTCACGAATGACGTGACGGCGTGGTTCAGCTGGGTGAAGGATTCCCGGAACCCCTGGTCCGAAGCAGCGGCAACGGCACCACCTGCCGCGAGCGAAGCGGCCACAGACAAGGTGGTGAGCGTGACCCGGCGCTTGGCCTTGCGGCGCGCGGCGAGTTCATCGGCCGGGCGGCCGGCCGGACGCGTGGACGGTGCCGCAGGTTCGGCGGCGGAGAGCACCGTGGTGGGGGCGGGGCCGGCAGCGGAAGTTCCCGCCATCAGGGCCGCGATTTCGGCGGAGGGCTCAGGGGCGCCTGCCGCGAGGGCGCGCAGGTTGACCAGGGCATCACGGAGCTGGCCGTCGTCGTCCACGCCGGCCTCCAGCAGGAGCTGGTCAACGGTCCCGTCGTTGCGGGATCCTGCGGTGTCACTCATGGTTCGCCTGGTTTCTCTTGAGCGTTTGGGCCTTGAGGTTCTGCAGGGCGCGGCGCTGGAGCTGTTTGATGGCTCCGGCGCTCTTGCCCATGATGTCGGCAACCTGGTCGATGGACAGGTCCGCCACGACGCGCAGGGCCAGCACTTCCTGGTGTTCCGCGCTGAGGCCTTCCAGCATCGCCGCGGCCCCGGCGGTCAGTTCCACGGCGTGGTCCTCCGCGGACGGCGAAGTGCGGCCGTCCTGCTGGGGATCGTACGGTGTCAGCTGCGGCCTGCGCTCCAGCCGGCGGTAGTGGTCCACCATGCGGGCATGCGCGATGGAAAAGAGCAGGGACTTGGCGCCCGCCAGACCGCCGGTGAGGCTGCCGATTTTGGGATAAAAGGCCAGGAAGACGTCCTGGGTGACGGCTTCGGGATCATCCAGGCCGCGGGCCTTGAGGTAGCCGTGCACCGGCCCCGCGAAGGTTCGATAGGCAGCCGCGAACAACACGGCCGGATCGGTTCCGGCCGCGTTGTCGAATATGTCGATCTCTTCCTGGACCAAAGTGTCTAGCACCAGCGGCTCCTCCATCCCGGGATCCGGCCCGCGCCCTGTCCCGGTTTCCGGTACGGACTGCCAGTCTCCGTGGCCTTCCAGCTGCCTCTTTGCAGGCCTGGCGGGGGTGCACTTCCAAAGGCGTGCGCGCCCGGCCGGCTGCCTGGACTGCGGCCGCAGCCGGAGCGGCGGCCGCAGTCCAGACTAGCCAAGGTGCCTTAGCGGGTGGAAACCGACGGAGCGTGCACGGTGTCGCCGCCCACGGAGGGAACGGCAGGAACGGCAGGAACAGCGGTTGCGCCGTCGGCACCCGGGACGGCAGGAACTGCCGGAACGGCGGGAGCGGACGGAAGCTCAGGCTTCTCAGCCTCGACGGCAGCGGAGCCCTTGGCCTCGGCCGCAGCCTTGGCAGCGGCATCGGCCTTGGCCACGACGTCGGTGCAGTAGCCCTCGATGTTCGCCTCACCCTGGGCTGCGATGGACAGCGAGGAGAACGCCTTGGAGGAAGCGTCCACGCCACCGTGGGTGTAGGCGGTGCACAGGCCCAGGGCCGCAGGACCGGCGGCGTCAACGGCGGTGTTGGCTGCCGCGGAAGCAGTCGCACCGGCGGTGACCTTGTCGTCGGAGGCCGCAGCCGAACCGGAAGCCGTGGCGGAAGCATCGGCGTCGGCGGTCTTCAGGGCACCGGTCACAGCTTCGGTCGCCGTGGGCGCCGGGGTGGCCTGGGCGTCAGCCGCTGCTTCGGCTGCAAGCTTGGGGGCCGGTGCGCCGAAGAGCTCGTGGGCGGTCTGCTGGGCCTGGGTGGGAAGGACGCCCGAGACGGCGGCCGCGCCGGTTCCTCCCACTGCCAGGGTTCCTGCAGCCAGGACTCCGGCGGCGACTTTGCTGGTGGCGAGAACGGTGAACACAGACATCTAACTTCTCCAAACCTAGACAACACATCGGATCGGGTCCGCCGGGCGGACCCATCACGGACTACATCGCCTCCGGTTGCGGAAAGGTTACGGGCGCCTCGAATTTTCTTTCTCCCTGGGAACCAGGGTTGCCGCGAGGCGCTGGATATACGGGCCCACTTCCTCATCGTCCAGCACCAGAAGGTCCGCCTGGCCGCGCAGCCAGCGGGCATTGAGGGCAGTGATGTTTTCGCGTTCCAGCAGCTCTTCAAACTCGCCGTCGAGCTCCTCCATCCGGAAGACGCCGTCGGGCACGGCACCGATGCCATCAATGCCGTCCAGGTAGGCGGCAGCTGTTTCGGCGGTCAGTGCGTCGTAGGCGTCCACGGCGCGGTTGAACAGGTCCAGGTGCGCGCCTGCGCCCATTCCGGCCATCCCCTCCCGGACCAGCGTGTCCATGGTGGACCGTGCGGCCGCCATGACGGCGTATTGCGCGAACCCGCCCTCCAGGGCCTGGCAAAGGTAGAAGTCCACAAAATAGCTGCGGACGGCCACGGGGGACATGTCCTCCGCGGCCAGCAGGGCGTTGTGCATTGCATCGATGATGGCCACGTTGGCCTCCACCACCTCCTCGTCCCTGCCTTCGATGCTGCTGCTGGTCAGGACGACGGGCTGCTGGCTGGTGGTCATGGCACTCCTTGCTGGGGTGGTGGTACGCCGGACGCCTTCACGCTACGGCGGCCAGGCCACGGCAGGATCGGCGGACAAATGAACGTCAAGCGAAGTTTTCGGGGCCGGCCGGGAAGGCGCCCGGCATGGGCGTGCCGCCGGGCGAACTAAGATGGATCAGATAACCACCCACCGGACCCGGCCCCGCCGTGACCTGCCGAAAGTAGCGCGTACATGCCATCCCAACCGGACGAAAGTGCGGAACTGGCAATACAGACACCCGCCATCAACGACCGCTCGCTGGCGGCCGGGCTGGCCTATGCCATGGCGAGCAGGGTCTCGGGAATATCGTTCGACGGCGGCACCGGCCTCATGCTGGGAAAGGTCCGGGGCGGTGCGGAGGTCCCTTATTCCACCACGGCCAAGCTGGTCCGGAAGGCGGGCGGCTGGAGCTGCACCGTGGGAGTGTGCAGCTGCCCGGTCCGCAAGGACTGCAAGCACGTGGCGGCCTTGCTGTTCGCGGCTGAGGACAACCCGTCCATCCGGGTGCAGCTGCTGGCGCCGTCCACCTCCACGCAGGTATCCCGCGCACCCTCGGCGGTCCTGTCCGACTGGGAACAGGCCCTCAGCCCGCTGATTTCCCAGCCCGGTTCAGCCCCTTCCACCAGCGGCGTTCCCCTGGCCCTGCAGTTCGAGATCGAGGAACCGCCGCCGCATTTCTCCTACACGGGGCGCCGGGACCCGGTGCGCGGGGTGCGGCAGCTCAAGGCGCGGCCCGTCATCATGGGGGCCAAGGGCAAGTGGATCCGCGGCGACGTTTCCTGGAACACCCTGAACTACCTGAACTTCCGGCGCGAATCCAACCAGGCGCACGTGGAATGGCTGCAGGAGTTCCTCGCCGGCCACTCCTCTACCGCCAGCCGGATGCACAACTCCGCGGGACTGTGGCTGAGCCTGAACTCCTACTCGGGGAAGAACCTGTGGAGCCTGCTGTCCGAGGCCGGGAAGATCGGGCTCGCCCTCGTCCACTCGCGCGGCACCGGGCCGGTCCGGCTGGCCGAGGCCCCTGCCGCCGTCGGGCTTTCCCTGAGCCGGTACGGCACTCCGGTGGCGGACGCCGCTGAGGCCGGCACCACCGCCGGGACCTCCGACGGCGGGCTGGAGCTGTCACCCACCATCACCGTGGAGGGCGCTGAGGTTGATCCGGCGTCGGTGGGCACCATCGGACGGCCGGCGCACGGGCTGTTCTTCACATCCGGCGAGGCCGCGCTGCCCGGCGTCCCCGACCCCGACGGAACCATCACCCTGGCGCCGCTGGAGAACGGGCTCAGCGAGGAACTGCTGGCGTTCGTCACGACCGCAAGCACCCTGCACATACCTGCCAGGGACGAGTCACGCTTCCTCACGGGCTTTTATCCAAAGCTCAAGCAGGCGGCCCGGGTGACGGCCCGCGACGAGTCGGTGGAACTGCCCGAACTGGCCGTCCCCACCCTGTCGCTGCTGGCCAATTACGGGGCGGACCACCGGGTGCGGCTGCACTGGGAGTGGCACTACAAGACCGGCAAGCTGGTCACCGCGCAACCTCTGTGGCGGCACCCCGGCGATGCGGGCTACCGCGATGACACGGCGGAGTCCCGCATCCTTGAGGGCATTGGCCGTCCGTGGGACGTGGTGCCCGCGCTGGGCGAGTCCGCCACGGGCGGCTGGGGCACTCCCCGGCTGGCCGCGTCGGCCGAACTGACGGGCCTGGACACGCTGGCCTTCACCGAGGAAGTGCTGCCGCGGCTGCGGGAGGCGCCGGACGTTGACGTGGAGACGGTGGGCGACATCGCCGACTACCGCGAGGCTGAAGAAGCCCCGGTGGTGTCCATCTCCACCAAGGCAACTGAGCAGCGCGACTGGTTCGACCTGGGCATCCAGATTTCCCTGGAAGGCCAGCCTGTTTCCTTCGCCGCCGTGTTCTCCGCCCTGGCCGCGGGACAGACCAAGATGCTGCTGCCCAGCGGCGCCTACTTCTCCCTTGACCTCCCGGAACTGCACCAGCTGCGGGCCCTGATCGAGGAAGCCAGGGCGCTGCAGGACAACAAGGATGCGCCGCTGCAGATCAGCCGGTTCCAGGCGGGGCTCTGGGATGAACTGGCACAGTTGGGAATCGTGGACGAACAGGCCGCGGCCTGGCGGTCCGCCGTGGGCGGTCTCTTGGAGGGCGGCACGGACGGGCTGCCGCTGCCCCCCACCTTGAACGCGGAGCTGCGGCCGTACCAGCTGGAGGGCTACAACTGGCTCAGCTTCCTGTACAAGCACGGGTTGGGCGGCATCCTGGCTGACGACATGGGCCTGGGCAAGACCGTGCAGGCCCTGGCCTTGATGTGCGCCGCCAAGGAGCTGGCCGCCGCGGCTGCTTCGTCCCTTGGGAATACCGACGGCGGGAACACCGACGACGGGAATACCAACGCCGGTGCTGCCGCTGCCGCTGAAAGCCGGCCCGCCGCCGTCGCGCCTTTCCTGGTGGTGGCGCCCACCAGCGTGGTGGGCAACTGGGCCCTCGAAGCGGCCCGGTTTGCGCCGGGGCTGACCGTTCGGACGGTCGGCGAGACCTTTGCCAAGAGCGGCCAGGAGGTGGCGGAGGCCCTTGACGGTGCCGACATCGTCATCACCTCCTATGCCTTGTTCCGCATCGATTACGAGGCCTACGCCTCCCGCACCTGGAACGGGCTGGTGCTGGATGAGGCGCAGTTCGTCAAGAACCACCAGTCCAAGGCGTACCAGTGTGCACGGAAGCTGCCGGCCGCGTTCAAGCTCGCCATCACGGGCACTCCGCTGGAGAACAACCTCATGGAGTTCTGGGCGCTGACCTCCATCGTGGCCCCCGGCCTGTTCTCCAGCCCCAAGCGCTTCGCGGAGTACTACCAGAAGCCGGTGGAAAAGAACGGCGACAAGGGGCAGCTGGAAAAACTCCGCCGCCGGGTCCGCCCGCTGATGATGCGCCGAACCAAGGACCAGGTGATCAAGGACCTGCCGCCCAAGCAGGAACAGATCCTTGAAGTGGTGCTGAACCCGCGGCACCAGAAGGTGTACCAGACGCACCTGCAGCGCGAGCGGCAGAAGATCCTGGGACTGATCGAGGACGTCAACAAGAACCGGTTCACCATCTTCCAGTCGCTGACCCTGCTGCGGCAGTTGAGCCTGGACGTGTCGCTGGTGGACCCGGCGTTGTCAGCGGTGCGGTCCAGCAAGCTGGATGTGTTGTTCGAACAGCTCGAGGACCTCGTGGCCGAGGGGCACCGCGCGCTGATCTTCAGCCAGTTCACCGGGTTCCTGGGCAAGGTCCGGGAGCGCCTGGACGAGGAGGACATCGAGTACTGCTACCTCGACGGCAGCACGCGGAACCGCGCCGACGTGGTCAGTGAGTTCAAGAACGGCAGCGCGCCGGTGTTCCTGATTTCGCTGAAGGCCGGCGGTTTTGGGCTCAACCTCACGGAGGCCGACTACGTGTTCCTGCTCGATCCGTGGTGGAACCCGGCGTCCGAGGCGCAGGCCGTGGACCGGACGCACCGGATTGGGCAGGCCCGGAACGTCATGGTGTACCGGCTGGTGGCCAAGGACACCATCGAGGAGAAGGTCATGGCGCTGAAGACCCGGAAGTCGCAGCTGTTTGCCGACGTCATGGAGGGCGATGCCCTGGCCGGCGGGGCCATCACGGCCGAGGACCTGGCGGGCCTGTTCAAGGAGTAGGGCCCGTCGTTATCGACGCGCATCCTGGTTTTCGACGCGCATCTTCACTGTCGCGGCCCACATCTTGGTAGCGCCAGGGAATCCGCGCAGCGCAAGTGCGTTTGCGCGTCGAAAATCGCAGCCTATGCTGGTGCCCAACGCAAACTACAACGTTGGAGAAATTGTGTCCCAGCACATGACTGCACCGCCTGCCCTCCCCCACCTGCGTCCTGACGCCTTTGCCACCCCGTACCGCGACCCGGTGTGGGACGGCCCCACAGATCCCGTCCTGGTGGCGGACCACCTGCGGGACGAATGGGTCCTCTTCTACACGCAGCGCCGCGCCACCGCTCCGGGGCTGACGGGGGTTGAATGGGTGCACGGCACCGGGATTGGCGTCGCACGGTCGTCCGACGGCGGCGCCACCTGGCGCTACGAAGGCACCGCCGGGGGACTTATCCCGCCCGGAACGGACCTTCCGGCAACCCTCTGGGCGCCCGACGTCGTACGCATCGGCGACCGGTGGATCATGTACCTCTCGGTCCTCGGCGGCAGGCGCACCGACTGGACCGGGACGGCCGGAATCGTCCAGCTCGCCAGCCGCGACTTGGAGCACTGGGAGTACCTGGGCGCCGTGGACCTGGCCTCACCGCGGGTCATCGACGCCGCCGTGGCACGGTGCGGGGACGGCCGGTACCGGCTCTGGTACAAGGACGAAACCCGAGGCTCAAATACTTACAGCGCCGTGACGGAGACCCCGGCGGATCCAGCATCCTGGGTCCGCGAGGGCGTCGCGATCCCTGGCCGGCCGCACGAAGGGCCCAAGGTCTTCCGGCTGGGCGGCTGGTACTGGATGGTCGTGGACGAATGGCGAGGCCAGGGCGTCTACCGCTCCCGCGACGCTACCGGAAACTGGACCCGGCAGGAGCACCTGGACGGGCTGATCCTCACGGCGCCGGAATCGGTGGACGGGCGGGCCGTCGTCGGACGCCACGCGGACGTGGTCTCGCTTGAGGGTGGGGACTCTGGCGACGGCGGCGCGGAGCGGGCACTGCTGGTCTACTTCACGCACCCGCACTGGAACGGCGAGGACATCGGCACCATGGCGCCGGACCCGCGCACCCGGCTGAGCCACGTACGGGCCGCGGTGCTTGAGGTGCGCGACGGCATCCTGGTCTGCACGGAACACTGAACCCAAAACACAGAAGGGCCAAACCCCGGAACTATAAGCCGGCGGCTGCCGGCACCGGTCCAAGGTTTGGCCCTGACTCGTGCGCTGGGGCGCGTGGGACACTCCGCGTGAACACTGCACCGGGCGCCGCCCCCAGCAGGCGGGCGCCCGGCAGCTTTTACGAGACGCGCTGCGGCGAGCCCAGTTCCACCGGGTCCTCGTCCGTCAGGTACGCCAGCTCGGAGTGGGCTGCGAGGTCGATGCCGCGCAGTTCGTCCTCGGGCTTGATGCGCAGGCCGATGGTCTTGTCCAGGATCTTCGCCAGGACCCAGGTGATGCCGAAGGAGTAGACCAGGACCGTGACGGTGGCAAGGGCCTGGACGCCCAGCAGTTCAACCCCGCCGCCGTAGAACAGGCCGCTGACGGCGTTGGGTGCTGCGTCGGTGGCGAAGAGGCCGATGAGCAGGGTGCCCAGGATGCCGCCCACCAGGTGGACGCCGACGACGTCGAGGGAATCGTCGAAGCCGAGCCGGAACTTCAGCTCGATGGCCAGGGAGCAGACAGCCCCGGCGATGGCGCCGATGGCCACGGCGCCCAACGGGCTGACGGCACCACAGGCGGGGGTGATGGCCACGAGAGCGGAGATCAGGCCGGAGGCGGCGCCCATGCTGGTGGCGGCACCGTGGCGGACGCGCTCCACCAGGGCCCAGGCGAGCAGGCCGGCGGATGCGGCCACAGCGGTGTTGAGGAAGACCACCGACGCCGACTGGCCGGCGGAGAGGGCGGAACCGGCGTTGAAGCCGAACCAGCCCACCCACAGCAGGCCTGCGCCCACCAGGACCAGCGGCCGGCTGTGCGGCTTGGCGTGTTCCACCTTGGGCCAGCCGGAGCTCTTGCCGAGGACCAGGGCCAGGGCCAGGGCGGCCGCACCGGCGTTCATGTGGACCGCGGTGCCGCCTGCGAAGTCGATGGCCTTGATGCCGTTGGCGATCCAGCCGCCAGCCGTGCTGCCGTCCGCCGAGTCGAATGCGAACACCCAGTGCGCGATGGGGAAGTAGACCACGGTGGCCCAGATGCCTGCGAACAGCATCCAGGCGCCGAACTTCATGCGCCCGGCCGCCGCGCCGGCAACCAGTGCCGTGGTGACGCAGGCGAAGAACAGCTGGAAGGCGGCGAACAGGATGACCGGGATGGACGCTGCGTCATCCTTTGCCAGCATCTGCCCCATGCCGGGGAACTCGGTGACGTCACCGATCAGCCCCAGCCCCCCAACCGAGTTGCCGAACGCCATCGAGTACCCGAACAATGCCCAGAGCACGGCCACCAGGCTGGCGCCGCCGAAGCACATCATCATCATGTTGAGGATGCGCCGCGACCCCACCATGCCCCCGTAAAACAGGGCCAGGGCGGGGATCATCATGCAAACCAGCGCCGAGCTGGCCAAAATCCAAGCGACATTTCCCGAATCCATGGGAAACCCCTTTCAAGATGCGAAGAGAGAACGGTAAGTTGCCGTCAGAGCCGCTCCGTGGAGGGACGCGGATGGAGAGACCACGTTCAGCGGAGGGGCGGCTGTTGCCGTCTGGTTCCAACTGTATGGCGGCTGTTTCTGGGTGGGTTTCCGGCGTGTTAAATGATCGTTTCGGTCATCCGCCACCGAGTTTCAGGCGTCCCGCCGCACGCAGGAGTTGCTGCAGAAACAGCCGGCAACAGGAAGCTATTTGGCGGAAATCGCCAGGAACTGGATGGGCAGGTCCAGCAGCTCCAGCGGTCCGTGGGGGCCTTCGCCGTCCAGCAGCAGCGAGTCGCCCGCTTCCATGGCGTATTCGTAGGAGCCGTGGCCGTACACCATCCTGCCGGAGAGCATGTAGATGAACTCGGTGCCCGGGTGCTGGAAGAGGGGAAACACGTCGGAGGCGTCGGTAAGCGTGACCAGCGTGGGTTCGATGGCGTCGGTGCGCCCTTTCAGCGTGCCCAGGACACGGTATTCGTGGCCATGCTGGGTTCCGCTGCGGACGGTGAGGCTTCCCTGGCCGCTCTTGGTGAAGGTGGCGTCCCGGTCCGTGTCCGCGCCGCGGAACAGCGCGGTCACGGGAACCTTCAGCCCGTCCGCCAGCCGCTGCAAAGTGGTGAGCGAGCAGGATGTGGTGGCTGTTTCCACCCGCGAGATCATGGCTTTGGACAGGCCGGTGCGGGCGGCAAGCTCAGCGGACGACAGGCCTGCGGCCGTGCGGTAGTGCCGCACCTGCGCCGCGATGACCTGTTCCAGGCGCCCGGCTACCTCTGCAGATCCGTCGCCGGCGTGCTGGTCTTCTGCGCGGTCCCGGGCCTGTTCGGTCATGTCAGCCATCTTAGGCGGGTGGACGGACGACGGCGGCGCTAGCCGATCGCCCGTGCCTCACCCAGCAGGCCGGAGAGTGAGTCCGCCAGGGCGAGCGCGCCGGCTTCGGCGTCCCAGTCCTCCACCAGTTCGTCCGGTGAATGCGAGACGCCCGTGGGATTCCGGACGAACAGCATGGCGGTGGGCAGGTGCGCGGCCAGCACGCCGGCGTCGTGGCCGGCGCCGGTGTCCAGCACCGGCGCGGAAGGCAGCAGTTCCCGCAGCCGGTCCCGCAGCCCGCCGTCGAAATGCACTGTGGGGCTCAGGGACTCCGTGCCCAGGCTCGCCGTGCAGTTTTCCTCGGCGGCAAGGACCTGGGCGTTGAGCCCGATGGCCTCCACCAGGGCCGCGGTGACCGAGTCCTCCGGGTGCCGGACGTCGATCCACAGGTCAACGCGGGAGGCGATGACGTTGGTGCCGCCGGGAACAGGCTGCAGCCGGCCCACGGTGGCACGGGCGTCACGGTATTTGCGGGCAGTGTCCCGGATGGAAACCATCACCTTGGCCGCGGCGATCATCGGGTCCCGGCGGTCCTTCATCAGCGTGGTGCCGGCGTGGTTCCCCTCCCCCGTGATGCTCAGCTTCCAGCGGCCGTGGCCCAGGATCGACGAGCCGATGGCCACCGGCTGGTTGAGGTCGATCAGCCCCCGCCCCTGCTCGACGTGCAGCTCCACGAACATCCCCAGCTGCTGCAGGGTCTTGTAGTCGGCTCCGATCAGCCGCGGGTCCTGGCCGTTTGCCGCGGCGACATCCGCATACGTGTTGCCGTCCGGGTCTTTGAGGTTGCGCGCCTTGTTGGCGTCCAGTTCCCCGGTGAGGAGCCGTGAGCCCAGGCAGGCCACGCCGAACCGTGACCCCTCCTCTTCCGGGAAGACGGCGATCGCCAGCGGCCGCCGGGGCCGCAAGTTCCGGGCCTTGAGGAGGTCGACGGCGACCAGCGCCGAGGCGACCCCCAGCGGGCCGTCGTACGCCCCGCCGCCGGGGACGGAATCGAGGTGGCTTCCGGTGGCGACGGCGTCTTTCCGCACTCCCGTTGCTGTGTCCCACCAGGCCCAGATAATCCCGTTGGCATCCGTGTGCACGTCCAGCCCGCGCCGGGCCGCCTGCTCAATGAACCAACTGCGGAGGTCCGTCTCGGCGGTGGAGAATACCGGGCGGGAGTAGCCGCCGCGGGAGGCATCCCTGCCGACGGTGGAGATGTCCTGCAGGAGGCCGGTAACAGTGGATGCGCTGGCTGCGGCGGAGGGCAGGGCCTCCGACGCCGGTGCTGTCTGGGAAATGCTCACGGTGTCCGTTCTAGGTGGTGAATGCTGTGGAAGAGGCGCTCCGGAACCGGTCCGGAACATTCCCGCTGCCGGTGGCCAGGTCCGCTGCCCACCGGCCGATCAGGGGTGCGAACTTTGCCCCGTGCCCGGAGCACGGCGAGACGACGGTGAGGTTGTCCACGCGGTCGATGAGGAAGTCCTCGTTTGGAGTGTTGGTGAACAGGCAGGTGGTTTCGGCGTACGGTTCCGGGTCCAGGCCGGGCAGGCAGCGGCGCACGTAGTCCACCACCTGTGCGCGGTTGGCCGGGTCCACCCGGCCCGTCTGGCCTGCCGCGGAAGGAATGAGCCTGCCGCCGTTGTATTCGGCGACTTTCTGGCCCGCGAACCCGGCGTCCCGGCCCCCGGGCAGACCGTAGGCCTGGATGTCCGCCGCCTTGTGGATGAACGTCGGCCAGGGGCCCGCACCCGGGGCTGCGCCGCCGTCGTGGTCCCTGTACCGGAAGTGGAACGCCTGCTCCTGCCGGACGGTGATCGCCGGGAGCGCGGCCAGGAAGCCCGCCGGAAGTGACAGGGAGCCCAGCAGCTCCGGCAGCCAGCCGCCCGCGCTGACCACCACGTGGCCCGCGTCGAACGTTTCCCCGGTGGAGGAGAAGAGGCGGTAGCCGGTGCCGTCCCGCTCAATGCTCTCCAGGTGCCAGCCCGTCAGTAGCCGCGCCCCCTTCCTGACGGCGAGGGACACCATGGCGTTGACCGCGGTTTCGGCGTCGATCACGCCGGCAGCGGGGTGCCAGAGGACCTCCGTGTCGAAGGCGATCTGCGGCCACCGCTTCCGGGCGTCCGCGGCGGAGAGGAGTTCGTGGTCAATTCCGACGTCGGCGAGCACCTTGGCGAGCAGGTCCGGTTGCCGCCTGGACCCGTGGTCCACCGCCCCGAAAGGTGTGATCAGCTCCGTGCCGGCATCCAGGGCGAGCCTGTCCCACAGGACTTTCGAGTCCAGCACCGCCTGCGTGTAGAACGGGTCCGGGTAGGCGTAGCGGAAGATCCGGGCGGATCCGTGGGAACTGCCGTCGTGCGCGGCGGGGATGTCGCGTTCCAGCAGGGTGACCTGGTGGCCGCGGGATGCCAGTTGCCAGGCGGTGGCGGCGCCGGCCAGGCCGGCACCCACAACCACATAGTCGGAAGCCTCGGTCATCAGAAGCCCCCTTGGCCTGCCCCCGGGATCCAGCTGGTCCCGGCCAGCGGCACCCGGGCCATGGCGGCCGCCTCGATGGTCAGTGCCACCAGGTCCTCCGGTTCCAGGTTGTGCAGGTGCGACTTTCCGCAGGCCCGGGCGATGGTCTGGGCCTCCATGGTCAGGACGCGCAGGTAGTTGGCCAGGCGCTTGCCGGCAACCACCGGGTCGAGCCGGGAGGACAATTCGGGGTCCTGGGTGGTGATGCCGGCGGGGTCGCGGCCGTCCTGGAAGTCGTCGTAGAAGCCGGCGGCGGAACCCAGCGCGGAGTATTCGGCAGCGTAGCGGGGATCGTTGTCGCCCAGCGCGATCAGCGCCGCGGTGCCGATGGCCACGGCGTCGGCACCCAGGGCCATGGCCTTGGCGACGTCGGCCCCCGTCCGGATTCCGCCGGAGACGATGAGCTGGACCTTGCGGTGGACGCCGAGTTCCTGGAGGGCCTGGACTGCCTGCGGGATGGCGGCCAGGGTGGGGATGCCCACGTTCTCGATGAACACCTGCTGCGTGGCGGCGGTCCCGCCCTGCATCCCGTCCACCACCACCACATCCGCGCCGGACTTCACTGCCAGGGCGGTGTCGTAGTACGGCCGGGAGGCGCCGATCTTGACGTAGATGGGGGTTTTCCAGTCGGTGATTTCACGCAGCTCGCCGATCTTGATTTCCAGGTCGTCCGGGCCGGTCCAGTCCGGGTGGCGGCTGGCGGAGCGCTGGTCGATGCCCACCGGCAGGGTGCGCATCCCGGCGACGCGTTCGGTGATTTTCTGGCCCAGGAGCATGCCCCCGCCGCCGGGCTTGGCGCCTTGGCCCAGCACGATCTCGATGGCGTCCGCCTTGCGGAGGTCGTCAGGGTTCATGCCGTACCGGGACGGCAGGTACTGGTACACCAGGTGCCTGGACTGGCCGCGCTCCTCGGGCGTCATGCCGCCGTCGCCCGTGGTTGTGGAGGTTCCCACCTCGGATGCGCCGCGCCCCAGCGCTTCCTTGGCGTTGGCGGAGAGGGCGCCAAAGCTCATGCCGGCGATGGTCACCGGGGTCTGCAGGTGCAGCGGGCGGCTGGCGTACCGGTCGCCGAGGACGACGTCGGTATCGCACTTTTCGCGGTAGCCCTCCAGCGGGTAGCGGGACATGGAGGCGCCGAGGAAGAGCAGGTCGTCGAAGTGCGGGACCTTGCGCTTGGCGCCCCAGCCGCGGATGTCGTACACGCCGGTGGCGGCCGCGCGCTGGATGTCGGCGATGGTGGCGCGGTCGAAGGTGGCGGACTCGCGCAGGCCAAGCTCAGCGATGTCAGGGGCGGGCATGGAGGTAATGGTCACGGGAGCCTCCTAGTAGGCAGTCGAATTGTCGACGTGGAAGTGGTAGAGGTTCCGGGCTGAGCCGTAGCGCTTGAAGTCGGCCGGGTTGTCGGTACGGCCGGCTGCGGCCAGCAGTTCCGCGAGCTCGGCCAGATGCTCATCTCGCAGCGGCTTTTCGACGCAGTCCGCGCCGAGGGAGGCCACCGTGCCTTTGACGTAGATCCGTGCCTCGTAGATGGAGTCGCCCAGGGCGTCACCGGCGTCGCCGCAGACCACCAGCCGGCCGGCCTGGGCCATGAAGGCGGACATGTGGCCGATGTTGCCGCCCACCACGATGTCCACGCCTTTCATGGAGATCCCGCAGCGGGCTCCGGCGTTGCCGTCGATGACCACCAGGCCGCCGTGCCCGGTGGCCGCGGCGGACTGGGACGCATCCCCCGTCACATGGACCTTCCCGGACATGATGTTTTCCGCCAGCCCGACGCCGGCATTGCCGTTGATGGCCACGCTCCCCTTTTGGTGCATCCCGGCTGCGTAGTAGCCGGCATGGCCGTCGATGGCCACCGCGATGTCCGCGTCGATGCCAACGGCCAGGCTGTGCTTCCCGCCGGGGTTGGTGACGGTCCAGGACTGGCCGTCTTCGGCGTCGTGGATGGCCTGGTTCAGTTCCCGGACAGAGCTGATGGCCAGGTCAACCACTGCCTGCCCGGCATCGGGGGCGGCCGTCGGGGCGAAAGTTTCGGGGGCCGTCAGAGTGACCATGTGTAGACCTTTCCGGGTTCCGGTTCAAAGATGCGGGCGTTGTCGATGCCGGGCAGCCCGGCCAGGGCACGGTATTCGGAGGCCATGGCCACGTAGTCGTCCGTTTCGGCGATGATGGCCGGCTTGCAGGCGATGGGGTCGCGGACCACGGCCATGCTGTCCGCCGTGGTGACCACCAGCGTGTAGAAGCCGTCCAGGACCTTACCCAGGTTCACCAGGGCTTCCTCGAGGGTGTCGCCCTGCTGCAGGCGGGAGGCTACGTATCGGGCGCCCACCTCGGTGTCATTCTCGGAATCGAACACCACGCCTTCGCGCTTGAGTTCCCGGCGGACGGTGGCGTGGTTGGAGAAGGAGCCGTTGTGCACCAGGCAGAGGTCGTCGGCCACGGAAAAGGGGTGCGAGCCCCCGGCGGTGACGGCTGACTCGGTGGCCATCCGGGTGTGGGACAGGCCCTGGCTGCCGGCCATCGCCTCAAGTCCGTGCTCGGCGGCGATCTCCATGGGATGGCCCACGCTCTTCATCACGGCCACGTGTTCGCCACGGCCAATGATGGTGGCGGCGGGCAGGGTTTCGCCGACGGCCTTCACCAGGAGGTCCGTCCCGACGCCGGCACTCACCAGGGTGGTGTCACCCACCACGCGGACGGCTGCTGCCGCGTCCAGCGGGAGGAGGCCGGCCACGCCGGCGGTGATGGCCGCCGGCGTCATTCCCTGGTCCTTGCCCAGGAGGCTGAGGGTGGAGGTTCCGGGGGAAACCAGGCCCGGGGTGTTGTAGACGGCCAGGCCGGCCGAGTCCGGTCCGCGGTCCACGATCTGGCAGAGCATGGAGGACAGCAGGGCGCCCATTTGGGGGTGCAGCGAGGGATTGCGCAGCTGCAGCGCGGCGATTCCGCACATGGAAAGTCCTTTTCTTGGATGTGTGGGTTGCTAAATCGAGGTCAGGTACATGCGGATTTCCCAGTCGCTGACCTGGTTGTGCCAGCTGAGGAATTCCTCTTCCTTGGCGTCCGCGTAGTAGCCGCCGACGGCAGGATCCCCGCTGAGGCTGGCCAGGATCACGGGGTCCTTCCGCAGTGCTTCCACGGCGTGGAGCAGCGTGGCCGGAAGGAGATGCGCGTCGGGTTTGGACTCTCCCGGCCCGGACGGCCGACCCGGATCCAGGGACTTCTCCACGCCGTCCAGCCCGGCGGCAAGGGCGGTGGCGATGGCCAGGTACGGGTTGGCGGAGCCGTCGCCGGAGCGGAGTTCGATCCGTTTGTTGTCCGGCACCCGGATCATGTGGGTGCGGTCGTTCCCGCCGAAGGATGCCTTCCGCGGCGACCAGGTGGCACCCGAGGAGCTGGTGGTGGCGCCGGTCCGCTTGTAGGAGTTCACGGTGGGGGCGAGGAAGGCCTGCAGCGCAGGAGCATGTTCCAGGATCCCGGCGATGAACGAACAAGCCAGGCCGGAAAGCCCGAGGCCGCGGCCGCCGTCGTCCGTTCCCTCACTGGGGAACAGCGGATCGGAACCTGCCCACAGCGAAAAGTGGAAGTGCAGGCCGGTGCCGGTGCGGTCGGTGAACGGCTTGGGCATGAAGGTGGCGGTCATGCCGCGCTGCCCGGCCAGGATATTCAGGATGTAGCGGAGGGACACCACGCGGTCCGCCGTGGTCAGCGCGTCCGTGAAGTTGAAGTTCTGCTCGAACTGGCCGGCGGCGTCCTCGTGATCGTTCGCATAGTTGCCCCAGCCCAGGGAGTTCATCGCCTCCGAAATGGAGGTGAGGTGGTCGTACATCCGGGTGACGCCGCGGGCGTCGTAGCAGGGGCGGAGCGAATCGTCCCTGTCGTCGGCGGTACTCAGCGTCCCGTCGTCGTTTTTCTTCACCAGGAAGTACTCCACCTCGGCGCCCACCTTGGCCTGCATGCCTTTCTCCGCCAGGCCGGCCAACGTGTTCTTCAGGATGACGCGCGGGGCGTAGGGCCAGGGCTTCCCGCCCACATGCGGGTCGCAGTGGATGATGGCCAGGCCTTCCTTGATGAAGGGGACCGGGGTGAAGGACGCCAGATCGGGAACAGCGATCAGGTCCGGGTCCTGCGGCTTCTGCCCCATCAGGCCCGCGGCATAGCCCGCGAACCCCATGGCGCCGTCCTCGAGTTCAGCCGCGGCCTCCACCGGGACCAGCTTGGCGCAGGGCTTCCCGGTCATGTCCACGAACGTGGCCAGCAGGAAGCGGACGTTGTGGGCACGCGCAATATCGGCCAGGGAGATGGTTGGTTCTTCGGCCGGCGCGGGCGCCTTCAGCCCGCCTTCTGGCATTGGGGTCACAGCAGGGGTTGCGACACTCGTCATCGAAACATTCCTGTCAGGGTTGGCGTTAGCTATCAGTAAACCTTGTTGCACCAGATTAGCCAAGGAGTGATTTCGTGCGTCGGACAGGAAGGTTAAATGCATGTTTCAGCCGACGGGAAGGGATGGGCATGATGGGGCCGCAGCAGCCGGCCCGCCGCACCCGCAACGGCGGCTAAGCTGAAAATCGCAACCACCGGGTGGAGGGCGGCTTCGGCCAGTGGCCGCGGAAGGACGAATCGGAATGGCTCGAGCAACTGTGCAGGACGTCGCCAAAACGGCGGGAGTGTCCGTCGGCACGGTATCGCGCGTGCTGAATGGAAGCCCGGCCGTGAGCGCGTCAAGCAGGGAAAAGGTGGCCGGTGCCATCCGGCAGCTCAACTACCGCCCGCTCGCCTCCGCACGCGACCTGCGCCGCGACCGCACCATGCGCATCCTGGCGCTCTCGAAAAACCTCGAGTCCCCCGTCATCAGCGAAGCGTTCCGTGGCTTCGGTGACGCCGCGGCCTTGTCCGGCTATGTCAGCCTGATCGCCCCGACGTCCGGCGACCTCGAGCGGGAACAGCAGCTCGTGGATATGCTGCGCAACGGGTCCGTGGACGGATTGATCCTGTTTTCCCCCACCATGCCGGACGGCGACGTTGAAGCGCTGGCTGAGCAGCTGAGCGTTGTCCAGGTCTGCGAGATCGTCGATTCCGAGGCAGCGTTCGGTGTATCCATTGACGACCGGCAGGCCGCTTACGACATTACGCGGCACCTCATCGGGACAGGCGCCCGGCGGCTTGCCATCATCGGCAACCGGGCTGCCCGCTCCGGCAGGCTGCGCGAACAGGGGTTCCGGGAGGCCCTGTCCGAGGCGGGCCTGGCCGCGGAACAGGGCCTGTTCGCCAACGGTGACTTCGATTTCCACGCCGGCCGCCGCCTCACCAGGGAACTGCTGGCCATGGACCGCCTGCCCGATGCCGTGTTCTGCGGCAGCGATACGGTGGCGGCAGGCTGCGTCCGGGAAATCATCGACGCCGGCCTGCGGGTGCCGGACGATGTGGCGGTTGCCGGCTTCGATGATTCCATCCAGGCGGAGATGTGCATCCCGGAGCTCACCACCATCCGGCAACCGGCCTACGACCTGGGCCGCGTGGCCTTCGAAGCACTCCTCGAACGGATGACCGGCCCGGCCCACCGCCGCGGCCGGACATTCCTCCCGCACGAGCTCGTCATCCGGGATTCCACAAAGAACTGACAGGGGTTGACTCCCCGGGGCAGTTCCTGAAAGGATTTTGGAATCGATTCCAATAGCTCTCCGGACCACCATTCCGACCATTTTGGAATCGATTCCATGACCCTCACCCCAGCGCCGCCCGGAAAAGGAAAGAACCTCGTGAACAACCAGCAAACCCCCGTCCAGCAGCCGTCTACGCCAGGAGAAAATCCGGAGCTACGGGTGGGTGTGGTGGGCATTGGCTGGGCCGGCCAGCAGCACCTCAAGGCCTATTCCGAGCTGGATGGTGTCCGCATCGTGTCGCTGGCCGGGATGGAGCAGGAGCTCCGTGACTCCCTGCAGGCCGAGTACGCCATTCCCAACGGTTTCGCCGGATGGGAAGAGATGCTGGACCACGGCGGCCTGGACGCCATCAGTGTGGCAGTGCCCACCTTCCTCCACGCACCCATCGCCATCGCCGCCCTGGAGCGGGGAATCCACGTGCTGAGCGAAAAGCCCATCGCGCGCAACGCCGTCGAGGGCCAGGCCATGGTGGACGCCGCCCGCAAGGCAGGCCGTGTCCTGGACGTCGCCTTCAACCACCGCCGGCGCGGCGACATCCAGGCGTTGAAGGAAGTGATCGACGACGGCGGGCTGGGCCGGCCCTACTACGCCAAGGCTTCCTGGCTGCGCCGCTCCGGCATCCCGACGCTGGGAAGCTGGTTCACCAACCCCGAGCTTGCCGGCGGCGGACCGCTGGCGGACATCGGCGTGCACGCGCTGGATTACGCCCTCCACCTCCTGGGCGAACCGAAGGTGCTGGCTGTCTCCGCCGCCACCCACTCGGAGCTTGGCCCGCAGGGCAGGGGTGGCGGCAGCCGGTATACGGCCCTGGCCACCAGCCACGCGTTCGAGGTGGAAGACTTCGCGTCAGCGTTCCTCCGGCTTGAGGGCGGCGGCACACTGCTGATCGAGGCGGGCTGGGCCACCTACCGGGAACAGGACGACCTGCTCGATTTCACGGTTTACGGCACCGACGGCGGCGCGGAGCTCAAGGTGCACGGCGCACCCTTCCCGCCGGTCGGCCAGCTCCGGGTGTTTACCGACAAGGACGGCGAATCCGCAGACTACGTGCCAGCTGTGCTCCCGGGCCGCGCGCATGACGCAGTGGTGGAAGACTTCGTTACGGCAGTGCGCGGCGGCGACGCCGTTTGGGCCGGGCATGACGGCTCCCTCGCGCTCTACCGTGCACAGATCATCGACGCGTGCTACCAGTCCGCACTTGAGCAGAGGGAGGTTCGTCTCTAATGAACGGCAAACTGAGGATCCGGGTGTGGAACGAGGGCGTCCACGAGGCCATCAACGAGCCGTCGCACATCGGGGAGATCTATCCTGACGGCATCCACGGTGCCATTGCGGCAGGACTTCGTTCCTACTTCCCGGACGCTGACATCACGACGGCGGTCCTGGCCACCGACGACCAGCACGGCCTTGACGAGGAGGTGCTTGCGGAGACGGACGTCCTGCTCTGGTGGGGCCATATGGCCCACGCCGAGGTGGGCGACGCCGTCGTCGAACGCGTCCACAGGCACGTGCTTGGCGGCATGGGACTGATTGTGCTCCATTCGGGGCACTTCGCGAAGATCTTCACCAAACTCCTGGGCACCAGCTGCTCCCTCGCCTGGCGCAACGACGGCGGGCGCGAACTGGTCTGGACCGTCAAGCCGTCCCATCCCATCGCCGAAGGCGTGGACAGTCCCATCGTCATCCCCGAACAGGAGATGTACGGCGAGCTGTTCGATATCCCGGAGCCGGACGACCTCATCTTCATCAGCTCCTTCGCGGGCGGCGAGGTGTTCCGTTCCGGCGTCACCTTCACCCGGGGCAAGGGCCGCATCTTCTACTTCAGCCCCGGCGACCAGGAGTACCCGGTGTACCACCACCCGCAGATCCAGCGGGTCCTGGCCAACGGCGTGAAGTGGGCCGCCCAGCCGGAGCTGGCCCGTTCAGCCCCGGCGGTGACCAACCCTGCCCGGGAGTGGTTCCAGGAGTAGTAGGCGCAAACGGCTACAGCCCGAGCCGGGCCCAGACGTCGATGGGATCCACTGTGCTGCCGTCGACGAAGGCAAAACGGCCGTCCGGCAGGACGTGCGAGCCGTCCAGTTCCACATGCAGGCCTTGCCCGCCCAGTCCGACGACGGCGGCATAGTCGCCGTCTGCAACCCCACCCGACGTGCCGATCCAGGGGATGGTCAGGTGTGATCCCATAGGGTACGGCGCCTGCCGTCCCCAGGTTCCGCCGTCGTCGAGCTCCCCTCCCCAGGGGACGGGCCTGACCTCGGAGGCAAGCGCGGAGCCTGCCTCGATGGGCCACCCGCCGATCCTCATCCTGGCGGCAAGGCTGGACCCGCCACGGACGCGGACCAGCCGCAGCTCTACGGCACCGCGCGTCAGGGACACCACTGTGGCCTCGGGGCCTGGAGTTGCGGTCCCGGCGGCGCCGCTGCCGTGGTCGGGACCGCAGTCGGGATCAATGGCGATCCAGCTGGTGGCGGTCCGGGAGGCTCCCACCTGAATACCGTCCAGCGTGAAGTGCCCCAAGAATTCGAATCCCGTGCGGTGCGTCAGCCGGCCGCCGGCATCTTCGAAGACCACCGCGTTATCGAGCGACTCCGGCTCCAAGTCCGGAAAGGTGGCCGTGGAATAGCCCAAGCGGGCATACAGCGGCGAATCGGCCACCTGGACGCCGGGGTTGGCGTGGTCGGTCCCATGGTTGAGGACCCGGACGATGCCGTCTGCCACAGTCCCGTCCACCTGCCAGCCCGGCGCAACAATGAAGCGCTGCGTGTCTCCAACCTCCACCGGCAACGGCTCCTCCACCGCGGTCCAAACGGGATGGTCTGCCGGCAGGGCCAGGCCCATCATCCCCTTGGCCGCCCAGTAGGGCGAGCCGGCCCCGGAGTAGGCCTGCTTCATGCCGGGAAACTCGCCGTGGAACCCGATAGTCAGCAAACCGTCGCGGTTCACTGCCCCGCGTTCCAGGAAATAGCCCAGGATCCCGGACGCGGCCCGCCGCGAGAGGCCAGGGCTGAGCCGGGTATGGCCCAAGAGCTGCCCTGACCAGAAGGGCGCAGCCGCCGCAAACCGGTAGATCAGGCTCCGGCCCTGGACCAGCGGGGCGCCGTCAGCCCCCACCAGATGCACGGCGTCATCAAGGAAATCGGCAAGCCGTTCCCCGTCAACAGCAGTTCTGGCCTGGACACGCGGGTCCTCCGGTACCATCAGCTGCAGCAGCTGCGGATAGACCTGGAATGCCCAGCCCACATAGTGGTCGTAAGCCCGCTCCGGGCCGTCGGCGAACCAGCCATGGCCCCGGTACAGCGAGTCGTGGATGGCCAGGCCGGCGTCGATGTCGGCGTTGGAGAACTGGCCTCCCACGCTGGCCAGGAACATCTCCACGACGATCTGGAACCACACCCAGTTGATGGGCGGGTACTGGCCGCCGATCACGGTCTCGAACCAGGCAATGAGCTGCTCCTGGACCCGCTGCGGCAGCTTGTCCCACAGCAGCTCCCGGGTAAGCGACAGGCCCACCGCGAGCGAGGCGGCTTCCACCTTCGCCTGGCCCAGCTCCCCCGGCGTGGGCCAGCGGTCAGGGTTGGCCGGGTCGGTTCCGGCGTCAAGCCCCTGCGCGTACCAATCCACAAGCCATCCGGTGTCCTCCGGGCTGCCGGCGATCCGGAAAGACGCCAGCAGGAATGTCCTGGCGAAGGCCTCCAGGGAGTCGCTGCGAGGGCCATAGTTGCTGGTGGCGCCGGGCAGGTACAAGTTGGCGTGATCACCGGTGGCGTAACGGTGAGCGGACCGCAGCAGGTGGTCGGCGCAGGCGCACCAGTGCTCACGGGTCAAGCCGGTGAACGGGGAGAGTTCGCGGTCCAGTGGCGGAAGGACCAGGGCAGCAGGGAGTGCAGAGGTGGTCATGGATTCCTTGGGTTGTCTCAGTTGCCACCGAGCCAGGCGATGGCCCGCAGCAGGATGGCACGGTGTTCAGGGGACGAATACGAGGCGGCGTCGTGGCCCAGGGCGTCATAGAAGGTCCGGCCCCGCCTGCCGCCCGTGCCGGTCCCCCGGTGCAGGGACCACATCAGCGGATGGTCACGTCCGTCGTGCCTGTGGGTGGCGTGAACGGTGATGTCCGGGCAGGTGCTGAGATAGCTGTAGCGCTCATCCGGCAGCACGAAATCCGGGATGCCGGCAACCACCGGCCCGGAGTCATGAAGGAGACGGACGGCAGCCGGCCCATAATCCGGGTGCATGGTCGTGCCCCTGACCCAGCGGCCGCCCAGCCCGTCCTCCCAGGCAGGCAGGTCAACAAAGCTGGTGGAGCTTGAATGGGTCACCAGCATTGGCCGGGCCGAGCCCAGCCACCGCACTAGCCCTGCCGAGGCATCCGGCGTTCCCGGCGACGGGCGGCCGTCACGGGGCAGGCCGACGTTCACGGCCAGTACCGAAGGAAGGCCAGCGGCGTCCGCATGTGCAAGGTCGGCCAGCGCTTCGTCAACATCGCCGGAAATGACGACGTCGAAGCCCGTGTCCTGCAACAGGCCTGCCAACGCATGCGAGGTGTCAGCGAACGGGTGCCACGGATCCGCATACCGTCCCTCGCCGGTGAGGAGCAGTGCGGTGGGCGCACCGCCCAGCGGGGCGGTCACCGGGAATCCTCGAGTACGCCCATGGCAGGCAGCCGCGGAGCGCCTATTGAGGAGTCCCGCAGGATCAGTTCGGGGTTGAGTTCCACACGGTGCACCGGGCGCATGCGCCCCTCGGCAAGCCGAGCTGCCATGAGCTGCACAGCCACCTTGCCCACGTAGTGCTTGGGCGGACGGACGGCAGAGATGGCCGGCTCTGCCAGGTAGGCTACCTCGTCGTCGTAGCCCACTACCGCGATGTCGCCCGGAACTGCCAGCCCCCGGTCCACGCAATGTTGCACGAACGCCACCGCCTGGGTGTCTGAATGCACCAGCATGGCCGTGGTGCCGGTTTTGCGGCAGAGCTCCAGGACATGATCGAAGTGGGCGCTGCGCCCGCCGTCCCCCTGCTTGACCGAATCCTCGTGGACGGTTTCCTGGAGTGGGATTTTCAGCGCCGCCAGGGCCTGCTGCCAACCGCGGACCACGTGCGGGCTGGTGGGGCTGGACGAGTCGGTCAGGCAGCCGATCCGCCGGTGCCCTTCCTGCCACAAGTGGCGCACGGCCATGCCAGCACCGAACGCGTGGTCCGTTGCCGCCCATTCCAGGCGGTGGGCGGGGACTTCTGCGGGTGCGCGCCGTTCGGCCAGCACCACGGGAATGGGAAGCGCGTTCAGCCACCGCAGCAGTTCCTGGCCGCGTTCCCCTCCCATGTCAGGTGCCACGATCAGCCCGTCAATGTTCTGGGTGTCCAGCAGGGCCTGTACCTGGCGGCGGTTGTCCGCGGCGTCATATGTGGAACCCCGGACCATGATCCGCAGGTTCTGCTCTTCCGCTTCGGCACGGGCGCCGCTGATGACCTGCGGCCAGTAGTAATCCAGGGACGGCACCACCATGCCGATTGAGTAGCTGTGGGTTACTGCGCGCCCGGCGGCGGTCCGGTCCAGCGGGCTGGGAAGCGTGGCCCCGCCGTGCACGCGGGACACCAGGCCCTCATCTGCCAGGAGATTAACGTCGCGGCGGATGGTGAGTTCACTGACGCCCAGCTTGCCGGCGATGTCCCGGACGGTGATGGCGCCGTGGGCGCGCAGCTCCTCCATGAGCCGCTCCCTGCGCTGAAGCGAGAAGAGGGATTTTCCTGCGGGCTCGGCGGGTTGGTCAGGACTCATGATGCTGCCTCCACGGTGAGGGTGAATGCGCCGTCGGCACCGGTTGTTGCGGGCATGCGGAAGCGAAGCCGGGTCAGGGACTGTCCCCAGATGTCCGCCAGCAGCGGATCATCCAGGTGCCATTCATCCACCAGCACGACGGCGGTGGCCGGCTCCCAGCGCAGCACGGCTCCGCGGCCCGATGGTTTTCCCGGGATTGCGGCGGTGGGGATTCCGGCGGGATGCACAGTGGCCGCCCCGTCCGGTCCACGGCGCAGGGTACCGGCCGTGAGGTAGGTGATGTCGACGTCGGGCGTCCCCGGTGCCGCGGACTCCGGAAGCTCCCAGCGGTCCCCGATGGTGACGCGGCCGGTGTTTCTGTCGAGATCGAAAGTGCGAACCCACTGCCCGGGATCGAGGCCATAGGCTGCGCCGAGGGCAAGTTCCAGGCGGGGCTGGTGGACCGTGGGCTGCCGAAGGACCTGGGCGGTGAATTCGCTGCCCGTGCCCTGCTCAAGCCCCCATGGCGCCGGGACGCTATGCCATGCGCTCTGCATGGCGCGGATGCCGTAGCGCTCCGGGCCGAAGGTTTTCGCCGTGTAGGTGGGCTGGCCGGCGTCCACCAGGAGGGGAACACCATCCACCGCCACCACCACAGAACCCACATCCTGGTGGTTATGGTGCTCGCCGTTGTGGCCGCCCTTCGCTGCCAGGAGCAGCCCCTCCGTAGACCCGGCCTTCTGGCGGGCCACCATGATCTCGACGGACGGGAGATAGCTGAAGGAAACCAGTGGCGGGGTCCCTGCGGGCCTCGGTGAGGTGGCGAGGAGCGAGTGCAGGACGCGGCCCAGCCCGGCAGCGGCATCCGGCTCCCGGGCGAGCATCGACGCGGCATGGTTCGCTGCATCCTGGTCCCCCAGCCGGTCCGCCCAGCCGTGCAGCATGTCCCAGGGGAGGGCGTCCGCCGCCCGCGCCGGCCCGTCTGCCACGTTCAGGAACCAGGAACCTCCGATGTGCATGCGGTGCGGGAAGGCCACCAGTTCACGGACGACTGGCAGTCCGGCGTCGACGGCTCCTCCGGTGGCCTCCTCCAGCAGCTTGAGCCCCTCCAGCGCCCGCCCCGCGCCGTTCCACCAGTAGGCGAATCCTTCATCGATGGCGCCGTCAACCGGGATTGAGGCCAGGAAGCGGTCCAGGCCCTCGATGCACCGTTCCATGATCCGTGCCTGGAGGTGGGGATCCTCCACCAGGAACAGTGCGGCGGCGCCCAGGTTCGAGTGGATCCACGGGTTCCAGTTGTGGACGTCCCCGTCCAGGCCCAGCCAGTGCCAGTCCAGCCGTTCAAGGAACGGCTGGAAGACGCGTGCAGCCGCCTCATCGCGCAGGCGCCGCCGCAGGCCAGGGGCTCGCGCGTCGAGTTCACTGCCCAGCACGTGGTCCAGCCAGCCCAGCTGGGCAGCCACCTCGCCGGCGCCCAGGTCCAGGAAGGGCCGGGCCAGGTCCGGGACAACTTCTCCAGAGCGGCTGTAGACATCATCGTGGGCCGCCCAGCTCCAGGAACTCTGTTCGCACAGGAGATAGGCGCCGTCGATAGATTCGTCGAGCCAGAGGTCGGTGGCCTCACGGTCCGCTGACGTCAGGGCCATGACCACCGCGCGGGTGAGCCTTTGCTGCCGTGCACGCACCAGGCTTTCGTACGCGGCACGGTTCCCGTCGCGGAAGAAGCGCGCGTAATGGGACACCAGGGGCTGCGGCCACGGAGTTCCCCGTTCCGTGCCGGCCTGCTCCCTGATCATGCGTAGGGCGTCAGCCGGAACTGCACTCCATGCGGACGCCTCAGCGGGCGGGACGGACAGTCGCTTAGTTGCGCCCTGAAGTGACGTGACCAACTCCGCAGCGGTGGCGGCCTGGCACCATGCGGAGATGAGCGGTGCCGGACGCGCCGCGTCGGAATGGCCTGTGGTGGTTGTCATGCAGAAACCGGTTCTCTTGTTCGAATACGATCGTTTTAGGACGACCATGACCATGTTGAATGTTCTGTCTTGTTCATGAGTATCTACTGATTGTTAGATGTGATGCAAGACATGGAACGCGGATTCCCGCATTTCACTTCACGGAGGAAAGGAGGCCCGAGTGGCGCGGAAACCCAAGGCCCTGCTGGTCATGAACCAGAAAACATTTGCCGACCAGTTCGATTCCACACGGCTTGACCGTTTGGCGCGCCTGGTAGATCTCGGCCCGGAACCCTGGACCGCGTCCCTTGACCGGCCTGCGCTTGCCGGGCGCCTGGCCGATGTTGAAATCCTGCTGACGAGCTGGGGCGTGCCGCGGCTCGACGGTGCCGCCCTCGCACGCATGCCAAAGCTTCGTGCAATATTCCATTGCGCAGGCACCGTGCGCAGCTTTGTCACTCCGGAACTGTGGGAGCGGGGCATCCTGGTGACCAACGGGGCAGACGCCAATGCCATCCCGGTAGCGGAGTTCACCTTTGCGTCCATCGTGCTGGCTGGAAAGAAGGCACACGTGCTGGCCAATGATGCCCGGGTCTTCCGGGACGACTGGAACTACACCACGAAACGGGGTGAGCTGGGCAACATTGGACGGGTCATTGGCGTCATCGGGTTCTCCCGCATTGGACGCCGGGTAGTGCACCTGGTCCAGCAACTGCAGGATGTCCGTTGCCTAGTCAGCGATCCCTACGCGGATCCCGCCGCCGTGGCCGCGGAGGGAGGGCAGCTGGTGTCCCTCCCGGAGTTGATGGCCGCATCGGACGTGGTGACGGTGCATGCACCTGCCCTACCCGAGACCAAACACATGATCGGCGCGGCCGAACTACGGGCCATGAAGGACAACGCAACGCTGATCAACACGGCCAGGGGCTCACTCGTGGACACGAAGGCCCTCGAAGCCGAGTGCGCTACCGGGCGCATCCAGGCCCTGCTGGACGTGACTGAGCCCGAACCGCTGCCGGCGGATTCGGTGCTGTACGACCTCCCGAATGTACAGATCACCCCCCACATTGCAGGGTCGCTGGGCACCGAAACCCGCCGCATGTCCGACGCCGCCCTGAACGACCTCGAACGGTACCTCACCGGACAACAGCTGGCCGCGCAAGTGGTGTCCGCGGACCTTTCACTCAGCGCCTGACAACGTAACCGCCGCAGCCCGCGGCCCATTTGAAAACCTAGTAAGGAGACCGCAATGAAGCGCACAACCCTCGCCGCCATCGCCCTGGCAGTGACTGCCGGCCTTGGACTCACCGGCTGCGCCGGGGCAGCCGGCCCGGCCGAACCCCAAAGCCAGGACGGAAAGACCCGCCTTACCGTGTCCGTGTGGAACTACGAAGGCACCCCCGAATTCAAGGCACTGTTCGACAGCTACGAGGCCGCCAACCCCAAGGTGGACATTGAACCCGTGGACATCCTGGCGGACGACTACCCCCAGAAGGTCACCACCATGCTGGCCGGCGGCGACACCACGGACGTCCTGACCATGAAGAACGTCATTGATTACGCGCGCTACGCCAACAACGGCCAGCTGCAGGAAATAAACACTGTGGTGGACAAGGTGGGCAAGGACAACCTGGCCGGCATTGATGCGTTCGATATCAACGGCAAGTACTTCGCCGCGCCGTACCGGCAGGACTTCTGGCTGCTGTACTACAACAAGGACCTGCTCAAGGCCGCCGGCGTGGAGAACCCGGCGGACCTGACCTGGGACGAGTACACCGCGCTTGCCAAGAAACTCACCACCGAAGCGGGCGGCAAGAAGGTGTACGGCACCTACCACCACATTTGGCGTTCCGTGGTGCAGGCCATCGCCGCCGCACAGAACAACGCCGACCAGAACAGCGGCGACTACAGCTTCTTCAAGGACCAGTACAACACCGCACTGGACCTCCAGAAGAGCGGCGCCACACTGGATTTCGGGACGGCCAAGAGCCAGAAGACCAGCTACCGCACCATGTTTGAAAGTGGGCAGGCTGCCATGATGCCCATGGGCACCTGGTACATCGCAGGAATTTTGCAGGCTAAGAAGGACGGAAAGACGAACGTAAACTGGGGCCTGGCTCCCATGCCCCAGAAGAGCGAGGGCGGGAAGGTTACCACGTTCGGCTCCCCCACGGCTTTCGCCGTAAACAAGAACGCTGCGCACTCGGACGAGGCAAGGAAGTTCATTGAATGGGCAGCCGGTGAGGAGGGCGCCAAGGCGATCTCCAGGATCGGCGTTGTTCCGGCCCTGCAGAACGATGCCGTCAAGGACGCCTACTTCAAGCTCGAGGGGATGCCCACGGACGACCTGTCCAAGAAGGCCTTCACCCCGGACCAGATTGCCCTGGAAATGCCGGTCAGCGACAAGTCCGCTGCGACAGACAAGGTCCTGAACCAGGAGCACGACCTCATCATGGTGGGTGAACGCCCGGTGGACGACGCTATTGCCGAGATGGGCAAGCGCGTCAAGAGCGAAGTCCTCGGTCAGTAACAGCAGCATGACTACTGAAACCATTCCTTCGAAGGTTGCCCCGGCCGCCGGCCGGGGCAACCGGAAGCAGGCCAGGCGCAACACCCTGATCGGCTGGACGTTCATCCTGCCAAACTTCCTGGGGTTCCTGGCCTTCACGCTCATTCCGGTGCTGGCAGCATTCGCCCTCTCCTTCATGGAGTGGACCTCCTTCACCGCCCCCAAATGGGTGGGGTTGGCCAACTTCCAGCGGATGTTCGCCAGCGATTCCTTCTGGGTGGCACTGCGGAACACCGTGGTCTACGCCATCGGGCACGTTCCGCTCACCATGGCCCTGGCCCTTCTGCTGGCCATGCTGCTGAACCGCAAACTCAAGGGCATTGGCTTCTTCCGGGTGGCCATCTTCTTCCCCTACATCACCTCCCTGGTGGCGGTGGCAGTGGTCTGGAACATGCTGTTCAGCCCGGACAACGGCCCCATCAACCAGTTCCTGCACGCCATTGGCATCGCCAATGCGCCGGGCTGGACCTCCAGCTCCGACTGGGCACTGCCCGCAGTCATCATCACCAGCGTCTGGCGGGATATGGGCTATTACATGGTCCTGTACCTGGCCGGGCTGCAGGCCATCCCTACCGAACTGTATGAAGCGGCAGAGGTGGACGGCGCCAGTGCGTGGCAGCGCTTCTGGAACGTCACCATCCCGTCCCTGCGGCCCACCACCTTCTTCGTGGTGGTCATGCTGACAGTCTCCAGCTTCAAGGTCTTCGACCTGATCGTGGTCATGACCAACGGCGGACCGGGACGCTCCACCACCGTGCTGTCCCAGCTCATCTACCAGGAAGGCATCGGTGAAGGAAAGTTCGGCTACTCGTCCGCCATCTCCCTGGTGCTGTTCCTCATCGTCCTGACGGTCACCGTCCTGCAGTTCAAGATCCAACAGCGGAGGGAACGCTGATGACCAACATGGCCGAAGACCTCAAGACCGAAGCTCCCCTCGCCGGCCTGGCACCTGCCACGGAAGACCGCCGTCGGATTGACCGCAGACGCTCGACCCGGGAGCGGGAAAAGCGCACCAGTGACCTGGTCATCTATTCCGTCCTCGCCGTCCTGGTGGTGGCACTCATGGTGCCGTTTATCTGGATGGTCTCCTCGTCGCTGAAGGAGAACAACCAGGTCCTCACGGTTCCCATCCAGTGGATTCCCAGCGAATTCGTGTGGAGCAACTACACGGACATCTGGACCCGCATTCCCATGATGGGCTACTTGCAGAATTCGCTGTACCTGGCCGTGATCATCACGTGCCTGCAGGTGCTGACGGGTTCCCTGGCCGCCTACGGGTTCTCGAAGGTCCGCTTCCCAGGCAGGGATGTCCTGTTCCTGGCCTACATCGGCACCATCGCTGTGCCGTGGCAGGCCTACATGGTGCCGCAGTACATCATGATGCAGAACCTGGGGCTCACCAACAGCTTTAACGCCCTGATCCTGCTGCAGGCGTTCGGCGCGTTCGGCGTGTTCCTGATGCGCCAGTACTACATGACCATCCCGGATGAACTGTGCGAGGCCGCCCGGATTGACGGCCTGAGCGAGTACGGCATCTGGGCGCGGGTGATCCTGCCGCTGTCCAAGCCGGCGCTCGCCAGCCTGGCACTGCTGACGTTCGTGAACACCTGGAATGACTACATGGGGCCGTTCATCTACCTCACGTCCAACCGGCTCTGGACGGTCCAGCTGGGACTGCGTTCATTCGTAGGACAGTTCGACGCGGAGTACGCAATGATCATGACCGGCTCGGTCATCTCGGTGATCCCCATCCTGGCGATCTTCCTGGTTGGCCAGCGGTACTTCATCCAAGGCATCGCAACGAGCGGCATGAAGGGTTGAGTGCAGTGCGGGAGCAAGCAGCACCGCGGCGCGGACTGGCCGGGCGGATTCCGAGTCCCGGGCTTGACACCTTTGGGAGCATCTTCGGGTTCGTTTATACGTTCCTGGCCGGGAACGTGCTGATGGCTGCGGCCAATTCCCCGCTGGTGCTGTGCCTGGCCCTGGTAGCGGACCCTGTTGCCGCATGGCCGTTCTTCCTGGCACTTTCGGCCACCGTCCCGCCGTCTCTCTCCGGCCTGTTCGCCGCCTTCAAGGCATTGAACGACGACGGTATTGCGGTCAAGCCGGTCGCCTCCTTCCTGCGGGGCTACCGGCACGGCTTCCGGCGCTCGGCCCTGCTGGGCCTGGCCGCCGTGGCGGCACTGCTGTTCCTTGGCGTGGACCTGGCCATCGTTCAGTCCATGCCGGCCGCGGCGCTGCTGGTGCCGGTGATCGCGGTGGCCGCAGCCCTAACGGTGGCCGTTGCCGTGATGGCGGTTGCCGGCGTCGCACTCTTCCCGGCCGCCGGCCTCAAGGGCCTGGTCAAGGCCGCTTTATACGTGTCCGTGCAGCGCTGGTACCTGAGCCTGGCCATGCTGGTGCTTCTGGGAATCATCGCTGCCGCCGCCCTGCTCCAGCCGGTCCTCGGCGTGGCGCTGGCCCCGGCGCCGCTGCTGTTCGTGGTGTGGAGCAACTCCGATTATGCCTTCTCCGCTGCACTCCGCACTCCCCAGGATACCCATTGACCTCTTTTGCCATCGGCGAGCGCGACTTCCTCCTGGACGGCGAGCCGTTTCGAATCCTTTCCGGCGCCATCCACTACTTCCGGGTGCACCCGGATTCATGGGCAGACCGGATCCGCAAGGCACGGCTGATGGGGCTCAACACCATCGAAACGTATGTGGCCTGGAATGAACACGCCCCCAGCCCAGGCGTTTTCCGGACTGATGGCAGCCTGGACCTTGGCCGCTTCCTGGACCTCGTGGCGGCCGAGGGCATGCGTGCCATCGTCCGGCCCGGCCCGTATATCTGTGCAGAATGGGACAACGGCGGGCTGCCGGCGTGGCTGTTCACGGATCCCACCATCGGCGTGCGCAGCAGTGAGCCCGGCTACCTGGCCGCCGTGGATGCCTTCATGGACCAGCTGCTGCCCATCGTGGTGGAACGGCAGGTCACCACGGGCGGTCCCGTCATCCTGCTCCAGATAGAAAACGAGTACGGAGCCTACGGCGCGGACAAGGAATACCTCCAGCACCTCGTGGACGTTGCCAAGCGGGCGGGCGTGGAGGTGCCGTTGTTCACCTGTGACCAGCCTTTCGGCACCATGATCGAGGACGGTTCGCTCCCCGGGCTGCACAAGACCGGCACCTTTGGCTCGAGGGCGGATGAACGGCTGGCCTTCCTGCGGGAGCGGCAGCCCACGGGGCCGTTGATGTGCGCCGAGTTCTGGAACGGCTGGTTCGACAACTGGGGAACCCACCACCACACTACCGATGCTGCCGCCGCTGCAGCGGAACTGGACGCCCTGCTGTCCGCCGGGGCATCGGTAAACATCTACATGTTCCACGGCGGCACCAATTTCGGTTTCACCAACGGCGCCAATGACAAGGGCATCTACGAGCCCACCATTACGTCCTACGACTACGACGCCCCCCTGGCCGAAGACGGCTTCCCTACGGAAAAGTACTTCGCGTTCCGCAGTGTCATCGCCAAGCACTTCCCGGTTCCGGCCGAAGTACCAGGCCGCCGGCCTGTTGCCGCCCAGGCCGGGGTGGAATTGACGGAAAGCGTACCGCTGCTGGATGTCCCATGGCTGGGCAGTCCGGCCCAGGTGGTGGCCGGAGCGGTTCCAGCCGCCGAAGCCACCGGCCAATACCGCGGATTCTTCCTTTACGAAAAGGTCCTTGCCCGCAGCGGTGTACTCTCCTTCACCGACGTACGTGACCGGGCGCAGTTCTTCCTGGACGGCTTTCCGCTGGGAACGCTGAGCCGCGAACTCGGCGAGCGCTCCATCGTCATCCCCCGGGAAGGGCTGTTGCAGGTGCTTGTAGAGGACCAGGGCAGGGTCAACTACGGGCCCAGGATCGGCGAAGCGAAGGGCCTGATCGCACCGGCGCTACTGGATGGCGCAGAGGTTCTGGACTGGGCCCTCCGGCCGGTGGACCTTGCCCCGCTGGGTGACTTCCGGCAGGAAGCCCGGGAACTCCAAGGTTTCGGCGGCGTTGCGGGCCCTTCCGTGTCCTTCGGGTCGTTTGCTGCCGACGGTCCCGGCGACCGATACCTCCGGCTCGACGGCTGGACCAAGGGCAACGCCTTTATCAACGGGGTCAACCTGGGACGCTACTGGAGCCGCGGCCCGCAGCGCACCCTCTACATACCCGGGCCGCTCGTCCGGCAGGGGCTCAATGAGCTGGCCATCCTGGAACTGCACGGCAGCTCCACACGGCTGGTGGGGTTCGCCGGCGCCCCGGACCTGGGCCCTGGCGAAAAGTAGGTTGATCTGCGAGAAGCGTCATTGACATCGGGTCCGTCCGGGAGCACATTGGGAGCGTCGCACACGGGGCCGGCAGGTTCTGGACGGGCACATCCCGCCCTGCCGGTCCCCTTTCCCGGCGCACACAGCCCCGGACGAACTCAATAACCACTCCTTATGAAGGAGCCAGAAATGCCCGCAGTAACGGTCACGGACCTTGCAACCAAATCTTTCGACGAGCCCGATGAGAAGCGCCGCCCACCCAAGACCCAGGTGGATGTGGTCAGCATTGGCGGCGCCACCCTTGGCCGGTTCACCTTCGAGCCCGGCTGGCGCTGGTCTGAAACCGTGAAGACGGTGGTCAAGACGGACAGCTGCCAGAACAACCATCTGGGCTTCTGCACCGGCGGCACCTTGACGGTGCAGCTCAACGATGGAACGCAGAAGACCATCCACGCCGGTGACGCCTATTCCATCCCGGCCGGGCACGACGCCTGGGTGGAGGGCGGCGAGACGTTCGTTGGGTATGAAGTCATCAGCGCGGCCGAGTACGCCAAGCCCGCCTGATTCTGCGGAAGCACGGCGAACCGGCAGGAAAGGGAGGTCCCCCAGACCTCCCTTTCCTGCCGCCGGGGCCCTACCGTTGAGGGGAACACGACGATCGGAGAGCAATGAAAGTCACCGTCATCGGCGGCAGCGGCCACATCGGTTCGTTCCTGGTCCCCCGGCTGGTCCGCGCAGGCCACGAAGTCACCAACATCAGCCGCGGCACCAGCGCCCCCTACACGGACACGCCCGAATGGCAACAGGTCCACCAGGTCATCGCGGACCGGCAGGAGGAAGACCGGGACGGAACGTTCGCCGAGCGGGTGTCCGCGCTCAAGCCGGATGCCGTGGTGGATCTGGTCTGCTTCACCCTCGAATCTGCGGCGGCGCTGGTGCACCGGTTGCGCGGCGAGGTGGGGCACCTGCTGCACTGCGGCTCCATCTGGCGCTACGGGCAAAGCCTGAAGCTGCCCATCCGGGAAGGTTTGGATTCCGCCGCAGCACCCTTTGGCGACTACGGCATCCAGAAGAACCGGATCGCGTTGATGCTCAAGGAAGAGACCGCCAGCGGAGGCCTGGCAACCACGTCGCTGCACCCCGGCCACATCGTCGGTCCGGGATGGCACCCCGTTGGCCCGCTCGGAAACCTGGATCCGTCCGTCTGGCAGACGCTCTCCGCCGGCCAACCCCTCCGGATCCCCGGCAGCGGCGCGGAACTGATGCACCACGTGCATGCCGACGACGTCGCCCAGGCTTTCGAAAAGGCCATCGCGCAGCGGGAGGCGGCCGCCGGCGAGGACTTCAACATCGTGGCCCCCACAGCCCTGACCGTGCGTGGCTACGCGGACATCGCGGCTGCCTGGTTCGGGCACGCCGCCGTGCTGGAGACGGTGACGTGGGACCGCTTCCGCGAAAACACCTCCCGGGACTACGCCGAGTCCAGCTGGGGCCACCTCTACCGCAGCCACTGCTTCAGCATTGAAAAGGCCGCGTCCGTGCTGGGTTATGCGCCCCGGTATGAGCCGGAGCAGGCCGTCTTCGAATCCATCCAATGGCTGGTGGAGCATGAGCGGCTGCACGTCGCCCGGCCCCTGGGCGTCCCCGCGGGCTGACTCCGGCCGGGCGGCACCCGCTAAACGGGCACCCGCCGGAGCCGTGCCACCAGCGCGGCGGCCAGCAGGGCTGTCGCCAATTCCAGTGCGATGACCAGCAGCAGTTCCGCCGCGCCGTCCGCAGGGGCAACGGACGACGGCGGAGCGCCGGCATGGGCGTGCCCCGCACCGCCCGCGGCCAGCAGCAGAAAAGCGTGCACGGCGGCCATGGCCACTGCAGCGGCGGTGACCTGGTGCAGGGCGCCCACGCGGCTGTGCCGCCAGATGTGGACCGCGCACGGCATGCAGATGGCGGCGAGTGCCAGCATGAGTACACTCAGCCACACCCCATGACGGCCGGCAGCGGCCAGCCACAGGTGTGCCGCGCAGCAGACGGCGGTGACCACGGCCACCAGCCGCGGATGCAGGACCGGACCCCTGGCACCGGCCCGTCCTGCCGCCGTCGTGCTCCCTGCCGGCGCAAGGAGGTCAGTGGCAGGAGCCACCGCTGCCGCCCTCGGTGTGGCAGGCCGCAGCCTGCATGTTCGGATTGGCCGGGACATCCAGCACCGGGCTGCGGTCGAAGAAGCCCTCGGGACGGAGCTTGAAGCCCACGGTGTCCACGGGCATGATGGGCCAGTCCTCCACGCGGGGGAAGTGGGTGAGGCCAAAGGTGTGCCACACCACGATGTCCTGCCCGTCGATATCGCGGTCCTGCGCCACGTAGGCCGGCAGACCCGCTCCCCCGGCGTGCTGGTTCACGAAGTCGCCCGTGGGGTAGCGCTCGTCCTCGGCGTAGCGGGTGACCCACAGGTCCTTGGTGGCGAACGCGGCCCGGCGGGCGATGGAGGAGCCGGGATCCGCCAGCAGGGTGGGCTGATTGTGGGAATGCAGCTTGTAGCCCACGGGTTCGCCCAGCCGGTTCCGGGAGTCCGGGTTGGAGATGATCCAGGTCCGGCCGGTGCGCGCGTCGGCCTCCCGGACACCCTGTGATTCACGGGCCAGGACGGTGCGCCTGCGGGAGAAGGCATTGCCCCGCTCATTGCCGGGTCCCATGGGCTGGCGGACCACATCCTCCTCCTCCACGCGGTTGGTGAACCCGTCGATGGCCATGTCCAGCCGGGCACTGAAGAGGTGCTGATGGAAGGGCGCGCCCAGCCCGGGTGCCAGCTGCGAAATGTTATCCGAGCCGCCCTCGGGGAAGGCAGACGTGAAGACAATGCCGGTGGCCTTGGCCTCGAATTCGATGGTGCCGTCCAGGTAGAGGTACCAGTAGAAGCCGTAGTCGTAGTTGCCGATGGTGGTGAAGAAGGAAATGACCAGGCGCCGGTTGCGGCGGGTGTAGGTGACGCCGCTCCAGAGGTCCGAGTGCTTGGAGAGGATGCTCCAGTCCTCCTCGTGCATGCAGATGCCGTTGCGGATTTCCCGGGGGTTGCCAAAGGCATCGGAGATGACGGGGCTCAGGTAGGTGATCTCGCCCAGGCAGTCGCAGCCCAGTTCCAGGGAGTTGGCGTACTGGCCCACCAGGTATTCGCCGGTGTCGAAGTAGTTCTGCCAGGACCGGACCGGTGACGGGTCACCGTACGGGACCACCATCTCGGCGATGGACGCCCGGTTGATGATGGGCCGCTTCCGGCCGCCGTCCTGGAAGGCAAGGTTGTGCAGGACCACGCCTTCGCGGACATCGAACCCCACATCCACGCTCCACTTTTCCCACTCCACGTGGTTGCCGCCCGTCACCGTGAAGCTGGGCCCCTCCGGCTGGGTAATGCTGATGGGTTTCTGGGTGGTCCGCAGCGGCCCGGTCAGTTCCGGGTCCGTGTAGTTGCCGTGCTCGGCCGGGATGGGCATCACGCCGAGGTCGATCACCTGGGTGACCTCCTTGCTGACCACGTCCACATAGGCCACCAGGCCGTCCACGGGGTGCGCCCAGGCGCTGTCCTCCGGGAACTCCTGGACGAATGCCAGCCCGCGCAGGATGCGCCGGCCCTTCTCCCCGGCATATTCGAAGACACCGGCGGACAGCGGAGCCACGCGGACTTTCTCCACGGCGAGACCGCGGTCCGCCAGCGCCTTGAGCCACCGTTCATCGGTGGCCAGCAGGGACTCCACCACTTCGAATTCCTCCTCCAGGACCGGCAGTTCGCCGGTCACCGCGGTGTCGAGTTCGACGGCGGAGGCCACCTTTTGGTGCGTGGCGGAGACAATGACGTCGCGTGGGGCCGCGCCGGAGACGTCGTGGATGAACACACGGAAGCGGCGGTCCGCGGTTTCCGGAGCCGCGCCGCGGGCGGGATCGAGCAGGCCAAGGTAGGCGATCCTGTGCTGCGGGCCCAGGTGGCCTTCCGCCTGCAGGATGGCCCGAACCTGCAGGATTTCGGCGGCGGTTGCCAGGCCAAAGGCGGAGACAGTTTCGGTTGGGGCAAGCGTCATGGGGGTGAACCTTTGTCCGGGCCGTTTCCGGCCACTGGGTTTATTTTCTATAGTTGTAGAGAATAAACGTCCGTAACATGGCTCACAAGAGGCTGGACCAATATTTTTTCGGGGAGTGGCCGCAGTGCCCAAGATTGTTGACCATGACGAGCGGCGCCTGGAACTGGTGGATGCCACCTGGCGGATCATTGCCCGGCAGGGTCTCGAAGGCGCCACCATGCGGGAGATTGCCATGGAGGCAGGATTCGCCAACGGCGCACTGAAACCCTACTTCCCCACCAAGGACACACTGCTGGAGTTCGCATTCAGCCATGTGTTCAACCGCACCAACCAGCGGATTGCAGAGGTCACGCAGGGCAAGTCCGGCCTCGCCGCACTCCGGGCCTTTTGCCTTGAAGTGCTCCCCCTGGATGAGGAGCGCGTCAACGAGGCACGGATTGTTATCCCGTTCTGGCAGAGGGCGGTCAACGATGCCGAAAAAGCCGGGATCCACCAGCGCTCCATGGACGAATGGCTGGCTGCCATCCGGCGCTACCTGGCGGAGGCGAGGGACAGCGGGGACGTGACCGCCGCCGTCGACGACCACGTCCTGGCCGGCCAACTTTTGAACATGCTCCTCGGCGCGCAGATTGAGGCTGCCCTTGCGCCGGAGGGCAGGACGGACTTTGGACACGCCGCCCAGCTTGAGGGCTACCTTGCGCTGCTCGGCAAAAATCCCGCGGGCAAATGAGCGCCATACTCGAAAGTATGCTTACTATTGAGGGGTCAGGTTCTGGTTCACACCGGAGCGAGCACGAACTGTAAGGAGCATCTCCATGGGTTTGGATGACAAGATTGGCAACGCAGCAGAGAAGCTCGGCGGCAAGGGCAAGGAAGCTGCCGGAAACGCCACAGGCGATGAAAGCCTGAAGGCCGAAGGCCAGACAGACCAGGCAAAGTCGGACCTCAAGCAGGCCGGCGAGCACGTCAAGGATGCGTTCAAGAAGGATTAATCGACGCTCGCGTAATGGGTGCAGCTCCAGCAGGAGCTGCACCCATTGTCGTTTTCAGGGGAATTCGGCTCCGGCGCCTTCGGCGGGCGGCCCGTTCCTCATGTCCCGCAGTTCCTGCAGCAGCTTCAACTGTTCGGCATTGATGTTCATGAGCATTTCTATCTGCGCCGCCGCCCTCACGTCCGTCTCATAGTCATGCTGCGCCATCGCCGAGGCAATGGCATCCTGGCGCTTGGCCGCGATCAGCAGGATGGCCCCCTGCAGGCCGGCCAGCATGGACAGGAAAAGGTTCAGGAGGATGTAGGGATAGGGGTCCCACGCACTGGTTGCCAGGACGTAGGAGTTCAGGGCAGCCCACAGCATCATGAAAGCCAAAAAGATGCCCACGAAGGGCCAGCTGCCCATCCCGTTCCGGAGGGTGTCCGCGGCCCTTTCGCCAGGGGTGAGCCCTTCCTTGTGCCGCCGGTGCCAGTTGACTCTGATGTCCGCCATGGACCCAGACTATGTCCCGCCAGCCCGGCGGCGCGGCTAGTGGATAAGACCCGACACGAGGTTGATGGTGGTGGCCAGCACGATCGCACCAAGGAGGTAGGACAGCAGTGCCTGCCGCAGGACGGTGGAACGGATGGCGTTGGTTTTGAGGTCGGTATCGGACACCTGGAACGTCATCCCCACAGTGAAGGCCAGGTAGGCGAAGTCCGCGTACCGGGGAGGGGTCTCCTCGTTGAAATCAACGCCGGTCCCGTCCCGGTAGTAAATGGCCGCATACCTCAGGGTGAACAGGGTGTGGACCAGGAACCAGGACAAGGCAATGCTGCCCAGGGCCATGGCCACGGTTGCGTCCTTGGTGTAGCCCTGGGCATTGGAGGCATCCGCCAGGATCAGCCCCACGCCCGCAAAGCTGGCCACCGTGGCCGTGAGCACCAGCGCATCCGAAAAGACCCGGCCCGGGTCCTCACGCAACGCATGGGCCGCGGTGGCGGCGGGCCCCAGGCGCCCAATGACGATCCACACCCACAGCAGGTACGTCACGGACGCAGCAGCCCAGCCAAGAGCGGGTGCGTATGCCCAATTGCCCCAAAAGCCCACCAGCAGGGCGGCAGCCAGGCCCACGCCCAGCATCACCAGCATCCTGAGCCGCGAGTGGTGCGCAGGGGAATTAAAGTTCCGCTTGATGCCCCCGGGGGCAGCTGCTCCGTCCATGGCTCGATCCTGCCACGGGAGGCTGCAGCCCACCTGTGAAGCGCGCGCCGGATTTACCCAGCGCGGAGCCGCAGTTTTATTTTCGCCAACTGTTGAAAAAAGACGGAGCCGGGGTTAATCTGGACTCACTGTGTCCCACGACACAGCCGGGGGAACGTCACGCTGCATACGTAACGAGGAACACCATGCCAGCAACAGCTCCAACCCGGGCAACGTCCGGACATGCACCGCAGGACCTTGTTTCCAGGGTGGCCGGCTCGTTCGACCACTGGAAGCACCTGGTGGCCGAATCCTTCGTGCCCCTCACAGCGCGGACCGACGACGTGGACGGCTTCCGGGGACAGATGCGTTCGCGGGTGCTGGACCGGATGTCCATCGTTGAAGTCACCGCCAGCTCCCACGAGGTCCACCGCACGCCGGCGTTGATCGCCCAGGCCCACGAGCGCTACTTCAAGCTGAACCTGCAGCTGGAGGGAACGGGCCTGCTGATCCAGGACAACCGGGAAGCGGTGCTTCACCCCGGGGACCTTGCCATCTACGACACCAACCGGCCCTATACCCTCGCCTTCGAGGAAAATACCCGGATCATGGTGCTCATGTTTCCCTGCGACGCGCTGTCCCTGCCCACGGATTACGTCGGCCAGCTTGCGGCGGTACGGATGGGCAGCAGCGGCCTCAGCGGCATTGTGGGCCAGTTCATCCGGCAGCTGTCGTCGAACCTGGATGTCCTGAACGGGCCCAGTGGATCCAGGCTGGCCACGAATGCCCTGGACCTGGTGTCCACCATGCTGCATGCGGAAATGGACATCTCCCCGGACAGGATGAAGCCGCAGGCACTCCTGGCCGTGTCGATCCGGGAGTACATCGAGGCCAACCTCTCCGAGCCGCTGCTGTCACCGGCGGGAATCGCCGCGGCGCACTTCATCTCCACCCGGCACCTGCACAACGTCTTCCACGAGTCCGGCAGCACAGTTGCCGGCTTCATCCGGAGCCAGCGCCTGGACGGTGCCCGGCGGGACCTTCGGGACCCGCTGCACGCCGGAAAGTCCGTGGGCGCCGTGGCCGCCGCCTGGGGATTCCTGGACGCCGCCCACTTCAGCCGCACGTTCCGGGACGCGTTCGGGGTCTCCCCCACCCAGTGGCGCCGCGGCGGCTAAATCAAGCCCTGCTGGAAAAAGCCCTCCCGGATCAAGCCCTGCTAGATCAAGCCCTGCGCCAACATGGCGTCGGCCACCTTGATGAAGCCGCCGATGTTCGCGCCGAGCACGTAGTTGCCCGGTTCGCCGTATTCCTCGGCGGTTGCCGCGCACCGGTCGTGCCCCTGGAAATGCAGCAGAACGCCAGCCGGGACGCGTGGTCCTTCGAGCATACCGAGGCGCGGCTGACGGACATCATGGTGGGCATCCGACGTGGCTACCCCTCCCGCATTCGCCGCTTTGCCGGGACCGAAGAGCACCCCGGCGTCCTGGAACACCGCCACGGCGTCGCGCGTGGACGGCATGTTGGCACCTTCCCCGACGGCCATCAGGCCGCCGCGCACCAGCCGGGCGGCAGCACCGCCGTCGAGCTCATTCTGGGTGGCGCACGGCAGCGCCACCGAAGCGTCCACGTCCCAGACCGAGCCGCCGTCCACGTAGGCAACGCCCGCCCGCCGCTCGGCGTAGTCCTTGAGCCGCGCCCGCTGCACTTCCTTCACCTCGCGGAGCAGTCCGACGTCGATGCCCGCCTCATCCACCACATAACCGGAGGAATCGGAGCAGGCCACCACGGTGGCGCCGAGCGACTGCGCCTTGGCGATGGCGTTGATGGCCACGTTGCCGGATCCGGAGACAACCACGCGCTGGCCATCAAAGGACGTCCCGCGGGTCCGGCGCATCTGCTCTGTGAAGATCACAGTGCCAAATCCGGTGGCCTCCGGCCGCACCAGTGATCCGCCCCAGGAGATGCCCTTGCCGGTGAGAACGCCGGACTCATACCGGTTGGTGATCCGCTTGTACTGGCCGAAGAGGTAGCCAATTTCGCGGCCGCCCACACCGATGTCGCCGGCGGGGACGTCGGTGTATTCGCCGATATGGCGGTAGAGCTCGGTCATGAAGGACTGGCAGAACCTCATGACTTCGGCGTCGCTGCGGCCGCGGGGATCGAAGTCGGAACCGCCCTTGCCGCCGCCGATGGGCATTCCCGTCAGGGCGTTCTTGAAAATCTGCTCAAAGCCGAGGAACTTGACGATCCCGAGGTATACGGAGGGGTGGAAGCGCAGGCCTCCCTTGTACGGGCCCAGGGCGGAGTTGAACTCCACCCGGAAGCCGCGGTTGATCCGCACGCGGCCGGAGTCGTCCGTCCAGGGGACCCGGAAGATGATCTGGCGCTCGGGCTCGCAGAGGCGCTCCAGGATCGCGGCTTCCAGGAATTCGGGGTGGCGGTCGTGCACCGGGCCCAGGCTTTCAAAGACCTCCACCACCGCCTGGTGGAATTCTGTTTCCCCCGGGTTCCGTGCCAGGACGGTGTCCCTAATGGCTTCCAGCCGTGCGTCCATGAACTTTTTCCTTACCGTTGCGCCGGGGCAGGAGCGGCCGCCAGGCAGGCAACATCGCCCCGATAGGTTTACGCTTCAACCTATCGGATTGCGACCGGACGCCGTTAGCCGGGCGCCCCCACGTGCGATAATCTCCACATTGTGACAGCAACTTTCCGCTATATGAGATTCCATCAGCCGCGTGGCCGGGACAGGATGCCCTGATGCCGTACGTCTGCCTCCTCCTTTCGGGCGCCGCCCTGCTGGTCAACGGCCTCGCCACCCTTGGGCACCTCCCCCGCCGCGACGCCGCCGTCCTAAGCCTCGTCGTCGGGGGCACCCAACTGGCGCTCGGCGTCGTCCAGCTTTCCTCGTCCGGGGACGCTCCGGCGATGCTCATGACGGCCGCCGGCATGTTCCTGTTCGCGGTGACCTACCTGTACTCGGGACTGGACCTGCTGCTGGCACTCGGGGGCCGTGGCCTGGGCTGGTTCTGCGGGATGGTGGCATTCTGCGGGCTGGTGCTGGCGGCCGCCTGGCTGACCGTTGACCCGCTGCTCGCGGTTCTTTGGCTGTGCTGGTCCGCGCTGTGGGCACTGCTGTTCGCCCGCATGGCCCTCGACGCAGTGCGGCTCGAACCCTTCACGGGCTGGGCCCTGGTGCTCACCAGCCAGGCGTCGGCCACGGTTCCGGCGCTTCTTGGCCTGGCCAGCCTCTGGCCGCGATCGGACGCCGTAGCGTGGCTGGCCGCGTTGCTCCTGGCGGGCCTGTTCGTGGCAGCACGCACACTGGCCCGGCGCGGACAGAATGTTCCGCGCCGGGCCAGTGCCGGGAAGTCCCTGCCGGCTAAGTGAGCGCGTGGCCCAGGGTGGCAATGTGGTGGCGGCGCTGGATGGCCGATTCCACCAGGACGCCGGCCAGGAAGACCACCGGGACCGCCACCAGCAGGGCCGTCGCAGTCTCGGCGCTGCCACCGATGAGGGCGGTGAAGTTGCTGACCACCAGGGACAAAACCCAGGCCAGCAGGACCGCCGCCAGGACGGGAGCGACGCGGGTCTGCCACAGTTGGGCGCCGGCGCTTTCCCGGCGGAAGAACGCGACGACGGCCGCGGAGCACAGCATGTACAGCACCAGCAGTGCCGCCACGGCCAGGCCGCTGAACCAGGAAAACAGCGTCAGGACGGGATCCAGGGCCAGGATGGCGAAGGGCGCCACCAGCACGACGGCGGTGGCGGACTGGACCCAGGCTGCCACGGCAGGTGCCCGGTGCCGGTTGGTCCGGGCGAGGACGGCGGGCATGGAACCACGCAGCGCCAGGGAGTGGAGGTAGCGGTTGATGCCGTTATGGAAGGCGATGATACCGGCGAGCAGCGAGGTGACCAGCAGGATGCCGGCCACGATGCCCGCCCAGGGGCCGAACAGTTCCACGAGCGGGCCCAGGACGAAGGACGTGGCATCCCCTGATTCGAGCGCGGCGCCCGCGGCGTCCATCACCTGCGAGGGGCCGTAATAGCTGACCAGCATCCAGGAAATAAAGGCGAAGAACACCGAGATCACGCCGACGGACAGGTAGGTTGCCCGGGCCACGGTGCGGTGCGGATCCTTGGCCTCGGCGGAGTAGATGGCCGTGGACTCGAAGCCGAACATGGAGGCCACCGCGAACATGATGGCAACACCGGGAGCTCCTGCGCCGATGGCTTCCGGGGAGAAGGACGCGGCCACGCTGATGCCTTCCGGGCCGCCGCCATGGAACAGCACGGTGAAGCCGAACATCAGGAGGATGGCCACCTCCAGCCCCACCAGCACGGCGAGCACGCGGGCGCCGAGTTCGATGTTGAGGGAGCCCAGTACCTGGACGCCGGCCATGGTGGCCAGGGCCAGCAACCACCAGGGAATGTCCAGCCCGGCAGAGGCAAGGAGCCCGGAGAACGCCGCACCGTAGAGCCCATACATGGCAGCCTGGACGGTGCTGTAGGCCAGCAGTGCCAGCCAGGCCGCGCCGGCTCCGGTCCGCCTGCCGAATGCCGCCGTCACGTAGGCGTAGAAGGCGCCGTTGGCCTGGATTTTACGGCTCATCGCCACAAAGCCCACGGCGAAGATCACGATGACGATGCCGACGATCAGGTAGGCGCCCGGGGCGCCGGCGCCGTTGCCCAGCGCTGCGGCGAGCGGCGCTGCGCCGACGATCCCCGTCAGTGGTGCCTGGGCGGACAGGACGAAGAACAGGATGCCCAGCACGCCGATGCTGCCGGCGCGGAGGGCCGTGGAATGCTCCTTTGCCGGAGCGTCAGTGGTCCGGGCCTCGGAATTCGAAATACTCATTGGATCCTTCTTAACGGTCATGAGTTCGGGAAAATTGCTGTGGGATCCAGCTTGGCAGCGGCGCCCGCTGCTGCTTTGTCCACCAGCGATGAGTTGTTGTCCGTCAGCGCAGTGCCGGCCGGCCGCTGACAATCGATGCTGCTTCAAGCGCGGCCTCCATGCCGCTCTCGATGGCACCATCAATGAAGCCGCCCCAGCCGTTGGCGATGTCAGAGCCGGCAAAGAGTACGTTTCCGTGCCCCGCCTGCAGGGCGGCCAGGTGGTTGGCCAGGAAGCCTGTCCTGTGCATCGGCCATGTCTCCCCTGCCAGCGGATCCGCCACCCAGTCGTGGGTGGCCACATCCAGCACCTCAACGCCGGGCACCAGCCGGGACAGCTGAGCCTGCACTGCGGCGCTGTCAGCGGCGTCGATCTTCGACGCGTCCGGGCCGAAGCCGACGACGATCGTGTCGCCGTCGAGCGTGTATTCAGCCTGGAAGAAGTTCAACGGCCAGTCGGCGTTCCCCAGTGCGACAAAGGGTGCACGTTCGCCCCGGAGCCGGATCCATACCTTGACGCCTTTGGAGATCTGCCCGCGCCGGGCGCCGTCCGTTTTGGCCGGTGGCAGCGGCGGCTCGAACACGATTCCCGGGAGGACATGCATAGGCACCGTCACAATGGCCGTCTTTGCGGTCACCGTCCGGCCGCCGGTGCTGCGGACGGTCACGGAATGTCCGTCGTCGACGATCCCCGCTGCCGTGAAGCCGAAGTCCATGCCCGCCTGTGTGTCCTGGAGGATGGCGTTGGCCAGGGCCGCGGTTCCACCCTGGATCTTGTAGGTGGCGCAGGCTTCGAAGTTGACGGCCCAGTCACCGTTGGTCAGGGCCACCCAACGCAGCGCCTGGGTCAGGGCGGCGTCCTCCAGCGGACCATTGAAGTTCAATGCCCAGAACGATTCCAGGATGTCCCGCGCAGTCCCCGCGGGGAACTGCTCCCGGATCCGGTCCTGGACCGCGATGTGGTCGATCTCTTTGAAGTCATCGCTGGCCAACGGACTGAAGGGCTCGGGGAAGTAGCGGCGCGAGTCCTGGACGAACTGCGCATTGCAGGTGCCGATCAGTTCCAGAAGGTCGGCGGGGGCACCTGCCCGGCGGGCGCCGTCGGCCCACCAGAAGGCCTGCTGCGGCGCCGGGCTCGGAACCGTGCCGATGCCGTAGCGCTTCAGTTCGGCCCAAACGTAAGGCTGGGTCCAGTGCACCCACGTTCCGCCGATCTCAAGGTCCCGGCCCAGCCGGTGGTCCAGCCAGGTCCTGCCTCCTATGCGGGCCCGGGCTTCCACGATGTGCACGGACAACCCCTGCCGGTTCAGTTCCCGGGCAGCGGTCAGGCCGGCGAACCCGGCCCCCACGATAATGACGTCCAGGCCGTCGTTTTCCGCGGCGCTGCGTTCCTGATCCATGGGGCGGCCTAGGAGTAGACGAAGAATTCGACGGTGGGCGCCAGCACGGCCCAGCGTGTGCGTGCCCCTTTGTTGAAGGATGCGGCACCGCCGGCGGTGAGCTCATGCACATCCCCGCCCTCCACTTCGATGCGGAGGTGGCCCTCGATGATGTGGATGGTCTCGTCCGCCTCCATAACGAGATCGAAAGGCTCGGGCGCCTCTGTGGGGTCGACGTGCCAGTAGCCGCAGGCGAGGGCAGGCCGGCCGCCCTCGCCAAAGCGGCGGATCCACTGGACGCGGCCAAGTTCAAAGGGCTCATTCCTGGCGGGGTCAAAGGAGGACGAGGTCGTGAATGCAGTCGTTGTGGTCATAAGTGCTCCAAGGGAAGGGCCGGCTTGTTGCCGGGGCGGTCACCGGAAAACGGGACGGAAGAGGTTCGCCTGTGATGGGCATCACCCGATGGAAGCAATCTAAGCAATTGCTTAGTTTTAAGTCAATAGGGGATTTGAACCGGCCTGGTGCTGGCTAGACTCGTCGTCATGACTGCTTCAACTGCTCCCGCGGCGACTCCTGGGTACGGCAAAGGGCGTGAAGCCCTGCTGCGCGCCGCGGTGGACGTGGTGGCGCAAAAGGGCCTGCGCGGGCTTACCTACCGGGCAGTGGCGGAGGCCGCGGGCGTGAACAATTCCCTGGTGGCACACCACTTCGGGTCCCGGGATGCGCTGATTGCCGCCGCGCTGCAATGGGCTTCGGAGCAATCCATCGCCGCGTCCAGGTTGCGGGAGGCAGCGGAGCAGGAGGGAAGCTTCACCGAAGCACTGCTGGAGCTGCTGCTGGAGGATCCCGGACTGCAGGTATTCCAGTACGAGATGATCCTGGAAGCACGCCGGCGCCCCGAGTTGGCCGGCCCGGTGGCGGAACTGTACGAAAACTACGTCAACGCACTTGCCGAGGGGCTGCAGGCTTTTGGCGTCCAGGGCGACGTCCGCATCGTTGCCCGCACGCTCTTCGCGGCCCTGGACGGACTGGTGCTGCAGTACCTGGCCGGGGTTGGGCGGGACCAGATTGCCGCGGCCCTTGAGGAGGTACACCGGGTTGTGCTTTCGCGGCGGGAGGCGTGAGCGGCCGCCACCGCCCGGGCACGCCAAAGCGCGGCCGGGCGCCCTTGGGGGCAGCCGGCCGCGCCGGTGATGTTTAGTTGTACCGGCCTACCGCAGCACCACGGTCCGGTTGCCCTGCAGCAGGACCCTGCCCTCGCAGTGCCATTTCACCGCGTTGGAGAGGGCCTTGCATTCCGTGTCGCGGCCGGCGGCCACCAGGTCCTCGGGCCCGTAGGTGTGGTCCACCTCCACCACCTGCTGGGCGATGATGGGTCCCTCGTCCAGTTCGGCGTTGACGTAGTGGGCGGTGGCGCCCACGGTCTTGACGCCGCGTGCATAGGCCTGGTGGTACGGCTTGGCGCCCTTGAAGCTGGGCAGGAACGAGTGGTGGATGTTGATGGCGCGGCCGTCCAGCTTCCGGGTCAGGTCGTCACTGAGCACCTGCATGTAGCGGGCCAGCACCACCAGTTCCACCTCCAGCCCATCAACCAGTTCCATGAGCCTGGCCTCGGCGTCGGGCTTGGTGTCAGCCGTGACCGGGATGTGGTGGAACGGGATGCCGTGCCACTCCACCAGGGCCTGGTGGTCACGGTGGTTGGACACCACCGCCACCACGTCAACGGGAAGTTCGCCGATGCGGGCCCGGAACAGCAGGTCGTTGAGGCAGTGCCCAAACTTGGACACCATGATCAGCACCCTGCGCTTTGAACCGTGGCGTTCAAGCTGCCACCGCATGCCGAACTTGTCCGCCACGGGAGCAAACGATTTCCGCAGGGTATCCAGCGTGGACTCGTCCCCCTCGGACACGAAGTGGACGCGCATGAAGAAGTGGCCCTCGGAGCGCTCACCGAACTGCTTGTTGTCGATGATGTCGCAGCCGTGTTCCAGCAGGAAGCCGGAGACGGCATGCACAATGCCGGGGCCCTCGGCGCAGTCGAGGGTCAGGACGTGTTCCACGGTGGTGGGCGCCTTCGGGGCGGGCATCCGGGTCTCAGTAACAGTCATGGCTCAGCACTCGATCACATTCACGGCGAGTCCTCCTCTGGAGGTTTCCTTGTACTTGGTTTTCATGTCGGCTCCGGTGTCGCGCATGGTCTTGATGGCCTTGTCCAGCGAGACCTTGTGGCTGCCGTCCCCGTGCAGGGCCAGGCGGGCTGCGTTGATCGCCTTCACGCTGGCGATCGCGTTCCGCTCGATGCAGGGGATCTGCACCAGGCCGCCCACCGGATCGCAGGTGAGGCCCAGGTTGTGCTCGATCCCCACCTCCGCGGCGTTCTCAACCTGGGCGGGCGTTCCGCCGAGCACTTCGCAGAGCCCGGCCGCCGCCATCGAACAGGCGGAGCCCACCTCCCCCTGGCAGCCCACTTCGGCACCGGAGATGGAGGCGTTCGTCTTGAACAGGATTCCGACGGCGGCAGCCGCCAGCAGGAAGCGGACCACGCCGTCGTCGTCTGCTCCCGGAACAAATTTCACGTAGTAGTGCAGCACGGCAGGCACGATCCCGGCAGCGCCATTGGTGGGCGCGGTGACGATCCGCCCGCCGGCCGCATTCTCCTCATTGACGGCGAGCGCGAACAGGTTGACCCATTCCATCGCCAGCAGCGGGTCCGCCGGCGCCTGGACGGGCGACGGCGTTGCTGCCGCCGCCTTTGCGGACGCCTCCGCCGATGCTGCGGAGGCAGTCAGCGTGCGGAACAGCGCAGGTGCGCGCCGGGGTACCTTGAGGCCGCCCGGCAGGATGCCCTCGGCGTTGCAGCCGTTCTCCACGCATTCGCGCATCACGGCCCACAGGCCCAGCAGCTTCTCCCGCAGTTCGGCTTCGCTGTGCCAGGTGAGCTCATTGGCCAGCATGACGTCGGAGATGGACATGCCTTCGCGGCTGCAGATCTGCAGGAGCTCGTCCGCCGTGGAGAACGGGTAGGGCAGGACGGTGTCGTCCGCCACCACCTTGTCCGCGCCTTCCGCGTCGCCGTCCACCACGAACCCGCCGCCGATCGAGTAGAAGCTCCGCTCGCTCAGCACGGCTCCGGTGTGGTCGAAAGCCCGGAAGGTCATGCCGTTGGGGTGCGCGGGAAGGGACTTGCGGCGGTGGAGCACCACGTCCTCTTCCCAGTTGAAGTCCACGCGGTGCGAGCCGGCGACGTGCAGTTCAGCGTTGAGGGCCGCGGCCGCCACCTGGTCGTCCGCGGTGAACGTATCCACCGTTTCGGGTTCCAGGCCCTGCAGTCCCAGGACCACCGCCTTGTCGGAGCCGTGGCCGCGCCCCGTGGCGCCCAGGGAACCGAACAGTTCCGACTGGACGCGCACGGTGGATGCCAGCTGGCCGTCGCCCTTCAGGCCATCGGCGAAGAGCTTGGCCGCCCGCATCGGGCCCACCGTGTGTGATGACGAGGGCCCGATGCCAACAGAGAACAGGTCCAGGACGCTGAGCGCCATCAGGGGACCTCTGGCGAGGCGTACTCCCGCATGGCGTCCAGCAGCCACCGGCCCAGGAACTCGGCGAACGATGCCCGCGGGAAGATCCGGAAGGAGTCCTCACCGGTCTTCCACAGGATGGCGGGGATGTTGGCGATCTCCGTGGAGTAGGCGGTGCCCGCCTTGAACACCCGGGGGTGCAGGTCCAGCAAGCAGCCCTTTTCCAGGACCGCCCGGGCACGGGGGCCGGACAGTTCGAACGTGGTCCGGTTGGCGGACAGGTCCACCACCTGGCCCGCGCCGTCGCCCAGCGCGTCCCGGAGGGCGGGGATCAGGCCGCCGCCCAGGGACTCGTGTGCCTCGGTGGGTGCCACCACCAGGAATTCACCGGGTCCCAGCCAGAGGACCGAGGTGTCGCCGGAGCTGTCCACGGCGCCGACGCCGGCCGGCAGTCCGCCGGTGACGGCGGCCAGGCGCTGCGCGGTGTCCGATCCTGCCTGGGCCCGGAGACCCACCATGGTGAGGAAGGGCAGCTCCCTAAGTTCGACGGTGCCGGCCAGGGAGCCTGCCGCGAAGGCCTCCGCGAGCTGCCTGGCTGGGCTGACGCGGGCTGCGAGATTCTTGTCTGCGGCGGTGGGGGATGCTGCTGTTTCAGCCATCTTTACGGGTCCCTTCTGGGTCAAAAAGCACTGTTTCTGCAACAACTACGTCAACCAGCTGGTCGCCGGCGGCTGCCACCAGCGTTTCGCCGATGCGGTTGCGTCCGTTCTTGATCAGGGCCAGGCCGAACGACCGGCCCAGCGCTGCGCTGTGGTAGCTGGAGGTGACGAACCCTTCCATCGGCACGGGACCGTAGGCGGGGTTGGTCGAACGTCCCTTTTCCACGAGCTGGGTGCCTTCGGGCAGCCGCAGCGTGCCATCCACGGGGAGGACGCTGACCAGGTGCTTGCGGTCCTCACGCTGGGCGTCCGACCGGGTGTAGGAACGCTTGCCGATGAAGTCCTTCGCCTTGGAGACGATCCATTCCATGCCGGCATCCTGCGGAGTGACGGTGCCGTCGGTGTCCTGCCCGACGATCGGGTAGCCCTTCTCGGCGCGCAGCACGTGCATGGTTTCCGTGCCGTAGGGGGTGATGTTGAATTCAGCACCTGCGGCGGCCACGGCTTCCCAGGTGTTCAGTCCGTACCAGGCCGGCACGTTGATTTCGTAGGCCAGTTCACCGGAGAACGAAATCCGGCAGATCCGGGCCCGCACGCCGGAGGCAAGGATGGTTTCGCGGAAGGTCATGAACGGGAACGCCTCGGCCTCCAGGCCACCGTTGGCAGCCAGTTCCGGAGCCACCTTCGCGATGACTTCGCGGGACTTGGGTCCCACGACGGCGATGGTGCTCCACTGTTCCGTCACCGAGGTGCAGTGCACGTCCAGTTCGGGCCACTCGGTCTGCAGCCACTCCTCCAGCCAGTCCAGGACCTTCGCGGCGCCGCCGGTGGTGGTGGTCATGAAGTAGGTGTCGTCGTCCACGCGCAGGGTCACGCCGTCGTCGAAGATCATCCCGTCCGGCGTGCACATGACGCCGTAACGCGCCGAACCCGGGGCGAGCTTCTTGAACGCGTTGGTGTAGACCCGGTTCAGGAACTCCCCCGCGTCCTTGCCGCGGATCTCGATCTTGCCCAGGGTGGTGGCGTCCATGAAGCCCACGGATTCGCGGACGGCGGCGCACTCGCGGAGCACGGCAGCGTCCATGTCCTCCCCGCCCTGGGGGTAGTACCAGGGCCGCTTCCACTGTCCAACGTCCTCGAACAGTGCGCCCTTGGCGACGTGCCAGGGGTGGATGGAGGTGATGCGGGCGGGGTCGAACAGTTCACCGCGCTGGCGTCCGGCCAGTGCCGCGAAGGCCACCGGGGTGAACGGTGCACGGTAGGTGGTGGTGCCGATGTCGCCGATGCCGCGCGAGGCCTCGCCGGCCGTGCGGAGGGCCGCCGCGATCACGCCGATGGCGTTGACGCCGGAGGTCTTGCCCTGGTCGTTGGCGGTGCTGATGGAGGTGTACCGCTTGATGTGCTCCACGGAACGCATGCCGGCCCCGGTGGAGCGCAGCACATCAGCCACGGACTGGTCGCGCTGGAAGTCCACGAAGTGGTGGTGCCAGTCGTCGGGGGTGCCGTTCTCCCCCGGCACCAGCCAGAGCTGGCGCGTGGGGGCGGCGGCCTTGGGCTCAGCGAAAACGGAAGGCTCGACGGCGGATTCGAAGCCCGCGGCGATGGCGGCCCGCGCGCCGGCGGAGACGCCCTCGGCAAGGCAGTCGGCGGTGGCGAAGGAGCCGCGGCCGGAGCCGATGGTCTGCTGGTTGGGCACTTCGGTGCTGGGCACGAAGGCTGCCAGCTCGTCGTCCCAGCGCAGCTTGCCCTGCCGCTGCGAGTGCAGGTGGACCAGCGGGCTCCAGCCGCCGGACACCGCCAGCAGGTCGCAGGCGATCTGCTCGATGCCGGAGGTGAGCTCGCCGTCGTCGTTGATGCTGCGGACGGTGACGCCGTCCAGCCGGCCGGATGCGTCGGCAGAGGTGTTGGCCACCGCGCTGCCGATCAGCACCCGGATTCCGGATTCGACGGCGGCAGTTGCCACGGCGGTCAGCGCAGGGCGGGCGTCCACCACCGCGGCAACCTTGACGCCGGCGGCGGCGAGATCGGCTGCGGCGGCGTAGGCACTGTCGTTGGTGGTGCTGATGACCACGCGCTTCCCGGCGGCCACGCCGTACCGGTTGAGGTAGGTGCGGACGGCCGATGCCAGCATGATGCCGGGGCGGTCGTTGTTCTCGAACACCAGGGGACGTTCGTGGGCGCCGGGCGCCAGGACCACCTGGTTGGCACGGATGTGCCAAATCCGCTGGCGTGACACACCGGGAGCCGCGGGGCTGCCCAGGTGATCGGTGCGGTTCTGGACGGCGATGACGTAGTTGGCGTCGTAGGCGCCGAACGCGGTGGTGCGGTTCAGCACGGTGGATTCCGCGCCGGACACCAGCTCGGCTTCGACGTCGGCCACCCATTCCAGGGCGGGCTTGCCCTCGATGGTCTCTGCCACGCCCGGGGCCGTGGAGCCGGAGAGCAGGGAGCCGCCGAGCTCGGGCTGGTCGTCCAGGAGCATCACGCGGGCACCGCTGCGGACTGCCTCGCGGGCCGCGGCCAGGCCGGCAGGGCCGCCGCCGATGACCAGGATGTCGGTGTGGACGTACTTCTTGTCGTACTCGGCGCGGTCATCTTCCGGATCCAGCTTGCCCAGGCCGTTCAGCAGGGTGGCCTGCAGCCCGTCCACCAGCGAGACGGTGGTGGCAGGGAGCATGGACTCGGCGACGTGGCCGGGGAACCGGGCCTCCACGCGGACCAGGGCGTTGGCTTCCTCGACGCCGGCGGACATGATGCCGCGGGGGCGGTCCTCGTAGAGCGAGTTGCCTGCGGCGATGTGGCCGTTGGCCAGCAGCGCCGAGGCCAGGGTGTCGCCGGGGTGCCCGGTGAACTCCTCGCCGTCAACGGTGAAGCGCCAGGAAATGGTGCGGTCGATGCGGCCGCCGGTTGCCAGGCGGGCGTTCTGGGAAGTCACTTGGTCGCTCCTTCCGGGGCGGTGCTGGGGCTGAGGGGGGTGGTGCTCGCCGGGCCGGTGCTTGCGGTGCCGGTATCGGCTGCAGGCGGGACGGGCGCGGCCGGCCGCGGCACGCCCATCGGGTACACGGCCTGGATGTCGTAGCTCACGGTGTCGCGGAGCATGTTGAACCACTGGCGGCAGCCGGTGCTGTGGACCCAGCGTTCGGCGAAGATGCCCTTGGGGTTCTCGCGGTAGAAGAGGTAGCGGGACCATTCGGTGTCGCTCAGCTCGTACGGGTTCTCCGGGTACGGAACGTGGGCCTGGCCACCGTAGTGGAATTCGGTTTCGTCCCGCGGGCCGCAGTTGGGGCATGGGATCAGCAGCATGTGCGTTAGTCCTTTTCTGGTGGCGGCGGCTAGTGGGCCACGGCGGCGGCGCCGTGTTCGTCGATGAGGGCGCCGGTTTCGAAGCGCTCCAGCGAGAACGGCTTGTTCAGTGCGTGCGGGGCGCCGGTGGCGATGGTGTGCGCGAAGGTCAGGCCGGCGGCGGGCGTGCCCTTGAACCCGCCGGTACCCCAGCCGCAGTTCACGAACATGTTCTCCACCGGGGTCAGGCCCACGATCGGGGAAGCGTCCAGGGTGGTGTCCACGATCCCGCCCCAGGTCCGGAGCACGTGGGCCCGGGCGAAGATGGGGAAGAGCTCGACGGCGGCCGCCATCTGCTGCTCGATGACGTGGAAGGAGCCGCGCTGGCCGTAGCCGTTGTAGGAGTCGACGCCGGCGCCCATGACCAGTTCGCCCTTGTGGGCCTGGGAGACGTAGACGTGGACGTGGTTGGACATGACCACCGTGGGGTGGACGGGCTCGTGCAGTTCGGACACCAGCGCCTGCAGCGGGTGGGACTGGATGGGCAGCTGGAAGCCGGCCATTTCGGCCAGGACCGAGCTGTGGCCTGCGGCGCAGAGGCCCACCTTTTCGGTGTTGATGGTGCCGCGGTTGGTCTTGACGCCCACCACGCGGTCCCCCTCCTTCAGGAAGCCGGTCACCTCGCAGTTCTGGATGATGTCAACGCCCATTTCGTCGCATTTGCGGGCGAAGGCCCAGGCCACGTGGTCGTGCTTGGCGATGCCGGCGCGCGGCTGGTAGGTGGCGCCCATGACGGGGTAGCGGATGTTGTCGCGGATGTTCAGGATGGGGCAGAGTTCCTTGACCTGCTGCGGGTCCAGCCATTCGGCGTCCACGCCGTTGAGCTTGTTGGCGCCCACGCGGCGGATGCTTTCGCGGACGTCGCCCAGGGTGTGGGCCAGGTTCATCACGCCGCGCTGGCTGAACAGGAAGTCGTACTCGAGTTCCTCGGGCAGGATCTCCCAGAGCTTGAGGGCGTGCTCGTAGATGGCCGCACTCTCATCCCAGAGGTAGTTGGAGCGGATGATGGTGGTGTTGCGGGCCATGTTGCCGCCGGCCAGCCAGCCTTTTTCCAGGACGGCAATGTTGGTCATCCCGTGGTTCTTGGCCAGGAAGTAGGCGGTGGCCAGGCCGTGCCCGCCGCCGCCCACGATCACGGCGTCATAGGAGGACTTGGGTTCCGGGTTCCGCCAGAGGAAGTCCGGGTGCTCCGGAAGGTGCTGGGTGCTCACTGGGCGGCTCCAATCAGGTCTGCTTCAGCGTCGGCCAGGCCGGCGTCGGCGGTGAGGTGCGGGTAAAGGGGGAACTTTTCGGCCAGGGCCGTCACGCGTTCGCGGAGTTCGACGGCGGTGTCCCCGGGCAGGGTGCCCGTGCCGGCCGATGCAATCAGCGCGGAGGCGATGATGTCGGCCACTTCGGTGAACTCGGCGGCGCCGAATCCGCGGGCGGCCAGGGCGGGGGTGCCGATCCGGAGGCCGGAGGAAACCATCGGCGGGCGGGGATCGAACGGGACGGCGTTGCGGTTGACGGTGATGCCGATCTTGTGGAGGGCGTCTTCACCCTGCTGGCCGTCCAGTTCGGAGTGGCGCAGGTCCACCAGGACCAGGTGGACGTCGGTGCCGCCGTTGACCACGGAGATGCCTGCGGCCTGGACGTCCGGCTGGAGGAGTCGCTCTGCCAGCAGCTTTGCTCCCTGCAGGACGCGCTCCTGGCGTTCCTTGAATTCAGGAGCAGCGGCAAGCTTGAAGGCCACCGCCTTGGCGGCAACCACGTGCTCCAGCGGTCCGCCCTGCTGGCCGGGGAAAACGGCGCTGTTGATCTTCTTGGCGTATTCCTCCTTGGCGAGGATGACGCCGCCGCGGGGTCCGCCAAGGGTCTTGTGGGTGGTGGTGGTGACCACGTCGGCGTACGGGACGGGGTTGGGATGCAGGCCTGCAGCCACCAGGCCGGCGAAGTGGGCCATGTCCACCATGAGGTAGGCGCCCACGAGGTCGGCGATACGGCGGAATTCGGCGAAGTCCAGCTGGCGGGAGTAGGCGGACCAGCCGGCCACGATCAGTTTGGGCTTGTGTTCCAGGGCCAGCGCTTCCACCTCGGCCATGTCCACGCGGAGGTCTGATTCGCGGACGTGGTAGGGGACCACGTTGTAGAGCTTGCCGGAGAAGTTAATCTTCATCCCGTGGGTCAGGTGGCCGCCGTGGGCCAGGGAGAGGCCAAGGATGGTGTCACCCGGGTTCAGCAGGGCGAACATGGCGGCGGCGTTGGCTTGCGCGCCGGAGTGCGGCTGGACGTTGGCGAATTCGGCGCCGAAGAGGGCTTTGACGCGGTCGATGGCGAGCTGTTCAATGACGTCCACGTGCTCGCAGCCGCCGTAGTAGCGCTTGCCCGGGTAGCCTTCGGCGTACTTGTTGGTCAGGACCGAGCCCTGGGCTTCCATCACGGCTGACGGAGCGAAGTTCTCCGACGCGATCATTTCAAGGGTGGACTGCTGGCGGTGCAGTTCCCGCGCCACAGCGGCGGCGACGTCGGCGTCAACCGTGGCGAGCGAGGCGTTCAGTACATCCTGCATGGTTCTCCTTCTGGGGCCCTTCGGAGTTACTGATCCATAACTGATCTGTAACTGATATATTAGAACTGACGTAATAGTATGTTGTAGATCACGCGGCAGTCAATAGCTACCTTGGGAGAGCTCGGAATGAGCGTAATGACAGAGAACCAGCTGGCCGGAGAAGGCGACCTCTCGCTCGCCGAGCAGGCCTACCGGCACCTCCGGGACCGGCTCATCATGCTCGACATCCGGCCGGGTGAGGCCATCAACGACGGCAAGCTCGCCGCCGAGCTCGGGATCGGCCGCACGCCGGTCCGGGAAGCGCTCAAGCGCCTGGAAGGTGACCACCTCGTCGTGTCGTACCCCCGCCGTGGAACGTTCGCCACCGTCGTCGACATCACCGAACTCGCGGACGTCTCCGAACTCCGGGAGTCATTGGAACCCCTGGCAGCCCGCCGGGCCGCCAAGCTGGCAACCCCTGCCCTGCGCAAGGAAATACGGGAAACCGCGGCGGCAATTGCCAGGATGGGGGCGGATGACGATCCCTATGACCTCATGCGGTATGACATCAAGGTCCACCGCCTCATCTACCGGGCCGCCGCCAACACCCACCTCGAGGACGTGCTGATCCGTTACGACAACCTGGCCACCCGCATTTGGTGCATGGTGCTGGAAAAGGTGCCGTCAGTGGCGGAGCACATCGCCGAACACGTGGAACTGCTGGAGGCAGTGGCCGACGGCGACTCGGACCGGGCGGGCAAGCTGGCCCTTGAGCACGTGACCAGTTTCGAGCAGGCCATCCGCAGCGTGCTTTAGGCTGTCCGCCCGCCCGCCTTTCAGGAACGGGGCGCCCGCGGAATGAACGCTGAGGGTTCACGCCTGATCCGCATCAGCGCCGACTCAATGGCACCCCGGACTACGGATTCCGCCCCGAGAGTGCTCGCAACCAGATCCGGCAGCGGCAGGCCGGAATCCGTGGGCAGCAGGCTGCGGGCGTGCTCCAGGACCGGTTCGATGGCGCGTGAGATCGCACCGGCGATGACCACCCGCTCAATGTCAAGAAGGCTGGAGAGCACCACAGCGATTCGCGCCAGCCGCACCCCGAGCCTGGCGATGATGTCCTGTGCCAGCGGGTCTCCCGCGCGGGCCGCCTGGAAGACATCTTCGGCGTTGATGTCCTCCTCGGGTATTTGCCGCAGCACCGTCTCGCCATCGTAGGAATGGACGCGGGCACGCGCCCACTTCCGCGCAAGTGCTCCGAACCCGTCCGAGCTCCCCTCATCCGGCACGAACTTGCTGTCCAGCTCATCCAGGAACCGCATCTCCCCCGCGCCCCCCTGGCGACCCCGCAGCAGGCGCCCATCGACAATCAGGCCGGCACCAAACCGCTCACCCGACAGCAAGGTGGCCACGTTGGCTGACGGCTCCTGTGCCTGCTCCGCGATGGCGGCGAGATTGGCGTCATTTTCGACGATGACAGTGCCCCAAAGGTGCCCTGCGAAGCCGGAATTCATCAACTGCCAGAATTCTCCTCCGGCGGGAGACGCGCCGTTCGCGTCAATGGGCGCCGGGACGCCGACGGCCGTGAGCAGGACATCCTCCGGGGTGCATGAAACATCCTCAAGGGCCAGGCGGATCAGCTCCCGTGCATTCGCCACGCGGCCGGCGCGTTCCAGCGCGTGCGAATCAATGCTTTGGCGGCGCTTGCCCAGCTCGCGGCCGCGCAGGTCGGCAACGATGGTTGTGAAGTAGCCCTCCCCGGCATCCAGGCCCACAACCACACCCGCAGCTTCGCGCAGCTGGTACTGCCGCGCCGGCCTGCCCTTGAGCCTGCCGGCCTCGGTACGGGCGTCAGTCAATTCCTCCAGCCAGCCCGCATCAACCAGGCCGTCACAAACCCCGAGCACCGTGGCGCGGGTAAGCCCGGTGGCAGCCATGGCTTCTCCGGCAGTAAACACCTGTTCCTGGAGGGCGAAGCGCAACAGCGCCTCCGAGTTGATCTGCCGTAACAGTTGTGTCGAGCTCGCCGTATTTCCGTCCACCCCTTGACGATAGCCCCTGCGTCCCCCATCCTCATATAGGTCCTAAATATAAGACCCATATAAACTATCCGAGAGTCCAAGAGGAGCCGATGTTGCCACCTTTGACGTCCGCCGGGAGACACGTTTCCCGGCGCACTTTCCTTGCCGCTGCGGGAGGTGCGCTCACCGCTTTCGGGTTGGCCGGCTGCGCCCCGGCCAGTGCCAGGCCCACCATCACGTTCCACCAGTCAAAGCCGGAGGCAGTTCCATACTTCCGGGACCTGGCTGCGAAGTTCACCGACTCGCAGGACCGGGTGCGCGTCCTGCATGACATGGCCACAAATCTCTCTGCCAGCTTCGTCCGCAGCAGTCCCCCGGACCTCGGATGCCTCAACTACAACCTGGAGATGGCGCGGTTCATGGAGCGCGGGGCGCTCTCGGATCTTTCCGACCTCCCGGCAGCGGCCTCCATCCGGGACGACGTGCTGGACCTCACCAACTGGTATCCAACCTATGCCGGCCGCACCAGCGTCATCCCCTACTCGGTCATGGCGGCCTCGGTCATCTACAACCGCCGCATCTTCGAAGAGAACGGGGTGGCCGTCCCAACAACCTGGGATGAACTGATCGAGGTGTGCGAGGTGCTCAAGGCAGCAGGCATCACGCCGATCTACGGCACTTTCCGCGACCCCTGGACCGTGGCACAGGGATTGTTCGACTACACGGTGGGCGGCATGGTCAACGTGCGCGACTTTTATCAGAAAATGCATGGGATTGGCGAAAACGTCGGACCGGATTCGGAAGTTTCGTTCCAGAAAACGATGCTCGAGCCGGTGAAGCGCATGGTCCAACTGACCAAATACGTCAATCCCGATGCGGCGAGCCGAGGCTACGGAGACGGCAACACGGCAATGGCCCAGGGCCAGGCCGCCATGTACTTCCAGGGACCCTGGGCCTTTGGCGAGATCGAAAAGACCGGCAAAGACCTGGATCTGGGAACTTTCCCGCTGCCCATGACCGGTGATCCCGCAGATCTCAAAGTCCGCGTCAACATCGACCTCTCGCTCTGGGTTCCCGAGGTCGCCAACGGGCAGCAGGGTGCCCGCGATTTCCTGCAGTACCTGATGCGGCCTGAGATCCAGAACCCTTACAACGCCAAATTCCTGGGTTTCGGGACGACCAAGGACGCGCCACCGGTGACCGACCCACGAATCGTCGAGATGCAGAAGTACTACGACGAGGGCCGCTTCTACATGGGCGCCTCACAGTTCATTCCGAACTCGATTCCGGCCGCCAACTACATCCAGTCGATCATCGGCGGCGCCGATGCCGAGAGCACGCTGCGCAGGATGGACGCCGACTGGGCCCGCCTGGCTTTCCGCGCTTAGACCCACACTTTCGATCTCTCAAAGCACGAAACGAGGACCATCCATGTCATCAATGACGAGACCTTCCACCAGGGTGGAGGTGACGGCCCCGGCAGCGACTGGAACCACACGCGTGCGCAAAAGCCGCATTGATCCGCTCTACTATGTTTTCCTCCTGCCCTCGCTGGTGATCTTCACGCTGGCCGTCACGCTGCCCGCCGTTCTCGGGTTCATCTACAGCTTCACGAACTCCGTGGGCTTCGGTGACTTCGATTTCATCGGCATCCGGAACTTCATCGCGGTGTTCCGTGATGAAGGAGTCCTCGGCGCCTACGGCTTCACACTCGTTTTCTCGCTGGTCACCGTCATCGTCGTCAATGCCGTGGCCTTCCTCCTGGCCCTGGGCCTCACGTCCCGCGTCCGTTTCCGTGCCGCGCTTCGCACCGTCTTCGTCATCCCCATGGTGATCTCCGGCATCGTCATCGCGTTCGTGTTCCAGTACCTCTTCTCGAACTCGCTGCCCCTTGCCGGCAAAAGCATGGGAATCGAGCCGCTGGCCACCAGCCTTCTCGCAAACCCCCAGCTCGCGTGGCTTGCGATCGTCTTCGTCACGGCGTGGCAGTCCATCCCGAGTGCCATGCTGATCTACATCGCGGGGCTCCTCACGGTCCCCGCCGAGGTCTACGAGGCGAGCTCCATCGACGGGGCATCGCCCTGGCAGAACCTGCGGCACATCACCCTGCCGCTCATTGCGGGGTACGCCGTGATCAACACGGTCCTGGGGTTCAAGAACTACCTCAACGCCTACGACATCATCATCGGCCTCACCGACGGCGGGCCCGGCGTGGCCACACGAAGCGTCGCGATGTCGATCTTCCGCGGCTTCGAAGGCGGCGACTATGCCTACCAGATGGCCAACGCCGTGATCTTCTTCCTCATCAGCATCGTCATCGCACTCGTCCAACTTCGCTTCACACGTGGCAAGGGAGGGATCGCAGCATGAGCAGCGCACCCAGCATCATCCAGGCAGAACCCGCGGCGGCCGCCAAGGGCCGCCGGCTACCCGCCGGGCCCGAACGCATCCAGTGGCCCGCCACCATCATCCTCATTGTCTGCACGCTCAGCGTGCTCGTCCCGCTCTACGTCACGGTCAGCATGGCCTTCAAAACCACTGGCCAGGCAGTGGACGGCAACGCCTTCTCCCTGCCAAGCCCCCTGACCTTCGACAGCTTTGCCCAGGCCTGGACGCTCACAAACTTCCCCCGCGGCTTTGGAATTTCCGTGTTCGTGTCGGTGATCGCCGTTGCAGGGGAGATCATCGTTTCGGCCCTGGCCGCCTACGCCATCGTCCGCAACTGGGACCGTCGGCTCTTCCGCTGGTCCTTCTTTTACCTGCTCGCGGCAATGTTCATCCCGTTCCCCGTGGTGGCGCTGCCGCAGATCCAGCTCACGGGACTCGTCGGACTCGACAACCCGCTCGGGGTAGCCATCCTGCACATCGTTTTCGCCCTGGCCTTCAACACCATGCTCTTCACCGCCTTCCTCCGCTCGATCCCCCTGGAGTTGGAGGAAAGCATGCGGATGGACGGCGCGGGAACGTGGCAGGTGTTCTGGAAGCTCATCTTCCCCCTGCTGGGGCCCATGAGCGCAACCGTGGGCATCTTCGCCTTCATCGCGTCATGGAACGACTTCATGATGCCGTCACTCATCATTTCCGATCCTGAACTGCAGACCATCCCCGTGCTGCAAAAGATCTTCCAGACGCAGTTCAGCAACAGCTACAACGTGGCCTTCGCCTCCTACCTGATGGCAATGGCCCCCGCCATCATCGTCTACCTGTTTACCCAGCGCTGGGTCATGTCCGGCCTCACCCAGGGCGCCGTCAAGTAACTCCGGACCCACACACCTGATACAGCTGAAACTGAAGGAAGCAATCTTGCCCACCACCGCCACCCAGGCAACCCAAAGCAACCCCGCCCCCACGGCCGACCCCAACTGGTGGCGTCAGGCCTCCGTGTACCAGATCTACCCCCGCAGCTTTGCGGACTCGAACGGCGACGGCATCGGCGACATCAACGGCATCACCGCCAAGGTTCCGTACCTGAAAAACCTGGGCATCGACGCCGTCTGGCTGAGCCCCTTCTACCCCTCCGCACTCGCCGATGGGGGCTACGACGTGGACGACTACCGCAACGTGGACCCGCTGCTGGGCACGCTGGAGGACTTCGACGCGATGGCCAACGCCCTGCACGCCGCCGGCCTCAAGCTGATCGTGGACATCGTGCCCAACCACTCGTCGGACCGGCACCAGTGGTTCCGGGAAGCCCTCGCCTCGCCCAGGGGGTCCGCGGCGCGCAACCGGTACATCTTCCGCGACGGGCTGGGCGAAAAAGGCGAGCTGCCGCCGTCGGACTGGGACTCGGTGTTCGGCGGCCCCGCCTGGGAGCGCATCACCGAACCCGACGGCAGCCCCGGGCAGTGGTACATGCACATCTTTGCCAAGGAACAGCCCGACTTCAACTGGGACAACCCCGAAGTCCGCGAAGACTTCCTGAAAACCCTGCGCTTCTGGTCGGACCGGGGCGTGGACGGCTTCCGCATCGACGTCGCCCACGCCCTGACGAAGAACCTGGAAGAAACCCTGCCCACCAAGGCGGACCTCGAGGCCCAGGGCGAGGCGCTGTACCTCACGGGGCAGCACCCGTACTGGGACCGCGACGAGGTCCACGAAATCTACGCCGAGTGGCGCCGCCTGTTCAATGAATACAACCCGCCGCGCACCGCCGTCGCCGAAGCCTGGGTCCATACCGACCGTCGCGCCCGCTACGCCAGCCCGGAGGGACTGGGCCAGGCCTTCAACTTCGACCTGCTGCAGGCGGACTTCGACGCCGCCCAGTTCCGGAAGACGATCATCAAGAACCTGGCAGAGGCCGAAGCATCCGGCGCGTCGTCCACCTGGGTGTTCTCAAACCACGATGTGGTCCGGCATGCCACGCGCTACGGCCTCCCCGCGTCCGAGCCTTCGGCCGGAGGTGACATCATGGCCGGGCAGGCGGGCAAGCGGTGGCTTCTGGCCGGCGGCAGGCAGGAAGATGTCGACGCCGAACTCGGCCTGCGCCGCGCCCGAGCCGCGTCCCTGCTGATGTTCGCCCTTCCGGGTTCTGCGTACCTGTACCAAGGCGAGGAACTGGGACTGCAGGAAGTCGGCAGTGAAATCCCGGACTCCGCCCGGCAGGATCCGGCCTTCTTCCGGAACAAGGGCGTGGAGATCGGCCGCGACGGCTGCCGCGTCCCCTTGCCGTGGACCTCGGCGGGCAGCTCATTCGGTTTCGGCCCCGGCGGCTCCCACCTGCCGCAGCCGGAATGGTTCGCGGGCAGCTCAGTGGAGGCCCAGGAGGGCCAGGGGGATTCAACCCTGTCCCTCTACCGCCGGGCACTCGCCCTGCGGTCGCAGCTGCAAACAACAGAAGCGCTGGAGCTGCTGGAAACCGGCCGGGATGACGTCCTGGCCTTCCGGCGCCCCAACGGCTGGACCTCCATAACGAACTTCGGTACGGAACCCTTCGAGCTGCCCGCGGGCCAGCTGCTGGTCTCCAGCTCGCCACTCGAAGCCGGCCGGCTGCCCGGCGCTGCCACGGCGTGGCTGCGGTGAGCGCACCTGCCGCCGGCTCCGGACCGGATTTCGGAATAGGAATCGATGTTGGCGGGACCTGGATCAAGGGTGCACTCGTCAACCTGGGCAGCGGCATCCCGGCCGGCGTTGTCCGCCGCCTGCGGACCCCGTCCAGCGGCAGGGTGGATGACGTGGCAGACACCCTGGACCAGCTCATCAGTGAGCTCCAATCCGAAAGCCCCGGGCACGGGAACCTGGCTGCCGGCGTCGCCATCCCCTCGATTGTCCAGCGCGGAGTGGCGCTGTCGGCAGCAAACATGGACGGCAGCTGGGTGGGACTTGATGTCCAGTCCTACCTGGAGTCCCGGCTTGGACGATCCGTTTGCGTCGTGAATGACGCAGACGCTGCCGGTACGGCGGAAGCCTTGTACGGCGCCGGGAAAGGCCAGCGCGGCGTTGTCCTGGTCCTGACCCTGGGGACGGGCATCGGATCCGCACTGCTGGTGGACGGCAGGCTCGTTCCCAATTTCGAGCTGGGCCACCTGGAAATCGGCGGCTGCAAAGCAGAGTCCCGGGCATCGGCCGTCGTCAGGGAGAACCAAGGCCTCACCTGGGTGGAGTACGCCGACCGGCTGCAGCAGTACCTGTCGCACGTGGAGTTCCTCTTCTCGCCCGACCTCATCATCATCGGTGGGGGCATTTCAGCGTGCAGTACCGAATACCTCCCTCGCCTCTCACTGCGCACCCCGGTCATTCCGGCCAGCCTCGAGAACGCCGCGGGCGTTGTGGGCGCCGCCCTTGCCGGCAGGCGGCTCAAGGATGGACAGGCTCAGTATGTGTGACATGGAATACTTCAGTACATGTGCGGCCGGACATCTCGGCGGCGGCTGGAAGGGGCAGTGGCATGCAGGAAACCGTTAACGAGGACGAAGAGGCGCGCCAGGCCGTCATCGCTTCGCTCGCCCGGCAACGGGACCTCGGCCTCCCTGCGGATCCGGACTTTGACCGGCGGCTGGATGAGCACTTCCCCACCCTCCGCAGCCTGTTCCACTCGCTTTACGGCGCCCGGCAGGACTGGCTGGAGCAGCTGTCCGCCCTGGTGGTGCAGAGCGCGCGGTCGTGGCAGGAGCGCTCCCCGGAGCTGAAGGCGCTGGACGCCGAACGCGAGGAGGCGCCGGACTGGTTCCAGTCCAACGGCATGCTGGGCGGCGTCTGCTATGTGGACCGCTACGCCGAAAGCCTGGAGGGAGTGCGCAGCCGCATTCCCTATTTCAAGGAGCTGGGCCTCACCTACCTGCACCTGATGCCGCTGTTCCTGGCGCCCGAACCGCATTCGGACGGCGGCTACGCCGTGTCGAGCTACCGGGAGGTCAACCCCAAGCTGGGCACCATGGAACAGCTGCGCTCCCTCGCGGCCGAACTGCGCGCCAACGGGATCAGCCTGGTGGTGGACTTCATCTTCAACCACACCTCGGACGAGCACGAATGGGCCCGGAAGGCAGCCGCGGGCGATCCCGAGTACAGCGACTACTACTGGATCTTCCCGGACCGGACCATGCCGGACGCCTTTGAGGCGAATGTCCGCGAGATCTTCCCGGAGAACCATCCGGGGTCCTTCATCCAGATGGCGGACGGCCGGTGGGTGTGGGCCACGTTCCACACCTACCAGTGGGACCTGAACTACTCCAACCCCGGCGTCTTCCGGGCCATGGCCGCCGAGATGCTGTTCCTGGCCAACCAGGGGGTGGATATCCTGCGCATGGACGCTGTCGCCTTCATCTGGAAGCAGCTGGGGACGCCCTGCGAAAACCTCCCCCAGGCGCACACGCTGCTCCGGGCGTTCAACGCGGTCTGCCGCCTGGCGGCACCCTCGCTGCTGTTCAAGTCGGAGGCCATCGTGCACCCCGACGAGGTGGCACTGTACATCGACCCCGCGGAATGCCAGCTTTCCTACAACCCGCTGCAGATGGCCCTGATCTGGGAGTCCCTGGCCACCAGGGACGTGTCCCTGCTGTCACAGGCGCTGGAGCGCAGGCACAACATCCCCGACGGTACGGCATGGGTGAACTACGTCCGCAGCCATGACGACATCGGCTGGACCTTCGCCGATGAGGACGCGGCCGAGCTGGGCATCAACGGCTTTGACCACCGCCGCTTCCTGAACTCCTTCTACGTCAACCGGTTCCCGGGCAGCTTCGCCCGCGGCGTCCCCTTCCAGGACAACCCCAAGACGGGTGACTGCCGGATTTCCGGCACGACGGCGTCCCTGTGCGGGATGGAGGTTGACCCGGCGGAGGCGGTGGAACGGATCCTCCTGGCCCATTCGGTGCCCTTCAGCACCGGCGGCATCCCGCTGCTGTACCTGGGCGACGAAGTGGGGCAGGTCAACGACTACTCCTACGCGTCCGAGCCCGGCCACGAGGAGGACAGCCGCTGGGTGCACCGGCCGCACTTTCCCGCCGAACAATACGCCCGCCGTGACGATCCCTCCACCCCCGAGGGGGCCGTCTACGCCGGATTGAAGCGCATGATCGAGGTCCGGGCGGGCACTCCTGAATTTGCCGGAACCACGCTGGTGGATTTCCGTACGAACAACCGCTCGGTGCTCGGCTACCAGCGCCCGGGCGGTCCGGACGGTGGCAGCACCGTCCTGGCCCTCGCCAATTTCAGCGACTCCGCCCAGACCCTCCCGGCGGAAACCTTTGGCGGGTACTCCCCTGCCGCCGTCGACCTTCTCTCCGAAGCCACCCTGCAACTGGACGACGGCATCACCCTCCTCCCCCGGCAGTACCTCTGGCTGCGCGTCACCCCCGCGTAGCACTCGCGGGCCCGTTTTCGCAACGGGCCCGCGCGCGTGAAAGCATACGGACCATGGCCTCCAAGATTGCGTACCAGGGTGAGCCCGGCGCCAACTCCAATATCGCGTGTCAGCAGATGTTCCCGGACATGGAAAGCGTCCCGTGCGCCAGCTTCGAGGACGCCTTCGAACTGGTGGCCGGCGGCGAAGCGGACCTGGCCATGATACCCATCGAGAATTCCATCGCGGGCCGGGTGGCGGACATCCACATCCTGCTGCCGCAGTCCAACCTGCAGATCGTGGGCGAATACTTCCTGCCCATCCATTTCGACCTGCTGGGCATTCCGGGCAGCACCATTGAGGGCGCCACCGAGGTGCACAGCCACATCCACGCCCTGGGCCAGTGCCGGAAGCTGATCCGCGACCACGGCCTCAAGCCGGTCATCGCCGGTGACACCGCCGGGTCCGCCCGGGAGGTGGCCGAGTGGAATGACCCCCGCAAGCTCTCGCTGGCTCCCCCGCTGGCCGCGGAGATCTACGGCCTCCAGGTGCTGGCCTCGCGCGTGGAGGACGACCCCTCCAACACCACCCGCTTCGTGGTCCTTGCCCGGGAAACGGCACTGCCGGCCCGGCAGGATCTTCCCGGACCGGCAGTCACCAGTTTCGTGTTCCGCGTCCGCAACGTCCCCTCCGCCCTGTACAAGGCGCTGGGCGGGTTTGCCACGAACGGCGTGAACATGACGCGTCTGGAGAGCTACATGGTGGGCAACGAGTTTGCCGCCACCATGTTCATGGCCGACGTCGAAGGCCACCCCGAGGACCTGCCGCTGAAGCTGGCCCTCGAGGAACTGGACTTCTTCACCACCGAGGTGCGGATCCTCGGCGTGTACCCCGCGGCTGACTACCGGGCGGCGGCAGCCACCGCCTGACGTGGCTGTGCGGGCGCGGCCTTGAGCAGCGGCGCGAAGAACGCGCCGAGCTCGGCGGTTGCCGTCAGCGGCAGGACGTTGGCCACGTACTGGTCCGGGCGGACCACCACGACGACGCCGTTGCGGTCCAGTCCGCGCAGGTCGAAGATGTCCGCCGTGGGATCGGTTGCGTACACCTTCTCGTAGTCGGTGAGCTTGAACGGGCCCACCTGCGGCTTGAAGACGGAGGGGACGGCATTGATGTCGACGGCGGTGTGCGGCTGCTGGTAAATGACCTTCAGATCGAACCACGCGTCCGGGTCGGCGTCCGCGGGTGTTACTGCCAGGGGTGATTCCGGCGAGTGCGCGAACCACTCGGCAAGCTTGTCCGTGGTGGAGTCCGTTCCGGGCTGGGCCGCATCCGCGAAGACATAGATCCGCCAGCGGCCGTCAGCCGTGGCGTGGTGGCCCAGGTGGATGGGGTTGGTGTCGCCCACGCGGACTACCGGTGCCGACTTGAAACGCTTGCCCACGGGGAAGCCGGCGGCCAGGTCCTGGTGGTCGGTGCCGCCAACAATCAGGGACGGCGCGTACTGGGTCATGAAACCTGCCGGGAACTCGGCGGTCCGCACGTAGAAGTCCTCAAGGTCCGAGGGGTGCTCGAACTCCTCGGGCTTCTTGGCCATCATGGTGGACCACTCCTTGTCGAAGTCGATCAGGTTCCTGGCCACCACCTGCCGCTCCTCCGAGTAGGTGGTCAGCAGGCTCTCGGGGCTGCGGCCCTCCAGCACATGCCCCAGCTTCCAGGCGATGTTGAACCCGTCCTGCATGGAGACGTTCATGCCCTGGCCGGCCTTGGCACTGTGGGTGTGGCAGGCATCGCCGGTGATGAACACCCGCGGGGTGCGGGTGCCGCGGTCCGCGGGCAGGACGTCGTCGAACCTGTCCGTGAGGCGGTGGCCCACCTCGTACACGCTGTGCCATGCCACGTTGCGTACATCCAGGGTGTAGGGGTGCAGGATCTCGTTTGCCTTGTGGATGATCTGCTCGATGCTCGTGTTGCGGACGGCGTGGTGGGTGGCAGGATCCACTTCGCCCAGGTCCACGTACATGCGGAACAGGTAGCCGCCTTCCCGCGGAATCAGCAGGATGCTGCCCTTCTCGGCCTGGATGGCGCACTTGGTGCGGATGTCAGGGAAGTCGGTGACGGCCAGGACGTCCATGACGCCCCAGGCGTGGTTGGCCTGGTCCCCTGCCAGCGTACAGCCGATCGCCTGGCGAACCTTGCTGCGCGCGCCGTCGGCCCCCACCACGTACTTTGCACGGACAATCCGCTCCTGGCCCTCGTTGGGTCCGGCGGTGTGAAGCAGCGTCACAGTGACCGGGTAGTCGCCCTCGGTGGAGACGGTGAGGCCCTGGAAGTCATAGCCATAGTCGGGCTTGAGGCGGGTGGGTGAGTTCGCCGCAAACTCGGCAAAGTAGTCCAGCACGCGGGCCTGGTTGACGATCAGGTGCGGGAACTCGCTGATCCCTGTTTCGTCGTCGACGGCGCGTGCGGCGCGGATGATGTTGGCGTTGTTGGCAGGGTCCGGCTTCCAGAACGCCATCTCCGTGATCCGGTACGCCTCGGCGATGATCCGCTCTGCGAACCCGAAGGCCTGGAAGGTTTCGACGCTGCGCGCCTGGATCCCGTCAGCCTGCCCAATAGCGAGGCGGCCCGGCCGGCGGTCAATGATCCGCGTGGTGACATTGGGGAACATGGACAGCTGCGCGGCGGCGAGCATTCCGGCCGGGCCGGTGCCGACGATGAGCACGTCCACTTCCTCCGGGAGCTCCTCGGGGCGGTTCAGTCCGACGCCGGCTGCCGGCTTGATGCGCGGGTCACCGGATACGTATCCGTGGTGGTGGAACTGCACGGGCTTTCCTCACTTCGTTGTGGATGATTCACATCAGTTCGTGTTCTATATCAGAACAGTAGATTCGATAATCGAAAACTCTAAACTTGTTTTCCACTGTACGCCGGTTGTGACGCGGGCGACAAGTGGCTCCGGAAGTGCCGCAAAAACAGCCGAAACAAGGGGGTTGACGGAAGCTGCAAATCTATGGATAGTGATCGTATACGATTTCGTACCTGATGAGGAGACGTTTTGGAGCAGGTCAACGGCGACACCCTGGCAGCAGCACGCAAGGTGGTCGCGGTGCACATCAACTACCCCAGCCGGGCCGCCCAGCGTGGCCGCACCCCGGCCCAACCGTCCTACTTCCTCAAGCCTTCCAGCTCGCTGGCGCTCAGCGGAAGCCCCGTGGAGCGCCCGGCCGGCTGCGAACTGCTCGGCTACGAAGGCGAGATTGCGCTCATCATCGGCAAGGCCGCCCGCCGCGTCACGGTCGAGGAGGCCTGGAGCCACGTTGCCGCCGTCACCGCCAGCAACGACCTCGGAGTGTACGACCTGCGCTACGCGGACAAGGGCTCCAACCTCCGGTCCAAGGGCGGGGACGGGTTCACCCCTGTGGGCCCGGCACTTCTTCCGGCAGACGCCGTCGACCCTTCCAAACTTCGCATCCGCACCTGGCACAACGGTGAACTGGTCCAGGACGACACAACCGCTGACCTGCTCTTCCCCTTCGCCCGGCTGGTGGCGGACCTGTCCCAGCTCCTCACCCTCGAGGAGGGCGACATCATCCTCACCGGCACCCCTGCCGGCGCCTCCGTGGCCGCACCGGGCGACGTCCTGGAGGTTGAGGCGGGCACGATTGATGGCACCCTCACCACCGGACGCCTGGTCACCACCGTTGAGCAAGGCACGACGGCGTTCGCGGACTTTGGCGCCCAGCCCAAGGTTGACGACCTGCAGCGGGAGGAGGCCTACGGATCCCGCGAAGCCGCAGGGCTCCCTGCTCCTGCCAGCGCCCTCACCCCGGAACTGAAAGCCAAGCTCGAGTCGGTCGCCACCGCCACCCTGTCATCCCAGATGCGCAAGCGCGGCCTTAACAACGTCAGCATCGACGGCCTCCAGGCCACCCGCCCGGACCGGCGCGTGGTGGGCCTGGCCCGGACCCTGCGCTACGTGCCCAACCGGGAAGACCTCTTCAAGACCCATGGCGGCGGCTTCAACGCCCAGAAACGCGCCATCGATTCCGTCAACGAAGGCGAAATCCTGGTCATGGAAGCCCGCGGCGAAAAAGGCACCGGCACCGTGGGCGACATCCTGGCCCTGCGCGCCCAGGTCCGCGGCGCGGCAGCGATCATCACCGACGGCGGCGTCCGCGACTATACCGCGGTGGCCGGCCTGGAAATGCCCACGTACTTCGCCAACCCGCACCCCGCCGTGCTGGGCCGCCGGCACATCCCGTGGGACACGGACATCACCATCGCCTGCGGCGGAGCCACCGTCCAGCCCGGCGACATCATCGTGGCCGACTCCGACGGCATCCTGGTCATCCCGCCCGCCATCGCCGAAGAACTCGTTGAGGACTGCATCCAGCAGGAAAAGGAGGAAACCTTCATCTTCGAGATGGTCAAGCAGGGCAACAGCGTGGACGGCCTCTACCCGATGAACGCCGAATGGCAGGCCCGGTACAAGGAATGGGCAGGCAACCGCCATGACTGAAACCGCCGTGGCCGGCGTGGCAGCCACTCCCGGCAGCAAGTCCCAACAGGCGTACCAGGCCGTCAAGGCACGGATCGTGGAAGGCACCTACACTCCCGGCTACCGACTGGTCCTGGGTGCCATAGCGAAGGACCTGGGCTTCAGCGTGGTTCCGGTCCGGGAAGCGATCCGCAGGCTTGAAGCCGAGGGACTGGTGACGTTTGAACGGAACGTCGGCGCCACGGTGGCAGGCATCGACCCCACCGAATACCTCTACACCATGCAGACCCTCAGCATCGTGGAAGGTGCCGCCACGGCACTCTCCGCACCGCTGATCGACGGCCAGGCCATTGCCCGGGCCCGTGCCGTGAACCAGGAAATGCGCCAGTGCCTGGAGCACTTCGATCCGGTGCGCTTCACCCAGCTCAACCAGGACTTCCACAGCGTCCTGTTCGAACACTGCCCCAACCCGCACATCCTGGACCTGGTACACCGCGGCTGGAACCGGCTGGCCGCACTCAGGTCCTCCACCTTCCGCTTCGTCCCCGGCCGGGCCCGCGACTCGGTGGAGGAACATGAGGAACTCCTGAAGCTGATCGAGTCCGGTGCCGATGCCGACGACATCGAGAAGGCAGCCCGCCGGCACCGCACGGCGACCCTGGACGCTTACCTCGCCCAAACCAATTAGTACGAAAAGACCAGTTGTACGACGCGACCACTTGTACGAAGAGACCACAGTTAGGACTTCAACGATGACGACCTCAGTAGAAACCACCAAGCACTACGTTCCGGATGACCTGCCCAGCCACATCCAGCACTACATCAACGGCCAGTTCGTGGACTCAATCTCCGGCAAGACCTTCGATGTCCTGGACCCGGTGTCCAACCGCAACTACGCCACCGCCGCGGCCGGCCAGAAGGAAGACATCGACCTCGCCGTCGCGGCCGCCCGTGAAGCATTCGTGAACGGCCCGTGGCCCCGGATGAAGCCCCGTGAACGCGCCCGTGTCCTGAACCGGATTGCCGACGCCGTCGAGGCCCAGGAAGCCCGGCTCGCCGAACTCGAAACGTTCGACACCGGCCTGCCGATCACCCAGGCCAAGGGCCAGGCCCTCCGCGCTGCGGAGAACTTCCGGTTCTTCGCCGACCTGATCGTGGCCCAGTTCGACGACGCCATGAAGGTCCCCGGCTCCCAGATCAACTACGTCAACCGCAAGCCCATCGGCGTCGCCGGCCTGATTACGCCGTGGAACACCCCGTTCATGCTGGAGTCGTGGAAGCTCGCCCCGGCGCTGGCCACCGGCAACACCGTGGTCCTCAAGCCCGCCGAATTCACCCCGCTGTCCGCCTCCCTGTGGGCCACCATCTTCAAGGATGCAGGGCTGCCGGACGGCGTCTTCAACCTGGTCAACGGCCTGGGCGAGGAGGCCGGCGACGCCCTGGTCAAGCACCCGGACGTCCCGCTGATCTCCTTCACCGGCGAGACCACCACCGGCCAGACGATCTTCCGCAACGCCGCGGCCAACCTCAAGGGCCTGTCCATGGAGCTCGGCGGCAAATCCCCCTGCGTCGTGTTCGCCGACGCCGACGTGGACGCCGCCATCGACTCCGCCCTGTTCGGGGTCTTCTCCCTCAACGGGGAGCGCTGCACCGCCGGCTCACGCATCCTGGTGGAGCGCGCCATCTACGACGAATTCTGCGAAAAGTACGCCGCCCGGGCAAAGAACATCGTGGTGGGTGACCCCCATGACCCCAAGACCGAAGTGGGGGCCCTGGTCCACCCCGAGCACTACGACAAGGTGGCCTCCTACGTGGAGATTGGAAAGTCCGAAGGCCGGCTCCTGGCCGGCGGCGGCCGCCCCGGCCACCTGCCCGAAGGCAACTACATCGCACCCACGGTGTTCGCCGACGTCGCGCCCGATGCCCGGATCTTCCAGGAGGAAATCTTCGGACCCGTCGTGGCCATCACCCCGTTCGAGAACGACGACGAGGCCCTCGCCCTGGCGAACAACACCAAGTACGGCCTGGCCGCCTACATCTGGACCCAGAACCTGACCCGGGCCCACAACTTCTCGCAGAACGTCGAAGCCGGCATGGTGTGGCTGAACAGCCACAACGTCCGCGACCTGCGCACCCCGTTCGGCGGCGTCAAGGCCTCCGGCCTGGGCCACGAGGGCGGCTACCGCTCCATCGACTTCTACACCGACCAGCAGGCCGTGCACATCACGCTCGGCACCGTCCACACCCCCAAATTCGGCGCCTGAACCCAACCAGCTCGCATTTGTTGTCGTTTTGAGGCCTCAAAACGACAACTACTGCCAGTCAGTTGGGGAAGAAGCCCCCTTTCAAAGAAGAGAGACCATCATGACCAACTTCGTTCCCACCCCCACCGTCCCGGCACCGGACATCGTCCGCTGCGCCTACATGGAGATCGTGGTCACCGACCTCGCCAGGTCCCGCGAGTTCTACGTCGACGTCCTGGGCCTGCACGTCACCGAGGAAGACGAGAACGCGATCTACCTGCGCTCCCTGGAGGAATTCATCCACCACAACCTGGTGCTCCGCAAGGGACCCATCGCCGCCGTCGCCGCCTTCGCCTACCGGGTGAAGTCCCCTGCGGAGGTGGATGCCGCCGAGGCCTACTACAAGGAGCTCGGCTGCCGGGTGGAGCGCCGCAAGGAAGGCTTCACCAAAGGCATCGGCGACTCCGTCCGCGTGGAGGACCCGCTGGGCTTCCCGTACGAGTTCTTCTACGACGTGGAGCACGTGGAGCGGCTCACCCAGCGCTATGACCTCTACTCCGCCGGTGAACTGGTCCGCCTGGACCACTTCAACCAGGTCACCCCGGACGTCCCGCGCGGCCGCAAGTACCTGGAGGACCTGGGCTTCCGCGTCTCCGAGGACATCAAGGATGCCGACGGCGTCACCTACGCCGCCTGGATGCACCGCAAGCAGACCGTCCATGACACCGCCCTGACCGGCGGCAACGGCCCCCGCATGCACCACGTCGCGTTCGCCACGCACGAGAAGCACAACATCATCCAGATCTGCGACAAGATGGGCGCCCTGCGCATCAGCGACCGGATCGAACGCGGCCCCGGCCGCCACGGCGTGTCCAACGCGTTCTACCTCTACATCCTGGACCCGGACGGCCACCGCATTGAGATCTACACCCAGGACTACTACACCGGCGACCCGGACAACCCCACCATCACCTGGGACGTCCACGACAACCAGCGCCGCGACTGGTGGGGCAACCCCGTGGTCCCCTCCTGGTACACCGAGGCCTCCCTGGTCCTGGACCTGGACGGCAACCCGCAGCCGGTCATCGTCCGCGAGGAAAAGTCCGAGATGGCGGTCACGGTGGGCGCCGACGGCTTCTCCTACACCCGCAAGGACGGCTCGCCCGAAGGCGACCGGACGGGCTTCAAGCTGGGAGTCCAGGTCTAGCCATGCTGGAGCCCAAGACGATTGAGGCCATCGCGGACGAGCTGGTGGAAGCCGGCCGGACCCGCACCCCTGTCCCCCGCCTGACCGCCCGGTACCCGGAGATGACGGTGGAGGATTCCTACGCGGTGCAGCAGCTGTGGCGGCGCCGCAACGAGGACGCCGGCCGGACCCTGGTGGGGCGCAAGATCGGCCTCACGTCCAAGGCCATGCAGGCCGCCACCGGCATCACCGAACCGGACTACGGCGCCATCTTCGATGACATGGTGCTGGAGACCGGCTGCTCCGTTCGGTGGGACCAGTACACCCACCCGCGCGTGGAGGTGGAGCTGGCGTTCGTCCTCAGGGACGGACTTAAGGGCCCGGGCGTGACCATCTTCGATGTCCTGAAGGCCACCGACTACGTGGTTCCGGCCCTCGAAATCCTGGACTCCCGGATCGAGATGGAGGGCCGGACCATCGTGGACACCATCTCGGACAACGCCGCCATGGGCGCCATGGTGATCGGCGGCAACCCGGTCAAGCCGGACGCCGTTGACCTGCGCTGGGTCTCCGCCATCCTCTACAAGAACCAGACCGTGGAGGAAACCGGCGTGGCCGCGGGCGTGCTGGACCATCCCGCCAACGGCGTGCACTGGCTGGCCAACAAGATCGCCGCCCACGGCGACGCGCTCAAGGCAGGCGACATCATCCTGGCCGGCTCGTTCACCCGCCCACTGTGGGTGTACAAGGGCGACACCGTCCACGCCGACTACGGACCCCTGGGAGCTGTGACATGCCGTTTCGAATAGAAGACACCTTCCGCTCCGCCCTGGCTGCGCAAAAGCAAAAGGGAAAGGCAGGCCGCCCGCTCGCCGGGATGTGGGTGTGCTCCGGCAGCCCGCTGGTCGCCGAACTCTGCGCGGGGGCAGGGCTGGACTGGCTGCTGGTGGACGCGGAGCACAGCCCCAACGGCCTCGAGTCCATCCTCGCCCAGCTCCAGGCCATCCATGGCTACCCGGTCCACACCGTGGTCCGGCCGCCGGTGAATGACACGGTGGTGATCAAGCAGTACCTGGACCTGGGGGTTCAGAACCTGCTGATCCCCATGGTGAATTCGGTGGCGGAAGCGGAGGCGGCGGTTGCTGCCACCCGCTATCCGCCCCACGGCACCCGCGGCGTGGGCTCGGCCCTGGCCCGCGCCGCACGCTGGAACCGGGTCCCGGACTACCTCGCCCGGGCCAGCGAGACCATCAGCGTCACCGTCCAGATTGAATCGACGGCGGCCGTCGAGGCTGTGGAGGACATCCTCAAAGTGGACGGTGTGGACGCCATCTTCGTGGGCCCCTCCGACCTCGCCGCTTCCATGGGCCTGCTGGGACAGCAGGAACACCCCGAGGTGCGCGCCGCCGTCGAACACTGCCTGTCCGTTGCCAAGGCGGCCGGGAAACCCGGGGGCGTCAACGCCTTCGCTCCCGCCACGGCCGAGCACTACCTCGCCAACGGCGCGGACTTCATCCTGGTGGGCGCCGACGTCGCACTCCTCGCCCGCGGTTCCGAGGCCCTCGCAGCAAAGTACATTCCCCACGCCGACGGCGACACCCCCGCCAGCTACTGACCTTCCCTTCCTAAGGACTTGCCATGACACTTTCTGCGATCTCCCCTGCCTTTTCGCCGGAGCATGAAGCCTCGCTCCTGGCTTCCGTCCCTACCGGCCTGCTCATCAACGGTCAGTGGCGCGAGGCGTCCGACGGCGGCACGTTCGATGTGCACGACCCCGCCACCGGGGAGGTGCTCGCCACCCTCGCCTCCGCCACCAGCGAAGACGCCATTGCCGCACTCGATGCAGCCGACGCCGTGCAGGCGTCCTGGGCGCGCACCGCACCTAGGACCCGGGCCGAGATCCTCCGGCGGGCCTTCGACCTGGTGACCGAGCGGGCCGAGGACTTCGCCCTGCTGATGACCCTGGAAATGGGCAAACCGCTGGCCGAGGCCCGCGGTGAGGTCACCTACGGGGCGGAGTTCCTGCGCTGGTTCGCGGAGGAAACCGTCCGCGATTACGGCCGCTACCTCACCACCCCGGAGGGCAGGAACAAGATCCTGGTCCAGCACAAACCCGTGGGCCCCTGCCTGCTCATCACCCCCTGGAACTTCCCGCTCGCGATGGCCACCCGCAAGGTCGCCCCCGCCATCGCCGCCGGCTGCACCATGGTCCTCAAACCCGCCAAGCTCACCCCGCTTACGGCGCAGTACTTCGCCCAGACCATGCTCGACGCCGGCCTTCCCGCCGGGGTCGTCAACGTCGTCGCATCCTCCTCCGCGTCCGGGATCTCCGGCCCGCTCCTGAAGGACTCAAGGCTGCGGAAGGTCTCCTTCACCGGCTCCACCCCCGTCGGCAAGCGCCTCATGGCAGACGCCGCGCAGAACGTGCTGCGCACCTCGATGGAGCTCGGCGGGAACGCGCCGTTCATCGTCTTCGAAGACGCCGACCTGGACAAGGCCGTCGAAGGGGCCATGGCAGCCAAGATGCGGAACATGGGCGAAGCCTGCACCGCGGCCAACCGGTTCCTGGTCCACGAATCCGTGGCGCAGGAGTTCACCCGGAAGTTCGCCGCCGCCATGGGCGCCCTGCACACCGGGCGCGGCACCGAGGCGGCCACCCAGGTGGGACCCCTCATCGACGCGGGCGCCCGTGATGAGGTGCATGCACTGGTGAGCGCCGCCGTCGACGCCGGAGCAGTGGCCGTGACCGGCGGCGCACCGGTGGACGGAGCGGGCTACTTCTACCAGCCCACCGTCCTGGCCAACGTGCCCAACCACGCGGCGATCCTTGGCCAGGAAATCTTCGGCCCCGTAGCCCCGGTGACCACCTTCAGCACCGAGGAAGACGCCATCCGGCTCGCCAACAACACCGAATACGGTCTGGCGTCCTACCTCTTCAGCCGCGACTTCAACCGCCTCCTGCGCGTCGCGGAACAGATCGAATTCGGCATGGTCGGGTTCAACGCCGGCGTCATCTCCAACGCCGCCGCACCCTTCGGCGGCGTCAAGCAATCCGGCCTGGGCCGCGAAGGCGGCTCCGAAGGCATCGCCGAATACACCACCACCCAATACATCGGCATCGCCGACCCCTACGCCGGGTAACCGCGGGGAAGAAGCACCTGCCGCCCTGGTCGAAAGGGTGGCAGGTGCTTCTTGACGCGGGTCAGCCGACGCGGGTGTAGCTGATCTCGGTCGCCCCCGCCGGCGCCGCGGGAAGTGTCACGTACGTGCCCTGGGCCCTGTTGCCATGTCCGGGAAGGGCTCCGGGCACCGTGACGTAGCTGCCCTCAAGCTTCGGCGATACCTCCGATCCGGGTGGCAACGTAACGTAGCGGCCCCCTCGGGAGATGTCGGTAGGTGCTGTTGCGGGCGCTTCAGTGAGCTCGGACTCTACGGTCATGGTGTTCTCCTGCTTGTCGGGGGCGTCGACGACGCAAAACCCAGCACCTGTGCGCCGTGGAGAAATAAGGGCCGCGGTACCGCTGGTGGGCGTTTGACGGGGTCGTTTGCCTGGATCCGGGGAGGAGTTACCCGGCGGTTCTCGAGGGCTTCGCCGGCCTGATCCCCACCCTAAGGTTTAATCTGACAAGTTCACAATAAGGCGGGCTGATTTTTACGCCGTTCCCTCTCCGCCAACAGTCCTGCGCACAAACACAAGAGCGGGGGCGGGCACTCACCCAAACTGGGGAGTAACCCGCTACGCCGACCGGCTGGCGTCCTCGCCTACTCGATGTGGAGTATCCCTTGGAAACGTACGATGCACTTCTTGCCTCCATTGCCCCCGCTGCCGGCACTGGCCGGACCATCCTCAATCCGGCCACGGGCGAACCGGTAGGCGAAGCCCCCGTCCACAGCCTCGATTACCTGGAAAGCGCCGTGGCCGCAGCCGTGGCCGCGCAGCCAGCCTGGGCTGCCCTGGGCCACGACGCAAGGTCCGCCGCGCTGCTCAAGGCAGCCGACGCCGTCGAACGCTCCGCCGAGGAACTCGCCCAGCTGCTCTCCCGCGAGCAGGGCAAACCGCTGAACGGCCCCAACGCCCGCTTCGAAGTGGGCGCCTGCGTCGCCTGGCTCCGCGCCACGGCCGGCCTGCCGCTGGAACCGGAAACCATCGTGGACGACGGTGAGACCCGCGCTGAGCTGCATTACCGGCCCATCGGCGTGGTCGGGGCGATCGGCCCGTGGAACTGGCCCATGATGATCGCCGTCTGGCAGCTGGCGCCGGCCCTGCGCATGGGCAACACCGTCGTCGTCAAGCCCTCCGGCAACACCCCGCTCTCCGTGCTGGCGCTGGTCAAGGTCCTCAACGAAGAACTCCCCGAAGGCATCCTGTCCGTGGTGTCCTGCGGCCGCGAGGTGGGCGCCCGCCTCACCGACCACCCGGCGATCGGTAAGATCATGTTCACCGGCTCCACCGCCGGCGGCCGCGCCATCATCAAGTCCTCCGCCGACACCGTCAAGCGGCTCACCCTGGAACTTGGGGGCAACGACGCCGGCATTGTCCTGCCCGACGCCGACCCCAAGGCCATTGCCACGGACATCTTCTGGGGCGCCTTCCTCAACACCGGCCAGACCTGCGCCGCGCTCAAGCGCCTCTACGTCCACGACGACATCTACGACGCCGTTTGTGACGAGCTCGTGGCGGTCGCCAAGCAGATGCCCATGGGCAACGGCCTGGACGAGAACAACGTGCTGGGACCGCTGCAGAACAAGGCGCAGTACGACGTCGTGGCCACCCTCGTGGAGGCGGCCAAGGCTTCCGGGGCACGCGTCCTGCTGGGCGGGAACCCGGATACCAGCCAGCCCGGCTACTTCTACCCCACCACCCTGGTGGCGGACATCGACAACGACAACCCGCTGGTGGCCGAGGAACAGTTCGGCCCCGCCCTGCCGATCATCCGCTACAGCAGCATCGACGAGGCGGTGGAAAAGGCGAACGGGCTCGACGTCGGCCTGGGCGCCTCCGTCTGGTCCCCCAACCTGGAAGCAGCCCGGGAGGTCGCGGCCCGCATCCAGGCCGGAACCGTGTGGATCAACCGGCACGGCGCCGTGGACCCGCGCATCCCGTTCGGCGGCGCCAAGCAGTCCGGCTACGGCGTGGAATTCGGCGTGGAGGGCCTCAAGGCCCTGGGCGTACCGCAGGTGATCAACGGCTGATGTTGACGCGGGAGCCCGGCACGCAAGGTTGCCGGCGCCGGGCTCCCGGGGCTTCGCGGCGCTACCCCATGGCCGGGGCCGTGGACGTCCGGCCGGCGAACTGCCGGCGGGCCCACCGGGCAAGTTTCTTGCCCTTGCCCTTCCACCAGTTGTCCTCGTCCTGGTTGTGGTGGAACCGGAAAACAATGGCCACCAGGACAAACATGCCCATCACCACGTCCACCCAGGAGGACACCACCAGGGCGATGAAGACGGTCATGGCATTGGCCACGATCGACGGGATCGCCAGGGTACGGAAGACGGTGCTGGCCACGTAACGCCGGTGGGACCGCGGGACGGACAATTCACGGACCATGTCAAAGCAGACGCAGACCACAACAATGGTCTGCCCGATGGCCAGCAGGATCTGCCCCGGCAAGGAGCTGCTGAACGCGGCCACGGATTCCATCCCCGGGCTCATGGCCGGACCCGGGTTGAAGCAGCTTCGCTGAGAACCTTAAACACGAAAACCCCCAGAAATTGCGGAACCATCGCCGCTGATCCGGCGATGGTTCCATTCAAATTCCAGGGGGCTTTTCCGTCACGAGTAGCGGGTACTCATATTTGTCCGGGGCACCGGGAAACGCTACCTGCTCTCCGGCATCCCGTTATTGTCCGATCGCCCGGGGCCGCCACAACATGACCGCCTGTGACCGGGGCCGGGGGCGCTGGCCACGGGCCAGGCTCACCACATCGCCCGCGGCGCCGGCGGCGAAGATGCGCGAATCCACGGAACGCGGCCGCCGCCCGAGTTCCTCGGTGAGTTCAGCGATCCGGCTCTGGAGGGCTGCCACCTGGTTTTCGAGTTCCAGGATGCGCTTGATCCCCTCCAGCGACACACCTTCGTGCGACAGCCGCTGCACTTCCCGCAGCATGTTCACGTCACGCTGCGAATAGCGCCGGGACTTTCCGGGGGCACGGCTGGGCTTGACGATGCCAAGCCTGTCGTACTGCCGCAGGGTCTGGGGGTGCATGTCCGCCAGCTCTGCCGCCACCGAAATCACAAAGATCGGCTGGTCAGCATTGATGTCCACGGCTCACCTCCGCGCCTAGAGCCGGGCCTTGGCTGCCAGGCCCTCGCGAACGTCCGCCGACGACGTGGCCTCGGCGAACGCCTTGACCGCAGCTTCGGCATCCTTGTTGAGATTCTTGGGAACCGCGACGTCGATCGTCACCAGCAGGTCGCCGGTGGCCTTGGGCGTCTTGACGCCTTTGCCCTTGACCCGCAGGGTACGGCCGGACGGCGTGCCTGCCGGGACGCGGACCTTGACCTTGTCGCCGTCGATGGTGGGAACTTCGATGTCCGCGCCCAAAGCAGCCTCCGGGAAGGTGACGGGGACGTGGATCCGGAGGTTGTCGCCGTCGCGCGTGTAAAACGCATGTGGCTGGACCGACACGGAGACCACCAGGTCACCATTGCCGGCGGGACCGGGCTGGCCCTTGCCACGCACGCGGACCTTCTGGCCGTCCTTGATACCCGCGGGAACCCGGACATCGATGACCTCGCCGCTGGGTTCACGCAGGCCGATGGTGGTGCCGCGGATGGAGCCGGCAAAGGAGATGCTGGTCGACGCGGTCCGGTCGGCGCCCTTCTGCGGGGCGCGCTGGAATCCGGGGGCGCCGCCGAAGCCGCCGAAGAGGTCGGCGAACTCGGGCGGGATGCCGCCGGCGGAGGGATTGAAACCACCGGCGTGCCGTCCGGTATTGCCGGTGAACAGGCCGCCGAACATGTCCTCAAACCCGCCGTTGGGGGCGCCGGCGCCGCCGGGAGCAAAGCGGGCCCCGCTGCCCATGGCCCGGATGGCGTCATACTGCTGGCGCTCATCCGGATCCGAAAGCACCGAATAAGCCTCGGAGATGTCCTTGAACTTCCTCTCGGAAGCGGCGTTCCCCGCATTCGTATCAGGGTGGTGCTGCCGCGCAAGCTTCCGGTAGGCCTTCTTGATGTCGGCGTCGGAAGCGTCCTTGGCAACACCAAGGATCTTGTAAAAGTCCTTGTCCACCCAATCCTGGCTAGCCAATGGCGTTTCCTTTCAAAGTACAAAAGCGTTAGGGCGAGATTACCGCTGAACGCCGGAGCGGATGAGGGGGCCCGGGCGGGACCCCCTCATCCGCGGAGGCGATGGGCAACTAAGCCGGGACGGCCACGATCACCTGGGCTGCGCGGAGGACACGGTCGCCTGACTTGTAGCCGGAGCGGAGGACCTGGCTGACGGTGTCAACCTCGATGTCCTCGCCGGGCTGCTGGATCAGGGCTTCGTGGATCGTGGGATCGAACTCCACGCCGGTTTCGTCGATGCGGACCAGGCCGTAGGTCTTCAGCGCGTTCTCCAGTTTGGTGGCGATCGCGGCGAATGGGCCGTCGGTGAGGTCACCGTGCTGCCGTGCGGCGTCGACGTCGTCCAGGACCGGGAGCAGGGAATTCAGGACGCCGATGACGGCCATTTCCCCTGCCACGGCACGGTCGCGTTCAACGCGCTTGCGGTAGTTGACGTACTCAGCCTGAAGACGGAGCAGGTCGTTGCGCAGTTCGGCTGCCTCGGCGCCGGCGGACCCTGCGGGGGCACCCTGGGCCACGGATTCCTCGGCCGGCACGTCCACGCCGTTGAGAATCTCCTCGGCCTGGGCCAGCGCGTCGCCGTCGGAATCTGCTGCCCCGGCCCGGGAACCGGCCCCCGGAGCGGACTGGCCGCCCTCGGGGTGCCGGGCCTGCCCGGTCACCGGGTCAACCTTGCGGTTGTCCCGGATGACGGGCTCCTGGCCGTTGCCCTGCGTGTTCTGCTGGCTTGCGGATGTGTTGTGCTCTTCCTCGTTACCGTGGTGCGGCATGGGTTACTTCTTCGCTTCGTCTTCGTCGATGATTTCGGCGTCGACGATGTCCTCGTCCTTGGAACCTGCCGAAGCTCCGGCGGCACCTTCAGCACCTGCAGCACCTGCAGCGCCTGCGCCGTCCGGCGAACCGGCCTGGGCGTAGATGGCCTCGCCCAGCTTGGTCTGGGAAGCCTGCAGCTTCTCGAACGCGGACTTCACAGCGGCGTCGTCGGTGCCCTCAAGGGCCTTCTTGAGGCTGTCGACGTCGGCCTGGACCTCGGTCTTGACCTCTTCGGGCAGCTTGTCCGCGTTGTCGGCGATCAGCTTGTCCACGGAGTAGGCAAGCTGCTCGGCCGTGTTGCGGGTGTCGGTTGCCTCGCGGCGCGCCTTGTCCTCGGCTGCGTGCTCCTCGGCGTCGCGGACCATCCGGTCGATGTCTTCCTTGGAGAGGCTGGAGCCACCGGTGATGGTCATGGACTGCTCCTTGCCGGTGCCCTTGTCCTTGGCGGAGACGTGCACAATGCCGTTCGCGTCGATGTCGAAGGTGACCTCGATCTGCGGAATACCGCGCGGTGCCGGGGCGATGCCGGTGAGTTCGAACGTGCCCAGCGGCTTGTTGTCGCGGGTGAACTCGCGCTCGCCCTGGAAGACCTGGATCGCCACGGACGGCTGGTTGTCATCCGCCGTGGTGAAGGTCTCGGACCGCTTGGTGGGGATGGCGGTGTTGCGCTCGATCAGGTGCGTCATCACGCCACCCTTGGTTTCGATGCCGAGGGACAGCGGGGTGACGTCGATCAGGAGGACGTCCTTGCGCTCACCCTTCAGCACGCCGGCCTGCAGGGCTGCGCCGACTGCGACGACCTCGTCCGGGTTCACGCCCTTGTTGGGCTCCTTGCCGCCGGCCAGTTCCTTCACCAGGTCGTAGACGGCGGGCATACGGGTTGAACCGCCCACCAGCACGATGTGGTTGATGTCGGAGAGCTTGATGCCGGCTTCCTTGATGACGTCGTGGAACGGCTTCTTGGTGCGCTCCAGCAGGTCCTTGGTGAGGTCCTGGAACTTGGCGCGGGTCAGCTGCTCGTCCAGGTGGACCGGGCCGTCGGGGGTGACGGAGAGGTACTGGAGCGAGACGTTGGTGCTGGTGGAGGAGGAGAGTTCCTTCTTGGCCTGCTCAGCTGCTTCGCGGAGGCGCTGAAGGGCGATCTTGTCCTTGGAGAGGTCGATGCCCTTCACCTTGAGCTGGTTCAGCAGGTAGTCAACGACGCGCTGGTCCCAGTCGTCGCCGCCCAGGCGGTTGTCACCGGCGGTGGCGCGGACCTGGATGGTGGAGAAGTTGTCTTCGTCCTTGCCGACTTCCAGCAGGGAGACGTCGAAGGTGCCGCCACCGAGGTCGAAGACCAGGATTAGTTCGTCTTCCTTGCCCTTGTCCAGGCCGTAGGCCAGTGCCGCGGCGGTGGGCTCGTTGACGATGCGCAGGACGTTCAGGCCTGCGATTTCGCCGGCTTCCTTGGTGGCCTGGCGCTCGGCGTCGTTGAAGTAGGCCGGGACGGTGATGACGGCGTCGGTGACCTTTTCACCCAGGTAGGACTCGGCGTCGTTCTTCAGCTTCATGAGGATACGCGCGGAAATTTCCTGCGGGGTGTACTTCTTGGCGTCGATGTCCACCTTCCAGTCGGTGCCCATGTGGCGCTTGACTGAAGCGATGGTGCGCTCGATGTTGTTGACGGCCTGGCGCTTGGCGATTTCGCCAACCAGGACCTCGCCGGACTTGGAGAATGCAACGACCGACGGCGTGGTGCGGCCACCCTCGGCGTTGGCAATAACGGTGGGCTCGCCACCTTCGAGAACGGAGACGACGGAGTTGGTGGTTCCGAGGTCGATACCTACTGCACGTGACATGTGTTGCTTCCTTCTTTCCTTGGAAACTGGTTGGCGCCCTAAGCATTGAGCGTTCTGCACTCAACTTTACTCAGGGCGCCACCGATGTCAATCCAAAGTTGAGTGCAGTCCGCTCAACTTTGGATGCCGCGCCGGATAACAGCCGCGGTATTCCTTGGATTTCCGGGCTTTTGCGCGCAGAATTACGACGCCGGAAGGCGGGTTCGCTTTAGGAGAACGCGGCGCCGGGCTACTCAGCGCTCCGTGTCCCGGTCGCCGTGCAGCGGGCCGCGCTCTTCCGCCGTCGCCTGGACCTGGCGGTCGGTAAGCCCTTCACGCGCGGCCTCCTCTGTTCGGGCGCCGCCGGCTGTGCCGGCCTCCCCGTAGTCGCCTTCCTCGTATTCGCCGTCGGCAAGGTCCCGCCCGGGCCCGTTGACGGTACCGCCGGCGCCATGGTCCGCGTCCACGTATTGCCCGCCTTCGCCCGCACCTCCGGCAGGGGCCCCAACCGTTCCGGCATCGCCGTAGTTGCCTTCCGGATACTGGTCGTCCCGTTCGCCCGCCGGCCTTTCCACGGCTCCGGCATCGCCATAGTCACCATCCACGTACTGCCCGCCTTCACCCTCCAGCCCGGGTGCGCTGCTTCCCTTGCGGGGCTCCTCGGCTGCAACTTCAGGGTTCTCGGTCATGGTGCATCTCTCCTTCGAGGCTCCGCGTCCATGCGGGCGCACTGGCAGTCTATCGACGGCCCGCGCGCACCAACAGGGCTTCGCCGGCACCTATCGGGAGGCCCCTGCCGGCAGGCCGGCGATGCCTGCCAGGACGGCGAGGTGATGGTCGAAGAGGTCAGCGGGCGCATGGAAGGTATCCGGCCCGTACTGGTTGAACACCTCGAAGCTGACCGCACCAAAGAGGGAGCTCCACACCAGGACACCCCTCGCCACCAGTTCCTCCGGAAGGTCCAGGCCAAACTCGGAACGGATGGCGGCAAGGTCCCTGCCCAGGGTTGGCGGCAGTTGCGGTGCGCCTTCGGCCGGAACTGCCAGCTGCCCTGCCCGGGAAGCTGCGTCCAGGATGCCGATGAGGCTGACGATGACCCTGGTGCCCGGGCCCGTCGTGCGCTCCGCCGGGGCGCTGTAGCCGGGCACGGGGCTGCCAAAAAGGAGCGCGTAGCTGGAAGGCTCGCGCAGGGCCCATTCCCGGACCGCGCGGCCCAGCGCCCGGAAGCGGGCAGTGTGGTCATCCTCCGGCGCTTGGGCGACGGCGGCGTCCACCGCGTCCCCAAGCTCGCCGAAGGCGTCTATCAGCAACAAGGTCAGGAGCTCGTCCCGGCTCTCCACATAGCGGTAGACCGCGGAGGACACCACCCCGAGGTCCCTCGCCACCGCCCGCAGGGAGAGAGCGGCCGCACCGTGCGTTGCCAGGTGCTGCCGCCCCAGGCGGACGATATCCGCCACGGTTTGCGCCCTTGCCCGTTGCCGCGGGGTGAGGGGGCGGACAACAGTGCCGGCTGTTTTTTCGACGTCAGTCACGGGTCCAGCATGCCATAAACGAGAGCGCCGGAATCAAAAGAGAGCACCGCTCTTGACTTAGTCGGCGTATGGGGTCATGCTGTTTCCCGAGAGCGGTGCTCTCGGAAAAGGAACAAGGAGGCCACAATGGCAGATGTGTACGTAGTAACCGGAGCGGGACCGGTGGGGTGGACGGTGGCCGAACAGTTGGCAGACCTGGGACGGCAGGTGCGCGTCCTCACGCGGTCGGGCAGCGGACCACAGCACCCGCTGATCGAGCTCATGGCCGGTGATGCGAAGGATCCCGAGGTTCTGCGATCAGCCCTGGCCGGCGCCCGGGCAGTCTTCCACTGCATTCACGGCTCGGCGTACACCGCCGCGGCATGGCGGGCGGAGCTTCCCGCCGCCGAGCAGGCGGTCCTCACTGCGGCGCACCAAGCGGGTGCCGTCGTCGTATTCCCGGAAAGCCTCTACTCCTACAGCGAGCCGGACAGCGTGATGACGGAGGGCAGCCCGCGCCACGCTGCGGGCGGCAAACGCGGGGTGCGGACGGAGCTGCTCCGGGCCCGCGAGGCCGCCACAACGCCAACGGTGAGCGTGGTGGCAGGCGACTTTTTTGGTCCCCGCGTCCGGATGGCGCACGGCGGGGAGCGCATGGTGGTGCCCATCCTGGCGGGGAAGAACGTCAGCGTGGTGGGCAGCTCACGGCAGCCGCACTCGTTCACGTACGTCCCGGACCTGGCCACGGCGATGATCGCGGCGGCGGACAGGCCCTCCGCCTGGAATGCCGTATGGCACGCCCCCACGGGTCCGGCCCTTACCCAGATGGAGCTGGCCCACGCCTTCGCCGCCGCGGCAGGACGGCCGGCGCCCAAGGTGCGCGCCCTGCCCGGCTGGACCCTCCGCACCGCCGGGATGCTCTCAACCGACGCCCGCGAGCTGGCCGAGATGCTGTACCAGTTTGAGCGGCCGTTCATCATGGACTCGGCCGCGTCCCAGGCTGCCCTGGAAGTCGGTCCGACTCCGCTGGAAACGGCTGCTGCCGCCACCGTGGACTGGTGGCGGCAGCAGGGTTAGTGCTCCGAGGTTTAGCGCTTTGGCGCAGGGTCAGCGGCTGGGCACTTCTTCCAGCGGCTCGACGCCGGGCTCCCGCGGCCGGGCTGCATTCCCGCCGTCCGCGCGCCCCAGCTTGCTGGGCCACCAGATCTTCGGTCCGATGTCGTAGGCCAGGGCCGGCACCAGCAGCGAGCGCACCAGGACGGTGTCCAGCAGCACACCGAACGCCACTATGAACGCCAGCTGCACCAGGAACATGATGGGAATGACGCCAAGCGCTGCAAATGTGGCCGCGAGCACCACGCCCGCGGAGGTGATGACCCCTCCGGTCACCACCAGGCCACGGAGGATGCCGGGCCGGGTGCCGTGCTTGAGCGACTCTTCACGGACCCGGCTCATCAGGAAGATGTTGTAGTCCACGCCCAGGGCCACCAGGAACACGAAGCCAAACAGCGGAACCGTCGCATCCGCGCCCGGGAAGCCAAGGATGTTGTTGAAGACAAAGGCCGACACACCGAGCGCCGCCGCGTAGGAAAGCACCACGGAGAGCACCAGCAGGACCGGGGCCACGATCGAGCGCAGCAGCAGCATCAGGATGAAGAGGATCACCACCAGGACCACCGGAATGATGACCACCAGGTCGTGCTGGGCGGTGGTGTTGGTGTCCAGCGCCGTAGCGGTGACGCCGCCCACCAGGGCGCCGGGATCGACGGCCTTCACCCCGGCCCGCAGCGCCTTGACGGTTTCCTCCGCTTCCAGCGAGTCCGCCGCGTCGTTGAGGGTGGCGTTGATGATCACCTTTCCTTCGCGGACGTCCGGGGCGCTGGGAGCCCCGGGGGCTCCGGTGATGGGGACGCTGCCCGGGCCCAGCAGGTAGGCCTCGCCCACGCCGTCGTCCGCTTTCACGCGGTCCAGCACCTCGGCGGCCTTGGCCTGGTCAGCAATCACGACGGCGGGGCTGCCGCTGCCGGCGTCGAAATGGCGGGCCAGTGCGTCCTGGCCGTCGACGGCGTTGGAGGCGGTGAGGATGACGTCGGTCTGCGGTACGCCGTTGGCCTTCAGCTGGAACAGGCCGCCTGCCGCAACCAGCAGCAGGAGGACCGAAGCCACCCAGACGGTCCTGGGCCGCCGCGCTACCAGCGAACCGGTGGCACGCCACAGCCCCTTCTGGCCTTCCAGGCCCGTAACCAGTTCGGGTTCACGCTGGTCTGCAGGGAGGAGCTTGGGACGGAACGGCCAGAAGGCTGCCCGGCCCAGCAGGGCCATCAGCGCGGGCAGCAGGGTCAGCGCTGCGAACAGGGCACACAGGATGCCTGCGGCCGCCACCGGTCCCAGCGCCTTGTTGGAGTTCAGGTCGGAGAAGAGCAGGCACAGCAGCGCGATGATCACGGTGGCGCCGGACGCCAGGATGGGCTCGAAGGACGCCTTCCAGGCGTTCAGGACAGCCGCGGTGCGGTTGGTGGTGTGGGTGAGCGCTTCCCGGAAGCGTGCCACGAACAGCAGGGCGTAGTCCGTGGCCGCACCGATTACCAGGATGGAGAGGATGCCCTGGCTTTGGCCGTTGAGCTGGATCCAGCCGGCTTTGGCCATGCCGAACACCAGCAGGATTGCTGCGCACAGGGCAAACACGGAGGTCAGCAGCACCATGATGGGCAGCAGCAGGGACCGGTAAACGATGAGGAGGATGACGAACACCGCGGACAAGGCCACCAGCAGGAGGATGCCGTCAATGCCGCCGAAGGCTGCGGTGAGGTCGGCGGCAAGGCCGGCGGGGCCGGTCACGAAGGTCTGGGCACCTGCCGGGGCCGCTTCTGTGACAGTCCCGCGGAGTTCCTTGACCGCATCCTTGAGCTCAACCGAGGACCCCACCGGGACCACGAACTGCACCGCCTTGGCGTCCTTGGAGGGAATCGGGCCGATCACCGTGCTGCCCAGTTTGAGGTCTTCAAGGCTGGTCTTGAGCGTGGCCAGCTCCCCCAGCTGGGCGGGAGTGAAAGCCTCGCTTTTCTCGATGACGATGATCCCCGGGACCTCATCCGAGTCCCGGAACTTTGCCTGCCAGTCCTGCGCCTCGGTGGCCTCGGCGCTGGCGGGCAGGAATGACGCCTGGTCGTTGGAGGAGACCTCCTCCAACCGGCCGAAGGTGGGGCCGCCGACCCCGGCGAGACCCAGCCAGATCAGCACCAGGACGACAGGGACCAGCCAGCGCAGCCAGAAAGGGACTCGCTCCTTGGCAACTTTATTGCGGTTCATGGCGCCTTCCATCGATAAGCGGGCGGAGTAGTATTTGTTCCAGCATAGATTATCTCCACCATAGAGATAAGTGGCTGCCAAGCTTTTTTCGGCAGGTAGGGGACGAATGCCGGGCCTGCAGTAATATCCGTCAGTACGGCCGGACGGAAGTGTGGGCGTGGAACCAGGAAGGCAGGGAGGTGGGCATGGCACGCAAGACGTCAGCTGGCGCGGCACCAGGACCATCCGGCGGCCCTCCCGGTGGTCCGCCACACCCGCTGATCCGCCTCCTGCAGGAGTTCACCATGGAGGCCAACCGCTATGTGGATGTCGCCGGCGGCAGGAAGGACATGCACCGCACGGACATGAATGCCCTCGCCGTCATCATGCGGCACACGGCCGCCGGGAGCGTGGTGACGCCCGGGGTCCTGCGCAAAGAGCTGAACCTGAGCTCGCCTGCCACCACCGCCCTCATCGACCGACTGGACCACTCGGGGCATATCGTGCGCGAGCGGAACAGCACGGACCGGCGCCAGGTCCAGCTGAAGATGACCCCCAAGGCCTTCCAGGACGGGGGCGCTGTCTTCGCTCCCCTGGCCCAGCACATGGGCAGCGCCATGGCGGACTTCTCGCAAGACGAGCTGGAAACAGTCACACGCTTCATGACCGCAATGGTGGAGGCCACGGTGGCTGCCCGGAGCGAGTCCGCCGATAGCTAGGTGACATTCCCGGAAGGCTCAGGAAAGGGCCGTTTCGGATGTCCGAAGACGGCCCTTCCTGCTTCCCCCAACCAGGGCGGCGCCCGGGGACTAAGGCGCCTTGGGTCGAAGCGCCACCAGCCACCCGGCCCACTCGCGGGCCGCACTGAAGTTCCACGTCTTCGCCCCGCTTGGCCCCGCTGCCGCCTGGATGCCATCCGCAACTTCGAAGCGGCGCGCACCGGTTTCCACTGCCTGGGACATCCCGGCCGGCGAAGTCAGGGTCACGGAGCTTGAGTTGACGCTCATGCATCCCACAAGCATCGCGTTCGCGGCCGTGGTGGCCACCGCTGGAATGGTTCCCGACGATGCCGCCGCGCCCGAGCCGGACGTGGCAGCGGTGTCGGGCCCTGAGGCGCCGGAATACCTGGCGATGCCTCCCCCGCTCGTCGTCGAAGAGGTGGTCCAGGCATAATCCGCCGGCTCGGTCCCGGTGGCGACTTTGTAGTAGCCGTAGACCTTGGGGTTCGCGATATTGGTCACCGATGCCAGCACTGTCCACCCGGCGGGGACACCTGACGTTGCGATGGTACCGCCCGTGAGGGACACGCAGCTGACCAGCAGGTCGCCCTGGGCGACATTGGCCGGCTTGGGGATCCTGAGGGTGGTGGTTGCCGTGGTGTTCACGGCCTGGCTCACTGACTCGCGGACGATGGTGCCGCCGCCGCCGGTGTTGCCGGAGGTGACGCTCCAGGCCTGCGTGGCCGCCGTGGCGTCCGTATTGCCGGCGGCGTCGGTGGCCCACACGCTGAAGTTATGCGATGCAACCGCCAGTCCTGAGTACGTCTGTGGCGAGGTGCACGCTGTCCGCGCCGCCCCGTCCAGGCTGCACTGGAAGGTTGAATTGGCCTCACTCGAGGTGAATGCGAAGGAGGCACTGGTCGACGTCGTTGTCGCGGGCGGTCCGGAAGTGATGGTTGTCTCGGGCGGCGTGGTGTCCCCCGGCGGAGGCGGAGTGGAGGTGCCGGCCCCGATCTTCCGGGGGTCGTAGGCCGCATCGACGAGCAGGGCAGGTACGTAGGCGGCTGCGATGGACTGCCATGGTACGAGCTTGAAGTTCTGCTTGCCGGTGTCGTTGCTGGTGTCCTGGGTGACAAAGAAACCCTGGGGGAACGGGCCCCCAACCCCGAAGTTGGTGACGTCTATGCCGTCCATGCCCGTGACAGCATCGATTCCGTTACCGGCCGGGATGGCGAAGGCCCCCAATGGCCGGTTGTCGTCGCGGGAGTAGACGTGGAACCGGTTGGAGCCCTGGCTTGCTGCCAGCAGGTAGCCGGCGCCCCCGCTGCCGTAGTAGATGCTGATGCCCTTGATGTCCTGGACGATGTCCCCGCCGTTCTCGGTGGTGCTGACAACCTTCGTCCCCGCGGTTGAATCCCCGGGTTCAGCCCCGTACCGCCAGATTCCGCCGATATCCTCCTGCGCAATGTAGAGCCGCTTCATCTCGTCGTCGGCCACCAGGCCCTCGGTGTGGGCGGGGCCGCTTACAGTCCAGCTGCGCACGAGCTTGCCGGTGACCGATCCGGTGGAGCCGTCAAGCTCCCACTGCTCGACCTTGCCAACGTCAGTAACGTAGGCAAAGTACTTGCCGGTGTCCGGCGAGTGATAGAAGGAGAACCCGCGGGGTGTGGCGATGTTGGAGGTCGGCGCAAAGCTGCCCACCTTGGTGAGCGAACGGTCGGCCTCGTTGACCTTGTAGAAGTCAAGGCTCCGGACCCGGTTGCTGACACCCACCAGGCCCACTCGGCTGCTGCCGAGGGGAAAGTTGTAGCGGACGTCCACATTGTTCATCCGCCCATCGGGGTAATAGAACAGTTCCCGGCCCGACAGGTCATAGACCACCAGACCGTGGCCATCCGTGCTCTTGTCCGTGCCGATGATGGTGCTCTTCGACGGGTCGGTGGGATGGATCCAGATCGCTGCGTCGTCCGCAGCGTCCCCCGTTCCGTGCATTGGGGCAGTTTCCACCGTCGCATTCACCTGTGCCACGGCCGCTTTTGCCGCCGGGGCACCCAGTCCCGCGAGCAGTCCGGACAGCAGTCCGCCTACCGTCAATGCGGCAGCCAACCTCGATTTGAGCGTCACTCTTGCCTCCCCAATACTGGTTGCCGCACCTATTCGGCGGCAACGGCGGTGTCATGGAACGTCCAGCGAGGTCAGGAGCCCGGCGCCGGCTGGAGGGCCATCGTATTCCCGGCCGCAGGCAGGGGGGTACGGGGATAGCACCCATACCTTCGGGCCCGCCTTCCGGGGGCTGCATGACGCGGACCGGGCGTCCGCTCATGCAATGCAGGTTGGGGGTAGCGTTTGGTTATGAGTGCGCAGCAGCCTGAAGACGACGTTTACACGCACGGCCACCACGAATCGGTGGTCCGCGCCCATGCCGCCCGTACCGCCGAAAACTCCGCGGCGTTTGTCCTCCCGCACCTCACGCCTGGTAAGTCGCTGCTCGATGTGGGCTGCGGCCCCGGCACCATCACCTGCGACTTCGCCGCCCTGGTCAGCCCCGGCAAGGTCACGGGCCTGGACCGCTCACCTGACATCATCGCCCAGGCGCAGGCCCTCGCCACCGAGCGGGAAGTACCCAACGTTGAATTCGTTGCCGGCAACATCTACGACCTCGACTTCGCCGACGAAACGTTCGACGTCGTCCACGCCCACCAGGTGCTCCAGCACCTGACCGATCCCGTTGAGGCCCTCAGGGAGATGCGGAGGGTGGCCAAGCCCGGCGGCATCGTGGCAGTGCGCGACGCCGACTTCCACGGCATGAGCTGGTACCCCGCCATTCCGGAACTGGACGAGTGGATGGACCTGTACCAGCGGATTGCCCGCCGGAACGGTGCAGAACCCGACGCCGGGCGGCGGCTGGTCAGCTGGGCACAGGCTGCGGGATTCACCGACGTCGCCCCCACCAGCAGCAACTGGCTTTACGCCACCTCGCAGCAGCGGCGCTGGCAGGCGCGCGTCTGGGGTGAGCGGGTGCTCCACTCAGCCTTCGCCGAGCAGGCGCTGGAGTACGGGTTTGCCAACCCGGCCGACCTTGCCCGTATCTCTGCAGGCTGGCACCGCTGGGGCTCCACGGACGACGGATGGTTCCTGATCCCAAACGGTGAGGTCATCGCCCGGGCCTGATCCCTGGTTGCCCAGACAGCAGCACAGGGACTGAAAAAGGGGCAGCCAATTGCCACCGTAGGATTGTTGAGTGCAATTTTCCCTCTGGCTGGCCCTGGCAGGTGCCGGCGCCCTGATCAGCTTCACCCCGGGCGCCGGGGCCATCAACACCATGAGCAACTCGCTGAACGCGGGGTTCCGCCGGTCCATCTGGGGAATCCTGGGCCAGCAGGCTGCGCTGATGGTGCACGTCCTGATCGTGGCCCTGGGCGTCGGGGTGCTGGTGGCCAGTTCCCCCCTTGCCTTCAACGTGATCCGTTACGCGGGCGCGGCCTATCTGGTGTACCTGGGCATCCGCCAGTTCCTGAGCAAGCCCACGGTGGCCCAGGAGCAGGCAGCTGCCCTTCGTAACGAACCCGCGTGGTCCATTTTCCGGCGCGGCTTCTGGGTCAATCTGTTGAACCCGAAGGCGATCGTGTTCTTCCTCGCCTTCACTCCCCAGTTCATCCGGCCCGACCTGCCCCTGTTCACCCAGTACGCCGTGTTGACGGCAACAATCGTTGTCATCGACATCCTGGTGATGTGGTTCTTCTTTGCGGCGGCTGCCAGGTCATTCCAGCGCTTCACCAACACGGAACAGGGCCAAATGGTCCTCAGCAGGGTGTTCGGTGTCCTGTTCGTGGGTGTGGGTATCCTGCTGGCCCTGATCCACTGAACCAGGTACCCACCAAACTCGGCACCAGCGTGTGACGTACCCATTCGGGCGTTAGTCATGCATCTTTACAAACCCGTAAAACTTTGTGAACAGGCGGCTAGCCAAGAGCGTTCGGAAGCGCGCATGCTTAGGGCATGAACTCAGCGTCGAGCGCATATCGCGTCATCACCGTCTGCACGGGCAATATCTGCCGGTCCCCCATGGCCGAGCTCATGCTCAAGGCAGCGCTTGAACGCGAGGGCCTTGACGGCCTGGTGGAGGTGGACTCCGCCGGCACCACCGGTTACGAAGCGGGCCGGCCCATTGATCCCCGCGCCGCCCGCCGGCTCGCCGCAACCCAGCTGGCCTCGGACCACCACGTGGCCCGCGAGTGGGAACCCGGGTGGTTCCGCGAGCGCGACCTGATCCTGGCCCTGGACATCGACCACTACGCGTGGCTCACCGAGGCGGCGCCGGACCAGGAATCCCTGGACAAGATCCGGATGCTCCGCAGCTTCGATCCCACCATGGCGGAGCGGGACCGCCTGGATCAGGGCATCGAGGACCCCTGGTACGGCGGCCACGCGGATTTCGACGCCGTCTGGCACCAGATCCATGCAGCCCTGCCCGGCCTGGTCCAGCACATCAGGTCCGCGGTCCTTCGGAACACCCAGCTGCAGCCGCACTAGGCACCAAAAACTCTTCAAGCGACGGTGCAATCCAGCGGCACCAGGAGTATTTTCTTGCTGCCTGGACGGCCTTCCCAGCACATCCGGCAAGTACGCGCGGCTCCTCGCCACACTGGAAGAGGCAGAGTCTCCGGCTGGGCGACATGGTCCGACAAGGACCGCGCCCTGAAGCGTGCAGGCATCGTGCATGCCGGCGCCAACGCAGGCTGGCGAGGGCAGGGGCTGTCCTGCTGCTGGTGAGCGGGTTCCTGGGCGGCCACCTGAGCAGCGGCCGTCACGCATCGGCGCAGCAACTGCCCCGCGGGTGAAAGGGTGCAACGGAAAACGGTACGCTCTAGTCCATGAGCCCACCCCCCGTCATCATCGCCATCGACGGGCGCTCCGGCGCAGGCAAGACCACCCTCGCCGTCGAGCTCGCGGCCCGGCTCCGGGCGCACCACAAGGTCTCGCTGTTCCACCTTGAGGACATCTACCCGGGCTGGGACGGACTGGCGGCGGGCATTGAACGCTACGTCTCCACGGTCCTCACCCCGCTGAGCCGGGGGCAGGCGGCCTCCTGGACCAGCTGGGACTGGGCTAACCACTACGACGGCGGCGCCCGGGTGACGCTGCCTGCGGAGATCGTCATCGTTGAGGGAGTGGGGGCCGCCGCCGAGGCCGCCCGCCCCATGCTGGGCGCGGTGATCTGGGCGGAATCCCCGGACGACGTCCGGCGGACCCGGGCACTGGAGCGCGACGGCGCAACATATGAACCGTACTGGGACCTGTGGGCAGCCCAGGAGGAAGAGTGGCTGGGCCGCGACGACGTCCCCGGCCACGCGGACCTCCGCGTCCGGAACCTCGCCGACGGCTCAGCCCCCGCGGACCTCCTCCAGCTCCTCCCCTACCTGCCCGCCCTGGCTCCGGTCCTCGCCCCCGAGTTGTCAGCCCGCCGCGGCCTTCGCCTTCATGCCGAGCGCATTGAAGCCGCCCCGGACGCACCCACCCTGTTCCACTCACTGTATGGCGGCTCTGGCAACGCCGTCTGGCTGGACTCCTCCAACACAGGCAGCGGACCGGACAGCACGGATCCTGTACAGCGGACTGCCGCAGAGCGCAGCCGGTTCAGCATCATGGCGGACGACGGCGGCACATTCGGCCAGTGCGTCACGCACCGTGGCGGTGTGAGCCGGATCAGCGCCGGCTCGTCCACTGCCAACGTTCCCGGCCCCTTCTTCCGCTGGCTCGACACCGTCTGGGGCCGCCGGGCGGTGCGGACCCCCGAGGGCTACCCCGGCGAATTCACCCTGGGCTGGCTGGGCTGCCTGGGGTATGAGCTGAAACGCGAAACCGGCGGCAGCGATCTTTCCGCGCCCACGCCGGACGCAGCCCTGATCTTCGCGGGCCGAGCGGTGGTCCTGGACCACGCCGAAGGCACGGCCTGGCTCCTGGCCCTGGAGGCACCGGACGCCGGCGGGTGGCTGGTGGAGGCGCGGGCAGCCGTGGAAACCGCCGCGGACCCAACGCAGGAAGCCGGCGGCAGCACCGGCGTCGTGCGTCCCACCACACCGCCCACTTTCCGCAGCCGGGACACCGGGGAACGGTACCGGGAGAAGATTGCCGCCGCACAGCATCAGATCGCCCAGGGAAACACCTACGAAGTGTGCCTGACCACCACCCTCGAAGCCACTGTCCCGGCCGGCTCGCTGGATCCATGGGCCACCTACCTGTCGCTCCGCAGCAGGAACCCGGCCCCGTTCGCCAGTTACCTCCGGCTGGGAAACGTTGCCGTGGCCAGCACCTCGCCCGAGCGGTTCCTGAAGATAGGGTCCGACGGCGGAATGCGCGCCGAACCGATCAAGGGCACCCGGCGCCGGGCTGCCGACCCGCAGGAGGACAGCCGCCTGCGGACGGACCTGGCCACCTCCGTCAAGGACAGGGCCGAGAACATCATGATCGTGGACCTGCTGCGCAACGACCTCAGCCACTTTGCCATGCCTGGCTCCGTTACGGTCAGCAGGCTTTGCGCCATCGAGAGCTACGCCACCGTCCACCAGATGGTCAGCACCATCGACGCCCACCTCCTGCCCGGAGCACCACGGGCAGAGGCGGTGGCGGCCTGCTTCCCGGCCGGCTCCATGACGGGGGCTCCGAAGATCAGCACCATGGCCATCCTTGACGACCTGGAGGCAGGGCCGCGGGGGCTCTATTCAGGTGCCATCGGCTACTTCTCGCTCAACGCGGCGGCGGATCTCGCCGTCGCCATCAGGACCCTGGTGGTCAGCACGGCTGGCGACGGAACCGCGGAACTGTCGCTCGGCGTCGGCGGTGCCATCACCTCGGACTCCGACCCGGACGACGAATATGAGGAGATCCGCACCAAGGCCTACGGGGTGCTCTCCACCCTGGGGGCGGAGTTTCCCGAAGACTGACCCGGGTTTAGGGAGGCACGGCCGTCCTACTGCACCGTGGCCGTCAGCCGTGCCACGTTGTCCACATAGCGCGCGGCGAGCGGCCGGTTCAGCCAGTCTGCCAGCTTCAGCTCATGGGAGATGTCCCGGTAGGTGTCCTCCACCGCCCGCATCTTGTTCACGATGTCCTCGCCCAGGAGCATCACGGAGACCTCGAGGTTCAGCGAGAAGGACCTCATGTCCATGTTGCTGGAACCCAGGACGGCCACCTCGTCGTCGATGGTGAAGTGCTTGGCGTGCAGCACGAACGGCGCCTTGTAGAGGTAGATCCGCACACCGGCCTCAAGGAGCGCCTCATAGTAGGAGCGCTGGGCGTGGTGGACCAGGAACTGGTCGCCCTTCTCGGACACGAACAGCTCCACGTCGACGCCGCGCTGCGCTGCCGTGGTGATGGCGTACAGCAGTGAATCGTCCGGAACGAAATAGGGGCTGCAAATGGAGATCCGGTGCTGCGCGGAGTAGATGAGCGTGTTGAAGAGCCGGAGGTTGTTTTCCGTGATGAACCCGGGACCGCTGGGCACCACCTGGGCCGTGACGTGGCCGGGCTCCGGATTCGCGGGGAGCTGCAACTGGTGTTCCAGGGATTCGTCGGTCTCGCTCAGCCAGTCGGTGGCGAAGACGACGTTCAGGGTGGTCACGATGGGCCCGCGCAGGCACGCCATCAGCTCCACCCACTCGCGGCCGGCCTTGCGGTGGCGCGGGTTGTTGTAGGACGGCTCGATCAGGTTCTGCGACCCCGTGAAGGCGATTTCGCCGTCGATCACCATGATCTTGCGGTGGTTGCGCAGGTCCGGCCGGCGCCACTGGCCATGGATGGGCAGGAGGGGAAGCATCCGCTTCCACTGGATCTTGCCGGCCCTCAGGCGCTTCAGCAGCTTCCGGTAGCCCTTGATGCGCAGCGTGCCGATGTGGTCGAACAGGAGCCGCACTTCCACGCCCCGCTCGGCGGCCTCTTCCATGGCCGTGAGCAGGTCGTTGGTGACGTGGTCGGAGCTCATGATGTAGAACTCGGCGTTGACGAACTTCTTCGCCTTCCGCACCGCGTGGGTCATGGCCAGGATGGAATCCGGGTAGCCGGGGATGAGGTCAACGGAGTTGTTGTCCACCATGGGCAGCGAACCCAGGGTGCGGTTGAGCTCGGCGGCGGACTTGACCCACTCGGGGCCGGGGTAGTCGCTGTCCACGTCCGAGAGGGCGGTGATGCCGGCCCGCACCCGGTCGTTGACCTGCTCCTGCTGGGCGCGGCGGCGGCTGGACAGCTGGAAGTTTCCAAACAGCAGGAACAGCGCGATGCCCACGAATGGGATAAAGAAGATGCCCAGGAGCCAGGCCATCGCCGTGGTGGGCCGCCTGTTGCCGGGAATGATGCCCAGTGCCAGGACCCTGATGACAAGGTCGGCGAAGCCCAGGAGCACCACAACCCACGTCGGCGCGGTGCCGGCAAGCGAAAAAGGCCACAACACGTCAATAACTCCCGGGGAGGTTGGGCCCCGGGGAACGGTTTCCGGCCGGGGCGCTCTGCCCAGCTTATCCGCGGTGCCGCACTAAGCTGGTGCCATGAGCTCTCCAGCCCCCGTGGTTCTCGTTTTCCTTGACCCCGCCTTCCCCGACGGCAGGGTGGCGGATGCCTCCCAGCCCCAGCTGCTGGTCACGGACCTTGGCGTCACGCGCGGTGACGGCGTGTTCGAAACCATGCTGGCCGTTGGGGGAACGGTGCGGAAGATGCAGGCCCACCTGGACCGGCTTGCCGGATCCGCCGCGGCGCTGGACCTGGACATCCCGGACCAGGATGTGTGGCGGCGCGCCATTGCCGCTGCCGTTGCCCGGCACCGTTCGGAGAACCCGCCGGCAGACCCGGCGGCAGATGAACTGGTGGTCAAACTGGTGGTGACCCGCGGCGTGGAAGGCGCGCCCGCCCCCACGGCCTGGGTCCAGGCCTCACCGGCCGGAGCTGCCGCCCGCCGCCAGCGGGAAACGGGCGTCGACGTCATCCTCCTTGACCGCGGCTACGACAGTGAGGTGGCCGAACGGGCACCCTGGCTGCTTCTGGGCGCCAAGACGCTCTCCTACGCCGTCAACATGGCAGCGCTGCGCCACGCGCATAAACAGGGCGCCGACGACGTCATCTTCACGTCCTCCGATGGCCGGGTCCTGGAAGGGCCCACCTCCACGGTGCTGCTGGCGCATGTGGAGAAGTCCGACGACGGCACAACAGTGAAGCGCCTCATCACACCACAGCTGGACAGCGGCATCCTGCCTGGAACGTCACAGGGGGCTCTCTTTGCTGCCGCCAAGGCGGCGGGCTGGGAACTGGGCTACGGGCCGCTGGTGCCACAGGACCTCCTGGACGCAGACGCGGTCTGGCTGATCTCCAGTGTCCGCCTGCTGGCGCCCGTGAACCGGATTGACGGCAGGGAGATCGGCACCCCGTCTGTGCAAAAGGAACTGACCACCGAACTGAGCGGACTTTTCGCCGGCATCCATTAGCCCGCAACAGGCAGGGCCGGCCCTTTTCCCGCCCCGGCATCACCCGTAAGGTGTGCACCATGGACTCGCACAAGCTGCCGATCGAAAAACTGTCCTTTGACGACTGCTGGGAACTCCTTGACACCGACACGGTGGGCAGGCTGGCCATCGTGGTGGACGGACATCCGGAAATCTTCCCCGTGAATTACGTTGTCCACCTGCGCAGCATCGTCTTCCGCACGGCACCCGGCTCAAAACTGTGGGACGCGAAAATGGAACGCCCTGCCGCGCTGGAGATCGACGGCTACGACCCCACCACCGAACTGGCCTGGAGCGTGGTGGCGCGGGGCAATACCGGGATCATCGAAGACCAGGCCGTCAAAGATGCGGTGGACAGCCTTGGCCTGGAGCCGTGGCAGCCCGGCGAAAAGGCAAACTACGTCAGGCTGAACGCCAAGGCGCTGACCGGACGCAGGTTCCAGGTGAACCGGCCGGACGTCTGGAACACCCGCCTCCAGGACCGGCGCCGGGCGTCATTCGAATAGCGGCCGCTCAACGACCACGCCTTTACACGGCCGCTCCGTCAGGCGCTGGAGCCTGACGCCTGCCGTGAAAGCTGGGCTTCCAGCCCGGACAGCAGGATGGTGAGCCCTTGGTCAAGCTCCTTGGCGCCGTCGTAGTCAGCCAACGCCGGCGCCAGCGCACGCAGCCGGGGGAATTCCTTCGCGGGCAGCCGGTGGAGCCCCAGCCGCAGCAGCACCTCGTTCTCTTCCGGGTCCACCACGTACTCCTGCAGTTCGTTCAGGAGGTGCCCGTAGAGGAAGCCGTAGTAGGCGCGGTAGACGTGCAGCGCATCAGCCGGCTCGAATCCTGCCGCCACCAGCAGGGTCAGGATCTGCTCCAATGGCCGCAACGTGCCCAGCGGACGCATGCCCAGCGGCGTGGAGAGGGGCCGCGTCACCAGCAGGGGGACAACGTTGGGATGCTTGAGCGCCAGCATCCGCAGGTTGTGGGCGATGCTCCGAAGCTGCGCTTTCCAATCCGGGTCCTCCGGATGAATCGGAAGCTGGTTGAGCACCAGCTCAGAAACCCCGTCCAGCAGCGCCGCGCGGTTCTCGGCGTAGCGGTACAGGCTCATCGGGTCCCGGCCAAGCTCCTGCCCCAGGCGGCGCATGGTCAGTGCATCCAGTCCTTCGGCATCAACCAGTTCCAGGGCCTTGGCCAGCACGACCTCCCTGCTCAGCCTGGCCTTGGCGGGGGTGCGGCCGGAAGCGTGCGGGGGATTCATGGTGTTGTCCTAGCGGTGGAAGTGGCGGCCCGGATTAATCGAGACGGTTGCCTTACTTGTAGTCTACGGGTAAAGTCTACATCGTAGACAGGCGCTGACGACGCTGAGGCCCCGGATGCTTTTCACGGGACCCAACCTATAGATTCGATGGCCATGTGCAGGGCATCAAATCTTGCTGCTGTAGCCGAACGGCGGCGCCGAGCACTTAGCGAAGGGAAGCCATCATGGCACATTCGCAGTTCGATACTTTTCTCCACGAAGCCACCTACCCCGACCACGCCGCTGGTTCCAGCATGGACCGCGACCGCCTCTACGGCCTGTACACCAGCTGGTGCTTCCTCAACCAGCAGCCGGCCGGCACCGAGTCCACCTTCTGGGCAGCCATGAAGCACCGGATCCCGCCGCGCCGCAACGGGCTGCGCATGAAGGGTCCTGCCGCTGCGGACTACATCATGACCAGCTACCCGGGCCTGGTCTGAGACCCCCGGATTCGTAAGAGGCCACCGGGCAGCCGGGTGGTACATGATCAAATGCTGTGGCACGCCCGTGCCGCAGCATTTTTCATGCCCCGGGCTAGGCAGGGATGATCCGGAAGAGGAACCTGGTGCGGACCATCACCCAGAGCATCCCAAGGACCACGGCGTAGGCCACGGTGTTGAGGAGGATGCTTTGCTGCTGCAGGGCCGGGATGTTGGCCACGACGGCGATCAGCACCACGTGCATGATGAAGACGTACAGCGTGGCCCGTCCCAGCGGGACCAGGAACCAGCCCAGGGCCCGGTCCACCGGTTTCCAGTAAGCACTGAGGAATGCGTACGCAGCCACCACCAGGACCAGGACGTTGAGCAGCCGGCCCGGGGCCAGGTATGTCCGGCCGAAGAAGGCGTCATACATTGCCCGGTAGGACGCATCCGGCAGCAGCGCCAGTCGGACGTCATAGGCGTTGGCCAGGTAGGGGTTGCCCCAGGACAGGAAGGCCAAAGCGAATGCTGCCGTGGTGCAGGCAACCACCACCCACGTGTGGCGCGACAGCCACGCTGTGATGCTGCGCCGATGGTAGCCCGCAACCAGCCCAAGCACGAAAAGCACCTGCCACACCAGCAGCGGGAAGGAGTCCTCAAACTGCGAGGGCAGGATCCGGAACCTGGTCATGGCACCTGCCGCATACACGGCAACCGACACCGCCACGACCCAGATGGCCTTTCCGCGGTTCAGCGCCGCGAGGATCAGCGGGCTGACCAGCAACAGCACCACATAGAGCCCCATGACATTGAACTGCCAGGGACCGAACTGCAGCAGCACGATGGCCGGAAGCACCTGGGGCGGGACGGGGAACTGGAACAGCGATGACATGCCCGCATAGAGGTCGTAGGTCCGGCCGGCCCCGTTGTGCCCGGCGCCACCGGTCCCCTGGTCCACGAACGTGGTCAGGGCCTCGGTGTGGAAGAACGGGAGCAGGGACAGAAGGAAGACGCCGATCAGCACGGCCAGCGCCGTCAGGTAGAGCTTGCCGGCGCGGCGGGTCGTGAGGTCGACCACCTGCCCGAAGTCCTCCCTGGCCTTGGGTCCGTACACCATGCCCACCACCAGTCCGGAGAACAGGACGAACAGTTCCGCACCCGACACGAAGCCCACGGCCTCCTGGGTGAGCAGCTGGAACAGCGATGCCATGCCCAGGTGGTTCACCACCACAAAGACGATGGCCATCCCGCGCAGCAGATCGATGCGCGAGTCCCTGGCGGAGGGATCCTGGTAGCCCCAGGCCGTGGCTGCGTTGATCCGGCGGGGTATCTGCCACAGGGCCACCAGGAGGATGGCCATGGCGGCGGCAACAGTCCAGGCGGCAGCCCCGGAGAGCGTGTTGGCCCGGACGTAGGTGCTCCCGGATGCCACGTCGGTGACCGGCCCGGTGACCATTGGCGATGCCTTCAGCCTGTCCAGGGCCGCTTTGGCGATGCCCGCCTGTCCCGTGAGCAGCCAGCTGATGCTCGCCACGCCGGTATCCCTGGTGCTGGTGCGCTCGTCCCAGACAACGGCGGCCGTCCCGGCAAAAGCTGGGGAAGTGGCAGTTCCCACCACCTGGTCCCACCAGCCCGCCTTGATGTCCGCCTCCTGCGCGCCGCCGGACGCGGGGCTGTAGAAAGCAGAGGTCTGGAGGAGGAACGGCTTGTTGCGCCCCTCGGAATAGGTGCCGTAGAAGTTTTCGCCGCCGGAGGCCGTCAGCATGTCCTGGAGCTCGCCGGCCCTCGGCTGGGAGTTGACGGCGGGGCCGCCGGCCGTGTCGTCGTGATAGGCGGCCAGCCCCGCCCAGTCCACTGCGTCGTCGCCCGGGTAGTAAGGGGCGTAGGCGCTGTCGCTTGAGTTCCAGGCCCCGTCGCCGTTCGTGTCCAGGAGGGAAAAGCCTTCGGTTCCGGGCTGCGGGGCATCCCGGTTGCGGTCAAAGGGGTAGTCCTTGCCCAGGTAAGGCGCCCACACCAAGGTGGCCCGGCCGCCGTCGTACTTCTTGAACGCTGCCGCCACAGCCCTGAAGGCCTGCCGGTACGCGGCGGGCTGCTGGCCCCAGGCCACCCAGCTTGCATTCATGTCCGGGGCGAACCGGATCAGCAGCTGCCCCTTGAACCCGGACGTAAGGTCGCGCACCTGCGCTGCGAATGCTTCCGCTTCCGCGGTGCCGAGCTGGTCCAGGGGCACTGACGGCTTCACCGTGAGCAGGGCGTGGGCGCCTAGGGACGCGGCCTGCTGAAGGAAGCCGTCAAGGTCGTTCCGTTCCGCATCGCGGTAGGGGATGGTGATGTCGTGGCCGAAGACGGCCGGACTGGCACCAAGCCGGCCGCTGAAACCTGCGGCGGTGTCCTCGCCCCACTCGAGCACCGCGCCCAGCCAGGGCTTTCCCTTTTCCGGCGCAACGTCCGCCGCATGCGCCGGCGCAGCCGCCAGCAGGGCCAGGAGGCTGACGAGGGCCGCGGCCAGGAACGCCCCGATGGACGGCCGGCGGGTCCCCCGGATGGCGGCCTGGTGGCGCGATGTGTTTGCCCGCATGCTGACAGGACCCCCGGTGCTCATTGCTGTGACGACGGGGCGGCGCCCCGGTAAGAACTTTATCGGCCCTGCGGCCCCGGGCGGCACGTGGCCGGCCGCCCACCTGCGGCGATGTCCGCCGTCGCGCTTTCCTTCAACCCCGCGCCTCCCTTCAGCGCTGCTCAATTACGGAACATGACGACGGCGGCGGTGCGGCTTGGCGCGGCAGATGTTACGTTTTTGGGGAGTAATGAGTACCGGTGTGAAGCCCTGACTGGCCGGTCGGCAACCCTCCCTTTCGCGGCGGGGTGCCTCAGGTGAATACTCGGCATATCGACCGATTCGAGCTGCAAGCGTGAAAGAAGGAGATCCGTCGTGTCTGACGCACCTGCCCCTGACGAAAAATTGTCCTACCGCCTGATCACCGGCCCGGATGACCGTTCATTCTGCGAGCGGATCTCCACGGCCCTGGCCGACGGCTATGTGCTGCACGGCAGCCCGGCAGCCACCTTCAACGGCACCAGCGTGATCGTGGCGCAGGCAGTGGTCCTTCCGGCGGCAATCGCCTCGGCCGATGCCGCGGTTGCCACCGCAGTGGATGAACTGGACGCCGAATTTGAAGGCGAGTTCGACGGCGAGGGCCACGCATGAGCTACGCGGGAGACCTCACGCCCCAGGAAGCATGGGAGAAGCTGGAACAGGGCGCCATCCTGGTGGACGTCCGCACCGAGGGCGAATGGGCCCACATCGGCATTCCGGACACCAAGGCCACGGACAACGACCCCCTCTTCATCCAGTGGACCTTCCCCGGCGGCATCCCCAACCCCGACTTCATCAACGACCTCAGCCAGCAGGCGCCCGAGGACCGTTCAACCGAACTGGTGTTCCTGTGCCGCTCCGGCCAGCGGTCCATCGCGGCAGCCATCGCGGCCACCCGGGCCGGCTTCACCTCCTACAACGTGCTGGAGGGCTTTGAAGGCGAGCCGGACCGCTATGGCGAACGCACCGTCAACGGCTGGAAAAACCGCGGCCTTCCCACCAACCTCGGAAAGAACTAAGTGACCTTCAACCAAGACGCCCCCGGCTGGAACCCCGACACCCAGGCTGTCCGTGGCGGGCTGGACCGCACCAACTTCCAGGAAACGTCCGAGGCCATCTTCCTGAACTCCGGCTTCGTCTACGAATCCGCGGCAGCAGCTGAACGCGCCTTCACCGGCGAGGACGAACGCTTTGTCTACTCCCGCTACGGAAACCCGTCCGTGGCCACCTTCCAGGAGCGGCTCCGGCTGCTGGAAGGCACCGAAGCCTGCTTCGCGACGGCGTCGGGCATGTCCGCGGTGTTCACCGCGCTTGGTGCCCTGCTGGCTGCCGGCGACCGGGTGGTGGCCGCCCGGTCGCTGTTCGGTTCGTGCTTCGTGATTTTGAACGAGATCCTTCCCCGGTGGGGCGTGGAGACCGTCTTCGTGGACGGGCCGGACCTGGACCAGTGGCGCGAGGCCCTCTCCAAGCCCACCACCGCCGTCTTCTTCGAATCCCCGTCCAACCCGATGCAGGAGATCGTGGACATCGCCGCGGTCAGCGAACTTGCGCATGCCGCCGGCGCCAAGGTGGTGGCGGACAACGTCTTCGCCACTCCCCTGCTGCAGCGCTGCGGTGACCTGGGCGCCGACGTCATCGTCTACTCCGGCACCAAGCACATCGACGGCCAGGGCAGGGTCATGGGCGGCGCCATCCTGGGCACCAAGGAGTTCATCGACGGTCCCGTAAAACAGCTCATGCGCCACACCGGGCCTGCACTCTCGGCGTTCAACGCCTGGGTCCTGACCAAGGGCCTGGAGACCATGAGCCTGCGCGTGAACCATTCCTCCGCCACGGCGCTCCGGCTCGCAGAGTGGCTGGAAGAACAGCCCGCCGTGAGCTGGGTGAAGTACCCGTTGCTCAAGTCCCACCCGCAGTACGACCTGGCGGCACGGCAGATGAGCGCCGGCGGTACGGTCCTCACGCTTGAGCTGGCTCCCTCCGGCGGGCGCTCCGGCAAGGAAGCGGCCTTCGCACTGCTGGACGGGCTGCGCATCATCGACATCTCCAACAACCTTGGTGATTCGAAGTCCCTGATCACGCACCCCGCCACCACCACGCACCGCGCCATGGGGCCGGAAGGGCGCGCCGCCATTGGGCTCAGTGACGGCGTGGTACGGCTCTCGGTAGGGCTCGAGGACCCGGAGGACCTCCTCCGCGACCTGGAACAGGCACTCAAGCAGATCTAGCCGCGCGGGAAGCCCTAGCTCCTCTGGGTCCGGGCGACGCGCTTCCTCACTCTCGATGCGCAGATTCCCTGGCGCGCACCAAATATGGGCCGCGAGGAGGAATCTGCGCGTCGGGAATGGATATGCGCGTCGAAGGTCAGCTCTGGCGGACCCGCAGCAGTTCGGGCGTGCCCTCCACGTCAGCTAGATCCAGGGCATCCCGCATGGTCACATTGACGGCCTGCCGCACCACGGCGCCGAACCCCATGTCCTCCGGGGGCGGTCCCGCCAGCGCCTTGTCCCGGGCGCGGCGCTGTTCGGCGGCTCCTGTTCCGCGGGCGATGATGTCCTCCACCCCCTGCCGTGCCAGTGCCAGCTCCCCCTGTTCGGACAGGACGGGAGCCAGGTAATCCACCAGGGACCGGACCACGTCCGCGGCCGGTGCGGGCCGGAAATTCCCAAAATCCAGGAGTTCACCGCTTAGCCCGGCGCTGCTGGCCTGCCACGAGGCCATCCGGAGGAGGACGGTGGGAACCGGCGCAGGATCCACGTCGGCCTGCCATTCCCTGCTGGCGGATTCCACCAGCGCCCGAACCAGCACGGCAATGAGCGCTGCATCCTCGGCACGAAGGCAGACGTCCGCCACGCGAACCTCGACGGTGGGGTGGTTGCGGGACAGCCGGGCGTCGAAGTACAGCATGCCCTCATCGAGCATGACGCCGCTTTCCAGCAGCCGCGTCACCACGCGCCGGTAGGCAGGGTACGTCCCGTAAATACCGGCCGGGCCCGCCGTGGGCCACCGGTTCCAGGCCTGGGTGCGGTAGCTTTCAAACCCGGTCGGAACGCCGTTCCAGAAGGGTGAATTGGCGCTCAGGGCCGTCAGCACTGCCAGCTTGTCGCGGATCCGGTCCAGGACCGCCACGCCCTCTTCGGGCGATTCGATGAACGTGTGCACATGGAAGCCGCAGGTCAGCTGCTCCTGGGCGGTGAGGCCGAAGCGCTCCAGCATTTTGGCGTACCGGGGGTCGGGCGTCGTGTGGGTGGTGGAGGCCAAGGGCGAGGTGGCGAGGGCCGCCACCCTGGCGCCATGCTTCCTGGCGGCCTGGTCCGCCAGGGCGCGGCCCGCGCGGATCTGTTCGAGCAGGCTCCCGTATTCGAGGCACGGACGGGTCTGGGTCTCGATCTGCTCAAGCTTCAGCTCGGCACTCAAGCCCATCTCGTCGTCGTAATCCGCCTGTTTTCCGGAGTGGTGGACCTCCGGGTCCACGGGAAGATCGTCAGCCGCAACGCGGTGGCCGGCCAGGAGGGCGTCGGCCAGGGCAAGGGGTTCCCCGGACTCCGGATCAACGATCAGGAGTTCCTCCTCTACGCCAAAAGTACGCATACGAACATTCTGCGATACTTGTCCGGCATTCGAGGGGCCCCGGCGATTCATGACGAACCGTGAATGCTAGTCCTGGAAGTACTCCACCTTGGCGCCGATGGTGTTCAGGCGTTCCGCCAGGTCCTCGTAGCCACGCTCGATCACGTAGATGTTCCGCAGTTCGGATACGCCCCGGGCGGCGAGCATGGCCAGCAGCAGGCAGGCGGCCGGACGAAGTGCAGGCGGGCAGCCCACCTCGGCGGCGCGCCACTTGGTGGGCCCGTTGACGTAGATCCGGTGCGGATCCAGCAACTGCACCTGCGCCCCAAGCCTGTTCAGCTCTGTCAGGTAAATGGCCCGGTTCTCGTAGACCCAGTCGTGGATCATGGTCTGGCCATCGGCGTTCGCGGCAATGACGGCAAAGAACGGCAGGTTGTCGATGTTCAGCCCGGGGAACGGCATCGGATGGATCTTGTCCTCCGGGGCATGCAGCTCGGAGGGCTTGGTGGTCACGTCCACCAGCCGGGTGCGGCCGTTGCGGGCCATGTACTCGCCCGAAATTTCCAGCTTCTGCCCCATCTGGCCCAAGGTGGCCAACTCGATTTCCATGAACTCGATGGGCACCCGCCGCACCGTGACCTCGGAATTGGTGACGATGCCGGCCGTGATGAGGCTCATCGCCTCGATGGGATCCTCGGAGGGGAAGTACTCGATCTCCGCGTCAATGTCGGCCCGGCCCGTGATCTTCAGGGTGGTGGTGCCCACGCCCTCGATGGTGACGCCCAGCATCTGCAGGTAGAAGCACAGGTCCTGCACCATGTAATTGGGGCTGGCGTTGCGGATCACGGTGGTTCCCGGCCGGTGCGCCGCGGCCATGATGGCGTTCTCGGTGACGGTGTCCCCGCGTTCGGTGAGGACGAAGGAGCGGTCCTGCGCGTCCGCCGGCGGAGCCTGGACCGTGTAGAAACCGGCCGTGGCTTCCACGGCAAGGCCAAACTGGCGCAACGCCTGCATGTGCGGTTCCACGGTGCGGGTGCCGAGGTCGCAGCCGCCGGCGTAGGGCAGCCGGTACTCCCGCGACTCATCCAGAAGGGGACCCAGCAGCATGATGACGCTGCGGGTCCTGCGCGCCGCGTCAACGTCCATGGCTTCCAGGTCCAGGACGGCGGGACGGCGAAGACGCAGGTCAGTGTCGTTGAGCCAGGTGCACTCGACGCCGATGCTGGTCAGCACTTCGACAATGCGGTTGACTTCCTCGATCCGTGCCAGCCGGCGGAGCACGGTGGTGCCACGGTTGATCAGGCTGGCGCACAGCAGGGCGACGCCGGCGTTCTTGCTGCTGTTGACATCCACGGCACCGGAGAGGGTACGGCCGCCCTCCACCCGCAGGTGCGTCATCTGCGGCTTGCCGACGTTGACGATGCTGCGGTCGAAGATCTTTTCCAGCCTCTGGATCATCTTCAGGCTCAGGTTCTGCTTGCCCTGCTCCATCCGGGCAACGGCGCTCTGGCTGGTGCCGAGCTCGGCGGCCAACTGGCCCTGGGTCCAGCCCTTCTCGCTCCGGGCATCCCTCAACATGGCGGCAACGTGCTCAGCGGTCTCCTGCGTCATATCCGCAAATATATCATAGATGAGTTACGCGGGCCCTGATCGGCCACTGGTATGGGGCATCGGGAAAGCCTCTACCCACTGCATGCGATAGGAATCACCTGGGCCGGACCGCCAACATCAACTGCCCAGCCACACCATGTTCCAGGTCCCGGCGGCCAGGGCAGCAAATAGCGCGAGGCCGGCCACCAGGACACCGCCGGCCACCACCCCAAGGTCCAGCGCGCTGAACGTGGATTCCCGGGCCCAGGTCCGGTTGCCGCCGCCGAAACCGCGGGCTTCCATGGTCACAGCAAGCCGGGACGCGCGGCGGATGGCCTGTACCAGCAGCCCGAAACTCTGGCCCAGCGTGGCCTTCACCCGCTGGGCCACGCTGCCGCGCGAACCCACGCCACGCGCACGCCGGGCCATCCCGATGGTCTGCCATTCTTCAGCCATGAGCCCCACCAGGCGCATCGCGGCGAGCGTTCCCAGGACAAAGCGGTGCGGCAGGCGCGCCTTCTGCGCCAGCGCGTCGGCAAGGTCCGTGGGATCGGTGCAGCTCATCAGGAGCACGGCCGGAAGGGCGATCGCAAAGCCGCGCAGGAGGAAGCCGATGCCCAGCTGCAGGGAACCTTCGCTCATGGACCAGATCCCGGCGTCGAGCAGGATCCGGCCGCTGTCCGGGGCCAGGATGGAGGTGCTCCAGCCACCCACGGCAGCGGCAAGGATCAGCGGCCAGCCGCGCTGCCACAGCAGGGACAGGGTGAGCCCGGCCAGGGGAAAGAGCAGAAGCTCAAAGACCAGGGCCACGGACGCCGAAACCCAGTCGATGGACAGCGCCAGGACGGCGGTGATCAGCAGGACGGCAGCGAACTTGCTTAGTGGATTGGCGCGGACCAGGAGGGCATGGTTGCCGCCCAGGGTGAGTTGCTGCCTCATGGCGCCACCGCTTCCGCCGCGGCCATCCGCAGTTCGGCCCCGCCCAAGGCCTGGGTGAATTCGGCGTCATGGGTCACGGACACCACGGCAGTGCCGGCATCCAGGAGCTCGGACAGGAAGGACGCCAGCTCGGCCCATGTGTTGGCGTCCTGCCCGAACGTGGGTTCATCCAGGACCAGGACCTGCGGGCTGGCGGCAAGGACGGTGGCCACGGACAGCCGCCGCTTCTCGCCACCGGAGAGCGTGTAGGGGTTGGCGTCCACCAGCGCGGTGAGCCGCAGCCGCTCCAGCAGTTCGTCCACCCGATCCCCGCCGTGGCCCAGGTGCCGGGGGCCGAACAGCAGTTCGTCAAGCACCCTGCCGGTCACGAACTGGTGCTCCGGCTCCTGGAACACCGTCCCCACTCGGGAAATCAGCTGATCCGCCTTCCACCGGTACGGGTCAATGCCGGCACCGCGGCTCAGGTCCATGGTGGCGGAGACCTTTCCGGACACCGGTTCCAGCAGCCCTGCCAGGGTCAGGGCGAAAGTGGACTTACCGGCGCCGTTGGGACCCGTCACGGCGAGCGCCTGCCCGGCGCGCACCTGCGCGGCCAGGCCTTCCTGGACCGGTGACGGCGGAATCTTCCTTAAGCCCTTGCGTCGGGGACGTTCGCGGGCGACTGCCAACTGTTCGGCTGCGAGCAGGAGGTTTCCCGTGCCGGGGGCCGGGACCACCGCCCGGGCACGGGTTGCCGGGACGTAGCCGGGGACCCACACACCGGCGGCGGCCAGCATGGCCCGCGCCTCCGTGAGCACCTGGTCCGGCGGCCCGTCCAGGAGTACGGCAGGATCCGCGGCGGAGCCCGGCTGCAGGACCACGATCCGGTCCACCAGGTCCTTCCACACGGACACCCGGTGCTCCACCACCACCAGCGTGGCCCCGGTCTTGTCCAGGCACCGCGCCACGGCATCGCGGACCTCCAACACGCCGTCCGGGTCCAGGTTGGCGGTTGGCTCATCCAGGAGGATCAGGCCCGGGCGCATGGCCAGGATGCCGGCCAGCGCCAGGCGCTGCTTTTGCCCGCCGGACAGGGCCGACGTCGGGTGGTCCAGCGGCAGGTGGGACAGTCCGACGTCGGCAAGCGCCTCGTGCACGCGCGCCCAGATTGCTTCCCGTGGGACGGCAAGGTTTTCGGCACCGAAGGCGACGTCGTCCCCCACCCGCGACAGGACCACCTGCGTCTCGGGGTCCTGCTGCATAAGTCCGGCGCGCCCGCGCTGGGCGCGGGGCACGGCGCCGTCAACCAGCAGCGAACCCGACTCGTCGGCGTCCCCCGCCTCGCCGCCGTCGTCGTTGATGTCCCCCAGCACCCCTGCGAGCGCGTGCAGGAGCGTGGACTTCCCGGCGCCCGAGGGGCCGAGCAGGAGCACCCGCTCCCCCGGGCTGATGTCCAGGTCAAGCGCATGGACGGCAGGCTTGGCCCTGCCGGCGTGCCGCCATCCCCAGCCCCGGGCTGTGACGGCGGCAGGGCGGACGGTGCCGCCGTCACGCTGGGCTGGTGCCATCAGGAGAAGACAGGCTCCGTGGCGGCCTTGCGCGAAGCGAAGGAGCTCAGCACGCCGGTACGCGCCAGGCCGCGGGTGGCCAGCCAGGACAGGGCGCCGGCGAGAATGGCGCCGGAGAGGGTGGTCAGCACGATGTACGCCAGCTTGTCCGCACCGGAGTAGGCGATGTTCCAGCCCCACGGTGCGAATGAGTCATTCAGTCCGCAGAAGAATCCAGCCGCGGCGCCTGCCAGCAGGGAGACGGGCAGGTTGAACTTGCGGTAGACGAAGATGGCGAAGATGATTTCCGCGCCGAGGCCCTGGATGAAGCCGGAGAAGAGGACCGAGGCACCGTACTGGGAACCCATGAGGAGTTCCCCGGTGGCGGCCACGGTTTCACAGAACAGGGCGGCCCCGGGCTTGCGGATGATCAGCATTCCCAGCACGCCGGGAATCATCCAGCCGCCCGCCAGCAGCCCGGTCAGGGGCGGGTAGGCGGCATTCATGGGGGCAGAAAGCGCGGCTGCTCCCTGGTCCCACGCCCAGAAAATGACGCCGCCCGCGATGGCCACCAGCGCGGCGACCACGATGTCCACGACGCGCCAGGACTTACTGGTGGTCTTCTTGATTGCTGCAGTACTCATGTGATCCTCCTGGGAAACAGGAGGGGAAAGTGGACCCGGCTGACGGCTGTTGCCGTGCAGCCGCGGCACTTTGAGAACTCGACTCCCTTGCGCCGGTACTAACCGGATCAGGTTCGAGGGTCTGCGGCTGTCCGCACTCTCAGCGCCCACCTGCGGTGCCCGGCTTGTGCCAGGATGTCCGACGGCGGCGCTCCCCTGTCGTTATTAGTGGTGCTTTTGGATGGGTAAGGCTTTTTGAACTGCCCTTCCGGGCGTGGTCAAGTTTACACCTGGCGGGGGTAGATTGAGGGCCATGAGCGCCATTCCACCGGATGTGACCGGATTCGATCCTGATTCCGCCGACGCCCAGCTGGAGGGGTCACTGGAAGCGTCGATCGCCCGCATCGAGGCGGAGGTCCGGGAGCTCCAGTTCCCCGGCTTTTCGCTGGATGACGCGTTGAACCTGGGCCTGCTCCTGGTGGAGCTGGGCAAGGAGCGGTCCCTTCCCATCGCCATCGACATCACCAAGGGCGAGCAGGTCCTGTTCCACGTCGCGCTCCCGGGCGCCACGCCGGACAACGGGCACTGGATCCGCGCCAAGCAGCGCACTGCCGCCCGGTACGAGGTGCCGTCACTTTTGGTGGGGCTTCGCGGCCGGCTGGGCGGCGGCCGGATCGAGGACAACGCCTGGTTCGACCAATCCCGGTATGCAGCCCATGGCGGCGCCTTTCCGATCTACGTCACCGGCGTGGGCGCCGTGGCCACGCTGACCGTCTCCGGGTTGCCGCAGCTGCAGGACCATGACCTGGTGGTTGAGGCGCTGCGCGACATCCTGGGGTCGTCGCTGCGGGATTAGGCGCCGGTTGACCTGCCGCCAACAGGAAGCCTGCTTAGCTTTTATTAGTAATCATGCTTACTATATTGGTTCCCGGGTTTCGAGGAGGACAGGGCATGGGAGTCACCATGGGCGGTCCCGCGTTCGTTCCCGTCACCAGCGCGGCAGACCAAGGAGCACCATGAGAATCCCGGAATCCAGAGGCCCCCTCAGCAACGCCCTGTTCGCACTCCTTGCGCAGGCTCCGGCCGAAGCCGGGACGGGGCTGGACGGGCTGTACCACCTCGCGGCACGGCAGGTGGCCGGCACTAGTGACATCATCGGCGACGAGGACATCCAGCTGGCCCTCTTCTGCCTCTACGAGCTCCACTATTCCGGCCTGGCCGGCGTCTCCGACGACTGGGAGTGGGAGCCGGCGTTAATCCGGGTCCGGCAGCTGGTCGAGGCACCGTTTGAGGCAGCCCTCCGTACCGCCGCGCACCAGGCCGCCGCAGACTTCGAACTGCCTGCCGGTGCCCTGACCAGCGACCAGGTAGCCGACGTCCTGTTCGGCCTCGCAGCCACGGACACCGGGCCCAGCGTCTCCCGCTACGTCGCCAGGAAGGCGGGCCTGGACCAGCTCCGGGAGTTCCTGATCCACAAGTCGATGTACCAGCTGAAGGAAGCCGACCCGCATACATGGGCCATTCCGCGGCTCAGCGGACGGCCCAAGGCGGCCCTGGTGGAAATCCAGGCGGATGAATACGGCGGCGGCCGCCCCGAGCGCATGCACAGCGCGCTGTTCGCCCGGACCATGCGCGGTTTGGGCCTCGACGTCAGCTACGGCGCGTACGTGGATGCCGTCCCCGCCGTCTCCCTCGCGTCCGTCAACCTCATGTCGCTGTGCGGCCTGAACCGGCGGCTCCGGGGTGCCATCACCGGCCACCTGGCGATCTACGAGATGACCTCCTCCCAGCCCAACCGGTTCTACGGCAACGGATTCCGCCGGCACGGTTTCGGCGCGGACGTCACCCACTACTTCGATGAGCATGTGGAGGCCGACGCCGTCCACGAGCAGATCGCAGGCCGGGACCTCGCCGGCGGCCTCGTCGAAGCCGAACCGGAACTCCTCGCGGACGTCCTGTTTGGGGCCACTGCCGCCATGGCCCTCGACGGCCGGCTGTCCGCCCATCTGATGTCCTCATGGGAAGCCGGGGCATCATCGCTGCGGGCGGCCGTACCGGCGGCAGCATGACTACGACGAAAGCGGTGCAGGCATGAAACCCGGACAGCATGGAACAGGATCGGACATGGACCACGAATCCGCCGCGGGCTCCATCGTGGTCTGCCCGGACGGGCCCCTGATCGTCAGGGGTGATTTCGAGATCGTCACCCCATCCGGGGACGCGGTGCCCCGCGACCGCAGGACCGTTGCGTTGTGCCGCTGCGGCGCCTCGGCCATCAAGCCCTACTGCGACGGCACGCACAAGATGATCAAGTTCCGCACCGAGCCGCCCGCGAAGTAGTCCAACAAGCCATTTAGTCCAACAACCTGCCTGCAGCACGCCACGGCCTTGCCCGGACCGGCACGGGCGTACGGCTAGGCTGGAGGCAGTCCGTTTTCCGCCCGCAAGGAGTAATAGGAATGAACCTTTTCATCAAGCTGCTCGGAACCGGGGTGAGCCTCGGCGCAGGCCTGGCCGGCACCAAGCTGGTCAACACCATCTGGGAGAAGACCACCGGGCAGAAAGCCCCCACCGGCAAGAACGAGGATGTCCCCACCAGCCTGCGTTCGGCGTTGACCTTCGCGCTGATCTCGGCGTCGGTCAGCGCCATCATCCAGGTCCTGGCCAACCGCGGCACCCAGCGCGCCATCACCCGCTTCGCCAAGTCGCAGGACATCGTCTAGCTCCCGGCATTACCCGCCGCCGTCGGGGCTGTCTTTCCGGGCAGCCTCGGCGGCGGCTTTTTGCACCACGGCCTCCAGCTCGTCGGCCGTGAGCAGCTCCCGGTGCAGGTGCTTGGTGCGGTACCCCGCGCGGCCCACCATGTGCGCGGACACCGGTACGGTGAGCAGCTGGAAAATCCAGGCAACCACCAGGACAGGCCATACCCACCATGTCCGCATCTGCAGTCCAATAGCCGCCAGCAGCAGGAACAGGCCCAGGACCTGCGGTTTGGTGGCCGCGTGCATGCGGCTCAGCAGGTCGGGGAAGCGGAGCAGGCCGATGGCGGCGCCCAGGGACATGAGCGCCCCCACCACCATGAATACTGCCGAGACGGCGTCGATCCAGCCGTCGGGACCGGACAAGTCAGGATTCATCGGGCTTCACCCTTCGGTCCGCCACAAAACGGGCCACGGTGACGGACCCGATGAAGCCGATGATGGAAATGGCCACCACCAGCATGAGGTTGTTCAGGTGCCGGTTCACGGCCATGTCGATGCACAGGGCTCCGGCCAGGATGGCCAGGAGGACGTCGGCCGCCAGCACCCGGTCCAGCAATGACGGGCCGCGGGCGATCCGCATGATGGCACCGGCCGCAGCAAGCGAGAAGATGACGGCTGTAACAGCCAGGACAACATGCATCACGTGGCGGCCTCCATTCGGACGGCTTCGAGTTCCTCCGGGCTGCCCATGATGCGGATCAGGCCGGCCTCGATGGACCGGACTTCGTTCCGCAGGCCCTCCACGTCCTGCTTGGAGGCGATGTTGAGCGCGTGCAGGTAGAGGGTGGATGTGGAGCGGTCCACCTCGACCACCAGGGACCCCGGGATCAGGGAGATCACGTGGCCGGTGGCGGTGACGATCAGGTCCTGGTGGCTGCGCAGCCTCACAGCAACGACGGCGTTGGTCACCTTGGGGCCGCGGACCGTGGCCAGGTACAGCACCTGGGCGCTGGCCACCACCACTTTGCCCACGAAGGCAAGCGCGAAGGGAACCGCGTAAAGGATGTTGAACCGGCCGCTGAGCTCCACCGGCGGAAGGTAGAACAGCCGGGCCACGCCCACTGCCAGCAGGGCACCGAAGAGGAGGTTCCCGGGGCTGAAGTCCTGCCACAGGGCGCCCCAGACAATCACCAGCCAGACCAGGAGAGGCAGTTCCTGGCGCAGGGAGATGCGTTTGCGGCTCATCGCATACCTCCCACGGCAGGCGTGGCGGGAACCGGGACATCAGGGCCCAGGACTGACTGGATGTACGGGGTCCGGTCCAGCATGTCCCGCGCTGCCCGGTCCGAGAGCCCGAACAGCGGCCCGGCAAAGACGGTCAGGGCAACGCCCAGCGCCACCAGGCCCAGGGTGGGGCCCACCATGGTGCGCGGCAGGAGGGTCACGGTGTTCAGCTTGGCGCCCGGTCCCGACACCCGGGCCGGGCTGGCAAGGAGCACCGGATCCGGATGCTCAGCGTCGGTGGGCCTGCGCCAGAACGCGCGGTTCCAGACCCTGGCAACGGCCAGCAGGGTCAGGAGGCTCGTCACCACCCCGCCGATCACCAGGGCGTAGGCCAGTGGCGTGCCCAGCTCAACGCCGGCCTGCATCAGGCCCACCTTGCCGAGGAACCCCGAGAAGGGCGGGATGCCAGCGAGGTTCATGGCCGGAACGAAGAACAGCATCGCCAGCATGGGCGACAGTTTGGCCAGGCCGGCCAGCCGGTCCACGGAGGAACTCCCGCCCCGCCGTTCGATCAGGCCGGTGACCAGGAAGAGGCTGGTCTGGATGGTGATGTGGTGGGCCACGTAGAAAACCGCTGCGGCCAGCCCGGCAACGGAGGACATGGCCAGGCCGAACACCATGTACCCGATGTGGCTGACCAGGGTGAACGACAGGAGCCGCTTGATGTCGCTTTGGGCCAGGGCACCAAGGATGCCCACCACCATGGTCAGCAGCGCCGCCACCATCAGGGGGGTGTTGAGGGTGTCCCCGGGGAACAGCAGGGTCTCGGTCCGGACCATCGCGTACACACCCACCTTGGTGAGCAGCCCGGCGAACACGGCGGTGACGGGGGCCGGCGCCGTGGGGTAGGAGTCAGGGAGCCAGAAGGACAGGGGGAAGACGGCGGCCTTGATGCCGAAGGCCACCAGCAGCATGACGTGCAGAAGGGTCCTGGTGCCCTGGTCCAGGTCCCCGAGCTTGATGGCCAGATCCGCCATGTTCACCGTTCCGGTGGCGCCGTAGACCATGGCTATGGAGATCAGGAACAGCACCGAGGACACCACGGACACCACCACGTAGGTGACGCCGGCGCGGATGCGCGGCCCGGTGCCGCCCAGCGTCATCAGGACGTAGCTTGCCGTGAGCAGGATCTCGAAGCCCACGTATAGGTTGAAAAGGTCCCCGGACAGGAACGCGTTGGACACCCCCGCCACCAGGATCAGGTAGGTGGGGTGGAAGATCGAGACCGGGGCGTCCTGGTCGCCGTCGGCCATGCCCTGCCCGGTGGCATACACCAGCACGGCCAGGCTCACGGCGGAGGACACCACCAGCATCAGGGACGAGAACTGGTCCACCACCATCACGATGCCCCACGGCGGCAGCCAGCCGCCGATGGCCACGGCAGCGGTCCCGCCGTTCCACGCCGATGCCAGCAGGAGGCATTCGAGCGCCAGCGTCAGCGAGAGCAGGGCGATGCTCACCGCGCGCTGGGCCCGGGTATGCCGGATCAGCAGGAAGGTCAGGGCAGCGCCCAGGATGGGAAGTACGACGGCGAGCGGGGCAAAGCTTGCGATGTTCACTTTCCGCCTCCTTCCGGGCCGGAGTCGACGTTGAGTGAGCCGGGCTTTTCCTCCGCGGCAGCGTGTTCGGCGGGCATCTCCCGGCCGCCGGCCACAAGCGTGGCCACCGGCTGGTCCGTTTGCAGATCTGCGTTGTTGTTGGACGCTGCATGGTTTGAGACGTCCCGGCCGTCCGATCCCAGCATGGTGAGCGGGAACTCGGAGGTTTCCGCCGGAACTTCGGCGTCGTCCTCCGCGTCGAAGCTGGGGGTCGCCGCCACGCGGCGGTCTTCCAGGTCGTCCTGGATGTCGTCCTGGCGCGCCAGCAGCCAGGTGCGGTAGATGATGCCGAGCATGAACGCCGTGACGGCGAAGGAGATGACGATCGAGGTCAGGATCAGGGCCTGCGGGAGCGGGTCGCTGTAGTCCTGTGCCGGGGTGTCCTTGGCGAACAGCGGCGCCAGTCCTGCATAGCCCCCGGTGGCCAGGATCAGCAGGTTGGTGGCGTTGGCCAGGAGCATCAGCCCCAGCAGCACCCGGGTGAGGCTGCGTTCCAGGATGAGGTAGATGCCGCAGGCATACAGGGCGCCCATGACGATCAGCAGGGTCAGGTTGACGCTCATGCGTGGCCCTTTGCGGTGGTCTCGGCGGGGACGGTGTCGGGCTCCAGCGGGGGTTCCAGGTCCCGTTCAGCCTCCAGTTCCGGCTGCCCGGGACGGTCGATGTCCGGCTCGTCCTGGTGTGGGGCGGCCGCCGATCGTTCCTCCATGTGCTCGTCAATTTCGGCCCCGAGGCTGCGCAGCACGTCAAGCACCAGCCCCACCACCACGATGTACACCCCGATATCGAAGATCGTGGAGGTGACGAATTTGATGTCCCCGAAGACGGGCAGCCACACCTGGATGATGGCGGACTGGAACACCTGGCCGCCCAGCAGCAGGGGCACCACGCCGGACACGGCGGCCAGGGCCAGGCCGGTGCCCAGCAGCGCGCCGGCGCTCAGTGGCGCCGCCTCCCGCAGTTCGAAGCGTCCGCCTGCCAGGTAGCGGATGGTCAGCGCCAGGCCGGCGGTGAGGCCGCCGGCGAAACCGCCGCCCGGCAGGTTGTGGCCGGCCAGCAGCAGGTAGAGCGAGAAGATGATCATCGAGTGGAAGAGCAGCCGGGTGACCACTTCGAAGATGATGGAGCGCCGTTCGGGGGCCAGGGTGCGGCCCGCGACGATCCAGGGATCCCGGGCTGCGGCTGCGAACCTGCGGCTGATGGCCAGTGCCGCGCCGTCGCGGGAGCCGGGATCCACGCCGTGGGACCGTCCCACCGTGCCCTCGGCAACGGATGCGGACCGCTGCAGCCGGTCGCCGCGCCCGCGTACGAAGATCAGGCTGGCGACGCCGGTGGCGGCAAGCGCAAGGACGCTGATCTCGCCGAAGGTGTCCCAGGCGCGGATGTCCACCAGGGTCACGTTGACCACGTTCAGGCCGCCGCCGCCCTCGTAGGCAAGCTGCGGGAACTGCAGTGATACGGGCAGGGCGGTCCGGGCGCCCATGGCGAAAATGGCCGCGAACACCATGGTGGCGCCGAAACCCAAACCGATGATGACGCGCACCACCCGGTATTTGCCGCCGGTGCGGTCCCGCAGTTCCGGCGGGAGGCTGCGCATGGCAAGGACGAACGCCACCAGGATGATGGTCTCCACCAGCATCTGGGTCAGCGCCAGGTCCGGAGCGCCCTGCAGGGCGAACACCAGGGCGATGCCGTACCCGGTCACGGAGACCATCAGCACAGCGAGGAAGCGTTTGTTCGCCTTGACGGCGGCCAGGGCGCCGATCACGATGCCCACCCCGGCCACAAGCTGCAGCGGGGAGTTGGGATCCACCAGGTAGACGTTCTGCGGCAGGGGGTTGCCGCCCAGGAGGATGGCCGTGAGCGGCAGGACGAACGCCACGCTGAGGATCACGGCAAGGTAGAAGTACAGTGAGCCGCGCTGGGTCCGGCCGGTGATCCAGACGGCCACGTCGTCCAGGGCGCCGATGGTCAGCTGGTAGGCACGGTCGCCGTCCACCCAGGCCGGGACCAGGGACTGGACGCGGGCCACCGCGTTGCGGCCAAGATACATGGCCGCGCCAAGCACGAAGGTGACGGCCGTCAGCCCAAGCGCCGGGGTCAGCCCGTGCCACAGCGCAAGGTGGCCCGCCTGCGCGGCCGGAGTGCCGGCGTCGGGCGCTGTGGAAGCGAACAGCGCCGCGTACGGCTGGATCCAGGCGTCCACCGGCACGGGCCAGAGCCCGTACACGATGGTCAGGACGCTGAGGACGGCGGGGGCGGCGAGGAAGGAGGGCCGGATGGCTTTGAAGGGGATGGGGTCCACGCCGGGTTTGACCGCGAAGGCACCCCACATGAAGCGGGCGCTGTAGGCGAACGTGAGGATTGACCCCACCACCAGCCCAGCCAGGACCACCGTGCCCCACGGTCCGGAGTGCGGGTCCGCGGCGTGGTGCACGAACGCCTCCAGCACGGATTCCTTGGCGACGAAGCCGGCCAGCAGCGGAACGCCCGCCATGGACGCGGCACCGATGCCGGCCACGATGCCCAGCGCACGGGAGGAACGGAAGACCCCTGACAGCTTGCGCACGTCGCGGGTTCCGGACTGGTGATCGATGATGCCCACCACCAGGAAGAGCGTGGCCTTGAAGAGGCCGTGGGCCAGCAGCATGGCAAGGCCCGCCAGCGCGGCGTCGGGCGTTCCCAGGCCCACCGCCATGGTGAGGAAGCCCAGCTGGCTGACGGTGCCGTACGCGAGGATCAGCTTGATGTCGGTCTGCCGCAGTGCCCGGTAGCCGCCCACCAGCATGGTGGCCAGGCCCAGGCCCAGGACCACGGGCTGCCAGTACGCCGTCGCGGAGAATCCCGGAGCGAGGCGCGCCACCAGGTAGATGCCGGCCTTCACCATGGCGGCGGCATGCAGGTAGGCGCTGACGGGGGTGGGCGCGGCCATGGCGCCGGGGAGCCAGAAGTGGAACGGGACCAGCGCGGACTTGGTGATGGCACCCACCAGGATGAGCACGACGGCGGCACCCACCACGGCGCCGGACGGTCCGGACGCCAGTGTGGAAGCCTGCTCCAGGATGCTGGAGATACGGTACGTGCCCGCGGTGTAGCCCAGCATGATCAGGCCCACCAGCATGGCCAGGCCGCCGGCAGTGGTGACCATCAGTGCTTGGAGGGCGGACCGGCGGGCGGCAAGCCTGGTCCGGGCGAAGCCGATCAGCAGGTAGGACAGGATGGTGGTCAGTTCCCAGAAGATGAACAGCAGCAGCAGGTCATCGGCGGTGACCAGCCCGAACATGGCACCAGCGAAAGCCAGCAGCTGGGCGCCGAACTGGCCGAGGTCCTGGTCTTTCCGTTTGAAGTACCGGGCGCAATAAACCAGCACCAGGGCGCCGACGCCAAGCACCAGCAGTGACATCACCCAAGCCAGTGCGTCCATGCGGAAGGCGAATTCCAGGTGGAGGCTGGGGATCCAGTCCAAGGCCTCGGTGACGGCTCCTGACCCTGACCCTGAGTAGACGGGACCGTGCTGGAACACCAGCCAGCCGAAGGAAGCAGCCGGAACGGCAGCCAGCGCGTAAAAGGCGTTGCGGCCCCAGAGCCTGAAGAGGAAGGGCGCGAGGACAGCCACCGAAAAGTGCACGGCAAGGACTGTGATCACTGTATTCTCCGCAACGTCAGGAATTCGATTGTCAAAAGTTGGAGCAGGCGGCAAAAAGTAAGGTCCGGGAGGGCTCAGTTTATCAAGGCCCGTCGGGTGTCTTCCCCCGTCAGCGGCGCCACCGACGGCGGAACCCCGCCGTCAAAGGCCCGTGGTCCCAAGGGTGTTCGCCACCGGCGGATACGATGCATCGTATGAACAGCGCCAGCGCTCCGGGAGCAATGCAGCCTGCCTCGGAACTCGAAGCCGGAACCCGGAACTCCAGCAAGGGCCGCGTACTGGCCTGGGCTTCCTGGGACTGGGGCTCGGCGGCCTTCAACGCAGTGATGACCACCTTTGTCTTCACCGTCTACCTGACGTCCAAGGCTTTCGGCGGCGAGGACAGTGCCTCGGCGGTCCTGGGCGCCGCACTTGCCGTTGCCGGGTTCGCCATCGCCCTGCTGGCGCCCGTCACGGGCCAGCGTTCGGACGCGGGGGGCCGGCGGAAGCTGTGGCTGGGAGTCAACTCGGCCGCCGTCGCCATCCTGACGGCCCTGTGCTTCTTCGTATTCCCCCGCCCGGAATTCCTGCTCCTCGGGGTATCGCTGATCGCCCTGGGCAACGTGTTCTTTGAATTTGCCGGCGTGAACTACAACGCCATGCTGGCCCAGGTCTCCACGCCGCAAAACATCGGAAAGGTCAGCGGCCTGGGTTGGGCAGCCGGCTATCTTGGCGGCATCGTGGCACTCCTGATCGTCCTGCAGCTGTTCGTCCAGCCGGCCTTTGACTGGTTCGGCGCGTCCACCCGGGACAGCCTCAACATCAGGTTCGTTGCCGTCTTCTCCGCCCTGTGGTTCTTCGTCTTCGCCCTCCCCGTCCTGTTTGCCGTCCCCGAACTGCCCCGGTCCGCCCAGGCGGGCCGTCTGGGTTTTTTTGCCAGCTACGGACTGCTGTTCCGGCGCATCAAGGCGATCTATGCCACCAGCCCGCACACCATCTACTTCCTGCTGGCCAGTGCCGTGTTCCGTGACGGACTGGCCGCCGTCTTCACGTTTGGCGGCATCATCGCTGCCGGTACCTTCGGCTTTGCCCTGTCCCAGGTGATTTTCTTCGCCATTTTCGGAAACGTGGTGGCTGCCGTCGGGGCGGTCATTGGCGGATTCCTGGACGACAAGGTGGGCCCCAAGGCTGTCATCGCCGGGTCCCTGGCAGGCCTCCTGGTCGCCGGGTCGGCGATCCTGGCCCTGGGCAACGGGGACTATGTCTTCTTCGGCATGCAGTGGGCCGGGACCACCACGTTCTGGGTATTCGGGCTCTTCCTCTGCCTGTTCGTCGGGCCTGCCCAGTCCTCATCCCGCGCATACCTGGCCCGGCTCGCGCCGCACGGCGAATCCGGGGAGCTGTTCGGCCTCTACGCCACCACCGGACGGGCCGTCAGCTTCCTGGCGCCGGCGCTGTTCACCCTCTGCATCACCGTGGCCACCCCCCTGGTGCCGGCCGGGCAGGCACAGCGGTGGGGGATCCTGGGCATCATGGTGGTCCTCCTGGCAGGGCTCCTGGTGCTGCTGCCGGTGAAGTCGCCGGCCAAGGCACCCATCGCCGTGGTCCCCGCCGCCTGAAAACACCTTCCGGGCAACGTTCCAGGCCCCGGCCAAGTGTTGCCAGGCAGACTAGGCTTGACCTATGAACGTGGACGAAACCAACCTTCCCGGCCTGGGCCGCCGGAAGGATTTCATGACCGCCTCCGGACGCCGCATCGGTGTCGTGGAGCGGCGGGAAGGCCAGACGGAACTCATCGTTTCCACCTGGGACGACCCCGACACCTGCCAGGCTTCCATTCCGCTCACCAGCGACGAAGCCGCCACCCTGGGCAACCTCCTCGGCGGCACGCACCTGGCAATGAAGCTCGCGGAAGAGCACAAGGACGTTCCCGGGATTGTCACCCGGCAGTTCTCCATCGCCGCGGACTCCCCGTTCCAGAACCAGCCCATGGGCAAGGCCTGCATCCGCACCCGCTGCGGCGTGTCGATCGTGGCCATCATGCGCGAGGGCGAGGTGCTGCCGTCGCCGGGTCCCGACGTCGTGCTGCACCCCGGCGACCTGCTGGTGGCTGTGGGTACCCAGGAAGGCCTCGACTCAGCGGCCGATATCCTGCGCCACGGCTAAGCCCTATGGACCCGTTGGCCCTGACCCTCATTGAACTGGGGGCCGTTGTGTTCTGCCTGGGGCTGTTGGCCAGGCTGGCCGGACGGATCGGAATGTCGCCCATCCCGCTCTACCTGCTGGGCGGATTGGCTTTTGGTGCGGGCGGCATCGTCAAGCTGGAAGGCATGCACGAGTTCGCGCATCTCTCCGGCGAGATCGGTGTCATCCTGCTGCTGCTTATGCTCGGACTGGAATATACGGCGTCTGAGCTCTTCACCGGCCTGCGGCGCTCGTGGCAGGCCGGCGTCCTGGACCTGGTCCTTAACTTCCTGCCCGGCGCGGGACTGGCCCTGCTCCTGGGCTGGGGCGGCGTGGGCGCCATGGTCATGGGCGGCGTCACGTACATATCCTCATCCGGCATCGCCGCCAAGGTCATCACCGACCTCGGCCGGCTGGGAAACCGCGAGACACCAGTGGTGCTGTCCATCCTGGTGTTCGAGGACCTGGCCATGGCCGTCTACCTGCCCATCCTCACGGCAACGCTCGCGGGAGTAAGTTTCCTGGGCGGGCTCACCGCGGTGGGCATCGCCCTGGCGGTGGTCACCATGGTCCTCATGGTGGCGCTGCGGCACGGGCACCATGTTTCCAAGGCAGTGCACAGCGAGAATTCCGAAGTCTTCCTGCTCAACGTCCTGGGGGCCGCCCTGCTGGTGGCGGGGGCGGCATCGGCAATGCAGGTCTCCGCCGCGGTGGGGGCCTTCATGCTGGGCATCGCGATCTCGGGTTCCACGGCCCACAACGCCACCCGGATCCTTGAACCCCTGCGCGACCTGTTTGCCGCCATCTTCTTTGTGGCGTTCGGACTCAACACGGACCCGTCATCCATTCCCCCGGTCCTTGGCTGGGCCCTGGTACTTGCTGCGGCCACCACCGCCACCAAGATGGCCACCGGGATTTGGGCCGCCAAACGCGCCGGCATCGCCAGGCCCGGCCGGTTCCGCGCCGGCGCCGCGCTCGTGGCCCGCGGCGAATTCTCCATCGTGATCGCCGGCCTGGCCGTTGCATCGGGAGTGGTCCCGCGCGAGCTGGCGGCGCTGGCTACGGCCTACGTGCTGCTGATGGCGGTGCTGGGCCCGCTGGCCGCACGTTACGTGGAACCGCTGGCCAGGCCGTTTATCCGGAGGCCGGCCGTCGCCCCGCAGCTCTAGGCGTTGGGGGCGCGCCGGCGTCCGTGCCGGTTCTGCCGGACACTGCCGCAGCTGAACGCTGGTGCGGCTAAATGCTGGTGCGGCTAAATGCTGGTGCGGTGGAAGTTGAGGTGGCTGCGGCTTGCGGTCGGGCCGCGCTGGCCCTGGTACCGGTTGCCGTATTCGCCCTGGCCGTAGGGGTATTCCGCGGCCGAGCTGAGCCGGAAGAAGCACAGCTGCCCGATCTTCATCCCCGGCCACAGCTTGATGGGCAGCGTGGCCATGTTGGACAGCTCCAGGGTGACGTGGCCGGAAAATCCGGGGTCGATGAAACCTGCGGTGGAGTGCGTGAGCAGGCCCAGGCGGCCCAGGGATGATTTGCCTTCCAGGCGGGCCGCGATGTCGTCGGGCAGCGTCACGGTTTCATAGGTGGAACCCAGGACGAACTCCCCCGGGTGCAGGATAAAGGCCTCGTCCTGCTCCACTTCCACCAACCTCGTCAGCTCAGGCTGCTCCTGCGCGGGATCGATGTGCGCGTACTTGTGGTTGTCGAACAGGCGGAAGAACTTGTCGATCCGGACATCCACGGACGACGGCTGGACCATCGCAGGATCGAACGGTTCCAGCACGATCCGCTGGGAATCAATTTCGGCACGAATGTCGCGGTCAGAGATCAGCACCGTCCCAAATTACCGTATCGGTTATCCACAGCCGCACTTTCCCGTTGTTGCTGTGGCCTCGTGGGGCTAATGTTGCGAATGAAAGCCGCCGGAATGGTCTCCCGGATGGCGTAACAGGGCTGGGGATGTTTGTGAATAAATTGGTGGCACCCTCTTTCATTGGCGTGCTCTGTGCGTGGGCACTGGTCTCCTCGTCGGCAGCAGCGCCTCCCGCGCCGCTGCCGTTCAGCCAGGCGGATTCGGCTGGCATCTCGCTGGCGGCTCCCGTGGTTCGGGGCGGAACATCCGTCGATGGTGACGGTTCCGAAGGACGCCTCACCCCTGCCGTGGACCCGGACATCCGGGTGGCCTCGCCCCTGCCGGCGGCCACAGCCACGCCAACTGCAGCGTCCGCGCCCGTGACAGCCGCTCCTGCAACTACTGCGCTTGTGCCCTCCACGGAAACGTCACCGGTGGCATCACCAACTGCCGTTCCGGCGGAGCCCGCACCCCAGACGGTGTCCGTCCCTCCGTTGTGGGCGCCGGACCAGGAACTGGCTTCGCCGCCGGCCACCCGGCTGGCCACCCCTGAGTCCGGCACCGCGCTTCCCTCCACGGAGGCACTGGTCCCGGACTCGAATGCTGCAGCCATCCTCACCGTGTTCACCAGGATCAACGAATACCGGGTGGCCAACGGCCTGAACAAGGTCAAGTACCACCCCACGGTGGCGGGCATGTCGCAGGAATGGTCGGACAGCATCGCCGGCCGTGACGTGATCGAGCACCGGGCAAGTTTCTGGACCGATCCCCGCGCCCTCAGCCCCAACAACGGCGCCGGCGAGGTGATCGCCATCCGTACCGACCGCGACGCCGCCCAGCTGGTGGAATGGTGGAAGGGGTCGCCGGGCCACAACGCCATGCTCCTCGATCCACGGTTCAACGTGATGGGTGCCGGCATTTCCTACACCAACTCCACCTACCAGATCTGGGGCGTGGTGAACTTCTTCGGCTACACCACGCTGCCGGCGGGGACCCTGGATTCCCCGGGCGGCCGGGGATCAGGGGACGCTTTCCCGCCGCCGGCGCCTAGCCTGTGCGATGCACCCGCCAAGCACATGCCGCCCACGCTTAATCTCGCCGCCGCCGCGATCACAGGCCCGGCCGACATCGTGTCCGTCGACTCCGCAGGGCAGCTGCTGGACAGGGCATCCACCGGACCCCGCACCTATGCTCCGGCCAGGGTGATCGGCGCAGGGTTCAGCGGAGCGAAGGAAGTCTTTGTCACGGACTGGGACCGTGACGGCACATATGACGTCCTCACCCAGTGGACCGGCGGCGACCTCACACTGCACCGGGGCATCGCCGGGGGTGGGTTCCAGGCCGCCATCACTCTCGGTAAGGGCGGCTGGAACACGCTGACCCTGGCCGTGGGCGGCTGGTGCGCCAACAACCGGATGCCCCAGATCCTGGCCCTGGACGGGGCCGGGAACCTGTTCCTCTACGCCAACAAGGGCACCGGCGACATCGCGGAGCGGGCCACCGTTGCCACCGGTGTTTACGCTTCCCGGCTTTCGATGGTGGACTATGACGCCGATGGCTTCCAGGACGTGCTGGCGCTGAAAGCGGACGGCAGCGTGCAGCTCTACCGCGGGTGGGGCACCACCGCACTACGTGCAGAGACGCGGCCCACCGTGGCCACCGGCTGGACGGACGTTACGGGAATCCGGGCGCTGCGCAACGTCACTGGGCTGAACTCCACGGGCGTGGCGCTCCGCCGCGCCAACGACACCGTGCAGTACTGGGACCTGACCGCGGGAAGCCTTGCCTCGCCGTCGAACCTTGCCGGACCCTGGACCGGGCAGCGGCTGGCCCAGTAGGCCGGGACTGCCGGCATGGGCTCAGATGGCCGGTTGGAGCTCCAGCACGTGCTTCAGCCGGTCCAGTTGGGCCACATCCGCGCTGACACGGCGCTGCAGCATACCGTCCAGGAAGCCGAACCTGCTGAAGAAACCGAGGCGCCCCTCGCGTTTGGCTTCCATGGCGAACCGGACCCGGGTTCCCGCGTCTTCGGTGCTCAGGTAATAGCCGCCCCAGCGGGTTGCCGGCCCGGACACAACGTGGAACTGGATTTCTGCGCCGGGGCGCACGTTGGTGATTTCCAGGTCCGCGGGAATGCTCAGGCCCGAACGGCCCGCCACCATTTTCCGGTAGACAGCCCCCGCAGCCTCGGCCGGCCCCTGCACGAGCTTCACGCTGCGGACATCGTTGCGCCAGGAGGGAAGATTGGTGGCGTCGAGGAGGTACTGGTAGACGGCCATGGCGTCGCGTTCTATGAGGACCTCGTACTCTGCGATTGCCATGAAGATAGTTCCTGTGGTTGACGTGGGCTGCCACAATAGCTGCCTCCCCCAACGCGGCCGCTACCCGGATCAGGTTAGCCAGCGCCCGGCGCCCAGACCCAGCCGACAGCGCCGACGTTATTGAAGAGTTACTGGATGACGTCCCGCGTTCAGGACACGAAAGCCGCGCAGCTTCGGGGTTGGCGGGGAGCCCGCAGATCTGCGCTAAGCTAAGTTCTGCCCCGCGCGAGTGGCGGCATGCGGCTGTAGCTCAATGGTAGAGCGCTAGCTTCCCAAGCTTGATACGCGGGTTCGATTCCCGTCAGCCGCTCTGTTTTCCCTCTTCCCACAGCTTTGCAACCCCCGGCGCGTATTAGGTACAGGGGTGTAGGGTCGGTAGTCAGGAACCTTTTCGGTTCCGCTACAGGAGCAATCATGGCTGACAAGTCCCCGCGTCAAACGGCATCAAAAAAGTCCGGCAAGTCCCTCAAGGAAAAGCGCGCAGACAAGAAGGCCGCCGCTGCGCCGGCCAGCTCCCTGGACATCACATCCAGCAAGGCCGCTAAGAAGAAGTGACAGGCCAACAGGCCCAGCTGAGCCTGGGCGTCCTGGCCACTACGCGGAAACCGGACGAGCGCCGGGTTCCCATCCATCCCCTGCATTTTGAGCGGATCGACCCCGAACTCCGCGGACGCATCATCCTGGAACAGGGCTACGGCGAGCGCTTCGGTGTTCCGGACAGCCACCTCTCCACCTTGGTGGGAAGAATGGCGGACAGGGAAGAGCTACTGGCCGCGGCCGACGTCGTGCTCCTGCCCAAACCCCAGCCGGAAGACCTTGCCGACATGCGCGATGGGCAGGTCCTCTGGGGGTGGCCGCACTGCGTCCAGGACCGTGCCATCACCCAACTCGCCATTGACAAGAAGCTCACCCTCATCGCCTTTGAGGCGATGAACCACTGGGCCAGCGACGGCGGGTTCGGCCTGCACGTGTTCCACAAGAACAACGAACTTGCCGGCTACTGTTCGGTCCTGCACGCGCTGGCCCTGACCGGTTCCACCGGGGACTACGGGCGCCGCCTCAGTGCCATGGTGATCGGTTTCGGCGCCACCGCCCGCGGGGCTGTGACGGCACTGAACGCACACGGCGTCCACGACGTCCAGGTGCTCACCAACCGCGGTGTGGCTGCGGTGGGTGCCCCTATCCATTCGGTGAACATCGTGCAGTTTGACCACGACGCCGAGGCCCCCTTCCTGAGCCAGGTCATCACCGAGCGGGGCCGGGTTCCGCTGGCCCCGTTCCTCGCCGAAAGCGACATCGTGGTCAACTGCACGCTGCAGGACCCCAACAACCCGCTGACGTACCTGCGGCCAGAGGACCTGGCGGGATTCCGCCCGGGCAGCCTCATCATCGATGTCTCCTGTGATGAGGGCATGGGATTCAGCTGGGCCCGCTCCACCACGTTTGCCGATCCGATGTTTACGGTCGGGGACCACATCAACTACTACGCGGTGGACCACAGCCCCTCCTACCTCTGGAACTCCTCCAGCTGGGAGATCAGCCAGGCCCTGCAGCCGTTCCTCGAAACCGTGATGGCCGGTCCTGACGCCTGGGAAGGCAATGACACCATCGCGCGGGCCATCGAGATCCGTGACGGGGTCATCCGCAATGAAGCCGTGCTCCAGTTCCAGGAGCGCTCCCCGGAGTATCCGCACCAGGTTCTTCACATGGCGGACCGGCTGGCGCAGTCCTAGGCACCTGCGTGGCGGCTGACGATCCTCACCGGGTGGCCGCCTTTCAGGTCCATCCGGAGCTTCAATCCACCCTTGCGCGCCAGGACCACCGCCACCGTCATGGCCGCCAGCGCGGGAACACCGCCGGATACCAGCAGGGCAACGTGGGGATCGGCATGTTCGGCGATCCAGCCCAGCATGGGGCCGCCCAGCGCCTGGCCCCCGATCAGCACCATGATGTACAGGCTCATCACGCGGCCGCGGATGGCCATGTTGGAACTGACCTGCACCAGCTGGTTTGAGCCGGTAAGGAACATCAGGCACCAGAACCCGGACAGGACCATCACGGCCCCGAACCACACCATGGACGGGGCGAGGGTTGCGAGGCAGAGCATCAGGCCATACATCCCCGCGCAGAACACCACGGACCGCAGGCGGAGCTGCCGACGGCGGGTGGACGCCACGGCGCCGGACAGGGCACCCAGTGCCACCAGGGCGTTGAGGAGTCCGTACCCGCCGGCGCCCACCTGGAAGATGTGGTCCGCGTAGGCGGCAAGCAGCACCGGCAGGCTCATGGCGAAGACCGAGATGAACCCTGCCATGAGCCATGGCCAGTAGATGGTGGGCTTGCTCAGGGCGTAGCGCAGCCCTTCCCGGAGCATGCCCTTGCTCTTGGGCGTCGGGGCGCTGACGTACAGCTGGTCCTTGCGCAGGAGCAGGAGCATGGTCACCGTTGAGCAGCAGGCCAGGGCGTTCGCCGCGAACGCCCAGCCCGCCCCTACTGCCGTCAGGAGCAGGCCCGCGATCGCAGGGCCGATCAGCCCGCCCAGCTGGAAGGTGGTGGAGTTGACGCTGATGGCGTTCCGCAGATACTTGGGGCCGACGAGTTCATTGACGAACACCTGCCGTGCGGGCTGGTCAAGGACGGTCACCAGGCCCAGGACGCAGGCGATGACATAGACATGCCAGACCATGATGACGCCGGTGAGGGCCAGCAGGGCCAGTGATGCAGCCAGGATGGCGGCCACAGCCTGGCACAGGATGAGGATTTTCCGCTTGGCGAACCGGTCGGCGATCATGCCGCCCCACGGGCCAAGCAGCAGGGAGGGCATGAACTGCAGGGCCACCGTGAATCCGACGGCCGTCACCGATCCCGAGAGCTGCAGCACCAGCCAGTCCTGGGCGATGCGCTGCATCCAGATGGCAATGACGGCGATGAAGTGGCCCACGGCGAAGATCCGGAAGTTGGGCACTTTCAACGAGATGAAGGTGTGCTTCCAGGGGAGCTTTTCGGCGACGACGGCGAGCGGCTGGGTCTGGTTGTCCGGCGGCGGTGTGCCCGCGGCGTCGATGACTGGTTGGGAGACGGAGGCCGACGAAGGCGGTGGGGGTGCCACAGGAGTGTCCTCAAATTGCGGGCGGTCTGGGATGTCTTTAACGCTAGGCTGGCGGAGCAGATTATGGAGGCGTATGGTCCCTATAACTCGTATTGCGAAACGCAATAACCCATCCAGAGTGGAAGGCCCGGGAACCCACAATGTTTGAACCAGCCCAGCTGCGTTCCTTCCTCGCGGTGGCGGACACCCTGAGTTTCACCAAGGCCGCCGAGCGCCTGGGCCTGGCCCAGCCCACCATCAGCCAGCACATCCGAAAACTTGAAGCGGCCGCCAAACGCAGCCTGATTGCCCGGGATACCCGGGACGTCAGGCTCACGGACAACGGCGACGCCATGGCGGGTTTTGCCCGCAACATCCTGTCCGCGCACGACGCCGCCGCGCGCTACTTCTCCGGCTCGGCAATGCGCGGCCGCCTGAGGTTCGGCACCGCGGACGACCTCGCCATCACCGGGCTGCCCCGGATCCTGCGTGAATTCCGGCAGATCTACCCGCAGATCAACCTGGAACTGACCGTTGGGCAAAGCGACCAGCTGTACCGGAAGCTCAACGCCGGACAGCTGGACCTGGTGTTCGTGAAATGGGTTGCCGGCGCAAAGGACGGCACCGTGGTCCAGCACGATTCCTTCTCCTGGGTGGGGCTGGAGCAGACGGTGCTGGAGCCTGGGACGCCCGTGCCCTTGATCGCCTACCCTTCCCCGAGCCTCAGCCGAAAGCTGGCCATCGATGCGCTGGAAGCCCATGGCAGGACCTGGCGGATTACCTGCACCACCCGCCAGATCAGCGGCGTGCTTGCGGCAGTCCGGGCCGGCATCGGCGTGGCCGTGATGCCGACGTCGCTGGTGCCTGAGGACCTGAAAATCATCACGCGCCGGTTCGATCTTCCGGCGGTGGGGGATGTGGATTTCACGCTGATCCGCAACCCGTTGGCCAACGCCGAGGTGATCGACGCCCTCACCCAATCGATCGTCGGAAGGACCATTAACCGCCAAACTTAACTCCCTACCGGCACAAATTCCTGCATTTAGGGGAGTTAGGGGGCCCGTGTCCATTGATAGGGGAGGTGCCATCCCCTATGCTCAATTACCAAGGTCAAGCAGCAGGCCGGTTCACTAAAACAAGCGCGCATCCGCATGCCGGAAAGCCGCGCTTGGGACAGGCAGCCAATGACGACAGCCAGGAACATCCATCTCGGTTCAGCGCACGCGCGCCCGTACAACACCGCACGGCCGTCCACCCGCCAGAACACCCTCGGAACCGGACACGCCTCCGTGGACTCCGGCTACGTGGGAAAACCCACTTGCGACAAATGCCGTACGGACGAGTTCGTCTACCTCGAATCGTACATTCCGCCCACCTACCGGCGTGACGGAACCGTAGCCACTCTTGGCGAAGTGGCGTACACCTGCACCCGCTGCGAGGAATTCTCGGCCCACAGCGTCCCGGCCACCTGGACACCACCGGGCTGGTATCTGGGCTAGCGAGACCGGCTAAACACACTGCTCTAAAGAGGCAAGGCCCTAAAGAAACAAGGCCGGGCAGCCACCGTTCGGTGGCTGCCCGGCCTTTCCTTGCGCCTGGCTCCGGCGCGCGGGTTTCAAGGGATCAGAGCCTCAATGGCTCAGATCAGCGCGTCCGACAGGTGGTTCGGGGTGCCGAACCGGTGTGCCGTGATGCTGACGGCCTGCTCGTGCAGGAACGGAAGCAGTTCCACGCGCCCGGCCTCTGTGACGGCGTGGGCATAGATGGCCACGTCCGGCCGGCCGCCGGTCGCATCGGCGAGCGCGGAAGCGTCGCCGCCGATCAGGCGGATGCGCGCACCGGACAGTTTGCCCGCGGAGGCGAGGCCCGCCGCCGAAGCCAGCCAGCCGGCGTCGGACTCCACCACTACGTCGATATCAAGGGCGGTGAGCACGGAGCGCAGCTGGGCGGGAAGTTCGACGGCGGTGGACACGGTGACTGCCGAACCCGCCAGCACGCCGGCCGCCACAGTCCGGACGAGGTGCGCCAGCGGCGCGCCTTCGGAGAGCCGGATGGTGACCGGCAGGCTCCGGTAGCGGAAGATGTTGCGCTCGGCGCTGAGTCCGGAGACGTCCTTGGCGGTGCCGAACTCCTCGGCCCACGCTTCGGCGTCGGAGGCCAGTGCGCGCTGGACGGATTCGAGCTCGGCGGGCTGCAGGGCGGGGCCGGCGGCGTTGACGATGCGCCGCACGCCGGGGTGGGTGACAGCGGCATTCGCCGAGGCCGTTCCCGGCGCCCAATCGCCGAGCCCGGCCAGGTAGTTGGGGCCGCCGGCCTTGGTTCCGGCGCCGACGGCGGACTTCTTCCAGCCGCCGAACGGCTGGCGCTGCACGATCGCGCCGGTGATGCCGCGGTTCACATAGAGGTTGCCGGCCTGGATGGTGTCCAGCCAGATGCCCAGCTCCTCGGAGTTCAGCGAGTGCAGGCCTGCGGTGAGGCCGTACTCGATCTGGTTCTGGATGGCGATGGCCTCTTCCAGCGTGTCAGCGGTCATCACACCCAGGACCGGGCCGAAGAACTCGGTCAGGTGGAAGTAGGAGCCGCGCTTGACGCCGTACCGCACGCCGGGGCTCCACAGCCGCCCGGTGTCATCCAGCTTCCGCGGTTCCACGGCCCAGTTCTCGCCGTCGCCCAGGGTGGTCAGGGCGTTGAGGAGTTTGCCGTTGGCGGGCTCGATGATGGGGCCCATCTGGCTGGTGGGGTCCTGCGGGTAGCCCACCTTCAGGGACGTCACGGCGTCAATCAGCTGGTTGTGGAAGCGCTTGGACTTGGCAACCGAGCCCACAAGGATCACCAGCGAGGCCGCGGAGCACTTCTGGCCGGCATGGCCGAACGCGGAGTAGGCCGCATCCTTGGCCGCCAGGTCCAGGTCTGCGCTGGGCGTGACGATGATGGCATTTTTGCCGCTCGTTTCAGCAAGCAGCGGCAGGTCCTTGCGGAAGGAACGGAACAGCTCGGCGGTTTCGTAGCCGCCGGTGAGGATCACGCGGTCCACGGACGGGTGGCTGATCAGCTGCCGGCCCAGTTCCCGCTCCCCCAGCTGCACCATGGTCAGCACGCCCTTGGGCACGCCGGCTTCCCACAGGGCTTCGATCATCACGGCGCCGCTGCGTGCGGCCTGCTTGGCAGGCTTGATGACGACGGCGGAGCCGGCGGCGAGTGCCGCGAGGGTGGACCCTGCGGGGATGGCGACCGGGAAGTTCCAGGGCGGCGTGACAACGGTGAGCTTGGCTGGGACGAACGTGGCGCCGTCGACCGTGTCCAGCTTCCGCGCGGACTCGGCGTAGTAGTGGGCGAAGTCCACGGCTTCGCTGACCTCGGGGTCGCCCTGGTCGATCGTCTTGCCGGTCTCGCTGGCCATGACCTCCAGGAGGTCGGCCCGGCGGGCTTCCAGGATCTCTCCGGCCCGGTGCAGGATCTCGGCGCGTTCGTTGCCGGAGAGTTCTCCCCAGGCCTTGCCCTTTTCCACGGCGTTGGCGATGGCCGCGTTGAGGGTTGCTTCGTCGTTGATGAACGCGGCCTTGACCGACGCGTTGCCCAGGGTGGAGGCCGGGACGCGTTCCAGGATGGCGCGGCCCCAGGTGCGGTTGGCCGGCAGCGCGGGATCGGTGTCCGGGGTGTTCTTGAAACCGGCGTGCGGCATGGGCTCCGGCGGGAGGTTGCGGTCCTGGCGGCGGTTGGGCAGCGGCACGCTGTTGTCCAGGGCGTCGAGCGAGGACAGGAAGCGCTGCTTTTCGCGCTCGAAGAGGCCTTCGTTTTCGCTGAGTTCGAAGACGGCGGACATGAAGTTTTCCTGGCTGGCACCTTCTTCCAGGCGGCGGATCAGGTAGGCGATGGCGACGTCGAACTCGGAGGGGTGCACCACGGGGGTGTAGAGCAGCAGGGAGCCCACGTCCTTCTTGACGGCCTCTGCCTGGCCCTGCGCCATGCCCAGCAGCATCTCGAACTCGATGCCGGACTCCACGCCGCGCTGCTTGGCCAGGAGCCAGGCGAAGGCGATGTCGAACAGGTTGTGGCCGGCCACGCCGATCCGGATGTTCTGGATCCGGTCCGGGTGCAGCGCGTAGTTGATGACCCGCTTGTAGCTCGTGTCCGAGTCCTGCTTGGTGCCCCAGGTGGCCAGCGGCCAGTCATGCAGGGAGGCCTCCACCTGCTCCATGGGCAGGTTGGCACCCTTGACCACGCGGACCTTGATGCCCGCGCCGCCCTTGGCGCGGCGCTCGGCGGCCCAGTCCTGCAGGCGGATCATGGCGGAGAGTGCGTCCGGGAGGTAGGCCTGGAGCACGATGCCGGCTTCGAGGTCCTTGAACTCGGGCTTGTCCAGGATCCTGGTGAAGACCGCGATGGTCATGTCCAGGTCCTTGTACTCCTCCATGTCCAGGTTGATGAACTTGGCCTTCTTCCCCGCACCGGCGAAGGAGTTTGCGCGTTGGAAGAGCGGGGTGAGCTTTTCGACGACGTGTTCCACGGCTTCATCGAACGCCCAGGCAGAGTGCGGGGCCACGGTGGAGGAGACCTTGATGGAAACGTAGTCGACGTCGGGACGGGCCAGCAGCGTGTGCGTGCCCTCGAGCCGGCGGGACGCCTCGTGCTCCCCCAGGACTGCCTCGCCGAGGAGGTTGACGTTGAGCTTGATGCCGTCCTTGCGGATCTTGGCGATGGCCGGGCCCAGCTTGGCGTCGGTGGCGTCAACGATGAGGTGGCCCACCATTTCACGGAGCACCCTGCGGGCGATGGGGATGACCACCTGCGGCACGACGGGGGCCATGGTGCCGCCGAGGGCCACGGCGCTGCGCATGTACCAGGGCAGGAAGGCCGGGACCTTGGGGGCGAGCTTGGCCAGGTTGCGGGCCGCCACGTTCAGGTCCTCGGGACGGACCACGCCGTCCACGAAGCCCACTGTGAAGTCCAGGCCGTTCGGGTCCTTCAGCACGCCTGCCAGCTGCTCGGCGGAAGCGTCCACGGGGACCTTGGCGGCCTCGGTGAGCCAGCGCCGGACCAAGGCGACAGACTCATTGGCGAGGGCCTTTGCCTGGGGGACGTCGACGTCGACGGTCTGCGGTGCGGTACCGGCTGAAGTTGCTGGTTCCATTGCAACGTGGGTCATGATTTTTCCCGATCTTTCGTGCCGTGGGAGAAGGTCTTTCCATCAGTATGAGCTTCTGCTCACATAAGATAAAGCGATCTTTTCCAACCAATACAGGTTAGGAATACCGATGTTTTGAGGACCTGGTTCCGCCCCCGCACGCCCGCTCACCTTTGACGCCCGAAACCTCAACGCCCGCTCACTTCCGGCAACAAACAGCGAACCCCCGCTCACTGGGTGAGCGGGGGTTCGCTGCGGGACGCCCATAAGTGAGCGGGGGTTCCCGGAAAACCCGCCGGATGTGAGCGGGCGTCCCGGAGGTGGGCTAGGCGAGGGGGCGGTGCAGCTCCACGAGCTCCTCATGGCGCGGGCTGTTGGGGTTCATCAGCGAGTGCTTGCGGCCGTAGCCGAAGTAGATGGCCAGGCCGATGATCAGCCACACCACGAACCGCAGCCAGGTCTCCCAGTGCAGCTGCAGCATCAGGAAGGCCGAGGCAAGGACGCCGAAGGCCGGAACCAGGGGCATCAGCGGCAGGCGGAACGTGCGTGGGGCGTCGGGGCGCTTGTAGCGGAAGATGATCACGGACAGGCAGACGACGACGAACGCGGCCAGGATGCCGATATTGGTCAGGTCAGCGACCGCCTTGATGGGGAACACGCCGGCAAGGAAAGCGGACGCGATGCCGCCGATCCAGGTGACGCGCTGCGGGGTGCCGTGGCGGTCAGTCTTGGAGAACCAGCCGGGGAGCAGGCCGTCGCGGCTCATGGAGAACCAGACGCGGGTAACGCCCAGGAGGAACGTCAGCATCACGGTGAGGATGGACAGCACGGCGAACACAGAGATGATGGTGGCGATGACCGGGAGCCCCACGGAGGTGAAGGCCGAGGCGAAGCCCGCCTTGGGGTCGATGTCCTTGTAGTTCTGCATGCCGGTGAGGACCAGGGTGGCGGCAACGTAAAGCAGCATGGCGATGATGAGCGAAAGCACGATGGCCTTGGGCATGTGCTTCTTGCCGTCCTTGGCTTCCTCTGCCGCGGTGCTCATGGCGTCGTAGCCGAACACGGCGAAGAAGACTGTGGCGGAGCCTGCCACCACGGGACCGAAGCCGCTGGGCATGAACGGGTTGTAGTTGTTGGTGTCGATGTAGAAGATGCCCAGCCCGATGATGAAGAGGATCAGGATGACCTTGATGGCCACGGCCACGAGTTCGAACCGGCCGAACGCCTTGGTGCCGCGGGAGAGGATCCAGGTCACCAGCAGGCAGACCAGGATGGCGGGAATGTTGACGATGCCGCCCTTGCCCTCGTCTGCGGTGGAGGTCATCCAGGTGGGCAAATGGATGCCGATGCCGGCGAGGAAGGCGTCAAGGTAGCCGGAGATGCCGATGGCCACCACCGCCACAATGGCAATGTATTCCAGCAGCAGGTCCCAGCCGATGAACCAGCCGATCACCTCGCCGAGCGCTACGTAGCCATAGGTGTAGGCGGAGCCGGCGCGCGGGATCATGCCCGCGAACTCCGCGTAGGACAGGGCTGCGGCCGCTGAGGCCAGGCCTGCGATCAGGAAGGAAATCAGTACCGCGGGCCCCACCCCGGGTGTTCCTTCGCTGCCGGCGGCCACCAGTCCCGCGAGGGAAAAGATGCCGACGCCGATGATTCCGCCAACGCCGATGGCGGTGAGCTGCCACAGGCCAAGGGACTTGAACAGTCCGCTGTGCTTGTTTTCTTCTTCGATGTCATCAATAGGCTTGCGCCGCATGATCGATTGGCTCATATCTTTACTGCTCATCAGGAACTCCTGCTTGGGGTGCGACCCCGCCGCGGCACGCCAAGGAAACTGGCTGTGACGGGGGTAACTCGGTTTCAACAGTATGCGTGCGCGGTTGCGTTAGATAAAGTGACTACTTCTAACCTATATTCATTAGTTTCAGTTAGGAATCCATCATGCTTGACGTCCGCAGGCTTCGGCTGCTCCGCGAGTTAAGCATCCGGGGGACGCTGGCAGAGGTGGCTGAGGCACTGCAGTACAGCCCGTCGTCGGTATCCCAGCAGCTGGCCCTGCTGGAGAAGGAAGTGGGCGTGGAACTGCTCCGGAAGACCGGGCGGCGGGTGCAGCTGACACCCCAGGCGGAGGTGCTCGTGGCGCACACGGCGCAGCTGCTGGAAACCATGGAGCAGGCCGAAGCGGACCTGGCCGCGTCCCTGACCACAGTCACGGGGACGGTGCGGATTGCCGTGTTCCAGTCCGCGGCGCTGGCCCTGATGCCGGACACCCTCACCCGCATGGCCACCGCCTACCCCGAGGTCCGGATCGAGATGATCCAGCGCGAGCCCGAGACCGCGCTGCATGAGACATGGGCGCGCGACTTCGACCTGGTCATCGCCGAGCAATACCCCGGGCACGCCGCCCCGCGCTATCCGGAGCTGGACCGGGTAAAGCTGACCACCGACGCTATCCGGCTGGCGGTCCCCCCGGCGTCCGACGGCGGCCCGGCCATTCGCGGAATCGAGGACACGGCGCACCTCGCCTGGGTCATGGAACCGAGGGGTGCCGCATCGCGCCATTGGGCGGAACAGGCCTGCCGCAGCGCCGGCTTCGAGCCCGATGTCCGCTTTGAGACCGCAGACCTGCAGGCCCAGGCACGCCTGATCGAGTCCGGCAATGCCGTGGCCCTGATGCCGGACCTGGTGTGGACCGGCCGTGGCACCACGGCCCAGCTGCTGGAGCTTCCCGGCAAGCCGCACCGCACCATCTTCACCTCGGTCCGCCGCTCCAGCGCCCAGCGCCCGGCCATCCTGGCCGCCCGGGAGACCCTGGCGGCGGCCGCCGCCGCAGTGGCAAGGGACGACGCCGGGTGACCGGCCGCCGTCGTACGCACCCTTCCCTGCGCCGCCACACAGCACGTCGTTGCGCAGGTGCGCACCCTGCGCAGCGATCCCCGGCATCACTGCGCAGCAGCGTACGTGACTCTTGTGTTTCCTGCGTCACTGCGGGCAGAAGGCCGCAGGTCTAGACTGGAGCCGTTATGAATCGAACAATGTTCAAGTCCAAAATCCACCGGGCCACCGTCACGCACGCCGACCTGCACTACGTTGGGTCGGTCACCGTGGACCTTGACCTGCTCGAGGCCGCCGACATCCTCCCCGGCGAGCTGGTGTCCATTGTGGATGTCACCAACGGCGCACGGCTTGAGACCTACACCATTGCCGGCGAGCGCGGCTCCGGCGTGATCGGCATCAATGGTGCAGCGGCGCATCTCATGCACGAGAACGACATTGTCATCCTCATCACCTACGCCCAGATGACCACCGAAGAGGCCAAGGCCTACGAGCCCCGCGTGGTCCATGTGGACGAAAACAACCGGATGATCCAGCTGGGCAACGATCCCGCAGAGGGCCTCACCCCCGGGATGATGCGCCCCCCTTTCGCGCTTAACAACGCCACCCTGTAACCGGAGCGTGCAACCCGGTCCTTTACTCCAGTGCGCCCAAAAGGCTGATCCTTGCTAGGGGTGCTGGCCGGGTTCTTCGTGGTCTGGTGCATCATCCTGGTGGGATGGTTCGTGGGCCGGCGGAGGATCCTGGGCGACAACGCCCGGCCCGTACTCAGCGGCCTCACCTTCTTCGTCGCCAGCCCGGCGCTGCTCTTCGAAACCCTCAGCAAGGCCCGGCTGCAGGAAGTGTTCGCCGAACCGCTGCTGGTTACCGCGGCGGCGGCCATCACCACCGCCGCCATCTTCTTCGCCCTCGCCAGGTTATGGCTGAAGCGGGCGCTCCCCGAATCGCTGATGTCCGCCATGTCAGCATCCCTGGCCAACTCGGCGAACCTGGGTATTCCCATCGCGGTATATGTCCTGGGCGACGCCAGCTACGTGGCCCCGCTGCTGATCTTCCAGCTGGCGTTCTTCACCCCGACGTTCCTGATGATCCTTGACTCGAGCACCAGCACGCACCGCACCACTGCCCTGGGCTTCTTCCTGATGATCCTGCGGAACCCCATGATTGTGGGCTCCGGCCTGGGGCTGCTGGTGGCCGGCACCGGATTCCAGGTTCCGGCGCTGGTGATGGAACCCATCCACCTCATTGGCGGCGCGGCGATTCCCGCCATGCTGATCGCTTTCGGGATGAGCCTGAACGGCACCCGCCCGCTGCAGGCCTCGGCCGGGCGGCGCGTGGACACCCTGCTGGCGAGCGGCTTCAAGCTGGTGGTCCAGCCGGCCCTTGCCTATGTTTTCGCGCGCTTCGCGCTGGGGATGGACGGCCATGCCCTGTTCGCGGTGGTGGTCACGTCGGCCCTGCCCACCGCGCAGAACGTGTTCGTGGCCGCCAGCCGGTACCAGACGGGGCTCACCGTGGCGAAGGACACCGTGCTGATCACCACCGTGGTGGCAGTGCCGGCGATGATCGGCGTCGCGCTTTTGTTGGCATAAGCCTGTGAATCTGTTGAACCGCACACCCAGCTTGGAGGGCTGATGAACACTGTTCTTGACACCGTGGTGATCGGCGGCGGCGCCATGGGCTCCGCCGCCGCGTGGGCGTTGTCCCGCCGCGGCCGGCAGGTAACGCTGGTGGAGCAGTTCGGTCCCGGGCACAGGATCGGCGCATCCCACGGGGCAACACGGAACCTGAACCCGGGCTACCACCGGCCCGAGTACGTGGACATGCTGGCCGAGGGGCTGGCCCTGTGGGACGAGCTGGAGCAGGAAAGCGGCACACAGCTGCTGGCGCGCACCGGGATCGTCAACCACGGCCCCGGCGGGGACCTCCAAAAGGTTTCGGCTGCCCTCACCGCTGCCGGGATCCGTGCCGAGTTCCTGGACCCTGCCGAGGCGCATGAACGGTGGCGCGGCATCCGCTTCGACCAGCAGGTCCTGCACATGCCCGACGGCGGCCAGCTCAATCCGGAAGCCGCGTTGCCCGCCTTCCAGCGGCTGGCGTCCGCCCGGGGCGCCGAGATCAGGCACCACACCAAGGTGGTGGACTTTGTGGTGCTCGACGACGGCGTGCGGCTGACGCTCGAATCGGTTGCGGGCACCGAGGTGGTTACGGCAGCGCAGGCAGTGGTGACGGCAGGCGGCTGGACCGGGAAGCTGCTGGATATTCTCTCCGGCAACGCGTCAGGCGTGGACGCTGGCGGGATCCGCCTACCCCGCCTCCGGGTGACGCAGGAGCAGCCTGCGCATTTCCGGGTGGCGGACGCCGGCGCCGTGTGGCCCGGCTTCAACCACTATCCGGGCCCGGACTACCGGGGCTGGTACTCCCCTGTCTATGGCATGCAGACTCCGGGCGAGGGCATCAAGGCCGGCTGGCATGGGGTGGGACCCGTGGTGGACCCGGACCACCGCGACTTCCGGCCCGAACCGACGCAGCTGGCAGCGCTGCAGGACTACGCGCGGCAGTGGCTGCCCGGCGTCGACCCCGATGACCTCGGGGCCATCAGCTGCACGTACACCACCACCCCGGACGAGGACTTCATCCTGGACCGGGTGGGGCCTGTCGTGATCGGCGCCGGCTTCTCCGGGCACGGCTTCAAGTTCACCCCCGTCATCGGACGGATCCTGGCCGACCTTGCCACCGGGGCCCGGCCCGCGCCGTCGATCTTCCGAGCCTCCCGGTAGTCATCCCCCGGCGGGCATCGCGCCAGCCGGCATTCCACTAGACGGCGCGGCCATGGCTGGAGCCGCCTTCGGGGCTGGACACGGGTTCCGGATCGACAGGTTCCTCCACAGGTTCTGCGGCAGGCTCCGCTGTTTCGGCCTTGACGGCGGGCATGGCCAGCACCCCCGCGACGGTCAGCAACCCGGCCACCAGCGCAGCCAGGAACACAGCCCCGGACGCGGCCACCACGGTTGCGGGGTCCCCCTCGCCGCCGCTGCTGCGGCCGTAGATGGCGTTGGCCACGGCACCGAACACGGCCACGCCCAGCGCACTGCCGATGGAGCGGGCGAACATGTTGGTGCTGGTCACCACGCCGCGTTCGTGCCAGGGGACGCTGGATTGGGCGGCGATCAGGGTTGGCGTGGCCAGCAGGCCCAGGCCGAGCCCGACGACGAAGCAGCTGACGGCGATCAGCGCAACGTTGGGGGCGCCGGCGGTCAGCGACAGGATCAGCAGGCCCGCCACGGAAATGGCGATGCCGATCAGGGCCGTGGACTTGAAGCCGATGCGCAGGTAGAACCTGCCGGCCTGCGAAGCGCTGAGGGGCCAGCCGAGGGTCAGGGCTGCCAGGGCCAGGCCGGCCACCAGGGGCGAGGAAGACAGTGCTCCCTCCAGGAAGGTGGGCACGTAGGAGGTGAGGCCGATCATCACCGTGCCAACCCCGAAGGACACCAGGGCGGTAGTGGCCAGCAGGCGCCGCGATACCACCCAGGAGGGCAGGATGGGTTCGGCCGCGCGCCGCTCCACCAGGAGGAACGCGGCCAGCAGGACTGCGCCCACCACGAAGACGCCAATGCTGATGGGCGAATTCCAGGCCCAGGCCTGGCCGCCCTGGAGGGCGCCGAGGATCAGCAGGCCAAGGGAGCCGGCCAGGAGCACGGCGCCGGCGTAGTCCACCTTGTGCTTGGCGCGTTCCACGTTTTCGTGGAGCGTGCGGACCAGCATCCACCCGGCCAGCAGGCAGAGCGGGACGTTGACCAGGAAGATGCCGCGCCAGATGCCCAGCGCGGAGAAAATGCCGCCCAGGCTGGGGCCAACCACCGAGGAAACAGCCCACACGCTGGCCAGGTAGCCCTGGACCTTGGCGCGCTCCTGCAGGGTGTAGATGTCGCCCGCGATGGTGATGGACACCGGAAGCACCGCGCCGGCGCCCAGTCCCTGCAGGGCCCGGAAGGCGATCAGCGACGGCATGCTCCAGGCGAAGCCGCACAGCACGGAGCCCAGCAGGAACAGGCCAATGCCGGTCAGGATGATGGGCTTGCGGCCCGCCATGTCCGAAAGTTTCCCGTAGATGGGTACCGTGACTGCCTGCGCCAGCAGGTAGGCGGAGAACAGCCAGGGGAAGGACGAAAAGCCGCCCACGTCACGGACGATCGACGGCACGGCCGTGGCCACGATGGTGGAGTCGATGGCCACGAGTCCCGTGGACAGCATCAGTGCGATGAGGATGGGTCCGCGTTCGGACCGGAACCCCACTCCCTGGGCGCGGGCGGTCGTCATCAGTCTCGTTTCAGTAATGTGGGTCCCTGTTACCTCCACTCTACGTACCCACGACGGGAGCCGACTATCTCCTGTCCTGGTGTTCGTCCAGCAGCCGGGCACAGCGGATGAAACCCAGGTGCGAGTAGGCCTGCGGATGGTTGCCCAGGTGGGTCTCGGTGCCGGGGTCGTATTCCTCGGGGAGCAGCCCGGTGGGGCCGAAAAGGTTCACCAGCTGGTCAAAAAGGTCCCAGGCCTCATCGATGCGGCCCACGGCCACGTACGCCTCGATCAGCCAGGTGGTGCAGATGTGGAACCCGCCCTCCAGGCCCGGCAGCCCGTCGTCGTACCTGTAGCGGAAGACCGTTGGCCCCACCCGCAGCTCCCGCTCCACAGCGGTGACGGTGTCCAGGAAACGCTGGTCCGTGACGTCCAGCAGGCCGGAGAGACCGATGTGAAGGACGGCGGCATCCAGGTCCGGGCTGTCGTAGGCAACAGTGTAGGACTTCGCGGACTCGTCCCAGCCCTCACGGAGCACTTCCGCACGGATCGTGGCTGCCGCCGGCGCCCAGGCCGGGTCCGGCTCCCGGCCGTGCCGCGCCGCGGTCCGCAGCGCGCGGTCCAGGGTCACCCAGCACATCACCTTTGAATACACGTGATGCCGTGCCGCCCGCCGGGCTTCCCAGATCCCGTGGTCCGGCTCATGCCAGCGGGCCAGGACCGCCGAGGCCATCTGGATCATCAGCTCCCAGTGGTCGTCGGCGAGCGCGCCCTCGCGTTCACTCAGCGAGTGGATGAGTTCGGCCACCGGCCCAAAGACGTCCAGCTGGACCTGGTGGTCCGCCGCGTTTCCGATCCGCACCGGACGGGAGCCCGCGTACCCGGGAAGGCTGTCGACCACGGCTTCCGTGGACAGCGGCGCGCCCGTCACCGAGTAAAGGGGGTGCAGCCATTCGGGGCCGGGTGCGTGTTCGAGGATCCGGCCCAGCCAGCCCAGGAATCCGGCTGCCTCCGCCGTGGAGCCCAGGTCCACCAGCGCATTGACGGTCATGGAGGCATCCCGCAGCCAGCAGTACCGGTAATCCCAGTTCCTGGTCCCGCCGATTCCCTCGGGCAGGGAAGTGGTGGGGGCCGCGAGTACGGCGCCCGTGGGTTCATGCACCAGGGCGCGGAGCACCAGTGCCGACCGCCGTACCAGCGAGGGCTTGACCGATGGCAGGGAAAGGTTCTGCACCCACTGCCGGGCATGGAGCGCCACCCGGGCCCGCCGTTCCGTCTCCCCGCCGGGGTCCGCGGACTGCGGTTCGGTGTCCCCGCAGCGGAGGTTGAGTACCACGGGCCCGTCCTGGAGGTTGACGGATGCCGTTGCCGTGGCATGGCGGCCGTCCGAGGTGATGCTGAACGCGGCGCCCGGCGCGAACAGGATGATGGGCTCCGAGGTGCCCAGCACATGCAGTTCCCCGCCCCGCGCCTCCATGCTGAACGGGGCGTTGGCGTAGTCCGGCCGCGGAGCAAACGTGATCCTGGCTGCGCCGTGGCCCGTCAGCACCCGGACCAGGCTGGTGATGCCTTCCGGTGCGGGCTCCAGGTAGTCGGTGACCGTGACGTCCGCCCAGCGGGTTTCGACAATCATGGTGCTGTCCACGTAGCGCTGTCCCAGCACTTGGGAGGCTTTGACCGGTTCCACCGAGAAGTGCCCGGCGGCATCGCCGCCCAAAATGTGGGCGAACAGTGAACCGGAGTCCGGCAGAGGGTGGCTCATCCAGCAGATCTTCGCGTCGGGCGTCAGCAGCGCGGTGGAGGAGCCGTTGCCGATCATCGAGTGGCGTTCAAGGCCAACCGCGTCCTCCCCGAACAGCCACGCCCGCCGCAGTTCGAAGAGGAACGCCAGGACGCGGGCGAAGGATTGGGGGTCGCGGAGGCGGTGCGGTGCTGCCGTCTCGCCCGGGCCCACGTGCAGCCCGAGGTCGGGCCCGCGCAGGGTGGCGATGGCCAGTTCGTCGCTGGCGGCGTCCCCGGCGAACATGGCCGCGCTGGCCCCCAGCCGGGACCTGAGGGTCTCCAAGGCCTCGCCCTTGGACGGTTCCACCACGGACAGGTCCAGCACGGAGCCGTCCACAATGAAGAACAGCCCGTGGGCAGCAGCGATCTGCCGGGAAATTTCCGTCACGGTGGCCACCACGTCCGGCCGGGCCGGCCGGGTGTGCACCGAAACTGCCACCGGTTTGCGTTCGATCCAGATGCCCTCGTGGAAGCCGACGGCCTCGTTGAGGGCGGCATTGACCTTTTGCAGGACGGACTCGGTGGCCAGGGTCTGCGCGTGGGCGAACCCCATGTCCGCTTCGGCGCCGTGCGAACCGATGAGGTGCACCTCCGCGGGCAGCCGTGACACCGCTGCCAGGTCACGCAGTGAGCGGCCCGAGATGATCGCCGCATGGGTATTGGGCAGCGCTGCCAGCGCACGAAGCGCAATGGCCGCGCTGCCCAGCGGGAGCGTCTCGGTGGAAATGCCTTCGGCGTCGCACAGCGTTCCGCCGTAATTGCAGGCCACCAGGAGGCTGGGGACGCGGGCCAGCACCTTGAGTTCCGTGAGCAGGGCGGGGGTCAGCCCGTTGTCCGCCGCATCGGACTGGATGAAGGCGCGCAGCATGTCCAGCGGAAGGGACCGTGTGAGCAGCGCGGAATCCGCCACGCTCTGGTTCAATGGCGTCGGCATCCAAAACCCCTTTGAGGCAGGGCCAGGCCGGGAACACAGCCGCACGGACGGTCCGCGGGCTACCGGTTGGCGCCCCGGGGTTCCGGGTGGATGACCCGGGGCACATCCCATCCTCAGCCCGGGCAGTTACCCCCGGAAGTCCCCTTCATTGCGTATGTGTAAAAGTCCGACCGGCCGAGTGGCGTTGCATGTTGCGCACCGCCGGCAAACCACAGCGGCTACACCCGGACCAGCCCGGCCGCCTCGGCCAGGAGTTCCACGGACCGCAGGCGCGCCTCCGTCCCCGGGCTCTGGTGCGCCACGATGAGTTCGTCTGCATCGGCGTGCTTTCCAAAGCTGTCCAGGTAGTCAATGACGACGTCGGGCGTCCCCACTGCGGAGTACGTCATCATTTGTGCCATGTGGCGTCCCTGCGGCGAGTCCAGGATCATGTCCGCCTCGTCGTCGGTGAATTCGCGGCCGCCGCCGAAGAACAGGGAGACGCGGGCGCGCTTGGTGGCCTGGAACATGGCCTGCGCCTCGGACGCGGAGTCGGCGGCGATGACGTTGACGCCGGCGATCACGTGCGGCGCGTCCAGCTGGGCGGACGGCTTGAACTCGCTGCGGTAGATGGCCACCGCGTCCTGCAAAGCGGCGGGGGCGAAGTGCGAGGCGAAGGCGTAGGGCAGGCCCAGCTGCGCGGCCAGGCGGGCGCCGAACAGGGACGACCCCAGGATGTACAGCGGCACGTTGGTCCCCTTGCCCGGGGTGGCCTCGACGCCCTCGATGCGGGTGGGGCCGGTCAGGTAGCCCTGCAGTTCAAGGACGTCCTGCGGGAAGCTGTCGGCGGACATCGGGTCCCGGCGCAGCGCCCGCATGGTGTTCTGGTCACTGCCCGGAGCCCGGCCCAGGCCCAGGTCGATCCGTCCGGGGTGCAGCGTTTCCAGGGTGCCGAACTGCTCTGCGATGGTCAGCGGGGAATGGTTGGGCAGCATGACGCCGCCGGCGCCCAGCCGGATGCTTTCGGTGTGCGCCGCCACATGGGCGATCAGCACGCTGGTGGCGGAGGAGGCGATGGAGGACATGTTGTGGTGCTCGGCGTACCAGACGCGCCGGTAGCCCAGCTTCTCGGCGCTCTGCGCCATGGCCACGCTGCCTGCGAAACTCTCCGCCGCCGTCTGGCCTTTGCCAATGGTTGCCAGGTCAAGGATGGAGAGGGGAAGAGTCACGTCAGGTGCCGGCCTTTCAAAATGTTTCGTAGGGGGGTGCCGGCCGGATTGCGGCGGGCACGTGATGCATAACGACGGCGGGCCCCGCCTTATTTCTGTGAGCTGGGGAATACTCAGCATACTGATGAGGTTGCCGCCCCTATGAGCCATGATTCAACGAAGCAGCTGGAACTGTCCGCAACGATCGACCTCAAGGACCTGGGAACCGTGCACCGGCTGGGTTTTGGTGCCATGCGCATTGTGGGTGACGGCGTCTGGGGTGAGCCCGCAGACCGGCAGGCCGCCGTGGCCGTGGTGCGCCGCGCCGTCGAACTCGGCGTGGATTTCATTGACACCGCCGACTCGTACGGCCCCAACATCAGCGAGGAAATCATTGCCGAGGCCCTCCACCCCTACAAGGAGGGGCTGAAGATCGCCACGAAGGTGGGCTTCACACGCACGGGGCCCAACAAATGGGTTCCCGTTGGCCGGCCGGAATACCTGCGCCAGCAGACGGAACTGAGCCTGCGCAAGCTGAAGGTGGACACACTGGACCTGCTGCAGCTGCACCGCATCGATCCCAAGGTGGACGCCGAGGAGCAGTTCGGCGTGCTGCGGGAGCTCCAGGACGAAGGCAAGGTCCGCGCCCTGGGCCTGTCCCAGGTGGGCGTGGCCGAACTCGAAGCCGCCGGAAAGCACTTCACGGTGTCCACCGTCCAGAACCGCTACAACCTGACGGACCGCAGCTCCGAGGACGTGCTGCGCTACTCCGAGGAGAACGGAATCGGATTCATCCCGTGGGCGCCGATCTCCGCCGGCGAGCTCGCCCGGCCCGGCGGACCGCTGGATGAGGCCGCCAAGCGCCTTGGCGCCACCACCTCCCAGGTGGCCCTGGCCTGGCTGCTGCGCCGCTCCCCCGTGATGATGCCCATCCCCGGCACCGGCTCCGTGCAGCACCTCGAAGAGAACATGGCCGCCGCAGGCATCACGCTCGATGACGATACGTACGCGGAGCTTGAAGCGGCCGGCAAGTAGAGCATCAGAGACAGGAGAAACACCATGGCAAACATTTTGATGGTCGTCTCGGCCGCGGATTCCCTCACCATGAAGGACGGCAGCGAGCACCCCACCGGCTACTGGGCAGAGGAACTGGTGGTGGCCCACCAGACCCTGACGCAGGCCGGCAACACCGTCCACGTCGCAACCCCCGGCGGCCGGAAGCCCACCGTGGACCAAGTCAGCCTGGCTGCCGAATCGGCCGGTGGCGAGGACCGGGCACAGGGCTTCCGGGACTACCTGGAAAAGATCGACGGCGAGCTGGCGCACCCGCTGGTGCTGGCCGACGTCGACGCCGCAGCGTATGACGCCGTGGTGATGCCCGGCGGCCACGGCCCCATGGCGGACCTGTACCAGGACGCCGACCTGGGACGCCTGCTGGTGTCAGCCAACAGGGACGGCAAGATCATTGCGCCGTTCTGCCACGGTCCGGCGGGGCTGCTGAGTGCAACGGACGACGACGGCGGGTTCGCTTTCAAGGGCCGGCGTTTGACGGTCTTCACCAACGAGGAGGAGCTGGGCGGCGGGACCGGGGAGAACACCCCGTGGCTGGTGGAGGATGCGCTGAAGGAGAAGGGCGCGGTGATCGAAAACGGTGCCGCCTGGTCCTCCAACGTGGTCCGCGACGGCAACCTCATCACCGGGCAGAACCCGCAGTCCAGCGAGGACGTGGCCAAGGAAGTCCTGGCTGCACTGAGCTAGTTCAGCAAGCACAAACGGCCATAAAAGAGGGGACCAGTTCGCAATGAGCTGGTCCCCTCCTTGCGGCGCGCGTCATTGGGCGCCGGCCTTCAGACGACCCCCTGGTCAGACGGCGCAGCCCCCGTTCCCGATCGTGGGATCGATGGCCATGATCTGCTTCTGGATGTCCGCCAGTTGGGTTTGCAGGCTGGCTACCAGGAGTTTCTGCACCTTGATCGGATCCGCGTAGTTCCCCTTCTTGGCTTGGAGGGCCCGAAGAGTGTCCTGGGCAGCGGTAACCTGGGCGTCCACCGTGCTCAGCTGGCTTTGGAGGGCTGCGAGGTTTGCTTCCGCCGCGCTGATCTCCCCGTTGAGACTGCTGAGCTGGTCCAGTAAAGGCTTGACCCGGCCCTGCAGGTCAAGAACGTTGGCTTCGGCTTCGGCGATCTGGGCATTGAGCGACGAAATCCGGGCCACCAGGTCGTCCCCGATCTTGTTGAGCGATGCGATCTCCGCCGTTTTGGTGCCAACCGCGGTGTTTGCGGCGTCCAGGGTGGCCTGCAGTGCCGGAAGCTGAGCCTGAAGCGCTGAAATCTCAGCGTTCTTGCCGTCCACCGCGCCGTTGGCCGCCGCCAGAACATCCTTTGCCTGGGTCAAGGTGCCATTCAACCCGTCGAGGATTGCCCGCTGGTCTGTGATGGCCTGTTGGGCCTGCGCCACGTTTTCGGTGAGGGTGGGCAGGGCCGCTTCGAGGCCCGCCACCACCTGCTGCTGGGCCGTCACCGCGTCAGCAGCATCCTTCGCTGCCTGCTCCAGGGCCGGAAGCTGGCCCTGCAGGGTGGTGAGCTCCCCCTGTTTGGTGGTGACAGCCGCGTTGGCTTGGTTCACGGCATCCTGGAGTGCCGGCACCTGGGCCTTAAGGGTGGCAATGTCGTTCTGTTTTGCCGTCACCGCTGCATTCGCTGCATCCAGTGCTGCCTGCAGCGGCGCAGCGTTCTGCTGCAGGGTGCTGCTTTCCTGCTGCTTGGCCAGCAGCTGGGAGTTCAGGCTGTCCACCTGCTTTTGGAGGGTAGCCAGGTCGCCCTGAAGGCCGGAGATGGTGGCGCTCTTATCGGCGATCTGGCTGTTCACGCCATTCAACTGGACCTGGAGGCCATCGCGTTGGGCCTGGAGAGTTCGTTTCTTGATGGAATTTCCATTGATGGCGGCAATTTGACTGTCCAGGTCAGCGATCTGCCTCGTGAGATCGGCCTGCTGTGTCTGCAGTGCAGTCAGGTCGTTCTGGGCTTGGGCCAGCTCGGTCTGCTTCGAGGCGATCTGGCTGTTCACCGTGGCAATCTGGCCCTGGAGGCTGGTGATGCCGGCATTAACCGCGGCAATCTTGGCGGTGTTGTCGCTGACAGCCTTTGCTGCGGCCGCCGCATTGGTCTGGAGGGTCTGCAGGTCCGTCTGGGCTTTGGCGATCTCGGCGTTCTTGGCATCGAGGGCCGCCTTGGCAGTGGTGGCTGTGGACTGCAGGGTAGTGAGCTCGGCCTGTGCCGTCGCGATCTGGTCCTTTTTGCCGGTGACGGCAGCGTTGGCGGCTGCAGCGGTTTCCTGCAGCCCGGCCAGTGTCGCCTTCGCAGTATCCACCTTGTCCTGTTGGGCCTGCAGCTCTGCTGCCGCAGTGTTTCCGGCTGCCACCAGCGCGTTCAGCTGGGTTTCGGCGTTGGCGACGGCCTGCTGCGCATCGTCCACGGCAGCGGCGGCCTGCAGCGCCTGCGCGGCCAGGGCTGTCAACTGATCTTGGGCCTGCTGGATCTGGATTTCCTTGGTGGCCAGGTCAGAGGCTGCCTGGTCCGCGGCCTGCTGCAGCGCGGAGAGCTCCGTCTGGGCGGCTGCGATGGCCTGGCTGTTGGCCACCAGGGCTGCTGCCACCTGGTCGGCCTGGGCCTGAAGGTCCGCGGAGGCGGCCTTTGCAGTTGCCAGTTCCTCCTGCAGCGGTGCCAGCTGGCTCTCCACGTCTGCCTTCTTGCCCTGAAGGTCGGTGATGGCCGTTTTCGCCGCCGCTACCTGCGTGGTGAGGCCTTCCTGCTCAGCGGTCACCTTGTCCAGTTCTGCCTGCGCTGCCGTTGCCTGGCTGTCCAGCTGCGTCTCCTGGGCAGCGAGGTCAGCCAGCGCCTTCTCCGCGTCGGCTTTCTGCGCTGCCAAGGCATCCGCCTGGGCCTGCAGTTTGGCCTTGTCGGCCTGCAAGGCAGCGATCGCGTCGGCGTTCTTCTTGGCGGCTGCTTTAAGAAGGTTCTCCTGGACGGCGCCACGGTGCGCCAGCTGGTTGACCACGCCGTTGCACATGCCGGTGCTGGAGGTTGTAGCGGCAACGGCAGGCTGGACCAGAACCATGCTGGTGGTGAGCAGCCCGGGCAGGACAACGGCGGCGGCCAGGCGCCGGGAAAGGGGGGACTTGGACGGGGAAGTGCGCATGCGAGCTCCTGTTGAGACCATTGCGGCGGCCAACTCTGGCCGCCTCATGGCCCAACCGTAGAGTCCGCCATAGGCGGAGAACACGCGTAGTCACCACCTGTCTTTTCCGGCCGGGTACTCGTTTTCTGACGGATCTGTGACGCGCCATGGGGGCAGTGGCCCGGGCCGGGGTGAATATGACTGCCGCGGTCCTCCGGTTAACCGCCGTTACTCCCTGTATCCCCGGGTTTCGCGGCCTTTGATTCCACCGCGGCGGCTGCCGGATAGTTGCTGCAACGCGCACATTCCGTTGCATCTCCACCCCCTTTCCAAGGAGGAATCATGGCCATCAAGCCCAAGCCGCCCGCCGTCGTTGCCCTGGCCGTCTCAGCCCTGCTGGGACTGGCTGCCTGCTCCGATCCCGGCGCCTCGGCGGCGACGGCACCGTCGTCGTCCGCCACCAACGCCAGTGGCAAGACCTTCAACCTGTCCCCGGATCAGAACCGCATCACAGCGACCAAAGACCCGTCGGCGGCGGCCCTGGTGCCGGAGGCCATCAAGGCCGACGGCAAGCTCACGGTGGTGACCACCGGCGGGGCGGCGCCGCTCAGCCTGTTCGCCACGGACAACAAGACCCTGATTGGCAGCGAGGTGGACATCGCCTACGCGGTGGGCGAGGCGCTGGGCCTGGACGTGGAGGTCCTGCCTGTGGCGTGGGCAGACTGGCCGCTGGGCGTGGAGTCTGCCAAGTACGAGGCCGTGCTTTCCAACGTGACCGTCACCGAGGCGCGGAAGGAGAAGTTCGATTTCGCCACCTACCGAAATGACCTGCTGGGCTTTTACGCCAAGAACGACTCCAGCATCGGTGAGATCAAGGAAGCCAAGGATGTAGCCGGCAAGAAGATCATCGTTGGATCCGGCACCAACCAGGAAGCCATCCTGGTGCGCTGGGACGAGGAGAACAAGAAGAACGGCCTGGCGCCGGTCCAGTTCCAGTATTACGACGACGACTCCGCCTCGAGCCTGGCCCTTCAGTCAGGACGTGCGGACCTGACGTTCGGCCCCAACGCGGCTGCCGCCTACAAGGCAGCGCAGGACGGAAAGACGAAGCAGGTGGGCACATTGAACGGCGGCTGGCCGCTGACGGCACAGATCGCCTTCACCACCAAGAAGGGCAACGGCCTGGCGGTGGCCGCCCAGGCTGCGCTGAACCACCTGATCGAGGACGGCACCTACGCGAAAATCCTGGACCGCTGGGGCCTCTCCTCCGAGGCCATCCAGAAGTCCGAGCTGAACCCGGCGGGCCTGCCCAAGAAATAAGGCAGCCTGCCGACGAAGGAATCCCCGCCCTGCCGGCAGCAGGGCGGGGATTCTTCTGTTTGAGTGCGGATCCGCGAAAGTGCGCTCCCGGCCGGTTAGGCAATAGTCTGGCCAGATGGGGACCAGTGCCGTTAACTCCGGCGAACAAGTGGACAGGCAGACGCGCATACTCGAGGCGGCCATGGACCTGCTGTCCCGGCACGGCATTTCCGGAGTGAGCATGCGGTCCGTGGCGCGGGAAGCCGGCGTGGCGCTGGGCCTGGTCAACTATTACTACGACGACAAAACCACCCTGATCCGGGCAGCCCTGCGCCGGGTGGATGAGCATGACCTTCTGCTCGTCGCCCCCGATCCGTCCACGCCCCCGGATGAACAGCTGCGCAAGGCCCTGCGGCGGGTTGCCGGCGCCGACCTGCTGACCACGCGCTACCTGTCCCTGCGCCTGCACCTTTGGGCCCTCGCCCAGGCCGACGAGGACTACGCCCAGATCAACGCCGCCGCCTTCGACCGCTACATCGACGGGCTCGCAGCACTGGTATCCAGCGCCAGGCCAGGGCTCTCCCGGGAGGCATGCCGGGAGCGGGCATCGGACATCGTGGTCATCCAGAACGGCATGTGGCTGACCGCACTGCTCGGGGTGGACAAGGCCGCCATCCAGCGAAGTATCCAGCGCACGGAACAGATTGCCTTCGCGCCGGTCCAGGATGAAGGGGCCGGCGGGCAGGAGCCCAGCCCGCGCTAACCCGCCTGGTCCCGGGCGCAGACGGCCCGAAAGTAACATTGAACGAGTGTTCAAAAAAGTATTGAACACTCGTTCAGTGTGCATTACTGTCCTTCCTATGACTTACGCCACACCAACCCTGGACGCCGTCGAGAGCACCACAACGGACGAAGCGTCCTCCCTGTTCATCAACGGCGCGTGGGAGCCGGCGGCATCCGGCGCCGTGCGCCAGATCCGCAACCCGGCAGACGGCGAGCTGGTGGCCACGGTCTCCGAGGCCGGCCGGGAAGACGCCGAACGCGCCATTGCCGCAGCCCGCGCAGCCTTCGACTCCGGCGCCTGGTCCTCCGTCCCGGCACCCGAGCGCGGGGCCTTCCTCCTCAAGGTCGCTGCCGGGCTGCGCGAACGGCGGGAAGAGTTCGCCCGGGCCGAGTCCCTTGACACCGGAAAGCGCATGGTCGAGAGCCGCATCGACATGGACGACATCGCCGCCTGCTTTGAATACTTCGGCAGGCTGGCCGGGCAGCAGGCCGGCCGGGTGGTGGACGCCGGGGACCCCGGCGTCGTGAGCAGGATCGTCTACGAACCCGTTGGCGTCTGCGGCCTGATCACACCATGGAACTACCCCCTGCTCCAGGCGGCGTGGAAGATCGCCCCCGCGCTGGCCGCCGGCTGCACCTTTGTCCTTAAGCCGTCCGAGCTGACCCCTTCCACCAGCATCATGGCCATGCAGCTGTTGAAGGACCTTGGCCTGCCGGCCGGCGTGGCCAACCTCGTCACCGGACCCGGCGCCGAGGCGGGCGCACCGCTCTCGGAACACCCCGCCGTCGACCTCGTTTCCTTCACCGGCGGCCTGGAAACCGGCAAGCGCATCGCCGCAGCTGCCGCCGGGACCGTCAAGAAGGTGGCATTGGAGCTGGGCGGTAAGAACCCCAACGTGATCTTTGCCGACGCGGACTTCGACGCCGCCGTGGACAACGCCCTCAACGGTGCCTTCGTCCACTCGGGGCAGGTCTGCTCGGCAGGCGCCCGGCTGCTGGTGGAGGAATCCATCGCCGAACGCTTCGTGGACGAGCTGGTCCGCCGCGCCCGGGGCATCCGGCTCGGCGGCCCCTTTGACGACGCCGCCGAGACCGGCCCGCTGATCTCCGCCGCCCACCGGGACAAGGTGCACGCGTACGTCCAGCGCGGAATCCAGGAGGGCGCGCGGCTCCGCACCGGCGGCGCGGCACCTTCCGGGGAGAAGTACGACGGCGGGTTCTACTACCAGCCGACCATCCTGGACCAGGTGCAGCGCGGCATGTCCGTGGTCACCGACGAGGCGTTCGGCCCCGTGGTGACAGTGGAAACCTTCCGCACCGAGGACGAAGCCGTGGCCACCGCCAACGACACCATCTACGGCCTGGCCGGCGCCGTCTGGACCCAGGACGCCGGCAAGGCGCAGCGCGTGGCGTCACGGCTGCGGCACGGCACCATCTGGATCAACGACTACCACCCCTACCTCCCCCAGGCCGAGTGGGGCGGCTTCGGCCAGTCCGGCGTCGGCCGCGAGCTGGGCCCCACGGGCCTGGCGGAGTACCAGGAAGCCAAGCACATCTACCAGAACACAAGCCCGCAGGTCACCGGCTGGTTCGCTGACCACGGCAAGGAGAACTAGATGCACTTCGACAACATCGAGGACCTCAGCGAGCGCTCGTTCGATTACATCGTCATCGGCGGCGGATCCGCCGGCGCCGCCGTCGCCGCCCGCCTGAGCGAGGACCCGGACATGACCGTGGCCCTGGTGGAGGCCGGTCCGGACGACCGCAACATCCCCGAGATCCTGCAGCTGGACCGCTGGATGGAGCTGCTGGAATCCGGCTACGACTGGGACTACCCGGTGGAACCGCAGGAAAACGGCAACTCCTTCATGCGCCACGCCCGTGCCAAGGTGATGGGCGGCTGTTCCAGCCACAACTCGTGCATCGCCTTCTGGGCGCCACGGGAGGACCTGGACGAATGGGAGTCCAAGTACGGCGCCGCCGGCTGGAATGCCGACGCGGCCTGGCCGCTGTACAAGCGGCTGGAAACCAACGAGGACGCCGGCCCGGACGCACCCCACCACGGGGACTCCGGCCCCGTGCACCTGATGAACGTGCCCCCGGCGGATCCTGCCGGCGTCGCTCTTCTGGACGCCTGCGAGCAGGCGGGAATTCCCCGTGCGAAGTTCAACACCGGCACCACCGTGGTTAACGGCGCCAACTTCTTCCAGATCAACCGCCGGGCGGACGGCACGCGCGCCTCCAGTTCCGTCTCCTACATCCACCCCATCATCGACCGGCCCAACTTCACCCTGCTGACCGGCCTCCGCGCCCGCCAGCTGGTGTTCGATGCGGCCAAGCGCTGCACCGGCGTGGACGTGGTGGACTCGGCCTTCGGCCGCACCCACCGGCTCTCCGCACACCGCGAGGTGGTCCTGTCCACCGGCGCCATCGACTCCCCCAAACTGCTCATGCTCTCCGGCATCGGACCGGCAGCACACCTTGAACAGCACGGCATCGACGTCCTGGTGGACTCCCCCGGCGTGGGCGAGCACCTGCAGGACCACCCCGAGGGCGTGGTCCAGTTCGAGGCCAAACAGCCCATGGTGCAGACCTCAACGCAGTGGTGGGAGATCGGGATCTTCACCCCCACCGAGGACGGCCTGGACCGCCCCGACCTGATGATGCACTACGGTTCCGTCCCCTTCGACATGAACACGCTGCGGCACGGCTACCCCACCACGGAGAACGGCTTCAGCCTCACCCCCAACGTCACGCACGCCCGCTCCCGCGGCACCGTCCGGCTGCGCAGCCGCGACTTCCGCGACAAGCCGATGGTGGACCCCCGCTACTTCACGGACCCCGACGGCCACGACATGCGCGTCATGGTGGCCGGCATCCGCAAGGCCCGCGAGATCGCCGGCCAGCCCGCCATGGCGGAATGGACCGGCCGGGAGCTCTCGCCGGGCGTCGAGGCGCAGACGGACGAGGAACTGCAGGACTACATCCGCAAGACCCACAACACCGTCTACCACCCCGTGGGCACCGTCCGCATGGGAGCGGCCGACGACGACATGTCGCCGCTGGACCCCGGGCTGCGGGTCAAGGGCGTCACCGGCCTCCGCGTCGCCGATGCGTCCGTCATGCCCGAACACGTCACCGTCAACCCCAACATCACCGTCATGATGATCGGCGAGCGCTGTGCCGATCTGATCCGCGCGGACCGCACGGTCGAAGACGCCATGGAAGAAAAGGAGCTCACCACGTCCCTCGCCTGAGCGGCAGGTCTTAGGGGGCCGCACTTCCCCAACAGCGGCGGCCCCACCCTCGTTATTCCGCCGCACCCCAGGGCGGCCGGTCCCATCGTGCTTTTCTGATCTAGGAGTCCATATTGGAACCCAGCAAGAGTATTGATTCAAGCGGCATGGATGAATTCGGCTACACCCAGACCCTTGACCGGAGCATCGGCAAGTTTGCCAGCTTCGCCGCAGGTGTCAGCTATATCTCCATCCTCACCGGTGTTTTCCAACTGTTCTACTTTGGTTTTTCCATGGCCGGCCCGGCGTACGCCTGGTCCTGGCCCATCGTGTTCGTCGGCCAGCTGATGGTGGCCCTGTGTTTTGCCGAACTGGCCGGCCGCTACCCCGTGGCGGGTTCGGTCTACAACTGGGCCAAGCGCCTGGCGTCCGGGACCTCGTCCTGGCTGGCCGGCTGGCTGCTGCTGTTGTCCTCCATCATGGCGCTGGGCTCCGTGGCACTGGCCCTGCAGATCACCCTGCCCCAGCTCTGGTCCGGCTTCCAGTTCGTGGGTGACGGCACGGGCCCCTACGACTTCGCCATGAACGGCGTGGTGCTGGCCACCATCATGATCACCATCTCCACCCTCATCAACGCGTTCGGCGTGAAGCTGATGACCAGGATCAACAGCATCGGTGTCTTCGTGGAGCTGATCGCGGCCGTGCTGCTGATCCTCGCGCTTGGCTGGCATGTGGTGCGCGGCCCGGAGGTCTTCTTCCAGACCAACGGCTTCGGCGAAGGCCACGACCTGGGCTTCTTCGGCGTCTTCCTGATCGGCGCCATGGCCTCCGGCTACGTCATGTACGGCTTCGACACTGCCAGTTCGCTGGGCGAGGAAACCAAGGATCCCAAGAAGACCGCTCCCAAGGCCATCCTGCGCGCCGTTACGGCATCGTTCCTGCTGGGCGGGGGAATCCTGCTCTTCGGCATCCTGGCCGCGCCGGACCTCGGCGACCCCCAGGTGGGGGCGGCCGACGGCGGGCTGCAGCACATCGTGCTCTCCGTCCTGGGCGGCCCGTTCGGCAAGGCCTTCCTGGCCTGCATCGTGGTGGCCGTGGTGGTCTGCACCCTGGCCGTCCACGCCGCCGCCATCCGGATGATGTTCGCCATGGCCCGCGACAACAACCTGCCCTTCAGCCGGCAGCTCAGCAAGGTGGATCCGGTCCGCCGGACCCCCACTGTCGCCGCCATCGTCATCGGAATCATGGCCGTCATCCCGCTGCTGGTCAACGTGATGCAACCGGCCATCTTCACCATCCTGTCCAGCATCAGCATCGTGCTGATCTACCTGTCCTACCTCCTGGTCACGGTTCCCCTGCTGCGCAAGCGGTTCCTGAGGAAATGGCCGCTGGCTGACGATGTTTCCGAGCCCGGGTTCTGCATGGGCAAGTGGGGCGTTCCCGTGAACATCCTGGCCGTCCTGTGGGGCGCTGCCATGACGGTGAACCTGGTGTGGCCCCGCCCGGAGATCTACAACTCGGTGCCGCCGTTCGAGTGGTACCTGCAGTGGGGCGGCGTGATGTTCGTGGCCGCCGTCATCATTGGCGGGACCCTCCTCTACCGCCTGAAGATCCGCCACCAGACAGGGGTACTGGCCGAGCACGCCGCAGCCGTGGCTGCCCACCCGTCGTCGAGCGCCACACGCGCCGCTTCCGGGGAGCACCACCTGGTGGACGTGCAGGTGCCATAGGGCTGCTGCTGCAGCAGGGTCCGCTGCAGCAGCGCATTTCAAAGGAAGGGGCCGACGGCGGCACTCACGTGAGTGCCGTCGTCGGCCTTTTCTGTGCCTCCGGCCACCGCCATGTTGAGGCCCGTCGTCACACAAGGAAGCGGCCTCCTGATCCGGAGCGGCAACGCCCTACCCTTGACAGGTGACTTTGACTAAGATTCGTACCGCCGCCGCGGGCTCCCTCGCCGCCGCCGGTCTCCTGTTGACCCTGGCCGGCTGTTCCACGCCGGCCGCCACCCAGCCAAGGGCCTCTGCGCCCGCTTCCTCAGCTTCTGCCAGCGCCGCGTCCACCACAGCCGGCCCCTGCGCCGGGGTTAAGGTCATCGTCGATTCCGGCGCCCTGAAGCAGGCCGCTGCGGACACCTCCACCTGCGTGTCCGTGGACGGACCCACCGTGGCGTCCAAGGTGCTCGACGAGGCAAAGGTCAAGACCGAGGGCACCACCCAGTACCCCAACGAAATCGTGTGCCGCGTGAACGGCGTGCCCGCCGCCGACTTCGACATCAAGCACAAGGACGGCACCTACCGCGAAGAGTGCAAGGGCATGCCCGCCGCTTTCGCCTACTGGGGTCTCTGGGTCAAGCCCGCCTCCGGTGAATGGGCCTACGCACAGGAAGGCCTCGCCACCTTGAAGGTGAGCCCCGGTGAGAGCCTGGAACTGCTCTTCACGGTCGACGGCGAGCCGGCCGCGCCCGCGGCATGACCTTCCGGCCCGCGCCGTTGCGCGCAGCGGCAGTCCTCGCCGCTGTGTTCATCGCGGCGCGGGTCATTTACCGCGTCCTTTTCAATGGGGCGGGCACCGGCAGCCCGGTCCTGCTCGACCTGCCGCCGCTGCGGCTTCCCGCCCCGTATGCCCATGTAGTCTTCCTCGGTCCGGTCACCGCGCCGGGCCTCTGGCAGGCGGCGCTGTCCGCCCTGCCCATCGCCGCAACCATCCTCGGCTTCGGCCTGCTCAACGCGTGGGTTGATGTGTCCCGCGGCTTCGTGCGGCTGGCCCGCGGCGGCCCGCTGCAGGGCGTGGCCCGGATGCTGGTGGTGGCATGGGCGGCCCTCCCCGCCCTGTCCGACGCCGTGGCCTCCGTGCGCCTGGCGTTCCGACTCCGGGGCGAACGCTTCGGCCCCCGCGCCCTGGTCCCCATACTGGAGCGCACCCTGGAGCACGCCGGGCGGGTTGCCGCAGCTTTGGAGTTGCGCGGTTTCGGAAGCCGGGCAGCACACTCAGGAAATCACGACGGCGGCCCGCCGCTTATCGTCCGGAACGCACAGTTCCGGATTGGGGACACCTGCGTAACGGTTGACGGGTTCGCGCCGATGCCCGGCTCCGTCATTGTGATCACCGGGCCCACGGGCTCCGGAAAGTCCACCATCCTGCGGGGCATCGCCGGCCTGCTCTCCCACGTTGACGGCGGAGCGGTTTCCGGCACCGTTCTCGCCGGCGGACTGGACCGCGCCGCCACACCACCGCGGGACACCGCCCGCCTCATCGGCACCGTCCTCCAGAATCCCCGGGCGGCCTTCGCCACCACCCGGGTCCGGGATGAAATCGCCCTGGCCCTTGAGCTGCGCGGCGTGCCTGCCGCCGCTGCGCAGGCGCGGGTGCTGGAGGTGGCCGGGCGGATCGGAATCCCGGCACTGCTGGACCGGAATGTCAGCACCCTCTCGGCCGGTGAGGCGACGCTGGTGGCCATCGCCGCCGCCGTCGTGGACCATCCAAAGCTTCTCCTGGCGGACGAGCCCCTGGCGGATCTTGATACGGCAGCCCGCGCACGCGTCATCGCAGTGCTCAACGCACTCGCCGGCGACGGCGTCTGCGTCATCGTGGCGGAGCACCGGGCGTCAGCACTCGCCCCCGTCGCCGATGCATGGTGGACCATTGATGGTGGCGCGCTGGTGCAGGGTTCTGCGCCGCCCGCGGCGCCGGTGCCTTCCGGTGACAGTCCGGCGCGGGAGGTGGCCGGCTCCGTGCCGGTGCTGACGGCGGCCCACCTCGCCGTGCACCACAAAGGTACCCCGCTGGTGCGCGACGCGTCCCTGGCCCTCCACCCCGGTGAAGTGGTGGCCCTGGTGGGGCCGAACGGAGCCGGCAAGTCCTCCCTCCTGGTGGCGCTGACCCTGGGTGAGGGAGCTGCTGACAAAGGAGTGCTCGACGGCGGCCGGGTGGCCCTGGTGCCGGACGCCTCGGACGACCTCTTCACCAGCGACACCGTGTCCGGAGAGCTCCGTGCGGCCGAGCGGCGCCTGGCCCGTGGAAAGAGTGGCGCTCGTGGGAAGAGTGGTGCCCGTGGGAAGAAGGGCGGACAGCCCGCCCCCGGCTTTGCGGCGGCACGCCTGGCCCGGCTGCGGGGAGGCGTGCAGATTCCCATTGGCCACGAGCATCCCCGGGACCTCTCTGCCGGTGAGCGCAGGATCCTCGCCATCGCGCTGCAGACCATGGACAGCCCGCAGGTCCTCCTGATCGATGAGCCCACGCGCGGCCTGGATCCCGCGGCGCGGACGGCTGTCTCGGCGGCTTTGCGGGCGGCGGCGGATGACGGCGCCGCAGTCCTGATTGCCACCCACGACCTTGAGTTTGCCCGCGGCCTGGGCGCCCGGATCCTGCCGATGCGGGACGGCGTGGCGCCTGCAGCCAAAGCAGCCATCAGCCCCGAACCGCTTGTCCTCCCATCGCGGCCGGCAGCAACGAGGCCACAGCCAGCGACCCTCAACGAGCAGGCTGGCCCACGGGACGCTGCAAAGCCCCGGCGCCCCCGGATGCCGCGGGCGCTCGAACTGGCAGTCCTCGCGGCCGCAAACCTGCTGGCCTTGGCGGCCTTCTGCTGGCCGCTGCTCGCCGCCGCCGTGCCGCAGGATGCCACGGCTGCCCTCCCCTACGCTGCGCTGGCCATCGCACCACTGGCGGCCGTCGCCGTCGTGGTGTCCCTGGACGGGTCGGTCCGCTCGGCACACACGGTGGCACTGCTGGGCGTGCTGGCCGCGGTCGGTTCCGCTGTCCGGGTGGCGAGCACCGGCGTCGGCGGCGTGGAGGCGGTCTTCATCCTGCTGATCCTGGCCGGACGGGCGTTCGGCGCCCGGTTTGGCCTGCTCCTCGGCGCCGCCACCATCGCCGTCTCCAGTGTGCTGTGGGGTGGCGTTGGGCCGTGGACGCCCTTCCAGATCTTCGCCTGCGCCTGGGTGGGCGCCGGGGCCGGGCTGCTCCCCCGCCGGGTGCGGGGCAGGGCCGAGCTGTGGATGCTGGCAGGCTACGGCGTGGTGGCGTCCTATGTGTTCGGCCTGCTGACCAACCTGTGGTTCTGGCCCTTCGCGGTGGGCACCGGCACCGGCATCTCCTACGTGCCCGGCGCGCCGCTGGCCACCAACCTCAGCAGCTTCCTGCTCTACTCGCTGTTGACGTCGACGGCGGGCTGGGACACCCTGCGTGCCGTCACCACGGTGATCGGGATCGCCGTGGTGGGCCGCGCCATCCTCGCCTCGCTGCGGCGGGTGAAGCCGGTCTCCGGCGCGGGTGGGCAGGCCGCGCGGCCCCAGCCCACCCACGTCGTGGACCCGCTACAACTCAGGGCCTGAGGACCCGCCGAAAGATAGTTGCGTTGGCATGAGCTGTGGATGAATCAATGCATCTATTCCGCATGGTTATCTTCAAAATCTCGCGCTTTTGTTGCAGCTCCTGTGACCCTGATCTCATCACTACAAACTCTTCGATCATGAGAGGCATGAAGAGCTGTCCCATGCCAGTGACTGCACAGGCCATCCGGCACCAGCCCTAGGCGCTGAGCCCTAAGCCCCGGATCAGGTTCCTATTCCCAGGTGGGCTCCGCCTGCCACATCGAGGGATACGCCCGTGATGTAGCGGTTGTCCGGGTCGGCAAGGAAAAGGATGGCGCGGGCGACTTCCTCTGGTTCGGCGAACCGGCGCATTGGAAGCTGGGCGGCGCGCTTGGCGCGGTTTGCGGCTGCATCAGGGCCAGAGTCTTTGGCGAATTGTGCCCACATGGGAGTGTTTACCGGGCCGGGCGCGATGGCGTTGACCGAGATGCCGTTGGGGCCGAGCAGCTCGGCGAAGGACCACATGATGTGCAGTACTGCGAGTTTGCTTGCGTTGTAGGGCAAGTAGTTGAGGCGGGCTTCTTTGGCTGCAACGGAGGACAGGATCACGATGGCGCCGGCAGTGCCGGTCCCAGTCATTGATTGTGCGGTTTCGCGGACCATGGTGAAGGTTCCGGAACCGTTGATCCGCATGATGGAGTCGAATTCTTCGGTCGTTGTGTTCATGATGTCCGGCGTGGCACCCAGGACTCCAGCTGCGTGGACGAGAGCGTCGATGCGCCCGTGCGTGGTTGTGACATCACGGACGACTGTGGCGCATTGTTCTTCGGAGGTGATGTCCAGCGGGAAGAAGCCGGCGAGTTCCTGGCCATCCTTCGGGCCGCGGTCGGCACCTATGACGAGTGCCCCTTCGGCTGTGAGTGCCTCGACGACTGCATTACCGATTCCGCCGCTTGATCCGGTCACCAGAACGACTTGGTCTTTGAGGCTCATCTGATTTCTCCGCCTATCTGTTGCTGCCCTGCGGCTGGCTGGTGGGCTGCTCGTTTCATCTTTCCAGCTCCTTACTTGAGGTTTCATTGGGGTGAGCCGTCACTCCGGGCGCGGACCAGGGTGGTGCACCTGCCCGTGCTGCCTAGCTGTTGCCGCTAACGGCGTGGCTTGCCCATTGCCGGCCTTCTTGTTCTTGTATGGGCAGTCCGGAGGCGGCGAGGACCTGGTCAAGCAGCCGCTGGGTATGGACGGCTTCGCGACCGGAGGTCAGTGGCTGTTCCCTGTCGGCCACCCGGTCCAGGAAGTGGTGGACGGCGGCGGAGAATCCGAGTGTGTCGGTCGCCGTTGCCCAGCCATACGCCTCAGAGCTGAGCTCCCGTGAGGTTGTGACTCCCTTGACGGTGGTCGAGACGGTCTCCGGCGCCCTGACTTCCACGGTCTTGCCATCGCCGTAGGCGTCGAGTTTCTCATTCCAGGCACCTGCTGTCCGGGCAGCCATCAGCACTCCAGTGTTGCCGGTGCTGAAGCGGATCATGACTGCGACGCCGTCTTCTTCCCAGGGGTCGTCACCGGCTGCGTGTGCGGCAACGTCCACGGGCTCGCCGCCGCAGTACCAGCGGAGCAGGTCAACCATGTGAATGGCGTTCTCGAACGTTGCACGGTATTCGGATCCGGGGCGGTTCTTCTGCGCGACGCAGAAGGTAGCGCCTTTTGCGCCGAACAGCTCACGGCCGGCGGCATAGACGGGTGCGTAGCGGCGGTTGAAATCCACCATGAGGATGCGGCCGCGCTCGTCGGCCAGGTCCGCCAAACGTTCTGCTTCCTCGGTTGCCGGGGCAAGAGGTTTTTCGCAGAACACATCGACGTCGTTGTTGAGGCACAACTGGACCGCGTGCGCGTGTTCGGATCGGGGTGTGAGGACGAAGACGGCATCCAGGTCCTGCGCGTCCAGCATGTCCTCCACTGACCGGTAGGCGGCGCCGAATCCCCAGCGCCGAACCAGGTTGCCCGGGTCCTCGCGGCGGGATACCAGGGCTGCCAGCTCCACATCATCGCGCTGGACGAGTGTGGGTAGTTGGGCGATGGTGGCGATATTGCCTGCGCCGATGACGCCGACGCGGAGGCGCTGCCCGGTCATCGGGCGTTCTCCATTTCAGCCAGATCAGTGAGCATTCCGCGCAGTGCGGTCACGGATTCCCGGAATCCGTCCTCAGGGGTGGGGAGGTCTTGCGGGTGCCAGCGGTACTCATACTCGATACTCAGCAGGTCATTGTAGCCGTGGCGCAGCAGCGCAGCGAGGATCTGGGGCCAGGGAAGAACACCGGTACCGATGACCCTTGATCGGACGGCGCGCTCGGACGCGTCGACGCGCGCTGTTTCCGTGGCACGGAAAGCTGCGTTCGGATCGGTGAACACGAGGTCCTTCACGTGCACGTGACCGATCAGGTCGCCCTGGACGGCAAAGGCTTCCTCGAACGTCTCGTCATGGGTGAAGGTGAGGTTGGCCTGGTCGTAAAGAACACGAACGGCCGGGTGGGCAACCTCCCGGACGAGCGCAGCGGTTTCTGCCGCGGTCTGGGTCATGGTGCCGAAGTGGTTCTCCACACACAGCCGCACGCCGGCCTGTTCAGCCTCGGGTGCCAGGGTCTGCAGGGCCTCCCGCAGTTTCGCCCATCGCCGGTCACGATCGGTGTCACCGGGATGCCACGCTCCCGCGTATACACGCACCCGGTCGGCGCCAAGCAGGTGGGCGGTCTCAATTGCGCCGCGGAATTCGTCAACTCCCCCGCGCCACTGACTCTCGTCAAGGGAGTTGATGGCCGTGGTGTAGGGCGTGAGGCCAAGGATCGGAAGGCCCTCGCCGTCTGCCGCCGTCAGTGCCTCCATGGCGGCGCGGCGGTCCCCCAGCGGCAACCCTGAGGTGTAGCCGTTTTGGTAGATGACTTCCGCGGCATCAAGCCCTGCGTCCCGGAAGAGCTTTAGCGCTTGGGGGACCGTATGGTGCGGAGTGCCTAGTGTGTGACCTGCAAACCTCATTGTTGATTGTCCTTCCTGGAAGTGTGTTGTGTTGCCGTCCAGTCCGCTGGACCGACGAGCCTGGGTGGGGACGCGACCCGGGATCGGTCGACGATCTCCATCAGCAGGCCCCAAGGGGTGATGAAGTAGGTCCAGCGGTTGCCGGCCACGCGCGGGCTGTCGCCGGCGACTTCTTTGCGCTCCCCGAGCACGCGGACTCCCGGGGTTTCGTGCAGTACGGCGATCGCTTCGTCAACGTCGTCCACGACAAAGCACAGGTGGTGTCCGCCCGCGTCGCAATGCCGTGGCGGGGTCTCGCGCCGCTCGGCGCTGCTCCATTCGAACAGCTCAATGTTCAGATTCGGGGGCAGGCGAAGCATGGCGAGCGTGAGTTTCGCATCGGCCGGGACGTCGAAGTTTGTGGGCATGAATTCTTCGTCAGGCCCACGTTCGGAGCGGTACAGTTCCTCGGCCCCGAGCACGTCGACGAAGAACCGGACGCCCTCCTCGAGGTTGGGAACGGTCAGGCCGATGTGGTCCGCATGCTGGAGCCCCGGCAAACGCCGCAGTGAGCCCGCTGTGGCATCGTACCTTTGCGCGGTCATTTGCGCGGTCCTGCGGTGGAGGCACGGACAAGAAGCTCAGGTTCGAGCACGATGTGGTCCACGGAACCGTCCGCGTTCTGCTTCTCGGCCAGTTCGATGGCGAGGTGTCCCATGTCGGAGATAGGCTGCCGGATGGTGGTCAGGGCCGGGTTGAACCGGGCCCCCAAAGCCAGACCGTCGAAACCGATGACCGACACGTCCTCCGGTACACGCACGCCGCTTCTACCGAGGGCCGAGATGACCGCAAAGGCCACCATGTCATTCGCGGCGATGATGGCCGTCGGCGGATTCTCCATCTCGAGGAAATGCTCTGCCCCACGCGTACCCGCATCCAGATCCGACCCGCTGTCCAGCACAACAGGTGCACTGCCGCTCTCGGCGGACAGCTCCAGATACGCGTCCATCCGGTCCTGGGCGGTGTGCGTACCGGCGATGCCGGAAACATAGCCAATGGAAGTGTGCCCCAGTGAGTGCAGGTGGTCCAGCGCAAGCTTAATTCCGCGGCGGCTGTCGACGGTGACAGTGGGAACCGTATCATCGCCTTCCACCCGGTCGATCACCACCACCTTGTGGCCGAAATCGAAGCGCTTCAACGCCTCGGTATCGACCTTCGTGGAGGGCGCGACGATACCAAAGGGGGCATACATGGCCTGCATGGCGACGAAGTATCCCTCAGTTTTAGCGGGGTCCCCATTGGTGACGCAGAGCAGCAGCTGGTAGCCGCGCTCATCCGCCGCCTGCGTCATCGTCTTGGCCAGTTCTGCAAAGAACGGGTTGGTGATGTCAGGGACGATCAGCGGGATGAAGGTGCTGGTCTTTCGGCGGAGTGCCTGGGCGAGTGGACTCATTGTGTAGCCAAGGCCCTCGGCAACCCGGAGGATGTGCTCGCGGGTTTCGCTCTTCACCGCTTCCGGCCGGGAGAATGCCCGGGAAACCGTTGAGCGGTGGACACCGGCCGCCTTCGCGACAACGTCAATACTTAGGTCAGCCATCTTCTTTTCCTCCGCGCTGGTCGTCATACGCCTGCCAGATCGGGCGCATCACATCTTCGAGCTGGGCCAATGTTGGCAGCCCCTTGAATCCATCTTCCAGTGTCTGGGCGACACGGCGCACGAACGGATCATAAAGAGGGTCACTGTCCACGTCGATCACGGCAGACTCCGTTGTCCCGTCCAACGCGGTGAACGTGGCAGAACCATCCGAGTTGACGGAGGCGAATCCTGCCCCGCCCGCCGACGTGTAGCTGCAGTACCGCTTCAACGGCGAGCCCGGGAAGGCGTACCCCACCTCCACAATGGCTTCACACCCGCTCGGGGTGGTGATGATGAGACTGGCATGGTCCTCAACAGCCCCGCCATGCAGCGCCGCCGACAGCCGCGACTCGACACTCGCCGCTGACTCGTCACAGGCCTGCAGGAACAGGTCCACGAAATGCGGTCCCAGGTTTGCCAGGCACCCTCCCCCGGCGGTGGAAGGGTCCAGCATCCAAGGGTTGCCGTTAGCCAGGTAACGCGAAGGCGGACCGGCAATAAAGGAGATCCTCTGGTACGTAGGCCGGCCAGCCTTGGCCAGCCAACGGTCCGTCGGACCACCCCGCTGGACCAGCGGGACGGTGACCGGGACGCCGGCTGCCTCAGCCGCCTTGCGCACCTGCGAAAGTTCCGTCAAGGACGTTCCCAGCGGCTTCTCCACCACAATCGGAATGCCACGCTCGATCAGGTCAAGACACTTTTCGGCCATTCCATCGTGCGGGCCGAAAACATAGGCGAGCCCCACCCCGGGCAGATCGAGCAGGCTCCGCCAGTCCGCCTCAACGGGAGCGGCCCAAGTCTTTGCCAGTCCCTGAACGAGTGACACGTCCTCGTCACTGATGCCGACGACCTGGTGTTCTTCGCCGATTGCCCGGGCATACAACGGAACGTGCCAGTGTGAAGCACCAAGAATGATCGTGCGTGTTTTGCTCACCCTCACAGCTCCTTTGCTAAGTATGGGTCTTGCTGTCCACTCAACATGAGATCGGTTGCTGAGATCGGTTGCAATAACAGTATGGATGGTGGGAAAGTTTGTCAACGACACTTCAACAGTGGCCCAGGCAACAGGATCGTCCGACGCCTCGGCCCCAAGAAAGGCCACCATGTACAAGAAACTCCGCACCTTGCAGACCATCGACGAATCAGGCGCCGTCCTCATCGTCCGCCTCGAGAACGCCGACGTCGCAGAACGAGTTGCCGAAGCTGCCATCGCCGGAGGCTTCCGCGCCCTTGAAATCACACTTTCGATCCCAGGCGCCGTCGAGGTAATCCGCCGCCTCGCCGCCAAACATGCTGCCAATGGAGTCGCGATCGGCGCCGGAACGGTGCTGGACGAGCACGCAGCCTATGAGTGCATCCGGGCCGGGGCTGAATTCCTGGTCAGTCCCCAGCTCAACCCGGCGATGATCCGGACAGCAAACCGGTACCAGGTGCCCACCGTTAGCGGAGCCTACACGCCGACCGAGCTTGTTAACTCCGCCGAGGCAGGCGCTGACATCCTCAAGCTCTTCCCCACCGAAGCCGGCGGTATCCCCTACGCAAAATCCGTTCTCGCACCGCTCGCCCACCTGCCGATCATGCCGGCCGGCGGCGTCACCCTGGAGAACGTAGGCGAATGGTTCGCCGCGGGCGTAGCCGGCGTCGGCGTCGGCAGTTACGTCACCAAAGCATGGCAGCCCGACGGCGACTTCGACCGCGTCACCAAAGCCGCCAAGGAGTTCCTGTCAGCAGTGGCAGAGGCCCGCCGATGACGACCCCTAGCGTCTTTGTCGTGATCGGACCGGCCGGCTCGGGGAAAACAACGGTCGCACAGAAAACAGCAAGAGAAAACAACGCGGCCTACCTGGACAAGGACCGGGTATGCGGACGCTTTGTCGAGTTCGCACTGAAGGCAACCGGACACGACCCCACCGACCGGGAGTCCAACGACTACTACCGCGACAACCTGCTTCCCCTCGAGTACGAGACCCTCATGGACGTGGCCGGGGCTAACCTGCGCCTGGGCCGGTCCGTCGTGCTCGACGCCCCCTTCGGGGCCTACTTCGAAGACCCGGATTTTCTGACCAACGCGGCAAAGAAATTCGATTGGCCACCTTCCCAAACCACGGTGGTACGGGTGAGGGTCCCGCAGGACCTTCTACGCGAACGGCTCACCCTCCGCGGCCTGGAACGGGACCAATGGAAGCTCACCCACTGGAATGAGTATTGGTCGGTCTACGGAGACCTGGAATGCGCCTGGTCCGGCGTGCAGTACCTGGACTTCAACAACGAGACACCCCTTCCGGCGGAGGGGTAATGGCCCCACCGCTGCACCCACTGCCGCAAAGCGGTTGCCCCTCCTAGAGGGGCGACACCAGAATCTGCGACGAGGCTCACAAAAAACGTTGACAAGTCTGTTCTCTCGTCCGTACTCTGATTGCAACCGATCTCAGCAACCGATCTCAGCAACCGATCTTATTGGTTTTGCTGATCCGTCAAGGCGGTAACGGCAGCTGCAGCCGGAGCATTGACCGCCCCGGCTCAACCCCTAACCCCTCCTCAGCAAACGTGGAAGTATGGAGAGTTCAATGAAGACCTCAAAAGATGCGCTCGACAGCTCGGGCCCTTCGGGATTTCCGGAAGTGCCGGAGCCACGCAGGCGCTCCGTCAACATGGTGGCAGGCACGATCGGCCACTTCGTGGAGTGGTACGACTGGTACATCTACGGGCTGCTGGCAGCAGTATTCTCATCGCAGATTTTCCCCGGCGACTCCCCGTTTGCGTCCCTGGTCGCAGCACTGCTGACCTACGCAATCGGGTTTGTCGTCCGCCCGCTCAGCGGAATCATCATTTCACCACTGGCCGACCGTTTCGGCCGCAGGCTCGTCCTGACGCTCTCCATCTCCGGAATGGCGCTCGGCGCTTTGATCATCGGTCTCACGCCGTCATTTGCGACAATCGGGTACGCAGCGCCAGTTCTTTTCCTGGTTGCACGCATTCTTCAAGGCATCTCGGCCGGCAGCGAGCAGCAGAGCGCTATCGCTTTCATGGTCGAACACGCTCCCGCGAACCGGAGGGGCCTGTTTGGCTCGTTCTCCAATATGGCCAGCGGCCTGGCGACCCTCGCCGCGACCGGTGCCGCCGCGATCGTGACCTCCTCTTTTGCTCCCGACGACCTCGCCGCCTGGGGCTGGCGCATCCCGTTCCTCATAGGCGGTGTCCTTGGCGTAGTCGGGCTTATCCTGCGGGCTCGCTCTGATGAGACCCCTGAGTTTGAGGCGACTGCCCTTGTCGACCAAAAGTCCGCGGCGGCGCGCCTGATGGACCTGCTGCGCGAACACCCGAAGGCTCTGCTGCAGGCAGCTGCGCTGTCTGCTCCGGCCGTGGCCTACTACACCTGGGCCACCTTCCTTCCCACCTATGCCAAGCTGACCACCGGCCGCGACCTGTCCTCCACTCTTGCCGGAAGCGTTATCGGCCTTGCCTTGCTGGTGGTCATCGTGCCGGTCTGCGGATACCTTTCCGACCGCCTCGGCCGACGAAAGATCTTCCCCATCATCGGTGCCATCGGCATGATCGTGCTCTTCTACCCACTGCTTCTGCTGCTGAACCAGCCAGGCTTCGGCGTGTACGTTCTGGTCTCAGCGTCGGGATGGGTGGTTCTTGGAATCTGGCAGTCGGTCTATCCGACAATCCAGGCCGAGCTGTTCCCGGCTTCTGTCCGGGTCTCCGGAATCGGCTTTGCACACCAGATCGTGATCGCCGTCTTCGGAGGCACTGCACCACTGATTGCCGCTGCATTCGTCGGCGCCGGACAGCCCATGTTCGTCGCGTACTACATGATCGCCATTGTCGCCCTCTCCCTCATCGCCTACTTCACGCTTCCGGAAACTGGCAGCAAGGGCCCGCGTGCCACCGTCGCCCCGGCAGACCGCGAAGTGCTGGAGGGAGAGCACCTGCTCTTTGAGACTCCACACGGCGGGATCCAGGCGCACAATTCCAAGCCATAGGCGTCCTTCTGGTGCCCTCGTAACCATGTAACGCCCCGCACTTCGGGGATCGCCCTCGACCGAGACCTGGTCGAGGGCGATCCCATGCCCGGCCAACGACCGGCTTCACCTCACACCTTGAAGTACTTCGCCTCCGGGTGGTGGAACACGAACGCGTCGGTGGACTGCTCGGGGTGCAGCATCAGCTCATCACTGAGGACCACGCCCATCCGTTCGGGCTTCAGCAGCTCGGTGACCTTGCGGCGGTCCTCCATGTCAGGGCAGGCGGGGTAGCCCAGCGAGAACCGCGCACCGCGGTAATCGAGCTTGAAGTACCCTGCCGTGTCCTTGGGCTCCTCAGCCGCGAAGCCCAGCTCCTTGCGGATCCGGGCATGCCAGAACTCGGCAAGCGCCTCGGTGAGCTGCATGACCAGGCCATTGAGTTCGTAGTAGTCGCGGTACTGGTTGGCCGCGAACATCTTGGACGTGAACTCCTCGATCTTCGATCCGGCGGTGACCAGCTGCACCGGCAGGACGTCGATCTGTCCGGATTCGCGGGACTTCACAAAGTCGGCCAGGCACAGGTGGCGGTCGCGGCGCTGCCGTGGGAAATCGAACCGCAGGCGGTCGGTGCCGATCGGGCCGCCTGAACCACCGTCGGGGGCGAGCAGGCCCGCGGTGCCCAGGACGCCGTCGGGATCCTCGCCGTGGTGAAGCACCACCACCTGCTCCCCTTCGGAAACCACCGGGAAGTAGCCGTAGGCGACGGACGCGTCCAGCATGCCCTCGCCCAGGATGCGGTCCAGCCAGTAGCGCAGCCGCGGCCGGCCCTCGCGTTCCACCAGTTCCTCGTAGGAGGCGCCGTCCTCGCCGCGGCCGGGCTTGAGGCCCCACTGCCCCATGAAGGTGGCACGCTCGTCGAGGAACGCGGCGTACTCGTGGAGCGAGACGCCGCGGACAATGCGGGTGCCCCAGAACGGCGGCACGGGAACGGGGTTGTCGGTGGCGACGTCGGACCGGCCGGGCATGGCCTCGGGCTCGGTCACCGTGAATTTCGCGCCGCCCTTGTGGATGCGCTTCTTCAACGGCGGCAGGCCGACGTCGTCCGGCGACTCGCCACGGGCCACGCGGACCAGCGGCTCCATGAGGGAGAGGCCCTCGAAGGCGTCCTTGGCGTAGCGGACCACGCCGTCGAACTGCTCCGCCAGGTCCTGCTCCACGTAGGCGCGGGTGAGGGCTGCGCCGCCCAGGATGACCGGCCATTTCTTGGCCAGGCCGCGGGACTGCAGCTCGGCGAGGTTTTCCTTCATCACCACGGTGGACTTCACCAGCAGGCCGGACATGCCGATCACGTCGGCGTTGTGCTGCTCGGCTGCGGCGATGATCTCGGCGATGCCCTGCTTGATGCCGATGTTGATGACCTTGTAGCCGTTGTTGGTGAGGATGATGTCCACCAGGTTCTTGCCGATGTCGTGCACGTCGCCGCGGACGGTGGCGATCACCATGGTGCCCTTGCCGGACGAATCCGACTTCTCCATGTGCGGCTCCAGCAGGGCGACGGCATTCTTCATCACCTCGGCGGACTGCAGCACGAACGGCAACTGCATCTCGCCGGCGCCGAAGCGTTCGCCCACCACCTTCATGCCCTCGAGCAGGTGGTCGTTGATGATGCCCAGGGGGGTCATGCCCTCGCTGCGTGCCAAGTCCAGGTCCTCTTCGAGGCCCTTGCCTTCGCCGTCGATGATGCGCCGCTCCAGGCGCGCGCCGGTGGGCAGCGCGGCGAGTTCGGCGGCGCGCTGGTCCTTGAGCGCTGCGGTGTCGACGCCGGCGAAGAGGTCCAGCATGCTGGCCAGGGGGTCGTACGTGACGTTGCCGTCGGCGTCGTATTCGCGACGGTCCCAGACCAGGTCCAGGGCCACCTTGCGCTGCTCTTCCGGGAGGGAGGCGAGCGGGACGATCTTGGCGGCGTCGATGATGCCGCTGGTCAGGCCGGCCTGGACGGCTTCGTGCAGGAACACGGAGTTCAGGACCGTGCGCGCTGCGGGGTTCAGGCCGAAGGAGACGTTGGAGACGCCGAGGGTGGTGTTGATGCCGGGGTACTTGGCGGTGATCTGGCGGATGGCCTCGATGGTTTCGATGCCGTCCCGGCGGGTTTCCTCCTGGCCGGTGGCCACGGGGAAGGTGAGGCAGTCGACGATGATGTCCTCGACGCGCATGCCCCATTCGCCCACCAGGGCGTCCACCAGGCGGGAGGCGATGGCCACCTTGCCTTCGGTGGTGCGGGCCTGGCCCTCTTCGTTGATGGTCAGGGCGATGACGGCGGTGCCGTGTTCCTTGACCAGAGGCATGATGCGGGCGAAGCGGCTGTTGGGTCCGTCGCCGTCCTCGTAGTTGACGGAGTTGACCACGGGGCGGCCGCCGATGAGTTCCAGGCCGGCCTGCAGGACGGGCGGCTCCGTGGAGTCGATGACCAGCGGGAGGGTGGAGGCGGAGGCGAAGCGGCTGACGACCTCTTTGATGTCCGCGACGCCGTCGCGGCCCACGTAGTCGACGCAGACGTCCAGCAGGTGGGCGCCGACGCGGATCTGTTCGCGGGCGATATCCACGCAGTCGTCCCAGCGTTCCTCGAGCATGGCCTGGCGGAAGGCCTTGGAGCCGTTCGCGTTGGTACGTTCGCCGATGGCCAGATACGCGGACTCCTGGTCGAAGTTGACGTGCTGGTAGAGGGAGGCGACGCCGGCCTCGCGCTCGGTGGGGATTCGTGCCGGCGCGTTGCTTGCCTTGGCATCCACGGCTTTGGTGCGGAAGGGCGCAAGGCGTTCGACGACGGCGGCCATGTGCTCCGGCGTCGTACCGCAGCAGCCGCCCACCAGGCCCAGGCCGAATTCGCGCACGAATTGTTCGTGCGCGGTGGCGAGTTCGGTGGGGGTGAGCGGGTAGTGCGCGCCGTTGGCGCCGAGGATGGGCAGGCCGGCGTTGGGCATGCAGGCGATGGCGACGGAGGACTGCTTGGAGAGGTGGCGGAGGTGCTCGCTCATCTCGTCCGGGCCGGTGGCGCAGTTCAGGCCGATCGCGTCGACGCCGAGCGGTTCGAGGGCAGTGAGCGCGGCGCCGATTTCGGAGCCCATGAGCATGGTTCCCGTGGTTTCCACCGTCACCTCGACGAAGATGGGGAGGCGGATTCCCTTGGAGACGATGGCCTGCTTGCAGCCGTTGACGGCGGCCTTGGTCTGCAGGAGGTCCTGGCTGGTTTCGATGAGGAAGGCGTCCGCGCCGCCGTCGATGAGGCCCTCTGCCTGAAGGGCGAAGGTCTGCTTGAGGTAGTCGTAGCTGGTGTGGCCCAGGCTGGGGAGCTTCGTGCCGGGTCCCATCGAGCCGAGGACCCAGCGCATGCGGCCGTCTGTTTTTTCTGCCGCTTCGGCGCGTTCACGGGCGATCTCCGCACCCTTTCGGGCGAGCTCCTCGATCCGGTCGTCGATGCCGTAGTCGGAGAGGTTGGACCAGTTGGCGCCGAAGGTGTTGGTTTCGACGGCGTCGATGCCGGTGGCGAAGTAGGCGTCGTGGATGTCCGCGATGACGTCCGGGCGGGTGTCGTTGAGGATCTCGTTGCAGCCCTCGAGGTTTTGGAAGTCGGTTTCGAGCTGCAGGTCCCGGCCCTGCAGCATGGTGCCCATGGCGCCGTCGGCAATGACCACGCGGTGGTTCACGGCGTCCAGGAGCTCCTGCGAACGGGCGGGGCGGGGGACGGACTCGATGTCCAGTGCGAAACGAGGCATTTAAACAGACTACGGGCGGAGCCGCCAACGTTGCGCTGTGTGTCCGTGTACTACGGCAGGTGGCGGCCCGGCCATCGATAAATTGGGGGCCTCAACCAAGGGCCGAAACAAAGGTAGCGGGAAGCTTTGAAGACGGTCTCATCCCCTCGTCCTCCGGCGTATCTGCGAGCTAGCCTGCCTGCAGTGGTGACGTGTTGGGGGCTCTGGGTCCGCATCTATCTGGGTTAAACACGCTGCCACCGGCAAGCATAAGTATTCAATTTCAGGCATCGTGCTTCTCAAGGACACTAGATCGTCCGACTGAGCACAGCCCAACCTGACGCCAGACGGTCTCCTTTTGACGTCAGCCCTAAAGTCGGACGGAACGATGCCGCATTCAATCACCACGGCGCGTGCTGGCGATAACGTACGCCAATCGCGATCACGGATCGCGGAGGAGTCGTTCACGGCAGTCAGCATTTGGCTGAAAGCTCTAAGAGACTGACCATAAGGCGATTAGGCGTTCAACCGAATTTTCAGTCTAATTTTCCAGCTCGGGTGCGAGGGCATCTCCATACCTGGCGTGATGTTGCGTAGCGTCAAACGGAAGAGATGAAGCTAACTGAGACAGGTGATCCTGGATGAGATCACCCACGATTGGATAGTGGCCGTCAGTGGCTGTCATCGTGCCGTAAAGTTTCCCCTCCGGGGTGACCAGAGCGTAAGTCCCAAGCTTGGATGGGGCATCAAAGGAATCAAATGATGCGTTGCCCGCGTAGACCGAACGAGCAAGGGCAATGGCCTCCAGGTATTCAGCTCTTGAAACAACAAAGACATCGGCATTGGTGTAGCCCTCTCCCACCGGCGTGAACTCCAACAACGACCAGCGGACAATGTTTGAGTATCGGCCGATCAAACTAGCGATGTTTGCTACTTCATGTCGATTTTTGCGGGTTACGACTGTGCGTAAAATTACCGGTTTGTCGACCTGCTGAGCGGAATCCAGAAAATTGAGGACACGCTGGAAGTTTCCTCGTGTTTCTCTGATTGCGTCATGAGTTTCAGCGGTCGCGCCGTCCAGAGAAAGACCGATTAGGTCGGTTAGGGGTCCGAGTAGGACGGATCTCATTTCTTGTGGCATGTAATGAGCGTTGGTCTGCACCTCGACAAGTAGACCGAGGCCGCGGGCGTGGTCGAGTAGGTCCGGTAAATCCCGCCGCAATGTGGGATCTCCACCAGCAAAGACCACTGCGCCTACTCCGCCGAAAGCAATGGAGTTCAAGAGACGCCTTGCTCCAGAAGTGTCTAGTGGGGAACCGAGGGTTCGATAGCAGAACTTGCAGCCAAGATTGCACAGCGACCAAGATTCCCAGTGCACCTTGACGATACCTACCTTCGCGAAGGATGCGTGACAGCCCGGGTCAGGCTGGCCCGTGACGCAGCCTGGACATGAAGGCTGGATTACGCCCGTTGCCGGTCCCACCAATTTTTTGCACCTTTCAGGAGCGGATCCAATTTGTTGACGAGGTAGCCAATCACCCCACCTAGAATCAAGGAAGTAGCCGTCGGATGTTTCACATTCATAGTGGCAACAACGACGACGCCAGCCCCTACTAAGCCCAGCCACCACCATCTACGGAGAACCCATCCGAAAGATCGCCATACTCCTAGCGGACGGGCTCGGGACCAGGCATCATCGAAGCGATCCTGAAACATACGGCTGAGATTTGTCGCGCCCGAACGTCCTACTTCTATCATCGTCCCGTCGGTGGATCGCTCGACGGTGTCGTCATACACGTCGTATCTAAGGAGGCTGCCGTCGATGAGCGCGCTGCTGGCGTCCCGAAGATCATCTCGATGCCGAGTGACCCTGACCTGGAAATTAGGGCGCCCCCTTGTATGGAGATTCCACCCATCGAGCCGTTTCTTTGCTTCCGCGACCATGCTCGACCCGCGGATATCACCCGCCAAGTCAGCGGTAGCGAGAAGTATTCGAACCTTTACGCCAGCCTCGGCACGCGCTTTCAGTACATCCGCTGCGGAGAGCGGGCTTGTCATGATCGCCGGCATGGCGATATCGCTCCTAGCCTCACCTAACCGCGTGGCAAAACTGTCGAAAACATCCGGCTCTCCCATATGGCCCAGTACCCGGACCGATGCCTCCTCACGGCGGATTTGACGGATATGACCTGCGTAGACCGGAACAATCGCTGCGAGCTTCTCCTCAAGGTCGGCTGCGGCTTGCACAATGGCCTTGCCCTGGAACTTGCTAGGTACGTCGACCACCCAGTTACGTTCACGAGCGTCTCGCAGAGCCCGGTTCCTGTTATCCACTGTGTCTAGCACCGGGTAATTTGCAATTAGATCGAGAAGCTCTGCTTCGGGACGAAGATGTCTCCGAGACCACATGACCACGGCTAAGGTGGCCGTTTCGCGCTGCACGCCCGCCTGCGACAAAGCGTCCACGACAGTTATTTCCTGTGGCGTGAGCGCTCCAGCGCCCAATTTCACTTAAGAGCCTCCTGGACAACAGACCAAGCGTCGTGCACAACTTCCTCCAAGGGGCGACCGGTCGACTGGACCGTGCTCCAGCCGGGGTCCGCGGAAAGTTTTTGGTATTCATCTGCTGCTGCTCGCAGAAGATCCATGCTTGCTTCGTAGTGGTCCTTTTCGGGCCGGTCGGTGCCCTGCCTTAGCGAGGTGCGCCTTCGAGACTCATCCGGGGAAACTTCAAGCAAGACAGTGATAGTGGGCCGTGGCATCGCCATAAGACCATGCTCAAGGTTTCGAACCCAAGTGGTGAAGTTGTGCCTTTCCTTTTCCGGTAGGCGCGCTGCTTGGTACGCCGCATTCGAATCGACGTATCTATCCACAATGACGAGGTCCGAGGTCGACAAAGCATCACAAAGCTCGTCCCTAACCTGTAGCCGATCACACGCGAAAAGCATGGCGGCAGCATCCGGGGATAGGACAGGGTCCGGATTGCTCAGGTAATTTGAAATCGCAACTCCAGTTGGTGACTCATAGTCAGGGAAGGTGAAAAACTGCACCTTCAAGCCGAGTGCAGTGGCGTTGCCGCTAATGGCGTCGCAGACACTTCGTTTTCCCGCACCGTCAACGCCCTCAACCGCAAGAAGTACGCATTGCTTCACGCCATATTCCGAACTTCACTGGAAAAACTTGAGAGCAATCTGACGACACGTTCCTCATCTATACCTGTCTCAGCGCTTAATCTTCTGATTCTGCTCTCCCGTTCTTCAGGAAAGGTGAGCGCATCGCTGTCGAGAAGATCACGCGCGTACTGAGCGACTACCAAAAGGGACGCCAAGGAGTGAAATCTGGTTGGGAAACGCTCGTCAATGGTCCGGGCCCAAGGGACGTCGGTGTACTCGATTGCATGTGGGAGAGCACTGTTTGCGACTTCAACCAGGCGCCCGCTATCGGTCTTACCCAAGGATGCGCTGCAATCCCAGGCCGTAAGCAAGTCAATCGCGGCACGATCTAACTGAGGCAGCAGTTTTGAAGCCGCACTGCACCGGCGTTCGGGCTCGGTCTGCCAGATCGTATTGAGGGCTTCGTTGAGCTTCGAGGTCATTGCAGACTCCTTCTTCATCAATCCCCATAGTATCGGCGTTGGGCTCATCGTTTTTATCGATGGCTTTGTGTAGCAGTTGTCGCTGGTCCGTGTACATGGCTCTTGCCGCGCCCTTAGCCAGTGGACGACAGCGCTCACGCCGGATTCCGCACCGCGGACATAGCTGTCGTCCTCCGCATGCCCTGCTCGACTGTCACACCTCATACCTGCAAGCTTCCTGAAAATCTGGCAATAGGTCTAGCTTCGGTTACACTTCCGGTTACACTTCTAGTTACCTACCAGGAGGGTAACCATGACCTACGCAAACCGAGAGGTTTTCGTCCACGCTCCACTTGCTATCGTCACGGCCGAGGTCCAGCTAAACTACGAGCCCCGCATCAACGACGAGGCGACTAGAGCGAAATTCGCTGAAGAAATTCGCTCCCTGCTGCCCGTTCTAGAGCGCCAGACTGTAAATTCATTCACGCTCCAACCTTCTGAAGTTTTACAGAAGGAAACAATTCAGCAGATCCGAGCGACGTCGCTCGACAAGAGGGTTACAGCTTTACTGCATCAAACGTCTCTAAGCATATCCATGGACGGCAGGGCTTATTCAGGCTTCAACTCCTTCGCTCCTCTGTTTGACGCTGCGTTGGCTGCCCTTACGAATACCATTGATTCCGTCGTAGTTAAAAGAGTCGGCCTTCGCTACATCGACGAGATTCGCGTTGAAAATCCCCCCGAACACACAGGTGGATGGTCTCCCTGGATCAACAGTGCCCTCCTGGCCCCCGTTACGGCCTATGGGGAGTCTCAAGCGGAAGTCCTGAGGGGCAACGTCATCTACAATCCAGGCGATGACCGAAAGGTAATCTTCAATTGGGGCGAATTCGTGGGATCGGGCGTCGTTGGACCCGACGTTCCGTTCCACAACGCTACGCTTGCACCTTCAAAGCTCTTCCTTCTGGATGTAGACAGCGCATGGGAGCCAAGCGACTTTGTGCTCCTGGACAGGGAAAAGATCAGTAAAATCATGGATAGACTCCACGATCCCATTGGTGAGATTTTCCAGTGGTCTGTCACGGAGCAAGCACGAGAACTTTTCAGGGGGAATAGTGTCCGCAACGGTGCATGAGGTTGCTTCGAAGAAGCTCTATAGAAGTCACTCCTCCACTTCGAGCGATTCCTTGGTGGACTTGCTCAGCTCGTTTTCCGGAGGCACGTCCGATGCCCTCCTTGATGCCCAGTGGCGCCAGAGACGCCAACTCAATCGTGCACAGGCGTCCAATCTGCGGGCGGACCACCGAACGTCCTTTACAGATTCAATTGAGGCGCACGTCCGCGATCTGCTAAAGCAGCCCCTTTCGGCTGTCCTCCAAGACTTGGCAGAAACATGGGGGGTCGCTTGGGCTGACGTTGCAAGAATGGTGGGCGTCAGCCTGCCGGCGCTGCGCAAGTGGAGAATTAGCGGCGGCGCGTCGGGAGAGAATGTACGACGGGTGGCAGAACTTACTGCATTTTTGCGGTTGCTAAAAGAGGTGGGTGTTGAGGAACCAGCAAGTTGGCTGTCCGTCCCATCCATCGGTGGTTACACGGTGACGCCGCGGCATTTGTACAAGCCTGGCGCTGCGGCCGCTGCGTTAGTTGACCTTGCTTCTGCGTCTAGTTCCCCAGAAGAGATCCTGAACGAACTGCATCCTTCCTGGAGGATCGATTACGCCACTGATTTCGAAGTTGTGGTTGCAGAAGACGGCGTGCCTGCCATTGTGAGGAAGAATTCAGCCAATGGCTGACCAACTCGAACCACTACTACCTCCTGATGAACTGTTCGACTATAGAGAAGGGACAGGAGACGGCGTGCCTTTCTGGCTGCCGTATTCGCAGGGGGATGTCTTTGACGAGGTCGTTATGCCTGGTATCGAAGACAACGAGCCCGGTTTGGCGATGTTATTTATGCACCCCTGCACTATGCGAGAGGGGGCAAGACTTCGAGAAGCCGTTACCGCCGTACGCGTAAAATTTCACCAAGACCGAGTCCTGCCAAGACCTGGCACTTGGGCGAACCGCAATAAGCTCATGCCCCTGCCTGACTTGTCTGGCACCGGTGGTTCTACTCATGTGGCTGACTTTATGCTCATCGGTACGGTCCCCTCCGTTTCTTTGGACCGAGCCCGCCGCGTGTCCCAGTTGTCCGCGGACGGGAGGCTAATCCTGCAGCAACGCATAATATTTCACCTCACGAGGCACGCTCCTTCCATTGATATATTGCGCCAAGCCAGCCACGGCTTAGAACTCGAGTTGCAGTCTCAAACAGACTGGATGGAGGAAGCCTTTAAGAAGGGTTTGGTGCAATCAGGCGAGGACGTGGATCAGCAAGAGATCGCCTTCGACGAATACATGAGCGGCCCCCTAGAGCCGGTCAACCCTGATGTTCAAGCGAGTACCAAATCTCGGCGATCGCTTTTATCCAGCCCCAGAGAAGCTCCGGCCGTAGTCCGCGACGTTCAAAGAAGGATTATGTCTCTGTAATCCGTCTGCTACACGCAATTGGTCCAAATTCGGTGGATTGTCATCGCTACGTGGTGGGCATGTCCCTGCCTAAGAGGGGCCTTATACCGCCTAAAATTGGTAACTAATACGAGTGCCGTTGTCCTCGAGAAGTACCCCCAATCTGAGCTCGGAGGTACTTCTCGAGGTATGTCTCCCGCACGTGTCGCTGTCCCAACACCCTCGCCTGCCCATTGACTGGGGCATCTCCTCGTTCTGCCGGCTTGGCTCCCCCTGGGTTTTCCACAGCACCGCAAACTCCCGTCTGGCGGAATGGTGGGCGGCCAGATCTAGAACGTTCGCTTCTCAACTCTCACGAAGCCCACCCCAGAGCCGGCCCCAACTTCCCCGCCATGTCCGTCAGGATCTGCACGTAGTCCTCGTGGTCGAAGCTGAAGGGCAGGGCGAATGCCACCTCATCCACCTCCTGGAACGCTGCATGCGCGTACAGCTGCTCCGCGATCTCCTCACTGGTACCAATGAGATCAGCAGCGAACATCATGCCCCGCGGCCCCTGCGGCGCAGCAGTCCGTGGAGTGCGCTCGTCCACGTACTGCTGGTACTTCTCCCGCTGGGCCGCAGTCGCCGAGTCAGTCGGGATCACCACCAGGCCCTGCGAAACCCGAGCTCCGGCGTGGCCGGCAGCAGTAGCAGCTTCGCGGAACGCCCGGATCTGCGACTGCTGGACCAAGGCGAAATCAGGTTTCTGGTCCTTGTCCGGAAAAATCACGCTGCTGGAGAGCAGATTGAACCCATTCGAACCCGCCCATACCGCTGACTTCGTACTCCCGGCCCCGTACCAAAGCCGGTCCCGCAGGCCGGGCGAATGCGGCTCCACCCGGTTGGAGAACTCCTCCACCACACCCTGCTTACCGGAAAACTCCCGCACCGGTTCCCCGGCAACCAAGCGCGCAAACCGCTCCACCCGGGCGTAGCTGAAGTCCTCCACGTCCCCGGTGTCCGGGTACAGCTCATGCTTCACGGTGTCGTACTGCATCGGCTCCCCAACGCTTACGCCTGGGTTGATGCGTCCACCTGCCAGCAGGTCCACGGTGGCCAGGTCCTCGGCCAGGCGCAGCGGGTTTTCCCAGCCCAGCGGCGTCACGGCAGTGCCAAGCTCAATGTGCGAGGTCCGTTGGCTCGCCGCCGCCATCACCGCCACAGGGGAAGAAATCCCGAACTGCAGGTGGCGGTGGCGCAGCCAGGCACTGTCGAACCCCAGCCGCTCCCCCAGCTCGATGATCTGCAACGTGGACTCGTGGCCCGCGGCCGGGTTCGCCGGATCGAACAAACCAATGGTGAGGAAACCCAGCTTGCGCAGGGGACGTTCGGGGTGCGGCATCGGGTTCCTTCAAAGCGGCGGACGGGGCTGGTTTCAGACTAGGCGGAAGCCCCTTGAATGAACCAGCAATCATTGACGCACATGACGGCCTTGTGGTTAGGCTCACCACAAGCCAGCGACGGCGCCGCCACAGGAGGAATACATGTCATTGCAGGAAATCGAGTTCACGTCCGCCAACGGCCGGGACACTATCCAGGCGTGGGTCTACGAGCCCATCGGCCAACCCAAGGCCATCGTGCAGCTGATCCACGGGCTCGGCGAGCACTCCCGCCGCTACCTCCACCTCATCTCCACCCTGGTGGACGCGGGCTTCATCGTGGTGGCAGGCGACCATTCCGGGCACGGGCGCACCGCGATGCAGCAGGGCACGTGGGGCGATGCCGGGGAGGACGCAGCCAGCGTGGTGGTGGCGGACGAGGTCACCCTCCAGGCCAAAGCCAGGGAGGCACTCCCCCAGCTTCCGTACGTGGTGTTCGGCCACAGCTGGGGCTCCATGATCGCCCGCGGCATGGCCGTCAATCCAGGTGCGCAGCTTTCCGGCCTGATCCTCTGCGGAATCGCCGCCCAAATGCGTGGCATCGAGAAAAGGATCAACCGGCCGGAACTGTCACGGCTTGCCTCCGGCGAGAGTGCAGCGGAACCCGCGCCTGAGGAACTGGTGGGCCAGTTGTTCGACGGTTTCCTGGGCCGCCTGGGAGAAGACGCCGGCCCCACCGCCTGGGTGGCGCTGGACGCCGACGTCGTCACCGACCACGGGAGGGACCCCTTCAACAACTTCGGCGCACCCCTGAGCGCACGGTTCCTGCAGGGCTTCGTGGACCTCTACGACCAGGTCACCTCGGACGACTGGTACAAACAGCTCCCCGCGGACCTCCCCGTGCTGATCCTCGCCGGCGACCAGGACCCCGTGACCAACTACGGCGAAGGCGCCTACCACGTGGCAAACCGCCTAGCGGATTCGGGCCACGCGGACGTCCGCACCCGCGTCTTCCCCGGCGTCCGGCATGAGGTGCACAACGAACCCACCACCCGCGCAGAGACAGAGCGCGAGACGGTCGAGTTCATCCAGCGTGTCACCCAGCGGCAGGACTCCCCCACACCGTCAGCTGCAGGCTGACCGTCCCCGAGGAAAGCACCCCGCTGGAAGGTTCGACGGCGGCACTCACCCGCCGCCGTCGTCGTACCTTCCAGCAAGGGGAGGCTCAGTCCGCTGCTGATTGCTCCAGCAGCCGTCGGATGCGTTCGACGGTTGGGTCGATGCCCCCTGTTGACTCGACCATCAGGCCGGATTCGTCGGTCTGCAGCTCCTCCAGGGTTTCCAGCTGGGACGTGAGCAGCGAGGCCGGCATGAAATGCCCGGGGCGTTGGGTGAGGCGGTCCTGCAGTGCCGGCCTGTCGGCTTTCAGCAGGATGAACGTGGTGGCAGGCGCGGCCGTCCGGATGGCGTCCCGGTAGCTTCGCTTCAGTGCTGAGCAGGCAACAATGGTTGCTTTTTCGGTGCTGGCGGACAGCTTGGTACCCACCAGGTGCAGCCACGGCCATCGGTCCTCATCCGTGAGGGGAACGCCCGAAGCCATTTTCTTGACGTTTGCTTCCGGATGCAGGGTGTCGCCATCGACGAAACTGGCGCCGAGCCGGGTGGCAAGCGCCTGGCCCACGGAGGATTTCCCTGCACCGGAGACCCCCATCACCACGATGCTCTGGGGCATTACAGGGCGCCCTGCCGGGCAGTGCCGGCGGGAATGGGCGTCAGGCGGGTGACCTCGACGGGTTCGGCCAGGAGTCCTTCGAGGGAGGCGTTGAGCCGCTTGACGGCGTCCCCCACTCCGTGGGCGTCGAGCAGCTCGGCGCTCTCCCATTTCTCAATCATGACGATCTGGCCGTTGGGCGCATCGTGGATGGCGTACAGGAGGCATCCGGGTTCTTCGTGGACCTCGGCGATGGCGGGCTTGAGGGCCGCGACAACCTGGTCGCGGGCGCCGTCGTTGGGCGTGAAGACTGCAGTGACGACGATGGTCATGATGATTCCTTTACTCGATTGCTGGTGATGCTCAGATAAATGCCTGTGTGGTCAAGGTCCCCGAGACCCTCGGTGACCATTGTTTGGAATGCCGAGGTCAGGGTGTTGGCGACGGGCAGTGCGAGTCCGGCATCCGCGGCCGCCTCCGTGACAAAGCGCAGGTCTTTGAGCTGGTTTTTGGCCGAACCGCCGCCGTGGAAGTCCCCCGTGATCCAGCGGCCGCCTTTTTGCTGGAGGACTTCGGAGTTGGCCAGCCCGCCTTTGAGGATGGCCTGGACCTTTTCCAGGTCCAGGCCGGACGCCTTCGCCAGCGCCATGGATTCGGACAGGGCGGTGACCGTGGCGGCCACCACAATCTGGTTGCAGGCTTTCACGATGGCCCCGGCGCCGGCCTCCCCGAACCACATGACCGTGGAGCTGTAGAGCTTGAAAAGCGGAGTGAGCCACTCGACCGAACTCCGGGGGCCGCCGGTCATGATGCTCAGCCGCCCCTGCTCCGCCCCGATGGTCCCGCCGCTGAGCGGTGCGTCGATGACCACCACCCCGTAACGGGACTTGCAGTGGGCTGCGAAGGCGGCGACGGCGGTGGGGGACACGGTGCCGTGGATGACCAGGACAGGTTCAACCGCACCTGTCCGCGCCCACCCCGCGAGCAGGCCGTCCTCGCCTTCCAGGAGTGCTTCGACCTGGGGCAGGTCCGGCAGGACGGTGAGGACAACATCCGCCGCGGCCTCCGCTGGCCGGAGCGCTACTGTCCCCTCTTCGATGGCTTTGGCTTTCTGGATCGTGCGGTTCCAGAGCGTCAGGGGTACCCCGGCGTTGATGATGTTCCGGGCGATGGGGGCTCCCATGGGACCGGTGCCGAGCAGCGAGACGGAGACACCGGGATCGAGCGGCGAGGGAGGTTTGGTTTCTGTCATCGGTTAGAAGGGGATCAGGCCGGCGAGGGCGGGAAGGAAGGTGCTGAACCAGGGCACGGCGGCGAGGACGAGGAGGCCGACGAACACCGCCACCAGGTAGGGCCAGAAGTGTTTGAGGCTGTTTTCCACGGTTTCGCGGGCGGTGGCGCAGGCGACGTAGAAGCCAACCCCTGCCGGCGGGGCGAAGGATCCGATGCCCATGGAGATGATGAGGACCATGGCGTACTGCACGGGGTTGACGCCGAAGTCGGTGGCGATCGGCAGCAGCAGGGGCGCGAAGATGAGCACCGCTGGCAGGCCTTCGAGGAGCTGGCCCATGATGATCAGCAGCACCACCGTGAAGAGCATGAACAGGATGGGGGAATCGCCCAGCCCGGACATCAGGTCGTGGATCTGCTGCGAAACGCCGGCCAGGGCGAGAGTCTGCGCCAGGGGCGACGCCGCGGCGATGATGAACAGCACCATGCCCGCCGTCGTGGTTGTTTCACGCAAGGTGTCCCCCAGAAGGCGCCTGCTGCCGCGGCGGTAGGCTGCCGCGAGCACGAAGGCGTAGGCGACGGCGACCGAGGAAACTTCCGTGGGGGTGGCGAATCCGCTGAGGATCCCCACCACCATGCCTACGGGCAGCAGGAGCGTCGGCAGGGCGAAGAACGTGGCGGAGCCCCGGGCCCGCCACGTGGCCTTGGCGCTTGGCACGCCTCCCTGCTTGCGCGCCCTCAGGAACACCAGTGCCATGACCACCAGGGCGAGGAAGGCTGCCGGCACGAAGCCTGCAAGGAACAGGGTGGTGGTTGAGATGGTGGTGATGGAGCCCAGGATGAGCAGGACGATGCTGGGCGGGATGGTTTCGCCCATGATGGCCGACGCCGACAGCACGGCGACCACTTCGCCGCGCGGGTACTTACGCTCTTCGAGCATGCCTCGCATGGTGGTGCCCACTGCTGCGACATCGGCGACCTTGGAGCCGGAGATACCGGAGAAGATGTACATGGTGACCACCACCACCTGCAGCAGGCCGCCGCGGAGATGCCCGATCAGCGCATCGACGAGCTTGGCCAGCGGCAGGGTAAGGCCGGCCGAGTTCATGACGGTGCCGGCCAGGATGAAGAACGGGATGGCCAGCAGGACGAATCCCTTGGCTCCGGACGCCATGCCGATGGGGATGGCGCTTACGTCGGAAATGCCGCCGAGGTACAGGTAGATGCCGGAGGCGAGGGCCAGGACAAACGCAATGGGCAGTCCCAGGAACAGCAGGCCGAACAGGGCCACGAGGACCACCACGAGCAGGACGTTCGGTGAGGCGTAGTAGAACAGCGGCGGGGAAATCAGGACGACGGCGACGAGGGCGGCTGCGATTCCGGCACCGACGACGGCGGGACGCCAGGCCTGGCGCCGAAGTTTGACCAGGGCAAACCAGGCGATGAGGACCATGCCCACCGAGAAGGGCAGGTTGACCCAAAACACGGGGAGTTGAAGGATCGGTGTCTTTTCCTCGACCTGCTGGACCAGGGTGGGCACGAACAGGGCAAGCGCGCCGGCGCTCATGACAAAGACGAGCCAGTCGACCAGCGCGGCGAGGTACGGCTTCCAGGTTGCGGGCAGGCGCATGATGAGCGCCTGGACGGACATGTGTGCGCCTTTCGGGTAGGCGATGGCGCCGCCGATGAAGGCAATGGTCAGCAGGGCAATCTCGGACACTTCCTGTGTCCAAAGCACGGAATCACCGGTAATGAGGCGGACGGTGATGTTCAGGAGGATGACCACGAGTTCCGCGAGAATCGCCGCTCCCACAATCCCTTCGAGCGTCTTGTCGAGCCAAGCTGCGCCGCTCCAGCGCTCTGGCACGTGGTCGTGGTGAAGGATTTCCTCCGCTTCGAGGGGAAGGACTTCCTCGTAGTCCTGGGGAGCAACGGTGGGTTTCATGGTTTTCCAGACTGTCGACATTGATAGCGGGATGTGTGTGGGGAGTGGGGTGTTGGTACGGGTGGGAGCCGACTTGTGGGCTCCCACCCGTCCTTGCTACTTCTTGCCGGCGAAGGCGATGGCCTGGTCGAAGAATTCCTTGCCGATGAGCTTGGAGAACTCCGGGTAGAGGCTTTGGGAGGTGGCCTTGAACTCGGCGAGCCCGGACGCGCTGAGCTCGTTGGCCTTCATGCCCTTGGCTGCCAGTTCATCCAGCTGCTTCTTGGACTGTTCCTCGTCATAGCCGGTTTTGAAGGTTGCCGTTTCCTCTGAAGCGGCGGTGAGTGCCTTCTTCTGGTCATCCGTGAGGGAATCCCACTTCTTCGATGACAGTGCCAGCACCCAGGCGTCGTTGATGTGGTTGGTCATTGAGACGTATTTCTGCACCTCGGAGAACTTGTTCGTCCAAGGGACCTCAATCGGGTTTTCCTGGCCGTCGATCGTTCCGGTCTGCAGGCCGGTAAAGACCTCGGAGAAGGCCATGGTCGTGGGGCTTGCGCCCAGCTTGCCGAAGAAGTCGGTCCACAGGGTGTTGCCCGGCACCCGGATCTTCAGCCCCTTCAGGTCGGAAGGCTGTTCAATCGGGCGCACGGAGTTGGTGATCTCGCGGCCGGTCCGGGTCAGGAAGGCGAGTGCCACGGTGTCCTTTGCCGCCAGCTTGTCTTTCAGGACCTTTCCAGGTTCTCCAGCCAGGAACTTTGCCTCTTCCTTGGTGTCCGAGAAGAGGTAGGGGATGCTGATGCCGTTCATTTCCGGCACCACCGAGGCGTAGACGGAGGTGGACAGGATGAGTCCGTCGAGTGATCCGCCCTGCAGCCGGGTCACGGCCGCGTTCTGGTCCCCGCTGAAGCTCGTGCCGTTGGGTACCACGGTGACCTGGACGGAACCGTTGGAGGTCTTCTTGACCTGGTCGGCGAAGTGCTGGGCGGTGACGCCGACCGAGGACGTCAGCGGATCGGGGATGGAGAGCTGGATCTTGGCCACCGGGGCGCTTTGGCCGGCGGGGGTTCCGCCTGCACAGCCGGACAGCAGGGCGGCGGCCAGGCTGGTTGCCAGTACCCCGGTCATGGCGCGGGTCTTGAAGTTCATTCGATGCCTTTCTTCATTGGAAGGATGCGGTGGTACTGGTTCAGGAGACGGTGACGGGGGCGGAAATCAGCGCTTCGGTTTCGCGGCGGAGTTCCAGCGCTTGGGACAGGGAGTCATCAATGATGACATCGTCCCAACCAACGATCGCTCCCTTGGGCACATCGTTACGCAGCTCCACGTGGTGGGCCAGGGCGACGGGGAGGGCGCCGGTGGAGACCGAGTGCTTGGCGGAAACCAGCTTGCCCCACACCGTGAAGCCGCCTTCGCCGTCGAGGAATTCACCGGCCTTGAGGTCTTTCTTGGCGGTAGCGACCACATCGCCATAGAAGCCGACGGGCCCGCCGGTGGGGATGCCGCGGAGGGCTGCGTTGGCGATGGACATGTTCAGTTCGAGGCCTACGTAGTGGTAGGGGCGGTACAGGGCGGCGTACTGGCCGGTGGGGTCCGGGTGCCAGGGGTATTCGTTGAAGCAGCCGGAAACGTAATTGTTGGTTGCCTTGACGACGACGAAGACGCCCTCCTGGGTGTTGTGGCTGATCCAGCTGCCGTCGCGGTTGACGCTGGACATGACGTCAACGCTTCCTTCGTGGGCGAGGGAACCGCCGACGGCGGCCGGGCGGCAGATGGTGGCGATCTCTTCAACGTTGCCCGGTGTGAAGCTCAGGCCGGAATCGGAGGGGGCCAGCCCCGCGCCGTTGGCCACCGCCGCCATTTCGATGGCGGCCTTGGTGCCGTCGCGGAACGAGGTGTGCATGTAGGGGTTGAGCTGGCCGGAGTCGGTCAATTCCTTGGAGAACTCCCAGTTCTCCCAGACGTTGTCCGGGTTCATCTCGTGGTAGTGCTCCAGGTATTTTGCGCCCTTGCCGGCGCAAACCACATCAAAGCCGCTGGTGCGGGCCCAGTCGACGAGTTCCATGATGAGGGCCGGCTGGTCCCCGTAGGCCATGGAGTAGACCACGCCTGCTTCCTCGGCCCGCTTGGCCAGCGCAGGGCCGGCAAGGGCATCAGCTTCGACGGTCACCATGATGATGTGCTTCTTGGTTTCGATTGCCTTCAGGGCGTGCTTGATGCCGACGATCGGGTTACCGGTGGCTTCGACAATGACGTCGATGTCCACGTCGAACAGTTCGTCAGCGTTGGCGACGATGGCGGTGGAGCGGTCCTTCAGCGCCGTAGCGATATCGGGAGCTACCTGGGAGGCAGGCCAGTCCACCAGCTCGAAGGCCCCCTGCGCCCGCTTGACGTTGATGTCGGCAATGGCAACAACGTGGATGCCGGGGATGTTGTTGGCCTGCGCCAGGTACATGGTCCCGTAGCGGCCGGCGCCGATCAGTCCAACGCGGATGGGACGGGACTGCTGCTCACGCTCGCTGAGGAGTTTATGAAGGTTCACGGGAATCTCTCTAGGGGGTGCTTGGCCAAAGAAAAGCACCTCCGGCTCGCCGGATGGCACAACTTCTTTGTCGCTTTTTATGGGAAAACCGTCCGGAGTGGAACCGGTTCCACTTTTGTACCAGCTGCTGATAAGCTGTGTCAACGATCACCTTCCAGCCCGGCGTCATGAAGCAAACGGCTGAAAGAAATCGCGTAGGTCATAACCACGAAGGTCTTGTGTCTCAAGGAGGAGCGGTGCGCAAAGCGCCTACCATTCGCGACGTAGCGTCTGCTGCGGGAGTATCCGTCTCTGTGGTCTCACGGGTACTGAACCCGGAGTCGGGACCGGTCGCACCCGCAAAGAGGCAAGAGGTCTTGAGGGTCATCGATGAACTGGGTTACCGGCCCAGGGCGGCAGCGCGTGAACTCAGCGCCGGGCATGCACTCACCATCGGCCTGGTGGTCACCGATCTGTCCAACCCGTTCTTCGCCCGCCTGGCGGACAGGATCGTCTGGGAGGCGCGCAGCCATGGCGTGCAGGTGGTGTTGATGACCACGCAGGAGGATCCGCACCTGGAGGCGGACTCCCTGGATACGTTGCTGGACCGGTCGGTCAGTGGCGTCATTGCCACTCCCACCGGGGGCAACATCGAAAAATGGAGGCGCCTGCGCGACCTCGGCGTCAATGTCGTCTTCATCGACCGTGCCATCGAAGAACTCGAAGATGTCGATGTTGTCAGCATCGAAAACTTTGACTCGGGACAACGCTCAACCGAGCATCTCATCAGCCTGGGCCATACCCGGATCGGGCTGATCACGGGCCCGCTAACCACCTCCACCGGGAGTGCGAGGTTGAACGGCTACAGGGCTGCACACCGGAACGCCTCCCTGCCAGTAGACCCCACGCTGATACGTGACGTACCTTTTCGCGGGGACGCGGGCGGGGACGCCGTAGGATCGCTGCTTGCGATGCGCCAGCCGCCAACAGCACTCATCGTTGCCAACACGGCACAGGTGCAAAGTTCAGTCCGCAGGCTCGTCCAGATGGGCACTGACATCCCCGATCAGCTTTCGCTCATTGTCTTTGACGACAATCCCTGGACTGAGCTCACCTCTCCCCCGCTGAGCGTCATCCGCCAGCCGCTCGACATGCTCGCCGTTCACGCCATCGAGCTGGTGCTCGGACGGATGCAGGGGAAGCTCCCGGAGGGTGCCCGCCGCATCGAAGTCAAAGCGGACTACCTGCCGCGCAACAGCTGCGCGCCCGTTACCGCCCCGGTCGCGCGCTAAAGGCCTGCAGGGTCCAGCCCTGGAAGGACTCCCCCGTACCGTCAGCTGCAGGCTGATGGCCCCGGAGAAAAGCACCCGCAGCAATGGTCGACGGCGGAAATCACCCGCTGCCGTCGTCGAACCTTCCAGCAAAGGCAGCCCGGTACGTCAGGCCTGTGTCGCCTTCCGCCACCAGCGGGACAGGCGTGCGAACGTGGGCCCAGTGGGCGGCGGGATTTTGGCTGGGTCGGCGCCTGGCCGGCGTCGGCGCAGTTCCAGGGCCAGCGCCTCCTGACCGCGCGCCATCGCCCACCGGTGGTTCGCGGCAAAAGCCGGCTTGAGCAGCCAGCCCGGCCGCCGCAGCCCTACGGCCGCGCCGGCCGGGACCGGTAAACGTGCCCGGGCAGCAGCGGAATCCCCTCGAAGAGCTGGGGGACGGACACCAGCTTGTAACCCTGCCCCTGCAGGCCCGCAATCAGCTCCTGCTGCCCGGATATTGTCGACGGCTGGACGTCATGCATGAGCACCATCGCCCCGGGCGTGACCTCCTTCAGCACCTTGGGCACGAAGGCCGCCGGATTCTTGCTCTGCCAGTCCAGCGAGTCCACGGCCCAGATCATCAATGGTTTGCCCACTGCCGCCTGGACCGTTGCATCGGCCGCGCCGTACGGCGGACGCATCATGGTGGGAGTGGAACCCGTGGCGGCCAGGATCGCGGCATCCGTCCGGTCCATCTCTTTCCTGATCGCGGGCGGGGACAGCTTGGTCAGGTAGGGGTGGCTGAAGGTGTGGTTGCCGATGGCGTACCCGGCCTCGGCAACCTGCCTGGCGGCGGCCGGGTTGGCGGTGGTGTTGGACCCGGTCATGAAGAACGTGGCCTGCGCATCGTTGGCCTTCAGGATGTCCAGTAACTGGGGCGTGGTGCGGGGGTCGGGCCCGTCGTCGTAGGTCAGTGCAGCGCACGGGACAAGATCGCAGTTCACGTGCCGGTGGGCCGGGGCGCTTGCCGGGCGCGGTGCTGCGGCGGCGTTCAGCTGCCCCAGCACCTGGCGGCCGTAATCGCTGAGGGCAGCCGCCGTGTCTGCGGCATTCATCGTGGCCGTCACCTCCCGGCCGGGCATGCCGGGCTGCCCTGCGGAGACGGTCAGTTCGCCTTCCGGACTGAGGACAAGGTCGGTCGGGATTCCTTGAGGGGCGCGGGCGGCGATGTCGGCAGGGATGCCCGCCGCGCGTGCCTGGATGGCGGGGATGGACTCAGGCCTTAGCAGGTCGGTGCCGCTCCGGACCGCGCCGGAGGCCAGGTCGATATAAACGGTGGCGGCCGCCATCGCACTGACTCCGTCCGGCCCGGCGTCCGACACTCTTTGACGGACCACGAGCACATTGCCCTTGGCCTGGACGGGTTTGGCCGAAATGACCATTTCCCGGCCCTGGTGCTGGCCGGCGTTCAGTGCCATCGCGGGCCGGTAGCGGCCACCCGCCGGAGCCGCCGCATCCAGGAGTCCCAGCAGCCACGAGTCGATCCGGGCGTTGAAGGCGGGCAGCCCGTCAACGTAGGTCCAGGAGGCATGGACGTGGTGGTTTCCCACCTGGGCCGTCAAGGCCATCGGGTACCCGCCAGGGACAGCGGCCGGCTGATCCAGCACGTCGGACAATGGCGGTGGCATCGGCACCACCCGCGGCTGGCTGGAAACCCGGTCATGGGGCTGCAGCAGGGAAGGGGCCACCGCACTGCCAGCACCGCTGGCCAGCACCGCCGCTGCGCAGAGCGAGGCAACGAGCAAACGCAGGCACGCAACAGCCACGCTCCCGCGGGTGCGCCCCATACCCAGCCCCATCGATCCGCACGCTCCTCAGGTGTTGACCTCTCGATTGTCCCTTACTACCAGGCCCACATGACGAAACCGGAGGCAGTGGCTCGGAACGGGGAGCTGCGGCAGCCTAGATTGTCACGTTGAGTCCCGCCGTATAGCCCTCCGCGGCGGAACCGGTCATCGTTGCCAGCTGGTAGATGCCGCCGTCGTTCCCGAACACGTTGTCCGACTTGAGCGTTGTGCGGGTCATGTTCGCGACGCTGCGCTCGTACCCGGGGGTGGCGTACACGTCGTCGCAGGCCGCCTGCGGCAGCGCGATCTGGGAGACGGCCAATACCTGCCCGGCGGCGGTGGCATTGTTCATGGACTCAAACACTTCGAAGTGGATGTGCGGCCAGCGCCCGGAGTAGGCGGCCGGGAAGATCGACGTGAACGTGACCTGCCCGTTGGCGTCGGCTTCCTGCACGCCGCGCAGGTAGTTCTCGTTCTTCAGGCTCGAGTCGTACATCGAGTATTTTCCGTCCCGGTCGCAGTGCCAGGCGTACACCGCGGCACCGGCCATCGGGGTGCAGCCCTTGGCGTTGTCCAGGAGGGTCAGGATGAAGGTCAGCGGAACGCCCTCCGCCTTTGCGGAGGCAGTCCCGAAGCTCGACGTGATGTCCTTCCGCACCACCCCGGATGCCTCCAGGACATTCGGTCCGTTGGAGCCATCCCCCGGATAGGGGCCTGCGGTCTCCTGCGGGATTTCCACGCCGCACTCGGCGATGACCCTGGTCAGCGTCGGAGTGACGGCGGAGTCAGTGGTCGTGGCAGACGCGGAGGATGTGGCGGCCGCCGCCGTGCTTGATGCCGGGGAGACAGAGCCAGAGGTTCCGGCCGGCGTGCAGGCGGCGAGCGCGGCCACAGCACCGCCTGCGCCCAGGAACAGTCCCAGGGACCTGCGGCTTACCAGGGTGTTCAAGTCGAACTCCAGCCCCCGGTCGTGGTCGGGGTGCGGCTGGTCAAGGTCGGGCTGGCGGGGTGTGCGTGAAGTGGTCATGATGCAACGAAACCGCACGGGGCTATGCCGTGGGCCGGTTGCTGCTGTGCCGTTCCTGTGCGTCCGGACGCACGCTTCCCCGCAGGAAACCAGCCCCGCAGATAGTACGACGGCGGCACTCGCCCGGCGCCGTCGTCGTCCGTTCCAGCGAAGCCGGCCCGGCGCATAAGGCGCGGAAAAGCGAGGCGGGGCAGGCCCATTGGAGCCTGCCCCGCCTCTTTGCACCGGCTGATGCCCTGCGCCCGACTTTCGGGTTTCCTGTTGCGATGGAGTATGCAGGAACATCTGCCGGCGGGTCTGGTGCGGATGCCCGCGGTCGCCGGCGGCCTAGAGCGTCCTGGGATCGTCGGCGTACATCTTCAGCCTGATGTTCAAGGCGTCGGACATGTGGCGGGCGGCGATCTCACCCGCGCGCTCGGAGTCGCCGTCCCCGATGGCGTCCAGCAGCTCGGCGTAGTCCGCCAGCACCACCGGCCACCTTCCCGGGTAGGTCAGGGTGGTGAGGGTGTACCGGCGCACCTGCTGGTCAAGGCGTTCCAGCAGTCCGATCAGCGACGGGCTGTGGGTGGCGTGCCACAGCTGGGCATGGAAGGCGCGGTTGGTTTCCGCGAGCGCCCGGCCATCATTGGGATCCAGCTGCTGCATCTGCGCCAGCAGCCCCGTGAGCAGCTGGCGGTCCAGGGCGGTTGCCTTGACGGCAGCCTTGGCCGCGGCGGCCTGCTCCAGGATGATCCTCGACTCGTAGATGTCGATGATCTCCTCGGCTGAATGCGTACGGACCACCACCGCCTTGCCGCGCCGTTCCACCAGCCCGTCCTGTTCCAGCCGCTGCAGCGCCTCCCGCACAGGTGTCCGGGATGCCCCGTACCGCTCAGTGAGCTTCGCCTCCGTGAGCGGCTCGTCAGGCGCAAAGACACTCGCGAGAACATCCTCGCGAAGCCGCTGGTGGATGGGACTGGCCACTTTTTCCTCTTTTCCGTTGCTGGTGGGGGCTGCTGGGTTGCCTAGGCGATGGAGCCGGCACGGCGGCCGAAGACGGCGCCCGCCGCAAGCCCGGAGCCGCCGGGGTAGTTTCCGCTGAACAGTCCGCCCAGCGCTTCCCCGCAGGCATACAGCCCTTCGAGCGGCTCCGCGTCTTCGGTGAGCACGCGGCCCCAGGTGTCCGTCTTGAGGCCACCGAAGGTGAAGGTGATGCCGCAGGTCACCGGGAAAGCGTAGAACGGGCCGGTGGCGATGCTGCGGGCCCAGTTGCTCTTCGGCGGCTGGGTGTCGGCCCGGCGTCCGTCCTTGACGTTGGGGTCGAAGGGCGAGCTGCCGGTGATCGAAGCATTGAAGTTGTGCACCGTCTCCTCCAAACCCTCGGGGCTGATACCGGCCTTTTGGGCCAGCTCGGCGAGGGTTGGAGCGGTGACCACCGAGACGCCCGGCATGTCGTACTCCTCGGCGCGCAGCATGGGGCGGGAAGAAGCGTCAAAGATTTGGAAGGCGGCCGAGCCCGGCTGGGCAAGGATGTCCCGGCCGTACTTCGCGTAGGTGTAGTTGCGGTAGTCGGCGCCCTCGTCCACGAACCGCTTCCCGTCGCTGTTCACCACGATGCCCAGCGGGTACCCGCCGCGGGTGAGCTGGTTGGTGAGCGCCAGGTTGCTCTCGTTCTCCGGGTGCCAGGCGTCCCAGGCCACGCTGTGGCACGTGGACCAGTCGCCGCCCCTGGCCGCCCCGGCGTCGAGGGCGGCCAGGATCATCTCCCCCGTGTTGCCCGGCGTGCCGCGTACTTTCGCGTTCTGCCAGCCCTCCCCCAGGTGTTGGCGGCGCAGTTCAGGTGAGGCTTCAAAACCTCCCGAGGCGAGGATGACCGACTCGGCCCGGAGCTCGCCTTCCCCGGTTGACGTGCGGTACCGGACGCCGCGCACGCGGCCGTCCTCCTGGATGAGGCCGGTGGCTGCGCAGTCGTAGATGACCTCCACGCCCATGCGCTCCGCGGCGGCGCGGTGGTCGGCCATGAGTCCCTTGCCGCCGCCCACGTTGCCCACGTGCAGTCCGCCCCAGAACAGATACCCGCCGTCCTGGGTCCGGTACGCCTGGCGTTCGTACATCAGGCGGTATTTGAGTCCCATGCCCTGAAGCCAGCGCAAGGTCGGGTTGCTTTCGTTGACCAGGACCGCGGACAGTTCGGGGTCGTTGCGCCCTTCAGAGACCTTGGACAGATCGGCAAGGTATTCGGCAGCGGTGTACGCGGGGACTTCGCTGGCGGCGTGCCGCTCATCCGGTTCCACGAATTCGATGAGCTCCTGGAGCCCGTCGTGGGAGATGCGCGTGGCACCGGCGGTGTAGAAGCTGTTGCCGCCCGAGGCGGCTTCCCGCGCCTTTTCCAGCAGGACAACTTTGCGTCCACGCTCGGCGGCTGCAAGTGCTGCCGCAAATCCGGCGTTGCCGCCGCCCACTACCAAAACGTCGCTCTTGATCATCATCAATCTCCTCAGCTCCATCGCTGTACACGATTGTATACATAAGTATGCCGTAGCATGCAATGGGGTGGCGGCACATGCCTTGGGGGCATGGCAGGAGAGGGTGAGTGCCGGAGGTGGTGGCTACCCCAGGCGCGGGTGGCTGATTTCCTGGGCGTCGATGTACATCTGGATGCGGATGTTCTTTGCTTCGTCCATGTGGGCGCTGGCGATGCGGCCGGCCTCCTCCGCGTTCCGTGCGCGGATGGCAACCAGCAGCTCCTCGTGCTCCTTCAGCACGCGGTCCCAGCGCTCCTTGGTGGAGAGCGTGGTGCCGGGGTAGCGGATGAAGTGGACCAGGATCCGGTCGAGCAGGTCAAGGAGGGCGGCGCTGTGGCTGGCGGCCCAGATGCGCTCATGGAAGGTGCGGTTGGCGGCGGCCAGTTCAGCCGGAGTGGCAGCATCGAAATCAAGGGTGACCATGGCCTGGTGTGCGCGGTCGATCAGCATCAGGTCCATGTCCGTGTGCCGGAGAGCCGCAGTTTTTGCGGCTGCCTCCTCCAGGAAGGTCCGCACCTCATAGAGGTCCAGCATCTCCTCCGGGCGGTACTCCCGCACCTGCATGCGTGAACCGTAGCGCTCCACGAGCCCCTCGGTTTCGAGGCGCCGCAAGGCTTCCCTGATGGGCGTCCGGGAGACGTTGTACTTCTTGGCCAGGGCGCTTTCAACGAGCTGGGCACGGGGAGGCAGCTCCTGCGAGATGATGGCGTTCCTGATCATCAGGTAGGGGCTTGTCTCTGGTTGCGACGCCACGGGCGGCCTCCGGTCTTCATGCAAACAAGCGGCAGGACGCGCCGGCGCCATACCTTTAGCCGTAATTCTAGCGCACTGCATACCGTTCCGGCGGGCTGTGAACACCGTGCCGATATTTCGCACACTCTCCCAAAAGCACCAGGCACCCACACTCCCCTTTCGGTATTCATCTTTTGAAGACTGTTGCTTAAGTCATATAAACGGTATACCGTTTGTGACCAACGCCATACAGCAGGGTAATAACCGGATTCTGGTTTGCTCAGCTTTGAACATTCATCCGGCGGCTGCACACGGTAGCCCGGGGTTTTTCAGGAGAACCAATGACGCTTCTATTCAGGGAAGAGCCGCACGCCGGCACCCTCCCGGTCACCCCGGTGCCGGCCACCCTCGTCCGTGGCGGCACCAGCAAGTGCTGGATATTCCGGGACAAGGACCTTCCGGCTGACGCCCTGGAGACGGACCGTCTCCTCATCCGCACCTTCGGTTCGCCGGATCTCCGCCAGATCGACGGAGTAGGCGGCGCCTCGTCGACCACCAGCAAGGCGATCACCGTGGCCGGCACCGACCGGGACGGAACGGTCCGCTACCGGTTCGCCCAGGTGGCCATCGACAAGCCGGCAGTCGAGTGGGCCAGCAACTGCGGCAACTGCGCAACAGCGCTGGGCCTCTACGCGCTCCATGCCGGGCTGGTCGCTCCCACCGGGGAAGTCACCCGGGTCCCCATCCTGAACACCGTGACCGGGCTGCGCCTCGTTTGCGAGATCCCCACACCGGGGGCGCAGGTACCGGCCTACGGCGGGCGGCGCCTCGACGGCCAGCACTACCCCGGCGTCCCCATCGACGTCATCTTCCAGAAGTACTCCTGGTCCAGCTACGGTGCACAGTTCCCCACAGGCAACGCCACGGATGACATCGAGGTCGACGGGAAGCGGTACCAGGCGACACTGATCGACGCGGGCGCCCCGGCTGCACTCTTTGCCGCACAGGACCTGGGGCTGGACGCAACCGCCAGCGAGGAAGCCTTGGAGGCACTAGTCCGGATCGCTCCGCAGTTGCGCGCTGCGGCCGCCCGCCGGATGGGGCTGCCGCAGAACCTCAGCTCCATTCCGAAGGTTGGCGTCGTGGGGCCTCCGCCCGCAGGCGCAACCGGCGTTTCGGTCCGGATGATCTCGATGAGCGCGTTGCACCCCGCCATCGGCCTCACCAGCGCGGTCGCCGTCGCGGCTGCTTCGGGGACCGCAGGCAGCGTGGTGCAGCGCAACGTGGTTCCGGCGGCGGAGGCCGGACTCTTTATCCACTTACTGAAAGGCAAGACGGCGCTGGCATTGGATGCAGCCGATCCCGCTGAAGTCTCCTTTCAACGCTCGGCCCGCGTCATCAGCGAAAGCACCATCCTGGTGCCAAGTGACTGAAGAAACCCCTACAGGAAAACCCAGCCCAAGGAATCAGCCATGAAAATCAGCATTCAAAACCTGCAGCTGAAGTACGGAAGCTTCACTGCCATCGAAAACCTCAACCTCGACATTGAAGACGGCGAGGCACTGGTCCTCCTGGGCCAGTCGGGCTGCGGCAAGACCAGCACGATGCGCTGCATCGCCGGCCTGGAGGAGCCCACCTCGGGGCGGATCATCATCGACGACGTTGTGGTCTTCGACTCCGAAAAGGGCATCAACCTGCCCCCGAACAAGCGCAACGTCGGCATGGTCTTCCAGTCCTACGCGGTATGGCCGCACATGACGGTTGCCCAGAACGTTGCCTATTCGCTCAAGCAGAAGAAACTCTCCAAGAGCGAAATCGATGAGCGCGTCATGGAGGCGCTCACGCTGGTCGGCCTGGAGCCCTACGCCGACCGCGGCGCCAGCCTGCTCAGCGGTGGCCAGATGCAGCGCGTGGCCCTGGCACGCAGCCTGGTCATGCGGCCCAGCGTGCTCATGCTCGACGAACCGCTCTCCAACCTTGACGCCCGCCTGCGTGACCGGCTCCGGGTTGAACTGCGTGAGATCCAGCTCCAGTTGGGGCTCACCTGCGTGTACGTCACCCACGACCAGCACGAAGCCTTCGCCCTGGCAGACCGCATCGCCCTGCTCCAGGGCGGCCGGATTGTGCAGATGGGCGCCCCGCAGCACATGTACGAGGCACCCGCCAGCGCCTCGATCGCCCACTTCCTGGGTGTTTCCAACATCATGGACTGCACCCCGGAGGGCACGGCCACCGGCGCCACCACCGCACGCATCACCAACAGTGAGCTCACCATCCAGTCGGCGCAGCAGGCCAGTGATGCGGGCGCATCCCCCAAGGTCTGCATCCGGGCCGAGGACCTGCAGATCACTGCCATGCCCACCGAACACCCCAACTCGTGGCCGGGGACGGTACGCGTGGCGGGCTTCCAGGGGAACGACATCCGGTACGCGATCCAGCTGGAATCCGGGCCCGAACTGGACGCACTGGGCGGGCTGAGGCGCGGCGAACAGCACAAGGTGGGGGACCGCGTGTGGGTCACCGTCAACCCCCGCGAAGTCCAGATCCTGCCGGCTGAGGTCCTCGCATGAGCCTCAAGACCACCGAGGCGGCCAGCCGCGTCGAGGCCCGCCTGGCACCGAAGCCCGAACCCCGGAACTACCGCTCTGCCCGGACCCTTGCCGGCCTCCGGAAGAACACGCCGGGCCTGATCGTCCTGGTCATCCTCGGCGTCCTCATCGTCCTCCCCCTTGCCCTGGTCCTGCTCGCCGCGTTCTCGGACAGCGTTCCCCGGCCGGGCAGCATCTCCCTGGGCGGCCTGACGCTGTCCAACCTGGCGCTGCTGGCCACCCCGGAAGCACTCGGGGCCCTGGTCAACTCACTCATGGTCGGCGCAGGCTCGGCACTCATCGCCCTGCTGATCGGCGCATTCCTGGCCTTCGTGTGCGCCCGCTCCGATGCGCCGTGGCGGAAGTTCATCTTCTTCATCGGCATGGCGCCGATGTTCATCCCCGCCCTGGTGGGCGCCCTGGCCTGGTCCCTGCTCTGCTCGCCCAGCGCCGGCTACATCAACATCTTCCTCCGCGACCTGGGCATTGACGCCGCCATCAACATCTACAGCCTCCCGGGCCTGGTGTTCGTGCTGGGAATCTTCTACGCCCCGTACGCCTTCCTGCTGCTGCACAGCTCGCTGTCGATGATGAACGCCGACCTCGAGGAGGCTGCCACCGTCCACGGGGCTCCGCTGCGCACCATGCTGCGGACCGTCACCCTGCCCCTGGCCCTGCCGGCCATCCTGGGCTCCGCCGTCCTGGTCTTCGCGCTGACGATGGAAAACTTCCCCGTGGCCCAGGTCATCGGCAACCCCGCCGGCGTGGACACGCTGCCCACCTATATCTACCGCCTCATGAGTGCCACTCCGGCCAAGAGCAACCAGGCTGCCAGCGTCGCCGTGATCCTGACCGTTGCGCTGATGGCCGTGACCCTCATCCAGCAGCGCATCATCAACAAGCGCAAATTCACCACCATGACCGGCAAGGGCAACCGTCCCCGGCAGGTGCCGCTGCGCAAGATGCGCTGGCCCTTCACCATTCTGGCCCTGGCCTACTTCGCCGTGTCCGTCGTCCTGCCCATGCTCGCACTGCTCGCCGCGTCCATGCAGGCCACCCCCTTCGTGTCCTCGATGTCGCAGCTGCTGGAGGCCAATTCCCTCAGCTTCGCCAAGCTGATCGAAGTCCTCGGATCCAACGATTTCCAGCTTGCCCTCAAGAACAGCGTGCTGGTGGCCCTGATCGCGGCATTCGCCGGCACCACCCTCAGCTTCATCGCCTCCTACATCCGCTACCGCACCAAGTCCAAGGTGGGACGGCTGATCGAACTGGTCGCCATGACCCCCCTTGCCGTCCCCGCCATCGTGATGGGCATCGGACTGCTCTGGACCTGGCTGCTGCTGCCCCTGCCCATCTACGGCACCCTGGCGATCCTCGCCGTCGCCTGCGTTGCAGTGTTCATGCCCCAGGGCTACCGCGGCGTCTCCGCATCGATGCTCCAGATGGACCAGGACCTCGAGGACAGCGCGGTCATGCTCGGCGCCGGACGGACCCGTTCCGTCCTGGACGTCACCCTGCCCCTGATGCGCGTCGGCATCATGTCCTCGTTCCTGCTCTTCCTCATGCTGTCCATGCGTGAGCTCAGCGCCTCCATCTTCCTCTTCACCTCGAACACCCGGATCCTGTCCATCCTCGTGTTCGACAACTTCGACAACGGCCAGAGCCAGGCAGCTGCCGCCGTCAGCGTCCTGTACTGCCTCGTCATCGGAATCCTCGCCGTCATCGCCCAAAAAGTCGGCGGCGAACGCAAGACCAAGAACTGACCTCACACCCACCTTTGAAAGGGACACCCACAATGAAGTTAGCGTCCAAACTTCCCGCCTTCACCGCAGCCGGAGTGCTGCTCGCCCTCAGCCTGGCCGGGTGCGGAAGCCCCGCCCAGAGTGCCGGCGTGGTCACTGCCACCGCAGCTGTGAACACCGACAACGGACTGGTGATCAACGGCGAATCCATCGCGGACAAGGACACCTACGAGAAGGCCAAGACCCAGACCCTGTCCCTCTACTCCGGCTACACCGATTCCTCTGAAAGCGCGCTGGTTGACGCCTTCACCAAGGACACCGGCATCAAGGTCAACGTCGTACGGCTCACCCCGAACAAGCTCTCCGAACGCGTTCTCTCCGAACAGGGCGCCGGCAAGCTCAGCGCCGACGTCATCCGCACCTCCGACTACCGGATTGCCAAGTCCATGGAGGACGCCAAGGTCTGGAAGGCCTATGACGTACCCGGCGCCTCGGCCCTCAAGGACGTTTCCGTGGACGGCGGCCAGTTCACCCGCATGTTCAACTCCGTCTACACCCTGGGGTACAACACCCAGCTGGTGAAGGAAGCCGATGCCCCCAAGTCCTGGGCGGATGCCGTCGGCGGCAAGTGGCAGGGCAAGCTGGGCATCGTCCAGGGCGGCTCGGGCGGCAGCACCGCTGCGCTGAACAGGTTCATGGAAACCAAGATGGGCGGCGACTACTTCGCCAAGTACGCTGCGCAGAAGCCCAAGATCTACGACTCCCTGGGTGCTGAGGCCACGGCGCTGGCCCGCGGTGAAGTGGCCGTGGGCACGGTCACCATCAGCGGCACCAACATCTCGGCCGTCCAGGACAAGGCCCCGGTCAAGTTCATCGTCCCCGAGGAAGGACTCGTCTCGTACGACTATTACCTGGGCATGACGGGCACCGCCACGAACGTGGAAGCCGCGAAGGTCTTCATGAACTACAACCTTTCCAAGCAGGGCCAGCAGGTCTTTGCGCAGATCGGTGAATACCCAGTCCGCACCGACGTGGCACCGCCCACCATCATGGGCGTGACGCTCCCCGCCGTCGATTCCGGCAAGGTCTACCGCATGCAGAACACCGACGCCGTGACCTACGGCAAGGACGACCTTGCCAAGTGGAACCAGGTCTTCGGCTACACCAAGTAACCCCGCAATCCCGTGCCTGGGGACCCGGCCTCCGCTGGGTCCCCGGGCTTTTTTCATTCACCCACCACCAGGAGCCCCGTGACCGCCGTCCACGTCCCCGCACTTCCGGTGCCCCGGAACACCTCGTCCCTGCTGGTCCGCCAGGACGGCAGGACCATCCTTGAACTCGGCGACACCACCCGCGCCAGTTACGTCGCCTCCGTGCGCAAGAGCCTGCTCTCGATCCTTTTCGGAATCCAGGTGGACGCCGGCACGGTCAGCCTCGACGCCACACTCGATGAGTTCGGTGTTGATGATGTTGGCGGCCTGCTGCCCATCGAGCGGACGGCCCGGCTCCGTGACCTGTTGACGTCGCGTTCGGGCGTCTACCATCCGCCCTCCAGCCCGGGCAGCGACGAGGATGTTTTCCCTTCACGTGGCACAAAAGCACCGGGGCAGTATTTCCTCTACAACAACTGGGATTTCAACGCCGCCGGCGCGATCTTCGAGAAGGCCAGCGGCCTGACCGTCTTCGAAGCGTTCCAGAAGCACCTGGCCGGTCCGCTGGGGTTCGACGACTACGACCCCACACGCCAGCGAATGCTCGGGGACGCCCGAAAGTCCGCCTTCCCTGCCTACCACTTCTTCCTCTCCGCCCGGGACCTGGCCAAGATCGGGATGCTGATGGCTGCCTGCGGCCAGTGGGAGGGACGGCAGCATGTCCCCCGGGAGTGGGTCAGGGACAGCGTGGCCACCCATGTCAGGCGCGCAGACATGGCGCCGGCCACCGGTTTTGGCACCTGCGACTACGGCTACCTGTGGTGGCTCCCCCGGGAATCCGGCCCGCAGTGGGAGGGGGCGTTCATGGCGGAGGGCAACTACGGCCAGTTCCTGCTGGTCCTGCCGGCGATCGGGAGCGTCATTGTGCACCGGCGCTTCGTCAGCGACAGCTTCGCCGTCGCCCGGAACACCGACACGGCAGCTGCCTCGACGGCAGGCCCTGCTCCGGTGACCCACGCCGAATTCATGGACCTTGCCCGGGCGCTGGTTGCCGGGCCCCTGGCCCGGTAGGCGTCAGGAAAGGCACCGTACGACGGCGGCACCCTCCTTTGTCAGGAAGCCGTGCCCTTGGCGATGGAACGGAACACCTTGGTTGCCTGCTGCGCCGCGGGGCTGAGCCGCCGGTTTGCCAGGTGGGCCAGGAGGATCCGGCGCTTCGGCGATCCGGCGAGCGGGACCGCCACCACGTCGGGGCGCAGGGCCGTCAGCGCCAGCCTGGGTGCCAGGGCGATCCCGATACCGGCCGCCACCATGCCTTGTGTCTCCTGGTAATCGTTGGCGGCGAAGGCGATCCGCGGTTCGAACCCGGCGTCGCGGCATACCCGGCTGAGGACATCGGCCACGGGGTGCTCGTCGCGCACCACCCATTCCTGGTCGCTCAAGGCGCCGATGCGGACCGAGCCCAGTTTCGCAATGGGGTGCTCCCGCGGTACCAGCAGCACTGTTGGATCGTTCATCAGCCTGACCAGGGCCAGGTCAGGGTCCTCGATCTGCTGCCAGGGATAGTCCCACAGCAGCGTCAGTTCGATTTCCCGCCGCCGCAGCCGTTCCAGCAGGCCGTCCCGGCGGGCACTGACAACCGTCACTGCCACCTCCGGGTGGCGGGCGCGGAACGCCAGCACAACGTCGGGCATCAGGGAGGCCCCGCCGGTGGGAAAGGTCCCAAGCCGGAGCTGGCCCCGCCGAAGGCCCGCGAACTCCCCCATTTCGGCACGGGCGGCTTCAACGGTCCTGTCGATGTCGTCGGCGTAGTGCAGCAGGGCGTGCCCCGCCTCGGTCAGGACCACGCCCCGGGGATGGCGCTCGATGAGGACCACGCCCATCTCCTGCTCGAGTTTGGCTATCTGCTGCGACACCGCCGAGGTGGTGAAGGAAAGGGCGGTAGCAGCCGAGGTCAGGGAGCCGGAACGGCCCACCTCACGGAGCACATGGAGCCGGTGGAGATCGAGGATTGCCATGCACTGAGTTTAGCAAAAGTAGATAGTCGTCCATTTATTTGCGATTGTGCTGAAGGCTCCCATCCCGGATCGTAGAAGTACAAGGTGCTGTGAAGTAGAGCACCTGCAAGTTACGAGGGAGAAATACAGTGGGACTCAAAGGACATTGGTACCGGGGCGGCACCAGCAAGTGCTGGCTCTTCGATGCCAGGGACGTGGCCCTCCACGCCCCCACCCGCGAGGAAATCCCCGCACTGCTGTCAGCCGCTTTCGGCGCAGCGGATGCGCGGCAGCTGGACGGCGTCGGGGGCGGAACGTCCACCACGTCAAAGGCTGCGGTCATCTGGGCAACCCCTGGTGCCGAGGCAGACCTCGACTACCTTTTCGCCCAGGTAGGGATCGGTGACCCCACCGTTGAGCTGGGTTCCAACTGCGGCAACTGCGCCACCGCCATTGCCCTGTTCGCCGTCCAGACGGGCATCGTTCCCGCCCGGGACGGCATGACCAAGGTCCGCATGCGCCACGTCACTTCCGGCGCCGTGCTCAGCGGAGCGGTTCCAACTCCCGGCGGCCACATTCCCAAGTCCGGCCTGGCACGGGTTCCGGGCAGCAGCGCCGCCGGTGTTCCCGTCAGCCTCTCGTTCCACGGCCCCTGGGGCCAGAACACCGGTGCACTCCTGCCTACCGGCAACACCGTGGACCAACTCCAGGTCAACGGCAGGACCCTGGGCGCAACGATGGTGGACGCCGGCGCCCCTGCCGTGCTCCTCGCAGCCGACCAGGCCGGCGTCGATCTTTCCTCAATGACGGACAACCTCACCGCCCAGCTGCCGGACCTCATCGCGGCACGGGCATCAGCCGGCCTCATCATGGGGCTGCGGAAGCCTGAGGATCCGCCGCAGAACGCTGTCCCGAAAGTCGGGGTTGTGGCGCCAGCCGGCGACTACATCACCGCGGACGGAACAACCATCACCGCCGGCAGCCACGACGTGCGGGTGCGGATGCTGTCCATGCTCGCACCCCACCCGGCCATCGGCCTGACCTCAGCCGTGGCAGTTGCCCTTGCATCCTCGCTGCAGTCATCGGTCGTAGCCAACGCAGCAGGCCAATCACCCTCCACCGGCACCGGAACTCCCCGCTTGCTGCGGGTCGGGACGCCCGCCGGCGTGATCACCGCCGAAATCATCACCGATGACACCGGCGCCGTCAGCGAAGTGGCCCTCCACCGGGCAGCCCGCCACATCGCCACCGCAGATATCGACGTGGCCCCGGCCGCCGAGCTGTCTGCCTAAAACCCCTTATCTCTTTGCCCCATCATTAAGGGGCCGCACCAACCAGGAAGTTGTTCAATGAAGATCAAATCCATCCTCGGACACCTGTATGTCCAGGTACTCATCGGAGTCGCCCTCGGCGTCGTTGTGGGCGCACTGTGGCCCGACCTCGGTTCGTCCCTCAAGCCCATCGGCGACGGCTTCGTGAAACTCGTGAAGTTCATGATCGCCCCCATCGTGTTCTGCACCATCGTCGGAGGCATCACCTCGCTGCGGGACACCAAGAAGGTGGGCCCCACCCTGATCCGTTCGCTTGGCCTCTTCTACGCGCTGACGGCACTCGCCCTGGCCCTGGGCCTGGCCGCGGTGACGCTGTTCCAGCCCGGCGCCGGGATGCACATCGATCCCACGCACCTGGACTCCTCGGTGGCGCAGAAGTACACCACGCAACTGCCCAGCAGCAACCCCGTGGACTTCATCCTCAGCATCATCCCCACCACCTTCGTTGGCGCCTTCGCCGACGGTGAGGTCCTGCCCGTGCTGGTCATTGCAATGCTGTGCGGCTTTGCCTTCAGCAAGCTCGGCGCACCGGGCCAGCTGGCCCTGAACGTGGTCAACAGCTTCAACAAGCTGCTCTTCATCATGTTCGGCTACATCATGAAGGTGGCTCCGCTGGGAGCCTTCGGGGCCATGGCCTTCACCGTTGGCAAGTACGGCGCCCACTCCATCGGAAACCTCGGCATGCTGATCCTTGCCTTCTACGCCGCCTGCATCGTCTTCGTGGTGGTCGGCCTGGGCATCCTGGCCAAGGTGACCGGCTTCAGCCTGTGGCAGATCCTGCGCTACTTCAAGGATGAGTTCCTGATCGTCCTGGCCACGTCCTCCAGCGAACCGGTCCTGCCGCGCCTGCTGTCCAAGCTCGAACGGATCGGCTGCGACCGCAGCGTTGTGGGCCTGGTGGTCCCCACCGGCTACTCCTTCAACCTGACCGGAACGGCCATCTACCTCACCCTCGCCTCCATGTTCATCGCCCAGGCCTGCGACATCCACCTCAGCTGGGGCCAGATCCTGCTGATGCTCGGCATGATGCTGCTGACCTCCAAGGGCGCGGCGGGCGTCACCGGAAGTGGTTTCGTGGCCCTGGTGGCGACGCTGACGGTCATGCCCACCCTGCCGGTGGCCGGCGTGGCCCTCATCGTGGGCATCGACCGCTTCATGAGCGAGGCCCGTGCCCTCACCAGCACGGTCTGCAACATCGTCTCCTGCGTGGCAATCGCCAAGTGGCAGGGTGAGCTGGACATGGTCAAGCTCCGCTCCGAGCTCCAGGCGGGCTTCGTGCCCACCGAGGCGGAGAAGGTTCAGCTGGCCGAACCGGCCTTGGCCCACTAACCGGCCGCCAGCCCACCACCATCAGTGTTTGCCCGGGATCCCAGCAGGGGTCCCGGGCAAACCCCTGCAAGGGGTATTACTTCACAATCCGCACGGGAAGGACCCGAGATGAGTGAGCGCCAAACGGAACAGGAAACTGCAGAAGACTGCGACGCCGGCACCTGCTTCTACTGCCAGAGCCCGGAAACCGACTAGCGCCCCAGCCCTGGGGCCACGCCGTCAGCCTGGGCACTGCGAGGCAGGGCGGCAACAGGCCCTAGACCCACTGCTCCCACAGCGTCAGCTGCAGGCTGACGGTCCCGGACGAACCAGCCACAACGGAACCGGCCCCCGCGGAAGGGTCGACGACGGCACCCGCCGTGCCGCCGTCGTCGTCCCTTCCAGCCAAAACAGCCAGCCGCATCAGCCGCATCACGCCCGGACCGCCTCAGCAGCCGCATCCGAAGAACGCACGGGCGTCTCCAGCCCAAGGTTTTCCCGCAGGGTGTTCCCGCGGTACTCCGTGGGGTACACCCCGCGTTCCTGCAGCTCCGGCACCAGGTGGTTGACGATGTCGTCCAGGCCGGAGGGAATGAGCCACGGCGAGATGTTGAATCCGTCCACCGCCCCCACCCGCGCGAACTCGGCCAGCTGGTCCGCCACCTCAACGTACGAACCCGTGAAGGTGGAATCCACCCGTGCAGTGCGGGAGGTGACGAACTGCCGGATGGACAGCCCCTTGTCCTTGGCCTCGGCCCGCCACTGGTCCGCCAGCTGCCGCGCCTTGGCGCCGTGGAAGCCGCTGCCGCGGGTCTCGGACGTTTCCTCCACCACCGGATCGATCTCCGGCAGCGGTCCGTCCGGATCGTAGGCCGACAGCTCGCGGCCCCAGAACTGCTCCAGGTAGGCGGTGGCCTGCTGCGGGCCGATCTGCAGGCTCCGCACCCACTCCTTCTTCTCCGCCGCCTCCGCAGCGGTGGGCGCCAGGATGAACTCACTGGCCGGCATGATCTGCACGGCGTTGGCACCCCGGCCAGCGGCCAGGGACCGCTCCACGAGGTCCTTGCGGAACTCCACGGCGTCGTCGAACTTGGGGTGCGCGGAGAAAATCACATCAGCCTGCCGGGCGGCAAAGTTGCGGCCCTCGGGCGAGTCGCCGGCCTGGAACAGCACCGGGCGGTACTGGGCGCTGCGCGGCAGCCGCGGCGTCACGTCCACCGTGTAGTGCTGGCCCTGGTGCACCACCCGCCGGGCAGGACCGTCCGGGGTTTCCCACGAATCCCAGATCCGCTTGGCCGTCTCCACGAACGCTTCGGCGTGCTTGTACCGGTCAGCGTGGTCCAGGTATCCCCCGCGGCGGAAGTTGGCCCCGGTCCAGGCGTTGTCAGTGGTCACGATGTTCCACGCGGCACGCCCGCCCGAGATCAGGTCCAGCGACGCGAGCCGGTGCGCCAGGTCGGCGGGATCGTTGTACGTGGTGTTCTGGGTGGCCACGAGCCCGATGTTTGTGGTCACCGAGGCCAGTGCGGCCAGCATGGTCTGCGCGTCCGGCCGGCCCACCACGTCCAGCGCGTGCGGGCGGCCCAGGTGTTCACGGAGGCGGAGCCCCTCGCCCAGGAAGAACGCGGCGAACAGCCCCCGCTCGGCGGTCTGGGCGATGCGGCGGAACGATTCGAAGTCCGTCTGCGAGCCCGATTCGGCGGCCTTCCAGATGGTGCCGGAGTTCACGCCCTGGAAGAAGACCCCAAACTGGATCTGGCCCGACGGCACAAAGACATCGGATTTAGCACGGTTGTGCTGTGTCACGGTGGTTCCCCTTACTTTCCCGCGCCGGCGGGCGCAGCGGCGTTGGATGCGGCGGTGGCGTAGCGGCTCACCGGGCGTGAGAGCCCCAGCAGGTCGCGGAAGGTGCCGTCCTGCACCACCGGGCGGAGGACTCCGCGGCGGCGCAGTTCCGGCAGGACCAGGCGGCCCAGTTCCTCCAGGTCGACAAAGAGCGACGCCGGGTGCAGGCGCACGCCGTCGGCCTCCTTCAGGAGTTCCGTGAGGAAGTCCGTGAGACCGGCGGCGGAACCGGCGTAGTTAGCACGGCCGGAGCCAAAGCCAGCCACCCGCCCCGCCGCAACCTGCCCGCGGGAGTCCAGGACGACGTCGAGCTCGGCGACCACTGCAACGCCGGCAGCCACCCGGGACCGCACATCGCGGACCTCTGCCGCCAGCAGTTCGGCGGCAGGTGCGGACACCAGCACGGCATCCACGGCGTCCGCGGGAACCTCCCCCAGCAGGGACGCGGGCGCCAGCACGGGCAGCTGCCCCTGCAGCGGCCGCGGAATGATGGACGGTCCCTTCACGGAATAGCCGGCGCCGGCAAAATCGGCACGAGTCTCGAAATCGACCGCCGTGTCAAAATCGACATAGTGCAGCTTGTCCACGTCGATGTACCGGCCGGTGGCCACGTCGCGGATCACGGCGTCGTCCTCCCACGAATCCCACAGCCGCCGGGACACCTCGATGGACGCCGCGGCCTCCTGACCCAGTGCAGCGCCGGTCACGGACGGGCGTCCGACGGCGGCAGCAGCCTCCGGCGATTCGGCTGCCGTCACGATCCACCCGGCCCGGCCGCCGGACACGTAGTCCAGGCTGGCCAGCTGGGTGGAGATGTGGAACGGCTCGGTGTAGACGGTGTCCACCTCGGGTACCAGGGCGATGGTCCGGGTGGCGGGCCCGGCGAAGGCCGCCCGCTGCAGCGCGTTGGCGCGGCCCGGAGCGGGTGCGTCGGTGAAGGTTGCTGCATGGAAGCCCGCGGACTCTGCTGCCAGCACGGCCCGGGTGAGGTGCGCGCCGTCCCAGCCGGCGCCGTCGAGCTCAAGGGCAAGGAACCCTCCCTGGCGGGTTGAAGAGATGCTCACTGCTGGTCCTGACGTTCGTAGGGAATCTTTTCGCCGGCCTCGATGGCCACCGGCAGCCGGTTTTCCGCCGGCGGCAGCGGGCAGGTGGCCAGGTCCGTGTACGCGCACGGCAGGTTCACGGCCCGGTTGAAGTCCAGCAGCACGGACCCGTCTGCGGCCGGCACTACGGACAGCGAGCGGTTGGCGGCATAAGTGGTCTTGCCGGAGGTCTGGTCTGTGAACAGCACGGACAGGGCGCCGGGGGCGTGGCCGTTGAATGCGGTCAGCGCCAGCTCCCGGCCGGCCAGCTTGAAGCGGATCTCGCCCGGCGCCTCATACACATGCTGGATGCCCTCGACGGCGGCGCCCACCGTGGTGGACCTCGGCGCCTCGAACGGCACATAGGTTCCGCGCACGGCATACGCGGCATCCGGCGAGTAGGCGGGCGTGCCCTGGTAGGCCTGCAACAGCGGGTTTTCCGGATGACGGGGCCGGACGATGTATTCGCCGCCGCGCTTGGCCAGCTCAATGACGGTCTCGCCGGACACCAGGTTGATGCCGCCGCGCTCCTCGATGGGGCCAAGCTCAACGGTGGCCCCGGACGCAGTGTTCAGCTCCGTGCCGTCCTGCTGCAGGCTGTCACCCGGCTCCAAAAGGATGCGGACGACGTCGGCCGCCACGCTCCAGGTGCCCGGGACGCCTTCCAGCCGGGCGGGTTCGCTGCCCAGCCAGTGCAGGTGGGTCACCGCCAGGAAGCCGTGCGGGTGGGCGCGGTGCTGTTCGTGGGCGGCGTGCCATTCCTGCCAGTCGGCGTCGAAGGATTCGAGGGCGGTTCCGGTGGATTGTGCGGTCATGATGCCTTCCCTGACGGGGCCGCGCCGGCCGATGCCTGCGTGGCCGCGAAGTTCTCTTCGGTGATGGTCTTGGATTCCGGCAGCGCTTCCTCGGACAGGCCCCAGCGCTCCAGCACCTTGCCGTAGGAGCCGTCCTTGATGACGGCATTGAGGGCCTCGGAAATGACCGGTGCCAGCCCGTTGCCGCGCAGGGTGGTGGCGGCCACCAGGGTCTCGGAGGGCCAGCCGGCGTTGACCTTGCCCACCACCTTCAGGTCGTCCCGGGTGTTCTCGCGGTACACGGTGGACGGGTAGGGGGCGATGTTCAAGTCCGTCCGGCCGGAGGACAGCGCCAGGATGGTGTCCGCGTCGGAGGAGTAGTACTGCAGCGTGGCCGGCGCTTTGCCCTTGCCCTCGAGCTCCTTGTTCCACGCCAGCAGGATCTTTTCCTGGTTGGTGCCGGACCCCACGGAGATCTTCAGGCCGGAGATGTCGTCCGCGCCCTTGATGTCATAGGTGGCGGACTTTTTGGCCTCGAAACCCATGTACGCGGCCCGGTAGCTGGCGAAGTCGAACAGCTTCACCCGGTCCTTGTTCACGCCCACGTTGGAGAACACAGCCTCAAAGTCGCCGGACTGGGTCTTCAGCGGCCAGTTCTCCCAGGACGTCACCTGCACGTCCAGCTCCAGGCCCAGCTTGTCCGCCACCAGCTGGGCGATGTCCAGTTCGGAGCCGATCGGCGTCTTGTCGTCGGTGGCGTGGAAGGACAGCGGGATGGACCCGGCGGTGGTGGCCACCGTCAGCTTGCCGTCCCTGCCGATCAGCCCGGGGACCTTGGCGGCGAGCGCCGCGTCCTTCTCGCCCCGGATCCGCTGCTGGTCCGGTGAGGTGTTGTAGACCACGCCGTTGCGTGCCGCCGTCGTCTGCGCTCCTCCGCTGGCGTTGCCGGCGGCGGAGGCGCCGGGGTCGGCGCAGCCGGCGAGCGCGGCAGTGCCAAGGAGTGCGGTGCCGAGGAGTACGACGGCGGGACGCGCCGCGAGGGCGCGGCTGCGGCGGAGGCCGCGGGTGGGGAAAGCCATGGGGGTGGTCCTTAGATGTTGAAGGCCGGTTCGAGCACCTTGGAGAAGAAGCTCCGGGTGCGCGGTTCCTGGGGGTTGCTGAAAATCTGCTGCGGGGTGCCCTGTTCCACGATCTGGCCCTGGTCCATGAACACCACGGTGTCCGCCACGTCGCGGGCGAAGCCCATTTCGTGGGTGACGATGATCAGCGTGGTGCCGGAGGTGGCCAGTTCGCGGATGACGTCCAGCACTTCGTTGACCAGCTCGGGATCCAGGGCGGAGGTGGGCTCGTCGAACAGCAGGATCTTGGGGTCCAGGGCCAGGGCCCGGGCGATGGCCACGCGCTGCTGCTGGCCACCGGAGAGCTGGCGGGGATAGGCGTCGGCCCGGTCCTTGAGCCCCACCCGGTCCAGGAGTTCCAGGCCGCGGCGGCGGGCCTCCTCCCTGGACCGCCCCTGCGCCACGACGGGTGCTTCCGCCACGTTCTCCAGGGCGGTGAGGTGCGGGAACAAGTTGAAGTTCTGGAACACCATGCCGATGTCGGTGCGCTGTTTCAGGATCTCCTTTTCCCGCAGCTCGTGCAGGCGGTCGCCGCGGAGTCTGTAGCCCACCAGCTGTCCGTCGATGGTGATGTGGCCGCCGTCCACCTTTTCCAGGTGGTTGATGGTGCGCAGCAGGGTGGATTTCCCGGAGCCGGAGGGGCCCACGATCACGGCCACCCCGCCCGGTTCCACGGTGAGGCTGACGCCTTTGAGGACTTCCGTGGCGCCGAAGGATTTGCGGACACCGGTGATTTCCACCAGGCCGCGGGTGGCTGTGGGGGCGGTAAGGGTCTCAGTCATCAGGGGTTCCTCCGGGTGGGCACTGCCGCGTGGGTGGCGAAGAATTTACGGGCCTTCTGCAGGGGCGTCAGCGGCAGGCTCCGCACCGCGCCCCTGGAGTAGTGCCGTTCGATGTAGTACTGGAACACGCTCAGCACGGAGGTGATCACGATGTACCAGAGCGTGGCCACCAGCAGCAGCGGCAGGACCTGCTGGGTGCGGTTGTAGATGACCTGGACGGTGTAGAACAGCTCCGAGTAGGCCAGCACGTAGACGATCGAGGTGCCCTTGACCAGGCCGATGATCTCGTTGAACGCGGTGGGCAGGATGGCGCGCATGGCCTGCGGCAGCACGATCCGCGTGGAGCGGCGCCAGGCCGGGATGCCCAGGGCGGCCGCGGCCTCCAGCTGTCCCTGGTCCACGGACAGGATGCCGCCGCGGATGATCTCAGCCGAGTAGGCGGCCTGGTTCAGGGTCAGGCCCAGCACTGCTGCCGCAAACTGGCTGATCAGTGTGGTGGTCTGGACCTCGAAGAACCGGACGTCCGTGAAGGGGATCCCCAGGCTGATCTTCTCGTACAGGTAGCCCAGGTTGTACCAAAGGAGCATCTGCACCAGCAGCGGCGTGGACCGGAAGATCCAGGAGAACGTCCAGGACACGGACACCAGCAGCGGCGACGCCGAGAGCCGCATCAGCGCCAGGATGAAGCCGAGCACGAACCCCAGGACGCCGGAGATGGCGGTCAGCTTCAGCGTTTCCACCAGGCCGTTGACCACGGACTGGGCCGTGAACCACTGCGCCACCACGCCCCACTCCCAGCGCGGGTTGGTGGCCAGCGACCATGCCACGGCCAGGACACCCAGGGCGACGACGGCAGTCCCCACCCAGCGCCACGGATGCTTGGCGGCCACCACGCGGTACGACGAATAGTCCGCGGGGACCCGTTCCGGGACGCCGGCCCTGCCCGGTGGCACTGCCGGTGGCACTGCCGCGGGCTGTTCCTGTTGCGGCTGTGCCGGTTGCGGCTGCTTTGACTGCGCCACCCTGGTTGCTGAACTCACGGGGCCACCTCACTTCTCATTCCTGGACTGGAGCCGGACTGCCCGGCGTCGGGGCGGCTCGCCCCGAGGTGCTGGCTGCAAATCTAGGACCGGCCGGAACGGGCCAGCAAGGCGCATGGTTGCAATACTTCACGGGGCTTCGCACGGCGTCATGAGTCGGTTTTTTGCGTCCCTTAACGCGCCGTGACGCGGAGTTAACGGCCGTGACCAGGTGCTCGACCGCCGTCGTCACGGCTGCCTAGCATGGGCACTCCGACGGCCACTTCCGCGCCGTCCCCGCACCCACTCGCCGTCAGGAGAGCCCATGCCAGCCACCATCCCGGCCATCGTCTTCATCGGCGGCGGGCCGCGCACGGCGGGTGTGCTGGAACGGATCGCCGCCAACCGGCCGGACGTCTTCGCCGGGCCGCTGCAGATCCACGTGGTGGAGCCGCACATCCCGGGCTCGGGCCGCATCTGGCGGTACGACCAGGACCCCGGGCTCCTCCTCAACTCCATGGCCGCGGACATCACCATGTTCACGGACCAGTCGGTGGACTGCCAGGGCCCCGCCGCACCGGGTCCGGCGCTGGCCGAATGGGCCGCCGGCGTCCTGGACGCCTCCATCATCGACGTCCCGGATTTTCCCCAGCCGCTGTGGGACCAGCTGCGGTCCCTGACCGGCACCACCTTTCCCACCCGCCAGCTGCAGAGCCAGTACCTGGAGTGGTTCTTCCGCCGCGCCGCCAGGTCCCTGGGCCGCAGCGTCACGGTCCACCGGACCACCGCAGTGGGCATTACGGAACTGAAAGGCGGCGGCCACCAGGTTGGGCTGGCCAACGGCCGGACCCTGCACGCGGACATCGTGGTGACCGCCCTGGGCCACACCGATTCCCTCCCGGACGCCGTGTCCGCCGGCTTCACGGACTTCGCCGCCCGGCACGGCGGCTACCACGCGGCACCCAGCTACACCACCGACGTCGACTACTCCCCCATTGCCCCCGGACAGGACGTCATCGTCGCCGGGATGGGCCTGGCGTTCGTGGACCTGCTGGTCCTCCTGATGGAAGGGCGCGGCGGCAGGTTCCAGGAAACGTCCGACGGCGGGCTGCGCTACCTTCCGTCCGGACGGGAACCGGTGCTGTGGGCCGGCTCCCGGCGGGGAGTGCCGTACCACTCGAAGATTTCCGCTGCCCTCCGGGGGCAGGCTCCCGGGCCGTTGCGGTTCTTTACGGCCGCCGCCGTGGATGCGCTGCTGCAGCAGCATGGCGAGCTGGACTTCCACCGGCATCTCTGGCCCCTGATCGCCACGGAAGCCGGCTACTACTATTACCGCGAGCTTCTGACCGGAAGCCCTGAACGCGCCGCCATGGGCTGGGACGGGTTCGCCTCCGCCTATGCGGGACTGGACTGGTACAGCCCCGGGCGGAAAGACCTGGTGGCCGCAGCGGTCCCTGACGCCGGCCTGCACCTGGACCTGGAGCGGCTGGACCGCCCCTTCGACGGCCGCCGCTTCAGCGATCACGCGGAAGTCCAGGACGCGGTGGCCGGATACATCGAGCAGGACCTGGCTCTGCGGGACAGCCCTGACCACCCCGAAACCCTTGCCCTGTTCCTGGCCCTGCTGCACGTCTATATGGAGGTGGGGCGCATAGTCCCGCCCGAGCGGCTGAACGCACGCTCGCAGCAGGTCATCCACGGCTGGTGGCACGGCTTCTTCAGCTTCGTGGACTCCGGTCCGCCGCCGCACCGGCTCCGCCAGGTCCTGGCGCTGCACCGGGCCGGCCTGCTGCAGTTCCTGGGTCCCGGCCTCCAGGTCTCCGCCGATGAGGCCACCGGGCTTTTTGTTGCTTCGTCGGCCCAGTCCGGGGTGACCGTCACGGCGAAGGCCCTGATCGAGGCGCGGCTGCCGGCCACGTCCGTGGCCCGCTCGCTGAATCCCGTGCTCGCCTCGCTGCACGGGAGCGGCCTGGGCAGCGAGCAGCAGCTGCTGACCTCCGACGGCATCCACTCCACCGGGAAACTCCTGGTCTCCCCGCAGCACCAGCTGGTGGGGGCCGGCGGCAAGCCCCACACCACCCTTTTCGGCGTCGGCCCGGGAACATCGGGCTGGGGCGCGGGCGCCTTTGCCCGGCCCAACACCAACGCCGCGCCGTTCCGCGAGAACGATGCCCTGGCCCGGACCATCCTCCGCACTGCCCGCGGCGTGGCTGCCGGAGATGTGTCTGCCCCGGCCACCATGACTCCGGAACCAGCCGCCGCCGGACAGAACTGACCGGCAACAATAACGACCAGTGACAAGGAATAACCAGTGACCGCAGAACCACACCTTCGTCCCAGGCCGCTTGATCCCGCCAGCCTGGTGGTCCTCAGCCTGCCCATGCACGATCCGCGCGTCCGGCCGCTCCTGGACGAGCTCGCCGTCGAATACGACACCCGCTACGGGGACCTGTTCGGCCGCACGGCTGCCGCAGAGGAACTGAACCGCTACCCCGCCGCGGAATTCGAGGGACCGCACGGAGCCCTCCTGGTCATCCAGGAGGACGGCGAGTCGATCGCCGGCGGCGCGTTCCGCCGGTACGACGAAACCACCGCGGAACTGAAGCGGATCTGGACGCACTCGGCCCACCGCCGTCGTGGTCTGGGCAGGCTGGTGCTGGCCGAGCTGGAAGCCCTGGCTGCCGCCCGCGGCTACACCCGGCTGTACCTCACCACGGGCCCGCGGCAGCCCGAAGCCAGGGACCTTTACCTCACCACCGGCTACCAGGCACAGTTCGACCTCGACGCCGATCCGGAAACCATCGGACCGCTGGCGTTCACCAAGGAGCTCGCCCCGGTTCCGCGGAATTCCCGGCCGGACTGACCGCCCGGCCACCGCCCCATCCTGGGCCGCCGCGGTTATGCTGGCGCCATGGCCTCCAAAACCACAGCAGAGAAGCTTGCCACCATCCAGAAGGGCTACACGCTCGAAGGCGCCACCATCGAGCTGGGGGCCGCCATCATCGACGGCGAGCTCCACAAGGACGCGCCGGTGCGGCTGCCGCTGGCCATGATGAACAGGCACGGGCTGGTGGCCGGCGCCACCGGAACGGGCAAGACCGTCACCCTGCACATGATGGCCGAACAGCTGTCCACAGCCGGCGTCCCCGTCTTCCTGGCCGACATCAAGGGCGACCTTTCCGGCCTGGCGACTGCCGCCGCCGGCAGCGACAAGCTCACCGCACGCACGCAAAGCATCGGCCAGCCGTGGCAGGGCAAGGCGTTTCCGGTGGAGTTCCTGGCGCTGGGCGGGGACGGCAACGGGGTTCCTGTGCGCGCCACCGTGTCCTCGTTCGGGCCCATCCTGCTCTCGCGCATCATGGAACTGAACGACACGCAGGAATCGAGCCTGCAGCTGGTGTTCTATTTTGCGGACAAGAACGGCCTGGAGCTGATCGACCTCAAGGACCTCCGCGCCGTCATCCAGTTCCTCACCTCGGACGAGGGCAAGGACCAGCTGGAGGAACTGGGCGGGCTGTCCAAGGCGACCGCCGGGGTGATCCTCCGCGAACTGGTGGGCCTCGAGGCGCAGGGGCTGGAAAAGTTCTTCGGTGAGCCGGAGTTCGATACCGCCGAGCTGCTGCGCACCGCCCCCGACGGCCGCGGCGTGGTCACCTGCCTGGAGCTGCCCACCCTGCAGACCAAGCCCATGCTGTTCTCCACCTTCCTGATGTGGCTGCTGGCGGACCTGTTCGAGGACCTTCCGGAGGCCGGCGACCTGGACAAGCCCAAACTCGTGTTCTTCCTGGACGAGGCCCACCTGCTGTTCAACGGGGCCAGCAAGGCCTTCCTTGACGCCATCACCACCACCGTCCGGCTCATCCGGTCCAAGGGGGTGGGCATCTTCTTCGTCACCCAGACACCCAAGGACGTCCCCGCCGATGTCCTGGGCCAGCTGGCCAACCGGGTGCAGCACGCCCTCCGCGCGTTCACCCCCGAGGACGCCAAGGCGCTCAAAGCCACGGTGTCCACGTTCCCGGTCAGCGACTGCGACCTCGAAGAGACCCTCACCTCAGCGGGTATCGGCGAGGCCGTCATTACCGTCATGAACGAAAAGGGCGCGCCCACGCCGGTGGCCCTCACCCGGCTCCGGGCACCCGAGTCCTTGATGGGCCCCAGCGAGGAGACCCTGGTGCGCAGCACGGTGGCCGGTTCCGCGCTGCTGGGCAAGTACGGAACAGCGGTGGACAACCCCTCCGCCTACGAAAAGCTCACCGGCAAGGCGGCCGCGCCCACGGGTCCGGCGGCCGACACCCCGGCCGGGGAACCTGCGGCGCCCGCCGGCTACGACGTGGACGCCGAAGCCCGCCGGATCGAGGAGGAAATCCTGGGCCGGCCCAGCAGCAGGCCGCCGCAGGCCCCGGTTCCCACGCAGGATCCTGAACCCCAGTACGGCGGCGCGGAGGACGTGGAGGCGAGTGAAACGCCACGGCGGACAAAGGCTCCGCGCGCACCGCGGTCCCGGCAGCCGCAGTCGCGGGAGCCCGAGCCGCAACCGGGCGGCATGATGGGCGACCTCGGCGGAGTGCTCGGCGGCGCCCTGGGCGGCGGACTCAAGAGCATGGCACGGTCCATGGGCACCCAATTGGGGCGCGAACTGCTCCGCGGCGTGTTCGGCACATCGTCCCGGCGCCGCCGCCGCTGACCTTGCCGCGCCCACCCTGCAACGGGTGTCCCGGGAACCGCCAAGGCTCGTGTCAATGCCGGCCCGGCCACCCGCCGTCGGGCATTAACCGGGTGTTGCCCGGCAAGATAGGGGGGACGCCAACTTTAGTGTGCGTCCGCACTGCCGTTACTGTAAGGAACGTGCAGATGAGTCAAGCGTTGGTGAGGATCGCGGCCGGATGGCTGCTGGGCCTCATGCTTGCCATTGCCGGAGCCATCGTGGCCATCAACGTTGTGAACAACACCGTGGCCAGCCCGCAGCAGCCGGTACGGGAATACCTGGATGCTTTGAGGAGCGGAGACGGCGGGCGTGCACTCGGACTCCTGCGGGCCGCGGTCCCGCCCAGCAATGCTGCAATGCTGGATGGCCCCGGGCTGCAGACGGCGGCGTCCCGTGTAGCGAACATCAAGATCGGCGACCCTGAGGAACGTCCGAACAACCAGGTCACGGTGCCCCTGGAGTACACCATCGACGGCAGCCGGCTGCACACTGACTTCCTCCTGCAGAAGACCGGCACCGAGTGGCTGTTCTTCAACACCTGGGCGTTTGTCCCGTCCCGGCTGCCCACCGTTGATATCACCGTGGTCAACGGCAACGAGGCTGACGTCAACGGCGTCCCGGTCAATATGCCCAACGGCCGCAACTCCTTTGCCGTGTTCTACCCGGGCGAATACGAGGCGTCCCTGGACGGACAGTACTTCTCGGCACCCGCCACCAGGGCCACCGTCACCTCCAAGGACGCCCCGGTGGCGCCCCTCAACCTGTTGACCCAGGCCACGGACAAGCTGAAGAACGACGTTGCAGCCAAGATCCGGGAGTTCCTGGACGGCTGCGCGGCGGAGGCCGTCAAGGAACAGAAGCTCCAGCCGGACTGCCCCTTCTACTACACCAGCAACAACAGGGTCCAGGACGGCACCATCCGGTGGACCGTGACCAAGTACCCGGGTGTATCAGTGGAGCCGTTCGACGGCCGCTGGGTGGTGGCGCCCCTGGACGGCAAGGCCAAGGTGGAGGCGCTCCAGCAGAACTCGTTCACCGGGGCCTGGTACCCGCTGGACGCAGAGGTGGACTTCAGCTTCACCACCCGCCTGGACGTCTCCGGCGACACCGTCAAGGTCACCCCGATGCTGAGCTTCTAGGCCCTGCTTCCAAAGTGGCCCAGTTTTGGTCCCCTAGTTGACGTGCTGCCCGGAGTTTTAGACCCAGTCCTGTCGAAAACTGGGCTGGTTCGGCTGCGGCCACCGCAGCGAACCCCGCGCCAGCACCTCCCGCACCTGCGCCAAGACGGACTCCGGCGCGTAAACCACATCGTCGTAGAAGAATCTGAGCACGGGCAGGCCCCGACGTATTGCGGCGTTATCCCTGCGGCGGTCCTTCTTGTATTGCCGTGGCTCCATGTGGAAGGCGATTCCATCGATCTCGACGATGAGGAATCCCTCCAGGAGGAAGTCCACACGTCCTATTCCCTCGATCCACACTTGCGTCTCCGTGGCTATCCCGGCATCCCTGAACAGCACCCGGGCCAGGGTTTCCAGGAGGGAGTCCGCGCCACGCTCAACCTTGGACAGCACCTGCCGGGCCTTGCCGCATCGATTGCCATCCAAGAGGCGGAAGAGATGGCCGGGCTCAATGTCTCCGCGGTTATAGGCGCATTCCACCATGACCACGGATTCGAGTTCCGGCAGGCACAGCAGCGCGTGGAGCAGGACGTCGGGCAGTGCTGCAAGCGTCCTGTGCTGCGGCTGCTGGGTCAGGGGAAGCCTGTGGCTGACACATCGGGCTGCACTCCGCCCATTGCTGTGCCAGTAATGGGGCGTCGCGGCGGAACGCAGCTGCCATAGGCCGTATTTCGGGGCTGCGGAGGCACATGTCAGGAGACCGCGGGCCCTGCCGGCAGCCATCAGCTCCGGATCAGCGCCTGCAACGGCCAAGACGCCCCGCTCCAGGCGTACCACCTGGCCGCTCCGGACCGCCCGCCGAAGCGCCGTTTCCGTAGCCCCTGCGGCCAGCACGTCACGCCGCAGCAGTACTCCCCCGGCCGACCTGAGGATCTCTGTAGGGTCCATGAGGCCACAATGCCTGCCTGCCCTGGCCTGCGGCAGAAGTAACGGAGGCTATGTGGACAACGGCGCGTCCAGACTGGCCCAGTTTTCGGGGAGCAGAGACAGGACTGGCCCGGTCTTCAGGGCAAGACGCTCTGAAAACCGGGCCAGTTCAGCAAAACCAGCGGAGGGTCAGTCCATTCCGCGCAGGTCCAGGACCAGTTCCGTGTCACCATCGGCCTGCAGGACCACGGGGATGCCCCAGTCCTGCTGGTACAGGTGGCAGGCGGCGTGGTCGGGGATTTCGCCGTCCTCGGTCTCGGGGCCGTCGCAGGCCGCGGCGCGGGCGGTAATGTGCAGCACGCCCTCGGGCACGTCCGGGGACAGCTCCAGGGTGCGCTGCAGTCCCACGGAGGTTCCGCCGCCGGAGACCAGCAGCCCGGGAGGCGTGGAGGAGATCTTCAGCTGGGTGGGGTCGCCCCAGCGGTCGTCGAGCTTCTGCCCCGTGGGCGCCGTGAAGCGGACGGTCAGGTCCAGCGCGCCGGGCGCCACCGGGCTCTTGGGCCGGTGGGTCTGGGAAGCGCCCTCATCCACCTGCTGTGCTTCCTTGGGAATGGGCACGTAGACGATCTGGTGCTTGTTGGCCTCCACCACTACCAGCAGGGGCTCGGAACCGGCCGAGTGGGTGTGGTCCACGATCACGTCGGAGGGCTCGGCCAAACCTCGTGCCAGGGTGGACACGGTGCCGGATGCGGGGTCGTAGCGGCGGACGGCACCGTTGTAGGTGTCCGCGATCGCCACGGAGCCGTCGGGCAGGACGGTCACGCCCAGCGGGTGCTGCAGGCGTGCGTCGGCGGCCGGGCCGTCGCGGAAGCCGAAGTCGAACAGGCCCTTGCCCACTGCAGACTCCACGGTGACCTTCCCGGAATCGTCAACCACCAGCTTCCGCAGTGCGGAGGTCTCCGAATCGGCCACCCAGATGTTGCCGTCGGCGTCCTCGGCCACGCCTGAGGGCTGGGCGAACCAGGATTCGTGCGCGGCGCCGTCCAGCAGGCCCTCAAGCCCGTTGCCCGCGATGATGTCCACTTCGCCGCCCACAGGGTCGAAGCTGAAGATCTGGTGCGTACCGGCCATCGCGACCACCACGGCGTTCAGCTTCCGTGACCACACCACGTCCCAGGGAGAGCTCAGGGAGACTTCGAGCGGGTGCTCGCTCAGCTTGCCCGTGAACCCCGCGGCGTCCTCGTCCACGCGGGCGGGGCCGGTCTCCAGCAGGCGTTGGATCCCGTTGCCGGCCAGCGTGGACGCCTTGCCGTCCGTGAGCGACAGTCCGCGCAGCCGGTGGTTGACGGAGTCAGCAATTACGACGTCGTAGCCCACCTTGGCTGCCACATCTTCCGGCAGCAGGACCAGGCCCTGGGGTTCGTTGAACTGGGCGGTGGCCGTGTCACCGGCGGCGGGACCGTCGGCATAGCCCTTGGTGCCCGAGCCAAAGGTTGCCAGCACCGTGTGGAAGTCGGTGTCCAGTTCCACCAGCCGGTGGTGGCCGGTGTCGGTGACCAGCCAGGTGCCGGACGTCGGGGCACCTGCGGACGTGCCGCCGTCGGACGCTGCCCCTGAAGCAGACCCGCGGCCGGCGGGCAGGAACAGCGCCTTGCCGGGGAAGCGAAGGGTGCCGGAGGTTGCCTCGGGCGCCACGTACGGGCCGGAGCCACGGTGGAGGGTGCCCTTGGCTTCGTGTTCGGCGATGAGCTCAGGGATCAGCACGGCGAGCCCGTCCGCGTGGCCCTCGCCGGAGAGGTGCGCCACGATGTAGCCCTCGGGGTCGATGACCACCAGGGTGGGCCAGGCACGGGCGGTGTAGGCCTTCCAGGTGTCCAGCTCTGGATCGTCCAGGACGGGGTGGTGGATCTCGTACCGCTCCACGGCCGCGGCCAGCGCCACCGGGTCCGCCTCGTGCTCGAACTTGGGCGAGTGGACGCCCACCGTCACCAGGACATCGGAGTACTGCTCCTCCAGCGGCCGCAGCTCGTCCAGGACGTGCAGGCAGTTGATGCAGCAGAAGGTCCAGAAGTCCAGCAGCACGATCTTGCCGCGCAGGGCCTCCAGGTCCAGGGTCTTGCCGCCGGTGTTCAGCCAGTTGCGGCCTACCAGTTCGGAGGCCCGGACCCGGGCATGCGTGCGTACGGTTTCGCTCATCAGCGTCCTTCCAGCTTGTTGCGTTCAGCCAGCTTGGCGTCGCGTTCGGCCAATTTGGCAAACATATCGTTGTAAGCGGTCAGATCGGCGTCGTTATTCCTGTCCGCCGCGCGGTCCACGCGTTTGGTCTCCCGCTGGTCGGACCTGGACCACATGATGGCGACGCCGATCGCCACCAGCAGCGTTGGCACCTCACCGATGCCCCAGGCCACCGCGCCCCCGGTCTGCTGGTCGACGAGGGCCGACGGTCCCCAGGCGCGGCCAAGGTTGCCGAAGTAGTCCGCGGCCAGCAGCCCGGTGCCGCCCATGATGGAGACCCCGAAGAAGGCATGGAAGCCCATGGTGGCCAGCAGCAGGAGCAGCCGCATGGGGTACGGCGCACGGCGCGGCAGCGGGTCCGTGCCGATCATGCTGAGCACAAAGATGTACCCGGTGAGCAGGAAGTGCAGGTTCATCAGTTCGTGGCCCACATGCTCGCGCATGGCGAAGCCAAACAGGTCCGAGTAGTAGAACAGCACGATCGAGCCGGCGAAGTTGGCAGCGGCGAACAGCGGGTGGGTGACCAGCTGCGAGAACTTCGAATGGACGAAGACCAGCAGCCATTCGCGCATCCCGCGTGAGCCGTCCCCGCGGGCGGGCAGCGCACGCAGGGCCAGGGTCACGGGGGCGCCCAGCACCAGGAAGATCGGGGCAACCATGGTCAGGGCCATATGGTCCACCATGTGCGCGGAGAACAGGACGCGGCCATAGACCGACGGCGGCCCGGACGTGATGAACGTCAGGACCACCAGGCCGATGACCCAGTTCAGGGACCGGAACCACTGCCAGGAATCGCCCCGGCGGCGGACCTTGGCCACGCCCAGGAAGTAGGTGGCCAGGCCGAAGAGGGCCACGCCCACCCAGAGCCAGTCCAGCCGCCACTCGGTCAACCAGCGTTCGGGCGTCAGCTCCGGGGGCAGCTCGTAGCCGCTGAGGATGAAGGCGGGCGAGGCATTGGCCGCCACTTCCGTTGGCTGCGGCGGCGCCGAGCGGCCCAGGGCCACGGCGATGCCCGAGGTGGCACCCATGACCAGCAGCTCAGCCAGCACCAGCTGCCAGAGGACCCACCGCGAGGACAGGGTGGAGCCCTTGCGGCCCAGCTGCGGGATGACCCACTGCCGGTGCATGAAGCCGATGCCGCCCAGGACCACCGCGGCGGCAGTCTTGGCCAGGATCAGCTGGCCGTACGCCGAGCCGAAGAGATCATGCCAACTGGTGACGCGGATGCTGGCGTTGATGATGCCCGAGGCGAAGACCAGCACGAACGCGAAGCCGGCCAGGGTGGAGAACCGCCGGAGCGTGGGTTCGGTGATATCCGTGGCTGCCCCGGCCTTGGACCCCGTGAGGATCCCGGACAGCAGGGCCAGGATGATGATGCCGCCCACCCAGGTGCTCACGCCCACCAGGTGCAGGCCGAGTGAGTTGATGGCGCCCTCGTGGTCCGAAGAGCTCGACGAGTGTCCGATCAGGGCGGTGGGGACCAGGCCGATGAGGGCCAGGATGAGGGTCAGGGCGAGGCCGCCCAGGGACCTGACGCCGAACAGCGCGGTGGTCACCACGGCGGCAATGATGATGACGGCAAGCCATGCCCGGCCCGTCTCGATGTCCGTCATGAAGTACACCAGGGCCTGGGTGAACGCGGGATCGCCGGACAGCCCCTGCCCTGCCACGTCGGCATAGGTGAGCACCAGGACTGCGATGGCGGACAAGGTCCACACGGCGCCCGCGACGGCCGCCACAGCGAGCACGCGGGTGAAGGCGGGATGTTCGGGCGCACCTCCGGCTGGTGGAGTTTCCCGGTCCCGGCCCCGCACGGCACTGTTCCGGGGGTTCAGGTTTTTGGGGAGGATGCCGACGGCGAAGATCAGGCCTCCGACGACGGTCGCCAGGGAGACGTTATGGATTGCCTTGCTGACGGGCAGGCCCCACCGCACCAGGGCGCCGGGGTCGGCGACGCTGCGCGCCGCTGCAGCGCCGGAGAAGATCAGTGCTGCTGCAAGGGCCAGGAAGAGTGCCGCCAGGCCTGCAAGCTGCCAGGGCACGGGGATCCCCCGGCTTCCGGCGTCCCGGACCGCAGCTCCCTTGCCAGGATCGGACTGGGGCGCGGTGGAACGTGGAGTTGCGGCGGAAGACACCATTCCATTGTCCGCTACGCCTGCCTGCGCCGCGAATCCGGGTTGTATGCCAGTGAGCAGTTGGAGCCGGTGAGCAGTTGGAGCCGGGCCGTTAAAGCAAAGGAGCGGCAACCCGATGGGTTGCCGCTCCTTGTTCCAGCCGGCTGCATGCCGGGAGGGACAAGCTTTACTTCTTGGAGACTGCAGCCTTCAGCTTGGAGCCGGCGGTCAGCTTGACGCTGTGGCCTGCTGCGATCTGGATGGTTTCGCCGGTCTGCGGGTTGCGGCCGGTGCGTGCTGCACGGTCAGTGCGCTCGACGGCGAGCCAGCCCGGGATGGTGATCTTCTCGCCCGCGGCGACAGAAGTCTCGAAAACCTCGAACAGTGCATCGAGGACGGAGTTGACGGCAGCCTGGCTGGTGCCGGCCTTGCCTGCTACCTCTGCAACAAGTTCACTACGGTTCTTAGCCATTTATGTCCTCCTGGACGATTCTGATTCTGGAGCCTGCACGCGGCATGCGCACAAGCCACTGTCCGAAAACTTACCAGCTTGGGCGCTTCCGGTCCGCAAATTCCGCGTGTTTCCGCGACTTTTTGAGGTTAATCACCGATTCCGGGGCCCATTTTCAGCCCTTGGAGGAAGGCTTTGCGCTTCCTGCCGGGTTTCCTGGGACGCCGCGTCCGGTTCCATGAAGGGGAGTTGGGGTTAAATGTGGGAGGCCCCAACCTGGTGGTTGGGGCCTCGACCAATGTGTGTCCGGCGGTGACCTACTCTCCCACACCCTCCCGGGTGCAGTACCATCGGCGCTGTGGGTCTTAGCTTCCGGGTTCGGAATGGGACCGGGCGTTTCCCCCACGCTATGACCGCCGTAACCCTTGTACCCGCCCGCCCGGTGTTTTGTTCGGGGGTGGGAAGTCTGGTGGTTACAACATTGTGGTGTTGTTATTCAGTTGTGGTGGTTCCGTGCCGTGACAACCCCGCGTGTTGGGGGGTTGTTGGTTGGGAACCACATAGTGGACGCAAGCAGAGTTTGTATGTATCTGTGTGGTGTAAGTTGTTGGCCTATTAGTACCGGTCAGCTTCACGAGTCGTTAGTCCTCGCTTCCACATCCGGCCTATCAACCCAGTGGTCTGGCTGGGGGCCTCTCACACCCGAGGGTGTATGGAAATCTCATCTCGAAGCGAGCTTCCCGCTTAGATGCTTTCAGCGGTTATCCCATCCGAACGTAGCTAATCAGCGGTGCACTTGGCAGTACAACTGACACACCAGAGGTTCGTCCGTCCCGGTCCTCTCGTACTAAGGACAGCCCTTCTCAAATTTCCTGCGCGCGCAGCGGATAGGGACCGAACTGTCTCACGACGTTCTAAACCCAGCTCGCGTACCGCTTTAATGGGCGAACAGCCCAACCCTTGGGACCTACTCCAGCCCCAGGATGCGACGAGCCGACATCGAGGTGCCAAACCATGCCGTCGATATGGACTCTTGGGCAAGATCAGCCTGTTATCCCCGAGGTACCTTTTATCCGTTGAGCGACGGCCATTCCACAATGTACCGCCGGATCACTAGTCCCGACTTTCGTCCCTGCTCGAGATGTCTCTCTCACAGTCAAGCTCCCTTGTGCACTTACACTCGACACCTGATTGCCAACCAGGCTGAGGGAACCTTTGGGCGCCTCCGTTACTTTTTAGGAGGCAACCGCCCCAGTTAAACTACCCATCAGGCACTGTCCCTGACCCGGATTACGGGCCGAAGTTAGATGTCCAAAGTGACCAGAGTGGTATTTCAACGATGACTCCACCCGAACTGGCGTCCGGGCTTCAACGTCTCCCACCTATCCTACACAAGCCACTCCGAACACCAATACCAAACTATAGTAAAGGTCTCGGGGTCTTTCCGTCCTGCTGCGCGTAACGAGCATCTTTACTCGTACTGCAATTTCGCCGAGTTTATGGTTGAGACAGCGGGGAAGTCGTTACTCCATTCGTGCAGGTCGGAACTTACCCGACAAGGAATTTCGCTACCTTAGGATGGTTATAGTTACCACCGCCGTTTACTGGGGCTTAAATTCTCAGCTTCGCCTTGCGGCTAACCGGTCCTCTTAACCTTCCAGCACCGGGCAGGAGTCAGTCCGTATACATCGTCTTGCGACTTCGCACGGACCTGTGTTTTTAGTAAACAGTCGCTTCCCCCTGGTCTCTGCGGCCCCGATCCCCTCCACACCGCAAGGGTGTATCAAGGTTGGGGCCCCCCTTCTCCCGAAGTTACGGGGGCATTTTGCCGAGTTCCTTAACCATAATTCTCTCGATCGCCTTGGTATTCTCTACCTGATCACCTGTGTCGGTTTGGGGTACGGGCGGCTAAAACCTCGCGTCGATGCTTTTCTCGGCAGCATAGGATCACCAAATCCCCCCAAACGGGGGTCCCATCAGATCTCAGGCACCATGAGTGGCGGATTTGCCTACCACTCGCCCTACATCCTTAGACCGGGACAACCATCGCCCGGCTCGGCTACCTTCCTGCGTCACACCTGTTAATACGCTTGCCTCCCGGGATCAGGTCCTGCGCTCCACCAAAACCCTCACACCACAAGGGCGCTCGGGCAGGCTTCGGGCAGTTAGTATCCCCCGCTCAGCATGGGCGGTTTTTCGCCGGTACGGGAATATCAACCCGTTGTCCATCGACTACGCCTGTCGGCCTCGCCTTAGGTCCCGACTTACCCAGGGCAGATTAGCTTGACCCTGGAACCCTTGATCATTCGGCGGACGGGTTTCTCACCCGTCTTTCGCTACTCATGCCTGCATTCTCACTCGTGTAGGCTCCACCGCTGGTTTACACCGCGACTTCACCGCCCACACGACGCTCCCCTACCCATCCACACGCCTGAACCACAAGGGCTTAGCTAAAATGTGAATGCCACAACTTCGGCGGTGTACTTGAGCCCCGCTACATTGTCGGCGCGGAATCACTTGACCAGTGAGCTATTACGCACTCTTTTAAGGGTGGCTGCTTCTAAGCCAACCTCCTGGTTGTCTGGGCAACTCCACATCCTTTCCCACTTAGCACACGCTTAGGGGCCTTAGTTGGTGGTCTGGGCTGTTTCCCTCTCGACTATGAAGCTTATCCCCCACAGTCTCACTGCTGCGCTCTCACTTACCGGCATTCGGAGTTTGGCTGACGTCAGTAACCTTGTAGGGCCCATTAGCCATCCAGTAGCTCTACCTCCAGCAAGAAACACGCAACGCTGCACCTAAATGCATTTCGGGGAGAACCAGCTATCACGAAGTTTGATTGGCCTTTCACCCCTACCCACAGCTCATCCCCTCCATTTTCAACTGAAGTGGGTTCGGTCCTCCACGACGTCTTACCGTCGCTTCAACCTGGCCATGGGTAGATCACTTCGCTTCGGGTCTAGATCACGCCACTCACACGCCCTATTCAGACTCGCTTTCGCTACGGCTGCCCCACACGGGTTAACCTCGCGACGTAACACTAACTCGCAGGCTCATTCTTCAAAAGGCACGCCGTCACCAGAATCAGACTGGCTCCGACGGATTGTAAGCACACGGTTTCAGGTACTGTTTCACTCCCCTCCCGGGGTACTTTTCACCTTTCCCTCACGGTACTGGTCCGCTATCGGTCATTAGGGAGTATTTAGGCTTATCAGGTGGTCCTGACAGATTCGCACGGGATTTCTCGGGCCCCGTACTACTTGGGATACTCTCACAGGCGGTACAAACACATTACGGTTACGGGACTAACACCCTCTCTGGCCGGCCTTTCAAAACCGTTCACCTATGCGCGCACATCACACCCCACCAGCCCGGCAGAACTGGTATGGAAAGTCCCACAACCCCGACCATGCAACGCCCGCCGGCTATCACACATGGAACGGTTTAGCCTGATCCGCGTTCGCTCGCCACTACTAACGGAATCACTATTGTTTTCTCTTCCTGCGGGTACTGAGATGTTTCACTTCCCCGCGTTCCCCCCACGCACCCTATGTGTTCAGGTACGGGTCACCGAGTCACTCGCGCGCTCGGCGGGGTTTCCCCATTCGGACACCCTGGGATCACAGTCCGGTTATCGACTCCCCCAGGCTTATCGCAGATTCCTACGTCCTTCTTCGGCTCCTAATGCCAAGGCATCCACCGTGTGCTCTTAAAAACTTGACCACAAAGATCAAAAACATTTCTCGAGAGAACCACAGAAACCAACCACACCCCAACACCCCAAAGGGCATCAACAGCGCAGCCAGATCCAGGTTCATTAATCTTGGAAATTGCTTCTTATACAAGATGCTCGCGTCCACTATGTAGTTCTCAAACAACAACCCCACACCACACACCCCACACACCCAAACAGGCGCACGGAACGTCACGGCAGGGAAACCAGAAACAAACAAACCCGAAGGAAAACCCCCGGCCCTGTTGCCTCAGGACCCAACAGTGTGCCAAACACTACCCAGCAACCCAAACCCGCCGCGTTCCAGAACACCCGCCCTCCCCCGAAGAGAAGAACAAAACATTCGTACTAACCAAACCGGTCCGTGCCACCAGGCACCTATTTGTTGATATTCCACCCATGAGCACCCGCCACGGAACAATCGTCCATGCTGCGGGCTTGCTTCCTGACAACCCCCCACACCGGCATTCACCAGCACAGAAGAGTTGGAGGTGCTCCTTAGAAAGGAGGTGATCCAGCCGCACCTTCCGGTACGGCTACCTTGTTACGACTTAGTCCCAATCGCCAGTCCCACCTTCGACAGCTCCCTCCCACAAGGGGTTAGGCCACCGGCTTCGGGTGTTACCAACTTTCGTGACTTGACGGGCGGTGTGTACAAGGCCCGGGAACGTATTCACCGCAGCGTTGCTGATCTGCGATTACTAGCGACTCCGACTTCATGGGGTCGAGTTGCAGACCCCAATCCGAACTGAGACCGGCTTTTTGGGATTAGCTCCACCTCACAGTATCGCAACCCTTTGTACCGGCCATTGTAGCATGCGTGAAGCCCAAGACATAAGGGGCATGATGATTTGACGTCGTCCCCACCTTCCTCCGAGTTGACCCCGGCAGTCTCCTATGAGTCCCCACCATCACGTGCTGGCAACATAGAACGAGGGTTGCGCTCGTTGCGGGACTTAACCCAACATCTCACGACACGAGCTGACGACAACCATGCACCACCTGTAAACCAGCCCCAAAGGGGAAACCACATTTCTGCAGCGGTCCGGTTCATGTCAAGCCTTGGTAAGGTTCTTCGCGTTGCATCGAATTAATCCGCATGCTCCGCCGCTTGTGCGGGCCCCCGTCAATTCCTTTGAGTTTTAGCCTTGCGGCCGTACTCCCCAGGCGGGGCACTTAATGCGTTAGCTACGGCGCGGAAAACGTGGAATGTCCCCCACACCTAGTGCCCAACGTTTACGGCATGGACTACCAGGGTATCTAATCCTGTTCGCTCCCCATGCTTTCGCTCCTCAGCGTCAGTTAATGCCCAGAGACCTGCCTTCGCCATCGGTGTTCCTCCTGATATCTGCGCATTTCACCGCTACACCAGGAATTCCAGTCTCCCCTACATCACTCTAGTCTGCCCGTACCCACCGCAGATCCGGAGTTGAGCCCCGGACTTTCACGGCAGACGCGACAAACCGCCTACGAGCTCTTTACGCCCAATAATTCCGGATAACGCTTGCGCCCTACGTATTACCGCGGCTGCTGGCACGTAGTTAGCCGGCGCTTCTTCTGCAGGTACCGTCACTTACGCTTCTTCCCTACTGAAAGAGGTTTACAACCCGAAGGCCGTCATCCCTCACGCGGCGTCGCTGCATCAGGCTTTCGCCCATTGTGCAATATTCCCCACTGCTGCCTCCCGTAGGAGTCTGGGCCGTGTCTCAGTCCCAGTGTGGCCGGTCACCCTCTCAGGCCGGCTACCCGTCGTCGCCTTGGTAGGCCATTACCCCACCAACAAGCTGATAGGCCGCGAGTCCATCCAAAACCACAAAAGCTTTCCACCAACCACCATGCGATGGAAGGTCATATCCGGTATTAGACCCAGTTTCCCAGGCTTATCCCAGAGTCAAGGGCAGGTTACTCACGTGTTACTCACCCGTTCGCCACTAATCCACCAGCAAGCTGGCATCATCGTTCGACTTGCATGTGTTAAGCACGCCGCCAGCGTTCATCCTGAGCCAGGATCAAACTCTCCGTTGAAGTAAAACAAAAACAGACACAACCACAACCACCGGAAATAACGGCAGAAACAGCTGCACAAAATTTGAAACCAGCTAAAAACACCATGCACACCACGGGGTGGCGGCACAGCACAATCAACCAATTACATACATAATCGGTATCAACAAACTTGGCACACTATTGAGTTCTCAAACAACAGACACACCCGGCACCACCCAAACCAACGTCCAGGCTCGCTCCGGAGCAACTTTCCAAACTTACCCGGTTCCAACAAGCTTCGCAAATCAGCGTTACCGCGATCCACTCCACTCGAAAACCAGCCCCACCCGCGTCCGGCACGCCAAGAGGCGAACCATTTCCAGGCCGTTCAGTAAGGGGTTTGGCCGCTATCTTTCCGCTTCAGCGGCGGCGACTCAGAAAACAATACCCGCCCCCACACCCAACCGCAAATCGACCCCCGGGGGCCTCTTGTGCTGCCGGAAAACCCCGGAATTCCGCGGTTTCCGGCAGCGTGGGCAAGAGATTTCCGCTTCTGAAGCTCGTTTGCTGCTTCTATGGAGTGGCTCACATCCGAAGAGGAGCCGAGGGAGTAGCCGAAGGGGGAGCCGGGACTTCCCTACCCCAGTACCTTGAGGACCACTTCGAAGTCGGCCTGCCTCGGCTTCAGCCGGTACGGCTCCAGAACGCCGGGGCCGCAGGCGGCGGTGCCAACGCCACGCATGAGATGGTCCACGTAGATGTAGCTCCGCCCGTCCGGCACCAGATCCGGCCTGTGGTTTGCGGCATCCAGAGCCTGCATGCTGTACGGCCGGACTGTGAGGGCAAAGGGCTCGCCGGAAAGGTGCAGCTCCCTTCCGCCGGTGTGCAGGACAGCGGACCGCACGCCGGACCGGGCTCCCGACTCCTGGGGACGGACGTACTCAACGTCCAGCGCGGCAAGGGGCAGCTCGAACCATCCCGTCCGCGCACCCTGGCCGGTGTCCGGGTAGCCCTGGTGCGGGCCCTGGCCGAACCACCGCACCCCGGTGGTCCGGGAACCCAGCGCCAGCTCCAGCCCGATCCGCGCCCATTCCACCTCGAAGCCGGCGTTGACCCAGTTCCCCACGGGCCTGACCTGCGTCCGCAGTCCCAGGGAGTCGGAGCTGGCGGTCCACAGGTAATCCACCAGCACACCGAACTGCTTGTCCGCGGCACCCATGCGCGTGCTGACGCGCAGGTACTCTCCGCCGTCAGGAGAAGATTCCGCCCGGATGCCCAGCAGGCGGGTGTGGAGCCGGTGGAGTCCTGCGTCCTTCCACTGCGTCGCAAGGGGCCGTTCGTCCGGGCTTCCCCACTCGCGGCCGAGGTCGTTGTCGGTCGGGGGCCACCACAGGACCAGGCCGAACTTTTCCACGGGAAGTCCACCAATGGATGTGGGCATGCCGGTTGCCCGGTTGAACACCGCGGTACCCAGCTGCAGTTCGTCCTGGCCGGCCTCCACCAGGTCCCGGGCCTGCACCCCCGTGCCTGGTGAGGCAAGGCGGACAGCCTGCCCCCAAGCAACCTCGTGGCCTGCGGCAGCCCACCCAGTATCGTTGGCCAGCACAGCGCTGACGGTGAGCACCGCACCCGCGTCCTGCGCCAACCCCGCCACACACGCGGCAACCTCCGCCGGCAGCTCAACAACAGCCGTGGACTGCGCCGCAAGCGGCGCAACGGCCACCGTTCCCTCCAGCCGTGTCCCGCCGTCGTCCTCCACCTTGTACTCAAAGCGGTAGGCGGAGGTGTCCGCAAAGTCCTGCCGGTTTCGCAGCGTGAAGCTGCCCCATGAGGAGGAAACGTCAATGCCCAGAGGCTCGATGACCTTCTTGAAATCCAACAGCCCGGGACGGGGTTTGCGGTTGGCATCCACCAGCCCGTCCGTGACGAAGTTGCCGTCGTGGACTTCCTCGCCAAAGTCCCCGCCGTAAGCGAAGTGTTCGCCGCCGCCCGGGGAGGGAACAAGGATCCCGTGCTCCAGCCACTCCCAGACAAAACCGCCCATTAGCCGCGGATACGTGTCGAACAGGTCCTGGTACTCGGTCATGCCGCCCGGCCCGTTTCCCATGGCGTGCACATATTCGCACAGCACGAACGGCATGGCTCGGCGCCGAGCGTCCAGTTCGGCGTCCTCAAGCGCCGGCTCGATGCCCTGCCCGATGAGCGCCGTCTCGGCCTGGCTGGCATACATCCGGGAGTAGACGTCCACGTACGGTGAGGACCAGTCGCCCTCGTAGTGGATGGGACGGGACGGGTCACGGTCCTTGGCCCAGCGGGACATCGCCGCAAGGTTCCGGCCGGTGCCTGCCTCGTTGCCCAGCGACCACATGATCACGGAAGGGTGGTTCTTGTCGCGCTCAAGGGTTCGCTGCATCCGGTCCAGCAGGGCCTCCTCCCACTGCGGATCGTCGCTGGGGTTCTGTGCCCAGCCGGCGCTGTGGAAGCCGTGCGTTTCCAGGTCGCATTCCAGGACTACGTAGAAACCCAGCTGGTCTGCCAGCGCCAGGAACTCCGGGTGCGGCGGGTAGTGCGAGGTCCGGATGGCATTGATGTTGTGCTGCTTCATCAGCCGCAGCTCCGCCTCCACCACGTCCCGCGGGACCACACGGCCCAGCCGGGGGTGGTGCTCGTGGCGGTTCACTCCCCGGAGCAGGATCCGGCGGCCGTTCACCTTGAACTCCGCGTCCTCGATGACGATGCTGCGGAAACCCGCCTGCAGGGCAACGGTCTCGCCCGGGGTGCTGACCGCTGCGCCATAGAGGCGGGGAACTTCGGCGGACCAGGGCTGCACGCCGGGGACACGCTGCTCCGCCCCTGCTGGAAGTTCCAGGCCAAGTTCCGGAATGCGTACGACGGCGTCAATCGCCCGCCCGGCCCGGCTCACCTCGACGCGGAGCGTGCCCTCGCCCGTGCCCGGGTCATAGCCGGCGTGGACGAAGACGTCGTCGATGCCGTCCACCGGCCGCGCCTGCAGGGTGACGTCCCGGAAGATCCCCGGGAGCCACCACATGTCCTGGTCCTCCACATAGCTGGCGGCGGAGAACTGGGCCACCCGCACGGCCAGCGTGTTGGCTCCCTCGACCAGGATGCCGGACACGTCGAATTCGTGGGCCAGGCGGCTTCCGCGGGTGGTCCCGAGCTCCACTCCGTTCAGCCACACGGTTCCGGCCGAGTCGATGCCGTCGAACCGGAGCAGGGCGTGCGGGGCGAACTCCGGGCCGGCCTCAAAGGTCACCAGGTGATCGCCGATGGGGTTGGCGTCCGGTGGGCAGGGAGGTTCCACCGGGAAGGGAAACTGCACGTTGGTGTAGGCCGGAGAGCCGTGCCCGTGCATGTTCCAGCTGGAGGGGACGGGCAGCGGGGTGAAGCCGGAGAGGTCATTGCCGTGCTGCCAGTCGTCGTGTGGGGCCGTCCGGATTCCCGGGCTCAGCCGGAACTGCCATTCTCCGTTGAGTAGGAGCCGGGGTGCGTCGGACTCCAGGTAGGCCCGCGCCGGGAGGCTTCCCCGGCCGGGTCCCAGCGAGGCTAATTCTGCGACGTCTGCGGCAGCCGGATCGAGTCTGCGGTAGGAGGGTTTGGTCGCCGGAGCGGAGCCGTGGCCGGCAGTTGCGGCAGGGGTGTGGGCTGGCATGGAGGTCCTTGAGGGGAGTTTCGAGGGGCCTACGTGAACGTTCACGCAGTTACATGTTAAGCCTATCCGCTCGATCATGATTTGAGTAGGGGTCAGGCTGATTGCCGGAGGATCAGCTGGTGCTGCAGGGTCAGGTGGGCGCCTGGGGTGCGGTCCTGGATGGCACCTGTGAGTAAACCATCCAGGAGTCCGACGGCGGCGCGGCCCACGGCGCGCAGGTCCAGTGCGAGGGTGGTCAGCTCAGGTGTGAGCAGTTCCCCCAGCGGTATTCCGTCCATGCCGATGACGGCACACTCATTGGGGACGGAGGTGCCTGACTCCCGCAGTGCCTTCAAGGCGCCGGCTGCCATCAGGTCGTTGAAGGCGAGGATGCCATCGGGGCTCCCGCCTCCGGCCAGATGGAGGGCCACCGCCGACCGTGCCGCGGCCGCCGATGGCTGTGCCTGGAGGCGGGCGAGCTGGATGCCTGCCTCCGCTGCCACCGCGGCTGCGGCCGCGCTCCGGCTGCCGGCGGGGCCGCCCTGGTCCGAGTCCAGGAAGAGGATGCTCCTGCACCCGTGGGATGCGAGATGGCGGAGGGCGAGCCTGGCAGCGTGACGGTAGTCAAAGGAGATGCTGCCGGCGGTGCCGGCGTCCGGGGAGTCAAGGGCGACGACGGGACGGCGGCCCATCAGCGCCTGCGCCTCGTCCTGGTGGGGTGCAAGGTATCCGATCAGTGCATCCACCTGGGGCGCAAGCCGCGCGGCGGCGTCAACGGCGCTGCCGGTCCCGTGGCCGTAGTCGTCCACCACCACGTTCCAACCGCGCTCCGTGGCGGCCTCCACCACGCTTGAGGCAAAGGCCGGGAAATAGGGGTTGGTCAGGTCCGGGATGGCGAGGCCAACAGAGATCCGCGCGCCCTGCACAAGGCCCTTGGCGAAGCGGCTGGGGCTGTAGCCCATTTCTGCTGCGAGCTTTTGGACCCGGGCGCGGGTTTCCGCGCTGATGCCTGCCATGTCATTCATGGCCCGGGTGACGGTTTGGCGCGATACGCCTGCAGCGGCTGCCACATCCAGGATGGTTGCACGCCGGTCCCTGGGACTGGGCGTTCGGGGGGTCATAAACGGTAAGTCTAGGCGGTGGTGAAGGCCCGTTTTGATACCGGTGATTGGTGGGTTAAATGTGGGAGGCCCCAACCGGGTGGTTGGGGCCTCGACCAATGTGTGTCCGGCGGTGACCTACTCTCCCACACCCTCCCGGGTGCAGTACCATCGGCGCTGTGGGTCTTAGCTTCCGGGTTCGGAATGGGACCGGGCGTTTCCCCCACGCTATGACCGCCGTAACCCTTGTACCCGCCCGCCCGGTGTTTTTTCGGGGGTGGGAAGTTTGGTGGTTACAACATTGTGGTGTTGTTATTCAGTTGTGGTGGTTCCGTGCCGTGACAACCCCGCGTGTTGGGGGGTTGTTGGTTGGGAACCACATAGTGGACGCAAGCAGAGTTTGTATGTATCTGTGTGGTGTAAGTTGTTGGCCTATTAGTACCGGTCAGCTTCACGAGTCGTTAGTCCTCGCTTCCACATCCGGCCTATCAACCCAGTGGTCTGGCTGGGGGCCTCTCACACCCGAGGGTGTATGGAAATCTCATCTCGAAGCGAGCTTCCCGCTTAGATGCTTTCAGCGGTTATCCCATCCGAACGTAGCTAATCAGCGGTGCACTTGGCAGTACAACTGACACACCAGAGGTTCGTCCGTCCCGGTCCTCTCGTACTAAGGACAGCCCTTCTCAAATTTCCTGCGCGCGCAGCGGATAGGGACCGAACTGTCTCACGACGTTCTAAACCCAGCTCGCGTACCGCTTTAATGGGCGAACAGCCCAACCCTTGGGACCTACTCCAGCCCCAGGATGCGACGAGCCGACATCGAGGTGCCAAACCATGCCGTCGATATGGACTCTTGGGCAAGATCAGCCTGTTATCCCCGAGGTACCTTTTATCCGTTGAGCGACGGCCATTCCACAATGTACCGCCGGATCACTAGTCCCGACTTTCGTCCCTGCTCGAGATGTCTCTCTCACAGTCAAGCTCCCTTGTGCACTTACACTCGACACCTGATTGCCAACCAGGCTGAGGGAACCTTTGGGCGCCTCCGTTACTTTTTAGGAGGCAACCGCCCCAGTTAAACTACCCATCAGGCACTGTCCCTGACCCGGATTACGGGCCGAAGTTAGATGTCCAAAGTGACCAGAGTGGTATTTCAACGATGACTCCACCCGAACTGGCGTCCGGGCTTCAACGTCTCCCACCTATCCTACACAAGCCACTCCGAACACCAATACCAAACTATAGTAAAGGTCTCGGGGTCTTTCCGTCCTGCTGCGCGTAACGAGCATCTTTACTCGTACTGCAATTTCGCCGAGTTTATGGTTGAGACAGCGGGGAAGTCGTTACTCCATTCGTGCAGGTCGGAACTTACCCGACAAGGAATTTCGCTACCTTAGGATGGTTATAGTTACCACCGCCGTTTACTGGGGCTTAAATTCTCAGCTTCGCCTTGCGGCTAACCGGTCCTCTTAACCTTCCAGCACCGGGCAGGAGTCAGTCCGTATACATCGTCTTGCGACTTCGCACGGACCTGTGTTTTTAGTAAACAGTCGCTTCCCCCTGGTCTCTGCGGCCCCGATCCCCTCCACACCGCAAAGGGTGTATCAAGGTTGGGGCCCCCCTTCTCCCGAAGTTACGGGGGCATTTTGCCGAGTTCCTTAACCATAATTCTCTCGATCGCCTTGGTATTCTCTACCTGATCACCTGTGTCGGTTTGGGGTACGGGCGGCTAAAACCTCGCGTCGATGCTTTTCTCGGCAGCATAGGATCACCAAATCCCCCCAAACGGGGGTCCCATCAGATCTCAGGCACCATGAGTGGCGGATTTGCCTACCACTCGCCCTACATCCTTAGACCGGGACAACCATCGCCCGGCTCGGCTACCTTCCTGCGTCACACCTGTTAATACGCTTGCCTCCCGGGATCAGGTCCTGCGCTCCACCAAAACCCTCACACCACAAGGGCGCTCGGGCAGGCTTCGGGCAGTTAGTATCCCCCGCTCAGCATGGGCGGTTTTTCGCCGGTACGGGAATATCAACCCGTTGTCCATCGACTACGCCTGTCGGCCTCGCCTTAGGTCCCGACTTACCCAGGGCAGATTAGCTTGACCCTGGAACCCTTGATCATTCGGCGGACGGGTTTCTCACCCGTCTTTCGCTACTCATGCCTGCATTCTCACTCGTGTAGGCTCCACCGCTGGTTTACACCGCGACTTCACCGCCCACACGACGCTCCCCTACCCATCCACACGCCTGAACCACAAGGGCTTAGCTAAAATGTGAATGCCACAACTTCGGCGGTGTACTTGAGCCCCGCTACATTGTCGGCGCGGAATCACTTGACCAGTGAGCTATTACGCACTCTTTTAAGGGTGGCTGCTTCTAAGCCAACCTCCTGGTTGTCTGGGCAACTCCACATCCTTTCCCACTTAGCACACGCTTAGGGGCCTTAGTTGGTGGTCTGGGCTGTTTCCCTCTCGACTATGAAGCTTATCCCCCACAGTCTCACTGCTGCGCTCTCACTTACCGGCATTCGGAGTTTGGCTGACGTCAGTAACCTTGTAGGGCCCATTAGCCATCCAGTAGCTCTACCTCCAGCAAGAAACACGCAACGCTGCACCTAAATGCATTTCGGGGAGAACCAGCTATCACGAAGTTTGATTGGCCTTTCACCCCTACCCACAGCTCATCCCCTCCATTTTCAACTGAAGTGGGTTCGGTCCTCCACGACGTCTTACCGTCGCTTCAACCTGGCCATGGGTAGATCACTTCGCTTCGGGTCTAGATCACGCCACTCACACGCCCTATTCAGACTCGCTTTCGCTACGGCTGCCCCACACGGGTTAACCTCGCGACGTAACACTAACTCGCAGGCTCATTCTTCAAAAGGCACGCCGTCACCAGAATCAGACTGGCTCCGACGGATTGTAAGCACACGGTTTCAGGTACTGTTTCACTCCCCTCCCGGGGTACTTTTCACCTTTCCCTCACGGTACTGGTCCGCTATCGGTCATTAGGGAGTATTTAGGCTTATCAGGTGGTCCTGACAGATTCGCACGGGATTTCTCGGGCCCCGTACTACTTGGGATACTCTCACAGGCGGTACAAACACATTACGGTTACGGGACTAACACCCTCTCTGGCCGGCCTTTCAAAACCGTTCACCTATGCGCGCACATCACACCCCACCAGCCCGGCAGAACTGGTATGGAAAGTCCCACAACCCCGACCATGCAACGCCCGCCGGCTATCACACATGGAACGGTTTAGCCTGATCCGCGTTCGCTCGCCACTACTAACGGAATCACTATTGTTTTCTCTTCCTGCGGGTACTGAGATGTTTCACTTCCCCGCGTTCCCCCCACGCACCCTATGTGTTCAGGTACGGGTCACCGAGTCACTCGCGCGCTCGGCGGGGTTTCCCCATTCGGACACCCTGGGATCACAGTCCGGTTATCGACTCCCCCAGGCTTATCGCAGATTCCTACGTCCTTCTTCGGCTCCTAATGCCAAGGCATCCACCGTGTGCTCTTAAAAACTTGACCACAAAGATCAAAAACATTTCTCGAGAGAACCACAGAAACCAACCACACCCCAACACCCCAAAGGGCATCAACAGCGCAGCCAGATCCAGGTTCATTAATCTTGGAAATTGCTTCTTATACAAGATGCTCGCGTCCACTATGTAGTTCTCAAACAACAACCCCACACCACACACCCCACACACCCAAACAGGCGCACAGAACGTCACGGCAGGGAAACCAGAAACAAACAAACCCGACAAGGAACCACCACGACCAAAGCCGCAGCAACCCCTCCCCGGCCCTGTTGCCTCAGGACCCAACAGTGTGCCAAACACAAAACCACGCATCCCTGCGCCCACCGTTCCAGAACCATCACTGGCTCGTACTAGACAAGACAAAAAAACACGCAGCCGCTATTTGTTGATATTCCACCCATGAGCACCCGCCACGGAACAATCGTCCATGCTGCGGGCTTGCTTCCTGACAACCCCCCACACCGGCATTCACCAGCACAGAAGAGTTGGAGGTGCTCCTTAGAAAGGAGGTGATCCAGCCGCACCTTCCGGTACGGCTACCTTGTTACGACTTAGTCCCAATCGCCAGTCCCACCTTCGACAGCTCCCTCCCACAAGGGGTTAGGCCACCGGCTTCGGGTGTTACCAACTTTCGTGACTTGACGGGCGGTGTGTACAAGGCCCGGGAACGTATTCACCGCAGCGTTGCTGATCTGCGATTACTAGCGACTCCGACTTCATGGGGTCGAGTTGCAGACCCCAATCCGAACTGAGACCGGCTTTTTGGGATTAGCTCCACCTCACAGTATCGCAACCCTTTGTACCGGCCATTGTAGCATGCGTGAAGCCCAAGACATAAGGGGCATGATGATTTGACGTCGTCCCCACCTTCCTCCGAGTTGACCCCGGCAGTCTCCTATGAGTCCCCACCATCACGTGCTGGCAACATAGAACGAGGGTTGCGCTCGTTGCGGGACTTAACCCAACATCTCACGACACGAGCTGACGACAACCATGCACCACCTGTAAACCAGCCCCAAAGGGGAAACCACATTTCTGCAGCGGTCCGGTTCATGTCAAGCCTTGGTAAGGTTCTTCGCGTTGCATCGAATTAATCCGCATGCTCCGCCGCTTGTGCGGGCCCCCGTCAATTCCTTTGAGTTTTAGCCTTGCGGCCGTACTCCCCAGGCGGGGCACTTAATGCGTTAGCTACGGCGCGGAAAACGTGGAATGTCCCCCACACCTAGTGCCCAACGTTTACGGCATGGACTACCAGGGTATCTAATCCTGTTCGCTCCCCATGCTTTCGCTCCTCAGCGTCAGTTAATGCCCAGAGACCTGCCTTCGCCATCGGTGTTCCTCCTGATATCTGCGCATTTCACCGCTACACCAGGAATTCCAGTCTCCCCTACATCACTCTAGTCTGCCCGTACCCACCGCAGATCCGGAGTTGAGCCCCGGACTTTCACGGCAGACGCGACAAACCGCCTACGAGCTCTTTACGCCCAATAATTCCGGATAACGCTTGCGCCCTACGTATTACCGCGGCTGCTGGCACGTAGTTAGCCGGCGCTTCTTCTGCAGGTACCGTCACTTACGCTTCTTCCCTACTGAAAGAGGTTTACAACCCGAAGGCCGTCATCCCTCACGCGGCGTCGCTGCATCAGGCTTTCGCCCATTGTGCAATATTCCCCACTGCTGCCTCCCGTAGGAGTCTGGGCCGTGTCTCAGTCCCAGTGTGGCCGGTCACCCTCTCAGGCCGGCTACCCGTCGTCGCCTTGGTAGGCCATTACCCCACCAACAAGCTGATAGGCCGCGAGTCCATCCAAAACCACAAAAGCTTTCCACCAACCACCATGCGATGGAAGGTCATATCCGGTATTAGACCCAGTTTCCCAGGCTTATCCCAGAGTCAAGGGCAGGTTACTCACGTGTTACTCACCCGTTCGCCACTAATCCACCAGCAAGCTGGCATCATCGTTCGACTTGCATGTGTTAAGCACGCCGCCAGCGTTCATCCTGAGCCAGGATCAAACTCTCCGTTGAAGTAAAACAAAAACAGACACAACCACAACCACCGGAAATAACGGCAGAAACAGCTGCACAAAATTTGAAACCAGCTAAAAACACCATGCACACCACGGGGTGGCGGCACAGCACAATCAACCAATTACATACATAATCGGTATCAACAAACTTGGCACACTATTGAGTTCTCAAACAACAGACACACCCGGCACCACCCAAACCAACGTCCAGGCTCGCTCCGGAGCAACTTTCCAAACTTACCCGATCAACCACCCCGACGCAAATCCATTTCTCAGGATTCCCATCAGACCAGAAGACGGTCCCCCACCAATTTCCGGCGCCCTAAGGAGCGACCAGAATTTGGTCTTGAATTTGGGGGTTTGGCCACCCGCGGTTACCAGCTCTTGGCTGTCTCCCCCGCGGCGACTTAGAAAACAATACACGCACTCGTAGCCCACCGCAAACCGCTCATCCAATGGCTGCAATTCCCCGGGATTCCGGGGCAGGAACGGCCATGCGGGGCACCCGCCGGCCTCCCGCCGTCGTAATTCCGCTGTGTGCGCTGCCGCACATCCGGCAGCCATCACGGCAGACAGCAAAAGGGCCGGCAACCCTAAGGTTGCCGGCCCTTCTCAAGCAGCTGGATTCAGCGGTGCTGGATTACCAGGAAGACTTGGTGATGCCCGGGAGTTCGCCCTTGTGGGCCATGTCGCGGAAGCGGACACGGGAGATGCCGAACTTCTGGAAGGTACCGCGGGGGCGGCCGTCGATGATGTCGCGGTTACGCAGACGGATCGGGGACGCGTTGCGGGGCAGCTTCTGCAGGCCCAGGCGGGCTGCTTCGCGTGCTTCGTCGGTTGCGTTCTCGTCAACCAGGGTCTTCTTCAGCTCGAGGCGCTTTGCAGCGTAACGCTCAACGATGACCTTGCGCTGCTCGTTGCGAGCAATCTTGGACTTCTTAGCCATGTTTAGCGCTCCTCTCGGAATTCGACGTGCTGGCGGATCTTGGGGTCGTACTTCTTCAGGACCATGCGGTCCGGATCGTTACGACGGTTCTTGCGGGTTACGTAGGTGTAACCCGTACCCGCGGTCGACTTGAGCTTGATGATCGGACGTACGTCCTTGTCCTTAGCCACTAGAGCTTCACCCCACGAGCCAGGATCTGGGCGACGACTACGTCGATGCCGCGTACGTCGATGGTCTTGATGCCACGTGCCGAGACCTGCAGCGTGACGTTACGGCGCAGGGACGGAACCCAGTAGCGCTTCTTCTGGATGTTCGGATCGAACCGACGCTTGTTGCGGCGGTGCGAGTGCGAAATGCTGTGCCCAAAGCCCGGCTCGGCCCCGGTCACTTGGCAGTGTGCTGCCATGACTTCTCCTCAAGAATTGAAAGTAATGATCCGCATATCTGCTGCTGGACCATGCTGCTAAGGGCGACCCAAAAATGCAGAAGGGCAACGGTTAGTCACGCAACTTGAGCCCCTAACTACCGGCCACCCTGGAGAAAATTACCGGGCAACCGGAGCAATTGCGCACGCTCCGCGCACTTAGCGCCTACCAAGTCTACGAGTTGGCGCAATTAAAGACCAATCGGGGGTCATCGGGTGTATAAGGGCCGTCGAAAGGTCACAGCGACAGGTTGGTCCTTTTCACAGCAGGCACATAGCTTCGCCAAGCACCTTGGATACATGAACGCGCAGCTCCTGCCGGCATCTCCGGCCGCAAGCAGCTCCGGCCGCCCGGAGCCTTCATCACCTTCAGCGAAGAGGCCCGCCCGTGGCTGGTTTGCCCGACAGTACCGGCAGCGCATGCTGCGGACGGACCTCCTGACGCTCATTGCCTGGGCCTCCGTTGCCGCCGCAATTGCCCTCTGGCTTGCCGACGGCGGGGCCACCGCGATCACGTCGCCGGCGTCCCTGTTCACGGCGGCGGGCATCGTGGCCGGGCTGGCGGGCATGGACCTGGTCCTGCTCATGCTGCTGCTGGCCGCGAGGATTCCCTTCATTGACCGCACCATCGGCCACGACCGCGCGCTGGAGTTCCACGGGAAGCTGGGAAAGCCTTCGCTGTACCTGCTTCTGGCACACGGCCTCCTGGTCGCGGCTGGGTACGGCATGGCCGAAGGACTGGATCCGTTCACCGAGTCCGTCAACCTTTGGGTGCAGGTGCCGGACATGTGGCTGGCGTTTGTTTCCATGGCGCTGTTCATCGCGGTCGTCGTCACGTCCCTGGTGGCTGTACGGCGTCGTTTCCCGTACGAGTTCTGGTACGTGGTGCACCTCCTGACCTACGCCGCGGTGGCAACGTCGCTGCCCCACCAGTTCAGCGTGGGAGGCCTCTTTGCGGCAGGCACATGGCAGCGCTGGTACTGGCTGGCCATTTGCATCTACACCGGCGCTGCCCTGGTGTATTTCCGGGTACTGGAACCGGTACTGGCCACGGCGCGGCACCAACTGTCGGTGGCCCGCGTGGAGGCCGTGGCGCCGGGCGTGGTGAACATCGTCATGAATGGCCGGAAACTGGACCAGCTGGCGGGCACGGGCGGACGGTTCTTCATCTGGCGCTTCCTGGCTCCGGGACTGTGGTGGCATCCCCACCCGTTCAGCCTGTCCGCCGAACCCGTCTTCCAGGGCCCGGACGGCCAGGGGACGCTGCGGGTCACCGTACGGAACCTTGGCAGCGGCTCCGCCCAGCTCCTGCGGCTGCGGAAGGGGACCAAGGTGGCGCTGGAGGGTCCCTACGGACTGCTCAGCACAGCTGCCAGGACCAGGAACAAGGTGGTGATGATCGGTGCCGGCATCGGCATCACACCCCTGCGCGCACTGCTGGAAACCACGCCGTTTGCTCCCGGCGAGGCGACAGTCCTGCTCCGCGGCCACACCGACCAGGAGCTGTACCTGGGCAGCGAAATCCTCGACCTCTGCCAAGCCAGGGGGGTCCGGCTCTTCCACCTCACCGGGCCGAGGGCCCACGGCCACTCCACCTGGCTTCCCGGGGACGCCGTGCGGAACGGCTACAGCCTCACCTCCTACGTGCCTGACATCGCGGATGCGGACGTCTACGTCTGCGGCCCGGCGGCGTGGGCGGCCGACGTCATAGCGGATGCCGGGAAAGCCGGCGTCTCCGGGGAACAGATCCATTACGAAAGGTTTGACTGGTGAAAATACGCGGAACAGTCGCAGCGGCCCTGGCCTCCGCCGGGATCCTCCTGGCGGGATGGCAAACAGGCACCCAGGCAGGCGGCATCAGCACCGTCGCATCAAGCACGACGGCGTCAGGCACCACGGGCTCGAAGGGTACGGGCTCGACGGGTACGGGTACGTCCGGCTCCTCGGGCTCTTCGGGCACCTCGGCTTCCGGCACCTATAAGGGAACCGCCGTGCAGACCCGGTTCGGTCCCGTGCAGGTCCAGATCACGGTGGCCAACGGGAAGATCACGGATATCACCGCCCTCCAGCTCACCAACACCGATGGCAAATCCATCCAGATCAGCAACCGCGCGGCACCCCTGCTCCGGAGCAAGGTCCTCGCGGCGCAGTCGGCGGATGTCCAGACCGTCAGCGGCGCCACCATTACCAGCGACGCGTACCTGACCTCAGTCCAGGCGGCCATCGATGCAGCCCACCTCTAGCCCCCTGGACGCCGCAACCCCCGCCGCCATGCTGAAGGCCCGCACCTTTGAATGCATGGGCACGGTCATCGGGCTGACGCTGCCCGTCAGCTCCCCTGCGGAAGGGCAGCCTGGGCTCGATGAGCTGGCTGCCGCCACCGCCGTCGTCGAACGCCTTTTCCGCGACCTGGACGAACAATTCAGCCTGTACCGCCCGGATTCGGAAGCGGCCAGGCTGGCCCGCGGCGAGCTGATGCTGCGGGGCGCCTCAGCCCAGATGCGAGAGCGGTACGCCGAGGCGCACGAATGGCGGCTGCGCACGGAGGGCGCCTTCACCCCGGAACGGCCTGACGGCGTCCTGGACCTGTCCGGGATCATCAAGGGTCATGCCATCCGCGAGGCGGCCACGTCGCTCCAGGCCCTGGGCCGGCACGATTGGTGCCTGAATGCCGGGGGCGACGTGTTGGTCAGCGGCTCACCACGCCCCGGCAGCGCCGAGCCCTGGAAAGCCGGCATCGTGGATCCGGCGGACCGCCAAACCCTGATTACCGGCTACGCACTGGGCGCGGGCAGCCGGCACAGTGCGATCGCCACCTCCGGCTCCGCTGAACGCGGTGAGCACATTTGGCGGGTGGGACGCGGCGCCGGGTTTGTCCAGGTCACCGTGGCCGCCGCGGACATTGTCACCGCCGACGTGCTGGCCACGGCGATCGTCGCCGGCGGAACACAGATGCTGAACCGCGCCACGGACACCTGGGATGTTGCCGTGCTGGCGATCCGAGCTGACGGCTCCACGCTGGCGACTCCGGCCTTCCATCCCGCCTGAACCGCCCGCGCCCCACCGCCGCTACAACCGCTACAGCCGGGTGAGCTGGGCGTACTTGGGCTGCAGGTTGTCGCCGGACGACTTGCCGGTGACGCGCCGGACCACCCACGGCGCGGCGTACTCGCGGAACCACCGGGCGTTGGCGCGGAGGGCGTCGGCGCCGCTCAACTCCGGAACAGGGGTCATCGGCGGGACGTCGATGGAATGGTCGTACTTGAGGACCTCGAGGACGCGCTTGGCCATGTTGGCGTGGCCGGCGGCGGACATGTGCATCCGGTCGTGGGCCCACATGCCCCAGTCGTAGTACTCGCTGAAGCGCCAGTAATCCACCAGCAGGGCGCCGTGGTCCCCTGCGATTCCGCGGACCAGTTCGTTGTAGATGGCGGTGCGGCCGCGCATGGTGCCGAACACCTTTGAACCCCGGGCATCGAAACCCGTGAACATCACCACAGTGGCGCCGGTGGCCGCCAGCTTCCCGACGGCGTCGTTGTACTCCACCAGGAGGTCATCGATGTCCACGCGCGGGCGGAGGATGTCATTGGCCCCGGCGTAGATGCTCACCAGCGTGGGTTTAAGTTCGACGGCGGCGTCCACCTGCTCGGCCACGATCTGCCGAAGCTTCCTGCCGCGGATGGCCAGGTTGGCGTAGCCGAAATCCGGATCAGCGGCGCAGAGCTGCTCCGCCACCCGGTCCGCCCAGCCGCGGACCCCGTTGGGGCGGCTGGGGTCGTCGTCACCGACGCCTTCGGTAAAAGAGTCGCCAAGGGCCACGAACCGGGAAGTGAAATCCATGCGGTTAGTTTGCCATCCGTTGCCGGAAGCAACCAATCGCCGGTTATGTCGCTTGGTCAGGCTGGGTTTCGCGCAGGATCCAGTGGTCCTTGTCCAGGCGTCCCACCACTTTCTCGCCGATCCGCGCCAGGTCCAGCACATCCTGCCCGGTCAGGGCATCGAGGAACAGGTCGCGGACGTCCTCAACATGGCCCGGGGCCAGCCCAACGATGGTGGCCATGCCTTCCTCCGTGAGGTGCGCGGTGGTCACCCTTGCGTCATGGGGGTGGGGACGCCGCTCCACCCAGCCGCGCTTCTGCAGCTTGGTCACCACATGCGAAAGCCGGGACAGTGAAGCGCTGCTGCGGGCGGCGAGCTCACTCATGGGCAGGAACCGGTCGTCTGCCTCGGACAGCATGGCAAGGACCGTGTAGTCGAAGAGCGACAGCTTCCCGGCCGCATGCAGCCTGGTGTCGAGGGCCGCCGGCAGCAGCGTATTGATGCTCACCAGCGCCAGCCAGGCGCGGCGTTCGTCAGCGTTGAGCCAGCGGGGTTCGGTCATGGCCCCCATTCTACGATTGATCTTTCAAGTAGCTGGAAGCGGCACCGGTAGGCTTGCCCCATGTATGTTGTCTCCCTCACCTACCGCGTGCCGCAGGAGATCGTCGACTTCCACAACGACGCCCACATCGCCTGGCTGCAAAAGGCGTTCGACGACGGTGTCTTCATTGCCGCCGGCCGCAAGATTCCCCGCACTGGAGGGCTGCTGCTCTCGCAGGCGGAACGGGAAACCCTTGACGCGAGCCTTGCGCAGGACCCGTTCTACATCAACGGCGTGGCCGACTTCGAGGTGCTGGAGTTCCACGCCGGCCGGGTTGCCCCGGGGTTCGAAAACCTGTTGGACACCCCGCCCGCGCAAACCACCTGAGGTGACGCAGGCCGCTAGGGTGGGCTGCCGCCGTCGTACCCTTCTGCGGCGAGCTTCTTCAGGCCACCTTTCCGCGGCACCTTCACAGGCTTGGGCCAGCGCGGGCTGAGCCTGTCCCCCAGCGTCACCCCGCGGAGCTTGCGGCCAAAGAGCGGCAGGACCCAGTCATGGACCCAGCGCCGCTGGCGCCGTTCCCATTCGCGCAGGCCCAACCTTGGTGGTGGCTCCCAGTCCCGGGGTTTGATCTTGTGCGGCACGCCCAGCTGGTCCAGCACCTGCCCGGCCAGGTATTTGTGGCCGGCCTTGGACATGTGGAGCCGGTCAGAGTCCCACATCCTGGCGTCGTGGAAGGCATCCAGGCACCAGTAGTCCACCAGCACGGCCCCGTACTTTTCCGCGATGTCCCGCACCCGCTGGTTGTAGTAGGCGTTGCGTTTCTTCAACGGCTCCAGGAGCGCGGAAACCTTGACGTCGAACCCCGTGAAGAGGACCACTGTGGCCCCCGTGCCGGCGAGCTGGGCAACAAGCTGTTCATAGTCCGCCATGAGCGCGGGCATATCGGTCTTCAGGTCCAGGATGTCGTTACCGCCGGCGTACAGGGTCACCAGTGTTGGCCGCATCCGCAGTGCCGGCTCCAGCTGCTCGTCGATGATGTGCCGCAGCCGCTTGCTCCTGATGGCCAGGTTGGCGTACTTCCACCCCGGCTGCGCCTTGGCGAGCTTCTCGGCAACCCTGTCGGCCCACCCCCGCACTCCGTTGGGCAGCCGCTCATCCCGGTCCCCCACGCCTTCGGTGAAGGAGTCGCCAAGGGCCACAAACACCCGCCGCCCGGAGTCAGGAAGCAAGGATCCAGTCACCACCGCCCCAACGTAGCGGCGCTGGGAAAAGCAAGGACGACGCCGGGATGAACAGTAAGTGAGCGGGAGCTTGGGAAACCGCTGCGGGATCCCGTGGAGCGCTTATGGCGTCCGGGACCCGCTGTCCGTCTGCATTCCTCCGTGAACCGGACGGAACTCCCAGGTGTAGGAGCCGTCCGCTTTCAGGCTCATCCTCAGGTGGCCCCAGGTATCACTGAACTTCCGCTGGACGTAGGCCGGGTTGCTCGCGAACGATCGGAGGCCGATACCGCCGGTGGACACCTGGAACTGCTGCATGCCGTCGGGGACGCATTGGTCGGCGTTGTTCACCGGGCAGGTCCGCTCATAGTTGTGCTGGGACCCGGACAGCAGGACTTTCACCCGGTTGTTCCAGAACATGTCGATCCAGGGCTTCGCCTGGGTGAAGCGCGTGTGGCTGGATGTGTCGGACGTGAAATACGGGTCGTGGTAGACGGCCGCCAGATGCTTCCCCGTGGCCTTGGCCGCCTTCAGGTCAGCGTCCATTTCGGCGGTCATCGCCTGCGCCCGGGCCACGTTGTAGCGCCATGTGGCCGTGGGCGCCACCAGGATATGCCAGTTCCCCTTATCGAACGAATACCACTCCAGCGCATCCTGGAACCGGCCCAGAGTGGTGCTGGTAGCGGACTTGGTGGTGTTGACGCACTGGCCGTCCATGAACCGGTCCACGTCATCGTTCACACCCGGCTCCACATCGTGGTTGGGGCCCGTGGTCCAGTACGTCTTGGCTTTCAACCCGCCCCACAGCGTGTTCCACGCTCCAAGCGCCGAGCAGGTCCCCTTGTCGTACTGGAAGTCGCCGATGGCAAGGAAATTATCCAACGAACCATCGTTGAGGCCGCTGATGATGCTGGCAGCGTTCTTGCCGGACGCCGAACTCGTGGACGTATTTCCTGACGGGTTCATGTCGCCAACAGCGGCGAACTCGAAGGAATCACCCGCCGGCGGCGTGGTAGGCGCGGGGGTTGGAGTCGGGGTGGGGGTTGGAGTCGGGGTGGGGCTCGTCCCGCCGGCGGCCGGGTAGACACGTATCCAGTCCACGCGCATTTCCGCAGCACCGTCAGCAGTGGAATCAGGGAACCAGTCCAGTTGCAGCGTCTGGTGCATACTGCCCGGAGGCTGGTGGGTGGGGTCGGTGTCCTCGAACCACTTCACGCCATCCACGTATCCGACCATCCCGGCGGGGGACCAGTCCACTGCGTAGTTGTGGAACTGGGTCACGTCCAGCGTCTTGCTGGCCCTGGTCTGGGAGTTGCTGCAGGAGAAGTGCTGGAAGAAGTTGATCACGTTCCAAGCGCCCGTTGTTTCCGCGTAATCCACTTCGCCGTCGCAAGGCCAGTTTCCGCTGTCCGGCCACAGGATCGAAACCATATGGTACTCATTGTCGCCCGACCCGGCGGCGCGGACTTCCCACCGCCCGTACTTTTGTTTGGCGAACTTCGCGGACATGCCGGCAGTGGTCCCGTCCGGGGTCCCGCTCATGACCATCTTGGAACCGTCCACTGTTACCTGCTGCGGGCTGCGGATACCTTGGCCGGCGTGCCCTGCGCTGTTGTACACGCTCCATTTGGTGGCGTCCGGGGCTCCGGTGTAGTTGAACTCGTCCCCGGCCACAGGTGCGCCCCAGTTCTGCGTGGCAGCAGCCTGGACTCCGCCCGCATCAACGGGCGCGGGCGCAGGGGTGGAGGTAGGGGTGGGGGTTGGCGTCGGGGCGGGGCTTGTCACCACGGCGTCAGCGGCGGTGGTGACAACCAGCTTTGGGCGGAGTGCCGCGTCCAGGGCCTGGTTCGATTTGAAGCCCAGCCATTTCTGCGCGCTGGATTCGAGCCGGAAGTTCTGCTCGCCGCCGGTGGCGCCGACGCCCTTGGTAACGTCCCATTCCACCCAGGCCCCCGTGGCGAACCCGCCGGCCTTGGCCAGCCAACTCCCGCGGGCCGGTGCGTTGTTCCAGGTGACGCCCGTTTCGGCCCATGTGCCGCTGGTGGTGTAAACGTCCACAAACTCGGTCGACGTTGCCGCCGCCTCAGAATATGCCCGCAGCTTTGCCGAGACGACGTGTTCCCCGGCGGGGACTTGGACGTTGAACCGCAGGAGACTGCTCCGCGAGATGCTTGTCCGGCCCTCCGTGGACCAACGCACACTGGTCCCGAAGTTCTCCGTTGGCCGGTCGGCCTGGACATAACTGTCGGCGGTCGGCGCGAATGTCAGCGCTCCCACCGCGTTCGCCACGCTGCCCACTACGGCAAGTGAGGCGAGCATGACTAAGAGTGTCAGGACGGAAACAGCTGGCCGCAGGATAGTTTTCATGGAATGAGACCTTAATGTTCCAGTTGAAATATCCGAAGCATACGCGTGTCACACCCTGTGACACAGCAATTTCCTTAATTGGCAATTGCTGAAAATTTGTGTTACTGCGCGGAGGCGCCGAGCGGGCCGGGGTTAGCCTTCGGCTTTGCCCTGCCGCCAGTAACCCATGAAGGCCACCTGTTTCCGGTCCATCCCCACGTCGCGCACCAGGTAGCGCCGCAGGTCCTTGATGACGGCGGCTTCACCGGCGATCCAGGCGTAGAAGGGCATGGCGCCGGCGGGCATTCCGGGGTTGCCGGCGGCGCCGATGTCCCCCGTTTCGAGGCGTGCGGGGGTTTCCCAGAGGATGTCCGTGTCCACGTTGACGTCTTCGGGCTCCCGGCCGGCGCCGCCGCCGTCCGCTTTGATGCCCACCCAGCCCGGCACGGGGACTGCTGTGCGTACGGCCTCCTGCAGCAGCTGGCCGTGCGGCCGGGAGCGGCCGATGACGGCGCCGCGGGCAAGCCACGTGATCTCGATGTCCGCCGGGGACTGCAGTTCAAGGAAGTCGCCGGCCTGGGGAACCTCCAGGAGGGCGTGCCCGCTCATGTACGGCGGGAGGGTTTCGAGGATGGCGGAGATGGCGGGGACTGCGGTTTCGTCACCGGCAAGGAGGATGCGCTGGGCCAGGCCGGGCCGCCATTCGATGCCGGAGTATGTCCCGGCAGTGATGCAGTGGGCGGCACGGTTGTTGGGCCCGATGATGGTGAGGGCGTCACCGGGTTTGGCCTTCAGGGCCCAGTCCGCGGCCGGCCCGCTGTTGTGCGGCCCGTCCTTATGCATCGCAAAGTCCACGTCGATCTCCGGATACACCGCGTCCAGCCGCGCCTCACGGACGGTGTAGGTCCGCATCGAGCCGCGCACCTCCGGGTCCATGGCCAGCCAATCCCGATACCAGCCGGGCTGGCCGGTGTTGACGGCCGGCAGCGGCAGCTGCGAGCCGTCCGGGGCCAGGGACGGAATCAGGAGCTTGATCCGGAGGTCCAGGGTGTGGCCTTGGACGCCGAAGTCACGCAGCGCGTAGCCACCGAACGTGATCCTGCGGAAGGTGGGGCTGAGCTGCTGGACGGAGGAAACGGTGACCTCAAAGGCGAGACTCATCGGCTGGGTGGTCATCGGCTGGGCACTTGCCGGTTGTGCAGTTGCCGTTTGTGTTCGGGCGGTGTCGCGGGTCGTCATGGGACGGGCTCCAGTTCGTAGGCAGTGTGGTGACGGCCGATGGGGATGATCAGCGGGGTGGCCGAAACGGGGTCCGGGATGACCCGGCTCTCCAGGCCGAAGACGTGGCGGACCAGTCCTTCCGTCACCACCTCGCGCGGGGACCCCACCGCTGTCACGGTGCCGTCCTTCATGGCGATGATGTGGTCCGCGTAGCGGGCCGCCAGATTGAGGTCGTGCAGGACGATTGCCACGGTGATACCCCGTCTGCGGTTGAGGTCCGTTACCAGGTCCAGGACCTCCACCTGGTGGGCCAGGTCAAGGTAGGTGGTGGGTTCGTCCAGCAGCAGGACGTCGGTTTCCTGGGCGAGTGCCATGGCAATCCAGGCCCGCTGCCGCTGGCCGCCGGACAGTTCGTCCACGTCGCGCCCGGCGAGGTCCAGCGTCCCGGTGGCTTCCAGCGCGCGCTGCACGGCGGCGTCGTCCTTGTCACTCCTGCTACGGAAGAAGCCCTGGTGCGGGTAGCGCCCGCGTCCCACCAGGTCTCGGACGGTGATGCCGTCCGGGGCGGTGGGGTGCTGGGGAAGCAGGCCGAGGGTCCGGGCCAGTTCACGGGCCGGACGGGTGTGGATGTCCCTGCCGTCCAGGGTCACGGTGCCGCCGGCGGGCTTCAGGAGCCGGGACAGCCCGCGGAGCAGGGTGGACTTTCCGCACGCGTTGGCACCCACGATCATGGTCACCCTGCCCTCGGGAATCCGGACGTTGAGCCCGTCCGCCACACAGCGCTGGCCGTACGTGAGCGTCAGGTCGCGTGCTTCGAGAAGTGCCACGTCAGGCATCCTTTCGGTTGGCCGTGACCAGGAGCCACAGCAGGAAGGGGGCGCCGAGCGCGCCGGTGACAACACCCACCGGCAGGACGGTGCCGTCCAGGAACAGGGGGGCCAGGTTGGCGGCGACATAGTCTGCCGCCAGGACAATCAGGGCGCCCACCAGGGCCGACGCCGGCAGGCTGGCCTTGCCGGCGAAGCGGCGGGCGATGGGAGCGGCCAGGAAGGCGACGAACGACACCGGCCCTGCGGCCGCCGTCGCAACTGCCGCCAGGGATACCGCGATGACCACCAGCGCCAGGCGTGCGGCATTGACGCGGACCCCCAGCCCGGCTGCGGCATCATCACCCAGTTCCAGGATGCGGAGCGGACCGGCGATGAGCACAACGGCGGGAACCAGCACCGCGAGCGCCAGGAACAGGACTCCGGCCCGGTCCCAGTTGGCGGAGTTCAGGGATCCGTTGAGCCAGACCAGGACGTCGGCGGCAGTGCGGATGTCAGCGCGGGTCGTCAGGAAGCTGACAACGGCGTGCAGGGCGGCAGCGATCCCGACGCCGGCAAGGACCAGCCGGTTTCCGGCGGCGCTCCCCCGGCCTGCCCTGCGGGTGGCACCGCCGCTGGAGATCGCATGGATCAGGCCTGCCACGGCCAGTGCACCCGCCAGCGCCGCCCCGGAAACCAGCGCACCGGAGGCGCCGAAGATGACAATCGCAACCACCGCCGCCGCGCTGGCCCCGGAGCTGATGCCGATGACGTCGGGGCTGGCCAGGGGGTTCCGCAGCATGGTCTGGAACAGGGCGCCGGCCAGCCCGAAGGCAGTCCCGGTCATGGTGCCGATGACGGCCCGCGGAAGCTTGTTCTCCATCACGATGAAGCTGGCGCCCGGAATCCTGGCGCCGCCCGTCACATGGTTGAAGACGATGGCGAAGAAGTCCGGGACGGTCACCGTGTAGCTGCCCAGCAGGACGGATACGAAAAACAGGAGCACGACGGCGGCGCCCAGCACGGCGGTCCGGTTGCCGGCCCCCTTGGCCATCACAGCCCGGCCCCCTTTCCGCGGCGGATCAGCCACACGAACACCGGCGCACCGATGAGGGCGGTCATGATGCCGGCCGGGACTTCGCCCGGCGGCAGCACCACCCGCCCAAGAATGTCGGCGGCCAGGAGCAGGACCGGAGCCGCCACCAGGGAGAAGGCCAGGATCCAGCGGTAGTCGGGCCCGGTGAGGACACGCACGGCATGCGGTACCACCAGGCCCACAAAGCCGATGGGGCCCGCCAATGCCGTGGCGGTGCCGCAGAGCAGGACGATGCCCAGGGCCACCAGGGCCCGCGAGGGCCCGACGCGCCGGCCAAGCCCCCGCGCGATGTCGTCCCCCAGCGCCAGGCTGTTGAGGGTGCGGCCGGCCAGGAGCACGATGAGCGCACCGGCGGCCAGGATCGGCAGGCCGGGCAGGAGTACGGTCCAGTCACGGCCCGCGATGCCGCCCACCTGCCAAAAGCGGAACCTGTCCAGGGTGTCCTGGCTGGAGACCAGGATGATGTTCATGAGCGAGGACAGTCCGGCGCTGAGCGCGGCTCCGGCCAGCGCGAGCTTGACCGGGGTGGCTCCCTCCCTGCCCAGCGAGGCGATGAGGTATACCACCACTGCGGCAGCAGCGGCCCCAATCAAGGCGAACCAAACGTAGCCGGAGAAGGCGGCCACACCGAAGATGTAAATGCCGGCGACCACCGCCAGGGCGGCTCCGGCGTTGACGCCAAGAATGCCGGGGTCGGCCAGCGGATTGCGGGCAACTCCCTGCATCGCGGCCCCGGCCAGGCCCAGCGCGCCGCCGGCCAGCAGGCCCAGGACCGTGCGCGGAATGCGGGCCAGCACCACGGCATGGTCACCGTTTGCGGGATCGAACGCGGAAAGGGCCTGCCATACCGTCGCAAGGGGAACCTCCCGTGCCCCCACGGCCAGCGATGCCCCGGCCACCAGCACCAGCACGACGACGGCGCCGGCCAGCCAGGCGGCTCGCGTTCCCGGCGCATCACCGCAGACGGGAGCAGCGGCGGCCCCGGCCCGCACCTGGGTGCCCGTGCCGGCGGCCGGACGTACCGTCGTCGTACCCATGAAGGCGCGCCCCTACTTCACTGCATCCGCCGCCGTGGCCAACTGCGGCAGGAACGTATCCAGCGACCACGGCAGGCTCAGCGGCGACGACGCCGAGATGGACAGGGTCAGGGTGTTGTCATGGTCGGCCACCAGGGCGCCCTTCCTGATGGCCGGGATCTGCCCGAGCAGCGGATCAGCCTTGATGGCCTCCGCGGTGGACGCGTCGGGAACCCAGGTGACGAAGATGTCCGACTGCAGTTCGTTCGCCTTCTCGGCGGACCAGGAAAGGTAGAACTCCTTGGAACCCTTGGAGTTCTCCGCGACCACATGGGCCAGGGTCATGCCGATTTCGGTGAGGAAGCGGGGACGGTTGTCGTTGGCGGTGTAGACGTTGACGCCGTCACCCCGGGCGGGCTCCAGGTTGCCGTAGATAAAGCTCTTGCCCTGGATCTGCGGGTACTGGGAGACCTTGTCCTTAACGGTGGCCTCGGTGTCGGAGACCAGCTTGGCCGCTTCCGCTTCCTTGCCCAGGGCCTTGCCGATGATGGTGGTGGAGTCCTGCCACGAGGTTCCGTAGGCCACTTCCGGGTGCGCCACCACGGGGGCGATTTCGCTGAGCTTCCTGTAGTCCTCCTCGGTGAGGCCGGAGTAGGCGGCGAGGATGACGTCCGGGGCGAGCCTGGCGATTTCCGTGAAGTTGATGCCGTCCGCCTCCGAGTACTGGACGGGGGCCTTGGCCGATCCGAATCCGGCCCCCAGCTTTTCGAGCGCCGCGTCCTTCCAGGGGGTGGACCCCTTGTCATTGCCACCCCACTCGTTCCTGGGGATACCGACGGGCACCACGCCGAGGGCAATCGCGACGTCGTCGTTCACCCATGAAACCGTCGCCACGCGCGCGGGCTGCTTCTCGATGGTGGTTTGGCCGAATGCATGGCCGATGGTCACCGGGAACTGGGTGCTGCTGCCGGTGCCGCCCGTGCCAGCCACTGAAGAGGCCGGACCCGTGCTGCAGGCGGACAGGGTCAAGGCTGCCGCGGCGAGCACCGCAGCCGCCTTGCCGGCGGAAGAGAAAAGCGTCCGGCGGGTGGAGAGAGGGCCGGAAAAGAGGGGGGGTGTCACGGGGCTCCTTGGATCAGGCTGCTGAAAACTTAAGTAAGGCTAACCTATGTAAATGTCGATTACGCAACGTTTTTGTCACCTAATCCCGCAACGTGACAAAGGCCACATCCGCCATCAGGTTCTTGGACAGGGCGGGGCACATTTGGCAGGATTGCCTTGCCGGCAGGGCACCCTTACCAGGGCACGCTGAACAGAAACGGAACAACGGGAACAATGCGCATGCAAAAGGTCGTTCCGGCCGCCGCTGCCATGGGAAGCGGGGTGGCCGCTTTGGCCTGCTCCGCGGAGACTGACTGACTCCCCTGTTACCCCGGCCCGGCTTAGGGCCGCCCACCCTTTACGAAAGTTCAGCCATGCAATCAGTCACGCCCCAACAAATCCGTTCATCCTTCGTCAACGCCAGCCGCTCAGAAGCAGCCAAGCTGACACTGCCCAGGAACTTCGACGCCCTGGACTGGGACAGCCTGGAGTTCCTGGGCTGGCGCGATGAAAAGATGCCGTTGCGCGGGTACTTGGTGGTTCCCGGCCACAAGGGCCTCACGGGCATCCTGCTCCGGGCGCCCGAAGGAGGAGCCAGGAAGAACCGCTCGGTACTGTGCGAACTGTGCCGGGATGTGTTCTCGAAGGAGGACGTGCTCCTTTGGGTCGCAAGGCGCGCAGGCCAGTCAGGACGCGACGGCAACACCGTGGGGACCCTGATCTGCGCCGACTTCCTGTGTTGTGGCAACGTCCGCAAGGAACCGCCGGCCAACGAGATCAACCCCGATCCGGCGGCCGTCGTGGTACGCCAGATCCAGGGCCTGCAGGACCGCACCGCGCAGTTCCTGGCCCGCGTGCAGAATAAGTAGGCGGGCAGCGGAAGCCCTCCATCACTCCGGTGACGGAGGGCTTCCCCATGTGCCTCAGCGGTAGGAGAAGCTCATCAGCAACGCCTTCAGTTTTTGGCCGTCCCCGCCCCAGTACCATGCCTTCGCCGCCTCGTCATTGGCAAACGGCGGACCGGTGAACAGCACGTCTGCGGCCAAAATGCGGTCGCCGAGCATGACGGGCCCGTTTTGCACCTTGCCGTCCGGTGACACCGGCAATCCCGCCGTCAGCCCCATGCGGTACTCAACGGCACCATTGACGTGATCGGTGAAGAACGACGAATGGGGCGTGGGAACTGCGTGGCCCGCCAGCCCCGGCACTGGGTCCGCCGCAAGGACAAACCTGGCATCAGGACCGGCCACGGCGTCACCCACCTGGCTGTAGTAAATGTTGACCCGCCCGGCGCCGTTGGCATCAATGACGGCGGCCGTTTCCACCGGGGGTGATGCGGAAACCTGCTCATGTACCACGCGCCAGTCCGCCGGATGGGCAAAGGACAGCCGGCCATCGGGGAAGATATAGGTCACCGTCCCGGCAGGAGTGGGCGCGGACGTGGGAGCAGGCGAGGGCGGCGGAACGGCAGTCTCCGTGGACGCGCCCCCGCTCCCTGCGGGGGCGTAGTCCGCGCAGGCGGCGAGGGACAGCGCCGCTGCGGCTGTTATCACAAGGAGGATTGGAGCGGGGTGCCGTGGGCGCATGGGGGTGCCTTTCAAGAGGACGCCATCGTTCTCTCGGAGAAAGTGCGGACCCAGCATCCTGCAGTACCTATGGGATTTACTCTGGCGAGGTGAGTTGGTAAAGCCCAGAGTGGCACAGCGAAAAGACCGGCCACCACGGCCGGAGCGATAAATCCATCAATTTGTTATATTGCTGGATCCGGTTTCAACGCAGGACGATATCCACCGGGTTTGCCTCGGAGCGCCAGGCTCCTTCCTCCCCCGGACGCGGCCGGATCACCGGGGCCGTGAGGACGCCGGAGCGGTTGGTGCGGCGGTCACGGAGGATCTCGGTGACGGAGCCCAGGTGCCGGGACAGATCGATGACGTTTTCCGGGGCAGCCAGCAGCAGCTGGAACCCGAATTCGTGGAGGGCCTTGATGCCGGCGCCGGCGAATTCCTCGGAGGCGAGCACGAACGCTTCGTCCATCATCACGGTGCCGTAGGTGGTGAAGCCCTGCTCGGCGATCCCCAGCTGGTAGCTCAGGGCCGCGGCCATGATGAACGCGGTGAACCGCTGCCGCTCGCCGCCGGACATGGAACCGGTGTCTGCGTGCATGAAGACCTCGGTCTTCGTGCCGCCGCCCTTCTTTTTGCCAGCCGCCGGGCCGGTCACTTCCCGGTGCTCCTTGCACTGGATGAACAGGTGGCCGCGGACGTCGAGCACCTCCGCCCGCCACCGCCGGTCTTCCGGCGCCTGCGAGCCAAGCCTCTTGACCAGGGTCTCCAGGGACTTGTAGCGCGCGGTGAGCTCGGCGTCGTCACCGTCCGGCCCCTCCCCCCTGGCGGCGTCCGTCCTGGCCGGCCGAGCGTGGCGGGCCTTCAAGGCGTTCTGGATGGCGTCCTTGAACTGCTTGGCAGTGGGCGGCAGCGTCTGCTTGATGTCCAGCTCCAGGTAACTGCCCTCATGGAAGTTCACCTGGGAGAGGATGCCGTTGAGGGGCAGGATGCGGCTGGTGATGGAGCGGCGCTCCTCGTCCAGCAGGTGCAGCAGGGTGCTGAAGGATTCGTGCGTGCGCTGGTTGAAGAACTGCCGGAACTCCGCCTCCTGCGCCGGCAGGCCGTCGTTGACGATGGCATGGTAGCGGGCTTCGAATTCGCTGGCCGCGCCAATGCTGGTGCCGTGGTCCGCCGAAATGGCGCTGCCCCACTCCCGGACGAAGCCTTCGAAAATCCGGGTGAGCCGCTCGGCTGTCCCTTGCCCCCGTGATTCAGCAGTGTGCAGTTCGCCCAGCAGGGTGGTCCGGACGCGGTTGGCAAGGTTGTCCAGCTCGTGCATTTCGGTAACGTCGCCGAATTCCGCAAAGTACGGTTCCAGCGCCGTCACGGTAGCGTCCGACGGCGGCGCCTGGGCCAGGCGGTCACGCGCCGCTTCCAGCAGTGAATCCGCAGCCGTGAGCTGGCGGTCCAATGCCTTGTATTCGCTTTGCAGGACGGCCGCGGACTCGGTGCTGGTCTGGTGCTTTTGCCGGACCTCCTCGATGGTGGCGCGCAGGGGCTCCAGGTCCGCCTGCGCGGCAAGTGCGTCCTTGAGCCGCTGCTCGATCCTGGTGAGCTCATCGGCAGCAACGGCCGCGGACACCTGTTCCCAGGGCCGGTCGTCTTCGGCAATCCGGCGCAGGGCGTCGAGCTGACGGCTCATGCCCTGGTGCGAGTCCTCGCGGCTCTGCGCCAGTTCGGCGGCCTTGGCCACTTCCTGCCGGAGGTCCTCCACCTGGCCGGCCACGAGTTCCAGTTTGGCGGCATTGTCGAAGCCCAGGACGTAGTCCTGGCGGCTGGTGAAGCGGTCGTCCTTCTCCACCGTGTGGCGGTTCCGCTTGACCACGCCGCCCAGGCTCAGGCCCTTGTCCAGGGCTGCCAGCTCGTCCGGGTCCTCCACGCAGGGGTAGGCAAAGTCCAGCGCGATGCGCTCACGGACCCACCCGCCGGCTTCGGCCGCCGCGCCGGACTCGAGGATATCCAGCTTGGTGAGCAGGTCGCCGTCGCGCACGTCCTCCACAGCGAGCGCGCCGCCGGCGAGCGGCTTGGAGACGTCCACTGCCCGCAGCGCGCCGCGGACGTTGTGGTCATTCAGGTAGCGGGTGACGGCGCCGAAGTGCTCACCGGGCACCAGCAGGGTGGTGGCCAGGCTGCGGAGCGCACGCTCGGCAGCGGGGCGCCACCGTTCCTCGCCGTCTGCGAGGTCCATGAGCTCGCCGGCAAAGGGCATGCGGTCTTCCGCAATACCGGTGGCAGCGGCGATGGCGGCACGGTTTTCAATGCTCGACGGCGGCAGCAGGGACTTGCGCGTCTTCAACGACACGAGTTCCTGCTCGGCAGCCGCCAGCTCCCGCTTGCGGCTGGCGTGGGCGTCGAAGGCCTCGAACCGCAGCTCCTGCAGGGCCTGCGAATCATCCTTCAGCTCGGCCGACCGTGCCGCCGCCTGCTCGTGTGCCTGCTCCCAGCCGGCCGCGCTCCACTCAAGCTGCAGCCCGGCGTCGGCCAATGCCTGCTGCGCCGCCTCCTCCACCTGGCGCCGCAGCTTCAGGCCAACCCGGGCGTTCTCCAGCGACTGCTCAATCGCGGAAATCGCGTTGCCGCCCTGGTTGTTGTACTCGGTTTCCAGCTGCCGCAGTTCCTTGGCCAGCTTGTCGCGGACCGCACGCTCGGCGCCGAGTTCCTTCGCCTTCGCCTGCGCCAGCTCGCGGAAACGGACCAGCGTCTTCTGGTGCACGGTGACGGCGAGCTGCTGCCTGTACGCCTCGAACTCCCCACCCACCAGCTCCCGCAGCCGGTTCGCGTCCAGCAGCGACTGCGCATATTCGCGGTTCAGTCCCGGCACCGGCGCCAGCTGGTCGCGCTGCTGCCGGACATCCTCCAGCCGCTGGCGGATGGACATCAGGTTGCTGAACTCCTCCACCACGTCATCGGCGGCGGCAAGGGTTGCCGGGGCATCCAGCACCTGGTCGCGGAAGAAGGTGTTGACGCTGCCGCCCAGGCCCTTGCCGGCCTGGATGACGCGCAGCAGGGGCAGGGCCTGGTCCGAGTTGATCCCCAGAAGCCGGCGGAACCGCTCCGCGAACGCCTTGTGCACGTCGAAGACCTGGGCGTGCGGGAAGATCGCCTCAAGCGCGCCCTTGGTGAACCGTTTGTCAGCGATGCCCTCAACCGCCTCTAGGTCCAGGGGCACGTTGTCGATCAGGTAGAACCGGCCCACGCTGGACTCCGTGCCGTTCTTGGGCAGGTCGAACAGCGCCGACACCGTCACCCGCGTCCCGGCGGCGTTGTCGAAGGTCAGGGCGACGGCGGACCAGGTGGCACCCGGGCGCTGGAACGCACTCGCCGAGCCCTCCCCCACCGCCTTGTCCCCCACCTTGCCGCGCATGTACGTGAAGGTGGTCCGCTTGTCCTCCACGGCACCCCCCGACCGCTGCGCCGCCGCCTCGTTTGACCGCGGCCGCGCATCGAAGACCCGCAGCATCGCGTCGAACAGCGTGGATTTACCCACGCCCGAGTTACCGGTCAGCAGGGTTCCGTTCCGGTCAACATGCATGGTGTGCGCTCCATGGAACGTCCCCCAGTTGACCACCTGCACCAACGCAAGCCGCATCTGGCCCGGGTTGGTGACATCCCCCAGCGGGAGCATGCTTGCGATGGTCACTGGTCATCCTCCTCGGACGTGGTTCCGTTCGTCTCCGCGGCGGCCGTGTCCTCCAGGTCCAGGAGCGGCTCCGTTCCTGATTGGTCAGCCGAGGCGGCTACAAGGGCTTCGATGTGGGCCGGGATGTCGCCGATGTTTTCGAACGGCAGGGCCAGGGGCAGGGCGTTGGAGATGGTGTACACGTCGTCCAGTCCGGTGGGGAGCAGGAGCTGGCGGGCCAGGAGCTTGGTGATGGCACGGGTGACCACATCGGAGTCGCGCAGGGCGTCCTGCTGGCCGGCGGGCTGGTAGTGCGCCACCAGGTCCGTGATCTCCTCGCGGGTGATGGTGGGGTCGGTCTGGGCCGTGACGTGCCGGTCCAGCAGCAGGCGGAGCCGGAGCAGCACAATGGTTTCCACCCGGCTGAGGGCACGCTGCTGGCGCAGGATGCTGGACCGGGCGCTCCCGCCGATGACGTCCGGGTCCACGGGGCGAAGGACCGCGATTTTCCGCTCGTGGTCCAGCTGCAGGGTCAGGAACAGCTCGGACAGGCGGCTGCGCAGGATCACCTGGTTGTCCAGCAGTACCGTCCAGAGCTTTTCGTCCCGGCCGCCGTCGATGTACGGGCCCTTCAACAGCTTCACCAGGGCCTGGCGCACTTTCATGGACAGGACGCCGGTATCGCCGGGGAACAGGGCAGCGCCGTCGACGAAGGTATCGCGCGGGGACACTGCGAAGGGGCGCTCAACGCCCGGTGCCGCCCCCGCCCGTTCGCCGCGCGGCTGGTCTTCGATCAGCTCTGGGCCCTCAGCGTTTGAAACTTCAGTCATGTGGATCCTTTGCGAGCGTAACCACGGGCAGGTAGGCCCTGCGGGTGGAGCCGTCTATCTGTTCGAAGTCCAGGCCATCCCAGGCGCTGCGGTTGAAGTCGGCCCCGGCGTGCAGGGCCTCGGACAGCAGCGCGCGGATGGTGTTGATGTGCTGCTCTTCGGGCGGCAGCTGCTGCCAGGCGGCGGCGAGCGTGGCAGCCCCAGCCATGGCGGACCGGACGACGTCGGGCCTGGCCTTGCCCGTCCGCGGCGAGCGCACCCGGTCCGAGTCGGTGAACGCGATGGGATCGGCCAGCCTGGGTGGTGCCGCGAACTCGTCGGGGTCGAAGAGCTTCACCATGGACAGTGACTCAAACCCTGCGTTGTACAGGACGGGGCCGGGAACCAGGCCGGGCCGTTCACGCTCGTACGGGAGTGAACGGATGGCCTGTTCTGCCTCGCGCAGGACCTTCCGGAGCCGGACCGACTGGCGGAAGTCGTCGCTCTGGACGTACGTGTTCAGGCTTTCGCTGAGCTTGCCGTAGATGCGCTGGATCTGGCTGTGCTGCTGCCGGAGCTCGGCCACCAGGTTCTTCAGTGTCTCCCGGTCGTCAGGTGACAGGTCATCCGCGAACTGGCGGCTCAGGACCTCCCCAATCGCGGACCGGAACCGCACTTGCTGCTGCGGGTCCTCCAGGAAGGCGGTAAAGGACCGGAACGTCCTGCCCTCCGGGCTTTGGCGGAGCCGCTTGTCCGCCTCCAGGACCTGGGCCATGGTGGCGCCCTTGGTCAGCGACTCCTCGATGATCTGGTTGCGCAGTCCGCCCACCAGTTCCTCGATCCGGTCGCGCATCTTTTTGTAGTCCGCGGGCAAACTGGCGGCCAGGTCCAGGATGTTTCCGGCGGCCTCCACGGCCTCGTCGTCGTCAAGCAGGCCGTCGAAGTCGCCCGTGCTGATGTCCTGGATCAGCTGCTGCCGCTCTTCGATTTCCTCTTCCAGGGCTTCGAGGCGCGCACTTTGGTCCGGGTTGGTCTCGTTGGCGAGCTTTTCCACGTCCCCCAGCAGGGTGCCCAGCCGGGAACCGTTCAACGTGGACCGCTCGCTGGAAAGGCTGTCAAGGAAGGCGAGCACGCGTGCTGCAGGCTCGGTGGCCTCGTAGACGATCTGGCCTGACTGGTTCCGCCGGGTCAGGAACTGCCGCCGGGTCCACTCATCCCCGAACGCCTTTCCGCTGGCCCCTCCGCCCAGGCCCGGATCCTGGCGCCGGAGCTCCTCAAGGAAGGAGTCGACGTCGGCATGGAATTCCTCGAGCGGCACCTGCGGCCGGGTGCGGGTGAAGGAAGCCTGGAGCACGGCGATCACCCAGGGCGCCGAACGCGTCAGTGCCCACGCGGGCCCCTTGGTGAGGAGTTCGAGGTCCCGGAGCCGGGCGCTGATGGCGTCAGCGGATGACCTGGCGGAGCGGGGCACGCACTCTCCTTGGACTGTTGAACGGGGGCTGAACGGGGACCGGGCAGGGGCGGCACGCAGGGGACGAACCGGAAAACTGCCAACTACAAGGTTAACGCAGCCGCCGCGACCGCTCCGTGACCTACCTGCCGGTAGCATTTCGATCCCATATCAACAGGCTCCCCCGCCCGTGCCGGGTCTGGCTGGCCGCGCAGCTGTCCCCCTACGCTTCTGCTACTGGTCTTCGCCACCGCAGTCTTATGCAAAGCAACGTCGCAGCAGGGGGATTCATGCAGTTCGATCTAAGCTCAGTGGAAACAGCCACCTTGGTCTTCATCGGGACGCTGGTGTTCGGCGCAGTCCTGGCCGCATTCGTCCTCTCGGCGGGGCTGGTTGCCCTGGCGCTGCTGGGGGTGGGCAAGCTCACCTGGATGGTGGTGGCCAATACGCTCCTGGCGGTGGTCCACGGGATCAACTCCGGCTGGGACCGGCTGGTCCGCCGGGCCTCCACCGTGGAACTGCCCGGCGATTTCCAGGCGCAGCCATCCCCTAGCACCGGAACCTACCCGCGGGTAATCTTGAGGGACAGCTGAAGGGTTCTCCAACCCGGCGGATCCATGGCTACACCGGCCACTCCGGCCAAGGAGATAACCCATGACCTCCGCAACTGACAGCCAGGCCAAAGACGCCCCGGCTGAAGAAACCCCCGTCCCCGCCGGCAACATCGGCGCCGGAGCCACCGCCGAAGATGCCCGGGCCGTTGCCGAAGCCGCCCGTGAATCCGGCTGGGACCGTCCCAGCTTCGCCAAGGGCCTCTATTTGGGCAGTTTCGACCTGGGCCTGGTCCATCCCTGGCCGGCTGCCGACCCCGCTTCCGTGGACAAGGGCGAGGCATTCATGGCCCGCCTCACGGAGTTCGCCAAAACCATGTCCGGGCGGGTCATTGAACGGGAAGCGAAGATTCCGGACGAATACATCAAGGACCTGGCAGCCCTGGGCGTCTTCGGGATGAAAATCCCGGAGGAATACGGCGGCCTGGGCCTCTCCCTGGTCTATTACGGCAGGGCCCTTGCCCTGCTGGGCAGCGTGCACCCCAGCCTGGGCGCCCTCATCTCCGCCCATCAGTCCATCGGCGTGCCCGAGCCGGTCAAGGTGTTCGGCACGCCCGAACAGAAGCGTGAGTACCTGCCGCGGTGCGCTGCCGGCGCCGTCACTGCTTTCCTCCTCACCGAACCGGACGTGGGCAGCGATCCCGCCCGGCTGGGCAGCACGGCAACTCCCACGGACGACGGCGACGCGTACCTTTTGGACGGCGTGAAACTTTGGACCACCAACGGGGTGATCGCGGAACTGGTGGTGGTCATGGCAGTTGTCCCGGCGCACACCGATCCGGACGGCACCAGGCACAAGGGCGGCATCAGCGCGTTCGTGGTGGAAATGGACTCGCCGGGCATCACGGTGGAAAACCGCAATGCCTTCATGGGCCTGCGCGGCATCGAGAACGGGGTTACCCGGTTCCACCAGGTGCGGGTGCCGGCCGCCAACCGGCTGGGCCGGGAGGGCCAGGGACTGAAGATCGCGCTGACCACGCTCAACACCGGCCGCCTGGCGCTTCCGGCGCTGTGCGTGGCGTCCGGGCGCTGGAGCCTGAAGATTGCCCGTGAATGGTCCAACGCCCGCACCCAGTGGGGCAGGCCCGTGGGTGAACATGAGGCAGTCGGCAAGAAGATCGCCTTCATCGCGGCCACGGCTTTTGCCCTGGATGCCGTGTTCGAACTCTCCGCAGAACTTGCCGATGCCGGGCAGAAGGATGTCCGGATCGAGGCCGCGCTCGCAAAGCTCTGGGCCACCGAAATCAGCTGCCGGATCGCGGACGAACTGGTCCAGATCCGCGGCGGACGGGGGTTTGAGACCGCTGAATCACTGGCCGCGCGCGGTGAACGTGCCGTCGCGGCGGAGCAGCAGCTGCGGGACATGCGGATCAACCGGATCTTCGAGGGGTCCTCCGAAATCATGCGGCTGCTGATTGCGCGCGAGGCGGTGGATGCGCACCTGGCTGCCGCCGGCGACCTTGCTTCGCTGGATGCGAGCATGGCGGACAAAGCGAAGGCCGCCGTCGGCGCCTCCGGCTTCTATGCAAAGTGGCTGCCCAAGCTGGTGGCCGGCGCCGGCATGGACCCCCGCTCCTACGGGGAGTTCGGCAGGCTGGCCAAACACCTCCGGTTCGTTGAACGGTCGTCGCGCCGGTTGGCCCGGCAGACCTTCTATGGCATGGGCCGGTGGCAGGCCAAGCTGGAGCGGAAGCAGGCGTTCCTGGGCCGAGTGGTGGATATCGGCGCCGAACTGTTCGCCATGACTGCATGCTGCTCCCGCGCAGAGATGCTGCTGAAAACCGCCCCGGAAAAGGCTGCCGGCGCCTACGAGCTTGCCGACGCCTACTGCGAGCAGGCCAGGGTGCGGGTGGACGAGTACTTTGACCAGCTGTGGCGGAACACCGACGATGCCGACCGGGCGTTGACGCGGAAGGTCCTCGCCGGTGACTACCCATGGCTTGAGGCAGGGGTCCTGGACCAGTCCGAAGGCACCGGCCCGTGGATCGCCGATGCCTCGCCGGGCCCATCCAGGAAGGAGGACCTGCACCGGAAATACCGGTAAAGCCGCAGGTCACAAAATAGTAAGCACGCTTGCTATCACCCGGGGCGGGTGGTTGAGTTGAGCCATGAGCAGCTCAACGGAACCAGAGAACCTGCCTCCCCGGCGTGCCCGGGAGGACGAAACCACCCGCAGCGGAAGCTACCGGGAGGCAGCCGCAGACGATGCCGCCACGCGCTCGATGGACCAGGCGCCGGCCGGCCAGCGGGAGCGGGACTACACCCGCGCCCCCGCCGCGGAGCGCGAATACCAGCCTGCCCCCACCAGGGCCACACCCGTGGTGGAACCGGTGGCAGACCCAACGCTTGCGAACCGGGAAACCGCCGTCGCGCGCCAGAAGGAGCGGTTTGGCGGCATCAAAGTGGGCTCGGCCTTCTTCGGATGGCTGACCGCCACCGGGATGGCCGTGCTCCTCACCGCACTGGTGGCAGCCGCCGGAACCGCCGTGGGCCTGGCGAGCAACACCGACGTCAACGAGGCCGTGAACCAGGCGGCGCAGAACAGCGGCACGGTTGGCCTGGTGGGCATCATCGTGCTGCTGGTGATCCTCTTCCTCTCCTACTACTGCGGCGGCTACGTGGCCGGGCGGATGGCCCGCTTCAACGGCCTCAAGCAGGGACTCATGGTCTGGATCTGGGCGCTGATCGCAGCCGTTGTGGTGGCCATCCTGGGCCTGGTCGCCGGGCAACAGTTCAACGTCCTGGCCAACCTGAACAGCTTCCCGCGGATCCCAATCAACGAGGGACAGCTGACCACCACCAGCATCATCGCCGCGATCGTGGTGGCGGCAGTCGCCCTTGTCGGCGCGCTGCTGGGCGGCCTGGCGGGCATGCGGTTCCACCGGAAGGTCGACCGCGCCGGATTCACCCCGGACAGCGAGTTTTACGACGACGGGGAGTAGTCAGGCGAGGATGTCACCGTCCACATACAGCCACCGGCCATCCTCCCGGACAAACCTGCTGTTCTCGTGCAGGACCCCGCGTTCCCGGCCCTGCCGGTAGTAGGCCTTGAATTCGACGGTCCCTTCGGAATCGAAGGGACCGCCGTTGCTGGTGGACACAATGTCCAGGCGGCGCCATTCCATGGCCGTGTCCAGGTCCAGGCTGGCCGGCGCGGTGGACGGATGGTGGGTGCGCAGCAGGTAGTCCTCATCCAGCCGGACGAACGCACTATAGCGTGACCGCATCAGCTGTTCGGCAGTGGCTGCAGATGCGCGGCCGGAAAGGAACCTGCCGCAACATTCGGCGTACGGCTCCCCGGACAGGCACGTGCAGTTCGCGGACTCCATCGATTCGGTCATCCGGTGATGCTGCCATATCCGGTAACAGCTTCGCTACAACCTCGAACCGTGCCGGGCAGGCGGCGGCATCGCCTGATAAAAATCCGTATGGTGGAGAAGGAGCCTGCCGCCGGCCGTGAGTGCCGGGGCGGCCCAGGATGTTGATTGGAGAGGAGAGAAGACGTGGAGAACCCGGACACTCTCGTCCTCAACCTGACATTCCTGGGCACGGTGGGCGTTGCCCTCCTTATGTTTCTGGTCCTCTTCCTGCTGGGCGTTATCACCTTGGTGCTCGCGGGCCTGGGCCGGTTTGCCGCCCTTGTGCTGATGGCCTTGTTCGGGCGCGTTCCCGGCAGGAGGGATTCTCCCGGTACCGCCGGCGCCCCCGTGAATCCGGACCAAGCCCGCAGGCCGCTCCGGGCTCGGGCCTCCGCACTCAAGCCGGACCGGCTGAAGAAGTCGCTCCGCACCGCCGTCGAACGCCATCCCAAGCTTGCTGCCGCCCGCCATGAACCCCCGGTCCTCGCTGAGGACTGGGCCTCCGCGGTCGCCGAGGCCGACAAGCGCGCCCAGGCCAGGGCGCGCGCCGCGGCGCCCGAAATCAAACTGTCGGTGCGGGACCTTCCAGACCCGGCCGTCCCTGCCGACAAGGTGTCCGAGGTAGCCCCGCTGGTGGAGTCCGCCCTGCACAACCACCGGCCGCCGCATGAGCTGCCCAGGTCCTTCAAGAAGCCCCAGCCGCCTCATCCGGTAGCGCCGCTGGATACCGGGTCCCTGGTTTCCATAGCCGGCCCGCAGCAGGTGCTCAAGGAGAAGGCGCAGAATCCGCGCCCCCAGCCGTAAGGGAGAAACGGCCAAGCCCTTACCCTGAGCAACCATCTGGGTTAGCGTGAACATATGGAATTCAGATACCTCGGAAACAGCGGCTTCAAAGTCTCGGAAATCACGTTCGGCAACTGGCTGACGCACGGCTCGCAGGTGGAAAACGACGTTGCCACCCAGTGCGTGCGGGCTGCCCTCGACGCCGGCATCAGCACCTTCGATACCGCCGACGTCTACGCCAACACAGCCGCGGAAACCGTCCTGGGCCGGGCCCTGAAGGACGAGCGCCGCGAATCCCTGGAAATCTTCACCAAAGTCTTTGGCCCCACCGGCCCCAAGGGCAAGAACGATCTTGGCCTGTCCCGCAAACACATCATGGAGTCCATCAATGGCTCGCTGCGGAGGCTGCAAACGGACTACGTGGACCTCTACCAGGCCCACCGCTATGACTTCGAAACGCCGCTGGAAGAAACCATGCAGGCCTTCGCGGACATCGTCCGGCAGGGCAAGGCGCTGTACATCGGCGTGAGCGAGTGGACCGCGGACCAGCTCCGCGAGGGCCACAAACTGTCCAAAGAGCTTGGCTTCCAGCTCATCTCCAACCAGCCGCAGTACTCCATGCTGTGGCGCGTGATCGAAGCCGAGGTGGTCCCGGCGTCGGAGGAACTGGGGGTCTCCCAGATTGTCTGGTCGCCCATGGCCCAGGGCGTCCTCAGCGGCAAGTACCAGCCCGGCCAGCCCGCTCCGGAGGGCAGCCGCGCCACGGATGAAAAGGGCGGCGCCAAGATGATCCAGCGCTGGATGCGCGACGACGTCCTGGCAGCCGTGCAGGAACTGAAGCCGATCGCCCAGGAAGCGGGCCTCTCCATGCCGCAGCTGGCTGTGGCATGGGTGCTGCAGAACCCCAACGTTGCGTCAGCCATCGTGGGTGCCTCGCGGCCCGAGCAGATTGCCGACAGCGTGGGCGCAGCCGGCGTGAAGCTGGAGGCGGAGGTCCTCAAGAAGATCGACGACGCCGTCGGTGGCCTTGCTGAACGGGACCCCGCACAGACCAAGTCGCCGGCCACCCGGGAAGCGTAAGTGGCGTCCCCGTCGGAACTGTCCCCGTCAGAGCTCCCGGAGCTTGCGGTCACCGGGGCCACCGGAGGCCTGGGCGGAATGCTGGCGCGGCAGCTTGCCGCCTCCGGCTTCGCCCAGCGCCTGCTGGTGCGCGATGCGGCACGGGCGCCACAGCTGGATGACGCCCATCCCGTGGTGTGTTCCTACGGGGACGGCGCTGCCTCCCGGCGCGCCCTGGAGGGGGCGAAAATCCTCTTCATGGTGTCCGCCGCGGAGGCCGAAGACAGGCTGCAGCAGCACTACGCATTTGTGGACGCCGCTGCTGATGCCGGCGTGGAGCACGTGGTGTACACGTCCTTTTACCGTGCCGCGCCGGACGCCACCTTCACCCTGGCCAGGGACCATCACGCCACGGAGGAGCGGATCAGGGCGTCCGGGCTGCAATACACCTTCCTGCGGGACAACTTCTACCTCGACTTCCTGCCGCTGCTGGCCGGGGAGGACGGCGTGATCCGCGGGCCTGCCGGCGACGGCGTGTTCTCGGGCGTGGCCCGGGAGGATGTTGCCCGCTGCGCCCATGCGGTCCTGCGGGATCCGGCCATCCACAAGGGCAAGACCTATGACCTGACCGGTCCGGAGGAACTGACCCTGGCACAGGCGGCGGAGGTGCTGAGCACCGGGACCGGGCGCACCATCAGCTACCACCCCGAGACGGTGGAGGAAGCCTATGCGTCCCGGGCCTCCTACGGTGTGCCGCAGTGGCAGCTGGACGCCTGGGTCAGCACCTACACGGCGATGGCCGCCGGTGAGATGGCGGGGCTCTCGCCGGACATCCACGGGCTGACCGGCCAGGACCCCATCAGCCTTGCCGAGTTCCTGACGCGGCCGGTGCTGTAGCGGCTGTTTTACGCGTTGACGGGCGGGTGGACCCGGCGTAGACCTGTGGCGGGGACCTTTTACTCCGCCAAGCAGGGTTACTACGCCAAGCAGAATCGCACCGCCATGAATCACAGCAACCAGCAGTCCATTGGCCAGGAGCCGGCGGCAGGGCAGGCGCCGGTGCTGTCCCCGGCCGCGCAGCCCGTGTCAGGTCCACTGACGCGTGAGGAGCTGCAGCTCGCCGCCCGGAACCATTCCTTGCCGCTGGAGGCGCTCCGCCGCGACGTCACGCCACCGGGGCTTCACTACGTGTTGACCCACTTCGACATTCCCGACCTTGATGCTTCGTCCTGGCATCTGCGGATCGGCGGCGCAGTGGAACGTGCCCTGGAGCTGGGAATGGCGGCACTTCGCAGGGATCCGGCCATCACCGTCCCGGTCACCCTCGAGTGCGCGGGCAACGGCCGCTCGCTCCTGGAACCGCGGCCCCTGAGCCAGCCCTGGGTGCTGGAGGCGGTGGGCACGGCGCACTGGACCGGGGTGCCGCTGGCGTACCTCCTGGGCAAGGCGGGGGTGCTGCCGGACGCGGTGGAGGTGGTCTTCACCGGAGCCGATGCCGGGGTTCAGGGCGGCGTCCCCCAGCAGTACGCGCGGAGCCTGCCGATCCGTGAAGCGCTGCGTCCCGACGTCGTTCTTGCCTACAAGATGAACGGCACCGACCTTCCGCCGCAGCATGGGTACCCGCTGCGGCTGGTGGTGCCGGGCTGGTACGGCATGGCCAGCGTGAAGTGGCTGCAGTCCATCGACGTGGTCCGGGCGCCGTTCACCGGGTTCCAGCAGCAGTCCGCCTACCGCTACCAGAGTTCTGCGGACGACGCCGGCAGGCCGGTCATGCGGATCAGGGTGCGTTCGTTGATGGTTCCGCCGGGCGTTCCGGACTTCTTCACCCGGCAACGGTTCCTTCGCCCGGGCCCGGTCATGCTGGAAGGCAGGGCCTGGTCAGGGGAAGGCGCCGTGACCGCCGTCGAGGTGGGGATTGACGGCACCTGGCTGCCGGCCCATCTGGACAAGCCGTCCGGCGGATTCGCGTGGCGGAGGTGGAGCCTGCCCTGGGTGGCCGACCCCGGCGAGCACGTCCTGGCCTGCCGCGCCACGGACGTCACTGGTGCCACCCAGCCCCTGGAGCAGAACTGGAACTACCAGGGGATGGGCAACAACATGGTGCAGCGGGTCAGCGTGACGGTGGAGTCAAATTAGTCCTGCGTGCATGGGTACGGCCGGTCAGGGTTACCGGGCATCACAGCAGGCTGGCCGGTGCCATGACCAGCGCGACCAGGGCCGTGATGGAGAGTCCCACAACAATCGGCCCTGCCACAAGCATCCACGTCGTGGCCGGGTAGCGGCGGTAGCCCCTGCCCCGCAGCATTGCCGTCCACAAGGCTCCGTAGGCAATGCTGGCCACCACGTACGGGACGCCCAGGGCGGGCAGCGCCAATCCAATCCAGATGGTCGCCTGCAGGACTGCCGAAGTGCCGCCGGCATACATGTCCCCGACTCTTGACGTGCCCATCATGAGCAGGAGCAGCAGAAGCAGCAACAAAATCGCGGCCAGGACCAGCAGGACCGTCCGGAACGTCCCCGCCCATGCAGGCAACGCAGGCCTTTGTGATGAATCCGGACAGGCTCTGGGGTCCTGGTGCTGGTGAGGGCGGTAGGGCTCCACGTTTCTCTCTTCCTGGCAGGTGCTCCAAGTCTTGCACGAGGCGAGGGACGGCACGACGCGGCCGCGGCTATACTCGGTGCCAACCATGACCAGCCTCCCCTCCTCCCCCGCCAGTGTCCGAATCGATGCCTGGCTGTGGGCCATTCGCGCCTATAAGACGCGGTCCGCCGCCACAGCAGCCTGCCGCGCCGGGCATGTCCGCCTCAACGGCAGCCCTTCCAAGGCATCAGCCACCCTCGTCACCGGTGATACCGTGACCGTCCGCATGCCGGGATACGAGCGCATCCTGGAGGTTCGGCGGCTGATCGCCAAACGTGTGGGAGCCGAGGCGGCATCGCACTGCTTTACCGACCACACTCCCCCGCGGCCTGTCCTGCCGGCACTTGGCCTGCCGCAACGGGACCGGGGCGCCGGGCGGCCCACCAAGAAGGACCGTCGCGAGATGGAGCGTTTGCGCGGCCCTGCGTGAGGAGCGTACTGCAGAGGTCAACCGCCAGACTTGGTGCGCGCCTGCACGAGGTTAGCGAACGGCAACCGGCCGAATTCCGCCACGAAAGCTGAATGGCAGGCCGCTTCTGCGTCATTCAGTTGTTCCGCCGGGAGTTCTTTCCACGCAATGGCCAGTGATCCAGCATTGGCCAGCTGCCAGATCGCCCGCCCATCCCAGTGCCCGGGGGGCTTTCCTTGCCCGAAGTCCACAAACTCCTGGATCTGACGTCGCAGCCCCCGGTTACCTTTGCTTCCCGGCCCGGCCTTTCCGACATAGAGAACGACGGCGCCCTCTACCCACTCGGCGGTCAGAGCGGCGGCAGAGAGGGACGGTTCCTTCTTCTTGAAGACTCCTGCTGTGCTTTTCGTGAGGAAGCGCGGCTGGAAACCTTCCGGAGCCACGACGGTGAAGAGGCCTGTTGCCTGCGGGATCCTCATGGTCTCGAGATCCTGGATGGGCCGGAAGCCAGCGAAACCTTCGGCCTTCAGGCCCTTCCTGGTGAACTGCATAATCCATTGAACAGCATGTCCTCGGACCCTCACTGTTGCAGCCTGCCGTTTTCCACATAGGGCTTTTGGGTGGCTGTCGTTGTCGGACCCTGGTGGAAGACTTTGGTCATGGAAGCGGTTGGTGGGATGGCGGCAGTGCTTGGGGCGGAGCCTCGGGGGCTGTTGGCTGCTGGTCCGCCGCATCGCACGTTTGCTGTTACGGGTGTCAAGGATGGGCTTCCGTTCCCGCCTGCTGCGCCTTCGATTGGTGATGTCTTGAAGCTGCTCGCTTCTGTTCCGCTGGCTGCCGACAGCGCGGGGATGATCGACCAGATGCGTGGGCTGGAGGATTTGAAGTGCCTTGCCGGTGCCCGTCAGGCCGATACCGCGGTGGCGTTTGATCTACAGCAGCGGGGTGAGCAGGCCGCCGCCTGGGTCCCGGCTCATGAGCAGGGTGCCGGGGTCGCGGCGCAGCTCGCGTTGGCCCGGCGGGAATCCCCGGCCAGGGGGTCCCGGTTGCTCGGCCTGGCCAGAACCCTTCCCGGGATGCCGCGCACGTTCGCGGCGTTCCGGGCGGGCCGGCTGAATGAATGGCGGGCAACCCTCATCGTGAAGGAAACCATCTGTCTGTCAGCGGAGGACCGGGCCGGGGTGGATGAGGCACTCGCCGCCGACACCGGCACCCTGGACGGCGCCGGCGACAAGGCCATCATTGCCGCGGTCCGGGCCGCCGCGTACCGGCGGGACCCGGCAGCGGTCGCCAAACGGGCCGCCCGTGCGGTCACGGAACGGACGGTGAGCCTGCGGCCGGCCCCGGACACCATGGCCTACCTGACCGCGCTGCTGCCCGTCGCCCAGGCCGTGGCCGCCTACGCCGCGTTGTCCCGCGAGGCGGATACGGTGCGTTCGGCCGGGGATGGGCGCTCCCGGGGGCAGGTCATGGCTGACGCCCTCGTCGAACGCGTCACCGGGACCCCTGGAGGCGTCAGCGGGGTCGAGATCCAGCTCGTGATGACCGACCGGACCTTCCTCAAGGGTGATGCCGAACCCGCACGGCTCCCCGGCTACGGCACCATCCCCGCCGCCTGGGCCCGGAACATCGCCCTCACCGGCGCCGGCCACACCGAACCCAGCCTGTGGGTCCGCCGGCTTTACACCGCCCCCGGCAGCGGGGATCTGGTGGGCATGGATTCCAGGGCCCGGCTGTTCCCGGCGGGGTTGAAACGCTTCCTGCAGATCCGGGACGATACCTGCCGCACCCCGTACTGCGACGCCCCGATCCGGCACCACGACCACATCGCCGCCTGGCACGATGGCGGCTCCACGAGCGCCGGCAACGGCCAGGGCCTCTGCGAAGCCTGCAACCACACCAAGGAAACCCCCGGCTGGACCGCCCAACAGGTGCCCGGCCCGCGGCATACAGTGGCAACCACCACCCCCACCGGCCACACCTACCATTCCACCGCACCCCATTCCACCGCACCACCACCACCCGGAACGCCACACCCCTGCTCGCCCGCCGGCAGGAGCACGATCACGCAACTCCCACGAAGAGTGGCTGGCGTTCGCGCATGAGGCCCCCTGACGTCGTCATTTACTCCCACAGCCCGGTCGGCCCAAATTTGGTGTGCCCACCCCTCCCCGCAAAAGCGTAGAGTGGCATAGGACGCCTGATTCTGGACGCCTCGCTGCAAAGGGAGAAATCGTGACGATTGATTGGGACGAAAAAAAGGCCCTGCTACAGGAACCAAATATCGCGAAGGTAACCCAGCTTTGCGATGAGCTGATGGAAAAGAAGCCCGGTTCCGTCGTCCCCTATATCGACCCCGTCCACGACGAAGACGAGTGCAGGATCATCAGCCTTCAGGCGAGCCCCGGCAAGGGGACGGAGTCCGGATTCGTCTCCCACAACAACGACGACGAAGCGGCCCGCCGAGCCACCCAGATCTACGAGCTCGCTGAACTGGATCCGCGCTACGTCATGCCGTGGAACGCCTACCCGTGGGTCCGCGAGAGTGGCAGCCCATCGGCCCTGAGTGTCCAGGAAAAGACCGACGGCCTGCGTCCTTTCCGGCAGTTCCTCAAAATCAATTCCCGCGTTTCGGCGATCATCGCGCACGGCACGGACGCCTCCACGTTCCTGACCCTGTTCGAGAAGACCTACCATTCATCGCTGAAGAACGCCGGCATCAAAATCTACAAGGCCTCTGCCCTCGGCGGCAGGGCCTTTGCTGTTTCCGAAGCCAAGCAGGAAGAACTGCTGGCCAAGAGCGTGGACACCTACCGTGATGCCATGCAGCGGGCAGGCATCCAGCACCTTTAGCGGACGGTTTCCCAGCTTTCTTCCAGCCGCGCAGGCGCATACTCGTAGGTACCCTGACCGGCGAGAGAACCAGGCTGACCTTGATGTCCCACCCCGACCGTTCCCATGAGGCAGGACCTCCAGCGGAGGCTGCAGCCATCCGCATGGCCGTGCTCCCCCAGCTTCGGCACTGGATTGCCGTGCCCGTCATCGCAGCAGTCCTGATTGTGGCAGGCGGACTGGCGCTGAGGTTCAGCCCGGCATTGACGTCAGCGGACATGTCCGTGGACGCCGAGCTGAGCCATGACCACACCGCACCCCTGACCGGCATGGCGATGTTCATCAATGTGGTGTTCAGCCCGGCGGGCGGGGTGCTGATGATCGCAGCCCTGTGCCTCTATCTGCTGCTGGTCCGCCGCAGCCCCGTTAACGCCGTCGCCACGGGCCTGGTTGCGGCCGGCGCCTGGGTGAGCAGCGAATTGTTCAAGGTGCTGGTGGCCCGGCACCGCCCGGACTCGACAGCCCTGTACAACCCGCTCATCCCGGAGCCGGGAACGGACAGCTTCCCCAGCGGGCATGTGGCGCTGGCTTCCGCGCTGGCCATTGCCGTCTTCCTGCTGGCCCGCGGCACCAGGTGGCAGCGGCCGGCTGCCGTCCTCGGAATCGCCGTGGCGGTCCTCGTGGCCTTCTCCCGTGTTTACCTCGGCGTGCACTACCCCACCGACGTCACGGCATCCTTCCTTACCGCAGCTACCGGAGCCGCGTTCCTGACCGGCCTGTGGAACCGCTTTGGGCTGTCACTGCTGGCCCGGGTCCCGTTCCTGGCAAAGCTCGGCCCCGTCCCGGCCCCGCAAGGCTGACCAGCAGCCATGACGGGCTTCATCGACGGCCTCCTGAACGTCAGCCCGCTTGTGGCATATATTGCCGTCTTCTGCCTGGTATTTGCCGAGGACGCATTGTTTGTGGGCTTCGTGGTTCCAGGTGAGACAGCGGCCGTCCTGGGTGGAGTAGTGGCCAGCCGCGGTGAAGTGCAGCTGGGCGCGATGATGGCCCTGGTGGTCGCTGCCGCCATCATCGGCGACAGCGTGGGCTACGAAGTGGGCAAACATCTGGGCACGCGCATCATGAAGGCAAGAATGCTGCGCCGCCACGCCGGGAGGTTGGAGAACGCGCAGGAATTCCTCCGCCGCAAGGGCGGTTCGGCAGTCTTCCTGGGCCGCTTCACCGCCTTCTTCCGGGCCGTCATGCCCGCCCTCGCGGGCACGTCCCGGATGCCCTATGGCCGGTTCCTTGCCTACAACGCGGTGGGCGGCATGGTGTGGGGCATCGGCTTCGTCCTGCTGGGTTTCCTCGCGGGCAACTCCTACGAAGCCGTTGCCCAGGCAGTGGGCCGGGATCTCGCCGTCGTCATAGCGATCGTGGCGGTGGCAGGGCTCATCGTCTGGCACGTCCGGTCACGACGGCGGCACGACCGGCGGCGTGCGGCCAGCCGGCGGCAGGACTAGGGAGAGCTTGACAGCAACTGTGACCAGTGCCATATTTAAGGCGTGAACCTGTCAGACAGCCGGACAGCAGGACAGCCTGCATTCCGCCCCCTTGCCCGGCTGAGCGCTGCCGAGGCGGTGTTCAACGCCATCCGTGAGGACATCGAGTCCGGCGCGCTTCCGGTGGGAAGCAAGCTCAGCTCGGAGGCAACCCTCTCGCAGCAGTACGGAGTCAGCCGATCGGTAATCCGGGAAGCCCTCCGCTCCTGCACCGCGCTGGGGCTCACGGTCACCAGGACCGGCAAGGGCACGTTCGTCATTGCCAGCAAGGTGGCCAACGACCTCATGCTGGGGCAATACTCGGCGCGGGACCTGACCGAAGCGCGTCCGCACATCGAGGTCCCGGCTGCAGGCCTGGCAGCGGAACGCCGCACTCCGGAGGAGCTCGACGTCCTCCGCGGGATCGTTGCCGCCATGGCCACGGAAACCGATCCGGAATCCTGGGTGGCCCTGGACTCCAGCTTCCACGCCGCCATCGCACGCGCCAGCGGCAACAAAGTGTTTGCCAGCGTCGTGGCTGACATCCGCGACGCTCTGGCGCACCAGTCCGAGACCCTGAACATGGTGGCAGACCGCCAGCATGCCTCCGATATTGAGCACCAGCAGATCCTCGCTGCCATCGAGGTCGGCTCGGCGGAAAACGCCCGCGCCGCCATGGCCCACCACCTGGAAGCCGTGGGCGTGGCCCTGGACTCCATCCTTAACAACTAGCCGTATCCAACCAAACCTTCCTAGGACTCCATGCCATCCCCCGTGTTTTCTGCTGCCCACACCGCTGCCCCGGCCCAGCTGGCCCTGCCGCAGCACGTCCCGCTGGTGGCCGCCACCCGTGACGGCCTGGTGGAAAGTGTCCACTACGGCTCGGCGATCGCCCTTGCGGCTGACGGTTCAGTGGCGGCAGCCGCTGGGGATCCCCAGACTCCCTTCTACCCCCGCTCTGCGCTCAAGCCCCTCCAGGCAGTCGCCCTGGTCCGCGCCGGCCTTGAACTCCCCGCAGACCTCCTGGCATTGGCCGCCGCAAGCCATTCGGGTGCCGCAGTCCACCGGGACGGCGCCCTGCGCATCCTGGAACTGCACGGACTCGCCCCCACCGACCTGGAAAACAGCACCGACCTTCCCTACGGCACCACCGAGCGTGAGGACTGGCTGCGGAACGGCGGAAACGCCACCCGGATCACCCAGAACTGCTCCGGGAAACACGCCGCCATGGCCGCCACCTGCGCCATCAACGGCTGGTCCGTGCAGGGCTACCTGGATCCCGCCCACCCGCTGCAGCAGCTCGTTGCGCAGACCGTCACCGACCTGACCGGCGAGGAGCCGGCCGCGGCGAGCACCGATGGCTGCGGGACCCCGTTGTTTGCCCTGAGCCTGCGCGGCATGGCCCGCGCCTTTGGCCGGATCGCCCAAGCGGCCGCGCACAATGACGCCTTGGATTCGGGAAGTGCGGAGGCCGCCGTCGGGCTGGCCATGCAGCAGCACCCGCACATGGTGGCCGGGGAAGGCCGCGACGTCACCGAACTGATGCGCCTGCTGCCCGGCGCCGTGGCCAAGGACGGTTTTGAGGGCGTGCAGCTGGTGGGCCTGGCCGACGGCAGCGCCGTGGGTGTAAAAATTTCCGACGGCGGCGACCGCGCCCGGATGCCCGCCACCGTCCGCCTGCTGGATGCGCTGGGCGTGGACATCGAACCGCTCACCGGTATCGCCACCGCACCCGTGCTGGGCGGCGGCCACCAGGTGGGCCGGCTGTTGGCCACCGATTTTCTTGCCCCTGTTTCCGCATAACCACCGTCCGAACCCGACAACGACGCCCCGTAAGGACCCCATGACCATCACCCAAACCACCGCAGACGTCCGGTCCGAGCACGACCTGCTCGGCGACCGCGACGTACCGGCCCACGCCTACTGGGGCGTGCACACGCTCCGCGCGGTAGAGAACTTCCCGATCACCGGCCAGAAGCTGTCCTCCAACATGCACCTGGTCCGCGGGCTTGCCGCCGTGAAACTGGCCGCCGCCCGCACCAACCGCGAACTTGGCCTGCTGGACGCCGAACGCGCCGACGCCATCGAACAGGCATGCCAGGACGTCCTGGCCGGACGGCTTGCCGACCAGTTCGTGGTGGACGTGGTGCAGGGCGGTGCCGGGACGTCGTCGAACATGAACGCCAATGAGGTCATCGCCAACCGGGCGCTGGAAATCCTTGGCCACCCCAAGGGTGACTACGCGCGGCTGCACCCGAACGACCACGTCAACCTCAGCCAGTCCACCAATGACGTGTACCCCACGGCCGTGAAGCTGGGCACCATCTTCGCCGCGAGGGAGCTGCTGGCTGCACTCGAAGAACTCGAGGATGCCTGCGCTGCCAAGGCCATGGAATTCCGCACCGTGGTCAAGATGGGCCGCACCCAACTGCAGGACGCCGTCCCCATGACCCTGGGCCAGGAGTTCGGCAGCTACGCCGTCACCATCGGCGAGGACCGGCTGCGCCTGGCGGAGGCAGAGCTGCTGATCCACGAGATCAACCTCGGGGCCACCGCCATCGGCACCGGCCTGAATGCCCCGGCCGGTTACGCCGCAACGGCCTGCCGGCACCTTGCGGAGGTCACCGGACTGCCGCTGGTGACCGCCGTCGACCTCATTGAAGCCACCCAGGACGTGGGCGCTTTTGTGCACCTGTCCGGCGTGCTGAAGCGTGTGGCGGTCAAGCTGTCCAAGATCTGCAACGACCTCCGCCTGCTCTCCTCAGGCCCCCGCGCCGGCTTCGGCGAGATCAACCTGCCGGCCGTCCAGTCCGGATCGTCCATCATGCCCGGCAAGATCAACCCGGTCATCCCGGAAGTGGTCTCCCAGGTGGCCTACGAGGTGATCGGCAACGATGTCACCATCACCATGGCCGCCGAGGCCGGGCAGCTGCAGCTCAACGCCTTCGAACCGATCATCGTCCACAGCCTCCACAAGAGCATCTCCCACCTGGAAGCAGCATGCCGCACCCTTACGGCCCGCTGCATCCGTGGCATCACCGCCAACACCGAGCACCTGCGCCGCACCGTGGAGCAGTCAATCGGCCTGGTCACCGCATTGAATCCCCACCTCGGCTACGCCACCGCCACCGCCATCGCGCAGGAGGCGCTTGCCACCGGCAAGGGCGTGGCTGAACTGGTCCTGGAACACGGGCTCCTCACCGACGCCCAGCTCCAGGAACTCCTGAGCCCCGAACGCCTGGCAAACCTCAGCAAGTAGTCCCCACCTGCTCCGAAGGACACACCAATGACAAATACTCCCCTTCCCGACCACCTGATTGATGGTGGTCACGCGCATGCGTCCGAGACCTCCCTGCACGCGGAGGACAAGGGTTACCACAAGAACCTCAAGCCCCGGCAGATCCAGATGATCGCGATCGGCGGCGCGATCGGCACCGGCCTGTTCCTGGGCGCCGGCGGCCGGCTCAACGCCGCGGGCCCGTCCCTGGTCATCGCCTACGCGGTCTGCGGGTTCTTCGCGTTCCTGATCCTGCGCGCCCTGGGCGAACTGGTCCTGCACCGGCCCTCCTCGGGCTCGTTCGTCTCCTACGCCCGCGAATTCTTCGGCGAAAAAGCCGCGTTCGTCTCCGGCTGGTTCTACTGGATCAACTGGGCCACCACCACCATCGTGGACATCACCGCCGCCGCCCTCTACATGCACTTCTTCGGCAACTACATCCCTTGGATGGCCGACGTCCCCCAGTGGGCCTGGGCACTGACCGCCCTCATCGTCGTCCTGGCCCTGAACCTGGTCTCGGTCAAGGTCTTCGGCGAAATGGAATTCTGGTTCGCCCTGATCAAGGTCGCCGCCCTGGTCGCGTTCCTCATCATCGGCACCTACTTCGTCATCTTCGGCACCCCCGTGGACGGCCAGCAGGTCGGCATCAGCCTCCTGTCCGATAACGGCGGGATCTTCCCCAACGGCCTGCTGCCCATGATCATCCTCATGCAGGGCGTCCTGTTCGCCTACGCCTCCATCGAACTCGTCGGCACCGCCGCCGGCGAAACCGAAAACCCCGAAAAAATCATGCCCAAGGCCATCAACTCCGTGGTCTTCCGCATCGCCGTGTTCTACGTCGGCTCCGTGATCCTCCTGGCCCTGCTGCTGCCCTTCACCTCCTACCAAAAAGGCGTCAGCCCCTTCGTGACCTTCTTCGGCTCCATCGGCGTCCAGGGCGTAGACGTCATCATGAACCTCGTCGTCCTCACCGCCGCCCTGTCCTCCCTGAACGCCGGACTCTACTCCACCGGCCGGATCCTGCGCTCCATGTCCGTCAACGGCTCCGCCCCCCGCTTCGCCTCCCGCATGAACAAAGCAGGCGTCCCCTACGGCGGCATCGCCATCACCGCCACCGTCTCCCTCCTCGGCGTCCCCCTGAACTACCTCGTCCCCGCCGAAGCCTTCGAAATCGTCCTGAACATCGCCTCCGTGGGCATCATCATGACCTGGGCCACCATCGTCCTGTGCCAAATCCAACTCAAACGCTGGGCCGACAAAGGCTGGGTCACCCGCCCCTCCTTCCGCATGTTCGGCGCCCCCTACACCGGCTACCTCTCCCTGCTCTTCCTCATCGGCGTCCTCATCATGGTCTTCATCGACTCACCCCTGACCATGCTCGTCACCGCCATCGCCTCCATCCTCATGGTCGCCGGCTGGTACGCCTGCCGCACCCGCATCCGCCAAATCGCCGAAACCCGCGACGGCTACACCGGCATGTCGCCGGTGGTTGCCAATGCCCCGGCGGAGACCTTCAAAAAGTAGCTGCCCTGAACGACGGCGGCACCCAGGTCCTGGAAATCCAGGAGCCGGGTGCCGCCGTCGGGCGTTTAAGGCAGTGGCTCTTCTACTTTGACGGTTTGACCACCATGGCCGATCCGCCGCCGCGCCTGACCGGCTCGGCTGCCGCTAGTGTCCGGCCGTCCTCCAGGAATTCGATGGCGGTGGCCGCCCCGATCTCCGAGGCGGAGGAGAACGAGTCGCCCGATGGGGTCAGGGTGTGCCCGAAGCGCGACGTCAGTGCTGCGCCGTACTTGTCGATGAACGCCGGCTCAGCAGTGACGGCCTTGGTGTTCCGCTGTGAAGCACGGGGAGCGGCGATGGCGTCCGGGATGCTCATGCCCAGGTCGATGCGGTTGACCAGCGTCTGCAGCACCGTGGTGATGATGGTGGAGCCGCCCGGGGAGCCCAGGGCCAGGAACGGCTTGCCGTCCTCCAGCAGGATGGTGGGCGACATGGACGACCGCGGCCGCTTGCCCGGCTCGATCCGGTTGGGGTCGGCAGGGTCATAGACCGTGGAGAAGTCGGTCAGCTCGTTGTTGAGCAGGAACCCGCGGCCGGGAACCACCATGCCGGAGCCGCCGGTCTGCTCGATGGTCAGCGTGTACTCGACGACGTTGCCCCACTTGTCCGAGACGGTCATGTTGGTGGTGGAGATGTTTTCCGTGTCCTTCTCATCAGCGAGCGCAGCCGGTTTGACCGGGCAGGTGCCGTCATAGGAGGTGACATCGCCTGCGGTCTTCAAGGGCTTAATAGCCGCGTGCATGGGATCAAGCTCGCAGGCACGCTCCTTGCCGAAGATGGGATCGGTCAGCGCCTTGGTGGGCACCTTCACGAACGCGGGGTCCCCCACGTACTTGGCACGGTCCGCGAAAGCCAGGGCGCTGGCCTCCAGGTAGTGGTGCAGCACGGCGGGCTGGTCAGCCTTGAGGGACGGGAGGTTGAACACGTCCAGGATGTTCAGCGACTCACCCACGGTGGTGCCGCCACTGCTGGAGGGTGCCATGCCGTAGACGTCATAGCCACGGTAGTTCACGTGGGTGGGGTCCTGGTCCAGGGCCTTGTAGTGCTCCAGGTCCTCCTCGGTCATGGAGCCTTTGGGCACAGGAAGCTTGGTGTCCGGAGACTTGGGCGGGTTCTGTACGGTCTTGGCGATCTCCTTGGCCAACGCTCCGTCGTAGAACGCGTCCATGCCCTTGTCTGCCAGCAGCCGGTAGGTGTCGGCGAGGTCAGGGTTCTTGAAGACCGAGCCCACCTCCGGGAGCTTCCCGTTATGCAGGTACAGGTCCTTGGTTGAGGTGAAGGCTTCGAACCGTTTCTGGTTGTCCGCCGTCTGGCTCCGGAACGTCTCGTCCACCACGAACCCGCGGTCCGCCACCTCGATGGCGGGTTCCAGCGCCTTCTTCAGGCTGAACTTTCCCCAGCGCTCCAGCGCGCGCTCCCAGGTGGCAGGCGTCCCCGGAACACCCACCGAGACGCCACTGGTGACAAGCTCGGGAGTGAACGGGTAGGGCTTGCCGGTGGCCGGATCGATGAACGCATCATGGGTAATCCCCGCCGGAGCCGTCTCGCGGCCGTCAATGGTGCTGACCTTTCCGGACTTCGCGTCGTAGTAAACGAAATAACCGCCGCCGCCAATGCCGGCGCTGTAGGGTTCGGTGACGCCAAGGGTGGCCGCAGCAGCCACGGCGGCGTCCACAGCGTTGCCTCCGTGACGGAGGACGTCAATGGCCGCCGCTGAAGCTTCCGGGTCCACGGTACTGACGGCACCGCCGTAACCGGTGGCGGTGGGATTCTTGTCCGTGTGCCGTTCATCGGCGCCGTGTTGGTTGGTGGCAAAAGCAGGACTGATGGCCCCGGTGGTAACGCACATAGCCAGCGCTGCAGTAACAGCTGCGAGCCGGCCTCCATAATGTGGCATGGTGGCTCCTAATTGGGGATTTGAGTGATGTGGGCCACGCTACTCTTCGGGTAGGACACACTCAACGGCTCCGGAAAGGGAGAGTGCACCATGGCAGGATCCAAGCTCGCAGTGGTGGGCGCCGGGAGCGTCGGGACGTCGCTGGCGTACGCCGCGCTGATCCGCGGCTCCGCCAGCAGTATCGCCTTGTACGACGTCAACACGCCCAAGGCGGAGGCGGAAGCACTGGATCTTGCCCACGGCAGCCAGTTCGCCGCGGCGTCGGCCACCGTCACCGGCGGCGGGGATATCGCCGTCACGGAAGGCGCCGACGTCGTGGTCATCACGGCCGGTGCCAAGCAGAACCCAGGCCAGAGCCGCCTTGACCTGGCGGGGACCAACGTCCGGATCCTCGAGCAGCTGATGCCGCCTCTGCTGGAACGTGCGCCGGATGCTGTCTATGTCCTGGTGACCAACCCCTGCGACGTCCTGACGGTGGCTGCCCAGCGCATCTCCGGGCTGCCACCGGAACGGATTTTCTCCTCCGGCACGGTGCTGGATACGTCCCGGCTGCGGTGGCTCCTGGCCCTGGAGGCCGGGGTTTCCGTTACCAGCGTCCACGCCAGCATGGTGGGAGAGCACGGGGACACGGAGTTCCCGTTGTGGTCCGGCGCCACGATCGGTCCGGTCCCCATCAGGGACTGGACGGTGGGCGGGGAGCGGATCTTCACGCCCGAATACCTCGCCGGCACCGCCCGTGAAGTGGTGCAGGCCGCCTACAAGGTCATCGCCGGAAAAGGGGCCACGAACTACGCCATCGGCCTGTCCGGTGCCCGCATTGTGGAGGCGCTGCTCCGGGACGACAACGCTGTCCTTCCGGTTTCCACTGTGCTGTCGGGGCTGTACGGGATTTCCGGCGTGGCGCTGTCCCTCCCCAGCGTGGTGGGAAGGGGCGGGGTGCACCGTGTCCTGGAAACGCCCATGGACGACGTCGAGCTGGCCGCCCTGCACCATTCCGCGGACACGCTGCGGAACACAATGGACATGCTGGGGGTTTGAGCAGCGGCACGTCATGCAACGCCACCGCAACCCCGCCCGGTGCCTGCTTCACATATGCTCACCTGAGATGTCCACGCTGGCTCGACCACGACTGGCTCAATGACGAACCAACAGGAGTAACGCATGACCAACTGGCGGATCAGGGATTTCCACTCGGCGGACCTGGACGGCATCCTGCACCTGTGGGAGACGCTCAAGGCCCACAACGTCGAACCCGTATACGCCCTGTCCGAGGTCCTGGCATCGTGCGAAAAAGACCATGCGGTGGTTGCGGTGCAGGGCGAGCAGGTGGTGGGCGCCGCCGTGGGACGGGCCGCGCATGACCAGGGCTGGATCGTGTTCCTGGCCACCCTTCCCGAGTACCGCGGCAGGGGCATCGGCACCTCGCTGCTCGCCGCCGTCGAAAACCGGATGGCCCCGCACGGCCTGAACAAGCTCTCCGCCCTGATGCCTGAGTCCGAAACCCGCGTGGAGGCCTTCCTGGGCCGCGGCTTCGCACTCAAGAAAAACCTGCGCTACTTCGAGCGGACCATTCCCGTCCAGCGCCAGGAGCTCGGCGCCCTGGGCCAGCTGGGCGGCCGCGTCCTGGCCCGCGACCTTTGGGAAAACGTTGCCGGCATGCGCAGAGAAAAGGAACTGCTGGAACGGCGCCTGGTGCTGCCGCTCGCCGAGGCGGACCTGGCCGATGAATTCGGCGTGGTGCCGCCGCGCGCCGTCGTCCTTTTCGGGCCTCCCGGCACCGGCAAGACCACCTTTGCCAAGGCCATCGCCTCCCGGCTGGAGTGGCCGTTCGTGGAGGTCTTCCCGTCCCGCCTGGCCGGCGACCCGCAGGGCCTGGCCGGCGCGCTGCGCGAGACCTTCCTGGAAATCGCGGAACTGGAGCACGCGGTGGTGTTCATCGACGAGGTGGAGGAGATCGCCTCCCAGCGCGCCGGTGATCCGCCGTCACCGCTGCAGGGGGTGACCAACGAGCTGCTGAAGATCATTCCCGCATTCCGGGAACAGCCCGGCAGGCTCCTGGTCTGCGCCACCAACTTCATCCGCGCCCTCGACTCGGCCTTCCTGCGCCACGGGCGGTTCGACTACGTCATCCCCATCGGGCTGCCGGACCGGCAGGCCCGGGAGGCGATGTGGCAGCGTTTCATCCCGGCGGCCGTGGTGGATGCCGTGGACGTGGAACTCCTGGTGGAACGTACCGAGGGCTTCTCCCCGGCCGACATCGAGTACGCGGCCCGCAGCGCCTCCCAGCGGGCGCTGGAAAAAGCCGTGTACGACGACGGCGGGCTGGCCTCCGGGGGCGACGTTTCCGTCCGCGCCGCCGTCAGGAAAGGTCCCTCCACCCAGGACTACCTCGACGCCATTGGTGATACCCGCACCACCGTGAGCGCGGAGGTGCAGGCGGACTTCCTGGAGGACATCGAAGCGCTGGGACGGGTCTAGTCCCCGGCTGCTCCGCAGGACGCCTGCAGGGCACCGCATACAGGGACCTTTGCCCCTTTGCCCGGTTCCGGGCGGACGCCAGAGTAGTGGTCATGGCAAGAATCCTGATCCCGTACGGAACTTCGGAAGGGCAAACGGCCCGCATCGCCGACTACATCTCTGATGTCCTGCAGGCCCACGGGCACCAGGCCGACACGTTGGACCTCAAGCACGCAGACCACGGCCTGCCTAACGGCTATGACGGCATCATAGTGGGTGCTTCCATCCATGCCGAAAAGCACGAGGGCTACGTGGCCGATTTTGTCCGCCGGAACCGGTCCGGCCTGGAGCGCCTGCCGGCCGCCCTGTTCTCGGTCAGCCTCTCGGCGCACGCGGAGCCGGAAGAGGCGGAAAAGTACGTTGCGGAGTTCGAGGACAGCACCGGCTGGCATCCTGACAAGGTGGCGATGTTCGGCGGCGCCCTCCTCTACACCCAGTACGGATTCCTCAAGCGCATGATGATGAAGAAGATCGTCAGCGGCCAGGGCAGCCCGGATACGGACACCGGCCGCGACTACATCTACACGGAATGGGACGGGGTGCGGCGGTTCGCGGAGGAGTTCCTGGTCTACTTGGAGCGGGAGCCCGGGCCGGAATCGTAGCGGAGGTTCTCGTAGTCGGTGTCATCGGCCTCATCCAGCTGCGCGTCGAATTCCTCCAGCAGCCACGGATTGGCCCGAGCCAAAATCTTGCGGACCTCCTCCACCTCCACGGCTGCGTAAAGCACCGGCCTGGCGTCCCGGTACTTTGTCACCGGGGGCTTGTCCGGCCACTTCTCCGCCAGCGCCTGGACGCGTTCGGGCAGGGAGTTGTGCGCATTGTCGGCGATCTTGACCAGGGCGGCGTCATGGTCCCCGGCGATCTCACGGATGCCGGACTGGTAATCGTCGGGGTCGCTGTGCAGGCGGTTGGTGACGCGCTCGATGATGTCCACGGAGCGCTCGGGAACCCCCATGTCCAGCAGGGCCTGCCGTGTCATCGGTGTGTCATCGGCGATGTCGTGGAGGTAACCCGCGATCCGGATCTCGTCGTCGAAGTCCGCCAGGGCATCCCCGACGGCAAGGACATGGTCCCGGTAGGGCCGCTTCAGCTTGTCCTTCTGCCGGTTGTGGGCAACCTCTGCGAGGACTTTGGCGGTCTCCACCGTGAACCTTGGCGTCCGGGCCTGGGCCGGAATGTGCTCGTCTGACATCTACCAAGCTTAGCCAGCGGCCGGGCGGTCCATCCCGGGCCACACCCAGGGTTCGCGGGGCAACCGTGCCGGGTCCAGGGCCTGCAGTGCGTGGCCCAGCGTTCCGGCGGGTAATCCCAGGGACTCCAGCAGCAGGTTCCGCACGTCGTGGGCACCCATCCCGGCCTGGGCGAGGTCCGCCAGCGTGACCGCTCCATCGCGCTTTGCCAGCCTCACGCCGTCGCGGTTCACCACCAAGGGAACATGCACATATTCCGGGACGGGAATATGCAGGAGCGAGGCGAGATAAGCCTGTCGGGGCGTTGAGGGGAGCAGGTCGTCGCCGCGGACCACCTGGTCTATGCCCTGCGCGGCATCATCCACCACGACGGCAAGGTTGTAGGCGGTTACCCCGTCATTCCTGCGAAGCACGAAGTCGTCCACAGCCCCGGTGAACTCGCCGTGGAGGACGTCCTGGACCGTGTATTCCCGCACATGCGCCCGCAGGCGGATGGCGGCCGGCCGCGTGGACCGCTTGTACTCCAGTTCCGCCCGGTCCAGGTTGCGGCATGTGCCGGGATAGGCACCCTGCGGAGCATGCGGGGCGGACGGCGCCTCCTGGATCTCGCGGCGGGTGCAGAAGCACTCGTACGTCAGGCCGGACTCTTCAAGCCGTGTGATCGCCGCGGCGTAGAGGGGCCCGCGGTCGGTTTGCCGGACCACATCGCCGTCCCAGGTGATGCCCACTGCCGCCAGTTCTCGCAGCTGCACGGCCTCCGCTCCTGCGCGGGCGCGGTCCAGGTCCTCCACCCGCAGCAGGAAGCGGCGTCCGGTGGAGCGGGCGAAAAGCCAGGCGAGGATTGCGGTCCGCAGGTTTCCCACGTGCAGCTCACCGGACGGGCTGGGGGCGAAGCGGCCGGCGGAGGTCATGGATCAACCCTAAACGGAAGCACACAAGAGCCCCTCAGCTACCGATGACTCCGGGAGGCGGGCGTCGGTAGCTCAGGGGCTCTTGCCGTGTTTGCAGAATGAGCGTGGTGTGAACAAGCGTCAATCAGCGGCGGCTTCCTTGCGGGAAGCGGTGTCCAGGTGCCGGGTGGTGTGCCGGGGAAACTGTAGCCTGCGCGGACCAGCGGTAGCTTTTGTCCTTGTTGCCACTATTCCAGCAGAGAACATACAGTTGGGACAATTGGCCCAACTTGAGTTGATCAGTTTGATCAATCCCTGAGGCCAGCAGTAACAGGAAGTGGTCAGATTGCAGGAACTGGACGCCACCGACCGGCGCATCCTGAATGCCCTGGACCAGGATCCGCGTGTCCCCATCATGGTGCTTGCCCAGCGGCTGGGCCTCGCCCGCGGAACCGTCCAGAGCCGGCTGGAGCGGATGACGGCATCCGGCGCCCTCCGCCCCAACAGCAGCCGGGTGCTTCCGGCGGCCCTGGGACGGGGCGTGGCCGCCGCGGTCAGCGCAGAGCTGGACCAGAGCCACCTGAACGAGGCTATCGCTGCCCTGCGTGAAATTCCCGAAGTCCTGGAGTGCCATGCGCCGGCCGGCGATACCGACCTCTTGATCCGCGTGGTGGCCAAGAGCCCCGACGACCTCTACCGGGTGTCGGAGGAGATCCGGCTCTGCCCGGGCATCGTCCGCACGTCCACCAGCATGTTCCTCCGCGAAGTCATCCCGTACCGGACCACCGGGCTCCTGGGGGACCAGGCCGAGTAGGCGGGGACCACAGGGGCACCACTCCCCATCGCCGCACGGAGGATGCCCCGTTAGGCTGGCACGGAAGAGCCAACAGCGGGGGAGCCAACAGGGGGCAGCATGGCGGGAAACTTTTACGGCGGCGATGTGGCGCAGCTGCGGCAACTCGCCAAGGACCTGGCTGCCGGCGCCAACCGGCTCAACGTCCTGGGGCAGCAGCTCAGCAGCAGCATTGGTTCCGGCCTGTGGAAAGGGCGCGACGGCGACAGGTTCCGCAGCGAGTGGACGTCATCGCACGCCAGGCTGCTGAGGTCGGCAACGGCAGGGCTGGAGTCGGCCGCCAGGACACTCCTTGCCAACGCGGACGAACAGGAGAAGGCCAGCACTGGTGGACCGGGAGGACCCGGGTCGGGCGGATCCGGGAGCGGAACCGCCCAGGACCTGACAGACAGACTGAATGCCATGACCCCGGCCGAGCGGCGCGCCTACCTGCTGAGCGACGGGTTCCGCCAGTGGGCCCAGGCGAACCCGGAGGCAGCCAAAACCGCCATGGACGCCGCGGCGGACTCCGGCCTGATCAGCAAGAACTCCAAGGGCTACCAGGACTTCCTCAATTCCTACTGGAACCGGCAGGCGATGCTGGACATGGGCATTGATCCAGCCGACTGGGACACGTCAAAAGGTACGGAATACAACTGGGAGACCATCACCAAGGTCTACGACTTTTACGGCCAGGCCTACCTTGCCAACCCGGACCTGCAGTGGGCAGGCATGGCCAATATGATTGGCCCGTCCTTCGCCGGCGGATTCCGGGACATGGCCATGCTGCGGGATTTGGCTCAACAAATCACCGACAATCCAGCCTCGGACATCCCCCTTCCCGTCCTGGACCAGCTGGAACAGCTCGCAGGGATGACGGATGCGGAAATCCGCTTCTATGAAACCAGCATGCTGGACATGAACAAGGAAATCTTCCTGGACCAGGCGCGCCAGCACCAGGCGTATCTGAACGGTGGCATCGGTGAGATCAACCGCCTTCGCGACTCCGGCGCCATCGACCAGGCCACGGCCAACGCGTGGGCGCAGATCGATTCGGGAGATCCCGACCAGGTCCGTGAAGGAAACACGGCCCTCCTGTACCGCGAGCAGAACGAAATTATCGCGGACGACTACGACAACATGCGCGGCCACCCTGGAGGGGAAGCCGTGACCTATATGGTGACGCTCGCCGGGGAACCCTCCATCCCGGGCGCCAAAAGCTACCCCGAGGTGTTTCCCTACAGCTTCAGCGTGGAAAGCCCCGGTCCCGAGAACATCCCCTTCACCAGCTGGGACAATCCTGCCCAGTTCCGCACCGACTTCACCACGGGCTTCCCCGACGGCAACATCGCCAACGCGGACCAGCGCTGGAACCTCATCCGGCAGGACACCCTCCCCGCTTACCAACATCTTCTGGCCACGGACCCGGACCGGGCGGCGCAGATCATCGGCTCCGACTTTGACGGCCGGGTGGACCAGTACCGTCCCACCAACAACATTCCCGGCATCATGGACCGGTTCCTTGACGGGTTCGACGCGGAGGTCCACCAGTGATTGCGCCCCGCCGACGCGCCGCACCCGGCGAACGGACCGCCGTCGTCATTGCCCTCGTTTCACTCCTTGTCCTGGCCGGCTGCAAAGCGCCAACTCCGGCCGATCCGACCACCGCCACTTCATCTTCTGCAGGGAGCCCCGTGAAAACCTCCGCTTTCTCCACCCTTGACGCCGCCGGCGTGGAAAGTATCCGCACCACCGGGACGGCCCGCCTGGATATGAGCTCGGGACGCCTGGAAAAGGACGCCGTCCGCGTCACCAAGGACAGTTACGGCCCCGAGATCAATACCCGGGGTTCGGGCAAGATCAGCCTCAGCATCCTGGCGCCCAACGGCGAAATAACCGCCGAAACGGACCGGATCCGTTTCAACACCACAGACCGGCGGACGGACTTCAGCGAGGTCACCTACTTCCTCACCGCCGGCTCACCTGACGAGTACTTTGAGCTGATCAGGGACGGCGTGCAACGCTACGGGATAGCAGCGGAGCCGGCTGAAGAATGGATCAGCAGCACCCAGGCGGATCCTGCTTCCAAGAGCGATTTCTCCATCACGCCGGGAACAGGCACCGGACTGACGGTGAACTACGATCTCCGCTACGACGGCAGCAAGGACACGCAGGTGATCATCGTCCACATCCTGCCTGCCGACTGACATGCGGACCGCGGGGACCTAGACGGGCGGACCCGCGTTGGACTTGAGGTTCTTCATGACCAGCGTTGACGTCAGCCGTTCAACGCCGGGCAGCGATGTGAGCTCGGTGTCGTAGAAGCGCTGGTACGCCGGCAGGTCCTCCGCTATGACCTTCAGCAGATAGTCCGGTGAACCAAACAGCCGCTGTGCCTCCACAATGTTCGGGTTGTCCGCCACCCGGTTCTCGAAAATCTCCATGGTGGGGCGGTCCACCTGGCGGAGCGTGACGAAAACGATCGCCTCGAACCCCAGGCCCACCGCCGCGGGGTCGATGTCTGCCTTGTACCCGCGGATCACCCCGGACAACTCCAGGTCGCGCAGCCGCCGGTGGCAGGGAGCCACCGTCAGGCCCACCTTCGCTGCCAGCGCGGTGGCGGTCATGCGCCCGTCCTCCTGGAGGTGCCGCAAGATATTCCTGTCAATCTTGTCTATCACGCAATAAACATACTGCTGTCACCGCGGGGCGGGCGAAAACAGGACAGCACTTATGGCTGGATTCTCCCTATGGTTGCTCCTGAGAGCCTTTCGACAGGAGAAACCCGATGAACCCGCAGTTGTTCCTTGCCTTCCTGGTGGTTGCTGCAGCCCTGGCCTGCACGCCGGGGGTGGACTGGGCCTACACCATCGCGGCGGGCCTGCGGCAGCGCAGTTTCGCCCCCGCGGTTGCCGGGCTCTGCGGCGGATACGTCCTTCACACCGTCCTGCTGGTGGCCGGGCTGGCCGCCGTGCTGGCCGGCATGCCCGGGGTCCTGGGCTGGATTACCCTGGCCGGCGCGGGCTACCTGCTGTGGCTGGGGGTGGGAACCCTCCGGTCCTGGCGCGGCGCGAGCTTCAGCGCGGACGCGCCCGGCGCCGCCGGAATACAGGCCGCCGGAACACAGCTGCGCACCTTCCTGCAGGGGATGGGCACCAGCGGGATCAACCCCAAGGGCCTGCTCTTTTATGTGGCCCTCATACCGCAGTTCGTCAGCTCCGAGGCCTCCCTGCCCGTGCCGGTGCAGTCCGGGCTGCTGGGCATGACGTTCGTGGCACTGGCGGGCCTGGTTTACACGGTGGTGGCCCTGCTCTCGCGCTCCCTGCTGCAAAGCAGGCCCGGCGCCGCCCGGGCAGTAACGCTTGCCAGCGGTATCATCATGGTGGCACTGGGGGCCGTGCTGCTCGGCGAGCAGCTGGTGCCGTTCCTGGCCGGCCGCCCCCAGTAGCCGGTCCGGGTTCCTACTCTCCGCCGAGTTCCTTCCAGTCCTGCTCCCAGATCCGCCGCATTTCCTCATCCTTGCGGATGCGCGGCGGCGCCTCGAGTTCGCGCTGCGGTTCCGGGTCCCCGCGCCGGCGTCCCCAGTCGCGGGGATTCAGCGACCGCCGGCCCGATTCCAGCACGAGCAATGCCCGGTCCGTCAGCGCGTCGTTGCGGAGCACAAGGTGTGTCTTGCGACGGCGCAAAACTTCGGCGATGGCCTGGTGCGCAGCCTCCAGCCGGCCTTCACGCCGCAGGGCACGGGCGCGGACCAGCAGCAGGGCAGCGGAGAGATCGTCCGCGTTCAGCAGCCCCTCCGTCCAGTCAATGACCGTGCGGCTTCGTCCCAGGGTGAGGGCCAGCGAGCAGCGCGCCAGGGCCATGGGAAGCGATGGCGGCAGCCCGCCCAGTGCGTCGAGCGCCGCTTCGGTGCGGCCCGTCTCGCGCAGCGCATGGGACAGGGCAAGGAACACCGATTCCTCGCTAAACAGCACGGGGATCTCCACCCGCTCGGCCAGTTCGATCCGGGTGACGATACGGGTGAGGTAGGTCGATGAGTAACGGTTGGCTTCGTCGTCATTGCGGGTGGCGAGCCCCCGTTGCAGGAGTTCCGACGCCCGCAGGTAGCCGCCGTGCTTGTACGCCAGGAGCCCGCCCATGAGGTAGCAGAGCCCCGCCCACCCGGGGTAGGCGCGCGCCAGGGTGATCAGGCGCTCCGGTTCGTGGCTGGTGAAGACGGCTTCATGAACCGCCTTGGCAGGCTTGGGCAGCAGCCGCTTGAGCCGCGGCACCTCGCCGTCGATGGAGAGCAGGGCAGGGTTGCGGCCGCCGAGGACGCCGGTCAGCAGGCCGCCCACTCCCCCGGCAAGGTCGTGGACAGGGGTGCGCAGCTGGGCCTGCCCCAACGGTGTGAGGTCGCGGTTGTCCCAGTAGATCGGTGCGGTCTCCCCGGCGCTCATCTTTCCATGCTAACCGGGAGGGATCTCCGGCTTCCCCGCCATGAACCATTCAGTAAAGGAGCGGGCACGGCCGGATCCATCAAACCTGATCACCCACAGATTGTCGTACGTGGGCCTGCCGCCCGAGTAGGTGGTGAGGCCCTGGACAAAGGCGGTGTCGCCGTCGCACCCCAGCAGTTCCCAGCTGAACGTCCAGTCGGTTGGCTCGTCACGTGCCGCCAGCCAGCCCTGGACGATCCCGTCCTGGCCGCGCCAGGGTTCGGGATCATGGGGACGCGTCTCGTAGAGCGCGTCCGGGGCAAACAGGTTGCGGATGTCATCGGCGCCGTTGCTGGTCCAGGCAGCCTGGTATTTTTCCATCCAGGCGTGGACATGGTCCCGGGCTGAAGCTGGCTGGGTCATACCTTGGTTGTACCCGGGCAGGGTCCGGGGCGCAATGGACTCAGCCGTTGGCGGCGGCGATCCACACACCAATGACCCAGGTGCTGGCGGCAAGGCAGGCCAGCCCGAACTCCGCGAGCATCCCCAGCCCGGTGGCCTTCAGCGCGGCCCAGCTGGACTTCGCCGCCGTCGAAAAATTCCGAGTCCGGAGGAACTCGCTGGCCAGCAGCCCGGCCGCGAAACCAACGAAGAGGCCCACCACAGGGATGATGAACATCCCCACCACGCCCGCCACGAGGGCCACCACAATGCTGCGGCTGGGAATGGCATGCTGCTTGAGCTTCCTGCCGGTGAGGACGGCACCCGCCGTCATCCCCGCGGCGACAAAGATCATGGCCACCGCAAACACGACCCACCCCGCAGACCCGGCGCCGCCCCAGATGGCCCACGCCAGCAGGCTCACGCCAATGAGGACGCTGCCTGGCAGGACGGGAATGATGGTGCCGGCCACCCCCACCAGGATCGCCAGGCCGCACAGGATGGTCACCACGGTTTCGGAGCTCATGGACTTCAGTCTAGGGCCGGCCCTTAACGCCCGACGGCGGTGCCTCCTTCGGGGAAGGAGGCACCGCCGTCGTGGTTTCTGCCGGAAAGGGGATTTACTCCGCTTCCACCGCCGCGGCGACGGCCGCGGTGACCGCCGGTGCCACGCGGGGATCCAGCGGGCTGGGGACGATGTAGTCAGCCGAGAGGTCCTCGGCGGCGAGCCCGGCGATGGCGCGCGCCGCTGCGAGCTTCATGGCCGGGGTGATGCGGCGGGCGCCGGCGTCGAGGGCACCGCGGAAGATGCCGGGGAACGCCAGGACGTTGTTGATCTGGTTGGGGAAGTCGCTGCGGCCGGTGGCCACCACGGCGGCGTACTTTACGGCCACCTCGGGCAGGACTTCGGGATCCGGGTTGGACAGGGCGAACACGATGGCGTCCTGGTTCATCGATGCCAGGTGCGCCTCGTCCAGCTTCGAGGAGGAGACGCCGATGAAGACGTCGGCACCGGCCAGCGCTTCAGCAGGTCCGCCGGTGATGCCGCGGGGGTTGCTGCGGCCGGCGAGGTCGGCCTTCTTGCTGTCGGGGCTGGCAGCGAGGTCGGCGCGGCCGCTGTTGATGACTCCGCGGGAGTCGAGCAGGACGACGTCGGTGATCCCGGCTGCGAGCAGGATTTCGGCGACGGCGATCCCCGCCGCGCCGGCGCCGGACACCACTACCTTCAGGCCCTCGAGGCCGCGGCCGGTCACCTTGGCGGCGTTGGTCAGCGCTGCCAGGGCCACGACGGCGGTTCCGTGCTGGTCGTCGTGCATGACCGGGCAGTCAAGGGCTTCGATCAGCTTTTCCTCGAGCTCGAAGCAGCGCGGGGCGGAGATGTCCTCAAGGTTCACGGCGCCGAAGCTGGGGCGCAGGCGGACCAGCGTTTCCACGATCTCGTCCACGTCCGTGGTGTTGAGGACCAGGGGGATGGAATCAAGGTCGCCGAAGGTCTTGAAGAGGGCGGACTTGCCTTCCATGACCGGCAGCGAGGCGCTGGCCCCGATGTTGCCCAGGCCCAGGACGGCAGTGCCGTCGCTGACCACGACCACCAGGCGCTCGGCCCAGGTCAGGGTGCGGGCCAGTTCGGGCTTGGCGTGGATGGCCCGGCTCACCTCGGCCACTCCGGGGGTGTAGGCGATGGACAGGTCCCGCTTGTTGGACAGCGGAACCGTGCTGGTGACGGAGAGCTTGCCGCCCTGGTGGGCCGTGAAGATTTCGTCTTCGGTCAAGGCCGTGGCTGCTGAATCGTCGGTGGCTGTGATTGCGTCAATGGACACGTCGTTGTCTCCTGGTGCTGGCCGTGGGCACACGGCACATCGGGAACCGGGCCCTCCCGGGCCCAGGCGTGGAAGGTAGTGCGACAGGAAACCCAAGGGTGGCGGGTCCGCGGGAACGCCGGGGATGTTTCCGCCCTGCCGCTCCTGTGCCCCAATGGTAGGCAGGCCCGGAAGGGCTGCCGGGTCCTGCTTGACACAGCTTTAGCCTGACAAAACGTTTATGCAGGACGATTTGTGATCCAGATCACGGCATTATGGCGTATTTAATTGCCTTTTGGTCTAGACCAGTTACGCCGACCGGGACACTGTGAAGCCCGCCTCGGCCCCGGGGGACAGCCGACCGCACGCCTTTTTCAGGTCCTCCTCGGCTTCGAAGAGGGACAGTCGCCGGTTCCGGACGGACTGGACCAGACCAGTGACGGTCAGGAGGAGGACCCTGGCTCCCACGGCGTCGCCGCAGGCACCCGCAACGAGCTTTTCGCTGAGTGCATCAATCTCGCGCAGGAGTGCGGTGGTGTCCTTGTCCGGGTGGTACACGCCCCGGCTGAGGCATTGCTCCACCGCGGGCTGCATGACGCGCATGTGGAAGATTTCCATCAGCAGGCCGGACAGCGCCCGGCCCCGGAAGCGCGGCGACGAGCCCCGGGAACCGGCCTGCAGCTCGTCCAGCTGCTGCCGGTACAGCGCCAGCATCAGGTGGGTGGGGGACGGAAAGTAACGGTAGAGGGTTCCCAGTGGCACGTCCGCTTTTTCTGCGACTTCGGAGAGTTCCACGGCGTCAAGACCCGTGCGGGCGAACCCTGCGGCGGTGTCCAGGATCCGCGTGTAGCGGAGGCGCTGGCGTGGAGCGGAAGGCCGGGCGGCCATGGGCGGATGGTCTGAAAAAGTCTCGGGCATCAGCATTCCGGGGTTGTGTCGTAGGGACTGCGGCCAGGAGCGCCCCCACTTCCGTACCGCCCTGCAGCCCGGTTCAACTATACGGCACAGGCGTGTGCCCTAATTAGTCAGCGGCCTTAGTTTCGGGCACCGGCAGGTCAGTCGACGCCCTTGATTTTCACCACGAAAACGGCACCCAGCAGCCCGATGGCAGCCGCCGTGAGGAACAGCGTCCGGTAGCCACCCCAGTAGGCCACGGCCAGCAGCGCCAGTCCCGGGGCAACCACCTGCGGCAGCGAGTTGGCCACGTTGATGATCCCCATGTCCTTGCCGCGGCTGACGGCGAACGGCAGGACCTGGGTCAGCAGCGCAAAGTCCACGGCCAGGTAGGCGCCGAAACCGACGCCCAGGACGGCGGCGCCGGCGAGCGCGCCGGGCCAGACGGGAAAGAAGGCCATGATGGCTCCGGCCATGGCGATTGTGGCCGAGGAGGCGATGACGAACGGTTTCCGCCTGCCCACCCGGTCACTCCAGGGACCGGCCACCACCGCGGTGGCCATGACCATCACCGCGTAGATACCCGTCAGGACCAGAACCCCCGCGGCAGGATCCTCATGGCCTATGACGTCACGCAGGAAGAAGAGCAGGTAGACGATGGTCAGCTGGTTTCCCACGTTGACCAGGAAGCGCGTGAGCCAGGCCCAGGCGAAATCCGGGTGGCGCCGGGGACTGATCCAGAAACCCTTGAGGAAAACCCTGGGCCGGAAAGCCTCCAGCCCGGACTTGGGCAGGGCGGGATCATTCCGGTGGAACAGGTACGGCAGCACGGACACCAGCAGGGCGCCCGCACACAGCCAGTAGCCCACCATGAAGTTGCCGGAGACCGCTGCCCCGAAAACCGCGCCAGTGAGGATGCCAAGGGTCTGCCCCATGGCCGCGAGTCCGCCCACTCCCCCGCGCTGGATGACGGGAACCCGGTCCGGGACGGCGGCGGTAATGGCCGCGTACGCGGCATTTGCACCCAGCTGCACCAGGCACCAGAAAAGCACCATCAGGGCCACCGCGGCAGAGAAGGACATGGCCAGCAGCGCCGCCGTGGCCAGGACTGCCCCGGCCAGCACCCACGGGGCCCGCCGGCCGAACCGGGACGTGGTCCGGTCCGAGAGGGCACCGAAGAGGGGGTTGGCCACCAGCGAAACCCCCGCACCGCAGGCCGTCACCAGCGAGAGGATGGCTTCCTTGGAAGGCGCATCAATGCTGATGGCCTGCTGGCCGATGAACACGTTGATGGGACCGAAGAACGCCGCGTTGATGCCCACGTTCACCAGCACCAGGCCGGTGACCCAACGGGCGGTGACCTTCTGCACCGGCTCGGCGAGCGCCGCCGTCGCGGTTTTGCCTGCGGCATCATCCGGCGGCGCGGGCGTGTTGAACGGACTCATTGGCGTGCTCCCCCTGGTGCGGCCGGCTGGCGGTGGAATCAGACTATCGTGGGCGGTACCGGGCCACCGGGCACGCGGCGGTCAACGCCGCCCGGGGGATCACGTTGCCGGGTAACAAATTGCCGAGTATCGAGGAGAACCAGATGAGCGCACCCACCCCGACCGAAGGCACAGCGGTCAATACCGCCGACCTCTACGATGAGCGCGGCGACGAGCTGGCGTCCGTCTCCCTGCAGTTCCAGTCCCTGGGCGGCCGCTCGCACTTCAGCGGCCCGGTCCGCACCATCCGCTGCTTCCAGGACAACGCCCTGGTGAAGTCCACGCTGGGGTCACCGGGGAACGGGGCGGTCCTGGTGGTGGACGGCGGCGGATCGCTGGGCACGGCCCTGATGGGGGACATGATCGCCGAAAGCGCCGTGGCAAACGGCTGGGCCGGCGTCGTCATCAACGGCGCCATCCGTGACCGGCTGGCGATCGCGGACCTGGACCTTGGCGTCAAGGCCCTGGGCAGCAACCCCAGGAAGAGCCAGAAGGCGGGGGCCGGCGAGGTTGACGTGGATGTGGTGATCGACGGCGTGACCTTCCGCCCCGGAGCCACCGTCTGGTGCGATCCGGACGGCATCCTCGTGGAGCGCCAGCAGGAAGCCCGGCAGGGCGGGGAATAAAAACAACGAGTAAGATAGTTACTGAAAGCAACTATCGCTGCTTATATCTTTTCCTTCCCCTTGGAGCACCCATGTCCAAAGCCACTGCCGCGCCCGGCCCCGGAGAAACCCTGACGCAACGCCAGATCGTCACCGTGATGGTGGGCCTGATGCTGGGCATGTTCCTGGCATCCCTTGACCAGACCATCGTCTCCACTTCCATCTACACCATTGCCAATGACCTGGACGGGCTCTCCCTGCAGGCGTGGGCCACCACCGCGTACCTGATCACCTCCACGGTCAGCACCCCGCTGTACGGCAAATTGAGTGACATCTTCGGACGCCGCCCGCTGTACCTGACCGCGATCCTCATCTTCCTGGTGGGCTCGCTTTACGCCGGCTCGGTCCACTCGATGACCGAACTCGCAGTTGCCCGCGGCATCCAGGGCCTTGGCGCCGGCGGCCTGCTGGCCCTGGCGCTGACCATCATCGGCGACATCGTCTCGCTCAAGGACCGCGCCAAGTTCCAGGGCTACTTCATGTCCGTGTTCGGCATCTCCTCGGTCCTGGGCCCGGTGGTGGGTGGGGCATTCGCCGGCTCGGCGAACATCCTCGGTTTTGACGGCTGGCGCTGGGTCTTCTTCATCAACATTCCCATTGGCCTTGCCGCGCTGACGGTGGTGTTCCTGTTCCTGCACCTGCCCGCCAAGCACCTGAAACAGAAAATCGACTACTGGGGCGCCGCCGCCATCACCGTGGCCATCGTTCCGCTCCTCCTGGTGGCTGAGCAGGGCCGCACGTGGGGGTGGACCTCCGTGAACTCTTTCCTCTGCTACGGCCTGGGTGTGGTGGGCATTGCCTGGTTCCTGCTGGCGGAGAAGCGCGCCGGCGACTACGCCCTGATCCCGCTCCGGCTCTTCCACAACATCACGTTCGGACTGTCCTCGCTGCTGAACTTCATCATCGGCATCGGCATGTTCGGCGCAATCGCCATGCTTCCGATGTACCTCCAGCTGGTCAAGGGCCTCACCCCCACCGAGGCCGGCCTGATGATGATCACCTTCACCGTGGGCATCCTGTTCGGCTCCATCACCGCCGGCCGCACCATCTCGGCCTCCGGCACGTTCCGCATCTTCCCCATCATGGGTACCGGCATCCTGACCGCCGCCGCCCTGGTGATGGGCTTCTCACTGGCAGTGGACACCGAACTCTGGGTCCCCGGACTCATCGCCGTCTTCTTCGGCGTCGGCCTGGGCTTCTGCATGCAGCCGCTCACCCTGGCCATGCAGACCTCGGTACCGCCGCGGGACATGGGCGTGGGAACCTCCTCCGCAGCGTTCTTCCGCTCCATGGGCGGCGCCGTGGGCACCGCCGTCTTCATCTCCATGCTCTTCAGCATGGCGGCAAGCCGCATTGCCGACGGCATGAAGGCCGCCACCACGGACCCCGCCTACCTGGCCGTCCTGAAGGACCCTGCCGTCGCGTCGGACCCTGCCAACGCCAAGCTCTACGAATTCTTCAAGAACGGCGCCTCCAACGATTCCCTGAACGACACCAGCTGGCTGCATACCGCCAACAGCACCCTCACCAGGCCCATCACCGAGGGCTTCGCCACGTCCATCGACACCGTGATGCTGACGGCGGCGGCGCTCACCGGCCTGGCGTTCCTCATCAGCTTCGCCCTTCCGCGGAAGAAGCTGACCGACCAGAAGGCATCCCCGCAGGACAAGGACAGCATGGAGATTCCGGCGCACTAGCCCGCAAGCGCACGGGTGGGACGACGACGGCGGCACAGCCCGCCGTCGTCGTCCTGCGTTAACGGGGCAAACGGCGCCAAGTGGAACCTCGGGCGGTGACGTGCCACACTGTTTAGCGCGTGTGCGCCGGCCATTCTGCCGGTACCGCAGCCGACGACGTCCGCACCGCATCCATAAAACCCCCAAACCCAGGGAGAACCATGCCCACTGCACAGGAGCAGACCACAACCGGGATACCGCGGCGGGTGATCTGGCTGGCGCTCGCGGGGGCGGTGGGCGGATTCCTCTTCGGCTTCGACTCATCGGTGGTCAACGGCGCCGTGGACGCCATGAAGGAAGAATTTGCCCTGTCAGAGGCCGTCACGGGCTTCGCCGTAGCCATTGCCCTGCTGGGCTGTGCTGCAGGCGCCTTCCTGGCCGGCAAGGTGGCGGACCGCTACGGCCGCATTCCGGCCATGAAGCTGGGCGCCCTGCTGTTCCTGGTCAGCGCCGTGGGCACGGGTTTCGCGTTCGGCGTCTGGGACCTGGTGTTCTGGCGCCTGGTGGGCGGCCTGGGCATCGGGCTGGCCTCCGTCATCGCGCCCGCCTACATCTCCGAGATTTCGCCGCGAAAGGTCCGCGGCCGCCTGGCTTCGCTGCAGCAGCTGGCCATCACTACGGGTATTTTTGCCGCGCTGCTGTCTGACGCGCTCCTGGCCACCAGTGCCGGCGGTGCGGACCAGGCCTTCTGGCTGGGCATTGAATCATGGCGCTGGATGTTCCTGGCCGCCGCCGTCCCGGCCGTCGTTTACGGTTGGGTGGCGTTCACCCTGCCCGAGTCCCCGCGGTTCCTGGTGTTCCAGGGCAAAGAGGACCAGGCCCGGGAAGTCTTTGAGTCCATCGCACCCACCGAGGATGCCGGTCGGCATATCCGGGACATCCGGGAAGCCATTGAGGAAGACAAGCTGGCCGGGCAAAAGGGGTCCCTCCGCGGCAAGGCCTTTGGCCTGCAGGCTGTGGTTTGGGTGGGCATCACGTTGTCGGTGCTCCAGCAGTTCGTGGGCATCAACGTAATCTTCTACTACTCCACCACCCTGTGGAAGGCCGTGGGCTTCCAGGAGAAGGACTCCCTGGCCATCTCGGTGGCAACCTCCGTCACCAACATCCTGGTAACCCTCGTGGCCATCGCCCTGGTGGACCGCGTGGGCCGCCGGCCCATCCTGCTGGCCGGGTCCGTGGGCATGGCCGTGTCCCTGGGCGCCATGGCCGTGGCGTTCTCCTCGGCAACAGGCAGCGGCGAGAACATCAGCCTGCCGGGCGCGTGGGGCCCAGTGGCCCTGGTGGCCGCCAACGTCTTCGTGATCAGCTTCGGCGCGTCCTGGGGACCGCTGGTGTGGGTCCTCCTGGGCGAGATCTTCCCGTCCCGGATCCGTGCCCGGGCGCTGGGCCTGGCCGCAGCGGCCCAGTGGGTGGCCAACTTCGTGATCACCCTGAGCTTCCCGGTCATGGCAGCGGGCTCGCTGCCGCTGACCTATGCCATGTACGCCCTGTTCGCTGCGGCTTCCTTCTTCTTCGTCATGTTCAAGGTCCCGGAGACCAACGGCATGTCCCTGGAGCAGGCCGAGACGCTGTTCGTACCCAAGGGCTCCGCCAAGGCCTAGCAACGCCCCATCACTTTTGGCGGCCTTCCCTGGAACGCCCCATCAGCTTCAGCAGGAAAACACCAAACCCTCCATCACATGCCGTGATGGAGGGTTTGTCCGTTGGTGCGCCGGCAGCGGCTACACGACGTGCGGTTCGTGCGAGGACAGGTAGGCCCGGCCGCCGAACGCGACCAGGATGGCGATCACCATGGCCACCGCCCCGGCAAAGAACGGGACCTGCGGGCCGAAGTGCTCACCGAGCTGCGCCGCCGCGAACGGGGCCAGGGCACCGCCCATCCAGCGGACAAAGTTGTAGCCGGAGGAAGCCACCGGCCGGGGCGAATCAGAGACGCCCATGGCCAGTTCCGTGTAGATGGTGTTGTTGATGCCCAGCAGCGCGCCGGCAACAATGACCAGGACGACGACGGCAGGCACCGAGTGCCCCGCGGCCAGTCCCAGCCCGGCCAGGTCCAGCATGAGGACGAACAAAGTGCCGGTCAGTACCTTCACCGCGCCGAAGCGGGTCTGCAGGACCGGTGCAACGAAGACGGAAAATACCGCCACGGCCACACCCCAGCCAAAGAAGACGCCGCCGATGCCGTACGCGTCCATGCCCAGGATGAACGGGGTGAAAGCCAGGATGGTGAAGAAGCCGTAGTTGTAGAACAAGCCGCTTGCCGCCGTCGTCCGCAGTCCCTTGTGACCCAGCGCCAGCAGGGGGTCCCGCAACCGCACCTTGCGCTCAGGCAGCGGCGTCCTGGGCAGGAGGGCGATCAGGGCGATGAAGGCGGCGGCCATGAGGACGGCGGTGCCGAAGAACGGGGCGCGCCACTGCCAGCCGCCCAGGAGGGCGCCGAGCAGCGGGCCGAGCGAGATGCCCAGGCCCAGTGCGGCTTCGTAGAGGATGATGGCGGTGCCGGCGCCGCCGCTGGCCACCCCAACAATGACGGCGAGGGCGGTGGCGACGAACAGGGCGTTGCCCAGTCCCCAGCCGGCGCGGAAGCCCACCAGCTCGTCGACGCTGCCGGACAGGCCGGACAGCGAGGAGAACACGACGATGACGGCCAGGCCGATCAGCAGCGTCCGCTTGCCGCCGATGCGGGAGGAGACGAACCCCGTGATCAGCATGGCCAGCGCGGTGACCAGGAAGTAGCTGGTGAAGAGGAGGGAGACCTGGCTGGGGCTGGCGTCCAGGTTGGTGGCGATGGCCGGAAGGATGGGGTCCACCAGGCCGATGCCCATGAAGGCGAACACTGCGGCGAGGGCGGTGGCCCATACCGCCTTCGGCTGTTTGAGGAATGAGGCCTTTTCGGCCGTCAAGGTTGATTCTGGTGCTTGCAGGGTTTCTGCGAGCTGGCCGTCCATGGAGGGTGCTCCTAAGTTCGTGGCTGGTTCAGTTCTGGAGGGATGCGTTGATTTTGTCGATGACCGGCAGGGCCTCCGCCAGGGCTTGGCGGTCCTGGTCGGTGAGCGTGCTGAGGATGGCGGCCATCACCTGGTTGCGCCGCCGGTTTGCGGAGTCGACGGCGGAACGGCCTTCGGGGGTCAGGATCACCCTGACGGCGCGGGAGTCATCCGGGTCCGGTTCCCGGCGCGCCAAGCCTGCGCGTTCGAGCTTGATGATCTGTTCGGTAGCGCTGGGCACGCGGACACCGAGGTTCCGGGCGATCTCACCGACGCGCTGGCCCTCGCCGAGCAGCATCTTGAGGGTACTGAGCTGGGCGGCGCTGAGTTCGCCGTCCGCGTCGAGGCGCCGGACCAGGTAGACGCTGTGCCGCAGGGCTTCACGGAAGGCGGCGGCAAGTTCGTGGAGCTGGGGATCGTCGTCAGTCATCGTTAGGTACCCTAACAGTTAGGGTACCTAACGGTCAAGGCCTAGAGGGCCAGCTTCATGCCGACGTGGCTGGCCTCGAAGCCCAGCTGTTGGTAGAACCGCTGGGCTGCCGAACGGCTATGGTGCGTTGTCAGCTGCATCAGGTCGCAGCCCCGGCGCCGCGACTCCGCGATGGCCCAGCCCACCATGAGCCTCCCCAGGCCCTGCCCGCGAAGGGACGCGGCCACGCGGACACCTTCGAGCTGCGAGCGCCACGCGCCCTGCCTGGAGATGCCGGGAAGGAAGCTCAGCTGGAAGGTTGCAACCACCGGCCCCTCCTCTTCCCCCTGCGGCACCCTTTCGCCGACGAGCAGGAGATGGGCGGGGTCGGCGTGGATCGCGTCAAAGGCGCGTTCGTAGGGTTCCATATCCTTCGCGGTCTCGCGGCCGGCGCCCAGGGCGTCGTCGGCCAGCAGGCGCACCATGTCCGGGATGTCGGCACGCGTCGCGTGCCTGAGGCGGAACGTCCCGCCGTCGACGTCGGCGGTGAGCAAAGCAGGCGCGGCATTTGGGTTCTGGTTCACCCGCCCAGCTTGGCACAGACAAAGAACGACGCCGGCACTTGGGTAAGTGCCGGCGTCGTTCTGATGGAGCGTCGCCGGAATTCCTGCAGGATCTGATGGAGCGTTGCGCTTGAGGGCGCAGGTAATGATGGAGCGTGTCAGTTGGCGCGTCAGGCGGGGGTGCCGGCCATTTCGGCCTGCCGCTCCTCGACGAGGGTGGCAACGGCGGCGAACAGCGGGTGGCCAGGCGCCAGCCCGGTGATTTTTGCCGTGGCGTCGGCGGGGCTGGTGGAGCGAAGGATTTCTGCCAGCTCCGTGGCCTCTGTATCAGCGGGGTCGTTGAACCGGAGCGCTGATGCGATGGCACCAAGCAGGGCCTCCGGCACCACGCCACGTTCGGCCAGCTCGGCGGCGGGGCCGATGAAGCGCTCGTTCCGGCTCAGCTTCCGCAGCGGAGCACGGCCCACCCGGTTGACGGTGTCCGGAAGATAGGGATTGGAGAACCTGACCAGGATCTTCTGGACGTAGGCTTCCTGCTCATCGTTGCTGAACCCGTGCTTGGCCACCAGGAGCTGCTTGGTTTCCTCCAGCACCGCCCGGACATCCTCCGCCACGTCCTGGTCCGCCATGGCGTCGGAGATCTTCTCCAGGCCCGCCTCGAACCCGAAGTATGCCGCCGAGGCGTGGCCGGTATTCACGGTGAACAGCTTCCGCTCGATGTAGGGCGAGAGGTCGTCCACGAACGTGGCGCCGGGAATGGCCGGAGCGGAGTCACCGAACGCGGTGCGGTCGATGACCCATTCGTAAAAAGTCTCCACTGTTACGTCCAGCCCCTGCCCGGCCTCCTGGTTGGGCACGATCCGGTCCACGGCAGTATTGGCGAACACTGCCTTGCCGTCCAGCACTGCGGCGGTGGCCCCTGGCTGGGCGGCCACCTCCTTGGCCAGGATGTCCGTGGCGTTGATGGCGTTCTCACAGGCCATCACCTGCAGGGGCGCCCGGCCGGGCTCCCTTGCGGCGATGCCCTTGGCGATCACCGGCGCCACGAACTTCAGGATGTGCGGGCCCACTGCGGTGGTGACGATGTCCGCCGTGGCGATCTCGGAGACCAGTTCCGCTTCCTGGGCGTTGGAGTTCAGCGCCCGGAAGTTGTCCACGGTCCGCACGGCGGGATTCTCCCCCACTTCGTGCACGGCGTAGCTGTCCGCTTCCTTGAGCCGGTTGATCAGGTCTTCGGCCACGTCCGCGAACACCACTTCGTAGCCGGCGTCATGCAGGAGCAGCCCCACGAAGCCGCGGCCGATGTTGCCGGCCCCAAAATGTACTGCCTTCACTATGCGTTGACCTTTCCGAAAAGCTCCAGGACTTCATCCTCGGACGTGGCGGCCTCGAGCCGGGCAACCTGTTCCTTGTTGGTGAAGACCTTGGCGATGGACGACAGGATGTGCAGGTGCTCGTTGTTGATGCCGGCGACGCCCACCACGAACTTCACCTGCTTGCCGTTCCAGTCGATGCCTTCCGGGTACCGGATGACGGAAACCGCCGACTTGCGGATGTGGTCCTTGGCGGCGTTGGTGCCGTGCGGGATGGCCAGGAAGCTGCCCATGTAGGTGGATACGGACTCTTCCCGCTCATGCATGGCGGCGATGTAGCCCTCATCCACGGCGCCACGGGCCAGCAGCAGCCGGCCCGCCTCGTCGATGGCGGCGTCGCGGGTGGTGGCCGAACCGCGCATGACCACGCTCTCGCGGGCCAGGATGTCGGAGCTGCCGGCGGCAGGAGCTGCCGCTGCCGCACCTGCTGCGGCAGGCGCTGCGTCCACCGGCGCCTCGGCGGCGTGCGCACCGTGGGCGGTGCCGGCGTCGGACGTTCCGCCTTCCGTGTTGCTCTCGCGGACCAGCTCGACGATCTCGTCGTACCGCGGGCTGCTCATGAAGTTGTCCACCGAGTAGTGGACGGCACTGGACGTGGCCGGCTTGGCCCGCTCGGTCAGGTCCTGGTGCGTGATCACCACGTCGTAGGTGTCGCTGAGGCTGGCGATGGAGGCGTTGGTGACCTTGACGTCCGGGAACCCGGCCGCCTTGATCTTGTTCCGCAGCACCGAGGCGCCCATGGCGCTGGAGCCCATGCCGGCGTCGCAGGCGAACACGATGTTCCGGACGGGTCCGGCCAGCACGCCCACTCCGCCGCGGCCGCCGGACGCGGCACCTGCGGAAGCGCCTGCACCTGCACCGGTCAGGGTGGAGGAAACCGAGCTCTTCTTGCCCTTCATTGCCTCCATGCGGGCGGTGGCGTCGCCCAGGTCTGTTTCGTCACTGTGCTTGGTGGTCTTCATGATGACGGAGGCCACCAGGAAGGACGCCGTGGTGGCGAGCACCACCGACAGGATCACGCCCAGGTAGCTGTCACGGGACGTCTGGGCCAGCACCGCGAGGATGGAACCCGGGGCGGCGGGGGCAACGAGTCCTGCGCCGGTGATGGCCAGGGTGGCGATGCCGGTCATGCCGCCGGCGATGGCCGCCAGGATCAGCAGCGGGCGCATCAGCACGTACGGGAAGTAGATTTCGTGGATGCCGCCCAGGAAGTGGATGATCGCAGCACCGGGGGCCGACGCCTTGGCGGCACCGCGGCCGAAGAACATGTAGGCCAGCAGGATGCCGAGGCCAGGGCCCGGGTTGGCCTCGAGCAGGAACAGGATGGACTTGCCCTGGTCCAGCGACTGCTGGACGCCCAGCGGGGTGAGCACACCGTGGTTGATGGCGTTGTTCAGGAACAGCACCTTGGCAGGTTCGATGAAGATGCTGGTCAGCGGCAGCAGGCCGTTGTTGACCAGGAACTTCACCACATCTCCGGCGCCCGAACTGAACGCCGTCACCAGCGGTGAAATGCCGAAGAAGCCCAGCATGGCGAGCAATGCGCCCCAGATGCCGGCGGAGAAGTTGTTGACCAACATCTCGAAGCCGGGGCGGATCTTGCCGTCCCAGAGCATGTCGATCTTCTTCATGGTCCAGCCGCCCAGCGGGCCCATGATCATGGCGCCGATGAACATGGGGATGCCGGCACCGACGATCACGCCCATGGTGCCGATGGCTCCCACCACGCCGCCGCGGACGTCATAGACGTTCTTGCCGCCGGTGTAGCCGATCAGGAGCGGCAGGAGGTAGGTGATCATGGGGCCTACCAGGCCGATGTTGGGCTTGCCGCCGGTCTCGCCGAAACCACCCAGTTGCGGGACAGGCAACCAGCCCTTCTCAATGAAGAGGGCGGTGATGATGCCCCAGGCGATGAACGCCCCGATGTTGGGCATGATCATGCCGGACAGGAATGTCCCGAACTTTTGGACGTGCACGCGCGCGCTGGTGCGGGGTTTTGCAACTGTCTCTGTTGCCATGTGATTTCCTAACCTCATTCCTGCTGCTCCGCAGGAGTGGTCCGATGATTACGACGACGTACTGCTGGGTACTACGGGGGTCCGGGGCTAACCGGCAGGGCTGGTGGAGATCCGGTGAAGCCATTCGAGGAAGAGCTTGAGTTCCGAGCTGGAAAGCTGGTCAGAGTGCGAAGCCTGAAGTGCGGCGTTCAGGGCGATCGCTGCCACCACCACCGAGGACTTTCCGGTGCCGCCCGGGGCCGGGCCGCTGGCGGGCTCGGCGGACACCGCGAAGATCATGGCGTCCCGGGTCATGGTGGACAGTTCAAGGTTGCGTTCGGAAGCGGGCTCCGCAATCAGCATCAGCGTCACGCCCACGTTGGCGGCCAGGATGGACCTGGCTGCCTCCCGGGGCTGGACGTTCAGCTGGCCCGCCGCCGCTGCCTTGTTCAGCATCTCCTCCATGAGCGCCTCGGCGTCCGCCACGATGGCAGGCCGGCTCTCCGGGCGGATATTGCCGAACATCACCAGGTACAGCTCGGGCTGGTTCAGTCCGAACTGGACGTGGTTGTCCCACATTCTCCGGATGTCCTCGATGGGCTGTCCGGAGGGGGCGAAATCCCTTTCGCCCGCGACATATTCTTCAAACCCTGCGGCGACGACGGCGTCGAACAAACCTTCCTTGTCACCGAAGTGGTGGTACAGCGTAGGAGCCGAAACCCCGGCCAGCTGCGTGATCTGGCGCGTGGACACCGGAGCCCCCGCGGATTTCGCCAGCAGTTCCGCGGCAGCACGGAGCAGCCGCATTTTGGGGGGAAGCTGGCCATCCAAACTCATAACCGCTACCCTAGCACCTATAGCGTTGCTATATGAACTGAATCACATACAATTTTTTCAGGCACGTTTCCCGCCCTGGACGTAGCAGTCCTCCGGCGGACCCGGCACGGCGCCGGGGGAACTTGGCGGGCCTGTCTACCGGCAGAGAATGAGGACCTTCAGTGCAGAACTTCCCAGGAGTAGGCGTCAGTCCAGGCCGCGTCATCGGCACCATCCGGCAGATGCCCAAACCGATCAGTGAGCCTCCCGCCGGTGAACAGCTGGCCCCGGACACCACTGCAGAAGAAGCCACCGCAGCACTGAAGGCCGCCGCGCAGGCCGTGCACGACGAACTGAAGGACCGCGCCGCCCATGCCACCGGCGACGGCAAGGCCGTCCTGGAGGCCACCGCCCTGATGGCCAAGGACACCATGCTGATCAAGGGTGCGGCCAAGCTGGTGGCCCGCGGCACCTCTGCCGAACGCGCCATCTGGGAGTCCGGCTCCTCCGTCTCCGAAATGCTGCACAACCTGGGCGGCTACATGGCCGAACGTGCCACCGACGTCCTGGACGTGCGCGCCCGCATCGTGGCCGAGCTCCGCGGCGTGCCCGCGCCCGGCATTCCCGCGTCCAACACCCCGTTCGTCCTGGTGGCCGAGGACCTGGCCCCCGCGGACACCGCAACGCTTGACCCGAACAAGGTCCTGGCGCTGGTCACCGCCGGCGGCGGCCCCCAGTCCCACACCGCCATCATCGCCCGGTCCCTTGGCCTGCCCGCCGTGGTTGCCGCCGTGGGAGTGGACGAACTGCCGGACGGCACCGAGGTGTACGTGGACGGCGCGGCCGGCCTCATCACTTCCGACCCCGACGAATCCCTCCGGGCAACAGCGGAAGCATGGGCCGCCACGGCGTCGCTGCTGGCTGAATTCACCGGCACGGGCGCGACGGCGGACGGCCACGAGGTGCCGCTGCTCGCCAACGTGGGCGGCGGCAAGGACGCCGAAGCGGCCGCCAAGCTGGGCGCCCAGGGCGTGGGCCTGTTCCGCACCGAGTTCTGCTTTTTGGAGCGCGACACCGAACCCAGCGTCGAAGAGCAGGCTGCTGCCTACAAGAGCGTTTTTGATGCCTTCCCCGGCAAGAAGGTGGTCCTCCGGACGCTGGATGCCGGCGCGGATAAGCCGCTGCCGTTCCTGACGGATTCCACGGAGCCCAACCCGGCCCTTGGCGTCCGCGGCTACCGCACCGACTTCACCACCCCCGGCGTCCTGGACCGGCAGCTGGAAGCCATTGCCCTGGCTCAGAAGCAGTCAGAAGCCGACGTCTGGGTCATGGCCCCGATGATCTCCACTGCGGAAGAAGCGGCCCGGTTCGCCTCCATGTGCGCCGATGCGGGCATCAAGACCCCCGGCGTGATGGTGGAGGTCCCCTCGGCGGCCCTCACCGCCGAGGCCATCCTCCGCGAAGTCAGCTTTGCCAGCCTGGGCACCAACGACCTGACCCAGTACGCCATGGCCGCCGACCGCCAGCTCGGCCCGCTGGCCAACCTGAACACCCCGTGGCAGCCGGCCGTCCTGCGGCTGGTCGGACTGACGGTTGAAGGATCCCGGGCCGAGGGCCACAACAAACCGGTGGGTGTCTGCGGCGAGGCCGCCGCCGATCCCGCCCTCGCCGTCGTCCTCACCGGCCTGGGCGTCAGCACCCTGTCCATGACGGCGCGGTCCCTCGCCGCGGTGGCAGCAGTCCTGAAGACGGTAACCCTGTCCGAAGCCCAGGACCTGGCCAAGCTCGCCCTGTCCGCGCCGAGCGCCACCGAGGCGCGCGCGTGGGTCCGGGAAAAGCTGCCGGTGTTGGAGGAGCTGGGGCTCTGACGGGTCCGCGGCCACGCCGGCTGCGGCCGGGATAGGCTACGTCCATGGCATTGATAGCCCCCCGCGTCACGGCCGGCCTGCCCGCCGGCGAAGCCCGCGTCCTGACGCGCGCCCTCGAGGACAGCAATGACATCACTGTCTTCGTCGACGGAACGGTCCATCGGCTGCCCGGGCAGGCACGGGACGCCGTCGTGGACCTCCTTGCCCGGCTGGGCCGCGGCGAAACGGTGACCGTGAGCAGCGTGGCGGAAATGCTGACCACGTCGCAGGCGGCAGAGCTGGCGGGGATTTCGCACACCTACCTGCGCAACATGACGGACCGCGGTGAGATCCCGGTGGAGTACCGCGGCTCGCACCGGCGGATCCGGCAGGCTGACATCATGGCGTGGCTCGAAAGCCAGAAACTTGCCGAACACAAGCGCAGGCAGGACAAGAACGCCGGGGCAGACGCCGGCCCGGGGGAATAGTGCCCATGGCGAAGGCCGGCGGCGGGACAATCCCTCCGCTGCAGTCAGCCGACCTGGAAGCCCACGGGCTGAAAGGCCGGATCCTCTGGGCTGATGGAACACCTGCACCGGGGCTGGAACGCGCGGACGGTTCGCGAGAGCCCGCATACATCCTCATCCACGGCATCGGCGTTTCCCACCGCTACCTCCGCCGCCTGCACGGTGAGCTCGCCACCACTGCCCCCACCTATTCCCTGGACCTGCCGGGCTTTGCCGGCACCCCCAGGCCGGGGAGGCAGTTGTCCGTGGAGGACTACGGCGCCTTCATCGCGCAGGCTCTGACGGCCAGCGGCATTGGCCCGTACATCCTGGTGGGACATTCGATGGGCGTCCAGTTCGCCATCGAGGCGGCACTCTGCGCACCGGACCAGGCACTGCGGCTGGTGTTGATGGGTCCCGTGGTCGATTCGCGGCACCGCAGCGTGGGGCGGCAGGGCCTGGCACTGTTCCTGGACTCGCTCCTCCGGGAAAGCGCCTCCTCCAACTGGCTGGTGGTGTCGGACTACTTCCGCTGCGGTCCGCGATGGTACTTCACCGTGCTCCCCGTGATGATGGGCTACCCCACGGAGCTACGGCTGGCGGGCATCAATGTGCCGGTGCTGGTCCTGCGCGGGAAACAGGACCCGGTGGCGGGCGCGGATTGGTCGCGCCTCCTTGCCCAGGTGGTGCCGCAGGGACGCTTTGTTGAGATCGACCGGGCAGGACACGTGGCCCAGCACCTGCGGCCACGGCAGGTAGCGGCCGCCATCATGTCCTTCACCGGGGCCGGTGCCTAACGCCAGGTCTGGGTACTCAGATCCTTGGCCTCGCCGCCCAGCGCCGCATCTTCAACGCGGCGTGCAGCTCCAGGCGGGGCATCCCCTTCAGCGGGTCCACCCCCAGCAGCTGCCGGATCCGGCCCAGCCTGTTGTAGATGCTGCTGCGGTGCAGGTGGAGCTTGCCGGCCACATCCTGCACGGACCCATCGTTGTCATACAGGAGTTCAAGGACCGGGATGAGCTCGCCGTTGCGGTCGTGGTCCTCGAGCATCCGGAAGTACACCGAACCGGAATCCGCCCAGGCCCCCACCCCTCCCCCGGCCGAAGCGAGAAGCTGGTAGACGCCCGTTGCGCGGATGTCCACCAGTTCACCCAGCTGCGGGTCCACGGCTGCCGCCTGCGCTGCCACCCGCGACTGCCGGTATGCCTCGGAGAGCTGGCGGGTCTTGGAGAAGCCCTCGCTGATGCCCAGGATGATCCGGTGGACCGGGCGGCCGGACCGTTTGGCCAGCTCCAGCTGGTAGTGGACCAGGACCTGGGCGTGGTTGGCCCGGCCCGTCGAATCGCGGAACAGCACCACCGAGTGGGTTTCCGTACCGGCGCTGAAAAGGGCGGCGTCCACGCCCACGGTTGCCTGGAGCGCTGTGGAGCGGTGGATCAGGGTGGACGCGATGGGGTCCGGGCCGCTGGCCCAGCCGTCCGCATCGAGGACCGTGACCATCTGCCACGGACCGCGGCCCTGGACTTCCTTCCACCCGGCCACGGCGGCCACAGCGTTCGGTTCTCCCGCGCAGGCGGCCAGGAACTCCCGCTCCCGGCCCCGCCGGAATTCGGATTCGGCCGTATTCGAATCGAGCAGGAGGCCGGACAGCAGCTCAAGCTCATGGTTCACGCCCGGCAGCTGGGTGAGGATCGCCGTCGGGCTTTCCTCCGCGGAGTCCTGCTGCACCCAGAGGTAACCCACGCGGAAGCCCCGCACCATGAGCGGAACGCAGACCCTGCCCAGCATGCCCAGATCAGGGTTGGCCGGGACCACAACGGGCCGCACGGCGGTGGCGATGCCGTGCGAGAGCTGCCACGCGCTCACGTCCGCCGGGACCTTTTTGCTCAGCAGGAAGTTCACCCGCACCCGGTCGGCGTGGGACTGGTTGGAGCTGTAGGCCAGCAAAAGGCCGTCCAGGTCCTCGAGGGACAGGCCGCGCCCCAGCTTCTGCGCCACCTGTTCGACGAGCTGTTCCACACCCTGCTGCTGCATGGGGCAACATTACTGCGCTGGAAGCTCTACAGACGAACGGACACGAGGCGACACCTGACGCTTCAGCGCTCGACACCTGTCGAGCGCTGAAGCGTCAAAACCGCGGAATCACGGGGGTCCTTGGCATGGCTGCAAGCCCGCTCCGTGTCACGTGGCTCACAGCCGGATTTATCGTTGAAACACGAAATCCTTTCCGTTTTTTCGGCCCACCGGCCCCGCACACTGGAGCAGACGATGATCATCGGCGTCCCCAAAGAAATCAAGAACAACGAATTCCGCGTGGCCATCACCGCGGCCGGAGTCCACGAATTCCGCACCCACGGACACACCGTCCTGGTGGAGCGCGGTGCCGGCCTGGGCTCAGGCATTACCGATGAGGAATACTCGATCGCGGGCGCCGAGATCGTTAACGAGGCGGACGATGTCTGGGCCCGCGCCGACATGGTGATGAAGGTCAAGGAGCCCATCAAGTCCGAGTACCACCGCTTCCGCAAGGGCCTGATCCTCTTCACCTACCTGCACCTGGCTGCCGAGCCGGAACTCACCCGCGAACTCATCAACTCCGGCGTCACTGCCATCGCCTACGAAACGGTGCAGGAAGGCCGCTCGCTGCCGCTGCTGGCCCCGATGTCCGAGGTTGCCGGCCGCCTCTCCGTCCAGGTGGGTGCCACCTCGCTGATGGCTCCGGCCGGCGGCAAGGGCGTCCTGCTGGGCGGCGTTCCCGGCGTGCGCCCCGCCAAAGTGGTGGTCCTGGGCGCCGGTGTTGCCGGCACCAACGCCGCAGCCATGGCCCTGGGCCTGGGTGCCGACGTCACCATCCTGGACATCAACATCAACCGCCTGCGCGAACTGGACGCCCAGTACCAGGGACGGCTGAAGACGGTTGCCTCCAACAAGTACGAGATCGAAAAGTCAGTGGTGGACGCCGACCTGGTGATCGGTTCCGTCCTGATCCCGGGCGCCAAGGCCCCCAAGCTGGTCACCAACGACCTCGTGGCCCGGATGAAGCCCGGCTCGGTCCTGGTGGACATCGCGGTGGACCAGGGCGGCTGCTTCGAGGACACGCACCCCACCACACACCAGGAACCCACGTACAAGGTGCACAACACCATCTTCTACTGCGTGGCCAACATGCCCGGCGCCGTGCCCAACACCTCCACCTACGCGCTGACCAACGTCACCCTGCGCTACGCCGTGTCCCTGGCCAACCTGGGGGTCAGGGCCGCCTTCGACCGCGACCCCGCCCTCGCCGCCGGCCTGAACATCGCCGCCGGCCACGTGGCACACCACTCCGTGTCCGAAGCCCACAACCTGCCCCTCGTCAAGGACTGGCACGAACTGGTCTCCGCGTAAGCCCCTCCGTCGATTGCTCCCTACTCGCCCCTTTGAGCCCTCAAAACGGCGTCTACGGGGCCCTGTGGGGAGCAATCGACGGGCCTAGGCCAGTTCGCGCGCTTTTTCCATGATTTTCAGGGCCGCGACCGCGTCTTCCGGGTCTACCGGGAGGGGACGGGCTGACGCGGTGCCGCCGTCGAGGATCTTGTCCGCCAGGATCCGGTAGAACTCGGGGTACGCGCCGCGTTCGGTGGGGAGCCGGTCCAGGTGGCCGTCGCGGCCCAAGAGGCCGGCCCACTCCGGCGCCTCCTGGCCGTAGGCGGGATCCAGGGGGCTGCCGCCGGCCGCCATGTAGGGCTCCTGGGGGTCCACACCGTTCTTGGTGAAGCCGCCTATCGAGCCCAGCACCCGGAAGCGCGGACCCTGCTGCGCGCACAGCATGTTCATGGTCAGGTGGCTGGTCACCCCCGATTCGTGCCGCAGGACCAGGAAGACGTCATCATCCGCCCGCTCATCCGAGCGCCGCGCCTTCAGCTCGGCGTGGAGCACGGCGGCCGGGCCGAACAGCTGCAGCGCCTGGTCGATCAGGTGGCTGCCAAGATCAAACAGGATGCCTCCCCCGTCGACGGCTGTGGCCCGGGCCTTCCAGGGTTTGCTGATGGCCGGGGACCAGCGTTCGAAACGCGACTCGAACCTGGTGACGCTTCCCAGCGACTGCGCGGCCAGCAGCTTTCGCAGCGTGAGGAAGTCCCCGTCCCACCGCCGGTTGTGGAACACCGTGAGCACGCGGCCCAGCTGCCGCGCCAGGTCGATCAGTTCCTGCCCCTGCCCGCTGGTGACCGCAAATGGCTTGTCCACCACCACGTCCAGCCCCGCTTCCAACGCTGCCTTGGCCAGCGAATGATGCGTCGCGGGCGGCGTCGCCAGGACCACCAGGTCAAGGTCGGCTGCCCGCTTAAGGACGGCGGCCCCGTCCCGCATTACCTCCACCCCTGGAAGCCTGGATGAGGCAGCCGCCCTCCGCCCGGCATCGGACGTGGCCACGGCGTCCAGCGAGTAGCTGCTGTTGGCCGCGAGCAACGGCGCGTGGAACACGCTGCCGGCGAGCCCATAGCCGACGACGGCGGTACGGATGGTGCGCTGGTCGCCTTCAGTTCCGGTCATGGAACCAACGCTACCCCTGGCGTGGCGGCGTCGAACAAGACCCGTTAAACGCCGAAAGACGGCACCCCTGGTGACCAGGGGTGCCGTCTTTCGGCGTTGTGCGGCTACTGCCGCGGGAGGGACGTTACTTCTTTTCCCAGCCGATGGTGGTCCAGTCCGGAACCTGCGAGAGGCTCTTGAAGAGGGACGGGCCGTAGTTGGCCAGGCCGGTGCGGACGAAGGAGATCTGCGGGCCGTTGAAGACCACGCCCATGGAGTAGTACTTGGCCATGTGCTCCTTCTCCACATCCATGGCTGCCTTGTTGCGGGCGGCGTTGTCCTCGATCGAGGCGAGGTCGGCAATCTTCTTGTCCAGCTCGGCGTCGCCCAGCTTGTTCTCGTTGGTCTTGGAGTCGTAGTACTGCTTGACGGCATCAGTGGCGTCCGGACCAACCGTGTAGCCGGAGATGCTCAGGTCGAACTCACGGCTGCCCAGGACCTTGCCGAAGTCGGCGGAGGCGCGCTGGTCAATCCCGACATCCATGCCGCCGGCCTGCAGCTGCTTCTGGAGCGTCTGGGCCACTGCCAGGGTGGTGGGGTCGTCGCCAAAGTTGCTGATCTTGAAGGCGGCGGGCTTGCCGTCCTTCTCCATGATCCCGTTGGCGTTGGCCGTGTAGCCGGCGTCGGTGAGGACCTTCTTGGCGGCGTCCGCGCCGGTTTCCTTGACCGGGTAGTTGTCCTGGTAGTAGTCCGAGAACGGCAGGAGCATCATGGAACCGGAGCTGGGCTCCTCCCAGTTCAACCCGTTGAAGCGGACCTTGCGCAGGGCTTCACGGTCGACGGCGGCGAAGATGGCCTTGCGGACGTTGACGTCGGTGATGCGCTGGGCGTTCAGGTTCAGGCCGCCGGCAAACAGCCGCTGGCCGCGGCGGATGTCGGAGTCCTTGGTGCCGTCCAGCTGCTTGTAGAGGGAGATGGTGTTGGCCGACATCGCGTCAATCTCGCCGTTCTTGAACGCGGCGATCTGGGCGCTGGTTTCCAGCTGCCGGAAGGTCACGTTGGCAAGGACCGGCTTCTGGCCCCACCACTTGTCGTTCGGCACCATGGTGACGGTCTTGGCGGCGGTGTCGTACTGGTCCAGCTTGAAGGGACCTGCCATCCATTCGGGGTGCAGGTTGCCGTTGAAGCCCTCATTGAAGATTTCGGGGGTGTTGACGGCGGGGTGGATGAGTCCGAAGAACAGCGAATCCACCGGGAAGACCGGCTGGCTGGTCTTGACGATGACTTCCTTGTCGTTGCTGCCCGCTTCGACGGAGTCAACGAACTCGTAGGCGCCCGAGCTGACGATGTCGTAGCCGGCATCCGGGCTCTTGAGGATGTTCCAGGTGTTCTTGAAGGCCTTGACGTCGATCGGGGTGCCGTCGTTGTAGGTGGCCTTGGGGTTCACCTTGATGGTGATGGTCTGCTTGCCGTCCTTGACCACGCTGTCCACTGACTCGCAGAAATCCGTGTTCGGCGTGACCTTGCCCTTGAAGTCCACCTTCCAGCAGCCGCCCATGCCGCCGCCGTTCATGGCGACCGGGTTCATGGGAACCTGCAGCGCTGAGTTGTCCGCACTGTTGCCGTTGTTGGAGAACCCGTTGAAGTCCGGCCCGATGTTGCCCAACGGAAGGGTGACCTTGCCGCCCTGCTGCAGGTCGGCAGCCGGCTTCTCGTTGATGCTGATCAGCTTGGCCAGGTCGCTTCCCGATGCCTGTGCCTTGGCCGTTTCGGGGCCGCTGGCACCGCCACCGCCGCAGGCCGTCAGCGCCAGGGCCGCAGCAACAGCTGCAGCTCCGCCGATCCTGTTCAGTTTCCTCATGGTTTTCCCTTCATTGGTGCGAGTGGTGGTGCTTGTGGGTCGAGAAGTCCTAGGGCGCATGGTGGTCCGCCGGTTCGTGGACCACCAGCATGTCCTCATCCAGTTCCCCATCCGGAAAGAAGCAGGCGAACTGCTGGTCCGCGGCGGATGCCGCAGCTTCCAGGGGCGGTTCCAGGGTGAGGCACTTTTCCTGCTTGGCCGGCGGCAACGCCGCGAAGACAGGACAACGGGTGGCGAAGTTGCAGCCTTTGGGTGCCTGCAGCGGCGAGGGCAGGTCACCCTGCAGGATGATGCGTTCGCGGGTGCGTTCCAGCTGGGGGTCCGGAACGGGAATGGCGGAGAGGAGCGCGCGGGTGTAAGGGTGCCGGGGGTTGTCGAACACCCGGTCCACGGCACCGATCTCCACGATTTTGCCCAAGTACATCACCGCCACCCGGTTGGAGATGTGGCGCACCACGGAGAGGTCGTGCGCCACCAGCAGGTAGCTCAGGCCCAGTTCGGCGCGCAGGTGGTCCAGGAGGTTGATCACGCCGGCCTGGACCGATACGTCCAGGGCGGAGACGGGTTCGTCCAAAACCACCAGCTTGGGGTTCACGGCCAACGCCCGGGCGATCCCGATCCGCTGGCGCTGGCCGCCGGAGAACTGGTTGGGGAAGCGGTTGACGTGGTCCGGCTGCAGGCCCACGAGCTTCATCAGCTCCATGATCCGCTTCCTGGTGGCCGCCCGGTCCATGCCCGCGTTCTGCAGGGGTTCGGCAAGGACCTCGTACACCGTGAACCGGGGATCCAGGGCGCCGGTGGGATCCTGGAACACCATCTGGAGCTCGCGGCGCATCCTGGCTTTGGTCTTTGCGTCGGCAGCCTGCTTGTTGCTGAGCCCGCCGATCACCACCTCGCCGTCCTGGTCCGGATGGAACTCCATGATCTCCAGGAGCGTGGTGGTCTTTCCCGATCCGGACTCGCCCACGATGGAGAAGCATTCACCTTCGCGGATATCAAAGGTCACGCCGTCCACGGCCTTGACCGTGCCGATCCTGCGCTTGATCAAGGCGCCCCTGGTCAGCGGGAAATGCTTCCGCACGTCCTTGAGCCTCAGCACGGTGTCCCGCTGGGCACGGGGGATGGCGTCGAAGCGGGACACAGGCACCGGCGGGGCGGCGAACACGTCGTGGACATCCACAGTTCCGCCCAGCGATCCGGACTTGATGCAGGCGGCACGGTGCAGTGCGCCGCCCTCGACGGGTGCGAGGGCGGGCTCGCCGTCAAGGCAGGCCTCCGAGGCAAGGGGGCAGCGGGGTGCGAACGAGCATCCGGTGGGGGCGTGGAGCAGGTTGGGCGGCATTCCCTCGATGGGGACGAGCGAGGATTTCTCCGCCACGTCCACCCGGGGCACGGCGCCCAGCAGGCCCATGGTGTAGGGCATCCGCGGGTTGTAGTAGATGTCGTCCACGGCACCGGTTTCCACCGGCTTGCCCGCGTACATGACCATGATGTCGTCTGCCATCCCGGCCACCACGCCGAGGTCGTGCGTGATCATCACGACGGCGGCACCGGTCTCCTCCTGTGCCGCGTGGAGCACCTCGAGGACCTGGGCCTGGATGGTGACGTCCAGGGCCGTCGTCGGCTCGTCCGCGATCAGGACGCGCGGGTTGTTGGCGATGGCGATGGCGATCATGACGCGCTGGCGCATGCCGCCGGAGAACTCGTGCGGGAAGGCTTTCAGCCGTTCACGGGGGCTGGGGATCCCCACCATGGCGAGAAGCTCGACGGCGCGGGCTTCCTTGGCCTTCCTGCTCATGGAGGGGTGGTGGATGGCCAGCGCTTCGATGATTTGGGTGCCCACCGTGAAGACGGGAGTAAGGGAGGAGAGGGGGTCCTGGAACACCATGGCAAGGTCGTTCCCGCGGAATTGGCACATGGCCTTGTCGCTCAGCCCCAGCAGTTCCCTGCCGTTGAGCCGGACGGAGCCGGAGACCTGGGCCGCGGGCGGGAGGAGTCCCATGATGGCCAGCGAGGTGACCGATTTGCCGGAGCCTGATTCACCAACGATCCCCAGGGTCTTGCCGGGCATCAGGTCGAAGTCGACGCCCCTGACGGCGTGGACCACGCCGTTCTCTGAACTGAAGCGGACATTCAGGTCGCGGACGGACAGCACTGCGTCGGCAGGGGCGTGCAGTCCTGCCACGTGCAGGCGCTCCACGTCCGACCGGGCGGGTTCCATGGCTCCGGTGGTGGTTTCGCTGCTCATGCCGTCTTCTTTTCCGCGGGGATGGTCCGGGCTTTGGCCTTCCTGGCCTTGCCGGTGGAACTGGAGCTGGGGTCGAAGGCGTCCCGCAGGCCGTCGTTCATCATGGCCAGCGAGCCGGTCAGGAGGAACATGACGGTCAGCGGTACCCAGAACATCCAGGGGAAGGTCTGCACCTGGGAGGTGGCACCGCCGATCAGGACGCCGAGGCTCACGTCCGGGACCTTGATCCCGATGCCGATGAAGGAAAAGGCCACCTCGGCGAGGATGGCCGCCGTGACCCCGCGGGTGATGTCCAGGATCAGCAGCGAGCCGATGTTCGGAACCAGGTGGCGCCAGACGATCCGCCGCGGCGGCACGCCCATGTACTGGGCGGCCTTGACGAAGTCACGCTGCATGAGGGACATGGACATGGAACGGATCAGGCGGGCCGTCCCCATCCAGCTGAATACCAGCAGCACGATGATGAGCAGCAGCCATGAGGGAAGGTCCCGCTTGAGGCCCGCAGCGCCGCCGCTGGTGGCGACGGCCACCACCAGGAGTGCCGGCATCATGATCAGGGCCTCCAGGATGAACAGCATCACCTTGTCCACCTTGCCGCCGAAGTAGGCCATGCTGCAGCCGTAGACGGCGGCGATCAGGACCGACACGAGGCCTACCACCAGGCCAATCAGGATGGAGATCCTGGTGCCCTCGACGGTCATGGCGTAGAGATCGATTCCGGCCTGGGACGTACCGAGGAAGTGGTCGGCCGATGGCGGCATTCCGATGTTGAAGGGGTCGATGGTTTCCTTGTCCCACGGGGTGAAGAATCCCCCGATGAACGAGAAAACCGTCAGGGCCAGGAAGATGGCCAGGCCCGCCACTGCGGTCCTGTTCCGCAGGAAGCGGCGGAAGATAATGGTGTTTTTGCCGATGACGACGTCGGCGCTCTCCAGGTGCGCGTCCTTCGCCACGGCTGCCGGGTCAACGGCGTTCAGGTTGGTCATGGCTACTGCACCCGCACTCTCGGGTCGACAAGCGTGGTGGCGAAGTCCGCCAGGATGGCGCCCAGGGCGAAGATCACGGAGCCGTAGGCCAGGGTGGCCGTGGCGGCGTTGACGTCCTGCAGCGAGATGGCGTCAATGCTCCAGGAGCCAACACCCGGCCAGGCAAAGATCTTTTCGGCGAAGAAGCCGCCGGCGAAGATGGCCGGGATGGTGAACGCGATGCTCTGGGCCACCGGAATGAAGGAGACGCGGAGGGCGTGCCGGGCGATTGCCTGGTTCCGGCTGAGCCCCTTGGCCCGGGCGGTGCGGACAAAGTCGGCGTTCACGTTGTCCAGCAGGTACTGCCGCTGCGCAATCTGGTAGGCGCCCCAGCCCACGAGTGTGATGGCCACCGTAGGCACCACGTAATGCGCGGCCAGGTCCATGGCCTGGGGCCAGCCGGCCGCTACGCCCGGTGTGGAGATGCCGGTGACGAAGAAGATCCGGTCCCCCACGGACTCATTGATGTTGATGGCTCCCAGCTGAACCAGGAAGTACGCGATGGGCGCGGGCACGATGTATGCGAGGTAGCTGTAGGACGTGATGACGCGGTCCTGGAACTTGTACTGCCGTGCGGCCGAATAGACGCCGAGCGCGACGCCGATAACCAGGGTAAGGATGATGGACGCCAGGAAGAGCCGGGTGGAGATCCAGACGCGGTCCCCAAACTCGGCGTTGATGTAGGCGCCGTTGGGGCTCCGGCCCCAGTCCCAGCGGGTGACGATCCCGGTGAGCCAGTCAACGTAGCGCTCCCACGGGCTGAGGTCCGGGTCCAAGCCCTTCAGCCGCATGGAGTTGGCCACCTGCTCCGGGGTGGGCCGGGGGATGCGTTCCTGCTCGAGCAGCGCCGGCTTGAGCGAGCTGACAGCCAGGAAGTATCCGGCGGATGTGGTGAGGAAGATCATCACCACATACGTGAGGCCGCGTTTGGCGAGGTACTTGAGCATGGGGCTATTTCTTTGGCCGCGCCGCCGGATGCTGGACGGAGGAACACTCCAATGTCCGATGTCGTGCCGTGCCGCTGGCCAAGTCAACCATCACTGCTGGATCCTTCCGTCGTCCCCGGACAAGCACGGGTTGTGCCGCCTCACCGGGTTCTGCACCAGCGGGTAGCTGGCCTCCCGCAGCCCCATGGGCAGGTCCTGGTGGACTATGTCGCGGGTCACATTCCAGAGGAAACTATCACAAGCATTCACCGGAAAAGCGCCGCAATCCCCCGAAATCAGGCGGGCCGTATCAGATCGTTATGAATAGTTCTGTGAAGTTGGTTTGACTGGACGCAAGGGCGTTCCACCGCGTAATCTACGCGCCGCCCGCCACGCGTGTGACAAGATCGCGCCAGGAAGTTGCCAGCCGTTCACTGGTGACCCCATGTTCGCGGACAAGGTGCAGGAGCCGCTCGGGGTCCAGGCTGGCATTAAGGGATCCGGCCATCAGCCACGGTTCGGGGGACTCGAAGCCGCCTTCGCGCAGGAGCATCTCCACGTGCCGGTTCCAGAGGGCGGCGGCCGGGACGTCAAACCTGCTGCGGGAGGCGTGTCCGGCAGCGAGGACCAGGTCGCCGCATTCCAGTACGTAAGCGATCCGCTCGGTGCCAAAGGCGATGAGCCGGTCCAGCGGCGCAGCCCCTGGGCCCAGGGGCGGCGGGCCGAACAGGACGCGGGCCTGGAAGGCGGCCTCCGAATCGTTCAGCAATGTCAGCATCAGTCCGGCGCGGCTGCCGAAGCGGCGGAAGACCGTGCCCTTGCCCACCCCGGCGTGCCCGGCCAGGCGGTCCATGGTGAGCGCCGCCGCTCCGCCCTGCGCAATCAGCTCCCGGGCAGCCAGCAGGAGACGTTCCCGATTCCGGGCAGCGTCGCTGCGTTCCGCGGCCGTTACCGGGGTCATTCCCGGCCGCACTGGGATGGAACTCACACAGACAGTGTAGCCACCGGGAATATAAGCGGACTGCGGTCCGTTTAGTACGGTGAAGGCTCCATGAGCCTCTGTTCACCCGAACGCGGTCCCCGCCGCGACCCTAGCCAGGAGATTCCATGACCAAGAGCACAGTCCTTACCCTTGTCGGCAGCCTCCGCGCCGAGTCCACCAACCAGAAGCTGGCGGAAGCCATCCAGCTCAACGCGCCCGAGCAGGTGGACGTGGTGATCCACGAGAGCCTGGGCAACATCCCCTTTTACAACGAGGACCTGGACGTGGAAGGCCAGGTCCCGGCTGCCGCCGCGGCACTGCGCGCCGCCGCCGAAGAGGCCGACACCCTCCTGCTGGTCACCCCCGAACACAACGGCACCGTTCCCGCCGCCCTGAAAAACGCCATTGACTGGCTGTCCCGCCCCTTCGGTGCCGGCGCCCTGGCGGGCAAGCCGACCGCCGTCGTCGGTACAGCATTTGGCCAGTACGGCGGCGTGTGGGCCCAGGATGAGGCACGCAAGGCCGCCGGCATCGCCGGCGCGCAGATCCTCGACGACGTCAAGCTGGCCGTCCCGGGCTCCATGGTCCGCTTCGCCGAGGTCCACCCGAAGGACGACGCCGAAATCGTGGAGCAGATCAAGGGCATCTTCGACACCCTGGCCGCCGCAGCACCGGCAGCCTAACCTCCCGCGCCACTTGGCAGCTTAGGGAGCCCGGCAGCGCCCGGCATGCAGCTTTGCATGCCGGGCGCTGCCGGCTTAAGGGGCACTTCCCAGCCGTGACCAACTCTTGTCCCAACCGGTACCTTCCGGACATCTGCGCGGGCCAGGGCCGCCGTAGCGTTAATCCACTGGACCTACCGGATGGGATTGCGTGCCGCATGGCAAAGAGACGGAGTTGGGGCGGCGGTGGCAGCGGCAGCCTGGCAGCGGCAGCAGGGTGCCTTGCGCTGCTGGTCAGCGCTTGCAGCGCCCCTCTCCCCCAACCGGAAGGGCCATCCGTGCCTGCCACCGGCGGAAATGCCGGAACCAGCGCAGCGCCGCTGGCCCTCCTTCCGGCGACGATGGAAAGCAGCCCTCCGGGGGCGGAGCAAGGAAGACCGGCCGGAAGGCCGCAAAGTACGCCCCAGGCAGCGGCACCCGCAGGTCCCCGGGCCAGCGCCGCCGCCACGGCCCCGCCGGTAACGGCCTACTTCGTGATGGTGGACGACGGCGGGAGGCACGGTATCCGCTTTGGCTGCAATGACAGCCTGGTCGCCTCCGCCCCACTGGCCGGCGCCGGGGATGGCCGGCTGAAGGCTGCAATCGCTGCGCTCCTTGACGGCGGACAGCAGGCGGATGGACTGTACAACGCGCTGGGCGGCTCCAGGCTGAAGTTCCTGTCCGGCAGCTTTGACGGCACCACGGTCACGGTCTACCTGGCGGGCGCGCTGAAGCCCGGCGGAACCTGCGACCTTCCGCGCATAGACGCCCAGCTCACCCAGACCGCCCTTGAGGCAGTGGGTGCAGTCCGGGCTGATATCTACATCAACGGAAAGACCCTGGCGGACTCCCTGAAACTGAAGTAGCCGGCCGCCGGTAAATCAGTAATAAACATATGTTGCTTTTAGAGCAACAACTGGCTGTATCCTGACTCTGTGACCCACGAGACACTTGACACCGCGGCAGGCACGCTGCCGGCGGAAGCCATTGATGCAATCGAGCGGGCGGCAACGTCGGCACACCGGCACGAGGAACTGTTCTCCGAGCGCGCGGCGAACATCCGGCAGTCGGCGGTGAGGGATGTCTTCGACATCTCCATGCGGCCCGGCTTGGTGTCGCTGGCGGGGGGAAGCCCGTACCTGCAGTCGCTCCCCCTGGACCGGCTCGCAGCCACGGCGGCGAAAATCATCGCGGAGGACGGCCTTACCGCCCTCCAGTACGGGGCCGGGCAGGGCACAGCGGAACTCCGGGCACAGATCTGCGATGTCATGGCTGCAGAAGGAATCCTGGATGCCCGTCCGCAGAACGTGGTGATCACCGCAGGTTCCCAGTCCGCCCAGGACGTTGCCACCAAGCTGTTCTGCAATCCGGGCGACGTGGTGCTGGTGGAGGACCCCACCTACGTGGGCGCACTGAACACGTTCGAGGCATACCAGGTCCAGGTGGAAACCGTGGAGATGGACCAGTACGGCCTGGTTCCGGAACTGCTGGAGGCGCGGATCGCCGCCCTGCAGCTGGCGGGCAGGAGCATCAAGTTCCTCTACACCATCCCCAACTTCAACAATCCATCCGGCATCACCCTGGCCAGGGAACGCCGGCAGCAGGTGGTCGATATATGCCGCAGGGCGAATATCCTTGTCCTCGAGGACAACCCTTATGGCCTGCTCCGCTTCGAGGGGGAGCCCTTGGCTCCCTTACGGGCCGCAAACCCAGACGACGTCATCTATTTGGGATCATTCTCCAAGATCTTCGCGCCCGGCCTGCGCATTGGCTGGGCCCTCGTGCCGGAGCACCTGCAGCGCCGCTACTACCTGGCCGCCGAAGCCGTGACGCTCTGCCCGCCCGCCCTGAACCAGATGCTGGTCTCGGCCTACCTGCGCGACTACGACTGGAAGGGACAGATCGAGACCTACCGCCGGCTGTACGCCGAGCGCTGCCGCGCCATGCTGGCCGCCCTCAGGGAATACATGCCCGCGGGAACCACCTGGACCAACCCGCAGGGCGGCTTCTTCGTCTGGGTGACGCTGCCGGAGGGTGTTGATACCTACCCATTGCTGCACAAGGCGATCGATGCCGGCGTCGTGTTTATCCCCGGCGCCGCCTTCACGCCGTCGGACGAACCGTCCAACAAGCTCAGGCTCGCCTTCAGCGCCGTACCACCCGATGCCATCGCCGAGGGAGTGCGCCGGTTGGCGCCGGTGCTGCAGGAAGCCATCGCCGCGCTGTAGCGTAAGCCACACGAGTGCCGAAACCTAGCAAAGGAGCATGCATATGGCTGGAATCATCGTTGTAGGGGTTGACGGCAGCGAGACGGCGAAGAAGGCGGCGCAGTCAGCCAGGGACCTGGCTGCGGCCCTGGGCGCTTCCCTGCACGTCGTGTCCGCCTTCGACAGCGACCGGACCGAGGTGTTCGGCAGCGGCAGCGACCGCTGGATCGTCTCCGACGCGGACGCCGCGGAGCAGGTGGCCCGGACGGTGGCGGAATCGCTGGGCCGCGACATCACGGTGACGTATTCGGCAGCGCGCGGGCGCCCGGCCGACGCCCTCATCAAGGAAGCCATCCGCATGGACGCCAGGATCATCGTGGTGGGCAACCGGCGCATGCACGGCATCGGGCGCGTCCTTGGCAGCGTGGCCAACAGCGTTGCCCACAACGCACCCTGCGACGTGTACATCGCCAACACCTACGACGCCGACTGAACCGTCAGGACCGGCCGCCGGCGTAACGCCGGACACTCCCCGTGGTGGTGCATGTCGCTGCGGGGGGTGTCCGTTCTCACCGGCTGAAACCGGTTTCGCTGCGTTCTCCAACGATAAAATTGGAAAAGGCCCCAAAGGCGTGGACATTGACAAATCCACCCCCATCGAAGGGCTCCCCCTTGATCACCTTGCAGCGCCGGCAGCTCGTTGGCCACGACATCCTCCTGGCCCGCCACGGAAACCACATCTCCTCCATGCGCGTGGACCGGAGCAACGGCAGGGTAGTTGCGCTGCTTGACGACGGCAGCCTGGACAGCGCCCCCAACCTGATCGCGCCGGGACTCGAGCTTCCCCAGACCGTGCGGAGCGTCCTGCGCGAGGACTGGAAGCTGCTGGGCGCCTGGGCCGGGATGGCGGCCCTGATGGGCGGCCTGATGACCGCAGCCGCTGTGGTTCTGGGAACCACAGCTGATCCTGCCCTGCTTGAGGCCCTCACGGCCTACTCCGCGTACTAGGCGTTCAGCCCACCAGCCAGCCCTGGAGCAGCCACCAGATCCCGGCCATCACCACTCCGCCAAAGAGCGAACCTGCCACCACCTGCCCCGGGGTATGCGCCCGCAGGACAACGCGTGACCAGCCCACCGCCGGAACCAGGAGCAGCAGCGGGGCCCAGGCCGCGCCAAGCATCAGCACCAATACGACGGCGGCACAGGACACTGCAGCGGCATGGCCGCTCATTTTCCAGAACGGGCTGACGACTGCCAGCACGGCCACGCCGCCCACCACCGCCAGGACCATGGCGGTCACGCTCTGCGGGGCGTTCACGGTGTCCAGCACCAGCAGCCCCACGGCAATGCAGGCCAGCGCCATCAGCAGCACCGGGGCGCGCTGCCTGCGGTCGCTCACATGATGGTCCGTCACCTTCCCCAGCCTGACCAGCACCAGCAGCACCACAAGCGGAAGCACGCACACAAAGAGGGCCGCCAGCGCCCCGTAACCCATGGTCCCGGGGAATCCTGCCTCCGTCAGGGGGCTGATCAACAGCTGGATGCTCACCACCACCGGCGGCTGGAAGACCTCAGTCAGCCACCTGGCGGTGTGGTTCCTGGCCCGGATTGAGCCGCTGCTTACCGTCACGTCCTGGTCCGGGCCCTAGTCCAGCAGGAGCGCGGGCTCTTCCAGGATGGCTGCGACGTCGGCCATGAAGCGTGCGGACAGGTCACCATCCACCACGCGGTGGTCGAAGGATCCTCCCAAGGTGGTGATCCAGCGGGGAATCACCTCACCGTCCAGGACCCAGGGCTTTTGCTTGATGGTTCCGAAAGCAACGATGGCCACCTCGCCCGGGTTGATGATGGGCGTGCCGGTGTCGATGCCCAGGGCACCGATGTTGGTGACGGTGAGCGTGCCGCCCTGCATCTCGGCCGGCTGGGTCTTCCCGGCCCTGGCGGTGGTGGCCAGGTTGTTCAGCGCCAGCGCCAGCTCCTTCAGGGACAGGTCCTGGGCATTCTTGATGTTCGGGACCATCAGGCCGCGCGGGGTTGCGGCGGCAATCCCCAGGTTCATGAAGTGCTTGACATGGATTTCAGCGGTGTCGGAGTCTTCGTTGTCCACCCACGACGCGTTCACGCTGGGGTTCCGGGCCGCGGCCCAGATGACGGCTTTGGCCAGGATGAGCAGCGGCGAGACCTTGATGCCCTCGAAGTCCCGGGAGGCCTTGAGCCGCTTGACGAATTCCATGGTGCGGCTGGCATCCACGTCCACGAAGATGCTGACGTGCGGCGCTGCGAAGGCGGATTCCACCATCGCCTTTGCGGTGGCCTTGCGGACGCCCTTGACCGGAATCCGCTCCACGCGCTGGTCCTGCGGCTTTCCGGCCTTGCCCCAGAAGCCGTCCGCCTTGTCCAGCTCGGCATCGCGCTGAGACTGGTAGCTGACCAGGTCCTCGCGCGTTACTTCACCCCGTGAACCGGTGGCAACAACATCTGCCAGGTCGATGCCCAGGTCACGGGCAATTTTCCGGACGGGCGGCTTGGCCAGGACCCGGTTGACCAGGCCCGTGATGGTGCCGCCAAGGGTAGGACGGTTGTCGACGGCGGCGGGTTCGGTGGCGGACACTGCAGCCGGCGTGCCCGGCTGGACAGGTTCAACCTGCGGGGCATTGACCGTTACGGCAGCGGCCGGCGCCGTTTTCCGCGGGCGCCGCTTGACCGCGTCGGCCTTGGGGCCGGACCCCACCAGCGGGCCGGCGGCCGGGGCACTTCCGCCAGCGCCGCCGTCGGCCGTTGTGTCCACTGCCGCATCCTGCGGGAGCTTGCCGTAGAGCGGCTGCACTGGTGCTTCCGGTGCACGGACGTCAGCGGGTGTGGGATCGCCGGACACGTGGTCGCTGACGCTGATGATGGCCGTGCCGACGTCCACGGTCACCCCTTCCCCCACCAGCAGTTCGGTGACCGTCCCGGCGAACGGGGACGGCAGTTCCACGATGGACTTGGCGGTTTCGATCTCGCAGAGGACGTCATTGATGGCGACGGCGTCGCCCGGCTTGACCTTCCAGGAGACGATTTCCGCTTCGGTGAGGCCCTCGCCGACATCGGGCAGGTTGAACTTGTTCAGGGTCATGGTGTCCTCAGTAGGAGAGGGCGCGGTCCAGCGCCTCCAGGATGCGGTCGATGTCCGGAAGGTAGTCTTCCTCCACCTTGGCAACGGGATAGGGCATGTGGAATCCGCCAACGCGGATCACCGGAGCCTCGAGCGAATGGAAGGCACGTTCACTGATGCGGGCGGCGATTTCGCCGCCGATTCCACCGAAGGTGGGCGCCTCGTGCGCCACGATCAGCCGTCCGGTCTTCTGGACGGAGGCGGTGACGGTATCGAAATCGATGGGCGAGATGGACCGGAGGTCGATGACCTCAACGCTCCTGCCGTCCTCCGCCGCGGCGTTGGCGGCCGCAAGCGCCACGGGAACCAGGGGGCCGTAGGCAACAATGGTGGCATCAGTACCCTCACGCAGCACGTGGGCCTTGAAGGGGTCCTCCGAGGGGCCCGGAGCGTCAACGTCGACGTCGCCCTTGAGCCAGTAGCGCCGCTTGGGTTCGAAGATGATCACCGGGTCCTGGCATTCCACGGCCTGCTGGATCATCCAGTAGGCGTCGTGCGGGTTGGAAGGGGTGATGATGCGCAGGCCTGCCGTGTGCGCGAACAGCGCCTCGGGGGACTCGGAGTGGTGCTCCACGGAGCCGATGCCGCCGCCGTACGGGATGCGGATGACGACGGGAACCGTAAGGTTGCCGTGGCTGCGGGCGTGCATCTTGGCCAGCTGGGTGGTGATCTGGTTGAAGCCGGGGAAGACGAAGCCGTCGAACTGGATCTCGCAGACGGGGCTGTAGCCGCGCAGGGCCAGGCCGATGGCGGTGCCGATGATGCCGGATTCGGCCAGCGGGGTGTCCACCACGCGGTCCGGGCCGAACTCGCCGATCAGCCCGTCGGTCACCCGGTACACACCACCCAGGGGACCAATGTCCTCGCCCATCAGCAGCGACTTGGGGTTTGCCGCCAGGGTGGCCCGGAGGCCCTCGTTGATGGCCTTGGCAATGGTCATGGTGGTCATCAGTGGCCTGCCTTTGCTTCCTGCGCGGCGGCTTCTTCCTCGCCGGCGAATCCTGCGCTGTACTCCTCGAACCATGCCAGTTCCTCGGCCACCAGCGGATGCGCCTGGGCATAGACGTTGGCGAAGGCCTGCCGGATGTCCGGGTTTTCAAGATCATGGGCGGTGCGCCGGACATACGCGGCCAGCTCGTCGCCGTCGGCCTTGACCTTGGCGAAGAAGTCGTCGTCCGCCAGGCCTTCGGCACGCAGGTACTTCTCGAGCCGTGTCAGCGGATCCTTGGCCCGCCAGGCGTCTTCTTCCGTCGACGGGCGGTACTTCGTGGGGTCGTCGGCGGTGGTGTGCGCGCCCACCCGGTAGGTGAAGGCCTCGATCAGGACGGGTCCGTTGCCCTGGCGGGCATGCTCCAGGGCCCATTCGGTGACTGCATGCACGGCGATCACGTCGTTGCCGTCCACCCGGATCCCCGGGAAACCATAGCCCTTGGCGCGGTTGGACAGCGGAACCCGGGTCTGGACGTTGGTGGGTACGGAGATGGCCCAGTGGTTGTTCTGGCAGAAGAACACCACCGGCGCCTTGTAGGAGGAGGCGAACACCATGGACTCGTGCACGTCACCTTCCGAGCTGGCGCCGTCACCGAAGTAGGCGATGACGGCGGCGTTCGGCTGCTCGTTGGCCGCATCCGTGGCGGCGGCGAGCTTCTGGTCGCGCTGGATCCCCATCGCGTAGCCCACGGCGTGGAGGGTCTGGGCAGCCAGGACCAGGGTGTACAGGTGGAAGTTGGTGTCCTTGGGGTTCCAGCCGCCGTTGGAAACTCCGCGGAACTGGCGCAGGAGTTCGGCCAGGTCCACGTTGCGGGTCAGCGCGACGCCGTGCTCCCGGTACGTGGGGAAAATGTAGTCCTGCGGCTGGCTGGCACGGCCCGAGCCAATCTGCGCTGCCTCCTGGCCGGTCAACGGTACCCACAGTGCCAGTTGGCCCTGGCGCTGGAGGGCGGTGGCTTCAATATCGAACCGGCGGATAGCGGCCATGTCCCCATACAGCCCACGCAGGTCCTCCGGGGTCAGTTTGTCCGCGTAGCCGCTGAAGACCGGATCGCTGCCGAGCTTCCCGTCGGGGCCGAGCAGCTGCACCATCTGGGCCGCGGGCTCGCCCATGACGGCTTCAGCATCGGCTTCCCGCTGATCGTCTACCGCTGTTCCGTCGAACTCGGTGGAAGGCAGATGAGTGCCCATACCGTCTCCTTGCTTGCCGCATCCGGATGCAATGCAAATGTCGCTGGGATATATGCCGCAAAAGGAATACATTCCCCTTGCGGCATATACATTGGCTTACTGATCCTAACTTTATCTTCGGTAAGTAGCGGGAGGGCTACTTGTTAAGTGCTAGGAAGTTGCCGGTGCCTTTGTATAGTCGGCACACAACTGGAGGAACCGGGTGTTGGCCTCGGGTTCCCCGATACTGACCCGGACGCCCTCCCCGGGGAAGGCCCGCACGGAGAGGGCACGCGTCCCCGCCAGCTCCGCAAAGGCTGAACTTTCAGCACCGAGTGCCAGCCATACGAAGTTGCCCTGGGCATCCGGGACGGCCCATCCGAGCTCCTTCAGGCCGGCGGTTACCCGCGCCCGCTCGTCCACGAGCTTTTGTACCCTTTCCACAACCTGGGCGTAATTCCCAAGGGAAACAATTGCCGCGTCCTCGGCAATTTGGGACACGGCGAACGGGGTGGCAGCAACGCGGAGGTACTGCGTCAGTTCCGGTTGGGAGACGCTGTAGCCCACCCGAAGGCCGGCCAGTCCGTGGGCTTTGGAGAAGGTCCGCAAAACCACCACGTTGGGGTATTTGCGGTAGAGGTCGATCCCCTCAACGGCGTCCTGGGCCCTGACGAACTCCTGGTAGGCCTCGTCGATGACCACCACCACGTCCGCCGGCACGGAACGGATAAAGGCTTCGGTTTCAGCAGCGCCGAGTGCCGGGCCCGTGGGATTGTTGGGCGTGCAGAGAAGGATGACTTTGGTGCGGGCCGTTACTGCAGCCGCCATCGCTTCCAGGTCATGCCGTCCGTCCGCGGTCACGGGGATGCGCACGCTTTCCGCACCTGCCAGGCCCACGCTGATGGGGTACGCCTCAAAGGAACGCCACGCATAGATGACCTCGTCCGCCTTGCCGTCCTCGTTCTGGCCCGCAAAGGCAGCCAGAATCTGGTTCAGTGCGCCCAGGCTCCCGGCGCCGGTGACGATGTCCTCGGCGGGCACGCCAAGGAATTCCGCCAGCGCCGCGCGGAGCCTGCTGCTCAGCGGATCCGGGTACCGGTTGAAGTCCCGCTGCCGGGCGATCGCCTCGAGGACGGCCGGAATCGGGGGCAGCGGGTTCTCGTTGGACGACAGCTTGTAGCTGGCCAGCCCGCTGACGGCGGCCGGTGGCTTTCCTGCAGCGTAGCGGGGCAGCCGCTCCAGCACCGGGCGGGGTGCAATGCCGCCTGCCCTGGTCTCAGATGAGGTCATGGCTTCTAGCCTACTTCCAAGCCCCCACGGGAATCGGGGGACCATGCACCGAAATTCAGGGCACGCTGCCGCCCGCACATCAGCACCATGTGGAAGCATGGTGCCATGGGTTCATTCATCCTCCGGGTCATCGTCAATGCCGCAGCTCTTTGGGTGGCCAGCTGGATCCTGCCGGGCATGGACATCTCCAGCACGGCGGCATCGGATGCCGTGGCCCGCAGTGGTATTTCACAGGACACCGATGCCATCGGGATCGTCCTGGCCTACCTCTTCATCGGCCTCATCTTCGGGGTGGTGAACGCCTTCGTGCGGCCGCTGGTCAGACTCCTGGCGCTTCCCATCACCATCCTGACCCTGGGCCTGTTCGCGATCGTCATCAACGCGGCCATGCTGTACCTGACAGCCTGGATCAGCGGCTACACACCGGTGCACCTCACTATCGATTCCTTCTTCTGGACCGCCGTCCTGGCGGCGATCATCATCTCCCTGGTCTCACTGGTGGCAGGTTTGCTCCCGGGCGGCAGGCGCTGACCCCCGGTCCGGGATCCAGCCTCTAAGTAGGAAGGCGGGCGGAAACAGGTACCCGGCAGGTGCCGTTTCGCCACCCAGCTCCCAAAACAGCAGTACCCGCCACCCATGACCCCTGCCGGACGGGCCGCTTAGGCTGCGAACCGGGGCCTCCAGAGGCCCTGTTGCTGTCAGTTCCGGACCACGGGGGGCCCACGCATGAAGCCCATGAGATTCCTGCTTGCCGCCTGCCTGCTTTTGGCGTGGCAGGCAGGCCCTGCACACGCAGACGCCGAAACAGGGCCGGCACCGCGGAGCATGACCGCGCTTGGCAACGACATCTCCTGGCCCCAGTGCGGCGCAGACCTCCCCGCACCCCCGTCATTCGCAATCGTGGGCGTCAACGGGGGACGGCCGGACACCGTCAACCCATGCCTGGCTGCCCAACTGGCGTGGGCGGACCAGACGTCGGATGCCGCCGGGGGAACTCCGGCGGCGGTGTACGTGAACACCGCCGCAACAGGACCGGTGGAGTCGGTGTGGTGGCCTGCGAGCAACAGCTACCGTGGCATGGACGTCAGCAACCCCTACGGAGTGTGTGACGGCACGGGGGCACCTGCCTGCGCCTACGTGCACGGGTACGCCATGGCCGCCAATGACGTTGCCATCCTGAAGGATTCGGGCGCCGGGGAGCTGCGGCGCATGTGGTGGCTGGATGTTGAAACCGGAAACAGCTGGCTGTGGGACAAGACCGCCAATGCTGCGGAGCTGGAGGGCATGACCGCGTTCCTGGAGGGCACTGGCTTGGACGTGGGGATCTATTCCACCGGTTATCAATTCGGTGAAATTGTGGGGGAAGTGGGCCCCGGCAGCAACCTCTACCGGCTGAGGAACTGGCTGGCGGGTGCGGAATCCACGGAGTCTGCCCGCGAATACTGCTCGGCTTCCCCCCTGGCGCCGGGCGGGACCGTCACGCTAACCCAGTTCACCGAAGGCGACCTGGACTACAACTACCGGTGCACAGCCGCCGTGCCGGCGCCGGCCCCGAAGCCCGCCCCGCAGCCGGACCCGCAGGGAAAGACGCGCACCAAGAGGTTCGCGGAAATGCACGCCGCCCAGATCTCCTGAGGCCCTGCCCTGCTTTGGCTGGATGCAAGTTTTACCTGGCACCCGGCTGCGGCCGCCCCGAAAAGGGGTCCCTGCGTTCCCTGGGAAGAGGAGGCGGTGGCGGCTTGGACAGGGAAAACCTGGTGGCAGTGGCAGCACCGCCGGCACCCAGGACCCCGCCCAGCACCGCCGTGGACTGGGCCAGGGACGGGTCCTTGCTGGCGCCCACCAGGCGGGCTGCCTCCTCATAGCCGGTGAGGCGGTGGCCCGGCCCCAAGCCGGCGTCTTCTCCCCCGCGCACGTAGAGGTCGTTGTTCACGGTCACCGTGACCTGGTTCCTGGCATCCCGGTTGTCCAGGCCATCGCTGCCGGGCACCCAGTCCGTGCGGTGTTCCAGGTGAAGAGTGCTGACATCGGGGGGAGGCGTTATGCGCGAAATGGGCGATCCCGCAGTCAGGACGTATTTCATGTCGTACTCCTTGAGGAACTCCTTGTCCGCCGCCAGGTTCATGGCATGGATTCCGCCCTGGCTGTACCCCACCGCAACGACGTCCGCCCCCGGCTCGGCGCCGGCCTCCCGGAGTGCCTGCAGGACTGCGGCATTCACCTGCCGGGAATTGCTGCCCAGGCCGTCGACGATTCCGGCAAGATCGAACGGGTTGGTGCCTTCGTCTTCGTCATGGACCTGGGTTCCCGGAACCACCACCACGTAGGCCTTTCCGCCTCCGTTGTCCACCTCGATGACTTCGATATAGCCACTGCCGCGCTCCTCCACCAGCCTGACCCGTTCAAGCAGCCCGGCGGGGGTGGCGTCGAGGTCGATGGGCACGCGCTCTTCCTGCCTGGCCGTCACCGGGCCCGGACGCAGCGCGGGGTTGACGCCTTCGACCAGAGACTTGATCAAGGGAAGGGTGGTGACGGCATTGGCCACCAGCATCTCCATGGCATCCCCATTGAGGAATCCCGTCCGCCAGAAGTCCACATGCTTCCGGAGTTCAACGTCCGGATTCGACAGGCCCAGCATCCACTGCGTGTGGGCAATGGATTCGGCCATCTGGTAATCCCACCTGCAGCTCCGTACCTGGCCGCTGATCCGCTGGAGCTCCAGCCGGACCCTGAGGACCGCCTCCCTTGACTCCCCCACGGCAATAAGCGCTGCAGTCCCCGTGGTTCGCGGCTGGTTCTGGTACTCACCAAGCTCCCGCCAGACCGTGAAAAGCTCCGCCTCGATGGCGGCGAGACGGCCGGCGAGTCCATCGAGCTTCGCGGCCCCCGCATCCAGTTCCTCCAGCTGGACGGTGATTCCACCCACGCCACCGGAAATGGTCAGGATGCCGTCCGGGGGCGGTGGTGAAACGTGGATGGGACCTCCTGAACCGGAGGGCGTCACATCGGCCATCAGAACCGGCTGCCCGGCGAGCACTCGGCCGTCAATGCCGCGCTGGCGTGCGCGGCCACCGCGGCAGACGCCTCCCTCACCCGGTCAAGCGCCCTGCGGACCGCCACCGCCTGCAGGCTGACCGAATCGCGGTATGCCTGCCCGGCAGGTGATTCCCAGTTCGCCAACTGGATCTCGTGGAATCCTGCGAGCACCTCTTCCGCCGTGTGACAGCACTGCGCCACCCTTCGCCCCAGTTCCTGGACTTCAAGGCTGACGCCCAGCCCGTTGCCCCATATCCCGTCCGTCAGATCGTTCCCCATGCCAGCTCCCCGTCACGGCCTTCCCGGCCAGATGTTTCGCCATCTCCCTGCTGTGTCCAACGCTAGGCAGGCAGCCCCCGCGGGGTAAGCACCGCCGTCGGCTATGTGGACAAGTAACGTGGCCGCCCGGCTTAAGGCGGTGCCGGACTTCATGAAAGAATCAGCACATGCCTGAAACTGCCGCCACAGCTGATACCCGTACGCCCTCAGGACGCCTGGCCCTCGCCGCGTCATCGGAAAAAATCGCGCTCGGACCCCTGGACGGCCGTTACCAGTCCGCCGTCGCCCCCCTCGTGGACTACCTGTCCGAGGCCGCCCTGAACCGCGACCGGGTGGCTGTGGAAGTTGAATGGCTCATCCACCTGACCAGCAACAACGTCCTGCCGGGAGCCGGTCCCCTCAGCAAGGAGCAGCAGGACCAGCTCCGCGCCATCGTCACCGAATTCGACGCCGCCTCGGTAGCCGAACTCGCAGAGATCGAGGCCGTCACCGTCCATGACGTGAAGGCCGTGGAGTACTACATCGGCCGCCGGCTGCCCGCTGTCGGCATCGAAAACCTGACCGCCATGGTCCACTTTGGCTGCACTTCCGAGGACATCAACAACCTTTCCTACGCGCTGGGCATCAAGGGCGCCGTGGAGGATGTGTGGCTGCCCGCCGCCCGCGCCCTGGTGGAACAGCTCAGCAGGATGGCGGAAGACAACCGCGCCGTCCCCATGCTGTCCCGGACCCACGGCCAGCCGGCCACGCCCACCACCCTGGGCAAGGAGCTGGCTGTCATCGCGCACCGCCTGACCCGCCAGCTGGACCGGATCGAAAAGACGCAGTACCTGGGCAAGATCAACGGTGCCACGGGCACCTACGCCGCGCACGTGGCCTCCGTCCCGGGCGCTGACTGGCAGCAGGTGTCCCAGACCTTCGTGGAGGGGCTGGGCCTGACCTGGAACCCGCTGACCACGCAGATCGAGAGCCACGACTGGCAGGCAGAGCTCTACGCCGACGTGGCACGCTTCAACCGCATCCTGCACAACGTCTGCACGGATATCTGGAGCTACATCTCCATCGGCTACTTCGCCCAGATTCCGGTGGCCGGCGCGACGGGTTCGTCCACCATGCCGCACAAGGTGAACCCCATCCGCTTCGAGAACGCCGAGGCCAACCTGGAGATCTCCAACGGCCTGCTGGACACCCTGGGCGCGACGCTGGTCACCTCCCGCTGGCAGCGCGACCTGACCGACTCCTCCAGCCAGCGCAACATCGGCGTGGCATTCGGCCATTCCCTTCTCGCCATCTCCAACGTGGCCAAGGGCCTGGAGCGCCTGGACGTTGCCGGGGACGTGCTGGCGGCGGACCTGGACACCAACTGGGAAGTGCTGGGTGAAGCCATCCAGATGGTCATGCGCGCGGAGGCGATTGCCGGCGTCGAAGGCATGGAGAACCCGTACGAGCGCCTCAAGGACCTCACCCGCGGCCAGCGCGTCGACGCAGCGCGCATGCGCGAGTTCGTTCAGGGACTGGGCCTTTCCCCAGATGCCGAGGCACGCCTCCTTGCCCTTACCCCGGGCAAGTACACGGGCATCGCTGACCAGCTGGTGGACCACCTGAAGTAGGCTCCGCACCAACGCAGAAGATTACGACGGCGGCGCCGGGCTCCCCAGGGCCCGGCGCCTTTCTGCGACCCCGGCGATGTGACGCCCGTTCCGGCCGTACGCCGGCAGCATTCCGGAGTGCGAAACTGGGATCATGAAGTTGCTCCTGATCCGCCACGGCGAAACCCCCGGCAACGTGCTGGGCCAGCTTGATACCGACCATCCCGGCCCTGGGCTGACCGAACTGGGCGAGCGCCAGGCGGAGGCCATGGCGCGGGCCCTGGCCAACGAACGCATCGGGGCCCTCTACGCCTCAACGCTGATCAGGACCCAGATCACCGCCGCCCCGCTGGCGCGGCTGCAGACCCTCGATGTCGAAGTGCTGGAAGGGCTGCACGAAATCGAGGCCGGATCGCTGGAGAAGCTCACCGACCACGAATCCCACAAGCGCTACATGGGGACGGTCATCTCCTGGGCCGCCGGGGACCTGGATCTCCGCATGCCGGCGGGTCCGGACGGCCACGCCTTCTTCGAACGGTTTGACGGTGCCATCGCCCGGGTGGTGGAGCGGGCCGAACATCACCAGCACGGCACCGTTGCGGTCGTCAGCCATGGTGCAGCCATCCGCACGTGGGCCGGGTTGCGGGCCGACGGCGTTGACCACGAGTTCGCCGCCCGCCATGTCCTTGCCAATACCGGGATCGTGGCGTTGGAGGGCGACCTGCGTGCCGGCTGGAACCTGATCCATTGGGACGGCAGCCCGGTGGGCGGCCTCGCCCTGGCGGACCCGACCGCCGAGGACCCGACAGGGCGGGACGCGGGCGCCCCCTAGACCTGCTGCCGGTGGCGCCGGGGAGAGAAGATGCGCATTGCCTTGCACGGGACGGCACCCGGCTCCACGCGCTGACTTACACGGCTGCGCTGGTCGTCCCCGCCGGGCCGGCTGTCTTGGGCCTGCACCGGGGCCGCGGGGATCAGCCGTGCTGCCATCGCCGCGGCGCTTGCCGCCGTCGGCCGTTCGACGGGATCCATGGCTGTCAGGGACCGCAGCAGGATGGCCCATTCACCGAGGTGGTCCGGAACATCCGGTGACCGCAGGGTCCTGGCCACAAGGGATTCGATGGCGGTGCCCGGAAACGCCTTGGAGCCGGTGAGAAGCTCCAGCAGGACCAGGCCCATGGCGTACACATCCCAGGAGGGGTCAGCCGTGCCGCCGGAGGCCTGCTCGGGGCTCATGTAATGCACGGTGCCGGAGGAAATTCCGGGCTCGGGAGCCGACCCCGCCGCGGCGGCGATTCCAAAATCGATGATCCGGACCGGACTCCTGCGCAGCCCGCTCAGCATCAGGTTGGCAGGCTTGATGTCCCGGTGCACAAGCCCGCTGGAGTGAAGGTGCGCCAGTGCACGGAAGAAACCCTGTGCCCAGAGTGCAACATCCCCGGGCCCCGGATTCTGCAGCCGGATGGTTTCGGCCAGGCTCGCGCCCAACGCAAGTTCCTCCACCAGAAAGGGGCGCCCGGAATGGCGCCCGCCGTCGGGCATGACGCCCTGGGCCAGCAGCCGCACGATGGACGGGTGGTTGAGCCCCGCCAGCACGCTTGCTTCATTGCGGATGCGCTGGTGCTGCTTCCGGCCGTTGACTGCCGCGATCTTGACTGCGGCATAAGGACCGCCCTCCAGGTCAACCGCACGGAAGACTTCGGCAGCGGACCCGCGGCCCAGGCGTTCCCTGAGCTGGTAGCGCCCGGCAATGAGACCGTCCGGGCCAGGTTTCTGCGGGCTGAGCGGCAGTACAGGCGCTGCCGTCCCGGCGATGCTCATGCTGAAAAGGCAGCGGAGGTGTGCGTGGCGCGGACATCGGCCGGCTGCCAGGCATCCAGCTGGAATCCGCAGGCGCAGCGCCACACGGGCGGAAGCTCCGTACCCCCTGCGTCGGCCGGCGTGAAGGTGTAGCTGGCGCGGTGCCATCCCACAGCCGGCGTCACGAGCTGCATGGCGGCACCACAGTGGACTGCCGGATCTCCCTGCGGCGCAGTGGTGCCGTCCAAGGTGGATTCCAGCAGGTGGCTTGTCAGGACCGCCCCGGCCAAGCGGGGTTCAGGCGGTGAAACTTCGGTGAAAGTAACCAACACACTCACGACTCCGTTGGGAAGCAACTTTGGGAACAATCGTAAGCTTACATATAACTAGTTGATCTAGCTAGTCCACCTAGTGAATTTTCTGGTCCTTGCCTTCGGGCGCCTGGAGCGCGTCCGTCATCCGCTGGAGGAAATCGACCACGACCCGGGCCTCCTCCGCGGTCAGGCCTTCCGCCACCTGCATCATGCGCCGGTGCATGGCGCCGAGCGTCTCGCGGACCTCCTTGTCCGATTCAACGGTGGGGATGACCACCACGGACCGGCGGTCCGAGGGATGCGCCTCGCGGCGAACGTGGCCGCTGGCCACCAGCCGGTCGATCAGCGAGGTTGTGGAAGCGCTAGTAATATTGAGGAACTGGCTCAGGTCCTTGGGGACAACCTGCTTGCCTGAGGCCTGCACACGCAGCAGATACCGCAGCGCGAGAATGTCGGTTTCCCCCATGCCCATGGAGTCCCTCGTGGTGCGGCGGATTTCGGTTTCGGCCGCGCGGTAGTCGCGGAGCGACTTCAGCACCGCAGCACTGTAGTCCAGCTGCCCGTCGGGCCCGTACCAATAGCCGGATCCCTCGTTGCCCATAGAAGCCATGGATTTATTTTAGACCAGCTGGTAACTAGGCTGCCAAGTAACCTGCACAGCCGCGTCAACATCCGCGTTATCCAGGTGCTTACCGCCAGGAAACACCTGTGTAACTCCCCGCGCCTAGCCTTATCAGGCATACCCCTCCGGCGAATCGAGGCAGATATGCAGACCAACCCCAGGCTGAACATCCGGCAGGTCCCCTGGTCCAACCCCGTGGGCGCCGACCTCCGCCGCGCCCAGCAGGCCGAACTTGACGCCCGCTTTGGCCGGCCTGACCACGAACCCGGCCCGCCGCCGTCGGGCGCCGACTGTGCGGTGTTCCTGGTGGCGTACGACAAGGGTTCGGGGCAGCCTGTGGGCTGCGGGGGGCTGCGGCTCCTGGACGGATCGACGGCGGAAATCAAGCGCCTCTACGTACTGCCGTACACGCGGGGATCCGGGGTGGCCAGCTCCATCCTGGCGGCCCTGGAAGCGGAGGCCTTCAGGCAGGGCATTACCCGCATCAAGGCAGAGGCGGGGTCCGCGCAGCCGGACGGCCGGAACTTCTACGAGAATTCAGGATTCGAGGCCATCCCGAACTTCGGTCCCTACGTCGGGGTGGAACACTCGTACTGCTACGCCAAGAGCATCAATGCCCGCAGCGCGGCGCAAACCGCCATGGCCTAGCAGTGGAGCCCGTGGCACCGGTGCCGGCGCGCCGTCACACTGGAAGGGCGCACCGCCCCGTCGGCTAATCTCAGCCTATGGAAACAGCGGACATCACCTTCCGGACCCGCAAGTGGGTGCGGCCCGAGGACCTCAACGCCAACGGGACGCTCTTCGGCGGCAGCCTGCTGAAATGGATTGACGAAGAGGCCGCCATCTATGCCATCCTCCAGCTGGGAAACGGCCGCGCCGTCACCAAGTACATTTCGGAGATCAACTTCGTCAGCTCGGCCGTCCAGGGCGACCTCATCGAGATGGGCCTCACGGCCACCCGGTTTGGCCGGACCTCCCTCACCATGCGCGCCGAGGTCCGCAACATGATCACGCGGCAAAGCATCCTCACCATCGAGGAGATCGTGTTCGTGAACCTGAACCAGGACGGCAAGCCCGAGCCGCACGGCTACACGGAGATCACCTACGACCGGGACCGGATTCCCACGCACCACCTCAGCGGTACCACGGTCAAGGACTAACGTTCGCCCCCGGTTCACGCCGCGGGCCCCCAGAGTTTCCCCATCTGGTCCAAAGTGGACAGCCGGGCTGTTTATCGAATCGATAGGTATAACAGCCCGGTTTTTGTCATGCGCGGCTATAGGCTGTGCGGACATGCTCCGATTCCAGTCCAGAAATGAGTCCTGATCGTGCGTAAATTGCAGACTTTGGTTGCCGCCGCCGTCGCCGTCACCCTCCTCGCCGGATGCGGTGGTGGATCGAACCCACCAACTTCAACGGGGGAAGCTTCCAAAGCTCCGCAAGGTGCGTCCGGGGACACCCTGGTTGTCTACACCAACTCCAACGGTGAAGGCCGGGGTGACTGGCTGGCCGCCAAGGCGGCCGAGGCCGGATTCAAGATTGAGATCGTGGGGGCCGGCGGCGCTGATGCCACCAATAAACTCATTGCCGAGAAGAACAACCCGATCGCGGACGTCGCATTCGGCTTGAACAACATGTACTTCTCGCAGATCAAGAACGAGGGCGCATTGGAGGCCTATCAGCCGGCGTGGGCAGGTGACGTGGACAAGGGACTCGGTGACGGCGAGACGTACTGGCCCCTCGTGAAGCAGGCGATCCTCCTTGGCTACAACTCTGACAAGTTCGCCAAGGATGCAGCACCGAAGGACTGGACTGACCTGTGGGCCAAGGATGAGTTCAAGAGCCGCTATGAAAGGGTCACCGGCCTGGGCACCGCCACAGCCCAGCTGGTCTTTGCCGGCATCCTCTCGCGCTACCGGGACGACTCAGGGGATTTGGGAATCTCCGATGACGGTTGGAAGCAGGTTGAGCAGTACTTCAAGAACGGAAGTCCCGCCGTGGCGAAAACCGACCTGTTCGCCCGCATCGCATCCGGTGAAGTGGACATGGGGCAGATGCCGTCCTCGATCATTGCCGACCGCGAAAAGTCCTTCAAGGTGAACGTCGACACGGTGATCCCTGCGGTTGGCGTCCCGCTGGCGGTAGAGCAGATCGCGCTGGTGAAGGGGACCAAGAAAAAGGACCAGGCGCAGAAGTTCATCGACTGGTTTGGCAGCGCCGAGGTCCAAGGCGAGTTCGCCCAGAAGTTCAACTCCATGCCGGTCAACAAGGGCGCCCAGGCAAAGGCCAATCCCGAGGTGGTGGGCTTCTTCGCGGATCTTAAGCAGCAGGACATCGACTGGGACTTCGTCCAGAAGAACATGGGTGCCTGGGTGGAGAAGATCGAGCTCGAGTACATGACGTAACCGTCCCGCCAGTCACCGTTCCGCTTTCCATCAGACAGGTATGCCATGATCCGCTTGGAAAACATCGAAGTTACCTTTGGCGATTTCACCGCCATTCCGCAGCTGGACCTGCATGTGCGCCCCGGCGAGTTCTTCACCCTCCTGGGGCCCTCGGGCTGTGGAAAGACGACGGCGCTGCGCACCTTGGCCGGCTTCATCCAGCCGGCCAAGGGTACGGTCCGGGTGGATGGAAAGGACGTGACCCGGCTTCCCAGCGACAAGCGGCAGGTGGGCATGGTGTTCCAGAATTACGCCCTGTTCCCCAGCATGAGCGTGTGGGAAAACATCGCCTTCGGGCTCCGTGTCCGGAAAGAAAAACCTGCCGAGAGCGACCGACTTGTGCGGGATATCGCGCGGCGCGTTGAGCTCAGTGATGAGCAGCTGGCAAAGAATGTGGCGGAGCTCTCCGGTGGCCAGCAGCAGCGGGTGGCCGTTGCACGGGCCCTGGTGCTGCGGCCCAAGATCCTGCTGCTGGACGAGCCCCTGTCAAACCTGGACGCCAAGCTCCGCCACCAGCTGCGCCAGCAGCTCAAGGACCTGCAGAGTGAATTTGGCATCACCACCGTCTATGTCACTCACGACCAGGATGAGGCACTCGCCATGAGTGACCGCGTCGCGGTGTTCAACAAGGGCGTCATCGAGCAAGTGGGGACACCCCAGGACATCTATGACCATGCCGCCACGGAGTTCGTCTGTAACTTCATCGGCGACAGCTCAACCCTGACTCCGGACTTTGTCTCCGAGGTGAACCAACTTTCGGGGGCCGGCCTCAGCACCGACGCCAGGTCCTACCTCCGCGTGGAAAAGGCTTCACTGGACCGGCCCTCCGGCGGAGGCACCGCCGTCGGGCTTCCGGCCACTGTGGTCTCCCGCACCTATCATGGCCTCCACAGCCGCTACGTTGTGCGCAGCCACGGCGCGGACATCCGCCTCCTTGTCAGGGAGAACGGAGGCACGCACCCGGAGGCCGGCACGAACACCACCGTCTATGTCCAGCCTGAACACATCCTCCAGTACCATCCGGAAACCGGTGTGTCGCTGCGCCGGGACCGGGCAGTTGCCCTGCCATGAGCGCCAACGCCACTGTGCGCAGCATGGGCCGTTCACCCTTCGTCCTGGTGGTGGGCGTCGTCCTCACCTGGTTCATCACCGCGTTTTTGGTCTGGCCCAACGTCAATATCCTGATTGCCACCTTCTTTCCTGACGGCAGCTTCTCGGGGCGCGCCGCGGAGAAGCTGTTCTCGTCGCAGCGGGCCATGAAGGCACTCGGCAAAAGCTTCCTCCTGGCCGTGGCCCTTTCCGTCACCGTCAACCTGGTGGGGGTCTTCATCGTGCTGGTGACGCACTATTTCCGGATCCGCGGCTCGCGCATCCTCTTCCTTGGCTACGCCTCCACCTTCATCTATGGCGGCATCGTGCTGGCTGCGGGATACAAATTCATTTATGGGGACAAGGGCATCGTCACCTCGCTGCTGGTCAAGCTGATCCCCGGAATGGACCCGGGATGGTTCTCCGGGTTTTTCGCCGTCCTGGTGGTCATGACCTTTGCCACCACCACCAACCACATGCTCTTCGTGGCCAACGCACTCAAGGGGATCGACTACCAAACCATCGAGGCCGCCCGGAACCTTGGCGCATCCCCCTGGACGATTCTTCGGCGCATCGTCCTGCCAATGCTCAAGCCCACGCTGTTCGCCGTCACCATCCTGTCGTTCCTGACCGGGCTGGGGGCTTTGAGCGCACCGCAGGTGCTGGGCGGCCGCGAATTCCAGACCATTACCCCGATGATCCTGACCTTCACCAACAGCCCCACGTCCAGGGACCTGGCAGCGCTGCTGGCGGTGATCCTGGGCCTGGCCACCATGCTGATGCTCGCCGTCATGTCCCGGCTTGAGAAGGGCGGCACCTACTTCTCGGTGTCCAAGGTGTCCTCCGAGCTGCAGAAGCAGGACATCACCAACCCCGCAGCCAACATGGCCGTCCACGCCGTGGCATATCTCCTGTTTGCCATCTACACGCTCCCGGTGGCCCTGATCGTGCTCTACTCGTTTGCCGACGGCGCGGCCATCCAGACGGGGCAACTGTCGCCGGCCAACCTCACGCTGGACAACTACGTGCGCGTCCTCACCCAGCAGTCCGGGCTCCGTCCATTTGTCGTCAGTGTTGTGTACAGCGCCTTGGCGGCCGTTATTGCCGTCGGCGGACTGCTCTTCGTGGCCCGGCTGCTGCAGAAATACAAAAACTGGGTGGCCTCGGCCTTCGAGTACCTGCTGCACATTCCCTGGATCCTGCCGTCTGCGCTGCTGGCTTTGGGCCTGATCGTCAGCTACGACCACCCCAGCCCGCTGGTGGGCGGTGCCGTGCTCACCGGAACAACGGTGATCCTGCTCATCGCATTCGTCACGGTGAAGATTCCGTTCACCCTCCGGATGCTCAAAGCATCCTTTGCCTCCGTGAATTCGTCGCTGGAGGAGGCTGCATCCATCATGGGAGCCAAGACGCTGTACGTCTTTCGGCGCATCCTCCTGCCGTTGGTTCTCCCGGCGGCAGCAGCCATAACCGCCCTGAACTTCAACAGCCTGTTGGACGACTATGACACAGCCATCTTCCTGGCCCACCCGCTGGTACAGCCGCTGGGCCTGGTGATCAAGGCCAACACCGATGGCGCAGAAGGCACCGAGGGTATTGCCAACACGTTCGTCTACACGGTGCTCCTCATGATCATCACCGGCGTGACGATGTACCTGGTCTACGGCAGGTCGGGGCGGAGGCGGACCAGGAAACGACTGCCCGCGGTACCGCCCGTCCAGCAGGCTCCTGGAGGACTCCCCGGCGCCCAGGCCCCGGGCGGGGACGACGCAACACGGCCTGCCGCGGCCGTGCGCTGAATCACCTGCCGGAACTGCTGCCGACGGCGGCGCGTTTGTTGCGCCGCCGGGCCAGGTTGAGCAGGCCGTCACGCAGCGGCTGGCCGCGTTCGGTGAGCGCGACGCGGCCCAGCGCCGAGGACGCCAGGCTCACCGCGCGGGTCCGGAACCTCCGCTGCCGGTCGTAGGCGCGCAGTGCCTGGTCTTCGGGCAGCGTGTTAAGCAGGTCCGCAAGTGTCACCGCGTCAACCAGCGACTCGCAGGCGCCGCGGCCAAGTGTGGGCATCATGGCATGGGCCGCATCACCGATGAGCGCAATCCTGCCACTGACGTAGGAGCCCAGGCGCGGAACCGTCCACAGGCGCTGGACCAGGCATTCCTCCGGCGTGGCTGCAGCAAGGGCGCGCCGGATGGCAGGTGCGTGGCCCGCATAGCGCTCCCTGGCCTGTTCCAGCGCTGACGGAACGTCGATCCCGTAGGGGCCAAGTCCGGACCGGTAACTGGCGTACCAGAAGGACCCGCCCCGGGCGACGGCCATGCCGAACAGGTCCCCGCGGCCCCAGTACTCGCCCACCTCGTCCGGGGCAACTGGAGTAGGCAGGGTCCCGCGGAGGGCGAGGTAGGGCGTCAGACGTGCGTCCGCGCCGGGACGCCAGGCCGTGCTGCGGACAACGCTGTGGACGCCATCGGCGCCAACCACCAGTCCCCCGTCCGCGGGCAGCCCCCGTATCTGGCTGGTGGCCCGGCGGACGCTCCCCGGGACGGCCGTGTCCAGGAGCCGCAGCAGGTCGGTCCGGGAAATGCCGAACATTTCCCCGGCATCGACCGTAACCCAGGGCTCCCCCTGGGCGTTACGTACCGACCCGCTCCCGAGCACCGGGCTCACCGCCCGCGCCTGGTCCAGTATCCCCAGCCGGGCCAGGGCGCGTTGGGCGTTGGGCCACATCCCGAGAGCGTTGCCGACGGCGGGCAGTTCCGGACGCTTCTCGTACACCGTCACGTGGAAGCGGTTGGGGTCCAACGCCGCCGCGAGGGCAAGCCCGGAGATGCCGCCGCCCACGATGGTGATGGTCTCCATACGCAGGATTCTACTACTTTTGTAGTGAATTGAAAGGAGTCCCACTAGACTGTGGCCATGCGCGACAGACGTACCCAGCTCCTTGATGCCGCGCTGTCCGTGGTGGCAAACAAGGGGCTGAAAGGCCTCACGCACCGGGCCGTGGATGCCGCCGCCGACGTGTCCGAAGGCACGACGTCAAACTATTACCGCAACCGGTCAGCACTGGTGGAAGGCGTCCTGGACCGTTTGCTGCAGCTGGACGCAGAGCTCCTGCAGCACGTTGGCCCGGCCGGTCCCCCACGGGACGTCGACCAGCTGGCCGGGCAACTGGCCGCGATGGTTCTCGCGCTGGCCCGGCAGCATGCCGGCCTCACCAGGGCCCGGCTGGCCCTGTCCCTGGACCATCCGGAGGCGGTGACCGGCGGGCACCACCTGCTGGTGGGCAGGCTGGAACAGGCTCTTGCAACCCTGGGGGTGGCTGACGCAGCAGCACGCGCCCGGGATATCGCGGACTACGGCGACGGGGTGCTGTTGCACCTGCTTACCGTCAGGCGCGACGAGCAGCCTGACGCTGCCGCCATCGCGGCGGCCGTCCGGCGACTGGCAGGCCCCTGAACCCACCCCGGCCGACCGCCGTCGTCCTTCTCCCGCGGCTTTAGGCGCCGCCGGGCCAGCCCGTGTAGGCCTCGGCCAGGTAAGCCATGCCGTGGCGGGAGGAGACCACCGAGTTCAGCTCGCCGAGCTGGCGCGCGCGGGAGAAATCGTCCGCGTCGGCGGGGGTGTGCAGCATGGTGGTCATCCAGTACGAGAACTGCTGCGCCTTCCAGACACGCTCCAGTGCCCGGTCGCTGTAGGTTTCCAGCAGGCGGCCGGAACCGGAGTTGTAGTGGCTGTCCAGCCCCTCGAAGAGGACCTTGACGTCGTTGATGGCAAGGTTCAGGCCCTTGGCACCGGTGGGCGGCACGGTGTGCGCGGCGTCGCCGGCGAGGAAGAGGTTGCCGTGGCGCATGGGGGTGTGGACGAAGCTGCGGAACGGCAGCACCATCTTTTCCAGGACGGGCCCTTCCTTGAGCTCGAAGCCGTTGCCGTTGACACGGCTCCGGAATTCGGCCCAGATCCTCTCGTCGTCCCAGTCGGCCACGTTCTCCTTGGGGTCGCACTGGAAATACATCCGCTGGACTGTCTCCGTACGCTGGCTGATCAGGGCGAATCCGTTGGCCGAGTTGGCGTAGATCAGTTCATCGGAGCTGCGCGGGGCCTCGGCCAGGATGCCGAACCAGGCGAAGGGGTACTCGTGGAAGTACCACTTGCGGTGGGCTTCCGGGATCTGGAACCGGCAGTGGCTGCGGGAGCCGTCGGCACCCACCAGGAAATCCGCCTGGATCTCGAACTCAACGCCTTCGGAGTCGGTAAACCGGACTTTCGGGCTGCCTTCCAGGTCATGGACAGTGGTGTCGGTGACGCTGTAGCGGACGTCGCCGCCGTCGTCCTTCCTCCGCGCGGCGAGGTCCAGGAAGACGTCCGTCTGCGGGTACAGCCAGACGGACTCGCCCACGAGGTCCTTGAAGTCGATGCGGTGGCTCTCGCCGTTGAACCGCAGTTCGATGCCATCGTGCCGGTCGCCCTCGCGCAGCACACGGTCCGAGACACCGCTGTCCACCAGCAGGTTGACCGTCCCGTGCTCCAGGATGCCGGCGCGGACGGTGTGGGCAATCTCCTCGTGGCTGCGGACCTCGATGACCGTTGACTCGATGCCTGCCTTCGCCAGGAGATGGGACAGCATCAGCCCTGCCGGGCCGCCTCCCATGATGGCCACCTGGGTGGTGATGGTTTTTCGTGCCATGACTGCGTCTCGCTTCGTTGCGGGTCCCGCCACGGGCGGCACCGGATCGGTTTGTCTGCCATCAGTGTGGGGGAAGCCGGGTGACCGGCGTTACAGAAATTCCGTTGAATGGTTCAGGCGTCCGCAAGTTGCCGGGCAATGCCCCGGGCGGCCGTTTGCAGTGCCGGAACCAGTGCCTGCAGGCGCATCTCCTGCAGGGGCACCACGACGCCCAGTGAGGCTACGGCCCGCTGCCGGCGGTCCAGCACGGGCACCGCGATCCCCCAGGTGCCCGCATCCACCACGCCTTTCAGTTGCGCAAAGCCCTGATGGGCGGTCTCTGCCAGCAGCGCCCGGACGTCGGCCGCAGCCAGCCTTCCTTCGGGATCGGTGAACTGGCCCAGGTACTCCTGCTGCATGGCCTTGTCCTGGTGGGCCATCAGCGCCAGTCCAGCGGACGAGATATGGATGGGCATCCTGCCCGCTACCTGCGCCCGGTTGGCCACCGAGCCCCGGCGGGACAGCCGTTCCACAAAGAGCGCCTCCCAGCCATCCAGCACCGCGAGGTTCACGTTTTGGTTCAGGACCTGCTGGATGTCCTCCATAAAGGGCATGGCTGCCTGCCGGAGCGCCAGCGCCGGCGAGGCACGGTTCACCAGTTCCCACAGCCTGAGTCCAGGCCGCACCATCCCGCCGGGAGCAGTCTCCAGCAGTCCGTGACCTGCCAGCTGGCCCACCAGCCGGTGGGTGGTGGTCAGCGGAAGGCCTGCCCGCCCGGCAAGGTCAGACAACTGGAGGGCATTGACGTCCTGGGGAAACGCGGAGATCAGCCGCACGATCCGGTCCACCACGGAGTCGCCGGACGGGGAGTTGGCCAGCGTGAACACCTGCTTCCATTGAATGGGAAAAGTTGTCCCAGATTACACCCGATAGTGATACAAACCTCACTGGGGATGTGGGCAATGCTGCCCACCCACTACCGGCAAAGCAGCCTGCCGCTCAAAACTCCTGGAAGATACACCGAGGTATTTCTATGTCATTTGCGCCATCCCAGCACCGTTCCAAGTGGCCAGTCTGGCTTTGCTGGCTGGCTATGGTTCTTGACGGTTTTGACCTGGTGGTTTTGGGCACCGTCATTCCCACACTGATCAAGACCCATGAGCTTGGCTTCGACGCGGTGGGTGCCACCTTGGCCGCCACAATCTCACTGGTGGGCGTTGGCGCCGGTGCCCTGTTCATCGCCCCGCTGTCCGACCGCTTTGGCCGGCGCCGCCTCCTGGTGGCCTGCGTCCTGTGGTTTTCGATCTTCACCATCGCCGTGGTGTTCGCACCCAACGTGGCGGTGTTCTGCGCCTTCCGGCTTCTTGCCGGGCTGGGACTGGGCGCCTGCCTCCCGGCCGCCCTGGCCTACATGAACGACTACGCTCCGGCAGGTACCGCCGGAAAGTCGACCACCCGGACCATGACCGGCTACCACGCCGGCGCTGTGGCCACGGCCTTCCTTGCCCTGCTGCTGATCCCGGACTGGCGGATGATGTTCATCATGGGCGGGCTGGCAGGCTTCGCCCTGGCACCCTTCCTGTGGTTCAAGCTCCCCGAAACCCTTCCCCCGGCGGCGGCAGGAACAGAACCTGCCGCAGCCCGCACGGGCTTCCGGGACCTGGCACGGAAGCCTTACCCCTTGGTGGCGCTGGCCATCGCGGCCGCGTCCTTCATGGGGTTGCTCCTGGTCTACGGCCTGAACACCTGGCTTCCGCAGCTGATGGCCGGCGCCGGGTACACCGTCAGCACCGGCCTGGTTCTCCTGCTGGTCCTCAACGTAGGGGCCGTGGTGGGCCTGGTGATCGCAGGGATCCTGGCCGACAAACACGGCACCAAGCGTGTGGTGCTGCTGTGGTTCGGACTCTCCGCGGTTTTCCTGGCTGTCCTGAGCGTCAAGATCCAGAATGAACTGCTGCTCAACGCGGCAGTCTTTGTCACCGGCGTGTTCGTCTTCAGCGCACAGGTCCTGGTTTACGCATGGGTCAGCCAGCTGTTCCCGGCAACCCTCCGTGCTACAGCCCTCGGCTTCGCCGCCGGGGTGGGCCGGCTCGGCGCGATCATGGGCCCCGCCGTCACCGGCACGCTGGTCGCTGCCAACATCGCCTACCCCTGGGGCTTCTACGTCTTTGCGGCCGCTGCCGCGATTGCCGTGGTGGCGCTGGTGACGGTGCCGCACACCATCGCTGCGGTCCGGGAAGCATCAGCCGCGGAACGTCCGTAACGGGTCACCACCCGCCCCTGCCCCTGGTGTTGCAGGGGCGGGCACAAGGCGGTCAGGCCGCCGTCGTCCTTTGCCTGATCCGGCGCCATGCGCCGGGCGCCAGCACCACGGCAATGCCGACGGCGGCGCCGATCACGGTCTCGATGATGCGGTCGCGCAGCAGGATGGAGGGTGACGCCGGGACCACCAGCAGTGTTGAGACCAGCGCGAGGGGTGTCACGAAAACCTGGGCCAGAAGGTACTGGCGGATGATGAACATCTCGGCCCCGAACTGGCACAGCGCCATCACCAGCACGGTTTGCCACGGCTGCAGGCCCACCAGCAGCACGGCCGCGAGGACCAGCAGGCCCAGGACCGTGCCGATGATCCTTTGTATGCCGCGGCGCACCCGGTGCCTGGTGGTGTGGCCCACCAGCGGCACCACGGCAGCAACCATGGCCCAGTAGTTGTGCCCGAACCCCAGGCGCTCCCCCGCCCACGTGGCCAGCGTGCCGGCAAGGCCTGCGGCCACCAGGTAGCCGAGCCCTTCAAGCCAGGCCGCGCGCTTCTCCGCGGGAGTGCGGCGGATGCGGGGCGGCCTGGCCCAGGGAGTCCTGTGGCTGGGAAGGATGCGGGACGAGAAGCCGACCAGCAGGGCGAACACCGTGGTCAGGACGGCCACCAGCATGCCTTGCCAGAGCGGCGGCTGGTTGGGAATGGATGCGATGGCGGCGAAGGCGAAGATATGGAAGAGCGAGCCGCCGGGGCGCAGCCTGAGCCAGGAAATGGCAACCGAACAGGCGCCGGCCACCAGCGTGGTGGCCAGGACCAGCAGCCACGTGTGGGTGGGGGCGTCCAGGCCCCAGGCGGGACCCATGCGCGCCGCCAGCGCCGCCAGGAGCATGACGAGCAGCATCAGCAGACCGGCGCGCAGCTGCAGGATAAACCGGACGGCGTGGGGTTCGCCGCGGCCGTAGATTCCGGTGAAGGCGCCGAAGGACGCGAAGATTGCCAGGTCCAGCCTGCCGAGCAGCACCAGCGTGATCAGCGGAACGAAGACGCCCACGGCGCACCTGAACGCGGGGTGGTGGTCCTTGTTGCCGGGGGCAATGCTGAACATTTCAGCAAACAACTTCACGGGCAGCGCCTTCCTGGGGTGGATTCTGACGGGCGGCCGCGCTGACGTTCCTGATAAATCCTACGGTGCGGGACCCGGAAGGCCCCCGGCGCGTTCCCATGAATGGAATCGGGAGGCAATGCGGTGGAAACAGCACCGCACCATGCTTGTGTCATGAAGCGCCCTGCCCACAACACACCCGCTGCCGAACTGCGCTGCGAGGTCTGCGGCCTGATGCCTGAGCCGCCCAAGGCGCGGCTGACCTTGGCGAACGTCGCCGTGATGCTGCCCATCGAGCTGCTGGTCCACGCCCTGGTGGTGGAGACCCACCTTCCCTATGTGGCCAAGGTCCTGGTGCTGACCCTGACGGCCACAGTCCTGGTGATCTGGGTGGCCGAGCCCTCGGCTGCCCGGATCCTGCTGCGCTGGCTGCACGCCCCGGCCCTCCGGCACCGGCGGCAGCTGGCGTCGGCGCCGTCCCTGTGGCGGGCGCGGACGCTTCTCCAGGACCGGCCCGGTTCGCTGCAGCGGATCACGGCGGCGCTGGCCCGGCTGGACACCAACATCCTGAGCATCCACGTCCACCCGGTACCGGCTGGGGTCCTGGATGAGTTTGTCCTCTCGGTGCCCGGGGACGTGGGCGAACGGGAACTGCTGGCGGCACTTCACGACGGCGGCGGCAGCAGTCCGCACGCCTGGCCCACCACCGCCCTGGCCATGGCTGACGGGCAAACCCGGGCGCTCAGCCTGGCAGCGAGGATCGCCGCCACCCCGGACGAACTCCCCCTGGCGGTGGCCGAGCTGCTGCACGCACGGATTGTGCCGCCGTCGGACGCCGGCTTCAAAGCGTCCGACGACGGGACGCACCTTAAGATCCCCACGGCCTGGCATGGCCCCATCACCTTCTCCCGGCCGGATGAGCCGTTTACGCCGGCCGAGTCCGCGCGGGCCCACCGGCTGGCGGAACTGGCCGAGATCCTGTCCCACCGGCCGGACGGATCCCCCACGGCGCGTTGAGCTTTCCGCGCTGCTGCCGCCCGGCCTTACCCGTGCGCGGCAGTCACAATCCGTCAGCAGGGCCCCTGCAGCGCCCGGCCGGCAAAAACCCTTGACAGTGGCCGGAGTCACTTCTACCTTTGATTTTGGGATCCCAAATTGGGATCCCAAAAGTGCATTTCCCGCTCAACGCTCCGGATCGTCCAGCGGCCCCCTGCCGGCAGGCGCAACAACCCTGCCCGGCACGTACGTACAACGCACCATTCGCATCCTCCCCATCCGTAAACTTCCCCGTGAAGGAGAAGCTGTGTCCATCCCAAACACTGAAACAACGGCCACGTCCGACGAGGCCACCCCCGGCACTACCGAAACGCGCGGAAAGGGCGGAACGCAACGGCGCACCTCCGTCCGCTGGCGGCTGTTCCTGCTGCTCCTGGTCCTGGTGTCCGTCAACTACATCGACCGCGGCTCCATCTCGGTGGCCCTGCCAATCATCCAAAAGGAGTTCGACCTCGCCCCGGAACTGGTGGGCCTGCTGCTCTCCGCCTTCTTCTGGACCTACGCCCTGATGCAGATCCCTGTGGGCCTGCTCATCGACAAGTTCGGTCCCCGCAAGGTGATGACCGCCTCCTGCGTGGGCTGGGGCGCGGCAACGGCCGCATCCGGCATGGCCGGCGGCTTCCTGAGCATGTTTATCGCCCGCCTCGGCATCGGCGTGACCGAAGCAGGTGTCATGCCCGCCGGCGGCAAGCTCAACGCCATCTGGATGCACAAGTCGGAGCGCGGCCGCGGTGCCACCATCCTGGACGCCGGCGCCCCGCTGGGTGCAGGCCTTGGCGGCATCCTCATCGCCGGCCTCATCGCAGCGACGGGCAGTTGGCGCAGTTCGTTCGTCATCGCCGGCGCCGCAACAGTCCTGATGGGCCTGGCCGTCTGGTGGTACGTCCGCGACAACCCGCGGCAGCACCGCGGTGTCAATGCCGCCGAAGCCGAGTACATCGAAGCGTCGCACGCTGCCGAGGATGCCGAAGCTGAGCTCGACGGCAGCCAGGGCAAACGCGCACTGCTCCCCTACCTCAAGTTCCGCTCCTTCTGGGCGATGTGCTTCGGCTGGCTCGGCTTCAATGGAGTGTTCTATGGCCTGCTGACCTGGGGCCCGCTCTATCTCGCCCAGGCCAAGGGCTTCGACTTGAAGACCATCGGCTGGTCCACCTTTGTCATCTTCGGTGCCGGCTTCGTCGGTGAAATCCTGGGCGGCACCATTGCGGACAAGTGGCGTGCGTCCGGCGCGTCAGCCAACCGGGTGATGCGCACCCTCCTGGGCATCTCGAGTGTCGTGGTGATCGGCGGCCTGGTGGGCGTCACCGTGGTCCCTGACCCCACCACCGCTGTGGTCCTGCTGTCCCTCGTCATGTTCTTCCTGCGCTGGGTGGGCCTGTTCTGGAGCATCCCCTCCATCCTGGGCGGCCGCACCAACGCAGGCGTCCTGGGCGGTGCCATGAACTTCAGCGGTAACATCTCCGGCTTCGTCACGCCGATCGCCGTCGGCCTGATCGTCGGAGCCACAGGTTCCTACACCTGGGCGCTGCTGTACTTCGTGGGTTCCGCGGTGATCATGGGCGCCTCAGTCCTGACGCTGAACTACAACAAGCGGCTTCCTGTCTAAGCTGACCCTCGCAGGGAAACTTGCAACCAACGCCCCCGCAGCCGGGAGCAGTGCCGTACAAAATCCGAATGGAGCATCATGCTGACCGCAGAAGAGACCCAGGACAAGGACCGCCCCCTCCGCGAGACTGTCCGGGATACCCTCCGCACCAGGATTTTCGAAGGACACTACGCTCCCGGCACGCGGCTGGTGGAACGCGATCTGGCAGCCGAATTCTCCGTCTCCCGGCTGCCGGTCCGCGAGGCCCTGCGCATGCTTCGCCAGGAAGGCCTGATCAGCGACCGGGGCGCCCGCGGGGCTGAGGTGAGCAGCCTCAGCCCCAAGGACGTGGAGGACCTCTTCGATGTCCGCCAGTCCCTGGAAGTCCTGGCCTGCCGGCTCGCCGCCAAACGGGCCACCAAGGAGGACCTCGCCCATTTGAAGGGGCTGCTGGACGATGCGGAAACCTTCCTGGCCAAGGGATCAGTGATGGAGGCGCACCGCTCCAACAGCGAATTCCACGACGCCATCACCCGCATCGCGGACAACAACTTCCTCAAGTCCGCCCTGGAACCCCTCCAGGGCCGCATGCACTGGCTGTTCCGGCATGTCAGCGACCTGCCCGAACTCATCCGCGAACACCGCGACCTGTACACCGCCATTGCCAGCGGCGATCCGGACAAGGCAGCCGCCCAGTCCGCATCACACATTGGAAAGTACCGGGACCAGTTTCCCGAGGACTTCCAGAAGACCGAACCAGAATTCCACCGGAAGAGAAAATGAAACTCCTGGTCATCAACCCCAACATCAGCGCCGATGTCACCGCGCTGATTGAATCCGAGGCGCTCCGTTCCGCCTCCGCCGGCACCGAACTGCTGGTCAGGACTGCCGGGCACGGCGTGGAGTACATCGAGACCCGCTTCGAAGCCCTCATCGCCGCGGGTGCCGTGGCAGAGATCATTGCCGAACACACCCGTCCCGGCGCAGACCCGGTGGACGCCGTATTGGTGGCTGCCTTCGGGGACCCGGGAATGCCGGCCCTCAAGGAACTGGCCGAGGTGCCCGTCATCGGGATCACCGAGGCCGCCCTGTGCGCAGCAGCACTGCAGGGCCACCGGTTCTCCATCATCGCCATCTCGGACCGGATCAAGCCCTGGTACCGCGAGTGCGTGGAGCAGTTCGGACTTGCCGGACGGCTGGCCTCCATCCGTTCCATCAATGACTCCCTGACCAGCATCGCCTCCGTCCAGCAGGACTTCAGGGAAACCCTGCTGGCACTCAGCCGGCAGGCCGTGGCGGAGGACGGCGCCGACGTCGTGATCCTTGCCGGCGCCCCGCTGGCCGGCCTGGCCCGCGACCTCACGGGGCAGATTCCCGTCCCTGTGGTGGATGGCATCTCCGCAGGCATCCGCATGGCCGAGGCCGTTGCCGCGCTGCAATCCGGGCCGCACCGCGCCGGCGCCTTCGCCCCGCCGCCGGCCAAGGACCGCAAGGGCCTGCCGCCCAATCTGGACGCGGCCCTTGCCGCCCGCCAGGAGCACGCCGGCACCCCCCAGCCCGCCGCCTAGCCAGAGCCCAACAACTTTAGGAGGACACCGATGTCCCACCAGCCACAACTCGTCATTGCCAACGCCACTGTGGTGAACAGCCACGGCCGCCGGGAGGCGCACGTCGTGGTCCACGACGGCCGCATTGCCCGGCTCGTCGACGCCGCCGGGCCCGTCCCCGCGGCGGACCGCACCATCGATGCGGCGGGCAAACTCGTGATCCCCGGCGGCGTGGACGGACACTGCCACGTGGCCCAGGTCACGGGGCGATTCCGCACCCTGGACGACTACCGGACCACCTCCACGGCAGCGCTGTGGGGCGGAACCACCACCATCATCGATTTCGGAATTCCCCGCGACGCCCAGGAAACCCCGCTCGCCGCCGCCCTGCAGAAGAAGGAACTCGCCACGGAGTCCCGCTGCGATGTTGCCCTTCACGGCGCCGTGGTCACCTGGGACGAAACCGTCCCGTGGCAGCTTGAGCAGCTGGCAGCGGAAGGCGTCCGGTCGGTGAAGATGTACACCACCAACCGGGGCACCACCATGGCGGACGGCGACACCATCCTGAAGGTCATGCGGGAAATGGTCCGGCTGGACGGGTTGACGTACATCCACGCCGAACACGATCCCATCATTGCCGACTGCACCGCCCAGCACGCGGAGGACGGGCGGATCGGCATCGAACACCTGCACCGGACCCGGCCGGAACTGGCCGAGGAGATCTCGGTCAAGGAAACCCTGGCCATGGCCGAATACACCGGCGCCCCGGTGTACTTCGTCCACCAGTCCACGCCCGGGGCAGTGGACCTGGTGAGCGAAGCCCGCTCCCGGGGACTGGAAGCCTACTCCGAGACCTGCCCGCATTACGTCACGCTGGACGATTCCGTCTACGGATCCACCTTCCCCGAGTGGTTCGCCTGCTGCCCGCCCATGCGCAGCCCGGAAACCGTGGCCGCCCTCAAGGAGCGGCTGGTGTCCGGAGCCATCCACACCATGTCCTCGGACCACTCCTGCTACGACCTGTCCCAGAAGCGCGAGCGCACCGACGACGTGCGCGCCATGCCGCACGGACTGCCCGGCGTGGAGACGCGGATGCCGGTGACGTTCACCGCGATGACCTCCGCCGGGGCAACCGTGGAGCAGTTCGTGGAGGCTTTCGCTGCCGCGCCGGCACGGATCAACGCCGTGCCCGGCAAAGGCTGCATCGCCGAGGGGTTCGACGCCGACCTGGTGGTTTTCGACCCCGCAGAGGAACGCACCGTGAACGGCGCGGCCCTGCACATGGGAACGGACTTCTCGCCTTTTGACGGGAAGGCACTCACGGGCTGGCCCGCCGTCGTTGTTTCCAAGGGACGCGTGGTCCTGGACGCGGACGGCTTCCATGACCCCGGCGCCGTGGGCCGCTTCATCAACCGCACCGGCTTCCGGCAGCACCAGTCTGCTGCCCCCGAAGCTTCCCGACTCGCCGCCGCCCTCTAGGAGCCCCCATGCCTGCAAGCACACGCCCCCGCCGGATCGGCATGATCGTGCCGTCCTCCAACACCTGCCTGGAACCGCAGACCTACCGCATCCTGGGCGTCCGCACCGACGTCACGGTGCACTTCACCCGGATCCCAGTCACCCGCATCGCGCTCGATGACTCCTCCGACCGCCAGTTCGATCCCACAGTCATGCAGGAGGCAGCAGCGCTGCTGGCGACGGCGGACGTGGACGTGATTGCCTGGAACGGCACTTCAGGCTCGTGGCTGGGCCCGGCGCACGACCAGGAGTTGGCGGCCGGGATCAGCGGCGCCACGGGCATCCCCGCCACCACCTCCACGCTTGCCTACCTGGAAGCCTTCCGGACCTTCGGCACGGAGCGGATCGGCCTGTTCACCCCCTACACCGCGGACGTGAACCACCGGGTCATCGCCTGCTACGAGCGCGAAGGCATCAAGACCGTGGACCACCGGGCGCTGGGATTGAGCGACAACGAGTCCTTTGCCCGGGTCACCGACGACGAGATGCGCCCGGGCTCCCTGGAACTGGCTGCCGCGGCACCGGACGCACTGGTGTACCTGTGCACCAACCTCTACGGAGCCAACATCACCGCAGAGGTCGAGGATGCCACCGGGGTTCCCGTGCTGGACTCCGTGGCCGTCACCCTCTGGCACGCTCTGAAACTGGCAGGCGCGCCGTTGCTGGAACCACGCTGGGGACGGCTGCTGGGCTAAACCGCCCTACATCCGCAAGGTCAGGGCGCCGGGCTCCATGGTCATGAGCACGTGCTTGCCCTCGCCTTCGTGGTCCCCGTCCAACTGGTAGTCGTCCTTGTGTTCCAGCGTGATCTCAACGGTCTTGCCCTGGAAGTACTCCACGGCGGTGTCCTTGCCGCGGCCCTTGCCGATCATTCCCGCCACCACGGAGAGCCACCCCAGCTTTCCGTGGTGGGGAGCCAGTACGGCGATGTCCAGCAGGCCGTCGTCCACCTTGGCATCAGGGAAGATTTCAAGACCGCCCTGGACCTTGCCGCAGTTGCCCACCATCACGCTGCGGACGCCCCGGTGCACCACGGGCTTGCCGTCGATCACCACGGTTGCCTTGACCGGTTTGCCGGGCAGGTTCCGGATGCCGGCGTCCACGTAGGCCAGCCAGCCCACCTTGTCCTTCAGGTCCTCGTTGGTGTCCGCCATGATGGTGGCGTCATAGCCCAGGCCGGCCATGACCAGGAAGAGCTGGTCCTTGTCCGGGTCGCTGCGCCGGGCCCGGACCACGTCGATCTTCCGCTCCGTGCCGATGAGGGCCCCGGCCATGGCGCCGTCGTAGTCGGTGACGTCCATGCCCAGGTTGCGCGCCAGCAGGTTGCCCGTCCCCAGCGGCAGCAGGCCCATGGGGGTGTCGCTGCCGGCCAGGACCTCGGCAACGCACCTCACGGTGCCGTCGCCGCCGGCCGCGATCACGATGTCCGCACCCTGGGCCAGCGCTTCCTTCGCCTGGCCGACGCCCGGATCCTCCTTGGTGGTTTCCAGCCAAATGGCTTCCCCCCACCCGTTTTCCACGCAGTGCTTGGCCACCAGGCCGCGCACGTCGATATCCACCGGCTTGGCAGGATTGACGATGATGGCGGCACGTTTGGGCGAAGTGGAGCTGTTGTCAGTCATGGCGTCCTCTGATGGCGGATGGAAAGCAAGCTTCTGAGAGAAGGGTAACCCGCCCGGTGCGCCGTTCAGCGCCTACAGGGCCTTGACCGCGCCCAGCACCTGGGCCAGGGAGTCCTTGGCGTCGCCGAACAGCAGCGATGTCTGGGGTTCGTACAGCAGGTCGTTCTCGATGCCGGCGAATCCCGGGCGCATGGACCGCTTGAGGAACACCACCTGCCGCGCCTCCGCCACTTCAAGGATGGGCATGCCGTAGATCGGCGAGCCGGACGAAGTCTTGGCGGCGGGGTTCACCACGTCGTTGGCGCCCACCACCAGGGCCACGTCCGTCGTCTTGAACTGCGGGTTGATCTCGCCCATCTCCTTGAGCGACTCGTACGGGACGTTGGCCTCGGCCAGGAGCACGTTCATGTGTCCGGGCATCCGGCCGGCCACGGGATGGATGGCAAAATCCACTTCGATGCCTCGGGCCTCCAGGGCCAGGGCCAGCTCGGCGGCCGTATGTTGGCCCTGCGCCACGGCCAGGCCGTAGCCGGGGACGATGATCACCCGCTGGGCGTACCCCAAAAGGACCGCCACGTCCTCGGCCGAGGACGAACGGACCGGACGCTCGCTTACGGCGGTGGACCCCGCCGTCGAACCTCCCCTGAAAGCCCCGAACAGGATGCCCGCCACGCTCCGGCCCATGGCGGCGGCCATGGCCCGGGTGAGGATGGTGCCCGAAGCCCCCACCAGGGTCCCGGCCACCACCAGCAGGACGTTGCCCAGCACCAGGCCGGACGCCGCGACGGCCAGGCCGGTAAAGGCGTTCAGCAGCGAGATGACGATTGGCACGTCGGCGCCGCCTACCGGCAGCACCAGCAGGACGCCGGCGGCAAGGCCCAGCAGCAACAGCAGGACCGCAAGGGGCAGCGAGGCGGTGAGCACCAGGGCCACGCCGGCGGCCACTGCGGCGAGCAGGACCACGGCCATCACCACCGGGAGGCCCGGGAACACCACGGGCCGGGTGGTCATCAGTTCCTGCAGCTTGGCGAAGGTGACGCCGGAACCGGCGAAGGAAACGGCACCCACCAGGAGCGTGAACACGATGGCCACGCGGACCCAGGGATTGCCGGCATGGCCCAGTTCCAGGAGGGCCACCAAGGCAGCCGCGCCGCCGCCCACGCCGTTGAACAGCGCCACCAGCTGGGGCATCTGCGTCATCTTCACGCGCCGGGCCACGGGTGCCGCCACCACGCTGCCCACCGCGATGGCGGCCAGGATCCAGGGGATGTTCTCCAGCCGGGCGGACAGGAACACCGTGACGACGGCGATCAGCGCACCGAGTGCGCCCACCAGGTTTCCGCGGCGCGCGGTCCGCGGGGAACTGAGCCCGCGCAGGGCCAGGATGAAGCAGACCGCCGCGACGAGGTAGAGCAGGGAGGTCCCGATGGGGTCGAGGAGGCTCATTTGCTGCCCGTTTCAGGCTGCACGGCACCTTTTGGGGCTGCGTCCTTCCTGGCATGGAACATGTGCAGCATCCGGTCCGTCACCACGAACCCGCCCACCAGGTTGGCGGTGGCAAGGACAACGGCGAGCAGCGCCACCGCCAGGACCCATGGGTCTGCTGCCTGGCCGGCCACAATGATGGCACCGACAAGGATGATGCCGTGGATGGCGTTGGCACCGGACATCAGCGGCGTGTGCAGGGTGCTGGAGACCTTGGACACCACTTCGAAGCCGACGAACACCGCCAGTACCGTAATGGTCAGCAGGGCTGTTCCGTCCATCAGAGCGTTCCTTCCTGCCGGGCCGCGGCCGTGGCCGGCTCTGCGGCGGCACGTGCGCGGGCGGCCAGCAGCTCCGCCGTGGGCTGGTGCCGCACCACGCCGTCGTGGGTGAGGCAGGCACCGGCCACCACTTCGTCGTCGAAATCCAGGGTGAGCCCGCCGGCACCGGCGTCATCCGGGCGCACCAGCAGGGCCAGCAGGTTGGCCACGTTCTTGGCGTAAAGACGGGAGGCGTCCGACGCCATCGCCGAGGCCGGGTCCTTCAGGCCCACCAGGGTGACGTGCCCCATTCCATCGGCGGTGGGGATGGGGATGTCCTGGCCCGGTACCGAACCCTCCACGTTGCCGCCGGACTCCGCGGCGAGATCAACCACCACCGACCCGGGCCGCATGCCCTGCACCATCCCGCGCGTCACCAGGAGGGGTGCGGGGCGCCCGGGGACTGCCGCCGTCGTAATCAGCACGTCCGACTGAGCCACGTGCGGCGCCAGCAGCTGCCGCTGCCGTGTGCCGGCATCGGAGCTCAGCTGCCGGGCGTAGCCGCCGGCCGCCTCCGCCGTCTCCAGGTCCAGCCGGATGAAGGTGCCGCCCATGGAGGCAACCTCGTCCGCGGAAGCCGGACGGATGTCGTTGGCGAAAACCCGGGCGCCCAGGCGCTTGGCCGTGCCGATGGCCTGCAGCCCCGCCACCCCGGCTCCGAGGACCAGGACCCTGGCGGGCGGAATGGTTCCCGCGGCCGTCATGTAGAGCGGGAAGAAGCGGGGCAGCCGGATGGCAGCCTCCAGCACGCAGCGGTAGCCGGCCACCAGCGCCTGCGAGCTGAGGGCGTCCATGGACTGGGCACGGGAAATGCGGGGCACCAGTTCAAGGGCGAAGGAGGTCACCCCGTTGTCCGCGAGCGCCTGCACTGCCGGCAGCTCGGACGACGGCGACGCGAGCCCCACGGTGACGGCTCGCCTTTTCAGGGACGCGGCGGTGTGCGGGTCAAGGGGGCGGACATGCGCCAGGATGTCGAGGGCCGTGGTGTTGAGTTCCGGGACGACGGCGGCGCCGGCGTTTTGGTATGCCTGGTCAGCGTGCCCGGCGCCGTCCCCCGCGCCGGTCTCCACCAGGACCTCCAGCCCCATCCCGGCCAGCTGCCTGACGGTATCCGGCGTGGCGGCCACACGACGCTCGCCCTCCCGGCGTTCCCGCGGTATGCCCAGTTTCACCCGCCGACCCCTCCTCCTGACAAGCGATGCAGCGGCTCTGCTGCACGCAGTTGGCTAGAGTCTATGGCCCGTTCAGCTGCGGCGGGAGTGGTGCGCTGTGCTTGTGTGGAAACAGTTACATGGCAAGCGGCCTTGAGCGCGGTCCACCGCGGGAGGGAGGGTCAGCCGCGGGTGGTTGGGCCAGGGCCGCCGTAATCGAGTGCGATCCGCCGCGCGGTCTCCATCAACGGGGGAAGGACTGACGCTTCAATGTCCTGGGCGGCCGCCCGGTGCGTCTGCAGTGAAACATTCGCCGCAGCCACCACCTCGTTCCCCCGCCGCACCGGCACGGCCACGCCGCGCAGGCCTTCCTCGAGCTCCTGGGAAACCATGGACCAGCCCCTTTTACGCGCCAGCTCCACTTCGGAACGCAGGTCGTCAATGCTGCTGATGGAGCGGTCGGTGTAGCGGTGCAGCTGGACCGTGCGGAGATACTCCTCGAGCTGCGCCGGGGGCATTCCGGCGAGGAGCACCCGGCCCATTGAGGTCGCCCAGGCCGGAAACCGGGTCCCCACGGTAATGGAGACGCTCAACAGCCGCGGCGACGGCACGCAGGCAACGTAAACCACGTCGCCGCCGTCGAGGATGCACAAGGCCGTGGTCTCGTTCAGGTCCTCCGCCAGTTCCTTGAGGTGCGGCTGGGCCACCCCGGGAAGCGTAAGGCCGGCCAGGTAGGCCCGACCGATGTCCAGGGAACGGGCGGTCAGTTCAAAGGCCTGGCCCTCGGCGCGGAGGTAGCCAAGATCTGCCAGGGTCAGGAGGAACCGGCGCGCGGAGGCGCGGGTCATGTCGGTCCGGGCAGCAACCTGGGAAACAGTGAGCCGTGGCTGGTCGGCGGAAAAGGCGAGCAGCACGTCGAAGGCCTTCTCAACCGACTTCACAAAGTAGGCTGGCTGCTCCTCCATGAACGTTGCGGTTCCTCTCCCGACGGTCGGCGCCCCGGCACAGGGTCCGCCGGGCTTCAGCGCCTGTCCGATCATATCGGGCCGGTGGGCACTGGAGTGCGGGGTGCGGCCCGCCGGTCAGGAGGCTGCCCGGATGCGTTCCAGCGTTTCCTTGAGCAGCCTCCCGGACTGCCCGTCGAGCCCCAGGAGCGGCACCATGGCCACCGCCTGTTCCCGCAGGTGCTCCCAGCCATCGATGCACCGGACTCCCATGCCACGCGCCCGGGCCACGCTTGCAGTGGTGTGGCGGGCATACACGAAGTCATAGACGACGGCGTCAGGGGCGAGTGGGCCGTCGCCCCATGCCGGACCGTCGGACATGCTTTTGCCGATGGGAGTGGCATTCACGATCAGGGAGGCATCGGCGGACAGCTCCTGCCCCTGCTGCCAGGAGACCGTCCGGGCGTCCATGCCGCGTTCCCGGGCAAGATCCAGCAATTCCGCCGCGGCGTGCGGGTCGCGGTCAGTGATGGAAACGGTCCCCAGATGCCCCTCCAGGGCGATCATCGCGGCCCTTGCCGCTCCACCGGCGCCCAGGAGGAGGGCGTGCCGTTGGTACTGGCCGCCCAGCAGCGCGGTCAGGGCGGATATATCGGTGTTGTGCCCCACCAGCCGTGTGCCCTTTCGAACCAGGAGGTTGCAGGCACCGCTCAACAGGACTGGGTCTGTTGCCTCGTCCGCTGTTTCCGCCGCCCAGTGCTTGTGCGGCATGGTCACGTTGGCCGCCACGATGCCGGGCGCCAGAAGCCGCCTGCGGACCTCGTCGAGGTCGCCGCCGGCCGGCACATCCCAGGCATCGTAGGTCCATTCAAGGCCGAGTTCCTGGAAAACAGGATTCCAGAGGCGCGGGGACATGGCCTTGGAAGCTGCTGATCCGATCAGGACTAAGCGGGAGGGTTCCATCGTGAAGCACCTTTCCGTCGGCGTTGTGATTGGCGTCACCGACTAGTATCCTCTTTGTAGGCGCATTACGCACACATGTTCGCAATGCGTACAAATAGAACAGATCCCCCGCCTTCAGCGTGGAAGGAAAACCCGGACATGACCGACATCGCAGCAGGAGCCCAGGCCAAGCCGACGCCTGAGGCACAACGCCGGCTAAAGCGCGCCAAGAAGGCAGCGCTGGCCGCATTCCTCGGCGGCGCCCTGGAGTACTACGACTTCTTCATCTACGCCACTGCCGCTTCCCTCGTCTTCTCGAAGATCTTCTTCCCGGCGGGCGACCCCACGGTTGCCTTGCTGGCCTCCTTCGCCACGTTCGGCGTGGCATACGTGGCCCGGCCCTTCGGCGCCGTGGTGTTCGGCCACCTTGGTGACAAGATCGGCCGGAAGAATACGCTCGTGCTCACCCTGGTGCTCATGGGCAGCGCAACGTTCCTCATCGGCGCCCTGCCGGACTTCAACACCGCCGGCTACTGGGCACCCGCGCTGCTGGTCCTGCTCCGCCTGATGCAGGGCCTCTCCGCCGGCGCCGAGACGGCCGGCGCCTCCGCCCTCTCCACGGAAGAGGCTCCCGAGGGCCGGCGCGGCTTCTTCGCCAGCTTTGCCATGAGCGGCATTTCCGCGGGCATCGTCATGGCATCCCTGGCCTTCCTGCCCGTGGCTGCCATGAGCGAGGCCGACCGCCTCGCCTGGGGCTGGCGGATCCCGTTCTGGCTCTCCCTGATCGTGCTCATCGTCGCCTACCTGGTCCGCCGGTCACTGGCCGAACCTGAGGTCTTCGAGGAAAAGCAGGAGCACGGTGAACTGGTGAAGCTTCCGTTCGCCAAGATGTTCCAGACCCACCCGGCGCAGTTCTTCCAGGTGGCGCTCATGTCCTTCGAAACGGTCACCAACACGTTCATGCAGTCATTCGGCCTGGCCTACGCCGTGTCCGTCGGCGTTCCCGCTTCCACCATGCTGTGGGTCAGCATCGTGGGCAACATCCTTGCCGTCTTCACCCAGCCCCTGACCGCGCGCCTGTCGGACACGTTCGGCCGCCGGCCCATCTTCATCATCGGCGTCCTGGGCTCCGGCATCATGATCTTCGTGTATTTCTCGGTGATCGCCACCGGCAACATCCCCATGATCTTCCTGACCAGCACGCTGATCACCGCCGGCACCTATGCCATGTCCAACGCGATCTACCCGGCCTGGTTCTCCGAGCTCTTCAACGTCAAGGTCCGCTACTCCGGCATGGCCATCGGGCTCCAGATCGGCATCCTGTGCGCCGGTTTCACCCCGCTGCTCGGCACCGCCCTGGTGGGCGCCGACAAGGCGAACTGGGGACCGGCAGCCTGGATCGTGGCGGGCTCGTCGATCCTCGCCGTGGCCGGCGCCTGGTGGGCGCGCGAGACCGCCAAGACGCCGCTGCGGGAGCTGGGCAACCCCGTCCGGTAGGGGCATTCACAGCCCCATAACGAACAGAAGAGGACGACGGCGGGAAGCACCCGCCGTCGTCCTCTTGCTTAACCTGGCGGCGCGGCGAGGCCCTGGTTGAGTGCGCAGGAACAGTCCCGGCGCACTCAGGCCAGGAGTGGACGCACGGCTGGGGTGGTATTGCTAACCGCGGGCGGTCAGGTCCGCGGAGATGAGTTTCGCGGTGGCCATGATCTCCTGCGCCACCGAGGCCAGGTAGGCTTCCCGGTCCGGTTTGGCCTCCACGGACTGGGCCTGCAGGGAGACGTTCACCGCGGCCACCACCTTGGGTCCGTCGTACACAGGAGCGGCAACGGACATCAGGCCCAGCTCCAGTTCCTGGTCCAGCAGGCACCAGCCCTGTGCACGGACCGTTTCCAGGACGGCCAACAGTTCCTGGACGGACCCGAGGGCGCGGGGGGTCAGGGGCTTGATGTCGGCCGCGGCGAGATAGGCCTTGAGGTCCGACGCCGGCAGGTGGGCCAGCAGGACCCGGCCCATGGAGGTGGCGTAGGCGGGGAACCGGGTGCCCACGGTGATCCCGATGGTCATGATGCGGCGCGTGGTGACGCGGGCAATGTAGGCGATGTCGGTGCCGTCCAGCACGGCGGCCGACGTCGATTCGCCGAGTTTGAGGGACAGTTCCTCCAGGTGCGGCTGGGCCAGTTGGGGCAGCGACAGCCCGGAGAGGTAGGCGTAGCCCAGCTGGAGGACTTTGGCCGTCAGCGCGAAGGTCTTGCCGTCGGTGCGCACGTACCCCAGCTCCACCAGGGTATGCAGGAACCGGCGTGCCGTGGCACGGGTCAGGCCCGTGCGGCCCGCCACCTCGGTGAGCGTCATGACCGGCCGGTCGGCGTCGAAGGCGCGGATCACCGCCAGCCCGCGGGCCAGCGACTGGACGTACTGGTCGCTGGCCTGCGGGGTTGGCTGGATATCGGTACCTGCGGCGTCGGTCATGGTAACCAATCCTAGGGCCGTCCTTAGCCGGCCGAGGCGGCCTTGAGCGGGACGGGGATGAGTTCCTGGAGTTCCTCGAGGGTGCAGCCAAAAGTCTCGCGGACGGTGACACCGTTGGGACCGGTGAGGAAGACGGCTTTGTCCGTGTAGACGCGGGTGACGCAGTTGACGCCGGTGACCGGGTAGGTGCAGGCCTCGACGATCTTGGAGGCGCCGTCGCGGGTCAGGAGGGTCATCATGACGAAGACGTCCTTGGCGCCGGTTGCCAGGTCCATGGCACCGCCGACGGCGGGAATCGCCCCGGGTGCGCCGGTGTGCCAGTTGGCCAGGTCACCGGTGGCCGAGACCTGGAAGGCGCCCAGGACGCAGATGTCCAGGTGCCCGCCGCGCATGATGGCGAAGGAGTCGGCGTGGTGGAAGTAGGAAGCGCCCGGGAGTTCGGTCACGGGAATCTTGCCGGCATTGATCAGGTCCTCATCGATCTCGTCGCCCTTGGCTTCGGGGCCCATGCCCAGCATGCCGTTCTCGGTGTGGAGGGTGATGTTCTGGTCCTCGGTGAGGTAGTTGGACACCAGGGTGGGCTGGCCGATCCCGAGGTTCACGAACGAGCCCGGGGCGATGTCGCGGGCCACGAGCCGGGCGAGGTCATCCCGGCCCAGGGGCGTGGCGGAGGTCTGGAGTGATGTTGCAGTGGTCAAGGTCAGGCCACCTTTCCGCTGGTGCCGGTTGCGCTGCGGTCTGAGGCCGGGACGCGGACAACCGTGTTGACGTGAATGCCGGGGGTGACCACGTTTTCCGGGTCCAGCGCCCCCGTGGGCACGATCTCGGAGACCTGCACGATGCTCTGCTTCGCGGCGGCAGCCATGATGGGGCCGAAGTTCCGGGCCGTCTTGCGGTAGACCAGGTTGCCCTTGCCGTCCGCCTTCAGTGCCTTGATCAGGGCGACGTCGGCGTGGATGGGGGTTTCAAAGACCTGGCCGCGGCCGTCAATGATCCGCGTTTCCTTGCCCTCGGCCAGCATGGTGCCGTATCCGGTGGGGGTGAAGAACCCGCCGATGCCTGCCCCGGCGGCACGGATCCGTTCGGCCAGGTTGCCCTGCGGCACCAGTTCCAGCTCGATCTCGCCGGCCTTGTACTTGGCGTCGAAGTGCCAGGAATCGGACTGCCGCGGGAAGGAGCAGATCATCTTCCGCACCCGGCCTTCCTTGATGAGCAGGGCCAGGCCCTGGTCGCCCTGCCCGGCGTTGTTGTTCACCACGGTCAGGTCCGTGGCGCCGCAGTCCAGCAGCGCGTCGATCAGTTCGAACGGCTGGCCGGCGTTGCCGAATCCGCCGATCATCACGGTGGAGCCGTCCTTGATGCCGGCCACGGCCTCCTGGACGGTGTCAACAAAAGTCAGCATTACTGGTCCTTTCCAGCGGTGACGTTCTCGAGTACCACGGCCAGGCCCTGGCCCACGCCGATGCAGATCGCGGCGACGCCCCAGCGTTCGCCGGAGGCCTGCAGGGACCGGGCCAAGGTGCCCAGGATCCGGGTGCCGGAAGCACCCAGCGGATGGCCCATCGCGATGGCCCCGCCATGCCGGTTCACGATCGAGGGATCGATGCCCCAGGCGTTGATGCAGGCCAGGGACTGCGCAGCGAACGCTTCGTTAAGTTCGACGGCGCCCACCTGGTCCCAGCCGATGCCCGCCTTCGCGAGGGCCTTGTTCGCCGCCTCCACCGGTGCGTACCCGAAGTACTGCGGATCATTCGCGTGCGCGCCGCGGCCGGCGATCCGGGCCAGCGGATCCAGCCCCAGCAGCCCGGCGGCCGCCTCGGACCCGATCCACGCCGCGGAGGCGCCGTCGGACAACGGCGATGCGTTCCCCGCTGTCACCGTGCCGTTCTCGGTCCGGAACACGGTCTTCAGCCCGGCCAGCTTCTCCGCCGACGATCCGGCACGGATGCCTTCGTCGCGGACCAGGTCCGTCCCGGGCACCGGGGCGACCAGGTTGTCGTAAAACCCTTCATCCCAGGCGGCGGCGGAGAGGTTGTGGGAGGCCGCGGCGAACTCGTCCTGCGCCTCGCGGGTCACGTTGTACTTCTCGCGCAGCCGCTCCGTGGCCTCGCCCAGGGAGATGGTCCAATCCTTGGGCATGGCCTTGTTCACCAGCCGCCAGCCCAGGGTGGTGGAGGCCAGGGTCATGTCCCCGGCCGGGTAGGGCTTCTCCGTCTTGGGCAGCACCCACGGGGCACGGGACATCGACTCGGCCCCGCCCACCAGCACCAGGTCGGCGTCGCCGGCGTTGACCTGCCGCGACGCGATGATCGCCGCGTCCAGGGACGAGCCGCAGAGCCGGTTGACCGTGGTGCCCGGGATGGACACCGGCAGCCCGGCCAGAAGGGTTCCCATCCGCGCGATGTTGCGGTTTTCCTCGCCCGCGCCGTTGGCGTTGCCGAACACCACCTCATCGATCCGCTCGGGATCAAGCCCGGGAGCCCGCTTCACGGACTCGCTGATAACGTGCGCGGCAAGGTCATCCGGCCGGACGCCGGCGAGGCCGGAACCGAACTTGCCAAAGGGGGTGCGCACGGCGTCGTACACAAATGCCTGGTTCATGGGGTTTTATCCGTTCCGGTGTTGTCCATGTCGTGGAACACCTGCTGTGCTGTCTTGAAGGCGGTGTTGGCGGAGGGGACGCCGCAGTAGATGGCGGTCTGGAGCAGGATCTCCTTGATCTCGTCCCTGCTCAGGCCGTTCCGGAGGGCGGCGCGGATATGCATGGCCAGCTCTTCCCAGTGCCCGTGCGCCACCATGGCAGTGATGGTGACGGCGGACCGCATCTGGCGCGGGAGCCCCGGGCGGGTCCAGATACCACCCCAGGCGATCCGGGTGATCATGTCCTGGAAGTCCTCGGTGAACTCATCCTTGTTGGCGTTGGCCCGGTCCACGTGCGCGTCCCCCAGGACTTCGCGCCGGACCACCATGCCGCCGTCGTAAATCTCCTGGCTGGTGGCGCCGGGCTGGACCACGCCGTGCCGCTCATTTCCGCTCACTTGGCTGCTCCTTGGGATTCGGTCCAGCTGATCAGGCTGCGCATGAGATCGGCAAGATGCGCGGGAGCCTCGGCCGGTGCCAGGTGCGCCACGCCTTCCAGCGTGACGGCAGTGGCGGTGCCGCCCCCGGCGGTGATGCCGGCTGCCACCTCGTCAGCCATGGCCGGCGTGGCCACGCCGTCCACCGCGCCGGCGATGACCTGGGTGGGGACGCGGATGCTGCCCAGCTGGCTGCGGACGTCGAAGGAGGCCAGGGCCTCGCAGCAGAAGGCGTAGCTGAAACGGTCGGCGTCGCGCAGGGCGTGCAGGAGCCGGCTGCTGAACTCGGGTTCCCGGTCCATGTAGCCCGGCGCGAACCAGCGCTGCGCCGAGCCCTGGATCATCACGGGTGTGCCCTGGGTGCGGACCGTTTCGGCCCGTTCCAGCCAGCCCTCCGGGGTGCCGATCTTCGCCCCGCTGTTCTGGATGGAGAGGCTCTTGAGCCGCTCGCCGTGCTTGATGCCCAGCTGCAGGCCCACGGCGCCGCCCAGTGAAACGCCGGCGTAGTGGAATGTTTCACCGGGGGCGATGGAATCCACCAGGTCCACCACGGCGTCCGCGAGGGCTGCGACGTCGAAGGTTTCGGTGGCTGCCGGAGAGACGCCGTGGCCGGGCAGGTCCCAGGCGACCACGTCGTAGTCATTGCCGAGCAGGGTGGCCACCCTGTTCCACAGGATGGAGGAGGTGCCCAGGGATGGGCCCGCCACCAGCAGGGGGTGGTCGCCAAGGGGTCGCTGGGGGGACAGCAGCGCTGCCTTCAGGGTTGGCTTAGCCACGGGAAGCTCCGTTCGCGTCGGTGGTCTGGGAATCAAAGTCGGGGAACGCCGCCAGGATGCGGCGGGAGATCTGGGCCGCCTGGCCCAGGTAGCTGCCGGGGTCCAGGAGCTCCTCCAGCCGCTGGTCGGGAACGACGGCGGCAGGGACGGCCTCGCGGAGCAGCTTCCGGTAGGTGGCGGCCTGGTCGGAAGGCGGTGCTTGAAGGGTCTGGTCCACCACGTCCTGCAGCTGCTGCTTGCCGGTGCGGCCGTCCTTCCCGTCCAGGAGGGGCGCCACGGCCGCGCTGACGCCTTCTGCCAGCAGCAGCGGCCCGGACAGGTCCAGGTTGCGGCGCATGGCGTCGGGGAACACCTGGAGTCCTTCGGCGAGCTCACGGATATGTCCGGCAGCGCCGAGCGTGAGCGCCAGGAGCTGGCGGAGTGCCGGCCATTCGATGTGCCAGGCGCCGTCCGGGCGTTCGTCGTTGAAGGTGGCGGCGGCCAGGTGCAGCTGGGCAGCCAGGCCGGGCGCCTGCAGTGCGGCGCTGCGGACCAGGACGGACAGGACCGGGTTCTGCTTTTGCGGCATGGCAGAGGAAACCCCGCGCCCGGGAGCGCGTGGCTCGGCAAGCTCGGCCACCTCGGGCCTGCTCAGGAACAGGACGTCCGCGGCGATCTTTCCGAACGCATCCAAAACCGAAGCCAGCCCATGCCCAAGGGACGTGATGGCCAGCCGGTTGGTGTGCCAGGGAGCCGCCGCGGGGGCCAGGCCCAGCTGGGCGGCCAGGGCATCGGCCAGGGTAAACGGGGTGGCAGTGGATCCGTCGGTCAGCACGGTTGCGGCGGCGAGCGTTCCCGCAGCCCCGCCGAACTGGACCGGGAACTCCAGGCCTTGCAGCTGCCGGCCGGCGGCGGCCACGCCCTGGAACCACTGCGCGGCCCGGAGCCCGAAGGTATAGGGAAGCGAATGCTGCGTCAGGCTCCTGCCCACGCACAGCGTCTGCGCATGTTGCCCCGCCAGGGCGGCCAGCGCCGCGGCGGTGCCTTTGAGGTCGGCCAGCACGGCGTGGACGGTGTTGCGGGCCACCAGCATGAGGGCGGTGTCCAGCACGTCCTGGCTGGTCAGGGAGGTATGCACGGCCTTCCCGGCACCGATCCCGGCGCTGTCCAGCGCGGCCACCTTCTTCCGGAGGTCCGCCAGCAGCGGAATGACCGGGTTGCCGCCGCCCTGGGCACGCAGCGCGATGTCGGCGAGGTCGTATCGCCCTGCCTCGGCAGCGGAAGCCACGACGGCGGCAGAACCGGCAGGTGCCAGGCCGGCCCGTTGCAGCACGGCTGCCCAGCCCGATTCGACGGCGAGGATCGCCGCCAGCACTGCCCGGTCCCCCGTCAGCGCCGCCACCAACGGTGACGCTGATACGGGACTGAGCAGGCCGGCGTCGGCCTCTTCCGCGAAGGCGCGCAGATCTCCCGGGGCGGCGTTGGTCACTGGAAGTCCAGGAAGACCGTCTCGCCCTCACCCTGGAGGCGGATGTCCCAGGTGAGGCCGCCGTCAGGGTCGCGGCGGGCGATGAGCGTCTTGCGGCGCTCCGGATCCAGCGAGCTGAGCAGGGGGTCGTTGGCCAGCGCCTCGGCGTCCTCAGGCAGGTAGATGCGGGTGAACAGCCGGTTGGTCAGGCCGCGGGCAAAGAGCGCCACGGAGATGAACGGCGCCGCACCCGGTTTGGTGGGGCCGGGGTTGACCGTGGTGAACGTGAAAACGCCGGAGTTGCCCACGGCGCCGCGGCCCCACCCAGTGAAGGTGTAGCCGTCGCGGACCAGGGAGCCGGTGCGCTGGACAACCCTGCCGTCGGCGTCCGGCTGCCAGATTTCCAGGATGGCGTCCGGGATGGTGTGGCCGGCGCCGTCGTAGACGGTGCCCTGCAGGCGGGTGGAGCCCGGGAAGCCGGGAGGCAGCAGCTCGTTGTCCTTCTCGAACGGAAGCGCATAGCCATAGAAGGGGCCAACGGTCTGGCCCGGGGTGGGAACAAGTTTGGTGCTCATTTTCCTACTCCTCGTCACCTTCTGCGCCGAGCGCCTCGTTTTCGGTCCAGGTCCGCTTGGGCCCGGTCAGGACGATGTCCCAGTTGTAGCCCAGGGCCCACTCGGGCTCGGTGAGGCTGTGGTCGTAGGTGGCCACCAGGCGGTCGCGGGCGTCCTGGTCCACGATGGTCTGGTAGATGGGGTCCAGCGGGAAGAGCTGGTCGCCCGGGAAGTACATCTGGGTGATGATGCGCTGGGTGAACTCCGTGCCGAACAGCGAAAAGTGGATGTGGGCGGGTCGCCACGCGTTCAGGTGGTTCTTCCAGGGGTAGGCGCCGGGCTTGATGGTGATGAACCGGTAGGAGCCGTCCGGGCCGGTGATGCAGCGGCCGATGCCGGTGAAGTTGGGGTCGATCGGGGCGGGGTGCTGGTCGCGCTTGTGGATGTAGCGGCCGGACGAGTTGGCCTGCCAGATTTCCACCAGCTGGCCTGCCACCGGGCGGCCGTCGCCGTCCAGGACCTTGCCGGCGACGATAATCCGCTCGCCCAGCGGTTCGCCGTTGTGCTGGATGGTCAGGTCGGACTCCAGGGCGTGCACGTCCTGGTGCCCGAACGCCGGCGAGTACAGCTCGATGGTCTCCGGATCCGCGTGGTGCAGGCTCTTGGTGGGGTGGCGCAGGATGCTGCTGCGGTACGGCGGGTAGTCCAGCCGCGGCTGGGTCTCCGGCTGGGCGCCGTCCTTCAATGCCCGCTGGTAGGCCTCGCCGATGGCGTTGATCTCTGCGCTGAGGTCCGCCTGTAACTCGATGGCCTTGTCCAGGGGCTGGTGGGCAGCCTTCGGTTCGGCCGGGGGCACGAGTTCCTCCGACTCCAGCTCGGCGGTGATGTCTTCCGGCATGGCTGGCTCCTTTCTGATCTGTTCGGTTTCTTGCGTCCGGGGTTGTGTGGTGCGGTCTAAGGCGTGCGGTGCAGCGAGTCGTACTGGACGGCGTGGCGCACCGGAGCATTGGGGGCGCCGTAGCCGTCGTAACCGCCGCGGCGTTCCACCATTTCGAAGAACACGCTGCCCACGGTGGCGGTGTAGAAGTGCAGGAATTCGCCGTCGGCGTCGCGGTCGAACAGCAGGTTCAGCTCCTGCAGGGTGGCCAGGAACCCAGGCTCCAGGTCGAACCGGGCGTCCAGGTCCTCGTAGTAGTTGGCCGGGATCTGCAGGAATTCCAGGCCCCGTTCCCGGGCTGCCCGGGCTGTGGCCACGAGGTCGTCCACGGCAAAGGCGATGTGCTCCTGGTAGGTCTTGCGGACCTCGCTCCGTGCCTGCTGGATGGGGGCGAGGTTGAGCACCAGCCGCACCGCGCCGTCGGAGGTCTGCATGACCTGCGAGCGCACCAGCCCGCTGGGGCTTGGCACCTCCGCGAACGGCTGCGGCTCCAGGGCCAGGGCGCTGGTGTAGAAGAGGACAGCTTCGTCGAAGTGCTGCCACGGCTGGGCAAGGTTGACGTGGTCGATCACGGCACTGGCTCCGGCGGACGGGTGTTCCAGCCCCTCCCCGAACTCGTGGGTCCACGCCGCCGTGCCGTCCGGGCTGCCCTGGCAGAGAAAGATCTCGGTGGAATCGGGCGCGGAGATGCCCTGGAAGACTTCCTCGTCCGCCTGCACCTTGCGGGCCACCACGGGGGCCTTGAGCTGCTGGGCGCGCGCCGAGGCAATCACGGGGGAATCGACGTCGAACCCCAGTGCGGCAATGGCCGGCTCGGCATGCCGGGCCGCCTGTTCGTTGATGATCACCCGGGCCTGGCCCATGGTCCACAGCTGGACGTCCTTGGTGCGGTGCCTGCCCTCGAAGGCGAAGCCCAGCTGGCCCAGGAGTTTCTCCAGCTGCGCGGTGTCGTCCGCCTTGACCTCGGCAAAGTTGAAGCCCGCGGGTTCGTTCACCTTGGGCAGGGTGGCAAGTTCCATGGGGTAACGACGGCGGAGCGCTGCTCCGTTGCCTGGTGCGGCTTCGGTACCGGCCAGCCACTTGGCGCTCTGTTCTTCAAGCCAGATGAGCGACCGCATGGCATCCACGGCCGTCCGCTCCACGTCCGACTGGCGGAAAACGTCATTGAAGACTTCCAGCGAAACGGGTCCGGTGTACCCGGCCCGGACCACGTGGCCCATGAACTTGGCCAGCTCAAACTGGCCCTCGCCCGGGAACACCCGGTAGTGCCGGCTCCAGGACAGCACATCCATGGAGAGCTTGGGGGCGTCCGCAACCTGGACGAAGAAGATCTTCTCCGGGTTGAATGCCTCAATGTGGGCGGTTTCCCAGTCCCGCGAGAGGATGTGGAAGGAGTCCAGGCAAGTGCCCAGATTGGGATGGTCAACCATCTCCACCAGCCGGTAGGCATGCTCGTAGTCGTTGACGTACTTGCCCCACGCAAGCGCTTCATAGGCCACCTTGACGCCGTGGTCGCCGGCCAGGTTGGCAAGCTGTGCCAGCTGCTCGGCGCGGAGGCCGTCGTCGTCGATGGTGGCGGTGGCAACGTTGGAGCAGACCAGGATGGTGTCCATGCCCAGGCGGGCCATGAGCCGGAACTTGGCCTCGGCCCGGCGGAGGTTGGCCTTCAGCAGGTCCGGGCTGACGCCGTCAAAATCCCGGAAGGGCTGGTAAAGATCCAGGCCAAGGCCCAGGTCCGCGGCCAGCTTGCGGACGTCCTCGGGACTCAGCGGGGACGTCACCAGGTCCTGCTCGAAGATCTCGATGCCGTCGAAGCCTGCGATGGCGCAGGCCTGCATCTTCTCTTTGAGGGTTCCGGACAGGCAGACAGTGGCGATTCCGGTGCGCATCAGGCAGCCACCTCTTCCGCTGCCACGAGCTCCAGGAAGTGGGCGCGCATGCGGTCCGGGTCCGCGTCCAGCCCGGTGAAGATCCGGAACGCGTCCGCGGCCTGGCCCACGGCCATCCGGCCGCCGTCCAGGACGTCGCAGCCCTTGGCCCGGGCGCCGCGGACCAGTTCCGTGTCGATGGGGCGGTAGACGATATCCGCCACCCAGTGCCGGGACTCCAGCAGGTCCAGGTCCAGCGGCACGCCGGGGTGGGCGGCCATCCCCACGGGGGTGCAGTGCACCAGGCCGTCGGCCACGCGCATCAGCTGCGGCAGCTCCGCCGTCGTACCTGCCGTGACGGTGCTGTCCGGGAAGAAGCCCTGGAGCTCGGCGGCCCGGGCTGCCGCGCGTCCCGGGTCCACGTCCACCAGGTGCAGGGTCCTGACGCCGGCGGTCAGCAGGGCGTAGGCGACGGCAGATCCGGCACCGCCGGCACCGAGCTGGACCACGCGGTCCAGCGACGCCCCGGGGAGGCCGGAAGCCAGTGCCGCGGCGAAGCCGGAGAAGTCGGTGTTGTAGCCGATGAAGCGGCCGTCCCGGATCACCACGGTGTTGACGGCGCCCAGGCGGCGGGCGTCCGGGGAGATTTCGTCAAGGTACTCCAGGACCAGCTGCTTGCAGGGATGGGTGATGTTCAACCCATTGAAGCCCAGCGTCCGGGCGCTCTGCAGGATGCTGCCGACGGACTCGCCCGCCAGGCCCAGCTCCAGGAGGTCGATGGGGCGGTAGAGGTAACGCAGGCCCTGCACGTCACCTTCCCGTTCGTGCATGGGCGGCGTGAGCGACGGCGTGACACCGTCTCCAACCAGTCCCACGAGGTAGGACTCAGTTCGAATACTCATCCGTGCAGCTCCTTTGGTAACGGCACCGGCAGTGTCCATGCGGGGATGGGCTGCGCCGGTGATAGGGATTACAGTACAGCATTTGTTCACTTCTCGCACTACTGTTCGAGATACGAACCAAATATTTTGAGTAACGGCACAGGCGCCTTAGCCGCGCTGCGGAAGGCGTGCAGCCAACTCGGCTGCCGCATCGACCAGGACGGGGACGTGGGCCTCCAGCTCCTCGAGGCTCAGGCGGAAGACCGGAACGGCCGTCGCCAGGGAGGCAAAGGCGTGGCCCTGGCTGTTGAGCAGGGGCACCGCCACGGCACGCATGCCGGCCTCGTTCTCCTCATCCATGACCGCGTAGCCGCGGCGGCGCACCTCCTCGATTTCCGCCCGGAACGCGTCCCGGTCGGTGATGGAGCGGGCGGTGAGCGCCTCGAGCGGGAGTTCCGCGAGCAGCCGCTCCCGTTCCGCATCCTCGGCGAATGCCACCAGGGCCTTGCCGACGGCAGTGGTGGACAAGGAGCCCAGGTGGCCCGGATCGCTGGTGACGCGGAAGATCTGCGGCCCGTCCACCTTGCTGACGGTGAGGTGGTGCAGGCCGTCCCGGACGCTGAGGATGGTGGCTTCCCCGGTCTGCTCGGTCACCCGGCGCAGGATGGGCATGGCAGTGCCCGCGAAACCGTGGTGGTTGGAGACCCGCTGGCCCAGCTGGAAGATGCGCAGGCCCAGGTGGTAGCGGCGGCCGTCCGGCTCGTAGTCAACAAAGCCGTCACGGGTCAGGGATCCGAGCAGCCGGTAGGTTGTGCTGAACGGCAGTTCCGCGCGGCGGGAAATTTCCGCGGCGCTGGCACCGCGGGGTTCGTCCCCCAGGAGGACAAGCAGGCCCAGGGCCTTGCCCACCATGTCCGTGCGTTCCGCAGGACGCGCGCCAACCTTCGCCTCCGGGGGCATGGCGTTCACGGGCTCCGTGGCGGCAGGGGCAGCAGCGGATTCTTCATTGGCCGCTGTGGTTTGGTTCACACTCATGGCAATCATGTTGCCACAATGTGAGAGCTATTTCTAGATGGTGATTATTTTCTTGACAGGTGACTGCCCTCACAGTCATAGTTTCTATATCGCACAAGTAGCTCCCACCATGTGGCTACTGACGCCGGGTCTTCTTCCGGACTCCAGCCGCATCGCGCCCCGCCCGCACCAAGGCAGCGGCGGCTGCGACCTCCAGATCCATCCGCGACAATGTCGTCACACCAAAGGAACACCATGAGCCAGACACTTCCGTCCGCCGGGGCGGGTGCCCTCACCCGTGCCGGGACGCCCAGGAAAGCAGCCCTCGCCAGCTTCCTGGGCAGCGCCGTCGAATACTACGACTTCTTCATCTTCGGATCCGCTGCGGCGCTGATCTTCCCCAAGGTCTTCTTCCCCGATGCAGACACCAACGCTGCCATCATGTCCTTCGCCACCTTCGGCTTCGCCTACGTGGCACGTCCCGTGGGCGCCATCATCCTGGGCCACTTCGGCGACCGGGTGGGCCGCCGGAAGGTCCTGATGTTTACCCTGCTGCTCATGGGCGCGTCGACGTTCGTGATCGGCTGCCTCCCCGACTTCCACACGGTCGGCTGGTGGGCCCCGGTCCTGCTGGTGCTGGCCCGCCTGTGCCAGGGCCTCTCCGCCGCCGGTGAGCAGGCCGGCGCCTCGTCCATGACCCTGGAGCACGCTCCGGACAACCAGCGTTCCTTCTTTACGTCCTGGACCCTCACCGGTACCCAGGGCGGCCAGATCCTCGCCGCCCTGGTCTTCATCCCCGTCCTGGCCCTGCCGGATGAGATCAAGTACGGCATCGGCTGGCGCGTCCCGTTCTGGCTCAGCGCCGTCGTGGTCATGGTTGCCTTCTTCATCCGCCGCACGCTGCACGAGCCGCCGGCCTTCGAGGAAGCGCAGAAGAACGCCCAGATCTCCAAGCTCCCGGTGGCCGACCTCCTCAAGGGCCACTGGCGCGACGTCCTGCGTGTTGTCGCCTGCGCCTTCATTGCCGCCGTCTCCACCGTCTTCGGCACCCTGGCCATCAGCTACGCCAAGACCGTGGCCGGAGTGGACGGCACCACCACCCTGTGGCTCGTCGTGGGGGCCAACCTGGTGGCCCTGGGCACCCAGCCGCTCTTCGGGAAGCTCGCGGACAGGATCGGCCGCAAGCCCGTCTTCATTTACGGCGCCGTGGCCAGCGCAATCCTCACCCCGCTGTTCCTGCTCAGCCTGGAATCCCACAGCATCCCGTTGATGTTCGTTGCAGCCATCGGCTTCTTCTCCTTCGGCTACGCCGCCTCCAACGCCGTGTGGCCGTCCTTCTACGCCGAGATGTTCAGCACCAAGGTCCGCTTCTCCGGCCTGGCCATCGGCACCCAGCTCGGGTTCCTGATGGCTGGCTTCGCCCCGGCCATTGTGGCTGCGATGGGCGGCATCCAGGCGGGCGGCTGGGTCCAGATCAGCATCTTCACCGCCATCATCTGCGCCATCGCCGCCGTCTCGGCACTCACGGCCAAGGAGTCCTTCCGGACCCCCACCAACCTGCTGGGCGTGAAGTAGGCGCCGACGTCACACCAGCCCGGTTTAGAGCCGGAAAGCCCGCCATTCCCCCAAATGGCGGGCTTTCCTTCGTGAAAGATGGGCTGCTTCGGAAGCGTCCCGCAGGGCACTTACCCCCGCCCGGTCTCCAGCACCGAGGCCAGGTCAAAATTGACCGGTTCCTCCAATTGCTCATAGGTGCAGGACTCCGGGTCCCGGTCCGGGCGCCAGCGGTTGAACTGGGCCGTGTGGCGGAACCTGTCGCCCTCCATGTGGTCGTAGCGGACCTCCACCACCAGTTCGGGCCGCAGTGGGACGAAGGACAGGTCCTTCCCGGCGCTCCACCTGCTGCCTTCGGCGTTCCGCGGCGTCCGTTCCCCTTCTTCCTGCTTGCCCCACGCCCACGGGTGGCCCTCGAAGCCGGTCACCAGCGGCTGGAGTTCTTCGAACAGTTCCTTGCGGCGCTTCATGGGGAAGGCGCCGATCACGCCCACGCTCGCCAGGCCGCCGTCGTCCTTGTAGAGGCCCAGCAGGAGGGACCCGATAGCATCGGGACCGCTCTTGTGGAGGCGGTATCCTGCCACCACGCAGTCGGCCGTGCGCTCGTGCTTGACCTTGAACATCACCCGCTTGTCCGGCTCGTACCGGCCGTCCAGCCGCTTGGCCACGATGCCGTCCAGCCCGGCGCCCTCGAACTGTTCGAACCACTGCGCGGCCGTGGCTTTGTCCGTGGTGGCAGCTGTGAGATGGACCGGGGCGCTGCTGGCCGCGAGCGCCTTCTCCAGCGCGGCCCGCCGCTCAGAAAAAGGCCTGCCGGTGTAGTCGTCGTCGTCCAGCGCCAGCAGGTCGAACGCCACGAAGCTCGCCGGGGTTTGTTGGGCCAGCAGCTTCACCCGGCTGGCCGCGGGGTGGATGCGCTGCTGCAGGGTGTCGAAATCCAGCCGGTCGCCGGACGCACCGATAAGGATGATCTCGCCGTCCACCACGCAGCGCGGCGGCAGGTTTTCCTTCAGTGCCGCAACGAGCTCCGGGAAGTAGCGGGTCATGGGCTTCTCGTTGCGGCTGCCGATCTCCAGGTCATCACCGTCGCGGAAGATGATGGACCTGAAGCCGTCCCATTTTGGCTCGTAGCTGAGGTCCGCGCTTCCTGGAATGCCGTCAATGCCGCTGACGGCCTTGGCGAGCATGGGCGGGACGGGCGGCATCACGGGAAGTTCCATAGTGCCCATTCTTGCCCGGCCAGCGCCCTGCACGGTAGGGCGGCGCGGCGGCGGAGTGGTTTTCAGCCTGCCAGCAGCCAAACCACCAGCACCAGCACCGGCGCCGCGGCGGCCGTGGAGAGCAGGATGGTTTCCCGCGCCACCGCCACCCCCCTCCCGTACTTGCTGGCGAACAGGAACACGTTCTGGGCCGAGGGAAGCGCCGCCATGAGCACTACGCCCAGCAGCATGTGGTGGTCCAGGTTGAAGAGGAAGCGGCCGACGACGAACGCCACCGCCGGCATCACCGCGGACTTGAGTGCCGTGGCAGTGAGGATTTCGGCCGTGTGGCCGCCGCTTCGAAGCATCTTTGTTCCGTGCAGCGACATCCCGAAGGCCAGGAGCACCACCGGCACTGCAGCACCGCCCAGGAGCGTCAGTGGAGCCATCACCGGAGCCGGAAGCTGCACATGGAACGCGGCCAGGACCACGCCCAGGAGCGAGGCGATGATCATGGGGTTCCGGAAGGGCTGCGTCAGCATGAGCCGGGGCGAAAACCGGCCGGCCTCGGAGAGGTCCAGCAGGGTCAGGACCAGCGGGGCGAACAGGAGCAGCTGGACCAGCAGGACCGGAGCTACGGGAGTGGCGTCCCCCAGGGCATACAGCGTGATGGGGATGCCGATGTTGTTGGCGTTGACGTAGGAGCCCGCCATCGCGCCCACGGCCGTCTCCGCGAGCGGCCGCGGAAACCAGATCCGGCTGGCGGCCACATACAGGAGGGCCGTGATCGCCGCCGTGATCATGGCGAGCGGAACGTATGCGGAGAGGACCACGGAGAGGTCCGATTTCAGCACCACGGTGAAGAGCAGCACCGGGTTGGTGATGAAGAAGGCGGTCCGGGTCAGCGCCGAGATGGTGGGTTCATCGCCCAGGCCGCAGCGTGCGGCGATGTAACCCACGGCAATGACGACGCCGATCACCGCCAGTCCGATCAGCACACCGCCCACGTGGGGTACTTCCTTCCGCTCCCGCCGCATCCTGCCGCGCCGCAGGACAAAGTACTACAAGTCTCAAACTTATCGGACAAGCGGTCCCGACATTGCCAGGTGGGCCGCGTGACCCGCTGCCCCCGGTGTGCGCTGTGTGAAAAGATCAACCATGCACGCAATGCAGCACTCCAGCAAGCTTGAAAACGTCCGGTATGAGCTCCGCGGGCCAGTCCTGCAGGCGGCCAAAAACATGGAGGCCGAAGGGCACCGGATCCTCAAGATGAACCTCGGGGACACGGCGCCGTTCGGCCTGGAAGCACCTGAATCCGTGGTGGTGGACATGATCCACCACCTTCGCGGCGCCCAGGGCTACAGTGACTCCAAGGGCATTTTCACGGCGCGGACCGCCATCTCGCAGTACTACCAGACGCGTGGCCTGATGAACATCGGGGTCGAAGACATCGTGATCGGCAACGGCGTCAGCGAACTGATCTCCATGTGCCTCCAGGCGTTCATGGAGAACGGCGACCAAATTTTGGTCCCGGCACCGGACTACCCTTTGTGGACCGCCGCCGTGACCCTGACGGGCGGAAAACCCGTGCACTACGCCTGCGACGAGGCGGAGAACTGGTGGCCGGACATGGCCGACGTGGAGGCAAAGATCACCAGCCGCACCAAAGGCATCGTGATCATCAACCCGAACAACCCCACCGGCGCCGTCTACCCCCGCCACATCCTGGAGCAGTTCGCGGCGCTGGCCCGGAAGCACAACCTGGTCCTGTTCTCGGATGAGATCTACGAGAAGGTGCTGTATGACGACGCAAAGCATATCCACACCGCGTCCGTGGCTGAGGACCTGTGCTGCCTGACGTTCAGCGGACTGTCCAAGGCCTACCGGATGCCTGGCTACCGGGCAGGATGGGTGGCCATCACCGGACCGCTTGCCGCTACCGCCGCCTACCGTGAAGGCCTTGAGCTGCTTGCCTCGCTGCGCCTTTGCGCCAACGTTCCCGCCCAGCATGCCATCCAAACCTGCCTGGGCGGCTACCAGAGCATCGAGGCGCTGGTGAAACCCGGAGGCCGGCTGCGCGAGCAGCGGGACCTTGCCCATAGACTCCTTACCGCCATTCCCGGCGTGACCTGCGTGCCGGCGTCGGGCGCCATGTACCTGTTCCCGCGCCTGGACCCGGACCTGTATCCCATTGCCAATGACGAAAAATTCGTCCTGGACCTGCTCCGGGACCAAAAGATCCTGGTCTCCCACGGCTCGGCCTTCAACTGGCCCGCGCCGGACCACTTCCGGTTTGTCATCCTCCCCTCGGTGCTGGACATCGAGGAAGCCGTCCGGCGGATTTCCAGCTTCCTGGCCGCCTACCGCAACGGCACGGACGAATAACGCCGGGGACATGTAAGCAGAGGCAGGAAACCGCAGCGGCGCGAAGAACTAACCGGGCGCTAACCACGGGGAAACCGCGTCGCAACATTCCCGGCCCACACTGGGTAGTGCAGGCAAGAGCCGGCACCAGCTCCAGCCAGGAGGCCCCCGATGTTGAAGAAAGCGACCACGCATGTAACCAGAGTCCGCGCCCTGGACCAGCTCCACCGCGGTGACGAAATCGAAGCCCGCCTCTCCGTGGGCCCTTCCTACGACGACGTGGTGATCCGCCGCGGCAGCGTGCAGGAAACGGCGCCCGGCATTGGGGTGGTGTGGATCCTGGACCGGATCACGGGGGTCCGGAAAGCAATCAATACGGACGAATGCACCGTCTGGCGTGTGGCATAGGGACCTGGATGCGGGGCTGCGGGCGTAGTCAGTAAGGACTGCCCGCCACCGGCCCGCCTCCCGGTCAGCCGCCGGCCACGGACTGGATCACCAGTACTTCCTGGCCCGGCGCCACCCTGGTATCCAGGCCCTGCAACCGCCGCACCTCGTCGCCGTTGACGTAGATGTTGACGAACCGGCGCAGCGCACCGGTTTCGTCACGGAGCCGCCGGCCCAGCACCGGGTAGTCGGAGGCCACCGCATCAAGCAGGCTTTCCACCGTCACCGGCCCGTCCGCGGGCGCAGTCAGTACGGACTGCCCGCCGGCCAGGGGCTGCAGGACGCTGGGCAGCAGCAAAGAAATCTCAGGCACCTGCCACCACGGCCGCCCTGACACACAGGACATCAGGCAGGTGGGAGGCCACCTCCCTGAATGTCTCCCCTTCATCCGCACTCGCATAGACCGTCCCGCCCCGCGTACCGAAGTACACGCCGGCGGGATCTGCAGTGTCCACGGACGCCGCGTCCCTGAGCACGCTGTTGTATTCGTGCTCAGGGAGCCCGGTGCTGAGCCGCTTCCAGGTGTTCCCGGCGTCGTCGGTGCGGTGGACGGCAAGCTTTCCGTCGGGCGGGATGCGTTCGCCGTCGGCCTTCAACGGAATAACCCAGGCGGTGCCCTCCCTGCGGGGATGCGTGAGCATGACGAAGCCGAAATCGGCAGGCAGGCCTTCGGCGATGGAGGTCCAGCTGTCCGCATTGTCGTCCGTCCGGTACACCCCATGGTGGTTCTGGGCATAGAGGCGCCCTTCCACGGCGGCATCGGCGGCGATCTTGTGCACGCACTGGCCGAACTCGGGATTGGGGTCCGGCATGAAGTAGGCCGAGATGCCCTTGTTGCGCGCCTCCCAGGAGGTGCCGCCGTCCAGCGAGCGGTAAACGCCGCCGGTACTCATGGCAACGTGCACCGTTTCCCCGGCCGGCTGGACCACGATCGAATGCGCAGCCGCCCCGCCATAGCCCGCTCCCCATTCGCTGCGGTGCGGGTGGTCCCACAAGCCGCGGTTCAGCTCGAAGTGCTCCCCGCCGTCCGTGGATTTCCAGACGGAGATGGGTTCGGCTCCGGCCCATACCACTCCGGGGCGGGACCCGGCGTCCGGATAGATCTGCCAGACCCGCTCCAATGCTGCCCCGGTGTCCTCTGGGAACTTGATGGCGCCCTGTTCCGGCTCGGTCCAGGTGGTGCCGAAGTCGTCGGAGTGGGCAACCGTTGGTCCCCAGTGCGGACTGCGGACACCCACCAGGATGCGCGTGCGGCCTTCCCTGGTATCGATCCCGATGCTGGGGATCTCCGCCATGAGGAAGTGCGGCCCGGTGAAGGACCACTCCTGCCGGTCCCGGCTCGTGGCAAGCCACAGCCCTTTCTTGGTCCCGATTGCCAGGACAAATGATTCTGCGGCCGTTGCCATGCGGACCATGCAACCACCGGATCAGTCACCGCGCAACGTTTCCAGGTGCGCAGGCTCCACATTCACAGAGGCAGGAGTCAGTCCACGAACTCCGACTGCGTCTGGATGAAGTCCCAGTCGGCGACGGTCAGCACGGCGGCGGGATTTCCGGGGTGCGGGCCGCCCGCCTCAGCGATGCCCTGGAGCACCGGAAGGGGCAGTTCCTCCGCATAAAGGTTTTCCCGCAGCCACTCTTTGCTGGCGAGGTCCAGGTCCAGCCACCACATAAAGATTTCCACGAAACCCCTCCTTGCGTCGCTTTAAACGTTAGGCGCGGCCCCTCCGGGGGACAAGGTGCTGCGGCCGGAAGCAGGTGTGTCCGGCCGGGTTTCAAGTACTGGCAGGTAACTTTCCCGGCCAACCCCGTTGAAAGACGAGTATCCCCTACTGGCGACTGCGCAAGGCGGCGCTCCTAGCCTGAAATCTCAAGCAAGCTGACCGTGCTGCTGGGGCATACGGCGTCACCGCTGGCCTTTCCTCGCCATGGTCCGTTTCACACATATATGGGGAGACAAAATGAAACGCACCTTAGCAACAATGGGGGTGATGGGGCTTGGCCTTATCAGCCTCACAGCGCCCGCCATCGCGGCTTCCGACCAGGTGGTGGTCGCCCGCTCAAACGGAAGCGCCCTGATACCGCTGGAGATCAATACCAACGGCGGCACTAACAACGGCGGTGGCAACAACACCGGTGACACCAACAACGGCGGCGGCAACAACATCGGTGGCGGCAACGGCGGCGGCGGCACCAACAACGGTGGCGGCAACGGCGGCGGCGGCACCAACAACGGTGGCGGCAACGGCGGCGGCGGCACCAACAACGGTGGCGGCAACGGCGGCGGCGGCACCAACAACGGTGGCGGCAACGGCGGTGGCGGCACCAACGGCGGCGGCACCGGCGGCACCAACAACGGCGGCGGCAACGGCGGTGGCGGCACCAACGGCGGCGGCACCGGCGGCACCAACAACGGCGGCGGCGGCAACAACGGCGGTGGCGGCACCAACAACGGTGGCGGCAACGGTGGCGGCAACGGCAACGGTGGCGGCAACGGCAACGGCGGCGGCAACAACGGTGGCGGCAACGGCAACGGCGGCGGCAACAACGGTGGCGGCAACGGCGGCGGTGGCGACAATACCGGCGGCGACAATACCGGCGGCAACACCGGCGGCGACAATACCGGCGGCGGCGATACCGGCGGCGACAATACCGGCGGCGACAATACCGGCGGCAACACCGGCGGCGACACAACCGGTGGAACTGCTCCGGCCGCTGTGGCGGCTGTGGCCCCTGCTGCCGCACCCGCGCAGCCGGCGCCCGCCAAGCAGGCTGTTGCCACACCCAAGGCCGCCCCTGCCGCGGCACCCGTCAGCGTTGGCACGAACCAGGGCTACAACGCACAGACGGCTGTGGGAGCACCGGATGGCTTGCCAGGCTGGCTGGTAGGCCTGGGAGCGCTTGCTGCCGCGGGCACCGTGGTGGCAGTACGGCGCCAGTCGCGTCCGCTGCACACTGCCGGCTAGCCGGAACACCGCCACCACCAGTGGCCCCCTGACAAGGAAGGCGTCCTGCCAGTGCCCGGCAGGACGCCTTCCTTCCACCCCCGCCAACCCGTGAGGAGCGCCATGCGGCAGGATCGAAGCCGGCACGCAGCCCCCAGCCGCGGGATGTGGCGGCGCATATGGCGCCGGTGGAACGCCGGTGACCTGGCAATCCTGTGCTGTGGCGTCCTCGCCTTCGTGTCATTCACCCTCGGCGCTCCCCTGTTCCACCCGGCACCGCCACTGGCAATCGGAAATGCCCCCGCTTCGGTTGCCCTCGTTCGTGGCGGCATTCCATCCGCCGCTGGGGCGGCTCCCATTGCGGAGACCGGCCTGCCGGACGCCGCAGCGGCACCCGACCAGGCAGCGGCAGCCCAGGCTCCTGGCGAAACAGCAACGGAAGCGCCTGCGGGACCGGAGCTTCCGGCGGCGTCCCAGCCGGTCCGCATCCGCTACCCGTCGGCCGCCTTCGATGTGCCCGTCCACCCGCTGGACCTGGACAGTGGGGCCCAATACAGCCGGACCATTGAACCTCCCGCCACCAAGGACGGCTACTGGCTCACGCCCTTCGGGGTTCCGGGCAAGGGCTCCGGCAACACCACCTACGTGATTGGCCACAGTTGGGACGGCGCGGATGCTCCCTTCAACCACCTCAGTTCGGCGGCGGCCGTTGGCGACCGCCTGGAGGTGGAAACAGTGGCGGGAACCATCAGCTACCGGGTGGACAGCGTCACGACCTACCTGAAGTCCAGCCTCAAGGACAGCCCCGTCTGGGACATGGTGCCCAACCGGCTGGTCCTCATCAGCTGCTACACCGAGGATCCGTGGGGCAAGAACGTGGTGGTCACGGCATATCCCAGCCTTCCCTAGGCCTCCGGGCCCGCACTCCGGAAGTTTGACGGGCCGAACGAACCTGTTCATGCAGCCGGTGCGGGCGGACAATTGCAGCATGACATGGGAAAACTTCGACGGCGCTCCGCTGCTGACGGGAATCATGCCCAAACAGCACCCGGAGGTACTCCAGACCGCAGCCTCCCTGGCAGCCCGGTTGTCGGCGCCATTGGTCTGCGCGTACGTGGACGAAGCCAGCTACCTGGTGGAATGGGACCCGGCCCGCTCCGCCCACCGGCTTTCCCTGCACCCGGACGCAGATGACGACATGCTGGCGCTGACAACGGAGTTGAAGGCACAGGTCCAGGCTGCGGCGGACAAGGTGCCTTCCGACGGCGGGCCCCTGCAGTGGTCCTTCCGCACCCTTTCAGGCGATCCCGCACGGGCGCTGGCGCAACTGGCCGCCGAACTGGATGCCCCGGTCATCATCGTGGGCACCTCCGAGCGCGGCTTCACGCACCGGCTCTCGGAGGCACTCAACGGATCGGTCGGGCAGTGGCTAAGCCACCACCAAAGCCGCCCCGTGCTTGTGGTTCCATACCGGATGCCGGCCCATGAGGACAGGCCCTGAGCGGCGGATACCGGGGAAAATACGCCTGGAAATGGCGGGCTTAAAGTAAAGCGAAAGTACTTATTCGTGGTGCTGGCGCGCTGCCCGTACCTGCCAGTAAGCTGATTCAAGCAAGGCCGATCCACACGAGTGGAAGCCGGATTTGCCCAAAAGCTGCTCCGGAGTGCGTATCCCCCAATAACGCACTCCGGAGCTTTTTTTGTGCCCGGGATAATGTCCCACGGACGGGTGGGAAGAGTTCCCGGATACCCCTAGGGGGTACTTGCGCTCATACCCCCAAGGGGTATAGGTTGGCTTCATGAACGCTATCGAAGAAGCCGTTGCGGCGGTAGCAGCCGCACCACCGGCCGCGGAGTCCGGCGTTGCAGCCCAACACGGTTACGCAGCCCAGCACGGTTACACGGAAAACAAGGACGCGTACCTTCGCCGCCTGAAGCGCATTGAGGGGCAGGTCCGGGGCATTGCCCGGATGGTGGATGAGGACAAGTACTGCATCGATATCCTCACGCAGGTTGCCGCCGTCACCAAGGCCCTGCACGCCGTCAGCCTGGGGCTGGTTGAGGAACACATCGGCCACTGCGTGGTGGGTGCAGCCTCCGAGCCGGACCCGGCAGCACGCGCTGAAGCCATCGATGCCAAAGTCAAGGAAGCCGCCGACGCCATCGGCCGACTGCTTCGCTGACACCCACCAACACACCCGGAACCCGGCCACCGCCGGCCCAACTGAAGGAGCAAGCCATGAGCACCACCTCCCCCACCACCACGACCATCAGCGTCTCCGGCATGACCTGCGGGCACTGCGTGTCGGCCGTCAGTGAAGAACTTGAAGCCCTCGAAGGCGTTGAAGAGGTCACCGTCGACCTGAACGCCGGCGGGGTCTCCACCGTGACCATCACCTCAAGCAAGGAACTCCCACCCTCCGACATCGGGGAGGCCGTCGCTGAGGCGGGCTACCTGGTAGTCGCCAACGAGGCCTAGAAACCCCTACACCGCGGAAAGCCGACATGAGCCACCAGGAACTGCTCCACCCACCGGGTACCCGGATCGTCGAACTGGACATCGAGGGGATGACCTGCGCGTCCTGCGTCAACCGGGTGGAGAAGAAGCTCGGCAAGCTCGACGGTGTGGCGGCCACCGTCAACCTGCCGCTGGAGTCGGCCTACGTGACGGTCCCCGAGGGCATCACCGACGAACAGCTCACGTCAACGGTCGAGGCAGCCGGGTACAAGGCGAGGGTCCGCCACCGCAGCACTACTGGTGCGGGGGCGCGGCCGGTGGACCCGTCTGCTGAGGTCCACGCTTCGAGTCTCCGCCCGCGCCTGGCCGCCGCTGCGGTGCTGACAGTCCCGGTGTTTTTGGTCAGCATGGTTCCGGCGTTCCAGTTCCCGCACTGGGGCTGGGTGGCAGCGGTCCTGGCGCTGCCGGTGGTCACGTGGGCGGCGTGGCCCTTCCACCAGGCCGCAGCAGTCAATGCCCGCCATCTCGCCTCCACCATGGACACCCTGGTGTCGCTCGGCGTGGCCGCCGCCTACTCCTTCTCCGCCTGGCAGCTGCTGGCGGACCCGCGCATGACGGAGCATCCCAGCATGGAAGGCATGTCCGGCGGCCTGTACTTCGAGGTGGCCGCGGTGGTCACCACCTTCCTTCTCCTGGGCCGGTACCTGGAGGCCAATGCCAAGCAAAAGGCCGGCGACGCCCTCCAGGCCCTGCTGAACCTGGGCGCCAAGGACGCCACCGTCCTGCGCGGCGGCCGGGAAGAGAAAATTCCCGCGGACGGTCTGCAGGTGGGCGACGTCCTGGTGGTAAGGCCGGGTGAAAAGATCGCCACCGACGGTGTGGTGGTGGACGGCGCCTCCGCGGTGGACGCCTCCCTGGTCACGGGTGAGTCCGTCCCCGTCGAGGTGGGGCCGGACAGCCGCGTTACGGGTGCCACCATCAACACCTCCGGCCGCCTGCTGGTCAGGGCAACCCGGGTCGGCTCCGAAACCACACTGGCCCAGATGGCGCGCCTGGTGTCGCAGGCCCAGACCGGCAAGGCCCCCATCGCGCGGCTCGCCGACCGCATCAGCGCCGTCTTCGTACCGGTGGTCCTGGCCATCGCCGCCCTGACGTTCGTGCTCTGGCTCCTCGTCGCAGGCCCGGGCGCCGACGGCAGCCACCTGCGGCAGGCGTTCACGGCCGCCGTCGCAGTGCTGGTGATCGCCTGCCCCTGCGCGCTGGGCCTGGCCACTCCGGTGGGCCTGCTGACCGGAACCGGACGCGGCGCACAGCTGGGCATCCTGATCAAGGGCCCCCAGGTCCTGGAGGACACCCGCACCGTGGACACCATCCTGCTGGACAAGACGGGGACGGTCACCACCGGCGCCCTGGCCGTGGATGCCACGGCCGCGTTCCCCGGCTTCCAGGACCGGGATGTCCTCCGGCTGGCCGGAGCCGTTGAGGCCGCCAGCGAGCACCCGGTTGCGCACGCCATTGCGGCAGCAGCAGTTTCCGCCGCACGCCTGGCGCCCGCAGGGGACGACGGCGGCACCTCGCCTTCAGTGCACCTGCCGCCAGTCCAGGGGTTCAGTTCCGCCCCGGGTGGCGGAGTGTCGGGCACCGTCGAAGGCAGCCACGTGATGGCCGGGCGGAGCAGCTGGCTGCAGCAGAACGGCATTGCCCTGGACGGCGGCCAGCAGGCGCAGTTGGCTGCTGCAGAGGAAGGCGGCGCCACGGCCATCTGCGTGGCAGTGGATGGCACGCCCGCCGGCATCATCAGCCTCAGGGACAGCGTCAAGGAAGGGTCCGCCGCAGCGGTCGCCCGGCTTAAGGCGCTGGGCCTGCGGCCCATCCTGCTGACCGGCGACAATGCCGCCGTCGCCGCCCAGGTGGCTGCCGCCGTCGGCATCGCCGCGGATGACGTCCATGCAGGCGTCCTGCCGGAAGGGAAGGTGGCAGCAGTCCGGGAGCTCCAGGCGGACGGGGCCACGGTGGCCATGGCCGGGGACGGCGTCAATGATGCCGCGGCGCTTGCGCAGGCGGATCTCGGGATTGCGATGGGCTCAGGGACCGATGTGGCCATCGAAGCCGCGGACCTGACGGTGATGGGGAACGACCTCGCCCAGGTGGCCCAGGCCATCGAACTGTCCCGGAAGACCCTGGGCACCATCAAGACCAACCTGTTCTGGGCGTTCTTCTACAACGCCGTGGGGATCCCGGTGGCCGCCCTGGGGCTGCTCAACCCCATGATCGCAGGAGCTGCCATGGCTGCCAGCTCGGTGCTGGTGGTGGCCAACTCTCTGCGGCTGCGCAGCTTCGGCAAGTAGCAGCGCAGGCTCAGGCCGCGCCGTAACGGACCGCGGCGCGCGCCCTGGCCTTGGCCGCTTCGGCCTCCCGGTCCTTCGGCGGCGCCTGCGTCACCAGGGAATCCAGCAGGTGCTGCGTGATGTGGGCTATCTGGTGCACGGCCTCATCAAAGGCCTCCTGGTTGGCCTTGGACGGTTTGGTGCTGCCGCTGACTTTGCGGACATACTGCAGCGCCGCCGCGTGCACTTCCTCGGAGGTGGCGTGCGGCTCAAAGTTGTGAAGGGTTCGGATATTCCGGCACATACCGCCATGCTAGGCTCTTCCAACGCCTGGGATCGACCCCTTTTCATGGTCCCTACCCGGCGTCCATGGGGAGCCCGGCATGGGCAGGGCTGCCCATCGACACTGTTTTGGGGGCCGGGATAGGTTTGAGGCAATGGATCTTCCGGATGAGCCGGGGGGCCACTGGGGAGCCGATCTGGTTCGGATCCACGACCTAACAAGGAGAAACTGATGGCTATTTGGGGTGCAGACGTTGAGCAGCTTCGCCAGCTCGGCAGCAAGCTTCAGGCAGGGGCGTCCGAGATCGAGACGCAGAAGTCCACTCTCACCAAGGTCCTGAGCGGCACTGACTGGAAGGGCCCGGACGCTGATAAGTTCCGCCAGGAGTGGTCCGGAACCCACACCACCATGCTTACCAAGGTTGCCGAGGCGCTGAAGGAAGCCGGCGCGCAGGCCAAGCGCAACGCCGAGCAGCAGAGCCAGGCATCGAACTAGGCTTATCGCCGCATTCCGGCAAGGGGCAGGGACACCAGGTGGTGTCCCTGCCCTTTTGTGTTGGCGTGCGACGCCGGTGCCCGGCTTACGGGACCTGCGCTCCTAAGGGACAGGCTCGACGTCGTTCGCGTGCTCAAGCGGTGACGCCGGCACCTGGGTGCCCTTTCCGCCGTCGTAAGGAGCAATGGTGGCGGGGGAACGCAGCTCGTCGAGCCTTACCAGGATGACCCCGCCGACGATCAGCACCCCGCCCAGGAGTTGGATGGTGCCCGGCAGTTCCCCAAGCAGCAGCCACGCCCAGACCACGGCGAAGAGGACCTCGGTGAGCGACACGAAGGACGCCACCTTGGAACCGAGGGCCCGGGCCGCCATGACGCCCGAGACGTACGCCAACACGGTGGCCAGCACCACCAGCCCGGCAAGCGGCACCCACCACGGCGTAAGCCATGGGCCCAGGGTGGTGTCCGCAGTGCTGAAGGCCATGGGCAGCAGGCCCGTGGCGGCAGCGAGCCACATGGCGGCCGCACCCACCAGCAGGCCGCCGGCAGCCAGCACGATGGGCGGCAGCGTGTCATTTTCCTTTGCCGTGATGAAGAAGTAGATGGCCAGGCAGACCGCGGCAGCCATGCCCCACAGCACCCCCACCAGGTCAACCTTCACGGCTCCGGTGAGGTCAAGGACCAGTACCAGCCCGGCCAGCGACAGCAGCGTCCCGCCGGCCGTGAGGACGCGCGGGCGGCGTCGGCTGGCGGCCCAGAGCCACAGGACGATGATCACCGGGGCCAGGTACTCCAGCAGGAGCGCGACGCCCACGGAGAGCAGGGCCACTGCGTTGAAGTAGAACAACTGGCATGCCGCCACCCCGATGAGTCCGAACAGCATGATGGTGAGCCAGTTGTCCTTCAACTGGCTCCAGCGGCCCCTAAGCGCCCACGCCGCGGGCAGGGCAAGGATCAGGGCAGCTCCCGTCAGGCGGGCAGTCACGGCCGCCCCCGGGGACCAGCCGGTTTCCAGCAGCGACTTGGCGAAGGATCCGGACAGGCCAAAGACGGCGGAGGAGAACAGCGCGACGCCGAGCCCGGAGGCCTGGAAGCCGGGACGCCTGGGGGACAGTTCCGGGGTGGGGGTGTGGTTTTGGGCGGCAGGCACCGTTGCCTCCTGTCAGGAGTAAAGTGGGGTAATGCTCATGACACTACGCTCAGGCGCTGTAAGGAGTCAACATGGTTTTCGCCCCTGACACTGAAGTGGCGCTGCGGACGGTGGTGAACCTCATCAACACGGCCGCGAACGGCAGGGAAGGCCTGGCCTCCGTTGCGGACCTGGACAGCTTCCTGGCCGCGGAGGGTTTTTCCGGCTCCCGGAACCGGGACGCTGCGGAATTGGAAAGCGTGCGGCAGTTGCGCCGTGAACTGTCCGCGGTATGGACGGCCGGTGAGGACGCCGCCGTGGAAACCGTCAACCGGCTGCTGCGGGACGCCAACGCGCTGCCGCAGCTGATGAAGCACGACGGATGGGACTGGCACCTTCATGCCACGGCGCCCGAGGCACCCCTTGCCGACCGGATGAGCACCGAAGCGGCCATGGCCCTGGCTGATGTGATCCGCAGCAAGGAGATGGACAGGCTGCGGATGTGTGAGTCAGAGGACTGCGATGCCGCCGTGCTGGACCTGAGCCGCAACCGGTCCAAGAGGTACTGCGATACCGGCAACTGTGCCAACCGTGCGCATGTTGCTGCTTACCGGGCCCGCCAGGCTGCTGCGGGGTAGGGATTTTCCCGCGCTTTGTCCGGCTGCCGCCGGTAACGGCTAGCGCTGGGGAGTTTCGTCAGTGCCATCGCCGGATGCCGGCGGGTTCTGGTTGCCGGGAGCTCCGAAGCCATGGCTTGGCCCTGCGTGCGGGGATCCTTTGGGCGCCGAACTCAGGTTCACCCCTGATCCCTTGCCCAGGTGTTCGGCGTTCTCCTTGTAGCTCATGGACAGCATTGCGGCGATCACCAGGGTGGCGATGAAGGCGATGCCGGCTGCGGTGAACGCGAGGTCGAACCGGGGTGCACGTGCGCTTCCACCGGAGGCGAAGATCAACACTGCCACGAAGGCGACGACGGCCCAGAATGCCGAAAACATCAGCGGCCCCTTCACCGAGGTCCGCAGCTTGCGCGGTTTTCCTTGATGCTGGTCAGCCACGGTGGTTCCTCCCTGCGGGCGGCGCACGGCCGGCCCGGTTTACGAATTGCGGTGTCGCACCGAATTTTCTACAGAAAGTAGAAGGGCGCTCCCCCTAGTTTACGGCTTCCCTGCGCCGGCACGGGCATCGTGCCGCAGCGTCAGGCCGGAAAGCACCCACAGGACGCCGGAAATAATGGCGCCTCCACCGGCCACGCCCAGCAGGGCATGGGCACCGAGACTGATGAAGAACGGCAGGAGCACCGCGGTTCCAATCCCGATGACGCCGGAAGCAATCCAGTCGCGGGCAAGAACATGGCGGCCCCTGTGCTGCAGGCCGCAGGCAAGCTCCAGGATGCCGGCTGCGCCCAGGCCCAGGGCTGCGATCACCCCGAACAACAGGTCACTGTGCAGGAGGAGCACGGCAAAGCCTGCGCCGGCCAGGACCGCGCCGGCGGCGGACAGCAGCTTTCCGGCCGCCGAGTTCTGCGCGAATCCGGCTGCGGGGACGGTCCGCAGGGAAACCACACCGGCGGCCAGGAGGTAGAGTCCCCCGGCCCAGCCCATGACCTCCACAGACGGTGACGTCCAGAAGACCGTCACGGCGCCAAACACCAGGGCAGCGGCCGCACGGAGCAGGACCGGCTTCCAGAGGTCGTGGCGGGCGGTGGTTCCGGGAGCAGCACCGGCGGGGGTGGATGGTTGTGTCACCGGTCCAGTTTAGTGGGGGCAGCTGGAAGGTCTAACCGGGCCGCGTCAGGCAGAGCCCAGCACCATCCAGCGGTCGGACCGGGCACGCAGGCCCAGCGTCACGGCGCGCGCCGCCATATACCCCAGCGCGAAGGCAACCCAAAGCCATGCGAGCCCGGTGGTGCCGGTGGCACCGGACCAGGCAACCGCTGCCAGCAGCGGCACGTAGACGGCAAGGTTCACCAGCCCCGCCAGCGCGAGGTACCGCGCGTCCCCTGCGCCGATCAGCACACCGTCCAGGACAAAGACATAGCCGGCGATCGGCTGCCCGGCCGCCAGGATCCAGAGGGCAGCGGTGAGTGCCTGCTGCACTTGGGGGTCCGTGGTGAACAGAGCCCCGGCCGAGGGTGCTGCCGCTGCCAGCAGCAGGCCCGTCACCACGCCGAACCCCGCGCCCCAGCGGATCATCGTTCCGGTCAGCAGCCGGGCCCTGGCGGCATGGGACGCGCCGAGCTCCTTGCCAATGAGCGCCTGCGCCGCGATCGCCAGGGCATCCAGCGCGAACGCCAGGAAGGAAAAAATGGTCATGGCCAGCTGGTGGGCGGCAAGGTTGACCTCCCCCTGGGCCGTCACCACCAGCACCGTGGCCAGGATTGCGGCCCGGAGGCTGAGCGTGCGCAGCATCAGCCAGGATCCAACCCGCGTCATGCTGCGGATGCCGCGCCAGCTGGGGAGCAGGCTCACGCCCTGCCGCACTGCGCTGCGCCGCACCATCACCACATAGACAGCCGCCATGGCCCACTGGGCCAGGCTGGTGCCCACCGCGGAACCAGCCACAGACATGCCCAGCCCGTACACAAGCCACAGGTTCAGGACAATATTGACCCCGAAACCGGCCGTGGCCACCACCAGCGGGGTGCGGGTGTCCTGCAGTCCGCGGAGAACACCGGTGCCGGCGAAGATCAAGAGCATTGCCACCAGGCCCGGCATGGACCAGCGGAAGTAATCGACCGCAAAGGTCCGGACGCTGCCCTGGGCCCCCATCAGGTCAATCAGCGGTTCGGCCGCCGCGAAGCCTGCCACGGCGAGGACCACGCCGAGGAGCAATGCCAGCCACACGCCGTCGCGCCCTGCCGCAAGGGCCTTGCCCAACTGCCCGTCACCAATGGCGCGGGCCACGGCGGGCGTGGTGGAGTAGGCCAGGAAGACCATGAGTCCGACGGCGGTCTGGAGCACCGCAGATGCCAGCCCCACTCCCGCGAGCTGCGCAACACCAAGATGTCCCACAATGGCGGAGTCCGCCAGCAGGAAGAGGGGCTCAGCCACCAGCGCGCCAAAGGCAGGGACAGCAAGGCGGAGTATCTCCCGGGCATGGCCTTGGCGGCCGGCCACGGCGGAGGGGGCGGGTTGTTGGGGCACGCTGCCAGCTTAACCGCGGCCGCCGACAACACGCTCCGGAGATGAGAAAGCCCACAGTCCCCCAAAGAATAGTTGACACTTCAACCATTGGTCGGCAAGAGTGGTATCCATGAACCAGTTACGACTCACCACCACCGCCCTCACCGCCCTGCGCATCGTCCTTGGCTTCCTCTTCGCAGCCCACGGATGGCAGAAGTTCAACGAATGGACCATCGCCGGCACCCAGGCATCCTTCGCCAAAATGGGGGTTCCGGCAGCCGGGCTCGTGGCACCCGCCGTCGCCGTCCTGGAACTGGCGGGCGGCGTTGCCCTGATCCTGGGGATCCTCACCCGAGTGGTGGCCGCCCTCCTCGCCCTGGACATGCTGGGCGCCCTTTTCCTGGTGCACGCTCCCGCCGGCATCTTTGCCGCAAACGGCGGCTACGAACTCGTCCTGCTCCTGGCCGCCGCGGCATTCGCGCTGGCGCTCACGGGCGCCGGCCGGCTTTCCCTGGACCGCGCGCTCTTCGGGCGCAGCAACTCGCGGCTGGCCGCCCTCGCCTAGGATCACTTGTCCCACCGGGTGCGACGGCGGCAGGTCACCCAAGGTGGCCGGCCGCCGTCGGGCTTTAATCGCGGCACTCCCGCCGGGAAGTTTGTTTCAGGCCCAACCGGCCAGTAACCGTGGCCCTCAGTAAGATCGCAGCATGACTGAGACCGGCCGCGCCAACTCCGTGACCCTCCGCTTCCTCGCTGCCCCCACCGACGTGGGGCACAGCGGCTCCGTGGACGCAGGCACGGTGCTTGAGTGGGTGGACAAAGCCGCCTATGCCGCGGCAGTGGGATGGGCCAAGTCCTACTGCGTCACCGCGTACGTGGGAAACATCCACTTCGCCGATCCCGTCAACAGCGGCGACATGGTGGAGGTGGAAGCGACCATCGTCTACACCGGCCGGTCCTCAATGCACATCCATACCGTGGTTTCCTCGGGTGACCCCAAAGGCGGCCCTGCCACCATGCGCAGCCAGTGCATGGTGATCTTCGTTGCTGTCGGCCCGGACGGCAGGCCCATCCCGGTGCAGCAGTTCGAACCCCAAACCCCGGCCGAGATCGAGCAACGGGACCACGCGCTGGCCAGGATCAAGGTCCGCGAGCAGATCGTGGAAGCCATGAACCGGCAGGAATATACCGACGCCGGTACGGCCGAGCGGGTGACGCTGCGGTTCATGGCCGCCCCCACGGACGTGAACTGGGGCGGCAAGGTCCACGGCGGCATTGTCATGAAGTGGATCGACGAGGCCGCTTACGTGTGCGCTTCCCGTTACTGCGGCAGGGATACCGTGGCTGTCTTCTCCGGCGGCGTGCGCTTCTACCGGCCGCTGCTGATTGGCCATGTTGTGGAGGTTGAGGCCCGGCTGGTTTACACCGGGACCAAGGGAATGCACATCGCCGTCCATGTCCGTTCGGGCGATCCGAAAGGCCGTGAACTGGCCCTCACCACATACTGCCTCACCGTGATGGTGGCGCGCGACGACGAGGGCAACTCCGTGCCCGTCCCCGCCTGGGTGCCGGTCAGCGAGGAGGACAAGCGGCTCCACGCCCACGCCCGCGAACTCCTGGAGATCCGGGGAACAGCGCCCGGCAACCGCCTGCCGAACCACCTGCTGGCCGCCGCAGGGCCTGCCGGCGGGGGAACCGGCGCCCGCCGGGATACTTAGAAGCCGCCGCCGGTATCGCCGGCCATGTTGGCGAAGCGGGAGTAGTGGCCCTGGAAGGCCACCACAATGTCCTTGGTGGGACCGTTACGGTGTTTGGCCACAAGGATGTCCGCTTCTCCGGCACGGGGTGATTCCTTGTCGTAGACGTCCTCGCGGTGAAGCAGGATCACCATGTCCGCGTCCTGCTCGATGGAGCCGGACTCGCGGAGGTCGGACACCATGGGCCGCTTGTCCTGCCGCTGTTCCGATCCACGGTTCAGCTGGGACAGCGCGATCACGGGGACCTGGAGTTCCTTGGCCAGGAGCTTGAGCGCACGCGAAAACTCGGAGACTTCCTGCTGGCGGGACTCCACCTTCTTTCCCGAGCTCATGAGCTGCAGGTAGTCCAGGATGACCAGCTTGAGGTCGTGCTGCTGCTTCAGGCGGCGGCATTTGGCCCGGATTTCCATCAGGGACATGTTGGGGCTGTCATCAATGAACAGCGGTGCATCATTCATCCGGCCCATGGTGGTGGCGATCTTGGACCACTGTTCGTCCTTGATGGTGCCCTTGCGGAGGTCCTGGAGACCAATGGTGGCCTCGGCAGACAGCAGGCGCATGGCGATCTCATTCCGGCCCATTTCCAGCGAAAACATGACGGTGGCGAGGTTGTTCTTGATGGCTGCGGAACGGGCGAAGTCCAGTGCGAACGTCGACTTACCGACGGCCGGGCGGGCGGCGATGACGATCATCTGCCCCGGGTGGAGCCCGTGGGTCAGCTCGTCGAGCTCATAGAACCCGGTGGGCACACCCGTCATGCCCTCTCCACGGTGGCCGGACGCCTCGATTTCGTCCACCGTGGACTCCATCACGTCCTTCAGTACCACGTAGTCCTCCGCGGTGCGGCGCTCCGCTACCGCGTAAACCTCCGCCTGCGCCTGGTTGACCAGGTCCTCCACCTCGCCGTCCGACCCGTACCCCAGCTGGACGATCTTGGTTCCGGCGTTCACCAGCCGGCGGAGCACTGCCCGTTCGGCCACGATCTCGGCGTAGTAGCCCGCGTTGGCTGCCGTGGGAACGGTCTGGATCAGTTCGTGCAGGTAGGCAGGGCCGCCGATCCTGTTGATCTCGGCGCGCTTGGTCAGCTCATCGGAGACGGTGACGGCATCGGCGGGCTCCCCCCGGCCGTAGAGGTCAATGATGGCCTCGTAGATGGTCTCGTGCGCGGGACGGTAGAAATCCTGCCCGCGGAGGATCTCAACGACATCTGCGATGGCATCCTTGGACAGCATCATGCCGCCCAGGACCGACTGTTCGGCCGCGATGTCCTGGGGAGGTTTCCGGCTGGCGTCCGATCCACGGGTTGTCTCGACAGGGTCCAGATGCGCGATTGACAAAGCTGCCGTCCTCAATTTATGCCCGGCCTGGCGGCCCGGCGATCCATCCTGTTCGCGGCACCCGGTAACCGGCTCCGCCACCTGCCCAGGTCTACCCGCTGGCCCTGACAATCAAGCGCCGGCGGCTCCGGATGCCCGGCTCCGCAGGAGTTATCCCCACTATCCACAGCTTTTCCACAGAGACCTGCAGGAGGCCGTCCGCCGGGCTGAAAACCGGTGCAGGCATACCCTGTTTTGACCGCGGAGAACAGGTACCCCGCTACGCTAACCGCCCTGGCGCCAGCCGCAAAGCCAGCATGCCGCAGGGGCTGTGGATAACCTGTGCAGTACCGGGCATACCTTGTGCACAGTCTGTGGGGAACACTGTGGATATCAAAGTTTTTTGTCGCCGCTTCCGCCTCTGACCTGCGGAAACACTTGGGACAGCATGTGGAGTAAATATTTCTTCCAAGGAATTTCATCCACAGGCCATTGTTGGCACCACTCGCGGAAAGCGGAGGTAAGGCCGGGCCGGGAGCACTTCGATCGGCGCTGTGGCACTACTCATATTCCCGTCAGGGAGTTTGACCCACACCAGCGGGGCGCTGTATGCGAAGCAGTGAATATGCTGTGGATAACCACGATCTGGATTAAGCTCTAGGTATGGGCGATCTACTGCTGGTGCTGTTGCCTGCGATAGTTTTGGTGGCGCTCATCTGGGGCATTGCCACAGCCCTGCGGCCGCGTGGTGCGGGCACCTCTGAAGCCGAAAAATACCAGCACGAACTTGCCGTGCGGTCTGCCCGGCATTACGCAGCCCAGGTCGAGGCGGCCACCGCCGCCCGCGCCCGGCTGGAGGCGGCTACCCACCCAAGCCAAAACAGGCAGCAGCACATCCAACAGCAGGAACACGGCTGGGCGGATGACCAGCAAAGCAATCGCACCTGGCGAGGGCCAGGAAGTACATAGAACGGCTCGTGAAAATGGAATCGCTTGTGGTCCCGGTCCTTATCCTGCTCGCCGTGGTTGCGGGAGTCACCGTGGCCTACCGCGCGGCCACCAGGCGGAGGGCCGCACATACTGCCTCCCAGTCCCAGCCCGCTGCCACCCCACAGGAGCTGGCCCGGGCTGCGGCAGACCGGCTGTCGGAAGACGAACACCGGCGGCTTTATGCCCTGATTGCCCAGGGCCAGGCCATGGCTGCCATCAAGCTCTACTACGAAATCACGGGCGACGGGCTTCGGGCCTCCCGTGACGCCGTCGGGGCCCTGGCGGCCCATCCCCAGCCCTACCGGAGCCCCGAGTCGGCGCAGGCACCCGAGGCCGACGACGACGAGCCCCAGCGGTTTCCTTACCGCTACCGGGCGATCGCCAGCAAGGGCGACGTCACCCGCGAAGTGAGCAGCAACATGCTCAACGACGAGATCTATGGCAGGATCCGCACCCTTGCCCGCAGTGGCGACACCGAAGCGGCAGCCACTGCACTGTCCAAGCATTCTGATATCTCCATGAAGCAGGCCCGCGAGTTCATTGCGCTGCTGGACGACTGACACCTGCCAATTGAAACGGCTGTACGGCCGGGCTCCCATTCCTGCGAATGGGTCCCGGCCGTACTTGTCCTGTATGCCTTGCCTGGCTCAGGATGAAGATGGGCTGGCTGCCGCCCGCCTACCCGGCACCGCCGGTGGAATCGTAGTAGTGCCAGTACCGGCTTGTGGCATTCACGTCAGCGAGCACCAGCAGGCCGCTGTTGGCCGTGCCCCGCGCAACACTGTTGACGTTCTGCTTGGTCGACGTGACGTTATGGACGTACTGGTCGGCGTCAACGATGCGGGCCGTCTTGGTGGTGCTGAAGCTGATGTTGTCCAGGGACGTGGATTTCTCGTAGATGGCCCCGCCGGAACTCGTGCATACCCCGGCATTCGTTGTGCCACCCGGCTTCGGATAGGTAGCGAAGGTACGCAGCTTGCGCGCTGCCTCGTCGATCATGACGATCACCCTGTTCGGGCACTCAGACACTGTCGCAATCGTGTGTGCAGACCATGTCGACGTAGACGTATTCAGTGCCAGCAACTGGATCAGCGGCTGGGACGCCGAGGTGTACGAGGTTTTGATTGCGGCAAAAACCTTGTCTGTTGAGGCATCCAGCCACTTCAGGTTCATGTGGTCGTCGCCGCTCCGCTGCCCCTTCACCGCCGCCACAGGAGTGGTCCAGGTGGTCTTCGACGCTCCGTCGACGTGGTAGCTCCAGTACATGCCGTCAGTGGAGTCCCCCACCTGCCTGCTCCACATCACACCGATCTTGTTCCCGCTGAACGCGATGACCGCTGAGTTATCGTCCACGGACACATTGCTCAACGACGCCGGATGGGCAAACGGGGTGCCCCACGTGGCGCCGTCCGTGCCGGTGACGTTCATATAGATCCGATTGCCCTGCTGCCACGTGGCCCACACCCGGCCGGTTGAGTCCTTATCAATGGAGATGGTTTCAGTTTTTTGGTTGTTGATTTGGCTGGATCCCAGGCTCGTGTACGACTTGGTGCTCGAGTTGTAGCTGTACCGCCGCATAGTCGTGGGGAAGTTCGGTTCGGACGGCAGGCCGTCATTGACGAACCGGAAGCTCGCGACATACAGGGTCTTCCCGTCCCACAACACGTCATGGTGGGTGTTCGCCCGGGACTCCGTCACCACACCTGTACTCGTCCACGAACTTGTCGAGGCATTAAACCGGAAGATGCGGAAAGTGGAACTGCCGGCGTCCCAAAGGTTCCCCCACCAGGTCCCGTCGTTGAACCACAGCGAATTCGTCTGCCGTTTGGTCCCGGTGGGCGTTGCCGTCCCGGAGTGGGACGGGCCCTGGACGCCTACATCACCGGTAGCGGCGGAGGCGGCCAACGGCGCCACCAGACCACCAAGCACAAGCAGCAGCGCCGTCAGCAGTGCGGGAAACGCCAGTCGGCGTTGACGCATGCGGCGGCCCTCGGGACCGGCAGGTCCCCATCTAAGAAAGGGCCGGGAAGCCCCGGCACCCCGATCATGCTCGTCCACGTTGGATATTGGATGGTCTCTCAACTTCACTCCCCGGTGTTGAATTATCAGTCAACCCCCAGATTGCTCAGTGTTGGCGGTGGAAGGATCAATAGCAATCCCCGGACCGCCCCCTAAAACCCGCGGCCCGGGTCCCCTAACCCCGAAACCACGGGGTCCGGCACCGGGGGCGGCCGCCCGTGTGTCAGCGGTTCCCGGAAATCCCGGCCAGCAGCTGCTCGAAGGGAAGGGACTCCAGCGGGGCGGGCTTCCGGCCCGGTTGGGGCCCCTGCAGCAGAGTGGTGAATTCACCGGCTGCGCGGTCGATGCGGTCCGCCAGTGACCCCCCGCCCTCTTCAGCTGTTCCCCAGTCCTGGGGTCCGGCAAAGACGCCGGTTGCAGCCATGCGCGTGCGGAGGTAGCTGAACAGTGGCCGCAGCGCGTAGTCCAAGACCATCTGGTGCCGGTCCGTGCCGCCGGTGGCGCCCAGCAGGACCGCCTTGCCGTCCAGCGACTTCGGGTCGAGAACATCGATAAAGGATTTGAAAAGGCCGCTGAAGGAGGCGCTGAAGACCGGTGTCACGGCGATGATGCCGTCCGAGGCCTCCACCCCGGCTATGACCTCGGCCAGGCGTGGTGCGGCATAGCCGGTGACGAAGTTGTTGGCGATGTCCACGGCAAGGTCGCGGAGTTCGACGACGTCCACCTCCACCTCGTAGCCGCCGGCCCTGAGCTGGCGCTCGGCGGCAGCAGCCAGCTGGTCAGCCAGCAGCCGGCTGGACGAAGGTACGCCAAGCCCTGCGGAAAGGACGGTGATACGGCGGGTTTCCATGGCATTTCTCCTGGTAATCGTTCACTTCAGCATACATGCGTTTGCATCTATACCTGTGAACTGCCGCCGGCAGCGAAGTATTCCCGGACGTGAACCCGGGCCGCTGCGTCAGAGCAGGACGCTTCCCTGGATGCAGGTGGCGGAGTCCCCGCCCACCCAGATGTCCCCCCCATCGGCAGTGATGTGGATGCGTCCGGCGCGCCCCAGGACGGTCCCCTGCGAAGCCACATATTCCTCCGGCGCCCTGCCGCTTCCAATGAGCCATTGGGCGGCGCCTGCATTGAAGCTGCCGGTGACCGGGTCTTCGGCCATGGCGTCGCCGGGCAGGAATGTGCGGACCTCAAAGTCGGCGTCTGCACCCGGCTCGTGCGGCCCGATAACGCCGATCTTCAGGTTGCCCATCGCCGCCTGGTCCGGATTCAGGGCCAGCACCTGGGCCGCAGAAGGCAGCAGGACACCGATCCATTCCGGACCATTCACCAGCCAGGACGCGTCAACGATGTCGGCAGCGGACACCCGCAACGCCGCGGCCAGTTGACGGAGGATACCCGCATCCACAGGCCCGAAGCGTGTCAGGGGCGGTGCCGCGAAAGCCAGCCTCCCGCCGTCGCGCTTTATCCGGACCAGGCCCGCAGCGCACTCCTGCACCACGTGGCCGTCAGACCGCGGCACTCCCCCGGCCTGCAGCCACGTATGGGCCGAGCCAAGGGTCGGGTGGCCTGCGAACGGAAACTCTTCGCTGCCGGTAAAGATCCGGACCCGGTAATCGGCGCGGGGATCTTCGGGAGGCAGGAGAAACGTGGTTTCCGAGAGATTGGTCCAGTTGGCGAAGTGTTGCATTGTTGCCGTGTCCAGCCCTTGGGCATCAAGTACGACGGCGAGCGGGTTGCCGCGGTAGGCCTGGCTGGCGAAAACATCCACCTGATGGAAGGGGCGGCTGCGTGGTGTCGGGTTCACCGGAGCAGGCTACCACCGGAAAACGAAAGACCCCCGCCGCCGGAGTCCGGCGACGGGGGTCTTCCGATGCAGTTGAGGACTACTTTCCTGCAACCACGTCGAGTTCGATCACAGCAGCAACGTCAGCGTGGAGGCGGACGTTGGCCTGGTAGGAACCAACCGACTTGATGTGGGCAGGCAGTTCAACCTTGCGCTTGTCGATCTTGCCGAGGCCGGCGGCCTCAACAGCGTCGGCGACGTCGCCCTGCTTGACGGTGCCGAACAGGCGGCCGGACTCGCCGGCCTTGACGACCAGCTTGACCGGCTTCGCGGACAGTGCAGCGGCCTGCTTCTGAGCATCTTCCAGGGAAGCGTGCTCGCGGGCAGCGCGGGCAGCCTTGATGGACTCAACCTGCTTCTCGCCACCCTTCGACCAGGTCAGGGCAAAGTTGCGGGGCAGGAGGTAGTTACGTGCGTAACCGTCCTTGACCTCGACAACATCGCCAGCAGCACCGAGACCGGTTACTTCGTGGGTCAGAATGAGCTTTGCCATGTTAGTTAATCCCTTCCTTAGCCGCGGCCAGCGCCGGAGTAAGGCAGCAGAGCAACTTCGCGGGCGTTCTTGATTGCCTGGGCGATCTTGCGCTGTTCCTGCACCGTAACGCCAGTGACGCGACGGGCGCGGATCTTTCCGCGGTCGGAGATGAACTTGCGCAGCAATGCTACGTCCTTGTAGTCGATGACAGTGATGTCAGCGGCCTTCAAGGGGTTGGACTTTGGTTTGGGCTTACGGAGTTCAGCCTTAGCCATCGTGGAGCTCCTATTCTAGGGAGCCCGTGGATATTGATCCACGGGATGGTGGTGGTCCGACGGCGGCAGTTCCCTGGGTGCCTTTCGGCTCCCTGGGAGGCCCCGCGCCGGACCGTTGTTTGGGTTTTAGAAGGGAGGTTCGGAATCGGGGCCGTTGCCCCAGCCGCCTGCGTTGGACACGCCGGGCGTAGCCCAGGGATCGTCCTGTGCAGCCTGCTGGTTCCCGCCGCCCCAGCCTCCGCCGGCGTTGGCGCCCTGGCTTCCACCAGAGTTGCCGCCGCCGAAGCCACCGCCGCTGTTGCCGCCGCCAAAGCCGCCGCCACCCTGTCCGCCGGAGCGCTGGGTACGGTTAACCTTGGCGTTGGCGTAGCGCAGGCTCGGGCCGATCTCGTCGACCTCAAGCTCGATAACGGTGCGCTTTTCGCCTTCCTTTGTTTCGTAGGAACGGCTCTTCAGGCGGCCGGTCACGATGACGCGCATCCCCTTGGTCAGGGATTCGGCAACGTTCTCGGCTGCTTCACGCCAGACAGCGGCGCGGAGGAACAGGGTTTCCCCGTCCTTCCACTCGTTGGACTGGCGATCAAAGGTGCGGGGGGTGGAAGCGATGGTGAAGTTCGCTACTGCCGAACCGGACGGTGTGAACCGCAATTCCGGGTCATTGGTGAGATTACCGATGACCGTAATGGTGGTCTCGCCTGCCATCTACTGCCTCCTTGTTCGATCCTGGGTGAAGAGTGCGTGTCCTGCGGGGTAAAGAATGAAGACGTGGTGCTGAATTACTCAGCAACAACCTTCTGCTCTTCGGGGCGGGTGATCTTGGTGCGCATGATGGTCTCGTTAAGAGACAGCTGGCGGTCAAGTTCCTTGGCGGTTTCCGGCTTGGCGGTGAAGTTCACCACGGCGTAGATACCTTCGGACTTCTTCTTGATTTCGTAAGCCAGACGGCGACGGCCCCAGATGTCAACCTTTTCGATGGTTCCACCATCGTTGGTGATGACGTTCAGGAACTTCTGAAGCGACGGCTCAACGGTACGCTCTTCGACCTCGGGGTCGATGATTACCATCAATTCGTAAGGACGCATATGTGAACCCACCTCCTTTGGGCTAAGCGGTTACGGCATTTCCGTAACAGGAGGTTCATTTGCGATTCCGTGCAATGCCTTGCCCCGGAACGGAGGCAGGACGCAGCACAGACTTCAATATCCTAGTGCATTTGGACCCGATAGGCGATTCGCGCTTGACTCAAGGCTAGTGCCGTGGTGCGCAGCCCAGGCAGCGGCGCGGCACGCTATGTGGAAAAACCGGGGCTGCTATCCACCCCGCCGCTGAAGCCCCTATTATCTGACACATGCGTCGACCCGCGATGGCCCTGGGGATGGCGGCACTGTTCCTGTCCGGCTGCTCGGCCAGCTCAGCCCAACCCATGACAGACTCTGCCATGAGCTCTGCCGCGGCAAGGCTGGGCTGGGGCACGCCGATCGCCGGCGACGAGTTCAATTACGCCGGGGCACCGGACGCCGCGAAGTGGTCCGTGTACGACAGTGACGGGCACGCAGGGAACGGCATACGCAGTCCCCGGCAGGTCACGGTGGATGGTTCCAGGATGGTCATTACCGGAACATCGGATGGCACGACCGCGGGAATGAGTGCCAAGTTTGGCCTCCAGAGGTATGGCCGCTGGGAAGTCCGGGCAGCGGGCTCCGGGGACGATGAATACCATATGGTGTCGATCCTCTGGCCGGACAGCGGGCACTGGCCCTGTGACGGTGAAGTGGACTATGCGGAGACTACCGGTGACTGGAACCGCACCAATTTCTTCCACCACTTCGGATGCTCGAACTCTAAGACCTCTGTTTCCAAGCCCCTGGACGTCACGCAGTTCCACAACTACGCAGTTGACTGGTCCCCCGGCGGCATCATCGGCTACGTCGATGGCGTGAAGTGGTTTGAGGACAGCGACCCCACGCATCAGCCACCGGGTTCGATGCACCAGACGTTGCAACTGGACTGGTTTCCGGACGGCACTCCCAACGGTCACGGCGAGATGCGGGTGGACTGGGTTCGCGTCTACGCCCAAGGTACCCCCTCTACCTGACGCACCGAACGGGACAAACCCCCAACGTACTTAACGCCACGCCCGGACGTGCCCCTCCACCCCCAGCCCTGCGAAAAGCGCGCCATTCCCCACGTAGCAGGCGATGCAAAAGGCGAGTACTCACTACCGGTGTTTACCCGGGCGGCCTACCCTACGCTCGATTCTGCCGGCGGAGTTTTAAGGCCGGGGGTTTCGAATCCGTCTACGGGCACTGGGTGGATTGGCCCGGGCCGGAGCTGTATTCGGCCGACACCAATCAGACAGGGGAGGACTATGAGCACCAGGCGGGCGAAGGCACTGCACTTCGACATTCACGGCCGCGTCACGATCAGCGTCGACGCAATGGCCCCCACGGCAAGGCAGCTTCAAAGCATGTTGGCGTGTTTCGCCTCCGACACGGAGGATCGGCAGCCCGACATTATTGTTGATGACCGCCCCGAGCCTATGCCGAATGCCGGCTTCGTCGAGCATGAGCTGGCGTACACGGACAACAGTGTGCGCTTCCAGGCTGACCGGGTCCAAGTTGTCAGGGGTGCAGAGCAATGGCGTATTCACGGACCCGGAGAGCTCTTGACCTCCGTGGTACCGGTTCTCGATGCCGCCATGATCTCCCGCGGGGCGGCCATGATCCACGCGGCAACGATGGCCTACCGGGGCCACGCCATCGCGCTGCCCGCGGCCGGCGGGACCGGTAAGACCAGCACCGCCGCCAAGCTGATGCGGCGTGAGGGCTGGTCGTTCATGGGTGACGACTGGGCATTCCTCGCCGAGGACGCAACGCTGCTTGGATACGCGAAGCCCATGTTCATTAAGCCGCATCACCGCGCAATCTACCCGCACCTGTTTGAAGGTGCGCGCAAGCCCCTCGTCCCCTCCCGGTTCTCCGGGAGCATCGGACGCCTCACCACTGTGGTGCACCCGTTCGTTATCCGTTATCCACGCCTGGCCGACTTCTCCCGACGGTGGTCGCCGGAGCACCGCATGGTCACCCCGGAGGCAGCGTTTCCCGGTCGGAAGGTGACCACCTCAGCACCGCTTGCGGCCGCCATATATGTGGAGCGCTACGAGGGCGCACGGTCACGGGTTGTTGAACGGACCACCGACTGGATGGTGGACCGCATGATCGGCAACTTCCATATCGAGATGGCGAGCTTCTCGCAGCGGGTCGTTACCGGCCTCGCAGCAAGCTCCGTGGTCCCGTGGCGCGAACACTTCGCGGCGAAAGGACTCGTTCTCAGCAAAGCCCTGGACGGACGCCCCTGCCACCTGTTCCAAGTCCCGGCCGCTTACTCCGCGGACGAGGCATCGGACGATATTGTCCGGCACCTGGACGAGCTGCTGCCGTCGATCCTCGACGAGCAGGCCTAAGGGGGATCACGGTGGGCTACAGCACAGCAGACGTCACCGCGGTCGTTCCGGCCCGCAACGCGGAGCAGCTGCTTCCGCGCTGTCTGGAAGCCTTGCGTCAGTCCGGTGTCGCGGAAATCATCGTGGTGGACGGGTTGTCCACCGACCGCACGGTCGAAATTGCCCGCGCTGCCGGCGCCCGGATCCTTAGTGACGAGGGCCGCGGCCTGCCCTGGGCCCGCACGCTTGGCGTCCAGAACAGCACCACCCGGTGGGTCCTGCTGGTGGATGCCGACGTCGTGTTCGGAGCCACCGGCGTCGCAGACCTGCTCATTGAGTTGGTGGAGGACGGATATGACGCCCTCCAGGCAGGCCTTGAAAGCGTCGCAGGACCCGGCTACTGGGGCCAGGCGCTGGCACATCACCATCGCACCGGACGCAGCCGCAACTGGTTCGGACTCGTCGCCACGCTCGTAGACCGGGACCTGATGTTGGGCCTCGGTTTCGACGACGCATTCAAGTCGGGCGAGGACATCGAACTGCGGTGGCGGATGCGGCAGTCAGGGATGAAGACCGGGGTGTCGCAGCGGGTCATGGTCGAACACCGGTTTGCCGCCGACGACTTCGACTTCGCGCTTGACCAGTTCCTCATGGATGGTACGGGACTGGGCCGGATGGTCCGGAAGCACGGCTGGGGCGGCGCACGATTGGCGCTCCTGCCCGCCGCCGCCGCCGTTCGGGGAAGCGCTTTGAGCCTCGCCTCCGGCCAGCCTAAATGGCTTCGCTATTACATCGCCTTCTGCTGGTACAACTACGCGGGTATGGCGAGGGGTTTAGGTCGTGACGGCTGAACGGGAGATCGCTCCAACGGAGGCCCCACCCGTCGTCCGGCATTCCCCCCTGCGCAGCTCGCTTGGACTCGTCCTGGCCAAGGCTGCGCAGACGGGCACGGGTTTCGCATTCTGGGTCGTCGCCGCGCACGCGGCGATAGACCGTGAGGTTGGGTTGACCACTGCTGCGGTTTCGGCGGTGATGATCTGCACCCAGCTTGCGGTGCTGGGCACCGGTTCGGCCGTCATCGTCTCGGTGGGGCGGGGGGAGCCGCCGGCCCGGGTGCTGGACGCGGCGTTTGGCATCGTGGGGGTGGCAGGGACCGTGCTGGCCCTGGGCTACCTCGTGCTGGAGTTGTTCGTGGCGCCGAACACGGCCCCGATGTCGGTTCTCTTCTGGTTGACGTTCGTGGTGGCTGCCGTCACGGGAACCATGTGCACGGTGCTGGACCAGGCGCTCGTCGCGTTGGGACGCGGCAGCAGCGCAACACTGAGGTACACACTGGGCGGCATGGTCTCCCTTGGGGCCACGGCGTTGGTGGCGTTGCAGGCGGCCCACGCGGCTACGGCCGATGTGCTGATGGCCTGCTGGACCCTCGGTTCGGCCGTCTCGTGCATCATCGGTGGCGTCCAGCTGCGGAGATTGGTGGGCTATCGGCCACGGCCGTCCCTGCATCCCGGGCGCGGACGTTCATTGCTGAAAATGGGCATTCCAAACCAGCTCCTCACCCTCACCGAACGCGCCCCGGGACTGGTGCTGCCGCTCCTGCTTGCGCACTTGGTATCGCCGGAGGTGGCGGCCTACTGGTATCCCGCATGGATGATGGCCTGGGCTGCCTACACAGCTCCGATGCTTATAGGCATTGTCCAATTCTCCGAGGGAGTCCGTGAACCGGGCCGCCTGGCGGCCACCACCTGGGCAAGTTTCCGCTGGTCCCTCATAGTCGGTGGCCTCGCTGCGATGGTCCTCATCGTCTTTGCCCACCCGCTGCTCCATCTGCTCGGCGACAGGTACGCCAATGCATCCACCGGCACCCTGCGGTTGTTGGCCGCGGGAGTGGTGGCCTATGCAGTGCTGCAGGCCTACAACTCCGTCTGCCGGGTGCTCGGCCGCTATACAGAGTCGATCATCGTCGGGGTGACACTTGGCGCCGCGCTCTGCGTCTCGGCGCTCCTGGGCGCCGACAGTGGCTCCAGCGCCATGGCCCTTGCGTGGCTGGTAGTGCTCTCCGCCGGGGCCCTGGTCATCGGACTGCGGCTCATCGCAATTCTCCACCGCACCAAAAAGGAGGCATCATGACCAGCACGCTCAAGGAGGCCATCCACCGTCCCCAGGCGCGCTGGAAAACCAGGGATGTCTGGTGCGCCGCAGCGGGGGCGGTGTCGCTCGCACTTGCAGCGTGGGCCGCCTCCACCGTGGCACTTCCTGTGAACAGCGACCTTGGACTGGTCGGTGTGCTGCCCTACCCGTTCTGGGTGGGGGTCCTGATTCTCAACATCGCCTTCGTCGTGGCACTGCGCGGGGATGCCGCGGGCCCTGCACGCAGCCCGGTGATGCTGTGGCTCCTCGTGGTACTGGTGCTCATACTCTTCGGCGCCGCTGTCTTCGTGACGGACGTACCGCGCGGTGAAGTGGCGTTCCGCCACCTGGGCATCGCCGACGCCATGTCGCGCAATGTGGCCATCGATCCCAACATCGATGCATACTTCAACTGGCCGGGATTCTTTGCCCTCCTGGCGACCGTGCTCGGAACGGCCGGCCTCGACCCCGTGAGCGTTGCCCTGTGGGCACCGGTGTTCAACGTGGGCCTGTGGCTCGTCGCCGTGGCCGTGGTGACACGGTACCTGATCAGCGATCCGCGCCGGCGCTGGCTGGTGCTCTGGCTCTTCTGCCTCGGCAACTGGCAGGACCAGGACTACCTCTCCCCCCAGGCCTTCGGCTTCTTCCTCTACCTGGTTGTGGTGGCCCTGGCACTGGGGCCGCTGGCAACGGAGCCTTCCCACTTCCGCGGGTTCCGGCGCGCCGACCTGGCAGCATGGTGGCGGGGCCGGTCCCCGGCCGAACCCCAGCCGGGGCGCCGGATTGGCGCCCTGGCGGTAACCCTCCTGCTGATCGTGGTCATTTGCGCGAGCCACCAGCTCACGCCGTTCATGGTGCTGATCGCGCTCACCGCCCTTACCCTGAGCGGACGTCTCTGGCCCAGCAGGCTGCCCCTGATCGCCGGCGTCGTACTGGTGCTCTGGCTTGTTTTTCCTGCAAGCACGTACCTCGCAGGCCATCCGCCGCTGGCGGACGCGGGCCTGCAGACCGCCATCGAAGCAAATGTCGTCGACCGCACCAACGGGACCCCTGGACATCTGCTCGTGGTGCAGGTCCGAATGGGCCTCACCCTCCTGCTCTGGGCCCTCGCCGCCGTTGGAACGTTCCGCGACTGGCGCAGGGGGCGCCTTGACATCCGCGTGCTCCTCCTGGCCGTCGCCCCGTTCCTGCTCTTTCCCGCGCAGTCCTACGGCGGGGAAATGCTCATCCGCGTATCACTGTTCGCGCTCCCCTTCGTTGCGATGCAGGCGTCATCGGTCCTGCTTCCCGGAAACGTGGGATACCGGCCTTCCTTCCGTGCTGCGGGAGCCCTTGTCCTCACCTGCATCCTGTTCGCCGTCATGACCGTGACAGGCCGTTTTGGCAACGCGCAATATGACGTCTTTACCGATGACGAGATGGCCGCCATCGCCGCCGTGGACCACATGGCGCCGCCCGGCTCTTCGATTATCTCGGCTGACCATCCCACACCGTGGCGCAACCAGGACTACCTGGAGCACCGATACCGGACCATTGAGGACCTCTGTCCCGCCGACCTGTCGGCCGAAACCTGCGGCCCCCTCATCTACGGTTACGCCAGGCACAATGCCGCCGGCGCCTACCTGCTGCTCCTGCGCTCATCGGAGTCGAGCCTGATCATCCAGGGCCAGACCACCGCCACGGGCCTCGGGGAGCTCGAGGACTGGCTTGATACGCAGGTCGGCGTGGAGCTCGCGTACAGCAATGCCGACGCACGCGTATACCGGGTGGGGCCATGACCGGCCGCGGAGTGAGCCGGCCCACCCTGGCGCTGGGGGTTGCCGCGGTGGTACTGGCCCTGGTCACGCTGGTCGGGTTGCCGACACCGCTGCAGACGGTCGCCGCCATAGCCATCCTTATCCTGCTCCCGGGCCAGGCACTGGCCCGGCTTATCCCGATTACCGACGTCCCGCTTGGCGTGCTGCTCGTCCTGGGACTGGGCCTGGCCACACTCACCGCAGTGTCCACGGCCATGTTCTACCTCACGCTGTGGTCGTGGCAGGCATGCGTCGTGACAATGGCCGTCATTACTGTCCTCGCATGCTTGGCGCGGGCACGTCAGGAGATCGCATCATGATGGATCTGGCAGGAGTGCTGGCAGCTGCCGTGCTGCTCATCACCCTCGTAACCCTCGAGGTCCGGCGGCTTGGACCCGGCAGGTCAACCACCGCACCAAGCACTGGATCAAGCACTGGATCAAGCACTGGGCAACCGGCAGCAGCGCCGGTGCTCCACAGCCAGTCCAGGAACAGCAGGATCGTAGTCGGCGTCATGTGGGCAGCCTTCCTGCTCCTTCTCTTCCCCCGCGTCCTTGGACTGCTTACGTGAACCTGGGGCGCGGGACGCGATGGTTGCTCGTCAGCGACCTCCATCTGGACGTCACTGACGACGATCCCCGGAACCCCGGCAGGGTACTGCCGGGGTTCCTCCACCGCGAGGTGCCCGCCGCCCCGGGCATGCAGCAACACCTTGTCTTCGTTGGTGACACTTTTGAACTCACAGGCCTGTCCGAGAACGAGAGCCTGGCCCGGCTTGACTCCATCTTCGAACGGCACCCGGCCACTCTCCGGGCCCTGGAGGCGTGCGTGGCGCGCGGGGTGCAGCTGCACTTCGTATGCGGGAACCATGATGTGGAGTTGGCCCGCCCATCGGTGGCCGCACGGCTGGCGGCGCTGCTGGCACCCGATGATCCCACGCGGGTCCGGGTGCACCCGTGGCTCCTCTATGTCCCCTCCGTGCTGATGGCCGAGCATGGACACCTGCATCACGCGCTGCACCGGATACCCGAGGTGCTGCGCACCGCCGTCAACGGCACTGACGGGCTGGATCTGCCGCCCCTCGCCGCCTGGCATGCCCATCCCACTCGGTCGCGCCTCAGTCGTGCCGGAGCTGTTGCCCAGGCCTGTTTGGCCTCGGAACGGGCGGAACGGCGCGTCCGCGGCCCGGCCTATGACGAGCTGCTCCAGACCGAGTCGCAGCGGCTCGCGCTCAACGGGACGGCAGTGCGGGAACTTGCACGCCTGTCCCGGTTCCGCACGGTGTCAGCGCTCCCCCTTACCGCGACCCGCATGGTGCTTGCTGCCACTGGACGCAATATCAGTGGCGGGCAAGCTCCTGCGGCGGCAGCCCGGGTGGCGGGCATTCTTGAAGCGCACGGTTCCGAAGTGGCCTGGTACATCTCGGCCCACACGCACCGCGCCCTTGAATCACGGCTGGAAGGTTCTCCAACCCGGTACATCAACACCGGCACCTGGTCGTCGGACGTCCGCGGCCAAGGTCCGGATCAGTTGGACCGCCAGGTCTTTCCCTACGCGCTGATCGATGTCGCCGACGACGGGGGCACCAGCGGCGGATTGCGGTACTGGCACCCGGACGCCGGCTGACCCCACTGCCGCAGCCCCTGAACGCAGCGCTTGTGCCGGGTTTGATTCAACCTCCACATTGGGAAAGACCTCTTAGTCGTTGGCTCTGTTTGGTTGCCACCAACGTTAAGAGGTCTTTCCCATGGACGGGAGGGGCAGCGTCCTGGCTAGGTGTTCACCCTCACTGGACTTCCCGCCAGACTGCGCCTTGGGGAATTTCACTGCCCAACTGGGTTGTGGAGCTGTGCGCCAGCCGGCGGCCGCGGAGGTAGCCGGCGGAGGTGAAGGCCAATACCGCAAGGACGGATCCTGCCCGTCCCAGTCCCATGGGATTGTCGCCCCGGCTCCAATCGCGGATTCCCGAGAACACGGCGCGCGGCAGTGTGCTGCGGACATACCGCCGTTCGGGACCGAGGGCCCGTTTGTGCCCCACGACGTGGCTGACCTGTGCCTTGGAGAGGCCCTCCGACCAGGACCTGGAAAGCATGTAGCGCACAGTCCCACGTTCCTGCGGGACGTGATGCCGGACCAAGGCAGCAGGTTCGTAAACGATCCGGGAACCGGGTGCGCCCATGGTGGAGCGGATGCAGATCTCGGTCTCCTCGCAGCCAAGCGGCAAATTGCCTTGCCTGCCCAGCGCGATGTTGAAGCCACCAACCTGCCGGAGGACGTCGAGCCTGAAGGACATGTTTGCCCCAATGAGGTTCCGGACTTCGGAGGCAACCGTCGGCATTCCGCGGTGGCTGCATCCAACGATCCAGTCGAGTTCTTCACCGAAGTAGCCTGGGCGGCCCTGGTCCCATACAGGTTCGACGCGGCCGCCGACGGCCAGCACGTCGGGATCGTCGTAGAGGACAAGCAGGCGTTCCAGCCAGTTTGGCATCGCCACCGCATCATCATCCAGGAAGGCCACGATGTCCCCCTCTGCGAGTCCGACGCCCGTGTTGCGTGCCCCTGAAAGCCCAGGAGGGCCTTCGCTCTCCACCACTGTCACGTCGTCGACAATTTCGAGGAGCCGACCGTAGAGGTCCTCGTTATGGTCCACGACCACCAGGATCTCCTGGGGGGCGACAGTTTGGGCGCGGACAGACTCGATCACGTCCAGCAAAAGCTCCCAACGGCGTTCGGTGTAGGCACAAATCACGATCGACACACTTGGACGGACAATTCGATCCAGCATGCTAAGCCCCCTGAACCAATGCAAGGATGCTCTGCGGGTCGGTTGGCGTCCGCGGAACGCTGACGTTGGCGTAGGCGTACTTGACCCGGCGCAGGGCTTCGGGCCGGGCGCCGGCCGTGGGTGCCTCCCACATGGTGCATTCGTGGGCCAGCTTCCGCAGGACCCGCCACCCATCACGGAAGGTCTGCAGGTTGGAGGCTCCCGAAATCCGGTCAAGCTCAATGCTGGGGACTTCCGCAATCCGGAGGCCGGCCCGTGCTGCCCGGACGATCAGTTCAGTTTCGATTTCGAATCCATCTGATTCGAGTTGCAGGATCTCAAGGCATTCACGCCGAAACGCAATATATCCGTAGCAAAGATCGGAGTAATTGCTGTGCAGCACCGCGTTGGCCAACTTGGTCAGCGCCTGGTTGCCGGCTTTCCGCAGGCGCGTGAGGTCCTCGGAGCCCCCACCGGTGACATGCCGCGAGCCCTTGACGAAGTCGTAGTCATGTTGCAGCGGGGAAACGAACCACCCGATCTCCTGCGGGTCCATGCTGCCGTCCGCGTCAAGCATGACAATAATGTCGCCTGAGGCGGCAGCGAACCCTGAGCGTAGGGCCACACCTTTCCCCTTGCGGGGCTCATTGACGATGACGAGATTGTCGCGGACCGCCTGGGCTACTCCCACAGTGTTGTCGGTGGACCGGCCGTCCACGATGATGACCTCATCAACGTAGGACGGCATCCTGCGCAGGACCCACGGAATGTTCCTGGCTTCGTTCAGTGTTGGAATGACGACGCTGACGGAGGCCTTACCGGGCTCCGTGCCCTGCATCGCAAGAGTAATTGGGAGCTGGATGGAAATGGACAAATACCTCACCACTTCATGACGTTTGCGGATAGTTAACAACGAACCCGCCCGCTTGGAAGCCGAGCGCGTCTTTGACGCTTTATCCGGTCATGGGTCTGGTCTCGGGCCCCAGCTCTCGTTAGCCTTTGACTCTGGCCGTGGAGAAAGCCTATTTCCACCCCTTTCGAGTGTCACCAGTAGCGAGTACTCAGTTTCTGCAGTCATATTTACTGCGATAAGGCAAGTACGGGGATTACGGGTGCAGGGTGATATTAGGTATAGGGGTTATTGTCTGCCGCGCGTTTTTAAGTACGGGGGTTATCATGCCGCCCTTCGTGGTTCATGCGATGGGGTGGCGCCGGTACTGCCGCCAATACTGCAATCGCCAGGCCCTGCAAGGCCCCAGCGTTCGCCGGGCCGGCCTTCAGCCACGCGGCCGGGACCTTGAGCAATTGTGGATCTAATCTTGATGCAATCCAGCGCAAATTTGTATGGTGCCATGTTTAGTGGCGCGTTATATTCGCTTGTAGCGGCCTACGCGTTGGGGAGCGCGGCCACCATTTGAACCGGCAGTACAAAATGCGGTCTCCTTCTTCGATGATTGGGGACCCCATGCCGCTTGTGGGCCGAAACAAAGAAATTGACCGGATTCTTTCTGCGATCCGTGGCCCCAAGGAAACAGCCTTGGCCATCGTCGGCGGCCGGGGCATAGGCAAGTCAGCCCTGTTGTCCGAAATTTCCTCTCTCTGCGAATACCGGTCCGTGTTCCTGGCCGCCAGCGCCGCTGAATCGGGCTGGCCCTTTTCCGGGCTGACCGCGCTGCTGAATGAGATGGATGACCCGGTCCTGAACGGGTCCGTCGACGCCCTCGGGGGTGGCAACGCCGGTGCCCTGACCGTTCCCGCTGTGTCCGGCATGCTGCTCAGCGGACTGCAGCGCCGGTCGTCAACGCGGACCATCATTGCGATTGACGACGCCGACAGCCTGGATCCGGCCAGTCAATCAGTCATTGGATTCCTGGCACGGCGACTGGCCGGCACGGAAATTGTCCTGTTTGCGGGCATGCGGGACGAGGTCCCGGGAAGCCCCTTCACCGGCCTCCCCGCCCTGCGCCTGGGTGCGCTGAGCCAGGGTGACACCGTGCGGATGCTGGAAAGCATGCCAACCAAACAGACCACGACGGCGGTGGCCCACGCGGTTGCCGCAGCCACCGGCGGCAACCCGCTTGCCGCCGTCGAACTGTACAGCGGGCTGGTGGAGAGGCACGCCGGCGGCAAGTGCGCACTGCCCATCCCGCTGTCCTCCACGAGCAGCCTTGACGCTGGACACACATCAGCGGTGGCCGCTCTGACTCCCGGCGCGAGCATGGTCCTGGACCTGCTTGCGCTCTCGTTCCGCAGTGACATCACCACTATCGGGAAAATCGACCATGAAGCGTGGCTTCACGCAGATGAATTGGTGGCTGCCGGACTGGTGCAGCGATCCGGACAACACCTGTGGATAGCGGACCAGATGCTGCGGGGCCATGTGCACGCGGCCATGCCACCTGACGTCCGCACCGCAACCCACCGCGCCCTGGCTGAAGCAGCACGGGGTACCGATCGACATGCCCGCGGCTGGCACTTGAGCTTCGCGGTGGTCTTGGAGCACGAAACTCCCTTCCACCTTCTCCGTCACGCGGTGCACCTGGTCCGGAGGGGCGAGGTGTCCTTCGCGGTGGAATGCATCGAGCGGGCCCTCGCCATCAACCCGGGCGAAGCGGAAACGGCGGCACGCCTCACCGGGCTGGCCGAGCTGCTCTTCACCCGCGGTGATCTGGTGCATGCGCGCCGGTACCTGGAGTGGGCGCAAGGGGTCACCCGCGACCCCAACTTGATTCTGCGGTTGACCGGCCTCTCCTTCGAGATCGATTTCGTCCAGGGCGTTGCGGTGCGCTGCAGCATGCTGCAGCGGCTGGTAAAGGAGTTTGGCCAGCACGATCCGGGGTATTCCGCTGGCCTGCTGGCCATCGCCGCCGTCTATTATGCCGAGCGGTGGGAACTGAAAGAGGCAGTTGAGCTGCTGCGCCAGGGCGGCGCGTTCCGCGGCTCCGCGTCCTTGCAGTGCCTGGCCATCGCCGACCATGCCGAACTGCTGGTCGAATCGATCAGCGGCGGAAGGGCAAACCCCTCCCGCCGCCCCGGGCAGGTCCGCAGCGCCCGGCCGGCCCGCCTCCTGCTGCGCGGCCGGGCGCTCACCTATGCGGAACAGTACGAAAGCGCCCGTGAAGCCTTCGCGATGCTCCGCAGCTCCACAGAACCGGACCACGCCAATTGGCGGGAAACAGCAGCCCTCATGGCAGTAGACAATGAGATCCGCGCCGGGAATGTGGCAGCGGCGGTCAGGCTGATCGACGAACTCGAGCTCTGCCAACCTGACCTGGAGTACCACCGGGGAGCCCGGCACCTGTTCCGGGTTTGGCGTGCCTACTCGTTGGGCGATGACGAACTCGCGCGTAACCAGGCCGCCAATGCCCTGGACTATCTGCGATCGGGAAACCACCCTGGGCTCACGGCACAGCTGGCGGCCTGCCATGGCCACTTCGCACTCCTGCGGGGTGACCTGGCGGAGTCCGTTGTCCAGTTGTCCAGGGCCACGGAAATCGGTCTGGGGCTGGGCAACCCCACCCTGCTGCGCTGTGAGGCCGACCTGGTGGAGGTACTGGTCCGTCTTGGCCGGCACCGTGAAGCCACCCAGGCTCTTCAACGCCTGGAAAGCCGTTCGGCGGGGTTGCGCTCTCCGTGGCTGGTCATGGTGGTTGCCCGGAGCCGCGCCATGCTTGCGGACGGCGAGCAGTCCCTGCAGCTCTTCAAGCAGGCGCTTGAAGACAGGAACGGTCACAGGCTTGAGCGGGGCAGGACCCTGATGTGCTATGCGGAACGTTTGCATGGCTTCGGCAGGCTGCGCCACGCGCGGGAGGCTTTGCTCCGGGCCAAGGTGATGTTTGACGAGGCCGGGGCTGATGCCTGGACGCAGCACGTGGACGCCCTCCTGCTGGACGAACGGTGGGAGGCCGCCCGCCCGCAGGGCAACCCGTCAATGCTCTTGCTCACGGACCATGAGAGGGCGCTGGCGATGATGGTGGCCCGGGGGATGCGCAACAAGGAAATAGCCGGCACATTGTATGTTTCGGTCCGCACCGTCGAAGTACGCCTCACGGCCATCTACCGCAAGCTCGGCGTTGAGTCCCGCGCACAGCTGACTGCCCTGTCCGCCGGCAAGGCAACTCCGGCTGCGGAGCCGTACGTCCTGCCCGTCCTGTGATCCACAGGTCCCCGCAGTTTCCACATAGTCCCTGTTCCGAACCACATAGCTTTCGGTGTCCAGCCGGAAAGTGTGCCCCTGGCGAATAGCCTTGTCCCACGTTCAGAGGACGTCACGCGCCGGAAAGGTACAGCATGGACCGGATTCCAGTAACGACACCCCGGCAGGCTGCTGCCGGCGCCGTCACGTGAGCGAACTGATCCTGATAGGTGCCAGCGGCCTGGCGCGTGAAGTCCTGGCCATGGTCCGCGGCAGCGGCCAGTATGACGTGGTTGGGCTGCTCGATGATGACAGGGAGATGGCCGGCGTCACCGTCGATGGTGCCCCCGTCCTTGGCAGCATTGATGATGCAGTCAACTACATGCACGCCTTCCTCCTGGTGTGCATTGCGTCCAGCAGGGAACGCGAAGCGGTGGTGTCGCATCTGGGCACCCTGGGGATCGGCGAATCGAGGTACGCCAGTGCGGTGGATCCTTCCGTCCAGTACCCGGCAGGCTGCCGTGTGGGCCGCGGCAGCATCCTGCTGCGCAACGTAACCCTCACTGCCGCCGTGAGCCTGGGAACCCACGTGGTTGCCATGCCCTCCGTCACGTTCTCGTACGACGACGATGTCTCCGACTTTGCGACCTTCGCCGCGGGCGTCTCACTGGGCGGCGGCGCCAGGATAGGCAAGGGCGCCTACCTCGGATTGAATTCGAGCGTCCGGGAGAGGACATCCGTGGGAGACTACGCGACCATCGGCATGGGCGCGGCCGTTCTCAGCAATGTTCCCGACGGCGAAACGTGGGTAGGGGTGCCTGCCCACCAAATTGACCATGGTGGGTTCAACTACGGCTGGATCCGTTAGGGGTGTGCCCCCGCCGGCAAGGCCGCCGTCCGGAAGAACAGCTCCGTCACCGCGGCCAGGCGGCGTGGATCCTCAATCCCGCACAGCTCCCGGGCCGAGTGCATGGACAGCAGCGGCACGCCCACGTCCACGGTCCGGATGCCCAGTCGGGTCGCGGTGAGGGGCCCGATGGTGGAACCGCAGGGCACCACGTTGTTGGACACGAATTCCTGGTAGGGAACGCCTGCTTCGCCGCAGAGCCGCGCCCAGAATGCGGCGCCGAACGCGTCCGTGGCGTAGCGCTGGTTGGCATTGATCTTCAGCAGCGGCCCGCCGTTCAGCACGGGATGGTTGGCGGGGTCGTGCCGCTCGGGATAGTTGGGGTGCACGGCGTGGCCGGCATCGGCAGAGAGGCAGAACGACGCCGACAAGGCCTGCCGCCGTTGGCTCACCGTCGCGCCCAGGCCGTCGGAGATGCGCACCAGCACGTCCTCGAGGATGGGCCCGCAGGCCCCTGAGCGGGAGTTGGAGCCGATTTCCTCGTGGTCGAAGGCGGCAAGGACCGCAATCGGGCCGGCGGCGGCTGCGGACTCCGCATGGGCGGTAAGCGCTGCCAGTCCGGCATGCGTGGCGGAAAGGTTGTCCAGCCGCCCTGATGCGAAGAACTCCCCCTTGCCCCCGAAAACCGCAGGCGCCTGCGTGTCCGCAATGACGACGTCGTACCCGCCAATCTGCCCCGGATCGACGGATGCGCCGGCAACCGACGCCGCCAGCACGCCCAGCAGGTCGGAGTCTGAAGGACTTCCCAGCCCCCAGACGGGGTTCATGTGGCGCTGTTTGTCCAGGGTGAGGCCATCGTTCACGGCCCGGTCCAGGTGGATGGCCAGCTGCGGAAAGCGGAGCAGCGGCCCGGTGGCCGTGAGGTGCTCGGTGCCATCAAGCATCACCAGCCTGCCCGCCAGCCGCAGCTCCCGGTCCAGCCAGGAATTCAGCAGGGGGCCGCCGTAGATTTCCACCCCGGCCTGGAGCCAGCCGTGCGCACCCGTGGTGGGCTTGGGCTTGAGCTTGAACGACGGCGAATCGGTGTGCGCGCCCAGGATGTTGAAACCCGTGGCGGGTCCCGCGTCTTCGGGGACCACCCAGGCGATCAGGGCGCCGTCGCGGATGATGAAGAAGGAACCGGGCCCGGCCTCCCACGGCTGCACCTCATCCAGGCGGGTGAACCCGGCTTCCTCCAGGCGCCGGCCCCCCTCATGCGCAGCGTGGAAGCTCGACGGCGATGCGCTGACATAGGCGCCAAGGTCCTGGATGTGGTCTGCAGCAGAGGGAGGCAAAGGCATGGTCCCGAGTCTAGTGCCGCGCCTACTCGACAGGTGCCGGCGCAGCCTCGGTTGCCACGTCCGGCTGGCCCGCGGCGGCCACGCCCTTCCGCCGGTAGCGCAGCACGCCCACCGCCACCACAACGGCTGCCAGTGCAATCGAAAGCAGCAGGGACTCCCGGGTGGACTCCACGATCACCATGCCGATCAGCAGGGCCACGATGCTGATGATCGCTGCCCACGTGAGGTAGGGGAAAAGCCACATCTTCAGCTGCAGGTCCTTTGCTGCGGCTCCCATGCGCTTGCGGAGGACCAGCTGCGAGGCGGAGATGACCAGCCAGACGAACAATGCGATGGCTCCGGAGGTGTTGACCAGGAAGAGGAACACCGTGTCCGGGGCAATGTAGTTCAGGCCCACCGTGACGAAGCCGACCACGGTGGAGGCGAGGACCGCGGCAGCGGGTACGCCGCGGCGGGAGATGCGGGTCCATGCCCGCGGTGCGTCACCGCGGGTGGAGAGTGAGAACAGCATGCGGCTGGCGGTGTAGAGGCCGGAGTTCAGGCAGGACAGCACAGAGGTCAGCACCACCACGTCCATGATGGTTCCGGCGCCCGGGATGCCGAACAGTTCGATGACCGCTACGTAGGGGCTCTTGGCCACCGAGGCCGAGTTCCACGGAAGCAGGGTGACCACCACGGCGATGGAGCCGATGTAGAAGACCAGGATGCGCCATACGGTGGACTTCACGGCCTTCTTCACGGCATCCACGGGGTTTTCTGATTCGCCGGCGGCGATGGTGGCGATTTCGGCGCCGAAGAAGGAGAAGACCACCACGAGGATTCCGGCCAGGACAGCGCCCGGACCGTTGGGCATGAAGCCGCCGTTGTTGATCAGGTTGCTCAGGCCGGGGGCTGGGACACCGGGGATGAGCCCCAGGATGGCGGCTGCACCGAAGACCAGGAAGAGGACGATCGCCGCCACCTTGATGGACGCGAACCAGAACTCGAACTCGCCGTAGGACTTCACCGAGCCGAGGTTGGTGAGCGTCAGCAGCACCATGAGGACAAGGGCCCAGACCCACTGGTCAATGCCCGGCACCCACCGGTGCATGATGGCCGCGCCTGCAGTGGCCTCGATGCCCAGGACGATGATCCAGAACCACGCGTAGAGCCAGCCGATGCTGAACCCTGCCCAACGGCCCAGTGCCTTGTCCGCATAGGTCGAGAATGAGCCCGTTTCCGGGTTTGCCGCGGCCATCTCCCCCAGCATGCGCATGACCAGGATGACCACCAGGCCCGCGGCAGCATAGGCGACGAGGATACCCGGGCCGGCCTGCTGGATGGCGGCGCCCGAGCCGACAAAGAGGCCTGCACCAATGACGCCGGCGATGGCGATCATGGACAGGTGCCTGGGTTTCAGGGACTTTGAGAGTTGCTGGTCAGCATGCATGGAAGCGCCGTCCTGTTGGGAAAATAGCATGGGTTGAGCGACGTGCCTTGGTGGACCACCGGGGGACCGTGTGATGCACCACATCGTCGTTTCACCCTAGGTCGGCCATTATGCACCTTGCTTTGTGCACTCCAACAGACCTGGTTGCTCCCAACAGGACGTGCCTCCAAGCAGGAACCACCACGGGCAAAGAAAGTTTCCCGCCATGCACTTTTGTAATGTGCCGGAAACCACGCGCCGTCCCTCTCGCCGGGGGCGTCAGCAGTGGTTGGCCGCTAAACGTCCCGCCGCTTCAACAGGACTGCCGCGAGCAGGACGGGGATAATGACCCAGGCGCCAAGGACGAGTGCCGCCTGCCAGGCTTCCAGGGTGTCCGGAACATGCTGGGCCGCCGTCAGCGGATCAACGGTATTGCCTGGCAGGTACTTGCGGGCCTCCTTGAAGAAGTCCCCGGGAATGAGCTGGAAGGCGATGGGTGCCACGAAGAAGATGCCCACCAGGCTCATGATGCCGCCGGCGGAATTCCTGATGAGAGTGCCCAGGGCCATGCCGATGGCGGCGACGGCGGCCACATAGAGGCTGTTGACCAGAAGGAGCTTCACCGACTGGGAACTGCCAAGGTCCAGCGTGAGGCCATAGTTGTCCAGGATGGGCACGGCCACCAGTCCTGCCACCCAGGTGGAGACGGCGGTAACCACGAATGACGTCACCATGACCACCACGAGCTTTGCAGCGAATGCGGGAACGCGCCTGGGCACGGCCGCGAAGGTGGACCGGGCCATTCCGGTGGTGAATTCCGAACTCATCAGGAGCACACCAAGGGACCCCAGGATCAGCTGGGCGAAGGCGATGCCGGAGGTGGGCACGCTGACGGCAAGATCGCCGCCCTGCGATGCCATCCGCGCCGCGGCCTGCGGATCCCTTGTGGCCGCGTCGGCGAACTGGCCCGTCCCCCACGCGGACAGCGCGCCGAACCCGACCATGACCACCGCCGTGGAAGCGAGCAGGATCAGCGTGGAAAGGAGGCTGCGGAACTTGATGACTTCCGAGTTGAGCACCCGGAGGAACGTGGGGCCGGGCAGGGCCCGTCCACCGGCACGGGGGCTGCGGCCCCCGGCGGAGGATGCGGGGTCAGGCGAAGACGTGGGTTCGGTGGTGGTTACGCTCATTACTTGCTTACCTCCGCGGCGGGCAGGGAGTGGTATTCGACGTCGTCCTTGGTCAGTTCCATGTACGCCTCCTCGAGGCTGGCGACGAGCGGCGTCAGTTCGTAGACCATGACGTGGTTTTCCAGGGCGGCCGCCGCGATGGTCCTGGGCTCCAGGCCCGTTACTTCGAGCAGTTCCCGCTCCGGGACGTCGATGGACGCGCCCCGTCCGGCGAGCAGCTGGTAGAGACGGTCGGGTTCGTCGGTACGCACCCGGACCCGTGCCTGCCCCTTGCCGGTGATGATGTCACGGATGGGTGCGTCGGCAATCACGCGGCCGCGCCCAATGACGATCAGGTGGTCGGCGGTCTGGGCCATCTCGCTCATCAGGTGGCTGGAAAGGAAAACCGTGCGTCCCTGCCCTGCGAGGTAGCGGACCAGGTTCCGCACCCAGACCACACCTTCCGGGTCCAGGCCGTTGACGGGTTCATCCAGGATGAGGGTCTGCGGGTCCCCCAGCAAGGCTGCCGCTATGCCCAGCCGCTGGCCCATCCCCAGGGAGAAGCCGCCGGCCTTCTTGCGTGCCACAGCCTCCAGCCCCGTCATTTCAATCACCTCGTGCACCCGGGATTTGGGGATGCTGTGCGTGGCCGCCATGGCCAGCAGGTGGTTGTAGGCACTGCGGCTGGTGTGGACCGCCTTGGCATCGAGAAGGGCACCCACTTCGCGCAGGGGTGCCTTGTGCCGGACGTACGGCAGGCCGTTCACGGTGACCGAGCCCGACGTCGGCCGGTCCAGTCCCATGATCATCCGCATGGTGGTGGATTTTCCTGCCCCGTTGGGGCCCAGGAAGCCGGTCACTTGCCCTGCCCTGACGGTAAAGCTGACGCCGGCCACGGCGGTTTTGGCGCCGTAGACCTTGGTCAGCCCGTTTGCCTCGATCATGAAGAATCCTTTGCACGGCAGCGCGCGGCTGCAGACGACTTTCGGTGGGTGTTCATGCCTTACGCTACCGATGCCCGGGCAGCTTTTTCCCGGAATCAGGGTTGATTCAGGGGAGAATCAGGGTAGTTACTTCCCCCACGTCCACGTGGTCAGCGGCGCGGGGAGTAATACGTCAGTGCCTTCGGCTGGATCCGGTACGCGACTCTGCGCACGCCGGCCAGCGCTTCGCCATCCACCGCCAGCGCCATGGGTGCGCCTCCGGCGTCGATCCTTACCTCGGTGGCCTCCCGCAGGTGGGTGATGCGGGAGCTTGCCACTGTTCCCGTCAGCACGGACCACAGCAGCCGCAGCCGGGCAAAGGATTCGTCAGCCGTGATCATCCGGACGTCCAGCACGCCGTCATCCATCACCGGCCGGAACAAGGGCGCATGGTCCCGGGGGTAATAACGCCCCCTGCCCAGATAGGCAATCCACACCTTGCGCACAACGCCGTCCACGGACAGGGTGGTTGGGGTGCCCGCCGCAAAGGTCCTGAACATGGCCACCACCCCTGCCAGCGGCTTCCCGAGCGCCGGTTGCAGGTGTTCCCGGCGGCGGACAAAGTTCGGATAAAGGCCGACGCTGGAGGTGTTCAGCATGACCATTTCGGAGACCTCCGGGCTTCCCGCCAGGCCCCGTTCCGCCGTCACCACCCCGATGTCCGCCAGGGCCGCTTCACCTTTGCTGGCCGCATCCACTGCATCCTTCAGGCTTCCCGTCCCCGCGTCGCGCGCAAAGTGGTTCAGGGTGCCGCCGGGCAGGACCAGCAGGGGAATCGAACGTGCGACGGCGGCGGCGGCCGCTGCGCCGACCGTTCCGTCACCGCCCCACACGCCCAGGGCGCGGGTGCCAGGGAAGTCGGCGGTGGCGGCGATCCGTTGCACCAGGTCCTCGTCCGGCTGCACGGTGTTTATATGCGCTTTGGGAAATACTTCCTTGAGTGCTGACGCCGTCTCCTCCTTGAAGGATCCGCCCAAGGTGTTGACCACAATGCTCAGACCCTCGCCGCCCGGCAACTCAGGCGCACTGGTCCATGCCCTGGTCGTCTGCGGAATCGGCGGACGAACCGGCCACCAATGGCGGGTCACCAGCGCAGCACCGGCACCAAGGGCCGAACCGAAGAGGACGTCCGACGGCCAGTGGGCGCCGGTGTGAACCCGCGAATAGGCGACTCCCACGGCTGCGGGAGCCAGGGCAGCACCTACGGCCGGGCGGACCAGGCCTGCCCCGACTGCGAACGCTATCGCAGACGCCGAATGCCCCGATGGCATGGAGGAGCTGGTGGGCTGTGGATGCACGAAGCGGAACACCGGAAGATGTTCGGGGAGCGGGCGGGTCCGGGGGAGCAGCGTCTTGAACACCACGTTGGTCACGGCGGAGGCCACCCCCTGGGCGATCAGCCCATGCAGTGCTGCCCTCCGCGTCTTGCCGGGAAACAACGCCAGGACGGCCGCCGCTCCCATCCAGAGCTTTCCGTGGTTGGCCGAGGCGGAAAGCCGGCGGAAGAACACATCGTGGTTGCCGCCGGGCAGGTTGGATACATGCTTGAGAAGGTATCTATCGAGGCGGCTGATCCAGCTTCGCCCCCGCGGCCTGGCGCTTTGCATGTGATCACCCTAACCCAAGGTCTAGTCCCGCTTGGCGGCTTCCTGCCCGGCGGCTTCCTCGACCGCGCTAAGGGGCCTCGCGGCACCGGCAAGAAGCAGCGCCACCAGGATGGGTGCCATGATGGCCAGCAGCGCGGTGTGGATACCGGTGAGGTCACCGAGGTAGCCCAGCAGCGGCGGTCCAGCAAGGAATGATATATACCCCAAAGTGGATACAACGGAAACGCGTGCGGCGGAGTGCCGTGGGTCATCGGACGCAGCGGACATGCCCATGGGGAAAGCCAGGGCGGCGCCGACGCCCCACAGGGCAGCACCGATGCCGGCCAGCCAGATATTGGGCGCCAGCACAAAAAGGCCCAGGCCCGCGGCCGCTGCGGCCATGCTGGCCCGCAGGACTGCCACCCGTCCGTATGCGTCGATGACTCGGCCGCCCAGGAACCGCATGGCGGTCATGGCCAGGACGAAGAGGGCGAACATGAGGGCGCCGGTGGATTCGGAGGCCGCGAGCCCGTCCACTGAGGCCTTGGCGATCCAGTCGTTGCCCGCTCCCTCGGTGAGGGTGGCGCCCAGGACCACGACGCCGATGAGCAGTGTCCTGCTGTCCCGCCACGCGGACGGTCCCTTGGCGGGTTTCGGCTCCCCCTCCACGGGGGCGGTGGAGATGTGGGGAAGGAAGTAGCGTGGCACGGTCAATGCCACCAGCACCACCACGGCTGCAATCGCCATGAGATGCAGCGGCAGGTCCACACCCAGGGTGGAAAGCCCTGCACCCACCAGGGCGCCAACGAATGCGCCGCCGCTGAAGGCCGCGTGGAACTGGGGCATGATGGTGCGACGGAGCTTGTGCTCCACGTCGGCCCCTTCGATGTTCTGTGCCACATCCCAAAGGCCAATGCCAATGCCAAAGAAGAACAGCGAAACCGCTGTTCCGGGAATGGACGTGGCCGAAAGCGACAGGGCGATTCCCACACCTGCGGCCGCCGCCAGCAAGCCCGCAAAGCGGACCGTGTTGGCGGTGCCAATCCTGCCGACCACCAGGCCGGCGGTGGGAAGTGCCAGCAGTGAGCCTACGGCCGTGCACAGCAGCAGCGTGCCCATTTGCCCCGACGTGATGTGCAGCGTCTGCGTAACGGCAGGGATCCTGGCCGCCCAGCTTGCGAACACGAGTCCGTTGATCCCGAAGACCACGAACGTGGCTGCGGCGGCGGCCCTCAAGCCTGCCTGCTGTTCCTTACCTGTACTGGAGCTCATACGTACACTACTTCCACAGAGTATTTTTTAAGGTCGGCATGGTCCTGGGCGCTGAATTGCCGGTCCGTCACGATGACATCCACTTTTTCCAGGCCGGCGACGAGCACCCGGGCGCTGGCCTGCCACTTTCCCGCGGAGGCGGCCACCACCACTCGTGCCGCAGCTTCCAGGCCGGCCTTCTTCACCGCGGCATCGTCGAGGTCGTGGGCCAGCAGGCCGTCGCGGAAGTCCACTGCGCAGGGCGTGACCACCGCGGTGTCAAAACGCAGGGACCTGATGTTGGACTCGGCCAGCGGTCCGCGGAAACAGAGTTCACCGGGCACCACGCTTCCACCCGGCAGCAGCAGGGCGGGGCGGGAGCCTGCGGCACCGTCACCGCCTGCAGCCGCATTGAGGGCCTGCAGGGACATGGGCATCAGGGTCACCTGCCGGCCGGCCGCTGCCCGCGCCACTTCGGTTGCCGTGCTGCCGCTGTCCAGCCAGACGTGTTCGCCGTCGGCCAGCAGGCCGGCCACGGCAGCTGCGATGCGCTTCTTGGCATCCCGGTCCTCCAGCTCCCGCTGTCCGTAGCCCGGGTTGCGGCCGTGGCCTATCAGGCTCCTGGCGCCGCCGTGGACCCTGCGGAGCACACCGTGGCCGGCCAGTACTTCAAGGTCCCGGCGGATGGTTGCGCCGGAGGCGGCGCAGGCCTGCATCAGGTCCTCGACGCTCACCTCCGGCTGCCGCCGGAGGATTTCGGCAATGGTCCTGTGCCGCTCGTCCGTTTTCATGAGCAAATGATATCAACTCATGATCATTTGCTCATGTGGTGGCCGGGACAGCTCAGCGGCTGCGCGCCACCCTCTGTTCGTCCCACACCGGCTCCGCCGACTCGTACACCTTCCCGTCGGAGCCGAATACCAGGAACCGGTCGAAGGTCCGGGCAAACCAGCGGTCGTGGGTGACCGCCAGGACAGTTCCCTCGAAGTGGTCAATGGCCCGCTCCAGCGCTTCAGCGGAGTGCAGGTCCAGGTTGTCCGTGGGCTCGTCCAGCAGCAGCAGGGTGGCACCACTGAGCTGAAGCAGGAGGATCTGGAACCGCGCCTGCTGGCCGCCGGAGAGTGACTCATACTTCTGTTCCGACTGTCCCGCCAGGCCGTAGCCGTCCAGGGCACCCGCGGCGGCCTCCCGGCCCAGCCCGGAACGGTGTTCATCGCCGCGGTGCAGGATTTCCAGCAGGGTCTTTCCCAGCAGGTCGGGACGGACATGGGTCTGGGCAAAGAATCCCGGCCGGATCCTGGCACCGAGCTTGACGGTGCCTTCGTGCGGTACCTCGGCGATGTCAACATCGGACACGGGCAGGTGTTCGCGTTCGGGGTCAGTGCCGCCAGTGGCCAGCAGCCGCAGGAAGTGCGACTTGCCGGAACCATTGGAGCCCAGCACGCCCACGCGGTCGCCGAACCACACTTCCGTGGAAAAGGGCTTCATGAGCCCGGTGAGTTCCAGCTTCTCCGCCACAATGGCGCGCTTGGCGGTCCGTCCGCCTTTGAGCCTCATTTGCACGTTCTGCTCGATGGGCAGCGCCTCGGGCGGCCCCACTTCAAGGAACTTTGCCAGCCGGGTCTGGGCGGCATGGTAGCGGTTGGCCATGTCGGAGCGGAACGCGGCCTTGTTCTTGTACATGTTGACGAGCTCCTTGAGCTTGATGTGCTCCTCGTCCCAGCGCTTGCGCAATTCCTCGAACCGGGCGTTCCGGTCCGCCCGGGCCTCCACGTACGATTCGAACCCGCCCCCGTGGATCCACGCGGCGGCCCCGTTGATCCCCGGCTCAAGGGTGACAATGCGCCCGGCGGCGTTGTTCAGCAGCTCGCGGTCGTGGCTGATGAAGAAGACGGTTTTCCTGGAGTCATTGAGCTTCTCCTCGAGCCAGCGCTTGCCCGGCACGTCAAGGTAGTTGTCCGGCTCGTCCAAAAGGAGGAGATCGTCCGGGCCGGCGAACAGTGCTTCCAGCACCAGGCGCTTCTGCTCGCCGCCGGAAAGGGTCGACGCCGGGCGGTGCTGTGCGCGGTCAAAGGGCAGCCCCAGCGCGGCCATGCAGACCTCGTCCCAGACGGTCTCGACGTCGTAGCCGCCGGCGTCCCCCCAGTCCACGATGGCCTGGGCGTACCGCATCTGGGTGGGCTCGTCGTCGTCCTCCATCATGGCCAGCTCGGCGTCATCCACCTCGCGGGCAGCGGCTGCCAGGGCCGGGGGAGCGGCGGACACCAGGAGGTCGCGGACGGTGGATCCGTCCCGCACCTGCCCCACGAACTGGCGCATGATGCCCATGTTTCCGGACCGCCCAATGACGCCCTCGTCCGGGACCAGGTCTCCGGCGATGATCCGGAACAGCGTGGTCTTCCCAGTGCCGTTGGGCCCGATGAGGGCGGTCTTGGTGCCGTCAGGGACCTTGAAGGTCACTCCGTTCAGGAGCTGGGTGCCGTCGGAGAGGAAGTAGTCGATGCCGGAAACGTCAATATGGGCCACACCGTCAATCCTCCCACGCCGGTCCCTTGCCTGGCGGGGTCCCCTAGCCGGCGGCGGTGAGGAACTGCTTCAGCAGCGGGCCGGAGGTGGTGGCGCCCAGGCCGCCGTCCTCCACGAAGACGGCTACGGCCAGGTCCCCGTGGACGGCCACGATCCAGGCGTGCGTCTTTGGCGGAGTCTCGGTGCCGAATTCGGCGGTTCCGGTCTTCGCCCCTACCGGTGCCCCGGGGACGCTGGACAGGAACCCTGCGTGGCCGGACGTGACGACGGCGCGCATCATGTCTGCCAGCGACGCCGCCTCCGCAGCCGTGATCGGCTTGTCCGAGGCGGTGGAGGGTGCCTCGGCAGCGGCGGTTGCGGACCGGTCGGCCGCGGGGGCAGTGGAACCTGCCGTTGTTCCGGCAGCGGGCGCACCGGCGTCGGGGTTGAGGACCAGCTGCGCGGCGACGGGGGCGCCCTTGGCCACGGAGCCGGCCATGATTGCTGCGGCCAACGGGGAGAGCAATACCTTGCCCTGGCCAATCATGGACGCTGCGTGTTCGGTGCCCTGCGCCTGCCCTGGAACGGAGCCCAGGAAGGCTTCGGCGCCAAGTTTCGGCGCCTCCACCGCCACTCCCATGGACGTGGCAGCGGCTTCAAGCTGGCCCTGCGACACCGAGTCGCGCTGGGAGATGAAGGCAGTGTTGCAGGAGTGGGCAAAGGCGTCCCGCAGGGTCACCGCGCCCAAAGAGGTCTCGGGGTAGCCTTCCGAGTTTTTGAAGGTCCGCCCGTCCACCGTGAGCGTGGGGGTGCACTGGATGGTGGAGTCGGGCGTCATCCCGTTCCGGAACATGGCCAGGGAATCCACCATCTTGAAGATCGATCCCGGGGCGTACTGTCCCAGCATTGCCGTGTTATAGCCGTTGCTGCCCGGCCCGGAAGCCGCTGCCAGCACGGCTCCGGTGGAGGGTCGGAGGGCCACGATGGCTGACGCCGGCCCCACCGGCTCCAGGATGCCCTCAGCCAGCGTCTGCAGCCGCGGATCGAGGGTGGTCTTCAGCGGCGTCCCGGGCTTGGGCTCCACCTGGAAGAGGACGCGGCGGGGGTCGGTGCCGGCGGATTGGATCTGTTCGCGCGTGAGGTCGGCCCGTTGCGCGCGGATGACGACGGCGTCCGATCCGCGGAGCTGTTCGTCATACTGCTGCTGGAGCCCTCCAATGCCCGTGACGTCCCCGGGGGCCAGGGCGCCATCGGACGCCTCGATTTGTTCCGCCGTCGCTTCCCCTACCGACCCGAGCACGGCCCGGGCAAACGTCCTGCTCGGGGCCAGGGGGATGGATGCCGGGATGCCGCGGGCGCCGGGAATGGCCTGGATCTGTGCATCGGTGATGGTCCGGCCCTCTTCGCGGAGGGTGATGGCGGAAACAAAGGCCTGGGCCCCTGCTGCCTTGACCTGCTGCACGTAGGCGGCAGGGTCCACTCCCACCAGGGCAGCCAGTTTGCCGGCGGAATCGGCGGGGTCTGCGCTGCCCAACTGGGGCTTGTCGATGCCCACATTCACCACGGGGCGGTAGGTCACCAGCGGGACGTCTCCGGCGCCCAGGATGTCTGCGCGCTGGGGGGTCTGGGATCCTTTGGTCACGATTTCGCTGTCCCCGAGGCCCGGTGCCAGGATGGCCGGATCCCAGACGGTGAGCCATTTATCGCCGGACTTCCTGAAGTTCGCTGCGATGGTGTACTTCCATTCCGCGTCGCCGAACTTCCAGGTGTAGTTCAGGGGTGCGGAGGCCTTGTCCCCGTCCAGCGTGAGTCCGCCTGCCTGGACCTCGGGCTTTTGCGGGTCCAGGGCTGCGAAGACCTGGTGCAGCTGGTCGTTCGCTGCGGCGGCGTCCTTGCCGTCGAAAGCCACGGACCCTACATCGAGCGCCGAGACTGCGCCGGCCAGCTGCCGTGCCGCGGCTTCGGCGCCGGACTTTCCGTCATCGCAGGCCACCAGCGAGGTTCCGATAATGAGCGCAGTTATGGCAAGCGAAAGTTTTGTTGTTTTCCCCATCGCGCCATTATCCCCCGGGCCGGCTGACATCAGCGCCACGCGTGTTCAGTCCCGGGTCATGGAGCGTTATGAGAGCCCCAGGTCCGGCACCGGCAGTTTGAAGACGTCCTTCAGGGCGGACGTTGCGGCATGCAGCCCGGGCATGCCCGTCACCCCGGGACCCGGCGGTGTCGACGACGAACACAGGTAGACGCCCAGCAGCGGCGTCCGCCACGGGATGGGGGACACCACCGGCTTCTGGACCAGACCCCGGACGTCCATAATGCCGGCGCTGAAATCGCCCCCAATGTAGTTCCGGTTGTATTCAGCCAACTCCGCTGCGGTGATGACGTGTGATTCCACCACAAGATCGCGGAATCCCGGGGCGAACCGTTCCAGCTGCGCGGCAACCTGGCTGGTCATGTCCTTCGTCGAGCCGGAGGGAACATGGCAGTACGTCCACAGTGTGTGCCGGCCTGCAGGGGCGCGGCCTGCGTCGAAGCGGGACGGCTGGGCCACGAGCACATATGGCCGTTCAGGATGGCGTCCGGCACTGACTTCGTTTTCCGAGCGTGCCAGCTCGGCCCGCGTGCCGCCCACGTGCACGGTGCCGGCGTCGGAAAGTCCGCTGGCCTGCCACGGCACCGGCCCGGACAGGATGAAGTCCACCTTGCACGAGCCATTGCCGTAACGGAAGCGTTCCAGGGCCCGCCGGTAATGTCCGGGAAGTGATTCCCCTGCCATGTCCAGCAACCCCCGGGGTGCCACGTCCAGCAGCGTGGCGCGGGTGGCAGGAAGCTGTTCCAACCGGTCAATCGGGGTTCCGGTGTGGATGACTCCTCCGTGGGCGCGGATGTCGTCCGCGAGGGCTGCCGCGATGGATGCGGAACCGCCGCGGGGGATGGGCCATCCCACGGCGTGTCCCAGGGCACCAAGCATCAGCCCGGCTCCGGAGGCGGCGAGGGAGGGCAGGTGGGAGATGGCATGGGCGGCCACACCGCTGAGGAGGGCCGGCGCCAGTTCCTCCCGGAACCGAAGGTTCCACAGCCCGGTCCCTTGTTCCAGGGTCCGCAGGCCGTAGACGCCGGCCACCAGGGGGTTCCGGGGGATCCGGAGGAGTTGGTTTTGGGTGAAGTCCATGACGTCGTCAATGTGGCGGACCAGTGGCTCCATGAGCCGGCGGTACGCGGGTCCGTCCCGGCCCAGTCCTTCAACGGTCCTGTCCATCGATTGATAGGCCAGGGCTGCCCGGCCACCTTCCAGCGGGGAACCGAAGGACACGTCCGGGGTGATGAGGTCCACCCTTCGGGGCAACTCGAAAGCGCGGAAGAAAGGGGACGCCACAGCCATTGGGTGCACGGCGGAGCAGACATCATGGAAGTGCCCGGGCTGCATCAACTCCGTGGTCCGGGTTCCGCCGCCAATCGTCGCTGCGGCCTCGAAGACCTCCACTGACAGGCCGGCCCGCGCCATCACCGCGGCCGCGGAGAGTCCGTTGGGGCCGGACCCTACTACTGCCACATCAGGCACGGGACCCCGCCTTCGCCGCGCGGAATGAAGCCGGCAGCTTGAGCCGGATCCGGTCCGGCGCGTTGGAGAAGGGGCCGCCGTGGGGGTCGTCCAGGTGGTGGCGGCGGATGGGATCATAGGCGGGATCGTAAATATCCCAGACGACGCGTGCCATGAGATAGGCCACCGCGGCCATATGCGCGGCCACCGCCAGGACGTAGTAGGGCATGTCCAGGTTGTGCTGGGAGGAACCTGCGCTGGTCACCTGTCCAAGGTACATCCATATCGCAGCCCAATGCAGGGCTTCGATGCCCTGCCAGACCAGGAAGTCGCGCCACCGCGGCCGGGCCAGGGCCAGCAGCGGAATGAGCCACACCACGTATTGGGGCGAATACACCTTGCTGGTAAGGATGAAGGCCGCCACGATCAGGAAGGCGAGCTGCGCCATGCGGGGACGGCGGGGGGCCGTCAACGCAACAGCGGCAATGCCTGCACAGGCCACGGCAAAGAACCCGGTGGAAAACATGCTGACGGCACCGGCGCCAAGCCCGGACCAGCCCAGCCTGTCCGCCACCAGGTTGTAGGCAAACCAGGCTGAGCTGTACCCGGCGCCCCGCTCAGCGCTGTACTGGAAGAAGAAGGCCCACCCGGAAGGGTTGGCAGCCGCGAACGGCAGGTTCACTGCCAGCCAGGCGGCGGCCGCGCTGCCGCCGGCCACCAGCAGCGGGCGCCATCTTCCCGTGCGTACTGCAAGCAGCAGGATGGCGCCCAGCACCAGCAGCGGATACAGCTTGGTGGCCGTGGCGAGGCCAATCATGACCCCGGCGGGCACAAGCCGTTGCCGGGCAAAGAAGTACATCCCCAGGGCAAGCAGGCATGCGGCCCAAAGGTCCCAGTTGATGGTTCCGGCCAGCACGATCCCCGGGGCCACCGCCACCATGGCCGCATCCCACGGACGGCGGCCGGGCATGCGTGCTGTCACCAGCACGGTGGCCATGGCCACCGCCGCCAGCAGCACCGCGTTGATGTCAAAGTAGGCCAGGGCGCGGGCACCGGCCTCTCCGCCGGGTACCAGCCAGGCCGTCACACCCGCGATCAGCCCAAGGAGCACCGGGTATTCGAACTGGCTGCCGCTGCCCAGGATGGGAAAGATTCCCGCGGCCATGCCGCGGTTGCGGAACAATTCGGGGAAATCCGAGTAACACGTGGCATAGAACTGCGTGGGCGTCTCCCAGCCGTTGGCCCTGCAATAGCCCTTCAGCAGGACCCCCACCAGGGCTGCCAGGGCCGTGAGGACAATGAGCACCCGTTCCACCGAGTAGATACCGGGGGAGACCACGCCGGGATCTGTCCTGGATCCCAGCGGGCCGCCGATCACCTCGGTGAAATTCCGCAGCAGGGCATCGCTGCGGCTGGGCACTACGATTCGGGGCCGTCGTCCGCTGTCCGGCGACTGGGTCTCGTGCATGGCTTCGAGCTTACAGCCGGCCCCCTCCCGGGGGCTTGGGGGCCGGCCCGTCAGCGCAGGCCACCTATTTGCTGGTGCATGAGCACGAAAACGTCGTTCCGGTGCTGCTCCAGCAGGGCGCTGTTAAAGGAACTGCGGCGCTGCAGGGGCCGGGACAGGAGTCCCATGATTTTTTGCATCAAGGGAGCCACCTCCTTTCTTCGGTTACAAGGCACAAAAGTGCATGGCGAATTAGCACCCCTTTTCAGTGCGCAAAAGCGCGGAAATTTGGGCGCAAGGAATTCACCGAGGGAATTAGTGGAATTGCGCAGGAGCGCCGTGGCAGCGCGGACTACCGGGAGCCGGAAGTGAACCGCAATGCCGGTGGGAGAGCTGTGGCAAATGCGGGACTATGCGGCTGCGAAGGGGAGGCCTGGGCAGCAGCAGTTCCCGGAAGTCAGCGGAGAAGCACGGTGGTCCGGCCTGGACGGCCCGTCTTGGACATGGAGTCCCGCCTGGGCCTTGACGGTACTGGCACCGTGGCCCGCGGCCAGGTGGCTGGCGCCTAGCGGCGTCGCAGCAGGCCCGGGAGGTCCGCCGGCCGGCGGTAACCCGAGTTGACCGAAGCCACGCGCACAGGATCAGCAAAGGCCGGGAATGCATTGATGGAGGCATTCCATTCGCCAGTCAAAGTCATCATTATCCCAACCTCCTTTTCTACTGTCCGCTGCGTGGATTGCAATGCGGTCTTTGACCCCGGCAGATTGCCGTGGGGTCAGGAATAAAGGTACCCCAGGAATTCGCGGAAGACCAGCAATTTCCGGAGAAAAGAAGAAAACTTTTGAATAGGGGTATTTAGAGGCCCCAGCGGACAATGGCGGGGGTCTTCTTATCCCATCCAAGCGTGCAGACCTTCGCCGTGCCCAGGATGAAATGCCGGCCTTCCGTGGGCGGCAATTCCAGCCAGCGCGCGGTGAGGATCCGGGAGAAGTGCCCGTGCGCCACGATCAGCACATTGTCCATCCCGGATTCCAGGATCCGGCCGATGATCTTGTCCGCCCTGGCGGCAACCTCGTCGAGTGTCTCCCCGTTGGGCACGCCGTGGGTCCAGATCAGGTAGTCGGGGTTGTCCTTGCGGATCAGGTCCGAACTGATGCCCTCGTAGTCGCCATAGTTCCATTCGACCGCGAGCGGTTCATGCCGGGCATCGGGGAAGCCGGCGAGTTCGGCTGTCCGCCGTGCCCGCCGCAGCGGGGACGTGAGCACCAGGTCGAAGTCGACGCCGTCCAGCACCTTGCGGGCCTCCACGGCCTGCTGCTCGCCTTCCACCGTGAGGGGGAGATCGGTGAGGCCGGTGTACTGCCCGCTCTTTGACCATTCGGTTTCGCCGTGGCGGAGGATCCAGAGCTGGGGGCGCGGGGCAAAGGCGGGGTTGGTCACTTGGACTCCTCAACGGGTGAAGGTTCGACGGCGGCGGAAGAGACTCCAGGGCCGGGTCCGGCAGGTGCTGATTCAGGCTGTTCGGCCCACCACCGGAGCAGGCGCGCCTCAGCTTCCGCGGTGGGCAGTGGTCCGTGTTCCATCCGTTCATTCAGGAGGAACTTGTAGGCGCGGCCCACCACAGGCCCCGGTTTGAGTCCCAGCACGGCCATGATCCTGGCCCCGTCCAGGTCCGGGCGCACTGCGTCCAGGGACTCCTGTTCCCGGAGTGCGGCGATGCGGGCTTCGAGGTCGTCGTAGGCGAAGGCCAGGCGCTCGGCCTTGCGCTGGTTCCGGGTGGTGACGTCGGAGCGGGTCAGGCGGTGCAGGCGCTCCAGCAGCGGACCAGCATCGGTCACGTACCGGCGGACGGCCGAGTCGCTCCAGCCGGCGTCGCCGTAGCCGTAGAAGCGCATGTGGAGCTCCACCAGGCGTGCCACGGCCTTGATGGTGTCATTGTCGAACCGCAGCGCCTTCATCCTCTTGGAGGTGAGCTTGGCACCCACCATGTCGTGGTGCCGGAAGCTCACCGCGCCGCCCGGTTCGAAGCGGCGCGTAGCCGGCTTCCCGACGTCGTGCATCAATGCAGCGAAGCGCAGCACGAAGTCCGGTCCGGGCACCGGACCCTCCGCGTCGGTTTCGAGCTCGGCTGCCTGCTCCAGGACCTGGAGCGAGTGCTGGTAGACGTCTTTATGCCGGTGGTGCTCGTCGGATTCGAGGCGGAGGGCGGAAACCTCGGGCAGTACATGCTCGGCCAGCCCGGTTTCCACCAGGAGGTCGATTCCCGTCCGTGGCCGGGCACCGCAAATCAGCTTGACCAGTTCATCCCGCACGCGCTCGGCGGAGATGATTTTGATCCGTTCCGCCATGCCTGTCATTGCGTCCCGCACGTCATCGTGGACCGAGACGCCCAGCTGCGCGGCGAACCTGGCGGCCCGCATCATCCGCAGGGGGTCGTCGGAGAAGGACGCTTCCGGCGCGCCGGGGGTGGCCAGCACGGAGGCGTGGAGGTCGCGGACGCCGCCGAAGGGGTCCACCAGCTCCATGGAGGGCAGCTTCAACGCCATGGCGTTAATGGTGAAGTCGCGGCGCAGCAGGTCATCAGTCAGCGAGGAACCGAACGCCACCACGGGCTTGCGCGAATCGGGATCGTACGCCTCGGCCCGGTACGTGGTGATCTCAATCTGGAAGCCGGCCTTGCGCATGCCAATGGTGCCGAAGGCGCGCCCGATTTCCCAGAAGTTGTCCGCCCACTTTTTGATCAGGGCCACGGTCTGGTCCGGCGTGGCGTCGGTGGTGAAGTCAAGGTCGGGGGAGGTCCGCCCAAGGAACAGGTCACGCACCGGACCGCCCACCAGGGACAGCTCGTGGCCGGCGTCCACGAAGCGCCGGCCGAGCTCCAGGACCACCGGGTCCACCTTGAAGTCGACAGTGTGGGAATCAATCTTGTGATGTGCGTGCGACATAGTTCCTTAAGCTTGGCAGAAACCAGCGCCGCGGCAGTCCAAAAAGCGTCACGATCCGGGCCAATTGACCTTCGCCGCCGGAAAGTGCGTCATATCCTGTCCATGTTGGTGTCATGTTCCGGTCATCACGGAAGGGCAACAGTCGTTAGAGTGGACTCCATGGCCCATCCAGTACCGAGCGCTCCAGGCAGGAGGACGAACGCACCATTGCCGTCGGCAATCGGGGCGCACGTTGCCCCTGCCCAGCAATCGGCACCGGCGTCGCTGCCTACGGTCGAGGAAGTCTCGGCCGGCGGTGTCGTGGTGGATACGTCCGACGCCGGGTTGAGGGTTGCGATCATCGCCCGCCTTAATAGGGGTGGCCGCCTCGAGTGGTGCCTGCCCAAGGGCCATCCGGAGGGCAAGGAAAACAACGAAGAGGCCGCGGTCCGTGAGATTGCCGAGGAAACCGGCATCGAGGGCACCATCCTGGCGCCGCTTGGCAGCATCGACTACTGGTTCACCGTCAGCGGCCACCGGGTCCACAAGACCGTGCACCACTACCTCCTGCGGGCCACCGGCGGCGAACTCACCATCGAGAACGATCCCGACCAGGAAGCCGTGGACGTGGCGTGGGTCCCCATCCAGGAACTTGCCCGGAAGCTGTCATTCCCCAACGAACGCCGCATCGCCGACCTCGCCCGTGACGTCCTGCCCGGACACCTCTAAGCCCGGACGCCGCCGTCGCCATTGCGGTGTTAAGTGCCGGTGGGTGAGACGATGAAGTCGATGTCAGCTACCAACTTTCCTTCCGACCGGTCCGGCCGGCCCGATGACGCGGCACCCGACGGCGTGCCCCCGGAGCCGGCCGCTCCGGACCTGGCCCAGCCCGTGGCCGCTGGCCCCAGCGAAACCCGTTCCAGCGCCATCATGGCCGCCGGAACGCTGGTTTCGCGTTTCCTGGGCTTCGGCAAGACCTGGATGCTCGGTACCGCCCTGGGCCTGGGCTCAACGGTCAATGACACGTTCATCAACGCCAACAACCTGCCCAACCTGATCTTCCTCCTGGTGGCCGGCGGCGTGTTCAACGCGGTCCTGGTCCCACAGATCATCAAGGCCAGCAAGGCTCCGGACAGGGGAGCGGACTACATCAGCCGGCTGCTGACGCTGGCTGTCCTGCTCCTGTTCGGCCTGACGGCCCTGGTCACCCTGGCAGCTCCCGGCGTGATCGAACTGACCACCCAGGGCTATTCACCCCAGCAAAAGGCCCTGGCGGTCACCTTCGCGTTCTGGTGCCTGCCGCAGATCTTCTTCTACGGCCTTTACGCCCTGCTCACCCAGGTCCTGAACGCCAACGGCGCCTTTGGCCCTGCCATGTGGGCGCCCATCATGAACAACCTGGTGGCCATCGCCGGCCTGGGCATGTTCATCTGGATTTTCGGCAGCAACGAGGTCAACCCGCACAACCTGGACAACTGGGGATCAACGCAAACGCTCCTGGTGGCAGGATTCTCCACCATCGGCGTGCTGTCCCAGACAGCCATCCTGCTGGTCCCGGTCTTCCGGCTGAAGCTCGGCCTCCGGCCACGGTTTGGCTGGCGCGGCGTGGGGCTGGGCCACGCAGCCAGGCTGAGCGTATGGACGCTCCTGACGGCCGCCGTCGGGCAGCTCGCCTTCCTGTACGTTATGCGCATCGCCACCATTCCCGGCGCCGAACGCATCCGCCTGCAGCAGGCGGGGGACCCGTCGGCATACACGCTGCCCGGCAACGCGGTCCTTGAAGTGGCCAGCCAGCTGTACCTGCTGCCGCACTCGATCATTGCCCTGTCGCTGGCCACCGTGCTCTTCAACCGGATGACGCGGGCATCGCAGGACGGCAACCGGGCTGAACTGCGCGATGCCCTCTCCCACGGCCTGCGGACCATGGCCGTGGCCACTGTGTTCGGGGCGCTGGCACTGTTTGCCCTGGCCGGTCCGCTGGGCATGTTCTTCTCCGGCGGACTGCGGCAGGACGGCGTCATGCTGGCCCAGACGCTCACCATCCTGGCCCTCAGCACTCCGTTCATGAGTGCCAACTTCATGATGTCCCGCGTGTTCTACGCCAACGAGGACGCCCGCACGCCGTTCTATGTCCAGCTGCTGCTCGCCGTGGTGTACGTGGCGGGGGCGTTTGCCATCCAGTTCCTGCCGGTGGGCCAGATCATCTACGCCATTGCCGTCCTCTACATGGTGGGCAACATCCTCTCGGTGGTCATCAGCGCGTTCTTCCTGCGGCGCATGCTGGGCCACCTCGACGGCCCACGGATCGCCAACTCCTACATCCGCATGGGGTACGCGGCCCTCGGTTCGGCAATCGCCGGTGCGGGCGCCCTGTGGCTCATGGGCAGCTACAACCCGGACGGTTTCGCATGGCAGAACCGGATCACTGCCCTGGTCACCGTCATTGTGGTGGGACCCGTCATGCTGGTGGTGTACTTCGTCCTTCTCAAGCTGTTCCGGGTCTCAGAGCTCACCGACATGCTCCGGCCCCTGCTGGGCAGGTTTGGCCGCGGCAGCCAGGCCCCTGCTCCGGACGCCGGGGACGCGCCGTCGTCCCCTCCCGCTGAAGCTGTGGACGGGGAGCGCGGCCACCGCCCGGAGCGGGCCACCACGTCCGTTGATACCGGCCTTATCCCCCGTATCTCCGGTGAATTCGACGCCGTCTCCTTCCGCGCCGGCCCGGACCCGCAGCGTGGGACGCACCGTCCGCAGATGTACGACGGCGGCACGGCCCAGGGTGCCGGAGACGCCTACCTGCCGGGGGAGGACCAGCCCGGCACCGCCCGCGGCGGCCTGCTCAGGGAACAGATCCCGCTTCCCGGCCGCCGCACCTACCAGGGGAAGCCCGGCGAGAACCCGTATTTCAAGACCAGGCGCAAGCGGAAAAAGTAAATTCCGTCCGGTCTGGCGTACGTCTTCTCCGCAGCCGTTTGGGGCGGATCGGCTAGGATCGAACAGGTACAGGGGTAGCTGCATTACGGGTTTGCCGTGCGCGGCACCCGAACGGCGGTTGCGTCATCAGACCGGCAATCCCGGACAGTCTAGGAGGAACACGTGTCCAACCCGATCGACGTCGGATCAGTACTGGGCGGCCGCTACAAGGTCACCGCCACAGTGTTGGCCTCGCACGACCACGATCTGGTGCTGGACGGTGTGGACCAGGTCCTCAACCGCCCGGTCAGCATCCTGGTTGCCGGCCCGGAGAACACCGAACAGGTTGCGCAGAGCGCCCGCGAAGTCGCCACCGGCGAACGCCCCGGCACCGTTCAGGTCCTGGACCTTGGCGTCACCGAGGACGCCACCTACCTCATCACCAACCACACATCCGCCGCCGACCTGCTGGACTTGGTGGTTGCGCCCAATCCGCCGTACGTGGAGCCATTCTTCACGGACACGCTGGGCAGTGAAATCTTCGGCCAGCCGCGGTCGCACGAGCCGGAGCCGTACGACGAGGAAGACCACGTCGACGCCGGATACATCAACTACGCCGATTCGCACCCCAGCCAGGTTGATCCATACCGTTCAGCGCCGGCCGTACCGCCCAGGCCGTCCGTTCGTCCCGCTGCCCAGCAGCCCGCCGCACCAGTGCGCGCTGCCGGGGCCGCTCCGGGCGCTGGTGCGGCCGCAGCGGCTGCTGCTGCAGCGGCCGGTGGGGCTGCAGGTGCTGCTTCGAACAAGGGAAACGGGTCCTCCCGGATGGATCCGGATGCCACTGCAGCGCAGCCGGTGGCAACCAATGCCCAGTCCCCGTCCGGACGCGCCAGCGCTGCGGAGGCGGACACAGGACCCAACGATACCGCTGCCGCAAGCACCCCACGGCAGCAGGTCCAGCCAACCGCTGAGGACCGGACGCCCAAGGTTTCCCTGTGGTCCGACGACGACTATGCGCAGTCAGGGGATCAGGACCACTACGAGGAGACCCACGAATCCCCGCAGGAATCGCGTCCAGTCAAGGGGAAGGCAGCCCTCTTTGCACGTGCGGCTGCGCCCGCTGCCGCCGGCGTCGCCTTCGCGGACCGTGCCGAGGACGACGACGATCGTGATGAGTCCGAAAACCAGCCCCGATCCATGCGCTGGCTGGTGGGCGGGCTCCTGGCCGTTGTGCTGATCGCCGGCCTGATCTTCGCCGTGACCAACCTGGGCAGCCTCTTTACGCCGGGGCCTCAGGCCAAGCCGACAGCTGGCCCCGCAACCACCAACTCCCAGGCATCAGCGCCTGCCACTCAGGCAGCACCGTCGGCGCCGCCCGCCGCTCCGCCGGCCATCGAGAGCGTCAGCCGGCAGGGGAACTTCGACTTCGCCGCCACCTTCGATGGCGATCTGGTCAAGGCCTACGACGGCAATGCCGCCAGCTACTGGTCCGATATGGAATTCGCCACGGAAAACTGGGGTGGCCTGGCCCCGCAGGGCGTCCCCCTCGTTGTGAAGCTGAAGAGCGCTGCCACTGTCTCCTCCATCACGCTCTCCCAGCTCGGGGGATCGGGGGGCAACATCACGGTCTACACCAATGACCTGCCCACCATGGACGGAGCCAAGGCAGTAGGAACCAACAGCTTCACGTCCACAGACCTGAACATGCCCCTTCCGGAACCGGTGCAGGCACAGTACGTGATTGTCTCCATCAATTCCCTTCCCAAGCTGGCGGCTCCCAAGACCCGCTACGGCTACGGTCTCCGGCTGGCTGAAATCAAGGTCCAGTAGGCGTCTTTCCGCCTGCGGGTGTTACCGGCGCTGTTACTGCCGCCCACCGGCACCCGCAGCGGGAATGTAGTCTGGAAAGAGCGCCCTGCGACGGCTGGTCCTCTGACTTCCCCGGTGGTTCACCTTGCCCGGGCGCTGGAATATTCAGCACGCGGACACAGTTGTGCCATGTGGCCGGCCTCCACGGGGAGGCGAGTCGAACAAGGAAGAGGTTCACGGTCCAGTGACCATCGAAGAGAAGACGGCGTCCGGCGTTCGCGACGTCATCATTGTGGGCTCCGGCCCGGCGGGCTACACGGCCGCCGTCTACACAGCCAGGGCGAACCTCAAGCCTCTGCTGCTGGCGGGGTCAGTGACCGCCGGCGGGGAGTTGATGAACACCACCGACGTTGAAAACTACCCCGGCTTTCCGGAAGGGATCATGGGGCCGGACCTCATGGAGAACTTCGAGAAGCAGGCGGCACGCTTTGGTACCGAGATCCAGTTCGAGGATGTAACCACGCTCGAACTTGAGGGCGCCATCAAGACGGTGACCATCGCCACGGGGGAGACCTTCAAGGCGAAGGCGGTCATTCTCTCCACTGGTTCCGCATACAGGGAACTTGGCCTGCCTAACGAGAAGCGCCTGTCCGGGCACGGTGTCAGCTGGTGCGCAACCTGTGACGGTTTCTTTTTCAAGGATCAAGACATCGCCGTAATCGGCGGTGGCGATTCCGCCATGGAGGAGGCCCTGTTCCTCACCAAGTTTGCGAAATCAGTAACGGTTGTTCACCGCCGCGATTCGCTGAAAGCCTCAAAGATCATGGCGGACCGGGCACTGGCACACGACAAGATCAACTTTGTGTGGAACAGCACCGTGGACGATGTCCTGGGAACGGACAAAGTGACGGGTATTCGGTTGAAGAACCTGTTGGACGGATCTTTGTCAGACCTCGCAGTGACAGGTGTCTTCGTCGCTATCGGCAACGATCCCCGTACGGACCTCGTCAAGGATGTCCTCGCGCTGACGCCTGAGGGAACCATCGCCGTGGAGGGTCGAAGCTCCCGTACCAGCCTTCCCGGCGTCTTCGCCGCCGGAGACGTTGTTGACCCTACCTACCGCCAGGCCATCACTGCCTCCGGTTCCGGCTGTGTCGCGGCAATAGACGTCGAGCACTACCTGGCCGACCTGCCGGCATAATCTGCCCCCACTGTTATCCGAAGAGAAAGATAAGGTTATGAGCAACGCTAAAGATGTAACTGACGCAAGTTTCGGCTCCGACGTTCTGTCCGCCGAAAAGCCGGTAATCGTGGACTTCTGGGCCGAATGGTGCGGGCCCTGCCGTAAGCTCGGACCTATCCTGGATGAGATTTCCGTGGAGTATGGTGAAAAGGTTGACGTCGTCAAGGTCAACGTAGACGACAACCCTGCCATCGCCGCTGAGTATGGAATCACTTCCATTCCTGCCGTTTACCTTTTCCAGGGTGGCGAAGTGAAGAGCACAGTTATCGGTGCCAAGCCGAAGCAGTTCTTCGAAAAGGAATTCGCAGACGTTCTCTCCTGAGCACCCCTCCCTGCGGTAGGCAGGAAGTGGGATCTGCACAAAGTTGGCCATCGCCCCGGGGCGGTGGCCAATTTTTTTGTCTGCCACCATTGAGATGGGACGGGTCAGACAGAGTTTCACGTGAAACATTTGTTCGAAAGGGCATGAAACGCCTACTCTGCACTATCAGGGCCTTTTCGCTGGCGAGGTACTTCGTACGGGACTGTGGACCTACCACTCGGACCGCACAACGGGTTACTGCCTCCAGCTACTGGTACGTCGCGTTTCACGTGAAACCTCTTTCTGGGTGGACTGGATGCCGAACTTGAGCCCATGCTGCCCTGGGTAAGCAGGACTAGGCGACCGTAACTAGCGTGGCAATGACTTTGTGCGTCCCCCCTTCTTGAAAGCGTGCGAGCCGTGTTCGCCTCGCTCGACCGCCCGAAAAATGGGGCGCCGGTGTGGAGCTTTAGCTGCCCCCAACGCGGTGAGCGGCGATGAATCACGCTTGCCGCGATCCGGTGGGTCATTTCTGGTTCCGACCTCCTGTATGTCAGGCAGAGCACAACTATCGAACTATTCCCGAGGCCGCGAAGCTTGTTCGACCAGTGAATTCATTACGTGGAGCCGGAGACCCTGACGTGCGGGGAGGGTGGAGCTGCGGTCCTCCCAGCACTTCCAGGTCGCTTTGGAGCGTCACGAGGGGACGAAATTGCAACCCGACTGTCAATGGCCATTAGTTTCTGCCCACGGGCGGCCATTTAAAGTGCCCGCCGGTGGCCAGTAAAACTGCCCGGTGATGGCCAACAGATCTGCCCACTGAAGGTTCTCGGCGGGGTTGGCCATTGTCGGGTGGTGTTAGTTCAGTTGGGTGACTCCTTTTCCGGCGAGGGCCTGGGTGAGGCGGATCGAGTCGCCGCTGGTTTGGCAGACGTGGGCGTGGTGCAGGAGCCGGTCAACGGTGGCGGTGGCGAGGGTTTTGGGCATGAGTTCGTCGAACCCGGCGGGGTGCAGGTTCGAGGAGATCGCGACGGAGCGTTTTTCGTAGGCTGCGTCCACGACCCTGTAGAGGCCTTCGGCGGCGTCGGTGGCCACCGGCAGGAGCCCGATGTCATCGATTACGACGAGTTCGGCGCGCAGTATCCGGGCGACGGCTTTGGTGACGCTGTCGTCGGTGCGGTGTGCGCGGATGAGGGCGCCGAGGTCTTCGAGTCTGAACCAGGCCACGCGCATGCCTGCTTCGACGGCTTGCTGGCCGAGGGCTTCGAGGAAGAACGTTTTCCCGGTGCCGGAGGGCCCGCAGACGACCAGGTTCTCGCGTCGGGTGATCCATTCCAGGGTGCGCAGGGCTTGCTGGGTGGGCGCCGGGATGGAGGAGACGGCGGGGTCCCAGACGTCGAAGGTCTTCCCGGTCGGGAAGCCTGCTGCTTTGCGCCGGGTGGCGAGCATGGACCGGGCCCGGCCTGCGGCTTCTTCGGTGAACAGTGCCTTGATGATCTCGGTTGGTTCCCAGCGCTGGGCGCGGGCGGTCGCGATCAGCTCCGGTGCCAGTGCCCGGGCGTGGGGCATCTTCAGTTGCCGCATCAGCGCTTCCAGTTCGGCCGGCAGGGCCGGGGCGGTGGTGTTCGTGGTGGTGACCGGGCTCATCGGCTCTGCTCCTTTGCGGGGGCGCTGGACGGCTCGGCGCCGAGGCCTGCCCAGGCGCTGGTGCCTTGGGTGAGGGACCTGGTTTCGTTAGCGGCGTGGGTGGTGGTGCGGCGGATGTTCGCGTTCAGGATGGAGGGCAGGTCGCCGTGGGCGAACCGGCCGTGCAGCGCGGCGTCTCCCAGGGCACGGTCCACGGACTCGGTCCCGGCGATCTTGGCCAGGGTCACGGCCTCGGCCATTTTCATGTTCATCCGGCCTGTTCCTGCAGCCGCGGCTTCCACGAGCCAGGTCTTGGCGCCGGCGCCGATGGCCAGGAACTCGGCTTCACCGGCGGTGCGTGCCTTCACGGCGTAGTCGCCCGGGGTTCTGGTACTGGTCCCTGGGAAGTGCTCCTCGATGACCGCGGGACTGCCGGGCCTTGCCCGGCCGTGGCGGGCGACTTCGACCGGGCCGGTCGGGCCGTGGTGGACGATGATGACCTGTTCGTCAGGGCCGGTGCCGTGGGAGCGGACGAACACCTTCGCGCCGAGCAAATGCGACGGCACCGAGTACTGGGCGTTCTCGAAGGAGACCATCGGGGTGTTCTCCGGGACTATACGGGCCAGCCCGAACGCGACCGTGTGCGCGGTCTCCGGGATCCGGTGCAGCCGGGCCGCTTCCTCCGCCAAAACCATTGCGGGTTTACGTCGGGTGGCCCGGTGTTCGCGGTTGTTGACCTCGTCCATGAACGCCTCGCAGGCGGCCTCCAGCTCGGCAAAGGAAGCGTAACCGGGCCTCAGGTTCGTGTCGGTGGGCACGAGGTCGGCTTTGGCCAGTTTCACCGACGCTTCGACTCCGCCTTTCGTTGCAGGGTCCGCGGGCTGGCAGGTCAGCACGGTGACCCCGTAGTGCCGGGCGAAGTCCAGGGTCTGCTGGTTCCGCACCGGAACCCCTGCGACATGGGCCGTTGTCACGGTTTTCTCGTTATCGGTCAGGACATACGTTGGTGCCCCGCCCAGGATCCGGAAGCACCGGTCGAGGGCTGCGAACACGCTCGGCGCGGTCCGGTCCCGCAACGGGATCACGATCCGGAACCTTGAGAACGCCAGCCAGGCAACGAACAGAATGGTTTTTACGCCGCCGATCCGTGGCCCGTCGCCGAAGTCGTACTGCAGCCACATCCCAGGCTCGGTGATCCACGGCCGGTGCACACGGGTGTGTCCGAGCCGCCACGCGGCCTTGACCTGCGCGATCGCCCGGCGCGTAGACCGCTCGGACCCCTCATAGCCTAGGGCGAGCAGCTTTTCGTGGGCCTTGTCGGCGCGGATCCGGCCCTTGGACGCCTCTACCCATTCCTCGATCTTAGGCAGGTAAGCGTCCGTGACCCTGGGCCGGGGCGCCGGTTCTGCAATTGGCCGGCCGGCGTCCCGCGCGGCGACGTGCCTGGCTACAGTGTGGTGCGAGCAGCCCGTGAGCTCCGCGGTGGCGCGCAACGATCCGGTCAGATCATAGGCAGCAAGAATTTCCATGATTTCTCCGTCATGCTTCATACAGGGCCTCTTCCTGGGACGACATTTGGTGCGACTAGACACCGTCATCAAATCCCGGGGAGAGGCCCCCGCCGCTGAAGACGCGGCAGGAACAGTTGAGGAAGTGGGCAGATCTCATGGCCACCAGTGGGCAGTTCTACTGGCCGTCAGTGGGCATTTTCGTGGCCGCCTATGGGCAGTTTTTCATGGCCGCTAACACCCGACCGAAACCGGCACAGTACGGCCAGGAATTCACCATCTTGACGCGGGGTGAAGGAGAACGGTGATAGTTCCCCGCTCCCAAACTATAGGCACAGCCGATCCTGGCCCGACCACAGAGAGTCGGGCATGATGTGAGGTGCAGTTGGGCATGTACGGAATCTGACGTTTAGAGATGCTGGCCCAGCGAGGCCGCTACATCTGTTGTCGTCCATGTCCGGGCTACTGTCGGTGCACCCTGGTCCTGCGGTGGGCCGTAGAGGTCTCACGTACTCCGGAACACTTGGAAATTCTAGGGCGGCTCGTTTGCCATATAGAGGCATCCAGCGCTCCGGCGGAGCGCAGAAGTGTTTCACGTGAAACATGACAAGCACAGGGGAGTGCGCGGCGTTTCACGTGAAACATCTCCACTCTCGGCCCGCGACTCAGACCGGAGACGGGCAGTAAGGGTAGCCCCGCACCAGTGCAGGAGTAACGGAAACCCTACGGTGCAACGCGGTATGAGTATCGGTACGTATGACCCGCTTGCTTCGTTTATCCAAGCGCTTATCCGACCTCGGTTACCGAGATGCCGCAATCACTTACTGGACGGTCGCGCGCTGATCGACGCGACCGTCCGCCCCCAGCTCGCGGACGGCAAAGGCAACAAGGATCGTACTAAGGGCCAAGCGCGGCAATCTCACCTGGTTCACGACGCATTCACACTGTGTGTGCGTCTCGACACCACGGCCTGGGGGCACCAGCCGGCGGCACGAACCGATGCAGCAGCAGCTAGACCGCCAGGCTGATGGCCCAGTGTGGACATGTGGATCGAAGCTTCCCGTTCAGCGTCCCAAGAAACAATAACCACTGTGAATTGGAGCAGGGGCATGTCCCTGTCCCGGTCGGAAACTCCACGCATTCGCGCCTGCGGCCGAGCGCCCTGCGACCCGTCACCCCCACCGTGCGCGCAGACTTATACACAAAGTTTTCCACATGCCAATTGCGTCAGTATCCACATACTTATCCACAGCCGCTGCAGCTTCCGCAGATCCGATCCCCATCACATGGCAGACTCTACTGCCGGCAGATCAGGAGTTGTCCCAGCGGTTATCCGTGTGAAAATGCAGGCCGAACGGTTCCGAGATGGGGAGGTGCGTCCCCAAAGGCCCGCAATCAACCATCCGGGTGCTACCTCCCAGCGTCCGCTGGGGCTGCAGTCGACATTGAGGATCGTTTCACGTGAAACGCATACCCGCGCTCCGAGTCAGATGGCGCGCGCGGCGGGAACGGTCGTCTTGGACCCCGACTGACCTTTTAGCACCTGGACTCTTACCCACACCTGCCGCCAGAGTTATCCACACTGTTATCCACAGGGATATCCACCGACGAAATTGGTCACACAAGCCCGTGGCATCGCAGTTCTGCTCCGCCGGCAACTGCGTCAAGCCGAACCACGGGACCTCCTGCCGGCCAACATGACAGGGCTATGTGCCACCCGCGATTGTGGTTTAGGTTGGCTTCCTTCGGAAACGCAAGAAGCCAGTACCGTGATGACCCTATCCAACCCCTCTCCTGGTCCTCAAGAGCTTCGAAGCAGACCACCCTTTCGGCCGCGCCTCCCGGTACAGTGGCTGGTGCAAAGTAACGCGCATACCAGTAGGACATTGCCGGTACCTGGCCACGACTGTGCCCCTTCCATTACGAGGTGACGCACTGCAATCCGCGAGCCATCAATATCCAGGTGAATCCCAGCCCCGCACTCAGTGATCGGCGCCCACCCACTCAGCGGCGGCGACACGTTCCGGAGAACAGCACCACATATGGCTCAGCTACCAAAAAAGGCGGACTCGTCACGAAGAGACGACCAGTGGCCAGGAGACAATTATGGCGCCCCAGATAAGGCCGGAGGCCAAGCAGGCATCGAACAGAGGTGCGGGAGCGAGCACGCGAGGCGAAGGCCATAGAGTCCGCTCTACTCTGGTGGGGCCGGCATTACTGCTGGGCCGACGGCTGACGTCTTCCAGTCGAGCATGGTACCCATAGCAAGCGCACATGTTTCACGTGAAACGCGGAGCGTAGCCTTCCCGCAAGGCTCCAGCATCATCGGTACCAAGGATCCACGTCGTCGCACTGCCTCAGCGGGCAGCCGAACCCCATGGCAGCTGGCTGTTTCACGTGAAACGCCATGCTTGACTGACGCCCGCGAGCAGCCGCGTGACGGCCTCAACGCGCAGGTGGACGCAAGCGCATTCCTAGATACGGTGGACCCTGACATAGTGGACTTTCGCCTGGGCCATGATTCCGGGCTATCACCAGGATTGAACAAGTCCCATGGCTATCGTGCATGGCTATAGTGCTATGACAGTCGGCCGAGGTCGTCCACGTCGAGGACGTCTACGAGATTCTCAGCGCACACGAGGTGTCGGGACCGGACGCGCTCCGATATGGCACTGGACATGTTCCCGCAGTTACCGAACCTGACGCCGATATGCCGCTGAAGCGGGAAAGGTCAAGAACCTGGGTCTTCCGCGAATGGGGGCGTTCATCGAAGCGCCCGGATTCTCGGTTACCAGCCGCGTATGCCGATCATTTCAACTCAGGCGGAAACCCCATGCAGAGCAAAATGCTCCAGCAATGGCACTATATTCACCAAGATCTGGCAAGTCCTCCACGCGAGCGTCCAGCAGAAGGGTGGAGTGTGGCCGAGCGTGCAGTTACCGGATTTTGGCGGCAAGCCACAGATCACCGCAGCATCGCATCAAGCGTCCATGCGGGATGATTTGCGGAGCAATTCCACCGCAGAAGGCGGCGGGACTAACCCTTGTTTCACGTGAAACACGAACGAGGGTAACCAGCCCATGAGTCCTTGACCCACCAAAGACCACATCACAACTGGCCGGCGCATAAAGGTCAGGAACACCGTTTTGTGCCGCCGGCACCGACGCCCGCGTCTAGCGTGGGCCCAGTATGGCGGATCTGCAACTTACCGCTGCGCACGTACATAGATGGAGTTGGGGCTGCTGTTCGGCCTCCCAGCGGCACTAAATCGGCCCCGTGCACGCCACCAATCTGACAGAACAGTGCAGCCGCACGATGTACGCCGGCAACCCCGCGGAAGCCAGCCAGGAACAACCAGGAATAGGCAGGGTTCGGGGACTATCTGGCGGAGGGTTGAACGACACAACGGCCTTAAAACAGCCTCATCAACCAACCATGGGAACCACGGGCAATGATCACCAAAACAAAAAGGCCCGATTCGCAACGAACCGGGCCTTCTAACTTTGAATCAGTTGGTTGAACCTGGAGCCAAGACATCCATGATCCTGTTCAGGTCTTCTACACTGGCGAATTCGATACTGACCTTACCCTTCCTGACACCAAGGGAGATTTTGACGTTGGTATCAAGGCGGTCCGACAGCGAGGATGCCAGGTAGTCCAGGCGTTCGTGCCGTGCTCCGGGACGCGGGATATTGTTCTTGGCGGGCTTGGCCGGATCCTGGTAGAGCGTAACCGCTTCTTCAGTAGCGCGGACAGACATTCCCTCTGCGACAATTTTCTGCGCAAGCCGTTCCATGGCTGCAGCATCGGGAAGGGAGAGAAGTGCCCTGGCATGGCCGGCAGACAGCACACCCGCCGCAACACGCCGCTGAACCAGCGGGGGCAGCTTCAACAGGCGGAGCGTGTTGGATACCTGGGGCCGGGAGCGGCCGATGCGATCCGCCAGCTGCTCGTGGGTGGTGCCGAAGTCTTCGAGGAGCTGCTGGTAGGCCGCCGCTTCTTCGAGGGGGTTCAGCTGGCTGCGGTGCAGGTTTTCAAGCAGCGCATCCCGGAGCAGGTCATCGTCCGTTGTGTCACGGATAATGGCGGGGATGGTTTCCAGGCCCGCTGCCTGTACGGCGCGCCAGCGGCGCTCACCCATGACCAGTTCATAGGGCTCGCTACCGGATTCGGTTGAGGTGCGGACCACAATTGGCTGGAGGACGCCGATTTCGCGCACCGAGTGCACCAGCTCAGCCATGTCATCCTCATCGAAGACATTTCGGGGCTGCTTGCGGTTCGGATGGATGTCGGACACCGGGATTTCCGCAAAGCGGGCACCGGGAACTTCCACCAGCTCAACACCGGATTCCTCACGGAAGTCTGCACCGGCGGTCTCGGCCGGCACTGGACCGTCTTCGGCAGGGCTGTCCACAACCTCGGGGACTGCCGGGGTTTCAGCGGCGGGGGAGGATTCCGGGGACTCATTGGAGCTGGCCGCGGAAGTCTTCCTGGCAGCCGTCTTTTTCGCCGGAACTTCCGGACTTGAGGAAGCAGACTTCCTGCCGGCGCCGTCTTTGTCCGGCGCCGTCGTGGCAGCCGCTGCGTTGCCTGCCGCGGTGCGCTGGCCGCGAGCCGTGGCTTCCTTGTCCTGCGTTTTCGCGGGGGCTTCGGCTGCGGGTTGTTCTACCGGCTCAGTTTTCTTCCGTCCTTCGGGAAAGAACAGATCCACAGGCCGGGATACCGTCCCACCGTTGCCCGACCCATTGGTTGCGGCGGAACTCGGAATCAGCGCGCCAAGACCGCGGCCTAGGCCCCGTCGCTTCTCGCTCATGGGTAAATCCCTCCAGTGGTAGAGCCCCGGACCAGCCTGGCTCCGTGCGTTGCTGTATTGAAGATTTTAGCGTTCGGCTATTTCAGCGGCGGCTTCCAGGTAGGACAGTGCGCCACTTGAGGACGGATCATACGTCATGACTGTCTGCTGGTAGCTGGGAGCTTCGGAAATCCGCACGGACCGTGGAACCACCGCCGCGAGCACCTGGTCCGGGAAATGCTGGCGTACCTCTGCGGCCACCTGGGCAGCGAGGTTGGTGCGGCCGTCGTACATCGTCAGGAGGATGGTTGAAACAACGAGGTCTGCGTTGAGGTGCTTCTGGATCATCTCGATGTTCTTGAGGAGCTGGCTCAGGCCCTCCAGCGCGTAGTATTCGCACTGGATGGGGATAAGAACCTCGCTGGCGGCGCAAAAGGCGTTGACCGTCAGCAGGCCCAGGCTGGGCGGGCAGTCAATGAACACGTAGTCCAGGCGTTCTTCACCGTTCTTCTCGCGGGTCTTCGCGTAGACATCGATGGCACGCCGCAACCGCTGTTCGCGGGCAACAAGCGAAACCAGTTCAATCTCGGCACCCGCAAGATGGATGGTGGCCGGGGCACAGATGAGCTTTCCAATGTCCGGGCACGGGGCAACCACATCCGCCAGCGGGACGTCATTGATCAGGACGTCATAGATGCTGTCCACGTCGGCATGGTGCTCAATTCCCAGTGCGGTGGAAGCGTTGCCCTGGGGGTCGATATCGATGACCAGGACGTTCAGTCCGGCAGCCGCCAGGGCCGCGGCAATATTCACGGTGGTGGTGGTCTTGCCCACCCCGCCCTTCTGGTTGGAAACCGTGAAGATGCGGGTCTTATCAGGACGCGGGAGCTGACGTCCCATCAGGCGCTCACGGCGCTTCGTCTCGTGGGCAAGCTCGCGGGCGATGGGACTTGAATCATCGATGGCGTCAATGACGTTCGAACGACCTGGAGTGGTTGTTTCACGTGAAACCGCACTGCCGGCGGACGCGGCACCAACCGTTTTAGGGTGATTACCACCTCTTCCGGGTGCCATTGCTATACCGGCAAGCCCGGACCCAGCGACAGAACGTGCCGACCCCAAGGACACAAACGGCGGGATCCGTTGTGCGGAGGCTTCACTACTGGTCACTGGGGCACACTCACTCTCGTTCAGCCAATTTTGCTGCCGTTGTCTAGCCTAACTGCTCCAACCCGCTGACAGCCGTCAGCGGGCCCGCATTAGGACTTCTTTTGGGGCTTGTTTACAACGATGCGGACCACCGTGGTGGGTTCCTCAAGGAGGTTGTCGCCCACCGTCAGCACGGAAGTCTCAATACCACCCAACTTGCGGATGGTCTTGGCAGCCTTCTCGATCTCCTCGCCGGCGCTGCGGCCCTTGATGGCCACCACTTCACCGTGGCCACCAAGCAGCGGGATGGTCAGGCCGGCGAGGTTGGTTAACGCCGATACCGCACGGGCTGTCACCACGTCAGCCTCCACCTGCCCCACGGCGAGCTCGGCGCGGGTGCGCATCACCGTGACATTGTCCAGGCCTAGGTCATCAACCACTTCCTGGAGCCAGATCACGCGGCGCTCCAGGGGTTCAATGAGCGTGAGCTCAAGGTCGGGGCGCGCAATGGCAAGGCATAGGCCGGGCAGTCCGGCGCCGCTTCCGACGTCGGCAACGTGGCTTCCTTGGGCGATCTCGCTTTCGATAACGGCACAATTGAGCACGTGCCGGCTCCACAGCCGGGGAACCTCGCGCGGCCCGATCAGGCCCCGCTCAGTGCCGGACGTTGCCAGATGCTCCACGTAGCGCTTTGCCAGGTCCAGGCGGTCGCCGAAGATCTTCTCAGCAGCGCGAAGCTCTGCTGCCGTGATGTCAACCATGGTTATGGGGTCAGCATTCTCTAGTCTGCGGAAACAACAATGTGGCGTCCGGCGCCTTCGCCCTCGGACTCGCTGACCAGGCCGAGGTCGGCCACGGCGTCGTGCACGATCTTGCGTTCGTAGGCGCTCATCGGTTCCAGGGCGACGGACTTGCCGGTCTCCTTCACGGAAGCCGCTGCGTCTTCGGCGATCTTCTGCAGATGGCCGGTGCGTTCCTGCCGGTAGCCGTTGATGTCCAGGACAAGCCGGGAGCGGTTTTCCGTGGCGGACAGGACCGCCAGCCGGGTGAGCTCCTGGAGGGCCTCGAGGACCTCGCCGTCCTCGCCGACAAGGCTCTCCAGCCCCTCGGTTTCCTCGTCGGCAACGATGGAAATGTACGTCCGGCCGTTGCGGACCTCGATGTCAATGTCGCCGTCGATGTCGGCGATGTCCAGCAGTTCCTCAAGGTAGTCGGCAGCCACGTCCCCCTCTTCCTCGAGGCGGCTGGCGGCGGAGACCTTGGCGGACGAAGCATCCTGGTTCACGGACTCGTCCTGATCTTCAATCTCTTCAGAAAGGGCGTGTTCGGTGCTCTCGGCTGACATTACTTCTTCTTCCTGTTCTTGCGCTGGGGCTGGACGCGCTGTCCCTTGGTCTCAAGTGCGGCGGCCGCGGCGGCGTCGGTTTCTTCATCCCGCTTGCCGGTGAGGACGGAAAGGGCGGGGAGGCCCTTGGCGGCACGGCGTTCGGCGAGGGCCTTGGCTGCGGGGGATCCCGGCGTCGGCATGCGGCGGATGACGAAGAACTGCTGGCCCATGGTCCACAGGTTGGTGGTGGTCCAGTAGATGAGCACACCGATGGGGAAGTTGATGCCGCCCACACCGAAGACGATGGGCAGGATGTAAAGCATCATCTTCTGCTGCCGCATGAACGGGCTGGCCATGGCCTCTTCGGACATGTTCTTGGCCATGATCTGCTTCTGGGTGATGAACTGCGAGGCCGTCATGGCCAGGATCATCACGATGGAAAGGATCCACACAGCAACCTGGTTGCCGCCACCCCCGCCATGCAGCAGGGAGGCAGACAGCGGAGCACCAAAAATGCTCGACGCGTCGAATTCCACAACCTGCTCATGGCTCATGGCACCGATGCCGGCGCCCTGGTCCTTTGCGGCGGAGATACCGGAGAGCACCTGGAACAGTGCAAAGAAGAACGGCATCTGGATCAGCATGGGCAGGCAGGCCGAGAACGGGTTGGTCCCGTGCTTCTTGTACATGGCCATCTGTTCCTGCGCCATGGCCTGGCGGGACAGCTGGTCGGTCTTGCCCTTGTACTTGTCCTGGAGCTTCTTCAGGTCGGGCTGCAGCAGCTGCATGCCGCGCTGGGCCTTGATCTGCTTGACGAATACCGGGATCAGGGCGGCACGGATCACCAGCACGAGTCCGATGATGGACAAAGTCCAGGTCCAGCCGTTCGCAGCAGGCATCCCGATGGCGCTCAAGCCATCGTGGAATCCGATCATGATGATGGAAACCAGCCACTTGAACGGGGCCATGATTGTTCCAAAGAAGTCCATACTTATCCCTATTCGTCAGGCCGCACTGCGGCCTTCTTCATCAGTCCGAGCAACCAGGTACCTGTCCGGATTGTTCAGCACAACAATTGTGGGGGTCTGGCCTGCGGGCCATTCCCTGTGGCCGGCGGGGACGTGGTCCACTCCGCCGGCATTCCATGGATGGCAATGGCCAAGGCGCCGGACCGCGAGCCAGCTCCCCTTGACGGCGCCATGGACAGTGACCGCTTCAAGGGCGTAGGCCGAGCAGGAAGGGAAGAATCGGCAGACCGGCCCGTACAAGGGAGAAACCACCTTGCGGTAGGCCATCAGCAGAAGAATGAGGACGTTGCGGGGCAGGTTCCAGAGGAACTTGCCGACGGCGGCAGGCACGTTGCGGAAACGGGCGACGACGGCGGTGGCGTTAGACACGCGTTGTCCCCTCCTGTGTTGTACCGGCCGAACCTGTCGCGGCAGCCCGTGGAGGGCGGCCAGCCAGCCGGTTCAGCGTGGATTCCAATGCAGCGTTGTAGTCCGACAGCAGCTGGTCCCAACTGGCGGACGCGGACGCCGGAAGCGCCCGCACCACAATAGCCAGTCCTGTACCGTGCTCTCGCAACGAGGCAGCAGCTGCTTCTCTCAGTCTCCTCTTAACGAGGTTCCTGACCACAGCGTTCCCTACACCCTTGGAAACAATGAACCCGATCCGGCTGGGTTCGTCGGCAGCAATGGCTGCCGCATATAACACTACGTTCCGGCGCCCATTGCGGACACCGGAACGTACGGTTGTTGAAAAATCGGTTGAGGTCCTCAAGCGGTTGCGGGCGGCCAGCACCTTAAACTCGCAAAGGGATGTCTACCGACAAGCCAGTTATCTAGGCCGACAGTTCGGTGCGGCCCTTGCCACGACGGGCTGCCAGGATGGCACGGCCGGCACGGGTACGCATACGAAGGCGGAAGCCGTGCTTCTTGGCTCGACGGCGGTTATTCGGCTGAAAAGTCCGCTTGCTCACGTTAGTTACTCCAGTGGATCAAAGGTGCGCCCACCCGATCAGTATGGGGAAGAACTGGCCGACGCTAAGTTTTGTATATGCACGCTTCCCCCGGCTGTCCGGACGCACTGCGCCTGGAGAGTTCAGATGGGGCCAAAAAGCGGACACAAAGGACTTCACAACGTTAGGGCAATCTGCAGGCCGGAGTCAAACCGGAAGGCGCCTTGGCGGCTGTCCCCAGCTGTGCCTAAGTATCCCCAACAGCCTGTGGATGAAGTTGCTCACAGGGGCGTTCCGAGAACCACAACAGTGTAATTATCCACAGCCGGATAGCCAGCTATCTTCTAGGCTTTTCATCCCCTAGAGTGTCCCAGTAGCCGATTATCCACGGACTGTGCATAACCCTGTGGATTAAGTGGGGCCAGCACCCTGGTTCCGGACTTGGGCTGCAGGCAATGCAGGCAAAGCAAGTTTTGAGGGAACCGATTG